>NZ_FTOL01000027.1 GCF_900156735.1 Chryseobacterium ureilyticum
TCAATTGGGACTGCAAAGATACTAACTTTATTTTAACTCGCAAATTTTATTTGATAAAAAATGCAAAGCTTTTTTTCGTTCCTCTCTTCTTGAAGCAATATCGTCTCTGCCTATCTAAAAGCTCTTCTGCGCTACTGATATACTCTCGTTTTCAGTGGGGCAAAGATAACAACTTTATTCAACGCAAAACAAATACAATTATAATAAAAACAATAAAAGTGGAAAAATATTACTATAAAATACACATTAATAATACATTATGAGATTAACATAGTTATCCACAATGATTGTTAATAATCTGGATTATAAAAATATCCATGCTAAGGAGATTTGCCTAACGTATTGTATACCAAAAAGGCAATTAAAAAATATAGAGTATTTACTAAATTATAATAGCTTTTGTATAAAACAAATTATCATATTATTTGAAAGTACTTTTTATAGTACAGTATATGAAGAGTGTTTATAGAGAGTGGATCTATTCAAAAAAATAGAAGTAGCCATAAAGATTGAGAATATTTTTAAGCTTACCAAAATAATATCCACATCCCAAAATTAAGTTATATATCAAAAATATATAATAATGTACTAAAAATAGTGTTCAACTTATTTCAGAAAAATAAATCCAATGCTTTAACTTGGTTTTATTTAAAACGTAACTAGTTTCTCGCAGATCTCACAGATTTTGCAGATTTTTGAATGGATAATGCAATATTTTAAATAGTGATTCAACATGCAATAGTCAAATCTTTCCAGGAATAAATTATTATCCTAATTCTAATGGAAGGAATATTTATAAAAAAGTAAATCATTTCAATGAAGTTAGCTAAACTTAGAATATTAAAAAGTATATATCTAGGGAAAAAATGAGAGAGTAAAAAGATCTAGAAAATAAGGTAAAGACGATATCTTTAATTAAAGAATGAGCTTTAAAAATATTTGAATATGAGTTCTGTGTTGTTTGACATAATCATTATTCAGTAGGAGCGGACAATAATATAATCAAAGGAAGCCCGTTCAAATAAAAAATATATTAATCTGGCTTTAGCCAAAACTTAGATATAGATTCTATGTAAAGTAAAGAGTAGAATTGAAGATATTCAGTAAGCTATGATCAGTCACGTTTTGAGAGTGGTTTTCCGATTATTTATTGATTACTTACTCCTTGTCCATGTTCTCTTTAGTATTTGCGTATTTAAGAATAGTTTTGGATATAGTGCTCTGGCTATAGAGCAAAAAAAAGTCTCATACATTACTGTATGAGACTTTTAAAAATAAAATAAAAA
>NZ_FTOL01000009.1 GCF_900156735.1 Chryseobacterium ureilyticum
GATATACTCTCGTTTTCAGTGGGGCAAAGATAACAACTTTATTCAAAGCAAAACAAACTTATTTAACATAAATTTCATCTTAAATTAATATTCAATCCTAAACAACTGGTTTAAAGGGAGAAAAATATTAAACATCTGTTTGAGGGAGAGCTGTGGGAGGAATTAAAGAATATGAGAATGGAAGGTGGGAACGTTTTATATATAATATGGATGTGATGGTGTTCAAATAAGTGATGAAGGATACTATTATATATAGAAGATTTTTGAATGGTTTTAAGTTTGGGCTAAAGCCTATGAGGTGTGATTTTTTGTAAATGGGCTAAAGACCGTTTCTAGTGAATATCTTGTGGATGGGCTTATGGGCGGTGCATATTTTATTTAACCACATAGCCATTGATTACGCAGATTAGGATAGCAAGAACATTCATATTATACATAGGTATTATAATAGGAATGGAAAAATATGGATGTGGAAGAATGAAAGACGTCAGTATAATGATTCATAATGAACCAAAATAGATCATCTTATATAGCTCTACTTATATATAGATAAGTGAAATTAGAAATAAATACTGAGAGCTCTACGGGAAGACAAAGATTAAAGGATGCATACATTGAAATTGACCTCAAATTATTAATTATTACTTGTCCGATTTATCTATTCAACTATAGCAATAGATGTAATAGTGACGAAAAGCATAAAGCATGTTTTTTCGATTGCTTACATTTGTATTACATTCTGAATCGACAAGAATGAAATGAACCACTATATGACAGACATAAAATATAAAGAAACGATTCACACAGATATAAATCAATACGAATATACTACGGTAAATCACGATGAAAATAAAGTAAGAATCTATACACTGAAGAATGGCCTAAAGGTTTTCCTTGCTCAAAACTTCGATGCTCCGAGAATTCAAACATTCATTCCTGTAAGAACCGGTAGTAATAATGATCCTTCTGACAATACCGGGCTTGCTCACTATCTGGAGCACATGATGTTCAAAGGAACGTCTAAATTAGGTACTCAAAACTGGGAAAAAGAGAAAAAACTTCTTGACCAGATCTCAGCATTATACGAAGAACATAAAGCAGAACAGGATTCTGAAAAGAAAAAAGAAATCTATAAAAAGATCGATGAAGTTTCTCAGGAAGCCAGTCAATATGCTATTTCCAATGAGTATGACAAAGCTATTTCTTCATTAGGAGCTAGTGGAACGAATGCCCACACCTGGTTTGATGAAACAGTTTACAAAAACAATATTCCTAATAATGAACTGGAAAAATGGCTAAAGATCGAGAAGGAAAGATTCTCTGAAATTGTTCTGCGCCTTTTCCATACAGAATTAGAATCTGTATATGAGGAATTCAACAGAGCACAGGATAATGACACAAGACTTGTAAACTATGAGCTGATGTCAGCCCTCTTCCCTACTCATCCCAATGGACAACAGACAACTCTTGGGAAACCGGAACATCTGAAAAACCCTTCCATGAAAGCTATTCATAAGTATTTTGATGAATATTATGTTCCTAATAATTACGCAATGGTATTGGTGGGTGATCTTGATTTTGAGGCAACGATTCAATTGGTTGATCAATATTTTGGAACTATTCCGTACAGAGAGCTTCCGAAAAAAACACCTATTATTGAACAACCGATAACCGAAATTGTTGAGAGAACAGTAAAAAGCCCCACTACTCCACGGGTGCAACTGGCGTGGAGAACAGACAGCTATGGTACACGTGAAGCCATGCTTGCAGATATTGTTGTAAATATCCTTAGCAACAGAGGGGAAGCCGGACTATTGGATCTTCACATTAATCAAACTCAAAAAATGCTATGGGCACAGGCTTTCTCTGTAGGCTTGAAGCGATATGGATATTTTTCAATTGTAGCAGTTCCAAAGGAAACTCAAACGTTGAAAGATGCTACAAAAATGGTTTTAGATGAAATAGAGCTTATCAAAAAGGGAGATTTCCCAGACTGGATGCTTCCCGCTATCATCAATGATTTCAAACTTCAAAGAATGAAAGGGCTTGAAACAGCAGAAGGGCTTGCCACCACTTTATATGATATTTATATAAAAGGTAGAAGCTGGGAACAGGAATTGAATGAAATGAACGAATACGCAAGTTTCACTAAAGAAGATGTGATCAGTTTTGCCAATACCTTCTTCAAAGACAATTATGTAGTTGTCAATAAAGAAAAAGGAGTAAATGATAAATTGGTAAGAGTTGAAAACCCGGGAATTACTCCTGTGAAGATCAACCGTGAGGCACAATCAGAGTTTTTACAGGAAATCTTATCTGAAAAAACAGAAGACATCAAACCTGAATTCATTGATTATAGGAAAGAAATCGCAACTGATCATATTAAAGGTAAAAAATTAAGCTTTGTAAAAAATAAATACAACGATATTGCTCAGGTACATTTCATTTTTCCTTTTGGAAGTGATCATGACAGAGATCTGGGAATTTCAACACAGTTTTTACAATATTTAGGAACCGAAGATTTTTCTCCTGAGGATCTAAAGAAGGAATTCTTTAAAATCGGAGTGAGTAATGATTTTAAAACAACAAATAATCAACTGCTGATTTCCCTTAGCGGACTGGAAGAGAATATTGAAAAAGGAATTTTACTTCTACAGCACTGGATGACTCATGTACAGCCCGATCAGGAAATTTATAATCAGTTTGTAGGGACTGTTTTAGAGAACCGCCAGGCGATAAAAAAGGATAAAAGCCGCATCATGACTGCTTTAGTAAATTATGCAAAGCTTGGAAATACTTCCCGTTTTACAGACGTTATTTCCAAAGAAGAGTTGGAAAGCAGTAAAGCAGAAACATTCACAGACCGAATGAAACAGCTTTTCAAATATCCTTATCAGGTTTTCTTTTACGGAAAGGATTTTGATGGATTTAAGCAACACATCGGTCAATACATTGAGAATGAAAGCCTTCAAGCTCCTGAACCTAAGAAATATCCTGAACCAGAGACCGGAGGAAACGTTTATTTTGTGAACTATGACATGGTACAGATGGAAATGAGCAAAGCCGGAAGAGGAAACCTTGTTAATCCATCAAACTTCGGAAAGATCAATGTTTTTAACGAATATTTCGGAAGAGGATTGTCATCTATCGTTTTCCAGGAAATTCGTGAGAGTAAAAGTTTAGCATATTCTGCTTATGTTTCCTACTCTGCTAATGCAGAAATAAATCATCCTGATTATGTGGTTACTTATATCGGAACACAACCTGACAAGCTGATGATTGCTGTTGATACCATGAATGAGCTGATGAATGAGCTTCCTGAAGTTCCTATTCAGTTTGAAAATGCAAAAAATGCGGCGTTAAAACAGATTGCATCAACCAGAGTTACCAGAAATAATATATTCTTTAATACCTTAAGATTAAAGAAACTGAATATTGAACATGATTTCAGAAAAGATATTTATGAGCAGATTCAGGGGTTGCAATTTGAAGATATCAAACAATTTTACCAAACAGACATTCAATCTGTGAATTTCAATACTGCCATTATCGGTAAAAAAGAAAATCTGGATATGGAAGCTGTAAGTAAAATGGGAACCTTTACAGAAGTAAGTCTGAAAGATATTTTCGGACATTAAAAGCAAAAGCCACTCAATTGAGTGGCTTTTTATTTATGTTTTGTTCTTATGTCATTAAGCAATCTCCGTCTCCATCCTGAAGTTCAGGATTAAAATCTTTGGGAAGTTCTTGTAATAATTCATGGCGAAAAAGATAATCACGCTTAAAGTCTTTTTCGTAAATATTTGGAAAGATATTAAATTCCTTGATTTTCTTATTCAGAGCTACATTGTAATTCGTCATCATTTTCACTTTGTTTTCAATGATAAAATAGCTCAGAAAATGAATCAATCGGGTCAGATTTTCGTCTGTCTTTGAAAAAATATAAGGAATTTTAAGATGTCCGTCCCTTAAAAGCAACAGTGAACAGGTTTCAAGATTACCTTTGAGATCATATATTTTAACCCAGATATATTTAAAAACCTCAGCATAGCTTGAAAAGAAGTAATGGTTATCTTTTTTCCTTCCCTTCATCACCCAAGGATTTTCTACGAAATAATTGATCTCGGAAATACTTCTTTTACCCGGAAATGTATTCACAAAGTCTAAAATTTCAGCGTCAGCATGCTTCAATGTTTCAAAACGGAAATCTGTTTTTTTAATTTTACTGTTTTTTAAACCAACCAAAGAATTTGTAATACCATCTGCAATCTGCAACAAAGGGCTTAATGTTTTTGTCCAGGGCATTTTTCCAATAATCATCTCTGTAGCATCTACTTTAAAATAGTATCGTTTTCCACTTTTCGGGAAAATATTCTCAACATTTCCCATATGGTTAAAGAAAACTTCGGCTTCTTTAGTGAACTCAGCCATTATCACTCGGTTTTCGTATGCCTCTAAGGCTTTCATCAAAAGTGCTTTTGCAATCTTTTTTCCTCTGAATTCTTCACTTACATATAGTGTACTTAGCCACGCAAAACTAATCTTCTTATCCTCAACTGAGAAATAATCAGGAAGACATCCCATATATCCGGCGAGTTTACCTTCGTAAAAAGCAAGAATAAGAAGGGTCTGCTCATCCGTTGTTTTTGGATTATTGATGTGAGACTTGGCACGATGCTCCGTGATAGGAAGAAAATCATACTGCAGATAATCACCAGAAGTTATAAAGTCTTTCAACTCTTTTTTGTTCAATGTTTTCAGCTGCATCATTTTCTTACAATAGTATTTTTATTCATCAGTTTTTTAATTCTGAAATAAGCTGTTTCTTTTTTCAGAATCTTTTCTGCACCCTCCCCCATTTCCATTGGAATTCTCTGAAAATTCTTCTTTTCACTGTCCAGCTTTACTCCTGCTGCTCCAAAACTACAATAGATATCTTCATTCTTAAAAAGTTCATCAAAGAAGTTCTTTTTTACCCCAAAATCGGTAAAAGGAAAAGCAAAACTCTCATATAAGAAACCGTTTACCTTTAAGTATTCAAATGTTTTATTCGTTGTAATCATTTGCTGCTCAAGGGATAAATCTCCGTATTTAGGGTGATCCCAACTGTGAGAAGATATTCCAAAGCCTTTTTCTGTAAGCTTTTTCAGCTCATCAGTACTCAGATAAGGTTTATGTTCTTTTAAATAAGATTGAAAATCTACTTCAAGTCTTTCTGCAAGATTATCGAGAACATCTTTTTTCTGATAATTAATTGTTAGAAGATGTCTTTGCAGCATTTCTAAAGTTGTATTTTTTTCAAGGGATAAAACATTATATACTTCAGTATCAACAACTTTTACTTTACTAATTTTATCAATAATAAGGCTCGATTTACATCTGAACATCAATTCTTTATTATCTATAAAAGCAGGATTGATAAAATTACATGCATAGATTCCTTTCCGTTCCAAAATGGGAGCTACAAGATCATAAAATTCTCTGAAACCATCGTCAAATGTAAGTAAAGCAATCTTTTTCCCAGTTTTTGAATCACTTGAAGTAAATTTTTTAAATTCATCCCAATCGACAAACCTGAACTGTTTTGAAATATAATCCAGATCTTGCTCAAACTGTCTTGTATTCTTATACTTGATAACATGTTTAATATGAGGCAAATCCTCATCGGAAACACAGTGATAAACAGGCAAACAGTAATCCAACGGAAATGATTTCCCGATATTATCAGATTCAAGAGCAGCAAACAGATTAATGATTTTATCCTTCATCCTAAAAATAAAAAGAATCTATTCGAAATAAATTCAAATAGATTCTTTAAAGGTATAACTTTTTAAAATTATTTAATGATCTTCATTTCATCAACAAGCCATTTTGCATCTGCAAATTTCTCAACGACGAAAAGTATATATTTGGTGTCCACCATGATGTTTCTGCTGAAACGTGGATCATAGTTGATGTCACTCATTGTTCCCTCCCACTGTCTGTCGAAGTTAAGACCTACTAAATTCCCGTTAGCATCAAGAGCAGGGCTTCCTGAGTTTCCTCCTGTTGTATGGTTGGTAGCAGTAAATCCTACAGGTACATCACCTGTTTTATCTTTATAAATACCGAAATCTTTCTTGTTGTAAAGCTCGATCAGTTTCTTTGGAACATCAAATTCATAATCTCCAGGAACATATTTTTCCATTACTCCGGCAAGGTGAGTCTGGTAACCGTAAGACACAGCATCTCTTGGAGCTGATCCTTTAATTTTACCATACGTTACACGAAGCGTTGAATTCGCATCTGGGAAGAATTTTCTGTCTTTATCGGTCTCCATCTGCTGTGCCATGAATTTCTTCTGCAAAGCATCAATTTTTGCCTGAAGAGCAGTATATTGAGGATCAGCTGTCTTTGTATACGTTTCTTTCATAGAAAGATACAATTGATAGATAGGATCTTTCTTTAAAGTTTTGATTAACTTGTCCTGACTAGAAAATGCTTTATCGATATCTGCCGTTAAAATTCCTCCGTTTACAGCTGTTCTTCCTGTAATGATAGAGTTTTTAGACATATCTTCCAATATAGGAATGTTTGCATTTTCGTCTTTATATTTACTGAAACCTGCCGGTAAAAACTGTGGAGCTGTTTTATTCACATATAATGCCAATAACTTCGCTGTTACTTTAGCATCAAGTTCTGCGCTGTAGTCCTTGTAGAAAGATGTTACTTTTGTTTTAAACTTTGCAAGCTCTTTTTCATCCATTCTTCCTGCTTCAACAGAAGTGATGAAATCATTATAATCTCCAGCAAGCTTCAATGTTTCAGCATTTCTTACTACTTCTGTATAATAAGCATTATTCAAAGCGTAAGGAGCCTGATCGTTATAAAGTTTGTTCAATTGATCTAAAGTGGTCTTAATCTCTGGATTTTTAGCAACTAAAGAACCTTCATACATTACTTTTTTCTCAACAGCATTAGATTTTTTCAAACCTTCTACTTCACCGATCCATTTTTTCCAGTAATTAGCTACTGAAGCATATTTTGAAGCATATTTAATACGTGTTTCATTGTCTACACGCATTTTTTCATCTAATGTTTTTAAAGCTACATCACGAACAGCAATTCTTGCAGGATCGATATCTTTCATGATCTTCTCTACTGCTACTGCCGGAAGGTATTCTGTAGTTCTTCCAGGGAATCCGAATACAAAAGTAAAATCGTTTTCGTTTTTATCTTTTATAGAAACTGGTAAATAGTGTTTTGGAACGTAAGGAACGTTGTCTTTAGAGAATTCCGCAGGCTTATTGTTTTTGTCTGCATAAATTCTGAACATAGAGAAGTCTCCTGTATGTCTAGGCCAAACCCAGTTATCTGTATCACTTCCGAATTTTCCAATGCTTTGAGGTGGTGCCCCTACAAGACGAATATCTTTATAAGTCTCGATAGTATAAGCATAGTACTTGTTTCCATAGTACATTGGCTTAATCATAATAGATTGATAAGATTCTATTTTTTGAGAATTCTTATAAACCTCAATATTATTGTTGATTTTTTTAGTATACTCAGGCTCAGTAAGTTTATCAGTACCTTCTAAAATCTGGTAAGTAACCTCTTTAATATCGACAATAAAGTCTACTTTCACTCCCGGATTAGGAAGTTCGCCATTCATGTTTTTAGCCCAGAATCCGTTTGAAAGAAGGTCGTTCTGAACCGTAGAATGTGCCTGAATTTGACCAAATCCACAGTGGTGATTGGTTAATAGCAATCCCTTAGGAGAAATGATTTCCGCAGTACATCCGCCGTTAAACTGCACCACAGCATCTTTTATGCTCGGTTTCTGAGGATTAAAAATATCTTTTGCAGAAATTTTCATTCCCAGGTCCTTCATTTCCTTTTCATTCAGTTCCGTAGGAATCCACATTCCTCCATATTGTTGTGCAAATGCCATTGCAGCCGGCAAAAGAAATACGGATAAAAGTATCTTTTTTGTCATAATCAAAATTTTGCCCGAATTTACGAAGAAAAATAAGAACAGTCCCCATAAAAGGGCTGTAAAAGTTGATATTAATGCTTTTTAAAGCAATATATTAATCTTAAATATGAGTTTAGCTTCGCAGATGAAAGGTCAATCATTATATTTATAAAAAATTGACAAATAAAACAGATTGATTATTCACCATTGAATTATACTGTAAAATCAACTTACGTCTATCTTTCAATGGCTCGATTTTTGTTCACAACAAGTCAGTTTAATAAAAACATTTTTAATTAATTTTTACGATGAAAAATAAAATATTCATTCTTGGAATAGGAGCAGCTTTGTTCCTTGCTTCATGTTCTAAAAAAGAAGCTACTGAAACTTCAGGTTCAACTACAGATTCTGCAACTGCTCTGCCGTCTACTCTTTCTGACAGTATTGTTAAGGCTACTCCATCAGCTGCCGGTGACACTTCTGAAAATGCATTAGATTGGAATGGTACCTACGAAGCGGTAGTTCCTTGTGCAGACTGCTCTGGTATCAAAACTTCATTGACGCTGAATGATGATAAAACGTTTAACATTACTGAAGAATATCTGGACAGAAACTCAAAGAACAATGATAAAGGTACTTTCAGTTGGGATTCTACAGGAAGTATTATTACTTTAAAAGGAAAAACAGCAAACTATAAATATAAAGTAGGTGAAAATATATTAATCCAATTGGATATGGACGGAAAAGAAATTGACGGTCCAAACAAGGATCTTTATGTTTTCAAGAAAAAATAAAAATAAAGGCTTCGGCCTTTATTTTTTTGCTTTATCCTAAAATTGATAGGATACAATTTTACGATCTTTCATCATATGTTGGATAACCGCTTCATGATTACTGCTTTTTCCTACAAGCCTCCATGTAACGGATAAATTCCCCTGAGTGTATTGCTGCTTGAGCATCATATATTTCAAGTGATGTTCTTTGAAAAACTTTTCACAATATTGCAAATCTTCTGGCTCTGACAAGGCTATTTTATATTCTCTTACTTTATTATAATTATCTATAAAAGATTGAAGATACGTCAAAGCACTCAGAATGATAAGCACCAGTGCTGTTCCCAACAGTGAAA
Organism: Chryseobacterium ureilyticum; assembly: GCF_900156735.1. Classification (GTDB taxonomy): domain Bacteria; phylum Bacteroidota; class Bacteroidia; order Flavobacteriales; family Weeksellaceae; genus Chryseobacterium; species Chryseobacterium ureilyticum. The sequence goes on from NZ_FTOL01000009.1 coordinate 9,084, forward strand.
AATATACATATCCTGAACCCACCGCCATTCCTATGGAAGCAGTAGCCCAAATAGTGGTAGCCGTTGTAATTCCTTCAATTTTATTTTCACCTTTAAATATGACTCCTGCTCCTAAAAAACCAATTCCTGTTATAATATTGGCTGCAAGACGATCAGGATTAGCTACTCCAATTTTAATGGAAAGAATAGTAAACAGACAAGCTCCAAAGCAGACGAGAATAAAGGTTCTCAATCCTGCAGATTTGTTACGGTACTCACGTTCAGCACCGATTAACAACCCTAATATTACAGAAATAAAGATGAGTAAAAGTTCGTTTTTGACCGTATAATGGTCCTGAAGAAATTCCATTTTTAAAATTTTAACCTTAGAATAAAATTACGATAAAAAAATTTACGAAACTATTTTTGATCTTCCGACTTTCATGGGTTATCAAACGTTGATTTCACGGAAAACTTTTGTAATATTACATTTTAAAAATTAAGACAACAAAAAATAGATTATGGACAAGGAAATTTCACACTTCTGGTTGGGATATTTTAATAATGAGGAAGAATTTTATGCTTTTGTGGAAGAGAATGAAGATTATTATCTGGAGGAGGAATCTGAAGATCAATATGTTTCAAAGTTCGCAGAATCTCAGAATATCAAGTGGTTTGATGATGATTTTATAGAATATGGATTTGAGGATGAGAGACTAGGGCTTTATGACAAATTCGCGGAATATTCTTATGCAGATCAATGGCTTCCTATTCTTGAGAACAAGCTTAATGAACTTAGTCTGGATACGCCTGTAAATTCAATCATTTTTGCCAGCAGATTTGTTATTCCTAATCCTGTTTCTGTGGATGGTGAGGAAAACAAACTGTATTATCTTGGTGAGATTGAGTTTGATGTATAATATAAGAAAATGGATATCTCAAAACGGATATCCATTTTTTTATCTATAAAACGATAAGAAAATAAACACTCACCATTTTAATAAAAATATTTTGAAAACTGCTGAACCAATTAAGGCACGTCGCTTTTTACCTTTTTTAAAAAGATTTTCCATCAGTGTTGTCATTATTTTCTTGATTACAATACTACAGATTTATTGGGCTATGGGAATATTGGCTGATCAGACGTCAAGCAGCTGTATGAGTTGTAGTTTTCTTGATGATACTGTTCTCATGTCTTTTCTTATGGGAATTTTTCTGTCTGCGGTATTTATTTTATTCAACTCTGTTCAAAAGTTTTTTATAAAATTTGTTGTTGAATTTTTATTATTGATCAACGTTTGGATATTCTGGAATTACTCGATTTTTGTAGATAGAGAATCATCCTGGAGCACTTATGATTTTAAGGCAGAAATGTATACTACATTATCACAATCTTTTTTTCCTGTTGTGATTCTGGGATGTATTTGTATTTTGCTTTTACATTTTAAAGAGATAAAAGGTAAATTCACCTCTTTTAGAAAATGATATTATAAAAATTCCGGATCTATAAAGACAAAACTTCCGCCCGGTGAGCAGAAGTTTATTATATATTTCAAGGATAAGTACAATTCTTTTATTAATGAGCTTCCAGCCAATTGTCTCCAACACCGATTTCCACTAATAATGGAACCTGTGTTTTCAAAGCATTTTCCATTTCTGTTTTGATCAGTTTTGAAGCGGCTTCAATTTCATTTGTCGGAGCTTCGAATACCAATTCATCATGTACCTGAAGTAACATTTTTGTTTTTAAATTCTGTTCTCCCAGCTCTCTGTCTATTTTGATCATTGCTATTTTTACAATATCAGCTGCACTTCCCTGTACAGGAGCGTTTACCGCATTTCTCTCAGCATGACCTCTCACCACAAAGTTATTGGAGTTAATATCTTTTAAATGACGTTTTCTACCTAAAATAGTTTCTACATACCCTGTCTGGCGTGCTTTATTTACCTGCTCAGCCATATATTCCTTCAATTTGGGATAGGTTTCAAAGTAAGCCTCGATCATTTGCTTGGCTTCTGTACGGGATAATCCGGTTTGTTCTGCTAAAGCAAAAGCTCCCTGCCCGTAAATAATTCCGAAGTTTACGGTTTTTGCCTGGCTTCTTTGGGTTTTGGAAACTTCCTCCAAAGGAATTTTAAACAGTTTTGCAGCTGTGGATGCGTGAATGTCTTCTCCGTCCTGGAACGCTTTAATCATATTATCTTCTCCTGAAATCTCAGCGATAAGACGAAGTTCAATCTGTGAGTAATCGGCTGAAATGATCTTTTTGCCTTCTCCTGAAACAAAAGCTCCACGAATTTGCTGCCCTCTCACTGTACGGATTGGAATATTCTGAAGGTTCGGATTTACACTTGCCAAACGACCTGTTGCCGCGGTGGTTTGAGAGAAATTTGTATGAACGCGATTATCTAATTTTTCAATCTGAGATGGCAATGCATCTACATAAGTTGATTTTAATTTCTGGTAGGTTCTGTATTCCAGAATATGTTTGATGATCTCATGTTTTGAACTTAGTTTTTGAAGAACATCTTCTGAAGTTGCATATTGTCCTGTTTTTGTCTTTTTAGCCTTTGGATCCAGCTGCATTTTTTCAAAAAGGATCTCACCTAATTGCTTTGGCGAGTTCATATTGAACTCTTCTTCTGAAAGTTCAAAGATTTTAACTTCAAGTTGCTTCAGGTCGTTTTCAAGATCAATACTTTCCTGAGCCAGCCATTTTTCGTCCAGAGAAATACCGGCAAGTTCCATTTTCGCCAATACTTCCATCAGAGGCATTTCTATATTGTAGAAAAGCTCTTCCAGGTTTTCTTTTTTCAATTGAGGGGCGAACAGCTCGTATAACTGGAATGTTACGTCTGCATCTTCTGCTGCGTAATCTGTCTGAGTTCTAAGATCTGCATCCCTGAAGTTTCCTTGTTTTTTACCTTTCTTTCCGATAATGGTTTCAATAGAAACCGGTTTATAGTTAAGATATACTTCTGAAAGATAATCCATCCCGTGTCTTCCGTCCGGATTTAACAGGTAATGAGCAATCATTGTATCGAACATTGCGCCTTTTACGGTAATGTCGTACTGTTTTAAAACTTTGTAATCGTACTTAAGATTGTGAGCAATTTTCAACAAATCTTCCTTTTCAAAAAACGGTCTGAAGATTTCCAACGTCTGTAAAACTTCATTTCTGTCTTCAGATAATGGAATATAGTAAGCAAGTCCTTTTTTATAAGAGAAGCTCATTCCTACCAATTCGGCTTCCAACTCATTTAATGAGGTTGTTTCTGTATCAAAACAAACTTCTTTTTGCTTCAATAGATTTTCCACCAACTTTTTCTGAGCTTTCGGATTATCGATAAACTGATAAAGATGGTCATTATGTTCAATGGAAGACTTTGTAGAAGTTGCCTGATCTAGTTCTTCAAAATTAGCAAAAAGATCAAGCTGCATTGCCTGTCCTTTTGCCTCATTAGCTGTCGGAGCTTGTTTTACTTCAACTTCACTTACTACTACAGTTTCTGTAGCTGCTGGTGCAAATGCTCTGTAAAGGTTTTCATACAATCTTCTGAATTCTATTTCTTCGAAAACTTCTCTTACTTTTTCGAAATCCGGAGTTTCAAGATCATATTGTTCCTGATGAAATTCTATAGGAGCATCACAGATAATGGTTGCCAGCTTTTTTGACATGATTCCACGTTCTGCAGAAGCTTCCACTTTTTCTTTAAGTTTCCCTTTCAGCTTATCGGTATTTGCCAATAAGTTTTCGATGCTTCCGAATTCTTTCAGGAACTTCATTGCCGTCTTTTCTCCTACTCCTTCTAGACCTGGTATATTATCTACGGCATCCCCCATCATGGCAAGATAGTCGATTACCTGTTTAGGGTCTTCGATTTCATATTTCGCCTTTACTTCTTCTACGCCTAGAATTTCTATATCGCCACCTTTTAATCCTGGCTTATAAATTTTAATTTTATCGGTTACCAGCTGTGCAAAGTCTTTATCCGGTGTAACCATGAATGTGCAATACCCTTCTTTTTCTGCTTTACAGGCAATGGTACCAATCACATCATCTGCTTCATAACCTTCTACTCCAAGATTTGGGATATGCATTGCTTCCAAAATCTTATGAATATATGGAACCGCAATTTTGATTGCTTCAGGAGTTTCGCTTCTATTGGCTTTATAATCTGCAAAATCATCAGTTCTTACACTTGCTCTTCCTACATCAAACACTACAGCCAAGTGAGTAGGTTTCTCTCTTCTGATCAATTCGATCAAAGAGTTTGTAAAACCAAAGATGGCAGAGGTATCCAGTCCTTTACTGGTTATCCTTGGATTCCTGATCAATGCGTAATATCCTCTGAAAATCATCGCATAAGCATCGATGAGAAACAGCCTTTTATCTTGTGTTGCGTCCATATTATCTATAATGAACAAATATAAGAAAATAGGAAGATAAATTGCTAGTTTTAGGGGATGGTTGTGAGAGTGGGATGCAGATTAGCAATCATGGTTTTCGTAGCTTACTTTTTCCATTTTTTCCTCATAGCCTTCCATTTCTTTTTTGCTGATGGATACTTTTTTCAATTGTACAGGAAGCTGTTTTTTATGGTCTGGGCTGATCCAGATCCCGTTCATGGTTTCTCCTTCTTTTTTCAGGATCATTAAACCTGTAAATCCTTCTTCTACCATTGCAAATTGTTGTTTTACTCCTTCTGTAACATTAAGTTCCAGCCAATTGCTTACTTTTTCATAACGATACATTGCATTATAAAAAGGATCTCCGCCACATCCATTTTCTACAGATTGCAGAAATAATGTTACCGGCATTTTCCCATCAACCGTGCCTTTGTATAAAGCAGAACTGTTTTGGGCTTTTAAAGAAATAAAGGATGTAATAAAAGTAAGAATGAGTATAGCCTGTTTAATCATCGTTATTTAATTTTTAATCATATTATTAATAAAAGCAAAACAGCATACTCCATGAGTATACTGTTCTGTTTCAATTTTTTTATTAAGTGTTTCAGCTTATTTACCGTCTGAAGGCCAAAGTCCTTCGTAAGCAGAAGTACCGTAATCAATTGTTTCAGCACTTACTACAAAGCTGATTAGCATACTGTTAGTATCCACTGCGTCGAAGTCTACTTCGTGTTGAATTACATATCCGTTGTTCCACTTTAAAGTAATCAATGTTCCTTCTTCGTGAGATTTGTTGAATACGATCTCTCCTACTGTCGGCTTATATTTTCCGTTTAGTAAGCTCTCAAGGATGTCAGATTTTTCAGTAGCTTCTACTGTTACCTTGATTAATGCGTTAGAAGGGTCTGATGCTACACGTCCAGATACATCTGTAGATCTTGCTACGCTGTAGTTCATCTTTAATAATTTCTGACCTTCTCCGTTGTTGAATTTTAAGATTCCTCTCGAATTTCTTTCTGCCATGATTTGTAAATTTTAATCGTTAATAATATTTTGTTATTCAATATTTATATGACAAAGATAGAACCCCTTATGATGAAAAAAAAGCTTTTGAATGGAAATCTGAAAAATTGTAGTAGTTCTACGATTTTGTGTCGTAATTCTACGACAATAGATTTAAACTGATTCATAATTCATTATTAATAAATATTTTAACCATATTTTAAAATAAGTAATAAAACATCAACTATTACACAATAAAGGGAAATATTACATTAAAAAATCAACTTTATCATAGTTTAAAAATCATCCGAACCTCATCTTTTTTTGTTCAATTTTAAGGGTTGGAAAACGTTTATTTAAATTAAATTTTGTACTAAAAATGAATCTACTGAGATCCTGTCTGTAACATCTCCTCATCAGTCTGGTTTTGCATAGGTTAAATTTAATGAGCAGAATACCAGTATATGCTTTGAAAATTATTTTTCTATTGGTATAAAGCGGGATAGGTACTATTCAATGAATATAGAATTAGTTTTCAGAAATCTTATTTATGATTTTCTACTTGTTCTAAAGAATCTAAAATATATAAATTCCTTTTGCCATTTGGGTTTCCCAATTTATCTGTTTCTTCAAGATAAGACCTAGCATCTTTGAAATTCTTTAATTCAATATTACAAACACCTAACATATTAGTTAACATTTTTCTTTCATCATTATTTTTAAACAAATTTTTATCGTAAGAAATTTTCAAATATTTTTCTGCATTCTTATAATCTTGCATTTCAAAATAACTATCTCCTAGAGCCATTGAAATTTTAGGATATTCATTGATATTTAAAGTCGATAAGGTGCCAATTGATTTTTGAAACTCTCCATTTTGATATTCTGTCCAGCCTTTGTCATACAGACTGTCATTAGGGCTTGTAAAAATTTTATTTTTTGCAATGGCTACAATTCCTAATAATCCTATAACTCCTAATATAATACTAATATAATTTTTCATTAGACAATAAAATTAATTAACAAACACAATACAAACATGATATATATATAATTTACCATTTTACTTTTAGTATCAAAGTCTTCCAACTTAAATTCTTTATTACCTGTAAGTTTTAAATAAAGAAAAACAAAAAGCAGAGGACAGAATAAAACACTAAAGGCAATAATCTTCGAATAATTAAATTTCCATATATCAATCCAAAGAAAAAAATGATTAGCCGGAGAGTCTATCTTTCTCAAAGTAAAATAAGGAATAGAAACTGGCTTACTGCCGTTCTTATCAGATGTATTATAATCTTTCTCTTTTACAAAAAAATTAATATCTGCAATTTTTTTATTTTTATCTATACCTGATAGATAAATATTAAGACCTTGTCCAAAGAATCCATATTCACGTTTAATTATAATATTATCTTTTTGATAAGCTCTTGTAATAATAGTAGCTTTATATCCTTTATATATTGAACTTATATTTTTAGCTTCAACCCAATTTATTTGTTTCATTTTCCCTAGATCAGAAAAAGATATTGTAATTGTATACAATAGATATAAAAACCATAATATTGAGAAAAAAGAAACTAATCTATACGTTAATTTTTCCATATTAAACTTAATCATTCCCAGCCACGACTGTTATACTTGCTCGTGCCTCCATTTCTTCTTTTTTTAATGCTTCCAAAACATCCTTAGCCTGACCTTCAAGCAAAAAATTACCTATTGCTTTTCCAGCATCTTGAACAAACCCTAAAAGAAGTCCACCACCATTTGCTCCATCTTTGTCGAACTTTGGCTTACCCCATTGATCTTTTCCATAATTAATTATACTTCCTGCACCAGTTTTAAATGCATCTTTAGGTCTTATTGGATCATACTGGGTATTTGTTGTTGTAGAACTTCTTTCATATTCTTGATATCTTCCACCATAATCCTGATTTACGATTCTAGTGCCTGAAGTATTGACAGGATTTCTTCCTTCATAAGCGCCTGCAACTCGACCATTTTCGGTCCGAGTGGTTGCGCCATGCTCTTCTATATCATCTAAACGTACAGAAGTACTTCTCTCTGTTATACTATAATTAGATGATCTATCTCCAACAGTTTTTATTGCCCCGATATCTGCGGCTGAACCCGAATCATTAATTACTTCTTGAATAGGTTTATCAGCTGAAGAATCAGCTTTTGAAAGTCCCACTTCTTTTAACTTTGTTACATCTGTTTCAAATCCATTCACATAATCTCCATAAGTTCTTTCTGTACCAGGAAGCGGAGTATTTTCGTAAGCAAATTCTTTAATGGCACTCACTCCTTCATTTGCTCCATATACAAGCAAACTAGAACCACCCACTCCTAAAGCATAGCTGCCCATTGCAGAAGTCCATAAACCATGAGATTTTATTAATGCTAATCCTGTTTTACCGACCAGACCAAATGCTTTCAGTGCCGGTCCCATAAGGTATGAAAAAGCAATTGTCCCAACTACCCCTATAGCTGTATCGCCAATAATGACATCAGTCATTTCATCAGCTGCTTTTTCTGAGTAAAGTATGATCACTTTTCCACCTAAAAGACAATCTATAGTTGAGTTTTCTAATAACGGATGTTTTCCTGAAGTAAGAACGTTTTTATCATATGGAGTCCAATTATACAATGCAGCACCACATATTGAAGGAATTAAAGAAATTAAACCTCCTGTAGCGGCACCACCGGCAGCGGCAGCCGCCATCAATGCTCCAGCACCAACAGCCAATGTTCCTCCACTAGCAATTGTTCCAACAATAAACACAGCTGCAAGAGCTGCTCCAGCAACAGCTCCAATTAACATCATTTTACCACAAATAAAATTGCCTCCCGGTCTATCATCAACCGTGGCCTTTAAATGTCCACCTGCAATGGTTACAGTACTTTGACTTGTAACCTTTATCTGTTGTTTTTTCATTCCATTAGAACATACCAACCATGCTCCGTCTGGCACATATAATTTGCTCATTCTTATTCAATTTTTAGATCAACATTATTTTGTGTTCCATCAAATGACTATAATTACTGCTAGCCTGCTCTTTAATTTTAGAATGGCATACAATCATTTTCCCTTTCTCAATATCAATATGATATTCTATAAGCCATGTCAACGAATATGAATAATTCTCTTTTAAGAAGTCTTTTAGTTTCGCATTATAAATATGTCTTAGGTGTTCATTATTATGGGGATCAGCCTCAGCATAAAATTTTATTTTTGCTATTCCATTTTCCTTTTCTATTCTACGTTTTACATTCAGAAAAACTTTTTCATTTCCAAAAATTTGTGAAGTGCATTCCTGCTTATCAATTTCAACAAATTGGTTCAACTCTGAATATTCATGATATAGATCTTTTAGGAACAATTGATGAAGAATATTATTTTTTATAAGCGGAAGTGTTTTACTAAAGTCTTCATCACCTCCTTTAATCATATTCTGTTCTTCAATAGTATTCCCCATCTCTGATTCTAATTCAGCCTTTAAAACATCCCATGTTTCCTTAATTTCACCTTGATTAACAATAGATTTTACAGCTCCATTAGAAAAAAGTTCTACCTCAAGATGTTCCAGAGGTCTATTAAACTTCAGCATATATTCAGCAAGCTGACGATAGATAGATTTAATATATTTTACTTGATGTGATTTTTGCTGAATATCAATATAAAAACTATCTTCTTTTTTATTCTTACTGCATTCCCATATGATTTCAGTTTCAGAGTCTATCATACTATTCCCGGAAACTTGTAAATCTATTATTTGCAAAATCGTATATTGACTTCTATCAAATAGCTTTTGCTTAAGAATAATTTTTTTAGGAGATATTAATTCTTCTTGTCTTTTTTTAAGTGCCTCCACAGAATCAGGAATAATAATATATTCTGACCAAAGAGATAAAGTATTATCATCTTTAATCCATTCATGTGGCCTAGAGTTTTTATTATGAAATTCTTTCAGTTCAGAAGTGCTCAGCCCAAGCTCTTGTGCAATAGAAGATAAAGTATCTGTTTTTTTTATATAAAATTTATGTATGTCCAATGTTTATTCTTAGTTTTCTATAATTGTACTTCCAGAAATTGTTGTACTTCCTTTAAATATTGCTTTTGAGGTCCCACTTCCTTTTATCTCAACCTCGTCGCTTGTAACCGTAATCTTTGTTTTTGTAATTTCAATTTTACTACTTCCTACTTTAAGAGTTATTGTATCTAATCCCGTTAAATTAATTACGCCTTTATTATCCATAGTAAATACACTATTTTTACCTCCTACAGCAACTTTATGAGTATTTCCAACATCTGCAATATGATCACAGCCAACTTCTATTTTCTTATTATTACCAATTTTATCGGTTTTATCATTACCAACGGTTTTAGTACTGTCATTATTGGCATTGTGGACTACATTTCCAGACCCATCAAAGAACATATGAGCTCCGCCCTGATCTTTAAGATTCATAGATCCAGCTCCATTGTCATACATTAATTCTGCGCCGCTTCTTCCACTGAAGCTCATGATATTATTACCTGTTCCACCTCCGCCTCCAACGCCACCATGGAACATTCCTCCCATTACAAACGGGCGGTCAGGATGCTGGTGTACAAAATTGATGATTACCTGGTCTCCCACTTCCGGAATAGACATGAAACCACGGTTTTTACTTACTTTATCACTGCTTCCTGCATCAGGAGACATTACACGGATAAATTCTGTAATATCTTGCCCGCTTTGCCAGTCAAACTGTACCTGAACTCTACCCTGATTTTGAGGGTCTGTGTTGGATATTACTTTGGCAAACTGTGCTTCTGCTCTTGGGGTTTCAAATTCTGGGCGTGGGATAAATCCTGTATCAGCTGCGATGGCTTCGAAATGTCCTTCGTAATATCCTCTGGCATCCACTTCGTGTACTACCTCCACGATCATTAATTTTGTAAAATAAGCAGTATCGCTCGTATCTGTCTTACGCATTTCAATATCTGCAATACATCCAGGATAAAGAAACGGAACAGTTGTGGTTCCTGAGGTAATAAACACTTCTGAAGCCTTACTTCCGGCAGTTCCTTTTTGAGAAGCATCAATATCCATGAAAGAGGAAGCTTTTATGGGAGCGACTCTTAGAGAGGGTGTAGTAAATGTTTTCTCTGATATTTCGTAGGCACGTCTTGCAATATCCGAAGTATGGTTAATCTTTGAGCTTCCACCTATCATTTTTTCATTTTTGCTGCTGTTGTAACCATAGAAAGATGGGTTTACGTGCTGGGCTTTCATTTTGATGGCAATATCGCTTACACTGCTTCCATAGGTAAGTTTCACTGGCTTTTCCTGAGGGGGAAGTTTTCCGAAATGCAACACTTCTCCGTCATAGTAAAACTGTTCACCATAAGCTTCTGCCATTCTAGCCAGATAATTGTAGTGAGTTTCTTCGTATTGTGAACTGTAGGAAACATTTCCGTGCTGAGCATCTACTCTGAAGTCAAATTTATTATGCTCAAGTCCTTCACTGATTACATGATAGGCAATACTATTCAAACTGATGGGCTGACTTCCTCCAAAACTTTGAATATGTGGTGCTGCATCCAACAATATAGTTGGGCTGCATCCTTTAAGAACAATATTTCCAAGACTTCCTTTTTCCTGGCTGAAACCTACTTCAGTGACTACTCCCACAAAGTTACGTTCTGCTCCCTGTATAATATCTTTATATTTGAAAACAACTGTAATCCTTTTTCCTAAGAAACTCTGTGCTTTCTGAAGATTATGATTTTCTACGCTACCTAGTGTATCATGAGCCAGTGTAAGACTAAATTCGTGATGCTTGGCTGCACTCTGTACCAATTTAAAATGTTTAAAATGCTTGATAATCTGCCCTTCAATAACTACATCAAGTTTCACCACACGGTTAATCCCGGCAATAATACTTTGAGGAATAGCTTCAGCATTATGTATTTTTGAGGTAGGCTGTCCAGCCCACACTTTATTTTCAACGATATAAGAATTGTTCGGAACAAAAGTCTGATTCATGAACATATTAGCTCCTTGTATAGTATTCATGCCTTGTTGACCAGTTTCCACAGTTTTCTTCATTTTACTGCCAGTTTTACTCAACTTTTCTTCTGCTTTCCTAGCAACATTTTCTTTTACATTTTTCAACTGCTCTTTGCTGCCTTTCATATCAGTTTTTAGGCTATCTACTTTAATTGTTTTGTCATCCTGAAACATAGTGCTTGTGTTTAAAATTAAATAAACTGCAGATCATGCAGCAATAGAATCAAAAAATATAAGGCTAGATTCGTACTCCCTTTGGAGTAAAAGCTAATTTCTAAAATCTGTCCTTATTAAAAAAAACAGAACAGCATACTCTTACGAGCTCGCTGTTCTGTACCAATTTTATTTTTACTAAGATGATGAATAGGCTTAATTACCTGGCCACAGTCCAGCGTACTGAGAAATACCATAATCAATGGTTTCAGCACTTACTACGAAGCTGATTAGCATACTGTTTGTATCTACTGCATCGAAGTCTACTTCGTGTTGGATTACATATCCGTTGTTCCACTTTAAAGTGATCAATGTTCCTTCTTCGTGAGATTTATTGAATACGATTTCACCTACTGTAGGCTTATATTTTCCGTTCAATAAACTTTCAAGGATATCTGATTTTTCTGTAGCTTCTACTGTAATCTTGATTAATGCGTTAGAGGGATCTGATGCTACACGTCCTGAAACGTCTGTAGATCTTGATACGCTATAGTTCAGCTTTAATAATTTTTGTCCTTCTCCGTTGTTGAATTTTAGAATTCCTCTCGAATTTCTTTCCGCCATGATTTGTAAATTTTAATCGTTAATAATATTTTGTGATTCAGTGATTGTGGGACAAATATATAGGCTCTTCTTTTCTAAAAAAAACTTTTAACTATAAATCTGAGAAATTGTAGTAGTTCTACGACTTTTTGTAGTAATTCTACGACATTAGAAATAATAATTCTACTTAAACAGCCTAAAACAAACACTTTAAAAAATTTGTAAAACGTTGAAAAAAAGACACTTTTCCCACACCTCCGAGAAATATTAAGATCTCTTTATGATAATTTAGCATGTGTTAACAAATCATGAAAAGACGTAAAAAAAAGCCGCCCATATAGACGACTTCACTTATTTTTTTAGGGAAAATTCAATTTATTGCTGAACTCCACTTCCTTCTTTTATCGATCTTGAAAGAATTTTAGTTTTTCTTAAAAGAAAATCGGGCATTAAATCGGTAGGAAGATAAAATGTACTTTCTCCTTTTTGCTGTAATTCCTGTACAATTCCCGGATTCCAGGCAAGGATTTTATCTACTTCTACATTCAGTTCATCGGCAATCACTTTAAGGCTGAATCCTGCATTAATTTCAGTTTCTGAAAGAGAAGCATTCATTACTTTTCTATTTCCATCTTCAAAGAAAACTTTATTAAGCCTTGAAGAATTATAGTTACTCAATACACTTTCAAGCTCTCCTGTTGCATAGCATGCGTTCAGATATTTCTTTACGTGATTAATTGTTTCTCCCGGAAGATATTTAGAAAACTCGTGATAGTGTGAAGATCCGGCTGTCTGCATTGCTTTTGCGATATTACCTTCTCCACAATTGTAGGCTGCCACAACGGTTACCCAGTTATTATACTTTTTATAAAGGTTAGCCAGTGAAATAACTGCTGTCTTTGTACTTTTATAAATATCGGTCCGGTTTTGTTCTGAAAGTCCATACTGATTTGCATGAGCAGTCATCAGCTGCCAGATACCCACTGCTCCGGCATTTGAAGTAATGTTTCTGTTAAAGTGAGATTCAATCAGAGCCAGGTTTCTCAAATGTTTCGGAAGTCCTTTCTGTAAGAGTAGCTGCTCAATAAATTCAACAAGATCTTTATTTGAATTAATGATCCCCTGATATTTTTTCACGCTATTTTCTGAAGTATCGGAAGCAGCAAGAAACTGACCGTTTACAAAAACAGTAGTTCCTAACAACATAACACCTGTAAATATATTCCTGATTATCGTTTTCATCTTAAATGTATTTATAAAGCAGAAAGACAAATTTGTCTTTCTGCTATTCTATTTCTCAATTAATCTACTTTCCAGCTTAATTTTTCTTCTTCTTTGTTCCAATCTACATGTACGGTCTGTCCGGATTTTACTTCTTCTCTTACGATCATTTTGGAAATTGGTCTCGCAAGCTGTGCACGTATAACACCAGAGATCTGTCTGGCTCCATACTTGCTGCTGAATCCACCCAATGCAAGACTTCTTACTGCATCATCAGTTATTTTTAAAGCAATTCCTAATCTTGTCAATGAAGTGTGAAGTGACTTTAACTGGATATTAAAGATTCTTTCTGCAATGGATTCCGTGATTGGTGCAAAAGGAATAATTTCTGTAATTCTTGCCAGAAATTCAGGTCTGAATCTTCCTGAGTTTGACATAATCTGCATTAATGAAGATGATTCCGGCACTTTTCCTTCTTCGAACTGCTTTACGATTTCTTCACTTCCAATATTGGATGTAAACAGGATCAAAGCATTACTGAAGTCTCCTTCTTTTCCAAGTTTATCATGTACTTTACCTTCGTCCATAATCTGAAGGAATACATCAAAAACGGAATGGTGAGCTTTTTCAATTTCGTCAAATAAAACAACAGTATAAGGTTGTTGTCTGATTTTATTCACCAACATCCCTCCTTCTTCGTACCCTACATATCCCGGAGGCGCACCATATAATAATGCAGCTGAATGCTCTTCTTTAAATTCTGACATATCGAAACGAACCATTGCTTTCTCATCATTGAAGAGCAATTCTGCCATTGATTTTGCAAGCTCTGTTTTTCCGGTTCCGGTAGGTCCTAAAAGGAAGAATGATCCGATTGGCTGTCCTGGTTTGTTCAATCCGCTTCGATTTTCAACAATAGCATCGGAAAGTATTTTCAATGCGTGGTCCTGACCTACAACTCTGTTCAATAGAAGAGATTCCATATTCAGGAGTTTTTCTTTTTCCTGAGCCTGAATTTTCCCAATCGGAATATTGGTTTTGGCAGCCATTACTGCAGCCAGCTCCAGACGGTCTACTTTTTCTCTTTTTTTCGCAGCATGCTGTAAAAGTTCAGCATAGGTATCTTCAATGATCTGTTGTATCTGATCTACCGGCATTGAATTATCAATTGCAGGCTGCTCACTTAGTGAACCCCATAAAATAGGGCTTATTTTATCTCTCAATAAATTGTACGTCCAAATCAGTTCATCTGCTTTGTCTTTGTTATCAAGATATTCTTCTTTTAAGATTTCATCATAGCTTGTTTTCCAGCTTTCCAGTTCTTTTTCGGAAAGTTCGTCAAGCATTTTGATTGCTGCCATTGTTCTATCTAACAAATCGATTGCTGCATCTGGCAATTTTTTACCTTTTGCATATCTTTTCGCTAAACGAACGCACTCTGGAAGAGCTGTTTTTTCCACTTCAATACCGTGGTGTTTTTTGTAACCTTCTAAAAGAACGTCAATCATTTTTACACAGGTCTTTTCATCCGGTTCATTTACAGTTAAAACCTCAAAACGACGATTGAAAGCCTGTTCCGGTTCAATGATTTTTCTGTATTCTTCCTGTGTAGTTGCACCAATTACTGTAATTTCGCCTCTTGCCAATTCCGGTTTTAAAAGGTTGGCAACGTTTCCAATACTTCCTTTTGGGTCTAAAAGAGTGTGAATTTCATCAATGAAAAGAATTGCTTTCTCGATTTTCTTACATTCATTGATTACTTTTTTCAGACGGTCTTCAATTTCTCCTTTGTAAGAGGTTCCCGCCAGTAAAGCTCCGGTATCCAGTTCTAAAAGGGTACCATTTTTAAGCATATCAGGAACGTTTCCTTTTGTAATTTCAATGGCAAACCCTTCTACTAAAGCTGTTTTTCCAACTCCAGGTTCTCCAATAATAATTACATTCGGTTTGCTTCTACGACAAAGGATTTCGACTAGCATTCTCAGTTCTTTGTCTCTACCGATAATATTTTCAAGGTTTCCGTTTCTTGCCTGTGCTGTTCTGTCTACACAATAGCTTTTAATGGAAGGAAGAGATGAATCTGAAAATTCTGATCCATTGGAAAATAAAGAGGCAAAGTCTCCGTTTTCTGATACGGTGAAGGGAGTGTCTTTTCTGTATAAATTAAAAATATCGTGTTCTCTTAATGGAAGAGATTTTAATTGTTGAAGTGAAAATACAACCTGAGGTTTTACAATGGCTGTAAGGATACAGATGGGAGTGATCTCATCCAATCCCAATTTTAAACGGATATCGTCTGCTTCTTCTATAAGAGTATCTACGGCTTCATCCTGTCCTACCTCATCGGGAAGATGACTTGTTTTTGGATATTCTTCAATACGAACATCTGCCCATTCGTAGAAATAACCGGGATCTTTATCTATACTTTTTAAAAACTCATTAAGTCCAATATCTTTGTGCATTAATGCCTGTAAAATATGTGGTCCACCATATGTTCCGTTATAGTTTTCCCTCGCTATCGACTGAGCAATATGAAATAGCTGTTTTACTGTTTCGTTGGTTACTAGTACTCCCATTTATAATTTTTCTTATATTAATATATTTGCGTTCTGTTTTTACTTTTTCTTTCAGATCAACTGATTGAAATGTACTTTCCTCCTTTGGTGTTCAAGGAGTCAAAAGTTGTTTTTTATTTTGCTAAAATTAAATATTTTATTCTAAACGTGATAAAGATAGTTAATTCTTCAATTAGAGAAGTAATAACGGTCTTTTTTTATTGATATATACCGTTGCTGAAATGGGTAAAATCTCCAAAATATTACAGTAAGAACTCTTTTATCTCAGATATTCAAAAAATACATTAAAATAAGACTTAGCCATTGAAGTCCGATATAGATATAAAATAACATTGCTGAAGGTTCTGCTAATTCATTCAGTTTCTCAATAAGTGTTGTTTTAATAACGTCATCAAAGTTGGTATTTTCATCTCCCAGATTCAATTCATCAAATTTCACTTTGTTTAAGGCATAGCTTAGAATACGTTTCAGTATTTTATTTTCTGAATTGTTTTTAAACTCATTGAGTAATCGGGTTTTTGCTAAAGCATAATCTGCACTATTCTTTACAACCACAGGCTGATTATTTTTAAATTTTTCTACAGCTTTATCGATAAAGGGAATTAATATCGTTTTTGAATGATCCTGTACCAATCTGCTGATAATCCTCGACATTCCATATTTGGTGGAAAATATTGCAATACAAAATGGTGCATCGATCATCAAAAGATAAAAAAGTCCGGCTGACAAAGGTTTTGCCATTACTGTAGCAATCAGAAATGCTAATGCTCCACTATGTCCTAATGAAGCTCCCAAGCTCTCTGCCAGGATATAAATTCCCAGCGTAAAAGTGATAACTGTTGAAAGAATTCCTATTGCATAAATCTTCAACAGGCTAAAAATAAATACTCCTGAAAGTTTCGAAAAATATTTTAGATGAGTCGTGATGGTGTTCATTGGTGTTCAGGTTATTGTTTTAAGCTTTTCAAGATAAGAAAATTATAGAAAAGTTATTTAAATACTATAAATACTTAATTCACTTCTTTAATATTTTTCTAAGTCTGAAAAACTTAAGTTCTGAATTTTTGGCAATATATCCATTTTAATTTTTCTGACTCTTTTATTTAGAATTTTATCTGAACCCAGTTCCTGATCAAACTCTACTTTAGTTTTTGTTAAAAGATCAATTTCCGTTTCAGAGGTGGTATTTTTTCCATCCCAGATTACCCTTGAGATTTTTATTAGTTCAAAATTATTCTGTTTATACCTGAATTCATATCTGCTTTTCCGGCTTTTAATATCAGTCAGCATTTTTAAATTACCGTCTTCAATAATAAAATCCGGAATGGTATTTCCGTTATGTTGCCCATTTTTATCTTTAGGATATTCACTTTCAATTAACTTTGTTGAAGAAACAACCAGCTTTTGTTTATGATCAGGCTGTGTGAGGAATATCTGTACTGTTAACGGTCTGGTTTCGTCTTTCAGATCCATTGTTAAGACAACTTTATCATCACGTTTATCTTTATTTAAGTCTCCTTCTTCTGTTTGTACCAGGAATGTATAGTTATCTTTCTGAACCGGTTTTTGTGAATATAAACCTGTTTCCATTAAAAGAAAAAATATAATAAAGTACGGGGATGTTTTTTTCATGGCTATTTTATTACAATTTTAATTGGAATATTTAAAGTGACCGTATCTGATGGTTTATAATTAGGAGATAAACTTAAGGATATTTTTACCTGTGGGAATCTGGTCAATACTGAGTTGTTTAGTCGTTGTACCACAAGAATAAAATATAATCACCAGACTTAATACAATAAATGAAATTTTCATAATCATGACCTTGATTCTTAATAAAATTAGATAATGATATATAATAATGTACCAAGCTAATTAAAGAACAGCACCGCAACTAAAACAGCATCAATTTCGGTGCTGTTTTTTCATTTTTGTTATATTCTGATATTCCTAAATTTTAAAGTTATTTTTTAGAATTTGATAATATGAATTCTTATTATTAATTTACTTAAAGCCACTTCGATTTTAATAAAACAAGTTCTACTATTTACATCAAAAATTATTTCACCATAAAAAGTTAAATAATAATAAAATTTGCTTTATTAACATAAATTAACTAAATATAAATAAACCATTTAATGTTATTCATTTTAATTATAATTAACAATATTCTTGCTGAATAATTTAAAATTGCAACTCGCTAAAAACCAATAAGAACCAGTTGATTTCCAACTGGTTCTTTACTTTAAAAAACGTCTGTTCTAGGTTTTGATTAGTGGTTAGATTTTTTAATAAAATTTTAATCACATGTGTAAAAAATCTAAAAAGTCTTCTTCTGCAAAAAGAAGCATTCACCCTAAAAAACAAAATATTTTAAAAAATGAAAATCACAAAAAATCAAATGGATTATTAATTATTGTTAAAAATGAGTTTGTAGCCTCGATTTTATCAACATTAATAATTAATCCACTCTATTCATTCATAACAAATCATTTTCATGATTCATTTGATTGGATAATTAATTTCTTGTTTAATTAAACAACTTTCGATTTACAACTAGCTGAAATTCATGCAGTAAAACTTTCTAAAAATAAGTTTTACTGCATTGTTCAGCCTCACCAAATTTTTATAATTTTAATAAAACAAAGATGTTAAGTTATTCAAAATCAGAATTTAACAATACAGATTTCAATTCTCTAATTAAAATGATAGAGGTTCTAGATACCGAACATAAATGCAGAGAATATCTTGAAGAGTTACGTTGGAATGGAGAACCAGTTTGCCCTCATTGTGGAAGTGTCAGAGAAAACCATTACAAATTAAAACAAGCAGGGAAATTTAAAGGTCTTTATAAATGCAAGGATTGCCGAGAACGTTTTACTGTTAGGGTTGGAACTATGTTTGAAGATTCAAATATTAAGTTCAAAAAATGGTTTTTAGCTATCTATATATTTGCTTCCCACAAAAAAGGAATTAGTAGTCATCAATTGGCTAAAGATATTGATGTGACACAGAAAACCGCTTGGTTTATGCTATCAAGAATAAGAAATGCCTTTAAAGCTGATAAATTGGGGAAATTTGATGGTATTACCCAAGTCGATGAAACATTCGTTGGAGGAAAAAATCAAAAGAAGTCAAAGAAAAATAGAACTGAAAATACTCAAGGTCGTAGTACTAAAACAAAAACCGTTGTATTTGGTCTTTTAAGTAATGGAATCGTAACCACAGAAATTGTTCCCAATACAAAAGGTAAAACCTTAATTAATGTTATCAAAAACATGGTTGAAGAAGGCTCAATCGTTGTTAGTGATGGTTGGGTTGGATATTCAAAACTTTATAAAAATTTCATTCATAAAAAGATTCCCCATAATGAGGGATTATATGTAAAAGATAACTTCCATACGAATAGTATTGAGGGATTCTGGAGTTTGTTAAAAAGAGGTATTTTAGGTATCTATCATTCTGTTAGCCCTAAACATTTACAGAAATATTGTGATGAGTTTGCTTTCAGATACAACACCAAAAATTACAAAGAGGGAGATAGGTTTAACCTTGCTTTGCTTACTGCTACTGAAAGGCTTACTTACGAAGAGCTGATTGGATAAATAAAATACAACTTATAAACTTTTAGGAATAATAAATTTAGGTATATCTAAAGTATGACTCAAAGACATTGAATTTAATATTATATCAAATTCTTCTTTTGTCAAATTTCCTTTAGGGCTTAATTTGCCATTTTTTGCCTTTTCTTCTAACTCAGATACCGTAATTACGTAGCTTTGATTGCAGTCAAAAAATGAAGATTCTGTCAGGCCATTAGTGTTATTGGGTAAAATATTTGCTATTGTGTCTAAATTTGCCTTCCCATTGTAGTGATTATATTTTGTCATAATTTTAGTTGTACTGAGTAGCATAAAATTATCATCATCATGTTTAGCAACAACTAAAAAATAGTGAGGTACAGAAGTTTCTATTCTTTCAGGTGCAGACATTTTATATATACAACCAACTTTTAGAGTTGTTGAGATCACATACTTTGGAGGGATTTCCATATTTACTCTTAATTATTTAAAAACTCTTGGAAAGAGGAATGTTCATTATATTGTATTTGAGAATGTTTGATTTCTTCTACCGTTAATACATCAATAAACTCTTCAAGATCAGGAAATTCGAAAAAGTCTTGCATATTAATAGGATACGATTTTGAATATGATCCATTTTCTAATTGTGTTTTAAACCTTAACCATTCAGGAAACTTGTGAGAATAATCACTAAATCTAATACTTCCCATTTTATTAAATTTTAGCCAAGTGTATTCCATTATTTCTAAGTCAGATTTTGAAAAAAAATCAGAGTTAAATTCTGTAAGAGCCAAAACATTAAAATTGTTAATTTTGAAAGAATCTGAGGAATGTTTAGATAAATCAAATATACGTGACGGAACGGGACCATAAGGTAATGCAAAATAATTAGCTTTGGATATTGTCCGACCATATTTATTTAAATGTAATCGATCACTCATCCAAATAAGTTTCATCAGTTCAAGCCTTTCAATCTGTCCACCATTTTTCTTAAGGAAAAAAGTAATTAAATTTTTTTGCTTTTCTTCAGTTAAATTCATTTTGACATTTTCGTTTGTACAAAGATACATAAATTTCTTTACGAAGATATTGAATAATATATTTTTTAATTTGTGTAACATGTTGTTTTGTTGTTTATTAACAAAAGTAATTATGTCAAGCGTCATAGTATGTCGTATTATAAATTATTTATAATACGACATAAAGATTTAACTATTAGAAGCTAAAACAAGAATTTTATTATTAAAAATTAAAATCCCAAAATTCCAATAGAAGTTCCCAGATAATTATCAAAATCATTAGAATTTTTCATGTAGCTCTTATCTAAAATTTCATAATTAACACTCCATAACCTATCATTTAATGCCACGAATTGTTTATTTAAAGCTATTGCTGATTTAGTTAAGGTTGTCCAGGCTGAAATATCAGCTTTTGACATTCGGTTTCTTTGTAACCTATATATTCTGATATAATTATCAAACTTGGGGTTATATGACAATGCTTGTTTTCTTAATCCTCGCATTTGCTCAAACCATGTATCTATTTTCTTTAGGTATTCCTTATCCTTTTTCAAGGTATTGTATAAAATAGCATCACATGGAACTTTATAATGTTTTGTGATAATGTACTTATGACCATTTTGCTCGTAAGTTTTATAACCCATCGAGGTTAATAACTTCTCAACGTTTCCAGTATCATTTATTACAAGGATATTTTGAAATGTATCATAAAGTACCAAATAGAATTTACCTGTATCAATATTCTGCATCAAAGTATTTGATTTACCTGATGGATACCCTAAGTAACTACGTAAATCATCCGACAATTCATTCTTTAAAAATCGGTTTTCAACATCATCTGCTGAAATAAGCATAGTGCTTGATATTTCTTTATAGTTACCTTTCAATTCTTCAAGGTCCTCCAAAGGTTTTTCCATATCAATCATATATGCATTTCTTTTTGCTACAATATTTGATTTTACAAGCCCATCAGTATATTTTTCTTCTTCTGAAAATGACTTTTCCTCTTCAAGCATTTTAGGGTATTCTGTAACAAAAGCAGGTGTATAAGAGTTTGATTTATTAGGAGATTTCATATAGTCGTTATATTCTTGTTCAAAATACTTCTTTGACTGAAGAAATATCTCATACTGAGAAGTAGGAACTTTACCTTTAACAAAAGGGTAAAATTCTACTTCTCTTGTTGTAATAGGGTAAACCATGCTTTGTTCAGCTTTTAGTTTACTGATAACCTCTGAATTGATAGCAAAAGTTGTTTGTGCTGATAGGTTTGCAAACATCAATATTGAACATGATGTTATTGCTTTGAATGTAGATAATTCAAATTTCATTGTGTGGTAATTTAAGGTTTAACATAAAAATATTCCTAAATAGGAATGAAAAATAAAGCGTGGACATTGTACCACGCAACCTTAGGATTACCACACCCTAAAAAACAATGATACAAAGCCACGCCAATACAGGCGTACCTTATATACATTATTTGTCTTTTCTATGGTGAAGTTAAAAACTTCGTTGTGGTAATTTTAGGTTGACAATAATGCAATTAAGCACGATTTATTTTTACATTCCTTTACAGAATGATTTTATTTTTAATAATACAAATATATAAAAAAGATTTGAGGCTGAAAAACACAAAACCCTCTATTTTAGAGGGTTTTATAATGTATGCAATTAGAAGATTATTTATGTAGTGAGAAGATTATATCACCATTTGTTTTTAGTAATAATGAATACAATGTTTCTATTTGAATTTTAGCTGAGTTTGAAAATTTTACCTTTCCGCTAGTAGGAGTTGAATTATAATCATTAGTTCCTGTAGTGAACATATGTAATTGCCTATTTATTGGTTGTAACTTTTCTGATATATTAAATCTTTCAAAGTTTTGCTTATCTATGGAATCAAAACGAATACTAAACATTTTAAATTTATTGGCAATATCTCTTCTATTATAATTTCCTTTTAATGAATCTTCAATAAAGTTTTTATAATCCGAAAAAATATCATCAAGCAGTTTTACATGGTAGGTCTTTAAATTTGTATTTTTAAGAAATTTATTTTGCAATCTATCAGCTATATATATTGGTACACCAATACTTGAAAGAAGAGCTAAGGTTGCTATAATATCACTAAAAGAAAATTCCATAGAAAAAATGAAATTTAAATGTGTATGATTTATTAAAAACTTTAAAAAATCTTGAATCATATTTCCTTACGTGGTAATCCTTTTTCTTTTTTCTCTTTCCATATATAAATTATATCGTCTAAAATTAATTTGATCCAATCAGGTTCTTGATTAGAAATAATTTGTAATCTCAATTTTATAATATCAAAGCTAAAATCGTAAACTAAATTTCCAAAAGCTTCATCTAAAAATGAAGAGGCATAACCAGCTGTGTCATCCAAATCTACAACAAGCTGTTTATTTTCATTAATAGCTCTCTCGAAATTAGGTTTTACGTAATTATAATAAAACTCTTCTCCAGAAGATGAATCGTGTTCAATATATCTGGCATCTGGGTATTCTGTAAAATCTTTAACTTTTACAATTATTTTATCCATTGATTAAAATTTTCTGCTTCTAACTCTAAATAATAAAAGGTTCCTGTAAAATCATCATCTAAAATTATATACTTATCAGTAGTTAAATCTAAATATACATTATTTGTAATACAAATAAGATTTTTAATCTGATTTTTTATATTTTTATCTTTTATAGTTGGCAACCCTCTATTTCTATTAATTTGACTTTTAAATCTAGAATTATAGACTTTGTCAAAAACTTTTTGTAATAATATTCCATTATTAAAAACATCTGGGGTTTTTAATAGTGCGAAATCTGAAATAAATTCTTTTACTCTAGTCGATCTCTTTAAATTTAATTGTTGTATAATTCCTAATCCATTATCAGTGAAAGTAACAAACACTTTTTTACTTTTTTCATCAAAATTTATACCTAAAACCCAATGTTTTTTATCATCATTATAGGCATGTTCAAAAGCATTAGCATTCATCTCCATAAGAATTGTATATAAAGGTTGATAATGATTTTCCTCCCCTAGTAACAATTTTCTAATCTGCTTTATATTTGTACCAATCAATTGCCCCCTACCTTTCATATTACAATCTGCAATAATTAAAGTATTTTTATTGTTTTTCTTATGTGATTGTAAGGTATTACTAATATCGGGTGAAACGTTCGACATATTTCCGAAAAATCCACTTTTAATAATAAAGTCTAAAACATCTTCATCTAAAGGCTGAGTTCCTGAAATTCTTACTTTATGATTTCTCAACTCTTTAACTGATGATAACATTAGTGATATTGCACCAATATCAATATGAGTTAAATTTGTTAAATCAATAATAACCCTATGAATTTTCTCTCTTTTCGCTAAAGATTTTAATTCAGCTATTGTTTTAATAACTTCAATAGGATTGTTTATTAGTCTGAAATCCTGACAAGGCTCAATAATCTTAGAATATTTCGCTCTTTCCCTAGTTTCATTATAGAATTCTTTGAAGTTCTTAAATGGGAAAAATTTCCGAATCCTTATATAATTCCGAATAACGTGTTGCCTTCTAGGCAATCTTCTATTTTTCCTGTATTTTTTATTCTTGAGTCTCAAGGTATAGTAAAGTTTGCAAAGATAACTTTTACTGAGAGATTCAACAATTTATTTGTTCTTCATTTTATATTTTTTATAACTATTGCAAATTTATTTATGGTCAACGACAAAACTTGACGCGTTTAAATATTTTTACATTTCTTCTGACGTTTATAATTAATTTCATGAACATACTTTCATATGCAATTTCTATAAACAAAAATATAGCAAAAACAACTGAATCTAATATAAATTATCTTTTTTAATCAGTCTTTTCATCATTTGGCTGACCTTTAAGAATATTTTCATTATTCTCATTAGTATTATTGACATCAATCTTGTCCTTAATATCTTTGGAATTTTCTCCATTCTCTTGAACTTTTATGAAAATTTGTTCATTAATAAAATCTTTTAAAGATTGCATTGTATAAAGTTTTTAATTAAAATATTTATTAAACAACCTGATGTATAAACTATTATGTTCAACAAAATAAAAACAGCACTAATATAATGCTGTTTCTGTTTCAAGATATATAGTTTAAATTAACTTTTTATAAATAAGAAATTAAAATTTATTATTTAGATATTATAAGCTGTTCCTCAGTAAAAGTACCTTCTTTCAATTCATTATTAGAGTCAAACCATGAGCACTTCCATGATCCGTCTTGTAATTTATATTTTACAGTCATAATAGGGCTTCCACTTTTAAGTGTTACTATATCTCCTCTTTTTAATATACCTTCCATGATAAATTTGTTTTAACAAATATAAAATTTTATTGAAAACCATAGGAGAAATAGAAGGATTTATTTTTGATAATGTTATAGGTAGTATTAACTAGTATATCATTATCTAATAAAAATTGTTAAGGCTAAAAAATGCAAAAACCCTCTATTTTAGGTATGTTATTGTAAGTAGAAACATCTTATATTTTTTGATTTAAAAAATATAATAATTAAGATTTTGGTAATTAAATGCGCTTTAAAAACATAAAATATTAAAAGTTACTAACATGTATCAACAACTATTGTAAAACTGGTTTTTAAATTTACTATCTTTGCTATAGTAGATACTAAAGTGGATGAATTCCACAGGCGGTGACGCTGAGATTGTAAACAGAACAACTCAGGTTCCAGCCTGAGTTGTTCGGTAATTTTGTTTAATTCAAAAAAATCGAGTAATGGAAGTTTTTGAAAAAAATGGTAAAACTTATAAAAAAATTTTTACCAGAAGTATCAAAAAGAATGGTAAAGTTATCTACCATCCAAAAGGAGGATTATTTGTTTTCTATGTTGAAGTAAAATAACCTACACTTTTATTCTCCCTGTTCCAGCAGGGAGTTTTTCTTTTAAATTGTTGTTGTCTTAGTACAACAATTATTGCACAAATGTACGACAATTGTCGGATAATTGTATAACAATGTTATAACTTTTGTATAACAATTACATACATTGTATATAACAAAAATATAATGTTATTTTTGTTCAGTAACCTCTAAATCTTGTTCTAATTGTAAATTATCATCCTGATTTTCATTAGTTTGTTCAGTGTTTTCTTGAACTGTTGTAATAGTAGATTCCTCTAAGTTTTCGGTGATAAATTCTTTTAATGATTTCATAATAATTGAATTTGTAATATGTATAAACGTACATGATATTGAAGCGTTATACTATCGAAGTTAGTTTAATTATTTGGTACATCATTATATATCATTATCTTTTATTATTATTCTTCATAAAACTTGTATAATCTACAATTTTTATAGAATCATTGATTCCTTGTAGTTTATCAATAGCTCCAGTATAGTTGTATTCTTTCAATAATAAATTTGTTTCTTCCTTTGTAATAGGAACTCCAATTATTACATCAAAAATTTGGGAATTTTTAGCAGATATTCTTTCTGATCCTCCCTCATAGAATCTTGTTCCCTGTGGAAAATGATATATTGATGACCTTAGAATCTTTGAATTATCTATAGTAGACAAAGTAATTATCTTCATACTGGAACTCTCATCATTTTTAACTCTCAATCTTATAGGAATATTTAATGAGAATAAATCTATTGATTCTAATGATCTACTAATAGTTATATTTTTTGTTGTTTTTTCCTGTAGAACAGCTATTTTTTCTTGAGAGGTACAGTTTAGAAAAAATGTAAGATATACTAATAAGACAATTTTTATGCTTTTCATTACTTTATTAATATGCTATTCAATAGATTTCACCAATTTATTTTTAATTCTTCAATAAAAGTTTTATTATTTTGATCTCGGAACATCATACGTACAAAATCAGGAGTTTTATCCATTCTTTGCTTGTACTCACCATTATCTTTAATAAAATTTTTATAAGGAATAATTTTTATGGAATCATTGTAGTTTTTCAATTCAGTTGTTTTTGAAACATGATATTTTCCAACAATTCTTTCAGCCTCTTCTTTTGAAATGGAATAACTAATAATAATTTTGTAAAAATTTTCATGCTCAATGTTTTCTTTAACCTCAGTATAAATCTTCTTTTTTTGAGTTAAACTATACATTGCATTTTTTTGCCCTGTTGCATCCAAATCAGAGAAAACAGTCATTTTTTCTAATCTAAGAGGTCCTACTGACATATTATTTTTTATACCAATTTTAATTGGAAAATTAAGAGAGAGACTATCATTCTGTGGATTTAGCAATGACTTACTTAATGACACCTCATAACTATTTTCACATTGCTCAACTTTTATATCTTTTTGTGAATTGCAACTTATTACAAGTATTAACAACAAAATAAAAATTATACTTTTTCTAATCATTATGCTAAAAAATGTTATAAATAAGCAAATCTTCATATTTATAGAGAAGTCTAATTTTAACACTTAAAATGGTCATTTATTTACCATTTAATTTTATATTTTGTAGATGAATATTTTTTTTCAGAATGTTTTCTAATATTTATTATTAAAAAATCATCCTGTTTTCTTAAAGTATTCATTACATCAGTATTTTCTTTACGAAATTTCGAATATGAGTTAAGTTTAATACTATCTGTTTTTCCAATTTTATCTGACTTAATATTGGTATCAGCATATTTTGCAAGTAAATTATCTCCTACTTTTTTTGATACTAAATTATTTTTAATGTATAATCTAAGTATAATTTTTTTAGGATTTTCAATGTCTTTTAAATTAATCCCTTCATACAGTGTCTGAATTTTGTTATTCTTAAAGTATTTTATTGTATAATCATTTATATATTGTTGATAATGATTATTTTTCAATAAATCAAAAGTAACTTTATCTGTATCTTCAGGAAAGTTAATTTCAAATTCAAGAGGTACATTAAGACATATACTGTCATTATTTTCTTTCTTAAAATATTCAGAAATAGTAACATAAGAATTATTATTGATTTCGGATATTCCAATTTCTTGCTTTACTTTACAAGAAAATAAAATCAATAAAAAGATTGATAAAAATATGTTTCTCATTATTTTATAAATATTGTCTCTATTATATAAATATCATCGCCAATTTTTTCGTCATATTGACTTTTATATAGCAACATATAATTTAAAGATGACTTATATGATTGATTAGATTTCATATACGTTTGATCGTCAATTCTATTTTGGTCTTCAATTTTTTTCTGAAGATTATCTAAACGTCTTATTTTTCCAAGCAAAATATTCTCTAATATACTTTGACTAATATCTAAAGTTTTATATACTCCTCCTTGATCTCCTCCAGAAAAAGAGACATTATTCGCATTTAAAGTTACAAATTCTTTCGCTCCTTTAACACCTAAGTCCTTTGCTTTCTCCAACACTGCTTCCACAGCTTCACCCCCACATTTCTTTCATTCTTTCCTTTGTCTCTGTAACCATAATATCAATTACAAAGTCTAGTCCCGGAACCGGGCTAGGAATTGATGGCAGTTCTCCGTTACCGGAAATGTATTTGGCAAGATCCAGAAAGGTAAGACAATCTAAGGCGTTCTTCCTATAAGTAAACTATGGCTTATTTAGCATAATCTATTTTCAATACATCATAAGAAGTCTTTTTCCCATTTGAAAATCCGACCACTTTAATACTATCTGTATGTTGATTAAAAGTTTTCACCAAAGGCAAATAATGTTCTTTAGATTTAAGTACAATGGAATCTTTATCTCCAAAATTTATTTTTTCGTTTCTGAAAGCTTCTTGAGAAGCTACTTTGGA
Organism: Chryseobacterium ureilyticum; assembly: GCF_900156735.1. Taxonomy (GTDB): domain Bacteria; phylum Bacteroidota; class Bacteroidia; order Flavobacteriales; family Weeksellaceae; genus Chryseobacterium; species Chryseobacterium ureilyticum. Next base: position 37,501 of record NZ_FTOL01000009.1, read on the forward strand.
AATTTTAGTATGATTTTGACGAATAAGGAAAACAATAGCCTGATTAGGTTGAATTTCATCTTGAAAGTTCAATAATGTACCTTTCTTATAAATAATATAATCTCCCATATCTATTAAGGCACGATTAACATCACTTAAAACAATATGTAGTCTGTTAATGACTTTACCCGTATTATTTTTGAATTCGAATTTTAAAGGTATATCAACAACAATACTATCATTCTTCTCTATTAAATTTATACTATTTGATGACTTAAGATGAGTAAAATTATTCACTTGAGTTTTACAAGAAAATAAAAAGCTTAATAAAATTATTGCAAACAAACAGGTTTTCATACTGTTAGAAGATCTATAGTTTTAATTTAATCATTTTTATCTTTATATTCTTTTTATCATCATCATTAACAAACATAAATCCTATTGAGTCTTTTGGTTTTGAATACCTACTAAAAAAATCAGGATTCAGCTTTGAAAATTCTGAAATATTTCCAACATTAATCGAATCTTTAATTCCATTCAAAGTATTAATATCTTTTTCACTATTCTTTTTTTTGAGAATGTTATCAGCTTCTTTTCTTGAAATAATTAATCCTATTATAAACTTAAAATTTCTGATTTGATGCGGATTAACAACTTCCTTATCAATCTTAAACTCTTCTTTATTCTCATTAAAAACTAAATGCCTCCAGCTTTCTGAATTATTCTGAATAAAAGTCTTATAATTAAGTATAACCACCTTTTCAGAAGAAAGATTCTCAAACAATAAACCAACCGGAACATTTAATGCTATGGAATCCTCTGGTTTTCCTACAACAGTTTTACTAAGCGTTAGCTGTTTATCATCATAAAACTTAGATTTTATAATGACATCGTGCTTTTGACTCTTACAATTTATAAGGAAGAGGAAAAGTACATACCAATAATTCTTCATAATTATTTAATAAAAATTGTATTAATCACATTAATAAACTCACTATATCTCTCATCAGAGACTTTTTCATACAAAACCAAATATTTTGATTCTTTCATATACTTATCATAATCTTTTCTATTATTTCTCTCTTTATTTCTCAAAGAACCTAAGCTACGAATATTTCCTTGAAGTAAGCTTTCAAGAGAAGATTGAGATATTGTTTCTATTTCAAATCTTTTTATATCCCCTTCAACAGTATTTCCTGTAGTGAATGACATTTTATTACCATTTACATACATGAATTCTTCAACTCCTTTTACTCCCAAATCCTTCGCTTTTGATAATGTTACCTGCACTGCTTCTTCTGCCATATTTTTTATCTGTTCCTTTGTCTCTGTAACCATAATATCAATTACAAAGTCTAGTCCCGGAACCGGGCTAGGAATTGATGGCAGTTCTCCGTTACCGGAAATGTATTTGGCAAGATCCAGAAAGGCAAGACAATCTAAGGCATTTTTTCCAACTTTGGCTACTTTACTGTAAACATTCGTTTCTTTAAAAAAGTCTAACTGGCTGATCCCTTTTGAAGTCACTCGTTCACCATTACTCACATACCCGAAGTTGGAAGCTCTTGTTACCGTATATTCTTCACCCAGGTTATCAAACTGGATTGTGGTATACAGTCTCCTGTTTGTTCTCACCTGTCCATTGTTCATGCCCAGTTTCCCTTTCTTCAATTGGTGAACAGCAATGGTTTTCTGTAGCTTGTCAAGCCCTTTACCGGTCATTTCTTCAGCTTTGTCTTTGATCTTTCCTTCTATTTCGTCCTTGATCTTATCTTTTACCCTGTCAAATGCTGTAGAGTCTTCTTCTTTTTTAATATTTTCTGCACTTGCCAGCTTATCAATACTTTCAACGCCACCACTGAAAATAATGATATCTCCATCTGCAGACCGAAACTCAGGAAGACCATACTTCTCGTCTCCTACTGCTGACTGTATAAATAAAGTTCTGTCTGAATATCCTACCTGGAGATATTTACTGTTATCTCTTGCTAAATAGGCAAACTCGTGACCATAATATCTCGCAATAAAATAAAGCTCAATATAGGCACCGGCATCTTCTTCAATATACTGTTCAAAATATTCTGTAAGATCAATACTGAATATGGCATATCCGTCTTTATCTATATTAGCTGTTACAGCATTAGATCCAGATTCTTTTCCTTCAAGAGGAACAAAATCATCAAACATACGGCTATCGAAAATAGTTCCCAAGCCAATTTTCAGACTTATCCCGTCACTTTCCCAAAGTTCAAAGCTTAAAGGTGTATTTTCAGGAATATTTCTTGTTTTCACCCTGAAAAAAACGGTATTTCCAATTCTTGCGTGGGGAGTTTTACTTGTATCAATGGGATTTCCATCTTGATCCAACCATTCTCCATCAATAATATAATCACCTTCTATAGCAGCAGGTTTTTTCGGATCACCATAGGTAACCCCGTTATTCACCCCTGTTTCTGTTATAGCTGCTCCTGCATTGGTGATAATATTGGCATTGGAATACATACTATGCCCTTCCTGAGAAATCTTGGTATAAGTTCCTCTTACAATTCTCGTTCTGCTCATCGCTTAGTGGGCTTTAGATTTTTCACCGCTGTTGTTTTGTACCTCAGCCTGTGCGTGTTTATGAACAAATTTTCCGGATTGAATATTCATATCATTTTCACTCACCTCATTCCGTTCTTTTTTGGTTTCACTATGTACATCTCCTTCTATGATCTCGGTTAGCTTTCCGGTGATAAATGTACTTGCATTTCCTATAACTGAAGTAAGTTTCATAGCCCCCACACTTTCTGTATTATTCAATCCGATATTATCAGATTTATTCATTCCCACCGTCGTCGTCATATTCTCACCTACATTAATATTCATATTTTTCCCTGCTGTAAACGTAATATCATTTGGAGCAGTCACCGAAATATTTCCGTTTCCGTCCATAAAATAGGTATTTCCACTTGGATCAATGATTGTCACACTTTTTTCATCATCATTCATCAGTACTTTGATCCCACTTTTTGTCTGGATAGATCTCATATGGTTATCCACTCCACCTCCAAGACCGATTCCTCCATGGAACATTCCTCCCATTACAAAAGGACGGTCAGGATGACTGTGTACAAAATTAACCATTACCTGATCTCCAACTTCAGGGATTGCTACATAACCTCGGTTTTGAGTGATCTGATCAGTTCCTCCAGCATCTGGGCTCATTACTCGTACAAAATGAGTGGTATCATTCATCTGCCAATCGAATCTTACCTGGACTCTTCCCTGTCCTTCAGGATCGGCATTGGCAATGACCGTGGCTATCTGAGGCTGAGCGATAGGTTCTGTAAATTCAGGTTTGGGTAAATAACCAGTATCAGCTGCTATAGACTCAAAACTACCTGTATAATGTCCGATTGTGTCAATTTCATGTACCGCTTCGGTTACCATCACTTTGGTAAAGTAAGATGTTTCATTGCTGTCTGGTTTTCTCATATGAATATCCACTACACAGCCAGGATGTAAAAAAGGAACGGTTGTAGAGCCGGAAACAGAAAAGACTCCTACGGCTTCACTTCCCGAGGTACTTCTCTGAGAATATTCTACATCTAAATGAGTCGATGCTTTGATAGGTGCCACCTGAAGTGCCGGAGTTTTGTATATTTTATCGTTATGGCTGTAAGCGGTTTTAGCCAGATCTCCTAAATGTTTTACAGGAGTTTCTCCTGAGGTCAATTTTTCATTTCTACTGCTGTTATAACCATAATATTGAGGTTTGGTATGAACAGCTTTGAGTTCTACCTTTACATCATTAGCATTACTGCCGTAAATAAGTTTGATGGGTTTGTTTTGAAGGGGAAGTTTCCCGAAATGTAAGACTTCACCATCATAGTAGAATTGCTCACCATAAGCTTCTGCCATTCTTGCAAGGTAGTTATAATGAGTTTCATTATACTGACTGCTGTAGATGATCTGTGAGTAGTCATTCGTATCTACTCTTATATCGAAACGGCTTTTATCGATCCCCTGTTTGATTACTTCTTCAGCAATAATTCCCATATTAACAGGCTGATTACCTCCAAAGCTTTGAATATGCGGGGCTCCGTCTAATAAGATCGTCGGACTATAGCCGGAAAGTACAATATTTCCAAGGCTCATTTTCTCCTGACTGAATCCTACTTTGGTTATCAATCCTACAAAGTTTCTCTCAGGGCTGTTATCTATGTCTTTATAGGAAATGACTACGGTAAGTCGTTTTCCTAAAAATTTATTGGCTTCTTCAAGGGTATGACTTTGCCGGTCATTAAGCGCGTCATGGGCAAGAATAAGGCTGAACTCATGATGATGACTTGCCTTTTGTTTAAGTATAAAATGTTTATAGTGCTTGATAATTTTACCTTCAACAACCAACGAGAGTTTTACCAAACGGTTGATACCTGTATGGTGATTTTCGGATATCCCGTCTGCATTCTGTGATGGGCGGAAAGAACCTCCTTTTAGTTTGGATTCGGTTTTCATTTGCTTTGTGTTTGGATGAGTATTAAAGATAGTAATATTTCACGAAATAACCATAATATCAATAAGATATGAAATAAAAAAACATTTAAAATAAGTTTATTTCAGGCAAAAAAAGACCGCCTTCAATAGTGACAGTCTTTTTTTCGTATGAATGTTGATAATGTGTATTATTAGTTATTCGGCCAAAGTCCAGCATACTCAGAGTCTCCATAGCTGATAGTCTCAGCACTTACTACGAAGCTGATTAACATACTGTTGCTATCAATAGCATCAAACTCTACCTGATGTTGGATTACATAACCATTGTTCCACTTTAAAGTAATCAAAGTTCCTTCTTCGTGAGATTTATTGAATGTAATTTCTCCTACTGTTGGCTTATATTTTCCGTTTAGTAAGCTTTCAAGAATATCAGATTTTTCAGTAGCTTCTACTGTAACCTTGATTAATGCATTGGAAGGATCTGATGCTACACGTCCTGAAACGTCCGTAGATCTTGCTACGCTGTAGTTCATCTTTAATAATTTCTGACCTTCTCCGTTGTTGAATTTTAAGATTCCTCTCGAATTTCTTTCTGCCATAATGTGTAAATTTTAATCGTTAATAATATTTTGTGATTCAGTGATTGTGTAGCAAATATAGAATGTCTTTTTTTCTAAAAAAAACTTTTGAACACAAATCTGAAAAATTGTAGTAGTTCTACGACTTTTTGTAGTAATTCTACGACACTGGATTTACAAAACAAATATAACACACTACAAATAAACACATTACACTCAATTCATATTGTTAATAAAAAGACAATTTTTACACTCAATAGAGAAATAGTTTGCTTTTTTCACATGAAATTTTGAAATTTTCAGCGTGTGATTAATTATTTTTGGCTAAGGTTAAATATCGGATAAAGAAGTTTTGTTATCATCCTATTTTTTATTTCATCAACAATAAAAAAAGCAGAAGTATTCTACTCCTGCTTTTAATATTATAAAAACTAACAATTAATGTTTAGTATATTCTGGCGCCTCAGTTGGAAGCATTGTTGGCGTAAAGTATTCGTTAAGCCAATAAAATGTTTGTCCGTTTTGCTGAATTTTTACCGCAGGATCATTTCTATGAGCAAGCATTCTGTCTGCCAAGTCCTTATAATGACGGAAATAGGTTCTTACAGTTGCATTAGGAACACCTTTTGACTTTTTCCAGCCTTTAAGCTTATATTTCGTCATGATTTCTTCATCTGTAAGATCAACTCCGGTACTCATTCCTACTGCATAAGACATAGGTAATTCATAAAGATCTCCTTTATCAAGGAATTTAATTGTCGGATTGTATTTCTTCAACAATTTTACATATTCCTTAACGGCTTTTGCCTGATTAAAATCTGCTCTTTCAGCTCCTGAGTTTTTATATACTTCTGTATAGAAAGCCTTAAGGTTATCATATTCAGCTTCAGAAATCAGAATTCCTTTTTCTATTCCCGGTGTATAATCTTTCAGTTCTTTTGGAATATTTCCTTTCACAAGGAACGGATTTCCATAGTTTATAAGCTGTGCTGCAATTCCCGCAGAAACCGGATTAGTAAGCCCTGGATACAGATACTTATATTTCACATCTACATCTGTTCTTCCCGCTCCTACTGAAGAATGGAAATAATCGTTAAGTGATTTATCTACAGTTTGGTTATCTAATGTAACTTGTGCAATAAGACTATCTACAGATTTTTTCAGGAATCCTGGAGTGGTAACATCCCCTTTTTTAGGGAAAATAACAAATCCCTGAGACATACTCTGCTTAGGATACGCTAATGAGAAAAATCCTGCGTCTCCTTCCACTAAACTAAAGTTATTTTTTGTAAGAACGTCATACTGATTGATGATCTTTTGCTTTTTAAGTTCAGCAATATTTTTTGCAGTATTTGTCACTACATTTTCTGCCATTAATACAAAGTCATTATAGGTATCTGAAGACCTTGCGCTTGTCTGGAACATGATTAATCTTGCCTGAGCTTGTGTAAGTGAACTGATCACACTGTACATATTTCCACTTTGGCTGGCGGAAGTTCCTACAGTTACAACGATATTGGTCTCATCAGGAACGTTTGAAAGAAGATTTCCAGCAGCCGAAAGCGCTTCACCTACAGGTTGGTATCCGTTATTGCTGGCACAGTTCATCTCATTCGTTTTCTGGTCAATAAACGTAGTGATTTTACTGTATTCTGTGCTCAGGTTAGACACAGAAACGTTATTTCCACAAGGGTTGTTTTTGTAAAGTACTACTCCATATTTCACTGTATTGAAATAAGAAGGTTTTTCAAATCTTAGCTGCAAATCCTGTAATAATGATTTTACAATCGGTGCATAAGGAGCATTTCCTGCACTTACATCAAGAGCAAAAACAATATTGATATTTTTATCACGCTCTGTAATTTCTCTATAACGGTCAAAGTAGATTGGCTCTCCTAAAACATTGTATACAAAGTTTTTACTATAATCCAAGATATTGGTAAAGTACTTTGTTTTTGAATCCGGGGTTGGCGCTTCATTTAAAGGTAAAGTTACCGGGAAAATATTTTCCAATGGTCTTCTTTTGTTAACTTCGGTAAGAAGAATCGCTGTTTTGTTGGTAGCATCTGATGCTGATCCTCCAGGATATCCTTCATGGATTCCCAATTCTGATTCCGTGATTCCTGTTGTATTTTTAAGTTTTATAGCGGAACGTTCTCCCCAGGTAGAAATCACATTGGAGCTTACCCATCCGTAAAGGCTTTTCCCAATACTATCGATATCAACAGAAGGTTTTTTACCAACTAAAAATCTCTTATTGTTTTCTGCCTGTTTGTAAACATACACCATCTGTCCGTTAGGAATCTTCACCTTAGCCTCTTCGATAAGACTTGGGGAATTAAATACCATGATGGAATCATTTTTATAGTATCTCTCAGCGCTTCTGATTACTTCACTGTTATTAGGTACTACTGCTACTCTTACCGGATATCCTGTTCTTTCGCTTTTTAAAGAATTATTCCATAAAAGCAGGTCAGATTCAGGAATCCATCCGTATGTTTTGATAGATTTTGACGAAACTTTTTTCATTAAGGCATCAGGAACGTATTCTGCTACCTTTACCATTCCGTCTCTATGTTTTAAAACCATTAAAGGTTCAAGAAACTTAACTTCTTTGTATGATTTTTCATCATCTTTATCTAAATAAGCTGTATTTCTGGATCTGTCTGATATAACGATCCATGGAACGGACTTTTTAGGATATCCGTTGACAACGGTGGAATTATCTACCTGACCATATTGTGATGGCTCTGGTGTTTTTTTTGACGGAAGCTTTACCTGGCAACTCGCCAATAATACTGATAATCCTATATAATATGCTGCTAGAGGAAATTTATTTTTCATCCTATTTTATCTTTTTATGATTGGGTGCATCCGAAAACCGGATGGTATTATTTGCTTTGGTTTATATCTACTTTAGTTACACAGTTTTGTGTATCGTCTAAATTCACCTTTACTGTCTGAATGACAGTATTTTTATCAAACTGAAGACCTGCACAGTACATGTAGAAATTATTTACTTTACTGTCATTTACTTTTACCACTGTATTTTCATTGTTACACAAATAGGTTTTCAACAGGTAATTGTAGTGCATATTGAAACTGTTTCCGTTAGCAATCTGCTGCAGGTGGTATTTAAAGTCGTTATCAACTTTCGCGTAAGAGTCTTCTACAGATACAGCTTCCTGTTCTAAAGAATTATAAGCCGGAAGAATTTTAATACGGTGATAAATAGGTTCCAGAGTTTCTTCAGTGTATAAAGTCACCAGATAATCACCCGGTTTTTTATAGGAATAAATAGCAAATTTGTCTTTGGAGTCTGTGTTTCCTGTTTCTCCAAATTTCCAGGCAAATTGAGAAGCCTCAGAAATGGCACGGAAATTTACATTCTCATTCTGCATTGCCTGTACCGGAGCTTCAATTGTTGTTTTAGTTTTCACGCTGTCTTTAGCCTGCTTGATGCTTCTGGCAGAAACCATTACAGGGAAAGACTTGGTGTACTTGTTATCTACGATCAAAATTACCTGGTAATATCCCGGTTTATTATAGAAGTGGATACCGCTGTTTTTATCCGAAGTTGTCCCATCTCCAAAATTCCATTTCTTGGTTTTTGCAAACTGGGTTTTATCTTCAAATAAAAGTGTATCTCCTACTGACAAAGCAGATGGGTAAACTACCCCTACAATATCATCAGCAGAATGGATTACTTTTTTCTGCAGCCATAATGCAACAAGGGCTGCGATGAGCAATGTTGCAATAATACCGATAATAATGTTCTTTTTGTTCTTTTGAAAATAATTCATAGTTAATAATTGTGATGTGTTTTATTTAAAGTTCCTAATTCCATGTACTTTATTACTGAGTTCTTGCCTGTAGGGCACTTTCTCTCTGGTAAAGTTTATCCTGCTTATCTTTATATCCTATTCTACATTCCTCGATTTGCTTTTCAAATCTTTTAATATCCTCTGAAGTAGTAGAAATTACCTTTTTATCTTCATAATACATTTTATAGAATCTTGCAATCTGGGGAAAGGCATCTTTTCGAACATCAGTAATACTACCGTGCTCTTTAAAATAACCATTAAGGTCATTAACGCCTACAAAGATATTATTTTCCACAAAAGGCTGTGGAGTCTCGTCTGCAAGTTTGGTAATCATGGTATAAGTACTATCCATAATAGGCAGAATAACTTTTTGGTGTTGTTCAAATTCTGCTTTTTGCTCTAAATTCTGGATTCCTCTGATGTCTTCGTCAGAAAACGGGGATTCAAATCCTTTTAAAAAGATAACCCCCAGAAATATCATGGCAGTCACCAGCATCAGTATTAAATAAAAAAACTGATAATGCCTTTCTTTCTTAGATAGTGTAATGTGTCCTTGCATATCTTTCTTTTTTATTTTTTTCTACCTACTGTAAAGTTTCTGGTCGGATCTCTTCGAAGTTCATTATTTACTCCTCTTACTTTTCCCATACATACTTCAAGATCTCTTTTGGCAGTTTCTTTTTTATATTCCACACCAATGATTTTTGTCTTTAGAGTGATCATAGGTTCTATTTGCTTCATCAGTCTGGCATAATGCTTAAAACTTCCGGTACTGTCTTTGCCCATAATAATTTTAGCATCTCTCACATGATCCATAATACTTGTTCTAAGAAACAGATCATTCTCCACCTTTTTCATATCAAGTTGGGACATTCTGTTATAAATATCATCCACATGATCTTTTAACATGTCACTTCTACGCATCAGTTCCATGTAGTTTTCAGCTTCTCTACTGATCCCTGCTCTTTGTATATCATAACTCTTAAAGAAGAGAAATAGGCATGTAAAAGTAACTACCGACAAAACGGCAAAAGATAGAATAAACTTCCAGATGCCTATTCTTACGTCAGATTTGTTTAATTTTTTTTCCCTGTTCGAAGACATAAATTTGCGATTTGTTTGGCCTGTGAAAATATAAAAAAAAAAATTTATGCGCAATACGTATTTTCCCCGCCCTCCATTCGTAGAATCCCTGATTAAATTAATATTAATTTTCACTTTAATAAGTTTTTCATAAATTAGGGCTCTGAATTTCAAATATCATTCGCCAAATCGATATTAAGAATGAGTAAAATATTATCTAATACCGTGCGTTTCTCTATAGCTGACAGTGATTTTTATTTTAAAAAAATAATGATCAAAACACTTATGGAAAACCCGTTCTATATGCTTCTGAACGATTGCAACAACGGTCACGAACTGGTAAACAGGATCTACAGAAGACAAGAAGATGTATTTATTATAGAACTGTTTATGCCGGTATTGAGTGGAATAGAAGCCATCAAATACATAAGAAAAAATAATGCAGAAACTCCTATTGTAACGTATTCCGGGACATATCAGGAGGATATGGCAGAAATTCTTTCAAAGATTCCTAATACCTATTACTGTCAGAAGAAAAGTAATATTATAAAGGATATCATTAAAGGAAGCATTGCTTCTGAGGAATTTGATTACCAGCAATATTCTAAAGAATGGGAACAGCAGCCCCTCGCAGTACAGGAATATATGGACAGGCAGAAAAAGGGTCAGGAAGAGCTTTCACCAGCGGAAATACAGCTTATGAGATTCTGCTACGAAGGCTTTAGTAATAAAGAGATTGCAGAAAAGCTAAACCTTAGTACAAGAACAATTGATACCTACATCAACCGACTTACGGAAAAGCTGGGACTGAAAACAAAACTTCATCTTATCCGTTTCTGCGTAGAGAATGGGTATTATAATTCCAGTATGTAGAAAAATTTTAATCCTGAATTTTGAATCATTATAAAAAATGACAAAATCAAAGGATATAATGAAAGGTAATAAGTCCTGCTGAGGGGCTTAGAACTCCTATTTTAAGGCAATTATCTGCATAGGTTTACCGTTATATTATTTTATTGTTAAATAACTATAAAGCTACATTAATATAGGGTACACATTAAAAACTCAAGGATTTGAACAAAAATATTTTGCCACTAATTTGCTAGTATTCAATTTTTTTAACTAAATTTGCACACCTAAAATTTAAAATTAAAATAAGGAAATGACAAAGGCAGAATTGGTAAACACCATCTCAAATAAGTTGGGAACAGAAAAGAATGAAACACAGAAAGTTGTAGAAGCTTTTATGCAGGAGATCAGAACTTCTATGTATAATGGGGATAACGTTTATCTGAGAGGTTTTGGATCTTTTATCATTAAAACAAGAGCTGCTAAAACAGGAAGAAATATTTCTAAGAACACTGCAATTGAGATTCCTGCTCACAACATTCCTGCTTTCAAACCTTCAAAATCTTTTGTAGAGAAAGTAAAAACAAAAGTTGCAGTAAAATAAGAACATTAACTGAATATTAACTAGTTACTAAAAAATTAAAATTATGCCAAGCGGAAAGAAAAGAAAAAGACACAAGGTTGCGACTCACAAAAGAAAGAAAAGAAGAAGAGCGAACAGACATAAGAAAAAATAATCTCCTCTTCTCGAGATTTACAATATAATAATATAGTTGGTGATTTTAATTTTTTAAAGTTCGCCGACTATATTTTTATTTGCAACTATAAGATTCCGCGGAAAACGGAAAGTTTCAAATATTATTTTAATAAAAATATAAAGGTTTACATTCAAAATCCTTATATTTAATAGATGAATTAATCGAGAACAATACCAATTTCCTAAAATCTTAACAATTTTATCTTATAACAAAATGAAGAAAGAACTAATAGTTTCGCATGAAGATGATCTTACAAAGATTGCACTGCTGGAAGACGGAAGACTATGTGAACTTCATGAGCAAGAGGACAAAAGCGATTTTATAGTTGGAGATCTGTTTATAGGAAAAGTAAAAAAACTGGCACCAAACCTGAATGCAGCATTCGTAAATATTGGATATGACAAGGATGCATTCCTGCATTATCAGGATTTAGGACCACAGTATCTTACTTACAAAAAGTTTTTAAAAGATACTATTTCTAAAAAACAAAGCGCTTCAAGCTTAAAAAATTTCGAGATACAACCCGAAATAGATAAAAACGGAACGGTAGATAAAGTAATTGCAAAAGATGATCTTGTTCTACTACAAATCACTAAGGAACCTATTTCCACAAAAGGTCCCAGAATTTCTACCCAAGTTTCACTTACAGGGCGTTTTTTGGTTCTAATTCCATTCGACAATAAGGTTTCCATTTCCAAAAAGATCAAAAGTTTTGAGGAAAAGGAAAGATTAAGAACACTGATAGACAGTATAAAACCGGAAGGTTTTGGAGTGATCATCAGAACTGTAGCCGAAGGAAAAAAAGTTGCAGACCTTCATAATGATATGAATCAGCTGATTCAGAAATGGGAAAGCACTTTTAAAAATATCCAGAAAAACAAAGTTCCGTCCAAAGTTTTAAGCGAAGAAGACAAAGCTTCAGCTATTTTAAGAGACAATTTTAATCAGGATTTCGTGAATATTATCTGTGATGACGAACAGATGGTAAGTGAAATGAAAAATTATATTGAAGTAATTGCACCTGAAAAGAAAAATATTGTCCAGTTTTATGATTCTCATATTCCACTCCTGGAATATTATAATGTTGAAAAACAGCTTAAACAGAGCTTTGGAAAACACGTAAACATTCCAAGTTCTAAAGGCGCTTATCTTGTTATTGAACACACAGAAGCACTTCACGTTGTGGATGTCAACTCCGGAAACAATATCACTACCGGAACTGCTGTTAATAAAGAACATGCACTGAAAGTGAATAAAATGGCAGCCACAGAGATTGCCAGACAGCTTCGTCTCCGCGATATGGGAGGCATCATTGTGATTGACTTCATCGACATGCCCAACTCTGATCACAGAAGAGATCTCTATGAGCATCTGAAAGAGGAAATGAAGCGTGATAAAGCACGTCATAAAATACTTCCTCCAAGTAAATTCGGTCTGATTCAGATTACCAGACAAAGAAACCGTCCGGAAAAACAGATCGAAACCAAAGAAGAAAACCCGAACAAAGATGGAGAAATCGTTGCTCCAATTGTTATCGTGGAAAGAATGGGTGAAACTTTAAGAAACATCCTGCAGAAAGAAAAAGGAAAAATCTATCTGCACGTACATCCATTCGTAGAAGCCTATTTAACAAAAGGCATCAAAAGCATCCAAATGAAATGGTTTATCAAATACAAAAAATGGGTAACCATTGTTCCAAGGGATTCTTTTAAATATTTAGAATACAGAATCTATAATTCTAAAAAAGAAGAATTGATAGAATTTTCTAATTAAGACAAAATTCAAACCTCCGGTAAATGCCGGAGGTTTTTTATTACATTTGCAAAAACTACATGAAACTCAAAAACATAATGAAAAAAATCTTATTTCTGACTATTCTGGCAATCCAGAATATTGCTGCTCAAATTATCTCTTACGATAACAGCTTTGCCTCGAATGGAAAATTTACCATTACCAATGCCAGCAATCAACATTATATCAATCTGACTGACACTACAGATGGCAGCCTTTACTTTACTTATGCTAAAGAAAGCAATATCGGAACAACTTTTCTATCAAAATTAAATACCAATGGAACCATTGACTCGAGTTTTGGTAATAGCGGTGAAGTGAGTATCCCTTATTTTTCCCCCGGATTCCCTTCTATTCTTAAAAAGCAGACTGATGGCAAGCTTTTAGTATTGGGCTTCTATGAGGATGGTACAGCAATAACAAGAGTTTTACCTAATGGACAGATAGATCTTTCCTTCGGAATCAATGGTACCAGTAAAATTCCTTATATAGGAATGGGATTCAATGCAGACAGTTTTGGAATACACCTACAAAACAATAAATTAATTGTTTATGGGACAGCATTCGACAGTAATTACCATCTTTTAAATCACTCACTTATTTATAGATTGAATGAAAATGGAACGATAGATCAAAGTTTTGGAAACAATGGTTCTATCAACACAAAGGGTAATTTTATTTTTGTTGATAATCAGTCTAATATCATCAGTTTTATCAGTAATGTAATCAATACCAATGTATACCCTTATGGTGCCTTGGAAAAGTATAATAGTAGCGGACAAGTGTTTTCTGATTTTGGGAATAATGGTGTTTTAGCATTTAATTCCAGTTTAGGAATGGTGAATACTGCTTTTATGGACAGTAATAATTATATCGTCTGCGCGAATATTAACAATGAAATTTTCAGAATACATCCAACCGGAGTATACGATACTTCATTTATATTTGATAACAATGCACCTCCTTTCAACGATGGTAACTTATCTCTTTACATCAATGAAAAAAACGGGAACTATTATACCTCATGGATCACAGGATCTACAGGTGAAAATATTTTAATTTCAAAGTTAACATCAACCGGATCTATAGACCCATCATTTAATTATTCTGAAAATACAACAGCACCTTTAATTATCAATCAGATGATAATCAATGACAACAATATTTTTGCGACAAGAGGAAATCAAATTTTAAAATTTTCATTGAATAACCCTACTCTGGCAACAATAAACCCTTTAACAGCAAACAATACGTCTATTTCATTTGAAAACCCTGTCAGACAGAATCTGATCTACCAGTCGAAAGAAAAAATAAGTAAAATTGAGCTCTATTCTTCCGCTGGAAAAATTGTAAAGGTTTTAAAAGACTCCTTTAGCCCTGTTTCAGAGTTACCCAAAGGTATTTACACTGCAAAAATCACTTTTGAAAACGGTAGTATTACCACAAAAAAACTCATTAAAAATTAATATACTCCTCTAGCATTTGCTGGAGGTTTTTTATTACTTTTAGCACCCAAAATAAAGCATATATCTATACTCATCTTTCTTAATATGAATCAATAGATCTGTAATCTTTTAAATTATAAATATGAAAAACCATCACTACAAAACTACCATTCAATGGACTGGAAATAAAGGAACCGGAACCAGCGGATACAGAGACTATGAAAGAAGTCACACAATTTCTGTAGAAAATAAAACTACTATTGACGGCTCATCTGATCCGGCATTTCGTGGTGATAAAACAAAACACAATCCTGAAGAGATGTTTTTATCTTCTCTTTCATCATGTCATATGCTTTGGTATCTGCACTTTTGTTCTGAAGCAGGTATTATTGTAACGGATTATCAAGATGAAGCAACCGGAATTATGGCAGAAGCACCTAATGGAAGCGGTCATTTTACCGAAGTCACTTTACACCCTACAATTTATGTAATGGACGATTCGATGATTGAAAAAGCAAAGGAGCTTCATCATAAAGCTAGTGAATTTTGTTTTATTGCCAACTCTGTGAATTTTCCTGTGAAACATATCCCTATTGTGTTAGTTAAATAATTTGTTCAAACATTAAAGCATTTGAAAAAGCCAGTAAAATTCACGTTTTAACCAAGATAAGTCTAAGTTTTTCAAACAAAACTCAACAAAAAGAGAATTATTTAGCAAATAATCAATAAAAACAACATTTTATTATATAAATATTTACATAAATTTGAAATTATTTGTCAAATTTATGCAAAATGTGAAGTTTTTTTTATATTTTTATATAAACAAAACTAACCATGATGAAACCAAGATTAACTATTTTTGATGAACCGATGCTATATACAGAAGGCTTATCAAAACTATTGACACAGAGCAAGATTTTTAATAATATTGATATCTGTAATTCCCTCGAAACCCTATCTAAGCACCTAAAAGAAGGGCCTCCGGAAATTCTTGTGATGAGCTCCAATATGCTAATGCTTACAGAGTTATACAAGTCCGTAGAAAATATTACATCTGAGCATCAGAATATAAAAATCATTATTATAGGAAGCTGCTACGATATTATTGATATCCGCAAACTCTTCAACAAAGGCATCAAAAGTTATCTTGACAAAAATTGCAGGTATGATGAGTTTATAAAATCCATCAATGCCCTACTTCTGAACGAGATCTACATTTGTGATCACGCGAAGGAAAGAATGATCAACTTTATCAGCAATGAACAGGAAAAACGAAAACTTCACCTAAGAGATCCCCTCACCCGTCGTGAAATGGAAATCCTGAAACTTATTTGTGACGGCTACAGCAGTAAAGACATTTCTGAAAAACTATTTATCAGCATCAATACGGTAGAAACACACAGAAAAAAAATTCTTTTGAAACTGAATGTCAAAAACACTGTAGGCGTTGTAAAATATGCTCTTGAAAATCACATCATTGACTGATTAAAACCAACCAAATAATTAACCAAAAAATTCCAGATCATATGATCTGGAATTTTTCTTGCCTATTCCCAAATTCCTATTAATAAAAAGCCAGGCAAACAAACTGATTATTAATTTTTGTTGATATAAATAATGAAGGAGCAATTGTGAATTTTTGCTTCGCAATTGAATCAGGAATCCAAAACGTTAAACATTAAACTTTGAACCTTAAATTCAGTTGTAAAGTGAATAGTCAACTACCGCATTGAATAAAAGTTGACAAGTGCAATGAATTGACTATTCACAATTGACCACTCAATTCCATATTATTCGTAATCCGGCATTTCTCCATTACTGAAAAGTGCGGAACGTGTAAGATCTGTCATGCTGCTGTTCAAGCTTATAACCATAATATTTCGTTGGGAAATATTATCATTGGAGGTATTCATGAAGATAATCTGAGCATTATTTGGGGAGAATCTTGGATCAAGATCATTGGTTCCCATTGCTTTCTCGCTTTCAGAAGAAATATCTGTCAACGCATCATTGGTCAGATTATAGATGAAAATATGGGAATCCAACTGACGGTAATTTCCGCTTCCATCCTCATATCCTGCGACATCCCGGGTAAAGAGAAGAAGTTGCCCGTCCACAGAAAAGTTCAATCCTCCACTTGCTCCGGCAGTTCCGGACAATACTGTTTTAATGACATTCCCTGTGGTGTCGATGATGTATATTTTTGTATTATAACCGTTATAATCATTGGTTTTAAGGGCAATTTTGCTACCATCATAGCTCCAATCACATTCAGAAATCATACTTCCGTCAGGAGTTGTATACACCAGAGTGAGCCCACTACCATCTTTATTGATCCTATAGAGTTTATTAAAGTTTGAATAAAGAATTTCCTTACCATTGGTACTCCAGGCAAAATCCATTTCGAAGTTATTAAATCCTGCTACGGGAACTGTAGTGACCTTAAAAGGATTGGAACCGTCTGGATTGGCTGTGTATATATGAGTACTTCCGCCTTCGGTACGAAGAAATGCGATGAGCCCTGCATTATTATTCTTCCTTGGTCGCCAGCTATTGTAGGAAGCGTCTGTAAACTGAAAATTGTTTCCCTGTTCATCACTGGAGATGATCACGAAATTACCATTTTGTTTTCGGGTATAATGATACCTGTTAGCTGGAACCGTATTGGTTGTAAACTTACTGATAGAGCTTAAAACTGGCTGGTGAATGTCGTCCGAAACAGACACCTGCCAGAAGTAGCTTACACCAAACTTTAGATTTGAAAGTGTATAATGATTCGCTGTCAAATCATTAACCTGAATCACATTAGTGTCAAGATTATTTTTAATTGTTAAACTATATTTTAAAACATCTGCTGTATCCGGATCTGTTGCACTCCAGGTTAGTTCAACACTTAAAGGTTGATTTACCGCATTATCTATCGGACTTAGAAGCTGTGGCGTTGTAGGCGGAGAATTTAAAGAGGTATCGTCATCCATTTCAAATACCATGGTCACCACCTGGTTTTGATTCTGCATATTTACAGACTGAAAGCTTGTAATATATCCTGAAAGTTCTGCTTTTACGGAATAATTTCCTATCGGCATAGCTGTGATTTCAAATGAGCCATCGGTACCACTGAAAACAGTTTGCGTTGTGGGGTTTGTGAAAATTTTCACGTTCGCAAGAGGAGTATTACTGCCTCTTTTCACTACTTTTCCTTTTAACGTTCCTGTCTGAGCCTGTTCTACAAGGTCTTCACTACATGAAAACAGACAAAATGTTAGAATGAATATGCTTAGTATTTTAATTAAAGTTTTCATAATTCGTGTTTTTATTTGTTTCCAAGGTAAAAATTGATTCCTAATGCAAAGCGTAATGCCTGATCTTTTCTTTTTCCGTTAATAAGCCCTTCCCAATTGTCTTTAAACCCAAGATCATATTGAGCCGATGCTCTCAGTGAAAAATTATTATCAATCATGTACTCAAGACCACCTCCAAACTGTCCTTTATATTGAGGTTTATATTTGGAATACATAGCTCCTGCCCCTCCATAAATGTATGGGCTGAATCTGTATTTCGGGAAAAGGAGGTATTCAAGGTTTACTTCAGGACCGTAGTAGTTTCTTTTTACAATATCTTTATTTTCGAGGGTAAAATAATTCCCGTTAACCTCAACATTAAAATTGGGGGTTAAAAAGTATTTCATTCCTATTTTACCACCTATATTCATTTTAGGGTTTACATAATCATCTCTTACTTTTTGAGCTTCAACATTGGCAAACACAGCAACTTTCTGTCTGTAATTACCCGGATATCTGTTTCCGATTACTCTTCCGTTGTTATCTTCTTTTTCTCTTTTATATTCATTGATCAAAGCCTGATAACTGGTTGTACTATCTATTGCTTTGCCCCATATTTTATCCTGAATTCCTTCAATAACGAGAGATTTCACAGCTTTTTCAATGGCTTCGGTTACCGCTAGCTGAATCGGTTCGTTCTGAGTAAATCCTACCTCAGCTTCCATCAGTCTTTCGGTGTCGATATATCGGAAAAAACTTCCGTTTACACTTGTGGAAAGAATATTTTTAGAAGTATAAACGGTTTTAAGAATTTCTCCATTGAGCGTAGAAACGGCACGAAGATAAATGGTAATTCTATCCTGGCGATATTGAGTGGATGCCCCGATTCCAAAGTACCGTGCACCAAGACCGCCTGTCAGGATATTGCTGTCATAGGAAATAACTCCTCCTTCCAGAAGAATTCCGGCATATAGAAGCGGAGGAAGTGACTGGCTGTTTTTATCAGCGTCTTTAATATATTCCTGACGTGTAGATCGGATGATCTGTCTTTCGTTGAGCAGATTGGCAATATTTTCTCTTTCAATAGGAATAAACCAACGGCTGTCTTCGAGTGCCTTAATGAGAATGGTAGTAGTACCTTGTGGCACTGCAGTACTCCAGTTGTTACCGTTTTCAGATGGTTTATACTGCCCTGTCTGGTCTCTGAATTTATACACTCCAATGACAATTTTTTCTTTTGGCAGCGGAAGTGTTTTCAGTTCTTCAGTGGAAGATGTTACCTCTCCCATCGTTGGCTTTTCAGGATCTGAAGGTAAGCCAAAAATCGAACTACAAGCCTGTAGAATGCATAGCAGAAAACTACAGAAAAAAATTCTGGTGTAGATGTAAGCTCTCATGATAAGTTTGGTTTTAAGTTTTTATTTATTTTGGAATTACGATCTCGGACTGATCGCCTGTACTGGTATCCAAAATATTGATCAAAAGTCCCTGATTAGTTGTGGTAATCTGTAAATAAAGCGACCCGAAGAGATAATTTCCGGGTTGTATATTTCCATCTCCGAACTGCTCTTCAAAGAGTTTTCTTGAAAGTTCACTCAAGATCTGTCTGTTCAGACTTTGGGTAAAACTATCAAGAGAATTGGCACGATCAAGCAGATCTTTGTAGTCATTTTTTTCATCAAACTGGTTTTGGGCATTTGCAGAGCTTAAAAGCCACTGATAATTAAACGTATCTCCCCCGAATGCAGGGTTTAT
This sequence comes from Chryseobacterium ureilyticum, assembly GCF_900156735.1. Classification (GTDB taxonomy): domain Bacteria; phylum Bacteroidota; class Bacteroidia; order Flavobacteriales; family Weeksellaceae; genus Chryseobacterium; species Chryseobacterium ureilyticum. The sequence continues at coordinate 57,323 of NZ_FTOL01000009.1, forward strand.
CGGCTTATAAACGAGTTGCTGAGATTTCCCAGAGAAAATACCCGCAATAAAGATTAAAATAATAATAAAAGTTTTCATGGCGGACGTTTTTAGTAAATAAATTCATTTTTAATAAGGTTTTTTTTTGCGTTAAATTCTTTGATATATTTTAAGCTGAATACTAATTGTTCTTTTAAATAATCTTCCCCGGGATTGGTCATGAAACTGTAAATTACTTTATCATCAATCTGAATATTGATCTGACCGCTCGTTCCCCGGAGAGGAAGTTCTGAAATAGTAACAGCACTACTGCTTTTATCAGGAAGTTGACTGTATTGGAGATAAAACATATCATAGAAGTCTTTACCAACCTTTGTTTTAGTTTCATCGATTGTAAGTCCTTTAAGCTCATAAACTGCATCTTCTTCTATTTTTGCTGCTTTCTTTTTAAAAAGATCATTATTAAGCTCAAGGCTGTCTTTTGCCACTAAAGTCCGGGTTTCTTCATCTCTGATATAAAGGAAAGCTTTCAGGGCATCTTTGGGTTCAAGATTTACACTTATTTCTGATAATGCTTTCACCTCATTAGGGTTTACAGAAAACTTACCACTCTGCTGATTGTTGGAAAGGTTTCCTCCATCGCCCTTTTTTATAGATACCAAAAGATAATTAAGTTCTTTGTAAACAGCGGTATTATTGATGACAATAGCTTTTAACTTTATTTGGTTTTCAATGTGGCTGCTTTCTATTTTTGCGGTTACTTTTTTATCCTCCTGCCCATAAGCCAGTACAGACAGGAAGATAAATAAAGCACCCAGACTAAGGGAATATAAAATTTTCATCACCCGTGTTTTAATAATTTCTCATGAAGACTGTTTTATTATCTCCCTTTACATTAACCTGAATTCCATCTGAAATACTGTTGCTTCCCGTAATATCAATGATATTATTACTTCCTTGTGTAGTAATCGCAGTTTTGGTTTCTTTATCCGTAAATGAATTATTAAAATAAAGGGCATTAAAGTCACCGAACTGCTTTACAGCAATATTACTTTTGTTATTAAGAGAAAGTTCAGCATTATTATAATCACCTATCTGAATGATAGTGGAATGATAGGCATTCTGATCAATATCCTGTCTGGTTATAAGATTAAAGACTGTATTACTGTTTACCTTATTCCAGTCTATTTCCTGAGCATACAATGGCAGTACTGCAAAAAGAGCCAAAACACTCCATCTCAAGTTAAGCATGGCATTATATTTTTATTAAAGGTACATCAATAGAGTATTGAATAAAACACGCCCAGTAGGTAGTCATGTAAAATCACGGTTTCTGGGTATATTTGATCTTTAAGATGAAAAAAGGAGAAACCACAACCTGTAGCTTCTCCCTTCCATTTTAAAGATTACAGTATAATTACAGGGCTTAGTTAGACTGATTCACAATCATTGAGTTTCCGTTACCTATTTGAGTTCCTATGTGAATATGAGAATCACCGGACTGAGATACCCAGGTAAAGTTTCCGTTACCCATCTGAAGATCAAGGGCTGTATTTGAATTTCCTGCCTGAAGTTGATACAATTGGTTATTACTTCCTACTTGTAGTCCCATAGCGTTGTTGTCATCACCTACCTGAGCAGAGACCGCTAAGTTACCACTACCTACTTGTGTATGATCTGCATTGTTATCATCACCAGCCTGGAATTGAACAAGTACGTTGTTTGCACCTATCTGAACACCGTTGGCATCATTTCTTCTTCCAACCTGAATTTGATAAGCTTCATTACCACTTCCTAACTGTAAAGCTGAAGCTTCATTTCTTCTTCCGTCCTGATATTGATAAACAGAGTTACCTAGACCTATCTGAATTGAAGAAGCATCGTTTCGTCTTCCGATCTGAGTTTGTTCAGTAGAGTTTAAAACTCCTAATTGCCAGGTTGAAGCAGAGTTTCTGTTTCCAGTCTGAGTCACAACATTAGAGTTAGCAATACCTACCTGATCTACATCTATCGAGTTTCTGTTTCCATTGCTTACTGCAGTATTCATATTTAAGATCCCTACCTGATCAATGTCTGCAGTATTACGGTTCCCATTCTGTGTTAAAGAATTAATGTTCAAAAGACCTGTCTGGTCTACTGTAGCTACATTTAAGTTTCCTGTTTGTGTAGTCACATCAATGTTTAATTGAGCGAAACTGAAACTCATGGCGATTAGTGTAAACACACCTGCAAGTAAATTTTTCATCTTAGTAAAAATTAATTGGTTAATAGTAAGACAAAGGTATACCCTACATCAAAATGAAAAACCACCGCCAAAGTGTAAATTATAAAAATCATGGTATACAGTTTCTAAAGTCACCATTTGTGGTATCTATAGGGTCATGGATTTCCGTTACGTAGAAATACGGTATCCATTGCGTAAAGTAAGTGTTAATGGTAAACGGCGTTTGTCAATTAAATCCAATGTCCTGAGTTTGACGTTCAATGTTTTGGGTTCAATATTTAATGTTATGGCAGATAATTCACTTTCGGAGCAAAATTTACGATTCATTTTACAAAGCAAAAATTGTTCAAAGGATTTCTCTCAATCAGTACTTCATAGGTTAATTAATGTTAAGGCATTTATTTCTTCAAGATATATTGTTAAATTTGAACTATGGAAAGTTTTGGAAAAGATTTATTACGGAAAATAAAAAGTGTAGAACTTCCCGGCGAACATGCCCATGGAATATTTTCTCCTCCCTACCGTCCCGTTTTTACGTATGATGAAGTACTCGCAAAAAATCCCAAGTTTGCAGCAGTGAATATTGTATTATATTTAAAAAATAACGAGTGGTATTTCCCTTTGATCCAAAGAACCATCAATGAGCATGACAGACATAGCGGGCAAATCTCATTGCCAGGAGGAAAACGTGAGGAAATGGATCGTGATTTTGCAGAAACAGCTGTACGAGAAACTTCTGAAGAAATTGGGATAGATAAACATTATGTAAGAGTTATCAGAGAAATGTCTCCTATTTATATTCCACCAAGTAATTTTTACGTATATCCTTATATTTCGTATACTAAAAAGAATCCTCTCTTCGTTCTTCAGCAGAGTGAAGCGGTAGAAACCATTGAATTTCCTATCACTTCTTTCTTGAACCTATCTGATACCCCAGAAATCATGGCACTTCCAACCGCAGGAGGTCATGAAGTTCCTGTAATCAATTTCAACGGATACATTATTTGGGGTGCCACAGCAATGATATTAAGTGAATTCAGCCAGTTGCTGAAAAAAATGTAACTTTGCACAACCGTGTTTAATTGAAAAATGGCGAAGAAAAATATTTTCACCGATGCATTCGGAACACCTTATTTTTTGAAAAGGTTTATTATTTTTATTTTAGGAGTTGTATCATACAGAAGATTCAACGGCTTTAATAAGTTAAAAATAACCGGAACTGAGCATCTTGTGGATCTTCCGGACTCTAACGTACTCTTTGTATCTAATCATCAGACCTATTTTGCGGATGTAGCAGCCATGTATCATGCTTTCTGTGCCGTAAATAATGGATATTTAAATACGATCAAAAATCCGATCTATCTATTGAATCCAAAGATTGATTTTTACTATGTAGCAGCAGAAGAAACCATGAATAAAGGTATTCTTCCTAAAATCTTCAAAATTGCAGGAGCTGTAACGGTAAAAAGAACATGGAGAGCAGAAGGAAAAAATGTCAACAGAATGGTAGACATGAGTGAGGTAGATAATATCATGAAGGCACTGGACAACGGCTGGGTAGCAACCTTCCCACAGGGAACCACATCTGCTTTTGCACAGGGAAGAAGAGGAACTGCTAAATTGGTAAAGAACCAACGCCCTATTGTAATCCCGATCAAGATCAACGGATTCAGAAGAGCATTCGATAAAAAAGGACTCCGTGTAAAGGTAACCGGTGTAAAACCTACGATGGAGTTCAAAGCACCTTTAGACATCGATTATGATAATGAAAAAGCACCGGAAATCCTATTGAAGATCATGACTGCCATTGAGCAGACAGAAGACTTCAATGTCCTACACAATTATGATGAAGAACTTAAAGCTAAAAAATTAGAACAAAAGGACTCAAATAATTAAAGTACATTAAAAATTATGAACAGAATAATTGGAATCTTATTCGCTATCATAGTATTAGTTTCGTGCAACAGCCAAAAGGTATATTCGGATTTCGATATCAGCTATTCGAAAAGCGGTGGCTACGCTCCTATATATGAAAACCTGCTAATCAAAGGGAATAATGTTCACTATTCTTTTGAAGGACAAGGGAAAAAGCACAAACAGGATTTTAAAATTTCCAATGAAGATTTAAAGAAACTGGATCAGGTTCTTTCCCAGAATAATTTCAGAAGAATTCAGGAAGACCGTAAAAAACTGTACGATAACGTTTCGACTTCCATCAATGTGAAGAGAGGTCCTAATGAAGGCAGCAAAACTGATGCTAGTCTTATCATTCCAAATTACCAGACCAATTGGAATAATATTCTTGAAGCATTCCAGAACATCATTAATACTAATGTTAAAAAACAGTAAATACAATTGAAAACCCACTTCATTGCTATAGGCGGAAGCGCCATGCACAATCTTGCCATCGCATTAAAAGATAAAGGATATCAGGTTACAGGTTCAGATGATGCTATTTTTGAGCCTTCAAAATCCAGATTAGAAAAAAAAGGAATTCTACCTATGGAAATGGGCTGGTTTCCGGAAAAAATCACCTCGGATATTGATGCTGTCATTCTTGGAATGCATGCCCACCAGGACAACCCGGAATTGGCAAGAGCAAAAGAATTAGGGTTAAAAATATATTCTTACCCGGAATTCCTGTACGAACAGTCTAAAAATAAAACAAGAGTTGTTATTGCAGGATCACATGGTAAAACTACCATCACTTCAATGATCCTCCATGTACTGAATTTCCATCAGAAAGATGTAGATTTCATGGTAGGTGCTCAGCTGGAAGGTTTTGACTGTATGGTAAAGCTTACTCAGGATAATGACTTTATGGTTTTGGAAGGTGATGAATACCTTTCCTCTCCTATTGATCTACGTTCCAAGTTTTTATTATACCAACCGAACATCGCTCTAATGAGTGGAATCGCATGGGATCATATCAATGTTTTTAAAACATTTGATGATTATATTGAACAGTTTAGAAAATTTGTGGCAAGCATTACAGCCGGTGGTGTTTTAGTATACAATGAAGAAGATCCTGAAGTAGTAAAAGTGGTGGAAAACGCTGAAAATTATTTCAGAAAAATCCCTTACAAAACTCCTGAATATGAGATCAACAACGGAAAAGTATATTTAAAAACTGAAATGGGTGATGTTCCCCTTTCTGTTTTTGGAGCATACAACCTGTTGAATCTGGAAGGAGCAAGACACATCTGCCTGCAGCTTGGTATTATGGATGAAGACTTCTATGAAGCAATCATGAGCTTTAAAGGAGCCTCCAAACGTCTTGAAAAAGTAGAAAGAGAAGATAAAGGAACATTATATAAAGACTTTGCTCACGCACCAAGCAAGGTAAAGGCGGCTGTAAAAGCATTTGTTGAGCAGTTTAAAAATGAAAAGAAATACGGATTCCTTGAACTTCATACTTATTCAAGCTTAAATCCTGCCTTTTTGGAGCAATACGACCACGCAATGGACGGATTGGATGAAGCAGTTGTATTCTATTCTGAAGATGCTTTAAAAATCAAAAGAATGGAACCTATTTCTCCAGAATTTATTAAGGAAAAATTCAAGAATGAAAATCTGAGAGTTTTCACCAACGCAGAAGACCTTCATGCCTACTGGAATACTTTAGATAAAACCAACGGTGTTTATCTGATGATGAGCTCTGGAAACTTTGGCGGGCTGGATCTGACGAAATAAATTGAATTTGAAAATGGGTTAATTTGAGAATTTGAAAATAATCATACCTCAAATTCCATAATAAAATAAAAATTCCTTTCATATTTTTGAAAGGAATTTTTATTTTATTTGACTTTGGTAAAGTAGGTCTTGATAATATCTGGAACACCATCCATATCTATATCTAAGCGTTCTTCAATAACCATATTCATTTTAGTTAACTCTATAACCGTATTAGAAATATTCATATCATCCTCAAGCTTCATCTTCTTTGTCTGAGGATTATAGCTATACTTCATAGTAACAGCAAAATCTTCAACACATTTGTTATCTTTAGCAGCATACCTTACTAATCTTGCCTCATACTCACTGAAATCAATCGTATTGAGTACATTACAACCGTTTGGTTCCTGAGTTATCGTTTTTTCTGTACTGGTTTGATAAGTTATTGACTTTCCTATTCTCCATGTTCCAACAATCGTTGGTTCTGGAGCAACATCATCATCACTACAAGAAACTATAGCAGAAAATATGGCAAGAGATAGAAAAAAAATTTTCATAGTTATTTTTAAATGTAAAGGAGAAAGTAATCTATAATCTATATGTAGATGCCATTCTTTTTCTTCAAGTTTTTATTTGATTCTTCTAAAATAGAATTTGATAACATCTTTTATTCCGTCACCATCTACATCCGCGAGATGATCTTCAAACACCATATCCGTTTGGGTTAATTGAGAAATGATATAAGAAAAATCTTGTTCTGCCTCATACCAAAACTTTTTAGATACCGGATCATAGGTGTAATTTCGGGTAACAACATCCGTCTGTACACAGTTATTGTTTTCAGGAGCGAAAGTAATGGATGTCATATCCTTTTCTCTAAATTCGTGAGTACTCTTTTTCTCACACTCACTGAAAACCTGAACCTCCGTTTGTTTATTTCCTGATGTATATTTTTCAGCTTTATCTATATATCATTTTCCAACAATAGAAGCATTATTGGCTTGTGTTTCATCATCTTTGCTACTGCAGGATACCATTGCTGAAAACACAGCAAATGGAAGAAATAATTTTTTCATGATTATAATTTAAAATTGTATTTAAAGCCCTAAAGTAATACAATTTTATTTACTTCTCCATTGTTTGAAGTATGAGATTTCTCAGAATATCTTCCGTAGAAAGTTCACTGTACTTATGAATAGACTGCCCCGCCCAGATTCCTACAAAGTCCAGATTCTGCTGAGATTTTGCTGCTTTGCGTAATGCATTTGTCAGTTTATTCTGATACGGGTAAGGTAAAATATAGTCTGAATTTTCCACAATCTCAGTATATTTATTTTGAATCCCTCTTGCATATCGCCCGGAAAAGCTTTTCATTAAAATAATCTCATCTTCATTTATCTTTTTAAGTTTATCTTTTTCAAAAGGCTCTAAAGCACTTTCCTGAGAAGCTAATAATAGATTTCCAACTTGAAATCCTTGTGCCCCCAGCTCTTTTACCGCCTGTAGAGTTTTCGCATTATAAATTCCACCTGCATAAATCAATGGAACCTTTGTATGATCATAAACCTGTGATAATAAAGACAATCCTCCTATCTGCGGAACATAATCAGGATCAAAAGTTCCTCTGTGTCCTCCGGCTTCCGTTCCTTGTACACAAATGATATCAATTCCTGATTTTTCGAGAATTACAGCCTCTTTTACAGAAGTGCAGGTTCCGATAAGCGTTACTTCATTTTCCTTTAATTTCTGAATGCTCTGGTCGTCAAGATTTCCAAAAGTAAAGCTTACAATTTTACATTCCTCTTCTATAATTACATCGATCAATTCATGATACCCATTTATGGTAAGAGCTGATAAATCAGGAAGTTTAACCTCAATATTATTTTCTTTGGCTAATTGTTCAAGGAAATTCTTTGTTTTAAAAAATTGATCTTTTAAAGCATCTGTGATTTCAGGAATATAATGAGCAAAAATATTGACTGCGAAAGGTTTATCTGTCAGTTTTTTTGTTGCCCGAATCAATTCAGTAGATTCATTCGATGAAAGATCTCCCAATGCCAATGAACCTAAACAATCTGCTCTCGCAGCCGCTGCTACCATCTGTATCGTACTCACGCCAAACATCGGAGCCTGAATGACAGGATATTTTACGCCTACTCTTTTACTAATTGTATCTGACCAAAACATAACAAATTATTTTAATTAAAAAGGTACAAAAAATAGGACGATCTCAGTTTCAACAGAATATGACATTCCTCACCATTACATAAAATAAAAATCCCGCAGATCTCACAATATGTGTAATCTACGGGAAATATTTAATTAATTAAGCTTAAATATCTGCTACAGCATTCAGCATTTTCTGCTCCCATTCAGGATCTTTCGGATCAAAGAACAATCGTTTTCCTGTATCTAAAGAACGAACGATATTCATTTCATCTTCTGTCAGTTCAAAATCAAATACATTAAAGTTTTCTTCAATTCTTGACGGAGTTACAGATTTTGGAATTACAACAAAGCCTTCCTGCAAATGCCATCTCAGAATTACCTGAGCTACTGTTTTACCATATTTTTCAGCAATTGCTTTTAATTCTTCATTGGATAAAAGGTTTGCATTTCCGTTTCCAAGTGGGCTCCAAGGCTGAGTAATGATATTATTTTCTCTATCATAAACCTGCAACTCTTTTTGCTGGAATACCGGATGTAACTCAATTTGATTGATCACCGGAAGAACTGTAGAATTTGCTTTCAATTCCTCTAGTTTTTCAACTGTAAAATTACAAACACCAATTGCTTTGATTTTTCCTTCGTTATAAAGTTCCTCTAAAGCTTTCCATGTTCCCAGAAAATCTCCGTAAGGCCAGTGGATAAGATACATATCCAGGTAATCCATCTGCAATCTGTCTAATGTTCTTTGAAAAGCACTTTTTGCCTTTTCATACCCATGATCCTGAACCCAAACTTTTGAAGTAATAAACAATTCATCTCTATTCACCCCACTATTTTTCACCGCTGCCCCTACCGCAGTTTCATTCTGGTAAATAGCTGCCGTATCAATCATTCTGTATCCAGTTTGAATTGCTTTGATAACTGCATTTTCACATTCTTTCAGATCTTCCATCTGCCATACTCCAAAGCCTAAAGCAGGAATATCTACTCCATTATTTAAGGTAACTACAGGCTGCCCTGCATATATTTTCTTTTGCATAAATCTTTATTTTAATGATTAATATAAAGTGATTAAACAAATTTGCAACAAAAAATCGGAAGTTGCGCTTACCAATTTTACTGTTTCCTGTTAAAAGTTGCTTTTAAACTGCCACTAATGCACGAATATTTTTTTTAACAGTTAAAAAATAATCAATCATTTATTAATGCATTCGTGGCAAAAAATCAATTGTATATTAAAATCCATCATTATTGCTTTTTTAAAACTAAAAAATCTTCTATACTATCCCTAATCTCTGACTTCAACACCTTATTTTCGTTATTTTTGTAAAAATTTAAAATCATGTCACATCAATTCAGACTCGCCAATACAGAAGACTATCCAAAAATCATGGAGATTTGGGAATCTGCAGTAAAAGCCACTCACGACTTCCTTGCCCAAGAAGATTTCAATGAGTTCAAAGAAGCTATTCCAAGAGATTATCTTCCCCATCTGGAAGTTTACTTAATTACAGAAAATAATGATCCAAAGGGTTTTGCTTCCGTAGCTGAAGGCAATCTTGAAATGCTTTTCATTCATGATGACATGCGTGGAAAAGGATATGGTAAAAGGCTTTATCAATTTATGAAAGAGCAAACCGGGCTTACAAAAGTAGATGTTAACGAACAAAATCCTCTAGCAATTGGGTTTTATGAAAAGATGGGCTTCAAAAAGGTAGGAAGATCAGAAAAAGACGGCTCAGGGAAAGATTATCCGCTTATCCATATGAGTTTGTAATATGGAAGAGTTTAGCTTTAATAAAATCGATAAAGACTCGGGAATCCCTTATGAACTGTTGTTGTTAGCAGATGAAACAAGAGATGCTATTGATCAGTATATTTTTAAATGTGATATCTATTTGCTCTACGACGGAACGGAAAGTATTGCTGTAATGGCTTTATATAAGAACGGTGATTCTGAGCTTGAAATTAAAAACATTGCCGTTATTGAAAGTTATAGAAGTAAAGGAATAGGAAGCATTTTAATCAAAAAAGCGAAAGAAATTGCCCTTGACAGTCATTACAAAATTCTGAGTGTCGGGACTTCCGATACCGGATTTCAGCAGATCAGGTTTTATGAAAAAAATAGTTTCAAAAAAACAGGGATACGTAAAGATTTCTTTATTGAAAATTACCCATCCCCGATTTATGAAAACGGTTTGCAGATGCGGGATATGATTATTTTAGAATTTTCTTTATCTTAAACTTGCCAATCTGCCTGTTGAATCGCATAAATTAAACCTTTATGCCCATCAAAATCGAATTCTTTATTAAAAGTCAGCCCTAGCTTCTGCAATACCATTATAGAAGCTATATTTTCAGACATAACCCTTCCAATAACTTTTTCAAGACGCAACTGTTCAAATCCATATTTCAAACAGGCAGTAGCACTTTCTGTGGCTAATCCTTTATTCCAATGCTCCTCAAAGAATCTAAAGCCAATATCCGTTTCATTCTTAGAACGGTCATATTTCAACCCACACCATCCTAAAAATTCATGACTTAATTGATCAATTACAGCCCACCTTCCATACCCATTGACTTTATAATCTTTATAATTTTTCAAAAAAGTATAGGCATCTTCAATATTTTTAAAAGATGAATCTCCGGTATATCTTATAACATTCGGATTTTCATTCAGTTTACAAAAATTAATCGCATCTTCAACCGTTAATTCCCTTAGCAGAAGTCGATCTGTTTCCAAAATTTTCTTCATTTCAAACTGTATTAATTTTTACCCATCATCTTACGGAATAATCCTTTTATATGATCTATTTCTGTTTGATAATTAGTCTTTTTTCTGGAACCAAAATATAAGGTATTTTCCAGTTTTTTCTTGCCTTCCCAGATTAATTTTACTTCTCCGTTATCTATCTCATTTTTACATAAAAAATCGGGAACTACAGCCAATCCAGCACCTCCTTTCAGACAACGGATGATTGAATTTAAGTTAGGAACGATATAATTCGGGCGGAAGTTTGGTTTGTGACCAAAATTCAAGGTCCAGAATTGAAAAAGATGTTCCATATCTCCTGTGGTTCCGTACCATTTCTCATTCTTCAGCCACTCTTCAATCTGTTCTGCATCTTTTGTTTTTAAAACCTTTTTGAATGCATCCGTATCCACATCTTTTCCGCCTACCAGAATGATCTGCTCAGAAGAAAACGCTTCATGTTCTATATTGGGCGAAGAGCCTTTTTTAGGAGTAATGATAAGGTCCAAAATCCCTTTATCCAACTGATCCAACATTTCAGGATATTCTCCAAAACTAATGATAAGGTTGAAGGGTAATGAAGATACATATTGCTCCAAAGTCGTCTGGAAGGTTTCAAAGCACATTCCCACACTGATCGTAGGTGTATGCTTTTCCGTAGATTTCTGAAAATTCTTTTCTACATCTTCCAATTTCGTAAGAGGTTCTGCTACGGCATTAAATAATACCTTTCCTCTTTCCGTAGGAATCATTTTTCTCCCGGTTCTGTCAAACAGCTTATATCCGACATATGCTTCCAGTGAGCTTAAATGCAAACTCACACCCGGTTGTGAAATAAATAAAGAATCTGCCGCTCCCGTCAATGTCCCGGTTTTATAGATCGCCTTAAAAGTACGATACCATTCTAAATTAACCATGACTTAATTATTAATATTATGATACAAAGTTACAAAATAATTATAATATTAATACATTATCATTTTTCAGAAAGGAAGCGTAATAATCTGGAATCTCACTTTCTTTAATCTTTTGTATCACTTCCTCAATCGGATAGCTTAGTTGTATAATTTCCGGGATAATCTTTTCTTCAGTTAAGTACAATATTAAATAAGATGCCAGTCGGTTCTCTTCCTTAGATCTACCCACAGAACCACAATTGACAGCCCATTTTTTATTTTCAAACTGCTTTTGGAATGATAAATGAGTGTGTCCCATTACAATCAGATCTGCTTTTGAATCTTCCAGCATACTCAGAAATACTTCATCAGTTTCAGATTCATATAAATAAGTATCATTACTTGTCAGACTGGAGTGTACCAACTGAATATCCCAGTGTCTTTTTCCTACTTTATAATTTAATTTTAAATGAAAAGGAAGTTCAGACAGGAAAATTTTATTTTCAGCGTTGATGTATTTTTTAGAATGATCTATTGCAATAAATCTTGCTTCTGTTTCTTCTTGAGAATGTTTAGACAAGGGAAAAACAGGTATATCAAAAGCAATTCTTTCATCATGATTTCCCATCAGGCAAGGAGTATTTAAACTCTTAATCCTTTCTATAACTTCGTTTCCCCAAGGGGCAAAATCCACAAGATCTCCCAAACAGAATTTCTGATGAATTCCCCTTTGTTCAATATCTTTCAACACCGCTTCCAACGCAGGAAGATTTCCATGTACATCACTGAAAATCGCTATCTGTATCATTCTCTGTCAATTTGTTAATCAAATGTACAAGACGAATGGGAATTACGGTTCAAATATAACATGACATTTTACCATGAAATAACGAATAATTATAGTGAGTTTTTGCTTCTCAAAGTGAATTATCAATTGGCACAAATCATAAAAATTGATAAGTGAAGCGAATTCACTATTCTCCTTATATAAAATTTTAAATATAAATATTCTGATACATTACTATAATTTATATTATTTTAATTATACAATACTCTAATGTAACTTTGCAGAGTAAAATTTAAACAATCATAAAGAAATGAAAAAAGTACTTATCATCAACGGAGGACAAAATTTCGGACATTCCGGAGGAAAATATAATCAGACTATCGCAGAAAATACATTAGCTGTTCTTAAAGAATTTGAGAATGTAGAGGTAAAGATAACAAACGTAAGTGAAAATTATGACAAACATGAAGAAGTAGAAAAGTTTGTCTGGGCAGATTATATTATTTACCATACCCCAATCTGGTGGTTCCAGCTTCCGAACGGACTTAAAAAATACATTGATGAAGTTTTCACGGCTGGTCACGCTAAAGGTATCTATAAAAGTGATGGAAGAAATGCTGAGAATCCTGAAATCAATTACGGTACAGGAGGAATGCTTGGTGGTAGAAAATATATGTTGACTACAAGCTGGAATGCTCCGGCAACAGCATTTACTCTTCCTGGGGAATTTTTTAATGAAAAAAGTGTAGATGAAGGACCTTTATTTGGGTTCCATAGAATGAACGCCTTTGTATCCTTAGAAAAAATGGAAAGTTTCCACTTCCATGATGTAGAAAAGAATGCCAATATAGAGCGCGATATGAAACTCTACAGAGAGCACGTTAAAAATGTATTTGAAAAAGAATTAACACATGAATTAGTATAATGAAAATTCACCTTACCGCAGTTATTAAAGCCAAAGAAGAACATCAGGCAGAAGTTTTGGAAGTTCTTCAGAATATGGTAAAAGAAACAAGAAAAGAAGAAGCTTGCGAACTGTATAACCTTCATCAGGGAATTGAAGACAAAAATCATTTTGTATTTTATGAAATCTGGAAAAATAAAGAGGGATTAGCACAGCATAATGAACAACCATATATTAAAGCTTTCGGTGCTTTGATTGATGAAAAGCTTCAGGAAACACCTCAGATTTACACTACAAATCTTATTTAAATGAAAAAACTAACACTTTTATTTCTTAGCCTTTTCACCATAGGATTTATTCAGGCACAGCAACAAAAATCCCATGCTATGAAAAAGAAAATCTTATTCGTTGTCACCAGCCATGATAAAAAAGGCAGTACAGGTGAAAACACTGGATATTACTTAGGAGAAGTTTCTCATCCGTGGGAAGTTCTTCACAAAGCAGGATATGAAATTGATTTTGTAAGTCCAAAAGGCGGAACTCCTCCGATAGACGGATTTGATTTAAAAGATCCTGTTAACAAAGAGTTTTGGGAAAACAAAGAATACAGATATAAAATCGATCATTCTTTAAAACCATCACAAGTAAACTCAAAAGATTATTCAACGATCTTTTATGCCGGCGGACACGGAGCTATGTGGGATTTCGCTGATAATACAGAACTGTCAGCTATCGCTTCCAAAATCTATGAGAATGGAGGTATTGTCGCAGGAGTATGTCACGGTCCGGCTGGTTTGGTAAACATCAAGCTGAGTAATGGAAAGTATCTGGTAGATGGCAAAAAAATCAATGCTTTCACTAATGAAGAGGAATCAGCAGTAAAATTAACAGATGTTGTTCCTTTCTTATTAGAAGATAAATTAATAGAAAGAGGAGCAAAATTTGAAAAATCAGGGCTTTGGCAGAATCATGTGGTAACTGACCAAAGAGTGATTACCGGACAGAATCCGCAATCTGCAAAAAGTGTGGGAGAAGCTATTTTAAAAGTATTAAATAAATAATCACAATCAATTTTAAAAATAAAAAAATGGAATATAGAAAATTAGGAAACACAGATTTGGAATTATCAACAATTACTCACGGAGCTTTTGCCATTGGCGGAAATATGTGGGGAGGTAATGAAAAACGGGATTCTATCAACTCTATTCATGCATCATTAGATCACGGAGTAACTTCTATTGATACGGCTCCTTTTTACGGTTTCGGATTAAGTGAAGAAATGATTGGTGAAGCAATTAAAGGAAAAGACCGTTCTAAAATTCAATTATTAACAAAATTCGGATTGGTATGGGACGGAAGTAATAACGGAAAAGGAGAATTTTTCTTTGACGCTGAAGATGAAGGAAAAGTAATTCCTGTTTATAAATTCGCTTCTAAAGAGAACATCATCAAAGAGGTTGAAGAAAGTTTACAAAGACTAGGAACTGATTATATTGATCTCTTACAGCTTCACTGGCCAGACAGCACAACAGCTATCAGCGAAACAATGGAGGCTATGGAGCTATTGATTCAACAAGGAAAAGTTCGTGCTGCCGGAGTAAGTAACTATAGTGTTTCACAAATGGAAGAAGCTAACAGAACTTTACAATTAGCGAGCAACCAGGTTTCTTACAGTATGCTAAACCGCGCTATTGAAAGCGATCTTGTTCCTTATTCGTTGGAAAATAATTCAGGGATCATCGTATACAGCCCAATGGAAAGAGGTCTGTTAACAGGTAAATATTTCAAGGATAATAAATTAAAAGACAACGATCACAGAAATGGTTATTTCTCACAATTTGATCTGAATAAAGTAAAAACTTTCTTAGAAAAAATTGAGCCGATCGCTCAGGAAAAAGGAGCAAGCCTTTCTCAATTGGTATTAAGGTGGACTACACTACAGCCGGCAATTACAGTAGTATTGGCAGGTGCAAGAAATGCAGAGCAAGCCATTGATAACGCAAAAGCAATGGATATCAACCTTTCTCAGGAAGAACTGAACTTTATCAATGTAGCTTTAAGCGAGATTTAATATAAAAGCTGGGAGATGGAAGCTGGAGGATTGAAGTACTGTCAGGATATTGATAAATTTCAATCTTTTGATTCAAATTATCAGACTGTAAGGAGAAAATATGAAGATGCAAGCACTAGCGTGTATGATAAACTTACAATCTGTTATATCTAATCAATAAAATACCAATTATTGTAAGACTTCAAAAACATCCAACTCCCATCTTCCATTCTTTCATCAACCGGAAGCTTCATTTCAATAAACGGAATCCCAGTTGTAAAACGACATCAACAACTCCCCTCTTCCAGCTTCCCTTCTTATTCAACTCATAAATCGTAAAAAATGAAAAATAATCTGATCAAAATGTTCGGGTTAACAACCCTATTGACTATAAACAGCATTGTATTAAATGCTCAAACTCTTGTCAATCCTGAAGACAAATCATGGTATCCATCAGCTTATGGAGCTCAGGATGAGATTGGAGCGGCTAATTTATTAACTCCTGAAGTTGTAAAACAGGCACTTGGATTGGTAAAACAAGGCAAAACATTAGCACTCGCTGTTCCTATTGATAAAAACTTACCGGCTTTCAGACACAGAAGCTTTAATTTATATAATATCCAACCCGGTGAACAAGGCGGAAAAAGCATCGGTCCCAATAAATTTACATTCAATGACGAATTGGTAAACGGATGGACCGGAGTAGGAACCCAGCTTAATGGTATCGGGCACATCGGAATTGATAATGTTTACTACAACGGAAATAAAGCTACTGATTTTGTAACAGTAGAAGGTGTAAAAAAACTTGGTGTTGAAAAAGTACCACCATTTGTTACCCGTGGTGTAGTCCTTGACATGGTCGCTCATTACGGAAAAGCAATTGTATCCGGAGGAACTGAGTTTGCTGTTGAAGACATCAAGGCTGTTTTAAAGAAACAAGGGCTTACGCTGAGAAAAGGAGATGTAATTCTTTTCAATACAGGATGGCTTGAACTGGTAGGTAAAGACAATAAACAATTCTTAGAAACCGAGCCGGGAATCGGGATGGATGCGGCAAAATGGCTGGCTGATCAAGGCATTGTTGCTTTTGGTGGCGATACCTGGGCTTCCGAAGTGTATCCGAATCCAAAAAGTAAGGAAGAGTTTCCTATCAACCAATATATGCTTGCAAAAAAAGGAATTTATAACTTAGAACTGATTGACAGCCGCCCATTGGTAAAACAAAAAATATGGGAATTCCTATTTGTATTGGGACAGCCTTTATATGTAGGATCTACACAGGTAAATGTAAATCCTGTGGCTATTTATTAATTATAATTTTTTATAACAATTAATACCTTGGGAAAGCAAAACAAACGAAGAATTCTCCGTAATAAACTTAATAATTACCATTAAGATTTATTTTAGAATTAATATAAACGGAATCTTCTCATTTTGCAATTCACAACAATATAAAAAGAGCTTTTCTACTTTGAAAAGCTCTTTTTGGTATGCTTAGTATTACTTACTTTCTTCTACTTAGCTATCGGTAAATGTGTACTCACAGCAATTCTGTTCCATGCATTAATGGTGATAATTGCCATAATGATCTGTGCAATCTGCGCCTCATCAAAGAATGATTTAGCTTTCTGGTAAGTTTCCTCCGTTAAGCCTTTTTGGCTGATCAAAGTAATTTCTTCCGTCATTGCCAAAAGTACTTGTTCTTCTTCTGTAAAAAATTCCTTTGCTTCCGTCCATCCATCAAGAATGAAGATTCTCTGAGGAGTTTCCCCATATTTAATGGCATCTTTAGTATGCATATCAAGACAGAAAGCACATTTATTGATCTGGGAAGCCCTGATTTTGATTAATTCCTTTTGAATATGGGTTAAAGATGTATTCTGTAAATACCCTTCCAGTCCCAGCATTGCTTTATAAGCTGCGGCATCAGTAGTTGCCATGTTAAATCTTGCACTCATTATATTTATTTTTTGGTTAATTGATCTATACTAAAAGAATATTGTTGCTGAACAGCCAGTAAAAGAGCCGCCGCACTTCCCACCCAAACCGAATAATTGAGTGGAGCCTTAGAACCTAACGCAACTGTCATTGATACAGCAAAAATCAACAATAAGATACTGCTTCCGTAGGCTGCAATTTTAGTTTTAAAGCCAACAATCAGCATTAGTGGAAAAAGTATTTCTAACAAAGTAGCGGCATATGCTGAACATGTACTCAGAGTTTCAGGAAGGAAAAAAGTAAGTGATCTTGTATATTCTTCAAAGCTCTTCATATTTCCCCAAGAAGAATTTTCCGCGCTCCACCATCCGAATCTATCGGCAACTGCAGAAAGCATAGTCACAGAAAGAGCAAGTCTTAAAAATAACTGCGGAAATTGATTTTTTGTATCTGTCATTGCATTCGCTTTTAATTACTTGACAAATTTCCGACTTCTGATCCGTAAAAAACTTAAACTGGTTTAAGAACGTAATTTTGCTTTAATTTCGCTCAAATATTCCGGAGTAAAACCAAGAAAAGAAGCGATAAGATACTGAGGAATCCTCTGAATAAACCAAGGATATAATGTACTGAAATGTACATACAATTCTTCTCTTGAATATTCAGTCAGATAACGTAATTTTCTTTCGGAAGCTGCGTATGCCCTCTGATAGATAATTCTAAAATATTTTTCCATGACAGGATGTTTCTCCAACAATAACTCCTGATTTTTAAAATCAATGACAAGAATAGTAGACTTTTCCACAGACTGGATATTGAAATCTGTCTGCAATTGTCTCTCATAAGCAAATGTATCAGTAATCCACCAGTTTTCAATAGCAAACTGAGTGGTATGCTCTACTCCTTTTTCATTAATAAAATATTTTCTCAGGCAGCCTTCCACTACAAAATACATATTTCTGCAAATCTCACCATCCAGCATCAGGGTTTGCTTCTTCTTCACCTTCAATACTTCAAAGAATGAAAAAATTGAAACATACTCTTCCTCATTTACCGTAATGAATTTATTTAAATGTGCCTTGAAATTATCCATCTTTAGAATTGATTACTCAAACTTAACTTTATTTTTTTAGTTTTACAATGTCAAAAACATTAAATCATGGAAGTCATTGCCAAAATTCTGATCGCTATTGTTGCACTTGAGCACCTTTATATTCTTTGGATGGAAATGTTTGCCTGGGAAACCAAAGGCAAGGAAGTTTTCAAAGCTGCATTACCAGCAGAGATGTTTAAGCCTACAAAAGGATTAGCAGCCAACCAGGGATTATACAATGGTTTTCTTGCGGCTGGGTTAATCTGGTCTTTCCTTATTAAAGATCCACAATGGCAGGATAATATTGCCTTATTCTTTTTAGGATGTGTAGCTGTGGCGGGTATTTACGGAGCTATTTCTGCTACGAAGAAGATATTTTTTGTTCAGGCATTGCCTGCGATATTGGCTATCATTGCTGTTTTACTGAAATAGTCTGCTGAAAATGTGTTGGAAAATGCTAAGATGCAATTTCTTTATTTTAATGCTTCAGAGTTAAGGCGCAAAGATTTTATTTGCGATAAAATTTTATACCGATTCTTTTGCCACGAATGCACTAATAAAATGATGCGTATGTAATTTCACATAGAATTTTGTGGAAAGTAAACGTTTTTTATTCGTGTATCCGTGGCAAAATAATAGCAGTCTATTTAAGGCTCTCGCAGATTTTTTGCATCTGTGAGATTTGTGGGAAGTAACTTTTAATCTTAAAATATATTACCCCATTGAAGCTTTAATCTTCTCTCTATGGAGTATTCCCCAGTTCACCAGTGTTTCTGTTACTGGAAATACAGATTTCCCATATTCCGTCACTGCATAGGTGACAGTAATAGGTTTCGTATCCTGAATGGTTCTTGTGATCAGAAGATTTGTTTCTAATTCTTTCAGCTCTTTGCTCAACATTTTAGCGGAAATTCCCTCAATACCACGTTCCAGCTTTTTAAAATGAATCTGTTGATCCGTTCTGTTAGTCAGATAACGTAAAATCATCAGCTTCCATTTTCCACCCAATACATCAAGACTGTCGCGCATTGCGAACAATTCTTCAGTACAGCTTGCCTCTCTTTCTACACCGTTTTCAATAATTTTTGCCATAATAGTTTCATGGAGGTAACTAGTTACCATTTGTTAACTAGTAGCAAATATAAACTATTCACTCTTTACATTTGTACATCAAATCAATCGTATGAAAGTAGTTATTTTAAATCAGAATTTTGAACTTGAGGATGGTTTTACAGAAAAGCCTAAACCTAAGAATAATGAAGTATTAATTCAGATCAAAGCAAGTGGTTTTAATCCTATAGATTATCAGATGTTAGAAAATGAATTGGAACGAAAACTAATCAGCTCTCCTATATTGGGTCGGGAATTATCGGGAATTGTTGTAGAAAAAGGCAGCAATGTGACGGAATTTAATATTGGTGATGAAGTTTTCTGCGGAAGTGGTTCTATGGGAAGTAACGGAACTTATGCAGAATATATTTCAGTTCCTGATACTATTGTTTCATTAAAACCTAAAAATATTTCCTTTGAACAGGCAGCCGCTATTCCATCCGCAGGACTTACTTCTCTTCAAATCTTTAAAAGGTTACAACTACAACCGGAACAGACTATTCTTATCACAGGAGCTTCCGGAGGTGTAGGTTCTTTTTTATTAAGAATTTTACGGGCTCATCATATTCATAATTTCATTGTAACTGTAGGGAGTGAAGAAAATAAACAAATGCTTCTTAAAATAGGTTTAAAAGACCATCAGATTATCAATTACAGGCATGAAAATCTTGTACAAAATCTTTTAAAAGCGAATAACAATCAGCCTTTTGACGTAGGAATTGATCTGGTTGGAAATTATATGGCTGAAGTAACCGCTGAAGTTTTAAAACTTAACGGAACTTACGTAGACGTAACTGCTCTTGTTACTAAAGATGCTCATGAAATTCTTTTTAATAAAGGAACTTTAATAATGAATATCTCTAATTATGCATACAGTATGATTAAAAAGTATGATTATTATAAAAATAGTTTGGAAGAAATATCAAGAATGATTGAAAATGGAAATCTTATTCCTTCCCAGTACAAAACCATAGGTAATCTTTCTCTGAAAACTGTTCTACAGGCACATGATTTACTTAAAAACAATAAGACACAAGGTCATAAACTCATCATGAAACATTCATAAAATGAACAATATACCAAGACGTATCGTAACAGGTATCAAAGACGGGAAATCAGTAATTACAGAAGACCAACAGGTAGAAAATGCTGTAGAGCATTTCCCGGGTTTGATCATTTCAGATATCTGGAACACTCAAAAAACCCCAGCAACCCTAGATTTTGAAAAAAGAATTCCCAATACAGGATTTCCACAAACACCTAAAAACGGGACTTACTTCAGATATGTCGTTATTCCTCCAGATAAGGATTTAGGTGTGGAATTAAAAAAAGGGGAACCTCATCCCATGATGCATAAAACCCTGACATTGGATTATATCATTATTCTTTCCGGTGAGCTTCATCTTATTATGGATGAAGGCGAAACCCTTCTAAGACCGGGAGATATTGTTATCCAAAGAGGAACCAATCATGCATTCAACTGGCTGTTTTAATAGACGCTGAAGTTAAATAGTAAAAGATGCCCCACAGATCATATAAATTTCACAGATGCAAAAAGATCTGCGAAATCTGTTCAATCTGCGAGAGCTTTAAATAAACTGCTACTATTTTGCCACGAATGCACGCATAAAATACGTTTACTTTCCACAAAATTCTCTGTAACGATATGATTTAATTTTTTGAACCACATAGAGATAGATTGTATACGCGAAATTACATATGCATCATTTTATTAGTGCATTCGTAGCATTAAAATAATCAATATTTAATTGTATCATAGATAAAAGACGTGCCGAAAAGAAAAGACTTTATGCGTTAGCAGTTTTCAACCAATCACAAAGCCAAAATCTCCAGCAATTTCTGTTTCATTTTTTCAGGATTCAATAATCCTTCATGATAATACACCAGATTCTGATTCTTATCTAAGAAAATCCACAACGGATAAACCGGTTGTTCTTTATTTTTAGACAATGCCAACGCCAACTCATGAATTCCGGAACTTCCGTTAGATAAATACTCAAAATCCCGTCCCTGAAATCTAATTTTTTCCTTTGTCTTTTCAGCTTCAAAATTGATAAGATAAAAATTCTCATTCATGATCTTCACCAAATCTTTATCCTTATTTAGATGGAAGGATTCTATTTTACAGACCGAACACCAATCTGTATAAATATGAATAACAATAGGTTTTGAAGACTCTTTTTGTTGAAGTTCCAATTCAGAAAAAGTCCCTGTCTTCATCTGAGACAGATAAAAACAGGGCACTAACATTAAAAATAAAGCAAAAATTTTCATTTACTTCAAAGTATATTTTACTCCCAAGAACCCTCTGATTCCTTGCATAGGTGCATAGCCATATGCGGTATCGAAAGTATAATGGTTTGGATTATTGAAAGGATCATCAACATGTTTATCAAACGGGTCAAAAGGTCTCATCAAGGGATCTTTAGGAGTAAAGTTGAATAAGTTTTTCACACCTCCATACACTTCAAAACCGGATTTAAAACTCTTCGACACCTGAATATTGGCAAGAGAGTAAAACGGTGAATATTCCGGACGGAAGTCATTCGGTAAAACAGGAAGTCTCATTGGTCCGTAAAATTGTCCGGTAAAATCTACAGTCAGATTGTGAGGAAATTTATACGTCAGATTATAAGTTCCACTCCATTTGGGAGCATGAAGTTGCTGTGTTTTTTGATTTTCATTATCATACTTTTGGTATACATCAAGATAAGTTACTCCGAGATTTACACTTAATGGAAACTGAAAAGTAAAATCAACATTCAGAGAAGCTCCTCTGGAAATACCATACCCATGAAGATTATCATAAATAATTTTATTTGGATCAGATTCAAAATCACCTACAATTTTATTACTGAAATAGGTATAAAATGCAGAAGCATCAAGATGTAACATTCGGGTTCCTACAGGAATTTTCCAGATATAATTCAGATTTCCGTTCACTGATCTTTCAGGTTCCAGGTTAGATTTTACAACTACTTCTCTTGAACCCGTCAAAGCCGCATGATCTTCTGTAAAAAGATTCACAACTCTGAATCCGGTCCCAAAATTGAAACGTAAAGTATGATAAGGATTCGGTGAAAACTTCCATGCTAATCTTGGAGAATGTACGGAATGATGTACCTTATCATAATCATAACGATAGCCAAGTAACAACGTATTCTTTTCATTGATCTCCCATTGATCCTGAATAAACGCTCCCCATATCGGAGACTTCATCGGTGCATTGGAGATTCCGTCAGAAGCCAGTGTTCCCGGAGTATTGTCATCATAAAAGGTTCTTTTAAAAGTAAATCCAGCGGTGATATCATGCTTTCCAAAACTTCGGTCCCAATAGGTTTGCACAAAAGCTACTTTCTGAAGAGCATTAAAAGGATTTGATCCATAAAAAGAATTCTGATCATGATAATTATAAGAAAACTGAGTGACAATATGCTCCCTCATTGGCCATTCATACAAACCAAAAACTTCCGCTCTGTTGGTATAAATACTTTCACCATATACCTCATCACTGCCACGAAAAGATTTATTCCACTGCATTTCACCACCAAAACGATCCTCATACAAATACCTCATTGCAAAACTTGCCTGTCTGTTTTCCTTTCTTTTAAAGTTCCATTTATTAAAAACCGAAATCCTGCTCTGTAAAGTTGTATCCGTAAAATTGTCTTTATTCTGATCTATTCTTTCTTTAAAACTGAAATAGTTTAAACTTAATAATGAAGCAGCATTCTTTCCAAGATTAAATTTTGTGGAAAGGTCAAGATTATTTTCAGCCCACGAGCTGGTCATCATATCTACACTTAATTTTGGAGCCGTCAAAGCATTTTTTGTGATAATATTAATCACCCCTCCCATCGCTTCTGAACCATAAATGGAAGATGCAGGACCTTTTACGACTTCTATCCTATCCACAAGACTATTAGGAATACCACTCAATCCATATACTGTAGAAAGTGAACTTACAATCGGCATTCCGTCAATAAGTATCATCGTATACGGACCTTCCAACCCATTGATATGAATATCTCCGGTATTACAAACGGAGCAATTCAGTTGAGGTTTTACCCCATTTACCATTCCGATGGCTTCAAAGATACTGGGTGTAGGATTTTTCTGGAAAAATTTCTGGCTATAGATCTCTACCGCTACCGGACTTTTCGATCTGCTCATAGGTTTTATGGTTCCCGTCACCACTACATCCTCAATATTACTCGTTTTGATCTCTTTATTGAAAACCCTTGCAGAATCAATATTTTTTGGTTGATTTAAACGTAAACTGTCGGTCTCCTGGGCAAAACAATACGAGGATAAAAAAGTAATAGAAAATAATATTCGCTTCATGAAATTAAAATTGTTAGACAAATCTAACAATTATTTTTGATATACAAAACTTGTGCGTTTTTTTTTGATTAAGCCAATTCATGAAAAATGATTAAATTTGAGAAACTACATATGAAAGTAAAATGAGATATCATCTAGCGGGAAATATCCCACAAAAAAGACATACAGTCTTTAAATCTCCGGAAGATAAATTTTACTATGAACAGCTTTTCGGAACGGAAGGTTTTCACGGTATTTCTTCTCTGCTCTACCATATTCACCGCCCTACACAGATCAAATCAATCGGAGAACCGAAAGATGTGACTCCCAAAATAGCGGTAGAAAAAAACATTACACCAAGAATGTTCAAAGGAATGAATGTAACTCCTGAGGACGATTTCATGGACAGCCGTAAGATTCTTTTGATGAACAACGACCTGAAAATGGGATTGGCAAAACCTAGAAAATCAATGGATTATTTCTACAAAAATGCGGAGTGTGATGAACTTTTATTTGTTCATAAAGGAACAGGAATTTTAAAAACATTTGTAGGAGACCTTGAATTTGGGGTTGGCGATTACCTTATCATTCCAAGAGGAACTATTTACCAGGTAGAACTAACATCTGAAAATACAGTATTCTTCGTATTGGAAAGCCACTCTCCTATCTATACCCCAAAAAGATACAGAAATGAATTCGGGCAGCTACTGGAACACTCTCCGTTCTGCGAAAGAGACATGATTGCTCCTGTTTTCAAAGAACCTGTAGACGAAAAAGGAGAATTTTTAATTAAAGTAAAGAAAGAAAATCAGATCACAGACTTCATTTATGCAACACATCCGTTTGATGTTGTTGGCTGGGACGGATATTTCTATCCTTATAAATTCAATATCAAAAACTTTGAACCGATTACAGGAAGAATTCACCAACCACCACCGGTTCACCAGAATTTTGAGGCACATAACTTTGTAGTATGCTCATTCTGTGCAAGAATGTACGATTATCATCCACAGGCTATTCCTGCACCTTATAACCACTCCAATATTGATTCCGATGAGGTATTGTTCTATACCGAAGGAGATTTTATGAGTCGTAACCATATTGATCTTATGGACTTTACCCTTCACCCGGGAGGAATTGTACACGGACCTCATCCAGGTGCTATGGAAAGGAGTATTGGTAAAAAATTCACAGAAGAATATGCCGTAATGGTAGATCCTTTCCGCCCTTTAAAAATCACGGAAGAAGCTCTAAAAGTGGAAGATCCGTCCTACAAAACTTCTTGGTTAGAATAAAACAGTAAAAATCTTTTTCATCATAGAGAAAAACTATTACTGAATACATACAAAAGACGCTTTAAATCCTTTATTTAAAGCGTCTTTTTTTGTAAATTTGTAAGGTATGGTTCACATATATTACCATCATTATTTTTCATAACGCATCCTAAGTAATGGTGGTTTAATAAAAATCAATATTACATGTTAGAAAGAATCAGATTAGAAAGTTTACACGAAAAGGTAACTACAGCCGAGAACGCTGTAAAAATGATTAAAGACGGTATGACCATAGGGTCAAGCGGCTTTACAAAAGCAGGTGACAGCAAAGCAATTTTGCCGGCACTGGCAGAAAGAGGAAAAACAGAAGACCTTAAAGTCACTTTAATGACCGGAGCTTCACTGGGACATGGTACCGACGGAAAACTAGCAGAAGCGAATGTTCTTAAAAAAAGAATGCCATTTCAGGTAGATCCTATTTTGAGGAACAAAATCAATAATGGTGAAATTCTTTTCATCGATCAGCATTTGAGTGAAAGCGCCGAGCTTCTTCATACCAAAAATCTTCAAAGCATCGACGTAGCAGTTATCGAAGCTGCTTATATTGAAAGAGACGGAAGCATTGTTCCTACAACATCAGTAGGAAATTCTGTTACTTTTGCTGCTTTAGCTAAAAAAATCATCATTGAAATCAATACCGAAGTTCCGGAAGAAGTTTACGGAATTCACGATATCTATCAGGCAGAAGATTACCCTTACAGAAATGTTATTCCAATTGTTGCGCCTTGGAACAAAATCGGTAGAAAAAGCATTCCAGTAGATCCTAATAAAATTGAAGCCATTGTTTTCACCAATCTTAAAGACAGCCCTGCAGACATTGCTGAACCAGACGAAAAAACAACAGCCATCGCAAAACACCTTCTTGAATTCTTTGAAAATGAAGTTCGTTTAGGACGTCTTACAGACAGATTACTTCCTCTTCAGGCGGGTATTGGTAAAGTTGCCAACGCTGTACTTACAGGATTTAAGGATAGTAACTTCTATGATTTAACGATGTTCTCTGAGGTTCTTCAGGACAGTACATTTGATTTAATAGATTCAGGTAAACTAAGTTTTGCTTCTGCATCATCAATCACTGTTTCAAAAGAATGTTATGAAAGAGTCTTAGGAAACCTTTCAAAATATAAAGATAAATTCGTTTTAAGACCTCAAAATATTTCCAATACTCCTGGATTGATCAGAAGATTAGGAGTAATAGCCATCAATACAGCCATTGAATTCGATATCTATGGAAACGTAAACTCCACACATATTGGAGGAACAAAAATTATGAATGGAATCGGTGGTTCCGGTGACTTTGCCAGAAATGCATACTTAAGTATTTTCGTAACTCAGGCTGCTTCAAAAGGGAACAATATTTCACACGTTCTTCCAATGGTTTCTCACACAGACCACACAGAGCATGACGTTGATATTTTGGTTACTGATGTAGGATTGGCTGATTTAAGAGGCTTAGCTCCAAGAGAAAGAGCCGAGAAAATTATTGATAACTGTGTTCACCCGGAATATAAAGAAGAATTACAGTCTTATTTCGACAGAGCTTGTGAAAGAGGTGGACACACTCCTCATTTACTGGAAGAAGCATTCAGTTGGCATTTACGTTTCTCCGAAACAGGAAGCATGAAACAGGCAGCAGCCGTGGAAATTTCCAACTAAAAATTTTACAAATATCTAATATTAAAGACCGGATGTAATGCATTCGGTCTTTATTTTTTATTAAATTTATATAATTCATTCATATGATAAAAGTCTTTTAATATCATTTAAAATATTTGAAATAAATAATGATATAAAAGTTATCTTTGAGAAAGGTTAGGCATTTTATGAAATAAAAATAAGTCAGAAACATTATAATAAAAAGATAAAATATGCATAATTATATCAGCGCTGAAGAAGCAATGTATACTATAAAAAGCGGTAACCGTGTATTTTTTCACGGAAGCGCATGTACTCCTAATTACCTGATTGATGAGCTTGCAAGACAGGCTCACAGATTGGAAAATGTAGAAATGGTTTCTATTACCCAACAGGGAAATATAGAAATCGCAAAACCTGAGTATAAAGATAATTTTTTTGTCAATTCTTTATTTGTTTCTACACCAGTACGGGATGCTGTAAATTCAGACAGAGGTGACTTCGTACCTGTATTTTTAAGTGAGATTCCCATCTTATTCAGAAAAAATATACTTCCGTTGGATGTAGCTCTTATAACCGTTTCTCCACCGGACAGACATGGTTTTTGTACATTGGGAACTTCAGTAGATATCGCAAGAGCAGCCGTAGATACTGCAAAAACCATCGTTGCAATGGTTAATCCAAGAATGCCAAGAACACATGGAGACGGTATGATTCATATTAGTAGGATCCATAAACTGGTATGGCATGAAGAAGAGCTTCACACCGTAGATTATGGCTCAAAAGTAGGTCATGAAGAAATGCTTGTAGGTAAAAATGTAGCCGAGCTTATTGAGGACAAATCTACCCTTCAAATGGGTATTGGTACTATTCCGGATGCCGTTCTGCAATGCCTTCACAGTCACAAAGACCTTGGAATTCACACCGAGATGTTAAGTGATGGAGTTATTGATCTTATTCAAAATGATGTAATCAATAATAAATACAAAGGTTATAATGACAATAAAACGATCACCAGTTTCTGCTTCGGAACCAGAAAATTATACGATTATGTAGATGACAATACTGTTTTTGCCTTTAGGGATGTAAGTGAGGTTAATTTCCCCATCAACATCATGAAGAATAAGAAAATGGTAGCCATCAATTCCGCTATTGAAATAGACCTTACCGGGCAGGTATGCGCTGACTCCATCGGAACCTTACAGTATAGCGGTATCGGAGGACAAATGGACTTTATGAGAGGCGCTGCATTAAGTGATGATGGAAAACCTATTATTGCTATTACTTCAAGAACCAAAAAAGGGATATCCAGAATTGTTCCCTATCTTAAACAAGGAGCTGGAGTGGTTACAACAAGAGGACATATTCACTATGTTGTTACCGAATACGGAACTGCCTATTTATATGGAAAAAACCTTCGTCAGAGGGCACAGGAGCTCATCAGCATAGCACACCCGGATGACAGAGAAATGTTGGAGCGAGCCGCTTTTGAAAGATTTAAACACTGATAATCAGTTCTTAACATTTTAAAAAAGTTATTTTTATTAAGAATTTAAAAAAAGTTTTGTCATTCAGGCTAAAAAACTTTAACATTTTGGCAGTATTTTTGATAAAACTCTTTCTAAAACGAGGAAATTGAAGACTATATATAATTCGATACGAGAGGAAGTTGTAAAGCATTCGAAGGTAAGGAATTCTGTTTTGGGGAATGTGAATGAATGGAAGAGAAGCCATTATATTATTCTTTCCGAAATCATTAAAGAAGAACTATCTGAAGCTGAAGAACTTAAAGGAGGTAAAAAATTCGAGATTGGAACCACCATTTCTCATGTTACCTTACAGCGTTTCTTTGAAAACGACTATCAGGACAAAACCCACAGTGATTTAAGATTCTTAAAAACCCTGGATAAAATATGTATTTTCCTGGGCTATAAAGATCTGAATGATTATATTCTTTCAGCCAGACAAAAAAAACAGAATCATAAAGAAACTGACAGCCATTCATTCCTGACGCAAATGGTTTATGACTATTGTGCTACAGCATTTGAATTCTGTAAACAATTTCCAACCCACAATACAGAGATTTTTAAAGATTTCGTATTTGATGATTCTCCATTTTTGGAAAGAGTATCACAATTCAGTAAAGAACTGTGTGACAAAGACTTTCATTTGGTAACAAAAAATAACCGTTCCAATTATGAAGTTTTTGATATTCATATTGTTACTGATGAACCGGACAAAAAAATACTAGAATCCCAGGAATTCTGGAACCTTTTATTTAAAGTAGGAGAAACCGGAGAAGAACATTTTGTGAATCAACTCAGTACACAGATTTATTTTATTAAAAAAATAGATGATACCTGGAAGATCTGGGACAATTATAACCCGGATGCCGGAACCTTAAACAGGAAAATAGAAACACAATAAATAAGAAAGCCGCAGAGATGATCTGCGGCTTTCATGTTCGAAATATTTTTTTCTCACTTGTTTTTGTAATACAAATGTACTCCGCTTATTTCAAATTTAAGAAACTTAAATATACTTAAGTGAACACTTCTTGAACTTTATGTTAAATATATTCAATGAATCAGCGGTAATATTTTCGCTATATCCAAGAATTTTGTAATTTGCATACCAATAAAATAAAAGTAAAAGAGAAAATATGTCAACACTTACATTTGCCGAGAAGATTGCTCAAGCAGAAAATTTCTTACCAATTAATGGTACAGATTATATTGAGTTTTACGTAGGAAATGCAAAACAGGCTGCCCATTATTATAAGACCGCTTTCGGTTTTCAGTCTGTAGCTTATGCTGGTCCTGAAACAGGAGTAAGAGACCGTGCATCTTATGTGCTTCAACAGGGAAAGATCAGATTAGTACTTACAACTGGACTTAAGTCTGATTCTCCTATCAACGAACACGTAAAAAAACATGGTGACGGAGTAAAAATCTTAGCACTTTGGGTAGATGACGCCTACGCAGCATTTGAAGAAACTACGAAAAGAGGTGGAAAACCATATTTAGAGCCAGTAACTTTAACTGATGAGCAAGGTGAAGTAAGAATGTCCGGAATTTATACTTACGGAGAAACAATTCACATGTTTATCGAAAGAAAAAACTATAACGGAGCTTTTATGCCAGGATATGAAAAGTGGGAAAGCGCTTATAATCCTGAAGAAGCAGGTTTATTATACGTAGACCACTGTGTAGGAAACGTAGACTGGAACAGAATGATTCCTACTGTAGAATGGTATGAAAAAGTAATGGGATTTGTAAACATCCTTTCTTTTGATGACAAGCAGATCAATACAGAATATTCTGCATTGATG
Organism: Chryseobacterium ureilyticum; assembly: GCF_900156735.1. GTDB lineage: Bacteria > Bacteroidota > Bacteroidia > Flavobacteriales > Weeksellaceae > Chryseobacterium > Chryseobacterium ureilyticum. The sequence continues at coordinate 87,544 of NZ_FTOL01000009.1, forward strand.
TCCAAAGTAATGTCAAACGGAAACGGATATGCAAAATTCCCGATCAACGAGCCTGCAGAAGGTAAAAAGAAATCTCAGGTAGAAGAATACCTTGATTTCTACGAAGGAGAAGGTGTACAGCACATTGCTGTTGCAACAAAAGATATTATCCACACAGTTACTGAACTTAAAAAGCGTGGTGTAGAGTTCCTTTCTGCTCCACCGGAAGCATATTATGACATGGTTCCTGAAAGAGTAGGTCATATTGATGAAGATCTTAAAAAATTACAAGACTTAGGTATACTTATTGATCATGATGAAGAAGGATATCTATTACAGATCTTTACCAAACCTGTAGAAGACCGTCCTACCCTATTCTTCGAAATCATTGAAAGACATGGTGCACAGAGTTTTGGTGCCGGAAATTTCAAAGCTTTATTCGAAGCATTAGAAAGAGAACAAGAAAGAAGAGGTAATCTTTAATTTTACATAAAATATTAAGTTTTGTCAGGATATTAATTCTGGCAAAACTTTTTTTATAAAACACAGCATATGAGAAAATTTTTAATCGGAATGTTATTATTCGGAGCCTTAGGCTTAAAAGCACAATATGGAACTCTGAATGCCATTCTGGACAAACTTGAAGCAAGAAAAGGTATCAATCAAAATCTTGAAGCCGTAAACATTGATAACAAAAAGTTTATATTCATTAAAGACGAAGCAGACCACACGGAAAGAGATTTTATTGTTATCAAAGGAAACAACGCTACCTATGTAGAGATTTTTGATGACAAAGCTACAGGAGAAAGCAGCTCCAATGTATTCTCCGGTGATATTATAAGAAAAAAGAATATCGTTTCTTTAAGAGCAGACGTGCTTGAAGGCAAAAAAATCCCAATGCCTGTAACAAAAACATTATTACTTACCAAACAGGATAATATCCTCTACCTCATCGACGTCAATACAAGAGACAGATGGATTGATGAAGCTTCTTATGCTAAGAAAAAATAAAAAAACGAGAATTTATCCTCGTTTTTTTACATATATCTAAATGAATCGATTAATGATTTAAAGCTTAAGATTTTGTATAAAATTTTTCAGATCATCATTTTTATCAAGACCTAATTTCTGCTTTAATCTATATTTAGTCATTCTGACAGCCATAGGACTGGATTTTAAAATATTGGATATCTGTTGATTATCCATATTAAGATAAATATATGAGGCATATCTTAGATCTTGATTAGTAAGCTTAGTTACCGCTATTTCCTGAAGACGTTTAAAAAAATCAGGATGTACATCCTGCACCATTTTCTGCATTACGTTAAAGTCATGATCGATAAGTTGTTCTTCTTTTAAAGCACGGCTGATACTGGTATTTTTATCCCCCTTTGCCTTCTCTTTTATTTCATTAATAAAAGTATTTTTCTGATCCAGCTGTAATGAAGTTGCCATAGCATGTTTCTGAAGCTGCTCTTGTTGTATTTCCAGAAGCTCCTGTTCTGCTTTCAGTCGTTCCTGCTCTTTTTGAGTCAATTGTAATAACAAATTGGCTTCACTTTTTTCAGCTTCAAGGAGGCTTATCTTTTGTTTACTAAGCTTTTGTCTGTAACGAAGCATATAAAAAAGGAAGATAACCCCAACTATTGAAAGTAAGATAATAAATAAAGAAAGCAATTTATATTTATTGTACATCTTATCTTTTTCCTCCAACTGTCTGATCTGATTATCTTTCTTTTCCGTCTCATAAAATAATTCCAGAGATTTTGTACTATTTTCAAATTTCTCTAAATATCCCTGTTTTTCAAAACTTCTTGCTTCTTTCAAATATTTCAGCTCTTTCTCAGGCTGATGCATCTTTTCATAAAAATTAGCAAATTTCTCTAAAAATGAAACAATTTTGACAGTAGAAAATTCATAATTATTGGCTACTTTACTTTTAGGAATTAACTCATATGCTTTAAGATAATACTCTTCTGCAAGCTTATTCTTATTTTCATTTTCATATAATATAGCAATATTATTATAGGTAGCGCATCTTAATTCTTTAAAAGAATCGTCATTTTCAGTTAAATCTAATATTTTATCATAAAGCTTTAGACTTTCCGAAACACTTTCAGTAGAACTATCAGCAAGACTATTAAGATTAAAATAGTAGGTTATCAAAGCCCTTTTATTGGCTGTTTTATCTTTTAGGTTTTGAATATGGGAATACGTTTTTTGGATATAAATAACTGCAGAATCACGATATTTTTTAGAATCAGCACCACTCATTGTAAGATGTTGATAGGCATAATAAGCACAAACATTATTAGCACTTTGAAAGATCAGAAAATCATTTTTAGACTTCAAAGCATAATTGTACGCCGAGATACAAGCCATTTTGGTATATTTCTCATCTCTATTTAATTTATTTTTAGACAAATACAAAAATTTACTTGTGAACAGAGCACTAAGAATGAAATTTTCCTTCGGAAATTTACTGAATGTACTGATACTTTCGTTGACGGTTTTTACAAAAAAATCATTCTTTTCTAAATAAGCATAGTACAAAGCGTAACCATACTTAACATATGCCATATCGATTTCATTTCGTGTTTTCAATGCTATTTTTTTAGCATTTTCTAAAGCCTCAATCTTTTTACTTTCATCTTTTGGTTTGTCATAACATCTTGATAAATATACATAGCCGATTACTTTTCGCGAGTTGTCATCTGATTTTAGTAATCTGGATTCGACTATTTCTTTAGCTTTGATAAAATTTTTAGCAAATAATAAGAGAGAGATTTGATGTTGATCTTCATCTACATCACTTTGTGCGAAACCAAAGCAAGGAAGGAAAAATAAAATTAGTAATAAAAATATTTTATTCAATCTGATTAGTTTAAATGGTTAGGTAATAAATATAGAAATATATACTACATAATTTTAATTAATTAATAAATAATTTTCAATTCATTTCTATACCAACATACAATTTTCACTACAAAACCATCTACAGTACATTTTTAGAAAATCATTCATTTATATTTTTAAAATGGTTTGCAAAACTCATAAAAAAAAGAACTAACAAGCAAATTAATAACATTTCAAAACGTATACATAAAGTAACAATACATATACAAATAAAATTAAAATACTATTAATCAGTTGTTTAAAAAAAATAACTAAAAATATAAATAAGACAAATCAAAGAATAAAACTTATAAAAATATATTTCAAGTATAGAAAATCAACATAAACAAATAAAACATTAATAACCAGATAATTATAAATCGTAAATAATTTAAAACACAAATAAAACCTTCTCGAAAACAATATAAGTATTTGATAAACAAATAATTATATAACATGTATATATTCTACACTCCTCTATCTATAAAATGTAAACAAAGTGAAACGACACATATTCTTATGATAACACAATTTTCATTCAACTTTGCAACATCAAAAAAACACAATTTAAATAAAGATAGGTCAAGGTATAATATCTCTAACCTATTAAAAAAATGAAAGGTGTTATGGATTCAAATTATTTCGAGACATTACGCCTTTCTTTTTATTTATTTCGATACTAAGAAAGATGACATATAAAACAAAATGATAAAAAACGAAGTGTAACAGTTCCAATTTGTTATTAAATTTTTATGATCATATTACAACAAAAGCATTGCTGAAAAATAATATCTAAAGGATTAATTAAGCTCTATAGCCAATAATTAAAATGGGATCTCAACGCGCAGTATTTATTAATGCAAGATCCAAAAATAGAAACAGTAATAGGTTACAAGTATGGGAATGGTACTGAAATCTGGAAATAAAATCATGATATTGTCCAAAATTAACAATCTACCAAAAACTATAGCAAAATCCAGCCGGAATATAATTGTATATAACCTGAACAATAATTATATCACAACATTCAATACCATCCAGTGAACGTTCTGAAAATTAAAACTGGAAGGAGATAATTTTAATACAATTTCTTATTTAACATCATATTAAAGTTGGTGTGTTTTTTCCTGTAGAACTGAAATCCGAGATTTCAGTTCTACTTTTTTATATAAAAATAAATTTCTAACATTTATTATTTAGGGCTACAATACATTCATAATAAACGTAATTAAATCAAATAATTCCAATTTCATTTCCTTTTCTTCATGTAGTAAATATTATAAATAAATTTTAAGTATTTTTGGAAGGAAAACATTTGAATTTTATTATATTAACATCATATTAATAAATCGGGTTTTCAGAACGTAAACGATTAGTTTTAAATCTATATAAAAAGTATAATTCATATTAATAATTCCAGACTTATGAAATCATTTGTAGACTATTCCTCAAATTCAGATTTTTCTATACATAATATTCCTTTCGGAGTAGCAGTTTTTAATAAAGAATATATCGGATGCTGTACGAGAATCGGAGATCAGGTTGTTGATCTTGCCACGTTGTATGACCTTGGTTATTTTGAAGATATTGAAGGATTAGACGACAATGTTTTTGAGGCTTATACCATCAACGAATTTATTGAACTGGGTAAACCTGTTACCAATGCTGTCCGTACAAAACTTCAGACATTGTTACAGGAAGGGTCTGCCCTTTCAAAAGATCAGAAGACCATTGAAGAAGCATTTTATGATCTGGATAAGGTCAAAATGATGATGCCTGTTCACATTCCAAACTATACTGATTTTTACAGCAGTATTGATCATGCTACCAACGTTGGAAAGATGCTCCGAGATCCTGCTAATGCGTTATTTCCAAACTGGAAGCATCTTCCTGTAGGATATCACGGTAGAGCATCATCTATTGTAGTTTCGGGAACGGAAATCAATCGCCCGAAAGGTCAGATGAAACCTGCTGATGCTGACAAACCTATTTTCGGTCCATGTAAACAACTGGATTTTGAATTGGAGATGGCTTTCATCGTTAATAAAAATACTGAGATGGGTGAAAGTATTTCTACAAAGGACGCAGAAGATGCCATTTTCGGAATGGTAGTTTTCAACGACTGGTCTGCAAGAGATATCCAAGCTTGGGAATATGTTCCACTGGGACCATTCCTTGCGAAAAACTTTGGTTCTTCTATATCTCCATGGGTGGTTACTCTGGAAGCTCTGGAACCATTCAGAACAACTTCTCCTAATCAGGATCCTGAAGTTTTAGATTATTTAAAATTTGAAGGAGACAAAAACTATGATATCAACCTTGAAGTGTATATCCAACCGGAAAATGGTGATCAAAACCTGATCTGTGAAAGCAATTACAAACATATGTACTGGAATATGAACCAGCAATTGGCTCATCATACTATAAATGGATGTAATGTAGAAGTTGGTGACATGTATGCCAGCGGAACTATTTCAGGAACAGATCCAAAATCTTTTGGCTCTATGATGGAATTAACATGGAGAGGTCAAAATCCTTTATCATTAAACAATGGTGAAGAAAGAAAATTCATTGAAGATAATGATACCGTTACCATGAAGGCATGGGCTGAAAAAGATGGAATAAGAGTAGGTTTCGGTGAAGTTTCCGGTAAAATTATTCCAACGCTTTAAGATAAAAAATAAACGTTAGATGCTTCGACTTCGCTAGCATGACATCCCTAGAAATATGCTGTAAAATAACAGTTAGTATTAGATTTGTCATGCTGAACGTAGCCGAAGCATCTTTTTTAATATAAATTGAATACTTAAATGTAATTAAGTACCAAATAAAATATGAAAACAGTAATACCTTCCGATCTAACCTCCGTACAACTCCAAACCATTATGCAGACTGCCGTTTCACCACGTCCAATTGCATTGGCTTCTACGGTGGATAAAGACGGTAATAATAATTTATCTCCTTTTAGTTTTTTCAATATGTTCAGTACGGTTCCTCCGATTCTGATCTTTTCACCATCAAGAAGGGTACGTGATAATACTACAAAACACACGTTGGAAAATGTATTGGAAGTTCCGGAAGTTGTGATTGGAACAGTAAATTTTCCAATTGTACAGCAGATTTCATTAGCTTCTACAGAATATGGAACAGGCGTAAATGAGTTTATCAAATCTGGGCTTACCATGAAAGACGCGGATCTTGTAAAGCCTAAACTTATCGAAGAATGCCCAGTAAACTTTGAATGTAAGGTTTTAGAGGTAAAATCTTTAGGTGATCAAGGTGGTGCTGGTAATCTGGTAATCTGTGAAGTTCAGAAAATTCACATCAGGGAAGAATATCTGAATGAGACAGGAAATCTTGATCAGAAAAAACTGGACATGGTAGCACGTTTAGGTAGCAACTGGTATTCAAGAAGTAATGAAAATAGCCTTTTTGAAGTTCCAAAACCTTTAGTAACCAAAGGTATCGGATTTGATCTGTTGCCAGATTCTATTAAATACAGCAAAGTATTCACCGGAAATGATCTTGGGATGCTTGCCAATGTCGAAGTACTTCCAGCAGAAAACTTCCATGTAGATGAAAATATTCATCTTGATGCTCAAAAACTGCTTCTGGAAAGTAAAGTGGAAGAAGCATGGACCTTACTTACCATTAAGTAATCCTATAAAAATAAAAAACAGCCTGAATATTTCAGGCTGTTTTTGTTTTATACTTATATATCTTCTACTACTCATTCAAAGCTTCAGTACCAGCAATCTTCCCTTTTTCATTAAAATCAGAGATTTTACCATTATTGTCAATGGAAACATTCAGGTTATCATTTTTAGAATCATAATAGATTTTGGTAGAATATCCCGGGCAGTCATGTTGTTTACATCCTGTAAGTTTATAAACATTATGTTCTGAGGATATTGGAGATGTAACATCAAAATATTTCACCATTTCATCATATTGGCTTCCTACTAGTTTTTTCAATCTTTCTGTAATGTTTTTATCTTCGAAGAATTTGATGTCATGAGGATATTTTCCTACGTTTTTGGTAATAATATTCTCACTAACAGCAGTAGTTGCAGCAGAATCTGTTTTTGGAGCTACTGTAGAATCTTTAGGCATAACTGTAGCCAAGGTATCTTTACTTACTGAAGATTGTGTTTGAGTTTCTTTTTTACAGGAAACAACCATTGTCAATAGGGTAAGTGCCAATGCACCATAAATCATTTTTTTCATAATTATATCATATAGAGGTTAATATAGAATAACGACATTAAAATAACATTATTCTCTTAGTTCATTTTATCATTAATAAATTTAATACACTTCTCAGTAACTGTATTAAGATCATTTGGCAGTTTAAGTTCTGTCCAGGGTTCTTTCGCTCCAAAGGTATGGTTTCCATTTTCAATAAGAAAAAGGTCAGATCCTGGATTAAGGATATGAAGGTGTTCTGCATGCTTTATATCTACAGCTTCATCCTTTGTACCGTGAATGATCAGCATATGAGCTTTAGCCATTTCTGCAGCCCGTTCTACATCAAAACGATGAATATTATGTTCATAATCTTCATAAAATTGATAATAATGTGGCATTTCTTGTTTGGTTCGACCATTTAAAGCGTAATAGACCCCTTCTTTTTTCCAGGTTTCAAATAGCTCTCCTTTAGGAAAACGATCCAAAGTGTCTACGCTTGCCAGAGTAATCAATCCATTAATTCTTTCGTCTTCAAAAGTTTTAATAATAGAAAGCCCTCCTCCTCTACTATGACCGATAAGAATAATCTTTTCCGCATCTACATTGGGTGCTTGGATAAAATGATCAATAACGAACCCAAGATCGGAAAGTTCTTTAGAATAATTATTATTTCCGAATGCTTCCAGATCTGCAAAGTTATTAGGATCTTCTATAGTAGTTCCATTATGGGAGAAGTTAAATTTCACAAAGAAAAATCCGGCTTCAGCGAATTTTTCAGCCATTAAATCCCATGCTCCCCAGTCTTTATATCCTTTATATCCATGAACGAAAATGATCAATGGCAATTTTTCTTCTGTTTCAGTATAGTATGCATCTGCAAGAAAACTTTTTGTTTCATTATTTTTCAGATGTATATTCTTTTTAATAATCAAGCTCATAAAACATAGTCATTTAATTTAAATCGAAATTTATGAAAAAAACTATCAAAAAATAACCTTAATTTTGCTTTATGCAGAATTTAAGAACGGTAACTGTAATACGTTACATTCTGCCTTTGAGAGAGGGAGGTTCTCTTCCCGCTTTGGCAGAAGCTGATGATGATTTTAAATATGTTTTAAAATTCCGTGGCGCAGGTCATGGAGTAAAAATGCTGATCTCTGAACTTTTAGGAGGAAAGATTACGGAAGCTTTGGGATTAAAAATTCCCGAACTGGTTTTTATAAATCTTGATGCTGATTTTGGAAGAACTGAAGCAGATGAGGAAATTCAGGACTTACTGAAATTTTCAGAGGGATTGAATCTTGGGTTACATTATCTTTCTGAGGCTATTACTTATGATCCGGGAGTAAATGTTGATCCTCTTCTGGCTTCAAAGATTGTTTGGCTTGATGCTTTCATTACGAATATTGACCGTACTTATAAGAATACAAATATGCTGATGTGGCATAAAGAGCTTTGGATCATTGATAACGGAGCGTCATTCTATTTCCATCACTCCTGGCAAAACTTTGATACTGCTGCAAAAACGCCTTTCAAGTATGTAAAGGACCACGTACTATTACCGAAGGCTACAAAATTGGATGAAGCGGATAAATTTGCCCATGAAGTACTGAATGAAACACTTTTCAGGGATATTGTCAATTCAATTCCTGAAGACTGGTTACATTGGAATGATGCTGATGAAACTCCTGAAGAAATTCGTGAGATTTACTTTCAGTTTTTGAAAACCCGATTCGAAAATTCACAAATCTTTGTAAACGAAGCTAAAAATGCAAGAGGATAAAATATATGAATATGCGGTAATACGCTTGGTGCCAAAAGTTGAAAGAGAGGAATTTTTCAATATAGGATTGGTTATGTTTTCCAAAAAGGAAAAGTTCATCCGGGTAGAATTTTATTTATGTCCCGACAAATTTAAACTGATGCGCAGCAAACTGGATTACGAGGATGTCGTTCAAAATCTGCAAAGTTTCCAGAAAATTGCCAATGGTGATAAAAGTGGTGGTCCTATTGCTTTGTTTGAAATCCCCGAACGTTTCCGATGGCTTACTGCTGTAAGAAGTGCGGTTATACAAACTTCCAGACCTCATCCAGGAAAATCCAAGGACCTGAATATCACTTTTGATAAGCTTTTTGAGGAGCTTGTAAAATAGTTCATCATATAAAAAAAGAATCTACAGATTATTGTAGATTCTTTTTTATAAAATTTCAGTCTTGGTTAGTATAAGATCAATTAATATAAAATTTAGCGAAAACATATGTCATAATTTATAAGTAATAAAAATAAATTATATGGACATATTTTTTGTGTTTATTTTTTATTCTCTACTTTTTCTAAAGTTTTTTACGATTAAAATAAGTGAACTTATTATAAAGATAGATGCTGGTATTATAAAAGACATTGGTAAAATTCGCTTGTAATAGTTATAAGAGTTTAAAATTCCTGTTAGAATAATTATAGAAAGAAACAACGCAATAATACATACTAACTCAATATATCGATCTTTATATTGAGCACACTTATAAAATGTAATTAATGTTCCAATAATAAGAATAGGAAAAATAATTCCTTCCCAGAAAATATCATCAATATTTCCATAATAGAATAATTCTTGAAAGGCAACAAAAGAATAAATTATTAGTGTTATCAATATTGGAAATCCTTTCTGATCAATTGAACAAATTAACAAAAAAGAAATTATGACTATTACTTTAAGAATTTTTATATTCATTATTTACAATTTCTTTTTATTTGGGGTATTGCCATTCGTACTGGTAATAATTATATAGTATTTGCAAAGGTAGTAGGGAGTATCAACACCTATAAGGGTAAACTTTTTTCTACATAATCTAATACAGTTAAAGTAAAATCAACACAATTACTAAAACCAACATCATAAATACTATCCGAATTTATTGATTGTTTAAAAATTTTATTTCATTTACGATTTAAATTCCTACTTAGTGTACAAAAACATCTTTCCATTTTTTAACCGTATTTCGGCTTAATTTAAAGTGTCTTGCTATTTCAGAGTTATTCAATTTATTTTTTCTTTGATAGTCTAATATCTGAAGTATGTCTGATTTTAGGTATGAACGATATTTCTGGTTCGAATTAGATTCTGACTCTTCTGTTCTCTCTTGTTTTCCGAAAAGATCTTCATTAAGCTTTATCACATCCAGTGCAGATAGCTCTTCTTTCTGAAACATAGTATGATATTTTTCAATTTTATCCGGAAATTTCTTCGTCATCATGTCCAAATAAATCCTTTTATAATAAGGTCGCGAACTGTTTTCCATATTTTAGTGTTTTTTTATTTATGATTATTTTCTATACTTCTCAATCCACTTATATAAAGTTGTTTTAGGGATACGATAATCCTTAATCACTTCTGATTTTGTTTTCTCACCTGTCTTTATTAGGTCCAACAGAAAATCTATAATTTCCTTAGTATAAATATTCTTTCTGAACTTAGGAAGTTCCGAAACATTTGAATTTTTCACACTGTATATAGCTTCTCTTTGAGGAGAAAATAGAATCAAATGATGTGAATAAATTCTAAAAAAATCATATTCAAGAAGTTTACTCCATTTTAGAACGATATCTGTTGGCAAATTGCTTTGGGTATACATCTCCTCAACCTCATCTTCCGTACATTTCATAAACTTGGAAATTCTCTCCAAATCTATATTGGTTTCATCAACTCTGGTTTTTATGATCTGCCCGATATGAATATCTTTAAAATTCATTTTCAAATAAATAACATTGTTAAAACTAAATAACAAAGCTAAAGACAACACTACTTTAATAAATTTATACCATGACTATATTTTGTATACAAAATTTTTTTCCCGTGTATACAAAACATATACTTACTATCAATAAAAACAACACAAAATACTGTATAACAATAAATTAATTAAAAAACACAAACAATAAACTATTTTTTTTAAAAAACATGAATCTAAAATACTTCTGGAAATAATTTTATTAAATGAAAATAAGATTATAAAGATTAAAATTAATATCCATAGAGACTTTTGTAGTCTGAAAAATCACATTCATAGATAGGAATTTGGTAAGCTTTTTGAGGTATAAACAATCAACACAATACTTAAAAAGTTCCATTATGAAAGCATATCTCGATATATCAATTTACAAGTTATTCACAAAACTATTTTTTGTTTTATTTTTAAGTTCTTCTCCTTTATTTTTTTCGCAGTCCTTTTCACAATCGCCGGTCAAAGCACCAAGGGTAAAAAGCACTTTACTTCCTGAGATCGCTTCCGTTACTGAAAATATTGTTTATAAAACCAGTAAAAAAGGTGATTCAATTTCTCTTGACCTTTATTCTCCTAAAAATATATCAACAGAAAAGTTTCCGGTTTTAATCTATGTACACGGCGGGGGCTGGGTAGAAGGAGATAAAGTGATTCTTGCCGATGATTACGTAGAAAACACCATCAAAAAATTAATTGCAAAACAATATGCCGTGATTAGTATCAATTATACACTTCTGAATGAGACCACTCACTTCCCACTGCCTTTGGAGGATACTAAAGATGCGATAAAATGGGTGAGAAAAAATGCTGAAAAATATAATTTTGATACAAATAACATCGGACTTTTTGGAGCTTCGGCAGGGACACATCTTTCTTTGCTTGCCGCTTATACACCTGAAGATACGTTCAAGGGAAGCTCAGAACTCTTACCTTACTCTGCAAAGGTAAATTATGTGATTGATCATTACGGTCCGGCTGATTTAAATAAGCTTTTCCATACCAGAGCGGGCACCATTCCTGTTTCTATGATTGGATTAATTTCAAAAAAGATCATCACTCTGCAACAAAATCTGGTAAAGGGACTTTCCGGACTGGATGTTAATAAAGATCAGGACAGAGTAATAGAATATTTTAAAACGATCTCTCCTGTAAGCTTTACTTCAAGTGGTGTTCCCACTCTTATTGTACAGGGTAATGCAGATAAAGTAGTTCCTTTAAACCAATCTAAAAAGCTTTACAGAAGATTGAAAAGAGCAAAAGTGGAAACATCATTAATTATTATTGACAAAGGTGTTCACAGCTTTTCAACAACGGATAAGGATCGTCTTGATAAAATGACGGATCAGATGGTGGATTTTGTTGTTTCACAGAAAAAGTAAAAAAGAGCCTGTTTAGATGTCTAAACAGGCTTTTAAAATAAGATAACAAGATGTTTATTATCTTTACATATCAATTGTCTATCATTTAATGTATGCCAATAGAAATTAAATAGTTTGCCAGTTATTAAGTTCTTTAAAAACTTCAAATAATTTATTATCTCTATTGAACCTTACTTCTCCTAAAAATCCATGGTACTTTCTTGTAGCTGTAGTATGACTGCCACTAATGGAGATCATATCCTCATTGCTAACCGTACCAAGAACATTAATAAGAATATTATCATTCGCAAAATCAAATCCTGTAATATTCTCAATTGCAGCGCGGAAAGCTACCTGAAGCGGATCTGTTGATTTAAATATATTTGTTGAAATTCTTACATTATTACAATAAGGTACTTTTAAAGAATCATCGTTACCATTAAGTTCATCTTCATGAATATAAGGATCTGTATCAATAGAATGATGTTTAAACTTTAAATCGTTGTTCTGAATGATCACATTATCATTTTGAGCAACTAAAAATATATTTCTGTACTGAACACTTTCAAGCTTATTTCCTTCTATAATAACATTAGCGGTCTTATGACCACCACATATAATATTCTGTTCACCAGGTATATCAACCTTAGAATAATTATTTATGATTTTCACATCACTAGCCCATCCAACTTCAGCCAAAATATATTCTCCATCTCTTTCTACAGGTGAAGTCTTTTGAAGAGTAAGGTTTTTAACTCTATAAAATCCGGTAGCATTTAAAACTGAACCACATTTTACTTTATTATTAAAGCAGTACACATCTTCTATAATTCCATATCCTGCCACTAAATTAATTGCATGTCCATCCCTATTTTCAGAACATATCAATGTATTATTTGTAATACTTATCCCTTTTACCCCATCCAAGACACCTAAACAAGATATTGCATGATTACATGCAGGTGCGTATACATAGTTTTTATCTACAAAAATATTTCTCATCATTAGCCCCGGAGTTATCCACGGATCCATTTCCAAATCAATTGGAGCTACAAAATCATTTGCTTTTTCCATATGATTGCGTTCAATAATAATATCGATACCAGAAATTACTGCGACATTACTTCTACGAGGATTGAGCAAAACATTATCATAGATATGAATATCTTTATTATACTCCTGTGAATGTTTATTTTCTGTGTGAAGCAACTGAATACAATCTCCAAGAACATTTTCCATTCTGTTCTTGAATATTTTAATATTATTGGAAGATTGAATACCAATAAGAGCCTGTTGCTCACTTTCATTGGTTATACCATCCCATGAACCATCAAGATGTAGACCACTTATTTCGATATATTCTTTACTTGTCTTTTTAGTAATATAGAATATACTATAAGTAAAATAACCCAATTCTGTAATACTCTTACTATTAATTTCTTCCGTGACTTTTAATTTTGGAAGCCCATGTCCTATCGCAGAATGATATAATGTTACTTTTCCAAAAAACTTATAGTAAGAATCAGAATTAACATTACGAATAGATAATGGTAATTTTAAATTGGCTGCTCTCTGAAAAATAGGAGTATTATTGGTAGTTCCATCCTGCTTTGCACCAAAATAGACTACATCCACTTCTTTAATAAACTGATGAAATAATCTAATTGTTCCCACTGTTACTAAACTTCCGTCATCATCCGGTTCTGTACTGTCAGATACATAATAATGAATAGGATCAGGGGTATCTCCTTTGATATAATATCCACTAAGCCTTACTCCCTTATAAACTTTCATCTTCAGTAACAGAACTTCAGTATTGCTCAGAGATTTCATTTCTGCCATAGTATCCTTTTCCAGGTACTCATTTTCATTGGAGGAAATTCTAACATAATAGTCATTCCCTTTTTTTCTGTAAATAACACCATCTGTTTTAGAGTCATCCATTACCGTGTTATCATACCATTGTGTTACTTTTTTAAAGTTTACATTTCTATACGTATTGCTATCGACCAATTGAACAATATTGTCATTTGGAAAGTTACTGTTCAAGGCGAAAAATTCGTCTGTAAAAATCATAATAATATTTTTTCTTAAGGTTTACATTGCGAAGATAATGGCTGTGCACGACAGAACTTGACGTATAATATATAATCTGAAATTTTTGAAATATTTTTTTTGGAAACTTTCCGAAAGATGTATGGATAAGCATAAAAAAAACAGCCTGAAAATTTCAGGCTGTTTTTATGGAATATATTGATATCAATTTAAAAATTGAAATTCAATCTTGAGAAAACATATCTTCCGTTCTGTCCAAATTGTGAAGTAGAACGTGAATAAACGAACTGATCATTATTGCTGGACGCAGGCAGGTTTTTAGTAGGATAAATATCAAACAGATTGTTTACACCTAAAGTCAGCCCAATATTTTTGGTAAACTGATAGGCAATGGAAATATCTGTAATAATCTTATCTCCTATTTTCTGGTGTTCATTGAATTCTATGATTCCGTCTCCGTTGGCATCAAGAACATCAGCTCCCGTTACTTTTCCGAAATAAGTGTTTCTAAGATAGAAACTAAGGTCTTTCCATGTCAATGTATGAGATAAACTTGCTTTTACTCTCGGGACTGCTTCTTCCAGATATACTCTAGATTTTTCTGAGAAATAAATTTTTTCCAGTGTTGGAGATTTTAGCATTCCTGCTGAATGGATATCTCCGACTTGTTTTGTCTGGTTCAGATTAATTGCAAAATTATTATCAAGCTTGATACCTGAGAATCTTGCATTATGGGAAATAACTATATCTATTCCTTTGGTTTCCGTATCAATGGCATTGGTAAAAAACTGAGCGCCATTGATATTTAATTTTTCAAATTCCAATTGTGCTTCCACAGGCACATCTTTCTTTAAAAACTGATCTGTAAGAATGATTCTGTTGTCAATTTTTGTAAAGTATCCATCGGCTGTAAATGTCAGATTCACAGATGGTATTTTATATGTAAATCCAATACTTGCCGATTTAGAAGTTTCCTGCTTCAACTTAGGCATATTTAATTGTTCAGCCAGTTTGGAATCATTACTGAATGTCCCTACTTCCATAAGCTGATTATTTGTATATAAAGTAGAAGTTACATTATAATAAATCTGGTGAATAGACGGTGCTCTGAATCCTGTAGATCCCGCTAATCTTACATTGAAATTAGGAGCTATCTTAATCCTTGAAGCTAATTTATAATTGAACGTAGATCCGAAATCTGAATAATTTTCATATCTCGCGGCTGCGTCTACCAGTAACCAATCGGTAAAGTTTAATTCTACATCTGCATAAGCTGCCAATGACTGTCTGTTTTTATTGACTGCATTTTCCGGTCTAAATCCGTTAAAAACCTGTGAACCTCCTGGTAAAGCCTGTCCAAAGAAGTCTGTAGCTCTTATGTTAGGATTTCCGTTCCATATATTTCCATACTGATCATAAGTCTGATAAGAATCTCTTTCTCCTTCAGTTATTTTAAAATTCTCAAAACGATGCTCTCCTCCAAATGCCACATTCATTCCTTCCAGTATATCATATTTTTTAGAGAAATCTAAATTGATTGTGTTTTGTGTAAATCGTAATCCTCCGGCATCAAATTCACTTGGAGAGGCAAAACGCATTGAAGTATTTCCAGTATTTCCGATATTGTAAGTAAAGGAATTCTGCCCAAATGTATTACTGAAATCAATATGCCAGCCCTCCCATTTTCCTTTAATTCCCGCAGATAATGAAATATCCTGAATATCTGTTCCTATCTGTGGTAGATATCCGTTAGGATACAATGCAGTAAATGTTCTGCTTTCTCTTGGTTTTCTGTAAAATCCTCCGGAAGTACCGTGTCTCAAGCTGTAACCGCCAAAAGTATATACTTTCCAATCATCACTTACAGGAATCTCAGCATTGATAAAAAGCTGATGATTATTAAGCTTAGACTGCCCTACCTGCATATTGAAATCTTTTCTTGTTAACCCTCTGTAGGCAAGCTCCTGATCAGTAACATCGGCACTTAATAAAGACCAGAGTCCTTTTTGAGGATTTCCAGCTCCGTCTGTAAAATCTGTAAATGTATTGGCATTCTGAATGTCTGATAACTGGGTTGCACTAAAATAATTTACGCCCTGAGCATATTGATGTACATAATCAATGATCTGCTGAGAATTGGGAGTATCTTTTATATTGGTAAAAAGAGAAGACAGATTTACTCCGTCCTGCATAGCTCTTTGTTCAATAGCATTATAGGCATTGAAAATAGGACCTTTCTCTGTTCCCGCTCTGTAAGTAGGATTTCTGAACTGTGAAGACCAGGTAATATTGAAGAAACCACCTTTGGTCCCGATTTTAGTCCCATAGTTTAAATCCAGCTGAATATTCTGTCCGTCAAAATTTCCTGTATGATCATTTGCTGTAGGCGTTAAATTTCCACCATAACTGATCTGCCCGGCTAATTTTCCTGTATCTCTTTTGAGTTCAAGGTTCATTACTCCGGCAATTGCATCAGAACCATATTGTGCAGCCGCTCCATCCCTAAGAACTTCAATTCTGTTCAATGCAAAGGAAGGGATAGCATTAAGGTCTGTACCCACTGTTCCTCTTCCCGGTGTACCGTTTACGTTCACCAAAGCTGAAGTGTGTCTTCTTTTTCCATTCACCAAAACCAATACCTGATCTGGTCCCAATCCTCTAAGCTGAGCAGGATCCAGATGGTCTGTTCCATCCGAATTGGTCTGAACTGTAGAAGTAAATGAAGGTGCAATAGCATTCAGGATCTGTCCTATATTCGATTGCGGAAGAATTACCGAAGCTTCCTTTAGATTGAATACATCTACAGGAACAGGACTATCTGTCTTTGATCGTGCTCCGGCTCTTGACCCCAGAATAACGACTTCCTCTACATTATTTGTTATTACGCTGTCTTTTTTTGTTGAAGCACTGTCTTTTTCCTGCCCGTAAGTAAAAACACCCAGAAAAAATAGAACAGAAGCGGAAAGAATAGTTTTTTTATTTCTCATATCATTTGATCAATTTGATTAAACATTTATGTTTTTTGCAGGTGCAAATGTAAAGTTTATTTATTAGTCCACAAAAACAATAGACTTTGTTTTTGTAAAAAATGTTAATCGTTTCTATCTATCCCTTATTAAAAGTACTAATTTTTAAAACAAATTATAAAAAATCCAATAAAAAAAACGAATCCAAAAAATTGAATCCGTTTTTATGTTGTATTAAAACATCTAAAGTTTTTACCTTAAATCTTTGTAAGCTTAGCGTATTTCAAGATCAGGTTTTTTTCTCCTTCATGAATGAAAATAACTTTTGCCTTGATGTTCTGAGGATCTGTCCCATCCAGGAAAGTAACTTCTCCTATTCCAAAACGATCATGTCTTACTTTATCTCCCACTTCAATATCCTGAGAGGAAGCGCCACTTGGATTAATAATTTTCGCTGTACTTACCGGTTTCAGCTTTCTTGTTTCCGGAGCTGGTTTTGAAGCATCACCTCTATCAATTGTCTTTTTCTCTACTTTTTTGTAAGATCTTACCTCGGACGGATGTTCATCAAAGATATTAGACTTTACTCCAGAATTATTGATAAATCTTTTTTCTAATGCCGGATTAAGGAATTCTATATATTCATCATCAATCTCACTAAGGAATCTTGATGGTTCTGCATCTGTAATTTTTCCCCATTGGAAACGTGAAACTGCATAGGAGAAGAACACTTGTTTTTCGGCTCTGGTTAATGCCACATAGAACAGTCGTCTTTCTTCTTCAAGATCTTCTCTTGTTGCGGAACTCATAAAACTTGGGAAAAGGTTTTCTTCAAGACCTACAAGATGTACAACCGGAAACTCAAGTCCTTTGGAAAGGTGAATCGTCATCAAAGAAACCATATCATCTTCAAGTTCTTTATCCTGAGTATCTGCCGAAAGAGCAATATTTTCAAGGAAATTAGAAAGGCTAGGATCTCCGTCTTCCAGCTGCATCTGTTCTTCAATGAAACCTTGCATAGAGTTCATCAATTCCTGTACGTTTTCTACTCTGGAAATACCTTCGGGAGTTTGATCATCTTTTAAAAACTTGATGAGCCCGCTGCGTTTTGCCACTTCCATTGCAACACTGTATGCTGTTTCTGTCTTCAATAGCACCTGGAATGCTTTGATCATGGACCAGAAGTCATTCAGTTTGTTTAAAACCCCGTTATTAAGTCCTAATTGAGGGGCATACATTGGTAAATTATCCAAAACTTTTGATACAGCAATGTTCTGGGCATCAGCAAAAACGATTAGTTTATTCTGAGTTGTATCTCCAATACCTCTTGCAGGATAATTAATGATTCTCATTAAAGCCTCTGAGTCATTTTCATTGATCAAAAGACGCAGGTAACCTATTAAATCTTTAACTTCTTTTCTTTGATAGAAAGAAAGTCCACCATATACCTTGTAAGGGATATTTTTACGTCTAAGGGCATCTTCAAATGCTCTGGTCTGAGAGTTTGTTCTGTATAAAATAGCAAAATCACTGTATTTTCTCTGATCGCGGTTACGAAGTTCCCAGATATTTCCCGCAACAAAGTTCGCTTCATCCGCATCGGAAAGAGAACGGTAAATTTTGATCTTATCTCCTTCTTCATTATCACTGAAAACATTTTTCTTGAACTGCTGTAAATTCTTCGCAATAACAACATTCGCTGCGTTTACGATATTTTGTGTAGAGCGGTAATTTTGTTCCAATGATACAGTGATTGCATCCGGATAATCCTTTTTAAAGTTCAGGATGTTATAAATATTCGCTCCACGGAAAGAGTAAATAGACTGTGCATCATCTCCTACCACACAAATATTTTCAAACTTGGAAGCCAGTGCTTTCACAATAAGATACTGAGAATGGTTGGTATCCTGGTACTCATCTACCATGATATATCTGAACCTGTCCTGATATTTAGCTAACACTTCAGGAAAACGCGTCAACAATTCATTGGTTTTCAACAATAAATCATCAAAATCCATTGATCCATTTCTGAAACATGCATCTACATATCTCTGATAGATTTGCCCGATGAATTTCATATTTGCCTTTTCATCCGCCTCCATCAATTCAGGATTGTTGAAATAAGCTTTCACCGTAATCAGGTTGTTTTTATAGGTTGAAATTCTTGCCTGAACTTTTTTTGGTTTATAAAGATCAGCATCAATGTTCATATCCTTCAATACCTTTTTGATGACATTCAGTGCATCCTGTTGGTCATAAATGGTAAAATTGGAAGGATAGCCTAATAAATGAGCTTCAATTCTTAAAATTCTTGCAAACACCGAGTGAAAAGTTCCCATCCAAAGACTTCTTGCATTGCTGTCTCCTACTACCTTTGCAATACGTTCTTTCATCTCACGAGCTGCTTTATTGGTAAAGGTAAGTGCCAGAATATTGAAAGGGTCTATTCCATTATGGATAAGGTGAGCTATACGCATGGTAAGCACACGTGTTTTTCCGGAACCTGCTCCTGCAAGTACCATCAGAGGTCCCTGTAGTGAGGTAACGGCTTCATATTGTGATTCATTGAGTCCTTTCAAATAGTCCATACTGCAAAAAATTTTGGGAACACAAAATTAATGTATTCAGAGGAGAATTCAAATTATGAAATGTCAATAGTCAATTTTGCATTGCAAATAAATAGTGAATGGCTGCTGTTTATATAAGTAGAGAAGTTCGTTGAAAGAAACATTTATCTTATTTTCAATCTATTTTAAATGTGAGCGGTCAATTTGCTTTGCAATTGAATAGTGAATGCGTGGATGACAAAATTGACAAGCGAAGCCAATTAACCATTCACCATTGACTAATCATCTCCTTAAGATTTCTGTAACATTTAATTCACTTTTCCTACTAATTGAGAAACAATTTCTAACTTTATGAAAAAGCGACTTATTTCTGCTGCTGCCGTAGCTTTCTTCGGGCTAATGCTGAACGCACAGCAAATCAAATTCGAAGAGTATGATCTTCCCAACGGTCTTCATGTAATTCTTCATCAGGATAATTCGGCTCCTGTAGTAACAACGGGCGTAATGTATCATGTAGGAGCAAAGGATGAAGTAAAGGGCAGAACAGGTTTTGCTCACTTCTTTGAACATCTTTTATTCGAAGGAACTCCCAATATTAAAAGAGGCGAATGGTTTAAGATCGTTTCATCCAACGGAGGACAAAATAATGCCAACACCACCAACGACAGAACATATTACTACGAAACTTTCCCTTCCAATAATGAACAACTTGGATTGTGGATGGAAGCCGAAAGAATGCGTCATGCCGTAATCAATCAGGTTGGTGTAGACACACAGAGAGAAGTGGTAAAGGAAGAAAAAAGACTGAGAATGGATAATCAACCTTACGGAAATCTTTTCTCAACTATTCAGAAAAACCTGTTTACCAATCACCCATATAACTGGCCTACAATTGGTTCTATGGAAGATCTTAATGCGGCAAAGCTTGAAGAATTCCAGGCGTTCTACAAGAAATTTTATGTACCAAACAATGCAACTTTAGTGGTCGCAGGAGACATTAAACCTGATCAGACTAAAAAATGGATTGAAGAGTATTACGGAGGTATTCCGAAGGGAACAATTTACCCTAAGGATTTCCCTAAAGATGCTCCTATCACTCAGGAAAAAGAAGTTACAGCTACTGATCCGAACATCCAGCTTCCGGCATATGTTTTTGCTTACAGAACACCTGCCAATAAAGAAAAGGACGCATATGTTTTAGATATGCTTTCTTCTTATTTAAGTAATGGTAAATCTTCTGTTTTATATAAGAAACTAGTGGATCAGGAGAAAAAAGCGCTTCAGGTAGCGGCTTTCAATCAGGGACTTGAGGATTACAGTATTTTTGCATTCTTTGCTATTCCGATGGGACAGACGACTAAGCAAACTTTACAGGCTGATATTGATGCTGAGATCAAAAAACTTCAGACGACTTTAATTTCTGATGAGGATTATCAAAAAATTCAGAATCAGTTTGAAAACCAATTTGTAAATCAGAATTCAAGCATTCAGGGGATTGCTGCTTCTTTAGCAACCAACCATGTATTGATGGGAAATACAAATCTTATCAATAAGGAAATCGACATTTACAGATCTATCACTAAACAGGATATTCAAAATGCGGCTAAAAAGTATCTGAATTCCAACCAAAGAATCATCATCAACTACGTTCCTGAGAAAAAATAATTTACCCATGAAAAAGCAATTTACATATATAGCAGCGGCATTTTTATTTGCAGGAATGCTTTCTGCCCAAAAAATAGATCTTAATGCAATGCCTAAACCGGGACCTACTCCTGCCATCAACATTGCGAAACCAAAAACTTTTCAGCTAAGCAACGGATTAACCGTAATGGTAGTTGAAAACAATAAACTGCCAAGAGTAAACACTACTCTTTCTATGGACAGACCTCCATATTATGAAGGAAATATCTCCGGAGTAAGCCAGGTAATGGCAGAACAGCTTGATAACGGAACAACTAATCTAAGTAAGGATGAATTCAACAAAAAAGTAGACTTTTTAGGGGCAAACTTAAGCTTTTCATCTAATGGAGCGTCATCAAATTCATTGTCAAAATATTTCCCTGAAGTATTGGGTTTAATGGCGGATGCTATTGTGAATCCGAAGTTTTCTGCTCAAGAAATTCAGAATGCAAAGGAAAGAATCATTGAAGGATTAAAAGCTGATGAAAAAAATGCTTCTTCTATTGCTGAAAGAGTATCAAATGCATTGATGTACGGAAAAAACACTTCGAGAGGAGAATTTGAAACCGTAGAATCAATCAGTAAAATACAGCTAGCGGATGTTCAGAATGTTTACAATAAATATTATGCTCCTGATAATGCTTATTTAGTTATTGTAGGAGATGTAAAGTTCGATCAGATCAAGCCTTTAGTTGAAAAAGCTTTTGGAAACTGGAAAAAATCAAATACGAAATTTGCAGCATTAGAACCCGCTTCTAATGTTTCAAAAACTGAAATCAATGTAGTGGATGTACCATCTGCAGTACAATCTGTATTGGCAGTTGGAAATCTGAACACGCTTAAGATGAAAGATCCGAATTACTTCCCTGCTACAATTGCCAACTATATCTTAGGCGGTGGTGGTGAAGCAAGGCTTTTCATGAACCTTAGAGAAAAGAACGGATTTACTTATGGCGCTTACTCAAGTATGAATGCAAGCAAGTATTCACCAGATTTTTCAGCTGAAACCAGCGTAAGAAATGAAGTTACAGATAAAGCCATTAAGGAATTAATGAACGAGCTTAATGCTATTTCTACTGTAAAACCTGATGAGCTAGACAATGCCAAAGCAAAGCTGAAAGGTTCTTTCATTATGTCTTTGGAAAAGCCTGAAACGATTGCAAAATTTGCATTAAATCAAAAGGTTCAGGATCTTCCGGGAGATTTCTATACCAATTATTTAAAATCTATTGACAAAGTAAGTGCTGCCGATGTTTCTAATGCTGTAAAAGCAACAATTCTTCCCAACCAAAGCAGAATTTTTGTTGCAGGTAAGGCGTCTGATATTTCTGAAAGTTTAGAGAAATTGGGATATCCGGTAAAATACTTCGATAAGGAAGCTAATCCGGTAGCAAAGCCAGCTGCACAAAAGGTTGATGCGAATGTTACTATTGCTTCTGTTGCGGATAAATACATCAATGCAATCGGAGGTTTAGCAGCTGTTCAAAAAGTAACTTCTATTACCGCTAATGCAACTACCAAAGTTCAGAAAATGGATATGACCATGAAGCTGATTCAGGGCAAAGGTGGAAAAATGCTGATGGAAATGAAAATGATGGGTAATACACTTCAAAAAATTGTTTTCGACGGTAAAGATGGCTATATGGAAGGACAAGGACAGAAAATACCTCTGAATGATCAACAAAAAGCATCCATGACAGAGCCTGAACTTTTCCCGGAGCTTACTTTTGCCAAAGCAACAGATATAAAATTAGCAGGAATTGAAAAGTATAACAATGAAGATTGTTATGTTGTAAAAGGTCCGAAACAAACATATTACTACAGTATAAAAACAGGTTTAAAAACCGGAGAAGTAAAAGCTGGAGAAGGTGGTTCTATCCCTACAAGCTATGCTGATTACAAAGAGGTATCAGGAGTAAAACTTCCATTTACCATTATCCAGAATATGGGTGGAATGGATATTAATCTTGCTGTACAATCTTATCAGATTAATCAGGCTAAAGACTCTGATTTTAAATAAAAAGTATTTTTTTATAATAGAAAGCTGTCTCACTTTGAGGCAGCTTTTTTTTGCCACTAATGCAAGAATTGATTATTCCTGGTCTCTATGCATTTTATTTTATACACAAAACTGCGCGCATTTTATTCGCGAATTCGTGGCTTTTAAACAAGTACAAAGTTCTCTTTTCACCTTATTTTTAGTCTAAAATCATTATCTGATCTTTAAACTTTCGGTATTGTTTCATATTTCTCCTCATCTTTTTTTGTTGTTCAGTAAAAAAAGATTAAATTTGCCCATTCAAAAAGATATCAGAATTAATGGATACTATATTTACACTATTGATGGTTCTTATTATGATTGCCAGTGTTTTATTGGTAATTGTCGTTATGGCTCAAAACCCTAAAGGTGGAGGTCTTTCCAGTACTTTCGGAGGGGCATCATCTGCACAGTTTGGAGTACAGAGAACCAATGATTTCATGGAAAAAGCAACATGGACTCTAGGCGGAACTATCATCGTTCTTATCCTTTTAAGCGTTGTTATTACAGGTAAACCGTCACAATCTGCGGCTACTCAACAACAACCAGCTAAAAAAGAAGCTCCGGCAAAACAATCTGCTCCTGCTTCTTCTACAACTACCACTCCGGCACCAGCACCAGTTGCACCGGCTAAATAAGAAGATTATTTTTCTACATATAACAAAAGCAACTCAAATTGAGTTGCTTTTTTATTTTATTATTTTTCAACAATTTCTCTGACTTTTCTACTTCAGCCTGATCTTTTCTATCTGGTGACGCAGCTTTAATCCAGCCTTTAAGAAAGAATACTGCATTGGTTTCGACTCTTTATAATATTTATCAATAAAGATCTGCATAGCACCATAAAATCGATTCAGGTAAACTTCATCTTTCACCGTACTTTCTCCTTTATGGTGAAGAAGGGAAGCTTTTCCATAATAATAATTTTTGTATCCTTTTCTTAATAAAGTATAGCAAAGATCAATGTCTTCACCATACATAAAATAAGATTCATCTAACCCTCCAATTTCTTCATAAACTTTCTTTTTAACCAATAAAAAAGCTCCTGTCATAACTTCTATCTCAGCAATAGCATCTTCCCCTATATCATTTCTGTAATATGACTTGGAATTATTCTTTTTTAAGTTAGTAAATAATTTTTCAAAGGAATTGAACATATCCGGTACTGAACGCTTGCTTTCCGGGAGAAAATTCCCTTCTGCGTCATGCATTCTCACTCCAAGACATCCAAAATCCTTTTTAGAGTCAGAAAAATCAAGGAGTTCTTTCATATAAAAACCTTCCAATTCTGTATCAGGATTTAGAAGCAATATATATTCTCCATTAGCTGTTTGTATAGCTTTATTGTTTGCCTTTGAAAACCCTCCGTTAATGTCCGAGGAAATAAAATGTACAGTTGAAAATTCAAGAATAAGATCTTTCCAGGAAGTGTCTGTAGAAGCATTGTCAATGACTATCACTTCATAATCCACATCTTTTATATATTTCTGAAGAGATAAAAGACAGTTTCTGAGTAATTGGGTAACATTATAATTAACAATAATAACAGACAGCTTCATATTAATCCTTTTCGTTGTATGGTAATCTATTAATGATGGATCTTCCGAGTGAAACTTCATCAGCATATTCCAGTTCATCACCTACAGAGATCCCCCTTGCAATGCTTGAAAAATTCACATTAAAATTCTTAAACTTCTTATAAATATAATAAGCCGTTGTATCTCCTTCCATAGTGGCACTCAAAGCAAAAATAAATTCTTTCACTTTGCCATCAGTCAGTTTCCTTTCAATACTTGGGATATTCAACTGGCTTGGTCCCACTCCTTCCATTGGAGAAATTTTTCCGCCTAAAATCAAATACTTCCCTGTATATTTCCCTGTGTTTTCAATAGCAATAACGTCCCGAACATCTTCTACAATACAAATCAGTTCCCCGTTTCTCTTTTCATTGCTGCAAATCTCACAGACGTCAAAATCAGAAAAATTATGACACTCTTTACAGTATTTTATTTCATTAACAAGGTTGATCAGAGAGTTCCCAAGACTTACCGCTCTGGAACTAGGTTGTTTCAATAAATGCAATGCCAATCTCAAAGCTGTTTTCCTTCCGATTCCAGGTAATCCTGAAATCTCATCCACTGCCTTTGCCAAAACTTTACTTGGGTAATCCATAGCCACAAAAATAAGGATTATTTGAGGAAAATGATCTATTACCAAGTGGAGTTTTTAAGCTTTAAAATGCAGGAAAGTGAATGATCAATTGTCAATTCGCTTTGCCAGTCAATTTGGATATTTAAAGTTCAAAGTTTAATGTTATTACAGTCTTATCAATTCAATATTCACATTTAGAATTAAAAAACTACAATTGTTATTACTACACCCAATGTCAATTATCCTTCATCTATTATCTAGCTTTCTCCAATTTCTTACTTGTAATTTTCGCCAACCCAATGTCTCATTTTGATATTTTAAATATCACTCCTATCCTTATTTATTATAACTCTAAAAAAACAGCTATATTTGCGGCTTAAATATGAGAAAAATAAACTAACATGGTACTTAAAAATTTAAATTATCCTCTGGATTTCAAATTCAAAATCTCTACATTAGCTAGTGATTTTAACATTACTGACAAAAATGGAAGCTACGTAGCATACGTACGTCAGAAAATGTTCAAATTAAAAGAGGATGTGATTGTTTTCAATGATGAAACCAAATCTAAAGAACTTTTCAGAATCAGAGCTAATAAATGGATTGATTTCAATGCTTCTTATTCTTTAAATGACATTGTTGACAATAAAAATTATGGTAGATTAGCAAGAAAAGGGATGCGTTCTCTTTGGAAATCAAGCTATGATATTCTAGATGCTAATGACCAGCCTAAATTCAAAGTACAGGAAGATAATGCATGGGTAAGATTTTGGGATAGCTTTGTAGGTGAACTTCCTATTATTGGAATGTTTACAGGATATTTCCTTAATCCATCTTATACGGTTACCGGTATTGATGGTAAAGCTTACTTTAAACTGAAAAAAATGCCTTCATTCTTTGGAAGAAGATTCCAATTGGATAGATTGATTGACATTGATGATGAGGAAGAAAGTTTAGTAATTCTTTCACTATTAATGATGACCCTTCTTGAGAGAGCAAGAGGCTAAAAAAATAATAAAACCACAAACAAATGAAATACCTAATCATTTTCTTTTCCGCATTTCTATTGGTTGCCTGTAAAAAGGACAAAGAAACAGTTTCAGAACCATCTTCCGATTCTTTAAGCGTAGTAAAAGATTCTGCTACAGCAAGCATTCCTTCTGGAAAAATTCAGATTGAAACCATTTCATTCCCTGAAGAAATCAAGGAATGTTCATGTTATTTCGCCAGAAATAAAGCTGATTTTGAAGCGGAAAAATATATCTACGCAGATGATGCCGGAAAAACCGCCTATATGAAACTGGACGGTAAAAGACTGGCAATGAATCTTATTTCCTCAAGTGATATGGAAGTTGAAGACGAACTGACTAAGGAAATAGAAAGTAATGATTATAAAATCTCTGTAAAGGGTAAAAAAATAAAAGGTGAAGAAGCTTTGTTATTTGAAGGTACACTTACCATTGAAAAACCGGACGGCTCTGTTATTTCAACACCTATCTACGGAGAATGTGGATGTTAATAAAAAGGATAAGCTAATTTGCCTTTTCACTTTTTAGCGATCAATAAAAAATGCTTCTGTATCCCACGGAAGCATTTTTTATTTCGTAAATTTGAGAAAAATAAATTTCAATGGCATTATCTAATATAGAACCGCAGATAATCTGGAAAAACTTCTCCAAATTAAATGCTGTTCCAAGACCATCTAAAAAAGAGGAAAAAGTAATTGCTTTCATCAAAGGATTTGGTGAAGATTTGGGACTTGAAACTACTGTAGATGAGGTAGGAAACGTAATTATCAAAAAGCCTGCAACTGCAGGAATGGAAAACAAAAAATCCATCGTTCTTCAATCACACCTGGATATGGTTTGCCAGAAGAACAACGATGTTAATTTCGATTTTGAGACAGAAGGGATTAAA
This sequence comes from Chryseobacterium ureilyticum, assembly GCF_900156735.1. Classification (GTDB taxonomy): domain Bacteria; phylum Bacteroidota; class Bacteroidia; order Flavobacteriales; family Weeksellaceae; genus Chryseobacterium; species Chryseobacterium ureilyticum. The sequence goes on from NZ_FTOL01000009.1 coordinate 115,124, forward strand.
ATGGAGATTGATGGTGACTGGGTAAAGGCAAAAGGAACAACTTTAGGAGCTGATAACGGTTTAGGAGTTGCGACTATCATGTCTATCCTTGAAAGTTCAGATATTCCTCATCCTGCTCTGGAAGCCTTACTCACTATTGATGAAGAAACAGGAATGACGGGAGCTATTGGTTTAAAACCAGGACAGCTTACAGGAGAAATTTTATTAAACCTAGATACAGAAGAAGATGATGAAATTGACATAGGCTGTGCCGGAGGTGTAGACGTTACCATCACCCAAAACTATGCTGTAGAAGCTCCGAAAGGACAGGTTGTAAGAATTGAAGTAAAAGGTTTACAAGGTGGACACTCAGGAATGGATATCCATAAAGGTTTCGGAAACGCAAACATTATCTTAGGAAGACTTCTTTACACTGGATTGGCTAAGCAGAACCTTGAAGTAATTTCAATTGATGGTGGTGGATTAAGAAACGCTATTCCAAGAGAAGGTGTTGCAATTATTGCGGTAAGAAATGCTCACGAATTCATCGCAGAAGCGACAAATCTTAAAAAAGAGATTCTTGAAGAGTTTGCTTCTGTAGAACCAGGTCTTCAGATCAATATTGAAAACTCTACGTCTTCTGACAAAGCTATTTCAGAAGCAGATTCTAAAAAAGTAATTCTTACTTTAAAAGCTCTTCACAACGGAGTATACAGAATGAGCCCTGATGTAGCAAACCTTGTTGAAGCATCTAATAATGTTGCAAGAGTAGAATTAAAAGGAGGTGAACTTAAAATCTTAAACCTTACAAGATCATCCGTAGATTCTTCTAAATATTCTACAGCAGAGCAACTGAAGTCTGTAGCAGAATTAGCAGGAATGAATATAGTATTCAGCGGTTCATACCCAGGATGGAAACCAAAGCCAGGTTCTGAAATTGTACAGATCATGGAAAAAATCTATACTGAAAAGTTCAATGAAAAGCCTCATGTAGTAGCTTGTCACGCAGGTTTAGAATGTGGTATCATTGGAGCTAATTATCCTGAAATGGAAATGGTAAGTTTTGGACCTACCATCAGAGGAGCACACTCACCTGATGAAAAAGCAAACATCCCATCTACACAGAAATTCTGGAGCTTCCTAAAAGATATTTTAGCGAATATTCCTCAGAAATAGAACATTAAAATAATGATATTGAATATCCAAAGTCTTATGATTTTGGATATTTTTAATTTTTATGAAGATTAAGATTCTATAGATAGATTAAATAAGCGTAACAATTAAGATAATTATAAATATTTTCTTATCTTTTTTAATCACTTAAATATCTTAATGATTCCAAAAACATTTAAATATGAAAAGTATAACTGTATTCTGCGGCTCAAGTTTTGGCACAGATAAAATTTATGAAGAACAGGCTTTCCTACTTGGTAAAACTCTAGCCAAACAAAGTATACAATTAATTTACGGTGGTTCACAAACAGGTTTAATGGGAACCATTGCAGATGGTACCTTAAGTGAAAATGGTAAAGTGACCGGAGTTCTCCCCCATTTTTTACAGTCAAAAGAAATTGCTCATAAAAATCTTACTGAACTGATTTTGGTAGAAACCATGCACGAAAGAAAAACCAAAATGAATGATCTTTGTGATGGTGTGATTGTTCTTCCTGGTGGATACGGAACTTTAGAAGAATTCTTTGAAATGATTACCTGGGCACAACTCGGACTTCATAAAAAGCCCATCGGTATTTTAAATATTGATGGATTTTACAATGATCTGATCAGTCTTGTTCAGAATATGGTTGATAAAGGATTTTTAAAGTCTGTAAATCGTGATATGCTTCTCATCAGTGACAATATTGATGATCTGCTTGAGAAAATGAGGAATTATCAGGCTCCTACGGTTGGAAAATGGATTTCTAAAGAAGAAATTTAATCATAAAAAGAAGGAATATTTTCAGAATATTCCTTCTTTTCATATATATCACCATTTGTTATACATAGTTTAGTACTTTTGTAAGTAAAACTTTATCACTATTAAAAGAAATAATACTATGAAAAATATATTTCTAACAAGCTGCCTATTTTTGAGTCAGATCAGCTATGCTCAATATAATTATCCAAAAACTCCGGAAATACCTGTAACGAATGATTATTTTGGAACAAAGATTGCCGACAATTATCAATGGCTGGAAGACCTGAAAAGTCCTGAAGTACAAACATGGTTTAAAGCAGAATCAGACTACAGCCATATTATTATTGATAAAATCCCTAATCGCGAAACTCTTTATAATCGTATGAAGCAGGTTCAGGAAATGGGCGGTGACTCCTACAGCTATGCAAAACAAAGAGGAAACTTGTATTTCTATATTAAAACAAAAAAGAACGAGAAACTTTCCAAACTATACACAAGGGACATTTCTACAGGAAAAGAAACATTGATATTTGATCCCGAAACCTATAAGAAGAATGCTCAGATCACTAATTTTTCAATAGATTCCAAAGGCAATAAAGTAGCATTACTATTTTCCCAATCCGGTGGCGAAATTTGTGAGCTTAAGATTTTAAACTTACAGACAAAGAAAATACTTGACGATACTCTTACTCCTATTTGGAGTGAGTTCAACTTTGAATTTACCCCGGATGATCAATCTATTATTTACACTAAGATGAGTACCGGAGATCCCAACAGCAATATGCTCCTTAAAGAAATGAAAGCAATGCTGCACAAGATAGGAACCCATTCTGACCAGGATATTGTACTGGCATCAAGAGAGGCAAATCCTGAAATCAATATGCTAACGGAACAGTTTCCAATGGTTGAGTTTTCTGAAGATTATCAATACATCTTATTGGATATAGGTTCTACCAAATCGGAAAGTCCTCTATTTTATGCTCCTTATTCAGCTCTAAAGGATAAAAAAATTACGTGGAAACAGTTTGTAAAAACTTCAGACGATATTACTCAAACCTTTATTAAAGGAGATCAGCTATTTTTCCTTAGTCATAAAAATGCTCCAAATTACAAAATAGGAGTTACAAGCCTGTCAAACCCTGACTTTGATAATGCTAAAATCATCGTTCCGGAAGGTAATGCTGTAATCAGATCAATACACAATTCTAAAAATTATTTATTCTATGCTTTAAACAATGGTATTACTCAGGAGAAATATCAGATTGACCTTAAAACATTAGCTATAAAAAAGGTTCCTTTACCTGACGGAGTAAATAGTTCCGCCTCCCTTAACTCCCGTGAAAACGATCATCTACAGTGCAATAACAGCAACTGGCTTACCCCAAATACATTCTACGAATATACCCCTCAGGATGGGAAAGTTGTTAAAAGTAAATATTTCAATGGGGATAGCAATTACCCAGATTATTATGCATCCTATGAGGTAAAAGAAGTGGAAGTTAAAAGTCACGACGGTGCTATGGTTCCTCTTTCTATTATCTATCCTAAAAACATGAAAATGGATGGCAGTACTCCTGCTTACATCACCGGATATGGCGGCTACGGAATCTCTTCTACTCCACGTTTTTCCAACAGGCTGTCTGTACTGCTTGAGCAAGGCGTAGTTGTTGCTATTGCTCATGTGAGAGGAGGTGGAGAAAAAGGTGAAAACTGGCATAAAGACGGAATGAAAGCTAAAAAACCCAATACATGGAAAGATTTCATTGCCTGCTCAGAATATCTCGTTGACCAAAAATACACTTCTCCTTCAAAATTAATTGGTAACGGAGTAAGCATGGGAGGTGTTCTTATCGGAAGAGCCATCACGGAAAGACCAGATTTATTTGCGGTTGCTATCGCTGAAGTGGGAATGACTAATGCTCTTCGTTCTCAAAACTCAGCCAATGGGGATAATCAGATTCCAGAAATAGGAAGTATAAAAAATGCTGTGGATATTAAAAGTCTGATCGAAATGGATGCACAAAGCAAAGTTAAAAAAGGAGTAAAATATCCTGCTGTCATTGTCCGTACCGGAATGAATGATTCCAGAATTACCCCTTGGGAGCCAGCCAAATTTGCAGCAGCACTACAAAATAGCACAGCATCTGAAAAACCTGTTTTGTTGTATGTCAATTACGAAAACGGTCATTTCACAAGTGATCTGGATGTAGTTTTCAAAGAATATTCTGATATTTTTGCTTTTGCATTATGGCAAGTAGGACACCCGAAATTCCAGCCAGCTAAGAAATAGAGTAAAGAATTCATAAAAACAAAAACCCGTTCGAAAAACTCGAACGGGTTTCTTATTAAGATTAAAAAATATTTTCTAAGGATAAGGAGCAATTTCCACTTCAAGTCCCTCCATTTCATTAACCATGTGCAGCTGGCATCCTAATCTGCTGTTATCTTTCACATGGAAAGCTTCAGCAAGCATTGCATCTTCTTCATCGCCCATTGGCTCCAATCCAGGATCATTAATTACATAAACCTGACATGATGCACACATCGCCATTCCGCCGCATACACCAATAGTACCTTCTTCAGCCAATTCATAGGAACGGATAATTTCCATTAAGTTCATGGACATATCCGTAGGAGCTACGACATCATGGGTTACCCCTTCTCTGTCGGTGATTTTAATATTAATATCTGACATAATTCTGCAAAATTAGTCAATTTTTTTCACAACAGCCTTCTCTGCTTCTTTACGGCTTCCATCAAATCCGTCTACTCCACTTACAGTTGTATATTTCAATACGAATTTTTTACCAGGATTCAGTCTGTTATAAACACTCTGACACATTAAAGTAGCCTCGTGGAAACCACAAAGAATCAACTTCAATTTCCCTGGATAGGTATTGATATCTCCGATTGCGTAGATACCATCAATGTTTGTCTGATAATCAAGAGCATTGTTTACAACAATAGCATTCTTTTCAATATTTAACCCCCAGTTTCCGATCTCACCCAACTTAGGAGTCAATCCGAATAATGGAATAAAATAATCAGTTTCAATTTCAAAAGCATCCTCACCATCCTTCTGTACAGTGATTGCCTCTACTTTTCCATCACCTCTGATACCGGTAACTTCAGCAGGAGTAATTAATTTAATTTTCCCTGCATTTTTCAGATCCTGAACTTTTTCTACAGAATCCAAAGCTCCTCTGAATTCATTTCTTCTGTGAATCAAAGTCACTTCACTTGCTACATTAGAAAGGAAAATACTCCAGTCAAGGGCAGAATCTCCACCTCCGGCAATTACTACTTTTTTATTTCTGAAGTGCTCAGGTTCTTTAACGAAATACTCAAGTCCTTTTTCTTCATAATCAGCTACATTCTCGAAAGTAGGTTTTCTAGGTTCAAAAGTACCCAATCCTCCTGCAATAGCAATAGCCTTACATCTGTGAACAGTTCCTTTGTTCGTTACTACTTCAAACCATTCATCATCTACCTTTGTGTAAGAAACAGCGGTTTCTCCTAAAGTAAATCCAGGCTGGAACTGCTTAATCTGCTCCATCAAATTATCCACCAATTCTCCAGCGTTCACTGAAGGATACCCCGGAATATCGAAAATAGGTTTTTTAGGATAAAGTTCTGCCAATTGCCCTCCCGGCTGTGGAAGCGCATCAATAATGTGGCACTTCATTTTTAAAAGACCTGCTTCAAAAACTGCAAAAAGTCCTGTAGGACCTGCTCCTATGATCAATATATCAGTGGTTATCATAATTTAGATAATTTAATTATACATGTAGCTGCAAATTTACTAATTTTAATGCGAAGCATATTTAATTGATTCTAAATAAAAACCTGAGATTTGTCAAATATCTATCAATTAAGATTTTAAATTTGGCAATGTATTTGTAAATGACATATTATGAAGAAAATTTTAAACCTATTAGCAGTCTTTGTATTTTTTCTAGGCTCGGCACAGATTGATAACGTTGCAGACGGAGAATCAATCACTCTTAGAATTCACTACGGATTCTTAAATGCCGGAACAGCCAATCTTACCACCAAAAAAACAACGTATAAAGGTACCCCTCATTTATATGTAAAAGGCACAGGTGAAACCACTGGTGCTGTAAAAGCATTCTTCAAAGTAGAAGATTTATATGAAAGCTTCATTGATACTGCTACTGGTTTACCAAGCTTCTATGTTCGAAATGTACGTGAGGGAAGTTATCGTCAGCATCTTGAAACAGCCTTCAATCATGATAATAATACATTAATACTAACAGACAAAAAAACGCCTGCAAATGGCTCTAAAGTCATAAAATCTGTAAAAGGTGTACAGGATATGCTTTCATGTTTCTATTATCTGCGAAGCAAAAGCCCGGATGAATTAAAAGTAGGAACCATTATTAATATGAATGTATGGATAGATGACGAAATGTTCCCTTTCCAATTAAAAGTAGCAGGAACAGAAAACCTTAAGACTAAATTTGGTACAATCAATTGCTTGAAGATTATTCCTTCTGTAAAAAGCGGAAGAGTATTTAAAGAAAAAGAAGGAGTTACCATGTGGGTTTCCAATGATGCCAATCATATTCCTATGCTTTTGAAAGCTGAGCTTGCTGTAGGCTCACTGAAAGCAAGTATTGATAGCTATAAAAACGTAAAATATCCTTTAAAGTTTAGTAAGTAAACGATGAAGTTTTTTCAATAATATAATGTCTGTAATTTTTACAGACATTTTTTTATGTTGAATGTAATAGATAAAGAGCACCGATTGTCTTTATAATAGAAGCAGCAAGAAGGCTGCAATGTCAATACTTTACTCGGTTCCTCGGATTTGAACTGAAGTATGGACATAAGAGACAGACACGTGTAAATTTTTCAATAAGATCAGTTTTTAATTGCGTTTTGTTTCTTAGGTCAGTAATTAAAAACAAAAACCTCCGGAGCTCCGGAGGTTTGATTTTTTTATAAAGTCTTGAATTGCTCCAAGGTTCTGATGTCATTTTCAAAAAACATTCTGATGTCACTCATTTGGTAAAGAAGCATTGTTATTCTTTCAATCCCCATTCCGAATGCATATCCTGAATATTTCTCAGAATCAATGTTTACATTCTTTAATACGGCAGGATCTACCATTCCACAACCCATGATTTCTAACCAACCTGTTCCTTTTGTAATTCTGTAGTCAGTTTCAGAGTTTAATCCCCAATATACATCAATCTCAGCACTTGGCTCAGTGAACGGGAAATAAGAAGGTCTCATTCTGATTTTAGACTTTCCGAAAAGTTCAGTAGTAAAGAACTGGATCGTCTGCTTTAAATCTGCAAAGCTTACATTCTCATCAATATATAATCCTTCAATCTGGTGGAAGATACAGTGAGAACGTGAAGAGATCGCTTCATTTCTAAATACTCTTCCCGGAGATAAAATTCTGATAGGCGGCTGATTTTCTTCCATAAAACGAGTCTGTACAGAAGAAGTATGCGTTCTCAAAAGAATATCCGGATTTTGCTCAATAAAGAATGTATCCTGCATATCTCTTGCCGGGTGATATTCCGGAAGATTCAGTGCAGTAAAGTTATGCCAGTCATCTTCAATCTCAGGACCATCTGCAACCGCAAACCCAATTGATTTAAAGATTTCAATAATTCTGTTTTTAACCAGATTAATCGGATGTCTTGATCCTAAATCCAATGGAAAAGCAGGTCTTGTAAGATCTTCTTTTTCTACGATAATAGAAGATGCAGAAGCATTTTTCAAATCTTCTAATTTCACAGCCACAGCCTGCTTCAGAGTATTGATCTTCTGTCCGAATTCTTTCTTCTGGTCGTTAGGAACTTCTTTAAATTTTTCAAAAAAATCATTCAGAACTCCTTTTTTACCGTTGTACTTGATACGGAAGTTTTCTATCTCTTCCTTAGAGCTAGCATTGAAGCCGTTTACTTCGATCAGTAGTTCTTCTATCTTTTCTATCATTATTTTACCCTTTCAAAATGTTTTGCAAAAATACGACTTTTAAGTTGAATATTAAGTCCGTCATAAAAAAATCTGCCCCTTTTTCTGGAGGCAGACTTCAATCACTTATTTCACTTAAATAAAAAAATTATTTCTTTTCTAAAGCTTTAACGTTGATCTGAAGAGTTACCTCATCTTTAATTACCCCGTTTTCAGCAGGAGCCTGAAACTTCACTCCAAACTCTTCTCTTTTAATGTCTTTCGGCTCAGTAGCTACACTTACCTCTCCTTCTTTCACAGAAACATTAGCTTTAAACTGAACTGGTTTTGTAATTCCTTTAATTGTTAAATTACCATCCAAAAGAGTATTATAATCACCTTCCGTAACAGGAGTAACCTTTGTAATTTCATAAGAAGCCGTTGGGAATTTCTCTACTTCAAAGAAATCACCACTTTTAAGGTGACCATTTAATTTCCCCATATCCTCAGGACTGTCTTTCAAGTCTACAGAAGTAAGAGAGTTCATATCAGCAACGAATTTACCGCTTTCCAGTTTTCCATCCTTCACCGTTACATCTCCACTTTCAAACTTAATTGTTCCAAAATGGCTTGTATTTTCTGATTTAAATACTTTGTATCCCTTCCATTCAACCTTACTGTTTAGCGTATCCAAAGTGTACTGGCTACCATCTTTGGTAGTTGTCACCTCATTACTTTCACTGCTAAGCGGTTTATCTTTTTTACAAGAAACCATTACAGCAGCAATAAATAAAGCAGGAATAGCTAGTGAAAACAGTTTTTTTCTCATTTTTGATATATTTTTATTACTTCCGCTAATATAATAAAAAAAATTATTTTTTCATAAAAACCTTACATTTGTAATATGCTACTAGAAATAAACAATTTATTTTTCTCTCACACCAAAGACAAACCGTTGTTTCAGAACCTTAATTTAAGATTTGAAGCCAATAAAATCATTGCTCTTGCCGGAGAAAGCGGATGTGGAAAGTCTACCCTTTTAAGCTTGATGTACGGGCTCCTTGATTGGGAAAGTGGAGACATTATTTTTGATGGAATCAGACTTCTTGGTCCCAAAGGAAATCTTGTTCCCGGAGAATCTGAAATGAAGTTTGTAGCTCAGAATTTTGATCTTATGCCTTATGCTACTGTGGCAGAAAATGTAGGTAAATTTATTTCAAATATCAATCTAACAAAGAAAAGAGAAACCGTTATGGAACTTCTTGAAGTAGTAGGACTTCAGGAGTTTGCTAATGTTCTTCCTAAATACTTAAGCGGAGGACAGCAGCAAAGAGTAGCCATTGCAAGAGCGCTTTCCGTTTTACCAAAACTGCTTATTTTAGATGAACCATTCAGTAATCTGGATTTTCCAAGAAAAATAGAACTTAGGGAAAGACTTTTTAAGTATGTAAAAGAACATCAGGTTTCCCTCATTATTTCCACTCATGAACTTCAGGATATCATGCCTTGGCTGGATCAGATTGTTATTCTTCAGGATGGAAGGTTAATTCAGAATGAAACCCCTGAAGAAACCTATCGAAATCCATACAATCCCTATGTTGCCAAATTATTTGGAGAAGTAAATATTTTCAACGAGACAGAAATGGCAGATTTCCAGCTTCCAAAATTCTCTTATTATCCGAAAGAAATAAAAATTTCAGAAAACGGACTTGAAGCAGAAGTACTGGAAAGCAGATTTGCAGGAAATTATTATTGGAATAAAATCAGAGTAAAAAATAAAGAATTGGTAATGTTCACTGATGAAAAACTAAACGACTCAATTAATATTTCGTTTGTTTAAATCAAAAATGAATTCCTCAAATTTCTGATGTCAAAGCCTTAGCTGCTTCAGGTTTCTCAGCTTTCACAAAAAAAACATAACTCATACATTCACTTATACTTATAAATAAAAAAAACACAAACATAAGAAATTGTTGTAAAACTTTTTCTTACATTTGTATTTCCACAGCATAAGGAAATTTTTGGTTAATTCTCTTTCTGCCTTCTAGACGGACATTAGCAATCTTGCAATTAGGTCTATTGAAAGATTACACTGTCCAATTTTTTCCTTTTTTTATGCTTTCTTCACAAATTCGGACTTTAAAGCCATTGCTCCGAAACCATCTATTTTACAATCAATGTTGTGATCACTTCCTGGTCTTAAGCGGATATTTTTCACTTTAGTTCCTGCTTTCACTGGTTTTGGAGCTCCTTTTACAGGAAGATCTTTTACTACAACTACAGAGTCACCATCCTGAAGTTCATTTCCGTTAGAGTCCAATATCTTACCCTCGTTTGCTGATTCAGCGGCAACTTCTTCCGGATTCCATTCGTAGAAACACTGAGAACATACCATCATATTATCGCTCGGGTATGTAAACTCGGAGCTACATTTCGGACAAAGTACTGTATCACTCATATTTTAATTTTTCACAAAGGTAGTTTTTTTTAAAGGTTAAAGTCAAGAGATAAAGATCAGTATAGTAGACAATAAGCAGGTTTTGTTTTTACACTAGTAAGTGAATTAAATAAAATGAATTAAGCTAAACGTAAAGAAAATAAAGGATATTGGTAAACCATGTATATTTTGTTTGTCATTTTTCTTCATTTAAGCAAAAAAAGGAGTTCCATCATCTCTGAATGAAAAGCCACCATTACCGAATAAAAAAATTAAATTTTCAGAAAAAATCTTTAAAAATTCAGTAAAATTTATTCAGATCATTTACCTCACAAATTAAATGTTATGTATAATTCTTCTTCAATCGATACCATTAAACTTTAAACGCTAATGTTCGAAAGGGAGGATATTCATATTATATATTATTTGTCCGCAAAGGCGCTTCACTCAGCCAAGGTAAATGAGTCACCCTTCCCTGAGCGAAGCGCCCTTGCGAACTCTGTGTTGAAATTTATTAATGTAAAAAAAACTCACAGACAAAACAGATACGAAATTCTTTGTTTGCCAGTATTCATAAACTCTACACCCTCCTCTTCTCAAACTCTCCCATTCAAATCCACAACTCTCAACTTTAATTCGTATTTTTGCAGATTCAAACAGCGAAGCAAATTTATGGAACTTATTCACAGAAACCTGGCTATCGGAATTCACGATGCCTTACAAGAAACATTTTTTGAGAAAAACAAGTATGCTGATAAAGTTATTGAAAGACTTTTGAAAGCAAACAGAAAATGGGGAAGCCAGGACAGAGCCGTTGTTTCTGAGATCTTCTACAATATTATCCGTTGGAAAAAACGCCTTGAATATTATATGGGCGAAGGGGTAAAACCTAACAACATCTATAAACTTATCATTGCTTACCTTCTTTGGAGCAAGACTAATTATAAAAAGTTTGAAGAATTTGATGGAATCAAGATTGCAGACATTCTTACCAAACTTAAAAAGAACACGGTTCCTACAAAAGCAATAGAGCACTCTATTCCGGACTGGTTAGCAGAAACTCTTGAAAAAGAGCTTGGAGCAAATTGGGAAAGAGAAATGATTGCTTTAAACGAGCAGGCTCCTACAGTTTTAAGAACCAACTCTCTGAAAACAACTACAAAAGAACTTATTTCTGATCTTTCAGACGAAGGAGTAGTATCCTTCTCTATCAAAAATTATCCGGATGCAGTACAGCTTGAGGAAAAAAAGAATGTTTTCCTTACCACAGCTTTCAAAGAAGGATTATTTGAAGTTCAGGATGCTTCTTCTCAAAAAATCGGGTATTTCCTTGATGTAAAAGAAGGACAAAGAGTTATAGATGCATGTGCCGGTGCCGGTGGAAAAACACTTCACCTGGCTGCATTGATGAAAAACAAAGGACAGATTATTGCTTTAGATATTTTCGAATGGAAGCTTGCCGAGTTGAAGCGTCGTGCAAAAAGAGCCGGTGCTCACAATATTGAAACTCGTATGATTGCTGATAATAAAGTAATCAAGCGTCTTCATGAAAAAGCAGACAGATTATTGATCGATGCACCATGTTCAGGTCTTGGAGTTTTGAAAAGAAACCCGGACAGCAAATGGAAAATTGATCAGGACTTCATTGACAGAATCAAGAAAGAGCAACAACAAATCCTTCAGGACTATTCAAAAATGGTAAAAAAAGGAGGAAAAATGGTGTATGCAACATGTTCTATTCTTCCATCTGAAAACAACTTACAAGTTGAAGAATTTATCAAGAACAATCCTGGATTCAAAATGATTAAAGATGAGAAAGTTATGCCTAGTCAAGGATACGATGGATTCTACATGGCATTGATTGAAAGAGTATCTTAATCTCTCTTAAAATATAATATAAAAACTACTCTATGGGGTAGTTTTTTTGTTTTTAACTGTTAATTTTTAAAAATAAAGTGTAACATTTTACATCCATTCCCTACTAACTCTATAGATTAAACCCGTTTTGAACCGTAAAGTTAGTTTATAAAATTAAATAACTCTATGGTAAACTTATCCGATATGTATAAAAGAATTGTATTAAGCATAGTATTCATTTTCTCTGTATGTCTGTTTTCTGCACAGACCTATGAAATTCAATACACCAGTTCTTATAACGGAAAAGTAGTATCTGATCAGCCTGCAACTATTGCCTGGGTCAGTGAAAAAGACAATTTTATACTCAATAATACCATTAAAGAACAAAAAAGCTCCTTCCCTTTTGAAATTACTAAAGTGGAAAAGCCATCGAATACTGTTCTTTCCTATGCTTTTTTAAAACCTGGTGAAATCATTTCCAGCACAGATTCCGAGTCTGTAGGAAAACAAAATTTTGAGCTTACAAATGAAACAAAGAAAATCCTGGGTTATACCTGTAAAAAAGCGGTTACGAAAGTAAATTCCAACACTATTGAAGTTTGGTATACCAATGATCTGAAATTACAGGGAGGACCGTCTGTTTTAGGACAGAATTTAGGATTGGTTTTAGAAATTGAAAGAAATAAAAACTCTTTGGTCACAGCGAGTTCAATTAAAAAGGTTAAAAATACAGGAATCGAGAATATTATCAAAGGTTCCGTTCAGTCAGTAGATCTTTTAAGCTATAAGGATCTTTTATGGAAAAGCAGATTTATTACGTTAAAAGTTTTCGATAATGAAATCATTAATTTTTCTGATGCTTCAAAGTCTGATGATCAGGTAAAAAGATATGCCAACGGAACTATTATTCTAAAAAAAATTAAATTTCCAACTATAGCAGAAGGTGAAAATATCTTTGTAGAGTTAAAACAACAATCCAATGGTGACGCTTATGACAGAACCGGCACTGTATTTTTCATTCCTCAGGATAAAGAAAAATCTTTTTTTGATGGATTGGAAAAGGGAGCAAAAACCCTTCCTGTGTTTGAAAATGGCAACGGAAAACAGTATTACGGAATAACAGCTACAGAAAAGTATGCTCCGGCAACGGAAATGATGAGATTCTTTACAGCCTTTGGAACTCATAAGTTCAATCATATCCAGCTTAAAGATAAAAACTGGCAGACTATTAGCCCTTTCCGACAAGATATTACAGAATTGAAACCTTCACTATCAAATAAAGAACTTTGGGTGGGGACATTCATTGGTAATTATGATAAAGGCGGGCACAAAGTAAGTCTGGAAATCACAATCCACAAAAGCGATCAAACGGTTCATAAAAATAATGTATCTATTCCTTTATTCAATACTTTAAATATTATGGAAATGGCTGGACAGGATTATTCAACGATGTTCAATCAGGATAAAGGACTTCTTGTAGACTTTACTTTGGACAAAGATTTAAAAAATGCTCAGCTAAGATATACTACAACCGGACATGGAGGTTGGGAAAATGGGGATGAATTTCTTCCTAAGCCTAATTCTATTTTTGTAGATGGAAAATCTGTATTTTCTTTTATTCCATGGAGAACAGATTGCGGTTCATATCGTTTGTACAACCCAGCTTCGGGAAATTTTCAGGATGGACTTTCTTCTTCAGACCTCAGCAGATCAAACTGGTGCCCGGGAACAGTGACCAATCCAAACTTTATTCCTCTGGGGGATTTAAAAGCAGGAAAACATACCGTTCAAATAAAGATTCCACAAGGACCAACAGAAGGAACAAGTTTCAGTTCATGGAATGTTTCAGGAATTTTACTAGGAACCCAATAAAAACAAAACCTTCTTGCATGAGAATTGCAAGAAGGTAAAAACACAAATGATGAAAAAAAATTATTTCGAGCCACAAAGTAAGGGCTAAAATTCATATAATAAATTACCATAGATTAATAAATATGTCATTTTTATTTCGTATGGAAATCATCATTTTTTTAGGCTAACGAAAAAAATCAATCAAAAACATACTAATTCTAATAAATAGTTAATAATTTTCTTTAAATAAAACTAATTAATGAAAATTATTAACTTATTTAAATTTTTAATTGTTATTTATAAACATCACTTATATTTTTGTTCCATAAATAAATAATAAAAATATGTGTGGAATTGTATGTCTATTTGACGCCAAACAGAAAACCGATATATTAAGACCTCAGGTTTTGGAAATGTCAAAAAAAATCCGTCATAGAGGACCGGATTGGAGCGGGGTTTTTCAGGATGAAAAAGTAGTTTTCTCTCATGAAAGACTTGCTATTGTAGATCCTACTTCAGGAAAGCAACCCTTATTTACCAAAGATGGAAAAATTGTATTAGCCGTAAACGGTGAAATTTACAACCATAGAGAATTAAAAGAAGAATTTCCTGATTATGAGTTTCAGACTCAATCTGACTGTGAGGTAATCCTTGCTCTTTACCAAAAATATGGAAAAGATTTTGTTGAAAAACTGAATGGTATTTTCGCATTCTCATTATATGATACTGAAAATGATGTATACCTTATTGCCAGAGATCATATGGGAATCTGCCCCCTTTATCAAGGTTGGGACAAAAACGGAAACTATTACGTTGCCTCTGAATTAAAGGCACTGGAAGGTATATGCAAAACTATTGAAACATTTTTACCAGGGCACCTTGTTTACAGCAAAGATGGTAGCGAACTTCAACAATGGTATGCAAGAGAATGGGATAGTTTTGATCATGTAAAAGAAAATCAAACTGATATTGCTGCTTTAAGAAAAGGGCTTGAAGATGCTGTTCACAGACAATTGATGAGTGATGTACCATACGGAGTTTTACTTTCCGGAGGTCTGGATTCTTCTGTTATTTCAGCTATCACAGCGAAGTTTGCCAGACAGAGAATTGAAAGCGGTGACACTCAGGAAGCATGGTATCCGAGACTTCACAGTTTTGCTGTAGGGCTTGTGGGATCACCTGACTTGGCTGCAGCACAAAAAGCAGCGGAGCACATCGGATCTGTTCACCATGAGGTTAACTTTACAGTTCAGGAAGGACTGGATGCTGTACGCGACGTAATCTATCATTTGGAAACATATGATGTAACGACAATCAGAGCTTCTACTCCAATGTATCTTTTGGCAAGAGTAATCAAATCTATGGGAATCAAAATGGTTCTTTCCGGAGAAGGTTCAGATGAGCTGTTTGGAGGATATTTATATTTCCACAAAGCTCCTAACGCCAAAGAATTCCATGATGAAACGGTAAGAAAGCTTGGAAAACTTCACCTTTATGATTGTTTAAGAGCTAACAAGGCATTAATGAGTTGGGGAATAGAAGGAAGAGTTCCTTTCCTAGACAAAGAATTTATGGATATCGCCATGACTATTAACCCACAGGATAAGATGATCAACGTTTCTGAAGGCAAAATTGAGAAATGGGTATTAAGAAAAGCCTTTGAAGATCTTCTTCCTGAATCTATTGTATGGAGACAGAAAGAACAGTTTTCAGATGGTGTAGGTTATTCATGGATTGATACTTTAAAAGAAGTTGCAGAAAAAGAAGTTACGGACGAGATGATGATAAATGCAAGATTCCGATTTCCTCTAAACACTCCGCAAAACAAGGAAGAATACAGATACAGAACTATTTTTGAAGAGCATTTCCCAAGTGAAACTGCAGCAGCAACAGTTCCGTCAGTTCCATCCGTGGCTTGTTCCACTCCTATTGCCCTTGAGTGGGATGAAGCTTTCAAAAAAATGAATGATCCGAGCGGAAGAGCTGTAAAAGTGCATGAGACATCATATTAAAGATATGAGATTCACCTTAATAGATAAATAGTGAATGATCAATTTTAGATGAATAAATTTTAACGCTGGATTTGCAGGGATTTTCTTAAAATTTGCATTTTTTAAGATCTTCAGGGCGTATCACTCAGCAAAGTATATATATTCTGAATAAAGGTAAAATATTTCTGAAAACACTGCGTTTAATTTATACATTCAGGTAATTATCGAATAATATTAATTGACAATTGTGTATCAAAGCTTTGAGTTTAAAATTCAAATTGCATAATAGATAGTGTAAATTTCAGTTTCAAAATTCCACCACAATAATTTATTAATCCTGTAGTAATACGGGATTATTTTTTGAATTAACAATAACAATATGGGATAATTTAACTGACAATCAAAAATAATATCTAATAAATAATTATATTTGGAAATCGAAAATATCAATTATAAAAAAATGAGAAGAAACCTTACTGTTTTATTTGCCTTATTAACCATCAGTTTTGCTTTTGGACAGGGAAAATATGGCAAATACCTGAACTCAAAAAAGCTTGCTTTGGCTTATAAAACTGTGAAAGACGCTGATAAAGACGATTACTATCAACAATTTTACTGGTTGGTAACAGCTGAGCAACTTAAAACGTATCCTCACCTTAAGGACATCAAGCCTATCGTTTTATATGAATTTGTAAAATATGTAAATCCTCAGAATCCTACAAAAAAATTAGACAGCAGAGGAAAAGAGCTTAGAGCAACTGCAGAATTATCTTTAAATCAATATTTTAAAAACAAGAAGTTTGAAAATAACTCTGTTTTAATGTATAACCTCGAAACGTATGTTGACCCTTCAAAAGGACAGTATTACACAAAGGTTGATCCTGAAAAAATCAAAGAATTGGTTCCGAAAGAATTATTTGCGTTCAATTCTTTTAATAGAAACATGGGGGAAGAAAAGACGTATTACCTTTGGATTGATAAGAAAAAAGATGATTTAAATATTGTTGATATCATTCCTAGCGAGAAAGATGATAAAGCATTTTACACAAGGTTAAAACAATATCTTCCAAGTTATAAATTCTCTAAATATGTTCCTTCTGTGAAAAAAGGAAACAAATCTGATAAAACAGACTTAGAATATTACTACATTATGCCTTTCGAACAGAATACCGATAATATTGAATATAAAACCAAGGATTTCAAAAATTTCACTTTAAGCCAGTATAGAAAAGCCGGTGATGAATGGAAAGGAGTAGAAAAGCCTAGAAAATAAATTAAAAAGTCCTGTGATATTTCACAGGACTTTTTTAATTTTATAAGGATTTCTTTATGTAAGAATCAAGATGCTTAAAGCAAGTATTTTTTCAAATTAAATAAGTCTGGAAATTTTTAAATATTTCAGCCTACACAAAATGATAGAAACAAATCCTCAACAGAATTCAGTAAAGAAAATTCTACCACTCATTCTGGCTACTGCTATTTTTATGCAAATGCTGGATTCTACGATTCTGAACACTTCTCTTCCTTCCATCGCAAAGGACCTTCATGAGTCTCCTTTAAATATGCAGAATGCTATTATCAGTTATGTTCTGACATTAGCCGTTTTTATGCCCGCAAGTGGATTCCTTGCTGATAGATTCGGGACTAAAAAAGTATTTATCTTCTCATTGATATTATTCAGTTTAGGTTCATTGTTTTGTTCTTTATCACAAAACCTTACTCATTTGGTAATCTCAAGGGTTATTCAGGGGGTAGGAGGAAGTCTGATGACTCCGGTTGGAAAATTGGCACTCATCAAGACCTTTGATAAAAGTGAATTACTGAAAGCTATGAACTTTGCTATTATTCCTGCGCTTATAGGTCCCGTTCTCGGTCCATTGGTAGGAGGTTATATGGTAGATTATCTTTCATGGCACTGGATATTCCTGATCAATATTCCGATTGGGATTTTAGGGATTGTTTTAGGATTAAAGTTTATGCCTGATTATAAATCTGACGATGTAGATTTTGATTTTAAAGGATTTTTAATCTTTGCAGCGGCCTCTCTCCTACTTTCTGTTTCATTAGAACTTTTCGGAGACATGCAAAATATAACACCAGTCCTCATAGTATTCATCCTTGGATTTCTATTTCTCTATTACTACTATAAACATGCAAAAAAGGAAGGGCACCCTATTTTTCCATTGAATCTGTTTCAAGTAAGAACTTTCCGTGTAGGAATTGTAGGAAATCTAGCCACAAGATTAGGGATCAGCTCTGTTCCTTTATTGCTTCCTTTGATGATCCAGATCGCCTATAAACAATCAGCTGTAACTTCAGGCTGGATTATCGCGCCTATGGCTTTAACGGCTATATTCGGAAAATCTTCTGTTATTAAAATCCTTGATAAATACGGATACCGTCAGACATTAATGATCAATACCTTTATCATTGGAACATTGATCTGTATGCTGGCAATTCCTGACATTCACACCTCTTTATATTGGTTTATTCCAATTATTGCTGTTTTGGGCTTCTTCAACTCTATACAGTTTACTTCTATGAACACTATTTCTATTGCTGATCTTCGAAATTTCCAAACCAGCAGTGGTAATTCATTAATTTCTGTAAATCAGCAGCTAGCCATCGGATTCGGAATCGCATTCGGATTGATTGTTTTAAAAATATTTGAAAATTCGGATCTCATCAAAGGAGAAACTCATAATGCTTTCCGATATACTTTTCTAACTGTAGGAATACTGACAATTTTATCAGGATTAGTCTTTAAAAGGTTACATATTTCGGATGGAAAGAACATGAAATCTAAGGAAGAATAATGATATTTTAATATAAGTTTAAACAGATGCTTTTAAAAATTCATTTACTTTTCGCATTCATACTTTTCACTTTCAGCCCCCTATCGATCTTATCACAGATCAATGTTTTTTCCTCTTAGCTGTGGTATTTTTGTGTATATAAAATCAACAATATGATGACAACTAAAAAAGTACAAACAGTAGTAGCACCAAGACCTGCACATTTTGTAGGCGATGGATTTAGAGTTCATAATTTTATCCCTGGAGTACCTGGATTAGATATGAAAAGAATGGACCCATTCATTATGCTTGACTATAATTCAAAATTCCACTTCAATGGTTCGGACAGACCAAAAGGTGTAGGTGTTCATCCACACAGAGGTTTTGAAACAGTAACGATAGCATATAACGGAAAAGTAGAACACCATGACAGCGCTGGCGGAGGAGGAATCATCGGACAGGGTGATGTACAGTGGATGACTGCCGCAAAGGGAATTCTTCACAAAGAGTATCATGAAACAGAATGGGCAAAAGAAGGCGGAATCTTTCAAATGGTTCAGCTTTGGGTAAATCTTCCTGCAAAAGACAAAATGAGCAATCCAAAATACCAGGCAATTGAAAATTCAAATATGGAAAGAATTGACCTTGGCGAAAACGGATTCATAGAGCTTATTGCTGGAGAATATGATGGGCATAAGGGTCCTGCATTTACTTTTACTCCCGTTCACATGATGAATGCAAAGCTTAAAGCAGGAGGTAAAGCAGAATTTAATTTCCCTGCTCACTTCAATACAGCAGCTTTGATTATTGAGGGAAGTATCACAATTAACGGAGAAGAACATGTAAAAGCTGATCATTTTGCTTTGTTTAAAAATGAAGGTGAGACATTCACTATTCAGGCAAATGAAGATGCCGTAGTTTTAATCATCAGTGGTGAGCCTATCAATGAGCCTATATTCCCTCACGGACCATTTGTAATGAACTCCAGAGAGGAAATTATGCAAGCTTTTGAGGACTTCAACACCGGGAAATTTGGTTATTTAGAAGATTAAAAAGTTAGAATTAAATTTATCTTAATCTTTAATTATTCCTTTTTTACTAACTTTATAATATACAATTATAACGGATTAAATATAAGAGATCAGAGTTTAATATTGTAAACAATAAACTACAATTACAAATTCTGATCTCTTATAAAAATCCAAACTTTTAATACATAAATTATGAAAACTGAATTTGAAAACATTCCACTTGTAAAAACTGAGAAAAGATTTGAAATAGAATTCAATGGGCATTATGCCTTTATTGATTATCATGAAACATCTCATCAGATTTCCTTAATACATACTGAAGCAGAGCCTGAACTGGCTGGAACCGGTGCAGCGGCGGCAGTAGTGGAAAAAACTCTTCATTACATTGAAGAAAGTGGCAAAAAGCTTCTTCCATTCTGTCCTTATGTTTTTGCCTTCATTAAAAAACACCCTGAATGGAAACGTATCGTTGATGAAAAATTTAATGCGTACGATAAACTTTAGACTTTTATATACACTTAATTAAACTTTAAAAGCATTACATCATTATGTCAAATATTGGACTTATCATCGAAGAAAAGGCAGCAGATATAGGAAATTTTCTTGTAGGAAGACTTCTTCCGTTTCGTGAAAAAAGAGCTGTTGGTCCTTTTGTTTTTATTGATCATATGGGACCTTCGGAATTAAAGGATTATCAAAACCTTGATGTTCCCCCACATCCACATGTAGGATTATCCACACTGACTTATCTGCTTGAAGGATCTATTTTCCACAGAGACAGTATTGGAAATGCCATAGAAATAAAACCGGGTGCTGTAAACTGGATGACTGCCGGTAAAGGAGTGGTACACTCTGAAAGAACACCAGAATATTTAAGACACAGCGATAAAAGACTTCACGGATTTCAGATCTGGGTAGGTCTTCCCAAGCATCTTGAGCAATCCGAACCCACTTTTCATCATATTGAAGCTGATGATATTCCTGTTTGGGAAGAAGACGGAGTTCAGTATAAGCTCATTGCAGGAGAAGCATTTGGCAAAAAATCTCTTGTTCCGGTACACAGTAAATTATTCTTTATTGAAATTAAAACTAAAGAACCGAAGAAAATAAGTATTGGTAAAGACCTTTATGGCGAAGCTGCAATGTATGTTTTGGAAGGAACAGTAACTACGGATGGTAACTCTTATGGTTCAAAACAGTTGATGATTGCCAAGGACACAAAACTTTGTGAATTTGACATGAGTGAAAACGGTACGGTTTATCTTTTTGGAGGAGAACCTTTTGATGAAGAACGATTTATATTCTGGAATTTTGTGAATTCCGATAAGGAAATCATTGATCAGGCAAAGGTAAACTGGCATGACCAGAACCATGATGCGTTTCCTTTGGTTCCTGGTGATGATCAGGAATATGTTCCATTACCAAAAGCAGTTTTAAACAAAAAGTAGTTTTACTTATAGAAAAATCATGAAAATATTAGCATTTGCAGGAAGTACTTCATCTACTTCCATTAACAGAGAACTTGTAAAATTTGTTTTAAAAGATTTTAAAGAAGAAGAAATCAACCTTATTGACCTCAACGATTTTACTATGCCTGTTTTCTCTGTAGACCTGGAGAAGAAAGGATTTCCGGACGAAGCTCACAAATTTTTAAAGGTTATTGAAGAATGTTATGTCATTATCTGCTCGCTTGCAGAGCACAACAGATCTTACAGTGCTGCTTTTAAAAACGTTTTCGATTGGGCATCAAGGATCAATGTAAAAGTATTTCAAAACAAGTCTATGCTTCTTATGAGCACTTCTCCCGGCGGTTATGGTGGTGGCAATGTCATGAACACGGCAAAAACATTCTTTCCTCAATTCGGAGCTGACATCAAGGAAACTTTTTCATTGTCTAAGTTTTATGAAAATTTTGACCTTGAAAGCGGAGTGATCAATCCTGAAATGCTAAACGACTTAAAAACAAAAATTGAAAACTTTAAAAAACTAGTTAAAACAGAAGATTAAAGAAAAGTATAGTCTTCAATGTTCCTTTATATTTTATATTAAGGAACTGCTATTTCTTTTTTTTATCCTTATATTGCCATAGGTTTTTATTATATCGTGGCTCTTAGTATGACTCGTTTTCTAAAGAATCATAATCATTAAAAGACAATTGATATGGAAATACACGAATACCAGAATGGTGACATTACTGTTATCTGGCAGCCAAAAAAATGCATTCACTCGGCTGTATGCGTAAAATTATTACCCAAAGTCTATAATCCCAAAAACAGACCTTGGATAAAAGCAGAAAATGCAACACCTGAAGAACTTAAAAATCAAATAGATCAATGCCCTTCAGGAGCATTAAGTTATAAATTCAATACAGAAATATAATGGCGATAACGGTAAAAGCAAGTTTAGGAAAAACGAAATATTATACTGAGGTAACAGCAGGAGAAAACAAGATCATTACCGATGAGCCTTTAGATAAAGGCGGACAAAACAAAGGGTTTAATCCTATGGAAATTCTTGCTACCTCTTTAGCAAGCTGTACAGCAGCTACATTAAGAATGTACATCGAAAGAAAAGAATGGGATGTAGAAAACATCAATGTGGAAGTGGAACTTGAAAATTATCCATTGACCAAAAGAGCAATTTTCAAAAGAGATATTACTTTTGATGGGGTATTAGATACTGAACAAATGAAAAGACTTCACACGATTGCAGATGCCTGTCCTATTCATAAAATATTAACAAACGACATAGAAATACTAACTAAATTCTCATAAAATATGATCGAAGTAAAACAAAACAACGACGAAAAACACGGAAGTTTTGAAGCTTTCATAGATGGAAGACGCGCAGGAATGATGACTTACACCTGGGCAGGAGAAGAAAGATTTATTATAGACCACACGGAGGTGGAAGAAGCCTACAACGGAAAAGGTGTAGGTAAGGAAATGCTTCTGGCTGCTGTAAATTTTGCAAGGAAAAACGGGAAGAAAATTATTCCTCTTTGTCCGTTCGCGAAAGCCAGTTTCCAGAAGAGTGAGGAATTGCAGGATGTTTTGGTAAATTAATTACTGCTTCCACCCTTACAATACAAGCCTTTCAGAGTAAATCTGGAAGGTTTTTTTATGCGTATTTTTTATTCTGTAACACTGCGGTCCCAAAGATTTTTTGAGTAAAATACCGTAACGAGGTCACTAAGGCGTTTCACTCAGCAAAGTTTAAATTATATTCAATTTTTAATAACTTCTCTAAAGTAATTGTATAAAAATCTCCTCTGAACAAAATTCACGATTCACGATAGTTCTTTTTTATATATTTGCTAAAATTTAAAATTTAAGCATGAATCCAGGAACTATCCTTTTGCTATTCGTTTTTATCTACTTTATCGGTCTTTTGGTGATCTCTTATTTCACCAGCCGAAATTCTGATAACCAGTCATTCTTTATTGGTAATAAAAAAAGTAAATGGTGGCTTGTGGCATTCGGGATGATCGGAACCAGTTTAAGTGGGGTGACCTTCATTTCAGTTCCGGGAACAGTAGGAAAAATGACCGGCTCTGAATATATTTATGGAGGTTTCGAATATTATATGATGGTGATTGGTTTTTTCATTGGATATTTTATTGTCGCAGCCATACTGCTTCCGTTGTATTATAAAATGAATCTGACTTCTATTTATACCTATTTAGGGAAAAGATTCAATGTGGAAGCGCATAAAATCGGTTCAATATTTTTTATTATTTCGAGAGCTATTGGAGCTACAGCGAGATTATATCTGGTAGTGAATGTTTTACAGATATTCCTGTTGGAAGGACTGGGAGTGCCGTTTTGGGTTACTTCTCTTGTACTTTTACTGATGGTACTTCTTTATACTTTTGAAGGAGGGGTGAAAACTATTGTGATCACGGATACTTTACAGACTTCTTTTATGATCATCAGTTTGGTAGCTTGTATCGTTTATATTTTATCCAATCTGAATCTGTCTTTCGGGGAAGCTTATACTATTTTAGAGCAGAAAAATTATACTCACTTTATCAATTTTGATCCAAATTCCAAAACCTTCTTCCTTAAAACCATCTTGGGAGGAATCTTCATTACAATCGCCATGACTGGATTGGATCAGGAAATGATGCAGAAAAATATTTCCGTGGATAACCTTAAGAATTCAAAGAAAAACATGCTGACGTTTGCAGGAACTCTTCTTTTGGTCAACCTTGCTTTTCTATTTTTAGGCGGGTTACTTTATCTTTTCGCATTACAGCATGGTGCAGGATACGGAACTACAGGAACTGATCCTGTGACTAATATCTTTGGTTTCAAAGATGCTGCAGGAAATATTAAGAACGTTATGGGAGATGACCTTTTCCCTGCTTTATCACTTCAGGGATATTTCCCGATGACAATTTCCGTTATTTTCATCATCGGATTAATCTCGGCATTATTCCCTTCTGCTGATGGAGCTTTGACAGCGGTTACAAGTTCTTATTGTGTAGATTTATTAAACCTAAATGAAGATAAAACCAAAACAGAAAAAGAAAAGAAAAGGCTTCGTATGAAAGTGCATTTAACATTCACTGTAGTTTTCTTCATCCTGATCATGGTTTTTAAGGCATTAAATGACAAATCAATTGTTTATCTGATCATGGAAGTTGCAGGTTACACTTACGGACCGTTATTAGGGCTTTTTGCTTTTGGAATTTTCACCAAGTTCCAGATTTCAAAGAAGTATTCTATTCTTACAGTGACAATCCTGGCTCCGATATTCACATATCTCATCAACTATGCAGTAACAACTTATACAGACTACAGAATTGGTGTAGAACTTATTGTTCTTAACGGGTTATTGACCTTTATTGGGCTATGGCTGGTAAAAAACAAGCAACATTTGAGAGTTGTATAATTAAGCATAACCATAAAATTATCAGTTATGAAATTATTCATTTTTATAGCCTTTAATCTGTTTTCCTGCATATTTATAAATGCACAAAGCGCAGTTGATTTTGCCAATCTTACAAGGTATAAGGATGAAAATACAAACATTTTAAGTTCCAAGAAAAAAGTGGATGTTGTCTTTATGGGTAATTCCATTACGGAAGGTTGGGTAAAGAGTCATCCTGAGTTTTTCTCTGAAAACAATTATACAGGCAGAGGGATCAGTGGGCAAACTACATCACAGATGTTGCTTCGTTTTCAGAATGATGTTGTTGCTTTACACCCCAAGCTGGTCATCATTAATGCAGGAATCAATGATATTGCTCAGAATACGGGCATATATGAACCTTATTTCACTTTTAACAACATCAAAGCTATGGCTGATATTGCTCAAAAAAACGGAATTAAAGTAATTATTACTTCCGTATTGCCTGCAGCAGAATTTCCATGGCGTAAAGAAATAACAGATGCTCCTCAAAAAGTAGATGCACTGAATAAAAGATTAAAGCAATATGCAGACAACAATAAACTCATATTTGTAGATTATAATACCGCAATGAGGGATTCAAAAGGCGGAATGCGTGAAGGGCTTTCAAAAGATGGCATACATCCGGTTCCTGTAGGATATACAATCATGGAACCAATGATTAAAAATGCAATCAATAAAACATTAGGAAAAAAATAAAATTTAAAAAACATTTACTAACTATGAAAAAAATTATTTCACTTTTCATTTTCGTACTGACATTTGGATCTATGAGTGCTCAGGAGAATTTTGAAATATCCACTTTAAGAATTGGTCCTTACAAGATCTTTATGGAAAAAAGTGAGGCAGAAAAAATTGCAGGTATAAAACTGAAAACTTCTGATAGCGAAAGTAAGAATGTTGTGAAATACAATGGAGAGATCATTAATATTGAAATCTTTCAGGGTTATGGTGGAGCAGCAAAACCTGATGCCGTTACCATTGCAGGAATGACAACTACCAGTAAAAAATTCAGAACAAAAAGCGGAATGGGTGTTGGAAGTACCAGAGATGAGCTTATCAATGCTTACAGGAATTATCCTATATTCAGTGTTCACCCCGAAGTTGATGATAATGGCAAACGTATTAAAGATGCAGGATACTTTAACATTGAGGATTATGATGCAGGAACACAACTTACCTTTAAATTTGTTAATAATATTGTGACTGAAATTACAGTTTACATCAACGAAGGCTGCTAAAAGAGGGAAAATATTCAAATAATTAAAAATCCGGGTTTTTATATCCGGATTTTTGCATTTCCATAAGCCGGTAAAAAATTGTAAATTCGCGTGCAAATAAATCAGATATAATGAGTAAAAGTATTGAAGAGTTAAAATCTCTTACTACGCAGATCAGAAGAGACATTTTAAGAATGGTTCACGCTGTAAATTCAGGACACCCGGGTGGTAGCTTAGGTTGTACAGAGTATTTCACAGCACTTTACGGAAAGGTAATGAACTATAATCTTCCTTTCACTATGGAGGGCAAAAATGAAGATCATTTTTATCTATCAAACGGGCACATTTCACCGGTATTCTATTCTACTTTGGCGAGATTCAACTTCTTCCCGGTAGAGGAACTGAAAACTTTCAGAAAACTTGATTCAAGATTACAAGGACACCCTACTACTCACGAAGGACTTCCTGGAATCAGAATCGCTTCAGGTTCTCTTGGGCAAGGTCTTTCTGTAGCACTTGGTGTGGCTCAAGGTAAAAAATTGGATGGAGATCAGTCTCTTGTTTACTCTCTTCACGGAGATGGTGAGCTTCAGGAAGGTCAAGTCTGGGAAGCATTGATGTATGCTGCTGCTAAAAAAGTAGACAATATTATTTCTACAATCGATTACAACGGACGTCAGATCGATGGAGATACTGATGATGTATTAAGCCTAGGAAATCTTCATGCTAAGCTTGAAGCTTTCGGATGGATTGTTTTAGAAGAGAAAAACGGTAACGATCTTGAAGCTGTAATCGCAATCCTTGAGAAAGCTAAAACAGAGACAGGAAAAGGTAAG
This sequence comes from Chryseobacterium ureilyticum, assembly GCF_900156735.1. Taxonomy (GTDB): domain Bacteria; phylum Bacteroidota; class Bacteroidia; order Flavobacteriales; family Weeksellaceae; genus Chryseobacterium; species Chryseobacterium ureilyticum. The sequence goes on from NZ_FTOL01000009.1 coordinate 141,881, forward strand.
CCGGTAGCAATCATTCTTCACACAGAAATGGGTGCAGGAGTAGACTTTATGATGGGAAGTCATGCTTGGCATGGTAAAGCTCCTAATGATGAGCAATTGGAAACAGCATTCAAACAATTGTATTTAGAAGCTCCTGCTGACTACTAATATCTTTAAAAAATCAGTCATCAAATTTTCATGAAAAAATTCATTTTAATCTGCTTTCTTACCAGTTTTATTCTTGGTATTGCTCAGGAAAAGAAGGTTTCTTTTGCAAAGGAACTTACCTATCAGATGATGGGAAATCAACTGTCCAATTCTCAGGTGAAAATGTATGTTAGCAATAATAATGAATTTTTCACCAATGTTACCTTCAAGGATATTCCGATGTATTTCTTTACGGATGCATTGGCTACAAGCCCTGTAAGTCTGGAAATAAACAACCGTCTTACCGGTGAAGGTATGGGAAAGCATTTTTGGAGTTCTATACAAAGTTCTTACTCAGAAAATACTGATAAGGAATATGTTTTTGAAACGAAAAAGCTGAATACCAAAGAAACCATCTTAGGGATTCCATGCAACCATTATCTGGTTAATTTCAAACCCAAAAAGGACCCGCAATATACTCGTAAGGATGATTTCTTAAAGGTATGTATTGATGAAACTTCTCCTTATAACAGTTTTACTGTTTTCAACGGATTAGTGAAGCAATACCTTACAATACCTAAGCTTGAAAAATCCGGGTTAAAGGGACTTATTCTGAAAGTAGCACCTGAAAAGGATTATGATCGTGAGTATCTTGTCATGAAATCTATAGCAGATTCTAAAGATTTTATTTCTGTAGATCATAAGAAAATTATTACAGATCAGCAGAGAAGACGGGATTCTATAATGCTTGCTTATCAAAAAGAGCTGGATGAATATAATACAACCAGTGCAGACTCGGCAGTTGTGGCAGCTGATTCCGCAGCAGTAGAATTTGAAGAATATTCATTCGTCATTGATTATGTCTCTGACTATAAGAAAAAGCTTTCTTCAGAAGACGGTTTAGCAATTCATAATATCCATAATGATAAGCTTTGGAAAGGATTACCTCAACACTGCGTTAATTTTGAGAAAAATATTCCTCAATTCAAGAATAAAGAATTAAAGGAACACTTGAGAAATTATACAGGACAAACGTGCGACATGTATCTTTCACAGTTTGAACCACATTCTGTAGGTATTAAAGCAACATTGGATGAAATAAGACGGGAAGTTTTATACTTCAACGAAATTCAGGAAAAACTTGATCCGGCTGATAAAAAGAAATTAAACAACTATTTAAACAATCTCGATTAATAAAAATAAAAATGAAATATACATATACAGAAAAAAAGGACACTCGTTCAGGATTCGGAGCCGGATTAGCGGAACTTGCTGACAAAAATCCTAATGTAGTAGCACTTTGTGCAGACCTTATCGGTTCTTTGAAAATGGAGAAATTCATTGAAAAAGCTCCTGAAAGATTCTTCCAGGTAGGTATTGCAGAAGCAAACATGATGGGACTTGCTGCAGGTCTTAGCATCACTGGAAAAATTCCTTTCACAGGAACTTTTGCTAACTTCTCTACTTCAAGAGTATATGACCAAATCCGTCAGTCTATCGCTTACTCTGGTAAGAATGTAAAAATCTGTGCATCTCACGCAGGTCTTACTTTAGGAGAAGATGGAGCTACTCACCAGGTATTGGAAGATATCGGGATGATGAAAATGCTTCCTGGAATGACAGTAATCAACCCTTGTGACTACAACCAGACAAAAGCGGCTACAATCGCTATTGCTGAGCACGAAGGTCCTGTATATTTAAGATTCGGTAGACCAACTGTTCCTGTATTCATCCCTGAAGATATGCCTTTCGAAATTGGAAAAGGAATCATGCTTCAGGAAGGTACTGATGTAACGATTGTTGCAACAGGACACCTTGTATGGGAATCTCTTGTAGCTGCTGATGAGCTTGAGAAAGAAGGTATTTCTTGTGAGGTGATCAACATCCACACGATTAAGCCTCTTGATGAAGAGATCATCTTAAAATCTGTAGAAAAAACAGGTAAGATTGTAACGGCTGAGGAGCACAACTACCTTGGTGGTTTAGGAGAATCTGTTGCGGGAATGCTTGCAAGAAGAAGACCTACAAGACAGGAATTTGTAGCTGTAAATGATACTTTCGGAGAGTCTGCAACACCTGCTGAACTGATGAAGAAGTATAAGATTGATGCTGCTGCAGTGAAAGAAGCTGTAAAAAGAATTTTAGCTAACTAATCAGCTTTCTTTAATAATATAACTTGGGGCTGTTTCTTCGAAACAGCCCCAAGTCTTTTTTGAATGATTCAATGTTGAAGATTTGTACAAAGCTTTAACCACCCCGTCAAAAATTCTTTGAATTTTTGCCACCCCTCCAGCGAAGAGGAATGGTTATACTTATAGTTGTCATGGTTGTAGCTTCTACCCTACTTATCGTTTTTGTTTATAATTACCGTTCGTTGAAAGGAATTCCTACAGCGATCAGAATTGGGCATAATATTTCTTTTATATATTCATCTTCTCTCTCAACGGATTTCTTAGATCCTGAAAAGTAATTGCTGATCCTATAATTTTTCACAAACTGATTTCTTTTTTTCCCGATGGAATAGTAATATCCGCCTCTTTCTTCATTGATAAAATAAGCCATTTCATCAAAGGTCATGATCTTCCTGGACAACATCCATTTTTTATAAATACACCGCTCGGATTTATCAAAGATAAACTTCACAGGAACCCTGAAAAACAGATCAAAGAGTAAATATCCCATACAGACAATCCAAATTGCAAAAACAACCCTAAAGGCATCCCCGGACATTTGATCCATAAAGTAATACATGATCGCAGGAAGCACAATGATACCCAATACCAGCCACCCTATTAAAGTACTTAAGGAACTATAATTAGGCATAAAGCTTATTTCGCTTCCGTTCTCTTCAAACTTATAACGGTCTGTTATATTCATTGCCCTGCTCATTCAGTTTCATAATATCTTCGGTTTCATTTACCATTTCCTGTATTCCTCTTTGTGTAAGAGACTGCCCAATAGTAAGCTGCTTCTCCTTTCCATCTACCTCAAAGTAAATAGACAACACAACATTAGTGGTAATAAAGCCCATATACTTTGTAGCCAATACATGAAAGTTGGTAAAATCCTTTATATCGTACGTTCTTTCCGGAACGAAGATGGTATGCTTTCCTGTAATGGTTTTCCGGTCCATATCAATGATAAATTTCTTCGTAAAGAAATTAACAGCAATAAGCACTACCAATGCAATGAGAATAAGACTAAGAATTCTTACATCCTTAAAGATCAGTCCTGCTATTATTAAAAAGAAAAGACATAAAACAGAGACAAAAACCGGTTGATTTTTAAAGATATATTGGTTTCCTTCCTGTTTGTAAAATTTATATGAGTTCATAAAGATTTGGGTTTATATATTTGATTTAGGTTTATAAAAATTCAATGTTGAGCTTTTTTAAATCTTCCATAGACTGAATCTTTTTACATGATTACATAATCTGTTGATTTTCCGTTCAATGAAGTTTTCCAATGTTAAAAATCACATTAAGAGTATTATTACTCTTGTAAGATGTATCTGAGACAATTATTTTATCCTGCTTCATACGATATATTTAAGTGTGTTTTTTTGTTTTACATCCTTTTAATTGCCCCAGGTTTCCATCCAATCCAGATATTCACTTTTATATTCATTATCATTAAGCCTGATAATAATATTCTTCAGATCGTGTTTCTCAAATTCATAATCTGAAACGGTGAAAATCAGGAAAATATCTTTCCCTATAATATTTTTGAAAAAGTTCTCATTTTTAAGTTTTTCAAGTACTTCAATGCAGGTTGCATAAAGTTTAGCCTGAAATCTCTGAAACCACTCATCATCTTCCTCATTTTTCTCAAGCTCTGTTCTCAGAATTGTACAAATGTCATTAAATTCTTTATCTGCTCCTTCCATTTCATACGTCCATTCTGCAGGCTCATATTTATAATACATTGTATCATCTTCATCTACCTCTTTAAGCATTTCCTGTGTATTAGAAGAAGGACATACCGTCATTGCTCCTTCATCACTGTATAAAGCAAAGCTGTAAATTCCTTCAGCACCGTGCTTTTCATACATTTCTAAAAAAGCTTTTCTTGCCGCTGATTCTATCTGTTGTTTCAACGTTTCAAAATCCATACTTATTTTTCTTCTTTAAAATGGGCGGTAAAATTACCCTTATCCGGCTATTATATTCTTTTAAAGTATAGCCAATTTCATGAATATAGCTATCTGTTTTTATTATACATAATCATCCCAGGGATCAAAATTGCGGCTCCCGCGAGTATAGGGGGTAATTCTCCATATTTGAATAACCATGATGTTTCTTTGGATGGTCCTATTTTAATGATTACCACCAAACAGAACCCGATAATGATCAGAATAATTCCTAATATTTTTTTCATAATGTCAAATTTTAATTATAGATCAATCAACAAAATAATTATAACGGTCTAGAATATATCCGGATTCTCTCTCCAGATCATCAAGATTACGATTAAGTTCTGGACTGTCTTCATTCAGACTTCGCTGTACAATTCTCATTTTTCCAAGGAAGTCATTTACAGAATTATTAAAAGCTGTATAGCTGCTTTCCTTCTGTTTTTCGGATGAAGGAATACTTTCGTCCATATTTCTTTTATACAGCTTTTCCATTTGTACATATTGTTGGGAGAATTTCTGTTTGTAAGCATTAAGGTCTTTCACATCATAAGAATCATCAATGATTTTCTGAGCAAACTCCATTGTTTCTCTGGATTGGAGGATCTGTTTTTTCAATGGATGATCTTTAAGAGCTTCTGTTTCTGCCTTTTCAGCTCTTGGTGCCAGCTTTGCAAATAGTTCATCAGCAGCTTTTCTGTTTTCCTTAATAAGTTTACTTGCTTTTTCACTGATTTCCGTTACTTTTTTACCTTTATCATCCTTCCAGTCTTCTGCATCTTTATAAGCTTCCAGTTCTTTTTTCAAGGTCTGTAATTGTGAAGCGGTTTCTTTCATTTTATCTACAGAAGTCTGGTATTCTTTTCCCAGGACATCCGGAGCTTTAATCTCCTGATTTGCCCACATCATAACAACTGGGGTAAATATCGGAGGGATCCCGGAAAACTGTGGATTTACAGCTACATTCTTTACATAAGCGTCCATTTGTTCCAATGAGTTCTGAAAGTTCTTAATGAAATCTGAGTGGGCATCATCCATCTTTACCACCTTATTATTAAAAGCGATAATATCTCTCGTTTCATCTCCTGAATTAACACTAAAAGGATTTGCCTGCTTGGTATTATTCTGTGATAATTTATCTTTAATCTTCTCAAGTTTGTCACAAGAGATTACGGACAAACCCAGAATAAGCATTCCTGCAATAATCAATGGTCTTTTCATAATATAATATTAATGTTAGGTGTTCTTACTGTGTTTTTTTAAGATCTTCAAGTTCATTGATAATTTCCTGCATCTTCTTTTTACTGAAAGACTGGGATATTACAGGACGTTTAAAATGTGAAACATTTTTAAAATCTGCATAGAGAAAACATCCTAAAGGAATGATAGCGAAGCGTATTGTCTGTAACCCAAATCCTTCAAAATCATTAAGCTCGTATGTAAATTTTCTGCGATTTAATCCTCTATTGGCGACAGTAAGATTTTTAGATATAAAATTAAAGGAAACTCTGGGAGGCATAAAAGCAACAAACGTCAGCAGAAGTGAAAATATCAGCATGATAATCCCTGTTTTCAGATAGCTTGTATTGATGATCACAACGATTGAGATCAATGCCCAAATCATTACAATAATATGCTGTAAAGACACATACTGTTTCACTATATAATCTGTACCTTCTCTTTCTAAATGCTTAAAACCTTCCATAGCTGCAACTATATTTATTTTTATCCGATAAATGAAAACTTACCTTCAAACATTTTTCCGATCAAAGGCAAAGGTTTCTCCACGTCATTCGCTACATTTATAATTCCAATAATGGATAATATTAATGGAAGAACTCCGAAAAAGGTAAATACGCCCATGTGGGTAACGGCGAGTACAATTCTAATAGCAATTGATAAAAGAGCCGTAAAAATTACTAAACCTAAAGACTGCTTAAGATGATATTTCAAAAAGCCGCTAGGTTTGTCTTTTCCCAATACATAGGAAATTATCCACCCAAAAACTGTAATATAGGATACGATAGATAATGTTTTGTTGTCCATGATAGATAGTTTTTTAAATTAATATTTTCTGTTTTTTTTCTTGTTTCAAAATTGCTACAGAAAAACAAAACTTCCATTTTTCATATTACTACAAAACAACCTCAACTCAAAAAACAAGTGACTACAAAACGACTACAACATAAACTAATTATTTAATTTACAGTAAATTAAAAACGAACCACCCTTTCCCTTTTTTATACAGATAATTGATAAGTGTCTACAATTTTTGTACTTTCACTTCATGAAACTGAAGTACTCTTTTTTATACTTAATAATTTTCATCTGCACGCTTTGTCCAGCCCAAAATGCCTTTATTGATAACCTTAAAAATCAGTTGAACCAAGACAATACTTCGGTAGCAGAAAAGTTTCAAATTTATAATGACCTTACAGAATACTATAGAATCAGTGATCAGTACCCTACTGCTGAAAAATATATCCAACAGCAATTAAAGCTTGCGAAAAATGAACATAATAATACTGAAGAAGTAAAAGCATTAGTACAGGACGGAATTATTAAATTGAACAAAACTGAATATAATAAAGTCCCTCCGATCATAGATGCAGCTAATGCTATAGCACAAAAAAGCAAAGATAAAACGGCTCTTCTTTATGCTGATTATTTGAATATTTATTATAATAATACACTCGGTGAATCTGAGAACACCATTAAGCTTATCCAAAAAACATTGCCTCAAGTAGAAAAACTACCTGCAGAAATTTTATTAAATGCTAAGCTTAACTACCTGCTTTACGGAATTCACTCGGAGCGGGATGATGCTGAAAACGCTACAAAATATGCTCAAAAAGCTGTAGATCTTGCACAAAAATCAGGGAATAAAAATATGTTGAGCTCTGCTTATTCTGCTTTAGCAGTGTGCTACTCATTCCGATATGAAAAAACAAAAGACCTGAAAGACCTAAATGCTGTCATAGAAATGTGTAAAAAAGCGGTTGCGCTTTATCAGCAGTTTCCCGGTCATGTTTCTCCGCACGCTCAGTCATTGGCTTTGCTTAATCTCAATAACTATTATTTAAGCTACCCAACCATCACACCGGAGATTCGTAAAGAAATTCATAATAATACCAACGAAATTCTTACGCTTACTCAGCATACCACTTATAATCAAAGTATTCAGGCTGGAGCTCTTGGTATTCTAAGCAATCTTGCTACCCGTGATCAGAATCATATTCAGGCGGAGCAATATCTTCTAAAAGCCGAACAACTTCTTCTTACTCAAACCCCGGTCTATTACCATGTGATGATCAATGTTGTAAGTGATCTTGCCCAATTATATGAAAGGCAAAAAAACTATCAAAAAGCGTATGAATATCAGGCAAAAGTAACTGAATATAACAACATTCTTTACAATGAAGGTCAGGCAGAAACTGTAAAAAGACTAGAAGCGCAATTTCAATCACAGAAAAGAGATGCTGAACTGAAAGTCCTAACTGAAAAAACATCCAGTTTAAAGAAAGAAAAGCTTCTTTATATTGGATTAGGAATTATAGGATTGATCGGAGCATTTTTTATGTTTCGTTCTTATCATTACAAATTGCGATATTCTATTGAAAGAGAGAAAAAACTGAATACTGAAAAACATGATGCTGAAATACAGGTAAAACTACAGGAAGAAGAGCAGGCAAGATTAAAGGCAGAACAGGAATTACTTACTTTACAGCAGCAAAGACTTCAAAGTGAGGTCTTAGCCAGCCAGCTTCATATTCAGCATAAAAATGAGGTTCTTCAGCAGCTTCAGACAAAACTTTCTGATACAGACATTAATATTCATCAGGTTGTAAAAGAAGAAAACCGTGTGGATAATGATTTTGAGAAGATTAAATTCACCATTCAGGAGCTACATCCTGATTTCTTTAAGAAAATCAATGATAAAGCCAGACAAAAGCTTACTGCACTAGATCTGAAATACTGTGCCTACCTCTACCTAGGAATGGATACCAAGCAGATTGCCAACCTTCTGAACGTAGAACCCAAAAGTGTAAGAATGACCAAATACCGACTAAAAAAGAAGTTTAAGCTAGATGAGAACACTGCGTTAGATACTTTTTTCCAAGGTATATTTTCTGAATAATTCTTTTATTTTCAAAATATTTTAATTCTTAAGCTATTTTAAGAGATCCCTTTTTGAAAGTCATTTTTGAAACTTCATGCAAATTCTCGTACAAATCAAGGGAAGTACATTTTTTTGTACAAAAGAATGTGATTTTAACTTTCGTTATATTCATTTGATATTTTACTTCTATTCTACAAAACAACAATTTATACTTTTGGAGATTTCTGTCGCATGATTAAATAATTCTTCATTTTTCATCATTATTTTTCTGTACAAATTCAGCTGTTAGTTATGGCAAACAGTAAAGAAATACACATGTAATTCACAATATTTATCACCTTAAAGTGACGTATTATTTTTTAGTTTTGAAACCATCAACGTTGATGAAATATTTTTCACTTTTGGATTGTATGTGTACAGTACAAGATAAATATGAGAATAATGCGCCCACAATGTCAGGGATTATATGACACAAATGATTTATTAAATTAAAAATTTACCATCATGAAAAAATTAAATGGAATGAAGAGTGATTTCTCTTCTTTAGAAAACAAAAAGTTAGCAAATACAAAAAGTATTATTGGTGGAGGATCCACAAACGAAAAAACAACTTCTGAAACTGGACCTAGTGGTAAGCCAGGGAATACTGGTGATACTGTAATTTGTGTTGATGGAAAACAGGTAGCTGTACTATCAATTGATTAAAAAATGACAGGAGGGGACAATCCCCTCCTATCTTCATAAGACAGGAATACAAATTCAACCATGAAAATAAAAATAAACGTCATACTGCTTATACTGCTGTTTTTCTTTTCCTGTAAAAGTAAAAAGCTAAACTATATTGAATATTATCACGAAGTATATACTATAGACAGTATTCATAGGGTAAATAAGGATACTCTGGCTACAATAAAAAAGTATAAAAGGTTATTTAGAAAATATTCCCCTGTTCAAAATGAAAGAATAGAAGAATATGAAAACTATATCAAATATGCTGACCGATATAATAAAAACTTCGGTGGACAAAAAAGTCTGGACAAATTAATAGCACAGGTAGCCCCCTATTGGAAATACAAAAGAGAAGATGCCGAATTTTTTAAGCTCTATAAAAAATATGGTATTGATAGTATGACTGTAGAACAGAAAGTGAGTGAATGGAAGAAAGGTTTAAATAAAAAATTGATTGATTCTTTCAGTGTTGCATTTGAAAGAGATCAATATAATGAACGACGTGGACCAACAGTTGAAATCAATGATAGAAAAAATGCAAGTCTCCTCTTATGGACATTTAAAAATTATGGGTATCCATCAAAGCAAAAAATCGGATTAACAGGGAATAATAACAGCTTTATGCCAATGGGTGTCTTATTTAATCATATGGCAGGCTCTCAGAACTATGAATATTTTAAAATAAAGTTACTGGAGTATGTAAGATCCGGGGAATGCACTCCCAGAGATTATATAGAGATGGTAGATAAACATCAATATATTAACTATTCCGAATCTATTTATGGAATATTCAACCATTATTCTACTCCTGATTTTAATGCTTCGGACTCAGCACGCATCAATAGAAACCGGAAAGCTATTGGGTTTCCAAGCTTAAAACAATCTTCAAATATTACCAAAGATTTTCAAAAGAAGATCACACAGTAATATACCTATCACCTGTAATTTACTCTATTTTTTTAAGAAAAACACCTATGATACTTATTATCTCTCAAAAAAATGAAACAGCTACAATAGATGTAATCAGGCATTTGATGATTCTGAAAAAAAAATTTATCCGGGTTCATGAAGATGAAGTATTTGAGATAAAAACTATAAAAAAAAGAATCCTAATTGAAAGCAGCCGCAATAGATTTTTTATTGATGAAATTGAAAGCGTTTGGTACAGGAGAGGTGGATTAAACTTCAGCAGATTAAAATACAGCAATCATTCAATTCTTCTTCATATGAATGAAACTCAATATTGGCTTGAAGATTATATACAGAAAACGCTTGAATCTAAAAGACATATCAATAAAGAAAGCACTTCACTTATCAATAAACTTATTGTACTTGATAAAGCCAGAGAACTAGGCTTCGACATCCCTGAATATTTTTTGGCAGAGAATACAGATCAGGTGAAGCTCAATAAAACTATTCTAAAAACAATTAATGGAAATGTGACTTTGGATGAAATTAAAAAAGATTTCAGCGGATTCATGTATACAACATTAGTTGAAGAGCGCGAAAGTCAGGATTTTTTCATCACTTTTTTTCAAGAAAAAATTGAAAAAGACTTTGAAATAAGAACTTTTTATTTGAATGACCACTGTTGGTCTATGGCTATTTTCTCGCAGAATGATGAACAAACAAAAACAGACTTTAGAAAATACAATAAAAAGAATCCCAATAGAAACGTACCGTATGTTCTTCCAAAATATATAGAAGAAAAAATCAACTTATTAATGAAGTCTTTAGATATCAATTGTGGTTCTTTAGATTTTATAAAGAAAGGAGAAAAATATTATTTTTTAGAAATCAATCCAATTGGTCAGTTTTCAAGCTTATCTCATACATGTAATTATGCATTGGAACAAAAATTAGCTGAATATTTATGAAAAGATTATATAAAGAAAAGAATAAATTACCATTAACATTTAAATATCTTGATCTATTTAAAACAAAGAATACCGGCAAATTAAATAGTGACTCTTTATACTATTTAAATTCAGACAAATTTCAAACGGTCTTTTATCCTAGAGAAAAACCCTTTAAATCGTTACATCGATTATTATAAAATATTTTCTAGTGTCAGATTGAGATGAACCTATTGAAAACAATCTGCAAAGCTGAACACAGGTATACCCCCATTGAATTCAGTCACAAAATTGAGCATAAATAACTTTAAGATCATTCTTTATATAAAATTATTACCTAATGACCTATTTCAATCTATTCAGCAACATTCTACCCACTAAAGGTCCAACGCGTATACTTATCTCAGATTTGCAGAGAAACACGTCAGAATTACATCCTTTGGAGCTGTATGAGATTATTGTGGAATTAAAATCCCATTCTATTGAAGACATGATGAAAAATTATGATGAAGCGTCTAAAGAAATTGTTCAGGAATACCTCAACCTTTTGTTAGAAAAAGAATATGGATTCATCAGTAAAAATGATTGGGACCGTAATTTTCCTCCCCTTTCTCATGAATATCATGAACCCAGTACCATAAACCATATCTTTATAGAACTGGAAGAAATAGGATTACTCAATAAGATAAAATCCTCTATAGAAAACCTAGGAATCAGACATTTGGTTATTTATTGTTTAAAACCACTCACTGCAAAGGAATTGATCGAGATTGATAATACCTTTAAAACCTCCGTTTTATCCGGTATAGAAATATTTTCCCCTTTTCATAAGGATGTGGATCTTTCTTTTATACAGGCTATTCATCAGAATACAGTGAGAATATACAGTCTCATTTTCTACAATTGTTCCCAACCACCTTTCAAAGCTAAAAATGAATTCAGATTTTCATTAAGATTCCTCAAAGATGAGCTACAACTATCTGCCTGTGGAAAAGTGGAACTGAAATATTTTAATACCAACATCAGTAAAGTATTGGAAGCTATCAATCACAATTCCTGCCTTCACAAGAAAATCGGTATTGATAAAAACGGAAATATTAAAAACTGTCCTTTAATGCTGGAAAGCTTTGGTAATATCCAAACAACAAGTCTTGAAACAGCACTGAATCAACCTGGTTTCAAAAAATATTGGAACTTAACCAAAGACAGCGTAGAGATCTGTAAAGACTGTGAATTCCGATATGTATGTACAGATTGCAGAGCCTATACGGAAGGCAGCGATAAAAACAAAGCAGGTCTTGATATCTCAAAGCCTCTGAAATGCGGCTATAATCCTTATACAGGAAAATGGAAAGATTGGACAAAAAATCCTTTAAAGAAGAAAATATTCAATTCGTTGAAGATCAGATAATGTTCTTTACTCCTTTTATTATTCACAAACCGCTTTTAAATAGAATTTAAAAGCGGTTCGTTATATTTATAATATCGGTTATTTTTTATTTAAAAAATTTCCATTTAGGAATAATGGCAAGCATTCCAAAGCCTGTAAAAAGGAAAAGGTTTGTCACATCCGTATACAGGAAAGTAGAAAGGTAATAATTATGCATAAAGAAATGCAGTACCAATAACACCGGGAACATAATGATCCCTACTTTTCTGTAAAAGAACATCAGTACCAATCCTATCATCATCAACGCATCAATTGAAAAGATAATGTAAAAGTACCATCTCGGTATATCAAGATATTCATGCTGAAGATATTCATCAACATCAATTCCCAAGCCCATTACGGTAAACAACATTAAGGCAGCAAATGCCAGTACAAATCCCCATCCTTTTTTAGGATCTTCGTCAAAATAGCTGTATTCTTCCATAGGTACAAAAATAAAGAACTTATGAGAGATTTCATAAGTTCTTTTATAGTTATTCGTTTAAAATTTGAATTAAATAGAGATAGCGTTGATCAGTCTATTTTTGTCACTTAAGTACTCTTCCATAGAAATCATACTTTCAGTTCTCATTACATCCTGAATGTCATCGATCTGATAAATAATTCTTTTTGCGTCATCAGTGTTTTTCGCTCTTACTTTACAGAAAATATTATATTTTCCGGAAATAACACTAGCTTCGATTACGTTAGGAATAGTTGACAATTCTTTCAATACTTCCTGAGTACGGTTTGATTTTGTCAAAAGGATTCCGATGAAAGCTGTAAAGTGATAGTCCAGCTTACCATAATCGATGTTAAGAGATGATCCCAAAATAATACCTGCATCTTCCATCTTTTTCACTCTTACGTGAATTGTTCCAGCAGAAACATCCATCTGCTTAGCAATTTCAGTAAAAGGCATTCTTGTGTTTTCTACTAAGAAATCAAGAATCTTCTTGTCTATTTCGTCCAGTTGATAGTTCATATTAGTTAAATTACAATTTCTTTAAAAAATCTATGTATTTTTTGCAAATTTACAAAAAATAATTTAACTAAAAAAAATATATCAAATATTAACAATAATTAACACGGATGATAAAAATCATTAAAATATTCAAATTATTTACTGTTTGATTTTATAGAATCTGTTTTTATTTCGGTCTTGGCATCTACAGGTTTTTTGTCTTTTTTCTTCTTTTTAAACAAAGAATTGAAGCTTTTGCTCCACATCACCCCTACTCCATAGGCTTGATTTGCAGAACCGTTAGTACTTGCCATTCCCATCCCAATATTGGTAGGTTTAGAGTAACCACGAACCAATAAAGTACCGTCATTCTTTTTGGATAGATCATATTCAATAGATCCTTCACCAGACAGATAATTGTTTTGTGCACCGCTATTATTCGCGTCAGTTTTAGACAAGGGAATCCCTAATCCTGTTTTAATATTTACTCTAGGTGAAACGGCTACACTGAACCCGGCATTCGCTCTGTCTCCAATGTTAGCATTCTGATCACCTTTTACATAATTAAGGTCAATCTGGAATTCATTACTCATTGTATTCAATACAGAACCTAACTGTTTCAGAAGCATATTATATCCGGAAGATTCCGCTACGTTTCCTACATTCACATCCACTCCACCGCTATTCGATACATTGAATGTACTTAATAAAAGAACGGAACCAAACTGAAGTACTTTCTCTCCTTCCTGGCTCATTTTTGCAGCTAAGGTTTCCCTTACCTGGCTGGATACATCTAAAGCTGTTACATTAAGTTCTACTTTAGGATCTGTAAGAGATTGGGTAATATTAGCCTGTAATAAAATACTGATAGGCTGTAGTTTTCCCATACTCAGGTATTCACCGGCATTAGAAACCATTCTTACATAGTTTGCTGTAATATCCAGAGCTGGCTTCATCGCGTCACCATCCCATCTTATACTACTGTTTCTTTCAATCTGGAATGTTTTATTAAGAATTGCCTTGGAAACGAATGTTCCGTTATCTACTTTATATGTTCCGCTCATGGCAATATTTCCCTGTCTGTTCATCTGGAACTTCAGCGGATCTGCGACCCCCTGCACCGTAATATTTCCAACATCATCTCCTACAAGTACATTTACAGTTGTTCCTTTATCTACAGCCAAATTGAAATCAATATTCATATTGGCACCGGTCTTTTTCTTTTCATCTAAAGTAACCAAACCGTCTTTTCCTTCTTTCAGGAACCTCAGCATCTTGAATTCTTCAACATTTGAGGTCGAACTCGAATTAAAGGTGAAAGTACTTCCGTTAAGTGCCTTCATATTTGGTGTGGTTATACTTAATCCTGAAACCGGACCATCCACATACAGATCTCCCTGTCCGTAAACTCTTCCCCAGAAAAGATCAAAATCTTTTTGAGAGGTATTAAGCATTAATAGATTATCAGCTCTCATTACGAGCGACACCCCCATGGAAGAAAGGGTTTCAAACTGAATCGCCCCGGAAATATTCCCTTTTGAATTGGATCTTCCATCATGTACTTCAATATTATTCAGGATCGCAAGTCCTCTTGTCAGCTGAATTACCGTATCATCAAATGAATAATCTACTCCCGTAAATAAAAGTTTTAATCCAAAATCTTTTAAAGCAATATCTCCACTATAATCAAGGTCGTTAATCTTCCCGTTAATCTTAAGATCACCCGTTGCTTTTCCTCTCATATTTCCAAAGATCGTCTGAACAAACTGCTGTGTGAAAGATAAATCAAAATCACGCATTTCTGCTGTAAGATCAATTACAGGTGAAGATGTATTGTTATTTACTGTTCCGGTAAGGTTCAGGCTGTTATTTCCTAAAACGCCGGCAGAATGTACTTTTACATCAATATCATATACATTAAGAGAGAAGCCGTTGGTTGCTGAAATGGAAATATCTCCCATATCATTACCATTCATTTTGATATCATCCACAGTAAGATCTACAAGTGGCTGTAAAGTGCTTTTATCCATTTTGATCTTTACACTTCCGTTGGCAAGCCCCTGGATATTCATACCATTTCCTCCGGACTGCATTTCCAATAGTTTTTCTATAGCAAAGTCATTGATATCAGCATCTACATAAAAGTCTTTTGCAGATTTAAATTGAGCTTCCTTAATAAACAAAGCACTTTTATCTGAATAAACCCTTAGATTCCGAATATCAAAATCTCCGGTATTTTTTCTGTAAGTAATGGAATGATTCAATTCCGGACTGGTATCTATTGCCCATGTTACTTCATTGAATTTAACCTCAGTAGGTTCAAACCTAAAAACATAATCACCTGCAGCATCTGTAGACTGATCAACATTGATCGCATATTCTTTAAGTTTTTCATTGATCTCGTCATCCGGGCTTCCGTGTTTAAATACAGTTGCAAGATGAAGGGTATTTCCGTTTTCGTTATTCCCTTTAAGTTCGAAATCTTTGATAATATTTTTATTGTATTCTAATCTGTTGATTCGTGCATATATCTGCTGATCAAGATTAGCCGTATTTATCCTTACCTTCACACTGTCTACCATAGCACTATCACGGCTAAGGTTTTTCCTTTCATTCACCTTATAATCAGGATTGGAATCTGCTAAAGCCTTATCAGCATCAGTAATTTCTTCCTCTTTGGTCATAAGATATTTCAATGCTGCAGCATCAAGGTTCAGAATCAGATTATTGGAATTACCATCATATTCTCCGTCTACCAAAGCACCATTAGGAAGCTTAAGATCGGGTAAAAAATAATTAACCAATCCTTGCTGAACATCAAATTTCATGGCAAAATTCTGCCCTCTGTATAATTTTCTAGGTGGTGGTCCTACAAGAATTTTTCCAATTCCGTTTTCTACCATTCCCGCAAGGTCGGCAAGACTATATCTTCCGGATATTTTTCCTGTTGCAGCTCCCGGTGCATCTACATCAATGACACGACCTCCGCCATCTACAAATGTTTTTAATTTAGCATTCGGAATATTATATTTTTGAGTCGCGGTAGCAAAGTTCAGATTATTAGCATTCACATCCAATGTAAGATCATTAATGGATGACATAGACATTTTCCCTTCTACCTGTCCGCTCACGATCTGACTTCCTGGTTTATTGGTGAAGTAATTCATGTTCAGATATCTTACATCTGCGTTTACATCCATTGCTATTTTGGAGGTACTGAAATCAATCAGCCCTTTAATAGTAGCTTTTGCCTGTTCATCGTCTACTGTTATAAGTCCGTTATATTTTTTATGATCAAGCAATCCGTCCAGATAAAGATTATTAATCTCCTTATCCATAATTTCAATGCTGGCGATCTGGGATTTTGTAGTAAGACGCATGGTATTTACATCAAAGCTCTGTCCGTTAAGATCAAATTTCCCTGAGATCAGCCCTACTGCTTTATTTTTGGTAATTACAGAAGTATTTAGATCTTTCACTTCAAGATAACCTGAATATTTTGGCATTGCCGTACTGTAACCTGTCAGAGAAAGCTTTGAAATTTTTGCCTGTCCTATTCCTGTGATCAGATTTCCGTTATCCACATACACCTGATTAGGATTTACTTTTGCTGTTCCATTATATTTCAGCTTTCCAAAATCATCCGCAAAATTTTTCATTTTTTTGGAAATAAAGGAAGGCATCATCGCCTTTAAATCTTTATAGGTAAAATCTGCAGAGAGATCCTTCGTTTCTATGGAGAAATTTCCTTTCAGCAGGTTATCAACCTTCATCGTTTTGGTAGCAATATTTACATCAGGATTTCGGATGAGAAAGTTTTCCAAATGAAACTTATTCAATGGTCCTGTCATTACTCCTGAAAGGTTAAATGGCTTAATATTGTCCCAGTTAGTTACAAAATAGCTGATATCATAACCGCTTACCTGGCTTCCCTGTTCAATATTCATATCCCAGCGGACTTTATCCGCAAAATCTGCCCATGAACCATCGTGAAGATTAAATTTAATATCTCCCTGAAGTAAAGTATGATCTGTATTTAAAGTAAGGTCTTTTAATGATAAAAACTGCTTGGTTAAAGACAGTTCCGTTGAAAACGTGTCTACAATATGAGATTTCCCCCATCTTGTCGTCACAAAAGACATATTGTTAATTAAAGCAGAAATATTCGGTCCGTTGACCTTAACATTGGGTGCTTTTAAATTAAATTTTGTTGCGGTAAGCCACTTCCCCTGCTCGCCTGGAGAATTTTCGTTGACAATGGAAACTTTAGAATCAAGAATCTGAACTCTTGAATTCAATTGAAAAGGTGGTTTTTTAGGATCTCTTTTTTTACCGTCATCAAAAAGTTCAGTAAATCGTACAAAGTTGGAAATACTATCACCTTTATAAGTAATGACTTTTACATCAGCATTAACAAGGGTAAGGGAATTGAAGCTTAAAGAATTACTTTTTCCTGAAATAGCATTCACTGCAAGGGAAATCCAGTCTGAGTCTGCACGGAACTCACGTGCCTGAATAAAGTCTAATCCTTTGTAATCTTTTACTTTTAATCCTTTTATCGTTACATCTCCGAAATAGTTTACATCTACACTCTCTGTAGAAAATCCGGACTTAAAATCATTATTTACAAGTTTTAAAGCCTGATCTGCTGCCCATTGTTTCGTAACCGGAAGATTGACCGTTATAAGAATTCCTGCTACAAGAAAAAGACCTAGCCAAAATAGAATAAGAAGAAGCTTTGCCCACCAGCTATAGCTGGTAACATCTTTAATTGCCTGTTTTCCGAATTCTTCTGCTGTTTCTACAGGATGATTAATAGCGTCCGAAGCCAGTTCGGATGCTTCTTTCACTGTTTCCCGTACCTTTCCCTCTACATTCTCCACAGTTTTCTGTACCTGATCCCCTAGGTTTTCAGCTACTGATTTTTTATTCTCATTCTCGTTATTATTCTCTAACTTTGCCATTATTATGAGCGACTCTATAATTTTAGGTATTGAATCGTCTTGCGACGACACCTCAGCAGCTATCATCAAGGGGAATTCTATTCTTTCAAACATTGCTGCGAATCAGGCTATCCATAAAGAATATGGAGGTGTGGTTCCTGAATTGGCTTCGCGAGCCCATCAACAAAATATAATTCCCGTTGTTGAAAAATCTTTTACCAAAGCAAATATACAACAAAATGCAATTTCCGCTATAGGATTTACACGTGGACCCGGACTTCTGGGATCTCTTCTTGTAGGAACATCATTTGCTAAGTCTTTGGCTATGAGCCTTAATGTTCCATTAATTGAAGTAAATCACCTTCAAGCGCACATTCTTGCCCATTTCATCGAGGATGCAAATCCTGTGCCGCCTACTTTTCCGTTCCTTTGCCTTACTGTAAGTGGAGGACATACGATGATCGTCCTTGTTAAAGACTATTTCGACATGGAAATTATCGGGAAAACTATTGATGATGCAGCAGGTGAAGCTTTTGATAAAATCGGAAAGATTTTTGACCTTGATTATCCTGCGGGACCTATTATCGACAGGCTTGCTAAAGAAGGAAATCCTGATGCTTTTAAATTTAATAAACCTAAGTTAGAAAATTACGATTATTCTTTCAGTGGTATTAAAACATCTGTTTTATATTTCATCCAGAAAGAGGTAAGAAAAAATCCTGATTTTATTAAAGAAAACCTTAATGATCTTTGTGCTTCTGTACAAAAAACGATCATTGAAATCCTGATGAATAAGCTTGAAAAAGCTGCAAAAGAACTTAATGTAAAAGAAGTTGCTATTGCCGGAGGAGTTTCTGCCAATTCTGCACTGAGAAAAGCAATGGAAGATAATAAGGAAAAATTAGGATGGAATATTTACATTCCAAAATTTGAATATACAACGGATAATGCTGCGATGATTGCTATGGTAGCACAACTGAAGTTTGAAAGAGGTGAATTTACCGATCTGAGAACGACAGCAACAGCAAAATACGACTTATGAAAATACTCTTAGAAGAAAAAATACTGGGAACTCACTCTAAAAAGAACTCCAAATATTACTGGGTTCTGGAAACAGTGACTGGTAAAAATGAAGATTCAGACAATCCTATGGATTATTTTCCAGCAAGTTCTGAAACAGGATACATCCAGGATATAAAAGAAGAAATTCTTGAAAAAATAAACACAGAACATCTTTTTAGCTTTCCTTATACTCCTAAAGAAGGTGATTATCTATCCATAAAGAATAACTTGAGAAAACAGGAATATTTAAACCTGATTTTCCTGAATGATAAATGGATAGAAGAAATATACATGTGCAGCTACCGTGAATGTGATACGGATGTTTATACAACAATCAAAACAGGAGTTGCATTTTTAACGCAGGATATATGAAATTATTTTACGGAGAGATAGCAGATGATAAAGTCATCATCAATGACGAGGAACAGCAGCACATCGTAAAAGTTCTTCGTATGAAGGATGGTGAAGAAATTCATGTAACGGATGGAAATGGAGCTCTGGCTTCAGGGAAACTGGTTATAGAAGGGAAAAAAGCTGGTATTGAGGTTTCAGAAATTAAAAACAATCTTCCGGGGTTCAATCCTAAGCTTCATATCGCTATTGCTCCTACAAAGAATATTGACCGTATAGAGTTTTTCGTGGAGAAAGCTGTGGAAATGGGTATTTCTGAGATCAGTATTATCGTTACAGAAAAAACCGAGCGAAAGAATATCAATATTGATAAGATCAGAAAACAGGCTGTTGCAGCCTCCAAACAGAGCTTAAGATTTCTCTTCCCTGTCATCAATGATTCTGTAAAGCTCCCTGACTTTTTGAAAACCATCAATTCTGAGCATACTTTTGTAGCTCATTGCCACGAAAATCTGGAAAGAATGGAGCTTAAAAATATTCCACAAATGGAAGAGATTACTTTTTTAATTGGTCCTGAAGGAGACTTTTCTGAAAAGGAAATTGCATTTCTGGCTGAGCATAAAATAAAAGCGGTTTCATTAGGAAATCAAAGATTAAGAACAGAAACGGCAGGTGTATTTGTAGCTGCTTGGAATTACTACAATATGATATAGTACAATAAATAGTTTTATTATCTATTTACAACAAAAATAAAGGAGGTTAGTTTACTAGCCTCCTATTTTATTTTGAATTCATTATTTCCAGCCAATATTATTTTCTCTGAGATATTTATCAAAAATCTGCTGTCCGCTTCTGATTGAATTTACCGTCCAAAGGATTTTCATTCTTAAAAGCTTCTCCTCATTCAATTTATAATCGATTTCGGATTTCATCAGCTTTTGTTTTAATTCATACATACAAATGGATGCTGCTACAGAAACATTAAAACTTCTTGTAAAACCATACATAGGAATTGCTAGCGTTTCATCTGCAAAATCCAGAATTTCTTTGGAAACCCCTTCCATTTCAGTCCCAAAAACCAAAGCGATAGGTTCTGTCACTTCATATTCAGGAAGCATTTTAGCGTTTTTTTCCAACGAAACGGCTACAATTTTATATCCTCTGTCTTTTATATTCTGAAAAGATTCCATGTTTCTGGGAAGTTTTTCAACCTCTACCCAGGTATCAGCCCCTTTGGTAACACGAAGATTAGGTTCAAAGCTATATTCTTCTTGCAATGCCACTACTTTATGAAAACCGCACGCTTCTACAGAACGTACAATTGCCGCTGCGTTTCTAAACTGATAGACATCTTCTACAACCGGAAGTACAAAATCAGAACTTTCCTGAGAAAAATGTTCAATTTTTGTAAGTCTTTCTTCTGTTAAAAACTGTTTTAAATATTCATAAGTTTGTGCTAAGTCTTTCATCTGCATTCAGTTATTTTTTCAATAGCTAAGGTAAACGCCTACTATTTTCAGTGTATTCTGATAAAATTTCAGCATAAGCGTTTCATTCATTTTCAAATCTTTGCAAATTAACGTAATTTTGGGCTATGAAGCCTAATCGGGCATAAATTCTTAATACAATTAGTACATGAAGCGAAAAGTCCTACTCATCTATACCGGAGGAACCATTGGTATGGAAAAAGATTATGAAACCGGAAGTCTACGTGCCTTTGATTTTGGAAATATCTTTGAAAAGATGCCTGAAATGAAGCTTATGGAATGTGAAGTTTTCGTACATCCCTTTGCCAAACCATTAGACTCATCGGATATGGGACCTACGGAATGGAGAGTGATTGCTAATTATATCTTTGAAAATTATAACGATTATGATGGCTTCTTAATCCTTCACGGTACAGATACCATGTCTTACACTGCTTCAGCATTGAGTTTTATGTTGAAAGGATTGAAAAAACCTGTGATCATGACGGGTTCTCAGCTTCCGATTGGAGACTTGAGAACGGATGCTAAGGAAAACCTTCTTACGAGTCTGTATTACGCAAGTTTGTATGAAAATGACGAAGCTGTTATTCAGGAAGTTGCTATATATTTTGAATATAAACTGCTAAGAGGAAACAGAACATTGAAGTATTCGGCGGAATATTTTGATGCATATGCCAGTCCAAACTACCCTATTTTAGGACAATCTGGGGTTCATTTAAATATTATTAAAGACAATCTTTTCCGTTGTGATCCTTCTGTAGAGTTTCATGTGGATGAACATATTTCTGAAGACATTCTGTTTTGGAGAATTTTTCCAGGGATGCATTTAAGTCATTTCAGAGAAATCCCTAAGATGAAAGTACTTATCCTTCAGGTTTTCGGTTCAGGAACTATTTTCAGCAGTGAGAAAACTCAGGAAACGCTTCAGGAAATCAGAAATAACGGAACGGAGATCGTAGTGGTAAGTCAGTGTATTTCAGGAGGTATTTCATTCGGGAAATATGAGAACAGTAATATCTTCTCAAGAATCGGTGCCATCAGTGGAAGAGATATGACAGCAGAAACTGCAATTACAAAAGCCATGCACCTGATTGATAATCCTAATTACTCAGGAAGTTTTGCAGATAACTTTACCCAAAGCCTTTGTGGAGAGATTACCGCTGAAAAATTGCATTAAAAAATTTGGTATTTAAAGAAAATATTCTATTTTTGCAGTCTCAAAAAGAAAGGTGTCCGAGTGGTTGAAGGAGCTACCCTGGAAAGGTAGTATACGGGTAACTGTATCGAGGGTTCGAATCCCTTCCTTTCTGCAAAGAAAAGTCTTAGGTTTTATACTTAAGACTTTTTTGTTTTTTATATACTTTTATAGATCTGGTTATCAACAATCTGTAGATTTTAAGTAAACGAAGAAATGCAATTTGTCGCTGAAGAAACTACTTGGTTTCTGTGTCTGCTTAATAAGAATCGACGATGTTAATTTCGTCTTTGCCTCCTAAAATCTATTAAATATAACAGTATCCCCCCCACCTGTATTAAGGTTATTCACGAACTTTTTAAATTAATTTTGAACTTTATATTCTGCTAAGTATTTATACTCAGCTATATAATTGGTTATTTCTACTCTACATCTTCTGCTTTGTTCTTCGTTACTTTGAAATACAAAATAACCACAAAAAACAATTAATATGACATCTACAAGTGTAAACGCAAACTCTACCGGTCAGTTACAACTGGGAGGCGGAGCACAGTTCTGGGTATATCTTTCACCCCAAAATGATACAGCTAAAATGATTACCAAATGGCGTGTAACATTTTCACAAGGAAATTGGAGTGATTCAATTTCAAGCGACAATCCGACAAAACAAATCCAAACTCCTAATCTTTCAGGTATCTTTGAAATAAAAGTAGAATTATTAAGTGGTTCTACGGGTACCTGGAGACAAATTCCTCCACAAACAGGAAGCAACAATGAGATAGGCTGTAATTCTAACTGTGCTTCAATGGTAGGAATTGTGGCAGACAGCACTCATCCTCTGATCGGGGCTATTAATGCACATTTCTGGACTACCTGGGATGCGATGTGCAGAACGGGAGCATAAAAAGACAAAAAATCAATCATTTGAGTTAAGTTTACTGCGGCATTTTTAATACCGCGGTTTTTCTTTGTAAAACTTCACAGGCTATAAATTCTTTTTCCCTAAATTAGCATTATTAATATAATGTAATTACAATGTACAAAGGACGAACAGCATTTTCTTTGCTGTTATTTTTAACTGTTTTTCTTCTTCCTCAACTTACAAAAGCGAGTGCATATTGGATGGAAATTCATGGTTCCGGAAAGGTAAAAGAACAGGTTAAAATTCAGGTTTGCTATGGTTTTATTGATGATCTCAGTGAACGACACAGAACTACAGGTCCTGAATTTCAAAGGATCAAGGATTTCAGTTTTTTTATTCTTAATGCTAAAGGTGAAAAATCAAAGATTCAATTTCAGCCGAAAGAGGATCATTGGGAAGCAACTTTTACTCCTGACAAAGAAGGAACTTACCGAATTTTTGGGTTGAATGATCAACAACCTGTTTTAATTCGATCAAAAAATCAGGAGGATAATGTACGTCCAATAGATTTTATGTGTGGAGCTTATCAGGTAGGAGCTGTCTTTAATAACAATTTACCACTTCAGCAGATGGATATCATTCTTCAGGAAAAGAACAGGATTTATACTGTTTTTCCATATCGTAATATGAAACCTGCGGAGAAAGGAACAATGATTAGAATTTTTAATCCTGAAAACTGGGAAAAAAATATTCCGACAGATGAAAACCACAAGGTTACTTTTAAAGCAACAGTGCCCGGACTTTATGTAATCCGACAGGATTGGCAGGATAAGACAAAGGGGACATTACAGGGAATCCCTTATTCTACGATACGATACCGCAATAATTACTGTCTTTGGATTAATTAAAAAGAAGAAAATATATTAAACAAAAAGCCCTCGATTCGTTGAAATCGAGGGCTTTTTTATGATCAATTATATCATTATTAAAATTTCAGAGAAACACTTCCTAAGAAACGTGCCGGAGCTTGTGGTGTTAAACGTACCGACCACGCCTTTTCATTGGTAATGTTATCAAATTTTAATCCTACTCTGTATTTTGGCTGGTCATAGAAGATTCCCAGATCAAACATTTTATAAGATGGAATAATCACTTTTGCAGTTTGTGTATTGGTCTGATAGGAAGAAGATCCCATATTTCCACCACCTCCTATTCCAAGACCTTTCAGTTTTCCGTCTGAAATCCTGTAGCTGATCCAGAAGTTGAACATATTTGCAGGTCCGGATAACGCGGGTCTTAAGCCATTAACAGAAGGATTTGCGTTGGTAAATTTACTGTCGTTGTAAGCATAACCAGCTACAATATTCAATCCGTCAAAAGGGTTTGCTGTTATTTCTGCTTCAAATCCTTTACTCAACTGTGTTCCATCCTGTATTGAATAATTGATATCATCAGGATTTGTTCTTAAAATATTATCTACACGGATGTTATAATAGCTCAATGTTCCTACAAGTCTGTGATTGAAGATGTCTCCTTTCACTCCAAATTCCCATTGATTTGCATATTCAGGTTTGAAGGTATTTCCATTGATATCAGCTCCACTTACATTATTAAAGCCGTTCATATAATTCCCAAAAAGTGAAACCTTGTTTTTAAGAATTTCATAAACAAGACCCAACTTGGGTGAAAGAGCTGTCTGCCCATACGGACCAGCCTGTGTTCCACTATTGCTTAACCCTCCTTTTATCTCTCCGGTTACAAGATCACGAACTCCTTTAAACTGAAATCTGTCTACTCTTAAACTTGCCATTACCATCAATTGGTCTGTGACATTAAATACATTGGAAACATATGCTGCATAGGTATTATCACTATTATTCTCCTTTCTCATTGTAGAAGTTGCCGTAAGTGCGTTGATAATACTTCTGTTCACTCGGAAATCTGCAGAAGGATGTACAAAATTAAAAACCTTTGTATTGGTATGATAACGGTCAAAATGATTAGAGTTGTTATAGTAATCCAATCCTAATACCATTCTGTTTCTGAAACGTCCGATATGAAAATCTCCGATAAAATTCTGTTGGATATTGGTAGCAATAAATGAAGTGGTACCTACCATCACCTGTGCACTTGCCGTAGAATCTGTTTTTCCGTTGATTGCAGAGATATATCCATTGATGGTAGATCTTGCACGGGAAAGAATAGTCTGTGACGTCCAGTTTTCGGAAACTTTATAGTTCAGCTGAGCGAAGATATTCATCATCTGTGTTTCATAAGCAAGGTCATCACCGAGGAAATTTTTATAATATGGAAACTTCATATCGGCAATCGACTGAATTTTATTACTTCCTGTATACGGGTTAAAACGAACTACGGAAGTTCCTTTTGCCTGGTTGAATTCTACATCCAAAAGAAGCGACATACGATCATTAATCTGATAGGAAAAACTTGGAGCAATCGCCAAAGAATTGGTAAAGCCCAAATCCTGAAAACTTTTTTCAAAAGTCCCGGCTGCATTCAAACGGAACAATGCTGTTCTGTCTTTGTTAACCGGAGTATTCACATCTACCGTCAGCCTGTTATAACTCCAGCTTCCGCCTACATATCCAACTTCACCGCCAAAACTGTTGTAAGGTTTTTTTGTTACACGATTGTAAACGCCTCCATAGCTGCTTGCTACACTTTTTCCAAATAAAGTTGCGGAAGGTCCTTTTATAGCTTCAATACGTTCTAAATTTACAGGATCAATCACTGAAAATGCTGCTCCTGCTACTCCGTTTCTTGCGTTAGGCTCTGTTTCAAAACCTCTTGAACGGAATGTTACTCTTCCCTGATTGGCAATCATTGGTACTCCTGCACCAGGTACATTTTTAGAAATACTTCCTAAATCTACTGCTACTTGTTCCTGAAAAAGTTCTTTGGTAACTGTATTATAAACTTGCGGGTTCTCAAGGTTCTTTAAAGGCAGTCTAGCCACAAAACCACTTTCTTTTTTAGAAAATCTGTTGGTGTTTTTCATGATTACAACTTCCTGAATCGCCTGAATATTTTCTTTTGTAAGCTGATAATCCAATGTTGCTGTTTCTCCCGTCTTTATTTCAACAGGAATGCGAATTTCCTTAGAACCTAAAATCTGTAGTTTTATGGTATAATTCCCTGCATTTACGTGCTCAAATTGATAATTCCCATCATCATCTGTAAGGGTTTGACGATTAGTTTCCAATAGAGAAACAGAGATTGCTCTCAATGGTTGCCCATCTACCATACTCACCTTACCGATTATTTCCGTTTTTATTTCCTGAGCATAGATTTGGGTTATACTGATGAGAGAAAAGAAGAAGATAATAAATGGTTTAGACCATTGAGTTGTTTTACCTGTTACAGCGTCTTCCTGCGCTGCTTGTTTGAAATGAATTTCAGGCTTTACGGGAAGCTCATTTTCACTTGATTGTATCATTTTTTTCAGCCTTATTTAAAATAATTATAAATAGAGGTGCAAAATAAAGGATAAACAAATTTTCCCACAACATTAATTTGAATTATTCTAAATAAAACCCAGCATTCTATTTCCTTACATCTGAAATAAAATGAAAAATTTTCTAACTTATTTTTAAATTATATTCTAATTTAATTCTATCTATCAGCTTATTTCCAATCATTTCATGCAACAGATCCTTGTTCTTACTACATTTTAAAAATTGGAGATATTAGGTTTTCCACAAAATACTAACAAGTTATCCACAATTTAAAAATATAGATATAACCTTCTTTTTTTAAATTAGCAGATTATCGCAGAAAACTATACCTTAAAGATCATGGAAAATCAGGTTAAGATGTTGAGAGAGAAAATGAATTTAACTCAGAGTGAGCTTGCCGAAAGATCGGGGCTATCTCTTCGAACTGTTCAGAGAGTTGAAGCGGGTAATATTCTAAAAGGATTTACATTAAAAGCTCTTGCTAAAGCTTTAGAAATCTCACCGGAAAGCCTGACCATCACCTCGAAAGAACAAGTAGATATTCAAAGAGCAAAAATCATTAATCTTTCTGCACTCACCGGAATCGTTATTCCTTTTGGAGGTGTCATTGTTCCTGCAATATTAACGTATCAGACAAAGGATTTACGAAATAAAGAGCTTGGAAAAGGTATTGTCTGCATTCAGATTATTATATCGGTGATTTTTTCTGTTTTAATGATTATAAGTCCGTTCATTCAAAAGTTTTTCTCGTTTAAATTCCCTCTTTTTCTAGCTATTTTGATTCTATTTTTAATTTTAAAACTATTCATCATCATTAAAAATGGAATCAGCCTGAACCACAACCAGAATTTAAGTATAAAGTTGAAAACCAATTTTTTATAATCAAAGTCACAGAATTGTCGTAAAACTGTCATATCGCTTTTATGCAAAACCAGCATTGGATTTCCGAATCTTGTGCAAAAAATCAGCATGAAAATCATCAAAAAAATTTTAGTATCAATTTTAATTCTAATCGTTCTGACAGCATTCGGTGGATATATTTATTTCAACCAAAAATTCATCCCAGAAAAGAATTACTTAACATTAGAAAATGAAAGCGGAAGAATTCCTATCAAATGGATTGGAAACGATAAAAATGTATTACTCCTCCCTATTCATTTCCAAAAGGATTCTACAACTTATTATCTGCAATTCGATACCGGAGCAACTTATACTGAATTTTACTATAACTCGATTAAGGATATAAAAGGTATTAGCATCAATAATCATCGGGCAACTGCAACATTTTACCTCGGAAATACAAAAGTAACTTCTCACCTCATCAAGGTTTCCAACATAGGAAAAGTGCATGACAAAAATGATTCGGTTAAAATCATTGGAACTCTAGGCGCAGATATCATTGAGAATAGAAAAACAGTAATCAATTTAAAGGAAAATTGTGTCGTTTTCAATCTTTCTCAATGTCCAGCAAAGTTTAAAAATAACCTTATTGATTTTGAATTCAAAAAGAGGAAAATCATTATTCATGCGGACTTAGAGGGAAACAGTGAGAAGTTCCTGTATGATTCCGGAACGAGTGCTTATGAACTTTTAACTTCGAAGGAGATCTGGGAAAGCTTAAAATTACCACGATCAAAAGTTATTATTGAGAAACCACAATCGAGGTCTAATATTTTGACGAGCTATACTGCAAAAAGTAACCGCGTCATTACTTTTAAAAATAAGAATGTACCACTTACAGAAGTTACTTACGTAGAAGGTTTTACTGCAACTCAATATATGCTCATGAAGTTTTCAGGAATGACTGGAATGCTGGGCAATAAAATCTTTTTGAATCATACAATCTACATTGATTGTGCTCAGGAAAAAATAGGAATTGAATAACTTTATTCCTAAATCTTTCCTAAATCAAGTCCCAATTTTGTCATGTTTTTAAACAGTATTTAAGATTTTTGAATAAACAATCTGTTCATAAAGCTTTATAAATTTGTTTTGACAAAATATATTCTCTGTGCATCGCTGATATTTTCATCTAACCTCATGATTTCACAGAGATTAACATTAATAGTAAAGTAGTTTTCATGATGTTTAGTATAAAAAAAATCCTTTTGGTATCAGGTATAATAGGTTGTATGGGAAATGTACAGGCACAGATCAGTCCACCAGGACTTGGAGATGCTAAAACAGCTTTCTGGTCGGCATTTGGAGTGAAGCAACAATTGGATTCTTTAGGTAAAAAACAATCGATGAGTTATATCGCTATTGGTCGTAAAAGCAGCCCGGATAATGATAATTTGTTTTCAAAACAGGCTATTTTTGTTCTGAATCATGAGGTTTATAATTCTTTTGCACCTAACCAGCAATACAGCTATGCCATCAGCTACCGAAGACAGCCTCAATATGAAAGTGATGCGCCTTACGACAAAGAAAATACAGAGCAGGAATTCAGGATTTACGGAAGATATGCTTATACTTTTGATCTTGGTAAAAAGCTTAAATTAAAGAATACGGTTCGTCAGGAATTCAGAAAGTTTTTTGATGCCGATTTTCATAAAGTTGAAGAAGATTTCCAGTTAAGAACACGTCTTAAAAGCCAATTAACATATAATTTATCTCCTAAAAACAATCAGAAACTGGCTTTAAGTGCTGAAGCTTTATTTTCCATTAGCCATCTTAATGAGCACGATCAGCATTGGAATTCTTTTGGATATAGAGAACTGAGACTTGCTGCTTATTATATGTTTAATATTCCTCATTCACCTTTTACAGTAGACATCGGTTATATGAATGATCTGATCAGAGGTAGCAAAAGTATTCACCACGGAGGTGTTCATTATCTTGCTGCAGATCTGGTTTGGAATATTCCTTATAAAAAGAGAGAAACAACGGATCAGGATCATCTTGATTAGAAAGATAAAATTAAAAATCCCAGTCATTGCTGTCTGGGATTTTTGTTGGAAAATATAAGATTCTCCGCAATATAATTAAGTATGAATGTTGGTGTAAAATTTAATTGCATAAGGTCAGAAACTGACGGCTCATCTGTACTTTAAATTTGGCTTCAGCTCTTGAACTCGCATAAATAGTATGCTCAAATGCCTGAATGGTTTTTAACTTCTGATCAATATATTCCGCTATCTGAACAATGGAAAAAATAAAGTCTCTGTACAATGCCATATTTACTGTTTGTCCGTAATAGGGTAAATACGCTTTCAAAAAAGGAATGGTCATTTGATGCCTGTTATAGCTTACACAATATCCTGCTCCTTCTCTTGAGGTCACAATATCATAATCATTGATATAATCCAGAATATTTTTATTGCCGCTGAGTGCATCTTTATTTTTTGAGCAAAAACGATTGATTTTATCCAAAATATGTTGAGCGTATTCCATCATGGAGATCGTTTTCCATTCAAAAACATGGTTCATCCCTTTTTGAGGTGACTTCACGTTTTCACATCCTGTACAGAAAGAAATACCAATCTTTTCATGGTAAGGAAAGAAGCAGTCTTTAATCTCAATGGCAGCATCTGCCTGTAAATTATCTTCTGCAAAATTATAATAGAGATAAGGGCTGTACATCCCTGCAAGTGTTTTCAGATAATCTGCTTCACCTGTATTGTGATATTCTTCAAACCATTTTTCAAGGTTATCATAATAATGGGCTTCAAAGTCTTTAAAGTTTAAGTAAAATGGCAATTCCATAGCTCTGTAATTTTGATGAAACAAAGCTATTGACGTAAAGCGACAAAACTTGACGTGTTTTATTTTTTTGTAAAAAGATATGAAATGTGAGACGATTAAATGTCAATAGTGAATTTTGCTTTTTAAGTGGATCCTAATAGATATTTAAATTAAACGCTGACGTTCGCCAGATCATGTATTATTATCTAATATTTATTCGCAAAAGCATTTCATTCAGCAAAGATGGTATTGCTAATCTAAGAATTAATGAAAAGATTTTTTAATCCAAATAAAAATGTAAACTTAAAATCTAAGTGTTAAAATTATTGTTATTTAAAAACTCACGAGCTCAGCGAATTGATCATTCACTATTGACGTTTCTGCTCTCTACGCAACCCGAATCGCGAACCTCGCAACTACTTTCATTTGTCATAATTTATCATCATATACTCAAAGTAATGAATCATTTTAAGATAGTTCTCGATGCTGATATATTCGTTAGTACTGTGTATGCTTTGCTGTTCGGCGCTATTAATTTTGATAGGCATAAAACGATACACATTCTTGCTGACAATTTCATATTTTCCGGCATCGGTTCCAGCCATCGTAAGGTATGGTGAAACAATTGCTCCGGGATGAATCTCTTTGACAGCAGCTTCGATCAGTTTAAAAGATTTTGTATTGGATGGTGATATTGCCGAGGCTTCTCTTGTGTTATCGATCTCCTCCACTTCTACATCAAATCCTTTGGTTGCTTCTGCAATATGATCACGAACGTCTTTTACTGTATTTCCGGGAAGAAGTCTGAAATTGACTACAAATTCCACTTCGGGAGAAAGTACATTTGTGCCATCACTTCCTTTCATCATGGTAAGTGCTGTAGTGGTTCTTACCAATGCATTGGTTGTATTATTTTTAGTCAGTTGTGAGATCAATACAGGTTTTAAAAGCCATTGATTTGCTAATGCTAATCTTGTTGTAAATGGCATTGCACCACCAATGTTTGTAAAGAATTCTTTTATTAATGGAGTTATCTCCGGTTTCATCTGATGATCTTCCAGTCTTTGCATGATCACAGCTGCTTTCCCGATTGCACTTTCCATGGGTGGCATTGAAGAGTGACCTCCAAGTCCTTTTACTTTTATTTTTGCGGAAAGGAAACCTTTTTCTGCACAACCTACCACAGCAACATCTGCACCTACTCCGGCAACATTTCCTTTTCTCATGATCAATCCGCCTTCGTCATATACGGCATCGAATCTTAATCCTTTTTTCTTAAAATAATCAGCAATCTGAATAGCGCCATTTTTCCCTCCTACTTCTTCATCAAATCCAAAGGCAAGATAAATGTCACGTTGTGGAACTTGTTTATTTTTAATCAGATTATTCATGGATTCCATGAGAGAGAAAAGCATTCCTTTCATGTCTATCGCTCCTCTTCCGTAGATTCTTCCATTTGCCACGGCACCTGAAAAAGGAGCATATTCCCAATCCTCAGCTACTTTTGCAACGGGTTCTAAAGGTTTATCATCCGGACGGAAAACATTTTGATCATTATTTTTGATATCAGCATCACCGGGAGGAACCACATCCATATGGGAAAGAAATAAAATAGGTTCCAAAACAGGATTACTTCCTTTGAGTCTGAACACTAATCCATATTTATTGACCTCAACGTTTTCTGTATGTTGATACACTAATGGATAAGTTTTTTTAAGATATTCTTTAAATTGATCAAAAGGCGCATAGTCGAATTCTCCTAAGCTCCCTGTGGAAACGGTAGGGATCTTTATTCCTCCTGAAAGTCTTGAGACCGCCGAGTCATTTTTTACAGGTTTCCATCCTTCACCTGTTCCTGATGTATTTTTCTTAAAAGGATAAATGTATGTTTTAATTAACAATACAGCTACAAGAATAATAAGAATTCCAAGGATTGCTAAAAGGAACTTTTTCATAGGGGAATTTTATGATGGGTTTGGTTCTATAAATATAGTAAAGTATTTGGTTTTTAACAATTTTAGAAGTGAGGTTTTCAATATATAAACTACCTTTGACTAAGAAACGGGAGTATATGTAAAAGGTTGTCTCCGAAGAAACAACCTTTATGCATATTTACTGATATAATCAATCCCATAAGTTAAAATAATACTTTGCAAATAGCTGCATTCCTTCATTCTGTATCTTTTGCAGTTCTTCAAAGCTTATTTCGTTATTGGGTGTTAATAAAGTTGTAAACGAGCTTATCATTTTTTGTAATATGCTTGCCCATTCTTTATTTATCAAGCGAATTTCTTCTTTCGAATATTCTCTATTTTGATCTAAAATAAATGGCAAATTATGATCTTCTATCCATAATGGTATAGACATAATATTGTCGTTTTCCACTTCTTTTTTATACGCCTCAAGTCTTGGGAGAACAAACTCTGCTATTGAATATTTTAGATCCCATTTTTCCCAATTTTCCATTATTTTAAAATTTAAGTATAATTGTGTCCTTTAGCGATTTACCAAAACTCTAATTAAATATTTTTTATTTGGATATCAATATGATTTTCTTACTTAAACTTTAAATATTATAGGATTATTCACGGTATAGTTATAAGTACTTGTCTTCTATAATTTTCAGAAATTGATATATAAATCGATATTGTACAAGACCTAATATTTATTTTTTCCGTTTAAAGCCGGCTATATTACTTAAATAAGGATTATAAATCAGCGAATCAATATAGGGTCATTAACTCTTTGTAAGCAGGGGTACTTTTTTCTATCAATCTCATCAGAATGAAGTCCATTATATAAACATTTAAAATCAATTCCTTCAACATAATAATTTTTTAAAAAACTATTACTCGTTAATTTTTTATCATTGTGTTCATTGTAATACTCAAGATAATCAGATAAAAAACTTAAAAAGTCATTACTATTAAATCCTACTATTCTATAACTTCTTCTTGTTTTATTGTCAATTGCTAATATGTATTTATCAAATGTTCCAGAAAATATACCTAAACAGTTAGCTTCTTTTTTTGTCATTTTTTTTACATCATCCAAATTCTTGTTTTTATTAAATGAAAGGTTTATTGCATAAAATTCAATTTTTGGAGCAAACACGGATTCTATTAAATCATAATTACCTCTTTTTTTTAATGTATCCAATTTTAAAATCATATTCTTTTTAAAAACAAAATAAAGTGAATCATTTTTAGTGCAACTAGATAATTCATCATTTTTATCTAAATACAGTTGCATTTTAAATATAGACAATAAATCCATATTTTCTTGAGCTTTCACAAAGCTTAAGAAAAACAATAGTATAAGAAGATATATTTTCGAAATCATTTTTTCTGGTTTTCTTTATAAGTTTTATATAATTTATCATATCGTTCCTGCCAATCTACAGCGTCTTTGGATAAAAAACTACTCCTATTAACTGGCAATTGGCAGTTTTGCTCTGGATTAGCCTTCGCTTCTTGGGCATAAGTTATAGAATTCGAAGCAAGAGTAATGCTATGTCCAAACTCGTGAGCCAAAGTATTAGAAGTTATACTAACATTTATACTTAATTTTGTTACAGATTGATTCCCGACAATGTCTCCAGTGTTAGGATCTATTACTGCTCCAGTAACTCCACCACCATAAGCACTTGCGCTTCCTGTAGTAACTACTATATCTAAATTTTTTACTTCATCTGCTTTATTTTTATAAGTTAAATTATCCGCTATTGCAAAACCTTCAGGATCAATGTTTTTAAAATTATCTATACTTTGTTGTGTATGTTGATAATTAGCATCTGCTTTTGCAAAATTCTTTTCAGCTTTCTCTAAAACTTTTCTTGAATCTTTATACTTATTCCAATCTGATTTATTAATAAAATCAGATTTTTTCATCTTCCTATTACCTTCATATTCATTATTAAAGTTATTTCGTGCTATATTTTTTTGTTGCTCCGCTGCGTTTCTTGTAGCTTCATCTCCATTTATAACTTTCATACCATCAGGATCAATGAATCTTACAGGATTGTTAACTGCATAATTATATGGACTATGACGTCTATAAAATTCGGTCAATGGATCCATAACACCCCATCTTCTTCCTAGGTCAGGCATATACATCCTTGCTCCATAATCATACATTCCAGTCTCTTACAACTCCTTCCTGTTGTACTTATAATTCATATAGTTTGCTGAAGGTTACTAATCGTATCTAGCAGGTTTGCCTTCTTCAAAAACAATATCTTCAAGACGA
>NZ_FTOL01000007.1 GCF_900156735.1 Chryseobacterium ureilyticum
GCGCCGATGGTACTGCTAACGCGGGAGAGTAGGTCGCCGCCAGTTTTTATTTTATTTTTAAAAGTCTCATACAGTAATGTATGAGACTTTTTTTTGCTCTATACGCTAATACCAAAGAGAGGCTCTCTCATACTCATTTTATATTCTAGTTAAAGCTATTATTTGAATTTTTTTTAAAGCATATTTGAAATATTATAAAGGTCGTTTTTAGGTATGTTTTTCGCCTTATTCTATTTTTATTGTATAAAAGCTTTAATTGGTCTATTAAAAGAGAAATTAGACGTTTATTATGGGTAAAAAATAAACCATTCTCATCATGAGAACGGTTTTCTTTATTTAATTCTTGGATTACATATCATTATTTTCATCCGGACATTTAAAATTGCTACTGCAGGTAGCACAGATTATTGTACCACTACAATAATACATACAGAATTCTGGTTCGGGAAGATTGATCCCTGAGCCGGAAATACTCTTTAATTTGTCTTTTTGTAATTTTCTTAAATTTTTCATATTATTTTAATTAAAAATTTGTTGTATAGTAAAATTAATAAATATTCTTAATGAAAATGTTTATATTTTATATAAATTACTATTTTGTGATTATAATAGTATCTGTTGCTGTATATAATTGCTTGTTTTTATAATTATTTGATTATTAATCAAATAAATGTTATCTTTAAAGAAGCGTTATCCGAAAAGCTTATAGAGTAGGAAATACCAAAAATTAATAACTATGAAAAATTTGAAAAAGCTTTCACGAGAAAGTAAAAGAGAAATTGTTGCGGGGGTAGGTTCTCCTGCTTTTTGTTTTGAAGGTGGCGGACCGGGAGAAGGTGGCTGCTCAGCAGGAAATATTTGTTCAGGAGGAAAATGTGTACCTTATGAAGGTCCTGGAGGGGGAGAGAATCCTGGAGGTGGCGGAGATAGTTATACCTGTATTTGTCCTTGGGGAACTTTTACACAATCTACACCGTGTCCTGAGTTTTATTGTATAACAGGCTAATCATTAAACCAATAAAAAAGTCAGTAATTTAAAATTACTGACTTTCTTTTCTTATTTCTTAATCAATCCTAATTCGATCAATCTTTCATGTAAAAATTCTCCTGCTGTCGTGTCTTCGTATAACTTTGGATTGATTTCGTCTACACAGTTGTCAAGAGCATTCAAAGACATTGCACTTATTGGGTGCATAAAGAAAGGAATTGAATATCTTGAAGTAGTCCACATCTCTCTTGGCGGGTTTACCACTCTGTGGATGGTAGATTTCAATTTGTTGTTCGTATGTCTTGAAAGC
The DNA here is from genome assembly GCF_900156735.1 of Chryseobacterium ureilyticum. GTDB lineage: Bacteria > Bacteroidota > Bacteroidia > Flavobacteriales > Weeksellaceae > Chryseobacterium > Chryseobacterium ureilyticum. Next base: position 1,299 of record NZ_FTOL01000007.1, read on the forward strand.
ATATCTCCAACATTGATCATCAATTCATCCGGCTCTGCGATCGCATCGATCCATTCTCCATTGTGATTCTGAACCTGAAGACCTTTACCTTGAGCTCCCATTAACAGGGTGATAAGGTTAATATCTCCGTGAGCAGCTGCTCTTACCGCATCGTCCGGTTCTTGAGTGATTGGCGGGTAGTGAATAGGTCTTAGAATTGAGTTTCCTTCAGCGATCTTATCATCAAAATAGAACTCATCTAAACCAAGATGCAATGCTAAAGCTCTTAAAACATACTGTCCTGTTTTTTCAAGCATTTGGAATGCCTCCTTACCTACTTCATTAAATTTTGGAAGTTCTTCAACGATTACGTTGTCTGGATACTCAGTTTTGTATTCTGAACCTTCAGACAAATATTGTCCAAAGTGCCAAAACTCTTTTAAGTCTCCTTTTTTGAAACCTTTAGCAGTTTCTTTACCGAATCCTACATAACCTCTTTGTCCACCAATTCCAGGGATTTCATACTTCTGTTTAGTTTCCACTGGTTGTTCAAAAAAGTTTTTTACCTCTCCATACAAATCATCTACTAGGTTGTCATCAAGAAAGTGGCCTTTTAAGGCTACAAAACCAATTTCTTCATAAGCTTTTCCGATTTCATTTACAAATTTCTGTTTGCGTTCCGGGTTGTCCGAAAGGAAATCACGCAGGTCTACACTAGGTATTTTATCCATTTTTAGAAATTTACGAACAGCAAAATTACATATTTTTTAAATTAAATGATTTTAAAATCATTATTTATAAGTTAAATTTGCTGTATGAAAAAATATTCTTCTAAGAGAAGTATCCAAATACTTGCACATCTTCTTCAGCAGTACGGAATTGCAGACATTGTAATTTCGCCGGGATCAAGGAATGCTCCTTTGGCAATTCATTTTTCGGAAGTGGATAGTTTTAACTGTTACAGCATTGTAGACGAAAGAAGCGCAGCTTTTGTTGCCATGGGAATGGCTAAAAGTGAAAAAAAACCCGCCGCAATTACTTGTACAAGTGGTTCTGCAGTGGTGAACTATTATCCGGCAATCACTGAAGCTTTTTATCAGAATATTCCACTTTTGGTGCTTACGGCTGACAGACCTACAGATTTTGTAGATATTTTTGATGGGCAGACGATTAGACAGAAGGATGTTTTTCATCAGCACTCTTACGGTGATTTCCAACTTTTGGAAGACAGCCAAGAGAATGCAGAAGATATTAATTTCGATACGATTAAAAAAGCAATTGAACTTTGTTTCGAAAAGCAGGGACCTGTACATATCAATATTCCCTTAGAAGAGCCTTTGTATGATTTGGTTTCAGAACTTCCTACCTTCCCAACGGTAGAAAAGACGATTAAGCATAAAGACTACGAAATTCCGTCGAATTTAGTTGCAGACTGGCATACCTCCCAAAGAATCATGATATTGGTAGGAACGAAGGATTATAGCCCTGAATTGGAGAATCAATTGACTCAGTTGGTAAAGAATCATTCAGTAGTTGTATTAAGCGAAGCCAATTCCAATCTTTATCACGAGAAGTTTTTCAGACATATAGACCGTTATATTTTTAATTTTTCGGAAGAAGATTATAAAGCTTATGCTCCGGATCTGCTCATTACGGTAGGACAAAATGTTGTTTCTAAAAAAGTAAAGCAGTTTCTGAGAAATGCCCGTCCGAAACAACATTGGCATTTGGATGAAGTATGGCAGCCTGATACTTATTTTTCATTGACAGAGAAGATTGAAGTAAAGCCAGAAGTTTTCTTTTCAAAACTGTTGAAATTTATCAACCTTGAGCCAAGACCTTATTTCAATTTATGGGATGTTTTAAGAGATAAAAAAGATGCTAAACATGAGCAGTTTTTAAATACTGTTGAATTCTCAGATTTTTATTTTTTCAATAAGGCTGCACAGACTGTTCCTGAAAATTATAATATTCATTTTAGCAATTCATCAGCAATTCGATATGCGCAGCTGTTTGATTTTGGAAAGAGAAAAATGTATTGTAACCGAGGAACCAGCGGAATTGACGGTTCTACTTCTACAGCAATGGGATTCGCGATTAAAAATGCTAACCCGACTTTGCTGATTACGGGAGATTTAAGTTTCTTCTATGATATCAATGGTCTTTGGAACCAATATATTCCTCCATTTGTAAGGATTATCATCTTCAACAATGGGGAAGGAAATATCTTTAAAATAATTCCGGGACCAGGAAATGCCAATCCAAATACGCTTGACAAGTTTATCGCGACAAAACATCGCAAACATGCTGAACATCTGGCAAAACACTTTGGGTTTTCCTATGTGAAAGTGGAAGATGAGCTGACTTTAGACAGAGTATTGGAAAATTTCTTCAAACCGGATGCGCAACCAAAAATTCTGGAAGTGAATACATACGGTAAGAACAGTGCAGATGTACAGAAAGCTTACTTTAATTTCCTGAAAGAAAACTAAAGGTCAAGATATTCCTCATTACCCGGCAGATTCATTATTCTGCTGATTGGATAAATAAACATATCATCGAAATCATTCATAGCGTTAATGAGCTGGAAGTGCGTAAATTGCTTTATGTTTTGTAAGGTGATCTCTGCTTCCTTGATTTTTTTATGCTTTAGAAGATGTTGTCTTTGAACACCATTTAAGAGATAAGTGGTGGGCGTAAACCATTCTTTGCCTTTTAAGAATAAAAGATTGGAAAAAGAAGTATCGGTGATATGATTGTTTTTGACGATGATGATTTCCTCTGCCTTTGCCTTCATTTTCATCTTATCAAGCTCTTTACGGTCTTCAAACTTAAAAGAGTAATCAAAGCTGTTATTTTCTACCAGCTGAAAATCCTGAATTTCAGGAATAGCATAAGGAATCATCTGTGTTCGGATTCTTTTATCCAAATCATAAGAAATTCTTAGCTTAAAAAGTCCGTCTTCATCATGTTGCAGATTTTTATAGATTTTGGCAAGATCAATGGCATCTTCCTTTCCGAAGTGGGAAAATGTTTGGTTGATACGTTTTTGATGTAGATCCAATAGAAAAATTTCCTTATCTTCTACTTTAATGCTTTCAATGAATTGGGACATAGATTTTATTTTTCATTTCCTGATATTCGTCTTCTAATTTACTCATGTGCGTTATACCGCCTCCGCTTTTGAAATAAAGTTGATCATCATCTTTTTCAATAAAGCGTATCATTACACAGCTGTCGACATTTTTACCGTCAAACCAGCCACAAACTCCTGTGTAATATCCTCTGTCATATCCTTCCGCATCCAGAATTATTTCCAAAGTCTTAGGTTTTGGAGCTCCCAAAATGGAACCTGCAGGAAGAAGCTTTTGAATGATGCTTCCTACTTTCCTGTCAAACTCAGGTTTTATTTTCCCTGAAATTTCTGAACTCATAGCATACAAATCCTTTTGCCGGGTTTTGATGAAATCTATATGTTGAAACTGATCAACACAAACGTCATCTGCAACCATGCTCAGATCATTACGAAGCAGGTCTACTACTGTATAATGTTCTGCTTTTTCCTTTTTGTCATTTTTCAGAATTTCAGCAGCATTTTCTATAGAGGCATCAATGGTTCCTTTCATCGGATAAGTCAGAATTTTACCATCAATGATCTTCACAAAAGTTTCCGGAGAAAAAAATACAAAAAAATCTTTATAAAAAACCTTGTACTTTGCTTCCGAGTGATAAAAAATTTCTTCCAGGCTTAAATTGGTCTCAATTTTCGTTTTTCGGGTGTAATTTACAAGATATGAATTTCCAAGGCGAATATTTTTCTGAACTTTATCAAACCCCGTTTTAAAGCTCTCCAACGTTTCCGGAAATGATTTCCATTCTATTTTTTTATGTAAATTTTGCTTCGTTTTTTTTGTTGAAAAATTTTGAAAATCAATGATTAAGCCTGATTTTTCAATTTCATTTTCCTGATAGATTTCCACATTCTCTGAAAGAAAATCTATAACGAAGAAATAGGGAACTTCCTGAAGAGAAAGTTCATCCATTTCGATAAATTTTTGATGATTCACTGAAAACATTCCGCAAAAATAATTATTGATGTTTACTTTTGCATAAAATTTTTATGATGCAGAGCAAATATCCTCAGAAACCGGGAATAGATTTTATATTGAAGCAGGCTTTTTTTTATTGGAATAAAACACTGGTTTATCAGTTAATGTTCTCAATACTATTTTTCGGAATCTTTCTTACCTCTTTTTTCCTGTTCGGTTTAAAGTACGATATATTTGCACAAAACGCTGTGCTCCAGAAAGCTCTTCAGCAGGGAACCCAGGCTTATTTGGCGAAAGTAGCAGAATTAAGTGCTACGGAAAGCTATCAGATGTTTATTCTGGCTATTTGGGCAACGACGGCGTTTCTTTATCCTTTGAATCTTGGGTTTTTTCAGATTTTCAGAAAGCTTGATCTTAACGAAAAAGTGGAATTGAGTGATTTATTTGCTGGATATTATGGAATCAACTTCTTTAAATATCTTGGATATTATCTGTTTTGGTTCATGATCTACAGATTTACCGTACCTACAATATTCTTAGCTGTCATCTGGGTAGCGATGACCATATTTGTTGCTCCTCTGATGTTCTTTACCAATAAAAGGATCTTTGAAGCCATTTCTTTAAATTTTAAAGCTTTGAAAATGTATTTCGTTGAAATTACCGTATGCATCTTGGTTGCTGTTCTGTTTAAATATCTTGGATTCACGCTGTTTTTAGTAGGTGGTTTGTTTACGTTCCCCTTCTGGAATGCCATGATTTATTCTTTGTATAAAACAGTTTTTTCAGAGAAAGGCTAAATTTAAATACGGTTTAATATGTTTTTTTACTAAAAAAAGTTAAATTTGGTAAAATCATTAAAATATTAAACTATGTCCGAATTTAACGAATTTGATCAACAAGGTTCTGTGCCGAATAAAGATACAGGATCCATTATCTCGCATGCATTTGAAATGTATAAGGGAGTTTTTGGCTATGCCGTTGTAGCTATGATAGTTTATTTGGTAGGAGGATTCCTTATCCAGACTATTACCGGATTCAATTCTGCAGCAATAATGGAAGAAGTACAGTCTTCAGGCGATTATGCCAACTTCAGATATTGGGAAACTCCTGGGTTTTCAATGTATATGACGTTTTCCAGCCTTTTTCTATTGTTATTAACCCCACTATACGTTGGTTTGATCTATATGGTTAACAAGTACAATACAAAAAGCCCTATTGAATTTTCTGATCTGTTTATCGGATATCGTCAGAATTTTGTGAATATATTGATCTATAGTCTTATAGCGGGTATTGTTTCTTCAATAACAATGACGTTTTGTCTTTTACCCTTCTTTTTTGTGTATCCTTTTCTTTTGATAGGATATCCTATTTTATTATTTGAAAATGCTTCTGCAATGGATGCTTTGAATAAATCTTTTACTATTGCGAAAGAAAATTATGGTGTTTTCTTACTGACAGGTTTCTTGGGAATGCTAATTTCAGCAGCAGGTGTTATCCTTTGCTTTTTTGGTATTATTTTAACGGCTCCGTTTATCATGATCGTTATGTATTCTACGTACTGTGCCTTCGTAGGAAAGCCAAGACAGATTATGTTTACTAAATAATCAATTGAGATTTTAAATTTTAAAATAATGAATAAAGATAAGCAGATAAGCAGTGTTGCCATTAAGCAGATTTCTTTGCTGGTGATTATTTTGGTTTTGGCGGGATTGATCTGTTTTAATCTTGCATTATTTATTCCTTCGGTTTTAGGAGCTATTACAATCTATGTAGTTTGTAGAAGATATAATTTTTATCTGCAGGAAGAGAGAAAGTGGAAGCCTTCATTAGCTGCGTTTGCATTAATGCTTGCGAGTCTTATTGTTTTGATTCTGCCTATCTATTTTATTGCTGATTTAATTATTGATAAGCTTGGCAATGCTCAGGCTTATATGGACAAATTCAATGTGTTTTTGGATAAAATCCATACTTATATTGAATCAAAAACAGGTTTTGATATCCTGAGTCAGGATAATATGAATAAGTTGAAAAGTTTTGTAGGAAAATTTTCAACATCAGCGCTGAGCGGAACTTTTAATACGCTTACGGTGGTGATGTCTATGTATTTTATTCTCTATTTTATGTTGGAAAAACCAAGGTTATTTGAAAGAATACTTACAACCTCAGCACCATTAAAAAGATCCAATGTTTCATTGCTTGGGGATAAGCTGAGAAAACTTATTATGGCAAATGCTATTGGTATTCCTGTTGTTGCAGTAGGGCAAGGTATTGTAGCACTCATCGGATATCTTATATTTGGAGCTCCAGGAGCGGTATTGCTTTTTGCTTTGACTGCCGCTGCATCAGTAATTCCGGTAGTGGGAACCGCTATTATATATGTTCCTGTGTGTATTTTCATGATTGCAGAAGGAGATACGGTGCAAGGTATTGGTCTGGCTATTTATTGTGTAGTTGTGGTAGGACTTACAGATAATCTGCTTAGATTTACGCTTCTAAAGAAACTTGAAAATATCCATCCGCTGAATACCGTTTTCGGAATTATCATGGGGATGAATCTATTTGGCTTTATGGGACTGATATTCGGACCTATTCTGATCTCACTTACTTTACTTTTGGTACAAGTGTACAGAAATGAATTTTCAGACGAAGAAACACCTCCGGATCTTGAATTGCCAGGGAATAAGGATTTAGAAAATAAACTGATTTAATTATTATAAAAGTGGAGGGAATAAATCCGGAAATATTAAAAGAAATTTGTGTGTTTAAAATGCCCTTCGGAAAATACGAAGGAACAGTTTTGGCAGATCTTCCGATAAGCTATCTTGAATGGTTCAGCCGAAATGGTATGCCCAAAGGAAAGCTGGGAATGCAGCTATCAACCGTTTATGAAATTAAATTAAATGGATTGATGGATTTACTTATTCCTATCAGAGCATCAGTCAGAAATGGACTGTAAAATATAACAGACATATTTAAAACATAGTTAGGGCGGCATCGAAGATGCCGCCCTAACTATGTTTTATTACAAAAAAGGATTAAGCTTTCAAGGCTGCAATTTCATCCCTTAACTTTGCTGCTTTAATAAAGTCAAGATTTTTAGCTGCCGCTTCCATTTCTTTTTGTTTCTGATCAATTATTTTATCAAAGTCTTCACCAGAGTAGCTGGCTTTTGTTTCAGCAACTTTCTGAAGAATTTCTTTTTGCGTATACTTTTCATCCGGGAAGTCTTTACTTCTTCCGACAAGATTTTCAGAAATCTTTTTATTTAATGCTTTAGGTTGAAGACCGTGATCTTCATTATATTGTATCTGCTTGGCGCGACGATATTCAGTTTCATCTAAAGTTGCCTGCATAGATTTGGTGATCTTGTCTGCATACATGATGGCTTTTCCGTTTACGTTTCTTGCGGCACGCCCTACTGTCTGGATCATCGATCTTCTGCTTCTAAGCATTCCTTCCTTATCAGCATCCAGAATTGCAACTAACGAAACTTCCGGTAAGTCTAGTCCTTCTCTTAGTAGATTTACTCCAATCAGTACGTCAAAAAGACCTAAACGTAAGTCTTGCATGATTTGAATACGTTCTAGTGTTTCCACATCAGAGTGGATATACCTTGTTCTGATCCCGAATTTTGTAAAATATTTGGTAAGTTCCTCAGCCATTTTTTTGGTTAAAGTCGTTACTAAAACCCTTTCATCGGCATCAGATCTTTTCTGAATCTCTTCCATTAGATCATCAATTTGGTTTAAGGTAGGTCTTACCTCAATAATCGGATCTAAAAGTCCTGTTGGACGGATAATCTGTTCAATATAAGCACCTCCGGTTCTTTCCAGTTCATAGTCCGCTGGAGTTGCTGAGACATAAATAACCTGATTCTGTATCGCTTCAAATTCTTCAAACTTTAAAGGTCTGTTATCCATAGCAGCAGGAAGTCTGAAACCAAACTCTACCAATGCTTCTTTTCTGCTTCGGTCACCACCATACATGGCGTGAACCTGAGGAACGGTAACGTGACTTTCATCGATGACCATCAGGAAGTCTTTAGGGAAATAATCAATTAAGCAGAAAGGTCTTGTGCCCGGAAGTCTGCCGTCAAGATATCTCGAATAATTCTCGATACCTGAACAATATCCTAATTCCTTGATCATTTCAAGGTCCAGTTCCGTTCTTTCCTGAAGCCTTTTCGCTTCCAAAGGTTTTTCGATGGAGTTAAAAAAGTCAACCTGCTTTACCATGTCATCCTGAATCTCTCTGATGGCACCATTTAAGGTTTCCTTTGAAGTCACAAAAAGATTTGCCGGATAAATCTGAATCTGCTCAAAAGTAGACTCTACATTTCCCGTCACCGGATCAAAACTCTGAATCTTCTCAATCTCATCCCCAAAAAACTGAATTCTGATCGCGTTATCAGCATAGGCTGGGAAAACGTCAATAACATCTCCCTTTACACGAAATGTCCCTCTCTGGAACTCATTCAATGTTCTGGCGTACAAAGCATTGACTAATGAATGGAGAAGTGCGGTTCTTGTAACCTTTTCACCAATGGCTATGGAAATTAATGACTTATGAAACTCTGTAGGGTTTCCAATACCATAAATACACGAAACTGAAGCAACAATCAAAACATCTCTTCTCCCTGAAAGAAGGCTGGCTGTGGCAGAAAGACGTAGCTTTTCTACTTCTTCATTGATGCTCAAATCCTTTTCAATATAAGTTCCGGTGGTAGCGATATAAGCTTCCGGCTGGTAATAATCATAGTAGCTGACAAAATATTCTACCGCATTATCAGGAAAAAATTCTTTAAATTCCATGAAAAGCTGCGCCGCTAAGGTCTTGTTATGAGCCAAAACAAGAGTTGGTCGTTGAACATTTTGTACAACATTAGCAACCGTAAAGGTCTTTCCGGAACCAGTTACCCCGAGAAGCGTTTGGTATTTCTCACCGATCTCAATTCCAGCAGTAAGTTTTTCAATAGCTTGAGGTTGGTCCCCGGTTGGTTTATATTCTGAATGAAGATTAAAGTTCATAAGAAAGAATGTATACAACAAAAATACGAAAGAAATTATTAGGCAGAATAATGTTTCGATCATGAATATTTTGATGATAAAGATTTAATAAATCTCTTACATCCATAATTCTTATTTTACGTTAAATTTTTCATCAACAAAAAAGCGCTAAACAAGTAGCGCTTTTATTTTTACTGTTGAGCAAAAGCTATTGTGGCTGGTATTTTTAATACGGAATCAACTGCCTGTCCGTTTTTTGTAGCAGGTTTCCATGTGGTTTCATTACTGATCGCGGTTACGGTTTTAAGGAATGCTTTGTTAAAAGCTTCATTATCTCCTGCAGTAGTTACTTTGGTTGTTTTTCCAGTTGCGTCTATATAAACAGAAGCGATTGAATGTATTGTTCCTTTTTGTGGTTCAATAGAGCCTATATCGGTTTCCCTGTTTATTTTTCCCATAAGAGTTTTACGTCCTTCAGGATACTCCGCTTTAACCAAATCTTTGTCTTGATCTTCTTGTGAAATTGTGTTTTTACCTTCGTCGTTTGTTTTAGGAGATATTGTATCAGAAACCGTTTTTAAAGTTTCTTTTTTCAGTTCGGAAGCCGTTGAAAAACTAGCTTGTTGTTCCTGATCATTTGAAGACTCTTTTGCCACTTCTGAGAATAGGCTTTTTGTTGCTATCCCCTTCTGCGTAGAAGGAGCTGTAATCTCTGTATTAGAGTTTTTCTTTACTGAGTCTTTTGCATAAGTTCTTTCAGATAATAATGCAATGGCTGTGATAAGTGTTGTGATGCCTAAAGTTTTTCTTACAAGGCTGAATTTAGTTTTTTGTGCCTTCATCATAATAAATCGTTTTTTGGTGTTGTTAAAATTAAAAGAATGGGTTAATGGTAGATTTTGGCTGCTCAGAATTTCTTCGAGAATCAGATTTTGATAGTCTTTAACGTTAAACCGATTGTTCAAAACCGCTTCATCAGCTAGAAATTCATGATTGGTTACAATTGCTTTTTTATACAGAAATAAAACAGGATTAAACCATGTAAAGATTTTTACAAGATGTACAATCGCAATATCTATACTATGTTTCTGATCAATGTGGCTTTTTTCATGAAGAAAAATTCTAGGATCAATCGTGTCGTTTTTCATATAATCTTTTCCCATATAGATTGTATTCCAAAAACTGAATGGAGACTGACTCTTTCCTGTGAATACAATATCATAATTCTGGTAAGACTGTTTTTCTCCCTTTATTCTTTTGATTGTTATAAGAGCTACTACATTTTTTATCAATAGAACAAAGGTAACTGCTACATAGATGAACCAGAATACATTGGTCCAGTTAAAACTGTCCTGTCTTGATGTTGCAGAGACAGCTTGTACTATCGTTTCTTCAATGATCAGTTGCGGTTGTGTTGTTGGTGCTTTCTGTACAGTAATTGTAATAAAAGGGATGACGTAAGAAAGAATGAGTGAGCTTAATAAATAGATCCTGTTGAATCTATACATTTTCTCCTTTTCCAAAAACAAATAATATACAGCAATGAAGATTGATGAGCACAGAATTATTTTTAGAATAATGGTTAGCATGGTTATTCTTCTATTTGTTCATCAATAATATCGCGGAGTTCTTTCAGTTGCTTTTGACTAAGTTTTGCATTAGAAGTAAAAAATGAAGCAAACTGGGTCACAGAGCTATTGAAAAAACGGTCAATCATGGAAGTCATTTCTTCCTTGAAATATTCCCCTTTTTCTACCTTTGGATAGTATTCACGGGAATTTCCATAAAGTTTGTAGCCTACAAGGTCCTTGTTCTGCATTCTTTTCAGCAGTGTTGCTATTGTGGTTACAGCTGGTTTGGGTTCCGGATAAGTGTCTAGAATATCTTTCATGAAGACTTTCTTCTTTTCCCAAAGAATATCCATCAGAACTTTTTCGGAATCAGTTAGTTTTATCTCTTTCATTCTACAATTTTGTTATTTGTTCTACAAATGTAGAATAAAAATTGAAATAAACAAATTTTGTGGCATTATTTTTCCATTCAATTTACAATCACCAATCGTAATATTATGAAAATCAATCAATTTTATATTCCAGTCTTCAGCTTTTTTCTTATTTTATCCTCATGTAAAGAGAATCATGCCAATGCCCAGCAGGTTGGAAAAGACGGAAGTGTAGAAATGGAAAAACCTAATTCTGAATATCAGCCGGCATTTAAAGGGCAGACAAGGATTAAAGCTGTAAAAACAAGTACATCATATCATGTAGAAATAATAAACAAAGATTTAGGCAGACCTTGGGGAATTATTAATTTACCGGATGGTCGATTTCTGATTACAGACAAAAGAGGTCACATGAATGTCGTGTCAAAAGACGGAAAACAGATTGTAAAAATAGAAGGCTTCCCTAAAGTTGACTCCAAAGGTCAGGGAGGAATGCTGGATGTATCACTCGATCCGGATTTTAAGACCAATAATATTATTTATTTCAGCTTTTCAGAACCATTTGGAAAAGGTAATTTAACCTCTGTAGCAAAGTGCAAATTGTCTTCGGATCTTAAAAATATTTCTGAAGTAAAAGTTATTTTCAGAGCAGAACCTTCCTATGATGGAGATAAACATTACGGAAGCAGACTGGCTTTTGATAAGGATGGGAATTTGTTTGTAAGTACTGGAGAAAGATCTGACAAAGTAACTCGTGTCTATGCACAGAAAACAGATAATTATTTAGGTAAAATACTTAAAATTACAAAAGATGGGAAACCAGCACCGGGAAATCCATTTATAGAAAAAAAAGGATATAAACCTGAGATTTACGCTTATGGTGTACGAAACCCACAAGGTTTGGCTATAGATCCTAATGGACAGCTTTGGGATGTGGAAATGGGACCAAGAGGCGGTGACGAAATTAATCTTATTCAACCTGGAAAAAACTACGGTTGGGGAGATGTCACCTATGGAATCGAATATTCTGGAGATAAAGTAGGACAGGGGATTACTCAAAAAGAAGGAACGGAACAACCGGTTTATTATTGGGATCCGGTAATTTCTCCCAGCGGAGTTACCTTCTATACAGGAAATATTGAAGAATGGAAAGGGAATTTGTTTATTGGCTGTCTAAGCGGTGAGCATATTAACAGGATTGTGATGAAAGATAATAAGGTTGTAGGAGAAGAACGTCTTTTAGCAGATCAGAAAGAGCGTTTTAGAGATGTTCTGAATGGTGAAGATGGCAATTTATACGCAGTTACAGACAGTGGAAAGCTTTATAAAATTTCAAAGAAATAATAAAAACTCCTGAATTTCCAGGAGTTTTTTTGTTAAAAAAGGATAAGCTTTCAATTCCTATCCTAAAACTTAAAATTAAGTCGGGCAAATATCTGTCTTCCTGCAAACCCCATTTGTACAGGATCAAAAATACCTCCGGACTCTGTATTTCCTGTTGTAACCTGTGTCGTTCGTAAAGTTGGATATCTGTTGAAAATATTTTTACTTCCCAGGGTAAGATTAAAGCTCTTAGAAAACTCGTAGCCAAAAGAAATATCTGTAGTTACTTTCGCATTGTAAACTTGTTCTGCATCATCATAGCCGATCAATGTAACTTTATCAAACCTTACAAGCTGTAAATTAGCATTGACCTTATTGATCTTATAATTAAGATTCAGATTTACTTTTGTCTTTGGAGCAGAAGCGAGGATAAAACCTCTTTCTCTTGGGCTGAGATACGTATTTTCCATGCCTTTTAGCTGATCAGAAGTGTTCACTTTTGTGATTTCCATATCATTATAATTCCCGGCAAGAGTTGCAGTCAGTTTTCCCGAACCTAGATTTTCATTATAGCTTAATATAACATCAACTCCTTTTGTGCGGGTATTAATGGCATTGGCAAAAAACTGTACCTGATCAATATATGGATAATCATCCCGAACATCCTGAGGTAAATCATCTCTTGAGAAATTTCCTGTCAAAACAATTCTATTTTTCACGTTGATATAATACCCATCAATCGTTGCTGTGAATTTCCCTGTATTGAAAGTAAAACCTGCGCTTCCGTTGACAGAGGTTTCCTGTTTTAGCTGGGCAATACCCACTCTGTTTGCTAAGTCACTATCATTAGACGCTAATTGAATGGTTACCAATTTACCTTCCTGGAAGTTAGTAAACTGCTGGCTATAATATTTCTGAGCCAAGGACGGAGCTCTGAATCCTGTAGAAACAGACCCACGGAAAGCCAATTGTGGAGTGATAGCATAGCGTGTTGCAAACTTCCCGTTTAATGTACTTCCAAAGTCATTGTAATTTTCAAACCTTCCTGCTACACTGATCATCCAGTTTTTGGTAATATCAAGTTCGGTGTCTATATAAGCGGCTAAATTATTTCTGTTTTTGGCAATATTTGTAGAATAACCGGGAAAGCCCTGGGATCCTCCTGGTCTTTTATTATCGTCAGATGGTGCGAGAGGATTGGTAACCAGCAGATAATCGGGTGTATCAGGTGTAACAATATTTCCATTGATATCATACATCGCATAAGATCCTTCTTCTCCTTTTAGTATTTCAAATTTTTCATATCTGAACTCAGACCCGAAAGCAATATTTAAGCCTTCCAAAACTTTAAATTGTTTCACAGCATTAAAACCAGTAGTATTCTGTAATAAAGAATGCCCTCCGGCATAGAATCGGGTAGGAGACTTGACGCCTAAAGTAGCATTGATGGTATTGGTAATATCGTAAGTGAACCTGTTGTTCCCAAAAGCATTATAAAAGTCTACATCCCAGTCTGCTACTTTGAATTTTAAGCCATTATCAAAAGTGAAATCTGTAATGCTGGTATCTTCAATAGGATCAAAACCCATTGGATAGATTTCAGGAATATTTCCATTGGCATTTGCCGTTCTGGTCCATGCATAAGCTTTAGTATTTCTGTGGGAAAACCCCTGACGTGAATAAAACCTCAATCCATCGGAAAGCGGAAGTTCAATATTCCCGAAAAAATAGACATTCTGCGCTTTTGCGTCCCCGAATCTCTGCCTTGGCGCCGGATCGGGATCATTATAAATTGCCGGATTTGCATTTCTGATCGCATAATCTTTAGTGATAAACTCAGCTGTGAAGTTACCAAACCCTCCTTTTGAACCTATTTTAGTTCCAAGATTTCCACTGAAATCAAAAGTGGTTCCGTCAATTTTATGATCCGATACAATATCATTATTTCCAGGACTTTTAAAAAGATTCATTCCCGAAAATACATTTCCTTCAAAGCCTTTATCGCGATCATTCAGAATAACGTTGATTAGCCCTGCGATGGCATCAGAACCATATTGTGCAGAAGCACCGTCACGGAGTACTTCCACTCTTTTAATAGCACCAATCGGGATGGTATTCATGTCATATCCGGTATTTCCTCTTCCTTTAGTTCCGAAAAGATTGATCAGTGAAGATTGATGATATCTTTTTCCGTTTAATAGAAGCAGGGTCTGATCAGGTCCTAAACCTCTTAATGTAGCAGGGTCTACTGCATCGGCACCATCAGATCCCGATTGTTTATTTGAATTAAAAGAAGGAGCAGAGAACTGCAAAAGCTGGTTTATTTCCACCTGTCCTGTTGATTGACTTACCTGTTTGATGTCAATAATATCAATAGGAACGGGAGTGTTTACAACTGTTCTTTTCTTATTCCGGCTTCCGGTAATGGAAACTTCTTCTATTTTTGATTCTTTGGGAAGTGTATCCTTCACTTCCTGAGCATAGGATAGCGTAGAAGCAGCAAGAAAAACAATGCTGATGTATTTTATCTTCATAATGATAATTTTGAGTGGTGATTAGTTCAAAATTATCATTATTTATTTTTAAATCAACATCAAAATGGTTTATTCATTATGAATGTTTTAATTTAATGTTGTTTTTGTTATTATGATGAATATTAATAATTATTATATTTAATTATATGAAAATTTTCAACCTTAAAAGCTTTTAATGATTCTGTTAATTCCTTCTTCAAGAATTTCTTGTGAAGTTGAAAAACAAATTCTGATATGACCTTCTGCTCCTTTTCCAAACCATCTTTCTGATCCTGGAACAATAGCAACTTTTCCTTGTTGTAAAACATGCTGAGCAAACTGATCACTTGACATTCCGTTTTTAATTTTTGGAAATAATACAAAAGTGGCTTCCGGTAGATTGGGAGTTACTATCTCAGAGTTGCTTAATAGTTTAAAAGCAAGATCTCGGTTTTGCTGTAAATGATTTAAAAATTCTTTATACCATGGTTTTGCTTTTTCCAAGGCTACACTTCCTGCAATTTGTGATAAAGTTGAAACTCCTTCAATGGTAGAGTTAAAATTAGATTTCTCTGTAAAATCTTCAAGAATTTCCTGATCATTACATAAAATAGCTCCAATCCTCAATCCTGCAATCCCAAATGACTTTGAAAAACCATATACTGTGAAACTCTTTCTCTTTGCTTCTTCAGAAACCGATGAATAGGTATGAAAATCTCTGTTATCATAAATAATATCACTCCAAATCTCATCACTCATCACCCATAGGTCGTGAGCGGAAGCAATTTCGGAGACCTTTTTCAAAACCTCTTTAGAATAAACCTTCCCAAGCGGATTGTGAGGATTACAAATGCTAATAAGTTTGGTCTTGGGATTAATCAATGAAATCATTTTTTCAAAATCAATCTCGCCGGTTATAGTATCTACCGGACACAGCATTACCTTTCCGCCCGCTGTTTCCACTGATTTTTTAAACAGAAAATCTACAGGGTCCAGAATAATAGCTTCATCACCCGGCTGTAAAACATAAGATGCTATCAGATACATTCCTTGCGCAGCACTATTGACTGCAAGGACATTTTCAGGGGAAAAATCTCCATGTTTTTCCTGATTGAAATGATCAGCAACACTTTTCTTAAATTCCGGGAGTCCGGAAAAAGGACCATAGCTCAAATATCCGTCCTTAATGTATTCAATGATTCCCTGTTCTATTTCAGGAGCCGTTCTGAAATCAGGATCTGCTGCGGTAAGAGGGATGATTCCGTCTTCTAATGTTGCCCATCTTCCGTTGTAAGCTTTTCTTTTAAGGGCTTCAAAATTAATATCGTTATTCGTGAACATTTTTATTTATATGATATGGGTAAAATATTATCTGTATGTTGATCTGTAGGAAGTAAAAACTGTTTCAGTAAGGTTCTGCCATTTTGGATATGAGTTTCTATTTCGGGTTTCCTGTCTGATTCATATTTACTGAAAGCTTCAGTTACATTATTTTCTTCAACTAAATATTTAGTTAGTACGTGTGAGTCTTTTAATGCTGAGGTAACTCCCTGACTTGTAAAAGGAATCAGAGGATGTGCAGCATCACCAATGAAAACAATATTGTTTTTATAGAACGGGTTGAGCTCTTCCAATTCATAAACACACCATAAATGTACGTTGTCATAATTTGATTTTTGAATAATAGAGGAAACGAGTGGATGCCAATCCTCAAAGACTTCAAGCATATATTTCTTTAAATTGTCACAAGAGCATTCATTGATTCTGTATTTTTGATTATCAAACTGAGAGTACCAGAGAATAGTATCATCTGAAAGCTTGAGAATACCAAAAGTAAGCCCACCCTGATCATGATGAAATTTTATGAAATCATTTTCAATAGTATCTGCAATTTCTTTGTCTTTAATGATATTGACGACTTCGCTTTCTCTTACTGTCTTCATTTTTTCATCTTTAAAAAGACTCCTTCTGATTCTGCTTCTGGAGCCGTCTGAAATGATGGCAAGATTAGCATCAAGATAAGTTCCGTCAGATTGTTTCAGCCTTCCGTTTTGTGTTTCACAAGGAATTATTGTTGTGCAATAGGTTATCTTTCCAGGAGAAACATTTTGGGCTAAAAGATTGATTAAAGAATGTCTTGAAATCGCAAAAACATTGTTGAGGTCTTTTTCTCCAAGTTTTTTTCCAGTGTGAGAATATTGAATGTATTTTTTTAGAAAATTTCCATGTTTAAAAAGAAGCAGTGGATCGATAATCTGGGAAAGATATTCTATTCCTTCCTGAGGAATAAGAAAGCCATGTCCGGCAAGATCTTCCTTTTTTCTTCTTTCGTAGATGTGATAGTCTATCTTGTGTTTTTCTAAGTAATTCGCCATGCTTAAGCCGGAAATACCAGCGCCCACGACAGCAATTTTATTCATGTTCGGAATAACGGATTTTTCAGGTTGGTGTTTAATTTATTTTTGGATCTTATTTTTTTAGATCGCTGCAAAAGTAAATTAAAAACATTCATTATTTAAAAAAAATAAAGTAATTTGATTTAAAATTATTGAAAAATAAAATGAAAAGCATAAGATAATTGTATAGTTAAAGGGTTGACTTTCTGAAACTAAAGGATTCTAAAAAAATAAAAACCGGAAATGAATTCCGGTTTTATGTGTCTAGGCTTTTTCAAGCTGCACGGTAAAGTGTCTTAATATTTCTGGTTCCCAGGTGATCTTATATCCTTTTGCTACTTCTTCACGTCTTTCATATACGTTTTTGATTGCAGCTGCAATATAATCCATATGGTTGTTGGTATACGTTCTTCTAGGAATAGCCAGACGTACCAGCTCCAGTTTCGGATAACGGTTTTGTCTGGTCTCAGGATCTCTGTCCGCTAGTAAAGTTCCTATCTCTACTGTTCTGATTCCTGCTTCTTTGTAAATTTCAAGACCTAAAGTCTGTGCAGGATATTCTTCGCGGGAAACATTCGGAAGGAAATTCAAAGAATCAATGAAAACAGCATGTCCTCCGATTGGTTTTTGAACCGGAATTCCATACTCAATCAGTTTATTTCCAAGATATTCTACCTGAGATATTCTGCTTTCAAGATAAGCGAATTCTGTAGCTTCATCAAGACCTACTGCTAATGCAGCCATATCTCTTCCAGCCATTCCGCCATAAGTAATGAATCCTTCATAGATGATCGTAAAATTGGATGCCTTTCTGAAAACCTCTTCATTGTTCAGTGCAATAAAGCCTCCGATGTTTACAAGACCATCTTTTTTAGAACTCATCGTCATTCCGTCTCCATAAGAGAAAATTTCTTTACAGATGTCCTTAATGGTTCTGTTTTCCTGTCCTTGCTCTCTTTTCTTGATGAAATAAGCGTTTTCTGCAAATCTAGCCGAATCAAAAAATACAGGAATTCCATATTGATCGGAAAGGGCTTTCACGGCTTTCATGTTTTCCAAAGAAACAGGTTGTCCTCCTGAAGAATTACAAGTAATGGTAATCAGACAGAAAGGAATGTTTTCTTTGGGGTGACTTTTATAAACTTCTTCCAGTTTTTCAAGGTTGATATTTCCTTTGAAAGGGTGAAGGTCATTGATGTCAAAAGCTTCGTCGATTGTACAGTCGATAGCATGTGCTTTTCTGAATTCGATGTGTCCTTTTGTGGTGTCAAAGTGTGAGTTACCTGGGACTACATCTCCTTCTTTTACCAATACGGAGAAAAGTACGTTTTCGGCAGCTCTTCCCTGGTGGGTTGGTAATAAATATTTGAATCCGGTAATTCTTTCAACAGTATTCTGTAGCTGTTCAAATGAACGTGATCCGGCATAGCTTTCATCTCCCGTCATTAAGGCACCCCATTGTCTGTCAGACATAGCGCCGGTTCCGGAATCTGTTAAAAGGTCAATAAAAACTTGAGAAGATTTTAAGTTGAAAAGATTGTAATTCGCTTCTTTCAGCCATTGCTCTCTTTCTTCCCTTGTGGATTGGCGGATTTCCTCCACCATTTTGATGCGGAAAGGCTCCGCGTACGGTAAATTCATGGGTTGGTATGTTTTTAAATTGTGTGTAAAAGAAAAATCTGTTTGAAAATAATTTTCAAATTCATCAATGTACATCTAAAGTGGAAAGGGAATTATTCCGGTGCTTTAAATATATTTTCATCAGAATGGAATCCGGCTACACCGCCGCTTACTGCGAACTTCATTGCCGAAGCAGCAGTCATCCCCACTACAGGTTTGATGTTTTTTTCTTCAGTAACAATTACCCATCCTGAAATTGCATAGGAATGGGGTAAATATACCGCAACGTAATTATGCTTGTCAACGTCCGACATTTCTTTTTGAGTTAAAAAACCGATTCTCCATATTTCAGGATTTTCATTGGTTTTTACCCATACAGGATCGTTGAATTTTTTCTTGTCGCCCACAAATGAAGACATGACGTCTTTGGTAGGAGTGTAAATGTGTTTTACTCCCGGTGTTTTTTCCAGGAGACTGTCCATAGTATCGAAAAAGAACCTTCCAACTACAAATTTATTTCCCAGATACCCTAAAATAGCAGTAAGTAATATTGTTGATACGAATACAAGCCCGGGAAGCTGCTTTGCAAGTGATGGTACAAGGTTGTCAATAGCACTGACAATATACCAGATCACAAAAATAGTCAGTCCGATAGGACCAATAATAACCAATCCCTGAAAAAAGTTTTTCAGAAATGAATTGGCAATACTTTCAAAGCTAGGTTTCTTCAACGTTTATTCTTTACTGTTTTATATTTTAACCGTGGATGGTTTCTTTGTTTCCGTAGGATTTAATAATGTTAGCTTCATATTCTAACCATTCTTCCCAACGTTCGCTTACCTTATCAGTATCTCCAAGCTCCCTTGCAAACCCAATGAAAGTCGTATAATGGTTGGCTTCTGAAATCATCAGTTCTCGGTAAAAAACTTTAAGCTCCTCATCTTTAATGTTTTCTGTCAAAACTTTGAATCTTTCACAGCTTCTTGCTTCAATCATTGCTGCAAAAAGCATTTTGTCTACAATAAGATCTTCTCTGCTTCCCTGAATGATAAATTTTGCCAGTTCATTAACGTAATCATCTTTTCTGGCTCTCCCGAATGTATAACCTCTTTTCTTGATAATCTCATGAACCTGATTAAAATGGTCAAGCTCTTCCTGTGCGATAGCAAGAAGTTCAGTCACAATTTCAGGATATTCCGGAAGCATAGTGATCAGACCTATAGCATTGGTAGCTGCTTTTTGTTCGCACCACGCATGATCTGTTAAAATTTCTCCAATGTTTCCTTCTGCAATATTTGCCCACCTTGGGTCGGTAGGTAGTTTCAACTTAAACATGTTGTAAAATTTTTGTAAATTTAAAACAAATTAGACATATTTGGTGCTTTCAATGGGATAGAATTTTATTTCTGTTGAGTTTTATATAACCACAAAGCTTATTTCTATTGTATTTACCAATTATATGCTCTTAAATCATTAGCGATCAACTGCTGTTTTTCTTCGTAGAAATTCTAAAATCTTCCAACCTGAAGCATCTACTTTTTTCAATCCTGCTGAAATGATAAATGCTAACCCAATATTAATAACATAAATAAGGATCATTAAAACCCACCAAGGCATATTTTCCTTTAAAGGAACAACCAGAAAATAGACTAACGAAGAACTTATTCCCTGTGCAAAGTAGAAGAAAATTGCATTTTTACCAATATGAGTGATAAAGTTTTCTTTTGTGATCTTCAATCTGTTGTAAAGGACAAATAATGTTGTCAGGGAGAAGAACGTCCAGATGATATAAGGTATTTTCGGGGGGAATTTATTTTTATTGATTTTATAAAAGATCTCTGTTCCATAATACCAGAACATCCATCCCAGGGCAACAGCAACAAGTGCATACAGGACAGGGATGATCTTGGTAGGAATCTTTTTCCCGCGCATTTTATTTCCAATTAAAAATACAGCCAGATAGAATGCTACATATCCAACCTGTCCGGCAGGATAATATTCTGGGAAGATATTGAATATTAGTGTTAAACAAATGCATAATCCTATAAACCAATTGATGTGTTTTGGGAAAAATCGTAAGATCAGAACTCCAAAAACCGTAAGAATATAATATACTTTCAAATACCAGAAGCTACCCATCACTACAGGAAATGTATCAGCATTGGTGTATTGATGAAGATACCAATTACCCAGATTCTGCCATTGTGGAACATCTGAAATGCTGGTTGTTGAATATTTTGAACCAAATGTTGAATAGAAACTCTGAAGCCACTCCAAGGAAAAGAAGGTTAAGCCGAAAACTTTAAAGAAATAATCTAAAAAGAATAGGAAGGTCACAAAAATCATGTATGTAATCTGTAACTTTAAGAGTCTGTATAGTGTTTTTTCAATATTAGCTCCGGAGGTAATTCCACTTAAAGCATAAAAAAGTGCCACATCAAAAACCAGAGAGAATACTCTAACTTCTGCTGGAATATAGAACTGTCCAGACCAGAAAGCCGTATGGATAAAGATGATAGAGAGTGTTGCCAGCCCTTTGGCGAAATCAATGTAGAGGTCTCTGTTCATGATGTTGAGTTGTGGGTCAAAAGTAAATAAAACTTCTGTTATTTTTCAAATACGCAAAAAGAGACAGAACATAATTGTCTGCCTCCTTTCTTAAATATGCTAAAAATGAATGTTTCCTTATTTTAAGTTTTTAAATTCTTCCGCAGAAATTTCTCCAGTTTGAATTTTTCTCAGCTCATCTATATATTTACTCATATAAGCATCAATTTCCGGGCTTACAGTGTTCTTAGCCATTTTGTAAGTTCCGTTAAGAACGCCTTGGTAATAATAGAAGAAGTTATAGTCGAAGTTCGAAGCATTAAGATCATATTGCCCCAGTAAGAATCCTAAACGTACTGCAGATCTTCTTTGTGCTGGTGTACCATGGTGTCCCGGGCTGTTTGTCTGATAGTCACCGATGCTTTGCGCAAACTCATAGGCAGCAGCAATTTCAGAGAAATTAGTTTTATTGTAGCCATTAGGTCTTCTTAGATAATATCCTGCAAAACCGTCTGCTTCCAACTCGTTCGGTCTTGCTGTATTTTCTGTTACAGAAGGAAGTCCGAAGATATATTGTAGTTGGTGTCCATATTCATGAGCAAGGATCATAGCATTTACGATGTCTCCACCTTTAGATTTTGCATCATAATAGATTGCGTATCCGTAATAGATTTTTCCTGTGGAATAGGAAATAGCATTATACGTGGAGTTGTAATTGGATGGGTCATCTACAAATCGTAATGTAGGATTGCTTCTTCCCCAAAGACCTGCAATTTTAGTCATTTGAGCATTCATGAAGTTGGTGTCAGTAGAATTCTGAAGAGAGGTTTTCAATACAGCAGTAGAATTCCAATTATTATCTACATAGTAGCAGATTTTTTCCAGATCTCCAGGTTGATCAATCTTGGCATTAAGTGTTTCTTGTTGAGGGAGAACAGTGTCTTCCATTTTGTCATCACTACATGCTGTCAGGAATGAACCAGCAATGGCGCCTGCAATTAAGCAGAGATTAAAGTTTTTTTTCATATAAATAATTTAGTTGGTGAAACGAAGTTATAAAATTATCTCTTATATATGAACACTTTATTATAAAAAATTATTCAAAACATAGTGAATAGGATTTTAATTGAAAAAATATAGCTTTGATTGTAAGTTAATTAGAAATTAAATTGTATATTTGCACCTCGAAATAACTAAAAATTTATAAACAATGTTTGCAATTGTAGAAATAGCAGGGCTTCAATACAAAGTTGAACAAGACCAGAAGTTGTTTGTAAACCGTTTAAAAGGAGACAAAGGAGGAAAAGTATCTTTCGATAAAGTTCTTCTTACCGTAAACGGTTCAATCACTGTTGGCGCCCCAGCTGTAAGCGGAATCACTGTAGAAGCAGAGATCCTAGACCACGTAAAAGCTGATAAAGTAATCGTTTTCAAAAAGAAAAGAAGAAAAGGTTACAAAGTGAAAAACGGTCACAGACAATCTTTAACTCAAATTCAAATTACTGGTATTACAGGATTTGACGGAGCTAAAAAAACAGCTAAGAAAACAACTAAGAAAGTTGAAGCTGAAAGCGCAGAATAATTTATAAACCAAAAAACCTTAAAATAAAATGGCACACAAGAAAGGAGTTGGTAGTTCCAAGAACGGTAGAGAATCGCACTCTAAAAGATTAGGTGTGAAGATTTTCGGAGGACAAGAAGCTATTGCCGGAAACATCATTGTTAGACAAAGAGGTACTCAACACCACCCAGGTGACAACGTTGGTATCGGTAAAGATCACACTTTGTTCGCACTAGTAGATGGTAAAGTAGTTTTCAGAAAGAAAGCAAACAACAGATCTTTTGTATCTGTAGAACCAAACGCATAATTGTAAGCGTTATAAAAATTACAGCCTCAACATTTGTTGAGGCTTTTTTGTTGGTTTAAAGTTAAATTTTTATAAATATTCTTATGGTAGTGAAATATTTATATATTTGTTAGCAATCAAGTAACAAATTAATTGCGAAAGCCGAAAAGCATGTAGAGTAGGCAACAAATTAAAACAAATAACTATGAAAAACCTTAAGAAGCTGACAAAAAAGAATTTAAAAGAAATTAATGGCGGAGCACAAAACTGTCCTCCGGTAGCAAGTACTTGTAATGCATGGTGCAGATGGGCCTCATGGCAAAAACTGCACTGCCCGAATAATATCTTTGAAGAGCCTTGTGAGTGTATTTAATAATTATTGCTATGAGAAACCTTAAGAAAATTACAAAAATACAGCTGAAGTCCATCAAAGGAGGAAGTGATTATATGTGCCCTGATTTTTTGGCGTCAACATGCATCCAATGGTGTGGACTTACCCGCTGGCAGCAGGAATATTGTCCAAATGCAATGGAAGAAATTGTACCTTGTGCTTGTTAATCTGATTCTGAATATAATAAAACCGGGCGGCTTCGAAGAAGCCGCCCGGTTTTATATATGTTTGTTTTTTAAAATCCTACCTGAATACCTGCTTTTACTCCAAATTTTGAAATATCAGGTCTGTCAAGGTAATTTCCTCGCCAGTTAAAATCTACTCTAAACAGTCTAAGGTTACCAATGCCAATGTTCTCGATCCCAAATCCATATTCATAATAAATATGCTCACTAGGAGCTGAATATTTATACCCTTCTACGTTGATTGCTTTAGAAGCATCACTTAAAGTTCCATAAGCAGCTCTGATAAAGGCAACTTCTCTAAACTTTAATTTTTTTATCAAAGGAATATAAGAAAGAATCTTTCCATTAAAATGATGCTCTAAGTGAAGAGTGGTATAGGCATCTGCAACAAATTCATAATAGTTAAGCTGAGAGAATGTATTTGGAGCTAAACCATAAGAAAGGTTTGCAGGAATAATATTCTGTAATGCTAACGGAACGGTATTAAAGTTCTTTCCAGCTTCAAAATTAACAACCGTTTTTCCTAAAGTCCCAAGTAAAAACGGTTTGTAGAACATGAACTGCAGCTTGTCATAATTGTAATCTGCATTAAATAAGCCTTCAATACCTCTTGTATATCTTAAAACAATAGTTGGAGCAAGATTTCTAGCCTGATATCTGTCTATCCCGGTTTGGGAAAATTTAGCTCCAGGTTTTGCTATAATACTAAAAGTTACATGAGAATCATTAACGGTTTTCCTTAGGTTTCCGTCCTGATAATACATAAGATTGAATTTCTCAGGAATAGCAGATTTTATGCTTTGCATTACCCCGTCTACTCTGAATTGAATGTTTTTCCAAGGTTCAATAGCAGCAAACACACTGGTCTGATTAACGGAACTTAAGGAAATATTTTCTCCTCTTGCAAAGAATGTGCTTGAAGACAAAGTACGTGATGTAACTCCGTCACCGGAAGTAAGCTGTCCTCCAAGCTGAACGATATCTCTGCTGGTTCCAGCTCCGATCATGAATCGGTTAAGCCTGTTGAACATATAACGGGCTTCAATACCATATTTAACTTGTTGATCTTTAAATCCATAAGCGGTATAAAACTGAACTCTCCAAGGGTCATTCAATCCAAAATATGATCTTGCTCCGATTCTGATTCTGTCTCCTTCTACATCATTTCTTCCGTATATTGAAAAGATAGGACCTAAATCCACTCCTTTAAATGCGTTGTAATAACGAGAGCCAAGTGTCTCGAATAACTTCACCATTCGGTTGAATTTTGGAGTCTGCTGTAACTGATCAAGCATATTATAGACTCCTTGCTCTGATTTGGATAAGCTGTCAGGTCTTGCTTTTGTCCAATACGCTTCATCTCTGTCTGTGAACTTATCTTCGTATTCCTCTTCCTTACGTTTAAAAACATTCGGATCTAGAGGTTTATTGAATTCATAATTGGAGTAATCAACCGATCTTTTAGCGATAATACTTTTAGAACCTTTTTTCTTTGAAAAAGGGCTCATTTCAAACTCTGTGACAAGCTTTTTAGGGAGGAATGTTGCATCATCGGGGTTATCATACTCTAATTGAGTATAAACACTGTTGACGAAGTTGACATTAATCTTCTGTGTGGATCTTAATGTTGCTCCTACTACTGCATAATTATCGGTATCAATATAAAGATTCCCCTGGAATGCTAGTACATCTTTTCTTTTAGGCTGATATTTGATATGAAAAGCCTTTTCTCCACGAATGGAAATGGTATCTACCAAGGTATAATCATAGGTTCCGAAACCATCAGCTCCTGCGGGACTTTGAAATCCAATATCAAAGTAATTTAGAGTGTTGTCGTAAATATTAATATCACGATATAAATTTTTAGCAGAAACAGTAATTACCTGGTTGTCCTGAAAACCCGAAGTCTTCTGTGCAATCAAAGTTCTCTTGCTGTCAGTACTAGGTTTATTTTTGCCGTAATTTTCATAAACAGCTTCATTTAGGAATATAGGAAGCCCAAGCCTGCCGCTTGCTGTAGAATCTGCATACGTGAAGATGAAATCCAGTTTGTTAAAGATTTTTTTCTTCATGAATGTGCTGTCTATATTGTTCAGATCATATTCAATCTTTTCGTATTCTTTATATGAATAAGTATCGAACTTTTGAAGTCCGCTATTTCTTTTTTGTGCCCATACTTTTTGCATGATAGCATAGGCTGGGTTTTCTTTTTTGTTTTTGTATTTCGTTTTTCCTCCTTTCAAAACGATTTCCTGAATGTCGCTGACTTTTGCCTGAGAAAGCTGTACGAAAATATTTTCTGCATTTTCAGGAGTGATTTCCATCGTTTCCGGAGTAAAGTTTTTTCTGGAAAACTTTAGTTTATGAATAATGCTGTCCGACTGAATACTGAAATTTCCCGATGTTGTTGTAAGGGAGGGGGTTGTATTGTCATTGATAAAGATATCAACTTTACTAAGTTCTTTGTTTTTGGAATCAACAATTCTTCCGCTGGCTTTATTTTGAGCGTATACAATACTTGTAAAAGTCAGGAAAAAAAATAAAAAATAGTGTTTTTTTGAGTTCTTGTTTAACATCATTCGTTTCTTCAGGCAATTAGCATAAACAAAAAGTATGCAGTTTTTAAAAAAATATATAAAAAAATAAAAAAATATAGTTCTTTCTAAAACGGCAAATTTAACAAAAATAGTACTACGATGATGGAAAAAATTATTAGTGTTTCATTTAGCTTAAAATAAATGATATCAGTCAATTAATATACCTTTGAAAAGTTGTTGGTTTTGCATATAAAATTGCTTGAATAATCTATTTTTTTATGATGATGTTGAATAAAGACTTTGTAATGATCTTTGTGAAAAAATGAATTATTTAAAATTGCTTTGTAATAGAGTTTTGAGAAATGTAAAAATAAAAAAAGACTCAAATTTCTGTAAGTCTTTTTTGCTCCTCCTGCTGGGCTCGAACCAGCGACCCTCTGATTAACAGTCAGATGCTCTAACCAACTGAGCTAAGGAGGAATTTCCTTTGTTTTAAGTGGTGCAAATATAATATGAATATCCGTACGAAGCAAGTTTTATCCTTTGTTTTAGACGTTTTTTTAGGAAAGGTATTGAAATTCAATAAGAAATATTTTACTTTTTTAGATCATCTTCATCTGTTTTTATTGAAATACAGCCTGTGAATTTAAAAAAAATATCCGGCTCTGAAATAACGATACAAGAAGTCGTTATTTCAGGAGCTGATATTTTATTATTTTTTACTTCTTCAAATCTTTGAGTATTTCCTGAATGGCTCTTTCCAGTTGTGGATCATTATCACTTTGTCTGTCGAGAAACGTATTCTTAACATAAATATCTGGTTTTACACCGGTCTTTTCAAGATTCTGTCCATCCAGTGTATAAGTTCCCCAAGAAGGAAGTCTATAGAATGAACCATCTACAAGACTTTTCCCTGATGTGAAAATAATCCAGCGATAGGTTTCCTGTCCAATGATTTTCCCTAATTTCAGCGCTTTAAATCCGGCTGCTGTCATTTCCGCATCACTTAATGAACCTTCGTTGATAAGTAGAACAATAGGCTTCCCGGAAGGTGCAAAATTAGGCTGAGCTGTCATTTTTCCCTCACGATACTTCCATTGCAGATAAGGTTTTTGTGCGAGGAAATTAAGAACTTTATCATGAACATTTCCTCCCGTATTAAAACGAAGGTCGAGGATAACAGCATCTTTTTTATTTTCCTGCTCTACCATATCCAAAAGGAAGCGGTCAAGCTCATCCGTAGACATGTTTTTCATGTAAGAATAAGCAATTCTGTTATTACTAAGCTTATTAACACGTTGGCGGTTATTAAAGATCCAATCATCATAAAGCAACCCTTTTAGCTCAGTAGTGGAGATCGGGTGTACTTTGGTAGTGATATTTTTTCCACTACGGTTAAAGACCAATGTGAGTTCATCCTGTTTTTTAGGAGTGGTGAAATAAATTTCATTGTTTTCTTTAGGATCAATAGCTTTCCCGTTAACTGAAGTCAATTCATCTCCTGGTTTAATATCTACACCAGAGCGGAATGCAGGTGATTTTCGAACAATACTTTCAACGATATAAGGAGCGTCTTTTTTAAAGATAATCCCGGTTTCATTCGTGAAATAATTCAAATAAGTACTTTCCTCTTTTCCGTTTGAAGAAAATCCAATGTGTGAAGAATTAAGCTCTCCCAAAAGATCATTCAGTAAAATTCGCAGATCATTTCTGCTGTTTACATACGGAAGATATTTAGCATACTGTTCTTTTTTTTCTTTCCAGTCGATCCCATGGAATTTTTCATCGTAGAAGTTTTCCTCCACGCCTGTCCATGTTTCGTCATACATCTGTGTAAATTCGGAAGCAAGATTCTTGTTAAAGGTATACTGAATATTAATCTTTTCCGGCTTTAATGCTGAAATTGCCGTCTTATAGATATTACCTTCTATTAATGCAAATAAGTTTTTATCATTTTTGGTGATATAATAAGCTGCTTTATCAAAAACTTTTTCAGACTTTGCAGGCTCGAAATCAGTGAATACTTTTTTGAATAATTGTTGTTTTCCGTTGTCTTGATTAGAATTAAACAGAAGGATTTCTTTTTTATCATCATTGAAAACCATAGGATCATCCTGGTATCCATATCGGTCAGTAACTAATTCTATTCTTTCAAGGCTGTTTTCAGGATTTACTTTCAATTCTTTGATTACAGGCTCTTTCTCTTCTTTTTTGTCTTTGTCATCCTCCTTTTTGCCCTTTTTATTCTTCTTGTCTTTTTCTTCTTTGTCGGATTTTGTTTCCTTTTTCTCTTCTACGAAAAGCTTGTCGAATTTCTCAGATTTGTAAGGTTCGTCAAACCAATCTAAAGCCATTCTGTAAATATTGGATTTCTGCATTCCTAAAGGATAGGAAGGGTTTGTCCTGTCACTAGCAAAATAAATATATTTTCCGTTGGGAGACCATGTAGGATCTTCTTCGGAAACACCAGTATTGGTAAGGTTTATAGTCTCTCCTTTTTTAATATTATGAATAAAAATATCAAGCTCGAAATTCCTTTTTGCGGAGAATAATACATATTCATTATTCGGAGAGAAAGATGGTCTTGAGTTTTGAAATGCCCAGATTTCGTCTTTTACAATGGTGGTAGAGTTGAGGTTCTTTAAATCCAGTAATCTTACTTCATCTCTTCCACTCAAATAAACAGCTTTTGAAAGATCGTTATTAAGAGTGATGCTGCGGTTATTTCGAAGGTCATTTGTTAGCTGTTTTAGTTGTCCTTTTCCATCTGCAGATATCGTAAACCAGTTTTGATAGCCTTTATCAGTTTGGTTAAAAAGTAATGTGCGGTTATCCTTCAGCCATTTTGCTTCCATGACGCGCTCTTTCCCATCAGAAACCTGTTGTGTGAATTTGCCCTCAACATCTGAAACAAACAAAATTCCACGGCTTACAAATGCCATTTTTTTGCCATCAGGAGAAACATCATAATAAGAGATGTTATTTTCTGCACTGAAATTTTGGTCTTTTTCTAATGTTTTGTTTGTATTAAGATTTACATTGAGAAGAGTAGTATTTTTGGTAGCCGTATCATAAATATAAAGCTGATAGTCTTTTTCAAATATAACCTTAGATCCGTTTGCGGCTACGAAAGGCTTTTTGATAGAAGTATCAAACTGTGTTAATGCGGTCTTTTTACCGTTTTCTATTTTATAAAGATTGTATTCGTTATTATTCTCATCAGAAATAAAATAAATGATACCATTTTTATCTACACTTGGATTAAAATCCTTTCCTTCATAGTTAGTATGTTGCGTGTAGGCATTGGTTTTGGGATTATAGCCTAAAATATCAGGATTGTTAGCGCCTTTATAACGTTTACGGTGTACCTGATTAGCGCTTTCTGAAGAGCTTGTAAAAAGATATTC
Source organism: Chryseobacterium ureilyticum (assembly GCF_900156735.1). Classification (GTDB taxonomy): domain Bacteria; phylum Bacteroidota; class Bacteroidia; order Flavobacteriales; family Weeksellaceae; genus Chryseobacterium; species Chryseobacterium ureilyticum. Next base: position 31,041 of record NZ_FTOL01000007.1, read on the forward strand.
TCCGGCTGGTGTTTCAGCAAGTCCGTTGGTGTTGTTAAAGTAATTGTTGAATAATTTCTGTGGAGTTTTTCCTTCAATTGTGGTTTTAAAACTCCCGAAATTGTTATTTCTGTTTGATGTAAAGTATATGGTTTTGTTATCCCATCCCCAGTTTTCCATATCATCTTTTCCGGTATGGAAGGTTAATTGTTTTATTGTTCCTCCTTCAGAAGGCATTACATAAACGTCATAGTTACCGTACTGATTAGAACTGAATGCAAGCCATTTGCCATCAGGAGAAAGGCGTGGGTTGGTTTCCTCTCCATCTAAAGCTGTTATTCTGGAAGCATTTCCTCCATTGGAATCTACTTTCCAGATATCTCCGTCATAAGTGAAATAAGCTGTTTTTCCATTGGGACTTAAAGAAGGGGTTGATAAAAAATATGATTTCTCCTGTGCAGAGACTTGAATACTAGCAAAGGCTGCTAATAATGAAATAAAAATTCTTTTCATGGAATAATTTGATATGTATGCAAGTTAATAAAGAGTTTTCGAAATTTCTTTATTAAATGATGCGATAACTTCGTAAAAGTTAAAAATATCTTAGTCTTCCATGTGATAAAAGAATAGGCTAGGTTAAAGAAATAAAAAAAGACTTACATTTCTGTAAGTCTTTTTTGCTCCTCCTGCTGGGCTCGAACCAGCGACCCTCTGATTAACAGTCAGATGCTCTAACCAACTGAGCTAAGGAGGAATGTCCTTTGTTTTAAGTGGTGCAAATATAGGACGAATATTTATACCCTGCAAATATTTTTAAGAAATTTTTTCAAAAAAATTATAAACCTCCGGTGATCATTTTAAAAATATCACTTCCGAAAATTAGTAACATCAAGCCTAACAGGAAGATAACTCCTACCATCTGTGCGTTTTCCAGTACTTTTTGAGGAACCGGTTTACCTACAACAATTTCATACAATGTAAATAAAACGTGCCCACCATCAAGCCCTGGAATAGGAATAAGGTTAAGGAATGCCAACCATACGGAGAACATTGCAGTAAAGCCCCAGAAGGCAGACCAATTGATCGAAACATTACCTGTAGCGTCTCTGTCTACCGGCATGTTTTTCACGATAGCGATAGGACCGCCTACTTTTTTATAACCCTGAACTTTTTTGTTGAAGATTAATTTAAACTGCTTGATCTGGTATGTTAAACTCTCAATCGTAAGTGTAAAACCTCTTGAGATTGCTCCGAAGAATGTATAATCACTATGAACATTATATTTTTCAATTTCTTTATAAGATAAAACACCAATGGTTCCTTCCTTCGAAACTGGGATTTGTAAATCAGTTATTTCGTTGTTTCTTGCTACTTTGAAATCAACAGTCTTTCCTGCGTTAGGAACAACAAGAGGCTTAAGCTCGTCATAATAAGTAATAGGAGTCCCGTTAATGGCAAGGATTTTATCACCCACCTTTAAACCTGCATCAATAGTAGATTTTGTAACGATAGTATCAATGATAGGAGTCATTCTAGGTGTTAAGAATGCTCTTGGCTCAGGATCGTTGAATGCTATTACTTTTCCGTCATCATTGGTAGGGAAAGTAACCTCTTTTCCATTTCTTGAAACTGTGATCTCATCACTTAATAGAACATCTAACGCAAGTTTCTTGAAGTCTTTCTGAACTTTTCCGTCAACTTTCAATATTTTATCTCCATCCTGGAAGCCCATTTTCTTAGCCGCTTCAGTATAATGAAGAGGTGTTGTGATCTTATCAGCTTCAAAAATGTTTTCACCATTCTTTCCTACTAATGCAGAGAATATGATCCATGCAAGGAAAAAGTTTACGGTAACACCTCCCAACATGATGATTAGTCTCTGCCAAGCTGGTTTTGATCTGAATTCCCATGGCTCAGCTGGTTTTTTCATTTGAGCTGTATCCATGCTCTCGTCTACCATTCCGGCAATCTTTACGTAGCCTCCGAAAGGAAGCCATCCGATTCCGTATTTGGTTTGTTCAGGATATTTTCTCCAATCGTCGTCAGAAAGTTTAGATATATCGATAGGAACTTCTTCCTTTTTTCCGTTTACCTCTTTTACTTCGGTATCAGGCTGGTTTTGAGAGAAAAATTTATATCTCCATTTTCCGTTAACTTTCTTCATAGAGAAAATTGAAAAATAAGGATCAAAGAAAAGGAAGAATTTTTCAGCTCTTGTTTTAAACCATATGGCTGGTAAGAAGTGCCCAAGCTCATGAAGAACTACAAGTATAGAGATACTCAGAATGAACTGAAAGAGTTTGATTGCTATTTCCATTAATAAATTTTAGATTTTAATTTGCAAAGGTAACAATTATCAAAACTATGCCAAATAAAAAAGCCCCTCGAAACGAGAAGCTTTGTCATATTTAAGGACTATTTGATTATAAATTGAATGAAACTCCAAGACTTCCGTTATTACCTACCTCTGCAAATACCCCAATTCTTTCTGTAAAGAAGTATCTTGCGCCGATATGAGCACCTATTCCAAAATCTTTTCCAAGAACTCCAACGTCTACACCAGGATAAATGTCCAGTTTTGCAGGTAGGCTCAATGCTTCCTGTAAGTGAAAGTTCAATCTTCCGAAAACAAATACACGATTGTCTTTGTCATTATTTTTGTAATTGCTGAAATAACCGTTAAGTCCAGCTCCTACAGATATAAGCTTGTTAAGCCCATAATCGTAAGTACCTGTAATACCTGTTCCATATCCCCAAGCGCTTAATCCCAATTGAACTTTCTGATCTCCTTTTCCTGTCCATGCCTGAGCATGAGCTGTAACACCGAAAAAGAATATCATCACCATAAAAACCAATTTCTTCATAAATTTTTTTAATTTTTAATGATATTAATAAAAAATACCTGTATCAAAAATAGAACCGAAACGTATTGAATACTACAAAAATAGCAGACTTTAATAAATATTAAGAATTATAAGCTCTCTTTCTCCAGTAAACATAAAAGCCGTATTTTTATACAACAGATTTGGAATAATAAAAAAGTAAAAAAGATGAAGATTGTAGGACTTAATCTAGATATTGTCTGGAAAAATAAAGCTGAGAATTTTAAAATAATAGAGAATGAGCTTCAGGATCTTAATGCAGATCTGTTTCTTCTTCCTGAGATGTTTTCTACTGGTTTTTGTATGGAAGCAGCAGAGGTTTCGGACAGAAATGAAGAATCTCTGGAATTTTTAAAGAAAATATCGAAAGAGAAAAATGCAGCATTCTGTGGAAGTGCTCCCGTAGAAGAAAATGGTAATTTTTATAATAGGATGTATTTTGTAAAACCAACAGGTGAGGTTACTTTTTATGATAAAAGACATTTGTTTTCCTTTTCAGGGGAAGATAAAGTGTATACTCCGGGAAAGGAACGTGTAGTTGTTGAATATCAGGAGGTAAGGTTTCTTCTTCAGGTTTGTTATGATCTTCGTTTTCCTGTTTTTGCAAGGAATAATGATGATTATGATGCTGTTTTATACGTTGCAAACTGGCCCGAAAAGAGAGTGGGAGCCTGGGAACATCTTTTAAAAGCAAGAGCTATTGAAAATCTGTCTTTCGTTTTTGGTTTAAACAGAATAGGAACGGATGGAAACAATTTATTGTATCAGGAAAGTTCTCACTGTTTCTTTGCTGACGGTAGAGAGATTTCAGATAAAAAAGGAAATATTGTATCCGCTCAGCTGGATATGAATGAACTGAAAGATTTTAGAACACACTTCCAGTTTTTAAACGACAGGGATCATTTTTCAATTGATTGATAAAAATAAGGCTGAGTATCATTGATATTCAGCCTTATTTTAATCTTATATATATTGTTGCAGCAGATTGGTTAATGTGTTGACATCATGCACTCCACTTTCCTTCCATAGAAGTTCTCCATTTTTGAAAACTGCTAATGTAGGAACACCTCTTACTCCGTATTGTGCAGCAAGAGCTGGATACTGGTCTACATCTACCTTTATAATTCTGGCTCCTTCGCCAATATTTTCTTTTACAGTATTTAAAACCGAAGATTGAACCTTGCAGGGCTGGCACCAAGTGGCAAAAAAGTCAATGAGTACCGGTCTTTCGGAATTGATGATTTCCTGAAATTTTTGTGACATATAATTGGGTTATTAATTTACTTTTTATTGGCTTCGTCCTGAATGCCTTTTACGTTTTTCCAACTTGTTCCATCATAGGCTTCCACTCCGTTTTTCTTTAGGATGTCCATTGCCTGATCTGCCTGTACGCCTTTATTGCAGAAAACCACTACCTTTTTACCTTTCAGCGTTTCAATATTATTTTGAATTTCTGCTAAAGGGATATTAATAGCATTTTTTGCTGTTCCTGCAGCATATTGTTCAGGAATTCTAACGTCAACTAAAGTTACATCGGAACTGGTTACGACTTCCTTGATGTTAGCTTTTGCTACTGTCTGTGTATGATTTGTTTTACAGGCACTTAATGCCAATAATGATGCTAGGGCAAATCCAAAGAAATTGATTTTCATGATCTTAAGACGTTTTGGATTGACAAACAAAGTCAGTGGTTGGGAGTTTCTCTGTCTTTTTGATTCCGTTAAAACCTCCTTCTATTTCAGTAAAGTTTCTGATTCCGTGTGAATTAAGGATGCTTGCTGCGATCATACTTCTGTATCCACCTGCACAGTGAAGGAAGAAATGTTCAGAGTCATCAAGATTGCGAGCCCAGTCACTTATTGAATCCAAAGGTCTGTTATAAGCGTTGTCAATATGCTCTGCAGAATATTCTGTCAGTTTTCTAACATCAATTACTTTTGCATCGGTTGTAAACTGTTCTGCAAACTCAGCGGGAGAAATTCTTTTCACTTCATCTGTTTCTTTTCCTGCATTTTTCCATGCTTCAAAACCTCCTTTCAGATATCCTACAACATTATCAAAACCTACTCTGCTTAATCTGATAATGACTTCTTCTTCGGTTCCTTCATCTGTAATTAATAATAAAGGATGCTTTACATCTACAATTAATGTTCCTACCCAAGGGGCAAAATCTCCTTTTAATCCAATATTAATGGAGTTGGGAACAAAACCTTTATGGAAATCCGCAGCCCCTCTCGTGTCAAGAATTAAAGCTCCTGATTCTTCTGCCAAAGCTTCGAAATCTTCCGGAGATACTGGTTGTAATCCTTTGTTCATTACTACATCCAGACTTTCATAACCACCTTTGTTTAAGGCTACATTCATTCCGAAATATTTTGGTGGAGCAGTCAGCCCGTCAAGTACTTCCTTTACAAAAGTCTCCTTATCCGGCTGATTAAGCGCGTAATTTGTTCTTTTCTGGTTTCCTAAAATGTCTACCGTTTCCTTTTGCATATTTTTTCCACATGCAGAACCTGCACCGTGAGCAGGATAAACAGTAATGCTGTCATCTAAAGGCATGATCTTAGTCTGAAGACTGTCATACAGAATGCCGGCAAGGTCTTCCTGAGTAAGATTTGTAGCCTTTTGAGCAAGATCCGGTCTTCCGACATCTCCTAAAAATAAAGTGTCTCCTGTGAAAATTGCCGTTTCAGTACCGTTTTCACCTATTAAAAGGTAAGTGCTGCTTTCCATGGTATGCCCTGGAGTATGAAGTACTTTTATTTTTATTTTTCCAATTTCAAAAACCTGATTGTCTTCCGCAATGATAGCATCAAATTCCGGTGCTGCAGTAGGTCCGTATACAATAGGAGCTCCTGTTTTTTTGCTCAGATCCAAATGTCCTGATACAAAATCCGCATGGAAGTGGGTTTCAAAAATATATTTTAAAGTGACATTGTCTTTTTCCAGACGATCCAGATAAGGTTTCACTTCTCTAAGAGGATCTATAATGACAGCTTCATTTTCTGATACAATATAATAGGCACCCTGAGCCAGACATCCCGTATATATTTGTTCAATTTTCATTGGGTATTTTTTTAATAGTTAAAGATACAAAGTATTAGATAAATTCTAAATGAAATGTTAAATTCCATTGATAGTTTCTTTCAATACTTACATTAAACAAATGTTTAATATGTTTTGTTTTCAGCAAAAAGAATGCCTTACATAAGGTCAAAATACAAATGCTGTTTTATATCATGTTTGGTAAATGAAATAGGCTTTATAAGTAGTTTATTTACTGTGTTTTGTAAAATAATGAATAAAGAATTTCATTAGTAGTGGTAGAAATTACTTTGTCTATTTTGAACTGGTTGTAATCTTCTTCTTTACCTTCGCCTTCTTGATAATCAATTAAGCCTTTGTATTTATCATAGATGTAATCTTTGATTCTTCCGTTGTCTGCGATTCTGATCATTTCACTAAAGTAGTTTTTAGTACTTTCCTGCATTGTCCAGTCATTTTCATGAGCCTTATAGAATTCTATCATTTTCTCAATAGAATATACTTCAGAATCAATTTTCATATCATTGAATCCCGTCATGACTTCTTTCTTTTCAAGGTTGTTTTTCATCCATTCTATTTTAGCTTCAGCAGCAGCAATAGTTGCTTTGGTCATCATGGAATCTCTTTTTACAATAGGAGATAATCTTAGATCCGGAACGTTCTCTATTGGAAGGGGGTTTTTAGCAGCAATGTCTAATATACCAAAGTAGTTTTCAACTTTTTCTTTCAATTCTGCAATCTGAGCTTTCGTCATATTATCACTTGATACTCTTGTTTTAAAATCCCATGTTCCACATTCATAAATGGCAAGAAGTGAGCTTTTATCCGTAAACTTTACTCCTTTGAAAAAATCTCGTTCACCTAGTGCATGATCAAATATTGAGTAGGCATAATTTACCTTTGCATTATCATTGGAAAGACTCCCGAAAGAAGGTTTCAGATTGGTTTTCTTATTGGAGTTTTGATAAAGAACATAATGATAAGCTTCAAAATTGTCTCTCAGTAATTGATTGTCAACAATTTTTTTAGGATATAAATATAATGTAAGAGTCGTTTTGTTCTTTTTAGTTATTTGCTGTACATAGCTTACAACAATATGTTTATTCTGAGGATCATAAGATTGTATGCTTTCTCTTTGAAAACCAGCCCAGAATTCAGGGAATATTACTGAAGTGGCAGGTTGAGTAAAATCTCCTTTAATGGATAGAGTTACAGGTCTTTTGCGTTCTTGGGAAAAAATAACAGTAAATAAAAGAGAGAAAGCTATGATTAAATTTTTTTTAAATAGCATCATGGATAATCGCATATGGCATTATTTTTAATAGCTAAAATAAACATTAATTTATTAAACATAAAAACAGAACTTAAAGGTATAATATTGGTTCAGTGATTAAATATTTTACAAAAACCTTGTATATTTATAAGTTTAAAAAAAGTGATCAGATGGCAGATAAAGCACAATTTATTGAAGAATTAAATGCAAAATACACTCCTAAGGGAGATCATATTATATTAGGAAAAGGAATGCTGGATGGTGAAGTCGTTACAGAAGTGAACGTTACTATTCCTTTGAAAACAATCAATCGTCACGGGCTTATTGCCGGAGCTACCGGAACAGGAAAGACAAAAACATTACAGGTTTTCGCAGAACAGCTTTCTCATCAGGGAATTCCATCATTAGTTCTCGATATTAAAGGAGATTTCTCCGGAATTGCTGAAGCAGGGCAAATGAATTCCATCATTGAAGAAAGATATGCAAAAACACAGCTTCCATACACTCCACAAGGCTTTCCGGTAGAACTCATGAGTATTTCCGGTGGAAAAGGAGTGAAATTAAGAGCTACGGTGACTGAATTTGGTCCTGTTTTATTAAGCAAGATCCTTCAGCTTAACGATACCCAGCAAAGTATCATGTCTATTGTATTCAAATATTGTGATGATAAAGGACTTCCTTTGATTGATCTTAATGATTTGAAAAAAGTATTGCAATATGTAACAGATAACGCTCAGGGAAAAGCAGAGCTTGCAGCCAACTACGGATCAATAGCTCCGGCTTCATTGGGAGCGATCTTAAGATCAATTGTTGCATTAGAACAGCAGGGAGCGGCAGACTTCTTCGGTGAATTGAGCTTTGATGTTCAGGATTTACTGGAGAAAAGAGATGGCAAGGGTGTTGTTAATATCATGAGAGTATCAGATATTCAGAATAAACCTCAATTGTTCTCTACCTTTATGCTTTCGCTTTTTGCGGAAATCTACATGACATTTCCGGAAGAAGGAGACAGCGGAAAACCAAAACTGGTATTATTTATAGATGAAGCTCATTTGCTTTTTGACGAAGCTTCAAAAGCTCTTCTTTCTCAGATTGAAACAATGGTAAAACTGATCCGTTCCAAAGGAGTGGGAATTTACTTTATCACACAGATCCCAGGAGATGTCCCTGAAAGTGTTTTATCTCAGTTAGGTCTGAAAATTCAGCATGCGTTGAGAGGCTTTACAGCAAAAGATAAAAAAGAAATTACAAAAGCCGTTGAAAACTATCCAACAACGGAGTTCTACAATGCTCCAAGCCTTATTCAGAATTTAGGAATTGGGGAAGCATTTGTAACAGCTTTAGATGAAAAAGGTATTCCTACACCATTAGTTCATACTTATCTTATTTCTCCGGAATCCAGAATGGATGTTCTGAGTGAAACAGAAGTTACAGATTTAACTTCAAGATCAGCAATGGTTGCTAAATATGAGAAGGCTATAGACAGAGAGTCTGCTTATGAAATATTAACTGCCAGAATGGAGCAGGCGGCACAGAATCCCACGTCTACTCAAAGGTCAAGACCGGTAAAAGAAGAACCGGGGATGTTTGAGCAGGTATTACAAAGTAAGGCAGGAAGGACTTTTACCAATACATTGATGAGAGAAGGAGCAAAGGCAATCCTTGGAATGTTTGGTCTGGGAGGCAGAAGAAGATAGTATTGAAGTATAATCTATGATTACCTGCTATATTTGATATATTTTTTGTTACTTTAGCAGGTTATCTTTACTGATAGGGAAGTAATATCAGAGTAAAGAATTAAGATTTTAATTAATAAAAACAGTAGTTAACGGGAAAATCAATGTATTCAATTATAGACATAGAAAGTAATGGTGCAGGTTATAGAAATGAGTGCATTATAGACATTGCCATCTACAGATATGATGGTCAGAAAATTACGGACCAATTTATATCTCTTGTCAATCCGGAAGGAGACATTACTCCTTTCGTTCAGAAATTGACCAGTATTACCCCGAAAATGGTGAAAACTGCCCCGAAATTTCATGAAATAGCCAAAAGAGTTATTGAAATTACTGCAAATACAACACTGGTAGGGCATAATATCGATTTTGATTACAGAATGCTCCGTCAATCGTTCAAAAGGCTTGGTTATGATTTTAAAATCAATACTTTAGATACAATTCCTTTAGCTAAAAAACTTATCCCTGATGAGGTAAGTTATTCATTAGGTAAATTGGTGAAATCATTAGGGATTCCATTAACTAATCATCACAGAGCAGATGGAGACGCAAGAGCAACTTTGGAGCTGTTCAAACTTTTAATATCAAAAGATACTGAAAATGAGATCATCCAGAAGCAACACGATGAAACCAATGCGAAAACCTACATCAATAAGATTAAAGAACTGACTCAGGACCTTCCTAACGATAAAGGATTCGTGTATTTCCAGGATGAAGCCGGAAGAATTATTTTTACCGATTATGTTCAGGACATCAATAAATTTTCAAAAAAGGTTTTCAACTCCAAATCAAAAAAATGGGAACAGGTTCAGAAAGATTCAGAACAGATCAATTTTGAACTTACCGGAACAGATATTATTGCTAAACTGATTCTTAATTCTAAAAATATTAAGAAAAAAGAAGTTTTACCTTTCGGATTATATTCCAGAAACAATAAATATATTGTTGAAAAGAATACACTCAATAAAACAGAGAAACCAATTCTTAAATTCCGATCTTTTACTCAGGGAACAAAGGCGGTTCAGTTTATTGGAACTCAGGAAGAATACAATGATGCAGCCGTATTAAAACAAAAAATTGAGTTCAGAAAAAGAAATGAGCTTTGGTTGGGAACAGGAAGAAAGCTCGGTGAAAAACTATTCCTGATCATTGAAAACGGAAAAGTAATATCCTTTGGATTCTATGAACTGTTTACGCAGATACAAACATTAAGTAAACTTGCTAAGCTAAAAATAGACCTTCCCATTTCTTCATCGGATCTGAATAATGAATTACAATTAGCACTTCTCCGCGGAGATTTTGAGACATTACCATTACCGAAATAATAGAAAATCTATAGGTTACAGATAAGGTGCTTGTCCAAAACAATTATCTTAAAGTGGAAAATAAATAGTATTTTTGTAAAAAATAAATAGAAGCAATGCAAAATTTTAAACAAATTAAAACTGGAAAAAAGGGAGCTGTAAGGTTCTCTAAGGTTTGGAATATTTAAAAGAGTTGTCTTGCATAAAAAATAATTAATGTGGCAGACTCTTTCTTGGAAGAATCTGCCTTTTTTTATGTTAAAATGAAATTATGAATTCAAAAGAATTATTAAAGATCGCCAATGAGTTTGGTACACCGGTGTATGTTTACGATGCAGAATCCATCAAAGTTCAATATGAAAAACTTACATCTTCTTTTTTAAAACATACAAAGTTCTTCTATGCTGCAAAGGCGTTGACGAACATTAATATTCTTAAGTATGTCAAGAACTTGGGTGCTTCTTTGGATTGTGTGTCTATAAACGAGGTTAAACTTGGATTAAAGGTAGGATTCCCGAAAGAAAAAATTCTCTTTACTCCAAACTGTGTTGATCTGGCTGAAATAGAGGAAGCAATGGCTTTTGGAGTTCATATAAACATTGATAACATTTCTATCCTTGAGCAGTTCGGGAATAAATACGGAAATTCTTATCCGATTTTTGTAAGAATCAACCCGCATATCTTTGCAGGTGGAAACTATAAAATTTCAACAGGTCACATCGACAGTAAATTCGGAATCTCCATTCACCAGCTTCGTCATATTGAAAGAGTGATGAAAAGCACAAATGTGAATGTGGAAGGGCTTCACATGCATACGGGAAGTGAAATTAAAGACCCGGAAGTCTTTCTACAGGCTTTGGATATCATGCTTGAACTAGCTGAACATTTTCCAAACCTGAAATATCTGGATATGGGAAGTGGTTTTAAAATCCCTTACCAAGACAGTGAAGAAGAAACAGACGTTAAAACTTTAGGTAAAAAAGTTGAAAAAGTTTTAGGAGAATACACAAAAACAACAGGTAGAAAATTTGAATTATGGTTTGAACCAGGGAAATTCTTAGTTGGAAAAAGTGGTTATCTTTTAGTAAAAGCGAATGTAATCAAACAAACGACGGCAACTGTTTTCGTGGGAGTAAATTCAGGCTTCAATCACTTGATCCGTCCGATGTTCTATGATTCTTACCATATGATTGAAAACCTTTCCAACCCAAAAGGAGCAGAAAGAATTTACACAGTTGTAGGAAACATCTGTGAAACTGATACATTTGCATGGGACAGAAAGCTAAATGAAGTGAGAGAAGGCGATATCCTTGCGTTCCACAATGCGGGAGCTTATGGTTTTGAGATGAGTTCAAACTTCAATTCACGATTAAAGCCTGCAGAAGTTTTATTCCTTGATGGTAAGGCTCATTTGATCCGAAAAAGAGATGAATTTGAAGACTTACTGAGAAACCAGATTGAAGTGGTGATGTAAGCAATATAAAATAATAAATGAGCGGCTGTCCTTTTCGGGCGGTCGTTTTTTTTTATATAAAATACTTGTATGTCATTAATAAGCCAAATTTTATTTTTTTTAAGTCTATAATGCTTTCTCTACATAGCAAATTTATAAAGGAAAAAACGCAAAGCGTGTATTATTTTTTTTACTCTGAAAGCTTTAAGTTAAAATAAAACCTAGTTGTTCAAATCCAATAAAAGTTACAATTTTTTTAATAATAAATCCTGTCGGAATTTCCAATTAATTAGTTAAATTTGATAGAGTTAGGAAATTTATCTCAATTGTGATAAATAAAAAATAACCATCAAATTTATTTAATTATGGCTAAAAATATAGCAGAGCAAATTGTAGAAATGCTCGAAAATGCCAATGTGAAAAGAATTTATGCAGTAACAGGCGACAGTCTCAATCATCTCAATGCCGCAGTTAAAAAAAGCAGTATCAAATGGATTCATGTGAGACATGAAGAAGTAGGAGCCTATGCCGCTGCCGCTGAAGCTGAACTTGATGGCTTTGCGGTATGCGCAGGAAGTTCCGGTCCAGGTCATGTTCACCTTATCAATGGAGTATACGATGCACACAGATCTCATGTTCCCATGTTGGTTATAGCATCTACAATTCCCAGTGATGAAATGGGAATGGATTATTTCCAGGAAACCAACACGATAAAGCTTTTTGATGATTGTAGTCATTACAATCAGATGATTACAAGACCAGAGCAGGTACAAAGGGTTATGCAGACTGCTATTCAGCATGCTATTTCTAAGAAAGGTGTAGCAGTGATTGGGCTTCCGGGAGATGTTTCCGAGATGGAAGCAGAAAAAGCAACAACCTCTGCGCAGATTTTTAAAACCAATCCTATTATCAGACCTTCTGATGATGAATTGAAACAATTAGCAGCACTTATTAACGAAAGTAAAAAAGTAACTCTTTATTGCGGTATTGGAGCAGGTGAAGCGAATAAAGAAGTTGTAGAGCTTTCCAGACTCTTGAAAGCACCAGTAGGGTATTCTTTCAGAGGGAAAATGGCAATTCAGCCAAACAATCCTAATGAAATTGGGCTTACAGGATTATTGGGATTTCCTTCCGCCTATCATGCGATGTACGAAGCTGATCTGGTAATTCTTCTGGGGACTGACTTCCCGTATCAGAAATTTATGCCGGTAAAAAATAAAATTGTTCAGATAGACGAAAGTCCAGAACGATTAGGACGAAGAGCGAAGCTTGAATTTGGGCTGGCGGGAGATATAAAGCAAACCATTATGGCTTTGATTCCTTTGCTGAAAGAAAAAAATGATGTAGATTTTCTCAATGAGCAACTTGCTTTTTATGATAAGGTAAAAGAAAATCAGATGGAATACGTCAAAGACTTTGGTAAAGAAGACGCTATTCAGCCGGAATATGTAACCCATACTTTAGATAGATTAGCAAAAAAAGATGCGATATTTACAGTAGATACGGGGATGTGTTGTGTTTGGGGTGCAAGATTTATTACAGGGACCGGGGAAAGAAAAATGCTAGGTTCATTTAATCATGGATCAATGGCAAATGCAATGCCTATGGCTATCGGAGCATCACTTGCTTATCCCGGAAAGCAGGTAATTGCGATGTGTGGTGATGGAGGTTTATCAATGTTGCTGGGCGATATGGCGACCATTTTCCAATATAAACTTCCGGTAAAGCTAATTGTTTTCAATAACAGAACCCTTGGTATGGTAAAGCTTGAAATGGAAGTAGGCGGAATGCCGGATAATGAAACAGATATGATCAATCCGGACTTTGCACTGGTAGCACAGGCTATGGGATACCCTGGGAAAAATGTGCACAAACCTGAAGAGGTTGAGAATGCCATTAAAGAATGCCTGGATCATGACGGTCCTTACCTTTTAAATATTTTTACCAATCCTAATGCATTAGCGCTTCCTCCAAAAATTGAATTTGATCAGATCGTAGGAATGACGAAATCTATGGCTCAGTTGATGTTGGGCGGAAAAATGGATGAGGTTTTGGAAACAGTTAAAAGTAACTATAAACACATTAAAGGCTTATTATGATCTGAGACAATGTATCATAAACATTATTTAAAAGTTTAATCATCACCATATCCTAAGAACTTCATACTTTGTGTGAAGTTTTTCTTTTTTATAAGGGATGTAAATATTTACCTTTGCTTAATAATTCTATAACAAATCAAGCTATGAGAACGATACTTTTATTTTTTGCTTTATGCGTTGCAAACTTTACATTTGCCCAGGAGCTTGAGGACAGGGATGATTCCTTTATCGTAGAGAACAATAAAAACCTTTTTAAAATTGACGTTAAAGAACCTTTTCTACAGGTAGCCGTAAAGTGTCATGACTTTAAACCTGCATCTTTTGAAGGGGGAGCTTCTGCATACAAAGATATATTGAGTAAGTACATGTATACTTATCTGAATGCAGATTTCTATACTTTAAGCGGAGACTTTACATTTACGTTGATCATTGATACTACGGGTAGAGTAATTGATGCCATAGGAGCTCCTAAAGTTTTACACAGTGAAGCTTTCTTTGATGATATGCAATATGTGGTAAGAAGGATGAAGAAAAATTGGACTCCTGCAACTTGTGATGGGCAGCCAGTAAAATCTCAAATGAAAGTAAAAATGAACTTCTCTTCATTATCAGTAGATATGTAACCTCGAAATGATGAATAAAAAACTACTAACCATTTTCTTATTTGCTTTATTTTCATTGAATTTATCTGCACAGGAAGCAGTAAAGAATTCATCTGACAAAGCTATGCCCGGAGGAATGAACAGCTTCAGAGCAGAAGTGGCAAAACAAATTGACCTTAGTGATTTTATTTGGAAGGAACCTTTTAGGCTGGTGGTGACATTCATTGTAAGTAAAGAAGGGAAGATGGAGAATATCAAATTAGAAGAATCATCAGGAAACACTGAATTTGATCAAAGAATTCTGGACGGAATTAAACGTATCAGAAAGAAAAAATGGACTCCAGCACGTAAAAACGGAGAACCTGTAGAGTCTTTTTACACGCTTCCGCTAACTTTTCACCCTCCAAAATAATCTCCTGACATTCTGTCACAATATTTTGTATCTTTGCAGACTCATCTGTTCGTAATTTAAAATTCACGGAGCAATTCTCTGTGTTTTAATCTCGAACCAAAATTGATTATCGTGCAGGAAAAATATATAGACGAAACAAAACAGGGTGAAGCTTTTGCTATTGCCGAAAGACCGGAAAATTCTAAAAAACTGTTTTTAGAAAGCTATGGTTGTCAGATGAACTTTTCGGATTCTGAAATTGTTGCATCCATCCTTAATGAACAAGGGTACAATACAACAATGAAAGTTGAAGAAGCAGATCTGATCCTGTTAAACACTTGTTCTATCCGTGAAAAAGCAGAGCAAACTGTAAGAATGCGTCTTTCCCAGTTCAAGAATCTTAAAAAAGAAAAACCGAATATGACGGTTGGTGTTCTTGGATGTATGGCAGAAAGACTAAAAACTAAATTTTTAGAAGAAGAACAATTAGTGGATCTGGTTGTTGGTCCGGATGCTTATAGAGATTTACCCAACCTTCTGAAAGAAACGGATGATGGTAGAGATGCTATCAATGTAATCCTTTCAAAAGAAGAAACCTATGCAGATATCAATCCGGTTCGTTTAGGCGGAAACGGAGTTACAGCTTTTGTTACCATTACAAGAGGGTGTGATAATATGTGTACTTTCTGTGTAGTACCATTTACAAGAGGAAGAGAAAGAAGCCGTGATCCACATTCCATCATTGAAGAATGTAAAAGCCTTGCAGATAGTGGCTATAAAGAGATTACCCTTTTAGGTCAGAACGTAGACTCTTACTTATGGTATGGAGGAGGTCCTAAAAAAGATTTTGCCAAAGCTTCAGAAATGCAGAAAGCTACAGCCGTGAACTTTGCTCAATTACTTGATCAGGTGGCTAAAGCTGTTCCTGAAATGAGAATCAGATTCTCTACATCAAATCCTCAGGATATGAGTATTGATGTATTCAAAATGATGGCAAAACACGAAAATATCTGTAAATACGTACACCTTCCTGTACAAAGCGGAAGCAATAATATGCTTGAAGCTATGAACAGACAACATACCCGTGAAGAATACCTTGAATTGATCAGAAAAGCGAAGGAAATTGTTCCGGAAGTAGCTTTCTCCCAGGATATGATCGTAGGATTCTGTAATGAATCAGAACAAGATCACCAGGATACATTAAGTCTGATGAAAGAAGTACAATATGATTACGGTTATATGTTTGCTTATTCAGAAAGACCAGGAACCCCTGCACATAAGAAAATGGAAGACAACATTCCTGCGGATGTGAAGCAGAGACGTCTTGCTGAGGTTATTGCGCTTCAGGGAGAACTTTCCAGAATGAGAATGAAATCTTATGTAGGAAGAATGCATCAAATTCTGATCGAAGGAACTTCCAAGAAAAATGAAAATCAATGGAAAGGAAGAAACTCTCAGAATGCCGTATGTGTTTTCGATAAATTGGAAGGACAGCAGATTGGTGACATTGTGAACGTTTTTGTTTATGATAATACCCAAGGCACACTTTTAGGAAGAATTGCAGAATAAATTAAGTGACAAAGGCGGTTTATCTTTTATTATTGCTCTTTTTCACCCTGTTTTCATGCCAGGCAGAAAAGAACATGAGTAGATATCCGGATACCGTAGGTGATATAACATTTGATGAAAAACTGGATGAAGCTGGTTTTGAGAAGTGTGGAAAAGGAAAGAACATACCTTTCAGCTTTCAATATTATCACGGACCGAAGATGTTCCAGTATAAAGGAGAGAAAATTGCCATTGTTGAAAAACTTAAAAAAGAAAATATATATTCAGAAAAGAAAATCAATGGTTATATTACCGTTAGATTTTTAGTAAATTGTGAAGGGAAAACAGGATTGTTCAGACTCAAGCATATGAATTCGGATTTGAAAGATCTTGCTTTGGATGAAGAATTGGAAAATAAGCTGTTGAAATTCACAAAATCATTGAATGGCTGGATGCCAAAAGAGATAGAAGGTTTAAAAGTAGATTACTATCAGTATTTAACCTATAAAATTGAAGATGGAAAAGTTTCAGAGGTATTACCTTAGCTTTTTGTTACTTATAGTGTACACCAATACTATTGCACAGGTAAACTGTAATGCAATAGAGGGTGAGGACTGCAAAAAAGCCTGTGAACTTTACAATCAAGCTTCAGATTTACAAGGCTTCAGAGAGTCTCAGGAAGGTTTTGATAGGGCTATTGAACTTTGCCCCGATTTTTCCAATGCTTATATGGAAAAAGCGGTACCTTATCTCAAGAACGGAGATTTTGCAACCTGGAAAATCCTCATTGATAAAGCCGTTACTTTAAATCCTAAAATGCACCTTGGCTACAGAGGCTGGTGTAAATTTCAGTTTTTAGGAGATTATAAAGGTGCCATTCAAGACTTAGAAAAATTTCGAAAATATTATCCCGAAGATCTTGGAAGGTCGTTAAACGGTGATTACCATCTGGATGTAGTAAAAGCTATGTCCTATAGTGCTTTAGGGCAAAAAGAAAAAGCAGCAGGAATTATTGAAAGACTGCTTGCCACAAAAGGTTATGTGAAGGGAATGTTTGATCATTACCAGCTTGGCGTAACCTATTTCGAACAGGGAAAATATGACAAAGCCCTGGAAAATTTTGAAAAACAAAGCAAAGAATACGACTTTGCTGAGAACATATACTTTAAAAGTAAAGTTTCTAAGATCAGAAACAAGGATTATTTAGATTTAAAAATGTTAGCCTTACAAACGTATGATGACGGGAAGACCATGAAAGATGTCTACACTCATCATTTTAACAAAGTCTACAGACAGCAGATTGAAGAGCTGTAGAACATTAACATTAAATCAATAATCAAACATTTACTTATGAGCAACGAGTTACAAAACATAAAAAACCGCTTCGGAATTATCGGGAACTTTCCGGCACTCAATAGGGCACTGGAAAAATCTATTCAGGTAGCTCCTACAGACATTTCCGTTCTTGTTATCGGAGAAAGTGGGGTGGGAAAAGAATTTATTCCGAAGATCATCCATTCAGAATCCAGAAGAAAACACCAGCCTTATATTGTTGTAAACTGTGGGGCTATTCCTGAGGGAACCATAGATTCAGAATTATTCGGTCACGAAAAAGGAGCCTTTACAGGAGCTACAGCTACCAGAAAAGGGTACTTTGAAGTAGCAGATGGAGGTACAATCTTTCTTGATGAGGTGGGAGAACTTCCGTTACAGACGCAGGTTCGTCTTTTAAGAGTCCTGGAAAGCGGTGAATTTATGAAAGTAGGTTCTTCACAGGTTCAAAAGACCAACGTAAGAATTGTAGCCGCTACCAATGTCAATATGATGAAGGCTATTCATGATGGGAGATTCCGTGAGGATTTATATTACCGTTTGAATACTGTTCAGATCGATATGCCTCCTTTGAGAGAAAGAAAAGGAGATATTCATTTATTGTTCAGAAAGTTCGCAATAGATTTTGCAGAGAAATACAGAATGCCTGAGCTTGAATTAGAGCCTAGCGCAGTTCATTATATAGAAAGCTACTCTTTCCCTGGGAATGTCCGCCAATTAAGAAACTTAGTTGAGCAAATGACCGTTGTGGAAAGAAACAGAAACATTACAGCAGAAAAGCTTGCAGAATATATTCCGATGGAAACACATCTGCCAATGGTCGTAAATAACCAGAGTACACCTAAGCAGAACGACTTCGGAAGCGAAAGAGAAATTATGTATAAAATTCTCTTCGATATGCGTAATGATATTAATGATTTAAAATCCTTAACTTCGGAATTAATAAAGAACAGAGGAACTGCAGACTTAAGCAATCATGAGAAAAGTCTGATCAATAGAATTTATACTCCTGAAAGTCAACAACAAGTAAACTCAGGATCTTTATTGTATTTTGAGAATAATAATGATACTCCAACCGTTCAGACTCCAACAATTATTTCAAGCCCGGAAGATAGCTATGAAGATATTGAGGATATTGAAGTGGAAGAAAACAGACCAGAGTCTTTATCACTTCAGAATAATGAAAAGGACTTGATTATTAAAGCGTTGGAGAAGCATAAAGGACGCAGGAACAGAGCTGCAGATGAACTTGGAATTTCACAAAGAACTTTATACAGAAAAATAAAACAATATAATCTGGAAGATTAACCAAACATAAATAATGAAAACATTTTTAGCACCTAAACCAATCAATTTTAAAATCGGAGAATATATCAATAAAGGTATCGAACTTCTAAAGAAAGACTTCGTAAACATCTTTGTAGCTTTTTTATTATGCTGTCTTATGTCTATCATTCCTTTTTGTGCAGCAGTAGCAATGGGGAATATGTATAAATACCTTGGAAAGCTTAACAAAAATCAGCAGGCTAGTCCCGGAGACATTTTTGATTTTAAAGATTTTATGCCTTATTTTATTCTGCAGTTAATTATTCTTGGAGGTTTCTTACTGCTTTATATTCCTTTGATTATCGTAATGGTAGTTACAGGAGCTATTTCAGGTAATGATCAGGGAAATCCATTGTTGGTATTGTTTATGATTCCTTATTTGTTTATCATGATTGCAGCTATTTATTATTTTGCTTTGAAAGCATTTTATATTGCTCCATTGATCAGTCTTAAAGGAATTACAGATATAAAAGAAGCTTGGAATATTTCAAAAGTAATGACTAAAGGTAATCTATTGTCTATTTTTCTTTTCTCATTAATAGTAAGTATCTTATCTCAGGTAGGTTTTCTTGCCTGTGGTATTGGTGTTTTTCTTACCTTACCTTTCTTATACACTGCAAATTATTTTGCTTATGAAGATGCTATTCAACAAATTGAGCATGATGAAATCACTGAAATTGGATCTAAAAATGAATTTTAAAATTAAAAATATTAATCTGAAACAGCCTGCAAGGGTTGCTATACTCTTCGTTCTGATGGGTGTTTTAAACTCGTGCTACAGCTTTAGCCAGGGTGGAGCCCTTAAAGACGAGAAAACCATTCAGATCAATGAATTTCCGAATAATGCCCCTCTTGTGAACCCGGCATTATCACAACAGTTCTCTACAGATATTCAGAACAGGTTTCTTCAGAGAACAACTTTGAAGGGAACAAAAGAAAATCCGGATATTCTGGTAGAAGGAGAAATTACAGACTATACAATTACTCCTACAACAATCAGTTCCACTACAGAGAAAAACCCTTCCGGTGGAGTGATTCAGCAGGCACAAAACAAGCTTATGATCACTGTGAAAGTGCATTATGAGAATAAAGTAAATGTAGAAGCAAGTTTTGACAGAACCTATACTGATGAAGCTGTTTTTAACAGTAATCTATCACAGAGTGATATCGAAAGTCAGCAGGTGAAAGTTGTAACAGAGAGAATTATTAACAAGATTTTTAACGACATTGTAGCGAATTGGTAAGATGAATCCGAGAGTTTTAGAATTAATAAAAAATCCGAAAAATATTCAGTTAGAAGATCTAGGTCTTTTAAAGGATGAGATTCACGCATTTCCCTATATTCAAAATATCAGGGCACTTCACTTGTATGGAGTACACCTGTATGAAAAAGAAAATTATCAGAAGGAACTTTCTACGACAGCAGCATATACCACTGATAAAAAGATTCTTTATCAGCTGATCAACGGGAAAATTCAACAGGAAGTAAAACAGGAGGAAGTTATTGAAGATAAATCAACTTCCAAAACAACAGAAAAACCTGTCCGATATAACTATAAAGACAAAGGCTTCCCGATAAAAAGAGAAGAAACTGCTTCTGAAACAATTGAAGAAGAAACTTCTTGTATTTTACAAACAACGCAGGAAATAAAACCTGTTTATATAAACGGCGAAAGAAACCGAATTCTGTTTGAAGGAGAAGAAAACTTCCTTGATGAAGAAAATACAGAAACAATCGATCTAGAATCTACGCTGGAGTCAGGAACTTTGGTAACTCAAAAAGCTGAAGCACTAGTAGTGGAACCGATTCAGGATCAAGAAGAAAGTCAATCGGAAATTGAGGAAAATATTGGTGAAAACTTTACTCCGGAAACAATTATTGACGAAGAGCAGATAGCTTCTGAAAATGTTTCGGAAAAAGTGGAAGAGGATGACCATCTGAGCTTTGAAGAAATACAGCCTTTATCATCTGAAGAAAATATAACGGAAGAAGCAGTAGACTCTGAAGTTGTTTTAGAAAATGAAAACGCTCCTATTTCAGAAGCAGAAGCAATAGATGAAAATATTGAAAAACCAATAGATGCTGAATCCGTTGCTGTAGCTGAAGAAACCTTTGGTTCTAATTTTGAGCAAGAAGAAAAGACAGAAGTCCCCGATGCAGAACTAAGCTTCCACGGAACAGACGCTTTCCTTCCGGATGTTAAAATCCAGACAAACAGCGAAGAAGTAACTGAATCAGCTGAAGTTTCCCTACCTAATGTAAATAAACATGAGGAGGAAATGAGACGTCTGATTGAGGAGGTTGAAAAGAAAATGAAGGAAACAAAGGCTGAGGCTATCTTAGAAGAGAAAAAAGAAGAGCCGGAAGCAGTTGTAGAAGATCATGAAATCAGCTTTGCAGAAACTCAAAGTTTCCACTTTTGGTCAACAGGAGAAGAAGCTCCAGAGCCATCAGAGGATGTAAAAGCTGAAGCTGTAAAAGAAGAAGTTACTGAGCCTTTAGAAACCATAGAAGAGCTTTCTGAAGAAGTAGTTGTAGAACAAAACCCATCTGAAGTTCAGGTATCATGGAAACCGATGAGCCTTGAATCAAACATACCAGATTCTTTAATCAGTAAATCAGATGCAGCCCCTGTGAGAAACACTTCTATTGAAGCAGAAAAACCTGTTAACGAAGTAGAAATTCCAGTTAAAGAGCCTGAGTCTGAAACTATCATTGAAGAATCCAACGATGATGCTTTACCATCCGAGCCAGAAGCTCAGAAATTGGTTGAAGAACAAGCTGAAAACAATGATATTTCCGATGAGAAAGAAGTTATTGCAGCCAAAAAAGATGAAGAAGCACCTGTAATGAATGTTTCATTCTTTAGTTCAGATATTTCCAACTTAAGTGTTGAAGAACAGGCTAAGAATAAAGACGTATCAGCAAAAGAAGAAGGAATGAAGGATGTTATTGAAAAAACTACTCAATCCTCTGTAGATAGTAATGTTCCAGGGTTTATCAATACCTGGCAGAGCTGGCTGAAAATAGACAGAGTAGAAGAGGTTGAAAAAGAAAAAGAAGAAATCAAAGAAAAAGCGATTGAAACTTTTATAGAAAACAATCCTAGAATCAGTCAGTTAAAAGAAGAAAGCACCTATGTTGTCAAAGAAAAGAATGATGACATTTCACACTTGATGACTGAGACACTTGCTAATCTTTATTTTGAACAGAAATTATATTCAAAAGCGATAAAAGCATTTGAAATACTGATCAAAAAACACCCTGAAAAGAAAGATTACTTTACTTCTAAGATCAAAGAAATTAAAGATTTCAGAAGTAAAAATTAAAATAAGAAAGGTACAGTGTAGATACTGTACCTTTTCATTTTATAGATTCTGAGAGGTATTTTTACCCCGTAATTTTCTCCAGGCTTTCCTGCCATAAACAATAACAAAGATTAAAAGAACTATTGCTACAATTGCAGCAATAATTGGTGCTGCCATCGCCAGAATAGACATAATGCCAGCTCCTGCAGTTTCAGTAGTTCCTACCACAGAATTCCCCAATCCTCCGGTAGTTGCCGTAGAAGCAGCCCGTATTCCTGCAAAACCGGAACTGATCGTAGCTGCTGTTCCGCCACCTGCAATTAATGCCAATGCCCACTGTGGAAACGTTCCCATATCAGCAAACTGACTCGCAAATAGCACAGAACCGGCGACAGTTGCCATAGGAATAGAAACCGTATCCAGTAAATGATCAATGAAAGGGATATAATAGGCAAGAATCTCAGCAACAGTTGCTATTCCTGTTGTGATGAGCGTAGGCAACCCTGCAAGCCACTCAAATTGCTCATTCATAGGAATCCAATGAAAATAAGAGGAAAGGCTTACGATGAACATAGGGAGAAATACCCTAAAGCCTGTAGCTGCAGCCAACCCAATGCCGATAAAAGCACTCAGTACATAGGAAAGGTAGGGAACTTGATCTAACATATTAATTTTCAGATTTATTGTTTTCCCTAAAATTACAAAAAGTATCTGAGATTTAAAGGTGTGAAGTTTGGATATAAGATGGAGTGTGCCCCAAAATAACTCAAGATTGAATATATTCTTAGCACAGGTTTAATCCTTATTGGTAAACAGCCAGATTGTTATATTGCCAGACTGGAACTATTTCTTCTGTGCCTCACAAAGCTTAATAAACTGAGCTTCCACATCCTGAAATTTCTGAGGCATTTCTGAAGACATCCAAAAAAGCATTGCAATAGTTTTATCCCCAAAAGCACTTTTATATAGGTCTTTATTTAAACGATAACATTCTCTTAGCAATCTTTTTATTCGATTTCGATGAACTGCCCTTTTAAAGTATCTTTTAGAAACAGAAACACCCAATTTACCACTTTCTATTGGTAGCGTAGGCTTATCTTTCAAAATAATGATTCGCAGATTTCCGGACGTTCTCCATTTACCTTTTTCAAAAAGCAAACTAATCTCCGCATTCTTTTTGAGCTTTTCCGCTCTGGGGTATTTGAAATTCTGCATTAATCTTGTTTCACTAAGTAATTGATTACTTCTGCAGCTGCATAAAGCCCAAAAATTGCAGGCATATAGCTTATCGTTCCGTAAAAAGATCTTTTATAATTGGTTCCATCTGTCATCTTTAAGCTTTCCTCATCCTGAATGTCATTGGAAAAAACACAGCGAACACCTTTGTCTATTTTTACTTTTCTCAGCCTTTTTCTTATCTGTCTTGCAAGGTGGCAGTGCTCGGTTTTGCTGATGTCTCTCACCAATACCTTACTTGGGTCAGTCTTTCCACCTGCTCCCATTGAGCTTATCACCTTTATTTTTTTTCTTTTAGCAGAAATAATTAAGCTTAATTTTGGAGTTACACTGTCTATGCAATCCAATACATAATCAAATGGTGCAGAATCCAGCACTTCATCCATTCTTTCAGGATTCAGAAACTCATTGATTTTTGTTAATTTAAGATCAGGATTGATGTCTAGAAGTCTTTCAGCAACAACTTCTACTTTATGTTTCCCAACAGTAGATCGTAAAGCGGGAAGCTGTCTGTTTACGTTGGTAATATCTACAGTATCACCGTCTACGATGGTCATGCTTCCTACACCGGCTCTAGCTAAAAATTCAGCAGCAAAGGAACCTACACCACCCAATCCTACTACAAGAACAGTTGCTTTGTTCAATTTTTCC
The DNA here is from genome assembly GCF_900156735.1 of Chryseobacterium ureilyticum. GTDB lineage: Bacteria > Bacteroidota > Bacteroidia > Flavobacteriales > Weeksellaceae > Chryseobacterium > Chryseobacterium ureilyticum. Next base: position 55,210 of record NZ_FTOL01000007.1, read on the forward strand.
AAACCATCTTCCTTAATGAGGAGTTCCGTTCTTTCCAGCCAGTATTTATCCATTTCTTATCGTGTGTAAATTTTCTAAAATTTGTTCGTTGAGTTGATCCAAAGAAATCTCTTTTATTTCCGAAACCTTACCATACAATTCTTCGATCTTAAAATCTTCATTGTCAGTATCTAAAAAGATTTTGTTTAATGGAGTGTTTTTTAAAATATTCTGCAAAGATAGATTATACAAAACAGCTTTTCCAAAACTCAGGTAAAAATTATTAGCAAGAAGATCTGTTGCGATCTGCTGCTTTTTATTAAAACCATGAATGATCATAGGCTGATGAGACTTTTTTCTAAATGAAATCACCTCATAAAATTTTCTCACACAATGTATGATGATGGGCTTATTTACCTCATTCGCTATATTGATCTGCTTAAGAAAAACTTCCTCCTGAATTTTCTGCTCTATAAGAACAAGAGAATCCAGACCACATTCACCAATAGCAAAACAGTTCTCAAACATCATATTTCTCATCCAACTTAGCTGTTTTTCTATATTAATGATATCAATGTCCTGAGGATGAATCCCTATTGAATAAGGGAAGTCTGGCGGAATTTGCTCAATATCCAAATTGTAAATTCCGTCTCTGATGTATTTTTTATGATGGTGAAAATCAAAAAATTCCATGCTCAAAAATACTATTATTTCGAATTAATATAAAATTATTAAACGAACGTTTACAATTGTGTTAAAAATTTCTTAACTTTACTCAAAGTACACTTCATGAAGAAAAAATTTACAGAAAAACAGATTCACATACTTGATATTGCAGAAGAGCTTATTGCAAAAAAGGGATACGAGGGAACTTCTGTAAGAGATATTTGTTCCAAAGCAAACATTAATGTTGCAATGATCTCCTATTACTTCGGTTCTAAGGAGAAAATGATGTCTTATCTCTATCAGTACAGAGTGCTCAAAACAAGAGAAAATTTCTCAGAATTTGCAGATACCATTAAAGACGGTAAACCTGAAATGCAAATGCGTGAAATGATAAAATATATCGTTTCACAACTTTTCAAATACAACTATTTTCATGGTTTTGTGACGCAGGAACTTCGCCATACAGAAAATTTAAAAGATGAATTGTTGGATTTCTATCAGCTATTCGTTAAAAAATTGGATGAAGTCATAAAAAAAGGAGTCGCTTCCGGAGTTTTCACCTTCACACCAAAGCCTGAAGATATCCTTACCATGATTATTGGTTCCACCTTGTTTGTCATCCGAAATAAAAATTTTTATGAGCTTTACGTTCCTAGTAAGAATGAAGAAGCCTATGCTAAAGAAGCTGAAAAAAAGGTAAGAATGAATCTTTTACTAAGTGTTTTTGCCATTTTAGGATACGCTGCAGACTAAAATTACGTTAAATATTCATAAAAAAAAATCTATTGACAAAAAAGTTATATTTTTGCAAATTAGTAAATCGGCTGTATAATCCGAAAACTGTTGAATTTTTTATATGAAAAAATATATTTTAGGTCTTTTTGCTGTAGCAGTGATTGCCTCATGTGTAAGCCAGCAGGAAAAAGCAATGAAGAGTGCTGATAAAGATTTTATCTTAAAAGCTGCTAATGAAAACTTCGCTAAGAAAAAGTGGAAAAATGCATTGGCTCTTTACGACAGACTTGCCAATCTTGTGGCAGGAACGGATGATTTTCCTAATGTAGGATTCAATACAGCTTATGCAAACTATTATGATAAAAGTTATAAGCTGGCGGGTCATCAGTTTAAAAACTTTGCTATCAACTTTCCAAAAGATCCAAGAGCAGAAGAAGCAGCTTATATGTCTGCACTTTGCTACTATGAAGGGTCTATGGATTATAACCTGGATCAATCCAGTACAGAATTAGCGATCAACGAACTTCAGGACTTCCTGAATAACTATCCGAATTCTGAAAGATCTAAGAACATCTCCCAGTTGATTGATGAATTGTCTTACAAATTAGAGTTCAAAGCTTATGAAAATGGAAGACAGTACTTCAAGATGGGACAATACAAGGCTGCAAATGTGGCATTGGAAAATGTTTTGGAAGATTTCCCAAGTACGAAGCTTCGTCCAAAAATTTATGACTATATCATGAAATCTCGTTATGAATTGGCTTTAAAGTCAATCTATGACCTGAAAGATGAGCGTATTGAAAGTGCATTGACTTATGTGAAGATGGTAGAAAAAGAACTTCCTAATACGGAATATTCTAAAACAGCTTCAGAATTGAGAGTAAAGCTTGAAAAAGAAAAGCAAAACTTTGTTGTCGTGAAAAAAGATACAGAAGCAAGAATTGCAGCTCTTACGGCAAGACAAAAGAAAGTAGCTGACAAACTAGCAGAGCAAGGTAAAAAAGAACAGCAAGCTAAAGATCAGATCAGTAATGAAAAGCAAGCAAAGCAGATGCAGAGGGACAGTGCAGCACTTCAGACCCCTCCACCTGCAGCGACTTTCAAAATTCAAAGATAATTCGTAAATTTGCCATCTTAAAATAAAAATAATTTTCTCAAAATGAGTGTAAAAGATACAAAAGCAGAAGTAAATACTATTACTTACGATAAAGATAAGATTGAAGATAAAGTAGGTTCAATCTATGAAGCTATTGTTATCATGGGAAAGAGAGCAGAGCAGATCAATGCGGAGATCCGTACGGAACTTCACAACAAATTGGATGAATTTGCCGTTCACAATTCTACATTGGAAGAAGTTTTCGAAAACAGAGAACAGATTGAGATCTCTAAACATTATGAAAAACTTCCAAAGCCGACTTCAATTGCTATTGAAGAATGGTTAAACGATGATGTATATTTCAGAAAGACAGAAGAGAGAAAATAATCATCTGTGTTTTTAATAAATCAAGGTCATAAAGGAATTAAGTTCTTTTATGACCTTTCTTGTTTTAAACCCTGATTGTGGGAAAAAATAAGTAATTTAGTATTTCCAAAAAATTAAAGCTAAATGAGTGTTTCCGGTAAAAAGATACTTATCGCCGTCTCTGGAGGAATTGCGGCATACAAAATTCATTTTCTGATAAGAGATTTTGTAAAAAAAGGAGCCGAAGTACAGGTTATTATGACTCCCGACGCAGAACATTTTGTAACGAAACTAAGTTTGTCAACTTTATCAAAGAAACCTGTTTACTCAGAATTTTACAGAGATAATGGGACCTGGAACAGTCATGTAGAATTAGGCTTATGGGCTGATGTCATAATCGTAGCTCCTTGTACAGCCAATACCTTGTCTAAAATGATTCATGGGATGTGTGATAATTTAGTTATTGCCACCTACATGTCAGCCAAATGTCCTGTGTTTATTGCTCCTGCAATGGATTTGGATATGTATGTACATCCATCTACTAAGAGAAATCTGGAGCTTGCTGAAAGTTTTGGTCATATTATTATTCCCGCAGAAAACGGGGAATTGGCGAGCGGGCTTGTAGGGCAGGGAAGAATGGCAGAACCAGAAACTATTTTTAATACAGTAGAAAATTATTTTACAGACAATGCTTCTGCAAAAACTCTTGAAGGAAAAACGGTGTTGATTACAGCGGGGCCTACTTATGAAGCAATTGATCCTGTAAGATTCATAGGAAATCATTCCTCCGGGAAAATGGGATTCTCTCTTGCAGAGGAAGCTTCAAAAAGAGGAGCAAAAGTGATCCTGATCTCTGGACCCAGCTCTCAGACTCTTACCGATAAAAATGTAGAACTTCATAAAGTAACTTCTGCTAAAGAAATGCTGGCAAAAGTTTTTGAATTTTATGATAAGATCGATATAGGTATTGCCAGTGCAGCCGTTGCAGACTATGCTCCAAAAGATGTAGCTAAGGAAAAAATCAAAAAAAATGATGAAAACCTTACCATTGAATTAGTTAAGAACCCGGATATTCTTAAGACAATGGGCGAAAAGAAAACCCACCAATTCCTGGTAGGATTTGCTTTGGAAACCCAGAATGAAGAAGAGAATGCCAAAGGAAAACTGGAAAAGAAAAATCTTGATATGATCGTTCTGAATTCTTTACGTGATGAAGGTGCAGGTTTTAAAAATGATACTAATAAAATCAAGATTTTTACTAAAGCAGAGAAAAGAGAATTTGACCTGAAATCTAAAGATGATGTGGCAAAGGATATCCTCAACTTTGTTGAAGCTCAACTTTTAAAATAATTTTAATAAATTTCCGTTCTCAATTTTTAATAGACAATGAAGTCGTCAGAATTTTTAGAAAGACAATATCAATGAGGATGACACGATTACATATGATATTAAAAAAACAATAAGTATCTCCATATGAAAAAAATTATAAGTTTATTTTTTCTGGTTTTTATATACAATTTTGGATTTTCCCAGGAGTTACTGGCAACCGTTCAGGTAAACTCCCAACAGATCGGAGGAAGTAATCAGCAGGCTTTTAAATCCTTGGAAAAAAGTCTAAGAGATTTTATTAATAATACCAGCTGGACAGGGAAAAAACTTCAGAATTTTGAAAAAATAAAATGTGGTTTTTCTATTGTTATTTCAGAAAAGGTAGATAACAGGTACAAAGGAACTATTGTTATTCAGGCTGTACGTCCTGTTTATGCAACCACTTACGAATCACCACTATTGAATCTTCAGGATCAGAGATTCGGATTTGAATATATTGAAAATGAAAATCTTATTTTTAACGAGAGACAATTCTCCGGTAAAAACCTTACAGATGTGATCAGCTTTTATGTTTACCTTATTTTAGGATATGACGCAGACAGTTTCCAGTCTATGAGCGGAAGCCAGTGGTTCTCAAAAGCTCAGCAGATTGCTCAAAATTCACAAAACAGAAACTATGAAGGATGGAATACTATCAATGAGCCAAGAAGCCGCACAATCTTGATCAACGAAATACTTAACCCTAGCTGGAGCCAGCTTCGTTCTGCAGTATACACCTATCATAGATCCGGAATGGACAACCTTTTTAATCAGGACCAGACGGCAGCAAAGAAAGTGATCTTTGATACCCTAATGCAGCTTAAAATGTATGAGAATACTTTTCAGCAAGGATTTTTCTTTAATCTTTTCATGGATACCAAAAGTGATGAGATTTTCAATGTGTTCAATTCCGGGAATAATGGAGGAATTATCCTTAATGATCTTAAGCAGGTTATGATAACTCTTTCTCCTAAAAACATTGATAGTAAATGGAATAAATGGAAATAACGAGCCATCAGACAGATATTGAAGGAATTGTTGATAGAACGCTTACGTTTTGGATTGAAAACGAAGTCAATAAACTTCCCTGCGATATTGAAGCAGAAATGCTTGCTCCAGTGCAAACTGATGATGAGTGGAAAACCTGGCTTCCTGTAAAAAGTACAGTGACAGATACTGAACTTGAGATATTTGAAGCAGAAACAGGTTTTGTTTTTCCCGAAGACTTTAAAATATTCCTTAAGCATAAACATTTTTACGAGCTTCAGATTTCAGAAGTATCATTTTGCTCACATCCCATCAATCTTTGGAGAGCTTCTCTTCGTGAAATGATGTTTGAAACCTATCCAAGAGAATTTCTTTTTGATAAAGGATATGTTCCCTTTGCTACATACAGTGATTGGGGGCTCTTGTGTTTTGATACTCATAATGATAATGCAATTGTCCTTTGGGATCATGAAGTTGCAGCCTCTTTTGAATATAAACACAAAAGTTTTTATGAATTACTGACTGAAATTTCAAAAATTTAAGTTTCATATTTATCACGATCTGTCATTTCTGTTTTCATTAAAAAAACTTATTTTTACACCTAATATTAATATCTGATAAAAACGCGGATTATCCATGCTTTCAAGAATTTACATTAAAAACTTTGCCCTGATTGATACTTTGGATGTATCATTGAAAAATGGTTTGCAGGTCATTACCGGTGAAACGGGAGCCGGGAAATCTATTATTCTGGGAGCACTTCGACTTATTTTAGGAGAAAGGGCAGATGTGAAATCCATTGCAAAAGCAGAGGAGAAAAGCGTTGTTGAAACAGAGTTCAATCTTAATAATCAATTTAAAAAGTTTTTCATTGAAAACGATCTTGATTATGAGCTTCATACTATTATCAGAAGAGAAATTCTTCCATCAGGAAAGTCCAGAGCGTTCATCAATGACGTTCCGGTGACATTGGATATTCTTAAAGAACTTTCTTCGCAATTAATTGATATTCATTCCCAATTTGAAACATCAAATCTGTTTACGTCTGAATATCAATTTAAAATAATTGATGGTCTTTCCGAAAATAAGACGATCATTGAAGAATATCAACAGGAATTTTCAGATTTTCAGAATCTTAAACTGGTTCTTAAAAAACTAAGGACTCAACTTTCGGAATCTACCAAAGAGAGTGATTATAAAGAGTTTTTATTGAATGAGTTAGAAGATTTGAAGTTGGATGATGTAGATTTTGAAGATGTTCAGAACCAGCTTTCCATTCAGGAAAATGCAGGAATGATTTCTGAAAATATAGGGCAAATCCTTTCCAGGTTTCATCAGGAAGAAATAGGAATTCTGTCTTTTTTTAACGAAGCAAAATCAAAACTTTCCAGGATTTCTGAAGTTTCAACTGGTTTTGCTGAACTTGATCAAAGGCTTGAAGCCTCTTTTGTAGAACTAAAAGATATTATTTCCGAGCTTGAAGATGAAGCAGAAAAGGTAGAGATCAATCCTGACAACCTTGTTTTTCTTACAGAATTGAATAATAAGATCAATGCTTTATTCCTTAAACATAATGTAGCAGACATTCATGAGCTGATTGAGATCAGAAATGAATTGACAGGAGATCAGAAAGGAGCTTCCGAGTTAGAGTCACAAATAGAAGAAACTGAGGAAAATATTTCTAAAAAAGAAAAAACACTTCAGGTACTTGCGGAAAAGCTTTCTAAAAACAGGAAAAAAAATATCCCTGTTTTCATTAAAAAAGCAGAAGGACTTCTAAAAAAGCTAGGTCTTGAAAAAGCAAAAGTAGATATTGATTTGCAGGATGCTGTTGAATTTAATCAGTTTGGAAAAGAAAATATTCAGCTTTTGTTTCAGGCGAATTCTGGTTTCCCTTTAAAACCAATTCAAACGGCAATTTCCGGTGGAGAAAGATCAAGGGTAATGCTTGCAGTAAAGAAGATTATTGCAGAAAGTGATGAGCTGCCAACTTTAATTCTGGATGAAATTGATACAGGAGTTTCCGGAAAAGTAGCAGAAGAAATAGGAAATCTTATGCGTGAAATGTCTGAGGATATGCAACTGATCGTAATTTCTCATCTTGCACAAGTTGCAGCAAAAGGAAACAATAACTATAAAGTTGTAAAACAAGACATTTCCGGTAGAACTCAATCCACCATTATACCTTTAAGTGACGAAGATAAACTTAATGAAATTGCTCAATTGCTTTCAGGAAGTAAGATCACTGAAGCAGCTCTTGCACAGGCAAAGGAATTAATCGGTTAAAAATCGAGTTCAAATTAAAAGAAAATCTAAGAAATATAAATAGTAAAAGCCCCGAAAACTCCGGGGCTTTTACTATTTAATCTATGTTTCTAAAATTATTTAAGGCTACCTACCATATCTTCAGGTTTTACCCACTCATCAAATTGTTCTGCGGTTAATAATCCCAGATTAACAGCCTCCTCTTTTAACGTTGTTCCGTTTTTATGAGCTGTTTTTGCAATTTTTGCTGCATTTTCGTATCCGATATGAGTATTCAGAGCGGTAACAAGCATTAAGGATTTGTCTACAAGCTCTTTAATTCTCTCATGATTAGGCTCAATACCTACCGCACAATGATCATTGAATGAAATACATGCATCAGCAATTAATTGTGCAGACTGAAGGAAATTATAAGCCATTACAGGTTTAAAAACATTCAGTTCGTAATTACCTTGTGTTCCTGCAAATGAAATAGTTGTATCATTTCCCAGAATCTGAGCACAAACCATTGTCAGAGCTTCATTTTGGGTAGGGTTTACTTTTCCAGGCATAATGGAAGATCCCGGTTCGTTTTCAGGAATATGAATTTCCCCGATTCCGGAACGTGGTCCTGAAGCAAGCAATCTGATATCCTGAGCAATTTTGAATAATGAAACTGCAAGTTGTTTTAAAGCGCCGTGGCTTTCAACAATAGCATCGTGGGCAGCAAGTGCCTCAAACTTATTTTCTGCTGTGATAAATGGGTGATTGGTAAACTTGGCAATATATTCAGCTACTTTTACGTCATATCCGTTAGGCGTATTCAGTCCGGTTCCTACAGCGGTTCCTCCAAGAGCAAGCTCTGAAAGGTGGGGAAGTGTATTTTTTAAAGCTCTTAAACCAAATTCCAATTGGGCAACATAACCGGAAAATTCCTGTCCCAATGTTAAAGGAGTAGCATCCATCAGGTGAGTTCTCCCAATTTTTACAACATCTTTAAATGCTTTAGATTTTTCAGCAAGTGTATTTTTTAATTTTTCAACAGCAGGAATCGTAACTTCTACTACTTTTTTATAGGCAGCAATGTGCATTGCCGTAGGATAAGTGTCATTGGATGATTGAGATTTGTTGACATCATCATTCGGGTGAATTTCAGATTTTTCTCCTAAAGTTCCTCCATTATTTACATGAGCTCTGTTGGAAACAACTTCATTCACATTCATATTAGACTGTGTTCCTGAGCCTGTCTGCCAGATTACCAAAGGAAATTGGTCATTCAGTTTTCCTTCAAGAATTTCTTCACAAACCTTTCCAATCATATCTCTTTTTTCAGGTGAAAGTACACCCAAATCAGAATTGGCATATGCCGCAGCCTTCTTTAAATAAGCAAATGCTTCAATGATTTCATGAGGCATTGATCCTTCCGGACCGATTTTGAAATTATTTCTTGAACGTTCTGTCTGTGCACCCCAAAGTTTGTCTGCAGGTACCTGCACTTCTCCCATGGTGTCTTTTTCTACTCTGTAATTCATTGTGATTGAAATTTTATAGTCTTTTTAGCCTGAAACCATAGTTTTTTATCTTTTATGGTTTCATTATTTGGTTAGTATAAAGTTAGTTATAAACTCAGAAACCTGCAATTTATAATCATTATAAATATCAATTTTAATGACTGATTTTGCTCATCTTTTTTTAATGGAAGCCGTATTTTTGTACAAACAAAAAATTGAATGGAATTTAGATATCAGGATCCGTATCCAATTCAGAAAGATGATACGGTGTATAAAAAGCTTACATCAGATTATGTAAAGGTTGAAAAACTGGGTGACAGAGAAATTTTAACAGTTGACCCGAAAGGATTGGAGCTATTGGCTGAAGAAGCTATGGCGGACGTATCTTTCATGCTGCGTTCTTCACACTTAGAAAGCCTTAAAAGAATCATTGATGATCCTGAAGCTACAGACAATGACAGATTCGTTGCTTATAACTTATTACAAAATGCTACCGTAGCGGTTGAAGGAGCACTGCCTTCTTGCCAGGATACAGGTACAGCAATCGTAATGGGTAAAAAAGGTGAAAATGTATACACCGGAGTAGATGATGGTGAATTCTTAAGCCGTGGTATCTACAACACCTATCAAAAAAGAAACCTTAGATATTCTCAGGTAGTTCCTTTGACAATGTTTGATGAGAAAAATTCAGGATCAAACCTTCCTGCACAGATTGATATCTATGCTAAGAAAGGGGATTACTACGAGTTTTTATTCTTAACAAAAGGAGGAGGTTCTGCAAATAAAACATTCTTATATCAAAAGACAAAATCTTTACTGAACGAAAAATCTCTTGAAGAATTCGTTAAAGAAAGAATTTCAGATCTTGGAACAGCAGCTTGCCCGCCATATCACTTAGCGTTGGTAATCGGAGGAACTTCAGCTGAGGCAAACCTTGCAGCGGTAAAGAAAGCATCTGCAAAATATTATGACAATCTTCCTACAGAAGGAAATGAAGCAGGACAAGCATTCAGAGACCTTGAATGGGAGGCTAAAGTTCAGAAAATCTGCCAGGAAAGTGCTATCGGAGCGCAGTTTGGAGGAAAATACCTTACCCATGATGTAAGAGTAATCAGACTTCCAAGACATGCTGCTTCTTGTCCGGTAGGAATGGGAGTATCGTGTTCAGCAGACAGAAACATTAAAGGGAAGATTACAAAAGATGGAATTTTCCTTGAGCAATTAGAACAGGATCCAAAGAGATTCCTTCCAGCTACACCACCACATTTGGAAGAAGCCATCGAAGTAGATCTGAATAAGCCAATGCCGGAAATTCTAGCTGAGCTTTCAAAATATCCAATCAAAACAAGATTAAAACTAAACGGTACCTTAATCGTAGCAAGAGATATTGCTCATGCTAAGATCAAAGAAATCATCGACAGTGGAAAACCAATGCCGGAATATTTCAAAAATCATCCGATTTATTACGCAGGACCAGCAAAAACACCGGAAGGAATGGCTTCAGGAAGTTTCGGACCTACAACTGCAGGAAGAATGGATGTTTATGTAGACGAGTTCCAAAGCCATGGTGGAAGTATGATCATGCTGGCAAAAGGAAACAGAAGTAAAGACGTTACCAACGCTTGTAATAAATATGGAGGTTTCTATCTTGGATCTATCGGAGGACCGGCAGCAATCCTTGCAAAAGATAATATTGTATCGGTAGATGTTGTAGACTTCCCGGAATTAGGAATGGAAGCAGTAAGAAAAATTGAAGTAAAAGACTTCCCGGCTTTCATCATTACCGATGATAAAGGAAACGATTTCTTTGCAAATCTTGCTCATTAATCGGACAATAAAGACCTTTAGAAGGGAGATATGAGATGAGTGTTTAAAACTCATATCTCTTGTCTCAGAGTCTCAAAACCTATATAGAATTAAAATAAATTAAAAATTAGAGCCTGTATCTTTTGTGTAAAAAAGAAAAAAGCTTTATTTTTGCCTAAAATCTTTAAGAGAATGATAACTATTTTATCAGCATTTTGGCCGTTCTACCAGTTCCTTTGGACTGTATTTTTCATTACTATGTTCTTAGTAGGATTCTGGTGTATTTTTATGTTCTTCGGATTAGTAATCCCAATGTGGCTTACTGAAGGTTTGAAAGAGTACTTCGGAAAAGTGAAGCCTTTCGATCCTGAAGATATCAGAAGAAAGCTTATTACTGAGCAGGAAGGTGTAGAAACGATCTACAGCCAACCTAAAGGAAACGGTCCTTTCCTTCACGATCACGGACATCATCATTAATTGATTGTCATTGCTTTTTCACCTGAATTCTGAAAAAGTAATATCAAAGCAAAACAACATATATAAACCGCTTAATTTTTTTAGGCGGTTTTTCTATTTATTATTTCTCAGATGTTCCGGTGATACTCCAAATTTCTTTTTAAAGGCGCGAGTAAAGTTCTGAATATATTCATAGCCACATTCAATAGCTATTTCCTTGATCATAATTTCCTTATTGGCAATCAGTTTTTTTGCTTTAAGCATTCGTAATTCTGAAATATAGTGAGTGATAGTTGTCTGATATTTTGTTTTAAATTCTTTTCGGATAATATTTTGATTAATACCTACCAGTTTCCCGATTTCTTCAGCTCTGATATTTCTATGGTAGTTTTCATCAATGAATTTTTTGATCATTTCCGGTATATCTGAAGTGCTTTCCAGGCTGTTTTTTTCATTAAACTGTTCAAAAATAAGAATGAGTAGCTTGATAACCTTTGCTTCAATGAACAATTTCTGAATAACTCCCTTCTTTGAATAGCTTACAATTTCCTTTATAATCATATGCATTTCAACCGTTATTGTGGGCGGAGTGGCTTTTCTTAGAAAGATGAAATTGTTATGTGTCATATCTTTTAGTATTTCAGCACTTTCTTTATTGTTTTTAGGATTTATAAGATTAAATACATATCTGTATTTGAGCTGAATCTGTAAATATTTTAGATTTTCATCACTTTCACTCCATACCTCTGACTCATTTTCCTGTGATGAATAATGTAATATGTATTGATTTTTCTGAAATGAGTATTGATTGCTGCAGTCATACGCTTTAAGATGAATATCCGAACTTAATAAGAATAGAATATTGAAGCTTGATTTTTTTTCAACCAGATGAGATTTTGAAAAAAAATCAGAACCTTTATCTTCCTGCATTACAATCTCAATATCCTCAGATTTGAATACAATTTCACTTTTCGAATGGTTCTTCATACAGCACATTTACGGTAGGGTACAATTAAAAGTAAGATATCAATAGGATAACTAAAAGTTGGGAAATGATAACCCATAGTTAATTCTGAGCACTACTTTTGCGCAAAATTAAATTAAATTTAGAATAATTAAAAATAATATTTATGATTGAAGATTTATATTTTGCAGTACGAAAACTTGGAGTTGGTGTTTTACTGACTTTGATGGCAGGCGGTACGATGGAGGCTCAGCAAGTCTGCAATAATACGGATCCGGGAACAAATGCAGGGGATTTGGGATGTGTTTCATTTACCTATCGGGGACAGCAGGTTACTTATACTACTGTAAGAGCTGCAGATGGAAAAGTATGGCTTCAACAGAATCTTGGAAGTTCAAGGACTGCTGAATCTACGAATGATGAAGATGCTTATGGTGATCTTTTTCAATGGGGAAGATGGGATGATGGACATCAATTAAGAAACTCAGCTACTGGATCGGTACCTTCTGTGAATAAACCGGATGGGCTTCAGGGATCTAGTGAATATATTACAGGCGGTTGGTGGTCATCCAACGGAAGTGGAGATAAATGGACAGGAACAAATCTGACAGATATCACAGAAACAGAATCTATTGATCCATGTAAGGCTATTGGACCAAACTGGGCATTACCTTCTCAAGCAGATTGGGAGAATATTGTGCCGTTAGAAAGTATATCTACAATTACAAAGGCTTATGAAGGTCGTTTGAAATTACCAATGGGCGGATATCGCAGTTCAAGCGGAGCACTTACATTTGTTGGGCAAAGAGGATATTTTTGGAGCTCAGGGACGGCTATAAGTGGTGGGAAATATTTGTATATAGGAACTATATCTATTAATGCTGCAGCGGGAGGTCCAAGAGGTCAGGGAGCATCAGTAAGATGTGTCAAAACAGAAGCTGGATTGGGAACAACGGACATTAACTTTAACCGTAAAAGTGTTGAAGTATATCCTAATCCTACAAAAGGAATTCTGATGCTTAAAACAGATTCTGCAGTACAGAGCATAAAGGTTATAAATGCTGTAGGACAAACAATGGAAGTTGGGTTTTCAGATCGTCAAATCAATATGAACGGGCTTTCTCAAGGTTTATATTGGGTAGAAATAAAATTAAAGAATGGAGACACTGTTCTTAAGAAAATTATGAAAAATTAATTTTTTTAAGGGCAACATCAATATAACTGACGTTTTTTCGTTAGGTACAAATAGTTCATTACAATTACTTTTATTAGAAAGACTCATGATTTTTTTTTCATGGGTCTTTTTTATGTAATAATGCTAATTCAATGAATAAAAATAAACGTTATCAAAGGAAAATAATATTATATTCGATAAAAATAACGACATGAAAAAGTTTTATTCTATTGTTTTTTTGTTTGTAGGACTGTTTGTTTTCGGGCAGATTAATTATACAATTTCACCCAATCCATTCAATGAAACGGATGTCATTACATTGACGGTTCCCGGAGATCAGATTGATGAGGCTGCCTGGGGAGTTTCCAATAATTCAATTTACATATGGTCCTGGTCTTATGATACGAACTATCAAAATAGTCAGGATTGTCTTACCAACGGAAATTGGGACAATTCCAATGAGCTGAATAAACTCAATTATAATGCAGGAACTGATTCTTATTCATTGACATTTACACCAACTGCTTTTTTTGGAAGAACAGGAATTGGAAGATTCGGATTTTTATTAAAAGATAAAACAGGTACACACCAGACTTCACCGAATATTTACGTAAATGTTGGAGTTTTGAACCTTACTTTAACGAATCCTGTTGCCAATAGTATTACTTCTGTACCAACGGGTAATTCAATCAATATTACAGCAACAACGAATGTAAATGCTACATTTCAGCTTAAAGCGAATGGAACATTCGTAAATTCTACGCCAACACCGGCTCAATCATATTCTTATAATTATACGGTAACGCAGGATACGAATATGGAACTTATAGCAACGGAAGGAGCAAACTCAAAGAAAGCAACATTCATATTACAGGTTCCCCGAAATGTGGTTTCTGAGTCAATTCCAGGCTGGATAAAACAAGGGATAAATTATAATCCAGCCGATCAGACTAAAGTAGGACTTGCGCTATATGCTCCTCATAAAAACTTTGTACATGTAATAGGAAGCTTCAATAACTGGGCTGTAAATGATACTTATTTAATGAAAAGGGATACAACCAATCCTGATCTTTATTGGATAGAATTGAATGGGCTAACTCCACAGCAATTGTATACATTTCAATACAAAACCAATGACTTAAAAAAAGTAGCTGACCCTTACTCGCCGCAGATCTTATCTTCCTATGATGACCAATGGATTTCTGCTTCTACCTATCCTAATCTTCCAGCTTTTCCGGCAGGACAGGACTTTGAGGTTTCTACATTCAAGACAGGACAGACAGCTTATAACTGGCAGGTAAATAACTTTCAGAGACCCGCAAAAGAAGATCTTATCATATATGAATTGTTATTAAGAGACTTTACCCAGGAAAAAAACTGGCAGTCTTTAATTGACAAGATCACTTATTTAAAGAATTTAAAAATCAATGCCATTGAGCTTCTTCCCATCATGGAATTTGATGGAAATCTTTCCTGGGGTTACAATACTTCCTTCCACTATGCTTTAGATAAAGCTTATGGTACTCCGGAAAAGTTCAAAGAATTTGTAGATCTGTGTCATCAGAACGGAATTGCGGTCATTCTGGATGTGGCATTTAATCATGCAACTGGGCGTTCACCATTGGTAAGACTTTGGAATATTGATCCTGATGGAGACGGCTACGGAGATGTTGCAGCCAATAATCCTTATTTCAACCAAGTTCCTAAACATTCTTATAATGTGTTTAATGACTTTAACCATTCCAGCCTTTCAACTCAATATTACGTTGAAAGATGTCTTCAGCAATGGCTTACCGAATATCGTATCGACGGTTTCCGTTGGGATTTAACAAAAGGATTTACTCAAAACTGTTCCGAAAACGATGAAAACTGTACCAATGCCTATCAGCAAGACAGAGTGGATATTATGAAACATTATGCAGACAAACAATGGGCAATTGATCCGAATTCTTACATGATATTTGAACATCTTGGAACTGACACTGAAGAACAGCAATGGGCAAATTATAAAGCATCAGAAGGAAAAGGCGTGATGCTTTGGAATAAACAAACTGAACCTTACAATCAAAATACAATGGGTTATAAGGAAAACAGCAGCTACGACCGTATGAATCATAACCTTCACGGTTTTACCAATATGCGTGCAGTAGGATTTGGAGAAAGCCATGATGAGGAAAGATTAATGTTTAAAAATCTTGCTTACGGTGCAGTTAACGGAAGCTACAACGTAAAAAACCTTACTATAGCTCTTGAAAGAATGAAAACTTTTGGAGCAACATTCTTTACCATTCCCGGACCTAAAATGATCTGGCAGTTTGGAGAACTGGGCTATGAATTCAGTATCAACAGATGTGCTAACGGAACTATTGATAATGGGTGCAGAACAGACGAAAAACCTATTGCTTTTACATTAGGATATGACAATGATGCCAACAGAAAAGCTGTGTATGATACCTGGGCAAAAATTATAGAGATAAGAAACAGTCATCAGGTATTTAAATCTAAGACATATAGCATAGAATCCAACAATCTAACAAATGATCCTGATGGATTGATCACAAGAATCTATCTGTATGATGCTTCCATCAACGGAATGAAGAATGTTGTTGTGCTAGCCAATTATTCCACTTCAGTACAAAATGTTGCCCCTTATTTCCCTTATACTGGGCAATGGCAGAATTTAATGGATAATATGATCAATAA
This sequence comes from Chryseobacterium ureilyticum, assembly GCF_900156735.1. GTDB lineage: Bacteria > Bacteroidota > Bacteroidia > Flavobacteriales > Weeksellaceae > Chryseobacterium > Chryseobacterium ureilyticum. The sequence goes on from NZ_FTOL01000007.1 coordinate 71,265, forward strand.
TATTACCAATACAACAGCTCCCATTACTTTACAGCCGGGAGAATTCAGAATTTTAGGGAATTATGAAGGAGTATTATCTGTTTCGGATGTGAATGCGGTAAATAAATTGTCACTTCAGATTGCAGATAATCCTGTAAAAAATGGTTTAGCAAAATTAAATTTTAACAAAGCTAAAAACGGAGAAATTATCATCTTTGATATGAATGGTAAAAAGCTGGATTCATTTAAGCTGAATAAAGAAAACGGCATCCATGAGCTGAAAATCAACTATCCGGCAGGAACTTATCTTGTCCATTTGAAATCAGAAACAGGAATGGCAATTCAAAAAATGATTGTAAAATAAATACAAAGGCAAATTTGCAGATGAGCAGATTTGCCTTTTTTGCATATTTAAAAAATAAGTCTACCTTTGCACTAGATTTATCAAGAAAGGTGGAGGGATTTGGCCCAAAGAAACCTTAGCAACCTGCATGATTCCAGAAATGTAAAGGTGCTAATTCCAACCCGATGGGGGAGATAAGTGAAGTCAATATTCTTATATGAATTCCATTTCTTGATGTCTTGTGTGTATCTGCAGAACGATCTGCGGAGAACGAATATTAATTGGCAAGAATAAAGATGAAAAAATTAAGCACAGCTGTATTACTGCTTGGGACAATTTTGGTCGCAGCCCAGGAGCAGGAGGAAAAAGGAAAACAGATCGAAGACATTGTCATCGTAGGAAACCGTAGCGTTAAAAGAACAAAGCTAGAAACACCGGTTCCGGTAGATGTTATCAATATCGATAAAATTCAAAGGTCTTCACCACAAATGACAGCTCAGGACCTTCTAAACTATGTGGTTCCGTCATTTAATTCTGTAAGACAATCCGCTTCTGATGGTACAGAGCATATTGATCCTGTAAGTTTGAGAGGAATGGGACCTGATCAGGTTTTGGTTTTACTTAATGGAAAAAGAAGACACACAACTTCTCTGGTAAACTATCAGAACACAGTGGGAAATGGTTCTGTAGGAACAGATTTAAGCACAATTCCGATCATTGCCATTGAAAAAATAGAAGTTTTGAGAGATGGCGCTGCAGCACAATATGGATCAGATGCCATTGCAGGAGTTATCAATATTATACTTAAAAAGAATCCGGGAGCTTCTGCAAGTTTAACTTATGGGTTAAGCGGGAGAAATGACGGAGAAACCTATCAGGCTGGTGTAAATTATGGTGCTTCTCTTGGTAAAAATGATGGTTTTATCAACCTTTCATTACAATTAAGCCACAGAGGTAAGACAACGAGAACTCAAAATCATGATCTTGATATCTTTGGGAAAAACTTCGCTTATGAATTTGCTGATAATCCGGATGAAGCGAGAGAACAGGATGATCTTATGCTGAAAAAAGAAGGATTGACAAGAGATGATTTTAATTTCCAGATCGGAGATGCCCAAATCAGACAGGGACAATTATTTTTCAATTCAGAATACCCTTTGAATGATAATCTTAAATTCTATTCATTTGGTGGGTTCAGTATCAAAGAAGGAAAAGGATATGGCTTCAGAAGGCTGCCAAGTGAAGACTTTAATATCGTTAAAGAAATTTATCCGTACGGTTTTCAGGCAGTATTGGGATCTCAGATCTATGATGTTTCTTATGCAGTTGGAGCAAAATATAACGTAAACAACTGGTTGATTGACCTGAGCAATACATTTGGAAGCAATACATTCAAATATAATGTAAGCAATACCAACAACGCATCCCTAGGCATAAAATCACCAACGAGTTTTTATGCCGGATCACACAGTTTCCTACAAAATACAGTCAATCTTGATGTTGCTAAAAATATAAAGAACTTCAATATTGCATTCGGAGGAGAATTCAGATTTGAACAATATCAGATAAAAGCAGGTGATGAAGCTTCATATACTCAATATGATATCAACGGAAATGTTGCCGTGGATGGCTCACAGGTCATCGGAGCAGGTGGTTCACAATCCTTTATCGGTTTTTCACCAGCAAATGCCTTGAAAAAAGACAGACATTCCACAGCGGTGTATGCAGACGTTTCCTATGATCTGGATAAAAAGCTGAGCATTGATCTGGCTGGAAGATTTGAAAACTATTCAGACTTTGGAAATACTTTGAACGGAAAACTAGCTTTAAGATATGAATTTGTAAAAAATTATGCAGTAAGAGCAGCTGTCGGAACAGGATTCAGAGCGCCATCGCTTCAACAGCAGTATTTTAATAACTCTTACGCAGATATTTCCACAAGTGGTTTAAAGATCGTTACCAAAGGAATATTTAGAAATGACAGTCAGGCAGCACGCGACCTTAATTTTGATAAACTAAAGCAGGAAACCTCAGTGAATGCCAGCGCAGGATTTACTTTTAAACCTTTAAACAACCTCTTTATTACTATAGACGGATATTGGATCAGAGTAAAAGACAGAATTGTCATCACCAGTAATATTACCGATGAAAGACTGGCAAATTATGGAGTAGAAAGCGGTAGGTTTTTTGCCAATGCTATTGATACAGAAACCAAAGGAATAGAATTGGTTGCTACTTACGACTGGAAGCTGGGAGGTGGAAATTTAAATATAAACCTTGCCGGAAACTATACAGAAACAAAAATCACAGACTTTCATTTCCCTGAAAAGATAGATACTCCAAGAGACGAATATTTCGGTCCGGATCAAATCAATATTATTGAAACACTTTCTCCAAAAACAAAAGCTTCCCTAGGCTTGAATTATGGTATTGGAAAGTTCAATTTTCTCGTGAGAAATACCTATTTTGGTAAAGTCATAAGAGATGGTTTTCCTTTCGGGGTCGTTCAGGAGTTTTCTCCAAAGGTGGTTACCGACGTGAGTGTAGGATATAATCTTACTAAAAATATCAATCTTACGGTAGGAGCCAATAACATATTCGATGTTTTTCCGGATCTTCAGACTTACAAAAATTCGTATTATGGAGTATTCAAATATGCGCCAGTTCAGATGGGAACATTGGGAAGCTACTTCTTTGGAAGGCTTAATTTTAATTTTTAATCAATAAATGAGTACTTCTTCACATCAGATTGGCTGGAAGACAGCTGCTGCCATCGTAGTTTCCAATATGATAGGAACCGGGATATTTACAACCCTCGGCTTTCAGTTATCAGATATTACCAATACCTACAGTATTTTCCTGTTATGGATCATTGGAGGAATTCTTGCATTGTTTGGTGCTTTCTGTTATGCCGAATTAGGATCTCATTTTAAAGGAAATGGCGGGGATTTTATTTATCTTAAAGAAACTTACCATCCTTTATTTGGGTATCTCATAAGCTGGATCTCACTGATTATCGGGTTTTCTTCACCTGTAGCACTGGCAGCCCTCGCAATGTCCAAATATCTTTCCGTATTTGATTATTCTTTTGGGAACGGTTTCGCAATTGCAACTATATTTTTGGTCGCAATTACACTGTCATTTAGTTTAAAGACTTCAAGTCGGTTTCATAACTTCTTCACCTTTATCAAAATAGCCTTTATCATTGTATTGGTTATTCTGGGGATTGGATTATCAGACGATCCACAAATTGGAAACAGTCTGAACTTCAGTGACAGCTGGCAGAACGAAATCATGCTTCCCGCCTTTGCAACATCCCTGGTATTTGTTACCTATTCCTATACCGGTTGGAACTCCGCATCATATATTGCAGGAGAAATAAAAGATGTTCAAAAGAGCCTTCCTAAATCTCTGATCATAGGAACTGTTTTTGTGACAGTGAGTTATATCCTTGTCAATTACATTATGCTGAAACACGCTCCTGTAAGTCAATTAGCCGGAAAAGAAGATGTAATGGGAGAAGCGGCGGTGAACATGCTGGGACTTTCCTTTGGAAAAATTGTCAATATTTTTATTGCATTACAGCTTATTGCAACAATTAGTGGATATCTCTGGGTAGGATCAAGGCTTACACAGGCTTTTGCAAAAGATACCCGTATTTGGAAACCGCTTTCAGTAGGAAATAAAAAAGGAATCCCGGTAAGAGCTATCTTTGCTCATGCAGTAATTGCGACGATCATTATTTTAACAGGAAGCTTCAAGGAGATCTTCGTTTATACAGCATTTATTCTTCAGTTATTTGCGAGTCTGGCAATCTCAACAGTTTATTTTCTTAAAAAGAAAGATCGTAAAATATTTAAATCCAATGCATTTTACATATTTCCGACTGTTTTTCTCCTGTTCAGTATATACATTCTTTATTTTACCTTTATTCATAACCCTAAAGAAAGTATGATCGGATTGGGAATAATTGCAGTAGGGCTCGTTCTATATTGGGTAGATACAAGAATATCCAAGGAGGTTTAGATCAAAAATTGAATACATAAAATACAGACAGGTAAATTCACAGACTCACTTTTTTACAATTTTGTCGCTTTACCCTTCATGCTCAAAAATTTATACTTTAATTTTGAATTAATAATTCTTATCTTTGCACCCACAAAAATTCCACAATGTCTAAATCATTAATTCCAAAATTAGAAGCTATAAAACAAAGATATAATGAGGTTGCAGACCTTATTATACAGCCTGATGTCATTTCAGACCAAAAAAGATATTCTTCTTTGAACAAAGAATATAGTGATTTGGGAAAAATTGTAAGAGTTTACGATCAGTACAAAGGTGCATTGGATAGCATCGAGGAATCTGACGAAATTATTGCTGACGGTTCAGACAGAGATCTTGTAGATCTTGCTAAAGAAGAAAAGCTGGAAGCACAATCAAAAATTCCTGGATTGGAAGAAGAGCTTAAAGTTCTTTTGATTCCTAAAGACCCAGCAGATGACAAAAACGTTATCGTAGAATTACGTGCCGGAACAGGAGGTGATGAAGCTGCAATCTTTGTAGAAGATGTGTATAGAATGTATACCATGTATTTCAAAACAAAAGGATGGAGACATGAAGTGACCGATTCTAATGAAGCTGCAAAAGGATATAAGGAATTGATCATGAAAGTAGAAGGTGAAGGCGTGTATGGTATCATGAAATTCGAATCAGGAGTTCACCGTGTACAACGTGTACCTGAAACAGAATCTCAGGGTAGAGTGCATACATCAGCAATTACCATTGCTGTTTTACCGGAAGCAGAAGAAGTAGACTTTGAACTGAATCCTGCCGATATTGAAATGCAGACTTCACGTTCAGGAGGTGCCGGAGGTCAGAACGTAAACAAGGTTGAAACCAAAGTACAGTTGACACACAAACCTTCAGGGATGGTAGTTGTTTGTCAACAAGCTCGTTCTCAGCTGGCTAACCGTGAATTGGCAATGGAAATGCTAAGAACAAAACTTTACGATATCGAATTACAGAAAGTACAGGGAGATATTGCTGCACAACGTAAATCTATGGTTTCCACAGGTGACCGTTCTGCAAAGATCAAAACGTACAACTATCCTCAGGGAAGAGTAACAGACCATAGAATCAACAAGTCTATGTACAATCTGGATGCTTATATGAACGGAGATATTGCTGAAATGATTGATGCCGTAATCATGGCAGAGAATGCAGAAAAAATGAAAGGAGAAGAAGAAAACTACTAGAGTTTTAAAATAAAAAATAAAGCCTCTGATTTTTTCAGGGGCTTTTCTTTTAATCACCAATAACTTATTAAAATATAAACTATGAAAAACTACAAAATTATTTTCATGTTGTTGCTTACCATGATGGGGCAATACATTTCTGCACAGACAGAAGTAAAGAAACCAAAAGAAGTCTTTGAACTGTTCTTCGGAACTTTTCTGAACAATGACGAAGCAACGCGTTTAAAGCTTAACGATTATCTTAGACCCACTGTAGAAGGGAAAGATGCTTTTGAAGTAAACTTTAAAGAAAATGCAGATGACATGATTAAAACAAGTGCAGACAGCTTTTTATCCATATTTCCTAAAGCCGCAGCCACAGCATGTCAAAAAGAAGCCGAAGACTATTTCAAAGCTGTATTTGCCAATTTCAGAAATGGTAAACTAAACATTAAAAAGATCAACGTTGCACCCAACGAATATGTAGAAGGGCAGAACATTGCAAAGGTAGAATACTCCGTAAGCTTTAAAGTTCCTGCCAACCCTACACCGGAACCTAAAACAGATCCTAAAAAAATAAAAGCAGACGAACTGAAAAAGTTCCTGAACCAGATGATTCAGGATTTTACGACTGCGGATAAAACAATTACTACAGATCAGGAATTCAGCTTATACGAATTGAAGGAAGGAGATAAAATATACTATTGGAACGGTAGCCCGGATGAAATTGTTACCAATCTTACCGACTTCTATTTCGATAGTTTCTAAGCGATTATCCGTTGATTAATAGCTTTTTAAAAAATTAAAGTTCCGAATTTTCGGGACTTTTTTTATTTCACATACTTTATGTATTTTTGATAAAACCGTTCACTATGAATTTTAAACCAATATTATTAACTGCTGGAGTTCTGTTTTCAGCATCTTTTTATTCTCAAACAATGAATTATCCAAAAGCATTAAAGGGAAGCCAAACTGATACTTATTTTGGAACTGCTGTTGCTGATCCGTACAGAGATCTTGAAAACGATTCCGATGCTACTAAAAAATGGGTAGATGAAGAAGTAGCATACAGTCAGAACTATTTGTCTAAAATTCCATTCAGAGATAAAATCAGAAACCAGTTGAAAGATATCTGGAATTATGAAAAGATTTCAGCACCTTTCAAAGAAGGAGATTATACTTATTATTCTAAAAACGATGGTTTGCAGGCACAATCTGTAATATACAGAACAAACAATAAGACCAAGGCAACAGAAGTATTTTTAGATCCGAATAAATTCTCAGACAAAGGAACAACTTCATTGTCTAACCTTTCTTTCAATAAAAAAGGAAACCTTGCAGCATACTCTATCTCAGAAGGAGGAAGTGATTGGAATAAAATCATCATCATCGATGCTGTTACCAAAAAACAGATCGACGAAACATTGCTAGATGTAAAATTCAGTGGAATTTCTTGGCAGGGAGACGAAGGATTCTATTATTCAAGCTATGATAAACCAAAAGAAGGAACCGTTCTTTCCGGAATGACAGACAAGCATAAGGTTTATTTTCACAAATTAGGAACAAAACAGTCTGAAGACAAACTGATTTTCGGGGGCGAAAAAACACCAAGAAGATACCTTGGAGCCCACGTTTCAGATGATCAAAGATATCTTATTATTTCTGCGGCTAATGCTACCAACGGAAATGAAATGTATATCAAAGACCTTAAAAAAGGTGGCGATTTTGTTCAGATTACAAAAGGATTTGATATCAATGCAAATATCGTAGATACACAAGGAGACGATCTTTTCATTTTTACAGATAAAGATGCTCCGAATATGCGTCTGGTAAAAACTACAATCAGCAATCCAGCTCCTGAAACATGGAAAGACGTTATTCCACAAACAGAAAACGTACTAGGAATCTCTACAGGTGGCGGATATTTCTTCGCTACGTATATGATTGATGCTATTGATCAGGTAAAACAGTTCGATAAAACAGGAAAACTGATCAGAGAAATTGCACTTCCAGGAAAAGGAAACGTTGGAGGATTTGGTGGAAAAGAAAAAGAGAAAGACATTTATTACTCTTTCAGCAACTATATTACACCGGGAACTACCTATAAATTCAATGTAGATTCAGGGAAATCAGAAGTTTACCAAAAACCGAAAGTGAAATTCAATCCGGATGATTACGTTTCAGAACAGGTATTCTATACATCAAAAGACGGAACAAAAGTTCCTATGATGATCAACTATAAGAAAGGAACTAAACTTGATGGTAAAAATCCAACCATTCTATACTCTTACGGAGGTTTCAACATCAGCTTACAGCCATCTTTCTCAGTAGTAAACGCTATCTGGATGGAAAACGGTGGAATCTATGCCGTTCCAAACATCCGTGGAGGAGGTGAATACGGTAAAAAATGGCATGATGCAGGAACAAAAATGCAGAAGAAAAACGTTTTTGATGACTTTATCGCGGCTGGAGAATACCTACAGAGCAAAGGTTATACTTCAAAAGAATACATGGCACTTTCAGGAAGATCAAACGGAGGTTTATTGGTAGGGGCAACAATGACTTTACGTCCAGACCTTGCAAGAGTAGCTTTCCCTGGAGTTGGAGTATTGGATATGTTAAGATATAACAAATTCACAGCAGGTGCAGGCTGGTCTTACGATTATGGAACAGCAGAAGACAACAAAGATATGTTTGAATATCTGAAATCGTACTCTCCTGTACACAATGTAAAAACAAAAACTTGTTATCCGTCTACCATGATTATTACAAGTGATCATGATGACAGAGTAGTTCCGGCTCACTCATTTAAATTTGGAGCAGAACTTCAGGAAAAACAAGGATGTAAAAACCCAATCCTTCTAAGAATCGAAAAGAATGCAGGACACGGTGCCGGAAGATCTACAGATCAGGTAATCGGAGAAAATGCAGACCTTTTATCATTCGCATTATATGAAATGGGAGTAAAACTTTAATTCATATAGAATAAAAATCAGTCTTATCAAAAATATAGACCGATATAAACAACTATAAAGCAAAACCCCCGGATGACATTCATCCAGGGGTTTTATTTATTATTTCTGAATTGATTAATTCTTCATAAACTTAGAGCTTAAATCACCAATTTTATAAATATATATGCCCTTTGGAAGTCTTTCTACATCAATAGAAATCTTACCCTCTGAAGCTGAAAAAGACTTGTTAAGAACCACTTTTCCGGTTACATCAAAAACCTCAATCTTATTTGCTCCACTTCCGGGATTCATCACATTCAAAATTTTGTTAGTAGGAATAGGAAATGCAGATAATTTACTGCCAGCCTGAATTTCTTTTGCCGCTAAAACTGTAGTGGGTAATCCATAAACATCCGTTAATGGAATACTGCTGATATTGAAAGCTGTCGCACCACGAACAGTTAACTTATTGGTATTTGTTGTAGCATCATGAAAAACGTGAAATTCTCCTCCGTAGAATGTATTGGGATTCGTATGAAAATCTTTGATTAGTGTCCCATCTTCATTAATTAATAATAGTTTATAGTAATTTTGTGTATCATTAAAAACGCTTACCATAAACTCAAACTTACCATCAGTATTAAAGATATTTCTTGATATTGAAAATTCTTCACCATAAAAATCTGACCTGTTAAAAGTAGCAGGCATTGGAATATTGACTGTTTTATAAAGTGAATAGTCTGAATTAAAAATTTTCAGTTTGTGATCAGTGGTCTTAGAAATATAAAATGTTTCTGTAGAGGTAGAATAAACAAATGTATCTTCATTAGAGAACGTATGTTCAAGAGTTAATTGTGCAAAAGCAAAGTTTGCAGCTATTAAAGCTACAGCAGAAAATAATAATTTTTTCATGGTTTTAGTTTTAAATTTGAAGTGACAAAGTTACTGAAACTTTTACTGAAACTACAATTTAAATTTCTGTTAATTATCTTTTTGATGAGGTTTTTAACCAGAATTTAATATAAGAAGATTCTAATTTAAAATGCAGATAATCAAAAGGTTGTAAATGCTTATTTATTATTCTAAAAATGCTTAAATTTAGCATCTAATAAATCCGTAAGTATGAGAAGAGAAGTTAAGAACAAAACTCCTCAATTTAATATAACTGAAAAAATAACTGAGATCTATCCTTTTGAAAAAGACGGATTACAGTTGAAGTCTTCCTATAAAAAAGAAGACGTTAAAAATGAATCTTTAACGGAAACCTCTCCGGGAATTGCCCCTTACTTAAGAGGTCCATATTCTACAATGTATGTTCAGAAACCGTGGACAATCCGTCAATACGCAGGTTTCTCCACAGCAGAAGAATCCAATGCTTTTTACAGAAGAAACCTGGCTGCAGGACAAAAAGGACTTTCAGTAGCTTTTGACCTGGCAACCCACAGAGGATATGACTCGGACCATGCAAGAGTAGTAGGAGACGTAGGAAAAGCTGGTGTGGCAATCGATTCCGTGGAAGATATGAAGATTCTTTTCAACGAAATTCCTCTTGATCAGATTTCAGTATCTATGACGATGAATGGAGCCGTACTTCCGATTCTATCTTTCTACATCGTAGCAGCAGAAGAACAGGGAGTGAAGCAGGAATTGCTTTCAGGAACTATCCAGAACGATATTCTGAAAGAATTCATGGTAAGAAACACTTACATCTATCCACCAGCACCTTCCATGAAAATTATTGCGGATATTTTTGAATATACTTCGCAGAACATTCCGAAATTCAACTCTATTTCGATTTCAGGGTATCACATGCAGGAAGCAGGAGCTACTCCGGTACTGGAAATGGCTTACACCTTGGCAGACGGTCTTGAATACGTAAGAACGGGGATAAAAGCAGGAATGAACGTAGATGACTTCGCACCACGTCTATCATTCTTCTGGGCAATCGGGATGAATCATTTCATGGAAATTGCCAAAATGCGTGCAGCAAGGTATATCTGGGCTAACCTTTTAAAACAGTTTAATCCACAGAATCCAAAATCATTAGCTCTAAGAACGCATTCCCAAACTTCAGGATGGTCGTTGACAGAACAGGAGCCTTTTAATAACATTACGAGAACAGCTATTGAAGCATTATCTTCCGCATTAGGAGGAACACAGTCTCTCCATACCAATGCGTTGGATGAAGCTATTGCCCTTCCTACAGACTATTCTGCAAAAATCGCAAGAAATACACAGATCATTCTTCAGCAGGAAAGCGGAATTTGTGATGTAGTAGATCCAATGGGAGGAAGTAATCTTGTAGAAAGCCTTACCCAGCAGATGATAGAAGAGGCAATGAAGTACATTGATGAAGTAGAACAGGAAGGCGGAATGACCAAAGCGATTGAAGCAGGAATTCCAAAAATGAGAATTGAAGAAGCTGCAGCCAAAAAACAAGCTAAGATTGATAGTGGCGAAGAATTTATCATTGGAGTAAACTCTTTCAAATCATCATTAAAACAGGATGCAATAGAAATTCTGGACATCGATAATACCGAAGTTCGCAGAAAGCAGATCGAAAGACTGAACAATATCAAAGCAGAAAGAAACCCAGAAGCTGTAACAGAAATCTTAAATGAAATCCGTGAAAGCGCAAAAACAGGAAAAGGGAATCTTTTGGCACTTTGTATCGAAGCCGCAAGAAGAAGAGTTACTCTTGGTGAAATGAGTGATGCCATGGAAGAAACCTTTGGAAGATATAAAGCAAACATTAAAACAATCTCTGGAGTATATGCTATGAACGCCGGAAAAAATGAATACTTTGAAAAAGCCCTGAACCTGACTCAGAAGTTTGAAGAAGAAGAAGGACGCCGTCCAAGGATTATGGTCGCTAAAATGGGACAGGATGGTCATGACAGAGGAGCAAAAGTAGTAGCAACGGCATTTGCAGACATGGGATTTGACGTCGATGTAGCACCTTTATTCCAGACGCCGGAAGAAGTAGCAAAACAGGCAGTAGAAAACGATATTCATATTTTGGGAGTATCTTCTCTGGCTGCAGGACACAAAACATTGGTTCCTCAGGTCGTAGAAGAACTTAAGAAATTGGGCGCAGATGATGTTACCATTGTAGTAGGCGGAGTAATTCCTCAGCAAGACTATGAATTTCTTTACGCAAACGGAGCTGACTTTATTTTCGGTCCGGGAACCAATCTTCCAAAATGTGCAGTGGAGATCTTAGAAAGATTTTTAGAAAACTAAACCTAAAAAGCTTTAATTTTCATAAAGAAATTAAAAGCACATCTATGAGGTTTAAAAATAATATAAAGCCTACGAAGAAAAAGCTGATTCTCTTCGTAGGCTTTTTATGTATAGCAATCTTTTTATGGGCAGTAAAAGAGAAAAATAGACCTATACAAAAATCTCCTGTTCCTGCCAATATTGAACAGGTGAAAAAGCATTTGACAGCACTTACCCAGACGCCAAAATTCAGGAATCATAAAAATGTTGACCAGCTGAATGAGATTGGAGAGTATATCCATCAGAATTTTAAAACATATGCAGACAGTACTGGTTTTCAGGAATATCAGGTAGATGGGCAGGTCTATAAAAATGTAATCTGCTCTTTTGGAACAGAAAACAGTAAAAGAATAATTATTGGCGCGCATTATGATGTCTGTGGAGATCAGCAGGGCGCAGATGATAATGCGACCGGAGTTACAGCGCTTCTGGAACTTGCCAGAATGTTTAAAGGACAAAAACTCAATTATCGTGTAGATCTGGTGGCATACACACTTGAAGAGCCTCCTCATTTCAGAACGGAAAATATGGGAAGTTTTATTCACGCAAAATATCTAAAAGACAATAAAATTGATGTCTATGGAATGGCTAGTGTAGAAATGATCGGATATTTTAAGGATGAAAAAGGATCTCAGGATTTTCCTGTAGGGATTCTTTCCTGGATCTATGGTGACAAAGGAGATTTTATTACTTTGGTTAAAAAGTTTAGCGGAGCAGGACCATTTGTTGGAAATTTTGTAGATCATTTTAAAGATTCAAATCAGATCAAAACAGCTACATTTCCGGCTCCGAAATTTGTAGGCGGAGTAGATTATTCCGATCATTTGAACTATTGGAAATTTGATTTTCCAGCCCTGATGATCACCGATACTTCATTCTTTAGAAACAAAAATTATCACCAATCTACAGATACTTTGGAAACGCTGGATATTAAACGGATGACAAAAGTTATTGACGCTATTTTCCTAAGCATTATTCACTTCAAGTGAAAAAATAAATGCTGTTTCAACTTCTGAAACAGCATTTATTTTATTTTTTCTGAACGATTTTACCATCATCCATAATCTGATAATGCGTTTTAGCTATCTTTTGCCTATTTCCATCAATCTTGTGGTCTGTTGTCACAGTGATTTCTCCTGCTTTATTGATTTCATAGCTGCTGAACTCCTCCTTTTTATCATCCTTTCCGGGATCAAACCAAATGCCTTCTACATAGGCTTCATCAACGATGCTGTTATTCATTACAGTAAGAAGATAATATCGGTAATCAAAATCTCCACAATCCATTGGAACAAGAATAAGTTCAACATCCTTATATCGAGCTAAAGGAAAATATCGGAATACTGGTTCTCCACAGCTATACTTTTCTGAACCTTCCACCGCAAAATCTGTTTCTATAAACTTTACATCTACCTGAGGAAGACTTTCAATAGGTAAGCTATAAAGTCCTGTTTTTAATAAAGATTCCATTGGGGCAGGGGTATTTTTACTTTTTCTCCACTCCTCAAGAGAAATATATTCTCCAGACGGAGGGTCTAAAATAGTCAAGGTATTACATTGGTCGCTTGAAGCATGAAAAAGATGATATGTTTCAAAGCGATCCGGACCATTATATCCGACAGAAATAGAATAATCCCAGCCATTATTTACTTTTGTACTATCTACAAGAAACCCAATTCTGCCTTTCCCTTTGGTCTCTGATTCCAGAAACTTAGCCTGCGACTTCATTTCCTCTAAATCCAGAATTTTTTTCATGAAATGAGGAGAAAAACATCCTTTATCTACTACTTTTATCTCTTCTTTTTTTACAGATTCTTCTTTCTTACATCCTATAAAAAGTAGTGGAAGTAATGCCCATAAAATTTTATACATACAGCTCTTTTTTCACAAAAATAAGATTTAAATAATGATGATTAAAAAAATAATTCTATATTTGCATCTGAAAATCAAGTTTAACCATTTAAAAACAACGAAGCAATGTTCAGAACTAATCAGAATTCTACAGTTGGATTACCCCTTATGGTGGTAAGGCTTCGCGGTTTGGTACACTCTTAGAAAAATAGTACAATACAATATCAAAACCCGAAGTCGTAGAGATTTCGGGTTTTTTATTGCGCAATATTTCAAACTCACGTTTCCCGAAATCTTTTTAAGTGTTATTAAGAACAAAATAGGCTGAGGTTTACCCTCAAAACTATACGCGTTCACTATTATTAATCCGTTCAACTAATACTTTAGTTGATTAAGAAAATAGACTAAGAGCAAATCCGGTATTTCGGGTCTTGCATCTGGTATCTTGTGTCTTACATGGAAAATGATAACCTTCTGTTTTACCAGCTAAGAAGCCTGAGAAGCAGAAAAAGAACAATAAAAAAAGATGTAGAAAAACAGATAAGAAAAAAGTATAAACGTAGTAAGGAAGTCTGGAACATAAGAAAAAATATTCCACTTATTCCTCTGGAAAATCCCTATCAATTAGGATTCGTAAGATTCTTTGTAGTAAGGGATGATGTAATGCGGAGTAGTGATGGAGATTTCTTTGAGGGACTTTTAAAGAAAATCAATACCTACATGTATTCCGGAAGCCGTCAGTTTTTAAAAAAGAAAAGAAAATTCGGTCGAAGAATATACGTAGAAAAAGAACAGAAGCTTAATCGTGTTTCTTCATACTCCTGGAGCAGTCCGAAATTTGGACTTACCCCAAGGGAAAGGCTGTACTTTCTAAAAAAAGAAGAATACTGCCCTTTTCGGAAATGCTATGACACTTATTACGAATTTACTGAGCCGTGGAGATTTATTCTGAGGACTAGACCACATATAATCACCCATCACAAACCAATAGATACTGAGCTTGAGAAAGAGCAGGCAGAACTGGATGCATATTTGGGACGGCATAAAATTATAGGAATTCTTCAGAAAAAAATGCACGGAAAATCTAATCCATGGAAAATGGAATATGAAACAGATCTTATCAAAAGCAGGAAATATACTACCTGCACAATGTCTGCAACAGAGATTGCAGATTGTTTTCAGGACTTATAGTTCTGATGATTTTTAAAACAAAAACAATGGGAAATTTAAAACTAAAAGGAAAAGATATATTAAAACTGGGCTATCCAAACAATCAAAGCGTAAATGTAGCTTTGGAAGTCATGAAGAGAAATTTTGCAACTAAAAATATCCATTATGTGAAATCTCTTTTAAAAGAAATTCTGATTCATCCGGAACAATTTGAAAAAGATTTAACCTTCGGACAGATCGCAGAAACTTTACTTTCATCCAAAAAAACAGAAAAAAGGATGCTGAATTCACAGCGTGCAAACTTTCAAATCTTCGGGAATAATATTTCAGAAGAAGCAAAAAATCAGCTGTACACAGCTTTGAAACTTCCGGTTTCTGTTCAGGGCGCATTGATGCCTGATGCACATAGCGGTTATGGACTTCCAATCGGAGGAGTTTTAGCTGTAGAAAATGCAGTAATTCCTTATGGAGTAGGAATGGACATCGGCTGTAGAATGAGCCTAAGTATTTTGGATACCCCCGTTTCATATCTGAACGGAGCAAGGGATAAGTATGAAAAAGCCCTTGCTGAACATACAAAATTTGGGATGTATGAGACTCACAAATCTCATATTGACCACGAAATCTTCGATAGGGATACATTTGATTTAATCCCGATTCTTCGAAGATTAAAAGGAAAAGCCATTAAACAAATGGGATCCTCAGGAGGTGGAAATCACTTTGTAGAATTTGGAGAAGTAGAAATCACTGAAGAGGATGAACAGATAGGCTTACCCAAAGGAAAATATCTGGGAATTCTCTCTCACAGCGGTTCAAGAGGGCTTGGAGCTGAGATTGCTCAATATTACTCAAGAGTAGCTGTAGAACAATGTCCATTGCCTAAAGAAGCACAACAATTTGCATGGCTGGATTTAAGTACACATCTCGGCTTGGAGTACTGGACAGCAATGAACCTTGCGGGAGATTACGCCTCAGCCTGTCATGATGATATTCACAGAAGATTGGTAAAAGCTGTTGGGGGCAGAGTAAAGGCAAGAATTGAAAACCATCACAACTTTGCATGGAAGGAAACTCATAATGGAAAAGAGGTGATTGTTCACAGAAAAGGAGCCACTCCAGCCAATGAAAATGAACTAGGAATGATTCCCGGATCTATGACGGCAAAAGGATTCATCGTCCGTGGAAAAGGAAATCCGGATTCTTTGAACTCAGCTTCACATGGTGCAGGAAGAGCCCACTCAAGAGGAGAATGTAGAAGTCTTTTCACTCAGAATGATATCAAAAAAGAGTTGAAACTGAAAGATGTTACGTTGATGGGTGGAAATACAGAAGAAGCTCCGATGGCGTACAAAGACATCTATGAAGTGATGAATGCACAAAGCGAATTGGTAGATATCCTGGGAACATTCCAGCCGAGAATTGTCAGAATGGATAGATAAATTGAATTGATTGTTTATAGTTGGCTGTAGTCTTTTATTGAACCAACCTTATAGGTTTTTAACACCTATAAGGTTTAATGATTTCATACTCAGTTGGCTATAATCCTCAATTCATCATTAAAAAAACAAAAAAATGGGAGCACCTCATAACATAAAAAGATACGGAGAAGTCTGGCCTGAATTCAGAATTCAGTGGGGACTTGAAATTTTAGAAAAATTAAAAAATAAAGTCATTATATCTGGCGGATGGGCATGGCACTTCATGTCTGAAACAGGACATACAGAGTATAAGCATGCTCATGATCACAAGGATATAGACGTTTTTGTGGAAAAAGAAAATGTAGCTGAAGTAGTAACAATTCTTTTACAGGAAGGGTTTCAGAAGGTCTGGACCCGATACGATCATTTGCCAAGCGAAGAAAATTTTAGGCGATATGAAAAAACAGTAGAATTAGAAAATGAAAAGTTTCACAGAATCACGATCGATTTTTTTGAAAGAAATGATCTTGAGACAGTTGAAACCAATGGATTTACAGTAGTAAGACCTGATATTTTACTTTCGTTCTACAGAAACATTCACTCCAGTGATAAATGCTGGGCAGTGATGGCTGCAAAAGAATTATTGGAAAAGGGCATCAATCCTGTTGGGAACCCTTTATTAAGCAAAATGCCAAAATAACAATGGAAAAATTAATACAGATCACTTCAGGAAGAGGACCTTTAGAATGCCAGTGGGTTGTATCCAAGGTATTAAAAACCTTTCTTGAAGAAGCAAAAAATAATAATATAGATTACGAAATCATTCACCGTGAAAATGGAGATGTAAATATGACTGTGAAGTCAGTAAGTATCCTTCTAAAAGGAAAGGATTTCAAAGAATTTTTGAAGACTTGGTTGGGAAGCATCTGCTGGGAAGGCAAAAGTACATTCAGGAAGCTGCACAAACGAAGCAAATGGTTCATAGGGATATTCGAATTGGAGAACCCTGAAACTATTAATTTCAATGAAAAAGATATCAGGTTCCAGACGACGAGAAGCCAGGGAAGCGGTGGACAGAATGTCAATAAAGTGAATACAGCCGTTCGTGCCACTCATATTCCGACGAATGAATCAGTGTTTGTACAGGATACAAGATCACAATTGAATAATAAAACGCTCTCTATTATCAGATTAAAAGAAAGGGTAATGAATGTTTATATCCAGCAACTGGAAAATAGACTGAAAGAAACCTGGAACCAGCATCTGCAGGTAGAGCGTGGAAATCCAGTCCGAACATTTTCCGGTACAGATTTTAAGAATACTTACCAGGATAAATCCTTTAAGAAACAAAGGAATAGCCTTAAAAATGAATTAAAAAACTACAGCAATGACCTTAACTAAAAATAAATACTATTTTGAAGCGCTGGACTATTTTCCTTATAATATGTCCGAATGTCTGGATGCTTTGAACTATGCCCTTTCCTATGAACCTGAGGATGCAGATAGCCTGTGTTTAATGGGAAGAGTATATTCGGAGGTTTTAAAAGATTATGAAACAGGGAAAAAATACTTTGAAGAAGCAATGCAAAGTAATATTGCTAATGTAAATACTCCCAAATTTTATATTGAATGTCTTTTAAGTAATGAAGATTATGAGGAGGCAGAAAAACTTATCGAATATGCTTTAAAGATGAAAGGAATTGATAAAGCGGAAATTCTAAACTGTAAATCACTTTTATCAGAAAGGAAAGGAGATAATAAGAAAGCTTTAGAAATACTTAAGGAAGCAAGAATCTTTAGCTATTGCAGAAGTACACTTGATATTCTGGATGACAGAGAAAAACTGGTTCAGGAGAAAATGCCCGAAACTAATAAAAAAGAGGAGACTGAATAAGTCTTCTTTTTTTTTTTTGTTTTTGTATGTGATTGTAAATCTATTCGTTATTGTATTTTTTATACATTTATAAATAAAAAACTATCCCATGAATACGAAATTATGTCTATTATCATTATCTGTATTTTTTTTCTCGAATATTGTTAAAGCACAGAGCACTTTAGATGTTATTAAAGAATATTACCAAAAACAGGGATTATTGACCCAAAAGAATAGTAGTAGTGATAAAACCGATATTATTATTTTAAATGAAGATAATTCCAAGAGTTTGGGAGTAAATATTGTAAATATACAGCAAACCTTTAATGGAATAAGAGTATATAATGGATTAGGAAAAGTACTCATTAAAGAAGGTATAATATTTTCTGAAAAGAATGCTTTCAGCAGAAATATTACAATTGCAGGATTAAAACAGTCTAAAGCTCAGTTTTCAGAGGAAATTTTAAAGCAGAGGCTCGGGCTGAAAGAAGCTGTTAATATCACTTACCTTCCTGATATATACTTTGAAAATAATGGTGTATTTATTCTTGCCAAGGAGTTGATGGTTAAAGATAAAAGCTCTTCCGATGTATGGTATGTAGTTGCAGAAGCGGAAACAGGAGAAGTTTTACAGAAAATAAATCAAACTCATTACTGTAATTTTAATAATATCTCTGATAATGTAAGAATAAAGCCAGGTCTAGAACCAGTGTCATCAGTTGAGATCAATAAAGAATACAAAACATTACTACCTCCAGGAGCTTCTTATCACGTGTTTGCTTTACCCCATGAGGCTCCTTCATTTGGTTCCCGATCAATCGTTAATAATCCTTGGGATCAGACAGCATCCCCTGAAGGATGGCATTCTGACGGAACAAATAATTATACTAATACCCAGGGAAATAATGCTTATGCTTATTCAGATCAGGATAATGCAGATACCCCGGGATATTCACCTGATGGCGGAAGTAATCTTAATTTTAATTTTCCCTTTGCGGATGGACGATATGAGAACCCTATGGCTTACCGAGATGCTGCAATTACAAATCTGTTTTACATGAATAATAAGTTGCATGATATCTTCTATAGATTTGGATTTACAGAAACAGCAAGGAACTTCCAGACCAATAATTTTGATAAAGGAGGCATAGGGAATGATGCAGTAAGAGCTGAAGCTTTCGATGGAAGTGGGCTGAATAATGCATTTTTTAATTCCGGATACGAAATGATGGTGAACGGAACTCCTTTTTCTGAGGCTCCAAGAATGCAAATGTATCTTTGGGACAGAATAGAAACCGCCAATGATCCTATTATAAGATATCAGTATAATTCTCCGGCATCAATGGCCAATAGACCTACAGCTATAACAGCAGGAGCTGATTTTGGATCTCTTTTATTAAGTGGACAAGCTGTAACGGGCGATGTGATGCTTTCTATACCTGATGAAGCATGTAGTCCTTTGGTAGCAGGAAGTATGAACGGAAAGATAGGATTTGCAAAAAGAGGAACATGTAGTTATGCAAGCAAAGTGAAACGAATGGAGGAGGCAGGAGCTATTGGGGCAATTATTTATAATCCGTTAAGTGTAATCCCATTTACAATGCCCAATGATAATACAGTAGGACCTATCAATATTCCCTCTATTATGATGGGCAAAATAGAAGGAGAAAACCTGATGAATCAGCTAAACTCTGGAGTAACGGTAAATGTTACCTTAAACTTTGATTATAAAGGCTTTAAACACTCAAGCTTGGATAACGGAATTGTCACCCATGAATTTGGACATGGTATTTCAGACAGATTGACGGGACAGGGATATAACTGCCTTAATTCTGCTGAACAGATGGGAGAAGGCTGGTCAGATTATTTCGCTTTATTACTTACAGCAAGACCAGGTGATACTTCCGGTGTAGCAAGAGGATTAGGAACTTACATAAATGGAGAATCTACCACAGGAGGAGGCATAAGAATGGTAAAATATTCTCCGGATTTTACTGTAAACAATTATACGTATGCAAAAACTAATGAAGCTTTTAATTCTCATGAAATAGGTTTTGTTTGGGCTACCATGCTATGGGATCTTACCTGGAAATATGTTGAGAAATATGGGTATAACAGTGATGTCATTGCCAGTACAACTTCAGGAAATGCAAGAGTTTTACAAATTATAATGGATGGTCTGAAATTACAATCCTGTAATCCATCCTTTATAGATGCAAGAAATGCTATTCTTGAAGCAGATGCTATAGGAAATGCAGGAGCAGACCAATGCATGATATGGAACACCTTTGCCAAAAGAGGTCTTGGGCTCGGAGCCTCTGCAGGAGCTGATAATATTAGTGATGATCAGGTAGAAGATTTTACGGTACCTCAGGAATGTATAGTTACTGTAGCCTCCAAAGCCGCTAAAGAAGAAAGAAAATTTGTAGTATTTCCTAACCCGACTTATGATGAGTTTTTTGTAGGAAATATAGATCATTCTTCCAAAGAGGTAAAGATAAGAGTATTTGATATATATGGTAAACTTATATTTTCAGATTCCAGAGATTCTATTTCAAAAAAGGCAATTTCTACAAAAGGATTTGTAAAAGGAATTTATATGGTACATATTCAGCAGGGTAATAAAGTACAAACAGAAAAACTGATTGTAAGATAAATTTTTACCATGAAAAGAGAAAAATAAGCTTTCCTTGGAAAGCTTATTTTTTATTTACAGAGATCAGATAATCATACACCATTTGATGCTGATCATCATTCAGTTTAGCTTTAGGAGCCATTCTGCTCAGCGTATTGATCCAACCCTGATTGTCATGCTTGGTGGGTTCCGGCAGTTTATGGCATTTAGCACAGGAATTCTCAAAAATGGTTTTTCCCTGAGCCAATTGCTCAGATGAGGTATACTTCGGTCCTGTTACGGCTGTACTTTTGGGTCCACAGGAAATCAGGAATGCTGATGCTGCAATACCGCTTAAGATTAGTTTTTTCATACCTTTATTTTTGTTTGGTGAATTACTTTTTCACAGAAACAATGTAATCATAAACCCATTTGTGCTGGTCGTCCGTAAGTTTTGCCTTTGGAGCCATTGCATTCATGATGCCTACCCATTGTACAGAATTATGTGAAGTAGGGTCAGGTAATTTATGACACTTTCCACAAGAATTCTCAAAAATAGTTTTTCCCTGAGCAATCTCTTCAGCAGTAGATGTTGAAGTTCCGGCTGTAGCAGCTGCAGTAGATGCTTTTGGAGTACAGGAAACTAAAAGGATAGCAGTAAACGATGCCGCAGCAATGAGTTTTTTCATGTTTCTTATTTTTGATATATAACAAATGTAATAAATTCCGGAACCCGTTGATACAGCGTGTTCTAGTTTTAATTTAGAAGAAATAAAAATTAAATTAACAAGAATGTGGAATACGAAATCAACACGTTTTATCCTTTTCTCTTTTCATTGGATCTCAGCTATTGACCATTCACTTTTTAATTATTAATTTTGAATCAATGAAATTTTCTACAGAAGAACTAATAGAAGGAATAAAATCAGGAAACAAACGCCTGATTGCAAAAGCTATTACTTTAGTTGAAAGTAAAAAAGCGGAGCACAGAATACAGGCAGAAGATCTTCTGAAAAGAATTATGCCTTTAACGGGAAATTCCATAAGAGTAGGAGTGACAGGAGTTCCCGGTGCCGGAAAATCCACATTCATTGAAAGTTTCGGTAGATTGGCAATCGCTCAGGGTAAAAAAGTTGCTGTTCTTGCCATAGATCCAAGTTCTTCAATCAATAAAGGAAGTATTCTCGGCGATAAAACCCGTATGGAAGAACTTGCCAAAGAAGAAAACGCATTTATTCGCCCTTCCCCGAGTTCAGGATTTCTGGGTGGCGTCGCCAATACAACATTCGAGACGATGATGATCTGTGAAGCAGCAGGTTATGATTATATTTTAATTGAAACCGTTGGTGTAGGGCAGTCAGAAGTTTTGGTTGCTGATATTACTGATGTTTTCTTATTCCTTAAAATCATCGGTGGTGGAGATGAATTGCAGGGAATAAAAAGAGGAATCATGGAAATGGTGGATGTTATTTTTATCAATAAAGTAGATCCGGATAATTTCCAGAAAGCAAAAAATACAAGACTCGAATTAAAAAGAGCGCTAGACTTTATTCCTCCGAAAGAAAAAGACTGGAAAATTCCTGTTTTATTGGGTTCTGCTCTGAAAAATGAAGGATTACAGGAAATCTATGATAAAATTTCAGAGTTTATAGAGCTTAAAAAGAAAGCCGGAAGGTTTGATGAGGTTCGTACCCAACAGGCAGAAAAGCGTTTTGAATATTGGGTTCAGGAATATATTCTTTCCCTGATGAAGAAAAGCAATACGGTAGAAGAAGCCTATCAGATGCATAAAAAAAATGCTTCAGAGATGGTTTCCAATCCAAGCACTGAAGCAAAATTATTTGTTGAAAAATTTTTATCGGGAGAAAACAGAGATTAAAGTTTTTCTTTTTCCTGTTTTACCTCTATTTTAGAAATATAGCCGTCATAGGAGATCGGTTGTCTGTCATTACTTTTTATAGAAACAAATGCTTTACCGTTTTTGAAGATTTCAATAATGATTTCTTGTGTAGTTTTTACATCATTAGGCTTAATTCTTACAATCCATTTGCCCTTTTTGTTTTGAGTTTTATCAATGGTAAAGTCCTTTGAAGTGAATCTGTATCCATTGTCATTCGTGTTTCCGTAAGTAGGATTAAATAATCTTCCGAAGTAAGGTAATACTACGTCTACGCTGCTTTTAGTAACATCAATAGTATAATCTCCGTTTAAGTTCAACATTCTTGTAGACGTTGAATTGGGCATCGAATTCATGACATTGATGACATCATAATTCGTGGGATTCGCTCTTTGTGCATAGAAAGTAAACTCCTGAGAATCTACCAATGTATTCACTACTGCAGGATCTGAAGAACCCTGGGATGCACAGCTCTGAAAAAAGAACAATGCCCCGAAAATCATCAGAAGAGAAATATACTTTTTCATGATCAATATAAATTAATTAAATTTAAACAGCAAAATGTATGCAAATATATTCTTTCTGGAATATTTTGGAATAAAAATTGTTAAGGTTGAATTATTAACACTCAAACTATGAAAGTTACACATCTATTAGGATTTGGAGCATTCGCTCTGTCGATCGCTGCCTGTACTACGAACCCGATTACTGGAAGGTCGTCTTTACAGTTGGCGAATAATTCAGAAATACTAACAATGTCTGCACAGGAATACAAAACGACATTGTCTAAAGGTAAGCTTATTACCGGAACAGCAGATGCAAAGAGAGTGGTAAATGTAGGAAACAGAATAAAAAACGCAGCTGAAAGATATTACCAGAGTATAGGAAGATCAGCAGATCTTGCCAATTATAGCTGGGAATTTGCTCTTTTACAAAGTAATGAACTAAATGCATGGTGTATGCCTGGAGGTAAAGTAGCTGTTTATACAGGAATTTTACCCGTTACAAAAGATGATAACGGACTTGCCGTAGTAATGGGACATGAAGTTTCACACGCATTGGCTGGTCACGGAAACGAAAGAATTTCACAAGCGATGATGGCTCAGTATGGAGGAGCTATCCTTGGAGGAGCTATTTCAAATGCACAATGGGCAAGTGTTTTCCAGAAAGTATATCCTATCGGATCGCAGGTTGCTTTATTGAAATATGGTAGAGGGCAAGAATCAGAAGCTGATGAAATGGGACTTTACCTGATGTCTATGGCTGGATATGATCCAAGAGCCGCAATCCCTTTCTGGAATAGAATGGAAGCCGCTTCTTCAGGAGCAAGACAACCGGAATTCTTATCTACTCACCCGAGCCCGGATACAAGAATCTCAGATATTAATAAAGACTTACCAAAAGCTTTAGAATATTATAAAGCTGCAGGAGGAAAAATATAGCTTATGCTTATTATAGAGAGGAGGACTGGTTTTTTTAATTAAGTCCTTCTTTTTGTTTATAGCAATTTTTTATTGGAAAAGAAAGGTTCGTGAAATAAGGTCGTTTATTAAAACATTCACAGAATTAAAATTCTATTCCCAGGCAAGGGCTTATTAATTTTTTAGTAAATTTGATAAGGCTTTTAAAAATAATCACTTAAACACAATATTATGAAGAGTTTATCAATTACCGGGCTTATTCT
Source organism: Chryseobacterium ureilyticum (assembly GCF_900156735.1). Classification (GTDB taxonomy): domain Bacteria; phylum Bacteroidota; class Bacteroidia; order Flavobacteriales; family Weeksellaceae; genus Chryseobacterium; species Chryseobacterium ureilyticum. The sequence continues at coordinate 95,567 of NZ_FTOL01000007.1, forward strand.
TTTAGCAGTTTCTGCTTTACTTTTTTATTTGACTACTGATTTTGCTGTAGAGCAGATCAAAATTTCTCATATCATGGGAATGATGGCTGGGGTTGGTATTGGACTGATCATTGGCGGAATGGTAGGCTACGTAAGTAAAGGTAGCGCGATAAGAGCTGAACAAAAGAAAAAAGAATTTAAGCAGCTTCAGAAAGACAAAGAAGAATTGGAAAAACAGGCTGCCGATATTGCAAAGCGTCAGGCTGAGCTTGAAAATCAAAATAAAAATCCTCAAATATAAAATTTGAGGATTTTAAAGTTGTTATTTTCGAGAGTTGATTAAAATTTATATCCCAAACCTAGCATAAATAAATTAGGTCTGTTATCATATCTGATTTCCGAACCGGAAACTCTATTGATAAAATTTCTTTCATCCTTGCTGAATGCTCCTTCATATCTTGCATTTACAATAAGCTTTTTGATTTCAAGCTGTGCCCCAAATTGATATCCTACTGTAAAATCATTTTTTGCATTTTCCTTGAAGTCATTGTAAGTGTTGTCCTTACTTAAGTTGAAGCTTCCTACAGGTCCTACAAATACCCCAAGCATATTCCCTAAAACGTTGTATCCTAAAAGAACAGGAACGTCAATACGGTTGCTTTTTACATCAAAAGTAGTATTTTCAGTAGTGAATTCATTCTTAAAGTGAGTGTAATAAACCTCCGGCATTAAGAACAATGAAGTAGGTAATCCTACCTTTAATGAAAGACCCACATTGAATCCTACATTGTTTTTTCCTGTTCCTTCTACTGCATCAGTCACCGTTCCTTTAATATTGGACCATGAAGGTGAGCCGGTAGGAAAGATTAAGTTTGCTTTACCTGCCAATGAGATCTGTGCAGAAGCCCACATTGAAAACCCTATTAACGCTATACTAAGTACCTTTTTCATTATCGTCTAATTTTGTATTCTCAATCGTTTTATTATTTTCAAGTAAATATTCTCTCAGCTCTTTAAACAGTTCTGAAGAATAAACGAAGTCAATCAGGTTTTTATTGCCTGCAGTGATAAGGATGTCTTTATTCCCTTCCCATTCTTTGATTCCGAGTCTTAGGTATACAATTTTCTCGCCAATCGTCATTACAGAGTTCATATCGTGTGTATTGATGATGGTTGTTGTATTATATTCCTTGGTAATCTCATACAGAAGATCATCGATGATCTTTGATGTATAAGGGTCTAATCCGGAATTCGGTTCATCACAGAATAAATATTTCGGGTTGTTTACAATAGCTCTTGCAATGGCAACCCTTTTCTGCATTCCTCCTGAAATTTCAGACGGATATTTTTTTTCAGCATTATCAAGGTGTACTCTTCCGATTACCTCAAAAACTCTTTTCTTTTTCTCTCTGTATGTAAGATTGGTAAACATATCCAATGGGAACATGATATTTTCTTCTACAGTTAAAGAGTCAAATAAAGCACTTCCCTGGAATACGGTTCCGATTTCTGAGCGAAGATGTTGTTTCTGCTCACGGTTCATAGTATTCACATCACGTCCATCAAACAGAATTTCTCCTGATGATGGCATATAAACGTTCAATAAGCTTTTAAGGAATACTGTTTTTCCGGAACCACTTTGTCCAATGATGAGATTTACCTTTCCTTTATCAAATGAAGTTGAAATTCCCTTAAGTACTTCAACATCGCCAAAACTTTTCTTAAGATCTTTTACCTCAATCATTAGCTTAATATTAATTGGGTTAAAATTAATTCGGAAATGATAATAAATACCATTGTCCATACTACAGCTTGTGTACTGGCTCTACCAACTTCCAAAGATCCTCCTTTTACATTGTATCCAAAATAAGAAGGAACCGTTGCAATAATGAATGCAAAAACAGTAGTTTTTGTAAATGCATAATAGATAAATAAATTAGGCATGTACATCTGAATACCCGTTATATAATCATTCGGTGTCCAGTTTCCTGTTAACAGCCCTGCAATATAACCACCACCAATACCAAATACAATACTGATAGCAATAAGAAGGGGGTTGAAAATCATACAGGCAATGATTTTTGGAAATATCAAGAAATTGGGTGAATTTACTCCCATAATATCCAATGCATCAATCTGTTCGGAAACTCTCATTGTTCCAATACTGGATGCAATGTATGAACCTACTTTACCCGCTAAAATTAAACTGATAATGGTAGGAGCAAACTCCAAAATAAGTACTGCTTTTGTTGCATATCCAACGAATGCAGGTGGAATGGGAAAAGAAGAAGCGTCAAAGTTATTGAACATTTGAATCGCTACTACAGCTCCTACAAATATTGATGTGAAGATTACAAGTCCGAAAGAATTTACTCCCAAATCATTAATTTCTCTCATGAACAGCTTCCAAAAAACCCTCATTTTCTGGGGTTTCTGCAGGGATTTTCCTAGAAGGATAATATATTCCCCTACTGCTGTGAAAAACTTTTTTAACATACTGCTAAATTAGACTTTTTTATTGAAATAGGCTAGGGTTGAATTGAAGACTGAAGTCCGGAAAATGTTAAAATTATCCTAACCTTAAACCTAGCTTTATTTTGCGTTTTTATCACCTCCAATGACAAGAAGGACTGTTTTTAATATAATAACGAGGTCCAGAACAAAGCTCCAGTTCCTTACATAGAATGCATCAGCTAATACCCGTTTTTTCATTTCTACTTCCACATCACCGAAATCTCCGCGAAGTCCGTTTACCTGCGCCAGTCCGGTAATACCAGGGCTTACCATGCTTCTTAAACTGTATCTGCCGATTTTAGGTTTATAATAATTATCAACAGCCAGCATGTGAGGGCGTGGTCCCACAACAGACATTTGTCCTTTCAATACATTGATAAACTGTGGAAGCTCATCAAGGCTGGTTTTCCTTAAAAACTTACCTATTGAAGTTATTCTAGAGTCATTTTCGCTGGTCGTTTTTGTTGTGGATTCGTTATTCACCACCATTGTTCTGAATTTAATACAATTAAATACCTCTTCATGGAAACCATATCTTTTCTGAAGGAAAAAAACAGGTCCTTTTGAAGTCATTTTAATGAAGAGGGCAATGATCGGAAACATCCATGAACAAAAAACAATCAATACTAATATTGAAAAGATAATATCAAATGCTCTTTTCATCAGGAAATTGGAATAATAATCCAATGGGTATCTTGCCTGATTAAGAACGGGCTGAGTCTGTATATAAGCTAAATCATATAGGAAAAAATCACTTTGAGTAATACTTGGAATCAGTGAAATATGAACCTTATTTTCTTCTGCTAATCTGAAAATTTCAGATTCTGATCTTTCATCGTAGGAATTTTCTGTGGATAAAAATAGGGTATGAATTCCGTTTTTTTTCCAGAGATTAACTAATTCATCAGTACTAATATCTTTATTTTCCTGTTCGAATATCCTGTATCCATAATCTTTACGATCTTTAAATATATTTTTTAAGATCTCGGTAGAATCACCATCTCCCAAAAACATAATATTCCTGTAGTTTACTCCTAAAGATCTCAGATATTTAATGGAGAAATAAATGAGTGATTTCGCCAGAAAAATGAAGATAAACAGATAAAATGAAAGCCAATATATATCCGAATTAAAAAACACATTATTGCTGACCTTTCCGATAAGCAAAACACCTAAAATGAAGAATATAAAGTGTACCAAAAGCCTTTCAAGAAACAGAGTATAAGTTAAGTTTCTTGGGATATTGTATATTTTTGTTCTACCACTCAGAAGTACCCAGAACAAAAATATGAGAATAAGAGAAAAGGTATTTTGATACCAGGTTTCTTTATGGTATTTTAGGTTTTCGTTTCTGCTTATAAAAAAGAATATGAAGATAGATGCAATAACCATGAGGTCAAGCAAAATAATGATCGATTTGAGGTATCTAGAGTATCGAATTCTCTGCATCTATCAAGGTTATTACGGAAACGGTTAGCTAATGTACATCTTTTTATGGGATATTCAGGTATTTATGGGTCTGAACAGAAGCCTGCCATTCCGGGTGTTCCAAGATGAAGTCTGTAATTTTAGGATACATATCATCTCGTTTACTCCACTCACTTTGAAGATAAAGTTTACAGTTTTCTGAAACTTTTGAAGCCTGCTCCTGAGCAAATTCAAAGTCATGATTATTGAAAACGATTACTTTAAGTTCGTGTGCTTTCTGATAGATTTCTTGTTTTGGAAGTCCTGTTTTCTTTGGAGAGAGGGTAATCCAGTCCAGATGTCCGCTCATAGGATATGCTCCTGAAGTTTCAATGTGGATTGTACATCCCAGTTCTTTTAGTTTGGAAGTAAGGATTTCCAGGTTCCAGGTTAGAGGTTCTCCCCCTGTAAGAACTATTGTTTTACAATGTTTGGCTGCGGTTTCTGCAATTTCTACGGCATCCATCAACGGATGAAGCTCAGGATCCCAGCTTTCCTTTACATCACACCAATGACACCCGACGTCACAGCCTCCTAATCTGATGAAATAAGCGGCTTTTCCGGTGTGTGCTCCTTCTCCTTGTAAAGTGTAAAAATGCTCCATCACAGGGAGCATTTTACCTTCTTTTAATAAAATATCTTGTTCTTTATTCATTTTAAAATTAGTCGTTATAGACCGAAGTTTTATAAGCAATGATCGTGTTTTTCATCAACATCGCTCTCGTCATTGGTCCTACTCCTCCAGGTACTGGTGTGATCCAGCTTGCCTTTGCTGCGCAGCTATCAAAATCTACGTCACCGGCAAGGTAATATCCTTTTGGAGAGTCATCATCTACTCTTGTAATTCCAACGTCTACGATTACAGCTCCGTCTTTGATCATTTCCCCTTTTAGGAAGTGTGGATCTCCCAACGCTGTAATAACGATGTCTGCTTTTTTAGTATATTCTTCGATGTCTTTAGTATATGAGTGGGTAAGTGTTACCGTAGAGTTTCCAGGGAAATCTTTTCTTCCCATAAGAATACTCATTGGTCTTCCTACAATTTTACTTCTTCCGATGATTACACAGTCTTTTCCTTTAGTCTCAATATTATATCTTTCCAATAATGTTAAGATTCCGAAAGGAGTAGCAGGTAAGAAAGTATCCATTTCTAAAGCCATTTTTCCAAAGTTTTCAGGGTGGAATCCATCCACGTCTTTTCTTGGATCAATAGCATTGATGATTTTCTCCTGATCTACCTGATCCGGTAAAGGCAACTGAACGATAAATCCGTCAACTGCTTTAGATTTATTCAGCTCGTCAATTTTTTCCAATAGTTCAGATTCTGAAACTGTACTTGGGAATTTGATTAAGCTTGATTGGAATCCTACTTCCTCGCAGTCTTTCACTTTAGCATTTACATAAGCTTTACTTGCTCCGTTGTTTCCAACTAGGATTGCTACCAAGTGTGGAGCTCTTCTTTTGCTTGCAAGGATTTTTTCTACTTCAACCTTGATCTCAGCTTTTATTTCCTTGGATACTTTAAGTCCGTCAAGAATTTCTGCCATTTTTACTTTTTACTTTTATTTAGATTTACTTTTTACTTTCTTTTTTACTATTTGAATTCTTTATAATAGTTAATTAATCCATTGGTAGAACTATCATGTGAATTTATTTCCTCGCTGTTTTCAAGCTCGGGTAAGATTTTGTTAGCGAGCACTTTACCTAGTTCAACACCAAATTGATCAAAGCTGAAAATATTCCAGATAACACCCTGAACGAAGATTTTATGTTCATATAGAGCAATTAATTGTCCTAATGAAAAAGGAGTTAATTCCTTGAATAACATTGAGTTAGTAGGAGTGTTTCCATGGAAGACTTTGTAGTTTAATAACCTGTCAATTTCTTCATCGGATTTTCCTGCGTTTGTAAGTTCTTCTTCTACTTCTTCTTCTGTTTTACCGAATGCTAATGCTTCAGTCTGAGCGAAAAAGTTTGCTAATAATTTATCCTGATGATCAGAAACTTTATTACTGCTTTTCGCGTATGCAATAAAATCTGCAGGAATCAATTCAGTACCCTGGTGAATCAATTGATAGAATGCATGTTGCCCGTTTGTTCCAGGTTCTCCCCAGATGATTGGTCCTGTTTCATATTCTACGAATTCACCGTTTCTGTCAACACATTTTCCGTTACTTTCCATATCTCCCTGTTGAAGATACGCCGCAAATCTGTCAAGATATTGTGAGTAAGGAAGAATAGCGTAGCTTGTAGCTGCATAGAAATTACGGTACCAGATTCCAAGAAGTCCCATCAATACCGGAACGTTTTCAGAGAAATCTGCAGTCTGGAAATGTTGATCGGTATCAAAAGCTCCTTTTAAAAGCTGTTCGAAGTTTTCATATCCTACTGCCAATACGATGCTTAGACCTATTGCACTCCAAAGAGAGTATCTTCCGCCTACCCAGTCCCAGAATTCGAAAATGTTCTCTTCTGCAATTCCGAAGTTTTTTACAGCTTCAATATTCGTGGATAAAGCAACAAAGTGTTTTGCCACATCTTCCTGTTTCCCAGCTTTTAAGAACCAGTCTTTAGCAGAATTTGCATTGGTCATTGTTTCCTGAGTGGTAAACGTTTTGGACGCAACGATGAATAATGTAGTTTCAGGATTAAGGTTTTTCACAACCTCTGCAATATGATTTCCGTCCACATTAGAAACAAAGTGAACGTTCAGTCTTGTTTTAAAATGCTTTAAAGCAGAACAAACCATTACCGGACCAAGGTCTGAACCTCCGATTCCGATATTCACAACATCAGTAATTTCTTTTCCACTGAAACCTTTGTGTTCTCCTGAAATAATCTTCTCAGAAAAAGTTTTCATGTGATCCAATACTCTTTTGATCTGTGGTTTTATATTTTCTCCGTCTACCAAAATTTCACGATCAGAGAAATCTCTTAATGCAGTGTGTAATACCGCTCTTCCTTCTGTCTCATTGATCTTATCTCCAGAAAACATTTTTGAAATAGCGTCTTTAAGCTGACATTCTTCTGCCAGTTGTAATAAAAGATCTTTAGTTCTGGAATCGATCAGGTTTTTAGAATAATCAAAAAGGTAATTATCCTTTTGTAAAGAAAATTCATTAAAACGGTTTGGATTATACTGGAAAAGACTTCTTAATTCAAGATCACTTCCTGCAAAATGTTCGTCAAGGGCTTTCCAGCTGTTCGTTTGTGTTGGGTTTATTTTTGATAGCATGTTTTGAGAATTTATAGTTCAGAAAGGAGTATATAGGATCAAAATCTTTAGAAAGCCATAACACTTTATTTCTGATCTGCAAATTTAAGGAAAAATAAAACCTCAGATAAATTTGAGGATGATAAATAACGATTTTTTAAAAAACAAAACCTCAGATCAATTCTGAGGTTTACTTTTATCTCCTTAAAAATACTTTTTTCTGAATTTTATTCATCCATTTCATTCAGAATATTTTCTAATTGTTTAGCCTGTCTTCCATAGATGTATTTAGTCCATAGGATAACGCTGACTACCACGGAAAGTGTTCCTATCAAAACAGCAATGATTAAAGCTGCCTGGTTGGCGTTTGTAAGTTCAGAAAGATTTTTCCCTTTTTTCTCTAAAACATTATAGATTGCCAATCCAATAGTAACAAGGAAGTGTGGAAGCAGTAAAAACCCAAATGACTGGTATCTTTCCATATTCAATCTAAGCTCGTGGTAGATTTTCCAAAGGCTATTTTTGGTGTTTCCCGTATAAAGTTCCGTTTGTTTATAAAACTTATAAAATCCGTACAGATAATACGTAGATATAACCACCATCATGGTATAAGATATATAATAAATAATATATTGTGATGCTGGAAAACCCAGTTGAAAAGGGAAAAGCCCGATAAGAATAATAGCAATAACCTGCATAGGAAATTCCTTTTTCATACTTTTCTGAATTTTCTCGATAGGGTGCTTACTTTCCTTTAGCTGTTCTATATTGTCAGGAATATTGACGTTTCCGTCCTCATTATTCCATTGTTCTTTTAATTGATCAAAATTCATAACCTGATTTTTTTATGATTTGCTGTATTTTTTCTTTTGTTCTGTTGAGTTTTACACGGGCGTTTCCTTCGCTAAGCCCGAGATTACTTCCGATTTCTTTATGTGACATTCCTTCCATGAAATAGAATATAACGGCTTTCTCCAGGGAATTCAGTTTCTGTACGGCACTGTAGAAGATTTCAAGTTGTTTATCCTTGGTAGGATTATAATCCTCTTGCTGTACCTCAAAATGGTGTGGCGTATCTGTATGGTTTTTTGATCTCTGCTTTTCCTTTTTTAAATAAGTAATGGCAGTATTGATGGCGACACGATACATCCATGTGGAAAACTCGCTGTTTCCTTTGAAGTTTTGATATGATTTCCAAAGCTGGATAAGGATTTCCTGCTGGAGATCTTCCCGGTCTTCTATAGAATCTGCATAGATCCGGGAAGCTTTATATAAAATGCCTTTGTGCTGATTGATAAGCTTTAGAAAGGCGGTTTCAGTTGGACTACTCACAGTAATTTCATGGTTAGGTTTGTGATTATTGAGCTACCGGTTTTACGGTATATCCTTTTGATTTCAGAAGATAAATTAATCCGTTTTCTCCCCAAAGATGACCGCTTCCCACTGCAAAGAAAGTGCTTTTATCCTTCATGATTTGTGGCATCGTTTCTACCCATTTAATATTTCGGTCAGTCAGAACATATTTTTCCTGTTCTTTATTCATGAATTTTGGATCTTTGATAAGCTTGTCCAGATCTTTCAGATTTTCATTTTTAAATGCTTCAGTCATCTTTTTTGATGCAATACTGTATTCATTACCAAGTTTAAGTTGAGATATTGTTTCTTTCAGGCTGTATGCTTTTCCAATTGCATAGATCTGATCATCTACTTTTTCTAAACCGCCCACACTTTTCTTAGCTTCCAATGCTTTTTTTAACAATTCTATCTCATACATTTTTAGCTCATTTTGAGGACATGGAATCGCTTTGGTTGCAATAAGGGAATATAATGCCTGCGCGCTGTGGTTTTCTACTTTCTTCAGATCAGTTCCGTAGTCTGCAAGTACCTTATTCAGTTCTGTAGCTTCAGTAGAGGTAAGTTGTTCAGATATCTTTTTATCTGCAGACATCATTTTCTGCATGGCAAGCATTTCGTTTTGATCTGTGTAATTGATTTCCATTACAAAATTTTCAGACTTATTAAGTGCATTCCAAACCTTAGGTTTGATATCAAAATCTTTGCTGCATAAGATATGAAATGTTCCGGCAATATAAGATGGTTTAGAAAGACCATTTCCAGATACTTCCCATAGAAGGCTGTTGCTTTCTGTATTCTTTTTTTGTGCGTTTGCAGTCATAGTGTTCATTGATAATAATGCTGCGAATCCAAGTTTAACTAAAGTTTTCATATTATTGATTTTTTTGATTTTCTGTTCTTTTAAACAGTAGGTAAGGGTGGTGTTATAATCGTTACAGTTTTTTTTGAAAAAAATAAAAACCTCCCGGAAACAGGAGGTTGTAAAATCTAAAATTATGATGATAACCATTTGGTTAGATGTGTTTAATCTTGGCTTTTTGGAGGTTCAGGTCTTACTGCTTTTCTTTTTCTAAAAAAATAAACCAGTGCTCCTGCAATGATTAAAATTGGCCAGATATTGATGAGTCCCACAATAATTTTCTGAATTAAATAAAAGCCGAATACAAACCCATCTTTTGCATCGTAGATAAAATTGTATCTGTATTTATTGTCAATACTTTTTGTATTGGTGACTGCAATTTCTGCAATGCGAAGCTTAGGTTCCTTGATATAAATGTCAACAGTACTGTATTTAAGGTGATCAGCCATATTCATTACATTGAGTTTTTGAAGATTACCTTCAGCCATGTTGTCATTGTCAAGTGCTACTTTGTCTTTATTCGTTTTGATCTTTTCAATATTTTCAGAAGTCTGTTGATTTCTCTTCGCTTCCAATTCCGAATATTTAATATTGGCAGTAACGTCCTCCGCATTAATGGATCTTGAATTAAGAAATAATTTATTGGTATTGATTGAGGTTAAGAAATCACCCAGTTTTTCAGTAGGAACGCGTACCTGCATCGTATTTTCTGTCTGATATTTCTTAATCAGCATTGCTTCCGTATCAGAAGTATTGTACGTTTCCTCAGACATTACATTACTGTGAAGATTGCTTTTGGTAACAAAACCCCCAAGCTCCTGAACAGACTTTTCAATGGAAATGGTTGCATTATAAACATCCTTCACTTCCATATTGATATCTGCCGTTTTGATAAACTTTTTATCTTTTACTTCCATGCTGGCAGCAGAGGAAATACTGTCTGCTATTGTTGCTGCTGCGGAGTCTGCAACTTCATAACTTTTAAGTTCACTTTCGGAAGACGAATCCATTTTTTTACATGAATAAATTCCTAATAAAAGAACTGCTGATAATGATAATTTGATGTAAGTCGTTTTCATAGTGTAAGATTTTGAGATTTTGCTTGAGTCAAAGTTCAGAAAGGATCCTTTGTAACATTTGAAAATTGGACGTAAAAAACTTGTAAAGGCTATTTTGTATTTTAATTATTTGTATATCAGTGATTTGTAAAACAATGGAAAATATATGTGTTTGCTTTCGGAGTAATTTTTGCTTATCTTTTTACAAACCAAAATCACAATTATCATTATGTCAAATACCTTTTCTAAAATCAGAAACGCAATCGGACTGTTTACTTCCATAGATTTCGATCAACTAAGTGCCATTTCTCAAAAAGTAGATTTGCCTAAACTGATGCATAATTTTTCAAAACTAGACGATAAACAACTCTCCGGGCTTATGAAAATGTTAGATACCGATAAGAAAAAGAAAGAACTTCCTCCTGTGGATGGTGATTTTTATGACATCTACCATACTTTAAGTCCTGAACAAAGAGAGATTCAGTTGAAAGTAAGAGCTTTTATGGAAAAAGAAGTAAAACCTTTAGTGAATCATTACTGGCTAAGAGACGAATTTCCTTTTGAATTGATCCCTAAGTTTCAAAAACTGGATATCTGTGGCGTTACCTACGAAGGATATGGCTGTCCAGGAATGCCTTTTCTCATGGAAGGAGTTATTGCGATGGAGATGGCAAGAATTGATGCTTCTATTGCTACTTTTTTCGGAGTACAATCCGGGTTGGCAATGGGTTCTATCTACATTTGTGGTTCGGAAGAACAGAAACAAAAGTGGCTTCCTCAAATGCAGAAATTTGAAAAAATAGGAGCTTTTGGATTGACAGAACCGGAAGTAGGTTCAGGAGCCGCAGGCGGACTTACCGTAACGTGTAAAAAAACAGAAGAAGGCTGGGTTTTAAATGGGCAGAAAAAATGGATAGGAAATGCAACCTTTGCTGATCTGGTGATTATTTGGGCTAGAGATTTGGATAGTGGGGAAGTAAAAGGCTTTATTGTAGAAAAAGATAATCCAGGATATTCTGTGGAGAAAATTAAAGGGAAAATGGCTCTTCGTATTGTTCAAAACGGATTGATTACGCTGAAAGACTGTATCGTTACAGAAGAAAACCGCTTACAGAACGCCAATTCATTTAAAGATACAGGAAAAGTACTGAGAATGACAAGAGCCGGAGTGGCATGGATGGCAACGGGATGTGCAAGAGGTGCTTATGAAAGTGCATTAGCTTATACCCGCACCCGCGAGCAATTTGGAAAACCTATTGCTTCGTTTCAGATGATTCAGGGGCATTTGGTAGAAATGTTATCCAATCTTACAGCAATGCAGACCATGGTGTTCAGGCTGTCTGAAATGCAGGATGAAGGTATTTTAAAAGACGAACATGCATCCTTGGCAAAAGTATTCTGTACTTTAAGAACACGTGATATTGTTTCAAGAGCGCGAGAAGTAATGGGTGGAAACGGGATTCTTCTTGAATATGATGTTGCAAGATTTGTAGCAGATGCTGAAGCTATTTACTCTTATGAAGGAACAAAAGAAATCAACTCGCTCATCGTAGGACGATCGATTACGGGATTCAGTGCATTTGTGTAGATAATTAAATAGGAGGCTTGGCTCTTTTTATCCAACTAAAGCTTTGTATTTCTCTCTATTGTCAATCAATATCCAGATATTAATCACAAATAATATCCCGGAGATGCAAATACCTGTGGTGGATGGATCTCTGTATACATTATGAATTAAGATTCCTGTCAATACAGGCAGAATAATGATAGCACCTAATGCTCTTGTTTTGGGAAAGATAAATAATAGCCCTCCGATTACTTCTACAATTCCCACTAATGGCAATAGCCATCCGATTTCTCCGAATGCAGCATAGATTTTCATTTGTGCCTCAGTAAGCGGAGGAACAGGGTTGTAATGAAAGAATTTGTCTAATCCTGCATTAATAAACATAACTCCAAATAAAAGGCAAATGATGAGTTTTAAGATTTTCATAATAAATATTTTATATCAAATGTAAAATAAAAATGCAGTTTTATTATGATTTAATAAATGAAAAATAAAATTATTTATGTTAATGATAGGTTAATATTCGGTTTTGCATAGTTTTATTATTTATATTTGATTACAAACTAAACTCATAACTATTATGTTGAAAAATCTTAAAAAACTAGATCGTACAGATTTGAGAGAAATTCAGGGAGGAGGTCGTATTGACCAATGTGATATCGGACCAGTTGGTTGTCCGTGTAAAATTCCACCAGGTGATCCTTGTTTAGGAGGTGGCGGTGGTCCTGGAGGAGGAACAGATCCTAACCTTGGATATTGTCATGACAATCAATCTTACATTCCTTGTAATGAAGTGTGCCCGAATGGAATGAGCCCACTTTGTGCATGGGGTGTATAAGAGATAGAATAAAACAAGGCTGCTTGAAAAAGCAGCCTTGTTTATGTTTGATAATTAAGTATCTCATTACCGGATCTAGTCCATTTCTTTCAATGTTATGTTCTTTGAAATCTTATAACTTTTCTTCTTCTTATTAGGCTTTTCTTCCTCACCAAGTAATTTACCCCACGGTCTTAGATCATCTACTCTTTCAAAGATAATTTTTATGATAGCAATCGCGGGAATACATAAAAACATTCCTGCAATTCCCCAAAGGTGTTCTCCCAACAGGATACCAAGAAAAGAAAATAAAGCATTGATCTTTACTTTTGACCCTACAACAAACGGTAAAACAATATTACCATCTACAGCGTGTACCGCAATATATCCCATTGCTACATAAATACAGGTTGACGGGCTGGAAGTTGCAAAAGCAATAAAACATGAAATCAAAAGAGAGATGAAGATTCCCAGATAAGGTATCACATTTAAAAGACCTGTAAGCACAGCCAGAAGTATGGCATATTTCACTCCTAAAACAGTAAGAACAATCGAGGTTAAGATTGATACAATAATCACCTGAAGAAATAGTCCGAAGATATATTTCTTGGTCATAACACGAATCTCATTTATAGCTTCCTGTACACTTGATTTATGTCTTTCATTGAAAACAGTAACAATAAAATTATTTAAAAGTCTTCTGTAATTTAAAATAAAGATGAAAAACAAAGTAAAGAAGATGATAAAACCAAAGCCGGTTGAAAATATCCCGAAAGTAAAACCAAGGATTGCTCCTGACGAAGATAAAAGTTTATTCAGCCCCTGATTGATATAATCTACCTGCTCATCCACTTTTACATTAAACGTTTTCGAAACCCAATGCTGAAGACCCTCAAATACTGTTGTAAATTGCTCTCTGAGATGAGGAATGTCCTTGCTGAAATCAGATAGCTGATTTGTGAAAAAATAAATGATCCCACTTAAAATGATCAGCATGATGAAAACAGAAGTCATCGTTGAGACAGATCTGGGAAATCTTAATTTTCTTTCCATGAAAGTAGCTGCAGGCAAAAACAGCATCGCCATTAAAAATGCCAGGAAAAAAGGAGCTAAAATGCTTTGTCCCAATGCTAAAAGATAGCCAAGTCCAATGATTGAAATAACAACCAGTGTGAGCTTGACAAGGAAAGGAAGTCTAAGAAAATTCATAATCTAAAATCTGCAGTGTGGAATAAAAATAAGAAAAACCTAGTGAACTGAAGTATTTTTTATTCAAACACTATGGATTTTTTATTTCTGGTTATCAAATTTCATTCCTAACTGTGGTGTAAATAATGCAGAAACACGTTCTGATATTCAAAACGTGTTTCTTTATTGAGAAGTTGATATGTTAATAAGTTGATTTATTTTTCAATGGCGATTTCTATCACCTCTTCCATTCTGCTGACGTAGTGTACTTTCAGATTCTTTAAATAATCTTTTTTGATTTCTTCTACATCTTTTCTGTTAGCCTCACAAAGAATTACATCCTTTACTCCGGCTCTGGTAGCAGCAAGAAGTTTCTCCTTAATTCCGCCTACAGGAAGTACTTTTCCTCTTAAAGTAATCTCTCCGGTCATGGCAAGATGTGGTTTTATCTTTTTATTTTTAAAAGAAGAAACCATAGACGTTAGCATGGCAATACCCGCAGAAGGTCCGTCTTTAGGAGTAGCACCTTCAGGAACGTGAACGTGAATGTTTTTCTTGTCCAAATCTTCCTGAGCGATTCCCAGTTCATCATGTTTAGCTTTAATGTATTCCAAAGCAATTGTTGCAGATTCCTTCATTACAGTTCCCAGATTTCCGGTCATTGTTAAAGCTCCTTTTCCGTTGCTTAAAATACTTTCAATATATAAAATGTCACCTCCCACACTTGTCCATGCAAGACCAGTAACTACACCGGGAACTCCTGTGATTTCAGATAAACTTTTTGGTCTCGGAACTCCAAGAATTTCGTCTACCTTTTCAAGAGATATTTTTGGATCGTATTCTTTAACTAAAGCCGTCTGTAAAGCTACCCATCTTGCAATGGAAGCAATTCTTTTTTCTAAAGCTCTTACGCCACTTTCGGAAGTGTGAGCTTCAATAATATGTTTAAGTTCAGGGTTTCCAAGCTTGAATGACTTAGCATCCAAACCATTTTCTTCCTGTTGTTTTTTAATTAGATGTCTCTTAGCAATCTCAATTTTTTCCTCCAATGTATATCCTGCAATCTGGATGATTTCCGTTCTGTCCAAAAGAGGAGTCTGGATCGTCGAAAGAGAGTTTGCGGTAGCGATAAACATTACTTTTGATAGGTCGTAGCCCATTTCAAGGAAATTGTCATAAAAAGACTTATTTTGTTCTGGATCAAGAACTTCCAAAAGTGCAGAGCTTGGATCTCCATGAAGACCTTGTCCGATTTTATCGATCTCATCAAGAACAATTACCGGATTCGAGGTTCCGGATTTTTTGATAGACTGCAAAATTCTTCCAGCCATCGCACCGATATATGTTTTTCTATGTCCGCGGATTTCACTTTCGTCATGTAACCCACCTAAAGATAATCTTACATATTTTCTTCCTAAAGAATCAGCAATAGACTTTCCTAATGAAGTTTTACCCACTCCCGGAGGTCCTACTAATAGTAAAATAGGAGATTTCATGTTGTTTTTTAATTTTAAAACAGCCATGTGCTCCAATATTCTTTTCTTGATATCCTCTAATCCGAAATGAGCTTTATCTAAAACTTTTTCAGCCTTAGCAATATCAAAAATATCTTTAGTATAAGTTTCCCACGGAAGATCTGTAAAGAAATCAAGATAGTTTCTCTGTACATTATAATCCGGAGAATTTGGGTTCTGACGCTGTAATCTGCCAATTTCTTTTTGGAAATGATCTTCTACTTCCTGGTTCCATTTTTTTGTTTTTGCCTTGATAATCAAATCCTCAATGTCACTTTCAGGACCGCCGCCCAATTCTTCCTGAATAGTTCTGATCTGTTGATTCAGGAAATATTCTCTTTGCTGCTTGTCAAGATCCTTTGAGGTTTTCTGGTGAATCTGGTTTCTCAGTTCCAGTTTTCTGAAATCCTCGTGCATCATTTCATAGCACTTATTCGCTCTTTCCATCATGCTTTTCTCTTCAAGCAGCTTTTGCTTTTCAAGGGATGGGAAGCTAGCGTTAGTACAGATAAAATTCAGCAGATCATCATTGTTATTGATGTTTTTGATCGCAAAATTAGCAGCATTGGGAATGTTAGGATCAAGCTCAATGATTTTTAGAGCAAGGTCCTTGATGTTTTCCAGTAATGCTTCATACTCTTCCTGATTTTTAGGCTTTGTATCCTTTAGTTTTGAGATTTCAGCCTTAAAATATGGTAGGGTGTCAACAATTTTTTTGATCTTAAACCTATGAAAACCTTTAGTGATAGCTGTAATATTACCTTCAGGCAGCTTTATAATTTTAATGATCTTTGCCAGTGTTCCTGTAGTATAAATATCCTTCTCGGTAGGCTGTTCAAGATCCGAATTTTTCTGGCTTACAATTCCAATAAAATCTCCGTTTTTCTGCGCTTCCTCAAGAAGTTGTATTGATGTTTTTCTTCCTGCAGTAATGGGAATCACCACATTAGGGAACATAACCATATTTCTTACAGGAAGTATAGGGAATATTTTCTGTTCGGAATTTTTATCAGTCTCCGCAAAGTCGGAAAGATTGATCTCTTCAGTTACGATATCAAATCCGTCGCTGATCATTTCTTCTAAACTAATATCTTCAAATTCTGTCATAATGAATCAAATGACAAATTGTCATTTTCGTTTTTAGTCGTTATAGGAATTTTTTAATAATAAGCCCTGAAAACGTGTGGCATATTATAATACAGTAAAATGCACAATACTTATGCCATTTGTTTTTTGCTAAAAAATATGGTCAAAATTTCCTTTTTTTAATAATCTTTAGGATTTAAAGTTAAAATAAAGAACTTCTGTTTCTCTAATTTCTTAAAAATGTGTATTTTCGCAAACTGATAAAAAACTATAATTTATAAAATGGCAATTTTAGGACAGATTAGGAGTAAGCCTTGGCTTTTAATGGGAGTAATAGCCTTAGCGCTTTTGGCGTTCTTGGTGAACCCAGATAGTATCGACAAGGTTTTTGGTAAGAATCCTGATGTTTTAGGAAAAGTAAATGGTGATAAAATCACCCGCGAAGAGTTCAATGATCAGCTTTTCGTGCTGCAGCAACAGGCTGAGCAACAAGGTCGTCCAAAAAATGGTCTTGAAGAGCAGGCTTGGCAGTTACTTGTACAATCTAAGCTTATCAAGCAACAGTTTGAGAAATTGGGCTTTGAAATGACTGATGATTATTTCTGGAACCAAATCCAGTATGATCAGATGTTCGCTCAAAATCAACAGTTCTTTGATGAGAAAGGTAATTTTAAAACTCAAGAGCTTAAAAAAGAAATTGAAACATTACAAAGCACCAATCCTCAAGGATATGCTCAATGGTTAAAGACAAGAAAAACAATTGAGTACAGATTGATGGCTAGACAGGTGTTTACCAATATTTCAGCAGGTATTACCACAGGTAAAAAAGAAGCTGAAGAATTGATGAAGGAAAGAGATCAGCTTGCTGACATCGACTTTGTAAAAGTAGATTACGCTGCATATCTTCAGAAAACAAAGATCAATGTATCTACAGAAGATCTTGCAAACTACATCAAGCAGCATCCGGTAATGTTCAAAGCCGAGCCTAGCAGAAATATCGGAATTGTATATTTCCCTTCTAAACCAAGTGCAGCAGATGATGCAGCAGCTTTAAAGGAGATTACAAAACTATACTCAGGAGGAACAGATGCAAGTGGAGGAGCTGAAAACTTCCAGAATACAAAGAACGACTCTATGTTTGTTACAGCAAACTCAGATATGCCGTTCAATCCTCAATATGTAACGCCTACGCAATTGCCTGCAACTATACAAGGTCAGATCGCAACTGCTGCGGTAGGACAGACATTTGGTCCATATAAAGAACAAAACTTTTATGTAGTTTCTAAACTTGTAAACAAGAAGACTTCAGATTCTACATTATCTAGACATATTCTTATTGCTTTCAAAGGAAGCCCTGCAGGAGAAGGAGTAACAAGATCTAAAGAACAAGCTAAAAAATTAGCAGACTCTATCGGAGCAGTAGTAAAAGCTACACCAGCTAAATTTACTGAGTTCCTTAAACTTTCTAACGATCCAAATTCTGCGGCTCAAGGAGGTAGCTTAGGATGGACAACACCAGAAACACCTTTTGTACCGGAATTCCTTACCTATTTAGCAAACAATCCTAAAGGAGCAACAGGAGTAGTAGAAACTCAGTTCGGTTATCATATCATCAATATTGAAGATAAGAAGTCCGGATCTATGGGATATAAAGTGGCGAACCTTGTGAAGGAAATCAAAGCTTCAGATGCTACAGAAACTGAGACAGACAGAAATGCGAAGAAATTCATTCAGCAAATTCAAGGAAAATCATTTAATGATTTCGTGAATGTGGCTAAGAAAGATAACTATCAATTCACTAATCCAAAAGCAGCAAAAAGATTTGAAGGTCAGCTTCAGGGCTTAGGTACTGAAAAAGACGGAGAAATTCTTGCTTGGGCTTTTGATAAGAAAAGATCTAAAGGGGATACTGAATTATTTATAGTAGACGGAACAGGAGATAGAATTGTAGTATATCTTAACGGAAAACAGGAAGCTGGTCTTGCAGATCCTGAATCTGTAAGAGATCAGATTGAAGTAATTGTTAAAAATAAATTGGCTGCAAAACAAATTTCTGATAAAATTGCAGGCGCAAAAGCTTCAAACTTAGATCAGATTGCAAAATTGTTTGCTACGTCAAAACAATCAGCTCAGGTAAACATGTTGAGCCCTTCAGTTGCAGGAGCTATGGAACCTAAAGTTGCAGGAGCTGCATTCGGTGTTGCGAAAGGTAAACTTTCTAACCCGGTTGAAGGTGGAACAGGAGTTTATGTACTGATCAAAAAATCAGAAACTGTAAACAAACAGCCTGGTGACCTTAAGCAGTTCACAGAGTCTATTAATCAAAGAAATGCAGGAATGTTCGGGCAGGCTTGGATGAAGAGCCTTCAGGATAATGCAGATATTGAAGATTATAGAATCGAGATCTGGAACAAGGTAGGAAACCAACAACAATAAGAGATTCATCTCAATAATATAAAAGCGACAAATTTATTTGTCGCTTTTTTTGTATTTAACGCAGAATAATAAAGGAAAAGATTTATTTAAAATGTACTATATTTGCTTATTAGAAAAAAATTAGCAAGTGAAGTTCAGTAAAGAATTAAAAGCTGGTGTGATTGCACTTCTAGCTATCGTAGGCTTTGTGGTGTTGTTTCAATTTATGAAAGGGAAGAGCCTTTTTACTACCGACAATATATTTTACGCAAAATATGACAACGTAGAAGGTCTTGCACAGTCTTCAGCGGTCTCTATCAACGGTCTTAAAGTAGGGCAGGTTGATAAAATTATACCCCAAACAGCAAAGGATGGTAAAATTAGTTTTGTTGTAAAAATTACAATTGATAACAAATTTGAATTCTCAAAAAACTCTACGCTGGAAATCTTTGAACCTGGATTAATGTCAGGTAAAGAAATGAGAGTAAATCTTATGTACGGAGGCGTTACAGCAAAAGATGGGGATACATTACAGGGAGCCTTTAAACTGGGTATGATGGGAAGTCTTTCTTCTCAGGTAGGTCCGGTGAAAGATCAGCTACAAAGTGTATTACACAGAGTAGATTCCCTTATGGCGAATGCCAATCAAATTGTGGATGCACAAAACAGAGCGGAGATCAAAGCTTTATTATCCAATCTTAATAAAACAGTGGGAGCATTACAAACAACTGCCGGAAATGTAAATAGTCTGGTAGGGCACAATGATCCTAAACTTCAGAAAGTATTGGATGATGCAAGTCTTACGATGCAAAGTGGAAAGGTAACATTAGATAAATATGGAAACCTTGCACAAAGCATTGATACAAAACAATTGAATGCAACCATTGCAAATCTGGATGCTACTGTTGGAAAACTGAATCAGGTAATTGGTGGAATAGACAAAGGAGAAGGAAGTTTAGGTAAACTGATGAAGGATGAACAACTATACAATAATCTGAATTCTGCATCTTCCAATTTGAATTCATTGATTGAAGATATGAAAGCGAATCCGAAGAGATACATCAATTTCTCGGTTTTCGGTAAAAACAATAAAGACTAATACCCCTTATGCAGTACATCGATAACATTATTTTCCTGATTTTATTAGTTGCCGGATTTGGATTATTTGCCAAAAGCCTGCTGAAAATCTATAGAAATATCAGGTTAGGTCACGAAATCAATAGAAACGACAGGAAATCAGAACGCTGGAGTACCATGGCAAGAGTTGCTATGGGACAAAGCAAGATGGTAAAACGACCTGTTGCCGGGATTTTGCACCTTTTCGTGTACGTAGGTTTTGTCATTATCAATATTGAGCTTATTGAAATCATAGTTGATGGAGTATTCGGAACTCATCGTTTTCTGGCTTCGGTTTTCGGAAACGGATTTTATAGCTTCTTTACAGCAACATTAGAAGTTCTAGCACTTCTTGTTGTAATTGGAGTAGTGGTGTTTTTCATCAGAAGAAACTTTTATGGTGTTAAAAGACTAACCATGAAAGAACTTTTTGGATGGCCAAAATATGATGCAAACTGGATTCTTATCATCGAATTCGCATTAATGATGGCTTTCTTTAAAATGAATGCTGCAGATTTCATACTACAGCAAAGAGGTTTATTAGCAGAGCATGGAAGCTTTCCGATCAGTTCAGCAGTATTAGGACCTATTTTCAGTGGGTTTAGTGACGGATTCTTACACTTTACAGAAAAAGGAGCCTGGTGGTTTCACTTTGTAGGAATTCTTTTCTTCATGAATTATCTTTATTATTCAAAACACTTACACATTATATTGGCTTTCCCAAGCACATGGTATGCAAACCTTGAGAAAAAAGGGAAATTCAATAACCTTGATTCTGTAACAAAAGAAATCAAATTAATGATGGATCCTAACGCTGACCCTTATGCCGCTCCGGCTGAAGGTGCTGAGGCAGATACTCCATCTAAATTTGGTGCTGAAGATATTTTTGACCTTAATCAGGTACAATTGCTTAATGCTTATTCATGTACAGAGTGTGGTCGTTGTACTTCCGTTTGCCCGGCAAACATTACCGGTAAAAAACTTTCTCCAAGATTGATCTTAATGAAAACGAGAGACAGATTGGAAGAAGTTGGAAGAAATATCGATAAAAACGGAAAATTTGTTGATGACGGTAAAAAACTGTTGAACGACTATATCACCAAAGAAGAACTTTGGGCGTGTACTACATGTAATGCTTGTACAGATGCTTGTCCGGTATTGCTGGATCCATTATCTATCATCTTCGAAATGAGAAGATTCCTTGTGATGGAACAGTCTGCAGCACCACAGGAACTAAACCTGATGATGACAAACGTTGAAAACAATGCTGCACCTTGGCAGTATAATCAAGCAGACCGTCTGAATTGGGCTAACGATTAATATCCTGTCATGAAAAAACTGATTTCCATATTTCTGTTCATCTTTTCAGGTCTTCTATTGGCGCAATCTGCTGATCAAAAAAAGATTCTTGAAGATTCCAAAAAATTCATGTCTTTGTTTGAAAATAAAAACTATGAAGGGATGATGGATTTAACGCATCCTGCAATTTTTGAAAAAATTGACAGAAAAATTCTGACGGATACTTTTAATAAAATGTTTGAAGGAAATGATGAGTTTAAAATGGAGCTCTTAAGTTCAAACAATGATGTATTTAATGTCTCAGATATTTTTACTGCTCAGGACAATACCAAATATGCATTCAGTTCTTATCCCATGAAAATGAAAATGATCTTTTTGAAAGAGAAATTTGATGAGGAAAAACAGAAGATGATGATTGGGATGATGGAAGCTCAGGGCATGAATGCAAAATTTATAAACGATACAACCTTGGAAATGAGTAAGCTGAGTATGATTTTGGCACTCAATGACAAAACCACTGGAAATACATGGAAGTATCTTAACTATGACGAAGCTAATCCTTTATATATTTCAATCGTACCTGTAGAGGTAATGAAAAAAGCTAAGGAATACTATGCTAATTTATTAATTAAACAAAAAGAAAATGCAAATTAAAACAATGGCAGAATATGCTGCCGAAGGAAGATCCCCGGAAGTTTTATTTTGGGTTGGATGTGCTGGGAGCTTTGATGACCGTGCCAAAAAAATTACAAAAGCATTTTGCAAGATATTAAATAAGATAGGAGTTGAATTTGCAGTTCTGGGACAGGAAGAAAGCTGTACCGGAGATCCTGCAAAAAGAGCTGGAAACGAATTCGTTTTTCAGATGATGGCACTTACCAATATCGAAGTTTTGAATGCTTACGAAGTTAAAAAGATTGTAACGGCTTGCCCACACTGTTTCAATACCCTTAAAAATGAATATCCAAGTTTAGGTGGAAACTTTGATGTAGTTCACCATACCCAATTCCTGAAAACCTTAATGGAAGAAGGAAGATTGAAAATTGAAGGTGGGGCATTCAAAGGTAAAAAAATCACATTCCATGATCCATGTTACCTTGGAAGAGCTAATGATGAGTATGAAGCACCAAGACTATTGCTTGAAAAACTGGATGCTGAGCTTGTAGAAATGAAGCGTTGCAGAACGAACGGTCTTTGCTGTGGAGCAGGAGGAGCACAGATGTTTAAAGAACCTGAAAAAGGAAATAAAGACATCAACATCGAAAGAACAGAGGAAGCTTTATCTTTCGAGCCTGAAGTAATTGCAACAGGTTGCCCATTCTGTAATACAATGATGACAGACGGTGTGAAACACTTCAATAAAAATACTGAAGTAGCTGTAAAAGATATTGTGGAACTTCTTGCTGAAGCAGACGATTTATAAAGATTCTCTTTACCATATAAACAGAAACTCAAGCCTTGGCTTGGGTTTTTGTGCATTATAAACTCAGGAATATTTCGTAATTTTATCCTTTAAATTGAAAGGATATGAAAATCGAAGAATCCAACATTGTAGAAACTAACGACTACAGAGTTATTATATACCCGGCATCAAGACCATTTGAAACAAAAGAAGCAAAAGCAATTACAGAAAAACTGTTTGATTTTCTTGCAACTTGGGCTGCTCACGGGAAACCACTTTCTTCTTCTTTTAAAATTGAAAAAAATCAATTCATTATCGTATGTGTAGATGAAGAGAAAGAAATGGCTTCAGGATGTAGTATCGATGCTTTAGGGAAGATTATGAGAGAAATAGATGAAGAGTATCAGCTAGGTCTTTTTGACAGAATGAAAGCAAGCTTTATTGAAAACGGAGAAGTGAAAACATTGAAGCTTATCGATTTTAAAACAAAGATCAGAAATGGCGAACTTTCAAAAGATATCGAAGTATTTGATTTTTCTAAAAACACTTACCTGGATTTCTTAAGTCATTTCGTGTTACCATTTGAAAAAAGCTGGGCTTCCTCCATAAAATAATTTCTATTGAAAATTCTTTTTATATCCTCATGGTTCCCAAATAGGCTTGAACCTACTAACGGTAACTTTGTACAGCGTCATGCAGAAGCTGTAGCATCTTTACATGAGGTTGAAATACTGCATACCCTTGGAGATCCTGCTCAAGAGGAAGAATTTATACTTGATGATAAAAAGATCAATGGAATAAGAACATTGATTGTATATTATAAAAGCTCCAAAAATCCAATTCTGAATTTCAGAAGCAGAATGCTTGCGTACCAGAAAGGTTTCTCACAATTGCAGAAGCCGGATCTGGTACACGCAAATATTCTACACAGTTCAATGTTTTTTGCTGTTTATTTAAAAGAACAGTATAAAATTCCTTTTGTGATTTCAGAACACTGGTCTGGTTTTCTTGAAGTGAACAGATCAAAACTTTCCTTTACCAATATACTCACAGCACGATTTATTGCCCGTAAAGCAGCGTATTTACTGCCTGTAAGTAATATTCTGATGGATAACCTTAAAAATCTTAAAATAGGTAAAAATAAACAGGTAATTGGAAACGTTGTGAATACAGAGCTATTTATTCCTAAAAAAGAACCCAACACAACTTTTACATTCCTTCATATCTCCAATCTTATTCCGCTTAAAAATCCTGATGCTATGATTGAAGCTGCAGTTCGATTGAGAAATGAATTCCAGAATTTTGAATTTCATATAGGAGGAGATGGAGATGTTGCAAGACTGAATAAACTTATAGATAAACATAACGCGAAAAGTTATATCAAGACTTTCGGAGAAATTTCCCATAAAGATGTTGCCATGAAGATGAGAAAAAGTGACTGTTTTGTCCTTTTCAGTGATTATGAAAGCTTCTCTTGTGTACTTCTCGAGTCATTATCTTCAGGAGTTCCGGTAATCGCGACCAGAGTAGGAGCAATCCCTGAAATTGTCAGTGAAAATCATGGAATTGTTATTGATAAATCCGAAGAAGAACTTTACACAGCAATGAAAAAAATGCTATCCGGAAACTATAAAACAGATTCTAAAGAAGAACTACACAGGTATGTTGCAGAAAAGTTTTCGATGGCAGCGATCGCCAAAGAATTTAATGAAATCTATAAAAAATTGGTTTAAATCCGTTATAAATTCAAAATAGGTTGATTCCCTGTTGATAACATACAATGAAAAGCTTAAAGGATTTTATCAGTGCATTTTTTGCCAACAAAGGTCAGCACGTATTTCTGTCCCTGTTGATAACAAAGATATGTGCTTTTTCGGGTTCGCTTTTCATGATCAGAATTTTACCGGAAAAAGATTTTGGCTTACTGAGTATTGTGGCTTCGGTTTTTGCCATTTTTGCACCTTTCAGTGGATTTGGAAGTCCTCAAAGTTTGATCAGATTTGGATCTTTGAGCAGTTCTGAAGAAGAAAAAGAACAACTTTCAAGCTATCTTTTCAGGAAAGGCTTTTTATATCAGGTGATTTTAAGTGTGATATTCTTTTTATTGGCTTTCGTATATGTAAGTCATTATCATCATATCTTTTATATATTTTTCTTCTTTACCGTTCGTCTGCTAGGTTTTTACTTTTTGACACATATACAGGCAGATCGTCGTATGTTTTTGAAGAACAAAGAATTTGCCATGGTGAATAATGTTGTCAATATCTCAGGGCTGGTAATGATGATTGTCTTTTCCATGCTTTGGGGATTGTATGGATATTTAATTGCGAATGCTATTTCTCCCTTTCTTTCTCTGTTTTGGTTTAAAAAATTATCATGGAAGACCGTAAACTTTTCTCTCAAATTCACGAAAAAAGAAATATGGAGTTTTGCTTTACATGCATCCGTAACCGCTTTATTATCTGATGCTTTCTTCTCTGCAGACATACTTCTTCTGAATTATTTTAAAAATGAAAGCGTTGTAGCCAATTATAAAGTAGCATTGCTGATTCCTGCAAACATTACCTTTCTGGCACTTTCTTTTATGCAGAGTGATTATCCGGTAATTGCTAAAAACTATCGTAATAAGTCCTTTTTGACGAATTATATTATTAATTATTATAAAATTTTCATTCCTATTTCCTTTGTAATCTTGATTTCTGGAAGTCTTTTAAATACTTTTATAATTAAGATCTTTTTTGGAAAACAATATATTGATAATGCATTTGCTTTTACATTATTACTTGGAGTGTTTTGTGGGAGTATGTTGCTAAGAAATCTCTATGGAAATATGTTGTCAGCGGTAGGTTTAATGAAAAGAAATACTTTTTATTCAATTCTTTCATTGATCTTATTAGCAATATTTTCTTACGTTTGGGTTCCACAGTATGGTGTTGTAGGAATGGCTGTTTCTTTGGGAACTGCTTTAACTCTGGTAGGATTTTTAATGATGTTTTCATTTTTCACTTATCTTAGAAAGTTGAAATAAATTATCTTTGCGCTATGAGAAACATTGTTTTTGGAATATTAGTGATTGTTTTTGCACTGACAAGCTGTAGTCAGGATGATGAATCTTTGCAAAGAATTGATCAGGTATTGAATATCTATATGAAATCAACAACCAATCAGGATTTGTTGAACGCCAAAAAAAACGGTTCTTACAGCAGTTTTTCTGTTAATGATTTTTTAGGTGACAAAGATGACTCTCCAGTGAATACGTTTGCGCTTAAAATGAGACAGGATTCTACGTATTATCTGGAATATATAGCAGGGGCAAAAAGAAAAAAGTTTGATTCTGCAGGAACTACTTACTATTCAAGAATGAGGGTTACTCTAACGAAAACCGTTGATAATAAACCTGAGTCAACTATAGATACTCTTGAAATTCATTATCGTAATTCTCCAAATTTATTTCAGGTTTCAAAAGTTTTTTACAATAAAAAACCTGTATTTTCGAAGGAAGCGGATAATCCGGCTTGGATTAATAACGTTACTATCACAAAATAATTTTAAATTTGTAAAATTGTTAGCTTATATTAAGCTAAATATAATATTTAACATCTAAATAAAATGTTACAAGTCAATTTTTTACGCGACAATAAGGAACGCGTTTTAGAAGGTCTTAAAAAAAGACAATTCAAGAATCTTGAGTTGGTAGATGAAGCTATTGCTACTGACGAAGAAAGAAAAAGAATCCAATTTGAATTAGATTCCCAGCTTTCCGAGATCAATAAAATCTCCAAGGAAATTGGACTTTTAATGAAGGAAGGAAAGAAAGAAGAGGCGGAATCAGCAAAATCTAAAACAGCACAGTACAAATCGTCGAGTTCAGAATTGAAAACTCAACTGGAAGTAAAGGAAACAGAATTATTGAATATTTTGTATCAACTTCCAAACATTCCAAATGAATTGGTGAAAAACGGTGCTTCTGCGGATGATAATGAGAATATTTTCCAGTCTCATACAGTAGAAGGTCTTGGTGAAGGTGCTATTCCTCACTGGGAACTTGCTAAGAAATATAACCTTATCGATTTTGAATTAGGAGTAAAAATCGCTGGGGCAGGTTTTCCTGTTTATTTAGGAAAAGGTGCAAGATTACAAAGAGCATTGGTTCAGTATTTCCTTGACAAAAATGTTGAAAAAGGATATACAGAAGTTAACCCGCCTCACGTTGTGAATGAAGCATCTGGTTTTGGAACAGGACAATTACCTGATAAAGAAGGACAAATGTATTATATCAACGAAGATAATTTATATTTGATTCCTACTGCTGAAGTTCCTGTAACGAACCTTTACCGTGATGTTTTATTGGATGAAAAAGATCTTCCAATTAAGAATACAGCTTTTTCTCAATGTTACAGAAGAGAAGCTGGAAGTTACGGGGCTCACGTAAGAGGTTTGAATCGTCTTCACCAATTTGAAAAAGTAGAGATTGTAAGAATTGAAAAACCTGAAAATTCTTATGCTGTTTTGGAAGAAATGGTAGAGCATATCAAAGAAATCCTTACAGATCTTGAGCTTCCTTTCAGAGTGTTGAGACTTTGTGGTGGTGATACAGGTTTTGCGGCTGCAATGACCTATGATTTTGAAGTATGGAGTGCTGCACAGGAAATGTGGTTAGAAGTAAGTTCAGTGTCAAACTTTGAGACGTTCCAGGCGAACAGATTAAAGTGCCGTTACAAAGCTGATGGGAAATCTCAACTGGTTCACACACTAAACGGATCTGCAATGGCATTGCCAAGAATCATGGCTGCGTTACTTGAAAATAACCAGACTGCGGAAGGTATCAAGCTTCCTAAGAAGATTGCTGAATATGCAAGATTTGATCTGATTAACTAAGAATACATTTATAAGTATATATAATCCTCTTTCAGTTTTGGAAGAGGATTTTTAAATCTGGATATTAAAACTTTTCGAAGAGTAATGAATAAAAAATAAACCTCTCTGATATTCAGAGAGGTTTATTTTTTATTCTGTTACAACAATTATTTTCTTATCTGCATTTTTAAGCTTTGTATCTTTATCATACTTTGCTTTGATATCATAATCAATCTTTATAGTATACTCATCAATTTGTTGCAGCCAATCATGTTTTCCAGTAACGGATTTAATTTTGTTCTCAAACTTAAGTATAGTAGTGATTCCTTTTAAGAAGGTTGTCATCATACTTGCTACATTCTGTGAGTCTGCAGATCCTTTTGCTGACATTGCCCCTTCAAAATATTTTAGATTAAAGTTTTCAGTGTCAATTGTAAGTGTTTTTCCATCCCATAGGTTAAATATATTCTGTTCAACGGGTATTTTCTCCTTTTGGGTATAATTAATAAGCTGCTGATAGTCATTTTGAGTTAGATTCTCGGTTTTTAAAGAGAGACCTGTAGGCTGATCATTTTCTTTGTTAGATTTCATGAAGATCTTTTTCATGATTCTGATATGATCAGGATTTGTAGTCTTTTTTTCTTTATTTTTTTGTTCTAGTTCGTAAAGACTTGTCCAGGTAGAAGGAAACTTGTTCATATCGCTGAACTCATTGTCATTTTTTAAAGAATCGGGAGTCATTGCTTTCATCTCAGAGATGAATTGTTTCATATCAATATCAGTAACAGATGATGACGTGGCATTCTTGTGATAGACAATTTCAGAATTGATGCTACAGGATTGTAGTACAAAAAGGCTTATTAAAAATAATAAAATACTTTTATTCATGGTAGATGTAAATTCTGTTTAATGACAGTTGACAGATTCA
This sequence comes from Chryseobacterium ureilyticum, assembly GCF_900156735.1. GTDB lineage: Bacteria > Bacteroidota > Bacteroidia > Flavobacteriales > Weeksellaceae > Chryseobacterium > Chryseobacterium ureilyticum. The sequence continues at coordinate 124,203 of NZ_FTOL01000007.1, forward strand.
TTAAGACCTTTTGAAACAGTCATAGATTCAGCTTTAGGAGAAACGTAAGGAATTCCTAATTCTAAACCTCTAAGGATGAAAAGACCTCCTAAAATGATCATGATGATCGGAACAGCTTTTAAAATTTTTGTTCTGAAAGCCTGATTCATGAGATTTCCAGCCAAAACGATGGCAAACATGAAAGGAAGGGTTCCCAAGCCAAATAAAGCCATATATAAAGCTCCCTGCCATATTCCTCCACCTGCAAGACTTGCGGTAAGTGCCATATAAACCATTCCGCAGGGTAAAAAGCCATTTAGAATACCTGTAGTAAATCTGGAACGGTAATCCGCTTTTTGAAGTACACGTCCAAGATTCGTTTTTACAGAATATAAAAACTTGGATAAAAAGGGAATCTTCGAAGCAAAATCCTTTCCTCCAAATGAAAATACAGCCATAATGATAAGCAAAACACCTGCAGTAATGGTCAGGTACTTCTGAAAGCCAGCCATCTCGAACCCTTGACCTATAATTCCTAAAAGGGCACCTAATAATGAATAGGTAAAGATCCTTCCAAATTGGTAGGTAAGATTTTGAAGATAAAAATTGGCAGCCTGTTTTTTAGTTAATCCCATCGATAAAGCAATAGGTCCGCACATTCCGATACAGTGAAAACCGGAAGCAAAGCCTAAAGCAATAGCCGATACAATAAGTCCTATTTCCATATCACGTCATAATCCATTCGATAGTCTGTTTTGTCTTTTGTCCAACTCAATCTTAAGGTATAGTTACCCATTTTCAATACCTGTGCAGGGATTATAAAAGTATGGTTGGCATCAAGATCTACAGATTTTTTGATGTCTAAATTCTGGTCGTCGGTTCTGTTTAAAACAAATTTTACCGTAGTATTAGAAGTTGTATTTTCTTGTGGAAAAGTGATTTTAATTCCATTAGTATCCTGGCTGTATACAGGTTTTTCCTGTAGTTCGTCAGCTCTTTTCTTAGCATCAATTACATCCTGGTACTGTAATTCTTCTTCGTAATAATTATCTGTTACCATTTCAGAGTTCTTTTGCCCGTTCGGGAATAGAAACATCATGGATAATATAAAAACTATGAATGCAAATAATGCAATTACAACACCGTGTCCCCAACTAAAGTTCTTCATTTCTTTTAATTAAAATTGTAGTTTGAATGGTCCTTCAAAATATGTCTGATAAGAATCCACAAGGTTTCCTTTCATATCGTAAACCCCGATTGTGATATTCTGTTTGGAAAGTTTCATTTCATCTTCTGGGAAGCTGATATTAATGGTTCCCTTGGAAATTTTATCTCTGTCTACCTGAATTTTACTCGATGCACTGTAAGTGATCTCACCATGAGCAGGAGCAATTACTTTAATGGTAACGATTTTCTTCTCGTTGGTTTTATTCAGGAATGTGTAATTATACGTATTGATAATTTGTCCTTCTTTTACAAAGAATGTACTTCCGGCAGGTTTAATGAATTTTGCTTCCATTTCACCTCGGCTGTAAAGAAGATATCCTAAGAAGCCTACTAAAAGAAATAAGAATACCGTGAATCCTTTCATTCTTCCTGTAAATTTAAAAGGAATTTCTTTTTCAATCTCGTTTTCAGAAGCATATCTGATTAATCCTTTTGGAAGACCTACTTTCTCCATTACTTCATCGCAGGCATCTATACAAGCTGTACAGTTGATACATTCCAGCTGCTGCCCGTCTCTGATATCGATTCCTGTAGGACAAACTACCACACACTGATGACAATCGATACAATCTCCTTTTCCGGCTGCTTTTCTATCTTCTCCTTTTCTCCATTTTGATCTGTTTTCTCCTCTTTTGAAGTCATAGAAAACATTGATGGTATCTTTATCAATCAATACGCCCTGAAGTCTTCCGTATGGACAAACCAATGTACATACCTGTTCTCTGAACCATGCAAATACAAAGTAAAAGGCAGCGGTAAGAAGAATCATTACAATAAAATTGGTAGGATGTGCAAAAGGTCCTTCCGATACAATTTTGAATACCTCTTCATAGCCCACGATATACATGAACATGAAGTGAGTAATGATTAATGAAATAACAATATAAACAGACCATTTTAGAGTTCTTTTCCAGATCTTTTCGCTGTTCCACTCCTGTCTGTCCAGCTTCATTTGCTTGTTTCGGTCACCTTCAATCAGATATTCTATTTTACGGAAGATCGATTCCATAAAAATTGTCTGAGGGCAAATCCACCCGCAGAAAATTCTTCCGAATGCAATCGTAAAAACGATAATAAAAATTAAAGATGCGATGGCACCTAAAGTAAGGATAAAAAAGTCTTGTGGATAGAAAGGCTGTCCAAAGATGAAAAATTCTCTGTCTATTACATTGAACAATAACAATGGATTACCATTGATTTTGATAAATGGTAGTGAGAAATAAATAATTAATAGTAGATAGCTTACAATGTTTCTATAGTTGGTGTATTTCCCTTTTGGTTTTCTAGGGAATACCCATCTTCTTTTACCGGATTGCTCCATTGTCCCTATAGAATCTCTGTAAGTCTCAGGGTCCAGAACCTGTCCCTGTCCGCCGCGTACTTCTATTTCTTCTATGTCTGACATATTGTAATGTGTTTAAAAAAGAAAAAACATAATTCGTTACTATTTTTAAGGTAATAACAAATTATGTTTTTTTCATATGTTTCTAATTTTCTAAATTATTCTTTTTCCCAATGTGCTTCAGTTCCTTGAGGAGCAGCTCCTCCTTGAGCCTGAGTCACTGGTGGTAATTCCTGGTTAATGTGATATACATACGCTGCAATCTTTTCAATTTCAGCTCCAGAAACTTCTCCGTTCTTACCAAATGCTCTCATCGCAGGGTTAGTAGGAGAACCGTTCCAGTCCATATGGAATACGTTCTTGAATAAAGTCTTCTCTGGCATATTGATCCAATAGTTATCAGTAAGGTTTGGTCCAATACCTCCACTACCGTCTTCTTTGTGACAAGATGCACAGTTTGTTTTGAATAATTCTTTACCATCTGCAATGTTATCAGCTGAATACTTAGCTGTTTCAATTGTTACAGGTGGTTGCTCGCTTTCATATTTTGCAATGCTAGCCATTTGCTCTTTGTATTCCTTTTCATATTCGCTTAACGGGTGAGCGAAATCTGTAAATGAATAAGCGGCAATATATACAATACAAAAAGCAGTCCCAAAGTAGAATAAACCTACCCACCATTTTGGTAATTGATTATCCAACTCCATGATTCCATCGAATCCGTGGTCGATAAGGATATCTTTTTCCTCTGTATCAGATTGCTTTTTGAATGCTGCAGCATACATTCTTTTGAAGAAAGGTATTTTCTTTTCAGCTAGATAAGCAGCTTTCTCTTCCGGAGATAATTTTTTGAATTTGTTGTTTTCAATCAAATCTCCAATAGCACTGTGGATGAAGGCAAGAATACTTCCAATCACAACAGTTCCCCAGAAGTAAGGCGAAGCTAGGAACGCGTAGCTCTGCACAAACAAATAATAAAAAACTATTAAAAGTCCGATTATTATCAAGATGTTTACAACAACAGGTGTTCTTTGTTTCATAAAAAATAGTTTAATTTTTTAAATTAAAATCGTCGTCTTCATCCTCTCCAAGGGGAGCTTCTTCTTCCTCTTTGTAATATTTCTTAGGCTTGCTAAAAACATAAATTATCAGAGCAACGAAGAACAGCATAAAGAAAATCAGAGCCAGTGTCTGGTAGAAGCCAGCATTTTCTGTATTGGATAATATATCTTTAAAATTCTGAGGAATCATACTGATCTTTAATGTTTTTAGTTATTACTTGCTGTTTTAATTTCAGTTGTTTTAATATCAGTTCCTAATCTCTGAAGATAAGAAATAAGAGCTACGATTTCTTTTTTCTCTAATTCTCCCTGAGGTCTCTTAGCATAAGCCTCTTTCAAGTCATTTGCTTCAGAGAAGATATCTTTTACAATTTTAGCCGATTGGTTGTTTGCCCACTTGTCAGCAGAGTCAATTTGAGCTTTTGTATAAGGTACATCAAATGTATTCTTCATTAGCTTCATTTTATCTACCATTTTAGATCTGTCTAAGTCTGTAGCAATTAACCAAGGGTAACGAGGCATGATAGAACCTGCAGATGTAGATCTTGGGTTATACATGTGTTTGTAGTGCCAAGAACTTGGGTTTTTACCTCCTTCTCTATGTAAATCCGGTCCTGTTCTCTTAGAACCCCATAGGAACGGTCTGTCATATACAAATTCCCCTGCTTTAGAGTACTGTCCGTTTTTACCGTTAAATCTTGTAATCTCATCTCTGAACGGTCTGATCATCTGAGAGTGACAAGCGTTACAACCTTCACGGATATAGATATCTCTACCTTCTAATTCAAGCGGAGAATAAGGCTTCACTGCTGAAATGGTAGGTACACTTTTCTTAAGAGATAGAGTAGGGATGATTTCAACCATACTTCCGATTGAGATAGTAAATAATGATAATACTGTTAAAAGCATTGGCATTCTTTCCAACCAAAGGTGGAATCCTTCTCCTTCTTTACGTTTGTTTCCGATATTTGCTAAAGCAGGTGCTTCTGCAGGAACTTCTTTCTGGAATGAACCTTTTCTTACTGTAGCAATTACGTTAATGATCATTAGGATAGCTCCTGAAATATAGAATAACCCTCCTAAGAATCTCATTTTAAAGTAAGGAATAATTGCAGTTACAGTATCCAACCAGTTTTTCCATAATAATGTTCCGTCCGGGTTGAATTGTTTCCACATTAATCCTTGTGTGAATCCTGAAATATACATTGGTACTGCATAGAAAATGATTCCTAATGTACCTAACCAGAAATGCCAGTTAGCTAATTTTACAGACCAAATTTTTGTTCTCCACATAATTGGTACCAAGTAATAGATAACCCCGAATGCCATGAAACCATTCCATCCAAGAGCTCCTAAGTGTACGTGACCGATAACCCAGTCCGTAAAGTGACCAATTTTGTTGATGTTTTTAGTTGCTAAAAGCGGTCCTTCAAACGTTGCCATACCATAACAAGTAACAGCTACTACGAAGAACTTAAGGATAGGATTTTCTCTTACTTTATCCCAAGCTCCTCTTAAAGTAAGAAGACCATTTAACATACCTCCCCAAGACGGTGCAATCAGCATGATAGAGAAACCTGTTCCTACTGCCTGTGCCCATGCCGGAAGAGCTGTATACTGAAGGTGGTGAGGACCAGCCCAAATATATACGAAGATTAATGACCAGAAGTGAATAATAGACAGCTTATATGAGAATACCGGTCTGTCTGCTGCTTTTGGTAAGAAATAATACATTAAACCTAGAACCGGAGTTGTCAATACGAATGCTACTGCATTGTGACCATACCACCATTGTACGATGGCATCCTTTGCTCCTGCATATGCAGAATAAGACTTCCAGCCAGAGAATGATAATGGAACCTCAAGGTTGTTGAAGATGTGAAGCATTGCTACTGCAACCCAAGTACCTAAATAGAACCAGATGGCAACATAAAGGTGTCTCACTCTTCTCTTCGAAATAGTCATAATCATGTTTACCCCGAAAATGATCCAAGAGACAGCAATTAAAATATCAATTGGCCATTCGTGCTCAGCATATTCTTTAGAAGTATTAATACCCATAAAGAAGGTAATGAACGTAGCAACGATCATAAACTGCCAAGTCCAGAAGTGGATCCAAGATAATGTATCACTATACATTCTTGTCTTCAATAATCTCTGCGTAGAGTAATACACTCCTACATAAACGATATTACACACGAACGCGAAGATCACGGTATTTGTGTGTAGCATTCTGATTCTACCAAAACCGAATGCACCATGAGTGTTTATTAAACCTTGAATATTACCCGATGCTAAACTTTTAATGGTTGTGTCATCCGTTCCGAAAAAGAACTCTGGTAATTCAGGGTAGAAAAGCATTAATGCCGCCGTAAGCCCAAACGTAAATCCTATGAAACCAAAGATAATGGTTGCATAGAGGAACGCACGGACAATACTGTTGTCATAACTAAACTTTTGTGTTTCCATATCAACTATTCACTATTTTTCTCAATTTTTATTATTTTCTCCTATTTCTTTTTCGTCTTTATCTTTGTCGCCATTTTCATCTTTTTCTTTAACTCGTTCGTCATCGAAAAGGATTCTGACAGCAGGAGACTCATCATCTTCAAACTGCCCTTTTTTGGCATACACTATAAATACGACCAAGAAGATCGCAGCTAAAGAAACACTGCAGACGATCATTAAATATAGAATATCCATTGGACAACAAAATTAACCTATTTTCGGGGTTCAAATTTAGTGAAAAATAATGACATTCATCACGAAATGCCGATTTCAGCTAATTTAAAATCAGTCTAAATAAGGGCGTTTAAGCCTGTTTTTTGAAGTATTTGCGACCCAGTATCCATGTTGAAACTGTAGTGAAGGTAACAACAGTAATAGAACTTACTGGCATGATTATGGCAGCGAAGAGAGGATGCATATGTCCTGTAACAGCGTAACTTAACCCAACAATATTATAAAGAAAACTGATTATAAATGTCATTTTCACAATCGTGATTGAACCTTTACAGACGTTCAGATAATTGTCAAGAGTGACTACTTTTTCCCCATTCATAATGACATCTGACGATGGGGTAAAGCTATTGGTGTCATCAGCAATTGCAATCCCTACATTACTTTGTTTTAAAGCACCGGCATCATTCAATCCGTCACCTAGCATTGCTACTTTCATGTGTTGATCCTGAAGATCTTTGATGTAATTCAGCTTATCTTCCGGACTTTGGTTGAAAGCCATTCCTTTGTAATTTGGAATAAGTTCTTTAAGCTGGTTTTCCTCTGAGGAATTGTCTCCACTCAGAATGAATATTTTGTAGTTGGTTAGTTTTTGGAATAAATCTTTAAGCTTTGGTCGGTACTCATTTTTGAAAATGAACTTACCTAAGAATTCATCATTTTTACTGATATATACAGCTGTTTCTAAATTCTTTGGCTCCTGATTATTATATCGGGCAGAACCGATTTTATAAATATTTCCTCTTACGCTGGCAAGATACCCTTTGCCTGAGATTTCCTGAAAGTTTTCAACTGGGAAATAATCGTCATTGACCTCAATGAAGTCATAAAGTGACTTGGAAAGCGGGTGGTTTGAGTTTTTTAATAAGCTTTTGATATTCAGTAAATCAAATTCCTGAATTGCAGTGCCATCGTATTTGATATTGGCTTTCTTTCTGTGAGTTATTGTTCCTGTTTTATCAAAAACAATAGTGTCCAGTTTCGCGATTTTCTCAATCGTTAAAGTGTCTTTTACGTAGAATTTATTTCTACCTAAAATCCTCATAATGTGACCGAAAGTGAACGGTGCAGAAAGAGCAAGCGCACATGGACAGGCAATGATAAGAATTGCTGAAATGACCTGGAACATTTTCTCCAAATCGATGAATGCCCAGTAGATTCCGGAAATCAGTGCGATACCTAAAATAATGAATGTGAAATATTTACTAATGTTATTCGTTAGTGTGTCAAGACCCGTTTCGTGCTTTTTGAAAGCTTCCTTATTCCAAAGCTGGGTAAGGTAACTTTGGTCTACATCTTTAATAACTTCAAGTTCTAAAGATGACCCTACCTGCTTACCTCCGGCAAAAATTTTGTCTCCGGGTTGTTTGCTGATGCTTTCACTTTCTCCGGTAATGAAACTGTTGTCTATATTTCCTTCTCCGTTGATAAGAATTGCGTCTACCGGAATGATTTCCTGGTTTCTAACTAAAATTCTGTCACCAACTTTTATCTCGGAAAGAAGAATGTTTTCCTGTTTTCCATCAAAATCTACCTTTGTTACAGCAATTGGGTAAAACGATTTATAATCTCTGTCATAGGAAAGAGCGCTGTAAGTCCTTTTCTGGAAAAGTTTCCCCATTAGCATGAAGAATAAAAGCCCACAAAGAGTATCAAAATATCCTGGACCGTAATCAGTCGCTACTTCATAAATACTTCTTCCGAAAAGGACAAAGATTCCCAATACGATTGGAACATCAATGTTGACAATTTTATTTTTTAATCCGTACCAAGCGGATTTATAGTAATCTGATGCGGAGTAAAATACAACCGGACATGCCAGTAAGAACATCAAAACTCTGAAAAGACCTTTATAATGCTCCATCCAATAATCTTCACCACCTACATATTCCGGGAATGCCAAGAACATTCCGTTTCCAAAAGCGAAACCTGCAATGGCAAATTTTACAAGAAGAGATTTATCGAGATGATCAACATTTTTTTCAGCAGTTTCAAGACTGATGACAGGCTTATATCCCAGATTGGTTAAAAAATTAGCTAGTTCGCTTAGTTTTAAATCCTTATGATTGAATGAAACCTGTAAGGTCTTTCTCGTAAAGTTAACCTGTGAATATTTAATATGGTCATTCAGGGTATGAAGACTCTCCAATAGCCAAATACACGAAGAACAGTGGATTACAGGGATTTTGAATGTGACAAGACTGGTGTTCCCTTCAGAAAAATCCGTTACTTTTTCAAAGATTTCCGGAGTGTCAAGATAATCGAACTGGGTAGAACTTTCATCACTCGGACGAATTCCGGCACCCTTATTTAGTTCATAGAAATTACTTAAATTATTTGTGTTCAGAATTTCATAAACAGATTTACATCCGTTACAACAGAAAGTCTTTTCATCAAACAAAATTCTCTCTTTTTCTATACCTTGACCACAATGAAAACAGTTCTCGCTCACCTCCCTAAAATATTGAACTACAAAATTATAACAATTTTTTTTGTTTATCGAGTTAAAAAGTTCTATTTTTGTGATAAATATCATATAAACATGCCGCAGGAACAACAGATAGCAATTGAAGAGAGGTTCGCCAGAGTTTTTAATGATAAATCATTTAAGGAAAGACTTTCTAGCGCAGATTTTGAAAAATATATTAACGGTAAAAAAAGATTGAGTTTTCAGAAACACGATACTATTTTCGAGGACGGAGAAACTCCTAGGGGAGTGTTTGTTCTGGAAAAAGGAGCCGCTAAACTTTCAAAATCCGGAGCTTTTGGAAAAGATCAGATTTTAAGATTTATCAAAGAGGGGGATATCATCGGCTATCGTTCTTTGCTTTGTGGAGAAAACTTCCAAGCAAAAGCTGAAGCAATGACGGATATTGAATGTGTTTTCTTACCAGCAGATATTTTCATGTATCTATTGGAGGTAGACCCACAGTTATCTTTCGTAATGCTTCAAAAAATTTCATACGAATTAGGAGAATCTTCCAATACCATTACATTCCTTGCTCAGAAAACAGTGAGAGAAAGACTTGCGGAAATACTACTGCTTTTAGAACAGAAGCTGGGAGTAGATCCTGAAGGTTTTATTAAAATCTCCTTAACCAGAGAAGAAATTGCTAATATTATCGGTACAGCTACAGAAAGTGCCATTCGTCTGATCTCCGAATTCAAACAGGATAGCTTGATTGAAGTTGACGGAAGAAATATCAAAATTCTGAATCACGACAAACTCATGAAACTCGGTCACGTAGTTTTATAAAAATCATACAAAACTTAAGTCGGCTCAGTGCCGACTTTTTAACTTTTAAAATAGATAAATTATGTCTGTTCACTCTGAAATTAAAAAAGTTACAACTGAAACCTTGCGTAAAATGAAATTCGACAAGGAAAAAATAACAATGCTTACTGCCTATGACTTTACCACGGCAAAAATGGTAGATGCAGGTGGAGTAGATGCTATTTTGATTGGAGACTCTGCGGCAAATGTAATGGCTGGTTTTGAAACTACGTTGCCTATTACTTTAGACCAAATGATCTACCATGCGCAAAGTGTGGTAAGAGGAACTGACAGAGCTTTGGTAGTAGCAGATCTTCCTTTCGGAACTTATCAGAGTAACCCTGAAAAAGCATTGGAATCTGCGGTCAGAATGATGAAGGAAGGAGGTGCTCATGCCGTGAAGATTGAAGGCGGAAAAGAAATCTCAAAATCTATTAAGAAAATCATCAATGCCGGAATTCCTGTAATGGGACACTTGGGATTGACTCCACAATCGATCTATAAATTCGGAACCTATAAAGTAAGAGCAAAAGAAGAAGCAGAAGCTGAAAAACTTATTGCTGATGCACAGCTTTTAGAAGAATTAGGATGTTTTTCTGTTGTTTTAGAGAAAATTCCAGCAGATTTAGCTAAAAAAGTGACTGAAAGTATCTCTATTCCTACCATTGGTATCGGAGCTGGTGCAGACTGTGACGGTCAGGTGCTTGTATATCATGATATGGTAGGGATGAACAAGGGTTTCAGTCCTAAATTCTTAAGAAGATATCTAGATCTTTATACTGAAATTACAGGAGCAGTTTCTCAATATGTGAAAGACGTAAAGAACGTAGATTTTCCAAACCAAAACGAAAGTTATTAATTCATGCAGAACCAACAACAATCTATTCAGGGAATTTTATCTATTGCAGCATTAGTTTGCTTAGCTATTGGCTGGTTTAATTTATTTTCTCCGGATATCAATCATTTACTTTCAAGAAAGGTATTCTATGTTTTAATAGGGGCAAGTTTCTTTATTCAGGCGCCATTGCTTACTAATAAAAATTTCATGTATGCAATGTATGCAGCAGCAGGAATTTGTGTAGTAGGTGCATTTTTACCAGATTCATCAAATCTTTCTGCCCTTAAAACAATTGGTCTTTTGGCGGGGATTATTCTTTCAATGTCCAATAGAAGCAGAAACAGATAGTCTGAGCAGTTATGAAGGAGCAGATTGTATATGAGGATAATCATCTTCTGGTGGTCAATAAAAAAGTCGGGCAGCTTGTACAAGGTGACAAGACCGGCGATGAATCACTTTTAGAATCAATAAAGAATTTTATAAAAATAAGAGATGCTAAGCCGGGGAATGTTTTTCTCGGCTTGGTTCATCGTATAGACCGTCCTACTTCAGGTTTGGTGATCTATGCAAAAACTTCCAAAGCGCTTTCTCGCCTTACTCAGATGGTTAAGAACCGTGAGGTAAAGAAAACCTATTGGGCAGTTGTGGGAAAAGAAATGATTCCACAGACTCAGAGGCTGGTTCATTATTTAAAGAAAAACGAGAAGAATAACAAAGCTATTGTGTTCTCGAAAGCTACGGAAGGAGCAAAAGAAGCGATCCTTACCTATAATGTGATAAAAGCATTGGATAACTATCTGCTTCTTGAGATTGATCTTGAAACCGGCAGACACCACCAGATCCGAGCCCAGTTATCCAAAACCGGAGTTCCGATTAAAGGAGATCTTAAATATGGGGCTCCGCGATCTAATCCGGATGGAGGAATAAATCTTCATGCAAGAAAATTACAATTCATTCATCCTGTTACCAAAGAAGAAATTGAAATTATAGCTCCTGTTCCGCAGAACGATGCGATCTGGAGAGCTTGTGAAGAATAAAATAAAAATCCTACTCATTGAGTGGGATTTTTTGTTTCTGCAAATTTGATTTTGTCCATTCTCAAAAAATACCTAACTTCGTCCCACACTTTAGGGGTGTCTGTTTTTACAGACTGAGACTTTACCCTTTGAACCTGATCTGGATTATACCAGCGTAGGGAAAAGTAGATGACTTTTGCTGTACATTCTATTGTACAATAATAGCCATTCCTAAAGTATATTTAAATCATTAGGAATGGAACTTATAATCAACCACACCCGAAAAACATTCGATGTACTTCCTGAAAATCTGGAAGCATTATTGGCTATGGAATTACCTGGAAAAAAGAAAGGTATTGCTGTAGCACTCAACAATCGCATCGTCCCGCTATCTGCCTGGGCGAAAACATTCCTTAACAACAACGATTCAGTTTTAATCATTACTGCCACTCAAGGTGGTTAATTCTCATACTTAATACCAATATTATGGCTCATTCAATCACATGTTCGCCATTTCCGAACTCAAAGAAAATTTATGTTGAAGGAAAAATTCATCCTATCAATGTAGCAATGCGTGAAATAAAGCTTAGTCCTACAAAGCTTACCAACGGAAATTTTGAAGAAAACGCTCCGGTCACTATTTACGACACTTCTGGTCCTTATACTGATGAAAATGCAGTAATAGATATCCAAAAAGGACTTCCAAGAATAAGAGAAAAATGGATTCTGGACAGAAAAGATGTTAATATCCTGGGCGGGATTACCTCAGAATACGGAAAAGCACGTTTAGCAGATCCTAAACTTGATGAATTACGTTTCTCCTACGATCATAAACCGAAAGTAGCACGGGAAGGAAAAGAGCTTACCCAGCTTTATTATGCAAAACAGGGAATCATTACCCCCGAAATGGAATATGTTGCCATCAGAGAAAATCAAAGAATCGAGCAGCTTAATTCTGTTCCGAAAGAGATGGCTTGCCAGCATATCGGGAATAGTTTTGGTGCCAATACTCCTAAAAGTAAAATCACTCCGGAATTTGTAAGAGATGAAATTGCTGCCGGAAGAGCGATTATACCGAATAACATTAATCACCCTGAAAGTGAGCCAATGATTATCGGAAGAAACTTTTTGGTAAAAATCAACGCAAACATCGGAAATAGTGCTGTTTCATCAAGTATTGATGAAGAAGTAGAGAAGGCAGTTTGGGCTTGCCGATGGGGAGCAGATACTATTATGGATCTTTCAACAGGAAAGAATATTCATGAAACAAGAGAATGGATCATCAGAAACAGCCCGGTTCCTATTGGTACTGTCCCGATTTATCAGGCATTGGAAAAAGTAAAAGGAGTCCCGGAGGATCTGACTTGGGAGGTTTTTAAAGATACCTTAATAGAACAGGCAGAACAGGGAGTTTCCTATTTTACGATTCATGCGGGAGTTTTATTGAGGTATATTCATCTGACAGCAAACAGGGTGACAGGAATTGTTTCCAGAGGGGGATCTATTATGGCAAAATGGTGCCTTTATCATCACAAAGAAAACTTTTTATATACTCATTTTGAGGAGATTTGCGAGATCATGAAGAAGTATGATGTAGCATTTTCTTTAGGTGACGGTTTACGTCCGGGATCTATTGCGGATGCTAATGATGCGGCTCAGTTTGCGGAATTAGAAACTTTAGGTGAACTGACAAAAATTGCATGGAAACATAATGTACAGGTGATGATTGAAGGTCCCGGTCACGTTCCGATGCATATGATTAAAGAAAACATGGAGAAGCAACTGGAAGTGTGTGACGAAGCACCTTTCTATACATTGGGACCTTTAACCACAGATATTGCACCTGGTTATGATCATATTACTTCAGGAATCGGGGCAGCAATGATAGGTTGGTTCGGATGTGCCATGCTTTGTTATGTAACGCCAAAAGAACATTTGGGACTTCCGAACAAAGACGATGTAAAAGTGGGAGTAATTACCTATAAACTAGCAGCTCATGCCGCAGATTTAGCAAAAGGACATCCAGGAGCACAATACCGAGATAATGCATTAAGTAAAGCAAGATTTGAATTCAGATGGGAAGATCAGTTCAATCTTTCGTTAGACCCAGATACCGCAAGAGCTTATCATGATGAAACACTTCCTGCTGACGGAGCTAAAATTGCCCATTTCTGTTCAATGTGCGGACCGAAATTCTGCTCAATGAAGATCACGCAGGAAATCCGTGAATCTGCAGAACAGGGAATGTTTGATAAGTCACAGGAATTTATTGAAAAAGGAAAGGAAATTTATATATGATACTCGTTATCACTCCTGAAACAATAATTTCAAACGAATCGGAAGCCATCAATGAAATGTTTCATGAAGGTCTGGACTTGCTTCACGTCAGGAAACCCTGGATCAATGAGGACGAAATGATTGGTTTTATCAACCGTATTGATGAAGCTTTTCATCCTCAATTGGTAATGCACAGCCATTATGATCTTGGGAAGCAATATGGAGTTTCAAGATTTCACTTTAGGGAAGAAGATCGTAAACAGGAGAAATATCAATCTTTTGTAAATAAAAGTATAATTTCTACTTCTGTACATGAGATTCAAAGCTTTAATACTTTGGGAAAAGAATGGGAATATGCCTTTATAAGCCCATTCTTTCCAAGTATTTCCAAAAAAGAATATGGAACAGATTCAACAGTGAAGGAAAGTTTAAAAGAACGAAATAATCCGGATGTGAAGCTGATTGCTTTAGGTGGCATTGATGAAAACCATATTCAGGAGGTATTTGATCTTGGAGCAGATGGAGTGGCTTTGTTGGGAGCAGTCTGGGAGAGTGATGAACCATTAAACATTTTTAGAAAATGCAGAAAGAACGTCCTTTTGTCATAAGTATTGCAGGTTTTGATCCAAGTGGAGGTGCCGGATTACTTTCAGATAGCAAAACCCTTGAACAGATTGGGGTAATGGGATTAGGAGTATGTACCGCCCTTACTTTGCAGACTGCCGATCAATGCTTTAGCTTAGAATGGCGAACGATTGATGAAATCACAATGGAAATTAAAGTATTGATGAATCATTATTCTGTTTCCGTAGTGAAAATAGGAATTGTAAAAGATGCTGAATTTTTAGAAGCAATTGTAAATACAGTTAAAGCTTGTAATAATGAAACTCAAATTGTGTGGGATCCTGTTTTGAAGAGCACATCGGAATTCACTTTTTTTAATCTTGAAACACTTCCTCTGCTAAAGAATACCTTGAATAAGATAAATCTCATCACCCCGAACTATAATGAATACTTGGTTTTAAAAGATGGTAGTCTTTTGTCAGGTGAAAATCTATGTTCGATTCTGATCAAAGGTGGGCACAGAGAAGATCGTTTGGGAACGGATGTTTTAGTTGAAGGAGAAAAAGAAATATATCTGGTTCCAACTGACGGGGATTTTAATTACTATCCCAAACACGGTTCAGGATGTGTCCTTTCTTCAGCCATTGCAGGAGAACTTGCCAAAGGAGTGAAAATGGAGACAGCCTGTAAAAATGGCAAATTATATATTGAAAAATTTTTAAAAAGTAATCCCTCTTTATTGGGAACACATTCATAGAACCTATGGAAAAATTACAATACATCTCACAGGGAAAGACAATGCAGGAGCAGGAACTCAATATCCGAAAGGCTCTTGATAACGGAATAAAATGGGTGCAAATCCGCTGGAAAAATGCACCGGAAGATGACTTGATCAGTCTTTGTGAAACTTCTAAGCAGCTTTGTTCAGAATACCAATCGGTTTGTATCATCAACGATAATGCACAACTGGCAAAAACTATTGATGCTGATGGAGTTCATCTAGGATTAAGTGATGGCTCTATCAAAGAAGCAAGGCTTATTTTAGGTGAAAATAAAATCATTGGAGGAACTGCTAATACCATTTCAGACATTCTTCAAAGAATAGATGAATCCTGTGATTATATAGGTTTAGGACCTTTGAGATTTACAGTGACCAAAGAAAAACTAAGTCCTGTTCTTGGATTTGAAGGGTATCAGAAAATTATTAATCATTTACAGGAAAAATCAATAGAGATTCCTAAAATATTTGCCATCGGTGGAGTGGCTCTTGAAGATATTCAGCCTTTACAGGAAGTAGGAATTTATGGAGTGGCGGTATCGGGGCAAATTACAAACCAACCAACCATCATTAATGAATTTAAAAAAGCAATGATTTATGCATAATCAAAAATTAATAATAGCAGACAGAACCTTTGAATCAAGATTGTTTTTAGGAACAGGAAAATTCGGAAGTCTTCAGGATATGGCAGCCTCAGTTGTAGCTTCAGAATCCAATATGGTGACAATGGCATTGAAACGAATTGATGCTCAGTCAGAAGAAGACGACCTTCTGGATTCATTGAAAGGTACCCATGTTCATCTTTTACCTAATACTTCCGGAGCAAGAACAGCAAAAGAAGCGGTATTGGCAGCACAATTGGCAAGAGAAGCTCTGGAAACCAACTGGGTAAAGCTGGAAATTCATCCGGATCCGAAATATTTACTTCCAGATCCTATTGAAACTTTATACGCAACAGAAGAACTTGCTAAGCTTGGATTTGTAGTGATGCCTTACATTCATGCTGATCCGGTTTTATGCAAACGTCTAGAAGATGCTGGGACAGCTGTGGTGATGCCTTTAGGAGCACCGATTGGAACAAATAAAGGATTAAGAACCTTAGACTTCTTAGAAATTATCATCAGTCAAAGTAACGTGCCTGTAGTGGTAGATGCAGGAATTGGTGCCCCTTCAGATGCAGCCAAAGCTATGGAAATGGGAGCAGATGCCGTTCTTGTCAATACAGCAATTGCTGTTGCCAGAAATCCTGTGAATATGGCTGTTGCTTTTAAAGAAGGAGTAATTGCCGGAAGAAGAGCCTTTGAATCTGGTCTGGGAGCGATTGCTGATCATGCAGAAGCTTCAAGTCCGCTAACTTCGTTTTTGTTTGAATAAAAATCATAATAATGAATAGTTTTAAGGAGGTTTTCGAGCTATACCAATGGAATGAAGTAAAAACCAGACTTGAAAAAGTAAGCATTTCCGAGGTTCGAAACAGTCTCCAGAGAAGAAATAAAACAATGGATGACTTTCTGAATCTGCTTTCACCGGCAGCTTCACAAGAGCTGGAACTGATGGCTGCTATGACAAGAGCCCTTACCCAGAAACGATTTGGAAAGACCATTCAGCTGTATGCCCCATTGTATTTGAGTAATGAATGTCAAAATATTTGTACTTATTGTGGCTTCAGCCTTGATAATAATCTCAGAAGAAAAACGCTTACCGATTCAGAATTGATGATAGAAACTTCTGTTTTAAAATCAATGGGAGTTAATCATGTTTTACTTGTCAGTGGGGAAGCAAATAAAATAGTAGGAGTTCCTTACTTTCAGAATGCAGTTCGTTTATTAAGACCTCATTTTTCCAATATTTCTATTGAAGTACAGCCCTTAGAAGAGAAAGAATACAAGCTGCTTCATGAAGAAGGAGTACATTCTGTATTGGTCTATCAGGAAACTTATCATCAGGATGTTTATAAAGAATATCATCCGAAAGGTAAAAAATCAAACTTCCATTATCGCCTGGAAACTCCTGACAGAATAGGAAGAGCTGGAATCCACAAAATGGGCTTAGGAGTGCTACTTGGACTGGAAGACTGGCGGGTAGATAGTTTTTTCAATGCACTTCATATTGATTACCTTCAGAAACAGTACTGGAAGAGCAAATTTTCAGTATCATTTCCAAGACTCAGACCGGCAGAAGGGATTATTGAACCTAATTTTATTATGGAAGATAAAGATTTGTTACAGTTGATCTGTGCTTACAGGATTTGGAACGAAGACCTTGAAATATCAATATCCACAAGGGAAAATGAAACATTCAGGAATCACATAGTTTCACTGGGAGCTACCACAATGAGTGCGGGATCAAAAACCAATCCGGGTGGATATGCTGTAGATAAAGAATCTCTAGAACAATTTGAAACCAGCGATGAACGAAGCATGGAGGAAATTAAATCTATGATTAAAAAATCAGGGTATGATCCGGTGATGAAGGATTGGGATTCTATTTATAGTGGTGTTTAAATAGTATAGTGCGAAATGCAAGAAGATATTTTTAAAAGATACAGCCGCCAGATCTTTATTGATGAAATAGGCTTAGAAGGGCAAAAAAAAATTATCAACTCCAAAGTACTTGTCATAGGAGCAGGAGGTTTAGGGAGTCCTGTTATTCAATATCTTGCTGCAGCAGGAGTTGGAACCTTAGGCATTGCGGATTTTGATCATGTGGAACTTCATAATCTGAACCGTCAGATTATACATAATGAAAGCAGAGTAGGAGAACTGAAAGTAAAAAGCGCAGAAACTTTCGTTAAAAATCTTAATCACCAGGTTAAAGTAATCAGTATTGAACAAAAAATTGATACTTCTAATGCTTCGGAAATACTTTCACAGTATGATATTGTTGTAGATGGATCAGATAACTTCACAACACGATATTTGGTGAATGATACCTGTGTAGAGTTGAAAAAAACATTGGTTTATGGAAGTATTTTAGGCTTTTCCGGACAGGTTGCTGTTTTCAATCATAAAGGGAGTAAAAATCTTCGGGATCTTTTCCCTGAGCCACCTTTCGATGAAGAGGTACCAGATTGTGATAGTTTAGGAGTTCTTGGGGCTTTACCAGGAATTGTTGGGAGTATGATGGCACTTCAAACTTTGAAAATGATTACAGATCTTCCTGTAAATCTTAATCAGTTAACATTGATTGATACACTGAATTGGAGATTTCAAACCTTAGAATTCTAAAATGGATTTGATTTTTGCTTCTAGCTGATCATACAAATTCCGTAGATATTAATGCGGGTGTTGTAATTCATGAAGAAAAAATCTGCGTGAGATAAAATGAAATCAAGCAAAATAAAAATGAGGCAGTAATAATTATCACTGCCTCATTTTTGGTTATCATTTAAAATCTATTGCCCTTGTTGCATTACCCCACCATTATCTTCTTTCTTGGTTTGATTCAGGATACTGGCATCCTCTTTTGCTAATTTATTTTTCGTCGGAATTTTATAATTAATAGAAACTCCGAAATTTCTTGAGTCAAATTTGGTTCTTAGCAAAGCTCTTTCTCCCTGAGGTGGGTTGGAATATGCCTGCATCACTTGGCTATTGAAGATATCATTAGCAAATACTGATACTGTCAGGCGCTTCTCCATAAACTTTTTAGTAAGCGTGATATTCAGTGAATTATTGAATGGCTTATCTGCAGTAAAATAGAAATATCCTCCTTTCGGTGTTATATAACTATAATTTACATTCATATTGATTTCCTTCGGAAGGATCAATTGAGTCATCAGGTTAAAGATCCAAAACCCTTTATTGTTGAGGTTATCAATCTCATGCTTCTGATATCCTGCATACAGATACATGAAGTTGATCTTATCAGGGTTAAAGTTGAATTTCATCACTTCGCTTAGTGGCTTACTGAAGAGCATAAACGGAATAGGAAGCCCTACATTGAAGTTATGAATTCTCATATTAGAGATGTTCATTTGCTGATTGTAAAGATTTCTACCGTCCTTTCTAACGATTTGTGCTACCTGATCAGTTGCTGCACTTACACTATATCCGATGAATGCATAATCAAAGGCAGAAATTTTCAACTCGTAATTGTTAAAAATAGTTGGCTGAAGATTGGCATTACCTGTTATCTGGGTATTCGGTCCTCCAAATGTCGTGTTGTTTGGATTTAAGGCAGAAATACTTGGTAAGCTGATTTTTTTGTTATAATTGGCTGATACATATACCTGATTCATCAGGCTGTATTGGATGCTGGCATTAGGGAAGAATTTAAACCTATTGAAAGGAGTAAGGTTCTTTTCAACTACTTTTCCTTCCTCATTATAAAATCTGGTGATTCCCGAAATATCATAATTTTCGGCTCTCGCTCCTAATGTAAAATCAAATTTCTTCAATTTAGCCTGAAATTCTAAATAGGTAGAAGCAGTTTGTCTCTGATAATCCAAATTCATAAGTCCAAAGCTGTCTGTATCATAATCCTGCCTTTCATATAACCCTCCTGTACTTAGTTTTCCGCCATCAAGAAGTTTAATAGGTTGAGAATAGTCAATCTTGAAGTTGGCAATTCTCATATCAGAATTATTATTTAAAACATTTCCCAGAGTAGTTGTTGGTAAACGTTCTTCGGAGTGACCTGGAAACGCTTCAAAGGTCTTGTCAAACAATACATTATCCTGCCCAAACTTTGTGTAAGCCTTTGTATAGCCAAACTGAAAATCAAGTTTTTGAGACTTATCTGAAAAACGCTTCTGATAGGTTACCACAGCCTCCTGTCTTACTGAGTTTGTGCGGGAAATATCTGAAGATCCAAAAGTATAATTTTTGATATAATAACCAGCGGGAATAGTTCTGTCAATAGTTCTATCTCCTTTACCATCACTTAAAGTATAATTATCATTGTTGTTATGATAAATATCGTAGTTCATCAATAACCTGTCTTGTCCAAGATCAAAAGTTACCCCTGCTTTCGCAAAATAAGTACGGGCAAATCTGTCTGTATTGCTGTTCAGAATATCATCCTGCTGACTGTTCAGCATACTTTCGCGATAGTTTTGTCCTACGTTCAGCTGCCATCCGAAAAGCTTATTTCTGGCATTTAAATTAATGGAATTTGTGGTTCTGCTTCTGTATTTGTCATAATTGGAGAATGAATAATTCCCGGAATAAGTAGCCGTTAAATATTTATTGGCATTTTTATTCGTAATAATATTCATAATGGCACCACCTGATGTTGCTGGGAATTCTGCTCCTGGCTGGGTGATCACTTCAATTTTCTCTACTGAATTTGCCGGCATACCTTCAAGAAAGGAATTGAGCTCATTGGAAGTAATATTTAGAGGTCTTCCGTTAAGAAAAACATCAAGCATTTTTCCCTGATACATCATTCCTGCAATATCTGTTGCCACTAGCCCCGGAAGTTTTTTTATTCCTTCCAGAACGTTTCCATTGTTCAGTTGAGGTTGTTCAGAAAAGTCAAAAACCGTACGGTCTGCCTTTTGTTCAACGGCTTTTTTAGTTTTAGTAATGACAATCCCGTCAATTTGTTTTTCATTGGTTGTATTCTTGCCTTTTTCCTGTGAAAAAATAAACACAGAACTTAAAAGCGATAAAGCGAATATAGTTTTTTTCATAATGTATTACTACTATCCGGTTAGACGCTGAAAAAGAAATTTTGTTACAGATACATAGATAATTTGCCCGTCTTCAGGATTAGATTTCTCATTATTCGTTTATAAATCATCTTTCTATGTGTTTTGAGGAATAAAGGAAGGAGATGATCTGGTGTAAAATACAATTAACAGAATTCAAAGCTGAAAAGCCGGAAGTTTTTTTCTTCCGGCCTCCAACCTATGAACTTCTCTTGTTAATTAAAAATTCTCATGGTTATTAGTTTTTTATATAGAGAAGGTTAAAAGTTTTCTGTTTATTGTGCCCTTTGTTTTTCTTCAAAATTAACGGCTCTGCTATTGGATTTTACCTTTTGATTTCCAAAATTATAAGTTACACTTAGGGTAAGTCGTCTGGCATCCCAATAATTATTAAATGACTGAGTATTATTAGTATAATAAGAATCTCCTATAAATCGGCTTTGTTTAAAAATATCATTTATTGAAAGATTAATCTGTAAGACTTTTTCCATAAAGCTCATTTTGATTCCAGCATCCAGACTACCCATGTTTTTCTGATAGGTTTCTCCATCCCTGGAAGGTAATGTTTCCCAATAATTTACGAACAGGAAAAAGGTTTTAGCCT
The DNA here is from genome assembly GCF_900156735.1 of Chryseobacterium ureilyticum. GTDB lineage: Bacteria > Bacteroidota > Bacteroidia > Flavobacteriales > Weeksellaceae > Chryseobacterium > Chryseobacterium ureilyticum. The sequence goes on from NZ_FTOL01000007.1 coordinate 145,555, forward strand.
TATTCAGCTGAAATGTATTTTTTAAAGAATAATAAAATGACTGTCCGTTTTTCGGTATAGAGTTGAACTTCACAACCTGTGTTTCATTATAACTGAAAGAAGTAGAGATATTACTTTCCCAGAATTTGAAAAATGTATCGGTGTAATTTAAATTAATACCATACGTGTTCTGATTGGAATAATTATAATAGCTGCTGGTAACAGATTCTTCATTAAGAAATAAGATCTGACCAAAATTATTCGTGGTTTTCTGATAATAGAGATTGGTAGAAAATTTATTTTTAAAAATATAATTAAATTCAATATTATCATTGTAAGATGGCTGTAATTCAGGGTTTCCTGTAGTATAATTATTAGGATTGGAATACCATCTGAATGGATTTAAAGCATGAAAACTAGGACGGTTTATCCTTCTGGAATAGTTAAGGCTGAACTGATTACTGCTATTGGCTTTATAAGATAAATAAGCAGTAGGAAAAAATTTTCCATAGTTGTTTTCAGTTTTTGATTGTGTAGTCGGAGAAAAACCGTTGGTTTGTACATATTCATATCGGATACCTGCCTTAGCTGACCATTTTTCATTAAAATCCTTACTGGCACTGATATAAGCAGCATTGTTTTTTTCATTGTATTCAAACAGATTGGTTTTACCAGGATCAATTTCATAATTATTATTTTTCAGATCAAAATATTCAATATTTGAATTGTTGGAAAACTGACTGTATTTTGCACCTGTTTCTACCTGTATTTTATTGAAATTTAAAGTTAAATCTGCTTGTGCTGAAGAAATTTTATAATCTACAGCAGATAAATTCCGTACAGTTTGTTTAGAATAATCCGAAAGATCCGTTGTCGTAAAATTGACCTGAGTATCCGGTACATTCCCATAATAATTATAACCAAAACTCAGTTTATGGTCTCCGAATTTATGATCAAAATAAGTGTTCAGCATTTGTGTGGTAAAAGCAGAACGATGTTTAGAATCCGTTTCTGTTAAACGTGTTGGAGTGTTTCCTGTGAAATAATTTTGTGTAGAATAGATGTCCATATCAACATCCCCTTTTGTAATATCATATATGAACCCCACAGAAGATTTATCGGAAAGCGAATAATCAACATTAGTATTAAGTCCCAGACCTTTATACATATCCCTTCTTTCATCCCTGCTGAAAGAAGATTCTTCTCCTACTATCTGATAATTTTCTACAGAACGCTTTGCCGTATCAAATCCCTGAAATTTTACAGTCGCCTTTATTTTTTTATTCTGATAATTGATTCCGGTTGCACCTCCAGAGCTGACATAGGTTCTTTGAGTATAATATGTGTTTAAATAACCACTCCACCCAAGATCTATGTTCCTTTTTAATACAATATTGATAATTCCACTATTTCCCTGCGCTTCATATTTTGCAGGTGGGGTAGTGATGACTTCAATTTTCAATATGTTTTCAGAGCGTAGGTTTTTTAGATAATTAACGAGTTCATTACCAGAAAGATTCAGCATTCTGTCATTTACCATAACGGAAACACCGCTTTTCCCCGCAATTGAAACAAGCCCTTTGTCTTCATCTACTTTAATCAATGGTGTGCTTGCCAGAACCTCAGATCCGCTGCTTCCCTGTGACAACATAGAGTTTTGTACATTGTAGATTAAACGGTCTACTTTACGTTCTACCAAGGCTTTCTTACCATTTACCATTACTGTTTCAATAGTTTTTACTTGATTAGCCGAATCTTTTGTTTGTCCAGCAGCAAAAGAACTTAATAAAGTAGCGATAAGAAGAATATGTTGTTTCATATGAAAATCAGGTTCTGTTTTGTTATTTTCTGAAGCAAAGGTATTGGCAATGCTCTTTTCCTGAAATAGCCTTTAGATAAAGGGGGAAATTTAACCTTCGAATTTATTTTCATCGATAAAATGAACAGGTTTATCGAAAATTGGGCTTTTGATTGTGCGGATCAATTATTTTTGTGCTATGAAACAAAAACAATTACTTTTTCTGCATGTCTTCTATTGGAGCATGTTTTTAGTAGGAACCATTATAGTTCCTGAGTTTGTTTATAAAAAAGGGTATATTGAATTTGAACTGACCTATCTGTTGACTAGTTTAATATGCTTTTACTTTAATTTCTTCTTTATCGTTCCCAGATTTTTTGATATTAATAAACTGTACAAAGCAATTATGGGCTTTTCTATCAGCGTAACATTCTTTGTTTTGATACGTTACTTTGTAGAGGAGGTTTTATTACCTTATTTTTTGGGAATAAGTAACTATCCTGAAGGAACCAATTTCGGGTATTATTTCTTTGATAATATTTATAATAGTGTGACTTCTATTTTCATTAGCACTGTTTTTTGTTTGTTCAAAATATATTCAAACCTGAATGAAGAAAGAATGCAACTGGCAGAGCAAAAGAAAAATGCCGAATTGAAAGCTTTAAAAACTCAGATTAATCCCCATTTCATTTTTAATACACTCAATAATATTTATTCCTTGGTATATCAGAAATCTGATAAGGCTTTGCCTGCTATCGAAGAGTTGGGACAGCTATTGAGATACAGTACTAAAGATCTTGAAAAAGACTTTATTTCTTTGGATAAAGAAATTGGTTATATCGACAGCTTAACTGAACTTGAAAAACTTAGGATTAGAAATCCGGAACTGATTACTATTGATAAAAATATTCAACACCCTCATCTTGCTATTTCACCGATGTTGCTGGTTCCATTTGTGGAAAATGCTTTTAAACATGGAGATTTTCGGAACAAAGGTTTTGAACTTAAAATTTCTGATCAGAATAAAGTATTGCATTTCTACCTTTTAAATTTTAAAAAAGAAAAGATGAAAGATTCTGTTTCCGGAATTGGTATCCAAAATGTGAAGAAAAGACTGGAAATTTTATATCCTAAACATAAACTGAATATCAAAGACTCCGAAACTGAATTTGTTGTAGATTTAAAAATTGATTTACGAAATGAATAAAATAAAATGTATTATCGTTGATGATGAGCCTCTGGCTATTTCACTTCTTGAGCAGTATGTACAGAAAATACCTTTTCTTGAGCTGGTTTTTTCCACAGAAAACCCTATTGAGGCATTAGAATATATTCAGACTCATGACTCGGATCTTATCTTTCTCGATATTCAGATGCCGGAGCTTACAGGAATCAATTTTATGAAGATTGTAGGAGCTAAGCAAAAGTATATTTTAACAACAGCTTATTCGGAATATGCATTGGAAGGCTATGAGCATAATATTATTGATTATCTTCTGAAGCCCATTTCTTTTGACCGATTTCAAAAAAGTGCAATGAAGGCTATGGAAAGATTTTCTTTTCAGGAAGAAGAGTCTCATTTCTTCGTTAAATCATCAGGACAGCAGCATCGTATTAACTTTAATGAAATCCTTTATATTGAAAGTATTAAAGACTATGTGAATATTCGAACTGCCGGAGAAGAATATATTGTTCTGGATACCCTTAAATCTATGGAAAATCAGCTTTCTGAGAGGTTTGTAAGAATTCATAAATCTTTTATCATAAATCTGGATAAAGTCAAAAGTATTGGAGCTAAAAAGCTGATGTTATCAGAACAGGAAATTCCGATAGGAGATAGCTATAGGTCTAGTCTTTTAGAGAAATTGAAATAGATTAGGAGAGCAATTCAAACCTTATAGGTTTTTAAAAATTATAAGATTTAGAACTGTTTCTTCAGTAATAATCTGCAGCATCAGCAAAATCCGCGAGAAATAAAAAATCACGCAGATTTTGGAGATTGAGCAGATTTTTTAGGTTTTGGTTAAAGCCATTGGAATTGTTATTGATTATAAAAATATACTAAAGCCTGCTCCTATTGAATTCTTATAGTGGTACTGGAATTCAGATAAATAATCATTTTAATAATAATAAAAACAAAAAAGACGGCTTCAATAGAAGTCGCCTTTTATAATTAATCGATCTAACAATTAATTTTTATTTTTCTTGTTGCTTAATCAAGTTCAGAGCAGAACCAGCTTTGAACCAATCGATCTGTTGGTCGTTATAAGTATGGTTTGCCATGATGATATCTTTAGTTCCGTCTTTGTGGACGAATTCTAAAGTCAATTGTTTTCCTGGAGCAAACTGATCAAGATCTAAGAAGTTAACGGTGTCATCTTCCAGGATTTTATCGTAATCAGCTTCATTAGCGAACGTGATTCCAAGCATTCCTTGTTTTTTAAGGTTTGTTTCGTGGATTCTCGCAAATGATTTTACCAATACAGCTTTTACACCAAGGTGTCTAGGCTCCATGGCAGCATGCTCTCTTGAAGAACCTTCACCATAGTTTTGGTCTCCTACAACGATGGTTGGAACACCAGCAGCTTTGTAAGATCTTTGTACAGCAGGAACTTCTCCGTATTCACCTGTTAATTCATTTTTAACGTGGTTTGTTTCCATGTTATAAGCATTTACAGCTCCAATTAACATGTTGTTGGAAATATTGTCAAGGTGACCTCTGTATTTCAACCATGGTCCAGCCATAGAGATGTGGTCGGTAGTACATTTTCCGAAAGCTTTGATCAATACTTTAGCTCCTGTAATATTTTTACCGTCCCAAGCTGGGAATTCTTCTAATAACTGAAGTCTGTCTGAAGTAGGGCTTACGTTTACTACAACGCTGGAACCATCTTCAGATGGAGCCTGATATCCGTTGTCGTCTACGGCAAATCCTTTTGAAGGAAGTTCGAAACCTTTAGGCTCGTTAAGTTTTACTTGTTCACCTGCTTCATTCGTTAAAGTATCAGTAATCGGGTTGAAATCTAATCTACCTGAGATTGCTACAGCAGCTACCATTTCAGGAGAAGCTACGAATGCATGGGTATTTGGGTTACCGTCAGCTCTTTTCGCAAAGTTTCTGTTGAAAGAGTGGATGATGGAGTTTTTCTCTCCTTTTTCAGCGCCTTCTCTGTCCCATTGTCCGATACATGGTCCACAAGCATTGGTAAAGATTCTTGCGTTTTCAAATTTTCTGAATGAATCTAAGAAACCGTCTCTTTCCGCTGTGAATTTCACCTGCTCAGAACCTGGGTTGATTCCTAAAATTGCTTTAGGTTTTACTCCTTTTGATACAGCATCTTCTACGATAGAAGCAGCTCTTGATAAATCTTCATAAGAAGAGTTGGTACAAGAACCGATAAGCGCCCATTCAACTTCTAATGGCCATCCGTTAGCCTCAGCTTTAGCTTTGAATTCAGCAACAGGAGTGGCTAAGTCCGGAGTGAAAGGTCCGTTTAAGTGTGGAGTAAGTTCAGAAAGGTTAATTTCTATTAATTGATCGAAATATTGTTCCGGATTTGCATATACTTCAGCATCACCTGTTAAGTGCTCAGCAATTTTATCAGCGGCATCTACCACATCTTGTCTTCCTGTAGCTGCAAGATATCTTCTCATTGAATCATCGTAACCGAAAGTAGAAGTAGTAGCTCCGATTTCAGCACCCATATTACAGATGGTACCTTTACCAGTCGCAGAAAGAGATTCCGCACCTTCACCGAAGTATTCTACGATACATCCTGTACCTCCTTTTACAGTAAGAATTCCTGCTACTTTTAAGATGACATCTTTAGCAGAAGTCCAACCGTTCATTTTTCCGGTTAATTTAACTCCGATAAGTTTTGGCATTTTAAGCTCCCAAGCCATTCCTGCCATTACATCTACTGCATCAGCACCACCTACACCAATGGCAACCATTCCTAGTCCTCCGGCATTTACTGTATGAGAGTCGGTTCCAATCATCATTCCTCCAGGGAAAGCATAGTTTTCCAATACAACCTGGTGAATGATACCTGCTCCAGGCTTCCAGAACCCAATTCCGTATTTATCACATACAGAACTTAAGAAGTTGAACACCTCAGAGTTTTTGTTGATACCTTCCTGTAGATCTTTATCAGCGCCTACTTTCGCCTGGATCAGGTGATCCGCGTGAGCTGTTGAAGGAACAGCAACTTTAGTTTTTCCAGCTTGCATGAACTGTAAAAGTGCCATCTGTGCTGTTGCATCCTGCATAGCTACTCTATCCGGTGCAAAATCTACATAAGAGTTTCCTCTTTCATATGCTTGTGTAGCATTTCCTTCCCAAAGGTGGGTGTAAAGAATTTTTTCTGAAAGGGTAAGAGGTTTTCCCACGATTTGTCTTGCTGCTGCAATTCTTTCAGGGTAACGCTCGTACACCTTTTTGATCATATCAATATCAAAAGTCATATCGTATTTAGTTTTGTTCTTTTTCCGTTATTGTTTCTTTCTCTGATATTTTAAAAGAGAAAAATCGTTTTTTAAATATCAAAAAATGTTCCTATAATCTATAAATAGGGCAGTTTTGATTCTAAAATCAAGAGATTTTATAACTTTCAATTTAAGAAAAAATAGATTCTATTTTCTTCATTTTCTCAGAAAAAAATCGTATTTAAAGTAAAATAGAACGATTCTAAACAAAAAATGGAAGATTTTAGTCCTTTTGGATCTAAAATCTTCCATTGATATGATTTTCAATAGTCTTGCGACTTACTGATGAATGCTATTAGTGAGCACTTGTGCTTGTTAATTCCTTGATAGAAGGTACAAAAGTTGTCAGGTCAATTCCTTCAACAGCTGCTTTATATTCTTCAATGCTTGGAATTCTTCCGATGATCGCAGAAAGAACAACAACCGGAGTTGATGCCAATAGAGATTCTCCTTTTTTACGTTCAGAATCTTCTACTACTCTTCCTTGGAATAGACGCGTTGAAGTAGCTAAAACAGTATCTCCTTTAGCTGCTTTTTCCTGGTTACCCATACAAAGGTTACATCCAGGACGCTCAAGGTACATTACGTTTTCGTATTCTGTACGAGCTTCACCTTTTGGAGCATTGTCATTAAATTCAAAACCTGAATATTTTTCTAATAATTCCCAGTCACCTTCAGCTTTTAACTCGTCAATGATGTTGTAAGTAGGAGCTGCTACTACAAGAGGAGCGCTAAACTCTACTTTACCATTTTGTTTTTCAAGGTTTTTCAACATCTGAGAAACGATCTTAAGGTCTCCTTTGTGAACCATACAAGATCCTACGAAACCAAGGTCTACTTTTTTCTCACCACCGTAATAAGAAAGATCTCTGATGGTATCGTGGGTATATCTCTTAGAAACATCATCGTTGTTTACGTCTGGGTCAGCAATCATAGGTTCTACGATTACGTCAAGATCTACAACAACTTCAGCGTAATATTTAGCATTTGAATCAGGAGTAAGAGCTGGTTTTTCACCTGATCTGATTTCCTCAATTCTCTTATTCGCTTTGTCAATTAATCCCTGAAGAACTTTGTTATGGTTATCCATTCCTTTATCGATCATGATCTGGATTCTGCCTTTAGCAATTTCCAATGATTCAATTAGAGTATTGTCTTCAGAAATGTTGATAGATGCTTTAGCCTTCATTTCAGCAGTCCAGTCTGTAAATGTAAATGCCTGGTCAGCAGGAAGTGTTCCGATGTGAACCTCAATGATTCTTCCCTGGAATACATTCTCTCCACCGAATTGCTTCAACATCTGAGCCTGAGTAGCATGTACTACATCACGGAAATCCATGTGAGGTTTCATCTCACCTTTGAAAGTTACTTTTACAGATTCCGGGATTGGCATAGAAGCCTCTCCTGTAGCTAATGCAAGAGCAACAGTTCCAGAGTCAGCTCCGAAAGCAACTCCTTTAGACATTCTTGTGTGAGAGTCACCACCGATGATGATCGCCCACTCGTCTACAGTGATATCGTTAAGAACTTTGTGAATAACGTCTGTCATAGCGTGATATTCACCTTTCGGGTCACGTGCAGTGATCAATCCGAAATCGTTCATGAATTTCATTAGCTTAGGAATGTTCGCCTGAGCTTTTTTATCCCAAACTGAAGCAGTGTGACAACCTGATTGGTAAGCACCGTCAACAACTGGAGAAATTACAGTAGCCGCCATTGATTCAAGCTCCTGAGAAGTCATAAGACCTGTTGTATCCTGTGAACCAACGATGTTTACCTGTACACGAACGTCAGAACCAGCGTGTAATACTTTTCCTGGTGTAGTTCCTACCGCATTTCTGTTGAAGATTTTTTCAACTGCTGTAAGACCTTGTCCTTCATGAGAAATCTCTTTTGATGGAGCAAAAACTACAGGAGCTTCAACACCTAAAGTCTGAGCTGCAAATGTCTGTAATTTCTTACCGAATACGATTGCGTAAGATCCACCAGCTTTGATGAACTCCATCTTTTGTGGAGTGAAAGACTTCGTAAGGTCAATCAGTTCCTGATCTCCGTTATATAATTTCTTTTCTTTTGTATTAATAGTTAAAACCGTTCCTGTAGCTACAGAATAAGCTTCTTCAAGAACTACATCACCAGCTTCATTACGAACTACATTTCCGTTTTCATCTACTTTCTTTACCCAGTTTTTAAGGTCGATACCAATACCTCCGGTAACGTCTACTGTTGTAAGGAAGATTGGAGAAATACCATTTGTTCCTCCTACGATTGGAGCAATGTTTACGAATGGCACATATGGGCTTGCTTGTTTACCAGTCCATAAAGCTACGTTGTTTACTCCTGACATTCTGGATGAACCTACACCCATTGTTCCTTTTTCTGCAATAAGCATAACGCTTGCATCAGGATGTTGAGCCTGTAAAGCTTTGATTTCTTCCTGAGCTTGAGGAGTGATCATACACTTCCCATGAAGTTCACGGTCTGATCTTGAGTGCGCCTGGTTACCCGGGGAAAGTAAATCTGTTGAAATGTCTCCTTCACCAGCGATGAAAGTAACTACTTTAATTTCTTCTGCAACTTCAGGAAGTTTAGTGAAGAATTCAGCTTGTGCATAGCTTTCTAAGATTTCTTTTGCGATCTCACTACCGCTGTTGTATGTTTCTTTTAGACGGGTAGTATCTGCTTCGTAAAGGAAAACCTGAGTTTTAAGAACTTCTGCAGCTTGTTTAGCAATGTCAGCATCGTTACCTAAAGCCAGATCTAATAATACTTCGATTGATTTACCTCCTTTCATGTGAGATAATAATTCGAAAGCAAATGCAGGAGATATTTCTTCTACTACAGATTCACCTAGAATGATCTCCTTTAAGAATTTAGCTTTTACGCTTGCTGCGCTTGTTGTTCCCGGTAAGGTGTTATAAATGAAAAATTTAAGAGAGTCTGCCCTGTCTGCATTGTCTGAATCCTTAATCTGTGCAATAATTTCGCTTAGTAATTCAGCACCATCAATTGGCTTTGGATGAAGCCCCTGGTCTTTTCTTTCTTCAATCTCTTTGATGTAATCCTTATAAATATTCATAATAGAAGTCTTTCACTTTTCAGAGTAGATGTATACAACAGTTGTGAAAACTGTCATTTCTCCTTTACCGATCCAATTTAATAACAATTTGAGTTCTTGCATTTTGGAATGCAATATGAACCAGCCAAAGAGAGTATAGCCTACGTCTTTCTTTTAAAGTTTTTAAAATTATTTACTAATTCAAATTGTTCCCCAAAATTACGAATTTTTAATTTTTTATGAGAGTTAAATTATTTAGATTCTTTATAAATATGAATTTTATAATATCTATTTTTGGTCGTATTTTTGCAAACAAATGATGAATATGAAAAATATCCTGAATGTTTTGTTCGTTTTTATTTCGATTTCCGTTTTTTCACAGTCAAAATCTACTAAGAAAATCGGAGTGAAAAACACGGTGAAGACCTCGATGAAAAAAGGAAATGTGGTATCCAAGCCCAATCCTGATCTCGTGGTTTTGAACAAAGACCTTCCTTTGCTGATCCCTAAAAAGAAAGGTGATAAGTTCGGATACATTAATCAAAACGGAAAATTCATTATTCAACCTGAATATCATATTGCTGTATTCTTTTATGAAGATTGTAACCTGCTGAATTCTCCCAATGAAAAAGTCAGAAAATTTGGAACAGGAGATTATGCTACTGTAGAAAAAGACATGATTTCCTATCGTGTGGATCAGTCCGGAAAAAGAGTTTATCAGTTTAAGGATGTCGATCTTGGGAAGTGTAAGTTTGCAGAATACAAACACCAGTTATTTCAGGCTTATATTTTGAATGGGTTCTATGGGATTATTGAAAAAGCAACCTTTGTGAATGCTGCGGACTATAGGCAATATCAGATTTATCCACAGTATCAATATCTCTACATCATGGAAGGAGATGATGTTGCTGATCCGATGATTGTGGCTTCTAACAATGATAAATTCGGAGTCATTGATGTTAATAATAAAATTATTATTCCCTTTGAATATGCAAACATTAAAAGAAATTTCAGCTGGAAGCTGGGAAAGATGTTTGAAGTAACCAAAGACGGGAAAAATTACTATTATATTGACGCAAATAATAAAACATACTAAACGGTAATTGATGATTACTCACTACTCATAAAGGTTTTATAACTCCAATTTTTTCATATAACAAAACCTTCCTATAAAAGCTTTTCTTATCGTCTCGTAACCAAATACCTCGCATCCCGAACTCTGTATCCCGAAAACATCACCATCTCATATATTTTTTGTAATTTCGCGGCTGAAATAAAGGGGTGCTTTAACAGGCTGAGATTATACCCACTGAACCTGGAACAGGTAATGCTGTTTAGGGACGTAGACTCTAGTAAGAGTTGAATTTGTATAATATCTTATCGATCCCCTTTTATTCATTAAATGTTAAAGATTTATAGAATGAAAGGATTATTTTTTTTAGGGCTAAGTGTAGCCTCCGTAGCCTTTATCCAGGCTCAGAATAAAGATTCTCTGAAGATCAGGGAAATAGAAGCGGTAAACTTTACTAAAAGACTTCCTGTTGCTAAGGAAATTATTAATGTTCAGAAAGATTTAGACAGCAGAAACTTGGGGCAGGATCTTCCTATTCTTTTAAAAAATCAAACTTCAATTATTTCTACATCAGATGCAGGAAATGGAGTAGGATATACTGGATTTAGAATTCGTGGAGTATCTGGATCGGCAATCAATGTAATGATGAATGGAGTTCCTTACAATGACTCTGAAAGCCAGGGAACCTTTTTTGTGAATGTTCCGGATTTAACGAGTTCTGCTTCACAGATTGTCATTCAAAGAGGAGTGGGAACTTCTAATAATGGTGTTTCTGCATTTGGAGCAAGTATCAATGTCATTTCAAAAGAGCCTGAGGAGAAGTTTTATTTCAAAACAGATGATAGTTACGGATCTTTTAATACTTATAAATATTCTGCAGAAGTAGGTTCCGGGAAATTCTGGAAAAACCGTCTTTCCGTAATGGGAAGGTATACGCGCATTCATTCTGATGGGTATATAGACAGAGCTTTTTCAGATTTACATTCTTACAATTTTACGGCTTTATTTGAAGAAGGAAATACTAAAATCCGTGTAATGGCTTTTGGAGGAAAGGAAAAAACGTACCAGGCATGGAACGGAATCAGTAAAGAAATGCTGGAAACAAATCCTAAATTCAATGCTTCAGGAGCAATTTATGATGCAGATTATAAAAATGTTATAGGTTTCTATGATAACGAGACGGATAATTACAGACAGAATCATTATCAGTTACTTTGGGAACAGAAATTCACTGACCGCTGGAATCTTGAAACAACTTTTCATTATACAAAAGGAAGAGGATATTATGACAATTACAAACAAGGTTATGCTTTTTCAAAATATAACTTACCCAATATTATAGAAGGCGGAGAAACCATTAAATATTCAGATTTTATCAGAAAAAAAATGTTGAATAATGACTTTTACGGAGTTGTTTCAACGCTTTACGGAAAGTTTGAAAATCTTGATTTGAATTTTGGAGCTGTAGCAAATCAATATTATGGAAGACACTATGGAAATGTTACCGGTGTGTTTTTTCCACAGATTGATGAAAGTGAGTACTACCGAAATCGCTCTGTGAAAAATGAAGTGTCTGGTTTTGCAAAGGCTTTATTCAGAATGGATAACTTTGAATTCTTCGGAGATTTACAGCTTAGAAGTATTAATTACGATACCAAGATCATTATGGCTGGAGATAAAGAAGGAGCAAATCTGGATAAGAATTGGCTGTTCTTTAATCCAAAAGCAGGGGTAAATTATAAAATCAATGGTGGAAAAATATTTTTATCCTATGCACATGCTCATCGTGAGCCGAACAGAGAAGATTTGATGGCAAACAATGATGTTAAACCTGAAAAATTACACGATTTTGAAGCAGGTTTAGAAAAACAGTTTGGCTTTTTATCTTTAACAGCGAACCTTTATTATATGTACTATGTTAATCAGTTGGTTTTAAATGGAGAGCTTAATAATGTGGGGGCATTTATCAGAACAAACTCAGGAAAAAGCTACAGAAGAGGTATTGAAGTAGGTGCTTTGGCAAAACTTTCAAAACAATGGGAAGTTACAGGTAATGTAAGCTTGAGCCAGAACAGAAATCAGGATTTTAATATTCAGGGTACAGATGTTCCGGTAAGCTTAGGGAATACACAGATTTCGTTTTCACCAAATGTTATTGCTAACTTGGGAATAAAATTCAATCCAACTCAGAATTTCCAGTTTGCATTAACAAATCAATATGTTGGAAAGCAATATATGGATAACACTGAAGATCAGAATTTAAAGCTTAATGATTATTTCCTGACAGATTTTAATGCACAATATCAGTTTAAGATAGGGAATAATGATATTGCATTGAAATTATTGGTAAATAATCTGTTTAATAAAAAATATGTCAACAACGGATCTGTTTATGAAGGAAGTCCTTCTTATTTTGCACAGGCAGGAACGAACTTTATGTTTGGAATAAGCTGGAAAATACAATAGTCAGCTAAGGCAAAAGGTGAAATTTTAACAGACTAAATTAGGTAAATATTTGAATTTGTAGATGCTATTTTACTTTTTAGGAGTTTTGCCCTTTTTTAATAATTCTTAAGCTTAAGGAAGAAGTTTAAATAAAGGTATACCTATTTTAATACAAAATACTCAAGAGACTGTTTCGGCAGTCTTTTTTTATATAAGTTAAATATCTTCAAAAGTCATGAAAAAGTTATAAATTTGCCACCAAATGAATATTTCAGCATACATTTTAGAATATTTAAAACAGTTCGGAACTGTCACGGTTCCAGGCTTTGGCGTGTTTTCTCTGAAAAATTCTAAGGCAATTATCAATTCTGAAAACGGAAGCATCTTACCTCCGGCTAGCCAGATTGAATTTACAATTGACTATGAAGTACAGGCTGAAGATCTTACCGCCTTTATCGCCAGAGAAAAACAGATGTCCTTAGACGCTTCAAGAAGTGATTTGAAGATACAGACTGATTTTTGGAAGAAAAAGCTTCAGGCAGAACAGGTTCTCGAAATTCAAAACCTGGGAACGATCTTCATTGAAGAAGGAAATACACACTTCAAAGGAAAAAGAGTAGAATCAGGACGTCCGGATTTTTATGGACTGGAAGAGATCAGATTCTCCGATATTAATAACGGTGAAAAAGTAAATACCTCCGAAAATAGTGAAAAGGATTATAAGTTCAAGAAGACGATTCTTTGGATTTTCCTTTTAATCATCCCGATCTTAGGTATTGCGTACTTTGCTTTTACCCAACAGGAACTTCTTTTTGGTAAGAAGTCCTTCAATAAAGTTTCTGTACAGACTTCTACGCATAGAATTGTAAAAGATACTGTGAAAGTAACAGTACATACTCCTGGAACTGTAGTTTCAGATTCCCTTAAGAAAGATTCATTGGTAAAACCTGCCGGAAAACAAATAAAACCTGCTCCGGCTGTTCCAAACAACACTAAGAATAAATGGCAAAAATAAAAACAGCATCAGAATCTCTGACCATCATGACCAATATCGTTCTTCCGAACGAAACAAACTCTTTAAGAAATCTTTTTGGTGGTGAACTTTTAGCAAAAATGGACAGATGTGCATCTATTTCTGCGGCTAGACACTGTGAAAGAAGAGTGGTAACGGCTTCAGTAAATCACGTATCATTCAATCATCCAATTCCTGAAGGAGGAGTTGTTGTATTGGAGTCCAAGGTTTCCAGAGCATTCTCAACTTCTATGGAAGTATATGTGGATGTATGGTCTGACGATCCGATTAATCAGAAAAAAATTCACACAAACTCGGGGATTTATACATTCGTTGCAGTAGATGAATTCAACCGTCCGATTCCTATCCCTGATATGGTTCCGGAAACAGAAGATGAAAAAGAAAGATATGCAGCAGCATTCCGTAGAAAAGAACTTTCATTAATTCTTTCAGGAAGAATGAAACCTTTGGAATCTGTAGAGCTTAAGAAATTATTCCAAGAGCCACAGGAACCGAAGAACGACAAAAAATAAAAGATATTTTATAGAAACAAATGCTTTTAAACTTTGCTGAGTGCCAACGCCTTTGCGAGCTTAAAAGCATTTGTTATTTCTGATCTTTGCGTGACTTTGCGTTGAAAAAAACAACTACAATCTTTAAATAGCGGAATGTTTTAATTCTTAAATTTTATATTAAAATGAAAATTCTCCTTTTAGATAAAAACCACCCCCTTATTACCGAACAGCTTCTGGCTAAAAAATTCATTTTAGAAGAAGATTTTACGTCTACTTACGATGAGGTTTGTGATAAAATCAACAATTATGATGGGATTATCATCAGAAGCCGTATTCCATTGGACAAAAACTTTCTTGAGAAAGGAAAGAATCTGAAGTTTATTGCAAGGGTAGGCGCAGGGATGGAAAATATTGATATTCCTGTTGCAGAATCATTGGGTATTCAGTTGATCAATTCTCCGGAGGGAAACCGGGATTCTGTAGCGGAACATGTTGTTGGAATGTTGTTGGTGATCATGAACAGACTTTTTATTGCTTCTCAAGAGGTGAAAAACGGGATTTGGAAACGTGAAGAAAACAGAGGTGATGAGCTGCTTGGAAAAACAGTAGGATTGATAGGATATGGAAATATGGGTAAAGCAACAGCAAAAAGACTTTCTGGTTTTGGTTGCAAAGTGATCTTTCATGATATACTTCCCAATCTTTCGGATGAATTTGCAACGCAGGTTACATTGGATGAATTAAAGCAATCTGCAGAAGTATTGAGCTTGCATATTCCTCTCACTTCAGAAACGAATTACCTTGTTGATGAAATATTCATTTCAGAGATGAAAAATGACTTCTATTTCGTGAATACAGCAAGAGGTAAAAACGTAAAAACGAAAAGTTTAGTAGAAGCACTGAAATCAGGGAAAGTAAAAGGAGCATGTTTAGATGTTTTGGAATACGAAAAGTCTTCTTTTGAAAACCTTGAAACAGAAAATGAGGATTTAAAATATCTCTTGGAATCCGAAAAAGCAATTGTTACTCCGCATATTGCTGGGTGGACGCATCAGAGTAAGGAAAAACTGGCTCAGTTTATTGTGGATAAAATTCTTGCTTCACATTGCCAGTAGATTTAACCGACAAAACAAAGTTTCAAAATAGTATAAAGGCGGATTTGTAAAAAGGCAAATTCGCCTTTTCATTTCTCTTTTCTTTTTATTTATGTTAAATAATTCATAATGTCACTCTCATATTTACTATTTATTTTTGACTTTTATTAAATTGCCGCTCATTTTTGAATCTAATGAGGATGCGTAATTTTGTACTTACTATAACTGTTGTCTTATCTCTTTTTTCTTGTAAAAATAAATCTGAATCCAAAGCGGTTTCAGCTGAAAACACGACCAATCTTCCCAATTATGGAAATGTAGATTTAGGAAATGTTTTTACTAAAGCAGACGGACAGCTTTCCAATAAAGAGTCATTGACGGGTTATATTGACCAGTACTATAAAAAAGTATGGGAAGGTGGTGATCTTAGTGGTGGAATTCTTGTTGCCAAAGGTGACGAGATCCTATATGAAAATTATAGAGGCTTCGGAAGAGAAGGTAACCAGATGCCAATCGATAAAAATACACCATTACATGTTGCTTCCGTTTCCAAAACGTTAACGGCTATGGCGATGATGAAATTGGTAGAAGCAGGAAAAATAAAGCTATCCGATCATCTTACGCAGTTTTTTCCCGGCTTTCCTTATCCTAATGTGACGGTTCAGACTTTATTGGATCAGAGAAGTGGTCTTCCAAAATACGAATACTTCATTACGAAAATACAACCTGCTCCGGCAGAACTTTCCAAACCGTTTATTACCAATCAGGATGTTTTGAATATGATTGTCAAATACAAACCTGAATTGGCGAGAGATACGGATACTGGATTTATGTATTGTAATACGAATTTTGCTTTATTGGCATTGCTGATTGAAAAAGTAACAAAGACTCCTTTTCCGCAGGCAATGAAAGAAATGGTTTTCACACCGTTGAAAATGAACAATTCTTATATCTTCCAGGAAAAAGATATTCCTACAGCTTCACAATCTTTCTATTATGGCGGAAATAAGCTGTATCCTTTGGATAGGCTAGATCTTATTTACGGAGATAAAAACGTTTATACAACACCAAGAGATTTATATAATTTTTCGAAAGCAATGTTCTCAAAAGACTTCCTGAAGCCTGAACTGATGCAAATGGTATTTACTCCTTACAGCAACGAAAAGGCCGGAATGAACAATTATGGCTTAGGTTTCAGAATGAAAATATTTGATAACGGTGAAAAACTGACGTATCACAACGGATGGTGGCATGGAACAAACTCTGTTTTTGCTCACCTTTTAAAGTCCAAAGTTACCATTGTAGCTATTGGGAATAAATATTCAGGAAAAGTATATACCGCACTTGCATTATCAGGATTATTTGAGAATTTCCCTTTACAGCAGGAGAAACTTCAAACTGTAATGAATGACAATAAAGATAGTTTGAATAGCGGACACGAAGTTTTTGGAGAATAATGTTTATTTTTGCTTAAACATTTTCATGAAAAGGTTTCTTTTATTATTCGTTATCAGCTTTCTTGTGCACTCTTGTGCAAGGGTAGGATCTCCTGTCGGAGGACCAAAAGACACATTGGCGCCAAGATTTTTAAGTTCAAATATTGATACTACAAGAGTAAATGTAAAAAGAGATATCCACGAGCTTCGTCTGGATTTTGATGAATACATTACCTTAAAAGACATCAATAAAAACTTGATCATTTCACCTCCAATTAAAAATATCAAGAGAATTCTTCCCTCTAATATTGCCAATAAATTTGTTCTGATCCAATGGGCAGATACTCTTCAGGCAAATACTACTTATAATTTTAACTTCGGAAATTCAATCGTTGATAATAACGAATCTAATATTCTGCGTTATTACAATTTTGCTTTTTCTACAGGTGATAAATTAGATGATACTTACGTTAGCGGTGAGGTAAAAGATGCTTTACAGATCAAAAAGAAAGCCGGCAGCAATGAAAATAAGCTGGTAGTAGGGCTGTATCAGGTAAAAGATACAATGAACTACAAACAAAAGCCTTACTATATTACCAAAGTAGACGATGATGGTTACTATGAACTGAATTACCTTTCTCCAGGGAAATATAAAATAATCGCTTTCGAAGATGAAAACGGAAATTCGGTATATGATCCAGGAAAAGAGAAAATAGGATTTAAGAAAGAAGCTATAGACATTGAAAAGTCTGTTTCAGGATTAAACTTAAGTGTTTATCCTTCTAAAAAGCCTGTGAAATATACAGAGATGAAAGAAATTGCAGGAGGAGTGCTTATGTTATTTGAAGGACATCCTGATGAAGTAAAAGTAGCTTCTCTTAATGAAAAAATCAAAGATGTAAAAATAACCCACCGTTCAAAATCAGACTCTGTAAGAATCTGGTTTGATGCTGTGAAGGATAATATAGGGCAGGAAACTACGGAAAAATTGGTTTTCAGTCATGATAAAGGATTGAAGAAGGACAGTATATATTCAGCTTCTTTATTCTATAAATACAACAAGAAAAATGTGATGGATGTCTTCAGTGATAATAATGGAAGTTCATTGGCTCCAAAGTCTGACTTTAAAATTGCATCCAACTACATTGTTGATAAAATAGATCCAGCAAAATGGACGCTTACGATCAAAGGAGATAGTTTGACAACTCTGCCTTTTACAACAAAGATTTCAACAACCAATCCATATCAGATTCATGTGCAGTCTGATTTTGTAAGTGGGAAAAATTATCAGCTTACGATTCCAAAAGAAACAGTATCCTCTTTCTATGCTAAAAATACACAATCGAAACGTTTTGATTTCGAGGTGGATAAAGTAGAAGAATTCGGAAGTCTGGAATTCACTCTTTTGAATCCTCCTGTTTCCAAATATTGGATTCAGCTTATGGATGAGTCTGAAAAAGTAGTATATCAGAGATACACCAAAGGAGATAAAGTGAAGTTTGACATCCTAAAACCTGCTGAATATATTATAAGAATTTTAGTAGATAACAATGAGAATAATTATTGGGATGAAGCTGACTTTACTACAGAAACATTTGCTGAAGACGCGTATGTTTTCTATAAAAAAGCAGTTGTAAGAGCCTTATGGGAAACAAGGGAAGAATGGGATCTGAAAGACACTAGAACTCTTGATAATCCTAAAGGGGCATCCGCTCCCGCTTCTGTACCACCTGGAGATACACCTGTTACGGCACAAGAAAAAGAATCGGTAAAGCAGGATGTGAAAAAAGAAATAAAATCCAATAATGCAATTATAACTCCCGTAAAATAGGATAATGAAGACGGTAAAGAAAATAGTATTCTGGACACTTGTAGCGTTTGCTCTTATTCAGTTTTTCCCAATTGATAGAGTAAATAAACCAGTAGATTCCAAAGTGAATTTTGTTCAGATGAAACAGACTCCGGAAAAGATAAGCACTATTCTTAGGAACGCTTGTTACGATTGCCATTCTGATGAAACTGTATATCCTAAATATGCTTTTATAGCACCTATTTCATGGTCTGTGAAAAGTCATGTGAATGATGGTCGTCAGCATCTTAATTTTTCTGTTTGGGGGACCTATAATAAGGAGTTAAAAGAAAATATGCTGGATAGATCTATGGAAGCTCTTAAACATAAAACAATGCCATTACCCGGTTATATTGTTTACCACAAAGAAGCTAATCTGTCACAAGCAGAAAGAAAGCTATTAATTCAATATTTTGAAGAAATGTTGAAATCAAAAACGTATTAGGTTAAAATATAATTCCCATAGATTTCACGAATTGCACAGATTCTTTTATACAAACTCTGTGATGATCTTTGAAATCTGTGGGAAAACTGTTTCGTACTATAAAAAAACTCCCGTAGATTTTACAAACTAATCAGAATTTATAATCCGATCATCTGCAAAATCTACGGGAGCTTTTATTACAAAAATTATTTCTTTAAATAACCTTCAAAAAACTTCTTCTGAGAATCAAAAGCAATATCCTCAAGGTTGAGTTCCTTTAAAGGAATCCATACCGCTTCCGATATCTCTGAAAGTTCAAGGCTTACCTCAAATTTCTCCGAAACATTATACTCATAAAAGAGATCAATCGTATTGTAATCGATTTCTTTATACTGATAAACATTCGGAAGACTTGTAAGGTATTTCAGTTTTGAAATATCCACATCCAGCTGAAGTTCTTCAAAAAGCTCTCTTTTACAGGTTTCTTCTGCACTTTCTTTAGGGTCAACGAATCCTCCGGCAAGATCCAGTTTTCCTTTTTTAGGATCTCTGTTTCTTCTTGTAAGATAGATTTCATCACCACATCTTATAACAACCGCTACAGCGCCTGCCACGTTATTGTAAAGTGTAAAACCACATTCAGGACAGCTCCATTTTTTTTCACCATCCCAATGGAGAGTTTCTTTGCCACAGCTGGGGCAATATTTCAATAATTTCATATGTTATTGAGTAACATTAATATTTCTTGGGTGATAACTCAAGATAACGTCTCTTAATTCTTCCGTTTTCAGGTGTGTATAGATTTCCGTTGTTGTAATGCTTGAATGTCCAAGCATTTCCTGAATATAACGAAGATCTGCACCATTCTGCAATAAATGTGTTGCAAAAGAATGTCTGAATGTATGTGGTGATATCTTTTTGTTAACTCCTGCTTTGTCTGTAAGTTCTTTAATAATAAGGAATACGATTACTCTTGACATGGAAGTACCACGGCTGTTTAAAAACAAAGTGTCTTCATATTTCTTATTGATTTTTCCTTTAGAACGTACCTCTTTAATATAACTTTCCAGCAGTTCAGCGGTGTAATCAGCCAAAGGAACAAAACGGGTTTTGTTTCCCTTTCCGTTTACTTTGATGTATTGCTCCTTGAAGTTGATATTGGAGATCTTAAGATCAATCAGTTCAGAAACACGGAGTCCGCAACCATAAAGCACTTCAATGATGCTGTGGTTTCTTCTTCCGAGATCCGTATCGACCTCAATTGCCGCAATAATTTTATTAATATCAGGTAAGCTTAAAGTATCAGGTAGATACAGTCCTAATTTAGGACCTTCAAGTAACGCTGCGGGATTGTCTTCACGATATTCATCCTCAAGCAGAAATTTGAAGAAAGCTTTGATGGAAGATATCCATCTTGCCTGTGATCTCTCACTGAATTTCTGTTTAGAAAGATTGAAAATGTACTCCTGCAGGTTTTCGTAGCCAATAGAGTCTGGACCGACGTTTGCCAGATCTTCTTTTGCATAATCTTTTAATTTCTTGATGTCCCGAACATAGGCATCGAGAGTGTTTTCTGAAAAATTTCTTTCGAAGCGAAGAAATATTTCAAAATCTTTGATCTTTTCATCCCAAGTCATATTTGTGCTTATTTTTTTAGTTCACAGTCCGATATTTGTTCTATTTCAATGTTATGGTTTCTTAGGAACGATATCCCATCGTCATCCGAATACTCATTAATGTACACCAGTCTTGAAATTCCTGCCTGCAGAATCAGTTTACTACACTCTTTACACGGCGATAACGTTAAATATAACGTAGCGCCTTTTGCAGATTGTGTAGAAGCAGCCAACTTTAATATAGCGTTGGCTTCCGCATGCAATACATACCAGTGCGTTTTTCCCTCTCCATCTTCACAGCAGTTTTCGAATCCCATAGGAGTCCCGTTGTAACCATCTGAAATAATCATCCTATCTTTTACGATAAGAGCTCCTACCTGTTTTCTCTTACAGTAGGAGAGTTTTGCCCATTCCTGAGCCATTTTTAGATAAGCTTTATCAAACTTATTCATACCGCAGCATTAGTTTTTTCGAAATAATTTGGATTAAAATCTTTTTGAAAGATTAGAAGTTCGGCTTTCTTTTCTCAAGGAAAGCAGTTACTCCTTCTTTCTTATCTTCCATTTCAAAAAGTTCCCCGAAATATTTGATTTCAGTTTCAAAACCTTTTTCCGTATCAGATAAATTCACGGCGTTTATAGCCTTAGATATTGCCATTGGTGAATTGTTGGCAATAGTGTTCGCTAATTCTTTCGTTTTGGTTAATAATTCTTCAATAGAGTATACTTCATTTACCAATCCGATCTCTTTTGCTTTTTGAGCAGGAATCATTTTGGCAGAGAAGATCATTTCGTTGGCAATACCTTTTCCTACAAGCTTCGGAAGCCTTTGAGTTCCTCCGTACCCTGGAATCAATCCTAAGGTAACTTCCGGAAGTCCTAATCTGGCGTTATCCGATGCATATCTGATGTGGCATGCCATAGCAAGCTCTAAACCTCCTCCCAGTGCAAAACCATTTACGGCTGCAATGACAGGCTTAGACATGTTTTCAATTTTGTTGAACAAAGTATTTTGTCCGTTTCTTGCAAGTTCCTCAGCTTTTTCCTGTCTGAAATCACTGAATTCTTTGATGTCAGCTCCAGCTACAAAGGATTTTTCTCCGCTTCCTGTAAGGATAATAACTCTACATGAATTGTCAGAATTAAGCTCATCCAATGCTGTACTGATTTCCTGAATTGTTTTTGCATTTAAAGCATTTAAACTCTCAGGTCTGTTTATTGTAATGATAGATAATTTATCTTCCTTTTTTAATAATATATTTTCGTAACTCATTTTTCCACTTTGAAATATCATCCTTTGCAAATTATGAATTTTTTACAAAAAAAAGGAAAAAATATTATTTTTTTTTCCTTTTTTTTAATTTATTGTTCAATATGATTATTTAGAATGATTCGTCATATTTGCATCGATATTAATGTTTAATTGTGAAGCTACTTTCATGCCAAGCTCAATGTTAGCGCGGAAAAAGTGACATAATTGTCTGTTAATAATCTCATCTTTTTTAGGTCCGCTGATTCCTTTCATACTTCCTATAATATTTTGGATCAGATTATTTCTATCCTCTGCATTCATCGCTTTTGAATAAAGAAGCCCTGGTTGAGTATAATGATCACTGTCATTATCATTTCTGTTATAGCTTGCAACATGGGCACTATCTAATTCATACTCGTAGTTTTTATAAGAAACATCCGGATTGATGTCATCAAAACTATTTGGATAGTAATTTGGTTTGTCCTGATAGTGGCTTGAATCTGCCATATAACCATCTCTCTGATAATTGTTAACAGCGAATGGGCATCTGTTTACTTCTAATTGGTGAGCATTTACTCCAACTCTGTAACGGTGAGCATCCGGGTAAGAGAATAATCTTCCCTGAAGCATTTTGTCTGGTGAGAAGCTGATTCCGTTAATTAAGCTGCTTGGAGAGAACGTAGATTGTTCTACATGGGCAAAATAATTGACAGGAACTTCATTAAGCTCCATTTCTCCTACTTCAATCAATGGGAAATCATCATGGAACCATACTTTTGTTACATCAAAAGGATTCCATCTGAAATCTTTTGACTGCTCTTCAGTCATTACCTGGATGTACATTGTCCATTTTGGGAAATCACCATTTTCTATAGCGTTGCAAAGATCTTCCTGAGCAAAGTCAGGATTTTCACCAGCCATTTTTACAGCCTCTTCATCTGTGAAATTTTTTACTCCCTGTTTGGTCTTAAAGTGAAATTTCACCCATACTCTTTCATTTTTATCATTGATCATGGAGAAAGTATGTGAACCGAAGCCATGCATATGTCTATAACCATAAGGAGTTCCTCTATCTGACATTAATATAAGAACCTGATGAAGTGATTCCGGGTTTAAACTCCAGAAATCCCACATCATGGTAGCACTCTTTAAATTGGTTTTCGGAAGTCTCTTTTGGGTATGAATAAAGTCTGGGAATTTTTTAGCATCTTTAATAAAGAATACCGGAGTGTTGTTTCCTACAAGGTCCCAGTTTCCGTCTTCTGTATAGAATTTTAAAGCAAAACCTCTTGGGTCTCTTGCTGTATCTGCACTTCCTTTTTCTCCTCCTACTGTAGAGAAACGGGCAAACATTCTGCACGAGTTTCCTACTTTTGAGAATAGTTTGGCTTTGGTATATTGGCTAATGTCGTGGGTTACGGTGAAAGTTCCATAGGCACCGCTTCCTTTGGCGTGTACAATTCTTTCAGGAATTCTTTCCCTAACGAAGTGTGCAAGATTTTCCTGAAGAATAAAGTCCTGCAGCAACACCGGACCTCTTGGTCCTACCGTCTGGGAATCCTGATGCTCAAAGTAGGGTGCGCCATTGCTTAACGTTAATTTTTTAGAATCCATATAATTGATGATTTGAATAATTGTTTTCTTTTTCTAAATCCAAGTGTAAAGGTAGTGAATATCAAATTTACTTGAATTTTTAATTGCTAATAACAAAAACGTTATATCTTTGTAATAGATAATATTAATCAAATGAATATTCAGCAACTGGAGTATCTTATCGCTGTTGATAAGTATAAACATTTTGGAAAAGCAGCTCAGGCGTGCTTCATTACCCAGCCTACCTTAAGTGCAATGATACAGAAATTTGAGGATGAATTGGATGTGAAGGTTTTTGACAGAACTACGCACCCGATCCGTACCACAGATGTAGGTCTTCAGATCATTGATCAGGCTAAGGTAATTATAGAATCTGTCAATGAGCTGAAAAACAAAGCTAACCTTTTGAATAATATTCTGGGAGGAACAATTAACCTTGGAATCATTCCTACTGTTTCGTCATTTATCCTTCCTACGGAGATCTTTAAATTCCTTGAAGAAAATCCAAAAATTCAGATGAATGTAAAGGAAATGACAACGGATAATATTATTAAGGCTTTAAAAGCAGGAGAGCTGGATGCAGGAATTATTTCTACTCCTTATGATACTGCTGACGAGTTTTATCAGGATTTTCTATTCAATGAAGAATTGATGATTTATAGCTCTAATACTGAAGCTAATAAAAAGAATTCTTATATTATTCCTGAAGAATTGAATGTTGAAAAAGTATGGTTGCTTGAAGAAGGAAACTGTCTTAGAAACCAATTCGAGAATATCTGTCATCTGAAGGAAAATACTTTGAAACCTAAAAATTTAGATTTCTTAGCATCCAATATTCAGACTTTAGTACATATGGTAGATAAAGTAGGAGGAATCAGTATTCTTCCTGAGCTTGCGTTGAGCCAGCTTTCTGAAGAGCAGAAAAAGAATGTTTTCAGATTCAAGAAGCCTTTCCCTTACAGAGAGATTAGTATCATTTACTATAAGCCTACTTTTAAGCAAAAGATCATTGATGAATTGTCACATTCTATCAAAAACTCTTTAGAACTTAAATTAAATTATCACGAAAGTCCAAAGGAATTTGTAAGCATAAAGCCTCAGTAGACGGAATGCTTTAAAGTGATATAAGTCATTAATTTAAAGAAAAATATAATTAGTAAACAAAATTTTTGAGTATTACGAAAATAGTGCTTAAATTTGCTGACGTTTACGACGAGGAAAAATTTGACCTGATTGCAACCTCTATAAAAAAATGCTAAAACAGTATTCTTTTTTCTGGGCAATTTTATTCTTATTTTTCGTCAATAATATTTTTTAATTTAAAAAACCAAAGAATAATATGTCTTACTTATTTACATCTGAATCAGTTTCAGAAGGACATCCGGATAAAATTGCCGATCAAATTTCCGATGCATTAATTGACCATTTCTTAGCATACGATAAAAGTTCAAAAGTAGCATGTGAAACTCTTGTAACTACCGGACAGGTGGTATTGGCTGGAGAAGTAAAATCTGATGCATACCTTGACGTTCAGACTATTGCCAGAGAAGTAATCAACGGAATTGGTTATACAAAAGGAGAATATATGTTCAATGGAGATTCTTGTGGGGTAATCTCTGCAATTCATGAGCAGTCTCCGGATATCAACCAAGGAGTTGACAGAGCTGTAAATGATGAGTCTTTTGAAGCAAAAGCTAATGCACAGGGAGCTGGTGACCAGGGAATGATGTTTGGATATGCTACCAATGAAACGGCAAATTATATGCCTCTTGCTTTAGACTTAGCCCATACAATCCTTAAAGAACTTTCTGCGATCAGAAGAGAAAATAAAGAAATTGCTTACTTACGTCCTGATGCAAAAAGCCAGGTAACTATTGAATATTCTGATGATCACAAACCAATCAGAATTGATTCTATCGTGGTTTCTACTCAGCATGACGACTTCGGAACAGAAGAAGAAATGCTAAATAAGATTCGTGAAGATATCAAGAATATTCTTGTTCCTAGAGTTGTTGCTCAGCAGACTGAAGAAATCAAAGCATTGTTTAACGATCAGATCAAATATCACATCAACCCTACAGGTAAATTTGTAATCGGTGGTCCTCACGGAGATACTGGTCTTACAGGTAGAAAAATTATTGTAGATACTTACGGTGGTAAAGGTGCTCACGGTGGTGGTGCTTTCTCTGGAAAAGACCCTTCAAAAGTAGACAGAAGTGCTGCTTATGCAACAAGACACATTGCTAAAAACTTAGTAGCTGCTGGTGTTGCAGACGAAGTTTTAGTACAGGTTTCTTATGCAATCGGAGTGGCTGAACCTTGTGGTTTGTATATTAATACTTACGGAACTGCAAAAGTTGATCTTCACGATGGTGATATCGCGAAAAAAGTGTCTACAATCTTTGATTTAAGACCTTATGCTATTGAGCAGAACCTAAAATTAAGAAACCCTATCTATCAGGAAACGGCTTCTTACGGTCACATGGGGAAAGAACACTATATAGCTGATAAAACATTCAATAAAGGGCATAAAAATGAGCTTACGTTGGAAGGTCTTGAATTCTTTACTTGGGAAAAACTAGACAAAGTAGATGAAATTAAAGCCGCTTTCGGAATTTAATTTATTCTCCTGAACAAATATTATGAACTGCTTTACCTTCCGGTAAGGCAGTTTTTTTTAATTTTACACCTTAATAAATTGAAAGATGATGAATTTTCGAACTGCAGTTGCTATTCTATCCCTGTTTTTACTTAGCACAATGGTAAAAGCACAGTATACCATGCATAAAATGATCAGTGTAGGATATACCTACCAGAATCAGAGTTTTGGAGAAGTAGGTGGTAAATTGCTTTTTCTTAAAAATGATGATGTAATTTACAGATTAGGTGGTTCTGCTCTGATGGGTTCTACCGATTCAAAGTTTGCCATCATGCCGAAACTTCAGGCTGATGTTTTGCTTAACTTTCAAAAGGATGTGGATTTCTACCATTCTTATTATTTCCTGGTAGGAGCGGAAGGAACAAACAAATATGTTGCTCCTAAAATTGGAGTTACTTTATTTGGAATGCTTGATCTTACAGGAGGCTATGCTTTTCCTATCGGAGATACCCGTTTGAATGGAAAAGAAATGAAAGGATTGAATATTAATTTTACATTAAATATCCCTACAGTGTTCATTCATGATATGTTTAAATGATTTTTATTAAATTTTTATGACGAAAATTTAATAATTGGTTAACAGTTATTAAAAAATTATTATATTTACGTCATAATATAATTGTACCACCTATCGAATAGACTCTACTCTGAAGAACTGTTTTGTATATACAGCAAGAACTGGATAATTTATCTGGTCGATAGCTGGGCTGCAAATATTTATATTGAGAAGAGTTATGAAATCAAAATCGGATAGTTTACTAATTTCGCTTTACCAGAAAGGTGATGAAGGAGCGTTATCAACCCTTATTCATCGCCATCAGAGAGAACTGTTTACATTCATTTTTTACAAAATTAATGATGAAGATTTAGCCAACGATATTTTTCAGGATACATTCATGAAGATCATTGTAATGCTGAAAGAAGGACGCTATAACGAAGAAGGAAAATTTATTCTTTGGGCAAAAAGAATTTCCCACAATTTAATCATCGACCATTTCAGACTGAAAGCCAAGAATATCAAAGTTTCAGAAACAACTTTTGAGACGGATGAATATTCTATTTTCGATCTGATCAGAGAGCCTTCGGAAAATATTGAAGATCAATTGGTGACCAATCAAATTCAGGAAGACTTATTGAGAATGTTACAATTTCTTCCTCTAAATCAGCAGGAAGTGATTAAACTAAGATTCTTTGACGGACTTAGCTTTAAGGAAATTGCAGATCATACTGATATGAGTATTAATACAACATTAGGGAGGGTACGATATGCATTGATAAACCTGAGAAAAATCATGGATGAAAATAACATAATATTAACCAGATAGATAATATTTTGTAAAACTTCTCGTTTTTAAGGAAAACATACTTCGCTTATGAAAAAAAATGACTCCTTAAAAGTGAAAACTTTGAAACCTAAAAAGCAAACCATTGATTTTCTGCTCAATTTTTCTAAAAGCCTTGAAATTGTGAAAAGCAAGAGCAAGAATTATCCTATTACAAAAAATTAAAATTATTAACTTTGTGCTGTATGAAAATGCAGCACGTTTATTTTGACCTGGACAATACGCTCTGGGATCATCGCAGAAATGCCTATTTAACAATCAAAGACCTTTTCGAAAAACAGGAAATTACTTCGAAGTACAATATCGACTTTGAAGAGTTTCATACTGTTTACCATGATATCAACGAAGATTTATGGGAGAAGATCAGAGATGGATTAATAGGCAAAGAGTATTTGAGAGAACACCGTTTTTATGATTCCTTCATGCATTTTGGAGTGGATGATAAAGAGCTGGCACTTTATTTTGAAGAACACTTTCTTGATAATATTGTAAGCCATAACGAACTGGTGGAAGGAGCCGAAGATATCCTTGATTATCTTAAGGCTAAAAATTATACATTACACATTATTTCTAACGGTTTTCAGGAAGTAACAGAAAGGAAATGTACTTTATCAGGAATTGCACCTTACTTTAAAACCATTACGAGTGCAGACGCAGTAGGCGTACGAAAACCTAATCCAAGGATTTTTGAGTATTCTCTTGGGCTTTCTGATGCTAAGAAAGAAGAAAGTATCATGATTGGTGACGACTGGATCGCTGATGCTGTGGGAGGAAGAGATTTTGGTATGGATTCTATTTTCTTTGATGTTTATAAAGAAGATAAGCAGGGAACAGGCTTAAAAGCAATTACTCATCTTCAGCAGATCAAAGAATATCTATAATTTTTATTTTAAAGCTGAAATAAGGCTTTGAAAATTTTTTATCGAACCATTAAGGCTTTTTAGGTTATTAAAAGGATTAAGACTCTCTATCATTGCAAGCTAAAGGCAAAGCAATCTCCTTAATTCTCTTAATAACTTATCTTTTCCTTAATGGTTTTTTTATTGATTATTTACTTCATTTTACCCTTTTGATTTTTTACGTTTTAAGTCATTCCCAATTCTTTCCCAAATTGATTTGGAACTTTGCTGCATAATCATAACAGAAAAACTTAATCTTATGAAAAATGTAAAGAAAATCACAAACGTATTTATTTTAATGTTCTTAATGATAAGCGGTTTGGTTTCTGCACAGGATAGAGCTATAAACCCAAATCAATTACCTAAAACAGCTAAAGTATTTCTTGCAGGTCATTTTAAAGGAATACCGGTATCATCAGCCATTGAAGATAGAGAGATCTATGGTGTTGACGAATATAAAGTATACTTGAATAACGGAATGAAAGCTGAATTCGACAGCGGTGGAAACTGGAAAGAAGTGGATGGAAAACATCAGAAAGTTCCATATGGTTTTATTCCGGCATCGATCAAAAATTATACTGGTAAAAACTTTCCAAATACACATATCGTCAAAATAGAAAGAAAGAGATGGTCTTATAAAGCTGAGCTTTCTAACGGATTGGAACTTGAATTCGACAGAAATGGAAATTTTAAAAGAATTGACGATTAATAGCAAATAAAGAATAACAATAAAATTTTAGTATTATGGTTAACTGGAGTTTAATAAACAGTAACGGAAGAAAATTATCTTCCAGTAAGATTAGAAAGAGTATTGTGTCTTTTATGACAAAGCATCACCCATGCAGTGTAGTAAATTCTATTGAAAAAAAATATAATACCTACAAAATTCACCTGATGAATGGTTTATGCCTGGTCTTTGATGCAGATGGACGTTATGTGAAAGCTAATTAATTCATTATGAAAGAAAGTTGGAGAGAAGGGGATAGAAGTTATGTATGCATCATTGATTTTCTTTGCGTATTATATCAGTTAGTTCTTATTCTAACGTTGATTGCTTAAGGTATCTATCAATGGGTTTCGACTTCAGTCCCCAGACTTTCTCCTGATTATTCCTACATAATTTTATATATTTGATAAAAGTTATCCAAGCAGCATATGAAGATTTTAATAGTAGAAGATGAACCGGACTTAAGGGATACTGTACAGAAGTTTCTGGAGGCAGAGCATTTCATTGTAGAATACGCCGAAAATTATAGCTCCGGACTTGAAAAAATTATTTCTTATGAATATGACTG
Organism: Chryseobacterium ureilyticum; assembly: GCF_900156735.1. GTDB lineage: Bacteria > Bacteroidota > Bacteroidia > Flavobacteriales > Weeksellaceae > Chryseobacterium > Chryseobacterium ureilyticum. The sequence goes on from NZ_FTOL01000007.1 coordinate 175,378, forward strand.
CATTTTGCTGGATATTATGCTGCCCGACGGAAATGGAATAGATCTGTTGAGAGAAATTAAAAAAATGCATAAAAAAGATCCCGTTATCATTCTGTCTGCAAAAGATTCTGTGGATGATAAGGTAACAGGGCTTGAAATAGGTGCTGATGACTATCTTGCAAAACCTTTTCACCTTGCGGAACTGATGGCGAGGATAAGGTCTGTGATCAGAAGAAAAAATCAGGATGGAGAGAATATTATCAGATATAAAAATATAAACATCGATCCGGAGAACCGGAATGTAAAAATCGGTGACGAAGAATTGGTTCTTAATCGAAAAGAGTATGATCTTTTGTATTACTTCGTTATTCACCCTGAAAAAACTTTACAGAAAACTACTTTGGCAGAAGCCATCTGGGGAGATTATATAGATCAGGCAGACAGTCTTGATTTTATTTACTCACAAATCAAAAATCTTCGTAAAAAACTGAAAACACTCAATGCAGAGGCAGATTTTCAAGCGGTTTACGGAATAGGATATAAATTCGTGTGATGAAGGTTTCATTAAAATATTATACTATAAAGTACCTCATTATGATCCTTCTGCTGATCATAGCAGTATGGGCGGGGCTTTTCTATGCCTATATTCTTGATGAAGTGCATGATAATGTGGATGATGGGCTTAAAGACAGGAAAATTCAGATTATAAAAGCTGTTTATCTTAATCCGCAGCTATTGAATAACAATGAATTCGGATTCAATGAGTTTAAGATTAACCCTATCACAGCTGGAAAATATCAAAATAAAAGTAGGCTGTATAATAAGATGTATTATATGGAGTATGATGATAAGGATCAGCCATATCGTGTTCTCGAAGCAGATTTTATAGATCAGTTTAAAAAGAATCAAAGACTTGTCATAAGAACTTCAACCGTAGAAGAAGATGAGTTGATTTACGATCTTACCACTGCTTTAATCGTTCTCTATGTTCTTTTGGTGATAAGTATTGTTGCAGTTAACGGTTATCTATTGAATAAAGCAATGCGTCCTTTTTATCAGATTCTGGATAAACTGAAAAAATATCAATTCGGGATTCCTTTTTCACAGGATGATCAGAATTATACCATTAAAGAATTTGAAGAACTGAATGTAGAAATCAACGAGATGATTGACCGTAATGAACTGGTTTTCTATCAGCAGAAACAGTTTATTGAGAATGCTTCTCATGAGCTTCAGACGCCTTTAGCAATTGTTATTAATAAGATAGATCTTCTGATTCAAAATGAAAACCTTGATAAAAAGAACCTGAACTTTCTTACTGAGGTTAAAAATGATTTGAGAAGAATGGTGGGGTTGAATAAGTCATTATTAATGCTTTCAAAGATTGAAAACAGCCAGTTTAATGCAATTTCAGATGTTGATTTTAATGCTATAGTAAATAAACTTGTACAGAATTATGAAGATTTCATTGCCTTTAAAAATGTAGAAGTTAATATTATTGAGAAAGGAATGTTTAAAGCAGATTTTAATCAGGATTTAGCAGATATTTTATTATCTAATCTTCTTAAAAATGCTGTTAAATACAATAATGAAGAAGGAACATTAAATATTTTTATTGAAAACAACAGGATCATTTTCCAGAACAGCGGAATGCCGGTTTCATTAGATAAATCCAGAATTTTTAACCGCTTTTATAAACAGGGTTCTGATCATACCTCTACAGGTTTAGGATTATCCATCATTAAAACGATCATAAAACAATATCCGGGTTGGGATATTACATATGAGTTTGAAGATCAAATGCATTATTTTATCCTTACTAAAAATAAGATATCATAAAAAAATCGACTGCCTCAATTCTGAAGCAGCCGATTTCTTATATTTAAAGTTTAGAACTAATATCCTAAGCTTGTTCTTACTCTTCTAAGAGTTTCCAGAGCAATCGGTTTTGTCTTTGCAGCACCTTCCTGAAGTTTTGCTTCCAGTTCGTCAAGGTGAGTCATATAATAATTAAATACTTCTCTTTCCTTTTCAAAACGAGTTAAAATAAGATCTAAAAGCTCTTTTTTAGCGTGACCGTATCCGAAGTTACCTGCCAGATATTTAGCTCTTAATTCCTCTGTCTGCTCAGGTGTCGCGATCAATTCATAGATTTGGAATGTTTTATCTGTCGCAGGGTCCTTAGGTTCCTCTAAAGATTTGGAATCAGACTCAATGCTCATTACTTGTTTCTTCAATTCTTTTTCAGGTAAGAAAATATTAATGATATTTCCCATTGATTTAGACATTTTACGTCCATCAGTTCCCGGAACATATTTTGTGTCTTCCTGAAGTTCAGATTGTGGCAATACAAAAACTTCTCCCATTTGATTGTTAAATCTTGAAGCAACATCTCTGGCAATTTCCAAATGCTGAAGCTGATCTTTTCCAACAGGAACAATCTCTGCATCATACAGTAGAATATCTGCCGCCATCAAAATAGGGTAGGTGAACAGACCTGCATTCACATCCTGAAGTCTGTCAGCCTTATCCTTAAATGAATGTGCTAATGTTAATCTTTGATAAGGAAAAAAACATGATAAATGCCAAGATAGTTCACAGGTTTCAGCGATATCACTTTGTCTGTAGAAAAATGTTTTTTCGGTATCTAATCCACAAGCAAGCCAAGCCGCAGCAATCTCGTAGGTATTCTGTCTTAAAATCTGCGCATCTTTAATCTGTGTAAGCGTATGAAGATTCGCAATAAATAAAAATGATTCATTTCCTTCCTGCTTAGATAGTTCGATTGCAGGAATAATTGCCCCTAATAAATTTCCAAGATGGGGTGTTCCGGTGGCTTGAATGCCGGTAAGAATTCTTGACATTTGTTTAAAATTTATATTTAAAAATTAATGAATTGCAAATTTACGAGGTTTGAAGGGAATAATGAATGAAAAGATCAAAAGATTATATCTTAAATTTCAATGTATGCGCAACTGTATCAATAGAGGAGGGCTTTAGCCTGCCTTCCCATACAAAACAATTCCATTGGCTTTAGTCTAAACCTAAAATAAAACCTCTCGCAGATTAAATAAATTTCGTGGTTTTTTATAGATAGTTATCTGTGCAAATCCGTGAAATCTGTGATTTAAAATATTAAGGAATAATAATCTTCTCACCACCAAATTTAGGCTCTACCCCAAAAAGCAAATCCCAATATGCTTTAGCCTTGGCAAGATACTCACGTAAATTGGTCTTTAATCCTGCATACTTATTCACATCTTCTGCGTTGTAGCCAAAAGCTTCCATTCCATTTTCTTTAGCTAGAAAAACAGCTCTTTCATTATGGAACTTCTGAGAGATAATCACCAGTTTAGTCTGTCCAAAGATATCTTTTGCTCTTACCACAGAATCCAATGTACGAAACCCAGCGTGATCCAGAATAATTTTGTCCTGAGGAATTCCCTGCTTAATCAATTCCATTTGCATGTCTTCCGGTTCATTATAGTCTTTGGTACTATTATCACCACTTACGATGATATACTGTATTTTTCCGCTTTTATATAGATCACTAGCTGCTTTAATTCTGTTGTAGAAATAAGCATTCGGCATTCCGTTATTAAGATTTTTGCCGGTTCCTAATAATAATGCAACTTTTGTTTCGGGAACATCTGCTACGTTGTAAGAGACCAATGCCGAACTTTCCTTTTTGATGCTATAGTTAGCCCAGGCAATAAAAATAATTCCTGCCACCAAAAGAAGCAGGAAAAATTTAAAAATATTTTTGATTGTTTTTCTCATCCGAAATAAATCTGTTAGAATTCAAGTCCGTTTGGAAAAGCTTTTTTTCTGAATATCAACAAGAAAGCAGCTCCTACGGTAATCGCTGAATCAGCAACATTGAAAATATATTTAAAGAATTCAATATGCTTTCCACCTATGATGGGCCAACTATCCGGAACATACCAGTCTACTACCGGAAAGTGAAGCATATCTACTACACAACCTTTCATGAAAGTAGAATATCCTTGTCCGAAAGGAACAAATTTTGAAACTCCGCCATAGCCAATCCATCGGTCGGTACTAGCATCATAAACCGTTCCGCTGTCGAAGATCATTCCGTAGAACATTCCATCAATAAGGTTTCCGATAGCTCCGGCAAAGATAATTGCCATTGGGACTAAAAGATAATTGGAAGCGCCTTCTTTCAGCCATTTTTTGAACATATAAACCATTCCTCCAATTAGGAAGATTCTTAAGATCACAAGGAAATATTTCCCGATAATTCCTCCAAAATGGAAACCATAAGCCATTCCTGGGTTTTCAACGAATGTTTTATTGAAAAATCCATCTATAACAGGAATGCTCTCATTCAGTTCGAAATGAGTTTTAATGTAAATTTTTGAAGCCTGGTCTATTAACAATACCAAAAATGTGATAGCTAATATCTTTTTCATTACTGTCCTTTAGGTTTTGAAGGTTTTGCGGCAGGTTTTACATTTTTATTATCACTTGCTTTCTTAACTACTTTCTGTCCGTTATATGAACTTTTAACATGAGCCTTCTCAAATTTAATGTTCATTTCTTTCAATACACTTTTCAGTGCACTCAGCTCCATAGAGTTTTTAGGATGTACTATGATAGATTCCATTTCTTATATTTAATTTTTACTTTTTGGACAATTCGTCAAGCCTTTTTCTGTCTTTTAAAGACAGGTCATTAATTCCGTTTTTGCCCATCTTACTCAAAAGTCTGTCGATTTCCTTTTCCCTATCGCGTTTATCAGAATTAAACTGATCATCGATGGTGTAGTTGGTGTGTTTCTTCAGGAAAAATCTGTTTCTGATCCACTCCCTGTTGAAAAACAATAAAACTGCTGCAACGATGATGATTAAAATGAGTACTTCGCTCATAGGTATACATTAAAAATTAGGTTTATAAAGTATCCGTGAATACAATATAAACCCAATATTATTTTACAAACCTTACGGTTATTTTTGCATGTTTTTCGCTTCGATGCTCAAGGTAGCATGAGGAACGGCTAAAAGTCTTTCCTTAGGAATAAGCTTTCCTGTTACTCTACAAACACCGTAAGTCTTGTTTTCGATTCTGATTAAAGCATTCTTTAGATCACGTACGAATTTTTCCTGTCTTCCTGCAAGGATAGAGTTCTGCTCTTTGCTCAAAGTCTCTGCACCTTCTTCAAATGCTTTGAAAGTAGGTGAGGTATCATCTGTCCCATTATTCTGGTCATTGATGAAACTTTCTCTGATCAGCTGAAGATCTTTCTCCGCTTTTTCTATTTTTTCTTTTATGATCGCTCTAAATTCCTGTAAATCAGCATCGCTGTATCTAACTCTTTCGTCTGACATATTCTTTCTCTTTTTTAATAAAATTATGAAATGGAATTTGAAATACAATAACTACATGTTAATTTTTTTCGACATTTATCTTAAAATTAACCTCATCTATTTCGATTTCGTTAAAATTTGAAAGTGAAGATACAATTTCTATTTTATTTGACAAGACCTCGGAAGAAATATATTCCTCATTTTTCTTAATATCTTCAAGGAATGGTGAATTCTCTTCAATGGAGATATTAATTCTGTCTGTCAGCTCGAAATCTTTCTCTTTTCGCAAGTTCTGAATTCTGTTAATGAATTCTCTGGCAATACCTTCAGATTTTAACTCATCGGTTAACGTCAAATCTAATGCCACAGTAGTTTTACCGTCAGAAGTCACTGTCCATCCCGGGATATCTTTTGTTGAGATTTCCACATCATCAAGAGTGATCTCATATCCCTGAACATCAAGTTTTCCTTCTTTTTCAAGACCGGCAATCTGTTCTGTGGTAAGATTACTGATTTCAGCACCTACTACCTTCATATCTTTTCCTAGTTTAGGACCAAGAGCTTTGAAGTTGGGCTTTATTTGTTTTACAATTAAGTGAGCTGCTTCTTCAGCGTTGATTAACTGTAGTTCTTTCACGTTTACTTCCTGCTTGATAAGATCAGCTACTGCTAAAATCTGTTCTTCTGTCTTTTTATCCAAAACAGGAATCAATACTTTTTGTAACGGCTGACGAACTTTCACGTTTTCTTTCTTTCTCAAAGAGAAAACCATACTTGTGATGTTCTGTGCTAAATGTGTTTTTTCAACCAAATCCTGATCAATTAAACTTTCATCAACAACAGGGAAGTCTGTAAGGTGTACAGATTCACAGTTTTCTTTTCCAGTTACTTTATTTAAATCCTGATACAACTGATCCATGAAGAACGGAGCAATAGGAGCAGATAATTTTGCTACCACCTCAAGACAAGTATAAAGTGTCTGGTAAGCAGAGATTTTATCATCAGAATAATCTCCTTTCCAGAAACGTCTTCTACACAATCTTACGTACCAGTTACTTAAGTTATCATTCACAAATGTACTGATTGCTCTTGCTACTCTTGTAGGTTCGTAATCTTCGTAGAATGCTTTTACTTCCTTGATCAATAAATTTAGTTCAGAAAGAATCCATCTGTCGATTTCAGGACGGTTTTCCACTTCTTTTTCTGAATAATTGAATCCGTCAACATTCGCATATAAAGCAAAGAATGAATAGGTGTTATAAAGTGTTCCGAAGAACTTTCTTCTTACCTCATCAATTCCTTCGATGTCAAATTTCAGGTTTTCCCAAGGATTTGCATTGGAAATCATATACCAACGGGTAGCATCCGGTCCGTAAACAGAAAGAGTTTCAAATGGATCTACTGCATTTCCTAAACGTTTTGACATTTTTTGCCCGTTTTTATCCAAAACAAGACCGTTACTCATTACATTTTTATAAGCAACAGAGTCAAAAACAGCAGTTCCGATTGCGTGAAGTGTATAGAACCATCCACGAGTCTGGTCAACACCTTCTGCAATAAAGTCTGCAGGGAATGCCTTATTATTGTCTATCATTTCCTTATTTTCGAAAGGATAGTGTAATTGAGCATATGGCATAGAACCTGAATCGAACCAAACGTCGATCAAGTCACTTTCACGTTTCATTGCTTTTCCTGAATCAGAAACTAAAACTACTTTGTCTACTACATTCTTATGAAGATCTACAAGCTCGTAGTTCGATTCAGACATATTTCCGATGATGAAACCTTTGAACGGATTTTCAGTCATGAAACCTGCAGCAATAGATTTTTCAATCTCGTTGTAAAGTTCCTCTACAGAACCGATGATCTTTTCTTCTTTCAGATCCTCTGTTCTCCAGATTGGCAACGGAATACCCCAGTATCTTGAACGGGATAAGTTCCAGTCGTTTACATTTTCTAACCAGTTGGCAAAACGTCCTTCTCCGGTAGCTTTTGGCTTCCAGTTGATTTCTTTGTTCAGATTAACCAATCTGTCTTTTACAGCAGTCATCTTCACAAACCATGAATCCAATGGATAATATAATACCGGTTTGTCAGTTCTCCAACAATGTGGATAGGAGTGAACATATTTCTCTACTTTGAATGCCTTGTTTTCTATTTTCAATAAGATCGCAAGCTCTACATCCCAAGATTTCTCAGGAGCAGTTCCTTCATCGTAATATTCGTTTTTAATATATTTTCCTGAGAAAACTTCAGGAACATTCTCGCCCTGGATAAATTTACCTTGTAAGTCTACCAATGGAACAAGATTATCATTGTCATCCTTTACCAACATTGGTGGGATCTCAGGCTGAGCCATTTTAGCTACTCTCGCATCATCAGCACCAAAAGTAGGAGCTGTGTGTACGATACCTGTACCGTCTTCTGTTGTAACGAAATCACCTAAGATTACTCTGAATGCATTTTCAGGATTGTCGTTTGGCGTAAACCAAGGAACTAATTGCTCATATCTTGTATCAACAAGTTTCTCTCCTGTAAATTCTTTTAAAATTCTGAAAGGAATTACTTTGGTTTCTGGAGTATAATTGGCAAAATCCTCGTCTGTACCTTCAGCATATTTCTTACCGAATACTTTAGGTAAAAGAACGCTGGATAATACTACTGTTACCGGCTCAAATGTATATTGGTTGAATGTTTTAACAACAACATACTCAATATCTCTACCAACTGTTAATGCTGTGTTGGATGGCAACGTCCAAGGAGTCGTCGTCCATGCAAGGATATGTACATCTCCGTCAACATCGTTGAATAAAGCAGATGAATCTTTTTTAACTTTAAACTGAGCGACAACCGTTGTATCTGAAACATCACGATACGTTCCAGGCTGGTTCAGTTCGTGTGAAGAAAGTCCTGTTCCTGCTTTTGGAGAGTAAGGCTGGATCGTATATCCTTTATACAACAAGCTTTTGTCATATAATTGCTTCAACAACCACCAAACAGTTTCCATATATTTTGACTTGTACGTAATGTACGGATCATCAAGGTCTACCCAGTATCCGATTTTCTCTGTAAGGTTATTCCAAACATCGGTATAACGCATTACTGCTTCACGACAAGCTTTATTATAATCTTCAATAGAGATCTTTTTACCAATATCTTCTTTCGTAATTCCTAATTCTTTCTCTACACCCAGTTCCACAGGAAGACCATGCGTATCCCATCCCGCTTTACGGAAAACCTGCTTCCCGTTTTGCGTCTGGTAACGGCAGAAAATATCCTTCAATGCTCTTGCCATTACGTGGTGAATTCCAGGCATACCGTTTGCTGAAGGCGGACCTTCATAAAAAACAAACTCAGGATTTCCCTGACGAATCTCAACACTCTTATTGAAAGTTTTATTTTGTTTCCAAAATTCCGCTACATTCTCTGCTACGTCAATAAGGTTGAGGTTTTTGTATTCTTTAAATTGGCTCATTGTAAATATCTCAATATTCGTTGATTAATTAAGTCTGCAAATTTACTAAATTTTGTCGGTTTATAAGATATGTTTTATTTAGGTAATTTCTATTAAAAAGTTCAATTTCAGAAATATAAATGAAGAAAGGGCTTAAAAGCAAAAAGTAAATGATAAATAAGGGGGATTTTTTTGTCGTTTTATAGGGGAACATTGAGGTTAAGAACCCTTTTTATTTAGAAAATTATCATTCGGAATTTTTAATAGTTGATACGAATTTTTCTGTTGTTAAAAACTACAGATGTATTGATATTTTTGAAAACAAAACTAATATCAATGTTTTGTAAAGAAATTCTCTATTTCCATATAACGCATTGGTCCGGTCCACACATAAAGCATTTCTAAGGTTTCAGAATCTGTAATAATAGAAGTATCTAAGTCAAGTAGGGGTTCTGTGAAAGATGTTACAATTACATTCTTGTAAGTGCCATCTCTTAGCAGCCTATTTTCGGAGTAGTATGAGATTATACTGGTTATTCTATAATCAATTTCATCTAATTTTAATTTTATTATTGATGTTATTTTGTCTTCTTTTTCTTCTATGGTCATTAGGCTGCTTCTTATATGTTCGTTATTAATCTTGTGAATCAAATACCATGAATCCTGCTCTATACCACAAGAACCTTATTCATAGTTCAAAAAAATCTTCTATTTCTGTTGATCTATATGGACCTTGTACGTATAAAAGGTCCAGGGTTTTTGCATCTACGTACACCCGAAATCCTTTTCCGTAAATATCATCCAGTAGGCTTATAATGATAATGTCTTTACAGTGTTATCCCTTAGCTCCTCATTTTCACTATACGTGGAAGATATTATTGATAAAGTAGGGTCTTTTAAAAGTTCCTTTACTTTTTTTAAGGCTTCTGATTCTTTCTTTTATTTATCTGTCATAGTTTTATAGTGTTTTCGGAAAATATAAAAGCTACCCGAAAGTGATTGTAAATTATTCAAAGTCGCTAAGTAGTGGCATATCCGGCCATCTTCCTGCTTCGTATTCCTCAATATAGTATTCATTAGATCTACTGGTTCCGAATATTATAATTTTTCCTGTTTTATTTTCTACCAAAAAAGGAGCATTACCCAACAAGGTATTGTCATCATCATTTCTTGTTTCATTAAATTTTCTTGTATTGTAAAAAAATATAATCCCATAAGGCTTTTTAATGGCTTCGTTATCTAAAATGACAAGATCATATTTTGTACTTCTTTTTTTAACGTAATGAGTTGCAATTTCTATTATTTCTTGTTCTGTTAATATAATTTATTTGTTGTACTGGTTTAAATATGTTTAAAGATTTGAAAATACATAAAATCATGGCTTTATCCAAAACTTAAATTATAATCTCTCGCAAATCATACAGATTTCGCAGATTGATCCATCATTATCTGTAAAAATCTGTGTTATCTGTGGGAAAAATAAAATCTACTAAAGGACAATAGCACGATCATTGCTTGAAATCTCGTATATTTAAGTAGAACTAAACCCAAATGCTGTATGAAAACCCTTCCCAAATTGATGGTTGCTTTTTGTTTGATCACAACAATCATTATACACGCCCAAAATAACTATCCCCAAAACTATTTCCGTAATCCACTGAATATTCCCATGCAGCTGGCTGCCAATTTCGGGGCGGTAAGAACAAATCATTTCCATATGGGATTAGATCTGAGGACGAATAGTCAGGAAAACCTATCTGTACTGGCTGCAGCAGAAGGTTATGTAAGCAGGGTAAAAGTAGAAAGATATGGTTTTGGAAACGCGATATATATCACCCATCCCAATGGCTACACAACGGTTTACGCTCATCTGAACAAATATTACGATAAGCTCGATGAATATGTAAAAGAGAAGCAGTACAAAGACGAAAAATGGGAACAGGATATTACTTTTCAAGCGGGACAGTTTCCAGTTACAAAAGGACAACTTATTGCTTTGAGTGGAAATACGGGAGGTTCTGCTGGTCCGCACTTACATTTTGAGATAAGAGATACTAAAACGGAGGAGTGTCTTAATCCGTTGCTTTTCGGTTTTGCTATTCCGGATTCTGTGGCTCCTATTATCAGTGGATTGTATTGGTATGATCGCAGGTTTAGTACTTATGAACCCGGAGCTAATGGAATTACTGTTAAAAAAGTTGGAAATACTTATACAGCAGATGTAGTAAAAGTGAATTCTCCAATGATAAGCTTTGGGATAAAAGCAGTGGATAAGGCTAATCAGGGCTTCAATCTTGGTATTTATAAAGCTGAATTATTGATGGATGGGAAATTAATATATGGCTTTAGTATTGATAAAGTGAGCTATGATGATACCCGCTATCTGAATGGTTGTATAGACTATACCAAATTTATCAGGGACAAAACGGCAATCCAGCATTTATCTACCTTGCCAGGAATGAAACTACAAAATTACAGTAATGCTAATATGTCGGGAATCATTAATCTTCAGGATCAGGATATTCATACCATTGAAATCATTCTTAAAGATGTAAAAGGAAATACAAGCCGTTTAACAACCAAAGTTCAGCTTAATACAGCTGGAGAGAAAATTTCACAGACAGCAAAAACCGGTCTTCCCAATGAAGGAAAAACAATTACCACTGAAAATGCTGAAATTAATTTGAGCAAAAATGCTTTGTATGATGCGGTAAATTTTAATATGTATGAGAAATCTGACGGTGATGCCAATGTAGTTTCCAATGCCATTGTGTTAAATAGCCCATACATACCTGTTCATGATAACTATACTTTGAAAATAAAACCGAATAGGAAATTAACCAAAGAAGAAAAGGATAAAGTGGTGATGTCTCTTAATTATGGAAGTGATACGAATGTGATAAAGGCAAAATGGAATGGCGATCAGGCAGAAGGACAATTCAACAGACTAGGAACGGTGAAACTTATATTAGATAATAGTTTACCTTCAGTTTCTCCGGGATGGAAAGAAGGAGCAGCTATAAACAGTAGCATTCTTCGTTTGAAAGGAATTTCAAAAGTTGGAGATATTGTAGAATTCCGTGCAGAACTGGATGGAAAGTGGCTTAGATTTGCTCGTGCAAAAGATGATTTTATCTATACTTTTGATGAAAAATGTCCTAAAGGTTCCGGCTCACATACTTTAAAAGTTGTTACGACTAATACAGCAGGTAATACCAATACACAAACATTTACCTTCCAAAGATAAACAAGGGTTTATGAACCAACTTTTAATTTAATTAAATAAATTTGCTCAAAATTAAAATCATTGGAATTTCATCCGTTCATCGAAAAATCAAGTACTCAGGAAATAAAAAGGTTTCAGGAAGATAAACTTCAGAAGCTTTTGGCTTATCTTGAGGAGAATTCACCTTTTTACACAAAACTGTTTAGGGAAAATAATATCAATATTGCGGAAATTCAAACTTTAGAAGATCTGCAGAAGATTCCTACAACCACAAAGAATGATTTACAGCAGTACAATCATGATTTTTTCTGTATTACTCCGGATAAGATTGTAGATTATAGCACGACTTCAGGAACTTTGGGAGATCCTGTGACTTTCGGTTTGTCTGATAATGACCTTGAAAGACTTGCCTATAATGAAGCAATATCATTTGCCTGTGCAGGAATCCAGAAAGGAGATGTTGTACAGATGATCACAACCATCGATAAACGTTTCATGGCAGGACTTGCTTACTTTTTAGGATTAAGAAAAATGGGTGCAAGTGTTGTCAGAATGGGACCTGGAATTCCGGAATTGCAATGGGATTCTATTTTCAGATATAAACCTAAATACCTGATTACTGTTCCTTCTTTTCTGTTAAAGATGATCGATTATGCTGAAAAACATGGTTTGGACTATAAAAATTCAAGTGTTTATGGCGCAGTATGTATCGGAGAAAGTATCAAAAATCAGGATTTTACAGATAATATTCTTTCACAGAAGATCAAAGAAAAGTGGAACATTAAACTCTTTTCTACGTATGCATCTACTGAGATGAGTACTGCCTTTACAGAATGTGAATTTCAGATTGGAGGACATCATCACCCGGAATTGATCATTACAGAAATATTGGATGATGAGGGAAATGTAGTGAAGGAAGGAGAAAGCGGAGAACTTACCATTACAACTTTGGGTGTGGAAGCTATTCCTTTATTAAGATTTAAAACAGGTGATATTGTAAAAGCTCATTACGAACCATGTCAATGCGGAAGAAATACGATGAGGTTAGGACCTGTGATTGGAAGAAAGCAGCAGATGATTAAATATAAGGGAACAACGTTGTATCCGCCGGCAATGAATGATATTCTGAACGATTTTAATAATATTCTGTGTTATCAGATCGTAATTCAGGCTAATGAGATCGGGTTGGATGAAATTATCATCAAATTAAGTATTGAAGCCGAAAACGAGAATTTTGTAAATGAAGTAAGAGATCATTTCCGAGCAAAATTGAGAGTAAGCCCGAAAATTGAAGTTATTGACTTTGATATTCTGTCCAAAACGGTCTTCAATCCAAACAGCAGAAAGCCTATTACCTTTATAGATCTACGATAAGAATAATTTTCAATAAAAGTATTATAACTCTACTTTTTATGATACCTTTAAACGCTTAAAAATAAAACTAATAAACAATGAAAAAATTATTATTGCTGGTGTTTTTCGTAATGATGACAACAGTTTTCGCACAGGACAAAATGAAAATTACAGCGGGTAATTTACTTGTATTAAAAGATCAGCCCGAAGTAAATGTTGAGGTCAAATTTGAGAACGTATTATTTATGAAAGAGAATATTACGGAAGTTCAATATCTTGAAAACAGAAAAAAACAGGTTCTGGAAAACCCTAAAAGAGGCGAGGAGGCATGGACAAAATGGATCGGGCAATGGGAAATCTATAAAAGAGAATATGTAGATTATTTCGCAAAAGGACTGAATAAAACGTATAAAGACATTTCATTCAAAAAAGATCCTTCTGCAAAATATACCCTGTTGGTAGAAACAGCATGGGTTTTTCCGGGATGGCATGCAGGACTTACAGCAATGACTGCTGAAATAACGGGTAAAATAAAACTGATTGAAACGAATAATCCTTCTAAGGTTTTAGTGGAAGTAGAACTAAACAAATTCGATAAATTCGTAAAGAATGATGAATTTGTAATGGAGTATGGAAGAATTGCCGCAGCTTATGAATCTGCCGGAAGATATCTGGGAAGAGAAATTAAAAAGTCTTTAAAATAAAACAAAAACGGTCTGAAAATTCAGACCGTTTTTTTATTGTTGATTTTGCTGTTCCTGTTTTTCAAGTTTGATCAGGTTCGCAAGATTCTTAATCACAGTATCGTGCTTTTTCACAAAAGGATTGTCCTTATTCCACACATATCCTGCTAAAACCGCACATATCTTTTTCTTTACATCCGGATTTTCAGGTTGGTGGAAGAATAGCTCCTGAAGATTTCCGGTATACCATTCCTTTACATAAGTGGTGAAAACATCTACACCATATAAAATATAATCAGTATACTCTTTCTGCCAATCAATTGTTTCGCCATTAAGCTGTCTTAAAGCAAGTTTTGCTGCAAGCATTCCGGATTCGGTAGCAAATGCCATCCCTGAGGAAAAAACCGGATCAAGGAACTCTGATGCATTCCCTGTTAAAGCAAATCCATCTCCGAATAAACTCTTCACTGAGCATGAATAATCTTTAAGATGTCTTGGCTCAAAAAGGAACTCTACATCTCCGAAACGTTTTACATAATAATCAGAAAGAGAAATAGCCTTTCTTAAAGCTTCAGCCGGATCTCCATTTTCAGATAATTGATCAATATAATCAGTAGGTCCTACGATACCTATACTTGTATTTCCATTAGAAAAAGGAATTACCCAAAGCCAAACTTCTGTTTCAATGATGTCAAAAGAAATCAATGTTCCCTCTTCCCCAGGTTCTCTGTTAATATCATTCACATGAGAGAAAATTGCAGAGTGAGGAGATAATTTTGAAGGTTTTTCAAGGTCCAGCAAACGGGGAAGTACTCTTCCGTATCCACTGGAATCAATAACGAATTTTGCATGGATTTCTTTAGTTTCTCCATCCTTATTCTTTACCGTTGTTATAGAATCAGTTCCGTCAAATTTAATATCAATAACTTCTGTCTCAAATTCCAGATCGATCCCTTTATTAATGACTTCCTGAGCAAGAGTGTTATCAAAATCAGCTCTCGGAACCTGCCAGGTCCAATCCCAGCCTTCTCCAAATTTGTTACTGAAATCAAAAATGCAGACTTCATCACCACGAAGGAAACGAGCTCCAAGCTTTTTTTCAAAGCCCATTTTGTCTAGTGCAGGGAATAATCCGGCTTCGTCAAAGTGATCCATTACCCTTGGAATTAAGCTTTCACCGACTACCAATCTTGGGAATTTTGTCTTTTCGACCACTTTTACGTTGACGTTGTTCTTCTTTAAGTATGAAGAAGACACGCATCCGGAAGGTCCAGCCCCGATTACAAGAACGTCAACAAATTCTTTGCTCATCTTTGATTTTTTATTTTAATAATAACTTTTATCTTTGCCGCAAAATTAGTGACAATTAATTAATATTTTACAAAATTATCAACTATTACTTTTAATTGATGAAAATAACCAACTTTTTAGAACTGAAAGACTTTCAAAAAATTATTATTGAAAATGAGAAAATAGAACTGGATCAATCACTTTTATCAAGAGTGAATACAAGTTTTCAGTTTTTAAAAGAATTTTCTAAAAACAAAGTAATATATGGTGTGAACACTGGTTTTGGACCGATGGCTCAATTTAAGATCAGTGATGAAGACACACACCAGCTACAATATAACCTGATCAGAAGCCACTCTTCAGGAATCGGGAACCCTTTGCCAGCTCAGGAAGTTAAGGCATGTATGTTGGCAAGAATGAATACCTTATCATTAGGAAATTCAGGAGTACATGAATCCGTTATTTATCTTCTTCAGGAATTGATCAACAGAGATATCACCCCATTGATTTTTGAGCATGGAGGAGTAGGAGCAAGTGGTGACCTTGTACAATTGGCTCACCTTGCTTTAGTTTTGATCGGAGAAGGAGAAGTATTTTATAAAGGAGAAAGAAAATCCACAAAAGAAGTTTTCGAAATCGAAGGATTAGAACCAATTCAGGTTGAGATCCGCGAAGGTCTTGCTTTAATGAATGGTACTTCGGTAATGTCAGGAATCGGAATAGTGAATGCTTATAAAGCAAATCAATTAACAGATATTTCCATCAGACTTTCATGTGCGATCAACGAAATTGTTCAGGCATATGATGATCATTTATCCGCTGCTTTGAACGGAACCAAAAGACATTACGGTCAGCAGAAAGTGGCAGAAAGAATGCGTGCCCATTTAGCAGATAGTAAACTGATCAGAAAAAGAGAAGATCACCTTTATACTCACTTTGAAGAACAGGAAAAAGTATTCAAGGAAAAAGTACAGGAATATTATTCATTAAGATGTGTACCGCAGATCTTAGGACCAGTGTTAGATACATTGGAATACACAGAAAAAGTTCTTGAAAACGAAATTAACTCTGCCAATGATAACCCAATTATCAATGTAGAAGACCAACATGTTTACCATGGCGGAAATTTCCACGGAGACTATATCTCTTTGGAAATGGATAAGCTTAAAATTGTAGTAACAAAACTAACCATGCTTGCAGAAAGACAGTTGAACTATCTTTTAAATGCTAAAATCAACGAAATTTTGCCTCCTTTTGTAAATTTAGGTAAATTAGGTTTCAATTTCGGAATGCAGGGTGTACAGTTTACAGCAACTTCCACTACAGCAGAAAGCCAGATGCTGTCAAATCCTATGTACGTTCACAGTATCCCGAATAATAACGATAATCAGGATATCGTGAGTATGGGAACCAATGCAGCCGTAATCTGTAGAAAAGTAATAGAAAATGCTTTTGAAGTATTGGCAATTGAAGCCATTACAATTATCCAGGCAATTGAATACCTAGGTTTCCAGGATAAAGTTTCTTCATCCACAAAAGAGCTGTATGATGAGATCAGAAAAATAATTCCTGCATTCTCAGATGATATGGTAATGTACCCTTATCTGGAAGAAGTAAAGAAATATTTAAAGGCAATGTAATTATTCATCAGAATAAATTGTCTATTAAAAGAAAAACAAGGTAACTTAAAAAAACTAAAACGAAATAAACACTAACGCATGAAATGTGCAATTATAACAGGAGGCTCAAGAGGAATCGGAAGGGCGATCTGTATAAAACTGGCTGAAGAAAAGAATTACCATATACTGATTAACTACACTTCAAATGAAGCCGCAGCAAAAGAAACTTTGGCTAAAGTAGAAGAACTTGGCGCTACAGGAGAAATCCTTAAATTTGATGTAGGAAATACTGAAGAAGTTCAGAATGTATTAACAGCTTGGCAGGGAAATAATCCTACAGCTGTGGTAGAAGTGATTGTAAACAACGCCGGAATTACCAAAGATGGTCTGTTTATGTGGATGCCAAAAGAAGACTGGAGCAGCGTTATCAATACAAGCTTAGACGGATTTTTCAATGTAACGAATTTCTTTATTCAGAAATTACTTCGCAACAAATACGGAAGAATTATCAATATGGTTTCAGTATCCGGAGTAAAAGGAACTGCCGGGCAGACAAATTATTCCGCTGCAAAAGGAGCCTTGGTAGGAGCTACAAAAGCCCTTGCTCAAGAAGTCGCAAAAAGAAATATTACAGTAAATGCTGTTGCACCAGGGTTTATCAAAACAGATATGACCCAGGAAATGAATGAAGATGAGCTTAAAGCAATGATTCCAGCCAACAGATTCGGAGAAGCTGAAGAAGTAGCTGATCTTGTAGCGTTTTTAGCATCGAAAAAATCTTCATACATTACAGGCGAAGTGATTAATATTAACGGCGGAATTTACTCATAAAATAATTTAACAATATACCAATGTACCAGTGTACAATATAAATTGAATCTCAATAAAATATATTGTTACATCGTTAAACTGATACATTGTTAAACTCAATATAAACAAATGGAAAACAGGGTTGTGATTACCGGAATGGGGATTTATTCCTGCATTGGGACCTCTTTAGAAGAAGTCAGGGAATCTCTATACCAAGGAAAATCCGGTATTGTTTTAGATCAGGAGAGAAAAGAATTCGGGTTTAGATCTGGGCTTACAGGCGTTGTACCAAAACCGGATCTCAAAAACCTTCTGAATAGACGTCAGCGCATCAGCATGGGAGAAGAAAGTGAATATGCTTATCTTGCCACAATTGATGCCTTGAAACAAGCCAATCTTGATGAAACATTTTTAGACACCCATGAAGTTGGGATTCTATACGGAAACGATAGTGTTTCTCAGGCAGTGGTAGAATCTATAGACATTGCAAGAGAAAAGAAAGATACTACATTAATGGGGTCCGGTGCGATCTTTAAATCAATGAACTCAACTGTAACGATGAACCTTTCCACGATCTTTAAGCTGAGAGGAATCAATCTTACAATCAGTGCAGCCTGTGCAAGCGGTTCACATTCCTTAGGACTTGCTTATATGATGATCAAAAACGGTTTTCAGGATATGATTATCTGTGGTGGGGCTCAGGAAACCAACAAATATTCCATGGCAAGTTTTGATGGATTGGGAGTTTTCTCCGCAAGAGAAGACGAACCTACCAAAGCTTCAAGACCTTTCGATGCAGGAAGAGACGGCTTGATTCCAAGTGGAGGAGCAGCAAGCTTAGTTGTTGAAAGCTTAGAATCGGCACAAAGAAGAGGTGCTCCAATCATTGCTGAAATTATAGGATATGGTTTCTCATCCAACGGCGGACATATTTCAACCCCGAATGTTGACGGACCAGCCCTTGCAATGGACAGAGCTTTGAAACAATCAGGATTGAAAGCTTCAGACATTGATTATATTAATGCTCATGCTACTTCTACCCCTATTGGTGATGCGAACGAAGCAAAAGCTATTTATGAAATCTTCGGAAGCGAAGTTCCAGTAAGTTCTACCAAATCCATGACAGGACACGAGTGTTGGATGGCAGGCGCAAGTGAAGTTATCTACTCAATTCTGATGATGCAGAACGATTTTGTAGCTCCGAATATTAACTTGGATAATCCTGATAATGAGGCTCAAAAGATAAATTTAGTCTCCAAAACAAAAAATCAAAAAATTGATGTATTTTTGTCGAATTCTTTTGGGTTTGGGGGAACCAATTCTGCACTAATAGTTAAAAAATTTGATTAAAAACATGGAAAGGGAAAAAATAGTTGCTATTGTTAATGATTTTCTTGTCAACGAATTTGAAGTTGATGGAGACGAAATCAGTAATGATGCCAACCTTAAAAATACATTAGGCTTAGACAGCTTAGACTATATCGATATGGTAGTGGTGATTGAATCTAATTTCGGAGTGAAATTAGGAGAAGCCGATTTCAAAAAAATGGTGACATTTGCTGACTTCTACTCAACGATTGAAAACAAGATTGCTGAAAAAAACGCATAGTTATAAGTAATCTATACTCCTTAAAATGTACCAATGTAACCATATTAGAGTGTACTCAGAGATAGGGTTACATTGGTATACTGTTATAATGGTAAACTCTATTTATGAACAAGTGGAAAGGTAAATCTAAAGGAACCGTATCAGGATACAGAATATTCGTTTGGTGTATTAGAAATATCGGAATCAGGAGTTCATATTTTATCCTGTATTTTGTTGCTTCTTACTTTGTTCTGTTTCAGAAAAAAAGCAATCGATACATTCTTTATTATTTCCAGAAAAGACTGAACTACGGATATTGGAAGGCAAAGCGTTCCATTTTTAAAAGCTACTTTACTTTCGGGAAAGTTCTGATTGATAAAACCGCTATTTCTGCCGGTTTACGAGAAAAATATACCTATGAATTTGACGGGATTGAAAACCTCAGAAACCTTTTAGCAGCAAAAAAAGGCGGAGTTTTGATCAGTGCCCACATCGGTAACTTTGAAATTGCAGAACATTTCTTTGCAGACATCGATTTTGATTGTCAGATCAACTTGGTAACTACAGATCAGGAGGTGACGGTAATCAAGGAATATTTAGAAAGTGTTTCCGTAAAGAAAAGTAATATCAAATTCATTTATGTAAAAGAAGATCTGTCACATATCTTTGAGATCAATCAGGCTTTGTCAAATAATGAACTGATATGTTTTACAGGTGATCGTTATTTTGAGGGATCAAAATATCTTGAAGCAGATCTGTTGGGGAAAAGTGCCAAATTTCCGGCAGGACCATTCCTTATTGCTTCCCGATTAGGTGTTCCGGTAGTTTACGTTTATGTAATGAAAGAAGATAACCTTCATTATCACTTATATGCAAGAGTAGCTCAGAATATCAAAAACAGAGATTCACAGGGACTTTTACAGTCTTATGTAGATAATCTTGAGACCATGGTGAAAAAATATCCGCTTCAATGGTTTAATTATTTTGATTTTTGGGATGATGTTGATTAATTTTTCTATTTTTATTCCCTAAAAACTAATAAAAACTCAAAACTATTGAGATTTTTGAAAATTTGAGATCATGAATTTGTATTGTCTGAATAAGACTTTTCCGTCTTTTAAGTACAAAATAACTCTGAATTCCCTAATTTCTCAATCTCTTTTTAACTTATAAAGCACGTTCTCCTTTGAAGAAAGAATATGACATACTTGTAATCGGTAGCGGATTGGGAGGTCTTGTTTCAGCTCTTATTTTGGCGAAAGAAGGTCTGAAAGTCTGTATATTGGAAAAAAACAATCAGTATGGCGGAAATCTACAGACTTTTTCAAGGGATAAACTCATCTTTGATACCGGGGTTCATTATCTGGGAGGACTTTCAAAAGGACAAAACTTAAACCGCTTTTTTTCTTATCTGGAAATCATGGACGAACTTGAACTTCAGAAAATGGATGAAGATGGGTTCGATAGAATTTCTTTCGGAGAAAATAGCATAGAATATCCACACGCACAAGGATATGAAAATTTTGTAGAGCAGCTTACCAAATATTTTCCTGATGAAAAAGAAAATCTTGAAAACTACTGTGAAGAGATTCAATATGTGTGCAGCCAGTTTCCAAGATATAACGTCGTAGGGAAAGATCATTATAATGAAGAAATCCTACACTTAAATACCAAGAGATTTATAGAATCGGTTACGCAGAACAAAATCCTTCAATCCGTTTTATTAGGCTCTAATTTTCTATACGCTGGCGATTCGGAAAATGTTCCTTTTTACGTGCATGCATTAACGGTAAACTCCTATATTCAAAGCGCCTACAAATGTGTGAAAGGAGGAAGCCAGATTTCAAAATTATTGATTCGAAAGCTTCGTCAATATGGAGCAGAGGTCCACAAACATTCTGAAGTTTCTGAATTTATCTTTAATGAAAATAATAGCTTAGCTTCGGTAAAAACAGTTTCCGGAAAGGAATATTTTGCAAAACAGTTTATTTCAAATATTGAAATTCGTTCTACTATTAAACTTATTGGTGAGGAAAGGTTGAAAAAGTCTTTTCTGAACAGGGTTTTAAGCTGGCAGCCGGTTTCATCCTGCTTTAGTGTCTACCTGGTGTTAAAACCTCACAGCTTTCCGAATTTTAATTATAATATTTATCATTACTCATCCGAAGAGCAGGTTTGGAATGCATTCCGTTATAAAAAAGAAACCTGGCCTGAAACGTACATGCTTTCATCCACGCCATCAAAACAATATCCAGACTTTGCAGAAAGCATGACTGCAATTTCCTATATGGATTTCGATGAGGTGAAACAATGGGAAAATACATTCAATACAGTTGCCAATGAACATGAAAGAGGCAAATTGTATGAAAAATTTAAGCTGGAGAAGACAGAAAAGATGATTGAAGCCCTGGAAAAAAGAATACCTAACCTTAGGCATGCTATTAAAAGGATCCATACCTCTTCACCGTTGTCTTATCGTGATTATATCGGAGGCTTTGAAGGAAATATGTACGGTTACATGAAAAATTCGGATAACCCTCTTAAAACAATGGTTTCTCCCCGTACAAAGATTGACAATCTGTTTCTCACAGGTCAGTCTGTGAATATGCACGGAATTTTAGGGGTTACCATTGGAGCTTTTAATACCTGTGCTGAAATTATAGGAAAAGAAACTATTGATAACCATTTGAGGAATATATTTTAATAACCCGAAGTGAAAAAAACTAATACTATTTACCTGTCTCTACAAAGACTTTTTCTCTGCACTTTTTTTCTCTTTATCCTTCATTCATGTGGGGTTTCAAAATCTGTACACCATATTCCGGAAGTTAAACAATATGCTCTGGAAATTCCCCAAGTATACAAGATCAATGATTCTACTTACAGCTATAACCAGAATTATCTTACTAAAAATAAACAACAGCTTTGGGAGCTTTATATCAAAGGAAATCCTCTTCAATTAGGATATAATAACGGTGCGCTTACCCAAAAGCTGATGCAGGAACAGGAAGAGATCTTTTTCTCTAAAGTGGAAGGATTTGTACCGTCAAAGTTTAAGCAGAACCTTTTAAGCAGCTTTTTAAAGTGGTACAACAGAAAAATGTATCTCAACGTAAGAGAAGATTATCAGGCAGAATTATATGGCTTATCACAATATTCATCAGATAAATATGACTTTATTGCTTCTAAATATCTAAGGAACCTTTATTTACATGGCGCTCATGACATCGGGCATGCTTTGCAGGATCTAGCAATGGTGGGCTGTACCTCACTTGCCGTTTGGAATGAGAATACAGAAGACGGAGATCTGCTGATTGGAAGAAACTTTGACTTTTATGTAGGAGATGATTTCTCAAGAAATAAACTGGTGGAATTTGTACAACCCGAGGACGGAATACCCTATATGTCTGTAAGCTGGGCAGGAATGATCGGCGTAGTCTCCGGGATGAATAAAGAAGGAATCACCGTAACAATCAATGCCGGAAAATCAAAAATTCCTTTAACAGCTAAAACCCCTATTTCATTGGTCACGAGAGAAATTCTACAATATTCCAGAACCATTGATGAGGCAATTGCTATTGCGAAAAAAAGAAGTGTTTTTGTTTCAGAATCTATCCTCGTAGGAAGTGCCAATGATAAAAATGCCGTGATCATTGAAGTTTCACCTAAAAATTTCGGAGTGTACAAAGCTCAGAATACGAGTAAAGTATTTTGCACCAATCATTTTCAGTCGGATGCTTATAAAGATGATGTGAAAAATCAGAAACACATTAAAGAAAGTCATTCCGCATACCGTTATGAAAAACTTCAGGAACTTTTACAGGAAGAGAAAAAGTTGAATCCGGAGAAAATGGCTGCTATTTTAAGAGATAGATCAGGCTTAAAAGATGAAAGTATCGGTTTCGGAAATGAAAAGGCTTTAAATCAGCTGTTAGCTCACCATGCGATTATATTTTCACCTCAGAAAAGATTGGTCTGGGTTTCCTCCAATCCCTATCAATTGGGAGAATTTGTATGCTATGATCTCAATGAAATATTTTCAGAGAAAGGTTTACAACATAATGATTTTTCAAAATCCCAACTGAATATTGCCAAAGATCCTTTTACCGATTCACAGGACTTCAAAAACTATGAAGAATACAGAAAGGTAACCTTAAAGATCAATGATGCTATTGTCAATAAAGAAATGCTTACAGATAGTTTCCTTACTCATTATCAATCTTTAAATCCTGATTTTTGGAAAGTGTATTTTTTAGCCGGGAAATATTATTATCATCGAAAGGAGTTTTCAAAAGCCAAAATCCAATTTGAAAAAGCACTTACTAAAGAAATAACCACCGTTCCGGATCAAAAGACAATTGAAAAGTATCTGACTAAGACAAATAAAAAGATAATTAGATTATAATTCTTTTAATTATTCTCCGGATTCAGTTTATTCAGAAAAAGAAAAGTAGTTATTCCAGCTAAAGCAGATAATGTTGTACTTAGGATAAAACTTCCGATTACATATTGAAGCAGATTGTTTTTGATCAGTTCAAAATTTAAATCCTGACTGAGAATATTGCTGTCTCCCTGAACAAATGGCGATCCCAGAAAAAGAGATGCTGCAATGATAAAAGGAATAAAAGGAGGTAAACTCACATTGGATGCTACAAAGGCAAGTACTTTATTCAGTTTAAAAAGAACAGATAAACTGATCACAAGTAAAGTCTGAAATCCCCAAAAAGGAGAAAGTCCTATAAATACTCCCAACGCAATGGAAAAAGCCTTTATACGGTTACTTCCGTCACTTTCCAGCACATCTTCCTTGATGAACTTTTTAAAGCTTTTTTTTTTGAAATTATTCACAAAGTTTCTCGGAATAATGTAGAAGAGGGTAATGGTTACCAGAATTGTATTCAGAATACTGATTCTGGTAAAATCTTTGAACGGTCTGAAATGAGACACACGCTCAGCAGGATCATACAGAACTTTTATAGGGACATTTTTTACAGGGATATGTCTCCATGCTGTTCTTACAATGATCTCAATCTCAAATTCAAATTTTGGAGTAAAATATTTCTTTGGAATTTTGTGTAAAGGATAAAGTCTGTAACCGGATTGAGTATCTTCAAGCTTGATTCCTGTTTCAAACCAAAACCAGAAATTAGAAAAACGATTTCCAAAACTGCTTTTCTTAGGAATACCATCCTGAGACATATTTCTGTTTCCGATTAATAAAACATCATCATTTTCCTCCAGAAGAGCATTTACAAAAACAGGAATGTCATCCGGATAATGTTGCCCGTCAGAATCAATAGTGATGGCATAATCATATCCGAGTTCCTTTGCCTTTCTGAAGCCTGTTTTAAGCCCGTTTCCTTTCCCTTTATTCTCAGGTATAGTAATAACACTGATCTGAGGATATTGTGTAAGAATTTGCGGGGTAGAATCTGTAGATCCGTCATTGACCACAATAATACTTTCGGTATAGCTCAAAACACCGTCGATGACCCTCTTCAGGGTTTTCTCGTTATTGTAAGTCGGAATTAAAATGCAGATTTTCTTTTCAGAGATTGCATTTTGTACTTCAGCAAGGAACATGGTTTTATTTTAAAGTGGCTCTTTCAGCCTCGGTAATAGTTTTAGACTGCATTGCAAACCTTTTGATGTAATTTTTTAAGGTTGCATTTTGTTTGCTGTAATGAGTCAGAAGAAATGCTTTATCATCTTTTAAACTTCCTCTGTAACCCACAATTTTAGGAATGTTTTCCTGAACACTTAGCCTGATCAATCTCAGTTCGGCGTTATTGGGATTACTTTTGATAATGCTCTCAAGGTTTGTAGCACCAGTTTTTACAAGGGCTTTTCTGTTTCCTTTTGAGATTTTAGCTTCCATTATTTTGGCAGCTGCTTTATATCCTGAAGTCACAGCATCAGAACTGGATTGCTTTTCCGCAACTTCAATGAAATTTGCCGTATTGGCATTAGACTCGTTGGCTTTGGCATAGCTGTTTCTTAATGACTCAAGATCAGACTGAAAGAAAAAAATGAATGCCGCTACGAATGATAGAATAAGTTTCATGATGGGATTTTTTTATAGCTTACAGACAATTTCAATGCAATAGTCTCGCCAAAGGATGTCACATTTTTTACTTTAACATCTTCTTCATTTTCAGTGATATCCAATTGTAGTTTCAGATCCGGAGTTTCAAAAGGATTGATGATTGCCATGAACTTTACATTCGATGCTGTTTTTAAAAATAATTTTGAACTTGTAAACTCTTCCGTCAGTTCTTTAATGATCTGCATCATACAAACTCCGGGAGTCACAGGATTTCCAGGAAAATGTCCCTTAAAAATATCATGATCTTTATTAAGATGAATATTTGCCGTAAAATTTCCGTTTTCAGCCTTTTCGTATGATGTTAACGTATAAAAATCTGTAAGAATGGTTTGCATGATCTTATTTTTTAAGATTAAATGTATAATAAACTCCAAGCTGGAATGTTACATTGGTATGGTCATTATTAATATGTACAAAACCTTTTTTAATTCGGGCTTCTACACCAATGTTTTTAGTAATGTCATAGCCTGTACCGAATAACAATCCAAGATCGGCATCTGTAGGAGAGTCAATATCCTTATGGTCAGTTAAAAGTTCCAAAGTCGGACCAAAATGAATATTAAATTTATCAAAGTAAAATTTATTTACTACCGCTGCTCCTACATAAGACAGAGTGACTGTTTTAGAAGCTACTGTAGATTTTTGGCTCTCAAATTTTGCCCCCTGACGTGTATAATAAATTTCCGGCTGTAGAGCATAGAATTTTGCAAATCGGATGTTTGCCTGGAAACCTACATAAAAATCAACCTTTGATTTGATATCAAATGCGTTGCTTCCATAGTGATATCCCTGATTGTCATTATAATAAAAGTAATCTTGTACAGGTCCGTTAGATACGTGTGAAATATTAGCGCCTACTCTGATTCCCGGATTAAAAGTTACCTGTGCAAAAAACAACGTTGATAGTAATGCAAAAAGTAGGAAATATATCTTCTTCATGTGTAATTTATTCAGTTTCGGTTATTTGAAATAGTTTTATATTGATCTTAAAATCCTTGTGTTTTAAGTTTAAACTGTCCGCGAAGATATGCTTTTTTGCATCAAAAGTAAAATCGATTTTCTCCTTATTATTTTTTGTGTAAATAACCTGTTTCAATAGATTATTTTCTTTGTTGAAGAACAGGTAATAGGCTTTATTTTCAATTTTTGACAGATAGATTTTTGCATTATCATTTTCAAAACTTTCGCTGACAGGATATTGTCTTTTTAAAAGCTGTTGAAAATCGTTTTTCAAAAAATTGATGACAATTTTTTTATCAAGATCAGGAAGTACATAATTAAGCTTGAAACCATTGTCTGAAACTTCAAAATCAATCAGTTTATTTCCAAAATCAGAAGTTAATGCGACACGATGTGTGGTTTCATTCAGTTTTTTGATGATGAGTATTCCGCTGACATGATTTTTATAAATATCCATCTGACATTTGTACACATAATCCTCAGAAGACGAAAAATAAAGATTTTCAACCGTTTTTTCAGTGGTTAAAACCTGTTTTACATCAGTAAGCTGATATGACTTACAGGAAACTGCAAGCAAAAGGATCAGACTATAAGTTAAATTCTGACGCAGGAATTGAAGCATTGATCTTTGTATTTTTGAAAATGATATTCGTAGTATCACCAGATGCTTCTGTCATATTCACCTGAGAAACCGTAGATTGGCTTTTAGGGAAATAAAGTTCAATCTGTTTGATATATTTCAGCAGCTGTGATGTTTTAGGAACAAACTTAGCCACATTGTAATTTCCGTTTTTGAAATAGGTCACTGTGAATTCAGGATCATTGAACATGGTTCCGTTTGAGCTTCCTACAATCAGTTTATTGATCTTCTCAAATGTTTTGCTTTTAGCATCTACAGAAGATTTTTTCCCCTGATCATTGATGTAGATTTTATTGCTTTTAAAAACAATGCTGTATTGATAAGGTTTGGTATATTTCCAGCTTAGCATATTAGGGGTCTGAAGAGACATTTTTCCATGCGTTACAATGCTTTTATCCAGAAAATCCATTTTTTTGGTTTGGGTAAAATCACTTTGCAGGGTTTTGATCTCCTTGGTGTCTGCAGAAACTTTTGATACAAATGCTTTTGCTTCTGCTCCCGACATTGCTGTATTTTGAGCAAAAAAGAACCCGGAAATCAATAAAAATGCTCCTAAGGCAATATTTTTAATCATTTTTTTCTTGAATTTGTAATTGAATCAACGGTAAATGTTGAATACTTTTTATCCTCCAAAAATACTAATAAATCTACCAGCACACGATACGTTTTTTCAGAGGTATCGTGAAGGAGAATAATGCTCCCTTTTTTAAGGGTTTTTGTAATTCTTCTGAAGATCTTTTTTTCATCATTTATAACGGTATCCAGAGAACGAACATTCCATCCAATGCTTGTTTTATGAGTTCGCTTAATGGCTTTGGCAATACTCGGATTGGTAACTCCGAAAGGAGGTCTGTATAAATCTGTTTGAACATTTCCAATCTGTTTTATCACTTCATCACAGCTTTCAATCTCCTTGACCATTTTTGAAGTGGATAAAAAACCTGTGGCACTAGAATGTGACAACGTATGATTTCCGATGGTATGCCCTTCCGCTATGATCCTTTGAAACGTTTCCGGATATTTTTCAATCTGCTTTCCGATACAGAAAAATGTAGCTTTTACCTGATGTTTTTGAAGTAAATCTAAAAATTGAGGAGTGAATTCTGTTGGACCATCATCAAAAGTCAGAGCCACCTCTTTGATTTTTGTTCGTTTGTTCGTAATACTGTTAACAAAATATCCAAGTTCAATAGCAAACGAACCCCAAACAACAACGGCAGAAAAAGCAAGGAAACAAGCAATATACACCCACAAGCTTCCCTGAAACGCATAAATAAAAACGTTACAGAAAAGATAAAATAGGATGAATGAATAGTGCTTCATTGCTGACTTTTTTATTGTTAAACTTCCTGAATGTATACCCATTTTGTCATTCTGAATATAGCGGAGCGAAATGAAGAACCTATCATATAAAAGCAGAGATTCTTCCTTCGTCAGAATGACAATAGCACTGTTTTTTATTACGACTCTTCAATTAAGCCTTTTCCAATAATACCAAACTGTGATCATCACCGGCAAGATGATTGTAAAGAAGTACATTTTTTACTTCTTCCTTTTGTATACTATTGATCATCATTACTTTCGGGATTTGCTGTTCCTTAAGGATATGACATGCTATAAAAGTAGAAAATCCGCTGGCTGTATTAAATTCACCGCTTAAATGTTTATAATACAATAACGCAGAATCAGGAAAAAGATTCATCGCTTTGGTATAGTAAGCATCAGAATCAGCATCACTGCTGAAGCCTAAAATCACAGCATCAATATGATTCACAGAAAGATTGTTTTTTGATAAAAACTCCTGAATAAATTCCTGTGTTTCGTTCAATTCTAATCGGTTGCTGATTTTAATGTCTGTAAGCTTTGCGTAAGAACTTTCTGTTTTGTCTTTTCCAACCACAAAAAAACTTGCTCCTTCACCCCAAATAACTCCATTGGTTTTGGAATTCAGGTGGTCTGCCGGAAGATCGGTTTCTTTTTTAATAGTATTGTTCAGACAATAAAGCTCCATGGTTCTGTCGGTCTGCTCATCGGTTGACCCTACCAGAATATTTTCAGCTTCCCCATCATTGATCTGAAGCTGAGCATCCAAAAATGAAAACTCCAGCGACGAAGAAGTATTAACGTAAGTGAAATTGTAAGCATGACACTGCAATCCAAGAGCAATCTGACCTGCCACAGTGTTATGAGTGGATTGAATGAAAAATGTAGGGGTTAAAAACTCCTCATGATTATCAATCACGTTTTTCAGGAACTTTTCAGAGTCCTGTGAACATCCCATTCCGGTTCCCACAATAATAGCGTCCGGTTTTTCAATTCCAGCTTCTTTTAAAGCATAATTTGATGCTACTGAACTCATTTTTACAGTTTTAGACATTCTCCTGATCATTGCCGGAGGAATGAATTCTTTGTAATTAGGTTCTATAGCTTTTATAATCTTTACCGTGTTTTGCGGGTTAAGATTTTGAAGGATATTTTCGTTTAAAGTGTCCTGAACAGAGATGCAGGCTGCACTGTTGATGTATACTGCACTCATGATTTTGAGAATATTAATGTTGAACAGTTTCCTCCAAACCCGAATGAATTGGAAAGAACATGATTAATGTTTTTCTCTTTAAGCTGAGTAACAGGCGTTAAATCAAACTCTTCCATTTTTGTTTTAAAATTCAGATTCGGGAAGATAAGGCTGTGTTGCATGGCTAAAATTGAAAATACGGCTTCAATTCCGGCAGCAGCAGCAAGTGTATGTCCTGTAAATGCCTTTGTAGAACTAAACTCAGGTACATTGTTTTCCCCGAATATTCTGATCATGGCAATTCCCTCTGATAAATCATTGTTAGGCGTTGCTGTCCCATGAACATTGATATAGTCTATATTCTCTTTTTGTAACCCTGAAATTTTCAGAGCTTGCTGCATTGCTAAAAATGCACCTTGTCCGTTTTCAGAAGAAGCGGTTTGATGATGGGCATCATTGGCATTTCCATACCCGGAAAGGTAACCTAAAACCTTTTTATTTTCTTTTTTTACAACTTCCTCAGATTCAAGAACCAGAAAAGCGGCTGCTTCTCCAAGGTTTAGACCTTTTCGGTTGTTGTCAAAAGGAGTATTGTAAGAGTCTGTAAGAATCATCAGAGTATTGAATCCGTTCAAAGTAAATTTTGAAAGCGAATCTGTTCCACCGACGATAACACGGTCTAAGACCCCATTTTTAATCAATTTGGCTCCCATCATGATTGCATTGGCTGCAGATGAGCATGCTGTACTGATGGTAGAAACCATGCCTTTTAATCCCAGATAATCAGCAATAGCCAATGAAGAATTTCCGGCATCATGAGCATCAATGTACTTTTGCTTTTCAGGGAAGTTTTCGTAGGAGTAGAAATATTTTTCGGTAATATCCATTCCTCCGACGCTGGTAGAGGAAATAAAACCGGTTTTGTATTCGTTGATATTTGAAATTCCGGCACTTTCTACAGCTTCTTTTGCAGCGATCATTCCCAATAAGGATGTTCTTGTTACGTTGTTGTCTTCATTTAGCTGAAGTTTCTTTACAAGTTCTTCATTGGATAATTTTACCTCACCTGTTTTAATCGCTCCGGCATGACGGGTTTCAAACATCTGAATATCTGAAATACCATGTTTTCCGGATTGTAATGAAATAAAATTTTCCTCCACATTGTTTCCGATGGAGGAAATGATGCCCATTCCTGTTATGGCAATTTTCTGGCTCATTAGTATGAATAATGTAACAATGTATCAATGTAACAGGATGTCAATAAAGGACAAACTGTTACATTGTTGTATTAATTTTATTTTGTTCTGTTTTCTTCGATGAACTTAGCCATTACCTCAATAGACTGGAAAATTTCCTTTCCTTTTTTAGGATCAGCTAATTTAATTCCATATTCTTTATCAAGAAGAACGATAAGTTCTAAAGCATCAATAGAGTCAAGTCCTAATCCTCCTCCGAACAACGGATCCGTATCTTTGATTTCCTCTACAGAAACGTCTTCAAGATTAAGTACTTCAATAATTTTGTGCTTCAATTCAGTTTTTAAGTTTTCCATAATTTAATTAAGTTTACCAATGTATCCATGTAAAAGTTTACGAATAGTTAAAATTGTTACATTTTTACGTGGTTATATTGTTACATTTATTACAAGGTTAGCAAATATACAAAAGCTTTATAATTTTCCTGATATAATTCAACCCAGCCGCATAATACTTTGTCTGCTTTTCCGGAATAAAGAATCTGCTCGGAATAATCATTTAAAAATTTTTCATCAAATTCATCCAAAACGAAAAAAGCATTCTCTGTTTGCATTTTATGTTTTATGCTGATTTCTCCCACACATATATTGGGAAGTGTATAGACAAAGACAGCAGGGCTCGGGAAGTAATTTTCCTGAGAGTTGATGCTTTCCTGATATTTAAAATCAGTATCCAGGCTGGATGATCTATTGGCAAAAACTAAGGCTGTTCTGCTGTGATCATCATCTTTTAATACCATTTCAGCAGCAAGAAAGGCTAGTTTACTTAGATTATCCATTTTGTGGAACTTAGGATAATTCAGTTCCATGTTTTTATAAGCTTCCTTTGCAAATTCTTGGAATGTGTGATTCTGACTTTCAAAAATAATTTCTCCGTCAACAGTTATTTTTGAATGTTCTACGGTACAGGTGTTTGTTTTCTTCATTAATAGCAGATCTGCTGTTTTTTAGCAAATTTTTTATTTTTCACAAATATAAAATAATTTGAAATGATAGCTAATGGTTAATTTTTTTGAAAGATGATCTGTAGTTTTTTATTCAAGTTCATTTTTATTGAATACATGTTTTGATCGGGAAATCATTAAATAGAATTATTGATCTGTTTTATAAAATATTGTTTTTTTAATAATTTTTAGTACGAGCAGCCTATTTTTTTGATTTTTATTCATAGGTATGTGATAAAATACGATATTTAGCGAATCAAAAAAACATAATAGTCAGAATGAAAAAAATTATTATCCGGACTGCATCGGTGGCGCTGTTTGCTGTGTCTTTGCAATCCTGCCGAACGAACGAAGATTACTTATCCTCAGGTGATGAAGCTTATTATTCAAATAAGTTCCAGGTTTTTACCCAACCAAACGAAAATGGAATAATAAATTATCCGGATGGTTTTGCTTTTCTTTTAAAAGAATATGATAAATTGTATAAAACCGATTTTACAGGGTTGAAATCATTGGAAAATGAAGGTAATGCTAAAAGGAATAGTATTTCCGAAAGACATATTGAT
Source organism: Chryseobacterium ureilyticum (assembly GCF_900156735.1). GTDB lineage: Bacteria > Bacteroidota > Bacteroidia > Flavobacteriales > Weeksellaceae > Chryseobacterium > Chryseobacterium ureilyticum. The sequence goes on from NZ_FTOL01000007.1 coordinate 207,696, forward strand.
TTTGATATGCGTTCTCAGCCCATAAAATTTGATGATAAAGTGTGGGTATATTTTCCTGTAGTTGAAAACGGAAAGGTTGTGGATATTGCGATTGGAGTTCTTCAAGATGAAGAAACTTATGTTCAGTTTGGAATACTAAACCAAAAGGATGAATATAATCAATTGGTTTTAAAAGAATTTCGAGAAGCTTATCTTAGAAAAAGTATTTCAGTTTTTAGTAGAGGAAAAGAAGATCCACCTCCTTGTGGAACATCAGGAAATCCTTGTGACACAGGGGAAGTAATCATTACTTCACCTCGAGTTCCCAAATTACCAAATTTTGATATAGGAGTGTATCCTGGTGAAGGTGGTGGCGGTGGAGACGGCGGCGGTGGTTGTGAGACATTTAATAACTGTGGTGGTCCTCCAAGAGGGGGCGGTGGTGTGCCACCAAAACCAAAAGATCCTTGTGAGAAGACGAAAAACCTAATAAATAATTCTAAAACAAAACCGGCAATAGATGCATTAAAAGCAAAATCTCCTCTAGGAGGTGAAGACGGTTACAAAATCAAAGCAGACGGAACCCCGTCAGATATGATACCAGGGGGAGATCATAGTGTAAATTTCATGGATAAGACGGGATATGTTGGAGGATATCATAACCATACCCCAACGGGAATACCAATGCTATCGCCACCAGATATAGATCAATTGCTCCAGTTCGCTTTAGCTCAAGGAAATTATGGAAACCCAAAAAATGCTTTTATTGGAATGGTAGCTCCTAATGGTATGCATTATGTAATAACTTTTAATGGGAATTATAATGATGCTTTGGTGACTTTCTCTCAACAACAACTAGATGAGTTTGTAATAAACTTTGAAACTAGAAATTATTTATATCATTCTTCTAGTAGTGCCGAGGGACTTGAAAAACTACTTTTTAAAACTCTGAAAGATATGAAAATAGAAGGAAAAGTAAATCTACAAAGAATAGAAACTGATGGAACGATAAGTACAATAACTAAAAACAGTGATGGGACGATAACAGCTACACCGTGTTAAAAATAAAGAATATGAAAAAAATATTATTATTAATTATTATCATTATTACTACTTTTTGCAAAGCGCAACAAGAATATCCTTTAAGGACTGACTATACAGAAACTCCTAATTACTCCTATTTAAAAGATACTAATAATGAACTAAGCTCTTTTGTTGGTACTTACGAAGCTACTTATCAGGATAAGAAAATAACTTTATTCATCAACAAACTTATTCATAAATTTTTTGATAATAGTCAATACAAACATTATAAAGATGTACTATCTATAAGATATATTATTAAAAGTTCTTCAGGACATATAGTTCAAGATACTCAAGGTATGAATTTGCCGGAACAGCAATTAAGACATACAATATATAGTATGTGGGTTGAAGATAATGGGAATAAGCTTCTATTGTATTATGGAGGTACTAATTGTGGTGTTGGATGGGGAAGTATAATATTAAAAAAACTTAATGATACACAAATGTCATGGGAATATCGGCCTAATGATATTATTCTTGATGATAGCAGATGTCCAGTAGGAACTGATATTAAGATTTATCTTCCTGAGACAAAGGATCTTGTATTTACAAAACAATAACCTTTTTATCAAAGTGTTAAAAATAAAGCCACCGGTTAGTGGTTTTATTTATTATGATATTGAAAATGATGGAGATACGAAATCAGTAACGATGGTATAATAGATGAAGTTCCATGTTAAATTAAAATATATCAAAATGAAAAGTACAATATTATTAATTGCTTTAACGACTTCATTAATATGCAATGCGCAACAAGAATATCCTTTAAATACTGATTTTACAATAATTCCCAATAATTCTTATTTAAAAGACATGAATAATGAATTAGACCCATTGGTGGGGTGTTATAAGGCAATTTTTAATAATAACGAAGTGTCTTTATTTATCACAAAAGAACCCTATAAGCTAATAGAGTATGGAAACAGGAAGTTTTTATAGAGATATATTATGAATAAAATACATGATAAAAAACTCTTCTGGAACAATTCTTCAAGCTACTCAAAATGAAGATTATAGTGTAAACCTTGGTGACCCTTCTACCATGAATGGTGGCTATCATAACCACCCAGGAACTGGAGTGAATATATTTTCTGCCGATGATATTGCTATTCTAATAGAAATTGCAAGATATCAAGCCATAGGAAATGCGGGAAATGCCTATATGGTAGTGGTAGCTCCCGGTGGCATACATTATGTAATGTACTTTAATGGAACGCATAATGAAATACCTGCGTATGGGAGTTATAGTACAGGGCAGTTGGATGGTTGGAATAAAGAACAATGGAAAAAAAATGTAGATTTAATTAGCGATAATGATATTTCTATAAATCAAAGATTAGAACAAATTTTCCTTTCAACTTTAGAAAATATGGGATTACAGAATAAAGTTATACTACAAAGGGTGGAGGAAAATAAAATTTCAACAATAAACCAAAATTCAAATGGTACTCCAGTTCCGGCTCCATGTAACTAAAAATAAAATATTATGAAACAAATTATATATATATTAATCTTCTTTACTATACCTTGTAAAGCACAGCAAATATTGCCTTTAAACAGTTCAGCTTTTAAGTCTCAGACGAATTCATATTTTAAAGATATAAATAATGAATTAGATGACTACACAGGAATATGGACTTCCAATTTCGACAACAAAACTATAAAACTTGTGATTACTAAGGAAATAAAAACCCCCTTTAAAATGTGGAACAAGAACTTTTATACCGACCAATTATTTATAAAGTATGAAGTAAAAAAAGATAATATAGTTTTGGAAAGCACATTAAATAAAGATTTTACAGCTGATTCCAAACTTTCTATTGAAGGCTCAAAAATTCAAGACAATAGTATTACACTGGTATTTTCAGGAGGAAACTGCAGTGTTGGTATAGGAACTATCAATTTAAAAAAAATAAATGCTACTCAATTTTCTTGGGGGTATTATCCGGGAACTACAACAAGAATTGATACTCTTTGTCCCCCTGACAGAGAGTACAAAATTCACCTTCCCGAGACAGAAAACCTGATTTTTACAAAACAGTAATGAGAAATGGTTTAATCATATTAGGAATATTTATTGTGCTTTCTTGTAAAGCACAGCAAATAATTTCATTAAATGCTTCCGCCCTTGACTCAGCTCCAAATTCATATTTCAAAGATTCAAATAATGAATTAGATTACTTTACAGGAGTGTGGCAAGGTAGCTTTCAAGATAAAACTATTACTTTACAAATATCTAAGCAAATAAAAGTTCCAATCGAAAGATTTGGGGAAAAATTCTTTAGAGATCAAATATTTGTAAAATATGAAGTGAAAAAAGGTAACAGTATATTAGAAAGCTCACTAAATAAGGATTTCACCAATGATATTGGACTTTCCATAAAAGGATCCAAAATTCAAGACAATAGTATTACATTGGTATTTTCAGGAGGTAATTGTAGTGTAGGTATAGGAACTATCAATTTAAAGAAAATAAATGCTACTCAATTTTCATGGGGCTATTATCCTGGGACAACAACGAGAAATGATATTACTTGTCCACCTGATAGAGATTATACCATCTATCTGCCAGAAACTGAGAATTTGGTTTTTACAAAACAATAATGAGAAATGTGTGGATTATAGTAGGGATTTTTGTTGTGTTTTCTTGCAAAGCACAGCAGCAAGTATTACCACTAAACACATCTGTGCTAGGGGCTCCAGAAAATTCATACTTTAAAGATTTAAATAACGAATTAGATTATTATGAGGGAACATGGAATGCAACTTTCCAAGATAAAACTATAGTTCTCCAAATATCAGAACAGAAAAAAGCTTCAATAGAACTTTTTGATAAAAATTTTTATAGAGACCAATTATTTATAAGATATGAGATTACAAAAAATGGAATAATTTCAGAAAGCACATTGAATAAAGATTTTACTAATGATGTAGGACTTTCTATAAAAAGTGCATATACTCAAGACAATAGAAATAATGTAACTTTACTTTTTTCAGGAGGGAACTGTAGTGTGGGCATAGGAACTATCAATTTAAAGAAAATAAATGCTACTCAATTTTCATGGGGATATTATCCGGGGACTACAACAAGAATTGATACTCTTTGCCCTCCTGATAGAGAATACAAAATACACCTTCCCGAGACAGAAAATCTGATCTTTACAAAACAATAATAAAAAAATAAGACTCCAAAATTCTTGGAGTCTTTATATATTATATCATCTTTTCTAATACAATAGCCGCATTACAACCACCAAAGCCAGAAGCTGTTTTCAGGATATATCTGATAGTTGATGTCTGATAATCTCTAATAACATTCAAAGGTTGAGAAACTCCCATTTCCTCAAAGTTTCTGGATGTAATTAGTGTACTGTGAAGTGCACTTTCCATAGAAATAATGCTTTCCAGTAACCCTGCTGCGCCAAGACAATGTCCGTAGAAGCCTTTCATGCTGTTCAAAGGAACATTTTGAAGCTCCATTCTGTTGAAAGCAATACTCTCCATCTCATCATTGTATAATGTAGCCGTTCCGTGAGCTGAAATAAAATTTATCTGTTCTGAACTAATATTGGCTTCAATCATAGCATTTTTGATGCTTCCGTATAATCCGTCTCCGGTTCTTGAAGGTCCGGAAATATGATTAGCATCATTGATGGCAGAATCCCCAAGCACTTTAAATTTTATCTTTTCATTTTCAGAAATTTCAGACGTGATGTAAGCTGCTGCTGCTGCTTCACCAATATTGATTCCGTTTCGGTTTTTATCATAAGGTTTACAAGGCTCAGAACCTATTGCCTGAAATGAATTGAACCCGGAGATCACAAATTCCGAAATTTCATCACCTGCAATTACAAAAGCGTCCTTATATTTCCCTGCCTGAATCATATTTTTAGCCACAGCAATTGCGATAACTCCTGAAACACAAGCATTAGAAACTACGATAGGTTTTGTAGTAAATCCGAAAAAGTCTGCAATTTTCTGTGCTAATTTTGAAAGATAAGCGCCTTCAGGTAATTCAGTTTGATTTTTTAATAAGCTGACATTCCCTTTCGTTGTAGAAAGGATAAAAGCCGTGTTTGCAGTTACAGAGTGCTTTTCGATGACAGGTTTAAGACTTAAAAGTAACATTTTTTCCAGTCTTGTGAATTCCTGGCTGTTAGTTATTTCAGAATCAAAAACTGTGATGAACTCTTTATTCAGTTTTTCAGAATCAATCATAGAAGCATAAAAAGCATCCTGATTTTCTATAACCTTATGCAAGGCAACTCCTGATTTTCCTTCAAGAATAGCATTCCAGTTAGATTCAACATCAAAACCCAGCGGAGTTACACAACTATAGTCTGTGATATAAATTTCCTTTCTCATGATAATCCCATTTTATCCTTCCATGCCTGAAAAAAGTCCGGATTATATAAGCACAAGCTTCCATTACTGTCCAGGAATACCTGAATAGTTTCTCCGCTGCACACCAATTTATCTTCCTGATTGAAAATCTCATATTTATAGATCAGCTTAGCGGAAACAGAATTGATGTAAGTGGTTACAATCCTGAAAGTTTCTCCATATTTTAAAGGAAGAAAATGTTCACAGGTGCTTTTTACAATAGGCGCTACAAACCCTGCATTCTGAATGTCAAGATAAGTTAGCCCATGCTGACGCCCGAAAGCCTCTCTTCCGTCTTCAAAATAAACGATGTAATGACCATGCCAGACAATTCCCAATGGATCTGTCTCGTTGAATCTTACCCTTACTTCTTCAGTGCAGGTTAATATATTTTCGTTAGACTGCATTTTGTTTTCTTTCATAAAAAATGGAAATTGCCACCGTTGCAAGGTAAAATAAAAACAGGAATACCAGTTCTTTGGCAATACCTCCGATTCCGCTGTTTCTTAAAATAATATCATAATAAGCATTCAATCCCCAGTTCATGGGAGAGAATTTGGCTACCGTCTGCATGAATTCCGGCATTAAGAATACCGGAACCCAGATTCCGCCGATAGCTGCTAAAACTACGACTGATGTTGCCCCAAAAGGTGCTGATTGTTCCTGAGTGTCTGCAATTGTTCCCAATAATACTCCGAAACCGATGGCAGCAAGTCCCGCAAATAAAGTTACAGTAACCAGTTGGAACATTTTTCCGGATACATCAAACGCAGGAAGATCCATATAAGGGAAAAGGTAAATTCCTACCGCAACCATCAATAAAAATTGAATGATGCAGATGATAAGATAGGTAAATGTTTTTCCTAAAATATGTACAAAATAGGGTGTAGGGCTTATTCTTGCTCTTACGCTTGTCCCCTGACTTTTTTCCTTTACAAGATTAATGGATAATGGAACTACAATGAAAAAGATTGCAAAAAGCGTCCATGCAGGTACATTATGCTGAACAGAATTCGGCATCACATCCATTTCTCCCTTTTTAGGGGTGATTTCTTTAAAGCTGATCAGGTTTTTATTTTCATCAAGATTTTCAGTCGTTCCAAGCTGATCCTGGAATGCTTTATAAATCTTTTTATTTTCAATCTCAAAAACCATTTTGTTGACAGAATTCATGACAGAATTTTTGAATCCTGCATTCGTTGCCGGGTCAAAATATAAATGAATTTCTTTGGCTTTTGGAGCTTCGATTTTTGTCTTTACAGAATCATTTTCCAATCCGAATGAACTTACAATCGTCTGAACTTTAGAATCAATATTTGAATTTAAATCCTTTGTTAGATTTTCAGGAATAACGATTGCCATCTGATAATCTCCGGAAAATACGGCATCTTGTGCAGATTTTTCATTGAAATTGGTCAATAGCTGGAAGGTTTTGCTGTTTTCAAGCTCCCCCTTTATATTTTTTGAGACCTCAGATTTATCATTATCAATAAAAATGATCGGGATTTTTGATCCCTCAAGGTTTTTAAAAGTAGAATCCTGAATCAAAGTAATGGTCACAATCAATAGCAACGGCATTACAAAAATGATTACAATTCCTCCAATATCTCTTTTCAACAGAAGAATTTCCTTAATAAAGCTTCTCCACAGTTTATACAACAACATCTCTTAATTCTTTTCCGGTTAATGAAATGAAAACATCTTCAAGGTTTTCGGCATTGGCAAACTGTGAAACAAGCTCTTCTGGAGTTCCTACAGCATGAATTTTTCCATGATCGATGATCGCAATCTTGGTACAGAATTCTTCCGCTTCCGAAAGATGGTGAGACGTATAAATAATACAGGTTCCCTGTTTGTTTAAATCCTGAAGATAATCAATGATTGCTTTTTTAGACTGAACATCTACTCCTACAGTAGGTTCATCCAAAAAGAGAACCTTAGGATTGTGAAGAGTTCCGGCGATAAGGTTACAACGGCGCTTCATCCCTCCGGAAAACTGTCCTACCTGCTTATTGGCAAATTTTGACAGCCCCATAATCTCCAGCGACTCGTCAATGGCTTTGGTAAGCGGTTTATGCTTTAATCCGTACAGACTTCCGAAGAACATTAGATTTTCCTTTGCTGTGAGAGTTGGATAAAGCGCATATTCCTGAGGAACGATTCCAATGATCTGTCTTATTTTGAAACCATCTTTTTGTGGGGAAAGCCCATCAATGGTAAACTGTCCTGATGTTGGTTTAATTAATCCTGAAAGCATGGAAATCAAAGTTGTTTTTCCAGCTCCGTTAGGACCAAGAATTCCATAGATTTCGTTTTTATTGATATTCAAAGAGATATCATTTACAGAAAACTCGTCGGAATTTTTGTATTTTTTATATAGATTTTTGATCTCAATCATATTCTCTGCCATATCAGATCGCTTTTCTCAGTTTTTTATAGAAAGCTTCTTCTAAATCTGCGATATGAAGCATTGTTTTTGATAATTCATTGTAAATATTGCTCTTTGAGTTTCTGTTTTTATACACTCTGGCAATATCCACGGCAAAATCTCTCCAAAGGTCACCGATAGAAGTGATTTCCTTTGATAGTTCTTTTAATTCGTCGTTGTTAAGGATAACAGCTGCTTCCTGCAGAAAAGCTCCATAAATAAATCTGAAGCCACCACCTCCGGTCCCTATTTCCTCCTGCATTCTGATCAGCTGCCCAAGGTAATGGTTTGTCACTTTTGTACCTTTCTTTTCAGCCCATTTCGGGATACTTTTTGCTACCCATCGCATTGCTTTTACTCCGATAAGCGGTACGGGAGCCAGCATATTTTTACAAGTGTCTTTGATTCCTTTTTTAATAGCCTCTTCCAAATGAATATTTTCAGGAATATAGATAGGGTAGTACATATGACCTTTTGGAGGAAGTGCTCCTTTAGCATATCTTACTTTTTCCAATTCAGCTTCTGAAAGGGAAGTAGTATAATCCATTACCGGATCACTGATCAGGAATTTTCCGTCTTCTTTACCATATACGACAAGGTTGTGAGCATTAAAGTGGAATTTATATTCTTCAGGGAAATAAGCAAGATTGAAAACGCCTACCTGAAGCCCTGTAGGTATATTTTGTTCTAAATTTCTTTCTAATGCTTTCTGAGCATCCTGAGGGTTTGAGAATTTTTCTCTTTTTATTTTAATTCCTAATCTTTTTGCCGCTTTACTAAAGATTGCACCCGGCATCGGACGATAGCTGAAGCCTGGAGCAAAGTTTACCTTTAAAAAAGGTAGATAGACAAAAAACAATCCTGAACCGATCCCGAAGATCATAGGTTCACTGAGTTTCAGTCCTCTGTTAAGAAGGAGATTAGAAGCAACACCGTTTTCGCAATGCGCAGTCTGATGGTGTTCAAAGTTTAATTTCATTGGTAGCTTATATCTTTTTCATTGGTTAAATGGAATGGGGCATAGTGCTCATTTCATTTATTTTCCATCGAAGTTTTTTAATTCATTGACTGAAATTCCGAATACATCAGCATATTTTTTCAGTGCGGCTTCGCTTAGTGTTTTAAATACTTTGGGTTTAAAGTGTCTTTTTACCCTCCACTGCCACATTCCTACGTAAGAGGAAAGTACTCCAAGGTCCATTTTATTCAGTTCCATAAAATAAACGATCGGGCTTACGATATTATTGGCAACGTTTTGTTTTGCTTCATCTATTCTTTCATGAATAAGTTCCATGGATTCGTCCAGAGCAGCTTTTTTTGCATCCCAGCCTGTACTGTTTGCTGTTGTATAATTATCATTCTCATCTGTTACGTACAACACTTCTGTCATGTTGGCGGATTTCAGATTGCTTTCGTCTTGAGGTAGGTCTTGTTTTTTCATCTAAATAATGTTTAATTTTTTTAGATTCCAGATGAAAAATAGTTCACCTGTTTTGATTCTTTTAATCAGTTGGCTAAAATAGTGAAAATACATAATATGAAAATTACAGTAAGCCCGATCATGGTATTCTTGTGAAACTGAGCCTATATAAGGATTACTGCTGAAAGGTTCAGGTGATGAGCGATTGCTGTTTTTTACCATTTAAAAGAGTTGCTGATTAATTTTTCCTATTTTCTTTTGAGTTTGAACACATTGAATAAAGGGAATGTTTGCTGTTTTGTAGACTCAAGTGTTTAACTAATTATAAATATTGGAATCATAAAAAATACTGTTAGCAATTATTATTGACGTTTGTATAGATTAACTGTAACAACTGTGCTCTATAATAATACTAATGGGTAGAAATTGGATAGAAAAAAATAACTATTAAATAACAACTATGAAGAAGTTTTTTATTTCTGTTTCGCTTTTCTGCATGCTAAGTGCAATGGCTCAGAAATTCGATACACAAAAGCTGACGGATGCTCAAGGCTACACTTATGAAACGGTAAAGAATGATAATGCCGGAGTAAGAGTTTATACTTTGAAAAACGGATTAAAGGTATATCTTGCAAGAAATGAGGATGCACCAAGAATTCAAACATATATTCCTGTGAGAACGGGATCTAATAATGATCCAAGTGACAATACAGGGCTGGCTCACTATTTAGAGCATATGGTTTTCAAAGGAACTTCTCATTTGGGAACTCAGGATTGGGCAAAGGAAAAAGCTTTATTACAGCAGATCTCTGATCTTTATGAACAACATAAGGCAGAAAAAGATCCTGCAAAGAAAAGAGAACTTTATAAAAAGATTGATGAGGTTTCTCAGGAAGCATCAAAATATGCAATCGCCAATGAATATGATAAAGCGATCTCTTCATTAGGAGCTACTGGAACAAATGCCCATACCTGGTTGGATGAAACAGTTTACAAAAATAATATTCCTGCTAACGAACTTGAAAAATGGCTGAAAGTAGAAAAAGAGCGTTTCTCAGAATTGGTACTTCGTCTTTTTCACACAGAATTGGAAGCGGTATATGAAGAGTACAACAGAGCGCAGGATAACGACGGACGTCTTGTAAACTATGCTTTGATGGAAGCGCTTTTCCCAAAACACCCGAACGGACAACAAACAACTATCGGTACTTCTGAACATTTAAAGAGCCCTTCGATGGTGGCTATTCATAAATATTTCGATACCTATTATGTGCCTAATAACATGGCTGTTGTATTAGTAGGTGATCTTGATTATGACAAAACTATAAAATTAGTTGATCAGTATTTCGGTGCTTTCAAGTACAAGGAGCTTCCGATGAAAAAGATGGTTTCAGAAGAGCCAATGACTCAGATTGTTTCCAGAACGGTAAAAAGTCCTTCTAATGCAAGAATGACAATGGCATGGAGAACGGATTCTTATGGAAGCCAGGAAGCAAGATTAGCAGATGTTGTTGCTGAAATTTTAAGTAACAGAGGTGATGCGGGATTAATTGACCTTAATATTAATCAAAAGCAAAAAACTTTAGGTGCCGGAGCTTACGAATCACCATTTAAAACATATGGTTACTTTGGATTGGTTGTAACACCTAAAGAAGGTCAGAGCTTCGATGAGGCTAAAAAACTATTACTGGACCAGATTGAGCTTGTTAAAAAAGGACAATTCCCGGATTGGATGCTGAAAGCTATCGTAAATGATAAGAGAGTTCAGCGTATGAAAGGTCTTGAAACGGCTGACGGTCTTGCTACAGAACTTTATGATTCTTATATCAAAGGAAGAACATGGGAGCAGGAGCTGGATGAAATCAATCAATATGAAAAAATCACTAAAGCTGATGTTGTAAAGTTTGCGAATGATTTCTTTAAGGATAACTATGTAGTGGTTTATAAAGAGAAAGGCGTAAATGATAAGTTGGTAAGAGTAGAAAATCCAGGAATTACTCCTATTAAACTGAATAAAGAAGCGCAATCTCCTTTCCTTAAAGATATTTTAAATACAAAGGTTACAGAGAGCAAACCAGAGTTTATAGATTATAAAACGGCTATTCAGACGTCACAGGTAAAAGATAAGACGGTAAGTTTTGTTAAAAATAAATATAATGAGATCGCTCAGGTAAGTTATGTTTTCCCTTTTGGAACAGATAATGATAAGGAACTTTCTTTAGCAGGAACTGTTTTCGAATACCTTGGGACAGATAAATATACACCGGAGCAACTGAAAGAGGAATTCTTTAAATTAGGAATTACATACAGTTTCAGAACATCCAACGATCAGACGACTATCACGCTATCTGGGCTTGAAAGCAACATGAAAAAGGGGACGGAGCTTATGAACCACTGGATGACGAATGTAAAAGCTGATAAGACAATCTACAGCCAAACGGTTAAAACAATCCTTGAAGCAAGAGATGCTGCGAAGAGAGATAAAGTGAGAATTATGGGAGCTCTTTCCAACTATGCAAAATATGGAAAAGACTCAAGGCTGACAGATGTTATTTCTAAAGCTCGTCTTGAAAGTATTGACGCTACAGAACTGATGAAAAAGGTAAAAACACTGAACCAATATCCTTACCAAGTATTCCTTTACGGACAGGATCAGGCTGGTATGGAAAAAGCAGTAAAACCTTATATCACAAGTACAAGCCTTCAGCCAGCAAAAGCTAAAGAATATACAGAACCGGCTACAACAGGAAAGGTGTATTTTGCGAACTACGACATGGTACAAATGGAAATGTCCAAAGTAGCAAAAGCAAGCCCTGTAAACCTTGGTAATTTTGGAAAATCAACAGTTTTTAATGAATATTTCGGAAGAGGGTTATCTTCTATTGTTTTCCAGGAGATCAGAGAAAGTAAGTCATTGGCATATTCTGCTTATGTTTCTTATGCTAATGCTTCGGAAAAAGGACATGCAAACTATATCACCAATTATATCGGAACACAGGCAAATAAGCTTCCTCTTGCTGTAAATGCAATGAACGAGCTGATGGCTGAATTACCACAAATTCCAACACAGTTTGAAAATGCAAGAGGTTCTGCATTAAAGCAGATCGCTTCTAACAGAATTAACAGAACGAATATTTTCTTCAGTCAGTTAGCTTTGAAAAAACTAGGCGTTGATTACGATCTGAGAAAAGATACATATGCTGAAATTCAAGGGTTGACATTACCTCAACTGACAGGATTCTATAATACGGAGATCAAACCGGTAAAATACAATACGGCAATCATCGGTAAAAAAGAAAATCTAAATATGGAGTCCATCAACAAAATGGGGGAATTCCAGGAAGTATCTCTTGAGGAGATTTTTGGATACTAATTTTTTTTTAATTTTAATAATAGGTAAAGTGGAGCAGAAATGTTCCACTTTTTGTTTTAAATAGGGCTTTTGATGATGATTGCTATTTCATCTCTATGTGGAATGTTTCACGTGAAATATTCTGTTATTTAAACGCAAATTTTACTAATATTTACAATAATCTTTGATAGATTCTTTTGTAACGCAAGAGTTCGCAAAAGGATTATAAAATACGGTTGTTTCCAATCGCAAGGGCGTTTCACTCAGCAAGGGAATATCTTTGATTGGTATGTGTTTAATTCAATAGAGGTGGGCATCACCGCGTTAAATAATAACAATACCCAATCTATGTAATCATAAAAAAAGCTGCACAAAATGTACAGCTTTTATAGTTTTTTTTCTTTTTACGATTTTACCTCCTGAATAAACAGGTTAATTTCTGCTCGGATCAACAATTCATTATTATTGAAAGTCTCACAGAAAATGTGGCAGATATTTTCAAACTGGGAAATCAGTGATGCTTTTGAAATGATTTTATCATTTACCTTTGGAAGTCCGAAAATTTCAATTTTTTTGATATTGGTAATAAAACCTATTACCTTGGTATCTGCTTCAGGATTTTCAAAAAAGCTTTGTCCAAGGATGGATGAACAGGTCTGGGCAAGGTTTTCAATTAAGCCTGCTTCAACAAATTCATTGTTGTGAACAAATACATTATCTTCTTTTATTTCGAAGGAAGTCACTACTTTTTCCTTGGTCAGTTCCAGTATATAGTCTGCCATGAGCATCGGTTCGCGATGAGGTAAAAAGTTGTGAATATTGATGATATTTTCTTCCCTGATTTCCATTAAAAGTTATTTTACAGCAGTTTTCATTTGAGATTTTGCAATCACTTCACCATTTAATTTGGTAACAATGTCTACAAGTGTTACTCCCATTACTTCATTGAGGATGGTTACCTCAGATTTCAGTTGATCTCCGACTTTAGGTAATATTTCGGCTTCAAAAGATTTAATCGCTCCGATATATCCTGTTGGTGCATCCTTTCCAAGCAGATGATATTTATACCCTGTATGAAGGGCTACACTTTGAGCCTGATGCTCGATCAGACCTGAAGCCTGGAAAAATCCGTCTTGAACGAAAAGATTCTCTTCTTTTATTTCGAATCCGGAAATCAGATGGTTTTCTGAGTATTCCGATAGTTCGTGTACCATTACAAACGGAGCACGCTGCGGAATAAGACTTTGTACAAAATCTGTATCGGATGTTGGTAGTCTGTTTTCCATTAGCAAACTGTTAATAAAGAACAAGAATAAGCAAACCTTCCACTTTCAGGAACGCAAAGAAGTACTTTTTCTCCTTTTTTCAATGTACCTGAGTTCATTAGCTCCTCTAATGCTACGAAGATAGATCCGGCACCGATATTTCCGATGTTAGAAAGATTATAGAACCACTTTTCAGCAGGGAAATCCATTCCTTTTTTTGCAAATTCTTCTTTTAAACCATCTTTGAAATATCCTGAAGAGATATGAGCCAATACATGGTCAATTTTTTCAGGATCCAGATTATGTTTATCAAAAGATGCTCTTAAACTTTCTGCACCCTTTACAAGAATATACTTATCAAGGATCTTAGTATCCTGTTTAATTGCAAAAATAGAGTCCTTCAACCAGGAATCTGATGGATAATCTGCCCATGATTTTAAGCTTCCGTCTTCTTGCTTTTCACATCCTGCATACATACATGCTTCGATTTCGTGAGCATAAGAATAGAAATCTATAAATTCTACTTTTAAAGAAATACTGTTTTCTCTAGGTTTATTTTGTAATAGGAAAGCACCTGCTCCATCAGAGAGCATCCATCTCAGGAATTCTCTTTTGAAAGCGATAATGGGTCTTTCTTCCAATAATTTTAAATTTTCAGCTTCGTGGTTGAACTTATCTGCAGTCATCCATGCAGACATTCTTTCGGAACCTGCACATACCGCACTTTCCTGTACACCGGCTTTTACAGAAAGGAATCCGTAGTTCAGCGCATTCATCCCAGAGTTGCAAAGCCCGGTTGCTGTATTGATTTCAATGGATTTTCCGATGTTCAGTTCACCATGAACCATAGAAGCATGTGAAGGCTGAATTTGATCCGGAGAAGTAGTTCCTACGGATAATAGTTTCATATCTTCCTTTTTGAAATTCTCGTCAAAAAGACCTTCAATTGCTTTTGCTGTAAGCTGCGCATTGGAATGCGTAGGATTTCCTTCCTTATCTAAAGCATAATATCTTGTGGTGATTTTATTATTTCTTAAAATAAGTGATCTAGCTTTAGAAGGTGCGTCATTGATTAGCCCAAGATATTTCTCCATCTCATCATTCGATACCGGTTCATTGGGTAAATATTTTGATGCCTTTGTTATAAATACGTCGTACATTCTATTTTAAATTAATTCCTTGTAAATATCGTTTTTGTTTTTGTCTTTTAAACCAAAATATAGGGGTTGTAAGAAGGTGTAAGACTAATACGACAGGTGAGATTACCCATATCGCAGTCATCAAATATACCTTAAAGAATTTTATCAGCAATGGACGTTTCTCTTTTTTCTTGATAATCAGATTAGACCATACTGTGAAAATTTTGTTTCCTACCTTTTCTACACGCACCAGGAAAGGGCGAATTTCTATGGCTCCGTTTTTCACAAGATCCGGTTGTAAATTCTCGAGATCAGTATTTTTTAAATGCTTTTCGATAATCTCGCCATATTTTACTGAGCCTGTAATCTCTTCATCAGAAACACCGGCTGCAGGTAAAAGTCCTGATTTTTCTTTTTGTCCTTTGGTTAACCATCGTACAATGGTCAATACACTGGTATAGTTGTCATGTCTGTCTACCAATGCTATATTCCCAACAAGCTTTGCTTTTAAATCTCTAAGGTAGACTTTTAGTTTTTCCTGAGAAAGCATCCACATATTTCTCGTCCCGGAAATCGTAATAACAGGAGTCTCTTTAAGAAGCTGCGCTGCATATCCACTTTTCAGGAATGAAATAATAGGAATGGAAGGAGTAAGGAACCATACCTGATATCCAAACAGGATGAGGTCATACTTCTTGTTCAGGACTTCTTCAGAAGGAGGAAGTATTTCTTTTGGTATTTGTAAATAAGATTCCGGAAAAGTGTCAAAAAAAACATCACCAGGCCAAGGATAAGGAAAGTCTTCCTTTAGTTGAATATTATAATAAGTAACATCATATTCTTCCTTTTGAGCTTCAAAAGGCTTGGCAATATTTCTCACAATATCTTCCAGCTGACCGGTTTGAGAATAATATATGACAAGTATATTTTTTTTCATGGAATCTTTTTAGCGTTTACAAAAATATGTTTTTCATATTTATTATTCAGTTTTAAATACTTTTATCGCTTCAGAACTGAATTTTAATGTATAATTTTCATTTTCAAATCTGAGATTCTTAGTATTCACAAAAATTACAGTGTCAGGGAGTTCCTGAAGTATATCTATATTAAAATTGTCATCGGAAATAAGTAGAACGTCTAATTTTTTATTTACTTCCGAAAGATCCTTTATATATTGTATTTTTCTTCTTTTTACTAAATAATTGTGGGCTGCAGTTGCTCTTTTATTATCATTATTGATTAACGTAAACATTCTTCGGCTAGCCTGAAATAAAGTAAGTAATGCATCTTTTTGCCCGTAATCATCAGCCATGTGAAGAATATTAGCATTATTAGCGATATGTTTATTCAGTTCAAAATATACGGATTTATTAGTATTAAAATCTTTTTTTACTTCCGTTACCACTTCACTGTCTTTATATAAATAGCTTAAGAATAATTGCTTTTTAAAATAATTTTCATTTTCAATTTCTTCTCTCAGTTTAGCAAACTCATTTCTGTAGTATGCATTGATCTTTTTCGTTCTCTCTGAATAATTTTTACCAAAACTCAGATCATCTTTGCTGATTCTTTCCCCCACTTTTACCGTGATACTTCCATCATAGATAATGAAATCTCCTTTCGGGAGTACTTCTGAATTACCATGAATATATAAAGGAAGAACATCCAGATCAAACTGTTCAGCAAGATAGAATGCACCTTTGTGAAATCTTTTTAAATCATTGCTATACGAACGTTCAGCTTCAGGGAAAACAACAAGGGAATATCCTTGGGCAATTTTCTCTTTCAGTTGTTCCATTCCGTTTTCAATGCCTTGTGAAACGGGATAAAAACCTAGGGCTCTTACCAGCCTTCCAAAAACAGGAGATTGATATACCCAGTCATTGACCAGATAAATGATTTTATGAGTAGCCATTGCAATTGCCAGCGTATCTAAAAATGAGGTGTGATTGGCAATAATAACAGCCGGTTTGCTGAAATCTTCATTTAAATTTTTAATGACCTTCTTCTTTACAAAAGGATTAGAATAGAGCACAGAAGTTAAAAACTTAGCTAAAATAAGTTTAATAATATCCAACGTTTTTCCCTTTGAATTTTTTACGAAGAAACTTCCAAACGCTGAAAATATCAATCCTCCAAGTCCGTAATATAAAAATGAAATGATAGAATTTAATAACAGTCTGAAGGTGATTGGTGAAAGTCCTTTTTTCGCTCTGTTGGTAATGAAAAACCTGAACCAAAATGGATATAATGTAGAGGTAATGATGATTACAGAGAACATTCCGATTAATGCCACTAAGGCAAGTGAATGTAAAGCAGGATGTTTGGCAAAAATTAATGATCCAATAGATAAAATGGTTGTAAATACGGCAAGAATAATGGACGTTCTGTAAGTAGGAAGTTCATTTTTACCCGTGGTATGTTCTTTTTGCATTGCCTGAGTAAGAAAAATACTGAAATCGTCACCCACCCCGAATACCAGCGTACAAACTACTGTACTGAAAATATTTAATTCCAAGCCTAAAAAATAAAGAATTCCTGCCGTCACCACTCCCGTAAGAACAATTGGGAACATGGTAAGAACCGTCAGTTCAAAATTTCTAAAGAAAACAATGATTGTCAGAACGATTGCTAAAAGAGAATAATTGATCAGGGTATTGAAATCTCTTTTCAATAAGCCTAAGAAATTTTCATTCATCTGTTGACGATCAATTGCAAGAGCATCATGTTTCTTCTCGATATCCTTGATGAAAGTATCTCTTTTCTTTTCATCAACTTTTACAACGTTGGAAACGGTATAAAAACCATTCTCATTGCTCATAAACTCCGAAATCTGAAGAGCTTTTACCTTTTCGTAGTCTTTAAGGTCTAATGTTGAATAGTTTTTGTTTAGAATTTCATTAAAATTATCAAATGCAGAACTGTTGAAACCAAATTTGTTTCCATTACTTACCAATTCTGAAATAGTCTGGTTTTTTCTATCACCATTCCAGAAATTTTGCCATTCTTTAATTTTTCTCTGTTGATCTTTCTCCGATAAAACAACGCTTCCGATTGAGTTATAGCTTAAGATTTTGCCTTCTTTTTTCTCCTGCTCAAGAAAAGAACTCAATTTAGAATTTCTGGCAAGAGCTTCTTCTTCAGAATTTCCGTAAGAAATCGTATAAATAGACTTTGAGGTAATATCTGAAAGCTTTTGTAGCTTAGCCTCACTGATCTTCATTTCCTTGGGAATATAGTTCAGATCACCAATATCTTCATTAAATCCTACATGTCTGAAGCCAAAGAGGCACGCAAGAATGATAACGGAGCAGCCAATGATCAATGGTTTATTCTTTTCATAAGGATATGACCCGATCTTGTCAATAAAATTGGTGTTAAGTTTTTCTTCCTTGTGTTTCGGCTTATAAAGTTGAGGGACGATAATCAAGGCGCTGATTGACGATAAAATAACCGTGATGGCAGCAAAAAGGCCCAGGTCTTTTAATGCTTCGGACCTTACAAATACCAGACACAAAAATGAAACAGCAGTAGTTGCACTACTTAATACAATAGGTTGTGTAATTTCCTTATACAGCTCTTCAATATTATTATTGTGCTTATAATGTGTCAGAATATGCAGAGCGTAATCAATGGTAATTCCGATCAGGATGGCGCCTACACTTAAAGAGATTGCCGAAATTTTATCCTTAATAAAATACAGAATCAGTAAAGCCAGTAATACCGAAAATACCGTTGGAAGGAATACAATAATCGGAGTAAAGAAGTTTCTGAAATAATAGATCAGCAGGATCAAAAGTACAGTCATGGAAATCATTACTGTATTCTGGATATCCTTCTTTATCTGTTTGGCATTGGCAACAGCAATCACAGGTGAACCAAAATAGCTTATTTCCGTTTTGCCTTTGAATTGTTTGTTAAGATTGTCTTTTATGGAGGTAAGCTGATCTACAAAGAACTCATTGTCTTTTGTATCATTGCTTTTATTTTTAGGATCAATGAACAGGAGAAGGTTTTTTCCGTCTTTGGTGACAATATAACTGTCTTCCAGTTTGAAATCCTTGCTGATATTTAAAGCATTTAATTTTTTTATTCCTAAAAAAGTCAGCCCGAGCGGATCTTTTTTGATGAATTCTTTAGTAACGAGACTTGTGGGAGAAACCAAAGACATGTAATTGCTCTCTACCTGCTGGGCAATACTGTCCTTTTGAAGCTTTCTTTCAATTTCCTTATAGTCGTTTTCATTTAGAAATAAAGGAAGGTTTTGGCTTACAAAATCAAAGGTTTCTGAGATCTCATTATCATTTACTTTTCCC
The DNA here is from genome assembly GCF_900156735.1 of Chryseobacterium ureilyticum. Lineage (GTDB taxonomy): Bacteria > Bacteroidota > Bacteroidia > Flavobacteriales > Weeksellaceae > Chryseobacterium > Chryseobacterium ureilyticum. Next base: position 227,064 of record NZ_FTOL01000007.1, read on the forward strand.
TGAACAGAACCAATGTATTTTTGTAAAGGGGCTATTTTCTGTAAAAAAGTATCCGCTGTTTCGGAAAGCTGGAAGCTGTCTTCATTGGATTTATTTTCTATGATAACAATGATTTTATCTGAAAAGTTAAGCTGTTTAAGCACCTTTGCCGTCAGATCGGATTTTTCACTTTTAGGAATAATCTGATTGATATCTTCTTCAAAATTAATCTTTGACGCAAAGAAAAGACATATGGCGGCAATTCCTAAGGCTGTAAATACAGAGAGGATTTTGTTTCTGGAAATCAGATAGTATAAAAATATAAAAAAGCGATGCATTGCATTTAAATCAAGTCTGCAAATTTAATTTTTTAAGAATTAGTTCAAAATAGTTAGACCATAAGTTTTGACTGAAAATCAATAAAATATTCTAGGAAGAATAAAAAAATATTCTACTTTTGCAAAAGTTCCCTTTTGATGAAATGTATTTTAAACCATAAATTATTATTAAAAAAATAAGAATCTGTTTTAGATATGTTGAAAAAGAATGATGAAAAAATAAACGGATTCCTATTTATAATAGTGCTCCCCCTTCTGATGTTTGCAATGTCTTACTACGGATTTGAGTCTTCTTATACAAGACTAAAGATTTCGGAGCGAACCCCTGACTTTTTATTTTCCTCAGTATATGCTTACAGAGTGATTCCCAATTACCTGAGTGTACAGATGACAGATCTGATGTTTTATCTGATCAATGGTCCTTTTTCGTCCTTTAAAGACTTTTTATCCAAAAACGGAACGCCATTTTATCACGGGCTTTTCCTGATGAATAGCGTGTTCTTTGTGTTGTGTTCAGTGATTCTGAATATGATTTTTAAACTTAGAGCGACTACTTTTCTTTTACATCTGAATGCCAGAAGAATCATTCATCTTTTGTCTGTATTTTTCATTGTACTTACGCAGTATGCTCCTACAAATTGTGATACGATAGCTCTTTTTTGTTATTTAACTGGAGTTTTTTTAACATTTAAATATTTACTTACCCATAAAAATATATTCCTGTATCTTTTAGCCGGGCTTATTGCATTATCTACTTTAGTGAGAGAAACGGCATGTATCAATATTGCTTTTTTTGCTGCCATATTCTTTAATGTGGACGATTTGAAGAAAGGAAATTATCAGATAATCTTAAAACTAATACCATTGGTGATTGCTTTTCTGGTTCCTTATTTGGGATTGCGGGCAATGCTTGTACAGAATGAAACTACTTTTGTAGAAGGATTTTATATCAATAGGAATTTTTCAAGTCCGTTCAACCTTGCAGGATTGTTGTTTGCCGTTATTGTCCTTTATTTTATATATAAGCTTTGTGCAGATAAGGAGAATAGAGTGGTTTTTGGTAAATATCTTTTCTTTTCCATTCCTTATTTGTTTATGATTACCTTGGTAGGACTTTTTTGGGAAATAAGGTTATTTTTACCTTTGATTCTGACAGGGATTATAATTGTTTATCACCAGTTTAAAAAAACATCAGAGCTATAGCATGACTTTACTCCATCCATATTATATAATTGCGATTATTTACATGCTGATTTTCAGTATTCAGGAAGTCTATGGAAGAAAGGTTGATAAAAAGTGGTTCTGGCTACTTGGAGCATACTTTGTGATTATTGCAGGGCTTAGGAATGATGTAGGACCGGATTATGGAAGTTATCTCGGGATTTATATCTATTCTGATGAGAAGAGCTATTACAGTATCTTTATGAAGATGCTCCATATGGAAGGACCAGAATTGCTCGATGTGGAGTGGCTCTATACTTTAATTAATAAGATACTCCTCAATATTTTTGATGCACCGTTTTATATGGTGACCTTTGTCATAGCACTTTTTGCTATGTTTTTTAAAGTAGAATATACAGATGATAATACCTTTTATCCCTTTACATTCACGCTGTTTATGTTTATCCCGAACTTCTTCATTGGAGAAAGTGGGCAGATAAGACAAAACTTGGGAACTTTCATTGTCTACTTTGCCATTCGGTTTATTAAAGAACGGAAGCTCTGGTATTACCTCTTTTTTATATTCATAGGGTCAGGTATTCACAGTGTGTGTTATCTGTTTTTGCCTATGTACTGGCTAGCTCGTATACCTTTGAATAAAACAATGATGCTTCTGATGATTATCGGATCTATTTTATTGTCTCCTTTCGAAGTGTATCGTGTGCTTGGAGATTTCCTGGGCGGAATGGCGTCTGAAAGTTCCCTTGTAGAAGGATTTAACGGATATGTAGAAATCAGTGCTCAAAGGCTAAATGGTGGTTTTGGTATTCCTGAAGCGATGATGGCAATTCTGACGTTTTTCCTTTTTGTTTTTGATACAAAGATGAAAGAATATTTTCCTTACTATGAATATCACAGAAACTATGCTGTAGTTGGAATTTGCTTATACTTTATCTTTAGAAATAATCCTATCTTCTCTTCCCGACTTGCCGGAGCATTCATTGGGTTTGCTTATGTTATTATTCCGAATGCCATGTATGTAGTTTCAAGCAGAATGAAGAATATGATCTATGCGTTTATCATATCCCTTGTGGTATTCAACTTTGTGGTATTTGGATACTTTAATAACATCAAGGCTGGGCGATTTTCGATAGATCTTTATCGAAATCACGTACTACCGTAAAATACTTTTAGATAATAAAAATAAACAGGCTGCTTTTTAAAGCAGCCTGTTTATTTATTTATTTATTTATTTTGAATGTTTTTTATTTGTTAATAATGTTTTTATGTTAGTTTATTTATAGTATAATTAAAATATTGAATATTTATTTATAAAATAAATATCATTTTATTGATATGGGCTTAAAAGTTGTATTCCGCTAAGGATACACTCAAATCCATAAAAGTATGAAAAGGTTGATTGAAAAATTAAAGGCAGCATTCTGTTTAGTGTTGATAAGTATGTGTTTTATTAAGGGGAATATTATTTCAGTAAAAGGTCTTCCCTCGGTAAGACATAAGATTGGAAAATTTGATTCATTGGTAAAGCCGATTCAGAAGAAAATAGTACAGAAAGTAATTTCCGATTGGAAAAAAGCTCCTAACAGCTACATTTTTGACCCTCAGCAGAATAGTGAAGGTATATTGGTTCCTGTTAAAAAAGCTTATGCAATGTGGAGTGGGGGAAATTATATCAATGGTAGTGGAATCCCTTCGGGTGCAATAACAGCGGATGTGCTTTGGGAAGATGTCCATGGATTAATAAAATCAGGAGCAAATTATGCTTTGGAGATTTTAGGCTCCGGACAGGATGCTAAAATAAAAGTTCCTATCAATAAATCTAAAAAAGGAAATGCTGTAGTGGCATTAAAAGTAAATGGAGAAATTTACTGGAGCTGGCACATTTGGATTACAGATGATCCTACGAATGGTTCTTCCTATAAGAGTTTTGATGGAGTGAAAAGAATGAGAACAGATGGAATAATAGAACCGATTCCTAATAATGAATGGAAATGGATGGATCGAAATCTAGGCGCTATTTCCAGTTCTATTACCGCTTCAGATTGGAATAAAAGCATAGGACTTCTCTATCAGTGGGGAAGAAAAGATCCTATACCTCCGCTGGTTACAAGAGGGAATGATTTTTATGAGGTTTCGGGATCTATAGGGAGAGTAAGGCACAGAGGAGCTAAGAATTTTACCAATGCTGTGAGTATTGATGATCTTCGTAAGTTTGTTTTGCTTTCCAATGCAGAAGTAACCAATAATATAAGACTCTCTTTAAAAAATCCATTGAGCCTGATCTATATAAATAAAGATGATAATTCAGGACAGGCATACTATAATAACAATATTAATCTTCCTGTTAATTGGTTTGGAAAAGCAACAGGTTTACCGGATAATAGGCTTTCAGAGCTTAATCTATGGTCTGATAATTCTTTGGGAAGAATAGATCAGGTTTACAATACCGATGACAGTGCTAAGCCCTATAGAGATAAATCCTCATTTGATCCCTGCCCCAATGCTGGAGAATGCCATCCATGCTTGTGGCAAACCTTGCATCTCCAAGCTATGTAGATGATATTAGGATAGACTTTTCGCCTTTCGGAGTAAAAACGAATACAGCAGGAAATGTTTTTGAGACTAATAAGAATTATATCATAAAACCTACAGATTCCGGAATGCCGGATTTTATGAGCAATTTTAAAATTTATCCAAACCTTGGTTTTGATCTTTCCAATGTAGGAGGTTATAATATGGGAGTTTTCCCCGGAACAGGGCAGTTGCTTAGAGGGGCTCATCTTGGGCAATATAGTGATCAACATCATATTGCGTTATGGACATCAACGATGGCAAGACATTTTGATGCTTCACCTGCGGTTGGCGTAAGAGGATTGTCTATGATTCCGGATAAAACACAGCCGGACGTTCCGGATCCAAACTTCCCGGGAATCAAAGGTAGGTATTTCTATTTTCCTCTTGCTGACATGTATACTTCAGATGCCAATGGTTGCAGGTGTATCAAAGATCCATTGTATATTGTTAATGATTATGATTTTCCCACAGAATATTTACCGGCAGTTACAGAATATAAAGTAGGAATAGATAATCCGAATTCCTATCAGGTCGTTAAAAGCTTATCATCTTCGATCATAGAAATACCTGTCAGTAAAGCATTTTCAGTACAAAGCCAATTACTGAATAATCGTGATATTCTCAACCCTTCAAATTTTAATAGCTTAAAAACAAATGTTCTTTGGACTACCAATGTAAATCTTATTAGTAAGCTTTCTGTGATGAATCCGTCACCATCATCATTGCAGGATTTGGGAGGTTCGAAAATTTTAGTGGAAATAACTCCTAATCAAAGTGGTAATGCTGTCGTAACATTGCATAATGGAAGTGTTTTTTCTCCTGTATATTGGAGCTGGCATATCTGGGTGACAGATTCATCCATAGGATCTTATACCTATACAACGGAACTTCCGGTTTCTGAAGCTGCAAATTATATCAATTATGTAGACAAAGCGGATGTTGTTTTACAAACTGTTTTTATGGATAGAAACCTTGGAGCTACTGATGCTTTTCCCGTTACAGCAAATCCACTTACACCTACCGCTGCGGAATTGTCAAAAATAAGAGCTTCTACGGGACTGCATTATCAATGGGGAAGAAAAGATCCGTTGCCCATATTTCAATATGCTGATAATAGAAGTTCTTACAACATATTTTTAGGAACGGTATCGAATAATGGTTCTGTATCATACACAACCCTTACTCCTGCTGTTTATAATGCCATGCCAGGAAATTATATTGTCCCTTACAATACATATGCTGAAACCTCGAATGTTCAAGCAACTGATAAACTTTCGGAGAAAATATCAAAAATCTTAAGCTATTCAGTTAAAAATCCATTGGTTTATATGGTTCCAAGCACATTTTCGCCATTCAACAGCAGTGTTCCGAATTATACTAACGGTACAGACTGGCTGGCAACGGAACCTAATCTCGCAGCAGACAGATGGGGGAGAGGAGGAAAAAAATCAGCATTCGATCCATGTCCTGAAGGCTGGAGAATTCCGGATCTTACTAACGTTGCTTTAATTTCAGGTTTGGATTTTGGGCAGACGCCCTGGTATAAAAAAGATAAAAATATTGCTACTTTATATAGTGTGGTTTCCGATTATTTAGGCATTAGAGTTAGAAATCCATCCACGACTGCTACTATAGGGTATACATTTAATAATAATTTGTATTCTGTAGGAAATTATCCCAATTCAGGGTCCCGTGGCTTTCGAAGTGTTGTTGGAAACCAATCTGCACAGGGAACTTTTAATTTTATTAATTTTCAATATCCGGGAATCTGGACAGATGCTTTGAATGCCAATTATCTGGGAAGGCCTGTCAGTATACTTTTTGATGCTGCGTCTAGTGCCAATAAATTTACAGCCTTTCATGACAATAATGATCCGTATTTCGGGATGAATTGCCGATGCGTGAAAATACAATATGATGCTAATGGAAATGAAGATGGTCCAGCTTCAAGGTTTGTTGATGCCTCTCAGGGAGGTGTATTAAATGTTAAGGATATAATGTCTAAAGCTCTAGAAAATAAAATATCTTTATATCCCAACCCTGTTAAAAGTATCCTTTACATCAATGCTGATGAAGATAAGGAATATTATTTTGAGATATATAACGAATTGGGGCAATTGATGAAATCCGGAAGATTTGAAAATAAACAGATAAATGTCTCTTCGTTGATTTCCGGAACCTATTTAATTAGAATAAATAATTCTGAAGCTGTTATGAAAATTATAAAACGATAAACCACTAAGAAAAATCTTAAGACGGGATATAGCGGTTCTGTTCCCTATTTTTATGATAAACCATATTTCCTGCATCTATGACAGTGGATGAAAAATTCTATATCACTAAATATAAATTATTTGATAATCAGCTAAAATATACAAAACAAAGCACTTGGTCTGCTAAAAGGGGTTGTAGAAATGTCTGGGAATGGGTTCAATAATCAAATTAAAATTACAGAACAAAAAGTATATAATAAAAAAGCTTTACTTTTGCAAAAAATTTTTAGAATGTCGAAAAATTTAGTAATCGTTGAGTCCCCGGCAAAAGCAAAAACTATTCAGAAATATTTAGGTAAGGATTTTGAAGTGAAATCCAGTTTCGGTCATATCCGGGATTTGCCTAAAAAAGGAATGGGGATAGACCTTGCTACCTTTAGCCCAGATTACGAAGTTTCAGCAGACAAAAAGAAATTGGTAACAGAACTGAAGGCTGCCGTAAAGAAAGCTGATATGGTATGGCTCGCTTCCGATGAGGACCGCGAAGGAGAAGCTATTGCATGGCACCTGGCAGACGAATTGAAGCTGAAACCGGAAAACAGAAAAAGAATTGTTTTCCATGAGATTACTAAAAATGCCATTCTAAAAGCAATTGAAAATCCTAGAGATATAGACCAAAATCTTGTGAATGCACAGCAGGCAAGAAGATTGCTGGACAGAATCGTAGGTTTCGAAATGTCTCCGGTTTTATGGAAAAAAGTAAAGCCAGGATTATCCGCCGGAAGAGTACAGTCTGTAGCCGTAAGATTAATTGTTGAAAGAGAAAAAGAAATCCGTGAATTTAAACCAAAAGCAAGTTTTAAACTTGACGGTATTTTCTTAAATAAGACTGAGCAGGAAATTGCAGCAAAGCTTAAAAAAGACTTTGAAAAAGAAGAAGAAGCAGAAAAATTCCTTGAGCAGGCAAAAACTACAGAATTTAAAGTTCTGAATGTTGAAACAAAGCCGGGAACACGTTCCGCATCTGCTCCTTTCACTACCTCTACATTACAGCAGGAAGCTTCTTCAAGATTAGGATATAATGTGACCAATACCATGCGTCTGGCACAGAGACTCTATGAAGAAGGATTTATTACCTATATGAGAACAGACTCGGTAAACCTTTCTCAGGAAGCTATTGAAGGAGCAAAAAAACAAATTATCTCAGAATACGGAGCAGAATATTCTTCTCCTAGAAACTATACTACAAAATCAGCCTCTGCACAGGAAGCTCACGAAGCTATCCGTCCTACAGATTTCGCAGTGAAAAGTATTGGGGATGCACAACTGAATAAGCTGTACCAATTAATTTACAGAAGAACACTTGCTTCTCAGATGGCAAATGCTAAAATTGAAAAGACTGTAATTGAAATTGGAAACTCTTCTTTACCCCATCATTTTGAAGCACAGGGAGAAGTAATCATATTTGATGGTTTCTTAAAAGCTTACGGAATCGTAAAAACAGAAGAAGACGACGAAGAAAACAACGACAAGTTGTTGCCAAAAGTAACTGTAGGAGAAATTCTAAGCTATAAAACAATTACCGCAACAGAAAAATTCACGAGACCAAGTGCAAGATATACTGAAGCCGGATTGGTAAGAAAATTGGAAGAGCTAGGGATTGGGAGACCATCTACTTACGCTCCTACCATTCAGACTATTCAGAATAGAGAGTATGTAGATAAACGCGAGATTGAACCACAAATCCGTGAAGTGATCAAAATGTCTTTGGTAAAAGATAAGATCAAAAAAGTTGTCCTTGATGAAAAATTCGGAGGTGATAAAAATAAATTTATTCCTACAGATATTGGAGAAGTTGTAAACGACTTCTTAACAGATAATTTCAAAGAAATTCTTGACTATGGCTTCACTGCAAGAGTAGAAGAAGGATTTGATGAAATTGCAAACGGTGATCAGAAATGGAAAGAAATGATGACCGATTTCTATTCAAAATTCCACCCAAGAATTGAAGATGTAGAAGAAAATGCAGACCGTGCTACAGGTGACAGACTTTTAGGAGTAGATCCGAAAACAGGTAAAAATGTACATGCAAGAATCGGTAGATTTGGAGCAATGATCCAGATTGGGGAAACTGATGATGAAGAAAAACCAATCTTTGCATCATTAATGGCAGGACAGAATATTGCAACTATTACTTTTGAAGAAGCGCTGGAATTATTCAGATTACCTTTTGACTTAGGTGAGGTTGATGGACAGCCTGTTTCTGTAGGTGTTGGTAGATTTGGTCCTTATGTAAAATGGGGAGAAACATACATCAGTATTCCGAAAGGTGAAGATCCGCTTTCTGTAAATCAGAACCGTGCTGAAGAAATCATCAGCGAAAAGAAAAAAGCAGATGCCCCGATTGCAACTTACAAAGGAGAGCCTGTAACGAAAGGTACCGGAAGATTCGGTCCGTTTATCAAGTATAAAGACATCTTTGTGAATGTTCCGAAGAAATACAACTTTGACAACCTTTCGCAAAGTGACATCAATGAACTGATTGATGCTAAACTTGAAAAAGAAGCCAACAGATACATCCAGCAGTGGGAAAAAGAAAAAATTTCCATTGAAAACGGAAGATGGGGACCTTTCATCAAATTCGGAAAAGCAATGTTCAAAATTCCAAAGAAAAGTGATGATACCAAATATGATGGAGAAGAACTGAAAGAGATTTCTCTTGACGAGGTTAAAAAATGGATCACTGATCAGGATAAAAACGCTTTTGCAGAAAAGAAAAAACCAGCAGCAAAAAAGACAACTGCCGCTAAGAAAACTACAACAGCAAAGAAACCTACTGCAAAAAAGAAATAATATTACATTATTGTATAAAATATATCAAACCGTTTACAAAGTGTAAACGGTTTTTTTATGAATAAAAGGCACCACAACATAGTCAGTTGCGGTGTTTTTTTGTATGTTTGTTACATCAAGCAATTAATAAATTATTACAATTTTAATTTAAATATGGATTTTGAGGACTTTATCATTTCACCAAGAAATTTCAAAACAGAAAGCTGGCAGATTGGAAGTCGGATCACAAAGAATATAAAAGAAGACAGCATTGTTCTTTTGTTTGTGTCAGATTATAGAGGAGTTGGCGGGGATGCAGAAGTACAAGACTTTACAGCAGTCCGAAAAGAATTTTACAGACTTTCACAGCTGGATTTTGAAATCCCGGTGGTAGATCTGGGTGATCTGGTTTCAGGAAAATCTGTGCAGGATACTCATTACATTCTACAGGAAGTTTTATCGGCATGTCATTATAAAAGAGCTCTTCCGGTTATTATCGGGGGATCTAATGATTTCGCTTTTTCGCTATTTTCTACTTTGAATTTCCATAAAAAAAGTCTCAATTATACCCAAATCAGTAATATTATTTCCCTTAAACAAGGTGAAGACATTAATGAACATACTTTCCTGGGAAAAATTTTAGGTTCCAAGAACTTTTCCATTAAAAACTATCACCATTTAGGCTATCAAAAGCATTTGAATGAAATGGATTCCGTAAGACTCATCAAAGAAGTGGAGTTTGATATCATTCGCCTAGCCGAAATGATGAATTCTACAGAAAAAACAGAGCCTTTTTTCAGAAAAGCAGATCTGGTAACGGTAAATTGTGATGCCATAGAAAGTTTCAGTGAGCCTTTTTCAATGAACCCTCAGGTAAACGGGTTAAACAGGAGAGAAGTATGTGCTTATATGAAAGAAATAGGATTGAGCGAAAATCTTAAATCTGTAGGAATCTTCAATTATAATATTTATTCAGAAAATCAACTTAATCATCAGCTTTTAGCGCAAATGCTGTGGTATCTGATCGAAGGAATCAATATTCAGAGATCACACCCGAAAGAAAGACAATATGAACTGTTTTATGTTTTAATAGATGACAGGCAATTTGCTTTTAAACGTGATACATTCAGTAATTTGTGGTATTTTGGTGAAGATGAAGATATAGAAAACTGTATTCCATGTTCAAGAAAAGATTTTGATGATGCTAAAAAAGGCTGGTTGAATGCAAGACTGACGAAATTTTAATGTATGACAAACGTTCCCTCAAAAGTTTCCATCATTGTTCCTGTTTATAATGTCGAAAATTATTTGGCAAAATGCCTTGATTCTTTATTGAATCAAAACTATCAGAACATCGAAATACTTGTAGTGAATGATGGAAGTAAAGACCGTTCCGGGGAAGTTATTAATAACTATGCCCGAAAATATCCTGAAAAAATAAAGCCTTTTACAAAGGAAAACGGTGGACTAAGCGATGCCCGGAATTATGGTATAGACAGAGCTACGGGAGATTATATTGGTTTTGTAGACAGTGATGATTATGTCACAGAGAATATGTTCGAAGAAATGCTTTTTCTGGCAGAAAAACATCAGGCTAAAATTGCTATTTGTAATATCCAGAAAGTTGATCAAAACGGGCAGATAACACAAAAACTAACCCAGCTTCCCAACATGCCGGAGAAAATAGAGCTTGAGAATAATTTCTCGGTTTTTTCAGATCTTAGCTATTTTGCGTGCAATAAATTGTTTAAAAAAGAACTTTTTAATCAAAAAAGATTTAAAAAAGGGGCTCACTTTGAAGATATTCAGTTAATACCACAGCTTTTATTAGAATGTGATGTCGTCGTACAGACTCAAAACTTTCATTATCAGTATCTGGAACGTACAGATTCCATTACAAAAACTCATACGGAAAAAGGGATTGATATTCTGAAGGCAGTGCAGGATGTAGAATATGTATTTAAAGAATCAATATATTCTCATAAAATAAAGGAATTAAAAAACTTTCAGATTTTTGAAGGAGTATATTCCTTTCTTGCTTATCTCGCATTTGTGAAAAATGAAGAAACGTTCTATAGCATGGCTGATAAACTGTCTGTTTTCATCAAAGAAAGAGAAATAAAAATTCAAGATATATTGAACTATAGTCGTTTTGGTAAGAATTATCTTTTATCTTTGCCAGTGAAGAAAAAGATTTTTTATCTGTTGTTTTTTGCAGGACAGAAAAAGTTGATAAGAAAATTAATATAAACACAAATGAGAGTACTATTGTTTCGAACATTAGAAGAGATGATGTATTATCTATTAAGCATCATCCGCTTGAATGGGAGTAACATGAGTACGGGATAAGAAAAAGAATGAAAAATTTTGAATTGTTCTTAAGCGGATCGGGGATACCTATTTTCTATGTAAAAATAGGACTAGGTTTCGTATTCTCCTTTTTAATTACATTTTTTTCCATACCTACCATTGTAAAGATTTCCAGAAGGAAGAATCTGATGGATGAACCTGGTATAAGAAGTTCACACCTTAGAAAAATTCCTAATCTTGGAGGAATTGCAATTTTTTATTCCATTGGGATCTGTGCATCCATTTTTGCGTACGAGCTATTTGACCTCTATAAATTTCTGTTTGCCTCATTAATCATTCTTCTTTATGTGGGAGTAATGGATGATATTGTAGTAATGCGGGCGTATAAAAAACTGGTCGCTCAGATTATTGTGTCTTCACTAGTCGTTATAGGCTCAGATATAAGAATCAGAAGCCTGTTTGGAATATTTGGATTGTATGAACTCAGCTATATTGTAAGTGTATTATTTAGTATCATTACCTTTATTATTCTTATCAACGCCTTTAATCTTATTGATGGGATTGATGGTTTGGCAGGTGGTTACTCAGTAATTTGTAGTGCGTTGTTCGGCATCAGTTATTACCGATTGGGGGAATACAATTATCCTCTGGTGGTATTGTCTGTAGTTATTATAGGAACGGTTCTTGCCTTTTTATATTATAATCTCTCACATTACAGGACTAATAAGGTTTTTATGGGAGATACAGGCTCTATGTTGCTGGGGTTCTTACTAGCCTTTACTTCTATTTGTTTCATTGATATTTTCATTGATAAAAAACTTATTGATGTTCCAAGATATCATCTGCAGTCTGCGCCGGTAGTAGCTGTGGCAATTCTTATTTTGCCCATTGTAGATACATTAAACGTGATTTTTGTAAGACTTTACAACAAAAAGTCACCATTTGACGCAGATAAAAATCATATACACCACAAATTGCTTAAGCTTGATCTTACTCACAGAAGATCCACTTTTTATATCATCCTTTATTATTTAATGATCGTAGGAATTGCTTATTATCTGAGGCACACCAATGTTAATATATTATTGTTAATCATTCTCGCATTAGGTTTTTTAGGCGCTTATTTACCGGATTTGATATATAAATTAAGAAATAACAAAAATTAACAATTAAATATTACTTTTGTAAACAATATTCAAATATGATGAAGAACTTTAAGTATTTATTTTTAATAGTACCCTTTTTGGTTATATCGTGCATCACGACAAAGGATGTAAGATATTTACAGCCAAGTGAGAGTCTTGTGATCAACGAAGAAGGTCTTGTTCCCTACAATATTCCTATCTACAGAATTACAAAAAATGATATTCTAAACCTTAATATTGTTACTACTCCCAAAGGAGATGCTGCACAATTTTATTCCAGCTACAATACCTCAGGCGGGGTAGGAGGGTCTTCTATGAACTCTGCAATGGCAGGAGGAAGAGCTGGTAGTACAGGAGGTTCAAGCTTTGGAGGTAACATTAATTTTTATTTTAACGGATTAAAAGTTGATGGTAATGGAGATATCAATGTTTTCGGAGTAGGCTATGTAAAAGCAGAAGGAAGAACGTTGGATGATATTACAAAAGAAATACAGCTTAAAGTAAACGAAAACTTCCAGGAAGGAAAATCAGAAGTAAGATTAAATACAGACGGAATCACTTATTATATCCTTGGTGACGTTGAAAGTACAGGTCTTTCAGGTGAGAAAGTAGTTCATAAAAATACCCTTACCATCACAGAAGCTTTAGCAATCAATGGTGGTTTGAACAGGACTATTGATAAAAAAGAAATTGTGATTCACAGAAAACTGCCGGAAGGAATCAAAATTGCTAAAATAGATCTTACCCGTGAAGATTTGATGAACTCTCCTTTTTACTATGTACAAAATGGAGACGAAATCTATCTTAATACCAGAAGAAAAAGCTTGAATGGATTCGGAAAAGATCCTATCCAGACATTACTTACTGGAGTGACGGCCATTACAACGGCATTAACTTTATACACAATCCTACAAAGACTTTAATCCCTATGATTCCAGGAAAAGATACACAAGTAGGAAAGGCAGAACCCCCGAAGGAAAAGTATGGGAATTTTGCAATTTTTGATGTTGAACATTTTTTAAGAAAAATATTTAAAAACTGGTATTGGTTCGTTTTTATGTTTCTTATTGGTTATGCCCTATCTTGGGTATACAGTAAGTATTACGCACAGAACGTATATGCTTCCAACCTTTCTTTGAGTATTTCCAATAATACATCCAGTTACTTTACTCCAAATCAATCCATTAACTTCATTTGGGGACAGGGAGGAAATCAGGACGGAGTATATTTAAAGAAGATGCTTTTCTCAAGATCTCATAATGAGTTCTTGGTGAAAAACTTGGACCTTTTCGTTAATTATTCCACTAAAGGATTGATAAAATCTACCTATTTGGATAAAACAGACTCGCCGGTTTTTTTAGAAATAGATAAAAAACATCTTCAACAGATCAATTACCCGATCACTTTATTACCAAAAGGGAACGGAACTTATGAAGTAAATCTGCCGGAAGAAGGACAGTCTACAAGTTTATATAGCTATGAGTCAGAGGGTTTTCAGAATATTAATGCCTATGCAAGACCTACTAATAAGATTATAAGAGTAAACGAATGGTATAACTCTCCCAATCTTAGATTCAAACTCGTTCAGAATCCTGCTACTCCAAAGATTAAACTGGATAACATTATTGTAAATCTAGCGGCAATCAATCAAAGTGTTAATGATATTGTTTCTACCATTAATGTTGACTTTGACAAAGAAATCAGTACGATTATGATTATTACCAAAAAAGGGTATAATCTGAACAGTACTGTAAACTTCCTGAATACATCAGTAGAAGAACTACAGAAGAAAAGACTAGCTGATAGAAATACCGTAGATAAAAATACAGAGGTTTACCTTAAAGGAAATCTGGAAAAAATTCGTGCAAAATTAGACTCAAGTGCGAATGTGCTTAATTATCTGAAAACATCAGAAAAACTTTATAATATTAAGGATAGAGATGAAAAGTCTTTAGAAAAAATAAAAGATCTTGAAGCGAAGAAAGCGGATATAGTAAGTAAAATCAGTTCTCTGAATAACATCAAAAATACACTTCAGTCTCAGAATTTTGATAAAATGATCGCTACCAATGCTGCTGGCTTTGAAGATGGTATGTTCTCAGCTACCGTTAGTGAACTTAAAGCATTGTATACCAAGAAAGCAGAAATGGCATTAATCTATAAACCGACTTCAGAACCAATGAAGGAAATAAACAGATTAATCAGTGAAGCAAAAACAGGATCATTTGGTAGTTTAAAAAATTATTATACAAAATATTATGATGAAATCAATAACCTTGATAAGCAAGTAGCTGAAGCGAATTCAGATCTTTCTTCATATCCTGAAAAAGAAAGAAGGTATCTGGATGCAGAAAGAGGTTATAATATGATTGAAGCTACTTACAACAGCCTTTTAGGAAGGCAGAATGAAACACAGATAAAAGTAGCGACAAACCAATCTGATATTACAGTAATTGACCCTGCTAAAAACCTAGGTCAAGGTCCGATTAGCCCGAATATTAAAATGGCAAAGACAGGAATTATACTGTTCATGCTATTACTTCCAGTGGTTTTTATTCTGATAGGATCACTATTGGATAATAAGATCCGAAATATTAAAGAATTACTAGGCGCAACAAAAATTCCACTTCTTGGAGTAATTGGTAACAATACCAATGAAAATATGCTTACCGTATTGGAACAGCCAAAGTCATCCGTTTCCGAAGCATTTAGAGGAATAAGAGCGAGCGTAAGATTCTTAATGGATAATAATGATGAAAAAGGTAAGATCATATTGGTCACTTCTTCCATTGGAGGAGAAGGAAAAACCTATATTTCTATCAACCTGGCTTCTGTATTAGGATTAAGTGATAAAAAAACAATCCTTTTAGGAATGGACCTTAGAAAACCAAAGATTTTTGGAGATTTTAAAATCGATAATAAATATGGTATATCAAACTACCTTACAGGAGAAGTGGATATTGATCAGATTATCAACAAAACGAAGATCCCGAATCTTGATGTTGCAACTTCAGGACCTATCCCGCCGAACCCTTCTGAGCTTCTAATGAGCAAGAGAAATATTAAATTCTTAGAAGAATTAAAAGAAATATATGATTTCATTATCATAGATTCTCCACCTGTAGGTCTTGTAGCAGACTCTTATGAACTAATGAAATATTCAGATACAAATATCTATGTAGTTCGTCATGAATACACAGAAAAGTATATGCTGAAAATGATTACCGAAAAATATCATAATAATGAAATTGATCATTTAGGACTTATATATAATGATTATAATACGAAGCAGGGATATGGCTACGGGTATGGTTACGGATATGGTTATGGCTATTTTGATGAGGATAAAAATTATAAAGAACCTCTGTTAATCAGGGTACGAAACAGAATGCAGCGAATGTTTAATAAAAAATAGAGCCTTAAACCCTCATTCAATGGGGGTTTTTTCATACTTTATTTATTTTCATTCTATGAAAAAAAGAATATTTTTGCCACTTTGCCGTTTACTTTATAACAAATTATGTTTTTTTGTTTATTTTTAACTAAACATTAAGATTATCATTAATATAAAAATGTTTTATATTTGCAAAAATTAAATTTTAAAATAACCATAAATCCATATTCTTTTATGAATAAAAAATTATTGTTTAGCTTCCTTGCCTTCCTTGGAGTGGTAAGTGTTAAAGCACAAAGAAACGAATTGGGGGTTCGTCTAGGTATGAGTAACCTAGTGGGTGATGTAGGGAGGACAAATTATATTTTACAAAAGCCGTTGGATTTAAATAGAATGTCGGATTGGGGTATCCCGTTTTATGGTGGAATTTTATACAGATTTAATTTTAATCCCCATCAGACTGTTAGATTAGATTTAGGATATAATCAGATTCAGTTTAGCGATAAAGCTGCAAAAGAAGAATATAGAAGAAATAGAAACTCATACGGTAAAAATAATGTGTATGAGGCGAGTTTAATGTTTGAATATAACTTTTTCCCTGTAAATAATGAACAGGTAAGTATGGTAAGCCCATATATTTTTGGGGGATTAGGTGCATTGATGTTTGATGCTCCTAAAGCTACACTTACGAATGATTTTAGAAGAGATGCAGACGGTGTGGCATTAGCTCCAATCAATGAAATGGACTTCAAAACTACCACTGAATACTCATTAGGAAAAAAAGTTACCATGCATATTCCTTTTGGTGTAGGTTTAAAGTATAAGTTTAACCATACTTGGGCTATATTTGCAGAAGCAACCTTTAGATATACATTGACAGATCAGCTTGATCATAGTCAGATTCTTTCCAGTGATGTAAAGACATCCTTTAATGCAGATATTTTAGATCCTGCTACAGGAGGTTCATTATTACAGTCCGGAAATTATTATGCTGTTGCTAAAGAAAGAGAAGAAGAATTTATTAAAAAGAGAAATATTGGAGATGTAAAATCTAAAGACTGGATGAATACATTTAGTCTTGGATTGACATTCTCGTTTGGAAGACCTCCATGTTATTGTGATTAATATGTCGTTGATTAAAAATAAAATAAATTCTGAGAATTTACCAAAACACGTAGCCATCATTATGGATGGCAATGGAAGATGGGCCAAATCTCGTGGCGAAGAAAGATCCTTCGGTCACAAGAATGCCATTAATGCTGTAAGAAATGCTATTAATGCATGTAATGAGATTGATATCCCGTACCTAACACTGTATACATTTTCTTCAGAAAACTGGAGCCGTCCGACTGAAGAAGTAAACACCCTCATGAACCTGCTGGTGGAAACCTTACTGCTGGAAGCGGAAGAGATCTTTAGCAAAGGATTGAGAATGCATGTCATAGGAAACCTAAACAAACTGCCTACTTTAGTAAAAGAGCAGTTACAGCGTGTGGTAGACCTTACAAAAGAAAACACAAAAGGAAACCTGGTATTGGCTATAAGCTACGGTTCACAAAACGAAATACTGGAAGCTGTAAAAAATATTAGTTCTGACGTAAAAGAAGGAAAGGTAGAAGTAGAGAATATTGATGAAAAACTATTCGAAAACTATCTTTATACCAAAGATTTTCCTCCTGTAGATTTACTGATAAGAACCAGCGGCGAGATAAGAATAAGCAACTTCCTGCTTTGGCAGATTGCTTACGCTGAATTACAGTTTCTAAATGTTCTATGGCCGGATTTCACTAAAGATATTTTCTTCCAATGTATTGTAGATTATCAAAACAAGGAAAGAAGATACGGATTAACCGGAGAGCAGATACAAGGCCAATAAATTTAAAAGAAAAGAAAGACTCGATAAAATGAAGTTTAGACTATTACCCATCATTATGTTTGCTGCTTCTGCACATTTTTATGGACAAGTAACTCCACAGGACAGCACAAAAGTAAATAGTGCTGTACACGCAGAAAATGAGGTAGGCACTTACACACTTAAAGACATCGTTGTAGATGGGGTAAAAAAATATACACCAGCTCAGATCTTAAGATTTACAGGCTTAGCTAAAGGAGAAGTTGTAGACATCCCAGGACAGAAAATCAGCAATGCTGTAAAAAAACTTTGGGATACCCAATCTTTTTCTGAAGTGGAAGTGTACGTGGAAAGTATTGAAGGACAAACTGTTGTTCTTAAATTCTATCTTCAGGACCTGAAAGAACTTGGAGAAGTGAAATTCAAGGGAAAAGGTATTGGTAAATCCAAAAGTGAAAAATTAGCCAAAGACAATAATCTGAAGCCGGGAACTAAGATTACTCAAAACTTAGTTTCAAGCCTTAAAACTAATATTCCGAAAGATTATATTAAGAAAGGTTTTGCTGATGCTAAAATTACTATCGAGGATAAAGTAAATGCCGGTGATCCTGCTTTGGTTGATTGGACCATCAATGTAGAAAAAGGCAAAAAAGTTAAAATCGATCATATCGAATTTGAAGGAAACGAAAGTGTTACCGATAGAAAGCTTAGAAATAAAGCCTTCAAAGAAACAAAACAAAAACGTTTTGGTATCGGTGGTATCTTGAAATCTTCCAAGTTCATTGAAGATAAATATCAGGAAGATAAGCAGAATTTGATCAATTATTATAACTCTTTAGGGTATAGAGACGCAAAAATCGTTTCAGACTCTGTATGGAGAAATAAAAACAAAAACTACGAGATCAACGTAAAGCTTAACGAAGGTAAAAAATACTATATCGGAGATATTACATTTACCGGTAACACAGTATATCCTACTGATTACTTACAGAGATTACTAGGATATAAGAAGGGAGATATATACGATGCAGTAGGATTCAATAAGAAAGTAGGAGAAGACGGAGGTAAGGAAGATGATTCCGATATCAAGTCCGTATATATGAATAACGGTTACCTTTTCTCAAATGTAACACCAGTTGAAAAATCAGTGTCAGGAGATGCTGTAAACCTTGAGATCAGAATCAATGAAGGTGAGCAGGCAACCTGGAACAAAGTAACATGGCAAGGGAATACAACAACTCATGACCATGTAATTCTTAGAGCATTGAGAACAAAACCGGGAGAATTATTCAAAAAAACCGAAATCAAGAGAACTTATTTTGATTTGGCAGGGATGACATTCTTTGATCCACAACAGATTGGACAGGATATTCAGCCTAACCAATCAGATAACACGGTTGATATCAATTGGAAATTAGTTGAGAAAGGATCTTCTCAGGTTCAGCTTCAGGCTGGTTATGGTGGAAATAGCTTCATCGGAACACTAGGTTTGACGTTTAACAACTTCTCGCTAAGAAACTTCCTTAAATTTAAAGACTTCAAACCAGTACCACAAGGAGATGGGCAGACTTTCTCTATTCAGGTACAGGCAGGACAATACTTCCAAAACTATGGAGTATCATTTACTGAACCATGGTTATTTGGTACAAAAGCAACAGCCCTTTCAGTAAGTTTGAACAACTCCAGAGTAAAATATAGTGATATGTATGGAGGATCACAGAAATTGAACATCTTCTCTGCTTCAGCAGGTCTAAACAGACTATTGAACTGGCCAGATGACTATTTCTCTCTATATACAGGATTACAGTTCCAGAAGTATGACTTCAATAACTATCCATTCCAGTTTGGTGATGCTACAGAATACTATGGAAGTGCCAATAACTTCAGTATCAACCTAGGTTTGAGTAGAAACTCCGCAGGGATTGACCCAATATTCCCTACAATGGGTTCAAATATTGAACTTTCTGCTAAGTTAACACCTCCATATTCATTGTTTAGTAACAAAGATTACTCTTCAATGCAACCTGTTGAGAAATACAAATGGATGGAATTCTATAAGATCAAGTTCAAAGCTGATGTATATAACGAAATCATCGGAAAACTGGTATTAAGATCTTCTGCTGAAATGGGATTCATGGATGGATACAACAAAAATCTTGGTGCACCGCCATTTGAAAGATTCTATGTAGGAGGTACAGGATTATTTGGAGGTAGATATGATGGTCGAGAATTGATTCCGTTAAGAGGTTACGATAATGCAAGTACATATGGTGGGGAAGCTGCCGATATTACTCAAAAAGGAGGGGGTACAATCTATAACAGATTTACTTTAGAATTAAGATACCCGATTTCCCTGAACCAAACAGCTAAAATTTATGCATTAACATTTGCTGAAGGTGGTAACGTTTGGAACTCTTGGAGTAATTATAACCCATTCCAGCTAAAAAGATCAGTTGGGGTTGGAGTTAGAGTTTACATGGGAGCATTCGGATTGATCGGATTCGACTTCGCATACGGATTCGATAAGACAATGTCCGGAACACCATCAGGATGGCAAAACCACTTCTTGATGAACCAATCATTATAATTATAGCTATGAAGAACTTTAAAATAACCATCACTTTTGTATTGCTTTTAATTTTTGGGTTTGGAAATGCTCAGAAAATTGGAGTAGTAGATACTAATGAAATTTTAAATAAATTACCTCAGTATAAAGAAGCAGAAGCGAGATTAAATTCTCAGATCGATACCTGGCAGTCAGAACTTCAAAATCTGCAGTCAGAGTATGAAAGAAAAAAAGCTGCATTTGAAAGTGAAAAAGTGTTATTGATAGGTGATCAGCTGAAACTTAGAGAGAAGGAAGTAGTAGATCTTGATAAAAATATCAAAACAACTACCAGTTTACGTTTTGGAGCCAACGGTGAGATTACAAAACTGAGAACAAATCTTGTTCTTCCGTTCCAGGATCAGATCTGGGGAGCCATCAAAACAATGTCCGAAAAAAATGGATTGGGCATAGTTCTTGATAAAAGCAATAACATTAGTGTTATTTTTCTTCAGGGAAAATATGATTACACAGAAAAAGTATTAGCTATTTTATTGAAAGGAACAGATAAAAAAGAAAAAGCTAGTAAAAGCAAAAAGTAATATTTTAAATTAACTTTTGCTTAAATTTAAAATCTAAAAACAAATTAAATTATTTATTTACCAATTATGAAAAAATTAAGTGTATTATTTGCAGCAGTGATGATGGTTGTGTCTGTAGGTATGGCAAAGGCTCAAAAAATTGCTACTTTAGATGTATTGGGAGTTCTTAACGCAATGCCTGAAAAGAAAAAAGCAGATGCTGATCTTAAAACATTCTTAGATGCAAAGCAAGCTGAAATCAAGAAAAAAGCAGATGCTGGACAAGCTAAATTAAAGCAATATAGTGAAGAGGCTCCTAAGAAAACAGCTGATGAGAACAAAGCTAGAGAAGCTGAATTACAAAAAATTCAGGAAGAGATAGCTCAAATGCAAGATAAAGCTCAAAAAGATCTACAAGCTAAGCAGGAAGTAGCTTTCGGACCAATCGAAAAGAAATTAAATGACGCAGTAGAAAAAGTATCAAAAGCTAACGGCTACGAATATGTCATGGATGCAAATTCACCAGCATTCCTTTACAAAGCTGGAGCAGATGCTACTGCAGCTGTTAAGAAAGAATTAGGAATTCAATAATTTCAGCAAATTAACAAAGATTTATAAAACCAACCGCCTCTATTAGAGGTGGTTTTTTTATTTTTGCGGAATGGAAAAAGAAGTTTCAACCGTAGTAAAGGTTAGGTTTAGTGATTGTGATCCAATAGGACATCTGAATAATGTAAAATATCTTGATTATATGTTCAATGCCAGAGAAGATCATGTAGAAACATTTTACGGATTCACTTATGAAGAATATACTAAACAGACAGGTTGTACATGGATTGCAATTCAAAATGAAATTGCTTATTTAAAAGAAGTAAGATACAATACTCAGGTTGTAATCAGTAGTAAAACTATTGACATACAAGACAGGACTGCCAAAGTTGAAATTCTAATGAAAAGTTTGGATGAAAAGACAATTCATGCCGTACTTTGGGTAACAGTGATTTACTTCAATATTAAAACAAGAAAATCTGAAGTTCATCCTGAAGATATTAAAGAAACATTCCACAAGTTCTATGTAGATTTGGAACAAAAAGACTTTCAGCCAAGAGTTAAATTTTTGAGAATACAAAATGCAAAAAACTCTTAATAAGTTTTCTTGTTGAGTTTTTGAAATTTTAAATTAATATTTATGAAAAAAATAGTAGTAATCGGTAGTAATGGTCAGCTAGGAAACTGTATCAGAAAAATAGCTTCCGATTTTGAAAATCAATATGAGTTTTTATTTACAGATTCCACAATTCTGGATATAACAAAAGAAGATCAGGTTAATAATTTTTTTTATGATAATAAACCAGATTATTGTATCAATGCTTCTGCATACACAGCGGTAGATCTTGCGGAAAAAGAAAAAGATAAAGCCTTTGCTGTAAATGCAGATGGGGTTGCTTATCTGGCTCAGGCTTGTGTTGAGTACAAATCTGTTCTTATTCACGTATCTACAGATTATGTATTTGATGGTAATACAAATCTTCCATATTCTGAAGATGATTTTACAGATCCTATTGGGGTGTATGGTGAATCAAAAAGAAAAGGGGAAGAGCTTGCATTGGAAATTAATCCGAAAACCATTATTCTGAGAACTTCATGGCTTTACTCAGAGTTCAATAAGAATTTTGTTAAAACAATGTTGAATCTCTTTACTCAAAAAGAAGAATTGGGGATTGTCGCAGATCAGTTTGGTCAGCCTACAAATGCTAATGATCTTGCAGAGGCAATTATGGATATCATTGAATCTCCCAGAAAAGTGTTCGGAATTTTTCACTTCTCAAATTACCCGGAGACGACTTGGTTTGAATTTGCCAAAAAAATTGCTGAATTTTCAAAATCATCAATAAAATTAAATCCATTGACTACCGAGCAGTATCCAACTCCTGCAAAAAGACCAGTGAGAAGTACAATGTCTCTGGATAAAATAGAAGAGACATATAAAATAGAACCAAAACACTGGGAAAATAGCCTGGAAGAATGTGTTGAGATTCTTTCACAACAATAATAATAGTATGAAAAATATAGTAATCATCTTTTCCGTATTGTGTGTGCAGCTTTGGAATGCACAGAATGTTTATCTGACCAAGGTGGAAAAAACCAATGATAATTCAGACAAATTTCTATATAAAAAAGAAGATGGAAATACAGATGCCATTTATTTGGGGGAAATAGAAGTTCAGGGTTTTTCAAAAGATGATGCAACCGTATTTTCATCAGTATATAAAAAGGCAAAAGAAATCGGAGCCAATACTTTTACCATAAAGCCATTTGAAAATGTTGACGGTTCACCTCAGGAATTTAACGCTGCAAATTATAAGATTGGATTATACTATACTCCAAAAGAAAAAATAACCGTTCAGGATGGCTCGATGTATATATTTGCTTCCTCAGAAAAGAATCAGAAAATAAATATCAATCAGAAAGATTATACCTTATCACCCCGATCATTTTTGAAATTGAAAATTATTCCTGGAGAAGTATATACAATCTCAACCAAGAAACTTTTAGGATCAACGGTGAAAGTTCAACCTAAAACCAATAATGATAATCTGTACTTCCAGATTTCTTCTGTAAAAATTAAAGCAGATACATCAGGGGTAGGAGGGTTAAACCTTAAATCAGGAGATGTTGTAGGATTGGAGAAGTCATTCGCAGAATTTTTGAAAACTATTTATAAAGAAATTAAATAGTTTTGTAGCTTATTACTTCAAAAAAAATTCGATAGAAGATTTAAAAGTAATTAAAGTGGTATAAGTTATATTAAATACCAATTTTTTCAAAATAATTATATAAAGGTTGTCTAAATTAGGCAACCTTTACTATATAATAGTATCCTTCATCACTTATTTAAACACCATCACGTCTATATTATATATAAAACGTTGCTACCTTCCATTCTCATATTCTTTAATTCCCCCCACAGCTCTCCCTCAAACAAATGTTTAAACTTTTTCTCCCTTTAAACCAGTTGCTTAGGGTTGAATATTAATTTAAGATGAAATTTATGTTAAATAAGTTTGTTTTGCTTTGAATAAAGTTGTTATCTTTGCCCCACTGAAAACGAGAGTATATCAGTAGCGCAGAAGAGCTTTTAGATAGGCAGAGACGATATTGCTTCAAGAAGATAAGAACGAAAAAAAGCTTTGCATTTTTTATCAAATAAAATTTGCGAGTTAAAATAAAGTTAGTATCTTTGCAGTCCCAATTGA
>NZ_FTOL01000025.1 GCF_900156735.1 Chryseobacterium ureilyticum
TCAATTGGGACTGCAAAGATACTAACTTTATTTTAACTCGCAAATTTTATTTGATAAAAAATGCAAAGCTTTTTTTCGTTCCTCTCTTCTTGAAGTAATATCGTCTCTGCTTAGCTAAAAGCTCTTCTGCGCTACTGATATACTCTCGTTTTCAGTGGGGCAAAGATAACAACTTTATACAAAGCAAAACAAATACAATTATAATAAAAATAAAAAAAGTGGAAAACTATTACTATAAAACACACATTAATAATACATTATGAGATTAATATAGTTATCCACAATGATTGTTAATAATATAAATGATTAAAATATATCTGATAAAGACACTTATGAATCCTATTTTATCATTTAAAGAGCTGGGAAGATTTCATGAAAAGCAGTAGCCTTATTTGGAAAAATCCAATTCTCATTCTTGAAATAGCATCATACTATTAATATAATAGTCCTTTATAGGAGACTGATAGCTTTTCTGCCAATCAAATAGAAACTGAATCCAAAAACAGAAGTGGAAATAATAGAATTTGAAGACATTGGAGTATTACAAACGAAAAATATATCCTATAAATAAAATTATAGGTTTTTAAATGCAAGATTATTTTAAAGTAGTATTAGTAGTAGTAGTAGTAGTAGTAGTAGTAGCTTTTTATTATTGTTGTTGCTATTAGTAGTTGCAACAAGAATTTTGGTTCAGAGGAAAAAGTAGTTCTAACTTTTAAATCACTTGCCTATGCTTAACTAAATGACAAATGGGTAATAAATCATTAATAAAGGATCTCATAAGCAATGTTAGAATAAACATTGTTGAAAATATGAATAGAATAATAACGATAAATTTCACTAAACTATTTATCAATGATATTGAATTTAGGATTTTGACGTGAGAAAATTTTCAATTCAAAAAATATGACTGTAGGAATCCAGGTTGAATAAGCTGATTATGATGATCATTATCTAAAATGGGAGTAGAGTCATATTATATTGATATTCGTTTTCAATCTAATTCTAATTTCTCGCTATACACATTTACAGTCTGACAATTCTAGCAAGGGTTATATAAAGGTATCAAGGCAATTGTCTCTTTATTCAATAAGGATGAGTTTTAGACAATATCTATACAGAATATATTTACAGTGATTCACTTCTTGCGGGTCACCCAGATTTCAAAGAAATGGACAATAATCCAGAGCCTAGTCGAAAGAAGCTTTATTGATTATAAAAAAGCAATGTAATTCGGATTTATATAGAATAAGAATCAAAATGATATGAAGGGCATCAGATTTTGTTTTCTTTATTTAATAAGAATGGGATTTAACCAAAAAATAATGAGTATGGGGGAGTTTTTGTTGGGTAATTGTGTATTTAAGAATAGTTTTGGATATAGTGCTCTGGCTATAGAGCAAAAAAAAGTCTC
>NZ_FTOL01000006.1 GCF_900156735.1 Chryseobacterium ureilyticum
ATAACGAGTGCTGTATTGCTACCTGACAGTACTCCTGCTGACCTTTGAAGTCTTGTAATATTTCCATTCAGGTCATATTCTAATCTTTCAAAATATTCTTTAGCGAACTCATTTCCTGCTTTTTGATAAAATCCAGCAGTAAGTCTATTGAGTGAGTCATATGCGTACCCATAGGTTTTAAGGGGTTCGTTATTCTCAGTAAGAGTTTTCCAGGATACTTCAGCAATGTTGCCGTTGTATTTAGGCTTTACTTTTAAATCTAAATAATCATTATTGGGAGTCTCCTGTCCTTCTACTTTATTATAATTGATTTTATACCCAAACAGATCGTTTCCTAAGTTTGCAGGATCATTGATCTGCGCCATCCAGCCCCTGATATTATATTTATAATCAATCTGCTGCAGAGAAGAGCCTAAAGTAACTCCACCTACTTTTTTAGTGGTAAGCTGTGAGAGTTCATTATAATCATTCTGAGCAAGAATTTCTACAGGATTAGAGTCTACCTGATGTTTATGCACCAAGAGCCTGTTCTGATGATCATACGTAAAGGTTTCTGTAGTTACTTTTTCCGTATCTGTATTCAGCCTTTTATGCTTTGTAACTACCGTTTGAGAATTTCCTGCAAAATCAAGTTTAGATTCTGTTCGGGTATATCCCCCCAAATGATTAATAGAATGAGTTCCAATGACTCTACTCTTCAGGTCATAATAAGTATAATTCTTGGTCCAACTGTCATCTTCAATGTTTTTGACAAAACTCATAACAGGAAGTCCCTTGGTATTTCTTCCCTCTGGTGATGGAGAACCTGTGAGAATTGGTTCCACTGGAAGAGAGGGATTAAAATCATAATAAGGATAGGTGTCATAATAATTAATACTTAAAACAGTTTCAATATCAAAAAAATATCCGTTGCTATATTGAATCTGTATCCCGTTTTTAGTAAATCCTGAACTATTTCTTTCCTCTACGATGATAAGGTTCCCTGCCTGAGACTGCATACTTATTCTGCTTCCTCCTCCAATGATTCCGGTATAAGCAACTCTTCCCAATGATTCATATTTAGTAATCAGCCATTTATTCTTCTCTCGCATATTAGCGTCTTGAGTCATGATAAGTCTATCGGCTTTGTCATACACCATAAATTCCCATCCTTTGCCCGGAAGTTTTTTTTCTACAAGTCTGCCTCTGCCATCATAACGATATTGATAATACAGATTCTCTTTTGTGGAATTATCTATAGTCGGTGCTGATGCTAAAGGAGGAATAACAAAAGCAAGTTGGTCGTATTCGTTATAAACATAGTAGGTATCTGCATTTTCGGTAGCGCTCAATACTTTTCTGATGAGTAAAACCTGTCCCTGACCGTTTTTAAACTCAATAGTTTTGTTGCCGTCTTCATCGGTTATGGTATTTTTATATAATTGTGCTGGCAGAAAATATTGATTGAGTTCAATCGCAGTTTCTGTCCTTCCATCAAGCCATGTGGTGGTGGTTTTATATTGTCTCACATAATCTTCATGGATATTGGCATCATAGTCAAATTTAACTGGCTTTCCCATCCAGTCATTTCCTCCCTGAATTTGTTCCTGGATTCTGTCCAAAGGAGAGTTCTCCAATATTTTTTCGGAATAGATTTTTTCTCCACCATAGATGGAAGAAGCATTTCCCAGAGGTGAGGTATAAATTCCGCCTGATTGCGTTCCTGATTGAGGAATGGGAAGAAAATCTTTCGCCTGTCTTCCAAACGGGTCGTATTCGATATGAGTGACAATATCTTTTCCTTGTGGAGAGGCTTTTACACCAATCACCTGCTTAGGTCTCCCGAGCCCATCAAAATATTGAATAGTTTCAGAAGATTTTGTAGCCTGGGTTCCGTTATAATCCAGATAAGTTTTTGTTTGAACATAGTTTTCTGTGTTGGATACCTGTGCTTTTACAGTCCCCAACATCAGAAATCCTATAGGAATTATGAGTTTTTTCATCGGTGATTAGTTTTTATAATTGTACTTCATTTCCTTAAGCACTTTTCCATCCACATCCACTACTTTCTCAAGCCTGTTTGCGGAATCATAAAGATATAATTCCCTGATTCCTGATGGTGGGGTAATACTTCTTACTCCAATAAATGGATCGTACGTATAAGTTGTAATTTGATATTTAGATAAAGATAAATCGTTTCTAAAGTTATCCAGTACATTCATGAGTGCCTGATCGGAATCAACAGTTCCAAGTTGGTTATCATTATTAGCTGCATTCACAATAGCATCAATCAATGATGGCTGAATATCTGAAAACTTAATATTTTCAATTTTAGCAATAGGTTTAGTTTGATTATATCCCCAAATAATCACTGTTGAAATTCCATCTTTTGTAGTATACTGTTGAAGATTGCCTTTATCATCATACTTATCATATGTGATTTCTACAGAACCATAATTTGTATCCGGTAATTTAAGACTAGATATAGATGTTACATTTTTTTCTTCTGTATAATACAATTTTTTTCTAGGAAGAGTTACATTATACATATCATTACTATAAGTAAATTCATAAAGAGTTTGAGTTCTATTTAAAAATTTATTATTTTTATAATTAGTTACAACCAATGGAACACTGAAGAGATCTTTAGAAAAAAAGTTAACTAAAAATGCATATGGGGGAACCATACCAGCAGGGTGATTCGGACTTGCATGCAAAACATCCCTAAGATACTGATAATTAGTTTCATAAAAATCACCTGATGGATATGTGGTTTTTTCTTTAATTTTATTTAATTTAGAATCATTTTTATAATAGTGATCTGTTTTTGTCACCATTACTTTTCCATTTATATAGTCCCTAACAGTAGTTGAACCTAATACATATGGATATACATATTCTTTTTGATGATGCACCCATGATAGTAGTTGCTTAACTCTACTAAAATAACTGTTTTGTAATATAGAATACGTTCCAAGATTTGTATAATTATTCTCTACTTCCTGGATAATATTACCGTCTTTAAAAATTTGTGTTTTTAATAATTTTCCTCTTTGAAAATCATTTGAATTATATCTGACAGGAAAGTTTTTAACCAAACTAAAAGGTTTAACATCTTCAGTAAATACAACACTTCCTATTCGATCATGCAAAACATTAGGATTTGTTGAGTAATCTGTAAAAACGTATTTTTTCTGAACTACATTATTTTTGAATTCAACAACTTCGCTATAATTAATTGGAGAAGAACTTAATGAGTTTTCCGAAATATTTGATGCTGTTTCTTTTAAAAATCGAGTCCTTCCTCCCACTTGGTTTTTATAGTCTATATAAGTCATATATCTTAACGTCTGACTCGCTATACCACTTGATACATCACTTCCATTTTCATAATTCAGAACATATTTGAAGCTCCTTGTATAAGAATTTATACCATCAGAATCTACAATTTTACTTATTCGAGCTCCTCCCACTGTTCCCAACTCGCTCTTTAAAAATGGTAAAAATTCAGAAGCAGAATTTCTTTCTACTTTTCTCATATAACTATGGGGTTCATAATGAAACTCAGAATTTCCACCTGTAGGGTAAGTAACATTTTTTAGTAGTCCTGTATTTACTAAATACGGATTAGGATTTCTGGAAGTCCCAGTAATACTATAGTCTCCAGTATCTACGTTAAAACTATATGGAGGTATTAAATAATTACTAGTCTCACTATTCCCATTCCAATATCCCCAAAAATCAATTCCATAAGTAGTTTCATGGGGTAAATTATCTTTACTATAATAATCAAATGTGTATTTTTTATTACCTGGAAAAGTTAATGTATTAAGGAAAAATCTATCTTTGTTTCTGTAATAATTAAAATCATTTTTTTTTACTGTTGTATTTTCATTTTTAATTTCAACACTATTAAGTTTAAGAGATTGATAACCATTATTAAGTGAGTTATATCTTGTATAATTGAAATTAACAAATGTTTTTCCATCTAACATAATTTTTGCAGGAAAAACTTTTTTTGTAAGGGTATATTGAAAATAGGGAGATTGGAACGAAAAACCACTTCCGTCTCCCCAAGCACGAACACCCCCTAGGCTGTTATTACTGTTCTCATTAAAACGTAAAATTTCCTGATTAACATATTTATTATAATCAAACAATTCTTCTACAAAACCACTAGTTGAATGTTCAGGAGGTGTTGATCTGCAAAAATTTCCAAAATAAAGTTCTTCAATATTGGAATCAATTTTCTTATACTTTAAATATTCAATCTCAAGTGTATGATTGTTAGGATATTCTATTTTTCTTAGATACCAACTACTAATTGAATAGTTAGGATTTTGACCAGCAGGAGATGGTAAGGATGTTCCCATTTGATAAGAAACTTCCAGATTATTATAAATACCGCCAAAATAATATTTCATCCCTTTACCATCAGTAATTACAATTTCAGAATTTAAAAGATTACATTCATTATTAATTTGTTGATTAGCCAAATTAGATATATCAACTTTTAGACTCAAATCGTTAGATGCAACTATAGGGGTTCCATCGTTTCTAATATAAAAGTAACCCGATGTTCCCAAGAAATTAAAATTAAACCTATCTGGCTGTATTTCAAATTACTGACCAGAAACATTTATATGATCTTTCATTAAATTTGAATTGTAATTACCATTAAAGATATCTTCATTTGACTTAGAAACTAATCTCGCTCCAACAAGAAAGCCACTAGATACATATGAAGTAATTTCAATTGGAATGGAATCATCCGCTATACCGTTAATATCTCTTGAAATAACACCTCCAAAATTCAAAAACCAATCATGCCCTACATAATTTGATTTTTTATTTGGTATAAATCCTGAAGAGTTATAACTCAAGTTAAGATTAAAGTTACCAATAGATGAAAAGTCTTCTTCAAATAATGGAATATTTAAATCCACACTCCCAACATTTAAATTAACAGGAATATTTCCATATCTTTCCATCTCATAGCTTTGAGGCGATTTTATATTTATTGGGGCTTCAGTAGTCGTATTATTTTGAGCCCCCAAAATATTATACATTAATATTGCGCCTATAATTATTCTCTTTCTTTTCATGTTTTTATTTTACTTCTTAATCAGCTTCGCATTCGCTGTTTTGTTATCATTAGTTTTTATAGTAATCAGATAAGCTCCCTGAACCAAAGCCTGGGTATTAATCTTAGTTACTCTATTCTTTGTTTTCAGATTTTGCAACTGTCTTCCGCTCATATCATACAACATAATTTCAGCTTCTTTAAAATCAAAACCGATTTCTACATAAGCATAATCTGTAACTGGATTTGGATAGATTTTGATGTCGTATTTTTCAATCAGGTCATTCACCTGTTTATCGCCTAGTTTTACAATTTTCCAGTTCTCTTTGCCTAATTCCTCTGCACTGGTTCCGGCAAGGATAATAGAACCGTCTCTGTTTAGTTTTAAATCTGAAAGTCTTTCTTCTCTTTTTCTGGATTCGCCTTTCACATGTTTTCGCCACTGTTCATTGCCGTTTCCATCAAGATACAGCATCCAGAAAGTTTCATCATCCGTTTCTATTCTTCCCTCGGCTTGAGTATAACCACCTAATAAAATTCCTTTTGAAGATTTATCATCTGCTGAATGGATCACACTCATCCCCATCAGAACATCTCTGTTTTTAAAGTTGTAAGATTTTTGCCATTGTTCATCGCCTCTTTCGTTCAAAGCTATCAACCAAAGGTCTGTTCCTTCTTCAATTCCTACTGTTTTGTTTCCTGATCTATCTGATCTGGATTCACCGCCAATAACATAACCATTGGCAGTTAAAGCAAGGGTTCTGAGGTGATCATCTTCTTTTCCACCATAGTTCTTTTCCCATTCTACTTTACCGTTTTTGTCTAGTTTTACGATCCAGTAATCACCTTCCCCGAAATTGTCGGTTTGTTTTGACATTGCAGATATTAGGTTGGAGGTTGCAGTAGCTTTTGTCGAAAATTGACTTTCTGGATTCTGAACTTCTGAGCCTTTAACCTGAGAACTTCTTGAATAAATTCCCAGTAAAGCTCCGCCATCTCTGGTCGGAATCATTTTCTCTACTTCATCCAGACCTTTTCCACCAAGGATAATTTGTGAGATTTCTTTACCGTCTTTATCAAGCTTAATGATCAATACATCTTTAGAACCATAACCTTTCGCTGAGTTTTGAACATTACCAGCAACAATAAAGCCCTGATCCATAGTTTGGATAACCGCCCTTGCTTCTTCATCGGAAGAGCTTCCCAAGGTTTTCTGCCATAATTCATCCCCAAATTCATTGATTCTGATCAGCCAGATATCCGATCCGCCTTTTGCTTCACCTTTTTTATCCAGTCCTTTTCCTGAATAAGAAGTTCCAGCCAAAAGGAATCCTCCATCTTGCGTTGTGACGGTTGATGATAAATAATCGTGGTTTTGTCCTGAGAAGTATTTTTCCCATGCCTGTTCACCTTGTTGGTTCAGTTTAACCAAGTGGAAATCGTAGCCGTTGTTCTGCTTACTGTCTGTAGCCTGAAGCTTATCACTCTGTATAGAACTTCCTGTAATAAGATATTGCTGATCGATGGTTGTCGTTACCTGGCTTAAGAAATCCTGAGTAGAGGATTTGATATCTTTTTGCCAGAGAACTTCCTGAGCCGACACACCTATAGCTGCACATAATGTATATGCGCCGAGATAAAATTTCTTCATTCCGTGTATTTTTGAGTTTTAATGATTAGTTTTTAAAAATTTCCGCAAATTTAAGTTTTTCAACAACTACAGATCATATTAATGTGATTTAAAATCCAAATTCTCACTTGAGTTTTATTATGTAATTATTCTTTCACAAAGCTACCGCAGCACAACGACAGAACTTGACGTAATAAAAAAGGGCTGACCCCGAAGAGCCAACCCTCAAAACATTAACTGTTTATTGATTGAATTATGATATTTCTTTACTTCCAGCCACCACCAAGGCTTTTATAGATGTCCACAACAGTACTCAGTTGTTTTTGTTTCGCTTCTATAAGCTCCATTTTAGCATCCAATGCATCTCTCTGATTCAAAAGAACTTCAAGATAATCTGCTCTGGAGTTTCGGAACAATTGGTTGGCAATATCAATAGATTGATCCAAAGCTTTTGTTTCCTGGGATTTCAATTGATAATACTGATCTATATTTTTAATTTTCGACATCAAATTTGCTACATCCAGATAAGCATTTAAAATGGTTTTATCATATTCATATAACGCCTGGATTTGTTTAGCATCAGCCGTCTGGAAGTTTGCTTTGATCGCACTTTTGTTGATCAGCGGACCAGCCAATTCTCCTACCAAATTATAAGCAATAGATTCCGGCATTTTCACCAGATAAGATGGTTTGAATGCCTCCAATCCTAAGGTTGCAGAAATTTCCAATGATGGATAAAATTCTTTTCTTGCTGCTTCAACATCCAGTTTTGAGGACTTTAATTCTAATTCTGCCTGCTTAATATCAGGACGGTTTGCCAATAATTGTGACGGAATTCCCGTATAAACCGTTGGCGGAATGGTTGACATAAAGTTTTCCTTCGTTCTGATAATCGGTTGTGGATATCTTCCCAACAAAGCATTGATCTGATTTTCCTTCTCAGTAATTTGCTGACGGATTGTGTATTCTGCTGCTTTGGATTTTGCAAGTTCTGCTTCAAATTTCTTCACCGCAAGCTCTGTGGCAGCCGCAGCTTCTTTCTGAATCTTGGAAATTTCCAGTGCTTTTTGCTGAAGCTTGATATACTGCTGAATAATATCCAATTGATTGTCAAGCGCCAATAATTCATAATAATTATCCGCCACTTCCTCAATAAGATTAGACAATACAAAGTTTTTCCCTTCTACTGTTGAAAGATAATGAGCCACTGCTGATTCCTTTTCTGTTCTCAGTTTTTTCCAGATATCAATTTCCCAGTTTGCCATTAATCCACCTTCAAAATTCCCCAGCGGATCTGGCATTTCTCTACCTGGTTCTATTTGTGTAGTAGCATCTCCTGCTCCTTCACTTGTATATCGTCCAGCTTTTTTCAATCCGGCTCCTATTCCTGCAGAAACTGTCGGGCTTAATTTTCCTTTTTTAGCTAAAACACCACTTTTGGCAATTTCAATTTCCTGAAGTGTGATCAGCAATTCCTGGTTGTTCTTTAATGCTATTTCAATAAGACTTACAAGATTCGGATCTGTAAAAAACTGTCTCCAGGGAGTGGTTCCACTGTTATTATTAGCATCCTGCTGCTCTTCCTGATTGAAATTCTGAGGAATATTTGTTTTTACCTCATCTTTTATGACGGTTGCCATTGGAGCTTTACAACTTGCTAAAACAAGCGATAAAGCAATGGCTCCTATATATTTATTATAAATCTTCATGTTTGTCATCGTGTTGATACGGTTCAGTTTGTTCTGTTAAAGGATTTTCCTCTTCATATCTCGCTAGTCTCGACTTGTCAGCAATGGTTCCGAAAATGTAATACAACCCCGGAATAATCATCAATCCGAAAATAGTTCCGATCAGCATTCCTCCAGCTGCAGCCGTTCCTATGGTACGGTTACCTACAGCACCAGGACCTGTTGCAATTACCAATGGAATTAATCCCGCAATAAAGGCAAATGATGTCATCAAAATAGGACGGAAACGAATTGCCGCTCCTTCAATAGCAGCCTGCATAACAGGAATTCCCTCTTCTGCCTTTTTCTGTACCGCAAATTCTACAATCAATACTGCATTTTTACCTAATAGTCCGATAAGCATTACCATTGCCACCTGAGCATAAATATTGTTTTCCAACCCTAAAAGTTTCAGACATAAAAAAGCTCCGAAAATACCCACCGGTAATGATAAAATAACAGGTAAAGGAAGAATAAAGCTCTCATACTGCGCAGAAAGAATCAGATAAACGAATCCTAAACATACCAGAAATACAAATACGGCTTCATTTCCACGGCTTACTTCATCTTTAGAAATCCCAGCCCAGTCGATACCAAAACCTCTCGGAAGTGTTTTATCTGCAACTTCCTGAATGGCTTTAATTGCCTGTCCGCTACTATATCCCGGTGCCGGGGTACCACTTACCTGAGCTGAATTATACATATTATGTCTCGTCATTTCGGATAGACCATATACTTTTTCCAATTTCATAAAATCGGAATAAGGGACCATTTGATCTTTATCGTTTTTAACGTACAGCTTTAATAAATCCGTTGGTAATGCACGATATTGAGGTCCTGCCTGAACAATTACCTTATAAGGTCTGTCAAAGCGGATAAAACTTGTTTCATAGTTAGATCCAATCAATGTAGACAGATTATCCATCGCTTTTTCAATGGTTACTCCTTTTTGTTCCGCAAGGTCATTATCTATTCTAAGCATATATTGAGGGAAACTCGCTGAATAGAATGTAAATGCAGATCCTAATTCTGGACGCTTATTCAGTTCTTTCACAAAATCGTTACTTACCTGTTCCATTTTATGATAGTCTCCACTTCCTGCCTTATCAAGCAAACGAAGTTCAAAACCTCCTGCTGCACCATATCCAGGAACGGAAGGTGGTTGGAAAAATTCAATATTAGCTCCTGGAATATTTTTGGTTTTTTCCTCTAGCTTTTCTATAATTTCAGCTGCAGATTCTTTACGTTCATCCCAGCTTTTAAGATTGATCAGACAGGTTCCCGAATTTGATCCCGTACCTTCAGTCAGAATTTCATACCCAGCCAATGATGAAACAGATTGTACACCATCAATATCTTCTGATTCCTTCAATAATTCCCTTGCGATCTGATTGGTTCTTTCCAAAGTAGATCCCGGAGGCGTCTGAATAATCGCATAAATCATCCCCTGATCCTCCGCCGGAATAAATCCTGATGGAATGGAGTTACTCAGGAAATAAGTTCCAGCACAAAATGCCAATAGTAACGGTAGTGTAAATGCTTTTTTAGTTACCGTTTTATTCAGCATTCTCTCATACTTTCCGGCACCTTTCGTAAACAGGTTATTGAATTTATCAAGGAAAATAGTAATCGGCGTTTTCTTTTTAGCTTTTCCGTGATTATTTTTAAGGATTAAAGCACACAATGCTGGTGTCAAAGTCAAAGCAACAACCCCTGATAAAATAATGGATGAAGCCATCGTAATGGAAAACTGACGATAGAATACCCCAACTGGTCCTGACATAAATGCAATCGGAATGAATACAGATGCCATTACCAAAGTAATAGCGATAATCGCCCCACTGATTTCATGCATTGCTTCTTCTGTAGCTTTCAAAGGGGAAAGATTTTTCTCTTCCATCTTGGCGTGGACGGCTTCTATAACTACAATCGCATCATCCACTACAACCCCAATCGCCATTACCAGCGCAAAGAGCGAGATCATATTCAATGTAATTCCAAATGCTGACATTACCGCAAATGTTCCTACCAATGAAACCGGAACCGCCAATGCAGGAATCAAAGTAGAACGCCAGTCTCCAAGGAAAAGGAATACTACAATTGCTACTAGTATAAAAGCTTCAAATAACGTATGAATTACTTTCTCCATGGAAGCGTCCAGGAATCTTGATACGTCATAACTGATCTCATAATGCATTCCTTTAGGGAAAGTATTTTTTTCAAGATCAGCCATCAAAGTTTTTACATTTTTAATAACGTCACTTGCATTGGATCCGTAAGACTGCTTTACAGTGATTGCCGCAGAAGGTTTACCATTCAATGTAGAATAAATGTCATACATCGAGCTTCCGAATTCTATATCGGCAACATCCTTTAATCGGATTGACTCACCATCAGGTTTTGCTCTTAAAATGATATTTCCGTAATCCTTTTCGTTATTGAAACGTCCTGGATATTTTAATACATATTCAAAAGACTGAGAACGCTTACCTGAACTTTCTCCTGTTTTACCTGGCGATGCTTCCAAACTCTGTTCGTTTAGAGCTTCCATCACTTCGTCTGCTGAAATATTATAAGCAGTAAGTCTGTCTGGCTTCAACCAAATACGCATTGCATATTCACGAGTTCCTAAAATGTCGGCAAAACCTACTCCACTTACCCTTCTCAATTCAGACATTACGTTGATATCCGCGTAATTGAAAAGAAATTTTTGGTCAGCTTTCGGATCATCACTATACAGGTTAATGTACATCAACATATTCGGTTCTTCACGGGTAATCTTTACCCCTTCACGAACTACCAGCGGAGGTAATTTATTCACAACTGAAGATACACGGTTCTGAACGTTTACTGCTGCAACATTGGGATCTGTTCCCAAATCAAATACCACCTGAATGGATGCCTCACCGTCATTTCCGGCATCCGAGGTCATATATTTCATACCTGGAACACCATTTAACCCTCTTTCCAAAGGAATAACAACTGATTTAATCAATAATTCGTTGTTGGCTCCCGGATATTCTGCGGTAATATTTACTTTAGGTGGTGAAATGGATGGAAACTGAGTCACTGGGAGTTTTACCAATGACAGTATTCCTAAAAATACAATAATCAATGAGATTACAATAGACAGAACGGGTCTGCGAATGAATTTCTTAAACATACTACTTCACTTTAGAGTCCACTACTCTGCTTTTAATTTCAATGATTGAAGAACTTTTTTAGGGTCCTGGAATTTTGTTTTCACTTTTTGATCATCCTTTACTTTCTGAACTCCTTCCAAAAGAATCTGATCTCCTTTTGTAATCCCCGAGGCTATTACATACAAATCCTGAAGTTCATACGCCACTTTTATATTTCGTGATCTTGCGGTTCCGTTTTTGTCAATAACAAATACATATTTCTGATCCTGAATTTCATAAGTAGCTTTCTGAGGAATAATCAACGCATTATGAACCGGCATCGTCATCTGAACTTTTCCGGTTTCTCCGTTTCTTAATAATTTATCTGGATTTGGAAACTTTGCACGGAAAGCAATATTTCCTGTTTCATTATCAAATTCTCCTTCTATAGTCTGAATCTCTCCTTTTTGAGAATAGGTCTCACCATTAGCTGTAATTAGAGATACCTGATTGCTTCCTCTATCGGCAACATGTGTCTGGTAACTCAGATATTCAGGCTCTGAAACATTAAAGTATGTATAAATACTTGTATTATCTGATAGTGAAGTCAACAAATCACCTTCATCCACCAAGCTTCCCAATTTTAAAGGAATTCTATTAATAATTCCTGAGAACGGTGCTTTAATATCTGTAAAAGACAAATGAATCTGAGCGAGTTTCATTTCTGCATTGGCTGCATCCAGCTTAGCTTTTGCCATTGCTTTTTCATTTTTGGATACAATATTGTTTCCAGCCAATGTACTTGCATTTTTCAGTTCAATGGAAGCCTGTTCCACTTCTGCTTTTGCTTTTAATAATTCTGCCTGATACAGTTTAGGCATAATTCTGAACAGCGTTTGCCCAGCTTGTACATACTGTCCTTCATCCACAAAAATCTTTTCAAGGAAACCTTTTTCCTGTGCACGAACTTCTATATTCTTCACAGACTGGATCTGAGCAACATATTCTTTGTTAATTACAGTATCCATCACTACAGGAGAAGTTACCGGGTATACCGTTACTTCCTCTTTTTCTTCCTTTTTCTTATTGCAGCTCACAGCCAATAACAGGACGCTCAATGCAATGCCCGAGGCAACTCTTTTTATCATAATTCTAGAGTTTGTATAAATCGTTAATGTTTTGAATAGAAATAAAAATGGTAATAAGAAGTATTACGATGTGAGTATTACCAGACTACACAACGCAGAGCGTTCCCATCTGAATATCAGATAGAAAACAATTCGAAAACATGAAATTTTAAATTCTAATGGATCGGATCAGAATAAATCTTTTGGTCGCCAAGCCAAAAACAAAACCATGAAGATCCTGTCTGAACTTCTTATAGCTTTTTAAACCAAAAATATAAACAAGACCAAAGACACTTGCAAAAACAGCAATTACCTGAAATACATCAGAAAATTGAAAATCATTTTCGGCAAGCTCCAGAGTAGAATTGTCTATATTATCTGCCATTTGCTGAACCGAAAGCTTTTCATACGTTTGATTCAGACGGTTGGCTCTTTTGGGCATATGATGAGAAACATGACCGGAATAGTCATTTCGAAGTGTTTTAACGTTCAGTCTGCTTTCCACTACAAAGAGCAGAAAAAGACCAGTTAAAAAGTATACTATAAAGTTTCTCATATTGAAGTCGCAAATGTACGCTTAGATTATGATATCTTCATAATGGATTAACAAAATTTAACTCTTCTTTAAATAACCTGAATTCAAAATTTTATCAAATATTAAATATATGTTTTACTCTCAATTTTATTTATTGTATTAAAAGCTAAACTTTATCATGATTTTCAATTTATTAATATAAGTCTGTTGGCATTCTCTTATTTTTGAATTATTTTTGCCGAAAATTTACACAACAAATGAACAATGAAAAAAAAACACCCTTATCTTTTTGGAAATAAGATGATTAAAAATTCTGAATTAATCGTACCTGACACAAAATTTTCACTCTAAATATTACTTTCCGTTTCCTGAAAAATGTTTTGAAAAAGGCTCTAAAAACGCCCAATAATCAAAAAAAAATGTTAGTTTATGAAAAATTAACACATATTTATTAAAAATATTTGTAAATTTATATAGTATTAACACCATAATTCATGAAACACTTTAAAATCACTTATCACTATGAAAAATTTATTAACTTCAATCCTTTTCGGATTGGCAATTCTTTCCTCAACAGCGTGTAAACATCCCAGTAAAGAAGCTGAAACTGTTACTACCGCAACTCCTGAAAATACAGACGACATTTCAAAGGATGTATACGTTGACAGCTATGGAGAAAAAATAGAAGTAACGATAAACCGCTCTAAAAATACCGCCACTGTACATTTAAACGGTAAAACTTATGACCTAAAAAAAAGTGATGCTTTACCAGAGTATACAGCCTCAAATGAAGAGTATCAATACTCTGAAATTAAAGGAAATATCACTTTTCTGAAAAAAAATGTGGATATGGTGCTTTTCCATCTTAAACAGGCAAAAAAAGAGTCTGCTCCGGCAAAAATGGCATCGTATTAGCATAAGTACTAAACATAATATTTAAAAATTAAAATTTATGAAAAGCTTATATTACTATTTATCAGCTCTTGTTCTTACAGTATTTCTTGTTGCTTCTTGCCAGACACAAACTGCAAAGAAACCAACAACGGATATTACAGGGAAGACTTGGAAATTAACAGAGCTTAACGGGAAACCGATTCAGTTAAAAAATCAAAAAAATAATCCTTACTTTAAGCTTAATATGGAAGGAATGAGATATGAAGGTCATGCAGGATGTAACGGTTTAGGTGGAACTTTTGAGATCAAACCTGATATAATGAGAATTAAATTCAACCAGGGAATGTCTACCATGATGGCTTGTGAAGATCTGGATATTGAAAGCCAATTCACAAAGGCAATCCTTGCAGCTGACAACTACTCTGTTAATGGAAATACATTAACATTAAACAAAGCGAGAATGGCTCCTTTAGCTAAATTCGTTCTTCAATAAGAAAAATAATTAGATTTAATATTAAAAAGACGTCCCCATTATGAGGACGTCTTTTTTACTTTTTATTGTATATGATATAGCAAATCAAAAGACTGATATTAACTAAGACAGCAAAGGAGTTTGATAAAACAATAGGTAACTCATCCTTCATAAAACCGTACCAAACCCATAATGATAGTCCTGAAATAAGTACTAGCAGCATCAATAAGGAAATGTCTTCCACATTTTTCTCTCTGATCACCTTTACAAGCTGTGGGATCATTGATACGGAAGTCAATACTCCTGCTATTATTCCTAATAAATTTTCATTCATCGCTATATGATTGGTCATTGTTAAAAAACGGATTATTTAAATCTATTCAACGAAACTTCTTCATGCAAAGGAATCCCTTCTTCTATAAAACGGAATAAGTCCCTTGAAAAGTAACATCCATTCAGAATCCCTCTCGCTCCCAAGCCATTGAAGACATAAAGATTATGATGAGTTTCATGTCTTCCAATAATTGGTCTTCTATCCTTTACTGTAGGTCTAAACCCAAAATTGATTTCTTCCACTTCAAAATCATAAGGATAGAATTCTGAAAGTCCATTTACCAATTGTGTAACTGCAGATTCATCGATATGATGATGAAGTTGCTCTCTGTCATAAGTTCCACCATAGAAATATAATCCGGTTCCTGTTGGAAAAAGAAAATGTTTCTTTTTGATGGTAATATTTTCAGGAATTGGTTGGGAAAGTTTAACTTTTATATGATGTCCTTTATTTGGATTAACAGTGATTTCTGAAAAGTAAGGATTTTCTTTTACGCCCATTCCTTCACAGAAAATAATATTTTGAAATTTTAAATCTTTATAAGTAGATTCGAAAGTATTCAATTTACTGTATTCAAATTTTTCTTTGATTAAAAAATCATTTTTCTCGAAATAATTGAATAGACCTGTAAAAAATCCATTAACATTTAATCTTGCAGACTGATTAACCTTTCCGGTGAGAAAATCGTTTTTCACCACATTTAAAGACGTAAATTTTTGATCCAAAAAGTTTACCAGTTCTTCATTTGCAGATTTTTTCAGCCAAAGGTTCTGTTCATTTTCGTCATGAAAAATTCTGTGGATAGATGCGTTGATCAAATAATTCTCTCCGGTATAAGATTTTATTTCTTCAAGGCTGTTTTTTAAAAAGTCAATCTGCTCCTGTGCTTTCCAGAATGTCGTAAACTTTTTAAGTACAACCGGATTAATAATCCCTGCTGAGACTTGTGAAGCACTTTTTCTTCCTTCAGAAAAGATTACAAACGATTTGTTATTCTTAATCAGCTGATGAGCAAAGAAAAGCCCTGCATATCCATCTCCAACAATAATATAATCTACATTTTTCATATGAGAAATTTCATTTTATTTAAAGGTCATATTCAATCGCAACATCATTAATCATAGTTTGCCTATCAACAAAGAGCGATTCATAATAAAAAAAACCTGAGTAAAAATACTCAGGTTTTGTATAAATATCAAGTGAAATTTAGTAATTCCACATATCATTTTCCATTTCCAGGATCTGTAACTTGATTCTGTCACTTTCATCCAACTGATCATCAGCATCTTTAGGGATATAATCTTTAATTGTACCGTCTCCTAAACCGCTTGAAGATTTATAGATTACAGAAGAGAATCTTCTTGCATTGATGATATCATCGAAAGACAGATCTGCGGATGAGTTCTTTCTGTTGAAAACATAATTGTTTGCCAGAATATCTCTTGCATTCGGATAGAAAATCCAGAATAGGTCGATAAGTTCGTCATTACTTGCAATAGGCTTACCATCTGGTCCTAT
Organism: Chryseobacterium ureilyticum; assembly: GCF_900156735.1. Taxonomy (GTDB): domain Bacteria; phylum Bacteroidota; class Bacteroidia; order Flavobacteriales; family Weeksellaceae; genus Chryseobacterium; species Chryseobacterium ureilyticum. Next base: position 16,422 of record NZ_FTOL01000006.1, read on the forward strand.
AACTCCCTGTACCGCTGGATCTGGTCCCATTGCTGCGATACCTAGAGGTCTGTATTTCATTTGTCCATCTCTCTTATCTACGAACCACATACCCATAATTTTAAGAACTTTTACTTTATCAGTAGTCGTTTTAAATACATCGGTATATTCTTTTTTCTCCTGCTCAGTTAATTGTCTTCCTGAGTTTAAGATATCGATTGCAGCATCGTTGATTCTAACATTCTCCAATCTTTTCTGTATTCCTTCAGGTGAAAGTTTTACAGTAAAGTTTTCATCATCATACACCTGCTCAATTTTACCAGTTAAAGCTGCATCTAACAGTAACTGATATAGAGATCTTGTAGGTGTAGATAGAAGACCGTCTGGATTATCATAGTAAAATGGCTGATTGATTTTATCATTCATATCAATGATTTCCCAAACAAACATACTCTTAAGGATGTCTTTGTCTTCAACAAATCCATATTCAAGAGGCTTTACTGTTTTATCAATAATAGTATCACCAACTTTTTGTTTGTTCTCCGCTCTCATCTGTCTAAACTCTTCTGGAGAAGAAGCGTTCAGAATAGTCTGGGAAAATGCAAATCCCGAAACTAATACTAAAAGGGTGCTAATATATTTTTTCATAATAAATTACAATTTTAGTCCTATTGAACATTAATAATTATAGGAGTAATGTTTTTAATCTGTTGTCCTTCTAATCCTTGAGCAGTAGCTTTAATATCGAAGATAGAAACTACGTCTCCAGATCTCAGATTCTTGATTAATCCTGAAGCTTCATTTAATGAGTTTCCATGGATCAACAATGCTGCTCTACCAGGTACTCTTACCATGAATTGAGTTACATTGAACGAAACAGGGAAGTCAAAGTCAGGAATAGCTGCCTGTACAGATTGATTAGGAATAGAAGTTGCCGGCATGGACAATACATTCTGACCTCTCATCTGACCTTGTGGTGGCGGAACATTCTTGATTCTATATTCAAATACCTGTGATACAGATTTTCCATAAGGATCTACTCCAGATAATGTCAATTTCACTGTAGTACCTGTAGAAGGTTTTACAATCCATTTACCAGGACCTGTATTTCTTACAGTAGCTCCCGGAGCTGATAATGAAAGTTTAGAATTGTCAGCACCTAAGATTGATCCTGAAACAGGGTTCTCAAGTCCTCTATACATTACATTCATTTTATCAGCAGAAAGTAATAATCCTTTTTCAAGTTTTACTTCTCTAGGTCCTGCAATTACATTATAAGTATGCGTCCAAGGGAAAGACTGTGGCTTGCCTGAAGCATCTGTTAATGTAATAGTTCCTCCTAATTTATGCTCACCGATTCCAGCGCCAGAAATAGGAATAATACCTTTACCATTTTCCTGCTTGCTCACTCCAGAAATACTGATCTTATTACTGTTAGAATAAGTACCTAGCATTACTTTTACTTCTGCTTGTTTACCAGCTTGAATATCAGTAGGTCCTGAAACAATTGGTTCATAGCTTGTAAATTTGATACTCGCATCTACTTTTTCCTGAAGCATTAAGGCTAATGCATCAGACTGTACATTTCTGGCATCATTTTGGATAATTTCCAAATTAGATATAGCAGCAATGAGTGGCTGATGATAAAATTTATTCTGGAACCAAGTCTTTTCGTTTGGAGATTTCCCTTTAGGATATTCCGCGATAAGAGATTTGTTCGCTCTATCTACTAAATCTTTAAGCTGATCATTATTACCAAACGTTTTATTGATGTAATCTCTTACGTCATCTATTTTACGTTTTAGTTCTAATGCATTAGGAGAAGGTGTATTTTCGTCTCCTTCCTTAAAGAAATATTCTGTAGTAGCTTCATTATTATTTAATGCAGCAAAATTTTCACTTACATCAATTTCTTTTCCTGTTTTAGGATCTTTATCATGAAACTCAGATTGTGTCTTTAACAGATCTTTGATTTTTTGAGCATGTTCTACCAATGCATCAATCTTACCTTTTAAAGTTTTATAATCTTGCCAAGGTTTTGAATACGTATCCGGAACCTGTTGTGCTTTAGCTTCCAGTGTTTTTTCAAAAATCTTTTCGTTCTTTCTTTCTGTTAAAGTTCTGGTTTCGTTTAATGCTATGGTCGAGTCATAGTATGATCTGATGATTTCTGCATCAATGTTTAGGGCCATCATCGCGATGAACACCAGATACATCAGGTTGATCATCTTCTGACGAGGGGTCTGTTTTCCTTGTGCCATTCTCTTTTCTTTGTTTTTTGATTAAATAGTTTAAGTAATGGTTAGGAATTAAGACTTCATAGCAGTTAGCATACCACCATAAACTCTATTTAAGTTATTAAGATTAGATGTTAAACCTTGTAGCTCTTGATTGAATTTTTCAGAATGTTCAACAGACTTTTGCATATCTGAAACATATTTGCTTGCAAATTCAGCTTGTTTTTTACCGCTTTCCAATTGCATAGCATATAATGCATTCATACTTTCCATATGCTGAGCAGCTTTATTTAACTGATCATTATATTTATGTGTAGAAGCAGAAACGTCAACAGTTTGGTTGATTTGATCTACAGAGCTTGAAAATTTATCGATTCCTGTTCTTAGTCTTTCGAATAATTGAACGTCTAATCTTGCGTCTTCAAGCATTTTATCCAATTTGGTAGAAAGAGAATTCTCTAGTTCAGCAAATTGGTTACCTGTATTTCTAGTTGTTACATTTGAGTGTAAAGGGTTTGGGTTAGCATGCTTATCTAATAATTCAGGATAAACGTTTTCCCAAGCGTAAGACTCTTCAGTTTTTGGAGGGTCAAAGGCAAAAATAATAAAGATAATAGCCTCTGTAATAAGTCCTACAGTAAGAGCGATATTACCGTTAATTGGTCCCAGGGTAATGTGAGTAATTTTAAGCCAAGCTCCAAGAATTACAATTGCAGCACCGAATGAATAGAAGAAATTCATCCAAGCATCTTTCGTCTTAAACATATTGAGTTAGTTTTTTTAATGTTAAATAAAATTGTATTGAAAAATAGTTGTTTTGATTGATTATCTGTTAACTCTTCTTGGCTTAACAGCTGCTTCAGGGATATCCTGAACAGTTCTAAATCCGATATAGCTTCTTGCTGAATCTTTTCTTTCCCAATCTCTAGCCCCCGTCATTAATGCATATCCTATATCTTTCCAAGATCCACCTCTTACAGATCTTTTAGTATCCTTTTTATCTTTTGTAGAAGGATTTAATGTAGAAGAGAATCCATATGAAGAATTGTTATATGCAGATTCAGTCCACTCAGAAACGTTCCCAGCCATATCATATAATCCAAACCCATTTTTCTTAAATTTCTTAACTGGAGCTGTATATGTATAAGTACCCTTTTTCTCGTCTTCCATGTAGTTACCTCTCTTAGGTTTGAAGTTGGCAAGGTAGCAACCTCTGTCATCCATTAGATATGGACCTCCCCAAGGGTAAGTGGCATTTTGCATACCACCTCTTGCAGCATATTCCCATTCAACTTCGGTAGGAAGACGGAACTGCAATGGTCTTTGTTTTTTTCTTTTTAAACTTTCGTTGTAATCTGTTTTCAATTTAGATCTGAAGTTACAATAAGCTCTTGCCTGATCCCAAGTTACACCTACTACAGGGTAGTTTTTGTAAGCTTTGTGCCAGAAATATTGTTCAAATAATGGCTCATTGTATGCAAAGTGGAAGTCTTTTACCCAAACAGTTGTATCAGGATAGATCGCGATACTTTGACTCTTTAGGTAATTCGCTCCTCTTTCATTGTCTGCAAGTGCAGCATCCATATCTCCCCAACGGTAAGTATATTTAAGTTTACTTACGTCTAAAATTCTTTCGTTTCCTATTCTGGAAGAAGCTGGCAAATACATAGATTCTAAAACTTCTGCGTATTCTACATCCGGATATTTTGATGTGCTCCAGTGTAAAGGAATTTTCCAATCTAATCTTTTGCTGGCATCATAGCTTCCGTCTTCACGGCCGCCCTGCCCTTCCATATATTCCTGATAAGGTGTTAAATTTTCTTCTTTTTTAGCAAGGTATGCATAATCTCCTATGCTTGCTCCTCTGCCTCCACCTTCGTCACCACCTTCTCCGGCAGCTTCTGCTAGTAGAGTTCTTGCAATAGAGTCTCTTACATAGTTAATGAATACCCTGTATTCTGAATTGGTAGTTTCTGCTTCATCCATGAAGAAAGAAGAAACAGTAACTGTCTTCAATGATGCTTTTTCAGGAGTATTTGTTGGATCCTGATCTGCTAAACCAGCAACAAATGAACCTGCAGGAATTGCAACCATTCCGTATGGTCTTTCCGCAACAAATGATTTTGTTTTTTCTCTTGGTATCAATTCTCCTTTTGTTCCTGGCTTCCCTACAGAAGAGCTGCCACCACCTGAACAAGATACCGATGCTACCGACGCAGACAATAATAAAAGAAATATCCTTTTCATGTTAATTTTTATAATTAAGCCGTAAATATATAATTTTTTTAAGAAACTTTTAAGATTTATTTTGAAATAACGAAAGAAATCTAAATTTATTTTATTTACAACAAATTTTTATTCAACAGTCACAGATTTTGCTAGGTTTCTCGGCTGATCCACGTTTGCACCTCTATATACTGCGATGTAATATGCAAGCAGTTGTAAAGGCACTGACGCCACGATTGGAGAGAAACATTCTGATGTTTCTGGAATTTCAATAACATAATCTGCCATTTGGCTAACCTGACGGTCACCTTTATTAACGACAGCAATAACTTTTCCTTTTCTGGCTTTAATTTCCTGAACATTACTCACAATTTTATCATAGTGACCTTTTTTAGGTGCTATAATAACAATTGGCATATTCTCATCAATAAGAGCAATTGGACCATGCTTCATTTCTGCAGCAGGATATCCTTCTGCATGGATGTAAGAAATTTCTTTTAATTTCAGAGCTCCTTCTAATGCTGCAGGATAGTTGTATCCTCTTCCTAAGTAAAGGAAGTTTGTTGCTTTTATAAAGTCTCTTGCAATATTCTGAGTTAACTCATGAGTAGCACTTAATACTTCTTCAATTTTTTTAGGAATAGCATCAAGTTCAGCAATTAAGCTCATAAATTCAGCGTTTCCTAAGTTTCCGTTATGTTTTCCTAGTTTAAAGGCAATTAACGTAAGGATTGTAAGCTGTGCTGTAAATGCTTTTGTGGAAGCAACTCCAATTTCAGGACCTGCATGGGTATATGAACCAGCATCAGTAATTCTTGCAATAGAAGAATCTACAACATTACAGATACCATATATAAATGCTCCTTTTTCTTTTGCCAATTTTAATGCAGCCATAGTATCTGCAGTTTCTCCTGATTGAGAGATTGCAATAACTACATCTTTATCGGTAATGATAGGGTTTCTGTATCTGAATTCTGAAGCATATTCTACTTCAACCGGAATTCTTGCATACTCCTCAATAAGATATTCACCAATAAGCCCTGCGTGCCAAGAAGTTCCACAAGCAATAATGATAATTCTGTTTGCATTCTTGAACTTTTCTACATGATCCCAGATTCCAGCCATTTTAATAACGCCTTCATCCACAAGAAGTCTCCCTCTCATTGTATCATGGATAGATTTAGGTTGTTCAAAGATTTCTTTAAGCATGAAATGCTCATATCCACCTTTTTCAATCTGTTCTAAACTTAATTTAAGTTCCTGAATTTCAGGCTCAATTTTTGAATTCTCATTGATTGTTCTGATATCAACACCGTTTTCCAAAGAAATCGTTGCCATATGTCCTTCTTCAAGATAGATCGCTTCCTTTGTAAATTCTACGAAAGGAGACGCATCAGAAGCAATGAAATATTCTTTGTCTCCAATTCCGATTGCTAAAGGAGATCCTAATCTCCCCACCACTAAAACTCCAGGATAATCTTCATGGAGAGCAGTAATTGCATAAGCACCATATACTTCGTTCAAAGCATATCTTACTGCAGTTGGGAAATCTGTTTCAGGATTAAGATCCATAAAATATTGAATTAGGTTTACCAATACTTCTGTATCTGTTTCAGATTTGAAGGTAAAGCCTTTATCAGTAAGCATTGTTTTAATAGTATCATAGTTTTCAATAATACCATTGTGTACAATCGCTATTTTTCCATTATTTGACAAATGCGGGTGAGAGTTTCTATCACTTGGAACCCCATGGGTAGCCCAACGAGTATGTCCCATACCAATTTTTGCTGTCCCTTTTAATCCCTCCGAAATATTCACCAAATCATCAACCTTACCTTTTGTTTTTTCAACTTCAAGTTTATTATTTGAACCTTCTAAAACAATTCCAGCACTGTCATACCCTCTGTATTCCAATCTTCTAAGACCGTTGATAACAATCTCATAAGCATCCTGAAATCCTGTATATCCTACTATTCCGCACATATTTATTTTGTCTAGTGTTTATTGTGTTTTATTTTTTTGTCCCGTAAGTAACAAGCAATTTGATTTTCAAATCTGAATTGTCATTTCCAACTAAAACTGCTCTATTCATTTCCGTTGCTCTGGTTGTATACTGAGCTCCTGCAGGAGTTCCCTGAGCATTCTTAACAAATGCACCTAAATTCAAATTCAAAATCAAATCCTCAGCAGAAAATTCTTTAGCTTCTGTAATATCCTTAAGTGTCTTTGTTACTGTTAAATCATAGTATTCAGGCTTATCACTTGTCTTCTTACCATAATAATACATAGGAAGTCCGCTCGCTACATCTGAAGTAAATGGATACTGCTTCACTCCATCAACAATTTTCATAGGAGGAACAAGTGTAAATTTACGATCACCTTCCACAGAATGTTTATTTTCAAAAGTTAAAGGATCTACGTATACTCTGATTTTAGCTCCTACAATAGCTTTCTTCGCATCATAAAGCTCTCTTCTAAGATTACTAAGAGTTTCTTTAGAAATTTTCACTCCTACAGATGGTCCACCCATACCTTGAACATATAGTTTTTGATCACCCGTTACCTTGTTTGCGCTATTCAATATAGCTGTAAAAGAGCCTGGTCTGTTATATTCATACTTTCCAATATGAGCATTTGAGCTTCCTAAGTTAAATTTAAGAGTCGTTTGTGGGTGAGTTGTAGTTCCATTTTCTGTTTTATCATATTTATAGTACATGATAATTTCTAAATCATTAGGAGAAAACTGGAAAAGATATTTGTCTGTTTCGCTTACAGAAAGCTGAATTCCTCTGAAATATCTGATAAAGTTAGAAGCATCCTGAAGTTCAGGCTTTCCTTTTTTATCTATGATACGAGTCTGGAAAAAGTTATTATCTAACTTCATTCTGAACCCTAGATTTCCAGTAAACAGATTTGTATTATCTGATTTTTTTGTAACGGTTACCGTACTTACATTTCCGTCAAAAACTGCTGAACCTAAAAGATCACCAGTAACAACAGGTGCATTAGAACGCGTAAACGCATCATTATTAGTATCTATGAAAGATGTTACCTCATGAACATTAATAGTCATAGCCTTAGAAATCTTACCATATTTACGAACCGGATAAGTTTTTTTATCTATTGAAACAGCTACCGTTTCATTCCCAACAGGGAAGTCACTTCTGTCATATGCTCCCGGAGCTTTGATAGAGTCTGCAATATAATAAGTATCATCCATTGTATTCGCTGGAGGTCTTACTACCAGCACAACAGAGTCTACTTTTGCATTCGGTCCGCTAAAATCAAAGTTATCTACAGGCATTCTCAACTGAGTAACATAAGATGCTTTCTGCATCCCAAACTGTCCTTCAGTAAAAGATCCTAATACGCCCACACCTACTGAAGTACCTGAAGCATTAAGCCCGGCAATAAGTCTGGAAGCATCACTCCTGATAGAGTCATTATTACTAATATTGTAAGCGATAACATCATATGGAGTTTCAACACCTACTGCTGCATCTTTATCGAAAAGCTGCTCACCAAGAGAATCCGGATCTGGTTCACAGTTGTAAAGTATTGCACTTCCGAAAACCGCCAAGAAAAGCATGGCGAAAGTCCTTTTAAGAGTATGAGTCATTAAAAATGTGTTTTTAATAAAGTTGGTTTATAGAATCTACGTCAAGATACTCCGACTTTTGAATAGTCGTTTCGTTGAAAGCTTTATCAAGGTCTTCATCAAGGAATTCATCTCCTTTTACAACGGCATCCACGTAGTTCATACTTTCGATAACAAAACTTTTGATTGTTGGGTTATCTAACGCTTTTAATCCTGAAATATTATCAAACTTCAGCTTTTCATCGATCTTTTTGTCAAGATCAGCGTCTTTCTCATTGTAAAGGGAAAGAACAATTTTAGCGTCTTTAAAGTAAGTATCTGATTCGTAATAAGTTTTCAGATAAATTGGAACAAAAGAAGACATCCATCCATTAAGGTGGATCACATCAGGTACCCAATTTAATTTTTTGATGGTTTCAATTACTCCTCTGGCAAAGAAAATAGCTCTTTCGTCGTTATCATCGAAAGGTGTTCCTTCATCGTCGAAATAATATTGCTTTCTTTTGAAGTATTCTTCGTTATCAATAAAGTAAACCTGAAGTCTTTCCCCCGGAAGAGACGCTACTTTAATGATCAGAGGTTGGTCCAGGTCATTGATAATAATATTCATCCCTGAAAGACGGATCACCTCATGAAGTTGGAATTTCCTCTCACTTATTTGTCCAAATCTTGGCATAAAAACTCTTACATCATTGCCTTCATTGTGCATCTTAAGTGCCATTTTGTTTACCACTGCAGCCATATTGGTGTCTTCTTGATATGGATACATCTCTGTAGTAATGTACAGTATTTTTTGATTCGGCATAAACTTTCTATCTAATTTTTGTAAAAATGCTTTAATGTGCAAAATTACAAAAAAACATCCAACATTATTTTAATTAACATTTTTTTACGAAATTTCCCTTTTCCAAAGTATTAAAAACACATATTATTATGTGATATTTTTAGTATTTTTGAATAAGTATTAAAATAAACTATGGAAGTTATAAAAAACAGGAAAATACTTCAGGATTTCATTGAAAGACAGAAGGAAATGGGAAAAAGAATTGGCTTTGCCCCTACCATGGGAGCATTGCACAAAGGTCACCTTTCTCTATATGAAGAGGCAAAAAAGGAAAATGACCTTGTTATTTCTTCAATTTTTGTAAATCCTACCCAATTTAACAATCCTGAGGATCTTGAAAAGTACCCGAGAGACATCAACAGGGATATTTTGATTCTGGAAAACTCCGGGCTTGTGGATGCTGTTTACATCCCTGAAGTTACAGATATTTACCCTGAGAAAGCAGAAAGCCAACATTATGATTTTGACGGATTAGAGAATGAAATGGAAGGAAAATCCAGACCGGGACATTTTGATGGCGTAGGAACTGTTGTAGAAGAACTTTTCAGGCAGGTACAACCAGACAATGCTTATTTTGGAGAAAAAGATTTTCAACAACTTTCCATTATCAAAAAAATGGTTGATAAAAAACACCTCCCCGTTAACATAAAAGGAGTTTCTATTTACAGAGCAGAAAATGGTTTAGCTTTAAGCTCAAGAAACCAAAGACTTCATGAAGAGAGAAGAGATGCCTCTAAAATCATTTACGAAACTCTAGAGAAAGTAAATGACTGGTTCAAAACAGTCAGTATCCCTGAAATAAAGGAAAGAGTTGCAGATATTTTCGATGATCAAAAGGGAATGCAGCTGGAATACTTCCTGATTGCAGATGAAAACACGTTACAGGAAACTGATTTCTTCTATAAAGACAGAAACTTCAGAGCTTTTATTGTAGTGGTAGTGGATGGAGTAAGATTAATTGACAATATGCATTTGGATTAATAACAAAATCCTTAATAAAATACAGTCCCGGTCATTATATGGTCGGGATTTTATTTGTTCGATATTAGTTAAGCTCAACATCAATCACAGTTGATCAGTAAGCAAGGCTTATAATTTATTAGTAGATATTAAATTCAAAAAGTAGTCTATAGATTTCAATCATGAAGGTGAATATGTGACTTTAGATTGCAGTGAATATAAAAATCAAAGGCCTCCTGAGGGAGACCTTTGAAACACCAAATCACAAAATATTAATATGAAAAAAATTTACTTTTCAGTAAACTTGTGACCCGGCTGGGATTCGAACCCAGGACCCATACATTAAAAGTGTATTGCTCTACCAGCTGAGCTACCGAGTCGGCCACAATTAAAAATAATAAAATATTTTCAATTATAAAAATTTTCTTTGCAGTGCCTGCGACTGGACTCGAACCAGCACATCCTTAGGAAACCACCCCCTCAAGATGGCGTGTCTACCAATTTCACCACGCAGGCAATAAAATCACAAAAAATTGTAATAATATTGCTAGTGACCCGGCTGGGATTCGAACCCAGGACCCATACATTAAAAGTGTATTGCTCTACCAGCTGAGCTACCGAGTCGGCCACTTTGATAACAAGTTTTCATTTAAGCAATGTCCCTTGTTTTAAGTGGTGCAAAGATATGACTTTTTTCTATATCTCAAAACTTTTTCGCAAATTTGTTTAAAAAAAATTCATGATAATTTCACTGATTGGATACATGGGATGCGGCAAATCTCACATTTCCAAAATATTAAGCGAAAAAATAGATTTTAAATTAATAGACCTTGATAAAGAGATTTCCAGGAGAAATAAATTAACCATTCCTGAAATCTTCGAAAAAAAGGGAGAAATTTATTTTAGAAAACTGGAAAGAGAAGCGTTAGAAGAAATTCTTGCGTCTGAAGAAAATGTGGTTTTGAGCCTAGGTGGCGGAACTCCTGTTTATTATAATAATATGGAGATCATCAATCACAATTCAAAAAGTATTTTTTTAAGAACTTCTGTTGGAACATTGGTAGAAAGGCTTTCGAAACAAAAAGAAAAAAGACCGTTGATTGCCAATATTTCTGATGAAGATCTTCCTGAGTTTATTGCAAAACATTTATTTGAAAGAAACCAGTTTTACAGTAAAGCTCAGTTCACTGTAGGTACAGATGCTAGAAATCCTGAAGACATTGTCAACGAAATAATAGAAAAGCTCTATCTCTAGAGCTTTTTTATTTTTAATCTTCATTTTCGGTTTCATTATCTGTTTCCCCGAAGAAATCATCCCAATCTGTAAAATCTGACGTGATATCGTTCCCAACATAGTCGTCCATTTCTCTTCTGTCTTTTTTGGTAGGTCTTCCTTCCCCTTTATTTCTATAATAGTCTTGTGACATTTTACGAAGCTTTAGCAACTCATATTGTTCTTTATCGGTCACATCCTGTATATGAAGCGGGACTAATTTTGCTCCAATTCTACTTTTAGGAATCTGAATTACTTTTATTTTATAATCAATTTGATTTTTACGAATTTTAATAACATCTCCTTCTTTCACCTCTTTGGATGACTTTACGGCAGATGTTCCAATAGAAACTCTATTCTTCTTAATCTCTTCTGTTGCAATACTTCTTGTCTTATAAAAACGAATGCTCCACAAAAATTTATCTATTCTCATAATTTTTTATACTTTTGCCGTTATATTATTTGTAAAGTAATTAAAGTTTTTTGAAATGAAAAAAATATTTTTATATATCCTTGCGGGATCTTTGTGTTTTTCTGCATGTAAGAAAGATGATGAAGTAGAAACTTATCAAGAACCTGAAGACATCAATGTCCAGAATAATTATGATGAGCAGGCTATTACGAAGTTTATGGATGAAAATTATCTTGATGTACAAGGAAATATAAAAGCTTTCAGTGCTACGGATTCTACTGATGATCATCAGAAAAAATTATCTGAAATGCCTTTTACTAAGCTTCCTTCCGGAACAGTTTATATTATCCGAGAAGGTGCACAGCCATCTCCGGGTAAAGAAATTAAAGAAACAAACGTTATTAAAATAATGGGTAGAGCTTACTCTTATTTAGCGACTGAGACTAATGGAAGCGGAGTATTTAACTCGAAAGCTGCATTCTTAAATACGATTGACGGAAGTGTTGTTCCTTTGGTAGACCCAATGTATTACTATGTGAAAGAACAAGCTATGAAAGATGCTGGTAAAGAAGGTAACAGAGGTTATTTTGAAATTGCAGGTTTCAAAGAGGCAATACAGAAATTCAAAGCATATGATGATCTTGCAAGCGAAGCACCATACAATTTACAAGGTGTAATCATTGTGCCATCAAAAGCAGCTTTTGCAAGAAATCCTCACTATCCTTATTTAAATATGTCTTACAGAAACAGATCATTTGTATTCAATCTACAGGTTTACAACAGTAGAGAAAGACTTGACAGTGAAAAATAAAATATAAGCCGCCTAAACAGGCGGTTTTTTTATCTCCAGCTTAAGATAAAAGTATCTTATTATTTATAATTGAATAGATAATACTCAGAGTTTATCTCTATCCTATTATCAATTTCATTGATTAAATACGAATGAAAAATAAAAAACAGAGTAGAAAGAATGTTTCTACTCTGTTTTTTTATTAAAATTGTCATTTTTAAAACGACTTATTTAGTATTAAGATCTGGCTTTTTGTTTTACATTTCCTAAAATATCAGGGAAGTAAAGGTCTGCAAGGTGATCAAATTCGTCTCCTCTCATAAACATTGTTGCATCTACTTCTTCATAAGAACTTCTTCCAGCCGCTGCAATCAATTCATTACAAGTGTGAAGTGTATTTTTGTGGAAATGGTATACTCTTTCCGCCTTATCTGTCACATCAAGTCCTTTAATAAGCATTTTATCCTGTGTAGCGACTCCGGTAGGACAATTGTTAGAATTACATCTTAAAGCCTGGATACATCCTAAAGAGAACATAAATCCTCTTGCATTATTACACATATCAGCTCCCATTGCCACAGCTCTTAGAATATCTAAGCTTGTAAGCACTTTACCACTTGCAATAACTCTTAATTTGTTTCTAAGATTATAATTATTCAATGTTCTGTTAACAAAAATCAAAGCAGGCTCCAAAGGCATCCCTACTCCATCCGAAAATTCTGGTGGTGCTGCTCCGGTTCCCCCTTCTGCACCATCGATGGTTATAAAGTCAGGGTAAATTTTCAAAACATTCATTTGTACGCAGATATCCTCAAATTCTTTGGTATCTCCAATACAAAGCTTGAATCCAACTGGTTTTCCTCCTGAAAGTTCTCTCAATTGCTGTACAAACCTCAACAATCCAGGCGCATCAGAGAAAGCGGTATGTGATGGTGGTGAAATAACAGTCAGTCCTGGAGTTACGTGACGAATTGCTGCAATCTCCGGGGTATTTTTCACTCCTGGAAGCACTCCTCCGTGTCCTGGTTTTGCTCCTTGTGATAATTTGATTTCAATCATCTTCACATTAGGCAAATTAGAATATTTTGTAAATAATTCAGGATTAAATTTACCTTCATCATCACGACATCCGAAGTATCCGGTTCCAATTTGCCAGCATAAATCTCCTCCTTCCATATGGTAAGATGAAATTCCTCCTTCTCCAGTATTATGGAAAAAATTACCTTTTTTGGCACCTCTGTTCAATGAAATCTGAGCTCTGTCACTCAATGCTCCGAAACTCATTGCTGAAATATTGAACAAAGAAGCATGATAAGGCTGTGTACACTGTTCTCCACCTACCCAAACTCTTGGAAGCTCTTCTGATGGCGACTTTGCATAAATGGAATGCTTGATTCCTTCATATTTTCTGTGATTCACTTCCAGCTGTGTACCGAAAGCTACAGTATCACTAATATTTTTAGCTCTTCTGTATACTGCAGAACGTTGATTTCTTGGGAATGGCTTCCCATCGGTCTCCCTTTCAATGAAATACTGTTGCATTTCGGGTGAAATACTTTCGAAAAAGTACCTGAAGTATCCCAATACCGGAAAGTTCCTCAAAATAGCGTGTTTCGATTGGTAAGCATTGTAAACACCCAATGCATAAATGGCGGATAACAGCGTAGGTATCCAATAATGCGCTCTGATTAATAGTGCTACAATCCACGTAGCAGCTACTAATACAATTCCCCAAGATAAAAACTTATCTCTCATGAATGTAGTATTTAAAAGTTTAAAAATAAATTTAGTAGAAATTTTGCAAAGAGCCTATGCTTTTGCTAAAAAACTTTGGTAGGAAGATTGCACAGAAACTGTGCCATCTGACAGGATTTTTTCTAAATTTAGAAATTCGATTTGATTTACGGATGCAGGATCAAAGTCTTTCTGGACTCTCACGTAGTTTTCTGTGAAGCCAAACATTTTCCCGTCTTTATTTTCATGCTCCCAAAGTACAGGAAGCGTGTTTCCAAGTTGAGTCTGATAAAATGCCATCTTTTTCTTTTCGGAAAGAATTCTAAGCATCTTATTACGTTTTTTTCTTTCTGCTACCGGAACGACTCCTTCCATAGCAGCAGCTTCTGTATTTTCTCTTTCAGAATAAGTAAATACGTGAAGGTAAGTAATCGGAAGTTCATTAAGGAAATTATAAGTTTCCATAAATAACTCTTCTGTTTCTCCCGGGAATCCTACAATAACGTCAACACCAATTGCCGCATCAGGCATTACCTCGCGGATTTTGTTTACTCTGTCATTGTATAATTTTGTCAGGTAACGACGTTTCATTTTTTTCAATAAATCATCGCTTCCGGATTGCAACGGAATATGAAAATGAGGAACAAAGCTTTTGCTTTTTGAAACAAGCTCGATGCTTTCGTCCTTCAAAAGATTAGGTTCAATGGAAGATATACGTATTCTCTCGATCCCTTCTACTTTATCTAGTTCTGAGATAAGATCCAAGAAGGTATGCTCGTGTCTTTTGTTTCCAAACTCTCCTTTTCCATAATCACCGATATTGACACCTGTAAGAACTATTTCTTTGATATCTTTTGCGGCAATTTCTGAAGCATTTTTAAGAACATTTTCGATAGTATCTGAACGCGAAATCCCTCTGGCTAAAGGAATAGTACAGTAAGTACATTTGTAATCACATCCATCCTGTACTTTCAGGAAGGCTCTTGTTCTGTCTCCAATGGAATAACTTCCGATAAAGAAATCGGTTTCTTCAATCTCACATGAATGAACGATTCCTTCGTTATCTGATTTTTCCAAATCATCAAGGTAGCTTAAGATATTGAATTTTTCTTTAGCTCCTAAAACAAGATCAACTC
Source organism: Chryseobacterium ureilyticum (assembly GCF_900156735.1). GTDB lineage: Bacteria > Bacteroidota > Bacteroidia > Flavobacteriales > Weeksellaceae > Chryseobacterium > Chryseobacterium ureilyticum. Next base: position 31,611 of record NZ_FTOL01000006.1, read on the forward strand.
CTTCAATCTGGGAAATTTCTTCTGGCTTCAGCTGTGCATAGCAACCTACAATTACTACTAATCCATCAGGATTGGCTTTCATTGCTCTTTTTACGTGAAGTTTACATTCACGGTCTGCATTTTCAGTTACTGAACAAGTATTGATAACATATACATTAGCTCTTTCATCAAACCCTACCTTATCATAACCTGCATCTGTTAATTGACGGGCAATAGTAGATGTTTCTGCAAAGTTTAATTTGCAGCCAAGTGTATGATACGCGGCAGTTCTTTGAAAAGCAGACATGTGTTACTTCTGAATTTTATGGGTGCAAAGATAGTAATTTTAATAAGAATGAAAAGATTGATTCAGTCTATTGTTTATATTCATCTCTTACTTCTGGGCTATTTTGAAAGCAAACCGGAGATGAATTCGAGTCCGTATCCTTTTCTGAAAATTTATTATTCATCTCATTATTAAACTCCTGAGATTTGTTTCTGGCAATGGAAAGTGTTTTCCAGTCTTCATTTTTAATCATTTTAGCGATGTAAACAATCTGTCCGATGTGATAAGGATAATGAGCAAGCTGCCTTAATATAGCATCAATGACCGAATGAGCTTCTCCTCTGATATAAATTGTTGCATATAAATTTTCATCATTAATCTGGTTCAAAGCATCAAATAAACATTTCCATCCTTTCTCCCAAAATTCAAGAACTTCATCTTTCGTTTTAAAAGTATTTACAAACTCTTCATCTCTGTGACGCCAGGATTTTTCACCATCTTCGGTAAGGAAATTCGTCCATCGTGATAACATATTCCCGGCAATATGCTTCACAATGACAGCTATGGAATTACTTTCTTCGTTGTACTGCCAGAAAATCTGCTCATCCGTTAATTGATCAAATGCCTTATCACCAAGAGATTTATAATATTCAAAGCGTTTTACAAATAAATCTTTCATATGTTCTATTTTAGTAACTAATGTAGAAAATTAATAAAAGTAAAACCATCTCTCACGAAATGGTTTTATCTATGTATTATATTGTAATATGTAATTATTCTCTGTTTTTCACCAATATCCAGCCACTGAATTTAACAGGAGTATTTCTTTTGTCATTTTCATTCCATGTAACAGAATACCAATAGGTTCCTGTAGGCACTCTTCTTCCTACCTGAGTTCCGTCCCATTTATATCCGTTTGATCTATCTGCCTGATGGATTTTTACTCCATATCGGTCAAAAACATTCATGACAAGATTCTGTTTTCCTGCTAATGCCGAATAATCGATTACATCATTCACTCCGTCTGCATTAGGAGTAATAACATTTACAATGTTTGGTACAACAACGCCCACTTCTATAGGAGCACAATCGTAAGTATCTTTTACAAATACCGTATACTCTCCTCTTGAAACATTTGTGAAAATATTAGAATCCTGCCATACAACATTATCAATTGAATATTTGTAAGGAGCATTACCCCCTATTACAGAAACAGTTATAGAATTAGTTCCAATCTCAATTCCTGAAACAACAGGCTGCTCAGAAGCATCTACTTTTACTTTTTGTGTAGCAACGCAATCTCCACTTTTAAGTTTCACCCAATACGCTCCGATTCCTACTTCTATTTTTTGGGTTGTAGCACCTGTGCTCCATTCATAGCTTTTAAAACCAGGTCCGGCATCTAAAGTTGTCTTTTCTTCTGCACAGATAATTTTATCTTTAAGAATTTGAGAATATACAGGAGCTATTACAATCAGGGTGATTTTTGCGATAGTATAACAGCCTTGAGCACTCATTACTCTGACATATACAAACCCGTTAGGAGCAATATAATTAGATATATTGGTTATTTCATTGGTTTGATTAATAGCATCTGTTTCCGATGGATAATATTTTTTTGTAGAGTTCGTAAGATTTGTCACCGCTATTCCTCCAATATTAAAAGATGCCGTTGCAGGATTTGTTTCTATAAAACAAGATCTCAACACAGGATTATTTACGGGAACTATAGGATGGAATTTTAAACTAATCTGCGCTACTGCACTACAGCCAAACTCTGAAGTTACCTTCACGTAAATTGTACCTTCAGCAGATACAAATGCAGTTGGATTGATAATCTCATTCGTTCCGGCATTAAGATCAGCCATACTGTGATAGTATTTTTTTGTCATAAGCGGAATGGCTATAACATCGGCTGTCGTTAAATTATATAATGCTGTACCTGCATTATTATTGTTACATTCCGTCAATGTAGCATTTTTCACAGTAAAAGAGCCATCTCTAAATTTGAATTTCCCTACTTGTTTACATTTATTGAGAGGATTGGTAGGGTTCGTTGCATCCGTATAATTTATACTGTAGAAATAAACAGCAGTTGTATTTATTGCTCTAGGTGTATTAATGGGGTTATTCCCTGTTAACGCATCATTCTGATTTGTATGATAGCTTACATGAAAGTTCTGATTTCCATTAATAATACCCGGTGATAATGTAGAAAAATCAAACAAATCTGTAATAGAGCAAACAACTACTTCTCTGGGATCAGCCGGATTAGCTCCAGGAACTCCAGGAGGTATAAAAGGAAAAGTCTGAATATTCGGATCGGTAAATGGAGAAGCCAGCGTTGCAGTTCCTCCCCACGTTAAAGAAAAAGGTGCCGTCGTTGAACTTCCGCTGCCTACCCAGTTATCTATAAACAAATAATAGCTTTCTCCCGGCAGAACATCCATATATTTACAATAGGGTGTTGGAGAGCCTCCAGGCGCACTGGTAATGGTGCTCGTCATATTAAGTCCTGTTGAAGCCCCTACCCCTATTACGGTTGCAGCATTACAACGTATAGGAGCTCCCAGACTCCCACAGTTTACATTGGGTCCGAAAATCGCCCAGTCGTAATCCGCTCCCGGATTATTAGGTACTAAATCAAAAGTAAGCGTTCCACCTGTAGCGATCGTAATTTTATACCAAATAGAATTATTCTCACCTGCAGAATCCAAACAACTCCCTGAATTGACAAGTTCCTTTACAGCTCCCCACCCACTCGGGCTATAGGTAATATTTGAATTTCCACAAACAGCCAATGCAGTGGCACAATCTGCCTGAGCGTAAAAAATAGGGGATGCACATAGAAGAATAAAAAGTAAAAGTTTTTTCATAGATATATAGTTTTTTGTGGTTGAATCAGCTATTAATCAGATCAATATCTAATCTTCAATCAAATATACCCATAATTTAATCACAAACAATAGAAATGAAAAAAAATTGAATTATTTCAAATCATCACTTCAATTCATTACATAATATCTATTATTACATCAACTCTTATTTTATACTTGTAATATTACCACAAAGGTTTTCAAGATGAAAAATTTTATGAAAAGGACTCTTCACTTCGTTAAGATGTTCCCTATCCTGAATAAATGTATATCTTGATGCCAGAGAATTCATATCCGAAACAATCACCAGCCAGCATTCATCTACAGAGGTATCATAATAAGGAAACTTTTCATTTTTCTTTTCAATAAGTTCCAGGATTTTCTCTGAGCATAATTCATCAAACAAGTTCATACTATACTCATGAGTAATAAAAACGTTTCTCCTATGAAAAGATTTTCTTACACTTTTCACACATCCTACTCCTTTATTTTTTTTAATGCTTTTATAAATACTTATGATATTTTCCTGTTGTTCTTCAAGATTATCACACTTTAAATTTGGGTAGAATTCTAAAAAATAAACACCACGATATTTCGTGGTGTCTTCCTGCTCTAATAATATTTCTGCCTGACGGAACATTTTATTCAAGGTACTTTCCACCTTTTTCATTTCCAGATGATTGATTACTTCAGTCAATTCTATTCCGATTTTTTTGTCGTTTAATTTGGCGATAAAGTCAGGACTTTCGCAGGTAAGGTTTTCAAATTTCACCTCGGGGAAATGATGCATAAAAGAGTTGAGTAGAAGAATTTCGGACTTCTTTCTGTATTTTTCACGATCATGAAGCGGAGATTCATCTATAGTACGGTGGTACTTTTCTATGGGCTTTTTTTTCAAATGCCGATTCAGGTAATACAAGCTTAGATTCTTTATCAGATCTTCATCAGAAAACGTCTTTTTCATGTGTGATTTTTTTATTTAATTAAACACATGCATCCATGGATCTCCACCGTTAAAAGTTTTTGATAATCAAAATTTTACACTCTTAAAGGTAAGTAAAAAAACTATTCGATGCTTACTTTTAAAATTAAATTATCGATTAATTAATGTAAAGTTTATTTTCATTATTAATACCTTTGTCTCTTGTAACACAAACCTGTATTTATGGATTTTAGGAATTTTAAAATACCCTACAACATCAATCCCCAATATTCAAAAAAAACCGCCTATTTTTCAATGGAATTTGCCCTTGAACAGGTGCTGAAAATATATTCAGGAGGACTGGGCTTCCTGGCGGGTTCTCATATGAGAAGCGCTTATAACCTGAAACAGGATCTTATAGGAATCGGTATTCTTTGGAAATTCGGATATTATGATCAGGCAAGAAATCATGACCAGACCTTACAACCGGTTTGGACAAGGAAGATGTACAGTTTCCTGGAAGATACAGGAATAAAATTTCAAATAGAAATTCACAGTGCACCTGTCTGGGTGAAAGTATGGTATCTTGATCCTGAGATTTTCAATACAGCACCTATGTTTTTCCTTTCTACAGATGTTCCCGAAAACGACCACGTTTCAAAAACTATCTGCCATAAGCTGTATGATGCTAATGAATCTACTAAGCTTGCTCAATATATTTTATTAGGAAAAGGAGGAGCCAAATTATTAGATGAAATGAACATAGAAAGAGATGTTTATCATTTAAATGAAGCTCATGGGCTCCCCGCGGCATTCTATTTATTAAGAAAATACAACGGAGACCTGAATAAAGTAAGAGAAAAACTTGTTTTCACCACCCACACTCCGGAAGAAGCAGGAAATGAAAAACATAATTTAAAATTGTGTTATGACATGACCTATTTCTCAGGTTACAGCATGGAAGAAGTGAAAGCAATAGAAGGAGCAAATGATGATCGTTTCAATCACTCTCTTTGTGCGTTGAAAATGGCAAGAATCGCCAATGGTGTTTCTCAGCTTCATGGTGTCGTTTCTCGTGCGATGTGGAATAAATATCCGGGAATCTGTGAAATTACTTCAATTACCAACGCTCAGGAGTTTAAATATTGGGCAGACAAACCACTTTATAATGCAAAAGATGAAAATGACGATACTGTTTTTGACTACCGTAAGAAGCATTTAAAGAAAAAACTGTTCAGCATTGTAGCAGATCAAACCGGAAATCTGTTTAATCCAAATATTTTCACCATTGTCTGGGCAAGGAGATTTGCGGGTTATAAGCGTGCAGACCTTCTTTTACATGATAAAGACAGATTTTACAGACTTCTGAACAACCCAAAATATCCGGTACAGATCATTTGGGCGGGAAAACCTTACCCGATGGATTATTCAGCTATTTCTACGTTCAATACATTAGTTGAAGAGAGTAAAAATCATAAAAATATGGCTGTTCTTACAGGCTACGAACTTTCTTTAAGTAAATCCTTAAAACAAGGCTCTGATCTATGGCTAAATAACCCAAGAGTTCCAAGAGAAGCATCCGGAACTTCAGGAATGACCGCAGCAATGAATGGTTCTGTAAACTTATCCACAGACGACGGCTGGATTCCTGAATTTGCAAAACCCGGAGAAAACTCTTTCGTGGTTCCTAAAGCAGACTATCTGAACATGAGCATCTACGAACAGGATAACTATGACTTAAACAAATTATACGAGATTCTTGAAAACGAAATTCTTCCAACGTATTATGACCATCCTGATCACTGGAGAAAAATTCAGCATAACGCAATGAATGATGTGAAAGATCAGTTCAATAGTGATAGAATGGCAGATGAATATTACAGAATACTTTATAATCAAGCGAATTAGTAAAATTTCAACTTTTATAAAAAATGCCCGGAAGTTTTTCCGGGCATTTTTTATTATTTATTTGCTATTTTTCTTTGCAGGTACTTTCAAACCTTTTTCTCTTGCTTCAGAAATGCCAATGGCTATGGCTTGTTTTCTGTTGGTCACTTTTTCCCCGGAAGAAGATTTTAATTTTCCTTCCTTGAATTCGTGCATTACTTTTCCTACTTTGTCCTGAGCTTTATCTGAATATTTTGTTTTGCTCATTAGAAGTTTTTTTTAAGATTTTGGCAGGGATACCCCTAATTCATAAACTCTGGCATGTTTCAAATATTTTGAACGTTCTCTGGAAGTCACCGACTGAAAATGATCGTTTTTGATCACAATAATCGGATCTTCGGCATTTTCAATCTCAAAATTGGCAAAATATCTTTCATCTGGTGGAGATTGTTGTTCTTTTGCTTTGATCTTCTGAAGTTCATCCGCATATTTTCGAAATCCGGGATCAGATGAATGGATAAATTTATATTCATCGCCTGCATACACATAGTAATGAAGTTTTTTTTCTATCAATCCTGCTTCATCTGTAATTTCAGGGTTATCGTTACCATCTTTAAACCCTACTTCTACTAATATTCCACCTTTTTTATTGGCGCATTCCTGTGCATCATTAAAGCTGGAGAAACCTGTATAAACAATTCGGTCGTTCAACACATAACGGTTAAGTTTCTGGTTGTATGCATTCGTTTCCATAATTATTCTTTTTGATTTGATTGGTAATTATATACATTCAATTTTTTTGCCAAATTCCACTATTTAACAAAAAAATAACCTAATATCACCTTACTAATTAACATAGTTTTTACAATTATTAAAGATTATTTATAAAAAAAACAAAAGTTACAAAATCATAAAAGTTATTTCCCTTTAAGAAATGAAGATGCTAACACTTTATACCCAGAAAACAAAAAATAACAACATAATACTTCTGATTTTTGTTTTATATGGTTATATAATTAAGATTCATTAAATTTGGAATCATTAAAATTAGAAATGAAAAAACTATTCTTAACTCTTACTATAGCGGTTGCATTTCATCATGTATCTGCTCAGGAAATCACTTTAGATAAAATATACTCAGGATATTACCGTGGTAAAGGCATTGCTGGAATTACTTCAATGAAAAACGGTGAGAATTACCTTGTTATTGAGCCATCAGGTATTGCTAAATATTCTTATAAAACATCTCAAAAAGAAGGAAATATCGTAGATGGAAGCTTTGAAAGCTATATATTTTCTGCAGATGAATCAAAAATTCTTTTACAGACAGGGAGCCAGCCTATTTACAGACATTCATTCCTGGGAAAATTTGATGTAAAAGATTTAAAATCAGGAAAAACAATCAGTTTAAATGAAGGCAAACCAGTTCAGGAACCGAGCTTTTCTCCTGATGCTACAAAAGTCGCTTTCATTGTTGATAACAACTTATTTTATCAGGATTTAGCTTCAGGAAAAATTACACAGATCACTACTGATGGTAAGAAAAATGCAATTCTTAACGGGTTGGCAGACTGGGTATATGAAGAAGAGTTTGGACATGCAAGACAATATGAGTGGACAAAGAATTCTGATGCTATCGTATTTGTAAAATCTGATGAAAGCCAGGTTCCGGAAATTTATATTCCTATTTATGGAAAGAATCTTTATCCTACTGAAATGCGCTACAAATACCCTAAAGCTGGAGAAAAAAACTCTGTAGTTACAGCGCAATTATACCGTCTTGATAACGGAAAAACAATGCAGCTGAATTTAGGTTCGTTCAAAAATTATTATATACCGAATGTTTTCCAGACTGCAAAAGCAGATGAGATTGTTTTGATTACATCAGAAAGAATTCAGAATGCTTCAGATGTTTTAAAAGTAAACACTAAAACCGGAGCTGTTCAGAAATTATTCACAGAAACAGATGACAAATGGATCGAAACTGATAGCCCTACAATGGAATTCCTAGAAGATGATTCATTCCTTTGGGCTTCTGAAAGAGATGGAAACCGCCATTTATATTGGTATGACAAAGATGGTAAGCTTAAAAAACAAATTACCAAAGGAAACTGGGAAGTAACAGACTATTATGGTTTCAATCCAAAATCAAAAGAAATTTACGTTCAGACTACAGAAAAAGGAAGTATCAACAAGGTTGTTTCTAAAGTAAATATTGAAAACGGAAAGTCTCAGCTGATTTCTAATACAGAAGGAAATAACTCTGCGAACTTCAGCAAAAACTATAATTATTTCATAGAAACATCTTCCACAGCCGCAAAACCTCATACTTATGTTTTGAAAGATGGTAATGGTAAAACGGTGAAAGAGCTTCAAAACAATAATGATCAACTTCAGAAACTGAAGACCGATAATTTCGTAGAGAAAGAATTTATAACCATTCCTAATGCTGTAGGTGATCAGATGAATGCTTGGGTAATGAAGCCTAAAAATTTCGATCCTAGCAAAAAGTATCCTTTATTTATGTTCCAATATTCCGGACCGGGATCTCAGCAGGTTGCTAATTCATGGGATAATGGTAACGCTATGTGGTTTAATCACCTTGTACAGAAAGGATATATTGTTGCTTGTGTTGATGGACGTGGAACAGGTTATAAAGGATCAAAGTATAAAAAAGTTACTTATATGAATCTTGGTAAGTATGAGATTGAAGACCAGATCACAGCTGCAAAATGGTTCGGAAATCAATCTTATATTGATAAAAGCAGAATCGGAATGTTTGGATGGAGTTTTGGTGGTTATATGACCAGCTTAGCAATGACAAAAGGAGCTGATGTTTTCAAAATGGGTATTGCTGTAGCTCCTGTTACCAACTGGAGATATTATGATTCAGTATATACGGAAAGATTTATGAGAACTCCTCAGGAAAACCCTGATGGATATGACAAGAACTCTCCTACTGAATACGCTAATCTATTGAAAGGAAAATTCCTTTTAATCCACGGAACAGCTGATGACAATGTACATTTCCAAAATTCTATGGAATTATCTGAAGCTTTGATTCAAAATAAAAAACAGTTTGATTTCATGGCGTATCCGGATAAAAATCACGGGATTTATGGTGGACAAACAAGACCGCAATTGTATCAGAAAATGACGGATTTTATTTTGAATAATCTGTAAATTAAATGGTGAAGCAGATTCTTTATATAAAAGCATCAGATTCACCAGCAATATTCCCAAAAAATCAGAATTAAATATAAATCCCTTTCAATGTTTTTGAAAGGGATTTTTTCTATTAATTTCATTAATCATTTACCCAAGTATTATTTATTTTATCAATTGAAATTAAAAACTTATTTTTGGGGGAATTGAAATTTGAATATATGAAGACTAAACATCCTAAAGGGCTTCCTTACCTTTTCTTTACTGAAATGTGGGAGCGTTTCGGGTACTACCTGATTCTTGGAATCTTTGTTCTGTATGTCATTGAACCTACAGGTATGAAAGGCGGGCTAGGGCTGCCAGACAAAACTGCTGATGACATTTTCGGAACTTATATTGCCTTAACTTATCTTACCCCTTTTATTGGTGGTTTCTTAGCCGATAGAGTTTTAGGATATATAAAGTCTATTTACCTTGGAGGGTTTTTAATGGCTGCCGGATATATAGGAATGGGTGTCTTTAAAGATTTACCTCTATTTTATTCTTCCCTGGCATTAATTATCATCGGAAACGGTTTCTTTAAACCTACTATTTCTACTTTATTAGGAAATCTTTATTCTGAAGAGCCTTATAAAGCAAACAAAGACTCCGGATATAATATTTTCTACATGGGAATCAATATCGGAGCGTTTATCTGTAACATTATTGCTGCATTTATGCGTAACAAATTCGGTTGGGGTGAAGCTTTCATCACTGCCGGAGTCGGGATGTTAATCGGTATGGTTATTTTTACCATCGGTAGAAAACATTACATCCATGCTGCACAGATGAAGCCTGTACAGGAAGGTGATACGAAACTTTCTGAGATTTTGATCAAAGTATTTGTTCCTGCTATTGCTGCCGGAGCATTGGGATGGTTTATTCCTAATAATATTTTTGGAAGTGACAGCACTGATGCCTTCATTTTTGCATGTATTCCTGTTATTTACTTCTATGCATCTCTTTACTTTAAAGCTAAACCGGATGAAAAAGCATCAATTGGTGCCCTACTTTCTGTATTCTTGATCAGTATGTTTTTCTGGGCTGTTTTCAAACAAAACGGAACAGCATTGACAAGATGGGCAAACTATTATACAGACAGAAGTGTTCCTGCTTCATTGGAAAAACCTTTGGAAGGAATCTATATGGTGGAAGGAAAGAGCTACGAAGACAAAGAAGTTCCTGTTTATGATAATCAATTCCGTTCTCAGAAAGATGATAATGGAGATACTAAAAAAGAAACAGGGAAAGATGTTTACTTTAAAAATATCAGTCCGGAACAGCGCGCTGCTCTTGAGAAAAACCCGGAAAGTAAAGTATACCTATATAATACAGAGCTATTCCAGTCTATCAATCCATTCTGGGTAATTGCATTAACACCCGTAATTGTAGGATTCTGGGCATTATTGAGAAGAAAGGGTAAAGAGCCTTTGACTCCTACTAAAATCGTTTTAGGACTATTTATTTCAGGATTGTCCTGTCTTGTGATGGTTTTAGCAGTAATGGCTGGCGATAACGGATCTGTAAAAGTTTCTCCTTTATGGCTGGTTGCGAGTTACGGAGTAATCACAATTGGAGAATTATGTCTTTCTCCAATGGGACTTTCATTTGTTTCCAAGCTTTCTCCTGCGAGAATTACAGCATTGATGATGGGAGGTTTCTTCCTTGCCAATTCTGTAGGAAATAAACTTTCAGGAATCCTGGCAAGTACATGGTATAATTATGAAAACAAGACGAATTATTTCCTTGTGAATTTCGCTTTGTTAATATTTGCTACACTTTTAGGGCTATCAATGTTAAAAAGATTAAATAAGATTATGAAGGAAAAAGGACACTAATCCTTTGATATTATCCTTATATGATAAAGAATAGAAAGCTGTGGAATAGTTCCACAGCTTTTTTATTTAAAAATAAAATTAAAACCTTGCCAAAAACCCAAAATAAACTATATTTGTCAGTCTTAACAAAAATTAACAATAGAAATGGATAATATTGAAGCAATAAGTCCGAAACCGGATGAATTGGTAGAGAATAAGGGCTCCAGACATCCAAAAGGATTATGGGTTCTATTCGGAACGGAAATGTGGGAGCGTTTCAACTTTTACGGAATGAGAGCACTTTTGACGCTCTTTATGGTAAATTCCTTATTGATAAAAGAAGCTGATGCAGCTATTATCTATGGTGGATTTTTAGCTTTATGTTATTTGACTCCGCTTTTAGGAGGATTTATTGCTGATAAATATATCGGAAATAGATTTGCTATTATCGTTGGTGGATCATTGATGGCAATTGGTCAGTTTTTACTATTCATCAGTGCTTCTACTTTCTCTGCAGACATCGGAAGTGCTAAAATGATCATGTGGCTTGCTTTATTTGTTATCATTTTTGGTAATGGATTCTTCAAACCGAACATTTCTTCAATGGTGGGTAGTCTTTATCCTAAGCAGGAAAAATCTAAATTAGACTCTGCATTCACCATTTTCTATATGGGGATCAACATTGGAGCATTCTTAGGTCAGTTTATTTGTCCTTACGTAGGAGACGTGAAAGATGCTACAACAGGAGTAAGAGATATTTTTGCTTTCAAATGGGGGTTCTTAGCGGCTTCAATTGCAATGTTAATCGGAACGGTAACATTCTTTATCCTTAAAAACAAATACGTTGTAACTCCGGAAGGAAGACCTATCGGAGGTTTACCAAAAAATAACAGTACTGCAGATTTCGAAGAAGGAGAGTCTCAGACTGCGAAATTCTCAGGGGCTTCTTTAGGGATCACTGTAGGTATATTTGCTGTTTTATTCTTTGCCTTCAGATATCTATTGGTAGGTGAATTTGGGTTTAACTCAATGGAGATGGGACAATTAATCAAAGGTATTATTTATCCGTTCATCTATGCTGCAGGTATTTCCCTGGCATTCCTGATCATGACTTCTGCTGAAAACAAAGTGGAAAGACAGAGAATCTGGGTAATTTATATTGTTTCATTCTTCATTATCTTCTTCTGGGCTGCTTTCGAACAGGCAGGATCTTCACTAACATTCATTGCAGATAATCAAACAGATAGAAATATCTTCGGATGGAATATGCCACCTTCAATGGTACAGATTTTCAACGGAATTTTCGTTGTATTACTAGCTTTCCCTTTCAGTTTAATGTGGGATAAGTTAAGAGCTAACGGAAAAGAGCCAGTATCTCCTTTCAAACAAGCTATGGGTCTTGCGATCATCGCTTTAAGTTATTTCATCATTGCTCACAATGTAAAAGACCTTGGTAACTCAGGATTATTAGCAATCAAATGGTTAATGCTTCTATACTTTATCCAAACTTGTGGTGAGCTTTGTTTATCTCCAATCGGGCTTTCTTTGGTAGGAAAACTTGCTCCGAAGAGATTTGCATCATTATTATATGGAGTGTTCTTTATCTCAAATGCTGCCGGATATGCTTTGGCTGGTTCATTAGGTGCATTGATCCCTGCAACAGGTGATAAATTTAAAAAAGCACAGGAAATAGGAGTAAATCTACAGGATGTTTTAGATAAAAAAGTAACCTTGACAACTGATCAGGTTGCTGCATTTGAAAAAGCTCAATTACCATTACATAACCCTACTTTTGTAGGATTTGAGATCCACAACTTATTCGAATTCTTTATGGTATTCGTGGTGCTTTGTGGTATTGCTTCTGTAATTTTAGCTTTATTATCTCCGATATTAAAGAAAATGATGCACGGTGTAAACTAATTGCATTAACAAAATATGAATAAAACCTCTGCTAAGTCGGAGGTTTTTTTTATTTTCGTATGATGGAAATTTCCGAAGATTCTTTATTCCAGTCCGTAAAGGAAATCATTAGACAATCGCGCGAAAAAGTTTTTCGAATAGCGAATTCTACACTACTGCTTACTTACTGGCAGATTGGAAAACTTATTGTTGAAGATGAACAACAGGGAAAAGAACGCGCTGAATACGGAAAATATACATTAAAGAACCTATCTCAGAAACTTACTTTGGAGTTTGGAAAAGGATTTGATGAAAGTAATTTGAGAAATATGCGCTCTTTTTATCAGACTTTTCCAATATGTGACGCACTGCGTCACGAATTGAGCTGGACTCATTACAGGCTATTATTCAAAATAGATAATACTCAGAAAATCAATTATTATATAGATGGAGCTATTCAAAATAACTGGAGTTCGAGAGATCTAAAAAGACAAATCAATTCCCTGGCTTACGAAAGAGTTTTAAAACATAAAAAAGCTTCCACTAAAAGTATTCATAGTGTTTTAAAAGATCCTTACATTTTTGAATTTCTGGGATTAATACCTGCTGTACCTCCCCAAAGAATAAGAATTAAAACAAATCATCGATCAGGACAGAATCCGTTTTGAACTGGATCAAGATAATAAAAACCTTAATTAAAACAATCATATATCATTATGAGCTTAACTTTAGATGAAATACAAAATTTCAAAGGAAAATATCCCAGACAAATCTGGAGTCTGTTTTTCTCTGAAATGTGGGAACGCTTCTGTTTCTACGGAATGCGTGGAATGCTGGTTTTCTTTATGATCTCGCAGCTTAATTTCCACGAAAAAGAAGCTAACCTTCAGTATGGTGCCACTCAGGCATTTGTATATGCCTTCACTTTTGTAGGCGGACTTTTTGCCGATAAAATTTTAGGATTCCGAAAATCCCTTTTCTGGGGTGGACTTCTGATGATTCTTGGAAGCTTAATTTTAGCTACAGATCCACATAAATTCTTCTTTTTAGGAATTGCATTTACCGTAGTGGGAACAGGTTTTTTCAAACCAAATATTTCTTCAATGGTAGGACAGCTTTATAAACCAAATGATTCAAGAGCTGATGCCGGTTTTTCACTTTTCTACGCAGGGATCAACCTTGGAGCATTGTTGGGAGGATATTTATGTATTGCTATTGGTAAAGGAGAATTCTTAGGAAATATTATTGCTGAAGAAATGAGGTGGCACATTGCCTTTGGATTAGCTTCAGTAGTAATGGTTATCAGCTTAATCAACTTTGTATTTACCCAAAGAAGACTGGGAACTATCGGACTACAGCCAGGACATCCTTTAGCTGAAACGAAAAGCGCTCCTATTCCGAAATGGAAAGAGTATGGGGTATATGTTCTGTCTCTGATTTTCATTCCAATCATTATGACAATGGTTGCAAAAACGGAATATACAGATTATTTTATGTGGACGATCGGACCATTGACTTTGATCTATTTATTCTATGAAATGTCTAAAGTAACCGCTGCTGAACGTAAAAAGCTTTGGGCTGCATTAGTATTCATTATTTTCTCTATTATTTTCTGGGGAATCTATGAGCAAAGTGGAGGTTCATTAAGTATTTTCGCTGCGAAAAATTTAAATAAAGATCTTTTCGGATTAGACCCGAATGGTGTCAACAACTCAGGAGGTGCATTTTTCATTATCTTCCTTGCACCGTTGGTAGGTCTTCTTTGGATCTGGTTGAATAAAAGAAAAATTGAACCCAATACCATTATAAAATTCGGATTAGGATTCATTTTCTTAGGAGCAGGATATTATGTATTGTTTGCAACGCGTCTATTTGCAGACCTTCAGGGAATCACTTCTCTGAACTTCTTCACATTGGCATTATTAATCATTACCCTTGGGGAATTGTGCCTCTCTCCTATCGGATTATCCATCATGACCAAACTTTCAACTAAAAACCTTCAGGGCATGATGATGGGTATGTGGTTCCTTGCTTCAGCATATGGACAGTACGTTGCCGGAATTATCGGAGCTAGTCTTGCAACCGCGAAAGAAGGATCAACTAACTATGATGAATTGATCACTTACACTGATGGATATAAACAATTGGGATTGTATGCGATAATTGCCGGAGTGGTATTAATTTTGATATCTCCGTTTGTGAAAAAATTAATGCAGGATGTAAAATAAAAAAATAAGTAATTATGCTTATTTTTACGTAAATATCAAATTATGAAAAAAATTTTAAGCATAGTTCTCTTATTACTATTAAACTTTAGTTTTGCTCAGGTAAAATGGATGACTATTGAAGAAGCCTTAAAAGCTCAAAAAGAAAATCCTAAAAAAATACTGATTGATTTTTATGCAGACTGGTGTGGTCCATGTAAGATCATGGATAAAAAAACATATGGTCATCCGATAATTGGTCAGGTGCTCAATGAAAATTATTATCCTGTAAAATTTAACGCAGAAGAAAAAAAGAGCATTGAAATTTTTGGAAGAAAATTTTCCAATCCAAATACAGAACAGAAAAAAGGAAGAAATTCGCTACATGAATTTACTCAATATATGAATGTAGGAGCTGTTCCGAGTACTGTATTTCTGGATGAACATGGTGACCCGATCACTATTCTTCAGGGAGAATTATCCGCCAAAGAACTGGAACCTTACCTGGAACTGATTTCAAAGGATCTATTTAAAAAAATCCGAACGAGAGAACAATGGGAAGATTACCAGAAGAAATTCAAATCTAAAATTAAAGATTAACAGCAATTGAAGTTTCAACCTTTGAATTGCCATCAATAAAACATAAGACTTTCAATTTTTTTTGGAAGTCTTTTTTATTTTACCGAAATTCGAACCTTTGTTTTTTCATACAATATTCGACTTCCGAATCTGAGATAAAATGACTTTAGAAACCTCCATAGAATACGTAAAAGGAATAGGTCCGGAAAGAGCCAAACTCATCAAAAGTGTGCTGGGATTATCCACTGTAGAAGATATGCTGAACTTCTACCCTATCCGTTATCTGGATAAAAGTAAAATCTATAAAATATCTCAGCTTCATGAGGAAACAAGTCAGGAAATCCAGTTTAAAGGAAAAATTACCCAAGTTCAGGAAATTCAGACTGGGAAAACCAAAAGATTAACGGCAAAGTTCAATGATGATACAGGAAGTATGGATCTTGTATGGTTTCAGTACTCAAAATGGCTGAAAGAACAGCTTCCCATTAATCGTGAAGTTTATATTTTCGGAAAAATCAATGTTTTTAACCGTCAGTTTTCAATGCCACATCCTGAAATTGAAGCAGAGGAAAAAAAAGAAGGCGAGAGCCGTTTAAAACCAATATACCCAAGTTCTGAAAAGCTTACCAAAAGAGGTCTTAACCAAAGGTTTTTTCAAAATGCGTTAAGAAATATCTGTAAAGAAATTCCTAATCTTATTGAGGAAAACTTTCCTGAATACTTGATGAAGACTTTTAAATTTATGTCTAGACAACATGCTTTTCTGAATGTACATTTTCCGAAAGATCAGGAACATTTTGATAAGGCTGATTTCCGTTTAAAATTTGAAGAATCTTTCTTCTTTCAGTTAGGATATGGTTTAAAAAAGCTTCATCATAAAACTCAATCATTTGGAAACCCGTTTCCAATTATCGGAGATCATTTCAATAATTTCTATGAAAATCATCTTCCGTTTGAACTTACCGGCGCTCAAAAAAGAGTTTTAAAGGAAATCCGGATGGATATGAAAAGACCTATTCAGATGAACAGGCTTTTACAGGGAGATGTAGGTTCAGGAAAAACAATGGTTGCACTTCTTACTATGCTGATTGCCATGGACAATGGTTTTCAAAGCTGTATGATGGCACCTACTGAAATTCTGGCACAGCAACATTATAATGGAATAAAAGATTTACTTGAAAAAACAGGTATCAATATTAGATTATTGACTGGTTCTACCAAAGCGAAGGAAAGAAAAATTATTCATGAAGAACTTGAAAATGGGACTCTTTCCATACTTGTAGGAACTCATGCTGTACTTGAAGATAAGGTTAAATTCAAAAATCTTGGATTGGCTATTATTGATGAACAGCATCGGTTTGGTGTAGCACAACGAGCTAAACTTTGGGCAAAGAATAAAATTCCGCCACATATTCTTGTTATGACCGCAACGCCTATTCCAAGAACCCTTGCCATGAGCTTTTATTCTGATCTTGATGTTTCGGTGATCGATGAAATGCCTGTAGGAAGAAAACCGATCATTACAGCTCACAGAAGAGAAAAAGACAGGCTGTATGTGTATAATTTCTGTAAGGATGAAATTAAAAAAGGCAGACAGGTTTATTTTGTATATCCACTGATTGAAGAATCTGAAACGTTGGATTACAAAAACCTAATGGAGGGACTTGAACATGTCATGGATTTCTTCTCTGATTATAATGTTACCATGTTGCATGGAAAAATGAAACCGGACGAGAAAGACGCTGCAATGAATTATTTTGCTTCCGGAAAGGCTGAAATTATGGTTGCCACCACCGTTATAGAAGTTGGTGTGAATGTCCCCAATGCCTCTGTGATGGTTATTGAAAGTTCTGAAAGATTCGGGCTTTCTCAGCTTCACCAGCTTAGAGGACGTGTAGGAAGAGGTGCTGAACAAAGTTATTGTATTCTGATGACCTCGGATAAGTTATCGAAAGAAAGCAGAACCCGTATCAAAACAATGACTGAAACCAATGACGGTTTTAAAATCTCTGAGGTTGATATGCAGCTTCGTGGTCCTGGTGATATTCTAGGAACCCAGCAAAGTGGTGTTGTAGATTTTAAAAGGTTGGATCTTGTGAAGGATTCTGCAATTATTAAAACCACAAAAAATACTGTTGATAAAATTTTGGAAGCTGACCCAATGCTTACAAGGCAGGATAATTTGATTATCAAAAATTACTATATCAAGTATTATAAAGGAAAAAATAAGTGGAGTAAGATTTCATAAAAAAAACCGCAGAAAATATTTCCTGCGGTCCCCTTATAAAACTGTTATTTAGAAGAAATTACTTTTGGTCTGTTTTAAAAAATTTATTTTAATAGTTTAGGCTTAATATTTTGTGATGTGGTGTGAAAATATCTATATAATAAGTTAAAGCTTTAACTATTAAAATAAATTATAAAAAACAAAATGAATTACGTTTCCAATTTGCTTATTATAAAAACTAACTGTTGTTTAGTTGGAGATGAGGGAATGAAACGAATAAAAATACCTCCAACTATCTCGAGTTTTCATGATTGTACCGTTTTGTTTAAAGATCTTCTATGCTTTAAAATCGGAAATTAATATAATTCATTTTGTTAAACGTCGTGATTTATATTTTTTGTTTTTAGAAACAATTACTTCTCATTCATCTGTATCTTACTGTATATAATCTAATTTGTGTCTGAGTTTACATTTACAAATGTCAAGATATTAAATGAGAGTTTCTTTATATTATTTTAATTATTAGTTATAAAATTTTCACTTATTTGTGAATAGTATGTAATAAATACAACTTTATCTCTTTCGTTATTAAGCTAAAAAAATGTTTATTCATCACACTTTCAGAATAAAATTTTCTTTATTTAAGCCTGAAGTATGGTACTGCCAATTTATGGTAATAATGTCTGTAAGCGTTTTCTTCAGATCCTTAAAATCTTCAGGTTCCTTCATGCAAATATTCGCTCCTCTTACAAAAATATCTTCAATTTGACATTCATCAAACTGTTGAGAATATATTGTCGTTACCATATTATTGAACTTCTCATTTCTCTTAAATTCATCAATACACTCTAAACTGCTTTTCTCAGAAATATCATGTTGAATAAAAACAATTTCAGGAATCATTGCATCATCATTATTCAAATATTCCATTAAATTCTGTCCATTATTGAAGCATTGAACTTTTATAGAGATTTTTAGCTCTTTAAATATATTTTTTAAAAAAATTAAAGTGTTTTCATTATTATCTGCTACTATTACGTTCAGAAATTCTTTATTCATACTGCATTTTAGGATTTATTACCGTACTCTGGATTCTTCTTCTTTTTCCTACAATCTTTTGAAACTGGGATGGTGTGATTCCCGTTGTATTTTTAAACTGTGTACTTAAATGTGCCACACTGGAATAATTCAGTTTATGGGCTATTTCTGTAAGACTTTGTTTATTTCTTATGATCAAAGCTTTTGCATGTTCTATTTTCTGTAGAATAATAAAGTTCTCTATGGAAGTAAAGGCTACTTCTGAAAATAGATTGGAAAGATATCCATAGCTGTGATTAAGTTTTTCAGAAATATAGATGGATGCTTTTACAGGAATAATCTCATCAGAAAAGACAAGTTCTACAATGGCATCTTTTATTTTCTGTACCAAAGCTGTTTTTTGGCTTTCTATGATTTCAATACCATAATCTTCAAGATTCTTCTTAAAAAGAGTATGCTGTTCTTGGGTAAAGGGTTCATAAAATTCTACCTCCCCGAAGTTCAGCAACCGGTATTTCAGCCCGTGTTCCTTGAGTTTTTCGTCCAATACCTTTTTGCAAAGGGCATTGAAGTCAAATTTTACGTACATTTTCATCCTAGTATATGTAAGTCATTATTTTTAGTAAATATAACAATTTATTTCAATTAAAAGTGAAATAGAGATATATTTTTTAAACTTTGATTCTACACAAAAAAACTCCTGTATTACTGAATACAGGAATTTAAACACTAAGGATGAAAAAAATATACTGATAAAAAGCTAAATAAGCTCAAAACCAAGCATATGAATGTATTGTTATAAGTGATTTGGTTCTGAAGCAAAGATGATTCAAAAAAAGAACTCACTTGTTATAGAATTACAGGATAAAGTTACAAAATTTTAAGTCAATCATTCGTGAATTAGAAACTCCATTAAGTAATCGTCCATCACAAATCCGTTTCCAATATCAAAAACTCCTTCGCCATAAACCTTGTATCCTTGGGATTCATAGAATTTCCGAGCTTCATTATATTTATTTACATTCAGGATAATTCTGTTATTATTATTTTCTGATACTTTTTCATTCAAAAACTTTAATGCTCCTTTACCCATCCCTTTTCCTTTACTTTCAGGAACCAGATAAATACGATGTAATTTGGTAGTTTGGGGTTCATAATTATGTTGATAGCCAATAAATCCTTCATAAGAATTGGTTATCTCATCCAGAATAAGATAATAATGATAATCAGAGTTTTGAAGATGGCTTATAATTTCCGTTTCAGAATACATCTCTGCGAGCATATACTCCATTTGTTCTTTAGAAAGAATCTCTGCATAAGCCTTTTCCCATGATCTCCTTGCCAGATCCTGGATCAGTGGAATGTCTTTTTCTGTTGCTTTTATTAGTTTCATGATTTTGTAATTATGATTAAAAAAAGTGAAAAGTATAAACTTTCCACTTTACAATTATTTTCGGACCTGAATGATCAATTTTACATCATTAGCATATTTTAAATATGATATTAAAACATTCTTTCTGATCATTGAAAATTCCGTTCTTAGATGTTTACCATTTCAGCTTTAATTTTTGCTGTCAAACCTTCTGAAGCAGCTACTAAAGGAAGTCTTAAATAGTTTTTAATGATTCCTTTTTCAGCCAATATTACTTTAATACCACAAGGATTTCCTTCTGCAAAAATCAAACGTGTGATCTCAACTAATTTGTTATGAATCTCGTACGCTTCTTTTATTTTACCATCAAAAGCCAATTGTACCATAGTAGAGAATTCTTTTGGATATCCCTGCCCTATTACAGAAATTACTCCATTTCCTCCTGCTAAAGTTACAGGAAGTGTGTACTCATCATCTCCGGAAACCAAAGAGAAACCTTCAGGTTTTTTTCTAAGAATATCGAAGTATTGTAAAATATTTGGAGCCGCTTCTTTAATCATCAGTAGATTCGGGAATTCTTTTGCAAGACGGATCGTAGTATCTGCATCAATATTCTGTCCTGTTCTGGAAGGAACATTATAAATGATGATATTCTTTCCTGTAGACGCCAAAACCTTATAGTGCTGATAAAGTCCCTCCTGATTAGGTTTATTATAGTAAGGAGATACAGAAAGTACGGCTTCAAATGCTGAAAGATCAGCTTCCTCAATCTGTTTCTTAACTTCAAGAGTATTGTTACCGCCGATTCCCAATACCAATGGAAGACGTTTATTATTTACCTTAATGATATGCTCAATTACCTGTTTCTTCTCATCATCAGAAAGCGTAGCGGCTTCTGCCGTAGTTCCCAATACCACCAAATAATTGGTTCCGTTATCGATGTTATATTCAATCAGTTTTGTTAAACTATCGAAGTCAACGGATAAATCTTCATTAAAGGGTGTTACCAATGCAACACCTACTCCTTTTAAAATGCTCATCTGTTAGAATTATTTTTGTCAAATTTAATAATTTACAGTAAGAATTTGTAATAAATAATAATGTTTTATTATACATATAGTTATATTTGCATATACTAAAAGATATTATGAAATTGCCATAACTGAAATTGTTTGCAAAAAACACAGAAAAAACGGTAATTACATATAACCTTATAAAAAATAATTTGCAGCATATGAAAAATAAATTCTTGTTATTAGGAATTGCTCTGGTATCTCTTACAGCATGCAAAACGGCTTCTTCGCCACAACTTGCCAATGTAAAAACCCAGAAAAATATTTCTATTAATAATGAGCTAAAAAATGATGAGGAGTTTGTAAAATTTATTGAACCTTATAAGCAGAAACTGGATCGTGAAATGAACCAAAAGATCTCCCATACTAACGTAGATCTTACCAAGCAGGGTGACAACAGTAATCTAGGCAATCTTTTAGCTGATTATACACTTGAAGGAGGTGATGTATGGACAAAAGCTAATCTGAAACAAACAGTAGATGCAGCTTTGATCAATATCGGTGGGATTCGCACGACTATCGGGAAAGGTGATATTATGTTGAAAAATGTTTTTGAAGTAATGCCTTTCGAAAATGAGCTGATCATTGTAAAAATGAGAGGAGCCGATTTACCGGGACTTTTTGAATATTACGCCAAAACACAAGTTAATAATCCAGTGTCTCAATTATATATTGAAACCAAAGACGGACAATTAACCAAATCTTTAATCAACGGAAAGACAGTAGAACCAAACAAAGACTACTACATTGCTACTTCAGACTATCTTGCGCTAGGAGGTGATAATATGAAGTTTTTTTCCAAAGGAGAAGCAATTCCGACAGGAGTAAAGCTTAGGGATTTATATATTGAATATTTCAAAAAAAATCCTGAAATAGTACCTACATCAGATGTTCGTTTAAATTTTATCGGTAAAAAGTAATGGATAGAAAAAGTTTTTTAAAAGCAATAGGTGGTGGATCTTTAGCAATGGCTTTAGCTCCCAATATGATGATGGCGGAAGAGTTGAAAATGCTTGACTTGAAATCTGCAAATAAACTGACCATCCTTCATACCAATGACCAACATAGCCGAATAGAACCTTTTGATGCAAGCTATACAAAGAATCCTAATCAGGGAGGGTTTGCAAGAAGGGCAAGTTTAATTCAACAAATCAGAAGTCAGGAAAATAATGTCTTACTCCTTGACTCAGGTGATATTTTCCAGGGAACACCCTATTTCAACTTCTTTGGCGGTGAACTGGAATTCAAATTAATGTCCATGATGAAGTATGATGCTTCTACCATGGGTAATCATGATTTCGATAATGGATTAGAAGGTTTTTTAAAAGTTCTTCCGAATGCAAAATTCCCTTTCATCTGCTCGAATTATGATTTTAAAAATACCATATTGGATGGGAAAACATCTCCTTACAAGATTTTTAACAAAAACGGAATCAAAGTTGGGATCTTTGGTGTCGGAATCGAGTTAGATGGTCTTGTAGGAAAAAAGCAATATGGAGACACCATTTATTCTAATCCGATTGATGTGGCACAACATTATTCTAACTTTCTGAAAAATGATCAGAAGTGCGATCTTGTTATCTGTCTTTCACATATTGGATATGACTACAAAGACGAACCGAACAAAATAAGTGATAAAATTTTAGCAGCCAGCACAGAAAATATTGAAATTATTCTTGGCGGGCATACTCATACTTTCTTACCGGAACCTCAGACTTTTACCAACAGACAAGGCAAGAATGTTCTTGTAAACCAGGTGGGATGGGCAGGACTTCTTTTGGGTAGGATAGATTTTTACTTTGATACAAACAAAAACGTAAAGCATATTTCCTGGAACAATCAGGCAATAGACAGCAGCATAATAGCATAACATGAAAAAACTCTCAATAATTTCTCTTGGTATTTTAGCATCCCTGCAGTTTACAAAAGCTCAGGTCATTTCATCAAAAAAATGGGCAGATCATTTTTCCTATAATAATGTCTTAGCAATGAAAGAAGACAATGGAAAAATAATAGCTGCTACAGAAAACGGAATTTTCTATTATACAATATCAACAGGAGAAATTACGAAGTTATCTAAAGCCAATGGTCTTCATAATATTGGAATAACAGCGTTTGATTATGACCCAAAAAGCAAAATAGGGGTTATTGGTTATTCAAACGGCTCTATGGATGTCATCACTCCAAACGAAATTAAATATATTGTTGACATTCCTATTGCTGCAGGCTACAACGGAAACAAAAAAATTAACCATATTTCGATTACGGGTGATCAGGCTGTGATTTCCGTAGGATATGGAGTTTCTATTTTTAATATTAAAAAGAAAGAATTTGGAGATTCTGCTTTCTTCTTAAATGCCGGGATTTACGAAGCCAGTAATGAAGCAACAATATTTGGTAACAAGGTATATTCTGTAACCAATACAGGCTTAAAAAGTCATGAATTAAATACTACTTTCCCTGTATTTTCTACATGGACTGTAGAGGTACCTGGTGCATTCAAGCATATTGATGCTGAGACTGATATAGTATTTTCATCTGCAACTTCTGCTTTTATCTACAATAACGGCACACCAATGCCGCTTCCTACTAACTTTATTGATATTCAAGATGTTGTGGTTTCCCCAAACAATATTGTAGTTACCGATAGCAGAATATATTCCTTTGGAACTAATGGTGTATCTCAAAATATAGTAGCTTTGGGAGAACAGTGCAATACAGCTATTGCAGCAAACGGAAAAATATTTGGAGGAACCGTATTTTCCGGAATAAAAGACGAAGGAAATAATATTTATAAACCATCTGGTCCACAATTTAATTTCGCATACAAAATAAACCTTTACGATAACAATCAACTGCTAGTATCCAGTGGTGCTAGGGCGGAAAGATATAATGATGCTGTATTTAATCCTAAAAGACCTGGGTTTTATTATTTTAACGGTACAGAATGGATTTCATCTTCTTATTTCAAAACTTTTACCGGAGAATTAAACATTTTAGATGCGATATTAAATCCTCTTGATAACAACGAAGTACTTTTTGCCAATTATACATATAACAGTCAGGGAGTTTACAAAATGAAGTATAATGCGGCAAATAAAGATTTTGAATTTGTAAAACATTACAGTCTTCAGGCTACACCTTATGGTCGTCGTACCGTAGGTCTTGCCACCGATTCTAAAAATAATATTTTTGCAACAACAGCTTTTAGTAATGGTTCCTCTTCAGTCGCAATTTATGATAAAGCTAAGGATGACTTTTTTCACAAAGAACTTTCTTTAAAGAGTACTTCCATACAAAAACCTATTGTTTATGAAAACATGCTATGGATAGCTTTACCAAGATCTAATAACTTTTGGGTGTATGACTACAAAGACGCACTTAATCTTTCTGATGACAATGATTACATCTTAAGAGAGGCAAACGGATTTGCCGCTAATGCATCTGGATCAATATCGGTAGCAATTGATAAATCCGGTGATGCATGGATAGGAACAGACAGTGGGGTAAGAGTGATCTCTAATGCTGCTTCTGAGATTAAGAGCCCTGATGTAAAGGCAAATCCTATTATAATAGAACAAAATGGCTTGGGAGAAGAGCTTTTCAGAGACTCAAACATTCTTCAGATTGAAGTGGATGGTGGTGATTATAAATGGGTTTCTGTAGATGGCGGTGGTGTATATTATCTATCTTCCGATGGACAGAAGACGATAAAACATTTCACAATGGAAAACTCTCCCCTTCCAACTAACAGTGTTACAGATATAAAAGTAGATAAAAAAACAGGTAAGGTATATTTCGTTACTTATAATGGTATTGTAACCTATCAGAGTGATATCTCTGAAGTAAATTCTAATTTCGGAAACGTGGTAGTTTACCCTAACCCTGTAGTGTATTCTAATTTCAAAGGAAAAGTTACCATTAAAGGGCTTGCCGAAAAAACCAATATAAGAATCGCAGATGCAGCAGGAAATGTAGTACATTCGGCAGTAGCAAGAGGAGGTTATTATGAATGGGATCTTAATAATCAGAAAGGAACCAGAGTTGCCTCAGGAATCTATTTCGTATTAATGACCAATGAAGATGGCTCCGACAAAGCTACAGCCAAAATAGGGGTAGTTAATTAATGAATTCACAACAAGGTTTTTTACTGTCATTTATAAAATATGGGGAAAATGATGCAGTATTGCATTGTTTTACTGAAGAGGATGGTTTTCAGTCTTATTTTCTGAAAGGAATTTATTCTAAGAGAAATAAAAAGAAAGCCTTCCTGCAACCCTTGAACAAATTAAGTTTTACGATTAATCCTGCAAGAGGAAACGGTATACCATCCATTTCAAAATTTGAATTGGTAAAAGACAACGATGTTTACACCGATATAAAAGTAAACACCGTTATATTTTTCATATCAGATTTTCTGAATCAAATTCTTAAGTTTGAGAATAAAAACCCTAGGATTTTCTTTAGCATAGAAAGGTTCATTAATGAATTGGAAAATAAAAACTACCAATGTCATCTGCTTTTTTTAATAGCAATTTTAAAAGTACAGGGAGTAGCTCCATTAGTGGGAGAAGGTAATTTTTTAGACCCTGAAACCGGAACCTTTTCCATTACTTCTACTCATCAATTGTTTGGTGAAAATATTTCTGCAATTTGGAAAGATGTGCTTTGTTCCGAAAATTTTTATAGCGTAAAAATACACTCTTCTTTAAGAAAAGATTTTCTTGACAGCCTTTTGATATACTACCATTATCATATCACAGATTTCAAGAATCCTACCTCATTGGAAGTTATACAACAGATATTTGAATAGTATATATTTAAATTAAAACTTTTTGTACATAAGATACTGAGGTCCACTCCTTCCTATTCTAGTTTTTCCATCAAAAATATATCCTGCTTTAAGATAAATATGATAGGCTAAATCATTTTTCTGGTTAACAGCTAATACAATTTCATTACAGTTTTCAAAATTTTCTTTAACAAAACTATCCACAAGCATCATAGATATTTTCCCTAGTCCTTTTCCCTGCATTTCAGGATTTATAGATAAAGACCTCACCAAAACAGAATCTTCATTATCAGTAAGCTCAAACTTATCTTTTCCAAAATCAAGAACGAAAAAACCAGCGACTATATTACTATCCATAATAGTAATGGGAAACGCATCATTATCATCTCTTTCACTGATACTTTGCAAAGCTTGAGCAGCCGTTGCTGTAAAACGAAGCTGATTTTCATCTAAGGTATAATCCACTCCGGAAAGATGCTTATTAGGATCAAAAAACTCTAGCTTTATCATAATCTAATGGTGATAAATATCTTCATACATTACTCCGGCTCTTATCTCTACAGGAAGTTTATTTTCCTCAGGAACAATAGGACAGTTGTAATCATAAGCATTGTAAGCACAATACGGCTGATAAGATTGGTTAAAATCCAAAACAATAGTATTTCCTTTCGGAATCTTTAAGTCCATATATTTTCCTCCTCCATAGGTTTCCTTCCCATTAGTTTCATCACGGAAAGGTAAAAAAAGATCATCCTTATATTTTTTCTGTTTGATCAGATCCAAACTTTGATATAAAGTAAGAGTGTAAGGTTTCCCTTTTAATTCAAAAGTTACTTTCCCATATTCTTTATAAGACTTGGTCTTACCTGAAGAAGTAGGTAATTCAAAAGGCTTAGCTCTTCTTGTTTTAACGAATTTCGCGGTAACTCTGTATTTAAAATCATACTGAAAAAACGGATGTCCTTTAAAATTGGTAAAATTATCACCACGTAAAGGAGTTGTCTTGGGATTTAAATATTCTGCATCCAGATCTTCCTTGAATTTCTTCATTTCCATAATTTCAGGAGAAACCATTTTTTGAGAAAAAGCCAATAAAGGTAAAAGTAAAAAGATCAATATATATTTTCTCATGAATTCTTTAATTTAAAAGTAAAACTATGAATTTTTCGGGGTATAAAAAGTTAAAATTGTAATAAAATAACACAATCTATTTTAAATATAATATCCCTATATAAATCTAGCATACTTTTTGAGCAGCAATGCCCATGGACAGAAAGAGATTCATCAAGACAAGTGTACTGGCTATTTCCGGTTTTTATTTTCTTCAATCAGAACTTTTCCAGGCAGCAGGACGAAGATCAAATACAATAAAGGAAATAACTGAAGCTCCTATCATTATCATTGGAAGCGGATACGGAGGTGCTGTTTCTGCATTACGTCTTTGTGAAGCCGGAAAAAAAGTTATTATGCTTGAAATGGGGCTTAATTGGGAAAAATCTGGTATTCCATATTCCAATCTTTTAAAACCTGGTAAAAGTTCAGCATGGCTGAGAAAAAAAACAATTGCTCCTTTTATGAATCTTTTCTCTTTGACACCCTTCACCGGTATATTGGACCGATTGGAGTTTGATCATATTAATATTTGGGTAGGAAGAGGTGTTGGCGGAGGTTCATTAGTCAATGGCGGAATGGCTGTTACTCCTAAAGAAAGTTATTTCAAAGAGGTTTTCCCTAGTCTTGATACGGAAAAGTTTTATAATCATTACTTTCCTTTGGTTCGTGAAGAACTTAAAGTAAATGTCATTGATGAGCAATTTTTAAAAGACTGTCCTTATTATAAATTTACAAGAGTAGGTGAAGAAGAAGCACACAAAGCAGGCTTCAAAACAATGAGAGTCCCGAATGTCTATGATTTCAAATATATGGAGAAGGAATTCCGTAATGAAGTTCCCCGCTCAGCTCTCAACACTGAAGTTATCTATGGGAATAATCATGGAAAGAACAGCCTAGATAAAACCTACCTTAAAAAAGCAATGGAGACGGGAAATCTTGAAATTCTTGATCTTCATAAAGTTGAACATATTAAACTTAATAATGATAAGAGCTATACATTAAATGCTCAACAAATCGATACTTCAGGAAATGTAATTGCCGATAAAATTTTTCATTGTAAAAAACTGATTCTCGCCGCAGGAACTATGGGAACCTTACAACTTCTATTACAATCCAACGCTATAAATGATTTTCCCATTCATGAAAATATTGGGAAAAATTGGGGTAACAATGGAAATTTTATGACAGGAAGAAATTGGGTAAAGCCGTTATCAGGAGGAACCGGCACAAAACAGTCTACAATTCCCGTGGGTGGAATTGATAACTGGGAAGATCAGGAACATACTTTTTTCACCGAAATAGCTCCTTTACCAATGGGAATGGATGTTGCCACAGCTTTATATTTATTGATTAACAGAGTTGACAAAAAAGGTGAAGTAACTTATGATAAGGTCAATCATTTACTAAAATTAAATTGGGATGAAAGTAATACGGTCAAAATGAGAGAAAATGCCAAATACTTTGTCAGAAAAATGAACAAAGCCAATGGTGGTACAAGAAGTCACTTTTTGTTTAATAATGGTTTTGGAGCAGATATTTGTTATCATCCACTTGGAGGATGTGTTTTAGGAGAAGCTACCAATGAATTTGGAAAGTTAAAAGATCATGATAATCTGTATGTTTTAGATGGCTCGTTGATTCCCGGAACAATCGGGGTTAATCCGTTTGTAACGATTACCGCAATTTCAGAGTATTGTATTGAAAACCTTATCAAACAGAATGAGTTTGCCTAAATTATGACATTTCCCTTACTTCAATAAGATAGTTTCTGATGTCCTGCTCGTGTTTTTCAGGATAGATAAAATTTAGTTTTTTTGCCAGATCATTCCCCAGCTCATGCACAAGATCTGCGAAGGCAAATAAAGCAGTCCAATTTTCGTCAATATTGCTTCCTGAGAATGTTGCCTCTACTCTATTCCATAGATTTTCAGAAAGATATTTTTTGAAAAGTCTTCCGTGTTTATTGGTTGTAATATTATTCCAGCCTTGATTACTTGCAATATACCATTCTATCAAAGGAACAAGGTAATCTGTACGAAGAATATTTTCAGACATGAATTTAGCATAAAAAATATCACCGCGTCCAAGACATTTTGCAACATATGTTGTATCCCACCAAAAATCATTGAGTAGCTGTTGAAATTTCTTTTCTGTAGGCTGATGAATCATAATGGACTGATAAGTTGGAGACTTTAAGTTCTTTGTTAAGCCATCTTTATCCACTAAAACCCTGTATCCAAGATCCCAATCTTCCGGAAGTATTTCTTCCTGAACTTCTTTTGAAAACTCAGCTACCTGATACAGCTTAAAATCAACTTTCACATGGTCTTTATACAAAACCATCTTCATGGCATGTTTCCCATCAAAAGCTGTGTCATCTTCTTCGATCATAGAAATTGGCGCTCCAAATAGTTTAAGCCATTCATTATTGATTTCGTAGGATGTTCTATTTTTAAAAACAAGCTCTACATCAAGATCACTGAAGTCATCCACTGGAGCATACGGATTCACCAATGAACTTGTCAACAAAACAGCTCGGATATCCGGATTGTTTTCTGCCCATTGAATAATCTGCTCAAGTTTTTCTTCTCTGATCTTCATATTATTTATTAGTAAGATTCTGATATTTTCACCCGATAGACATCTGAAGAATTTCTTTTAATAGATTCTACAAAGAAACCTCCTTCTTCGGGTATCACTTCTTTCAAATCAAAACTTTTACAATCTTTTGGTAAACCTGAAAATATTAAAGTAAACCAAAAGTCCTTCATAAAAGGAACCGGCGTCCAATACGGAGAAATTGAAATATTCTCTGCGTGGATCATTTTACTTCTATGCTCAGACTGGTTATCAAAAAGATAAGTTGAATGCCAGATCCTGATCAGGTTTCCTAAAAATGGTGATGCCGGAAAACAACAATGTATAATCACCTGTTTCTCCTCTTCTGTTTTTGCCTGAAGGGATTCCAGGAGTTCTTTTGCAATGACCGGTTTTGTAATAACTTCTTCCACCTTTTATAAGTAATAAATAATGAGCAATGAGTAATTGATCTACCCATTGCTCATTATCAATGTTAATATTCTAATTCCAGTTTTTCTTTTGTATAAGTTCTTACCTGTTCTGTAAGTTCTGGATGTTCTGCTAATTTCTGTCCATATGATGGAACCATTTCAAGTAACTTTTCTCTCCATTCTCCGTTCAGTTTCTCTGGGAAGCATTTTTCAAGAACATTCAGCATAGCCTGTACTGCCGTTGACGCTCCTGGTGAAGCTCCCAATAAAGAAGCAATAGTTCCGTTTTTGTTAACAACCACTTCAGTTCCAAACTCCAGTTTCCCGCCTAGTTTATCATCTTTCTTGATGATCTGAACTCTTTGTCCTGCTACTTTCAATTCCCAATCATCTTCTTTAGCATCTTTGATAAATTCTCTTAAGTGTTGCATTCTTTGAGATTTCGTCATCGCTACCTGCTGAATAAGGTATTTTGTAAGGGGAAGATTATGCCACCAAGCTCCGAATAAAGATCTAAGGTTTTTAGTATTTACACTTTCAGGTAAATCAAGATAGCTGCCTTCTTTCAGGAATTTTGTTGAGAATCCAGCAAAAGGACCAAAAAGAAGAGCCTTCTGACCATCAATAATTCTAAGGTCAAGGTGAGGAACAGACATTGGTGGAGCATCTACTGTTGCTTGTGTATATACTTTAGCCTGATGTT
Source organism: Chryseobacterium ureilyticum (assembly GCF_900156735.1). Taxonomy (GTDB): domain Bacteria; phylum Bacteroidota; class Bacteroidia; order Flavobacteriales; family Weeksellaceae; genus Chryseobacterium; species Chryseobacterium ureilyticum. The sequence goes on from NZ_FTOL01000006.1 coordinate 62,593, forward strand.
TTTCTACCAATTCCTGATTATGAGTTACCAACCATTGTCCGGATACCGGAAAACCTCCATATCCTTCACTTTCTTTAATATCTGAACTGTCTAATAAAGGAAGTGCATATCCTCCGGCACCGATGAATACAAAATCAGCAGTAACCTCTTGTTTATGGCTGTGAATTCTGTCTTTCACTTTCATTTCCCATTTTCCGTCCTCTTTAGGATTCACATCCTTTACTTCGTGATATAAGAAAACCTCAACTTTTGAATCTTCCAACAGGTGTCTACCCATTTTTCTGGTCAATGTTCCAAAGTTAACGTCTGTTCCCATATCCATTTTGGTAGCAGCCATTACTTCAGATTTATTTCTTTTACTCATAACCAACGGAATCCATTCTCTTAATTTATCATGATCTGTAGAGAATTCCATTCCTGAGAAAAGAACAGATTCTGACATTTTATCAAAACGCTTCTGAAGGTATTCGGCATCTTTTTCTCCAAACACCAAACTCATATGTGGACATGAATTGATAAAATCTTTTGGTTCACTGATATAACCTTTTGCTAATAGATAAGACCAAAACTGTTTGGAAATTTCAAACTGTTCTGCAATGCTTTCTGCTTTCTTGATATCAATACTTCCGTCAGGATTTTCAGGAGTATAATTTAGCTCACAAAATGCGGAGTGCCCTGTTCCGGCGTTGTTCCATGCTGCTGTACTTTCTTTGGCAAATCTTCCTAGTCTTTCAAAGATGGCAATTTCAAGTTTTGGATCAAATTCATGAAGCAGCGTTGCTAAAGTGGCACTCATGATTCCGCCACCTATCAGTACAACGTCGTATTTAGGTTTCGGTGTTCTGCTTGTAAGCGATTGTGACATAATTTTAAATTTTAGTTCAAATTTCGTGAAAAGTTTTAACAACAGAAACGCGTTTAACGATTTTAACACGTTATTTTTTGTGATAAAAGCACTTCTTAATTATGCAACAAAATATTATGGAAAGTTTCAATAAAGTTTCATTGAAATGATTAATAAAGACACTTACAAATCTTAAAATTTGATTAAAAAAGCATTTTTTTTCCTTCTTAATAATTCACTAAAAGGTAAGTAATTATAGTCTTCTTAATTTATAAAAATTTAAGTTTATTTAAGTTCGCGATATAGAATACTTAAACCATAATAGTTTACGCCAATATCTTTATTCAATAAAAGGTGATAAAACTTTACATATTAATCAGTAAAATTCACTTTAATTTGATAAATATGTAATTTTATAGATTAAAATCTATTAAAAACGCATAAAATATTGATTTTTTATACGTAACTTCCAATTAAATTAATACCATATTACTGTGTATTTAATTGAAAATATTTCTTAAACATATTAAAGATGAAAATTATTAACTTCGTAAGCACATTGTTCGCTACAGTGGTTTTTGCCCAAAGCGGAAGTGTAGGAATCAACACGTCCAAACCGGACCCCAGTGCAATTCTGCATATCGAAAATTTCAATGGAGTTTCAGCTACAGCCACTGCCAGTGTATCAGGAGGAGCCGTAAGCGGAACTACCATTACAAATGGAGGAAGTGGCTATATCACCGCCCCTACGGTAAACTTTTATGGAGGTGGAACTGTTGTAAATGGGGGAACAAAAGCCCGTGCTACGGCAAACCTTACTAATGGAGTTCTTACCAGTATTACTATTAATAATGGAGGAAGTGGCTATACAACTGCTCCAACTGTTGTTATCTCCGGAGGTAATAAAGGAATGTTATTCCCTAATCTGAATATTACAGATCTTAATAACACTACTTCCCCGGTCTCTTCTCCTGCGAATGCTCTTATTGGCTATAACGGAGGAACAAACAGCAATAATAAAGCGTTGCATATTTTTAATGGAACAACAAATCAATGGCAAAGTACAATTGATGCTGAGAATACACCTAAAGTTGCTTACCTTGATTTTACAGGAAACTTATCTGCTTTGGACAATGCCAGTGCCGGTGTCAATACACAACTTATGGTAAATCCTCCTACTATTTCCGGTGTATCAAACATTAATGGCTTCAAGGTTGTTCAGAATCCAAGTACAGGAGGATATTCTTTGGTGCTTCCGCAAGGAAATTATCTGGTAGAAGTAAACCTTAACCTGAATTCTCCTCAGGAAATTCCATCGGGGCAAGGCGGAACGGCTCCTCTTTCAGGCAGTACCTATTATCTGATGGGGTATTTTATAGATTTTACTAACGATATATATAATAATACTAGTAATACATTCATATCAGGAGCTAATACAAGAAAAGAGGTCCCGATTGTTTCTAAGGTAAACACCAATCATTTAGCGACTTGGTCATATTATTACAGTGTTCCTGTAAATGCTAATGCTAATATCATTGGAGGATTAAGATTGCGACTGGGAAGAATGCAGAACAGTACTTTTTATGATCTGGTGAATGTGATTCCTACCGGATCTTATATTAAAATATCACAACTCTAAAAACAACAACATATGAAAAGAAGTTATATTCTGCTATTATTAATTATAGCACAGATAATATATGCACAAGTAGGAATTGGTAAAACATCTGTGAATGGCTCTGTAGTGTTGGAAGTATCAGAATCTACAAATAAAGGAGTCCTTCTTCCGAGAGTTGACATTGTAGACATATTAAGTAATACCAGCCCGATAATTGCTCCTGCACAGGGTCTTATTGTATATAATAAAGGAAACTCAATCAGTCCGGGACTTTATATCTGGAAAAACAACAGATGGACGCAGATGGCGGATACTTATAATCTTGTAAGTTATATGATGCTCCAGCGTTCTACAGATTATCCTATATTGGGAGGTTTTAGCAACGGTACTTTTAAAAATCTTACAGATGCCTCTTTTACAGTTGTATCCAATGATATTGGTGCTTCTTATAGTACGTCATCGGGAGCCATTACACTTCCAGGGAACAGTGGTTATTTGGTAAATCTATGCCTTAATATAAGAACTGCACTTGAGAGCAGTACAGCTGGAATCGGAGCTACTCCTGTTCATTTGCATCAATACCTTGTAAAGCTTGTAGATCCAGTTACCGGTACTCAATACGGGAAAACAATCAGTATCAATGCACAATCAATTGCCAGTAATAAAACACATACTCTAAATATGAGCTTTTCTTTTGTCTCTACATCAGCAACACCTATCTCATTGGTTCCTTCTATTGCTCATGACGATGGAGGTACTTATCAGATGCTTGCCGGAGGTACCACTCCAAATAATGGGGAAATCATCATTACCAATACAAAAGTAGACATTCAAAGATCAGCCCTTAACCAATAATTACCATTACAATGAAAAACTATATATATCTTGTTTGTATGTCTGTCATTTTGATTGGCGTCTCTGTTAATGCTCAAGTTGGTATTAATACAAATAATCCTAGTATAAGCAGTGTATTAGATATTAATTCATCTAATAAAGGAGTACTTTTCCCACAATATGATCTTGTTTCTCTCAGCAGTACCTCATCTCCTATTGCCAACCCTACGGATGGTCTGATGATTTATAATAAAGGAGGAGTATCTACTTTCCCTAAAGGGTACTACGTTTGGGTTCGGGATCAGTGGCAACGTATCATTATTTCCGGAGCTGAGCCCCAAGCAATGTCTTTGATTATCAATTCCGGTGTTTTAATTCCTACCGGAAGTACTAATAATACACTGGCTAACTTTACTGTAGCAGCTAACAAAATCACCGGAGCGTCACTGGGAAGCGATACTTCTACCATTACTCTGCCGGCAGGTACTTATATTCTTCGCTATTCTGTAGATTCCAGCAATGGTAATAACAATAACGGAACAGCTAATACTCAATATCTTTCTCAGAATTTCACATGTACACGGTCTTATATTGTTAATGCTGTTGGAGGTGCAAATCTTACAGAAATTAATAGAATGTGCCAGCTATCAAGTTCTTTTACCTTCTTTCAGGGAAGTTATTTTTTAAAATTAACAGCTCCTACTACAATCAGACAAAAATTTGAATTTGATACAGGAAATGGATTTACAGCCAGCAATCTGAATGTAAGATCTTCCCTGGCTCTTGTTATCACTAAAATGAGCCAATAAAAAAGCTTAAGCAGAAAATACTTAAGCTTTAGATATGATTTAAAATAAGGTTTCTTATCCAGGAACCTTATTTTTTATTTAGTTCAATTTTGCCGTCAGCTTCTTAAATTGTTTTTCAGCATTTTTACCTTCATAAAGAATCGCATAAACGGTATCAATAATCGGTAATTTTAAATTTTTCTGCTTTGAAGTTTTGTAAATAGATTGGGCTGCATAGTATCCTTCCGCCACCATATTCATAGACTGGATTGCAGATTTCACTGTATATCCTTTTCCGATAAGGTTTCCAAGGTTTCTGTTTCTGGAGAACAGAGAATATGCAGTTACCAAAAGATCTCCCAGATAAGCACTTTCATTTACATCTCTTGGTGCTTCGTAGATTGCTTCCAGGAAAATTTCCATTTCACGGATTGCATTGGAAACAAAAACTGCCGTAAAGTTATCTCCATATCCCAGCCCACTTGCAATTCCGGCACCAATGGCAAAGATATTTTTAAGAATGGCACTGTATTCATTCCCCAGAATATCCTTACTGGTTTGTACTTTGATAAAATCTGAACTGAACACTTCTTCCAATTTTTTTGCCGTCTCATCTTCTACTGTTGCAATAGTAAGGTATGAAAGTCTTTCCATAGCCACTTCTTCAGCATGACAAGGTCCTGCAATAACAGCCTGATTTCTGAAACCAATTTTAAACTCATCACGAAGATAATGTGCTACTACATCATTTACTTTAGGAATAATTCCTTTAATTGCAGAAACAAAGATTTTATTGGAATAATCACAAGTCATTTTTTCCAATGTATCAGACAGGTAAATAGATGGTGTTGCCAAAACAATAACATCACAGGCAGAAACCAATTCATTAATATCAGTAGTCAGTTTTAAACTCTTCAGATTGAAATGAGCAGCCGTAAGATAAGTCGGGTTATGACCACGAAGCTCAATAGCGCCTTTTACAAACTCACTTCTTACACACCAGTGTACTACTTTACAGTTTTCAACAAGCATTTTTACGATAGCAGTTGCAAAGCTTCCGCTTCCTACTACTCCTACAGAAACATCCTTTTTAGTCTTTTTTGGATTCGAAGATTCTGAAATAATTTTCTTTTTAGCCATAATTGGAATGTGAACTGCAAATATATTAAACATAGATTTAACAGAATACTTTAAGGCATGATAAAAACCATTTTCTGAAAAAAATAATGCTTCAACACAATTAAATATACATTTCAACGTTAGATACAGAAAAAACTGAATTTTAAATAAAGATAACTATCAAAACTTATTTTTAATTAAATTTGCAGTCTTAAAAAAACCGTTTTAATATTCTAAGAGAGGAAATATGAAAAAATTTCTAAACAGCAAGAAGAACGTAAATATTCTCCTGGGAGGACTTTTATTAGTAGTTTTTGCACAAGGTATCTTTATTGCAAAGCTCTTTTCAGAAAAGGATGACAAGACCTATGCAGTAAACCTTGTAAAAATAAACACTGAAAAAGACAGTGTAGATTATCTGAAAATGAAAACAGATCTTACTTTGGTAGATCAGACTGTTACTCAACTGAACTCTTTCCTGAAGTCCAAAGACATTTCTAATGAAAAGCTAATGATGCTTGATCAGGACAGTATTGCCAATTCTATTTATTTATCTAAACAAGCCAATCGATACAGCCAGTATCTGATGGATTTACAGAAAAAACTGATGCAGGTTCCATTGGGAATGCCTACAGACGGTTATATCTCATCTAATTTCGGAATCCGAAAAAACCCTATCCCGTTCAAAACAGTTTTTGCTTCGGTAAAAACTAGCTCTGCGCCCGAAACAAAAGCTGTAGCAGCTGCTCCAAAACCGGAAGTAAAAGCCGAACCGGTAGAGAAAATAGTTGAATTAACTGACAGCTACGGAAATAAAAGAGAAGTAAAAGTAATGGTAACTCCAAAAGCTACTCCCGCTGCAACAGCACCAACGGCTACTTCAACATCCACAAAAACTGTTGCTACATCATCTAAAGCTCCTGTTGAAAGAAATAATCCACCTGCAGAAGCTGATCAGATGCAATTCCATAAAGGATTGGATATTGCGGTTGCTTTTGGGTCTGACGTAAGAGCTGCAGCGGCTGGAACCGTTATTTTCTCAGGACAAAAAGGAGGATATGGAAATTGCGTGATTGTTTCCCATGGAAATGGTCTTGCTACTCTTTACGGACATTTATCTCAGCTTGTTTCTAAAGTAAATGAGAAAGTAAAAGTAGGTCAGGTGATTGCCAAGTCAGGAAACTCCGGACGTTCTACAGGTCCTCACCTTCATTATGAAGTACACAAAAACAATACTCCGGTAAATCCAAGGTTGTTTATGAATCTATAAAAGAAAGCTGTCTCAGATGAGGCAGCTTTTCTGTTTCTTTTTAAACACAAAGAACACTAATGATTTCACAAATATCACAAACGTGGTGATTGCATTGATCGATCTGCGTAATCTGTGAAATCTGTGGGAGATTATTTCAACGCAAAGTTTTTATTATCCTTTCATTAATTACAAGGAAGCTAAGAATTAATCAACATGCTAATTGCATGAAGCTTTGAAAATATCTTTATGATTAATTCTTGTAGTACATAGTACAACACAAAAACGGCTGCCTTTGGCAGCTGTTTTTTTATTTTACAATCTTAAGAGTTCCTTTCGGGTGGGTGAATGTACCGTCTTTTCCTGCAATATTAGAATAGACTATATTTTTATTATAATCCTGAATGTGTGTTACATTGAAACCTAAATGAGGTTCGTTCCAATATACCATAAAAACATTTTTTGCAACTTCTAAGGCTGTATATTCTACCGTATCAGTGCTGCCTTTTGAACTTCCGGCAGTTCCGGTAAAGGTCATTGTTTTATTATTCTTAAAATCCAGAAGGAATTTTACAGCTCCAAAATCTACTTCCACTTTCTGTCCGATAGCCGGATAAGGTGATTTTAAATCCCAAGCCATTTCTCCAAGAAAAACTTTTACTCCCATTTCCAATTCATCTTTTCCGGGAAGATTCGGATATTTTTTAACCATAAAGTCTACAATCGCAGGGGTAGTTTTATTCTCAGTAACTGCTTTTTTATAGTTTTCCAGATATCCTTTAACAAAATCAAGGGACGTTGGTGATAAAGATAATTTGGCAAAATGTGAAGCCACTACCTGTTCAGGCTTCAGAGACTTCATTGCATCTATTTGTCCTATCCATTGATCAATAGCCTTTACATTCTGTGTATCTGCCATCCAAAGGTGTGAATCTACAGAAACAGAAATACCTCCTGCAATAGTTTTGATAGACGGAATCCAAAGAAAGCTGTGAGCGGAGTCTTCAGGATTTTGTTTAATCTCAATTTTATTTCCTTCCAGATCAGGAACAGAAGTTACTGCTTCCGGAACAAATATTTCTGAAGGAGCATCAGCTTTCAATTGGGGTGCCCAAACTGCCAGTTTATCATCTTTTGAAGCGGAAATAAGATAAGCTGTCTGTGCTGTGGAAATAATTTTCACATTTGGAAATGCTTTTTTAATCACATCCAGTCCAAAATAAAAATCAGGATCACTGTGGGATATGAAAACTGTTTTTAAATTCTTTCCTGTTGATTTGATTTCTTTTACCAATTGTTCTGCATACTGCTTTTGAAACTGAGCATCAATAAGTATTGCGTCTTTATCACCATAAATAATGGTAGAAGTAATTGGAAAAATAGCCTTGGTTCCGGGGTTATACACTTTTACTTTCAGATTTCCGGCAAATATGCTTATGAAACCTAAAATGGCGATCAGGGATAATAATTTTCTTTTTAACATTTTTGTTCTTTTAATTTAATTAGTAAGCTGCTGTAAAACGTTCACGGATATGATTGTTCTGCTCCAATTCATCTACTAAAGCTACCGCTACATCTTCTACAGAAAGGCGGCTTCTTCCGTTTTCATCAAATACAGGAGTTTCTAATGAAGTTCTGTATTTTCCTGTTCTTGCTCCTACGTTTGCCTGATTCATCTCTACTGCAGGGCTGAAGAATGTCCAATCCAAAGTATTATTTTCTTTGATCTTGTTCAAATAGTCTCTTGCAGCGGTTGCTCCCGGTTTGTAAGCATCAGGGAAATCCGGTGTATCTACGATCTGTACATTATCCGGTGTGTAAAGGCTTCCTGCTCCTCCTACTACGATCAGTCTTTTTACTCCTGATTCTACCACAGCTTTCTCGATGTTCTCAGAACCGTTTAAAAAGTCATTGTAAAGATTAGGATTTGTCCATCCTGCATTGAAAGCACTGATTACGGCATCAGTTCCTTTCAAAACTTCTGCTAATTCTGTTACATTGTTTACATCTACGCTTTTAGCGGTTACATTTTCTTGTGTTTTTACCTTCGACGCATCTCTTACTAATGCTTCTACTGCATATCCTCTGTCTGCTAATTCTGTTACGATGTGTGATCCTACAAATCCTGTTGCACCGATTACTGCTACTTTTTTCATAATATTTTTATTTTAATTAATTGTAATAAATTTTGTTACATTTATAGTTAAAAAAATTTTATTCGAACTGATCTGCGAATTCCTGCAAAGATTTATCTCCTAAAAAATTAATAACCAACTGATCTGTTTCTTCAAATAATGTATTCAAATGAACATTGATTTCTTTCCCTACGCTACAAGCCGGATTAGGATTCTGATTTTTCTTTCCTAAGACTTCTGTGTTTTTTACAGCCTTATAAATTTCTGAAATCGTAATTGTATTAGCATCTTTTGCAAGCTGACTTCCTCCTTCTTTCCCTTGTCTGCTTATAATCAAACCAGCTTCTCTTAATACGCTTATTTCTTTTCTTACAATCACAGGATTTACATTAATACTACCCGCAACCCAATCAGAGGTTAACCACTCCTGAGGGCTTTTTGACAATAAGGTCATTATATGTACTGCCGTAGCAAATCTTGTATTGTTCATTGTAATTACATTGCAAAGATAGACAAATTTTAATTGTAACAAAATATATTACAGTTAAATTTTTCTTAAAGGATTAATTTGTCCAAATCCAGCAGTAAATAATTGATGTTTTGATTGATCGTTCTTGTTGCGGACTGCATCTGATTAAGCATTGCTGCACGGTTATGAAGATCATCTGCCCTGTAAAACCCACCATCACTGAAAATTACGGACTGATCTGCGGCTCCTTTATCGTCATCGAATTGGTAATGAAGCCATCTTTCTTTCATATTCCCGATAATAGAACGTTCTTCTCTATTGGAAAACTTCTTCTCCGTATACATATACCAAATGAAGGGTGGAAAGTTTGGAGACTCCAGTTTCTCTCTCCAGATGTCTCTTAAAAGATTTCGTTGATGAATAAATTCTACTTTCTTTCCTTTAGGGTTAAGTGTTGCCAAACCAAATCCTGCTCCAAGAACCCCTCCTCCGATATCAATGGCGTTACTCCAACCCTGATCTCCAACAATTCCCCCGGCAATTGATGCTGCTGCTCCTGTAATGATAGAATATAGAATAAGTTTATTATTTCTGGAAGAATTCAGGTTATCCACATAATTTCCTATCTGTGCCACTCTTTCTCCTTCACAATCGAATTCTGCTGCCACAGCATCCAACTCTGTGAGTGCAATCGTAATTTTACTGTTGATTTTGGTTTTTAACTGTAAAACTTTAACCTGGGAAGCTAATGAAGAATCTTTTTTAAGATCAATGATCTCGTGAACCTCATCCAGATTATCCAATGCATTAAGGATTAAAATACTCTGATCAGAAAACATTTCTTTCAGCTCTTTATTGGCTGCCAGAATAGAATCTGAATTGTAAGAAGGAACTTTATTACTGTAATTATATTTGAAAGGAGCCTTACAATAGCTGTCTTTCAAAGTAAGTATGTTCTGCTGGATCAACTGATTCTTTTTGGAAACACATGAAGTAAGCAGACTGAAAACGATAAAAAGGTAAAAGAGCTTTTTCATTTAAACCAATTTTTATACAATAGCTGAATCATTTGTCAGAAATCATCAATCAGTTTCAATATAATTCATCAGTACGAATATAATACAAATAAAAAAATTTACCTGAAATCAGGTAAATTTTTAATCTATTTTTAAGCAGGATTATTTAATATCCAATAATTCCACTTCGAAAACAAGGGTACTGTTTGGTCCGATTTCCTTGCTGATCTCCTGGTCTCCGTAAGCTAAGTGAGGAGGGATAATCAATCTCCATTTACTTCCTACAGGCATTAACTGAAGAGCTTCTGTCCATCCTGAAATCACTCTGTTTAAAGGAAAAGATGCAGGAGTACCTCTTTTTACAGAGCTATCAAATACTTTTCCAGAAATAGTAGTTCCATGATAATGGCATTTTACTGTAGATTTAGGTCCTGGCTTCGCTCCCTCACCCTCAGTGATAATTTCATATTGTAAGCCGCTTGGTAATTGCACTACGCTTTCTCTTTTACCATACTCTTCCATATATTCCTTACCATCCTTAAGGTTCTTTTCTGCTAATTCTTTTTTACGTTTAAATAACATATCTGCTACTCCCATATTATAATTTTTTACAAAGATAATGCTTTTTAAAGTTGGAGAAGTTCTTCATCGACGTATGAGTTTAAAAAACTAGACATCAAATACTTAAATATTTTTTTCATCAAACAGATACTTTATCTTGAATATAATATTGTTACTTTCAATAATATATTCAAAAAAGTTCAAAAAATTGTAATAATCCCTTAACACAGATTTAAAAACTTGGCGTTATAATTGAATTTAAAAACTAAATGCCAAATCCACTAAAATATAATAAGAAGTTTGATGAGCTTAATGAAGAGGAAAAACAGCTTCTTGAAATCAACAAAAAATCTATTGCCGATTTCGTTGAGCAATCTTCCTCTATAAGTGATGTCAATTATGCAACCAGAAATGCCCACGCAAAAACCTATGCTGTGGCAAAGGGAACGTTTTGGATAGATCCAGTAATTCCTGAAGCCCTGAAGCCATTTTTTGATAAAGAAAAATTTGATCTTATCATAAGATTCTCAAACGCACAACTGAAAATTAAAAACTCCAAAAAGGATATTCCTGCCTATGGTTTTGCGGTACAAATCCGAGATGAAAATAATAATCTGCTGTCCAATTATCCATTGGTAAATTTTCCTTTATTTCCAGTGAATTCTGTTTCTACATTTTTGAAATTATTCACTGCGATCAATCGTTTTTATCTTCAAGGGTGGCGAAATTTATTTTCTATCATCACTCAAATGACGAAACTTCTCCCTTCGGTTTTCACAGGATCTTTTATCAGGAATATTTTAAAATTGATTGGTAAAAGAAATGACTTCATCCTTTCTTTTGATTATCATTCTGTAGGCGCTTTTCGATTGGGAGATCATATGATAAAGATAAAGCTAAGTCCAAAATCCGTCAATAAGAATATCGGAAAGAAACAAAATACAAGAAAAGCCTTAAGAAGTTATCTTCAGAGAAATGATTTTACGGCTGATGTTTTGATTCAGCTTTGTTATGATCTGAAAGACCAGCCTATCAATAATCTGAATGTAGAATGGAAAAACTCTCCTTTCATTAAAATCGGTGAGGTAAAAATAGATAAGAATTCTTTATTGAATCCTCGTGAATCCTGTAATGAACTTCTTTCTTTTAATCCTTTTGAGAGTAAAGCAATTTTCCAGCCTGTTGGGAAGATACAGAAGCTGCGTGATGAAGCTTATAAAGTGTCTGTGCAGACGAGGAGAAAGATCAATACGCTTTTGCATGGAAAGAAAAGTGAGCTGTAGACACCAATTCTGAGATTAAAAATCGCCACGAATTCACGAATAATTTTATTTACGTGTAAAAATATAGTTAGATACTTTTTATCCCATAAGCAAATGGAGGATCTAAACTATCGCAGATTTTGCTGATTATGCAGATGAGAAAAATTTTTAATCGCAGCGAATGAACTAATAAAATCATTCGTGCATTCGTTGCAAGAAAAAACCTCGGTTTTTACCTATGGTCTCTCTTTTTATTTAAACTTTCTGTCTTCTTCTTTGATAGGAAGATCATTGATACTGGCATATCTTTTAGCCATTAATCCGTTTTCATCAAATTCCCAGTTTTCATTTCCATAGGCTCTGAACCAGTTCCCTTTTTTTGTCTGATATTCATATTCAAAACGGACAGCAATTCTATTGTCTGTATGTGCCCAGTATTCTTTCTTCAGTTTATAATGAAGTTCTTTGTTCCATTTTTTCTGAAGAAAACTTACAATCTGTTCTCTTCCATTGATAAATGTGTCTCTGTTTCTCCATTCACTGTCGATAGTATATGCTTTGGAAACTTTTTCAGGATCCTGACTGTTCCATGCATCTTCTGCCATTTGAATTTTCTCCTTTGCCGTTTCAAGGGTGAAAGGAGGTAGCGGATGTTTTTGTTCCATTCTTTAAGCTATTAAATATGTTACTATTTTTTTTGTTTTTTCTATCAGTTCATTTGATTTGAAAAGCTGGCTTTCTATAATACTACTTTCGAAAAGCATGTAGATATGATCAGAAAGAACATCATCTTTCAATATTTCTAAAAAGTAGTTTCTCAGATCTGCTTTATGAGACTGAATAACACTTAAAATTTTAATATTATCCACAGGAATTTCTGATAAAATATTAAGGAAACTGCAACCTCTGAAATGCTCTTTTTCATTCATATAAATCAAGAAGTCAAATGCACTGATTATTTTTGAATAAAGACCTTTTGACGGTAATGAAAATGTATGAAGCTCATTAAACCAATATTGATGTCTTACATTGAGGAATTCTACACATAGATCTTCCTTGGATTTAAAATGAAGATAGAAACTTGCCTTTGCTACTCCTGCATCTGCAATAATTTGATTAATTCCGGTAGAGTTATATCCTTGTTTTGTAAATAATTCAAAGGTTGTTTCTACAATTCTTTCTCTTGGAGATCTCATATTCTTTATATTTTGTAATTCAAAGGTAATACTAAAAAACAAAATGGACAGACAAGTTTGTCTATTTTGTTTGTAATTTTTTAAATCTGCAACAAAAAAGCCCTAAAGATGAATCCTTAGGGCATTTATTTGTATGATATAAGTAAGATTACTCTTCTAGTTTTTCTTTATCCTCTTCTTTATCAGGGAAAATAATAGATAAAAGAACTGATATTACCAGTACTCCACCTACAATTCCCAATGAAATAGGAGACGAAATATGAATCCAAGGTGCAATAAGCATTTTTACCCCAATGAATGAAAGGATAATTGCCAATCCATAAGGAAGCTTGCTGAACATATGAATAAAGTTCGCCAACAGGAAATATAATGATCTTAATCCTAAAATTGCAAAGATGTTCGATGTATAAAGGATAAACGGGTCATTTGAAATTGCAAAGATCGCCGGAATGGAGTCTACAGCAAAAAGAACGTCTGTAAATTCAATAACACCCACCACCACTAAAAGTGGAGTTGCCATTTTGATTCCGTTCTGAATAGTGAAGAATTTATCACCATCATAATTATCGGAAACTTTCCAGAAACTTTTGATCAGTCTTGCTCCTGCAGTATTACTGTAATCTTCGTCCTCATCATCGCCTCCGTCACCCCATGATTTGATTCCTGCATAAACAAGGAATAGTCCAAATAGAGTCATTACAACGTTGATTTTTACAGCTTCACCAAAAATATTCATTTCCGGAAGATAAGTAAGATTGATAAGCCCTACTCCTGCAAAGATGAAGATCGCCCTGAAGATCAATGCACCAATAATCCCCCAAAAAAGGACTTTATGATGAAGGAACTTTGGAACTTTGAAGAATCCAAAAACAAGAATAAATACGAATAAGTTATCAACAGAAAGCGCTTTCTCAATCCAGTATGCCGCCTGATACTGGGTAAATTTCTCTACAGCCAGCGCATGACTTTCAGGGGTTCCGTCTGTATTGAAAACCCAATACACCACTCCTGAAAATATCATAGACAGCGAGATCCATACGATAGACCAGATGGTAGCTTCTTTGGAAGATACTTCGTGACTTTTTTTATTGAAAACTCCTAAGTCCAGGAGTAGCATGATAACTACCGTTACCGCAAATCCCCACACCAAACCAGGGTGCAGATCTAAAATACTTTGATGTTCCACTTGAGTATATGTTATTATATGATAAAAGCAATAGATGTACAAAGTACAAATATTGCTATTTTATTTATCTTTTGATTTATAAATGATTATAAATAATTCATCTGTACCGTCTGAATCGTTTGCTCCAGTTTTCTGTCTGCTGTAGGATCCCCGATAGCATTGAATTTCCACTCCCCGTTTCTTCTGTAGAAAACCCCTAATACCATAGCAACATGTCCTTTGAAAGAAACATCATTTGCGATGTCATATTTAGCAAAAACCTCTTTCACATTGGTTGGCGTTCCTTCGTAGATACGGATAGAAGCGAAAGGAATAGTTCCGAAATCCTGACCTCTGTAGCTGTTCAATACCATTGCAACATGGTCCACATTAGGTTCAAGTTGACTGAAATCTACAGTAATCACTTCATTATCCAATCCGTCATCTCCATTTATATCTCCTGTAAGATCATCTCCACTGTGTCTTACAGATCCGTTTCTTGATTTCAGGTTTCCGAAATAGATTACTTCAGTAACGTTTTTGTTTGAATCATATAAAATACAGCTTCCGTCTAAGTCTACTGCTTCTTTTTTAGTTCCAAAAAGACCTTTTTTTTCAATTGCTCCCCAGTTGATTCCTACACAAGCTTGGGAAAGTTCAGCTCCGTTTTCTTTTTTAAGGTTAATTCTCTGACCTTTTTGTAAGTTGATAGCCATCTTTTTATGTTTAGTTGTTATTTATATTTTAGCAAAAGGGCGAAAAAGCCAAATTGCAAAATGGGTAAAAGGCGAATTTGCGGTTTGCTTTCAGCTATCCTGCCTTTTAGTTATTATTCAAATTCAAATTAAGCATTGCGCGCAGAATATTTGTTTCTTCATCAAAGTCAAATATTTTGCTCATAATATCAATATTTTCGAGGTTTTTAATATAATCCTTCAAGACACCTTCTACCTCAGGAGGTAAATTCCGTTTTCTTTCATTCATACTGTTTTCAAGCAGTTCATTTTTACTTTTCAGCTGATCAATGATGGTACTCTGATTGGATTGGTTTTCAGAAATATCAAGTTTATCAAGTTCTTTGTCAAAAAGATAAAGCTTTTTATCATCTACACTGAAAATAAAATAATCATCAGACTGAAAGATCTTAAAAAGTTCATATTCATGGGTTCCGATAATGTAGCCACAGACAAAGCGAACTTTAAATCCCTGGATATTAAGTCTTCCTAAGAGTTTTCTTTCAATGGAATAATCCCTGTACTGATATGCAGGAAAAGATTCAACCTTCAACAGTGATTCATCTGCTTCTGATCGATAAAATTCCTGTGCATATTTTTTATGAAAGTATAACACATTCTCCCAATTGGCTGTATAAATATCTTCTGTAAGATCTTTATACAGGGTTTTTAAATGTTGAGAAAAAACACCGCTGTACATTTTCCTGTCCGTCTGAAAACTGTCTATTCGTCTTTCTTCAAAACCTGAAATATATTTTTTGTTGATGTCAATTTCATTGATGACAGTCAGCATTTCATTTTCTTTCTGCCTTTTAATTTTAGTAAGCAGTTCTATGAGACTGTCCGTATACTGCAGATGGAAAAGTTCTAATTTATTATAATCTAAAGCCGTATTTTCCTGGAACAGATTGTGGATAATATCTGTTTTGATGTAAATGGATATTATGTCAATATGTTCAAAAAAATTAGCAAGGAGCTTAAGTCTGGTTAACCTCCTTTTGCTTTGTGACAATATAATTGCTGCATCTTCCCCCACCGTAGTATCCTATAAATTAACCTCTGACATTTGCTTTCAGTTCATGTTCCAATGTCTGAAGATCCTGATCAAGTTTTCTTCTGTTCTCAGCTCCTGTTTTCTGGATCTGTTTCACCTCATTCAAGGTATTGATCAACATTGAAGTTGTTTCTCTTAATGTTTCTACAGATACGATAGTCTGCTCATTAGCTCTCGCTACATTGATAGAGTTCTGACCAAGACGTTCTGCATTCTTTCTTAAAATTTCCTCTGTAGTAGCAGATACTTTCTGCTGGATCTCAATATTCTGCTGCTGTCTGTACATGGCAACAGCAAGTGAAAGTTGATTTTTCCATACAGGAAGTGTAGTGGTAAGAATAGTCTGTGCTTTTTCTGCAATAGAAACGTTGTTATTCTGTACCAATCTGATCTGTGGAAGAGACTGCATCATGATAACACGCACTACTTTAAGATCAGCCATTCTTCTGTCTAGCCTTGCAATAAAGTCTCTTTTATCTGCAATCTGATAATCCTGGAAATTCTGAGGATTAGCTTCCATTTGAGCAAGTTCTCCTCCAGCTCTTTCCATTCTGATATTTCCAGCAATTACAAGTTCTTCAATTTGCTTGATAGAGTTTACATTGCTTTCAAAAATAGTCTGAAGAACAGCATTATCTTTTGTAGAAGTAATGATTCCTGCATTTACCTTATAAGAGATCTGCTCAATATTATTAATGATCTTGTCATATTTCGTAAATAAATTCTCCACCTGCGTTATTACTTTCTTCATGAAAGGTAATTTGCTAAGGAAGCTTTTTACTTTATTTCCGTTAAGTTCTTCAACGTCTACATAGTTTAATTCTACTAGTAAATCATTAATAAGTCCTCCTACTTCTCCTGAATTTGATCTTCTTACATTTCCTAAGAAGCTATCACTCTGATTGGTTAATGTCTTTTGAAGCTCTGCTCCGAAGTTTACAATAGATCCCGGATTTGCCTCATCAATAGAGTTCGCAAGAACTTCATATTTCTGACGTTCTTCAGACTGTAGCTGAGTAAGGTTTACGTTTCCTTCTCTGTCTACAAGTACTGCTGGTGCTGCATTTTGGCTTTGAACCGGTAAACCTGGTGATGCCATTGGTGTGGGTTCAAATGTTTTAAGCGGTTCAATTGACCCTAGTGGATCTATGGGTTGATTTTCTTGATTATCCATAATTATTTCTGATAAAGTGATACAAATTTCTCAAGGCCGTCTCTCTGTCCTGCTCCTACAGCCTCAAATTTCCATTCTCCGTTTCTGTTATAGATTCTTCCGAATTCTACTGCTGTTTCGATTGAGAAATCTTCGTCTAGCTCATATTTTAAGATCTCTTCATTCGTATCTGTATTAAAAATTCTGATGAAAGAATTTCTTACCTGTCCAAAGTTTTGTTTTCTTGAATCTGCGTCGTGAATAGTTACGACTACAGTAATTTCTTTTACAGCACCATCAATTTTTGTAAGATCAATTTTGATCTGCTCATCATCACCCGATCCTTCTCCTGTAAGGTTATCTCCTGTATGGATTACTGCTTGATCCGGAGACTCAAGGTTGTTATAAAAAATAAAGTGGTTATCTGAAACCAGTTTTTTATCGTCCCCCAATAAAAATAAAGAAGCGTCAAGGTCAAATGCTGTTCCTGTAGAAGTATTATTGATATCCCATCCTAAACCTACAGTAAATTTAGGTGCGTTAATATTTTCTCTTTGTCCTTTTTGTAAGTTAATAGCCATAATATAATTCCGTTTGTGTTAAAGTATTGATGTTGTTTTCGTATTCTTTTATTAAATGATAATTGTTACTGATGGCAAGCTCCAACAGAAGATCCATCTGTGCCTTTTTTACTTTAGACGTAAGATAATCAAAATTACTTGATTCCAAGCTTAAAATATATTTTACAATCCTTGTATTGAACTCAAAGCTTTGCTTATTCATCACTTCTGCAATATGTTCTACATTTTTCACCGCATAGTAATTGAAAAAGTTTTCAATTTTAGGATCAAGGTCAAAATTCATCAGTTCTGCATAATACAGGAACATAAAATCTGCCTCTACTTTATATTCATCAAGGATTTTGTTTACCGTATACTCATGACTTCCCGTAATTTTTATATCATCTATAAAAATACAAAGTTTTCCTCTTAAAAAATCTTTATCGATGTAATAAGTATCATTGGCAATCAGATTTTTGCGATCTTCGAAACTAAGATTACCATAATCTGTTATATAGGTATGATTTCTATTGATTTTTGATAGGATGGAAGATTTCTTTCCTTTTTGAAATAAATAGAAGTCCAAATGCTTTTTAAAGAAAAAACACAGAAAGTTTGAAGCTGTAGGAATTGCCATATAAGGACTTGGAAGTACTACAATTTCTTTATCTGTATTGAAAAGGTGTTCATTTTCAGAAATAAGTCCATCGAATAATTCTTTTGCAAATTTTTCAGCATACGACTTATCGCCATATTTGAAATAGCTGTATTCTGCAGGTGAAAAAGTAAACTCATCCGCTGAATGAATGTGGTGTAAGCTGTATCTTTTGTTCATGTTTATCTTTAGTGTTTAAGTAGGTGTGCGCTGAAACCGAAGTCTTTTGCTCCCTTGTAATCTGCAACAGGATTATCTCCGATATGCAGAATCTGACGCATAGGAAGCTCCTGATCTTTGATATTATTCTTCACTTCCTGAAAAATAAGAGGGTTAGGTTTCGAACAGTTGATTTCGTCTG
Source organism: Chryseobacterium ureilyticum (assembly GCF_900156735.1). Taxonomy (GTDB): domain Bacteria; phylum Bacteroidota; class Bacteroidia; order Flavobacteriales; family Weeksellaceae; genus Chryseobacterium; species Chryseobacterium ureilyticum. The sequence continues at coordinate 81,366 of NZ_FTOL01000006.1, forward strand.
AATAAATGTGAAAATCTATATACTGATCCAAATTTTCATGAATCAGAAATTTTCTCATTGTTTTTCCTTTGATGAATCCTGTATTACTCAGAATATTGATAGTCTTCCCTTGATTTTTAATTTCATCAAAAAAGCTATGGATATTTTCAAAAATGATAACAGGCTTATATTCCAGAAACAGCTCTTCACTTTTTACATAAAACTCATTAAGCTTTTCTTTGTTTAAAAATTTTATATCTACATTCAACGCACCTAAAATCATCAGATAAATTTCAAATGTATCTATATTCCCTCCTGTTACTTCATTAATTGTATTGCAAAGATCATCGTAATATTTTACGGTTCTTGCAACTACTTCTATGGGAGCATCCACATTAAAAAACGAGGAGAACAGCTCAACTCTTTTTGTTTTAAATTCGGGATGAGATTTTATTAAGGTGAGCCACAAATCAAAAGAAAAATGACAGTGGTTATGGATGTCGATATCTGTTTTCAATATGTTTTAGTTAAAAGTTTTCTTTAGCTTTCTTGAAAAAGATTTAAAATGTTTGAATCATCAACAAGTGTTTAATTTCTATTCTTCCCAAAGATAAAATTTTTATCATAAAAGTATTACTTCGATTCTCTGTTTTAAGATATTTTATGATTTGATAGCAGAAACAATAAAAAAGGACTATAATTTCTTATAGCCCTTTTTCCTGTTACGGGAGTTTAGATTTTTATTGTGAATAGTCAATCTTCAATTCACTTCGCTTGCAAAGCAAAATTCACATATTGAATCCTTAACTATTTTTCCGGCATTACTTTATATGTTGGATCTTCCTGAATATTTACTTCTACAATGGCTTCAGCATTTTTCAGCATTTTACGGCAGTCTTCGCTGAGATGGCGGAGATATACTGTTTTTCCCTGCTGCTTGTATCGCTTTGACAGTTTATCAAGAGCATCAATGGCACTCATATCCACAATGCGGCTTTCTTTAAAGTCTACAATGATCTCGTCAGGGTCATCCATAGGATCAAATTTATCTGCAAAAGCTGTAGCAGAACCGAAAAATAATGGTCCCAATATTTCATAATGCCTGATTCCGTTTTCATCAATATATTTTCTGGCACGTATCCTTTTAGCATTATCCCATGCAAAGACTAAAGCAGAAATAATAACTCCTACCAAAACAGCCAAAGCAAGATTGTGAAGAACCACAGTAATCAAAGCAACTGTAATCCCCACGAATATATCAGACTTAGGCATTTTATTCACAATTCTGATGGAAACCCACTGAAAAGTACTGATTGCCACCATCATCATCACCCCTACCAGTGCCGCCATCGGAATTTTTTCTATGATGGGCGCACCAATTAAAATAATCATAAGGATCATAAGGGATGCAATAATTCCTGATAATCTGGCTCTGGAACCTGCATTAAGATTTACCAATGTTTGTGCTACCATTGCACACCCCCCCATTCCACCGAAAAATCCGTTTATAATATTTGCCAGCCCTTGAGCTACAGATTCTTTATTTGTATTTCCTTTGGAATTTGTGATCTCATCAACCATAGATAAAGTCAGAAGTGATTCAATTAGCCCTACCCCTGCCATAATCAATGCATAAGGGAAAATAATCTGTAAGGTTTCCACGGTAAAAGGAATCTGTGGGATATGAAAACTTGGAAGATTTCCGCTGATATGAGCAATGTCGGCTACTGTTTTCGTTTGAATATTAAATCCAAGAACGACAGCAAACACGACAATGATTGCCACTAAAGAAGCAGGAACAGCTTTTGTAATTTTCGGGAACAGGTAAACAACAGCAATCGTAAGAGCCGTTAATCCTCCCATGATATACAAAGGTGCCCCCTGAAGCCAACCTACAATACCATTGCTGTCTGTAGTTTTAAATTGTTCTACCTGTGCCATAAAAATAATGATTGCCAATCCGTTCAGGAAGCCATACATTACAGGCTGAGGAATAAGCCGTACAAACTTACCGAGCTTGAAAACCCCGACAAGCATTTGAAGTATTCCTGCCAGTGCCACGGTTGCAAAAAGATATTCTATTCCGTGAGATTGTATTAAGGCAATCAACACAACAATGGTAGCTCCAGCTCCTCCGGAAACCATTCCTGGGCGACCTCCCAAAACAGCTGTTACAAAACCCATTATACAAGCTGCATACAGCCCTGTAAGAGGTGACAGCCCGGCAAGAATTGCAAATGATAGAGACTCAGGAATCATGGTCATAGCAACGGTAAAGCCAGCCAATAACTCATTTTTATAATTAATTTTTTTCGAAAAATCGAATAAGCTTATGGTATTTTTCATTGAACTGCAAAGGTATATACTTGCTTACTGGTATACAATTTTTTATTTTCTACTTTTCAACACAATTCTAATCATTAAAATAATTCACACATAAGTTCCTATAATATGTTAATTTTAATTAAAATTATCTTATAAATTCACTTTTTTAAACTTCTAACGAGAATCTCTTATGATTTTTGTTTACATTTGAGAACAATTAAGCAGATTATTCGGTACTAAACAAATATTCAAGGCATACAACTGATTGTCAGAATACATACAATCGTTAAATACGTAAAGCTTATAAATAGTATTGCATAAAAAATCTTTAATAGGTTATATATTATTTACACAAAATGGTAGAAAAAGGAGGTTTGAAAAAGAAGAAGAGTTATAAATCCATTGAAAATAAAAAATACACCTAAAGGTACATTCAAGTGGTAACGACTATATTTTTTTAAGAAATTAGGCAATCCTACCCTGATTAATTTTTTGAAAAGTCATAGTTCTGTTAATTTATCTGATTCTTTCTTTACAACTTCTTTTATATCTCCCTATCTGAATCTTGAACAACAGATTGTGATACACTTGATATATAACTATTCGAGCTTTCTTATGTAGAATTTTAATTAACAGATATTTTAAAAATGTTATACAAAGAGATCCATATTGGAACGTTTATTAAGGAAAAAGTAGATGAAAATGAAATAACAATGGAGAGGATCTGCAAGTTTCTGGGCAAAGATGAAGATGTTGTGGAAAAAATGTACAATAGCAAATCTATGGATTCGGATCTTCTTCTAAGGTGGTGTAAATTATTGGAATACGATTTTTTCAGACTTTATAGCTCGCACCTGATTTTATATGCACCTCCCGCTGCTATTAATAAGAACCAGCAGAAGTCTGATAAAATTCCTTATTTCAGAAAGAATATTTACACTCAGGAAATCAAAGAATTTATCATGAAAAGAATTATCTCTGGAGAGATGACGCAAAGTGAGGTTATTAAGGAATATTCCATTCCTAAAAGTACTCTTCACAGATGGCTTCAGAAAAGTGATAACACGAACGGATAAACTGAGATAAAATGCGCCCCAATTACAAAAAAATCTATCAGGATATGCTTAAACTTGAGTATCCGGATAAATTAAAAGATCCAAAAATCAAAGAACTTCTTGGCAAACTGGAAACCACAGAAGATGTCCTGAAATTCAATGACAGACTCTTCAAACCTTCAAAGGAAAGCCAGAAAAACAATCAGAAACTGAAGACTTATGATAAGAAAACCATGCTAAAACTTCTTCAGTATCAGAAGAAACATGGGCATTCTACTAGTTATATGTCTAAAAAGTATAAAATAAGCAGAACTACCCTCACCAAATGGAAACAAATGTTTGAGGAAGAACTTGAAAAAAAAGAAAAGAAAGCCGATTAATCATCGGCTTTTTTTGTAAAGGTAATGATAAGGAAAAACGGGGCTTAACTTCCAGGATTCGAACCGGATAACCTTGCCGGAATTACCGACTTCGTTATTCCTCCCCAAATAGCTGTAACAATGAATTTTTTCCTGACAACACTTATACAATACATTTAGCACTAAGCCGGAGGCGGGAAGAAAGGAAAGTTTAGAAAATTACGATACAAAGATGTATTCCAATTCCCGCTTCTGGCTTAGTTACTTAAAATATAATCTTATAAAAACAAGGCAACAGGCAAATAGTGATGTCGTGCTCTACCAGCTGAGCTACTCTTCCTTTAATTTTTAGTGGAAGAGACAGGATTCGAACCTGTGTCCCCGTCGTGATGATCGAAGTAACACTATTCTACGGCACTTGTTTGTTTTTAAAAAAAAGAGGCAACTATTCGAAAAGACTTTTATAAATCATTTTCATGATCTATTCTGGAGTCGAACCAAATGTAACCGAAGTAAGCCTTCTCTACGGCACTCTTTCATAATAATCAAGGTAAAACTGTTGGAATCTTCCGTGCATTTGCTCTAACCAACTGAGCTACTTCTCCTTTTCGAGGGAAAAGGCAGGACTTGAACCTGCGACACAATGTTTATGATCTCGAAGCATGATTCCAAAACGACACTTGAAAACAGCAAGGCAATTGTGCAAACAGACACGTATTAACGGTGTGCTATCTTTATACTATCTGCATTGCAGAACAGGACTTGCACCTGTACTTCCGTTCCCCCCACGAAGTATTTCTGTTTTACGGCACTTGCTTTTTTATAAAACCAAGCAATTCAATTGTAAGAGTAATGGTTCAATTAAAAGTTGACGATGGAACTCTTACAGACGGCATTGGTTTGTTTTTACCGGGCAATTTTCGAAAAGACTCTGTCAGTTTGGAATCGAAGTAGGTCTTCTCTTACGGCACCGGTGTTAATTGTTACTGCAAAATTAAACGGCTAGTACGCAATCTATTTACGCAGATGTATTTTATTTAATTCCCGATATAAGTTTTGAAATTTTTTCAGCGTTATTAATATTCTTTTTTTCCAAAATATTCAAAATTCTATTGTTAAAATTTATCTGATGTTGTTTTATTTTTTCCAACTCCTTTGTCAATAATGCCTCAGAGATTTCAAATTTTATGGTTATATTTTCAGGAATAATAGTACATTCTTCGGTGTAATCTGAAAAACTGATGATACCGTTTTCTCTTTTATACAGAATCCAAGGGTGCCCAATCCATATATCTTTCCATTCGGAGGTCTGGTTTTCAAAAATTGCCTGCCATTCTTGTATATTACTCAGATCGCTGCAACAATTGGGTTCAATCAAAAATTCATTGTTATTTTTAAATACAACCCCACCATCAAAAGATAATACAAATAGATCTTCTTCAGAGTCATCAGCATCTATTTCTTCAAGCTTATGATTTACAAGAACCTGTAAAGTTTCATCATCAATGGTTTCAATATCTACTAAAAAAGATCCTTTTTGAATTGTATTTACGTTGATATTAAGCTGAGAAGCTACTTCCATCATTTTCACGAACCATTCTTCATGGTTTGGATAATCTGTAAATTCAGGGAATTCAAAATCTTCATCGGAATATTTAAACAGATTGATTTCAATTGTATTAATAAGTTGTATCATTGTTGATTAGTTTAAAGTTTTATAGCCCCGATTGCAACGGCATCCTTTTTCAGTTTCGGCTTGAAATAAGCACTGGCGAAAAAGATATAGTGAAAAGCGGGAATAAGCTCCTAAAAATTGTATTGAAAAGCAGTACCTTTTACAGCACTACTTTTTGTATGATTTCAATTGCCGATTTTTGATCTTCCAACGCATTCAATACATCGAAAATTTTGTCTGACCAACCAGCAATAAGGTGTACATCATTTCTTTTGATATCTATTGGCTGTCTTCCATACCCTGCAAGGTCAAAGATATACAACTTTGCTTTAGGTGCCAAAGCTTTATACTTGGTCCAGGAGTATTCAAAAGAGTTTTGATTACTATTACTGTCCCAAAGCTGAGCATCGGTAAACAACATTACTTTATCTACTTTTTCCTTTCTTCTGATCAGATCTTCAATCACCAGATAACCGTTTGTAGAGTATCCTACTTCTCCTTCTCGCTTGTAGAAAGCATCTACGTTTCTAAGGATCCCATTTTTAGGCATCGGAACGCGTAACCAACGATCACCGAATATTCCCGTCACTACATTCTGGCATTTTGACTGTAAGATCATAGACATCAGCAAACCGATATCATACAACAAAACCTTACTTTTGGGAGAAACTGATTTCTGCATAGAGCCTGAAACGTCTGCCGCAATAACTACTGAAGTATCAAAACCAAAGCCTTTAATGTTTTGAGCACTTTGGGCAACGGCTTCTTCTAATGCCTCCAATACGGATGACAAATAAGGTGAATCTATAGCTTTCAATTCTCTGTACGCAGCCAGAAAACGGAATGGTAACTGTTTTGAATTTGCTACCGCTTTTTCATCAGCCAGGTAACGACAGACTTTCTCCATTGCTTTAGAAGACACTTCTGCTTCCAGAATGTTTCTCAGGTTTCGCAAAGTTGCCATATATCCCAGTTTATTACTGAAGATCAGCTCTTCCCATTTATTTTTGAAAGCCAGTTTTCTTTCTGCTTCATTGATAAATTTAGTCTGTCCCAATACTGAAAGTTCTACTTCCCAGGTATAAGGTGTTTCCAACATATTATGCGCAATTTTATTGAAAATTGTCTGCTGGTCATCATTTTTAGCTTTGGGATGAACAAGGAACAAGGCATCTTTCATTGTTACCTCAGCTTTTCTATTGTATTTTGCAAACTGATATTCATCAAATCTATTGAATGATTTCGCAAGTCCTTTCTGAATCTGCTTGGATAATCTGTTCAGCTTTTTAGTTTCTGTTCTTTTATTCGATAATTGGTAATATGCCAATAATTCTGTGATTTCATCTGCTCTCTGAACAACTCCATTTACAGTTCTGCTCACCAGATCAGAGCCTGAAATTTCTTTTGCCAACTCTGTAGCCAAGACTAAAGGAACGGAACGTAAATGCATATCTTTTCTTGCATAAACAGCTAATTTTGCTACAAATTTCGGATCATTTTTATCAATCAGAGACTTTATTCTCTCTAATCTGTCATCTCCTTTTTCATAAGAGATATTGGACAGTCCTGTTGTCACCACAGCACTATATAATTCTTCTTCTGGTGTCATCATGTATGCTTTTTCACCTTCGTAGTTCAAGATTTCTTTATTTTCTTTTTTCAAAAAATTAAATTTCATGAGTTACTGTTTTTTAGTTAAACATAGGAAGAGTTGCTTCCTCTCTGATTTCTGATGCAAAGTAAGGACTGTATTGCGCAAACTTTTTGCGTAGATTATTTTTTGAAAAATTTTATTTCAATATGATTGAAAAAAAGCTAAAAACTCTCGCAGATTTAGGTTATGACGCAGATTCTTTAAGTTTTGGCTAAAGCCAATGGAATTTGGTTTATGTATTTGACCGACCGGGCTAAAGTCCGCCCCTATTGATGTTGATATCCAAATGGATATACATATGGGGAAATAGTTGTTTAACGATTTTATCTTTTATCTATCATTCATTTTTACGAAAGAAATCGTTATTATCAGGCTTTTATACTAGGGTTTCCTAGTTTTGTCTACATTAAAATTAAAGCTATGATTAAAGGATTATATGAAACTCATGTTCAGGTAAGTGATTTGGAAAAAGGAATTAAGTTTTATACAGAAGTATTGGGATTGAAGTTGGCACACAGGGATGAAACAAGACCTATAGCATTTCTATGGATTGCTGAAAATAAAGAGTTTATGCTTGGGTTATGGGAACAGAAAGAGAACCTTCAGCCAAGACATTTTGCATTTTCGAGCAGTAAGGAAGATATTTTAAGTTATTCTGTAAAGTTTTTAGAAGATAAAAGTTTAAAGCCTTATAACTTCCTGAAAAACGGAAGTATTGAACCGATGGTCTTTGCTTGGATGCCGGCACTGGCTATTTATTTTAATGACCCTGATGGCAACCAACTTGAATTTATTTCAATTCTTGAAGGTGATGGGAAACCTGAGCTGGGTGTTTTGACTTATGAAGAATGGATGAAACAGCATTAACCTTCTTATATTTTTTAAATAGCCACGAATTCACGAATAAAAATCCGTTCATCCGTGGCATTTTTTCGTTAAGCTTTTATTGTCTATTGACAAGCTTTTTTACGGCAAGAACATGTTTACAGGGACCTCTTTCACACTGATACTTTCTGAACCATTCACAAGTGCAGCGTTCTTTTTCTTCTTCAAGAATAACTGTGTGATGTACTCCGGTTCCCTGGACTCTTGCTTCTGTTCTCTCTTTGTTTTTATTTAGGATTTCTACTTTTCCACCTTCTATCAATTTTTCAGCATTCTTCATACGAGGGTTTAAGCCTAAAATTCTACTGAGTTTAAACGGTAATCTTCGATAAAAGAATTCATTTTCATCCAAATCATAACCCAATAATCCCATTGCAGCTAATCTTCCTGTAATGTTATCTGTTGTACTCAAGCTTATGTTTTCTTCCACGGCTAAAGTAGTTTCATTGAACGATTGATTTGCATATGCATATTTATCTAAAGCATCAATCCATTCATCGGGAACTTCTGTTGTAAGACTATCCAATACCGCTCCTTCCCCGGAAAATCCTCGCCAGCTCTCTCTGGATAAGGAGAAACTGAATCTTATATTCCCCATATAAAGCTGCCATGTTGTAGACTGCATATTGGAATGTGAAAAGACCTGCATACTGTCTATGTAAGGAAGCAACGGCTCCACTAACCGAAGTCTGTGAAGTCCTCCAATACAAACTGCATCCGCAGATTTTACTGGTGAGAACATAGGCTTATTTCCTCTCACAATAAGGTAGTAGTCTGATTTCACTACTCCTTTTGGCATTCCGCGGAATAATTGCTGAGTCTGAATTTTATTAAATGTATGCTGCTTTTCGGACTCAGACAAATAGATTTGTACAGTCCCCAAACCTTTGATCCATTTAGATGGTAATGGAACTTTTCTTTCAACTACTTTTTTTTCTTCTGTATAAAGACCAACCTCTTTTTCTCCAACGGAGAGCATAATTTTTTCATTGGGACGAATACTTCCCAATGCGGTTATCATCGGTTGATTAAAATCTACATTGGTGGTTCCGTTTTCCAGAAATTCACCATCCAATCCGTCGGGAAGAACATCTATCCTTGCATAAACACCTGCACAATGTGAAAAACCTTCAAAACGAAGTCTTTCATTTCCAGCTGTTACAATCGGATCTTTAAGTAATGCCATCTGAAAAGGTGACAGGTTGAAACTTGATTTCACAATATTGGAAAGTGTAATCAGGCAACGTGCCAGAATAAAGGGTTGCCCAACATTTCCCCAGAAAAAACAGGGAACGTCGGTATTTTTCTGTATCTCACTGTATTTCGCAAGAAACAGCTCTTCAAGAGCATCTTTCCTGACCAGCGAAGATGACCTTGAATAGTTGTAAATAAGCGTATCTTCCATAATTTATTTTTTGAGAAGAAGATTGCAGATTTTTTTCAGGCTCGAGTTTTCTTTCCAATCGTTTAATTTTTCTATAACTTGTTTATTAGCTTCCGATTGGTTTAAAGCTAATACTTCATGGTAAATTTCTAACAGCTTTTTCAAATTGGTAACCGGCTGATCCATTTGAAGCAATATGTTGGATATTAATTCTTCCAAAGCCATATTATGATCTTTACTTACATTCAGCATATGATGCTGCATAAGATCTGTTAACCTCTTAACAGGAGCCCACTCCAGCTTTTCATGCAGACCTACCACTTTTCCTAATTGAGCGTTGTCTATCATTTTATGAGAAACATGTTCCAACCAGATTTCGGCTGCAGTTCCTCTGATTGTTTTATCTCCATCTAAGAATATTGTTCCCAGAAACAGATGCCCCATAGAATCTAAAGGTTTTTTGATCTGATAAAGAGCCTGCGCAGTATGCAGCACCAGATTTCTCTCATATACTTCCGCAATACCGGAATAGAAAAGGCAATATTTAATCACCTTCGCCAAAGCATTTCCTAACGTATTCGGAAAACACCACATCAATGCTGGAATTTCGGTAAGCTCTTTCTGCTCAGCAACGAAGTATTCCAGAAACAGAGGTCCTTTTCTTTTTTCCAGGTGATATTTAGGAATCTCAATATTCAGTTCTACCGGATAATATGAGTTTTTCTTACTGTCTATGGTCTTCCAATTGTAATTTCCTGAAAAGAATTCGGAAGGAATAGTATCATATCCAAAATCGTTAAATTCTTTAAAAGTAGTTTCCGGAGAACGCGTAATTCCTGCTGTCATCCACCATGAATGATGTTCAAATTTTCCTTTCGGAGTTACATTTTTACCAAAGAAGAATAGTAATAAGTCTTTATATTCTCCTTTTAATTTTTTTTCAGCCAGCTGCAATGCTTCTGATATATTATCTAAAGCGCAACGCTGCAATGCCAGCTGAACATCAAGATGATTGGGTTCAATATTTTTATTCTGATAAATTTCAAATTTTTCAACCAGACTCACCGGAGAAATCCAACACGGTGAATGTGTAGTGGTAAACAATAACGGAGTATTATCCCCCAATTTTATTTTATGATTGATATAGATTGCTATTTCTTTGAATGCCTCCATCGTAGGACATTCTGCTCCTACATTTTCAACAGGACCTAATTTTTTCTGATAGTTTGAATACACTTCTCTTGAAGCTTCTTCATCACGGGTTTTCTGATATATTTTTTCTAGGTTTTTGAGCTGAATAGGGTATTTTCCCAACAAACTTAGCCCATAATTAATAATCAGATTACACAACAAAACATTTAAATAAGGAACTTCCCACTTTGCAATAGTTTTACAGGCTTTAAGGAATACCGGCTCAATCAATTTTACAGATTCAGCGTCTACATCATTTGCAAAACGGATAAATCCGTCCAATGCTATATCACAATGATGACTATACGGATCATCTATTGCTAAAGGAAGAAAAAACATAAGGTCCTCAAAGCTCTCTAATACTTTCACTTTATTCTCATCTGTAATAAGAGATAATTGCTTTGAAGTAATCACTTCCAGTTCCGGTTGTTTTTCTTCTATATATTTAGCTAAAACAGGGCGTACATTCGTTAATATATTATCTGAATAATGAGAAAGTGCCTCCATCATATTTTCAGATGCGGGTATATACCTTTGAATAATTTTCGCAGCTTTTGACTGTATTCCATCATCTTTGCTTACAAATGCTGTACTTAAAGCCATTCCCAACATTTCCGGGTCTATGATCTTCTTTTGGAATATCTTTTCTGTAAGCATCAGGCTGGCAATAACCACTGTTTTTACTTCTGAACTCAACAAATTCGGTAAGTAATGAGAAAATTCATCACTCTTAAAGTCAGAAGTTCCCACTATTTTTTTCAAATGGGTTAATATAGTATTGACTGCCTTTGACTGTGCTGAAGAAAGCCCCGCAAGCAAATCATCCTGAAGCTCTACTAATTCTTCATCTGTGGGTTTCAGTGCTGTAAATGAATCCATAAACCAACCTGTAACATTTTTATTGAAATTTCTGTTTGATGCCAGAAGACATTCTCTCAAAAATCTTTTTCTTTCAATTTTTTGTTCTGCTACCAGTTTTTGTATTAACGGAAACCATTCTTTTTGAAAAGGCAATGATTTGGAAGGATATTCACACAAATACCAAAAATGAGTTTTAAGAGTATCAGGGTGATGATTCAGATCTACCACGGGGTAATTACTGAGGTGATATCCCAGTAATTCCGGCTTAGGCTGAACATAACCTTTTTCTGTCCATCCTAAAATATCTTTATAATTAAAAGCTGTGAATTCAGCATCTATAGAATCATTAATAAAGTCTGAAAACCAATCCGGGCACCCCCATTCCAATATTTGCTCTGCCTGTTCTGCATTTCGGAAAATACTCCAGTAATTTTTACCAAAGTTTTTCTGATCCATACAAACAAATGATGCAATATCTATGATTGAGTGTTGATTCACAGAACCCGCAGTATGATAAGAATTTTTGGTCATGATGATCTTATTGATCTCACGGTCCATTTTTTTTATCGTGGGTACTAATGTTTTCTTTTCTTCCGAAGAAAGTTGCTTCAAAAAAGGGATGATCTCATGTACTTTTTCCTCATTAAGAATCTCATAAAGTCTCTCTTTCATTGGTTATTAATTTGATGTATAATTTTTTTCAGGTTATTCTCTTTTTTCCATTCTTGAAACAAATCCAGAAGACTTTCATCTACTTTGGACTGGTTTTGATTTAGCAGTTCATAATACAGCTCCAATAGCTTTTTAAGATTAAAAACCGGCTTTTTAATTGCTGAAAGAATGGATATCAGCAGTTTCTCTAAGGCTTGGTTATGACTGGTAATCAAATTGATAACTCCCGAAACCCCATCTATAAACCGTCTCACAGGAGCCCATCCGAAATTGATCTTTTCACCCATCAAAATTCCAAGTTTCTGTATATTGAAATCTTCGGAAACCGCCTTGTTTATTAAGACTTCAAAAGCCATACCAGAGAAGGTCTTATCTTTATTAAACAGTCCCGAAGAGAGGAATAAATAGTGTATCGACTGGAAAGGAATATTCAGCTTCATCCATGCATCAAGAAACGCTATATTCCCTTTAATATCATACTGATAATCAGCATTTGATAAATTTTCATTATATTTTTTCGCAACTACTGATCCTGAAAAATACGGAGCTGTATATAAAATATGAATCAGGTCCCGATCATAAACACCATGATATGAATTGAATAAATAATCCAAAAAAGAAGCATCTTCAGCAAGTTCTTTTTTGTTCTCAATGGATACTAAAAGTTGTGGAATTTCTTCCGTAGCATTCCATTTATATATCTTCCTGTAACCAAAATCCCAATGGAAACTTCCATCCAGATATTCTTTCTCATACTGTTCTTTAAAATAGTTTTCATCAAAAACAGGTTTCAAAAGATTGAAATAATCTTCATTCAAATCTTCCTTTGCGTATTGTTCTGCTTCTCGAAGGTTTTTCTTTTCTACACGAAGTAGGGCTATCTGCAAATCAAAAGGGATAGGTTGTTCATTATATTGCTGATAGATTTTTAACTTATCAACAAGTTTACTGGCTGAAATCCAACAGGGAGTATGATCCGGCACAGAAAGAACCGGAAGTTTTTTATTCTGTTTTAATAATTCAAAGATTCCTAATAGTAATTGATGATAAGCCTTGAAAATGAAAGGAGTTTTCTTTTCACACCAATTTTCAAGTACTGGAAATGCTAACCTTGCATCCTGTAAGATCTTTGATGTATTTTTCTGTTTTAGTAAAGCATAATTTACTAGAAATGTAGCCAACAAATGGTGAAGTCCTAATGTTTCTTTTCTTTTGACAGCAGCTTTAAAGGCTGGTTCCAGCTGAAAAAAATGTTCTTCTGTAAATTCATCATTAAACCTTACTATACCATCCAGAAACAAATCGAAATGATAGGTTTCATTATTATTGAAGATCTGCGATGCCAGAAATATAAAATCTTCTATCGTCTCAATGGGAAAAACAGGCTGTGATATGTACCACAAATCCTTTGTATATTCTTGTTGTTCTTTGATTTCAGGAGCTATATTTTTCTTAAAAAATTCGTTTAACAAAGTTTGAGCATCTGACAATATAGAATCTTTATAAAAATTCAGTTCATTCTGAAGTCTTTCTGAATTCTGATCACCGTATTTGGCAATAATTTTTGCTCCTTTTGTCTGAAGTGTTTTATCTTTATTCAGGAAAACTGGCATCAAAAGCATACAAACATCTTCACGGTATTTTTTATTGTTTTTTACAATTTTTTCTAAAGCCTGAAGCATTGCATTAGTTGTATTCTTTGTGGGAACCGTCATCAGCGAGCCTACAGACTGTAAGAAATCTTGAGTGTTAAAATCATTATCTGTAAGTACAGGATTAAGTACTTTTAATACTCCCGGAAACAGAGAATGTTGTATGGAATGAAAAATAAGAAACAATTCTTCTTGCAGTCTTATGATTTCTGTATCTGTGGGTTCAAGATGGATAAAAAGTTCCAGAAACCATGTGTTATGTTCTTTTGAAAAACTGAAATTAATAGCATTAAGTGTAGCCTTTAATAATCTTGAACGGTCAATCTTATTTTCATCAGAAAGTTTTTTTAAAATATCTTTCCAATTTCTTTCTGCGTAAGATCCAATGATGCTAGATTCATGTTCAAATAAAAGCCAGATATGTGATTTCAGTGTTACCGGATAAGTAAATAGAATGTCATCAGTTTTTGAAGAAGATGCCAGTAATTCTGCAGATACTGTTTCATTTAGATTAAAATATCCTTTACTATTCCATTCCAAAATTTTCAAATATTCATAACCTTCTAAAAACAGATAACTCTCCCCGATCCATTCCGGAACGTAGGATTCAAATAGTTCATCTATAAGGTTAACTGGAATTGAATAGTATCCTGGTTTTAATTTCTCATATTCAGCTTTAGTGTTACTACACGCCAAAGCTGCTAACACTGAGATTGTATTGTGTCCCCATTCCTTATTGATATGTTTCTTCAGGATGGAAACAACTTCTTTTTTATCTTTTGGTATTAGTTTTTTAAGAAACGGAACTATTTCCTTGATTTTATAGTTTAAATATATAGTCTTAAATTCCTCTGCAATAAACATAAATTCTTTCTTGTCAGCTAAAATAACAAAAATTGACTGATAGACAGTAAATTATCCCATAAAAGTGAATTTTTTAACAAAATTTTAAGTTAATTAAACTATTCATATTACGTGTTTTAATTTAACATATAAAATTCCCTGTTTAAAGATTTATATCATAAAAACAACAAAACAAGAGATCAAATACAGTATTGTTATTCTTTGTATTAATATCTTATTCTGACTAATAATTTAAATTTATACTCTTAAAAAATTTAACAAAAAATAATATACTACACTTTAGTTATTCACTGAACTGAAAATCTTATTAATCCTGATTGCAGTAAATAAATTACTAATTCCATCCTAAATGCTGAAATTATTCTGATAAAAGGAATGGGATATGCAATTCCCGTAGAGTTATATGATCTGATTACTAAAAATAGTATTAGAATCTTTCCAATAAAAAAGCTGTACAATAGTGTACAGCCTTTCTGTTTTATGCTATTTTACTTACAACCTAGTTGTTCTTTAAGCACCAATGAAGGATTTTTGCAATATTCCTTGCATCATCTACCCCTCTGTGATGAGTACCATCAAGCTTGAACCCAAGTTCATTCAAAGCTCTTTGCATTCCTACGCTTTTTCTTACAGTAGGATGTATTTGCCCGAATAAGGTTTTCACGTTGATATGATCATCACCCAACGGATAATCCACATAAAATCTTCTTGCCTGGTCTTGAAGCATATTAAGATCATAGTTTCCATAGCTTGCCCAGGTTAAATTCTCGGAATCATATTCTGCCCTGAGAATATCAAAAGCATCTTCAAGCATTATTCCTTCGTTATCCAGCAAGTTTTGGGTAAGCGTTGTCAATTCTGTACAGAAAGGACTTACTTTTGAGTATTGAGGTTTTATTAAAATCCCTTCGTTTTTGGAAATCTTCCCGGTTTTTGCATCCATGATACAAACTCCGATTTCTATGATCTCACTTTCTTGTCCTCTCGGGGGTCTGTTTTCCCAACATGTTGCTTCGAGGTCTATAATTAATATATTGTCTGTTGTTTTCACTTGTTTATTTTTTTTAATTAAAATAGAAGTAGTTTATTTTACTTCCTTCACATTATGCTTCCAAAATCTTATGTAAAATTTTGGCTGTATTATAAGCATCGTCTGCCCCACTGTGATGATTTCCATCAAAATTCATTTTAAGATGATCCAGAGCTCTCTTCAGCCCTATAGATTTATGAAGCCTGAAATGTCTTTTGAATTCGTACATCACATCAAGATATTCTCCTGAAAAAGGAATTTCTATTCCAAGCCAGTCACACTGTTCGAAAATCTGTTCCCTGTCAAAGTTTCCATATCCAGCCCAGGTAAGAAATTCCGGATTGTATTCATCCTTTATTTTTTCGCAGGCTTCTTCGAAATAGATTCCTTTTTCTTCTATAAGTTGTGGCGTAATCCCAGTTAGTTTTGTACAGAAACTATTAATTTCTGATCTTTCAGGAATTACATAAATGCTTTGTTTCTGGGAAATCGAGTGAGATGTAAGATCCAGCTTACAAATTCCGATTTCTATGATATCTACTTTTTGTCCGATCGGAATCCTGTCGTTTTCCCAACAGGTTGCTTCCAGATCGACAATTATTATTTCGTTTGTAGTTTCCATGGTTATTTTAAAATTTCTAGCCTTAATTTCTAGGAGCAAAAGGCGGCGTCCATTTTTTCTTTTTCATTATCTCTTTCACTTCTTCGTAGGAAATAGGGTAAAAATTATGACAATCTACTCCCACGTCGAAGCTTAGAGCCATTTCATCGTCCGGCAATGTTCCGTGTGAGTGTCCGTATAATTGCCAGACTCCACGGTGTGAGCCGTTCCACGTTCTCATGGAATAATGAAAGAGAATAATTTTCTGTTTTCCATTATTGTTATCCTCTTCCTCTATTTTGAGTTCGTGATAATCTCTGATGGAAGCAAATCGTTTGGGATACGTTAAAGCAGCACCTTCATGATTTCCTTTTATCAAATGAATATTGCCGTTTAACTGATCCAGAATTTCTTTTGTAAAATCTGGTTTACCAAGGCTGAAATCTCCTAAATGGTAGACTGTATCTCCGGGATTTACTTTTTCATTCCACCTTTTGATCAGCTCTTCGTTCATATGTTCGATAGATTCAAAAGGTCTTTCGGAGAATTTTATAATATTTTCATGACCAAAATGATGGTCTGCTGTAAAAAATATATTGGGTTTCATTTTTTTAAATTTTGTTGTTTATTGAACCACCTTGCCAAATCTGAGATTTGAGCCCCCTTCATTGGAGGGGATTATCATGTCTTAAACTTAAATCTTTGTAAAGGGTGGAATCTTATTTTTAATTTCGAAATGCTTTATAAAAAGCTGTTTCAATTTCCTGTTGATCATCTTCAGTATATCTTCTTGAAAAATGAATCGGAACAGCTTGTTTTACCTTACAATCATTCATTATTTTTCCTGACGCAGACGCAAAACTGTGATAATTGATCTTTGCAAATTCCTGATCGGTATCTTTATAGAATGTTTCGATGTAGACCAAATCAGCATTGATAAAAACAGATTTTATCTTTTGATAATTGATTTCATCTACTGCATGATCCATAATAACACCTAACTTATATCCTTCATTTCGGGACAGTAAATGGAATAACTCAGATGCCTTGTACAAGATTCCTTCTATTTCAATTTCTTTGTCTGCATCATTACTTTCAAAGGCTGTTTTCAGTTCACTGATCCATTTTCCTTTCTTAAAATCAGAAGCATTTTCATGGAATGTAACGGTGTCTTTTTCTTTAAATAAATAGGCAATGGAATCTGTTTTGTGATCCAGAATAGCAAAATCTACATTCACATATTCGTCTTCAAAAAGAAAGTTCTGAGTTTTGACCAATTCCAGGTTCCAGTGCGGTGGACGGATTGTATATACATTGATTTCTTCTTTTGAAACAATCTCTCGAATTTCATATTCAATTGCTTTCTCATCTATTAAATTCCAGGTATAGGATTTTAATCTTGCTTCAACCTGATGATGAATATTTTTCGGTCCACAAATCACGACTTTCTCTCCACTTCCGATCTGATGTCTGAAGATCCCATCAAAATTGGCGAAATGGTCAATATGAGTATGACTGATGAATACAGCCGATACCGTTTGTATTTCTTTTACCGTTAATAAACTTGCCTCACCACAGTCACATAAATAATGCTTTCCTGAATTGGCAACTTTGATTAATATACTGATGTCTTCTTTTAAAAGACTTTTTATTTCTGCTTGTAACATTATTTTTTCTTTTTAAACCACCCCGTCAAAAATTCTTTGAATTTTCGCCACCCCTCCAAGGAAGGGGAATTTTCACGTCTTCATCTGAAATATTTGTAAACATTATAGCTATTCAATAAATCTCTAAGGTTTGTGGTTGTGTTTATACATAAAAAGTTCCGGTAAAAAATTACCGAAACTCAATCTTTATTTTAAACAATAAGCTCTTTTATTGCTTTTCTACGTACACCAAAATCAGATTTCCTGATCTTACACATACGATTATCTGCTAGATGATGAAAAACAATACCTTCCATATTATTCTCAGGATTACTCAGAAAGTTTTTGATACATTCAAAATCCAAACTTTCTAAACTAAGAATATTATTTCCATGTTTTACTAATAAATGACCTTTAATATTTTCAGGATTTCCTTGTACTTTCTCACCAATAAGTTCGTAAGTACCGTCTTCTACCTTGCCTGATTCAGCCAACGCATTGAAACCTTCCCAGAAGTATTGATCATCTTTTTTCTCTATGCTACACTCTACCCAATGCGGATGATGACCCGTAATAAGATCTGCTTCCTGACATGGAATTGCACCTTCAGGAGCTGTTTTACCTTTTTTGGCATCGTATCTTTTGTATAATTTACCATTGATCACTGCACATGCAGAACCATCAAACTTTTGCGTAGCAATAGCTGTTCCATCAAAAACCCAATTGTTTTCAGGATTAATTTCGTTAATAACTCTTCCTAAATTATTTATATCTTTTTTGAATAATGTACTTATCTTTTTCATTTTTAATCTGTTTTAACAGCAAAAGTTTTTTAGTTCATCAGCATCACTCCCAAACTACACTTTTGCTGAAATCAACTCTTCTTTTATAAAATCAATTACTAAAGAATTCAACTTTTTGTTGATCCTTTTCTGTTCTTCTTTTTCTATCGTCGTGAAAACTGCCGGAAAATCCTTCTCAAAATCTTCAAGAATATCCTGTGCAAAAAGACCGATTACCTTTCCTATCATTTTAGGTTGGAATTCACCTATTTTGCTCATTACATTATTCAATCTGTTTACAGTGACATATTTCTGAACTTCTTCCCAAATATTTTGAGCCGTTTCACTGAAAAACACCTGTTTTTGGACTGTCTTTTCCTTCTTTTTAACCATTTTGGATTTTTCGATCCATTTTTCATTCTTGTTTTTAAGAATAACTCTCGCACCGTTTCCGAAATATCTGGTTTTCAAAGTTTTGACAATGGTTCCTTCACACATATTATTCAATTCCGGGAATCCTAACCATGTCGGAATTTTGGAATTGAAAACATTCGGGAATCTTAAAGCTTCGTCTAAGGTTCCTTCAAAAAGGGTTTTAGCATAGAAAAATCCGGTTTCCTCAAAAATCTGATTGATAATATCGGTATCCAGGTAAGTCACTCCATTCAACTTAATGTCAAATGCATAAAATTCGTTGTAAGGAGCATATTCAATACCTTTCTGCACTTTCACCGCATCTTTTACCGGTTCTACATCCTTATGATTGTAGCCACCACCGAACAATTCGCCGTAGATCACTACAGTTTCAACATTCGGGTATTTTGTTTTCACTTTTTGGAACAAATTAATTACATTTTTTCTATACTGTTCCAAAATCTGATGTGCATTGAAGAACTTTTCATCTTTTTCAATGAAAGCGGTTCTTTTTCCGATCTTAATCTCCTTTCCGTCGGTAAAGAAAGAGAAATTAGCACCATGAACCTTTTCCTGCACAATGAAAACCTCATCCCCAAAACCCTGTAGTCTGATCTGATCGATCACGCGGGTCTGGTAAGCATTTTCTATAGAGTTATATGTTTTGAAAATCATTTTTTTAATTTTTAATTGTTTTAAAATTCTTTAAAAGAACTTCAATATTCTTCTTTCCCACAGGGTTCATGGAGTGGCAATAAAATTTTGGCAGGCTTAAATGGTTGTCCATACAATATTCTATAAGCCATTTTGCACAATCGTAGCCTGTTTTTTCTACAAAGTCTTCTGTATCCGGTTTGAGATAATGCACATCTGCAAGGTCGTGATCAAAAGAAATCATTTCCGGAAGTACTTTTTCCAAAATCCTGTTAATAAACTGATTGTAATTTCTTACAATATGCCAGTCTTTTCTGAGGAAAATGTCCTGTTTTGTGTAATGATAAGCCTCTATCGGATATCTTACATCATCCAGAAACAGTAATCTTTTTGTCGTTTCCATTGCATTATTTTTTAACTTTATTTAATCATCATTAATCCAATCTGCAACTGTTTTCAGAAAATGTAATCTTACTTCTTCAAACCTTGTAATATTGGGTATATGATTAATTTCCAGTAAGTGTTTATGACCGTTTTTCTGAACGATATAATCATTTGCTATAACATCCATTCCTATTTTATCTTTTAATAATAAGGTATCCTGTAAAAGTTCCGCATCAATTTCCATGAATTGGGCATTATCGGGATGTATTGATTTCAACCATGTTTCTCCTTCAAGCTTTATCTGCCAGGATTTTCCACCAATATTTAAAATTCTTACTGCATGACCTTCAAAGTAAGGTTCAAGCACACTGTTTTCAGTACTTTCCCAGCTTCCTGTAAACTTATGTTTGTTTTCTCCACAATGCCAGTTTCCCCATTTTGCAACCAACTCAGTATCTGTATTGATGTAAGCTCCTTTAGAGATAAATCCTCTTTGAGAATTAAACTTTGAACACTTCATTGCTTTGGCTAGACAAGGAATTTTCAATCGGCATTCCAGCATACCATAAGCGTTTGGAAAACATGGACCATTCCAGAGTGCCAATCCTGAGATAAAATCCAGATCTTCTTCAAAAATCCCATGATAAACGACTTTATCTACCGGAAGCATTCCTACTCCCTGAGCTTTTTCAACATATAATGTTCCATCCACTACCTTTATCATCGGAATGGACTGATGCCAGATCATAAGACCATCATAATGTTGTCGTATATATTCGTATTCCTGTTCGTGTAAACCGATAACGGCTATTCTATTATGAGTCATGTTTTTAGTTTTTATATGTATTATTCTTAATTTGAAAAGTAAATATTCAATGCTTTGAAAATACTTTTCACGTTGGTATTTGGATAAAATCCTGAACTGTTGATACAGTTTATTTCCACGATCTTCCAACCTTCATCTGTTAAACAAATATCCATTACAAAGGCTATTTCAAGATTAAAAAACTGAATCATTTCATTAGCGAAATCTAATCCCTCCCGAGAAACATTCTCTTCGAAAGGAGCATTTTCATGAAGTCGATAATAACCGCTATCAACAATTTGTCCACCCACGATCCATAGTCTTGCTTCTTTGATGGTTCGCTTTGCTTCAGACACCTGAATTAAAGAATCTGCTGTAATTCTGTTGGTTTGATTTTCCAATCTTTCAAAAACGAAATCTTTCCATTCAGTTTCTGTAAAAACTCTTCCTGTAAAGATTTTCGCTTCGTTGTAAGGTTTGATGAATTTTTCTTCACCTTTTTTCCAGGTTATTTCATCTGAAATTTTATGAACGGAAACTTTATGGTTTAAAAGATTCGTCCCATAATGCTGAGAATACACCTCGTATAAATGATTTCCTCCATAAAAAGATCCTGGATACCAATCTGAATTTTGCTTTGCCAGTCTTGCTATCGTCACAGAACCATAAACGAAAACATCTTTTCGGTCTGTTTTAAAGTCGAATTGATCTGCCGTTGGAGAAATATTAATTACACCGTACTCAATATTTAATTCTTCCAGCGCATCAAAAACTTTGTAATGATCCGGATCTGAATATATATTAGACTGAATTAGAAAATACATGATTATTAGTTTTTAATTTTTATTTTTAGGATGGAACTTGAAAAATGAAAGTAAAAAGTTAATCTCATATCGTTAAAACTTCCAGCTTTTTTCCTCCGAGTTCCAGCCTTATATTATACCATCATATCTGCACAATTGGAGCTTGCGAAGGCAAAAGGTTTTGCTTTAAACACATATCCCATTCCCAGAATATATCCCATTGCATCTTTTAATGCTACATTGGATTTAAAATCAGGATCGGTATTAATGTCTGCGTGTACCTCCATTTCTACTCCATAAGTATCCAATACAGAACAGATCGCATATGCAATTTCAACGGATTTGTTGACTTCATTCAGCATTCTCTCTTTGATACTGATTGTCTGTATTTCTCTTTCTTTTCTGATAAAGGTAAACGCTCCTTTTCCTTCACGAATAAATACTACTGCCGTAGCGTAATTAATAGCTTCTCCGTATACATGAGAGTCTGATCCCACACATACTTTCAGACGATGTCCATCTGCCTGTTCGCGAATGATGGCTTTTTCTACCAGCTGTGTGATAGAGTCCTGGAAAATTTTCCCATTCATATTCTGCCATGTTTGTTGTTGCGTTTCCATTTTTTCTACATACTTTATTTATAATTGATAAATGATTGTTGATAATTAATTATTCGTTTTTGCACTCTGAACTGGACTCGAACCAATACCATCAGTTTTGGAGACTGAGATGCTGCCATTACAATATCAGAGTAAAAGTTGTTAATTCATTAGGACTCGAACCTAAACTCCAAGAATCAAAATCTTGTGTGCTGACCAATTACACTATGAATCAGATTAATTCATGAGTAATAAGTAATTGATAATGGGCTATGTTTAAAAACAGTCAAGTATCAAAGATGACTCATTATATTACTTATCGTTCATGTTTTGTGGAACAGACAGGAATTGAACCTGTACCTTTAGTTTTTCAGACTAACGTGCAGACCTACTACACCACTCTTCCTTGTTTTATAAGTAATGAGTAATTGATGATAACTACTTTCCTATTATTAATTACTTATTGTTCATTTAAAAAAGTAAAAGGCTGTCTATTTTTATTGATTAAAGATCTTCTGCTCTTGACAAACCTTTTTTCTTTTCTTCATTTGTGTGAATGGTAACTGGTCAAATTATTTACAATTTGAATTTTCATGGTTTTAGATTAATTCTTTATTGACCAGTTATTCACATCCAGTACTCTATAAGGGAATCGAACCCTTGTTTTCTGCTCGAAAGGCAGGCGTCCTGACCGTTAGACGAATAGAGCTAATTTTATATTTATCCTTCATTACTGATTGCCCATTATTCATGATAAAAAAGAATAAGCCTGTCTTTAAATTTGCTTAACTATAAAGAACTTCTGCGCTTGACAAGCTTTTCTTTAGAAAATTATATTGAGCATTTTATATTTTTCTATTTTTGACCAACTGACTAGGAATCGAACCTAAACAACAAGAGTACAGTTCCTGCATGCTGCCATTACATTATCAGTGGTTTGTAGTGGAAGTAGTAGGATTCGAACCTACTCAGCTATAAGCAACAGATTTACAGTCTGCCCCGACTCTCCAACTTCGGCGTACTTCCGGATTTTTAAGAGTAATGAATAATTTATCATTCATTACTTTTTGCTCATTACTTATAAAAAGAAAAAGCCTGTCTGTATTTTGTGTTTTGGCTTAAAGATCTTCTGCGCTCGACAGACATTTTCTTTTATTAATAAAGGATATTCTTTGTTATAGGTGATAAAGGATAAAGCATTCCCTATATTCACTTATAATTTTTGAGATGGTTATGGGATTCAAACCCACTCAGCTTATGCAACGGTTTTGCAGACCGCCCCGACTCTTCCACTTCGGCGAACCATCATTTTTATGATTATTTGTTTTCATTAAAAAATAAAGTCTGTCTATATTTTTGTTTGATATAAGAACTTCTGCGCCCGACAGACTTTATTTTTACCTAAAATTGTATTAATCATGTTTTTCTTAACTCCTCATTGTTTGTTATTTAAAAAGAAAAGTTTGCCTGTATTTTAGTGTTTGGTGTAAAGATCTTCTGCTCTTGACAAACTTTTACTTTTCTACTGAAACAATTAACATTGAGTTACTGCGATTCCGGAAAGATTCGAACTTTCAACTTCTGGTTTAACAGGCCAGCGCTCTACCATTGAGCTACAAAATCTTTTGTACGGGAAGAGGGATTCGAACCCTCAACGCCTTGATCCTAAATCAAGTGTGTCTACCATTCCACCATTCCCGCGGATTTTTTATGAGTGATGATCCATGTTTCCAATGATTACTCATTACTTATCATTTCGTCTGGAAAGCAAGATTCGAACTTGCGACCTCCCGCGTCCAAGACGGGTAAACAACCACCGTTATCTTTCCAGCTTTTGGGTTCACTTCTTTTTCTTTTCCGGGAGACAGCCGGATTGGAAATTTTTCGTGAACCGCTTTGTAACCCCAGAAAGATTTGAACTTTCAACCCCCGGTTTAAAAGACCGATGCTCTACCCTATTGAGCTATGAGATTTTATATTTTGGGTATCTTCGGGAATCGAACCCTGTTCTCCGGTTCCACAGACCGGCACTTTACCAAATAAGCTAAAGAAACCATAAAAAAAAGCGCCTCTTTTTGGGAGGCGCTCGTTTATATTTTTACGTAAAAGATCATTAGCTGACCCACGTATATAAGCACCTTTTATCCACAATTTCACTACCATAAACACACACCATACCTGTCGGCTCCTGTCCGAATATTACTGATGGTTGATTGAGTATGTTATGTAATTGTTTCATTTTATTTTTGTTTTGTTTTTAAATTATTTTTTATTGAATCCTGAAAACCTGTTGCTTTCAATTTTCGGTTGCAAAGTAAATATGAATTTTTGAAACCCGCAAATAAATTTTTAAATCAAATCATTGAAAATCAAATAGTTAAACACAAAATAAAGAGTAAGGGATTTCTGTCCGCAATATTTTGCAGATATCTTAATTACCTAAATGACTGTCTCTCATTGGGTTGTCTATCACTCTATTTTATTGTATTAAAGTTGCATTGTTAATTAAAAATTTTTCATGTTTATGGTTATTTTTTTTTCATTCTAAATAATTTCTGACCTAAAAAACAAAAAACGCCTCGATTTTTCGAGACGTTTCTGTTGTATTTTGAGTAATTTTTTACGAGTTTACAGTAAATAATTTCCAAAGTCAGCACATTTCGCCTCATTCCATATCATCCCATCATACGCGAACAATCCTTTTGTAGAAGGGCTTTCGCATAGTATTGCATTGATATGTGCTCTTTGTATTGTCATAATTTTCTGGTGCAAAGATATGAAATTCTGGTATGATGTATCAATGTTTAGTGATTAAACATCCTGTTTCTACTTGTTTTAAACCTTGAAATATCCTTTAGAATTGTATCATCATCGGGATTAAAATATTTAAGTTCATTCACAATTTCTGAGCGGGTCCCTATTTTTTCCGCAATGATTTCGTAGGCAATATTTCTTGTTATTGATTCCAGTTTCGGATCTTTTTTAAATTCGTGTTTCATTGCATCCAGATAGATGATCTTTTTGTGAGCAGGAGTTGTTCCGTAGAGTTCCTGTATTTCTGATTGCAGTTTTTGAATGTCAAAAATATTAGCAAAGTAGTTATTCAGACAATTGAATGTATCTTTATCTTCTTCCCATCCTTTTAACAGTATTTTTTGTGCAGCTTCTGGGTTTTCCATTTTCTTCCGATAAATCAAAGAAGCTTTCACCATCTGATTGTTCGAAATATAATCATCGGTCACCATCTGGTAATAAGTGTGAGCATTTTTAAGATCATTGATTTCTCTGTAAAGATCACCCACCTTTTCTTTCTGCTCCATTTCTTTGTAAAGGTCTATTGCTTTTTTATATTGCTTTGCTTTTTCGTAACAGTTTGCGGCATCGGATTTATTTTTAAGTTTCTTAAGATATACTGCTGCGGCTTCATTGTAGAACCCTCCATCTTCTAATGTCTTTGCTCCTCTGTAATTGTCCTGAAGCAGATTCATATAAACTTTTGCGGCTTTTTTATAATCATTTTCGGCGATATATTTTTCAGCGAGTTCTTCATATTTGCTTCTGATTCGGTCAAATAGTGAATTTTCTAAGTAAAAATTTCCACCGCCTGCTCCTTTTCGCCGTGTATTTCTTTCGTTTTGTTCTTTGTCTTTTAAAGAAGCAATGACCATCAGGATGATAAAGGCAACGATCAGGAAAATAATCAGGGTTCCGACAACACTCCAGAAACTTTCATGAAAAAGCTGCGCAACGATTCCAATGATCTTAAACATCGCCAGCAACACAAAGGCTGCCATAAATTTGTCTATAAATTTCTGCTTATTCATCATCATCGGAGTTTAAAATGGTTTTATCATCTCTGAACAAACGGTAAAGAAGCAATATAACACCTATTGCCAATATCCATACGAACCAATTGTAACCAAACATTTTTACCAACGGATAAAACAGGTATACCAACATTGCTACAAGGATAATGATCAGAATAAATTTCACCCAGGTCGGTACGTTGTCTCCACCTACATTTAAAGATTTATTTTTAAACAGAAAAGAATACAATCCTACTCCCGCAATCATAAGAATCACCATATAGAGGATATCTGAAACGGGTGTTTCTTTTTTCAGTTCATTTCCACCGGAGTCAACACCTTTCACTTTTGAATCTTTTATGGTGGAAGGCGGAGGAACTCTATCAAGCATATCGATGGTTCCATACAGTTTTCCCAAGGAGTCTTCCATCAATACCTGCCTTTTCTTTAGGAGATATTTTACAACATCACCATTTACCGGTTTTCCTTTGGTATATTGTTTCAGGGAATCTGAAATTTTACGTTTTAGGGGTTCAGTTCTTTCTTTAACTTGCTTTGTTATTTTCTTGGTATAAATGGTTTTAAGGGAATCTCGGCTGTGCTGTTCATTTTTATTAAGCTTTTGGATATCATGACTTATTTCTCCAACGTCTCTGCCTCCTTTCTTTTTATATTCTTCTTTTGCTTTTTGGGTTTGTCCTTCCAATAATCCGGCATTGAGAAGTTCATTGGACAATCCTTTTCTTTTGCCATGATACATGGAATCAATCTTCATATCTATTTCAGAGACTCCTGACTGAAAAGCAATCATATCTGAAGGCGCTTTCACCTCATCTGTCACAATTTTACCTGATGAAACAATGTTTTCTTCCTGCTCAGTTTTATTTTTATCTGATGGTAAAGCGATTTTCAGGACAATAGCAATCACAATAACCGTCCAGAATGCTCTACGGAAATTTCGGGTTCCTTTACTTTCAGGGGTATCGTTTGAACCTCCTCCGAATAGTCCTTCAAGCCAGGTAAACTTCCCGAAGCCATCACCTCTGGATGTTCCCATGATGTCTAAAGGAACTCCCAGCTCTATTGCTCTTTCAGGATACTTTTCAATGTATTTTAGATACTTTTCAATTTCTTTTTTGTTTCCAGCCATTACCTTTTTCAGATCAAACGGCAAGTTATTCATCCATTCTTCTTCGGTTTGTGGCTTTTGTAGCGCTTCCAGAACTTTATCATCATCCATTTCTACTGTGTAGCTTTCTATGAACTGAGGAATTTTTACGCCATTCAAAGGTTTTCTGACTGTTTTATCTATCTTTTCTGGTTCCTGAATCAAGTCTAGCCAGTCAATCTGCTCAGATAATTTCACAATACCAAACTCAGGATGCATAATGAGAAATTCTGCATCCACAGTTTTCCAGTCCTCCGGATTAATTTTGGGATAAAACGTCGTATTTTCAGGGATGAAAAGTTTATTGTCTATAGATTGGAAGTAAGCGTTTTTCCCGATTTCCTGAGGAGTAAGGTCATTAAATATCAGAAAGCATCCGTACAATACATTGGGAATGTCTGCCGGAACTGCATAGAATTTCATTCCTTGAAGATCTATCCCAAGTGTTTCCATTTCCTGAAGCCATATGACAGGCGAGGAACCTTTGATCAAAAGTCCTTTTCGGGGATAATTATTTTTCGGAAAAGGTTTTATTCTAAGCTCCATAATCCAAGATCTGTTCTATAAATACTTTTAAAAATCGATCACACATTTCATCCATTGTCTTTACTTTCAACAGGGCATGTTCCGGAAGATAATACTCTGATCCTCCAAACTCGGTATATGTTGCCAGAGATAGGAATCCATTGGCTGCGGAAGGAATAAAAAATTCTTCAATGCTTTTATTACTGCTTCTGAAAGTCAGCATTCCGCGGGAGTCAGCAATAATCTCACTTCCGTCCGGAAAGGTAAATTTATTCTTGTTCTGTTCTGCAAAAACCTTTATCTCATATCTGTTTTTGGAGAAGTTTAATGTATTTTCAGAAGCGCTGTATAATTGGTGACCTGAAATGACAAGATCTCCATATACATTGATTCCAACTCTATTAAAGTTGTTGATTATTTTCAGCCCGCTTTGTTTCAGCTTTGCGGCTTCTGTTCCTGCTTTTATGGTATTTTTATCAATCTCTTTGTCTTTACCGGAAATGGTTTCTAAAGAGATGTTTCCTTCTATATTTATTTTGTACAATAAAGGGTTGGCAAACTCATGAAGATAAAAGTTTTTCCCGAAGTAGATCAGTTCGTAAGTCTTCGGAATATTCAGCCCGGTAACGTTCTGTTCTGAGTATTCTTTTGTATTTAAATTCAGTTTGGAAACTAATTTTTTATTCGGCTGATACTGACATAGAATAAAATGTTGCTGCTTATTTTTGGCAAGAGCGAATTTTCCGGAAGATTTTACTGAAATGTCTTCTATCAGAACTTCACATCCATGATAGGTTTTGTAGTAATCGTACGAGTGTTTGTCGTAGTAATTATCGGAAAGATAAGTTTTCAACAGTTGCTTTTTCGAACTCAGAATAAAAAATTCTCCCTCGTATAAAAACTGTGTAATTTTATTAGTCGGTGTAGGAAATAAAATAGGATAGTTCAGAGGAAGGTCTGTTTTCTTTCCATTTAAATTAATTGTTGCCGTTTTTTGCCTTGGCGGGTTTGCCCATAATTCCTGAAGGGGAAGTTTTATTTTCTGAATATGTTTTCTTGCTCCCTGATGATGTTTGTAAA
The DNA here is from genome assembly GCF_900156735.1 of Chryseobacterium ureilyticum. Taxonomy (GTDB): domain Bacteria; phylum Bacteroidota; class Bacteroidia; order Flavobacteriales; family Weeksellaceae; genus Chryseobacterium; species Chryseobacterium ureilyticum. The sequence goes on from NZ_FTOL01000006.1 coordinate 110,219, forward strand.
AATTGATTTCTCCGTCTGAAGTGGTTGTTACAAGAAATTTCAATCGATCTCTGTTCTGATGAATGACTTTCTGTACTTTTTCATCGGTAACATTATCCTGATGGGTAATAAAGAAAACTTCAATATCTTTTTGTGTGTTCTCTTCGTTAAAAAACTTTTCTAAAGCCTCTGAAACTTCCAGAACCGGGCTGACATGATTTAGGCTCTCAATTACTTCTCCAACTTTATTCAGGGAAATTGGCAATCCGGTTTGTCCCAATGCAAAAACCTTACATTCGGAATGAGCTTTCGGGTGTTTGATAACGGCAATAGCTGATGCAAATGCTAATACCTTTGGTGTTCCCCAGTTTCTCAGGGAAGTATCAATCAGGATAATTCTTTCAAAAATATTCTCTTCAGGAGGTATTTCTCTTTGAATGTATAATGCTTCATTATTGGCAACACGATTCATAAATACCTCATCTTCATTGGCAAATTCGGATAAAAGCATTCTGTGAAAATCTCCTTTATTGGTCATATCTGAAATTCCTCCAATCGGTTGTTCTCCCGGTGACAGATGCCGCATCGGAATTCTGAGTCCGCTCCAGATTCTTTTGATAAGACTTCCAACCTGAAATGTTTTGGGTTCTTCGATCAGTTCTTTAATAAAGTCTTTATTTGTCTTTGCTGTTGTTTCTTCCTGAGCAATTTCATCATTCAATTCCGGTTCATCCACTAATCCTTTCATTGCATCTATGATGGATTGTGTGGTTGGAAACCTTTCGTTGAGGTCCAGAGCAGACAGATCTTTATTCAGTACTGATGGTCCTGCGTGTTGTTTTTCGGTGCTCGCAGCCAGTTCTTGTGGTCTTTTATAATAGATTCTTAAAGTGGCTTCGGCATTCGAGGCTGATATTCTGTTGTGGCTGTCTTTAAATAAGGTCTGTAAGAGAATAATTATATTCTGCTTTTGTTTATAAACTCGTGGAAGTGTTTTTATTTTTTCAAGGAATTCGATTTCTCTTTCTGCATTAAACTCAAAGTTTCCGGTACTGTAAAATTCTGCAGTTTTTCTTAAAGGACCTGCAAAATCTGTATATCCATCCTGCATGGCATACAAAACCATCAGCAAAGCCCCAAACGGTGCCCATCCTATTGGCTGAAGTTCTTTTAAAACCTCCATGATATAAGGTCTGTACGCAATCGCTCCCACTCCCGGTACCGAGATGAGGTTATTGTCATTATATCCGGAATCACCGGGAATATCTTCGTCCGTTTTCCATTCCCAGAAATAATTTTCGTAGGATTGGAAATATGCCTTTAATTCCATTCTCTTGATTTTTCAGTAAGACGGAACGAGCTTACGGACAATGGTCGAAAATCTGTTTTTCTGATTGAAAGATAATTTCCATTCTCATCCCATAAAAGCCATCCATCAGACTCTTTATTATATTTCTGTTGTAAGAAAATGCTTAAATTTTTAAATTCAAAATCAAACCCTGAAGGCAAAAGATGTCCGTCTTTAGCCCAATATGTTTTGCCAGGCAGACTTAATAATGGTGTCCCCATGAAAAAAGCATGATCACCTATTAAGGTCCATTCTATTTTTTCCAGCCTGAATTTCGGTAGTTCAGCAATAATGTCTTTGATCTCATTCATATTACATAACAATGCTATTACCGGATGCTCTTCATTACTTTCTTTTAGCCTGAACGTTACCTTTTCATTGATTCCAAAGTAATTATTGTTGAAAGCCGGAAAAGTAAGCTTTAATGCTTTATCAATCGGGGTCCAAAGTAATCCTGTTCTTACTTTTTTGCTGGGCACCAAGGCTTCTTTTTTAAACAAAAGACCATCACGTAGCTCATACAGCAAAAAGTTGGGTAACTGATGAATCTCCGAAGCTTGTGATTGTTCTTCGGTAAAGCCTTTGAGCCAGATTGTTTCATCATCCGCTGCAATCTGAATATTCTTCCAGTCTCTGATAGATCCCAGAAAATCTTTATCAATTCGGGGAAGTTCTGCCCAGAATTCTTTTATATCGTTTGAAGAATTTTCTGCCATAAGCTTTCAATTTCCTGCTGAATGTATTGTTTCTGTTCAGGGTTTCGTATCCAGTCGCAACGGGTTTGCAGGTATCTTAATTTATCTTTGATCACATTTTGTTCTTCAAAGCTCAGCATTCCCTGGTTCCATTTATCCACAAGGATTTTTACATCCTTCATGACGTCTTCCGGATTAGGCGTTTTGTTTTGCATTGCCTGTGGATGGGAATTTGGATGATCATCTTTTTCAATAGTTCTGTTGATAATTCCTTCCAGAATTTCTATCTGTTCTTCAGTGTCCCAGATATGTTTTAACACCCAAAGGTCTGAAAGTACGGCTTCTTTTCTTCCACAAATCAGCGCACTAGCAGCAATTAAATTCTGGAGTTTCACAGCTCTACGGTCAGAAATGGCAATTCCTGTATTTCTAAGACTCATAATAGTATTCAGATAGACTTCGTAGATAGGTCTTAAATCCACCACTTTACATAGATTCTGAAGTTCTCTGATCTCATCTGCATGAATTTCAGGAATATCTGTTTCTTCTTCGTTTTCTAATTTTCTTCCGGCTAAAAGAACCTGTTGTAATAGTTCGGGATTTACATAATCTACATTGATTCTCACCAAAAAACGATCGAATAATGCATTCAAAGCTTCATCTTCAGGAAGGACGTTACTTGCACCGACAAACATCAAAGCTGGTAAATGTTTGGTTTCTTTTCCTCTTTTAAAGATTTTTTCGTTGAGTGCCATCAGCAATGAGTTCAGGATCGCGGAATTAGCATTGAAAATCTCATCCAGGAAAACCATGGAGGCTTCAGGCATCATTCCTTCGGTATTGGTCAACAGTTCTCCTTCTTTTAATTTTCTAATATCAAAAGGACCAAAGATTTCATTGGGTTCTGTAAAACGGGTCAACAGGTATTCAAAGTTCTTTCCGTCTTTTACAGTTTTCGCCAGAGTTCTTACAATGGCTGATTTTGCGGTTCCCGGAGGTCCGTACAAAAAGGCGTTCTCTCTTGCCAAAAGACAGATTCCCAACAGGTCCACCACATCATTTTTGCCTACGAAAGTATCTTTTACGTAGTTTAGAACGGTATTGAGTTTATTGATATTCTGAGTCATTGATTTTCTTCAGTTATTATTTTTAATTCTCTCCAAAATGCATCTTTATGCATTCCAAATTCTGCAATAAGCAGTTTATTGATAAACGGAATTTCCGCCAGTTTGTAATCTCTTTTTTCTACAATCCTTTCCAGATATAATTTCCGGTAAGTTTTTTCTTTAAGTTCTTCTTCCCAATTTACTCTTTTCAGATCAAGATCATATCCAATCCCTGAATAATGAAATTCTGTCAGAATATCTTCAAGCATGGTAATCAAAGTATCCTCAGGATCTACTGAATGTAATGCTGTGATAATGTCTGGTAAAAATCGTAATGATAAGTCTGCTGACAGTATGGATGAAATGTCTCTGATTCCTTTAAATTTTGGAATAAGTTTTTCGAGATTGTTGGCTGTATTCTCTCTTATAAGGTAAAGTTGAGCGCTATGATATAGTACTTTTGCAGCCCAAACAGCAGTTTCCCTGTTACAGGTTAGCCGATCAGATAAGAACTCAAGTCTTTCTTTTTCAAATTCTTCTTCAAAATAGTTTTCTGCTTCCTGCTCTTCTTTGAGGGAAATTTCCTGGATATTCGAAAAAAGGGTAATACATTCTTTCTTTCTCAGCAGAAAGATGGTGTCTAAAAACGGTGACTTGGTTTCCATCATCTAACAAAAATAAAATTATTTCGGTGAGAATAAAATTTTTGAGAGAGGGATTGGTATTAAATTGCGTTTATTTGATGATGGGATAAGAAAATTGAAGGTTGGAAAAGCCAAAATGATGCTTTTTTAATTGCCACGAATGCACGAATTATTTCTTACTTATAAATCTATGTGGTTTATTTTTTACCATATAGATACATAGAACCTAATGTCTTATATACTAAGTCGTAAAAATTCGTGTATTCGTGGCAAAAATACAGATTGATTTTTCACAATGACGGTTTAAGCAACAATTTCAATGATATTGTTTTCAGGATCGAGGATGACGCTTTCATAATATCCATCGCCTGTTGTTCTGGGTTCTCCGGCGATTGTATAACCATCTCTTCTCAAAGTTTCTGTAAGCTCATTTACTTTTTCTTTAGTGTCTACAGAAAAGGCAAGATGAATAATCCCGAACTGCTGGGATTGGTAAGAGTTTTCACTTTCTTTAATATCCGGTCTTGTCATAATTTCAATACGGCTCCCCTGATCAAAACTAAGGAAATAAGATTCAAAATTTTTAACTGGATTGTGGTATTTTTCATTAGAAACAGCTCCAAAATATTTCTGATAAAACTCTTTTGATCTTTCAAGGTCTTTTACCCAAATAGCGATATGCTCTATTTTCATTTTTTAAATTTTAATATGGCAAAATTACCATGCTTGTGATAGGGATACCTGCTCTCTATTATTGTATTATTGTTCTGTATTTACCTCTTTAATTTTTAATGTAAAATAAGAATAAAGCGATTAAAATATTGAGTTAATAAAGCTTTACTATTTTTAAAAAGAATTCTTTATCAATTAGAAACAAAGACTCTCAATCTGTTCGTTATGAAGAGATCAATATAAAAGTTATTATCTTTGTGCCAGTCAAAATAAAATTATGAGTATTCACATCAGTGCAAAAAAAGGAGAAATTGCTAAAGTAGTATTGCAGCCGGGGGATCCGCTTCGTGCACAGTATATTGCTGAAAATTATTTAGAAAATGCGAAACTGGTAAGTAAGACCAGAGGGATCTTTTATTATACAGGTCTTTACAAAGGTAAGGAGATCACTGTAGGTGCCAGCGGAATGGGTTTCCCTAGTATCGGAATTTATTCTTTTGAGCTATTTACAGAGTATGAAGTAGACACAATCATCAGAATCGGGACTTGTGGTGCATACAATACGGATCTTAAACTTTTTGATATTTTAAATATTGAAAATGCTGCAAGTGAAAGTACTTATGCTAAATATGCATGGGGAATAGAAGACGAAATCCTTTCTCATCAGGGAAATATCTTCAACACGATTAATGAAACTTCTAAGGAGTTATCTACAAATGCAAAAGCAATCAACATTCACAGTAGTGATATTTTCTACAGAAAAGATCCAAACACTCCTGAAATTGCTACAAAATACAACTGCCCTGCAGTAGAAATGGAAGCTTTCGGATTATTTGCGAATGCTCAGCACTTAGGAAAGAATGCAGCTACAATCCTTACGGTAACTGACATCATCCCGACTCACGAAAAAATCTCTGCTGACGAAAGAGAAACAGCTTTGAAACCAATGATGGAATTGGCTTTAGAGTCTGCAATTAAGAGTTTATAAGAGACATTTGCTTTTAGCATTTGAATCCATAAAAAAAGAGCTTTACTTTATAAGTAGAGCTCTTTTTTATATTCTGAAAAAATTTCTGGCGGTTTCTGTTGTTTCATCAGCAACTTCGGAAATGCTGATCTTTTTCAAATGGGCAATCGTCTGTGCAACATAAGGTAGAAAGGACGGTTCGTTTCTTCTGTTCTGAATCCTAGGCATATTCTTCGGGAGCATAAATGGTGCATCGGTTTCAATCATCATTCTGTCGAGAGGAACATACCTGATAACATCTTCCAAATGTTTGAACCTTTTCTCATCACTGATCGCTCCGGTAAATCCTAAGTAAAATCCTTTATCCAGATATATTTTTGCTTCTGCCAATGTTCCGGTAAAGCAATGTACAACGGATTTAGGCAACTTAGAAAGATATTCATCTGTAATTTCATTAAACCTTTTGAAAGCAGATCTTTCGTGAAGGAAAAGAGGTTTATCTACTTCAATTGCCAATTCCAATTGTGCTTTATAGCATTTTTCCTGAATGGGTCTTGGTGAAAAATCACGATCGAAATCCAAACCACATTCTCCAACTGATATGACATGATCTTTCTTCAGTAATCTTCTCAATTCATTGCTACTTTCATGATTAAATGATTTTGCATCATGAGGATGAATTCCGGCTGTTGAAAATAAAATATCAGGATAATCTTCTGCAATTTCTGCTGATTCTTTACTTCCGCGGATGCTTGTTCCTGTAAGAATCATATGATCTACCCCATTATCCAAAGCGCGGTTGATGATTTCTTCTTGTTCGTTATAGAACTGTTTATTGGTCAGGTTAATGCCAATATCAATGTACATATTCATTTGTTTTAATTTTTTTGTTATTATTTTGCTCGTGTTGTAACTTCCCAATTTTCATTTTGTTTTGGGTTATCTGTAGTGTTCATTACAAGCCTGAATTCAATTTTTCCTTTGTCTTTAGTGGTAAAAATTTTAAAATAAAGATTCCCTGTTTCAACATATTCTTCTGATGGCTGATGAGTAAGATAATACGTCTGAATCATGGAAAGATCTTTCTGAAGATTAGTATTTTTAACCAAAAAATCCAGGAATTGTTTTCTTTTTTCTACGATTGATTTCGAACTTAGATCAGTTGTTTTATAAGTTCCTTCGAAAACGGCGACCAGATTATCACAACCTGAAAGTTCAGCAGTAGCTTCGAATTTATCAGAAGTATATTTTTCCTCAACAGTTTCTGTGTAATTGTGGATATCAATGCTCCTTTTATGTTCTGAAACAGATTTAAAAACCTTTTTATCTTTCCATTTGGCAAGGTTACAACTTGTGAGATAAGATTCTTCGTAAACATTTCCATCTTTATAGACAAAGGAAAGCTCCGTTGATTCTAAGCTGTCAACCGGTTTGCTGTAAGAACGATAGTTTTGTGTTGCTGCTGTTTTTAATTTTCCGTTTTCATAGGATAGCCCGTTTATAATATTATAGGAAAAAGGTGCGTATTCCAGAATTTCATGTCTCTGGCTGATCTTATTGTCTTTTCCCATGATGATATAAAGGATCTCAGAATTGGTATTGGAATTTCCACCCAACATCCCTTCGGAGTTTCTTTCTATGATATAATCTGTAATACCGTCGTTATTAAAATCTTCGGAAGCAATCTTCTGTAAAGTAACACTATAAGGGTCTTCATCATTTTTAAAAGAAACCGTATAATTTTTATAATCTATTTCTTTCGGTTTTTCACTTTTTACCTCTTCATCCAATAATACTTTAAGAATATCAAAATCTTTTTGAGCTTCAGTGTTTGGAACAGGTTTTACGGCTGCTAATGAATCTTTTTTCACTTCAGGTTTATTTTCTTCTTTTCCTTTGCATGAAAACAGAATTAAAGCAATTATTACAATATATTTCATGTGATGTGGTGATTTGTTGATGGTAAGTTAAATCATTTTCAAATAATACTCAGTATTCAGATTTTTAATAATTGTTCTAATCTAAAAAAACAAACCCTCAGTTCTACTGAACAAAATTACCATCCAGGAACGCAATCTTTTTGCGCAGTAAATTATTCGTTGATAAATTTTTCCAGAAAACCGATCAGTTTTTTTCCTCCATAGCTCCAGCGAATCCCGTGTCCATCTTTTTCTCTGACCTCAAAGACAAGTTCATGTTTATAGTGAAAGAAAACGTTCCACCAGGTTCTATTTTCCAGGATATAATGAATTTTCTGCATTACTTTTTCCTGTTTCTGTTGGTTATTTCCTTTTACTTCGCCCCAAAAATAGTCATCTATTCTTCCGATATGCTTTTCCCAAGCGCGTTGTGCAATGGTAATTTCAGTATTAAAAGGTTCTTTACAGGCTTCAATCAATATCTCATTTAAAGGTGGAATAGCCTGCTCATCACGAATACTTGCAGAAGTGAGCCGTTGTCCTAAAACAATCAGCCAATCTTCAAATGGAATGGCTTCCAGATGTCTTGCTTTTACCTCATCGGTTTCAACACTGTTAAATATGTGGATAAACTGATTGAAAATTTCTTGTCTGCTAACTTTTATTTCTTCATTAAAGTAAGGATGGTCCCAATCCAGCATATCATCCTTAAACTTTTGAATGTTCTCTGATAGTTTTCCCAAATGCTCTTCTGCTAAAACAGCATGATATTTTTCTTTCCAAGAGTCTGAAAATAAAGGAATATAACTTTCAAATTTATTCATTATAAGTCTGTATCAGATTAACAAATAGTTTTTCTTCTTTGATCAGATAGGCAATAAGATTAAACCATTCCCTGCAATAATCCAGAATCCATGCATCGGAAGAAATTATAATTCCTGACGTTTCTGCAAGAATTTTATCCGGACTGAATTGCAGTTCCGCTTCCCAGCTGAGGTTATGATCCGCAGCAAAATCTAGAATGATCTGTTTAATTCTTCCGCTATTGGAAACCGGCTGATCAAATATCCACACCAATTTTTGGGCATGCCTTTTCTTGAAAAAAACAGAGACAAGCTCAATTGCTTTTTGAGTTTGATTTACCCTTTTATATGTTCCATGAACTCCGGAAAGGTCACGGAAACAGCCATCAAGCCCTTCGAAGATATAAGCTTCAGACAAAAGGCTTTCCAATAGAATCAATACGTTGAAACCATCGAGATAAATAGTCTGATCTTTTAGGTCTGAGACATTTAACTGCTTTAGTTTTCTGTTACGAATCTGTATATCGGATGCAGCCGCTCCTCTCAAAACCTGTATCTGTCTTGTTTTCAAACGATATCTGTTACCCACAAGTTCGGATGTTGCTTTTTCTGCATATCCTCTTGTCAGTAAATACTGCATATCCTGAACAGCCAGTTTTAGCTTACTTATCTGCTTCTCTGAACCGAATAATGTATCGTCACCCGTATTTTTCCCGCGGTTTCTGTTATTCATATTCAAAAATAGAGTTTTTAGGCTAAGATTGGGTTTATTTTCTGATTGGTTATTTGTACTTTTAAAGAAAATGCACAAGATCATGAAAATATATAATTCATCACTTATTCTCTTACTTTTCTTCAGTTTCATTTTTTCAAATTGTGAAAACAAAGGGAAAAATATTACCACAACTTTCTTATCCAAGAATACGACAAAAAACAAGTTGAAAAATGTAGAAAATTTTGATAAAAACACCCAAACAATTCATGTTCTTGTCGCATTGTGTGATAATAAGTATCAGGGAATAGTTCCTGTACCTGAAAAAATAGGGAACGGACAGGATCCTGATCAGAATTTGTATTGGGGCGCAGCATATGGTATCCGAACTTATTTTAAAAAGAGTAAGGACTGGAAGCTATTAAAGTCAGAGAAAAAAGATTCTATAAGGATGGAAAGACTTATTTTCCAACATATTTCCAAGAAAAATTATTATCTGGTTGCGGATGCTTATGATGGTCAGTATATTAAAAACTGTACAGCAGATTTTCTTTACAGCAGTTCGGGACAGATGAAGGATGTTCTTACTATCAATAATACCCGCATCGGTCTTTATGGAAATTCCAGACTTGTTTCTTATATAGGACATGATGGTTTAATGGATTTTCAGTTATCGGAGTCTTTTAAAAACACAGATAATCAAACGAGAGACTGTATTATTTTGGCTTGCTACAGCAAAAAATTCTTCTCTCCACTTTTAAAGGAAACTAAAGCCAATCCTTTGGTATGGTCCAGCCACCTGATGGCTCCTGAAGCGTATATTCTTCATGATGCTTTAGCTGGTTATATCAATAAAGAATCTGCTGAACAAATCAGAAGCAGGGCGGCATTAGCATATTCAAAATATCAGAAATGCAGTGAGAAAGCGGCAAGAAACCTATTGGTGACAGGCTGGTAATATCATTTTACTTCCTTATAATAAGTTATGTTATGTTTTCTACAACAAAAGAGATATTTCATACAACGTTTTGATATTTATTCGGGATAAGTTTGCAAAGACTTAAAAATACCCTTATGAATACACTGAAAAAACTATGTTATTTGTCTGCAGCGATTCTTTTATCAGCGCCTTTCGTATCATGTTCCAATGATGATGACACTGAAATTGTTATCGAACAGCAGACTCCTTCACAGGTTCTTGCTTCTACTCCATGGGAAACTACGGGAGCTAAGGATAAAAACGGAAATAGTGTAGCATTAACTGATGCCAGTGTAGCTGGTTATGTAGGTTTTGCTTACTTTAAAGCAGACGGAAAGTTTGCAATTTACAGCCTGACTGACGTATTAAGATCAAGAGGAACATGGTCTGTAGATGCACAGGGAAAAACAAGAACTATTGCTTCTTTAAATCCTGATGGATCTACAATTTTCACCCGTGATGTGGAAATCCTTGTTCTGAATAAGAATGAATTCACATACAGAATTCGTCCTAATGCAGCCGATCAGACTATTTATTATGATATTATCCACACAAAAACTCCTCATGCTGAACCAACGAACGGACAGCTTACGTTAGCTTCTACTCCTTGGGAGACTACAGGGGCTAAGGATAAAAACGGAAATACTGTAGCATTAGCAGATGCCAGTGTGGCGGGATATGTAGGATATTCTTACTTCAAAGCAAACGGAACTTTTAAAATCTTTGGGTTAAATGATGTTTTAAGATCTCAGGGAACATGGTCTATTTCTCCGGATGGAAAGAAAAGAACTTTAGTCGGTTTAGATAATAATGGAAACGTTACCTTCACTCGTGTTGTAGATATTATTACATTAAATGCAACTACTTTTACCTATAGAATTACTCCTGATGCAGTAAACAATCCTACTGTATATTACGATATCATCCATACTAATGTGCCTCATAATGAGCCTCAGTAGAGATTATTTTTTTGATAATAAGGAAAACCTGCTCATTGAGCAGGTTTTATTGTTTTTATGATATTGGTCTTAATTAAACAGTGATTTTTTTTCTTTATTTACCCAGCCTGCTAAGCTTTCATAGTTTACATAATAAATTTTCAGGTCTGCGTTGTAAGCACTGCTTGTAAAATAGATTCTCTTACTGGCAGTAACTGCCTGATTGGTAAAGAACCATTTTCCACGATTGACGTCAGCCATCGTACTGTTTGTTACTTTGTATACTTTTAGATCAGCCTGATATGAATTGTCGACAACCAATACTTTTATATCTGCCTGATTGATGTTCTTAGTTTCAAAAACTTTCTGAGCTTTCATATAAACTCCTGAGAGAAGCAATAATATGGATACTATCAGTTTCATAAAGTATTTGTTTTTAAACTTAATAAAAGATACGGATTATTTTACCAATATTCTTCCCACCATTTTTTCCAGACTGTATTTTCCAACTGATCAAGATCTACTTTATCGCCTATAACCGGCAAAGTAATAGGTTGATTATTTTCTTCTGCATTTTTGGCTGCAAGTTCTACAGGTTCAAACCATGCGTGCTGAGCTAATTTGAATTTTGAATGGTGTACCGGGATAAAGTTTTTTGCTTTTAATTCTTTAACCTCGCCTATCAGCTGATTTGGTAAAGTATGAATGTAGGGCCATTTTTCATTATATTGTCCGCATTCCATAACGGCAAGATCGAATGGTCCATACTTCTCACCTATTTCTGTAAAGTGGTTTCCGTAGCCACTATCTCCACCTAGAAATAATTTTTTAGTAGGAGTTTTCAGTACAAAAGAAGTCCAAAGTGAAATATTCCTGTTCAAAAGTCTGCCGGAAAAGTGTCTTGCTGGTGTAAGAGTGATTCTAAATCCTTCAGCGATATCAATGCTTTCCCACCAGTTTTTTTCAATGATTTTTTCCAGATCCCAACCCCAATATTCAAAGTGCTGTCCTGTTCCCAAGCCACAAATAACTTTTCCTACTCTGTCTTTTAAGCTCTGAACGGTTTTATAATCCAGATGATCCCAATGGTCATGAGAGATCAACAAAAAGTCGATATCCGGCATATGTTCCGGCTTATAATAATCTGCTCCCTGAAATGCTTTGATGGAACCTGGCATCGGAGAAGCATTTCCACTGAAAACAGGGTCTATCAGGAACTTCTTACCATCAACCTGTATAAGATAAGAGCTATGTCCAAACCATATTAAAACATTCTCTTTCGGGTCAAGTTTCTTCAAATCCGTTACTACAAACGGAAGCACTGTTTTAGGGGAAGTATTTTCTACTTTACATAAGCTGTTCAAAAGTGCTTTGGTCATACTTTCTCCTTCCAGTAATGGTGGTGTGATAAGTATATTCTGAAATCTCCCGTTGATATAATTGGGAAGTGTACTGAAGTATTCCTTTCTTTTTTCATCAGGAAACTGCCCGAGTTGTTTTACTAAATTCATTTCCTTATTTTTTTACATTCTGAGTCTTTCTTCTTCGAAATCAAGTCTCGTTAAATAATGTCTTATAAATTCTTCGTCAATATTTGGATTCCGTCTGTTTTCTTCCCGAAGCCAGATTCTTTGTACTTCTAATGTTGTAAAGTAAATTTCTTTTGCCTCATCAGAAAGTTTGTGAACAGAGTCTTCTTTATCTTCCTGCTCCCAACGGTCCATCAGCTTATTGAAGTATTCGTTTTCATTTCTTCTATCTTTATAATTTTCGTTAAGATATTTTAAAGCTACACGACGCATTCCTTTCCTTAAAAATTGTTCTGACTCTTCTTCTGACAGATATCCACCACTGGAATCTGATAATTTAAGTTTCTTTATCAAAGCTGGTAACGTTAATCCCTGAATAATCAATGTAGCTAAAATCACGATAAAGGTAATAAACAGGATGAGATCACGATGAGGAAAAGGCTGTCCGTTATCCATCACCACAGGAATGGATAATGCCGCTGCCAATGAAACCACGCCACGCATTCCTGTCCAGCTCATTAATATAGGTGCTTTCATTCCCGGATCTCTGTCTGCCACATTGATGAAATTTCGCATGATCAGTGTAACAAAAACGGCTCCAAAGGAAGATAAAAAACGAACAACAATGAGTACAGCGGTAATTAATAACCCATAGGTAACAGCTTGTGTAAGGCTGATTCCTTCTTTATCCAATCCGACCATAATTTCCGGAAGGTCTAATCCGATCAATAGAAAAACTATTCCGTTGATAAGAAATACGAAACTCTCCCAAACATTGGAACCTTTCAATCTTGATTCTGAAGTTCTAAAAATTTCATGTCTTCGAACGGAAAGAAATAATCCGCCGCTCACTACAGCCAAAACGCCCGATGAATGAACTTCTTCTGCCACAATATACATGACATAAGGTGCTATCAGACTAAGGATAGCATCCATATTGACATCAGTAGGAAATATTTTTTCAATTTCAAGAAAAATAAAAGCTAAAACCACGCCTATTCCCAATCCCCCGAATACCATCCATCCAAAGCTTAAAGCTGCATCCTGCCAGATAAATTGTCCGGTAGCCACCGCCACCATTGCAAACCTGAAAATAATAAGGGAAGATGCATCATTGAACAGACTTTCTCCTTCTAAAACGGTAGATACATTTTTAGGAACTTTTACAAATTTTAAAATTGCACCAGCACTCACCGCATCAGGTGGAGATACAATTCCGCCCAGTACAAAGCCCAATGCTAATGAAAACCCGGGAATATATGAGTTGGCTACAAAAGCTACCGTTATTGCGGTAAGAAACACAACTATAAATGCAAAACTGGTAATGATCCGCCTCAGTTTCCATATTTCCTTCCATGAGACGGCAAAAGCAGCTTCATAAAGTAAAGGAGGTAAAAAAATAATAAAAATAAGTTCGGGATCAATTTTTATTTTTGGTAATCCGGGAATAAAGCTGATCAGCAGTCCGGCAATCACCAAAATGATAGGATATGCTACTTTTAAACGATTGGCAAGCATAACAGCCCCAATAATTACAAGGACCAATCCTAGATAATAAACGAAATTTTCCACCATCTGTTTTCAATTAATTTTAAACCAATTTAACTATTTTTTGAGAAATATGATGGTATTGAATGAACATCAATATTAATAAATCAATAAAAATGCTGCTAGGTTTTGGCTACATTAGAATATATTTTTCTTTATTGGTTTCTGAAAACTTTGGGTGATAGTCCTGTTTTTTTACGGAAGAATCTTGCAAAATAATTGGGATAATCGAAGCCGAGGCTGTAAGAAATTTCACTAACGGAAAGGTTTGTATTTTTGAGTTTATCTTTTGCTTCTTTTACGACATAATCGTGAATGTGATCCAATGGAGATTTTCCCGTAAAATGCTTGATGAGGTCTCCGAAATAATTAGGTGAAAGGTTACTTTTCTGTGCAAAATATGCCACTGAAGGCAATCCGGCAACATTATCATTTTCTCTGAAATAATTATCAAGATTTTTGTAAAACTCATCGATTACTTTGTGATAAATTTCACTTCGGGTATCAAACTGACGATCATAAAAGTCTTTGACATAGGTAAGAATCAGATTGACGTATGAAATGACAACTGTTCTTGAATAATGTTCTTTCTGGAATTCATGATGTGCCTTTCTGAAAAGGTCCCAAAGTATACTCTCCTCTTCTTTTGTCAGAAAAAGAGCTTCATGATTGTTATAATGTACAAAGCTATAATCTTTGGCGTATTTTTCAAGGTATTTTGCATTTATCATAATACAAAGACCGGAAAATGGTGGCGCGATCTCCCATTCCAAGGTATTTTGGGGGCAGTCTGCATACAAATAGGATGAGTCTGACTGATCTTCCAGCAGTTGACGGGATGTAAAGTTAACTTCTATCGGGGGCTTGATTGCGAGAAGATAAAAATCGATGGTAACAGGCTCTGATTTTAGTCTGATATCATTCTGAGTTTCAAAATCTACAATGTGAAGATCGTCACTTTTTAAGTTATCCACATTCAGATAATTACAAAATTCCGGTATGTTTAATATTTTTATACTCATTGTGCAGATTTCAATAATGGGGTAAAATTAAACATTCTGAACTGTTACCTTATGAGACAAACCAAGGTAAAACGGATACATTTTACTGATCTGTATTATAATATTGTAATAATAAATATCAGCAAGAGACTAAACAGTAACATAATACCTATTGCCACAGCAGCTTCACCAACATGTCTCATGTACCTTTTTCCGTCAAATGTAAATTTTCCAGGATGAATACTGAACTCTTTAAATACAAATGGGTCTATTTTCAAATCTGGTCTAAAGCGAACGATTCCTTCTATAAATCTTGCCCGTAAAGCTCTGCCGTTTTTGATATAGTGAGTACAGCCAATATCTGTTCCGTCAAATACCACTTTAATCTCATTACCATCAATTCCTACAGCCAGAATCCATGTTTTGACTTCGGTTGTAAGATAAACCTGATACTTGTCTGAAAGGTAAGATGATCCCAACTGACTATAAAGAACATCACGTACACTTCCGTCTTTTTTATAAAAATGAATGCCTTCATCATCTACCCTAATCTTTCTTATTGCTACACTCATATTTTTTTTCACATGATGGAAAAATCTATACATTCCTATTGCCCAAACCGGATAATACAGAAGGGCAAAGATGATAAGTATCGGTACATTCCCGGAAACCAAGAAAGGAAATACAGCCAGTGCGACAAATACGACCAACAATATTGCTCCTCCAAAAATTCTGATTAACCAGGTCATTACCCAGCCAGGTTTGGAAACCAACGGTAAAAAATCTTTTCTTGTATCCTCTTGCATCTGTTTAAAATACAAAAAAAATAATAACAAAAAAAGAGCCTCAGTGATATTCTGTGACTCTTAACTACAAAACTGAAAATAAGATATGTTATAAAACTATGCGATTGTGTATGTTTTTTCTGTGGTGACGTTATAAGTATCGGAAACTATGTTATCTACAAACCTCCATTCTGCCACAGCATCTCCAGCCGTATATTTCACATGCAAATACCCTCTTTTGTAAAGATTGGTATATTCCAAATCATCAATCAGAGATGAAAATGCATCAGCTAATGCTATCGCCTGGGTAGGATCTGAAGTGATACCCAAATAACCTTCCAAGCCTGGTGAAGAAACGGAGCTGCATGCCAGTTCAGTACCAATATCTTTCCCAGTTGCATCGGTTAACTTTCCTAACCAAGCATTGTGTGTATCACCTGCTAATACGATTACTTTTTTCCCGGCAAGGATGGAATAAAGTGCTTCTCTTTCCATAAAATATCCGTCCCATGCATCAAGGTTATAGGGTAAAGTGGTTTTGATTCTTGCAATCTCCTGAGCTGTCAACGTTGAATCCTGTAGTTGGTATCTTTTTTTAATGGTAATTAACTGAGTAATGGTATTCTGAAGAGCTAGCATGGTAGCCGGCTGCGCGCTTCCATGTTGTTTTATTTCTGCTAAAATCTGATTGAGTAACATTAATAATTCTGCGGGAACCATCATTTTAGTCATTAAGATTTGCTGTCCCAAAACTTTCCATTTTGCAGTATCAGCATTGATCTGGGATCCCAGCCATGCCATCTGTTCGTTTCCGATCAGCTTTCTGCTTGGACTTAAAAAATCTGTCTGAAACTGTGATTGATTAAAGTTTCCTGTAGTATCCAGATAGTCTGAGTATTCCAATTGTTTGTCTCTTGCAATGACTCTCGTATCCATCATATAAAGGGAAAGTATATTCCCAAAGTTGAAACTTCTGTAGATTTTCAGATCTTTTCCTGTTTTAAGAGGTATATATTCACTGTAAGCCTGGAAAGCTGCCATTTTTCTTGCCTGGAAATCACCTTCTTCAGGCTGATGATTTTCTGCTCCGGATTTATAGGTATCATTTGCAAATTCATGATCATCCCACACACAAATGAAAGGCTTTTTCTGATGTGCCAACTGAAGGTTTTTATCGCCTCTGTATTGTCTGTATCTTTCTCTGTAATCGTTTAGGTTAAGTATTTCCTTTGCCGGTTTATGGGCTCTTCCCAATTGATTGGTATAAGGGTTTGTTCCGTATTGCCCAGGAGCATATTCATAGATATAATCTCCAAGATGTACCACAACATCGGCTTCAGATTTAGCAATCGCTCCATATACATTGAAAAGTCCTGCAGGAAAATTGGAACATGACACAACTGCCATTTTCACTTCATTTACAGAATCTGCTTTGGAAGGTAATGTAAGAGTTTCTCCTATTACACTGGATTCTTTAGTTTTAAGATTATAAAACCTGTAATAGTATTTTGTATTGGAAGGAATATTCTGTACATCCACTGCAACTGTAAAATCATTAATCGCTGTTGCATTTGCCTGACCTTTTCTAACTACTTCGGAAAAACTATTGTTTTTGCTGATTTCCCACGAAATTTCTGCATCTTTTTCACCTGAGTATCTTGTCCAGATAATCACTCCGGTTGCGGTAGGATCAAAGCTTGCAACTCCGGTATCAAAACCAGCATTTTTTAAATCATTGGGAGCACTTCCACTCTCTGTGAAGTCATCGCTGCAACTTTCGATCAAAGGAGCTATGAATATCCCTCCGACTGCTAATAGTGAGTTTTTAAGAAATCGTCTTCTGTTAAGTGGATTATTGTCTGCCATTATTACTTTTTTTGCAAAGCAACGGCATCTGAAGAAGAAGGCTGTTAACTGAGTTTTAATTATTCTTTATGCTTTTTTTAAACATATGTTTAACATAATATTTTTTTCTAAAGCAATGAATAATTAAAAATAATTTGAGAGGGCGACTTGCCCTCTCAAATTGTTTATTTCAGATAATCAAAAACATTTACAGCCTGATATTTAGGGCTTCGTTTTAAAAACTCACTAAAAAATGCGGCATGAGTAGCCCCAGAAATAATAAGGACTTTATCCTTGTCCGTAAGCGGAATCTGATTAAGATTAGAATACATTCTCAGATTTCTTCTATAATATTTGGCTGCTTCATCTGCTCCCTCAAAGTTATTTGCTGTGCTTACATGGGTTAAAATATCAGCATTGGCTGTAATCAAATCCTGTAAAGTGGATTCTTTATTATAATCAATAAGTTTTTCTTTTACAGAGAGATTTTCCTGATTTTTCAGTTTTCCAATAAAAGTGGGTATAAAACTTTTATAAGTAACGCTATCTACCTGATTTTTCAACTGGTAACCTAGTCTATAATTATATTGTCCCGTTTCCTGTTCATCAATTCCATATATTTTTTTAACATTTGCGATTTTTGCAATCTGATAAGCCAATAGTGAAACTTCACCTTCATAAGCTGTTTTAAAGTTTTTATCCTTTAAAAAGTTCTGATAATCATTCTTGATCTTTTCATTCTCACCTGGAAGAAGCTCAACACAAATGATTGTTGGTTTAAACTCTGCAAGCAGTTTTGCTATTTCAAAAACTTCTTTTTGACTTTTCTCACTTTTCGGATCAAAACTAACTTTTGCTGCATCCGGTGTTTTCCCCATATGAAAGGTAGCAAAATTAAGTACTTCAATCTTTTGTGCTGATAAACACATGGTCATCAAAAATCCACAAATAACACTTATTCTTTTCATGATTATAATTTATGGTTCAAAAATAGAAGCTGAGCAAAAACAAAACAACCCTATATCGACAAATAAGGGAATTTATCCGATGAAACAATAAAATTTCAGATTTTACTGAATGACTTTCAAAAAGAATGTATAAACTAAAATTTTAAATCCTTTTTATATACATTTTTAAAATCAATAGGAAACTTTAGAAACAAGAATTATTAAAATAATGGAATACGAAAACAATATAATAGACTGATAAAGTAGTAAATAGAAAAAGCACTCAAGTAGAGTGCTTTTCTGTGGTCCCACCTGGGCTCGAACTAATATCTTATTTTTCCAATATTTAATGGGCTTTTAGCAATTCATGAAATATTAGGGGAGAAAAATAGGGAACTTTTCATTGTATAATATACTTTTCCCAGAACTCAGTATTTTCTATTAAAGACAACCTTAATACAGATTTCCAATAGTTAAATCCGTACGCTTCCTGAATCTCTATTTCTTCTTCTCTCAAAAATTTTTTTATTTCTTCAATGTCCTTATTGAAACGATAATATCCTTTAATCGGTTTAATGATTTCAGTAATTACTTCATTCGATTTTAAACGCATTCTTTCTAATAGGTCTAGTCTTCCATAATGATTAGAAATAGTTTTATGTAAAGATGCGCCAATATCTTCGGGATTATATAAATTAAAAGTAACTAAAGGTATATCATCTGAAAAATCAAAATCTGCTTTTAAATATTTTTTTGATGGAAGTTTATCTAAATATAAATTTAGAAATAAACTTTCGACTCCGTTAAATACATATTTACTTTTTTTACTATTGCATTCGGAACAACAAGGAAATAGATTTAAAGGATTAACAGAAAATTCGGGAAAATCTCCTTTGGGAATGAAATGATCTAATGAATTTACAGAATTTAAAGTACAATATTGACAGGTAGCATTTATGGTTATTATTTGACTATCTAATATTTTTTTCTTTAACTTTTTAATAATTGCAGATTTATATTGATACAAATTAATTAAACAATCCTTTCTTTCACCAGAAAAGCCATATGGAGTTAAGTTATAAATCTCATTGTTATCAAACTTAGTAGAGTACTCAAAATAAAGTAAACCTATCATCGGTTTAACTGAAGACAAAATTTCTTTTGCTGTTCCTTCCTCTTTCCTTTCTACAGCTTCCTTATATACATCAAAACAATTTGCATCAAAACTTTTAAGATTCTTCATCCCTATTTTTAACTAAGCTTTTAATTAATATTTTCAGATTTAAATTTAATGGCACATCCCCTTCTATAAGACTTTCAATTTCTTCATAAGATTTCCCTCCATTGACAAGGCTCTCTATAGTTTTTACGTAATATTTTGAAACATCTCTATTCCCAAATATTTCTTCGGTAATAGTAGATAGGTTTTCTCCAAATGTTTCAAACTCTAATTTTCTAACTCTTGGAATATTTTCATCCTTTTCAAAAACGTAAATACTATCTGAAAAGACTTCTCGTACGACTAAAGGAGAATGAGTTGCAATAATACAATACGAATCAAATTCTTCTAATAAATGAATTATCGCAGACATAAATTCAGTTATCGCATTAGGATGTAAATGTGTTTCAGGTTCATCGAAAATTAATAAAGAATTATACCTAATATTAGCGACAATCTCTGTAATGATATAAAATAATGCTAATTGCCCTGAACTCATTTTATCAATAATACTAGATATTTTTTTAGTATTTATTTTTATACTTATATCTTCATTATCTCGTAAAAGCTCAATATCAGTAACTCCTCTAGGAATTTGAGTAATTTCGTTTAATAGTTCTTCATCAATAAATTCTTTAATTATAAAGAAATATTTATTCAAAACATTTTTTTCGGTTAACTTATACATAGAAGAAACTAATTTTGATTTTATTTCTTCATGTCTCAATGGTCTTTTTTCCTCTACATTAATAAGACCACAAAATAAAAAATTAAAATCTAATTTATTTTTTGTTTTTTCATAAGCATCAAAATAACTAAATGAAGCAACTATTATTTTTCCATATAAAGGAATTTTTGGAAGAATTTTTCCAGAATCTTTTAAAGAAAGTTTTTTGAGTAAGTCTTTTATTAATAAAGTTTTCCCAACTCCATTTTTCCCAATTATACTATAAATTCTTTTAGGTATGGATTTATTTCCCTCGAAATTAAATTTAAAACTTACAGCAAATTCAGAATACACTGGAGTAAAGATATAAGTAAAATTAAATAAATCCGAAATATCACCATAAGTTAGCTTAGCTCTTATAGTTCTTAGGATTTTTTCAGATTCTTTTTCATTCCTACATAATGAAGTAATAAATCCCTTCTCATTTTCAAATTTTTCACAAATAGAAGGAAAATAAGCTACATCATTTAAAGCTGCAAGTACAGATAAATATTTATCCCCCAATGCTTCTTTCAATTCAAAATAATAAGACTCTCTAGAAGACAGGCTACAATAATCATTATTTAGTTTATAAAATTCTTTATCTAAAGAATCGTAGGTAATATCTATATTTTTTTTTAATATTCTTACTTTTCCAATATAAAACTGTGTTCTTTCAGAATCATAGTAGCGAAGTTCAAATCTTGTTTTAAAACCATAATCATCCCAAGAATCATACTGTAATACAAAACAAGGATATTCCTTAATAATTAAGGCTTCTTTTTTTTCCGTTACTAAAAAAAGAATATTATTTTCTGGAATATCAGAAATATTAAAACTTAAATCTGATTCTCTAATTGTATAAACGACATCACCCTCAAGATCATAATTTTTAGAAATTTGATAATTAAATTTATCTAAATAATTATCAATAAGAGCAGAGATAACAATTCTATCATCATTAGGAATATTGTCTAAAAGGGCTTCTAAAAAGCTCTTAAATAAATCATCAGTATCCAGAATTTTAAATCTTTCAACAAACGTATCCCAATAATTCCAATCGTCATTATTAATTAAATGTTGAACAGCATCATCGTAGGCATTAATATACCTAGAATCTTCGGAAGGTAAGTCTTTTAAATTTAGAAATTTAGATAGAAAGTCGACTAAAGTATAATTAGTATTCAGCCCGAAAGGATTGTCAAGAGAAATAATATCATTAAATATTCTCTCTTTTATTTCATAAGGTAATTTAAATTCCATGCTAATTATTTATTAAAATCACCTTTAATAATATCATCCAACAAATAAACTTTGTATAGATAAGCTTTGCCACAATTACAGTAATCTTTTGATTTTAATTCTACAATAACATATTTATCATTTACATATTTAATATTAATACTCTCAAGTTCCTTTAAATCTTTAAAAGTTTCTTTTATATCACTTTTAAGCAAAGAAAAATTTAATAAATAATCGTAATTATAGATAGGTGGAAAAACTAATACTGTAGTTATCAAAAATAGACAAACTACTTTTATGATATTTTTATTTCCAAAAAGAAAATGAAAATTAGGGTTTCTTTGTGTTATTCCAAATAAAAAATACAATACCATTAGAAGTATGGGGCTCGCAAGTAAAGCAAAGAAAATATTAATTAAATTAAATTCTTTTTCTAGATTTCTGAATGCATTTATAAAAACATAATTATCTAAAATATAATCTTCAATTCCTATTAACAAAAGAAATATGCTTAAACTTATAAAAAACATTCCTGCCGAATAAACTTTAAATTTTTCACATAAAAGCAGCAACATATAAAAAAATCTAAACCAAATATAAAACACAATAAACAATAGTGCTGACATTAAAATTATAGCCAATCCATCAGGAATAACTTGAGAAACAGAAAAGAATCTCACCATCTCAGGCTGAATCGTAAATAATCTAAGTAATTGTTCTAATCCTCCTAATACAGAAGGTATAACAACAATTAAAGCTATATTATCTTTAATTATACTATAAAAATATTTTACATCTAATTTGAACCCTAAAAACTTCTCAATCCAATTCATAATTATTTGTTTTCAATAAATTTATAAATACTTTCGGTCAACTTTTCAATTGCTTTACTTTTACGTAAAATTTCCCAAGAGAATCCTTTCTCAGCTACCAATTCACTTAATGCTCTTTTATTCTTTAAAGTTCCTATATTTCCTTTCTCACCTATTTCATATTCAGATTGATTTAAAATAAATTTCCCAGCAATTTCACCTAAACTAGTCCTTATATCATTTAAAAACTCTCCAATATATTTTTTTGAATAATTATTAGCATCTATATTTTTTAAAACTTCATGAATTTTTTCATCAATCTCCTCTCTGTTTTCAGAAATTATTTTTTTATTACATAATTCTATTAGAATGCTTTCCCAAACACTATTGGGCAAGAAATTTTCTATTTCTCTATGGGTTCTAATTATTTCAGGAATAAAGTTATCAGATTTTACATCTTCTAATTTAGCAAGTCGTTTTCCTTTTTTTGAATCAGCTCTTACATTATCACTATCTGCTAGTAAAAAAATTCGATTTGATAATGACATAGCATTAATATCTTTTATCATTTCCTCTTGCTCTTCTTCATCAATATCATCAAACAAATAATGATCTAAGTTTGTCCCAGCATATTCAAAAAAGGCAAAATCAATATCTTCTTTAGGATATTTTTTTCCATTATGCTTACAATAAGATTTTAAAAAAGCTCTAATATATATTCTATCAGAAACGCCTTCTACCCAAATACTACAATTAGCCATAAAAACTGATGAATTATTTACACCAATATTTTTTAGTACGTCATTATCTCCCGCATTAACATTCTTAATTATTAGCTTCTTTTCTCCATCACTTTCAGTTTTAGAAGAAAAAGAATAAATCGAAATACTATCTTTTTCAAGAGTTAAATCAAGAAAATGATTAGAATGAGTAGAGATGAAATATGTTAAATTCTTTTTTGACAAATCAGGGTTAGCAATTATTTGTTCTAAGAATAATCGTTGCATTCCTGGATGAAGATTTATTTCAGG
Source organism: Chryseobacterium ureilyticum (assembly GCF_900156735.1). Lineage (GTDB taxonomy): Bacteria > Bacteroidota > Bacteroidia > Flavobacteriales > Weeksellaceae > Chryseobacterium > Chryseobacterium ureilyticum. The sequence continues at coordinate 133,646 of NZ_FTOL01000006.1, forward strand.
TTCGTCAATAAAAACATAAGAATTGTCTTTTGCCATAAATATTTTATACATAAGAATTATTAACGCCTGAATACCATCTCCTAGATTATATAAGTCACGAGAATGCTTCTCTCCTTCAATATGAATACTAATAATTTCTTTTGTATTATTACCTTTACGGCTCTCGTCTTTATCAAACTCTGCAATTATATCTATCGCTTTTCCATCAAAAAAGTTTCTACTAATAAAGCGTTCAAAGTTCTCAAATAATTTTCGCGTTTCTCTCTTTGAGTTTCTAGTATTAAGAATATCTTTATATAAATGAACTCCCGTAAAAATCTCAATATCTTTATCTAATGAGTAATTTTTACGCAAAGTATGCAAAAGAATATCATCCTCTATTTTTTCATATTCATATTTTACACCAAAATTGGTAAAATTTTGCTCTTCTTTAGTTTGGAGATATAAAGAATGGGCGGTTCTTAAGGTAGGTATATAATAAAATTTAGGACTTCTAATTTCCGTGGTTATTTTTAAGTCGCGCGGAAGTTCATAATTTGTAAAGTGTCCAGTAGATCTTAATAAATCTATACTATCCTTAATATTATATTCCCGCTTTAAATTTGGTAATAAAGAGTAACGTCCTTTAAAGTCTATATTAAATTTGTCTATTTTCTTATCAAGAGAAATAAAAATATTTTCGTCAAGAAATAAAAATCTATCAAGAGACATTAAGTATCTCATAAATTTACTTTTCCCACTATTATTTGTACCAATGAAAATATTAATTTTATTTAAGAAAGGGAGATTTTCTAGAGGTTGTAATCCGTTATTTTCTTCAATAAAATAGTTATCTGATTTTTCTAGCAATAATGTTTTATTACTTTTCATAGTTTTTAGTTTTTCAAAAATTCGTTTCGAATTATCAAAACGGAAAATCACAGAATGTCTTGATTAAAAACATTTCTAATACAATTAAATATTATTTTTTTTAAATAGCTCTCTCATTTTCTCAGCAACACGACTAGCAGACACATCCTCGTATCCGTCAATAAAATAGTAATCTTCATTTAATTCATCTTTTGAGCTTTTAATTGATAAGCCAAAGGAAGGTCAAAAAGTCCAGACGAAATCATATCGGAAGATTCTTCAATACTAATTTTTATTACATTACTATTCAAAAACCATAATAAATCTCCTAAATATGTTTTGTTAATTATTTCGCCAACTCTCTTAAAATCCTCGTAATCAATATTTTCTTTAATATATTCTGAAAACATCACCCCTATAATTTCAGCTTTAACATGGTCATCAGCCCTATCTATCAAATAAATCAGTTTTTCACCAATTTTTATTCTTTCATCTTTAGAATCTTCAATTTTCTGAATAGCCTTAATTCTTTTTTCTTCGGGAATATCTTTAAGTTGATTTAAAAAACTTAATATTTTTTTAGAAAAGATTCTATCTTGGATACTTAGCATTCCTTTATTTAAGTTTATCAAAGTTCCAATTATCGGAATATCTTTCAATATTCCATCTTCTAAATTTGAATCAATAATAGCTTCTCCAATATCTAAGGAAGCATTTACAATTTCATTAGATTTTATAAATTTTATTGATTCTATAAGGCTTTCATTTATTTTCATTCTTTCAAATTTTCAATAAAACTTTTTAATCTTTCTAAAATCTCAGGCATATCACGAGAGAAATTTCTAATAGTAAATGTTCCTTCAAGAGAAACAGCTCTTTCATATACGGTATTTCCTATTGTTACAATATTATAGAATTCATCATCTTTATTAATATAATTTTCAGCTCTATCTACCAAAGTATTCAATCTGGACTCAATATACTTTTTACTATTTGACTTTGCATTTTTATATTCATAATGCACATCATAAAATTCCTCTAAGACTTTACTTAAAAAAATATATCTGCTTTCCAATTCAGACTTTTTCATAATTTTAGTTTTTAATTGTTTAATATTTTCAATAGCAAAAAATCAATCAAAATTTCTTAAATATCGATCTATACTAAAGCAAGTTTTAAATTGATTTTTGAGGTATTTACATCGTTTTCTGATAACATTAAATAAAACCTTTAGATTAAGTATCATTGATTAATAACGAAATTATTTCAGCAAAAAAATTTCGCTTAAAACCTATTTACCCTTTAGTAGTAGTAGTAGTAGTAGTTTTTACGTTTAATATATAGGTTATATATAATTAAATAATCACAAAATTTATTGCGTAGCTATACTTTTAAGTCTTTTCGATAATTCATTCCTAAATTTTTCAGCATAAGAAGGCTTACTTTTTACTCTGAATTTCATATATAAATCACCGTAATCTTTTTCTCTTTTCAGTCTATCTCTCTTTAAAAATGGAAGCAAATGTCTTCGGAATTCATCAAAACCTTTATTATCTACTCCATCATTTTCAAAATCAAGATATTTCAAACCCAGATACATTAGATATTCATCTATTGGGGTCTTGTCCTTTCCTTTTCCTTTTACACCATGAATTGCTTTTCCTATTTGTTCGTAAATAATATACTTTTCTATTTCTGGAGAAAGTACATCAACAAAAGTAAAATTATCAAATTTATTTAGAAGCATATCAGTTAGATTATTCCAACTTCTTTTTAATTTGTCTAACGTACTAATATCACCAAAGTCCTTAGGAAGAACACCACTAACCGTTTTGATTTTTATTTCATAGCGAATGTATGCTTTAATTTTTTTAGCACCTACTTTTAAAATATTTCTTCTTGCGGCAGGTTGACTTTCAAAAATTTCTCCAGTATGAAAAGCTCTGTCTAACTTATCATATATTGATACTTGATAATTTTTGCCTATGAACTTAACTCCAGAATTTTCATAAACATGCTTTCTAGGTAGATTTTTTAAACTTCCAAAACATGACATAATACCATTCATTGGAGTTTTAAAATGAAGAGTTACCCCTAATTCAATCTGCGTTATTTTTGCTTTCCAAAAATCTTCTTCATCTATATCAAGTTCATTTGCCCAATATTTTATTTCTCTAACAAAATCATTATAATGCAAATCACTCATTGCAATATTTAAATCGCTCTCATGGGTTCTGATCCTATTAAAATAAGTTCTTCTAATATTTTGTTCAAACCAAAGCTTTCCAATGGTCCCGTTTTCTTTTCTATCATATATTATTGAAAAATAGTCAAATTCACGTTCTTTAGGTTTATCTGACTTATTTTCCATTTCTCTCTTCATTTTTTTGTAATAACCCCTTTCCTTCCCGTAACCGATCGGGTATATATCAAATTTTTGCAATGCTTTTTCAGTCAGTTCCACATTTTCAATATAAAATCTAATTACATCAACCATTGTTATTTCTTTAAAAATTTATCAATATCAACTTTTTTAACCATAATTCTTCCATTTCTTTTAGGCTGATAAACTTTTAAACCTGAATCTCTATACCTATCGAAAGTGGAGCGGCTAATTCCATAGACTTTTAGAACCTCATCCACAGTAAATGTTTCTTTTAAAGTTTTCTCCTCTAAAAACTCTTCTAATGATTTTACTCTCTTTTCTAAAGCTCTCAATCTTTTTAGAAGAAAGGTATTATTCGGTATCTCTTTACCTTCCATTAAATTATGATTTAAATTTCACATGAAAGTAAGTATTTTTAAGTAATATTAACTTTTCAATATCTAGGTATATTCCACAAAGCATTTATTTTCTTCCAAAATCAGCAGGGTTTTCGCCCCAAGCTTTTGTTTCCCATTTTAGAACCTTATTAGAATACTCATTATTTTCTAACCATTTGATAGCTCTATCAATTAATTTAAAGAGTTCTATATTTTTATCATTCTTTTCCTGGCTGGTTCTAACTTTCTTATTTTTCACCCAAGACATAGCATTTTTACTATCAGAATAAATGGGAATATTTATATTTTTTTTCTGACAATAAGCTAACCCATGAACAATAGCAAGAAATTCCCCAATATTATTAGTTCCTCCGTCAAATGGTCCCTGCTTAAATAAAACTTTCTTAGTCTTGGTATCGACACCTTGATATTCAACTATTCCTGTTACTACATTACAAGCTCCGTCAACGGAAATACTTTCTTCAATAGGATCGCCAATGAGGGCTAATTCTTCTTTGCTTAATGTTGGCTCAAAAATATCGACACCTACAAATTCCTTACTATCACTATTAAATGCTTTTTCGGCTAGTTCTCTAGTTAGAAAAGACTTAAATACAGCATTAGGAAATCCATGTGTTTGTTCCTTACATTCTTCCCAGCTATCAAATACTCCTGTTTTATGTCCTTTCCAGACAACATAAAATTTTTGTTTTCCCATAATTCTTAATTTGTGATGATGTTATAATATAATTTTATGGTAAAAGCTTAAGAGCTATTCAGTTTTATACTCCCTAACCTTAGCTAAGAGTATTTTCAACAAAATTAATATCAAAAAATCATTTTGTCCTTTCCCAAACTCGTTGAGGTATTTTCTTCAAATCTTTATTTTGGGATTTCATTAGCTCCACATATTTTTGGTAGTTCTTAACCGCTTTTTCTTTTTCTCCAAGATTCCAATAGCTATCTGCAAGATTAAGATAGGCAACAATCCTTTCAGGAAATTTATTAATAATTTGCTCTAAGAGATAAATTGATATGTTATCATCCTTTTCTGAAAGATAGTATGCTAAATTATTATATTTATCAATATTACTAGCATTAATAGGAATATTCTTTAATAGTTCTCCAAAATCTTCTATTGTATACTTTAAATCATTTTTTTTAAAATCTTTAAACTCTTCATTAAATAACCTGTTACTTACTTTCGCTGATAGTGCAACATCTTCTAAATATTTCTTTTTATTTGGATTGTATTTTTTGTCGTCAATCCCCAAAGAATAAGGGAAATATTTTATATCAATATTAGAAGTAATATTTGCTGAATTTTCTATATATGCAGTTTTATACAAGAGCCAGTTGTCATATTTAGGGATATATTTATAATAAGCCGTTTCTGAAACACCAACACAACAGTTTCCAGTTATTTGAATTTCTTGTCGTTTATTTGAATAAATATCAATATTATCTACACCAGCCCCAGCTCTATCATATAGATGATTTAAAGGAATTTTATTCAGAAATATTTTTATTTTTTTTCTATTAATATCTATAAAAGCAATGTTATTTTCATCGTTAATTATTTTGTCAGGAATATTATCATTATCTAAAAAAAACTGACTATTTCCCCAGAAAAAGGAAAAAAAACAAATTATATATATTACTTTTTTCATTTCTTTAATTTTTTTAATCTTAAAGTTGCAGCATCTATAATCTTAACCTTTTTTATATTTTTCTTTTTGTCAACAATAACAATATCATTAAAAACTGGATTTTCTTGAATGTAGTACCAATTTGAATCAGAAGAAGTGCTAGGAAGTAAATCTAATAATCTTTCATAACCTTTAATTGCTTCTGCTGTATTGTAAGTACAACCATCTTTTTTAGCATCTTTATCGTGCCAAAGCCCCCAAGCAAAAGCAAATCTTGAAATTTTGTATGAATTACTATTTTCAAAAGTGTAATTTAAAGTTACTTTTTCGCTATAATTTTTACAAGTCTTATATATATTATCAAAACAAATCTTGAGCTTTTTATACCTGTCATTGAATCCAACATTCCCACCATTTATTAGGTTTGTAATGCAAATGAAATCATTTTTATCAGCCATAGAATTTAATCCTTTTTCTTCTTTCCAAAACCAACCAGCAGATTTTACATTATGAGGGGGTAATGCCATTTTCTCCCTATTTGTTTCTGTAGATGTGAAATCTTCGGTAACATTTTTTCCATATCTACGATAGTTAGATTCTCCCGTTATTTGCATAATTCCCCTTCCTTTATAAGGAGAACCACTAGATGCATGTTTACTTTTTTGCTCAGAAAGAAATATTAAATAGCCTGATTCATGAAATATTTGAGCTAAAAAATGACTTTTTCTAATGCATGTATTAATTTCATATTTCTTCATTGTATCATTTAACACATCAGCATATACTTTAGCTTTATTTTTACTCACTCCTAAGGTGATGAAATCTTCAATTTCTAACTCTTTATCACAAAAACATTTTTCTTTTTTCTTTTCTTTCTCATCCTCTTTCTTCTTCGGAGCTTCTGGAAGCCCAGTTTTCTGCGGAGCCTGCGAATCCTGCGGAATACTAGGCTGTCCTATTTCATTTTTTACCTTCAACTCTTCTTCATAGAAATTCGCTTCATTGTTTCTTTCCCAGACCTTTACTTTGTAACGATGCTCACTTGCAGACATATCTTTTTGGGTCTGCATATACATTGCAGGATTTAACAATATTGCTTTTTTAGTTTTAACAATACCGTTTTTCTGAATAACCTGCATCGGTTCAGAGTTTTTTGCTACTTCTACATCCTGCCCGTTTACCGTATCATACATCTTAAACTCAACATATTTCCCCAACATATTCAACGTGTAAATCTGAAGGTTTACACTATTCATGTATTTTAATTTACTGGTATCTTGTATTTTATATTCTACATCAAGAAAAAATACATCAATGATCTTTATTTCTCCATTGGCTTGTGGAGTAATATGAAGTTCTACCGTTTCATCTTTATACGTTGCTTTGAGTTGTAGGTTTTTACCTTGCAGGTTTTGTAGAAATTTATACGTAGTCAATCTTCCTTTTTTTTGTCCCGAGAACGGAACTTTTTCATATTCGCTATACTCATTAGCCCAATAGACCTGCCATAAAATATCATTATCATTTACGGTATTCACATCAACAGCTTCTGAAAAGGTAATACGATACTCCGTAACTCCTCCAATCAATGGAAAACGTTCTCCGTCTATTCCTTTTAATATTTTTCCCATAGCCTACAAATAGTATTGATTATCATCATACTCTGCCTGAAACTCTTCAAAGTTAATTCCTGGCATTACCTGATTTAATAATTCTGCATTGGATTTTTGTACATTGTTACTTCCTAATAAGATCGTCTGCCCATGATGCTGTATTGATATTTTTCCTCCTACTGAACACATAAGGAAAGAAGATTCTACCAACACTTTTTTGTCCATTACTTTTACCTTTTCAAAGGGCTTTTGCCATAGTTCGGCAGGAGAAAAAGTGCAAGGATTGTTATTTTTAACGGCACAATTTCCAAAACATGAATTCCCCTCTTTAAACTGCACATCCTCCAAAGTTGCTGCCCATTTATCATTGCCCTTACTATTGAAAATAGATTTAGTGTGAGAGTTTACTTTCAAGGTAGCTGGGATAGTTCCCTTATCACAAAGACATTTTGCTCCATCTACTATAAAATATTCTTCCTTTCCATGTTGCAGGGTTTCTTTTTTAGTTTGTCTCTTTTCCTCTCTTTCTTTATCTTTTTCGTCTCTTTCTTTTATTTGTAAAAGGGGTTTAGTAGGTTTTTCATTTTCGAGGAGTAGTTCCACTCCCTCTTCTATATAATAACCAATATGCTCTTTAAAATTTGTAATATGGCTATTATGGTAATTTTTTAGTTCAGAAACCGAAATACCATAATCTAAGGCTATACTTTCCAAAGTTTCTCCTTTTTGAACTATGTGTTTTATAGATTCTTTCATCAGATGTTATTTTTAATAAAGATAAAAAAATATGAGCTAATATTTTGTTTTTTATCATCACAAAGGGAATTAAAAATATTATTGACTAATTATTTTCTTCCCAAATTCTGATCTTAATGACTTCTTGATTTTCGGTAAAGTCAAAATGAAATACTATTTCATGGATAGTTTTATCTTCATTTAGCAGAACATATCCTTTTAAGGTATTTTCTTCTTTTTGTAAAGATTTTCCACTAATTAATACTACAGTCTTTCCAGATTCATCATGTACATTCTGAAGTTCCATAAACAACTGATAAGTTTCCTTTGCATCAGGAAATATTGGAAAATCATAATCCAGTTCAAGTATTCTTTCTTTCCCATATTCCCCATAGAGAGGAAAGAAGAAAGTAATAAAAAACCAGTCACATTGGAAACTTTTTAATAAATTCTCAGGGCTTTTATATAAACATTCAACTTTCTGAATAAAGTGAAGTGAAGTATCGTTGTTATAGAGTAGCAGGAGATTAGGCTTTATCTGATTCCAACGAGAAATAATGTCCTTATGATTATCTATTCCTTTAAGGAATCCATATTGGTTTGTGATTAAATTCAGAGGAAATAATGTAGATGAGCAAGTTTCTACCAATTCTCCTATCAGGGTGTCTTCCAGATAGTCTTCATTCATAAAGACATGCTCTCTCTTAATCTTAATGATAGGATTGGAAACTATATCTTTAGTAAGATCATTATATTCAGTATCAAATTCAAAAGCAAGGGATTGGCTTCTGCCTAACATATTCTTGACATATTCGTAGGTATACTTTCTTTGAACAGTGTATGAGGCAGGAGCCTGCAAGGATATTTGAACTGAAGAGCTCATTTTAGAATTTTTTTGTCATTTGGGTTGCAACAAGTTTACGAAATTTTTACAGACTCTGCAAAACTTGGATTATGAATTGAAATGTATTCAATTAGCTCACCAATTTCTTAATAACCATCATTGTTTATTGAATAAATAGAGAGGGGAAGCAAATTCTTAAATATTCTTCTTGTTTTTATGAAACTACTTCAAGTTTAAAAGGCAGGATTTCCCATAGTATTAGGGTTTTTTCCTTTTTAGACGTCATAGAAACCTTTCAGGAAACCCTTACTTGTTTCTTCTTGTATTCTAACTTCTATTTTCACTTCTACTTTACTTGTAATTTCAGTAAAACATATCATGCTTTTACTTGCTTTCTTCTTGTTTTATTTTCCTTTAAAATCTTGATATTCTAAACATACATCCCTTTAGAGAGCATTAAAATGTAACCTTATAAGTTCCCATAGAACTTACATCGGCTTTTTCAGCCTTTACATATTTCTTAATCCAACCAATTGATGTTGATACTATACATGAATCCGAAACCCCTCCCGATTTTCTGGCAGAAACTACATTCCCTGCTTTATCTACAGTATAGGCAATGGTAATAGAACCTCTTGCCGTGCAACTATGAGAAGGTTGTACCCCTCCTCTTCTCATTGTTCCAGGAATAAAACTTATCAATTTTCGGTCAACATCTATTTTACTTTTAGGGTTTTCATTTTCTTGGATTAACTCTTTTTCTCTTCCTTTTATAAGACTCCCAATGGAAGGGTTTTCTTTTTCGTACCCAATATTTTTTTTAGTTTCGGGAGTTTCATTTTTATCAGTCTGATAGTATTTAATTTTTTCAGCTTTCATGAAACCTTCCAAATCTCTGAAAGTGATTTTATCTAAACTATTGGGAATACTCTGAATATATTTCTTGCTATTTTTACATTTTTTGGAAGTAAAATCAATAACATTTCCGTTATCATCTTTGTATATTTCATTTTTTTCCAGTTTCTCCGCTTTTACATTGATATAGGAAACGTAATATTTCACTTGGTTTGCACACGTTGTATCTAACAAAAAGAAATCAAGACTTTTTTCAGCTCCAACCAAGATTCCTTCTTCATTGAAGTAATAATCATAAGAAGTTTTGCTATCTCCAATATGCCCCCATAAATCATCAGATTTACTGATATAGACGATTTTATTATTTTTTCTGAGAATTTTATAGAACATTTCCCACTGATGCTCAAATTCCTCCACAGGATTATCAGTTTTACTTTGCTTTATTCTACCGTCAGTTAGTTTAACATATTCAATTACTTTTGACGGCTGATTTTTCAAAACTTCCTTTACAAATAGCTTTGTTTGCTTTAATTCGTTTTCATAAGAGTTTTGGGAATAAAAGACCGTGGTAATACACAAGGTAATAAGTATAAATAAGTTTTTCATGATTAATTGATTTGTATTGAATCTCCCTGCTTATTTTCAACTTCAGAATTCTGGGATACTTTTTTTTCTCTAGTTTTAGTTTGTGATTGGTTTTCTTCAGAATTAAGTCTTTCAAATTTTTGATATTTATTCGGTGATTCTATTACACTATATTCATAAGGTTTTGTCTTCCGCTCATTTTTATAACTTCCAAACCTTCTGCCTTTCAGACTTTCATCCTCATATATAATCTTTGTATAACCAAAGAAGCCGTAAGCAGTTATCAGATTTTGTTTGTCATTTTCATCTTTATAGACTAATTTCCTTAGCAAAACAAGGTCTTCATCATATACCTTACTATTTTCATAACCATTCTCTGATAGAAATAAAGTTATAAAGCTCTGGGATTGCCTTTCATTGAGCTTCTCACCGGCAAAAAAATCTTTCATACTTTTGAAAAGTTGAGGCTGATAAGCCATAATATCATCAACAATTTTATTTTTCATTTCTGTATTATTGGGCTTTAAGAAGAAAGCAGAAACGCTAAACAAGATTATTATACCAACGATTATATAAAATGAATAACTTTCTCCTGATTGCATTTTTTGAGTGATGTAAAGGTCGTTTACAGCCTTTTTAGAAACATTATTACCACCTGAATTACGACCTTCATCGGGAAACATGATCGAAATATCCCGTAATACCTCTAAAGCAAGATCATTATTATATTGTTCAACCATTCTCGGAATTCTGAAGAGGTCAATAATTGCCCAGATAAAAAAACCTCCCGCGGTAAGGATATATAATATCAGCCAACCCCATTTTTTAAGGTAGGCGTAATGCCAACCTAAAAGAAACCAAAGCAGGTAAGATATTCCTACAGATTTCTTTCGTCTTTCAAATTCGCTAACAAAGATTCGTTGTTGTTCTGAATTCAGCTCTCGAAATTTTTTTTGAATCAGATAAGAGAAATTTCCCACGATTAATAGTTAATGCCGTCAGCTCCAAACAGCCTTAAATATAGACATAGAAAAAGCGTGGAACTAAACCATATTAACTACCGAGGTACTGGTATACCCATACAGACTAATAGGATAGCCCACGCAATGCGTAGGCGTATCACTATTTATTTTGTCTGTATTAAAAATTACCAGTTTTCGGCAGAACAAATAAACAGCTTACGCTTTTATCGTTGAAGTATTTTTATTTTTATATTCTATTTTGCTTTTAACATTCTACAAATTTATAAAATTATCCGTAACGACTTACATCCATTACGTTTCTTAAATTTTTAACATTAGAGTTCGTATAAATCATTGTATTAGCGATTCTTCTATGCCCCAAAAGCTTACTTACTAAAGGTAGAGATACATTTTTATTGTTTACTAGATAGGAAGCAAAGGTATGTCTTCCTACATGGAAGCTAATCTCTTTATCTATCTTACATTCTTCTGCTATTTTTTTTAAAATCCTATTTCCAACCTGATTAGATACTTCAGGAAACACTTTATCGCTCGGCTTCTTCTGAATCATGAATCTTACAAGCAAAGCTCTTATTTGTTTATTTAAAGGAATATCTACAATATGTTTTGTTTTCAACATTTTTTTAGAGATAATTTTATTCTTCCAATCAATATCAGAGATTTTTAGCGAATATAAATCACCATACCTTAATCCTGTACAACAAGATAGCAGGAACATATATTTAGTCGCTTTCATGGTAGCAGAAGTAGTTTTAAATTTTAAGATTTTAAGAACTTCTTCTTCCTCTAAAAATACAGTCTTATGATCTGGAGATTTTACTTTTAAAGATTTTTTACTCTTATAAGGATTATCACCCTTAAACTTTTTATATTCAATAGCTTCGTTAATAATACATTTCAAACATTTATGATGATTGTATAGTCCTCCTTCTCCTATTTCTAATTTCTTTAGATAGTTATTAAATTTTGTTATAAAAACAGAATCTATATCCGAAGTGAATAACTTAGCCTTGAAGTTCTTTAACCGCTTTCTTAGAGTTTCATACTTATATACAGTATCTTCGGCTAATCCTTCTCCCTTCTTCATTTCCAAAACCTCATCAAAAACCGCATAAAAATCATTGTTATTAGTACCTTTTAGAAAATTATCTACTAGTGTAAAGGAAAGAGGAATACCTGCCAAATCATTTTCACGCAGAAACCTTTCTAACTCAAATTTCTCTTTACTTATTTTATCATTCAATAATTTATATCCTTTACCTTTTGCTTCCTCATTCTTCTTATCCCAATCTTTAGGAACAACATTTTCGTTCAAAGTAAAAGTTTTCTTTACAGAATTGATTATTACTTGTAGATAAATCGGAGAGTTTCCGTTTTTTAAAATTTTATCGGTTCTTAGAATAGCCTTAACAGAAAATTTTCCCATGTCGTTATTTTTTAATTATTACAATTTTATATCCTGTAACATTAAAATAATAAGCTAAGATAGAATAAATATTACAAAATTCAAAGATAAAAAATTGATAATCAATATTTTACACAAATATTCAGCTTTAATTTAAAGATAAGGAAATTCTACGACTGGATTTTACATTTTCTTCCCCTTTTTATTCAAAAATAATTCGGGGAGAAAAATAGGGAGCTTTTTTATAACGAAACATGAATAAACATGACGAATAAATTCACTATATAAACATGAAAAAAGCCCCTAAAATAGAGGCTTTTTGATTTTTATGGAAAAGTTCGATTTTCCAAAAAGTGGTCCCACCTGGGCTCGAACCAGGGACCACCTGATTATGAGTAAGGGGTCATGGTATTTACTTTAGCTTACTTTTATTTACAATAATACTGTATTTCAATAACTTATAACAACATTCTATTTTGAGTTTTAACTTATTTTTACTATTTTTGACTTTCAACCTTGACCTATAACTTGACCTATGGCAACAACACAACTAATGCTACGAAATAAACCTAAAACAGACGGAAGTCTTCCAATTGTTTTTAAAGTATATCTAGGCAACAAATCTAAAATTATCACTACTCCATTTTCTGTGCAGGGTAACCAATGGGATACCAAAAATAAGAAAGTAAAATCGTCTCACGGCAAAGCTCGTGAAATTAATGAATCTTTGAAAAAGCTTGACACACGTATTAATGAAGCAATTGTAGAATTAGAATCCGAAGAGCTTGATTATAACTTGGACGACATTGACGCAAGGTTTAGAACGCAATCCGCAAGTAATAAGATAAAATCGATTTCTGTAAAAGATTTTTTTCAGCAGAGAATTGAGGAATTAGATGAACTAAGTAGGTTTGGGTATGCCAAAACAATTAAAGAATCTATGCAATCATTATTCAAATTTGAAAAAAATATTGATTTAAGATTTAAAGATATTGATTTTGAATATTTGGTGAAGTATGAAAACTTTTTAGCAAAATCTTGTAGTAATACAACTATTAGAATCAGAATGACCGATTTAAGGACATTATTTAATCTTGCTATAAGGTCGGGTTATGCAAGAAAAGAAGATTATCCATTTAGAAGTTACAGTATTCAAAAAAGATTGAAAATGCAGTCTCGCAAAATAGCATTGAGTGAAGAACAGTTTGCACTGTTTAAGAGTTTTGATTGTGGAAGTTTCCCCCAATATACTAACACTTACAAAATGTTTTTATTTTCTTATTATGTTGGTGGGATGAACTTTAAAGATATGGCATTTTTAGAATGGGATGATATAAAAGGTAATCGCTTGTATTACACCAGAAGCAAAACAAGTCGGGATTTTAATGTTCCTTTGAGAGTGGAAGCATTGGAGATTTTAGAATATTACAAAAACTATGTAAAACCAGAAGAAGTAAAATATATTTTTCCTGTTATTTTAAGAAACGAACTTACTGACAAACAACTGTTTGGAAGATACAGAAGATGTTTAAGATCATTTAACTCAGAATTAAAATTTATAGCAAAGCAAACAGGAATTGACGAAGATATAACCAGCTATGTAGGGCGACATACTTTTGCTACTCATTTGAAATTCAATAATGTTTCTGCGGATGTGATTAGCCAAATAATGGGACACTCTTCTGTTGCCGTCACAAACTCATATCTGAAAGATTTTGAGGATGATATTATTGATGATGCTTTTAGTAAATTAGTATAAATATTTCTTAAAATTGAAAAACATTAGTAAAAATGATATAAGATCTTACAATAATATAATTAGTGGGATCAGTAAGGGAGGTTTTGACGGTATTAAAAACCTGATTGAACAAAATTTATTTTTGGAATATGGATATATTCAAGATTTCATCCCTGAGCAGTACAATTTAACATATCAAGATCTGAATGATAATGGAAAAATTATTATTCTTAACAACATCATTAAGGAGTTTGATTATGACAGTCAAGTAATAGGAACAAGAGAAGATTTTGAGGATTTTGATTGGCAAAAATCATTATCAATTGAATTCCCAGATATTTATAATGACTCTGCGGATGATATAGAACAAAAAATAAATGAATGGTCGAGTGATTTATCAATATATGAGATTGAGCCATTTTCAAATAGTATTTCGCAGAATAATTTAATGATAGAATGCTACGAATTATTTAAAAACCTCATTAATGATTTAGAAATTGATCCAGTTAGTAAAAATAAAGTCCTCACAGATATTATCAGCAAATTGCAAGACTCTATCATATACAATAATGAATTTTTAGCTACCAACTCTACAAATAAAGATGATATTTATCTACTTACTGAAAAAATGAATTTATTATATCAGCAAGTTTTTACAATGATAGGAAAAGAGTTTTCTCAGTATTTTGAAGTTTCAAATTTTGCAGTTCCAGCGCTTACAGTACCAATTAACACTGTACGACAGACAGTTTTTGGATTAGACTTCGCTTTTATTGAAAAACTACACGAGAGCCTTTCAACAGAAAATTTTATTGATGAATTCTGTACCAAAGAATTGTTTCTACTACATTTTTATATTGACACTATTCCCGTAATACCTATAATATTGCGGGGAAGAAACCAATCTGATATAGGATATTTGATTAATTCATTACGGGAATTCTTCAAAGAAGATTATCAGGACAGTACATTTTTTAATTCTTTCTGGGCAGAAAGATTTTTGTTTCTGACGAACGGGGATTCTCAGATCCCAAAAACAAAAGATAAAAATGGTATTAGTAGGATTATTAGCGAAGTAAAAACAGGCAATAGAAAGTCAACAAAAATCAACATAATCAATAAAATTGTCGAAAATCTTAGAGCCGTTCCGCAGTAATTCCACATAAACTCAACAAAAAATCCTTAAACTCCTTTGTACAGGGAGTTTTTATTTTTTGCGGAATAATGTATTCCTTGACCGTTCCGCATTTCCTACCATACTTTTGTAAGCATATTCAGCAACAAAGCTGGATAATTAAAAAAGAAAAAATATGGTGAAAATCTTAACAGAATTCAAAGAAATGCTTATAAGCATTGCGAGTGATCTAAAAGAATTGAAAGAAACAGTCCGAATATCAACGATTTTGAATAAAGAAGTATTAGACGTAAACGAAGCTGCGGTACTCACAGGATATAAGGTCAGTTATCTTCATAAACTTAGCAGTGTTGGAACTGATTTACCCATTTATTCATCTTCTGGAAATGGGAAACTTTATTTCAAAAGATTAGAACTGCTGGAATGGATGACAAAACACAAAAGAAATAACTTCAATGATTTTCAGAATCAGGTAGATGATTATTTCTCAAAAAAAGGAAAAAAAGTAGCCTAAAATCCTTAATCAGCAATATAAACAATTATTTCACAGACACGGTTTTAATCGCGCGTAAGAAGCCTGTTTGCAAATCTTTTTAAATCTCCAAAAATTTTAACGATTCGAGGTATTAGCCGTAGTAAAGGTACTATGGAGAGCTATTGCTATGCCTTTTTTTAAGTAATGAAAACACAACAATATAAATCAAAACGTAAAATAAATGTAACGGCTTTCTATCACAAAGATTTTAAGTGGAAAGTAGTATTACCTACGATCATTTATAATTATCTTCAGGATAAGCTTCAAGAACAACCTCCATTTAAAGGATTCAAAGAGGATATAGCCTTGTATTACCTTAGCTTAATTATTAGTGTTCCAGCAGGGAAAAAGGGTAAAATATATAAATATGGTTATGTACCATTGTTCGCTCAGGCACTAAAAGATAAAAACTACAGATACAAAGAGTATTTTAGATACTTTCTTGATATTGGTATTCTTGAATATAAGGAGTATTCAACAAGTGCTAAAAAAAGCAAAAGTTTTAGATATAACTTTTCTAATATCAAATTTGAAAGTACTGAATGTGTAAACTTTGAAGTTTTTGAAATTTCTGATGTAAATTTTAATAAAAAGCTGCTGAAAGAAGATCTCTTTAATGACTGTTTTTCATCATGCCCGCAATTATGTACTTGGTTTGATGACGGCCTTCATATTGATTTTGATCGCCTGTGCTATGACATGCAATCGGAATTTTGCTACAACAAATATAATTTGAACTACAATCTATTCAACCCAATCTTATCAAAAGTGTATAACTACTGGTACTCGGCGCTAATGCTGAAAGAACAATGTTTCAGAGTTTCCCGCAAACCTGATTCGGATAATAGACTGCATACTAATTTAACCAATATGCCATCAATGTTCCGTCCGTACATGACTTATCACGGCGAAAATATCCAAAGTCTCGATATTAAAAACTCACAACCCTATTTTATGGTTTTAGTATTGGAGAAGTTAGAGAATAGTAGTGTTAGAAGAATTATAAATAAAGTATTTAATAATAATAATAGTAATATAAGTATGATGATGCAGAAATTAAAGGAAGTTACGTCTAGCAAAGCGTTTCAAGAGGAATTTAGCCCTCTGAAAAATGCTGTGTTGACAGGCCAGTTTTATGAATTTTTAATGCCACTTTTTCCTGATATTAAACCTTTCAAAGTAGTTTCTGGAAGTGCTGGTGAACTAATCGAGTATTATCAACATCGTTTTTTTAATTCCAGCAAAAACCTAATTGAGCTTTGTGAGTTTAAGAGTAAACGAGATTTAATGAAAAGATTGACACTTCAAATTCTGTACACCCCGCTTACAAGACCCTCAAAAGAATATATGATCTTTAAGCTGCATTTTCCGTTGCTTTGTGAGTGTATTGAGACCTTTAAAGCTACTACAGATGAGCCAGGTTCGTTTAAGTTGTTTCCAAAACTTCTGCAACAGGTTGAATCTGATTGTGTACTTGATAAGATCTCGAAGGAACTTTGCAAAAAATATCCTCAAATGCCACTTTGGACAATACATGATTCTTTTTGTACTACTCAGAGTTGGTTTCCGATCATGGAAACCGCTGTTAAGGAATTGTTTTTAAGCTATTCTGGCGGCATTTTACCGAGTTTTAAATGTGATCCATGGTGTAAGGATTGTGAGTGCCTGAAAGTGGCTTAAAATCAAAATGATTGGTTTACCATAACTATAATTGTAAGCCAATTATTTAACCTCACTTAGTAATTTAATAAGTTCTTCAATTTTTTCTACAGCATTATTTTCAAGTTCTTTTGAACTGCTATCTATTTTTTCTAAGAATTTAGAAACGATTACTTCAGTAAAAGTGAACATCCCATTTATAATATCCATAAATTTTAAAATCAAATCAATCTCTTTTTCTAAGTCTAATTTTATCATCATGTCGTAAACTAACAAGGGATTATCGTCATAATGAACGGCAAGGTCTCTATTGATTTTGATTACTTGAAAATCGAATTGCAAAAAAGAATCTAATTTTTTAGTTATCTGATTATAGTTATCTTTTAGATATGGCAAATCATTATAAATTAGAGGTTTTATTTCTTTAATCCAAAATGATTTATTTCTATATTTTGATATAACATCTCCCTTTTCGTTAATTTTAATAAAATTATAGATTTTCTTAAATCCTTCACTTATAATTATAAAAAAAGTTCTAACTGCAAATTTTTCTTCATATAGAGTCTTTGCATTGTTGTAAATATTGAGAGTACTACAAATATCACCGAATAAGAACCCGATAAATAGTCTATATCTGAGAACATTTACTAATGTAGACAAATAATTTAACGATATGCCATCCTCTTTTAATTTCATATCAATTGCTTCGTATTTACGAATTAGTCCATTTATCAGTTCAATATCATCAATAGTAGATTGTAATTGTTCGTGTGTTCTCTGCTTAAGTGAGTCGGTTTTGTTCATCCTATTATTTTATTAATTTTACTGGTGTTTCAATTTTAACTCGACTGATTTTTTCTTTTTGAGTTGTAAACAAAACTAAAGAACGGATAACAATAATTATTATGCTTTGTAATTTTTCCAGATTTCTAAAATTTTTGCAGGATTTTCTCTAAACTCCTCTTGAATCTTAATTAAATTATCAAAACTTTGCCTGTTGTATTGTTCGTAATTCATTTTGTGTTTATTGTCTTTTAATTACTGGGGAGAGTCTGGAACATCATCACTTGATTTTGCCCAACGTATTGGGTAGCCATTTTTAGTTTCTTTTAAATCGGTACGTTCCATTTTTATCAAATCACTTTTTATATAATATTTATCTTTCTCTTTGTAGATAACCGCTAAAGGATCTATAGTTGATTGGTTATTATCAAAAATATATAACTTATTGTCTGTGGATTTGTAGTTAATTTTATAATTAAATTGAATATCTCCACTAAATCCAAATTCATTATAATCCTTAGAAATATTTATGTAGTAGTTTCCTTGTTTTTCGCTGTCAATATTATAAGGATAAAGCCAGTAAATACCATCCCAATTTATTTTTTGAGTTATCATTGAATTCTTAGATAAATCTTCTACTTTTTCTTTATCTTTTTTAAATACTACTACATAATTTTTTGATGAATCAAGATCTTTAATATCAATGATTATAGATTTATAATCTGGAACCGTAATCAGATCTTTTTCTAAATCTAAGCTAAGTAGATGATTATTATCTATTTTTTTAATCTTGGAATAATTTTCATAGTCTGCAGGACAACAGGATTTCAAATCATTCTCTGTCATACCTCCGTAATATTTTATAAAAGTATTATATGATTGATTATAAATTTTTTGTTTATTCGTTTTTACAAAATTTTGAACCCCAATATCATTGTAAATCTTTTCAAATGAGGGAAGAATTGATCCTGAATTTATTTTTTTTGAAATAATATAACTTATAGGTAAATAATTTGATTCTTTTTCATTCCCCATAAAATTAAAACTAATATCATATTTTACATTAATATCAGTCTTGTGATTACTTAAAACTTTTATGTTTTTTCCATCAATATTATCTGATTCTAAAAATTGCTTAGTAATATAGATTGTATCATGCTTGTTTATAACTTCATAATCTTCATCAATGCTTTCATCTATGGATGTTAATTCACCAATTGATACATTCAAATCATTATTAATTTTAATGTTTAAATAATTTTTTGACTCTGTTGGGAGTTTTCCAGATGCTTGATTAATTTCTTTCTGATTATTTTTTTGGCAGCTAAATATTGAAAAAAAACCAATTAATAAGCCGATTAAATATTTCATTACTTTATTATTTTAACATTTAAAGATACAACTGTTTCTAATTTTATATTATTTAAGCCTAAATGACCGTGATCATTATGAGCTGGTACAGCTGGATTTACACCGTATTTTTTATATTCCGACATTCCTGTTGCATAATTTTTTTGAAAACCATATTTATATGCTATAGCAAAAAAAGTTGCATTTTTATCTTTATCAAAAGTACTAGATGTATTGGTTCCATGAAAACTTTTCCCTGATTTATTTAAGTATCTAAAGTCAATGTTTTGACCCGATTGTTTACCTAAGTGCCCGTGTCCTTTATGATGTTTTGAACCTTCTTCCCATGGATCGCTACCATTTGAAGAAGACATATCCCCAAGATGAATCTCCCATCCCTTATCATTAATTTCATTAATTACACCAAATAATGCAGCAGCAGTTTCTGGTTTAAGATAATGATCTCCTTCCCCGACTACTTCTATACTAGATTTGCCACCTTTGTCAGCTGTTCCATATCTGTTAAATCCTTGGCCTGAATCAGGAAATCTAACTACTCCAGACTTATTTTTATTTAATGTACCAATTTTTTTAAATTCATTGCTTCCTTCTTTAGTTTGAACGTAATAATCTATGGTCGTGTTTGATTCTATATACTTAATGCTGCCATCTCTATATGCGTAATATCCCGCATTTGCCTTTTCATTTGTTGTTTTATTATCATTTATTTCTGCACATGAGAATGATTTAACTCTATTTTCTTTTCCTAATTCTTTCCAATATTTTAGACGGGGGCGAAGTTCTCCTTTTGTGATCTCTCCGTTTGCTCTATTTGAATCTTTTTTTAATCGATTTATTGCTATTTTTTCATTCTCATCATAATACTCATATTCTGCACTTTTATTTTTATCATAAAAATCATTTTTATTTTTTTTGTCTCGTGCTAAACTATAACATACAAAACTATCAGCTTGCCCCACAGCTGCTGGACACCAAATTGTCATGTACATATCTAATGAATCTTTTATATTTTTTTTATATTTCTCCATCCACATTTTGAAATAGAACTTAACATAATCCAATTGTTTAACAGGTGTCAAATCTCTAAGATACTCTTTAGTTATATTTTTACCACCATTATATCCTGTCTCATTCATTGCTGTAATAGCTCCATATTTACCACTTGTGAATTGAACTAAGCCTGTTGCGTTAGGATAACCCTTATTTGATAAAAAAGAATGTTGGGTTTCAAGGGCCATACAAGTCATTAGTTCATTGGCCATTTCTACTTTTTTACTTTCTCCCCATAATTCAGAGCAAATTTGTACAACCTTTTTTCTAAATTCACAACTTACTTTTTCTCCCCAAACCAGATCTTTATACTGTTCTTTACAAACACAGCTAGTTGTAGCTTTGCCTTGTTGGGGTTTATCCACTGCCACGGGACTATTACCTTTTGGTATTTCTGTAGGAGTAGCATCTGCACTCACAGGCATCACGGCAGATTTTACGGAAGTATCATTGTGTATTACTTCTATAAAATAATCCTGTCTACTGCTATCAGTGCCAATTCCTTTGGCTTTGTCAAACATTTCTTTTGTTAACAATACTCCTACAAAACTAGTATCCCCAACCAACACCCAATCCTTTTCATAAATTAAATCAGTAGTCCAACTGAAATTGTCTTCCTCCCATATTTTGATCTTTACTTTTTTATTCTTCATCTCCTTTGCCATAATTTTTACAGCTACAGCTGTTCCAACTTTGGAAGAATGGAGTTTGTTTCCTTTTCCATCAACAAATTCAGCACTTAGTATCTTTCCTTGTGGATCATCACTCTTTTTTCCGCCTGTGGTGACTGGAAATTTTGCTGAATTCCCATCAGGTTTAGGTTTGGGCTTTTCTGGAGCAGGAGTTGTTTTAGGTTTTGGTGGTGCGGGAGTATGCCCCTTAGGAACCTCTCTTTTTCCTGGAGGTTCTGGATTATAAGTAGGGTTAACTACATTAACGTTAGGACTTGCTTTTTGTATATGTTTACTAACCACATCAGCCGTTACATAATATTCGTGAGTTGCTCCCTCACTTTTATCGCCTGATGCAGTGCGTGCATTGGCTATCATTACAGCCATTGTGTAAAAAGGCAGTCTGAAAACAGCTTCTGCCATTCCTTTTTCATTTACTCTGCTAAGAACGGGGACAGGATTTATTTTATTCAAAGCATTTACTGTAGGATTATGTCCTTCGCCCTGAGCATCATCTTCCCAAAGAGTAAAAGCAATATTCATCTCGAACATCTCTACACAATATGCCCTTGCAATAATGGTATCTTTATAGCTTAGCTTTTTACCTTTTGGAATAGGTTTATAGTTAGCGTCCAGAAGTTCCACCCTGGTTATTTTAGGTTCTTTAGCCCTTTGTGGATGTACAATCAGTTCTCCATAGTCTTCGCCCTGACGTACAATGATCTTTATTCCTTTATGAAATAAACTCTTCTGCCCGAAAATATAAGGAACCATTTGACCTTCTTTATCACTTCCTCCTTTTCTCCAACCTGTTTTGGTCTGTACCATCACTTCCCAATGGGGTTTGGGTACTTGCAAAGGGTTTTTAATAGGTTGCAAAGGATTCAGCCAGCCATTTATTGTAGTGACAGAATACATTTCCTGTTTTCCTATCACAGGTTTATCGTTTCCGATGATTGTTAATTTTCCCATATTTGTGTGTTTATTCGCAGATGATTACATCTTCTTCCTGTTCATCCTGAAATTCTTTGTAATCAAGTAACGGGTTAATATTCTGCTGCTGTTTTGGATCTGCATTCCTAACATTCTGCTGGGTTACCTCCGCAACTTGCCCATGTTCTTTTATGGTTATTTTTCCTCCTGTTGCACACATCAATTCAGAAAGTTCCGTGACACAACTTTTGTTCATGATCTTAGTTTTCTCATAAGGTTTTTGCCATTTTCCAGCAGGAGCAAAAGCACAAGGTAAATAACCACCTGAACTTGGTTTCAGCTTGCACTGCCCAAAGCTAGGGCCAGATGGAGTAAACTGTAGATCATCTTCTGTAACGGCTAAATAATCAGCTTGTCCTTCTTTATTATTCCAATAATGTTTCTGGTGTGAGGTTACTTTGAACTGAGGAAACTGATTGCCTTGATTACACTGGGCTTTTCCTTTTTGAATCACGAAATATTTACCATCGTGAGGGGATGAATTTTCTGACATCGTATTGTGATTTTGGTGTTTTTCAAATGTAATAATTATCTGTAATTCTTTCTAATAAAAAATCTTCTCTTCGGGTGTTTTCATTACCGAAATATTGAAACCTTGCTTCAATTTTATACAATGATAAATTTTCTCGGTTAAAAAGATATTCTGCAAAATGTTCACAATCTATAGGCTTCTTTTCTATATCTGTTTTCTCATCAAACTTGGAATCTACAAAGTGTAATCCTTCCAGATTTCGACTATCAATAGAAGTACCTTTTTGCTGAATCTTTACTCTTTCATCATCTACAATATCTTTAGATGATAATATGTTTTGAAATTCAAATCGTATCGGCTGGACATCAAAGATCCAAGGATAAAAATCATAATAAAGATTTGAATTTGTCCAATTTCCTAATTGCGTTCTGTAGAATGCACCAAACATAAAAGAATTAAATAACGTATTTTTAAACTTCTGTGAAATGATTTCTGGACTTTCAATGATGCCTTTCATCTTTTTAATATATTCAAAGGAATATTGATCTGGAAAAAACTTCTTTATGGAATCCAATTCAGAAACAATATCTTCTGTTTTCTTTGTTAGTGCTATATCAATAAGCTTCCCCTCAGTATCTATAATATATCGGACTGGATATATAACCTCTATGCACATTTTTGCAAGGGTGCCCACTTTGGAATCTGAAATGTCCTCATTTTTTCTAAAGTCAAATGCTGAGAAAAGAAAGTGATAATATCCATTTTTAATTCCTTCAAGATCTAATCTTACTTTCTTTTCATACTTCGCAAGGATTGTATCATCGGAGTAGGTAGTCTGGGTAATTTGATAATTTCCTTTCCAGAGTTTAAAGTCAAAAGGGAATTTTCCTTTAGCTGGGAAATCATAAAAGCTTTGATTATTGTCTCTGATTTTTTTGTTGAGTTCAAGGATTTCAGATGATGATGGAATATAGATTTTCATTCCCTGAACAATATCCCCCTCAAAACGTTCGGACAAAGAACAGTTTCGGTTATGATAGTCCCTTAAATACTCAGGGTTTTCAAGCTGTATCTCACTACAGAGATCAGTAAGGGATTGTCCTGATTTGGTGTAATAAATTATCATTTGGATTTGTGTCTTTTTATGTTTGCAAGTATACTTAAAATTGTTTAAAAGTTATATAGGTATTTTCCCCATACTTTGAATTAATATTTCCTGTTAGGATTGATTGGGTGGATTGAAATTTGATTAGTATAGAATATTGTAATGTGAAAATTGTAGTATGTTTTGGTACTATGTTGCAGATTTTTATACCTGTTTATTCATGGGTGTTGTATAAAATAAAGCCCTGATTGAAACTGGATCAATCAAGGCTTTTTTTAGAACTTCATCAAAGTATTCCATGTGTTACTTACGTTATCTTTCCATTGAATCTGAGTAGCAGAGATCTTTTTGAATTCAAAGCTTTGTACTGTTCCAGTCGCTTTATAGTTTATCGAAAATTTATATTCATTCTCAGTAATAAACTCGGTAGTACTTGCTCCCTTTGGTGTTGAATTTATTATACCTGTCATACTTTGCTCAGTTCCCGTAACAAGCATTACAAAATCTTGGGTTGTGAATTTATAGATCTTTTGAGCCGTTGTACTGTTACTAACTCCCCAAGTACCTTGAATCCATGCTGGAGGGTGAAAGTAGGGAGTTAATTGCGGATTAGATGGTTGTGGATTGTTTACAGGTGTATCATCTTCGTTATTACTGCCAGAACAGTTTACAGTTAGTAATGATAGTGCTGTTAGCGACAATGCTAAAAATAGTTGTTTTTTCATATTGATAATCTTTTATAGGTTTGTTATGCTGATAATTTCAATCGGTATCTTTTAAATAATAGGATTATACAGATGTAAATAATCCAGATTAGGATTAGAAATTTATAGTCACTAAAAACAGCTTTTAGATATAGTACTCCTTTATTAGAATATCTTTTAAAGTCTGAATCATACAATAACTCACTGCACATCATTCCGTTTGTTGGTAGATCTATTCTAGTTCCAAAAGGTGTTATTTGATATAATGCACCTACGGGAGTTGTTCGGGTATCATACTCTCCATTTAAAATAATCTTATGACCATAATCAATCACTGGATTACTTAGGTTTGGGATATAAGAAAATGTACTAAAGTGTTCTATTATAAAAACAGTTAAAAGGGCGAATGTGAAACCTAGAATAATTGAATCAAGTACATTATGATTTATGTTGATAGTCTTCTTTTCCATACTATACTATTCTGAGATTAAGAAACTATTTCTCTTTGCGCTGGCTTCTTTGTAACTGCTAAAAACAAATGTTTCCTTTTTTTTAACTCTTCCGTTGAATAGTTGTGCTCCAGAAGATTTAAGATATTCTGCTAATACCTGATCTTCTAATCTTGCTTTTTCATCCTCAGTTAAACTTTTTATTTCCTGGATTCCTGAAACGAAATTTCCTTGTTGGATTTTCATTCCTTTATCTTCTTCAATTTCAAGTCTCACGAAGATGTACTGTGTGGCTATAGATGCACTTGTAGTAGTTTGTTTTGATCTAAGAGGATCTATGGAGTCTTGGTGGGCTTCCATTTTACGATCTATTTCTTCAAACTGGATTTTGGCATTGGCTCTTGCTCTTGTTAGGAGTGAATCTATATGCGGATCGTCTCCTGTTGTAATTTTTGGTTTAGGGTTTTCACATGACAGGCATAATACTGCTAGTAGTAAGGGTAGAAAAGATTTTTTCATAAGTGATTTGTTTCATCACTCAGTCCCAAAGTGAAAGGTTATTAAATGCGAAAGCGTGGGACTAAACTCAATTTGCTATAGGAGGTTCTGACAAAACCATGTAACACAAACAAGTAATAGCCCGCACGCCATAGCACGGGCATCAACTGTTTATTCTATGTTACATTTTTGAAATTGTCAGATTTCCTATAACAGAATAAACGCTAACGCTTTATTTTTTTTCGCTAAAATTTGAGGTGCTAATATAAGAATTTTTGTAATTATATAACAGTTTGTTTTTTTTGTGGAAATACAACCGTTCGTGCATCATCACCCACTAAAAAGAGGCTGTATCAAAAGCACCCCCTCTCTCGGACTCCTGTCTGACAACTTTTGTTGTTTAGGAGATTCTCAGAGCGTTGGTTTACCTTTTGAGACAGCCTCTTCTCTTTAAAATATTTTTATGATAAACCTTTAATAGCAGAAAAAGCTAACGAAGCTGGAGTTTATCCTGAGCTGGTAAAAGGGGTGAACAGGGTTTTCGTTTTGGCTTTGCAAGCTCATCGGTTCGGGGCTTGGTGATAGTGGCGAAAAAATAAGTACAAACTTTCAATTTTGCACTAATATAAGCAAAAGCCAATAGAAATACTGAATTTCAACTTTGTACTTAACTCGCCATTTCGCTAAATCCTTAGTGGCAGTGCTTTATCATACTTCAATTTTCCATATATCTTTTGATAAATCTAATAGCATATTTTGCCTTTCAATTATACTTTCTTTATTCCAAGTTTCAAAAGATTTAAGTTTTTGATTTAATCTTGTTACAGAAGAGTTTACTCCAATATTATCTAATCCTGAAAGTGATTTTGAAAGATAGAATGGAGATTTTGCATATTCATTAACTTTTTTAGAATAAAAATCATTGCTCACCACAATATTCATTGTCTTTTCGAGTAATGTAAGATTTCCCAATCTTATTTTTAGATCATCATATTCTTCGCCAATTTCAACTCTTAATTCTTGCGCAGGATTAAAAGGTAAAATGTGTTCAATTTCTACTCCTTTAGTAATATAATTGTCTAAAACCTGTGGAATGTATGTACCAAGGCGTTCTTGGTCTAAATATTGTGCTATTTTTGCTAAAATATATCGTATTCTATATTGTTGTAAATTATTTTGCCTTGTTTCCAAAAACGCAACTTTATATTCATTTTCTTTTGCATCAATAACTGGTGCAATGTTTTCTCTGACAAAATTTATTAATTCTTGTTGCGAAGTGATTTTTAATATAGACTTTGCCCATTTTGAGAAATTTCTCTCAAATTCTTTTGTTTGTTCCTTTGTAATAAAATAATAGAAAACCAATGTTTCAATTTGTTTAGCAAAGTAATTGAATTGGTCTTGTGGTAGATTTCTCCCTGCTAAAAGCAAAATTAAATGTTGCTTGAATGCCCCACCACCAAGTTTTGAAATGTTATCAAGATAAACATTTTTACTTCCATCTTTGTTTAAACCTTTAAAGAAATTAATATAGCAATTCGCATTTTCTAGAAGTAATTCCACAAATTCAAATGGTTTTTTTTCATAGTTACATTGTGCAATATTTTCAGGTTTTATAAACCATTTGTAGATTTCTTCTTCACGAATAATTTCTTCTCCTCTTTGATTATTCACCTTGTAATTAGACATTATAAAATATCGGAGAAAACGCAAAGGTTTTTCGTTATTTTTCTCAAGGATCTTAATTAATGTTTTCCACTTATCTTTTAGTGAATTGAAATCATTTCTGTCAACCTGTCTAAAAAGTAAATTTTTCAGTAAATCCATTGGGTTTAGCCCTACACCTCTTTCATTTATTGTTTCAAAGATTTTAAGTGCATCGTTGATTTCAGGCGTTTCAATTTGTATAAATTTCAGCTTTCTATAAATGTAAACAAAGAATTTTTTTAGAAGGATTGGGTCTTCATCTTCTTTAAACTTATTTTTAAGAAAATTTATGACACTTTCGTAAGAATTGTAAAGTCTTTCTGCTGAACCTTTGAGGTTTTCTGGTCGTTCTAAATTGTTAGCAATTTTAGAGAGAACATCAGAACTGTCTTTATATTGTAATTCCAATTTATAGCAATCAACACTATCACCCAAAGAATTTACCGTTTTATCTTTTATCATTCTTTCAATTGTGTCTGTATCAATCTCTCTTTCTTTATAAATTTGCTTAAAAGCACAAATAATTAGAAATATTGAAGTAGTTCTTTGTTGCCCATCAATAAGTTCATAAAATCCGTCATTATTTTTAAAAACAACAGTGCTACCAATAAAATATTCTTTATTTGGATTAAAATCAAACTCTTCAAAAATATCATCTAATAGTTGATTAATTTGAATTTCTGTCCAAACATATTCTCTTTGATATTCAGGTACAACATAAAAATTTTTAAAACAATTTTCTACATCCAAATAGTTGAATTGGATTTGAATATTTGCATTGTTGGTCATTGGATAATTTTATTTTTTGTAATTATTAGAGTTGTTTTATAGCATTGCCACTAACGGAAAAATAGCGGTGGCAAAGTAAGCGAGGATTTTCAATTCCGTGATAATCCCCTCCATTTTGCCAATACAATGTTATCTGTTTTATTTATTATTTACCTTTCAATAATTTTGATTTTATTTTCCACTTTTTCTTTAGCTCATTTAATAAATCGGTATTTAATATGGTGTATTTTTCATAAGGTCCATAATAATGTTCGTTATTAATATTATTCAAGCATTGATTTAATAGGCATTGGTTATTTAGAGCAATGATTTCAGATGCATCTTTTTGTTTTATTTGTTTTGTCGGAATTAGAATTTTTGATTTTGTATTTATTTTTCTTCTTTCTCTTTCCAAACCAACATATATAGATTTTTGCTTTTTAAATTCCAAATTTGAAGTACTTGCAAAGTCATAAAATTCTTTGTCAAGAGAATGAAAATTTTGATTAATAAATGCAAAGTGTTTACTTGTATGAATATATAATAATTTAATCCAATTTTGCTCATCTTCTCCATCTGGTTCAGGTAGTCCGTTGTTTGTAGTTGAAACGTCTACATAATGATCAATCCAACCTGATTTTGCTATTTCTTCTAAAGAAAGAACACTTAATTGATAAGCTGAAGGATAAGATTTATTTTCAAATAATAAAATTGAATCCTTATGTAGACGGAGGGCGTTTTTAATTGATTCGACTGATAATTTTTCAAATTTTTTTATTCTTCGGCTTACTTTTGACATTGGAAAATTGGCTGTGAGTTTGTGTAAAATTACAGATAACGGTTCGGGGCTTGACGATAGTGGCGGATATAGAAGTACTTACTTTCAATTTTGTACCACTATTAGCAAAAGCTTTTTCTTCTTGGCTAATATATAAAAAAAGCAAATAAAAAAGGCTTTTGCGGATAAGAATGACAGAACTTTATATTAAAGACTTAACCCGCCATTTTGCCAAACCCTTGTTACGCGATCGCCCTGCTTGTTTTCTGCCTTTTCAGTTTTTAAGGAGGGTGGTAGTTTTTAATTTCGGATAAAAAAAAGAGGCTGCCTAAACTTTTTGGACAGCCTCGTATTCTTTAATTATTGGTAACAGCTTTGGTTGTTGCAATTTTTTTATCGGCGTATGGTACGACATCTTTTATAACGAGCTTTCGTATGGCGGTCATAAATACTTCCATTAGCTCATAGTTTGGCTTTTTACTTAGAGTAGGTAATGAAATATTTAGTTCGTCAGCATCTTTTGCATAAAAATTTCTACCATAATGATATTGCCCATTATATGAACTTTTGTGTATAGCCGAGGTTACAAAAAGAGATGCTCCTTTTACTAATTTATTGGTATATACTACAGCCACATGGTCATCTGCACCATATTCATAATTTCGGTATTTCGCAGAACCAAACATATCAATTGTTGTGGTATTTTTTGGAAAGATTGTTACATCATTTCCTATAAAAGCAGAAATACCTTGGTCTGCTTCTCCCGCTGTTGCAAATGGTAAATTACCAGCTATTCTATCTGAACTTTTCAATCTTTTCCCTCGTGTTGATTTACCAAATAATTTTTCAACATTATAGGTTTCCCAATTAAAGTTATCATTTTCGAAGTCTTGTAGTACCTTTTCTTCTTGGGGTGTAAGAGTATAATCTTTTAGTCCTGTCGCAGATAGGTACGCCTCCAGCTCCGCTATACGCTCCGCTTCCAGCTCCGCTATAAACGATTCCATAAAATCAAAATCTATTGCTCCGTTTTTGGTTGGGAGTTGGATTATTGTTTGGTTCATTGCATCTCTATTAAACTTATTACCATAGTCAAATTTCTTTGATGTTGCAACTCTAGAAGCTGATATAATTACACTTGCAATAGCTTTATTGAATGGTTTAAATTTAGGTACGAGATGTTGAATATGCGAGTAACCAATAAAATCTAAATCTTGATAAAACATGGTTTCAGCCCCCATTGTAGTATCTGAACATGTCAATGTATTACCAATATTCAATGCAGGTAAATTAGAATATCCCATAATACCGTTATCTGTTGATGAATTTGATATTAAAGGTACTTTTCCATTATGTGAAATTATTTCGTTATTAGTAAGACGATAATATTTTGTAGGATTGATATCGAACAAAATATCTAATCTATATTCCCCCCACTCAACATTTTGAAGCAATTTGTTGAGTGGGGAATCTACTTTCCCAAGTTGGGGTCTTGTTGTTTTAGGATGTTAGATACTTCCCATGCTAGGTATTCGGACACGGTTTTTTTGAAATCGGCAAGGGTGGGTTTGGTGTCTATTTTTTGGAATTGGTCGAAATTCCAATCTGCACCGCTGTCAGTAATTTTGCCCATTACGATCTGGGTGTTCAAATCCCAAAGGTCGGCGGAAACATCGGCTGTATTGCCGTTGCGATAGATTTCTACAATGTCTTTGTAACGTTGCATAGGGTTGTTGGTTTCTAGTGTACCACGTTTGGTACGTTTGTAGCCATCGTTGCGGAAGTCGATAAACTTTACCTGCTTGTTGGGGTCGTGTTTTTTGCCTGTATGTTCTACGACATAAATAGAGGTTTGCACACCTGCCATTGGCTGAAACAAGTCTACTGGCATCTTGATACTTGCTAACAATTGATTTTCTTTCAAAATGGCTTTACAACTTGCTACAGCCTTACCACTACCTGCGGAATCTTGTATAATGATGGCAGCCTTGCCCCCAATTTGCATATTTTCTAACCCAAATTTGATGAAAGGCATTCCGTTTTCTTTAAAGGAAAAAGGAGGGTTGAGTAACAATTTGTCTGCTTGAAAAGATTGATACAAGTCTAAAGGTTCTTTGAATGATGAGCCTTTCCGAATGTTACTAGAGCCATCGCCACGCAATATCATATTGGTAGAAGCTAGGGTAAACATCTCTGCATTGAGTTCTATCCCAAGGAGTTGTTTTTCTTTAATCTCTTTTATCTTGTTGTTGGCTTTGGTGGTGTTTTTACCGTATTTGGTTTCGGCACATTCTATCATGAGTTGCATAGATGATATAAGGAAGCCCGCCGATCCTGTTGCTAAGTCCATGACCTTAGACTCTTGGTCTACCTCTAATATCTGCGACATCATTTTGGTAACGTATGGCGGTGTAAGTACAATACCAATCTCTTTACCATCGCCCAAAGCGTACTTTAAAAACTCGGAGTACATCTCGCCCATAATATCCAAATGCCCACTCATAGAATCTATGGAAAGGAAGATGTTTTGGTAGATATAGGTAAATATTTGTTTGTTTACGCTAGAAAGTTCTGACAACAATGTTGAAACAATGCTGTCTAAATCTGTTTTTGTATCTCGGTCTGTATCTTTATTAATCTCCTTGAAGGAAGCCATCATAAGGGATAGTTTCTCTTGCGGGATTTGTTTTCTCGTAAGGTAGTTTTCTATTTGATTAACGATAAGGTCGCCATCTCTTTTGTTGTTAAGGTTGGAACCTTTTAGGCTGTCGGGTGTTAAACCTACTTCTATGTCGCCATCTATGGTGATGTCCTGCATAGACAAAAGCATACCCGAAACGTACAGCACACGTTGAGGGGCGGTAATGGCGTGATTGTTCATTAACTTGTTAAGCTTCTTTGCATATTCTTGCAATTTGGCTTGAGAGTCAATAAGTATTTTGTGTTTCTCGTCTTCTGTAAGGGTAGCAGATTTGTAGAACTCTGTAAAGGATTTTTTGTTTTCTAAAAAATCCAACGTTTCATACGTATCTACCAATTTGTAGGTTTCGTCTGTAGAACCATAAACGTAATATACCTTGATGGCTACGTTTTCTGGGTTGTCCCCAGCAATACCAATGGCAATGGCTTCGTTGTACTTTTTGCTCATAATAGCACATTGTGCGTAATGTACAGCACCATTAACGGCATAGGTTTTTACGGTTTTAATATCGTTTTTTAGTTTATCGCCTGTAGTTGCTTGTAGTTTAGAAAGGCCTAATTTGTTTTCTATGATAACAGGAATGTTAAAAGTTTCTAGTTCGAAATCAGGTTTCCAAGATTTACTTTTTTCTTTCTCTCCAGCTTCTTCTAGTTCTAAGCGTTTCATTTTAACGCCTTGTTGGATAGCATCTTTTAAGTATGGCGACATTGCCGATTCTACAGTGTATTTTGTTTGTTTGATGCGAGCAAATTCTGCCTTTACCCAATCATTTACATTATCTTCTAAACTCCAGCTTTTCATTTTATTTTCCGTATGATTTTTTGACGATGTACAAAAATAGTTTTTTAATATTTATGGGGACGAAATGAATGTGTTTTTATACAAAAAAATCCACTTTCGTGTAATTCTATGTTTTTGTTTTTTTTAAGTTCTGTTCAGAAAGGGTATCGCCTAACTTTCTAAGTTACGCATTGCGTCAATAATAACAATAGATATTGCGCCAATTTTTTTAATCTTCATGAATTAATGTATAAATGTATATAAGATTTGATTTTCAATAATAACGGATGAAGTGTTTTTATGCTTTTTTTGTGTAGGCGCATATTTATATTATTTTTGATTAAAACGAACTAATGGAAATTATATCATATCCGTACTGTGAGAAACTGAGGATATGATTCTATCTGTAATAGTTTTATAAGTTATTATATATTCGCTGTAAACTACAAAATTTGATTCATTTTGTAAATTGTTACAAGTCTATTGTGACTTAGGTAAGTAACCTTTACGGTTGTGACGGGGTGTGAAAAATAGGAATCATAACAAGTGTACTTTTGTCAATATATATCTACCTATTTACCCCAAAACGAAAAAAGTCCCTCAATGAAACGAAAGACTTTGAAAACACAAATGATGCAACTTTTTGTTGGTTCGTGCAATCTTAACGTGTAATCTCTGCAAACTACTATAAACAGAGGTGTTTTCAGTGTTTCTGCAACATAATACTTATATATACTAATTTCATATATCTAATTATATACTACTTATACACTTCTCTAACAATCTTAAATCAATATTTCAGGGTTCTTTGGGGTAAACAATGTGTTACGTTTTTTGAGTAGAATATGTTTTTCCCGCGGGCTTAAAGAGAAAATGTATAATACTTAGTACTTTATTTACACCATCCCCGTCAAAATTTGTTGTAAAAAGTCCCCCCGTATCTTAGTATCAATTTTTTTGTATACGTATCGAGCCTGTACCCACTAAGCAGATTTCCCACCCCATCAGAGAGATTTTTTTGCCATACCCCCTATGAAAGGGTTTTTGTTTTTGACGGTTGTTTCTGTTTTCCAGCGCTTCGACTGGTTAAAAAGTTTTTAATAAGATCTTGTAAAGTGTTGATATTTTGGTTAAAATGGCTTGTAATACTTGTGGTTATCAGCTTTTTGTTGTATATTTAATACAGTTTTATAAGCTACTTTCTACTAAAAACATATCTCAATATATCATAAAAAAGCCTTGAAGTGTTGGAGCACGACAAGGCGACATCAATAAATTTTAAATCTGACTTAAAACTTATCAACATGACAAAGTTAACAAATTGTCTTGATACTGCTAGTATCTATGTATCAACGTACGCAAAGTACAACAATGGAAGCCTTTACGGTAAATGGCTAAATCTTTCAGACTATTCTGATTATGAAGATCTTTTAAAAGCAGTGCGGGAGCTTCATAGTGATGAAGATGATCCTGAATTTATGTTTCAAGATCTTGAGCACTGTGAGTTGTTTGAAAACCTTGGATTAATAGGAGAGAGTTTTTTATCTCCCGAAATTTACGAAATAGCACAACAAATAAATGATTCAGGGTATAACGTAGAGGTGTACGAAGCGTGTTTGGATAATCTTGGAAGCATTGATTTCCAAAGCCTGTATAAGTATGTAAACAATTTTTATTACGGCGAATACGACAGCGATGAAGATTTTGTACAATGGTTGTATGAAGATGATACGTTTAATATTCCAAACTGGGTTGTAATTGATTGGAGCGCAACTGCACGGAGTATAATGTTTGATTATTTTGAGTCTGGCGGACATTATTTCCGCAGTTAAATAAAGATTACTCAGTTTACTTGTGTATACTTTTAAACTTGACCTGTACCTTGACCCATTACAAAACAAAAGCACCTACATTTCTGTAAGTGCTTGATTTAAAAAGTGGTCCCACCTGGGCTCGAACCAGGGACCACCTGATTATGAGTCAGGTGCTCTAACCAACTGAGCTATAGGACCTCAAAACTTGGTTAAATTTTGTGTTTGCAAAAATAGTAAAATTTCTTTCACTACAAAATTTTTTATTGCTTTTCTTGGCAAAGTTCTACCAGCACACCGTTTGTAGACTTAGGATGAAGGAATACAACTAATTTGTTATCAGCACCTTCTTTCGGTTCTTCAGAGATAAATTGAAATCCTTCTTTTTTCAATCTTTTCACTTCCTCAAGGATATTTTCTACCCCAAAAGCCAAATGATGGATACCTTCACCCTTTTTTTCAATGAATTTTGAGATCGGACTTTCAGGATTACTAGCCTCCAGTAGTTCAATTTTACTGTCTCCCGTTTCATAGAAAGAAGTTACCACTCCTTCCCTTTCTACAGTTTCTTTTTTATAAGATTCTTTCCCCAATAATTTTGTAAAAAGTTCGTCAGATATTCCCAAAGACTTTACTGCAATACCGATATGCTCTAGTTTCATAGTTATTAATAAGTATAATTAATCGTAAATTTGATACTACTGCTTAATTTCAAAGTATCAATTCAAACAAAAGTACTAAATTTGCATAAATTATGGAAAGTAACAGACAAAGAAAAGTAGCTCAGATCATTCAGGAAGACTTCGCAGAGCTTTTCCGCAAACAAGCTGCTGACAGCAAACAAAGTATATTGGTATCCGTTTCAGACGTAAAAGTGACGGCTGATTTGGGTATTGCTAAAATTTATTTAAGCATTTTCCCTCAGGAATTTCGTACTGCTGTAATGAAGGAGATTGAAGAAAATAAACCTCAGTACAGAAATTTCATCGGTCAGA
This sequence comes from Chryseobacterium ureilyticum, assembly GCF_900156735.1. Classification (GTDB taxonomy): domain Bacteria; phylum Bacteroidota; class Bacteroidia; order Flavobacteriales; family Weeksellaceae; genus Chryseobacterium; species Chryseobacterium ureilyticum. The sequence continues at coordinate 168,630 of NZ_FTOL01000006.1, forward strand.
AAATGGCAAAACAGGTACGTATCATCCCACAACTTAACTTCTATCTAGACACGGCTCTTGATGATGTAGAAAGATTGGATAGAGAATTAAGAGGCGAAGGAGACAACCCTGTTTTATAGATTTTGAAGAATATTGCATTTTACATAGCATCCAGATACCTTTTGGCTAAAAAAGGTAGTACTGCAGTTACATTCATTACATGGTTATCCGTAGGTGCCATGATGGTTGCTGTGACTGCAATGTTCGTCATTATTTCCGTTTTTTCAGGGCTTGAAGACCTGAATAAAGACCTAATCTCTAATCTTCATGCTGATCTTACTTTAAAAAGCTCAACAGGTAAAACCATTAAAAATCTGGATCAGGTTAAAAAGGTTTTAAACAGCAATAAAGAGATCACCAGCTATTCCCGTGTCATTGAAGAGAAAGTATACATTAGCTTTAATGGTAAAGGAGATATTGCTTATTTAAGAGGTGTTGATTCCGCTTATGTGAATGTAAACCCTATTAATAAAGAAGTTTTTTATGGAACTTATCCAAGTTTCAAATATTCTAATGAAGTTCTGATGGAAAACAGCCTAAATAACAGGTTGTCGGTCCCAGTAGATTCTTCCAATCATTACGCAACGGTTTTTATGCCAAAGCCAGGAACCGGAATCATCAGTAAGGAAGAAGACATTTACAACAAACGAGATATTTCGGTGACGGGAGTTTTTCCAGGAAAAGACCAACTGGATAGCTACGTTATCTCTCCTATAGAATTGACTGAAGAACTATTAAATCTTCCAAAAAATTCAGCATACCAGATTGTTATTAAATTAAAAAATCCAGAAAATGCCGATTCAGTAAAACAAAATTTACTTGCTTCTCTTGGTAAGAATATCGAGATTAAAACTAAAGAAGAAGAAAATGCAGCTTTCTGGAAAATGATCAATACTGAAAAAATGTTCATCTATCTGATTTTTGCACTGGTAATCTTTATTACAACATTTAATCTTGCCGGAGCCATTATTATCCTTCAACTGGATAAAAAAGAGCAGGCAAAATCTCTTATTTCACTAGGCTTTCCTTTAAGCCACCTGAGAATGACCTATTTCTATACAGGAATACTCATTGTTATTTCAGGTGTAATCTCAGGATTAATCGTTGGAACAGCATTATGCTATTTCCAACTTTACACCGAATTCTTCAGAGCCAATGAAGCCCTTCCATTCCCTGTCAAAATAGTTGGAAAGAACTATATTATCGTAGCGCTTACCGCTTCTATATTTGGAATTGCAATCTCATGGTTCTTCTCTAAAATCAGCAAAGAGTATATTACTAAAAATTAATATATTAAGTTAATACATTTAACCTAAACAACATTTTACGGTTTCATTTTTTCGTACCTTTACGCCCCAATTTAAAAAAATGAAACGAATTTTATCCTTTTTTCTACTAAGCTTTGCAATAATCAACGCTTGGGCTCAAATGCCTGCCGATTATTATAATGGTGCCACTGGTTTAAGCGGAGCAAATCTTAAAACTGCTCTAAAAACAATCATTACTAATGGACATTCTGACCATGGATATGATGGATTATGGACGGCTTATCTTACTACAGACCGTGATTATTTTTACGAACAGGATGGAACAGTTCTGGATATGTATTCAGAAAATCCTAATGGTCAAGATCCGTATAACTTTGTACCTAATGTAAAAAAATGCGGAAACTACTCCAACGAAGGAGACTGTTATAATCGCGAACATGTTATTCCACAAAGTTTATTCCATGAAAATTCACCCATGGTATCTGATGTTCACTTTATACGTCCCACAGATGGAAAAGTGAATGGAAGAAGATCAAGCTTTCCATTTGGAAAAGTAGGAAATAACCCTACTTTCACCTCTCTAAATACCTCTAAATTGGGAGCATCAGTTTCCCCTGGATATAATGGTACTGTATTCGAACCTATTGACGCATTTAAAGGAGATATAGCCAGAATGATTTTTTATTTTGTAACCAGATATGAAAACTTACTTTCAACATTCAGTTCAGGAAATATGTTGGGAAGCACTCCATATCCAGGTTTACAACCATGGGCATTACAGCAATATAAGGAATGGCACCTTATGGATCCCGTATCTGATGAAGAAATTGCTAGAAATGAGGCTTCATACACTTATCAAGGGAATAGAAATCCATTTATTGACCACCCAGAATATGTAATGCAAATCTGGGGATCTCAAACGCCAGATACCGAAAACCCTACAGCTGCAACAAACTTAGCAACAAGCAATCCTACTTCAAATTCAATAGATCTTACCTGGACAGCAGCAACAGATAACGTAGGGGTAGTATCTTATAGTGTTTATGTAAATGGAATATTAAAATCAACAGTAGCAGGAACATCTACCTCTACAACAGTAACAGGATTATCTCCATTAACAACCTATAACTTCTATTTAATTGCAAAAGATGCATTTAATAACTCATCACCACAAAGTAATGTAGCACCAGGAACTACTCTTGACGGACCTGTAGGAATAGGAGGTTGCGGAACAGAAAATTTCAATACTATTACTGATAATGATAATTCTTATAGCGAAAGAATATGGACAAACAACGGTATCACATGGAAAGCAACAAACACAAAAGTAGATGAGCCTCTTGGCACTTCAAAAGCTATAACCATCAGAACCGGAGAACTTACAAGTTCTTCTATCGCCGGAGGTATTAAAAGTTTAACATTAACAACTAAAAGAATATTCTCAGGTTCAAATGGTACTTTAAATGTTTTCATTAACGGAACGAATGTAGGTACTATTCCTTATACTCCTACAGCCACAACAACAACAATTGACAACATCAACATCAGTGGGGATATAATCATCAAAATTACTAGCACAACAGGCAACAGACCTACTATGGATGACCTTAGCTGGACTTGTTATAACGGATCACTAGCAACTTCTGAAGTTAAAAAAGACAAATCTCAATTCACGATCTACCCTAACCCGGTTAAGAACAACGAATTATTTGTAAAAGGTGAAAACTTAAACAAAATTTCAAAAGCAGAGATCTATGATCTTTCCGGAAAAGCAATTGAAGTGATTGCAAATCCTTTCAAAAACTCAAACAAAATCAACCTGAAAGGACTAGTAAAAGGAACTTATATCCTAAAAACAGATAATTTTTCTACCAAATTCATTGTAGATTAATTATTACAAAATATTTCACACTAAAAGACCGGATTTATCCGGTCTTTTTTTTAATTTTGATCATATGGATTCCAATAAAAAATTAGGATTGATAGGACGCAATATTTCCTACTCTTTTTCTAAAAAATTCTTCGAAAACAAGTTTCAAAAGCTTATGCTTAAGGACTTTTCCTACGATATCTTCGATCTAAATGAAATAAATGAGGTAGAAAAACTTTTCTCATCACCTGACCTGTTAGGATTCAACGTAACTATACCTTACAAAGAACAGATCATTAATTATCTTGATGAACTGAGTGATGAAGCTGAAAAAATAGGAGCAGTAAACTGTGTTTTGATTCAGAATGGTAAAAAAACAGGATACAACACTGATGCATTCGGATTTGAAAAAACCTTACTCCTTCATAAAAAAAACAATCAGGATAAAGCCTTAATTCTAGGAAACGGAGGAGCCGCAAAAGCCGTAAAATATGTTTTGGATAAACATAACATTCCTTCACAAACTATTTCAAGAAGCACGGAAATTAATTTTGAAAACCTGGATAAAGAAACAGTTCAGGAACATACTATCATTATCCAATGTACCCCTGTAGGAACATTCCCGAATGTGGAAGATTGCTTAAGCTTTCCTTTCGATGGGCTTTCTGCAGAGCATCTGGTCATTGACTTAATATACAACCCAAATTATACTCAATTTATCATCAATGCTTCTGAAAAAGGAGCAAAAACAGTAAACGGGTATTATATGCTTGAACAACAAGCAGAAAAAGCTTGGGAAATTTGGAATTTTCAAAAAAAATAACATAAATTAGTACTTTAATTGACTTTACAGCTATATATAAAGGATATTAACGCCACTCACATAAAAGATTTGCTATGATTACAGAAAACAATCTTTCTGAAAACGAAGAAAAGAAAAATCCTAACGAAGTATCTCAGGAAACATCAGAAAATACAAATTCTCATGATGCAGTTCCCCATGAAGATGATGCCGAACACCTGGAAGAACATGAAGATGTAGATATTTCTTTGGCTGATGCCTTAAAGGAAATGGAAAAAATAATCAACACTCCTAATGCTGGTGAAAACTTTAAAAGATTCAATCAGCTGAAGGAAAAAGCAAGTCATTACATCCATGATGAAATTGAAGATAAAAAGCATGAATATGCTGAGACTGGAAACGGTCTTGAAAACTTCAGTTATGAGCATCCTTTACAAACCAAGCTCTCGGCTCTGATAAATATCTTCAGAGAAAAACATGATGATTTTCAAAAAGGTCAGGAAGAAGAACAAAAAAAGAATCTTGAGCACCGTCAAAGTATTATTGAAAGATTGAAAAATCTATATACAAACTCTGAACCCGGTACAAACCTTTTCAAATCTATCCGCGAGATCAAAGAAGAATGGTCTAAAGCAGGACAGGTAGCTAAATCAGAATTTAAAATTCTTAACAATAATTATTTCCATCACCTGAACCAATTTTATCAGATGCTGGATTTAAATAAAGAATTTTTGGAGCAGGAATACAGCCATAATCTTGAAAAAAGACAGCACATTATTGCCCGCGCTCAGGAATTGGAAAATGAACCTGTAATTCAGAAAGCTTTAAATGAACTTCAGTATCTTCACAAACTATGGAAAGAGGAAGCTGAACCAGTTGCTGAAGAATTCCGTGAAAAAACATGGGAAGAATTCAAAGAAATTTCCAATAAAATTCACGAAAGAAAATCTGAACTTTCAGCATCTATTGAAAAAGAACAGGCTGCCAATCTAGAAAAGAAAAGCCAGATTATCACTGAAATCAAAAAACTTTCTGAACCATCAGAGACTCCTAACCACAATTACTGGCAAAATGCCATCAAAAGAGTTGAAGATCTGCGTTCAGACTTCTTAAAAACCGGAAGTGTACCCAGAAAACTTTCCAACCAAAACTGGAATGATTTCAAAACAACACTAAGAGGATTTAATACAACAAAAAATAACTACTACAAATCATTAAAAGGTTCTCAGCAGGCTAATCTGGAAGAAAAATTAAAACTGATCCAGACAGCTCAGGATAATCAAAATAACGAAGAATGGGATATTGCTGTTCCATTGTTCAAAAAACTTCAGGAAGACTGGAAAAAGATAGGACACGTTCCAAAGAGCATGACCAATAAAATTTGGGATGAATTCCGTGACGCTTGTAATGCATTTTTCAATAATTACAGAGAGAAAAGCAATACCTCCACAGACAACTGGAAAGAAAACTTTAAAAATAAAAGAGCTCTTCTTGACGAATTAAAAACGGTAAGCAACGAAGAAGGAAGTATTGAAAAGATTGAGCAGATCAAAACAGCTTGGAATAATATTGGAAAAGTTCCAAGAGATAAAATTTCAATCAATACAGAATTCAACAAGACTCTAAGAGAGAAACTGAAGATCAATAAGATCAACGAACTTGAATTAAAAGAAGAAGGGTTATCTGAAAATCAACTTACCGATAAGGCAAGAAAGATTAAAAATCAGATTTCTGATCTTGAAGGTGAAATTGTGAAACTGGAAAACAACCTTTCATTCTTCAACAAACCATCAAGAGAAAATCCTCTTTTAAGAGATACGTACAATACAATTGATGAGAAAAAAGCTCATTTGGAAACATTAAAGCAGAATCTTCACAATATTATTGCCGGAGAATAAGTCTTAACAAAATATACAAAGCGGAGCAAAGCAATTTGTCTTCGCTTTTTCTTTTTACACCTATGAACAACGACGAATTTTACATTAAAAGATGCATTGAATTGGCTCAAAAAGCCTTAGGTAAAACCTACCCAAACCCTCTTGTTGGCAGTGTAATTGCACACAATGGGGAGATAATCGGCGAAGGTTACCATCATAAGGCTGGAGAAAATCACGCCGAGATCAATGCCATCAATTCCGTTAAAAATAAAGAACTCATTCCCGAATCTACCATCTATGTTTCATTGGAACCATGTGCACACTACGGAAAAACACCCCCATGCGCTTTAAAAATTAAAGAACTGGGCTTTAAAAAAGTAGTGATCGGAGCTATGGATTCTCATGATAAAGTAAATGGAAAAGGAAAAAAGATCATTCAGGATGCAGGAATTGAAGCCGTTTCAGGAATTCTTGAAAACAAATGTATTGAACTTAATAAAAGATTTTTCACCTATCACGAAAAGAAAAGACCTTACATTATTTTAAAATGGGCAGAATCTGGTGACGGATTTCTGGATAAGGATTTTAAACCTACAGCAATCTCAAATACAATAGTTAATCACTTTGTTCATCAATTGAGAGCTGATGAACATGCTATTTTAGTAGGAACACAAACCGCTTTAAATGACAATCCGAGTTTAACCGTAAGAAATGTTGAAGGAACAAATCCTGTAAGAATATTAATCGATTTTGATTTAAAAGTCCCTGATAACTTTAAAATCTACAACAACGAAGCTAGAACGCTTGTTTTAAATACCATTAAAGAAAGCACTGAAAGTAATATTCATTTCATCACCATAGAAAAGGAAAACTTCTTGAATAATCTGATGAACGTTTTATACAAAGAACAAATACAATCTGTTATTATTGAAGGTGGACGCTTTACATTACAACAATTTATTGATGCTAGACTTTGGGATGAAGCTATCATTATAAAAAATGAAAATCTCATATTAGGGAATGGCACAAAAGCCCCTGAATTTAGCGATACAGCCTATAAAACAGAAAATTACAGAGATAATAGCATTTCTTTTTATAAGTCGAATTAACATATTTTATCACTCAGAATTGAAATAATTTCTTTACATTAGTAATATCAAAAAATATTATCATGAAAAATTTAAAGAAAGTTTCAAGACAAAACTTAAAAAAAGTCAGCGGAGGTATTGCTCCTAAATGTTGTTCATATTACCCACCACAATGGCAACACTGCTGCCCAACACCTTCAAGTATGAGCTGTCCACCACCTTGGGAAGTTGGATCATTTCCATGTTAATATGATTACATCGTACAAATTAATCAACTAAAAAAATAATCATGAGAAATTTAAAAAAGCTATCCAGAACAGGATTAAAAACAATTCATGGAGGTGCTGTTTTTGTAACATGTACATTACCGAATGGACAACCTACAAGATGTAGAGACAGATGTCCTCAGGATTTTTGTGGTCCCACAAGCTATATGTGTCTGATCCCAATGGACCTTTGTGGAGATGGAATTTAAAAAGAATTTTATATCCAAAAAAAATATAAGCCGTCAAAATTTGACGGCTTAATTTATGATTATAATACAGAATACATATTTTTGCAGAAATAAAGCTGGAATACAGAATGACGTTTGAGTATAAAACCATAGAAAAACCCATAGAAAATACTTTATTAAAAGAAAAAGGAAGCAAGTTTATAGGATTTGCCTTCCCGGTTACCAATGAAAAAGAACTCAAAGCTGCATTGGAAAAAATCAGGGAAGAACATCCCAAAGCAACACACCATTGTTATGCTTTCAGAATGGGATTAAATGGCGAAAATTACAGAGCTAATGATGATGGTGAACCCTCAGGAAGTGCCGGGCTACCTATTTACAACCAACTCTTGGCAAATGAAATCACCAATGTTCTTGTTATTTCGGTTCGTTATTATGGGGGTACAAAGCTAGGCGTTTCAGGTTTAGTTAAAGCTTATAAAGAATGTGCAAAAATCACTCTGGAAGAAGCTAATATCATTACAAGAGAACTGGAAACTGAAATCGAGATTCAATTCAACTTCAATCAACAGAACACCATCTTCACTCTACTTTCAAAATTCGATGCCAAAGTTTTAAACTTTGATGCAAATGAAAATTGTATTCTTACCGCATCTTTAAAACTAGCACAAAAGGAAAGTATTTCAGAAAAATTATCGGAAATGCAACATGTCTCATTTGAATTTAATGAACATTGATTTCATAAAATAAAAAACATCTCAGAAAGTATCTGAGATGCTGTATATTTCATACGAATCTTAAGATTAATCCCTTCTTCCACCAAGGAGTAATGATCCCCAATAAAGAAGTTGAGCCAAAGATCCTAATGCTGCAACAACATAAGTACGCGCTGCCCATTTTAAGCTGTCCTGTACTCCAACAAATTCTTCAGTAGTTACAGTTCCTGTATCTTTAAGCCATTTCATTGCTCTGTTACTTGCGTCATATTCCACAGGAAGCGTTACAAAGGCAAATAATGTTGTCATGGCAAACATTGCTACACCGATTGCAAGAACCGTTGTATTTCCATTTGGATTCTCTATCGACCTTGAAGCCGCCATAACGGCGATACCTGCTATAAGAACAAACTGCATTAAATTGGAACTTATATTAACAATAGGAACAAGTTTTGAGCGTAAATTCAACATTGAATATCCTACTGCATGTTGTACGGCATGTCCGCATTCATGAGCTGCAACTGCTGCCGCTGCTGCATTTCTCTGCATATATACTCCTTCTGAAAGGTTTACTGTTTTATCTACCGGATTATAGTGGTCCGTCAGCTGTCCGGGAACTGATATTACCTGAACATCATTAATCCCGTTATCTCTCAACATTTTTTCCGCTACTTCTTTCCCCGAAAGTCCGTTTCGAAGATGAACATTGGAATAATATTCAAATTTTGATTTCAACCTGGACGAAACCCACCAGCTCACCAGCATTGAAATACCAATAATGATATAATAACCCGCCATTTTATATAGATTTTGTGTTCATTTTTTAAGCATAATGATATAAAAACTGTGCCAAAGTATACGATTTTATTATTTATATTTGTCCCTAAATTACCATCAAAAGTTATGTCTAAGGTTTCAATTATTGAAGTAAAAACAGCAGATCATCTCAAGCAATTCGTAAGATTTCCAATGGATTTATATAAAAATAACCCATACTACGTTCCATCCTTTATTAAAGACGAAATGAAGATCTGGGATGCAAAAGAAAATCCTGCGTTACAATATTCCGAATCCAAACAATTCCTAGCCATAAAAGACAACAAAATGGTAGGAAGAATTGCTGTAATTATTAACCATAAAGAAGAAAAAGAATTAGGCATCAAAAAAGTACGATTTGGGTGGATAGACTTCATTAATGACCAAGAAGTCTCCAAAGCTTTAATCCAAACTGCAATTGATTACGCCAAAGAACATAATATTGACAAGATTGAAGGTCCTATGGGTTTCACCAATCTTGACAAAGCAGGTATGCTGACAATGGGATTTGATAAGCTGGCTACTATGATTGGAATTTATAATCATGCCTATTATCCGGAACATCTTGAAAGCCTTGGATTAATAAAAGAAAAAGAATGGGTAGAATATGAAATGAATTTCCCGAAAGTACTCCCTGAAAAAGTAGAAAAATTCAGTGGATTGATTGCTCAAAAATATAAACTTAGCGTTCTTAAATTCAAATCGAAAGAAGAAATTCTTCCTTATGTAGAACCTATGTTTAAACTATTGGATGAAACCTATAAACATCTTTCCACCTACACCCCAATTTCGGACGAACAGATCAAAACCTATAAAGAAAAATACTTCCCTCTTATTGATAAAAACTATGTAATATGTGTGGTAGACGAAAACCAACAATTGGTTTCATTTGCCATTACCATGCCTTCCTACTCAAAGGCTTTACAGAAGTCAAAAGGCAAACTATTCCCGTTTGGATGGTGGCATTTTTTACAAGCTGCCAAGAAAAATGACCGTGCTAATTTTTATCTTATCGGAATTCACCCGGAGTATCAAAGACGTGGGGTAACCGCTATTATCTTCAAGGAAATCTTTGTCCGATTTACAAGTATGGGAATTAATTTTGCTGAAACCAACCCTGAACTTGAAGAGAACAAAAGTGTACAGCTTTTATGGCAGGACTACAACCCTGTGAATCATAAAAGAAGAAGAACATACTCACTTGAGATAAATGATACCCGTGAATAATCACAACCTCACTCATTTTCACTCTAAAAACGTTCCAACCTCAAACACACTTACCTCATGAAACCACAACTCATCATATTCGCCGTTCTGATTGCTGCTTACATTGTTTATAACTTCTTTTTCCAGGTATTGGATGACAAAACAAATACAGCAATCAATATTGGATTTGGAAGTATTCTTTTTGGCTATATAGCATTCATGGCTTATTCTCTTCTCAAAAAAATGAAGAAATAAATCTCAATTTTCATCACTTTTATTCGAAATAAAATATTGATTTTAAATCATAATTAATCCCATTCAAAAACATAATACGAATCATTTCAATACAAATATCAGTCGAAAAAACTCTTATTAATAAAGCTCTTTACTACTAACGGAAGAATTATTAAAGTTTTTTCAGATCAATATAATTCATAAGTCTTAAATATTTCCAAATACAGGAAATGGTAGATAAGCATTAATGATGAATACAAAAAAGGTAAAAAGTATACAAAAAAAATAATCACCTAATACTAATTTTTATTGATTCTAAATTACTGATTTCACTCATTTTCATCCGACTTTTAAGCTGATAAATTTCATGCTTTCTTGTTTATTCGCTAAATTTGCAAATTGAGATAATAATGCAAAAATGAATTTACCTGAAAGTTATATTCCAATACTTATCCAGGCAGGTGTAGCAGTAGGATTTGTCGCTGTTTCATTGCTTGGTGCACATTTCTTAGGTCCACAACAGAAAAAAGGAAATTCTGTTAAAAACCAGAGCTGGGAATGTGGGGTTCCTGTAGAAGGAAATGCAAGAACACCGTTTTCTATCAAGTACTTCCTGACTGCGGTATTGTTCGTACTATTCGATATTGAAATCGTATTCTTTTATCCATACGCGGTAAACTTCAGAGAATTCGGCATGGAAGGCTTCCTTGCTGTACTTACATTCGTTGCGATCTTCTTCGTAGCGTTTTTCTATGTCTGGAAACGTGGCGCGTTAGATTGGGATAAATAAATTTTAACATTAAAAGATTGAATTTATTTAAGTAATTTAAAGATTGTGAAGGTCTTATTTTTTAATCTTTAAATATTTTAATCTTTAAATATTTACTAAAAATGTCAGATAAAAAACCAGTAATAAGAACAGATGCACCTGCTCCCGAAGGCTATGAAGGAGAAGGGTTTTTCGCAACAAAACTGAGCAGTGTAATCGGGATGGCAAGAAAATTTTCGCTTTGGCCGTTACCTTTTGCTACCTCTTGTTGTGGTATCGAGTTTATGGCTACCCTGAACCCGACGTATGATGCTTCAAGATTTGGTATGGAAAGAAACTCTTTCTCTCCAAGACAAGCAGATATGCTGATGGTTTGCGGAACTATATCAAAAAAATTAGGACCAGTTCTAAAAGAAGTATACACTCAGATGGCTGAGCCGAAATGGGTAGTAGCAGTAGGTGCTTGTGCTTCCAGCGGTGGTATTTTTGATACATATTCTGTGCTTCAGGGAATTGATAAAATTATTCCGGTAGACGTATATGTTCCGGGATGTCCTCCAAGACCTGAACAGATCATTGAAGGAGTAATGCAGGTACAGGCTCTTGCAGAAAGCGAAAGCATCAGAAGAAGAGATATGCCTGAATACCAGAAATTATTAGATTCTTACAACATAAGCAACTAAACGGAAATGACAAACGAATTTGTACTAGAAGCAATCACAAGAGAATTTCCGGAATCTGTTTTTTCAAATTCTGAACCCTATGGAATGCTTACCATTGAGGTAAAGAAAGAAGATATTAAGAAGATAATCCACTATCTTAAAGATTCATCTTTGGAATTTAACTTCCTTACAGATATCTGTGGTATTCATTACCCTGAATTCCCGGAAAAGGAAATTGGTGTTGTATACCATTTACATAATATGATGGCCAACTTCAGATTACGTCTGAAGATCTTTATGTCCAGAGAAAATATTGAAGTAGACTCGCTTGTTGAGCTATATGCCGGAGCTAACTGGATGGAAAGAGAAACGTATGATTTCTATGGGATTAAATTTAAAGGACACCCGGATCTTAGACCTATTCTGAATATGGAAGATCTTGGATACCACCCAATGTTGAAAGAATATCGCCTTGAAGATGGTACAAGAACCGACAAGGATGATAATATGTTCGGAAGATAAAATAATGCAATAAGCAATATGCAACAAGCAGTAAGCTTAAAGCCTATAGCCTATAGCCTAAAGCATTTAAATTATGAAAGATAACTCATTATCTAATATACTAAACCAGTACGAAAGTAAGGAACAGATTGACGGGCAATTATACACCCTGAATCTAGGACCTACCCACCCTGCTACTCACGGGATTTTCCAGAATATCTTAACGATGGATGGAGAAAGAATCCTTCATGCTGAGCAAACAGTAGGATATATCCACAGAGCATTTGAGAAAATTTCTGAAAGAAGAAACTATTCTCAGATCACTACCCTTACTGACCGTATGAATTACTGTTCTGCACCAATCAACAACTTAGGTTGGCATATGACAGTTGAGAAGCTGATTGGCGTTAAAGTTCCAAAACGTGTAGATTATATGCGTGTTATCTTAATGGAGCTAGCGAGAATTGGTGATCACCTGATCTGTAACGGGGTAACCGGGATGGACTCAGGAGCTATTACAGGACTTACCTATATGTTCATCGAAAGAGAACGTATTTATGATATGTATGAGCAGATTTGTGGAGCAAGGATGACTACGAACATGGGAAGAATCGGAGGATTTGAAAGAGATTTCACCCCTAAATTCCACGAGTTATTACAAGACTTCTTAAAAACATTCCCTGCAAGATTTAAAGAATTCGGTACTTTGTTAGAAAGAAACAGAATTTTCATGGACAGAACCATCGGTACAGGAGCTATTTCTGCCGAAAGAGCGTTAAGCTACGGTTTCACTGGTCCAAACTTACGTGCAGCAGGTGTAGATTACGATGTGAGAGTTGCACAGCCTTATTCCTCATACGAAGATTTCGACTTCATTATTCCTGTAGGAACTTCAGGAGATACTTACGACCGTTTCATGGTTCGTCAACAAGAAATCTGGGAATCACTTAAAATTATCAAACAAGCATACGAAAACCTTCCTGAAGGTCCGTTCCACGCGGATGTTCCTGATTTCTATCTTCCTGAAAAAGCAGATGTATATCAGAAAATGGAAGCTTTGATCTACCACTTCAAAATTGTAATGGGAGAAACTGATGTACCGAAAGGAGAAGTTTACCATGCAGTAGAAGGTGGAAACGGAGAATTAGGTTTCTATCTTGTGAGTGACGGAGGAAGAAGCCCTTACAGACTTCACTTCAGAAGACCATGTTTCATCTACTATCAGGCATATCCTGAAATGATTACAGGTTCTGTAATTTCAGATGCCATTGTAACGATGTGTAGTATGAATATTATTGCGGGAGAATTAGACGCATAATAAAACAGACAAAAAAGATAAAAGAAGAAAGAATAAAGCCTTTCTTCAAATTAAATAAAAATGAATTTAGATCACGAATCAAAAAGTCTTTTCTCTTGGTTCTTTGTTCTTTAATCTATATAAAAAAATGAGCGAAACAATAGCTTTTAAACCGGAAAGTTTAGCACAGGTGCATAAAATTATCGCAAGATATCCTGAAGGAAGACAAAAATCTGCTCTTCTTCCTGTACTTCACTTGGCACAGAAAGAATTCGGAGGATGGTTAGACGTTCCTGTGATGGATTATGTTGCCGGACTATTAAGTATCCAACCGATTGAAGTATATGAAGTGGCAACTTTCTATACCATGTTTAATATGAAGCCTGTCGGTAAATATGTTTTGGAAGTTTGCAGAACAGGACCTTGTATGGTTTGTGGAAGCGAAAAAATTCTTGATCATATCAGAACGAAACTGAACATTAAGGATGGTGAAACTACTGAAGACGGTATGTTCACATTAAAGCCTGCTGAATGTCTTGGAGCATGTGGTTATGCACCAATGTTACAGTTAGGTAAATTCTTTCATGAAAATTTAACGATAGAAAAAGTAGACGAAATCCTTGAGCTTTGCAGACAAGGACAACTTGCTTTAGACTAATAGAAATTTTAAATTCTAAATTTTAGATTTTAAATTATTCACTTAACGTTTAATACTAATTAATGCAAGAAGCCAAAAGCCTATTGCAAGAAGCAAATAACAATGAGTAAAAAACTTTTACTTAAAGACGCACATATAGAAGGCATCCGCTACTTTGAAACTTACCGTAAACAGGGAGGTTATACAGCAGCTGAAAAAGCCTTGAAGATGACTCCTGACGAAATTCTTGAAGAAGTAAAAGCTTCAGGATTAAGAGGTCGTGGTGGAGCTGGTTTCCCTACAGGTATGAAATGGAGCTTTTTGGCAAAACCAGAAGGCGTTCCAAGACACCTTGTAGTAAATGCGGATGAATCTGAGCCTGGAACATTCAAAGACAGATATCTGATGGAGTTCCTTCCTCACCTATTGATCGAAGGAATGCTAATTTCATCTTACTGTTTAGGTTCCAACACTTCTTATATCTACATCCGTGGAGAATATTCATGGATTCCGGATATCCTTGAAGAAGCGATTGAAGAAGCTAAAGCAGCAGGATTTTTAGGTAAAAATATTTTAGGAACAGGTTTCGATCTTGAAATCTATGTACAGAGAGGTGGTGGAGCATATATCTGTGGTGAAGAAACTGCATTGCTAGAATCCCTTGAAGGAAAAAGAGGTAATCCAAGATTAAAACCGCCATTCCCAGCTGTAAAAGGACTTTGGGAAAGACCAACGGTGGTAAACAACGTTGAGTCTATCGCAGCAATTGTTCCAATCATTGATATTACAGGTGCTGAGTATGCAAAAATTGGTGTGGGAAGATCTACAGGTACGAAATTAATTTCTGCTTGTGGAAACATCAATAAACCAGGTGTATACGAAATCGATATGACGATCACTGTAGAAGAGTTCATCTATTCTGATGAGTATTGTGGTGGTATTAAAGACGGAAAAAAATTAAAGGCTTGTATTCCTGGAGGAAGTTCTGTTCCGATCGTTCCAGCAAACTTATTGTTGAGAACTGTGAACGGAGAGCCAAGATATATGAACTACGAATCATTAGCTGACGGTGGTTTTGCTACCGGAACAATGATGGGTTCAGGAGGTTTCATCGTATTGGATGAAGACCAGTGTATTGTAGATCACACAATGACTTTAGCGAGATTCTATAATCACGAGAGCTGTGGACAATGTACACCTTGCCGTGAAGGTACAGGATGGATGTACAAGATCTTAAAGAAAATTGAAAAAGGAGAAGGAAAGATGGAAGATATCGATCTACTTTGGGATATCCAGAGAAAAATCGAAGGAAATACCATCTGTCCATTGGGTGATGCAGCGGCTTGGCCAGTTGCAGCGGCGATCCGTCACTTCAGAGATGAATTTGAGTGGCACGTGAAAAACCCTGAGTTATCTCAGACTCAAAACTATGGATTAGCACATTATGCAGATCCTATCCCTGCTGTTGAAAAAAATGCTTAGAATGAAAAAATTATTGGTAGTTGGCTTAATGATGTCAAACTTTGTATTTGCACAGAACACAAAAAGTGATAGTACAAAATATGACAGATCAGTTGAAGAGGATTTAGCATATGCAAAAAGCGAACAACAAAAGACTAAAGCTGAAAAAAAGGAAAAACCTTTACCATTAAGCAAAAAAGGTCAGGTTTTCGTTTTTTATGGTTGGAACAGAGCGGCTTATAGCAATTCTGACATCCATTTTACAGGAAACGGGTACGATTTTCAATTGAATAACGTAACCGCACAGGACAGACCTACAAAATTTGGAATTGTCTATTTTGATCCAAGCTGGTTTACTGTAACGCAGTATAATTTCAGAATAGGATATTTTATTAAAGATAATTTGGCTCTTGTTTTAGGAATTGATCACATGAAATATGTGATGGATCAAAATCAAACCGTTAACTTTAAAGGACATATTTCAGATCCTGAATATGCGGCAATGGTACAAAACGGACAGGTAAACCTTGCAGATGAGAAGTTCCTTACTTTTGAACATACTGACGGACTTAATTATGAAAACTTAGGTCTTGAGAAATACCAAAATCTTATTCATAAGAAAAATATAGATTTAGTATGGTCTTATGGAGCCGGTATCGGATTCATGTTCCCGAAAAGTAATGTAAAACTTTTTGGTAACGAAAGAAGTGACCGTTTTCACGTGGCAGGTATGGGAACCGATATCAGATCCAGCATTAACTTAGTTTTCTGGAAAAACTGGATGCTAAGAGTAGAAGGAAAAGCCGGTTATATCAATATGTGGGATATTAAGACTACATTGAATAACAAACCTGATAAAGCACGTCAAGACTTTGTTTTTGGACAAGTTCTAGCAGGAATTGGATATACATTTAATACGAAAAAATATAAATAACAAAGCCTATTGCTTAACGCATAAAGCTTAAAGCATATCATATGAGCGAAGAAGTTAAAAAATTCAAAATAACTATAGACGGACAGACTACTGAAGTTTTGCCTGGTACTTCTATTCTGGAAGCTGCGAGACAAATCGGTGGTAAATCTGTACCTCCTGCTATGTGTTACTACAGCAAACTGGAGACCAGTGGAGGAAGATGTAGAACTTGTCTTGTAGAAGTTTCCAAAGGATCTGAAGCAGACCCACGTCCTATGCCGAAGTTGGTAGCAAGCTGCAGAACTAATGTAATGGACGGTATGGAAGTAAAAAACCTTACTTCTGAGAAAGCTCAGGAAGGAAGAAAAGCGGTTACCGAATTCTTATTGGTAAATCACCCGCTAGACTGTCCTGTTTGTGATCAGGCTGGTGAATGCCACCTTCAGGATCTTGGATATGAGCATGGAAATCTTGAGACAAGAACAGAATTCGAAAGAAATACTTACGAAGCTGACGATCTTGGACCAAACATCAAGCTGAACATGAACCGTTGTATTCTTTGTGCAAGATGTGTATTAACTGCTAATCAGCTTACAGAAACAAGAGAACACGGTATTCTTTTCAGAGGAGATCATGCTGAAATTTCTACTTACTTAAATAAAGCTTTAGACAATGACTTCATCGGAAACATTATTGATGTTTGTCCGGTAGGAGCATTAACAGACAGAACAGCTCGTTTTACAAGCAGAGTTTGGTTTACAAAGCCAATGAATGCTTCTTGTAAATGTGACAAGTGTTCTGGAAAAGCTGTAGTTTGGATGAAAGGTGATGAAGTCGTAAGAGTTACTGCCAGAAAAGACCAGTGGGGTGAAGTTGAAGAATTCATCTGTGATACATGCCGTTTCGAAAGAAAATCATTATCAGACTGGAACATCGAAGGTCCTAGACACATCGACAGACATTCTGTAATTTCATTGAACCATTACGAAAAACCTAAGGATGAGCTAAGAGTTTTAGACAATCCAATGGCTAAGGAAATCAGTGAAAAAGACGAAAAATAATTTTAATTAAAAGACATCAGATTTCAGACTCCAGACTTCAGACCATCTGATATCTAGCATCTGACATCTAAATATCTAAATAAAATGGATTTACTTACATTTAAACTTATACTTGTACTAGCACTTTTCCTGCTATCGTTAACGATCGCAGCCTACTCTACCTGGGCAGAAAGAAAAGTAGCCTCTATCATGCAGGATAGAATTGGTCCTAACAGAGCTGGACCTTTCGGATTACTGCAACCTCTTGCTGACGGTGGAAAATTCTTCTTTAAGGAAGACTTTACGCCTGCCAATGCTGAAAGATTCCTTTTCGTATTGGGACCGGCTTTAGTAATGTTTATTTCATTGATCACAGGAGCAGTTATTCCTTGGGGTAAAAGTTTAAATATTGCAGGTACTTCTTTTGATCTTCAGGTTGCTAACATTGACGTTGGTGTACTTTTCATCATCGGAATGGCTTCCATCGGGGTTTACGGAATTATGATCGGAGGTTGGGCTTCGAACAACAAATATTCACTATTAGGTGCTATCCGTGCTTCTTCTCAGATGATTTCTTACGAATTGGCAATGGGATTAGCACTTCTTTCTATTATTATGATGGCTGGAAGTTTAGATTTGAAAGAAATCACTGAAAGTCAGACTCATGGGAAATTATGGGGAATTATTCCTTGGGTTTCAGGAATGAACTGGAATATTTTCTATCAGCCGATCGCTTTCCTTGTATTCTTTGTAGCAGCTTTAGCTGAAACCAACAGACACCCGTTCGATTTACCTGAATGTGAATCTGAATTGGTAACAGGATACTCTACAGAATACTCTTCCATGAAATTAGGTTTATATATGTTTGGGGAATACGTGAACATGTTTATTTCTAATGCTTTCATGGTAGTACTTTTCTTCGGAGGTTATAACTATCCTGGTATTGAATGGGTAACACAAAACTGGGGAGAAAACGTTGCAGGAATCTTAAGTATCGTAGCATTCTTAACGAAAACTGTAATCGGAATTCTGATCTTCATGTGGATCAGATGGACGCTTCCAAGATTCAGATATGACCAGTTAATGCACTTAGGATGGAAAACATTAATTCCGATGGCATTGGTAAACCTATTAATTACAGGAGCTGTAATTTTAGCATTTGCAAACTAAGAGATAAGAATATATTTTTAATGCTGGATACAAGTTCAGCCTAAAAAAATTAAATAAATGAAACTTACAAACAGATCAAAAGTTGTTTCCAATAAAGAAATGACCCTTGCTGAAAAAATCTATCTTCCTGCGATCTTTACCGGGATGGGGATTACATTTAAGCATGCTGTAAGAACCGTGATAAAAGGTGCTCCCGCAGTATATTCGTATCCGGAAGTACAGAAACCAAGAACTACCATCTGGAGAGGTCAGCACGTTTTGAAAAGAGACGAAGAAGGCAGAGAAAGATGTACAGCTTGCGGACTTTGTGCGGTAGCTTGTCCTGCAGAAGCCATTACGATGACTGCTGCTGAAAGAACTAAAGAGGAAAGAGGACTTTACAGAGAAGAAAAATATGCTTCAGTATATGAAATCAATATGCTAAGATGTATTTTCTGCGGAATGTGTGAAGAAGCTTGTCCTAAATCTGCCATCTATCTTACAGACAGATTGGTAGACGTAGAAACCAACAGAGGCTCTTTCATCTATGGAAAAGATAAATTAGTTGAAAAAATAAATGAAAGGATTGACATCACAACAAGACAATCCGAGAAACAAAAAAATGCGGTAAAATAATGGATCAGTTTTTATTTTTCTTGGTGGCGTTTTTAGCAGTGTCAAGTGCAGTATACTTTGTATTTGCAAAAAATCCTCTTTATGCTATTTTGTCATTAATTGTTACGATGTTTTCAATTGCCGGAATGTATATTCTTTTGAATGCTCAGTTCCTTGCAATTATCCAGATTATAGTTTACGCAGGTGCCATCATGGTACTTTTCCTTTACATCCTTATGATGCTTAACCTTAATAAAGAAGACGAAAGTAAGAAGGGAAATACTTTAAAATTTGTTGGAGTATTTACTGCAGGGCTTCTTTTAATAGGTGTATTAGGAGTATTCAGAGGTGTGAAAGACAACCATATTGTAGTGGAAAATGTAGACAGAGGTGTAGGTCTTACTAAAAACCTTGGTAGACTTTTGTTTAATGAATATGTTTTGCCGTTTGAGCTTGCTTCCATCCTAATTTTGGCAGGTATTGTGGGCGCGGTATTAATCGGTAAAAAAGATTTATAAAATTATGGGAGAAGTAAATACATTTATACAAAGCATCCCTTTGGATTACTTCATTATCCTTTGTTCAGTATTATTCTGCTTAGGAGTGATGGGAGTATTGCTTAGAAAAAATGCTATTGTGATTCTGGGCTGTGTAGAGCTTATGCTGAATTCTGTAAACCTTTTATTGGCAGCTTTTTCAGCGTATAAAGGCAACGGCGACGGACAACTTTTAGTTTTCTTCATTATGGTGGTAGCTGCTGCTGAAGTAGCAGTAGGATTGGCAATTATTGCTATGCTATATAGAAACACCCGTTCTGTAGATGTGAGTATATTTAATAAATTAAGAGGATAAGAATGGAGAATTTAGTATATGCAATAGTACTTTTACCACTTTTAGGGTTTCTTATTAACGGTTTATTCGGGAAAAATCTTCCAAAAATATTGGTAGGTTCTTTAGCTACGGCAATGGTTTTCGGATCTTTCTGTATCGCTGTAAGTCTTTTCATGAATTTCAATTCTGAAAGCCAGCCTGTAATCGTAAAAGCTTTTGAATGGTTTAGAGTAAATGGTATTCAAATTAATTTTGGATTTCAAATTGATCAGCTTTCTTTAATGATGGTAATGATCATCACGGGTATCGGTTCACTGATCCACTTATACTCTATCGGATATATGAGTCATGACAAAGGATTCTATAAGTTCTTTACTTACCTGAATCTTTTCATCTTCTCGATGTTACTTTTAGTGATGGGAAGCAACTACCTTATCCTATTCATCGGATGGGAAGGTGTAGGTCTTTGTTCTTACCTGTTGATCGGATTCTGGTATACCAACGAAGAATACGGTAAAGCAGCAAGAAAAGCTTTCATCATGAACAGAATTGGTGACCTTGCGTTATTGATCGGTATCTTTATGATCGCTTCTCAAACTAACGCTGTAGATTACCTTTCAGTAGCTGAAAACGCTTCAAAATTTGAATTAGACGGAACAGTGATCATCTTTATCACAGCGAGTTTGTTCATCGGTGCTACCGGTAAATCTGCTCAGGTTCCATTATATACTTGGTTACCGGATGCAATGGCGGGACCAACTCCTGTTTCTGCGTTAATTCACGCGGCAACGATGGTAACAGCTGGTATCTATTTAGTAGTAAGATCTAACTTCTTATTTACTTTAGCTCCAACTGTACAGGGAGGAATTTTATTCATCGGATTCTTAACCGCAGCTTTAGCAGGATTCTACGCATTACGTCAGAACGATATCAAAAAAGTATTGGCATACTCTACAGTTTCACAGCTTGGATTTATGTTCATCGCTTTAGGATTGGGAGCTTATACAACAGCAATGTTCCACGTAATGACACACGCTTTCTTCAAAGCATTATTATTCTTAGGTGCAGGTTCTGTAATCCACGCTATGAGCAACGAACAGGATATGCGTTTCATGGGAGGTCTTAAAAAATATATTCCTCTTACGCACGCAACATTCCTTATAGGGACATTAGCAATCTCAGGTTTCCCTCTTTTATCGGGGATGATCTCTAAAGACGAAATTTTAGTAGCAGCTTTCGCTAAAAATCCAATCTATTGGGTAATCTTATTTGTTTTAGCGGCAATGACTGCAACATATATGTTCAGATTATACTACCTGACTTTCCACGGAGAGTTCAGAGGTACTGAAGAACAAAAACACCACTTACATGAAAGCCCATCTAATATGACATTACCATTGATCGTATTGGCAATCCTTTCTGTAGTTGGAGGTTTTATTAACTTACCACACTTCATCGGTCACGGGCACTATGCTAAACTGATGGAATGGTTAAAGCCTGTTCTTACAGAACAAAGCTACAGCCAGATGGAAGCTACTCTTTCAGGAGTACCTTTCAATACTGAAATGATCTTATTAGCAGCTACAGTGATTATGTTTTTCTCTGTATGGTTCATCGTTAGAAATACTTATGTAAGTAAGAAGAAGATGGCTATTGCAGAAGAAAACTATACCGGATGGGAAAAGCTTTCTGCTAAGAAATTGTACGTTGACGAACTTTACAACGCATTGATTGTAAAAACTGTTGAAGGATTAGGACGCGGAGGAAAAATGTTTGATAAGGGTATCTTAGACCGTTTTGTAAACTTTGTAGGTGATGGTGCTGAAGACAGCGGAAAAGCTATGAAGCGTGTACAGAACGGAAATGTAGAGACGTATATTCTTATCATGTCTTTAGCTGTGGGAATTATATTAATTGTTAACTTTTTATTACAATAATAATGTCTTGTTTATTATTAACATTATTACTATTACCTCTAGTAGGTTCGGGATTAGTTTTTGCATGGAAGAGTAATTCCAGCAAATATTTGGCACTGGGAATTGCATTGATTCAAATGCTTATTACCTTCTACATTCTGGCAGATTTCGATTTTGCTCCGACTGTAGACAGCGTATTACAGCACGAGATTAATTATCCTTGGTCACAATTCATGAAGAGCTCTCTTCACTTCGGTATCGATGGAATGAGCATGCTTCTTTTATTGCTGACTAACATTTTAGCGCCAATCATCATTTTATCTTCCTTCAACGAAAGTGTAAACTACAGAAATACATTCTACGGACTGATTCTGTTGATGCAATTCGGTCTTGTAGGAGTATTTACTTCTTTAGACGGATTATTGTTCTACATTTTCTGGGAAGTAACTTTGATTCCAATTTGGTTTATTGCCGGACTTTGGGGACAAGAGAATAAAAGGTTTGAATTCACTACGAAATTCTTCGTATATACATTCGTAGGATCTTTATTTATGTTAGCCGGATTGATCTATGTGTACAACCACTCTGCATCATTCGCTTTAACAGATCTTTACAATGCACAACTGAATGAAGTACAACAGACTGTGGTATTCTGGTTCATTTTCTTTGCTTTTGCAGTGAAATTACCAGTATTTCCTTTCCATACCTGGCAGCCTGATACCTATACCTACTCTCCTACTCAAGGATCGATGTTGTTATCTGGTATCATGCTTAAAATGGCGGTATACGGTGTAATGCGTTATTTACTTCCAATCACACCACTTCCGATTGCTGGAATTTCAGGACAAATTGTAATTATCCTTGCTATTGTGGGAATTGTTCACGGAGCATTGATCGCGATCATCCAGTCTGATATGAAGAGAATCATAGCTTATTCATCTTTCTCTCACGTAGGATTGATGGTAGCGGGTATCTTCGCTTCTGCAGTAGTTACTTTAAGAGGGACTTTCAATGTAGAAGGTGCTGAAGGAGCTTTGGTACAGACTTTCGCTCACGGTATCAACGTAGTAGGATTATTCTACTGTTGTGATATTTTATACAAGAGATTTAAATCAAGAGACATCAGACAAATGGGTGGTTTAGCTAAAGTAGCGCCTAAGTTTGCCGTGTTGTTCCTGATTATTATATTAGGTTCAATGGGAGTTCCATTGACGAATGGATTCATCGGAGAATTTATCTTGTTGAAAGCAGTATATGACTTCAACGGAACAGCAGCAGTAATTGCTGGTCTTACGATTATTCTTGCAGCTGTTTACTTATTGAGATTCTACGGAAAAGCAATGTTCGGAGAAGGAAATGCAGAAGTATTAAGTACAGCAAAAGATTTATCAGGTGTAGAATTTTCTGTATTGGCAAGTTTAGCGGTTTTTGTGATCTTACTTGGTATTTTTCCACAACCGGTAATCGATATGATAGGTAGTTCAGTGAAGTTTATCTACACAGCGATGGCTAACTAAAAAATTAAAAGATTTAAAAATTAAAAAAATAAGAGATTAAAAGAGACAAAGAATAAAGAGAAAAGAACAAAGACTTTAAGATCCGGCTTTCGGATATTATTCAAACTTTCAATTTTCAACTTTATATTTTCAATTAAAATCTCACATCTCAAATCTATATTATGAGTGTTTTAATTATTGTTTTCCTAACGGCAGTTATTGCGTTATTTTCAGGAGTTTTTGAACAAGGAAAATTCGCAAGATACATTGGGATTTTGGGTTTAATCATCGCATTGTATGTAAGCTTTATGCCTGAATGTTCGTTCTTCGATCAATACAAGCATATGTATGAATATAGTGCTAATACTGCATTATTCACCAAATTAGCCATTGTAACAACCTTATTGTTGTTCTTCCTGGGAGGTTTTGCATTCAGCAATCACAGAAGCCACCAGTCAGAATTATATGCATTGATGCTATTTGCATTAGTAGGAGGAATTGTTCTTTTCGGATACCAGAACTTGGTAACAATGTTCTTAGGTGTTGAGATCCTTTCTATTCCTTTATATGTAATGGCTGGTGCCAACAAAACTGATCTAAGATCAAACGAAGCTTCAATCAAATATTTCTTAATGGGTGCATTCGCGACAGGTTTTTTACTTTTCGGGATCGCGTTCATCTATGGAAGTGCAGGAACCTTCGATTTATATAGAATCCATGACTTTGGAGTAGCAAATACAGGGAATGTAATGTTCATCCTAGGAGTATTATTAATCCTTTGTGCATTGGCTTTCAAAGTTGCATTAGCGCCTTTCCACATGTGGAGCCCTGATGTATATGCAGGTTCACCTTCATTGATCACGGCTTTCATGGCAAGTGTTGTAAAAATTTCAGGTTTCTTTGCATTGTTCAGATTAATGACAATCGGATTTGCCGGAGTTACTCACGAGTGGATCAATGTTCTTGGAGTATTCTTAATCATTACTTTATTATTGGCAAACGTTATGGGTCTTGCTCAGACAAATGCAAAAAGAATGCTTGCTTACTCTTCAGTATCTCACGCTGGATACATTGGATTGGTATTCTTCGGAATGACAAGCCTTTCTACTTATAACTTAGCGTTTTATTTATTCGCTTATTCTTTATCTACAGTAGGAGTTTTCATGTGTCTGATCTGGGTAGAGAAATTAAAAAGAGAAACTTCTTTCGGAGCCTTCAAAGGATTGGCAAAAACAGAACCTTTATTGGCAACAGCGGCGGCAATCTCTATGCTTTCAATGGCAGGAGTTCCATTAACAGCTGGTTTCATGGGTAAATTTGCTTTATTCTCCCAGGCAATGAACGGAGCAGCTTTCCTTGTATTGGTAGCAGTATTAGGTTCAGCTTTATCTATTGCTTACTATTTGAGACTGATCATTGCAATGTTCTTCTTTAAAGAATCAACATTCAAATCATCTGAAAAAGTAACCCTTACTTACAACATCATTGCAGTAGTGGTGATCGTACTGATCATTATCCTGGGAATCTTCCCGGATCTGTTTGCAAGAATGTTCGGACTGTAAAAAGTTATCCACACAATATTAAAAACCTTTCAGAATTCTGGAAGGTTTTTTTGTGTTTGAACTAAGTATATCCAAAGTATGAAATTACTCCCTGATTTCAGGGATAATCGCTTTATTAATAAACCTTTCACATGATTTGGAAGGTTTTTCTGTGGGATTTTTATAAATTACGTACGGGAAACTTTCTCAGTATTTTAAACAATAATCATTAATAACCAAATCACATGATTACTTATATGACTCTTCCGGGCGATACGTTGGAAAAGATTGCTTCGGATCTTAAAGTAGAGAACCCTGACTACCTCAGAAAGTTCCACAACAAGCACTGTGCTGTATACGACAGACTTGTAGAACCTATAAAACTAAAATCCGGGACGCTCCTTTTGATTCCTTTTGGTAAAGAGATCAGTAAATTGAATAAAGAGATCAATGAAAACGGAGACAGTCTGTACTTCCATCCCCCACAAGGAAAAATCACATTTCCTATTCCTTTATTGTCTGGTATCTATAATATCAGACATCAAAAACTACAGGATGGTGAAATACTATCCAGCTATCAGTATCAGACAGAGTTGAAATATCTGAGAGCTGAAAAAGATGATCATTTTCTTTCATTACAGATTTTTGGGTCCAGAAAAGACGGAATAGAATCAGATTCTAAAGTTGCCAGCCTTGCTAAAGCCTGTGCTGCCCTACTCTTTCCCGTAGAAATAAAAGTAAATACAACAGGAAAACTGGCAGATGTAAAATTCTTTCATCCGGAATCAGTGATCAAAAATGAATTGGAAGCTTTGAAAAAATACTTTACAGATGACCTTTCAGCAGCCTATGTCGATCAGGTAAAAGCAAAAATTGAAAATAATGATCATATTACAAATAGCATTCAACATACATTACCGGTTCAGTTTCTTTTCGGGTCTTTCTACAGAGCAAAATATAAAGACTGGACAGATTCTGAAGCCTATCAGGAATTTCTTCCATGGCTATCCAACGCCTCTCCTATTCGTTTTGAACTCTATAACCGTATTTTCCCGAAAGACCAGAACAGTAATGATGATGTTTTAAAAATTGTACAAACCGGAACTAGCTGTGATTATCGGGATCTTAATCAGCTTTATGATAAAAACCATGATTATTACGAAGAATCATTGGTTAGAAACAATCCGATTGCCTGTCGTCACGAAGCTGAATATATTTTTGACAGGACCAATTTAATGATTCAAAAAGTTACGGGAAATTTCGAACTACTGATTGGTGATGTAACAGAAAATGAAGTTTTTATAATGGAAAAGCAATTAAAATAAATTAGTATCTTTGGAGCAACACCAATAAAAAACGCAAAATATGTCCGGATCCGCATCACCACATGACGGAAAGCACTTTGTAATACAGAAAGGGAAAGCTCAATGTAACCAAGGTGACCAATTTCCACAGTTTAAAGTAACTTCTCATCAAAAACATTATTGGAATAACGAAGAGGGGCAGGCAGATTTTCTGGCAGTCACTGAACAGGATCTTCAATTCAATCCTCAAGGTCCCAGCTTTGGAAAATGCAAACTGAAACCAACAGCTGGAGGATACCTTCCGTGTGCTTATGCTCCCGCAGGAAAATGGCAGAAAACATATGAAAAAGTAAAGGTAATGGGCAATAGCTGTGTCACTGAAATGTCGGAGCTCATGTGTTCTACAGGCGGTAAAATCACCATCATGGAGCATGGACAGACCGCAGCTATGAACAAGCAAAATGTAAAAAAAGCAGATCCACAGGAACAACATAACATCAACCCTTTTATAGATTTCAAAGAATTTCAGAAAGAAACAGAAGGCGATGAAGTGGATGCCTATTAACCTTAAACTTTTCGGTCATGTCAAAACAAGGAATTTATAAAATATCGGGAAATACAAAACCAAAAGTAGGTGAACTGGCTACTTATAAGATTGATGAGTGGTATCCTGCCACACCAATACAAAAAAGGAATCCAGCACTCGTTACCTGGCATTTATTTAAAAAGGTAAACGGAAAATTTGTTCCTACTAACATCAAGAAAGTGGGTGTAAGCAGCTTTACTTTTAATACAAATGCTTACAAAGATACCTTCAGAGTGGAAGCTTATCTTCATAGCCCGGAAGAAAGAGCACCTATGGCACTTGAGGTACAACCACAACCTAATGATGTTCCTAAAATTAATAAAGTAGAATTAAAATATATAGACGACACCCCTGGAACCGTTTTCAGTTTTACAGAAAAACTAGTTGCTGAAGCCAGTTGTATGAACCTGGAAGGTCAATATCTAATGTTTACTCTTTGGGAAGATGATGCCACAGATTCTGGGCATAATAATAGTAATCAGTCTATAGACAACAAAAGAGCAAAAGTCATTAATGGAACTGCCAGAGCTGAGTTTATGCTGACTAAGGCACTTATGAGGAAAGCAATGGAAGGAGAAATCAATCCTCAGCAAATGGAATTCTATGTAACTGTAGAATACTATGCTCATAAAAAACATGCAACCAATAATGTAAATATCAATACCCCTACGGAATTACGTACTCCAGCAGGGCAACCACAACCGCAACAACCTGCACCCCAGCCCCAACAGCCGGCTCCTCCTCCACCTCAACAACCACAGCAACCACAACAACCAACTCCCAGTCCAAATCCTATTCCAGTCCCTGATCCAGTATCAGCCCATGGACAAGCTCATAATACTCAGCCGGCAACACCTCCGCCATCCGGTGGAGTATCTCCTACCACTGTCAATCCAGTGAAGATAGAAGAACTTCTGGACGCTTATTTTGCAAAAAAAGAATACACCAAACAAACCGGAGAGGAAGATGGTACTCATACTTACACTTTTGGAGGAAGCAAAAGTGGTAACAAAACCTCTACTGCCGAAGAGAAAAATAAAGTAGCTCAGACTATTCTTAATAAAATTAAAGACAGCCTGAAAGCTCAGAAAAAATATACCACTCTTGAAATAATTGCCGCCTCATTAACTGCTCAGGCATATGGTAAAGATACAACCAATGAAAAAACCGTTACTTTTAAAACCTTTAAACTAGGGGCAGACTTTAAGAAAGTAGACAGCGCTCCATTGGATGATAAATTATATCTGGTAGCCAGAACTATGTTGCTGGAAGGAAAACAGGTGACTATTTCTATCAAAGAAAAAGATGGTCTCATTAAAGGTATTCCAGACTCCCTTCTTCCTGTTCTTGAAATTACAGAGGAACAAATGGAACAAAAAGCTCCTGCCGGACAAGCAGTGCCTGGAACTGAAAAAACAGTATTCACAGGAACTGTAAAAGATAATATAGTCAAAATTCCGATCCATCTCCGTCCAAAATCTGAAGATGAATTGAAACAATGGAAAGATAAAATCAGTAAAGGAAAAGAAGACGGAACCTACACCTATACATTCGGAAGTACAACAAACATAACCAATGAAACCCAAAAAGCATCCATAGCTAAAGTTATTCTTGCAAACGCCCAAAAAGGAAATGCCAAAAATCCTAAAATAGAAAACGGCAAAACTTCCAGTGAAGAAGAAATAAAAAAAGTTTTAGAAATCAAGAACTACAGCGAAGGAAATACTATAACTTTTAAACTTCTGAAGAAAGTACCTGAATTCCTATACCTTCATGCCAAAGCACAGGGAGAAAAACAGCATGATAAAGAATTTCTCAAAAAAGAAGGAGCTTATTTCCAGATTGGTGGAGGAAAATGCCCTAGGTGTAGTGTTTTAACACGTGAAGAAATTCAAGGAGTTTTCCCAAGTTTATCAGATGAAAATATTATAGAAGAAATGATAAATTCATTTAATAAATATTGTGAAGCCTTTAAAGTTAGTACATGTACATTAAAAGCACATTTCTTTGCACAAGCTAAACAAGAAAGTGGAGATAAACTAACTCCTGCATTTAAAGGAGAATCGATGGATTTTACAGTTAAGGGGCTTAAAAACACTGGATTTTTGAATGTTTCTTCTAGACATCTTTTTGGAAGAAAGACAGGAATACAAATGGCAGAAGAGTTAGGAAGACCTACATCCAGTTCTCCAAGTTTAACCTTAGAACAACAAATAAAAGTTGCTAACTTTGTGTACGGTCTAGATCCTAAAGCTGCGACTTTGGGAAATAAAGCCCCAGCTAATAATCAAAGCTTAAGTGAAAATGATAATGAAGGATGGAGATATAGAGGAAGAGGGATGTTACAAATAACAGGCAAGGAGAATTATACTAAAATTGAAAAACACGTAAATGAAGTTTTAAAAAGTAATGTACTCAATATAAAAGATGGTCGCAGAAGCACTGAAGTTTTTACATTAACAGAAGCTTTGTTAACAGGATTAGGAGATTGGCATATGCATAATATGTATGTACCAGCAGAAGCAGGGGTTACTAAAGAAGCTTGTCTAGGAGTTATTAGAATCATAAATAGTGCAACAAAGTCTAAAACTAAAAGAATAGCTCATCTTATTGGTGGAACTTGGTACAAAAACGATGATGAAAAAGAAGAATCTTATAAAATTGAATTTAAAGATTCTATGGCATCAATTTTTAGAGTGAGCGAATGCCAATTGCACAATAAAACATCACCAGAAAATTCTTCAAAATGGCATGATCCCGTTGATAATCCTAAAAGAACAAAATATAATTCGTATGGAAATATTAAACCTGTTAATGGTGCATATGGGGATGTAAGAGGAAATTATTCAAAATACCATTCTGGCTTGGATTTATTTGCTTTACCATATATAAAAGATGAATTTGAAGGAACTCCTGTATATGCTTGTTTAGATGGTGAAGTTGTTGAATCAACTCCAGGAAATACTGCTGGACAAACAATAAGAATAAAAATTGATAATGTTAAAGATTTATTAGAACAAGAAAAAATAGTTAACTATAAACTAGAATTTTCACGTGGAGAAGAAATGGGAATAAATATTAAAGAAACTGATGATGTATATTTTATATATATGCATCTTAGTAAACGTCTTGTTCATAGTGGAAAAGTAACAGCTGGTACATTAATAGGATATTCTGGTGTTTCTGGTAGCATTGCTAATGATATACCAAGTCCACATTTACACTTGGAAATTGCAACAGTGATGAATGCATATGGAACAGGTAAGACGAAAAGAACAAATCCTGCTAGATTTATTAAATTGAATTCATATAACACTTCAGATCAAGATAATGCAGCAAACTATAAATATAAACAAGATGGTACAAAAACAAGATGGAACCCCCAAAAAGAAGATCAAAGAAATCTATAAATTTCTAGGAACTTATATATTAATTTTTCTTTTCTTGTTTAACTGTAAGGGACAGGAACATCATATTATTGGTGAAAAATTTAGAATTGAAGACTATGGCAAGGTTACATATAATAACGGAGTTAAAATTCTTGATTCAGAAATTTTTAAAAAACTGTTCAATGAAAAAAAACATTTTTTTATTGAAAAAGGATGGCAAAATATTGAGGGTAATACATCAATAATTGAATTCTCTCCAATTGATAAAAGCAAAAATACTTTTGTAGAATATGATAATAAATATCTATTCATTATAAAAGATAGCATACTGAGAGATACCTTGAAAATTAAAAAAGATTATTACTATTCAATTTGTCAACTAGATAAGCAAAATAATAAACATGGTATTGCCATTGGAAAATATATAATAAATAACAATGATGAATTTTTTGAAATACATCAGGTGTATTCGGTTGATAATGGAAAATTAAAAAACGAAACTTTAGATATAAAAATATATGATTGTCCCGCTCCAACAAATTATATAAGAGATGAAGAACCAAATTCTTATAAATTTGGAGTTTTGAATGGAAAAAAATTAGACCGATTCTGGTATCAAAATATTGCTGAAAAGAAATTCAATGACAATTTTAGTAATACTTTACAAGATTGGGAAGGTCTATATCTTAATTCAGATGATAAAAAATTAAAAACTTATCAGTCAATAATAGATAAAGTAGGATGGTTTAAGCTAAAAATCACAGCCCATGAAATATTATTTTCAGCAGATACAAGAATGAGGGATGATTATCCTCAAACTGATCCTGGAGGAGTATATATTAGCAATAGATGTAATTATTATATCTCAAATGATAATACAATAGAAATATATAGAAAAGAATATGATGATCCAAACAACACCCCTGTTAATATAAAGGGTAAAAAAGAAGACTTATTGATTACACTATATAAAAAAGATAAAGAATTCTTTGGAACATCTAATGTTATAAAAGACTCTGAACAATATGATAATTCTGCAAGAATAAAAAGTAATACCCCCTATCAATTTTATAAATTCTCGCTAGAAGAAAATAAAAATTAAAACCCAATCATAAGTGATAGGCAATATTTTTATTTATCTGGAAAAATCAAATTCACTAAATAGTACACCATAAAATTTATATGAAAAGCCTTTTAATCTTACTTTTATGGGTATGCATTTCTTGTAAAAAAGCTAATTCATTAAACACTGCAAATGAAAAACCTAGTATAGGAATTACTACAAATAATACAAAAGAAAACTTATTTACAGAAGTTTTAAATGTTAGTAAACAAACCGATTACAACCTAAACAAACCATTTCAAAAGCTAGATTTAAATCATAATTCACTTACTGTAAAAATTAGGTATCTCTCTGAAAGAGCTTATATTTCTATTGAAAATAATAAAAAAGAATTTGTTTCCTGGAAGCCTGTTCATATTAATTTTTTTTATGACACCTCGCTTGAACTTGCAGAAAAGGACATCCATATTTTGTTGAAAGAAAATGATTCTTCTGAAGGATATTTGTTATTACCATCATTTACAGAACAGTTTTCTACTTATTCTCTTTATCATTTTAGGAAAGATACACTTAATTTCATAGGAATATATGAAGTTTCAGAATTTGTGAAAGGTACTTTTTCTTTTGATGAAAATTCTAAAAAGGTATATATACACTCCTCTCCTTCTAAAAAATTAAAACTTAATAAAATTGAGCAAAATCAGGACGAAAAATTTGACAGTATTAATGAGGATATCAAATTATTAAATGGAAAAGTAGAAGAACAAACATACCAGTCAGATCTAAAAGGCACCTGGGCAGTAATTTGTGAAAATGAATTAACTGAATTAGAAATCAATAAAAATGAAGGTTATTTGTCACTATATGATTTCAATGCTATTTACATTAATCTAAAGATTGAAAAGGTATCCAACAAAAATGAATATCTTCTAAAATATGCAAGCTTAGCCTCTCAGCAAGATTATTATAAGGAGAATTTGAAAATTGTAGATGAAGAAATCTCGAAAGATAAAGTGATTGGGAAACTTATTCTGCAAAAAAATGGGAAAGCAGAATTGCAATGGACCGGATTGTATAATTTGAAAAAACAAAAGCTTGAATTTGTTGGCAATGATTTCCTTCTCATAAAAGAAAACGGGGATAAAACACCGCTGATCCTTGAACCTTGTAAATAATATAAAGATGCAGAAAAAACTATCCTTACTTTTTATTTTATTGATTTTATCCTGCAAAGAAACTAAACCAGAAACTATACAGCCATCAAAGTCTGAGGAGAAAAAGCCTATCAATAATTCCTCTATTTCAAAAGATGAAAAGAAGAAAAATTCATACTTTGCTTATGAGAAATGGAGCTCTATCAATAAAGAGGATGAAGTTTATCAAAAATCAGAGTTTATTGTACAGTTAAAAAACTATTTAGATGAACCGAATAATATCGGTGGAAAAAAAATCTTTATCAATAATAAAGAGATTGATCTTATTATCACCGATGCATATGTTTTAACACCTTTTCTATTTGCTGATGGTTATGAAAAAATACTTTTAATTCAAGAGGAAGATGAATCCGGCGTATATGGATATATTTTTTACTATTTTGATAAAAAGAATCTTATTAAAAAAGGATATTTAGATATAGCTCCTGAAAATATAGCAGAAATAGATAAATTTATTAAGTTAAAAAATGAAATAACAAGCGTCAGCGTAAACATTCTGACTGATAAATATTATGATACAAAACTTGATGAAATTATGCCATCTCATAAATATCATTTTTCAATAAGTAAAAAAACTGAAAATAAACCTCAGTAAACCTTCTTATTTTGTTCAGAAAAAGTACTTCACATTGATTTCTTTCTCATATTTCTGTAAGCATTATTTATTAAAAAAATTACTCACAACTATAGTATCATCAAAAAGTAAATCACAAACATAAAATGTTCTATTCTTTTTAATAATTTCTTTAAAAAAATAAAGCAAAACAGCTCATAAAGATTACAATAACCCATCTGAATACCATTTGGAAATAGTCTTTTTTTCATAACTTTACTCTAAATTTCAGTTGTTGGCAAATTTCTACAAAAAAGACGCTCCCTTTAAGATTTTCATCTCATTCAAAAAGTATTTGGATGTACTAGAACATATCCGTTATAATGATCGTCTGGAATATCGTGTCAACTATGTGGAATCCCTGATTGAAAAAACCAAAAACTTTCAGGAATTGAAAGAAGGGTTTCAGGATGTCTCGTTATTGGAAAAAAATGAAGAGCTTATCAGACTGTTACTTGCTGATCTCTTCCCAACCGGACTTACCCACAACGAAATCAAAGCAGCAAGCATTCCGTTTTCAAATATTACTTTTAATTATACAGAACGTTTTAAAAACATCCTTAAAGATGCCGGGAAAAACTTTGAAATAGAAATTAGAAACATAGACGACGACGAAATGTACATATTCTGCTGTTGCCTTATTCTGCAAAATTATTTCAAGAAAGACATCAGAACTACCATTCCGCTTTATTTTGATATTCCAAATAAGAACGGAATCATGAAGCATTATAAAATCACGGTAAACTCTGATTTTACTGAGATTTTCCCTACTGAAAGATCTAAAATTCCAACAGATGATGTTTTAGATATGTTGTTGGAGAACATGGATGATATTAAACTATGGAAAAAATATTTTCCCTCCGAGGCATGGATTTTAAAAGGTTTTACGATTCTTTCTTTAGTTGATTGTACCTCTGAAGTAGCATTATCTGATCTGAAATCAAGTATGATCAAAATTGATCTTGAAAATCTGACTCCTGATGAAAACCTCATCGAGATCTTTAAATCTTATTTTGAAGTTCCTGAGCTTAATTTCGGACTGATGCTTTTCAACAAAAAAGATCAGAAGCTGGAAAAGGTACCTATCTACGAAAACGTTTTCACCAATCATATTCTTGATTTTTGGATCAATACTTTTGATGAAGAAATTCGTAGAACGACTTTCAACAATTTAAGTCATAATTCCAAACCGATTGTGATTTCCAATGTGGATAATCTGGATGAAAATATTAAGCAGCTTTCATCTTTCAATATTTTAAAGGATAATAATATCAACAGCTTTATGGTAATTCCTATCATGCAGGATAATGAACTTCTTGCCATTATGGAATTTACCTCACCTGTTGTCGGAAGTTTCAATGGTTTAAAGCTCAAAAAAATGGAGTTTTTCACCGATATGATGTTGTTTTCACTCAACAGATTCAGTTTTGAGAAGAATTATCAGATTGAAGCTATTATCCAACGGGAATACACCTCCATTCACAACAGTGTGGTATGGAAATTCAGGAATGAAGCCGAAAAATATTTCACAGCATCACTTGGTAAAAAAATATACACTTTAAAAGAAATTTCATTTAAAAATCTTACGCCATTGTTTGGAGTTTCAGACATTCGTTCTTCTTCTGAAAAGCGTTTCAATCTGATGCTTCAAGATATTAATCAACAAATTGAATGGCTTAAAAATATTCTGACATTAACGAATTCTGATTCTGAAAAATTCCTTCTTGCCCTTGATGTTTTCGAGAATGAGTTGAATCATGAAATTAAAGCCGATACTGAACAACGCTTTCAAAGATTATTGAGAGAGGAAATACACCCTTTTTTACAGGGGAAACTGGAAGTACGAACATCCAAAGAAATTAAATCAATGATTCAAAATTACTTTGCACTCGTATTAACCCAAACCGACTTGTTCTATAATCACCGAAAAGATCTTGATAATTCCATCACTTTAGTCAATAGAAAGCTGGCTGATATGTTGGATGAAAGCCAGATTAAGGCGCAACAGATTTTTCCACATTACTATGAAAGATTCAAGTCTGATGGTGTAGAGCATAATCTTTATATCGGGCACACGATTACTCCGGACTTGCATTACACTTCAAAAGTTGTTCACAAGCTAAGATACTGGCAGTTGAAAACCATCTGCAAAATGGAACTTGAATTTCAGTCTTTCAAAAAAGATCTTCCTATTCAGTTGGATATTGCCTCGCTGATTTTTGTTTACAATGAGAAAATAGACATCCGTTTCAGAATGGATGAAAAACGCTTTGATGTAGACGGAGCTTACAATTCTTACTATGAGATTATCAAAAAACGTTTGGATAAAGCTCATATTAAAGACTCTTCGGAGCGCATCACTGCTCCTGGCAAGATCACCATCGTTTATTTCGGAATGGAAAACCAGAAGGAATACCTGGAATACATTGCAAAACTTCAAAAGAAAGGTATTCTACAACATGATGTAGAGTTTCTGAAGGTTGAAGATCTGCAAGGGATTACGGGACTGCTGGCGCTGAGAGTATCCTTAAGCCAGGATTAATTCTGAACAATTTACTTATCCAAAACTTTATCGTACAAAAAAAATGCTTCGAGTAAGTTTTATTTAATCCTACCAGAAGCAGCTCTATTTTTATAGTTTTTTCAATTAAAGACTTAAAAAAGCAAATCCAAAAGACAATACGGAAATAATAATTCCTGCCATAAAGATTTTATAAGTAATTGATAACAGTTTATATTTTCTGTCAAGAACTTTTCCCAGATAGTATAAGTCTTTCACCATAGAATCGTAGATATAATCTCTGTCCTTAATCAGGTCTTTCATTGCATTATGATAATCATCAAACAGCATTTGATTGAAATTTCCGAAGAACAACAGGTTTACTTTTCTATTCGCGATATCCTGAGAAGTAAATGTTGTCTTAGTTACATTCGGTTTTGTGGATAAAATTGCAAATATAATGGTCAAAACACTTGATAATAGCAATATAAAACTCGGAAGAATAAGGTGTGAATTCTTCGGAGCATCAAGCTTAGGAACCAATACAGAAAGACAAACCGAAATAATGATTGCATTTACAGACAACAGAATATTAGCTTTACTATCCGCAATATCACTTAATCTTGTGTGATTGTTAAGAGTAACTCTGAAAAGCGTATCAACACTTCTGTCCGACTTTTCTTTATCTTTTTTGTTATCGGGTTTATTATCAGAACTGTCTTTCTTTTCCTCTTCTTTCATTAATTTTTTTTCAATTTTCTTGATATTTTTCTTTTTCAAAGGCTCCCAATTTTCCTTTGCATAATCCGTATAAAAATGATGCTTGTTTTTCAGCATATCAAGATTTCCGGCATTCCATTCATCATTAGAAAAACATTTTACATTGGTAAGTTCCCATTCTTTTCTCAGGCAATCTGAAATATCATTGTAATCGTGTCCGGCAAAATGACTGAAGTCAGCATCTTTCACAATTTTTTCCAATAAATTCTGAGGTTCGTAGGTAATTTTAGTCGCAAGAATCAGTTTTTCTATATCTGCAACATAACTTTCCGGATAATTTTCCTGTTGTAAAAAGCCTTTCATAATTTCCACGCTTCTTTCCTCATGATTCTGGGCACATTCAATATACCCGGTATCATGAAACCATAATGCGACAAGAACTTTCTCCTGATCCTCTTCAGAAACAGGGGTGTTCTTCATGATTTCCTCAGCCTTATTGACTGTGTAGGCAGTATGAATAAAATTATGATAAAAATATACTGAAGATAACTTATCTTTGAATAAGGTTTCAACATAATTTTTAGCTTTGTCTAGAATGTTCATTCCTGAATTTTTGTTAATGTAAATTTATGAATTTATCCTTTAAAACTCATCTAAAAAATACTTCTATTGTTCTGAGAACAGTTATGTCCGCCGGAGTAATGTATTCCTGTGCAACATATAACGTACAAAAGGGCAAAAACTTATTCGAAGTAAAAGATTCCGAGATAAAATCTGAAAATGACTTTAAAGTCTTCTTAATCGGAGATGCCGGAAATGCAGATGAACCACAGGCACAAAAAACATTAAATCTGTTGAAAGGCAAACTGGATTCTGCCGACAGCAATTCTATGCTGATCTTTCTGGGTGATAATATTTATCCCAACGGAATGCCTAAAGAAACAGACAAAGATTATGAGTTAGCAAAACAAAAACTCGAAAATCAGCTTTCTATTACCAAAAATTTCAAAGGAAAAACCCTTGTAATTCCTGGAAATCATGATTGGTATAACGGCTTGGAGAGATTAAATGCACAGGAAGCATTCGTAAAAAAATATTTTGACGACAAAAAAGCTTTCCTGCCCAAAAATGGGTGTCCAATTGATGACATCAACATCACAAAGGATATTAAGTTAATTGCCATTGATACAGAATGGGTCATTACCAATTGGGATAATTACCCGGGAATCAATAAAAACTGTAATATTAAAACCCGTGAAGATTTCTTTACAGAATTTAAAGATCTTATCATTAAAAATCAGGGTAAGAGAATCATTGTAGCGCTTCACCACCCTATCATAAGCAGTGGAACGCATGCCGGATTTCATTCTGCAAAGTCACACCTTTTCCCACTCAAAAGTAAAGTTCCGGTACCTGTTGTCGCAAGTATGATCAATATCCTTCGAAGCTCTTCAGGAATAAGCCCGGCAGACCTCAACAATCCACACTATGCCGATCTTGCCAATAGACTGAAAAGTTTAGTTCAGGATAAAGAAAATATTATTTTTGTTTCAGGACATGATCATAATTTACAGTATCATGAAGATGGAAATATCAGACAAATCATTAGTGGAGCCGGCTCAAAAACAGATCCGTCTACCATTGCAGAAAAAACAGATTTCTCTTACGGTGGAAATGGTTTTGCTGTTTTAAATATAAGAAAAGACCAGAGCACTGATGTAGAATATTTCTCTACAAAGAACGAGCAGTTAAAAAAACTGACTCAGATTTCTGTGATTTCCAAACCGGATGTATTTGTAAATAATTTCCCTAATACATTTCCTTCAACTTTCTCATCAAGCATCTATCCAGTTCAGCTTACTCAAAAAGGAGGTGTTTACCGATGGTTATGGGGAGAACATTACAGAAAATATTACGGAATTCCTATTGAAGCTCCTATAGCCAATCTTTCCGAACTTAATGGAGGTTATATACCATTCAGAGAAGGCGGTGGAAACCAATCCAACAGTTTAAGGTTATTAGCTCCGGACGGACAGGAATTTGTGATGCGCGGAGTAAAAAAGAGTGCCGTAAGATTCCTTAACAATATGGCTTTCACAAAGAGTACTTTCGGAGAAGAACTTACGGATACATTCCCTGAAAAATTCCTTTTGGATTTTTATACGACCAATCACCCGTTCACCCCATTTTCAGTTGGAAATATGGCGGAAAAACTAAACATTTTCCACAGTAATCCGAAACTGTATTATATTCCTAAACAAAAGACTTTAGACCGATATAATCAAAATTACGGTGATGAAATGTATATGATAGAAGAACGTTTCTCATCAGATCCGAAAACACTTGCTTATCTAAATAATGCAAAAGATATTCTTTCCACTGATGATGTTCTGAAAAACCTCAGCAAGAACACCAAATATTCCGTGGATAAGGAATCCTATATCAGAGCAAGACTTTTTGATATGCTGATTGGTGACTGGGACAGACATTCAGATCAATGGAAATGGGCAGAATATGAAGATGGAGATAAAATTATCTACAAACCAATCCCTAAAGACAGAGATCAGGCATTCAGTAAATATGACGGAGCTGCATTCAGACTGATTATGAATGTTCCTGCAATCCGACATATGAAAACCTTTACAGATGACATCAGCAGTGTAAAATGGCTGGCTATGGAACCATATCCAATGGATCTGGTATTCTTAAAAGGTTCTACACAGGAAGAATGGGAGGAACAGGCAAAATACATTCAGGAGCATTTAACTGATACGGATATTGATGATACATTCCATAATCTTCCGAAAGAAGTACAGGACGAAACGATTGCAGATATTCAAAGAAAACTGAAATTAAGAAAAACAAAACTACAGAAATACGCTGCTGATTATTACAATGTATTACAGGAAAAAGTACCTTTAGCAGGGACTATAAACCCTGATAAATTTGTTATTACTAAAAAAGGACACTCTGTACAGGTACAGCAATATAAATTAGGAAAAAATAAGGATAAAAATGAACTTGTTTTTGATAAGACCTATCATGATTCCAAAACAAAGGAACTTTGGATCTACGGTCTTGAAGATGATGATATTTATGAAGTAGTAGGAATCGGAAGACCTAAAATGAACATCCGTCTAATTGGAGGAAACAATCACGATGTTTATAAAGTTGAAGATGGCAGAAAAGTAAAAATTTATGATTTTGCTTCTCAGAAAAACACATACAGAGAAGCGGGTAATGCGACTAAAAATATTTCGGACGATTATGAAATCAACACCTATAATTATAAGCATCCAAAATACAATGCCGTAGCGGGCTATCCCAACGCAGATTACAACCCTGATGACGGAGTGATTCTGGGAATGCTGGTAAATTATACAGTCAATAATTTCATCCGTGATCCTTTTACTCAAAAACATAGTTTAAAAGCTAATTTTTATACTGCTACAGCAGGTTTCAGTCTTGTTTATAAAGGAGTTTTCAAGAAAGCAATTTCGGGATGGGATTTTAACTTAGATGCTGCTTATACGACTCCGAGGTTTTCCCAGAACTTCTTTGGACTTTCCAACGAGAGTGTTTATGATAAAGAAAATACGGAAAGAGAATATAACAGAGCAAGGATTTCCAAGTTCAATGTTGCTCCATCCATTTCTCAAAAAACATGGATGAATTTCAATCACCAGATTCAGCTTACTTTTGAAGATAATAAAGTACAGCGAAAAGACGGCAGATTTATCAATCAATCGCCTGATGTAAGACCTGAAGTTTTCGACAGTCAACAGTTTTTAGGAGCCAACTATACTTTCAGCTATAAAAATGCGGATAACGTTGCTTTTCCTACTTTAGGAATGGAATTAATGTTAAATGCAGACTGGAAAGCCACCTTCTCTAATTTCAACAGAAACTTCCTGACTGTGAAAGGTCGATTGGCAATTGATCACAGAATTGATAAGAAAGGAATTTTTGTATTTGCCAATGCCAGCAATGCCATGTGGATCAATAATCATAATTTTGAATTCTATCAGGCGGCAGCTATTGGTGGTAACAACGGAATGAGAGCCTTCAGAAATGAAAGATTCTCAGGAAGATCATACTTCGTCAATAATTCTGAAATACGATGGGATTTCGGAAGAGTTAGAAATAATATCGTTCCAGCCAATATGGGAATTCTTGTAGGCTACGATATCGGGCGTGTATGGAATGACGGAGAAGACTCCAGAAAATGGCACCAATCTGTAGGAGCCGGAGTATGGCTGAGCATCGTGGAAATGATGTCTGCAAGATTAAATTATTTCTATGGCGCAGATGGCGGAAGGATATCTGCTGGTGTAGGAATGAAGTTTTAAATGAACACCAATATCAAACATAATAAAAAATGAAAAGTCTCATCTTACCGATCAGTTTTGTT
Organism: Chryseobacterium ureilyticum; assembly: GCF_900156735.1. Lineage (GTDB taxonomy): Bacteria > Bacteroidota > Bacteroidia > Flavobacteriales > Weeksellaceae > Chryseobacterium > Chryseobacterium ureilyticum. Next base: position 209,628 of record NZ_FTOL01000006.1, read on the forward strand.
TTTCTGTTAATCAATATTAATTGTAATCATCAGAGTAAAAATGAAAGTACTTCTCCAAAAACGGAGTCGTCTTCACAACAGAGTAAAATTGAGAAAATACAGTTAACAGAACAGACAAGAGGAAGTAATACCATTATTACTTACACTCCCGCATCTAAAGTAAGCTCCTATAATGGAGAGGAAAGTAATTCCCCAATGTCCGCATCTGAATGGGGGAAGATCACAAAACAGGCAGAAGCAATAGATTTATCTAAAATCTCCACTCTTCAGTCTCCTACTACAGACAGATATACGGATCGAGCTCTGATAGCGACTATTATCATCACCAGTAATGGTACAACTTACACCTCAGCAAGCTTTGATTCTGGGAAACCACCTAAAGAACTTGAGGAATTGTATAATACAATCCAGCCACTGAAGAAAGTTCAGAAAAGAAAATTTTAATTTCAACATAAAAAAACCACAGAACGTTCTGTGGTTTTGTCTTTTATTGTAATGAAATAAGAAAGTATGACCTGGTCAATTGCAGTATAACTATAAGTTCATTGACGAATTGAAGCCAAGCATTTTTTACTGGTTTAGTAAAAATTTATACACATTTCCACCTTCCTGCTTTCCTTTTTCGTCTGCGATCATTAATGTTTTATCATCGAAGAATGCAACAGCTTCTTTTTGAGAATTATGATTTAATGAGATTTTCTCAATATTCGCGGTATTGAAGTTATCAGGAGTAAATCCTGTAAGAACATGTACATTTTTATGGGTCAGTAATACAATCTTATCTTTTGTACTGTTAATTGTAGCGGAAGTAATCGCTGCATCATTATAGCCCCCCTGAAGCTTTAATTTCCCAATCAACTTTGCTTCAAAATCACCTTCTTTGTTAGGAACTTTAAACACCAGGAATGTTCCGTCAAAACCTTTACTTCTGTTTTTCGTAAACAGGTAAAAATTGCCATCCATTTCTACAAAACCTTCACAATCGTATAGAAGATTTGATTTTTTTGGTGGAAACTCGGTTTGCCCTTCATAATGAAACTTAGTCATCTGAATAACTTTTGTAGTTGCTTGAGCAGCATCTTTCAGATCAGTTTTCAAAATAGCAAGATCCTGTCTGTTATTATCATTATTACCAAAATCTCCAATATAAATATTTCCCTGTACATCAGAAATAATATCTTCCCAATCTGTATTTTCAGCATTTTCTACCGGTACTTTGGCAAGCATTTCTCCTTTTTCATTAAGACCATAAATTGCATTTTTATTTCCTCTGTCCTCTATTACCCAGATTGTTTTTTTATCCTTTGATAAAGTAATACCAGAAACTTCCTTTAGCTTTTTAGGCAAAGAAAATTGCAATTGCAGATCATCTCCTGATGCAGGTGAATTCTGAGCTTTAGGATTACAGCTTAATAAAAATAGGGGTAGTATAAGAAGTCTTAGCATTGTGTTGTTGTTTTAATTTAAACTGAAAATAAGAAGCATTAATTGTTCCAATTAAGAAACTATTGTAATTGTTTTGCTTTTTCCCAAAGAACATCCATCTCTTCCAGCGTCATATCAGCCAGTTTTGCGTTTTGTTCTTCTGCAAGTCCTTCCATTTTTTGAAATCTTGAAATAAATTTCAGGTTTGTTCTTTCCAGAGCTGAGTCCGGGTTAATTCCTGAAATTCTTGCATAATTAATCAATGAGAAAAATACATCTCCCAGCTCCTGTTCTTTTTTATCAAGGTCTGTTTCCGCGTGAAATTCCTGGATTTCTTCATCTACTTTTTTCCATGCATCTTCTGCATCGTGAAACTCGAAGCCGATTCCCTTCACCTTATCCTGAATTCTGTAAGCTTTTACCATACTTGGCAAACTTTTCGGAACACCTCCAAGAATAGACTTATTTCCTTCTTTTAATTTCAGTTTTTCCCAATTTTGTTTCACCTCTTCTTCATCTTTCACTTCGGTATCACCATAAATATGAGGATGACGGAAGATCAGTTTTTCATTAAGGGAATTAATAACATCCGCAATATCGAAACTTTCTTTTTCAGAACCTATTTTGGAATAAAAGACCAAATGAAGCAAAACATCACCTAATTCTTTTTTGATTTCCTGTAAATCTTCTTGCAAAATAGCATCGGAAAGCTCATACGTTTCTTCCAGGGTAAGATGACGGAGAGACTGTAGGGTCTGCTTCTGATCCCAAGGGCATTTCTCACGTAAATCATCCATAATATCCAGTAATCTTCCGAAAGCCTCTAATTTTTCCTGTTTTGTATTCATAAGTAATTGGAAATTCAATATTATACAAATGTAAGGGTTATTCGGACACGATGACAAACGTTAAGAGTGAAAGTTACGGGGTTCGTGATAGCGTGACAGACTGGATGTTTAAACCTAACAGATTTCGAAAATATGTTAGGTTTTTGGGATATACTAATCTCAGGTTGTTCGTTCCACTCAGAATGACACTGCAAAAATTACAAACAAAAAACCTCATCATTTCTGACGAGGTTTTATATGGTAAATTCAACAATGAATTATCCTTTTTTAGTGTGTGTGCTTTTAGGAGCTGCTTTTGCTGCTGAAGTAGCTTTTACTTTTGGAGCTGCAGGCTTTTCCGCTTTAGGAGCTGCTTTTTTAGCTTCTTTTTCTACACTTACTTCTTCTTTAGCTGGCTCACCTTCTAAAGTTTCAGGCTCTGCTTTTACGAAGCTTTCCGGAGTAATGTATCCAGCTTTGTGAAGGATGTTATACCACTGAGCTAATTTTTTGATGTCTGAAGAATATACTCTTTCAGTATCGTAGTTAGGAAGTGAAATTAACATGAAGTCTTTCAACTCAGCATCAGTAGATTTGTGAGAAATTGTTTCTTTGTACTCGTTGTTTTTAGCAATATTTTCAAAAACTTCGAACAAAGGAACTTCCTTATCAAATGTAAACATTGCGATATTGTCTAATAAGCTTACCTGGCTAGAGTTTCCAATGCTTACTTTTTTCTTGTTGGTAACATCTTCAATGATGAATCCGTTTCTTAATTGAGAAACTAATTTGTAAAGTCCTGGTTTTCCAGAAATTGAAATTATTTTTTCTAACAGCATAATTTTATTTTTTGTAATTTCTGCAATCAGCGCCGGGCTTATTGCGTTTTATTATTCTTTTTAATCCTTGTTTAAATTATTTTGGAAATCTCATTTTGTAACCGATGCTTACATCACCCTGAGTGATTTTCGTAAGTTTTCCTTTTACCAGCTTTTTCTTCAAGGCACTTAAATGATCCGTGAAAAGTACTCCTTCAATGTGATCATATTCATGCTGAATTACGCGGGCTCTAATATCGGAAAAAGTTTCTGTATGTTTCACAAAATTTTCGTCATAATATTCAATAACGATTGTTCCCTTTCTTTTCACGTCTTCTCTTACATCTGGAATAGACAGGCAACCTTCATTAAACTTCCATTCTTCGCCGGATTCTTCTAAAATTCTAGCGTTAATGAATACTTTTTTGAACTCTGCCAACTCGTCCTTAATATCTTCATAATCCTCATCTTCTGCAAGAGGGGTTACATCTATTACAAACAGACGGATATCCAAACCGATCTGAGGCGCTGCAAGACCTATTCCATTTGCGCTGTACATCGTTTCGAACATGTTATCTATCAGTTCCTGTAATCCGGGATAGTCTTTTTCTATATCTTTCCCTACTTTTCTCAAAACAGGATCTCCAAAAGCTCTTATTGGTAATATCATCTTAATCTTTGTTCTAAAAAATTCTGCAATATGATCGTTGCACTTACTTTATCTATTAATCCTTTTTCCTGTCTTTTCTTCTTATTTTTTCCGCTTTGGGAAATAAAGAATGAAGCCATTTTGGAAGTAAATCTTTCATCAAAACGATGGACAGTAATATCTGAAAATTCTTTTTTAAATTCTTCAATGAACTTTAAAATATCAGTTTCCACCTCTGAAATATTCCCTTTCAGGTCTATGGGAAGCCCAATTACTACTTCGTCTACCTTATTTTCGCTGAAATATTTTTTCAAAAATTCCATTAAATTACGGTTCTCTACAGTCTCCAATCCACTGGCGATGATCTGCATATCGTCTGTTGCAGCGATACCACAACGTGCTTTTCCGTAGTCTATTGCAAGGATTTGTCCCATAAGTCTGCAAATTTAGTAAAATTTACTGATTTTATTCATAACGCAGTTTTTTTCTCCAAATCATGTTTTATTCCATTATTTTTTTTATAATTTTAATCTTCCAAAAAACAATATATGAAGAGACTCATCCTCGTAAGACATGCAAAAAGCGACTGGCCGGAAGAAACAGAGGACTTTGACAGACCCTTGGCAGACAAAGGACTGGAGGATGCTATGAACATGTCCAGATTCCTGAAAAATAATAATATTTCCATTGATCATTTTGTATCAAGCCCTGCTGTGCGTGCTTTGAATACCTGTAAAATTTTTAATCAGACCTATCAGCTGAACTGCTCTACTGATGAAAAACTTTATAATCCTTCGGAAAGCAATTTTGAATCTGTAATCTATGACCTGGATGATAATTTGAGCTCCGTTGCTCTTTTCTCTCATAATAATGGAATTTCCAATTTTGCTAATTCTATTTCTGAGGATATTTTTCATTTCCCGACGTGTGGTGTAGCCGGTTTTGAAGTAGACTGCAATTCCTGGGCTGAGTTTGACGGAGCCAGAAAAAAACTCCTTTTCTTTTATGAGCCAGGGAAAATCTAGTTTCACTCCAATTATATTTTATGCTATAATTTTTACTTTCTTTTCATGTCAGAAAAAGGAAAGAACTTATTTTGAAGCGATTGCACTCAATGATGTAAAACTATCCAATCCAAAACCAGGAAGCTGGAGGTACGACCATGATGAAAAATTCCAAAAGTTTGAGGACTTTCAAAAGGTAAAGAAAATAAAACCTGAAACAGGAAAAAATATAATTTACCTTCAACCCATAGGAGAGTTTAGCAATCTTCAGAAAAACGAGATCAAACTTACTCAGGAATATTTAAAAATATATTTCCAGTTAGAAACGAAAATATTACCAACGTTATCTAATAGTATTTTCCCTAAATCTGTAAGAAGGATCAAAGATGAACATGAGCAAATATTGGCTGGATATGTCTTGGACAGTATTCTGATAAAAAGAAAGCCAAAAGATGCTGTCGTATTAATGGGAATTACGGAAAAAGATTTATTTCCGAGACCAGAATGGAACTATGTATTTGGACTTGCCTCTTATGAGAATGGCGTGGGTGTAACATCGATATACCGATTTTCAAATGGTAGCTTAACTGAATCCAATTTTAATAAAAGCCTTATCAGATTAATGAAAATAGGTTCTCATGAAATTGGACATATGTTTGGAATCAGTCATTGCCTTAATGCCAACTGTGTAATGAATGGAACCAATACCCTTCCGGAAACAGATTTTCACTATGCAAGAGCATGCTCACTCTGCCAAAGAAAATTGAATTCAAGCATTCCTTATGGTAATAAAAAACGTTTACTTGAACTAAAAAGTTTTTTTGAAAAACATCACCTCAATTCTGAACTTTCACGTGCTGAACAGGATCTTAATCTCTTTCAATAACTAAATTTTATTTTACAAACCCATATTCCCCTCTTCTGGAGGGGTGGCAAAAAAAATATTTTTTGACGGGGTGTTTCACTTCAGTTTCGGCTAAATTCTTATTTGATAATGGGCTAAAGCCCGTTCCTATTGATACAATTAATATATAATTTTTCGCATTAAAATTCTGTGAACATCACAAAAAAAGAACGAACCTAAGTCCGTTCTTCATAGAATATCTTTTGCGATTTCGCCTTTTTACATTTTTGTTCTTATTTCTTTCTTAGATCCAGATCATCAAAATCAAAACTAAAATCCGTAACATCCGAAATTGCTTTCAACCTTGCTGACTGAGCTTTTCCGTTCTCATCATAATCGAAGATAATATAAGCATCGGCATCATAACTTCTGTCATCCCATTTAATGATGAATGAATTATTAGAATAAGGAAGCAATTCTCCTTTTAATCTTGGTGAATTTTTACATGAAATTCTGTAGGCATTTCCCTGTTGGGTTATATCAACATCTCCAAACCAGATATCATTGTAGGTTCCTGTAAACTGTTCTGCTTTTGGCTGAAGCCCTTTTTCCTTTTTAAATGTTTCAGATTTTGTAAATGCTTCTTTCTTTTGCTTATCATAGTCAGCATTTATTTTAGTCATTCGGTCTCCGTATGTTTTCAGCCAATTTCTGTCTGCTACTCCAAGGTAAGAATCCTTCACTGTATTCGTAATGGTATTGAATGCTGCTCCTGACTGCTGGTTTGTTAATACAACAATTCCAAGTTTAAGATCAGGAATTAAAGTAAACTGAGTTACAGTTCCTATCAATCCGCCCGTATGCTGTACTTGTTTATGTCCTTTTACATCACTAAGGAACCAGCCTAGACCATATCCGTAGAAACTTGTATCATAAGGGTTTTTAGCCGCTACTCTATCTGGAATCTGTAAGCTCCAAAGCTGTTGAATATTTTTATCTGAAACTAATTTCTTTCCGTCTTTGGTTGTAAAATTATTTAACAGACATTCTGCCCAGGTTGTCATGTCCTTAATATTACTCATAATTCCACCAGCTGCATTAGCTGTTTCGTTCCAGTCGTGAGGTACAGCGATTGCTTTTCCGTCTACCGGAGCGTGTGCATCGATTTTATTGGCAGAACTTTTAGCTCTGTTGTAACTTCCAAAACTGGATGTCATTCCTACAGGTTTCATAATTTTCTGTTCGATAAATTCAGCCCATGTTAATCCGGAAATTCTGTGGATTACCTCTCCGGCAACGATAAACATAATATTATTATAATCCAGAGTTGTTCTGAAAGGGTTTTCCGGTTTCAGATATCTTACATTGTGTACAATATCATTAACGCTTAAGCTTCCTCCTTCAGGGAAAAACATAAGATCACCTTGTCCCAATCCTAGTCCTGCTCTATGTGTAATAAGATCTTTTACTGTTACATTTTGGGAAACGTATGGATCATACATCTGGAATTCAGGAATATATTTTGAAACCTTGTCATCCCAGTTTAACTTTCCTTCATCTGCAAGAATTGCCAATGCCACACAGGTAAAACCTTTTGAATTGGAAGCAATACCCACAAGCGTATTATCATCCATTGGCTGTTTTGTGGTAAGAGAACGTACTCCAAAGCCTTTAGAATAGGTTATTTTACCATCTTTTACAATTCCTACTGACATTCCGGGAACATCAAAAGTCTTCAGGGTATTTTGGATCAATTCATCCAGTTTTTTTTCTTCAACCTGAGCATTTGCTATTCCAACGGTTAAAAGAAAAATGAAAAAAGAAAGTTTCTGCTTCATTACTTTTTAATTTCCCCAAATTTAATAAATAACCTGAGTCTGAGATAGGAAAAATATGATTTATATGAAGGGAATCATGATAAACTTGATTTAACTCTAAACTGAAATTCAACATTCTTCTTTAAGGTAATTTTCAGCCTCCAACTACCTTACTTCTATTCACAAAAAAAACCGGAAGAAAATTCTTCCGGTTCTCATTAAATCAAATGATCTTATTGTACTAACAAAAAAGAAATTATTTTTTAGAAATGATATTCACCCCCATTAGTCTTCCGCTTCCTTTAAGTTTAAATTCAACTTTTGTATTTTTAGAAACCGGGTCGTAAGAGCTTAAACCTGAAAAGTTGTCTGCCTTATTATTAGACATAAAATAGATTCTGTTTTTATATAAGAATGGGTTCTGATAGTTGTAAAAATTATCCACCGGAATATCAAGTTTTACAGCTTTTTTGGTTTGAACATCAATTTCGTTCCAGAACCAGATATCATTTCTGTAGCTTACCCCATGTCCTCCTGCATAATAAGATGCACCTGTTGAAGGAATTGTAGTATAAATTTTATTATTATAAGCAAATATCCTGTTAAACTCTGCCGGCTGAACATAATTTTTCATATCAATTTCAAAGGTAGAATCAAAGGTAGTTTGCCCATTTTTTATTCTAAGAATCTTTGATGAATAAGCTGATTCCTGCGCTTTCATATCAGATGTTGCTACCATATAAATATCTTTGGTTACCTCATCAATACTCCATAGAACATGGTCTGTGAAAAGCCCAAGGTTTGTAGCATTAGGATATTTGGTAACATTTTCCACCTTTTTTGTCGTCAGGTTATATACTGCAACCGCTACTTCTTTTACAACCGGTTTTATCTGCCAATTCGATCCTTTTTTACCGATCTGTAAATCAAGGTATAATTTATCATCTCTCTTGATTAAAATTAGCTGTCCTGCAGCCTGATAAGCTGTTTCTCCCGGTTCAAGAACAGCGGGGTCAATAGTTTGAGCCAATGAAGAAAGGTCTATTTCTCCTGTACGCTGCATGGTTCCCGGATTAAAAGTCTGAAGTTTAAGCATTCCTCTTGAACCATCCCAATAATATCCTTCCGTCTCACTCACTACCAGATAGTTAGGCTCAAAACCATTATTTTGGGTAGCGATGAAACCTTTTGAAGAAATACTTCCGGCATTATCTGCTGTAAGTTTAGAGAAACCTTCTTCTGAAGAGGCTGCACCACCAAGTCTGTATATATTTTCTCCGAAAGCTTTCCCTCCTGCGGAATAAGCAATCTGATAGAAAGGTTTTTTATCCGCTAATGAAAGTTCTCCCTGAGGCAGTTCTGAGAATGAATAAATATTTCCACCCCATCCGGCTGTACTGTTATAGATGATCCAACTGTCTTTTGTTGGTTGTTTCTGTTGCTCTTCAATATTGTCATCGCTGCTGCAATGAGTAAAAAGCAAGAGGCTTAATGCAGATAAAATGATTGAAAACGGTTTTGATTTTCTCATGATTATAATATTAAAAAATTGTATACGTTAATTTTAAATGATAAGATCTAGTGGGTTTCTGTGCGTTATAATTATCGTAAAGTCTTTCGTTTGTAAGATTATTAACGCTAAAATTAATAGCCAGCTTAGGATCTGCGAGGAAATAGGTAATTCCCACACCTACATCCACCATTCCCAGTCTGCCATCATTCGGGATCAGAAGATCGCTGGAAGCAATGGTAGCTTTGGAAAACAGTCCCGGTTCAAGGTTTTTTGGTACGGGATATAGCAGGAAACGATGTACATAATTGATATTATAGTACAGCTCCACCTTATCCTTTATTTTGAGAATATCTGAAAAATTCAGTCTCATATAATGGTTTCCGAATAGGTAAGGAATATTTGGCTGTCTGGCATCTTCCCAAATCGTTTCAGAACCGGAAAGATTCTTAAGTCTTATATCCTGATAGGTAAGATTGAATCCTGTCTGGATATTTTTTATCGGTTGATAATTGATCTCATATTCCAATCCAAGAATTCTGTTATCATAATAGTTCTGATATCTTCCATAAGGATTATCCGGTATCATGAATATTGTGTTCTTGACATTTCTGTAGAAGAGATTTAAACTTGTATTCAGCTTATAATTTGATGAAGTATAATCCAGAACAACATTGACGTTATCACTTTTTTCGGGTTCGAGGTCAAGATTTTCTTTGATTAAGACTCCGTCTCCAAAAATTTCGGTTTCATCAGGAAGACGAACTGCTTTTTCATAGGATAATTTCAGGATAAAGTTTTTAGGTTTATAGCTGATTCCTGCCATATATCCTGAGGCATTTTTATTCCGGTCAGACTCCCATGTGAAATTATATTTATCAGTGGTATATCCTTTAGAACTGAAGAAATAATTCTTTACCCCAAGCACGGTTTCCACCTTTCGGTCAAGCCAGTGAGATACTAATCCCAACGCTGCAATATTTTTGTTGTAAATCGCAGGGACCTTAAGAACATCTTCTCCGTTGCTATTAATGGCTCCATAAGGATCACTTCCTTTTCTGCGTTGATAGAAATAGACATTTCCAAATTCCAGACTGTGATTATTATTGATTCGGAATGCAGCATTTAGCCTTGTATGAAACATATTGTAATTCATTTTCATATCATTCCCTTTATTGATCTCACCAACGCTATTTTCATCACTGAAAGTAGATTCTCCCAGCCAATTGTATCTGCGTCTGCTGATGTCTACAAAAGAATTGTTATATCTGGCAAAGGCAGTCATTAGATCTAGTTTCAGCCGGTTATCAAAGAACATTTTTTTATACTGAAGGTAACCCGTTACATTATTTTCTTTGGCAAATGCTTCACCATAGGGTTTTCTCATTTCAAGGTCATTCTGAATCTCTTTATAAAAATGAGAGTAGATAAATCCTACTCTAAAGTCATCAGCCCAGCTTTTTTTTCTTACACCGGTATAGACTTCCATGTAAGAAGCTTCAGTATCATCGTGAAATCTTTTAGCTTCCACTTTTTTAAGATTGGCTGTTTCAGGATCGATAATATCCCCCAGAATTTTATAGTTGTTTTTAGAAAACACATAACTCGCCTGGGTTCCTATATAAAATAAACTGTCTTTTTTTCCTGTAAATACTGCATTAAGATGAGATTTGTAGGTACTAAATGATGCAATCTCATTGGATATTTCAAGGTTGTCTTTTTGTATAGGTTTTGAGATAAAATTAATCCCACCACCTAACGCATCTGATGCCAGAGCGATGGGCATTACCCCTTTGTACACATCTACCCTGTCTAGCATATTGGGAGATAAAACATTCGGATTAAAGCTATGTCCGTAAAATTCAATGGGTACTCCATCTCTGAAAATTCTGACTGCTTTCCCCTGAAGACCTCCAAGATTAACCTGAAATCCGGATCCTACTCCTCCTTCTGTACGAAGCTTCACTCCAGTGGTCATATTAAGTATTTCACCAATATTGTTTGCCTGGCTTTTTACAGCCTGCATATCAACGATCTTAACACTTAGAGGAGTTTCTTTAAGCTTCTGCAGTTTCTTTTTGCCTCTGATATAGACCTCATCAATACTGTTTGCATCCGAAATTGCGATTTCATATTTTTGATGTGATTGACAATTGATATTTAATGTATCATTATAAACAACTTCACCATGATACAATACAGATACCTTCACAGGACCATCTGACACTTCTGCAAAATCAACAGTTCCCTGTTTTGAGACCTTTTTCTTTTCGCCGTTAATCATAACATACACATCATCATGATTGTATTTTTTGAGATTTTTAACGACTAAAGTAATCGGGCAGGCAGCCAAAGCTAAAGAAGAAAGTACAGAGACCAGGAAAAATATACGCTTCATAGTTTATATAGTTTCTAATGCTCCGAAATGTTGAAAAGCAATGTTTTTTTCTAATGGATAATACTCGTGACCCAGTATTTTGTTGATAATAGTCGCGTTTCTGTAAGGTCCCATTCCAAGATCTGATGTGATAATCCCTTGCGAATCTACACAGCCGTTCTGCATGAATATTTCACTATCGTTTACATCAACTGTGTAGTTTTCTGAGGATAATAATGTCCCATCATTTTGGCTTTTGTTCAGGCGGTCTTCGATGGGTTGTAAGAAATGAGGAACTTCATATCTATAGCCTGTTGCCAGAATAAGATAATCTGTATCTACGGAGAAGTTTTTTTCTTCTTCCAGATGCCTCATATTTAGTGTATAGCTTTCATTGTATGACATCTCTTCAAGCAAACTATTGGTAAGAATTTTCACAGGAAGTGGTTGTTCTTCCTTCATCTGCTGATGATAAAGTTCATCATAAATTGTACTTATCAATTCATCATTAATTCCTTTATACAGAATATCCTGCTTGTTGATAACATCTCTTCTTTTGTTTAATGGAAGCCTGTTGAAATAAGAAATATAATCCATGGAAGTAAATTCATAAGTGAATTTTGAGTTTTCCATTGGGAAGAATCGGTCTGCTGCTGTTACCCAATTCAGTTTTAAATCTAAATCCGGTCTGGATGAAAGAAGATCAAAAAAAACTTCTCCTCCACTTTGTCCGGAACCTAATACTGTAATGGTGCTGCCTTTCTTTAAATATTGTTTTCTGTGTAAATATTCGGAAGAGTGGAATATATGTTCTTTTGAGAAACGCTCTGTTATCTTAGGCACATTAGGAATAGAACCAACTCCTAAGACAATTTTATCTGTGAGATATACTTTCTTTTCACAATTAATTAGATCAATCACTGAAACTTCGTAGCATTCATGAAGTTCATTATAATCTATTTCTGTAACGGTATGACTGAAATTCAGACTTTCAATTTGTGAGGCTACCCATTTGCAGTAAAGGTTATACTCCATTCTCGTAACATAAAAGCTTTCCTTAAAACAGAAGCGGAAAATCTTACCTTGCTCTCTTAAATAATTGATATACGTAAAAGGGCTTTTAGGATTTACAATCGTTACCAAATCTGCCAGGAAAGGAACCTGTAGCGTTGTCCTTTCTATCATCAAACCGCTATGCCATTCAAACCTTGGTGCTTTATCAAAAAATATGGTTTTCAGATTATGCTCCTCAAGCAGAGCTGCAAGGCTTAGATTGAATGGACCTATTCCTATACCAATAATATCATATTTCATAAATTATCTTTTTCAGTATTCAAGTATTATGTTGTAATGTTTATTTTCAGAACCGAGTTTTTGAAGATATCTTCTGTTGTTTCGTAGAACTTTTCGCGGTCAAGGAAAGTCAGGTTGGATGTTTTATAAGGAAGAGCCAGAGATCTGTTGAATTCACATCCTACTTTGGTAATCAGGTTATGTGTTCCTTTATGAGATGCAGAGGCTTCGCCTATCATTCTTGTCAGTTGTGGGAAAGAGAAGAAATATTCCATACACATAGCCAATGCATTCATTGAAAAGTTGGGAATTTTTTCTTTTGCAGGAGCAATAAGCATGTGAAAGCCGTAATCTCCAGGATTGAATCGGTAGTACTTGCCCACTTCATCTTTTACTGCCCAATAGAGTTCTAAAGTAAAAATAGGATTGCCATTCAGAAGTCCAATGTAAGGATGGGAATAATCAACCCCCATGTGTTTAATATAAGCTTCTTCAAACTCCTGTTTATCTACATCCATTTCCCAATACTTTTTAGCGTACTCCATATTGGACCATTCATGAAGGAATTCCATATCCGTTTCCGGATTAAAAGCTCTCAGGGTAATTTCTAAAGTCCCATTATTGAAGTATCTTTTATGCAAGATTTCCCCATAATCCGGTTTGATCAGCTTTTTGGAATAGTGCTTAGGATTAATCAGGAAATTATGTTGTCTGATATATTCTTTCCAGATACCGTCATTCACACTGTAAGCCTGTTTCAGGAAAAGCCTTGCCTCTATGGTTTCATAAATAAAACTCATGGCATCGCCATAAACTTCCTTTAAAGAATCAATTTCTGTATCTACAATCTGGTAAAGAATTTCTTCCTCTATTGAACCCAGATAAGCCAAATGTCTCAAAACCGGATAAAGATTGTAATACACTACATGAGTTCTTATAAAACTTTCTGCCTTTTCAGTTCTTATAGCAGATCCGTCCAGAATGTATTCATCAAAACTAACATGTATTTTATCCGCACTTTGATTGATATAGGTATGCCCAATATTACTGTTATAGATAATTCCTTCCTCAATATACTTTCCTACAGCTGTTTTCAGTAATGAATGGGTATATTCTGAAAACCATTGGATAATAGCTGCTTTCTTATCATAATTGGATTCTAACGAGATATTCTTTGAGATAAATTCCAATAAGTAATCATTCTCATATCCGAAAAACTCAAAGAGAGTTCCTGCTTTCACAGAATCTGCGAAGAGATCAGCCTCATCTACTGTTTTATGAGCCTTGTCAAAATATGTATCAAACTCTTCAGAAAAATATTTGATATAATCCTCTTCCGGATTTTCTAGGGTTGTATTTCCACCATAAGCAAGGGAAGTAATAAATCGATACGCTTCTTCTTCACCAATCTTAATCACTTCACCCATTTTCTTTTCTCTATACCCAACGTCTTTTCCAAGGTAATGAACTCCGGTAGTAGAAAAATGCTTTACAGGAACAATTAAATAAGATTCTTTACCTGTAATATTAATTCGTATGAATTTACTTTCAGAACAACTGTTCATGAACGTTGACAACTCTTCATCAAACTTTGGTATAAGGTCAAAATAATACCAGTTTTTGCTTTCCAATAAGTATAAACCGACACTCATTATTATTTTTGTTTAGATTAAATAAAAATTAAGACAAATATATACATATTTTTCAGCCAGCAAAAGAATTATTTAAAATACCGAAAATGAACATACTAAAATACTGATTTATAACTCATTAAAATAAAAAATACTAGTCCATTAATACACCAAAAAGTGAATATGTGCATTTTTTTAATCCCCATTTTTTGTAATGCAAATCAATTTTCAGCGTTTCAGAAAAAGAGTTTTAAGAATTAAACAAAAAAAGAGTCAGAAAAAGCAAAATGTCTCAATTTGAGACTTTGTAGAAAGATGAAGCTGTCATGATAAACTTTATAATCAGCAGAAAATTTTCAGCCTTGTATTGAAAAGCATAATTTTGCTGATATTAAAATGTAATTATTTTAAAAGTATGAAAAAGTTGATCCCATTTCTTCTATTATTATTTTTCGCTGTAGGTTTTATGAAAAGCCAGGACAGAACTTCTAATCCTCTTCTGATGCAAAATTGGAAACTGAAGAAACTAGATACTTATATTTACACTTATGAAGTACAGGGTTCGTTTGATACTAAAACTCCTGGTATAAAATTTAATAAAAACGGGAAGGTTACAGGTAACCTAAGCAAATCTACCAATGGATATGACATCAAAACTGATTTACCAAATAGATCTTCAAAACCCGAACGATATCTTGGCAGCTGGAAGAAAGTCTCAGATTCTACAGTAGCAATTGCATTCTCTTCAAATACAAGTATGACTGGGACTTTTATTATTTCAAAACTGAGCAGTCATGAGCTGAAATTAAAAAAAGTTTTCAGCGCAGATATTGAAAAGAAACTTGATTCTATACGCAGAACCAAAGATATTTCATACTAATTTTTTAAAACCTTCTTCAACTTCACTGATTGACAAAAAATATTCTTTGTCAAACCTTCGCTATATTTGCAATCTGAAAAGTGACAACAGCAGATTATTAAAATCAATAAAAATATTACTGAAACACTCTAGATCATGACAAAAATACTTCTCCTTTCCGATTCCCA
Organism: Chryseobacterium ureilyticum; assembly: GCF_900156735.1. Taxonomy (GTDB): domain Bacteria; phylum Bacteroidota; class Bacteroidia; order Flavobacteriales; family Weeksellaceae; genus Chryseobacterium; species Chryseobacterium ureilyticum. The sequence continues at coordinate 224,870 of NZ_FTOL01000006.1, forward strand.
TTCTTATATTGATGAAAGAATCCTGGAATATGCTTCCCAAGCAGATGAAATCTGGCATTGTGGAGATTTTGGAAGTGTAGACGTGATTGAGCAACTTGAAAAGATAAAACCTTTAAAAGGAGTTTACGGAAATATTGACAATGCAAAGATCCGCGCTGAATTTCCGGAAGTAAATCGTTTTGTCTGTGAAAACCTTGAAATTCTGATGATTCACATCGGAGGATATCCAGGAAAGTATACTCCATTAACGAAAAAGGAAATTGCTGAAAAAGCCCCGAAATTATTTATTTCCGGGCATTCTCATATTTTAAAGGCAATGTATGATGAAAAAAACAGTCTTTTGCACCTGAACCCGGGAGCTTGCGGAAAGCAGGGATGGCACAAAGTGAGAACAATGATGCGCTTTGTTGTAGATGGCGAGGAAATAAAGGATCTTGAGGTAATAGAATTGGGACCGAGAGTATAAATAAGGAAACATGATTGATCAATAAAAGCATTTGTTCAAAGTAGGTAAAAAATATGAAAATTGGGGATACAGTTTCTGTAGTAGATGAAGATTTAAGCGGAGTGGTAACTTCCGTGAAAGGAAATATTGTGGTTTTTAAGGACGAATACGGATTTACCCATCAATATCCGAAAGAAAAGCTGGTTCCCAAGAATGTTGATTTCTACGAAAATATCAGAGTAGAAAGAAAAGCTGAGCCTAAAAAGATCATTTCAAAAAAACATCAGAAAAATCATTTGGTTTTGGATCTTCATTTTCATAATTTGGTAAAGAATCCTAATGACTATGATAGCTTTGAAAGATTGTTTATTCAAAAGGAAAAACTGATTGAAGTAATTGAGTTTTGCCGAAAGAATAATCTGAAAAGACTGGAGATCGTTCACGGAATTGGTGATGGTACGCTTCAGAGAATGGTTCGGGATGTGTTGGAAAGCCAAGTCAATATTGATTTTTATAATAAGGAAATACTTCACCATCAATCGGGTGCGGTAATGGTAGAATTTCACTAAATTTGCAGGAACAGAAATATGAACGTACTTAATTTACTTTTTACCAAAGACGGATTGATCTATCAGATTGTTAAAAACAAAAGCATTCTGGAAGAGAAATCTTATTTTGTGACTGAAGAAACACCCGCCAATCTTATTGAAGAACAGCTGGATGAAGTTCTTATCAAACAACGCTTTGATGAAATTCAGGTGATCTCCGCACTGAATCATTTTACCCTGATGCCAGAAGGTTTTTCTGAGCATGATGCAGGATTTGACTTAATTTCTTTCAATGCTCCGGCTGATAGAGAGAAAGAGGAACTGATGCTTTCCATCAACAAAAAATTTAATATTCAGTTTTACTATACTTTCCCAAAAAACTATTATAAGAAGATCAAAGAACTTGCTATCCCGGTACATTTTAATTTTTCCGGAGAAAAGTTTCTAAGCTCTATCAATAATAAAAATAATAAGGAAATTCACATTAACCTTTATCATAATCAATGTGAGTTTTTTGCCATAGACAACAAAAAGATTATTCTTTACAACAACCTTGATGTGAATTCTGAAGTTGATTTCCTTTACTTTGTGATGTTTACACTGAGCAAAATCGGTTTTGGAATCAATGAAACAAGTTTCTATGCTTATGGAGAAACTACAGAGAATGAAACATTCATTTCCGAACTTCAAAAGTTTGTAAAGAATCTAAAAATTGTTTTTGACAATATTCCTAATAAGAATTTTATACTTAATTAGATTGTAGACTGCAGTTTATCTTAATAATCTGTCACCTATAATCTAGTCCCTAAACCCTAACAAAAATATGTTCAGAATAATATCCGGCAAATGGAAAGCCAAAAAAATTGCCGCTCCCAAAAACTTTGATGTAAGACCTACAACGGATTTTGCCAAAGAAGCCTTATTCAGTATTTTGGAAAACAAATACGATATGCAATCGATTTCAGTATTGGATCTTTTTGCAGGAATTGGTTCTATAACTTTGGAATTTGCTTCCAGAGGATGTCAGAATATAACGTCTGTAGAGATGAATCCAAAACATACTGCTTTCATCAATTCTACAGCTTCCGAATTGGATATGGCACTTCAGATCAATGTGCAGAGAGGTGATGTATTTGATTGGCTTAAAAAGTTCAGAAACAAAAAATCCTTTGAGATTGTTTTTTCTGATGCTCCTTTTGAAATGGAAGAAAAGAAATATTATGAGCTAATTTCCTTAGTTTTAAATAATAAATATTTAAAGGAAAACGGAGTTCTTATTGTAGAACATCAAAGCCGTATGAAACTTGAACATCCAAATTTAGTAGACACCAGAAAATACGGGAACGTAAGTTTCAGTTTTTTTGAACCAAATAAAGAAGATAATCAGGAACTTTAGTTCTTGATTATTTTTTTTGAATTGATAGGAGCTGCAATTCCCCATTGGGTAATAGCTTCTAATACCGGGAGCAATGTTTTTCCAAAATCCGTTAAAGTATATTCTACCATCAAAGGTGGCTTTTCCGTATATACTTTTCTATCTATGATATTATCTTCTTCCAGTTGTTTAAGCTGAAGACTCAATGTTCTTTCCGTAATTGTCGGAATAACTTTCCTTAATTCATTATATCTTTTAGCTCCATTGATAAGGTGGTGCAAAATTACAGCCTTCCATTTTCCGCCTATAAACCTCATGGTAACACTTGTACAGCATGGGTAAGATTTGTTGTCTATGATATACATTTTTATACTATCCTTTTTTACCGTTATTGCAAAGTTAATAAACTTAAATTAATTTTGTAACTATAGAAATGATAGTATAAAATTATGAACTTTTTAGACAAAATGAAAACAAGGTATACTGTGAAAAAGTATAACCCACAAGGAAACATCAACGAAGAGCAAATTTCTCAACTGAAAGAAATTTTGAATCTTAGCCCTTCTTCCATTAACAGCCAACCATGGAATTTTATCTTTGTAAATCGTGGTGAACTGAAAGATCAGCTTGCAGAAGTTTCTTTCATCAATAAAGAGAAAGTATTAGACTGCAGTCATCTCATTATTTTCCAGGTCCTTAAAAATCCTGAAGATTTTGAAAAACAAATTGAAGAAAACTTACCGGAAGGCGCTGTTAATTATTACAAAAACAGAGTAAAGCCTAAAGGTAATGAGTTTGTAAAATCATGGCTGGGACATCAGGTGTATTTATCACTAGGAGTACTTCTTTCAGCATGTGCAGATATGGAAATAGATTCAACACCTATGGAAGGTATAGAGCCTGAACACTATGATGAGATTCTGAAAAATGATAAATACGAAACTTTGTTTGCCGTTGCCATCGGAGAAAAATTAGACACAGATACCAATCAGCCTAAATTCAATCCAAAAACAAGATTAAAAGCTGAGAAAGTAATCTTGGAAGCATAGTTTTTAAACACAAATTGTATGAACTTTCACACAAATAGCCATAAATATCTGTGAAAATCTGTGAGATCTGTGGGAAATAAAAAACTTATACCTTCTGCATAATTTGCGACTTGACGTTTTTGAGATTGATTCGCTTCACTCGCAATGACAAAGGAAAGAAAAAAGTCTGCTTCCAAATGAGGCAGACTTTTATTTATAATACTTTAAATTCTAAATCAATGGTTTTACCGAAGAACTTCTTAGAGATCTTCTCAAAGTTTTTGGTAAGATCGGAAAGATAGAAATGATAATTCGGTTTTGGATTGTTGTCATTCAGAAGGTTATACTTATCCAGAATAATCTTGAGATGATTGGCAACAATATTAGGTGAGTCGATAACACGAACTCTGTTTCCGTAATACTGCTTAATTTCATCAATTAACAATGGATAATGGGTACATCCTAAAATCAATGTTTCAATATTCTTAAGTTTATTATTACTTAGATAATTGTAAATAATAGCATGCGTTATCGGATGGTTTTTGAATCCTTCTTCAATGGCAGGAACCAATAAAGGTGTCGCCAATTCATCCACTTTAATCCATTTATTATGCTTTCGGATACTTTTTTTATAAAGTCCTGAGTTCACTGTAGCTTTCGTAGCAATCACTCCAACATTATTATGGATTTCATAGGAAACTTTTTCTGCAACGGGATTGATCACGTCAATTACAGGAACTCTTCCCGCAACGGATTGCATTACTTCATTTAAAGCATTTGCGGTAGCCGTATTACAGGCAATTACAATCGCTTTGCAGTTCTGCTCCAGAAGGAAATTCGTAATTTTTGTAGAATATTCTATAATCGCTTCTTTAGACTTTTCGCCATACGGAAGGTGCTTTGTATCTCCAAAATAGATCAGGTCTTCATTAGGAAGAAGTCTTTTAATCTCTTTGGCAACGGTAAGTCCTCCTACTCCACTATCAAAAATACCGATAGGCTGGCTAGATGAAAGATGCGAATAATCTTGTTTTTTAGTTTTCAAATGAACTGAAATTTTATACAAAATTAATGAATTTACGTTGTATTTACATTGTATTATATTTTATTTAATACAACATTCTTGAGCTACTACAACTCACTTACATTAAGTGATAATATGAAAATTAAACTATAAATAAATCAGAAGCAATTCCGTCCGCCATGAACCAATGTTTTTCAGGAATTTTTAAATGATCATTTTCAACCATCAAAACTCCGTCTTCTATTTTTTGCTTCGTTTCATTATCGAAATGCTCAAGGAATCTATCATTAAATTTCTCTTTCAGACTTTTCACGTCTACTCCCCAAATCGTTCTTAAGCCAATCATAATCATTTCATTAAACTGGTCTTTAAGAGAAAGAATTTCCTCTTCTTTAGCTAAAAGTTTTTCATTGAGCTTTTTAATATATTGCTGATTATTGGCAACATTCCAGCTTCTCACATCAAAGCCGTTATAGGAATGTGCCGATGGACCTATTCCAAGATATTCCTGATACTTCCAATAAGCAGAATTGTGTCTGGAATAGAAACCAGGTTTGGCAAAATTTGAAACTTCATAGTGCTCAAAACCGTTATCTTTTAAGAAGTCTGATAAATAGTAGAACTCTCTGTTTTGCTCTTCTTCTCTCGGGCTTTTCACTTTTCCTTTTGAAATCCAGTTTTCTAAAGCTGTTTTAGGCTCAACCGTCAAGGCATAAGAGGAAATATGAGGCACTTCCAATGCTATCGTTTTGTGTAAGTTTTCCTTCCAGATCTCAAGGTTGGATGTAGGTGAACCGTAGATCAAATCGATACTCAGATTTTCAAATCCAAAATCCTGAGCACGTTTTATCGATCCTTCAGCTTCTGAAGCTGTATGGGCACGATTCATCAGTTTTAAATCTTCTTCAAAAAAACTTTGAGTACCTATTGACAGACGATTCACAGGTGTTCCGGCAAGTTGTTTTAAAAAACTCTTATCCAGATCATCAGGATTCGCTTCCAGAGTAATTTCAATATCTTTTTCAAAGCTGAAATGATGTAAAACTTCGTCAATTAAAGAATTGATCTCGTCCACTGAAAGAATAGACGGAGTTCCGCCGCCAAAGTATAAAGATTTCAGGTTTTTATTTTGTAATTCACCTTTTCTGAGCTGTATTTCTGCTTTCATCGCACGAAGCATTTCGTCCTTAAAATTAAGCGACGTTGAAAAGTGAAAGTTACAATAGCTGCATTTCTGCTTACAGAATGGAATGTGAATATATATCATAAAAAAAGCCCTGAAAAAATTCAGAGCTCAAATTTATTTAAATTAAATTGATTAATATCTATATCCTCTAACATTAATAAAGTTATCGAAGTTATAACCAAGACCAATCATGAAACTGTTTCCTCCATATTTCTGAATATCAGATAATCCAAGGTTGTAAGTAGCTCCAATCATGAACTTGTTGAATCTTACTTTAACAATCGGAGCGATTTCCAATTGCTGGCTGTCGAATCTATTCTGAGCGGCTCTGTAGCTTACCCCAAATGAGAATGCGTTAATATCATTAGAGAATGTAGCCATTAGGTTATAATCCATTACTCTTGTTGAGTTTGTATTCAGGTTGATCATCGCAGCTGGAGTCAACATGATGTTATCAGCAATATGCCAGTTATATCCTAAGTTTAAGAAGAACTTAATCGGAGAAGGCTCATATCCGTTTACGATAGGTTTATCATTACCTAGAGCAATATCATTTACCGAAACTCCACCAAATAGATTTCTGTAAGTAGCAGCCAAACCGAAGTTTGCATAAGCCATGAAAATATTACTTTCTTTTCCTACTAATAGAGGGTCATTCTGTTCTTCAGTATTGATTTTTGAGTAATCAAAATTTCTGTTGTAAAAACTTACACTGGTACCGAAAGAGAATTGATCTTTTCTGTCTCCCTCACTACTTAGTGGAATAAAGTATGAAGCACCTGCTGTAACACCGCCAGAAGACTCTGCTCCGTTACTGTCTCTGAATACTGTAAGACCGGCACCTACTCTATCGAATATGTTAGCATTGATTCCCACTGATTGTACGTTCGGGGATTCGCTGAATTTTGAAAATTGCTTTTGATAAATGGCATTGAGCTGTACGTAGTCTGTTTTACCGTACTGAGCTGGGTTGAACAGGAAATCACCATCCAAAAGATACTGTTGATAATATGGTAGTGATTCTTGTGCTTTGTATGCATTTGACAAAAGAGCTAAACATACGATAGCATATAGTTTTCTCATAACAAATCTTGATTTCAATTCAACAAATATAAAAAAATTCTCAATATATTTTTAGTTTTCCAAATAATTTCTCCATTTTTTTACAGCATCCGCCATATCTTTGGGCATTGGGCTTTCAAAATATAATTCCTTTTTTGTTGTTGGGTGTATAAATCCAAGGGTATGTGCATGCAAAGCGTGTCTTGGCAAAATTTCAAAGACATTTTTAATAAATTGTTTGTATTTGGGAAGATTCACTCCTCTTAAAGGGGTATGCCCTTCATACCTCTCATCATTGAACAATGTATGCCCTATATGTTTGAAATGCGCCCTGATCTGGTGAGTTCTACCGGTTTCAAGCTTACATTCCACCCAGGTCATATATTTGAATCTTTCTAACACCTTATAATGCGTAACAGCATGTTTTCCCTGGCTTCCGTCTTCGTAAACAGACATCTGCATTCTGTTTTTAGGGTGCCTTCCAATATGTCCTCTGATTGTTCCTTCTTCATCCTTAGGATTCCCCCAGACAAAAGCCCAGTACAGTCTTTTAGTCGTGCGGTTAAAGAACTGCTTTGCAAGAAAACTTAATGCATATTCATTTTTAGCAATCACCAGAAGACCGGAAGTATCTTTATCAATCCTGTGAACAAGTCCTACCCTGTCAAGATCTGACTTTTGTCCGTTCTTTTCAAAATGATATGCCAATGCATTTACCAATGTACCATCCCAATTTCCGTGTCCCGGATGTACTACCATTCCCGGTTCTTTATCTACTACTACCAGATCATCATCTTCATAAACGATATTTACAGGGATATCCTGTGGAATAATCACATTTTCCCTTGGCGGACGGGTTAACAATATAGAGATATTATCTCCGGGTTTCACTCGGTAATTCTGCTTTACGGCAGTACCATTCACTATAACGTTTCCAGCCCTGCAGGTCTGAGAAATTTTATTCCTTGAAGAATTCTGGCGATGTATTAAAAGAAATTTATCAATTCTTAATGACTCCTGCCCAGGATCTACAGTGATATTAAGATGTTCATATAAACCTTTATTTTCCTCATCAATATCGATATTATCAATACTATTGGAATCCAATAATTCTTCGTCTAAAAAATCTTCGTTATCTTCTGACATTGTATTTATTTCTTTACACAAAAGGCTTCAACATTTGCAGTTGAAGCCAGTATTTATTATATTAATATGTTCTTATTCTACGACTACTTTCTTAGCCTTTGGTTTTTGAACAGGCTGTTGTGTAGTGGTTGAAGCAGCAGGTTTAGCTGCACTTCCTGCATTAGCAGAATTATTAGTAGAAGTTTTAGCCTTCTCTGTTCCTGAACTTGAAGGTTTAGGAGTTGTTGACTGAGGCTTAGGAGTTTCAGTTTTTGGTGCTTCTACTTTTGGAGTTTCTCTTTTAGGAGCAGGTGGAGGAACCACAGGTGCTTCATAAACAGGTTCGTTATGAACTTCTTCATATCGTACAGGTGGTAAAGAAGTATCTACCTTCATACGATAAATAGAATTCAGCTGTTCTACTTTTGCTCTAAGCTCTGCTGGAGTTCTCTTACTAGCCCAAAGGTCAATCTGCATTCCTTGGTCACGAACATCTCCCGGAGCCGGATCCTGATAGTAAATAATATCAGATTCATCCTTACCTCCATCTTCATGTTCTACCAATCCTACTTCAAACATACTCTTCGTAATGACAGCTCTGGCTTCTTTTACAGAAAGTCCCACCACATTAGGAATAGAGATATTTCTCATCGGTCCTGATCCCACCACTACATCAATAACGGAGAATCTAGGAAGGCGAGCCCCTGGATTTACAGCATTTCCTTTATATAAAATTCTTAAAAGGGCATCCTTTTGAATACTAGGCTCATAAATAGTGTCTCCAATTTTAAGACCTACCTGATCCAATCTCTGGAAAGCAAGACCTGAATATTTATTAATTACATCCGGAACAGCAATCTGAGCCCATGTTCTAGGGTTCACTTTAAGACGTACCGTTCTTCCATCCTTTACACGGGAACCCGGTGCTGGATAGATTTGTAAAACCTGAAATGGTCTGTATTTCGGATCATAATTAGCGCTGTCTACTTCATATTCCAAACCTGTATCATCTAAAATTTTAACAGCATCATGCACAGATTTATTAACTACATTGGGAACAGGAATCTCCTGACCGTGATTAGTATGGTACTCCAACCAGCGAAACGTAAGCCATACAAGACCCACGAAAACACCGACAGCCACAACTACATTCAGTAAAACTTTCCAATTGAAAAGTGATTTAAGCATACTTAAAAATACTTTAATTACAACGGCAAATATAGCTAATAATTTTAGAATGCGCTTTTTATTTAACACAATTCATTTTTGATTTGAAAATTTCCCGATTTCCCATATTGCAATACATAAAATGTTTAAATTTGCCTTAATTGATACTATATGGTTATGAACAAAAAAAGTGTTGCCGTAGTAATGGGGGGCTATTCTGATGAATATGTTGTATCCTTAAAAAGCGGACAATTAATCTATGATTCCTTAGACAGAAATCTGTATGACGTATATAAAGTAGTAGTCCTTAAAGATGAATGGTATTTTTTAGGAGAAAATGATAAGAAATACGAAATCAACAGAGGGGATTTTTCTGTTACCTTAGATAATGGAAATACTTTAAAATTTGATGTCTGCTTTAATATTATCCACGGAACTCCTGGTGAAAACGGAATTCTTCAGGCTTATTGGGATGCTATAGGTCAACAATATACTGGATGTGATTTTTACCAAAGCGCTCTTACATTTAATAAAAAAGACACTCTTGCTGTCCTTTCAAAATATGGAATTCCTTCCGCAAAAAGTATTTATTTAAGACAAGGTGAAAATATTGATGTTGATACCATTGTAGAAGAACTTGGGCTTCCGGTATTTGTAAAACCAAATCAATCCGGATCTTCTTTAGGAATTTCAAAAGTGAAAGAGAAATCTGAACTGATTACTGCTACAGAAGTTGCTTTCAAAGAAGACAGTGAGATTCTGATCGAAAGTTTCTTAAATGGAATGGAAGTTTCTGTAGGAGTTATTGATTTTAAAGGAGAAACAATTGTTCTGGGAATCACTGAAATTGTTCCTACGAATGAATTTTTCGATTATGAAGCGAAATATGAAGGAGCTTCAGAAGAAATTACCCCGGCTAGAATAGATGAAGAAACCACAAAAAGAGTGGAAGAAATTGCAAAAAGAGCTTATAATTCACTTGGAATGAGTGGGTTTTCAAGAAGCGAATATATCCTGATGGACGGCATTCCTTATATGCTTGAAATGAATACCAATCCTGGATTCTCTCCTGCAAGTATTCTTCCCCAACAGGCAAAACATTACGGAATTTCCATCATGGATCTTTGTGGAAATGAAGTTGAAAAAGCATTAAATAAAAGAAAATAGATAGTAGAAGCTAGAAATTAAAAAAATTAAGAAATAATTGATAGCGTAAATTATAACTCATACAACATGAAAATTGCTGTTTTCCCAGGGTCATTTGATCCAATCACTTTAGGACATTATGATATTATAGAAAGAGCGGCTCCGCTTTTTGATAAATTAATCATTGCTATCGGGCAGAATTCCCAAAAGAAATATATGTTTCCTCTTGAAAAAAGAATGGAATTCATTCAAAACTCTGTAGCAGAATTCCCCAATGTAGAAGTAGATTCATTTGAAGGACTTACCGTAGACTATTGTTTTGAAAAGAACGCTCAATACATCATCAGAGGTCTTAGAAACCCTGCTGATTTTGAATTCGAAAAAGCAATCGCTCATACCAACAGAACCCTTGCTCATAAAAAACTGGAAACCGTATTTTTATTAACCTCATCCGGAAAATCCTTTATCAGCAGCAGCATCGTAAGGGAAATCATTACCCACGGCGGAGAATACGAATTAATGGTCCCAGACTCAGTGAGAGTTGAAAGATAAATATAATGAGCAATAAGTAAATTTTAATTCGATAAATCAGGAAAAAATTTTACATTTAAAGCAAGAATGTAAACCTTAATAAAGACTATAACCAACTAGAAATGGCATAATTTTTATTACTCATTGCTCATTATTCATTACTTATAGTAGTATATGCACGAACAGTTCAATTTTGCCATAGAAGTACTGGGAACCATTGCGTTTTCCATGTCAGGAAGTTTTGCAGCGATGCAGAAACGGCTTGATCCCTTTGGCGTACTTATTATAGCCTTTGTGACTTCCGTGGGAGGAGGAACTGTAAGGGATCTTTTATTAGATATTCCAGTGTTTTGGATGCATGATCTCCTGATGTGTGCTCTGATCATTATTACCAGTGTTTTTTCCATGGTATTCAAATCACTTGAAAAGAATTTTAAGGTTACTTTATTTATCTTCGACAGCTTTGGACTCGGATTATTTACCATTATCGGAATCCAGAAAGGATTAAATGTTGGAATTCACCCATTGATTTGTATCGGATTGGGAACAATTACCGGTTGCTTCGGAGGAATTATCAGAGATATATTATTGAATAGGATTCCATTAATCTTCAGAAAGGAAATCTATGCCACGGCATGTATTGTAGGAGGTGCAGCATTTTTATTAATGACCAAGTACTCTCCTCTTTCCTACACCTTTGTACAGATCTTTACTATTTTGTTGATTGTTGCGATCAGGACACTTGCAGTAAAATACCATTGGCAGATGCCTAAATTTTATGGCTATGACCAGACTTCAGAAATGTAATTAAAATTATTTAAGCATAAAAAAAGCACCTGAATTAGGTGCTTTTTGTTTTATGTGTAGTTTCTTATTAAAAGAATTTCCCTCTATTTCTCATATTAGGATTGTGCATGTGCTTTTGCATCGTTGGCATTTTTAGCTGATCTTTCATCATTTTGATCTGATCAGTCATCATACCCGCGGTGTCTAATCTTTTCGCTTCTTCCAACAATCTTTGTCCGTCCTGCTTTCTTCCTTTCGAAATAGCTGCCGCTGCAAGATTTAAAGTTGCCATCGCTCTGTCATGCTTCATATTCAATCCGTATTCCAAAGCTTTTTTCATTAGAGGTTCTACTTTTGTCGGGTGATCCTGAGCTTGAGTTAATCCTAATAAATAGTGGAAATATCCGTATTGAGTTTTATGAAGTTGTCCTTTATAGTCTGTGATTTTTGTTAACCATTCTGCAGCTTTTTCCATGTTCTGTTTTCTCAATTGCCAGAATGCCAAAAGAATATACTCATTTTTGAAATAAAGTAAGATTGGAAACGCGGCAAGAAGAAAAATAACAATCCCCCATCCAAGATTTCTTGTGAAAATCATCATGTAAAGTCCCAGAAGGATAAGAAGTGCTGCTACTGCAATTTTAATGTTCTTATTCATTATTAAATTTTAGAAGTGCAAAGATAATAAATTTAAAGGTTAAAGTTCAAAAAGTCAATGGTGAATGGTCAATTCGCTATACTTATCAATTATTATATATGACAGCTATTCACAATTCACATTGTAAAGCAGAAATTGACGTCTGTTCCTTATGATTCTTTTTTGATTCTTTCAAACGTCTGGAAACAGAAATCATAGCCATTCTTTTCGTCTTTTTCATGACAGACTTCGTTCGTTTTTTTCCAGATTTTCTCATCGATTTTTGGAAAGAATGTATCCGCTTCAAGATCAGCTTTCACAAGAGTAACCTCTAATTTATCCACAAGATCCATTGTTTGCTCATAGATATTCCCACCTCCGATAACGAAAACTTCCTCATCTATTTTTTTGGCAAACTTTAAAGCTTCTTTAAGGCTTCCCACAATAAGAATTCCTTCCTCAAACCAATCTTTTTTTCTTGAAACAACAATATTGGTACGGTTAGGAAGTGGCTTTCCGATACTCTCGTAAGTCTTTCTTCCCATAATGATCGGATGCCCTGAAGTAAGGTCCTTAAAATGTTTTAAATCTTTCGGAAGATGCCAAAGCAACTGGTTTTCAAAACCAATTTCATTTTTCTCTCCCATTGCCACCACTATTGTTGTCATTCAAATATAATTTTCTACAAAATTAGCACATAATTTGTATATTTGATTAGCACAAAAAATTAAAAAAATAAACTATGAAAAATAAAGGATGTCTGGGCGCCGGAACTATTGGTATAGCCCTCCTTATTATTGTTGCAGTCTTATTCTTTTGGGGAAGAAGCGGATATAATAGCTTTGTAGACAAAGAACAGACCGTGAACGCAAAATGGTCTAACGTAGAGACTGTATATCAGAAAAGAGCGAATCTTATTCCTAACCTGGAAAGAACAGTAAAATCGTATTCAAAATTTGAGCAGGAAACGTTAACGCAAGTAGTGGAAGCACGTTCTAAGGCAACTTCTATTAATATCGATCCTACCAATATGACTGAAGCTGATATTGCTAAGTTCCAGGCTGCACAAGGAGAATTATCTGGAGCATTAAGCCGATTGATGGCTGTGGTAGAGTCTTATCCTAATTTAAAAGCTGATCAGCAATATATCAACTTCCAAAGAGAATATACTGCTATTGAAAACAGCATCAGAACTGAAACTGTTTATTACAACGATGCAGCTAAGGATTACAACACTTCTATCAAGACTTTCCCGAATAACATTCTGGCGAATTTCACGAACTTCAAAGAAAAACCTTATTTCAAAGCTGATGCAGGAGCTCAGAAAGCACCTGAAGTATTCAAATAATAATGGGTAATTTCCTTACAAATCAACAGATCGCTTCCCTTGTGGAAGCGATTCAGTCAGCAGAAGACCATTCTACAGGTGAAATTAGAGTGCATATTGATTCTAATACGGAAAACCGTGATGCAAAGACCGCATTCGAAGTTTTCAAAGAACTGTGTATGGATAAAACTACTGATAGAAATGCCGTGCTTTTTCATGTCAATTTTGAACAGAAATATCTTACTATCATTGGAGATGTAGGCATTCATGCAAAAGTAAATCAGTCTTATTGGGATCATCTGCATGATTATATCACTGGTGAATTTGCCAAAGGAAATTATTACAGTGCTTTAAAAAGTGCTATTCTGGAAACCGGCATAGAGCTTAAAAAATATTTTCCTGTAGAAGGAGAAAACCCAAACCAACTTCCGAATGAAATTACGTTCTCTTAAAATAGTATTTTCATTTTTACTGATTTGCTTTTACACTTTTGTATCAGCACAATACACTGTTCCTGAAAAACCGGCAATTCTATATCCTGTATTTGATGAAGCGGGACTTCTCTCTCAGCAGGAAAAAGATGAACTGAACAATAAACTGATCAAGTTTGCAGATTCTACTTCTACGGAAATAGAAGTGGTAATCATCAAGTCTACCAAAGGCGAAGATGTCAATTTTCTGGCAACAATGTTTGGTGAAAAATGGAAAATCGGGAAAAAAGGTGTCGATAACGGAGTTGTATTCCTGATCGCAACAGAAGACAGAACGATGTCTATTCAGCAAGGACGAGCCGTAGAACAATATCTTACAGCATCCGTAGCAGGGCAGATTCTGGACTACATTGTTACTCCTAATTTCAAAAAAGGACTATGGTATGAAGGGATTAATCGTGGTACCTCAGCCATTATGGAAGCGGTTCAGGGCAAATTCAAACCTGCTCCTACAACATCCCCTTCAGGTGATGGCAGTGCCCTTAAAGTTCTTATTATCGCCTTTGTTATCTTTATCATCATTGCTATTCTGTTCGGTAACCGTGGAGGCGGACGTGGCGGAGGCGGAAATTATGATGATGACGATGACGTAATCATTACTCGAAGAGGACGCAGAAATTACCCTGGCGGTTTCTTCCCATTCCCTGGTGGATTTGGCGGTGGCGGCTTTGGTGGTGGAAGTTCCGGTGGCGGCGGAGGTGGATTCGGCGGCTTTGGCGGCGGAGGAAGCTTCGGTGGCGGGGGTGCTTCCGGAGGATGGTAATCTTACAAGAATTTATATCATATATAAAACAGATCAGGTCTCAATGACCTGATTTTTTATTTAAAAACCTAAAATAACATCATTTCTTTGATTTTAATTAACATTAAATTGACTTTCACATATTAAAAAATTAATAAATCAACATAAAACCTACCTTTTATTCAATATTTTTTCAGTATATTTACTGAAAACAGGATTATGAAGAAGACACTCGTAGTATTTGCACACCCTTACCTGGAGCACTCCAATTCGAACGTAGAGCTCATTAATTTCTACGTTCGCCACCAGCATTATACCTTACGTGATCTTTATGAAGAATATCCTGATTTTCATATCGCCGCCTTCAGAGAAAGGAAACGCTTAGCCAATTATGACCGGTTTATCTTCCAGTTCCCCTTAATATGGTTTGGAATGCCACCTTTATTAAGATTATGGATCGATGAAGTTTTTGACCGTGACTGGCTACAATCTGGGAAATATAATCCATTGGAAAATAAAGAAGTTTATATTCTGATAACCACCGGCGGCAAGGAAAGATCTTTCAGCAAAGAAGGAACCTATCAATATTCCGTGGATGAACTGATCAGCGGGCTGATTGTATCATTGAAAGTTTTCAAAGCAGATATCAAGCACATCAAGATCGTTTACGAAGCTAATAAATTGTCTAAAAAAGAAATTATTTTACATAAAAAAGAGTTTACAGAACTACTCAATCAATAACATATGGAGTCTAGCTTAGCGATGAACACGTTACTTTTTCTCGGTGTAGCCATTATTATGGTTCCATTAGCCAGAAAATTGGGGTTGAGTTCTGTAATCGGTTATATTTTAGGAGGAATCATCATTGGTCCTTATGTTCTCAGGCTTACCGGGAATAATGTGAATGACATTATGCACGCCAGTGAATTTGGAGTGATTATGCTTTTATTCATTGTAGGTCTGGAGCTGGAGCCTAGAAAGTTCTGGGAAATGCGGAAGAAAATAATGGGTTTGGGGCTTACACAAATGCTGCTTACCATTTTACTTCTTTTTCTGGTATTTATTGGTGTAGGCTGGAGAGTAGATAAAGCGATTGCAGTGGCAATGTGTTTTGCACTTTCTTCTACGGCTATCGTATTACAAACTTTACAGGAAAAGAATAATTTTAAAACAACAGCTGGAGAAGCTTCATTTTCCACATTGCTATTTCAGGATATTTCAGTGATTCCTATTTTGGCAATACTTCCCATAGTTGCTAATTACAAAGCGAAACATCATGATAATGAAATTCAGATTCTGATTCAGAAACTTCCGGAATGGCTTCAGGCAGGAACGGTAATTTTCGGAGTAGCATTATTGATATTATTGGGAAGATATGTATTTGTTCCTTTTTTAAGGTATGTTTCAAAATCTGGGATGGCAGAACTACTGACGGCCTCTTCCCTATTTCTGGTTATCGGTGTATCCGAACTGATGGTGGTCATTGGACTGTCTCCTGCATTGGGAGCTTTCTTAGCTGGTGTAATGCTTGCCAACAGTGAATTCAGGCACGAACTTGAAGCACAAATCAATCCTTTTAAAGGACTTTTGCTTGCTGTTTTCTTCGTGAGCGTAGGTTCTACGATCAATTTTAATATTATTCAGAAAGACCCACTATTTATATTCAGTACCGTGCTTGCCGTACTGCTTGTAAAATTTATTGTTTTATATTCTATTGGGAAGTTTTTCAGAATAGATACTCCGCAAAGTCTTTTCTATGCTTTTGCCTTATCTCAGGTGGGGGAATTTGCTTTTGTATTAATTAATTATGCCTCGGATCTTTATCTTCTAGGTCCCGAACTCAATGCTCAGTTGATGGCTGTTACAGCAATTACCATGTGCATCACTCCTATTCTTCTTATTGTAAATGATAAATTTATTACCCCTAAATTTATCAAAGAAATCCCTGAAGAAGAACATGATTTCAATATTCTGGACAGTGATGTGAGCCAGAAGAAAATCATCATTGTAGGTTTTGGACATTTTGGAAGTACAGTTGGGCGTCTTTTAAAGGCAAATAAAATCTCAGCAACGGTTCTGGACAGAGATTCTGACCGTGTAAAGCTTTTGAGAAGCTATGGCTTTAAAGTATATTATGGTGATGCTACAAGAATTCCTATTCTAAGAGCTGCCGGAATTGAAGAGGCTGAAATTTTAGTGCTATGCCTTGATGATTCTGATGACAATATGTTTATCGCTGAACTTGTGCGTGAACACTATCCTAAAGTAAAAATATTTGTAAGGGCAAAAAACAGAATTGACGCTTATGAATACCTGAACAACGGGATTAATCACATTTATCGGGAAACATTAGGAACTGCTGTAGATATGGCTGTGGATGTACTTCACGAAACTGGCATGAGAAAATATGCAGCAAGACGTCTCGGGCAAAGATTTATGGCTATTGATAAAGCCTCTGTCAGAAAGCTTGCAAAGATGACGGAAGATCAAGATATTGCTTTATTCAGCACAAAAGAAATCCTCCAGCGGGAAGAGGAATTATTGGCTTATGACAATCTGAATTTTGATAATAAAAATTGGGATACTTCTTCCGCTACAGACAGTGAAGATGAAGAAGAATCCCAGGATTGATTTATTGGATATTTATACTTCCACCACTGCTTTCATCCTTAGTGATGTTTTTAAGATCTCCTTTTTTGGAAACATCTACACTTCCCCCTGAAGAGGCTTCTGCTTTAACGGAAGTTACTGCACTGATCTGAATGCTTGCTCCACTGGATGCTTCTGCTTCTACATTGTCTACGATAACTTCTTTCGCTGAAATACTACTGCCGGAAGAAGAGCTGATGTCTGCATGCTTTGCTTTTCCGGAGATATCAATGCTTGAGCCCGATGAAGAATCAATATCAAGATTTACTGCCCAGATTTTTCCACTAAAGTTACTACTGCTGTCTGCGTTGATATTAAAATCATTTGCTTCCAGATCTCCCGAAATACTTCCGGCGCTTGATACTTCAATGCTTGTCTTTTCCTGAGTAAATTTATCTTTTACTTTAATGCTTGCCGCAGATTCAGCAACTAGTTTTGTAAAGTCTTTTGTATAGATTTTTGCTGTCACCTTATTAATATTCATTACTCTGATACCTGATTTATAATGAATATGAAGTTTTCCGCCACTATTTTCCACAAGTATTTCATCAATAATATTTTGAGGGGCAGAGATTACAACTTTTTCAACGTCAGATTTGATAATTTCAGCCTCAATAGCCTGGGAAACCTGGATTTCATCAAAATCACCATTAAATTCTTTCTGCTGAATCGGTCCTGCTTCCTTATTGATGACCTTCTCTACCCAGCCATTTTTTTCTTTGTTATTTTTCTCATGCTTTTCATTACATGAGGCTAATAACACTAAGGCTGAAAAAATAAAAAGAGTTCTTTTTTTCATGTTTATTTCTTTTATAGATTATTTTTTGGATATATAATTTAATAACAACTAAATTATGAAAAATATTACATTAGTATCAGAAAATACCCTATTTCTATGTAATCTAATGAAAACGCAAGGTTTAAGTCTTTTATCTGGACATTCTTTCCACTACTTTTTAAATACATACAGTGAAATATCTCTAGTGAAGTAAGTTTTTAATATCTTTATACTTTAATAACAATTATATTTATGAAGAATATTTCATCGGTATTATTAATTTCTGCCTTGGCGTTCAATCAATCTTGTACTACAATGAAACAGACCGATACTCAACAGGAACTTCCGGCTCCTGATCCATCTTTATCATCAAATCCTTTCATGAAGAAGAGTAAACTTCAATATGAAGCGCCGGAGTTTGATAAAATTAAAAACGAACATTTCAAACCTGCTTTTGAATTTGGTTTAAAGCAGCATGCCGCTGAAGTTGAGAAAATTGCCAATAATCCGGCAAGTCCTACTTTTGAGAATACGATTGTTGCATTGGAAAAAAGCGGTGAAGTTCTGAGAAGAACACAAATTGTTTTTTCTAATCTTACAAGTGCAAATACAAACCCTACTTTACAGGCTTTAGATGAAGAGTATGCTCCTATTTTTGCAGCACATTCTGATAAGATATTCCTGAATGAAAATCTTTATAAAAGAATCAAATCAATCAAAGAAGACGGGTTAGATTCTGAAAGCAAAAGACTGGTACAATATTATAAACAAAACTTTGAAATCGCTGGAGCTAATCTTTCTGCAGCAGACAAAGAAAAATTAAAGCAGATCAATCAGGAGCTTGCTTCTCTTTCTACTCAATATGCCAACAAACTATTGGAAGCTAGAAAGCAAGGTGGTGTATTCTTTTCTGATGCAAAGGAACTAGACGGACTTTCTGCTGATGAAATAGCAGCGGCTGCAGCTGATGCAAAAACGGCAGGACAACCAGGAAAATATCTTCTTGCCCTACAAAACACAACACAACAACCTCTTTTACAAAACCTTAAAAACAGAGCAACCAGAGAGAAACTATTCAAAGCTTCATGGACAAGAGCTGAAAAAGGTGATGCTAATGATACTAGAGAAACTATAGAGAAACTGGCTAAGCTTAGACTGAAAAAAGCTCAGACTTTAGGTAAAAAGAATTTTGCAGAATGGAAACTTCAGGATCAAATGGCAAAAACTCCTGAAGCAGCTATTAAACTAATGAATCAGATTGCTACTCCAGCAGTGGAAACAGCAAAACGTGAAGCTAAAGACATTCAGGATCTTATTGATCAGCAAAAAGGAGGTTTCAAGGTAGAGCCTTGGGACTGGAATTTCTATGCTGAGCAGGTAAGAAAAGCTAAGTATGATCTTGATGAGAGTGAAATAAAGCCTTATTTTGAGATTACAACTGTTTTAGAAAAAGGGGTATTCTTCGCTGCTGAAAAATTCTATGGTTTAACATTCAAAAAGAGAACTGACCTTCCTGTTTATCATCCTGATGTAGTTACGTATGAAGTTTTTGATCATGACGGAAAATCTATCGCGATCTATTACCTAGATTTCTATACAAGAGATTCTAAAAATGGAGGAGCTTGGATGAGCAACTTTGTGGAACAATCTTATTTAATGGGAACAAAACCTGTGATTGTCAACTGCTACAATTATCAGAAACCAGCTCCTGGAAAACCTTCGTTAATCAGTTTTGATGATGTTTCAACAATCTTCCATGAATTTGGGCACTCTATCCACGGAATGTTTGCAAGCCAGAAATATCCTTCTTTATCAGGAACTAACGTACCTAGAGACTTTGTAGAATTCCCTTCACAGATCAATGAGCACTGGGCATTAGATCCTGTAGTTTTGAAAAACTATGCTGTTCATTATGAAACAAAACAGCCTATTCCACAAACTTTAGTAGAAAAGATCAAAAAAGCGGCTACTTTCAACCAAGGTTATATGACCTCTGAATTGGTTTCTGCAGCAGCTGTAGATATGGACTGGCATACTGTAGGTAAAGAAGGACAGTTTATTCCTGTTTTAGATTTCGAAAAACAATCTTTAACAAACCACGGATTCACTTTGGCTACTGTTCCGCCTAGATATCATACCCCTTATTTTGCTCACATCTGGGGAGGTGGATATTCAGCAGGATATTATGCTTATCTATGGTCTGAAACATTGGATAACGATGCATGGGAATGGATTAAAAACAATGGTGGATTAACCAGAGAAAATGGTGACCGTTTCAGAAAATATATTCTTTCTGTAGGAAATTCTGTAGATCTAAACCAGGCATTCAGAGATTTCACAGGACACGATCCGGATATCAAACCTTTATTGAGAAACAGAGGATTTATAAAATAATATAATGGAAGCATTCTTTTTTAAGAATGCTTCTTTTTTTGATTGAAATCTGAGAAATAAATGTTGGTTAAAGCCAATGACCTGATTATATTATTTTAGAATATTCCAAAGCCCATTTCTATTGAAATTTATTCTATTTTTGTGGCTTAAAATTTTAAATAAAAAACATGAATTGTCCCTGTTGTTCAGGAAAATCCTACGAAGAATGCTGTAAGCCTTATCATACTGGAGAAAAACACGCTCCTACCGCTGAAGCTTTAATGCGCTCAAGATTTTCAGCGTTTGCCATTCCGAATGGAGAATATCTGATGGAAACTACTCTTCCTGGAAAACGAAAGTATCACAATAAACAAGACCTTCAGGAATGGGGTGAGATTAATAAATGGACAAAACTTGAAATCATTCAGACTCCAGCCTTAAATCATGTAGAATTTAAAGCTTATTATACTGATGAAGACGGACATCCCCAGATCCACCATGAATTTTCCGTTTTTCAGAAAATGCATGAGCGTTGGTATTATGTTTCAGGCGAATTTTTAGATTAATAAATTAATAATATGAAGAAGAATTTTATTTATACACTGTTATTTTTGTTTTGCAGTTTCAGTGTTTTCAATGCTCAGACTGCTGAGGATAAAAAGGAGATTTCCATAGCTGTAACTGATATTTTAAAAGGTTTCCAAACCAAAAATGGAGACCTCATGAATAAATATATGAACCCAACCTATGGCATTGGTATCCTTTATAAAAGTGGTGGTGATCTTGGGTTTGTTTTAAATGAAGAGGTTGATTTAAATAGATCTTTAGGCTATATTGAAAAGACATGGAATATCAGAAATCAATTTCCTATACAGTTTGACACTACTTTTGAATATGATGCAAAAAACCAAAAGTGGAAAAAAGAAGGATTATCTGTTCAGTTTAATTCTAATGCAGTGAATGCTTATGCTGATAAGTTTTTACCACAGTATTCCGTAAAAGATCAGGAAATTTTTAAGATCAATTCGAGCCCAAAGAATGTGGTTTTTGTAACACTTGCTGAAAATAGTAAAGAAAAAGCACCTATCAACGGATTCAGATTTGTGATGACAAAGATTGAAGGAAAATGGTTCTTAACGTTTATTGACGTGACAGAGTATGATGCTGAGTAATTACCCGATGACACACTCAAACTACCATAACTTATAAAAAAGTAAACCACAGAAAACGAGTTGTTCTGTGGTTTATTTTTTATACAATATTAGAATTGCAAAAATGTCCGAGATTTCGGGCATTTATATTATTTTTTAGTGTCCTTCAGTTCCGTCAATTCCGTGAGCGTGACCGTGAGACAATTCTTCTTCTGTTGCCGGACGTGTACTTAAAACTTCAACCTGGAAATCTAAAACTTTACCAGCCATTGGGTGGTTAAGATCAGCGATTACAATTTCTGGTGTTACTTCTACAACAAAACCTTGGAAGTTATTCCCTTGGTTATCAGATAATGGTAAAATAGCTCCAACTGGAGGAGTTCCTGATTCTTTGAACATTTCAATCGGTAACTGAGCAATAGCATCTGGTTGTCTTTCACCATAAGCTTCTTCTGGTTGAATTACAAAATCAGCTTTATCGCCTGCTTTTAAACCAAGAATATTTTGTTCAAATTTTGGAATCATCATTCCTACACCATACAAAAATGTAAGTGGATTTTCTGTTGTTGTTTCTTCTACTAGAACTTTACTTCCATCTGCTTCGATTGTATGAAGTATATACTTTACAGCTACAACGTGGTTGTTTTCAATTGTCATATTTTCTTTTTTTTGTCGTGAGTTTGATTCACGATTAATAATACAAATATACTATTTTTGAAATTATTTGATAAGTTGGAAAGTCAGAAGCTCGAAGAAGGAAGCTATGAGAGGCATAAAAAACAATTACACCTATTTTTTCATTCAAAAACAGGTTCATGTCTTTTAATTTCGTGAACTAGAAAAAACGTTCAGCATCATTCTTCCAATTTCAAATCTTCTTATTTTTTATTTCTGGTTTCATCGCGTTTTTTCTGCCTTAGTACAAAGAGATACAAACTTTCCACTTTCGTTCTTGCCCAAGGTGTTTTTCTTAAAAACTTCAAGGACGAATTAATACTTGGATTATCTGTAAAGCATTTTATATTGATCTGCTCACCCAATTTCTCAAATCCTTCGTAGTATTCTACCAATTCTTCAAGAATAGCATCAAGTCTTTTCCCGTGTAAAGGATCTTTTGATTTTTCTTCCATAACGCAGTAAAATTAAAACATTTTATCAGACTTACCGACTAAAATTGTCTGAACTCTTAATCTTTAGTATTTTTGAAGAAGCTATTTTTTACCCATAAAATTATTAGTCACAAAAAGCATGAGCAAGAATAACGACGAAAACAGGAAAAAAAATAAAAAGAAAATTGATCAGAAAAAACGTAAAATGCAAAATGCAGAAGCAGAAAGAAAAGCACGTTTAAAACAAATTCGAGAAGATTTCAAAGCAAAAGAAGCAGATAATAACCCGGAACAATAGTTCATTATCAAGCCTGGTCGCTTTAATTATATAACATCGATAAACTTTTTATGAAAATTCTACACACCGCCGATTGGCATTTAGGAAAAAGACTGGATCGCTTCTCCCGATTGGAAGAGCAAATCTCAGTAATGGAGGAGATTATTGCCATCGCTGATGAAGAACAGGTAGATCTCGTTCTCGTTGCCGGTGACCTTTTTGATAATTTTAATCCTTCCGTTGAAGCCGTTGAACTCTTTTATAAAACATTGAAACGTTTATCACAAAGTGGCAAGCGACCTATCATTGCTATTTCGGGAAATCACGATTCTCCGAACCTTATCAATGCGCCTGATCCGCTGGCAAGAGAGTGCGGAATTATTTTAATAGGACATCCAAAGGCTGAAATTACTCCTTTCAGTACAGAGCATTTCAATATTTCAAAATCAGCAGAAGGTTTCATAGAAATGAAAATTAATACTGTAGATTTTCCGGTGAGAATTTTACATACACCTTATGCGAACGAGATACGTTTAAAGGAGTATTTTGGAGAAAATAAGGAAGAAGAAATCAATAAAGTACTTTCTCAGACCTGGAAAGAACTTGCAGATCAATACTGTGATGAGGCAGGAATCAACCTGTTAACAGCTCATTTGTATATGAATAAAAAAGGAAGTGCCATTTTGGAGGAACCGGAAGGTGAAAAACCCATCAAAATCGGAAATGCTGATCTTATCTACTCGGATAGCATTCCGGAACAGATTCAGTATACTGCTTTAGGTCACCTACATGGTTTTCAGAATATCGGAACAAAGGAAAAACCTGTAATTTATTCATCTTCTCCTTTATGCTATAGCTTTAGTGAAGCCGGGCAGACAAAATATGTTTCTATCATCCATGCTGAACCGGGACAGGCAGTTTCTTATGAAAAGAAAGCATTGAAAAGTGGAAGAACATTAGTAAGAAAAACTTTTTCATCCGTTGAAGAAACCGTTCAGTGGTTAAAAGAAAATCCATATACCTTTATTGAATTAACATTAGAAAGCGAAACCTTTTTAACGGCTGATGAGCGAAGGCTGATCTATCAGTCCCATACTGGAATTGTTCATCTGATTCCTAAAGTAAAAAACAGGGAGCTTAATGAAGAGCAGAGTCATGAAATTAATTTAAATCAAAATATAGAAACTTTGTTCAAGGATTATTTTAAATCAAAAAATGGCGGTCAGGAAGCCAATGAAGAGTTGATGAAGTTGTTTAATGAAATTTTAAATCCCTAAGCCATGATTCCAGTTCAATTGACAATAGAAGGTCTGTATTCTTATCAGGAA
The DNA here is from genome assembly GCF_900156735.1 of Chryseobacterium ureilyticum. Lineage (GTDB taxonomy): Bacteria > Bacteroidota > Bacteroidia > Flavobacteriales > Weeksellaceae > Chryseobacterium > Chryseobacterium ureilyticum. Next base: position 249,155 of record NZ_FTOL01000006.1, read on the forward strand.
CGTCAGATCATTGATTTTAAAAATCTTACGGATGCAGGACTATTCGGTATTTTTGGTGCGGTAGGTTCTGGAAAATCCTCAGTGCTTGAGGCGATTTCATTTGCTTTATACGGTGAAACGGAACGTCTGAATATGCGTGATAAAAGAGCATATAATATGATGAACTTAAAATCAAACAGCTCTTATATTGAGTTTGATTTTATTAACTACGAAAACAAACTTTTCCGTGCCACCAGAGATTTCAGAAGGAATTCTAAAAAGTTCGAAGATGTAAAGCCTTATTCAGTTACATTCTATGAAAATATTGAGGGCAAATGGATTCCTCTTGATCATTCTAATGCAGAAATGATCATTGGTTTAAGCTATTCCAATTTTAAGAGAACCATCATTATTCCTCAGGGACAGTTTAAGGAGTTTCTTGAACTGGGAGCTGCTGACAGAACCAATATGATGAAGGAAATTTTCAACCTTCAACAGTATGATCTTCAGAATAATGTTTCAACTCTTAATTCCAAGAACAGGTCTGAACTTGATCAGCTTGAAGGGCAGTTAAGAGGTTTTGAAGAAGTAAGTGAAGAAAAAATTCAGCTTCAGAAAGATATTTTGGCTGAGGAACAAAAAAAATTAATACAATCGAATGAAAGGTTTGAACAGATTTCACAGACTTATCAACAATTAAAAAACCTAAAAACTGATTTTGAAAGTTTAAAACAAAACCGGGAAAACTTTAGTCTTCTTTCTGAACAGAAGCCTAAAATGGACGCTCTGGAAGCACAAACGGAATTGTATGAACGTACTTTCAGAATTTTTAATCCTCTGATCGCTGAAAAAAACAAACTTTCCAAAGGTATTATTGAGAAAAGAAAGGAAAAGGATGATCAGATTAAAATTGTACAGGAAACAGAAATTGCTTTCGGTAAAGTAAAAGAGCTACTGGTTACTTTGGAACCTAAATTCAAGGCATTGGAGCAATCCAGAATACAGGAAAACGACCTGAACCTTATTGTAAAGATCCTTACATTTTATGACGAAATCAAAGTTCTCAACGAAAGGACTCAAAAAGGGGTTGAAAAAGTTGCTGAAGTAGAAATACAAAAGGAAGCTATTCAAAAAAAGATCACTGAACTTTCGAAGAGTATTGATGTTTTAAAGGAACAAAAACTTGATGCAGCATTACTTTCAAATGTTGGCAACTGGTTTATTCAACAGAAGAATTTCAAAAAATCACAAAAGGATCAGCTTGAAAAAATTGAGAAACATCAAAAGCAAATTGAGCTAATTTCCGAGGAACTTAAACCTTTTGCTCTCCACGAAAATTTCAAGGCTGACTTTAAGGCTAAAAAGGAAAGTTTAGAAGTCACTAAAAAGGAACTTTCTCAAAAACTGGATCATTTAAAAATTCAAAAGGAACTTTCCCGCTTTGCCAGCGAACTTCATGATGGAGAAGCCTGCCCGCTTTGTGGTTCTCAGGAGCATCCACATATTGTAGAATTTCATGATGTAAATGTTGAATTACAGGAAATTCAGGAGAAAATAACGGCTAATGAACAGGAAATTCAAAAGCTTCAACAACAGGAAACTGAAATTGAAAAGATCCTTGACCGAAAGAAAATATTTGGTGAACAACTAGTCGCCGAACAGAAAGTTTCAGATCAGATTCTAAAAGATATTGAAAACCATCTTCAACAATTCACTTGGAAACAATTCAACCCCGAACACGAAGATGATTTTGAAAGGAAACGTTTGGATTCTTTTGCCGTAGAAAAGAAAATTGAAGAAACAGATAAAAATATTGCTCTGGAACGCGAAACTCTGGAAGAAGAAAATAAAGTTCTTGAGAAATATAAACATGCGTTAGAGACCTTTAAACTGGAAGAAGCTACGAAGCAGGAACAGATCAATATCAGTCGTTCTAGTCTGAAGATTCTTGAATGGGATGATTATAAAGAAAAAACGGTAACTGAAATTGAAGAGTTATACCAAAAGCTTTCTCAATCTAATACTGAAACCGAGCAACAATATCAAAAGGCATCTGAACAGGAAAAAGATCTGGCACCAAAATTAGCGGAACAAAAGGCAATTGTTTCTCAATCCGAAAAGCAGATTTTAGTAATTGAAAAAGAAATTTCCGAGAATCTGGAAGCTATTAATTTTTCTTTAAAGGAACAGAATTTTACTGTTTTTCAAGATGTTGAAAATATTCTTCTTCAGGAAATAAATGTTCAGGAAGCAAGGGCAAAGATCCAACAGTTTACAATTGATTTTGAAACGCTTAAAAAAGTTATTGAGGGACTTGAAATTAAGCTTAAAGGGCTTTCATTTGATGACAATCAATTTTCTATCATTGAGAAACAGTTTGCTGAATCACAGACTGAATTGAAACAAATCAATGACTCTGTAGTTACGATGAGTGCTGAAAAAGAACGATTAGAAAAGGAATATAAGAAAAAAGAAGACCTTTTGAAAGAGCTGGTAAAACTTCAAAAGCGTTCCGAAAACCTGAAACTGATGATGAATCTTTTCAAAGGTGCCGGCTTTGTACAGTATGTTTCGTCTATTTATCTGAGACAGCTTTGTGATCATGCCAATACCCGATTTCATAGAATGACAAGGAATCAGCTAAGTCTACAGCTCAATGAAAATAATGATTTTGAAATCATCGATTACCTCAACGAAGGCAGAAGCAGAAGTGTAAAGACTCTTTCGGGAGGACAGGCATTTCAGGTTTCTTTAAGTCTTGCTTTAGCATTAGCGGAAAGTGTTCAGGCAAATGCTCAGGCTGATAAAAACTTTTTCTTTATTGATGAAGGTTTCGGAACACAGGACACTGAGTCTGTTAATATTGTATTCGAAACACTGACCAACTTGATGAAAGAGAATAGAATTGTGGGAATTATTTCTCACGTGGAAGAACTTAAAGAGAAAATTCCTACAGCGCTTAACATTATTAAGGATGAGGAAAGGGGAAGCTTGATTGAGATCATCTAATGATATTTTTGTAAACAACAAAAGTCACAAAAATTTAAATATTTTTGTGACTTTTATGATTAAATACTATCTGTAATTACAGGTTTTGAACCAATGGCTTTACTTCTTTCCCAAATAATTCAATAGATTTCATCATGATATCATGAGCGGGATCACCAATATCCATATGTCCGATAAATCTGGTAATTCCAAAGATTTCTTTCATATAAGCAATTTTATCTGCTACTTCAGCAGGACTTCCAATGAATAAAGCTCCATCTTTACTTCTTCCTCCATCATACTGCATTTGGGTATAAGGAGCCCAACCTCTGGATGACCCTATCCTATCCATCTGAGATTTATAGTTGTGGAAATATCCGTCTACAACACTCTGATCATCACTTACAAAAGTATGCGAGTGAATAGCAATCTGCATTTTAGACATATCATGTCCAGCTTTCTGATATTCCTGTTTGTAGAATTCAATCAGGTTTTTAAACTGGATTGGCATTCCTCCGATAATTGCCACTACTAATGGCATTCCCAATTGTGCCGCACTTAAAACCGATTGTGGTGTTCCTCCTACTGCTCTCCAGATCGAAAGTTTTCCGTCATTTTTAGCTCTCGGATAAACGGTTTGGTTTTGCATCGGTGCACGAAGTTTCCCTGACCAGCTTACGTTTTCTTCAGAATTAATTTTTAATAGTAATTCTAATTTTTCATCAAAAAGCTGCTCATAATCATTCAAAGAATAACCATACAAAGGAAATGATTCAATGAAACTTCCACGTCCTACGAATATTTCTGCTCTTCCATTCGAGATCAGATCCAACGTTGAGAAATCCTCATATACTTTTACTGGCTCTGATGAACTTAAAACCGTAACTCCACTTGCCAGTTTTATATTTTTTGTAATGCTTGCTGCCGCTGCCAATACCATTTCCGGTGAAGAAACAGCATAATCCGCACGGTGATGTTCTCCCATTGCAAAAACATCTATTCCAACCTCATCCATGAACTTTACCTGTTCCAATATTTCATGAATCTTGATTCCTGCATCTCTATATTTTCCGGTTGATTGGTCAAATGCCAAATCTCCGAACATTCCTATTCCTAATTCCATATTGTTGATTTTAGTTATACAAAAATACAGCTATAAAATGTCAGATGCATTGATGTGTGATAAGAAGGAAAATCTGCTTTAACGAATGCTGAATTTTTAATGATGTTGGAAATCGTAAGGACGGTAAGGATCTTATCTGAGATAAAATAATTGCGTCTTAAAAACAAAACCATATTAAATTTTCTTTACGTCCTTGCGATTTCCAACCAATGCACCAACAAAAAAATCCAACCGGAATGGCTGGATTTTGTTATTATTTTTTCAAGTATAAATCAAAGTAATCTGTGATTTTCTGCATCAGGTGAACTCTGTCTTTTCCGATCACATTATGCGGATGTCCCGGATAAGCAAAGTAATCCAACTGAACTCCGTTGTCAACTGCTGACTTGATGAACTTAATGGAATGCTGCCATACCACTACATCATCTTGTGCACCATGAATCATCAATAACTTACCTTTCAGATTCTGAACTTTATCCAAAAGATTAGCTGCGGCATATCCTTGTGGATTTTCCTGTGGTGTATCCATATATCTTTCTCCATACATGATTTCGTACATATTCCAGTCGATTACCGGTCCTCCCGCTACACCAACCTTGAATACATCCGGTTTACGAAGCATGAAACTTGTCGTCATGAATCCACCAAAGCTCCATCCATGAATACCCATTCTTTCTCCATCTACATAGGGAAGAGATTTCAGATATTCTACTCCTTTCATCTGGTCATTCATTTCTGTAGTTCCAAGGTTTCTGAAAACAGCCTGCTCAAACTTCATTCCACGGTTGGCAGAACCTCTACCATCCATAGTGAAAATTACATATCCATTCTGAGTCATATACTCGTACCAAAGGTTTCCTGAAGCAGGGAAACTATTTGTGATCAACTGTAAGTGCGGTCCGTTATATAAATAAACAATAGTCGGATACTTTTTGTTCGGATCAAAATTCGTTGGCAGAATGATCTTCCCGTATAATGGAGTTCCGTCATCAGCTTTTAATTCTACATTTTTAATTTCCGGTCTCTGATAATTCTTTAATGTATTTTCAGAAGTAAGAATGTTTGTGGATTTTAAATTAGATGTATTGATGATGTCGGCAACTCTTGGCGAATTAGCATTACTATACACATCGTATAGATAGTTTCCGTCATTGCTCAAAACTCCGGTATGAACTCCCTCAGCAGTATCAAGTCTCTGCATTTTAAAGTTCGTCCAATCGATTTTATATAAATGCTTTTCTAAAGGAGTTTCTTTGGTAGAAGTAAAGAAAATTTCTTTTTTCTTCTCATTGAATCCAAGAATATCAGTTACCAGCCAATCTCCTTTTGTAATCTGAGCAACTAATCCTTTATCTAAATTATAATGAAACAAGTGATTATATCCTGTTCTCTGACTTTGCCAGATAAAATCAGTATTAGAGTTCGGGAAGAAAGTAAGCGGATGTTGTGGTTCTACATATTTACTGTCTGTTTCTTCAAATAAAGTCTTCACTAATGTTCCCGTCGCGGCATCATACTGATTCATCTTCATATGATTCTGTCCTCTGTTCAATACTGCTATAAAGATATATTTTGAATCCGGGCTCCATGTAACAGCTGTCAGATACTGATCTTTTTCACCGTCAATTTTCAGGAAAGTAGTTGCCTGAGTTTTAATATTGAATACTCCTAATGTTACCTGATGAGAAGCTTGCCCAGCCATTGGGTACTTGATGTTATGATTAACAGCTGGAGTTACTGACCAATCAATAATAGGATAATCAGCTACCATGGTCTGATCCATTCTATAGAAAGCTACACTTTCAGAATTTGGAGCTGGGAAAATTCCGGTATCAATTCCGAACTCATTTCTGTGAACAGACTGTCCATTGATGATATTTTCATTAGCATCATTGGTTACCGCAATGGTTTTTCCGTTTTTATTTACAAATAAATTATTCTTTGCCGTAAATGCGAAAGTCTGCCTGTCTCCAAACATTCTTACATTCGCTGCATCCTGATCTACAGCTACGGAATTCTTTACTTTCCAGTCATTACCAGATTTTTCGATCCAAAACATTTTACCTGCTGTATTGAAATATCCATTGGATGTTCCGGTAAACTTTACAGGTGGTACGGATTTCAGTTTATCATTGGCAAACTGTCTGTTTAGTTGTGTCAGAGATATCAGAGTATCTTGTTTATTGGTTTTTAAATCTGTTGACAAATAACCGCCTTTTACAGCCTGAATGTAGGATTTTCCATCAGCAGACCATGCAAATTGTGAAATATTTTTCACCGCAAGGTTCGTTCTCATTCCATTTACAGCCTCCGCCATGGTAAACTTCTGTGTCTGGGCAAAAGCAGAACTGCCCGCAAGAAGCATCAATAAAGAAAATTTATGTAATTTCATTGTATAAAATTGAATCCCTCAAAAATAAGAAATAAAAATCATCCGTTAAGAAACGTTAAAATAAAACATTCATAAAATGGAATTAATGAATACATTGAAATTATTTCTTAACTTAATGGTAGAATTTTCTAACCTAAAATGAAATAAAAGAACACAAAATTCTTTTATAAGGACAAATAAATTAAATTTTAGAACAATTATTGTTGGCTTTATTAATTTCTTATCCTATATCAATGACTTGCATATGTTCCCTGATCTAAATTTGCATCATTAATAATAACAAAAAATACAAAATACAATGGCAACAAAATGGATCTTAGACCCAACGCATAGTGAAATTACTTTCAAAGTAAAACACATGATGATTTCTAACGTAAAAGGAAGCTTCAGAACTTTCAATGCTGAAATTGAATCTGAAGATGAATTCTTCGCAAATGCAAAAACTACAGCAACTATCCAGACGGATTCTGTATTCACAAACAATACAGACAGAGACAACCACCTGAAGTCTGCTGAATTCTTCAATGTTGAGGCACACCCAACTATTACTTTTGAATCTCAGAAATTAAATAATGAAGTAGTTGGAAACCTTACCATCAACGGAATTACTAAACCTGTAACATTGGATGTAGATTTCGGAGGTATCAATGTAGACCCATGGGGAAATACAAAGGCTGGATTCTCTTTTGAAGGTAAAATCAGCAGAAAAGATTTCGGACTTAACTGGAATGCGGCTCTTGAAGCAGGAGGTGTAATGGTAAGTGATGATGTAAAAATCGCTGGAGAATTACAGTTTGTAAAACAAGCTTAATTTATAACATATTTTATAGAGGGTTCAGGGATTTTACTAAAAACCTTGAACCTTTTATTTTTATTAATATTCAATACTTATGAATCTTAATGATCTGCAAAACATAAGCGAAGGTTTTGGCAATACGCAAAGAATGCCGGTTTTATTCCTTGGACATGGTTCTCCGATGAACGCTATTGAAGAAAATCAATTTGTACAGGGATTCCGTAAAGCAGCTAATGAAATACCAAAACCGAATGCCATTTTGTGTATTTCCGCACATTGGTATACTCCGGGAACTTTTGTTACGGCAATGGAAATGCCTAAAACCATTCATGATTTTTACGGTTTCCCAAAAGAGCTGTTTGATGTACAATATCCTGCTCCCGGAAGCCCTGAGCTGGCAAAAGAAACCGCTGAACTTTTACTGCCAATTGATGTAGAGGAAGATCACAACTGGGGACTTGATCACGGAGCCTGGTCTGTTATCAGGCATATGTATCCTGACGCTGATATTCCTGTAATCCAGCTAAGCATTGATTATACAAAACCTCCACAATATCATTATGATCTTGCTAAAAGACTGAATAAACTTCGTGAAAAAGGAATTTTGATCATCGGCAGCGGAAATATTGTTCATAATCTACGTATGATCGACTGGAAAAATATTAATACGGTAGGAGCTGGCTGGGATTGGGCTGTGGAAGCACGTGAAAAGACCAATAACTGGCTTTTGGATGGTAATTTTCAGAATATTATTGATTACCAGAAACAGGGAACATCTTTACAATATGCGATTCCTACTCCGGATCATTATCTTCCGCTTATTTATACTTTGGGACTGAAAGACCATTCCGAAGAATTATCTTTATTCAATGATGAACTTATTGGTGGTTCTTTGAGTATGACAAGTGTGAGAATCGGATAATATGATGAAAGAAGATTGACAATAAAGTTTATAGTTATTAACAAATAAAGCAGGTCACCTCAACGGAGATAACCTGCTTATTTTTTGTATTCTATTTTACTGTACAGCTTTTAAAACATTGATATTTCCATAGCCATAGTTTGAATTTACATTTGGATAGTAGGTTGCTGATTGTCTCATTTTATTAAGAACCTGCTCTCTTGTCCATGATGGATTTTTAGCCCATACCAAAGCTGCAATTCCCGCTGTAGCTGCTGTAGCTACTGAAGAGCCTCCTACATAATCTGACTGATTATTATAATAGCTCAATACCGGAACTGTACTTCCTGACGCTCTTTCCATCTGAAACGTAAAATCTATCTGACTTCCTGAGTGGCACACATCACACTTCTGGTTGGAAGTATTTTCTTTAACTCCTGTAATAGCCTGCGTTTCCGACATTGATGCCGGGAAAATAACTCCTACAAAATTCGTAAAACTGGTAGAAGTTCCACCTGCACAGAAGATCAGTTTTCCTCTTGTATAAGCATATTTCACTCCGTCTTCAATTTTTCCTACTGAGAAAATGTGTCCCATTGACATTGAAATAATCTTTACATTAGCATTATTACCTAATTCTGTAAATGCAGTTTTTACTCCGTTTTGTTCGCTTGATGTTTCCAATACAACGTTTGTAGCTGCACGGTAAGCAATCAGATTTGCATTATAAGCAACTCCTACAGGAAATCCTGAATTATTTCTAGGTGCCGCCATTACTGAAGCCATTTTAGTTCCGTGTCCGCATTGATCTGCGGCACCGTCAGAATTATAAGCTCCAACCTTAGTGATTGTTCTTCCTGATGAAGCTCCGTTATTAAAATTGTTTCCAAGTAACGTCTGTTCAGATGAAACTCCCGTATCAATAAGTCCGATGGTTACTCCGGCTCCTGTACTGTAGCTCCATGCATCAGGAATATTATGTTTTGTAAATGCCCAGGGAATTTTTGCACTTGGAGTGGTTGATGTATAATCTACTGCGCTTAATGTTGCCGATGAAAAGCCACATCCTGAAGATCCGCTACTTGAAGATCTTGAACTAAGCTGAGATTCATTTTCAAAATAATGATAATCTGCAGGTTCTACATATCTGATGGTTTTCATTTGACGAAGAGCTGTAAGTGTCTCTTCATTATTGATAATAACATCCATCTGATTAAGATACTTATCTGAAGTAAGCAGGAATCTTGCTGGCTCCAAACCTTCATGTTTTTTAATGACAGATAAAATTTCATTCTCCATTTCTTTATTATCAGGAGATTTACTTCTGTCAAAATCATCTTTGGAGGAACCAAATCCGATAGATAGCATTTTATTTCCACGGAAAACAGCACTCCAGATAAAATGATCCGATTCATTTTTCCAGTTGAAAGTTCCGTTTGTTTTGATGGATTGATTGATTCTTTCGTTAATCTGCTTTCCCGTCAACGGATCAGTCTGAGCCATTTCAAGTTTAGGATTTTCGTTTTGAAGTTCCTCTGTGGTACAGGAATTCAGGGCAAGGAATAATGCCAGGAAAAGTACACTTTTTTTCATATGTTATAATTTTGATTGGAATCACAATATAACACTTTAATGGGAATTATAATTGTAAAAAAAATGAATTTACCATTATATGAATATTAATTACCTGTTAGCAATCAAACCTTTACTTATAACAGATCAATACTTTATCTTAATATCTTTTCGTAGCATACGCTGTCATCAACGTCAATATATTGTCCATAATTAGGAATTCTGTGAAACCCACTTTTTTCATATACGGAAATAGCATTTTTCAGTTCTCGTGACGTTTCCAATATGGCTTTTTTATAACCTGTTTCAGCTGCCCAGTTTTCTAATTCACTGACAATCGTTGTTCCCAATCCTCTTTTTCTGAATTCCGGGTTGGTAAACATTCTTTTAATTTCAACAGTATCTTCTGAATATTCTTTGAATGCTCCACATGCCGCCGGAATTTCATCGATGTAAACGACGATACAGTTTTTAATTAAATCAATTTTATTGAACTGATCAAAGAAATCATGTGCATCTCCATTATGTTCTGCAAGAGTAGCATCGAGATGTTTTACAAGGGTCTGAAAATCTATATGGGTAGAATCAAGTCTTTTTATTTTCATTTTTAACAAGAATTAAATCATTTTATAAAAGAAAAAGCTCCCTTTCGGAAGCCTTTCATTTTTATTTTGATTAGTTTACAACAAACTTTCTTTCATTGATTAACTCAGCAATAGCAAGCATGTCTTTACCGATCAGCCTGTCATCTTCAAGCTTAGCTACTTTAGAACGAAGGATGGTAAAGTTTTCTTCAATCACTTTATTACACTTGGCTGGTCTTCTGAATTCTAGCCCCTGAGCAGCGAACATGAGTTCTACAGATAAAATATTCACCAAATTTCCAAGAACCTGATTGAATTTTCTTCCTGAAATACTTCCCATAGAAACATGGTCTTCCTGTCCTAAACTTGTAGGAATAGAGTCTGCTGATGCAGGGAAACATAATGTTTTGTTTTCCGTTACCAATGCAGCAGAAGTATACTGAGGAATCATAAATCCTGAATTCAACCCTGAGCTTTCCGTTAATAATCTTGGAAGACCATATTTTCCTTCCAGTAATAAATAACTTCTTCTGTCTGAAATATTTCCTAATTCCGCAGCTGCTAATGTTGCGTAATCTAATGGTAATGCCATTAATTGCCCGTGGAAGTTTCCTCCTGAAATAGATTCTTCAGCACTTAATACAATTGGGTTATCGGTAACAGAGTTCAATTCTGTTTCTGCCATGTTTTTAAGATGTTCGAAAGCATTTCTGCTTGCACCGTGAACTTGTGGTACACATCTCATAGAATAAGGGTCCTGTACTCTTTCACAATCTTCGTGAGCCTGCATATTCTCAGAACCTTTTAAGAACTTAAGCATTCTTGCCGCTACTTTTTTGCTTCCTTCAAATGGTCTTATCTCATGAAGTTCTTTTTTGAACGGACTTGCAGAGCCTCTGTACGCTTCAATACTCATTGCAGCCGTTATATCTGCAAGATCTAAAAGGTATTCAAATTTTTCTAATCCTTTAATGGCATGTGCTAAAATGAACTGTGTTCCGTTGATCAGTCCCAATCCTTCTTTTGGTCCTAATGCCAATGGCTCAAGATTGTGTTTCTCCAATACTTCCATTGTTTCAGAAACCTGATCTCCTTCCCAAACCTGTCCTAATCCCAATAAAGGTAATACAAGGTGAGCTAATGGTGCTAAATCTCCCGATGCTCCTACAGATCCCTGCTCAGGAACTACAGGAATAATGTCTTTTTCAAGCATCAGAATCATTCTCTCAATAACTTCCAGGGAAACTCCTGAAAACCCTTTTGATAAAGCATGAACTTTCGCAATCATCATAATTTTGGAAAGTTCCTTATCAATTGGTTTTCCTACTCCTACCGCATGAGAGATAATAAGGTTATACTGTAACTGTGCTGTTTCATCAGCAGATATTTTAGTATCACACAGCGGACCGAAACCTGTATTGATTCCATATACACATCTATCGGATTCTACAATTTGCTGTACGTTTTTCTGAGATTTTAAAATTTGTTCTTTTGCTGCTTTGTTCAGCTTGGCTTTATTAGGTTTTTTACATATTTCCAGAACATCATGGAAAGTAAAAACATCTACTCCGTATATCATTTCTAAAAAATTTTCTTAAAATTACGCATTTAACAATAATTGGAGAAACTAAATTTCACCGTTCTATCTTTTTATATGAAGAAGTGAATTAATTTGTTATTTTTACTTCCGAAATTAAAAACTATAATACATGAGACTGAAAACTCTACTGCTTGCATTATGCGTTGCAGGAACAACTTCCTTTGCACAGAAAATAAAATACTCAAAGGAAGACATCAAAAAAATGGAGACTTACCTTTTTAATGAAGGTTTTAATACTCCTTCTCCCAAGAAAACATCAACTATTATTTTAAAAGACGGTACTTCCCACAAAGGATTCTGCAACAAAATTGAAACCAAGAAAGGACAAATCTATGAAGTAGCCATCAAAGACAGTATTACGAAGAAAGCAGCAAGTTTCAATGCTGATCAGATCAGTGAAATGTATGTTTACCCAAGTAATGCGGAAAAAATAATGAAAGTTTCAAGGTATATGGGCAACATCAGAAACTATAGTACCAAAAAACTGACGAAAAGAACCAATAATGACAGAATATATTTTGTGAACCAAACTGTTTCTCTCAAAAATAAAAAGGATGATAAAGAATTCCTGATGCAGGTTATCAACCCTGAGTTTGACAATATTATTTCCGTATATCATGATCCGAGAGCGAAAGAAACAACTGGTTTTTCTGTAATGGGAAGTCCTCAGCTTGGTGGTGGGGTTATCAAATCTTATTATGTAAAGAAAGGAGATAAAGTAATGTGGCTTCATAAAGATGATTTTGAAGATAATTATGACTTCCTTTTTGGAGATAATAAGGAATTCATGAAGCTCTATCCTAAAAATTCTGTTGAGTGGGATTATTTCAGTTTTCTGGTAAATGCTTATACTGAAATGAGTAACGGATAAAAGTATTCAAACATAAATTTTAAAACCTGTAGTGCATTCTGCAGGTTTTTTCTTTTTAAATAGAAAGATTCCTTAATTTTGTTATATGAATCCTTCTTTAGAATTACAGCTTAAAACTTTACCATCAGAACCCGGCGTTTATCGTTATTATGATAAGAGCGATCAGTTATTATATGTCGGAAAAGCTAAAAATTTAAAGAAAAGGGTCCTCTCCTATTTCAATAAAAATCTTTCAGGATACAGGATCAAGATCATGGTGAGTAAAATCCAGCGTCTGGAAACTACCATTGTAAATAGTGAATATGATGCTCTTTTACTGGAAAATAATCTGATCAAGGAACATCAGCCGTTCTACAATGTCATGTTGAAAGATGACAAAACATATCCTTGGATCTGTATTAAAAATGAAGATTTTCCAAGAATATTTCTCACCAGAAATAAAATTAAAGACGGTTCCGAATATTATGGACCGTATGCAAAAGTACGTCCGGCAAAAATTCTGTTGGACACCATCAAGCATATTTATAAGCTAAGAACCTGCAATCTGAACCTTGCGCCCAGCAAAATTGCAGAAGGAAAATATAAAGTCTGTCTTGAATATCATATCAAAAATTGCGAAGGACCTTGTGAGGATCTTGAAAGCAAAGAAGAATATGATGAAAAAATAGACGCTATCCGCGGGATCATTAAAGGAGATTTCCGGAAAGCTAAAGATTATCTGGTAAATCAGATGATGAAATTTGCCTCGAATCTTAAGTTTGAAGAAGCACAGATCATCAAAGAAAGACTGGATATTCTTGAAGATTATCAGGCTAAAAACACCGTTGTAAATCCAAATATCGATGATGTAGATGTATTTGGAATGATCAGTGATGAAACAGCTGCTTATGTAAACTTCTTTAAGATAAGAAATGGAAATATTATTCAGAGTTTCACTACAGAAATCAAAAAGATTCTTGAAGAAACGGATGAGGATATTATGGAGGAAGCTTTAATCGAAATCAGGCAGAAGTTTAGCTCCGATTCAAAAGAGGTTCTTCTGCCCTTTCATCTGACTGTCGAAATTCCGAATGTAAAACTTATCGTTCCTAAAGTCGGGGATAAAAAGAGAATTGTAGAACTTTCTGAAAAGAATGCGAGAGAATATCGTCTGGAAAAACTAAAACAGGTACAGATTGTTGATCCGGAAAGAAATACCAACCGAATCATGGCTGAAATGCAAAAGCTTCTCAGAATGCCTGTGGAACCACGACATATTGAAGGTTTTGATAACTCAAATATTCAGGGAACCAATCCTGTATCAGCATGTGTAGTTTTTAAAGATGGTAAGCCAAGTAAAGCAGACTACAGAATTTTTCATCCTAAAACAGTAGAAGGTCCCAATGACTTTGCAACGATGGAAGAAGTGATCTACCGCCGTTACAAAAGAATGCTGGATGAAGGAGAGAATCTTCCACAATTGATTCTTATCGATGGTGGTAAAGGTCAATTATCTTCTGCGGTAAAAAGTTTGAGACTATTAGGGCTTTATGGCAAAATAACTATTGTAGGCATCGCAAAGAGACTGGAAGAAATTTTCTTCCCTGAAGATCCTATTCCATTATACCTTGATAAAAAATCTGAAACGTTAAAAATCCTTCAAAGAGTACGTGATGAAGCTCACCGTTTTGGGGTAAAACATCACAGAACGAGAAGAAAAAATTCTACAATAAAATCTGAGCTGGAAGAAATTCCGGGTGTCGGAGGAAAAACTATCGAGTTATTATTATCCAAACTGAAATCTGTTAAACGAATCAAAGAGGCAAATCAGGAAACGCTGGAAGAGATTTTAGGAAAAAGTAAAGCGAAAGTTATTTGGGAATATTTCAATGGTAATGCCTAATTAGCAGCTCTACCACGTTTATTTTTTCACAATTAAATGAACTTTTATGTTGAATATTTATTCTTAATTCCATTTTCTCAATAAGAGACAAAAATATCAACAATCCACCTTTAACATAATTATTAAATAATAAAAACAATATATTATTAAAATATTTTACAAATAATAGTATTATTTGTATTTTTTTCATAAATTAGTATTGTTAATTAATAACAACAATACCATGAAAAAAACTCTCATTTTGTAAATAATATTACGGAATTACTATTTCCATCGGTATTTAGTGTTATTCTTTTTCAAAACCAGAAACTTAATAGTAAGCTATAAGTTCACTTCAACGAAAGGAAAAAACACATCAACATATTAAAAACGAATAAGCTCTTTTTCAAGAGCTTATTTTTATTTTCATTAAAGGTAAATTAATCTATTTTCCTGTAAAAACATCTTTGGTAAATTTACCGTCAGCCTGTGGAATATCAATCACAATATTTCCGTTTTCAAAATAGCCGGTTGTCATATTACCATCAGCTAATTTTACCATAAATACATCTTTTCTTGATGTAGCTTTAAAAACTGCAAATGGAACTGAACTTCCTGCTTGTGCTAAAATAAACTGACTTTCGTCAATCTGTATTTTCTGAACAGCAATTTTCCCATTGGTATAATTTCCAGCTGTTGGAACAACTGAAGATGTAGTCGTTGTTTCAGGAGCAGAAGTCTGAGCAGAATTTTTTGTTACATTGGAAGCCTGTGTCTGAACTGGAGGCAGCATTGCTACTGGATTAGAAGCTCCTACATTCATTAATGCCTGCTTTAAAGCATCAGGGAAACCTTCTTCAAATTCTTTAATATCTGAACGTCCTTTAGACTCTAAAACAACTTTATTATTACAGTCTTTGAACTGCAAGATCACTTTATTGGTAAACAAACTTTTATCATTCAGTATATTTGCATTAAGAACATTACAGGAATTGTCTTTTGCTTCTGATGGCCACTGATCTATACTTTTTGGTAAGACCACATAGCTTTTGCTCTTTAGTCCTTTTTCCAGGTATTCTCCCAAGCCATAGCTGTTATTTTTGAACGTCTCAAACTTCTCAGGGATTAAAATATATTTATAATCTGAAACTTTTTGTCCGAAGGCTAACGCTGAACAAATCGCCAACGTAAATACTGATATCTTTTTCATTTTTTTTCAATTTAATCATTTCTGAATTCTCCCATATCCAATTTAAGCGAGAAGAAATTGGAGAAGAAATTAGAGCCTCCTATTCCGGAATTTGTAATTGCATAATCCAGGGTAAGTCCTCTATATCTGATCCCAATACCTGCACTTGGCTGGAAAGAAACTTTTCTTTTTAAATCCTCTATATCTGTAATAGACTGAAATCTATTGATCCCTAATCTCACAAAAATCATTTTCTGGTAGCCTAATTCTGCTCCTGCATATGGGCTGATACTTGCAAAATCAGTAGAGATCAATGATGCTGTTTTGGCAAAATCTACATTGATACCAGCTTCTGGTAAAACATAAACACTGCTATTGATTTCAAACAGTTTACTTGCTCCAACATTTAATTTCGGCATAGTAAGCTCCATTTTATCTTTCGGTGCCGGGTTAAATTCTTCCCCGTTTACTACTGTTGATAATTCTTTTTGATTGATGCTCCAAAAGTTAACCGTAGTCGTAATATCTCTCACCATTCCCCCGAATTTCCATCCGTTTTCTCCTTTATAGATAGCTCCTACATCAAAACCAAAACCATAACCGTTAGCAAATTTACCTACATTTCTGTAAACAATCTTCGCGTTTACCCCAACATCCAGATTTGGATTTCCTCCTGGATGAAATGCATAGGAAAGTATTGCAGCATAATCCGATTGAGAGAATTTTGTGATCTTATCATAATCAATATTCCCTTCAGAATCGATCATCTGAGTTGTATTCAAAATATTATCTACTCCTAGTCTCACTACAGATACTCCGAAAACACCTTCTTCCATTACTTTTGCATATGCCAGATAATCATATTTAGCAATAGACTCAAAATATTCTGCGTGCATTGCAGCTCCCTGCCAGTCTCTGTCTATAGACATTAATCCTGCCGGGTTCCACATAGGAGAATATACATCATTCTGATTGGAAATGACAGCTCCCCCCATTGCCAATCCTCTTGCACCTGCTCCAATATTTAAGAATTCATTGGAATATTTCCTGATAATCTGAGACTGAGATATCCCAAAAAGCAATGAAAATGCAAGTAAAAAATATTTTTTCATCATATAAAATTGATGCTAGTTAAAGTTTTTTTGTTTTCCTGGCTTTAATTAATCCATTTGCAATGATTGCCAGTATCATAACAGCTGAAGCAATATAAAATATAGGGCTCATATGTTCTGATTCCCCAAAGATAAAAAAAGCTAGTATAATTCCGTAAACAGGTTCCAAATTAACTGTTAAAATTAGAGTAAAAGGCGATATATACTTCATTAATTTCACAGATTCCAGCATCGGAAAAGCAGTGAAAACACTGGCTAACAAGCATATTAACGCCAAATCTCTATAGTTTATTTCATTCATTTGAAAAATTTGCCCTGAAAGCAAATAAAATAACGTTAAAATGAACCAACCACAGAATATTTCATAAAAAATAATATTTCCAGAACTTGTTTTCCCAAACATTTTACCATTGAAAACAGAAAATATAGTTCCGAAAATAGCACAGAGAACTCCATAAATGATGCCCTCTTTATATTGAAATTCTGTTTTAAAGATTAATAAAATACACGCAACAATTACCGCTCCCATCACAACTTCTGAAACATCAATCTTTCTCTTAAAAATAACAGGTTCCAGAATTGAAGCGAAAAGTGTGGATAACGAGAGACAGCTTAATGCTATAGAAACATTGGAAACTTTAATAGAGTAAAAGAAACAGTACCAGTGGAGCGCCATGGCAAAACCAATTGCGGCAAGCTGAAAGAATATTTTTTTGGAAACCTTTATACTTTCCTTTTTATATACTCTGATAAACACAAAAAGAAATACAGCAGCAAACAACATCCTGTAAAATACCAGAATCTGCGCGTTGGCATGAATCAGTTTTCCTAAAATTGCAGTGAATCCCCATAAAAATACTATTAAATGCAACCTGAAAAGCGCTAATTTATGCATAACCTAACCTCTTTGAAATTTTAACAGGCAAATTTACAAATAGGCTTTTATAAATCTTATAAAAAATCTAAATTTATATTAATAAAAAAATGAAAAATAAAGTTTTAATCGTTTCCCTTTCTAATATAGGAACTGTTTTATTCACTTTTAAAAAATATTGACGTAAATAAAAAAAATTATTTCTTCTAAGAATATGGAATTACATTCAGATATTATAATCAAAACAGAAAATCTCACCTTAAAAACTGTAGATTCTACATATGTAGATGACATTTTAAAACATTTTACTAAGGAAGTCACACGGTATATGCCTTTTAATCCGGAAGGTGATAAAAAAGAGATTAGTGACTTTGTAGAAAACTCAGAAAGAACTTTATTACAAAATACAGACCTGGTGATGGTCGTTTTAGATTCAAATAAAGAATTTATAGGATGTTGTGGCATTCATAATATTACAAAGGAATCAGTTGAGCTAGGATTATGGCTAAAAATTAGTTCACAAGGAAAAGGATTAGGAACTGAAATTGTAGCAGCTCTTATCAGATTTCTGGAAGATCATTTTACATTTAAATATATTTTATATCCTGTAGATGAAGAAAATATAGCAAGCAGAAAAATTCCTGAAAAGCTAGGATTTGTTCCTTCTAAAAGATACAAAAAAAATAAAAATAGCCTTTATGATCTCAATATTGTAGAGTATAGAAAATATTATTAATCTATAATAAAAAAACCCTGAAAATGGATTAAACTTTCAGGGCCTTCAAATAATAAACTATTAAAAAAATAAACTAGGAATTGAGTATTTTTCAGAGGATTTCACCCTCTGTTACTCTGATGTAAAGTTAGAAAAAATATAAATTATTTAAAAATATTTTTTTGTTAAAAATTTCACAATTTACTAATAACCAAATAATTAAACATCTGTTTTACTTCCGATTCTTATTCCTCATAAAAATAGTATCTTTAAGCGTAAAAAATTGAAAATTCTATGGACATCGAATTCAACAAACGAGAAGATCAGAACAGATTAAAATTATCAGAGATAAATCGCTTGCTTGCCGAGATCAAAAAAGGAGGTGGCGAAAAGAGACTTCAAAAGCTTCGTGACGAAGGAAAAATGACTGCAAGAGAAAGAATAGAATATCTTCTTGATAAAGGTTCAGATTCCATAGAAGTAGGTGCTTTCGCCGGTTATGAAATGTACGAGGAACATGGAGGCTGCCCTAGCGGTGGTGTTGTAGTGGTTATTGGCTATGTTTCCGGAAGACAATGTATCGTTGTAGCAAATGATGCGTCAGTAAAGGCTGGAGCATGGTTTCCTATCACTGGAAAGAAAAACCTGAGAGCTCAGGAGATTGCAATGGAAAACAGACTTCCAATCATTTATCTTGTAGATTCTGCAGGGGTTTACTTACCTATGCAGGATGAAATTTTCCCGGATAAAGAAATGTTCGGTAGAATATTCAGAAATAATGCTAAAATGAGTGCTTCAGGAATTATTCAGATTTCGGCTGTCATGGGAAGCTGTGTAGCTGGTGGTGCTTATCTTCCGATTATGAGTGATGAAGCTATGATTGTAGATAAAACAGGTTCTATTTTCCTTGCCGGAAGCTATCTGGTAAAGGCAGCAATCGGAGAAAGTATTGATAATGAAACTTTAGGAGGAGCTACTACTCATTGCTCTATTTCAGGAGTTACGGATTATAAAGCAAAAGATGATAAAGATGCGCTTGATAGAATCAAAAACATCATGAAATCTATTGGAAGTACAGAAAAAGCTGGCTTTGACAGAATTGAAAGCTTCCCGCCAAAAGAAAACCCTGATAATATTTTCGGAATTATGCCAGTTTCAAGAGCTGAGCAATACGATACCTACGAAATTATTAAATGTATTGTGGATAACTCTGAATATGAAGAATATAAGCCAGACTACGGTAAAAGCATCATTTGTGCTACAGCAAGAGTGGATGGATGGTCTGTAGGAATCGTTGCTAATCAAAGAAAATTGGTTAAAAGCGGTAAAGGTGAAATGCAGTTTGGAGGAGTAATTTATTCTGATTCTGCAGATAAAGCGACAAGATTCATTGCTAATTGTAACCAAAGAAAAATTCCTTTAATATTCTTACAGGACGTTACCGGATTTATGGTAGGTTCTAAATCAGAGCATGGAGGAATCATTAAAGATGGTGCTAAAATGGTAAATGCAGTTTCTAATTCTGTAGTTCCTAAATTCACAATTATTACAGGAAACTCTTATGGAGCAGGAAACTATGCTATGTGTGGAAAAGCTTATGATCCAAGACTTATTGTTGCGTGGCCTTGGGCAGATCTAGCCGTGATGGGAGGAGCACAAGCAGCAAAAGTTCTAGCTCAGATTCAGGAATCAACATTGAAAAAGCAAGGAAAACAAATATCAGAAGAAGAACACAACGAAATTCTTGATACAATTTCTAAAAAATACCAAAAGCAAACAGAATCTACTTACGCAGCAGCTAGATTATGGACAGATGCTATTATCAATCCTACAGATACCAGAAAATGGATCTCTATGGGTATTGAAGCAGCAAATAACTCTCCTATTACTGAAAAATTTAATTTAGGGGTTATTCAGGTTTGATAATTGTCTGATTAAAAATATAAAAAGATGTGGAATTGTTCTCCACATCTTTTTGTTTTATATACTTGAAGGTTTCAAAGATCTAAGAAAAGAAAACTCCCGTTCTGAATCTTTCTCTATTCAACTTTTTATTCACTGCCAATCCCCAAAGAATAAACTCTTTTAAGAATAAAATATCTTCAGGTTGAGTATCTGGTTGGTATTTCTCAATAATTTGATCAAGAGGATAGATCTTATTAAGAGATTTCGCATATGATTCATCCGGGGACTCGTCTGTAATTTCCAAAAATCCATCGTCTTCCAAAAACCAATCTGTAATCTGGCTAAACGGTCCGTCAATGCTCTTCTTTTCTAGTTTTTCCACTTTAGGGAAATAGGAGGTGAATAAAGTTCTGATTGCATTGTCAATCAATAACTGAGCAACCGCCTCTGCTCCTTCCTGTTCTCCTTCATAAACAAGTTCTACTTTTCCCGTGATTGCAGGAATCACCCCTACAAAATCGCTTAATCTTACAGAAGTTGCTTCGTCACCTGTCAGTAAAGATCTACGCTCCGCTGTACTCAATAGGTTTTCGAAAGCTGTAATACTCATACGGGCACTCACGCCACTTTTTGAATCTACATATTCACTTTCACGAGCTTCAAAACCAATCTGTTCCAAAAGGTCCTTTGCTAAAGAAGGAACATATACTCCATTTTTCTGGCGGCTATCTAAACTTGATTCATAATTTGTAATTTCTCTTGCAACATTGATATTTTCAGGATAATGAGTCAAAATCTGTGACCCTATACGATCTTTCAGTGGAGTTACAATACTTCCTCTATTCGTATAATCCTCAGGGTTTGCAGTGAAAACAAACTGTATATCCAAAGGCATTCTCACCTTAAATCCCCGAATCTGCACATCTCCTTCCTGCAAAATATTAAATAAAGAAACCTGAATTCTCGCCTGAAGATCGGGCAGTTCATTTATTACAAAAATACAACGGTTTGCCCTAGGGATCATTCCAAAATGAATCACACGATCATCTGCATAAGAAAGTTTAAGATTAGCTGCTTTAATAGGATCCACATCGCCAATCAGGTCAGCAACAGTTACATCCGGAGTAGCCAATTTTTCGAAAAATCTTTCATCACGATGAAGCCATTCTATGGGTGTATTATCTCCTTCCTTTTCAATTAACTCTTTAGCATAACGCGAAATTGGATGAAATGGATCGTCATTAATTTCGCTTCCTCCAATAAAAGGAATCCATTCATCCAGCAAAGAAGTCATCATCCTTGCCAGCCTGGTTTTTGCCTGACCTCTCAGCCCTAATAAATTAATGTTATGCCTGCTTAGAATAGCATGCTCTAATTGAGGAATCACTGTATTTTCGTATCCGAAAATTCCTTTAAATAGAGATTCTTTATTACGAATTTTAGTTTTTAAATTATCTCTTAACTCGTCTTTTATATTTTTTGATGTATATCCTGATGTTCTTAATGAACCCAGTGTTTTTATGTTTGGCTTTTCAGTCATTTTATTTAAAATCTGGTTTTACAACTTTTGAAAAAATATTTTTAATGAATAATCATTCTTTAACGGATTCTTTTTTTACGATTGGTCTCATAATCCTCAAAAATCATATGCCCTAATCCATTAAGCCCCGTGTAAAAAGCTTTGCCTTGATTAGCTTCTGTAAATTCACTTACGAAACGCTGTAAATAAGGATCCTGTGCAATCATAAAAGTAGTGATTGGAATATGCAGCCTCCTAGCCTGAGATGCCATATTATAACATTTCTGAACAACATATTCATCTAAACCGTAAGAATTCATGTAATAACTCCCATCTGCCTGGCGAACACAACTTGGTTTTCCGTCAGTAATCATGAAAATCTGTTTATTAGTATTTCTCTTTCTTCGTAAGATATCCATTGCCAATTGAAGTCCGGCAACCGTATTGGTATGATAAGGTCCAACCTGCAGATAAGGCAGTTCCTGAATTTTAACAGGCCACGCATCATCTCCAAAAACAATGATATCCAGAGTATCTTTAGGATAACGGGTTGTAATCAGTTCTGCAAGTGCCATTGCTACTTTTTTAGCTGGAGTGATGCGGTCTTCACCGTACAATATCATGCTATGGCTAATATCAATCATCAAAACAGTACTCATTTGTGATTGATGAACGCTGTCTTCTACAATTAAATCATCTTCAGTAAGATAAAAATCTCCAATTCCGTTATTGACTTGAGCATTTTTAAGACTTTCCGTAATAGAAATTTTTTCTACCGGATCACCAAAGTTATAATTACGAAATTCTCCTGTCGTATCATCTCCAGTTCCGCTCTTATTGGTTTTATGATTACCGTTACCATTCTTTCCAAGTTTTCCGAATATCTGATTAAGTGCTTGTTTACGGATATTCTGTTCCATTTTTGCGCTAAGGCGAATTCCATTTCCCCCATTAGGATCAATTTCTTCACGGATATATCCTTTCTTTTTAAGATCCTCAATAAAGTCGTCAATAGTGTATTCCGGAGTAGTAAGCTGATATTCTTCATCCAGCATTCGAAGCCAATCAATCGCTTCATCAAAATCTCCTGAGGTATGGGTTAGCAAGTCTGTAAAAATCTCCAGCAACCGATCAAATACAGATAGTTCCGGTGCTTTGTAAATTTCAAATCTGAACCCTCTCACAATATGCTCTTTCATAAAATAAAGTTACAACATAAATAAAAAAGCTTTAAGAGATTTAATCTATTGCAGTCTTTATAAATAGAAATAATCTTGTTTTAATTTCAAAATATAATTTTCAGGAGCTATTTTCTGCTATCCACTCCTACTCCTCGTGCCATAACATTCCAGCGCATGCTGCGGGGTAACCGTTACGAGCACAGGGCTAGGAAGTAACCAAAAAATAATGAGTATGGGGGAGTTTTTGTTGGGTAATTGTGTATTTAAGAATAGTTTTGGATATAGTGCTCTGGGTATAGAGCAAAAAAAAAGTCTCATACATTACTGTATGAGACTTTTAAAAATAAAATAAAAACTGGCGGCGACCTACTCTCCCGCGTTAGCAGTACCATCGGCGC
>NZ_FTOL01000008.1 GCF_900156735.1 Chryseobacterium ureilyticum
ACAACAAATTCTTTTTTGGCTCGAAGTTGTTCTCAAAATCTTCTTAGGCAAGTATAATTTTCAAAATGAAAAATTAGCTTTTTAAGGAATGACTAATTAAGAGGTTACAATTGTATATGACCTTTTATGTTAAACATTTTCATATGAAAAAACTTTTCCTGCTTATTTCCATGGTTGCGCTGGCTGAGGTTAACGCTCAGATCGATCCCGTTAAATATCCTACATTTACAAATATTGAAGATGCTTTGAACAGTAAAAAAGCCGTTTACAGTATGAGTTTCAGAGAAAAAGGATTATTTAACCTGCCTCCTAAGATTGTAAAGCTGGATTCTTTGTTCTTCTTAAATATTATGGCAAATAAACTCGAGAAAATGGATCGTGAGTTATTTGAATTGAAAGAACTTGAGTATTTAAATGTAAACGAAAACAGTATTAAATACATACCTGATGAAATAAGTAAGCTTACCAAACTAACCTCTTTTTCCATGAATCTGAATAGTTTGACAAGCATTAATCCAAATTTTTCAAAACTTCAAAACTTAAAGGTAGCCCTTTTTGATGCTAATAACCTGAATACCTTTCCAGAAGCATTAATGGAAATTCCTGCACTAGAAGAAATCAATTTGCAGGGTAACCAGATCAGTTTCATTGCAGACCGAATAGATAAGATCAAAAATCTGAAATTTCTAAACCTTTCCAATAATCAGATCAATGACATGGGAGAGCTTTCTTTTCCTAAGAATTTAAAATATCTTGAATTACAACAGAATGCCATTGCAAAGCTCCCTGAAAACCTTTTCAAAGCTCAGCAGCTTGAATTCCTTAATGTAAGTGATAACAATATTACAGAAATTTCATCCGGAATAAAAGGATTGAAAAATGTAGTCAGCATGAATCTTGCTAATAATAACCTGAAAGATATTCCTGTAGAAATCAGTCAGTTAAAAAATCTGAAAACTTTGATTCTTACAGGAAATCCTATAGAAAAATCTAAAATTGAAAAATTAAAAACCTTGTTGCCGGAAACCCGGGTCTATTTCTAGTCCTATCCGCCAACACGTTTGGTTTTATAACCCATATCTTTAAGGATAGTCATTATTTTATCACGGTTATCCCCCTGAATGATAATCGTTCCATCCTTCTCAGAACCGCCTATCCCTAAGGTGGTTTTTATTTTCTTTGAGATTTTTTTAAGATCTTCCTCGCTGCCTTCCCAACCTTCAACAATGGTTACAGGTTTACCATTTCTTCCTTTCTTCTCAAATTTGCATACCAGTGGCTCTTTTTGCTTGAATTCTTCTTCAGGCATTTCAAAATCCTGCTCTTCATGTTCAGGAAAAAGATTCTTCAATTGATCACGTAAGTCCATACCGCAAAATTAAAAAAGAATTATGTAATTATAGAAGAAATACTTTCAAAATTATGTAACCCTTTCATTTACTTATTGTATAACAGACTTTTCTTTTCTTTGGTTAAAAATATTTTTTTAAAACTTAAATTATATCCCTGTTTTTCATATTTTAGCTCGCTAATTTTTAAAACTGATATGAAAACCAAAATTATTCTACCAGCCTTATTTATGGCTTTCGGAATTACAAATGCTCAAACAGGTTTTTCAGGAGATCCGCTTGATGCAGTCTTTGAAACAAAAGACTCAGACAGCTTCTGGAAAGCATTCGATAAAATGGAAACTTCAAAGCAAAACCCTTTTGCAGATTATGTGAAAGATGGAACTGCAGGAGTTCAGGGGTTTATGAAAAACAGAATCATCAATGCCGATTCATTATATTCAGTAGTAAAAAGAAGAAAAGAAGATTACCTTAAAAGCCGTAATGTATTGGCTGGAATCAATCAAAAAGAAAAAAGAACAAGAGCAAGTTACACAGCTTTAAAATATTGGTATCCTGAAGCTAAATTTCCGCCTGTATATTTTGTATACGGAAGATTTAATTCAGGTGGAACCATTTCTAAAGACGGTATTATTATCGGAACAGAAAAACTGGCAAATCTTGATGGGATTGTACCCCTTATTGCCCATGAACTGATTCATTTCCAGCAAGAAAATGTAGGAAAAGATATTCTGATAAAGTATGTTTTGAAAGAAGGAAGTGCCGATTTTATCAGTGAATTGATTTCAGGAGATACTACAAATACAAGTACACCATACTACCAATATGGTGCAGCTCATTCTGATAAATTATACAGAGAATTCGTAACCGCATTGAAAACGGCTGACTCTGTAGACTGGCTTTACGGGACCAGTAAAAAAGATGACCGCCCCAATGACTTAGGATATTGGATGGGATATAAAATTACAGAAGCCTACTTCAATAAACAAACAGATAAACATAAAGCCATCCACGATATTTTAAATATTACCGATCCTTTATTATTCTTAAAAGAAAGTGGTTTCTTAGATACCTATATAAAAGAATACACAAAGAAAAATAATATGAAATTTGACGACTTTTTTAAAGGATAGAATAGTCTTTTAAATAATTTATAAGTCTGCGAAATCAGCAAGATCTATGGGAGGAATATAACTTACAGATCTTGCAGATGACGCAGATTTTTTCATTTTATTCTGAATACATAAAAATCAGAACTTCAAATTCGTCTATTCATCGGAAATTCGATAAATTTGTATACTAAAGTTTTACAAAATGTCAAAAAAAGCAATATTAGCAATCCTTGACGGATGGGGACTGGGAACAAACCCTGACGTTTCTGCAATAGACAAAGCCAATACACCATTTATAGATAGCTGTTATCAAAAATTTCCACACACTACCCTTGAAGCAAGCGGTTTAGCTGTAGGTCTTCCGGCAGGGCAGATGGGGAACTCTGAAGTAGGACACATGAACCTTGGAGCTGGAAGAGTAGTTTACCAAAACCTGGTAAAGCTGAATATGGCAGTTGAAAACGGAACTCTGGGACAGGAAAGAGTAATTCAGGACGCTTTTGAATACGCTAAAAGAGAAAATAAAAAAATACACTTCATTGGATTGGTTTCCAATGGAGGAGTTCACTCACATATCAATCACTTAAAAGGTTTATTAACCGCTGCTAAAGAATTCGGTCTAGACGAAAACGTTTTTGTACACGCGTTTACAGACGGAAGAGACTGTGATCCACATTCAGGATTAGGTTTCATTGAGGAGCTTCAGAATCATATGGAAGCGACTACCGGAAAACTTGCGACTGTTGTAGGTAGATATTACGCAATGGACAGAGATAAAAGATGGGAACGTGTAAAACTAGCTTATGATGCCCTTGTAGAAGGAGTAGGGCTTGAAACCACAGATGCTTTAGCTGCCATTAAAGATTCATATGATAATAATGTAACGGATGAATTCCTTAAACCAATCATTTTAGTGAATACCACGGCTACAGGGAATGTTGTACCAGTAGCAAAAATCATTGACAATGATGTGGTGATCTGTTTCAATTTCCGTACAGACAGAGGTAGAGAAATTACAGAAGTTCTTTCTCAGAAAGATTTTCCTGAGTATTCTATGAAGAAACTGAACCTTAACTATATTACATTAACCAATTATGACAAGACATTCCAGAATGTTCAGGTTGTTTTTGACGAAAATGTTTTAACAGAAACAATGGGGGAAGTTCTTGAAAAGAATGGTAAAACTCAGATCAGAATCGCTGAAACAGAAAAATATCCCCATGTTACTTTCTTCTTTTCAGGAGGTAGAGAGGAAGAATTCAATGGAGAGAAAAGGCTTTTATGCCCAAGTCCAAAAGATGTTCCTACTTATGATTTAAAGCCTGAAATGTCAGCATACGATATCACCAATGCCATTGTACCAGAATTAGAGCAGGGAACAGCTGATTTTGTTTGTCTGAACTTTGCCAATACAGATATGGTAGGACACACAGGAGTGTTTGAAGCCGCTGTAAAAGCAGCAGAAACTGTAGATGCATGTATTGAAAAAATAGCTTCAGCAGCCTATGAAAACGGATATGCCGTATTCATTCTTGCTGACCACGGAAACTCTGATGTCATGCTGAATCCTGATGGAACACCCAATACGCAGCATTCAACAAATTTAGTTCCTTTCATCGTAATGGATAAAGACCATACATGGAACTTAAAACCAGGAAAACTGGGCGATGTAGCCCCTACCATCCTTAGTGTAATGGGCGTTGAAATACCAAATGCAATGACAGGAGATATTTTAGTTAACTAAAATTCAATAATATTGTTAAAAAAATGCCGTTATAGTTATATATCGGCATTTTTTTATGATTTATGTCAGATAAGGTATGAGTTGCATACTTTATTATGCGTTAAATAATAAATAAATCATATCTTTGCTAATTAAAAACTGAATATAAAAATGTATCAAAAGCTTGTTAGGAAAGAAGTAATGGGAATATTGGAAAAGGAAGTAGGTTCTTTTCTTGATAAATTTTTAACGCCAATTGAAAAAATTTGGCAGCCTTCAGATTATCTACCAGATCCTTCAAGCGAAGAATTTAAACATGATTTAGAAGAAATTCAGACTTTTGCCCGTGAAATGCCTTATGATCTGTTTGTAACATTGATCGGAGACTGTATCACGGAAGAAGCACTTCCTTCATATGAGTCTTGGTTAATGGGAGTTGACGGAATCAACCAGGAGGAAAAAGTAGGTTGGGCAAACTGGGTGAGAGCCTGGACAGCAGAAGAAAACAGACACGGAGATTTATTAAACAAATATCTTTATCTGTGTGGTAGAGTAAATATGAGAGAAGTGGAAATCACGACTCAATATCTGATCAATGACGGTTTTGATCTTGGAACAAGTATGGATCCTTACAGAAACTTTATCTATACAAGTTTCCAGGAAACGGCTACCAATATCTCTCACAGAAGAGTAGGAACATTGGCAAAACAATCAGGAAACGGAAAATTAGCTAAAATGTGTGGTGTAATTGCAGCTGATGAGGCAAGACACGCAAAAGCTTATAAGCATTTCGTAGCTAAAATCCTTGAAATAGACCCATCAGAAATGATTCTTGCATTCGAAGATATGATGCGTAAGAAGATCGTAATGCCGGCTCACCTGATGAGACAGTCAGGTCAGAAAGCAGGAGAACTTTGGGGACATTTTTCAGATGCAGCGCAAAGATGTATGGTGTACACAGGTCAGGATTATATCAATATTATGAAAGATCTGTTGGATGAATGGAAGATTGAGCACGTAAAAGGTCTTACAGAAAAAGCAGAAAAAGCTCAGGAATATCTGATGAAGCTTCCTGCAAGACTACAGAAGATTACAGACAGAGTTTCTACTCCGGATCTTCAGTTCCAGTTTAACTGGGTTAAGAGCTAGTAGCCCATATTATTATTTTAAATTATAAAAGTATTGAGTGCCTTTCTTTTTGGCACTCTTTTTTATTTCTTATCTTTGCAAAGCTAAAAAAAGAACAAAATGTTAAATAATAAAAAGATTGCTGTTGACTTTGACGGAACTGTTGTGGATGATGCTTATCCGGGAATAGGTAAGCCAAAGATCTTCGCTTTCGAGACCTTGAAGAGGTTACAGGCAGAAGGTTACAGGCTTATTCTTTGGACATACAGACACGGAAAAACGTTAGATGAAGCTGTAGAATTCTGTAAAAAGAACGGCATTGAATTTTATGCTGTAAACTCAAGTTTTGAGGGAGAAGTTTTTGATTCTCAAACTCAATCAAGAAAACTGGATGCAGACTGGTTCATCGATGACAGAAATATAGGCGGATTCCCAGGATGGGGTGAAATCTATAATATCATTCAGGAAAGAATAGAATTCCGTGTAGAAGGAAAAGAAGTTCTGCCTTATTCAAAACTGAAAAAAGAAAAGAAAAAAGGACTTTTCTGGTAGAATAAAAATATAACAATTTAACAGTGTACCAATTTATCAATCTATATTGTTACACTGATACATTAATACATTGGTAAATTAATACAATGATTCAATTAAAAACAATAGACGAACTGCGTCTGATGAAGGAGAGTGCCCGATTGGTTTCTAAAACATTGGGAATGTTGGCAAAAGAAATAAAACCGGGAATTACTACTATATATCTGGATAAATTAGCGCATGATTTCATTAAAGATCATGGGGCTGAGCCTGCATTCTTAGGATATGGAGGTTTTCCAAACTCTTTATGTATTTCTCCAAATGAGCAAGTAGTTCATGGTTTCCCGAATAATGAAGTAGTAAAAGAAGGAGACGTTCTTTCTGTTGACTGTGGTGTTATTCTTAACGGATTTGTAGGAGATCATGCCTATACTTTCGAGATCGGAGAAGTAAAACCTGAGGTGAAAAAATTATTAAAGGTTGCTAAAGAATCTCTTTACAAAGGTATCGAGCAATGTATCAGAGGAAAAAGAATCGGAGATATTTCCCATGCTATCCAAGCGCATTGTGAAAAAGAAGGATATGGAGTAGTAAGAGAGCTTGTAGGACATGGTTTGGGAAGACAGATGCACGAAGATCCACAAGTACCAAACTACGGAAGACAAGGAAGCGGAAAAGTGATCAAAGACGGTTTAGCAATTGCTATTGAGCCGATGATCAACCTTGGTACTGAAAAAGTAAAATTCCATAACGATGGTTGGACGGTAACTACGCTGGATAACCTTCCATCTGCTCACTTTGAACATGATGTAGCCGTAATCAATGGAAAACCGGTATTGCTTTCAACATTTGACTATGTTTACGAAGCTCTAGGAATCGTAAGTGATGAAGAAAAAGCTTTCCAACTGGACTTTTAATGAAGAAGTTAACAAAGCTTTTACTGAATAAAATTCCACGTCCAATGCTTATCAAGATGAGTATCTGGGCGAGACCCCTTATTTATCAGTTTTTTAAAGGAGATCAGTTCTTTGACCCGATTGATGGAAGATCATACAGGAAATTCCTGCCTTATGGGTATGGAAAACAAAGGGAAAATGCCCTTTCTCCAGGAACTTTAAGTCTGGAAAGACACCGTCAGATGTGGCTGTATCTTCAAAATGAAACTGATTTTTTTATTAAAAATTATAAAGTACTGCATATTGCTCCTGAACAGGAATTTTTAAGGAAATTCAAGAGAATGAGCAACCTGAATTATATTTCGGCAGATCTTTATTCTCCCATTGTTGATGTTAAAGCTGATATTCTTGATTTACCTTTTGAAGATGAAAGCTTTGATATTGTCTTTTGTAACCATGTTTTGGAACATATTGAAGATGATGCAAAAGCAATGAGTGAGCTGTTTCGAGTAATGAAGCCCGGCGGATGGGGGATTCTTCAGGTTCCGATGAAAAATTCATTAGAAAAAACCTACGAAGACTTTACCATCAAAGATCCAAAAGAGCGTCAGAAACATTTCGGACAATACGACCATGTTCGTTGGTACGGAATGGATTATTTTGACCGTTTGAAAAAAGCAGGTTTTGAAACTGACGTGAATTTCTATTCACAGAAGTTTTCAGAAGAAGATATCAAAAAGTATGGGTTAAGAAGTAACGAAATCTTACCTTTAGTTTTTAAGAAATAATAAGCCAATAGAGCTTAAAATATAAAAAACAAAACCGTCTTCATTACGAAGGCGGTTTCATTTTCTAAATATAGATAGATGTTTATGCGCTTGTTAGTGTGATGAAGACACCGCTTTTAGTCCTACAACAGATCCAATAAGAGTTACAATAAAGAATACTCTCCAGAAGCTTACAGGATCTTTAAAAAAGATAATTCCCATTAAAGCAGTTCCTACAGCTCCGATTCCTGTCCACACAGCATAAGCAGTACCAATGGGTAATGTTTGTGTTGCTTTTATCAGAAGAAGCATACTGATAGTCATGGTGATCAGGAAACCTGTATACCATAAGTACATTTCAGTTCCTGACGTTTCTTTTGCCTTTCCTAAGCATGATGCGAAGGCAACCTCAAATAATCCTGCGATAACTAATATGATCCAATTCATTTTTAAATTTTTCTACTGCAAATTTCAGCATTTTGAAAGAGAAAAAATTTTACAATTGTTAAAAAATGATATTTTAGTAAGGAAGCTGGAGGCTGGAAGAGGGAAGTGGTAGCAGTCCGAACAATGTTTTTTGTTGTTTTATCAATGAATATTTTAGACTGGAAGCTGTTGTCTATTTACTTTTCTTTCAAGAAGCTATCATCAATATAAACATGATATAGATATTGAAGTTTAGTATTAGGGATAAAAGTACTTTCATCCTCCATTATTTTATTTCAGCACGTATTCTGCTCAAGCTCACCTGAGTAATTCCAAGGTAAGAGGCAATATGCCCCAGCTGAACTCTTTTAAGTAAATCCGGCTGAAATTGTATAATGTCTTTATATCGTTCCAGAGAGGTTTTGAATTGTCTTGAAATAATAAGCTCCTCAGACTTTATCATCTCCGCTTCAGCAAGCTTCCTTCCCCAATTGGCAATATGGATGTCTTCATTAAAGAGCTTTTTGAGATTTACGGTTTCCAGTCTGTACAATTCGCAATCTTCAAGGAGTTCTATGCTTTCATAGCCCGGTTTATCCTCCACGTAACTTTTCATAGAAAGTACACATTGCCCTTCGCTTCCGAACCAGAATGTAATGTCATTATCTGAAGTAGAAGAATAGGCACGTGCAATTCCCTTACGGATAAAATAAACATAAGGAACAACTTTCTCTGCTTCCATAAGACAATAGCCTTTAGGATGAGAAACCTCTGTAATATGCGCTTTTAAGCTATTTTTAGAGGCTTCTGGAAGAATGTAAATGTGGTCAAGAATCTGGTCTATATTCATAAAAGATGAATTCTAAGATTCAAAAATATTAGTTTTAAGTAATGCAATACAAAATTATTTGTAGTTTTTTGAGTAAGGCACTGAAGAGAACTAAGATGTTAAAACTTTTTTGATATTGTGCTTCAAGTATATGAGTGTAAAAATTTAATGACGAAACCTGTTAAAACTTCCTCTGAAATGTTTTATAAAGACAAAATAACTCTCTTTTTTCTTTTAAATATTGAGATTAACTGTAAAGACCAATTTTGTTTTACTAACTTTGCAGTTCGTAATATTATTTTTATGCACAAAGCTGGATTTGTAAATATAGTTGGAAAGCCCAATGCCGGAAAATCAACACTTCTTAACCAATTGATGGGTGAGAAGTTGGCGATTGTAACGCAGAAAGCTCAGACAACCCGTCACAGAATTTTTGGTATTTATAATGAAGAAGACCTTCAGATCGTATTTTCTGATACTCCGGGAGTATTAGACCCAAAGTACGGATTGCAGGAAAAAATGATGGATTTTGTAAAGGATTCTCTACAGGATGCTGATGTTTTCCTGTTTATTGTAGATGTAACGGATAAAGCTGAGCCATCAGAATTCCTAATTGATAAATTAAATAAAATCCCTGTTCCTGTATTGTTGTTACTAAATAAAGTAGATCAGACAGATCAGGCAGGTCTTGAAGCATTAGTAGAAACGTGGCATAATAGGATTCCAAAAGCGGAAATCCTTCCTATTTCTGCTCTGAATGCCTTCAATACAGAGATTATTTTACCTAAAATAAAATCGTTACTACCTGAAAACCCACCTTATTATGATAAGGATCAATTTACAGATAAACCTGAAAGATTCTTTGTAAATGAGGCAATCCGTGAGAAAATCCTTTTAAATTATGATAAGGAAATTCCATATTCTGTAGAAGTGGTGACCGAGCAGTTTAAAGAAAAAGAAGGAATTATTTTCATCGATTCTATTATTTATGTAGAAAGAGATACTCAGAAGGGGATTATTATCGGACATAAAGGAGAGGCTATCAAAAAGGTAGGAACAGATGCAAGATTAGATCTTGAGAAGTTCTTTTCAAAGAAGATTCACCTTAATTTATTTGTAAAGGTGAAAAAGGATTGGAGAAAGAATGACAGAGACCTGAAAAATTTCGGGTACAGATAAACTAAAAAGGCTGGAATCCCGTTGTATTAAAAGATTTTTATTACCTTAGTCTAAATTTTTTAGTAGATGAACTATAATAATTCAAATTCAAGCTCAATACCTAAAGATATTATTTTATTAGCAGTGAGAGTATTTGTAGGTTTTGCAATGCTATCTCATGGTTATCCAAAGCTTCAGATGTTATTGGCTGGCGGAAAAATCGAGTTTTTCGATTTTTTAGGAATGGGACCTCAGATTACTCTTATTCTTACGGTACTTGCTGAATTTGTTTGTTCAATCTTACTGATATTAGGGCTTTTTACAAGGGTTTCCTTAGGTTTTCTGATCTTTACAATGGTCATTGCCGGATTTGTAGTTCATGGCGCAGATCCTTTTGAAAAAAGAGAAATGAGTCTTATCTATCTTGCCGTATATCTTCTTCTCATGGTGATGGGGGCTGGTAAGATTTCTGTAGATCATATGATTGAGAGAAGGAAAAGAGCTTCAGACTGGTAAAATATAAACAGATAAAAAAATGGAACGACACCTCAATGGTGTCGTTTTCTGTTATTAATAATTACAATGAGGTAAACATTCCCAGATTGGAGAGCCGTTTTGGTCTTTTCCTACTCTGCAAGCCATGTATCCTGATTCACACAGCGGAGCACTTCCTCCGTTAATCGTTTTCATGTTGTTTTTTGATAATTTTCTTAAATTTTTCATATTATTTTTAATTTGTAAGATAAAAGTAATAAAAAAACATAATATGACACTAAAAAGTGTCTTATTTTTTTAATTTTATAAATCTTTTAAAATTCACTACTTTCGTAGAAAATGAATTTATATGAAGATAAAACTGACAATTTGCCTTTTGGCTTTTCTCAATTTTTATGATGCACAGGAAAATATTAATTATCAAAAACCTTCTGCGGAAATCCTGAAATTGGCAGATTATGAAAGACCACCATCTGTTTTGATGAACAGTAAAAAAGATTGGGTGGTTTTCACATACCGACCAACCTATAAAACATTGGATGATCTTAACCAGCAAGAAATGAAACTTGGAGGATTAAGGATTAATCCGGTAACCAATATAGCCAGTACGACCATTTATTTTAATAATCTTAAAGTAAGAAAGATTTCTGATAAGAATGAAGTTCAGGTTAAAAATTTACCTTCAAATGCTAAAATTGCACAGCTTCAGTTTTCACCAGATGAAAAGAAACTTGCCTTTACCAATACTACCCATAAAGGTGTAGAGCTGTGGATTGTAGATATGCAAACAGCTACGGCAAAAAAAATTACAGAAGATTTCCTGAATGCTAACATGGGAACTCCATATATCTGGTATAATGATTCACAGAGTCTATTGATCAGGACTCTTCCAAAAAACAGACCAGCATTAATAGATTCCAGCAAAGATCTTCCGACAGGACCTATTGTCTCTACGGCAGATGGAAAAGTTTCTCAGAACCGAACTTATCAGGATCTTTTAAAGAATCCACAGGATGAAAAGAATTTCGAAACTTTAATTACGTCTGAAGTTTATAATGTAGATTTAAATGGAGATCTTAAAAAAGTAATGAATCAGGATATGTATGCGGGTTTAAGCTTCTCTCCGGATGGAAATTATCTAATGGCTTCTGTGATCAAAAAACCATTTTCATATATCGTTCCATTAAACCGTTTTCCTATAACAACAACGGTTTATGATACAAAAGGAAATGCTGTAAAGGTTGTAAATGAAGTTCCTTTAACGGAGATTATGCCTAAAGGTTTCTCTTCAGTAAGAACAGGAAAAAGAGATATGAGCTGGAGAAGTGATGCACCATCCACCTTGGTATACACAGAAGCTCTTGATGGTGGAGATCAGTATAAGCCTGCAGAATACAGAGATGAAATTTTCACTTGGGATGCACCGTTTACTGCTGCACCAAAATCTTTCTTCAAAACAAAACAAAGATTTGATGATGTAAATTGGTCTAATGATCACTATGCTATAGTTTCCGAAGAATGGTATGACACAAGAAATACAAAATCATTCCTGATTGACCTTAATAACGGAGAGTCAAAGGTAATTGATGACAGAAATTCTCAGGATGTTTATAGCGATCCAGGAAATTTTAATAAAGTGAAAAACCAATACGGAAAATCCGTTATCGACTTAAAGGGAGGGAAAGCCTATCTGATAGGAGATGGATTTACAAAAGATGGTCAGCATCCGTTTATTGATGAAATGGATATTAAATCTTTAAAGAAAAAAAGACTGTATACTTCCAATCTTAAAGGGGCTAAAGAAAGTATCGTAGATATTTTAAATCCTGCAAAAGGAGAGGTTTTGACAACACAAGAATCTTCAAGCCAATATCCGAACTTCTATAAAAAGAATATAAAATCTAATAAAGCTGAAGCGGTAACTCATTTTGCCAATCCTTTCGAAAGTATCAAAGATGTTTATAAAGAAGTAATTACTTATAAAAGAAATGATGGTGTTACTCTTTCCGGAACACTTTATTTACCTGCCGGGTATGACAGAAAAGCAAAGAGTGAAAAGCTTCCGCTTCTTATCTGGGCTTACCCTAGAGAATATAAAGATAAAAATACAGCGGGACAGAATACACAGAATGATAACGACTTTACTTTCCCGTCTTATGGATCTTTTGTATACTGGACAACTAAAGGATATGCTGTATTAGATCATGCCGCATTCCCTATTATTGGTGAAGGTAAAACAGAGCCGAATGATACGTTCATTACTCAATTGGTTGCCAATGCAGATGCAGCGATCAATGCAGTAGATCAGTTAGGATATATCAATAAAAAGAAAGTGGCTGTAGGAGGGCACTCTTACGGAGCATTTATGACCGCTAATCTTTTGACACACTCCAACCTTTTTGCGTGTGGTATTGCCAGAAGTGGTGCTTATAACAGAACTTTGACGCCATTTGGATTCCAGACCGAGCAAAGAAACTATTGGGACGTGCCGGAGATCTATAATACAATGTCTCCGTTTATGAATGCGGACAAAATGAAAACTCCATTGCTTCTGATTCATGGTGATGCAGATAACAATCCGGGAACTTTCACCCTACAGACTGAGAGATATTTCCAGGCTTTGAAAAACCTTGGTGCACCTGTAAGAATGGTTCTTCTTCCAAAAGAATCACACGGATATCAGGCTAAAGAGAATATTTTCCACGTTTTATGGGAGCAGGATCAGTTCCTTGAAAAATGTTTAAAGAAATAAATTTGAAAGGCTGTCTCACATTTGAGGCAGCCTTTTTTATATAATTAGTGTTGAGATTTGATCCAACTTGAATGATTAAAGAAATTTTAAAATCTCATCAATACTTTTCAGTTCCATAAAATTTTCATGCTCCAGATTTACATCATGCTGTTCATGGCTCCAGGTAACATGGTAGGGAATATGAGCGGCTGATCCTCCGATTTCTAATACGGGTAAAATATCTGATTTAATAGAGTTTCCAAGCATCAGGAAATTTTCCGGCTGGCAATCAAGATGTTTCAATAGCTTTTTGTAATCATTTTCCTTTTTGTCGCTCATGATTTCAATATGATGGAAATACTCCTGCAAACCAGAATTCTTCAGCTTACGTTCCTGATCCAGCAAGTCACCTTTTGTAGCCACAACCAGCCTGTATTTTCCTTTTAAGCTTTCTAGTGTTTCAGTAACTCCATCCAGTAATTCAATAGGCTTCTGAAGAAGTTCCTGTCCTAATTCAATAGCCTTATTCACCAGTTGTAAAGACGCAGTATTGTTGGTAACTCTGCTTATGGTTTCAATCATACAAAGCATGAATCCTTTTACACCATAACCATATAAATGAAGGTTCTGCATTTCTGTTTTAAACAATTCCTGAGACACGGAATGCTGTGGAAGGTAGTCTTCAAGAAGCTTGCAGAATTCTTTTTCGGCTTCCTGAAAATATGGCTCGTTAATCCAAAGTGTATCATCCGCATCAAAGGCAATAGTAGTAATATGATTATTCATTTTAGTTTTGTAAATTTCTGATTCAAATTTCAACATAATAAATAAAACAGAAAAGGACAATTGTCCCGAATACATATGTTAAGGACCAATCAATCATTTTTAAGCTATCTTGAAGAGCTTTATGAGAAGCAGAGTGGAGAAAATATTATTCTGGAATCATTTTCTAAAGAGCAGAAACTATTGATTCAGGATCATTCTTTATCTAAAGTGATGTTGATAAAAGAAGGAATTACAAAATGTTACTTTGAAGAAGAAAACGGAAAAGAATATATTGTTGAATTTCTAGGTAGTGGTGAAATTCTAGGTGAAGTGGAACTGATTAAAAATATCCCTTGCCTTTGTGGAATTGAAGCATTAACGGAAGTTGTTGTATACACCATAAGCCTGTCATATTTTAATGAATTGATTCGCCAGGATCTTATCCTCAATAACTTATTGTTAAACTCCTTTGCAGAACGTATTATCAATACTTCAAGCAGGGCTTCCTATCAACAGTTGTATACGGTAGAACATACACTTACGCAGTTGCTTAAAATGCAGTCTAAACAGAATATTCAGATTTCAAAAGAAGATATGGCTGCTTATCTCGGAATTGCAGTAAGAAGTTTAAATAGAATCCTGAAGGATCTACAATAAATGTTGTTGGAAAACGCTAAAGCGAAAAGAATTATAAAACGTTTTATCAGAGATAAAATATTTGCGCCTTAAAAATACTCACTCCTAAAATAAAATTTAGCCTTTGCGTATTCCAGCATGAATGAATGTATTTAAATTATTTTATTGATTTTTGGTATTTTTTATTGGGGTGTATTTGGTTTTTATTTTAAAAATAATATAATTTGTATAAAATAAATAGGGGTGTTTTGAAAATTTATTATTTTTGTCTAATAAATATTGAATATAATATCCATGGGAAATTTAAAATTCAGAAATGCTGTATTATCCGATTTAAATAAAATTGTAGCCATTTATAACTCAACCATCGCTTCAAGAATGGTGACGGCAGATGTGGAAGAAGTTTCTGTAGGAAGCAAGGAGAAGTGGTTTCATGAGCATAACTCACAAACAAGACCACTTTGGATTGTTGAAGATCACGAAAATCAAATTATTGGATGGGTGAGTTTTAGTTCATTCCATGAAAGACCTGCTTATAATGGGACTGTAGAAGTAAGCATTTATCTGGATGAAATTTGTAGAGGAAAAGGGTATGGGAAAGTTATTCTTCAGTATTGTATTGATAATGCCGGAAGATTTGGCGTAAAGAATCTTGTAGCTCTTATTTTCCTCCATAATGAACCGAGTTTGAAACTATTCAGACATTTTGGTTTTGAGGACTGGGGAAACCTCCCGAATGTTGCTGTTTTAGATGGAATTGAAAGAAGTTTAATAATATTAGGAAAGAGAATTGATTAAAATAAAAAAGCAGTCTAAATCAGACTGCTTTTGTTATATCGGTGAGGGATGACAATAAACGTAGAGATCAATACTATGCTTTTATTTCTATATTCTGCTTAATTCGTTTCGCAGACATATTTAAGAATCGTTTGACTAGGAAAACGGCAGATACCGTAAGTCCTAAGCCAAGGGCAATCCACATTCCGAAAGCTCCCATTTCCAATGTTACACAGAAGAAATATCCTAAAGGAATGGTTATAACCCAATACGCAATAAAGGTATAAATAGATGGTATTTTCACATCCTGTAAACCTCTCAGCATTCCTAAAGCTGTTACCTGGATTCCATCAGAAAGCTGGAATAAAGCAGCAATAATCATCAGTTTTGAAGCAAGAGCAATGACTTCCACTTCTTCTTTTTTCGTGAAGAATGTAGG
Organism: Chryseobacterium ureilyticum; assembly: GCF_900156735.1. GTDB lineage: Bacteria > Bacteroidota > Bacteroidia > Flavobacteriales > Weeksellaceae > Chryseobacterium > Chryseobacterium ureilyticum. The sequence continues at coordinate 15,763 of NZ_FTOL01000008.1, forward strand.
AAGTATATTTCTTCCAAGAATAAAGATCAATCCACAGATACACATAAATATAAAGGCTATCTTCAAATTATTGATCCCGACTTTTCTCAATTCAACAAAGTTTTGTTCACCCAGTTTTCTTCCGATCATTACTGTAGAAGCTACACTGAACCCAACGCAAAGGTTGAAGGTGAAGGAAGCCATACTCAATGCGATCTGGTGAGAGGCAATATCATGTGCAGAAATCAATCCGCAGATAAATGCAGCTCCGGCAAAAGCAGTTACCTCAAAGAACATTTGTAAAGCTGTAGGTAATCCTAATTTTACCATTTTATCAAACATTGCTTTTGAAAAGTTTTGAACTTTCAATGAGAAATCCTTGATATAACGTCTTGTTCTTTCTTCCTTAAGCAATACAAAATAAAGGAAAACCACCATGAAAATTCTGGAAATCAGAGTTGCTAATGCAGACCCTTTTACGCCCATTGGCGGAATTCCCCAAAGTCCTTTTATGAAAACATAGTTTAAAACGATATTGATGACATTCGCAATAATAGTAGCCTTGGTAACCCCGATCGTGTAAGATAATCCTTCTGAAACTTCACGGAGTGTCTGGAAAGCCATAATTGGAATCATACTGACCACCATTATACTTAAAAAGTCTACCGTATCAGGAATAATCTTATCAGGTTGTCCGGAATGATAGAGTAGTGGCATCCCTAGAAATAAGACTACCATAAGAATCACCCCTACCAGCATATTGATCACAAAACCATGGCTGAATACGGAATTGATAGTATCATGATCCTGTTTTGAATGTGCCTCTGAAACCAATGGAGGTATTGCAAATGAAAATCCAAGTGCAAGTACGAAAATGGAGAAGAATACAGCATTCCCCAATGAGACAGATGCTAACGCGTCAGCACCTAAAAGTTTTCCAACAATAATATTGTCAAATAAATTTACTGAAACTTGCCCTACCTGGGTGAGCATCACAGGCAGAGCCAAAGTCAGGCATTCTTTTGTGTAGTTTTTGTTTAAAAAGTTCATAATATTTTAAGATTCATATAGTTTATAATTCAAAATAGGTCAAAAAAAAAGATTTGCAGTGTAGTTACTGCAAATCTTATATATTGTAAATAATAGGTTTATTATTTCCTTACAAAACTTGCAACGTCATCTGCAGAAACAGTATTTCCACCAAGAATAATTAATCTCTCAACAACATTCCTTAGTTCTCTGATATTTCCAGTCCATGAAAGAGCTTTTAAAGCATCAATAGCCTTATCATCAAACTTTTTCATAGCAGTACCATGCTCATCAGCAATCATACCGGAGAAATGCTCAACTAGTAATTTAATATCATCTTTTCTTTCATCCAATGGTGGAACATAGATTTCAATTACAGAAAGTCTGTGGTAAAGGTCTTCTCTGAATTTCCCTTCCTCAATCTCTTTCTGCATATTTTTGTTCGTTGCTGCGATTACTCTCACATCAACTTTTATTTCTTTATCACTTCCTACAGGAGAAACTTTGCTTTCCTGAAGAGCTCTTAATACTTTAGCCTGAGCGATAAGACTCATATCACCAATCTCGTCAAGGAAAATAGTTCCTCCATTAGCCTGTTCAAATTTTCCCTGCTTATCCTTGATTGCCCCTGTGAAAGATCCTTTTACGTGTCCGAAAAGCTCAGATTCAATAAGTTCAGACGGAATAGCAGCACAGTTTACTTCTACCATCGGACCTCTTGCACGATCACTTTGGTTGTGAATGGCATGCGCTACCAATTCTTTTCCGGCACCATTGGGTCCTGTAATCAAAACTCTTGCATCAGAAACAGCTACCTTTTCGATCATATCCTGAATCTTTTGTAAGCCTGCAGATTCACCGATCATTTGGTATTTTTTGTTTACTTTTTTCTTTAGCGTCTTATTTTCAGTCTGAAGATTTTTGTTTTCTTTCTTCAGAGTTTCTTTAACCAAAGCATTTTTCACACTGGTGATCAGTCTGTTGATGTCAATTGGCTTGGAGATAAAGTCGTATGCACCCTCTTTCAAGCAGGAAACGGCAGAATCAATGTCTGCGTGACCTGAGATCATGATGAAAGTTGTTTCAGGCTTTAAGACAAGACTTTGTTTTAAAAGCTCAGTTCCTGAAAGTTTAGGCATCTTAATATCAGAAATCACCAGTGCGAAATCTTCTTTTTCTACCTGTTTGTAACCTTCAAGGCCGTCTTCGGCGATAACAAATTCATAATCTGTAAGTTCATCAGACAGAATACTGTGAAGTACTCCCGAGATTGCTTTTTCGTCTTCTACTATAAGGATTTTTTGCATAGTCGCAAATTTAAATTTTTTGTTTCAATTATTAGCAAAAACCGTACCTAAAAATTCTATTGAGAGTAGTCTCTTCTCCCGAAAATTGCAGATCCGACCCTCACTGAGTTAGCTCCACACTCAATAGCCACAGGGAAATCATCACTCATTCCCATTGATAAGGTTTTTAATGTTTTTAATTGATTTAATTCATCAAAAAGACCTTTTAGGGTTAAAAACTCTTTTCTGACTTGTTGCTCGTCATCTGTAAAAGTTGCCATCCCCATCAAACCTGTAATTTCAATATGTGGGAAATTGCCATTAATGTATTGTTCGAACAGATCTTTCGCTTCTGTAATTTCAAGTCCGAACTTTGTGTCTTCTGCAGCAATTTTTACCTGAAGCAAAACCTTGATTCTTCTGTTGTTCTTGTCTGCTTCTTTATTAATTTCAGCTAAAAGTTTTCCGGAATCTACACTTTGTATAGTGTCTATAAATGGTGCAATATACTTTACCTTATTGGTTTGTAAGTGCCCAATCAAATGCCATTGAATATCATCCGGTAGGAGTGGGGATTTCTCCATCAGTTCCTGAACCTTATTTTCTCCAAAAACTCTTTGTCCAAGATCATAAACCTCCTGAATAGAAGCAACCGGATGCGTTTTTGAAACGGCAACCAGTTGTACACCTGAGGAAAGCTGATCCTTTATAGCTTTATAATTTTCCTTAATACTCATAAATGCAAATTTCCGAAAATTCCACGACAGTTCCCAGTCATGATTGCTTTTTACAGAAAATATTAATTCAGAACTTCATTGATCTTCGGATACTGAGAAATCTTTCTGAAAACAAACTTGTTGCTTTTTTGTAGTTTTTCAATAAAAAGATCCAGCTCATTAATAGAATCTGTATCTCTAAGATATTGGTCGTGAGTTAAAAACACAAGATGTCTTGACGTTTTCTCAAGATCATTCAGGAAAATGCTGTCTACTTTTTTCAGCATCGCTTCATGGCTTCCTTTTAAAGTCATTTTTTGGGAAGGTCTCCATTCAAGATCCCAGCCGATTACTTTATAGCCTGCTTTTTTCAGACCGTCTGCTGCTGCAGTAGAACTTTTAATATCAGTTACATTAATATTGTTAAGTCTCCAGATATTTCTTCCCGGAGTTCTTGCGATCATATCACTAAGCTTAAGGCTGTCTTTTGCGATATCAAAATCCCTTACAACAGAAGTCGCGTTTTTATAGAAATCTGTATATTTATTATGAGCATGCGTGAAACTGTGATTCGCAAGTTCAATCAGTGGACTTTGTTTTAAAAGTTCAAAATCTTTTTTTTGTCTGTTGCTCCCATAAGCATGTTTTCCCACAAGAAATGCAGTGGCGCAAACATTCCTTTTATCAAGGATTTTTAAAAGGTTTTCAGTGCCCTGGTTGGGACCATCATCGAAGGTTAAATAGATCACTCTTTTATCCGGATCTACGCTTTCGTCGTCTGTTGTGACGACGTTTTCTGCGGCAGGATGTTCCTGTGAATTGACCTGGTCATTCACTTCATTCTTGAAATTACAGCTGTTCAATAAAACTGAAGTTGCACTCATCAATACAACCATCCCGAGAAAAGTCGTATTTTTTGACTTTCCCGCAAAAATTTTTCTCATAAAGATAATGGAATTTAAAATGTTAAAAATCGTTAAAAATAACTTGTAAATGTTAACAAATTATATGCCATTAATTGCTGTTAATTGTCTTTTTAAGGTTATTTTAAGAAGTTTATTTTAAAGGGAGTTTTCGTTAAATATTTGATTGAAAGGTAATGTTTTGGTTATTGTTAAATCTTAACATTTATAAATATTAAAACAATAGTTATTTTCTATTTATGTTGGGTTTTTAATATTCTTCAAGTATTGGAGAATTAATTTTAATTATGAATTTTTAATAAGTATTAATTATTCTTTTCAATAGAGAAATCTTCGTTACAAAAAACTCAATTGAATTTTTAAGGTAAAAATTAACTGTAAGAAAAAAGAAAACCCTTTCCAAAATAATGAAAAGGGTCTTCTTGTATTTATTGTTTTAATACTATTTTATATCCAGATCTACTGAGTTTAACCTCAATGAATTTAGTATGACAGATAATGAACTGACGCTCATGGCTGCAGCTGCAATCATTGGTGATAATAGAATTCCAAAGAAAGGATAGAGTAATCCTGCAGCAACAGGAATTCCTAATACGTTGTAGATGAATGCAAAGAATAAGTTTTCCTTAATATTTTTAAGAAGTTTTTCACTTAAAAGTTTGGCTTTTGCTACGCCTAGAATATCTCCTTTTAATAAAGTGATTTCTGCGCTTTCAATGGCAACATCTGTACCGGTTCCCATGGCTATTCCTATGTCTGATTGGGCAAGGGCAGGGGAATCGTTAATTCCGTCACCGGTCATGGCTACAATTTTACCTTGTTGCTGTAGTTTTTTAACCTCATTAAGTTTGTCTTCAGGAAGACAGTTGGCTTTAAAATGCTTGATTCCTAGTTCGCCTGCAACGGCTTTCGCTGTATGTTCGTTATCTCCGGTCATCATAATAATATCAACGCCTTCACTCATTAATCTTTCAACAGCTTTTTTGGAACTTGATTTGATTTTATCTGTAAAACTTATGAATCCCAGTACGTTTTGATCCTGTGCAATATAAGAAATGGTATGTGCTTTAGATTGTACTTCTATGGCTTTCTGTTTTAATGCATCCGGAATCTGGATCAGATGAGTGGTTAAGATACCTTCATTTCCCAGATATGTTATTTTTCCATTGATATTTCCTTTTACACCTTTTCCTGAGATATTTTCAAATTGATCGACTTTTTCAGCGGAAATATTCTGATCTTTTGCCTTTTTGATCACAGCATTGGAAAGCGGATGCTCTGAGTTTTGATTCAATGAAAATGCAAGCTTTAAAATTTGATTTTTATCCTCGTTGTTTACTGTTTCTATATATTCTACAGAGGGTTTTCCTTCCGTTAAAGTTCCTGTTTTATCTGTGATTAAAACATTCACTTTGTTCATTTGTTCAAGGGCTTCTGCGTTTTTGATCAAAATACCGTTTTTGGCTCCTTTTCCAATTCCTACCATTAATGACATTGGAGTGGCTAACCCAAGAGCACACGGACATGCTACGATTAAAACTGCGACAGCATTTACGAAAGCAAATAAGCTTCTTTTTCCTTCAGGACCAAAAAATTGCCATGAAACAAAGGTAAGAGCGGCGATAAGGATTACTACAGGAACAAATACCTTGGAAACTTTATCTGTAAGCTTTTGAATAGGAGCTCTGCTTCGGCTTGCTTCGTTTACCATTTTAATGATTTGAGAAAGTAAGGTTTCATCACCTACTTTTTCAGCTTTCATAATGAATACCTGATTTCCATTGATGGTTCCAGAAGAAACTTTATCGTCTATGTTTTTTTCAACAGGAATAGGTTCTCCTGTGATCATGCTTTCGTCAACTATAGAATTTCCTTCTATAATTTTTCCGTCAACAGGAATTTTTTCACCTGGTTTTACTTTTAATAAATCTCCAATTTTCACCTGAGAAAGCAAAACCTTTTTTTCTTCTCCATTGATCATAAGATTGGCTTCATCAGGAGAGAGATTCATAAGTTCTTTGATGGCATTTCCTGTTTTTTTGTGAGCTGCAGCTTCCATTAACTGTCCTAAAATAACAAGTGTCAGAATTACACAGACTGCCTCAAAATATAACGGGATTTCATGATTATGTCCACGGATTTCATGCGGGATGATGTCAGGGAAAATCAATGCAACAATACTGAATATAAATGCTGCAGCTACTCCAAGGGCAATAAGGCTGAACATATTCAGATTCCAGGTTTTGAATGAAACCCAACCTCTTTTTAATAGAAACCATCCGGAATAAAACATGACCGGAAGAGTAAGCGCAAGTTCAATAAACCCTTGGATTTTATGGGAGAAAGGAAAGTTAATAAACATTCCGCCCATGGAAAGTATGAAAACAGGAACGGTGAATACTAACGAAGTGATAAATTTCTTTTTTAGGATGTTATAGGTTTCATCTTCTTCATCGTCTCCGCTATCAGGCATCCTTACGAGATCCATTCCGCAGATTGAACAGCTTCCGGGCTCATCACTGATAATTTCCGGATGCATTGGACATGTATATTTTGCTGTTTTCTTTTCGGGATATTTTACAAGATCCATTCCGCAAACTGGGCATCCTACATTTGAATCGTATGTTTTGTCTCCTTCGCAATACATCGGGCAATAATATCTGCCAGCCATTTCATCTGTAACTTTAGGGGCTTCATGATGATGGTTGTGTACGTGGGAATGAGAATGATGGTGTGATTCTGAGTTTTTAGCAAGATCTTCTGTGATTTCTTCCAAATGCATATGGCAGACAGGACAATTTCCTTTTTCATCATAAGTTTTGTCTCCCTCGCAGAACATTGGACAATAATGTTTTCCAATATTGTCTTTGAAATTAGTGGGAAGATTGGTTGCTGAATAAGCAGGCTTATGATTGGGGTCTTTAGCTAGTTTTTCTTCAATAGGAACCAAATACATATTACAAACCGGACATCTTTCCCCTTGCTTGAAATATACTTTTTCTCCTTCACATTCCATTGGACAATAATATACAGAAGATGGGGATACACGATCCTGGGGTTTAATAAAAGCTTTTTCAGGATTATTAGGGTCTTCAAGTCTGTATTTTCCTATTTCTGCTAATGCATCATTTAATGTGGCAAGTGTAACTTCGTGATGAGAAGTGATCGTTGCGGTATTGTTTTCCAGATTTACATCAGCTGTAACTCCTTCAATGCTGTTCAGTTGGTTGGATATCTTTTTCTGGCAACCGGAACACGTCATTCCGAGTATTTTATACTGTTGTTCCATGATTCTTAAATTTATAGTACAAATTTCCAAAATGAAAATCTAAGGCTGTTATAAATTTAAGGATAATAGTTATAGAATTTAGGTGGGGGAGTTTTTGGAGTAGAAGAGTGAAGGCTTGAGAGTATTAGAGCTGCGGTATAATGGATTATTTATTAATCTGTCAAATCCTCAATTCTAATACCCTCAAACTCAATTAAAGATTGTCCAAAGGTTTTCTGTGGTGAACTTTTAATTTTTTGAACTCAGTAGGCGTAAATCCTGTTACGTTACGGAATTGGGTAGAAAGATGTTGTACACTTTTATAGCCCAGTTTTCCAGCAATTTCAGTAAGATTGAATTCATTATATAATAGAAGCTCTTTTACCTTTTCTATTTTTTGAAGAATGAAAAACTGTTCCAGAGTAATATTCTCGTTCTGTGAAAAAGTTTTTGAAAGGGAACTGTAGTCTTTATGAAGCTTTGAACTTAAAAACTCAGAAAGAATGAAATCTTCATCAATATCAAGTTCACTCACTTTTACAATGATCAGCTTTTTAATTTTTTCTACAAGCTGATGAGCAGAATCCATGATTCTTTCAAAACCGGTTTGCAGGAGTTTTTCTTCAATAGACTGCATGATCATTACGGGAACTGCTGATTCTGTCTCAACTTCTCCGAGAATGACGGAACTTGTTTTTACATTGGCATTATCGAAGATCGTTTCCACAGCAGCAATGCATCTGCTACAGACCATATTCTTTATGAAGATCTTCATAATTCACTGTTTAGCCTGTCTTTTACAAACTCTATTTGTGTTTTGCCGTGTGGTGCAGGGTTTCCGTCACTGTCCAGGTTTACCATTACTATTTTATCAACCGTAATAATAGTTTGATGCGTCATTTTGTTTCGTACATCACATCTTAGTGTAATAGAAGATGATCCAAAATGGATTGCCTCAATTCCTATCTCTATAATGTCTCCTTGTTTTGCCGAGCTTACAAAATTGATTTCTGAAATGAATTTTGTGACCACTTTTGTATTTTCCAGTTGAATAATGGCATATAATGCAGCCTCTTCATCAATCCATTGTAACAATCTTCCTCCAAAAAGAGAGTGATTAGGATTTAGGTCTTCGGGTTTTACCCATTTTCTTGTATGATAGTTCATGTTCTTAATAATTTGCAGTACAAATTTAGTGTTTAAAGCCGTTCATGACAAAAGAATACTATTTATTGATCAAAATAAAACTATTCATTTTCTCAATCATTTTCTTTTGGAGCGCATTGCTTTTGTTTTTGTAACGGAAGGATCGTTGGATAACTTTTGGTATTCTTCACTTTCTACAGGATATATTGCAACTTTACCTTCTTTATTATGATGGATGCCGAAGCCATATCTTTTTGCAAGAGGTGAGGATCTAAGGCAGGCTTGTCCTTTGGAAAAAAATATATTTCTTTTCTCTTGTTTTTCACTTTCCGAAATATCATTTTTAAAAGCATAGCATTCGAAAATAATGTCATCGGAAGAGTATTTGTAAGGATTCTTACTGATTTGTTCGTATTGAAGATTGGCGAGAGTTTTCTCTTTCTTTTCAGGCGGGATTTGTGCCTGGGAAACGGGACAGTCTTCTGCGGTTTGAATAAGTGTATTAATATAATTGGTGGTGTGTTGTTTCATAGTGAATGACGGTTTTGAGGACAAAATTTAAATGTAATACTATTCTTACTACTTTCAAATATCTTCTGATTGACGGTTTTTGGGTAATTTTAGATATATTGTTAATATAAATTTATTATGTTAACTAATTTTAACTTTTCGACTTTTTTGTGGTTTAAAATATTGTTTTTCAGTTGGTTGAACTGGTTTATTCAGGTTGTTGTAATGGCAAATTCAAACTAATGTGAGAAACATCTAAAAAAAAGCTTTGATTTGACATTTTTAATTGTATCTTGCATACGTTTATATTTGGAATCAATATTTGTTCATTAATTTATGTTGTTTTTCTTTTATATACCAAATTTTTATTAATTTTTTAATTTATTCAAAATGAACATTTTTGTTTCAAACATCAATTACGCAACTAAAGAGTATGAGTTGCACGATCTATTTGCAGAATTTGGTGACGTATCATCAGCTAAAATCGTTACAGACAGAGAAACTGGAAGATCAAGAGGTTTCGGTTTTGTAGAAATGGGTGATGAAGAGGGTAAGCAAGCTATTGAAGCTCTTAACCAGAAGGAATTCAACGGAAAAACATTAAACGTATCTGAAGCTAAACCAAGAGAAGAGAAGCCAAGAAGAAGCTTCGATAACAACAGAGGCGGAGGTTACGGTGGTAACAACCGTGGAAATGGTGGCGGTGGCTACGGCGGTGGTAACCGTGGTGGTAACGGCGGCGGAAATCGTTGGTAAAAAATATAAAGCGGCTTTAAGCCGCTTTTTTTATGGTTTCTTTTTCTTCTTCTTTTTCTCTTTTTCTTTGCTGATTTTTACCTTTTTCTCTTTCTTCGGATTTAATATCTCTTCAGCAACTTCAAACTTCGGCTCTACCACTTTTACTTTTGTAGGTTTGATTTCAATCTTAAGATCAAAATAGCCTTTAAGATCGTCCTGTGAGATTAAATTTTCTTTAAATAAAAACTCAAGAATTTCCTTTCCAGAATCATTAAAAAAGTTGTGTGAAAGTTCTTTTAATAAGAACCTTTTATATTCTTCAAACGGAACAAGTACTGTGTACTTGAAGATTCTCCCTTCTTTTACAGTAGATAAATATCCCTTTTCAACCAATATTTTCAAGTATGTGGAAACAGTATTTTGATGTGGTTTCGGTTCCGGATGCTGCTCCATAACGTCCTTCAGATAGAAAGATTCCATTTTCCAAAACAGCTTCATAAAGTTTTCTTCTGCGGCAGTAAGATGATTAATTTTCATGTATTCTTCTAATGTTGAAATTGTATATTGCAATAAAGATAGATAAAAGATACCATAAAAGCTATTCCTGCACCCATAAATACTTCTTTTACGGTATGTCTTTTTAAGATAACTCTGGTAACTCCCACTAAAATAGCAATTCCCAGCCAGACAATTCCCATTTTCCAGTCCAGTGTGAAAAACAATGCTGCTACAAATATATTAAAGGCAGTATGCATAGAGCTTTTAATAAAAAAATTGCTGATCTGTAGCGCAAAAAGTAATATTAAAATAAACAGCATAACCAGATCAAGATATCCGTTTCTGATATAATTAAAGATAAGGTAAGTGATGACACAGGCAGCAATGAAAATATATAAAGTTTTTCTCTGAACCCTGTTGGAAACATCCATATTGGTATACCTTCCTGTTTTTACATTCCATACCAGCCAAATAATGATAGGGACAATAATCATTAATAATAAAGGAAGAAAATAAAGGAAAGATTCTTTAGTAGTATACTGTTTGATACTCATGTACACAAAAAAGATAATCAATGACACCAAGGGATTGAAGAAGTCAGAGATAACCTTGGAGACTTTGTGGAGAAGTGAAGTCTGTTTTTCTTCCATATAAAAAGTTTAAATGTCAAATATAAGATTATAAGCTCAAAAAACAAATGAACACCTGCAGATGCTCAATATGTGATAATAATAAATAAGGGTTGGGCTTTTATTGCAATAAAGAAAGATCTGAGATTAAGATTCAAATGAGAATGTTATTGAGGTTTTTTATGGAAATATAGAACACGAAAATTAAAGATTTGCGGAATTTTCACACGAAAAGAGGTTGTAGAAATGCCCAAAAGATATGTTAACAATAATTAAAGATTAAAAAAATCATAGAATAAAATGTGATATTTTTTTTAATGTGCCATTTCATTTTTTATATAGATAAAGCCTTAGATATAGGCTGGTTGCTTAGAAATTGTAATAAGAAAATAGCAAATGGAATACTGCGGTATGAGTATTTCTAAGGGTCGAAAATTAAGAATAATCCATTCCGCTTGCAAATAGATTTTACAGAAAAAACGAAAAGTTATCTATGTATAGAATAAAAACAAAGTTTTTTTCATAATTTTGCTCAACTATTTCATCATAAAAAAGCAAGAGCTAACACATGAAAGAATTTTCTAAAGAGGTATACCTGAAGTGGTATGAAGATATGACAATGTGGAGAAGGTTTGAAGACAAATGCCGTTCTCTTTACCTAAAACAAAAGATCAGAGGATTTTTACATTTGTATAACGGACAGGAAGCTATCCCTGCCGGGTTTACACATGCAATGGATCTTACAAAGGATAGTATGATTACTGCTTACAGATGTCACATCCATCCAATGGCGATGGGAGTAGATCCTAAGAGAATCATGGCAGAACTTTGCGGTAAAGCTACCGGAACTTCTGGAGGTATGGGTGGATCTATGCACATTTTCAGCAAAGAGCACCGTTTCTACGGAGGTCATGGTATTGTTGGAGGACAAATTCCTTTGGGAGCAGGTATTGCTTTTGCAGATAAATATTTTGACAGAAAAGCTGTAAACATCTGTTTCTTCGGAGACGGAGCTGCAAGACAAGGTTCATTACACGAAACTTTCAACATGGCAATGAACTGGAAACTTCCTGTAGTATTTGTTGTAGAAAACAACCAATATGCAATGGGAACTTCTGTAAAAAGAACTGCAAACCACGAAGATATCTATAAATTAGGATTAGGATATGAAATGCCTTGTCTTGCTGTAGATGCAATGGACCCTGTAAAAGTAGCTGAAGCTGCTTACGAAGCTATTGAAAGAGCTAGAAGAGGGGATGGACCAACGTTCATCGAAGCAAGAACTTATCGTTACAGAGGACACTCTATGTCTGATGCTGAGCCTTACAGATCTAAAGAAGAAGTAGCTGTTCACAAAAATGATGATCCAATCGAGTTGGTAAAACACAGAATCCTTGAAAACGGATGGGCTACTGAACAGGAATTGGAAGCTATGGATAACAAATCCAGAGATTTTGTTGAAGAGTGTATCGAATTTATGGAAAACTCTCCATATCCAGATGCAGAGAAAATCTATGAGTATGTATATGCTCAGGAGAATTATCCATTCTTAGACAAATTAGAAAATTAATAAATAAAATTAATTTGAAATTTGAAATTTGAAATTTCCGAATTCTCAAATCTCGAATCTCAAATCTCAAATCAATATAGATTATGGCAGAAGTAATTACGATGCCCCGCCTTTCCGATACTATGACGGAAGGTAAGGTGGCGAAATGGCATAAAAAAGTAGGAGATAAAGTAAAGGAAGGAGATATTTTAGCTGAAATTGAAACTGACAAAGCTGTTCAGGATTTCGAATCTGAAGTAGAAGGTACCCTTTTATACGTAGGTGTAGAAGAAGGTGCTGCTGCTGCTGTGGATTCAGTTTTAGCAATTATCGGTAATGAAGGAGAAGATATTTCAGGATTAACAGGTGGAGCTGCTGCTCCCAGTGCAGGTTCTGAAGAAAAAAAATCAGAAGAACAGCCTAAAACAGAAACTGTGGAAACTGCTTCAGCAGAAGTTCCGGCAGGAGTAGAAGTAATCACAATGCCAAGACTTTCTGATACAATGACAGAAGGTAAAGTGGCGAAATGGCACAAGAATGTAGGCGATACAGTAAAAGAAGGTGATCTTCTTGCTGAGATCGAAACAGATAAAGCGGTACAAGACTTCGAATCTGAATTCAATGGTATACTATTGAAGCAAGGTGTAGAAGAAGGTGGTGCTGCTCCGGTTGATTCAGTATTAGCAATCATTGGTCCTGCAGGAACTGACGTTTCAGCGGTAGGAGCTCCGAAAGCTGCTGTTCAGTCAACTGAAAAACCAGCTGAACAAAAAACAGAAGCTAAAGCTGAAGAAAAAGCTGCTCCGGTTGCAAATACTTCATCTTCTGACAGAGTGGCAATCTCTCCATTAGCTAAGAAAATGGCTCAGGATAAAGGAGTTGACATTAATGCTGTTCAAGGTTCTGGTGAAAACGGAAGAATCGTTAAAAAAGATATTGAAAACTATCAGCCATCTCAGGCGAAACCAGCTGTTTCAGCTCCGGCTGCAAATGCTGCTGCTCAAGTTACTGTAAGCTTCGTACAAGGAGAAGATACAGAGACTCCAAATTCACAAGTAAGAAACGTTATCGCGAAACGTCTTTCTGAAAGTAAATTCTCTGCTCCTCACTACTATCTGATGGTTGAAATCAATATGGATAAAGCAATTGAAGCTAGAAAAGAGATCAATTCTATTCCAGATACAAAAATTTCATTCAACGATATGATCATTAAAGCAACAGCAATTGCTTTAAGAAAGCACCCGCAGGTAAATTCAAGCTGGGCTGGAGATAAGATCATTCACAGAGGAAATATCAACGTTGGTGTGGCAGTAGCTATTCCTGACGGATTAGTAGTTCCTGTATTGAAAAATACAGACCAAATGTCTTACACTCAGATTTCTGCAGCTGTAAAAGATATGGCTTCAAGAGCTAAGAACAAAGGTCTTAAGGCTAACGAAATGGAAGGATCTACATTCTCTATTTCTAACCTTGGAATGTTCGGAATTGAAACATTTACAAGTATCATCAACCAACCAAACTCTGCAATCCTTTCAGTAGGAGCTATTATTGAGAAACCAATCGTTAAGAATGGCCAAATCGTAGTAGGAAACACAATGAAACTTTCATTAGCTTGTGACCACAGAGTAGTAGATGGTGCTACAGGTGCTCAGTTCTTACAAACCTTAAGAACATATCTGGAAAATCCATTAACATTGTTACTGTAATTTCTAGAATGAAAATAATAAAACCTCCCAAATTGGGAGGTTTTTTGTTTTAATACAAATAATGTTATTACAATTTGTTGTAAAATCGACAATATGTTACTATTTTTGAATCATGATTAAAGCAAGAAATATCCATAAATCTTATGGGAATTTAGAAGTACTGAAAGGAGTTGATATTCACATCAAAGTAGGAGAGGTAGTTTCTATTGTAGGAGAATCAGGAGCAGGTAAATCAACATTGCTGCAGATTTTAGGAACTTTGGACCATCCTACCCAATCTGGAAAATATGATACTGAAATTGAAATTGCCGGAGAATCATTTATTAATATGAATGATAAACAGTTATCCAAATTTAGAAATCAAAATATTGGGTTTGTATTTCAGTTTCATCAACTTCTTCCTGAGTTTACTGCTTTGGAAAATGTATTACTTCCTACAAGAATTGCCGGCGCCAATGAAAGAGAAGCTATTGAAAAAGCATATGCTTTATTTGAAGATTTGAAAATCGAGCAGAGACTGAATCATAAGCCGAATCAACTTTCCGGCGGAGAAGCGCAAAGGGTAGCTGTAGCAAGAGCTTTAATCAATTCTCCAAAAATTATCTTTGCTGATGAGCCTACAGGAAACCTGGATTCAAAAAATGCGGATGACCTTCACAGATTATTTTTTGACTTGAGAGATAAGTACAACCAAACATTTGTAATTGTAACGCATAATCCTAATCTTGCTGAAATTACAGACCGTAAACTTGTTATGAAAGACGGAATGATTGTAGAATAGCAGCAATTAAGCAGATGATGAAACACTTTATTTTCCTTTTTATACTTTTAATTTCCTGTTCAAAAGCGGAGTCTCAGCAAGGAAGTGTTGAGAATATACCTTCTACAAGAATTACAGAAATTAAAAACTATATTAAAGATAAAGGATACAATCAGAATGTGGCTATTTTTATCAATTTTAAGATTCCATCTGGAAAATATCGGTACTTTATTTATGATCTGAAAAATGAAAAAATACAATATAAAGCTGTTGTATCTCACGGTTCAGGTTCAGTAGTTTCGGGATCAAATGCTTTAAAATTTAGTAATGTTGAAGGCTCATACCAATCTTCTTTGGGAAAATATGCAATTGGGAAAAGCTATATTGGACAATTCGGTAAATCCTATCGTTTAAAAGGCTTGGATACAACCAATAGCAATGCAATGCAGAGAGCTATTGTTCTTCATTCATTACATTGTGTTCCCGATGTGGAATCCCAAAATCCGGCATGTCTGAGTTTAGGCTGTCCGATGCTTTCAATAAATGCTTTTAAGGAATCAGCAAAGCATATTGATAGATCACAGCAACCGATTATTCTATATGCATTTTATTAGAAACTAATAACGATGAAAAAAATATCTATCCTTTCTATTTCTCTGATGATGATTGTATCATGTGGGAAAAAAGATGCTCAAAAAGAAAATTTATCACTTAATCTTCAAAAAGGTTTTGAGCAGACATTAATTTATTCTACCTCTACTGAAGGAAACGGAAATGGAGGAATGAATGATGCTACGGAAGTTAAATATACTATAGATTCTGTAGATAGAGATTCAAATTATTATATGACAGGAGAAATTGTAAGAATGACTTACAATCAAAAAATGTTTGGGGAAGAAATTCACTATGATTCCAGAGAAAGCTCTAATTCAGATGATGGAATGGGGGAGGAATTTAAACCAATGCTCAACAATCCTTTTACATTTAAGATAGATAAATATGGTAAAATTCTTGAGAAACAAAAGTTTACTAAAGAGGTTCCCAATGATTTACATTTAGATCAATATAATATTATCCCAGTGGTTTTTCCTAAAGAGACAGTAGAAAGCGGTTTTAAGTGGCAGGATACTACCCCGAATCCCATCGTAAAGGCGATGTCTATTTCCAATAATTATACTTATAAAGGAATAAAAGATAATAAAATTGAAATTACAGTCAACTCAAAACTGAGCGGAGGTGGTATGATGAAAGACTCCGATATTGAGGGAAAGTATATTTTTGACAGTAAAACAAAAACTTTAGTTTCTGCGGAAAGAAATATGCCTGTACAGATTGGAGGAGGAAAGGCTACTTTTACCATTACACCCAAAATAGACGGGTTTTAATCATTTAAATACATTCAATGTCAATAAAATTTCTTGCCGAAGACGACAGACCGCGTGAAAAATTCTTGCAGAAAGGAAAGAATGCTCTTTCCGATTCTGAGCTTCTTGCCATTATTATGGGAAGTGGAAGCAGGGAAGAAAGCGTAGTAGAATTAGCAAGAAAAATTTTAGCTTCTGTAAATAATAACTGGCATCAACTAAGTCTTCTTTCCGTAAAGGATTTAATGAAATTCAAAGGAATAGGTGAGGCTAAAGCAATTTCAATTATTACGGCACTGGAAATTGGACGTAGAAGAGCCGGGCAGGAAATTCCTGAAAAACCAACAATAGGTAATAGCCACGATGCATATGCTATACTTAAAAATCAATTGTCAGATTTAAGAACTGAAGAATTCTGGGCAATTTTTCTTAATAACAGCAATAAAGTCATCCACATTTCACAGCTGACGCAAGGAGGGATAAGTCAATCCATTGTAGATGTAAGAGTTTTGTTTAAAACCGCTCTGGAACATTTTTCAACGGGAATCATTATTGCCCATAATCACCCTTCAGGAAGTCTTAAACCCAGCAAAGAAGATATTAATATCACCCAAAAAATAAAAGAAGCGGGGAATGTATTAAGCATCCAGCTTCTCGATCATATTATTATTACACAAAACTCATATTTTAGCTTTTCTGACGCAGGATTATTATGATTAGAAGATTGAAATACAATGAAATTGATTTTGAAAAATATACTCAATGTCTGGAAAATTCCGAACAGAGAAAATACTCTGCAACCAGAGACTTTTTAGATATTACAGCAAGAGATCAGTGGGAAATATTAGTGTATAAAGACTATGAAGCAGTAATGCCTATACCCTTTGTAAGAAAATATGGAGTTAAAATTGTTCATAATCCTAAACTTTGTCAGCAATTAGGTGTTTTCTCAAAAAAAGATGATTTACAGCTTAATATACAGTTTTTAAACTATCTGGAAGATCATTACCTGATAAGAATTTACTCATTTAATGATGGGAATAAACTAAGCGAAGGCTTTAGAACAAAGAAAAATTTTTTGATTTATCCTGAATCTTACGAAAAGGTATATGCAAGGTATTCTCCGAAGAGAAAAAGAAAATTACGATTGGATCAGGAGGTTTTAGACCATTCGGAAATTAAAGAAGTTTCCTATGAAGAAGTCAAGCTATTTATAGAATCCAATATTATTGGCTTAGGGAAAGAGACTGATTTATCCAGCTTTTTACAGATTTTTGAAATTTCTTACCATAAGAATTATCTTAAATTTCATGCATTCTATTATCATGGAAAAATAATAAATGCGATTGCAACCTATTCAGATTGTAATACAGTTGCCCTTTTAGGAACTTTTAGTGATAAAGAATATGTGAAATTATCAGGAGCATCAGTATTGATTGATACGAAAATTAAAGAAACTATTGCAAACAATAGTTTTGATTTCGAAGGAGGAGATATTCCCAATATCGAAGAATTTTTCAGAGGATTCCGTCCCGAACTGAAACCCTATGGAATTATTGAAAGATCAAAGAAAGAACTCTTTAGGAAATTGGGAATTCTTTTAGCGAGAGGTAAGTTTTTTTAAACCATGAAAACTATTGTTTAGATTGGTTCTAATTAAGTATTATTCCGTACCTTTATAAACACTTATAATAACCGTTATGTTAGAGCAAATTCGTCGCTATAAATTATCATATATGCTTTATAACTTTTTCAAAAAGAACAAATTAAAGCATAATATTCCATTATATAAAAAATACGGAATCAACAAAAATTACTTTTCAAGTATCTCGAGTAAAGATTTTGCCCATCTTCCACAGACGCAAAGAAGTATTGCTCAGGATAAACTTTCTTCAACAGATTTTTTTAATAGCTTATCAGAAGAAAATAAAAAAAGTGCTCTTCATTATGACGATAATGGCTATATGATCCTAAGAAATTTTATAAGCCCTGATACTGCTGACAAAATCAATGTGGAGATTGATAAACTTGTCAATGACGGAACATTAAAATTTCGTTACGGAGGAAAATTAGTCTTTGCTATTCATCATTCAGAAATACTCCGAAATATTGGAAATGATAAGAAATTACTGGATTTTTTGTCCGTTTTATTAGATGGTAACGCGAAGTTATTTCAGAGTATAAACTTTATTAACGGAAGCCAGCAGAAGACCCATTCAGACAGTATTCATATGACGACTTATCCTTTAGGCGGACTTTTAGGAGTATGGATTGCTTTAGAAGATGTAGATGAAAATAACGGAGCTTTACATTATATTCCAGGAAGTCATAAGCTGCCTTATTTCCTTAATTCTGATTATGATAATGAAGGTACACCTCTTAAAATCGGAAAGAAAAGTTATAAGGCTTATGAAGAATTTCTTGAAAATAAAGTACAGGAACTAGGTTTGAAAAAAGAAATTTTCAGAGCAAAAAAAGGAGATATGCTGATCTGGCATGCCAATATTCTTCATGGAGGAGAGCCTCACACAGATAAAAACAGAACCCGAAAAAGCCTGGTATATCACTTTTTTGATGAAAACAGCGTTTGCTATCATGAAGTTACGCAAAGACCTGCGCTATTTGAACTGTAATATCAGAAAATATTAGTAATTTTGCATCCTAAAATTATGACGAGTTTTTCAGGATACCTACCGTATGCATTTGCATTAATCATTGCAATTCCTTTTTTGGTTTTGCTGAGACAATTTGTACACTCGTATATTACCCTTAAAAATCAGGAAATCAAACTGCTTACTGTGAAATCAAATTCAGAGAATAAAGCACATTCCTACGAAAGGATGACCCTGTTTCTTGACAGAATAAAACCATCCAATCTTATTCAGAGATTTGACAGAGGACTTGCCGTTCATGAATTTATTTTCCTTACAGAGAAAGCGATCAACGAAGAATTTGAATATAATTCCTCACAACAGCTTTATGTAACGAAGAATTCATGGAAGAATATCGTAGATTCAAAAAATGCAATTATTGAATTGCTTCACAAAACATATGACGGTTTGAAAGGAGAAGTACAGCTTGATGAGTTCAAGACTATCTTCATCATGAATTATATGGAAAGCAACGATTATATTGCTGAAACTATAGAAGATTTAAGAAAAGAAATTTTAATAATAACTTAAAAAATAAGAGATAAAATAATGATTCCAAATTTTAAAGCACATCCATGGCACGGAATTTCTGCAGGAGAAGATGCGCCAAATGTTGTAAACGTATTTGTGGAAATTGTTCCTTCAGATACTATTAAATATGAAGTAGATAAAGAAACAGGATATTTAAAAGTAGACAGACCACAGAAATTCTCTAACATTATTCCAGCTTTATATGGATTTGTTCCAAAAACATATTGTGACAAGGAAGTAATGAAACTTGCTATAGAAGCAGGGGCAGATGATGTGACGATGGGAGATCATGATCCACTTGATATTTGTGTTTTAAGCTCTCACAACATTCATGCTGGAGGCTTATTGATGGAGGCTATTCCAATCGGTGGTTTCAAAATGATCGACGGTGGTGAAGCTGATGATAAAATTATTGCTGTAATGATCAATGACCACGCGTTTGGACATTTCAGAGATGTTTCTGAACTACCTGAAGCAGAAGTAAAAAGATTGATGCACTACTTTTTAACGTATAAAAACTTACCGGATGAACCTGCAAAATGTAGAATTCAGGAAGTATACGGAGCAGAACACGCAAGAAAAGTTATCAAAGCTTCTCAAGCAGACTACGCTGAAAATTTCGGAGGATAATATTCTCTGAATAATCATATAAAAAGGATAAATAGGAAACTGTTTATCCTTTTTTTGTAATAAATTTAAAATAAACCGTGCTTTCACCAAGTAAAGTTTATCTTTATAAATCTTAATGATTTAAAATTTAAAAAAAATCTTTCAAGCCTTCATTCCATAAGCTTTCTTATTGATTTTAAAGCCGTCGGATTTCCTGAAAATAGTCTTTCATATTTAATATTATTTGGGTTTTCAATAGCAAGTCTGTTGTTTTTTTAATGCTTTCATGGTAATTATTTATTATATTTAATTTTCTATTACCAAAAAAATATTAAACTATGGATCTATTTGTGTTAGTGCCAATTTTTGGTGTCGTAGCTTTGCTTTATACATTTCTTCAAAGCCGTTGGGTCAATAAACAAAATGCCGGGAATGAAAAGATGAAGACTATCAGTGGGTATATCGCTGATGGGGCGATGGCTTTTTTAAAAGCTGAGTATAAAATCTTAACCTACTTTGTAGTAGTGGTAGCCATTCTATTGGCTGTGATGGGAACTACTAATGCCAATTCACACTGGAGTATAGGAATTGCCTTTGTAATGGGAGCTATATTTTCCGCTTCAGCAGGTTTTATTGGAATGAAAATAGCAACTAAAGCGAATGTAAGAACAGCAGAAGCTGCTAGAACTTCACTGTCAAAAGCACTTAAAGTTTCCTTTACCGGAGGTTCTGTGATGGGTATGGGGGTTGCTGGATTAGCTGTTTTAGGCTTAGGAGCACTTTTTATTATTATTAAACAGATCTTTGCACCTGATGCTACCGTAGATTCCCATGAAATGGAAAAAACTATCGAAATTCTTACAGGTTTTTCTCTGGGAGCTGAATCCATTGCCCTTTTTGCAAGAGTAGGAGGCGGAATTTATACCAAAGCTGCAGACGTAGGTGCTGATCTTGTAGGGAAAGTAGAAGCCGGGATTCCTGAGGATGATCCAAGAAACCCTGCTACAATCGCTGATAATGTAGGTGATAACGTTGGTGACGTTGCCGGAATGGGCGCCGATCTTTTCGGGTCGTATGTTGCAACGGTTTTGGCAACCATGGTTTTGGGAAGAGAAACTATTTCGGATGATTCATTCGGAGGTTTTGCACCTATTCTTTTACCAATGCTGATTGCTGGAACTGGAATTATTTTTTCAATGATAGGGACTTTATTTGTAAAGATTAATGATAATGAAGGTTCTTCCACATCCAGCGTACAAAACGCTCTTAATCTTGGAAACTGGGGAAGTATTGTGATTACAGCAATAGCTTCTTATTTCCTGGTAACTTACATTCTTCCTGATAAAATGATTCTCAGAGGACATGAATTTACCAAAATGGGAGTTTTCGGGGCGATCATGGTAGGATTGGTGGTAGGTACTTTAATGAGTATTATTACAGAATATTATACAGCAATGGGGAAAAGACCGGTTTCAAGTATTGTGAGACAGTCTTCAACCGGGCATGCAACAAATATTATTGGAGGACTTTCCGTTGGGATGGAGTCCACTTTACTGCCGATCATTGTATTGGCTGGAGGTATTTATGGATCCTATTTATGTGCCGGATTATACGGTGTTGCTATTGCCGCAGCCGGAATGATGGCAACTACAGCGATGCAGCTTGCTATTGACGCTTTCGGACCTATTGCAGATAATGCAGGAGGTATTGCCGAAATGAGTGAATTACCAAAAGAAGTTCGTGAAAAAACAGATATTCTGGACGCGGTAGGAAATACCACAGCTGCTACAGGAAAAGGATTTGCGATTGCTTCCGCAGCGTTAACGGCGCTTGCTCTATTTGCTGCTTTCGTAGGAATTGCAGGAATTGACGGTATCGATATTTACAGAGCTGATGTATTGGCTGGATTATTTGTAGGAGGAATGATTCCGTTTATATTCTCTTCATTAGCTATTACAGCAGTTGGACAGGCAGCCATGGCAATGGTAGAGGAAGTAAGAAGACAGTTCCGTGAAATTCCTGGTATATTAGAAGGTAAAGCCACGCCGGAATATGAAAAATGTGTAGCCATTTCTACAGATGCATCGATCCGAAAAATGATGATGCCGGGAGCTATTGCGATTATTTCACCATTATTAATCGGATTTATTTTTGGTCCGGAAGTACTTGGGGGATTTCTTGCCGGAGCTACAGTATGCGGTGTATTAATGGGAATGTTCCAAAATAATGCAGGGGGTGCTTGGGATAATGCCAAAAAATCGTTTGAAAAAGGCGTAGATATCAACGGACAAACATATTATAAAGGTTCAGAACCTCATAAGGCTTCAGTAACAGGAGATACAGTTGGAGATCCATTTAAAGACACATCCGGACCCTCTATGAATATTCTGATCAAGCTGATGTCTATTGTTTCATTGGTTATTGCTCCGACATTAGCTGTTTTACATAAAGATAAAATTGAAGCCAACAGGCAAGCTAAAATAGAGAGTTTAACGGGTGTTACCAGTACAGGAACTTCCTCGGGATCAACTACTCTTATAGCTCCAGCTATTCCGGGAGAAATAAAAGGACATCTTAACGAAAGCGGAGATTTTGTGTATGAAACAGGAAATCTTAGAAAAGTAAAGTTAAAAGGTGGAAAAACAATAGAATTAGGAGAGACAAGTCAATTATACCAACTTTATAATGCTGTAGATAAAAAAGATAAATCTATTTTGGATGCCAATAAATGGTATACCATTGAGAATCTTTATTTTGAAACCGGATCAAGTGATCTAAAAGCAGGCTATGAGATGCAGCTGAATAATCTTGCCGAAATTTTAAATGCCTATCCGGATCTTAAAATAAAACTAGGTGGCTATACCGATAATAGTGGTAATGAAGAAGGAAATCAACAATTATCCAATTTAAGAGCACAAACTGCAAAACTTAAATTATTGGAGCTTGGAATAGCCGCAGATAGAGTAGAAGCAGAGGGATACGGTTCGCAACATCCGATTTGTGAAGCTAACGATACGGATGAATGTAAGGCTAAAAACCGAAGAATTGATGTAAGAGTTCTGGCTCTTTAATAAATAATACTAAAGCATCGCATTGGCGGTGCTTTTTCTGTATATATTGTCGGGGAGAATAAAGACACTAAGAAATTTAAGATATTGTAATTATGGTTTTAAAAAACTTTGCGATTTCCAACCTAAAAAAGAACTTGTTTTCATTATAAATTCTTTCTCAAATGTTCCAATGCCTGAATAATCAATTCATCCTTTTTAGCAAAGCTGAACCGAATATAATCAGAGTTTTGTCTGGAATTATAAAATGCAGACAACGGAAGACAAGCCACTTTCTTATCAATTGTCAGCCATTTTGAAAACTCAATATCCGTCATCGATTTAGATACATTTCTGAAATTTACCACCTGGAAAACACTTCCTTCTGCCGGTTGTTCGATTTGTAATGGAGTGTCTTTCAGTAATTCATTAAAGATATCTCTTTTCCGTTGCATTGTTTTTTGATTTACACCAGGATCAAATATCTCAAGATACTTTGCCAGAGCATATTGAGCCGGAGCATTAGCACTGTAGGAAATATATTGCTGATGACATCTGAATAGAGCTGTTAATTCTTCGGAAGCAATCATATAACTAACTTTCCATCCTGAGGTATGAAACATTTTGCCAAAAGAAAAAATACAGAAAGTTCTGTTTTTCAGTTCAGGATGAATAAACGAGCTGTAATGTTCCGTTCCGTCATAGCAATAAGTGTCATAGATCTCTTCTGAAATTAAGTAAATATGACGGTTTTTGATAAGCTCGTACAATTGATTCCAGTCCTCCTGTTTCCATATTTTTCCGGTAGGATTTTGTGGTGAATTAATAATGATAGCCTTTGTTTTATCAGAAATACATTGTTTAAACAAGTCCCAATTGATCGTAAAATCAACTTCCAGATCATAATAAACAGGTTTTCCTCCGTTCATGACCACGGCAGGTGCATAAGTATAGTATGAAGGGTGGATCACAATCACTTCATCATCCTGATTTAGAATCGATTTAAGGGCAGTATATAAAGCAAAAGTAGCACAGGGAACAATGGTTACTTCATTTGCCTTTACAGAAATACTATTTTTTCGTTTTGCATTAAAATTAATGATGTTGTTGATTAATAAAGGATTACCGGCAAGAGGTTCGTAATGATGCGTATCAAGATCTGCCGACTCTTTTAAGAAAGCTTTTAACCGTTCATCAATTTCAAAATCAGGAAGTCCCAGAGAGAGATCAAAGCTTCCATTCTTTACCGCCAGCTCAGACATCTCTGTGAAAAATGAATAGTGAGTAAATTCATGAATTTTTTTCATCAATTTTGCATTTTTTTCAAATGTAATAAAAAATCAATAACGATTTGATGGATTTATTCTGAAGTGTTGATGAATTGTTTATTTTCTTTAGTGAAATTCAGTTTTCGTGTTTACTTTTCAGTGATCATACAATGTGGAGATGATGAAGTTTTTATTTATTTTAAAACCATGATGGATAAGCAATCGCTATTCTGTAAGATTTTTATTTTAAATCTCAGGAGTCAATAAAATTTGTTATTTTTAAGAAATTTATTCTTTATGAAAAAACTACTTATTCCGTTATTTTCTATAGCTCTGATGACAAGCTGTAGTACAGCTCAGGTTTCTGACGGAGCCTCTCATCCTATTTCTACTAAACATGACAAAGGCTTTACGCATGCCTACAAAATGATTAAAGCAGAAGATTTAAAGAAAAATCTATATGTAATCGCTTCTGATGAGATGGAAGGTAGAGATACGGGAAGTAAAGGGCAGAAAAAAGCAGGGGAATATATTGTTAACTATTATAAAAACTTAGGAGTTTCATATCCGAAAACATTAGGTTCTTATTATCAGAAAGTTCCGGCTGATTTTATGAAGAAAAGAGGTGGCGGAAATCTTCCGGATTCTGAAAATATTCTTGCTTTTATTGAAGGAAGCGAAAAACCGGAAGAAATCGTTGTTGTTTCTGCACACTATGATCACGTGGGAACCAGAGGTGGAGTAGTATATAACGGTGCTGATGATGACGGAAGCGGAACTGTAGCTGTAATGGAAATGGCAAAGGCGTTCCAGGAAGCGAAAAATAAAGGAAAAGGTCCTAAAAGATCTGTTTTGTTCCTTCATGTAACCGGTGAAGAGCATGGTCTATTTGGATCTGAATATTATACAGATAATCCTGTTTTTCCATTGGCAAATACAGTTGTAGACCTTAATATTGATATGATTGGACGTGATGATCCGGCAAACAGAGGGAAACAATATGTTTATGTGATTGGTTCGGATATGCTAAGCACTCAGCTTAAAGTGATCAATGAAGCTGCAAATAAAAGGACTAATAATCTTGAACTGAATTATAAATACGATGACCTTAATGATCCTGAGCAACTATATTACCGTTCAGATCACTATAATTTTGCTAAAAATAATGTTCCTGTAGCATTTTTCTTTGATGGAATTCACGAAGATTATCACAAGCCAACAGATGATCCTGAAAAGATTGATTATAACTTGTTGGAAAAAAGAACCCAGCTGATTTTTACTACAGCATGGGATATTGCCAACAGAGAAGAAAGAATTGTAGTGGATAGAAAATAAATCCAGAATTATCTACACAGTCTTTTAAGTCAGTGTTAGAGTGATGCTTAATGCCACGGATGCACGAGTTATTTATAGTGTATTTGTGGCATTATATAATTAATCTTAGGAGTTTACATGCTCCAGCCTTATCTTTACTTTAGCAATTTAAATTAATCAGAGATGATCTACGCATTTGATAGTTACTATTACGAAGACTATGCGAATACTGTGTGTATTGCATTTGAAGACTGGACTTCTACTCATGAAATAGAAACTTTTACTGAACAAATCCCTGTAAGCTCAGAATACGAAAGTGGTGCTTTTTATAAAAGAGAATTACCTTGTATTCTAAGTTTATTGCAAAAAATTGTATTAAAAGAAGACGATATTATCATTGTGGATGGCTATGTCACTCTTAATAACGAGGGCAAAATAGGTCTAGGAGGATATCTTTATGAAGCCTTGCAAGGAAAGTATCCTGTAGTTGGAATTGCTAAGAATGAATTTACTTCTCCTGATTCAGAAAGGAGAAATGTACTGCGTGGGGAAAGTAAAACGCCATTATTTGTTACAGCCAAAGGAATGAATGTAGATCATGCTAGTCTTAATGTTGAAAAGATGCATGGACCTTTTAGAATTCCTACTTTACTTAAAAAGCTTGATCAGCTGAGTAGGGAATAATTGAGTATTGATACTTTGTTTATTATTTTATTTTCACTTTATCTTTTTTTGATTTTATTTAAAGTAATTAATTAGATTGTTTGCTTTAAGTTATTGTATATAAGATTTTTGATTGTATTATATTAAATACTTATTGTTATGACTATTCATAAAATTCGTTCATGAAAGCTCCTGAATGATAGTTTTGATTATGTTTTTAATGAAAATTTTTATTACTGAATATTAATTTAATTAAAGTATTGGTATTTATTGATTTATAAATGCTTCTTTCACTTTCCTAAATAGTATTTCCATTTAAATTTTATTAAACTGACAAAAATCATTGCTTTCTTATTTTTATTGATTCTAAATAAATATAAATTTGCCTCAATCAAATTAAGAACTCAATGAAAAAACTAACTACCTTTTCTGCTGTCATTCTCTGCTCATTGATGGAGGCACAATATTGTACCCCAACTTTTCAATACGGAGCTGACAGCAACATGATTACCAATGTCACTTTTGGAAATATAAACAATACATCCCCGTTTCAATCCGGGATAACTCCCGATTACGAAGATTTTACTTCGATGTCTACAGATCTATTGGCTGGGAATAGTTACCAGATCTCTGTAAAAGGACCATCCAGTTCGTTTCCAAGCGATGTTGTGGTTTTCATAGACTTCAACAGAAACGGAAACTTTGATGATGCTGGAGAGAGTTTTTACATAGGAAAACTGAATTCGGCAACTCCGGCGAATGCTTTTACCATAGACGGAACAATTAATGTGCCTGCCAATGCTTCTTCAGGTACTACAAGAATGAGAGTTCTTAAAAACAGTAATCTGGCTGCGTATTCAGATCCTAATGCGCCAAGTTCAATCAATACAGCATGTGATAATTTAAGAACAGGGCAGACCGAAGATTATACCGTGAATATCACTGGAAATACAGTTGGTTTCCCATCCCCTTATTGCGGAGCTGAAAATGTAACAAGCCTTACAGTAAGTGAAATAACCCGTGTAGATTTTAATGGGTTAAGTAATGACAGCTCTATTGATGGAAGTTCAGAGACTATTGAAGACTTTACAGGTACCGTTTTTAACGCAAACAGAGGAAATACTTATCCTATTTCGGTAACGGGAGGAACTCATGGGCAGACCACGGTTTCTGCATATGCTTATATTGATTTTAACCATAATAATCAGTTTGATGCTGATGAAAAATTCAATCTGGGATATCTGGATAATTCAGATCCGGTTTCAGGACATCAATCCGGGATTACTTCCGGAATGATTACAATTCCTGCCAATTCTTTATTAGGAAATACCCGTTTAAGAATAGTAAAAGCTTATGAATCAAATTCCTGGATGGGAACTTTGGAAAATCTTCCATGTCCTTCCGGTTGGTTTATTGGACAGGCAGAAGATTATACAATCAATATTCAGCCGGAAAGTCTTTCAACATCAGAGGTGGCTAAAGATTCTTCAGTGAAAGTAAAGGTATATCCAAATCCTACTACAGGAGCTGTAACCATCAAAATGAAAGAAGGACTGGAGAAGTACGAAATCTATAATATCTCAGGACAAAAGCTTTCGGAGGGGAATTCTGAAACTGTAAATATGAACAATTTTGTTCCTGGAACTTATCTGATAAAGATTCTTACAAAAGATAAGAAACTGACCACTGAAAAAGTGATCAAAAAGTAAAACACATATCTAATCATATCCATATCAATTTTTGTTTTTTTGACCGGCAGATTTTATCTGTCGGTTTTGTTTTGTAAAATGTTGAATATTAATTCGGTTCAAGGATATTCAGAAGATCTTGCTTAGATAATCCCTGAAATTTACCACCATCCGTTTTAAGAAGATTTTGAGCCAGTTGGGTTTTCTTTTTCTGTAATGTAAGAATTTTTTCTTCCACTGTATTAGAACAGATCATGCGGACTGCAATCACGTTTTTAGTTTGTCCGATACGGTAGCTACGGTCAATAGCTTGGTTTTCTGTGGCAGGATTCCACCATGGATCTATAAGGTAAATATAATCTGCCTGCGTAAGATTAAGGCCCACACCTCCGGCTTTTAAGCTTATTAAAAACACACGGATATTTTCATTGTTCTGAAAATTAGCAACCTTTTCACCTCTGTCTTTAGTTTGTCCTGTGAGATATTCAAAAGGAATTCCGTGGCGCTCAAGTTCCGGTTTCAACAAATCAAGCATACCCACAAACTGTGAGAATACCAGAATTTTATGATCTTTGGATTTTCCAAGGATCTGTTCCATCAGAATTTCAATTTTTACAGCGTTTTCGCCTGAATATCCCTCTTTAATAAGCACAGGGGAGTTGCAGATCTGTCTGAGTCTTGTAAGCCCTGTAAGAACGTGCATACTGTTTTTGTTAAGATCATCGTCATCATTAGCAGCTATGAATTCACGAAGTTCCTTTTCATAAGCGTCGTATATTTTACGCTGTTCAGAATTCATTTCACAGTAAATAACAGTTTCCGTTTTTTCCGGAAGTTCTTTGGCAACCTGCTTTTTGGTTCTTCGAAGGATAAATGGTTTTATCTTTTGCTGAAGCTCCAGCGCGCGTTTGCTGTATTCAAACTTATCAATAGGAATGGCATAAATATCTTTAAAAGACTGTTTGCTTCCTAATAACCCGGGACAGGCAAATGAAAGCTGGCTATAGAGGTCAAATGTGCTGTTTTCTATAGGCGTTCCTGTTAATACAAACCTGTTTCTGGATTGAAGAAGACGTGCTGCTTTATATCTTTCAGAATTTTGATTTTTAATGGTTTGAGATTCATCAAGGAAAACATAATTGAAATTGAACGTTTTCAGAAACTTAATATCCGAAAGAAGCATCCCATAACTGGTTAAAACAACCTCGTAATCTGAAAAGTGAGATGCCGATTTCGGACGATCTGAACCATAATGCAATAATACTTTGATGGAAGGAGCAAATCTGCTGATCTCATCCTGCCAGTTGAAAAGAAGGGACGTAGGAACTACAATAAGGCTGGTTGTATGCCCACGTTTTTCCCTCTGAGAAAGTATAAAAGCAATGATCTGAAGTGTTTTTCCCAATCCCATATCATCGGCAAGACAGCCACCGAAGTTATAACGATCAAGAAAATTCAGCCAATTGAGCCCTTCATGTTGATAATCTCTTAATTCTGCACGTAATTCAGCCGGAATATTTACTTCAGGGATCTTTTTGCCTGTTGAAAAGGCTGAAGAATACGTTGAGATTTCATTCTGTACTTCAGTGCTTAATACTTCTTTTTCGAAAAGCGAAGAAACTTCAGTAAAATTGATCTTTGGAATTTTTAATAGTTCTTCATCTATTTCTCCAGCCTGGAAGTAAGTGGCAATCTTATCGAGCCATTCTTCAGGCAAAATTCCAAGGGTTCCGTCATCCAATTGTATGAACTTACTCTTATTTCGAATTGTTCTATGCAGTTGTTTAAGAGTAGCATCTTTTTGTCCGAAACTTACTTTTAATTTAGCATTAAACCAATCCAATCCGCTTGTAATCTGAATGTTGATTTTAGCGCGGTGTGAGTTTAGTTTATTATTTTTCAGTTCGTTAAACCCGAGAATGGCAATTCCTTCGTTTCTCCATGTTTCAAATGCTTCAAGAAACCAATTATTATCCAGAAACTTATCTCTGTGAAGATAAAAATATTGGTATCCGTCCATTTGTTCTTCAAAGTCCTGATGTTGTTTCATTACCAGAGAAGTGAAGCGTGCTTCTGCTGCATCATTTCTTTCTATTTTGAATACATTTCCGTTTTGGTCTGTATCAAAAATTTGCTTTCTGGAATATACGGGGACTTCAACTTCTCCGTATTTCATGACGGGTGTGATGCCAATATAATTTTCCTGCTGACGAAGGTAAATCACATTTTCAATATGAAAATCCTTATCTTTAAGTTGTGCTTTCGTTGCAGGTTGTATGTAGCTGTAATTTATATGGATATGATCTTCAATATTAGCTAAAATATTGGTCATGAAATCTTCATATTTGGACGAATGAACCAATAAGATTTCATTATTTGACTTAAAGAATTTGATTATTCTAAGCAGGTCTGGGTGGTCTACGAAGTTGAAAGTGTTTGAGTTATATATAAAATATTCATTTCTGAGAATCACATTTTTAAAAGGAATAGACGTGTCATTGAATTGTAATTCTCCTGTTATTTCATAAAAAGGATCTTTCTTAAATACAGATAGTTGAACTTCTGCATCTAAAGTGTTAAGTGTAATAGGAAGTAATGACTTGGAAGAGACAGTTTCTGCAATATCCCGATCGTGATAGTAGACGTCCAGTCCCAAAGGATTTTTTACAATAAGTTTTAATGCTTCCAGTTCTGCAGCATTATATTCTTCATTATAGTTGTTCTGAAAAGCAGTAATGGCTGTATAGAATTTTATTTCCTGAGGTTTTTCTGCTCTCCAGATCAGTTGCATGGCATCTACAGCGTTTACCGGATTTTTAATCTTACCGGATTGAGTGATTTCCGCTTCCATGAGGGAAAATACGAGATGATTGTAATAGCGGTGTGTTCCGATGACCAATATCTGTTTTTTTCCTGTTTCAAGAGCAGCAAGCTTATCCAGTTTAGAAGGTAACTGAGGAAGAAGATCTCTTTTAAACATAAGATCATCCAGAGGCAGCATTTCTTTGATTTTCGATGAGATTTCAAGCTTTTCGTTTATCCATTCAAGCTGAAAATAGGTATCCAGGTCTGGTTCGTTTTCCAAACCATAAGCTTTTGCCTTAGGAATTAATGTTTTTCTGCGAAACGTATCATCAAAGAAGATCAGGTAATTTTTATCCTCAAGAATACAATGGATGATTTCCGCCTGATGCGAGCAAAGTTTGTCTTTAGGATGGTTACAGGTGCATGAGCAGAGTAGTGAACTGCCTATACGGCTTATGGTGACCATCGGAAATTCCTGCAAAGAGTTTTTGGTAAATATTCCTGTATTGATTTCAATATTAACCGGATAGATCTCACGAAAGTCCTTGATACTAACAAATGAGCTTTCTGTAGTATGCTTCAACAGATCATATACGGAAAGGGTGCTGATATTAATGTTTTCAAGGATGTATTCTGCCATAAAAATTGATAAAGACAAAATTACAAAAAACAAGCGAATGATGAGTGGGTTTTTATTGTAAAGCAGTTTGTAGAATGAAGCGTGTATTCGGTAGATGAAAAATATTTCCTTTCATGGAGAATTCTTAATTTTAATTTGAGAATCTGAACCAAACCTTAAACCAAAATAGTATGAAAAAGTTAAACTTTATTGTATTCCTGATGATCGGAATAATGGCTTATGCACAGCCCTCGATACCAAGATCTGGTGTAGATCATATTAACACTACGATTTCATTAAAATCTGAAGATGTAACCGGAACTTCCATCACTGCAGGTCCTTCCGGGGCAAATGTTACCTGGGATTTCTCTGTGTATGCAGGAACTAATGCTATGGATTTTGTAACCAATACATGCCCGGGACAAACGAATTGTTTCAGGTTTCCCGGAGCGAACAGGATTACAAAACCAAATTCTATGGATACGCATGATTTTAATATTATGACGGATACTGAAGCTACAATGATAGGTTCTTATTCCGGACCGGCTTTGGGAGATGTGACCGTTACTTATGTGAATCCTTTGATTGAATATAAGTTTCCGATTACTTATTTACAGCAGTTTGATGATGCGTATGAATTTAACAGTGTCTCAACAGCAATAGGAAACACGAATGAAACAGGTCAGGTAAGCTATACCGTGGATGGCTATGGAACTGTAATAACGCCTAAAGGAACGTATCCCAATGTTTTGAGGATAAAAAGAATGAGAACGGCAACACAGACGATCTTCAGTACTCCTACGCCTATGACAGCAACTTATACGAATGAATCTTATCAATGGGTAAGTCAGTCGGCAGGTACTGTATTTAGCTTTGCTATTAACACATTTGTTCTTCAGGGAACTACAAATATTGCCAAAACGGTGTCTTACCTTGATGCAGATGTACTGTCAACAGTTGATTTGAGTAATCAAAAATCGGCGATTTCACTGTATCCGAATCCTAGCTCGGATATTGTCGCTTTATCGTCAAAAGAGGCTTTTAAAAAGGTTTTGATTACTACCTTGGAAGGGAAAACCGTTTTAACCACAGAGAATTCCAGAAATATTGATATTTCAAAGTTGCCGAAAGGAGTATATCTGCTTCAGGGAGAATTGAAAGATGGAACTTTTGTTTCAAAGAAAATTATAAAAAAATAGGTGGTTTATACAGAAATGGAAAAATGATGTTTCTGTAGTGCTTTTTCATGAAATATGTGTGAATGTTATGATCAGACGTAAAGTTGTTTCACTTCTGCGCCTGATTTTTTTATGATTGCTGGTGATGAATATTTTGCTTTTCTTTGATCTGAGTTTCAATTTTTACTTTTGCAGTATTCCACTCATTATCCAGAATGCTGTAATAAGCGGCATTTCTCGTGCTTCCGTCCTGTTGAATTTTATCTTTGCGTAAAATACCTTCAAACACTCCACCAATTTTTTCAATTGCTTTTCTTGATCTGAAATTATTGTCTTTGGTTTTTAGCTGAACACGATTGGTTTTTAGTGTTTCAAAGCAATAAGTAAGCAGTAGTAATTTAGATTCAAGATTGACGCTGGTTCCCCAAAACTCTTTTGTAATCCAAGTCCATCCGATTTCAAGTTTTCTATCAGAAGGATATATCTCAAAAAACCTTGTTGAACCTATCAGTCTTTTCGTTTGTTTATTTCTTATGACAAAAGGATATTGATTTCCGTTTTCTCTTTCGGACAAGGCAAACTCATAGTTTTTATAAAAAAGTTCTTTATCTGAGCAGTCGGAAGGGATATTTGCCCAAAGTTCTTTATCTGCAGCGGCTGTATATAATTCTTCAAGATGTTCTTTTTCAAGAGGAATCAATTCAATGGTTGTTCCTTCCAGAATGGTTGGGTATGGTATCCATTTCTCCTTCATAGGTTTAGTTTTTTATAGTTGATTGAATAAAAATGATTTTAAAATATTAAGCCATTTAGCTTATGTTTTCAATGGAATCAATCTGCCATTGGTCTTTTTTGCTCAGAGTATATTGGTAGGTCATACCACAGTTTTTCAAATGGAATTCTACGAAATATTGCTGATCATTGATCTTTTTTACAGTAAATGTTATATTTTCAATATTTTTCAGATCAGATTGGTAATCTTCCTGAGTTTTAAAGAAATAATCATAATCAAAGCCGAATGGTGGTCCGTCGTTAGCAGGGTCTTTTTTGAAATGCTCATCACCTTTTACATAATTTTGTTTGTAATTTGACAGGAATTTTTGCGAAAACAAATTACTGCTTTCCATAAATTTGATTTCTTTTTCTACCGCGTCAAAATCTACATAATAATTTGCCGGAGTTTCATTTTGTTCCAGAATTCCACCTTTTATAGTATTGAAATTATAGAGTTTTTCTTCGTTATCTCTATACCATTTCAAAAATGATTTTACTGTTTTAATTTGGGAATTATCTTGTGTTTCTTGATGAGAAAGGTTCGTATTTTGTTGTTTTATAGTATCTTGAATGATGTTTTGTTGTAGTGTTTCTTCTTTTTTGCAATGTAAAAATAATAAGCAAATAGTAGACAATAACAGTGTTTTCCTTGGCATAAATAGTTTCTTTTTCTGAGGTCTAAATTACAAAAAACTCACTAAGACTCTATCTTTAACCTATTGTCTTCTGCTTATTTTTTGATTTTATAATTTTCTCTGTATGTATTGGCAGTGATTCCTGTACAACGTCTGAAATAACGGCAAAAAAGGGATGAATCTACAAACTGCAACTGATTACTGACTTCCTTGATAGAAAGCGAGGTTGTTTTGAGAAGTTCCTTGGCATGCTTTATAACGATATAGCTGATCCATTGCTTGATCGGTTTTCCGGTTTCTTTTTTGATAAGACTGCTTAAATATTGCGGTGAAAGATGTAACTGGTCAGAATAGAATAATACGCTTCTCTGAAGATGACCATGTTCATTGAGTAATTCAAAAAAACGTTCAATAATATCCTGACTTCTGGTTTGTAAA
This sequence comes from Chryseobacterium ureilyticum, assembly GCF_900156735.1. Taxonomy (GTDB): domain Bacteria; phylum Bacteroidota; class Bacteroidia; order Flavobacteriales; family Weeksellaceae; genus Chryseobacterium; species Chryseobacterium ureilyticum. The sequence goes on from NZ_FTOL01000008.1 coordinate 50,084, forward strand.
AGACTATTGTTCTTAATAACCGGGAGATAAAGTTTTGAAACAAGTTCAAGAAGAGCATAAAGAAGATATTGAACAGATTCCGGAGTGCTTTCTTCCTTAATTCTTGAGTTGTAATCCTGTATAAGTTTTACGGTAGACCAGATAAGCCTTTTGGCAGAATTTTCTACCTGTATTGCTGGGTTGAATTTAATTTCGTCACTTGCCAAAAGGACTGTTAGAAAACTGTAGGTGCTGATAAAGTCCAGAGAAATATAGAAAACTGAAAGCTCCAGATCGTCACTACAGGAGACGTTTGCCAGATCTGTATCGGGGAGAAGCATGATCACAGAATGATCATCTATATTAAAAGGAAGTCCGTTGATGTGCAGATTCAGTTTGCCGGCTGATACAAAACAAAGTAACAATTTATTAAGTTTAGTGCTTCTTTTCTGAAATTCTGCAATCCCATCAGCTTTATATTTTTCAATATATAATCCTTCAAATTTTGGTTTAATATCTATCATTTCACAGGTGGATGGCTTCTTGGTGTACGTTTAAAGTTTGATAATAATATTTCCTCATCAACTTCTGGACAAATGTAAGCAGTTAATTTTTCTTTTTAAAAGCGTTGTTTAAAATGGAATATAAAATAGCAAAAATGGAATATCTTTTATTGGAAGAGTGTGCCTAACTTCGCAGCGGAAATTTTAATCATATACTGTTGTCATGCACGATAAAGAATCATTTAATGCCAAAATGCCTACCGCTTGTTTCTTACTTTTTTTCGCTCACGGACTTGTTTTTTCTTCCTGGGCGAGCCGTATTCCCATCATTAAAAATGCTCTTTCCATCAATGAAGCAGAGTTAGGAACACTTCTTCTTCTGATGCCTATTGGGCAGTTGTCCACAATGGTTTTGTCAGGAAAAATGATCAGTAAATATGGAAGCAGTAGAATTATTAAGTATTGTTTTTTACTGTATCCTGCTTTTCTTTTATTGATTGGACTTGCTCCTTCTTACTGGATTTTGGGCGTTGTTCTGTTCTTCTTCGGTGTTTTTGGAAATCTTTGCAATATTGCGGTCAATACACAGGCAATCGAAATAGAATCAATAACTAAAAGGACATTGCTTTCATCTTATCATGGTGCCTGGTGTTTCGCTGGATTGATTGGTGCGGTTGTAGGTTTGCTTGTTATCAACTTAAAAATGGAAACATTTCCTCATTTTGTATTTATTTTTATCCTTGTTACGCTGATCTGGTTATACAGTAGAAATCATCTGACGAATGTTATTCATAAAACTGAGCCGAATACGCGATCTATTTTTAAATCGGTAAACCCTACATTGGTGGGATTGGGAATCATTGGGTTTTTGAGTATGGCGATTGAAGGCGCTATGTTTGACTGGAGTGGTGTCTATTTTCAAACGATAGTGAAAGCTCCTGAAAATCTTGTCATATTGGGATATACGAGTTTTATTTTAATGATGACTTTAGGTAGATTCGTTGGAAACCGTATTATTGAAAAGTATGGAAAAAGAACGGTTTTACAGTGTTGTGGTATGATGATGAGCGCAGGACTTTTCCTGAGTATTTTCTTTCCTCAACTATGGATTTGTGTCATTGCATTTATGATTGTCGGGCTGGGAGGATCTTTAAGTGTTCCGTCGGTTTACAGTACTATCGGAAAAGTAAATACAGTTGCACCGAGTATTGCTTTATCATTTGTATCCAGTATTTCATTCTTAGGCTTTTTGATTGGTCCTCCGCTGATCGGATATATCGCGGAAGCTTTTGATCTTAGATATTCTTATGGAATTTTTGCCTGTTTTGGAATATTATTGACCCTTATGGCTGGTAAGATGCAGGTCTTTAGGAATAAATAATTAAATATTAATAAACGGACTGTTTTTAGAATTTCAATGTTCCGAAAACAGTCCTTATTGTATTATATCCAGTCTTCTACAAGGTGGAACCACAATGCTTTTTCTGCATTTAAAACAAAAATTGCTGAAGACTTTCGCTTGTTTGTTATACCTTCTGTAGTCTGAATTTCAGTATAGGTTGCCAATCCATGATGCTCAGAGTGATGAATCTGAATATTTTCAATTTGTACACTTCGTTCAGGGAACTTTCCGAATACAGAGGGAAGCCATTCTGAAAACATTGATAAAGTAGCGGTATTTCCATCTCCATTAATCATTTTGAAATCAGGAGAGAATCCTGAAAGAATTTTTTTTAATAAAGCTTCCTGATCCTTTTCGTTACCGCGAAACCATTTTTCAATATTCTCACAAAATTCATTTAATTCTTTAGTTATTTTTTCTGTGTTGTTCATAGATTTAAAAATTATGGTATTTTTTATTGTTTGTAATGATTAGCCGTTAATATATTTTCCCAGTTTGCTGTTTCCCCATATTCCAACAATTTGAATGGCTCCGATGAGTCCAATAGCGAATGCAAAAGCCTCCGGAAAACCAAAGGTATCGATCAGATTGAAGAATAAGGTTCCTACAACAACGCCCCCCGTTACACTTCCTATCTGCATTCCGATGCTTACCAGACCAGATGCCTGTCCTGCCTTTTCTTTTGTGGTAAAAGTAATCGCTGTACGCATCATGACCGGCATAATGGTTCCATGTCCTAATCCTGCCATGAATAAAGTAAGATGACTTATGAAAGACGGTTTTCCTTGAAAGTGAAAGTTCAGTGCAGTAAAAATAAAACCTCCCATTAAAAGTAAAAGACCAATATAGATCAGCTTATGAGGGGAAATTTTTACTTTAGAGACAATCAACGGTCCCAGAAAAAAGGCAAGACCGTAAGGAATAATAGCAAGTCCTGTCTGTATAGAGGTTTGATGTAAAAACTGTTGTAAATAATAAGGATAACAAATAAACAAACCTGCCGTAAAATTGTAAAAAAAGAGGATTAAAAGACATAATGCAAAGGGCTTGTGTTGTAATAATGTAGGATCCACGAGTATCGGTTTATTATTTTTCAACAGATTCATTTCATATCTTAAAAATATAGTCAATAAAAATGCACCCATCAGGATAATACCAAATAACCATAATGCCCAATGGTATTTCTGTCCGAAAATAAGTGGGAATATCAGCATTAATAATGAAATAATTAGTAGTAAAGAGCCTTTAAGATCAATTCCTGAATTCCTTTCCTTATGATTGTTATCCATAGTGAAGTGAATTCCCGTGATGCAAAGAATCGTAATAGGTACATTGACAAGGAACACCATTTCCCAGGAAAAATTTCCCCAATGCATACTGAGAAGTAACCCACCAAGCAGTTGTCCGACCACAGAAGCAAGTCCGAATACAGAACTGAAAAGACTTACTGCTTTAGGCTGTTCCTGACTATTGAAAAGAACCTTTATAGATGACAAAACCTGAGGGGCAAGTAATGAAGCTCCGATTCCCTGAAACATTCTCGCTATGATAAGCCATGTAACAGTAGGAGAGAAAGCACATGCAAGAGAGGAAAATAAGAAAGTGTAAAGTCCCAATGTGAAAATCTTTTTCCGTCCGTAAAGATCACCAAGTCTTCCGCCACATACCACAAGAGCAGCATAAGTAAGCCCATAGATAGCAACTACCATTTGCAACTGATGATCATTTGCTTTGAAAGCATTCTTGATAGAAGGGAGTGCCATATTCACAATAAAATAATCCAATGGTGAAAGAAAAGCTCCGGCAATTAAGAAATTGAGCGCCTGCCATCGCTTTGGATAAGTGTTCATAATTTTTTTATGCAAAATTAACCTCTGGATATTCTGCTAAAATTGTACTTTTGGAGGAAAATATAGTGCTGATATGAAAGGATTGCATCTTGAAGGGATCAAAGTGAAGGAAATAGAGCTTGCAGGAGAAAAAATTATTTTCAATACAAAATCATTTCTTTCATTTGTCTATATTGTTAAAGGCAAAGGTGAATTGTTGTATGACGAACGCAATATTGAGTTTACAGAAAGAAAGCTTTTTATTATTCCGCAGCAGCAGTCTTATTGTTTTGAAAGTGAAGATGCCGTTTTGATCAGCATTGAATGTCCTATTGAGTTTATTGATAAGATACGTTTGGAAGCAGACCGTATTGAAAGTTGTGAAAATCTGTACAAACTACAGTATATCAGCAATAATTACCACGCTCGTGCAGGATGTATTTTCAGAAATAAGAATGATGAAGCTTTTGCAGAGACACTCATTCTTCAGATTGCCAGAGAATTTAAAAATAGAGCAGAGGATTATCTTATTATTCGAAATTGTATTTCCATTCTTCTTAACCTTATCGCACGTAATATCATTCAAAGCGAAACTTCAGATTTACAGGAGAATAGAAAGGCTTTCTCCATCATGAAGATCATCACTTATATTCAGCAAAATATAAAAGACAGAGAAAAGACGGGTATTCAGTCTATTGCAGATCATTTTGGAATTTCAGGGAATTATTTCGGGGAATATTTTAAGCAGCAAACAGGAGTTTCCTATCAGGATTACCTATTGGATTATAGGCTGAAGCTGGTAGAAACATATTTGAAATACAGCAGTATTCGGCTTAGTGAGATTGCTTATGAACTCCAGTTCAGTGATGAAAGCCATCTTTCCAAGCTTTTTAAGAAATACAGAGGGATTACGCCCGGAGAATTCAGAAAGAGAAATAAATAAAAGAGTAGTCGTAAGGGCTATTTTTTTTTGATTTTATAAGCTGTTGATTTTTATGATTTTAAACTTAATGTTAAATAATATAATTAACTATATAGTTGACTATGTATTTTTTATATATTTACATTAAATATTTTTAAGATGGATTTTGACTTTATTAAAGAATTAGGATACAAAGCATTGGATAGCAGACTAAAAAGAATCAGCGATAGAATGTCACACGATGTAAGGAAATTCTATAAGGAGTTTGGAGTAGATGTAGAACCGAACTGGTATCTCGTTTTTATGTTACTGCAAAAAAGAGGGGAGATCTCCATTACAGATATTGCAGAACCACTGGGATATTCTCATCCGTCTGTAGTTGTTATTGTAAAGAAAATGACAGAGAAAGGCTATCTCATGATCACAAAAGATAAGACAGATAAACGAAAGCAGATGATTTCACTTTCTCCCAAAGCTATAGAAATGCTTCCTCAGCTGGAAAAGATCTGGGATAGTTGTGAAAAAGCTATTTTAAAATTATTAACAGAGGACTTGTCTGTTTTTTCTTACCTCGATGCTATAGATCAGGAGCTGAAAAATGAATCTTTCCACCATCGTTTTAAAAATGAATATTTAAAATCAATATAATCATGAAAACACTTTTTCTCGCTACTGCATTATTGTTTTCCAGTCTTATGGTTTCTGCTACAGAGACGAAGGTGATGATCAGAGCAAAAGCAAAGGATGCTAAGTTTATTGGAAGTTCTTTAGGAGGCGCTCATATCATCATTCGAAATAAGTTGAATCAACGTATTCTGGCAGAAGGAAATACTTCCGGAAGTACAGGAAACACAGATTTGATCATGAAAACACCTAAGGTAAGAGGAAATTCAATTGCAGATGAACAAACGGGAGGCTTTTTGGCAACCGTAGACATTGATGAACCTACATTTGTAACCATCGAGGTGATTTCCCCATTAAGTAACAGACAAGCGCAGGCTGCTGTAAGCACTGAAATGTGGCTGATCCCCGGAAAAAATATCTTAGGAGAAGGAATTATTCTTGAAATCCCTGGATACATTATTGATATTCTGAAGCCCAGAACTCATCAATATATCGGATTGAATACGATTAAAAACAAACCTTTTCTGTTTCAGGCAAATATTGTGATGATGTGCGGTTGTGTGATCGAAAAAGGCGGCATCTGGAATTCTGATGAAATTGAAGTAAAAGGGATTTTGAAGAAAGACGGAAAGTTTATTAAGAATATTGATCTGTCATGGGTTTCCACCAATCTATTTGAAGGAAGTGATATGATTAATACAGCTGGAAATTATGAACTTACCTTGTATGCCTATCATGCAAAAACAGGAAATACAGGTGTAGATAAGGTAAACTATGTGGTTTTTGAGTAAGAAAAATGTTTACATAAAATATTATTCATTCTGTAACAACTCTTTTCTATATTTTATTCCCCATTCTCCCATAGTATCAATGATACCTTGCAGACTTTTCCCAAATTCCGTGAGCTCATAATCAACGGTTACAGGCATTGTGTTATTTTGAGTACGCTTTACCAGGTTGTTCATTTCCAGAACTTTTAATTCTTTTGAAAGAGTTTTGGCAGCAATACCATCAACTTGTCTTTTCAAATCCATAAAGCGCATTCTTCCCGTATAATACAGATGACTGATGATAATGGTTTTCCATTTTCCATCAAGTAAATAGATGGTATCTCTTACGCCACGGATGTGGTTTTTACATTCAGGATCCAGCTCTATCTTTTCTTTTTTCATGTTTTGAGAATTATATTTCAAAATTACAAATTTGATTTGACAGAATACCCCAAAAAGCTACTTGGTTACTTCTGGGTAACTGGTTACTAAAAGGTAACAGGTATCTTATTGCAACTGAAAACCAGCTAACTTTGCATTGTAGAAATAGGGAAGAGGGTCTGGGAAATAATGATCGTCTTTCAGAATACAATAAGTAAAATTTAAAATTATGTCATTACAGGAAGCATTACATTGGCGGTCTGCTACAAAAAGTTACAACGGAAAGACTATTGAGAAGGATAAAATAGAACAAGTGTTGAATGCCATCCGCTTAGCTCCGTCAAGCTCAGGTTTACAGCCTTTTAAAGTATTTGTGATTACCAATAAAGAACTTAGAGAAAAACTACAACCGATTTCCTGTCAACAACAGCAGATTGTTCAGGCTTCTCATATTCTGGTTTTTGCGGCATGGGACGAATATACTCCGGAAAGAGTAGATTCCTTCTTTGAATTCAGTAACAAAGAAAGAAATTTACCTTCTGCGGCTACAGATGATTATCGTCTGAATTTATTGGATATGCTAAGCAGGAAAACAAAATCAGATCATTTTCTGAACTCATCACAACAGACTTATATTGCATTGGGATTCGGTTTGCTGGCAGCTGCAGATCTTAAAATTGATGCTACCCCAATTGAAGGTTTTGATAATGACGCTGTAGATGAATTGCTTAATCTGCCGGAACAGGGCTTAAAGAGTTCCGTAATGATGGTATTGGGATATAAAGATGAAGACACTGACTGGTGGGGAAAACTGAAAAAAGTAAGAAGGTCGAACGAAGAACTTTTTATTGAGCTTAATTAAAATCAAATAATTATAAAAATAAAGGAGGTCTTAGTGACCTCCTTTTAAATATAGGGCTGTATTTCAATTAGAAATCGTTTCCTGTAGAACAGAGTCTGCAATAGCTATTTCTTTCATGGTGTTCAACCATCTTTTCAGGTCATTCACATCAAGCTCATAAAGAGGTCCTATGAAATGATTTTCAATGGAAGAGACGCCACAATATTCTAAAATGCCTTTTTGTAACTGAATAAGACCACTTGACTGATATTCTTCTTCATACAATTTCAGGGAAACATCCCCGGCTGTAGTAATGATTCTTGCTGATTTTACATTCAGTAATCCTTCACTTTCTCCTTTTTTATTCCTTTTAAAAGTTATTCCCGGGAGGAAAGCCCTGTCAAAGAAACCTTTCATTACAGCTGGCATGCCAAGCCACCAAATCGGATGTATCCATACCTGATGCTCACTCCAGAGAATATCTTCCAGTGCTTTTAAAAGATCCGGCTCCAGTTCCATTCTCTGACGATACCCAAACTGTAGATTAGGATTAAAATTCAATTCCCCAATTGCAATATATCGTACCTCAGCCCCTGAATTTACTGCAGAACTGATATAAGCATGAGCCAAAGCTGCATTAAAACTTTCTTTATCAGGATGCCCGTTGATCACTACTATTTTCTTCATTTTTTCTTATTTAATATATGTTTGAACAATTCAACTTGTTTTGTATAGAATCTTTCTGATAATGAACATGAGAAAAAATCAAAAGTATGGACTGAGTTTTCAATCTCTATCAGATGTGTCGGAGTACCTGCTTGCTGTAGCCTTTTCGCGTATGCTTTTCCTTCATCTTTCAATGGATCGAATTCACATACAATAATGGTGGCATCAGGCAGATTATTAAAGTTCTTTTCCATTAGTGGAACAGAATATTGAGGAGGCTGTTCCAATTGATTGTTAAGATAATGTTTCCACATCCATTGAGCTGAGACTTTGGTTTGCATAGGCGCATTTGCTAATTTATTCATTGATGAGGTTATTAAATGATGATCCATTGGAGGATAAAGTAAATACTGATGTTGAATTTCAACAGATTTTGTATCCCTTATCCAATGAGTAATAGAAGCTGCAATGGTAGCTCCGGCACTGCTTCCGCCAATCATGATATTATTTTTATTTCCATGTAATTGGTTTGCATTTTCGGAAAGCCATAATAAAGCATCGTATCCATCTTCAATCGCTGCAGGAAAAGGATGTTTAGGAGCCAAACGGTAATCCACCGAAACAATCATCATATTTACATCCAGGGCTAAGCGAAAGAATATAAAGTCGTATTGTTCAGGAGTCCCATATATAAATGCTCCACCATGAAAATAAAGGAGTATTGGTAAATCATTTTGTCCTTTGGGTTTATATATTCTCAATCTGATATTTCGTAATGGATCAGAAGATGGAATGTGAATATTCTCTACAGATAGCAAAGTGGGAATAGGTAAAGGATCTTCCTTTAATGATACATTCATTTCTTCTTCTCTGATTTTTGAAGGATCATGAATCAAAAGATTTTCATAATTAATTTGATTATATGGACTGTTGATGATGCTTTGCCAAAGTTCCGGATCTATTTTCTCTGTCATAATTCTGAATTTATACAGCAAAAATAGACTGATAAAAGTGATGAAAACAGGTATATTTTAAGGCTATTTAGGTATCTTTGAAGTATGGCAAGAGAAAATATACATCAGTCCCTTGAAGTTTTTTATGAAAAGATTGATGAATGCCCGCTAGGTGACAGGCAATTTAACTTCTTTGAAATGGTGTATGTATTATCCGGAGATGGTGAGCATATGGTGAACGGAAATAGAATTGCCTATTATCCGGGTGATCTATTTCTTATCACTCCCAATGATTCTCATGGTTTTTATCTGAATGGAATGTGTGAATTTATGGTGATCCGCTTCGGTGAAAACTATATTCGCGAATATCAATGGAAGAGCATAGATCATATTGAATGTCTTTTATATTATGCATCCCATCTGTCAGGTTCAGTTCTTGTAAATAATGATGATAAGAGAATGGTTGATCTACTGATGCAAAACCTGCAAGAAACACTGAAACACCAATCTGTGTACAATGAAGACCTTATCCGCCATCTTGTAAATGCCGTTATTGTAATTGCAGCAAGGAATATTGCAGTTGTCAAACCTCAGAATCTCATTGCTGTTGCAGATATTCGTATATTACAAATTCTGGATTATATTCAGGAAAATATCCGTACTCCCGGTCTTTTGAAGGTCGAAATTATTGCCCAAAAGTTTGGGTTATCCCCAACTTATCTTGGTAGCTACTTCCGTAAACAATGTAATGAATCTATTCAGCAGTATATTTCTTCTTACAGAATACGATTGATTGAGCATAGATTAAGGTTCAGTGATAAAAGAGTGCATGAGATTGCTGATGAATTTGGGTTTGCTGATGAAAGCCACATCAATAAATTTTTTAAAAGACATAAAGGCAAAAGTCTTAAAACTTTCAGGCTTACAATGAGTTGCTGAAAACCTCAATAATAGCTTCAATAAGTCCTTTTTCTATAACAGTTCCTGATGTTGTCTCAGGAACGATAGCTCTTAGATTTCCTTCATCATCCCGTTCAAAAACCACTTCATTATCCTCTATTTCTACATAGAATTTATAACCATAGGTGAATGTGGCTAGTCTTACGTTGAAAAGCAAATCTTTCCCTTTATAAGTTACAGGTAATTCAAATTCTTCCATTCTTAAGGCTTCTGTACATTAATTTCGGGCAAAGATCGTGAATCTTATTCTAAGTTTAATATTACTTTAGAAATTTCCGAACAAACAAGATGATTAAAATAAAAGAATTCGCTCTTTAGGAGCGAATTCAGTAGATAAGACATCTCATTTTTTTAATTAGACAACAATAAAAAAGCACAGCCGACAATGCTGTGCTTAAATTTTTATTTCAAATTTAATTGCAATTTCAATAGTAGTAAGAAAAGCAAATAAAGTTTCCAATTCGATGTTTATTACATAGTAAATGTAGTGATATTTTTAATACGGAATATGAATTTAATGTTAAAATTTACAAGTTTTTGTACTTTTTTATATAACTCTTAATTTATTCTATGATCCACTTCTTTGAGCGATCAATTTAAATATTATCGTTCATCAATATATTTCAAGATAAATTCATTTAATACTTTCTTTTCCTCATCATTTCCTTTATTATCCATATGACTATGATTGATCGAGGTAGGCTGTATGATCATTTTGTATTTTTCCTGTTCAGTTTGAGTCGGAAGAACTCCTTCATCGGCAGGATAATCATTGGAACGTAAAGAATATATCTTAGGAACAGTGGTTCTCTGAAGAAACATTCTCCGGTTATCCATTGTAATAATTTTGTAAACTAAATTAGGGTGCTGATTTCCAAATAAAGCTATCATATCACCACCATTAGAATGTCCAATCAAAGTTAGATGCTTATAATCAATTTCCGGGTTTGATTTCTTGAGTTCGTTCAATACAAAAAGTATATTATCAGAACCGTTTTGCCAGAAAGGTCTTCTTACAATTTGCAGGTTTCCTTCCGTTGGTAAAAGTTGATCAGTGGTCAGCTCATGCTGAATACTTACGGTAAAATATCCTTTTGAAGCTAGTTTTTCTGTCAGATAAGAATAGACAAAATAATCTCCGCCTTTGTTGAATCCATAACCATGATTAAAGATAATAATCTGTTGATTCTGGATTTTCTTACTGGTTTTAGGTAAATAATAAGCAACGGGAATCTTCCTATTTCTGCTTTGGTCAAATAAGGTTAAGGTGTCTCGTTTAACTTCATAATCTTTATCTGAGCTGATATTTTTCTTTACGGAGCAATTGATGAGAAATAAAAGAGAGGAAAATGGAATGAGTGTTTGGATATATCTCATATTTACACTGGTTATAAGTTGTACCAAGATAGGTTTTAATTTGATCCTAATATACAAACTTTATTATTGTATTCATCGTCACAAATACACCACTAATAAAAGATATTCGTGCCTTCGTGGTAAAAAAATAAAAATTAAATCAGTTTGGCTAAAATGAAAACAGAGAGCTCATTGGCTCCCTGTCTGTATTTATTTTTCAAGTTTTTCCTTGATGTATTTTGCGGTGTAAGACTTTTTATTTTTCGTTAAATCCTCAGGTGTTCCTGCAAAAACAACTTCACCACCGTATTTTCCTGCTTCCGGACCAATATCAATGATATAGTCCGCACATTTAATGATGTCAGGCTGATGTTCAATAACAATCACGGAATGTCCAAGATCAATCAATGCCTGCAACGACTTCAGTAATTTCTGAATATCATGGAAATGTAGACCTGTAGAAGGTTCATCAAAGATAAATAATGTTTTATCCGTCGTTACTCCTTTTACCAAGAATGAAGCAAGTTTTACACGCTGTGCTTCACCGCCGGAAAGGGTAGAAGAGCTTTGTCCTAACTGTAAATATCCTAAACCAACTTCCTGTAAAGGTCTCAGTTTGGTAACAATCTTTTCTTCATTATTATCTTTAAAGAATGCCAATGCTTCATCCACGGTCATATGAAGGATATCAGAGATGCTTTTCTCATCAAATTTCACTTCAAGGATTTCACTTTTGAATCGTGTTCCTTTGCAAACCTCACATTCAAGCTCAATATCAGCCATGAACTGCATCGAAACATTGATGACTCCTTCACCTTTACATTCATCACATCTTCCGCCATCTACGTTGAAAGAGAAGTGTTTTGGCTTATAACCCATCATTTTGGCAACTTTCTGTTTCGCAAAAAGATCACGGATGTCATCATAAGCTTTCAGATAGGTTACAGGATTGGAACGGGAAGATTTTCCAATAGGGTTCTGGTCAATCAGTTCAATATTTTTGATGAGTTTTTTAGGGAACTCTACAGAATCGTAGTCTCCTTTTTTACCTCCCATTCCCAATTGAATCTGAATATCATTGGTAAGGATTTCTTTCATCAAAGTAGATTTTCCACTTCCTGAAACTCCGGAAATCACTGTCAGACTTTCTAAAGGAACATCTACATCTATGTTTTTAAGGTTATTCTGACGAGCACCTTTAATATGAATCCATTCTTTTGCTTTCCTACGTTTCTTCGGAACTTCTATTTCCAATCTTCCCGTAAGATATTCTGATGTTAAAGTATTTGCTTTTTTCAGATCATTATAATCTCCGGCAAATACCAGTTCACCCCCAAGATAACCAGCTTCAGGACCGATGTCGATGATATAATCAGCGGCATGCATCACATCTTCATCATGTTCTACCACGATAACTGTATTTCCAAGGTCTCGAAGGTTTTTAAGGACTCCGATGAGGTTCTCAGTATCTTTAGAGTGTAGTCCGATGGAAGGCTCATCTAATATATAAATGGAACCTACTAAAGAACTTCCTAAGCTTGTTGCCAGGTTGATTCTTTGGCTTTCTCCTCCGGAAAGGGTGTTGGATGTTCTGTTTAATGTTAAATATCCTAAACCAACCTTTAATAAAAATTCGAGACGGGTTGTGATTTCGTATAAAAGCCTTTTCGCAACTTCTTTATCATGATCGGATAATTGTAAGCTGTTAATCATTGGAGCCAGTTCATCCAACGGAAGTTCAATCATGGATTGAATGTTATGTCCGTCAACTTTTACCCAGCTTGTTTCTTCACGTAATCTTAACCCTTCACACGTAGGGCAAAGAGTTTTTCCTCTGTAACGGGAAAGCATTACTCTGTACTGAATTTTATAAAGGTTTTCTTCAAGCATTTTGAAGAAATTATTGATGCTTGGGAAAGTGCTTTTACCGTCACCTTTCCAAAGGAAATTCTTTTGTTCTTTGGTTAATTGGTGGTAAGGTTTATGAATAGGGAAGTCTCCAGCTTTTTTAATAAAGTCTTTTTTCCATTCACTCATCGTTTCACCTCTCCAGGATACAACGGCATCTTCATAAATAGATAAAGTTTTATTGGGAATCACAAGATCTTCATCAATTCCTATTACTTTTCCGTAACCTTCACAAGCCGGACAAGCTCCGTAAGGATTATTGAAACTGAAAAAATGAACATTCGGTTCAAGAAATTCAATTCCATCAAGTTCAAACTTATTGGAGAATTCTTTTACTTTTTCAGTGTCTGTATTTTTTAAAGAACAATAGCCACGTCCTTCATAAAATGCCATCTGAATAGAGTCAGCAAGTCGTTGTAAGAAGCTCTCATCTTCTTCATAGGAAAAACGGTCAATAACAAGATTGATTATCATCCCTTTCTCCGGAGTAAATCCGAAGCTCTCAAGGTCTTCAATTCCGGCTACATTTCCATTGATTTCAAGTCTTGTAAAACCGGCAAGCTTAAGAATGTTTAAGTTTTCTTTAAAATTATCAACATCATATTCCAATGGTGCCGTCAATAAAAAAGAAGTATCCTTTTTGGAAGCCTTGATAAAGTCAACCACATCAGAAACTGAATCTTTCTTAACTTCTTCTCCAGAAACCGGCGAAAATGTCTTTCCGATTCTTGCAAACAAAAGTTTCATATAATCATAAATCTCGGTAGACGTTCCCACCGTAGAACGAGGATTGGATGAAATTACTTTTTGTTGGATCGCAATGGACGGAGCAAGACCTTTAATGTCATCAACTTTAGGCTTTTCTAATTTACCTAAGAACTGACGGGCATAGGAGCTCAAACTTTCAACATATCTTCTTTGTCCTTCTGCATAAATCGTATCAAAGGCAAGAGATGATTTACCACTTCCTGAAACTCCTGTAATAACAATCAGTTTATTTTTAGGAATCAGTACATCTATATGTTTCAGATTGTTAAGGTGAGCATTCTTAACGAAAATCTGTTTTTTTATGTCTATTTCTGTAGTATTAGCCATATTTTGTTTGTTCATAAAAGTAACTGTGCAGCAATATTGCTGTCAGTTTAATGGTGTTTTGCCCTGGAATATCAGAGCATGTCATCAATTAAACTTGTAAATTAATTTCTGAATCACCTGATTAAAGACAACATATTTAAAAATAGTTGTCCAAAAATACAATTGAAAAAGAATGTTTTCATCGTAAAATTAAGACCCACAAAATTACGAAAATTTTAGCGAAAATTTTATGCTTTTGATATTTCTAAAATTATATATGTTGAATAGAAAAATAAGATGTCAAGTGTAAATTATCATCCTTGAAAAAGCAAAATATAATTGAATTTCGTGGACTTATTTTGTTAATTGCTCTTATTATAAATGGCGCAGGGGATGTCATTATGTTTTTTTATTGAGGTATTGTTTTGTGTTTTAAAATTATTTAAAATTGCATTCATAAATATGTAATATAGAAATGAGAAAATTATTCAGAGATCTAGTTACACATTTAATGAGAAAAAGATAGAACTACCCTCAAAAAAACATAGACACAGCATTCATGCTGTGTCTTTTTTTATGACAACTATCATTTGCCTGTCTTGGCGAACTCCCTTACTTTTGAATCCTGTTAAAAGAAAACTACGGAAACGATTATGATCAAAAAGATAGGAAGTGCTTTTTTTCTGGGATCTTTACTTTGGGTAAATGCACAGGAAAAGACTACAGATATAGAAAGCATTGAATTTCAGGGGAAATTTATTTCTACACCATATAAAAGCGCCAATCAGAATATTACGGTAATTACTAAAGAAGAAATTGCAAATTCTCCTTCCAAAAGTATTGATGAAATTCTTCAGCAGGTACCGGGAATGGATATCAGAAGGAGAGGAGCGAATGGTGTACAGAGTGATATCGGATTCCGCGGAAGTTCTTTTGAACAGGTTTTATTACTACTGAACGGGGTTCGAATGAATGATTCCCAGACAGGGCACAATTCCATGAATCTTCCTGTAGATCTTGAAGATGTGGAACGAATTGAGATTATAAAAGGTCCTGCAGCACGACGTTTCGGACAGAATGCCTATGCCGGTGTAATCAATGTTATTACAAGAACACACATCGGAAAACGTGTAAAAATAACTGCTGAAGGTGGTGATAACGGTTCGTACGGATTAGGCTTCAATGCGCAGATGGGAAATGAAAAGTTCTCTAATACGCTTCAGGCAAATTCTTCTGCGTCACAGGGATATATGTATAATACAGATTATGAGATCAGAAATGTATTCTACCAGGGAAAGCTGAACATTAAAGATGGTGATGTTAGAATCCAGGCAGGTTTTTCTGAGAAGAAATTCGGAGCGAATGGTTTTTATGCATCAAGTAAGGCAAGAGACCAATATGAGGAAATGCAAGCTTCCATTGTGAGTGTGGCGCATCAGCAGACTTTTGGGAAGCTAAAGCTTAATTCCAATGTGTACTGGAGAAGAGGGCAGGATATGTACCTTTATACCAGACAAAACCCTAATGGGTATAGAAATATGCACATCGGAAATAATGTAGGTGGAGAAGTGAACTCAAGTTATCAATGGGGATTGGGAACAACCGGAGTAGGTGTGGAACTGAGAAAAGAACTTTTAGTGAGCAGCAATCTTGGAAACCCTAACCGTTTTGTATCGCAGGTTTTCTTCGAGCATCATTTCTCATTATTTGATAAAAAATTAAACATCAGCCCAGGGATTTCGTGGGCAAATTATTCCAAAGAAGGAAACTTTTTCTATCCGGGGCTTGATGTAGGATACAACTTTACTCCTAATAGTAAAATCTACGGAAATATAGCCAAAGTGCACCGTGTTCCTACCTTTACAGAACTTTATTATATAAGCCCAACAGAGCACGGAAATCCGAATTTACGACCTGAGAATGCAATCTCTTCAGAAATAGGATATCAATATCAGAATAAAAACCTGTTAGCGAAAGTGAGTGGGTTTTTAAGAGATTCAAAAAACTCTATTGACTGGATTAAAAAAGATATTAATGATAATACCTGGTTTGCAGGAAATGTAGGAGATATCAAGGTGAAAGGAGTAGAAGCTGAAGTTAATCACAGAGTACTGGATTGGCTGAAATATACGGTTGGTTATACTTATATCGACAGTAAATATAACGAGCCGAGTGAATCTGTTTCAAGGTATATTCTGGATAATCTGAGACACCAGTTTATTACAAAACTTGAAGTTAAGTTTCTTAAACACTTTACCAATGAAGTTGCATACAGATATAATGAAAGAGTAAATTTAGGAACTTATCAGCTGGTGGATGAGAAGTTGAGCTTTGCTAAGAAAGATTATTCTGTCTATGTTTTGATTAATAATATTACCAATACAAAATATACGGAAGCATTTGGCGTTCAAATGCCTCAAAGATGGTTTCATATAGGGTTTTCTTACAATATTGATATTAAGTAATCGTTAATTTGATATTAACGAAAGTTAATATTAAAAAAATATTAAAAAATCATTAAAAAATCTACATTTGCAAAAATTTTGTATGAAACGTCTTTTAGGAATAAGTCTACTTTTAAGTTTATCTTTATTTAAAGCACAAGAGCACATTTCCAGCTTCAATGCCGTGACTTTAACTTACAAGTTTCATCCAAAATTTTTCATTTATGGAGAAGGTCAATTAAGAGGTAATGAAGATTACACATATCCAGATTATTATGAGATAAAGGGAGGTTTGGGATATAATCTTACCAAGAATCATAAACCTTTTGTAGGTCTAGGGAGGTATGTGAATTATAAAGACCACAAATTAAGCAGAGAAGAGTTCAGGGTATGGCTTCAGGATGTTATTGATATTAAAAAAGGAATCGTAAAATTTGAAAACCGTTTCCGTGCAGAGAAAAGCTGGTTTTATGAACCTCAAATAGACAAGACTTCCCAAAGAATGCGTTACCGTTATCGTTTGAATGTGAGTGTTCCTCTGAACTCAAAAACCATTCAGAAAGGAACTATCTTCGCGAATGCTTACGACGAAATTTTTCTTGTAACCCCGATGAAGCCTACTTTTGCCAGAAACAGAGTATATGGCGGTTTCGGCTATCAGATCGATGATTATTTCGGTATTGTGAGCGGTTACCTTTGGCAGCGCGAGTTTGAAGCCAAAGGAAACAAGAACTTACATTTCATTTATCTTGCTTTAAACATCAATATCGATGGTACAGACCATCATGTGAAGACGTATGATTTCCCTGGGGCGGATTAAGAAACTTTATCCACTATTACCTGTAGATTTAATAATTCCTGTTTAGAACTTAAATAGTATTCGTTCAATAATGCCTGGTATCTTTCAATAATAGATGAAAGAACCTTGACTTCATTTTCAAGATAGTGGTCATTATTAAAATAAATGTATTCGGCATCTGCATACTGCTGAAAAAGAGTTCGGTCTTCAGTTGTTAAAGATTCTCCATAAACTGAATTTTCCAGAAGATTTCTTATTTTTTGTTTAAAAGGCTTTTCTGCTTTCAGTAATTTAGCTCTGTGTATACGAATTTCTTCAAAAGGTAGAGTTACGGTCATGAACTGTACATAAGGTATAAATTCATTAAGACTATTCTGAAAATCATCAAACTCCTTGTCTATAGCAGCGAATTTTTTATATTTATTGATAAGATCTGCCTTGTTGTTTTCATCCGATTCTCTGTAATAATGCTGAAATATGGCTTTGTCGTTTTCATTCAGTTCATCCTTTACTTTTTTCAGCTCTTCTTCAAGTTTAGGAATAAGATTTTTAGCATCTTTTGATCGGTATAAACTGCCATCGAATCTGAATGTCTTTATTTCGTTTGGATGAGACATCAGATAGTTTAAAGTTTGCAAATCATTTTCTATTCCCACTTTTTCATAAACTAATGAAACTTTTTTATCGCTGAAAAGAGCAGTTTTATCATAAGGGTCGGTGACTAGAGCAATATCGTCAATATTCTCTAAAACAGGGTTGTATCTGTCATAATATCCATTGAAATTTGAATTTAAATCATGATAGGAATTTTGGCTCAGATAATATTGAACAAAACTTTCATTATCAATAAACTCTCCAACATTTTTTATTTGTAACAGCGTCAGATATTTTTTTGTCATGATTGCCGAGATACTGTCGAATCCTTGAATAATTTCTCTTGAAAGTCTGTGATCAGGAGCTGCATTTTTAGTTGGGTTTGTTTTTATTTTTTCAATTCTTTTAGCGATATCCGGGTGAGATGCCCATTGATCTTCAATTTCTATCCTTGATTTATTATAACGGGTAATATCCTCCAGATCTATTTTAGGAAGCCCGTTTATGTAAGGGTGATTATTTCTTTCGTTGAAAATTTTCATCAGTGAATCCTGATTCTGATAAAGGTTTTTAGGTTGATATTTTTGATTGCTTTCAATGTAAAAATTGATGGAATAGTTCAAGGCAGCATCACTTAATTCCAGTCTTAGTAATGATGATGCTTGTTCTTCAGGGTTGGTAACGAAAGTAGCAATAGCATCAGCATTATATTCCATTTCCCTTTGAAGAGAAGCGTGATTTCTGAAAAGAAAACTTGAAACTCCCTTTAGAATAGATTGAAATGCACTGATAAAGCCTACCGAAATATGACCGAAAAATTTAAAAATAAGATTTCCTCCGGCAAATTCCATGATAAAATTTTCATATTCTTTATTGTTGTAAACCGTTTCAAAAATAATTTTTTCCGCCTGATTTACGTAGCCTCCTATTTTCATACTTCTTTGTGAGAAATGTCCAAACTCATGAGCAAGAATGGTTCTCAGTTCTCCAACACTGGTTGTGTTGATTAGTCCCATTCCGATGGTTAGATTCTTTTTTACTGGTAAAAACATACTCCAGAATACGGAATTATAACTGACACTAGCATTTACATCAGGGGAAAGAAATACCTTTTTAGGAGGTTGTACCTTTGTTTCTGCTACAATTTCATCAATCATAGTAAAGAGTTGCGGTTGATGGGCACGTGTCACTTCTATCAAATGACGTGTACTGTAATTATTTTTCCTGAAAATAAACTTAACAAGGAATATAAACACAAAAACACCCACACTAAATAATCCTGCCGCACCGAACAGAGTAAGGTAATTCGTATTAATACTCAATAGCTTTATAGCGCCATAGCCCAGCAGAAAGACCATGAAAAGAGAAGCTATAATAAGTATTAAGTAGATCAGAAAGAAAACTGATACTGATACAATAGCGGAAATAAGCTTAGATTGATAAGCTTTTGAAATTTTGGGCAGGTTATTAGTCATTGTGTTTTTATTAATATTTTTCTACTAGATAGCGATAGGCTTTAAGATATTTATTAAACCTTTTAATGTCTTTGGGAGTAAGCTCTCTGTTTACTCTCCTAAGATCCATATTATCACGAAGATCATTGATTTTTACAGCAACAGACAGGAGAGATCTTTCTGTTCTTTTGATAAAATCATCATAGTCTTCTTCCGGATCGAATTTTGTGAGGCAGCTGATCGCAAAAATCATATATTCAGGAAAACCTTCAGACCTTAAATAATCCAGACTGAATTCCAAAGGATGATCTTCTACGACATCATGTAAGACACCAACAATCTTTTCATCAATTGTTTTACCATATTCCATCACACGCATTACGTGTCCTATGTATGGAGCATGATATTTATCTGTTTGCCCTTTATGCGCCTTATCAGCGATTTTGATTGCTTTATTCAGTAATTCTTCTTTTGTCATTTTTCTAAGAAAATAGAGTACAAAAATAAAAAATGCCTTAAAAAATAAGGCATTTTTATCAAGATTATTTTAGAAGATTTTACATATTTGTTTCATCCTCTACAGAAGCATTCGGAGCATTGTTTTTTACAGATTCGATTCCGTTTTCCATGCCATTATCAGATTCGTACATTTGGCTGGTTCCTACGATTTGTCCGTTTCCAGCTTTAAGGTTAAAGTAACATCTGCCATCTTTAGCTGTGTTTCTTTCAAATTTTGAATCTTCCTGAGCATTGGTTTTTACTGAACTGATTCCGTTTTCACAAGAGGGTTTTGTGCTGTATCCCTGACTTGTCAGGATTACCTGTCCGTTTGCAGCTTTAAGATTGAATTGAAAATCACCGTTTGTTCTTTTTGAAATAACAAATTTTCCCATAGTAAATAGTCTTAGATTGTTTTTTGGTTATTATTTTAAGGTCTTGCCTTCGTTATACTTTTGTGAATAGTTTGTTTGAAATACCTTTTAAGTTAAAAGTTTTTAGATATAATAAAATTAAGAAAAAATATTTAAATCTAAAACTCTTTAATGCTGTATTGGTTTAAAAATTAAGGACATAAAAAAACACCCCATTGTGGGGTGCCTTTGAATCAAATTTATGTTATTAAAAGACTAATAAGTTCCTTTTTCAATATAATGAGCAGCAACTTTTTCAGTTAATGCTACTACATTTGGGTTGTTGGTATACTTTGTAAATCTTCTTAATCCTGAAAGCATCATTCTCTGCTCATCACCTTCAGCGAAAGAAATAATTCCTTCTTTAGCAGCTACCGTGATTTTTTCAACAGCTTTGTAAAGGTTTAATTGAGCCATTGCAGCTTCTACAGAATCAGGAGAGAAATGTTTCTCAGCTCTTAATACAGCAGATTCTGCCATATAGATCTGGTTAAGGATTTCAGAAGCGTTTAACAATAAATGTTGTTGCTTTTCAATATCCATCATGTATTTTTGAAGAGCAGCTCCTGAAACCATTAAGAATACTTTCTTAAGGTTAGCGATAATAGCTTTCTCTTCGCTCATGAATTCAGAATAATCAGGAACTTCAAAAGAAGGAATACCCATCAATTCTTTGCTGATAGCCATTGCAGGAGATAGAAGATCCAATTCACCTTTCATCGCTCTCTTAATAAGCATTCCTACCGCTAATAATCTGTTGATTTCGTTGGTACCTTCATAAATTCTTGAGATTCTAGAATCTCTCCATGCAGCTTCCATTGGAGTATCTTCAGAGAATCCCATTCCTCCGTACACCTGGATTCCTTCATCAGCGGTGTGCTGAGCAAGGTCAGAAACGAATACTTTAAGGATTGAACATTCTACAGCGAATTCTTCAACACCTTTCAATTCTGCAGCCTGATGATCCATTCCTTCAGCTACTAATTCGTCAATTTTATCCTGAACGTTTTTAGCTGCTCTGTAAGAACCTGCCTCACTTACGAAAACTCCGGTTGCCATTTCAGCAATTTTCTTTCTGATTGCCCCGAAAGTAGCAATAGAAACACCAAACTGTTTTCTTTCGTTGGAATACTGGATAGAGTGGTTTAGGATTCTTCTCTGTGCATCTAAACAAGCTGCTGCTAATTTGATACGACCTACGTTCAATGCATTTAAAGCGATTTTGAAACCATTGTTTCTTTCTCCTAAAAGGTTCTCTACAGGAACTTTCATATCATTGAAGAAAACCTGGCGCGTAGAAGAGGCACGGATACCTAATTTATGCTCTTCCTCACCGAAAGTTAAGCTTTCAGGATTTTCAAGTTCAGATCTGTTGATTACGAAACCTGTAATGTTTTTATCGTCATCAATTTTAGCAAATAAAGTGAATGTATCAGCAAATCCAGCGTTAGAGATCCACATTTTCTGACCATTGATGATATAATGTTTTCCGTCTTCGGAAAGTTTAGCTCTTGTTTTTCCAGAGTTAGCATCAGAACCTGCATCCGGCTCCGTTAAGCAGTAAGCTCCGAATTTTGTACCTGTTGCCAGGTCCGGAAGATATTTTTTCTTTTGCTCTTCTGTTCCGTAGAGAACGATTGGTAAAGTTCCGATTCCGGTGTGTGCTCCATAAGCTGTTGCCAATGAACCTGTAGTTCCCGAAAGGTAATCACAAGCTAACATCGTTGTTACAAAGCCCATTCCAAGACCTCCGTACTCCTCAGGAACTGCGATTCCAAGCATCCCCATATCACCAAGTTTACGCATTGTCTCTTCAGTGAATGCATAATCTTTCTTTTCGAAACGCTCTCTTTGAGGGACAACCTCTCTATCTATAAATTCCTTCGCAGAATCACGAAGCATTTTTTGTTCTTCATTCAGTTCTTCAACACTGAAAATTTCGTTTGCAGGAATTTGTTTGATTAAGAATTCCCCGCCTTTTAATGTAGCCATATATTATTTTATTTTTTTAGATTAAAGAACAAAGAGAAAAGAATAAAGACTTACAACGTTAAATTTTTTTGAAAGCCAGAAATCATTCTCTGTAGTTCTGTGATTTTATTTTCTATTTTTTCAGTTTTAGAAATTTCAAGATAATTTCTGTTGTTTGAAATAATAATTTGAGTTTGTAATTCATAAAGAGAGCCAAGACTTATTTCTAAAAAACGATTGAAATCTTTATTTGAACTTCTGCTTGAACCTTCTGCAATATTTGAAGCTACAGAAACTGTACATCTTCTAATTTGAGACTTAAGTCCAAATTCTTCATTTTTTGGAAAACTATCTGTAATAACATAAATTTCATCGGCTAGTTCAATGGAAAGTTTCCAGATGTTAAGATGTTTGAAGTTATGTTTCATTATAGTCTTTGCTCTTTATTCTTTTCTCTTTTAGTCTATAATAATTCAAAAATACTCGCCGCTCCCTGTCCTGTTCCCACACACATAGAAACCATTCCATATTTGTTACCACGTCTTCTCATTTCATCAAGAAGCTGAACGGTAAGTTTGGTTCCGGTACATCCAAGCGGGTGACCAAGAGCAATGGCTCCTCCGTTTACGTTTAAGATATCTGGATTTAAACCTAATTCTTTCTTAATTGCAACAGATTGAGATGCGAAAGCTTCATTAAGTTCGATTAAGTCGATGTCTTTTAATTCAAGTCTTGCTTGCTTTAAAGCTTTTGGAATAGCATAGACTGGTCCCATTCCCATAATTCTTGGTTCAAGTCCTGCAGCAGCATACGCTACTAATCTTGCTTCCGGCTCAAGTCCTAATTCTTTTACCATTTCTTCGCTCATTACCATTACGAAAGCAGCTCCGTCACTCATTTGAGAAGAGTTTCCGGCAGTTACGCTTCCTCCGTTGGCAAATACTGGTCTAAGTTTGGATAATCCAGCTAGAGAAGTATCGGCTCTCGGACCTTCATCTACTGAGAAGTCAAATTTCTTAGTCTGAAGCTTTTGATTTTCATCAAGGAAGTTATATTCCACAGGAATTGGAACAATCTGGTTCGCAAATTTACCTTCCTGATTTGCTTTTAAAGCTTTCATGTGAGATTCAAAGGCAAACTGATCCTGCTCCTCTCTGGTAATATTGTATTGTTTGGCTACTTCTTCTGCAGTGTAACCCATTCCCCAATAGTAATCAGGATTTGTCTTTGCAATCTCTGTTTCAGGAACCGGCTTATAGCCACCCATCGGAATATAAGACATGGATTCTGTACCTCCAGCGATGATACAATCTGCCATTCCAGCCTGAATTTTTGCTGAAGCAATAGCAATTGCCTCACTTCCTGAAGCACAATATCTGTTTACGGTTACTCCTGGAACTTTATCTGTATTTAAACCCATTAAGGAAATCAAACGTGCTACGTTCAACCCTTGCTCAGCCTCAGGCATCGCATTTCCTACAATAAGGTCATCAATTCTGTTTTTGTCTAATTGCGGAAGCTCAGCCATTAATTTTTCAATCACTGTAGCTGCCATCACGTCAGGACGAGTGAAGCGTAGGGAACCTTTTGGTGCTTTTCCTACGGCTGATCTGAATCCTTTTACAATATATGCTGTTTTCATTTTTTTGTTTAATTAAATTGTTTTTGAAAGATTTTGCCTCAGAGAGGTAAACTGTTCATAGCTGTTTGTTTATGCTTTTTTGCGGAGCTCCGTAGGAGCGACCTGTTAATCTTCAATCCATTCAAATAAATATTTTGAATCATATTCTATTTCAAATTTTGAAAGAAGATCCAGATATTCTTCTCTAAAAGTTTTCTTTTTATGATGTTCTTCCTGTTTTAAAATATATTTTACAACCGAATCAACACTGCTTTTAGAATAAGAAAAAGCTCCATATCCTTCCTGCCAATTGAACTTTCCATTGATCCATCCTTTTTCATTGATGAATTTCGAAGAACCTGCTTTAATATCTCTTACTAAATCTGAAACGGACAATGTCGGATTCATACTTATGAGAATGTGCACATGGTCAGGCATTGCAAAAACCGCAAATAATTTTTGTTTTCTATTGGAAACTATACCTGTAATCAATTTATGTAATTCTTCTCTGTTTTCTTTTGAAATCAGATTTTGTCTTCCTTTTACCGCGAAAACAATTTGAATATAAATCTGTGTATAGGTGTTTGCCATAAAAAACATGATCGTCTATTAACAGTTCGCTCCTACGGAGCTCTCTGCTAGTTTCTCAATGGTTTACCATTCTGTAACATGTACTGAATTCTCTCCAAAGTTTTTCTTTCACCACAAAGCTGAAGGAATGTTTCTCTTTCAAGATTCAATAAGTATTGCTCGGTAACCACTGTTGGCTCAGATAGATTTCCACCTACCATTACGTTGGCTAATTTGTCTGCAATCTTTTTATCGTGTGCTGAAATATAGTTTCCGGTAAGCATTTGGTCTGTTCCTACATAGAACATTCCTAATGCATCTTTACCAAGAACTTTTACTTTTTGCTCGATAGGTTGAGTATATCCTTGCTCTGCCAATAGTTTTGCTACTTTTTTAGCTTCTGCAATCTGTCTGTTTTTGCTTACAGAAACGATGTCTTTACCTTTTTCAAGGATTCCCATATCGTAAGCTTCATAAGCTGAAGTAGCTACTTTACCCATTGCGATGTTCATGAAAGCATCACGAAGTCTATTATTTTTAACATCATCGCTGTGGAATTCTCTGGAAGTTCTTAATGTAAGTTCTTTAGTTCCACCACCACCAGGGATTACACCCACTCCGGTTTCAACCAATCCGATATAAGTTTCTGCTGCTGCAACCACTCTGTCTGCGTGCATTGTCATTTCGCAACCACCACCTAAAGTCATTCCGTGTGGAGCAACTACTACAGGAATAGAAGAGTAACGAACTCTCATCATAGATTTCTGGAAGTAGGCAATAGCCATATTCAAATCATCCCAATCCTGCTCAATAGCCATCATAAGGATCATTGCAAGGTTAGCTCCTACAGAGAAGTTAGCTCCTTGGTTTCCTACTACTAGTCCGTCATATTCTTTTTCAGCTAAATCAATTGCTCTGTTTAATCCGTCAAGAACTTCGCCTCCAAGAGAATTCATTTTTGAACGAATCTCGAAGTTGATGATACCATCACCTAAATCAAGAATTGCAGCACCTGAATTGCTCCAAAGTGTTTTATTTTTTCTGATATTATCAAGAATAATGAAAGCATCCTGTCCAGGGATTTTGTTGTATTCTCCTGAGTTTTTATCAACGTAAATGCTTTGTCCTTCATCATTAACTTTATAAAAAGTCTCTACATTTTTCACCCATTCTGAAACTTCATAACCGGCATCTTTAGCCAATTCGATACCTTTCTGAACACCTACAGCATCCCAGATTTCAAACGGTCCATTTTCCCATCCGAAACCAGCTCTCATGGCATCGTCAATTTTGTAAACCTCGTCAGAAATTTCAGGAACTTTATGAGAAACATAAGCGAATAATGCTCCTAATGATTTTCTATATAGTTCACCTGCTTTATCTTTACCTCCGATTAATACTTTGAATCTGTCAATCGGCTTATCAATAGCTTTAGTTAATTCAAGAGTAGGGAACGAAGATTTTCCTTGAAGCTCATATTCTAATGTGTCAAGATTCAATCCGTGAATTTCAGATTTTCCTTCCGCATTTTTTACTTTTTTGTAGAATCCTTGCTCTGTTTTTGAACCTAACCATTTATTATCCATCATTTTTTGGATATAGTCAGGAAGAGCAAATACATCATTAAAGTCATTCGCTTCAGCACCGCTTTGACGAACTCCGTTAGCCACCATTACCAAGGTATCAAGACCTACAACATCAGCTGTTCTGAATGTAGCAGATTTTGGACGACCGATAACAGGACCTGTTAATTTATCAACCTCAGAAACTGTAAGTCCTAATTTCTGTACATTATGAAGAAGATCCATCATAGAAAATACCCCAATTCTGTTTGCGATGAAAGCAGGAGTGTCTTTTGCTAAAACGGTAGTTTTGCCTAAGAATTTAGCCCCATAATTCATATAGAAATCTACGATCTCAGGATCTGTATCTTTAGTTGGAATGATCTCAAGAAGAGGAAGGTATCTTACCGGATTGAAGAAGTGAGTTCCTGCAAAGTATTTTTTGAAATCTTCGCTTCTTCCTTCTGTCAATAAATGGATTGGGATACCGGATGTATTAGAAGAAATTAATGTTCCCGGTTTTCTGAACTGTTCAATTTTTTCGTATACGGACTTTTTAATGTCAAGTCTTTCTACTACTACTTCAATGATCCAGTCTGTATTTTTTATTTTCTGTAAATCATCATCGAAATTTCCGACTTTGATTCTGTCTGCAAACTTTGGTGTGTAAAGAAGTGCAGGGCTTGCTTTTTTAAGTTTTTCAAAGTTTTCGGTAGCAATTCTGTTTCTTACTGCCTTATCTTCTTTGGTCAAACCTTTTTTCTGTTCAGCTTCAGTCAGTTCAAAAGGTACAATATCTAAAAGTGACACTTCCACACCAATATTGGCGAAGTGAGCCGCGATACCGCTACCCATAATTCCTGAACCAAGAACCGTTACATGTTTGATTCTTCTTTTCATATGTAAATTTTAATTATTTGAAAGATTGTGTATGTAACCTTACGGTTATTTCCTGTTATTTAAAAGTTCGTTGGCGATTTTCATGATCTCTGTCATCACATCCTTAAATGTTTCCATCTTTTCCTGAGAAATCTTTTCCATTACCTTCTTATTAAAGTTAACCACGACTTCTTTAGACATATTTCTGGAGTTTAATCCTTTATCTGTAAGTTTGATGATTACTTCTCTTTTATCAGTAGTGGTTTTCTCTTTATAGATATATCCGTTATCTTCCAGAAGTTTGATGATTCTCGTTAGGGAAGTGGGCTCTATAGCCATTTTAGGTCCAAGATTTGTACTTCTTGTTCCTTCTTTTGGATCTATTTTCAGAAGGGTGAGGGCTTGTACAGCTGTAGAGTCATGCTCCTGAGCCAATTCTGTGTACATTTTAGAAACAGCCAACCAGGTCTGTTTTAAAATTAAGTCTACGTTTTCTATTTTTTCCTTATTATTATCCATCATTTTTGCGCTAATGGTTTTACCCAAATTTAGTAAATATTATGCATGCATAGTATTTATTAAAGTTAAATTTTGTTAATACCTTGAAAATAAACGGATTAAATTGTATGATTTGCATAATACTATGCATGCATAGTATATGGAATAATCAAAGAAAATAGCAGATTAATAAATGTTTACGAGTGATTTGATGATTTCTTCAAAAGATTCACATTTGTATTTTGTGGAATCGTTAGAAATTACCCAAAAGTTGTTTTGAAACTCAAAATTAAGGTTGGAAAGGTCTTTTGAGAAGTTTTTTTGTAGTAAAGAATACAACATTTCTTTCTGAACTGGAGGCGCAGAAATATGAGGCGGAACAAAATTTTCATGCATCTGAAATAAAGAAGCATTGGTAAGTTCATCATGCTGAAGTAAAATATCCTCCACAATTCCTGTATGCAGTTGTGTATTTTTGACATACCATATTTTATCAGCGAATTCCTTGGCAAGCCGCCAGTCATGTGAAGAAAATAGAATCAGCTTATTCTGTTCTTTGGCAAGTCTTCTTAATGTTTTAAGGATAATGATCTTATTTTTCTCATCCAGATGGGTTGTGGGCTCATCCAGAATAATAATAGGAGAATTCTGGGTTATAGCACGACCAATAAAAGCTTTTTGAAGATTTCCGTCCGAAAGATTTTTGAGAAGGGTATATCTGTATTGATTTAAATCCAGTTCTTCAATGATATGCGCTACTTCTTCACGGTCTTCTTTTTTTAGTTCAAAATAAAAAGGATAGTAAATATATTTTCCCAGTGAAATAAGATCTTCAACCGTATAATGTTGTGGAATTACCGATTTTGAAAAGACAATAGCAATATTCTCGGCAATTTCTTTTACAGAAAGATTTTTTACATTTTTACCATTGATCAATATTTCACCATTTAATAAAGGAATCTGATGAAGTATAGATTTGATTAAGGTAGTTTTCCCTACACCATTATTTCCAATCAATAAGCAAACATCTCCAAGATTCAAATCTGCATTGGTATTTGAAATTAATGTTTTGTTATATCCGATATTGGCTTGTTTGATTTGTAGGTGCATGATTAGATAAAAGTAAAAATTAAAAAAATAATTAGAGGGATAGTGCTAAATATGAGATATAGAAATTTATTTTTATTAACCTTCCATAGACTATATCCTCCTAAAATAAGAGAACCCCAAAAAAGGCAAGGAAAAGCAATCATCAGCCACCAGTTATGCCCCCAGGAATAAATCCAATGTAATTCTTTATTCATTCTAAACATTTTAGAATATTCTAAAAAAGCAAAACTTGTTGCAAACAATGCAATGTGTGCAACAATCAATTGTTTTTGTTTTATCCTATTATAAATAATTGAAAGTTATAAAATTATTAGTAAATATCTGTTCAATCTGCAAAAAAATGTATAAGTATAAAGTTGAGCAAATACAAAAATACGTCTTTGCGTTTTCCAACAGAAAAAACTATACTTTATTCTGTTTTAAAAGCATTACGAGGATAACTGGAATTCCAAAAACAGAACTTATTACATTCAATGGAATCTGTGTTTTTTCAGCAATGACAGAGAAAAACAACATCACCAACATTCCCAGAAACATATTTAAGATCCACTGCTGCCATAATTTGGACGGATTGTAAACCAATCTGCAGAAATGAGGAACAATAATTCCAATAAATAGAATAGGTCCTAAAAATGCTGTTATGGATGCAGAAAGTAGGGAAGAAGATACTATAATTAAAAGTTTGAGATGCTTTAAATTAACTCCTAAACTCTGTGCATAGGATGTTCCTAAAGAGTTTCCTATTAGTGGTTTTATAGATTTGAAACAGAAAAATAATCCGATTAATAATAATCCTGACAAAACATAGATCTGATTTCGGGTAACCATATTGTTAGCTCCAAAAGACCAGAGGATATAGTTTTTTAAGCTTTGATTTTCAGCATAAAACTGTAATAAGGAAACAATTGCTCCTGCAAATGCTGATACTAAAAAACCAAAAATAATAAGGTATGATTTGTCCTGAAATCTATTGGACATTGATAATAAAATCAACATCAGAAATAAGCTTCCTCCGATTGCTGATAAACTGAGAAAACTGTTTTGCAGAAATTCAGGGAGCAGAATGTTATGCGAAAAGAAGATGTAAAAGGCTACGGATAAGCTGGCTACCGATGTAATTCCGAGGATATCAGGACCGGCTAAGGGGTTTTGAAAATATTCCTGCATCAGAAATCCGGAAGTAGGAATAGAGATTCCAGCCAATAACATAACCAATACGCGATTGATACGAATTTCCGCAATCTGACTTTGAGCAGTATCCTGGAAAAAGTCCTGCAGGTTTAAACTCAAAAATCCTGTGTTCAGATTAACGATAGCGCCTGCAATAATTGCAATCGTTAATAATAAACACAGGATTTTAAATCTTTTTGACATTATTCAGAAAGAGTTCTGTATGTTTTACTTTACGAAAGATTCGATTTTTGAATTCAATACTTCTTCCGTCATCATTCCAAGATATTCATCAGTCTGATTACCTTTTCTCATGAAAGTAAACGGAATTGAACCACCATCCCACTGCTTGAAGTTATTGGAAAAGAAATTCTGATCCAGTTTTTGCCCATCCAATAAAATAACGTTTTCACCAAGATTGTTTTCTACAACAAAATCTTTTACAGCACCATCCCAATCTGCTTTGTCATCAAGATTTACAAAGGTAAATTTTACTGGCTTACCTTTTAATTCCTGCATTTTGTTTTTAAAGCTTGGGATTTCTTTTATACATGGACCACACCATGTTGCAAAAAAGTTAGTGATATATAGAGTATCATTATTTTTAGCAAGATGCTGACCTACATTCTCAGGAGAAAGTTCTTTAGGAACATATGTACTTCCTTGTACTGTTGTATTTTGAGTTACAGAAAGGGAATCTGAAGTCGTATTTTCAGTTTTCTGACCTTCTTTTTTGCAACTGTAAAGCGC
Source organism: Chryseobacterium ureilyticum (assembly GCF_900156735.1). Classification (GTDB taxonomy): domain Bacteria; phylum Bacteroidota; class Bacteroidia; order Flavobacteriales; family Weeksellaceae; genus Chryseobacterium; species Chryseobacterium ureilyticum. The sequence goes on from NZ_FTOL01000008.1 coordinate 80,585, forward strand.
AGTAAGTAGTAAGGTTGATAAAATTATCTTCTTCATAAATTATTTTTTATCTATTTTTGAATTGAAGTATGGAACAACAAATCTATAAAGGGAAACTTATAAAGTTTCATCCGTTAAAAATAGCGAAAAAGGAACAGCTGACCAAAAATACTTTTTCTCTGGAGTTCGATATTCCCGAGAATCTGAAAGCAAATTTTAAGTTTGAAGCTGGGCAATATGTAAGTGTGAAATTTCAATCCCATGGTAAAGAGGTTATTAATGATTATTCAATGACTTCTGCACCTTATGAAGGTAGAATATGTTTGGGAATAAAAGTAAATTCTTCTGAAGGAGCTACTGCTCAGTTATTTCAAAACTATAATGAAGGTGATGAACTTTGGATCAGTGAACCCGCTGGCAGGTTTACGCTGGTATCCAAGCCCAGTGAATTCAGAACGATTGTAGCTTTTGCAGCCGGAATAGGAATTACTCCGATTTTAAGCCACTTCAAAAATATCCTTTACAATGAGCCAAGAACAAGATTGTTTTTGTTTTTTGGAAATAAAAGCTCGGACGAACTTGTGTATCGGGATCAATTGGATAATCTTGCCAGAACTTGTGGTGACAGGCTTCAGATTTTTTACTTCTTTTCACAGGAAAAAACAGTCGATCAGTTTTTCTATGGCAGATTGGATGAGAAGAAATTAAACTTAATCATTAATCAAATTCTTCACCTTGATGATACTGATGAAGAATCTACCATCTGGGATGCGGTGGATGAAGTTCTTATCTGTGGAAAAGGTGAAATGATTAAAACACTTGCCAATGCTTGCTATCACCACGGAATTCCGAAAAGAAATATTCACTTTGAACTTTTTGAAGAATTTAATGATGATATTTATCCTGTAGAAAAAGAATTTCCACTTATTGAAAATATAGAGGTGGAATTTACCATGCTTGGCAAAAAATACAGTACTCAACTTCCTGATAATAAGGATAAAATATTGCAACAGCTTTTGATTCAAAAGTTTCCTGTACCTTACTCATGCAAGTCTGGAATCTGCGGAAGCTGTGAATGTTCATTAGAAGAAGGAGAAGTAGATTTGATTGAAAATGAATATCTTACCGAAAAAGAAGAAAGTCAGGGACATATATTAGCATGCATGTCAATAGTGAAAAGTAAAAAAATAAAGCTTAACTTTGATCTTAGTTGAGAATTATTAAGAACATATTTAATCTGGGGTTTGTATCATTAGAATTAGGAATTTTAATGATCTGTTTTTGTAATGTCTGGGTTTTCGGACTTACGAATGGACGTACCTATACTAAAATTTCTAAAATTCCACCAAGAGAGATTGCATTGGTACTCGGGACATCTCCCAAGATGAGATCAGGGCTTTCCAATCCTTATTTTACCAAAAGAATGGATGCGGCAGCTCTTCTTTATCATCACGGGAAAATTAAAAAAATTCTGGTAAGTGGTGAGAAGAGTAAAGGGTATAATGAACCTGCTGCTATGAAGAATTATCTGGTGTATCAGGAAGGCGTTCCTGAAGATATTATTATTGAAGATCCCAAAGGCTTTAATACCTACAAAAGTATTCTTCGTTGTAAAGATGTTTATAAGAAGAAAAATGTAATTATTGTTTCTCAGGGATATCATAACCTCCGTGCTTTATTTTTTGCAAGAAACAATGATATGAATGCATTGGGTTTTGATGCGCAGGATGTCACAAAACCTGAAAGTTTCTACAGAAATCAGGCGAGAGAAGTCCTCGCCCGTGTTATAGCTGTAGTATATTTTATTTTAGGAGTTTCCCCAGATTAGAAAGGATATCCGAATGCAAAGTTCACAGTAGGTTTGAAAGGCTGGAACGTTTTGAATCTCCATCTGTCTCCTTCCGGTTTGTTTGGATCATAGATTTTATACGCAAGGTCTAGTCTCAACGTGATATAGGCAATATTTACTCTTAATCCGAATCCACTACCAACACCCACTTGCCCTAAGAATTTATTGAATTTAAATTCATCACCATAACCATCATTATGATCACGGAGGCTCCACGTATTACCAATATCTGTAAATAAGGCTCCTTCATACATTTTATTAAAAGGAATTCTGTATTCAATATTGGTGGTAAGTTTTATATTATCGGTCATATAAGTACGCACTCTTTCATCTACCTGAGAATCTGCAGGACCTAGCCCACCAAATGCTACCCAGGCTCTGATATCATTAGAACCTCCATTAAAGTAAGATTTGATAATTGGCATGTCTTCAGAATTTCCATAAGGAATACCAACACCAATGAACTGGCGAAGAACTAAAGTTTGATTCCCATTGAATTTAAAATATTTTCTTGTATCAATATCAAACTTTACAAACTGTGCATAAGGAATTCCAAAAATTGTTCTTTGAGGAGATGCTAAAATTCCACCGCCATCATCTTTTTTATTGAATAAGCTTAATATATTACCCGCAAGTTCAACCTTTCCGTTAAAATAGAAAGCGTTAGGATATTCTTTTTTTCCAATTTCATTATAAACAAAGTTATAGATCATGGAAGAAATCAAAACGTCTTGAGTTTGTCGGTCTTTATTTACCAATGCTCCCCTGAATGCTGTTAAAAGGTCTGTTCCACTTTGATTAAGCGATTGTCTGTAGGTTTCATCTTCTACAATTTTTCTGGAAACATAGTCAATATCTACTTTACCATCTCTAAAGTCTTGCCCAAGTTGAGAATGTGAAAGAAAATAATCAGTGAAAATATCGTCCCTGATTTTTTCATCATTAGGGAAATAAGAATAATAAGCATCCTTATTTTTCGTTAAGCTGACCTGTGTATTGAATAATGTTAATTTATGATATACCTGATCATTAATATTAGCTTGATAATTCAATCCCGTATTGAAGTTGACTCTCCCCAAACCTATATTATTCTGTATGGAAGCTCCTAATAAAATAGATGAAGTAGGAGTGTATCTTTTAGGCAAGAATTTATAATAATTAAAAGGTAATAGCAATCTTGGGAAGTTCAGAGATGCCTGAGCAGAAATCTCATAGGCTGTTGTTCTTTTATCAATATCCTTCGTACTTCTGATAGACCCGAATGTTCCTGAAATACTTGTAAAAAGGTTTTCTGCACCTCTAAAAAGATTTCTTGTTGTAAGGTCCACGGAAGGAGAAACCCCAAGGTTTAATACCTGAGAATAATTAATATCAGTACCTACTTTAAGCTCATACTTAGGAAGGGGTTTTAATACATACAAAACATCTACAATACTGTCATTAGGAGAAGACATTCCACCTTGTCTCAGAGAGTCTCTGGCTTTTACGATACTAAAGTTGTTCATAGACAAAATATTTCTTTTTGTCACGTCTAACTTTTTCTGATCAAAAACCTGCTTACTGTCTGCAATAATGGTTCTCCATATGGATGATGATTTATATTTTTCATTCATCTTATGGAAACGGATTCTTCTTAAGCTGTCTTTCTTGGTATTTTTAGGATAATCTCCAGGTTCGTCTACAATAGCTACGTCAATATTCCCAAAAGTAGCCACTTTATAACGGGTATCAAGAGAATCTTTATGGATTTCTAAGGTTAAAGGAACATTTTTTTTGCTTTTCAGAGAGTCAGCGACAAAGTAAACTTCATCGTTAGAGGCATTAAATTTATAATATCCAAACTCTCTCATCAGGTCAGTAATTCTTGCAACCTCTTTTTCAAGGACGGTTTGATCAAGAATCTGCCCGGATCTTACAAGTGTTTTATTAAGGTTGTAAGCATAATATCCTTTAATTCCGGGATCTGGGATATTATAAAAATAATCTTTAATATAGGTAGGCTCGTTATGCTTGATAAAATACTTTACTGCGGCTTTTTTTGAAGCAGAATCAATATCATGTTTGTATTTTACTTCTGCATCCCAAAAACCTCTATAAGTAAGTCTTTTATTGATAGACTCCGTACTTTTTTCACTCCTTGTCTGATCCAGAATTACAGGTGGTGATCCCCAGCTATGCAATAAACGGTCAAAGAAAAGATTTTTCCCGACACTATTTTTCATATTATATTTAATGAATAATGAATCTCTCAGCTTTTGATTTCTCATTTCACCGGGATAGGTCATATACTCATTAAGAATGGTGTCGTATTTTGGATTTGCCATATTATAGAACATAAGTCCCAAAGGCATAAAGAGAACCTGTTTTTTGTTAGGTTTTTGCTGAACGTATTCTTTCAGTTCTTCATCGAAGAATTCTTTCTTATCCTCAAACTCAAAGCTGTTTCTGGTAAGGAGATATTCGCCTTCCGGAACTTTTTTTGTTGTACTACAAGCATAAAGGAGACCAACAAATGTTGCAAATGAAATAATTTTATAATATTTTTGAGGAGAATTCTTATAATGCTTACAGCTCATACAATAAAAGTTTTACAATCTTTAGATAAAAAGAAGTTCAGACAAAAATACAATTTGTTTTTGGTTGAAGGTAATAAAATCATTTGTGAACTTTCCAATTCTAACTTTAAAGTTAAAGAAATATTATCAACCGATCCGCAAAAATTGGACCGTACTGATATCCCTGTGACTCATATCTCTGAAAATGAGTTGAAAAAAATCAGTTTCCTTAAAACACCAAAAGATTCCGTTGCCGTATGCTATCTGGCAGATGAAGAAAAGATGGAGGATAAAAATATCCAGCTGGTTTTGGATGGAATTCAGGATCCCGGGAATTTGGGTACAATTATCCGATTGGCAGATTGGTTTGGAATAGAACAGATCATCTGTAGTGAAGATACTGTTGATTTTTATAATCCTAAGGTGATTCAGGCTACGATGGGGTCTTTTACAAGAGTAAACGTCGTTTATACCGATCTTGTAGAATATCTTTCACAAACGGGAAATGTAAATATCGGAACAGATATGGATGGAGAGAATATCTATACTTTTGATAAGCCTGAAAAAATCAATTTAATACTTGGAAACGAAGGAAACGGAATGAGACCGGAAACAGAAAAGCTTCTGCAGAAATGCATTACTATTCCAAGGTTCGGAAAATCCCAGTCAACGGAAAGTCTTAATGTATCGATGGCAGCAGGGATTATTTTAGGGCAGCTATTTTCAAAATAAAAAGACTGTATAAAAAATAAAGGCTTAGAATGTGAAAATAAAACTATTTTTCACATTCTAAGCCTTTATTACTTATATCAATTGCTCCATACTGGAGACACTTTTATTCTTCTGGTATACTTCCAGCTTTTTTCTGACATATTTCAGTGCAATAGGAGCGAGGTAGATCAGCGCTGCCCCTACAAGTTTATTTTTCCAATTAGAACTTTTCATATTCTTCTTGGCATAATTTCCAACGATGGCTGTAACTCCCAGTTTTACCAGGCTGTCTGTAATATTTCCTTTAAATGCAGAACTTGCAAATCCCACAGCTGTATTTTTACTGATAAGAAGATCTTTTACCTCAGAGGTAAGCTGTTTGGCAATGACATCTTTTCTCAGAACAACTTTTTCATCACCGTCTTCATCTACTTTTTCCTGAAGATACTGATCACTTAAACCATTGGTAAAAGCACTTAAGCTCTCTTTTGTATTTTTAAAAGTAAGAAGGTTTTCCAGATCGTTTATTTCTCCCTGAAGCAGTTTTTTCTTTCTTCTTAATTCTTCTATGCTTTCATATCTTCTACTCATGGCTTGAATGATTTAAAAATTTAATAACCTGGTCTGCAACAGTATTTACAATCTTATGCTTGAAGGCAATGACAAAAGCCATTACTAAAGCATAAAATGCAGCAACAATTAAGAACCCGTAGGAATAATTATCCAGGGCTTTACCAATAAGGAAAGCGATTCCAAAATTGAAAAGGATAATAAAAAAAGCAAAAGCAACAAGCAGTACTACAAAGTAGGTAATGAGCCCGGCAGAAAGAGACGACTTTTCAGTAGCTTCAATTTTCAGAAGATCTATTCTCTTTGATGCGTATTCTTTAATAGTTTCTATCATTGTTTTTTTTTAAAGTTACAAAAAAAGGAACTTTCGCACAAAAGTTCCTTTCTGTAATTTACTTAAAAAAGATAAATTACTTATTTTTTAGATCGTTCAGTTCTGCCTCTACATCTTTTACTACATCTGCAGTTTTAGAAACAATCTGATCTTTGTATTTGTCATACCCGTCTTTCATAGTATGTGCTACGTTGTTAGCCGTTTCTTTAAAAGTAGAAGAAATATTGCCATATTGGTCTTTTACTTTTTCAGAAACTTCTCCGTATTTGTTTTTCGCTTGATCTTTAAGATCGTTAGCTTTATTCTTGATTTTTTTTCTAGTTTCTTTTCCTTCTTCAGGTGCATATAACATTCCTAAGATTACACCTGCTGCAGCACCTGCAAGAAGTCCCGCCAATATACCTGCTGTATTTTTTCCGTTTTTAGACATTTTAAGTTTTTTAATAGTTAATAATAGATTAGTTTTTTACACTAATAAAACTTACAATTTGTATACCAAAGGAGGCTGTATGCCTATTAAAAATTGTTAAATCTTTTCGATGTAAGAAAGAATAAGTTCTATAGTTTCTTCTTTGGTCAGGTTAGAATTATCAATAACAGTAGCGTCGTCAGCTTTTTTTAAAGGGGCTATTTCACGCTCACTGTCGACCTTATCTCTTTCAATAAGGTTTTGTTTTACCTGTTCTTTGTCTGCTTCTATTCCCAGACCTTTTAATTCCAGGAATCTTCTATTCGTTCTTTCATCAATACTTGCTGTAAGGAAGAATTTATAGTCCGCATTTGGCAGAACTACTGTCCCAATGTCACGTCCGTCCATAATGACACCTCCTTTTTCTGCCAAAGAGCGCTGAGACTGTAATAAAAAGTCTCTCACTTCCTTTTGCTTGGCAACAAGACTTACATTCTCGGAAACTGCATTGGTGCGAATTTCTTTTGAAATATCAGTACTATTAAGATAAAGAACTAAAGTTCCGTTATTATTTTTAAATTCAAGATGAATCTGATCAAAAGATGAGAACAGGGTATTCAAATCAATCTCGCCGTCATTATTCAAACAGTGCTGTAAGGCATACCAGGTAGCTCCTCTGTAAAGCGCTCCTGTATCCATATGAATAAGTCCTAACTTATCAGCAATGATTTTAGAGATAGAACTTTTTCCGGTAGACGAGTACCCATCGATAGCTATTACAGGTTTTTTCATACTGCAAATTTCAAGATTTTTTTTAGAAAATCAAGGAATAATAAGAAATTTTAAGAGGGATTTAAGATTTTACTTATTCTCCTCTGTGACTCGAAAGATCCATAGAAACTCCTATCTGGTTGACATTCGAAGAGTTGTGATATCTTATGTGAGCATAATCTATACGGAATCTTGAGACCTTAATTCCAAATCCTCCGGAAAGTCCTGAAAAGTTTCTTTGATCTGCTACAGCCATATCATTTCCTCTTTTTACGTTATATCCTAATCTGATATTAAAGTTTTTTTCGGGGAATAATTCTGCTCCTAAAGAGAAGTGGTCTGCAATTTTTCTTCCTGCATTTACTTTTTGTCCTTCCGTATTATATTCTGAGGAAATATTGAATTGCTGAAGGTCATGCGCAGTAATGGTAATAGCAAGAGGGAAGTTCTTTAAAATTTTGGTATATCCCACATCAACTCTGAAAGGAAGATTTTCACGGGTTCCGTTGAACGATTTCAACTGAAAGCCAAAGTTTCTTAATACAAGGGAAAGAACTTCTTTATTCTTTTTATTATGGTAAGTGATCCCCGCAGTTCCTGAGATTGCGGAAGATGTATAGTTATCTATTTTTGAGGTAACGAAGTTTAATCCTCCACCAATCGTCCAGTCTTCTTCAAACTGATAGGCATATCCGGCACCAATAGCAACATCTGATGCTTTAAACTCTCCATCCTGAAAACCGCTTTCATCTGTTCTAGGAATACTTCCATAGCTCATATACCTGGCATTGATTGTTGCCATGTGACCATTATCAAAGTCTTTGGCATACGCAATGGTTCCGTATTTGGAATCGGCAAGATAAGCAGTAGCATTTACAGAAAGCTGTTTGTCTGAATCTTTATTTAACAGGGCTGGGTTTGCAATAGCAAAGGAAACATCATAATCTCTTATCGAAATTGCATCTCCACCCAAAGCAGCCTGTCTTGCAGATACAGGTACATTTAAGAACGGATACACATTTGTTCCTGTTTGCGCATAAGAAACAATTCCTGATAGAAATAATGAAAAAATGATAATTTTCTTCAACTCAATTTATAATTAATGCAAAAATAATCCTTTTTCGTACTTTTCAAAATATTTCTGACATTATTTGTAATTAAATATTTTTCTCATATCAATATTTTTAATGATTATATTTGCAAAATCAAATTTTTGAGAATCCAACTCTATTAAAAAGTTATTAAAAATAAAAGATGAAATATAAAAGAATCCTTCTGAAACTAAGCGGTGAGGCCTTAATGGGGAACAGACAATACGGTATTGACAACGAAAGACTGCAGGAATATGCTGCTGAGATCAAGAAAGTAGTTGAAAAAGGCTGTGAAGTAGCGATCGTCATTGGAGGAGGAAATATTTTCCGTGGTGTTGCTGGTGCTGCAAAAGGTATGGACAGAGTGCAGGGAGATTACATGGGAATGTTAGCAACTGTAATCAATGGTATGGCGTTGCAAGGAGCATTGGAAGATGCAGGGATCAAAACAAGACTTCAGTCTGCAATCGAAATGGATAAGGTGGCTGAGCCATTTATCAAAAGAAGAGCGGTAAGACATCTTGAAAAAGGTAGAGTAGTGATCTTCGGAGCGGGTACAGGAAACCCTTATTTTACTACAGATACGGCTGCTACACTTAGAGCAATCGAAATCGGGGCAGATGTGATCCTTAAAGGAACAAGAGTAGACGGAATCTATGACAGTGATCCGGAAAAGAATGCTGATGCAGTAAAATACAATTCGTTATCTTTCGATGAAGTATTTGAGAAAAACCTTAAGGTAATGGATATGACCGCATTTACTTTGAGCCACGAGAATAAATTACCGATTATTGTATTCGATATGAATAAAGACGGGAATTTAGTGAAAATCGTAGAAGGAGAAAATGTAGGTACTCTAGTTGATTTATAGATCATCGATGATAAGTAGAATATAATGGCTGAAAAGAGTTTAATACTACTTGTTGCTTATTATTGATTACTCATCATTTATTGTTTATCAATCATCATTTATAACTAATGTGTAATTTATCAAACTATACTATAATAATGGAAGAATTAGATTTAATATTAGAATCTGTAAAACAGGACATGGACGCAGCTGTAAAGCACCTTGATCATGCATTTCAAAGAATCAGAGCAGGGCGTGCCTCTACATCAATGGTTCAGGATGTAATGGTTGAATACTACGGAGCGATGACTCCTATTAATCAGGTTGCGAACGTTTCTATTCCAGATGCAATGACCATCTCTATTCAACCTTGGGACAGAACAGCGATTAATGCTATTGAAAAAGCGATCATCAACTCAAACTTAGGTTTTGCACCTTCTAATAATGGTGAAAACATTATTCTTAATGTACCACCTTTAACAGAGGAAAGAAGAAGAGATTTAGCAAAACAAGCTAAAAGCGAAACTGAACAAACTAAAATCGTAGTAAGAAACGCGAGACAAGATGGTTTGAAAGAGCTTAAAAAACTTGACGGAGTTTCTGAAGATATCGTAAAGGGTGTGGAAGACGAAATCCAGACTTATACAGATAAGTATGTAAAGCTTTGTGATGAGCATCTTAAGACAAAAGAGGCTGAAATTATGAAAGTATAATTTTCAGTTTTTGAAAATATTTTAAAGAGGATTCCTATTTTGGACTCCTCTTTTTTTTGTATAAAAGATAAATTTGAGAAATTGTTTAAAAATTTACCGTATTAAGTCTGTTTGTTATAATATATTGATGTGTATTATCGTTATATTTATCAATTATTCCTGCGGAATTTAAGAACAGGAGAAAAGCATAATAATGATAACTAAAATTATTGGTGTAGGGAACTACATCCCGTCAGAAACGATAACAAATTTATTTTTTGATCAACATATTTTCCTTAATGAAGAAGGGGTTCTATTAAAAGAAAATAATGCTTCTATTACAGAAAAGTTAAAAAAAATAACAGGTATTGAAGAGAGAAGATATGCTCAGAATACACAGGTTACTTCAGATTTGGGACTCATTGCAGCTCAGGCAGCAATAGAAAATGCAGGCATAGATCCTGAAACGCTGGACTATATTATATTTGCTCACAATTTTGGTGATGTTCGCTTTGGGACGGTTCAGTCAGATACAGTTCCCAGTCTTGCGGCAAGAGTAAAGCACTTATTGGGAATACGTAATAATTTTTGTGTGGCATACGATGTCTTATTTGGATGTCCCGGCTGGATTGAAGGGGTAATACAGGCGAATGCATTTATCAAATCCGGTATTGCTAAGCGTTGTTTGGTCGTAGGTGCAGAAACACTTTCGCGTGTTGTGGATATTCATGACAGAGATAGTATGATCTATGCGGATGGAGCTGGAGCGGCTGTTCTGGAAGTAAATACTGATGATGGATCCGGCATAAAATCTCATTTATCTGCTTCCTATACATTCGAAGAAAAAGATTATTTATATTTTGGAAAATCCTATAATAATGAAAGATGTCCGGATACCCGATACATTAAAATGGATGGAAGAAAGATCTATGAGTTTGCTTTACTTAATGTTCCCGTAGCTATGAAAAAATGTTTGGATAATAGCGGCTATTCTATCGGTGAATTGAATAAAATCATCATTCATCAGGCAAACGAAAAAATGGACGAAGCGATTGTCAATAGGTTTTATCAGCTGTATAATACTCCGGTTCCTGAGAATATTATGCCTATGGTAATTCATAAGCTTGGTAACAGCAGTGTTGCCACTATTCCTACTTTATTAGCCATGATTTTAAAAGGTGAATTGGAACATCATAAAATTGATAAGGGTGATATCGTTCTGTTTGCTTCTGTAGGTGCCGGGATGAATATCAATGCTTTTGTTTATAAATTCTAGTCATTATTCAATTTAAATAAAAATAAAAAGCCTCCAAATTTGGAGGCTTTCTTTATTGTGTAATTATTGATATCTCTTATGTTCCTTACTTTTTGAGAATCTTTTTGTAATAGGTTTGAATAGTGTTTTGTACTTTTCTGCATCAAACAATTGTGAGTCTGTAAGCGCTTTATACGTCATCCATATTCCAAAAGGGAAGAGAATGAAGTTAGGTGCCCATGCTGCCAGATAAGGGTTCATTTTTCCGCTCCATGACATGTTTTCTACTGCTACATTCATTACATAGAAGATGATGAAAATAACGATTGCTATAATTACCGGAAGCCCCATTCCTCCTTTTCTGATGATGGAACCTAAGCTTGCTCCGATCAGGAAGAAAATAATACAGGTTACAGAATAGGATATCATTCTCTGCTGGTGAATAACAACTTTACTGAAATACTTTACATTAGAACTGAACTCATTCTTTTTAGATTCCAACGTACTTTTCATAGTCTCCAGCCTGTTGTAAGAATTGTAAATAAGTTCCAGTTTTTTTTCACCTTTTACAGTATCCAGTTTTATCTGCTGTTTTGCTGCTACCTTAGGCTTGTTAGGTGTATCCATATAAGGAATGGTAGAACTTGTTTGACTTAAAACTTCGTTTCCAACATTTTTAAAAAAGAGCTCGTTTTCTTTTTTACTTCTGTCAATCGTTTTATTTAGCTGATTATAGGTTTCAAAACGGAAGTCATCCGTAATCTGTTCCTTTTCGATGGCTTTATTAATGATTTCACTGATGTCAAAGTGATTTACCAAAGTATCAAATTTAATAGACTGGTCAGGTTGTTTTTGTCTTACATTATCACCTTTACCTTCAATAGCATCTTCAAATACATAACCATTATGTAAAACAAGCTTAAGAAAGTTCTTGTTGGCAGCAGGTACGAATTTTCCTTTTTCAGCTACAACAGTTCGCTGATTTTCATAGATGCTGGCTTTTCTGTGAACAAATACTCCTTCAATATTTTCACCGTTTTCTCCATAAATTTTATCAAACTTTACCATATATCCTGGAATCTGGTCGATGAACTGTCCTGGAGTAAAGTTAATTGCCGGCTTCGTCTGGGCAATGTTGAATAGCATGTTCTTTGCCTTTTTCTGAAAGTCCGGGATGATATTATTGGAGAAGAAAAACAACATGATAGCAAGTGCTGTAGCAATTCCTAATAAAGGAGTCATTACTCTGGTCAAAGGAATACCCGCTGCTTTCATTGCTGCGAGTTCATAACGTTCTCCGAATTCTCCGAATGACATAATGCTCGCCAAAAGGATCGTAAGCGGGAGAACCATACTGATAACATTTACCCCAAGGTAAAAAAGAAGTTTAAGGATTTGCCAATAGCTCAATCCTTTTCCCATAAACTGCCCCATTTGAACCCAGATAATGTTTACAATAAAAATGAAAAACAATACGCTGAATATAAAGAAAAACGGTCCAAAGAAGGTTTTTATGATATATCGGTCTAGTATTTTTAACATGCGCCAAAATTAATCAAAAAGCCGCAAACTTGCGGCTTTTATATTTTGTTATTTTTATTCTGAAGCGAAATCATAGAAAGGCAGATTTACCTTTTTGATTTACAGCTTTTAAAGTTCAGTAATTACGTAGTTTTTAAACTTATTTTTATCAAAAACAAACATATTAGGATCTAAGTCCTGGTTTTCTTTGTATTCTTTAATAGCAATTACGGCAACATCTTTATTACTTCCATGCTGCTCAAGCTTTACCATTTTTTTCTTCGCAGAATCCACAAAAATATAAACATACTGTATTCCGTTTGCTTTTACCGGAGTCAATTTAATGAAATCAGCATTTACACCATTTACAGTTTTCTTACCATTATAAGTTACGTTATACTCGTTTCTGTAAGTGGAAAGATAGTTGATAGGGGAGAACATGGTGGTGCTTCCATTTGGTTTTGCAACAGTCACCTCCATATCATCAGCGTTAATGTTGTATATTTTACTACCGTCAAAGATCTGTTCCGTATCCATGATCTTTAGTTTATACTTTTCTCCTGCAGTGTAATAAATACCAGGTTCTGTCTTGTTTACCTGTCCGTTCAGCCCGCTTCCAAAAGAAAATTTGAAGTAGGAATTCTTTTTGGATTTGTAGTTAGCGGTAATATCATCCAATATTTTTTTCGCTTTTGCATCTATCTTCTGCGCACTTGTCATTCCTATTGCCCCTACAACAAAACTTCCTAATATAACTTTTGAAATAATATTTTTCATTTTTCTTATTTAATAATCTTTAGATAATTTTAAACTTTCAAGGTTAAAGCAATAGAACTTTTCCCTTTATTAATGCTGTTCTTCCAAAAACTGTTCCAAAAAAAACCTTATTTTTGATACTCAATTAAAAAATTATAAATTGAATTTTTTAAAGCTTTCTTGAGATTTTTTCTTTCAGAGCCTCCACCCATGTTTTTAAAACTTCCGGTACTCATATAATTCTGGTTATTGACATTAAAATTTACTTTTGTGGTTAGCTCTGCACTAAAAAGTTGAAACTGCCATGTAATATCCAGTATTTTTGAATCTATATGATCTGAACCTGAATCAACACTATTAATTAAATTGATTTTGGTTTCTTTTGCCATTTCAGAAACTGCTTCTTCAAATGTTTTTTTTACATCAGGTTGAATAAACATTCCTGCATGAGGACCTTCTACATTAAAATTTTCAACACTTGAGGTATTATAATTGAAAATTAGTGTTTTATCTTTATAATAGTCCTTATTAATACTTTTCGAAGAGGAACTCTGAGCTGAGAGGCAAACAGTAACTGAAGTGAGGAATAACCCCAATAATAATTTTCTCATGTAAGTTTTTATGTTTTTTTTTTATGAATTATCTTATTTCCGGTCTTTCAATATACTTATCAAAGTTCTCTGGAAGAATATTAGTTATGGTTAGTTTATTAGAAGTGATGGTAGGCTCAATTTTAATAACTTTAGTATGCTCATTAATTTCAACCGGATGTTTACTTCTCATATTCACCATATCTATATGAAGAGCCGAAAGCTCATGCTTTCCATTTTCTAAATTAACAATTACATATTCTCTTGGTCTTATTTGTCCCAAAGATTTACCGTCAAGCCCAATATTTAATCTTGCTGTATTGTCCATCTTATGAAGAACTCCGGCACCATTATAAATAAGCACTTTCCCATTTCCTAAAGTATTATTGTCAATAACATCTAGTTTTACTGAAGTATAGTCGCTAGGAACGGATCTTAAGGCACATGAAGATAATGTAAGTATACATGCAAAAAGTCCCAGTTTAATGGTTTGTCGTATTGAAATTTTCATGATTATTTTTTAGAATTGAAGATGATTTATATTACTCGGGCATATTTGAAGAAATATGCCCGAGATTTTTTTATATTAATAATTTTTTAAGCCAGATTAGCTTCTTAAATCTTCAAGAAACTGTTCCAAAGAATGCAGGTCACTGATCAGTACCTCTCTTGCTTTAGCACCATTAAATCCTCCCACAATACCACTTGCTTCCAGCTGATCCATGATTCTTCCAGCTCTGTTGTATCCTAATTTCAACTGTCTCTGAAGCATTGAAGTAGATCCCTGTTGTGTAGAAACAATAATTCTTGCAGCGTCTTCAAATAACGCATCCTTTTCATTAGGATCAAAAGCACCTACAGAAGAACTGTTGGCATCTTCAGAAACATATTCCGGTAGGATGAAAGCTGAAGAATATCCTTTTTGCTCTCCGATGAATTCTGCAAGTCTTTCCACTTCCGGAGTATCTACGAATGCACACTGAAGTCTTAATATTTCATTTCCGTTGAAATAAAGCATGTCTCCTTTACCAATTAGCTGATCTGCTCCTGGAGAATCAAGAATTGTTCTTGAGTCTACACTTGAGATTACTCTAAAGGCTGCTCTTGCAGGGAAGTTGGCTTTAATCATACCTGTAATTACGTTTACTGAAGGTCTCTGTGTAGCAACAATAAGGTGAATTCCTACGGCTCTTGCAAGCTGTGCCAATCTGGCAATTGGTAACTCTACTTCTTTTCCTGCTGTCATGATCAAATCGGCAAACTCGTCTACCACCAATACAATATAAGGAAGGAAACGGTGTCCGTTTTCCGGATTTAATTTTCTTTCTGTAAATTTTTTATTGTATTCTTTCAGGTTTTTACAGAATGCATTTTTAAGAAGGTCATATCTGGTGTCCATCTCAATACACAATGAGTTCAGCGTATTGATTACTTTGTTGGTATCTGTGATGATTGCTTCTTCCGCATCTGGCAGTTTCGCTAAATAATGTCTTTCAATTTTTGAATATAAAGAAAGTTCTACTTTTTTAGGATCTACCATTACGAATTTCAATTCGCTTGGGTGTTTCTTATAGAGTAGGGAAGTAAGGATGGCATTAATACCTACAGATTTACCTTGTCCTGTAGCCCCTGCCATCAGTAAGTGAGGCATTTTTGAAAGGTCTGCCATGAAGATTTCATTGGAAATTGTTTTTCCGAAAACTACCGGAAGATCCATATCCGTATTCTGGAATTTCTGAGAAGCAATCACAGAACGCATAGAAACCATGGTAGGATTTTTTCTCGGAACTTCAATACCGATGGTTCCTTTCCCTGGCATTGGAGCAATAATTCTGATTCCTAAAGCCGAAAGGTTCAATGCAATGTCATCCTGTAATTTTTTGATGGCAGCCACTCTGATTCCTGCTTCCGGAACAATTTCGTATAAAGTAACTGTAGGACCAATAGTTGCTTTGATCTCTGCAATTCCTACGTTGAAATTCTTTAGTAGTCCAACGATTTTGTTTTTATTTTCTTCTAATTCTTCCTTGTTAATAGAAATTTCTTCACTACCGTAATCTTTAAGAAGCTCAACAGGTGGCATCTGGAAATTGGCAAGGTCTAATTTATGATCATATAAACCATGTTTTTCAATCAATTCCTGAGACTTTCTGTCAGAATCATCTAAAATGTCAATTATCGGAGCTACTTCCACATTAAATTTGATTTCTTCCTTCACGGATGTTGCCGGAGCTATGGGAGCCGGAGTGGAAGGTCTAATGTCGAATGCTTCTTCAGGAGTAGAAACCGGAACAATTGGTTTTGTTGAAAGATTAAGGCTTACAGGCTGAGAAACTTCTTTGGGCTCATCATCAAAAGATGTATGATTAGGCGTTGTAATTGTTTCTATATTGCTTGATGGCTGTACTTCAGGGAATCCTTTTGGGATATTTACAGCTTCAGGTTCTTTAACTTTATTAATTGTAGTATTGGAAGGGGTGTTGGTAACTTCACTTACGGTAACATTAGGAATAGTTTCATCCTCTGTTTCCGTTTCTTCTGCTTCTTCTTTTAATTCTTCATCAGCTTCGAAATCTTCATCAGAATCCGGCATCATAGATTTTACTTTTCCAATAGTGTTTTCATTGATTTTATTCAATTTTGCCTTGATAGAGCTTGGGCGAAGGTTAAATTCAAGAATGAAATATAAAAGGATACTTGCTGCTAATACCGTCCATAAACCTGCTGTTCCAATAATAGCATTAAGGTAATCCATGATTTGATATCCGTAAACTCCTCCAAGTACACCTTGTCCTTTTGTAAGAGCGCCCATGAAAATAGGAAGCCAGCAAATGAAAAACAGGGAATGTCCAATTGTTTTCCATGGTTTGAAGGTTTTCTTCTTAAGAACCAGAGTTCCTACTACTAAAAACAGAAATGCAATAATAAATGAGGCTATACCAATGCTTTCGAATATGAAGATATTCCCAAACCAGTCTCCGGCTTTACCGAAAATGTTTGAGGATTTGATAGTCTTATCCAGCATAGTTCCTGCCTGGCTTTGATCAGCTTTCCAATTCATTAAATAGGAAATAAAAGATAAGGCAAGTACAGCAGAGAAAAGTATTAAAGTAAGCCCGAAAAATATGCGTGGCTTAGATAAAATTCTACCTTTTTCAGGTGATTCAGTCGTTTTTTTTTGTGTCTTTTTATCCATAAATATCAATGTGGCAAATTTAATGTTTTTTCGATACCAAAAAGAATCTTTTTTCTTCAAAAAACATTTTGTAATCGCCGCTTTTTACTGCAATTATTTAATAGTGATTAAAAATATTTTGTGTTATAATATTGGCTGAAATAAAAATAAGGTTATTTTTTTTGTTTATCCAAATACCGTGCTGTTAAATTATATTAATTGGCTTTTATTTTTTTTTAATGTAAAGTTCAGGAAGATGAATATTTTTTAGTTTAAAATATATAAAAAAGAAAGAAAATAACTTTATTAGGTATTGAGGTTGATACTATAAAATTTGAATTTATTTATTGTTGATAATTAAGTTGGTTTTTCATATAATATGTGAAAAATATTAATGCTATTGAATGTATTCTAGTGATTAAATTTAATAAATATATTATATCTTTGTAATTCATATAGAATGAATATCGTTTTTTGTTATACTATTCTACCGTTTTGGCTGATATTGTACATCATATGGAAAGAACTTTATACATTTTACTTTTTTAATCAATTTCCATATTCCACTTTTCTTCATGATTGGCTTTTCATTATCTGGATTTGTCAATTTGAAGCAGACTACAAACATTAAAAATACATCAATGAGAAAGCAATTATTCTTTGTGTTCTTGTTGGGTAATTGTACACTATGGGCACAATCTCCGGGTGGTGTTTCCAATAATCTGCAGATATGGGTAAAAGCTGATGCGGGTACAGGTACTTCAACAGACAATATACAGGTCTCGATATGGGAGAATCAAAAAACTGGTGGGATAAACGGAATTGCCAACCAGGGGATGCCGGGTTACTACGCCGATCCAGGAGTCGGTGCAAAACCTGTTTATCGTTCTGCAACATCCATTCCCAGTTTTAATTTTAATCCTGCTATAGAAATCGTAAGTACGAACGGATATAGATCTGGATATAAATTTCCTTCAGGTTTTCCTGATAATGTTACAAAGTCACTTACCTCATACACTCATCTTACCAGAACAGCATCCGCTACCTATAGAACTGTTTTTGTGATGAACGGAACTGCTCAGAGCTCTAATCCTACTGATATTGCAGGGGTATGGCAATCTCCTTTTTTTGGAACGAGAACAAATCGCCCTGAATTTTATAATGAAAAAGAATTTGGGGATGTTTTTTTTGGGACGGATGTCATTAATAGCGTAGAAAGTAATGTTCCCAGTATTCAGTCATATTATAACTCTATAGTGGGTACTGATGTGAAATATTTTTTTGATAATAATGGTCTTGTTTATGGCGGTCCTTCGAATAATGTGTCTTCCCTTAATAATTATCCGGGAATGGTTCTTTTGATGGATAATGACGGTGGATCGGGTTCTACTTCTCTGGCTGGAGACAGAATAGGAGAGTTTATTCTATATTCGGAAACACAGACTCCTGTGGAACGGCAGCGAGTGAATTCTTATCTGGCAATTAAGTATGGAATTACTTTACAACAACCGCAAAACTACCTGAATTCAGATCAGATTACTACATGGAACTCCAGTCTGAATACTACTTTTAATAATAACATCTTTGGAATAGCAAGAGATGATATGTCGGTTTTAAACCAAAAAGTAAGCAATAGTATTAATGATGAAAATAATATTATGCTTACACTGGCTACAACTAATAATTTCATTTCACCTAATGCTGATGCTGGCAGAACTCCTTTTGCTCAGGATAAAACCTTTCTGGTAATGGGAGATAATAATGAGCAGGCAATTCCTTTGGTGAATTTTGGAACTACTTCAGGAAAGATTATTCAACGTATCTGGTTCGCTCAGAAAACAAATGATACAGCTTCATTATGGTTGCAAGCCGATCTTTCAGGATATACCGAAATATTACCTACGGATAAAATATTTATGATGGTAGCGGACGATTCCGCATTTACTCAAAATATACAGATGATTTCTGCAACAAGTTTTGTAAATGGTAAAGCCGTGTTCAATTATACATTTCCTTCTAATAAATATATTACCTTCGGAACCAATCTTCAAGCTTATTGTACAAAAGATCCGGCTATAGGAACCCCAAACAGTGCGACAAAATTTGGGATTACAGGTCATACAGGATTTCAGGCAAACTGGCCCGCTATCATTCCGAACGGATTTATTGCTCTTGAATCTACCAATAAAGGCTTTGTCATCACCAGAACTACAACAGCCAATATAGCGGTTCCTGTAGAAGGAATGTTGATTTTTGATACTGCCGATAATTGCATCAAACTCTATAATGGAACTTCATGGAACTGCATTGTAAGATCTTGCAATGAATAACTATTCACATTTAAAAATAATACAATGAAAAATATAGTAGTACTTATAGGATTTTTGTCATCTGGATTTGTATTCGCGCAAGTTGGCATCGGAAAAGAATCTATAGATGGAGATGGAATTCTTGATTTTGCACCTAATAGCACTAATGGTATTATGCTTCCCATTGTAGAGGCTTTGCCTAATGATGCTGTAGCCGGAACTATTCTGATGGATAAAAATGATAAGATGATAAAAATGAAAGATAATTCTGGCTGGGTAGCGCTGAGTGATGCAGGTTCTATTGATAATGTTACTTTCAATACCAATGCTGAAGTATCTGGTCCTAATAGAGTCATTATCGGAAATCCTGCCACAACAGTTCCTGGTGTGTTAGTACTGGAATCAGCGAATAAAGCTTTAATATTGCCAAAAGTAGCAGCTCCTCATATCAATGTTAAAAGCCCATATCCTGGAATGATGTGCTATGATACAGTAAGCAAAACGATGGCTGTATTTGATGGATTAAAATGGAGTTACTGGAAATAGTATAAAGATTGAACCGAAGGAAATACCTTCGGTTTTTTGTTGATGTTTATTTTTTGAACTAGTTCAAAGGTTAAGAATTAGATGCTTTATAACTTTGTCTCATAAAGTTTAATCAATGAAAAATATATTAAAAAACATCTTCACTTTAGGTCTTATTTTACTATCAATGGTACAAATCAACGCACAACAAAAAAAGACAATGGAAAACACAGCACTATTAATTATTGATGTACAAAATGATTATTTCCCGGGAGGAAAAATGACATTGGAAGGATCTGAAAAAGCAGGTAAAAATATTCAACAGGTATTGGAATATTTCAGAAAAAATAATCTACCTGTTGTTCATATCAAACATATTTCAACCAATGAAGGAGCAACTTTCTTTTTACCGGGAACTTCAGGAGCGGAAATTCATCCTTTAGTTTCGCCATCTGGAGATGAAAAAGTTATTGTAAAACATTTCCCCAATAGTTTCAGGGAAACTGAGCTTTTAGAGTATCTTCAGTCTAAGAATATCAAAAATCTTATTATTACAGGGATGATGACTGATGTTTGTGTAGAATCTACGACAAGAGCAGCTTTTGATTTCGGTTTCAGTAATACGATTATCGGAGATGCTACTGCTACCAGAGACAGAGAGCTTGACGGGAAAATTGTGAAAGCTGCTGATGTACAAAAATCGTTTTTAGCAGGAATATCAGCACTGGGAAATCTGTACGCAAATATTATAAATGCCTCTGAATTTTTAAGCAAGAAATAATACTAATACAAAATTGTAATAAATAAAGATATCAGTAATATTGGTATCTTTATTTTGTTAAATGAAATCATGTTTGATCTACTTCACAAAAATATCAGCAGATATATTAATCTTTCAGAGGAAGAGTTCAGAAAGTTTACTGCTCCGTTTCAGTTGAAAAGCTTTAAAAAAAGAGACGTTGTTCTTAAAGAAGGAGATTATTGTCTTTTTGAAGGCTTTGTTCTGAATGGATGTTTTAAAATTTATTATCTTAACGAAAGTGGTTTCGAACAAACTCTTTATTTCGCTGTTGAAGGGTGGTGGATCACGGATATTGACAGTCTCATCAATCATGTTCCAAGCATATTAAATATTGAAGCGCTTTATGACAGTAATGTATTAATGATTTCAAAAAAAGACAAAGAATGCCTGTATGAAACAATGCCACAGATTGAAAAGCTTTTCAGAATTATGAATCAGCAATCATCTGTCGCCTTGCAGAGAAGAATCTTGTCCTTGACGGGAAAAACAGCTGATAAACGTTATCTGGAGTTTCTTCAGAAATATCCCGGATTAGAACAGAAACTCACCCAACAACAGGTTGCTTCTTACCTTGGGATTACTCATGAGTTTTTAAGTAAGATAAGGAAAAAGATTTCGTTGGAATAATAGGTTGATTTTTACACATTTTGATTCAAATTTTACGCTCTTAATAGTTTAAATTAGAATTGTTTTAAAGTAAAATGTTTATGAAATAGAGTTTTACGATTGAATTTGTACGTTAATTTCTATTGATGAATGAAATTTACAGGATTAAATTAACCCTATATACCTTCTTTTTTCAATCAATAAAATGCTGTTGATTGAAAACTTAAACTACCAAAAAGTTGTTTTTTTTCAAAATAGAGAAAAAAGAGTTGAATATTTTTTCTGTTCAAAATTAAACAGTTGTTTTTAATTATTTGATTTTCAATATATTTATTATTAAATTAGTTTTACTAAATAGAAGTTCTCAATCACGAATATAGGTATTATAAATCTGTATTTAACTTGTTTTAAAAATTGAATTTTCCTTAATAACTCTAATGTTATTAAGAATGATTCAAAATAACTAAAACAGGCTTCAAAATGACAAAAAACAGCTTTTTTTCAGCACTTTGTGGTTTATCATCCTTATTTTTGCATGTCAAGTATATATCATATCATGAAGAAGCTCCAAGATATTATTATCTCAACCAGGACAATGGCTGTATTGTTGCTGGTGTACGCATTTGCAATGGCTTATGCAACGTTCTTAGAAAACGACTACGGAACTCCTACAGCAAAAGCATTAATTTATGAGGCAAAATGGTTTGAACTCATCATGGTGCTGCTTATTATCAACTTCATAGGAAATATCGGAAGATATAGACTTTGGAAAAAAGAAAAGTGGCCAGTTTTAGTTTTTCACCTTGCCTTTATTTTTATTTTTATCGGTGGTGCCATCACAAGATACATCAGTTTTGAAGGACAGATGCATATCAGAGAGGGTGAGACGTCTAACGAGATCGTAACTGATAAAAATTATCTTAAAATTCAGATCGAAGAAAAAGGTGATGTTCTTAATTATCAGGATATTCCTTATCTAATGTCTCCGTTGCATAAAGACCTGAATGCTACCTATGACTTTCATGGAAAAGAAGTGAAAGTTCTCGCAAAGGAATATATTCAGAGAAAGAAAGACAGCTTATTGACTGAGCCTAACGGAACTGAATATCTTCACCTGGTTTCAACAGGAAAAACTGGAAGACAAAACATTTACATCAAAGCCGGAGAGACAAAATCAATCAACGGAACTTTGGTAACTTTCAACAGAGCTATTGATGGTGCTGTTGAATTTAAAAACGAAGGGGGTAAACTATTCATCAAAACTCCGGTAGACGCAAGTTACATGACCATGGCAACTCAGGCTACGGGAAGTACTGTAAAAGATGAATTCCAACCTTTAGCATTGAGAAGTTTATATACAATCAATGAATTAAAGCTTGTAATTCCTGAAGGACTTAAGAAGGGTAAATTAATGGCAATTGAAGGCGACAGAAAGAAAGACGCTAACGTGCCGGATATGCTTCAGATTGAGTTACAGGGTCCAAAAACAAAACAATTGGTTGATCTTTCTGTTGAAAGAGGAAATCCAAATGCTTACAAGCAAATCACGATGGACGGATTGAACATTATGGTTGGATACGGACCAAAGGTTTACAATACACCATTTGCATTAAAACTGGATGATTTCGTTATGGAAACTTATCCGGGAAGTAACTCTCCAAGTGCTTATGAAAGTCACGTGAAAATCGTTGACGAAGGAAAAGAAACTCCTTATAAAATCTATATGAACCACGTTCTAAACTATAAAGGATACCGTTTCTTCCAGTCTAGCTTTGATCCGGACAGAATGGGAACAGTATTGTCTGTAAACCATGACTATTGGGGAACTTTGATCTCTTATATCGGATACGGATTATTATTCTTAGGAATGTTTGTTATTTTCTTCTGGAAAGGAACACACTTCTGGAAGTTAAATAAAATGCTGAAAGACGCTAACAAAAAGAAAGTGGCGGCAGTACTTTTAGTATTTTTAAGCTTAGGTTTAAATGCACAAAAAATTGAAACTCACGGAACAACAGACGGAAGCAGAGAGCATGTACATGTAGAAGGTGACGGGCATACTCATGCAGCACCGGCTCCTGCAGCTCAGACAAATCAGGACAGTGAGATAAGACAGAACTCATTAGCTTCTCCAATGGGGAAAATGAGAATGATTTCACCAGATGAAATCATTGCAAAAAATAAAATTAGCAAGGAACACGCAGAGAAATTTGGTTATCTTTTAGTTCAAAACTTCGAAGGAAGAATTGTTCCAATGAATACGCAGGCGTTAGAGGTTCTAAGAAAACTTTACAAGCATGACCGTTTCAAAGGTACAGACGGAAAATCTCTGGATGCTAACCAATGGTTCCTTTCTATCAATACAGATACGGAGAGCTGGACATCAGTTCCTTTAATCAGCGTTGGAGAAAAAGGAGGGAAAGCACTTCTAGAAAAAACTAAAGCTGACGAAGATGGTTATACATCTTTATTAAACCTTTTCCCGGTTGATAAAAAAACAGGAATGTTAACTTATGTTCTGGAAAGAGATTATAATGCTGCTTTTGCTAAAAAACCTGCAGACCAGTCTGAGTATGACAAACAGGTAATTAAACTGAATGAGAGAGTTCAGATTTTCAATGAATTTTTCAGCGGTCAGTTCTTAAGAATTGTTCCTGTGAAAAATGATGCAAACCACACTTGGCACTCTTGGCTGGATCAGAAATTTGAACCGGACATGGAATCTCAGCAAGTAATGGGACCTTATTTTGCCAATGTTATCGGTGCACAAAGATCTGGTGATTGGAGTAAAGCTGATGCTGAATTGGCAAAGCTTTCAGACTATCAGAGAAAATGGGGGAAAGCAGTAGTTCCTGATCAATCTAAAATAGATCTTGAAGTATTCATGAATAAGGCGGATATCAATTTTAAATTATTGATTTTCTATACTATTATCGGAGGACTTATTTTACTTTTAGGTTTTGTAGAATTGTTCAAACCGAAAAAAGCATTAAATAAAGCTATTAAAGTAATTATTGCAATTGGTTTAGTAGGATATTTATTCCACTTCCTGGGTCTTGTAGCAAGATGGTATATTTCAGGACATGCTCCTTGGAGTAACGGTTATGAAGCGATTATCTTTATCTCTTGGGTAGGTATTACAGCAGGTTTGGTTCTTTATAAAAACTCAAACGCATTGATTCCTGCATCAGGATTTATGGTAGCTGTTATTATGATGGGATTTGCACACGGAGGTTCAGCGCTTGATCCACAGATTACGCCGCTTGTTCCTGTATTGAAATCTTACTGGTTAATTGTTCACGTAGCGATTATTACATCAAGTTATGGATTCTTTGCGTTATCAATGATTATTGCTGTATTGTCATTAGTGTTCTATATTATTTCCAACAAGGATACTTATAAAATTCACCACGATACTACATTGAAGGAATTAGTTATTGTTTCTGAAATGTCTTTAACAATCGGTCTTTTTGCCTTAACGGTAGGTAACTTCCTTGGAGGTATCTGGGCAAACGAATCTTGGGGTAGATATTGGAGCTGGGATCCAAAAGAAACTTGGGCTTTCATCTCTATTATGGTATACGCTTTTGTTTTACACATGAGATTAGTTCCAGGATTAAGAAGCAGATGGGCGTTCCACGTAGCAACAATGTTTGCTTTCTGTTCAATGGTAATGACCTATTTTGGGGTAAACTATTACCTGAGCGGACTTCACTCTTATGCAGCAGGAGATCCGGTACCAGTACCAGCTTGGGTATACATCGGAATTGCTACAATGATTACGTTAGCAGCAGTTTCTTATTTCAAGTTTAAAACCTTAACGAAGAAATAACCTTTTAAACATATTATTTATTAGATCCCGGAATTCACTTCCGGGATTTTTTTGTCTAAAGTGAAAGGTTATTTATATCAGTAGAGAGAATAATGGAATAATCAAGGTGTATTTCTGAGGTTATTTTTAACGCTAGATTCGCAAGGAAAATGAAATAATAAGCTTTTAATTTTCGTTCAGCAATGTGTATTCTTCTTAGCTGAGTGAAACGCCTCAGCGATCTTTTCATTATAATTCATACATTCTTAGCAAACATAGCGTTTATAGCTTTTAATCTCAACTCATCATTACTGTAAAAATTTACAACCACAGACCTTGTTGCATAAATTCCAAAATCCAGACTCATCAAAAAAATCCAAATATATCATTCGAAATCCAAATTTTACTACTATCTTTATGATATCAAAATAATATCAAATTAAAAATTCAATCATGGAAAAAACATTAAAACCTATGTCAGGTTATCTTACCTTAGTAATTTGCCTGATTCTCTTTGTTGCTGCAGTGTACTTCTTTATTTCAGGAGTAGACCAAAGCGTTACGTTTGTTGTATTAGCTATGCTTTGCTTTTTACTTTCATGCTTCTTCTTAAAAGGCTTAATGATTATTCAGCCTAATCATTCAAGAGTATTGAACTTCTTTGGAAAGTATGTAGGAACAGTAAAAGATAACGGATTATTTTTTATCAATCCATTATATTCATCTCAGAAAATGTCATTACGTTCGGAGAACTTACAGGGACAAACTTTGAAGGTAAATGATAAGATGGGGAATCCTATCGAAATTGCCGTAGTAATGGTATGGAAAGTAGGAGATACTTATAAAGCTGCTTTTGATGTAGAGCGCTATTCCGATTTTGTTAGAATGCAGAGTGAAGCTGCTGTACGTCATTTGGCTATGAGTTTCCCTTATGATAACCTGGAAGATGATCATGCTCCAATTACTTTGAGAGAAGGTGGTGATAAGATCAATTCTATTTTGGAACAGGAACTTACAGACCGCCTTTCTAAAGCAGGAATTGTTATCCAGGAAGCAAGAATTTCTCACTTGGCATACGCATCAGAGATTGCCGGAGCAATGCTTCAGAGACAACAGGCTACTGCAATTGTAGCTGCGAGAACAAAGATTGTGGAAGGAGCTGTTGGGATGGTAGATCTTGCACTTAAAAAACTTTCTGAAGAGAATATCGTTGAGCTTGATGATGAAAGAAAAGCAGCAATGGTAAGCAATTTAATGGTGGTTCTTTGTGGCGAAAAAGCGGCAACACCCATATTGAATGCAGGAACGCTGTATAATTAATCATAACAATCAATAATTTCAGGTTTTTTCGAAGTTATAAATCTGGAAGATAACCCAATGCATCTTGCATCAAAAACAAGAATAATGAAATCAGAAAAAGCTCAGAACACTTCGGAAAACAAAGGCAAAAAATCCTTTGTCATAAGGATAGATGAGTCTACTTATAAACTCATTGAAAAATGGGCAAATGATGAATTCAGAAGTGTGAATGGTCAGATTGAATACCTGTTGCATCAGAGCCTTGTGAATTCAGGAAGAAAAAAGAAAGAGTAATTAAGAAGACAAATTTTAAGGATTATAAGGCGTTTTCGGAAGATTCAGACATTAAAATAATTTGTTTTCATCAAATTTCAAATTATAAAAAATGCAAAAAAGAAGTGGTTTTTGAACGCTTCAATGAAGAAATAACAATTCAATTAATCTTACCAAAAAAAAGAAAGCAGAGAAATTTTTCTCTGCTTTTTTATTTCATACAACTCTGAAGCGAATCTGCCCCAAAGTAGAATATTACGAGCCAAATCAAGCCTTTAATGGTAAAGAAAGCAAACCCTGCCCATCCTACACGCTTGAACCATTTTTTAAACTTTGAGTTATTTTCTTGTGAATTTTCCATTGGCGAATGTCAAAAAGATTACCCTACAAAGATAAGCATGTTTATAATTAGTCCAAATAAAAAACAAGATAAAAATTAAAGTTTTGAGGTTCGCATAATATTTTTATCTTTAGAGAGAACGAAAAGTAAGATTTTATGTCAAAAAAAGTAAAGGATTTCGGAATCGAAAAGACACTCAAAAACCTTGGTATTAAAGAAGAGAATAAAGGTTCTTCAGTGGGCGGTAAATATTTCGCTTCAGGAAAGACGATAGAAAGTATCTCTCCTGTGGACGGAAAGCTAATCGCAAAAGTAAAGACTTCCGGAGAAAGTGATTATGACAAAGTAATTGAAACTGCTCAAAAGGCATTTCAGGAATTCAGGCTGATCCCGGCTCCTAAAAGAGGAGAAATTGTAAGGCAGCTTGGCTTAAAATTAAGAGAATATAAAGACGATCTTGGAAAACTTGTTTCTTACGAAATGGGTAAATCATTACAGGAAGGTCTTGGAGAAGTTCAGGAAATGATCGATATCTGCGATTTTGCAGTTGGACTTTCCAGACAACTTCAGGGATATACAATGCACTCGGAAAGACCTGGTCACAGAATGTACGAACAGTATCACCCGCTTGGAGTGGTAGGTATTATTACAGCGTTCAACTTCCCGGTAGCAGTATGGTCTTGGAATACAGCTTTAGCTTGGATCTGTGGTAACGTTACCATTTGGAAGCCATCAGAGAAAACTCCGCTTTGTGCGATTGCATGTCAGAATATTATGAATGAAGTTTTGAAAGAAAATAACCTTTCAGAAGGAATTTCAAGTGTATTGGTTGCAGATCACGAGATCGGACAAAAACTAGTAGATGATAAGAGAGTAGCATTGGTATCTTTCACAGGTTCTACAAGAGTAGGAAGAATGGTTTCTTCTAAAGTAGCAGAAAGATTCGGAAAATCAATCCTTGAATTAGGAGGAAACAACGCAATCATCATTACAAAAGAGGCAGATCTTAATATGTCTATCATCGGAGCTGTTTTCGGAGCGGTAGGAACTGCAGGACAAAGATGTACTTCTACAAGAAGATTGATCATTCACGAAGATGTTTATGATGAAGTGAAGTCAAGATTAGTAAAAGCTTACGGACAATTAAAGATCGGAAATCCTTTGGATGAAACCAACCACGTAGGACCACTTATCGATGTAGATGCTGTAAACCAATATGAAGAATCTATCAAAAAATGTAAAAAAGAAGGTGGAAAATTCGTTGTTGAAGGTGGAGTTTTAACTGGAAAAGAATACGAATCAGGATGCTATGTTAAACCATGCGTTGCAGAAGTAAAGAACTCTTATGAGATCGTTCAGCATGAAACATTTGCACCTATCTTATATTTAATCAAATACAAAACGTTGGAGGAAGCCATCGCTATTCAGAATGATGTTCCTCAAGGACTTTCTTCAGCAATCATGACCCAAAACCTAAGAGAAGCTGAATTATTCCTTTCTCATGCAGGTTCAGATTGTGGTATTGCCAACGTAAACATAGGTACTTCAGGTGCTGAGATCGGAGGAGCTTTCGGAGGTGAAAAAGAAACCGGAGGCGGAAGAGAATCTGGATCAGATGCTTGGAAGTATTATATGAGAAGACAAACCAATACTATAAATTACACCGCACAACTTCCTTTAGCACAAGGGATTAAATTTGATTTATAAAAGCTTTACTTAAAGCACTGAAAAAACTACAAAACTTAATAACCTGAATGATTGAATGCTCAGCTTTTGATCGTTTAATCATTCACTTATTAAATCACACAACAATTTATTATGGAACACACATTAGATATACAAGCAAATAAAGTAAAAGAAACAGTTGGAAAACACGTGTTAGCAGACGGTTTCGATTTCGTGATGGATATTGAAAAATCTCACGGATCATGGCTTTATGATAAACTTACAGACAGAGAGTACCTGGATATGTTCTCTATGTTTGCATCAGCTTCCATCGGGTACAACCACCCGTATCTTCTAGAAAGATCAGAATGGTTGGGAAGAATGGCTGTTAATAAGCCAACGCTTGCTGACGTTTATTCAGAAGAATATGCTCAGTTTTTAGAAGTATTCGAAAGAGTAGTTATTCCTGAAGAATTACAGTATGCTTTCTTTATCGAAGGCGGAACTTTAGGGGTTGAAAATGCTATGAAAGCTTGCTTCGACTGGAAAACTCGCAAGAATTTTGAAAAAGGAATTGAGACAGAAGCAGGAATCTGTATTCACTTCAAACAGGCTTTCCACGGAAGAAGCGGTTATACTTTAAGTTTAACAAACACTTCAGACCCTAGGAAATACCAATATTTCCCAATGTTCAAATGGCCAAGAATTTTAAATCCGAAATTATCATTCCCGATTACAGAAGAGAATCTTGCAGAAACAATCAAAAACGAGCAATTAGCTTTAGTACAGATTGAAGAAGCAATCTTAATGAACCCTGATAAAGTAGCTTGTATCATCATTGAACCTATTCAGGCAGAAGGTGGTGACAACCATTTCAGAGATGAATTCCTATTAGGATTAAGAAAAATCTGTGACGACAATGAAATCTTACTAATTTTTGACGAAGTTCAGACCGGGATCGCTATTACTGGAAAAATGTGGGCGTTCCAACACTTTACAGCTAAACCGGATATTATTTCTTTCGGTAAAAAAGCACAGGTTTGCGGTGTATTAGCCAATAAAGAGAAATTTGACGAAGTTCCGAACAACGTTTTCAGAGAAAGCTCAAGAATCAATTCTACATTCGGAGGAAACTTTATCGATATGCTTCGTTTCCAATTGGTAATGGAAGTAATCGAAAAAGAAAACCTTGTTGAAAATGCAAGAGTAGTGGGAGATTTCTTATTAGAAAGTTTAAAGGCACTTGCTGAAAAATATCCTGAGAAACTTTCAAATGCAAGAGGTAGAGGATTGATGTGTGCTGTGGACCTGCCATCAGGTACAGATAGAAATAAGATGATGACAGAATTATTCAATGATGGGTTGATCATTCTTCCATGTGGAGATCAGTCTTTACGTTTCAGACCACACCTGAACGTTACCAGAGAAGAAATTCAGCTGGCATTAGATAAGATCGAAAATAATATTAATAAAATTTAAAACCAAAGATTTGTAATTTTCAAAAAAACATTGTAAATTTAGATACTCAAACAATTAGAATATGGAAAGAAGTACGAGAGTATCAGTATATGAAAGTGATAACCCTTCAGAAATTCAGTTGGTTAAGTCTAAATTGGATGATGCACAAATTACAAATACCGTTGAAAATAACTATCTGACATTTACAACTACACCTACTGCGACATCGCTAAAGGTAATGGTGGATTTGGAAGATGAGAAGAAAGCATTTGAAATTATTGATGCATATCTTCAACAAAATGAAAATTAATAAAACAATTTCATAATTTTAAATTTTACTACTTCGAACCGAAAATTAATTTTAATTAGTTTTCGGTTTTTTAATTAAATTAATTATTAAAATATTAAAAAAATAAATATTTAAAAGATGAATTGAAGAACTATTATTCTATATCAGAACCAGAAGTTTGTATTGGTCAGATTTAAATTTGACAAAAACGGACTTCAGTTCGGATAATCAAAGAGAAACAGTTCAGAATTTTAGCTTTTTAACTTTATGTTTTTTAATCAAAATCAACAACATGAATCCAGAAATCAAATTAAGAAAATCGGAAATTGAAGACAGAGACATTATTTGGGCAATCATCCAGCAATCCATTGAAAGAAGAAGACAAGATGGAAGTACACAATGGCAGAATGGTTATCCTAATCTTGATACGGTAGAAAGCGATATTGCTAAAGGTTTCGGATATGTGCTTACAGTAGACGGGGATATTGCCGTGTATGCAGCTTTGATTCTTAACGATGAACCGGCTTACAGTAAAATTGAAGGCGCATGGTTGAGTAATGGTGAGTTTGTAGTTGTTCACAGAGTCGCTATAGATGAAAAATTTGCCGGACAGGGAATGGTGAAAAAACTATTTGATCACATTGAAGACTTCACTAAATCGCATGGAATTCAGAGTGTAAAGGTAGATACCAACCACGACAATATCGCTATGCTGAAGATTCTAGAAGGGAAAGGATATTCCTATTGTGGAGAAGTTCTTTTGAAAGACGGAATGAGAAAGGCTTTTGAGAAGATTATTATTTAGGCAAAAAGTTAAATCAACTTTCATTGAATTTTTAAAACGCCGTGTATTTATAATGTCTATCAGCTTTGTTCGTTTGGTTCTGAACTAATTTTTACATTTGTTTAAATTTTTATATTATGCACCAAAGTATAGAAATTGATGAAAAAATTTTTCAAGATGCCGTAAAATTCTATGGCACCGTGTTCAGCTTACCTCCATTAGCCTCAAAAATCTATTCCTACCTTCTTTTTGATTATGAGAAAGTAGGAATTACTTTTGATGAGTTTGTTGAAGTGCTCTCTGCGAGCAAAAGTTCTGTTTCCACAAGTATTTCATTATTGCTCAATGCACAGCTTATCGTAGATCACAACAAAATGGATGAGCGGAAACGGTATTTTTTCATCAATGATGAATACAAGAAAATTCGATTTGAGAAGATTGTCCAGAAAATGAAGGACGAATTAAAATTATTAGATGATTTAAACAATTTTAAAAAAAGTAAAGACGATGGATACAATGAAAGAATAGAAGTTTACAAAGCTCTTTTAAATAAAAACATAGAAAATATTCAGGAATCTCTTAATAAACTATAAAATGAATAATAAGCTAGTTATACTTTCGATTGCAG
Organism: Chryseobacterium ureilyticum; assembly: GCF_900156735.1. Taxonomy (GTDB): domain Bacteria; phylum Bacteroidota; class Bacteroidia; order Flavobacteriales; family Weeksellaceae; genus Chryseobacterium; species Chryseobacterium ureilyticum. The sequence goes on from NZ_FTOL01000008.1 coordinate 112,482, forward strand.
GGCTCTCACTCACAGCCTGCAAAAAAGAAGCTCCGAAACAGGATGGTGCCAAGCCATATCCTGTTGTTTCTGTGGAGTCAAAAAATATAGTAGGTTATCAGACTTTTCCGGCTACCATTCAAGGTAGGGTAAACAATGATGTACGTGCTAAAATACAGGGATATATCACCCAGCTGTTGGTAGATGAAGGACAATATGTTACCAAGGGACAGCCATTGTTCCGATTGGAAACCAATATCCTTACTGAAAATGCTGCCGCTTCCAAAGCCGGAATCGGAGCTGCTGAATCCAGTATTGCCGCTGCACAGGCATCAGTAAATGCTGCCCAGGTAGAAGTAAATAAACTGAAACCCCTGGTTCAGAAAAACATTATCAGTAACGTACAGTTACAGTCTGCTCAAGCTCAGTTAGCTCAGGCTCAGGCTCAATTACAACAGGCACATGCTGCAAAAAGACAAGCTGAAGCCAATTATAAAGGAGTAGAAGCGAATATTGAGTATTCTATCATTCGTGCTCCTATTTCTGGGGTGATTGGAAGACTTCCATTAAAGGTAGGAAGTTTGGTGGGACCGTCTGATCAGACACCACTGACAACGATTTCGGATACTTCTGAGATCTTTGCCTACTTTGCCATGAATGAAAAAGAATATTTCAATTTCCTTGAAAAAGCTCCGGGAGCTTCTATGCCTGAGAAAATCAAAAACTTACCAATGGTAGAGCTTCAGTTAGCCAACGGAAGCCTTTATCCTGAAAAAGGAAGAATTGAAGCGATTACAGGTCAGATTGATCCTACAACGGGAACTATTCAGTTCAGAGTAGCATTCCCTAATGCTCAAAAATTATTAAGTAATGGTAACAGTGGAACCATCAGATTCCCTCAGCATTATGACAATGTATTGGTAGTTCCGGAAAGTGCTACTTACGAACAGCAAGGTATTGTTTACGTATACAAAGTGGAAAAAGGAGATACTGCGAGAAATGTTGTTGTAAATGTTATTGACAGAATTGACAATATGGCTCTTATCAAATCAGGAGTTAATAAAGGGGAAACAGTAATTGCAGCTGGTATCGGAGGTCTTAAACCTGGAACAGCAGTAAAACCGAAGCCAATTAAAATGGATAGTCTTGTTCAATCTATAAAACCGAAATTCTAATGATAAAAAACTTTATTAACAGACCGGTTTTATCTACCGTAATCTCAATTTTGATTGTGATTCTCGGTGTGTTAGGGCTGATCTCGTTACCGGTTACACAGTATCCGGATATTGCACCGCCTACAGTGAGTGTTTCCGCAAACTATACGGGAGCCAATGCTGAAACGGTGATGAAGAGTGTAGTAGTACCTTTGGAAGAACAGATCAACGGGGTGGAAGGTATGGATTATATTACTTCCAGTGCCGGAAACGACGGATCTGCTCAGATTCAGGTTTTCTTCAAACAAGGAATAGACCCGGATATTGCTGCGGTAAACGTACAGAACCGTGTAGCAAGAGCAACACCTCTTCTGCCTTCTGAAGTAACGCGTTCAGGGGTTGTAACCCAGAAGCAGCAGACCAGTGCCCTGATGTATATGTCTTTCTATTCTGAAAATAAAGATCTTGATGATGTATACCTTCAGAACTTTTTGAATATCAACATTATTCCAAACCTTAAAAGGGTAAATGGTGTAGGGGATGCCAACGTTTTCGGAGGTAAAAACTATTCCATGAGAATCTGGCTAGATCCTGCCAAAATGGCTGCCTACAGTGTAACTCCTACTGACGTTACCAATGCTATTAATGAGCAAAGTAGAGAAGCTGCAGCTGGTTCTATCGGACAAAACAGTGGTAGTTCTTTTGAATATATTATCAAATATGTAGGTAAATTTAACGATAAAGAGCAGTACGATAATATTATCATCAAAGCTCTGGCAAACGGACAAAACCTGATGCTGAAAGATGTTGCCAAAGTAGAACTTGCCGGTCAGTCTTACACAGGTATCGGGGAAAACGGAAATAGCCCTTCCATCAGTATGGGGATCTTCCAGACTCCGGGATCCAACGCACAGGAGATTATTAAAAATATCAAAACTTATCTGAAATCAGCAGAGGGTACTTTTCCACAGGGAATCAAGTATACTTTTAACTTTGATACCAATGAATTCCTTGAGGCATCTATTGAAAAGGTAGTACATACCCTGATTGAAGCCTTTATTCTGGTATTTATTGTAGTATATATTTTCCTTCAGGATTTCAGATCTACTCTTATTCCAGCTATCGCAGTTCCGGTATCTATTGTAGGAGCCTTCTTCTTCCTGAATCTCTTCGGATATTCATTGAACCTCTTAACGCTATTTGCATTAGTACTTGCCATTGGTATTGTGGTGGATGACGCCATTGTAGTTGTCGAAGCAGTCCATGCGAAGATGGAGCATGGTATTTCTGATGCGAAAAAAGCAACGGTAGAAGCGATGGATGAGATTACAGGGGCTATTATTTCTATTACTTTGGTAATGGCGGCTGTATTTATCCCAGTAACCTTCATTACAGGTCCTACAGGGGTATTCTACCAACAGTTTGGTATTACATTGATCATTGCCATCATTATTTCTGCGATTAATGCATTAACGTTGAGCCCGGTTTTATGTTCATTATTCTTAAAACCTCACGCAGAGCATCATGCAGAATACCAGAACTTAAACATTCTACAGAAGTTTTTCTATAAGTTCAATATTGCTTTTAAAACAACTACTGAACGTTACGGAAGAGGATTTGTTTTTCTTTTAAGACATAAATGGGTAACGTTGATTATTTTTGCAGTTACCGGAGGTATTTTATTCTGGGCAAGCAGCAGTATGAAGAAAGGTTTTGTACCTACAGAAGATAGAGGGATTATCTTTACAGATGTTCAGCTTCCTCCAGGTGCTTCTATGGAAAGAACCTATAATGCTTTGAAAACTCTTCAGGCTAAAGCTATGAAAGTTCCGGGAGTACAAAATGTTACTATTTCTACAGGTAGAGGTTTCTTATCCGGAAATGGTAGTAACAACGGTCTTGCTTTCGTTAAACTGAAACCGTTTGAAGAAAGAAAAGCAAGTGGACAAACTTCTGAAGATATTACAAAGAAATTATTTGGAATTGTAGGAGCTGTTCCGGATGCAAAAGTAGTATTCTTCCAGCCTCCAAGTGTACCAGGTTTTGGTAGTAGTGCAGGTTTTGAAATGGTATTGCTGGACAAATCAGGTGGAGACTATGCTGATCTGGATAATAAAACAAATGAATTTATCGGTAAGCTGATGCAGAGACCGGAAATTCAATTTGCACAAACATCATTCAATACAAGATATCCTCAGTATCAGATGGAAATTAATGTGCCGTTAGCTAAACAGCTTGGGGTTTCTGTAAATGATATTTTAGCTACTATGCAAGGGTATATTGGTGGTATTTATACTGCCGACTTTACCAAGTACGGTAAACAGTTCAGGGTTATGGTTCAGGCTCTTCCTGAGAACAGAAAAAATATTGAAAACCTAAACGAACTTTACATAAGAACAGGTTCGGGTATCATGTCACCGATTTCACAGTTTGTAACATTGACAAAAGCATACGGACCACAATCTGTAAGCCGTTATAACTTGTTTACCTCTGTGAAAGTAACAGGAGCAAACTCTGAAGGATACAGTTCCGGGGATGCCATTACCGCTGTACAGCAGGTAGCGAGTGAAACGCTGAATCAAAACTATGCAGTAGAATTTACCGGGTTAACAAGAGAAGAATTAAATTCAGGATCTCAGACGCTTTTGATCTTTGCATTAAGTTTGATCTTTGTATACTTTATTCTTTCCGCACAGTATGAAAGTTATATCCTGCCATTAGTTGTTGTAATTTCCCTTCCTTTAGGGGTAATGGGAGCTTACTTAGGACAAAAAGTGATGGGCTTGGAAAATAATATTTATTTCCAGATTGCTCTGATCATGTTGGTAGGACTATTGGCGAAAAATGCGATTCTTATTGTAGAATTTGCTGTTCAGAGAAGGCATCATGGTGAAACGATTGTAATGTCCGCTATCAATGCTGCTAAAGCAAGGGTGAGACCTATCCTGATGACATCATTTGCCTTTATCTTCGGTCTATTACCATTGGTACTTGCCAGTGGAATTGGAGCGGTAGGTAACAGATCAATTGCAACCGGTGCCGCTATTGGATTATTGATAGGAACCATCTTAGGACTTTTTGTAATTCCGGTATTGTATGTGATTTTTGAAACCATACAGGAAAAGATCAAGCCTATTAAAAAAGAAGAAATCAATTTAGCCGAGTAAAAATTAAAAATTCGAGGAATGGAAGTTGGGTGATCATTTGTTGTTCAGCTTCCAACCTCAAATTTCTAACTTCTAATTTTAAACAATGAAGAGTTTATTAAACATCATAAAAGGAATAACTTTCTCAGCAATCATATTGGGAGCCATTACATCTTGTATGGCAAGAAAAGAATATGAAAGACCAAAGAACGTTGTTGACGAAAAGCTTTTCCGTACCGATATGCTTCCTTCAGACAGTGCTACTATTGCAAATGTTTCCTGGAAAGAGATCTTCACAGATCCAATACTTCAGGGGCATATTTCTAAGGCTTTGGAAAACAACCTTGATATCAGAATCGCATTAGAAAGCATTAATTCTGCAGAAGCTTATCTGAAACAAAGTAAAGCAGCCTATCAGCCGACACTTTCCATCGGTCCTAACTATACTTTCCAAACCCAGTCTATCAATACTCAGTTTGGTCAGATCATTGGAGAAAGACGATATGTGAATCAGTTTGACATTACAGGAAGTATTACCTGGGAAGCTGATATCTGGGGTAAATTAAGAGCTCAGGAAAAAGCACAGCTTGCTACTTATCTTGGAACTGTTGCAGCTCATAAAGCGGTAAAAAGCAGTCTTGTTGCATCCATCGCTTCTGCTTATTATCAATTGCTGACATTTGATGCTCAGAAAAAGATCATTACAGAAACTATTGCCGTACGTGAAAAAAACTTAGAAACCACAAAAGCATTAAAAGCTTCAGGAACTCTAACCGAAGTTGCGGTACAACAAAGTGAAGCCCTTGTTTTCAATGCAAAATCTTTATTGATTGATATTGATACCCAGATTCAATTGCTTGAAAATACAATGAGCCTTTTGATGGGGGAATCATCACACACCATCGAAAGATCTACGTTAGGAGGACAGAAACTTCCGATTGATCTTAGATTAGGTTATCCTACTCAATTACTTGCCAACCGTCCGGACGTAATGAGAGCTGAATACAACCTTATGAATGCTTTTGAATTAACCAATGCAGCAAAAGCTCAGTTTTATCCTACTTTGAAGCTTACCGGAACAGGAGGACTTCAGTCTGTGGATATTGATCATTTATTCAGCGTAAATTCATTATTTGCGAACGTAGTGGCAGGATTGGCACAACCTATTTTAAACAAAAGAACAATCAAGACGAACTACGATGTAAGTCTTGCCAATCAGGAAACAGCTTATTTAAACTTTAGAAAAACTGTTCTTACAGCAGGAAAAGAAGTTTCTGATGCCATCAGAGTTTTCTCCGTTCAGGATTCATTTATTGAATTAAAACAAAAAGAGCTGGATGCCTACAAAAAATCAGTTGACTATTCTCAGGAATTGGTAAACTATGGGATGGCAAACTATCTTGAAGTATTGAATGCAAGTGTGAATTCATTGAATGCAGAACTTAATATTTCCAATGCACAATACAGTAAAATGAAAGCTGCCGTTGAGCTTTATCAGGCTTTAGGCGGAGGCTGGAAGTAACCGTATTTTAGAATAAAAATAAAACCGTGTATCAGTAATGATGCGCGGTTTTTTTATTTGGAATCATCTTTTTAATTTCTGTTAAAATTCAAAAAAAAGAATTGATAATTTGTATATATGTATTTAACTACGTAGTCTTATACTTTAATAAATGAAATGTTTAAAAATTAAAAACGATGAAACTACAAATTCAATCTTTAGACAACTCACATTCAGCACAGGCAATTGATCTGATTCTGACTATTCAACAAAAGGAATTTAATGTTCCTATTACCATAGAAGACCAGCCGGATCTGTTGCAGATTGAAAGCTTTTATCATGAAGCCGGAGGTAATTTTTGGGGAGCTTTTATTGATGGAGAACTGGTAGGATCTATTGCTTTAGTAAAGTTTGATGAAAAGGCAGGGGCGGTCAGAAAAATGTTTGTAAAAAAAGAATTCAGAGGAAAAGAATTGAATATTGCCCAGATCCTGCTTGAAATATTAATCTCTTTCTGCCGGGAAAAGAGAATTGATGATCTGTATTTGGGAACAGTAAGCGTTTTAAAGGCTGCACAACGTTTTTATGAAAGAAATAATTTTATAAAAATCAAAAAAGAGAACCTTCCAGCACTTTTTCCATTAATGAGTGCTGATGATATTTTTTACCACCTACATATTGACTGAATATGAATGTAATCAACGAAGCAGGAATCCTTGCTATATCTACAAGAATGCACCGTCTCAGTGAACAGCTGAGAAAAGATGGTGCCATGATCTATAAAGCTTTTGGAATTGATTTTGAGCTTAAATGGTTTCCCGTCATTTTTACCATTTATAAAAAAGAATTGGTAAGCGTAGTGGAAATTGCCAATGAAATAGGGTATACCCATCCTTCAACGATCACTTTACTCAAAGAATTGGAAAAACTGGAATTGGTAGAATGGAAAAAAGATAAACAAGATGAGCGCAAACGAATGTTTCAGCTTACTCCTAAAGGTAAGGAACTTATAGAAAAAATGAAACCGGTTTGGGAACTGATGTATCAGGTTCTGGGAGATCTCGTCAACAATCAGAATAATCTTCTGGAAGCGATTAATGAAACAGAAGAGAAGATTATGAATCAATCATTCTATCAAAGAGCTTTACAACTTAAAAACTCAAAGTAAATAACTGTATTATATAACAAAACTATTAAACAATGGCAATGATTAGAAAGGCTGTTCATGATGATGTACTTCAGGCGGCTCAGGTACTTGAAGAAGTAAAAACAGACATGTTGAATCAGGGAATTGATCAGTGGGATCAGGAATATCCTAATATAAAGGTTCTTACAGAAGATACCGAAAAAGGAGAAGGGTTTGTGTATGAAGAAGATGGGAAAGTATTGGCTTATATGGCACTCAATGAATTGTGTGATGAGGAATACAATGATTTGAATTGGAAAACATCCCCACCATTTATTGTGCTCCATCGTTTATATGTAAAACCTACGGCGCAAGGAAAAGGAATATCTAGTAAAATGATTCGCTTTGCTGAGGAGTTTGCAATCCAAAATCAGTATCAATCGATCAGGTTTGATGCTTTTTCTTTGAATGATACAGCTAATATTGTTTATACTAAAAAAGGATATGAACTTGTAGGGACAGTCCGTTTTCGTAAAGGGATATTTAATTGTTATGAAAAAGCAGTGAAATAGAATTATTTTAAAGGTTTTGAAATATTTAATAGATGCGGATTGAAAAAGCTATTATCATTTAATAATAATTGATATTTATGATTATTATTTTATGTTAAATCCCTTTTTGGAGAATATTTGTTATATTTGGCAGACAACAAAACTAAATTTAAAACCATGAAAAATTTAAAGAGAATTTCTAAGGAGAGATTAAAAAGCATCAATGGAGGAAGAGGATGCCCTCCAGGCTTTCGTGATTGCCCTATGCCATGGGGCGATGATAAAGTATGTATACCACATGATAATCAAATGGCTTGTCCAGACTTATAAAAATGATCCCTCTATTCGAGGGATTTTTTAATAGGTAAATTTTTTTTTGAAAAAAAACTCTACAATTGTAGAATAGTTTCTATATTTGTAGTGTAACAAAAACTAATAACCATGAAAAATTTAAAGAAGATCTCAAAAGAGAAATTAAAAAGCATTAATGGAGGGATCAATGAATGCCCTAAAGGAATGAATGTTGCTTATTGCCCCGATAATCGAGTCCCACAATGCTATTTTCATCACAATACATTAGATTGTAGATCTTAAATAATGAAAAAAATCCCTCATATTGAGGGATTTTTTATGTAATTATAGTGTTGATTATAAGATTATAAAAATATTTTGTTTTAAAGTTCCTGCTCAATATCAGGTTGTTGCCATAAGTAATAGCCAACAGATTATTGATGTGAATATACTTTGTATTAAAAAAATCAAAAAACGTGAATGTAATTTTTATATTTGCACATGTTGGATTTTAAATATGAAAATATTAATAAAAGTCCAATGGAACTTTAAAAATAAAATAATCATAAACCAAGAAAAATAAGAAATGGATAAAGTTAATTTGTTAATCATTGTATCTATAATTTCTTTACTTATTTCATTGCTTCTTGCTTTATTTCTGGTTACAGTAAAAACAAGGTACAAGATCAGTAATTGTTTATTTGCAGCTTTTCTGATAGTAAATGCAATAGACATCAGTGAACCTTTGTTCAACATGATGGTTGATGGTCCCTCCAACCTGGGGATGTTTAGAGCCTCTTTTGCTTTCCTCCAAATACCGGTTTTCTACCTCTATATCATATCAGTTTGTTACTCTGATTTTAAACTTAAGCCAGTATATTTACTCCATCTACTCCCATTTATAATTGCTAATTTGGCTTTACTGCCACGTTTTTATGGCGTAGATACTGCATCGAAAATAAGTTTTATTCAGAATCGCCAAAGTATGATAGAGTTTCAATTCAATCATATTTTAATACATATTCAGATTATTATATACATTATTGCTGTATTTCGAGTGCTGAGGAAATCAAAGAAACTTTATCTTGAAAATTATGCAGGAAAAAATATTGCTTCCTATAATTGGCTATTTCAGTTTACGATTGTACTGACTGTTATATACATGGTAGCTCTTTTAAAAAATATTCTTAAATTTTCTGATTATCCGCACATTTCTGAGGGTATTAAAATTGGACTTTTAGTATCGTCTCTTTTTATTTTCTGTTGGTATCTGTTTAAAGTATTGGATAACCCTGAGCTTTTCAGAAATATAGATTCCAAACTAAAGCTTGTTTCTGAGCTTGTTTCCGAAGAAAAAAACAAAGGGCAGTCAGTAACAGATGAACGAGAATATAATGAAGATCTTTTGAAGCTAAAAAAATATATGGCGGAGAAAAAACCCTTTCTCAACTCTTCACTTACCATTCAGGATGTTTCCCGCGATATTGAAATTCCGGTTCGGGATTTGTCTCTTTTAATCAATCATCAGATAGGGCAGCATTTCTACGATTTTGTAAATACATACCGTATAGAAAATGCTAAGGATATTTTAAAAGATACTACAAAAAGCAAGGTAACTATTCTTGAAATTCTATATGAAGTGGGTTTTAATTCAAAATCTTCTTTTAATACAGCCTTTAAAAAACATACTGGCAGTACGCCAACTGATTATCGTAAAAATTTAAAAATCAGTAGTTTGTAATTATTCGTACTCTTTCTTGTAACTATTCGTACTTATTTTTTTGAACAAAAGAGATTGAATACTTTTATTCGGTCGCCTATTTCTGTTTTCTCGCACATCTTTGTATCGAAATAATTTTTTAACACAAAAAAAACGATACAATGAAAACTTCATCAAAAATTTTAGCAGCACTGTTATTCATGAGCAGCTTTTCTTTTGGGCAAAATATTACTAAAAAAATTGATTCTATCATCAGCGATAATTATAAAAAAAATCCTGAGGTAGGAATTAGTGTTGGCTTTATTAATAACAATGAAGAATATTATACGGCTTATGGCAATTTGAATGCAGAAAGTCAAGTGAAAATTGATAAAAACTCCATATTCGAAATTGCATCCATTACCAAAATTCTGACTTCTAATTTAATTGCTCAGGCAGTTTTGGAACATAAACTTAAGTTAGATGATTATATAGACGGATTTCTTCCCAAAGAATATGTATTGCAGCAAAATCTTAGAAACAAAATTAAGATTTCAGATCTGGCATCACATCAGTCTGGTTTGCCGGATATAGACTTTGCCAAATTGATAGAGTTGGACCCACAACAGCCCGTAAGCAATGTGACACAAAGTACATTAACTTCTATAATTAATAACTGCAGTGAACTGAAAGATTATGGTAAATACAGATATTCTACGATTGGATATACTTTACTGGGACAAATATTAGAGAAAGTGTATGGGAAAAGCTATGATGAAATTATCAGAGCTAAAATGATAAAACCATTGCACCTTACTCATACATTAACGACAGACTTTAATGTAAAAAACATAACGACTGCCCACAATCCAAATGGTGGTATTCAGGAGTTCTTCAAATGGAATATTACAGCATCTGCAGGATTGGTAAAATCCAATGCATCCGATATGGTTACTTTTTTAAAAGCAGTTCTGAATAAAGAAACTACAATAGGCAAGGCGGCGATCATCACAGAAAAAATTGTGTATAAAGATGAAAAAAGAGAAATGGGATTAGGATTGAATATCGTAACTGATGATAAAAACACCATTTATATGAAATCCGGAGATTCTATGGGACAGTCTTCCATCATTTGCTACAACAGGAATAAAAAATGGGGAATTATCATACTTCTTGACTATAGAAATTCAAAAATGAGACAGGATCTATTGAATAAAATTTATGATACGGTCCTGAAATAAATAAAAAATACTTAGCCAAAGAAAAAAACTTTTACCCTAAAATAATATAATACCATGAAAAATACCTTTTATTTACTACTTGCTACTCTCATCATCCTGAGTTGTCATACAAGAAATAATGCAGTAACCTCAAAAAGAGAATATAGTTTTCTTAAAGATAGTTTGCATATTGAAAAACAATTAGAAAAGAATAAGCTTCCTGGATTTAGCTTTGTTGTTTTTGAAAATTATAAGATTGTGTACTCAGATCAATGGGGCGTAAAATCAATGGGTTCTAAAGAAAATATAGATGAAAATACAGCCTTTTCCACTGCATCTATTTCAAAACCAATAACAGCACTTCTTTGTCATATCCTCGAAGAAAAAGGATTAATTAATCTGAATGAGCCAATAGATAAGTATTTAAAACGTTGGCATTTACCAAAAAGTAAGTTTACTGAAAACAATAGCCCAACCTGGAAACAGTTTTTTAATCATACGGCTGGTACAAGTCAGGGAGGTTTTGAAGACCATTACGAAGGAGAAACAATTCCAACTATAAAACAAAGCCTTCTAGGACAGATCCCAAGATATGATAAGGAAATTGAATTCCTGTTCACACCGGGAACCAACTTTGAATACAGTGGTGGCGGATATGTAATTGTGCAGATGGCATTAGAAGATACTCTGAATAAATCTATTGCAGAACTGGCACAGGAATATATTTTTTCTCCCCTTGGCATGAAGAATACTACAATGATACAGCCGAATGAAAAAGGTTTTCCATCAAATACAGCTCTGGTTCATGACAAAGACGGAAAAGTGATTAGAACAGGATTACCAATAACACCACAGGTAGGGGCTTCCGGAATGTGGTCCACACCAACTGATTTGGCTAAACTTTCTATCGAGATCCAAAATGCCTTGCGAAATAAAAACAACAAAGTGATTTCTCATAATGTAGCTAAAAAAATAACTGAAGTAACTACTTTGAAAAATGCTGTGGGCGGATGGAGCTATGGATGGCAAAAGTCTTTTGGGTATAACAATTATGATTGGTTCTCATGTAACGGGTCTAATACTGGAGTTGGAGGGAATGTTTTAGCTTCTATGACAGATGGTAATGGGATGGTATATCTTGCCAATGGTGAAAAACCAAATCGTTTTCCTGTGATGAATAATACAAGAGTAAAGGTTCTTACATTGATGAATTGGGATAAGGCAACTCAAGAAGACATTCAGCCAATACCAGCAGATTTAAAAGAAAAGCTAGTAGGGACTTATAACGACTTCTTATATGGACAAGGTATGGAAACCAAAATAGTAGAAAAGAACAATCGTCTTTATGTAGAATCTATGCTTTTGGATTTCCTTAAAGGAAAAAATGAGAATGAATTACTGTATCTGAAAAACGGAACCTTCAAAATCGTAGATTATCCAAATGTACTAAAATTTGATTTTAGCAATGGGAAGGTAAACGCTGTTGCTTTAACAAGAGGTTCTATGAAAACAGAAGTTCAAATTACAAAAAAATAAATACAGATTTCTCATGAAAAAATTACTGACCGGAATTGCACTATTCCATGCTCTCTTTGCATATTCGCAACAAGATGACAAAACAACAGCACTTTCTGATATTACAGAAAAAGTAAAGAAATACTATGTTGATAAAGATACTTATAAAAAAGTAGAATCGTTATTTCAGACTGAACTTAAAAAAGGGACATTCAATAATCTGAATAAAAAAGATTTTGCAGCACTTGTCACACAGAAGTTAAGAACAGAGATTAAAGATGAACATTTTTTCTTTAAATATCTTGACAACTATAACCCTGAAAAACTAGAGGATGAAAAAGAAAAAGAGAAATTAATAGATCTTCATAATAGTTTTGAAAATTTCGGTTTTGAAACAGTGCGTAGATTGGAAGGGAATATTGGGTATATTAATTATAAAGGCTTTGCTTCCCTTAAATCGAGTGCTAATACATTGGCAGCGGCTATGAACTTTGTTGCCAATACCAACTCCCTGATTATTGATCTTAGAGAAAATGGAGGCGGAGATAACGATACACTTATGTTATTCTGTAGTTATTTTTTTTAATAAAAAAGATTAGTAAAAAGCAAAAATAAGCAAAACGGTTAAAACCGTTTATATACAATGCTTTATAAAACAGTAGTCTTAGTTTGGAACTCGGTGTCTGATAGGTTTTGGTCTTAAAAATACAAAGATAGGTTACTAATTCATTACCGATTTATAAAGTAACCTTTCAGCATAACTGATTATATTTCAGTGTTTTGCGCTATTTTTCATATTCCCTTGTAAATCAATGTAATTTAATTTTAAACATTAAACATTTGAGTTATGGAACAGACAAAAAAATCCACGTTCAAGCTACTTTTCTACTTAAAAAAGAACGAGCCGAAAAAGAATGGTAATGCTCCTATTATGGCACGCATTACCATTGATGGGACACCTAAGACTTTGGGAACTAAGTTAGAAATCAACCTCAATAATTGGGATTTAAAGTACGGAAGAGTTGAAGGCAAGAGTGCAAAAGCACTAGGTATTAATCAAAAATTGGATAATATACGGGCACGTATCGATACCCTTTATGAAGATATGATGAAACACGAGGGTTTTGTAACGGCACAAAAGCTGAAACTTGCATTTCTAGGTGTTGGTGTAATGGAAGATTCCTTGCTGAAAGTATTTAAAAAGAATAATGATGATTTTGGAAAAATGGTAGTACAAGGAGAACGCTCCGAAAGTACCTACTATAAGTACAAAATTGTCTATAACCATGTTGCTGAATTTATTAAAAGCAGGTATCATCGTGATGACATGGCGTTCAGGGAATTGACGTGTGATTTTATCAGAGAGTTTGATTTCTTCCTTAGAATAGACAAAAAGTGCACACACAATACTGTTTGGGTATATACGATGCCACTCTATCGTGTTGCGGAAATAGCTGTCAAAAACGGTCTTATCAGGAAAAATCCTTTTGAAGATTATGAAATATCGATGAAGGAAAATGACCGTAGCTATTTACTTAAGGAAAACGTTGAATCCCTGTTATTACACAATCCTTCAAAACAAAATTATGAAATTGTAAAGGATCTTTTTGTATTCAGCTGTTTTACAGGACTATCTTATATAGATATTAAACAACTTAAAAGTACTAACATACAATCCTTTTTTGATGGTCACGATTGGATTATAAGCCGAAGACAAAAATCTGATGTTGCCTCTAATGTTAGGCTTATGGAAATACCCAAACGTATTATTGAAAAATATAAAGGTACTACCCGAAATGATTTTATTTTTCCTGTTCCAACTAATAAAATTTGTAATAGCTATATAGACAAACTTGTTCAGGAATTAGAGATTGTTACTGAACAAAAAGTTACTTTCCATACAGCAAGGCACACATTTGGAACAATGTTTTTAACAGAGGGCGTGCCTCTAGAAAGTCTTAGCAAAATGATGGGACATAAAAACATTTCAACTACACAGATTTACGCTAAAATCACAAGTCAGAAAATTAGTCAAGATATGGATTCGGTCTCACATAGGTTCAAAGCGATGGAAGATGCGTTTATACCATGACAGGTTGTCGTTATATTCTAAAAAAGCAAGACTTTTTGTTGTTTTTTAAATGGTGGTATTCTATTTGTCAGGTAATTAACTACTTAAATCAATTTATAGTATGCAAATAATTATACACACAAAAGATAATGATGCTTTATTCAAAGCTATCAATGCAAAAATTAGAAAAGGTGAGTTAAAAACCTGGGAGATTAAATTAAATAAGGATAAAGAGGTTCTTTATAATCACACTCCAGACCAATGGTCTGAGAAAGTTTTGCTACAACCTAAAGATCATACTAACGGACTTAAGATAGTTACCACCTATTGGTCTAAAAATCCAGCACCTGATGAAGCAACTAAAGGCTATATTATCGGAAGGTTTGTAGAAATCTTAATGGTTCATTTTAGAGAACATTTTTCAAAATTAGAAGTAATTTAGAAATTAACACATTTTCAAAAGCAGGATTTAAAAATCCTGCTTTTTTTATGCCCATACTTAATCCTCAAAAGCACATTTATTCCTCCAGCATCCATCCCATGCAATAAAAGAGCTTTGGTAGGATGACTTAATAAACCATACTGAAAACTATCCAATCTTATCCCTCAACAAGTATTTTCAGTACCGTTTACGTGGCTTCCAAAGCCACAATACTTTGAGATACTAAAATAAATTCTGCTAAATGTAATTGCAGGTTTTGTAATCATAAGGCCATTTCCTCAATGCCTTTTTCAAGTGCTTCCACATGATTTTTTATTCAAGAACCGATATGCTTTTTTGTTCCATTTCAAGAGCAAAGGTATTTCCGTGTTCTTAACGCAGGAACAAGGTCGTGCCTTCCTGGTTTGCAAAAAAATCTCCACCCATTCGGGTCGTATTTTCTTGACAAAACCTTGTTCCTGCTAAACACTAACCTTTTTATGCTCGTGAAACGAAACAAAGCATACTCCGGCTCTTTAGACGAATAAAAAAAATGTCATAAATGAAAAAATACAGCATTGGAAATGGCAAAAGAGTGAAACGAAACTTCAGCACCTCCTCTCATTGCCGAATAAATCAAGGGAAAAATCAGAACAAAATTAATAACGCAAAAAAGTAGAAATCATGACCATTACAGGAAGACTGACAAGAGATGCGGAAGTACGCACAACGTCACAGGACAAACAAGTAGTAAATTTTTCAGTAGCGACCAACGACAGCTACCGTAACAAACAGGGCGAACGCATAGAGCAAACAACCTATTTCGACTGCTCCTATTGGATAACCCCGAATGTAGCCAAGCTACTCACAAAAGGCACTTTGGTAGAACTATCAGGACGAGTAAGCACAAGAGCGTGGACAGGTAATGATGGAGAACCAAGAGCAGGACTGAATTTCCATACCTCACAAATCAAATTGCACGGCGGTGGCAAAAAATCGGAAACGGCACAAGCTACCACAAACACAAACAACAATAAAGCAGAGGACGACCTCCCATTTTAACAACAAGTATTCAATCATTTTTTAACATCAAATTTTTAACATTATGGCACATAATATCAATTTCAACGAGAGAACAGGACGTTATTCATTTTTCAGCGTTCAGCAAAAAGCGTGGCACAACTTGGGGCAAATCGTAGAACAGTACCCGACAAGCGAGGAAGCTATCAAACACGCAGGATTAGATTACGAAGTCGTAAAATCCCCACTATTTACCAAAGGTTCGGGCATTATCGAAACAGCTAACGGCATAGAGATAGGCAGTAGTGAATTAGAAGTTCCTAACTATTTTGCCAACATACGCACCGATAACAATGCAGTGTTGGGAGTAGTCGGTAAGGATTACCACATTGTACAAAACCGTGAAGCCTTTAATTTCTTTGATGCTATTGTAGGTGGTGGCGATGGTATTCTGTACGAAACCGCAGGAGCATTAGGCAACGGAGAACGCATATTTATCACAGCCAAATTGCCCGATTATATCCGTGTAGGCAATGGCGACGATGTAACGGAAAAGTACATTTTCCTAACCACTTCGCACGATGGTAGCGGAAGTATCACAGCCGCATTCACGCCTATCAGAATTGTTTGTCAAAATACCTTAAACGCTTCATTACGCAGTATGACTAATGTTGTCCGCATCAAACACACTTCGGGAGCAAAACAACGTGTTGAGAATGCCCATAAGATTATGGGACTTGCCAATACATTTAGCAACCAATTAGAGGGCATTTTTAATGAGTGGGCAAAAGTAAAGGTAACAGACCAAGAGGTTAAAAAGCTAATCCAATTGGCACTTTGCCCGAATAAGGAAACCTTTGATTTGCTGAAAAAAGGTGCTATGGATGAAATTTCCACCGTATTCAAAAATACCGTTGAGGACGCATTTGCATACGCAATGATAAGCGATACACAGCAAATGGACACGACAAAAGGCACTTTGTTCGGAGCATACAACGCTGTTACAGGCTACTATCAGAACGTGAGAAATTACAAGAATGACGAAGCCAAATTACAAAGCATTGTATTGGGTGGTACTGCCCAACTCAAATCACAGAAAGCATTTGACTTGTGTAACGAATTTGCTTTAGACGGTGCGGAAATCCTAAATCTTAATTAACTAACTACAGGCTACCGCTTTAATCGGTGGTAGCCTACTAAAAACAAAAGTTATGGCAAATTGGTGCAGTAATACGGTTGTATTCGAGGGGAAACCCGAAGCAATCACAGCAATACAAGAACTTTTCCAATCAATGAAGGAAAAGGAAGAAAAAACCGAAGAAGGGCAGCTACCCGAATTTATGGAAGATACCAACGGTGGGTATTTCTTCAATATCTATTGGAACGAGGGCGATGAAGGGCAATTTCAATATGAAACAAAATGGTCGCCCAATATTGAAATTATTCAAAAGATATCAGAATACTACCAAGTGGATTTTGTACAGGACTATGAAGAAATGGGAAACCTTGTTTACGGGAGAGCAACTTATCGGGATGGCATACTCAGCGATATATTTTTGGGCGGTGATGATTTTGAAACCTACGAGCAGGACGAAGAAACAGACCTCTATCACTTTGAGGGCGAAGAATACGAAAGCGATTACGAGATATTGGAAACTCTTTTGGAACGTAAAATTACAACACTATGAAAATAATTGATTTAAACGGTTTCCAAATCGAAGTAACAGACCTTGACGAAGCTATCCGAATAACAGCAGATTACAAAGAATACCACCATGAAGACAAACGTTTTTCGGAGTTCGACAAAAGGCAAAAAGCCTATTGGAGGGATATGTATGAGAAACTGACAGCAATCAAAGAACAAGTAACAACACTTTAAAATTTTAGAACGATGAACACAAATTTTTTCAATCAGATACAGCAGTTAGACTTTACAGGAGTATTGCAACTGAACATTTCAAAAGGAATAGAAAGCAACCTAATTGTAACAGTATTGCTTAACAACGAACAATGCGGAGATAGTGCCAAAAACGGTATTCCCCCATTGACATTCAACGCCACACCCCAAGAGTTTGACGAGGGATTTTTTGAGCAGATAACAACACCGATACAAAAGGTATCGGGCTTAATGGTGGATATGGAAAAATTTCAAAAGCAACTTGATGAAGCCAAAGCACAATCGGCAATCGAGAAAGCAAAAACCGAAAAAGAGAAAAAAGAAAAAGAAGCCAAAGACAAGAAGTTTAAAGATGCAATGGCAAAGGCGGACGAGTTGGAAAAAGAGGGCAAATTCCGTGAAGCGTGGATAAAAGTTCCCGATATAACGGAGTTTCCCGAAAAAGCGGACGAGATACGCAAACGCAAAATATCATTGTCCGACAAGTTTGCAACACCGAGCCTTTTCGGAGCAACGGAAGAAGCACCACATGAATCGCCAGAGGAAGCAGTTACTGCCGATTATCCTATTGATGAAGCGGACGAAGAAGAATAAAAGTGTTAACCCCAGAATCAGAAAGTTATGTTATTAGCAACGCAATTAGAGCGAGTTTTCATACTCAAAGATAAAGGACAGGACATCAGACTGACCGACCCCGAACCACGTTGGAGCGTGGAAGCCGTAATGAATTTTTACGCCAATATGTACCCGATTTTGACAACCGCAAAAGTATCAGCACCACAAATAAAAGACGATGCAGTCGAGTACAAATTTGAGAGCGTAATGGGTACGAAAGGTTAAACCAAAATTTTAAAACGATGAATTATGCAGCGCAACATCATATCGGGAGTTATCAGCATACCCGAACAGAAACGACAACAGCAGTTACACCGACAGTTGGGCGAGTTCGCCAATTGGATGCAAAGACCAAAGGACGCCAACAAAGTGCAGAAAGACAAACAGAAATCCGTACCGATAGCAATGTTGCCAATGCTATTCTAAAATGTACATTTCTGCCTAAACTGAAAACAGCACAATCCGTACAGGCTTGTCAGAAAACGGAGAGGGATTTTTACAAGTCCCTTTCCCGACTTGCCGAGCATTACAGCATTGAGCCAATGCAAACCCAAGATTTTGAGTTTCCCTACAATATAACATTGTCTATGTGGGATATGGAAACTAAATTGAAGCGTACCAATATCAATTGGGATGGTTTCAAATTGATACAGAATAGCGGTAAAACCTATTTTGTGAGTGAGGAACGATACAATACAGGTACAACTTTGTACTATATTCCCATTAAGCCACTGTTTAAAATGCTCAAAGACCCGAAGCGTAAAAAGACCGCACAACTTTTACTGTCGGTATGCAGTTATCTGTACCACATCGTCCTAATTCCCTATTACAGGCAGGAAGAAAGTTATTTGTATTGGCTTTACGAAACGATGAATGATTGGGTGGAACAGGACGAGGAAACGGCAGAAACCGAAACCAACAAACGTGAGTTGAGAAATGCCGAATACATTGGCGATAAAATAGAACAAAAGCTATTCAACCACATCAATCTAAAGGTATTTGAAAAGCGTTTGAACCGATTTAAAAGTGTTGATACGTTCGATAGCGAATGTTGGAAAATTGCTCGCAATGCGTTTGCCCTTTATACTGAATATCCAAGCGAAAATATTTTCAGAAACGCAACATTGCCCGAAAAAGACCCTTATGATAATGACGAGAATGAAATAATCGGAATGGAAAAGTACATTTCATTTATTGCAGATATCAAAGGTTGGTTATACGGAAGCCTTTCCGATACCATCAACAATGAATTTAGCGAGTACGGAGCAATGGAAGAACCAACCATTTCCAAGCGATTTGACGTAAGTGAAATACCAACAACAAATCTCGATTTTGAGAACCGCCTGTTTGCCTTATTGGATGACCTCTGCACAATATTAGACGACTATAAAACAACAGAAAAATGAACATCGTAAACGACATCACCGAAAATTTTGGCACATTGTACCATCCGAAATCTGCTTTGGTTTTTTACGAAACCATAGGCACAAATACCGATGTGTATGTGGAGTATTTTGATATGGATAGCAACGGAACGCCTATCAATGCTCACCCATTGACAGTAAAAGAAGCCAATGTATTGGCAAAGGCTCTAAAGACCGATGAAGAAAATAGCAAAGCCTTTTTAAAGCCAAAGGGAATTTTGCCGACCAACATTCTGCATATTAATCCGAGCGAAAAAGGTACAGTGCTATGGTACACCAAAACACAGCAAAGGCAGATATATTTTGTGGATAGTTTAGGTATTTCCAACGGCAAGGCACAAGTACCGCCAATGCTATGGTTTGCCAATAAAAGCAGTCTTACGGTATTTGCTTTAGCAAACGACAGAAGACCCACCGAGAAAACGCCATTGTATTATGCACCTTTCTTCAATATCTACGAAAAGGGCAATGTATGTATGGGTACTGTGAGTATTGACATTAAAAATTCGGCTTCGGTTGAGGAATTTATACAGGCGTGGGAACATTATTTTTTCAATTCTTATTTCAGTCATTCATTATGCGAAAACTTAACGAAAAAAAACATTGTAACCCTTTGGAAAGACCTTATCAGCACAGATAAACCCTTTCCGAAAGAAGTATTAAAAAAGAATAACAAAACCCTTAAAAATCTATTGTGATGAATACGACAAAAACAGCAGTTCATTTTACGGACAACTATTTACTCAATCCTACCAATCCGATTTCGGTAAACCTTATCGGAGGAGGTGGTACAGGCTCAAAAGTATTGACCGCCTTAATGGAAATAAACGAAAGTTTGATAGCATTAGGACACGCAGGGTTGCAAGTCCGCCTTTGGGATGATGATGTTATCACGAGTGCCAATTTGGGCAGACAGCGTTTTGCAGAAAGTGAAACAGGATTATACAAATCCGTTGCTTTAATCAATCGTTGCAACCGTTGGGCAGGTACAAATTGGAAAGCTAAAACAGTAAAATTTGAAAAAGATAAGTTCGGCAGATTGCCCGAAGACGCAAGGGCAATCATTACTATTACGTGCGTGGATAATGTACAGGCGAGGTTTGGCGTTGCTGAAATTCTTAAAGAAATAAGCTATCGCAGATACTATCAAGATGTGCCAAAATATTGGTTGGATTTTGGCAATAGCCAAGATACAGGACAAGTAATACTATCTACTATCGGAGAGATAAAGCAACCCAATTCAGAGAAATACCAAACAGTGGCAAGCCTGCCATTTGTTACTGATGAGTTTGGCGAATTGCTGAAGCAATCCGAACAAGAGGATAACACGCCAAGTTGCTCACTTGCCGAAGCATTGGAACACCAAGATTTGTTTATCAATTCATCATTGACCCAAATGGGTTGTTCTTTGCTATGGAACTTGTTTCGCAGGGGAATGACCGAATACAAAGGATTTTTTCACAATCTGAAAGATTTCCGCACCCACCCGATAAAAGTTGCCTAAAAGCCTAAATCGGCGGGCAAAAATGCAATTCCTCGCTTCGGTCGGAAACGCATTTTTGCGGTTTAAAGCGGATGCAACCCCTTTGTTAAAATGTACCATTTCACAATTACCTTTCCTTACATTTTACCAAACAGGTTGCGAGTTTTTGCGTGGGATATTCATTATCCCATTTGTTGTATTTAGTAACGATTTCTTTTCACATAGCCATCAAAGAAAAGATTCTGTGTTGTAAAACAATTTTTTTTAGTTTTTTTGGTGTTAAATTGTGTACAATAACTATAAATTGTACTTTTGCACCACTCAATGAAAAGAACAGTACAAATATCATCCCAAGTTACTCCGCCTTGATCTTAGGCTAACTGTTATATTTCCCAATTTTAATTTATTGGCTTCTCTGTCGTACCCGAAGGTTTTGCTTTCGTGTACAAACTTTTCTATTTACATTTTTACCACTTTAAACATAAATTTTTATGCAGAAAATTATCAATTTGTTTGATTTCAAACAGAAAATTAATTACAAAAACGAAATTCTTGCGGGTCTTGCGGTGGCTATGACCATGATACCTGAGTCTTTATCCTTTGCTATTCTGGCAGGGCTTTCGCCTTTGACAGGGCTTTATGCAGCTTTTTTAATGGGTATTGTTACTGCAATTTTGGGAGGCAGACCCGGAATGGTTTCTGGGGGAGCCGGAGCAACGGTAGTAGTACTTATCGCATTGGCAGCATCACACGGTGTGGAATATCTATTTGCTGCGGTTATATTAGCAGGTGTACTGCAATTTTCAGTAGGAATTTTTAAACTGGGTAAATTTGTCCGCCTGATCCCACAACCAGTAATGTATGGTTTTTTAAACGGTCTTGCAGTAATCATTTTCATGGCACAGGTAGCTCAATTTAAAGTTGTAGAAAACGGGATAGAAGGTTGGATGCAGGGGCCGGCGCTTTATCTAATGGCTGGACTGACATTACTAACTATAGCCATCGTATTTATATTGCCAAAATTTACAAAGGCAGTTCCTGCATCTTTAGTAGCAATAATAGTTGTCTTTGGTATTGTATATTTTTTCGGCATCGATACTAAAAAAGTAATTGATATCGCCTCTGTAGGAGGTTCTTTACCTTCATTTCATATCCCTGCTATTCCTTTTAGTCTGGAAACATTGGAAATTATTTTCCCTTATGCCTTGGTAATGGCAGGGGTTGGATTGATTGAAAGTCTGTTAACGCTTAATATGGTTGATGAAATAACCAGCACAAAAGGACAATCTAACCGTGAGACTGCGGCGCAAGGTATAGCCAATATCACCAACGGTTTCTTCGGCGGAATGGGTGGATGTGCAATGGTTGCCCAAACTTTAGTGAATATCGGAGCTGGAGGAAGAGCCAGACTTTCTGCAATAGTTGCAGCTATAGCAATTTTATTAATCATTCTGGTTGCAGGTCCTGTAATCGAGCAAATTCCAATGGCGGCATTAGTCGGGGTGATGATGATGGTAGCTATAGGCACATTTGAGTGGGTCAGCTTTCGAATTATTAATAAAATGCCTCGTCACGATATTTTTATTGGTATGTTGGTAGCAGTTATAACCATAGTATTGCACAACTTAGCTTTAGCGGTTTTGATTGGTGTAGTCATTTCGGCTCTAGTATTTGCCTGGGAGAGTGCTAAAAGAATACGTGCAAGAAAATATGTAGATGAAGATGGTGTAAAGCATTACGAAATTTTTGGGCCGCTCTTCTTTGGTTCTACTGCCGCATTTATTGAAAAATTTGACTTACTAAATGACCCGAATGAAGTTGTAATTGATTTTAAGGAAAGTAAAGTAGTTGATATGTCTGCTATTGAAGCTTTAAATAAAATTACGGAGAAGTATCACAAGGAAGGTAAAAAACTACATTTACGTCATTTAAGCCAAGATTGCAGGCAATTACTTAAAAATGCAGAAACAGTTATTGATGTGAATATTATTGAAGATCCTACCTACAAAGTAATGACTAATAAATAGCATCGGAATACCCAAGTTTAATATTACAACTACAGCAATAATTTTTTTTAAAATTATTGCTGTTTAAATTTATTATCGTAATATTGCGATATATTTATTTTTATAAAACTGATGGGTGTCACAAAAACCGAAATTTTTACAGAACAGCAGAACCATTTAGCTAGTATTTTAAAGGCACTGGCTCATCCTGCCCGTATAGCTATACTGCAACATATCATTAAACAAAATGCCTGCATCTGTAATGATCTTGTAGAAGAATTGGGATTGGCACAAGCGACAATTTCACAACACTTGAAAGAGCTGAAAAATATTGGTATCATTAAAGGAAATATAGAAGGAACTAGTGTATGTTACTGTATTAATGAAACAGTCTGGAATGAGATTAAGAAGGAACTCAATAGCTTTTTTGTCGAGAATGTAAATAGTAAAGAATGCTGTTAAGCTTTTTTTAACACCAAATCATCGTAACATTGCAATATAACATTTATTGAGTTAATATCAGAAATATGAAGCTATCAAAAATTAAAGAAATCCTGCCAACATTAGTAAATGTTGGATTTCAATTAGAAAACGGAACCTTAGTTCCAGAACATTTCCACGTTACCGAAGTGGGACAAATTACTAAAAACTTTATAGACTGTGGTGGCGTAATCCGTTCGGAAAAAGTTGTAAACTTCCAATTATGGAATGCAGACGATTTCGAGCACAAATTAAAGCCAGCTAAGCTATTAAACATCATCAAGCTATCCGAAGAAAAATTGGGCATAGAAGATGCGGAAATTGAAGTGGAATACCAAAGCGAAACGATTGGTAAGTATGATTTGGATTTCAACGGAGAGACATTTGTACTGAAAAATAAAACAACAGCTTGTTTGGCTCAAGATGCCTGCGGTATTCCTTCCGAAAAAGTAAAGAAAAATTTGGCGGAACTGCCTGTAAATAATGCTAATGCTTGTACTCCAGGTGGCGGATGTTGTTAAAATTGAATTTTTATGTTTTCAAAAATCATTCATACAGATAATTCAAAGACAACAATCATAATCCGACTGATTGTTGGAGGTGTTTTTTTATCGGAGGGCATTCAAAAATTGCTGTTTCCTGCTTTTCGGGGAGCCGGGCGGTTTGAAAAAATTGGCTTGCCATCTCCTGAATTTCTTGGAAGTTTTGTAGGCATATTTGAAATCCTTTGCGGAGCACTTATTTTGCTCGGGTTGCTTACAAGGTTAGCAAGTATTCCGCTCATCATCATTATGCTTGTTGCCATTGCCACGACCAAAACATCTATTTTGGCTAATGAGGGTATTTGGGAATTGCTGCACGGCAGCCGTACGGATTGGGCGATGCTTTTGGGAAGTATGTTTTTGTTAATCAAAGGTGGAGGTAATTGGTCTATTGATAAAATCGTAATGAGAAATGGAGCGTGATATTCAAATAAAGGAAATTGCCAAGCTCTTTCTCAAGCTCGGTTTTATTGGTTTTGGAGGTCCCGCGGTTCATATTGCTATGATGCAGCAGGAAGTTGTTGTCAAAAAGAAATGGATGAGCGAACAGCATTTTTTGGATTTGTTGGGAGCTACTAATCTCATTCCTGGCCCCAACAGTACAGAAATGGCGATACACATCGGCTATGACAAAGGCGGTTGGAAAGGATTAATCTTTGCAGGGTTATGCTTTATTTTACCTGCGGTTTTCATTACCGGGATATTTGCATGGTTGTATCAGCAATACGGACAATTGCCCGAAGTACAGCCCTTTATTTACGGTATCAAACCTGCAATCATCGCTATTATCATAGGAGCTGTTTTTCCATTAGCAAAGAAATCTGTCAAGTCCACATTCTTGGCGGTTGTAGGTATTCTTGTTTTGGTACTGTCATTATTCGGCATTAGTGAAATCTATTTGATGTTTGGAGCGGGATTGCTGGCAATGGCCTTGTATTACCTTCAGGATACAAAAAATACGCTCCAAAGTTTTATCCCGCTCGCATTCTTACAAATCGCACAAAGCCCCTTACTGTCTGAAACAAATACCAAATTATTTTGGATATTCCTGAAAATTGGTGCTATCCTCTACGGAAGCGGTTATGTTCTTTTCGCCTTTTTAGATACGGAATTAGTTGCAACGGGCTTACTCACCCGGCAGCAATTAATGGATGCTATTGCTGTTGGACAGTTTACCCCAGGTCCTGTTTTTTCTTCAGTTACGTTTATTGGCTATCAAATCAACGGACTATCCGGAGCAGTTATTTCTACGATTGCTATTTTTCTGCCGTCGTTTATTTTAGTAGCATTGCTAAATCCCTTGATGAAAAAAATGCGCCAATCTAAAGGACTGTCCATTTTTCTCGATGCGGTCAATGTGGCATCTGTTGCAATCATAGCCGCTATTTGTCTTACAATTGGCAAAGAAACTATTACTGATTGGCGGACGATATTAATTGCAATGATAAGTGCGATCGTAGTTTTCAAATTCAAAAAAATAAATAGTGCCTTTGTGGTTATTGGAGGAGCATTATTAGGGTATTTATTTAATCTTATCTAAAGTTATCTTAAACAAAATATTTAAACAATAAAAATTAGACAAAATGAAAATAGCATTATTCAGTGATATTCACGCCAATTTACCTGCATTAGAAGCATTTTTTGAAGATGTTGAAAAAAGAAAACCAGACAGTATTTATTGTTTGGGCGATTTGGTGGGCTATAATATTTGGCCAAACGAAGTGGTAAACGAAATCCGTAAAAGGAGAATACCAACCATTGCCGGAAATTACGATTTTGGCATTGGCAGAATGAGCAACGAATGCGGTTGTGCCTACAAAACAGACAGTGAAAAAGATAACGGAAATATTTCTATTTCATTCACAAATTCTTTGATGAAAGATGAAGAAAGAGCGTATTTGCGTACACTTCCAGCCCATATCAAAGTAGAATTTCAACTGAATGAAGATAAATTGAATTTGCTGTTGGTACACGGAAGTCCGAGAAAAATAAACGAATATCTTTTTGAAGACCGTGAGGAAAAAAGTATGCTTCGCATTATGGAGCAAGCCGATGCAGACATTATGTGCTTCGGACACACACACAAACCTTATCACAGAGTTTTAAATTCGGGTATTGACGGTCAAAATCATTTCCGACACGCCATTAATATCGGTTCGGTTGGTAAACCGAAGGACAGCGATGTAAGAGGCGGTTATGTAATGCTTACGATTAATGAAAACAGTTCTGTGTTGGATAAAGATAGTATCAGTGTAGAATTTATACGCTTTGATTATGATATTGAAAGGGCTGCAAAAGCAGTTGAAGAAAGCATTTTACCAAACGAATACGCAGAAAATTTAAGAAGAGGTTACTAATCTAAAATTTATAAAAATGGAATTTCCAACCGATAGAAAGTATTCAAAAGAACATACCTGGATAAGCATACAGGACAACACAGGTACAATAGGCATTACAGAATTTGCGCAAAGTGAATTGGGCGAAATCGTATATGCGGATTTACCAAACGTTGGATATAGTTTTCAGCAGGACGAAGTATTCGGCTCTGTTGAAGCAGTTAAAACGGTCAGTGATTTATTTATGCCTGTTTCGGGTAAAATCACTGAAACGAACGAACTACTTTTGAAAGCACCCACACTCATAAACGACAATCCTTATAAAGACGGTTGGCTGATTAAAATTGAAATAAAAGACATTACAGAATTAGAAGATTTATTGACATCAAACCAATATAAAGAACTTACAAATTAGCCATGCAACCAAAATTAAAATTCTTAGACAGATACCTTACTTTATGGATATTCCTTGCAATGGCAATTGGCGTGGGTTTGGGGCATTTCTTTCCCAATATCTCCAATGTAACCAACAGCTTATCTGTTGGTACTACCAATATTCCATTGGCAATAGGATTGATATTGATGATGTATCCCCCCTTGGCAAAGGTTGATTATTCCTTATTGCCCAAGGCATTTAGAGATAAAAAAGTAATTGGCATATCCTTATTGCTCAATTGGGTAATCGGCACGGTATTGATGTTTGGATTAGCGGTTTTGTTTTTACGTCACGAACCCGATTATATGACAGGCTTAATTCTTATAGGTTTGGCAAGATGTATTGCCATGGTCATCGTCTGGAGTGACTTAGCTAAAGCAAACAGAGAATATACAGCTATGTTAGTTGCATTAAATAGCATCTTCCAGATATTTACTTACAGCTTTTTAGTTTGGTTATTCATCAACGTATTACCTGCAAAATTAGGATTAGCCAATTTCAATGTAAGCGTATCCATGAAAGATGTTACCGAAAGCGTATTGATATATTTAGGTATTCCATTCCTGGCAGGTTTTTTAAGCCGTTACTTCCTTGTAAAATCAAAAGGTATAGAATGGTATAACCGAAAATTCGTCCCCGCAATATCGCCAATTACCTTATACGCTTTATTGTTTACGATAGTATTAATGTTCAGCTTGAAAGGCGATAAAATACTGGAATTACCAATGGATGTAGTAAAAGTAGCCATACCGCTAATCATCTATTTTGTGTTGATGTTTTTCGTGAGCTTCTTTATCAATAAATCTCTTAAAGTTCCTTACGACAAAAACGCATCCATCGCATTTACAGCCACAGGAAACAATTTTGAATTGGCAATAGCCGTAGCAATATCGATTTTCGGCATTCATTCGCCACAGGCATTTGTGGGTGTTATCGGCCCACTGGTAGAAGTTCCTGTACTCATATTATTGGTAAGGGCAAGTTTATGGTTAAAGGAGAAATATTATAGTAAAAAAGACTGAATTTAAATTTCAGTCTTTTTACCCTTTCTTCTACTTGATAAATTCAAAATTACATATCCTAAGATACCCGCAATGAGTGATGTTATTAAAACAGATAGCTTGGCCTCTTCAATGAAAACCTGATTGTCAAATGAAAGCATAGATATAAATATGGACATTGTAAAACCTATTCCAGCTAATAATCCTAAGCCAATAATGTGAATAAGGTTACTGTTTGCAGGAAGTTGACCTATCCCTAACTTAGAACATATCAAAGAGGTTGCAACAATGCCAATGGGCTTACCAAAAATTAATCCCAGTGAAATACCTAAACCTAACGGGGAAGTCAGTCCTTCTATCATTTCCTGATGAATTGTAATATTTGTATTGGCGAATGCAAAAATGGGAATAATTAGAAAATTTACCGGTTTTACAAGTGCATGTTCTAGTTTCTCTAACGGAGATTCAACTTCTGTATCATTGGTTGGCAAGGTCATAGCTACCAGTACACCTGCTATAGTGGCATGAATGCCAGAATGATGCACAAAATACCATATAAAGACTCCTGGTATTAGATATAGATAGGGATTTTTAACATTAAAACGGTTCATCAAAATCAGTACTAGCATTCCAATTCCGGCATAGCCTAGATAGCCTAACTCAATTCCGGATGAATAGAAAATTGCAATGACTAAAATTGCAATCAAGTCATCCACAATCGCTAAAGCCGCTAAAAATATTTTTAAACTGGTTGGTACTCTTTTGTCTAACAGCGAAATTACGGCCAATGCAAAAGCAATATCCGTAGCCATAGGAATACCCCAGCCGGAAGCTGTTTCACTACCGGAATTAAAACTTACATAAATCAATGCGGGTATTACTGCTCCACCGATAGCAGCAAGGATAGGCAAAATAGCTTTCTTGGGAGAAGAAAGTTCTCCTTCAACAATTTCTCTTTTAATTTCCAGACCTACCAACAGAAAAAAGATTGCCATCAATCCGTCATTGATCCACATACTTACGGAATAATTGAGGTGTATGGCTTCATTTTCATAACCCAGTTTTGTATCCAATAAATTTTGTAATGGGAGAGCAAGTGATGTATTTGCTACTATCAATGAAATCACTACGCATAAAAAAAGGAGAAAACCTCCAAAATTGCTTGATTGTACAAAGTCTTTAAAAACCTTTAGATTGATTTTTTTCGGCATATTTATCTGTAAAAATTAAATATCGCAATATACCAATAATGTTGCGAATGAGCTAGCAAAAGGGATAATTACTGCTTAAATTACAGAATAAATCTTTTCCTATTATGAAGAATATGGCTGAAATAAAACTTATTAATAAGTTAGTAGAATGAATTACTTTATTCACTATGAAAATCATTATTAAAATATTCCTGTGCAATATTTGCTACTCCCACACTAAAATATCTTCCGCCATTGATAACAACTTCAATGGCTTTCTTGAAATCGTCTGCATCGCTACCAATGAGCAAATAACCTGTAAAACCAATTTCAAAAAGAGGTTTTACGACTTTTTCAGCATCAATATCACTATGAGCAATAAGCTTTATTGTTGGATATTCTGTCCTTAATTCTTGAATCTGTGCCAGCACATTCCTGTCGTAAAAATCAAGGTCAATAATACTAACATTGGGAGGTTCATTTAATTCTGATAATTGCGATAGTCCATCTTCAATGCTTTCCGAACGAAATAAGACTTCAGTTCCTGAAGCGACAAGGTCTTGGCAGATACCATCTAAAATAGGGCTTTTGTCGTTGATAAATGCGAGAGTGATTTTTTGTTGTGCTGTACCAGTTTCCATAATATTGTCAGATTTTGAGTTAATGGAGTTTCCTGCACAAAAAGAAAGCGCAGGCAACTACACTTACCGCACATTGAGGTACTGGTATACCCGACAACGAATAAGCGAGCGCCCACGCCTATGGCATGAGCGTTCTTCCTTATTGTCCCGTTGTCTAAAAATTACCAGTTTTCAATGTGGGACTTAAAGCAAAAACACTTTAAGTATTTCTATATTTAATAAAGCAAATGTACGAATGTTACAGATTATATACAATTATGAACAAGGGGCAACAGCAATTTTGTAAATTTACAACAAAAGGAAGCAAATGTTTAGACATAAAGGCAAAGGTCGTACTTATACGCACAACCTAAAATTAGCCTCAATATTATCCGGTGTAGCAGGTGTCGTAAACATTACCGGTGTTTTAGAATTACATACGCTAACTACTAATGTAACAGGTCATTTTGCTTTTTTTTCTGAGGAACTTGTTTTAAGAAATTACAGAATGGCTTTTGCATATTTATTTTACATTTTGTTTTTTCTGTTTGGAGCGTTTGTTTCAAGTCTTCTTATGGAGTGGGTTTCAAAATACAAACCACAAACACCTTATATTATACCCATATTCCTTGAAATAATCATATTATTGGCGGTGAGTTTTTCAGCATTTTTACTACCGAATGAATATGCCAGGTTTTCAATTCTATTATCGTCAGCTCTACTTTTTTCTATGGGATTACAGAATGCATTGGTAACGAGGGTATCCCAATCGGTGGTAAGAACTACCCACCTAACGGGTTTGTTCACGGATCTGGGAATAGAACTGTCACAGCTGTTCTTTTACAGAGATCGGCCAGAACGGATACAGTTGAATAAAAGTATATTCTTAAAGCTGGCAATCATCTGTTGTTTCTTTTTGGGTTGTATAATAGGTGGCTTTACTTATTCATATCTTGAATTAAGAACTCTTTTGCTTCCGGTAGGATTGTTAATTTTCGCTTTATGGTATGACCGGTTATTGTTTCGGTACTATTATCTGAAAAGAAAGTTCAGAAACCATCATTGACCGTATTCTTCCCGGTATAGTTCTCTTCCAGTATCCTTACCAGATCTGTTTCATTATAGATTATCTTACCCCCAATTTGTATAAATGGCAGGATATTATCATCACGATATTGCTGTAAAGTCCTTTTGCTGATATGGAGTAGCCTACACACATCTTCGCCCGACAAGTAGATTTCTCCATTCATTACAGGACGATAGTTTTTCAATATTTCTTCAATACGGTTTCTCAACAGCATTATCATTTGCTGTTGTTCGATTACTTCTTCAGCTTCATTCGTCAGTAAATCCATTGTATTTGATATTATACGGTTGTCCGACTCCGAGTAAAGCCTGTACATCCGAGAGTTTGTAATAATTCTTGCGGTTCAGTTTGGAATAAGGCAACAATCCTTTGTCTTTATAGGTCTGCAATGTCCGTTTGGTAATACCCATCATCAGGCACACTTCCTGGTTATCCAGCCACTTTTCTTTGTTGAAAATCGGTACATATTTCCGAGTGGCATTTTCGGTCAATTCCAAAAGTGCTTTCAGTTCCATTTTCATCCCGTCCAATACGGACTTTTGTATTGCGATAACTTCCATTATTTGCTCAATTTTGCTGTGGAAGTCGAATTTATCAAGGATTTGTAAAGGCTTGGAAAATGTGGTATTGATTGGCTTTGAAAGGCAGTATTTGGCATAAAGCTATATTTGCCGTAGGCTTTATTTCGTAAATTTGCGTGTTAGTAGTAATTAAGATAACATGAAATACAAAATAGATAATATTAAAAAAACAGAATATAAGGAAGTGGTCGATATTTGGGAAGCATCTGTTCGAGCAACACATCACTTTTTGAAAGAAGAGGATATTCAATATTTTAAACCACTTATCTTAAATATTTATCTAGATGCTGTTGAATTGAAGTGTGTAAAAAATGAGGAAGGTCGAATAACTGGTTTTCTTGGAGTAGCTGATCAAAATTTGGAAATGTTATTCATTCATCCAGACTATAGAGGTAAGCAGATTGGAAAAATATTATTGAATTATTCAATTGAAAAAATGAATGTAAAAAAAGTGGATGTGAATGAACAAAACGAACAAGCAGTAGGTTTTTATAAAAAATGTGGGTTTGAAACAAAAAGTCGTTCGGAATTGGATTCATCGGGAAAACCGTATCCCACTTTACATATGGTATTAAAAAATTAACTACTGTTAATACCCATTGTGCAAGATTATGAATTATGTGGTAAATTGACGTTTGCTTTCCACAAGAAATTTAGTAACAGAAAATACTTGTTTACGAAGCATATAACCTGCAAAAAAGAACTAACAATAGTTCCAATGAATGATAACGATACAAAACGACTTTCCAGACTGACTGCAATTCTAACCCAATTACAGACAAAGCGACTAATTACAGCTAATCAATTAGCCGAAAAATTTTCGGTTAGCACCAGAACTATCTATAGAGATATAAAAGCATTGGAACAAGCGGGAGTTCCTATTCTGACAGAGGAAGGAAAAGGCTATACCTTGATGGAAGGTTACAGAATTCCGCCCGTAATGTTTACCGAAAGCGAAGCCAATGCGTTAATAACTGCCCAAAAGCTTATAAATAAAAACAAAGATGCTTCATTTGTAAAAGATTATTCGGAAGCCATCAATAAGATCAAATCCGTTTTACGTACCAATACCAAAGACAAAGCAAACTTGCTCTCCGACCGAGTTGTATGCAGGCAAAATACAGGCGTTAACCGAACAAGCAATTTTCTATCGACCTTACAATTGGCCTTAACAAATTTCAATCTTGTAAAGATTAAATATCATTCACCGGATACAAATCAAACAACGGAAAGAACCATTGAGCCTTTTGCTATTTACAGTACACAAGACAACTGGATACTTATTGCTTTTTGCTTGTTGCGAAATGATTTCAGAGCCTTTCGACTTGATAGAATTCAACACCTTACAACACTCAACGAACAGTTTGAACCCCATAAAATGACCTTGCAGGAATATTTTGAAATCTGTAAGAAAAAATATTCTTCGTGACCCTTGACATAAGGTTGTCGCAACCCCATTTTATTTTTGTGGTTGAACTAAAATATTTCAAGAAATGGAAAAATTAACTATTGAGTCTTTTAAAGTAATCGGTATTTCGGTAAGAACCACAAATAAAAACAATCAGGTCGCAAAAGATATTGGGGATTTGTGGGGTAGATTTATAAATGATAAAGTTCTGGAAGCAATTCCGAACAAAATTGACAATACTATATATTCCATTTATACGGATTATGAAAGTGACCATACTAAGCCTTATACGACCATACTGGGTTGCAAAGTGAAAAATTTAGACACTATTCCTGTCGGAATGGTAGGTAAATCAATTAAGGGTGGAAACTATGTTAAATTCTCAACCAAAGGAGATTTA
The DNA here is from genome assembly GCF_900156735.1 of Chryseobacterium ureilyticum. Classification (GTDB taxonomy): domain Bacteria; phylum Bacteroidota; class Bacteroidia; order Flavobacteriales; family Weeksellaceae; genus Chryseobacterium; species Chryseobacterium ureilyticum. The sequence continues at coordinate 145,682 of NZ_FTOL01000008.1, forward strand.
ATGAAAGACTTAGTCATAAATAAATGGTTTGAAATTTGGGAAATGGATCTAAATAGACTGTTCACGGCAGACTTTGAAGTATTTGGTGAGAAAGCACAAAACCCAGCAGATGCAGAGATAGATATTTTAATTGCAATAAAATAAATAAAATGGTTGAAAAGCTTCACAGTTTTTACTTGGATAAAGAAGAACCCAACAAGAGTTGCTTACTTGCGTTAAGGGACATTATTCTTAATCAGGATACAGCTATTGATGAAACCAGGAAATGGGGAATGCCTTGCTTCTGCTATAAGAAAAAAATGTTTTGCTATTTGTGGATAGATAAAAAGACTGAAGAACCCTATATTTTGATGGTTGAAGGAAAATATCTTAGTCATCCCGAATTGGAAGAAGGTAATCGTTCCCGAATGAAAATTTTTAGAGTTAATCCTAATAAAGACTTACCCATAGGAACAATTGAGGGCATTTTACAAAAAGCATTGGACTTATATAGAACAGGCATAATAAAATTAAAAGATTGACCAATAGAAAAGCTGACCTAATTATTTAATTTGAACAGAAGAACACTTTGTCAGAAAGCAAAAAACCGACCTGTAACAGTCGGTTTTGCTTTTATATAAGTAATATTAATCGCTACTGTTAAACTCAAAGCTCAATTGCTTTTCATTTCCAAAGCTGTCCGAAATCCAAACCTCAAAAGATTGTGACACGGCAGATGTTGAAGTGTAATACAAGCGAAACTGCTCTGTGGGCAATGGGTATAAATCGTTCGGTAAATACGGTTGCTCATCGTAGTATTGCAAGGTTCCTTGTCCGTCAAACTGAAAGTAACGGAGAAAATACTGCGTGTTGCTGTAATTGCCTGTACGCTGTATAGTAATGCGTATTTCTACCGTCTGCCCATTGGCTACATCTTTTGGAACTGGCATCACGTTTACCTCAAAAGGAAAATTGTTCTGTATTTCGAGTTCATCATCTTTGCTACAAGATACCAAAGAAACCGAAGCTGTGAGGATTGCCAGCATTACATATATCGGCAGTAATCCTATTCTGAATTTATTGAAGATTGCTATCATTGTTTTTACGTTTTAAAAATTAAACCTTAATCCCACACCTGCGGATGGTCGGAACCGTTGCAAATCCGTACCCCACAAAACCTTTGTACGTCCTTGCAGGACTAACACAAATCGGTCGGACAGGTGTGTTTCAAATGTGAGGCGACCGCCTGCTCCGTAGATGAAATTATCCTCGCTCAAAATCTTTGCCCCGTCATATAACATCGTTTCGCCACGATTGATACTTTCGTAACCGACTACGCCTGTTATTCCGAAGTTCAGCGTAATGTTTTTACGGGCATCGCCCAAGAGGAAGAAACTGTAACCGCCCTCGGCAGTATAAGTTTCCTGTGGTATGCGAAGGTCTTTGTAATCGTGGTATTGGTGCGTGTATTCCAATGCCCAAAGCTGATAGTTACCATTCTTGCTGTTTACGGTCATACCGATATTGATATAATAATCATTGCCGATTTTATCATCAGATAATACACCTGCACTTACTTCCAGTCCTTTCTGTTTTGGAAGCATTCTTTGTGCCTGTGTAACCGTGATGGCCATAAAGATGAGCATCAGGGTATAGATATATTTTTTCATAAAATTGCTTTAAAGGGTTATTAAAATTTCAGGTGCATATCGTTAATCAAACGAGCCTTGATTAAATCGCAGTTTTCTATCTGAAGTGTTTGATGCCTGCCCCCGTTTTTCTCAAAAATCTCAATCAGCAGTATCTTATCATCGGCAATGGTAAATTGGTCTAACAGAAAAACGTTTTGTTCGGTTAGTTTTCCGCCAATCTCGTCCAAAGGTTTGTAAGTTCTAAGCGGTATTATCGGGCGTTCCTGAACTACGGTACGTTTTGCCACCTTTTTATCCACCACTTTGAAATTCACAAAATCAATCTGAAACGGCACATTGGTACGGTTTCTCAATTCCGTGTGGAAATAGTATTTGCCGTTGTGTATGTAGATACCTTTGAGGATAAACTGAATACCGAAACTCTTAGCCCCGATATGCTTTACAATGCGTTTGTCCTTTTTGTAAATGGTTTCCAATAACAAGCCTGCCAGCGATGGCGAATTGTTGCCCAATTCCTCAAAAAGCACATCGTTACCGTTGGCTTTATCCACTGCCTTTTGCATTGTGAGCAAGTCATAGCTCAATGCTTCGGGATAGGAACTGTAATACACATTGAAACTGTAAAAACGTCCGTCATTCGTAATGACTGAAAAATTGGTTTCAGGTTCAAAATCCCTTACCGTTGCTTTTACACGCAACACGTTTTCCGCATCTTCCGCTTTCCCTGCAATCAGGTATTCGCTACCCAAATCCACATAGCGTATAGCAGTGGGGAAAATCAGGTGTGATGTCTTATTGTAGGTCACTTCCATTTTATACGGTTCTATCTTGCCCAACGCAAGCGGAGTTCTGATGCTATCCTGTGCATAAGATTGTACGGCAAAGCCGAGTATCAGGGCAATTGCCCAAAAGGTTTTTAAATGATTTTTCATTGTTTTATTTATTTGAGTTCAACATTATTTTTTAGATACAAGGAAGACCTGATGCCCTGCTTTTAGGGCAACTTTGGGTGTGCGTACTTTTTTAGCGAAATAGCCCGAAATACCCTGCACCACGCCACGGCTTAAATCAGCAGCAACCTGTTGTCCGGCATTCTGCGTGAGCATTATGCTTGTTCCCGAAGTCTGGCTCATATTGCCCGCCATTTCAGTAAGAGCGTTCATTTCGGGCGAATACGGAACGTACAAACCTTGCTGTCCGTCCAAATCGTAAATAGTAATATCAACCGGAATGATGTTTCCCTCCAGTTCTATGGAGGTAATTTTTAGCTGTAATCGACCTCCCTGAAATTTGGCATTTGCCGTTACAATCGTTCCTTTTGGAATGGCTCGTTGTGGCGTTTGGGCAGGCTCTAACAATCGTAAACGCACACCCGTTTCGCCAACTACTGTTTGAGCATCGTGTATGCAGGCTTTTATACTATTTTTAGGCTGTATCACCTGCTCCACAGAACCGGCGGTATAAAAACCACGGTTCTTTGTTTGGCTCCAATCGGCTAAAAAAGCACTGTCCGTAGGCTCACGGTACAGGGCTGATACGGTATTCTTTCTTGCAGGCGTAAACGATACAAAATGCTCTTTTTGGTTAGTACCCGCAGCACTAACAGCACCCGGAACAGCACCATTAGCAGGTGTTGCATTTTCAGTAGTCGTATTTTTCGGTAGATACTTTGCTGCCATTTCATAGGATTTCTCCATTAGTTTAAGTTGGTCATCTACGGTGGCAACAGGTGGCACATCTTTTTCAGCCAGCTTTTCTTTCATTTCGTCCAATTGCCTACGAAGTTCCATTGTTTCCGAGTTGTTATCCTGATAAAATGAACCTAATGTGCTTTGTGCATTGCGGTAACTGCTCAATGCAGGATTGCCGTTTCTTCCCGAGCTTCTGCCACCTCCATAGCTGTTGCTTTGATCTTCTTCAGGAAGTTGTTCATCAATCGGCTCTTCTCTGTCTTCGGTATTCCAATAGTCAGAAAGCGTAGTTAAAGCATTCCGCTTTTCCTGTTCTTTGCTTTCCAGCATTTCCTGCTCATACGCCTTGCCTTTGTCGGCAGGCATTCCGGCTCCGGTAGCTTCTGGTACTGCATCGTTCAGCCCAATGTTTTCAATCGCTTTTTTATCTTCGGACGGTTTAAATATGAGGTACATACAACCCACGAAGACAATCGCCATTAAACCGAAGATTAAGGGCTTTTTGAGCTTCTCCTTATTATTCTGTGTGCCGTCTTGCAACACATCAGTGGTTGCTGTCGGGTTCCCCTCCGTTACCCGAACAACCGATTTTTTGTTCTCATTTTCTTTCATAAATCTTATTTTTTAGAATTGTTGATAATGTGTCCTGTAATCTTGCAGGGCTTTCACTTTTTTTGAGGACAGGGTTTTCGATATGCTCAATAATTATATCGTTACCGGATTTTGAGGTATCGTACATTACTTTGCCAATCACTGCCATGGTAAGCAGCAGGTAACCTACAAAGAAGTACAGCGTATATTGATGCTGTTTTCGTAGGGGTAACTCCCGCCAGCGTTCGTCCAGCTTGTCAAAATATCTGTCCATATTTGCTCTTAATTTTTTCATACCTTTTTCTGTTTTAGAGCTTGAAACGCTTAGGGCTTTTACCTGCCTTTTGTTTTTGTTCATCATTGACCAAAGCGACTACCTCAGCCGCTTTGGGTGCAGATATTACAGACAGGTTTGTCAGTTCCGATTTTTTCAGCAGTTGTCCGAATTGGTCTTTCCTTGCCACCTCCATTTTATTGAGAGAGAATTTCCCGTTCAGGTATTTTACCCACATACTGCATTCTACACGGGGCTTGTCATCGCCCGACCATTGCAGGTAGCCTGTCAGCAATAAATCCTGCTTGGACAAACTATCTTTACCTTTTTGGCAGCTTTCGAGGTAATCGCTGATACTTTCTTTCAACTTTCCGGCATACGCACCTTGCGTATGGAAATAGCCGTTATATCCTTTGTCGGTAAGGATTTTTGCAAACGTGTTTAAATCTGATAATGTTTCCATAAGATTGTTTTTTAGCGTTCGATAACTTCTATATCCCTGTTTTCAACCACCGCAAACTTTTCAATGTTGAAGCCCTGCGGATTGTTGTCGGAACGGACGGAGTTTACGAGATAGCAGGAAGTAATCAGGTTGCGCCTGGTTACATTGCTAGAACGGATAATGAACTGCTTGGCATAGGTACGCACCGCATAAGGATGGGTGTCGAAATTGCAGACCACGCTATCGACCTCGATACGTTGCTGAACATTCCCTGAAATAATTCTGTTGTAATAACCCTTTTCAGATAAGTCTTTGTAATAGTCAAAAGCACTTTTATCCGCAAGGTTAAATGCCCTGCTCATATTGCTTTCGATAGCATTTTTATCTGGAGCGAGTGTAAAGAACAGCTCGTGAAAACGTCTGACGTGTTCCCTAGCTTCCACAGGTCGGTTGATGCCCGCATCTTGTGATAAGGCAAGCATCAAAGATTTGCCGTTATCCAGTACATAGATTTTTTGGCGTTGTTCTTCTGCAAAGCGGTAGGACTGCCATACGGCATATCCTACCACGCCAATGCAGAGAACCGCAAACACAATGGCATATAATCTTATCTGCCTAAAGCTGTTTTCGATATTTCTTAGCGTTTTAAATTCCATTTTTTAGAATGATTAATTGTTTATTTATTCATCAGTTTACCGCCAATGTTTCCAACTGTGGAACCTGCTCCGGCTCCGGCGATGTTCCCTGTTTTCATTGCAGCTTGGTTCACGTTGCGGGTAAAGTTTCCTGCGCCTCCGGCTTGGATTACCCAACCTGTTACTGTCGGAATTGTGAAGTATCCGATAATGCCGATAATCATAAAAATGATATACACCGTATTGCTGGTGTCAGGTATGTAGGTCGGATCGGCAAGCATTGCTATATCCCTTTCCAGTATGAGGGATTGTATTCTTGCCAGCATCGAACTGAATAAATCCGAAACAGGAAGCCAGAGATATACGCTGACATACCTCGTGATCCACTGTGTGAGCGTGGACTGAAATCCGTCCCAAACAGAAATAGCAAAAGCTATTGGTCCGAGTATGGAAAGGACTATCAGGAAAAATGTGCGTATGGTATCAATAACCAAAGCCGCAGCCTGAAAGAGTATTTCCAGTAAATTGCGAAACCAATCCTTTATTGCTTTCTCTATCTTGTAGGCTTGCCTGTCCATATACATTCCCGCCATTGTACCAACGTCCGATGGCGACCAACCCAATTCATCCAGCTTTTTATCAAACTCTTCGTCTGATGCCATATAGGCGGTTTCGGGATTTCTGACCATTGCTTCGTATTCCAATTGGTCTTTCTGCTGTTGCAGTTTGTTGAGATCAAGCACCTGGTCTTCGAGTATGGCGTGGGTTCCTGTAACCACCGGGCTTAATACTGCATTAATGGTTCCCAACACAAAGGTTGGGAAGAACATTATGCAAAGTCCCAAAGCGAACGGACGCAACAACGGAAACACATCAATAGGTTCTGCTCGGCTTAAAGCCTGCCAAACCTTTAATGCCACATAGAACAACGCACCCAATCCAGCCAATCCCTTCGCCACTGCTGCCATATCGCCTGCAAGCGGCATCATATCGTCGTAAAGCGAACGCAGGAGTTCGTGAAGATTATCCCATTCCATTTTTACCAGTATTTTTGATTAGAGGTTCCGTATAGTTCAAGCACTCTTTTGGCATCGTTTTTCTTTTTCGCTCTTAGGTAGCTTACAGAAATATTCTTATTGGTGTAATAGCGTACAAGGCTGTGGTAATCCTTTACCTCTTTGTACACACGATCAATAATATCCATACGCTCTTTGTCGTTTAGCGAAAGGCTTGAAGAGGTTATAATCTGCTTCAATTCTTTCAGCAGTTCAGTACTTTCATTGAGTAGTGCCGAATAACCATTGCCAATAGCAACCAATTCCTGTGGTGTGAAATTTGGGTCGTTCATCATCTTACCAAAATTCTGCACGTACATTTCGGAAACATCGCCTACTAAGAGTACGGTTTGCTGCACCTTACGGGCATCTTTCACAAGGTTGTTAATAGCTTTCAGCTTGTCGTAATATTCCTTGCCCTGGTCGTACACTTTCTTCACTTCGTTGAAGTTCTTTACGACATTGCTCACGGTGGAAGAAGTCTGTATGATTTCGTTCGCACTGTTAATAATCCCTGAAGCCAGGTTTGCAGGGTCAGTTACTACAAATTGGGCTTTCGCTGATGGTGCAACGGCGAGCATTAATGCCGTACACACCAGATACAATACTTTTTTCATTGTTTCTGAATTTTAAAATGTTAATGACTATTGATTTACTTTGTCACGCCTTTGCATTGCGATATGCTTAATGGCGAGTTCTACGTTACCGTCCAATTCGGAAGCAAGCTGCATCACTTCCATTTTTTCGGTTTCTTCGGTGGTGTATGCGAGGTATTCCTCCAAACTAACTTCGGTGGCATAGACTGCCGAGTGCGTACCACCTAAGCCAATCCAAACCTCTTTGTAAAGTCGGCTTGCATCGTTGTTCATATTGATGGAAAGTACCTGTCCTTTTTCTTTGTCGGTAAGCCCCAACATTGCCTGTATATCATCGAACTTGTTCATATACTTGCGTTGGTCTAAGAGGATTTTGCAATCAGAATTATTGATGATACTTTCTTTGACGATGGGTGATTGGATAATATCATCGACCTCTTGCGTTACGACAATCGCTTCTCCGAAAAACTTACGTACGGTTTTAAACAAATACTTGATGTATTCTGCCATTCCTTCTTTGGCAATTGCCTTCCACGCTTCTTCAATCAGTATGAGCTTACGGATACCTTTCAGCCTACGCATCTTGTTGATGAAAACTTCCATAATAATGATAGTAACTATGGGAAAGAGGATTTTGTGGTCTTTAATCGCATCAATTTCAAATACGATAAAGCGTTTAGAAAGCAGATCTAACTGCTTATCGGAGTTCAGCAAATAATCGTACTCACCACCTTTGTAGTAAGGTTCGAGTACGTTGAGAAAATTGGCAATATCAAAGTCCTTTTCCCTTACCTGCTTTTCCTCCAATACCTTGCGGTAATCGCCTTTTACATACTCATAGAAGCCGTTGAATGATGGGTAAACATCGTCCGATTTTATTCTTTCGATATATCCGCTTACTGCATTTGATAAAGCCACTTCTTCTGAACGGGTTGGCGGTTCATCATCACGTTTCCAGAGTGTGAGTATCAAAGTCTTGACACTTTCTCTCTTTTCAATGTCGAAAACGCCGTCATCGGTATAGAAAGGGTTAAAGGCAATGGGATTGTCTTCTGTATAAGTGAAGTACACACCGTCTTCACCTTTCGTCTTTCCCTTAATGAGTTCACATAAACCCTGATAGGAATTTCCGGTATCTACGAGCAATACGTGAGCGCCCTGTTCGTAGTATTGCCTTACCATGTGGTTTGTGAAAAACGATTTACCACTTCCCGAGGGACCAAGTATAAACTTGTTACGGTTGGTAATAATTCCACGTTTCATCGGCAAGTCCGAAATATCCAAATGGATAGGTTTTCCAGTCAGGCGGTCAGCCATCTTGATACCAAATGGTGATGGCGAATTGTGGTAATTGGTTTCTTCCGTAAAAAAGCACAATGCAGGCTCAATAAACGTGTAAAAACTTTCCTCTGCGGGAAAATCACCTGCATTACCCGGCATTCCTGCCCAGTACAATGTTGCTACATCCGTAGTGTTGTGTCTGGGTTTACATTCCATCAATGCTAAAGCACTACCACAATCATTTTTTAGCTGTTTCAGTTCCGCAGGGTCTTCCGACCACGCCATAATGTTGAAGTGTGCTCTTACGGAAGAAAGACCGAACGAATGTGCTTCATTCAGGTATTTTTCTATCCACTCTTTGTTGATCTGGTTGGCACGGCTATACCTTGCCAGTGAGTGCATATTCCTTGCGGACTTCTCAAACTTTTGTAGGTTGGCTTCGCTGTTATCCAAAAACAAGTATTGGTTGTAGATATGGTTACAGCTAAGGAGTAATCCCACAGGAGCAGCGAATGATAAACGACAGTCGCTCCGGTCTGTAGATAGTTTTTCAAAACGGGTATCGGCAGATACTGTTCCGGGTAGATCATCCGTGTCCGAAAGCGTGTGCAGGCTTAACCTTTTGTTCCCGATACGAACTTCCTCTGTTCCGAGTGCGATGTCCTGCATCGGTGTTCCAGGTTCCCTTGATAGTGTAAGGTACTGTTCCAGCAATCCCTGTTTCCCGTCTATACCAATAATGTCTTCTTCGGTCAAACGTCGCAGACTTACAAAACCGCTATCGTTCACAATACGCTCAAACTGTGCCACGGTTTCAATAAAGCGGTGTATAGCTTCCTTATCCCTTATTTCTTTCGGGATCAGCGAACCTTTGCAAAGAGAACTGAAGTTGCTTTGCATACGCATACGCTCTTTGGTTGTCTTAGTTAAAAAGAGGTAGCAATAATGGTTTAGGAACGGTCGCTCGTTAAAATGGCGTTGATAGGATTTTGCCAAAAAACTCTGGTTGTCGGCTGCCAAATTGGGCGCATAACTTTCTTTAATGTACCAATCCTGTTTGTGGATTACTGTAAAATCCGGCAAAGTCTTGATAGCTTTGTGCCAAGCGGAATGTATGGCTTCATATTCCGCAGAAGCTACAGTAAACAGTTCCGGCAAACGCACTTCAAAACAGGCGGTAATGTCTGCATCTTTGGAAAGAATGCAGTTGTTTTCTACTGCCAGTAACGGAAACTTGCTTTCCAGTGTGGTAGTCTTTGATACATTTCTCATACGGCATTCTGTTTAGGAGTGAATTTTAAATAGCGGTGTACAGGCTTGCGACAGATGATGTAGCGGGGATGCCTTTTATTAGCCGCTATCTTCATTAATCCGTGTTCGCCATATTTTCTGTTCAGCGAAAAGGTCTGCCATACAATCAGCGAAGCACCACCAGCACCGAGAAACAGGCAGATGTAAGAGTTTACGCCTGCCATATACAGTATCATCACGAAGATGAGCGTACCGAGCAGCCCACCTGCGAAAATGAAAAGGTATTGTGCTTTCAAACCTTTAAATTCCACCGTTCTTCCGATGCCTTTGTTTATGTTGTAATTGTTCATAAAGCAAAGGATTAAAGGAAGAATGAACGCAGGATGGTAGCCGCTACGATTAAGAAGATACACGCACCGAACCAGCTTGCCGCAGTCTTTGATGTGTCGGGGTCGCCTGAGCTGAATTTATTGTACACCTTAACACCTCCGATTAACCCGACGACCGCACCGATGGCGTAGATTAATTGGGTTGCTGGGTCGAAATAAGACGTTACCATTTGGGTAGCCTCGTTGATACCTGCTGTACCGTTTCCCTGTGCGAAAGCACCAATTCCTGACAGCATAGCCACGGCTGCCAGCAAAACTTTTTTTCTTTGTTTTTCCATAATTGAAACGTATTATTTTGTTACTACTTTCCCGCACCTTGCGGACTTTCGGGACAAAGGTGTTTCAGAAATCAGGGCGTTATAACAAAGTGGCAGTCAAAGGAATTGTTTGGCGGTGGGTGGCGGTCTAAGGGGGATTTTTTTATAACTTAGTCACTTATTATTTTTAATAAGTTAATACTATGATAGATTTTGAAATAGCAGAAATAGAAGATGCTAATCAATTTGCCCGATTATTGAATCCAAGGGTAGATTTTGCGACACCGTACATATTCTATTATGATGAAACCAATAACATCAAAACATTCTATGTAAGAGAAAATGATTTCAATTATACATTTACAGCAAACTTCGTTTTGGGTGGACTTCTACATCAGGGAGAAGTACCAGACGTACAGCCATTGATAGATAGCTTTAAATTGCAAAAAACAGCTAAGGAAGTTAAATTCAAACATATAGCATTCGGGGATTTTCTTGATTGCCTCAAATCCCAGAAGTTAAACCTGTTCTTGCACTTTTTAAAGGATAGTGATCTTTATGTGCATTATTCAAGTCTTAATATTCTCTATTGGTCGGTTGTGGACATTGTAGATTCTGCTATCATGAACTCTGATGTGGCTATGAGATTAGGCCCTGGATTTGACAACCGACTAAAGAACGACCTCTATAAACTCTGCCGTCTTGAAATAGACGCCGTTATCAAACTTTTTTATGCTTTTGAATATCCTAATGTTAAACCTGAAAAAATTGGTGATTTTATAGAGGCATTGAGCAACCTTTTTGAGGCATATCTTCCGATACCAGAATTTCACTTTGGGTTGGAATCGTTACGGCAGATACTGAAAGAGTCTAAAAAGAAAGGCGAACTAGCTTTTGTTATGGATGAAAAAGATTATGTTTTGCTGGCAGATTTGACACATTTTTATCTTAGACCCATCTACACTTTCAAGAATTCAACTCATATATTCGATAATGAGGATTCCATCCGAGAGGCTTTGAACGAGTATAGAATGCTAGATAAAGGAGTAGAGTTTAAAAACTATTCTTTTGTTGATTCTCAGGATAGCCATTTGACACAACTATCTGATGTTTTCGTTGGTTTCATGGGTAAATACACCAATTACAGGAATACACACAATATGGAAGAAATTAAAGCAGATATCGACTCGTTCTCAGCTTTGCAATTAGAAAACATGAAGTTATTTATTGATATTATTAATAAATCAGACCATAAAAACCCCGCCTTTCTACACGCAACAGATAGTTACGAAGAGGTAATGAAATTTGGGGAGCTATGCGAGATTATTGCTGGAAAATAACCTAATTAGTATCAGATAACCTAAAGACAATTATATAAATAAAGCCGAAGAATTACCCTCGGCTTTATAGAGATAAAATTAAAGTTCTACAATCGGAAGAGTTTGGAGATTTTCTGCCAAATAGTAGGTTTAGGGATTTCTTGAACAACAGGTTCTTCTTTTGGAATATCTGGCATTTCAAAATATTCTTCTTTATGTTTTAGATCATTTTCTCTACCTAAGTGGATTTCTCTTTCTGTCCAACGACCAGCAAACTCAATTTTATTGTTCCTTATCCAGTAGTGGGACTGACATTCAAAATTCCAATTGCCTATAGAGGGGTGAAGCGTAACTGCTTTACCATTAAAAGTCAGTTTCCAATCTGTCGGAGATAACGGGGTCACCACTTCATTACCGCATCCGCATACACATTTGTGTATTGCAGTACAGCATTCTATTGAGACATACAAAACGCCCTCCTCAACCTTTTCAGGAATGAACTCAACAAATTTATGGTGTAACATCCTCATTGAAAATTTTAGACACACTAATGGAATATGAGCTGTGATATTCATTTTCCAGATCAACATAAATTCCAGATAACTTCTTCCATTTCAGGATAGCAAAAACAGCATTTAATGCATTCAGTTCAGCTACCTGAATGTTGGTAGCGTATTCATTATTATCAGAGTCTTCCGAAAAAATACGGAGGGGCAGATGATCATTTTTGTCACGAGAAGCAGAAGTAACCCTTACAGCACCTGTAAGTTTATCATCAACTACATTAACCCCTAGACCTACATCGGAAAAAGCGACATCTACACTTACCAAATAATCCGTTATTATCTTCCTTACGGCATTCTTGTCTACACATACAAATACATAATCCATTTGATCCAACTCTTGTAAGTTCTCTTTCTTTACATAGTAGTCATGCCCATGGATATACTTGCGCATGTTTGAATACAACTTTTGATAATAAGACACCTTTCTCGGGTTTTCGTACAGATCATTCATTGACGCTGCACCGGGAGAACGGAAAGCATTGTGCTGGTCAAAGGTGTCCCCATCGTATATATGGATTTCTTTTACCGGAGTTTTAGCTACCAAATCCAGAATATATGCTCCAGTACCGCCCAGCCCAATAATTGCTATTTTCTGCCTTTCTAACTTTGCATTAATCATTTCGATGTTTGCGCGGCTGGAATTGGTGTCAATATATTCAAATACTGTTTCATTACCACTGTCCGGTATGACCTTAAAAGTCTTTTCCGTAACTGAAGGGTCCAGATATTTCGCAGGTGCGGAAATGATGTCTGCATACCTCTTGACTTTTTCATAGTAGTTCGGATATCCGGCAGCAGGCTTATTTGAAAAAGATCTGTTTACCGTAACCTGATGGTTTAGTACAGAAGTAGTATTGCTATGCTGGATTGCTGTAATGACTGTACCATCAATTTCACAGGGGTTATCCCCAATAAAATGTATAACATGGTTATCCGGAGTTCCCGTTCGTTCATTACAACTTAGTGTAAGCGTAGTTACCAATATTCCATATTGGATTTGATTGTTTTGATCTACAAAGGGTATATGGTGGATAAGTAAATATCCACCACGTACCTCGATCTCATAACCTTCGTCTCTTAGACGTTTAAGGTCAGGACTATGATTTATCAGTTGCTGTGACATCGAAGATCATTTTATTTTTTACACGAACAATCGAACCTTTAATCATAGTGCCTTCCGGTTTTGGTTCCCAACCTCTGCTATAAGTAACCGTATAACCCTTGTTTGGGTTATTATCGTATGATCCGAAAGCCAACACAACCAACTGCTCAAAAGAGATGTGTGCTTCTTTCCAAATATGTGGACGAGCATTCACAATGATTGTAAACTCCGTTGGTCTAGGCTTAGAGAAAAACTTCTCTTTACCCGGACGAGCTAAATCAACGACTTCATCATCTAATATTTGATCGTCTTGCCAACCTTCCTTGATGTCAAGGAAGATATCATCTTCAACAGGTATATTACCCAGTTCTCTGATTTGAGCACCTCTGATGTATTGCTTATACCAGGTAAAGGGCTTGTCATTAATGAAAAACTGAAGCTTTTTCTTTACAAAGAAATACTCGGTTTCAGGTCGAGCCAAGTTAACTTGTTTCTCATTTTCAATAAGCTCATCCTGATAAGGTTTGCTAATTGACAAAAACAACTCGGTATCTAAAGGTATCCCAGCAAGCTGTTTTAATTCTGCTCCTGTTTTGTACTGGTCAAAGGCTTCATACTCTTTACCTTCTATTACAAATGTTAGAGGTACTTTTGGATTTTGGGAATGTGATTCCCCTTCATGTTTATTTGAATTCATCTTGAATTTAAATTGATATTAATTAATATTTAATTGCTTATTGCTTATCATTTCGGCAATAAATAGGGCGTACCCTGCGATAGTTTAATTCTGATGCAATTGAAATTTTATACTATTAATACCAAGCCCCACTACCTGAATTGTACCGGCAGGAGGTTTAAAATCACGAAAAGCTTGTTTATTTCAAATAAAGGAGGTAGTTTTGAAGTGCAAAAACATTACTACCAAGAGCCTTGCAAGGGCTTTTGTTTCCTTTAAGGAATCAAGCCAGGTGATTTTCGCCTGGTTTTTTATTTTCTTACCGTCTCTTTCTCATTAAAATTTTGTGTCTTTTACTGATTTTGGATCGTTTCCGGGTTTAACAGTGTCACTATCTCTAATTGGCCCACCATTTGGGCGATGTATTCTAACTTCTCCTCCGCCATTATTTGATGAAAACTGTTTTGCTAGTTGTTCAGCTTGCTTTTGAGTACTGGCAACTGCTGAAGCTTTCTTGCCGCCTTCCTTCTGGACATTCCATCCGTCTTGCCCTTTCTTTTGTGTTACATGGTAATTTGCCATAATTATATGTTTTTTTAAATTATTAAATTAAACTCTTGGTACAATTCGAGCTGCAGTTTTGATGTCAACTGCCTGGACTCCAAGAGACTGTAGCATTTGTCGCATGTCATTAAATACTGGTTTCTCACTATTAGGATCTGAAATTGTTAGTATTGCTGTAAATGGTACACCCGCAGCTGGTATAGTTACACCATCTCTTGACAAGTACTCTACATCTAGTTTCCATTCTGTCGATGGTCCAACTCCTCGGGGGAAAGTTTTTTCATAAACTTTCACTGGACTCCATTTGAAAGAATGTTCAATCTGATCTTTCTCATATAAACTTCCGTCACCATCTTCTGGCGTATAAATTGCATTCAACCTTCCTTTATAGTTACCATTATTTTGTAGCTGTCTCAGAGCTGCGTCGATATTTATTCTGACAAACTCAGATCCAAATCTGTAATCAAATCTTGGAGTGCTTACAATGGTGAGTTTTGCGTGCCCAAAGCATTTACCATCCCTTACTAAGCTTGACGGCCATGAAAATTTAAAACTCATTTTATGGCCACTTATGGCTCGGTTTGCAAATACTAATGTTATTGCAGATGAATTTCCGTTCAAAATGTCTTCAGAACCATCCGGCATACCGAATCCAACCAAGTGTTTGGAGACATTTCTCAAATTTTTGTCGTTGAGGGACTCTGGCAATACAGCATGATGGATTCCAAGAGCGATTAGTGTTTCCCTTGAAACTATACCTTCAATCGAATGATCAAGACTTGCTAAAGTCTTTGCTACATTAGGAGCTGCGTAACTAGTTCCGCAACCATCTACAATATTACTCGTTGGGTCTAAAGATAGAAGACCATGTCCTAAAGTTGGGTGACTAGTCCCAGAACCACCAATATGAGCAAAATCAGGTTTGAGTCCTACTCGTAGTCCAGGTCCACGACAACTGTAACTGCTTAGAGCATAAGGAACAACACCTTCAAGATGCGGAGGGTTTAAAGCTGAAACACTAATATTGCGACAGCTTTCAGCTGGTTTTTTAATAGCGTCATTTCTCGAAGAAGCTAATATTTTTAATGCATCGAAATGATCCACAGGCCATTCTTTTCTAATATCTCTAGGATGCGTATTACCCGCCGAAATAACAAAAACGACATCGTTTTCTTCTGCAATTTTGTCCAAAATTTGTGCAGGAACGCTATAGCCTGTAGTTGATGCATGCTCTTCTATATTCAGGCTGAAATTAAATATTCGAACTCCAGTTCTAGCTTTTAATTCCTGAACAGCAGTTTCAAGTTCATTAAAAAATTCTAGAGGTTTTGAATAGTACGAGCTATATCTATCAGCACGAGGTAATATATCAAGATCTATAATTTTACAACCATCAATTTCCCGGCAAATAGCCTTCCCATTTAATTGTTGGCCAAATATTGCTAATCCAGCTATAAAAGTACCGTGATTTTCGTCTTTGTCCATGCTGCTAATTAATCCCCAACGATCTTCTATCCAGTCGCCATAAACATCTGAAACACCTCCGTCTACAACGCATATTTTTGGATATGATCCTTTATGATCAGGAGCAAGAACAGTAAAGTTTTCACCTTTGACCTGAGACTTGACAGTTGAGCTTTGTGTAATGATGGGAGGAAGAGTAACTTTTTTTACCAATGGATGATTTCCCAAATATTCTAATAATTCGTTATGTCTCTCCAAGTTTAGGTCAATAGATTTTTTCTCTCCTGATTTGCCTGCTGTTGATGATGAGTAAAGCTGTATTACGGGAGTTGAATCGGTTTTTTCTAATTTGACACCAAACACAACAGATGAGCCTTGACCGGTAGTAATTCTTGACACAAATAAGCCTGTGCCTAAAATGGTTAGCCCTCCAAAAAAGCTATCAAACAAATCGAATTTGTATTTACTTAGTAAATCCCAATCTTGCCTCGCCGGAGGAGCTTCAAACAATTCTACCATATACGAACCGCCAGTTTGAGCATTAGATAGCCATTTTACGGCTTCTTTAACAGAAAAATTCCTTTTGTCACTTGCAGTATATGGGCTAATTCCTTCAATTGCACCGACTTCACTTCTTAATCTTGAAGGATTAGGTTCATTCTTCCCATTCTTTTCTTTATATCTTGTTTCGGGTTCAGCCTGTCCAACTTTAGTATTTATTTTATCAATACTTTCTGGCGTCAGTTCGACAAATAATTCTCCCAAATCTCCAGCTCCAATTATAGGAGCAACATCCCTTTTAAAAACTTGTGAAGTTGGACGATGACTTTTTGCTAATGCCGTTTGCTTTAATGTAACTTTCGCATAAGAAACCTTAGCAAAACTATTTACCAATTGCATGCTCTTTATCTCACTAAGCTGATTTTGAATATTATCTCGATGCTCGATGAATTCGGTATCATTTCCGGCAAAAAAGTCTTTAGAACCACCGCCTCCATTATTTTCTAATGCCTCGATAAAAGCATCGCTATTTAATACTATTTGAACAGGACTATTTGCCATAACTTATATTTTTTCAGAATCTTTAAATTTCGATAGCTGCTTACTCAAAGTTGACGGGGTCATTCCGAACAATGATGCTAGATCTTTCTGTTTAAAAGAGTAAACCTTATCGTTTAACAGCATGTTTATAAAATCTTCATCACTGTGAACCATAACATTTCTCTTTTTTGTGTCTACCCTTCCAGAGTTGAGCACAGCAAATTGCTTCATTACTTCTACGATATTGCTTTTCTTTTCTAACACAAAAGCTCTCTTTAGCCATTTCGAAAGCATTTCTGCATCAGCACCTGATGAACCATCAAGGCACCATGCTAAAAATTTAATCTCACTTTCGTTAAATTCTAAAGGCGTAATAAAATTCTTGAGTAATTGAATCATTACTTCGGGAGAAGGTTTAGGAATTTCAACCTGTATATCAAACCTTCTCCAAATAGCGGGATCAAGGAGACTTTCATGGTTGGTTACACCAATGGTAAAACCTTTTTCATGACGTGAATCTAGACTTTGCAACAACGTATTGACTACTCTTTTTACTTCACCAACCTCCTGTGGATCGTTACGGAGTTTAGCAATTGCATCAAACTCATCAAGAAGTAAGATGCATTTATACCTATTAGCAAAAGCGAACAGATTACCAATATTTCGAGATGTAGTTCCTAAATACGAAGACATAAGCCCTTCTAACCTTGCCAGTACTACAGGTAATCCAATTTGTTTTGCAATCCATTTTGCTAAATGTGTTTTACCAGTTCCTGGCGCACCATAAATTAAGCAGGAGCTAGCAGGGGTAGCATTAATTTCTAAAAGTTGATCGAATTTACTCCATTCATTTACAATTGAGTGAATAGCAAGCTGGATATTACCATCAAACATTGGGGCTTTTTCTGGTAGATCATCAGGGAAAAAAATCTCTGCCAATGGTGTTGATGTCTCCTTATCTACAGGGATCGATGTCTTAGGAGTTACTTCCTCGCCTTTTAAAACAACGAAAGATCTCTGGATTTTACTTGGAGACATGTCAAGCGATGATTCAGAAGCAGTCAACAAAGCCTCCAATGACTTTGCCTCTTTAGTAAACCCATCTTTTTCCAGACTTTCTTTTAATCTTCTAATTTGATGCGTGACAGCTTCATTCGGCGTTGCCAATGCGGACCTGCTTAGAGCTTGTACTATACTGAAATATTTGAGCATTTGCTTATTTGTTTCTTAAGTTATAAATGCAAATATAGTAATAAATTTCCAAAACAAGATTTTTATTTCCATTTTTTGATATAAATTTCCAAAAAAAAGATTTTAGTTTCTATTTTATGTTAAAGACAAGTTTAACGACATGAAAGTGAGTATGTTTCATGAATATTAATAAATGGAGAGCATTGCAAATAGAAAAGGGAGTTTGCTATCAAACAAACTCCCAATGTCAAAATTCTCCAAAATCATTTTCCACAAAACAAAAGAATAAACTTCAGTTTCAAAGAAAAGGTAACTGCCCAATAGCTAGCTTTTTAGCATGCTGAATTCACATTCTGCGACCTTTTCTTTTGCTGAATTCACTTTCCTCTGGCTTTGGACTAGTGGATTTTTTTTGTCCTACCTTTACTTCTTGTCCATTGTTTTGCTTTACGGTTTCCGCAAAACGGGTCTGATGCCACGGTATTACTTTGGCGTCAAATTTCAGTTGCACTCCATGTTTTTTTAAATAGTCTGAACTATTTAAGTCACCCGCTTTGTTTTGACCAATTGGGTCAAGGGTACGCTTGCCGGGAATTTGTACAACAATGAGGTCTTTAGGAATCTCCTTGACATTTAGGCTCACTTCCTGAAAGGTATGCGTCTTTTGATTGTAAGGAATGGTATAAATGTTGTCTTTGTGCGAGTAATAATGTTTGAGTTCGGTAAAGATGATGCCCCGTGACCAGATATCATCTTTAGGGTGCAATTTGTCATTAAATAAGTCAATATGAAAAGTGTGTCCCGCAATATCTATCGTTGGGATAATACCTTTGTAAGCAATTTTATCGAACGCATCCTGATCAACCATCAGTTTGAAATCGTCCATTCCCGCCATAATATCTTCGGAAATATTATGTTTCTTTGACATCCCAGTTGGGTCGAGTTTTACAAAGTCGGGTATCTCTGCTAATTTTGCTCCTGGTTCGGCGTATGTTGTCAAGCCCTTTGTATTTGGGCTGTACCAAAATCTGTAGCCCTGTACTGCTTTTTCTTCCATATCGGATAGAGAAATTACATTTTTCGGATTGGCTTTTTGACGGAGTTCCAACTGATTGACATCGACGATAAATTCTGTTCCGAATACTTTATATGTCGGAAGTACCCTTTGTGTGTCGGTGGGTATCTTATACAGATTGTCCTTTAGTTGGTTGACAATATATTCTTCTTTTGGTTGTAGCTGTTCGGCAACATTACGTTTTATATGTTCAATCACATTGGTGTCTACCCACGGCAGGGTACGCGCTTCAAAGTGCATTTGTTTCACATCCTGATCAGTTAGGCTATTACCATGCTTTCTATTCCATCCCACTATATCCAATTCATACTGATTGGGAAACTGCACTATGATAATATCAGTAGGCAGTTCGGTCATTTTAGAAACATCGTCCTGCTGAAATTCGCGTTTTGTTGGATTATAAGGAATAACAAATGCCCGTCTGTCACGATCATAGTAGTCTTTTATTTCAGTAAAGTCTATGCCTTTGGATATAAAGTCGTCCTTTGGCCGTAGTTTGTTCATGCGTAAATCCACATAGAATGTATGACCTGCAATATCAAGTGTAGGTAGTATGCCTTTATTCAAACGCAGGTCAAGCAAACTGCCCGGTTCTATATTAGTATTTGGCAATCCATTTTCCATATTTTCTTATTTTAAAAGACAAAGGGAAGTCTATACAAACTCCCCAATGTCAAAATCATTCAAATCATTTTTCCGCAAAGTGGAAGAACCGGCTTCCGTTTCAGATGAGAGTGTGCTATCCAAAAGCTCGGCAATTTTTAGGGAGGCACCCTCGATGGAATTTTCCAGCAGGCTGAATAATTCAGTCCCCTGTAATCTTTGAACTATATCTACCGCTGTTTCCTTTTGTGATTGTTCCAAATTCTCTTTTTGGAGCAATGCACCTACGGAGCTTAGTTCTTCAAAGGTAACCCCTTGGGCAAGACTGTTATCGCCACCAAATATTCCGTACCTGTTCCATTCTTCTTCCTCTTCCTCCAAATCAGGCATATTTCTGAAAACTTCGTCCAGCTCTTCCTTGCGGATTTGAATGCCGACGTTTTCATTTTCGTCGTATTCAATGTCTAAATTAGCAGGGTTTATCTCCGGTTCCTCAATTTGGCGTTCATTGGCAGTGTTTGGCACTGAAAGGCGTTCTACGGGTTTAGGTTGTCCCATAATATCGGGCAGGTTCGGATTGACTTTCTTCTGCGAAGGTTCTTGCTTTGACCTTTTATGAATGACAATCTTATCCTGCAAAAGCAGGACAATGACTATCAGCAGGCATATCACAATTACTATTTCCATAACGTAGGGTTTTTAAAATAAGCCTTTGTATTTTTCGTTGAACTCCTTTGTAATCATATCTTCAAACACTTTAAAATGATGTTCAAGAATATTATTGAGATAGGCAAACAAGGGTATTTTATCATCGCCTATAATCTGTACAATGCGGGTTAAACGTTCGTGATGTTCAGGACTTAGGTATATACTTTTATTGCCTCTTTTCTGCATTTTATTCATTTGCATAAATGCGTTTTCATAGGTTGTTTTAGTCGTATTGCTAACTGTATCGGAGCTGTTGCCGGATACAATAGCATTCCTGTTCTTTTTATCTTTCTTCATTATAGAATGGGTTTAAAATGTTCGTTGAAATAATTGGTAATATCGTCCCCGTACTCCCTGAAATGATTTTCAAGAATGTTGTCAATGTAAGAGTAGAGCGTAGTTCTTTCTTCCCTTGTCAGCTGAACGATGCGGAGCAATCTTTCGTGGTATTCAGGGCGTATGTAAACCACCTTTCCGTTACGCCCCGATGGAAATCGATTGACCAAAAAGGTTTCCTCATAATCCGCTTTCTTTGATGAACTGTTACGGGCTTTTTCCCTGGTCTTTGTTTCCTTTGGTACATCCTGCTGTTTATTATTGCTTGGTGTAGCAACAGGCTCATCGCCACTTATAATGTTCATAAGATATTCCTCATCAACATTGGGCTTTTCAAAATCGTTATTTTTGTTGTCTGAAGCCATACTTTACTATTTTTTATAGATGAGTGATTTTTAAAAACTCCTCGACAAATAAATCCATTTTGGTTGCTTTCATTAACTGTGGTTCGGCAGGCAGCAAACTTGACCGGAATACATAACTGCCTGTGTCGTCTGTTTCCTTTCGGAAACGCTTGCTATCCATTATTCTTGTTTCCATTATGGGCAGGTTGAGTTCTTTGATGACACTTTGATACGCATCATACAAACCTGTTTTTTCCCTGCCGTCCACTTGGTTCCAAAACAGCCACATCTCTTGTTCGGGATTGCCCTCGTCCGTTTGGGGAAGTCCGAGAAAGGCTTTGGTAAAGCCCAATGTACTTTCCACTACCAAACGGTCGGCAGTAATGGGCGAAAAGATAAAGTCCATTTTTTTTAAGGTGGTCAGAACGCCTTTGGTGTTGGCTGTTCCCGGCAGGTCGAAGAAAATCACATCTGGTACAACCGCCGACTGGCTTCTATATTCCGAAGCTTTCTCCAGAGCCGTTTCAGCTTTGCATTTAATAATCGGGTACGCTTTTTTGTTGATGGCTTGAAACTGCTTCATTGCCGCTTTTTTATGGTAGTCGTTCTGCATTATGGTTCTCTTATCCCGTTCACGCATGTTGTTCAGGCTGTATTGCGGAAAGTCGCAATCCAATACCAGCACATTAAAACCTAAACGGTAGTGAAGCACACTCGCCAGCAGGGTTGTCATCGTAGATTTTCCCACACCGCCCTTTTGGGTGGAGAAGCTGATTTTTAAAGTTTTCTTTGTTGTTTCCATTATTTAAAAATTTATTGTTACACACTTTATTTGTTTTGCAGGATTGAATATTGGTTTATCTGATTATTACCTCATTCCTATATTCCTGCATTCCCTTTTGGGTAATTTCCTGCACAGGTATTTGCTTTCATTTTTGCCTTGTCAGGTACATTCTTTGGCAAGTGGCAAAACTTGCAACAGGTAAATTGCTTTACCGCTTTTATGCTTTTACACTTTTATTGTTTTATGCTTTTAAAACCTTATGCTTTTATTCCAAACTGCCTGTTTGCAAACCTGATTTTCTTCTTTGTTGAAATACTTTTTTTACTACCTGCACTAAAATTATACGGCAAATAAAGCGATTGATTTAACCGCTGATTGAGCTGTGGCAGTGTTTGGCATTCAAAGGCAGTGTTTGGCACTGCTATACAATACACTGCTTTCGTAAACAGGGCTTTACTTTGTACAATGATTTTTATTAATGGATTTATGCAAAAGTCTTTTGACAAATCGGAGGGTAATAGGAACGGCATCGAGCCGCTTTTCCCTGTTACATTTAATCCGTCCCGCAGGGCGGATTTTTGTGTTCGACAGAACACGGCAAGTTGTGTTTTGAGGCACTCGAAACCGAGTTTAGTGCCTCAAAACAACTTGCCCTTGCAGGGAGCAGAAAAAGACCTCCGAAGTCGGCTTTTCGTATGAATTAAAAATGGATTTGTGATGAACGAGAACAACAAACAGAAACAGCATAAGGGCGGTCGTAAGCCAAAGCTCAATCCCAGCACCCACCGCCACGTTTTCCGTTTGACAGACGAGGAAAACGCTAAATTATTATCGCTTTTTGAAGCATCGGGAATGCCCAATAAGGCAAAATTTATCATTTCGCAACTATTCGGAAATGAAATGAAGTCGGTTCAGATTGACAAAGGAACAGTTGATTACTATATGCGATTGACCTCGTTTCACAGTCAGTTCCGCTCCATAGGTGTGAATTATAACCAGATCGTAAAGCTGTTGTACCGCAATTTTTCGGAGAAAAAAGCTGCCGCTTTCCTTTACAAATTAGAAAAACAGACATTGGAAATGGTCATTTTATGCCAAAAAATTATGGAGTTGACCGAAGAATTTGAAGCAAAATATCTGAAAAACAGCATAAACAATGATCGCAAAAATCGGAAGAAGCAGTAATTTATATGGTGCATTGTCATACAATAACCTCAAAGTGGAAAAGGAAAATGGGCAAATTCTCCTTGCCCATAAGATAATTGAGACACCAAACGGAGAATATACCGTAGCACAGTTGACCCAATCTTTTGAACCCTACTTAATCGCAAATCGCAATACGGAATATCATACCCTGCATATCTCGCTCAATCCCGACCCAAAGGATAAGGTAAGCGATGACAAGTTCAGGGAAATTGCGGAACAGTATATGCGTGAAATGGGGTACGGCGAACAGCCTTTTGTGGTATTCAAACACACAGATATTGACCGTAGCCATATCCATATCGTATCGGTATGCGTGGACGAAAACGGTGTAAAGATTTCGGACAAATTCGAGAAAATGCGATCAATGAAAGTGTGCCGTGAACTCGAAAAGCAACACCATTTAGTACCCGCAACAAACAAAGAGCATCAGCAAAATGATAAGGTGTTTCGTCCGGTGGATTATCGGGCTGGCGATGTAAAAAGCCAGATCGCTTCGGTTGTCCGACACCTGCCCAATTACTATCAATATCAAACTTTGGGAGAGTATAATGCCTTGCTATCCCTCTTCCATATTACTACGGAGAAAGTGGAGGGCGAATTGCAGGGAAAAATGAAACAGGGGTTATTGTACATCCCGTTGAATGAAAAGGGAGAAAGAGCCGGGCATCCGTTCAAGGCTTCCCTGTTCGGAAAAAACGCAGGGTTACCCGCTTTGGAATTGCATTTTGCGAAATGCAAATTGGCATTGAAAGACCATCCCACCAAACAGACACTCAAAGCCGCCATTAACATTGCCCTAAAAACAACGGTTGATGAATCGAAATTTAAAAAAAACTTAGCCGAGCAGGGCATTCAGGTAATGGTACGGCGTAATGATGTAGGACGGATCTACGGTATTACATTCATCGATCACAATTCCAAAACGGTCTGGAATGGTTCTCGCTTGGGTAAGGAGCTTTCTGCCAATACATTTAATGACTACTGGAACAACAACATCAGACCGGAAATAAAAGAACATGATGAACCACAGGCAAAGATATCCCATTTAAAGGATGAGGATCTACCCACGGAAGAACCGCATCATTTGTTCGACTTTCTGGATACTAAGGAAAAACATGAAGACGGTTTAATCGAAGCCTTTGGCGGTTTGCTTATTCCTGAAGCCCAGGGCGAGGATCATGAGGAACAACAGTTTGCTAATAGAATGAAGAAAAGAAAAAAAAGGAGAATGCAATAACTCATACACCACAATATAAATATGGATAATACCAAGACCTCCATTTTATAAGAGGTCATTTATACCGCTATCGCTCACTCTGGGGATTGGATTTAAAAAGAGTAATATCCAAAAAACCGTTTAAACTGATATATTACGATTGAACAGCAGATATCCGCTATTCAGCTTCTTTTACTGCGATACACTTTACTGCCCAAACTAATTTTGCCAAGAATATGTAATGATTGCAAATGTTGGAAAAAAAGGGATGAGGAAGTGCATCACAAGAAGAAATAACAATGAAGAGTAAAATTATTGGTGCGGGTAATTATGTACCTTCACAAACGATTACCAACCTGTTTTTTGATAAACATCATTTCCTTGACGAAAACGGACTGGCTCTAACACATGACAACGCAACAATTATCAATAAGCTGAAAGAAATTACAGGCATTGAAGAAAGGCGTTATGCTACAAAAGAACAGGTAGCTTCTGACCTGGGCTTTTTCGCTGCGAAATCCGCAATTAAGGACTCGGGGATTGATCCTGAAACTTTGGATTACATCATTTTTGCCCATAATTTTGGCGATGTGCGTTTCGGAACGGTGCAGTCCGATATGGTTCCGAGCCTCGCTTCGAGGGTCAAGCATCTTTTGAAGATAAAAAACAATTTTTGTGTTGCTTACGATATAGTGTTCGGATGCCCAGGGTGGATTGAGGGAATGATACAAGCTAATGCTTTTATTAAATCGGGTATTGCTAAACGATGCCTGATTATCGGAGCAGAAACCCTTTCCCGAGTAGTAGATATCCATGACAGGGATAGCATGATTTATGCAGACGGAGCAGGTGCTGCCATATTGGAAATCAGCAATGATGAATCGGGAATCCAATCGCACATATCGGGTTCGTTTACCTCAGAAGAAAAAGACTATCTGCACTTTGGTAAATCGTACTCTAATGAGAGTTGTCCTGATATACGATACATCAAGATGAACGGCAGAAAAATCTATGAATTTGCCATTTTGCGTGTTCCTATTGCTATGAAAGAATGCCTTGATAGCAGCGGATTTTCCATTAACCAATTGGATAAAATCATTATTCATCAGGCTAATAAAAAAATGGACGAAGCTATTCTTAAACGGTTTTACAGGTTATACGATGCAGCAGTTCCCAAAGACATAATGCCTATGGTTATTCAGAAGCTCGGAAACAGCAGTGTAGCAACAATTCCCTCTCTACTTGCGATGATTAAAAGAGGAGAGTTACCTGAACATTCTATTAAAAAAGGAGATATAGTTTTGTTTGCTTCGGTAGGTGCGGGAATGAATATCAATGCGTTTGTTTATAAGGCATAAAATAAACAGAACTCAGGATAATAATTTCGATTGATTGTAAACTGTACTATTCAGCCAAACACCGCCACGCACCGCCATTGAGTGCCATATTCTTATAGACACGCTATACAGCCTATAAATTCACGCCCGAACATTTAAAATTTTTCAAATGCAGGGAGAAGACGATTTAAGAGGCTTAGCCAAGATAATGGCTTTTATGCGGGCAGTAAGTATCCTTTTGGTACTGATGCACCTTTATTGGTTTTGCTACACTTTCTTTTTAGAACGTGGCTGGACATTAGAAATCATCAATAAGATATTAGGGAATTTCAACCGGACGGCAGGACTTTTTGAACATACGTTATATACCAAAGTGTTCGCTTTGGTATTGTTGGCTTTAAGCTGTCTGGGAACAAAAGGCGTAAAAAATGAAAAAATAACATGGTCTAAAATTTATGTGGCGTTGGGTATTGGATTTGTGTTATTCTTTCTCAATACGCCACTCTTAAAGCTGTCGCCAGTTGCCGGAACATTCCTTTATATCCTTACGATGGCGGGCGGTTATATTGCCTTATTGATGGCGGGTGTGTGGATGCACCGTTTACTCAACAACAACCTGATGGACGACGTTTTCAATAATGAAAATGAGAGTTTTCAGCAGGAAACCAAGCTGATGGAAAACGAATATTCTGTCAATCTTCCCACGAAGTTCTATTACAAAGGCAAGTGGAACAACGGCTGGATTAACATTGTGAATCCCTTTCGGGCAACGATCGTGTTAGGAACTCCGGGTTCCGGTAAATCGTATGCAATCGTAAACAACTACATCAAGCAACAGATTGAGAAAGGGTTCTCCATGTACATCTATGACTTCAAATTCGATGACCTTTCTACCATTGCCTACAACCACTTATTGAAGAACAGGGATAAGTACAAAGTACAGCCCAAATTTTATGTGATAAATTTTGACGACCCACGCAAGAGCCACCGTTGCAATCCGCTTAATCCCGGCTTTATGACGGACATATCCGATGCCTACGAAGCGGCATATACGATCATGCTAAACCTTAACAGGTCGTGGATACAGAAGCAAGGGGATTTTTTCGTCGAGTCGCCAATTATATTGTTGGCAGCCATTATCTGGTTTCTTAAAATCTACGAAAATGGTAAGTTCTGTACCTTTCCCCATGCTATTGAGTTGCTGAATAAGAAATACGCTGATGTATTTACCATTCTGACCTCTTATCCCGAATTGGAAAATTATTTGTCGCCCTTCATGGATGCCTGGCAAGGCGGAGCACAAGATCAATTACAAGGTCAGATTGCTTCTGCCAAAATCCCTTTGTCGAGAATGATTTCGCCACAACTCTATTGGGTTATGACAGGCGACGATTTTTCTTTAGACATCAACAACCCAAAAGAGCCTAAAATTTTGTGTGTCGGAAACAACCCCGATAGACAAAATATTTACTCAGCAGCTTTGGGTTTATATAACTCCCGAATTGTAAAATTAATCAATAAAAAAGGACAGCTTAAAAGCTCGGTTATCATAGACGAATTGCCCACAATTTATTTCAGGGGACTTGACCAACTCATCGCAACTGCGAGAAGTAATTTCGTATCTGTATGCCTTGGTTTTCAAGATTTTAGTCAATTAATACGTGATTATGGCGACAAAGAAAGTAAGGTAATTCAGAACACAGTTGGTAATATTTTTAGCGGTCAGGTCGTAGGCGAAACAGCGAAAAATTTATCAGAACGTTTCGGAAAAGTTTTACAAAAACGGCAGAGTATGACGATTAATCGTAATGATAAATCTACTTCCATTTCAACCCAATTAGACAGCCTTATTCCGGCTTCAAAAATCAGTACCCTTACACAAGGTATGTTCGTGGGTGCTGTTTCCGATAACTTCGACGAACGTATAGAGCAAAAAATATTTCATGCGGAAATCGTGGTTGATAATGAAAAGGTTGCTACCGAAACCAAAGCGTATCAGAAGATACCCGAAATTTTATCCTTTGTCGATGAAAACGGAGTAGATAATATGAAACGGGATATTGATAACAATTACCGTCAGATAAAATTAGACATTGTTCATATCGTGGAGAGTGAAATGGAACGCATCAAGAATGACCCTGATCTACAACATTTGGTACAACAATAGCCAAGACTTATGCTAAGAGATGATTGAAAAAAATATAAATTCTGCCACACGAATGACGATCCAAACACTTTACATCAACCAATTTCCCGGTTTAGATGAGTATAGAACAGTTCATAAGTCAATTTACCCTATTCAATTATTTTTTTTGACTATTGGTATCTTTGATTGGATAATTTTGTAAACAGAATCAACTGTATGAAAAATAGCAATATGCGGTTGCTATCTGATTGAAAAAAAAGGCAGATAAAATGGAAGTAGTAATAAAAAATCTCAGAGATAAGGATTTCGATATGGCAAGAAAGTTTGCTGTCGAAGGCATGCACTTATCATGGTACGCAACCAACAAGTTAGAACTCTATATCTACAGCAAATATTTCTGGTACTTGGAAATTACCAAAGCAACACGGGCATACGGAGCCTATATGGATAATAAATTGGTGGGCGTACTCTTAGCAGACATAAAGGGTAAACCAAAAATTTTTACCTCCTTTTATTACAGAGCCTTTGTCAAAACTATTTCTTTTTTTATCAATCTCTTTTACTGGAAAGCATCCAGTATATATGACGATACCAATGTAGAGATGCTCAATGAACTGAAAAGGACAAACGAAATTGACGGTGAACTGAATTTTTTCGCTGTTGACCCTACCATCAAGGGCAAGGGGATCGGAACACTCCTGCTTGACCGATTGGAAAAGGATGAAAAAGATAAAATGATCTACCTGTATACCGATTCCGGATCTACCTACCAGTTTTACGAAAGGCGGGGTTTCACTATGTCGGGTAAACGGGATATCACGATGGAGATACACGGAAAAGAGGTCGCATTGACCTGTTATATATTCAGTAAACGATTTTAAAAGCCTTGAAAAATTCAAGGCTTTTTTATTGGTAGGGGCTTATATACCTACGCTACATGGTTTCGTACCGGGCTTTTTACTACCTGTAAAAAACAATGCTTAATTTTCTTTTATCGGCTTGCTCCCAAGCAAAAAATAACTCACCAAATTCCTATATCATAGGTAGTTGCTACTACTGACTTTCAAACTGTGTCCAACCAAATTCTCAGCAAACGACTTAAACGGATATAACACAATTGAACGGTGAATATTTACCGTTCGGTTTCTTTTTCAAGCATACGCTTTAATGCCCAGGCTACCTTTGGCAAAAAAATAAGTGATCATGCGTAATAAAATATTTTTAATTGTCGGTGTTTTACTGGTCGTTGGGCTGGTATGGTTCAAACTTTCAAGCAACCAAAAAAAGGTGGATAAAGAGATTCGTGCAGAACAGGAAGCAGTTCCGTTCGCAATAGAAGCTATTGCTGTTACCGAAGAGCAGTTTGACGATTCTTTTTCTTATCCCGGACAACTGGAAACCACAGGGATGGTAAATTTAGTTGCGGAAACGGATGGTAAGGTTGTAAAACTAAACATCCAGAACGGTAGTAAGGTCAGTAAAGGTCAGGTCATCGCTGTCCTTGAAAACCCAATGAAACAGCCATCCCATCAGATACACCAGATCGAGTACGAAAAAGCAAAGGTAGACTATCAGCGGTATGCCGAATTACATAAACAGAACAATGCGACAGGCGTAGAACTGGAAACTGCCCGACACGCCTTGAACATGGCAGAAAAGCAACTGAAAATCTCCCAGTCTGAACTTAGCCGTACAACGGTCATTGCTCCGATCAGTGGCGTTATTGCTACCAAATCCGCAAGTGTAGGTGACTACCTGTCACCCGGAAGCCCTGTCGCTGTTATTATTCCTTTAAACCAGCTTGAAGTACGTTTTCAGGTTCCCGAAAAGGAAATTTCCAAGATCAAACAGGGCAAACCAGTTCGTTTTACCGTAGACGCCTATCCGACACACCATTTTGAGGGTGTGGTTTCAGCGATCATTCCCAACGCTAATCAGGCGAAAACATTTCCTGTACTTGCCAAGGTGAACAACAACCAGCACGGCATCACATTGATGGGCGGAATGACGGTGAATGTGGATATGGACGCATCGGAAAAAATT
The DNA here is from genome assembly GCF_900156735.1 of Chryseobacterium ureilyticum. Lineage (GTDB taxonomy): Bacteria > Bacteroidota > Bacteroidia > Flavobacteriales > Weeksellaceae > Chryseobacterium > Chryseobacterium ureilyticum. The sequence continues at coordinate 175,496 of NZ_FTOL01000008.1, forward strand.
TCTACACTGGTTATCCCACGCACGGCGGTAAGAGGTGATTTCAATGCCCCTTATGTCTGGTTGGTCGGTGAAGGCAAAAAAGCCGTTCGCCGTCCGTTCCAAAAAGGCAGGGAACTGGAAGATTATATCGAAGTCATATCCGGTCTGAAGCCCGGTGATATCGTGGTGACCAAAGGACAGTCCAATATTACCGAAGGAATAGACCTTACATCGGTAAAGATTACTGAAAGCAAAGCAGATATCAACTAATAAACCCAAAAGAAATGAAGTTAACAGAACTGGCGATCAAACGCCCCATATTATTTATTGTCTTTTACCTGATCATAGCAGGTCTGGGTATATTGGGATATAGCAAACTCCGCTATGAACTATTGCCCGAACTGGCAACCCCCGTCGTTACGGTAACAGCCGTATATCCGGGAGGAGCACCGAGTGAAATAGAAAACACGGTATCCAAAAAATTGGAAGACGCCATATCCGGCGTAAACAAGATAAAAAGGGTCAGCACTTATTCTGCCGAAAACTCTGCGGTCGTATCCATTGAGTTTGTTGCCGATGCTGATCCCGAAAAAGCGATTCAGGATGTACAGCGGGCGATAAACAAAGTACTCCCTGAACTCCCTGCTGCCGTAAAATCACCCACTATTGAAAGTTACAGTATCAACGATGAGCCTGTACTAAGAATAGGAACTACTGCGAATATTCCTGAAGCACAGTTGTACGAGATGCTGGATAAGCAGATCAGACAGGGTATTTCACAGATCAACAATGTAGGGCGTGTTACGCTTCTTGGTGGTTCTCCAAGGGAAGTTAAAGTTGCCGCAGACCTTGAAAAGCTGAGGGCCTATGGCATTGGCATGGATGAGCTTGCACAGGCTATCCAAAGCAGTAATGTCGAGATACCCATTGGTGCGGTAAAATCAAAAGACGGCGAATTTGACGTGCGTACCACAGGTAAAGCAACGGACTTCGAGCAACTTCGTATGCAACCCGTACGTGTCCAGCCGGATGGCAGTACCATATTCGTAAAAGATGTCGCCAATATAACAGAAGGACAAAAGGAGGCTACGGTCATGAACCGTGTAAACGGCAAGAACTCCATCGCCCTGCTGGTCAACAAGCAGACCGGGGCAAATGCCGTGGAAGCCGCAAAACTGGTACGGGAACATCTGACAGAACTGGAATCCCTGCACAGCAACATCGGGCTTAAGTTTTCTGTTATTTCCGATTCATCGGAATTTACACTCAAAGCGGCTAATTCCGTGTACTTTGATTTCTTTTTGGCGGTATTGCTCGTGGCACTTGTTATGCTGGTGTTCCTGCACAGTCTGCGAAATGCAATCACCGTACTGATCGCTATTCCAACCTCCCTGTTGGTTGCTTTCATCATGATGTTCGCTATGGATTACTCCCTGAACCTGATGACGCTTCTCGCTATGTCTCTTGTGATCGGGATTCTGGTGGACGACTCCATTGTGGTGCTGGAAAATATCTACCGTCACATGGAAATGGGATCTGAAAGAGTGAAAGCATCCCTTGACGGTCGTACAGAGATTGGTTTTGCTGCGATGTCCATTACACTGGTGGACGTAGTGGTATTCCTGCCCCTTGCTTTTGTGCCGGGGCTTGTAGGTAGCCTTGTTAAAGAATTCGCTTTAGTCATCGTGGTTTCCACACTGTCCAGCTTAATGGTGTCTTTCACTTTGACACCGATGATATCGTCACGTTTTGCGAAACTTACCCATCTGGACGGAAAGACTATCTTCTCCCGTTTTGCGATGTTCTTTGAGAAACAGATTGCGAAGCTGACCGATCTTTACGAAAGGATACTGGCATGGTCACTTGTTAATAAATGGAAAACTGTCGGTATTTCCGCTGCTTTCCTGATCGCTTCACTAAGCCTGCTGTTCACAGGGCATGTAGGTAGCGAGTTTGTTCCCGCTACGGATAAGGGTGAGCTTTCGCTGATGGTCACAGCCCCTCCGGGTACACGTATCCAGGAAATGGATCGCATTGTCAAATCTATTGAACAGAGAGTGAATGAAGTGCCGGAAGTTACTAATCAGTTTACGCTTGTCGGTTATCAAAGTGATGGCTCAGGGGAGAACCGTGGCGGTAACGTGGCAAGTATAAACATATCGCTCGTTGAAGCTAAAGACAGAAGTAAATCCATTTCAGAAATAGGACGGGAACTTAAAAAAATCGCCTTGCTGGAAGCGGGTGTGAAAGTCGATGTTTCCACTGTAGGTCTCTTCGGAACCAATGCCGCTCCGATACAGCTACTGTTGCACGGAGAGAACAGAGATACTGTATTTGCAACCGCAAGACGACTTTTGGAAGATATCAGGAAAGTGGACGGTATCGTTGCTCCAAAGCTCTCTGTAGAGGATGAGAAACCGTCGTTACAGGTAAATATAGACCGTAAAAAACTCGGTGACCTCGGTCTGACCGTAGAGGGGATCAGTACGGCACTGCGTATAGCCGTGAACGGTTACGAAGATATGAAATATACAAAGGACGGTACAGAGATCGATATGCGTATCTCCCTGCGTGAACAGGACAAAGCGACCACAAGCAATATTGAAAATTTCCCGTTCGTTAACGCTCAGGGTCAGATGATATACCTCAAACAGTTTGCGGATGTCCGTTTAGCCACCGCACCATCTATGCTCGAAAGAAGAAATAAACAGTCCGCAGTGATGCTGATGGCAAAGGTAACCGGCAGACCTACCGGAGATATCGGCGAGGACATCAAGGCTATCGTAGCTAAAAATCCGCTACCTGCATCCGTTACGCTTCGTTATGAGGGCGACCTCGATTTGCAGGATGATGCTTTCGGAAGCCTTGCCGTGGCACTGGTTATGTCACTCTGCCTGATCTACCTGATCATGGTCGCATTGTATAACAACTGGGCATACCCGTTTGTCGTATTGTTCTCCATTCCGGTAGGTGTCGGAGGTTCCGTGGTCGCTTTAGCTTTAGCTGGAAATTCACTGAATATCTTTTCCATATTCGGATTGATCATGATGATGGGGCTTGTGGCGAAGAATGCCATCTTGTTGGTCGACAGGGCAAACGAACGACTTGCCGAGGGAGATTCTCTCAGAGCGGCACTTTTGGATGCCGGACGTACAAGGTTGAGACCGATCCTGATGACCACGCTGGCAATGGTAATTGGCATGCTACCACTGGCATTGTCAAAAGGGGCATCTTCGGAAATGATCAGCAGTCTGGCATGGGTACTTATAGGCGGGCTTACCAGTTCGATGTTCCTGACCTTGCTATTGGTTCCTGTCGTTCATTATGGTATTACCCGTTTGATGGAACGATCAAAACAACGCAAGGCACTCAAAGTAAACAAGTCCGGTATAGCGACTGTTCTGCTACTGATAGGTGGACTGCAACTGTCCGCACAGACCCAGCCGATTCCCGCTGATTCCGTGTACAGGCTGACCGTGGAGCAAGCGGTCGGGCTTGGGCTTCAAAACAACAGAATGGTCAAGGCAGGAGAACTTTCGACCTTGAAATCACAGTATGCGACAAAGGAAATCGAGGCAAACCGCTATCCGCAGATCAACGCATCGACCACCTACATACGTAACATCAAGCCGACCGTTTTCTTTTTCCCCGGTATCGGTGTTTCACCAACGGGAGATTTGACGATTGACAATTCAAGAATGATGCCTGTAAACGGATCGGCAAAGAATCATTTCAGCGGTTTGGTGGATTTACAGTTACCGATATTTAATCCCCAGCTTCGTGAAGGAATCCGGTTGTCCAAACTGAACACAGCGTTATCGGAAGCGGAGCGGGAAATGACCAAATGGGAACTGGCTGATGAGATACGCAGGGCTTATTATAATATCCGCTTAGCGATCCTTAACAGGGAACTTGTCCATAAGGCAATAGAACGGGCAGAACAGACCATGCACGATACCCGTGTCCTTTATAAAAATGATCTGGCACTTGTATCGGATACCTTGAATGTGTATATCAATGTGCAGAATCAGAAACCGAACCTCTACATGGCAGAAAATCAGATTGTACAGGCGACGGATTACCTGAAAGAGCTTATAGGACTGCCTTTTGAGAGTACGGTTTTGTTGCAGGAAAGCATTTCTGAAGAAACCCTTACAAGCCTGTTGTTTACAGAGCAGAACGGCTCTCCTGTTTTTGAAGGCAGACCTGACATCAGGCAGAATATATCACAACAGGCTCTGGCTAAAAAACAGATTGATCTGGATAAAAGCCGTAGGCTTCCCACACTGGATTTTATCAGCCAGTACCAGATTCAGGCTCAACATGACCATTTCAGGTTGAACCAATATACCTGGCCGAACAGTTTCTATGTGGGGCTACAGCTCAACATTCCTATATTCAGCGGTTTCAGGAACGATCACAAGGCAAAGCAGTCCACTATTGCATTGCAGGAACTGAAAATAGCAGGCGAACAGCTTAACAGTAAGGCACTGTTGGAATACCGTAAAGCTCAGGGAGACCTGCAAGAAGCCATGTCACGGATCAACGTTGCAAAAGATATTGTACAGGCATCAGAAAAGAGCCTGGAACTGATAGATGCCCGTTACCGAAAGGGAGTTGGACGTTATCAGGACGTACTTGATGGTCAGTTCAGTCTGATACAGGCAAATAACAGCTACAATAAGGCAGTATATGATGCTTTCATTGCTTCGGCTGCACTGAAAAAAGCAATCGGCACTATACAATAGAACCGGACTCATTAATACGATAAAAAACGATAACATTTAAAATATGACAAAAAGAATCGTAATGCTGTTAACACTTGCAGGGCTGGCTTTTACGGCGTGTCAAAACAATAAGAAACCGGACAACGAGAATGCTTTGAAAGATGCTGTAAATACAACGGACACGGTGTTAAATACAGCAGACATTGCTTTCACATTAGCTAAAAACTATTTTGTAAATAATACAGTAACAAAACTGGAGCATCCCAGAATTGAAACACAGGAACAGTTTAATGAAATTTTTGGAATGGCGGCTCACATGGGAAATGATGGAAAGCCTACCGTTATTGATTTTTCCAAACAAAATGTATTGGCGGTTGTGCTTCCGGAAACGGACAGGGAGACGAAAATATACCCTGTAAGTTTACAGAGAGATGAAAACGGCGAAATCCTGCTGACCTATGGGGTAAAGGTGGGCGAAAAACAGACCCATACAACAAGACCGAATCTTGCGGTGATTATTGCCAAGTCGGAAAAGGGAAACGTCCGTTTAAATGAAATAAAACTCTTGAAATAATTTATAACAAAAATAATAAAACATGAAAAATCTATTTTTAAGTTTTGCACTGCTGCTTATAGCATCGTTCACCTATGCACAGGAAATAAAAGGAAAATGGCTGACAGACGACGGTGAAGCCATTGTAGAAATTTATCAGTCGGGAGACAAGTTCAATGGTAAGATCGTATGGCTGAAAGATGCCAATGATGCACAGGGCAAACCATTGACCGATCAGGAAAACCCGGACAAGTCCAAACGTAGCAAACCTCTTATCGGACTGCTTATGTTAACGGACTTTAAGCAGAACAACGGAAAATGGGAAGGTGGCAAAATCTATGATCCATCGGAAGGAAAGACCTATAAATGTACCATGTGGCTTGAAAATGGCAAGCTAAAGGTGCGGGGCTATGTCGGCATGTTCTACCAGACACAAACGTGGACACGAAAATAGCAGGTGAATGTTAATTGCTAATGCATATCACGGTCAGCTCAACGATAATGTTTAAATTCGTACTGTTATGACATTTCAAAAAAAGGGATTTAAGTTTATCGGTTACTTTATCATCGGAGTAGTGTTCTATGGAATGCTGCTCCTGATAAACCCGTGGGATTATCCGCTCACAAAAGAGTTCGTGCTCGAAGTGCTCCGTGATCTGGCGGTGACTTTCATCGGTGTGTTGACCATAATGGAAAGCAGTTTTTGGGTCAGCAAAAAGCTGGATAAACATTTCCCGTGGCGTTCTGCACTTACCAAAAGGATTTTTATTCAGATCGGTATATTGATGGTTATCGTCAGTTCCGTACTGTTTCTTTCACGGCTGTTGATCCCCGATGCATACTATGATGAAACAACGGTTCGGCAGGTATTTGTAACCGGAACAGTTATGTGCATACTTTTTTCTGCGGTATTTACGGCTGCTTCGTTCTTCATCCAATGGAATACGGCGACGGTCACGCTGGCGAAGTATGAAGAAAAAGTGGCTAAGGCAGAACTGGAATTTTTGAAAATGCAGATAGATCCTCATTTTCTCTTTAATAATTTCAGTACGCTTACTTCCCTGATAGAAGAGGATTCACAGTTGGCGGTTGAATATGTACAGCAACTTTCAAATATCTACAGGCACGTACTGAAAGACAAAGAACACCATGTAGTTCCGCTGAAAGAGGAACTGGAATTTATACGTTCTTATCTGTTTCTGTACGAAGCAAGGTATCAGGAAAGTCTGATGGTGAAAATTGATATACCGGACAGCCTTATGAACAAAGGCATTGCCACGGCAACCATGCAGTTATTGGTTGAAAATGCTATCAAACACAATTCGATCAGCAGGCAAAGCCCTTTAAAAATAGAAATACTTGCTGACCAGGACGGTATCGTAATAAAGAACAACATTAACCCTGTGACTACCCAAAGAGCCAGCAAAGGCATTGGTTTGAAAAATATAACAGAAAGGTATCAGCTTCTCGGAAACGAAGTGGTTTCGATAAAGCACGATGATGATTTCTTTTGGGTGAGGGTTCCATTTTTAGAACTTAAGCGATGATAAAAGCAATAATAATTGAGGATGAACTGTTGACAGCCAACCGACTGAAACGGCTTATTTCAAAGGTTCGGGAAGACATTGAAATCGTGGCTATATTACACACGGTTAAGGAAACGCTGGAATGGCTCTCCGCTAACGATGAGCCGGATCTGTATTTCATGGACATTCAGTTGTCGGATGGTCTCAGCTTTGACATTTTTTCCGAATTTGATATTCAGAAGCCCGTCATTTTTACCACGGCTTACGACGAATATGCGATCAAGGCATTCAAAGCAAATGGCATCGATTATTTGCTAAAACCCGTAGCGATAGAAGATATTAAGCAAAGCCTGATGAGGTATCGTCAGTTGAATCCGGTAACTGCTATCCCCGATCTTCAACTTCTCCTTAAAGATATTTCAGCGAACCCAACGAGGTTTAAGAACAATTTTCTGATAGAGTGGAGAGACAGGTTACTGACGATCTCTAAAGATGAGGTCGCCTATTTTCAGCTCTCCAATAAATTAACGCATCTGGTTACGCTGGATAATAAGCCCCATGTGCTTTCCTCCACGTTAGACTTGCTGGAAAAAGAGGTTGACCCTTATACCTTTTTTCGGATAAACCGTCAGTTCATCGTTTCAAGAAAATGTATACGGCAGATACATATTTATTTTGGCAACCGTCTTAAGCTCGTGCTTTCCCCTCAGCCTGATGAAGATGTCATTGTGAGCAGAGACCGTGTACCTGACTTTAAAGCCTGGCTGGATAGTTGATCCAGCCCGTCCTATCGTTTTAAAAAAGAATACAAATGAGATTACTATTTTTCTGGCCGGCATGCCGGCATGAATCCCTATTGCCTTTTTTTATTGCCTTTTTTCCACTGTTCAGCATGGCTCAGGAAGATTCCCTCCGACAGGCTCCTGCCCGTAATCCGCTGGTCATTGAGTTCGATCTGGAAAACGGTGGAATCCTGAAACAAAAGGAACTGAGGGATATGACCTATAAGGATGCCTACTATCAGGGAGCCAACCTGAGGATCGGCTGGAAACAGAACAGTAAGCGGTATGCCTATAATGCACTCTACAATAACCCCATCTATGGCGTGGGGATCTATTCGGGTACCTTTAACAACGACATTATAGGAAATCCGTTCGCCGTGTACGGCTTCGTGCAGGTTCCCTTTTCCCCGGAAAGTGACCGCAGATGGTCGTTTGACTACCGGATCGCACTGGGTCTGACAGGTAACTTCAAACCCTATGACAAGGTTGACAATCCATTGAACCTGGCAATTGGCTCCCGGAACAACGTTTTTATCGATTTTGGCCTTCGTGCACAGTACCGCCTCCATGCAAAATGGAAGGCAGGGATCGGCGTGTCGTTCCACCATTTTTCAAACGGAGCCATGGCACTGCCTAACCGAGGTATCAATCTGGTGCCACTGTCACTTTCGGTCAGCTATCAGCCACATCCGGAAGCTATGATAAGGCACGATGCCCCTATCGCACCATTTCCAAAAAAATGGCTGTACCACATCAATCTCGGGACGGGTGTCAAACAGCTCAGTCCCGACTCGGACGACAGCTACCTCAAAGCGACTATCGGGATCTATGCCAGCAGGCACGTATCCCACAAATGGCGTCTGGGAGCCGGAGTGGACTTTTATTATTCTGGTTCTGGGAACGATAGCAAAGTGGCGGGCAGAAAGGCAGGAGCCTTTGGCTCCCAGTTTTCGGGAGGGCCGACCCTGTATATCGTACATATCCTGGATGAACGCCTTGTGCTAAACGGAAATATCGGCTATTACCTGCACAGGCAGGAGTTCAACGGTGAGGTAAATCCCTTTTTCCTAAGGGCTGGAGCTCGGTATTACGTGTATAAAAATATCAATGCCGGGGTATCCATCAAAGCACATATGGGCAAGGCTGATTTTGTCGAATGGACAGTGGGTTATACCATCAATAGATAATTTCATAAAATCATGAAAGTAGTGAAAAATAAAAAAGAATGCTTAACATTCAGTAATGAGTGTCCCCAATGGCCCATGCGGATAAGAGCAGGGATGCAGTGGACAGTACTGTGCCTCAGTTTCCTCCCTCTGGCACTTCATGCTCAGACTCCCACAGATTCTACTGGCATTGAAGCCAAACAGGATACCATTAAGCAGAAGGATCTGTTTGATGTCATCGAAAAGATGTTTAATATACATACCTCCGGAACCTCGTGACACCACGGATAAGCCATTCAGCTTTTCCGTACTGCCATTGACTACAGATGTTCCCGGAGGTGGCAGGGCTTTGGTCACCACGGTAACAGGAAGTTTTTATCTCGGAAGCCGAAAAAACACGAATTTATCCGAAGTCTGGTTTGTTCCCTATTTCGATTTTGAGGGCAGGTATGGACTCCCTGTACGTTCCTACATCTGGCTGGATCGTAACAAATGGGCTTTACGAGGCGATATGCGGATTTTGAAATACCCGGAATACACCTACGGATTAGGAAAGCTAAAAACTGATGATGACAAGTTATTAGTCGATAGGTCATATCTGCGTGTTTACCAGCAAATATTCAGACAGGTTTCTCCCGGACTGTTGTTAGGGGTTGGATATCATCTTGATGTCAATTCAAAGATTAAAACAAACTCCCAAGACCCAACACTTACACAATTTTCCGGATACAATTATGGAACCACGAACGGAACAACCAGCACCTCCTCCGGTATCAGCTTCGATTTACTATATGATACGAGGGGTAGTTCGATAAATGCATCAAAGGGAAGCTACTTAAATATTACGTACAGGATGAATCCCGAATTTATGGGTAGTGATCGTTATTGGCATTCTTTGTATGTGGATGCCAAAAAATATTACAGATTGACCAAGTCTCCTGAACGGCAGAACCTGATCGCATTATGGAGCTATTACTGGACAACATTTAATTCCAATGCTCCTTATTTTGATCTGCCATCCATTGGATGGGATGATTTCAATACTTCGGGTCGTGGTTTTCAGCAGAGCAGGTTTCGTGCGAAATCCCTGTTTTATCTGGAAGCGGAATATAGAAAGGACATCACACGTGATGGACTGCTCGGATTTACACTGTTTTCAAACCTCAATAGCACAGAGGACTATAAAAATCCGCTGTTCTCTAAATGGAGTTTAGGCGTCGGTGGTGGGCTAAGGATTAAGGTCGATAAATTATCCGGCACAAATATATCGTTGGATTATGGTTTCAGCCGTGGCTACCACGGCTTTTACATAACATTGGGGGAATATTTTTAATCTTCTGTGGCTACGCCTGTATAGACTTTTCCTTTTAAACCAAAAACACTAAAATAAAGCTGAATGAATAAATTTTTGAATGAAAAACTCCATAGTCTGGAAACCACAATTCATGAATGTGAGTTGGAAACCGATTATTCCATACAACGTATAGAAACCATTATTCACCTCATTGTAAACTGTCTGTCTGAAGTAAAAGAATATGTTCTAAAAAGAGGTTTTAAGAATACAGATGAAGAAATCCGTTTTTTCAAGTATCAGAAGCCTGCAATTGTGGCAAAGCTCGTTTACTACAATGCCATTTATAAAATTGAAACCAAAAAGCCAAACAATAGTAAGGCTATAAAAAAATATCTAAATGAAGAATTGAGAAAACTCAAAAAGTATTTTGACAACAATCTCGAATTTTATAAATACTACCGGACTAATAATTCTTTCATTGATGACAAGCTCTTTATCAGAGGTAAATATGATATAAAATTGAGTCTGGATACTGTTTATTTTGAAACCGACCACAGATTTTCCACGTCTCATGATTACAAAGCGGCGAAGATTATAGCTAATGACCTGATACGGGTTTATCTTGAAGATCAGCTTCATAACACGCATCAAAATAAGACTTCTGAAAAGCCTGTACTGAACTGGACAGGTAGCAAAACAGCATTAACGGAGTTGATATATGCTCTATATGCACACGGCATATTTGACAATGGAAATGCCGACATCAAGGTTATTGCCAAAACATTTGAAAGCACATTTAATATTGACTTAGGAGATTTTTATCATACATTTTTGGAACTGAAAGCCCGAAAAATAAACCGAACGAAATTCCTTGACAACTTACGTGATGCACTGATTAGAAAAATGGATGAGTACGATGATAAGTAGTTTTGTTTGATAATACCCGCAATGTAGTTTATCCATAAGATATAAACATTTGCTTATTTGAATTTGATAACTTTGCAGGATGAAACGGAAAGGAAACCATCTAAGATAATGAGTAAATAACCAGGACAATATCTAAGTCTGTAAGACAATAAAAAATCGTGAAAAAACACATAAAAATAGGGTTTTCGGACATTGGCGGGATTTATATCGGTAAAGACATCCAGACCAGCGAACATCTGCATCACGCTATTACCGTTGCTGTATCGTTTTCAGATGAAATTGATTATTGGTGTGAGCGGCAAAAGGTTTCCTGCAAGGGAGTAATTATGCAGGCTAACACTATCCGAAAACTTGTCAATCCTGATAACAGCTACATTGCTTTTATCCATATCGAGCCTTTCTCTGAACAAGGCTTAAAACTAACCGACAGAAAAGAGCCCTTCAAACAATTATCGCTTATTCAGGTAAAAAATATAACCAAACGTTTAGAAAAATGGCTTTCAGATGAGCAGAATGACGAGAGCTTGACCAAAAAAATAATTGACAAAATTATTTCCGAAATTGGCTATACTTCTGGTATTGCGATAGACAAAAGAATTAGAAAAGCAATAGATAAAATCCGAAAAACAGAAGACATAACGCTCAAACAGATTTCTGAACACAGCCATTTATCAATGTATCGGTTTTCTCATCTTTTCAAACAGCAAACAGGAATATCTTTTAGAGAGTTTGTTTTATATACGAAATTAGTCAAATCCCTAAAAGCAGTTTATCAAAAACAGAGCCTTACACACTCTTCTTATTTAGGTGGTTTTTCAGACCAAGCACATTTTACACGAACATATTATAAGGCATTCGGCATATTGCCCTCTCAAAGCGTAAAATAGCAACTCCGTTCAATTTTATGGCAGGGTTAATAACAATCTTTGCCTAAAAATAATTGAATATGAAAACATTAGTTGCTTATTTTACGATTAAAGGCAGAACAGAAGAAGCCTTGAAATTCTATGAAGATTGTTTTGGAGGACAGACAATTTTTGTACAACGGTATTCAGAAACACCTTATCAGGTATCGGAAGCCTATAAGAACAAAATTGCCCACGCTGAATTTAAAGCGGAAAACGTTCATTTCTATATTTCTGACGGTTTTGAAAAGGAAGAAATCAGTTTTGGAAACGGTATTGGAATGACAGTAAATTTTGATAATCCTGATGAACAAAAATCAGTTTTTGAGAAATTGAAAATTGACGGAAATGTAACATTTGATTTTTTCCAAACAACGATTGACACCAACCTGGTGTGTGTCATAGATAAGTTTGGGGTACATTGGTATCTGAACTATGTAAAATAACGTCTGCCAAGAAAAAGGGAGCTTATAAAAAGCCCCTTTTATAATACCCCTCTTGGTAAATGAATGCCTTTTGTTCGCACAATACTTTCCGAAACCTTTGGTGTTTCTTGCTGTTTTTCAGTTTGTTCTTCGGGTTCGTCGTGTGTTTTGGGCTTGATAGATAACTGTATTTTCCGCTCAACAGAAGCCAGCTCGGTTTTAAGTTCGTTCAATCGGTTCTCTTTACTCCACGTACCGTTCAACACTTCATGAAGAACAGGTAAATCCTTTTTAATTTCGGCTATTCTCTTTTGTTCCTGTTCAATGTAGGAAGGTAGTTTTTCCAGTGCATTAAGGAAATTCATAGATGCCAGCTTCTCATCTTTGGCAAGGATACCGTTGTTGTAGGTATATTTGATATTTCCCTCGCCCTGTATCAAAAATCGGTTTACCCGAATATCCGCACCGTCCTTTTGCGACATTTCCGTTTTTACCAAAAGCTGAAAACCGTAGAGGCTTCCGATTTCCTCATAATCCCCCCCTGTACGGGATTTGTCCGCAAGCTGATTGAGCTTTGTACCGATTTGTTTTGTATCCGCATTTGGCGACAAGCCGTCCAGCTTAATAAGGTTAGCAACAGTACCATCCGACAGTTTTTGAATACGCCCTTGCAGGTTATTCCAGTCAAGGCTCATACGGTCAAATCGGGATTGGGTTCTGTCGAGTTCTGCCGTATAGTCTTCCAATTTATATTTGGCACTCGATTTTGAACGGTTGAACGATTGCCTTTCGCTTTCCAGTCCGGCAATCTGTTTTTCTATTTTAGCTTTGTCCAACAGGTCGGTATTGCCCATAAGAATAGCCACGTATTCTGAGAAGTTCATGCCCGATTTTTCGTCCATACTGCCCTCGTCAATCGTCCGTTTGCCGAGATTATTGGATTTTAACTGGTCGATAAATAGCTGTTTGTTGTACAGCAGGTTGAACTTGTAACTGTCCAACGATTTTTCTACTGCATAAATAATGACATCCACTTTATTGTTGTTAAAATGTTTGGCTATTTCATTGCCTTTTCGGATAGCCCGACCATCCCTTTGGGCAAGGTCGGACGGTCGCCAAGGCGTATCCAGATGATGTACGGCAACGGCTCTTTTCTGTGCATTGACACCTGTACCGAGCATACTCGTAGAACCGAACAACACACGGATTTTACCGCTGTTCATTCCTTGTATAAGTTCTTTGCGTTGCTTGTCATTTTTCGCTTCCTGTATAAAGCGGATTTCGTGTGCAGGTATGCCGTGGTCTTCCGCCAACTTGCGTTTGATTTCGGAGTAGATATTCCATTGGTTCGGTTTGTATGTTCCCAAATCCGAAAACACGAATTGCGTTCCTTTCTGTGCATTGAATTTGTGGTAATACTTAGCGATATTATTCGCACAATGCGTAGCCTTGTTGTCGGGGTGGTCTTGGTAATGAGGGCTTACCATCCGCATATCCAAAGACATCTTACGGGCGTAATCCGTAGCGATGAGCATTTTTGCTTTTTCCTCTTTTTTAGATAAAGGTTCTCTGCCCAATAATTCGCCTTTGCCTGTTTTGGCAAACTCCATCAGCTTTTCGATAAATTGCTCCTGGTCTGGCGTAGGCGGTATGTTATAAAACACCTCGTTCTTTTCTGGGCGGTCAATACCAATCATTTCCGCAGTACGGTAATCCGTGATTTCGGAATAGAATTGAGCCAGTTCCGGTACTTTGATAAAGTATCGGAAACGCTCTTTTGCCACGATATTATTAGCTACCGAAAATTCATAATCGGTCGTTTTCTTTGCATAAATCGCTGCCCACGCATCAAAGGAGTTAATACCCTGTTTTGCCAATGCTCTTGGTCGCAGGTATTTAAAGAGCAGGTACAGTTCGGTAAGCGAATTGCTTATGGTAGTTCCCGACAGGAAAGTTGCCCCCATATCCGCATCAATACGCTCCTGTATGGTACGGATAGCAAACAGCAGGTTCAGTGCCTTTTGGCTTCCCTGTTGATTGCCCAATCCCGCAACCCTCGAATGCCTTGTGTTGAACATCAGGTTTTTGAATTGGTGGCTTTCGTCTACAAACAAATGGTCTATACCCATCATTTTGAAATCTACAATGTCATCTTTGCGGTTTTCAATATCGTGTTGCAGCGTTTTGAGCTTTACTTCGAGGTTTTCCTTTTGTTTTTCCGCTCCGGCAAGCATACCTCTGGTTACTTCATCTCCTTGACTACGCAAAACATCAAGATTTTCTTCTACGCTGTCTAATTCGATTTGCAGGATTTCCTTTTGTATTTCGGGTGATTGCGGTATCATCCCGAATTGGTCGTGTGTGAGTATCACACAATCCCACTCGTTGTTTTTAATATCACCGAAAATCCGCAGACGTTTTTCGGGCGTAAAGTCATCAATGCCCGGATAGAGGATTTTGGCGTGGGGATAAGCGGTGCGGTAGGCTTCGGCAATTTCGGGTACATTGGCTTTCAGTCCGATAATCATCGGTTTGTGTGCCAAGCCCAAACGCTTCATTTCCTGTGCTCCCGTACACATTATCAACGTCTTTCCTGCACCTACTTCGTGGTCGCAGATAGCACCGTTGTTGAGCTTTATCATCCAGACCGCATCCTTTTGGCTCGAATACAGGTCGTCAATCTCCAATCCCTTTCGGTCTAATCCCGGAAACTCCTGATGTGAGCCGTCGTAGTTCGGGCGGACAAAACAGTTAAAGGTGTCGTTGTATTGGTCGGTCAGCCTTTTTTTGAACACATCGTTTTGGGCGTGAAGCCAATCGGTAAAGGCAGTTCGGATTTCGTCAATCCTGGTATTCGCCATTTGTATGGCTTCCATATCCCTTACCTTAACATCTTTGCCATCTACCTGTACTGTTTTAGAAATATCGGGCGTGGTATTGATGAGGGCGTGTTTGAGCAGGGCAATTCCGTCATACGTCCGGCTTTTGGCTTTGACCGCATATTTATCCCAAATGTGTACGTTCTTTTGCTTACAGGTTACGGAGAAATCGTCGGCACTATCGGAGTAATGGATACGGACTTCTGTATCGAAAAGGTGCGATGCAAACCGGGCATAAATGCCTGCGGGTATCCAGCGTTCGCCGAGATTAAAATCGAGTTCCTCAAATTCGATACGTCTTGGTCTTGCTTCCTCTAATACGGTAAGGCTTTCTTTGGCTTGGGCATCATCGGGATTGTTTTCGAGGTGGGCTCTGACCTCTTGTGCTTTCTCCACAACGTTGCCCGCAACCCAACGTTCAGCAATTTCATATTCCTTTTCGAGCGGATTGTAATAAATACGACCGTGCAGGGCTTCCCTCAAAGCATCAGCAGGCATATTGCTGATTTCGGACATATAGCCCAGATCCACGCTCCCGTATTTGTTCAGCGAAGCGGATAACGCTTCTTCGGGATTGTCGGTTGTTATGGTTACAGTTGAGAAACTTACAGGACGACTGAAAATATCCGATTTATGAATAATACCGCCTTTTACACGCTCCAAATAAGGTATTTCCTTTCCGGCACTATCTGTTTTTATCAACTTGATGTTATCGGCATTGTTAAGGTTCCCGTACCGCTTCACAAAGGCATCGTAAAGACGGTTAAGAGTTTCCCTTTCTTTTTTATGCTCGATCTGTTGTTCTGCTTCTTTGGTGTATAGCAGTTGATAAACATCACGCACCCCGATATACGCTTCGGCTCTTGCTTTCTGTAAAGGCGGCAATTGCAAGGGGTGGAAAACAGCCGTACCGTCTTTTGCCTCTACTTCTTGCAGATGACCCACCCAGCCATTATCCACGACAAGGCAGTCGTTTCGGTGGAATGCTTGCAGTTCGCCACTGTACGGAGCAGGTTCGGGGATGGTGTTGATTGCTATGTCGGGATCGGCTGGCTTATCAGCGTGGCCATTCCCGCCAACTTGTGAAAACAAGTCGCCGATTATTTCCTGTCCGGTGTTGTTCGGTCGAGTGTTTCTCTTTACTGTACCGTTTGAAGCAGGAGGCGTGTAAGATTGTTGCATTGTACCGCTGAACAGGTCGGTTTGCCGACCCATAGGAGCACGCCTGCTTTTTACTGTCTTTCTTTTACTCTGGGTAGTTTTCTTTGGTGGAGCAAGAACCGCTACGGGTTCCCCTGCATTCTCAAACAAATCGAAAATGCTCAGTTGCTTTAATTCCTGTGGACTTTCCTGAACGGTTGCAGGTGGAATATTTCGTTGTTTAGGTGGTTCCGTCTGAACTGTTAAAGGTTCGGCAACCGGAGGTGCGACTGTCGGGGTAATTGGTATTGGTGTGATGGGGTCATCGTTCCGTTTGCCTTTGTATAAACCTAAATCCAAATATTTTCCAAAATCATCGGAAAGCATTTGATTGAGGTCTTTTGCTATGCCCTCAATACCCCCTTTGTGAGTATAGATGAGAGCAGGTTGTCCGTAAGGATCGGTGTCTATTTTTTTGTCGGTATGAACCACCCTGTCGAGATCTCCCAATAATACGTTAGTTGAGAAGTTTTCCGCTGTTATGTATGTGCCGCAGAACTTATTTTCTCTCCAGGAATTTTTTTGTTTTTGTATATCTTTTTGTAATATGATTAAATCACTTCCAACCTCTGTACCTGCATAATCCGTAAACAGGTTATTCGGCAATCGAATAGCCGAAACCAGATTGTTGTTTTCCATTAACGCCCTGCGTATTGGCTCATTCTTTGGACTGTTCAGAATACCCTGAGAAGTAATAAACACCTGTAAACCGCCCTCACGAAGCATGTCATTTCCTTTTAAGAAGAAATAATTGTGGATGCTGCGGGCAGCCTGTACTTTTGCGGGGTCTTTGCTTCGGGAAAACGACAGATCAAATACCGAAGTATCCCCAAAAGGGATATTGCTTGCAATTACAGCATACGAGCCTTGCTCTTTTTCAGGTATCTCTTCAAATCCGCTAATGCGGATAGTGCTTTCAGGATAAAGGTGCTTTAATATTTTGCCTGTGAGCAAATCCTTTTCATAAGCAGTAACTTTAGCCTCCCGGTTCTCTGCAAATGATTGTATAAAGGAGCCGATACCTGCGGAGGGTTCGAGGAATGTATCAATATTAAGACCGCTATTCCTCAATGTCGAAGCAATCGTATCTATGACCTGTGGTGGTGTATAAAAAGCAGTCAGTACCGAGCTTTTCATACTATCTACATACCGACGGTATTGCTTATCGTCTTCGGAATTTTCTTTGAGCAGTTTATGGAGTTCCTGTGTTATCGGAAAAAGATCATGTTCGGTTTTTCGCCAATGATTGATGTCTATTTCATTCGCTATGGGATTCAACACGAATTTAAGACCGCCAAATCCGCTGTAACGCTTCATTAGCAGTCTTTCCTCTGCGGTGGCTTGTCGTCTTTCCTTTTCTAATGTAAAAGCAATCCGCAGGGCTTCGATGTTGTGCTGGAGGTGTTGCCTTTTACTGAAGCCCATTTTCCTCTATCCATATTGCGATAGTTCCCGTCAGTTCGGTATAGAGGACATCAAACTCATAACCGTAAGCGAAATCATCTGTCAGTTTATATTTGGCAAAAACAGGCTCACAGACGGGAAACATTTTGAAGGCGAACGGTCGCAGTTCCTCGTCTGCCATAAGGGTATCAAACTCATTGCAGACCACTTGAAAAATGGTATCGAATTTGGAGAAATGCAGGTTTTCAAACAGAATGTAATTGGCTATCTCATTGCATTGGTCGATAGCGTTGCCGGAGCGGAACGCTCCCTCATAAGCATTCGCTGCCCACGAGGAACGCTGGTCGATAAATTTTTGATCGTTGGCTTTTTCGGGAAAGCTCGAATTAAGATGCTCTTGCAGTCGTAAACGGAAATACGACAAGTCTTTTTGCTGTGTACTCATAATAATTTTTGTTTAGAAATTTTGCGTAAAGCCTAAAATTAGAGTAGAGATCAAGAGCCTTTGAAGATGTGGCAGGGTTTGGCTTTGAGAGGCAGGATTTGTCGTAAAACGTAGTTGATGTAAGGGCTTAAAAATGTACTTTTGTTTGTTATAAATTTTAATCCATTATCATAATGAATGAACTAATCGAAAAAATCAACGCAAGCATTGAAGCATTCAAAGCTGATGCGGAATTACAGGCAGAAAAAGGGAACAAAGCCGCAGGAACAAGAGCCCGTAAGGCTTCTCTTGAATTGGAGAAACTTTTAAAAGAGTTTAGAAAAGTTTCGTTGGAAGCATCAAAAAACTAAAATAAAACCCTCTGAAATTTCAGAGGGTTTATTATTCGTTCAGAAGTTGAAGCATCCTGCCGACTTCTATATCCATTCTGGAAAAAGCAAACCATTTTTTGCCCAGGTCTTTTAGCGAAGCTCCAATATGATACAGTTGCGTCTGGTCTATGATCAAAAATCGGTCATGGGCATCGGAGAAAATCTCAATTTCAATCGGGGGATATTGGCTGTTGTATCGTTGTAAGTCCAGCCTTAACTGATTGCTGATATTTTTGGTGTAGATTTTTGCTGTTACGTTATCCTTACGTTTGCCCAACAAGGTCAGCACTGTATCATCTGTGTAATTATCGAGCAGGATAATTGATTTATCGGCACTTCGGATAATGTCTGATACAAAGGTATAGGCATCAAAGACCTGTCCATTGTAAAAGATACCTTTTTCGCTATGGAGCTTGTCACTTTCCAAAGCCTTAAAGATTTCTTCAAATTTTTGATCGGCTTCTAATTGCTTTAATTCAATATTATCCAAACGATGGAATAAAGAAGCATTGCTAATAAGCATTCTACGCATTTCTACAAATGCTTCCATAATTTCTACACTGACTTTGACAGCAACATCAGAACGAAGTATAGCAGAAGCCATTGCAACCCCTTGTTCGGTAAAAACATAGGGCAGGTAACGCCGTCCACCGTAACTCAAACTTGAGGTTCCAATTTGGAACCTCAAGTCTTCAACTTCCTTATCGGTCAGTTGAAAACAAAAAGAAGCAGGAAACCGCTCAATATTTCTTTTTACGGCTTTGTTGAGGTTCTTTGTTTCCACTTGGTATAAAGAAGCGAGATCGCTGTCCAACATCACTTGCTTGTCACGTATGGTATAAATCAGATTTTTGATTTCTTTAGGTACAATAGTCTGTTTATTTTCCATTTCGTTTATTGCTTTTCTTGTTCTCAAACTCAAACGAACTCTCGGCATTTTCTTTTAGCACGATGTAAGCATCGAATTTCTTTCCGGCTTTGCTTTTCATTCCTTTGATTAACGAGGTTTTGCCTTTATTGACAAGGCTCGTTATATCATCTATCCCGATTTGCACTCCACATACATTGCGGAACTGCACCCAGCTACAATTTTCGTCAGGACATTTGACAATCTTGTCACGGATAATGAGTTGCCGGGTTTTACATTTCGGGCAGGCAAGTTGGGGTAGGTTCCCGTTGGCAATGGAGGTTTGTAACAATTCATCCGTGATGGATTTGGCATAAGTTTCCATCTCCCTCTGAAATACCCTTGCATCTACTTCGTTGTTTTCAATTTTCTGTAATGCTAATTCCCATTCGGCAGTCATCGCTACATCTGCAATTTTACGGTCTTTGACCAATTCATAAACCTGTAATCCTTTTTCGGTCGGGATTAAAGATTTCTTTTCCCTTTGGATATAATTGCGGGTAAACAAGGTTTCGATTATTGCGGCTCTTGTCGCAGGCGTACCGATGCCGATATTTTGCAGGGCTTTCCGTTCTTCTTCATTTTCTATTTCCTTACCAGCGGTTTCCATAGCTGACAAAAGTCCGGCTTCGGTATAAAGCACAGGTGGTTTGGTTTTCTTCTCCAAAACGGAGGCTTCTTTTATTTTTAGTTCATCGCCCTTTTTAAGTTCGGGCAAATCCTGTATCGGTTCGGTGTCTTCATCCATAAAATTGCCTTTTATGGAACGCCAACCTGCATCCAGGATCTTACATCCTTTCAGCGTAAAATCATAGTGTGAAACTTCCAATGCTATATCGGTTATCTCTTTGACACAGGCTTGCGAAATGGCTTCGAGCAAGCGAAAGGCAATCATGTTATAGACTTTTGTTTCGTCTGCGTTGAGTGCGGACGGGATTTTATCAGTAATCAACAATCCATGATGGTCAGTAACACGGAGATCATTTACAATCCGTTTATTGAAACGACCCCATTTCATTTTGGCTATGGCTTGTTTAAAATTTTCGTTGTCCTGCAAGGCTCTTACGAGATTGGGAATCTCACTCCACATATCTTCAGGGATGTATTTGCTTCCTGTACGTGGGTAGGTGATGAATTTCTTTTCATAAAGGCTTTGAGCGATGTTCAGGGTTTGTTCGGCAGACAGGTTCAGCTTTTTGTTTGCTTCCTTTTGCAAGCCTGTAAGGTCAAAAAGCAAAGGTGGTTGCTCCGTTGCGTTTTTGCTTTCCACAGCTACAACCGTAGCAGTGCCGTGTCTTCCGATTAACCGCAATGTATCATTTGCGAGCTTTTGGTCTTCCCATTTGGTTTTAGAAATGCTTTTAAAATCTATATCCTCTTTTCGGTGCAACAACTGTATTTGCCAATATTTCTTTACCGTAAAATTCTTGTTTTCCAAATAGCGTTTACAAATTAACGCCAATGTAGGTGTCTGCACTCTGCCGAGTGAATAAATGCCGTTGCCTGCGGCTATGCTCAATGCTTGTGTGGCATTGATACCTACCAACCAATCGGCACGGCTTCTGCCTTGTGCTGCCTGATACAATCCGTCAAATTCTTTTCCGTCTTTCAGTTTCTCAAAGCCTTGTTTGATGGCTCTTTCGGTAAGCGAGCTTATCCACAGCCGTTCAAAGGGTTTACGGCATTTCAGGTGTTCATAAATGTATCTAAAAATAAGTTCGCCCTCACGCCCTGCATCGGTCGCAACGACAATGCTATCACTACGTTGAAAAAGTTGTTCGATAACTTTTAGTTGTTTCAATGCTCCTGTATCGGCTGTATAGCCTTTGTTCTTTTTGACTTTTCGGACAGTCAAAATAAACGGATTGGGGAGTATCGGCAATGATGCCTGATCAAACCCCGAAATTCCGTAATCTTCGGGCATTCCCAATCCGACCAAATGTCCGAATGCCCACGTAACAAAATAGCCATTCCCTATAAGGTAGCCGTCCTTTTTTTCGGATGCTCCCAACAGGCTGGCTATTTCTTTTGCTACGCTTGGTTTTTCTGCTATAACTGTTTTCATAACTAACTAACTTTTCTACCTCTTGATTTTGCAGGCTTGTTTTGTTGCTCCTGCTGTTTTTCATTTTTAGGTCTTTGTTGCCCGGACTTCAAAGGCTCTTTGATGTTTTTGGTCGCTTCGTTGGTTTTACCCTGCGAATTGACGGCAGTTTGCGTTTTGTGGGCTTCGGTAGGTTGCATTCTTTCTTTATATTGATTTGGAAACTCAAAGCCAGTTTTTCCGGTGTCTTTGTTGAACGTGATGTAACCGTTATACGTTTGCCCTTTCTTATCGACCAGACCTGCCATATACACGGTTTGACCCGCTTTGAAATCCTTATACTGCTCATCGGTCAGTTCCTTACCCCGAAATGTTTTTGGGGCTTCCTGTGGTTGGCTTTGCTGATTGTTTTGTTGGTTATTTTGCTTTTGTCCGTTGGAGTTACTACGGTCAAACAAAAATTCAGTATAGCGTTTATCAGCATTGTACTGTACGGTTGCCGAGAACTCCGTTCCTTTTGTGGAAATCATCCCCTCCAATTTGAGCGGTTTGCCCTCCATTAAGGTTTGCTTTTGCTCATCGTTCAGTTTTACCCCCTTAATTTCATCGGGAATTTTAATGAAATCTGTTCGCAGGGCAATTACATCATTGGTAAGCCTGTCAATACTGATAATAGACGGCATTAGTTCGCCTGTTTTAGAATTGATTAGATTAACCACACGCCCCATGTTACCTGTTTCGAGCAGGTTTTTCTTATCCTCATCTGTAAACTTGTGTCCGAAGAACTCAAAATGCA
The DNA here is from genome assembly GCF_900156735.1 of Chryseobacterium ureilyticum. Lineage (GTDB taxonomy): Bacteria > Bacteroidota > Bacteroidia > Flavobacteriales > Weeksellaceae > Chryseobacterium > Chryseobacterium ureilyticum. The sequence goes on from NZ_FTOL01000008.1 coordinate 197,826, forward strand.
GATTAGGTTCTTTTTTGATACCGTGTATTGCCACGATAGCATTTCCGTCTTCGCCTTGCTGTAAAGACAGGCGGGCATCTGTGCGGAGGATGGAACCGCCGAGATTGATGCCTATTGGCACAAGTTCGTTGGTTTTATAACCTCTTAGCAAAGGATCGAGCAGGTTTCTTTTTTCAAGATATTCCTTACTCAATCCGATATTTTTCATTGTATCCCAATCGATCTGCTCCGGCTTGTAGCGGTATTCGCTTGTTTCCGGTGTTGTTTGTGCTGTTGCCATATCATTTTTATTTTCTTGTTTATTATTCTCTTGTATGTCGGTTTTTACTTCGTGTTCTTTCATCATCTTTTCGCCCTCCGGAGTGGGCTTGTCAACCTGCTTCTGCATTTCCTTTGCCTTTTCAATAGCTTCGGGTTCAGCAACTTTAAAAAATGAAAAGTTGGTTGGATTTTTCAGTTGACTGAAAAAGTTAGAGAAGAAATTAGAGAAGAAATCGCCATGCTTATCCACACGCATAAATTGATTTTGATTCTTTTTCGTGGGGTCTACGGTTTCCATTTTTCCGTTTTCGTCAATGCTCTTTACGGCTTGGATTTTCATTTTTTCTTTATCCAGCACTAACAATATGTCCGATAACTGTTCGGGCATTTCCTGCTTGTTTGTTATTTCTTCGCTCATAATCATAAAAATTTAAAGTTCATCGCCGAAAGTAAAGGAAGCGTTCACTGACTTGCCCGATGTGGCACTCAAAGGCAGTATTTGTCGCTCATTGGCTTTCTATTTGTTCGCAGGAGGGTTAAAGCTCTCCCTGATGAACTGATGCACATCGGACAGCTTGTAATACAGCTTTCCGCTTATTGTGTAATAGGGTAGCTTTCCAATGGAGCGATACCGTTGTAGAGAGCGGTTGCTTATTTTCAGCATTTGCAGTAAGTCTTGATTATCCAGCAATTCTTCGCCATCAATGCTGTTTCGTTTCTTTTGCAAGTCGTCTATATTGTCGCTCAGCATATCGAACCTGTCCATTATACGTTCCATCCACGACAAAAATTCCATTCTATCAATATTCATAAGGATAAGTTTTAAAGTTTGTCGGATTTTATTTTTCTACCTTTTTCGATATAGCTTTTGCCCTTTTCCATAAGTTGTTGTACATACTCGTCACTACTCTGTATGGCATTGGCATTGAGCATATCCTTAATTGCTCCGATGGTATAGAAATATTGTCCATAGATTTTTGAATACGCTATCTCGCTTTTATTACGCATACGCCACAAAGTCTTTTCGCTGATGTGCAGATATTGGCATACCTCGTGGTTATTGAGCCACAGATCGTCATAGCTTGTGTCTTCCAATCTTTTCAGATAATCAGCAATAGCGTTGATACGGCTATTTAGATTTTTCCACGCTTCTTCTTCTATAGTTATGATTTTCATTGCATAGCTTTTTAAAGTTCACTATGCAAAATTGCCAAAGGTGGCAGTGTTTGTCCGCCAACCTTCGCCAATTGGTTTGGGCATTTTTTGAAAATTTTTACAATTGAAAAAAAAACTTATCAGATAAGGGTTTTAAGGGATTTTAAATGTTTCGTCAACGGATTCAACCACCGTTCGCCAATTGGTGTATATTGGCAAATGATACAAACAAAAAAGCAGTACACGGTAATGTACTGCTTTGAAAATAAGACGATCATAAACTAAAGGTCTTTATCCATATATTCTTCCAATGAGTTTTTGAGCTGGTCTAAAAATGCAGTTCGGGAACCGCTTCGGGTTTTCATTCTGTGGAAAGCGTGATGTATATCGTTTAGCGGTGTTTGGAATAAAACCTGAAATATCAAGGCTAATTTTTTGATACCGATTTTTCCGTAGCTAACAGAATTTGAGGCATAGATAGCGTATATAAGCTCAATAAGTGCGTTTTGCGAGTTCGTCCAAGAAATATCCATGTTGGCATCTCCACTTATCAAAACCATTTCGGGATTTTCTTCGGGATTGATTTTAGTAAGTAGATAATTATACAGTAATTCATTTGCAATAATATGGGCAACCCGATTGTCATAATACGTTGAGAAATTAAGGTCAATTTCAAAGACACCGCTATTTAACCCATCGTGGTAGTTGATTTGTCCGAGCCTGAAATAAGTATGGTCACGGTCTGTTCTCCCTGCACGGTAATACTTGTAAAAATCCGTATTACAGATACTATCCTTGTATTCGGATTTGAGATTTTTTAATTCATTTTCAAAATAGGCATAATACATTTTGCCGTTGCTGACAGGGCAGGTCGTTTCAATACGGAATACCTTGTTATAATAAATGAGCTTTCCTAATATCTCTGGTTTGATATTCTTGAAAAAGTCAACCTCCTGTTGTTCATCCTTAAATCCAGTTTGTAAGACTGAAGATTTTACAGAACACAGCATTTCTCTTAGGAATATGGTCATTTCATAAGCCTCTTCCGATGTTCGCATCATTTGAGAAGATACTTTGTCTTCCTGATGCCGAATTTGCAATAATATTTTGCTCAACGTAATTTCCATAGCATAGACTTTTTAAGTGTTTGACACTATTTGTTTCGGAGCTATATCTATTGTCGGTATGGCAAAATTTGAAAATAATATTGAAACTTTTTCCACAGATTCCCCCATATTGGGAAAGATTTTCATTAACGGATGTACTTTAGTAGCTGTGAAAAGATAAAAAAGGGCAAAGTATTTAGTGTTACTTTACCCTTATTTTATTAAATTTGCACTAATGATTTACAAGGTAATCAAGTGAAAGTGAGTGCAACAAGCACCATGACTAAATCGTTACCGATACGGTTTTCAAATCTTGTAAACTACTCTTTATAAACAACTTTTAGCCTTATTAATCTTTTTTAATAAAAAAAAGACCTTTATACCACCTATGTCAGACATGAAGATAAAACTATAATGAACAGCACACAGTCTGAGGTTTCCGGGGCAAAATATCTTCACAAAAAAGTATATATTCTTACCAGCAAAGACAGTTTTTCTGCATCAGAAGCACTTGCTTACTTTTTACAACAGCATAAAGTGGCTGAAGTGATAGGTGAAAAAACAGGCGGAGCCGCTAATCCCGTAGATCATTTTATAGTTCAAAATCAATATTTACTCCTTGTTCCTTCCGGAAAAGTAAGCTCATTGGTCAATCAAAAAAACTGGAACCATGTTGGTGTAATTCCAGATCAGGAAGTAAAAGCCAAAGATGCTTTAAAAGTTGCTCATATAAAACTATTGAAAAATATACTAGCAACAGGGACAAAAACAGAATTAACCTCATCTGAAATAGAAAATCTCATTCAAAAATTAAAATCAAATTCCTGAAATTATAAACTAAAAAATAATTCCAGCAACTATATAATTAGATATTAAAACTTAAACCATAATAGAATGAATCCATTATTTTTAATTCCAGTCGTAGTAATCATTGCAGGTGTAGCCTTTATGATTTTCATGAATAAGAAACACAAAACAGCGAAATCAGAAATTGATTTAGATGCTGAAAGAACTAAATATAACCAATACAAAGAGGAACTTTTAGCTCAGGATTTTTCAAAATTAACCCAATGGATGAATGGTAAACCCATCGATGCTTTTACTTCTGCGTCTGTTCCCCAATCCACAGCCAATAAAGTACAGGAAATTATAACTGATGGGATAAAGAATATAGCCTTATCTGCAATAGGCATAAAGCTGAAACGAATCGAAACACATTGTTTTTGGGTTTTAAGTGGTAACAATTTACACTTTTTCAGTACCAATACTATTGGCGAGTTAGATGAAAATATAGTATTTGATAATTTCAGAATTGAAACAGCCAGTCTTCAATATGGAGGGATCTTGAAGTCACAGTTAGGAGTTTATGCAAAATCATCAGAAGAATATTTACCTCAAACGTATATTATCACTTTTGATATTGATGGAAATTCGCTAGCTCTTGAAATTCACGATAGACTTCACTATGCAGTTGATCCCGGAGATATGCTTAACTTAAAAAAACAATTAGAATCAAGAGCAAAATACCAGGTAGTTGGAGAGAGATTTGTGAAAATTTTGCAGGATAAATTCTCTAATTTAAAAATGTCTTAATGATTAAAAGTATGAAAAGTTTAGGATTACTATTTTTTTTAGGAGTTAGCTTGCTCCCTATCAAAAGTCTTTCACAAGCTAAAGTGATTGCAGGGGACCGCAACTTAACAAAGAGCAGAATCAGCCTTTCGGATAAACTATCTCAATATATGAAAGCTCAGACTGACGTGAATGGATTCAGTGGTACGGTTCTGATTGCCAGAAAAGATTCAGTGCTTTTGAGAGAGGCTTATGGCTATGCAAATTATGAATGGAAAATAAAAACAACCACCAATGCAAAATATAGTCTGGCTTCTGTAAGCAAGCAGTTTACCGCATTAGCAATTCTCCAATTGGCAGAGCATAACCTTTTGTCTGTTGACGATCAATTAAATAAATATTTTCCGGGCTTTCCAAAAGGTGATCAGATCACTCTTCACATGCTGCTTTCCCATATGTCTGGACTTCAGATGGATTTTGATGAACTATATCTGAATCAGGTTGCTTTAACTCAGGATCAGGTATTGAAGCATATTATTCAAAAAGAATTCTTATTTACACCTGGAAAACAGACGGCATATAGTAATATTGGTTATTATTTACTGGCTCGGATTATAGAAAAAGTAAGCGGCAAAAGCTATTCCGAGTACTTAAAAGAAAATATTTTTACTCCACTAAAAATGAATGAAACTGGAGTAATGACCAATGATGAATTAGTCGCGAATATGGCTGACAGATATACCAAAAATGGAAAAGATTATACTAAAAATCCATATATTAACTGGTCGTTCAATATTGGACATGATGGAATTTACTCAACAGTTAATGACCTTTTGAAATGGGATAAAGCATTATATGGTACAGCCATTTTAAGTGAAAAGATGAAGCAATTGATGTTCACATCTTATAATGACCAGAATTTTGGCTATGGTTTTTTGGTTAATCCTTTTTACAATCAGGGACATACATTGATTGCACATGATGGAGGTTTCTTTGGCGCAATGACTTCTTTTAATCGATATGTAGATGATAATTTGTCAATTACTGTTCTTTCTAATAATCAGTCACCGTCTTATATGATTGCTTATGGATTGGCTGCAATATGCTTTGGTAAAGAAGTAGAACTTCCGTATCATCATAAGATTTTTAAAAACAATATTTCACTTTACAAGTCCTTTACAGGAAATTATGGAGATATTAAAATTTTTGAAAACAATGGAAAGCTTTATTATAATGACATGGATATTGAATTATTTCCGGAATCAGACAACAAATTTTTCAGGTCGGATGATGATAACAGAACCGTGGAATTTATTAAAGACGCCAATGGAAAATATTCTGCTATTAAAATAAGTAAGGCTGGGGTAGTGGAATTACGAAAGAAATAATACAATATTATGACCTTTTATTTAGGGTATTGAAGTTCCATCAGTTGCCAGATTGTAAAAACAGAAGTATCTTTTGAATTCTCTACACGAGTGCCTTTCTTTACAAATAGAAAATTGGAATGTAAAAAGTTCTTATCATTTTTATCTCTGGAAAAGCTAGGGTAGTAGAATAACCAGGCATTTAATGATTTAAGATCCCAGAAGTAAGCATCTCCCGGAGAATCTTTTCTGCGTTCAAATTCAGGATATTGCTTTTTAAGCTGTTCAAGTAATGCTGTTATCTCATCCTGTTTTACTGTGGTATACCGGAAGCCAAGATACCTTTGAGATTTACGATTGTCCACATACATTTGAAGATTGTTATAATCTGCTGCTGCACTATTTGGATAAGCATAAGTTTTCAAGTTTATATTACCTATTCTGAATTTATCCAATTGATCAGTTTGATAGGAATATACCCCATAATTTACATCCTGAGTTTCTTGTAGTTTATTGGTGTGAATAAGTTCTGTAACTGGCTGACCAAACGGTATGGATAGAAGGTCATTTTTCTGTGAATCACATGAAACCATCCCAAAAAAGCCAAGTAATAATAAATATACTCTCATAATCTTTAAATCTAAGAAAAAATTGCATAATAAATATAAATAGAAACCTTTGAAATAACATTAAGCACATTTTATATTATAACCATTTTAAAGCTGAGTTTTTCATTAAAGATGTAAATATATCATATAAATACTTACTTTTGTACCGCTTCACACGGGGGATTGGCGCAGTTGGCTAGCGCGTTTGACTGGCAGTCAAAAGGTCACGGGTTCGAATCCCGTATTCTCCACTTAAAAAATAAAAAGACTTGTAATACTGTATTACAAGTCTTTTTATTTATTCTATCATTATAATGATTTTCGGCTGTATAAGTGATTGATAAGTAGTTGTTTGTTTTATTTTTAAACTTAGAGTCGTAGAACTACGACACTTTTTAAAATAATGTCTATTTCATTTTGTCGTGAATTCTAAACGATATATATTGCAAATACCAAATCACTAAAAAAACTTATGAAAAAAAACAGAACACAACTTCTGAAGAAGTACATTCTTGTACTTAATGCATAATTTCTTTCTTAGAGAAATTTAATAGTGTCTTGCTCATAACAGTTAATTATTAGTATTGCCAATGAGACCGGTAAACTATTGTCTGTTACTTGAGCCAGCTGGTCTCAACCAATACCATATTATTACACAACTGAAAAAATTATGTCATGTTTAAAGATGATAAAAAACTTCCCAAAACGGGAATACATTCAGATAAACCAGATTTTGTAAATACGATTAAAGAAAAAGTGAACATTCCGGATGTTCAAAATGCTACTTCACAGGTTAAAAATATAACGAATACAGGTAAACAAATCCTCAATCAGCCATTATTGCCCAATGAATCTGCTATTGTCAAAGAAAAAGTTTGGTCAAAGCAACCTACTTCAAAAATTTATAAAGCAGAAACGATTCCGTCAAATGCTATTGCTGGAATCAATCGTGTTGTGAAGCTGGATATTCATGTTGAAGGTACCCCAATAAAGTATTTTAAACATTTTAAGCTCAAACAAAGTGCAACGAAACACCATGAATTTGATCTTGTACTAGCTCATGATACTTTAGGAAAGGCAGAAAACCATAATCTTGAAACGATACAGAATTTCTTGGGTAAAAGAATTACCGTTGTTTTTAAATATAAAGATGTGGAAGAAGGTCCTGAACGAAACTTTGTAGGAGTAATTACTGAAGTGGGTTTCAGTCAGGAAAAAGGAAGTCTTGGAAATCTTGTACTTTCGGGGTGTAGTCCAACGGTTTTATTAGATGCTGCTCCCCATATTCAGAGTTTTGGTGGAGGGCAGCCTATGAGCTTAAACAGTATTGCTTCAGAAGTCATTAAAGAAGGATTAGGACAAGGTAAATTTGATTTCAGAGTTGATGCAAGACACGGAAATGTTTCCTACAGTTGCCAATATGAAGAAACGCACTATAATTATCTTGCCAGAATGGCTGAAGCCTATGGTGAACAATTCTTTTACGATGGAGAAGTTTTGCATTTTGGACAACTACCACCACAGGAGAAACCGATAATGTTAACTTATGGAAGTAACCTTACTGATGTTAAAATCAAAATGAAGGCACAACACGTTAGCCCCTCATTTTATGGGTACAATAGTAGTAAAAATGAAAAATTTAAAGGCGGAAGCCCAAAGATTAATCATACCTCTGATATAGCCAAACGTGCTTATGAAATTTCAGAAAAAACTTTTCAAACCCCATCATTAAGAATAGCACCTATCAAAGCATCATCATTCATGGATATTGATGCTTCCCAAAAAGGAACGGCAGGAAGTAACGCATCACAAGTTTTCATTACATCAGGGAATACAACAGTTCCATTTCTTTATCCGGGTTGTATTGCTGATATAGAAATGCGGAAAACAGATACTAATGAGACCGAATATTTCACTAAACTCATGCTGATAGAGGTAACTCATGAAGTAGATGCCAGAGGATATTATGATGGCTCTTTTCATGCAATTGCGTCCGATACAGGATTTATTCCAAGACCTGAGTTTGTGATTCCGGTGGCAGAACCTCAATTCGGAAAAGTAATTTCCAATACAGATCCGGAAAATCAGGGACGAGTGCAGGTTCAGCTTGACTGGCAAGGTGGGCAGGATACTACAGAATTTATCCGTGTAATGTCTCCCGATGCTGGAAGTAGTGAAAAAGTAGGCAAAAACAGAGGATTTATGTCTGTTCCCGAGGTTGGAGATCAGGTGATTGTCAATTTTGTTCATCTTCATCCTGACAGACCTTTTGTGATGGGCGGAATGTACCATGGTGGTATTGGTTCCGGTGGTGGAACAGGAAATAATATCATGAGTTTTAGTGGAAGAAGCGGCGCAGAACTTAAATATGACAATGGAGCAGGCTCTATGAATCTTAAAGATCAAGGGGGCGCAAGCATGTTCTTTGACGGAGCTGGAAATGCAACCACTAACGCCAATAAGAACAAAGAAGTAAATGTAGGGAATGATAATACAGTAAGAGCAGGAAATACCAATATGATTAATGTAGGAGATGCTTCTGTTCTTCAAATGGATAAAAACGGAAAAGTTTCCCTTACAGCGAATACTGAATTTAAAATTGTGGTAGGAGCAAGTACTGTAATTATCGATAAAGAAGGGAAAATTACCATCAATGGAAAAGAAATTAAAGTAGATGCAAAAGAAAGTCTGGATCTTTCAGGAAAAGACAGTACCAAAATAGGAGGTAAAAATGTGGGGATAACAGGAGGTGATGATGTGCAGATTAACAGTAAAAAAGTAAATATTAATAAGTAGGAGAATGGAGATTGGAAAAGAATATATGTATAACACTGCTATTACAGGAAGAACTAAAGTACACAGTCTAGACAGCAATTATAAGATTAACATTAAAACCTCTGTAATTTATAAAGGAAAAGATCCCGATGAAGACTATCACATTTTTGAAATCACGGAAACAGATTATGAATTAGAAATGTATGAAGATCCTTTAATTGTTCAGATTACTGAAATGACCAATAAAGTTTGCAGCATTTACAATACGCTGGAATTAGGGATCAATAAAAAAGGAGAGATTGCCAAAATCTATAACGGGGATATGATCCGTGAAAAATGGAAAGGCGTAAAAGAATGGCTTACCAACGCTCATCCCATTGAAGCTTATGAGATAATTCGTGCTAAAGAATATGAACTGACCAATGAAGAAATGGAAATAAAAAGCATACGCTACATCCATTTTATCTACCAGTTCTTCTATATTTTCGGAAAGGAGCCGATGCTGGAAGGATCTAAAAGCTACCTTAAAAGAGAAGATATGGACCGGTTCGGAGCCGGAGTTGTTATTCCTATTAACCTTTCTGTATCGGAGAGAGAAACAGAACAGGGATTTAATGAATGGAATGCAGAAGGAAAGATGATCCGTGATGAAAAAATGATCCGAAGGCTACGGGAATTTGCAAAAGACAATTTTATGCATCCCGAATATCAAGTAAAAGGAAAATACCTGTATGATGACCGGATATTGTTAAAATCAGATTTTACCATTACCGAGAAACTGGGGGAGTTTTTCTATTATCACTGTTATATGGATACTCATTTAGAATTGTAACATTATGGAAGAAGAACAGTACCTTACCGAAAAACATTACCTGGTTTGTGACAAAGGAGTAGCTCCGAAGCAAATGAAGGTAACCAGTCAGGATTTTGTAACCTTCAGCGGAGATAAAGCTGCTACAGAGCTGGATACCTTAAAAGGAAATAACTTTGTATGTCTTGGCAGTGTAGCTTTTATGGCAGGTGCCGTGGCTGGAATTGCTGTAGGGATATGTGCTATGATTCCAGGACCTGGTTGGCTGGTTGCTGCCATTATTGCTGCCGCCATTTTGGCTGCAGTAGCTATTGGGCTTATAAAATGTAAAGCTGCAGCTTCCCAGAGAATCTGGACCAATACTTCTCAAAAGTTCTCTATACAGGACCATAAAACACTTACCCTTTCTTCTATTATGGTTTGCCCTGCAGAAGGCGGAACTATTACAGCCAAAGAAACAGTTTGGGAAGCGTGGGGAAGTGCCGCCCTTACCAATCTGGGGCATGTTGCCAATTTTGCTTTTGGATTTCTTGCCGGTCGTGGAGCAGTAGGCATGGTGGGTGGTGCTGCAGGAGCGACTACCGCTGCGGGAGTAACCGGTGCACGACAGACTGCCGTTACTTTTGGCCGTGAATTTACCCGTCAGTTTGCCAATACGGCACGAAAAGAATTAATAGAGCAGTTTACTTTTAAAGGGTTTAAAAATGCATCATTGTTCTGTAAAACCATGCGTGGACTGGGAATTGGAGGGGCTTATTATGAACAATACAATATCTGGAGCAGTGATAAAGATGTTCTTGAAAAGTTAAAAGACAGTGGCGTAAGTCTTGTATTAGGTATTTTTGCAGCAAAAGGAGCCACATTGGTTTGTTTTCCTGCAGGAACAAAAGTTCACACACCAAATGGAATGCAGAACATTGAAGATCTTTATGAAGGTGACCTTGTCTTAACGTATAACGAAACTACCAAACAGCAGGAATATAAACCTATCTTTACAAAGCACGAAAGGTTTACCCAGCAAATGCTTTCTTTGGAGCTACCCACTGGAGAATTCGTACGCGTGACTCCTGAACATAGGTTTTTCTGTAATGATGAATGGATAGAAGCCGGAAGCCTTAAAGCTGGAGATCTATTACATTTAAAAGGTGGAGATTATACAACTGTTATCAGCATAGAAGTCTTGCCTCATTACGAAAAAGTTTATAATTTTGATATTGAGGATAATGAGAACTATTATGTTACCGAGGATGGAATTCTGGTGCATAATGGGTATAAACCGGAAGCTGGAAGTCCTGAACATAGAGCTCAAGCGTGGGAGGACTATCAAGAACGAGGTGGAGAATGGAGTAAAGATAGATGGGATAAAACTTATGATGCTAATATGCAAAATGCTAACAAAGGGAACGCAGCAGCAGATAGTTATCATAATGAAATAGGTTGGGGATCTCGAGAGCAAACTGTTAAAGTGAAAATTGATGGAGAAGAAGTTAATCGACGGTTAGATATTGCAGATGTAGATGCTAAAATGGGGGTTGAAGTAAAATCAGGAAATTATTTTTCCAGAACTGATGATATTAAATACGAAATATTAAGAGATAAACAGCTCGTAAAAGATGGATGGGATATTGAATGGAGAATTGAAGGAGGAGCAAGCCAGCCATTAATAGACGAACTAAAAGCAGCAGGAATCAAAGTTACTCATATTAAATAATTTTATAGTTTATGTCATATACACAAGAAAACTTTCAGGAGTGGATTTTTTTCATTGGAGAAAAAATGGACTCCTTTACAGAAGACTTTGCAAAAGAGAATAACATTAATTTAGATTATAGTATCAAATCACTAGATGAATTAGAGAAATGGATTATCAATAATTATTCATCTATCAACAATTTAAAGGAAGACCCTAAAATGTTAGACCTTCTTACCATTTATATTGGAGAAACATTTAGAAAACATTTAGGAGGCAAATGGGTTATGGATACTGAAGATCAGGATAATGCTTATTATATGATGCCAGTTCTTACAAGCCCTGATTATAAAGGGGAAGTATATAAAGCTCCAAGAACTTTTGCAACAGCTTCCATCCCAAGAAAAAAAGGAAATTATATCAGTACTATTTTAAAGAATAATATGGAAGATATGGCGATTCCTATTAATGAATAAATTGAATCCGTGAAATCTTTACCGGATTTATAAAATTGTTCGAAATAATAAAAATATATTAATAATACTTTTAGGCTGCTTTGAGAACAAGCAGCTTTTTTATTTACTCAAGAATTATAAAATTATAGAACACCTTAATTATTATGAAAATAGAAAATATGATTCTTCCAGGAAAAGAAGAATTTGATCTTAGAGAGTACAGATACATTTATATTCAAAGTGGTAATGGAAAAATTACAAAAGATAATTTTGTTAATATAATTGCATCTGCCAATTCACCTTTAATCCCCAAAAAAGGAGGTGTTTTAAGTGAGAATTTTATTATAATTACCCCAGATAACAAGCACTTTTATGGGTTATCCTATTCAAAAGATTTAATTGGATGGAGGCAGCAGATTGAAAAAGGGATAGTAATACTTGATCTAAATATAGGGGAAATTAAGGATGGAAAATATTTTTCTATACTTAATGGAGAAAAATATAAATTAGAAGATTGTCAGTTTGAACGTTATAATTTTTATGATGAAACAGGTAATTTAATAAAGTCCAACACTCCTGTAGAAAAAGAAAAAATATTATAAAAATTAGACTGTCATAACAGACAGTCTAATTTTTTTATCTTATTACGAAAAAGTTTATAATTTTGATATTGAGGATAATGAAAACTATTATTTTTCAATTCGTTATAATCTAAACTACAGCAAAGGTATTGTGCTTTATGAAAACCACTTAAAGCTTTTACAGCAACATTTGCGTGTTTACCTATATTATTTCCACGGCTTAAAGATACAGGGGAAATAAATTTTAATCCTTCAACTCTTCCTCATTTTTCGGTTTGAAATTTCTACCTACACCTTGTCTAAGGAATGTTATTTTACCTTGTACTTTCTTTGCTTTTTCAAGTATTTCTAGGGCTTTAGTACGTTCGTTAACTTTGCCCGCATGTGTTATATTGTCCTGAATATTACTTTTTTTCATAATTCAATTTAGTGATTTTTTTTGACAAAACCAAATAATTATACAGGTTGTCTTAACACTTTATATCAAGCCCTAAGAAAAACAGTAGTCAAAATTCTAATTCCAGTTTTTCAATGTTTAATTTAAACCTATTGATTGCTGATTTTACCACTTTAACGTGTTCTGGGGTATAAGTCCTTCTTTATATTTGGATACTTGAATTATTCAAGTATCTACTGATTTTACAGAAGAACGTCCTACAGGCGTTTTTTATTGCTACAACAGATCATAATTTTCAAAAGGATTATTTATATACTTGTTTGTGTTTCAGAATATTTTTATTAAAAAGATACCACAAAAATCAACTTTTCATTAAAAAGTAATGATAATGGTATGTGTATTGTTTGTGTTAATACTAGTTTGAATAAATACAACCTACAACACCACATCATTTATCTATACTTAATCACACAATCAAAACTTCATTTTTTTATGAAGTTTTTTTTATTTTCGTCTCGTTTGTGGTTTATTTATGAACTAATAAGTCTGTGCATGCCTATCTTTTTGAGAGGTGTTTTTGTTTGTAAGTGTCATGAATAAAGGGTTTCCAATAAATTATTTTACATATCACTTACCAATGAAATAATTTATATATCTGTTTTAATAACTTTTAAATGATTGTACCCTCCCTTTTATGATACTTTACTATATAACTAGTAAAGATTTCTGCTTTAATGAAAATCATTTAAAATATATATTATGAAACCTTTTAAAATTTGTTGTTCTGCAATTTTTTTATCAGCCGGTTATATTGTTTATGGACAAATAGGGATCAATACACCCACACCACAAACAACTTTAGATGTTGTTGCCAAGAATGCTACTGGGAATTCTACTTCTCCTGATGGATTATTGGTTCCCAGAATAGATAGGCAAAGAGCTCAGGTGATGACTGGAACTGCCGTTTCTACTCTGGTGTATGTTAACAATATTGCAACAGGTACACAAGGTGGAGCAGCTGTAAATATAGATACAGTAGGTTACTATTATTATAATGGGTCTGTTTGGGTAAAACTTCATAATCCCTCTAATACAAGTTCTGTAACTAATAATATTTATACAGCTGATGGAGCTCTAACAGGAAACAGAGTTGTAACTCAAGGTACTAATACCTTAGCATTTACAGGAACTTCGGTAAATGCTTTTTCGGTAGATGGAACTACACTATCAGCAGATGCAGCAAATCATCGGATAGGAATTGGTACATCTACTCCTGCAGTAACGTTGAATGTTCTTCCAGTGACAAATGAGGCATCAATAGATGTTATTGCGGCAGGGGCAAGGAATTGTGGGATTCCTTGTGGAAACCCAGAAATCCGGAATATTACGATGTATAATGATCAACAATGGGCAACACAGTTTGCTACATTAGATTTTATTCCAGGTCTTACCGCAACCTCGCCATCAGGGGCTGCGATAAGAGGAATAGACAGAGATATCAATAATAATTATGCTGGGTTGCAGTTTTATACCCGAAATGCTACAGATTATGCTCCAAGATTAACGGTCAAATCATCAGGAAATGTAGGAATAGGCACTACTACACCAAATGTAAAACTGCACACAGTAGGTACTGCGCCCTATACAGCATTTCAGCTTCAGGATGGAAATGAAGGAATTAATAAGGTTTTAGCGAGCGATAATACTGGTAGAGCAACATGGGTCACTAGCTCAAGTACTATAGCAACAGTACTTGGAACTATGAATACTACAGTAAAACCAGTGGCTGCAAATACGCTCATTGGATCAAGTTTAACCCTACCTGCAGGAAGATGGTTGGTTTATATAGGGCAATTATTGTATAGCTCAAGTGCTGCCAACGCTGCTAACAACTCATGGGTTCGTATTACGCTGAGTAGCAGTAATACTGTTTTAGCTAATACAACTTTTTCTTTTTTAGCCAGTAATCTGGTAGCGGGGTGGTTGTCTCCAAGTGCAGCAAGCGGAACTGGATATTCCTTTTTAACGGGAGTTATTCCCATACAGGTTAATACACCCACTACAATATATTCATGGTTTAGAGCTATTGATAGCACAGGAACTCCTCCAGGAGCTAATGTTGGAAATAATGGGGAGAATTATTTATTTGCCAGCCCTATGAATTAGAAAAGAAGAAATATATAATTTAAAAGAAAAAGGCGGCAGATTTTGACATTACCTAATCCCATTTGTAAATAATAAAACAAACCCTTGTTAATTCAGGGGTTTTATTTTGGAAGGGTGTAAGAAGTTCCGTTAAGGTGATCTTTAGCCATTGCTTCTTGAATGGTAATTTTTTTGCTAAAATGTCTTTTTCAGAAAGAACTTTCTTAGTTGAAATGTTTTCCGGATTCGTGTAAATGAACAGATCAGAATAACTGCATCCGTTCGGCATTTGATTTTTGAACATATATTGTATTAATTATTTGGTACACGATTAATACAATTACAAGAATTGAAATATATAGCAAACTCTTTATTGGGGCGTGGTTTGCAGTGGTGGAGAATACGGGATTCGAACCCGTGACCTTTTGACTGCCAGTCAAACGCGCTAGCCAACTGCGCCAATCCCCCGTGTGAAGCGGTACAAAAGTAAGTATTTATATGATATATGCAAATGTTTTGTTTAAATTTTATTTTAAGTAGTTTTATATACAATTGATCATAAAATATATCTCAATTTTCCTATATTTGATATTAACTTTTAAACTCAATACGAATGGAATTAAAAATAGGAGATACGGTCTACTTAAAATCAGATGCAAGAACCATAATGACAATCAATGACATCGGAATGAGAGGTCCCGAATATTTAGAATGTATTTGGTTTTCTCAAGAAATTTTGCAAATAGGTGAATTTCATAGAGATACTTTAGTAAGATACGATAGAGATTAATATAAAAACTGTCCCGTTATCGGGGCAGTTTTATTTTAGAAATAATTATTAAAACTTTCCTATCAACATAGAAAAAAATCGTAGATTTATTAGATAGAATTAACTTCAATTTTTTCTACATCGGGAATGCCGAAAACCGTATTGAATAGAGTAGGCGTCCAAAACTAGTAACCGAATTATGTCAACACCAGATAAATACAGAGTGTACGATATAGTCTTACACCTTGTTATATTACCCCATCTTTTTCATATCAATATTATAGTCACGGAAATAAACGACTAAAATGGTTTCGTACTTTTTTAGTTGTATCAACTCATTTGGATATTGATCAGGATTGTATTTCCTTATTCGCAGAGTAAATTTTGTTATTTCATTAACCATAAAAACAAAAATCATGAGCAGAAAAAATCAATTCATCAAAGTACATCCGCAGTCATTTGATAATCTCATGAAAGCGGTCAAGAAATTTGAAAAGACCAATCCAGCCATAAAGGTCAAGAATATGAAACTGAGTAAATTTCTGGTTGAGGTTTCCGATTATCAGAATAGTACAGCAACCATTGCTTATCAGGTAAAAAGAGCTATTCTGTTGGTATATGGAGATAGAGATACAGATCCATTGACAATTGATGATAACATTAATATGTCTACTTATGGCTTTAGTGATCCTGAGAATTATAATGATCTTACCGCCTCCTTTAACAAAATTGCAAAAAGTCAAAATCCATCTGCCCGTAAACTGTTGCGGAAAGAAGTAAGAGCATGTGTGAAAGTAAAAAACTGCGTTGAGCTTGTAAGAAAAGTCAGTGATGTTTCACCTACTAAAGTCAATGTGAAATGAAAAAGTTACCCCTTACAATATTTGTACTGATGCTTTGCAATTCATTACAGGCACAGGAAGAACCAGAAGAGAAAAAAACAAGTGAATCTGCATTTTGGAAGCATATCCTAATCAGTGAATCAATGGAAACAGCTGAAAAGAAAGAGAAACCAGCTCAGTTTATGCTTACGTTTCCTAAAAATGCACCATCATCATGGTTGATCAATCTGGGAGTAGGCTATAAATGGGACTCTTCAGAAACAGGAATCTCAAAGATTATGTTAGAATATCATAAAAATACTTTAACTGAGAAAAAACAGGATAATCTTCAGGTAGGGTATGGGTTGGTAGAAAAGCTAACACCAAATGCAAGCAGTGCTTTATATATCAATGCTGATGGAAGATATGTTTATGATGCTGTAGGAACAAAAAATTCATTAGCATCAACGGTACTTTTCAGTTGGTATAAAAGAGGAGAAAAAGGACTGAATTTGAATACTGAAACAAGATTCAATAAAGGAAAAAGAGAATTGATGTTGACGCTTTATGGAGGTACACAAATTCAGGGGATTTTCAATGCAAAAGATAAAGATGCGAAGGGCTTTATTATAAGACCCCTTTATGTACTGGGAGCACAGTACCAATTTATGAATGAGTCCGGTAAACCTTTTATCCGTCTGAGTTTAGATTATACAGGGAGGGTAGATGCTGTAAATACTTCAGAATATAAAGAAGATTATACAGATCTTTTCAAAGCAGGAGCTGATATTTTTATTGTTAATGAGCCTGTAAATATTTCCATAGGAGGTAGTTTCAATTATGGTTCAGATCCAATGAAAGGGTTAGCGGAGCAACAATTCTGGTTGGTAAGTTTGAATATCGGTAAGAAAAAGTAAAAAAAGTTTTCAATAAAAATAGCCATGTATATTGCATGGCTATTTTTTATAAGTTTTTATTATAAACTTCTTGATCGTGCAACTGAAAGTAGATACACTAAGTGCGAATACATACTGCGTTTTACAGATTCTATCTTTACATTACCTGTGGCTGGAGTAATGGTAGTTACAAGATCAGTGGTACATTGTCCTGCAAAGTCTCCACTTCCCTGGTAACGTGCTAAATTAGGGCTTGGATGATGAATGATAGGATAGCTAGGTGCAACCTGATTAAGAATAGGGGTTGTATTCGTATATCCTTTATTATCAATATAATTAGCTCTCCATGTACCGGAGAAATTACCATTCCCTGAAAGAATTTCCTGTCCTATTACAATTTGTGTATGGATAGGAGTTTCGAAGTTTGTACATGAAGTATAATGATTCAGAGAAACCGTGCAAGAAGAAGAATTATCGCCAGGCTGGAAACATTTACCTTCATATATTACAGCTCTTTGCTCGGCAGCAGATAAAGAATTGTTTAATATTGCTTTTGGAGATAAAACTTCAGAAGGTGAGATTAATGAGAGTTCCCCTTGTGTATCTGCTACAACAATCATTTTATCAGGGTTTGATAAGTCTCTTACTCTTACAGAGCCATTTACATCTAAGGTTTTAGTAGGAGTGGTGGTGTTAATCCCCACTTGTGCGCTTACACAACTACAAAAAGTAAGCGCTGATAACAAAAAAGTCTTTGTTTTCATGGTGAAATTTTGAATACGATTAATTTTTCACTAAGGTAAGAAATATTGTTGATAGCGGAAAATATCAGTGTTAAATATACTTAATTCAGTTTATTAATATTGTAAATTGAATTAAATAACGAAAATTTTACATTAAACCTTTTAATGTTTTATGACTGCTTTTAAATTCATGAATTTGTTTGGGAAATATTTGTATTTTAGTCGGAATATGTTTGTTTTTAATAAATATATTGACGACTGATTAAAATTCAGATAATTTGAATTAAAAAATTAGTAGATTTGCACGGAACAAAAAATAAATACATTATTAAACTCTTTCTCTGTAACAGGAGATAACAGGATTTTTGGTTATAAAACTACTGAAACTATGAAGAAACTTTTTTTACTTTTATTAACAGGATTTTTATTTATCGGTTGCAGCTCTGATGATGAAACTATTTATGATTATATAGGAACATGGTCAGGAACATATGAAGGTGCTGATAAAGGAGTCTGGAACTTTGTGGTAGACAATACAGGTAAAGTGTCAGGAACAATGCATTCCGAAGTTAGTAATGAAAATTATAATATTTCCGGAACCTTAAATAATACAGGAGATCTTAACGGAACAGTAGGATTACCTTCAAAAGGAGAGTTCAAAGGAAAATTGAATCCAGATAAAAAAGGAAACGGAAGCTGGTCCAATTCACTTCCCACACCTGCTCAATATGGCACCTGGAAAGGTACAAAGAAATAAAAAAAGAAAAGTCTGCAGAATTGCAGACTTTTTTATTTATACAAACCCCATGTGGGTAATTTCATTTTTATTATCCTTTAATACCGCAAAATACAATAGAAAATCTTCGTTTGTAAATTGTTTTTCAAAAGGAGTATATTCCTGATTCAAAATGATTTCCTCTTCAACGCATTCGGCATTATAACCCTCCCCATCCAGTTTTACCGTAGAAAGAACAGCATTATCTGCGATATTAGCGTTTTTTATCCAAAGACTCTGATCTTGAACTTCAATATCATTTGCCAGATTTTTAATTACTCCAAATTGAAATTCTCTGAGAAGTTTTTTTCCGCTTTCAGTTCGCAACCCACTTTCAACTGTTCGTTTTCCCCGTTCAGAAATAGTATCCAAATCCTTTATCTCAGTCATCAGTTTTGCAAATTTCTGATAGAGTAGAGGATCACCAGCTTCTTTAATATAGGTGGAAAGACTAGCTCGTATAATTTTCCCCACTTTAGAACAATGCCCGAATTCCGAACTGTTTTGCCTTACTTTTTCATAGGAAGGATTCTTTTTAAAAGCTGTTTTATTGAACCCGCTTTTCTTCCGAACAACATTTTTTCCATTCAGATTATAAAAAACAAGGTCACCTACAGCCCCTTTGATCTTAATTATACTTTCATATGTTGCCATATTGCAAAATTGAAGTCAAATATAGCAATAAATAATGTAAATCAAAATTTTAACATATATTTATCATATAGTTGTAGTATAGTTTTATTATAATTAAAATATAAAATGTATATTTGTGCATCAATCGTTAATAAGGTAAAAATCAGAGGAATATGAGATCGGGATTGTTGAAAAATAAAATAAGTATAAAGCGGCTGTCTGTTTTACTGATTGCATCTGCTTTTGTAGTGTCTTGCGGAACGTCAAAAAAGGTTTCATCCAACAAAAAAACTGGAGGTAAGACGGTGACAAAATCTGAAAACCTCAGAAAGCTTGATTCTAGATTTGATGGAAATGTTTCAAGATCAATCAATGATATTTTAAAAGATGCAGAAAAATACCTGGGCACACCTTATAAATTCGGAGGAAACACCTCATCAGGTTTCGATTGTTCCGGATTTACAGTAAAAGTATTTGAAGAAAATTCACTTGACCTTCCCAGAAGATCTTCCGATCAGGCTGGTGCCGGGAAAAATATTGATATCAGGGAAGTAAAACCAGGAGACTTATTATTCTTTGCAACGGCAGGAGGAAGTAGAGTTTCTCATGTAGGAATTGTACATGATATCGGTCCGGATGGAGAAGTGAAATTTATCCACGCCTCTACATCCAAAGGTGTTATTATTTCCTCATTAAACGAAAAATACTGGAATAAAGCCTATCTTCACGCTCAAAGAGTTTTATAAATAAACAATAACCAACCCATGATTTAAAGTCTGATGGAGAACAGAACATTTGCTTTTATTAAAACAGACAAAAAATTGGTGAAAATTTTCTTTAAAGACATCAATTTCATCAAAGGGCTTGGAAATTATGTGGAAGTTCATACCACAGATCAGAAAAGATATATTTACTACAAAACACTCAAAGATTTGATTGAAACCCTGCCTGAAGAATTTATGCGGGTTCACAACTCGTATATTATCAACCTGACCAATATTCAATCCTTTGAAGATAATCAGCTTTTATGTGGTGATTTAAAAATAACGGTTGCTAAGAGTTATAAAGATTGCCTTCTGGAAAGTCTTGGTAAAATGATGCTTTAGATCATCCGCATTCACAAAATATCCATCTGCATATTATTTCTGATCATCTGTATAAAAAAGTTTTCATTCAGTTTTTCTTGTTTTAGTTTTACCTAAAACTTATCAGAATGAATATAAATAATGCATTAGACTATATCAAAGAAAATAACCTCATCGGAATAAAAGCTGGACTACAAAGACCACACTTCCTGAACATCTGGATGGTAGTTGTAGAAAACAGAATTTTTGCCCGATCATGGGGACTTGCGGAAAAGAGCTGGTATAACACCTTTTTGGAGAACTCAGAAGGACAAATCCAGTGTGGAAGTACTATTTATAAAATAGAAGCATTGGTTCCTGATGATCTAAATCAAATCACTGATGAAATCAATAAAGCATATCTTAAAAAATATAACTTTGGCGATAACAGTAAGTATGCAATAGGTATTATCGAGGAAAAGCATATCGATAAAACAATGGAATTCGTTATTGATGTAAACGCTAATGACTCAAATTCTTTTCATGGATAATCACAATACATAAAATCGTATTTTTATCTCTATTTGAAAACGCTTCAATATTGTATTCAATAGCAACGGGCTTTAGCCCGTTGACAAAAAAGATCAAACATTCCATTGGCTTTAGCCAAAACATAATTAATAATAGCCAAACAAAGCAATCCATCTTTATGGGATGGATTGTTTTCATTTAAAATATAATTGCTATATAATGTATTGATTAAATGTGCCCACAAGCAGGTACTGCAAGTTCTTTTTCATCGTCATTTTCTTTATTAGCTGCAATACTTTTTGGAAAAGAAAAGAAACTCAGAACAAAAGTAGCGATAAGGAGCAAAACACTTACAGAAAGAATATGCTGTACTCCATAATAGGAACTTACAATTCCGCCAAGAAATGCACCTAATGAAATTCCAATATTAAAAGATGATGTAAGCAAGCTGTTTACAAACTCCAGTGCATGATGAGGAATGTTTTGTGTAGTTCTGATATTTGATACCAAAAAACCACCTGTATGAATCATTCCCCAAAAAGATACAATAATGACCATAGGAATAAAAGCTCCTCCCAGTAAGTAAGCTAGAATTTGTACTGTAATTAATAATAGTAAAAACAGTCGTGTTGTTAGTTTTACATTTCGATTTAAGGCAATTCCCATCAGCCAATTCCCAAGAGTTCCCATGCCTCCGAAAAGAAGAAGCATAATACTGATTTGAGCGCCATCCATTCTGGTAATTTCTTCAAGATAAGCAGTAAGATACGTATAGCTGGAGAACATGGCAGCCAATGTCCCAATGGTAGAAATCAGGTTAATCCACAAAAGAGGGTTTTTCAATATGGTTAGCTGGCTTTGCTCAGATTTTTCTTTTTCTGCAGGGATAGAGGGAATGAAAAACAATAATCCCATAAATGCAATTAAACTGATGGCGCTGCTCAGAAAAAAGGATGCTTTCCAATCATGAAAAAAATCAGCCGCATAGGTCGTCATTGGAATACCGAGAACGGTAGCAATACTTAGTCCCAGCATTACAGTAGATACTCCTTTTGCTCCTTTTTCTTTAAATGCAATGGCAATGGAAATATTCCAGAACAGCGGATGCAATATTGCTGGCAATATACGGGCTATCATCAGCATAGTGAAGTTCGTAGAAAAAGCAGATATAAGATTTGAAAGTACAAATATGCTCATCACAAGACACAGCAGTAACTTACGGTTTATTTTGGAGGTAAATGACGTAATAAAGGGTGAAGAAACAGCCACTGTTATTGCAAAAGCACTCAACAGCCATCCTGCAGTATCGATAGATACCCCGAATTGGCGACTGATGGTAGGAAGAATCCCCACAACTCCAAATTCAGTAGTAATAATACCAAACGCACCCAACGCCAGTACATAGATTGATCTTTTCATTGATTCTAAAAATTTTGATGTAGCAAATTTGAACAGAAAAAATGTAAAAAATCAGTATATTTTAATGATAATTAAGTATTTTTACCCTATGAAAAGAGAGAATATAGATCAATTGGTAAAGGTTGAATATCATCAGGCGGATAAATGTCCGTTAAAAGGTAGTCAGTTATCCTTTTTTCAGATCGTATATGTTATTTCGGGAAAAGGATCTTTTACGATAAATGATAATCTCGCTACTTATGGTAAAGGCAGTCTTATTCTATTAACACCGAATGATCAGCATTTTTTGGAAATTAAAGAAAAGACAGAGCTCTTGCTTGTGAAGTTCAGTGAACGGTATATTAAAGATTATAAATGGAACAGCATTAATTCCATAGGATGTTTATTGTATGGAGCATCTTATCTTTCCGGTTGTATACTGCAGAATAAGCCTGATGTTGTTTTAGTTGATTCTATTGTAAATTCACTTTTACACGGTATCAATCATCCGGATCTTTATCAGGAAGAGCTAACTCTGCATTATGTGAACGCTTTGATTGTCATCGCTGCACGAAACATTTCAAAGATGAGAACAGAGAATATTGCTTCCAATACTGATAAAAGAATACTGGAAATCATCAATTACATTCAGGGAAATATCCATGATCCGGCTTTGTTAAAAGTTTCTGTGATTTCTCAAAAATTCGGGCTTTCTGAAACCTACCTTGGAAGCTATTTCAAAAATCAGTCTGGTGAAACGATTACCCATTACATCTTGAATTATAAAATGAGACTTATTGAACATCGGCTTCTTTTCAGTGATATGAGGATCAATGAGATTGTCACAGAATTTGGATTTTCAGATGAAAGTCACCTGAATAAGTTCTTTAAAAAACAGCATAAAATGAGTCTGACAGAATTTAAAAAAGCAAAAGGAAGTATTAAATCTAAAGTTTAAATAAAATATACATGTTATTTATAATCAATATTTAATATTTATTAATTGATGCATTTAATAGAAACGGGATTTTGCCTGTTTACAAAATAAACACAACTACTGTTGGTTTTTGCTAAAACCTAATAAAGAGAAAGAACATTGCAATAACGTTGCATTTCAAAATATCTGAAATTTGTCAAAAAAACAATTACATCATGACAGATTTCATCAGGTTCTTTATTCCTATTTATTTTATACTTTTCTTCACTGTTTCATTTCTTGGAGTGAGTCTGGCAGTAGCTAAAAAGATTGGTAAAAACCCAAACGTGTTGCCGAGAGATGGTTCCGCTTATGCATTAATTGGAAGCTATTTTAAAATAATTTTAGCAGCTTTGTTTATTTATACAATGCTGCCATTGCTGTTTCCTGCTACCGTTCCCATTGCTTTCAGAATCGATATATTAGATCGTAATCCTTTGAAATATATTGGAATTACTCTTATGATGCTGGCTTTTATTTTTGTGGTAATAGCCCAGATTCAAATGAAGAATTCATGGCGGATAGGAATAGATAATGTAATGAAAACCAGCTTGATCACTTCGGGGTTGTTTCAATTTTCAAGAAATCCTATATTTCTGGGTATGACCGTTAGTTTGATAGGTTTTTCCCTTACTTTTCCTACCATTATTGCTTTCTTTTTTTCATTAATCGGAAGTATTCTGATGCAGATTCAGATCCGTCTTGAAGAAGAGCATTTACTGAAGCAACATGGTTCTGTCTATCTGACTTATAAAAAGAGGGTTGGACGTATGCTAAGCCTTTATTAAAAGCATAAACTTAAAAATCTTTTTGCTGAACTTTTTTGTATCTTTGGCGGGTATAATTTTTCAAACTAATTTAAATAAGAAACATGTCGTTACAACAAACTATTGAAAACATTTGGGATAATAGAGAACTATTACAAAATGAAGACAGCCAGAAAGCGATTAGAGAGGTAGTATCTTTATTAGATTCCGGAGAACTTCGTGTAGCTGAACCTACAGAAAACGGATGGCAGGTAAATGAATGGGTGAAGAAAGCAGTAGTAATGTATTTCCCAATCCAGAAGATGGAAACTATTGAGGTAGGTCCATTTGAATTTCATGACAAGATTCCTTTAAAGAAAAATTATGCGGAAAAAGGAGTTAGAGTAGTCCCTCATGCTATTGCAAGAGAAGGTTCTTTCGTAGCTTCAGGTGTTATTTTGATGCCTTCTTATGTAAACATCGGTGCTTACGTAGATTCTGGAACAATGGTAGATACTTGGGCTACAGTAGGAAGCTGTGCACAGATCGGTAAAAACGTTCACCTGAGTGGTGGTGTTGGGATCGGTGGAGTATTGGAGCCATTACAGGCTGCTCCGGTAATCATTGAAGACGATTGTTTCATCGGTTCAAGATGTATCGTAGTAGAAGGAGTTCACGTAGAAAAAGAAGCTGTATTAGGGGCGAATGTTGTTTTAACTGCTTCTACAAAAATTATTGATGTAACAGGTTCTGAACCTATCGAAATTAAAGGCAGAGTTCCTGCACGTTCTGTGGTAATTCCGGGAAGCTATACAAAACATTACCCAGCTGGAGAATACCAGGTTCCATGTGCATTGATTATCGGGCAGAGAAAAGAATCTACAGATAAGAAAACTTCTCTGAATGATGCTTTGAGAGATAATAATGTAGCTGTTTAAGATTAAATTTTTAAGCTAATACCACAATCTTGAAAGAAAAATTTCTTAAAATACTATTAAACCCTAAATATATATTTGGGGTTTATCTTATTATATCGGTTGTTACCGCTATTTCCAAATACCTGAGAGGAGATTACGCGATCAATAATTATCTGATCTTTAAAAACGTATTCTTTAATACCATCGATCAGAAAAACCTGTTTATCCATTATCCAGATCTCTATTTTGATTTAAATCATTACGGAGTATTTTTCAGTGCATTGATTGCTCCATTTGCCATGATGCCTGACTGGTTAGGGATTTCCCTTTGGAATGTTGCCAATACCTTTATTTTTATTTACGGAATTTACAAACTCCCTTTTTCAGATTCCAAGAAAGCCATTTTTGGATTGCTGTGCCTTCAGGAATACATCACAGCAGCATTGAGTTTGCAATTTAATGTGGCACTTACAGGGCTTTTACTCTTATCAGCCGTATATATTTATGAAAGAAAAGAAGTAAAGTCAGTAACGGCAATCTTAATCGGAATATTTGTTAAAATCTATGGAATTGTAGGTCTTACACAGTTTTTCTTTATCAAAAACAAAACAAAATTCATTCTTTCAGGAATCGTTATTGCTGCCGTATTTTTTGCGCTTCCAATGGCGTATTCAAGTCCGAAATTTGTTATTCAGTGTTACTCAGATTGGTTTCAGTCTATCGTAGAAAAAAATAATGAAAATCAGGTGCTTGGAAACATGCAGGATATTTCATTAATGGGCTTTGTAAGAAGAATTTTAGGAGATGCTTCTATTTCCAACCTTGTGTTTTTAGCATTTGGATTACCATTGTTCGCCTTGCCTTATGTAAGAATTAAGCAGTACAAACATTATGCTTTCCAATTGATGATTTTGGCATCAACACTATTATTTTTAGTATTGTTCAGTTCAAGTTCAGAATCTCCAACGTATATCATTGCTGTTGTAGGAGTTCTGATCTGGTTTTTCCTGCAAAAGAAAAGAACACCTTTCATTATCGGATTGTTGGTTTTCGTGATTATCTTCACATGTTTTTCAACCTCGGATTTATTCCCGAAATTTGTAAAAGAGAACTATATTATCAAATATTCTTTAAAAGCAGTCCCTTGCATTGTAATTTGGTTTAGGGTAACATACGAGCTTTTAACCAAAGATTTTGAAAAAAATTACAGCCTGAAATAATAAATATGAAAAAAATTTCAATCGTAATTCCCGCCTATAACGAAGAAGGAAACGTTGCCATGATCCATCAGAAAATCAAAGAGGTTTTTGACGGATTAAGTAACTATGACTTTGAAATCATATTTGTGAATGACGGTAGCCGAGACAATACACAACAAAAATTAGAAGAACTTTCCAATACCTATGATGAAGTAAAATTCATCGAATTCTCAAGAAATTTTGGACATCAGCCCGCTGTAAAAGCAGGAATCGATAGTGCTGGAGGAAATGCTGTCATCTCTATGGATGGCGATCTTCAGCATCCACCAAAACTTATTCCCGAAATGATAAAAAAATGGGAAGAAGGGTATGATGTCGTATTTACAGTAAGAACATATCCAAAAGAAATCTCTTACTTTAAAAGAAAAACCTCAGACCTTTTCTATCAGCTTTTATCAAGCTTATCCGATGTAAACCTAACAAAAGGAGGAGGCTCAGACTTTAGATTAATGGATGCCAATGCTGTTGAAGTTATGCGTAAATTCAATGAAGATGACCTATTTCTGAGAGGCTTAACAAGCTGGATGGGATTCAAACAGATAGGAATTGATTTCACTGCCGCAGAAAGAATGTCCGGACAAAGCAGCTATAACCTTAAAAAGATGTTTACCTTTGCCTTTACAGGAATTACAGCATTCAGTGTGAAACCTCTATATTTAGCGGCTTATCTGGGGTTTTTATTCTCAGCACTTTCAATAGTAGGATATGGCACGTATGTTATCCATTCATTTATTGCAAAAACTGAGATCTCAGGTTGGGCATCGTTAATTATGACCATTGTATTCTTTGGAGGATTACAACTGATCATTTTAGGGATCATGGGAATCTATTTAGGTAAAATATTTAAACAGGTGAAAGACAGACCTAATTATATTATTAAAAACAAAAATTTTTAGAATGGTTTTATTGAGTTTTGACATTGAAGAATTTGATATGCCATTAGAATATAAGGGTGAAATCCCCTTTGAAAAGCAAATTTCAATTTCACAGACAGGATTAGAGAGAATTCTTGATATCCTTAAAAAACATAGCGCAAAAGCTACCTTTTTTTCAACAGTAATTTTTGCAGAAAACAGCAAACACCTTATTGAAAGGCTGTTAAATGAGGGGCATGAGCTGGCTTCTCACACTTGGTTTCATTCAGAATTTGAAGAAAAACACCTGAAAGAATCAAGAGAAAAACTGGAAGAATTATTTTCCACCAAAGTGACCGGATTGAGAATGCCAAGAATGATGCCCGTCAACGAAAAAGAAGTTGAAAAAGCAGGCTATTCTTACAATTCATCCATCAATCCTACATTTTTACCGGGAAGATATAATAATTTAAAAGTATCGAGAACCTATTTTAAAGAAGGAAATGTAACGCAAATACCGGCATCTGTGTCTCCGAATTTCAGAGTCCCTTTATTCTGGTTAAGTTTTCATAATTTCCCCTTATCAATCTATAAAAAATTGACTTCCGATGTCCTGAAAAAGGATAAATATCTTAATATCTATTTCCATCCCTGGGAATTTGCAGAGATCAAAGACGAAGCATTCAAATTACCTGGTTTTACTGTAAAAAACTCAGGAAAAGATATGGTGGAAAGATTTGATTCATTTGTAGGCTGGCTGAAAAGTAAAGGACATGTATTTGGGACATTCCAGGAATTTCAAAAACAGATACAACCATGAAGATAGCCTTTGATGCAAAACGTTTTTTCCATAATACATCCGGACTGGGCAATTATTCAAGAGACCTTGTAAGAATTCTTTCCGAGTATGAACCGGAGAATGAATATCTGTTGCTTAATAAGAACAAATCTGAGCGTGGTAAAGATATTCTTGACCGCCCCAATGTTAAATTTATTCCGACTTCAAAAGGAAAGTTCTCCCGTCAGTTTAAGATGGGAAAAGATGCTCAGAAGCAAAATGCAGATATTTTCCATGGTTTATCCGGTGAATTACCTTTAAAATGGGACAAAAAACCTATTAAAAAGATCGTTACCATCCACGATCTGATCTTTGTCAGATATCCGCAGTATTATTCTTTTTTTGACAGAAAAATACACTTTTGGAAGTTTAAAAAAGCAGCTGATATGGCAGATAAAATTATCGCTATTTCAGAACAGACCAAAAGAGATATTATTGACTATTTAAAAGTTCCTGAAACTAAGATTGAAGTTATTTATCAAGGTTGTCACAAGGCTTTTAAAGAAGAGCAGTCTCAAGAATTGATTAAGGAAACTAAAGAGAAATTCAATCTTCCGGAAAGATTTATTCTGAATGTCGGAACCATTGAAGATCGTAAGAATCTTTTGAACGTTGTAAAGGCAATCAACGGAACAAATATTCCTTTGGTGGTAGTAGGAAGAAAAACCAAATATTACCAAAAAATAGAAAGTTTCCTGAAAAAAAATAAGATAGAAAAGCAAGTGCTCTTTTTGGAAGGAGTTTCCATGGATGAACTGGCTGCCATCTATAAACAGGCTGATATTTTTGTGTATCCAAGCTTCTTTGAAGGCTTCGGAATTCCTATTATTGAAGCACTTTTCTCGAAAACTGTAGTGATTACCAGCAATACAAGCTGTCTGCCGGAAGCAGGAGGAAAAGATTCAGTTTATATCGACCCGAAAAATGAGCTTGATATCAGAGCTAAGATCAAATTTCTTTGGGAAAATGAATCCGAGAGAAAACGCCGTGAGGAAAAGGGTTTCGAGTTTGTTCAGAAGTTTAATGATGAACCGATAGCCAAAGAATTGATGAATCTTTATCAAAAAATTATCTGAAAAAACTTTGCATTTTAAAAATAAATCCTACATTTGCATCATAATTCAATACAATGAAACCAATTTTTTTAGCATTACATCATTATTATCATCATCTCTGTTAGGCGGAATTGATTGATATAAGTTTGTGCTAAAATCAAAAATAATTAAAAACCGTCTGAGTAAATAGACGGTTTTTTTGTTTCCTGAATTCACCTCAGAATTTTCAATAGATCAGTTTTTATTTACTCGGGCTCAAAAAAGACGAAATGAGTAAATTAAAAATTGCGATTCAAAAAAGCGGACGACTTTACGAAGAATCTTTACAACTTCTCAAAGATTGCGGAATATTGGTCAATAATGGAAAAGACCAACTGAAAGTTTCCGTAGACAACTTTCCGATGGAAATCATGTACCTTAGAAATTCAGATATTCCTCAGTATCTGGAAGATGGAGTGGTAGATGTTGCCATTGTCGGCGAAAATCTCTTAATCGAAAAACAAAAAAATATTCAGACTGTTGAGAAGCTAGGCTTTTCAAAATGCCGCGTATCCATCGCTGTTCCAAAAGAAATTGAGACCGATGATCCTGCTTATTTTCAAGGGAAAAAGATTGCGACTTCCTACCCAAATACACTTAGAAATTTCTTAAATCAAAAAGGTATTGAAGCCGATATTCACGTTATTTCAGGTTCTGTGGAAATTGCTCCCAATATAGGGTTAGCAGACGGAATCTGTGATATTGTAAGCTCAGGGAGCACCTTGTTTAAAAACGGATTAAGAGAAACGGTTACCTTGCTGAAATCAGAAGCAGTTCTTGCTCAAAATTCACAATTGTTCCCTGAAAAAGCAGCTATTCTTGACAAATTTCTTTTTAGAATTAAAGCAGTTCTGAAAGCAAAGAATTCAAAATATATACTGATGAATGTTCCCAATGACAAGATTCAAAAAGTAGCGAATGTACTTCCGGTGTTAAAAAGCCCTACAGTCATTCCTTTGGCAGAAGAAGGCTGGAGCAGTATTCATTCTGTGATTGATCAGGAGCGATTCTGGGAAGTTATTGATGAACTGAAGGAAAACGGTGCTCAGGATATTCTCATCATTCCAATCGATAAAATGGTTATTTAGAAAAATAATAATAGAATGAAAATATACAGATATCCCACAAAAGACACTTGGTTCGATCTTGTAAAACGTCCAGTGTTAGAACAACAGGAAATTTCAGCATTGATTGCCGGGATTTTTAAAGAAGTTCAATCTAATGGAGATCAGGCTTTAATAGAATTCAATAAAAAGTTTGATAAAGCAGATACTCAAAGTATCAGAATTACTGAAGCAGAAATTGAAATTGCTGAAAATCAAATTAGTGATGATCTGAAAAAAGCAATTCAGAAAGCGAAAGAGAATATTTCCAAATTTCACAGTTCCCAGATTTCGGATATTTCTAAAATTGAAACAACAAAAGGTGTTGTTTGCTGGAGAGAAAACCGTGCAGTAGAAAGTGTGGGAATCTATATTCCCGGGGGAACAGCTCCTTTATTTTCGACAGTATTAATGCTGACTGTACCTGCAAATCTGGCAGGATGTAAAGAGATTGTTCTTTGTACACCACCGGATAAAGACGGCAATATTAATCCAGCTATTTTGTATACAGCAAAACTTTGCGGAATTACGAAACTATTTAAAACTGGTGGAGCTCAAGCCATCGCAGCCATGACTTTAGGCACAGAAAGTGTTCCAAGAGTTTATAAAATTTTCGGTCCGGGAAATCAGTTTGTGGTGGCAGCAAAAGAATATGCTCAACGTTATGGAGTTGCTATCGATATGCCTGCAGGACCAAGTGAAGTTCTTGTCATAGCTGATGAAAATGCCGTCCCGGAATTCTGTGCAGCAGATCTTCTTTCACAGGCAGAACACGGAAGTGATAGCCAGGTTGTGTTTCTTACCACAAGTCTTAAAGTACTTAATGAGACGATTGGTTCTGTTGAACAACAAATCAAAGACTTACCTAGAAATGAAATGGCAGGGAAATCACTTGGGAATAGCAATTTTATATTGTTGAATAGTCTTGAGGAAGCTTTAGAATTCAGTAATCTGTATGCTCCGGAACACCTTATTTTAGCGATCAGCGATTTTGAAAAATATATTCCGATGGTTCAGAATGCAGGGTCCGTTTTCCTTGGAAATTATTCCTGTGAGAGTGCCGGAGATTATGCCAGCGGAACCAATCACACACTTCCTACCAATGCTTATGCAAAAAATTACAGCGGAGTTTCTCTGGACAGTTTTGTGAAGAAAATTACATTCCAGCATTTATCAAAAGAAGGGTTAGAGAATTTAGGTAAAACAATAGAAATCATGGCAGAAGCAGAAGGGCTGCTGGCTCACAAAAATGCAGTATCAATACGCCTGAAATCTTAAAATCAGGCACTTGAGAAGAAAACATTATTTAAAATGAATATCAATACAATGAACAATACAACAATTAATATCAATAGTTTAGTAAGAGAAAATATCCTGAAATTACAGCCTTACATCAGTTTCAGAGATCACAATGAATTCAATACACCTACATTTCTGGACGCCAATGAAAGTCCCTTCGGTGAATGTAACCGTTACCCGGATTCTACTCAGAAAATACTTAAAAACAAACTAGCAGACCTTAAAAATGTCTCTCCCAAGCAGATTGCAGTAGGAAACGGAAGCGATGAGCTGATTGATTTGATCATTAAAATATTCTGTGAGCCTAAAAAAGATTCTATCCTGATGATGAATCCTTCTTTTGCGATGTACGGATTTTATGCTACCATCAATGAAAACAAGGTGTTGCAAATAAATTTAGATGAAAATTTCGAGATTGTAAAGGATGATTTCCTGAAGATTACTCAGGAAAATTCACCCAAAGTCTTCTTTTTATGTTCTCCCAATAACCCTACGGGAAACAGTACGGAAGATATTGAGTTTTACTTGCAGAACTTCAATGGAATTGTAGTAGTAGACGAAGCTTATATCGAGTTTTCAGGTAAAAAATCAAGTTTAGAACTTCTGGATCAGTATCCTAATCTGATTGTTCTTCAAACCTTTTCAAAAGCTTGGGGAATTGCTGGAGCAAGAGTAGGAATGGCTTATGCTTCTGAGGAAATTATTAAGCTGATTAATACGGTAAAGGCACCTTATAATGTGAATGTATTAAGCCAAGAACTGATTCTTAACAGTCTTAATGAAAACAAACTTGAAGAAAATGTAAACAAAATCTTAGCAGAAAGAGCATGGCTTCAGGATCAGCTTAAAACGATTGATTGCATTGAGAAGGTATTTCCAACAGATGCTAATTTCTTTTTAATCAAAATGAAAAATGTGAGCAATGTATATGAGCAGATGTTGAAACAGGAAATCTTAACAAGCAGAAGAGACCCTGCTATTTCAGGTTGTATCAGAATCAATATTGGAAACCGTCAGGAAAACGAAAAATTAGTTAATCTTTTACAAAACGTCATCCTATGAAAAAAGTATTGTTTATAGACAGAGACGGAACTTTGATTATCGAGCCACCTACAGATTTTCAGGTAGATTCATTGGAGAAGCTAGAGTTTTATCCTGGAGTCTTCGGAAATCTTTCAAAAATAGCAAATGAGCTGGATTATGAACTGGTTATGGTGACCAATCAGGATGGTTTGGGAACGGATAGTTTTCCTTTTGAAGATTTTATCAAACCTCATGAAAAAATGATTAAAGCGTTTGAAAATGAAGGTGTCATTTTTAGTAATATTTTGATTGATAAAAGCTTTGAACATGAAAATTTATCTACCAGAAAACCGGGAACAGGAATGATGGGAAAGTATATGTATGGGAACTATGATCTGGAAAATTCGTATGTAATCGGAGATCGAGATACAGATATTCAACTTGCTAAAAACTTGGGAACTAAATCTATTTTTCTAAACAAAAATTTTAATGAAGAAGCTGATCTTGTAACAACCAGCTGGAATGAAATTTACCAGTTTCTAAAAGCCGGAATGAGAACAGCAAAAGTCTACAGAAGGACCAACGAAACAGAAATAGAAGTTGAAGTAAATCTTGATGGAAAAGGAAGATCCGAAATCTCAACAGGACTTCACTTTTTTGATCACATGCTGGACCAGATTGCAAGACACGGAAACATAGATTTGAAGGTCAAAGTAAATGGCGATCTTAAGGTTGATGAGCACCACACGATTGAAGATACGGGAATTGTATTGGGAGAAGCTATTGTAAAAGCATTAGGAAAGAAAAAAGGAATTGAAAGATATGGTTTTTTACTCCCGATGGACGATTGTCTGTCACAGGTTGCGATTGATTTTGGAGGAAGATCATGGCTGGTTTGGGATGCTGAATTTAAAAGAGAGAAAATAGGAGATATGCCGACGGAAATGTTCTTTCACTTTTTCAAATCCTTTACAGATTCTTCAAAGTCTAATGTAAATATTAAAGCAGAAGGTGATAACGAGCACCACAAAATAGAGTCTGTTTTCAAAGCATTTGCAAAAGCTGTTAAAATGGCAGTTAATCAATCAGATGCGAACTATAGTTTACCTTCAACAAAAGGAAGCTTGTAAGGAAATCGGTAATTCTTAACCATTTATAACAACTTTTAAAATTTATGATTGCCATAATAAAATATAACGGCGGTAATGTGAACTCAGCACAAAATGCACTGAACAAACTCAATGTAAAGTCTATGATTACCGATGATCCGGAGCAGATCTTAAACGCTGAAAAAGTAATCTTTCCCGGTGTAGGCGAAGCTTCTTCTACAATGAAACTTTTAAAGAAAAAAGGGCTTGATGTACTTATTCCTACTTTAAAACAGCCTGTGCTGGGAATATGCCTTGGAATGCAGCTGATGTGTAAAGGAAACGAAGAAGGAAATACAGAAGGATTGGGGATTTTTGATATTAACGTTAAAAAATTTCCTCCTTTAGACCTTGTTCCTCATATGGGTTGGAATACTGTTTCAGTAAAGAAAAATTTGATGTTTTCAGGTATTGAGCCTGATGATGATGTGTATTTTGTGCATAGTTATTACTGTGAGTTATCAGAATTTACAACTTCTGTATGTGATTATATTTTGCCGTTCAGTGCCTCTTTGCAGAAGGAAAATTTTTATGCCATGCAGTTTCACCCGGAAAAGTCGGGGCGTATAGGAAGTCAGATGTTAAACAATTTTATAAACTTATCATCATGAAAATTATTCCGGCTATTGATATTATTGAGGGTAAATGTGTGCGTTTATCAAAAGGAGATTACAGCACAAAGAAAATATATAATGAAGATCCTGTGGAAGTTGCAAAAGAATTTGAGGATCACGGAATTCAGTTTCTTCATTTGGTAGATCTTGACGGGGCAAAATCAAAACATATTGTGAATCAGAAGGTATTGGAGAATATTGCTCAATCCACTTCGTTGAATATTGATTTTGGAGGCGGGCTGAAGACTCAGGAGGATATAGAAACGGCTTTTAGTTCTGGGGCAAAGCAGATTACGTTGGGAAGTATTGCGGTTCAGGACCCTCATTTTTGTTATGAGGTAATTAAAAGATACGGTTCAGAAAAGATTATTCTGGGATCGGACTGTGATCATAGAAAGATTAAAACTTCGGGCTGGCTGGAAGAAAGTAATCGGGATGTAATTGATTTTATTTTGGATTATCAAAAAAACGGTATTCAAACAACAATCTGTACAGATATTGCCAAAGACGGAATGCTGGAAGGACCTTCAACGGGTTTATATATTGAAATTTTATTTAAAACTTCAGTTCAACTGATTGCAAGTGGAGGAATCTCAGGGATCAAAGACGTCTATAAAATGAAAGATATCGGATGTTCCGGGACTATTATCGGGAAAGCAATTTATGAGGGGAAAATAAGCCTCCAACAACTTCAAAATTTTATTGAAAATGCTTAAAAAAAGAATTATTCCATGTTTGGATATTAAAGATGGAAGTACGGTAAAGGGAATCAACTTTGAAGGTCTTAAAAATGCCGGAGATCCTATAGAACTGGCTAAGAAATATGAACAGGAAGGTGCTGATGAACTGGTTTTCCTTGATATTACTGCAACACTGGAAAACAGAAAGACATTTGTAGAACTGGTAAGAGATATTGCCAAAGAACTCAGCATTCCATTTACTGTAGGAGGTGGAATAAGCTCTATTGAAGATGTCAGAAAACTTCTGGAAGCAGGAGCAGATAAAATAAGCATCAATTCTTCCGCAGTAAAAGATCCGAAATTGATTTCAGACTTAGCCAATGAATTTGGAAGCCAGTGTGTCGTTGTTGCGATTGATACAAAACAAGTGGGAGAAGTAGACCTCGTTCACATCAAAGGCGGAAGAGAAGCCACAGAACTTACTACGGTGGAATGGGCAAAACAAGCAGAAGCACTGGGTGCCGGTGAGATTCTTTTAACTTCAATGGATGGAGACGGGACTAAAAAAGGTTTTGATCTAAGAATTACAAAATTGGTGTCAGATAATATTACAATTCCGGTCATTGCTTCCGGAGGTGCAGGAAGTGTAAATGATTTTATTAAAGTATTTAATGAAACAAGAGCTACAGGTGCATTGGCAGCCAGTGTTTTCCATTTTAATGAAATTGGTGTTCAGGATTTAAAACAACAGTTAAAAACTCAAAAAATAAATGTACGATGAAAATTAATTTTAGTAAAGATAACGGGCTTGTTCCTGTAATAATTCAGGATAACAGAACGTTGCAGATTCTCATGTTGGGTTATATGAACGAAGAAGCTTTTGAGAAAACAAAACGAGAAGAAATAGTAACTTTTTTCAGTCGTTCCAAAAACAGATTATGGACAAAAGGAGAAGAATCGGGTAATTTTCTTACGGTTAAAAGTATAGATATAGACTGTGATCAGGATACGGTTTTAATTAAAGTTATTCCAAAGAATGTTGTTTGTCATACAGGAAGTTTCAGCTGCTTCGGTGGAAAAAGTGACAAAGGTTTCTTATACGAATTGGAAGAGAAAATTTCTCAAAGGATAAATGACAAAATAGAGGAATCCTATACGTATTCACTCTATCAGCGCGGGATCAATAAAATAGCACAAAAAGTAGGAGAAGAAGCGGTAGAACTCGTGATTGAAGCTAAAGATAATAATGATGAACTTTTTAAAAATGAAGCTGCAGATTTACTCTATCACTTTTTGATTTTACTGAAAACAAAAGGATTTTCACTTCAAAATATTGAAGAGATTCTTCAAACCAGAAATAAATGAACCTTTGAAATTTTTCAAAGGTTTTTTTTGTGCAAGAAAATGATGCGTCAGGTTTTGTCGTATTGTTATGATATTTTTACAGATAATTAAATGAAAGATTGGGTTAAAGTTGCAAAATGATTGATTTTTATTTGTATTAGTGATTATTGTACGTGTTTAAATGGTTATTTTCGCAAAAACTAGTAAATCTATTTTTAAAATTAAACAACCACCATGAAAATAAAAAATGATTTTGGTATCCGCTGGATATCATATGCCTATCTTTTAGTACAATATACCCTCTCATTTTTTGATATTTCTATACAAATAAAGAATAATATTGATTTTTTTTGAATTTAAATCATCTAATTAGTACTTAATATTGAATTT
The DNA here is from genome assembly GCF_900156735.1 of Chryseobacterium ureilyticum. Classification (GTDB taxonomy): domain Bacteria; phylum Bacteroidota; class Bacteroidia; order Flavobacteriales; family Weeksellaceae; genus Chryseobacterium; species Chryseobacterium ureilyticum. Next base: position 234,664 of record NZ_FTOL01000008.1, read on the forward strand.
GTTTCATAAAACAGATGATATTATGTTCTATGTTAAGCAATTGTAGTCAGCATATTGCCTGATACTTTCTTAAACTACTAATTTCCAATACTTAAAATATAAACATGAAGAAACTTTATACGAGTGCATTTCTTGTATGCACAATTCTGAGCACTTCTGCTCAGGAAGTTCTCTGGCAAAAAGATATCAAATCCTCTACTCAGGATTTCTTAAGCCAGGTAACGACAACCATCGATCAGCAATATCTTATCACAGGAAGTTCTATACAAAGTGATAAGTTGCAGGCTACAGACAATAAGCAGAACAACGGCTACGATTTCCATTTGATTAAACTGAACCAACAAGGTGAGCAGGCATGGGAAAAGTATTTCTCAGGACAAAACCACGATTATTTATCAGCAACCGTCACGACGCAAGATGGAGGATTCCTTTTGGCAGGAACTTCTTATTCAGGAAAAGGACTGGATAAAAAAGATGAAGCAAAAGGCGGATCGGATATCTGGCTGATCAGAATCAATGAATTTGGGGATGAATTATGGCAGAAAACCTTGGGAAGCTCTTCCGATGAAGAAGCGAGAGCGGTTATCCAAACTATGGATCAGGGCTTTATGGTAGCAGGAAATGTCCAAAACTCAGCAAAAGGTTATGGTTCTAAAGATGTATTGATTATTAAGCTTGATAAAGACGGTAAAGAAATCTCACAAATTATTCTTGGCGGAAAAGGTCTGGATGAAGTAGAGAAAATGATTCCTACCAGAGATGGTGGAGCTTTATTGGGAATTTACTCAAGAAGTTCCGAGGTTAAGGATTCAGGCTCCAAAACAGGTGATCCTGCTACCTCCAAAATCAGCCAGATGCCAAAAGCCAGCAGCAATTTCGGGGAAGGAGATTACTGGATCGTAAAATTGGACAAAAACGGCAAAGTAGAATGGGAAAAAAACTATGGTGGAAAAGAAGATGATCACCTCAGAACCCTTGCTTTAACTTCCAATGGTTATGTTATCGGTGGAGAATCCAGATCAGATAGATCAGGAAACAAAACAGTAGGAATTGAAGAAGGAACAGACCGACATCAAAATCTATCCAAATCCAGTTACAGATTATGCTTATGTAGAAATCGGTTTTGATTTTAAAGAAGGTGAAATTATGCTGTATGATATGGGCGGCAGACAATTACAAAACCTGAAAACGAAGAATAGAGTGACTAAGATTAATACCCAGACTTTGGTTCAGGGAGCTTATCTGATTACTATAAAAACTAATGATAACAAAACAGCGAATGCGAAGCTGATCAAAAAATAACCATGAGAAAGAATATAATACTTGTAGCTTCATTATTGGCTGCTCAGGTTTTTTATGCCCAATTGGGAAATAAACTAAGTGATGATAAATATCTTCCGAATATGACTCCACCATCTCCAAATGCTTATTCTTTGGGTAATTTTGGAAATCTGGAGGTGGGAGAATTCACAGGAACTCCTAATATCAATATTCCCTTATTACAATTTAAAGGCAAAGGATTAAGTACAGATTTATCATTATCTTATACTTCAGGTGGAATAAAAGTAGATGAAAAGGACGGACAATTTGGCTTAGGCTGGACACTGGTTACAGGTGGAGTTATTAACAGGATAGTTCGTAATAAGGATGATTTTATGGATCGTCAATTATTAGCTCCCGAAAATCTGAATGGAGGACCTTCTGACCCTAGGGTCGCACAATTTTTCTATGATGCAGGTAACTCGGGAAAGGATACTGAGGCAGATCTTTTTTCCTTTAGCGCAGGGAATATTAGTGGACAGTTTGTAATTAATAGGAAAGGTGAAATTGAATTATTAACTAAGGATGATATAAAAATTAATATACAATATGATGTAGAGCATAATCCTTATTTTATAATGAAGGATTCTAAAGGGACTACTTATTATTTTACGGCAGTTGAAAAAACTTCTACGAGCTCAGTGGGTGGAGGCGTACATGGTGCAACCACATTAGCAGTAACAGGATGGTTTTTGACAAAAACAGAAGATACCAATGGAGAGCAGATCATATTTGAATATGAAGATGATGGACCAAGTTATACTATGTCAAAATCACAATTATTATCTTATTCCGATCCCCCATCACAAGCTTATTGTGAGAATGCAGAAAATGGAATGACTCGTGTAAGATACTATACCAGCCCACCAGCATTAGGACCTATTATAAATAACAATATAAGTATTGATGGAAAAAGACTCAAAAGAATAATAAGTAATAGAACTAGTGAAAAGATAGAATTTAGTGCTAATATGGGTGAATCAATAATAACCCATTATGATAACTCCAATATTATAGAGCAGCTTACTTTTAAGTTTGACAAAACAGCTAATGAAAGGCTATTTCTAAAATCTATAAGTTCATTTAGTAAAGGAAAAGATTATAGTTTTGAATATATACAACCTAATGCTTTTCCTCCAAGATTATCTTTTTCTCAGGATCATTGGGGATATTTTAACGGTAAATCAAATTCAAACATTATTCCTAAGAACATAAATTATGCCTTTAGTAATGATTATGCTGGAGCTGATAAAAATCCTGATCCGTCTACATCAGTATATGGGGTTTTAAAGAAAGTAATTTATCCTACCAAAGGATGGACATCTATAGAATATGAACCTAATACTTATTATGGAAGTGAGATGATATATCCAAATCCTATAGATGTTCGTGAAGGACTTGTTCTTACAAGTGATGATTTTGAACTTTCTAAAACATTTGAAATTCAGCCTGCAGTTGATCAGAGTATAGTTATACAAGGATATGGAACATTTAACTCTATTGATTGTCGTCGTGAACCAGATATGGGGACCCGCCATAGGATAGATTTAAGTATTAGAGACCTTACTACCAATAGACTTGTTAGTATGGTTTCATCAGGTTCTAATGGAAATACAACAGGCATTGGAAGCTTTACTGGTGTTTATTTTTCAAGAGGAAATCCCAATTATTATAGTTTTTTTGCTGAAGCTGGGCATACCTATCAGTTTAAGATGTCTGCAAACTGGCAATGTACCAATGGTAGTGTATCTTTGAAATATGTTAATCAGATTCCTACGGAAGTTCAAAAAAATATTGTGGTAGGTGGGAACCGTGTTGCCAAAATGATTGATTTTGATGGGAATCAACAGTCTATAAGAAGATATTATTATGGACCCAAGAATAATCTAAATCAATCTTCAGGAGATAAAGGATTAACACCATTCTATAGAGATTTTAGAAAATGGGAGCCTCCTTGTACTACAGGATTAATGCCTCCATTACGTGAGGCTATCATTACGTCATCAAGTATTTACCCTTTATTCAATAGTGGAAGAAGTAATGTTTATTATAAATATGTAACAACCAGCTTTGGGGGTGATAACTTTGAAAAAGGAGGGGTTGAAAAAGAATTTACAGTGAAAAGAGATTATTGGGGAAATCAAATTTTTGGTTCCGAGCATGTCGGATCTGCACCATGGACAAACTTTGGATGGAATAATGGATATCTGAAGACTGAGAAATTTTTTGATAATCAAGGGAATACACTTAAGATAAATGATTATTTATGGGAAAAGAAGAATGTAACGGATAATAAATCATATTATGTACGAAAAAATTACAGCCCTAATCATCCGAAAAATCCTGTATATACTTGTACCAGCGAAGATATTGTAAGACCAGATAATGGTTTCTATTGGAAATGTAAATCAGATCATCGACATTTCATGAACGTTTCTAATTGGAAATGTGTAGCATTTGGTGCAGATAATGAAGAAGTACCTTTTGCTAATCCTTGCTATCAGCAGCCTTTAGGAAAACAGATTGTACATTCCTTAGCCTTAGAAAACCTAGACATTGTCGAGTACAATAATATTTCATACCAGAAATACCTAAAAAGTGTTACTACTACAGACTATGTAAATAATCAACCAATGAAATCTACAATTACTGAAAATGCATATGACAGTAATCTTCACTATCAGCAAACTTCCAAAAAGGTAACCCATTTGGATAATAGTATTACAGAAAACGGATACCAGTACGCTCATGAAAAAGGAAATCAAAGGTTAATCAATGCTAATATGGTTGGAATTCCATTAGAAACGTCTACAACAGAAAGAAGAAATGTCAATGATATTCCTGGGAAAATAACTTCAAAAGTAGAGACAAAGTATGCTGACCAAGTCCTATTATTACCCACTTCGATAGTATCTACTGATTTACAAAATGTTGCCAAAACAGAAATCACTTATGACAAATATGATGATAAAGGTAATCTTCAACAGTATACTACCAAAGACGGTATTTCTACAGTGATTATCTGGGGATATAATAGTACATATCCAATTGCCAAAATAGATAATATCAGATATTCAGATGTTTCCCAATCACTCATTAATGCTCTTGTAAATGCTTCTAATCTTGATGCTTCGGCGGGTAAAAATAATGATGAAACGGATTTATTGAATGCTTTTAATACATTCAGAAGCGGGCTGTCCCGTAATCAGGTTACAACTTATACCTATGATCCTCTGATAGGTGTAAGAAGTATCACCCCACCATCAGGAATAAGAGAATTATATCTTTATGATTCCGCAAACAGGCTTGAGAAAGTAGTGGATGTGGATGGAAAAGTGCTTAAGGAAATGAAGTACAACTATAAAAACCAATAACCGATGAAAAAACTCATAATTCCCATAGCATTTCTGATGTTGGGGACTGTAAAAGCACAGGTATCCAACACAGAAAACTATATTCAAACAAAAATGTATCTGGATTATAATGGAAGTGGGGCTACAAAAACCTCTGAAACGATTCAATATTTTGACGGACTCGGCAGACCTAAGCAGGTCATTGGTGTAAAAGCTTCTCCACAAGGAAAAGATGTTGTGACTCATATCGAATACGACCCGTTTGGAAGACAGGTAAAAGATTTTCTTCCCATTCCTCAATCAGGAACGCAGTCAGGCGGAATTTATACCTCACCTCTGGGGAATGCTTCTTCTATCTATGGTGGAGAGAAAATCTATTCTGAAAAAGCATTGGAGAAGTCTCCTTTGGACAGAATCCAGCAACAGATTCAGGTAGGAAATGACTGGACAGGAAAACCTGTTAAATTTGACTATGATGCCAATATTGATGGAGAAGTTATAAAAATGTTCACCACTACCACCTGGGAAAATGGAGCTACAAAATCAACCATTGAATATGGTGGAATGTATGGAGCAGGACAATTGTATAAAAACATCATTACCGATGAAGACGGCAACAAAACCATTGAATTCAAAAATGGAAAGGGGCAAGTTCTTGTTATAAGAAAAGTTTTAAGCGGGACAGAAAATGCAGATACTTATTATGTATATAACGAATATGACCAGTTAGCATGGATAATTCCACCTATGCTATCCAAGAAGGTTCATTGGCAATGGGATGATCAGGAGGCATTAGCCTACCAATATCGTTATGATGGCAGAGGGAGACTTGTAGAAAAGAAGCTTCCGGGCAAAGGCTGGGAATTTATGGTGTATGACAAAGCCGATAGACTTATCATGACTCAAGATGCTAATATGCGAGAGAAGAATAAATGGCTGATTACTAAATATGAATCATTGGGAAGAGTTGCTTATACTGGGATTATTGGAGGAGGAAGCAGAACAAGTATGCAGTCTCAGGCAGAAAACCTTATCATCGTAGAGGGAAGAAGTGGTTCAGGATTTACTAAAAACGGGATGCAGATTCAATATAGTAATGGATATTTTGTTGATATTGAAACCATTTTAAGTATCAATTATTATGATACTTATCCCAACTATGATTTTAATCCCTCTCTTCCAGTGGAACCAATTCTCACAGGTTCTCCATCACCAGAGGGAAGAAGTACCAAAGGTCTTCCTGTCATGAGCTTTGTTAAAAATATTGAGGATGACAGTTGGACAAAGAATTATACTTATTATGATTTGAAAGGTAGAGTCATCGGAACCCATTCTATCAATCACTTGGGAGGATATACCCGAACAGAATCCAAGCTTGATTTTGCAGCAGTTCCTCAAATTGTTGTTACAAAACACAAAAGGCTGACTACGGATACTGAAAAAGTGATCACCGAGACTTTTACTTATGATCATCAGAACAGGCTCTTGGTGCATAAACACAAGATAGATTCCAATCCTGAAGAAATTCTTGCTCAGAATGATTATAATGAACTCTCACAGCTTACTACTAAAAAAGTAGGTGGAATCAGTTTTGGATCACCATTACAGACCATTAATTATCAGTATAATATCAGAGGGTGGATGACGCAGATCAATGACCCCGCTAATCTGAATGGAAAGTTATTTGGATATGCTATGCGTTATAATAATCCCATTAATACAGGATATGCTCCTGCTCAATATAATGGTAATATATCAGAGATTGAGTGGAAAACATCGAATGATAATATATTGAAAAGATATTCTTATAGCTATTATCCACATAATAAATTGATGTTTGGACATTATTCAGAACCTTTTGCAACGGTACCTCAAAGCAATTTATATGGTGAATATCTTGAATACGACCTGAACGGAAATATTACCTTACTATCCCGAAATGGTAGAAATATATCCTCTGGATTGGCTGAGCATATTGATGAGTTGCATTATACATATGATGGAAACAAACTTTTGACCATAACAGATGCTAAACAGAACTATTCAGGATATCCTGGGGGTGGTAATATAATTGGTTATGATGTCAATGGGAATATGATAAATCATTTAGATAAAGGAATTGATATAATTAAATATAATTTTCTGAATCTCCCTTTCTCTGTAACAAAGAATGGAAATAAAAGCCCTTTTGGGAGTATCAGTTCTTATTTATACAGTGCAGATGGAACCAAACTTAAAAAAGGATATTCATATTATCAGAGAGACTGGATGGGAAATACCAGCCTTAAACAATCTGTTACTGAATATCTGAATGGATTTCAGTATGTCTTGGATGGTTCTGGGATAATTTGTTTTGATTGTGCTCCACCTTTACCAAGGTTACAGTTTGTTCCTACTTCAGAAGGGTATTTTGATTTTGTTAAAAATAAGTATATTTACAATTATACAGATCATCTAGGAAGTATCCGTTTGAGTTATTTCCATAATGGAAGTGGAGTAGAAGTTCTAGAAGAAAATAATTATTATCCTTTTGGATTGAAGCATGAAGGGTATAATAATTTAGCTGGAAGTCGTGCTTATAATTATAAGTACAATGGAAAGGAGCTGCAGGAGACGGGAATGTATGATTATGGCGCGAGGATGTATATGGCGGATTTAGGAAGATGGGGCGTGGTAGATCCTTTAAGTGAAACCTCGAGGCGATGGTCTACTTATGCTTATGCTTTTAATAATCCTATTAGATTTATCGATCCGGATGGAAGACAAGGAACAGACTGGGTGCATAACAGAGAGACGAATCAGATTTATTGGAATAATGATGCTACAAGTCAGGCTACAGCCGGAGCTAATGAAACCTATCTTGGAAAATCTGGGACATATACAACTCAGGATGGTTCTACAACTGCATTAAATTCTGATCGCTCTTATACTAATAATTCTTTGTTAGGAGGAATGGGAGTAATGAATAATTTAGATCCGTTAATCCAAGCGGGAGATTCTGCATCAGCAATGAGTGTTGCAGCTTTTGGAACTCCTAATGACGGTTCTTATATAAGAGAAACACCATCATTAAATACTGCAGAGGGAGCTTTTGCTAATCCTGCCTCACAATTAGCTTCTACTATGTTAACAGCAATGCAGGAAGCGCCATTAGCTGTTGCTCCAGAATTAATAGCAGCTAAGTTTTTTAGAGGAGCAAAAACTGTTGAAAAAGTTGCTGAAACTTCGGTATTAACTGCAGGAGAAACATTAAGAATTGAAAATGCAGCTACAAGAATTAATAAACCTATTACTGTAGTTGGTAGTAGAGCAAATGGTACAGCTGGTGCTTATTCTGACTGGGATTATGTGATAGAAGGTGGTTTAAATAGTAGAAATTGGTCTAAGATTAAGAATTCCATACCAGGAGCAAAATCTACGATAGATAATACCCCAAGAAATATCGATATTTTTACTGGCTCTGTAAATAAATCCAAGCCACATATAACAATTAACCCTCGATAAAATCATGAAAATTGAACAAGAAATAATGCTTAATAAATATGGGCAGGGAATTATTACTCATGAACCTTTAGTAAGCTTATTTATAGAAATGAATACCTCTGAACAAAATAGTTTTATGAATGACTTTTTGTTTGTTATAATGCAATCTAAGCCATTGAATGAAGATATAGAAAAAGCTATTGGAGGAAGCGGATTAAAACCGACTTTTACACCATGTACCCTACTTAAAAAAGGAGTTGATAATAATAATCTTAAAAAAATTATCCAATTACCAGAAAATGAAAAATTTAAAAGCTTCAGATTACTTCTTGAACTTTATAAAATTGCCTACCAAAGACGATTTGAAATAGAAAAAAATCATCCAAATAAATGGTGGTATTGGGATTTAACCAATCCAGATATTGAGAATAAAATTTATAGTTTGTACAGTTAATTTAATCTGAACTAAAAATACCAAAGCCACTCTTTTGAGTGGCTTTGTTGTTTTATAAAATGCTTTGCAGCTTAGTTTGTTTGAGAAATGCATCCAGGAGAGCGAAGACGTGTTGTCTATCGTTCTCTTTTAGTTTTTGGATATCGAGGATTTTAGAGATAATATTTTTATCCAGTAGAATATCCGTAGATCCTACGAGATAATCCAGAGACGCTTCTTGGGTTTCTACCAATTGTGAGGTTACCTCAATAGAGCATCTTACTTCCATTGTCGGCTTTGC
>NZ_FTOL01000002.1 GCF_900156735.1 Chryseobacterium ureilyticum
GGATAAGTATCATAGTAGTTGATACTTAAAATGGTTTCAATATCAACAAAATATCCATTACTATATTGAATCTGCATCCCGTTTTTAGTAAATCCTGAACCACTCCTTCCCTCTACAATGATAAGGTTTTCTGCCTGAGCCTGCATACTTGTTCTGCTTCCTCCTCCAATGATTCCGGTATAAGCAACTCTTCCCAATGATTCATATTTAGTAATCAACCATTTATTCTTCTCTCTCATATTGGCATCCTGAGTCATAATAAGTCTATCGGCTTTGTCATACACCATAAATTCCCAGCCTTTGCCGGGAAGCTTCTTTTCTACAAGTCTCCCTCTGCCATCATAGCGGTATTGATAATACAACTTTTCTTTTGTTGAATTATCGATAGTCGGTGCTGATGCTAAAGGAGGAATAACAAAAGCAAGTTGGTCGTATTCATTATAAACATAGTAGGTATCTGCATTTTCTGAGACACTTACAACTTTCCTTACCAAAATAACCTGTCCTTTTCCGTTTTTAAATTCTATGGTTTTGTTGCCGTCTTCGTCAGTTATGGTGTTTTTGTATAATTGTGCAGGCAGAAAATATTGATTCAGTTCAATCGCAGTTTCTGTCCTTCCTTCGATCCATGTGGTGATGGTTTTATATTGCCTTACATAATCTTCATGAATATTGGCATCATAATCAAATTTAACAGGCTTTCCCGTCCAGTCATTTCCTACCTGAATCTGTTGCTGGATTCTGTCCAAAGGAGAATTCTCCAATATTTTTTCGGAATAGATTTTCTCTCCACCATAGATGGAAGATGCATTTCCCAGAGGTGAGGTATAAACTCCACCTGACTGCGTTCCTGATTGAGGAATGGGAAGAAAATCTTTTGCATGTCTTCCAAACTGGTCATATTCGATATGAGTGACAACATCTTTTCCTTGGGGAGAGGCGTTTACACCAATCACCTGCTTAGGTCTGCCAAGTCCGTCGAAATATTGAACGGTTTCAGAGGATTTTGTAGCCTGGGTTCCACTATAATCCAGATACGTTTTTGTTTGAACATAGTTTTCGGTGTTGGATACCTGTGCTTTTACAGTCCCAAACATCAGAAATCCTATGGGAATTATGAGTTTTTTCATCGATGATTAGTTTTTATAGTTGTACTTCATTTCCTTCAGCACTTTTCCATCCACATCCACTACTTTCTCAAGTCTGTTTGCGGAATCATAAAGATATAATTCTCTTATTCCTGATGGTGGGGTGATACTTCTTACTCCAATCAATGGATCATAAGTATAGGTTGTAACCTTATTATTAGACAGTCCATTTCTGAAAGTATTAAGGGCATTCAATAAATCCGTTTCATCATTATTTCTACCTGCTGATGCATCAAGATTAGAAGCATTTACAAGAGTACTAATAAGCGATTGAGAAACATCTGCATATCTGGCATTCTCTATTTTAGCAATTGGATATGTGTTGTTATATCCCCAGATAATCACTGTAGAAATACCATCTTTGGTAGTATACTGTTGAAGATTACCTTTATCATCATATTTGTCATAGGTGATTTCTGTGGAAACAACATCTAACAAATCTTTTGAATTCACTTTATAAGGTAAGGTCAATCCTGACGTTTTCATATCTGCTTCTGCTTGATTAACAGGATATAAAGTTTCAAATTTTGATAAAGTTTTCTGATTATTAGCTATAGATTGGGTAGTTACCGTTTCTAAAGGAATGCCCACCATGTTTTTACCTACCATAAATTCATTGCCTTTTTCATGAGCATAACCATATGAAGTTTCATTAACTTTCAAATCCGGAAAAGTTACTTTTTGTGATGTTTGTTGATAATGTAAAGGATTATTATATAAGTACTCAACAGTGGTTCTGGCAACACCATTATCAAAGTTTTCATTAGTTGTTACTTTTGACAGGTAATAATCATGTGAAAAGAACTTATATTGAAGTACTTCTCCAAACATTCTAAGGTCTATAGGAGGAAAGTAGTAGATTCCATAATCTAATGGCTTGCCAAAGCACGGATTAAAGCCAGTATTATTCTTTACTATATCTGAAGCTGTACATTTATAGGTCTTTTTTGAAATCATTTGAGTATCACCATACTTAATTCCTGTAAAATTCAAAAATTCCTCTTTTTTACTAGTATTATAGAAATATTCGTTTATTACTTCCTTAACCGGGCTTAATACTCCGTTCTTAAGAATCAAATCTTCTGTCTTTTTAACAAGTCCTTTATTCCATTTTGAATTAGAATAATTTCCTCCTCGGTAAATTCCTTCTCCAAATATATTTGATGCTATTGGGTCACTTCCTGCAACGTATTCAGTAAATGTCCCCCCTTTTTCAAAGTTTAATCCACCATAACTTTTTGTTACATACTCATACCCTACATTTTGTGATTCATTTCCAAAAAGAGGAATTAAGCTGTTCGAAAAAATACTAACATATTTGTAAGGTGTATATTGGTAAAACATTGGATTGAGCTCAGTTGGCGGGCAATAATGTACCCCTTGTGTATACTTCCAAAGAACAGGCATAAAAGAGCTTACACCAGAAGATTTATGAAGCTGATTTTTATGAGAATAGTACCATTTTTCAACTTTTGGAGATGAAGAGACATTATCATAATGTTCTATTTTCTCTACACGGTTTCCTCCGATAGAAAGATTAGTATCCACAACACTATCAGGAGCATCAATATACCTGAAACTAACTCCACCTCCAAAACATGGTCTTGATACGCTGATGGAAACTTGATATTCTACAGACGCTTTAGCATCAAGATAATATTCATTCGATCCCCCTGGATAATAATAAGGACTTACTTCATTTATATAGCCAAGAGAACTTAAGGTACTTAACTTTTCAAATTGCCCTGTTGAAAGATTTTTAACCTTAATGTAAACCCGAACCTGATGCGTCATAGCAGAACAATCCTGATTAAATTTAGCTCCTCCAGAAAATTTTATCATCTGAGATTTTCCAGAATAAATTTTTTTCGTGGTTGTATTACTATCAGTTATATCATCTGTCAATACTGTCATATAATCAAATTTAGTGGGGGCTGGGGTTATCTTAGTTCCCCATTTAGTATGTGGCTCATAGAATATTTTACTATATCCTTTAGTGGGATAAGTAATTTTTGACAACAAACCTGATTGTGAAAGATTAGTATCAATCTCTCTATTTGCAAAGGAAAAATTAATAAAATCCAAATAATAATGATCTACTTTTCCAATCAAGTGAGAGTTTTGTGTTGCCCCATTAAAATATCCCCAAAAATCCTGAGCATTAGATAATCTTCGTGGAAGAAGTTCAGGATTAATATATTCAAATTTATATTGTTTAGTATTTGTTTCAGAATAAACTTTTGTTAAAAACACCCTATTGTTTGATGTTAACAAATATTCCATTTTATAGGTATCAATAATAGTTGGATTACCGTTACCATTTTCTTGCAAATTTTTAATTTCATGCAAATATCCTGATCGATTCTCTTGTGTATTTTCTCCTAAAGGAGCATAATTAAATTCCAAAACATTCTGATTGATATTATTTCGTATTTTTTTTAGACGATGGCTATCATAAGATACAATTGTAGAGGTTTTCTTCATTCCGTTTATGGAAGCAAAAGGAATTCCTTGATCAGAAGAACAATTAATAGACATCATCGTATCAAAGAAGTTATAAGTATTATTATTATTTGCAGTATATCTAAGTGGATCGGGACCATATTCAAAATAGACAATGTTATTTTTTGTATCCTCAATACGAGTAAGGAAATATGCAGATTCAAAAGAGACTTCTGAAGGGACCCATCCTACACCTTGCACCCTGCTTTCACTGGATTCAGTGACAGTGAAATAATATTTTATACCTTGCGGTGATATAATTAAAAAGCCTTCAGGAATCTTTTTTATTTTGAAATCACTTTTTTTCTCCTGAATCCAAGTGTCGGCTCCATCTCGTACAAATGATGTGGAAAATACTCCGGGTATATTTACTCTATATAAATCTTTTTCCGTATCAAAGTTTTCCATCATACTGGTATATTCATAAAAGTTAAGCTGTAATGCTCTATACCCTGTGGCTTGATCTTCAGTCTCATCTTTTTGCCAAAGTGCACCATTTAAAGGATCCTCTTTATCTCTTACAATTTTAGAAATTATACCATTAGCACTCATTGTCCAACCCAGCCCCGGAAGAGAAGTATACTCATCTACTTTTATTCCGTTGCTTGAATATTTAAGAGATACGGGCACTTTTATGTCTCCTATTGAATATTCATAAAGAGGAATATCCTGCATCATAGTACCGGTATATTCTCCAATATTAACATTTCCGTAAGTCCCTAAGTTATAAGAGTCCGGAGAAGAAGGAAAAATATTGATGCTTGTATTAATATTGTTATTAGGACCTTGAGAATATCCTTTTATAAATAAAGCCAACAGTAATGTTATGTAAATTTTCTTTTTCATTGTTTACTTCTTTATCAGCTTCGCATTCGCTGTTTTGTTATCATTAGTTTTTATAGTAATCAAATAAGCTCCCTGAACCAAAGCCTGGGTATTAATCTTAGTTACCTTGTTCTTCGTTTTCAGGTTTTGTAACTGCCTCCCACCCATATCATACAACATAATTTCACCTTCTTTAAAATCAAAACCGATTTCTACATAAGCGTAATCTGTGACTGGATTTGGATAGATTTTGATGTCATATTTTTCAATCAGGTCATTCACCTGTTTATCGCCTAGTTTTACGATTTTCCAATTCTCTTTACCTAATTCTTCAGCACTGGTTCCGGCAAGAATAATAGAGCCATCTCTGTTTAGTTTTAAATCTGAAAGTCTTTCTTCTCTTTTTCTGGATTCGCCTTTCACATGTTTTCGCCACTGTTCATTTCCATTTCCATCAAGATATAGCATCAAGAAAGTTTCATCATCCGTTTCTATTCTTCCTTCGGCTTGAGTATAACCACCTAATAAAATTCCTTTTGAAGATTTATCATCTGCTGAATGAATCACGCTCATACCCATTAAAACATCCCTGTTTTTAAAGTTGTAGGATTTTTGCCATTGTTCATCTCCTTTTTCGTTCAAAGCAATCAACCAAAGGTCTGTTCCTTCTTCAATTCCTACGGTTTTATTTCCTGATCTATCTGATCTGGACTCTCCACCAATAATATAACCATTGGAGGTTAAAGCAAGGGTTCTGAGATGGTCATCTTCTTTTCCACCATAGTTCTTTTCCCATTCTACTTTTCCGTTCTTGTCCAATTTTACGATCCAGTAATCTCCTTCCCCGAAATTGCTGCTGGCTTTTGGCATCTGGCTGATTTTAGAGGTACCAGGATCACCTGTTTTAGGTCCCAAATCACGAACCTCGGAACTTCTTGAGTAAATTCCCAATAAAGCTCCGCCATCTCTGGTCGGAATCATTTTCTCTACTTCATCCAGACCTTTCCCGCCAAGGATAATTTGTGATAATTCTTTACCGTCTTTATCCAGTTTAATGATTAAAACATCTTTAGAACCGTAGCCTTTTGCTGAGTTTTGTACATTTCCTGCTACAATAAAGCCTTGATCCATAGTTTGAATAACAGCTCTTGCTTCTTCATCGGAAGAACTTCCCAAGGTTTTCTGCCATAATTCATCCCCAAATTCATTGATTCTGATCAGCCAGATATCCGATCCGCCCTTTGCTTCATCTTTTTTATCCAGTCCTTTTGCTGAATAAGAAGTTCCAGCCAAAAGGAATCCTCCATCTTGCGTCGTTACGGTTGCTGATAAATAATCGTGGTCTTGTCCTGAGAAATACTTTTCCCATGACTGTTCGCCTTGTTGGTTCAGTTTAACCAAGTGGAAATCGTAGCCGTTGTTCTGCTTACTTCCAGCCTCCAGCTTCCCGCTTCCTGACTGAATAGCGCTCCCTGTAATAAGATATTGCTGATCGATGGTTGTCGTTACCTGGCTTAAGAAATCCTGAGTAGAGGATTTGATATCTTTTTGCCAGAGAACTTCCTGAGCAGAAGTGCTCAGAATTGTGCATACAAGAAATGCACTCGTATAAAGTTTCTTCATGTTTATATTTTAAGTATTGGAAATTAGTGTTTTAAGAAAGTATTAAACAATATATTGGTTATAATTGCTTAATACTGATCATAATACAACCTATTTTACGAAACAAATTCAATGTTAAATTACATTTCACTGATTTACATTCAGAAATAGATTGAATATTCCTGTACTTTGACCGTAAAATCATTTAAAAAAGAGTATTGAATGATACCTGAAAAGATATCTAAGGATTATATTGAGTTATCATTGTTATTAGTTTAATGGTTAGTTTTTTTTTGCGAAAATAGTATTTTTAAACAACTACAGATCATATTAATGTGATTTAATATTAAAATACTCCCTTGAGTTTTATCATCTATTTGTTATTCTTTCACAAAGCTACTACAGTAAAGCGACAGAACCTGACGCAATATATCCGCTTTTCTACAAAAGATACTTATAAAGTTCTCATTATAAAACAAAAAAGAACCTTGAGACATACTTACATTTTCAATATATTCGCTACATAAAATCAGAACATGAAAAACAGGCTGGTCGCATTTTCTATATTGATTACTCAAATTATTTATGCGCAAAATTATTCCCAATATGTAAACCCATTTATTGGTACAGGAGGTCACGGACATACCTTTCCCGGGGCAATCGTTCCTTTCGGAATGGTACAGCTTTCCCCCGATACAAGAATTGACGGAAGTTGGGATGGCAGTAGTGGTTATCATTATTCAGATTCTGTGATTTATGGTTTTTCTCATACTCACCTCAACGGAACAGGAGTTTCGGATTACGGAGATATTATGCTGATGCCTACCATGGGAAATCCAAACTTGAACAGCAAAGATTATTTTTCGAAGTTCTCTCACAAAAATGAAAAGGCTTCCGCTGGATTTTACAGTGTAAAGCTGGATAAAAATAATATAGACGTTCGCCTGACAACAACAAAAAGAGTCGGATATCACGAATATACTTTTAATAATGCAGGAAATGCTAACATTATACTGGATCTCAACCATCGTGATAAGCTTCTCGAAGGGGAAGTAAAAATCATTGATGATAAGACCATAGAAGTTTTCAGAAGAAGTGAGGCTTGGGCAACCAATCAATACATTTATGCAAGAATTGAGTTTTCAAAACCAATGAAAATTTCCAAGAAGGAAGTGAATGGCAAAAATGAAAACAACCTGTTGTCCGGAACAAAACTGGCTCTTGCATTCTCCACAGATGTTAAAAAAGGAGAAAAAATCAATGTAAAAGTGGCAATTTCTCCTACAGGATATGAAGGTGCAGAAAAAAATATGCTTGCAGAAAGTCAATCCTTGAATTTTGAACAGGTAAAAAAACAGGCAGTTGCCGATTGGGATAAAGAATTGTCGAAAATAGAAGTAAAGTCTGACGATAAAAATAAATTGTCTGTTTTCTATACAGCGATGTACCATGTTTTTACCCAGCCGAATATCAATATGGATGTTGACGGAAGATACAGAGGTCGTGACAACAAGCTTTACTCAGCCAAGGATTTTGATTATTACACCGTATTTTCACTTTGGGATACTTTCAGAGGAGCACATCCTTTAATGACTTTGATCGACAGAAAAAGAACGGCTGACTTTATCAATACTTTTATCAAACAATATGAACAGGGCGGAAAACTTCCGGTATGGGAATTGGCTTCCAATGAAACGGAATGCATGATCGGTTACCACTCTGTTTCCGTGATTGCAGATGCGATGGCAAAAGGGATCAAAGGATTTGATTATGAAAAGGCGTATCAGGCTTCAAAAAATTCTGCTATGCTGGATATTTTTGGTTTAAATGCTTACAAACAGAATAACTACATCAGTATTGATGATGAGCATGAAAGTGTTTCCAAAACCGTGGAATATGCTTATGATGATTGGTGTATTGCCCAAATGGCAAAGATTTTAGGCAAGAAAGAAGATTACCAGTACTTTATGAAACGTTCTCAGAACTGGAAAAATCTCTACAATCCTAAAAGTGGTTTCATGCAGCCAAGAAAGAACGGAAACTGGTATGAACCATTTGATCCGAGAGAGGTCAACAACAATTATACGGAAGGAAATTCATGGCATTATTCTTACTCTGTACAGCAGGATATTCCGGGGCTTATAGCAGCTCATGGCGGTAAAGAAAAATTTGAACAGTTCATTGATGCTATTTTTGCTGCACCCGACAAAACTACAGGTAGAGAACAGGTAGATATTACAGGTTTAATGGGACAGTATGCACAGGGAAATGAACCCAGCCATCATATTGCTTACCTATACAATTTTGTAGATAAACCGGAAAAAACAGATGCTAAAATAAAATACATCCTCGATAATTTCTATAAAAACACGCCGGACGGGCTGATCGGAAATGAAGACTGCGGACAGATGAGCGCATGGTACATTTTAAGTTCTATGGGAATCTATTCTGTAACACCCGGATTACCTGAATGGGAAACGACAACTCCTTATTTTGATGAGATTAAAATTCATCTGGAAGACGGAACTACAAAAACCATTACGAAAAATACAGGTAAAGCAGAACTTAAAAAACTGGGATTTGAAAATATAAAACCTATCAGTGAATCCAAATATGCACAACTCACGGCTTCCCCAGTGATTGCTGCAGACAGAATTTTTGATTTTTCCACTAAAGTGGAGATTACACCGTTAAATCTAGGTGACAAAATCTATTATATGACTATGGATGAGAGTGATGCCAACAAAAGAAAAACATTTACAGCCTACAAAGGACCTTTCACCATTACGAAAACGACACAGGTTCATGCGTATGCGGAAAGAAAAGGCGAAAAAAGTTCAGTGACTGTAGCCAATTTCAACAGAAGACCTAATTATTGGGATATCAATATCCTTTCAAAAGCAACTCCTCAATATACAGCCAACGGAAAACTGGCATTAATCGACGGAATCAGAGGGGATGTCAATTGGAGAAAAGGTGAATGGCACGGATATCAGGGACAGAATTTTGAAGCAATAATTGATTTTAAATCTCCACAACAGATCACATCATTGTCATCCACTTACCTTCAGGACAGCAAAGCATGGATCCTGATGCCTTCTAAAGTAGAATATTACGCATCAATGAACAATAAAGATTTTATCCTTCTGAAAACAATCGATAACAATATTGATCCAAAAGATGAAAAAGTACAGCTTAAAGATTTTACCACTGAAATTCTTCCTACTGAAACAAGATATATTAAGGTAAAAGCATATTATTACGGAAAATTACCGGAATGGCATCAAGGAGCTGGCGGAGAAGCCTATATCTTTATTGATGAAATTTCCGCGAAATAAAAACAATTACAATACATGAAAAAGTTATCATTACTTCTATTCTTGTTTTTAAGTTTTATAAACGTTTCAGCATGCAAATGCGTCATGAGTAATTTTGCAGAAAATTATTTAGATGCTGATGTTGTGGGCGTTATCAAAATCCTGAAAGTATATGGTGAAAACGCTCAGCAAAGAACCTATAAAGCAGATATTGAGTTCGAGAAGTTATACAAAGGAGCGAAATTCACAACATTGAATGTAAGAGGATTAATCGGTAATTCGTCCTCTGCAGCTTGTGAAAAAGATGTAAAACCTAATGAAAGATATTTGATTTTATTAAAAGGATCAAACAAGAATTTTTCTATTTCCTCATGTTCTCCGATGTCTCAACTACCAGAGAAACCTATCAAGGACGAAAGCATTGAAATGGAAAAATTAAGCAATGTCTTTTCTTATTTAGACAAGAATAAATTCAAATTTAAAGGGCTTCAATTTACTTATTACTATGATGAAACAATGGGAGCCAATACAAGATCCGAACTTTCAAAAATAAGAAACTTCAAACCCAAGCAGCCATTTGCCATATACAAAGTTAAGTTGAATGATTCTTTCAAAATTAAAGAAATTACACCGATGACAACTTTTGGAAGCAAAGACAAAACTATAGAAGCCATCATGAAAAAAAATCTGACTATTGAAACCCCAATGTTTAAAGATACTTCAGAAAAAAATGAATACCTGGTATTACTTTTTTACAACAAACAAAATATCAAAACAGAGAACAAAGAGATCATATCTGATTCCTGGTTCTAAAAAAATAGCCTCTTCACTTTTGAAGAGGCTATTTTTTATCTTAATTCATTCTTTCTGCCCATTGAAGAACTTCCGGAAGTTCCATATCGGAAAATTCAATATGAATGACTCTTCTTTTTTTCCCATTAGTTGTTCTGTTTGAGCCATGTAGTGTAAGAGGTTTCATAAGCATTATTCCTCCTTTTTCCACATTACAGATTTCTTCAGTTTCTACTGTCCAGTCAATAGTTTCCGGTCTGTAAATTCCTTTACTATGAGACGTTGGAATCACTTTTAACGCTCCGTTACTTTCATCTGTATCATCCAGATGAATTCTGATGGTATAAATATTTTCCAAAACATTTAATGGAGGCTGAACCGCAAACTGATTCTGTTTTGTAGTCCAGGGACCAAAACCAGATAATTCCAGCTTCTTATCAACGGAAATGGTCAGATCCTGATGATAAGCCACATACCAATTAGATGTTTCAGGTTTATCAAAATAGATACTTTTAACCACAAAATATTTTTCTCCAAAGATATTCTTTACAACCTCTTTAATATTATCATTAAAGATGAAGTCTTTTATCTCTGGAATTTCCTTTAAAAACTGTCTTATTGCAAAAAGATCTTCTGACTTCCTGAAGTTGTCTCGTGAAGTATCAATATGATCTAAAACATTAATTATTCGTCCGACTTCTTCATCAGAAAAGACCTTGTTTATAACTGAAAAGCCATATTTTTCAATATGGCTTTTGTATGTTTCTAAGTTTTTTAAACTCATTGATATTTAAATTTTGTCTAAAGGTTCGGTTAACTGACCTTCCCACTTCGATACCGCTGAAGTCGCTAATGTATTTCCTAATACGTTCGTCATACTTCTTCCCATATCACAGAAGTGGTCAATTGGTAAGATCAATGCAATTCCTTCTGGTGGAATACCAAACATTGAACACGTTGCCACAATGATTACCAAAGAAGCTCTCGGAACTCCGGCAATTCCCTTTGAAGTAAGCATCAGTACCAAAAGCATCGTGATCTGCTGTCCAAGCGTCATTTCAATACCGTAGATCTGTGCAATGAATATAGAAGCAAACGTCATATACATCATACTTCCATCAAGGTTAAACGAATATCCTAAAGGTAAGATGAAAGACACTACTCTGCTGTTACATCCAAATTTCTCAAGCTCTTCAACCAATTTCGGGAATACCGCTTCTGAACTTGTTGTAGAAAAGGCGATCAATAAAGGCTCTTTAATTCTTTTTAATAAATCAAATAAACGGTTTCCTAAGATAAAGTATCCAACCAGTAAAAGAACCAGCCAAAGCACACCTAACGCAAAGAAGAAGTCTCTTAAATAGATGGCATATACTTTAAAGATTTCAAAACCGTTGGTTGCCACTACCGCTGCAATAGCTCCCAATACCCCAAGAGGAGCAAACCACATAATATACCCTACCATTTTAAGAATACCATGAGCCATGATATCAAAAAGCTTTACTACAGGCTTAGAATATTCTTCTCCTAAATTGGCTAAAGCAACCCCAAACATAATGGCAAATACCACAATCTGTAATACCTCATTGGTAGCAAAGGCTTCAAATAAACTTTTTGGAATCATGTGCTTTACAAAATCTTCTAAAGAAAAGCTTTTACTGCTTTTCAATAGTTCATCTGCTGAAGCAACATCCTGAATTGGTAATTTGGTAACATGTCCCGGCTCAAGCCAGTTCACAAGGATCAACCCGATGAAAAGGGAAACCAAGGAAGCGGAAATAAACCAAAGCATAGCTTTTGTTCCTACTCTTCCTATCATTTTGATGTCACTCATTTTGGCAATTCCCACTACAAGAGTTGTAAAAACCAAAGGCGCAATGATCATCTGTACCAGCCTGATGAATACGGTTCCCAATAATTTTATATTCTTGGAAAAAGGTTCTGCACTCTCCGGATATTTCACGTGTACAAGTCCTCCAATCCCTACTCCCAGGATAAGCGCGATGATAATTGCTATAAAAAGTTTATTCTGTCCTTTCATATATATAGTTCAATTTGCGCAAATATAATGGTTTTTGAATTGACAGAAGATTTTCTTCAATGTCTGTTAATTTTACATTAAGTTTTTAATACCTAAAAATTAAAACACTGATTCAGAAAATATTGTAAAAATTTTAAGAAAGATTTATTGAATTTTTATTCTTTTGGTACAAATTTTATTATTACATTTGATTGTATAACAACATTAATAAATATACAATATGAAAAAAACTATCGCAATGGCTGCATTAGCTGTAGCTGTATCTTTCGGGGCAGTTTCTTGTAAAAAGAAAGTTTCTGATGCCGATCTTCAGACTCAGGCTACAACTGTAGTAACTTCTAATCCCAATGCTTCTGTTGAAGTAAAAGAAGGTGTGGCTCACTTAAGCGGAACTTTCGCGGACCAAGCGTCTAAAGATGCTATGATTGCACAATTAAAGGCAATTCAAGGAGTAAAAGACGTAATGGATATGTCTAAAGTTGAAGTAACTCCAGCTCCGGCACCTGTTGAAACTAAATCTGCTGTAGATCCTGCTGTTCAGAAAAAAGTTCAGGATGCTGTAAAAGATTTCCCTACTGTAAAAGTAGAAGTTATCAATGACGAGCTTACCCTTACAGGAAATGTTTCTCAGGAGCAGGCTAAAAAAATTAAGCAGTCTGTTGACGCTTTAAAAGTTGGTAAAGTTAAATTTAACTACACTGTAAAATAATTAATTTAAGATGAGTACATTACAAGATAAATATTCAAGCGTAGTATCAGCTGCTCAGTCTGCTGGAATTTCAAATCTACAGGTTCAGGAACAAGACGGAATTTTATATGTTTCCGGAGATGCTTCCAATACCGCTGCAAAAGACGCAGTTTGGAATGCTTTAGGAGCTATTGATTCTACTTATTCAGCTTCAGATATCAATATTGACGTACAGGTTGCAGGTCTTGCTTCAGGTGCTTCTCTTGTTGTTGCTACTGAAGAGTCTAACTTAAACATCAGACAGGAGCCTTCTACTGAAGCTGCTGTAGTAGGTAAAGCTGCAAAAGGAGCTTCTGTAACTTTAATTGAGCAGACTTCTGATGACTGGTGGAAAGTAAAAACTGCCGACGGACAGGAAGGATATGCTTATTCAAGATATTTAAAAGCATAAAAAATTATAGAAATTTTTCTAGGAAACATCCCAATCTTGGGATGTTTTTTTATTTTTACGCTTTGAAATGCTAAATGAAGAAAATCTTACTGCTATTGTTTGGGTTATTCAGTTTTCTGATGATTCATGCCCAAAAACTGCATATTGACGGAAAAGTAACTGATCTGGAAAAGAAGCCTGTAGAAAATGCGACTATTTATCTGCTCAAGGCTAAAGATTCTTCAATCATCAATTATACGGCAACCAATAAAGAGGGTAAATTTTCATTAAAAATAGATGAGGTAAGTGAACCGTCCCTTTTAAAAATTGATACCGAAAAGTCATCCTATTCAAAATCATTTGAAAAGATTGAGCAGTCTTTATCTTTAGACGATATAACTCTTGAAAGCAAAAAAATAATCAATATTGATGAAGTAAAGATTACCGTTTCTCCAGTCAAAATAAAAAATGATACCATAGAATTCAATGCTTCAGCAATCAAAGTACGTCCTGACAGTCAGGTTGAAGAACTTTTAAAGCAGATTCCGGGGGTAGAGGTCAGTAATGACGGAAAAATTACAGCTAATGGTAAAACCGTAGATCAGATTATGGTCAATGGCAAAGTATTTTTTGATAAAGACGGTAAAATTGCCCTACAGAATCTTCCTGCTGATATTATTAAAAACATTCAGTTTACCACTACCAAAACCAAGGAGGAAGAACTTACCGGAAAAGCTCCTAAATCTCAAAATACAACCATCAATTTCAACATTGATGAAAAGAAAAATAAAGGACTTATGTCCAAAATACTTGCTGGCTATGGCTCAGATAAACGATATGAAGGCAATGTTTTTCTAAATTATTTTAAAGGAGATACCAAGATCAGTCTTTTAGCTTCCTCCAATAATATCAATTCAAAAAATGCTTCGGCAGATAATGTTTTTGATAGTATGGGACGTGGCGGTGCGCAGAAAAGTGCCGGTGGAATTCAGAAATATTCCACGATTGGGCTGAATTATAATGATAAACTTGGAAAAAATTCGGATCTCGATAACCTTAGTTTAAGATATACGGATTCTGATGGAGAAACCCGTTCAAAAGTATCCAAAACTACTCTTCTTCCCAATAATACCCTTCAGACCAACTCTGAAAGCAGCAATAACAGCGAATCCAAACAATATAATTTTAATGGTTCTGTGCGAATCAATCTGGATTCATTGACTAATATTTACATCTCTCCTTCTTTTTCAAAGACAGAAAATTTCAGCTTAGGAAATTCAAAATCGTTTACTTTAAAAGATGATAAGCTTCTGAATGAAAGTCAAAGTTCAACCCAGACCAAAGGAGACAATAATACATTTGGCTCCAGCGTTTATTTATTCCGAAATTTTAAGAATAAAAGGAGAACCTTAACTGCGACGATCAACAGCAGTATTTCAGAGTCTAAGAATGATAATATTAATCAGTCTTTAAATACATTTTACGGTGACTCCGGTACGACTACAGATAATCGTAATCAACTGCAAAAAACTTTATCACAAAACAGTAATTACAGCTTCAGCACAGAATATACGGAACCTATCTCGGATTCTGCGACTGTAACTCTTGGGTTACAATATAGCTCAAAACTGTCACGAGATCTAAGAGATTTCAATGATTTTGATCCTATTACAGGAAAATATTCTCAATACAACACCAACCTTTCGAATAGTGTGGATCAAACGTTTAATCAACTTTCACCGTCTCTTTCTGTTTATTTACACAAAAAGAAATTCAATAGTTGGGCAACTGTGAATTTTGATATTTCAGATATGGATGTCAGTTCTGTATTCAAAGGTCAGGAGTATGATTTACAGAAAAATTTCGTCCTTCCAAGATATGCAGCCAACTTTCAATATTCTTTTGCAGAACGAAAATCATTGTCATTAACCAATTCGGCAAGTTTCACAATTCCTGATCCTGGAAAATTAATTCCTTATAGAGATGAAGCCAATCCATTAATTACTTATACCGGAAATCCTGATCTGAAAAACACATGGGCAAATGAAACAAACCTTTCCTTCAACAGTTTTAATATGATAAAAAATATTAATTACTATATCGTTGCTGGATTTACCTATAGAAATAATGATGTGACTAATTTCTCCCAGTACGACAGCTCCGGAAAGCAGATTGTCACTTACAGTAATATCAGTGGAAATAAAACGTTCAACGTAAGCTTCGGTTTAACCAAAATTTTTAAATGGAATGATAATAAACTTAGCATTTCACCAAAATTCGGGATGAATTATAGTTACAACAACGGGTTTATTGAAGGTGAAACTTTTAAAAGCAGATCATATAACTTTACGCCAGGGCTGAATCTAAATTATGAGATTAAAAATAAATTTACAATAAAACCATCTTATAGTCTTGGATACAGCTTTTCAGATTATACCAACTATAATGTAGACAGAGCCAATACAGCAATTCAATCTTTAAAACTTGAAATGACCAATTATCTGTTCCAAAGCAGATTCGTCATAGGAAATGATTTTTCATACAATACAAACTCCAACATTGCACCCGGATTTAAAAAAGATTTTTATTTCTGGAATACGAGTTTGGGATATTCATTCTATAACAAACAATTTACCGCGAGAATTAAGATTTATGATGTTTTGAATCAAAATCAAAGTGTTAAAAAGACCATTACAGATTCTTATTTTGAAGACCGTGAAGAGCTAATCCTGAAACGATACGTCATGTTTTCTCTGAGTATGAAGCTTAATAAATTTGCAGGCAAAAAGAAAAAATAAACACCATACTTTTATATATATTTTTAGAAACGGTCGGGAAAATTCCTGACCTTTTTGTTTCACAAAAGTTTTTATAATACCTAAGTTATTTTTGAGTGGCTACTAACTGTTTGAGAAGCACACTTGAGTTTTTTGAAAATCTCCATTCTTCACTTACTTTTCTACTGAAACACTAATATTCCCCTCCGCTGGAGGGGTGTCAAAAATTCTTTAATTTTTTGACGGGGTGGTTACATCCGCACAACGCCTAAAACTTTTATACCTTTCACAATCAGAAGTAAAAATTCAATATAAATCTATTTTTGAAAGAAGATTCGTCTGATAAAATACTATGAAAGTATTTTTATTTCTAAATTAGCCACAAATTTTACTTATGAAGACCCATATTTCAGTTTTATTCATTCTCTTTTTCATTCTTGGAAAGGCTCAGAAAGCGGAACAGCCAGACAGTTTTGTGAAAGATAATTTTACCAAGAAAGAGTTTTATATTCCAATGCGTGACGGCGTTAAGCTTTTCACAGCTGTTTATATTCCAAAAGATGCTTCCAATAAAAATAAATATCCGTTTCTGATGCAGAGAACATGCTACAGCATCGCTCCATACGGAGAAAATGAATATAAAACGAAAGTAGGTCCCAACTCTTTCCTGATGAAAGATAAATATATTTTTGTGTATCAGGATGTACGTGGAAGATATATGAGTGAAGGAACGTTTACAAATATGACCCCACAAGTGGAACATAAAACAAAAAAGGATGTTGACGAAAGTACAGATACTTACGATACTATTGAATGGCTTTTAAAGAATGTTAAAGATAATAATGGCAAGGTGGGACAATTCGGAACTTCTTATCCAGGATTCTATACTGCTGTAGGGACATTGGCACAACATCCGGCATTGGTTGCTTCTTCTCCTCAGGCTCCTATTTCCGACTTCTGGAACGATGATTTCCTTCACAACGGAAGATTTATGCTTGGGTATTTCAGAACATTCCCTGTTTTCGGAGTACAGAAGACAAAACCTGAAAATAAGGCATGGTACATGGATTCTTTTATTAAGCAGACTTCAGAAGACGGCTTAAAATTCTATAGAGATATGGGAACTCTGAAAGATGGTTATGAAAAATATTATAAAGATAATTTCTTCATGACAGAAATTATGAACCATCCCAATTATGATGAATTCTGGCAGAAAAGAGGATTATTACCTCATTTAAAAAACATCAACCATGCGGTAATGACCGTTGGAGGTTGGTTTGATGCAGAAGATCTTTCAGGACCTTTAAATATCTATAAAACCATTGAGAAGACAAGTCCTAAAGCTAAAAACACAATTGTGATGGGACCTTTCTCACATGGTGGCTGGTCTCAGGAACAAGGGAAGCATTTCCATAGTGAAACCTATTTTGGAGACAGCATTGCTACTTATTATCAGAAAAATATAGAAACAAAATTCTTCACTCATTATCTGAAAGGAAATACAAAAGAAGATGCAGGACTCCCTGAAGCCTTGATGTATGACACCGGAGCAAAAGTGTGGAAGGAATTCACTTCTTATCCTCCTAAAAATGCACAGAAGGTTAATTTCTATTTAGCTGATAAAACTTTAAAAAAATCATCAGGACAAGGTTTTTCAGAATATTACAGTGACCCGAATAATCCTGTTTTAAGCTCTGATCATTTAAAGGATTTCAATGGTTTTACACCAAAAAATTATATGTCGGAAGATCAGCGATTTTCTGTTGGAAGACCTGATGTATTAACGTTCACTACGGATGCTCTGACAGAAGATATTACTTTCGCTGGAGAAATCATGGCTAAGCTTAACATTTCCTCTTCTTCTACGGATGCAGACTTTGCGGTAAAGCTGATTGATGTTTATCCTGAAGATTTTAAACCCTCAGAAAAGAAAGACGGAGTTATTTATGGAAACTACCACCAGATGGTAAGAAGCGAGATTATGCCTGCAAGGTTCAGAAATACTAAAGAGAAAGGAGAAGCGTTAGTTCCTGATCAGAAAACAGCTGTAAATTTCAGACTTCAGGATGTAGTTCACACCTTCAAAAAAGGACACAAAATTCAGATTCAGATCAGCAGTACGTGGTTCCCGCTTTTTGCTTTAAATCCACAGAAGTTTATGGAGAATCCAAATTTTGCCACGAAAGAAGATTATACTAAAGCATTGATTAAAGTGTTTGGTGACAGTTCTATTGAAGCTGAAATCTTAAAATAATTAAAAACGCTGTTCATCTGAACAGCGTTTTTGTTTTTTGGGTATCTCGCGGATTAAGTTGATTTTGTGAATCATTATTATAAAAGAATAATTTCATTTCCCACTGATTGCACAGATTTTCACAGATGATTAAGCGAACATCTGCATGATTTGCTGAATCTGCGAGAGTTTTATTCTTCAATCGTCCTGAAAGTAAGGTTTACTCTTGGAGTTTTTACTTTTGTTGTGGGAGGAAGCCTGTGAAGCCAGTTTTCTTGAGTGGTTCCTTTCATAATTAATAAACTTCCGTTTTCCAGGAATATTTCTACCTTTTCTTTTGTTGTTTTATGTTTGAATAAGAATTTTCTTTCTGCTCCAAAAGTCAGAGAAGCAATTGCTCCGTGCTTTTTCAAATCTGTTTCTCCATCACTGTGGTATGCCATACCTTCACTTCCGTCATGGTATAAATTAAGCAGACAGGAATTGTAAGTTTCACCTGAAACTTCTTCACATTTTTTCTTTAATTTCAATAATTCCGGGGTCCAGAATTTGGCATATTTCGTTCTGTTGGAATAAGTATATTCAAATTCTTTTTCTCCGAACCATGCTACTTTTCGCTTGGTTAAAATTAATTTACCAAAGACTATTGCCTCATCATGCTGCCAGGGAATCTGATTGAAAAGATAATCATAATAAATATCAGCCTCCTCTTGTGAGAAAACTTTTCCATAATACAGAACCGTTCCATCATTGGGAAGGAGACTTAAAGGATAATCTGGTGTTTCATCGAACAGGCTGAGCATTATTTTTAATTTTGGTAATACAAATTACGTAATGTTTTTTGGAAAGGAAATCAGGATTGAACCACCCCGTCAAAAATTCTTTGAATTTTTGCCACCTCTCCAGAGGATGGGAATGTTTCCTCCTTCAATTGAAATATAAGTAAAAATTGGAAATTTTCAGAAAACTTAATTGTACTTTTCAAACACTTAGTAGCCACTCAAAAATAACTTAAGCGTTCAAGAACTTTTGTGTCTTTTATGATTAAAAATACTAAGAGTAAAGCTGTGAACTCTCCCAGCCCACCATCATTTGTTTTCTCTCACTTCCCCATCTGTAGCCACCAAGATGCCCCGTAGACTGAATAACACGATGACAAGGGATAAGAAATGCTACAGGATTACTTCCTATTGCGGTTCCCACTGCTCTCGAAGCTTTTGGATTTCCTATTTTTTCCGCTAAAGTTCCATAGGTTGACAATTTTCCCATGGGAATAGTCAACAAACTTTCCCAGACTTTAAGCTGAAAATCGGTTCCTTTTAAATGAAGTTTGATGGTGTTGAGTTTCGTCCAGTCTTTATCGAATATGGACAGTGCATTTTTCTGAAGCGAATCCTGCTTTTCAAAAAAAGAAGCATTAGGAAATTTATGTTGTAAATCCCCTAATGCTGTTTCTTTATCATTTTCGAAAGCCATATAGCAGATTCCTTTCTCTGTGGAAGCTACCAGAATATTTCCAAATGGACTTTCTGAAAAACTATAATTAATGACAAGGCTTTTTCCACCATTTTTATATTCAGCCGGAGACATCCCTTCTATTTTTACAAACAGATCATGCAATCTGCTTGTGCTGGAAAGTCCCGTTTCATAAGCGGTATCAAAAATACTTGCCTTTTCTTCCTTCAATAAATTTTTAGCATGCTCAAGACTAATGAACTGTAAAAATTTCTTCGGACTTGTTCCTGCCCAATCCGTAAAGATTTTCTGAAAATGAGCCGGACTCAAGTGAATATTCTCTGCCACTTCCTCCAAGCTTGGCTGAAGTCTGAAATTGCTCTGGATATATTCTATCGCTTTGGCAATTCTGTTGTAATCTATTTGATTTTGTGTGGACATCTTACTATGTTTTTATGTCACAAATTTCCAAAGAATACACGACAGAAAAAATCCGATTCTTGCGGAATTTTAGTTATTGTTATTATAAATATCGTTATAAGCAAGCATTTTATAATATAACTTCGCTGCAAGGAAAGCTGTTGGCTTAGCCATTGGAGAATCCATTAATTCTACAATATCAAATGCTACTACGTTACATTTTTCGAATACTTTTCTTAATAATTCCAATGTTGGATACCATTGTAATCCACCTGGCTCAGGAGTTCCTGTAGATGGAGCAATAGAAGGATCAAAAGCATCAAGGTCAATCGTAATATAAACGTTTCCTGAAACTTTTTCCAATACGTCATTTACCCAATTCTCATTATTAGCAATTTCGTGAGCAAAGAATACTCTTCCTTCCGGTAAATACTGAGCTTCTTCTGCATCCATAGAACGGATTCCCACCTGAACTAAGTTATGCTTTTGATTAGCTTCAAACACTGCACAAGCGTGGTTAGAAGTAGAACCATGGAACTCAGGACGTAAATCTGTGTGAGCGTCCAATTGAAGAACTGTAAGATTTTCAAATTTCTCTCCTACTGCACGGATAGAACCGATAGAAACAGAGTGTTCACCACCAAATAAAGTGAATACTTTTCCTTCATTGTTCAAAAGCTCTTTTGTTTTTTGATAAACAGCTTCTGTCATTGCTTCAGGGCTAGAGTTTTCAGAAACCTCTCCAGCTAGATATACCCCTTGAAGATAAGGTTCAGTTTGAGTTTCAATATCATAAAGCTCCATGTTTTCAGAAGCATCTAAGAATAACTCAGGACCTTTATCTGCTCCTTTACCCCATGTTGAAGTTCCATCGTAAGGAACAGTTACCAACATTACTTTCGAATTCTCTAACGTTGCGTTTTCCTCGGGAATTCCTGCGTATGTTTTCATATATAATTATTAATTAAAAAATTAAATGATTGAAAAATTAAAATACTCCGCAAAGATACAAAATACTCGTTGAGTTAGAGATGAACTATTGTTTGTTATGAATTTTTAATCCTCATTCTGATTTTTTAGTTTTTAAATGTTCTTATGTTTAAATTTTAAAAGTTATTTTTGTGAAAAACTTAGAATATGTCTTTAAAAGCTGTTCTTTTCGATATGGATGGAGTGATTGTAGACACAGAACCATTGCATAGAAAAGCTTATTTCAAAACTTTTGATGAACTGGAAATTGCAGTTTCCGAAGATTTATACACTTCTTTTACAGGAGCTTCTACCAAAAGGGTTTCAGAAACTCTGATCAAGGAATTTAATTTAAATCAGACTTACGAATCCATTGCAGGAATTAAAAGATCTCACTTCAAGGATTATTTTTATAATGATGATGAATTTGATTTGATCCCCGGAGTAAGAAATCTTATTCAGCATTATCATGAAAATGGGATAAAGCTGATTCTCGCTTCTTCTGCAACCATGACTACCATCAATATGGTTTTTGAAAAATTCGGGCTTGAAAAATACTTTAGTGGAAAAATCAGCGGTGCAGATTTAAAAGAATCAAAACCTCATCCTGAAGTTTTTCTTCTTGCTGCTGAAATGGCTGGAGAACCTGTAGAAAACTGTATGGTAATAGAAGATTCCACCAATGGAATTCTAGCCGCCCACAGAGCTAAAATATTCTGTGCAGCTTATAGAAGTCCGCATTCTAAAAACCAGGATTACACATTGGCTGATACGGTAGTTTCTGATTATGAAGAACTGGAACTGGATAAAATTTCAAAATATTTTTAAATAAAAAAAGCTCTCAGAATCTGAGAGCTTTTGCTTTGTATAAGTTTTGGCTAAAGCCAATGGGCTTATTATTTTTTTGTAAACGGGCTAAAGCCCGGTTTCTATTGATATAAAAATTATTTATACCCAAGAAGTCTCAATACATCTTCCGGTTCTTGTTTTTCACGGAAAATTTCATATTGTAATTCACCATTTTCATCTTTCTGAATCAGGACGTGTCTTGGCTGAGGCATCAGGCAGTGGTGTACTCCACCGTAACCTCCGATCGTTTCCTGATAAGCTCCTGTATGGAAGAATCCGATATACAAAGGCTTCGTATCACTGAAAACCGGTAAATAAATAGCATTCGTATGCTGCTCAGAGTTATAATAATCATCTGAATCACAAGTTAATCCCCCTAGGAATACTCTTTCATAGCTATCTTCCCAACGGTTTAGCGGAAGCATGATAAAGTGTCTTGAAATCGCCCATGTATCAGGAAGTGTTGTCATGAAAGAAGAATCGATCATATTCCACTTTTCTCTGTCATTCTGACGTTTCTGAGAAATAATTTTGTAAAGGTTTGCTCCACTTTCTCCAACTGTAAAACTTCCGAATTCAGTATAGATATTAGGTTCTTCCACCCCTTCTTCTTCACAGAATTTCTTGATCTGAGAAACAATTTCCTCAACCATGTATTGGTAATCGTAATCAAAATTTAAAGAGGTTTTGATTGGAAAACCACCACCGATATTCAATGAGTCTACTTCGGGAGCGATTTTTTTCAAACGTGCATATACACGAAGACATTTGTACAATTCGTTCCAGTAATAAGAAGTATCTTTGATTCCCGTATTGATAAAGAAGTGAAGCATTTTCAATCTTGCATTCGGGTGTTCAGCAATCTTCTGGCTGTAATAAGGAATGATATCTTTATATCCGATTCCTAATCTTGAGGTATAAAATTCGAACTTTGGTTCTTCTTCTGAAGCGATTCTGATCCCGATATTGAAGGTAGAATCTATACTTTCTGTAAGCTTATCCAGTTCACGGTAATTATCCAGAATCGGAGTAATGTTTCCAAAACCGTTATTGATCATATCTGAAATCTTTGTCAGATAATCATCCGTTTTGAATCCATTACAGATTACCTCAATGTTTTTATCTACTTTTCCTTTCTCATAAAGAGATTTTACAATATCCATATCATAGGCAGAAGACGTTTCTATTGAAATATCATTCTTCAATGCCTCTTCCAATACGAAATTGAAATGACTGGATTTTGTACAGTAACAGTAGGTATAATTCTTTTTATATTCAATTTTTTCAAAAGCCTCTTTAAACCAGCTTTTGGCTTTCTGAATATTTTGAGAAATTCTCGGCAAATAGCTAATCTTTAGCGGAGTGCCAAATTGCTCAACAACGTCCATTAATGGAACATCGTGAAACAACAAATTGTTCTCAGAAACATTAAATTCCTCCGTAGGAAAATATAATGTCTGATCAATAAGTTCCGAGTACTTTATTTTCATTTCTAAACAAGTGAATTAAGAAATGCAAAATTGCTAAAAAAGTTTGATTTTTGGATGTTAAAATTATTATAATTTTAAATAATCCCCCAATATTATATCTTACAGAAATTTATTCCTGATAATCAGTGGGTAAACTTTTGAATATACTCCTCTCTTTTTGCCTCAGAAATACCCAGTACCTGCTGGATATAAGCATCTGTGGAACCATATTTTTTATTGATCTCATCAAAAGCGGCATCAAGATATCTTTTTTCAACCCAGCTCAGTTTTTCCAGAACCTGTAAATCCATTTTCGGATACAGGAAATGTAAGTTGTTGGCAAGGCTCATTCTCTTCTCTACCAAGCCTTTTCTAAAGTTGTTGGATAAAAGATATTCATTATAAATGATTTCTTTATCAAACTTCAATATTGTTAAGATCAAAGCTGTGATAATTCCGGTTCTGTCCTTACCCGCAGTACAGTGATAGAGTACGGGTTCTTTAGATTCAAGAATTTCGTTGATGATTGTTTTGATCGTTGCGGGATTTTCAGTGACATATTCACGATAAAAGTCGATCATTCTTTTATCAGCATCGGAAGCATTCACCTTTCCTTTTAAAACAAGTTTTCTTGCCTGTGACAATTGATCTCCTTCATCTTCAAAGGCTGAATATTTTTTATAAGTAATTCCGTTTGGAAGCTTATCCGGTTTATCCAAAATCTCTTTTGAATTTCTTAAATCAATGATTTCTTTTATTCCAAGTTTTTCCAATTGGTCAAAAGATTTATTTTTAAGTTTATGAAGGTGGGCACTTCTGTAAAACGTTCCTTCTTTTAAACTTCTTCCTTCTGAATTTTTAATGTTCCCTACAGCACGGAAGTTGTGGACCTTTTTGATCTTAATAGTCTTTTCTGTTTCATTTTTCCCATATTCAGGTGTTTCAAAATTCTGTGTTTTACATGAGAAAACACAGAATAATGAAATAATGACAACTGGTATTTTAATAAATGTATTCAATCGTTTTCGGATTTACCACAAAAGACAAAAAAATCACTTAAGTCTTTTGTCGTTTAAAGGTTATTTTAGATTTTGGCTAAAGCCAATAGACTTTATTTTATTTTTATTAAACGGGCTAAAGCCTGTTTCTATTGATAATTTTCTCGGAAATATAATTAATAGATTGTTGGATATTCTATCTCGTTGATACCAACAAAAAACAACACATCTCCTGATTCATATTCTACCGAAACTTCATCTTCAATAGCAAAATTACGGGTTCCAATCCTTGAGGTGATATTTAAACTTCCGTTTGTTAAAGACCAATTGAGCCCTTTGGTTGTTATGTTATTTACCGATGGAAAAGGATAAAGGGAAATCATTTTGTTCTTTACACCTTTCAATTTAAAATCGTTAGGAATAAAATAATATTCTGAAAACTCATCATAAAATTTAATCTTCATACCATCTTTGAAGGCATAAGCAACCGTCAAATTTCCAAGAAAATGATCCTGTTCTCCTCCACTTCCTCCAAAAACATCTACATCTGAAAAACCTTTTTCCATAATAATTTCCAGAGCCTTATGAAAATCTGTCTTATCCTGATCTAGAGTAAGAATAAATTTATCCTGATACATATCCTCATCCGATCCGGAATGAGAGTCAAAATCACCGGAAATAAAATCAAGTTTATCTAAAGGAAAGCCCATTCTTTTAAGATAGTGAAATGCACCATCAGTACAGGCTATTAAACCATACTTTTCTGGATTGGGTAAAGATTTCGGAGCATCTCCGTTGATGAAAAGTAATACTTTATCTCTCATTCGGGTTCCAGTATTCTTCCGGTTCATTATTTACTTTTGAAATATATCTTGCCAATACGAAAAGATAATCTGATAGTCTGTTTAAATATTTAATCAATTCCGGACGTACTTCCTCAGCTTCATTTAAGAAAACCAATGAACGTTCTGCTCTTCTGCAAATTGTTCTTGCTGCATGTAAAAACGTTGCCGGTTTTCCTCCGCCTGGAAGAATAAAATACTGAAGAGGTTCCAATTTTTCATCAAAAGCATCCATCCATTGTTCCAATTCTTCAATTTCCGTATCTGAAATAATGATCGGAAGACGGGATTTCCCATTTGCCAACATCAATTTATCCACGGGTGTTGCTGCTTCTGAACCTACCGTAAATAAATCGAACTGAATTTTTTTCAGTTGCTTTAAAACTTCTTCATCCTCAATATGGCTTTTTGCAATTCCGATGAATGAATTTAACTCATCAATATTTCCGTAGCTGTCTACTCTTGCACTTGCTTTGGAAACTCTTGTTCCTCCATAAAGTGCAGTCTGACCTTTATCTCCTGTCTTTGTATAAATTTTCATACTACTAAAATACTTTTTTTTGTACAATGTAAAAAGTAAAATGTACTGATGATGTACTTATCAGGTATTACAGGTATTATTTGTAAAAAGCTAAACTACAAAAAACACGAATCTTTGATTTTTACGAATATTTATGTTAAAAATGAAAAAACATTCAAATCTATAGGTAATCTGGAAGTAAAAAATGACCGGTTAAAAACCGGTCAATCCAAATTATTTATTTACCTCTACGTATTGTATGATGGTCTGATTTTTTGGGTTGTAGATGATTGTACTACTGTTAGGGAATCTTTTCAGCTTATAATACTGAATGCTTTTATCTGTTTTGATATCTTCTAAAAAGCTTGTATCAAAA
Organism: Chryseobacterium ureilyticum; assembly: GCF_900156735.1. Lineage (GTDB taxonomy): Bacteria > Bacteroidota > Bacteroidia > Flavobacteriales > Weeksellaceae > Chryseobacterium > Chryseobacterium ureilyticum. Next base: position 26,254 of record NZ_FTOL01000002.1, read on the forward strand.
GTATTTTCAGGTAAAAATTTCGAAACAAGACTGATTTTACTGATAATACTTTGTCCATCAATTTTTCTTGCGGTTTTTTCTGATTTACTTTCATCAGAAGTTGCCTGTTTTTCTAAAAAAGGAAGTAATACAGCTATATCAGCTTTGTATTTAAAAACATATCCTTCAGTTCCTGTAGGGAGTTTTATCTTTTTGCCTTTCTCTTCTGAAATCAGGGATTCTGAATTAGGGAAAACTTCATTAAATTTTACATCCTGAGAGTTTGTGATAGAGTTTATAGACTCATTGACTGTCTTTTTAACGGTTTCCTCTACTGCCTGCTGAGCTTTTTGCTGCACTTTTTCAGTAGTTTCCTGAACTGTCTGATCTATTTTCTCCTCAATTTTGTTGCATGATACTAATAAAAAGGTTGTCACTACAGACAAAATATACTTCTTCATAATTTTAATTAATCAATTTGTTTTTATTAATATACTTTCTTCTAACGGAAAAGTAAGGTGTAATATTTTAGCAAAGAAATAAAATATTTTTCAGCATTAAAAATCCTGCTGACAAACTGTTGTCATTACCTACTCCTACCTTTGTATCAACAATAACAAACAAAAACGATACATTATGACAACTACAGCAACCGCTACACAGCAATTCATGACTACTGAGCAATTATTAAAAGACTGGCAGGGACACAGAAACCTGACAAGAAGAGTAATCGATGCTTTTCCTGAGAAGGAATTATTTGAATTTTCCATAGGTGGAATGAGACCATTCGCTAAAATGGCAGTAGAACTTATCATGATTGGAGGAACTGCTTTAAAGGGAATCGTTGAAAACAAAACGGACGCTTATAATGAAGAAGGTTTTAATCCAACAACAAAAGCAGAGATTCTAAAAAAATGGGACGAGGAAACTGAAGTGATCAATCATTATTTCAGACAAATCTCTGAGGAAAGATTCCAGGAAACTTTTAATTTATTTGGTGAATATGAATTCCCGGTATATGAGAATATTCTTTATTTCGTAGATAATGAAATTCACCACCGTGCACAAGGATATGTTTATCTGAGAGCTTTAGGAATGGAACCTCCTTTCTTCTGGGAAAGATTTTAATAATTAAGCAAGCGGTAAAATTGCGAAAGAGAAAAATAAATTTACTTTTTTGCAACGTTACTTTTTTACTTCAAACCATTTCATCTATTTGCATAATCTTAACCTCAACATATAATTTGTTGAGGTTTTATTGATGCCTTCCCATCATATTGGTAAGAAGTTCTTTCAATCTTGTACGAAGGCTTTCCGGTTCAAGAACTGTAGCATAATCTGCAAAAGTAATTACCCAACGTGGAAATCCGTCATTAATCCATTCTGTCTCAAAGGTAAGTTCAACACCTTGGTCGGTTTCTACCTCTTCAATCAAGCCATAGTATTTTTTTGAATTCACAAGGTGAGCCATTATCTTTTTATCCACCAAAAGTTTAGCTTTCACTTTATTCCCATGTGATTTTCTGTAATCATTGATCTGTCCGTATTCCTGTAAGAAGGGAGTTTGTGTTTTATAAATTTTCAGAATCCGGTCTACTCTGAACTGCCTGAAATCATTTCGTAGTGTACAATATGCCATAATGTACCAAAAATTAAATTCAAAGAAAATCCCAACAGCTTCAATAGTTCTGTTGGAAATTTTTGAATCTACAGTCTGATATTCTATATTTAACTGGGTCTTCTCGGCTATACTTTCCAAAATAATAGGAATGACATTTTTCAGAGAGTCTTCAGTCTGCTGAGTATGAAAATTAAAAACGTCGATCTGTTTCTCAATATTCTGAATTAAATTTTTATCGGAATGCCTCAATACAGAGCGTACTTTCTCCATTGCCGTCTGATAATGATTTCCCAAACTCTGATGGGAGAATTTCTGCATAAGCTTTTCGGCAGTGATAAAGCTCAGGACTTCTTCTTTAGTAAACATGATCGGAGGAAGTTTATAGCCATCCATCAATGAATATCCGTTCCCTGCTTCTCCTACAATTGGTATTCCTGCATTTTCCAATGTTTTCACATCCCGATAGATGGTTCTGATACTGACATCAAATTTTTCAGCAAGATCCTGTGCTCTTACAACAGATTTTGATTGCAGCTGAGTAAGAATTGCCGTTACTCTGTCGAGTTTTTTAAGATAGTGATCGTTCATGTATTGTCGTTGCCGGCTGAAGGTTTACAGTAAGCAAAATTATTAATTATCTTTTAGAGTATTCACCAGTTTATCCAGATTTAAGCTGCGTGCTGAAGCATCAAAAATTTCGCGATAAGTACCGTCTTTACTATAAAGTTCGTCATGAGTTCCGTTTTCCACTACTCTTCCTTTTTTCATGACATAAATAATATCTGAGTCTAAAATCTGGGATAGTGAATGGGAAATAATGACAACAGTCCTTCCTTCTTTTATGGCATCAAGGGAGTTTTTGATTTGCTCAGTAGCAATGGCATCAAGACTTGCGGTAGGCTCATCCAGAAAAATAATAGGTGGATTTTTAAGGAAAAGCCTTGCAATGGCTATTCTTTGCTGCTGTCCTCCTGAGAGTTGGGTAGCATCATGTTTATATCCATCGGGAAGATCTATAATCTGCTCATGTAAATATGCTTTTTTAGCCGCTTCCTGAATTTTTTCAAAATCAGCATTCATGTCTCCGTAACGGATATTGTCTTCAATACTTCCCTGGAAAATATGATTCTTTTGGAGAACAAGCCCTAAATCACTTCTCAGAAAAGTATTATTATATTCATCAAGATTTACATGATCAAGCAAAATTTCCCCGGAATCCGGAAGATAGAATTTACATAAAAGATTGATAACCGTAGATTTTCCGGCACCACTCAATCCAACAAGCGCAGTAGTTTTTCCATGTTCAATTTTCATAGAAACATTGTGTAATGCTTTTGTTCCGTTGGGATAAGTAAAGTCAACATTCTTCAGTTCAAAGGTTCCTTTGATATCTTTTTCTGTGAATTTTCCATTTGGTTCGGCTTCATTATCTGCATTGAGAATTTCAAAATATCCTTCCGCATAGATCATTGCATCATTCATATCATCATAAATCCTGTGCAATTGACGAATAGGTGCTGAAACATTATTGAAAAGCATAATATGAAGCATAATTGCCCCAATCGTCATCTGCTGATCAAGTACCAGATAAACAGTAAGAAGGATAATTAAAACGACTCCAAACTGTTCAATAAAAGTCTTTAAGCCATCATAAATAAAGTTGGTTTTTCTTGTAAACATCTGACTTTCCATCAGCTGCATCTGTAAATCATACTGCTTCTTTCCTTCAAATTTTTCACGGACAAAACTTTTAATCACCATTATGGAATTGATAAGATTCAACAGACCCGAAGTCTTCTTTTCTCTCTGATTTCTAAGCTGTCGACGTACTCCTCCTAATTTTTTTGCCTGTAAGGAGCTTATATAAAAGTAAATCGGGACAATAATCGTAGAAACTGCTCCTACATATACATTCTGCATATACATGATTATCAAAGCAATAATAGCATTGGAAAACAGAGGTAAAATATCAATGAAAAAGTTCTGAACTAATTTTGTTAAACTTTCAATTCCGCGGTCTATTCTTATCTGTAACTTTCCCGATTCATGGTTTTCATCATTGAAATAGGCGACACGATAGGTTAAAATTTTATCAATAGCCGATTGAGCCAGAACCGAACTTACATTGATTCTGATCTTTTCACCATAAAATTTCTGCCCGAAATTGATAAAAATATTCAACAGTTCCTTCCCTAATAAGATGATAGAGATGATGATCAGAATATGAATACCTTCTGTCATTGGATGTGGAAGATGGGTAAGTTTCGTCACCTCATCCACGGTATACTTCAATACAATTGGGTTTACCTGTGCCGCCAAAGCGCCTAGAAAAGTAAGAAACAACGTTCCGTAGATCATTAATCTGTAAGGTCTGATGAATGGAACAAGCTGTTTATAAATCCCGAATAAAGTGACTGTTCTGTTGAATGGTTTTGCCATAGGAATTATTTAAACTGAAAAACGTACCGTTTCCAAGAGAAAAGGTACGTTTTTATTATGGTTTTAAGCAAATATTAATCCGGGAATTTATCCTTCGTACATATATGTCGTCAGATAGTGCAATTCCGGTTTACCTGCTTCTTTAGATTCTGTTTGTGCCTGTTCCAAAGAATAATTGGTATTGATCTCTTTTTTCTGAAATACAAATGAGTTATTGGCATTTTTATCTACTACATCATTAAAGATATGCTCGATTTCAGAATTCGCAAGGGAAGCGAAACTGATATCTTCAAAGCCATACATCAATCTAAGATCATCATACTGCTTGAAGTTTTCATCTACAAATCCCTGTAACTGACTTTTAGAATCAAAATTACCTGCCCAGATATTATAAGCATATTTTTTCTTCTTCGGTTTATCAAGAATACTTTGATACACGAAGTTTTCTCCAAGATAAGCTTCTCTTACCTGTGGATCATTGGCAAGATCTTCCGGAAGTCCTTCCTTAAGAATTTTACCCTCAAACATGATATAGGTTTTGTTGGTAATCGCCAGCGTCTGCTGTACGTTGTGGTCGGTGATCAGAATTCCGATATTTTTATCAACAAGACTTCTTACAATCTTCTGAATATCTTCCACCGCAATCGGGTCTACCCCTGCAAACGGTTCATCCAAAAGGATAAAGTTTGGGCTTGTAGCAAGACAACGGGCAATTTCCGTTCTACGTCTTTCTCCACCGGAAAGAAGATCCCCTCTGTTTTTACGAACGTGTTGTAAAGAGAATTCTTCGATTAGCTCATCGCATTTGATTTGCTGCTCACGTTTTGAAAGCTTTGTCAACTGCAATACTCCCATAATATTCTCTTCAACGGATAATTTTCTGAAAACAGAAGCTTCCTGAGCCAGATAACCGATTCCTTTTTGGGCTCTTCGGTACATTGCATCTGTGGTAATTTCCTGTTTATCCAGAAAAATTTTTCCTGAAGTGGGCTTAACCAACCCTACGATCATATAAAACGATGTAGTTTTCCCTGCTCCGTTGGGACCAAGCAAACCAACAATTTCTCCCTGCTGAACCTGTACAGAAACGCCTTTTACAACTTTTTTAGGACCGTATTCTTTGATTAAGTTTTCTCCTCGTAAAATCATAGCGCAAATATATCAAAAATGCAAACAAGTTTGAATACCCCGAAGCATTGTTTATATCTGATTTAACGTTCATCATCTTAATTGTTAAATTTATTTACTTCTAACCTCTCAATTTTCCACATATAATTAGCCATATCTTAATTTAAAATATGCCATAAAGACACTTTTTTTTGCAAAAAAGATTAAATACTTCATCACCGTGTGATATTTTTCATTATCTTAGGCTCACAAACTAAAAAATAATTATCATGAAAAAATTAAGTAAAAAAGATTTGAAGAATATCAGTGGGGGAGCTATTCGTTTTCCTGATTCAGAAGGCAGATGTCCGGCTGGTTGGTATTTATGCCCTACTAATATCTGTGTGGATGATAAAGGTGGAGAAAAACCAATTCATGAAGGGCATCCTCATTACACAGCGTGTTTTGGATAACAAGATATCATTATACAAAAAAAGAGATTGCTTTATCAGCAATCTCTTTTCTATTAATGTAAAATTGATTATTTGTTAAGGATCATAGCTGCTTCCTTAGCAAAATAAGTAAAGATCATATCCGCACCTGCTCTTTTGAAGCAAGTAAGGCTTTCGATGATCGTTTTATCATTATCAAGCCAACCGTTTTGAACAGCAGCTTTTACCATTGCATATTCACCGCTTACGTTGTAAACTGCTATCGGCAGATCAATCGCTTCACGTACTTTGGAAACAATATCCAGATAAGGAAGTCCCGGTTTGATCATAATCACATCGGCACCTTCTTCAATATCTTTAAATACTTCATTCATTGCTTCACGCGAATTGTGATAATCCATCTGATATGTTTTTTTATCCTTTGGAATTTCCATGTCATCTTTCGGTGCACTGTCTAAAGCACTTCTGAAAGGACCATAGAAAGAGCTTGCATATTTTGCAGCATAACTTACAATCCCAACATCAGTAAATCCACTTTCTTCTAATGCTTCACGAATCACCTGTATTCTACCGTCCATCATATCACTTGGCGCGACAAGATCAGCCCCTGCTTCTGCATGAGATACTGACATTCTTGCCAAAGCATCATTAGTAGCATCATTTAAGATATTTCCGTTTTCGATAATTCCGTCATGTCCATAGATTGAATAAGGATCTAGAGCTACGTCAGGCATTACCACCATTCCCGGTACTGCATCTTTGATCGCTTTGATCGTATTCTGCATTAATCCGTTTTGGTTCCAGGCTTCTTTTCCTGTATTGTCTTTCAGATGTTCAGACACTTTCATGTACAAATTGACAGCTTTTACGCCTAAAGAAAATAATTCCTTACATTCTTTCACTGTTAAATCTATGCTTCGCCTAAAAATTCCCGGCATCGATGGGATCGGTTCTTGCATGTTTTCGCCCTCCATTACGAAGATCGGCATTACAAAATCATCAGTTGTAAGCACATTTTCTCTTACCAAACTTCTGATAGATTCATTAACTCTAAGTCTTCTATTTCTTGAATGTATCATTTTGGAATACTTTTTGAATAAGTTTCTACAAATTTACTACAAGTTCTATAAAAAACTATTGTACGAGATTATAGAATTTGTTATATTTGTTATATATATTAGAGAAAATATAAATTTGATGAAAAAACTTTTACTTTTAATTTTATTTGTAGGCACTTTTGTTGGATTTTCCAACAATTTACAAGCTCAGCTTAGAGAGCCGAGTTCCATCTCACAGAAAGCTGATGATGGTGTTCTACTTGCCTATCCAAATCCTGCAAAGGACTTCCTTATCATTAAGGCAAAGGATTCTTCTTTAAGAATCAAAAGTGTGACTTTTTATTCTATTTTGGGTATGCAAGTCGCTAATTATACAGTCAATATGAATTCCGGCGAGATTAATATTGAAAAATTAAAACCCGGAAAATACATGATTCGTTATATTTTAAGTGACAATACGCAGAAAGTTACTCAAATCGTGAAACAATAAAATAAAATCCTGATAATCATCAGGATTTTTTCTTTTGCAATAATTTATTTTAATATTTCCGTAACTTTAGGAACTTTTTTATACTAATTGTAAAAACAATTTAATGCTTAAAGCTGAACATATTAAAAAGACCTATAACGCCGGAAAAAAGGTCGCACTGGATGATTTTAGCATCCATGTTCCAAAAGGCAGTATTTATGGGCTTTTAGGACCCAATGGAGCCGGAAAAACTTCTTTCATTCGTATCATCAATCAAATTACTCAGGCAGATTCCGGAGATATCTTTATCAATGGTGAAAAACTGAATCCAAGCCATATCAAAGACATCGGTTATATGCCGGAAGAAAGAGGTCTTTATAAGAATATGAGTGTAGGGGATCAGATTCTTTATTTCGGGGAATTAAAAGGGATGAGTAAAAATGATGCTCTGAACGAAGCCAAAAAATGGTTTGAAAAACTGAATATCGACCAATGGTGGAAGAAAAAACTCTCTGAACTTTCTAAGGGGATGGCTCAGAAGATCCAATTTGTGGTAACGGTACTTCACAGACCTCATCTTTTAATTCTTGATGAACCATTTTCAGGTTTCGATCCTGTAAATGCTAACTTAATTAAAGACCAGATCATTGATCTTAAGAATAACGGAACTACGATTATTCTTTCTACCCACAGAATGGAAAGTGTGGAAGAGATGTGTGACTATGTTGCATTGATTAATAATTCCAAGAAGATCATTGACGGAAGAGTTTTTGATGTAAGGGAAAAGTTCAAGAAAAATATTTTTGGAATTACTCTTTCCGAAGTAAACAACGAACAACTTGAAAGTTTTAAGAACAAGTATGAGATCTTCAATTTCACGAATGAAAACAGTCTTGTTTCTTTTGATCTGAAAAATGAAGCGGATCAGAATAATATTCTTGTTGATCTTGTGAATGTAGGTAAGGTAAGATCATTTGATGAAAGAATTCCTAGTATGAATGAAGTGTTTATTAATGCTGTAAGTAACCATTCTTAATTTATGAATAATATTTTTTTAATTACAAAGAGGGAGTTTCTTACACAGGTTAAGAAAAAATCCTTTATCATATTGACTTTGTTGGCTCCAGTAATGATTATTGCTTTTGGTGCGGTTATCGGGCTGATGTTCAAAGCCAATGAATCTCACAGCATCATTGAGGTGGTTGACAAAAGTGGATTATTTATTAATCAGCTTAAATCCAATGACAAACTTAATTATGTTTTTGTTTCTGCTGCGGATGAAAAGTCCAAGATCAATAATTTAAAAGGAAATGAATCGCTAGATGGCGTTCTTATCCTTCCCGAGTTAAGAGGTCAGAATTATGACGAGCTTGAAACAGGAACAAGGTTAGTGATCAACAGTAAAATGGGGTTTGATACGAAACAGAAAATTGTTTCTGATATCAGTAATGTTGTGAAAAAAGAAAAAATCAAGCAACTTGGTATTCAGGAAGTACAGCTTAATGATCTTGATAAAAGTTTCAGCTTAAAAACGATTAATGTTGCGGATAACAATAAAGAAGATTCTGATTTAACTTTTGGGGTAAAATCCGGGCTTAGTATGGTTCTGATGTATGTTACCTTTATGTTTATCATTATCTACGGAGTAAGAGTTATGCGTAGTGTTCTGGAGGAAAAGAACAATCGTGTAGTGGAAATCATTATTTCATCCGTGAAGCCTTTTGAGCTGATGATGGGTAAGATTCTTGGGGTAACTTTAGTTGCTTTAACACAGTTCTTAATCTGGATTACAATGTCTGTGATTGGTGCTTTGGTTTTAAATACAGGGTTTTCTCCTCTTCAGCAAACTGTACCAGCCGGAAGTGAGCAGATCACAAGTAAACTGGATATGACGCAGCTTGCTACTCAAATTTCCCATAGCTTATTGGAAATGAATTTTCCGCTGATTATTTTTGTATTCATCGTATTTTTCCTTTTAGGATATATTTTCTATAGCTCTATTTATGCAGCTATTGGTTCTGCGGTAGATAATGAAACTGAAACTCAACAGTTCACTTTATTTGCTATTTTACCATTAACACTGGGAATGTATGGAAGCTTCTCATTAATGAATAATCCTGACGGTCCGCTAGGATTCTGGTTATCGATCATTCCGTTCACTTCCCCTGTAGCAATGATTGCAAGGATACCTTTTGGGGTTCCTGCTTGGCAGATTGCATTATCTATTGTTTTATTATTAGGAACAACTGTTTTTATGATATTCCTTGCCGGAAAAATTTATCGTGTAGGTATTTTAATGTATGGTAATAAAGCAACTTTAAAAGAGCTTTGGAAGTGGATTAAGGGATAGTTATAGAAGAATCACTAAAAGGCTTGAAAAGGCTAAAAAATAAGAAGGATAAATTCACAGTCATTGTAAATTTATCCTTTTTTATTTGACTAAAGGAAGCATCGTTATTATAGAATCTTCTGATAAAAGATAATCTTAAATTTGTTGTTGCACATTTTGTTATTTTACCAATAAAGAAATAAAAAACAAAAAATCCCGGAAATTACTTTCCGGGATTTTTATATTCTGATGAATAACTTCTATTTGAATATATAGCTTAAAGTAAGCGCTACAACCTGCTCAGATTTTTTCTTGTCGCTACCTCCTTTTTCTTTTGCAAGACCAGGGAAAGTATCAGACAGTCCTAAATCATATTTAAGAGCTACTTCCAGCTGTCTCTTGTAGCTATATCCTATTCCTAGTCCAAGTCCCCAATTAAAGCTTTTTGCTTTACCGTTCACTCCCGGTGCCTGTGTAGGATCTGTAACATCCGGATCGTAGTAAGGTCTGTTAGCAGGTGGATTTTTAACATCCTGGCTTACCAGAAAGTTAAACCTTGGACCTACCAATCCAAAGAATTCAGATGCAGATTCAGAGAAGTATCCTTTAAAGTATAAAGGAACACTTAAGTAGTTATTAGCATATACTGCATCGTAACCATCTTTTCCTTTTGCATCTTTATCCTTACCTGTTTCTCCTGCACCGTAATACAGAACTTCAGGCTGAATGTAGAATTGGTTTGCCTTTCCTACCGGAATCAAAGCTAAAGCACCACCTTGGAAGGTGTATCTTGGACCTGAAGGGTTATGGGCATTTGCAACTCGGGAATAGTTTAAACCTCCTGTAAGACCGAATCTTGTGTTTTTCCACTGCACTTGTGCAAAGGATAAAGCAGAAAGAGTCAAAGCTGAGGCTAATAAAAGTTTTTTCATATGTTTTGGTTTTTGTATTATCCTAGAATTTTCGCTACAGTAGCACCAATATCAGCAGGAGAGTCAACAACGTTGATACCGTTTTCTCTCATGATTTCCATTTTTGCCTGAGCTGTATCTTCTGCACCACCTACGATAGCACCAGCGTGTCCCATAGTTCTTCCTTTTGGAGCTGTTTGTCCAGCGATAAATCCAACAACAGGTTTAGTAGATCCGCTTGCTTTGTACCATCTAGCAGCTTCTGCTTCTAATCCTCCACCGATCTCACCGATCATTACAACAGCTTCAGTTTCAGGGTCATTGATGAATAATTCCAAAGCTTCTCTTGTAGTTGTACCGATGATTGGGTCACCACCAATACCGATAGCTGTAGAAATACCGTAACCTGCTCTTACTACCTGATCAGCAGCTTCGTAAGTAAGGGTACCTGATTTTGAAACGATACCTACTTTACCTTTTTTGAAAACGAAACCTGGCATAATACCAATTTTAGCTTCTTCAGAAGTAATGATTCCAGGGCAGTTTGGTCCGATTAATCTGCAGTCTCTGTCAGCGATATAAGATTTTACTTTTACCATATCAGCTACAGGAATACCTTCAGTAATACATACAATTACTTTGATCCCTGCTTCAGCAGCTTCCATGATAGCGTCTGCTGCGAATGCCGGTGGTACGAAGATAATACTTACGTTTGCTCCTGCTTTTTCAACAGCGTCAGCTACTGTATTAAATACTGGCTTTCCTAAGTGCTCGCTACCTCCTTTTCCTGGAGTAACACCACCTACTACGTTTGTTCCGTATTCAATCATCTGGCTAGCATGGAAAGTACCTTCGTTCCCTGTAAATCCTTGTACAATTACTTTAGAATCTTTGTTTACTAAAATTGACATTTTATTGTTGTTTTAATTTATTTATTATTTTATTAATGCTCACAAATTTACTCAAATTTCTTTGATTTTGGATAAAACCTTTGGAATAGTTTATTTGAGATTTCTCAGTTTTACTTCTTTTTTCAGGTAAGTTTTGAAATCTTCTGCAAACATCCCAATATAGGTACCTTTTTCCAGGTCTCTGTTCACTCCGGTTTTGCCTAAAAGCACAGATCCGCTTTCAATTTTATTCCCGGAAGCGATCCCAACTTGTCCCCATAATGTTACTTCATCTCCAATCACGCAGCATCCTGCAATTCCAACCTGAGAAGCGATAAGACATTTTTTTCCGATAATGGTATCATGTCCTATCTGAATCTGATTATCTAAAACAGAACCTGCTCCAATGATGGTAGAGTCTGTAACACCTCTGTCAATGGTACAGTTATTCCCTATTTCAACATTGTTTTCAATAACAACATTTCCTACAGAAATCAAACGGTCAAAGTTTCCGTTAAGCTTTCTGTAATAGAAGGCATCACCTCCCAAAACGGTTCCTGACTGTATGATCACATTATCACCAATCTCTGTTCTGTCGCCGATCACAACATTAGGGAAAATTAAGGTGTTTTTTCCAATTTTCACATTGTTTCCGATCACTGCTGAAGAATGTATTTTTGTACCTTCTCCAATTTCAACGTCATGAAGTTCTTCGATGAAATTGTATATTCTTGTAAAATGAGTATTGATTTTATTAAAATCCCTGAACGGATCATCAGAAACCAGAAGTGCCTTTCCTTCCGGGCATTCTACTTCTTTATCAATTAAAATAATAGTAGCGGCAGAATTTAATGCTTTATCATAGTATTTAGGGTGATTCACGAATACGATCTCTCCCGGTTTTACCATATGAATTTCGTTGGACCCTAAGACTTCAAAGTCTTCAGGACCTACAAATTTTGAGCCTATTAAATCTGCAATTGTTTTAAGTTTTTGTGGAGAATGAAACCTCATAACAATGTTTTTCTTATAAAACAAAATTCGGACTGCTAATGCAACCCGAATTTATGTAAATTTTATTTATTTTACTCTTTCTAAGTAGCTACCGTCTTCAGTGCTTACTTTAATTCTGTCTCCCGGCTCAATGAACAAAGGAACCATTACTCTTGCTCCTGTTTCAACGATTGCGTTTTTAAGAGCGTTTGTTGCAGTGTTTCCTTTTACTCCCGGATCAGCCTCAATAACATCTAAGTATACTGACTGAGGAAGTTCAGCAGAAAGTGGAGTTTCATCAGCTTCTTTCAAAATGATTGTTACTTCTTCACCAGCTTTCATAAACTGAGCGTTTTCAATCATCTCTTTGTTGATATATAACTGAGAGAAATCTTCGTTATTCATGAAGTGGAATCCGTTCTCATCATCATAAAGATACTGGAACTTTCTTGTGATTACTTTTACTTCATCAATTTTATGTCCTGCAGAGAAAGTATTATCAATTACTTTCCCGTTAGTTACTGACTTTAATTTTGTTCTTACGAAAGCAGGTCCTTTACCTGGTTTTACGTGAAGGAACTCGATTACTTTAAAAATATCATTGCTATACTCGATGCAAAGACCTTTTTTGATATCGTTACTTGTTGCCATTAATATATATTATCTTTTTTACTTAATTTTTATCGGCATCAATAAGCAAATTTACTGTCTCAGCTTTCTTTGCCTTTTAGCCCTTTTGCTGTTTAGCTTTATTAGTTGCTGTCTTTGCTTGTTCCGTAGCCTTTCACAATACCTCTTGGAGAGTTTTGGATAAACTGTAGAATCTCATCTCTTTCAGCGGTAGGTAACATTTCTTTTTCGATGTATGCCAATGCCTGAGAAACGTTCATCTTCATTTGGAAGATTGCTCTGTAAATTTTTTGAATTTCAAAGATTTTTTCATTAGAAAAACCTCTTCTTCTTAAACCAACAGAGTTGATACCTGCATAGGAAATAGGATCTCTTGCTACTTTTACGTAAGGTGGAACATCTTTTCTGATCAACGATCCACCGGAAATCATCGTGTGTTTTCCTATTTTACCGAACTGCTGAACTGCTGATAAACCTCCCATTACTGTAAAGTCACCGATTTCCACGTGTCCTGCAATACCACAACCATTTGCAATGATTACATTATCACCGATAATACAATCGTGGGCAACGTGTGAAGTCGCCATAATCAGGCAGTTGCTTCCTACTTTGGTATAACCTAAAGCTTTTGTTCCTCTATTTATTGTTACACATTCTCTTAGAGTGGTATTATCTCCAATAATGGTTCGTGTATCTTCACCATCGAACTTTAAGTCCTGAGGAATTGCTGAAATTACAGTCCCGGGAAAAATCTTACAATCTTTTCCTATTCTTGCTCCATCCATGATGGTAACATTGGGACCAATCCATGTTCCTTCTCCAATTTCTACGTCCCCTGCAATTGTAGTAAAAGGTTCTACAACTACATTTTTGCTGATTTTCGCACGTTTATCTACGGCTGCTAATTGATGGATCATTTAATCAACTTTATTTTTTGCAACTTGAGCCATTAGCTCTGCTTCTACTGCCACTGTGTCTCCTACATATCCGTACCCCTGCATGTGAACGATACCTCTTCTGATAGGCTCTATCAATTCAATTTTGAAAATAATAGTATCTCCCGGAACTACTTTTCTCTTGAACTTCACTTTATCAATTTTGATAAAATAAGTAGAATAGTTTTCTGGATCTGGTACACTTGCCAATACTAAAATACCTCCTGTCTGAGCTAATGCTTCTACCTGAAGTACACCAGGCATTACAGGCTCTTTAGGGAAATGCCCAACGAAGAAAGGTTCGTTCATTGTTACATTTTTCAGCCCTACAACATGAGAATCTGATAATTCAAGAACTTTATCGATCAATAAGAACGGAGGTCTGTGAGGCATAAGCTTCATAATACCGTTGATATCAAATACAGGTTCTTTCGTTAAGTCAAAATCAGGAACATTTTTTTTCTTCTGTAATTTCCACTGACGGTTCAGTTTTTTTGCAAACTGAGTATTTACGAAGTGTCCTGGCTTGTTAGCAATTACTTTACCTTTAATTTTCACACCTGCTAAAGCTAAGTCACCGATTACATCAAGTAATTTGTGTCTTGCAGCCTCGTTAGGATAGTTTAGGTTAAGATTATCAAGAATACCGTTTGGTCTGATAGACACATTGTCTTTACCAAAGGCTTTTTTAAGTTTTTCTGTAGTTTCAGGAGTAAGATCCTTATCTACGTAAACGATCGCGTTGGAGATATCTCCTCCTTTGATCAATCCGTGGTCTAAAAGCATCTCCAATTCATGTAAGAAACTGAATGTTCTTGCTGAAGAGATTTCGTCTTTAAATTCGGAAATATTTTTAAGAGTGGCATTTTGAGTTCCTAACACTTTAGTTCCAAAATCTACCATCGTAGTTACTTCGTATGTATCGGAAGGGATGATTGTGATCTCCGAACCTGTAGCCGGGTCACTGTAAGTAAGAACTTCTTTTACTACTAAATATTCTCTTGCTACATTTTGTTCTACTACACCTACACTTTCAATGGCTTCAACAAAATATTTTGAAGATCCGTCTAAAATAGGTGGCTCGGATGCGTCCATTTCCAACACTGCGTTGTCTATGTCACAACCTACAAGTGCAGCCAAAAGGTGCTCACAGGTAGTGATTTTTACGCCAAGCTTTTCTAATGTTGTTCCTCTTTCTGTTGCTACTACATAATTAACATCAGCTTCAACCTGAGGATTGCCCTCTAGATCTGTTCTTACAAATACAAATCCCGTATTTTCTTTTCCGGGTTTGATGGTAAGTTTTACTTCTTTACCAGTATGAAGACCTTTTCCAGAAAGTGTTACCTCTTCCTGAAGCGTTTTTTGCATATCACTCATTAGTATGATCTTTTGAGTTATTCTCAAGATTATTTATTCTGTTTACTATTCCAGGTAAGTTCCTGAAATGAACATAGCTTCTCAAATAGTCATTGTAGCTGATTGCTGGTGAGCCATACAATGTTTCTCTATCATTAACACTGGAGTTCACGCCACTCTGAGCCTGAATTTTCACCTGGTTTCCGATTTTGATATGTCCAACAACTCCTACCTGACCTCCAATTTGGTTCCAATCTCCGATGGTAGTGGAACCTGCAATTCCGGCTTGTGCTGCAATTACATTATTCTGTCCGATTTTCACATTGTGAGCAATCTGGATCAGATTATCAATTTTCGTTCCTTTTCCAATGATTGTAGAGCCGATTGTCGCTCTGTCTATACTACAGTTAGAACCGATTTCAACGTCATCTTCAATAATTACATTACCAAGCTGTGGAATCTTTTTAAATCCCTCAGCTGTTGGCTGAAACCCGAATCCGTCTCCCCCTACTACAGTATTGGAGTGAATAACACAGTTGTCCCCAATAATACAGTAATCGTAAATTCTGGCACCACTGTCTATTTTACAGTTTTTACCAATTTTTACTCCTTTCCCGATATATACGTGTGGATAAATCTGCGAACCATCACCGATTTTAGCTTTTTCAGAAACATAAGTAAATGCTCCTATATAAACTTGATCACCTATCACCGCAGAATCGTGGATAGATGAACCATCTTCAATACCTTCTTTTCTTCCTCTCATTTCCTGATACAAATTCATCAGAACCTGAAAAGATAAGTAGGCATCTTTTACTACGATTAAGGTAGGTATATAATTATTTTCATTCAGAAGTTTTTCCGAAACGATGATAACAGAGCACTTTGAGGTATCTAAAAAATGAGAAAATCTATCTTGTGCTATAAAAGAAAGATGTCCTGATTCCCCATTTTCAATTGGAGAAACCCCTGTAATAAGTGCATTCTCATCACCTATTATTTTTCCGTCAATAAAACTTGCAATTTGCGAAGCTGTAAATTCCATATTCTGCAAAGATAAGAAATTCTATAATTTGCAAACATTTTTTGAATTCAGATCGTAAATTTTAATATTATTTAAGAGTCTCCCTTTATATATCTCTCGGAAACATAAGGATATAGCGTGTTGTTTTATTCATCATTAATCCTGATAAAAGCTGGTCTTCAGACTCATGAAGCTTTATTCTTTTGCCATTTTTCTGCAGCAAATAGATCGGTTGCTTTTCCCTGTCATAAGGCAAAAGCTTTCTTTTTATCTCATGTACCAATTCTTTACCATTATCTATTCCAAAAAATTCATTGATATTTTTTACTTTTTCATCAATAACTTTTTCCTCGAAAGGATGTGATGATATAATTGTTTTAGGAAGATTTCTCTGAATAACGCATTTACACCAATAAGATAACACAAAATCATCTGAATTCTGCCATTCTTTCATTGCCTGAATAACATCATTATCATCCAGCTGAGTAAAACGTTCTACATCTTCGTCCGTCGCAGCACTTTTTTCTCTATATAAAAAGTATTTAAGATTTTCAGTTGCGGGAAGTTCAATGCCCTGAGAGATCAGATATTTGGCTCTTTCAAGAATTTTCACCAAAAGAAACTCCGCCAAAGCAGATGTTTTATGATAATATACCTGCCAATACATGAACATTCTTGCAGTTAAAAAATTTTCTATGGAATAAATTCCCTTCGCATCAATAACCAACTCTCCTTCCTCACAAACATTCATCATAGAAATAATCCTTTGTGTATTGATATTTCCTTCTGAAACACCCGTAAAGAAACTATCTCTTTTAAGATAATCCAGCCTGTCCACATCCAATTGCGAAGATATAAGCTGATTAAAAAACTTTCTGTGATATTTTCCCTGAAACATTTCGATTGCCATGGATAGATGACCGTCAAATTCTTCATTTAATTTATTCATCAGCAAAAGCGAAAGGTTTTCGTGATGCCAGTCGTCCATCAGCATACTTTCTAATGCGTGAGAAAACGGTCCATGCCCAATATCATGCATTAAAATTGCCAACATAGCTCCTTTTTCCTCTTCCTCAGAAATTTTCACCCCTTTCTGCTTTAATGTTTCCAATGCCGTAAACATCAGATGCATTGCTCCTAAAGCGTGATGAAACCTTGTATGCGTTGCTCCCGGAAAGATCAGATTCAAAAGTCCGGTCTGCCCTATTCTTCTTAATCTCTGAAAATAGGGATGTTCAACAATATCAAATAAAATTTCGTGGGGAATTTTTATAAATCCATGAACAGGATCGTTGATAATTTTTAGCTTATTCTGCATTGAATCGTCAATATTAGTAAACAAAGTTAGGGATTTTAAATTTGAAGGATGATTAATTTAGTATTAAATGGAAGGAAGGTGGGAAATGGATACAGGAAGTTATTCTGAACTCATTATTACTTTTAAGTAAAATGATTTAAATACTTTTTTAAATTAATATAGAAACTCAATACTCTTAGTTTCCTCCTATTTATTAATTATTATTAAACCCTTGCTCTTGTTACTTTAAACGTTTACCTTTGAGAAAAACCGATACCTTTTGATGAGAAAATATTTTCTTTTCATTTTATTATTTTTAAGCTTACCATTTTCCGCTCAGATTTTATCTGAAAATCAAAAACTGGAATCCCTCTGCAAAGTTTGGGGATTTTTAAAATATTACCATCCCAATGTTGCTGCAGGCAATATAAACTGGGATCAACAGCTTTTTCAAAAGATTAATGAACTTGAAAAAATCAATAATAAGACAGAACTTAACAATCTCTATTCTCAATGGATAGACAGTTTAGGAAAAATAGATATATGTAAAGATTGTTTAAAGGAAGACAATGCTCCCTATTTTCTGAAAAACTTTGATCTGACTTGGATAGACAACTCCGATATATTTTCCAAAAGTACTTCTCAGAAACTTCATTATATTCAAAACAACCGAAATACCGGAACTAATTATTATGTAGGAAAAGGCGGAAGAAAGATATATTTCAAAAATGAGAATTCTTATGGTTCAAAATTTACATCAAGCTCAGTAAGTTTATTGGAACTATTCCGATACTGGAATTATGTAGAATATTTCTTTCCTTATAAATATGAAACAGATCAAAATTGGAACACCGTTTTAATAGAAATGATTCCTAAGTTTCTTTCTGTTGATAATGATACCCACTATCATCTTGCATTAGCTGAACTGGTCACCAAAACTGATGATTCTCACGCCTATTTATTTTCAGCACCCATAAGTCTTCATTTGTATGGATCCAAAAAACTTCCTGTAGAATATTCTTATGCGGAAGGGAAACTGGTGATTACAAAGATCAATGCGAATCATTTTCATGAAAAAACACCATTAAAAGTTGATGATGTGATTTATGACATCAATGGACAAACTATTCCTCAGGTCATTAATAGTCTAGGCAAATATATTCCTGCCTCCAATTCCTGGGGAAAGGTGAATAAGATTAAAAACAAACTTATTTTCAGTAAAGATGATTCACTCACTCTTAAAGTTGAAAGAGAGGGGCAAAATATAGAAATTACCGTTAAAACATACTTTCCAAAAGATATTCTTATCAAAAAAACACCTGCTCTCAAAAAGTGGAAATTCATAGATCAGGAAAAGAAAATAGGTTATGTTAATATGGGAATCATTACCAAAGATGATTTGAATGAAATGTACAAAAACCTGAAATCTGCGGAATCTATCATTTTTGATCTTAGAAATTATCCTAAACTGACAATCATTCCATTAAGTGAGATGCTTCTTCCCAACGCCAGCTTTTATTATCAGTTTAATTTCCCGGAAACAAATTATCCTGGCAAATTTTATAGCAGAATCAACAGTATTGGCAGAAAGAATCCTGATTATTATAAAGGAAATGTAATAGTTTTGGTAGATGAAAATACCCAAAGCCAGGCAGAAACCACTACAATGATGTTCAAGCAGCATCCCAAGGTAAAGGTGATTGGCAGCAATACTTCTGGCGCCAATGGTGATATTATTAAATTTAAAATTGCGGATCTTGATACTTGTTTCACAGGACTTGGAGCTTATTATCCTGATGGCAGAGAAACACAACGAATAGGAATCATTCCAGATATCATTATAAAGCCTACATTAGAAGGAATTAAAAACGGTAAAGATGAAGTTCTCGAAAGGGCTTTACAATATATAAAGACTAATGAATAGATAGCCCAGAAAGATGAAATATTATACAGTATTTTCATTTAACTAATATTTAACTTTTAATCTTTCGATTTTGTGAGATTTTAAAAGGATTTGGTCAACATTTTGATAGAATAATCATGTAAAAAATAAATTATGTCAGAAAAGATATTATGGATCGATGATGAAATAGATTTACTTAAACCTCATATCGTATTTTTAGAAAAGAAAGGTTACCAGGTAACCCCTGTAAATAACGTGAACGAGGCTTTGGAACTTATGGATTCAGAGAAATTTGCATTAACACTAATTGATGAAAATATGCCTGGAATTTCCGGGTTAGAAGCTATACCTATGATCAAAGAAAAGGATAGTGCCTTAAAGATCGTAATGGTTACCAAAAGCGAAGAAGAACATATTATGGAAGAGGCAATCGGTTCTCAAATTGCCGATTATATCTTAAAGCCGGTAAATCCAAACCAAATATTACTTTCATTAAAGAAAAATCTTCAACAGGAAAATCTGGTGGAGCAAAAAACCATCTTACAGTACCAGCAGGAATTCAGAAACCTTTCTATGGAACTTTCTTATTTGAGAACGTATCAGGAATGGGCTGAATATTACAAAAAAATCTTAAGCTGGGAAATCAAGTTTGATAAGGTAGCAGACAATGAATTTGCGGATCTTTTACAATCTCAGAAAGAAGAAGCCAATATTCAGTTTGCTAAATTTATTGAGAAAAACTATGAAGACTGGCTTACGGATTCAGACAAACCTATGATGAGTCACACTCTTTTCAAGGAAAAAGTAAAACCAGAGGTTGAAAAAGATAAAGTTCTTTTATTAATGGTAGACAATCTTCGTTACGATCAATGGAAAGTGATAGAACCGTTGTTCACGAAGTATTACAATAAGATTTCAGAAGATTATTATTACAGTATTCTTCCTACCGCTACTCAATACGCAAGAAATTCTTTCTTTGCAGGTTTGATGCCGTCAGAAATTCAAAAAAGATTTCCAGATAAATGGTTTAACGACAATGAAGAAGGAAATAAAAACGAATTTGAACGTGACTTCCTGGAAGATCAGATGAAAAGAATCGGGCTTGGTTCTAAATCTATGAAGTACCTTAAAGTACTGAATGCTGATTTTGAAAGAAAGATCTATGATGATTTTAATCAACATAAGAACAATGATTTACTTGTAATCGTTTATAACTTTATTGATATTCTTTCACATGCTAAAACTGATAACCATATTGTAGATCAGCTTATCCGTGATGATAAAACTTTCCGCTCCCTGACTTTCAATTGGTTTGAAAACTCTTCATTATTGAAGATTATTAAAGCTGCAGCTGAAAATGGGTATAAGTTGGTGATCACTACCGACCATGGAACAGTTTACGTTAAAAAACCAAGTAAAGTAGTTGGAGACAGAGAAACATCTACCAACATCCGATATAAAACAGGTAAAAGTTTAACTTATGATGACAGTGATGTTTGGGCTATTACCAATCCGGAAAAACTTTTCCTTCCAAAAGGAAACTTAAGTTCGAAATATATTTTTGCGAAAAACAATACCTTCCTTGCCTATCCTAAGAACTACAATCACTTTGTAAATTACTATAAAGAAACTTACCAGCATGGTGGAATATCATTGGAAGAATGTATTATCCCTATAAGTGTTTTAGAACCCAAATAGTTTTTTTCATAGTTTATTAATTTTGGGTTTAAGCGGGAAAAATCGGTTGATTTTTCCCGCTTATTTTTTATAGTCTTCAAGAGTTCATATCTTCGTAAAAAATAAATCATGTTTATTATTTCGCTTACCTATAGGGTTGCTCTTGAGAATGTAGAACAGCATATTCCGGAACATAATATCTTTCTGCAGAAATATTATGATTCAGGACTTTTTATTGCTTCAGGAAGAAAAGAGCCGCGAACTGGCGGTATTATCATCAGCAATGCTCAATCTAAAGGAGAAGCTCAGGAAATCATCAAAGAAGATCCGTTCTATATTCATCAGATTGCGGATTATGAGATCACTGAATTTATTCCATCAAAATACAACGAAAACTTTAAAATCTTTATAAAAGACTAATGAGATTAATTACATACAATGTCAACGGAATCAGGGCCGCTTTTATCAAAGATTTCCTTGGCTGGCTAAAGACTGCAGATCCGGATGTGATCTGCATTCAGGAAAGTAAAGCAGGAAACGATCAGATAGACATCGAGAGCCTTGAAAAATTAGGCTATCACAGTTATTGGCATTCGGCAGTAAGAAAGGGCTATAGTGGCGTTGGAATTGCCTCAAAAATCAAACCTAATCACATAGAATATGGTTGCGGTATTGAAAACTATGATAATGAAGGAAGAGTTATCCGTGCAGACTTCGATGGTTTCTCTGCTATTTCAGTCTATGTTCCGTCTGCATCTAATATTGAGCGACTTGAATTTAAAATGCAGTTCTGCCATGACTTTCTTGCTTATATCAGAAACCTAAAAAAGGAAATTCCAAATCTTATTATATCGGGAGACTTTAATATCTGCCACGAAGCAATCGATATTCATAATCCTGTTGGCCTAAAGAACGTTTCAGGATTCCTTCCTATGGAAAGAGAATGGATGACTAATTTCATCAATGAATGTGAATTGATTGATAGTTTCAGATTCTTTAACAATGAACCGGATAATTATACATGGTGGAGCTACAGACAAAATTCAAGGGAAAGAAACAAAGGCTGGAGATTGGATTATAACTTTGCATCTTATAGCTTAAAAGAAAAGCTTACAAGAGCTGTTATTTTAAAGGAAGCTGTACATTCTGACCATTGTCCTGCTTTACTAGAATTAGATATATAATAACAAGCGAATATCTACCAACGCAAAAGCCAGCTGAAATCAGCTGGCTTTTTTTAATTTAAATCATAAAATTAATCGACAATTTCATATTCAACCGGAATTGTACCATGACTGATATCTCCGATCTCATCGAACGCAGCTTTAGACATGTCTAAAGATCTTGATGAATGGTAAGGTCCTCTGTCATTAATTCTCACTATTACCTCTTTACCATTTTTAAGGTTTGTTACCTTAACATTTGTTCCAAATGGAAGCGTTCTGTTTGCTGCAGTAAACTTTGAGTTATCAAAAATTTCTCCGCTAGCGGTTTTTCTACCGTTAAATTTATCGTGGTAGTACGATGCATAACTTGTTTTTTTCGCATCTAAGGTATTATTCGTAAATGAATAAACTCCTAAGGTTGAAATCATCATTATGATTACGAGAATGAATCTTTTCATCATTTTGAACTTTTATTGGTTTTGACGGAGCAAAAGTATCAGGAATCTTTTTATCTCCCTATTTCAATTGTTAAAAACTGTTAACGAAACAAAAACAAAATGTTAATTAACTCTGTAACCACCTATAAATAGGGACTTTGAAAGACACTGTTAAAAAGTGTTAAAAAAAATATCAAAATGTTAATTTTTTTAACTAATTAGCGCATAATTTCATAATTTTTCAAAAATTAAAGTACTAATAATCAAGTGTTTAAATAAAATAAAAAATTACTTTTTTTAGGTGAAAAATTAATGATAGAAATAAAAAATCTTAAGATTTAAAATCACCCAAACCACCCCTAAACAAAAGGCTGAATGACATTTAGCTTATACTTTAGTTCTTATTTTAACAGTAAAAATTATCTTTAAAAATATAAAAATTCAATACTGACTTATATTTTAAATAAAAAACATTTGGATTTCAATAAATTAAATGACCATCTATGCTCATCCGAATACTTCAAAAATAAGTTTAAAAGATCATATCAGAAAATTATTAGTAATAAAAAATGAATTATTTTATACTTAAATCTTTGTGATATGATGGTAATTTAAAATTACAGAAGTATTAGAGAGCTAAAATTGACATCACTTTAAATAAGAACCCCAAGTTTAATATTTATATATAATAAGCCATTTTAAGCTTTAAAAAGCTGTTAAAGGAGCTAATCATCTTCTCATAAGAAAAGCTAGTAGTAAGGTTCTCATAAAAGAATTAAGGTATATAAAACAAAAAAACCAATGATTGCTCATTGGTTTCTATATAATTAAAATATTAATCTTATTTGATGTATTCTAATACGTAGTCATACGTATCAGCAGGATATACGACAGACATGCTAGGAGAACCTGTAATAGCATTATTTGTAGCACCGATATTATAAGAATAAAGGTCTCTTGAATAAACTACTTTATTTCCTGTTCCGTTCACTTTATAGATAGTAATTCCATATAAAGAAGTCATACCTGTAGGTGAAGGGATAGTCACTGAAGTAGAAGTACCTGTTGTTGTAAAGCTTCCTTTGATTGCATATACTTGCTTATCAACTCCTGTACTAACATTGATTAATGTATTAGTAGCTACTTCATTAGTTCCGATAGTTACTTTAGGTGAAGCACCTACAGCAATCCACTGACCTGTAGTAACAGCTGTTGGAGACCCAGGATTTGAAAAGTAATAAAAACCAGGTGCAACAGGTTGGTTACCAATACCAGATCCAGTCGCAGGAGTATTACCAGTTGCAGTATTATAAACAATAATACCATCAAATCTATTAGGGTTATTTCCCGCTAAAAAACCTCCGTTATTAGTAAGAACTAATTGTGTTAAATCTGTTCTAGGGAATAGCATACCTTTTCCTAATGTACTGCTTCCATTCCAGGTAACAGAACTCGCTGCATCTAAAAATGCTGTACTACTATTAATTGAAGCATTTGCAATAGTTTGGTTTGCCTTAATTTGAGCCTGTGTATTAGTACTAAACATAAAAGCACATACAGCAAAAGCCAATCCTAATTTAGAATAAATATAATTTTTCATAAATCTGTAATTTTAAAAATAAATCTTACTGAAGACTGTCACTATACCAAAAAACACCATCTGTAATTAAGCTAACACCTGTAGCATTAACGATTACACCTGCACCTGTTGATTTATAATCAGTACTTGTAATAGTAGGACCAACACCACCAGTAACTTCAAAGATTTTGACAGTCTTACCTGCCATAGCCAAAGTAGGAGTTGGCAACGTAACGCTACTAATTGTTGTAGAATTCAGTATTACACAATTTCCAACATCAGTTGGTAAAATAGCAGCTACAGTCCCAGTAGTAATAGTTCTAAAAGTAGGAACAGTAGGAGTAACTACACCACCAATTCCGATCCATGTATTTGTAGTCTGACCATCATAATAATAGAATCCAACTGCAGTTACATTAGCTGTTTTAGTAGTAGCTGTACCGTCAATAGTAGTAACAAAAGCAAGCGCACCATTTTGAGCAGCAGTGTAAGCATTATCTTTTGCTAATAACTGAGCTCTTGTCATACGAGGGACCAATAAGGCATCAGGTCTAGCATTGTCTGTTGTATTTGCTACAACATCTAAAGTAGCGGCAGGTGTGGTTGTGTTAATCCCCACTCTCCCTTGCTGAGCCTTTGAAAGCGCCGTAAAGGCAACGAGCATAGTCGCTGTTAATAAAAATTTTTTCATAAGTTTTTAAAGATTTTAATTACATTATTTTTCATCAATATTTCCAAAAGGAAGATACATCTCAATTTGTTATCATCTTGAAACTAATATACATAAAATACTCTTTCAATGAAATTTTATTTCATTTTGATGAATAACTTACTGAAAGCATATGATTTAAAAACATTGCTTATTGTGCAAATTTAAGACATAATTTTTTAATTTGTATACTTTATAAAAGAAATTTAAATAAATCTTAATACCTTAAAAATACAACAAATTGAAAATCAAACATATATTATTTTTCAACGAAAAATATCTATGTTAAAATCCATTAATATTTCAGTTTTTTATCAATCAAAAAGTATTTTTTACTTCCTGATTAATAACCATTTATAGTTTATAGCAGTTCACCATATAAGTCAAATTCTTCGGCTGAAGTAATTTTCACATTTGCAAACTCACCGATAGAAATATAAGTATCTTCTGCAGATACTAAAACAGTGTTATCTACATCAGGAGAATCATATTCTGTTCTTCCGATAAAGTAGTTCCCTTCTTTACGGTCAAAGATACATCTGAATACTTTTCCTATCTTCTCTTGGTTCTTTTCCCAAGAAATCTGAGATTGTAATTCCATAATCTCTTCTACTCTTGCTTCTTTTACTTCCTGTGGAATATCATCTTCCAATACGTGTGCCGTAGTATTTTCTTCATGAGAGTATGTGAAACATCCTAACCTGTCAAATTTCTGTTCTCTCACCCAATCTTTAAGTTCCTGGAATCTTTCCTCTGTTTCTCCTGGATATCCTACAATAAGGGTAGTTCTGATTGCCATATCAGGCACTTTTTCTCTGAATTTTCCTAAAAGAGCATCTGTCTTTTCATGAGTAGTTCCTCTCTTCATTGATTTTAACAAATCAGAATTGATATGCTGAAGCGGAATATCGATATAGTTACAAACTTTCGGTTCTTCACGGATAATATCTAAAACATCCTCAGGGAAACCACTTGGGAAAGCATAATGAAGACGGATCCATTCCACACCTTCTACTTTTACCAATTCTTTTAGTAAATCACCCAGTGCACGTTTTTTATAAAGATCCAATCCATAGTAAGTAAGGTCTTGTGCAATAAGGATTAATTCTTTTGTCCCTTTTTTTGCTAATTTCTGAGCTTCAGTGACTAACTTTTCAATAGGTGTTGAAACGTGACCACCTCTCATCAAAGGAATAGCACAGAAAGAACATGGTCTGTCACATCCTTCTGAGATTTTAAGGTATGCATAATGCTTTGGAGTAGTTGTTAACCTCTCCCCTACCAGTTCATGTTTATAATCTGCTCCTAAATGCTTCAATAATACCGGAAGATCTCTTGTTCCAAAATACTGATCTACGTCCGGTATTTCTTTTATCAAATCCGGTTTATATCTTTCGGAAAGACAACCTGTAACAAAAACCTTTTCTACCTCACCTCTGTTTTTTGCGTCTACATAATCAAGAATCGTATTGATGGATTCTTCTTTTGCATTATCAATAAATCCGCAGGTATTGATTACCACAATATCTCCACGGTCTTCGTGAACCACTTCTTTACCATTGGCTTTCAGCTGGCTCATTAATACTTCGGAATCGTATACATTTTTGGAACATCCAAGTGTCACTACATTGATTTTCTTCTTCCCTACAGATTTTGTACGCATCTTTTTGATTTTGAGTGTGCAAAGATACAAAATATTGATAGAGTAAAGATTATAAAAATAAAAACCACTTTAAAAAAGTGGTTTTTAGGGTTTTATTTAAAAGTTACCTTCAGCAAATGTTGGTAAAACTCTGTCTTTATCAGATAGCTGAATCACATCTAGAGGCAATTTCCAGTCTATATTAAGATCCGAATCATTCCAGATAACACTACCTTCTGAATCTTTATTGTAAAAATTATCACATTTATACGAGAAAATAGCGGTTTCACTTAATACTGAAAATCCATGAGCAAATCCTCTCGGAACATAGAGTTGAAGTTTGTTCTCCGGAGTTAATTCTACACCAAACCATTTTCCGAAGGTGGGAGATTCTCTACGAAGGTCTACAGCTACATCAAAAACTCTTCCTTCAAGGCAAGATACCAATTTTGCCTGAGCGTGTTCTCCTTTTTGAAGGTGCAGTCCTCTCAATACACCGTAAGAAGATTTAGAAATATTATCCTGTACAAAGTGACCATTCATGCCTGTAAGCTCTTCAAATCGTTTTTCATTGTACTTTTCAAAGAAATAACCTCTATCATCTTCAAAAATAGTTGGTTCAATAATATAACAATCCTTTAAAGGAGTTTCTTTTATTTTCATATTTAAGTTTTTATTCTATTTTATAAACTGTATTTCTTTTTTAAACTCAATTTTAATCCCAAATATAAACATCCTGTAGGGATAAAAATTATGGGTAAAATACCCCAAATCGGGAGCTCTGACTGTATTAAAAATATATTTATTATTAATTGTACAAAAGCATATGTACTACTGATCAGTAAATGAGATACTTTTTTTTCATTAGCAAAAAGCTGATATAAATGCCTTCTATGAGCCTCAAAAATATTTTCCTTTAACAGAATTCTTTCAATAATAGTAAGTACAACTTCCACTCCATAAATAGATAATAGTAAAATATAATTGTACTCACCAGTCTTCATAATCAGTAAAGTAATCAAGCCAATTACCCAAAAGCCAATTCCCATACTCCCCACATCTCCTGCAAAGCATTTTGCTTTCTTTCTAAAATTAAAGAATAAAAAAACAAGGCAAGCTAATATTGGATAATAGATAAAGTCATGATCTGTAAACTGTACAATTTCTTTATTAATATAAGCTAATGAGCTTAATGTTACAAGGCTATAAATACCCGTCATACCATTAATACCATCCATAAAATTATAAGCGTTCAATGTACCTATAATTAGTATAAATAAGACAGGCCATACCCAGAAAGGCATCAATACAAAGGCTCCCGTAAAGTATAATAACAGAACAACTGAAATTAAGTGAACAGCAAGCCTTATTTTATTAGATAACGTCTTAATATCATCAATAAAGCTTATGGTACATATGGCAAGAAGCCCAAGACCAAAAGACCAATATTCTTCTATAATCAAATTGAAGTTAAACACTGCAAAAATAATAAATGCTACAGGAAAGATAATTCCCCCTCCTCTTAAAGTAATTTGAGTATGAGCACTTCGGTGATTAGGTTTATCAATAATGTTATATTTATCAGCTATTTTGAAATACACAAGCATCGCAATAAATAGAGCAGCTACTATCACTAAATATTCAATCATTTGTTTTTAAAGCTTTTTATAGTTTTCAGAAGACCTTGTTCTGCAGAAATAGGTAATTTCTTTATATCTAAGGCGTTTTTTATCTTTTGATTAGAAACTTCATAACTTTCTGTTAGCTTTTTCAATCTTTCAGAATTTAATGGAAGTTTTATTTTATCTCCAAACTTTGCCATTGAAGAGATCATCCCTGAAGGTAATTTCCATAGTTTACTTTTTCTTCCAGAAGCTTTTCCGATAATCTCAATTAAATGATTCGTAGAAATACTTTCATCGTCTGCAAAGTTATAAATCCCCGAAGGAATATTTTTGTTTTTAAGGATTTCAAGTATTAAAAAGTTTAAATTATCAATACTTAAGAATGATCGTTTATTTTCAAACGCAGCCAAAGGCCATGGAATACCTTTTTCTACAACTTTATATAAAAGATTCAAGTTTCCTTTATTCCCTGGACCGTGAATCATAGAAGGCCGTATTATAAAAAGTCTTTTATCTTGCGGTAAGGTTTGAGATAAAAGATATTCTTCGGCTAAAAGTTTAGATTTTCCATAGGGAGTCTGCGGAGATGAAAAATGTTTCTCATCTAAAATACCATCTACAGTATCTGCCACAGCTTTTACACTACTAAAATAAATAAAATCTTTACTGTCTGAATTCAGAAACTCATCAAAAAGTTTTCTTGTAAGCTTAGTATTTACGTTAAAATATTCTTCATCTGCAGAGGTATTTTGAGTATCGTGTGCTTTTCCTGCAAGATGAATTATAGCATCAGATGATTTATCAATAAGCTTTTCCCAATAAGGAAATCTTAATGAAAGCCCTAATATTTCAATCTTATCATCGGATAAACATTGTGAAAGATTTTGCCCTACAAAGCCTGTGATTCCTGTTATGATGACTTTCACTTAAATTGTTTTAATGTTTTCTTATTAATTTCTCTTCTTTCTGAATCAAAAAGCCAACCATATTTATTAAAATAATGAATACAGGATTTAACAAAAATTTTAAAAAGATGCTTACTTTTATTGGCTCCAGATTCATATTCGTGAATTACAGAAGCAGGCTGAAATACAATAGTTTTATAACTTTGATTTATTCTCCTTGAAATATCCCAATCCTCAAAATACATAAAAAAAGCATCATCATACATACCTTTTTTCTTTAAAGCATCACATCTGAATAACGTAAAACATCCTGATAGAACTGGAGCTTCATATATTCTATCATCCTCTACAAATCTTAATTCATATTTATTGATAAAGGAGTTATATATAAAATCA
This sequence comes from Chryseobacterium ureilyticum, assembly GCF_900156735.1. Taxonomy (GTDB): domain Bacteria; phylum Bacteroidota; class Bacteroidia; order Flavobacteriales; family Weeksellaceae; genus Chryseobacterium; species Chryseobacterium ureilyticum. The sequence continues at coordinate 55,786 of NZ_FTOL01000002.1, forward strand.
GGTTTCTTCAATTTCCGAAGAAGTATATCAATAGGAGACGGTAATAATTTAGGTAAGTTTTGTTTTGATAAGTCTGTATTTAATACTTTCGGCATCATCATTCCGATATCATCATGAGATTCCATGTATTCAATCATTGGATTAATTGCATCTTCATTTAAAATAATATCAGGATTGATTACAAAATGATATTTTGAATTTAATTCTAAAGCTTTAGTAATTGCTAGATTATGCCCAGCACCAAAACCCTTATTTTCAGGAGTATGAAAATAATGTAGAGGAAATTGAAAATATTCATTTTTTAATTTTCCCAATTCATTTGTAGGAGAGTTGTCTATAAGATATAGTTCTATATTTTTTGTATAAAAAAATATATGATCAACTAATTTTTTTATCTCAGAGTAATTGCTTCTATATAAGACAATTGAGGCTGAAAACACCATTAAGGATTAATTTTTATTGTGTTAGGTGGCAAATTCACTAATACTGATTTATCTGCCTTAACTTCTTTAAGGTTTGTTTTTTTTATATGATATTGAGCAACTTTTTTTAAATCAGGTCTCGTTAAAGAAAAAGAAACATCATTTAAGTTATTCTTCTGAAAATTGGAAATATTTATTTTTTTAACGTTATAAAACAAAACATCATTTGCATTAACATTTAAAGTTTTAAAATTTAAAGAAATATCAGCTGAGCTATCTAAATCACCAAAGAATATTGATTTATCTCTAAATTTCCCAGTCAAATCTACCTGATCAATATTGACAAAATTTTTGCCTTTAAATGCTCCTTTTATTCCTTTATTTAAGGTTTTGTCATTTGCGTTTATTTTCACATTATTAATCTGTATATTACTGTTATATCCATAAATATAAATAGCAGAATTATCAAATCTATAATCATTAAAATTTCTTTTAGAAATATCAATATCAACATTTTCAACTTCTACTTTCTGACAAGCTTCAAACCATAAAGCTCCAGATGGATTGTTTGAATAGGATTTGTTTAAATTATTTCTTATTATTATATCTTTTGCTTTAAAAAATGAATTTCTATCAGGAGTTACAGCGGTTGATCCATAATTTTCAACTTCAAGCTTATCAGCGTAAAAATTGCCATAAGAAACTACAAAATTGAATGAAGATTGCGCCATAAATACACCATCCTTGGTACTTCTCTTTTTTTTATCAAGTAAAATATAATCAGGCAACTGTCCTACATTTTCTGCGTATGCATATCCTATAGTGGTTTGCCCTAATGCATTTTTCCCTTCATCATTAGAGTGATATATATCAAATGTTTTATTACTAATATTCTTAAAATATAGATTATCCATATTAACTGTACCATGAGTAACAATAGTAATACAACTTCCAGCATGTATGTTAATCATTTTCAGATTTGTAATAACATATTTAGCAGTTTCTTCTAATCCTATAATATAAAATACATCTGGAGTTTGAGGATAAATACTTGGAATATTGTTTTCTTTACCTAAAGTATACCAATTTTCAAGTCCTTTTTTATAAGTATTTCGTCCTCCATCAATAAAAATATTTTCTAATATAACATTAGGACTTTTTAATACAAATCTGCCCTGATCCTTATAGTCTTCACCTAATATGAAATTAAAATTTTTAAGATTAGCATAAGAAATAGTCAGATCTATAGAAGTTAAAATTCGATAAGTCCTATTTTTACCATCAATAATATTTTTTTTCTCCGCATTATCCTGAATAGCAGCATAAAAAGCTTTAGTATCATCAGTAATACCATCACCTTTAGCTCCATAATTTTTTATATCAACAATTGATTGAGCATTAAAATTAAAAGCCATTAAACTGCACATTAATAAAAAGCAGAGTCTCATTATTCTTTTTCTTTTTTATAAATATGTTTTGTTTCAACAATTCTTTTACCTGTTATTCTTCTAATTCCTTGTCTAAGAAAAGCATCTAAACGTAAAAGCACATTCTTAACAGGCTCCTCAGGTCTTCCATAAAATGAAGTTACGTGAAAATATTCATGGGATTCTGCTGGTTTTTTAGAAAAATAATAATTTGACACACAACATCTTTTTCCATCAGTTACAACCTTACTTACAGAGTGTATAGAGGTTTTATTTGTAATCATTAAAACTAATCTGTTAAATTTAGAATGTATAGTCCTTTGCTTGGAATTCATTCCATTATCCCATAACTCAAGATTACCTCCAAATTCTTCCTTCCATTCAGGTGTTACATAGTATAATAAATTAAGAACCCTATAATTCTCTTTACCATTATCATGAGAATTGTCTAAGTGCGGGTTCAAAAAGTTCCCTGTTGCCATTAAACTAATACCTCCAGCATAAAGATTACTATCTGGCAACATTTCTTCTAAGCTTGTAATTTCCTCTACTATTTTAACAATTCTCTCATCTTGAAATGCAAAAACAATTTCTTCTAATAATGAATCATATAAATCCATTTGAGCAGCAATTCTTTTATTTTCTCTAAGAGATTTGTATGTTTTCATTTCTTCAGGACTAGGAAACTTACTGTAAATTTTCATAGCTATATCCTGAGGAAGCAAGTCATCAATTACACATGAATTAATTCTCCCTGATTGTAAAAATTCTTCTCTATAAATATTTTTATTAGCAGATAATTTTTCAAGTATTAAATCCGCTATATTTTTCCTGGTTAATTCCATTATTTAAGTATTTTATTAATTTTATTAGGTTTTTTAACAAATTGACGCATATCTCCTTTAGGTAAATCCCATCTATTATAACCGTTATCTTTTCTACTATTTTTACCAAATTTGAATATTTTTCCTTCTTCAGTTACAACGGCAAGATTGTATCCCAGGTTATGTGCTAATACAGACATTTTAATCTCTCCTTCTCTAATCAATAATAATTTATCTGCTGTATCTTCTCCAGGAAATTTACCATTGTTAAAATTAACAATTTCTTTTAATACATCAATTGTGGTTAAATAAAAAAAGCTTTGAAGATGCGGGATAAAATTATTTCTAATTAATGATTGTCCCATCCTTGTCGAATAAGATATTCCTAAAATAGCCACATCCTTATTATCTTCCATATAATTTATATAATCTTCCAGAAAATCTTCTGGAGAAATTGAATTCACAGAAGTATTCGTCAAAATCAAATAAGCATTTTTTTCATTTTCAATTTTATTAAAAAAAAACGAATATCCTGAAAAGTCCATTCCAAAGTTACTTACAAAATCAACATTATCTGTATTAGAATGTACAAAATCAAACTCCTTATACTTTTCTTCCTCAGACATAGTAACATTTACATACTTTTTGAACCCATCTACTTTTTGTTTTTTAAATCTTTCTAATTGATAATATAGACCACATTCAAAAGTCGGGATTTTTTCATGAATAGATTTACTTCTTTTTAGTCCATACCCTCCCCATTCATGTATATTTATATATATTTTTTTTTCCTCTATCTCTTTTCTCTTCTTTAGAATATTCAATTTCTCTTTTGAGCTATTGAGATTCTTATATAACTCTCTAATATAAATAATTGGAAAAAGAAATAGTTCTAACACTATCAATAAAAAGAATTTTATCTTATGTTTATTCATTTTCTATTAAAAATATAATTACTGAAAAATATTTTAAAAAATATAATTTTCTTTGTATCTAAAAATAATCTTGTTGTTCTTTTCAGTGCAAGAAGATGGTAGAAAAATATATCTGTTGTTTCATGAGTTTCAAATCTTTTTACATCTGCAAGAAATATTTTATATCTTTTGATAACTTTATTGATATCCGATTCAAATAAAGAAAAGTTTTGAAATCCCTGAACATCCAAAACATAGTATGATGAGAATTTACGTTTATAACGTTCTATAAATTGAAAATCGGCTCCATCCACCTTTACATTTTCATTGTATCCTCCCACTTCATCAAACTTATCTAAGCGAACACATAATCCGCTATTTACAGGTGATGTTTTATTAAAGTAGTGTATTCCTGGATCGATTGTCTTTGCAAACCTGCCCCATTTATGTTTACTTATAAAAGGAGACATTATCTTCCCATTTTCAATATTAAGAACCGGTACAAACATATAAATAGATTCATACTTATTCATTGCACGTAAATATAATTCTAAAGCATTTTCCGGAAATTCAGTATCCTGATCTAATAGAAATAACCATTTTTTATTATTTTGAGACGCATACTCTGCAGCACAATTATAAGCCTTACTTAAGCCTGAATTTTTAGGATCATTAATATATTCTGTAGACCATTGTTCGTATTCCTCTAGTTTCTGAGGTATTGGACTGTTGTCATACACAAATAGAGATGCTTTTTCAGTTATATTTAAAGTGTTTAAAGATTTTGTAACGGTCTGAAAACTTTCACTGTTATTGAGAGTTTCATTGTAAAGAACAATTACAAATTGTATATCATTTATATTTATCATTTTTTGAATATTAATAAGGTTTCAGCTCTAAAATGGAAAAAAAGAAGCATAAATGCGAATAGATAGATGCTAAATTTCAATAGTACAAAGGTCATGTCTTTTTTTACATATGAATATAGTACAAATGGGATTACAACCATTTCAACAACTCCGAAAAGCTCATTAAACCTCATTGCTAATGTGGTAACTTCGGAGAGTTGAACAAGAAGTATTTGAGATATTATGTAAACTTTAAGTAATATAATAGCATATTTATTTTTTTCATATATTTTCTCAATATTAAATAAAAGGATATAAGTAAATATAAAACGAAATATAACTAAAGTATTAAATACATTTACTTTCTCACTACCAACCTCTTTTCCTGCATTAAAGTAAACTTCAAGTTTTTTTTGTATTAATTCTAAGCTAAAAATTTTTGCAAGTCCTAAAGGGGTAAATCCTATAAATAATAAAATATAAGACAATGGTAACAGAAGTTTCCATACTTTGGTATTAATTTTTTTAGGATCTAAAAAGTATAAGAATAAAATAGGTATCCCCGAAAAATGAAAAGAAACAGCCAAAATCGCAAATAGATAGAAAAGTTTCATATTCCTATCATACAATGGAATTAGAGACAACAATAAAAATGCCGAACAAATTGCGGCTCTAATCTGAGTAAGATCTTGTAAAATGTATGTATTACATATATAAATTACTATCGACAGGAAAAAAAAATCTGTCATCTTTCTAATCGCCATTAATTTCAGATAAACTCCAATTAATGCATATATGAATAATAACCAAACAAAATTTCCTGAAAATATTTTTATAGTATTGACAATTATAGTGAATGTATATTCTAGATTTTCAAGACTTTTGGCATTATTAAAAGAATAAAGATATAAAGGCTGATCTCTATCAAAATCAACTCCTCTAAAAGTAGCAAACAAAATAAGACCTATAGTCTGTAAGATATAAATATACTTTTTAACGATTGGATACCTTATTGGCAAACAAGAAATTAAAACATTAATAATAAATAATAAAAGAAATAAGTTTAACATTTAAATGACTATTAATCTATATAAATAATCTATTGTGAAAAATAGGTTAGCATTTTTTGGGATATAAGCTTCCAATCAAATTGCTCTATATTAGTAAAAGCTCTATTTTTCTTTAATTCAGCTAAAATAGGATTATCAATAAATTCCATAACTGCATCTTTAATAGCTTCACTATTTTTTATAGGGACCATAAAAGCATTATCCAGACTAGCCGGGTAATAACCGGTAGTAATCACCGGCACACCGCAAGCCATAGATTCTATTACAGGATAATGAATTGCTTCCATTTGTAATATACCTCCACAAATATAAGCATCTAAAGAATTATAATATTCGGCTAATTTATGATCTCCATCTGGAGTAACTACTTTTATTCCTTCAAAATTTTCTAAATCTTTTTCTCCAAAAGCAATATGCAATTCAATTTTTGTTCCAAGTTCTTTCCTTAATAGTTTGAATGCTTCTAATATATAAATAGTCCCTTTATGGATTTCTGATCTACCGATTGTTCCTAAAATTATTTTATTACCATTTTTAGATAATGATAATGGCTTAAAAGTATTCAAATCTAATCCAGGAAAAACCACTTTGTCCGTTTTCAACTCTTTATAATTTTGGTACATCAAAGCATTAACTATAATATCCAAGCCTAGCGTATAGGAATTTTTGCTTATTCTTCTTAAAATATAGTTCTTTAACCCTTTTTCTCCATAAAATTCTGGTTCATATGCTTGTACATAGTAACACTTCTTTGCTTTAATTTTAGAATTCTTTACAGGTAAAGCACTGAAAGAATGATTGGCAAGAACTACATCTGCTTCTAAAGTATCTAGTGCTTTTCTTAGAAATTTTCGAAGTCTAAACATCCCAAAGGTTAATACGGCAGAATCATTATTTTGATGTTCTACTACATTTCCTTTGTTATCATAATATAATAGTTTTGCTTTAGTAGGAAAATAAGGGAGATCACCATTAACATAAGATAAGAAAATGACGTCATGCCCTTCTTCAATCCAATAGTTTGACAATTTTGATAAAACCCGAAAGCCCCCTGATTTTCCAAAAGAACCTACAAGTGGAATAATTATTTTCATACGAAATTAATTTTTTGAAAAAATTAAATTTTTAAAAATACAAATCATTGTTATTAAGTGCATAAAATAAATAAGACAATACGATTGTGTAGCACCTATAACCCCATTTAAATTGATAAAATAATAAGAGATTAAAATTAATAAAATAGCGAAAACTGTTTCTGTAATAATATACATTTTAGTCATTGATTTGGCTATCATTAAAAATCCAAGCAACCAACTCATTATTTTAAAAAAGTCTCCTAAAAGTTGCCAAAAGAAAAGGTCCTTCATAGGATAAAATTCTTTTGTAAACAAAATATTAACTATTAATTCTCTAAATAAATAAATCAATACTAAGCATACAAATATTATCGGAGTAATTATTTTATATGTTTTAAAAATTTCTTTCCTTAAAAGTGAATCTACTTTTATTTCTGATAATTTGGGAAGATAATATACTCCCACAGATGTTGTAACAAACAATAAATAAAGTCCTGATATTCTATTAATTCCCTCCCAAAACCCCGCTTGTTGTATTGAATATTTGTTTATAATATAGCCTCTAACAAGCATTTGAGTAACAGGTACAGTAACAACTGATATTAAAGCCATTAAAGAATATGAAGAGTATTTTTTAATAGTTAACTTATCCCATTTACCTAAAAAAAATTCTTTACTAAACCAAAAATATTTTCTAATAAAAAAAATAGTTACAAACAGGATAATACTCTGATAAGTTACATTTGCAATAAGAGCTCCTTTGAGTTGAAATTTCACAACTAAAAAAACGGTAAATAAAAGGCCTAAAATACTTGTAATAATATTTATAATTACAAATTTTTTAAATTCTTTAAATCCATTTAAAATTGATAAAAAATAATTGTTTAGAGATAGAGGTAATAAACTTATTCCTAAAAATATAAAAACATAATAATACTTAGGATCTAATAAAATAATTTTACTGAGGTAAGAACAAAATACAATAATTAGTAATCCCAAAAATAAGGATAATACAAAAGTGATTTTAAAACCAACATATAAGAATTTTTTTAAAATAGTTTCTTCATTTTTAAACTCTGAAACATACTTTATTACCCCATTATTAATACCTCCTGCTCCAAAGGTTGTAAATATGCTGGTAACATTTTGTAGCTGTCCTATTAACGCTACACCACTAGGGCCAATAATAGATGCTACTATTTTTACACTTATATAACCAGTAATTATTTTTATGAGAGTAGAAAGACCAGTAAAGGAAAATATTTTGAACATTAAAATTTAGTATTTTAGAGTGATATTAATTTGTAATCTCTCTTATTATTTTAGCTGGTACTCCACCTATAATTACATTAGCTGGAAATTTCCCTGAAACAACTGATCCCACCGCAACTATTGAATTGTCACCAATAGAACTATTCTTAAGAATAACAACATCATTTCCTATCCAAACATTCCTTCCAATAAATATTTCACCTATCTTTCCTATTTCACTTCTTTTAGATGGGTCAATTCCATGAGCTTCAAAATCCATAATTGTAACATTTTGCCCTATAAGTGTCTTAGACGATATGACAATTTTATTAGCCGCACAAATAAATAGATTATTATTAGTCTGAACATCATCCTCAATTATAATCTGGGAGTTTTTTTCTCTGGGCTGAAACTCTATTACCCCCTTATAATTATATCCTCCTCTTTTTATTCCAAATAAACAATTTTTACCTACAGTAATTTTTCCTTCTCCTCTAACCAATAATAATTGTCCTAGAGATGGAGTTTCTGAGAATTTTATTTTTCCTAATCTGAACAAGTTTCTGGTAACAAAATAATAAAAATAGTGATGATATTTAATGAGTTTCAAATAAATAAAAACGACCTTAGCTTTAAACATAATTATTTAATTTGTCAATTACTTTGGTTATTTCTTCTTCACTCATTACCGGACTAATTGGCAAACTTAAAACCTCATTATGAATTTTCTCACTGATTGGAAATGATAAATCATTCCATTCTTCATATGCTTTTTGCTTATGTGGTGGGATAGGATAGTGAATAATTGTTTGTACTCCGCTTTCTGTAAGATAAGTCTGAAGTTCATCTCTTTTCTCTGTTCTGATTACAAAAACATGCCATACATGCTCTTTTTCATCTGCAGGATATTCTGGAAGTATAATAGCTGGATTTTTAATTCCTTCTATCATTTTTTTAGCAACTTCTCTTCTTATATTATTTTCATTGTCAATATACTTCAGTTTGACGTCTAATACAGCTGCTTGAATTTCGTCCAGTCTAGAATTTAAACCTTGATAGATATTAACATACTTTTGATTTGAACCATAATTAGCAAGTGCTCTTATAGCTTTTGCTAACTCATCATCATTGGTCGTCACTGCTCCAGCATCACCTAAAGCACCCAAATTTTTCCCTGGATAAAAACTAAAACCTGCAGCATCTCCAAGATTACCAGCTTTTATTCCATTCCATTCTGCACCAATTGCCTGAGCATTATCTTCTATAATTTTAAGGTGATGCTTTTCGGCAATTTTTTTAAGATTATCAGAAAAAACAACTCTTCCCTGAAGGTGAACTATAAGAATTCCTTTGGTTTTAGGCGTGATTTTTTCTTCGATTTTAGAAATATCAATATTATATGTATTGATTTCCGGTTCTACTAATACAGGAACTAGCCCGTTATCTGAAACAGCAAGAATAGAAGCTATGTAAGTATTCGAAGGAACTATAATCTCATCTCCCTTCTTCATGATTCCTAATTCAATATATGCTCTGAGAATCAAACGTAAAGCATCTAATCCATTGGCTACTCCAATAGCATGTTTTGATCCAATATATTGAGCTAATTTCTCCTCAAAGATTTTCACTTCCTCTCCTAACAGGTACCATCCTGAGCGGAAGGTTTTAACAATTCTATCTTCAATCTCCTGCTGATAAGCCAGGTTGATTTTTTGTAAATCTAAAAACTTAATCATCTTTGTTTGTATGTTAAAATATGTGAAACTTTACCTAATTTACATCCTAGTTTTTCATAAGAGTGAATTACTGCCTTATTTGTAGATGCGGGATGCATAAGAGCAAATTCTGCTCCTTGTTCTCTTAAGTGATAAGCCATTTCCGAAATCAACTTAACATACCATCCTTGATTGGTTTTGGATGATACAGCACTTAGTACCATTTTAGAAACTTTAGTATCAATATGATCCCACCAATTCTTATAATACTTTGCTGTTAAAAATGAATCTGCAGGTACACCTTCTTCATTAGGAACCATCACATAATCTGCAAAACCTTTCACTGATTCTTCTGCAAATACTCCCAGAAAACTATCTGCAATGACAGGATCTAGGCAAACATCTGCATGAAATCTGTCAAAAGGATTAACCATTTCAGAGGAAACTCTTTTCAAATTTGTAATATCAGATTCTTGAGCTTCTCTAACAGCATATCTATTATTTTCAAATTTATTGAGTTCTAAATAATATGTCATTCTTGTTTCTACAAGCCTAAACATATTCTCATTAAGAGCCTGAATAACAAAAATATCTTCAGAAGGAATTTCAATAAAAATGTAATTATCTTTTACAACATTTTCTTTAAAAGCTAAAATAGCTTTCAATAAATTATCATAATTAGTTTCATTGAAAAGGATATACGTAAGCTTAAGAGTAGGCATTTTAAAAAAATCACTGTCCCATTCTAAAAATTCATAGAAGAAATTATAAGTATGGCCTTCTACATCCACACTATATAGCTTACCTTCATTCATTTTCAAAAGAATGTCATTTTTAACGAAATATTCAAATGATTTCTCAATAGTATTTCTAAAAAAACTTGTGGGTGAATAATGCAATAGTTCATTCTTTCGAAACTCTATCTGTCTTTCTATTATTTCTTTAATCATATTAATGCTCCATTTAGGTCAATTGATGAACCATTGATATACTCACAATTGATTAGATAATCTACTGTTTTAAAAATATCAATAGGTTCACATAATTTTTTAGCTGGTATCTGCTTAACTAGATTTTCAAGAAATTCTTGTGGTACCTGATTGATCATTCCTAGTTCACTATACCCCAAATTAATATTATTAATCGTTATATTCAGTCCTGCATTCTCTTGAGCTAACGATTTAGACATTCCCCATAATGCTGATTTAGATGCTGCATAAGCACTTATTCCAGGAGTACCTTTAGAGGCAACAACAGAGGAAAAATTAATAATTCTACCAAATTTCTGAGAACGCATTATTGGTAATACTGCTCTTATACAATTGAACGAGCCTACTAGATTTACATCAATCACTTGTTTCCATGCATCAGGATCTGATTTATGTGCAAATGCATTATAAGTAATTCCTGCGCAATTGATTAGAGTAATATTTTCTAATGACTCAGTATTACTTTCAATCCAATTTGAAACCTCTTGGTAATCTGTAACATCTACTTTAGAAAGTTCATCGGCAGAAGTGGAAGTACTGTTATAAGTGCCTAAAACTTTAACACCTAAAGATTTATATTTTTCGTATAGGAATTTACCTATTCCTTTTGATGCTCCAATAATTATAATCATAATTGTGTATATATTTTTATTACTAAAACTACATCCATCTGATAATAGATGCTCCATAAGTCCAGCCACTACCTACAGCAGCAAAAAGAATAATATTTCCTTTTTTTATCTTTCCTGCTCTATGTAGTTCGTCTAATAAAATAGGTAGAGTTCCACCTGAAGTATTAGCATATTTATCCATATTTGTCATTACTTTTTCAAAAGGTAATCCAATTATTTCAGCTGTTTTTTGTAAAATTTTTATGCTTGGTTGATGTGGTACCATTAAATCTATGTCATCAATTGAGAGCCCTGTATCTTCTAAAACCTGCATAATAGCTTTTGGAAGCACTTTTGTTGCTGTTTCATAAACAGCACTTCCATTCATTTGAAAGAAATGTTTCTTTTCATCCAATGTTTCTGAAGTTGCAGGAAACTCTGACCCACCTCCTGGAATTGTAAAATTTTCTTTACCTCTGCCATCAGAGTAAAGACGATAAGCTAAAAACCCACCATCATCCTTACAATGAGAAATAACAGCTGCTCCTGCTCCATCGCCAAAAAAGACAGCATCTCTCCTTGTCCAATCTGTAATCTTAGAAAATGTATCTGCACCAATGATGAGAACATTATCATAAACCCCGCTTGCCACATATTGTGAAGCAACCGACATACCAAATAGGAAACCACTACAAACTGCTGAAATATCAAATGCAGCAGCATTATAAGCTTGTAATTTATCCTGAACGATACATGCCGTTGAAGGAGCTAAACGATCCGGAGTGGCAGTTGCTACAATGATTAAATCTATATCATCTTTAGTCAACCCAGCATTACTAATTGCTCTTTCACCTGCCTTCCATGCTAAATCACTGGTAGCTTCGGTATCATCTGCTATTCTCCTTTCCTTAATGCCTAAATTTTCAAATATCCAATCAGCATTTGTATGTAAAATAGTTTCTAAATACTCATTCGTATATATTGTTTCTGGCACATAAGATCCAGTTCCAATAATTTTAACATTTCTAACTAATTGTTTCATTATTTCAAAAATTCTAAGAAATTATTATAGTCTCTGATATAGTCTTTTTCATTATAAGTATGGGACGCTAAGACTAAACAAATAGCACCAGAGGAAAAATTAACCTCTGAAGCCCATATACCTGGAGGAATATGTAGTCCCATATTTGGATTATTTAGAAAAACCTGTCTTTTATAAGTACCATCATCCAATTCAACTTCAAAACTTCCGCTCGCTGCAATGAGAAATTGATGACATTCTTTATGGGCATGGGCTCCGCGGCTTTCACCACCAGCTATATCATAAAGATAGAACACTCGCTTTACATTAAAAGGAAATGAAGAATTGTTCTCAACTACAGTAAGATTTCCTTCTGCAAAATTGATTTTTCCCAAATCAATTACACTACAATCAAATACTGAAATATTATTTTTCATTGACTAACGTTTTAAATTCTTCAAAATCTCTAATATAATCTTCGCTATTATAAGATTTATCTGATACTATAAGAGCTAATGAATTGGTAGAAAAGTTTTCTAATCTTCGCCAATACATTTTGGGGATATATAGACCATAATAAGATCTATTTAAAGAAAATCTCTCTTCTTTTATACCATCGTTCAATACTATATCAAAGCTTCCAGAAAGAGCAATAATAAATTCCTGTTGTTCTTTAAATGCATGGCTGCCTCTTACTTCTCCTCCTGGCACATCATAAATCCAGTAAGTTCTTTCTATTTCAAAAGGTAATTGATTAGGATGCTCAAAAAAAGATAGATTTCCCCGAGGGTCAACAATTTTAGGTAATGTAATAAGAAGTGGTTTATCCATAATTAAAATCTATTTTTAAGTTTTGTAAACCAGTTTTGTTCTTCAGCGTGGTACCCATAACCATATTTATTACCGTATCCAAAATAATCTTTATCTACATCATTTAAAATGAAACCAACATTTTTGATTTTCTGACTACTGATACTCTTATTAGCAAAATCAATTAATGCATTTTCTGTATATTGAGACCTTGTTACATATAACGTAACATCAGCCATATCAGCAATAAGGAACGTGTCTGTAACTAACATTAAAGGTGCTGTATCTAAAATAATATAATCGTATTTATCTTTCAGTTCTTCAATTAAGTTTTGATAACGACCATTTGTAAGAAGCTCTGTAGGATTTGGAGGAATACTTCCTGAATAGATAACGTCTAGATAAGGATTAAATGTCGAAACATGTACAATCTCTTTATTCGTTATCTTTTCATTATACAAATATTCTGTAAGACCTAATAATCCTTTTCTAGCCGGATTGTATCTCTGAAGCTGTGGGTTTCTGATATCCGAGCCAATAATAATAACTTTTTTGTTTGGAGTAGCCAAAGTAAGTGCAAGGTTTACAGAAACAAAAGTTTTACCTTCACCTTTTACCGTTGACGTAACGAAGATAATTTTAGCATCTTTCTTTTTAGGAATCATAAAATTCATATTTGTGATAAGAATTCTAAATGCTTCTGCTAAAGGAGAAAGATCATTAAGTTTTACCAATTCATCCTGACCTCTTAATAAGCCTGGAATTTCACCAATTACCGATTTACCATGAGAAAGTTTCTCAAGATCACTTCTTGATTTTACTTTATTGTTAAGAAGATCTTTAACATAAACAATTAAAAAAGGAATAGCAAAACCACAAACTAACGCTCCCAAAAGTATAAGTATCTTTTTGGGTGCAACAGGCTTAGGCGAAGCATAAGCATAATCAACTATTCTTGCTTTGCTAGCCGTTACAGCTAAAGAAATTGCAGTTTCTTCTCTTTTTTGTAATAGAAGTAAGTATAAATTTTCTTTTATTTGCTGCTGTCTCTCAATACTTCTAAACATTTTTTCCTGTGCAGGAATCTTAGTAATTTTTGAACTGATTTTATTCTGTTCTCCTTCATATTGATTTTTAGCCAGTTGAATTCCAGTTCTATTTTTAATAAGACTTTCCATTACAGAACCTTTTAAAGAAGAAATCTGTTTATTAAGATCTATTATTAATGGGTTTTGAGGCGTTGCATTTTCTAATAATCGATTTCTTTCCAATACTAATTGATTATAAGCAGAAATATTTGTAGCTGCTGTAGTATTGTTTAAGCCAACATTAGTAGGTAAAACCTGGCTGTTACTTTGCTTACTCATAAAATCGATCAAGGCATTTGTCAATTCAAGCTGAGATTCCAAATCAATTTGTTTTGCTCTTGCTTCTGCAGAAACCTCTAGATTAATTTTAGCTTCTGTTCCTAAATCTGTAATTTGATTATTAGATTTGAACCTTTCTTTTTCATTTTCTACCTGTCCTAATTCATTAGAAATAATATTAATCCTGTCATCTATAAAATCTTTTGTTTTTTTAGATTCTGAATTTTTATCTGAAATTGCTTCGTTGTTATATGCTTCAACTAATTTGTTTACTATATCTTTAGCTTTAGATACATTTGCATAATTCAAAGATAACCCTATTACTGTTGCATCTTTATTTACTAAAGCAACATTTAATATTTTTTGTAAATTATCTACGGCACCATCAACAGTTGCATAAGAGATGTACACATCGCCCATTTCACCAGCCTCTATTTTATTAAATTGGGTATTTTTTAGAATAAGAATGTTAGCATAAGGAAGATTAATAAGTTTGTTAAACTTAGTTTTAACTTCAGGTAATTCGTCACTTGATAAGGTAATATTATCACCAGATATTTTTATTAAAATTGGCTTTTTAGGCCCTTTTGTAAAAGGTTTTTCATTAACAACTTCAATTGTAATAGGAGATGTATTTTTATAGAGTTCTTTTTCTTTTAAACCATATTTGGTATAAACTGAAGTTTGTAATCTTAATTGTTTTACAACTTCGTGCATCAATTTTTTTGATTTAAAAATTTCAATTTCATTTTCTATACTATTGGTTCCCATTCCTCCCAGAACCGATAAATCTTGCAATACACCGAAATCTCCGCCCCCAGAAGGAGCTTTTTTAGCATCTTTGATAAGTACAGATGATTGGATACTAAATACTGGTGTAGCTAGTTTTAAATAAAAATAACTGATAATTAATGATAGTATAGGGATAATAACAAACCATATCCAGTTTCTTATATAAGGTTTGATTAATTCCTGAATATTAATATTTTTCTCTGAGTCTTCAATAACTGGATTATCCATTATTTAGTTTTAAATTTTACAAATTGCTTTGTTATTAATTATAACAACAAAAATTGATTAGTTTTATTATTTAAATTATAGTCTTGCATCAACTAAACTTCTATCAATACAAGCTTTAGTATCAAAAATAACACTATCTTTCTTTCTAAGTTTTTCAAAATCTAAGCTCAAAAACTCTTTATGAGAGACGGCAATGATAATAGAATCATATTTTTTATCTTTCGGAAGTTGATCAAGAATAGAAACACCATATTCTTGTTGAACCTCTTGTTTATCAGCCCAAGGGTCAAATATATCCACTCCAATTCCATAGTCTTTTAATTCGTTATAGATATCAATTACTTTGGTATTTCTAACGTCGGGGCAATTTTCTTTAAAGGTCACCCCTAAAATTAAAGACTGAGAGTCTTTAATAATATTACTTTTTGCAATCAATAACTTAACCACTTTAGAAGCTATGAACTTTGCAATTGAGTCATTTACTCTTCGACCAGATAGAATAACATCCGGGTGATATCCCAATTGCTCAGCTTTATGTGCAAGATAATATGGATCTACAGATATACAATGTCCACCAACAAGACCTGGCTTATATTTAAGAAAATTATATTTTGTACCTGCAGCTTCTAAAACATCATTAGTATCGATTCCCATTCTATCAAATATTAATGCCAGCTCATTCACAAAAGAAATATTTACATCTCTTTGAGCATTTTCAATTGCTTTTGAAGCCTCTGCTACTCTAATACTTGGCGCTTTATGAGTACCTGCTGTAATAATTTTTTTATATAGATCGTCAATTTCCTGCGCTATTTCGGCAGTTGACCCGGATGTGACTTTCATTACGCTTGTTAAGGTATTGATTTTATCCCCGGGATTGATTCTTTCAGGAGAATATCCTACAAAAAAATCTTCGTTAAACTTTAATCCGGAATATTTTTCCAAAATCGGAACACATTCTTCTTCTGTACAACCAGGAAAAACAGTAGATTCAAATATAACAATATCTCCTTTCTTAAGAATTCCTCCCAACATCTTTGAAGCAGTAAGCAATGGATTCAAGTCTGGAGCATTATATTTATCAATAGGTGTAGGTACCGTTACAATAAAAACATTGCATCCGGTAATTTCATGAATATTATTTGATCCTATATAGCCAATGGTTCCTTCTGATTCATTATAACGGTTTAAACAAAATTTAAGTTTATCTATATCCGCTTCTAATGTTGTATCATGACCATTATTAAGTTCATTAATTCTTTCTTTATTAATATCAAACCCCCAAACTGGGTAATGATGAGCAAACTCCAAAGACAAAGGTAATCCTACATATCCTTGTCCGATAATGGCTATATTATATGATTTCATTCTTTTGTGATTCTTTCAAAAAATTAAATTAACACTTATATTTTTGGTAATTTAATTACTTTACTTTTATTTTTTAAATAAACCTATAACAACAGCAATAGCTGTAACACCGATAGAAATAGCAGTCAGGTAAAGACCAGTATTAGGGTTCTGTCTTGATGCAATTTCTTTTGCTTTAGTTGACTGAACAATGATAGCATCACCCTGTTTTAAGTTAAAAAACGGAGAATTAATTAAATTACCATCCTGTAAATTAATTCTGCCATGAGTAACTGTTCCATTTTCAGTCCTTATTACCAATACGTCTGACCTTTTTCCATACCCGGTTAAATCACCAGCAAGCCCCAGTGCATTCAGAATAGTCGCCTGTCCATTAGCAACCGTATAATCTCCTTGTCTGTTAACTTCCCCAAGTACTGTAACTTTAAAATTTGTAAGTCTAACACTTATAGTAGGGTTAATAACATATTGACTTACTTTTTCTCTTAATTCATTTTTTACATCAATCAGAGTTTTATCTTTTGTAGTAATTGTACCAATTATTGGAAAGTCTATATTACCATTATTATCTACAATATAAGTAGGTCCCGATATTGTTGTCATTCCTTGATTAGGTGTATTCCCCCCTGCATAGGTATTGGTTTGAATCATTTCAGAGGAAGAATAATTCTGATTAAACGGCTTTACTACATCCATATCTTTAGCAGTAATCATGATAACCAGCTGATCTCCTGCTTGAATGGTATTTCCAGAATTTTTCGCAGATGATTCAATAGCCACTTGTTCTATATTCTGCATATAATTTAAATCATTCTGAGCATTATCTTTAACCTTACATGATACTAATAAGAGTATAGAAAACAGTCCTAATATTCTACTTTTCATATTTTAAAATTGTACAAATATACATTTATATTTTTTCCTATTTATCCAAAACCTCGTAGATCGAATTATTACTTATGAATTCTGGTACAATCAGTTTTAGAATCTTAACAACTTCTACTTTTTCCTGCATTATAGAAGCTTCTGTTATATGATTCACCAGACGTTCTATTTCCGAAAACGACATCGTAGGATCTTTAGAAATCATAATTTTTTCATTATGTGTTGGAAGAGTTTTTGCATTATCACTTAACAACTCCTCGTATAATTTTTCTCCGGGTCTTAACCCTGTATAAATAATTTTGATATCAATATTAGGTTCAAAACCTGACAATTTGATCATCCTTCTTGCAAGATCAAGAATTTTCACTGGTTCACCCATATCGAAAACAAAGATCTCACCTCCCTGCCCCATAGTTCCAGCCTGAAGAACCAATTCACATGCTTCAGGAATAGTCATAAAATATCTTACAATATCAGGATGGGTAATCGTAACCGGTCCTCCTGCTTCAATTTGTTTTTTAAAATGAGGAATAACAGACCCATTTGATCCTAATACATTTCCAAATCTTGTTGTAATAAATTTTGTTGTGTTTCCTTCAGCATGTTGTAAAGACTGAACAAATAATTCAGCTGCTCTTTTGGATGCTCCCATTACATTAGTAGGATTTACCGCTTTATCTGTTGAAATCATTACAAATCTGTTTACCTTGTAACGACTGGATAAAACAGCAATATTCTTTGATCCTAAAACATTTACGCGAATTGCTTCATTTGGATTATCTTCTACAAGAGGAACGTGCTTATAAGCTGCTGCATGATATACCATGGAGAAGTTGTAAGCCTGAAATAATGGTTCTACTCTATGAATATTGGAAACATCTGCTAATACAAATTTAAATCTGATATGAGGAAACTTTTCCTTCATTTCAAGCTCAATATCATATAAAGGTGTCTCAGCTTGATCTAAAACAACAATTAAAGATGGTGTAAACTGAGCAACTTGTCTTATAATTTCACTACCAATAGATCCTGCCCCCCCTGTAACTAATACATTCTTACCATAATGCCTGCTCTTTACCTCTTCGTTCTCAATCTTAATAGGTTTTCTGTTAAGAAGGTCTTCAATTTGAAGGTTTCTAATGGAACCTCCTAAATCACTATCTCTTAACTTTCGTACCGAAGGGGCTTTAAAAACATTTAGGTCTTTTTCAAGAAATAGATTTACCCAAGAATTCATTTCATTTTTGGACATCATTTCCTTTACGATAATTACCCCATCAATGACAAGGTCCTCTTTTGTATTTTGTTCAATTCTTTCTTTTGTATAAATTGGCTTGCCTAGAAGTGATGCTCTTTTTGAATCTGATCTTTGAGTCAAAAAGCCTACTACATGATAAGGAAGATTAGGGTTATCTAAAATGGCTCGTGCAATTGCTATGGACTGTTCATCAATCCCTAATACTAAGATTCTTTTTTTCAAAGCACTTCTTCTGTATTCTCTTACGATATGAAAAAATTCTTTAACATAAAGCCTGAAAAGAAATAACCCCATAAAGGATATAACAAAGTACAGAACAAGGTAAGGTGTTAAAATAAACTTTCCACCTGTAATCCAAAAATACGCCACATTAATTGTAGCAACGACAAACATTGTACAAAAACATGATACAAAAAGTTTAAAAAGATCTATAAAAGTAGAATGTCTGATAATCCCAGCATAGGTCTTAAAAACATACATAAAAACTGTGTTTATCAATATAATAAAAGCAAAAACAACGCTTTTATCACTATGATAAACAAATTCTCTTTGAGTAATTTTCTCTATTATATATGTAGAAAGAAATAAAGATACTACAAGAATAATAATATCTATTATTAGTATAATCCACCTAGGAAGATACCTGACATCTGAGAGATTGACAACATTATCTCCTCCGAATATTTTTTTTCTGAAAGAATTATACATTGTCTTTATTTGTGTTCATATATTATTAGTACGGTACAAAACCTTTATTAAGTTAATCATTAATCTTAGGCATTCCTGCAAAATTAAAATAAAATTTCATCAAACTGCTAAATCTAAATAAAATAAATCTAGACTCTGATATCTGTCAATAAATCTCTTATTTTACTTTTGCTTTCATCAGTCAGATTAGTGCCTGATGGTAAACATAAACCCTTGTCAAAAAGTATACCACAAAGATTATTACCAAAAAATTTATATCCACCAAACAAAGTCTGCAGATGCATTGGCTTCCATAAATATCTGGTTTCTATATTATTTTCAATAAATATTTTTTTGAGTTTTTCTTTTGTAATCTGGTAATTATTTTCTTCAATTGTAATTGTATTCAGCCAGTAATTGGAATAGAAGTCATCATTGGGTTCTGCAAAAAGATCAATTTCATCATAATTTTTAAAAATTTCATTATAAAAACTATGATTTTCTCTCCTTTTTAATATCCTATCTTCCAAAACTTCCATCTGCCCACGACCAATTCCCGCGGAAATATTACTCATTCTGTAATTATATCCTACTTCTGAATGACTATAATAGTCTCTATTTTCTTTTGCCTGCGTTGCAAGATAAAGTGCCTTATCTGTAAGCTGTTGATTTCTCGAGATAAGTATTCCTCCTCCAGAAGTTGTAATAATTTTATTCCCGTTAAAACTTATAATTGACAAATCACCAAAAGTTCCACAGGGTCTATCTTTATACTTACTGCCTAAAGCTTCCGCACTATCTTCAATGATAGGAATTTCATATTTTTTGGCTATTTCTGTAATCTCATCCACCATAAATGGCATTCCGTAGAGAGATACTGCAATAATAGCTTTCGGTTTTTTACCTTGTTGCAAACAATATTTAATGGCATCCTCTAAAGCATTAGGACACATATTCCAGGTAGAAGCTTCACTGTCTATAAAAACAGGAATAGCATTTTGATAAAGGACAGGGTTAGCAGAAGCGACAAAAGTGAAAGATTGGCATAAAACAAAATCTCCTTCTTTAACATCCAACAATCTCAAGGCAATATGTATTGCTGCAGTGCCGGAAGACAGAGCTGTTACAAATGAATCATACCCAAGATAATCTTCAATAGTTTTTTCAAATGCATCTATATTTGAACCATATTGAGAGATCCAGTTGGTATCAAATGCATCTTGTATATATTTCAATTCACTTCCTCCCAGGTGTGGAGGTGATAGCCAGATCTTTTCCCCTTGCAAGCTTTTTGTGTTTGTTTTTTAATCAGTCAAAAATATCATTTATTTTCTCATATTCAAAGCCTCTGCTCATCAAATATTTTATTGTCTTTGATTTTCGTTGATATTCCTGTAATCCTTTTTGTTTGGACGAATAATCTTCGTAAATTCTCTGAATTGTCTTAAAATAATCCTCTTCATATATTTCATCAAAACACATATTCATGAGTTTTTCAGAGATCTGTTTCTGCTTAAGATTCATTTTAATCTTATTTCGTCCCCAATGTTTGATGTAAAACTTTCCTCTGATGTAGCTTCTTGTAAACCTTTCTTCATTAAGGTAGTTTTCTTTCATCAGATAAAGAATGATTTCTTCTTTTGCTTCATCAATCAACAAAAACTCTTTCATTTTCTGTTCTACCTCTGCATGACAACGATCTTGGTACACACAATAGTTAACCAGTTTCAATTTAATTTCTTCAAAAGTAAAAGACTTCTTTTCCATATGGATAAAAAAAGAATGAGCTTACCGCCCATTCTTTATATGATATTATATTCTATTATTAGTAGTTGAATAATGCTTTTCCTTCCATTAATTCATTAACTTTCTTTCTTACAGATGTAAGAACTTCTTCGTTTTTGATATTATCTACAACTTCAGAGATTAATTCTGCGATAGTATCCATATCATTTTCTTTAAGTCCTCTTGTTGTAATTGCCGCAGTTCCTAATCTGATACCAGATGTAGTGAACGGAGATTTATCATCGAAAGGAACCATGTTTTTATTACAAGTAATATCAGCAAGTACTAGTGCTTTTTCAGTTTCCTTACCGTTTACTCCTTTATTTCTAAGATCTACAAGCATTAGGTGATTATCTGTGCCACCGCTCACAATATCAAATCCTCTATCGATCATCGCTTTTGATAATGCCTGAGCATTAGCTTTAACCTGTTTTGCATAAGTTTCAAACTGCCCGTCTAAAGCTTCACCGAAAGCAACTGCTTTACCAGCGATCACATGTTCTAGTGGTCCACCCTGAATTCCTGGGAATACAGCACCATCCAATACCTGGCTCATCATTTTAGTTTCTCCTTTTGGAGTTTTGTGACCATAAGTATTTTCAAAGTCTTTCCCCATCATGATCATACCACCTCTAGGACCTCTTAAAGTCTTGTGAGTAGTAGTAGTTACTACGTGGCAGTGCTCAAATGGAGAGTTTAATAATCCTTTTGCTACTAAACCTGCCGGGTGTGCGATATCTGCCCAAAGTGTAGCTCCGATTTCATCTGCAATCTCTCTGTATTTAGCATAGTCAAGGTCTCTTGAATAAGCAGAGAAACCAGCAATCATCATTTTCGGTCTTTCTCTTAAAGCAACTTCTCTCATCTGATTGTAATCAATAAGACCAGTTTCTCTTTCTACTCCGTAAGAAACCACTTCATATTGAATTCCTGAAAAGTTAACTGCAGAACCGTGAGTAAGGTGTCCTCCCATTGAAAGGTCCATCCCCATAATTTTATCTCCAGGTTTCAAAACTGCAAGATAAATGGCTGCGTTCGCCTGAGAACCGGAATGTGGCTGTACGTTCACATAGTCTACTCCGAAAAGTTCTTTTGCTCTGTTGATCGCCAATGTTTCAACCTCATCTACGACTTCACATCCTCCGTAATATCTTTTCCCGGGATATCCTTCAGCATATTTATTTGTCAGTACACTACCCATTGCTTTCATTACATTTTCAGAAACAAAATTTTCTGATGCAATAAGTTCTAATCCATGAGTTTGTCTTTGTCTTTCCTTTTCAATCAGGTCGAAAATAATATCCATTTTACTTTTAGTTTTTGAAATTTTCCACCCCAAATGTACGGAATTTTCGTTGAGATTTTAGCATTGAAAAAGATGATTTTTAAAGCAAAAAAAGAATTAATTCAAATTAATTTCTCAATTTATTCTGAATTTTTCATCAATGTTTTGTTTTAGAAATCTTCTTCGGAAAGTTCCTTATTAACCATTGCACCTGTAAAGTTACCTTGTGCAATAGCGTTTGCTACAGACCTCATCATAGTTATATTATCACCACAGGCAAAAATTCCGGGAACGGTTGTTTTTTGCATAAAATCAACTTTGATATATCCCTGTTCTGTTAGTTCGCAACCTAAGTTTTCTGAAATATTGATGTTTTGCTCAAAAGGAACTTTGGCATATAATGCTTTTAAAGAAACAGCATTTCCGTTTTTAAAAATAATCTGTTGAATCTGTCCATTTTCATGTTCTATTTTTTCAATTTCAGCTTCATTAAGATTAATATTATTATGCTTCAGTTTTTCAATTTGTTCACCGTTCAGTTTAGTTTTCCCATTGGTAAATAAGGTTAAGCTTTTGGTCATATTAAAAATCAATTTTGAAAATTCGTATGCCATATCGCCGTCAGCCAAAATTCCTGTTACTTCATTTTTCACTTCATATCCATGGCAATAAGGACAATGTAATACAGAAATTCCCCAACATTCTGCAAATCCAGGAATATCCGGCATGATATCTTTCACTCCGGAAGCAAAAATTACTTTTCGTGCCTGGAATTTTTCTCTATTGGATATTTCAACTTCAAAACTCTCAATATTTTTTATTACAGAAACAACTGTTCCTTCATAAAATTGAACTGTTTGATATTTTTCCACATCTTTTTTAGCCAACTCACTAATTTCTTTTGGAGTTTTCCCGTCATGCGTTACAAAATTATGCGAATGAGGAGTCTGCCTGTTGCAAGGTTTTCCGTTATCAATAATTAAGATATTTCTGAGGGATCTACCCAATGCCATTCCTGCTGATAAACCTGCGTAGCTTCCACCTATGATAATAACATCAAAATTTTTATTTTCCATGTTTCGGTTGAGATTAAATTTTATACCTACAAAGGTAAAACAAAACTCAACTAACGCAATTAAGTTGCAATAAATTTTATGTATTATTTTAATTTAACCCGTTGTGTATTATGAATGTAAAGAAATAAGTTGTTCATTCGATTGAAATTCAGCAAATTGTTTTTAACACAAAACATTTACAATGAACAACTTAATTGCAAATTACGAAAGAATTTTGGAGGTTTTACGGGAAATTTCAGATGAAACACTTTTATCTTACCAGAGACGTATTCCCAAAATGAAGGATTTAGAGGTTGTAAGCCTCGTCTTGACTGCCGAATATATGGGGATTGACAGCGAAAATCATCTGTTCCGCCAACTTTCTGGTCTTATAAGCGAGAAGATAGAGCGGAGTGTTTACAATCGCAGAAAGTGAAAATTATATTTGAATTACATGTTGTGTTGTTAATTCGGATTGAACTGAATATTGAAATTCTTTAAATAATCCTCTATTGGTTCCATTCCCATTTCTTTCCTTCTTTCGTTCACAGTTTCAGGATTCTCTAATTTATACAATTTACCATTTTCTATTTGTGAACCATATATTTGGGGGTTTCCTTCGTCCATTAAAATCCTATCTTTCATCAATGCATATTGTTGTTTAGATAAGTCTCCATTTTCAACCGCTTTCTCTATTTGTGGAAAATACTTTTTTCTGATTTCTTTAGTACTATGTTGCAGTCCCAACCAGATTGCATCCATTTGTTTTTGACCTACTTCCTTTAATGTTGGCATACCACACTTTTCAATAATGCTAATCACTAATTCTTGATTCCTATGGTCTTCTTTAGCATATTTGATGAGATCGTTTGATTTTCTAATCTTTTGGTCACTTTCTAAAACTTCGCTCAAGATTTGATGTTTTTTGCTGCAATCGACTTCAATAATATCTACTGAACCTACATAGACAAATTTATCCTTATTCACATAAAGGAATATTGATATCATTAAAACAAGAGCGGTTAATATGCTAAATAATATTTTTTTTATTTTCATTTCTATTTTTGTGTCATATCCCAAAATAGATTGACCATTTTTGGTTAAAGATTAATTGTAAAAATAGGAATTATTTTTAAGCGCACGCTCTAAAATATGTAAAGATGAACAGTATTGTTATCCAAACAGAGGTTTTTGCGCATCACAGCGTCTGATTGTATCTTGCTTGGTGATAAAGGCTCTCATCAGGGGCACAGGTAAATTTGTTTAATTATGCTAATATTACCTTGGGAACTCCGAAAAGAATCAACCAAAAAGACTACAAACCACAGTTTTGCTTGTTTAAAAAGCACAGAAAAAGAATTGAAACTTTATTCTCTCAGCTATGTGACCAATTTATGATAAGAAGGAATTATGTAAAAACATTTGAAGGATTCAAAACAAGAGTTTTAGCAAAGATTACAGCTCTTACAATTGTTCAATTTGTTAATAAAAACTATTAAACAAAAAAATCAACAATCTAAAGTCAAGCATAATTTAAAACGCACAACGGGTTTAATTTATTAAAACTTTACTTACTCCATCGGTCTTTCACTTCATTAATCTCATTCTGAATTCTCTTTCGTATGTCAATTTTCGCATCTTCAAAACTAAAAATGACAGTTCCTCTTCCTCTTGCATATGGGTTTGTCACAGAATCAGCTATTACAGAGTGTTTAAAAAAAGCACCTGTTTCCTCAAGTTCATTTTCCGAGTTATCTTTAACTCTAATTAGATTTTTATAGTTCTTATTTAAATCCATCCAATTGATATAATCTGCATTGAATGAAACGGCTTTTACTCCTTTTGTTGAATAAAAATTAATCGCTCCCGCCTGTCCGTAATTATCACAAAGCACGAGGGTATTTCCTGATTTTGACAATCGTGAATATTCTTTATCTACTTTCTGGGCTAATTCTTTCCAACCTAGCATATCTGCAAAATCCTGAGGTAAAGGGTGATCTTTACCATCTTCCCAACGCAAGAGTCCAAATCTTTTATAAGAGTCTGGATTTTCAACTATAAATCCAGGGGCTTTATTGGGGAATGCTAAGTTATATATAGGTAAAAACAAAACGACAGGATGCAAAAGACAAACAGGTTTGAGAAATCTTTTCCATCCACTATTTAAAACACTCTCCAGATAAACCGCTCCGAATCCTATATAAATAGGATAAAGACCTATTGCATAATAGTCTTTTGCCTTAAAGAACATAAACAATGACATGGTGAAAACATATCCCCAGAAGAAAAATCTAATTTTCTCAAAAGCCTTATAAAACAGCAATGCATAAAAGCCAAACAGGATAACAAAAATAACTCCGATAAAGAATAGTAATTGTGATTTCAAGAAGTCAAATCTATTGACATTTACTAGCTGGTATTCAGAAAGCTCTTTCATGTGATGAACTACAGGAAATCCATTATTATACTGCCAGATAAGGTTGGGAAAAATAATTATTAAAGCTAAAAGCGCTGCTCCATACGTATGAGGATTTGCAAAAATTCGTCTTTGTTTTGTTAATAAAAGTGCAGGAATAAATCCTAATACAAGAAAAGCAATATTATATTTATTCAATATTCCAATCCCAAAGATAGCTCCGCCCCAATAAAGCCAACTTACTTTTTCAGTATTGATATATTTTATCAGAATATAGAAAAAAGAAGTCCATAACAGAACGTCTAGTGAGTTGGGCTGATATAACATATTCAAGCGAAGCAATGAAGAAAACAGTAATCCTAAGGATGCCAGAAGAAAAGCAAAAAGACCGCCTTTCAATTCTTCGATAGCTTTCCAGACAACGATCATCGTAAATGCTCCGAATAAAGCCGGAAAAAATTTAATCCAAAATACAGAACCACCCAATATCTTTATCAGCCATGAAATCCATGAGCTTACTGGAGGAACTGAAAGATATCCCCAGGCAAGATGATTTCCCTGATCCAAATGTAAGTATTCATCCCGCTGCAATTCATATTCAGGACTTATCAGCGTGTATTGAAGAATAAATTTTACAATAACAAGCAGAAATAAAATCAGGTAACTTTTCTTCATGGCTATATTTTAAAACTAAAATTAAAACATTTCTAACTGTCTTTTTATTACATTTTAAATTTAATTTGATGATCAAGCTAAATTTTATTCACAAAAAAAAAATCCCGAAGAAAATTCTCCGGGACTTACCAATTTATAATGTCAGTTTATTATTTCGACTTTGATTTTTCTTTTAGTTCTTCTTTATCTTTATCTGATGGGTTCCAAACTTTCACTTCTGAATCTTTTGTAATATCGGATCCTGGAAGAATCTGAACATTGATTCCGTCACTAGCACCAAGCTTTAAGTATACTTTTTTAAACTTACCGTCTTTTTGCTTCACTTCTACGAAAGGAACATCTTTACCTTGTTTCTTCTCATACTGAACTAAAGATTCATCCAGCAATAAAGCGTTTTTCTGAGAGCTTAATACAATCTCACCATTAGCAGAGAAACCAGCTCTGATATATTCGTTATTAGGGTTTTCTACATTTCCTTCTACCGGAAACTTGATAGTACCTGCGTTATCTTTTCCTTTCGGAGCAATCATTGTAAGTTTTCCAGGGAAAGTCTTATTTTGCAATGCACCGATTACGATATTCATATCCATTCCTTCGCTTAGCTTTCCTGCTTGTGCTTCATCAATTTCTCCTTTGAAGATCAAAGAGTTTAAGTCTGCGATGGAACAAATCGTAGTTCCGGCGTTGAAGTTATTCGCTTCAATTACCTGACTTCCTACTTTTACAGGAACTTCAAGAACAGTACCTGCTACTTTTGAACGGATTTGTGTAGTTGCCAGCCCTTGTCCCTGTAATTCAGGAGTAGCACCTGTTTTTGCGATCTGTAATCTTTTCTGGGCAGTATTCAATTGTTGTTGTGAATTTTTAAGGGTCTGCTGTTGTGAATACAATTGTTGCTGAGCGTTCAGGAACTCTTGTTTAGAAGCAACGCCTTGCTTGTACAGTTTATCCTGCATTTCAAATTGTTTCTGCATGTTCCCCACATTCATCTGAGCATTGCTGATCTGAATCTGAGCATTCTGAACTTCCTGCTGAGCAGCATTTACTTCGGAGATACTTGGTACAATTTTTAAGGTAGCAATCAATTGACCTACTTCTACCTTATCACCCTCCTTTACTAAGATCTTATCAATAATCCCTGCAATATTGGGTTTAATTTCAATTTCTTCTTTGGGAACAATTTTTCCGGTAGCCATTACCTTATCATCCATATTCTGAATGTTTGGTTTACGGGTAAGGAAGGATTCGCCTTCTTTTGAATTTGACTTCACAAGATAACCAATCCCTGAGAACAATGCCACTGCAAATAAAAGCCCCAACACAATATAAATGGCTTTTTTCCAAGTGAATTTCTTTTTCATATGTCTAGTTTATTTTTTTAAATTAAAAGATTGAAAGATTTAAAAATTAAAAGATTAACACCATATGATTACGGATCATTTTCAATTTTCAAATTTTCAAATTATATCATTTTCAAATTATTATTCTGTTCTCAAAGCTTCGATCGGTCTAATCTTTACAGCTCTCTGCGCAGGAATCATTCCGATAATCAGCCCCAATATTACCATTACTGCCATTGCGGCAAATACGTTTCCATAGTTTACCGTCGGATTATAGAAAGGGAAAGAATCCTGTCCTTGGGTGACGGCATTTAGGATCATCAGCACAAAAATCCCGAACATAAATCCTAACAATCCTGAGGAGAGTGTGATAACAACACTTTCCAGAAGAATCTGATTTCTTACTTCAGCAGGTTTTGCTCCCAATGCTCTTCTGATCCCAATTTCTTTGGTTCTTTCTTTTACGGTGATCAACAAAATGTTAGAGATCGCAATTACTCCGGCTAGGATGGTTAACGTCCCTACAATAATGGTCAGAAGCTGCATTCCGGTAAGAAAACCTGTCAGTTTTTTAAATTCTTTTCCAAGGTTGAAACTACCGAATGCGTTGGTATCTTCAGGTGAAACTTTATTTTTAGCCTTTAAAACCTGTTTTACATCTTCTTCCACTGAGTTCACATTCGCATTTGGCTTACTTACAATCGCAAACATATCAATCTGATCTCCTGCATTATACATTTTCGTATACGTAGAGAGTGGAATAAAAGCCGTCTGATCATTCTCAAAACCGCCTCCTTTTTTTACTCTGAATACTCCGATTACATTAAAAAACAATCCTTTGATGTTGATAGATTGTCCTATTGGGTTTTCTTTTTTCTTGGAATCAAAAAAGTTCTTATAAATCTCTTCTCCGATGACTACCACATTTTTGTTACCAGAAACGTCTGCATCATTGATATATCGTCCGAAAATAAGTTTCTTTTCTGAAATTTTATTCCCCACCGAATAATCTCCCGTAAGAGAATAGGTAGCACTTTTACCGTTTCTGGACATAGATTCTCCAGGAGTTCCCGTAAAGCTTCCTCTGGCATTCTGAGGCGATATATAATCTACCTGTGTTACTTTTCTTTTCAGCATTTCCATATCGGAAAGGTTCAGGTGAACTTCTCTTCCTTTTGGAAACCCTTCGTAAGGAATAGAGGTTTTCTGTGCCCACAGGAAAATGGAATTGGTAGCAAACCCGGAAAATAATTTATCAAAACCATTCTCCATACCTTTTGCTGCCCCAAGAAGGCTCACATACAGGAACATTCCCCATCCCACTCCAATCATGGTAAGAAATGTACGAAGCTTATTATTTCTCAAAGAATAATAAATCTCCTGCCAGGTATCTTTTTTAAATATAATATTCACCTTTCTGAATTATTAGTTATAAATGATATACGTTACTCTGTTCTCAATGCTTCAATAGGTTTGATCTTTGAAGCTCTGTAAGCAGGCACAAATCCTGCTATAAACCCAGAGAAAACCAGTGCTATAAATGCCATAAAGATCTCTCCCCATCCTACACTCGGACTTTTAATGAAAAACTCTTCAAGGCTGTCACCAATCATGCTTAATGTCAAAACACCGACTGCAATTCCTACAATACCGGAGATCACAGTAATCACAACACTTTCCTGAACAATAAGCGCTACAATTCCTCTTGGTTTTGCTCCAATGGCTTTTCGCACTCCTATTTCTTTGGTTCTTTCTTTTACGATATACACCATGATGTTACTGATCCCGATAATACCTGCCAGCAATGTTCCCATCCCGATAAAACCAACAATAGCTGTAAGAACTGCCATGAAGGTAAAAGTATCGTTCATGTTTTTGGCGTTATTCCAAACACGAACACCGTTTTCATCGTCAGGAGAAACGCTTTTTCTTGATTTTAATTTATCTTTCAGCTCATCACCATATTTAATAGCTTCCTGAGGGGTCATTTTATCGCTGTATGTGATGTAAGCAATATTTACCGTATCAGAACCTTTCTTCATTTGCTGCAAAGTTGTGATCGGAACGGTAATGTGTCTTTCATCCCAGTCTCCGCCATCATCCGAGAATACCCCTACGATTTTAAACATGGTTCCGTTGATATCCAATTCTTTCCCAACCGGGCTCCCGTTTTTAATCAAATCTCTTTGAACCATTCTTCCGATTACGGCAACGTTCTGTTTTCCTTCAAGATCTCTGGGAGTAATGTATCGCCCATCGATCATTTTTCTGTTTTCAATGATCTGTTCGCCCGGTTCTGCTCCATGCACCTGATAGATTCCACTTTCTTTACCGTATTTTACCATCAGACTGGCATTATATCTTGGGCTGGCTGCTCCAACGTTTTTCTTTTCTGCATTGATCAAAAAATCATAATCATCATTATTCATGGTTACGGTACGTTCAGACTGCAAACCTTTATAAGCTAAAGTGGTTTTCCCTGTAGAAATTGTAATCAGGTTTTTAGCATCTCCTGAAAATCCTTCCGAAAAAGCATTCTGAAGCCCCTTTCCTATTCCAAAAAGAACAATGAATATAAATAAGCCCAAAGCCACCGTAAACCCTGAAAGCACCGTCCGAAGCACATTACTACGGATAGAACTGAATATTTCCTGCCAACGATCTAGGTCAAACATTTTTATTAGTATTAAAAGATTGAAAAATTAAAATCATTTAATTTTCAAATTATCTCATTTTCAAATTTTCAAATTGTTTAAAGCACAATCTGCTTAATAAACTCATCACTTTCAATGATTCCGTCCTTCAAAACAACGTTTCGTTTTGTCTGTGCAGCAACATCCGGTTCGTGGGTTACAACGATGATTGTTTTTCCTTCATTGTTTATATCCTGAAGAAGCTTCATAATATCGTGTGTCGTTTTTGAATCCAATGCTCCGGTAGGCTCATCTGCCAGTACAACTTTTGGATCTGTAATCAAAGCTCTGGCAATAGCAACTCGTTGTTTCTGTCCCCCTGAAAGTTCACTGGGAAGGTGATTTGCCCATTGTGCAAGACCTACTTTTTCCAGATACTCCATTGCTTTCTGGTTACGTTCTTTCCTTGGTACATTTTGATAATATAAAGGAAGCGCTACATTTTCTAAAGCCGTTTTATAATTGATAAGGTTAAAGGACTGAAAAATAAATCCTAAAAATTTACTTCTGTACTCCGCAGCTTTCACCTCGGATAAGTGCTCTATCGGAACACCATCTAATTCATAGGTTCCTGAATCTTTTTCATCCAAAATCCCAATGATATTAAGAAGCGTAGACTTTCCGGAACCGGAACTTCCCATAATAGATACAAACTCGCCTTCTGAGATATTCAGATTGATTCCCTTCAGAACATGAAGTTTGCTTTTTCCTGTATCGTATGATTTATGTAAATCCTGAATTACTAACATTAAGTGATCTATGTTTTATACCCAATAAGTAGATGATATTTTCAAATTGTTACAAGAATGAAAATTTATTCAAATATTTTTTTGTTTAACGACTTTATCCTTTATTTAAAGCATTTTATCATTTTTTGTTTAACGGTAACTTAAGTTTTCCATGTATTTATCCCCAAGAAAGCTGTCTAGCCTATTATTCGTGCCCGTTTCATGTAAATGTGGAAAACTTTTACAGCTAAAAGTCAGCCTATTAGTATTTACCTCTTTCAAAATCAGTTCTTTTTTTCGAACTTTGTATTTAGATTCTGATCAGAAGCACAAACTTAGAATGTGAATAACTTAAATTCACAACCATCACAAAAACAAAAAGTTATACATTTTCTGAACGTTATCCACATAGATCTGAATTATTTAATTATAAAGATATTTTAATATGGGAATTTTTGATAAGAGAGTAAGTTATAAGCCATTTGAATACCCGGAGGTCCTTCAATTCGTGGAAGCGATCAACAAATCGTTCTGGGTACATTCGGAAGTGGACTTTACTGCAGATGTACAAGATTTTCATTCGCAGTTGGAACCACATGAAAAGCATGCTGTGAAAAATGCGCTTTTAGCCATTGCACAGATCGAGGTGTCTGTAAAGACATTCTGGGGGAATTTATACAACCACCTTCCGAAACCGGAATTCAATGGATTAGGATCTACTTTTGCAGAATGTGAGTTCCGTCATTCTGAAGCATATTCCCGTTTATTGGAGGTATTAGGATATAATGACGAGTTCCTTAACGTAATTGAAATTCCTGCTGTAAAAGGTAGAATTGAGTTCCTTGGAAATGCCTTAAAACATGCCAACTCTGCTACACCTAAAGAATACGTTTCTGCATTATTACTATTCAGTATCTTAGTAGAAAACGTTTCTCTTTTCTCTCAGTTTGCCATTATCCTTTCTTTTACAAGATTCAAAGGATTCATGAAAAATGTTTCTAACATTATCGCATGGACTTCTGTAGATGAGCAAATTCACGCTAATGCAGGAATCTACTTAATCAACAAAATCCGTGAGGAACAACCTGATCTATTAACGGACAGCGATATTGAAGATATCTACACCCTTGTGGATGAGTCTATTGCAAGAGAAGGTGATATCCTTAGCTGGATCTTTGAACTTGGAGAAATCGACAATGTATCTAAAGAAGACTTATTGAACTTCATGAAATATCGTGTAGACGACAGTTTGAAGAAAATCAATATGAAAACAAGATACAACATCACTCCGGAACAATACAGACCAATGGTATGGTTCGAAGAGGAAGTTTTCGCAAATTCTCTGGATGATTTCTTTGCAAAAAGACCTGTAGATTACACGAAACACGATAAGAGTATTACGGCAAACGATTTATTCTAATATAAATTGTAAAAGCGCGAGCGAAGCGAGCGTCAAAGCAGACCGTATTAGCGTTTTTGTATGATGAATAAATTTATTATTTTTCAAGAACACTAAGCTTTTAATAACACAAAGATAAAATATGATTAATGTAATTGTAAGCTATACCGTAAATCCTGAATTTGTTCCTGCAAATAAGGCAAATATTCAAAAGTTTTTGAATGATTTCAAAAATCTGGATCAGACAACATTTGAATATAAGGTCTATGTAAAGGAAGACGGTGTTACTTTTGTACATTATTCAAACTATATCAATGAAGAAGTTCAGCATGAAGTTTTGAATGTTCCGTCTTTTAAGGAATTTCAAAGATTGAGAGATGAAAGTGGACTGAACGGCTCTCATAAAGTCGAAATTTTACAACCAATAATATAAAAAACAAAATTCCGGGGTGATCATCTCATCCCGGAATTCGAAAATATAACATCTATGGAAGAGCAAAATTCAAATATATGGTGGCTCAACGAAGAGTCTGAGCAAATGCTGAACAGAGGATATCTGTTGAAAGGTGAAACGGTAGACGGAGCTATCGACAGAATTACCACAGCTGCTGCAAAAAGGTTATACAAACCTGAACTTCAGCCGGCTTTCAAGGAAATGATCACAAAAGGATGGATCAGTTT
The DNA here is from genome assembly GCF_900156735.1 of Chryseobacterium ureilyticum. Classification (GTDB taxonomy): domain Bacteria; phylum Bacteroidota; class Bacteroidia; order Flavobacteriales; family Weeksellaceae; genus Chryseobacterium; species Chryseobacterium ureilyticum. Next base: position 89,406 of record NZ_FTOL01000002.1, read on the forward strand.
CTCTTCTCCTGTATGGGCTAATATGGGAACTGAAAGAGGTCTTCCAATCTCTTGTTTTAATGCTCACATTCCGGACAGCATTGAGGGAATTACTCATAAAATGGGTGAAGTCATCATGCAGACAAAAATCGGAGGGGGTACTTCAGGGTATTTCGGAGAGCTTAGAAACAGAGGTACAGCTGTAACGGATAACGGAAAATCTTCCGGAGCAGTTTCATTCATGAAACTTTTTGATACAGCTATGGATGTTGTTTCTCAAGGAGGAGTAAGAAGAGGTGCGTTTGCTGCTTATTTAGATATTGACCACGGAGATATTGAAGAATTCTTATCAATCAAAGATATTGGTAGCCCGATTCAGAACCTGTTCACTGGAGTATGTGTACCTGATTACTGGATGCAGGATATGATCGACGGTGATATGGACAAACGTAAAGTTTGGGCAAGAGTATTAGAAAGCCGTCAGCAAAAAGGTCTTCCTTATATTTTCTTCACTGATAACGTAAACAGAAACAAACCACAGGTATACAAAGACCTTGGAATGACAGTAAACGCAAGTAACCTTTGTTCTGAGATCATGCTTCCTTCTACAATGGAAGAATCATTCATCTGCTGTCTGTCTTCTATGAACCTTGAGCTATATGATGAGTGGAAAGATACAGATGCTGTTAAATTAGCGGTATACTTCCTTGATGCAGTATTATCAGAATTTATTGATAAAACTGAAGGAAACTACTACTTACAGGGAGCAAGAAACTTCGCAATGCGTCACAGAGCGCTTGGACTAGGTGTTTTAGGATACCACTCTTACCTACAGAAAAATATGATTCCTTTTGAAAGCTTTGAGGCGACTCAATTCAATGCAAGAGCTTTCAGACATATCAAAGAGCAGGCAGAGCTGGCTTCAAGAGAACTTGCCAACATCTACGGAGAACCAGAAGTATTGAAAGGATACGGATTAAGAAATACCACTACAATGGCTATTGCTCCTACCACTTCAAGTTCTGCAATCTTAGGGCAAACTTCTCCTGGAATTGAGCCTTTCTCTTCTAACTATTATAAAGCAGGTCTTGCTAAAGGAAACTTTATGCGTAAGAACAAATACCTGGCAAAACTATTGAAAGAAAAAGGGTTGGATAATGAGGAAACATGGAGAACTATCATGTTGAACCATGGTTCTGTACAACATCTGAATGAGCTTACTCCTGAAGAAAAAGCGGTATTCAAAACGTTTAAGGAAATCTCTCCTATGGAAATCATTTCGCAGGCAGCACAGAGACAGCAATATATTGATCAGGCTCAATCTCTGAACCTTCAGATTCCTTCTACAATGCCGGTAAAAGATGTAAACTATCTATACATTGAAGCTTGGAAAAAAGGAGTGAAAACTCTTTACTATCAAAGAAGTTCTTCTGTTTCAAAAGAAATGATGGTGAACTTTGTATCATGTTCAAGCTGTGAAGCATAAGATCAAGTAATAAACACTCTATATTTACAAAAGCATACCGAAAGGTGTGCTTTTGTCGTTTTTTAGCTTTATAAGTTTTGGCTAAAGCCGTTGGAAATATAATTTGATTATAGAACGGGCTAAAGCCCGTTTCTATTGAATTACAAAAACCAATAACTATAAATAGATTGATCAATTTCTATAGTTATTCACCGATGATTATTTACAAAAAAGAATAAATATTTAACATCATTCATTCACTTATTATCCATAAAAAAAGGTTCGGAAAGAAAATCCGAACCTATGAAAGAATTGTATAAAAGTAAAATAAAGCAGTAATTAAAAATTATATCTAACTCCTAACTGTGCTTGAAATCTTGAAGCAAACTGATCGATTGTATAAGGTAACCCTGGTGTTTTAAAGTTGTAAATTGGGTCTCCTGCAGCAGGTTGTCCCGCAGCTACATTTCCTACTTTCGTTAAGCCTACACTTGCGGTAGAATTAAAGGTATTGGGTACAAAGTATACTTTACCCCAGTTTTTGTTTAATAAATTGGTAAAATTGATGATGCTCAAAGAAATCTGAATATTGCTCTTTGATTTTTCACTCAATCTGATTTCGTCCATGATTCTGATGTCAGCCTGAACATTCCAAGGAGTTGTATCTCCATTTCTTTCTGTAAACGTACCTCTTCTGGATTTCAGATAATCGTTATTATTGACAAAGTTCTCATAATCTGCAATCTGTTGCTGAGCCGTTACTAAAATATTTCCTGATCCATCTTTAATAGGCACAATATATTTTGCAGCTTCGGCGGCATCTTTAAATACATAAGCAAGACCTGCAGCCTGTCCTGTATTAGCAATAGTACTGTTTACAAATCCCCAAGAAAATGGATTTCCTGATTGAGCATTGAAGTACAGATTGGTATACAGTTTATTTGAATTGGAAATATTAAAAGCATACCCAAGGTTGGCAACAATTCTATTTTTAATGGCGAAATTAGAAGTTGTTAATTGAGGATCATTAGGTGTCAGAGACTGGTTCATCTGCCAGTTACTTTCCATTGAATTTCGGATTCCGTTTGTAATATCTTTTGCATCTCCATAAGTATAAGCAGCGAAGAAATTAAATCCGAAGCTATATGATTTTGAAATCTGAGCTGTCAGGTTGTAACGATATCCTTCTTTTGTATTGGATAAAAGGTATGCATTGGAAAACTTACTATTGATATTCGTTGTATAAATCGGCATTTCATGATTCACATCATAGCTGTAATAGGTCACATTATCCGTTTTATTCACCTGTTGGAATTTCAGGTCATAAAGAACCTTAGTATAAATACCTTCCAATGTAAGTTTATATCCGGCAAGCGTATAATCGAATGCCAGGGAACTTCTCCAAACTCGTGGCATTTTGAAATTATTATCAATAAGATCCACCTGTACTTTTGAAGAATTTTGCCATTTAGAGAAATTGGAACCTACCAAAGGATCTCCATTAGCCGCAAGTTGAGCTGCAGTTGGAGCATTATAATCATAGCTTCCGAAACCTACCCCGTCATTATAATAGGCATATCCTAACCATGCAAATGGAATTCTTCCTACAAAGATTCCTGAACCTCCTCTCAATACCATAGATCTGTCTTCTGTAACATCAATAGTGAATCCAAGTCTTGGAGATAATGTCGGTTTATTAAGATAAGTATTGGTAAGTTGGCTCAATGGAGTATAATTATAAGTATTTCCATAATTAGGATCCTGAGGTGAGCTGTTCACCAATGGGCTTAGTTGCGGCTTGTTTGGTAAATCAGTGTAATCTACTCTGATTCCCGGTGACAGTCTTACTCTACCCCAATTAATTTCATCCTGAAGATATAATGAAAGAAGATTCACCTTATACTGAGCATAAGGATTGTCAAAAAGAGTTTGTCTGCTCTCTCCGTTAAAAGGATATGTACCTCTTATTCTTGCAGGAGTTCCATTATAAAAATCATTTAAACTTTTATAGGATATTCTTCCGTTCAGGGCATTTACAAAACCGTAATTGATATTATACAGCTCATTGTGTGTTCCTAATAAAAATGTATGATGTCCTGTTTTATAAGTAAGGTTATCTGTAATTTCAAAAGTTTTCTGTTTCATATTGAAAACAGTTGCCTCCCTGTCATTTCCTAATAGAATAGTTCCTCCGTTATGGGTAATTTCAACCTGTGGAAACATAGCATTCGCAGAAGTAGGATCTCTGTAATCATGAATTGAAGAATATCCTACGACTAAATTATTGTTCCATTTATCATTAAAACGGCTTTTCAACTCAAGGGTTGTAGTAGAAGCGGTATTCTTTTGAACAAAATCCATGCTTGAGAACCTGAAATTGGCACCATCTCTCTCTAAATTGGACGCTTGTGAAAATACCGTATTATTTTTAATCGATAATGTATGTTGGTCATTAATTTTCCAATCTAACTTATTGAAAAGTTTAGAACTTTCAGAAAAGTTATTGTATTGATTAAAACTACCCACGTTGAAACCATATTTCTTCTGTACAAAGTCTGAAATCTGTTGAGCAACAGTCTGATCAATCAAAGCATTTGGATCACCGGCATTATAAAAAATAGGATCTGTTCTTTTTGTATACTCAAGGTTTGTGAATAAGAACACTTTGTCTCTCACCACTGGTAGTCCTACTCGCCCTCCATAGATAAAGTCAGAGAAATCCTTTGGCATTTTTGAATTATCTCCTACCCTGTTGTTTCCTGTAATCGCTGCATTTCTTCCGTAGGTATAAAGAGATCCGGTAACCTCATTACTTCCACTTCTGGTAACAGCATTGATACTTCCACCAAGGAAATTTCCCAATTTAACATCATAAGGCGCAATATACACCTGCACATCCTGAATAGCATCCAAACTGATAGAGTTGGAACGCGTGCTACTTCCCGGCATTCCTGAAGTTCCCGTTTGCCCTCCTAATGAAGGACTAAAACCAATGGCATCATTATTAATAGAACCATCAATGGTAACGTTATTATAACGGAAATTCGTTCCGTTGAATGAATTATTGGCACTCTGAGGAACAAGTTTTGTAACATCCTGAATACCACGATTGATATTAGGCAATCCTGAAATTTGCGCCTGACTGATTCCTACTCCGTTTTTTACGGCAGTCCTTTTTGAGGTAATTTTAACCTCATCAATGGTCTTTTCTTTGTTGCCTATTTCCACTACAGGCAAATCATTATTTCCTAAGGAAAGCTGCAGAGCTGGATTTTCATAAATAATCTGGGATCCGTCGGAAATCTCAATTTTATAAGGTCCTCCAGGTTGAAGATTATCCAAACTGTATTGTCCTTTGCTGTTCGTTTTGGTTTCAAAGGTACTGTTGGTAGGAATATGTACTACCTTTACGGTGACTTCGGAAGAAATACCTTTTAATCTTCCAAAAATTTTAGAACTAGTTTCCTGTGAGAATGCAAAACCAAAAGATAATAAAGCAAAAGCACAGATTATTTTTTTCTTCATATTTTTTCTTCTAAAAACTTGGTGTAAAAGTATATCTACTAAATATGAAGTATGGTAACATAAAATTAACATTATGTAACACAAAGTTTAAGATTTCCTTAAAAAAAACTTAATACAAATAATAAAGTCATTTCGGTATTTTTTCTATAAAAAATGGAATTTAACCTCAATTTGACACAAAAAACAATATAAATTCTTTTAAATGTTCCAAAATTTAAAAATTCACTATCTTTGCCACATCGGAAATTAATCTAAAAATATTCATTTAAAATCCGATAAATGAAAAACTAAAATCATGAAAAAAATTCTACTTACACTATCTGTAAGCTGTGCATCCATAGCTTACTCGCAGAATCTCAATTTTACAGATTCGAAATTCAAAGCCCTTCTTTTAAGCTCAAATTCAGCCAATGAAATTGTAAAAGATGTTAACGGAAATTCTATTGCTATAGATCAAAACGGAGATGGTGAGATTCAACTTTCAGAGGCACAGCTGGTAAAAATATTGAATATCAAAATCAGCGATCAAATGTACATTGATCCCAATGGAAACAGATCTGACCCTGGAAATATCAATGCTGCTTATTACGACAGCCACCTTCCGGATAGTATTTCGGATGCTTTACTTTTCTCCAATCTTGAAGAACTTTATTTCTGGAATACAAAAGCTGCGAACATAAGCTTTACCAATCATGGAAAAATAAAAAAAGTACAGGGAAGACCTTTCTATTATGATTTCTCTCAATCAGGGCAATATACTGCTGCTCCGATAAATCTTTCATTTGATAACTGTCCTGGAATTCAAAATATCAACGATGTAATTGCTTATCAGGCTTCAGGAAATCCATGGTATTCGCCTGAAAATAGTCTAAGTATCAAAAATATTCAGTTAACTAACAGCAACTTAGTTATTGATAATACTGAACTTAGAGAACTATATATTCAAAACAGTAATGTCAATACTTTAACGTTTAATTCCTGTAAGTTTTTATCTAAAATTTCGGTACCTAATCTTACTACTTTAACAAAGGTTTCAGTATTAGGAAACAGCAGCGTTAATGAACAAAATATTGAACTTATAGCCAATAATTGTACAAATTTGGAGGAGATCATTGCCAATACGGATCATTATGAAACAAATGGCGCTTATTTTTCTTCAGTAAATCTTAACGACTGCTCAGCTTTAAAGAAAATAATGGGTTTAAATGCTGCGTCTATTGATTTCAGTACGGCAGGATTAATTAATCTTGAGGAACTAGATTGTTCATTTTATAACAGATATGGATACAATACTACATCCGGTATTTATTTTGGTAATGTAACATCACTAAATCTTGCGGGTCTTCCAAAGCTTAAAGTTTTAAAGGCATTTAATCAAAAAATATCCAACAATGTGAATTTCAGTGCAGCACAGGCGTTGGAAAACATTGATATTACGAATAGCTGTGGTTATATGAATACTGTAAACGTAAGTAATCTTTCTCATCTGCATACTTTAAGAGCCAACCGTCATTACACTGATGGTACACCAGGTGCAGATAATCTTCAGAATATTATCACTAAAAACTGTACAGCATTAACTAGTTTTCAATTTGATTACAATAGTGATTTAAGAAAGCTTGATTTGGAAAACTGCCCAGGGCTACGATATTTAACAATAGGAACTTCTTTAGCAGATAAGTTCCCTAATTTACAAGAAATTAATCTTACGCAATGTACCGGATTCAAAGAGATCTCTGTAAGTTCAACAAAAATTTCAACGCTGGATACGAAAGATTGTTCGGCATTACAATCCTTAACTTTGTCTTACAATCACCTTCTTACTTCACTCAATATTTCCAATAATTCAAACTTGGAATCATTATCACTTTCAGCTCTGCCTTTACTTACACAAGTCAATACTTCTGGGAATATTAATTTAAAGAACGTTTATTTCAATATTTGTCCACAGATTACCCACCTTGATTTTTCCACATCATCTCAACTTGGAACCATTGCTCTTTTAAATATGCCTAGTTTAAACTACGTTAACCTGAGAAACGGATCTATAGAAAACTTTTGGGAATTCATGAACTATAATTCTAACCTATCTGTTTGCGTAGATGATGCGCAATTAAGTGATTTTCAAACTTCATATCCTGATATCAACTTTACAACAAATTGTGGAGCGACATTGTCAACTGCAAACCCCAAAATTAATGTAGCTCACATGAAAGTCTTTCCTAATCCTGTAAAAGACATCTTACAAATCAACTCAGAATATCCTGTAAAAAACATTAAGCTTATTGATAGCCAGCAAAGAATTATTTTTAATCAGAACTTCAATCAGAACGCAGTAAAAATTGATCTTTCAAGCTATCCAAGCGCTCTTTATTTTATGAAAATTACAACAGAGAAAATTGAAACAACAGAGAAAATCATTAAAAAATAATCCTTTTCAATACAACTCTTTTCACCAAAAATCATAGAACTTTCTATGATTTTTTTGGTTTATATTTGTGTTGATTGTTTAACACTACAAAATTACAGATATGAAATTCGGACAAGTAGAAGATCCTTCAAAAATAGATTTTACACTTCCAAAGGATCATTCAAAAACCAAAGAAATTTTAAGTCTTAATAAAAAAGGATTGGAAAACATCTCTATCGGATGTGCCAAGTGGAATAAAACGGATCTTAAGGGATTTTATCCGAAAGGTACGAAAGACGAACTGACATATTATGCGACTCAGTTTAATTCTATTGAACTTAATGCTACTTTTTATGGTATGCCAACTCCGGATCAGGTAAAAACATGGAAGGAAAAAACTCCTGCTGATTTTAAATTTTTCCCTAAGATCACCAATACAGTATCACACTTCAGAAGATTAATTGATGTTACAGATCCTGTCACTCATTTTGCATCGGCTGTAATGAACTTTGATGAAAAACTGGGAATGGCTTTTCTTCAGCTTCACGATAATTTTAAACCAAAAGATTATGACAGGCTGGAAAAGTTTGTGAAAGAATGGCCTAAAGAAGTTCCCCTTGCTATAGAGCTTAGAAATACGGAATGGTTTACCAATGAAGATATTCTCAATACAACCTGTGAGCTGTTTGAAGCCAATAATATCACGAATATTATCGTAGATACTGCCGGAAGAAGAGATATGCTTCATATGCGTCTTACAACCCCTAATGCATTTATCCGTTATGTAGGAGCTAATGCGGAAAGTGACTACGACAGATTGGATGATTGGATGAAACATCTTACGCAGTGGAAAAAGGATGGATTGCAAAACCTTTATTTCTTCGTTCATCAAAATGTTGAAAAAGCTTCACCTCTACTCTCTGCTTATTTTATTAAAAAAATGAATGAGGAATGGAAAACTGATATCCATATTCCTCAAATGGCAACTGAAAGTACGGGTACTCTTTTTTAGAAAGAAATTGATAAATATTATTTAAAAAACAATAATTATTCAACAATAAAAAAATTAAATAGATTCATTTTAATTTAACCCTCAGCTAGTAATAAACGCCTTTTCTTATTGGAAAAATATATACATTAGGGTATACCATATTTTGACGAATGTGGTGAACTTAAAAAAATTAACGTCATGGAAAAGGAAATTTGCAAAATCAGTATTGCGAGCAATTGGCTTGGTGATGAATATACTTTTTATGAGAACCGTACCATAAAAAGAGTATATGATAATCACAGTTTAAACTCCAATAAGACTGAATGGCTGGAACCTCAACAAATCAGCAATCAAAGTAAAGACAAGATCATAAAGAATTGTCCTGAGGAATTCAAGGAACGAATCATGCAGATCCTTGATTATCCTTAATAAAAACTCTCGCAGATTTCACCAATTAAAGTAGAATAATCAATCATCTACCATCAGTAAAATCTGCGAGAGCAAATATAAGTTTACTATTTATTTTTCTTCAGAAGCAATACCAGATTCAGAAAAAGAAGAAGGAAATCTAATGTTATCCATATCCCAAGCTTAGTGTTTTCATAATTATAAGCGTCTACCTGTTTCTTCGCTGCTTCCGAAAGTTTCATACTTTGATTAATATAATTCTGTACTTCCACAATCTGATCTATATTCTTATTAGGAACAGAATGCTGAGAAAAGTATACCAGATTCTTTTTTCCGAGATACCCTACAATCCAATATTCATCAGACTTATCCATTTTCAGATATTCTATTCTGTAATATTCAGGACGTATTTTACCAATATGTTTAGGCTCAAGTACGGTATTCTTATCAATCTTATTGACATTAACAAGATAGAAATCCAAAGCCTGAGGAAGCTTATTAACAACCTGCAATCCTACGGAATTATCTACAAATGCTACTGCACTTTTTTTGATAAACCAATACGTAAAAACAGAGATTGAGGAAACCACTGTCACAATGCGAAACAGTCTTGCCCATTTTGCCATCCTTCCTGATTTGACCTTAAACAGCATTAAAGACAAAACTGAAGCTAGAAATATTATAAAAATAATCAGTGTCATATTTTACAAAGATACTTAATCTATATTTTATTTATATTTGCCGTCAAATTTTAATAACCATGAAAAACGTATTTTCAGTATTTGCTTTTTTGAGCATAACTTCTATGTATGCTCAAGTAAAATATGAAAAAGGCTACATTATTAATAATGATAATGTAAAAACAGAAGTACTTATCAAAAACAAAGGATGGGTAAGTAATCCGGATTCGTTCAGCTATAAAAGTAATGATAACGCTCAGGAATCTACTGGAACAACTTCTAATATTAAAGAGTTCGGTGTTTACAATGATTCAAAATATGTTACTTATAATGGTGACATTGATTATTCTTCCGATGATATTGCCAGTCTTACTCACAGCAAAGAACCTAAACTTGTTAAAAGCTCAGTATTTTTAAAGGAAATTGCCTCTGGAAATAAAAAACTATACACTTATAAAGGTCATATTACCAGATATTTTTATTCTGCTTCAGACTCTGTTATACAACCTTTGATCTATAAAAAATATTTATTGGATGGTAATAAATCATTAGTTGCAACGAATGATGAGTATTTAGATCAGTTGAAAACTCTTTTTGCAGATAACACAAGCACACTATCTAAAGTAGACAGGACACAATATTCTACATCCAGCTTAACAAAAATCTTCAATGATTATAACAGTAAAACAACAGGAAGTTCAAACAGTCAGTCTGATGTAGTAGTTTCTACTAAGAAAAAAGAAGTGAAGTTCAATCTTAATATAAGACCTGGAGTTAACTTTTACTCTCCTCTAAAACTGGAAGAGTCATATCCTTCTCCTGAACTTTTATCATCAAAAACTAATTTTAGAATTGGTGTTGAAGCAGAGCTGATCCTTCCTTTTAACAGAAATAAATGGTCTGTTATTCTGGAGCCAACCTTCTCTCAGTATTCTAATAAAAAGGCAACGATCCGTACTAATGACAATCTATATAATATAACAATGGATAGTTATTCATCTATTAGTATTCCTCTAGGAGTAAGACATTATATGTATATCAATGATAAATCAAAGATATTTGTAAATGCCAGCATCAATGTCTTTACTATAAAAACGAGCTCTCCTTCTTCTATAGATGTAGATTATGATGGGTTTGTATTTGACAAGTTAGAATTGGCATCTACTCAAAGCTTCAGAAACGCGTCTTTCGGAGTAGGGTATAATTATAACAGTAAGTATAGTTTAGAAGCAAGATTTAATACCCGCAGCAATATATTGGATAAGGATCTTCCACATGCAGATATTAAATCTTTCTCCTTAATTTTTGGATATAATATTTTTTAATCTACATTCCATTCTTTATAAAACTGGTCGAGGAAATTCAGCATATAATCATGTCTTTCTTCGGCCATTTTTTTTCCTTTTTCAGTATTCATCAGATCTTTTAGAAGTAATAATTTCTCATAGAAATGATTGATCGTTGTTCCGTTTGATTTTTTATACTCTTCTTTAGACATATTCAAACTTGGCTGAACTGCGGGATCGTACATTGGATTATTCTTAAATCCTCCAAAATTAAAAGTTCTTGCAATTCCAATTGCTCCTATAGCATCAATACGGTCTGCATCCTGTACAATCTGCAATTCCAGAGATGGATTTACCGGAGCATTTCCTCTGTTTTTAAATGATATATTTTCAATGACAAACAAAACTTTTTCAATGGTTTCGTTTGGAACATTTTGTGATTCTAAAAACTCTCTTGATATTCTTGGAGCTATCGTCTCATCTCCGTTGTGAAATTTAGGATCAGCAATATCATGCAACAATGCTGATAATTCTACCACTTCCTGGTCGCAATCTTCTGTTTCTGCAATTTTTCTTGCCAGTTTCCAGACTCTTTCAATATGGAACCAATCGTGTCCAGCTTCTGCTCCCTCTAACTTTTCTTTTACAAATTCTACGGTGTTTTCAATCGTACTTTTCATTTATCTATCAGTTCATTTAAAATAATATCCCAGAGTTTATGATTGTAGCTTCTAAAAAAGTTGACATGTCCAATCTCTTTTTTCTCAGATTCGGAAGTTTTTACAAGTCTGTAGGTAGGTTTAAGGTTAGGATATGTATTATTCAATAAGCTTAATACCCCTTTTTCCGTAAGCCATACATCATCTTCAGCTCGAATTACAAAGACTTTCTGCGTTAAATTTTTAGAATAATCATCAATTTTCTCCAGCAATCGGTTGGTTGATTTCTTATTTAAAATTAAGGTTCTCCAGTCATATGCGCAATTTTTTGGAAGACTTTCTCCAAGCCCAAACCAATTTGCCGGAAAATAGCCTAATAACGAAGTAGTTAAAGGCTGAACAATTCCGAATCCCAGATAAGCTTCTATTTTAGTTTTCAATCTCAAGTTACCAACAAAAGCATTCTGAGTTCCTACGAATACAAGCTCTTCAAACATTTCCGAGTCTTTATTCATACCAAGGATCAATGCGCCTACAGAATGCCCTAAACAAAACTTTCTATATTCTGAAAAGTGGGTTTTGATATATTGAGTTAAAGTTTTAAAATCCTGTGAACCCCAAATCCTCATAGACCCGTGAAATCCTTTCATTTCTTTAGGTTTAGAAAGCCCTATTCCTCTATAGTCATAAGTGATTACGGTGAATCCCTGCTCGGAAAAGTATTTGGCAAAAGAAAAGTATACCTGTTGTTTTACACCAGTTGCAGAATTGATAAGCAATAGTTTTCCATTATTTTTTTCAGGACGAAAAAGATGAACGGAGAGAGAGGCATGGTCTTCTGTAGTCAATATTAGTTTTTCCATAGGATAAAAAGAAAAAATCCACTATAAAAGTGGACATTTTCAATATATTTTTATGTTAAGTTTTGATTTTTTGATATGTCGTAAATAGCTTTAAGACAGAAAATCTGAAATTCTTGGTAGCCCAGTCTGAGAACCTTTACCTCTGGAAACTCGTGATGAAACTTCATTTCCAAACTTTACACATTCTTCCACGGAGTTTCCATGACAAAGCGCAATGGCAAATCCTGAAGTAAATGCGTCTCCCATTCCCATTTTATATACAGACTTTTCGTTATTGTTTCTGTAATATTTCATTTCTGTACCATCAAAATAAATGGTTGAATTCGCATCATCTCTTACGAAAACCTTATTAAAATATTTTCTAAGTACTTCTTCTCTCTGCTCTTCACCAAAAATAATATACAGTTCGCTGCTTTTTGCCACAATAAAATCAACGTTTTCAATAATTTCTTCACTGACTCTCATTGCAGGTGATGCATACAAACCTACTTTTTTACCGTATTTTTTGGCTTTTTTCACTGTATACTCTACTACTTCCATAGAAACCTCAAGCTGCACCAACACCAGATCTGCCGTATGGAAATAACGGTCTGCTTCATCAATATGAGATTTGCTAAGATATTTATTTGCGGCAGGAACTACTACAATAGCAGCATTTCCTCCACAAGTGGTTACATAAGCAGTACCTGTAGATTCTTTATCTGTTTCATGAACAAAACCTACATTCACGTTTTCTCCCACAAGATTTCTCATAATCTGTTGTCCCAAAGGATCCATTCCCACACAACCTACAAAGTAAACACTCGCTCCAAGTCTTGCTGTACCCACTGCCTGATTAGCCCCTTTTCCTCCAAAATAGCTGTCTGAATTCACTGCTAATACAGTTTCATTAGGTAAAGGTAGCTTCTCGGTTTCTAAAACCAGATCTATTGAAGAACTGCCTACAACAATAATTTTGGGTTGTTCTGATGAGAAATTCATTGTGTTTTATGTTAGTTTTAAAATTAATAACAGACAAAAATTCTACTTTCAAAAATAACTAATTTTACTTAACTAATTTCAATAAATTCAGTAATTATCTTTACAGGAGATTTATCCTTATCATAAGCGATATAGCTGGCATAAAAACCTTCTCCGTATCCTGTCTCAAAAGCAAATATAGTTCCAGGGTGTAATTCTGACGGTTTTAAAAATGCATATTGATCTATCGCTCCGTTTTCATCAAAGAAATATTCATGGAAAAATTCTTCATAGATTCCCATAAAGTCTCCTCCTTTATTATGATAAAGTTTTTGCTCCAGCTCATTAAGACTGTGTTGTGTATCAACATCCATAAAGCATCCCATTCCACTTTCTACAGGATAACCGAAAACTTCTTCTTCAGCAAGCTCTTTGATATTCTGTCCTGCGGTAGTTGCTAACTTCCAATCTACGATTTCTTTGGCATTGAAAACAATTTCCGCATACGCTACACAATTGCTTTCTCTTTCTTTATGTAAGGTAACAGAAAATTCTCCTTTAGGAAATTCTGTAGAAAAAGGGAGCATATCATTTGTGATCAAAGGATCACAGGCAACTAATTTTCCACTGGAAAGATAGATTTTCCCTACTTCAAAACTTTCTAACAACGGACTTTCTACAAAGTCTCTCGAGAATAGTTTTTTTATGTTTTCTATATGTGTCATTTTATTCTATTACTTAATATGAGTGTCAGGCTGAGCGGAGTCGAAGCCTTTTGGGGTTTTATTTTCAAAATTATCTGAATGACTTTTATTTTGGCAAACAGATAATTCTTTTAATTTATCCCAATTATCATTGATAATGGCTTCCTTTTTCTTTCTACTCCAACCTTTTACTTGTTTTTCAAACGCAATTGCTTGAATTATGTCATTAAATACATAAAAGAAGACTAGTTCAACCGGTCTTCTTTTATATGTATAACTTTCAGGAAATTTACCTGACTGATGTTGAGATAACCTAACTTCAATATCATTTGTAACTCCTGTATAATAAGAGTTGTCAGAACATTTTAAAATATATACAAAATACTGTTTCATTTTATTCCAAGACTTCGACTCCGCTCAGCCTGACATTCCAACAACTACTCTACCCAATTGGGTTTATGTTTATTTACAAACTTTTCAGCTTCTCTTCCAAGATTGCAATCTTATCAAGAGCATCTTTTTGTTTCTTACGCTCTACCTCTACAACTTCAGGTTTTGCATTAGCAACAAACTTTTCATTGGAAAGCTTTTTATCTACTGAAATTAAGAATCCTTTCAGATACTTCAATTCTTCTTCAGTTTTAGTTTTTTCTTCTCCTAAATCAAGGTTTTCACTTAAAGGAATTGAAACTTCCGTTGCTCCAACCAGGAATGTAAAGCTTGGCTTATCTGTTTTCTGTCCGAAGTGAATTTCAGAAACATTAGCAAGTTTTCTTATTACTGCATCATTAGCAAATTCAGAGGCGTTGGTATATATTTCAGCTGCTTCTCTTGGTGAAATACCTTTTGTCTGACGGTAATTTCTTACTCCGGAGATGAGTTCTGCTGCCGTTTCAAAGTTTTTAATAATTGTTTCATCAAATGCACCTGCTTCTTTCTGTTGAGCAATCATTAAAGCTTCCTCAATGCTTCTTTCTGAAATCGTCTGCCATAATTCTTCCGTTAAGAAAGGCATGAAAGGATGAAGTAATTTCATCAGTTCTTCAAAGAAGTATATTGTTTTATTATACACTTCTTTAGAAATACCTTCTCCGTAGTTAGGCTTGATCGCTTCAAGATACCAACCGCAAAAATCATCCCAAATTAATTTATAGATCAAGTGAAGAGCATCAGAAATTCTGAATTTCTCAAACTGATCATTAATTTCAGCGATTGTTTTATTTAATTTATTTTCAAACCATTCTATTGCCTGGTTGTCTGTAGCTATTGCTGGTTTATCTTCATGATTCCACATGTTGATCAGACGGAATGCATTCCAGATCTTTGTCATGAAATTTCTTCCCTGAAGCATCAGATCTTCATCAAAAAGAAGGTCGTTTCCTGCTGCAGAACTTAATAGAATTCCTACACGAACACCATCAGCACCATATTTATCCATCAATTCAAGAGGGTCTGGAGAGTTTCCTAAAGATTTTGACATCTTTCTTCTCTGCTTATCTCTTACAATTCCTGTGAAGTAAACATTTTTGAAAGGAACTTCTTTTCTGTATTCCAATCCAGCCATGATCATTCTTGCTACCCAGAAGAAAATAATATCCGGTCCTGTTACCAGGTCAGAAGTCGGGTAATAATAATTGATATCTTTATTTTCAGGATCAAGTAATCCATCGAATACAGACATTGGCCACAACCATGAAGAGAACCATGTATCTAAAGCATCATCATCCTGTCTAAGTCCTTCTATTGTTAAATCCTGGTTTCCTGTCTTTTGTTTTGCTAATTCTAAAGCTTCTTCTTTTGTTTCAGCTACTACAAAATCTTCATCTCCTGTCCCATAATAATATGCAGGAATCTGTTGTCCCCACCAAAGCTGACGTGAAATATTCCAGTCGCGGATGTTTTCCATCCAGTGCTTATAGGTATTTTTGAATTTCTCAGGATAGAACTTCACCTCATCATCCATCACTACATCTAAAGCAGGTTTAGCGATTTCAGACATTTTAAGGAACCACTGTACTGAAACTTTCGGTTCAATAACAACTCCGGTTCTTTCGGAAGTACCTACTTTATTTACGTAGTCTTCTGCTTTTAATAAAAGATCTTTTTCTTCTAATTCTTTTGCGATTTGTTTTCTTACATCAAACCTGTTTTTTCCGGCATAATGTAAACCATGTTCGTTAAGGTTTCCGTCATCATCCAAAGCATCAATCATCTTTAACTGATGTTTCTGTCCGATTTCGTAGTCATTAATATCGTGTGCCGGAGTGATTTTCAAAGCACCTGTTCCGAACTCGATGTCAACATATTCATCCTCAATGATAGGAATTACCCTGTCAACAATTGGTACGATTACATTTTTACCCTTTAAGTGAGCGTATCTTTCATCATTAGGATTGATACACACGGCAGTATCCCCGAAAATTGTTTCAGGACGTGTAGTGGCTACTGAAAGGAACTCTTCTGAACCTTCAATCTTATATTTAAGGAAATATAATTTTCCGTTCTGCTCTTTAAATATTACCTCTTCATCTGAAATATTAGTTTTTGCTTCCGGATCCCAGTTTACCATTCTGTAACCTCTGTAGATTAATCCTTTATTGTAAAGGTCTACAAAGCTTTTGATAACCTGCTGTGAAAGCTTGTCTTCCATTGTAAAACGGGTTCTGTCCCAATCACAAGAACACCCTAATTTTTTAAGCTGTTCAAGGATTGTTCCTCCGTATTTATTAGTCCATTCCCAAGCGTGCTCAAGGAATTGTTCACGGGTAATGTCTGACTTATTGACTCCTTCAGACTTCAATTTAGCAACAACTTTAGCTTCGGTAGCAATGGAAGCGTGATCTGTTCCCGGAATCCAACAAGCATTAAACCCGCGCATTCTTGCACGACGGACCAGAACATCTTGGATGGTATTGTTCAACATATGCCCCATGTGTAGTATCCCCGTCACGTTTGGTGGCGGAATCACAATGGTATATGGTGGTTTGTCATTAGGCTCTGAGTGGAAATATTTGTTTTCCAACCAGTAATTGTACCATTTTTGTTCTGTTTCCTGTGGATTGTACTTTTCTGAAATCTGCATAAATTCTATTTCTTTGGCTTGCAATTTGCAAAAATAGTCTAAAGAAAAAAATTTTTAAGCATGAATTAAAATAATTTTTAACTTTGTTTCACAAAATTTATCTAACAAACATATTAACATTCAAGAATATGAAGAAATTAATCGCAGGAATTGCATTATTCGGAACATTTGCTTTAGCATCTGCACAAACTATTACGTTTGATAAAACTACTTTTGACTATGGTACTATTAAGCCAAATTCTGAAGGTACAAGATTTTTTACTGTAACGAACACAGGTGACAAGCCTTTGATTCTTTCAAACGTTAAACCTTCTTGTGGATGTACAACTCCTGAGTTCAGCCAAGATCCGATCATGCCGGGAAAATCTGCTAAAATCAAAGTTGGATACAACACTGCTCTTACAGGAGGATTCAACAAAATGATTGAAGTGTTCTCTAATGACCCTGCAAACAGCAGAAGTGTAATCTATATCAAAGGTAATGTAGATCCTAGCGCTCCAGAAGCAAAAGTATTGACTCCTGCTGAACAGAAAGAAGCTGCTAAAGCTGAGAAAAAGGCTGCTAAAATAGCTAAAAAAACTGCTGCGAAGTAAGCTCTACTTAAAAAATAAGGAAACCGTCTCTATCAGAGGCGGTTTTTTTATTACATTTATGTTAGATATTATAATTATTTTGGATTAATTATTGCAATTTGATATGCCTGTTAGGTTTTGGCTAAAGCCTGTGGAATTTACTTCATTATTTAGGCGGGCTAAAGCCCACCTCTATTGATGGAAGATGGTATCACTTAAAATTTATCAAAAAAATCTTTTAATCTTTTAATCTTTTAATCTTTTAATCTTTTAATCTTTTAATCTTTTAATCTTTTAATCTTTTAATCTTTTAATCTTTTAATCTTTTAATCAAAAAATATATGGACACCAATTTCTCAGACGATTTTAAAGTAAACGGAAAATTTTCAATAAAAAAAGCGGCTACAGCTTATAAAGGAAAACTTACAAAAGAAGAAGGCACACAATTATTAATTCAGGAAAAGGAAAAACTTCGTGAGCTTCAGGAAAAGCTTTATGCTGATGGAAGCCAGTCTCTTCTTGTAGTACTTCAAGCTATGGATGCGGCAGGCAAAGACAGTATGATTGAGCATGTTTTTGGTGGGGTAAATCCTCAGGGTTGTAATGTAACAAGCTTTAAAACTCCAAGTTCGAAAGAATATTCTCATGATTTTTTATGGAGACATTATCTTGCTTTGCCTCAAAAAGGTATGATAGGAATATTTAATCGTTCTCATTATGAAAGTGTTTTGGTGTGTAAGGTTCATCCTGAATATAATTTAAGTGAAAAAACCTGGTCTTCTATAAAAGATTTTGACAATAAATTCTGGGAAAACCGTTATGAAAGCATACGAAATTTTGAAAAACATCTTGCTCAGAATGGAACAACCATCATTAAAATTTTCTTACATGTATCCAAAGATGAACAAAAGAAAAGGCTTCTGGATAGAATAAACGAGCCTGATAAAAACTGGAAATTCTCTTCAGGTGATCTTCCGGAAAGAGCTTTATTTGATCAATATATGGAGGTATACGAAACGGCTATCAATGAAACCTCAAAGGATCATGCACCATGGTATGTACTTCCTGCTGACAATAAATGGTTTGCAAGAATGGCTGCCATCCAGATTATCATAGATACTCTTGAAAAAATGAATCTTAAGTATCCTCAGCTGTCTGAAAAAGATAAACAGGGACTTTTAGAATCCAAAAAAATACTGGAAAACGAATAAATAAAAATCCTCAGATAGTTCTGAGGATTTTTTTATCGCAATTTATGATGATTAAAAAATTACGAGAAAACCTATAAGCCGGATTTTGTACTTCCGAAGAAGTGCCTGTTATTTATCTACGTCTTACATTGCTGCAAGACTTGAGCTGATTACCCCTCGGTTTTCAGGACGAGCCGCCCCTATTTCCATTACTGAAAAGAACCGATATACTTACCATTGCACCGCAAAGAGTTTACCTGGTTTCACTACAGCCGAACTGTACTTCCTTTCTGTTGCACTTGTCCTACCCTCACGGGTGACGGATGTTATCCGCTTTGCTGCTCTATGGTGTCCGGACTTTCCTACCTCCCGTAAAACGGGAAATCAACAAGCCGATTTTCTCGTAGGGCAAAGATACGCAAATTTCATGGTAAAAAGGTAAAAAAGCGAAATGGCAAAGCCGTTTTGCCTCTATGCAAATGACATTGATTTGTAAATACAATTTTTATGTTTTTTGCCTCTTTACGATTTTGCATTATATTTTTCACTGATTCCTACATTATTATTATCTTCGTGGCATTATACATCTATGGATTCCAGAGAGAAAGAATTTGCGCAGCTTATCAAAGATAATCAGGGTCTGATTATTAAGGTATCGCGCCTATATACCAATTCTCTGGAAGACGAAGAGGATCTTTTTCAGGAGATTGTCTTACAGCTTTGGAGAAGTTATGATTCTTTTAAAGGGAATTCCAAAATTTCCACATGGATGTACCGTGTAGCGCTTAATACAGCCATTACCCTCTTTAGAAAAAAAAGCAAAAGCCTCCCAACCAATGAACTGGACATCAACCATAAAGATTTTGTGGAAGATGACGATGAAAAACAACAACAGATATCGCTTTTGTATACTGTAATCAAGACTCTTCCTAATATAGAAAGAGCCATTGTCATGATGTATCTTGATGATCTGCCTTACAAGGATATTGCAGAAAACCTCGGAATCACCGAAGTGAATGCACGCGTGAAAATGAACAGATTAAAGAAAACCCTTAAAGAACAGATGGAAAAATATGCCTGAATTTGATTTAGATAGCTTTAAGAAAACATGGCAGGAACAACCTGTTCAGCCAAAATATGACAACCTTGAGATCCTTCAGATGTTGAACAGAAAGTCACGTAATTATATAAAATATATTTTCTGGATCAGCGTTGTAGAATTTCTGTTCTTTTCCGTTGCGGGATTATTTTACTTTTTTCAGGAAGAAGAATCAGACAATTTCCGTAAAATGCTTGAAAGACTTGGGGCACAAGAAGCTCCTGAAGTGGAAAATAATTTCGGGCATGCTTATCTTGCTATAAAAATCCTAAGCTTATTAATCACAGCCTATTTCGTTCTGAAATTCTATCAAAATTACCGTAGAATCAAAATTGAAGAAAATCTGAAAGGGCTTATTACCCGAATTATTAATTTCAAAAAAACAGTCAATGCATTCATCCTCATCAGTATTGTATTATTGATTGCATTTATGCTTGTCTTAACATCTTTCATATTTTATACTTTAAATTCTCAGAATATACAGCCTACCAGTTCCAACCTTACCATCTTTATTGTCGGAATCATAGTCAGTACTTTACTTGCCATATCCATGATCTGGGTTTACTACAGACTGGTATATGGTAGTATTATTAAAAAACTTGATAAAAATCTGAAACAACTTAAAGAAATAAACTCACAGGAAAATTAGAATCCATAGGCTATAGTTCAAGATATTATTGTTAATTTTATTTCACCAAATCTTTTTACTATGCCTTTATCTTATGTTTATGGAGCCTCAGAGGTTCCATTATTAGGACAGACTATCGGAGCCAACCTTAAAAGTACTGTCGAAAAATACCCCAATCAGGAAGCATTAGTCTGCGTTCATCAGGATTACAGAGCTACTTACCAGGAATTTTACAACCAAACAACCGCTATTGCCAAAGCACTGATCTTTTTAGGAGCAAAAGCCGGCGACCGAATAGGAATATGGTCTTCCAACCGCTATGAATGGGTATTATTACAGTATGCAACCGCCAGAATTGGGACTATTTTAGTTAATATCAATCCCGCGTACAGAACCCATGAGCTGACTTATGTTCTTAATCAGTCTGAAATTCGTTTTATTTTTTCTTCTTTAAGCTTTAAATCCAGCAATTACAAAGAAATGGTAGAATACGCCAAAGAGGTGTGTCCTACCCTCGAACATGAAATTTTCTTTGATGATAACTGGGAAGCATTTGTAAACAACGGACAGGAGATATCAGATGAAGTTCTTCACAGTTTTGAGGAACATGTACAGTTCGATGATCCTGTGAACATTCAATACACATCAGGTACTACAGGTTTTCCTAAAGGGGTAACTCTTTCACACCATAACATTCTGAACAATGGTTATTTTATTGGTATTCGATTAAAGTATACGGAGAAAGACCGTGTCTGCATTCCTGTACCATTTTATCACTGCTTCGGAATGGTCATTGGAAATATATGTTGTACAACACACGGAGCCTGTATGGTTATACCTAATGATAGCTTTGATCCCGATATTACTTTAAAAACGGTTTCGGATGAAAAATGTACATCTTTATATGGGGTTCCTACCATGTTCATTGCCGAATTGGCAGTAAAGGATTTTGACACTTATGATTTTTCAAGCTTGAGAACTGGAGTAATGGCTGGTTCTGTATGCCCTCCGGAAATCATGAAAAAGGTGGAAAACCTTATGAACATTAAAGAAATGAGCATCTGTTATGGAATGACGGAAACTTCTCCTGTATCTACACAGACTTTAATTGGGACTCCTCTAGAAAAACAGGTAAGCACAGTGGGAACTGTTCAGGATCATCTGGAAATAAAGATAGTTGATGAAAATGGAAGAATTCTGAAACGTGGCGAGCATGGCGAACTTTGTACAAGAGGCTATTCCGTTATGCTAAAGTATTGGAATGATCCTGAAAACACCAAAAAAGTATTAGACGATGCCCGATGGATGCACACCGGAGATATGGCTGTAATGGATAAAGACGGATATATTACCATTTCGGGGAGAATTAAAGATTTAATTATTCGTGGTGGAGAAAATATCTCACCTAAGGAAATTGAAGACTTTTTATATACCTATACTCATATCTTAGATGTACAGATCATTGGAGTTCCAAGCGAGAAATTCGGGGAAGAAGTAATGGCTTGGGTAAAAGTGAGAAAAGGATTTAATATCACCGAAGACGAACTTCTGGAATATTGTAAGGGAAGAATTGCTCATTATAAAGTTCCAAAGTACTGGAAGTTTGTGGATGAATTTCCAATGACAATTTCCGGCAAAATAAGAAAAGTGGAAATGCGGGAAATCTCTATGAAGGAACTTGGTCTGGAAAGTTATAAAGCTTAATTTTTACTATTGAAAGTTTATAAGATTTTTCGAGAGTTTCACTTACATTGAAGGACTTCCTCTCCTCTGTAGGAGTGGCGAAAATTCAAAGAATTTTTGACGGAATGGTTCTACTAATAACGTATAAATAAAAAGCATTTCGATTTGAAATGCTTTTTATTTTATTTAAAGTTCTTTTCTTAATCTTGCTACAGGAATATTGAGCTGTTCACGATATTTAGCAATCGTTCTTCTTGCAATATTATAACCCTGTTCTTTTAAAATTACCACTAAAGCATCATCTGTTAATGGTTTTCTCTTATTCTCTTTACTGATCACTTCTTGAAGATGAGTCTTAATTTCTTTTGTAGAAACTTCTTCTCCATCATCATTCGTTAAACTGTCGGAGAATAAGTCTTTAAGATAAACAATACCGTTTGGAGTATCAGCATATTTACTTTTTACCACTCTTGAGATCGTAGAAATATCAAATCCTGTGATATCTGCAACATCTTTCAAGATCATTGGCTTTAAAGATTTCTCATCACCAGTTATAAAGTAATCTTTCTGGAACTTTACAATAGCCGTAATGGTCTGCAATAATGTATTCTGACGCTGATTAATTGCATCAATATACCATTTTGCAGCATCCAGTTTTTGCTTGATAAATAAAGCAGCTTGTTTGTGTTCTGAAGAGTTTTTATCGTGGGAATATGTTGTCAGAATGTCTTTATATTCCTCGGATACTCTTAAAGTAGGGGCATTTTTACTGTTAAGCATAGGAATTACCTGCCCATCCTTCACCTGAATCACAAAATCCGGGATAATTTCCTGGTTGATGGTAATCGTTTGTGTATCAAAGTTTCCTCCAACTTTTGGTGATAATTTTGAAATCTCATCTAATGCATCCTTCAGATCATCTTCTTCAATATCATATTTCTGAATAATCTTATTGTAGTGCTTATTCGTCAAAGCATCAAACTGATTTCTCAGAATATTAGCAGCTAAGGAAACCGCTTTATCAGAGCTTACTTTCTTTTCAATCTGCAATAATAAACATTCCTGCAGCCCTCGAGCACCTACACCCGATGGGTCAAGCTTCTGAACATAGTTTTCTAATATATCCTCTATTCTTTCTTTGGTAGTGTAAATTCCTTGGGAGAAAGCCAGATCATCAACAATAGATTTGATTTCTCTTCTTAAATATCCGTCTGTATCTAAGTTTCCGATCAAATATTCTGCAATCTTAAGATCTTCATCGTTGATATTCACCAGATGAATCTGTTCCATCAAATAATCATACAATGACTGTCCTTCCGTTAAGAGACTTTCATTATCAAATTCCTCATCATCCGGAGAGTAGTTGCTGGACGCGGTTTTATAGCTTGGTTCGTCGTCATAGATATACTCATTAACGTCGAAGTCTGTCTCAATGCTTTCTGTACCCTCATCCTGATAAGCGTCTTCCAAAGAAGAATACTCATCTTCCTTAGAATCATCCTTTGCAATTTCCAAAGCAGGGTTTTCTTCTAACTCTCTCTCCAACTCCTCTTCAAATTCAAGAGTATGAAGCTGAATAAGCTTCATTAATTGGATCTGCTGAGGTGCCAGCTTCTGTCCTAATTTGAGTTGTAAGTGTTGTTTAAGCATATTAATATTGGCGTTTTAACATAACATATTCTACGAATTTAATAAATTTATTTGACAAAAAATACATTTAGCATGATTTTTGCTTTATACATCTAGTATAATAAACTATTAATAAATAAAAAAAGCCTTAAACAAATGTTAAGGCTTTTTTTTATTGCTCTAGAATTCAGCGCTTTTTGGCGTTCTTGGGAAAGGAATCACGTCTCTGATGTTTGTCATTCCTGTTACGAAAAGAACCAGTCTTTCCAACCCTAAACCGAAGCCTGCATGAGGCACAGAACCGAATTTTCTGGTATCAAGGTACCACCAAAGTTCATGCTCATCTACATGCATATCTGCCATTTTCTCTTTTAATACGTCTAATCTTGCTTCTCTTTCTGATCCACCGATGATTTCACCGATACCAGGGAAAAGAACGTCCATTGCAGCAACTGTTTTGTTGTCTTCGTTCAGCTTCATATAGAAAGCTTTGATTTCTTTTGGATAATCGAATAATACAACCGGGCACTCAAAGTGTTTTTCAACTAAATATCTTTCGTGCTCAGACTGAAGATCAGCCCCCCATTTTTCAACAGGATAAGCAAATTTCCCTTTCTTATTTTCTTTTGAGTTCAATAAGATCTCGATAGCTTCTGTATAGCTTACACGCTTGAAACGCTTTGCTACCACATTCTGAAGTTTTTCAATAAGACCTTCTTTTGCTCTTTCTTTTTCCGGTTTTGTCTTTTGTTCTTCTGCAAAACGATTATCTAAGAACTCAAGATCGTCTTTACAGTTATCCAATACATACTGGATCACATATTTTAAGAAATCTTCTGCAAGATCGATGTTATCTTCAAGGTTGTTGAATGCTACTTCCGGCTCAATCATCCAGAATTCTGCAAGGTGTCTTGTTGTATTTGAATTTTCAGCACGGAAAGTAGGTCCGAATGTATAGATTCTTCCTAACCCCATTGCCGCTGTTTCTCCTTCAAGCTGTCCTGAAACGGTAAGATTCGTTTTTCTTCCGAAGAAATCCTGAGCAAAATCAATTTCACCTTCTTCAGTTCTTGGCATATTGTTCAGGTCAAAGTTCGTTACTCCAAACATTTCTCCTGCACCTTCTGCATCAGCCCCTGTAATTACCGGCGTGTTGATATAGAAAAATTGGTTTTGGTTGAAGAATGAGTGAACGGCAAAACTTACCGCGTGACGTACTCTGAAAACAGCTCCGAATAAGTTCGTTCTGAATCTTAAGTGCGCTTGCTCACGAAGTTTTTCCAGACTATGTTTTTTAGGCTGAAGGATCGTGTTTTGAAGTTCTTCTGTAAAGTTATCTCCTAAAACGATGATCTTTTTAGCAACAATTTCCACAGATTGACCAGCTCCCTGACTTTCCACCACTTCACCTACTACTTTAAGGGAAGAAGCTGTGCTAATTTTCTTGATGATCTCTTCATCAAAATTTTCGAAATCAACAACTATCTGCAAATTATTAATCGTAGATCCATCATTAAGAGCTATAAAGCGATTAGCACGGAATGATCTTACCCATCCGTAAACTGTAATGTCATGATGTAATACTTTCTTGTAATCCTTTAGGATTTCTTTGATCGTTTGCTTTTTCATTTGTTGATAATAAATTTTTGTATAAAAATTAATGGTTGCAAAGTTACAAAAAAACGGCGCAACTTGATGATTGCGCCTTCTTTAAAAAATCATTTATCAATTATTTAATGTATTCAATAAAAAAACAGGTTTTCATTACCCTTTCCAGCAGGTTAAAAAGAAGAAGTTGAGGTCTATTTTTTATCTTTTTATTTTTAAAAATTAATAACCGGAAGACTTCTTTTGGCATTTTTGTTCCATAGTCCTATTTGAAGTCCCTTTCCTTTTTTAGATTTGTTAATGATGCCTATCTGAACTCCTTTTATTTCATCCGCTCCATTGAATCCTCCAATTTGTAACCCTTCCATCTTTTCTGACGAATTAAAAGCTGATATGCTCATACCTTTCAATACATCCACATTATTCCCCATCATTGAAATGAAAACACCATTCCCTTTATCCATATAATTCATAAGTCCCGAAACCGAAATACCGCTTACTTTTTTGCTATAATTGTAAAGGGATACTGACACCCCGTTATGAGTTACTTCTCTGCCATATCCTGCACTTGAAATATTAAGCCCGTTTACAGTAAGCAAACTACTATCATTTCTCGGTTTTGATGGATCATAAAACATCCAGATAACAAGCCCTAAAGGATTAAGCTCCAAATTAAAGCCATTAATCTTCTGATCATACCTATTATTATCCATAAGGCTTCCGCCCAACCCTACAGCAAGTCCATTCACTTCTTTTATTTTCCCACTCAAAGGTGTTATTGAAACCACCTTATTTTTTGTAGCAACAAGAGAATCCTGTGCATATGTCATTCCTTGAACTAGAAAAAGACATATTATTAAAAATGTTGTTCTCATAAGTGTATTTTCTAATTAATTCTTTTATATTTTTCTGCATAATTGATTGTGTATCCGGACCAGAAGAAAAGTAGTAAAGCACCACTATTATCCCTATATTTCTGAATAAGAAGATTTTGATTTTTTGTCAATCCCATTCTTGACTGAGAAACCTGACAGCCTCCTAATAAATAAGGAACTCCGTGGCATTTTGAAATGTAGTTTTTAAGTAAAAGCATTCCTTTTTTAAGTAAAAGCATTCCTTTTTTAAGCTCTGCATCATATTTAAAAAGACATTTAACTTCATTATCCTTTAAAAAGGCAAACTGTATCTCATACATTTTGTCTTTCACCAATGGTACAGATTTTATCCTCACCCGATCGCAATTATTAATTAATGAACTTTTCACATCAAGTATATCTCCAACATTCCCTGCTCTATCTGATTTCACATTATTATTCCTTACATACTCATATCCATTGTAATTATATTCTCCGTCAATCATATGAACATTTTCTTTTTTTAATTCCAGCAAATCATCTTTAATCATTGATTTCCCAAAACTCACACAAGAACTCAGACTGAAAACTATTATTATTAGTACAATCGTTAAAGCAAACTTTTTCATGGCTTTTGATTTTTTTGTTTTCTAAAATTCCAATTGATAAAGGGTAATTTTCTTTTCCCGTTCTCATTCCATGCTCCGATCTGTATTCCCCGAAAATCCTCACAACTGTTATACAATGATATTTGAAGTCCTCTACATTTCTGCCCTACATTCGTAAAAGGAGCGACAGAAACACCTTTTATTTCGTGATGTAAATTATAAAGTGGAGAAACAGCCATTCCGTTGGTGATAGCATATGAATTTATATTACTTGAAACATTGATTTCCAAACCATTGGTTATTGTAGGTTCCATATTAATTAGAGATAACTGAAGTCCATTGATTTTATTCATTTTATTTTCAGAAACAACTTCATAGTCATCGTTCAAACTTCCTTTACTTAATACATCCGGTAAATTAAAAGCCAATAAAAAAGGATAAAAAATGCCCACTATATTTGCTCCCACAACCAGTCCGTTTACTTTCTTGGGAACGAGATCACCATCCTCTTCAAAATATTTAAATAAAACACCATTTACATTTTTTACATGTTTTGAGGGTGAAAATCCAAAAACTTTAGGTCTTAAAGAATCTACTTTTATAGCGTCTGATGCATAGATCAGATTACAGAATAAAAGAATCGGTATTAAAAAAAATTGTGTTTTCATAACTTCTAACTTTAAAATTATAAGTCAAAATTATCTGCTCAAGGCAGATTTTTGAATGTGAAAACACATTAAAAAAAATATCCTATTTGCGAAAATCACAAATAGGATACTAAAATTTTATATAAAGAATTACTTATATATTCATTTCATATTCAGAAAATCAATAGCTTTCTCTATGAAAGTATCTTTACCGTTTTTGATATCTTCAAGATTATCTTCCACCACAATATCAGGCTGTACTCCGATAGTATGAAACAAAGATCCATCAGGATTTCTTACTTTCATCCCTGTGAAAGAATATCCCATAGTATTCAATAGTGGTCTACGATTAATATTTCCATTCACACCTCCCGTAGGTCTTCCTATCAGTGTTGCATAGTTATTTCCTTTGATATATTGAGCAATTGACTCTTGAAAACTGCCACATCCTTCATTTACCAATAAAACTATTTTTGCATTGAGTTCTTCTTTTTTCTTAAAATCCCATCCTTTCCAATTTGAATATGAAATATCATTGTAAAATGGATTCTCAATTTTTGGAAAACTCATAAATTTAACTTTATTTCTATCTGGAAAGAAGGTAGCTAAAATAGCTGTTACCCCACCGTTACTCGTCTTAGGATAACCTCTAATATCAATAATAATTTTACCAAAAGACTTAATATAATCGATTTTACTTTCTACTGTTATTTTTTTTAAATTCTGTAGGTTAATGTACAATACATTATTTCTTAATTCCTGCATTTCAATTTCGTTATCATAGCTAAAGAAAGTTTGATTCATCGTATTAAAGTCTCTTTTTAGGTAAACAATATTACCATTATCAAGACTAATAGAAACAGCAGTATTTTCCTTTCCTTTAAAAAGTTCCTTTACAGCATTTTGTGTGTTATAGTGATCCGAACCAGACCAATATTGCTTAATACTATCAATAACCGATTCTACGTTTTTATCATCAATTTTAGTTATTATATCTCCTTTTTTCAATTCAGTATTATTTCCTAAAATTTTGGTAACAACAAGTTGTTTTGTTGTTCTCATATATCTTGTTTTTATTCCTGGTGAAAAGTAATTCAATTTGAAATAGTCCGGATAAGAAATCCACATATGTCCATCATTGAAATAATGTGATATCTTTCTAAGCGTAAAATAATTTTCCTCTTCATTTTTGTTCTGATAGGCTGAAATAAGACCTTCTTTCAATATTTTATCCCAATCCAGTTTCATTTCATCCTGATAAGGAAAAAAATGCCTCAGCCCGGACCACATGATGATCATATTCGCAAGAGCTGTATTTCGGTCAAAAGTTTTTGATTTCAAACTTTGATATCCATTAAGGTTTCCTTCAGGAAAAGTTTTATTATTTTTAGAGTAAACAATAAGAGGAATAATTGGCGAAAAATTATTGGAAAGTTTTAGAGTATAAAACGGTTGCGGAATAGGGATACTTCCTATATTAAAATCAATGCTGTCTACATTTTTTCTTTTTCTGTCATATGTTTTTTTTTGAGAATCATTTCCTAGCCCTTTATTTACCCAATAGACAGGCTTCGTTCCGGTTTTATCCCATTGATATTCATTTTTACCATACGTAACAGAGGGTGCCAATGGAAGAAAAAGTTCCTTTATCTTTATTTCAAATTCCTTTTGATTCTTCGTTTTCAATATTTCTTCTACTCCATACATTGCGAACAAGTCCCAATTAAAGTTTGCAGACTCATCACTTGGATGAAAATGCCTTACCACAGAATACATTTTAGCAAAATCTTCAAGCTTCTTGATTTCTGAATTACTTTGTCCGAAAATCAATCCACTGCATACAATACATAGGAAAAATAATTTAAGTTTTGTCATATTTATCTTGAGTTTATGAATATTTCAGGATGATTAGCGAAGCAAAGAAAAAGTAAATTTGGTAAGACCAACGAAAAACAAAACATAAACTTTTTTTAAACTTTGGCAAAAAATCATAAAATTTCGTAAAAACAACCTGTCTTTCTTCTATACAAAAGCTTTTATAAGGAAATTAGTAAAAAACAGGTTCTCTATTTCAGCTTTATAAGATAAAAAAGTATAGCATTATTCAATATAAAAAAACAGTACATTTGTGAAAATCACAAAACTATGCACCAGGAAGCTTTATTAAAAGAGATCCGGAGAAAAATTGGTGACCGATCACTGAACGACGAGATTGCCAATATTCTTAATATCAGCTATGATGCTGCTCATAGAAGGACATCTCAAAAAGCAAAATTCAGTTTTGAAGAAGCGCTGGAACTTGCAAAATATTACCAAATTTCTCTGGATCAGTTTTTAGGTACAGAAAATCAATTGGTTGTTAAGAGAACACAACCTGTGAAAACTACTGAAGATCTCTTAAATTACTTTGAAAATTCACTTAAAATTCTAGATGTATTTCAGGATATTACCAATTCTAAAGTATATTATTCCGCTAAAGACATTCCGTTTTTCTATACCATTTCAGATTCTGTTTTGTCCCGTTTCAAATTTTATGTCTGGATGAATCTGTTGAATCAGGATAAGTTTTTAAGCCCTTTTCATGAGTTTAATATGCAATATCATTCTGTTAAAAATGAAATGCTTAAAGATTTATATGACAAACAAAATGTTACAGAAATTTGGAATGACACTACCATTATGAGTGCTTTAAGGCAGATTAAGTTCTATTCCGAAATGGGACTTCTGAGAAAAAGTGATATTGAACTGATTCTTGAGGACCTGAAGAAATTATTAATGGATCTGGAAAATAAAACCTTGGAAAAATCTAATTTTCAAATTTATATCAATGATCTTGTGATCTTAAACAACAGTATTTTGTTTAAAAATGAACAACAATGTTCTTTCTTTATCCCTTTCAGTATGTTTGGATACATGATGACCAATGATAAAATAACCTGTGAAGATTCTTTAAGCTATTTTGAATATCAGATCAAAAATTCAAGATCGTTGAATGAATCCGGAAACAGGGAAAGAAAAATGTTCTTCAATAAAATGTATGAGCAGATTGAAAATTTAAATCAGAAATTATAACATTTAATCAACTCTTTAGGATGATTATAGGTTGTATTAAAATAAATTCTTTCACCTGAAGTTAAATTATGTATATTTAAACAATAATTACTTTTTTATAAAACTAATCCCATATAAACAATGACATTTAACGAAATAAAGAAAGAAATTAAATTTGATATAAAAACAGATAAAAAAGTAAAAGCAATTTGGTATTGGGGATTATTTTCTATGACTGGCGTATTCATTTTAAAATGGATCAGAGCAAGACATATGCATCTTTCAGAAACTCAGGATTTTCTTCAGGGAACGTTACCTAATTTTTTTGCGGCTACCGGAATTTTCGCGTCAGTTTTTATTTTTTATAAGCTTCTTTTTCGTACAGACGCCTCTTCTTCTAAGAAGTTAATCTTTTCAACATTATTTACTTTTTTCGGATTAATACTTTGGGAAGTTATTCAGTATTTTATGGGTTCTCCTATGGATATTTACGATGTATTGATGACCATTTTAGGTTGTATTCTTACAGGAGGTTTTATACAGATTCTTTATTCTGAAAATTCATCACAAAAAATATAGACATTTAAGTATATTTTAAATGTTCTCAATAGAAATATTCCTGAAAATCAATCAACAATTGAATTCAGTTTTTAAATGATGAAAATTATTTATGAATAAGTGAATGATCAACAAGGAAATTGACCATCATTAAAAAGAAATTTATTCGTCTTTCTTAGAAGGAACTAGAAAAACATCAATAAGACCTTCAGGAAGTACCATTTTGATGGTTCTTTCTTCTCTGTCTACCTCAAGAATCCAGTCTTTGATCATAGGGATAACCACTTCTTTTCCATCCAGATTGGTAATGAAATACACCTGTGCGGTCTGATCATTTACAGATCTGATCACTCCACAGTTGTTATCATTTTCATCAAAAATTTCAAATCCGATGATTTCGTGGTAGTAGAATTGCTTTCCTGAAAGTTTTGGAAGAGAAGCCAGTGGAAGGTAAACACTTTTACCCAAAACCTGGTCTACCATTGCTTCAGAAGAGTTTTTGAAAGCAAGGTTCAGAGCGTCTAATTTGCTCCATGATGATTTTTCAATAAAAAATGGAACCAATAATCCGTTGATTTCAACGAATATTGATTCCAATTTATTGTAAAGCTCAGGCTGATCGGTATCCAATTTAAGAATAACGTTGCCCGCAAGTCCGTGTCTGCGTGTAATTTTCCCCAACAAATAGCAATCTTCTTTACGCATAACAGGAAATGTTCTTAAGCTTCAGTGTTTTCTTCAGTTTCAGCAGCAGCTTCTCCTTCTGTAGCAACTTCTTCAGCAGGTGCGTTTGCAGCTTCTTCAGCAGCTTTAGCATCAGCTTCAGCTTGTGCAGCAGCAGCAACTCTAGCTTCGTTTACTTTTACTTCAGCTTCTAAAGCAGCTTTTTTAGCATCAGCTTTAGCAGTAGCTAAACCTTCAACTTTACCTTGTACTTTAGATTCTTTAGCTTCTAACCAAGCATTAAATCTTTTTTCAGCTTCAGCTTGATCAAAAGCACCTTTAGCAACACCACCTTGTAAGTGTTTTTTGTAAAGAGCACCTTTGTAAGATAAAATAGCTCTAGCAGTATCAGTAGGCTGAGCACCGTTGTTTAACCACTGTACAGCAGAATCAACGTTCAACTCGATAGTTGCTGGGTTAGTAATTGGGTTGTAAGTTCCTAGTTTCTCGATGAATCTACCATCTCTTCTAGCTCTAGAATCTGCAACCACGATGTGGAAGAAAGGTTTTCCTTTTTTACCGTGTCTTTGTAATCTGATTTTTACTGACATAATGTTTGAATTTTACGGGAACTCGTCCCAGTTAAATATTTAAGAGTGCAAAGATAGAATAAATTTTCCAATTAGATAATCTTAAATTGATATAATTTTATATTTTTTTCAAACCAGCAAAATAAAGGGCAAAACGGTTGAAATAATAACCGAAATCAAAACAGCCAAAAATACAATGATATTATCCTTGGTTTTCTTTGTAATCCATCTAATCACCAAATAATTTAAGATATAAACTGGTATAAGCAAAAAGAATGAAAATTCAGAAGTAAACGAAAGTATAGTATAAAGAAAAAGTAATCCATTAATAGAAGCAAAAACAATTCCTAAAAGACTTCTATAAATTGTTTTTTTATCAATTCTATCATTGTCCCTCACTCTCGAAAACTGATCAAACTTTTCAAGAATAAAAATTTTTAAATCTTCTTTGTCCATTACTTCTGATGAAATATTATTGAGAACAGAATTGATTGTTTCTCCTTTCTGTACACTATGATAAACCTCAAAAGCAACTCTACCCTTTTCTTTAATCAAAGCTTTCCTCTGTTCAGCCTTACTTACAAACTCATTATAATTAAATTTTTGATTGATCACCTCACGCATCTCATTATTTATTGTGCCGGTATGATCAGTCATATGAAGATAAGCCACAAGCAGATCTTCTTCATTATAATTACGGTAAATATTCTTCATTAATTATACTTCTCCCATATAGAAAAGTCCAAGGCACTTCTGGTTTTCTTCTATTGTCAAGGATTCTTTAAGATAGTCAACGATTTTAGGGGAACTCCAGTAGCAACCGACATTATTGGCAGTACAGCTTAGGTACATATTCTGAACCGCCATAGATGTTGCCGCAATCTCTTCCCACTCAGGAACCATGCCACTGAAATTAACAACTATGGAAACAATTACATTTGCCTTATTGATTTTAAAGCCGATATCGTTATACTTTTTCTCCAAAAAAAGCTGTTCAGGCTGGGTAGCCTTATAGATAGCCTGCATTTCTGAAGCCAGTTTTGCTTTTTCCTCTCCTTTGAATATTTTAAAACGCCAAGGTTTCGTACGTTTATGATTAGGAGCAAGTGTCGCTGAATGTAAAATTTCATCAATAATCTCCTGAGAGATTTCAGCATCCGTATAATCTTTTGGGAAAATACTTCTTCTTTGCTCTATAATTTCTTTTAAAACTTCTGCTTTATTCATACCTGCAAATTTACAACATGAAATTCAATCTGTTGTACTTAAAATGTTAAGTATTTATAGCTAGTTTCTGATTTTTATATGCTTTGTAATTACTGATAACAAAGGTTACAAGAATAATTAAAACAAATAATATTCCCAACCATTTTTCATATCCTTCTCCCATCATAGGATTCAGCCTATATAAAGCAATAAAACTTATGGCATATATCACACCTGTAATAATCCAGCCGTAACCAGGATCGGGATATACCTTCACTGTGCTTGCTTTATTATAACTAAAAATTGGAAGTAGCTTATGCTGATCCCACATTATAAGTACCAGAAC
Organism: Chryseobacterium ureilyticum; assembly: GCF_900156735.1. Lineage (GTDB taxonomy): Bacteria > Bacteroidota > Bacteroidia > Flavobacteriales > Weeksellaceae > Chryseobacterium > Chryseobacterium ureilyticum. Next base: position 123,350 of record NZ_FTOL01000002.1, read on the forward strand.
AGCAATCATCATTAAGGACGTTATAATCCAGGTTCCTGTAAAAGAAAGACTGATAGTAATGATCCATATATTCGTCAATATGGCAAGAAATAATAATGCTCCCAAAGTTGCAAACCGCTGAGTCATCAGTAAAATTCCGGCTGTGAGCTGAACCAGTCCTAAGAAATTCCAGTAAAAGCCAGATTGATATAAGGCTTCAAAAAAATATCCTATTGGATGATCTGTTGAAATTCTGGTGAACCTCTCTCCCAACAATTTCACTAATCCCGATGGGAAAAAAGCGAACCCCAGCAAATAACGCAAATGGATAATGACCCATTGATTGAATCTATTGGTTCTTAAACTCTCAAATGTCATGGTTATATATTTTGAGGTCCAAAGTATTAAATAAAAAACAAAAACTTCAAATAAATTTGAAGTTGTATTTATCGAATCATAGAAAATTCAATCGCGAAATAAAAATTTATCATTCAGGTTATAGTACTTCCACTATTTTCTGATGGATTTTATTCAAAGTAAATTCATCACCTGCTCTCATTCCCATCATTTTTTTTGCCATGGGGCTTTCCGGAGAAATGGCATAGAAGCGATCTCCTTCAAAGAAAAATTCTCCTAATGAAACGGAAATATAAAAACGGGCTTTATTGGTAATCACCAAAGATCCCAGCTGAATTCTTTCTGTAGAGTTATTCAGTACTTTTGCCATGTTTCTTTTCAGATCATTCAAAGCACCAAGCTGTCGCTGCATCTGATAGATTTCTTCCTGCATTTCTTCTCTCATGCTGTCGTACTTTGGTGTCTTTTTAATATCACGACTGGCTTCCAGAGTAAATTCAATAAAATTTTTAAGCTTCTCAATTTTCTCTGCAATGGTAGTTTTTACAAAGTCTCTGATATCACTTTTTTCAAATACAATCTTCTCCATAAATCGATTCTTTATATAAAGATAATATTTTTTAAAATAATAATTATACTTTCGTGTTTCTATAAAAACTAATTAATGATTCATAGAATTCTAAATCAATTCTCCCGCAAAGGCAGAATCACCAGAGGAGAATATATTATTTCATTTATGATATTTGTGGCAATCTGCTATCCTTTATCCTGGATTGACAAAAATTATGATTTACCCGTAGGAATTAAGGAACCGCTTAAATTATTATCCCTTCCCATACTTGCTTTTATTTTACTAAGAGGAGCAAGAAGATGTCATGACAGAGGTAATAGCGGATTATATCAGTTTATCCCCGGCTATTTTTTCTTTATGATTTTAGGAGAAAGTGATTATGGGATCAATAAATACGGTCCGAATCCAAAGGGAAAAGGCAATGATACCATTAATACCACTACAGATAATTTTCAGAATGCTTTAATCAGTAATCTGATGCATGATCATCATTGCAATCATTGTAAACATCACCACTGTAATTGTAAACATAAAAGATAAAATCTACGAAATAAAAAAGCCTTGTAACGTTCTACAAGGCTTTTCATTTTATTTTTCCGATAATTTCTTCAGGTCTTCAAGTCCCTGATTGAACATTTTATTCATATTCATATCCATCATAGGTTTCATAGGTTTCATCATTGTATTCATTTCATTATCAAATATCCAGGTTACTTTTGTACCATTTCCATTAGGTGTTAGCACGAAAGCAATTTTCGCATCTCCTTCAAATGGCTTGATGAAATGAAGTTTCGCACCCAGTTTTTCATTCGGAATGATATCTGTAACCGTCTGCTCACCTTCGCCCACTTTTTCATTTCCTTTCCACTTGTAAGTGTCACCTACCTGCCCGCTTGTTCCAGAATACGTAATCTGAATATTAGGGTCACCTTTAGCAAAAGGATTCCATGCGTTTATTCCTTTATTGGAGCCTATATATTGCCATACTTTTTCTTTTGAAGCATTGATGACAATAGATTTTTCATAATGATAATCTTTACTGAAAGCCAACATGGCAATTACAGCATATACAATAACCAGCAAAATGATGATGCCGATAAATTTTAAGAGTGTTTTCATAGTCTATTTATTTAAGGTTATTTATTTTAAATGAATCTAAGATTTGTTTTTCAAAATTAAATATTCCCACATCACTCCCTCTTTCCATATGACAAGATTATTTAAAGTTAAGGCATTTTTGTCATAATTCAGTTTCCGGGCATTATTTTTGTGCATTTCAACCGGGATTCCCCGATGAATCCTTACATTTACGTTTAACTAAAAATCGAAAAATGAATATTTTAACAGAAAAATTTAACACTCCATATCACTCAGCACCATTCGGTGACATCAAAAATGAAGATTATCTTCCGGCATTTAAGGAATTGATCCAGAAATCAGAAGAGGAAATCAATGCTATTGTTGACAATTCTGATGCTCCTACTTTTGAAAATGTTATCGAAGCTCTTGCCTATTCCGGTGAACAATTAGACGTGGTTTCCAATATTTTTTTCAATTTAAATTCTGCAGAAACCAGTGATGAACTTCAACAGATCGCTCAGGAAGTTTCTCCTATTTTAACAGAATATTCTTCAAAAATATCTCAAAACGAAGCTCTTTTCAACAAAATCAAAAAGGTATATGATGAAAAGGAAAAATATAACCTTAATGAAGAGCAGGAAATGCTTTTGAATGAAACCTACAAAGGTTTTGTAAGAAGTGGTGCTTTATTAAATGAAGAAGACAAGGAAAAATTAAAGAAAATCAGTATGGATCTTTCTTTAAAATCTCTACAGTTCGGACAAAATGTACTGGCTTCTACGAATGCTTATTTCAAACACATTACGGATAAGGAACAATTGGCAGGAATTCCGGAAGCAATCATTGAACAGTATGCAGAGGAAGCAAAAGAAAGAAATCTTGAGGGCTGGGTTGTTACGTTACAGTATCCAAGCTATATTCCTTTCATGACGTATGCCGAAAATCGTGAGCTTAGAAAGGAACTTGCGCTGGCAAATGGCAAAAAATCTTTTGATGGCGGAGAGTATGATAACCAAAACCTGATCAAAGAACTTCTTACTTTAAAACAGCAGAAAGCTGAACTTTTAGGATATAAAGATTATGCAGATTTTGTGTTGGAAGAAAGAATGGCAAAATCTCCAGTAAAGGTTTTTGACTTTTTAAATGAACTTTTAACCAAAGCAAAACCATACGCTGATAAAGAAATTGAAGAATTGAAATCTTTGGCAAAAGCTGATGGTATTGATGAAATGCAAGGCTACGACCACGCTTTTTATGCTGAAAAACTTCGTAAGGAGAAATATGATTTTAATGATGAGGAGTTAAAACCTTACTTCCCATTGAATCAGGTTCAGGATGCTGTTTTTGGATTGGCTGGAAAACTATTTGATTTAACTTTTGAGGAAAGAAATGATATTCCAAAGTACCATGAAGATGTAAAAGTGTATGAAGTAAAAGAAAATGGAGATTATAAATCACTTCTGTATGTTGACTATTTCCCTAGAAAAGGAAAAAGAGCCGGCGCATGGATGACCAGTTATAAAAACCAATATCAGCAGAATGGAGAAAACTCCCGTCCACATATTTCTATTGTTTGTAATTTCAGTAAACCTACAAAAGATACGCCTAGTTTACTGACATTCCAGGAGGTAACGACTTTATTCCATGAATTTGGTCACGCACTTCACGGAATGATGGCAAATACTCAATACCCTACTCTTTCAGGAACTTCTGTAAAATGGGACTTTGTGGAACTTCCGTCACAGTTTTTGGAAAATTTCTGCTATGAGCCTGAATTCTTAAAAACGTTTGCAAAACATTATAAAACAGGAGAAGTTCTTCCAGATGAAAAAATAGAAAAAATAGAACAGTCTAAAAACTTCATGGAAGGCTATCAGACTTTAAGACAGCTTGGTTTTGGATTACTGGATATGAATTATCATACCAAAGTCAACGAGCTGGAACATGAAAGTGTAAAAGAATTTGAAGATAAATACACCAAAGCCATAGCGCTTTATCCTTCCAACCCTGAAACAGCGATGAGCCCAAGCTTTTCACATATTTTCCAGGGCGGATATTCTGCAGGATATTATTCTTACAAATGGGCAGAAGTATTGGATGCTGATGCATTCCAGTATTTTAAGGAAAATGGAATCTTCAATCCTGAAATTGCAGCAAAATATAAAATTCTTCTTTCTTCAGGAGGCACAAAAGATCCTATGGAGCTGTATAAAGCCTTTAGAGGAAGCGAACCTAAAGTGGAAAGCTTGTTGAAGAGGGCATTTGGATAAAAAATAATATTGAAAACCATTAAGACTTATTAAAGCTTAATGGTTTTTTAATTTAATACAGAATCAATAGAACTAATTTGCCTAAGCATGAAGTATTGAATTCGGATTACTCTTTCAGAATTGATGACAAAAAAAGCTTTAGTTGAATTTTGAAATAATGGGTCAATATTAATTTTCTTTATTATATATTTTTTATAGTTTCGCATCATAAAAACAATTATGAAAACGGTACTATTTTTATTACTTTTTATTTCGAATTTCGTCTATTCACAAATTACAATCAGAAACGAAAGCTTAGTTGAAAAGCCCTATTATAAACCAAAATCTTTTGACAGTTTATCAAATATTCGGGAGCAAAAAAGATTTATCGATTATAAGCAATATTTAGGGTATAAACTCTATTTAAAACCAAAATCAACTAAATTCACACCGTCTCAAACAGATAAAAAATTTATTGATTATTTAACAACTGACAAAGAAAAGTCATTGAAAAAACCCGGAAAAATTCCTTTCAATGATATCATAATATACAAAGCTTTTAATGGTGGAAAAGGGCTTTCAGGAGCTGCAAAAGATCAGTATGAGAGGGCTCTCAAACAATATGAAGATCTTGATAAATTAAATACCAATATTTATTTGCCGGAATTCACTTCTGTAAAAACAGATCCTACTGATGGAGTAATCTATGGATATGCAGCTACAAAACAATCTGAAGTAGAATCAAAGTATTTTACGATACTCGAAATAGAAGGAAGAGATAAATATTCCCAAGACAAGAAATTCAAAAAACTGGAAGATCTTCCATCAGATTTATCTACCCAAACTGCTGAATTAAGAATCAAGCTGAAAAAAGATCAAACGAATGACACCCTTTACTGGAATGTAAATGAGGCTAGAAACTTTGGAAACTATCCTTTCATTCTTGTTCCTTACTTTGAAAAAGCAAAAAAGGATTTTGTTGGTCAAAATTTAGTGGCTACAAAAAGTCTTTCTAATTTGGTCAATAGCAAGACAGGAGATATTGTCAATATCGAGCAAAATCAAAAATGGTTTTGTGAAGATTTGAGTTTAACCGACACCAATAAAGCTAAATATTTAAAACCTCTTTATTACCTCACGAATCAAAATAATACGATTGTTTTAGATATAGATCAACTACGCAGCTCTTTCATTACTGAAGTACAATACGATAAAATTCAGGAGGAGAAAAAATTAGCAGAAGCAGAAAAGATAAAGCAGGAAAAAGCAGATGAGAAAAAACGTATTGCGGAAGAGAAAAAAAACAGACAATTGTATATCAATAAGTATGGCGCAAAACTCGGAAGTTTAATTGCTGACAATAAAGTTGCCATAGGAATGAATATGGAAATGTGCAGACTTGCATGGGGAGAACCTTTGGATATCAACAGAATCACAATGAAAGGCTACGCCCATGAACAATGGGTTTATGGTTTTGGAACCTATCTGTATTTCAATAATGGAGTTTTATCTACAATACAGGATTAAAAAACCTCTAAGTTATCCCAGTTTTACATAAAATTTTCATCAATATTCTGGATGCACTGGAAACCACTACTGAAGAAAGGAGATTATAAGGAAGAAAAATAATTCAGTAATTTTAAATCATGAACATGAATGCGATAACAAAAAGACTAGAAAATGTAAAAAAACTCCAAGCTAAAAGATGGGAAAATGAAGACCATTGGGATGACATCAATGATCTTTTAATCAAAGAACTGGATGAAATTCTATTGCTTGAACCCAACAATACTTCTGCACTTACCAATATAGGTGCAATTTATTCCGATATGGGCGAAAATGAGAAAGCTTTGGATTATTTAAAAATGGCTTTAAATTTAGGTTCTGAGGATAAAAATCTTTTTGTAAACCTTACTATTGTGATGATTTATATGGAGAAACATCAGTCAGAATATTTAGAGTATCTTGAAGATGTTGAAGAAAAAGTGGAGAATCCTCTTACCTTTAAAGCGCATTTCGAACCACAGTCCCGTTAAGAGTTTTAGATAAGATCTTTTTACATAATGAAAGAAAAAATAAATAAATTGGAAGCAGCTTTTAATGAATCGCTAAAAGCTGCTCTTCACAATATTGATTCGGAAAAGATTGATGAAATCCTGGATAACAGAGATTCTTCAACATTTTCAGATACATGGATGAAAGCTTACCATGTCATTGAAGAAAAAGTAACGGATGATGAAACAGAAGATACAATAACCCAAATCCGAAAGGAAATTTTTGTGTCTATTTTTAAACTTACCGGATCATCTGAACTCTCTTCTTATATTTCTGATGATTTTGGATTAATCAGTTCTTATTATATTCACGATATTGAAAACAGTTGGGTTTCCGACTTACTTTTCACGTATCTTAATCATCAGATTCCACAGGGAAATTTGTTGAAAACAGATAAAACGATCAAAGAAGTGGTTGAAAACAAATAAAATGGAGATCAGCAAAACTGGAGAATAATTTCTACAGATATATCCCAGTGGCAGAACACATTCTGTTGAACCGGGAAGACTTAGATTCAAGCCCTTTTATCAGACCAACAAAACGAAATAACACATGAAAAAAACTTTTCTTTACTGCATTCCTTTCATGTTTCTGCTGAGTTGTAAAAAGGAAAAGAAAAATTCTCCAGAAATCACCCAAACTGAAAAGACCGACTCTCTGATTGCTACAAGAATTGATTCTGCAAAAATTCCGGCAACAATACAGTATAAAGGAAATTTTAGAGATGGGTTCCGATGGAAAGATAAAACAGGCGAATATATTGTCATTACTTCCGAGACGGGAATTTACAGAAATGAAAATCTTCCACATGAATTTGATGACAGTGGTGACGCTGAGATTTTTGCCCATTGTTATTCATTGCAAAACAATCAACAGGTATGGAAAGTTTACGATTACATTAAAGACTGTCCGGTAGATATCGTGGCTGAATTTGTAAAAAACACTTTAAGCATAACCGATCTGGATCACAACGGAATTGCTGAAGTCTGGATGATGTACAAAACTGTTTGTCATGGTGATGTAAGCCCCTCAGATATGAAGATCATTATGTATGAAGGCAATAAAAAATTTGCTATGCGTGGAGAATCAAGAATTCAGTATGGAATCAATGACAATAATGAACCTATGTTTGAAGGAGGTGCCTTTACTTTTGATAAAGCATTTAAAGAAGGTCCGAAAGTATTTAGAGAATATGCTGAAAAATTATGGAATAAACACATTCAGAATTAATTATCAGACAATTACTTTCATTATATTGAAAATCAATATATTTGTTTAACTATATAACCTTAAAAGTATAAATCATGTTTTTAGCTATTGTACTTCCCTTCTTATCCTTTATTGTCCGTGGAAAAGTTCTTACCGGAATTATTTGCTTTATTCTCCAAATCACATTAATCGGATGGCTTCCTGCTGCAATCTGGGCTGCAATGTCTCTGAATAATGAAAGAGCCAATGAACGAAACCAGGAATTAATTCGTGCAGTGCGAGAAAGTCAAAAATAAAACAATTTTACCCTTATAATTTATAATCCTTTATTCTTTAAAGGATTTTTGTTTTTTTAAAGCTTAAAAACTATTCGGTTAATAATCATAATTTTATCATAACAAATCCTATTTCCAATGAAAGAAAATAAATACGACAATCAGTCATTTTTTGACCAATACAAGAAAATGTTACGTTCCCAATTGGGATTGGAAGGTGCCGGAGAATGGCATGCTCTGAAAAATATGTTACCGGATTTTAAAGATAAAAATGTTCTGGATCTTGGCTGTGGATTTGGGTGGCATTGTCGATACGCTATAGAAAACGGAGCAAAATCTGTAGTTGGAATTGATCTTTCAGAAAAAATGCTGGCAAAAGCTCAGGAAATTAATAATCTGAGAGGAATTCAATATGAAAGAAAAGCTTTGGAAGATGTAAACTATCCTGCCGAACAGTTTGATATTGTCCTAAGTTCACTTACCCTTCATTATGTAGAATCGTTTGATGCTATTGCAAAAAATATCTATCAATGGCTAGCTGTTGGTGGACATTTTGTATTTTCTGTGGAACATCCTGTTTTTACAGCGGAAGGAAGCCAGGACTGGGTATATGATCAATCCGGAGAAAAAACCTGCTGGCCCGTCGACAGGTATTTCATTGAAGGAAAAAGAAATACCACATTCTTAGGAGAAAACGTTATCAAATATCACAGAACTTTAACTTCCTATCTGAATACCCTATTAAAAAATGGTTTTAAAATAAAAGAAATCATTGAACCTGAACCAAGTCAGGAAATGCTAAAAGAAATCCCAGAAATGAAAGAAGAACTGCGCAGACCAATGATGCTGTTGATCTCTGTAGAAAAATAATTCAACCATATTTTTAACTGTAACCATTAAATTCAAATTTACTATCTGTGAAACTTTTCATTAATGGAAGATTCAGTAATTTCCGGATTCACTTTAAGCAGTTTCGGAAGGACATAATCCGGTACTTTAACAACTGCAACCAATACAAAGATTAGACAAAAAACATTAAGAATTACCGCTATTGTAAAAGCATTATGATAATGCCTCATCACAGGTTTCTCCCCAAGGAAATAATAAAAAACACTTCCTATCAATACTATTCCAATGATAGCTGCTATCTGCTGAAATGTATTGTAAACTCCCGATGCATTGCCTATCAGTTTTTCAGGCATACCCGAAAATGCTATATTGGCAAGCGAAGGAATGATGGTTCCTACACCCAAACCATGTAAAAACAATAACAGGCAAAACAGATAATAATCATTCTGAAATCTGAATACAATAATCTGTAAGATAAGAATCATCATAATAAATCCAAGTCCAAAAATCAGAGCTATTTTCCCGTATTTCAATATAAATTTCACTGAAAAAACTGAAGCTAAAATAAATCCTATTCCCTGAAAAACGATTACTTCTCCGGCTTTCAGTGAACTTATTTTTAACCCGTCCTGAAAAAAAACAGACAGAATATAGAAATAAGAATCCAGCATGATAAAAAAGAAAGAAACCGCAATAATTCCCAGATTGAAATTTTTAAAACAAAACAGTTCAAAATCAATCAGGAACGGCTTATTATTTTTCAGTCTATTTTTCTGATTTTGTATAAAATACATTAATATTAAAAACGAGAAAACGATTACAAGCATATTTTGAAGAGAGAATCCTCCCTGTTCCAAAGCGGTAAGCGCATAAGTTATACTAAAAAGCCCTGTGGATAAAATAAGCACACCCCAAATATCAAACGATTGCTTCATCATCATTTTAGATTCCTGCAATTTTATAACACTAAAAAACACTGCAAGCAGACATACAGGAACATTAATAAAGAAAATAAACCGCCAAGGTTCTTCAAATCCTGTTAATGATGAAAAATAGCCACCTAAAAACTGCCCTGCAATTGTTCCAATTCCAATGGTGATTCCGTACCAGCCCATTGCTTTTGTGCGCTGTTCATGATCTGGAAACAGAATCTGTATCATTGAAAGTACCTGCGGAGCCATTAATGCAGCACTTGTTCCTTGTATAAATCTTGAAATCACAAGCTGTATTGCACCGGATGAAATTCCACAGCCTATAGAACTGATCATAAAAAAGAGCAGTCCAATGACGAACAACTTTTTTCTACCGTACAAATCCCCCAATCTCCCACCAGTAATTAAAAAAGAAGCAAAACCAATGAGATAAGCAGCAATCATAAACTGCATCTCTCCGTTCGAAGCCTGCAAATCTCTCTGTATAGACGGAATGGATACATTGATGATAAAAATATCCATAATTGTCAACAATTGTCCAAACAGTATTATACTCAATATTAAATAGTTATTTTTCATTTTTATATAGATATATCTATTTTTATTGATCAAAAAAAATTAAGGCAATAAACCCTGAACAATTTTTTTTACCTGATCAAAAGAATCATTGTTTTTATTAATCGTAGAGCTCACGACAGCTCCTTCTATTAAAAGGAAAATTTGTTCAGTAGTCAAATCAATATCAATAGACGGATTACTTTCCGAATACTCTTTTACCATTGTATGAATAACTTCTTTTTGTTTCTCTTTATGCCTTTTGGCAAAAGCTGATACTACAGGATTTCCTTCACCGATTTCAGAAATAATTTTGATAAAATGACAGCCTGCAAACTTCGAGGATTGTTGAAGCTTTTTACGATAATCAATAATTGATGAAAGTTTTTTACCTGGTTCGGTGAGATTGACAAGACTCTTTTCTAATCCCTCAAACCAATTATTCTCTTCTTTAATGAGATAAGCATGAAGAAGATCATTTTTAGATGAAAAGTGATTATACAACGAACCAATAGCTATATCAGCCTCAGCAATAATCTGATTGATCCCGGTAGAATTAAATCCCTGTTTATAAAACAATTCTGAAGCTACTCTAAGAATTCTGTCATGCACTTTCTCTTTTTTCATTCTGAAAAATTTTAACAAAGCTACATAAAAAATAGAGAAGTCTATCTATTTTTAACAATTGGAAAATTCTATCGACTTAATGGATAATTAAAACCTGACAAAAATTTCAATTGCAATTCGTGTTATTGCAAAATAAGAACGATATTTAAACTAAAGAAAAAGTTAATGAAACTATCATTATTATTCCTTATTTTGATATTGGGTTTTTCATCTTGTAACCCACCACAAACAACGAACAATAATAAAAATATGAGTAAAACTAATCCTGTTGTCTATTTTGAAATTCCTGTGCATAACCTTGAGCGAGCAGAAAAATTCTATTCGGATGTTTTTAACTTCAGTTTTGAAAAAGAAATCATAGATCATTATGAAATGGCACTCTTTCCTTTTGAAGAAAAAAACAGTGGAATCACTGGTGCACTGGCAAAAGGTGATGTTTATAAACCTTCAAAAAATGGAATTATTATCTATTTTAAAACAGAAAATATTGATGCTACCTTAGAAAAAGTACTCCAACAAGGCGGAAAAATTCTTTACCCTAAAAGGATTGATGAAAAATATGGATTTGCAGTGGCGGAAATTGAAGATTCGGAAGGGAACAGAATTGCTTTGCATGAAACGATCTGAGTTTTTAAGATATTGAAAAAGCAGGATACATTTACAACCACATAGATTAACCATATCATTATTTAAGTCTTATCATAAAGTTCTATGCTCTTATATGGTACAAAAAGAACCATCTAATTAAACCTTTTATATGTCGTTCATTTTCTGTTGTTATGATTCCATTCGCTACATAATATTTTTATAATAAAGTTTCAACATATTTTGTATCTTTAATTACCATTTCCATAAAAATATTTGGTAATTCGTTATGACAGAAGAGCTGTATTTCATCAAAACCAATCCAAATATTGCCAAAATTAATTTGTACAATAGACTTTGCCGTGAAGAAGAAAATATACTAACCTTTCTTCAGCCAAAAGGTGTGGCAAGTCTTGAAGCCATCAAAGAGAAAGTAAAAGACTCTGTAGAGGAACTTTCCAAAGAAGAGCTTTCGCAGATATTTTCTTGGTTCAATAAAGCTTATCATTCTGATCACGAGGAAATAAAAACCCAGCTTTTCATTAACGGAATTGATCTTTTTTATGAAATTCCTTCTGTTCATCATACAGAAAATTATTTACAGATTCTTTCAACATATGAAAAACTGTTTCAGCAGAATATGAATTATATTGTTGATTCTAAAAATTTCAGTGAATTTCTGATCTATGGAATCTTCGTCATGGAAATCATCAACAAGAAGTATGGTAATGAAAATATCCTTTCAGATTATCTAAAACAGGATTACCAGGCTCTTTATTCTTCAGCAGAAAATTATCCAAATTTAAAGAATTTTGATCAGAAAAACAGTGCTGATCTTCAACGTTATTTTAATGATCTGTATGATCTTACAAGATTTTATAAGGGATCAATTATTCAGTTGTAATTTAAACTTATTTCAATAATTCAGGATTTTTAAGCAAATAATCCAACGCTTTTTGTACAGCTTGCTCAGGATTTTTCGGATTAAATCCTAGTTCATTTCTGGCTTTGGAAATATCAAAATTTTGTTGTAGTCCAGAGAACATAGAAATATCTTTTCTCGTTAATACCGGAGCTTTTCTGCTCAGCTTTGCAGAGAATTCCATCATCATTGCAATCGCCAAAAGAGCTACTTTTGGAACTGAACCCGGAACTTTCAATTTTAAATCCGGATAAAGTCTGTTTGCCAGAATGGTTGTATCTGTAATGGTCATACATTTTTCATTCGCCAGAATATAACGTTCTCCGGGGCGTCCTTTTTGAGCTGCCAGATAGCATCCTTCTGCAACATCTTTTACATCTATCCAATTCAGGGTAATTTTTGTATCTACAGGAATCTTTTTGTTCAGAATAAGCTTCAGTACACCATAAGAAACATTTAAAGGTGAAAAGGCTTCACTACCAATCATTGCAGATGGCATAATGGAAACCAGTTCTACTCCAAGTTTTGTAGCCAGTTCAAAAGCTAATTTTTCACCATCATTTTTAGAATTATAGTACATATCTCTACGATCCGGATTATATCCGTTGCTTTCCTTTGTTGGCAATTGGGAATAATCAAGAGCTGCAATAGAACTTACATACACTATCCTTTTCACTCCTGCTTCAGCAGCAGCTTCAATGGTGTTTCGGGTTCCATTCATGTTAACATCGTAGATTTCTTTTTTGGGATCTTTAGCCCATAACTTAAAAGAGGCTCCCACGGCATAAAACGTTTCTACTCCCTGAAGTGCTTTTACAAAGGAAGCTTTATCTGTAATATCAGCTTGTACCAATTCGCAATTCAGACCTTCAAAAGGTTTTGTATTATGGATATTCCGAACTGTTGCCCGTACCGGAATGCCCTGTTTCAATAAAAATCTGACTAAATTATTTCCCAGATGTCCATTCGCTCCTGAAACAAGGCTTAGATTATTCTTTGTCATTACATTTATTTTAATGCAGCAAAGTTCAGTTTCTTGCTTCCGGAACTACTTGACATTTGTTAGTTAATTATTTTTCTTCTGATTCTACTCAAACTTTCAGGCTTCATTCCGAGAAATGACGCGATATATTGAATGGGAACATGCTGGATAATTTCAGGATAATCTTTTAAAAGTTTAAGATATCGTTGCTCTGCATTGAGGGTAGACAATTCTCTCGACCGATTTTCATTATAGGCAATAGAGTGCTGAAATACAGAAATACTAAAGTCCTTCATAGCATGGCTTTGCTTTACCAAATGATCGAGATTTTCCTTGGTAATTCTTAGAAGCTCACATGCCGTAACACATTCCACATTATGATCCGAAACGGTTTCACTGATAAAATGAGAATAAGAGGTAAAAAATCCTGGTGGACAATTGATATGAGTGGTTATTTCATTACCATTTTCATCCATATAAAACAATCTGAGGTATCCTGAAACAATATAATAAAGGTAATTGGGAACCTTTCCGGCTTCTTCTATCACAATATTTTTTGAAAAAGATACAGGCTCAAAATAGTGTTGAACCATCTCAATTTCTTTTTGGGAAAAATGATAGTTGGAGTGAATATATTGTAAAAGCTTGTCGTGCATGGAAGTTAAGTTAATGTCAGCTACAAAAATAGCCAAAAGAATATTCAAGTCTTTTTTAATTAAAAAAGGTTTTTCACAAAATCATGTAATATTCTCTCCAAAATAATTGTCTTGTATAAAAAAACTAAATATGAACCGGAGAATTATTCTTCTTTTAAGTCTTATTTCTACAACATTCGTTTTTGCGCAAAGTGTAGAGGGAAATATTACAGACAAAGACAATAAGCCAGCAGTTGAAACTGAGGTAGTGATCACAAAAGATAATAATAAGTTTACAGCCATTACAGATGAAAAAGGAGCTTTCAGAATTCCTTTGAAAGAAAATGGAAATTATTTACTTGAAATCATAAAAGACGGAGTAAAAACCAATAGTGAAAAAATTGCAGTAAAAGGAAATGCCAGAAAGGATATTCAGATTAAAGAAGAGCCTGTGGTACAAAAGGTAGAAGGGGTAACCGTTACGGTAAAGAAAAAATTATTCGAGAGAAAAGTAGACCGATTGATCTTTAATGTTGAGAATTCAGTCGCTTCACAAGGTGTAGATGCTATTGAAGCTTTAGCTAAAACACCAATGGTAAAAACCAGTGATGAAGCGATAAGTATTGCAGGAAAAAGCAATGTAGCTGTTATGATCAATGACCGTCTCCTGAACCTCAACGGACAGGAACTTATCAATTATCTAAAGACACTCCGTTCCGATGATATTCTTAAGATTGAAGTGATCACTACTCCACCTGCAAAATATGATGCGGAAGGAAAAAGTGGGCTGATCAATATTATTCTTAAAAAAAATGCTAATCTGGGCTGGAATGGTTCTCTTCAAACTTCAGGAAATTATTATTGGGGGAAAACCACTGTCTCTACCAGAAGTGGCGCCAGCTTTAATTATCAGGGAGAGAAATTGTCTTTAAGCACCAATTTATCTGCAGGAGATAACTACTGGCAATATTATAATGACAATTATCTGACAAGCACTACCAACAGCTATTACTGGAACAGAAACAGTGATAATTTAAATAATTATAAGTACAAAAGTGGAAATGTAAAGGCTGAATATAAGATCAATGATAAAAATCTTATCGGAATCAATTATAATTATTCACACAGTAATCCTTGGGAACAAAGTAAAAATAATTCTTCAAGGTTCAATGAGAATGGTTTGGTAAATATTTTATCTGATTATAATTACAGGACAAGCAGAGATGTTCATAATGCAACAGCATTTTATGAGACGAAAATAGACAGTGCAGGTGGTAAACTTAGCTTAGTTGCCAATATGATGCTCAATAATTCTGACGCAAGAAATTTCTCCAATACATTCACATCAGATGAAAGTATTTATACCATGTTAAATCCTATTAGTAAATACAGAATTTATTCCGGGCAGGCTGATCTTGAAAAAACTTTTGCTAAGATTAAAACGGAATCAGGGTTAAAATACACAAAGATCAAAAATGATTCTGAGTTTAATTTCTTTGATGTTAATAATGGACAATATCATCTTATCCCTGAGAATACCAATACATTCTTTTATAATGAAGAGAATTATGCTGCCTATTTTTCAACCAATTTCAAGATCAATGATAAATGGGATGCAAAAGCCGGGCTTCGCTATGAATATACCACATTGGAAGGGATATCAATGAATGACAATACTTCTGCAAAGATCAAGTATGGCAAATTTTTCCCAACTGCTTATTTGAGTTATAAGCCTAATGAAAACAATTCATTTTCTCTTAATTATTCCCGAAGAATCTCACGCCCTTATTTTGGGAACCTGAATCCGTTCAAATATCTGATTTCTAATTTTGAATACATTACCGGAAACCCTTATCTCCTGCCTTCATTTTCAGATAATTTTGAAATGGGATATGTGTTAAATAATAATCTTAATGTAACTCTATATTATAATTATAACAAGGATAACTGGGACAGAGTTCAGATGGTAGACGGGAATTACCGGTATACAGTTGCTAAAAACTTTTATAATGAAGACCAGGCAGGAATTAATGTCAGCTACAATTATAATAAACTGAAATGGCTGGAATCTAATGTTTTTCTAAATGGTTTTTATGCAAAATCAAAATCTTATGATCCTTCTATCATTTCAGCTTCTGCAGGATATAGTGCTAATATCAATATCGATAATAATTTCTTCCTTAATAAAGAAAAAACAGTAACTCTGATGCTTGGATTATGGGGAAGCTTACCAAACAGAAACGGGAATACTTATTACTATAGCAATGCTTCATTATATGCTGGAATGAAATTGAATATGATGGATAAAAAACTCTTTTTAAACCTTTATCTAAACGATCTTCTGAATACAAACCGTGAAAAGGGAATAAAATACTACCCAACTTATAATGTAGATTATCAATTCAAAGGAATTACAAGAAATGTACATCTTTCTCTTACCTATAAATTCGGAAACAATAATGTGAAAGGCGCTACTAAACAAATGAAGTTTGACGAATCCAAGAGAGCAGGCAGTTAATCATTAAAAAACAGGATAGAAACTATAACCCCAATCGGCAGTATTTTCAATAAGGTACTGCTGATTTTTTATTATAATCATTTACTTCAATCTTTATTTACCTTGTGAAATGATTGAATTTTAAAAAAGTAGTAAAACATTCCACCCACAAAATACATCAATACATCTAAAATATCTCCTGTAAAAAGTTCTGATAGCTTAGGACATATTACTTCAAATAACAGAGAAAGATATAATACAGAAGTTAAAACAAATTCAAAATCAGGTTTCCACCGAAATCCCAGCCATGCATTCATGATATATTCAATCAGATAACAATACATCGGAACGGTAATAAAGTCTGTGAAATGATTGTTGATAACAGGAATATAAATTCCCTTTTTCCGCATTTGAATGATCAATAACCAAACGAACAGTCCCAGCAAAAACCAATATGAAATTCTTTTTTTCATTACATATGTAGTACAGCCATTATAAATCCAATGACAACCTGCAGAACTTTTGCCACCACGTCCTGAATATCTGTTTCATTCTTTTTAGAATTCTTCTCAGCATTCTCATAATCAAACTTTTGTTTTCCTTCCATTGTAATAAGATTTGATTAGGCAAAGATAATCAAATTAGAACATTTGTTCTAATTTAGAAAATATGATATAAATCCTATCTTATATTCTTATCTTTGAAGCATGGGCACAAAGGAAAAAATTTTAGTAAAGGCTCTGGAACTTTATAACGAAAAGGGCTACAACACTATTACCACAAGACATATTGCTGCTGAACTTTCAATCAGCCCCGGCAACCTTCACTATCATTTCAAACATTCTGAAGACATTATCAAAATCCTTTTTTCCGAGTTAATTGTGAAAATGGATGAACTACTGAACGGAATGAAAAAAAAAGAGAATAAAGTACTGAAGGACCTTTATGACTTTACTTTTTCCACCTGTGAAATATTTTATTCGTATCGTTTTATTTTTGTAAACTTTGTAGATATTTTAAATAATATTCCGGATATAAAAGCTCAATATGAAGGGATTAATTTTAGTAGAAAAGAGGAATTTTATTTTATATTTTCAGGACTTCAGAAGAATAATATTTTCAGAGAAAATGTACCTGAATTTATTACAGATTGCCTTACAGAACAAATTTTCATAATTGCCGATAACTGGCTCACCCATAACAGACTGATTTCAAAGTTTGATAAAGAAAAAGCGATTCATCATTACACCCTTCTACAGATGAATCTTTTCTATCCTTTTCTGAATGAAGAACAACAAAAACTTTATGAGCAGCAATATATTAGATAACCAATCCGTAAATATCAGACCGGGAAATTTACAGGACCTTCCGGAAATGCTTATTCTGTTTAAAGAAACCATTATTTCCATTTGTAAAAAAGATTACAATACGGATCAGCTTGAAGCATGGAAATCGGGAGCCTACAATCTTGAAAGATGGTTGAAGGTAATGAAAGAACAGATTGTTTTAGTTGCCGAAATGGATCATCAAATTGTAGGCTTCTGTACTCTTGATCAAGGACATTACATTGATTTATTATTTGTTCACAAAGATCATCAACATTTGGGAATAGCATCTCTTCTTTATAACCTCATTGAAAAAGAAGCAATAAAACAGAATAATTTATCCCTCACGGCTGACGTCAGTAAAACGGCAAAACCTTTTTTTAAACGAATGGGTTTTCATGTCATTTCTGAGCAAACCGTTCATGTAAAAGGGGTTGACCTCATCAATTATAAAATGCAGAAGAATCTGCTCACATGATAAAAAACATATAAGATCATTTTAACAGATTTGTGGCACAGAATTAGCTTAAAGAACGATAAGTAAAATTGTTTTGAACCTTTATTTTAAACCATTAAGATTGGTAAATGGTTAAGTTTTTTTATAAAAACAAATCTTGTTATAACCACTACAAAATTTCTTAATGGTTTAAATATTGGATCTACAGGAAAATCCTGCTATATTTACCTCAATGAAACATTTAAACAGCATATTGCGTCTTCCATTCTTCAGTGAATATTACACCCCGAGTTATCGTTCGGGAAGACTTTCTATATCTGTAAACTAATTATATAATCAAACCTATATAGAGCCCGGACAGTATTGTTCGGGCTTTTTTTCGTTTAAAAAACATTTCAAAATGACTTCTATTTTACAAGAAAACGTAGCTATTATTCTGCCTGAAAATGGGCTGGAAGAAAAATTAAAACAGGCTGAAAGCGAAGGCAGAAAGCTGAGTATCAAACTGGGATTTGACCCTACTGCTCCCGACTTACATCTGGGACATGCTGTTGTTCTTAAAAAACTGAAACAATTTCAGGATCTTGGACATCAAATCATTATTGTTGTGGGAAGTTTTACGGCAAGAATCGGTGATCCTACAGGAAAAAATAAGGCAAGAAAACCTTTAAGTGCAGAAGATGTTCAGCATAATGCCGAGACTTATATCAATCAACTATCCAAAATTATTGATGTCGAAAAAACAAAGATTGTTTTTAATTCTGATTGGCTGGATGCACTCCAATTCTCAGACGTCATCCAATTGTTATCAAAAGTAACAGTAGCACAACTCATGCACAGAAATGACTTCAACAAAAGATTTACGGAAAATACTCCTATCGCAATGCATGAATTGGTATACCCTATCCTCCAGGGATTCGATTCAGTAAAAATTGAATGTGATATTGAAATGGGGGGAACTGATCAGCTTTTCAACTGTACCATGGGAAGACAGTTACAGGAAGTACATCAGATGCCGGCTCAGATTGTCATGTGTATGCCCCTTTTAAAAGGACTTGACGGAAAGGAAAAGATGAGTAAATCATTAAATAATATTATTGGACTGACTGATGAACCTAATGAAATGTTCGGAAAAACAATGTCTATCCCTGATGCTTTGATTGATGAGTTTATCGACCTTACCACTGATTTCTCAATGGATGAGAAAAATAGTTTAAAATCGAAAATCGAAAGCGGTGAAAATCCAATGAATATCAAGAAACTGATTGCAAAAAACATTATTTGTCAATACCATAATGAAGATGCTGCTAAAGATGCAGAAGAGTTTTTCAATAATCAGTTTCAAAACAAAAATTTTGAGGAGAAAAGCTTTGAACCTGTATTGATCAATAAATTGAATCATACTCATAACAAAACGACAGTGATTGAGCTCTGTCATCAGTTAAAAAATGACATAAGCAAATCTGCTGTACGAAGACTTATCCAAAGCGGAGGAGTCCAGATAAATTCAGTTAAAATAACGGAACCTGATGAAGAAATTGAACTTGTAAAGAATATCAAAATAAAAATTGGGAAAAGAGGTTTCTTTGAGTTATTATAAAGACTGGGGGATGGGGCTGGAAGTACTTTAATCAAATGTAAATAGTTAGATTATCGTCTTAAATTCCAGCTTCTGTCCTTCTTTTTCTAATTTCATTTTTTACCTTCTTATTATATTTCCCCTAGTCCGATTAAATCAATATCTTCGTTTTATAAATAAAATGTAATGACGCAGGCTGAAATCCTTACCCTGATTGATGACGAACTGTTTTTTGATAATATTAAAACTGAGTTGAGTGATCAAAAAATCATCTGGAAAGATCATTCTGGAACAGAAAATTCAGTATTACCTCATCAGACTGCCTTTAATAATGAAGGGGTTTTTGCATGGTGGCAGTGTAATGAAGCGGGAAAAGAACATGTTCATATCAGATTAAAGGAAAGAAATGTCATTACATGGAAACCTCCTGTTGATACCTTGATACAACCTATATTCCAGGAGGGTCTTTTATATTTTCATGAAAATTATCTGATCATAAAGTATAAAGACAGGCATTATCAAAGGTTATTTATCTTTAATATTAAAACTTCAAAAGACGAGGAAATCATTCTGAATGCTCTTACTATTCAGGTGAAAATTATTAACAATGAATTGTTTTTAGCCGGACTTTATAGTGATGAGGATTTCATAAAAATCACCATGCATCCGGATCATATTGAGAGAGAAACAATTGATGAAAATTATCTCAGAGAAAGAAATATTATATTTGATTAGGTCTAAAAATTGAATTTAAAAAGTTATGAATACTTCCGTTACCTATAAAAAAGCTACAGAAAACGACATCGATTATCTTTTTGATCTCAGAACGAAAACTATGGTTCCACATTATGCGGAAGCTAATCTTCCTACTGACCGGGAAACGACTCTTAAAAGAATTCTTTATCAATTCGAGAAAGGGAATATTATTTTCCTTAAAGATGAGCCGATAGGATTGCTAAAAGTAGATAGAACGGAGACGCATATCGATATTTTACAGCTTCAGATTGATCCGAGCCAACAAGGTAAAGGACTTGGAAAAATGATTCTTACCGATATTCTGAAAGAAGCTTCTGCTACAGGGAAAACTGCAACATTAAGTGTCTTAAAAGAGAACAAAGCCCAGCATCTTTATATGAGTCTTGGTTTTAAAACAGTACGTGAGGATGAGCATTCTTATTTCATGGAGTTCTCTTCTGTAGGAAATACAAATAATCTGTGAGAATAAAAATAATTCAGATTTGGATATAAGTTTTGGCTAAAGCCATTGGATAAAAGAAATATTTCAAAGCGGGCTAACGCCCACTTCTATTGAATTCTGATACTATTATTTCTAATAATTATTAGTACTTATCCATTCCTAGTTATTGATTTGCCATCGTCACATAGATAAGCCTTCCGCCTTCTTCTGCAGACAGTAATATTTTCTTTCCATCAGTAAGTTCTACCATAGATCCGGGAGGAATTTCCTTTTGTTCTCTAATATCTTTCATTCCTGATAAACTTTGATTGACCAACACCCATTTTCCCTGATGAAATGTAAAATAGCCGACAGGCATTTTATCCTGCATGGTCAGGTTTTCATTTCGGATCATTTTTCTGGAAACATGCCACTTGAATAAATACTGATTGTGATACACCATCAATCTATGATTCTCCGGTTTCCAAACCTCATCATCGAATTTAAAGTAAAGATCGAGCACCGGAAGTGTTCCCTGATGTGGAGTTCCACAGAAAGGACATTTCGGATTGCTGGTATTGTCAAAAACATACCACTTTTCTGTACAATCTGTATTTTGGCAAGGTTGTATAAGATCTACTGTTTTCAGTAAAGCGGTTTCCCATTCATTCGCTGTTGGGCGTCTGATCGGATCATGTAATCCGTCTATGAATGTTTTTTTGAACAAATCTGAAATATAAGGTCCTGTTATCGTATAAGGAATTTGTTGAGGATCACCCCAAAAGGTATCCCATTTTCTGAGATGGTCGGCTTTTACATGGTTTGAAGAATCTATCGGATGTTCTACAAACAAGGCTTTTTCTCCCATGGATAAAATTTCATCCTTTTCAGCATCAAGATCCCATATTTTTCCGCCACGGAGAGGGTGACGTCTTAGCAGATACATATAGATCAGTACGGCAAGAGCGTGTAAATCTGTTTTCTGATCCGGAAGATGTCTTTGAGGATCCTGAAGTTTCAGATGCTTGGTTTTTAATACTTCGGGAGCAATAAAATCAGCAGTTCCAATAACTTCAGGCTGAAATAATTTAGGAACAACAAGACCATCAATATCAATGATACATGCCGACTTTGTTACCGGATCCACCAAAATATTATTGTAAGATAAATCCGAATGCGCCAATCCCATCTGATGCAATTTTTTCACCCCTCTGCTGATATTAATGGCGATCTGAAAATAACTCAGCCAGTCTCCAAGCTCAGACCGGTCAAGCCTCAATGGATATTGCGGATTTCTGAACATTGGAGCAGTAAACCATTTCCCTACTTTATCTTCTCCCTGAATGGTATCTGAACCTATATACCCTTTAGCAAAGAAAAACTTTTGATTGTAAATAGGAACCACAATTCCTGTTAATCTGTTTTTTTCAACAATATCATAAGGCCAACGAAAAATCTCGTTAAGAAAATATTCTGAAGCATTCCCATTTTGAAGATTTTGAAGATAAGTGGAAACGATTCTCATAATCCTCTCTTTTTGTCCTTCATCTAAAGGATTTCGGTAAAATGCAACAACATAGTCTCTCTCAGGCGAAAAATAAACATCTTTCACTCCGCCCTGAATGGGTTTTTCGTCAACGTATTCATAGGATTTGGATGAATCCAGAACAGAAACAACCTTAATCGTGTTTTTCATAGTCATTAATAAATTATTGCCAATGTACGGTCATCATGATTTCCTCTGCTCCAGAAGTCTGTCCATTGTAAAAGTTGTTGATCAATGCCGATATCATTCATAAAGTTTACCTGAGTTTGATCTTCATTATCTCCGTTCAGATCTCTAAAAAAAGTGTTCCAGCTTTCTATATCTTCCAACTTATTTTCAGTAAGAAATTTAGGGTCATAAATACCATCCGTCATCAGTACGAGATAAGAGAAGTCTTCTACACAAGTCATTGTGAAACGGGAAACGATCTGTTCATTGAAAACTTCTTTCATGGTAATAAAGCGGGTTCCGCCGCTGAATTCTCCTACATCCATTGAATTGAGAAGCTTTACTTCGGAAAAATCAGTGTTAATAATATTAATCGGACAATCTCCTACTCCAAAACTAAGGATCACATACCCAAAACTGAATTTTTTAACCAATGAAAAGATAAGAGTAGCATGAAAATCATTAATGGAAAGATTATTTTCTAAAGCGGTCTTTTCTAAAACATGATGTACTTGCAAAACGCCCTCATATAAACATCTTATAATATTTTGGTGTGCTTCATTCTGTTCTTGTGTAGAATGTTTTTTGGAGTAAATAAGATGAATATTCTTTTCGATTTCGTATAAAATTTCTTCGGAACTGAAAAAATCATTTATTGAAGCTGTAACCAATTCGGAGGCTGCTCTTGCCATTACTGCAGAACCTGCCCCATCGGAAACGGAAACAATGTTCCAATTTCCCGGAAGTGTATTCACTGCGAAGTCATCCTCTCTGAATTTTCCTTCATGGGCATGGGCTCGACCTCTTTTGGAAGCCACCACAATTTTTTTGTCTGAAAATGTTCCATAAAAGGAAGCTTCATCGTCTTTATAAAAATCAGTATTTTTATCAGTTGGAATATTTTTCCATAAATCTTTCGGATCGGTATTGATAAACAGCTGAACTTTTTTAATGTCAATATTATCTTGATCTTCTGTATGAAAAAATTCAATATCCAGATCATGAACGGTATTGGTTATCGGAATTCCAAAAATCCTGCTATTCTCAAATACTAATCCCGTTTCTTCCAGGTTTTTGATATTTTTAATTCTGATATTCGGAAATTCTTCCATCTCAAAACTAAATTCATAGAATTTCTTGAAGATGCCATTTTTTAATACCCAATGAGCATCTTTAAAATCTTCTTTTTCCTGATGAATAATGGATTTTCTCTTGGGATCTTTGTCTCCACCAAAGTAAAACAGCGGTATTTTCATAAGTTTATATGATTATCCCAATGTTCTGTTGATATCGTATCCGCCTCCCGAATATCCATAATAATCTGAAGTACCACACCAAGGGCATTTATTATATCCTTCCCCCTGCAAACAATGAATTCCGCCACATGAGCAGGTTGCTAATGCAATATAATTGGCACAATGAGGACATGAAGCTCCTCCCTGCAATTCTTCAATTGAAATTTTAAGATTGCTTCGCTGGGGTGAAGAAAGTCTGTAATATGCCTTTTCATCAATTTTATAAGCACCCTCCATTTTATAATATCGGGTAGACATTCCTGGAATACTAGATTCCCCGAAGGTTTTTTTAAACTTCATCAGATAAAGTTTATTCGTTTCTGAACATTTACCGTTCAGAACTACAAAATTATTATCCGGAAAACGCTGCTCCATCTGTGGATCAACTTTCTCAAGAATAACGGAATCTATTTTAGATAAATTAATTCCTTCTTTATGTGCTTCCGTTACACTTTGGCTGGTTGTTTTAATGGAATCTGTCACCCATTTGAAAAATTCTTTATATGAGTTTTCATCGGTATTATTGAACAGCAATACATTATCTGCCAACAACCCCAGAAGTTTATAATTTGTATTTTCTCCTATGGATACCGCAATAGTATTTGCTTTCCCATTATATTTATTATTCCACCTTTCTATAGCTTTCGTAGCATCATCGGTAGGAACGCCGTCCGTAAAAAGGAAAACAATAGGCTTCCAGTCTCCTTTTCTGTCATACGTGGTTTTTATGACATCCTTATCTATGCAGTCCATAATTTGAATAAGACCTTGAGATAAAGAGGTACCACTTCCAATCGGAATTTTCGGTGGATAAAAACTGATAATATCCTGAAGCGGTGTAATAACTTCTGCTTCCCCGGCAAAACCTACAATAGAAATATAAACCGTTTCTAATGAATACGGATCTTTTTTCAATTCCCTGATGATATTGGAAATTCCTTCCTGTACCTGCTCAATAGGTTCTCCTATCATAGATTCGGAGACATCAATCAAAAAGTAAATCGGCAGTCTTCTCATAGCTGTAAAGACAATTTTTTAGATAATAATATTAAGCTCCGATGGTGGAGGAGGCAATGTGATATTTTCCCCTGTATTTTGAGATTGCCCTCCTTGTGTAATGGAAGAACTTACCCATCTGAAAAAGGAAGAAAGTGTAATAGCATCAGTGGTATCCAATTTCACCACGTGATCTGTCAGTTCTTTAAGAAACTGTTCGTCCGCTTTTGGTCCGGCAGCACAGCCTACAATGGCTCCAAATTCTAAATCTTTAAGCACCGGAATCATCTGTCTGTATTTCTGAATATCAGAAGGTTTTCCATCCGTGAATATGAAGAGTAACGGCTGCCAGTCTCCTTTATCATCTCCGGAACCTTTTACAAGATCTTTCTGCACAAGCTCTGAAACCATTTCCAATGCAGCTCCCGTATGGGTAGGACCGCTATCCGGACATGTAATTTCCATCGGATAGAAATCTTGCAGAGCAATTAAAGGAATAATATTTTTAACTTCTCTATCGAAAGTAATCACGCTTAAATAAAGGCTGTCCATTGCCTGCGGATCTGCCCGCAGCATACTGATCAATCCATTGAATCCATTATTCAATGCCTGGATAGGTTCTCCGTTCATAGATCCGGAAGTATCCAATAAAAAATAGGCTAATAATCTTCTGGTCATAAGACAATATTAATTCTGAATCCGGCGGAGGAAGTCTTCGACTTCCTCCGCCGGATTATATGTTAAAATAGAAATTTAAAACCTAGTTTGAATATGAATATTGCTGTCTCAGAATATCGATAAAGTTATCTGTAGGAGAAGGCTCTCCCAGTGCACGGAACTTCCAGTCACCATTATGACGGTATGCTTCAGCAAAAACCATCGCACACATTCCATTCATACTTGAATCTCCAGAAAGACTATACTTTGTAATTTCTTTTCCTGTAGCGTCTACTGCACGGATAAATGCATTTTCAATCATTCCGAAGTGCTGATTATTGCTTCTTCCCTGATAAATCGTTACAAGAAACACAATTTTCTGGTAGCTTTCATCCAACTGATCCAGTCTCACAATGATCTGCTCATCATCACCGTCTCCTGCTCCGGTTCTGTTGTCGCCCGTCAACCATACATTTCCGCTTGGGTGCTGCATAGAATTAAAGAAAACCACATCGCCCTGATAAAGTCCCATCTGCCTACCATCATTCGTCTGAACCGTTCTTCCAAGATTGGCAACCTTTCCGTTACCATCTAAAAGGAATGCCACTGCATCAAGATCATACTCAGCTTCTTTACTGAATAGCTTTCCAAAGAAGCCACCACCTCCCTGCTTTCTTACATCCCATCCTAAGCCGATCGTTACCTTTGAAAGGTCATAAACACTTTCCCCACGGTCGTTTTTTCTTAGATCTATCGTTTGACCTTTCTGTAAATTAATTGCCATAGCTATAGTTTTGTGTATTTGATAATTATTTGATGATTTGTCCCTTATAATATTTCTCAAGGAAGAATCCTAAATCTGCTCTGTAACCTATTCCTGAAGCTTCAAATTTCCAGCTCCCGTTTCTCTTGTACAGTCTTCCAAATTCAACACCTGTTTCAATGGAAAAATCTTCATCCAGTTCATACTTTGCAATCTCTTGGTTTGTACTGTTGTCCACAACTCTGATGTATGAATTTCTTACCTGTCCGAAATTCTGTCTTCTCCTCTCAAAATCCTCTATCGTTACCACGAAAAGAATTTCTTCTACTCTTGAATCTACTTTATCAAGATCGATAACGATTGCTTCATCATCATCGCCGTCACTATTCTTACCACTTGGGTCATCACCTGTATGTGTAAGAGCTCCATCTGGAGAATTCAGATTATTATAAAAAACAAAATATTCTTCGCTTACTAATTTTCTGTCAGAATCAATCATGATTGCAGAAGCATCAAGATCAAAATCGTAGCCTGTCCCTTCATTAGGATCCCAACCAAGTCCTATCGTCATTTTTGTCAATCCGATCTCGATTTTCTGTCCTTTCTGTAGATTAATTGCCATAGTATTTTATGTTATGAATTATTTTTTGCATTAAGATAGATTTGATTTACGAATTGACCAAATTTATTTATTAAAAATAATGGATATAAAGCAATTAAGTCTAATTTTTCTATTAAATAAAAGACAATAAAAAAGGTCCAATTAAAAAATTGAACCTTATATATAATAAATATGTTTGATTATTTGATATCCTTATCAGAAACAGCAGCATTTCTTGCTTTTGCCAACATTGGAATAGAAATAAGCCCCATCACCAGCATAATCACAATCTGCAGCGATAAAGAAATAAAAGAATAAGTAAGCCCCATTTCACCTCCCAGATCTGCACTTTTTCCTATTGAGATAAAAAGAGCCATAAAACCATACTTCATCGCAAGATTATAAGCCCCGATTCCTCCACTGGCTGGAATAATCATTCCCAATGTTCCTACCACAATGATAAAGAATCCATCCGCAAAAGTAAATGCTGAGGTTTCAGGAAGTGCAAAACAGACAAGATAAGCTGCAAAATAATAGGAAATCCAGATTCCTAATGTATATAATATAAACTTCCCTTTCTGTTTTAATTTAAAAATAGTTGTTAATCCCTGGAAAATTCCATCTATAAAATTGACAATCTTACCCAAAAAAGGCACATTTGCTAATCTCTTTTTAAAGACAAAAAACAAAATGGTACCTCCAACCAATATAGAAAGAACGAGTAATATTTTATTGGCATTAAAATTTACCCCGGAATTTTCATAAAATGAAAGGATTGCCTCATATTTGAATAATAAAGTTAATCCGAGAAATCCCAACATACAAACCAAATCCACCACTCTTTCAAGAATAATTGTTCCAAAAGATTTGTCTACCGGTACCTTTTCCACTCCATATAAAGCAGTAGCTCTTGCCAATTCACCACTTCTCGGAATGGTAAGATTCATCAGATACCCAAATGATATAGACCAAAGAGAATTGGAGTTTGAAATCTGATGTCCCATTGGCTCCAGCATTAAGTTCCAACGAATTGCTCTGAACCAATAAGCAAGAAGCCCAAATACAGCTGCAAACAATACCCAAAGATAGTTTGCCTTAGCCAATGACTGCTGAATCACCTTAAAATCAAGACCTTTTAAGGCAAGCCATAAAAAAAAGCCTGCAAAAGCAAGCGATATTACTATTGTAAGTATTGATTTTAAAGGATTTTTTGATGTTTTCTCCATGAATTACGTAAGAAGGTTTGTTTTTTCATCCGGGAAAACGATTTTCGGCTGGAAGTCTTTTGCTTCTTCCGGTGTCATCTGTGCATAGGCAATAATGATGATGATGTCATCTCTTTGTACCTTTCTTGCAGCAGGACCGTTCAGGCATACTTCTCCCGACTTTCTTTTTCCTTTGATAACGTAGGTATCAAAACGCTCCCCATTGTTCACATTCACGATATAGACCCTTTCTCCCACTACCAATCCGGCAGCTTCTATAAGATCTTCATCTATTGTTATACTTCCTATATAATTAAGGTCAGAGGCTGTTACTCTTACCCTATGGATCTTGGACTTGAAAACTTCTATTAACATGCTGCAAATTTATTAATAAAAATTAATAAATCAGACCTTTAGTATCATTAAAAAACTCCCATCAACACACGCAATTAATTTTATTAAAGATAAAAAAAATGAATTTTAGATGCAGAATTATTAATTATATTCTTAAAAACATCAATACTTTACACTCAATTTAGGATTTAATAAATACAGGAAATAATATTAAGTTTTTGCTAAAGTCAATAAACATAAGCATTTGGCATGATTTTAGTAACCTGTAACGTAGATTTTTCGTGAAAAACCGAATTATCATATTTTAACTATTTTCACTAAAAAGCAAAAAAATTATACAAGTTTTAATAAAAAAATTGCACAATTAGAAAATAGTATTATATTTGCTATAATTACGAACTAACTTTAATATTAAAAATTATGAACAAGTCTGAATTAATCGACGCAATCGCAAAAGATGCAGGTATCACTAAAGTTGCAGCAAAGGCTGCTTTAGAATCTTTCATTTCTAACGTAACTTCTACATTAAAGAAAAAAGACGGAAAAGTTTCTTTAGTAGGTTTCGGTACTTTCTCAGTAGCTGAGAGAGCAGCTAGACAAGGTATTAACCCTGCGACTAAAAAACCAATCAAAATTGCTGCTAAAAAAGTTGCTAAATTTAAGGCTGGTGCTGATTTATCAAATGCAGTTTCTGGTGCTAAGAAAAAATAATCATTCAGATTACGAAAATTCAAGGGCTGTTTCTCGGAAGCAGCCTTTTTTTTTGCCTTGTAATTACAGATAACAAATTGTGAATTCCTAAAACAGAGATTAAAGACTATTCCATTGAAATCATTAAGGTAAATAACGATATTAAGATGATTAAATTTGGGGTAAATCCTTTTGATTGGGGTAAAAAATAAGCGGGCTAAAGCCCGCTGCAATTCTTTATAATACTTCCATTATTTATCAATATCCTAACCCATGTTAAAAGCGGGTATTCAAGCCTTATTATCTATCCTAATTTCTCTATGGAGCCAATCGTGAAACTTTCCAATCGAGATCTTCTAACGTATAAATGATCCTATCATGAAGGCGATTGGGACGTCCTTGCCAAAACTCAATTTCATAAGGTTTCGCAAGATAACCACCCCAATGAGCAGGTCTTGGGATTTCGCTGTTTTCATATTGTTTTTCCAGATCTTTTAATTTCTCTTCAAGAAACTCTCTGTCTGGAATTTCCTGACTTTGTGGAGAAACCACAGCTCCCAGCTGACTTCCTTTCGGTCTAGAATGAAAATAACCATCACTCAGGTTTTCCGCTACTTTTTCAAGATTTGCTTTAATGATAACCTGTCTCTCTAGATTTGGCCAGAAAAAATGCAAACATGCTTTATGATTGTTTTCTATAGCTTTTCCTTTTTTACTGTTGTAGTTTGTATAGAAAATAAAGCCTTCATGAGTATAAGCCTTCAGCAACACCATTCTTGTTCTCGGGCAGCCATCTTCTTCTACTGTAGAAACCGCCATAGCATTAGCTTCTGAGACTTCCGGACTCTCACTGGCATCCAAAAACCAATCTCTGAATTGCTCAATTGGATTTTGTTTTATCTCACTTTCAATAAGTTGGGATTTCTCGTACACTTTTCTTTTGTCGTGCAGGTTTTCCATAAATATTTTTTATTAAATTTGAGTATGAATCACTCATACAAAGGTAAAATATTAATCTCGACACCTGACATTTCCGGCGATATTTTTTCAAGATCGGTGGTATTGGTTATTGAACACAACGAAAGTGGTGCATTTGGTTTGATATTAAATAAGAAAAACAGCCAGATGAGTAGTAAATTCAAGGATTTCTTTGATTTTAAAATCGAGGTCTATGACGGAGGTCCTGTAGAAAATGATAAAGTATTTTTTATTGTAAAAGGAAAGAAGGTTACCGAAATCTATTCTGAGATCAATGATGAATATTACCTTACGGAAGATATTGAACGTATCATCCATGCAGTATTGAACAATGAGCTGGATATTAATAATGTAAAGATCTTTTCCGGATATTCAGGGTGGTCTCCCAATCAATTGGACACTGAGGTTCAGAGAAAGCTTTGGACCGTGGTGGATGTTTATAATCTGGATTATACTTTGCCTAATGATCAGACTTTATGGAAATCAATTATGCAAAACCTCGGTGGCGAATTTCTTCTATGGGCAAATTCTCCTGAAGACATTTCATTGAATTAATAAAACCTTTTCGTTCAAATAAAACAATTAACAAATTTTAAGATTCTGTTAACCAATTTTAAAGAAAGTTTTTCCGTTCTTTGAAAAACCAAAATCACTGAAATGAAAGGTATTACATTACTTGCTTTATCAATCTTTTCGACTGCTTTTTTATCATTTGCACCTGTTAGCAAGAAGTATATTGTTATAGATGCCAGCCATGGAGGAAATGACCAAGGAGTTATTTATGGTGATTTTAAAGAAAAAGATATTACTCTCAGCATTGCTAAAGAAATACAAAAACTTAATGGAAGCCAAGGCGAATATGAAGTAATTCTGACAAGAGATACTGATATTTTCCCTACTCTTTCTGAAAGAACAGCACAAATCAATAAGCTCAATCCTGAAATGGTTATTTCACTGCATGTGAATTCTTCTCCTCAAAAGGAAACCACTAACCAAGGAACTGAAATTTTCACTCAAAACTCTGAGGTTTCAAGAAAGCTTGCAGAAAAAATTTCTAAAAAATTTGACGCCCAAAAGATTGAAGAACGCAATCTTCACATGTTAAGAGAAACCAAGGCTCCGGCTGTATTGGTAGAACTTGGATTTATGAATAATTCTGTGGACAGAAAATATATCACGAGTGAAAATGGGCAAAAAGAAATCGCACAAAAATTTGTTGAGATCATCAACGAACATTAAAATAAAAAACAAATTCTGATTTATTCAGAATAAAACCCGGTAAAGGACTTTTGGAACTTTGTTGTTTACCGGGTTTGTCAATTTTATTGATTAAAACTTTTTTTCCAGCCTTCTACCAATTCTGAAAATCGGGAAGTTTCGAAAGTTTTATTTCTTATTTTACCTACAGAAAATATGCCTTTCTCATCTGAAATCATTAAAATTTCTTCGGCTTTCTGAGATTCAAATGCAATAATCTCATGTTCCTGAATATCTGCAAGTTTATTTTTATGTAAAAAAGTAACAAGATTTTCCATTAAAGGAGAAATATAGGCTCCTTCGGTTTGTTTTGGAACTTTAATCACATCTCCTTCCAGAAATAAAAGATTGCCTGAAGTAGTACGGGCAATTCTCTTATTTGGATTTAAAAGAATAACGTCATCAAGGTCGTTTTCCTGGGCATAAATACTTCCGTAAATATTTTCCGGACAATGTACTCTAATATTGCTTAACAGGTTATTATTGACATTAATTTCTTTGATCAGATCCAGTTCCAAAGGTCTTTCATGAACAGCCAGTACATCATCCATTTCTGTGACTTCATAAAAATAGGAAACAGAAGATTTTGCCAATGTCAATTCATCCTGATTTCTGAATACCTGGAAATTAATAATTCCGTTCTTTATACCTTTACCGTCTATTATTTCATTTTGGAATAATGTCTGAAAAAACTCCAGTGTATACGTTAAAGGAATATTCAGTCTCATCTTTCTCATGGAAGCCATCAGGAAGAAATAACATTCTTCATCCATGATCAATCCGCTGTTTCTTACAAAGAAAGAAACCTTTACTGCGTCGCCCAAAAGAAAGGCTCTATTTTTTACATTTAATGTGTCTGATGTAAAATATTGATTTTCCAATTTTCGATGTGATTTATTTATAAAAAAATAATGAACGATAAATCGTTCATCAGTTTTATCATTTAATACAGTCCTGCATTATGCAGCACCTAATTTTATTCTGAGGTTCTCAATAAGATTTTCCCAATACATTGCGTTTTCTTCTTCATCTCCTTCTTCACAGAAATCTGTAATATTCAGCGCTAAATCTTCTGTAATATCGTCTATTATGATAGTCATTTCAAAGAAATTCTTAGTTCCTTCGTCTTCTTCCCATCTGAAACGCACGAAACCTTCAGGCTTATATCTGATCAAAGTGGCCTTTTCAGCAGGACCTCCACCCCAGCTAAAAAAGAAATCATCGCCTTTCTCTGTAACCTCATCCGCAAACCATTCAGACAATCCCTCTGCAGTCGCCAGATATTCATATAAAATCTCTGATAAACAGTGCATTGGAAATTCGTAATGGACTTTATGTTTCGCCATATATCTTTGTTTTTATCGTCCCGCAATATATAAATTAATTTTTTTATTACACAAAATTGCACTTACTTTTTTAAAGAATCTGTATGATATTTATCAGAGATCAAAAATCCGTATTATGTTAAGTATTAACCTATAAAACCATGATGCATTACATAAAAAAATCTCTCTGTAATAGAGAGATTTTATATTGAAGCCTGAAGTTAGACTTTATATGATTTAGAAATGAAAATTAAGTTCTACAAAACCTATTTTTCCAAATCCTGTTTCACTCCACCCTCTTTTTTTATCTTTTTGGAATGTATCTTTATCTATGATATAGATGTATTTATAATAAAACATTGGTTCGGTAGAGATAGAGAAATGTGGAGAGATAAAGTACTGTACCCCTATAAAAGCTCCTATTCCATTATCATATTGAGGTTTATTGATATTTTTATAATTAGAGTACCTCATAAAGTAATCTGCACCGTAATAGAAGTTCCAGTTTCTGTATCTTTTCAAATTTCTATCTACTCCTAATTTTATGGCAAATTGAGTAAACCCACCTTCACTGTCGTCTTTTTTGAAATCGAATCCGGTTCTGTAAGACCATTTCCCTTTTGGTGAATATCTGTAATTGATGATCATGGCATTATCATCTGATGCAAAAATGGATTTAATAAACTTATTGATCCCAATTCCGATCTGATGCTGGGGAATGGTAAACAAAGTGTCTTTCTGAGCTTGTGCCAAACAAAGTATTGAGCAAAAAAGAAAGAAAAAAGCTGTAGTAATACGTTTCATAATAAAAACATCTCAAAGACTGATTTTGTCTTTGAGATGTGTATTTGGGTTGTTAAATTTATTTTATGTAGTTTGCAAATATAGCTTTGATCTTTTCTTCAAAATCACCGATATATACGTCAGTATTCTCCGTTGTTCCGTCAAAGTAAACAATGAAGAATTCTCCTTTTCCATTTACAGTTTTATAAACGATATCACCTACTTTTTGTCCTGAATAGAACACTTCAGCCTTAGAGTTTGCATTGATCTGAGCGTCTGTAGGATCATTAAGCGGTGCTAATGCCTCAACATTCATGCTGTAAGTAATTTTCAGATTTCCTTCACTTACATATCCTGATACTGCTTTAAAATCGTCCTTAGATGAAATGTTTGCATAGTCAGCATGTTTTAAAGTAACGTTAGCCACTACTTCACTGCTAGGACCCTGAGGAGTTGCTGCAGCATATTTAAGCTGGAAATCTTTGCTTGAATTTCTTTGCCATACGATATTCTGCGTCATTGGAGATGCATAGATCTGAACATTTGCGCTGATTGGCATACTAAAGTTAGTACTGTTATCAAAAGTAACATTTGATAAGTTCATACTAAAGATCGTGTTATTGCTTCTTTTTAATGTAAGATTAAAAGTTTTTGGAAGCCAGATTGTTTCAGAATTGTAGCTTGTCTGTGTATCTGTGTAAGAAGTAAGTGTTAATTCTCCATCGATAGCTGCTTGATTTTGTACGGACGGAAATTTTAGAACAACTGCTGAAGCATTTGGCGCCTTAGTCCATGCCCCTGTAGCGTTGTTATAAGTATATGTTCCCAGCTTACTTGCAAATTGTAGTTTATTATCGATCAAAACATCACCGTATTGATTTTCAAAACTTTCTACAACATTATTCAGATAGCTGTCATCATACTCCTGAGCAGTATTATTGAACATCGTATACAAGATATACTTGGACAGATCTCCATCGTCCAATGTATTTAATTTGTCGTAAAAACCATTGATGGTTTTCTTAATGTTTTCTTTGTCTTGTGCTACTGAAGTTGTACGATTCTCTGATACAACATCATCGGAAGAACTTCCGCACGCTTGAAATCCAAGAATGGTTACTAGTCCCATTCCTGCGAATAAAATAAATTTTTTCATGGTTATTTTTTTACGGTGCGAAAGTATATATTTTTTTTATTTATTCAAAACTTTTAACTAAAAACGCTTATTTATCATCTAAAATCTCTAAAATAATCTCACATCCTTTTCTTATCTCATCTTTTGAAATAGTCATTGGTGGGGAGATTCTCAGATATTCGTTTCTGTAGAGCTGCCAGAAAACAATAAGTCCTTTTTCCATACATTTCTTAGCTACTTCCAATGTATATTCAGGTTCTCCAAGATTTACAGCAAGCATTAAGCCTTTTCCATTGATATTTTTAATCTTCGGATGAACCAAAAGTTCTCTGAATAATTTTTCTTTTTCTTCCACTTCATTCATCAAACCACTTTCCAATACTTCTTTTAAAGTAGCATGACTGGCTGCAGCGATCAAAGGGTTTCCTCCAAAAGTGGTAACGTGTCCCAGCTTTGGTGAATGGGATAATGTTTCCATAATTTTTCTGGAACTCATAAAAGCTCCAACAGGAACTCCGCCCCCCATTCCTTTCCCCATAACAAGAATATCCGGAACGATTCCAAAATGTTCAAAGGAGAATAATTTACCTGTTCTTCCGAATCCCGGCTGGATTTCGTCTAAAATTAAAAGAGCTCCTACTTCTTCACATCTTTTTTTCAGCTTGATCAGATAATTCTGATCCGGAACTAAAAACCCTGCTGCTCCCTGAATGGTTTCCAGAATAACACAAGCCGTCTTTTCTGTAATTTTATCGAAATCATTTTCATTATTGAATTCAATAAAAGTGACCATTGGCAATAAGGGACGGAATTCTCTCTTATGATTTTCATTTCCTGAAACACTTAATGCGCCGTGAGTATTCCCATGATAAGAATTTTTAAAGGAAACAATTTCTTCTCTTCCTGTATATCTTTTAGCCAGTTTTAAACTTCCGTCTATTGCTTCTGCTCCACTGTTAACCAAATAAGTAACTTCCAGAGGTTCCGGAGTAGCTTCTGCCAGCAACTTACACAATGCAATAGGCTTTTCCTGTGCGTATTCGCCGTATACCATTACATGAAGATATTTATCTGCCTGTTCTTTAATGGCATTCACAACTTTTGGGTGTGAATGTCCTAATGTATTGGCAGAAACTCCTGCTACAAAATCAAGATATCTTCTTCCATCGGTACCATAGATATAGTTTCCTTCTGCTTTTTCTACTTCAAAACCTGCGGCAAATTTAGTAGTCTGTGCCTGATATATAAAAAAATCTTTGTGCATTTCCATTGTCTCAAAAAATTTCAGCAAAGCTATAAAAGATTCAGCAAATGCCGAAATTATTAGCTGGGAATAAAAAGTTACACTTTAATAATTTAAGAGTACTATTGAATTTGAAACATTAGAAAATATGCCTACCACAATTAAACTTAGTAGAATAAAAAAACCGCTTCGGTAAAAGCGGTTCGTATATTATTTTCTTACTCTTTTTGGTTTCTTGGCTTCTTCTTTGGCTTTTTCGTCGTCAATCGTTTTCTGAGCCTGATTAAAGAGTTCGTTATCTGCGGTATACTTTATTTCTTCGTTATTAGGGCTGTCTACCAAAATATCCTGCCACTTTCTGATCCTGTCTTTGGTATTCCAGTTGAAGTCTGGAAATTTCCTTCGTGAAGGTTCAATTTTGCTCATCGGATAGGTATCTGATACGGCTCCTATACTGCATGAAATGATCTGTAAAGCTTTTTCTTCAAATAAAGCACCGATAATTCCGCATGTTGAAAGCGTGATTCCTATTCTTTCAGGTTTTTTGGTTTCCTGGTCGGTATCGTCTACATATGCAATCGCCTGTGCATTTCCTACAACTCTTGCTTCTTTAATATCATTCCCTTGGTAATAAACAGTCATGAATTTTCCTTTTACCTGATTGAATTCATCTTTCAGGGTTAAAGAATCTACTTTACTGATTGCAAAGGCATTTCCAATAACTTTTAAGGAATCTATATTTTCATTTTTTGTATTAAAGTAAGCTTCTACTTTATCTCCCGTTACCTGCTTTTCTCCACTCCAAAGAATAGGGTTTGTAAACATATGCATTACTCCATCTGTTTCATTAAAAGCAATAGAGTCTGCTCTACCCTGCGCATTGGATTTGTATATTCTTGCTTTTTTATAGGCTCTCAAAAAGCTTTTCTTTACAGTGATATCTAAAGTATCCGGTTTTTGATAAGAGATAATTTTTTCTGCTGCAAAATATGCTGTATCTTTCTCCATGATTTTAACAGCATAAGGATTCTTAGTCATCATTGAGGAGTCTTTTTTCTCAAAGATTTCACCGTATCCTCCTTTTATATAGCGTCTTTCTTTTGGATCATCCAGCGTTACATTTCCGGTTGCTTTACCAAATCCGGTAATCTGATTGAAATACATATCATCTCCAGTCAGAATTTTATCATTATAAAAGATCTTGGAATTCTTATTCAGGAAAGCTTCTTTGGTTTCCATTCTGTAAGTTCCTCTTTCCGTATAAACTCTGTTTTTAGGATTTGCTCTGTTGGTAATGGTGGTAGGACCAAAAAACTCAGCAACTTTTGTATTCTGGTTTTGTTTGATATTTACTCCTTCAATGATGTATTGCGCGTTATCTATTTTCACATTTCCAACGAAATCAATCATTTTAGTATCAAGGAAATAGGTAGCAGATTTGGTATACATCACATTTCCCTGAGTATCAGAGATGGTACCACCTGTATTAAAATATGCCTGACTGGCAAGCTTATCATAATACAGAATTTCTGTTTTAATGGTTTGTTTAGGATCTGTAAGGACAACATTTTTTCGGGCAACACCTTTTTGGGTATTACCATCATACTCCATTTCTCCTGCTGTAATGACAGAGCCGTCAGCATTTTGAAGTCTTACGTTTCCGATTGCTTTAGCAAAGTTTTCTTCACTGTAAAGCACCACTTCATCTGCTGTAAGTATAGACCCTTTTTGTTCTATCTGAACGTTACCGATGAAATATTGATTTCCATCGTATTTTGCGGGGTCTTTGATAATTTTATCTGCATTGATAAGCTTTATTTTCTCCTCTGGTTTCAGCGGTTGTGTTTTAGCCGGTGAAGGATTCTGTAAATAAGGATCTCTCTTCACAGGGGTTTTATCCTGCGCCATGCTGAGCGTAGAAATAAAGATAAACAGAAAAAGGATTATTCTCATTAATTAATCATTCTTAGTGCCATAAAAATATAGCGAATGAGAATCAATTTTTACGCCAAATGCTTCTTCAATGGCTTCTTTGATTCCTTGGATTCTTGGGTCACAGAATTCAATAATTTCTTCGATTTCTTTATCAGAGTCTTTTTTGTAGATCACCAAATGGTCATGCTGTTTATCAAAATAAGACTTCTCATAAGATGAAGAGGTCAGGGTCTTTTCTCCAAACTGATGCTTACGGATCAATCCTGCATCAAGGAAAATTTCAATAGTGTTGTAAATGGTAGCCTTAGAAACATGATATTTCTTCTGCATCATGAGAAGATACAGATCATCAACATTAAAGTGATGATCCATATTATAAATCTCTTCTAGTATCGTATACCTTTCAGGAGTGTTTCTGAACCCTTTTTCTAATAAGTAGTTTCTCAAAACGTCCTTGATCAAGGCTATATTTTTTTCTTTTTGTACTGTATCCATTAAAAAAATTATCTACAAATTTATTGATTTTTATTTAAATAGATAGTATGGTTAAATATCCTAACGCTTAAGAGTTGTGACGGAAGTACCCGGATTGTTCGATTTTATTGTCATAAACTGTAAGCTCTGTGATAGGGGCAGATTCTACTTCAACGTTGTGAGAAGATACTCCCCAAGCCTTAAAGTCATCACTTCCGATATACTTCACGAAGTTATAAATATTAAGGGTAATCTTTTGTTTAACAGTTAAAAGTATATCGTTGATATAAGTATTATCTATAATCACATATTTCAGATCCGGTGGTATATCATGAGCTCTTAAAGATGGGTGGCTGCTTCTTGAAGGAATGGTTCCGTCTGCCATAAGATCTCTCAATACCATATTGAAATAATCGTTGATTCTTCGGTCTACTTTAAATCCTAGAAGGAAATTGATCTTATAAACAGTTCCTGGTAAAATCTCGTCTACTGTATACTTGAATGTATATGGATCTTCCTGGTTTACAATACTTAATATAAAGTAATGATCGGCTCTTTTAGGTTGTTTTTTAATGATGGAATAGATAATTTTTGATTCTACTTCATCGTTTCTTTTTGCTCTGCTCAGATAAGCAAGGTTTGTGGCATATTTTGGAATCGTTTCATCCAGCTTCATGTCTTTAATGATTGAAATGTATTTATCAATCTTTACATACTGAATAAAGTTTGCTTTAATTAATCTTCCGTTATACCAAGCGTACATACATACGGCAATGAATCCACCTAATACCATTGTTA
Source organism: Chryseobacterium ureilyticum (assembly GCF_900156735.1). Lineage (GTDB taxonomy): Bacteria > Bacteroidota > Bacteroidia > Flavobacteriales > Weeksellaceae > Chryseobacterium > Chryseobacterium ureilyticum. The sequence continues at coordinate 162,450 of NZ_FTOL01000002.1, forward strand.
ACCAACCTCCGTCAACGAATTTAATTACGTTTGCATAGAAGAACCCTGATTCAAGGAACAGATAAACGATAGCAAAACCGAGGATAAATATTTTATTAACTCTTGTACGGCTCAGCCAGAATAAAAGAAGAATGGTGGTCATCAGCATGGTAATGGTAATCGTCAGTCCATAGGCTGCTTCCATACTTTCTGATTTCTGGAAGAATATTACTACTACAAAACAGAATGCCATTAATCCCCAGTTGATTCTAGGAATATACATTTGTCCTTTGATCCCTGAAGGATATTCAATATGTTGGTTAGGCCAGAAAGAGATAGACATTGCTTCTGAGAACATGGTGAATGATCCTGTAATTACAGCCTGACTAGCAATAATTGCAGCTGCTGTAGCCAAAATTACACTTGGTAAAACCGCCCATTCCGGCATGATTCCAAAGAAAGGGTTTACTCCGTTGTGTACCTGGTGATAGTTATCCAACAACCATGATCCTTGCCCTAAATAGTTCAGGATAAGCATTAGTTTAACGAATATCCAGCTGATTCTGATATTTTTTGCTCCGCAGTGTCCTAAATCTGAGTATAAAGCTTCTGCTCCTGTTGTACAAAGGAAAACAGCTCCCATAATCACGATAGCACTTGATGAGTGGGTAATCAGGTTATAGGCATACATCGGATTGAAAGCCCTGATAATTTCGATATGATCAAAAATATGCATTGATCCTGAAATTCCTAAAACCAGAAACCAGGTCACCATGATGGGTCCGAAAAATTTACCAATAGATGCTGTTCCGAACTGCTGTACAACAAAAATGATAAATAGGATGACTAAGGTGATGAGAACAACCGGTGTTTCGGGGTTATAGATCTTTAATCCTTCAATTGCCGACATTACGGTTAATGAAGGTGTAATGACACTATCTGCCACCAGCGTGGATGCTCCTATGATGGCGACTACATAGAGCCATTTTTTCTTGAGCTTTTTTACTAATGAATATAACGCCAGAATTCCCCCTTCACCATTGTTGTCTGCTCTAAGAGCAATGATCACATATTTAAGGGTGGTTTGAAGCGTCAATGTCCAGATGATACAGGATAATGCTCCCTCAATGTATTCATCAAACGGCATGGTAGCACCGTCTTTTCTTGCGTTCACAATCGCCTTCATTACGTAGAGCGGAGATGTTCCAATATCCCCGAAAACGATTCCTAGCGAAACAATAACGCCTACAAATGAAAGCTTCTTTAAGTCAAAGTGATGACCGCCTTCTGTAACTTCTGCCATATCAGCCAATTTATTTTTTTAAAAGCGCAAATTTATATCAATTTTATGACCCCAAGAATTTTTCTTCATGAATATAATAAATGAAAAAACTTCCTTTCGGAAGTTTTTCTCTATAATTATTTTACGTACATCGCTTTTTTGATTTCCTCTTTCACTTTTTCAAGCTTAGGGAACCATTCTGCAAATAATGCTGCAGAGTAAGGTGCAGGTGCATCAGGAGTAGTAATTCTCTTGATTGGAGCATCTAAATAATCGAATGCTTTTTGCTGTACCATGTATGTAATTTCAGAAGATATAGATCCGAATGGCCAAGCTTCTTCTAAGATTACTAATCTATTTGTTTTCTTTACAGATTCTAAAATGGTATCGAAATCTAAAGGACGAACGGTTCTAAGGTCAATAACCTCTACAGAAATCCCTTCTTTTTCCATATCTTCCGCTGCCTGCATCGCTAACTTCATGATTTTACCAAAAGAAACTAAAGTAACATCTTTACCTTCTCTCTTGATATCTGCTTTTCCGATTGGTAAATAGTACTCTTCTTCAGGAATTTCCATTTTATCACCATACATCTGCTCAGATTCCATAAAGATAACCGGGTCATTATCCTGAATAGCTGTTTTCAACAATCCTTTTGCGTCATAAGGGTTTGAAGGTACTACAACCTTAAGCCCTGGACAGTTTGCAAACCAACCTTCAAAAGCTTGAGAGTGAGTAGCTCCTAATTGTCCTGCAGAAGCAGTAGGTCCACGGAAAACGATTGGGCAGTTCCACTGTCCACCACTCATCTGACGGATCTTTGCCGCATTATTGATAATCTGGTCAATCCCTACTAATGAGAAATTGAATGTCATAAATTCTACGATAGGTCTGTTCCCATTCATTGCAGCTCCTACAGAAATCCCTGTAAACCCAAGTTCTGCAATCGGTGTATCGATCACTCTTTTTGGACCAAATTCATCCAGCATTCCTTTTGAAGCTTTATATGCACCATTATATTCTGCAACTTCCTCCCCCATCAGGTAGATAGATTCGTCTTTACGCATTTCCTCGCTCATTGCCTGTGCAATTACCTCACGAAAAGTATATTCTGCCATATTCTCTTGAAAAATTTAGACTACAAAAATAGTGTTTTTTTATTATACACATAATAAAAAGGCATCTCATTTGAACGAGACGCCTTAATATTAATGATAATTTAAGAAAGGATATTTGGTGGGAAAGGGAGCTGGAAGCTGGAAGAAGTAAGTTATTGAGGTTTACAAAACTACTGAAAATGTATTTTTATGACCTTTTACAGCCTGTTTCATTATAAAATTCTAATATAAGTTTTCAAAAACCATCTATGCTGGCATCCGTCTTCCTTTATCAAATTGCTTTTCCCTCCTGAAGGCTCAATTCCTTATAGTTTTTCCTAAGGTCCTGTAAAATTTTCCCGTAGGTTCTTTTATATATTTTATACAAAATATAGAAACCTATAAGTACACAAATTCCAAAAATTATATAATTTACTGTTCCTGGCATCATAGTATCAGGATTTGTAGGTAAAGCTGTTGTATTATGAGAACTATTCCAACCATCTCTGGATCCAGCCATAAAGTCTCTTGTATTATGATCAAAATGAATAATACTATCCACAATTGCCAGCAGTAATGAAATACATGCATATCCTAAAATAAGCATTCTCAGATTTAAAATGCTTTTCATTAGCGTAATACTATTCTGCCCGGTTTTCATTTTACGAAACAGAAAAACAATTAATCCTGCAAAAACTAAAAACATTGTTATTCTGATATAAGGAAACTGTTCATCGAGGTATCCGTATAAAGTCCATAACATAACTTCAATAGCACCAATCAACAATAATGTTTTGGTAATAGAAACTGATTTATTCTTTATCATATTATAAATTTCGTTGTCGGAATATTCTTTAAAATCATCTGATTCCTTATTCCAGTCTTTTTTCAGTAGTTCTAATTCGTCCATATTATTTTGTGTTTATTTTGGTTCTCAAATTATTTTTAGCTCTGTTCATCTTCACTCTTGCATTTCCTTCCGTGATCCCGAGAATCTCTCCTATTTCTTTATAGGGTTTATCTTCCAGATACATCATGATCAATGCTTTTTCCACATCAGACAGCTCATAGATTGCCTTATACATCTTCTGCAGCTTATGTTCGTCGTCTTCATAATCTTCATATTCCATTTTAAGAGTGGAAATATCCACATCTACTGCTTGTGCATCTTTCTTTTGGGGCTTTCTGAATAAAGTGATCGCCGTATTCAAAGCAACCCGATACATCCAAGTAGAAAATTTTGAATCTCCTTTAAATCCTGGAAAGGATTTCCATAACTGTATGGTGATTTCCTGGAAAAGATCCTGATGATCATCCATATTATCCGTATAAATCCTGCATATCTTATGGATAAGCTTTTGATTCGGCTTAAAGAATTCGATAAATGTTTTCTCCTGTTCAGTGCTCATATTCTATAAGTGGGGAGATTTTATTTTCGTTACATATTTTTATATAAAAAAATGACATTTCATTACGAAATGTCATTCAAAATTCTATTTAAACTTATATTAGTTTACTTTCTCCCAAACCTGGGTTCTTCCTAATAATGATAGTCCTAAGTAACCTCTTACATTAAGCTTATCGCCACTTTTTGTAATAGTACATTTATACGTTTTACCTGTTTTAGGGTCTGTGATATTTCCTCCAGTGAATTCATCACCTTCTTTTTTCAAACCTCTGATGATTTCCAATCCTAAAACTGGTTTTCCTTTTCTGTCATCTTTACAAGCGCTACAGTTTGGATCAGCAGGTTTTATTAATAACTGAGAAACTTTTCCATAGTATTTCCCATCTGATTTTTTAAATATCTCTACAATAGATTTTGCTTGTTTAGTTTCATCATCTATCGTTTTCCACTTTCCTTCAATCTGTGCAAAAGTAAGCACACTGAACAGAGAAAGTGCGAATGTTAACATTAACTTTTTCATATTTCTTATAGTTTTAATTTTAATACAATAATCTTATCTACGTATTGATAAAAATATAAATTAATTTTCAACGAACAAAAACTTTTATTATACAAAGCATAATGAGGTTATGAAAGCGAAATCAACTGATAAAACAAATAGCCTAAAGCACGAATAAAAAGATCAATCAATAGATTTATACTGAAATACGTCTTTGTTTTATTAGCTTTCTTTAATTTTTTTTATCTTTTTTATCTTTTCACCTAATAAAGTTTCCTATTGATAACCCTATTCATATAATCCTGATACCAAGCTTTAGCTGTCTGTTTTCCTTTTTCCACTTCTGGAGTTTTTAACTTGTCAATCAGATTCTTCTCAAATCCAATATCTGCTTTATCATAAACTCCCACAATTTCCTTGCCATCAAAACGATACATATAGTTTCCGATAATGAATTGCTCTGTATTTCCATCGGAATTAACCATAATCTGCGAATATTTTTTATCACTCACTAAACTTCTGCCCCAGCTTCTGATAGGTTTATTATAGCCAATAAGATCTGCTAATGTAGGGTAAATATCCATTTGCTGAGCAATTTCAGGATTTTCTCCTTTAAGATTATATTCCGGATTTGGAGAATAGAAAATTAACGGAACTGCAAAACGGTTCATTCCTTTTTCATATTCGGGATAATAAATCTGATTGGTATGATCTCCTGTGAACACAAAAATGGTATTCTTGAACCAAGGTTGTTTTTTTGCTGTTTCAAAATATTCTTTAATAGCATAATCCGTATACTGTATCGGTTCATGCATTTCCAGCGGTCCTTTCTTGAATTTCCCTTTATATTTTTCAGGAATTTTAAACGGATGGTGAGAAGAAGCAGTAAACATAGTCGTCATAAAAGGTTGTTTCTTTCCGACATTTTTCGCAAAATACTGTAAGAATGGCTCATCCCAGATTGCCCACATTCCATCAAAATCTTCATCATGATTATATTCTGTCTTCCCAAAATAATGTTTGAATCCTAAAATATTTCCGAAACCAAGGAATCCCATGGAACCATTAGGCGCTCCATGATAAAAAGAAGTATCATATCCAAGATCATTACAAACAGAAACAATGGACTGAATTTTCTGATTGGAATACGGAGATCCCGTAAAAGCATCCGTAAGACTCGGAATACCAGCCAAGACACTGCTCATCCCATGAATAGACTGTCTCCCATTGGCAAATGTATTAGGAAAAATAAGACTTTGAGTCGCCAAACTGTCTATAAATGGAGTATAGGAAACGTAATCTTTGATATTTTTAGCTTTATTAAAAGCTCCGGAATATTCTCTACCAAAAGATTCTACAATAAAAATAACAATATTGGGACGGTTTTCTACTTTTCTGTCATAGACTTTGTAAGGCTGTACATTTTCCTCAATGTATTTTTCATCTACAAAATGAACCTCCTTAAAACTATTGGTATTTAATGTTCTAAAGAAAGAAAATGTACTGTTAAGAACCATATTTCCCTGTATCGGATTCGTCACAAAACGCGTAGCATCTACCATATTGATAGGTCTTGTACTGTGTTTGAAATCTCCTCTGATTCCTCCTACAACCAAAACAGCCGTAATACATAAGGTAACAATGGATGAAAGGAAATAAGGAAGTAGTTTCGCAGGTTTTGATTCTTCTACCTTTACTCTTTTATAAAGGAAAACCCACAATCCCATTAAAACAATGAACCAGATCAGAACAAAAGGATGTTCTCCGATAGAAATCGTCAAGGTCTGAGAAACGTTAGACTCGTGTTCTGCAACCTGAAACACAGCAGAAGTAAGCCTTGCCTGAGAAAATTTATAATAAATAAAATCCCCGAAATTCATGGCGTACGTTAAACCATTGGTAATAAAGTAAATCCAGAAAAGAGCTTTCTGAAAACCTTTATTTGTATTGATAATCAATGGAAGAAGACTGAGCAAAATAAACAATGCGTTGACGTACAAAATTGCCGTCGTATCAAAAGCCGTCCCGTGATAGGCAAGCTTCAGGTAATCTGAAACGGAATCTACCTTGATCAGGTCCTTATTAAAATACCAAAATAAAAGTCGTGCAATCTGATAAAAAACATAGGCTAAAAAAATCCTGTACAGCAATGCCAGAACTTCCTGTTTTCTAAATCCTTTTAAAAATTTCATGGAACAAATTTACACCAAAATCACTTTATTGCATTTTTTAGTTCATATTATTTTGAGTTAGAATTTTTAAAAACATTAATTTTGTGGTTATGGATTTTATAAAGAATAATCTTGCCAATGCCTTGACTCTGGCTAATTTATTTGCCGGATGTATAGGTGCAATACATCTTATTTTAGGAGACTATCAAACTACGGCGATATGCCTTATCCTCTCCTCTATCTTCGATTTTTTTGACGGGTTTGTAGCCAGAGCCGTAAAATCAAACTCCAATCTGGGGCTTCAGCTGGATTCCCTTGCGGATATGGTAAGTTTTGGGCTGATCCCTGGGCTTACAATGTATAAAGCACTTGAGCCATTCGGTACAGAGCTTCTTGGAATTCATTTTCCTTTTGAAATTAAATATATAGGACTGGTAGTTACTACTTTCTCTTGTCTGAGACTTGCCATTTTTAATCTTGATGAAGAACAGAGATATTACTTTAAAGGATTGAATACTCCTACCAATACTGTTTTACTATTTGGATTATACTATGCTTTTAAAGAAACCGGAAGTTTCAGCTTCTTATTTGAGAACAGCCTGCTTTTGGTTATCTTAAGCCTTCTTACCTCATGGCTTCTAATCAGCCCTATTAAGATGATGGCTATGAAGTTTAAATCCAAAGCATTAAAAGATAACTATCCGAAAGTAGTATTACTTGTAGGAGGTATTGCTATTCTTGTAATCTTCCAGATTGTAGGAATTCCGATGCTTGTAATTTATTATATATTGGTATCACTTATTTTTCAAAGACAGCTCAAATAGAAGTCAAAGAATCTATTATTTAACACATTTTCAAATTATTAATTATCAACATGAACTTAAAACTCCATAAACCACTTTGTATTTTTGATCTTGAAACAACAGGAACAAATATCGGAAAAGACAAAATCGTTGAAATCTGTATCTTAAAGGTAAACCCTGATGCATCCAGAGAAAGCAAAACATGGCGCGTTAATCCGGAAATGTCAATCCCAAAAGAAAGCAGTGAAATTCACGGGATCTACGATGAAGACGTAAAAGATGCTCCTACTTTCAGAGAAATTGCTCCTAAAGTGATGGAAATGATTACCGGTGCTGATTTGGGAGGCTTTAACTCTAACAGATTTGATGTTCCTCTTTTAGCAGAAGAATTATTGAGAGTGGAAATGGATTTTGACCTTAGTAAGTTCAGATTGGTAGATGCACAGACCATTTTCCATAAAAAAGAACCGAGAAACCTTGGTGCTGCTTACCAGTTTTACTGTGGAAAAACATTAGAAAATGCACACTCTGCGGAAGCTGATGTAATGGCAACATTCGAAGTGTTGGATGCTCAGGTAGGTAAATATGAAGATATTCCGAATGAGATTGCTCCTTTGAGTGAATTTACATTCCATAACAAGAATGCAGATCTTGCCGGATTCATTGGATATAATGATAAGCAGGAAGAAATTTTCAACTTTGGAAAGTATAAAGGACAAGGTGTAAAAGCTGTTTTCCAAAAGGATCTTGGTTATTTCGGATGGCTTCAGAATGCTGATTTCCCGTTGTACACTAGGAAAGTCTTTACTAAAATTCAACTTTCAAGCAGATTTTAAATATGTCCAGTCTGGTTCGTTTTAAATTTTATGAAACTGCCCTTGAAGCTAACAGGGACAAACAAATTCTGTTTGAAAACGGAATCAATAGTTTCATTGCGAATGAACAGCTTATTCAATCGGATTGGCTGCTTTCTCAGGCTGTAGGCGGAATTCAGCTTCAAGTTTTTGAAGAAGATCTCGAAAAAGCAGGTCAGATACTCCAGGATTATAAAGATAATGAGCAATATTCACTGGAAGTGGATCATACCATTGAAAACCCTGAGTTTGATTTTGTATGTCCTAAATGTGGCTCCAATCATATTTACAGAGATGATAAAGCTACCAGTTTCTTTGGAATCTCATTTTTAACCAGTGATAAGTTTATATGCTATTATTGTGGCAATGAATTCACTCATTAAAGTCTGATATTGAAAAGAAACAGAGCAGTAAAGATCATTTTAAAAGTATAGTAAATTAAAAAATAAAATTATGAAAATCATCTGCATAGGAAGAAATTACAGCGAACACGCTAAAGAATTAGGAAACGAAATTCCGGAGAATCCTGTTATTTTCATGAAGCCGGATACAGCGGTTTTAAAAGGAAATGATTTTTATATTCCTGAATTCTCCAACGACATTCATTATGAACTTGAAGTCGTGATAAAAATATCTAAAGGAGGAAAATATATACAGAAGGAAACAGCTCACAAACATTATGAAGAGCTTAGTTTAGGAATAGATTTTACGGCAAGAGATCTTCAAAGCGAATTAAAATCAAAAGGACTTCCGTGGGAACTTGCCAAGGGATTTGACGGTTCTGCTGTGGTAGGAAGCTTCTTTAAAAAGGATAAATACAATCTGGACAACCTTTCTTTTTCATTATTAAAAAACAAAGAAAAGGTTCAGGATGGTAACACAAAAGATATGTTGTTCAATATTGATGACATTATTGCTTTTGCCTCTCAATATTTCACTTTAAGAGTGGGTGACCTTATTTATACAGGAACTCCAAAAGGGGTTGGAAAAGTAGAGGAAAATGATGTTCTTGAGGCTTATCTTGAAGATGAAAAAATCCTTGATATCCGAATATTATAAGTATTTAACATAAAAGTTTAGCAAATTTTTCATATCTTTAGGTAACAAAATGAAAGGTTATGATAAATATTGTATTACCCGTAGATTTTGGGGACAAAACAGACCAATTGGTAGACGGTGCCATAAAATTTGCAAAACAACTTAATGGTAGAATTTACCTGATCCACGTTGCACCATCAGATATCGGCTTTGCGATTGGAGATATGGGATTTCAATATTTTCCGGAGGTGGAAGCCAATGAAATAAGGGAAGAACTGGTACAGCTTAATAAGATTGAGCAAAGAATCATCAGCCATGATGTAGATTGCGAGCATCTTTTAAAGCAAGGGCTTGCCAAAGAAACCATTCTTGAATTTGCCAAAGCAAAAAATGCTGATTATATCGTAATGGGATCACATGGTAGAAGTGGAATTTATGATGTATTCGTAGGAAGTCTTACCAAAGGGCTTACGAAAAGTTCACCCGTTCCTGTTTTGGTACTTCCAATCCACGACTAAGTAAAAGAAAATTTTAATCGTTAGTAATAAAAAAGCCGATCAAATAAATTATTTGATCGGCTTTTTACTATATAACCAATTAATTAACCTTCTTTTTTGTAGATATTCGGATCGTAGTAAGGATTCTTACCTTCCGTTGGAGAATAATAATCTTTATCTTTATCACCACCTAATGTTACCACTAGTACGTAGCACCAATAAGTAAATAGAACACAGCAAACTATAAATAGAATCCAGTTTAAAACATTACCAAAAGTATCAAAGAACCCGAAACTCGATTTGAAAACTTTGCTTAAGAATAGAAAGAAAGACGTCATTATTTTCCTTTTTTAAATTAACTTTGTACAAATTTATAAAAAATGTTTAAATTACTTTCAAAAGAAAGCAATATTTTTTCAATTCCTGTTTATATTGGTTTTCTTCTTTTAGTAGTAATTATATTTAACATACTGAATTTCAACACTTATGAAGCAATTATTGCCGGAATCACATTTCTGGGAATCGCTTTAGGATATTTTTGTTTTCACAGTATAGCTCTTAATTATCAGACCCACTTGCCTTTATTTTTGTATACCCTTTTTATTTTTGGGTTATATCCTGGGAATCTGGATGTAGGAATTGCTGTTTCCCTGCTTACCAATTCCTTTCTGATCCTTCTTCTTACCAGCGCAGATGAAGACGTTAGAAAAAAATCTTATGTATTGGTAGGAGCTATTGTTGCGCTGAACTTTATTTTCCTTCCTACTACCTGGCCTATGGCTGTTTTTGTAATCATTCACGTGATTGCCACTTCCGCTAAGATAGGTTTAAATCTTTTCAGATTTTTGTTGGGAATTATTTTGATTGCATTCAGTTATTTTTCTGTCATGTATTTCGTTCAGTTTACCTCATGGAATATCGATTATTTTCCGTTTGGAAAGATGAAACCGGTAACAGATTACACGGAAATGTTACCTTTGATCCCCGTGGTGCTTATGCTGATCTATGCGGTATATGACCATTTTCAAAATTATAATAAGAAAAGTCCTATCAGCAGATATAAGTATACTTTTCTGTTGGTATTTTCTTTAGCCCAACTTATTACCATCATTCTCTATATGAATACAAGCTACGAATATTTGCTTCTTTTAGCATTTCCTTCCAGTATTATCTTAAGCAGAATGATGAGATTTTTACCAAAATATTGGATGCAGGAAGCCAGTTTATGGCTTATTATTACCAGTTTACTTACCTTTAAAGTGGGTACAGTTTTTGATTTATTTTAAAAAATTATGATTCAGATAGACGATAAATTGATTTCTGAGGAGATCTTTTCCGAAGAATTTGTTTGTAACCTTACCAAGTGTAAGGGTGCATGTTGTGTGGAAGGAGATGTAGGTGCTCCTTTGGATAAAAATGAGCTTGAAATATTGGACGGTATTTTTGATAAAATTAAACCTTATCTTACTCAGGAAGGAATTAAAGCCCTGGAAGAACAAGGAACATGGACTACCGATCCACACGATGGAATGTATGTAACTCCTATGGTGGAGAACCGCGAATGTGCGTATGTAACCTTTGACGACAAAGGAATTACAAAATGTGGTATTGAAAAAGCCTATGAAGATGGTGCTGTAGACTGGCAAAAACCTATCTCATGCCACCTTTATCCTATTCGTGCTACAGAATACTCAGCATTCACAGCTTTGAATTACCACGAGTGGAATGTATGCAGTGATGCCTGTACTCTAGGAAAAGAACTTCAGGTTCCTGTTTATAAGTTCTTAAAAACACCATTAATCAGAAAATACGGTGAAGAATTTTACACTGTTTTAAGTGAAGTAGCTGATGAATGGAAGAGAGAGTATGGTTCTTAAATGCTTACTTTTTTAATGTAAATAACAAAAACCGCAGATAAATCTGCGGTTTTCTATTTTTAATAGATGGACTGTTATTATTTTACAATTGCTGCACCAGCCACTTCTACTTTAGCGTCTGCCTTTGCTGTTTTTTCCCAACCATCTTCCGGCATTAGCATTGCTACCACCCTTCCTTTGGTAAGGTATTTTTTAGCAACATCCTGCAGGTCTTTTACAGTCAGTGCTTTTACTTTATCCTGATAACTCAGAACATCATATTTGTCACTTCCATCCAATTGGTTTTTAACAAGTGAATTCATCCAGAACATATTGTCTTTCAGTTCTGTTTTGTAATCATTGTATTCTCCTTCTTTGTATTTATCCAGATCTTTCTGTTCAGGACCTTTATCTATCAGCTTCTGAAGTTCTGTAACGGCACTTTTTGTAAGTTTTTCAGCATTTTCAGGACCACAAGGGAAACTGATACTGAAATTATAAGCCCCAAATGGAACCTTGCTCATATTTCCTCTGGCACCTCCACCATAAATACCGCTTTCGTCTTCTCTTAACTTTTCTATCACCTTGATGGTTGCTACTTCTCCTAGTGCAGATAAAGCAAGTGCTTCTTTCTCGTTGTAAGGAGTTTCACCACTATAAGAGATGGTCACCATACTTTTAGGATCTTTACCTTTTTTATATACTTTGGTATAATCTCCGGTTAATTGTCTGTATCCTGTATCTTTGAATGCAGCAGCTTTTCCTGATGATGGCAAACTGGCAATGTATTGTAAAACTTCATTCTTGAATTTCGCTTCATCAATATTTCCTACGAAATAGAACTGAAAGTTCCCTGCATTGGCAAATTTTTCTTTATAAATATCATAAGCCTTCTTATAATCTGTATTTGCCCAGTCTTTTTCAAGTGGGAAAAGACCGATAAATCTAGGATTTTTCTGATTCATGAATTTTGCGTGCTCATTGGAAAAGTATGCCTGTGGATTAGATAGCAGGTTATTCAACATTGCAGATTGCTTTTCTTTATAAGCATTAAATGAAGCGGGATTGTAATTTAAGCTTGTAAAATAAGCATACATCAACTCCATCGCTGTTCCTAAATCCTTTTGAGTGGTCTTTCCTGAAATTCCTTCGAAAAGAGTAGATATCATTGGATTCACGCTTACTTGTTTTCCTGCAAGATAATTGGTAAGATCTGCTTTGGAAACCCCTCCTACTCCAGCTTCAGATAAAGCACCAAAAGCAAATTGTGTTTTATTGTAATCAGCATCAGGAATAATAGAATTTCCACCTAAGTTCCTTGCCGTAAACACGATCTCATCATCTTTAAAATCAGTTTTCTTGAAAGTTACTTTAGCTCCGTTGTTTAAAGTCCAGGTTGTCGTTCCAAGTTTTGCATCTGTTTCTGTTTTGGTAATCTGTCCTTCAGATTTGAAAGGCTTGATCAGATTTTTAATTGCAGCTTTTTCCTCATAAGGTTTAAGATCTGCCATTTTCACGGCATCAAAAGTACTCAGAACCATTGCTTCTGTAGGCATAGAAATATTATCTTTCTTAGGACCTGTGATGATGATAACCCGGCTGTCATCTTTTACCATTTTCTTGATCACCTCATTAGTTTGTGCAAGAGTAACAGTTGGTAAGAAAGATTTGGCACCCTCATATTCCCATGCAATTCCCGGAATTGGTTCCTGCTCCAGGAAGTTTCTCACATATTCATCTACCAGCATATCACTTTCTGTCTTATCCCTGTTGTTATAAGATTTTTCAAGATTGGAAAGCACCTGAGATTTTGCCCTGTCAAGTTCAGATTGAGTAAAACCAAACCTTTTTGCTCTTTCTACTTCTTCCAGTAAAACCTTTAATGCATTCAGCTGACTTCCTTCTTTTACCATTGCAAACCCCTGGAAAGCTTCTTTGCTTCTGGCATAAGTTCCACCATGATAGACAGAACCAAAGGTAAACGGAGGATTGGTAGAGTTGATAAGTTCTCTCAATCTGTTATTGATCATCGCAGTTGAAAGATTCTCGATAATACTCTGGTTGTACTGTTCAACAGTAACATCAGGTTTATAAGCTCCTGCATCTTTCATGATAAACTGAACCATAGAGTTTGTGGCATCCGGATCAGTTTCAACAGCTACTAATGTTTCGTTATGATTGGGAAGGTCAAAAGATTTTCTTTCTCTAGGTTTTGAAGGATTTTTATATTTACTGAAGTTATCTTTGATCTTCTTTTCAACTTCATCTACATTGATGTCTCCTACTACCACAATTGCCATCAGATCCGGTCTGTACCAATCCTGGTGAAACTTTCTGATCACATCCGGTTTGAAGTTTTCCAGAACTTCTTTTTTACCAATGGGCAACCTGTCAGCATATTGAGATTTATATAATAGTTTCGGAAGATATTTATCCATCATCCTTTTGTCTGCTCCAAGACCTAATCTTAGTTCTTCCAATACTACTCCTCTTTCTTTATTGATCTGCTCATCAGAAAGGGTAGCATTAAAAGCCCAGTCTTCCATAACCTTTAATCCTGCATCCAGATTTCCGGGCTTATCTAATGGAACAGGAAGCATATAAACGGTTTCATCAAAACTGGTATAAGCATTAAGGTGTTGTCCGAATTTAACCCCGATAGACTGTAAAAAGTCAACTAATTTATTATCCGGAAAGTTTTTAGTTCCATTGAAGTTCATATGCTCCATAAAGTGAGCAAGACCTCTTTGGTTTTCATCCTCAAGAATAGATCCGGCATTGATAGCCAGACGGAAATCTACTTTTTTCTCAGGTAACGTGTTTTTTTTGATGTAGTACTTCATTCCGTTGGAAAGGGTACCGATTCTTACAGATGCATCCACAGGGATATTCTGCCCAAAGGCATTTGTGGACATCAGGAAGATGACCGCAAATGAAGATAATACTTTTTTCATGTTATTTGATTTTATTTACGTGCTAAAAGTATCAATTATTCACAACGTGAAGAAATCCGGAAATTCATATTATAGTTAAATTCAAGTTAAAATTATTCATGCATAAAAAAAACCGGATATTCTCCGGTTTTTATATAATAAGAAACTAATTGTTATTTAAAATCAGCATCCGTAACGCCGGAGTTGATCACGATCTTAGTTGTTTTGATACTTACTTTCTGTCCTGATCCTTCAGCCTCTACGTCAGCTGGAAATTTCATGCCATCAACAGTCATATAACTTTTTATGATTACGGTTCCTTCTCCTGCAATGGTTTTATATAAAAGTCCGGTAGCTGCATCAAAATAGAACTTCCCTTTACCTGATGAAAGTACATTATAGTCTTTTCCATCTAATTTTTCTACATTCACATTGTCAAAGGTTGTTCCTTCAAATGCTAATGCATCTACAGGTTTTCCTTTTTTCATTTCAGCAATTTTATCTGCAGGAATATCTATTTTGGTTCCCATCTGATCAAAATATCCTTTCTCACCATCAAAAAGCTGAACCATCTGCTGTCCCATCAATGACTGTACAGACTTAAATTTATTTCCTAATCTTTTAGTTGACATAGTAATTTCCATTTTCTGAGCACTCATCGTGTTTTCAGTAATAATAGATTTTACACCATCTAATTTATCTTTACCACCTAATGCTTTGAAATATTTGTCTATTACTTCGTTTGCTGTTAGCTTCGACTTCGCAGTTTCTGTTTTTACAGAAGCGGCATCTTTCTTCTGAGCTGATGCCGGAACAGAGAAAAGTACGGCACAGAAAAATGGAATGATGATCTTTTTCATAAATATAAAGTTTAGGTAGTAAATATAGGAATATTGACGGACATACCTAAATTATGAATGATGAGGAATAAATAATAAGTAAAGAATAACTGTAAAATAAAGGAATTTTTAAATAAAAAAACCGCCAAAAAAATTGACGGTTTTCAAATATTTATATCTGTATATAATTATTTCTTAAGTTCTTCTAAAAATTCGTCGTGAGAAATTTTAGTTTCTTTTTTGCTAGCTTTTTCAAGAATAACATCTTTTAGTTTAGCCATAGCAACTTCAGAAGAGATCTGTCTTACTTGCTCCTGATCTTTTAACATCTCAACAGCATATTTCTGGATTTCTTCATCACCTAAGTGGTGAATTCCGTAGATTGCTAATTGGTTTTTCACTAATTGCTCAGCTTGTGCCAATACATCAGCATAGTCAAGGTTGATTTCGTTATCAGTCATCAATTTACCTTCGATGATCTGGTATCTCAATTGGTTTTTCTCAGCTTCAAGGATTTCTTTAGCCTGATCTTCAGACTGGATATTCTGGTTAGAGAACATTAACCATTTTACTAAGAAAGTTTCAGGAAGAGATACTTCTTCTTTTTCAGTAACTTGCTCCAATACTTTATTCACGAAGTGAACGTCAGCATTCTGTTGGAAATACTCGTCTAATTCAGTTTTCACTTTATCTTTAAGCTCATCTTCAGACTTGATGTTTCCTTCTCCGTATACTTTGTCGAATAAATCTTGGTTAAGCTCAGCTAAGTTTAATGAATAGAAGTCTTTTACTTTTACTTCTACTTCATTGTGGTGTAGGTGCTCTACTTCTTCTTTGCTGAATCCTAATTCTTTAGCTAATTCTTCATCACCTGCAAGAGTTTCTTTAGTTACTTTTACAGAACCGTCCATTTTTAAAGCTTTTACTAATTTGAAAGCTTCTTTGTTTTCAGCTGTAACAGTAACGTTCTTTGGGTGGTGGTGGTGCTCTCCTTCAGCATCCTCTTCTACTACCTGAGAAACTTCTAAAGAAACGTAAGAATCTTTAGTGATTTTATCTTGAGGAACTTGTTCAGCGAAACGCTTCTGCATGTTTTCAATGCTCTTGCTGATTTCTTTGTCTGAAGCTTCTACTTTATAGTGAGGAGCCTCATATTTAGCTAAGTCTATAGTGAATGCAGGCTCATATCCTACTTCGAAAGCAACTGTTACCTGATCAGCGTTGTAATCTAATTCGTTTACTGGCTGAGGAATCGGCTGACCAACTAATCTTAACTTGTTTTCGTTAACATAGCTGTTCAAAGCATCAGAAACCTGTCTGTTGATTTCTTCAAATGCAATTCCTGCTTCATATTGTTTTTTAACCATACTTAAAGGCACTTTCCCTTTTCTGAATCCAGGAACTTGCGCATTTTTAGCATAATTAATCAATTGCTTCTCTACTTTTTCTTTGTAGTCAGATTTCTCCAATGTTACAGTAAGTAATGCACTTACATCATCATGGTTTTGTGCGGTAACCTTCATTATCGATTAAAATTTTAGGTTGCAAAAATATGAATTTTTTATGAAAATCACCCATTTAAAATCAACTAATACAGCCAAATATTGTTAAATAAAAAAACCACTGAAAAAATCAGTGGTTTACCAAATTTAATATGATGATATGTAGGTCCTTTTCCCGAAAGGACTTTTTTTTTCAATTAATGAAAATCTATAGCGATATCTACGTCACTTTCTCCTCCTACAGTACTTCCAAGCTGGTTATCCGGTGAAGGCGAGTTATCATTTACAGCACTAGCTCCGTGTACAAGAACAATCTGTACTTTGCCGGCTGCAGCTGTTGCTACAGTCCATTCTGTCTTAAGACCTAATTTTTTACCATCCGTTCTTACTACATCATCGGCAGCTCTTTTTACTTTTACATCTGCTCCTGTAAATTTATAGGTAACAAAATGCATATCTTTTTCTTCTATAATCTCTTCAGCATCATGATAATGGTCATCATGTTTAATCTGAAAATTAACATCTACAGCATAGGTAGCTCCCTGAGTTAAATGAAAATGATCTAAAGTCTGCCCGTTAGTAACCGTTACTTTCTGTGATTTTCCATCAGCTTTGTTCGTTAAAGTGACCACTACCTGTCCTACTTCTTCATGCTCGTGAATATCTTCAGGAATATCATTCCCGTCACGACAAGAAAATAATAATACAGCTGCGAATAATAAAAGTGATATGTTGAATATTTTTTTCATTTTAATTTAAATTTTAAATAATAAGAGTTAAAAATTGTATTTAAGAGTAACCACAAAGTTTCTTCCTGGTTCCGGCATATAATATCTTAGTCTGTTAAGATATTCCTTGTACTCTTTGTTAAAAATGTTGTTGATTCTGAAATTCAGATTCATGTTTTTGAATAGATCTGCACCAATAGATGCGTGAAATATTGAAAATCCGGCAGGAGGTGTACTGTAATCTATTATTTTAGTCACCCACTCGCCATCTTCTATCAACTGTACCGGCTGATCCCTGATCGGGAAGCGATTTTGTTTGAAAGAATTTTCATTTTCCAGTCTGATATAAAAATTGGATGGTTTATTCAGTTTAAATTCCAGTGAGTTTCTAAGACTCATCGGCATCATCAGAATAAGAGGTTCATTATTGGTTAAATCATCTCCTCTCAATGCACTGAAGCCGGTTGTCCATTTCAGATTATCCGAAATACTAAGCTGTGCATCGGCGTCTATTCCGTACATTCTGGCTTTCACCTGCTGATAAGTCCAAACAGCAAAAGTTCCTCTGCTGGTATTCTGAATTTCTGTAGGAATTTGATTGATAAAACTATCAGAAAATATGACGTACGGATTGGCTTCTATCTGAAGTCCTTTCAAAACATTGAAACGCCCTGTCAATGAAAGGTTAGCATTATAAATCTCTTCTTTTTTGATTCTCAAATCTCCTTTTTCAATGATTGCAGCAGAATGGTGAAGCCCGTCTGCAAATAATTCTGCGGGGTTCGGTGTTCTACTCATTCTTGAAAAATTAAATTTGATATCAAAGTCTTTGGAAGGATTATAATTCAACCCAACATTTGCTGAAAAATTATGATAATCAAAAATAGGACGTGATAAAGTTCTGCTTCCGCTTTCAGCAATATAAAACTGAGGGAAAACGTCTGCATATTTATCATTCCATTCTTTGGAATCATAATATTTATAGGAGTCATATCTACTGAAATCATATCTTACACCGGCTTCAGCATTCAATTTTGGAGTAAAACGGTATTTAAATACAGAAAAAGCTCCTGCATCATAACGGTAATAATCCGGAATCAAACGTCTGACTTCTGTTGCCGGATTGGGATAATTATCCTGAAAACCTGCAGAAATCCCACTTTCAAGGCTCCATTTTGAACGTTCGATAAGATGGGTAAGACTTGCTGAATGACTAATCAGCCTTAAATCCATCGAAGGAGTATCTTTAAGATTTCCTTTTCTGATATCATATTCTCTACGTTTGTTCAACTGGAAACTGTATTGAAAAGTAATTTTCCCGAAATCTGCAAAGCGTTTATAGGCTGAAATTTTCGCAATATGATGTTCTACTTTCTGCTTAGGATATCCGATGTCATAGCTGAAATCATCAAGGAAATAAGGCTGCCCCAGATTCATTGCACGATAAATATCCGCGCCACTTCCAAGGTGAGCTCCTCTATAGATACCGAATTCCTGATTAATTCCGCTGTAAGAAACATCAAATCCCTGCATAAACCCATGATTTCCGAATGAAAAGTTGAATGAATTCATTTCTGCACCCGTATTTTGAAGGGTATGGTGCGGAATATAGATATCTCCTAGCTTTTTATAGCTACCTCCTGCTTTTACAAACCATTCGTTTTCCCAGGATTTTAATGCATTTGCAGAAATTTCAGCTCCTCTTCCGTTAGAAATCCCTGATAATTTAATATTTCCCATCAGAGTATCTTTCTTTGGAGGAATTGCTGGTTCCAGAAGTACAACTCCCGCTACTCCATCGTTTCCATATTTCAGTGCGGAAGCTCCTTTGATCACATCAATATGCTCAAAGTCATTCACATCTACATTGGGTGCATGCTCTGCTCCCCATTCCTGTTCTGCCAGCTTCACACCGTTATTCATAATGGAAATACGACTTCCATAAAGACCGTGAATAACAGGTTTTGTAATATTATTCCCTGTTTTCAGTACGGCAACCCCTGAAATTTTAGCAAGGATATTTCCGAGATTTTCTGTAGAATTCCTTTCAATATCAGTTTTATCCAAGGTTTTCATCATTACGGAACCTTTATTTTTATGGCTTCCGTGTATGGTGATGGTTTCAATGTCACCCGTATGGTGTTCAAGGGTAATACTGATGTGAAGATCCTTATCAACTCCTATATTTTCAGTATAATCATTGCAATCAGGATGTTTGGCAATGAGTGTATACTTCCCTGCAGGGATCATATTGAAGGAAAATGTTCCTTTTTTATCTGTTCTTGCTGTAAAGTTCCCGATTTTAACCACCGCATTTTCAAGCATGGTTTTATCATGAAAATCCTGAACGGTTCCCTGTACAGTGTAAGTTTTCTGTGCACTTGTAAATACTGATCCACAAAAGATCAGCAGCAGGCAATATATCAATTTCATTGTAAATAGATTGATGGTATACCCCTTTATGGAAGGGTATATTTTTTCGTTAAAATTTATTGAATGGGTTAGACTTCCTTGTACGATGTATGATGTACAATAAGAATGTATTAATGAACAATAAAAAGGATGTTAAAATATTTGAATAAGTAAGTAACCGGATATTTACCCATTACAAACTGACCGCTGCTTTCTACAGCTTTAAATATTAAACTTCAGTTCTTGAACATTAAACTCTATGATATAGAGCTAAACCCAATAAGAATGTATTGATTATGAAATTGCGGGTGGTCCGCGAAGTTGAAAAGTGAATTTGGTCTGAGACCAAATTTTCTCCTGAATGGCGATAATTTGCTCTACTTCGTGCGTATAATGCTCAAAGCTAAAGCTGAACTCTTCAGGAGCCAATGTATGCCCGGTAGCCAAAAAATGACAAGCCAGACAGTCGCCAGCTTTCTCTTTAGGTGTAGCTTTCGTCATTGAATTTTCGACTTTCTTAATGTTGAATGCTTTAAAAAAGTCTGCTGATTCGTGATGGTGAAAGCTTTGAGAAAGCAGCGCGAGGAAATACACCCCAAACAATAGCCTGGAGATAAACCTTTTTAAGTTTCTGCTTTCTTTAATCATTTTTCAAAATTAGGAAAATAATTTAATTTTCAGCCTAAACTTCCATTAAATTACTTTTACGATTTGCTAACAATACGTCGAAACATCTAAATATTTGTTACAAAAAAAAAGCTTCATCACTTTTGAGTTGATGAAGCTTTTATATTTTTAATCAAGCTGAGTTCCCAGATATTCCCATTCTTGCAATGCATTATCCAGTTCTTCTTTAGCTTTATTATATTTTTCTAAAGTTTCTTCGGAAGGATTTTCCTTAGCAAAAGAAACTTCCATTTCCTCTACTTTCAATTCCAGTTCGGAAATTTTCTCTTCTACTTTCTTGATCTTATTCTGAATGTTTTTCTGCTCCTTAGTAATGATATTGGACGCCTGATTGTTACTCACAACAGGTTTCTCCTCCACTTTCTTAGGTTCTAATTTAACTTCTTCTTTGTGAAGTTTAGCTTTTTCTGCAGAAATTTCCCTGATGGTTTCTTTTTGTCTGTACTCCAAGTATTCATTGATGTCTCCAAGGAATTCTTTCATTTTCCCATCACGGAATTCGTAAATTTTATCACAAAGTCCCTGAAGGAATTCTCTGTCGTGAGAAATTACAATTAATGTCCCTTCAAAGTTCTGTAATGCCAACTTAATAATTTCCTTAGACTGAATATCCAAGTGGTTGGTAGGTTCGTCCATAATCAACGTATTGAAAGGACGAAGCAATAGTTTACAAAGTGCCAGACGGTTTCTCTCTCCTCCGGAAAGTACTTTTGTTTTTTTAGAAACAGCATCTCCCTGGAATAGGAAAGATCCTAGTAAATCTCTTACTCTTGGTCTTGTTTCTTCTGTCGCCGCATCTTCTGCTTCTTCCAGAACCGTTTTATTGGGTGTTAAAACCTCTTCCTGATTCTGAGCGAAATACCCGATGTTTACATTATGTCCAAGATTCCATGTTCCTGAATAGTCTTTAATATCTCCGGCAAGAATTTTAGCTAAAGTTGTCTTACCCTGTCCGTTTTGTCCCAAAAGAGCAATTCTGTCTCCTCTCTGAACGATAAAGTCTACATCATCAAAAATCTGTTTTTTCCCGTAAGCTTTTCCTAAATGATCTGCTTCAAAAATGATTTTCCCAGGAACCATAGATTGTACGAAACGGATATTGAATTTTGAAACGTCTTCATTATCAACTTCGATACGCTCGATTTTATCTAATTTTTTAATCAAAGACTGAGCAAATGATGCTTTGGTAGCACTTGCACGGAACTTGTTGATATTATCTTCCATCTGTTTGATCTCCGCATCCTGATTCTTCTTAGCCTGAATCAGTTTTTCACGGCGATCTTCACGCATGATCAGATATTTGGTATAATTGGCTTTATAATCGTCAACTTTTTTATTGTTGATATCGAATGTTCTGTTACACACAGCTGTCATGAACTGCTTATCGTGGCTTACCAGAACGATAGCTCCCGGATAGTCTTTCAGGAAGTTCTCCAGCCAGATGATAGATTCCATATCAAGGTGGTTGGTAGGCTCATCGAGAAGCATAATATCATTCTTTTGAAGAAGTAATTTTGCCAATTCGATTCTCATTCTCCATCCTCCGGAAAATTCATCGGTGATTTTTTGGAAATCATCTGCTTTAAATCCTAAACCGAATAATACTTTTTCCATATCACCTTCCAGATTGTAGGCATCATGGTTCATCAAAAGGTCATTCAGCTCGGTCATTTTATTAATCAGATCCGTATAGGAATCACTTTCGTAATCGGTTCTGGTTGTCATTTGGTGGTTAACTTCTTCAAGCTCATTTTTCCAAGCGTTGATTTGCTCGAAAGCCTGCATTGTCTCATCCCAAACAGTTCTTCCCTTTACAAAGTCAAGATCCTGCTTTAAGAAACCGATTGTAACACTCCCTTCGGTCACAACGTTTCCTTCGAAGAAATTAATTTCCCCTGATAACATTTTCAATAAAGTGGATTTTCCCGCTCCATTTTTCCCCACGAGACCTACTTTATCATCCTTTTTAATGGTGAAATTTACATTTTGAAATAAATAATTTCCCGAATGGTGTAATCCTAAACCTTGAACCGAAAGCATTTTTGTAATTAATAATTAATGAATAATGAATTTTCGGGGGCAAAAGTACGGAAAAAGAAATGAATAGCAGAATTAGATATCAATGTATGAGTGATTAAGGATGGAAAAGGGCACCAAATCAGATGCCCTCAATAACCTAAATTTAAAACTGAGAAGTACTAACACTAATAATTCATTTCATTTAATTTTTTTTTTACCGGAGCTTTCATGATTGAACGAATCCAAATATCATTATTGGGGACATTGGTTCCATAGAGAAAATCTGCAACAAAGCTGTCTTCCGGCAGATGGAGTTCTACAGAAAGTCTTGCACCGCTGTCCTGATCTACCGTAGTGCTACTGGAAACATTTAATCCGATATTAAGAAGTTCAACATTGATCTCATATTCGGTTCTTTTCAGCAAATCTTTACTGTATAAACCGAAATTTCCTGAAATATGAATATAGTCGGTTAATTGATTATAATTATATCTTGGCTTTCTATTTCTTGAAATATTTTTCACATAGTTTTTTAATTCTATAGATAACTCTTCAAGAAATGGATGTCTGCTGTAGTTTGTTTCAAAAGAATTATTTAAATCAAAAACGGGAGATATTGCATTGGTTTCTTCCAGCATTAATTTTCCGTACACTTTTGAAAGTTCATTATATACTTTATCTCTGCAAACATATGCCTGTAAAAAAACTTCTTCTTTTTCAATTTCATACTCTGAAAGTAAGGCATCCCAGATTTTATTTCCTTCTGCATCTTTTTTTGCGTTTCTTATATCCTTGATATAATCTTCAAGATCATCATGGTTTACAAAGTCTGTAGAAATATAAACCGACTGAGGTCCTTCCAGATATCCACCACCAATGTCTGCATGAGCTCCGGGCACAAAAATTTCTTTCCAAACAGCAGTATGACTTTCTGATTTTTGGTCCTGCATAGCTTTTGAACCTTCAAAAAAACCTGTCAATGGAAAGAAAAACCTGGATTCATTTACTGCACAAATATGAAATGCATTTTCCACATGATGGGAAAGACTCAGATCATAGGTATTGAAAGGTTTGGATTCTACGGTATCAAAAACTCCTAAAAACTTTATTTTTATATTTTCAGGAAGGTAATAGGATAAAATCTGGTTACAGAATGTTCTCGCCAGCATTCCTCCTCTTCCGAATCCATAGAGATAAAAGTGGTATTCAAAGTCTTCATTACTGATGATATTTTCTACAAATCCGTGGGCTTTTTGAAGTTTGTCATCTGAAGAATATCCGTTTCCATACGGCGGGTTGGCACATGTAGCCATGGCAAAGTTATTATCTTCACTTCCTACGATCGTTCCTATTCCTTCTATATATATTTTTTCGTTTCCGTTAAATGATTGATATAGTTTAAAAATATTGGTAAAAGCTCCATGATAACTTTCATTATTATTCAGCGGTTTATCCGATGAAAGGGCATTCGTACCATTATTTCCCGTACCGTCAAAAAATATTCCGACGGAAATCACTCTGCTGTCATCCATAGTTTTTATTCATTTTTATTACAGGATTCCCTGCTCATTTATGTTTTTATTCAAAATCCCTATCTGAGACATTTCAAAATAACGGAAGAAAGGAGACTAAAGCTAGAGTGGAAAGTACCAAATAAAAAATTCCGTATTTCTACGGAATCAGGTTATATTTTTTCGAGAGAGTATATATTGTTCACAATGGCGTAAATGACTATTCCCACAGTGTTTTTGGCTCCAATTTTTTCAAGGATACGTTGCCTGTGGCTTTCAACTGTTCTGGGGCTGATGAAGAGTTTTTCTCCGATTTCGTTGTTGGTAAATTCCTGACAGATCAGTTTCACAACATCTTTTTCTCTTTCCGACAGTTCGTCTGCTATTTCAAAAAGAGAATTTTTCTTAGCAGAACTGTTCATATATGTGAATAGCATCTGATGATCTTCGGCAGTAAAGAATACTCCGTTTTTATCTACCATAGTAATTGCCTCGATAAATGTCTTTTTGTTTGAGTTTTTGGGAAGAAAAGCAGAAACGCCCAGCTTAACCATATATCCGAGAATGGAGGTCTTATAATGGGAAGACAAAATAATGATTTTCAGATCGGGATATTTTTCTTTAAGAATTTCTACCAGTTCAAAACCGTTCATAGGCTTCATCTGTACATCCACAAGTGCAATATCCGGGAATTCTGAAGGGGTAATTTTTTCCAGAGATTCAATAAAATCGGGACCGTTATCTGAAGTAAGGCAGACGGAAATGTTCTTTTCATTAGACAGCAGCATTTTTACTCCTTCAAGGATCAGCTGTTCATCATCAATCAGTGCTATTTTGATTTGGGAACTCATGTTGTTTGGGAATTTTAATAATTAAACGACTTCCTTTATTTAAAAAAGTTTTCTTCCATTTATGGGTGGCATTCATAGATTTGATTCTGGACTCAATATTTTTGATTCCCATTCCTTTTTTTACCTCTTCATATTCAAATCCCTGCCCGTTATCCGAAATAACGACTGCCATATTTTGCGGATAATCTTTAATATAAATCCACAGGTCTGTAGCATCTGAATGCTTGATCACGTTGGTTGTAAATTCCTGAATAATCCTGTACAACTGTACTTCCACGAAAATATCCTTTTTTTTATATCCCGGCATTACCTTTAGGGAAATATTGATTTTATGAGAAAGGTTGGCGATCAGTTCTTCTACATAAAGTACTAATCCTACAGATTCGAGATTGACAGGATATAATGAGTGTGAAATACTTCTTGCCGCATCAATAAGTGATGACATCTGGCTGTAAATATTGTTTTTAATCACCTCATCTCCTTGAGTATCAAGATTATTCAACCATAAAGAAAGGATATTAAGCCGGTTTCCAATATCATCATGGATCATGACGGCTATTCTTTTTCTTTCTTCTTCCTGAGCTTTAATATTTTCAAGAACTAGCTTTTTTTGGTGAAGAACTTCTGCTTCATGCTGCACATTTTTTTCTTTGATAATCCTTCTTATAAAAGTTCTGTAGGCAAGCATAATAAAGGAAACTATAATTGCTATGGTAACAATTATAAGAATCAGCAGGTTGATATTTAAGGTTACTTCTTTAATTTGATGAAGGTATATAAAAGTGAACAGTATAAAATGCTGGAAAGAATATTATTGGCACTGAAAAGAATGTAATAACTGTTTTCCGAAAGATTAGCGATCTGATGCTGAACAATAAAAATAAACACTGACACTGAGTAATAGAAAAATATACTCGCATCCACAAAAAGGAAACGGTTGTCAGCAGATGTATCTTTTATCTCACGAATCAGGGTAAATCCTGAAAGACAGATTATGATGATATTTGAAACTACTTTGGCAATATCAGCATTGGCGGGATAATTAAACCCGTATTTTGAAATCATAAATGCTATTGCCAAGGTTCCGCTTATTCCTAAAAGATATTTTGGTAGGTTTAATTTCCTGATGAATAATCCTGTCAGCAAAAAAAATTCTCCGGCAATATAAAACGGATAGAGAAAAGAAGTATCATCCAGCTTAAAAATATAAGGCAGAACAAGATTCAGAAATTCAATAAAAAAAAGAAAAGCAATACAGTGAAAATATTGCTTTTCTTTATGATTTAATATGCGGTATTTATTGGCTCCCAACAGTATAACAGCCAGAAGCAATCCATAGTTCAGGAATAAAATCGTCTTATAAAGATCTGCCATTCCTTATTTTATATTTTAAAATTCATTTCCTACATCTACATCCGGTATACGACAGATGGGAGGACATGGTTTTGCCCAGTCATAAGTATTGGAAATCATCTGTGAACGCTCAGACCCCTGAAGATTTTCACGGAAAGAGATAAAGATCAACGTCACAAGCATTTTTCCATAAATATCGTTGTATTTAAGTCCAAAAGAACAAGTGATACCCGTTAAATATTGGTCCAGACACAAATCTGCTGTAGGAACATAGAACTTTCTGAAAATCCCTATTCCTTCTGTTTCTTTATATTCTCTATAAAACCAATCCATGCCGGATTCTCTCCATTTCTCAATAGCTTCCACGGCTTTATCTTGCTCCAGAACAGGTTTATTAGAGATAGGAAAGGCTAAATCTGCATCTTTCTCTATTTTTTCAAAACCTTTGGAAAGAATTGTGTTTTTCACAATGGTATACTCCTGAATTTCCTGAAGTTTAAGATCAGAAACCATTTCAGTAAGATAAGTGTAGGGATATTCTTTTTCCGCGATTCTCTTGCCTTCAGAATCCATTGGATAGAAAATAAGAACCAAACGTCTATTATACACTCCTACTGCTGCACAGAATTCAGGGTATTCTCTGAAGCCTCTCATCCAATTAAGATGATTTTCAGAAATATTAAAAACAAAATTGGTAGGAATCATATCCTTTAACCGTGAATAATCTGAACGGCAAAGATTCCACTCGTTTGTAGCTTCTCCACATTCCTTTACGGGAAGCATGTAATCTAGAATGTTTAATGTTGTCATAAGCATGGTTTTTAGGTGTATAAAATTATACAAACTAAACATGCTATGCAAGTAAGAATTTAACTTAATAATTTTTCACTGTAATATGATAACAGCTTTGTTGCTTTTCTTTTATGTAATAAATTCTACCAGCATCCGCATAGTGCTTTAAAACTTTCTCCAGCGCCACTTCCATTTTGGGATTATACTTCAGAACATTATTGAATCTTACATATGAAATATCAAAAGAATTACCATAATTGTGAGAACTGATTCCCAATGAAGCATTTGAATTTACCTTTCTTAAACGGCATTGATCTTCTAAAGTTCTTGTAATAGATGAAACGGTAAAAGTTCCTCCTTTGGTTGCTTTACTGAACTTGGAACCCATATTTTCCAAAGTAGTTTTTGCTTTAGAAACCATATAAGCTCTGCTGTAATCCAGTTTTTGGACCTGAAATCCTTTTCCTGATTTTTTTATTTTATGGAATTTTCCGTTACCGATATACTTTTGTACCGTCTTGGAATCTTTCAGTAGTTTTACTCCGAAACTCTTTGAAGCATCAAGATGGGGTTTGTATAGTGCAGTAGGCTCCACCTTTAAAACAGTCGAAAGATCATAGCAAGGAAGACTTTTTTTTGCTGCCTGCGAATAATGTAAACTATAAACAAAAGGTACAAAGACCACACATAGAAACTTTTTCATTAACCACCACTTTAAATTACTAATGAAGGATAAATCATTTATGTTATATCCTCCAACTATCACTACAAGAGTATTCAAATAAATCCCAAACAAACATTAAACCAAATTGTTGAATTTACAATTTTTACCCACCTGATTTTGAAATATTTTTTCAGTTTTAACTTTTTACTTTAAGATATAAATTCTACATTTGAGTTACATTTTTAAAATAAACAACATGATAAAAAAACTTTTTGCTGAATTTTTCGGCACATTTTGGCTTGTTTTCGGTGGTTGTGGAAGTGCTGTTTTTGCAGCTGGTGTTCCCGACATCGGCATTGGACTTTTAGGGGTTGCTTTAGCCTTTGGTCTTACCGTTCTTACTATGGCTTATGCAGTAGGACATATTTCCGGAGGACATTTTAATCCAGCTGTTTCTTTTGGACTTTTGGCAGGAGGAAGATTTTCTGCAAAAGACCTTATTCCTTACATTGTAGCACAGTGTCTTGGTGCGCTTGTTGCGGCAGGATGTCTATACACAATTCTTAACGGAGCCGGAGTCGTAGATTTTTCCCAACCGGGAGCTTTTGCCACCAACTTCTATGGCGAAGCAGTCTATAACGGAAAAGCATTTAGTATGGGAGCAGCATTCCTTGCTGAGTTCTTATTGACAGCTTTCTTTCTGATAGTAATTATGGGTGCTACAGATAAATGGGCTAATGGTAAATTTGCAGGGATCGCTATTGGTCTTGCTCTTACTTTGATCCACTTAATCTCTATTCCTATTACCAACACTTCAGTAAATCCTGCAAGATCTTTATCTCAGGCTGTTTTCACTGGTGGACTTGCGATGTCACAACTTTGGTTATTCTGGGTAGCTCCGATCTTAGGTGGAATTGTAGGCGGATTAATCTACAAATTCTTACTTCAGAGAGATACTGCTGAAATAACAGATTAATCTTACCATCATAGATAATAAAAAAATCCTGTCAGGCGGCAGGATTTTTTATTTTTTATTCTTAATATCAAAAGGATTTCTGAAAATAAGTTCTTCATGTTTTCCTTTGATTTCCATTTTACGCTGGAGTAAATTAAGTGCCATTTTTCTGATGAAAAGATCTTTATCATTCAGTTTCCAGTAAGAATCTTCATGAAGTTTTTTCGGTGAACGAATAAAATAGAATTCGGTCTCCCATGTGTCTACATTATGATAAAACTCAATGATTCCACAATGTTCGGGAATTGTATTTGGATCTACCATTCCCATTGGCAAAAGAAAACTGAAAGTATTACACACATAATCTCCGCAGGAAATTTTATCATGTTTCAGAAACTTTTCTCCAGTATCTTTATTGAGGTACGATTTTTTAAAATCATTTTTAAAATCACTTTTAGAAAGCTTAATTTCAATTTCATGGCTTATTCCTTCAGCATCAATAATAAGTATATCGGCTTCCCAATCTGCTTGAAAATAATTAGTCAGGACGAGTTCTTTTTCAAAATCGCAGTGGGTATGAATATAAGCGTGGACAAGTTCTTCTATTTTGATCATTCTTTATTTAATGATGTTAATGGATATCAATAACCTGGCATCAAATTTAAACGCTAATATTCGCTAAACTTTATATTAATTCTTTAATATTGTTCGCAAAGGTATTTCATTCACAAAGATAAAATTGATCTTTAGTGATTAGCAATTCTCACGTTTTATTTAACTCACCAAAAGGCTGCACCCTCTGATATCCGAATGATCTATTCTTCCCAGCACCTGAAATTTTTCTCCCAATATTTTCCCCAGATCCTGAGTGGCAATAAAAGAACATGAATGAGTGTTTGCAAGGTCTATGATATTAACAGCACCAGTCCTTCCCTCTTTTTCATAAGAAAAAGGATCTTCTGCATTTCTGATCATAATTCTCATCCAATTGGGGCAGTTATATTCATTATTTCCCAGAGAATATGCCTGTGAAAGAAGTTCTGTCATTGAATATTCTGAGTAGATTTTATCGGTTTTAAAACCTTCCTGCAAAATCTTCAGAAGTTCATCCTTTGTCATTTCTTCTTTTCTTCCTTTCATTCCGCCTGTTTCGATCACGATTAAGTTTTCAAGGAAGTTTAGAGATTCGTTTCTCTCGGCTTGACAATAATCTAAAAAGTCCAATAAGGCAAAAGAAACTCCAAAGAGAATTACTTTTTTATCCTGTAATGTATTCAGCA
Source organism: Chryseobacterium ureilyticum (assembly GCF_900156735.1). Taxonomy (GTDB): domain Bacteria; phylum Bacteroidota; class Bacteroidia; order Flavobacteriales; family Weeksellaceae; genus Chryseobacterium; species Chryseobacterium ureilyticum. Next base: position 192,460 of record NZ_FTOL01000002.1, read on the forward strand.
GATCAAATAGTTCACCATGATTGTAAAGGAAATATCCATTTTCAGGCTTGGATGATTTTTTCATCAGGTAATCTACCATGTAAATCAGGGATGAATTTTGTTTTTCCAAATAGCTTGGAAGTAAGCCCAGAAAAATAAAATCTTCAGGTTTTCCGATAAACTGCTCAAAACTTTTATAAATACTTTCTTCATACAAGACTGGGTCAGCAATAAAATGTTTTGAAAGATTCATTTGCGTGGTTCCTGAACTCTGAAAGAAAAGATCTGTCGTTACATTTTCATCCAGAATCTGATGATTTTTGAACATTTCTATGGGCAAAAAAGGAATTTTCACCAAGCTGTCAACCTCATCCGGATTGATATTTAAAAAGTCTACGAACTTCCTATATATCTCAACATTTTCATACTGATAACGAAATGTTTTCAATGATGCATTCAGGAAATCCTGCTCTGTTTGTATGTTGAATATACTCTTAAGTTCCATAATTTTTTGATGTTCTACTGCTTTAAAACAAAGCGGTTATCAATAAAAAATATTTTATTTAATAATTTTTTAATACCAAAATAACACTTTGGTAAAATTCTTGCAATTATTTATTTGGAATATGGATTAAAAACAAGAATGGGCTTCCACCTATTCGCAAATTACCTCTTTTTAGGGGTAATTTTTTTGTTTTATTTTTCAAAAACCTTCAATTCAAAGTCTTTTTCAAAAACACCATATGTGAAATAGGAAATCCAGTCTCCCAGATTAATATATTTTGAATTCTGTCCTAAATCCAGAACCATTGGCAAGTGTCTGTGTCCGTATACAAAATAATCGATCTTCTGAATCTTCAGCTTTTCTTTTGAATAAATAATGAGAAACTCTTTATCTTCTCCTAAAAATGCTTTGTCTTCTTCTCCTGAGATCATCTTATTTTTTTGAGACATGTATAATGCAATCTTCATTGCAATATCTGGGTGCAGCCATTTAAAGAACCACTGTGCTATAGGATTTGTGAATACTTTTTTCATTCTTTTGTATCCTTTGTCACCAGGTCCCAACCCGTCTCCATGAGCAAGTAAAAACTGTTTTCCGCCCATTTCAAAATATTGTTTTTTATAAAAAACAGTACAGCCAATTTCATCTTCCAGGTAATCTTTCATCCACAGATCATGATTTCCTACAAAGAAATAAATATGTATTCCACGATCTTTCAGCTCTGCGATTTTTCCCAAAACGCGTACATATCCTTTGGGAATCACATGCTTCCATTCATGCCAGAAGTCAAAAAGATCTCCCATTAAAAATAAAACCTGCGCGTCTTCTTTGATCTCATCCATCCAGCGTATAAATTTTTCTTCACGCACACGGCTTTCCTTAGGCGTAGGAGCACCAAAATGCTGATCTGAAGCAAAATATACTTTTTTTCCAGGTTCTAAATTAATTGTTGTTTTTAACACCGTCTGAGTTTTATGGGATGAAAATTATTGATTGTCTTCTGCAAACCATTCTCCATAAGAGTTTTCTGTCTCATGAAGTTTAAGATAAGCAAGGGAAATTCCTTCCGGAAGTCTTGATTTTATTTTTGCGGCAATGGCATACAACATATTTTCGCAAGTTGGCTGGAAACTGCAATAAATTACTTTATGACCTTTCTGCTCAAGATCATCTCCTAATTCTTTATGTGGTGACAGGGCATTTACAAGAACGGCGTGATCCCAAACATCAACAATTTCAGATTTTACGATACTTTTAATATCTCCGAAATCAACTACCATCCCGTTTTTAGGGTTTTCAATATCATTAATCGGTTTTCCCTTCACTGTTACGAACAGCTTATAGGAATGTCCATGCATATTTTTACATTTTCCATCGTAATTATAAAGTACGTGGGCTGTTTCGAATGTAAAAATTTTTGTAATTCGTATCATATTGCAAAGATATAATAAAACAGTCTAACTTAAAAAAGCCAGACTGCTATTAATGGATTCAAATATCCATTGAAAATCATTAAAAACTTAATTAATTTTATAAGTGTTCTGATGCATTAGTCTGTTTGATGAAAACTACTCCATTAAAGCTCTCATTAAGCTTTAGAGGTTCTGTAATCGTAAACTTTTCTGTTGCAGGAGTAATGGGACCATAGCCTATAAATCTCATTTTAAAAGGTTGCCCATATGTATTTTCTGAGTTCCTATTAAAGTTTATAAAATAATTTTCGTATTTATTATTTACTAATTTTTCTTCCCAGCTATTTTCCATTTGTTTTGGAAGCGTATAAGAAGTGTATTTATTATTTTTTATAGCGCGAGGATCAGTTGTAGCACTATAGTTACCAGAGGCTGTAGAAGTTGCAAGAGCATAATATTGTTGTCCATACTTCTCTTTTAGGTATCCACCCATTCCATCTACGATAATTGGTTTTAGTGCAATATGGGCGTTATGAGCTAAAAGAATCATTTTCTTATTATACCCGGATTGAATTTTTTGAATCATTTCAGCCATAATAAGGTCTCTGGACACATCATAGTTTTTTTTACTGGCTTCATAAGGAATTTTAAAACCTTGTTCAAGATTATATAAAGCCAGCTTTGAGTTTAAATCTATCTTTTTCCCATAAAGACTATCTGCCTTTTTTACTAGCAAGAATCCTTCTGTTCCATTTTTTATAACTGCTTTCATATCAAGTTTAAAAGATGGATCGTTCTGTTTTTCCCACATTTCATCCTGTAATGCGGCTTTTTTTCTAATCTCATCAGTTATCTCAGCATATTCTTTTCCCAGACCGATAGATTTTTTCAGAATTTCTGCACTATTGGTAAGAACATCGGTATCAAAACCGGAAATAATGACTTTGTCTTTATGGTTTTTATTATATTCTCTTATCCACATCATAAGATCATAGATCTCTTTTGTCTGCCAAATAGAAGTTATATATTTCTTTAGAGCAACATGTAAATCCGCATCAGAGTTTACAGCCTCATTAAGAAGTGAAGCGTCACCATAAGCGCTCTCAAAAGCTATAATTCTAAAATCACTTTTATTAATTAATTGTTTTGAAATTTCACTTCTGATTTCATTAAATTCTTTGGTTCCATGTGTTCCTTCTCCTAACCCAACGATAGTATAGTCTTTGAATTGTGTATTGATATTTTTTACAGCTTTAGTCATATTTTTATGATCTGAAAACTGTTTAGGAATTTGAATTACATTTTTGTCATTTTGTGAAAAAACTATCGAAGAAAACAATAGAAAAGCAAAGGTCAGATGTTTATTATTGAGCATGATTACGTTATATTTAAAGATTATGTCTTAATTGATTGTCAGGGTTAAATTATTATCCCTTGTGCCATCAATATTCAAAGCATTGTAAGGAATTGTAAGCCATCCGGTTTTATTCATTACAAATTTAAAGCTGTAATTTTTTCCTTTTTCAAAAGTGGATTTTGGAACTGTAACTTCAAAGGTATTATTCTTTTTAAGAGTCATCTGGTAAGAAAGATCATTCATATTCCAATTGTTAAATGCTCCTGCTACTGAAATACTTTTAACAAATTTTGTGCTTTCACCTTTAGGATATTGATAGGAAAAAATTATCTTGTCATTTTCAGTTCTGTATCCGTAGGTTTGTTTCTTCAGATTGTGGTTGATAAATGGTTCCGCAATAGTAATCTCTTCTGCAAGCATGTAAGGATCCATTAATTTTTCATCCATAATCCCAGCAATATGGTTCATCATCTGGTACATCACCGGAAAACCTTTATTCCCGTTGTACATTATAACAATAGACATATCATTAGCAGGAAAAATACTATATGCACTTACATTTCCACCTGAAAAACCATACGATCTTATCTTATTGGAATCTGTAATTTCCCAACCATGAGCAAATTCCCAACCGTTATTTTTATAGTCAAATGGCTGCCACATCATTTTTTTTGTTTCCGGTTTCAGGAAATCATTTTTACTAAAATGAATACTCCATTGTAGAAAAGCAGGAAGAGTAATTGCCAATCCGTTTGATGAATGTGCCCTTACTCCATCAACAGCTGTTAATTTCTCGTATTGCTTTGCTACCTCATTATAATTATACTTCTGTATTCTGTGTGGAATTTCCTCAACAGAATTGGAAGAAAACACTACCTGATTTTTAGAATCCGGAAATTGATTTTCAATGATATAATCTTCATAAGATTTTCCTGTTATCTTTTCAATGATCATTGTGATCAGCAGATAATTAGTCTGATTATATCGGTAATGGTCTCCGGTTTCAAATTCCATTTTTTCTTTCCCTAGACTCTCAAGAACTTCTGAATTGGTTGCATTTACTGAAATATCTTTAAAATCTACAACATCAGGAACTCCCGATGAATGTGATAGCAGATGTTTTACCTGAAGGTTTTGCCAGTCTTTTGCCAAATTATCCACATATTTTGAAACTTTATCTTCCAATGAAAGTTTTCCATCTTCAATCAGTTTAAAAAGTCCGACATTTGACATCAGTTTTGTATTGGAATATACTCTGAACATAGAGTTGGTGTCAACTTTTTTGGTACTTTCCAGATTTTCACGCCCATAATATTGCTGAAATGTTACTTGATTATTTTTTACAATTCCTACCGCCATTCCCGGAATCTCATTGATCTGAATGACCTTTTTCACATAATGATCAATTACTTTTGACTGTTCGGCAGTTTGGCTGTATCCCAAAAATGGAACGCTTAAAAAAAGTGCTACGAAAAATGATTCTTTCATGGTGTGTTAGTTATAATATCACTTAATAAGACACTCCTTTTCCTGATTATGTTACATTAAGTTTTAAACATTTAGAGATACCATTGAAAAACAAAAGTTTAGATATTAAATTTTATTGGTAAAGCTTTGGTTCTGTAATTCCTTTTTTAAGGAACAATTCTTTATTCATTTCAAAATGTGAAGTTGTCATGAAATTATAATATTCTTTAAACGAGGGTAGACCATATTCTGTTCTTAGTTTTTCAACATTTACGCTATCAGTCAAACCATTTTTGGGAACAGCCTGTCCTACTTTATTGTAAGTAACCTGTGTTCCAAATCTTTGTTTTTGGTCAGAATTAATCGCTACTCTGTCCTCCAATAATGCATACTCATTTTTATGAGCATTATTTTTCTTCATTTCTTTTTTCAAAGCTTTAAGAATTTCTTTTTGAAAATCAACGTCGTCATCAGCATGCTGAACGGAAATCCAAAATTTGGTAGTATTTTCTTTTCCGACCTGCTTAAAACCTAAAAAACCATACTGAGCATACATTTTTTTGATTTTATTTTGATTATCTTTTCCTACACTATCTCTTTTGGCTTCAAATATTTTCCAGACTTTATCTTTTCCATATTTTCTGGTCATTTCTTCAGAAGGAATTTTTGCATATTCCTGATCTATTTTTGCAATATAATCAAGTTCTGAAATAATTTTTACGCGTTCGGAATCTGATATTTTTTTAGTGGAATTACAACCGATAAAGGATAAAGAAATAAATAAAAAGAGTGTTTTTTTCATGGATAGTTTTTTATTAATTCTGTTTGGTTAAGAATGGAATAAAAATAAGCCTTAGTTCTTATGCTCAAAGAACCAAGGCTTACCTTTATTAAAACTTTATGCTTTTTAATACTTTTTTAGCATTATACCGGTTTTAATTTTTCTATTTCGAAACCTAGATTTGCTAAATACTGCACACCGTTTTGCCTTTCCAGAATATTTTCTCCCGTCCATCCGTTTTCACGTCCTAGGAGAATAAACTTTCTTATATATTGAGGTTCATTAAGATTTACATTTTCAGTAGAATTCGTTGTTGTATTGACTAAACTAACCCCTGATTTTAATGGTTGTCCCATTATATAATCATCGAAGGTCAGAAAATCAATACTCAAAGGAAACTGTTTTTTACCAATGAGAAAAATTTTCACAGTCAAAGTATTTGTTTCTGTTCCCGGATGAAATGTATCAGTAACAGTGTAAAGATATTCCAGATTATCAACAACAATTTTTCTTAATTTATTTTTCATGATGTACCTCCATTTCCGGGATTGCAGCTATTTGTAATAATCTTTTACTCCGACTCCTATAGTCCAGAAGTTTTTTGCTTTCTTCAGATCTTCTTCCAGCCATTCTTTATTTTCTTCATATTCATTATTGGCTTTCATATCTGCCATTTCATCTTCCACATCCTGCTCGGTTGCTTGTCTCCATAGCCCGACTGAAAGATTAAAAAATGTGTAACAATATTCTGCTTCCCAATCGTCTACTTTACCATTATTTTTCTCTGAAAGCAAAGTAACAAGCTGAGCGGCTCCAATCTGAAACGGATTGATCTCATAGAGTTCTAATTCTGTTTTTTCAGGAAAAGGACCGTAAATAAACTCTATAAATTCGGCGTGTCCATTTTTATCAAAGTCAATTCTTAATTCGTAATCATCATAATAAGATTGTACTTTATCAGAAATTACTGAGGGTTTCCCCAACAGTTTTTTTATATTGGGTTTTGACTCTCCCAAGAGAAGCTTTCCTATATTTTCAATTTCAATTCCTTCTAGCGGAATAATTTTAATTTTTATCATTTGTGTGTGTTTATCGAATTTATTGTAGCCAAAAACTTTGTTCAAGAACTTCTATGGGTTTCATGGTATAGATCTTTTTCCAGGAATCCTCTCCATTTCTTTTAACGAATTCTTCTACGATTCTGAAGCCTAAATAATATCCTATTGCTCCAGGGTATTTTTCACCAATTTTAAAATTTCTATTCGCAAAATCCCTTGACTGCTTTTCATCTCCTGATAAATAGTATTTCTTTAAAAGACCTTTCAGCTTATCCTCATTGCTGATACAATATTGAAATTCTTCTTCAGAATATTTCAATTCACTGGCTTTTGTATATTTCTTTTCGTGAAAGATATAGCTTACATAGGTTGCGAATCCCTCATCAATAATTCTGTCCAGTACAATTTTTTCTGTTGGAGGTTTGGTTGCAGAATATATTTGATGATTGAGTTCATGCGGATAAAGATTGATGATAACATCATTGTTAATATTCACCTTATTGGCAAGGTCGATTAACATTATTCCTCCGGACAATCCTCCTAAATCTGTAAATGCAGGACCATATAACAGATACCATTTTCCTTTGGGCTTATATCCTGTAAAGGCAGACATTTCTCTTGCATATTTTTTTAGTCCATCCGAAAGAACCCGAGAATTTACTTTTTTATTTTCTTTCCATGAATCCTCTTTTACCAAAGCTTTTTCATTGGTCCATTTTAAAAAAGCATGCTCATCACCTATATATCCTTCCCATAATTCTTTGTTGGGAACATATATTTTTTCTACAAGAATTTCATTTTGATTTTGAGGTTTGCTTTTTTTGATATCGGCGAAAGTGGAAATTTGCGTAGTCCCCAGATCAATAACCGAAAATTCATTATTCAGATTTTGTGTTTTACAGGAAAGCATTAAAACCGGAAGTAGGAATAACAGAAGTTTTTTTTTCATGAATAGTTTTTAATGGTTCAACTTTTAAGAACCTTCGTTGAATATCGTTAAAAGTACTCATTTTCAGAGTATCAACCCTAATTTTTCCAGCCAGTTTCTTTCCAAACGTTTTATTTTTTTCGTTTCGGTGTCAAATAAAACCCACAATGTAGTTGAATCCACTACAAGCTCATCATTACAGTAAAATTCCACTTTTCTCGGCTGTTTTGCGCCTTCAGGAATTTGCGGATACGTTTTCACGGTGATAATGTCATCGAGATAGACTTGTTTTTTATATTGAATATGATGATCCAAAAGCATCCAGGCATCATTTACATATTCTGTATTTTGCTTCAAAAGATCCCAATGTTCTGCGGCTACTTCCTCTACCCAATGTACATATTGTACATTATTGACATGTCTGTTTTGATCAATATATTCTTCTGTAACTCTGATTTGTTTTTCATGCATTAAATTCATCTCGCGTAAATGTTTACTCAAATTTATGACTTAAAATACAAATATATCAGTCTCTTCAATACAAAAAACAATAAAAAACGGAACCAGATATTGATCTGATCCGTGTATATTCTTTATGATATTAAGCTTATTATTTCTTCGCTGCCGGTTTAGTAGCAGTTGCAGAAGCCCCTAACTTTGTTTTCACCTGAGCTGTGATATCCTCACTTCCGTCTGTGTACACAAGGTTGTTCCCATCCTGTGCTGAAACGTCAAATACATAACTTAAATTTCTTTCTTTAGCCACCGCTGAAATAGCAGCTTTTACTTTCTGCTGAATTGGGGTAATCAATTCTCCTTGCTTTGTAGAAATTTCTTTTGCAGCCTGAGCTCTACCATCTTCAATCTTCTTACCTAAAGTCTGAAGTTCTGTCTGAGCTGCCATCAGTTCTTTAGTAACAGCTTCTTTATTTGCTTCACTCAATGTTTTTTCTTTGTCCTGAGCAACCTTCAGTTTAGTCTGATATTCAGTGATCATTTTTTCAATTTCTCCCTGTTTTGTTTTAGTCAGATTGTCAATAGTAGCACCTGCAGTTTTCACTTCAGTTAAACTTGCAAAAATGTCTTCTGTGTTTACATTTCCGATCTTCTGCTGAGCATTTGCAACATTCGCTGTTAGTGTTAATCCTGCTGCAATAAAAAATAATTTAATTAGTTTCATTGTTATCTCTTTTATTCAAAAACTTTTGTTTTTTCCGGTTCCAAATATAAATGTAATTTTTCATTTAACTATTATCACTTAAAAAACAGTTATAAAACTTTAAAAACAAGCTTGGATTTTATTCATTTCAAATAAAAACCTTCCCGAAATGAGAAGGTTTACATCAAAAAAATATGGAAAATGATTAATGAAACTGAGCAGTTTCTGTAGAATCTTTCATTGCCACGGTAGCAGAGGAACCATTGGTAACAACATTTTGCACCTCATCAAAGTATCCTGTCCCTACAAAAGACTGGTGTTTTACAGCTCTGAATCCCTTCTGCTGTAAAGCAAACTCACGTTCCTGTAGTTCTGAATATCCAGCCATTCCTCTTTCTTTATAAGCTAATGCCAATTCAAACATTGCCGTATTCAATGCATGGAATCCTGCCAATGTTATAAACTGGAATTTATAACCCATTTTTGCTAGTTCTTCGCGGAAAGTAGACATTTCTTCAACACTCAGCTTTGCAGCCCAGTTGAATGATGGTGAACAGTTGTAAGCAAGCATCTTTCCGGGAAACTTAGCATGTATACCTTCTGCGAATCTTCTTGCCTGCTCCAAATCAGGATTGGAGGTTTCCATCCAGATCAGATCTGCATAAGGAGCGTAAGATAAACCTCTGTCGATACCTTGTTCTACTCCGTTTTTTACTACATAAAATCCTTCAGAAGTTCTCTCACCAGTCACGAATTTTTTATCTCTGTCATCGATATCTGAAGTCAGTAAATCTGCCGCATCCGCATCTGTTCTTGCAATAATAAGTGTTGGAACACCCAATACATCCGCTGCAAGGCGAGCTGCAATTAATTTATTAACGGCTTCCTGAGTAGGAACCAATACTTTCCCTCCTAAATGACCACATTTCTTTGCTGAAGAAAGCTGATCTTCAAAATGTACTCCTGCTGCACCTGCTTCGATCATCTGTTTCATGAGCTCAAAAGCATTGAGGTTTCCTCCAAAACCTGCTTCAGCATCAGCAATAATAGGTACCAGATATTCTTTATTTCCTGCTCCGCTTACAGATTGTACCTGATCTGCTCTTATTAAAGCATTATTTATTTTTTTCACTACTGAAGGCACGGAATTCGCCGGATACAATGACTGATCGGGATACATTTCTCCAGAGAGATTAGCATCAGCTGCCACCTGCCATCCAGAAAGGTAAATTGCTTCCAAACCAGCATCTACTTCCTGTACAGCTTGGTTACCCGTTAATGCTCCCAGTCCAGCTACAAAATCCTGGTTATTTAATTTATCCCAGAATTTTTTAGACATTTCCGTTGCAATCGTATAATCTATTTTATAAGAACCACGAAGTTTTAAAACTTCTTCCGCCGTGTAAGGTCTTTTTACACCGTTCCAGCGTGGATTTGTCAGCCAATCTTGCTCTATAGCCTGGATTTGTTCTTGTCTTGTTTTCATAATATTTGGATTTTGTTTGTTGATTTAAATAAAAGGATATGCTTTTAGGGTTAAAAATTCTTCAAAGTTTTCTGAGAATATCAATTCATTGAAAAGTTCTTTGGCAAGGTTGAATTTTCCATTTTTGAAACGGTTTTCACCTACATATTTTTCAATATTCTCCATTTCTTCGCTTTCCCACTGAAGGATCATATTTCTAGTCAATGTTCTGTCATCACTTAATACCGCTTCATTTTTAAGCCATTGCCAGATCTGTGTTCTTGAAATTTCTGCCGTGGCAGCATCTTCCATCAGATTATAAATGGCTGCTGCCCCTACTCCCATCAACCAGCTTTCGAGATATAAAATTCCAACATTGATATTTTTACGGACTCCTTTTTCTGTAATCTCACCTTTTGGAATTTCCAGCAGGTCTTTTTCCTGGATGTGATACTCAACTTTTTTATCAATCTGATTTTTTGAAGGCATATATTGATCAAAAATGTCTTTCGCAATTGAAACCAATGCAGGATGTGCCACCCAAGTTCCGTCATGACCGTTCTTAACTTCTCTTTCTTTATCACTTCTTACTTTTTCAAAAGCGATATTATTAGCTTCATCATCATTCTTTACAGGAATTTGTGCAGCCATTCCGCCCATGGCGTGTACGTTTCTTTTATGACAGCCTTCAATTACCCTTTTGGAATATGCACTCATAAAAGGTGAGGTCATGGTTACCTGATCTCGATCGGGAACTATAAATTCTGGTAGGTTTCTGAATTTTTTAATGTATGAGAAAATATAATCCCATCTTCCACAGTTCAATCCTGAGCTATGCTCTTTTAATTGATATAAAATTTCATCGATTTGAAATGACGCTGTAATGGTTTCTATCAAAACGGTTGCTTTAATGGTTCCCTGAGAAATTTCAAGGTAATCCTGAGCAAAAACAAATACTTCATTCCACCAAGCGGCTTCTTTATAATGTTCAAGTTTGGGAAGATAAAAATAAGGTCCACTCCCTTTTTCCAAGAGTTTTTTTACGTTCCTGAAAAAATAAATTCCAAAATCAATTAATGAACCGGATGTCTCTTCATCATTAATCTTAATATGTTTTTCGGGAAGGTGTAATCCTCTTGGACGAACGAGCAGAACTGCTGTTTTTTCATTAAGCTTGTAAGCTTTTCCCTGTTCGTTTACAAAATCAATCGTTCGGTTAATCGCATCTGTAAGGTTGATCTGTCCTTCCATACAGTTTTCCCAGGTAGGCGCTGTACTGTCTTCAAAATCTGCCATGAAGGTTAATGCACCGGAATTAAGCGCATTAATAATCATTTTTCTATCTACAGGACCTGTAATCTCTACTCTTCTGTCCAATAAATCTTCTGGTAATGGAGCACACACCCAATTTCCGTTTCTGATTTCTTCGGTTTCTTTTAAAAATGTAGGAAGAACACCATCATCAAATTCTTTCTGAGTTTTTTTCCTTTCTTCTAAAAGTGTTGATCTTTTCTGATTAAAATTCTGATGAAGGGCAATCAGAAAATCTATCAAATCAGGAGTGAAAATTTCTTCAAACTGCTTCTGAGCCGTAATTTTTAATTGGGTCTTGGTTTCCATAACATATTGATTTTGAGATTTGATGTTACAAACATAAATAAAAATTTTCACAAACAGCGAACGTTCGCTAAATTTATTCAAGAATTATTATGCGAATAATCGCATCTAAATATTTATATTTGAGTAATGAATTCAGAAAGCGACTTTATCAAAACGGTTTTCGGGCTAAAACTGAAACAACAGAGACAAAAGAAAAACTGGTCTCTGCAGGATCTTGCTGTAAAGACAGGATTATCAAAATCTTATCTCAATGAAATTGAAAACGGAAAGAAATATCCGAAACACGATAAAATCATTCAACTTTCTGAGGCTCTCAATTGTACTTTTGACGATCTGGTTTCCACAAAACTGGATAAAAGTTTAGCTCCTTTTAATGAAATTCTTCAATCTGACTTCTTTAAGGAGGTTCCTTTGGAGTTATTTGGGATCAATAAAAACAATCTCATTAGTATCATCAGTGATGCTCCTAAAAAAGTAACAGCTTTTATCAATGCTCTGATAGAAATTTCGCAGAATTACAACTTGGGAAAAGAAAGGTTTTATTTTGCTGTGCTAAGATCATTTCAGGAGTTGTACGATAATTATTTTCCGGAAATTGAGGAGAAGGTGAAGCAATTTATTGATGAAAATCAATTACAAATTGATAAAAACTTAAAATCTGATATTCTGGAGAGCATTCTTACGGAGAAGTTCGATTATAGTATTCAATCTGAGGATTTTGAGAAATATGGAACACTGGATAATCTACGTTCTTTATTTATTCCTGAGAAAAAATTATTGTTACTAAATAAAAAATTGGAGAAGGATCAGAAAACATTTATTCTCGCGAAAGAAATAGGGTTCAAAGTTCTGGAACTAAAAAACCGCCCCACAACCTATTCATGGCTTGATTTCGGAAGCTTTGAAGAGATCCTGAATAATTTTTATGCATCTTATTTTGCCGGTGCTTTATTAATTTCAAAAGATATTGTAATTGAGAAGACTTCAGAGTTTTTTCAGCAAAATACCTGGGAACCTAAAGGTTTTGAACTGCTGATTAATAGTTTCACCAATTCACCTGAAACATTTTATTATCGTCTGACTAATATCCTTTCTGCAGAAATGGGGATTAAAGACCTATTCTACCTTTGCCTGGTTAAAAAGAAAGGTTCTGATAAAATCCAAATTTTAAAGGAACTTCACCTGAATCATCAGCAGGCACCTCATGCAAATGCCACCAACGAACATTATTGCCGCAGATGGATAGCTGTGAAAAACCTGCATTATTTAAAGGAAAATGAAACGCTTACCGACGCACAGATCTCGCATTATAAAGATCAGGGTATAAGTTATCTGGTAATTTCCACCTCACAAAGAAATCCTTTTTCTGATGGGAGCAACAGAAGTTATTGTTTGGGAATTTTATTGAATTCTCAAACCATTAAGAAGATTGGTTTTATAAAATCTCCAACATTAAAAACTATTAATGTAGGTGTAACCTGCGAATCCTGCAGCATTCCTGATTGTGAAGAAAGACAGGCTCCTCCGGTAAGATTGGAAAAGGAACATTTCAACCTTAGCATGAAGAGTGCTATTGAGAAGATCAGGAAAGAATTTTAAGCATAAGTGTTTGAGTGTAAAAAAGTTTTCATGAATTATTGAATACCGATAGTTCGAAACAATTTTATATCTTAGTAAAAACACAATCATGATATTGGATCTTCTTTTTCCCAATCGATGCCTTCATTGCAACAGAATTATTGAAGCTGAGCTTCTTGTTTGTAATTTATGTTTCAATCAGATCAATTTTATGCATTATGATTATTCTGAAAATAATCCGGTTAAAGAGAAATGTAAGCTTCTTTTTCCTGTTGAGAATACCTATGCATTAATTCAGTTTGAGGAGGAAAGTTTAAGTCGGAAAATTATTCATGAATTAAAATACAGAAACAGGGAAATAACCGGAAAAATTCTTGCAGAATGGGCAACGGAAAGGCTTGATTTTAAAGATCAGAAACCAGACCTCATGGCAAGTATCCCTCTTCATCCTAGAAAACTGAGAGAGCGTGGATACAACCAGCTTCATCTGTTTACGGAAACTCTGTCTAAGTTCTACGAAATACCTTTCGATCATCAGCTAATTAAAAGGAATCATTATGCAAAAGCACAGGCTTTGAAAGATAAGCAACATCGTATAGATACGATTAATACTTTTTCAATAACAAAACCCGTTACCGGAAAGCATATTCTTCTGATTGATGATGTTTTCACAACAGGAAATACGGTTTCTTCTGTTGCGTGGGAAATTCTGAATGCCGGTAATAATAAAGTGAGTGTGTTGGTGATGGCGATGGACGTTTAAAGAAGTTTAAGGTTTACTACAAATTATTAGTTTTAAGTAATTTCTTTTTTTCCTGTTCCGATTCTTTTGATTAATTTTCAGGAAACAAATAGCTATGCCCAATCTGATCTTATTACATGGAGCTTTAGGTCACTCTGATATATTCAATCCTTATCTGGAAACACTTTCATCCTATTTTACTATTCACACGCCTCTATTTTCAGGACATGGAAATATTGACATTCCTTCGGATGGAATTAGTATAGAAAAATACACTCAGGAATTGGTGGAATATTGTACAAAAAATAAACTTAAGGATGTATTTATTTTTGGGCACAGCATGGGTGGTTATGTAGCGCTTTGCTATGCTTTGAAAAATCCAGAAAATGTCAATTCAATTATTACTTTGGGGACAAAATTTGAATGGAGTGAAGAACAGGCTGTCAAAGAAAGCAAAATGCTTAATCCTGATACAATTCTTGAAAAAATCCCACAATATGCCCAAATTTTAGAGAAGCAGCATGGTACAAAATGGAAACAACTCCTTCCTTCCGTTGCTGATTTAATGATAGATCTGGGGAAAAATCCCCCTTTGAAAAACAGTCTTGCAACGATTAATATACCTGTTCAGGTTATGGTGGGAGATAAAGATAATATGGTAACTATTGAAGAAAGCACTGATGTTTACAGGGCACTTCCGAATGCAAAATTGGTCGTACTCCCGGATACCAAGCATCCTATGGATAAAGTACGACCAAATTTATTGTTCAGCTTAATAAAAGATTTCTGGAATCTTTCCTAGCGTATTATCTCTGAAGTTTTTCTCCGTAGCTAAGATCTCCGGCATCACCCAATCCCGGCGTAATATACCCTTTTGAAGTTAAATCTTCATCAATAGCTCCTACCCAAATGTGAGCATCAGGATATGCATTTTGAACGGTTTCAACACCTTGTCTTGAAGCGATTGCTGCTACGATATGAAGTTGCGTAGGATTTCCGTTTGTTAATAAGTCTTTGATTGCTTCAATCAGAGAAGCTCCTGTAGCTAGCATTGGATCTGCAACGATTAAAGGTCTTCCTTCTATATTCGGGCAAGTAAGATAATCTTGTTTGATGGAAAAATAATCATTAGCATCGTGTTTTCTGTAAGCTGCTACAAAACCACAATCTGCTCTGTCAAGATAGTTCAAAATTCCTTCAAATAAAGGAACACCAGCTCTTAAAATAGTTGTAATAACAGGTTGTACTGCTATTTCGGTGCTTTTAATGGTATCTAAAGGAGTTTGAATTTCAACTTCTCTTACTTCCAATCCTTTACTGATCTCAAAGGCAGCAATTTCTCCGATTCTCTCCATATTTCGTCGGAATCTCATCCGATCATGCTGAACCTGAACGTTTCGAAGTTCATTAATCCATTCATTAACAAGGGAAAAATTTTGCGATAAAATAGTAAGCATGAAAATTTTAGGTTTTTAATTACAGTTAATCGACATTGATTCTACAAAATTACAACTAAAAAATGAATTTGCAGATTCATGTCCGAGGAATAAAGTAGGTCTATAAAAAATCTGGTAAGGAATTTACCTCACCAGATTCTATTAAAAGTCGTTTTTTATTTTTGTCTGAAATAGACTTCGATAGGAACTCCGGTAAACCCGAATTCTTTTCTCAATTGATTTTCAGTAAATCTCTTATATGGTTCTTTCACATACTGTGGCAGGTTGCAGAAGAATACAAACTGCGGCGATGGTGTAGGAAGCTGAACGCAATATTTAATTTTAATATATTTTCCTTTCAACGCTGGTGGCGGAGTATTTTCGAAAATAGGAAGCATTACTTCATTCAGTTTTGAAGTTTTGATCTTCTTTTTACGGTCTTCATATACCTCCATTGCTACATCTACAGCTTTAAGGATTCTCTGTTTCGTTAATGCTGAAACGAATAGAATTGGAATATCCTGGAACTGACCAATTTTATCTTTGATCGCTTTCTCGAAGTCACGCATTGTATTAGTCTGCTTGTCTTCAACTAAATCCCATTTGTTAACAAGGATAACGATACCTTTTCTATTTTTCTGTGCCAATCCGAAGATATTCATATCCTGAGATTCCCATCCTTGTGTAGCATCTACCATAATGATCACTACATCAGAATATTCAATAGAACGGATAGATCTCATTACAGAGTAGAATTCAAGATCTTCGTTTACTTTGGATTTTCTTCTCATTCCGGCAGTATCAACCAATACAAACTCATGTCCGAATTTGTTATATAAAGTTTGAATACTGTCTCTTGTTGTTCCGGCAATATCTGTTACAATATTTCTTTCTACATCCAATAAGGCATTAGTCATGGTAGACTTTCCTACATTCGGACGACCGGCAATGGTAATTTTAGGTAATCCTTCGAAAGGATCTTTATATTCTGTTGTTGGGAAATCTTTTACAATATCATCTAATAAATCTCCTGTTCCTGAACCTGTAGCCGAAGAAAGAGTGTAATATTTATCAATTCCTAACTGGTAGAATTCTGTTGCAGGAAGTTCTTCTTTTGAAGAATCTACTTTGTTGATAACGATGTAAATCAGCTTGTTGGATCTTCTCAGCAATCTGTAAATTTCCTGATCTGTATCAGTAAGTCCCTCTTCCACATTCATCATAAAGATAATAGAAGTAGCTTCATCTACTGCCAATTGTACCTGCTTACGAATTTCTTCTTCAAAGATATCGTCAGTACCTACATCATATCCTCCTGTATCAATTACGGTAAAGTCTACTCCATTCCAGTCAGATTTTCCGTAGTGACGGTCTCTGGTTACACCGGCTGTAGAATCTACAATAGCCTCTCTTCTTTCTAATAAACGGTTAAAAAGCGTGGATTTTCCTACGTTGGGACGTCCAACGATTGCGACAATATTTGACATAAAAAATGTTTAATAATCCTTTTGCTGTGCTCAGGATAAGTTATTAATGGGTTACTCCAACTTTTGGAGCCCAATTTTTTGCAAAGATAAGATTTTATTATTTAGCATTAAAAATCTTCTTGATTTTGATTTTTTTCTTTAAAAAATAATTATTTGGCTATCAATGAATAAGCCCGTCAACACTCCATTATGTTAATAAATTTTTAATTTTGGTTTTTGTAGTTCAAATAATTTTTCTAATTTTGCAGCATCAAAACAGACTCATGGTGTAGCGGTAACACTACTGATTTTGGTTCAGTCATCTGGGGTTCGAATCCCTGTGAGTCTACACAAACAAAAAATTAGCTTATTGATAATCAATAAGCTAATTTTTTGTTTAAAAATATTTGTTCCGAAAATAGTCCGAAAATTTTATTGAAAGCCATTTTGATTTCGATATTTACATAAGCTATGTCTTAATTAATTGGA
This sequence comes from Chryseobacterium ureilyticum, assembly GCF_900156735.1. GTDB lineage: Bacteria > Bacteroidota > Bacteroidia > Flavobacteriales > Weeksellaceae > Chryseobacterium > Chryseobacterium ureilyticum. The sequence continues at coordinate 209,902 of NZ_FTOL01000002.1, forward strand.
TATTCAATATCTAATAAAGGAAAAGAAGTATATCTTTCTTCAAGCTTTTTCATCCAGCTTTCTCTTTCTTTCGCATTATTAAAAATAACAACACCATTATCAGCCGTTTGTATTTTAAATCTTGATTTATTAAATGTAGATTTAGGAATACTTTTGAAGCTTTTTGAATTTGGAAGCTTTAATTTTTTTATTTTCTTTTTGAACTTTTGAAGAGTAAATACAAAGTTCTTTTTTTCATCATATAAAGAAACGATAAAACCAGGCAAACCATTAAATTTATAGGGTCCAAAATCAATTGGAACATCCTTACTAAACCAAGCATACCATGTTCTTCCATAAGCACTAGTCTTTGCCAATTGCATAGTTATATTTTCCTCTTTCTTAATTTTATCTAATATTACCCATTTTATTTTTTGATTTTCTGAATAAGATAATTTAGCATCTATAACTGTTTCAAAAACTTTAAATGAATTTTTATCAAATAAAACTTTCTCATTGAAATCACTTTCATAACCAGCTAACTGCAAAGGATCTTTTATATCTACTGTATCTTTTGCATAGTTAATTGAACTTTGAAAAAAAGATTTTTTATTAATAGCATCAATAAAAAGGATGAATTGTTCAGTATCTTTTTTCCCATTTATTGAATAATCTAGTTTATATGTGCAGACGTAATTGGATTTTAAATCTTGAGAGTGTAAAAAATTGATTGTATAAATTAATAATAGGAACAATATTTTTTTAAAATTCATTTTTATATAATATGGTTTATAAACAGGTTCGTCAAATTGACGAACCTATTATTATTAAAGTCTATGGTTCAATAGAAAGATTAATCTTAGCAGGTCTCACCCCACATTGATTATAATTGTATTGACTTACTGCCTGAGCGACTTGAGAAGTACTGGCATTATCAGCAATTTGAATAGTTCCAACAACTCCGCAAGTAGTTGTGATTGTCCATGATGCAGCAAAAGATAACGTGCTAACCATCAATAATCCTGTAAAAAATAGTTTTTTCATTTTAAAAAAATTGATTTTTTTTGCTTTGAATCTCAAGTTTAAACACATTGATTACTCTTTGGTGCTTGTTTGCAAACATATTTAACCATCTTACTTTTGTATTGTACACTATAAAATATCGGATGGGCACATACGTATTTTCCATATATTTTGAATCGTTCCCTATTACAAAACACTAAAAATCAAAACTTTAAAAATAGAATTTAAAACTACTATCCAATTATAAAAAGCAGCCTTTGCTTTAGCAGAAACCATATTATGATGAGCTGATTTTTTCTCCATAGTTTCTACTTTTTTGATTACTTTTTTATCAGCACTACCTTTAGCACTCATAAATCCTGCTATACTAACCATAGCAATAAATAACATTTTTTCATAGTTGTAAAATAACAAATTAACAATCGTTTTACTATCGATAATTACACAAACATACACATTAAATAAAAATACATCAAATAAAATAGTTTAAAAATAAAAATTTCACTTTTTACAAATTTCACAATTTCAACTAAATAATTAATTTAACCTTTATTAATTTTAAAAGCACACTATCTCAGTTTAATTATTTTACATTTTACAAAGTAGTCATTAAATTATTTTTTTTGATAATTCTTAATAACAATATGAAAGCCTTAATTTCATTTAGAATATTCAAACCTATTTTAACAATTAGAATTACTTTTCACATGTATTCTAGCTATGATGATTACACCATTTCTTTATGATTAAGGCTACCTTCTTATCTTTTTGATGATCAATAGAACAATTTCAATACTAATCAATTTTTCATATCATAATGTGAATATCAGATCTTTCCCATAAAAATAACAGGCTGCCTTTTTCAAGACAGCCTGTTTATTATAAGATTAAAAAAGATTAAGCCAGATCGAATCTATCCAGATTCATCACTTTCGTCCACGCTGCTACAAAGTCATTAATAAATTTCCCTTGTGCATCAGCACTTCCGTAAACCTCAGCTACAGCCCTCAATTCAGAATTTGATCCGAATACAAGATCCGCACGGGTAGCTGTCCATTTTGGCTGTCCTGTTTTACGGTCTGTTCCCATGTATACTTCTTTATCGTCTGACATGGCCTTCCACTGTGTTCCCATATCTAAAAGATTCACAAAGAAATCATTAGTAAGAACTCCGGGACGGCTGGTGAATACACCATGTTTAGAACCATCAAAATTAGTATCTAAAGCACGCATTCCTCCGATTAATACAGTTAATTCTGGAGCAGTAAGTGTTAACAACTGAGCTTTATCAATTAATAAAGACTCTGTGGAAACTGTAAATTTTGTTTTCAGATAATTACGGAATCCATCAGCAGCAGGTTCTAAATATCCCATAGATTCAACATCTGTTTGTTCTTGAGAAGCATCCATCCTTCCTGGCACAAAAGAAACTTTCACTTCTTTTCCTGCATTTTTTGCGGCTGCTTCTACCGCTGCATTTCCTGCAAGAACAATTAAATCCGCTAATGATATTTTCTTACCTCCATTTTGAGCATTGAATTCGTTTTGAATACCTTCCAATACTCCTAAAACTTTTTGTAATTGAGTAGGATTATTTACTGCCCAGTTTCTTTGAGGCTCCAATCTGATTCTTGATCCATTAGCACCACCACGTTTATCACTTCCTCTAAAAGTAGAAGCAGAAGCCCAAGCAGTAGATACCAATTCCGAGATACTTAATCCGGAATTCAAAACTTTAGATTTTAATGCTTCAACATCTGAATCGTTTACCAGTTCGTGATTTACTTCAGGGATTGGATCTTGCCAGATTAATTCTTCCTGTGGAACATCTGGTCCTAAGTAGCGGGCGCGAGGTCCCATATCTCTGTGTGTTAATTTAAACCACGCACGCGAAAATGCATCTGCAAACGCATCGGGGTTTTCGTAGAAATGCCTTGAAATTTTTTCGTAAACAGGATCCAATCTTAATGAAAGGTCTGTTGTAAGCATTGTTGGTCTATGCTTTTTATTAGGATCAAATGCATCAGGAATGATTTCAGCTCCATCCTTTGCTACCCATTGATGAGCTCCGGCTGGGCTTTTTGTCAGTTCCCATTCATTTTCGAACAAGTTTTTAAAGAAATAATTACTCCATTGAGTTGGAGTTTCAGTCCACGTTACTTCCAATCCACTGGAAATAGCATCTCTTCCACTTCCGGATTTATAGCTGCTAGACCATCCTAATCCCTGCTGTTCAATTCCGGCTGCTTCCGGTTCTTTACCAACATGATCTGCAGGACCTGCTCCGTGAGTTTTTCCAAAAGTATGTCCACCTGCAATCAATGCTACAGTTTCTTCATCATTCATTGCCATACGTCCAAAAGTATCTCTGATATCTTTGGCTGCTGCAATCGGGTCTGGATTTCCGTCCGGTCCTTCAGGATTTACATAAATCAATCCCATCTGTACTGCAGCTAGTGGATTTTCAAGATTTCTGGAGTGAATATCTCCATCTGCTTTATCATCTGTAGGTAAAATTGCGGAATGTCCTTCCACTACACCTTCTGAGCCGTGAGCATAACGTAAGTCACCTCCAAGCCATGTTTTTTCTGATCCCCAATATACATCTGCATCCGGTTCCCATACATCTGCACGCCCTCCTGCAAATCCGAATGTTTTGAATCCCATAGATTCAAGGGCAATGTTTCCTGTAAGAATTAAAAGGTCTGCCCAAGATATGTTTCTACCGTATTTTTGTTTGATGGGCCACAATAATCTTCTTGCTTTATCAAGACTTACGTTATCAGGCCAGCTGTTTAATGGTGCAAAACGTTGTTGCCCTGCTCCAGCTCCACCTCTACCGTCACCTACACGATAAGTTCCGGCGCTATGCCATGCCATACGGATGAATAACGGTCCGTAATGTCCAAAGTCTGCAGGCCACCAGTCCTGAGAATCTGTCATTAAAGCATGAAGATCTTTTTTTACCGCCTCAAGATCAAGGCTTTTAAATGCTTCTGCGTAATCAAAGTCTTTATCCATAGGATCAGACAGCGATGAATGCTGACGTAGAAGATCTACTCTTAACTGATCAGGCCACCAATCTTTATTTTGAGTTCCTTCACCTGCTACGCTCTTCTTCATTGTTCCGTTGTGAAACGGGCATTTACTGATGTCATTCAAATCTTTTTCCATTGTCGTTTATTTATTTTATATTGATTAATACAGTTTTAAGTAATTCTTTTGTTGTAAGGGCATGACAAACTTACAACGTTCACGTAATAAATACAATCTATTAATATTTATTTCAATGATAGTTAAAAACTATAAAGAAATATTTCCGACAGCATCTGAACTCTAGACACAATTGTGGTATTAAGTTAGTAATTTTTTAAATCCGTTTGATCATCAATGCTCTATTTAGAATAACTCAACGTAAGGAAGAAAGATTGAAAGATTGAAGCTGGAAAATGGAAGCTATAATAGCAGAAAACAATTTTAGAACCTTTATTAAACGTGTAAAAGAAAAAATTCTCACTGTGTTTTCAAGTATCCACTCACAGCTGTCAACCTTATCATAAAAAAAATTAACTATCTTTATAAATCACAAGTATGAATATTATCCCATGAAAAAAATATTAGTTATTATTCTCGTAGGATTCATTATGATCCAGTTTTTTCCTATTGATAAGACCAATCCACGCCCTACTCCCGGTATGGACTTTTTGAAAATAAAAAATACTCCGGAAAAAGTAGCTAAAATTATCAGGACATCGTGCTATGACTGCCATTCCAATGAGACAAAATACCCGTGGTATGCTGATATTTCTCCTGTTTCATGGTATGTAAAAAATCATATTGATGAAGGAAGAAAGCATCTTAATTTTTCTACCTTTGCAGTATATGAACCTCAAAGACAACTTCGTAAATTAGAGGAATCTATGGAAATGGTTGAGAAGAAAGAAATGCCACTTGAATCTTATTATATCGGACATCAGAATGCGAAGTTAACGGATGATCAACGTACGGAACTTGTGAAATATTTCAAACAAGTAAAAGAAGATACAGAAAGAAGGATCATGTTTAATAAATAATATTGTGGAAAACTGGGAAAACAAACATATTGTATTTTTTGACGGTGATTGTGGAGTATGCAATTTCTGGGTACAATGGATTCTGGAAAGAGACAAGAAAGACAAGTTCATGTTTGCTTCTCTCCAATCTGAATTCGGGCAACAGTTTTTATCTGAAAGAGGATTAGAAACTCAAGTTTTCAATACCTTATATCTTTGGAAACCGAAACAATATTATCTTATAAAATCGAAAGCAGTATTGCAAATTGCCAATATTTTAGGAGGAGTTTATAAACTTTCTGCTATTGGTAAAATGTTGCCATCCTTTTTGAGTGATAAAGCATATGATATGGTTTCAAGAAACAGAATGAAACTTGCCAATCAGAAATGTTTTCTTCCGGATCAGCATCAGAAAAAAAAGTTTATTCAGGTATAATCTCCCACAGATTTCACAAGTTTACACAGATGTTGATTCTATAAATTGTAAATCTGCTTTATCTACAAAATCTGCGAGAGATAACAATTATATTACTTAAGTTTTGAGCTCTGAGCACCTTATTCATTACTCATAAATTAAGCGACCATACAGAATAACTATTGGGAGGACACTGAATCTTCACACGCTTATCTGCCTGCGTAGTCGGATACCAAGTCGAATTACCTGTAAAATCTTTGATCTGTTGATTACTCCAATTCGTATCAATCCATCTTTCCTGCCAGTTTGACGAGGTATTGATATATACTACTAACCCTGGATTACCATTGTATCCATTACGTCTTGCGATGTATTCATCATTATCTGTATATAAAATAGAGGTTGTTCCGGTAGCTTTGTTATTATGAATCCAGATTAAATTATTTAGTCTTTCTTTATTGAGCCACTCTTCATAATCTCTGTAAAAAATAGTTGGATATCCTTCATGAGTTAAAATATAGGCATAAGCTGGCATTTTATTATAGATAATATCCGTATCATGATTTGCTACAAATGTTACTGCTTTGTATGGATTTCTTTTCCACATCATATCATCATTCAACACATTCAGATTTCCATTATCAAAAGCTTCATCCATTTTATAGTACGCAGCAAAATCGAATACAGAACTGTTTGCATTATTTGCCCACCATTCTAAAGTATTAACATTGGAGTCCCATAATTCACCGACAGAAAATCCACCTACTTTTGAGTTCCAGTTATTAACAACCCAAGGACCAAAACCTTTAACGTAATCAAATCTCCAGCCGTCAAATTTCATTACATTTTTATAATATTTTGCCACTGAGTCATCTCTTCCCCACAACCAATCCTGTACATGAGGGTTAGCATGACACAAATCCGGAAATCCACCAAAGGCACCTTCATCATTATTTCCGTAGGCATTTTTATAAAAGTCATTGTAGTTTCTTTGAAATTTTCCGGAAGCTACTCCTGAGAAATTGGTCCAGGTATTTGTTCCGGTAAAAGGATTGGCTTCAGATTGCCCGCCACTGTTATGATTAATAACAATGTCAGCATATACCTGCATGTTTTCTGCGTGGGCTTTTGTAATCAATGCTTCCAGTTCTGTTCTTGATCCAAAACGGGTTTCTACGCTTCCGTTTTGATTAAAGTTTCCAAAATCATAATAATCGGCAGGATCATACCCCATAGAATATGCACCATTCTGCGCTTTTGAAGCTGGAGGAAGCCAGACTGCACCAATTCCTGCATTAGACCACGCTGTTAATTTATCTTTAACCGTATTCCACCAGTTACCGCCATCAGGAACATCCCAATAAAATCCCTGCATCAGAACACTGCCACCAAGTCCTGCTACAAATTTTCCATGAATTGATCCGGATCCACTTCCTATACTGAAAGGTTTTCCGTCGTGGTGGGTAACATTTACAATTTTATCATGTACTTCTTCCTGCTTAGAAGTTTCTGTATCAGTTTCATCTCTGTTCTGGCAAGAGCTAATCAATGCTAACGCCAGTAGGGAAAGAATAAAATTCGTTTTTTTCATTGTAAAATTCAATTATTAACCTATTAACTAAATTACATTTTTATTGAAAACAAATTCAATATAACGAGAAATATTTTTATTTTAAATAATAATTCAATAAGAAACTCATCTAAATTTTTCATTAAAAAATCATAAATTTTTAAGATTCTCGAAACAATTTTTCTTTTAATCCATATATTTGCATACTATGGAATACAATACCCAAAAAACTCAGCTTCATATGCCGGAATACGGCAGAATTATACAACAGTTGGTTGAGCGCTGCAAAGAACTTCCTACCAAAGAGGAAAGGAACGAAATGGCTATGGCAATCATCGATTTTATGGGTCAGAGAAACCCACAACTTCGCGACGAAGAAAATTATAAACATAAACTTTGGGATCATCTTTTTATTCTTGCCAACCATGATTTGGATGTAGATTCTCCTTATCCGTTCCCTACCATGGAACAATTGGCAGAAAAACCTAAAAGAATGGAATATCCAAAACTGCAGGGTGACTTTAAATTTTACGGAAAAAGTATTCTTCAATTAATAGAAAAAGCAATTGAATTGGAAACGGGTGATGAAAAAGAAGCCCTTATCGAAGTAATTGCCAACAATATGAAGAAGTCTTATAATGTTTACAATAAGGAACACGTGACTGATGATGTTATTTTCAGACACTTGAAAGAATTGTCTGAAAACAGGTTGGATCTTACAGGAATTGATTCTCTTGAAAAGAGTAAAATTTATTATACTAGTAATAACAACAACCGAAACAACAATAACAACAACCGAAATAGCGGTAATAATAACAAGAACCAACCTAACAAAAGAAGGCATAACAACAATCATAAAAACAGAAAATAATGAGTGGAACATTTCAAATAAGAGGAGGAAAAAGACTGCAGGGTGAAATAACTCCACAAGGAGCTAAGAATGAAGCTCTACAAATTTTATGTGCAGTTTTGTTAACTGACGAGGAAGTAAGAATTAAAAATATTCCGGACATTCATGATGTAAACAGACTGATTGAGATTCTTGGAGATTTCGGAGTAAAGGTTACTAAAAACGGTCATGGAGATTATACTTTCAAGGCTGATAAAGTAAACTTCGATTATATAAAATCAAACGAATTCAAAAAAGACGGTGCAAAGTTACGTGGATCTATTATGTTGATGGGACCAATGTTAGCTCGTTATGGAGAGGCTTATATGCCAACTCCCGGAGGTGATAAGATCGGAAGAAGAAGATTGGATACCCACTTCCAGGGATTAGTAGAACTTGGTGCGGAGTTCCATTATGATGAAGAAGAATATTTCTATTCTTTAAAAGCAAAAGAACTTACAGGTAAATTTATCCTTTTGGAAGAAGCTTCTGTAACCGGAACGGCGAATATCGTAATGGCTGCAGCTTTGGCAAAAGGTAAAACAAGAATTTACAACGCTGCTTGTGAACCTTATCTTCAGCAATTATGTAAAATGCTGAACAGAATGGGAGCCAATATTTCAGGAATCGGATCTAACCTTCTTACCATTGAAGGAGTAGATTATTTAAGAGGTACTGAACACACTATGCTTCCTGATATGGTAGAAATCGGGTCTTGGATTGGTCTTGCAGCCATGACAAAATCAGAAATCACCATTAAAAATGTAAACTGGAATCAATTGGGAGTAATTCCAAATACATTCAGAAAACTAGGAATTCAGCTTGAGCAAAGTGGTGATGATATTTACATCCCGGCTCAGGAACATTATAAAATTCAGAAATTTATTGACGGATCTATCCTTACTATCTCAGATGCTCCATGGCCAGGTTTCACACCGGATTTATTATCTATTATTCTGGTAGTGGCTACTCAGGCTAAGGGAAGTATTTTGGTTCATCAGAAAATGTTTGAATCCAGATTATTCTTTGTGGATAAATTAATCGATATGGGAGCTCAGATCATTTTATGTGATCCACACAGAGCTACTGTAATCGGATTGAACCAGGAAGCGCCGTTAAGAGGAACTACAATGGTTTCCCCAGATATTAGAGCTGGTAACGCCCTTCTTATTGCGGCCCTTTCTGCAGAAGGAAAATCTATTATCCATAACATCGAGCAAATCGACAGAGGATATGAAAACATCGATGGAAGACTAAAAGCATTAGGTGCTGATATCGAAAGAATCTAAACTTATTTTTATTACTATAGAGCGTTCAGAGAAATCTGAGCGCTTTTTTATTGCCTTCATTTTTTCGTAAGCCTCATCAAATCAATTTTAATTGATTAACTCTTTGCGTCTTAAAATATAGAATTTGGAGAATAGAACTTTGTATTTAAGAAAGTAATAATTGTTCTTTTTATGACCACCCCGTCAAAAATTCAATAAATTTTTGCCACCCCTCCAGAGGAGGGGAATTTTTATTCCATCCATTGGGATATTTGTGAAGATTGAATGTTTGTATAGGTCAATATTTACTTTTTATTAAAAAAATCTGCGTAATGTGTTTCATCTGCGAGAACATAAAAAAAGCGTCCGGTAAAAGAACCAGACACTTTGAGTAATTAAAACTATATGAATCTCCCTTAAGAATATTTCCGGCAGAAGTACTCCACCGTTGTATTCAGAAGTTTATTTTTATTCAGATAAACTTCAAGCTTATGATAGTCCTCTGAATTTGCATTTATATATAACTGTACTGAACCAAAGCTGTATCCGTTCACATATTCTACATTGGCTGATAACACTCTATGACAAATACCCAATTGATTATGGATGGTATTCATTAAATGCTCAAATTTCATTTTACCATTTAATTCTATTTCCAATAACAATTCTTTTTTAGGCAGGTTCAGTTTATTTTGAAAAACCTGCAGGCTTGGGTTAGGTGTAATCATCGTTAAACATTTTTGGGTTAAATACTCTCAGATCATATTGCGCTCTGCATTTAAATCTGTCACAAAAATATAAAAAAATATTAGTCCACCAAATTAGTAGACTAATATTTTTAAAAAAAATATAAAAAAAAGAGAAGCAATAATTACTTCTCCTCATATTTTAAAGGTCACCTACCCTTTCAATTTTTTCAGATCCTGCCAATCCATTCGGATTACAGCCTAACTCTCCTTCAGGTACTTTCAGATTTTTCTTCCCATAAAACTCTTCCCAGAATACATTGATTTTCATTGTCTTTGGATCAATGAATGTCATTGGTTCTAATTTAAAAATATGATTATCCCGAAAAGCTCTTTCCACAAAATCTGAACAATAGTACGAGCTTTCATCTAAGATATAGTTGAAATTATAAGGTTTTCCCAACATGGAATGTGCCTTTTCTATAGCCGTAGGAATTGCTTTGTTGTATTCTGGCTTTAATCGGTAGACAACAATATTCTGCTGATCTCTTTTCTGATCTTTAATAAAATTCTTCAGGCTTTGTTTTTGAGACCCGCCTTTGGGAGCAGCATGCAACACATACATTTTGTTCCCATCATTTTCCAGAATCCCAATATGATCAAAGGAAGCAGTTTTCTGTTTTTGAGTAACATTATTAATAGCTCCTGAAAGTCCCGTTTCTTTTGCCGTTACAAAAAGTAAATCTCCATTTTCAAGCTGGATCGCATTCTGATAAGAAGTACACTGTACAAACAGTATGATTAAAAGAGATAAAAGCCCTGTACCAATTCCTTTTTTATTTAATATCATTTTAAATCCTTCTATTCTAATTATTATTTCAGCTCAAAATTACAAAATAGAAATCATTACATTTGTAGTACGTATCGAGTAACTTTTCTTAGTAACCCAAACACATTATCCTTTCTTATGCCTCATATTTTGCTTGTTGAAGATGATAAAAGACTTTCACGCCTTATCGGCAGAGGACTTTTGGAACAGGATATGGATGTAAGTTTCGCCTACGATGGTGAAAAAGCTACAGAACTTGCCTCTACTCAGGATTTTGATCTCATCATTACCGATATTATTGTTCCGTTAAAAAATGGATTGGATTTTTGTAAAGAAATTAAGACCCTAAAACCCCAAATTCCGGTCATTATGCTTACGGCACTAGGAACTACAGATGACAAACTGGAAGGTTTTGATTCAGGGGCTGATGATTATCTTACCAAACCTTTTGAAATGCGTGAACTGATTGCTAGGGTTAAAGTTTTAATGAAAAGATTCTCCCTTCACTCACCTACAGAACAAGTATTAAAATACGAAAGCATTGAAATGGATCTCAAGCTGAAATCTGTAAGCCGAAGCGGAATTGCGATTAAACTTACCCCAAAAGAGTTCAATCTGATGAAATACATGCTTGAAAATCCTGAAAGAGTTCTTTCTCGTTCTGAAATTGCTGAAAATGTATGGGAAACTCATTTTGATACTGGAACCAATTTCATTGATGTATATATCAATTATATCAGAAAGAAAATTGATAAGGATTTTGAAAGTAAACTGATTCATACCAAAGCCGGAATGGGTTTTATTTTAAAGAAAGGATACGAGGAACATCAGCAATAATACTTAGAACATGAAAGTCAGAACCCGCCTTACCTTACTTTTCACCTTTGTCACGGCAATGCTGATGGTATTTTATGGTATTGCGGTATATTATTCTTCAAGCGAAGCAAGGGAAATCTCATTCTATGCCCAGCTGAGAAATGAAGCGGTGGCAAAGGCTAATCTTTTTTTTCAAAGTACATTGAGTGAAAAGGAAATGCACCGTGTTTACAAGAACAATACAAAGACCATCAACGAGGTTCAGGTAGCCATTTATGATCCGGAATTCAACCTTATTTATCATGATGATTCAAAGGTAGATTATGTAAAGGAAGACCCGAAAATGCTTTCCAATATTCAAAAAAAGAAGGAGCTCAGTTTCTTTATTGATGATCTACAGGCAATAGGAACCATTTATTCTCATAACGGAAAAGAGTATCTGGTAACAGCAGCAGGATATGACCAATACGGATATAAATCTATCAACCATTTATTAACGATCAGTATCATTGCTTTTATCAGCATTTTGATTCTGGTTTATCTGGCAGGAATATTTCTTTCAAAAAAAGCATTGAATCCAATCAGTGAAATGGTGAATCAGATAAAAAAAATTACTGCCGGAAAATTACAATTGCGACTGAAAACAACAGGTGAAAAAGATGAGCTTAATGAGCTAGCACAAAACTTCAACGGAATGCTGGAAAGGCTTGAGAATTCCTTTGATGCTCAAAAACATTTTGTTTCCAATATTTCACATGAGCTTCGTACTCCATTATCTGCCATTATTACAGAATTGGAACTTTCTGCAGAAAAAGAACAAACCAAGGATGAATATCAACAGACTATTCAATACGCATTGGATGATGCCCGCAATATGGTTAAATTATCCAACAGCTTAATGGATCTCGCCAAAGCCAGCTACGATCCTAATGAAATCAGTTTTTCTGAAATACGACTTGATGAAATTCTTCTGGAGTCTTATTCAAAGATAATAAAAGAGAATTCAGAATATAAAGTTTCTTTGAATATTGATAGCGATATTGATGAGCCCCAACTCCTTCTACAAGGGAATGAATACCTGTTACAGGTTGCCTTCAACAATCTCATCGATAATGCCTGTAAATATTCTCCAATACACACATGCTCCATTGAAGTGAAAGGAGACTCAAAAACACTTTCAATCCAATTTATCAATACAGGAATTACTATTTCTCAGAATGACTTATTACATATTTTTGAGCCATTTTATAGAAGTGAAGATTCAAGAAAGGAAAAAGGATATGGAATCGGGCTTTTCCTGACAGAGAAAATTATTCATCTTCATCATGCAATGATCAAAGTAGAATCTAAGAATAATGAAACTGTTTTTACGGTAATATTTGATATTGAAACTAATTAGTATTACTTATTTTCATATCCATAAACATCCGTGCTAACCTGTGTTATCTGTGGGAAAATAAAATTATAAATTCTTTAATTATGAGATGTAGCTGTTTTATTAAAAATGGTAGTCCCTATACTTGCTGCAATTACACAACTGATGGAAATCCATTGTAAAAAAGAAAGTTCTTCCGCTAAGAAAACTAATCCCGAAAGTGCCGCAAATGCTGGTTCCAGGCTCATCAGAATACTGAACGTTTTGGCAGGAAGCTTTTTCAGAGCCATCATTTCTAATGAAAATGGTAAAGCACTGGATAAAATGGCTACTCCCAAACCTTTTATAAAAATAGTTGGAGTCATATTAAAAACTGCACCGTCCCAAATCGTAAAAGGAATAATCACAAGACTGGCAAATAGCATCCCCGTGGTTACAGCATCTTTTCCATCCATTATTTTAGAAACTTTTCCACCCATTACAATATAAAGAGCCCAGAATATCCCAGCAAGAAAAGCTAATCCAAGTCCTAACAAATCTATATGATCACTCTTCCACGGAACAATAAGCAATATTCCTACACAAGCTAATAATGCCCATACAACGTCCAACACTTTACGGGACAATGCTAATGCAAGAAATAAAGGTCCTGCAAACTCAACGGTAACAGCTAGTCCTAAAGGTATCCTTTGAATCGCCATATAAAAAATAAGATTCATAGCTGCCAACCCCGTTCCATACATTGCACAATATTTCCATTTTTGCCAGGTAAACTGTAAAAATTTTGGTCGGTTAATGATGGTAAGTATAATAGCAGAAAGTACAATCCTTAAAGTAACGGTTCCAATAGCTCCAATTGCCGGGAAAAGCTGTTTGGCAATGGATGCTCCACCCTGTACGCAGATGATCGCTAAAAGTGTAGCAGGAATCGCTAAATTCGAATTTTTCATTTCTAAAATTATATAATTTATAAGACAACTTTTGGTTTGAAACCGGGAGATACAGCAAGCTTTATTCTGCAAAATTAATCATAGTACAGTACAAAACCAGACTTTTGTCAAATGTATTGAATTTTTAACTTAAAAAATGGTTACAGATGAAGGCTTTATTTCTCTATCTGTACCCATTCATCAATCTATACATAGTATAAAATTATACTATCAATTATATAATTTTCACTGAAAATAGCTCAATTTCATTTTTTCTAATAAAATTCTAATAGCATTCTAAACCTTTTCTAACGGGTAAAAAAAAACATCATCTCTACTTTTGCACTGTAAAAAATAAAGCACATGGACGCAGATCCTTACAGTAATTATCAATCTTAAAAGCTTTAGTTGTATTCACTTTTCCCGTACAGCTTACAGGCTTTATAAAAAAAGGAAAAGTTATGAATACATTTGAATTTACACTTCGTTTATTGACTGCATTCTGTCTAGGCGCCGGCATAGGTTTCGAAAGACAGTGGCGTAAAAAAAATGCTGGTCTTCGCACCAATACTTTAGTTTGCATTGGCTCCGCAGCATTTGTACTTATTGCCATCAGAATTGGTGGTGATGCAGCCGGAAGAATTACCTCATATATTGTCAGCGGAATTGGTTTTCTCGGTGGTGGTGTTATCATGAAAGATGGGCTTACCGTAAGAGGACTGAATACCGCAGCTACCTTATGGTGTTCCGCAGCTATAGGAGCATTATGCGCTCTCGGATACCCAAAAGAAGCAATCATTACCGTCTTTTTCATTGTTTCTACCAATATATTTCTACGTCCTACTTTATCTACCCAAAAGGAAGCACGAAGTAAAAAGCTGGTCATTAACAAGAAAAAGAATAATACAAAACCAAAAATCAGCAACAGCACTCAATTTTATTAAGATCATGAAAAGAATAATCTTAAGCATTATCATACTTTTTGCAGCCTCATGCAAAGACAATGTACCTCAGCAGTCTCCGGAACAGGAAATTACTGTTAAAAATAATCAGGTTACCATCCCAGAAAATAGCCCGGTTTTAAAAAAAATTAAAACTTTAACCGTCAGCGATCAGGAATATAATCATGACATTACTTCTGTAGGGACCATAGAAGCCATACCCAATAATTACGCAGAAATAGCCAGTCCTTTTTCCGGAAGAGTGACCAGAGCTTTTGTTAATATCGGTCAAAAGGTAAATGCAGGAAGTCCTTTATTTGAGGTACTCTCATCAGGTTATCTTGATGTACAAAAAGAATATTCCGATGCGTTGAATGAAGCGGGCTTGGCAGAAAAAAGATATAAACGCCAGCAGGACCTTGTAAAACATGGTGTAGGTATACAAAAAGAACTGGAAGAAGCAGAGACCGAATTTAAAAACAAAAAAATATCATTATCCAATGCTTCTACAGCGTTAAAAATTTACAACAGCCAAAGTAAAGGTTCCGGAGGATTGATCGTAAGAGCTCCTATTGCCGGAGAAGTGATTTCCAACAAAATTGTTACCGGGCAATATCTCCGTGAAGATGCGGAGCCTGTGATGATAGTTGCTGAACTTTCAAAGGTTTGGATCTCTGGAGAAGTCAAAGAAAAAGATCTTCGCTTTATCAAAAATGGAGATCAGGTATCCGTGAAAGTCAATACTTATCCTGACAGAGCTATTACCGGAAAAGTATACCATATTAACGACTGGGTAGATGAAGCTACACGAAGTATCAAAGTTTTAATAGAATGTAATAATCCCGACAAAACATTAAAGCCCGGCATGTTTGCCACCATCATCTACTCTACTGATTCTGAAAACACAATTATCATCCCTACCTCTGCCCTGATGCAAAAAGATGACAATCAATATGTATGGATCAAAACAGGAAAAAATCAATTTATGAAGCGTAATGTAACGACTGCTGAAGCTTCTGAGAAAACCATAAAGATCACATCAGGGCTAAAATCCGGCGATGAAATCATGACAACAGGAGGAATCTATCTTTTGGATGTAAAATAAATGTTGAATGAGGAAGCTGAAGTTTCCCATTAAAGTTAGAATATGAAAAAGTTATTAACAGTTTCCATACAGAAAAAGTGGCTTATACTGGCTCTTTTTATATTATTAGGATTTTTTGGATATTATTCATGGACTAAGCTTTCCGTTGAAGCTTATCCCGATATTGCAGATACCACTTCACAGGTTGTAACCCAGGTACAGGGCTTGGCTGCCGAAGAAGTAGAGCAACAGATTACCATTCCTCTGGAAAGAGCTCTCAACGGAATTCCCGGAATGCATGTGATGCGAAGTAAAAGTACGTTCGGACTTTCCATGATTACCATAGTATTTGATGATGGCATTGATGATTATTGGGCTAGGCAACGTATTCAGGAAAGGCTTGCTGAAGTTTCCTTACCGTATGGAGCACAGCCGGGTTTGGATCCTTTAACCTCTCCCGTAGGAGAAATTTACCGTTATGTTATTGAAAGCGATAATCACAGCTTAAGAGAACTCACAGATCTTCAGAACTTCGTTATTATTCCCAGGATAAAGCAGGTTTCGGGTATTGCCGATGTGACGAATTTCGGAGGAATTACTACACAATTTCAGATCGAACTTGATCCTAATAAACTTGAGCAATATGGGCTTTCTTTGGCAGAAATTATTGAAACTATCAGTAAAAACAATGCCAGCGCAGGAGGAAGTATGCTACCCCGTGGAGATCTGGCGTATGTTGTTCGTGGAATAGGATTGATCAAAAATCTTGATGATCTTGGAAAAACCGTTGTAAAAACTGAAAAAGGAGTTCCTGTTTTTTTGAATGATATTGGAACTTTAAAATATGGGAATCTTGAACGTAAAGGAATCCTTGGTTTTACAGACCGTAACAGAAACTACAATGAAAGTGTAGGCGGAATTGTCTTATTATTAAAAGGGCAAAATCCTTCGCAGGTCTTGATTGGCGTACACGAAGCAGTAGATGAACTCAATAAAAATATTCTCCCGGCTGGTGTAAAAATTCATACCTATCTGGACAGAACTGACCTTGTAAAAACCACTCTTAATACGGTTTCTCATACATTGACGGAAGGAATTGTATTGGTCATTATTATATTGATTATATTTCTTGGAAGCTGGCGTGGGGCTCTTTTAACGGCGATCACCATTCCATTTTCACTTCTTATTGCTTTTATTCTCATGCATTTTACCAATATTCCAGCAAACCTTCTTTCATTGGGAGCCATAGATTTCGGGATTATTGTAGATGGTTCTATTGTAATGCTGGAAGCTATTTTAAGACAGAGGGAAGAGCATCCTGATAAGGAACTGGAAGAAAAAACAATCATTCAAAAAGCCACTGAAATTGCGAAACCGATATTCTTTTCCGGAATTATCATCATTACGGCTTATCTGCCTTTGTTCGCATTTGAAAGAGTGGAAAAAAAATTATTTACTCCCATGGCATTTACAGTAGGATACGCATTATTAGGAGCTTTAGCAGTAGCTTTACTACTAATTCCCGGGCTTGCTTATATGATTTACAGAAAGCCCAGAAAACTTTATCACAACCGATGGCTTGAAAAAGTAAGCAATGCTTATGGAAAAGGAATTGATAAAATCATGTCCGCACCAAAAAAGATCTTCATTCCGGCAGGAATTGTATTATTGGGAGCAGGAGCCCTTTCCTACAGCGTGGGTAAAGATTTCTTACCGGAACTTGACGAAGGTTCTATCTGGCTGCAGGTACAGCTTCCTCCAGGAATTTCTTTGAAAAAAGCACAGGAAATGAGTGATTCTCTCCGTCTCAGAACTATGAAACACTCCGAAGTCACTTATATCATGGTTCAGGCAGGACGTAATGATGATGGTACCGATCCATGGACTGCTTCCCACTTTGAAGTATCTGTAGGAATCAAGCCTTATAAAGAATGGACATCAGGAAAAACAAAAGCAGACCTCATCAAAGAACTTGCAGAAGATTACAAGGAAATGCCAGGCTTTACAGTAGGTTTTTCACAACCAATGATTGATGGAGTAATGGATAAAATATCCGGTGCTCACAGTGAATTAGTGGTAAAAATCTATGGTGATGATTTTGCAGGAACAAGACAGGTTGCCGAAAATGTTCTTTCACTTTTAAAAACAGTTCCCGGTTCTGCAGATCTTGCCATTGATCAGGAGCCACCGCTTCCTCAATTGCAAATTATTGCCGACAGAAATAAAATCGCACAATACGGACTGAATGTTTCCGATGTTACCGATCTTATTGAAACCGCTCTTGGAGGAAAAGCCGTCTCGCAAATCTTCATTGGTAACAAAGTGTATGATATTTCCTGCCGCTATGTGGAAAACAGCCGTAATACTCCTGAAAAAATAGGAAATCTGATGCTTGCGTCTTCATCAGGAGCAAAAATTCCACTTTCACAGATAGCAACCGTAAAATTAAGTACAGGGGAAAGCACTATCACCAGGGAAATGAATAAGAGACATCTTACCGTAAAACTCAATCTGAGAGGTCGAGATCTTACATCATTCCTCAACGATGCACAAAAAAGCATTGAAAAAAACATCCGTTATGACCATGAAAAATACCAGATCAAATGGGGCGGACAATTTGAAAATAAAAACAGAGCATATTCAAGGCTTGCAGTTATTGTTCCTTTAGCATTGGCTGTGATGTTCCTTTTACTTTATGGAGCCTTTGGAACTTTCAGACAGGCATTGATTTTAATGAGTATTATTCCGCTTGCTTTATTTGGAGGAATGCTGGCGCTCAATATCAGAGGAATGTCATTGAATGTTTCTTCCGCCGTAGGTTTCATTGCCTTATTTGGAGTTGCCATTCAGAATGGAGTGATCATGGTTTCCCATATCAATACGCTCAGAAAAGGAGGAATTCCATTGAAAGCATCGGTTATCCAGGGAGCAAAGGACCGTTTCAGACCCGTTTTGATGACAGCATCCGTAGCAATCATAGGATTATTACCGGCATCACTTGCTACAGGAATTGGATCAGACGTACAAAGACCTTTGGCTACTGTCATTGTGTATGGATTGATGTTCTCTACTTTCCTTACCCTTTTTGTACTTCCTGCCATTTATTATTTAGCTGAATATCGTTTTGAAAAACAAAATGCAACATCTCATGAAATCTAATTTTTTAATCATATTATTTTGTACTGTAACTGGTATTTTCATCAAGGCACAATCTGAAAATGAGCCTATCTCCTTCAATGAGTATCTCAAGTATGTAAAGGATAAAAACCTCGGGCTGGCTGCACAGAAGTACAATGTCAGTATCGCCGAAGCCTCTATCCTTACTGCCGGAATTTTTCCTGATCCTCAAATAGAAATGGAAACCTCAAACAATGGAGTTTCCAAGGACATGGGATATACTATGGGCGGAGCAATCAGCTGGACTCTTGAACTGGGTGGAAAAAGAAAAGCAAGAATAGAAACAGCAAAAAATGAAGCAGAATATTCAAAATTACAGCTACAGGAGTATGTAAGAAATCTGCTTGCTGATGCCACCTTAAGTTATATTGAAGCTTTAAAATCAAAAGCCTTACTGAACGTTCAGAAAGAATCTTATCAAAGTATGCTTAAACTAGCAAAATCCGATAGTATCCGATACAAATTGGGAGATATTTCAAAAGTAACTTCCCAACAAAGCAGACTGGAAGCCTCTTCTTTGCTTAATGAAGTTTATCAGCTTGAAGGAGCACAACAACAATCGATCACTGCTTTGTCAGATTTTATTGGCAGCGACAGCACTGGAAAAGAAGTCATAGGAAATCTCAATTCTTTTAACAGAAGCTATACGTTGAATGACCTTATCACCAATGCCTTCAACGAAAGAGCAGATCTTTTAGCTTCAAAACAGAATATCAATACCGCAGCGAGCCGAATTAAACTTGAAAAAGCCAATCGTGTCATAGATTTAGGATTAAGTGCCGGAGCAGGACACAACACCGTTGCCAATAATGAAATAGCACCTTCACCTGCTGTAAACACTGTAAAATTAGGAATCAGTGTACCTTTAAAATTCTCAAATCGTAGAAATGCAGATTTAAAAATTGCAGAAATGAGCTACTCTCAGGCAGAAACAGAATACAAACAGATTGAAAACAGCATTCGTATGGAAATTACCCAGGCTTACCAACAGTATACTTCTGCACAAAAACAGCTGCAACAATTTGATAATGGCATGTTAACAGAAGCCGAAAGCATATTGAAAGGAATTACCTACAGCTATCAGCGTGGAGAAAGTTCTATTCTGGAAGTTCTCAATGCCCAAAGAACCTACAATGAACTTCGTCAGAATTATTTCCAGCTCCTTGCTGAAAATTCGTCTGCTTTAATTGATCTTGAACGTAAAGCGGGAATCTGGGATATTGATTTTTAAAAAGCGGGAATATTTTTAATAATAAACAATAAGCTCTCAGAAACACAACAGTAACTTCCTACCTAAAAAGCCCTGACATCCATATGATTCAGGGCTTTTTTTATTTCTTATACTGAGATTCATAAATATCAATCCAGTCTTTTGCCGTCATCTTTTGACTCAGTTCCGCAATCAGATCAAAAGGAATATCTTCCGGTTTCTTGAAACGTACACATGATTTCCCCATGTCCAGCTTCTTTTTGGAATGTTTCGGATACTCTGCAACAAACCAATCTAAAAGCTCCGGACGGGAATACAATCCCATATGATATAAGGCTATAAAATTCTTTTGTGAAGCTAGATTGATAAATGGTAAAGGAGTATTTGGTGTACAATGATAGCCTGCAGGATAAGTTTCTAAGGGAACAACCCACCCTATCATTCCGTAATTGGAAGTTTCTTCAAAACCTTTTGGCAGATTGTCATTAATTGCATCAAAAAGTTTCTTAAATGGCTCCTGTCTTTCCTCAGGAATCTTAGAAAGATAATCTTCTAATGAGGTTGATAAAATTTGCATTTTCAGTAAGTTTTTAGATTTTAAAATTAAAAAAATTATTAATTACTTGTTTTTTTAAAAGAATAAAAATTGATATTCACCATGTATAACCGCCCTATATCATAAAAAAGCGGCAATACAAAAATGTACTGCCGCCCAACTTTACTTACACTAAAAAAATTATTTCTTTATTGTTTTTACAGTAGATTGAGAGCCATCCTTAAAATAAAGGGTAACAAAATACAATCCTGAATTCAGTTTACTTAAATCTAGTTCTTTCACAGCTCCTTCAACAGTTGACACTACTCTTCCTGAAGTATCAGCTACCATTACAGACTTTACATCTTTCGCATCTGTTATATACAGAATATCTTTAAAAGGATTAGGATGAACTTCTGCCTTCTTTGCTTGGCGATTTACCTCTGAAGTACTTAACTGGGCTGTTTCTACAGTAAAATCATCTACATAGAAATTATAATCTAAACTGTTATTTACAGCACCTGAAGTTCCATAGAATGCAAATATTGTATTCGCACCTGTATTAGCTGTCAGATTATAAACAAATTCAGTGGCAGTATTAGACGGAGCATTATTAGGTCCCCCATGATTCCAATATTGTCCATGTAGTTCCTCCATCTTCTGAAGCCATAAAATGGACAAGATCATCATCGCCCATCGCTGAAGCAGCAGTTCCTGAATAAGTGGAAACAGCATATTTAAATTTCACTCTATATCCTCCTGCTGAAAGATTAAAAGGTACCGTTTTAAGCCAGCCGATTCTGTTGTTGGAATAAATATTCATGTGTGCGGAAGGTCCGTTAGCTGCTACATTTAAGAAATTACGCGATGCCCAAAGTGGTTGAGAAGTAGTACCTGTAGGTCCTGTATCCGGGCTTCCTCCTGTTAAATTGTTTACCCAACAATTTCCAGGGAAGGAACTAAAATCATTAGTATATGAAGGAACAATAGATCCACACATTGTTGTAAATGATTTTGGGAATGACCATGCACTCTTACTTGTAGCACCTGTACAATTTGTTCTTACCCAATAATAATAAGTAGTACTTGGAGATAAATTGGTAAGAGTATAAGATGTTCCCTGAACATCAAAATGATTTGGAACTGTTGCAGCCGTAGGAGAAGTAGAACTTGTGCTATAATAAATATCATGACTTACCCCCGGATTTCCTGCAGGCATTGTCCATGAAATTTCAGCTGAATTTGAAGTTACAGCGCCGGTTGGTGACAAGGTTGGTGCAAGGCAGCTCGTATAGGCATCTGCTGAAAAAGCAAACACATTCATTACCCCTGCAGTATTTGTTTTTGTTACTGTTACACTTTGAATAGGTTTTGTCTGATTAGCAGCATCAATCGTTAAAGCGGTCTGATATAATCTTGGATTTGTACTACTGGATTCCAAAACATTTGTAGTTCTGAGAATCCTTCCAATTCCCTGAATGGCAAAACCACTCCCATCATACCAGTCTGAAATACTCTGCCCTGTAAAAGTCTGCGTTGTATTATCCGTAAAATTTACAGTAATATTTACGGTAGACGCTCCACTACCGCTGGTAGAAAGCATATAAAGCTTAAAAGCTGCTATAGGAGTCGTAAATGTAATTGTTCCCGAATTACTCCCTGCTGCAGAACTACTAATTTTCAAAGAATTATTTCCAAAATAATCTCCCAACTGAAAACTTAATCCCGCTGTAGATGCCACCACCGAATTAACGATTCCATTCGAAGGAAGACCATAAGTAAGTGGTGTACTGCTTGATGTCAACTGAAAATCTCTCGATACAAAAGCATAAGAAACCCCATCTACATCAGTTGTTGTAGAGGTCATAGCTGAACCTACTCCATTAGCAATTACATCTTGGGTGTATCCCGAACTAATCGGCATGGTTTGAAAATTTTGTGCTATCAAAGATGAAGCTGAAAGAAGAGCAATCGCGGGAATTACTCTAGAAAATAAATTTATTGTCATTTTATTCACATTTGTGGTGAAAATTAAGAAAAATATCAATATAAAAATATATTTTTTAATAAATATTCAAATAATTATCAAAAATTAACTTAACATATACATTAATAAATTAAAATTATTCACTTTGGAAAAAGGTTTTTACAGCATAATTAAGAATGATCTTCCTTCTCTTAATTTTATTATTGAGAAATTAAATCCTATTTTTGTCATACAAATTTTTTGAACAATGCCGAATATTTCAAACAGAGCACTTCATATGCCGCCATCGCCGGTAAGAAAACTGGTTCCCTTTGCGTTACAAGCAAAACAAAAAGGAATAAAAGTATATCACCTAAATATCGGGCAGCCTGATATTGAAACTCCGGAAACTGCTTTAAATGCTTTAAAGAATATTGATCTTAAAGTATTGGAATATGCGCTTTCTGAAGGGAATATCGAATACAGAAAAGCCCTTACAGAATATTACCATTCATTAGGTTTTTCAGATTTAACACCGGATAGCTTTATTGTTACTAATGGTGGATCTGAAGCACTGAACTTTGCCATCTCTACACTATGTGACGAAGGTGATGAGGTGATCATTCCAGAACCTTATTATGCAAACTATAATGGTTTCACAAGTACATTTGACGTAAATGTAGTAGCGGTACCTTCTACTATTGATACAGGTTTTGCATTACCTCCAATTGAAGAATTCGAGAAAAAAATCACTGAAAAAACAAGAGCAATTGTAATCTGTAACCCAGGAAACCCTACAGGATACCTTTACACTCGTGAAGAGCTTCAAAAACTTTCCGAAATTGCTTTAAAATACGACATTGTAATCATCTCTGACGAAGTATACAGAGAATATGTATATGACGGAAAACAGCAGATCTCAATGCTGGATTTCCCTGAATTAAGCGAAAACTGCATCATTATCGACTCAGAATCCAAGCGTTATTCTATGTGTGGAGTAAGAATCGGATGTATGGTTACCCGTTCTCAAAAAATCCGTAATGCAGCAATGCTTTTTGCTCAGGCAAGATTAAGCCCTGTTCTTTTAGGACAGATTGCAGCGACTGCAGCACATCAGAATGATGGTCCTTACATCAGAGCAGTAAGAGAAGAATACACTCACAGAAGAAATGTTTTAGTAGACCTTTTAAATGCTATTCCTGGGGTAATCTGCCCTAAGCCAAGAGGTGCTTTCTATTGTGTTGCTGAACTTCCGGTAGATGATACTGAGAAATTCGCACAATGGTTGTTAGAGAAATACTCTCTGAACAATGAAACCATCATGGTAGCTCCGGCAGGTGGATTCTACAGCAACCCTGAACTGGGTAAAAAGCAGGTAAGAATTGCTTACGTTCTAAAAGAAGAAGATTTAAAGAAAAGTGCCGAAATTCTGAAAGAAGCTTTAAAAAAGTATAGAGAAGAATTCAGCCTATAAAAAATTATATTTAAATGCCGACAACAAAAAATACTTATCTGAAAATATTTTTTTCGATTCTTTTGCTGTCGGCATTTTTTTCTTGTGATCAGCCCAAGCCCCAAAAAAAGGTCAGCAAGAACCCAAACGAGATCAACTTTATCAGTTTATCCAATGTAGGAGGGCAACTTGGCAATTACAGGATTATAAAAGTCACCAAAGACTCCATCAGTGCTGAAATGGGATTGACAGCCAATCAGACTCATAAAAAATGGGTATCTACAATCAGTCCTGAAGCATGGAAAAAACTGACCTCATCCATCAATATCAAAGATCTGGATTATATCAAAAGTTCTCCAAGTGTACAACCTGTAGACGGAGTTGATGAAACCTTCCAGATCCGTACTCCAAAAAAATCGCACCTGTACGTAAATTCCTATGTGGATACGGTACGTTACAAGCAACTTCAGCAGATTAAAGAGCAATTAGACCAAATTCTTCCAAAAGAATACAAATAAAAACATGCAAGAAAATTTTTCCTTAAAACCTTACAATACATTCGGCGTAGATGCCAAAGCAAAATTCTTCATTAAAATCCATAACATTGAAGAATTAAAAGACGCTCTCAACTTTTCAAAAGAGAAATCTCTGTCACTTTTATTTTTAGGAGGCGGAAGTAATATTCTTCTGACAAAGGATTTTGATGGTCTTGCTATTAAGCTTAATTTAAGAGGTATTTCCGAGGAAAATCTTAACGACAATGAAGTTCTGGTTACGGCAAAAGCAGGAGAAAACTGGCATGAATTCGTGATGTTTTGCCTGAGTAAAAACTATGGTGGACTGGAAAATCTTTCTTTGATTCCTGGAAATGTGGGGACTTCTCCTATGCAGAATATCGGAGCTTATGGAATCGAAATTAAAGATGTATTTGTAAACTGTCAGGTATTAGATTTAGAAAATCAGACTGTAGAAACTTTTGATCTTGAAAAATGCAGATTCGGATACAGAGATTCTATTTTCAAGCAGGAAGGAAAAGGAAAATACATCATCCTGGAAGTTACCTTTAAGCTTACCAAAGAAAATCATCATATTAAAACTGAATATGGCGCTATCACTTCTGAACTACAGAATCTGGGCATTGAAAAACCTACGATTCAGGATGTTTCTCAAGCGGTAATCAATATCCGACAAAGCAAACTACCTGATCCTAAGCAAATAGGAAATGCGGGAAGCTTCTTTAAAAATCCTACGATTCCTTTGGTCCAATTTGAAGCTTTACAGCAAAAGTTTGAAAATATTCAAGGGTATCCTAACGGAGCGATGGTAAAAGTTCCTGCCGGATGGCTGATTGAGCAATGTGGATGGAAAGGAAAACAAATAGGGAATGTAGCTTCACATAAACTTCAGTCTTTAGTAATCATCAATGCTACTGGTACCGCTACCGGAAAAGAAATCTTTGATTTTTCCACTGAAATCATCAATTCTGTAAAAGAAAAATTCGGAATAGAACTCGAAAGGGAAGTGAATATTATATAACTTCCACATCAGATTATATAACATTATCCGGATTATATTTCTGATTTTTGTCTTATTATTTTAATTTATTCTAAATAACTATTGGTCAGCATTATTATATTTAATAATTTTGCCACCTGCTTATTTAGAATAAATAAAAATGAATAGATCTTTATTTTTTGTTTTCATTTTGCTTTTCAGCATACAGTTTGTACAGGCTCAAAGTGAAAAATCACAATTGAACATCACTGTTTTTGACGAAAACAATAAAGAATTGGGAGGCGCTTCTGTTACGATTGACCAAATCTCTCTAACCACCGATAAAAATGGTAGCACCGGAATTTCCATATCTAATGGTAAATATCACGTAAAAGTTCTTCACCCAAGTTTCCAGGAAAAGGAACTGAACATCACCCTTACTTCATCTCAAAATATCACAATTAAGCTTCAACCGATTAATAAATTGGAAGAAGTAGTTGTATTTTCTAAAGAGAGTAAAGGCTTAACAACGAAGTCTGTTATTGACAAACAGGCAATGCAGCATTTACAACCTTCAAGTTTCACAGATTTAATGGAACTTCTTCCGGGAGGGCTTGCCAAAACACCTGTCTTAAGTTCTACCAACAGAGCCACTTTAAGAGAAAATACAGGGACATATTCAGGAAATGACTACAATACCTCATCGCTGGGAATTCAGTTTATGATTGATGACAATATCATCAATTCTAATGCAGATATGCAGGTTTCACTGGATAAAAGTCAGTTTTTGGAAGCTCCTAAAAGCAGAGAAACAACGACTTCAGGAGTGGATATGAGAACAATTTCCACCAATGACATTGAAAAAGTGGAAGTTATCCGAGGTATTCCTTCAGCAGCCTATGGAGATTTGACTTCCGGACTGATCAAAATAGAACGTAAAATAAACGCTTCTCCTTTACAGGCGAGGTTCAAGGCGGATGGCTTCAGCAAGCAATATTATGTGAGCAAAGGTTTTAAGATCAATGATAAATGGAATATAACTGCCAGTACAGATTTCCTGGATTCTAAATCTAATCCTACCGATGATTTTGAAAATTACCAGCGTATCACGGCTTCCATTCGTTCAAAGAAGATTTCCACATTATGGTCAAGACCTTTGGAATGGAGATCAACTATTGATTTTTCCACGAATATTGACAATAAAAAGTATGATCCTGATAACGGATATCCTTCTACAGACAAGTATGAGTCCAACAATAAAAGAATCAGCTTAACAAATAACTTCATCTACCAGCTGGATAAAAGTTCTTTTTTCAATAAATTAACTTTGAACACAGCGATTCGTCAAGGCTTTGAAAAGATAGAACAGGTAAAACTGGTTCAATTATCTGGTCCCCGTGCTTTTTCACTTGCAACTGAACAGGGTGAAAACGTAGGCTATTTTCCAGACCTCCGATATATTGCTGAATTTTCCACAGAAGGAAAACCTTTAGATATAACGGCTTTTTTACAGGCAAACGGAACAAAGAAAACATTCGGAATTACTCACCAGTATGAAGCGGGACTTGATTGGAGATATTCAAAGAACAATGGTAGAGGTCTTCAATACGACATGAGAACACCCCCTTCTGCAGGCACAGGAATTACAAGACCCAGACCTTATAATGATATTCCGGCATCTAGTCTTTTGGCAGCATTTATGGGTGATCAGATGAGCTATGCCGTTGATCAGCATAAATTTACATTGTATGCAGGTTTGAGATTATCTAAAAATCTGGGAATCGATAATTCTTTTGCCATCAGTAAAAAGATTTTTGCGGAACCTAGATTGAATTTCCAGTACAGCCTTCCTCACCTGATGATCAATAATTATCCTTTAAAAACAGATGTTACATTAGGATACGGTCTTTTCTATAAACAACCTACTCTATTGATGCTTTACCCAAATAATGAATATTGGGATTATACTCAGCTGAATTATTACCACAATGATGCACAATACCGATATGTCAACTTCATGACTTATATTCAGTCAAGAGAGAACAAGGAAATTGAGGCAGCAAAAAGTATTAAGAAAGAAATCCGTTTAGATCTTGCCTATAGAAATCATGAGTTCTTTTTGACCTATTTTAAAGAAAATATGACCAATGGATTCCGTGCTATGGATGAAACAACCGTTCATCACTATAAACAATATGATGCTACAAAAGTAGATCCTTCTCTATGGACTTCTAACGGACCTGATTTAACGGGTGTACCTTATGAAATGAGAAGAATTTTCGGAGTTTTTTCTACAACAAGAAATGGTAGTGAAACCTTAAAGCAAGGGATTGAGTTTGGCTATACTTCACCAAGAATCAAGGCAATCAATACGAGATTCACTTTCACGGGGGCATGGTTTAAAACACAATACAGAAATTCCACTCCTTTTATCTGGAAACCTACGGTAAGTATTGGTGCAGATGGCTATCCATATTACGGTATTTATAAGAATGATTTTGGATATGTGAATTCCAATTTAAATTACAACCTGCTTATAGACACCTATCTTCCAAGTCTGGATATGATTGTATCAGCTTCTATACAGGGAAGTTTGTATGATCATCAGCGAAACGACAGAAGAATTGCTGAACCTATTTCTTATTATGGATTGGATGGCGTGGCACATCCTTTTGTAGAGGCGGACAAAACAGATATTTATAAACAATGGCTGGTAAGAAATGTTTCCGTTTCAGATAATTTGGACAGGCTTACCACCTTTACAATAGCAGGAAACATAAAAGTTACCAAAAGTATTTATAAAGCTCTTCGTACTTCTCTATTTGTCAACAGACTTTTTAACTATGGTGCTCCTTATACCTTCAACAATGTAAAAGTTTACAGAAAAAGAATGAATACACCATACTTCGGAATGGAATTAAACTACAATTTTTAAACATATCAAAAGTTAAGTAACATGAAAAAAAGAATTTTACTATTAAGTTTTGTAGCCATGATGGGTACTGCATTTACAGTGACATCATGTACTGATGATGATTTCGGGGTACAAACCGGACAAAACGGGGTGTTAACTTTATCTTTTACAGGAGAAAATATTGCCTCTTATGAAAATCTGGATATTGAAGTAAGAGAAGTAAATACAGGTATTGTTATTGCTGAAAAAAGCCAAAAAGCTAGTTCTGTTTCTATAGAAGTTCCGCATGGTTCTTACAAAATTATGGTAAATGGTAAGGTAGTAACCAACCAAATGGAAACTACTGATGCAGCTGGTTCATCCAGTGTAGATATTACCAAACTTGTGACTAATGTTACAGTTCCTTTATACTTTAAGGCATTTCATGAAGACTTTATCATCGAAGAGGTATTCTTTACAGGAATCAAAACTCCGGATGGTAAAAACTACAACTCAAGCCGTTATTTTAAAATTGTAAACAACACGGATAAAGTTTTATATGCAGATAACCTGATCATCGGACAATCACAGTTCATGACAACGGAAGATGATAATCCTACACCGTACGATTCTAACCAGTATTTTCCTGTAAAAGGAGTCTTAGTTTTACCAACCCAACCAGGAGGATATGCTGTACAACCAGGAGATTTTATTGTAGTAGCAGACAATGCTATCAATCATAAAGCACAGACAAGTACAGCTTTTGATCTTCACAATGCAGACTTTGAATATCCTTCAAAAGCTCCGGCACTTGGACAAGTTGACAATCCTGCTGTACCTAATGCAGAAGTTGTTTTTACTACAGCAAAAGATATGTTCATCATGCATAACAGAGGATTTGAAAGTTATGTTATTGCCCGTTTTCCAGCAGGAGAATCAAAAACAACATTCCTTCAAAACCGTAAATATGATTTCAGCTATATCAATTCAGCCGGAAACGTTACCAAAAGAAGTGTTTATTCAATCCCGAATTCATGGATCATAGACGGTGTAAATAACAGTGTTCCTACCAAGTTTGTACATACATTAACTTCTCCTAGTATTGATGCAGGATGGACTTCTGCCGGTACAATAGATAGCGACCCGAACCGTTTCGGAAAATCTGTAAGACGTAAAATCATCGGAAAAATGGGTGCTGGCAAAAACCTTTATATGGACACCAACAATTCATCCAATGATTTTGTGAAAGATTCCGAAGCAAGTTTAAAAAACGGTATTGTTCATCCGGAATAATACAATCCTTTTCAATACATTATGCTAAATATAAAAACATCTTTCTTTCTGTTACTTACCAATATGTGTTTTCTTTCTGTGAAGGCACAGGACAGCATCAGTCTTTTTAAGACGATCAACAATCAGTATGATACGGAAAGAGATTTTAAAGATAATTTCTTCTCAAACCCGGCTTCAATGTCGGGTTATAGCCCATCTTCATTTTCAGAATTCAGTGTCGGATATCATAAAAACGATAAAAAAGTTTATCGTCAACAATTGGGAAATGGCGATAAAGGGTTGACTTTTGAAGCAAAATCATTTCAAAAATTAAAACCCAACCGATATGTCTGGGGAAATGCAAGCTACCAGAACCTGAAAACCGGACTTGTAAGATGGAATGAATCATTAGACTACGATCGTGTAACTCCTTACATCATCGCCGATTCTGCCGGTGGAAAATTGAACGTTGAACGTTATCAATTTACGGGTGGATATTTACAAAAATTCAAAAAATGGACTGTTGCTGGGCAGGTAAGCTATCTTGCTCAAATGGGGTATCGCGCAAAGGACCCGAGAATGAAAAGTACAACTTCTGATCTGCGTATAAAAGCCGGGCTGAATTATAATATTTTCAGAGAATATGAAATAGGAGTTTTTGGAGAATTTAATAAATATACCCAAAACAATTCTATAACTTTCCAAAGCTTACTGGGAAGACCTTATACTTATCAAATGACGAGTTTCGGGTTTTCGAATTATCTTTTTAACGGAAGTAGTAATCCCAATACTGTTTTTGAAGAGTTTGCTTATAAAGGAGGTTTACAGATCATGAATAAACAGGGAAAAGATTTCTATCTTCAGGCTGCTTTAGGCAGATCCAACAATATTAAAAGCTATGTCAACAGCCTTTCTTCCAACATATTTTTTGATCTTTCCGATCTGGAAAATAAAACTATTGAAGTAGAAGGCGCCAAATTTTTCAGCATTAATGAAAAAAACAGATTTGGATTTTTGGCAAACTTTTCCTCTTCTGTAAAGACAGGTTCCGAGTACGGTTATTCGTTAAATACAGCAAGTCTCCAACAGATCCTAAAAAGAAAATCATATCGAAAGGAAGATTACATTACTTCTGTAAAAGGATTTTATCAATACAATCAGGAAACCTATTCTATTACAGCAACTCCTTTTTTCGCCTATGAAGAGATCAAAGAAAGAAGACTTTACCCTTCTGCAGGACAGAAATTTGTATACTCCTATTTCGGAATCAATGCGGATTATAAACAACAGATCAAGGAAAATCAAATCCTGACAATACAACCCTACTTCTCACAAAGAACAGTGGGTAAAACAGTGAATGCTTTCACCTCTGCCGGAAATGCTGCTGTGGATGCGTGGATTCTTGAAGACTATATTTTTCAGGCAAGTGATATTACGACTTTCGGTGCTTCGGCAAGATATGATTTTAAATTACAGAAACTTCCTGCGTTCTTTGTATGTGCTCAATATCAGTCTCAGAAGATTCAGAAAAAAAATAATAATTTTGTGGGTGCAAGCATAGGGATAACGTTTTAAACATGAAAAAACTAATATACTGGGGATTAGGTGGAATATCAATGATTTTATTGAGCTTTACACCTAAAGTAAACCAGGATTTACTGGACCTTCAGGATCCTACCATTGAAGATATTGTTAAAAGCTATAAAAAGGCAATTTCAGAATGGCCAAAACCAACTATTGATTATGGTGTAAAATGGCAGGAATTTGCTCCTATTAAAACAGATTCCACATTTTTTGAGGAACAGGACAAACCAAATGTTATTCTTGGAAAAACATTATTCTTTGATCCGAAATTATCCCAATCCAACCAGATTTCGTGCAGTTCATGCCATGACCCGGAAATGGGTTGGTCAGATAGACGACATGTAGCATTAGGAAACAATCACCTTCAAGGTAACAGAAATACAATATCATTGTACAACATCTCAGAAAGACAGTTATTTTTCTGGGACGGAAGAGCAAAAACTCTTGAAGAACAGGCAGCTGGTCCATTGGGAGCACATCACGAAATGGCAATGGATGTGAAGACCTTACCAGCTAAAATTCAGGCATTAAAAGGATATAAACCTCTTTTCAAAAATGCATACGGTGATGAAAAAGTCACTTATGACAGAATCGTAAAAGCAATAGCAGATTTTCAGAAAACGATTAAAAGCCAGCCAAGTCGTTTTGATAAATTCCTTGAAGGAAAATACAACGCGATGTCTGATGAAGAAATCTACGGGATGCATATTTTCAGAACAAAAGCGCGCTGTATGAACTGTCACAGCGGGCAATACCTTACAGACGAATCTTTTCATAATATTGGTTTAACGTATTATAAAAGAAAATATGAAGATCTTGGACTGTATAATATTACCAAGAAAGCTGAAGATGTAGGTAAATTCAAAACACCTCAGCTGAGAGATCTTCTGCTTACACAGCCTTGGATGCACAACGGATTATTCGGCGAACTGGAAGGAGTAGTCAATATGTACAACAGTGGAATGCACATGATAGATCCTTCTCCTGAAGCCAAACAGCAGGACCCGCTTTATCCTGTAACGGATCCTTTACTGAAGCCATTAAAACTTACCAAAGAAGAAAAAAAAGCTTTAGTCTCTTTCCTGGAAGCTCTTTCCGGAACAAAATATAAAATGAGGAGACCAGAATTTCCTGTAGAATAAAAAAGGTCCGGCAAATGCCGGACCTTTTTGCATGGAAACTGGAGGATGGAAGTGAGGAATACATTACACGTTCAATAACTCAATTACTTTTGATACATACTTTAACATCAAAATGATTTCCATACTACAATAAACTCCATCTTCCTAGCTCAGCCCTCTTTCCTATCACAATAAAAAACATTATTTTCGTTAAAAAATCAGCACAGCATGAAAATAGCTATTTTGGGAGCCGGAAATATGGGATTGTCCTTTTCAAAATC
This sequence comes from Chryseobacterium ureilyticum, assembly GCF_900156735.1. Classification (GTDB taxonomy): domain Bacteria; phylum Bacteroidota; class Bacteroidia; order Flavobacteriales; family Weeksellaceae; genus Chryseobacterium; species Chryseobacterium ureilyticum. The sequence goes on from NZ_FTOL01000002.1 coordinate 242,744, forward strand.
ATTTTTGAAATACGAGCTCATCAAACCGGAAAATCTTCATCTTATTACCAGAAGCAAATCTAAGATCTCCAAAATAGCGGAAGAATTCCCCAAATCCAAAACATCCACTTTTGATGAGGTAACAGAATTAGATGCCGACTTAATCATCATTGCTGTAAAACCTCCGGATTTTCAAAATGTTGTCCAAAATATTCAGTTTAGATTAAAGGAAAATCAGATGGTATTATCCATCATGGCAGGGATCAATATTGAAAAAATTCAAAAATCATTAAACCATCCCTTAGTTGTAAGAGCTATGCCTAACTCTCCTACTCTTTTAGGAATGGGAATCACGGGTTATACAGCAGCAGAAGGAATTTCTTTCAGCCAGCTTATCAATATAGAACGATTACTGAACAGCACAGGAAGATCAGTGTATCTGGAGGACGAAAATTTATTGGATGGTGTTACTGCACTTTCAGGAAGTGGTCCTGCCTATTTCTACTACATCATTGATGCAATGATCAAAGCCGGAATCGAAATGGGAATTGAAGAAAACCTTTCAAAACTTCTTGTAAAGCAGACGATGCTTGGAGCTTATCATCTGATCAATAATTCGGAAAAGAATCTTGAAGAGCTTATTAAAGATGTGGCATCCAAAGGCGGAACTACTGAAGCGGCATTAAAAACTTTCGAGGAAAATCATTTCAAAGAAATTTTAAAACAAGGAATCCTAAATGCTGAAAAACGAGCTAAAGAACTAAATTCCTAAACTTTTTTTCAATAAATCTGCAAAGTAACCAACCTAAATATACCCCAAAAGTATTCAGGATGATATCGTCTATCTCAAATATTCCCATCCTTGTAAAATATTGAAGTGCTTCTACAATGGTAATGGCTGGAATAAAATTAAGAACAAGAGTCTTTAAATCTCTCAGTTTGGGAAAAATCCATCCAAGAAAACCAAAGGGAATAAACATTACTATATTTCCAAGAACAATCATTACAATTTCCTTCCAGTCTCTTACTCCCTGTATAAAATTGATGGTAGAAAATATAGGTTCTACTGTAATCAGGTTATCATCATACTGAAATCTGCCCATCCCGAGAAACATCAGGTACAGCAAAAACAATGTATACGGAACGATAACAGTTTTATATATTTTCTTTAACATCAGATGCTAATATATTCATTTCAAAAACATTAAATTTGTATGTTAAAATAATTTAATGAAATACGTTCTACTTACACTTATTTCAGCAATGCTGCTGTCGGTCTCTTGGCCTACTTATGGAGTTCCGTTTTTTATATTTTTTGCTCTTGTTCCTCTTCTAATGATGGAACATGGAATTTCAAAATTTTCAAGTTATAAAAGAAAAGGCTGGGTCGTTTTCGGACTCTCTTACCTTTGTTTTATCATCTGGAATATTGTCACTACCGGATGGTTGTACGGTTCCAAAAACCCGGATGGAAGCCATTCTATGATGGCAGTTGTCTTTCCGGTGCTTGTAAACTCCCTTTTGTACTCGTTGGTTTTCCAGTGTTATCATTGGTATAAAAATGCACAGGGAACCTATTGGGGACTTGGATTCTTTATCGCTATTTGGATGAGTTTTGAAAAATTTCACCTGAATTGGGAACTTACATGGCCATGGCTGAACTTAGGAAATGTATTTTCAGATTATCCTAAATTGATTCAATGGTACGATACTTTAGGAGCAACTGGTGGAAGCTTCTGGATTCTATTAATCAATGTTTTAATTTTCTACACTGTAAGAACGTGGGAAGCCGGAAGGAAGAAAAAAGATCTGATCAAAAACTCTTCTATCATTGCCGCTTTAATTGCAATTCCGATGATCATTTCAGTGATTAAATACAATAGCTTTAATGACAAGCCAATAGGACAGGTCAATGTACTGATGCTACAACCCGATCTTGATCCTTACGCTGAAAAATATTCCAAAGACAGTTTAACGATTGAGCAGGATCTCCTTGCCCTTGCAGGAAAGAATTCTACCACAAAGATTGATTATTATATCGCTCCGGAGACTGCACTTCCGGGCAGAGGCTCAATTTCTGAAACAGGCTTTGAAAAAAGTTTACTGATCAACAATGTAAAAGAATTTTTATCCCAACATCCGGGGTCCGTTTTCGCGACGGGAATATCTTCACACCGTTTGTACTTTAACCCTGCGGCATTGCCTAAGGAAGCTTATCAGATCAATTCCGGTGTGTGGGCAGAAAGTTATAATACAGCAATCCAAATTGCACCACAGCAAAAAGTTCAGGTATATCATAAAGGTAAACTGGTTCCGGGCGTTGAAATTTTCCCTTATATGAGTGTTTTAAAACCTATTCTGGGAGATGCAATGCTTAATCTGGGAGGAACAGTAGCTTCTCTGGGAACCGATAAAGAAAGACTGGCATTTTCTAACCCTTACAACAAAGGAAAAATGGCTCCTATTATTTGCTACGAAAGTATTTATGGAGAATTTGTAACTGATTATGTAAGAAAAGGCGCCAATTTCCTTGGAATTATGACCAACGACTCATGGTGGGGCGTTACAGAAGGACATAAACAGCTTTTATCTTATGCAAAACTGAGAGCCATTGAGACACGAAGAGAAATTGCCCGTGCTGCAAACAGTGGTATTTCAGCGCACATCAATGCAAAAGGTGAGGTAGTAGCTGACACTTTCTATGGTGACCAAACAGCATTATTTGCAAAAGTGAATCTCTATGAAGACTTGACATTCTACTCAAGAGCAGGAGACCTTCTTTCAAGATTTTCAATGTTTGCTTTGGGATTCTTATTGTTCTATTATCTGATTAAATGGTTTCAGGCAAAAACAAAGAAAGCTTAATTTTTAAGTAAATTATACCAATAAATATAGTCTGCGTTATCTGCAAGATCTGAGAACATATATTCTCGCTGATTAAGCTGATAACGCAGATTTTTTATTAAACACTAATTGCAATTGCACAAATTTCTACCCAAATAACCACAAACATCTGTGCAGATCTGTGAAATCTGTGGGAAATATTTAACGATATTTTCATGAAGCTCCCCCAACAGCTTATCACAATAAAAAAGAGAAGCCAGCTGGACGTCTGACTTCTCTCAAGATAGAATAAATGATTCAGTTATTTAATAGTAAGTTTTTTGGTAGTTATTTCATTTTTTATCTTCAGTTTTAAAAGATATACTCCTTTTGGTAAATGAGAAACATTAATAGACTGATCTCCGTTTAATGTTGTATTTAGTTTTCTTCCATCCATTGAATAAATTTCAGCCTCCGAAACTTTATCGCCTTTGATGTAAACCTTATCAGAGGTTGGGTTTGGATAGATAACAAGTTGCTGTTTTGCAAAACTACTGGTAGATTCTTTCGTTGATAATGTACCTAATGTAGAAGCGTCCGAATATACTTTTGAAGCATCTATAGACCTTACACTCCAGTAAACATTCTCAACTGACGGATCTAAATCCAGGAACCATGAAGGTGTTGTTACTACATACTTAGCAATATCCTGTGCTCCTTGAGTTGATCCTACTTTTATTTCATAACGTAATGCATTTGTTGGAGTTTTATCATCCGTTGCACCACTCCATGTAAAATTAAATCTGCTTCCGTTCTTAGACACGTTAAGCTGAGTAGGAGCTGTTGGTTTTGCATTCGTAGTCTGAGCATTATTTTTAAAAAGCTTAGTAAGAGAAGGCATATCCTGACTTGACCAATCAAACCCTGACAACAATACATCCAGATGATGATCATTATTAAAATCAAACAATTGTACCACTCCTGGACCGCCAAGATTATACAATCCTGATGTTGTTCCTTCAGTGAATGTCTGACTAGCCACATTATATAAATAAGTTTTTACAACCGCATTAAAATTAACGTCTCCTGAAATTATAAAATCATAATATCCATCATTGTTTAAATCACCTACGCTTACAGAAGCTTCTGAAATATCAAATGAATTCATCTGCTGAGTCACAAGATTTCCTGTTCCATCATTCATTAAAACAGCCATATAAGGATCATCATTAGGGTCTTTTCCTACAACAACAAGATCCTGAAAACCATCCGCATTAAAATCTGCTACCTCCAGTTTACCGGAAATCAGAGAATCAAGACTCTGAGTATGAACCAATGTTCCACCCTGATTCATATATACTTTAGACACCGGATCTCCATTGATATCTGAACCTATGACAACAACATCCAAAAGCTGATCATTATTAAGGTCTACTACCTTAAAATTTCCGTTCTGAGTACCATCCACCCAGTTTTCAGTCATATCAAACCCAAGTCCTGTATTTTTATAAAAATCGATGGTATTTCTAAATCCTCCTCCATGGGCAGATTGAGTTCCATTCAAGGCGTAATCAGATTTTCCATCATGATTAAAATCAAAAACCTCTATAGAGCCGTAAATTTTCCCGGGAAGTTCCGTTTCTTTAATAAAGCCTACTCCCGTATTTTTAAATCGATATTGTTTATAATTCACAATATCCATATAGCTCTGCCCTGCAGAAATAATATCCATCAACCCATCATTATTGTAATCAATGAACTTTACATCTCCCAGGTGCGTCACATCCCCTCCAAAATCAGTATAAGGCTGTAATGTTGTACCATTATTCTGATATACCTCATTATAGGTAGCATCCGGCTGTCCGTCCCCATCAGAATCTATGGCACCATTGACTACAATATCCAGCGTACCGTTATTATCAACATCAGCAATATCAGCCGCAGAAAAATAAAAGTTATTCATTCCGGTTTGTACCTCAGTAAAACTCTGAGCATACAGACCAACTGGAAGCATAGACAATAGAATATAAATTCTCTTCATATTGTTTTTATTTAGATTAATTAAAAACAAAGATAGAATATTAAATTCTCTGTTTGAAAAAAAGCCTGCATGAAATATATCAGCACTGATTTTCTGCTATATCCCGGAAATTCGGGTATTTTAAAAAATCAATATTATTAATCAGCCACTTATTTACAAATATTTTCCAAAAGATTTGTCTATCTAAAAAATTCTTCGTTATTTTGCACTCTCAAATATTATACAAATAAGAACATCGAGATATGTCAAGAATTTGCCAAATAACAGGAAAGCGTGCAATGGTTGGTAACAACGTTTCTCACGCTAATAACAAAACGAAGCGTCGTTTTGAAATTAACTTATTAGAGAAGAAGTTTTACCTTCCAGAGCAAGATAAGCACGTTACACTGAAAGTATCAGCTCATGGATTGAGAGTGATTAACAAGATTGGAATCGAGGAAGCTATTGAAAGAGCTACTAGAAACGGATTGATTAAAAAGAATTAATAGATCATGGCAAAAAAAGGAAATAGAGTTCAAGTAATCCTTGAATGTACAGAGCACAAAGAAAGCGGTATGCCAGGAATGTCTAGATACATTTCTACAAAAAATAAAAAGAACACTACAGAGAGATTAGAGCTTAAAAAGTATAATCCTGTTCTTAAGAGATCTACCCTTCACAAAGAAATTAAGTAATTTTTAAATAATAACTTACCATGGCAAAGAAAGTAGTAGCAACCCTACAAACCGGGTCAAAAAAAATGACTAAAGTGGTGAAAATGGTGAAGTCTTCTAAATCAGGAGCTTACGTTTTCGAAGAAAAAGTAATGAATGCTGATGAAGTAGATGGTTATTTGAAAAAATAATTAATACTTTGTTTACAATATAAAAAAACTACTCATATTTTGGGTAGTTTTTTTGTTATCTTTGTTCACCAGATTATTAATCAGTGAAATATGAAGAAGATTTTCGTTTTAATATGTATAATCAGCTTTCAGCTTTCATTCAGCCAGAAAACAATGAACACAATAGAATATAAAAGTTCTTCAAAGGTTTTCAGCATTCCCGGATTATCACAATCAGTAAGTATTGATTGTGGAAACTCCAAAATGATTTTATTATCTGGTCAGGTTCCTTTAAATTCAGAAGGAATCTTGGTGGGAAATAATGTAGAGGAACAAACACATCAGATTTTCAAAAACATTGAAAACATTTTGAAAGAATATGGAGGTACAGGAAAAGATGTTGTCAAACTTGGAATCTTCATTACAGACATCTCAAAAACTCCTGACTTCAGAAAAGTTAGAGATCTGTATGTCAATCTTCAAAATCCTCCTGTAAGCAGCCTTGTAGAAGTAAGTAAGCTTTTCAGAAATGATGTGTTGATAGAAGTAGAAGCCACAGCAGTGATTAACAACAAAAAATAAGAATAAACTAAAACTATGAGTTGGTTTAAAAATATTTTCAAAAAGGAAGAAAAAGAAACTCTGGATAAAGGATTGGAAAAATCCAGCCAGGGATTCTTTGAAAAAATGACGAAGGCCGTAGTCGGTAAAAGCAAAGTAGATGACGAAGTTCTGGATGATCTGGAAGAAGTACTGATTGCATCTGACGTAGGCGCCTCCACAACCATCAAAATCATAGAAAGAATTGAAGAACGCGTTGCCCGTGATAAATATGTTGGGGTAAGCGAACTGGACAATATTCTTCGTGAAGAAATTTCAGGACTACTGCTTGAAAATCCTCATGCAGGGACAGGAAATATCGATACTACAAAAAAGCCATATGTAATTATGGTAGTTGGGGTAAACGGGGTTGGAAAAACAACCACTATTGGAAAACTTTCTCACCAGTTCAAATCTGAAGGGAAGAAAGTGGTTCTTGGAGCTGCGGATACCTTCAGAGCTGCAGCAGTTGATCAGCTTGTTATCTGGAGTGAAAGAGTGGGTGTTCCTATCGTAAAACAGGAAATGGGGTCCGATCCTGCTTCTGTAGCTTTTGATACCGTACAAAGTGCTGTTGCTCAAAATGCAGACGTTGTTATCATTGATACCGCAGGAAGACTTCACAACAAGATCAACCTGATGAATGAGCTTTCAAAAATCAAAAGAGTAATGCAAAAGGTAATTCCTGATGCACCTCATGAGATTCTATTAGTTCTTGATGGTTCTACAGGACAAAATGCATTTGAACAGGCAAAACAGTTTACAGCAGCTACAGAAGTAAATGCTTTAGCAGTAACAAAACTTGATGGAACAGCAAAAGGAGGTGTTGTAATCGGTATCTCAGATCAGTTCCAAATTCCGGTAAAATATATTGGGGTAGGTGAAAAAATGCAAGATCTGCAACTTTTCAATGGTACGGAATTTGTAGACTCATTCTTCAAGAAAAGATGATTTATATCATGTTTTCCCTTATCTTAGTATAACAAATCAATTTTAAATATTAACAGTTAAAAAATTTGCAACTATGGGAATTATAACATGGATTTTATTCGGTCTTATTGCAGGTGCAATTGCTAAACTTATCATGCCTGGAAGTCAGGGAGGAGGTTGGTTAATTACCATTATCCTTGGAATTGTTGGAGCATTTGTAGGAGGAGCTATAGGAGTTTACATTTTACATTGGGGAGACGTCACCTCATTCTGGAATCCAAGAAGCTGGATTCTCGCTATCGGAGGAGCTTTAATTGTGCTCTGGATTTACGGAATGGCAACAAAGAAAAGTTGATGTAACATTAATAAAAAATAAAATCCCGGATCTGAAATTCAGATCCGGGATTTTTGTACAATATAATTTAGTTAGTTGTTGATTCTAATCTGGTAAGGCATTTCCATTTTTACCTCAGACTGTAATTTCTTATCAGTGATCTGCTGTAAGATCTCATAGTTTGATTTACCAATCTTATTCTTGATAATTCTTGCAGAAACATCCTCTTCGTTCAGATCTTTAAATAACTGTTCAAAAGGCGACATTTTCTTAGGGAAAGATTCTACGTGGTAAGATTTCACTCCAGCTTTCTGTGCAGCGAATTTCACAGCATCATTTAATGTTCCAAGCTCGTCTACAAGACCGATTTGCTTAGCACGAACTCCGCTCCATACTCTACCTCCACCTACATTATCAATCTGTTCAAATGTTTTCTTTCTGTTTTGCGTAACAAAATGTACAAATCTTTTATAAGTACCTTCCACACTTCTTGTCATCATATTTACTCCATAAGGTGTCACACCGTTTAACCCTGAATAATACATAGAATTTGCATTGGTTGCTACAACATCCGCACGGATTCCGTTTTTGCTTGCAATATCTTTATAATAAGGCATCACACCGAATACTCCAATAGAACCTGTAAGTGTATTGGGTTCAGAATAAATTTTATCAGCCGCCATTGCTACATAATATCCTCCAGATGCAGCATAATCACCAAATGACACTACCAAAGGTTTTTTCTTTTTCAATTGTTGAAGTTCAAATAAAATTTCATCTGAAGCATTAGCACTTCCTCCAGGTGAATTAATTCTCAAAACAACCGCCTTTACTTTATCATCTTCCTGAAGCTTTTTAATATACTTCACATATTTTTCAGAATGAATATCATTATACTGATCCCCATTATTGATAGATCCTGAAGCATATAAAACAGCTACCTTCTCTCCTGTCGTATCTTCTCCTGCATAAGAGCTGATATAATTAGCTAAAGAAATTTTATTCAGCTTTTCTTTATTATCTTTTATGCTCAGCTTAGTCTTAAGCATATCTTCATACTCTGTTTTCTGAACCAGTTTATCTGCCAGTTTATATTTTAATCCCTGCTCAGGAATCATTCCGTATAAGCTGTCTACAATTGTTTTGAACTGAAGTGTATCAATTTTTCTTGATGCAGCCATTTTATTGGATGTATTTTTCCAAAGGTCATTCAAAAGAGTACTCAACTGCTCTTTATTTTCAGGAGAAATATCATTTCTTAAAAAAGGCTCTACTGCCGATTTGAATTTACCATGACGGATTACTTCAATACCAATACCATATTTATCTGCAAAATCTTTGAAGAAAGTCACCTCAGTAGCAAGTCCTTTTAACTCTATCCCACCTGCCGGGTGAAGATAATACTGATCAGCAACAGATCCTAAATAATAAGCAGATTGTGAAACTCCATTTCCGTAAGCATACACAAACTTTCCACTTTTCTTGAAATCTTCAATAGCATTTCTAAGATCATCAATTTGGGTCAGACCTGCATTAAGCTCATCTGCCTCAATACTGATTCCTTTAATATTATCATCAGTTTTAGCCTTATTGATCGCCTCCAACGCATCATATAAAAGAATATTTTTATTCTGCTGTCCGCTTATTCCAAATAATCCCATCTCCTCTTCCGTAGGACTATCAATTATGCTGGTCTTTAAATTAATGGTTAGAATCGAATTCTTTTTCACTGTAACAGACTTATCACTTCCCATAGAACTGAACACAAGCATCATAATGAAAAAGACGAAAAATACAGCAAAAAGTATAATTATTGCCACTATATTTGCCAAAACATTTTTAAAGAAACTTCTCATAAATCAATCAATTTTCTAATATGTCGCAGCAAAGGGTCGTTTTGTTACTAGGAAGTAACCTTGGAGAGCAAAAAAAAAATATTGAGCTTGCTTTACAGAAAATAAGGGATGCAGGAAACCACATTTCACAGATTAGCGAATTTTTAATGTCTGATCCTGTAGAGTTTGCCAGTTCTAATATTTTTTGTAATATTGCAACAATAATATTAACGCATCTTTCACCAATTCAACTGCTTGATTGTATTAAAGATATTGAAGTTGAAATGGGAAGAATTAATGATTCAAAAGTAACAGGTGGTTACACAGACAGAGTTATAGATATTGATATCATTAAGTACAATGAATTAATTTTTAAATCAGAAAGATTAGAAATCCCTCATAAAAAACATCTTTTTGAAAGGGATTTTTCGAGAATATTATTAAAGGATTTTATTTAAAACATAAAACATATGAAATTAGGTTTATTATTATTGGCTACAACTTTGCCAATTGCAGCTTTCGCTCAGAACAGCAGTACTACAGTAAACTCTTCTACTGAGTATCCTAATACATTCTCTTCAGGTTCCGCAAATGTACAGCCTTTTGACAATAAAGCCAGACGTTTCAGAGACTGGTCTATTTCAGTTGGAGGAGGTCCTGCATTTATGGTTCACTCAGATCTTAAATCTCTTCGTGGCGATAAGACTAACTGGGGATACAATGCTTACGTAAGTGTAGATAAACAAATTTCTCACGCTTTCGGTGTAAGCTTAATGTATACAAGAGGAGAAACTAAACAGACAGGTCAACTGCCAGGAGCTGCTGGTGTAACTGCCGGAGTAGCTACTGCAACAACGCAATTTGACCAGTTTTCTTTATTGGGAGATATTAACTTCTCTAACCTCTTCAGAAGAACAGATAATCATTCTCCTTACAGATGGGCTTTCCATGGATATATGGGAATTGGTGTTCAGGGTTACAGAACCTCATTGCATGACAATGATGAAAACAGATGGAGCAACAATCCGAAAAGAGTTCCTTTATTCATTAAACAAGATATTGATATTAACTCAATCTTCTATCAGGGAGGTATCGGTTTGAAATATAATGTTTCAAAACTTATTGATGTTGAAGCCAGAACAATGTACATCATCAGTGGTGATGACGAGTTCGATGGTGGTGGATGGGCTGATCCAAATGATTACGAGCCTTCTACACCAGGTTCAAAATACAATATGCTTAACGCAAGAAGATCTGATAATGCATGGACAGTAAGCTTAGGTGTTTCTTTCAAATTAGGAAAGCAACTTTCTCACCTTGCTTGGCATGATCCGCTTCAGGAAGCATACTACAGAACAAATGTTTTAGAAAATGCTACTACTGACCTGGTTGTTTGCGAAAAAGGAGATGCTGATAATGACGGAGTATGTGATGATTGGGACAGACAGCTGGATACTCCTGCAGGAGCAAGAGTAGACGGTGCCGGAGTTGCTTTAGATATGGACCTTGACGGAGTTATTGACCTTTATGACAAGTGTGTAACTGTTCCAGGACCTGTGGAAAACAACGGATGCCCTATCAAATAGTTAAAAATTGTTGTAAGAGAACAAAATCAAAATAAATAATACACGATGAAATTAAGTTTAGCAATTGTTGCATTTGCTCTAGCAATCCCTGCTGCCAGCTATGCACAAGACTCAACTGCAGCTACCAGCGGAGAATATCCTAACACGTTTTCTTCCGGATCTGCCAATGTTTCCCCATTTACCAACCAATCCAAAAGATTTAACGATTGGTCTATCTCAGTAGGTGCAGGTGTTCCACTAATGCAGTCATCTGATTTAACCTCTATCAAGAATGGTAATGGTAAAAACCTTTTTGGATATTCAGCATATGTAAGTATTGATAAAGCGATCACTCATGCATTTGGGATCAATTTACAATACGACAGAGGTGAAACCAGACAAGGATGGTTCAACACTAAAGATGCTGCACCTGATGCTGCAGCTGTAGGAGCAAGAACTCAATATGATGCAATCTCAATCTTAGGAGATGTTAACTTCTCTAACCTTTTGAGAAGAGTTGACAATCATTCTACGTACAGATGGGCTTTTCACGGTTATGCAGGTGTTGGTACAATTGCCTACAGAGCTTACCAGAAAGACATCAAGGGACAGAGATTAATGACTGAAATTAAACCTTTCCAATTAGGATCTATGTTTATGCAAGCCGGTGCAGGTTTGAAATTTAAAGTAAACAGAAGAATCGATATTGAAGGTAGATTAATGTATGTAGTAACAGGTGATGATGAATTCGATGGTGGTGGTGATGCATACAGCGCTATCAACAAACGTTCGGAGCAAGTTTCTGACAATTTCTTCAATGCAACTTTAGGTCTGTCTTTCAAATTAGGAAAACATGACTCTCATGTAATGTGGCATGACCCACTTCAGGAAATCTATTACAAACTTGATGTTTTGGCTAACAAAAACCAGGATATTGAAGTATGTAAAAAAGGAGACGCTGATAATGACGGAGTATGTGACGATTGGGACAGACAACTTGATACTCCTGCAGGTGCAAGAGTGGATGGTGCCGGAGTTGCTCTTGATACAGACTTAGATGGTGTTATTGATCTTTACGATAAATGTGTAACGGTTCCGGGACCTGTGGAAAACAATGGTTGTCCTGTAAAAAAAGATAACAATCAAACTGCAGTAGAAGTAGAAAAAACTCTAAAAGATATTTACTTCAACTTCAATAAAGCTACAATCAGACCGGAGTCTAACAGCAAACTTGATCTTGCAGCTTCCATTATCAAAGAAAACGGTGGTAATTATTTACTAACGGGACACACTGATATTAAAGGAAATGCAGCATACAATCTAAAGTTGTCTAAAGAAAGAGCTGCTGCTGTAGTAGGAGCATTAGAAACCAGAGGCATCAGTGAAAATGTACTGAAATCAAGAGGTGTAGGTTCTGCAGAAGCTACAATTCCTGCTTCAGCTTCAGATGCCGAAAGATTAGCAGACAGAAAAGTAACAGTGAGATTTATAGAAAGCTCTGAATGGAATTCTATTAAAAAGAAAGACTATGAAGATGCTCCTGTAAAAAAGCCAGTAAAAAAAGCAACAGCTAAGAAAAAGAGAAAGTAATTTCTTACTATAACAGATCTAAACCGAAAAGAATCCTTCTTTTCGGTTTATTTTTTTTCTACTACGATTTTTTTTAACTACCTTTATATCATTTTCGGGGCAATAGGTACTGAATGAGCAACATACAGACCATATTATTCTGAAAAAAATTAATACAAAATCACATTTCAACGTAAAAAATCATTTAAAATAACTTAACTTAAAAAAATAACACTATGAAATTAAGTTTAGCAATTGTTGCATTTGCATTGGCTATTCCTACCGCCAGCTATGCACAAGACTCAACGGCAGTTTCAAATGGGACCTACCCTAATACGTTCTCGTCCGGGTCTGCCAATGTTTCCCCATTCACCAGTCAATCCAAAAGATTTAATGACTGGTCTATTTCTGCTGGGGTTGGAGTTCCACTGATGCAATCATCAGATTTAACCTCTATCAAGAATGGTAACGGTAAAAACCTTTTTGGATATTCGGCTTATGTAAGTATTGATAAAGCAATCACTCATGCATTTGGGATCAATTTACAATACGACAGAGGTGAAACCAGACAAGGATGGTTCAATACTAAAGATGCTGCACCTGATGCTACGGCTGTAGGAGCAAGAACTCAGTATGATGCTATCTCACTTTTAGGAGATGTTAACTTCTCTAACCTTTTGAGAAGAGTTGACAATCATTCTACGTACAGATGGGCTCTTCACGGTTATGCAGGTGTTGGTACAATTGCCTACAGAGCTTACCAGAAAGACATCAAGGGACAGAGATTAATGACTGAAGTTAAACCTTTCCAGTTAGGATCTATGTTTATGCAGGCTGGTGCAGGTTTGAAATTTAAAGTAAACAGAAGAATCGATATTGAAGGTAGATTAATGTATGTTGTAACCGGGGATGATGAATTCGATGGTGGTGGTGATGCATACAGCGCTATCAACAAGCGTTCGGAGCAGGTTTCTGACAATTTCTTCAATGCAACTTTAGGTCTTTCCTTAAAACTAGGAAAACATGAATCTCATGTAATGTGGCATGATCCACTTCAGGAAATCTATTACAAACTTGATGTTTTGGCTAACAAAAATCAGGATATTGAAGTATGTAAAAAAGGAGACGCTGATAATGACGGAGTATGTGATGATTGGGACAGACAACTTGATACTCCTGCAGGTGCAAGAGTGGATGGTGCCGGAGTTGCTCTTGATACAGACTTAGATGGTGTTATTGATCTTTACGATAAATGTGTAACGGTTCCAGGACCTGTGGAAAACAATGGTTGTCCTACTACAACTACAGGACCTGTAGTGGAAACAGAAACTAAATTGGAAGGAATTGAATTTGATTTAAATTCAGACAGAATTTTACCATCAAACACTCCAATTCTAAACAACGCTGTAAATTACATCAATTCTTCAAACGGAGCTTATAACGTAATTGGTGCTACTGATACAAGAGGTACTGATGCTTATAACCAAAAGCTATCTCAAAGAAGAGCAAACAATGTTAAAAATTATCTAATTAAAAATGGTGTTCAATCTGGTAAATTAAACGCAGTAGGTAAAGGTGAAAAAGACCTTAAATACCCAGAGTGTGAGCCAGCAACTAAATGCCCTGAATGGAAAAACAGAGCAAACAGAAGAGTTTACTTTGAAGCTAAATAATAAGCTAATTAATTTATTATATAAAAGTCACGCATTGCGTGGCTTTTTTTGTCATAATACTTTCTTATTTTTACAGCATGATTTCTCCACAGGATTTTCAAAAGCTAAAATATGATACTCTTAAGTATTTCTGGGGTTATAGTGACTTCAGAGATTCTCAGGAAGAAATTATCAATGCTGTTATCAATGAAAAAGATACCTTAGTACTTTTACCTACAGGTGCCGGAAAATCTCTATGCTATCAGCTCCCCGCTTTACTGAAAGAAGGAACGTGCCTTGTCATTTCACCACTTCTTGCATTAATGAAAGATCAGGTAAATCAGCTTAAATTCCGTGGAATAGAAGCAGAATATTTGTCTTCAGAATTGGATGAATATGATGCTGAAACTATTTATAACCGTTGTAAGGAAGGTTTAACAAAGTTACTTTATGTGTCTCCTGAACGATTAACAAATATCCAGTTTCTTCAGAATATTGAGGAAATTGAATTATCATTTATCGCTGTAGATGAAGCACACTGTATTTCTGAATGGGGACAGGATTTCCGTCCGAGTTATCAGAATATTAAAAATTTCAGAAGCAATAATCCTGAAATCCCATGTCTTGCATTAACTGCTACAGCAACACCGAAAGTTCTTGAGGAGATCAAGAATAAGCTTGAACTGAGAAAACCTTCTGTCTTTCAGAAAAGTTTTAAAAGAGATAATATCAAGATCTTTACAGAAGAAGTTGCTGATAAATTTCAGCGTGTTCTTGATATTCTAAGGTACAATACAGACTCTGGAATTGTATACGTAAGAACCCGAAAAGAAGCCGAACTACTTGCTGAATTTCTGAAGAAAAACCAGCTGAAAAATGTAGATTATTTTCATGCGGGATTAACTACAAAAGAAAAAAACACAAGACAAAATACCTGGAACAATAGTGATAATCATGTCCTAATATCCACCAATGCATTTGGAATGGGAATAGACAAAGACAATGTAAGATTTGTTCTTCATTACTCTCCTGCTGCTTCTATAGAAAACTATTACCAGGAAATTGGTAGAGCAGGAAGAGATGGAAAAGAAAGTTTTGCGTTCATGCTTTGGAACCAGCAGGAATTACTGAACTTTGATCAGGTTTTAAAAAATCAAACACCAAATAAAGCTGAGTTTTTAAAGATCATCAGCTACCTCTACTCCATTTTTCAGGTAGCAGAATTTGAATTACCAGAAAGAGTCTTTCAGTTGAATTCTGTCGGAATACAAAACTTCACAAGGCTTTCAAAAGCAAAGATCAATAATGTCCTTAATTTCCTTCATAATCAGGAAATTATTTATTACAATGATAATAAAAGCCTGTCTTCACTTGAATTATTTATCAAGGCAGATGAAATAGATCAATTACCACAAAAAGATGCCTATTTCTTAGAACTCTTACTCCGTACAATGTCCGGAATCACTACTCACAAAGTAATGTTCAGCGAGCAACAGGTAAGTAATAAAATCGGAGTAAGTATTCCTTTGATAAAAGAACGATTAAAAGAGCTTCAACAGAAAAGTTATCTTGAATATATTGACGGAGCCCTATCAAGCATAAGATTTCTAAAGCCGCGTGATGAGAGAGCCCTAAATAATGCCTACTGGAAACTCTTTGAGCATATTCAGCGAAATAAGATCCAGAAATGGGAAGAAATGAAATTTTACGTACAAGATAAAGACTATTGTAAAATGAAACTCATCCTAGCTTATTTTGGTGAAAAAAATTCAAAAAACTGTGGACAATGTTCTGTTTGTGAAAAGAATAAACAGTCTATTTTCGGGAAGAATATTTCTCAGCAGATCATCAATTTGCTGGCAAAAAAATCATCAACCATTGAAGAACTTTCTGTACAATTAAGTTATCACTCTAAAGAAAGTATTCTGGAAAACCTTATTTTCCTTTTAGATTCTGGAAAAGTAAGAATGCTCAATTTCAGAACTTATGCACTAAATCATGAGTAATAAGCAGTAAACAATGGGGTAATAAGATGACAATTTCACCTCCTATTTCCTCGAATCACACCCCTCAAACCTCGTAGATCGACTACAAAAACTTATCTTTGTAGTATGAAATCATTGAAAGTCGTTTTTTTAGGTACTCCTGAGTTTGCAAAAACTTCTTTGGAGGCTATTCATCAATCTCATCACCAGGTAGTAGGTGTAGTAACTGTTGCTGATAAAGCAAGTGGACGTGGACAAAAAATCAATCAGTCACCGGTAAAAATATATGCTTCAGAAAATAATCTTCCAGTTTTTCAGCCAGAAAAATTGAGAAATCCTGAGTTTTTAGAAGAGCTTAGAAAATTAGAGGCAGATGTTTTTGTTGTAGTAGCTTTCAGAATGATGCCTAAAGTACTTTTTGAAATGCCAAAAATGGGTACATTCAACCTTCATGCTTCTTTACTTCCTGATTACCGAGGAGCTGCTCCTATCAACTATGCTGTAATCAATGGTGAGGAAACAACCGGAGCTACAACATTCTTTATTAATGAAAAAATTGATGAAGGAAATATTCTTCTTCAGGAAGAACTGGTCATCTTACAGGATGAAAATGCAGGAAGCCTTCACGACAGATTAATGGGAATGGGTTCAGAATTAGTTGTAAAAACATTGGATGGATTAGCTGAAAATGCCATCGAAGAAAAACCCCAACCACAGGTTGAAAATCCTAAAAATGCATATAAAATTTTCAAAGAAGATACCAAAATCAATTGGGATGCTCCTTCAAAAACAGTTCATCAGTTTATCCTTGGAATGTCGCCTTATCCGGCTGCTTTCACAACTTTAAAAATCGAAGATGAAGAGAAAGGATTGAAAATATTCAATGGTAGATTTGAACTTTCCGATCACGGAAAATATTCTTCAACGCTTGAAATTTCAAAACATGAATTCAAAATCTATACGGAAGACGGAATTTATTATCCTTTGGAACTTCAGTTAGAAGGCAAAAAGAGAATGATGGTGAAAGATTTCCTGAATGGTTTCCGAAACTTCGAAGACATTTCTTTAAAAGACGATTAATACATCAACATATGCAATCCCAAAAGCTTTCAATACTTTTGGGATTTTTTATGCTTAAATTTTCTTAGCTTTTATTAACAATTTTCCTTCGTATTCTACTAATAAACTCAGGAGTCACACCTAAATAAGCAGCTATCTGAATATTACTTAGACGATGAGCTATCTGTGGGTAATCCTGTAAAAATTCTGTATAACGCTCCTCTGAAAGTTTGCTTAAATTATCAATAATTCTACGTTGTAATGCTATAATCCACATTTGAAACTTCACTCTCATCAATCTTTCAATTTCCGGCATTTCATCATAGATTTTTTCCTTATCTTCTCTTGCAATCAAAAGAATTTCACTGTCTTCCAGCGCTTGAATATTAAGTTTTGAAGGTATCTTATTAATGAAACTGTCAATATCAGAAATCCACCAATTTTCGATACCGAAATAAACTATTTGCTCACCGGCATTTCGATCAGTATGGAAAATTTTAAAACATCCACTCACTACAAACCCTTCAAATTCACAGATATTTCCCTCCTTTAAAAGAAATTCTTTTTTCTTTAATTTCCGATACTGAAAAGCATTGCAATATTTCTCAAGCTTTTCATCTGAAATATCAATATATTCTCTAATGTGTTTTTTTAAAGACTCTGTCATGATTTAAAAATAAAAAAAGGTTTAGAAAAATCCAAACCTTGTATTGTTCTTTAATTTTATTCTATCTATTCTGTTTTCTTTTTATAGCTAGGGCTATCAACTCATTTCCCATGATATTTAAAAATAGAAAACAACCTCCGTAATAGATACAAACTAGTAAAAAATACAAAAGAAATCCATTTAAATTTTTAATATAATCAGCAAAATAAGAAAATAATATAAGTCCAAAAAACATCATTCCAATCATAAAAATAAGATAGCTTTTAATAAAAATTTCTTGGCTTTTACTAACGGCAACATACAGTTTACCTTCTTCATCTTCTTTTAAAAAATTGGTGATTCTATATAATTGTTTATCTGTTACATTACCACCTAATCTATTTTTAAATTCCTGAATCTTCATCGCAAAGTTTACTGTCACATTCTTTCCTGTTACAAGCATTAGCTGACCTTCGACGACTAGATTCTTAAATGGCTCAGGAAGATCATGTTCTTTAATCATCGTAAACAGCTTATTATTATAATCAGTTTCTTTCTCTTTTTTATTGGTAGACATTAAAAATAATTTGTCTAAAAAGTTCATTACCCATTGAAAAACTTCTTTTTTCATATTAATTTATTGTTAAATATTATTACTACCTAATTTAAAATAAAAAACAGAATCTCATCAAAAACAACTATAAATCAATTAATTAAAATAAAATACACAATATTTTAAATATAAAATAGCCGATATTTATAGAAATATTAATTAAACAAAAAAAATGACTTGAAATATTTCAAGTCATTTTTATCATAATGAACAATAATAATGCTTTATTGCTAAGCAATTTCACTATTAACCTTTCATTTTATTATAGTTGTACCAACTCAGTAACTTCTACATCATAGCCTCCAACCTGAGGTTTGATACTAGGGTTTTGAGTGATTACTTTAAACTTATTGATTCCTAAATTCTTTAATATCTGCGTTCCAATACCATAATCTCTGTAGTTGTACGCTAAAGTAGGATGTTGCTCCTGCCCGTCCTGATAATTCAGGAACTGCTGAAGTTTTCTTAATGTATTTTCAGAATTTGAAACGTTATTGATGAAAATGATAGCTCCTTTTCCAGCTTCGTTCACCATTCCTGTTACTTTTTCTAATAAAGGTTTTTCACCGTTATTTAATCTTGTCAATACATCGAAGTATGAATCTGAAGACTGTACTCTTACTAAAACAGGTTCATCTACCGTCCATGCTCCTTTTGTCAATGCAAAGTGGATCTGATCGTTAGAAGTCTCTCTGAAAGCATAAAAATCAAACTCACCGTAATGCGTTTTCACTTTTTTCTCTTCAAGTCTTTCTACAAGGTTTCCTTTTTTAAGCTGATAGTGGATCAGGTCTTCAATAGAAACGATCTTCATATCATGTTTTTGAGCAAAAGCATGAAGCTCAGGTAAACGAGACATTGTTCCATCTTCGTTCATAATTTCACAAATAACACCGCCTTCTTTTAATCCTGCTAAATGAGTAAGATCAATTGCTGCTTCCGTATGTCCTGCTCTTTTCAATACTCCTCCTTTTCTTGCACGAAGCGGGAAAATGTGTCCAGGTCTCATGAAGTCTGTAGGCTTGGATTTTTCGTCCATTAAAGCTAAAATTGTTTTTGCTCTGTCTCCGGCAGAAATACCTGTAGAAGTTCCGTTTCCTAAAAGGTCAACCGATACTGTAAAAGCAGTTTCTTTAGGATCGCTGCTTCTGCTTACCATCACCTCAAGTCCTAGCTCATCACATCTTTTTTCTGGAAGCGGCATACAGATAAGTCCTCTTCCGTGAAGCGCCATAAAGTTGATAATTTCTGGTGTTGTAAGTTCTGCTGCGCAAAGAAAATCTCCTTCATTCTCTCTGTCTTCATCATCTACTACTATGATTATTTTCCCATTTCTAAGGTCTTCAATTGCCTCTGGAATAGTATTTAATTTAATATCAGACATTTTTACTTTTTATTTGTGTGCAAAGATACTCATAAAAATAAGCATCTGCCAATTTATATGAATGGTTTATTACGCTTTGGATAAGGAGTTCACTGCTTCTCTGATGATCTCGTAAGATCTTAATCTTTTCTGATGATCGTAAATATGAGAATTGATCATCAGCTCATCCACATTGAATCTGTTTTGGAAATCTTTAAGTTTCTCCTGAATCTCCTCCTGATCACCAATAAAAGTATGTCTTAATTTCTGTAAAACCATTGACTTCTCCATAGGTGACCAGATCTCATCCATATCATCTACAGGTGGTGCAAAAGGCTTTCTGTCGTTTCTTATAATATTGATGAATGCCTGAAATAATGTTGTGGAAATTTTATGAGCTTCTTCTGAGGTATCCGCTGCAACTCCATTGACACAGGCAATAATATAAGGTTTGTCCAGATATTTTGAAGGTTCAAAATGTTCTCTGTAAATTTTAAAAGCCATCTCCATCTGTTCAGGGGCAAAATGTCCTGCAAAAGCATATGGTAAGCCGAGTTCAGCCGCAAGCCATGCACTGTCTGTACTTGATCCTAAGATATAAATCGGGACATCTAATCCTTCTCCGGGAATAGCACGAACCATAGCATCGGAGTTTTCTTTAGAAAAATACCTTTGAAGTTCAAGAATCTGTCTTGGAAACTGTTCATTGATCATAGCCGGATTTCTTCCTAATGCCTGAGCCGTCAGCCCATCAGTTCCAGGTGCTCTACCTACCCCAAGATCAATTCTTCCTGGGAAAAGAGATTCCAACGTACCGAATTGTTCTGCAATAATTAAGGAGCTATGATTCGGAAGCATAATTCCTCCCGATCCTACTCTGATTTTTTTTGTTCCGTTAGCAATAAACCCTATCAAAACAGAGGTTGCAGAACTGGCAATGCTTTCCATATTATGATGCTCAGCCAGCCAGAATCTTTTATAGTCTAAATTTTCAGTGTGATTGGCTAAAGATAAGCTATCCTGAAAAGTATCATGAATGCTTTTTCCCTGCTTTACCGGGGCAAGGTCTAAAACAGAAATTTCAAAATTTTTCATATTGAGTAAATTTTCTAAAGGTGATATTGAATCTCCTTTTTTTAAATTGGATTTAAAACCATACAAATGTAAGACATCTGAACTTCATTAGTTACTTTTTGTAATTAATAGGATCTATGGATGACTTCAGGGAAAAACTATTGGAATTGAATTTTTATTAATTTGATTTTGACTATATAATTTTTTAATTAAAATTTTACATCAACATCAAGGCTTGTACTTTTACAATCTATCAATGAATAATATTAACATTTTAACAAAATAATTCAATATTAAGAGAAATATTATTTATATTCGTAATAACAATTTGAAAAAATCTTTATTATGAACAGAAAATCTTATGACTTGTCTTTTCAAAAATTATTGACAAAAAGAACCGTTTTTATGAGTATTATTGTTGCTGCAACATTTACATCCTGTAATAAAAATAGTGAGGAGCTGGCAACAGAAGCCCAAACCACAGCAGCAAATGTTGAAAACCTGAGAAAAGGTCAGCTTGGAGGTCAGGAAATTACTTACGAAAGAAAGAACGGGCTGAATTTCTTCGAGGGAGATATGGTTCTTTCGGACCAACAACTGACTGAAGGTGGTGCATCTAACAGAGGTGGTGCTACCTATTCAAGATGGCCAAATCGTACTATTTACTATACCATTGCCGGTAATATGGGTTCCATTAATGTCAATAAAATAAATACTGCGGTTAGTGAATACAATTCTAAAACGAATGCGCGTTGGGTTCAGCGTACCAATCAATCTAATTATGTAGAATTTATTTTCGGAAGTTCAAACGGATCAGATGGTTGGGCTCACATCGGATATCAGGGAGGAAAACAGACTATTTCTCTGGATCAATATATTTCTGTGGGATCAGTAATCCATGAAATGGGGCACACCGTGGGTCTTTATCATGAGCATTCCAGACAAGACAGAGATCAGTATGTGAGTATCCAATGGAATAATATTCAGGATGGACAGGGATATAATTTCAACAAGTACAATTCAGGAACAGATATAGGTCCTTTTAATATCAATTCTGTGATGATGTACTGGCCAACGTCTTATTCTAAAAACGGATTACCTACTATTAAAAGAGCTGACAATACAAATTTCACTTATAACAGAACCGGCTTTACAACGGGAGATATTAACACAATCAATGCAATGTATCCTTAGTTTTTAAGTTTGATACAAAAAAAAAGGAAAAGAACTTTATGAGTTCTTTTCCTTTTTATAGTTATAATGATTGATCAAAATTCGGATCTCATTAAATTCAAAATCATTAGGTAATGCATTCTTCCACTCTGTTAATGTTTCGTGTGGATTTTTATAAAATTCAGTTTCAAAAGCTTTGATCTTATCTGAAGTAATAACTCTTGAAATATCCAGCAATCCCTGCTCTGCAAACTTGGCAAGATGTCCGATTACCGTTTCTTTTACCAGACCTCTTTCTAGTGCAATCTCACCGATGGTTTTCCCCTCTTCAAATAACTGGAATGTCAGTACTTGTGATGGCACTTTAACAATCTTCATGCTTACTTCTTTATCATTCTTCTCATCCAGAAGTCTGGTTTCCAAAAGATGAATGTCTTTTAAGTTATTCAGGTATTCTTCAATATCTTCCAGCCAGCTTTTAACTTCTTCATTGTATTGTTTCAGTCCTTTTGCTCCTTTTATTTCTGCATAAAATTCTTTTAAAGGATCGAAAATTTTGTTTCTGGTTTCGGTAAAAAAGAAATTTACAGCTCCTTTGGATTTACTTTCAATCTCAGTCCATTCTTCTTTTTGTGCAATAAAATTGTTGACCTTCTGAAAAATGATACGTTCCAACTTTTCAAAGATTTTTCCAAGATTGGTAGCTTCATGCTTCAATTGCAGATAAAGCTGATTAGCTTTAACGTGATCTATATTTTTGGTAGTGATGGAAAGCTTGTTCCACTCTTCCACTTCTTTTAAAAACCATATACAATCAACAGTACGAAGAACTTTTCTGATACTGTAATCGTACTTCTCCTGATTCAGAATAGCTTCTACATTATCATTGGCAACCGTATCACTATGGAAATGCAGAATTCTGTTATCTTTAAAAATAACTTCAGGTGTGATTTTAGATTTTAAAACAATACCTTCCAGGGTTCTACAACGTGACAATGCTACATAGACCTGCCCTGCTGTAAAACTTTTCCCTGCATCAATGATCACTTTATCAAAAGTAAGTCCTTGACTTTTATGAATGGTAACTGCCCAGGCAAGTTTTATAGGAAACTGCTCAAAACTTCCTAAAACTTCTTCTTTAATCGTTTTATCGGTATCAAGGAAATATTTTTTCTGTTCCCAGGTTTCTCTTTTTACAGTGATTTCTCTTTCACTTTCGTCCAGAACAACACGAATTTCATTTTCATCCAACCCAATGATTTCTCCCAGCTTTCCATTGAAATATTTCTTTTCTCCGGAAATATCATTTCGAATAAACATGATCTGAGCGCCTATTTTCAATTCTAAAAACTGCTCATTCGGAAATTGATTTTCTTTAAAATCACCTACCAGTTTAGCTTCGTAAGTTTGAGCATCAACTTTTATCTCTGTTAATTTCTCCTGGTTTATTTCATCCGCCATTTTATTGTGAGAACACAGATAGACGTAAGATTCTTTACCCATATCAAAATTGGGATCGTATCTTTTATTAAGATGGTCAAAATCAATATTGGCTACATCTCCATCACGAATTGCATTTAATATTTCCAAAAATTCCTGATCAGACTGCCTGTAAACTTTCGTCAGCTCGATGGTAACAATCGGAATATCTTTAATTGCATGACTATCAAAGAAGAATGGTGAATCATAATACATTTTCAGGATATGCTCATCTCTTACCACAGGTGGAAGCTGAAACAAGTCTCCAATGAAAAGCATCTGTACTCCTCCAAATCTTTGATTATTCCTTCTGATAAATCTCAAAGAAAAATCCATCATATCCAGAACATCAGCCCGCAACATGGAAACCTCATCAATAATAATGATCTCAACCTCTCTTAAAAGCTTAAGTTTATCTTTTCTATATTTGAAATGGGGCATCAGATCGGCAATATTATTTGCCAAACTGGTATCTATCCTTTCTGTGGTTGGCAAAAAGGTTCTTAGTGGTAATCCGAACATGGAATGAATGGTCACACCACCTGCATTAATCGCTGCAATTCCTGTAGGAGCAATTACAATATGCTTTTTCTTTGTTCGTCTTACAAAATCGTTAAGAAATGTGGTTTTCCCTGTTCCCGCTTTCCCGGTTAAGAAAACACTTCTGTTCGTATACTCTATTAAGTCAAAAAAATGATTGTTCATCGTTGTCAAAAATACGGAAATGAATTTGAATTTCTTACCTTGGCATAAGTTTTGAAAATTCTTAAAAAGAAAAAAGTCTATTGTGAAAAAAAATTTACTATCTATTCCTGTAATAGTATTATGTACTACTTTAATGTTGGTTTCCTGTAATACTTCGAAGCATCTTAACACTAATCTTCCTATTGATATTACCGATAGACCGGCAGATGAAGACAGTCAGAAATATGATCAGGCTCAGTTAGATAGATTAAAAGCATCCATTGAATCCGAAGCTACTGGAGAAAAATGTAAGAATGCCAGCGAATGGACTTTTGCAGCAATGGGTGTAAAATCTTGTGGCGGACCTCAACAATACATTGCATATCCAAAGAAAATAGAAGCTTCTATTCTTCCGAGGATCAATGAATATACTGATAAAGTGAGGGTTTTTAATGAAAAATATAATATCGTATCAGATTGCGTGATGATAACACCTCCTACTTCTATTAAATGCATCAAGGAGGAAGCAAGACTTATCACTCCGGACAATAATTAAAAATAAAGCAAAGGTTCTATATCAAATCAATACTAAGACTTGATATACAAAGCTCTGTCAGAAGACAGAGCTTTTGTTGTTTCATATTAAAGTTAAAGAAAATTTACAATTCGTAGTCTTTTACATTTTCTTTATACCATGATGAATATTTTACATAGTTATCTGCAATTCTGTTCACCTCGCCTTCCAATAACTGTGCATTGATATCTTTAATTTTTTTAGCAGGAACTCCACCCCAGACTTCCCCGGATTTAATATGTGTTCCTTGAGTAACTACAGATCCTGCTCCTACAATTGAATTTTCTTCAACCAGACAGTCATCCATCACAATTGCTCCCATTCCGATCAGTACATTATCTTTAATTGTACATCCGTGCACAATTGCGTTATGTCCGATAGAAACGTTATTTCCTATATTCAAAGGGTGTTTCTGATAAGTACAATGCAGCATTGCATTATCCTGAACATTTACTTTGTCTCCCATTTTAATATAGTGAACATCTCCTCTGATCACTGCATTATACCATACACTACAGTCTTTTCCCATGGTAACATCTCCAATAATAGTAGCTGTTTCAGCTAAAAACGTATTCTCTCCGATCTGTGGTATTTTCCCTAAAAGTTCTTTAATAAGTGCCATAGTTTTAATTTGAAAATTTGAAAATGAGCTATTTGAAAATAAGATTTACTACCATTTTAATTCCGGTATATAACTTCTAAATTAAAGCGATAGCAAAAATCTAACTCTCAATTTCCAGCTTCTAACTTCTAATGCGTATTTTTGTATCTCAAATTTAACGAAAAAATGCGTACCGTACTTATAGAACCAACTGAAAACCCAAAAGTGATGAAATTTGTAGCAGACTACAACTTGATTCCGGGGTCTTTAGAGCTGGACAGAAATTCAGATATTTCAGAAATTCCTTTAGCACAGGAACTTTTCAATTATCCGTTTGTGGAAAGAGTTTTCATTACGGCTAATTTTGTAGCTGTGGCAAAACAGGATACCATCGAATGGGAACACGTAGCTGAAAGTCTGAAAAATGTAATTGAGGATGAATTATTGGCAAATCCGAGAATTTATCTTCAGAAGAAGAAAGAAATGTATCAGATTTATTCTGAAATGACCCCTAACCCGAATGTAATGAAGTTTGTTTCCAGCAAACTGCTTATGGAAGGTTTTGTGGAAGTAAAATCAAAAGAAGCTGCTGCTGATGTTCCTTTGGCAGAGGCTATTTTTAATGAATTTGATTTTGCAACTGAAGTTTTCATTTCGGATAATTTCGTAGCTGTTACCAAAAATCATTCTGTAGAATGGCATGAGGTAATGATTACAGTTCGTGCTCTTATCGCTGATTATCTTCAAAACGGAGGGGAAATTTCAAAAATAGAGCCTCACAAACACGAAAATCCTGTAGAAAAAATTCTTAACAGAGATTACACCGAAGATGAGCAAAAAATTTCTGATATTTTAAATGAATATGTAGCACCTGCTGTAGAAAATGATGGTGGAAAAATTTCTTTAATGGAATATGATCAATCCAGCAAAACGGCTAAAATGCTTTTACAGGGAGCATGTTCAGGATGTCCGAGTTCTACTGCTACTTTGAAAAACGGTATTGAAAATATCCTGAAGCAATTCGTTCCGGATCTTGTAGAAAGAGTGGAAGCAGTAAACGGATAACATTTACTTCATGACCGCTCGCAAAAAAATTCTGGTCATTATCGGAAGTGCAACAAAGAATTCCAGCAATCAAAAACTGATGGAACAGGTATTGGATAAAAATCCTGATATTCTTTTTCAGATGTATGATGATCTTTCTATTCTTCCCCATTTTGATACATCATTAACAGATGTTGATACGCCGGACGAAATAGTGAAGATCAGGAAATATATTGAGAATTCATCAGGAGTTATATTTTCTACCCCGGAATATATTTTCAGTATTCCCAGCAGATTAAAAAACTTACTGGAATGGTGTGTTTCCACCAATGTATTTTCAGAAAAACCTGTTGCATGTATCACAGGTTCTGCCAGCGGAGAAAAAGGTCATGAAGAATTATTATTGTTATTAAATACTCTCGGAGCCAAAACAGATGATAAACATCAGCTGTTAATAAAGGGAATAAAGGGTAAACTTGAGTCTGACGGCTCAGTTGAAAACAATACCTTTGCTAAAGTATTACAATTGGTAACAGATTTTGAAAAGTCTGTTTCATCATTAAAATAAAAAATGTTGAGTAAAAAAGGAATTTTATTAGTCAATCTTGGATCGCCAAAATCTACGGCTGTAAATGATGTAAAAGATTATCTTGATGAATTTTTGATGGATGAAAGGGTAATTGATTACCGATGGATCTTCAGAGCTCTTCTTGTTCAGGGTGTTATTTTAAAAACAAGACCTGCCAAATCTGCCGAAGCTTATAAAACGGTATGGACGGATGAAGGTTCTCCTTTGATTTTCATTACGGAAAGAATTCAGAAAAAGCTTCAGAAAGTAGTGGATGTACCTGTGGAAATCGGGATGAGATATGCTGAACCTAGTATTGAAACCGGAATTCAAAAATTGGTAGATCAGGGAATTTCTGAGATCGTTCTATTCCCTTTGTACCCTCAATATGCAATGAGTACTACGGAAACCGTTATCGAAAAGGCTGAAGAAGTAAGAAAGAAAAAGTTTCCAAATATAAAGATCAATTATATTCAGCCGTTTTATAACAGGGATATTTACATCAACTGTCTGGCTGAAAGTATTAAGGAAAAGCTTCCTGAAAATTTTGATGCTTTACAGTTTTCTTATCATGGAGTTCCGGAAAGACATATCTATAAAACAGATCCTTCCAAGACCTGTAAAATTGATGATGCCAACTGTATCAACAGCCAGGTGGATACACACAATGCATATTGCTACAGACATCAGTGTTATAAAACAACTGAAGCTGTCATTGCTAAAATGGGACTTCCAAAGGAAAAAACGATTATCTCTTTCCAGTCAAGATTAGGAAAAGATAAATGGATTGAGCCTTATACGGACGAAACGTTGGAAACAATTGGCAAAAAAGGAGTGAAAAACTTAGCTATTGTGTGTCCGGCATTCGTTTCAGACTGTCTTGAAACATTGGAAGAAATTTCTGTGGAAGGTAAAGAACAGTTCATGCATGGAGGTGGAGAAAATTTCCATTATATTCCTTGCCTGAACGATGAAGACCGATGGATAGAGGTGGTAAAAACACTTTGCGAAGAGAAACTGAATGATTTTTATTTAGTATAATCATTTACTTATAAAATATAAAAAGCCCACAGAAAATTTTCTGTGGGCTTTCTCTTGAAATATATTAAGATTGTTATTTTTTGATTAAGTTTCCTGCTTTCTGCCCGTTTACTGTTACAATATAAACTCCCGGAAGCATATTAGATGGAAGTTTTATGTTCAGTTTATTTACACCGTCTGTTAAGGTTACTTTTTCAGAAATTTCTCTTTTTCCTGTCAGACTGGTCAGTTCTACAGTTCCTTTTCCTTCCTTACTTTCAAATGCTATAGTAAACATATCTGTTGCCGGATTCGGGCTGATAGTAAATAGAGATGCATTATTTGCCGATGCAACAAGTCCTGATGGAGAAGTACCTCCACCAACACCTACAGCATTCCAGGCATTGGTCACCTGCGTTACTTCATTACTTCCTGCTCCGTAAAGATCTGCAGCCGCTTGTAAAGAGTATGTTCTTGCATTGGCATAAGTAGATGTTGAAATCAGATAAGTTGTTAATGTTCTGTAAGCAATTGCTGCTGCTTTATCCAATCCGATTCCTGAAACATTATAAGCGAAACCTTTATCATTAGTACCAGATCCTCCTGTTACCAATAAGTAATACCAGAAATTTAAAACTCCTGAATTGGTATGAACGCCACAATAGTCATTAGCCTGGCTAGGACTTGCACATCCAGAAGTGGTAGTCGCTTTCCAATAGGTTCCCAAATAAGTATCCGGTTGTCCATAAGCATTAGGATTCGCCATATCTCTGATGACATAACTGAAATCTTCTCCTAACGTCCAGCTTGCCTGTGTAGGTCTTGCCCAACGTTCTATAGAGTTTCCGAAGATATCGGAGAAGCCTTCATTCAATGCTCCTGATTCTCTTTGGTAGACAAGATTAGCTGTTTTTGAAGTCATTCCGTGGGCAATTTCGTGTCCGCAAACATCAATAGCTGTCAACGGTTTTCCTCCGTTCGTTGAAGAACTTCCATCTCCATAGGTCATTCTTGAACCGTCCCAGAAGGCATTAAAGTAATTGGTAGAATAGTGAACATATGATTTGATTGCAAAATGGTTGTTATCAATACTCTTTCTTCCGAATTTTGTATAAAGATAATCCACGGTCATTTCTGCTCCCCAATGTGCGTCAGTAGCGTATTGATCTTTGTTGGTATTTACATTATTCCAAACATTATCTGTATCTGTAAAGTCTACAGCTGCTGAATAGCTGGTCCCTTTCTTTAAATTATAAGTTTCTACAGGAGTTCCTCCGTTTCTTCCTGTTTCTCTTAGTCTATAGCTCCCATTATAGGAATCGGTAACAATATTTCTATTTCCGCTGTAAGCCGTTGTAGCTGTTCCCGGAGCATTCACATCATGAATGATAGCATCTACTCCCAGTACTTTTCCATTTTTTGCATCTACAAAAACATATTGTCTGCTCAATGGTTTTTCTGAATAAATATCGAATTTATAAGCTAATCTCAGATCATTCAGTTTTTCATCAGTAGGATCTGAATAATAAACCAATTCCCCTTTTGGAGCGAAACTTGCGCTGGCATCATTGGTTTCTTTTTTAATGAACTCCTCTTCATCTTTATTTTGCCATTTATAAGATTCTGCTCCTACAAATGATAGAGCACTTTGTAAAGCGATCTCTTCTGAAAGATTTGCTTTTCTCTCAACAGCTTTGGGAACATTCAGCATCCATTTTCCTGTTTGCCCTACAATTTTACCGTTTTTGGTCTGTACAGCCATCATTCCATACTCTACCGGAATATCATTAACAGTTTGTTGAAATCTATGAGTTTCAAACCCTAGCTGATCAACCTCATTACCTAATTTACGCGATTGTCCGGGAGAAAGTCTTTGTGATGTTTCATCAAATAAAACCGGACTTCCTTTAAATTCAGGTCCGTTTTTATCAAATCTCATAAATTCTGCGTGTAAACCGCTTTTTCCAGGAATTAGTTTTGATGGTGTGTTTTGCCCAAAAACAAATGAGCATGCAGCAACGCTTACTGCCAAGATAAATTTTGTTTTCATAAAAATATTTGTTAAGTGTGATGACGAATGTATAAACTTTTCTCTACAAAAACACTATACTAATGATTAAAATTCAATTGATATTATAAATCAATAAACAAATCACAATAATGATTTTAAAAAGAAGCGAAATATTTAAAAATAATTTTATTATTATAAATATTTTTAATTGAAAAATTTAATAAAAATCAACTTTTTGTGAATTATTATTTTCATTATGTTTCATATTATAGTGAATATAATTCGTGAAAATTTATATCTTTTGTAAAAAAATAAAGGCTATCTTCAGTAAAGACAGCCTTAAATTGTATCATTAAGTTTTTAACATTGTTATCTTCTCACAGGAGTTCTGAATTCTCCATATCCCATTAGCCCATCATAGTTCCTTCCAAAAGGAGCATAATATAAAAATGCCTGATAAAGGTTTTCCGTCTGCCAGAAGTTACCGTTCACTTCACCAAAGTCAAGAGGTCCGTCTCCCTGCTTTGTAGCTAATATGTAGTTATAGAAACCTTGCTTCATAAATATTTTAGCAACATACTGTTTGCCTGCTGCATCATATTGCATCTGATTTTCTTTGCTTGGCTGAAATCCATTGAAACCTCCCAAGATATAAATATCCTTATCTACAGGATCAGATTCCAGATAGAAATATACCCATGAGTAATCAGCTTCTCTTTCAGCATCTCTTTCTCTTCCCAGGTCATTTCTTCTGTAATACCATGCACCATTTACATCGGGTTGATATTGGTAATTCAATGGAAATGCCCATACCGGATGCAGATAAGTATGATTAATATCATCTTTTACCTCTACAGCGCGAACCATATCTGCTGCAATCGTCATATTTTTATTATCGAAATAATAAAATTCATTGTCTCCCGGAAAAGCAAGATTCATCTGCTGGAAAAGTAACTGATTTCCTAAAACCGTACTTGGTTTAAGATTAGAAATAACCATATTAGGATTATTATTCTGCATCACATTCATACTCATAGAATTTACATTCGACGAAAGATCACCTGCTTTTGGAGTAGCTTTTACTTCTACCCTTTGGTTGATATTAGGTCTTTTTGCATCTGCAATTCTTGAAATATTTAACCCCAAAGATGCCATATCTTCTACTAAATAAAAACGTCTTTTGAAAAGAGGTCTGTCTGCAGAATCTTTATAAACAATCAGTTCATAATTTCCTGAGATTTTGGGTTTCATATTATCATTAGGAAAAGTCAGTTTATAGTGTGTATAAGCCTGAAGTGTATTGAATGAATACTGAAACTTATCCAGAAGCCCGTTCAGATTTCCGGTGGCAAATTCTGTAAAGAAGAGATTATCGTCATTCCAGTTTCTGTCGTAATGTTTAATGGTATATCTATAAATTTCGCTGCCATTGGTAAGATCATCAAAACTTAAAACCAATTGTTCACCGAATTTAATTACCGGAGTTTCATCATTCGTCTGTGGGTTGAACAGCTGGATACTTTGGATATTTTGTCCATAAACCAGTCCACCCAGGGAAAGTAAGAGTATTCGCAAAGTTTTCATTATGACGAAGATAACGAAAAATAGCCATTTTCTTAATAATATCGTATTTTTGAATAAAAAATAATCAGCTTATGCTTCAGATTCAAGGTTTCGTATTCAACTTTGCAAGCGAAAACACGTATGTTCTTTACAACGAAAATAAAAATGCCTGGTTAATTGATCCGGGAAATAAGAGTGAGCAGGAAACGAATGCCATTGATCAATTCATCAAAGAAAAAGGACTTAAAATTGAGAAAATTCTTTTAACCCATGCACACATTGATCATGTTTTAGGACTTCAGTGGGCTTTTGATACTTTTAAAGTACCTGTTTATCTGCATAAGGAAGATCAGGAAGTTTTAGATATGCTTCAGGCTAGCGGAATGAGATTCGGTTTTCCTGTGGAACCGGTAAAAGTAGATACCATATATATCAATGAAGGTGAAGAACTGGAGCTGGATGGTGAAAAGTTCAATATTTATCATGTTCCGGGACATTCTCCGGGAAGCGTTGTATATCACAATGAAAATCAGAAATTCATGATCTCCGGTGATGTTCTTTTTGAAGGAAGTATCGGAAGAACAGATCTTTATAAAGGAAATTATGAACAATTGATTGACGGTATTAAAACAAAACTTTTTGTGCTTGATCCTGATACACAAGTATTTTCCGGTCATGGAAATCCGACGTCAATTGGGTTTGAGAAGCAATATAATCCTTTTTTTAAATAGACGAAGATTAAGTTTTAGAGTGTACGCGTTTTACATATTCTGCGAATGGATTAATTTTATTTCCCACAGATTACGCAGATTGACACAGATGTTTGTGGTTATTTGTGTGAAGATTAGTGTTGTTTGTGTTTAAGAAAAATCAACGTTATCCTCGAGAGAAATAAAAATAAAATAAAAAAACCGTCAGAACTAAGTTCTGGCGGTTTTGCATTTATAAAAAAATAGAGTTTAAAAGTCTAAAGTAATTGAGGCCCTTGCGGCGGCTCCCATAATAGGTCTTGCCATTCTTACATTGGTTCCTGACACAGTCTGAGATCTTGGATCACCTTCTGTAATTCCAATCGTATTGAAAATATTGGTTCCATCTACAGCAAAACGTATTTTGCCAAGCTGATAAGACATTCCCGCTCCAAACTCCGTGAATGATGGCAGAATATTATCTTCCGTATTCCCTTCATTCTGGAAACGCTTACCATAATAATTCATGCTTATATAAGCTCTCCAGTCTTTTGTGATATTCACAGCGGGAGAAATATTAAAATAGAACTTAGGAATTCTTCTTACAACATTCCCATCATAATTAAAAGTAGAACCGTCAGCATTTCTTCCTGTAAAGTCTTTGTATTTCGGATTTTGAATAGTTCCGTTGAATGTTATCTCAAAAACATTATTGAACAATCTTGCAAAACCTTCAATTTCTACCCCAAGATTGGTCGTATTGGCAAATTTATTCTCAGAAGTTCCGTCTGAATAAACATCGGTAAATGAAAGATTCTTCAGTGCTGAATAAAAAGGGATCACCGCAATATCAAAAGTACGGGAATAGTATTTATATCCTACTTCCAATTGATTAGTCTGTACAGGTTTTACTGCATCCAGATTTCCTATATTATTATAGTATGCTTCTTCATTCGGAGATCTGAAACCATGAGAGAAACGCGCGTATACTGCATTTTCACGATTGATCTTATAATTGGAAGCAAGAGTATAGGAAACTTTATTGATGTCGTAATACCAATATGTAAACTGATTTCCCAGCACATTCATATGATCGTCTGCTGTTGTGGTATCAAAACCATGAGTCCCGTCTACTGTTAATCCTGAATTATTAAGATTAGCTGTTGTAGTATTCACTTTATATCCTTTGTAAAAATCGCGGCTGTATCGGATTCCTCCATTAAAACTTAAAGCATCGGTTACGTTATAATCCAAGTTTAAATAAAGGTCATTCAAACTTCCCTGAATCTGCGAATCTCTAAGTAAAGTAGACATATCGGTAACTCCGTTATACGTTTTAGAATAGCCTACACTGCTTGAGCTGAGGGATGGATCCACTAAATTCAAGAGTTCAGGTCTATCCGTAGCTGTTGTCAGAATGTTACTCCAGTTCCAGTATTGATGAGATTTCCAGTTTGATTTATAAAAGCCAGCCGTCACATTTCCTTTATCAAATTTATAATTGAACTGTAAGTCATTCACAAAGTTATTCATCTGCTTATCGATAGCCCAGAAACCAAGTTTTTGTACAAATTGAGGATCAACCACTGCTCCACTGCTTACCAATGAATATTGATAACTGGTCATTCCCATTCCTCCTTCATCTATTGGTTTAGTTGCAAAATCAGAAGCCGTTTTTGGTGCTCCAGCAGGAAAGATTCCAGTGTAGTTCATATTAATATTGGTGTATCTCGTTTTATTTAAAACAGTGAAATTACCACCCAGATCATATTTAAACTCAGCTCCCAATACATCTACTTTCGGATGGATTCCGTCTTCAAGATTTCTGCTGAAAAATCCACCTCCTGCCTGTGGGATATTCAACTGGCTGATGGCTCTGTAGCTGTAGGTTCCATAATTTGGATCAAAGCCTTGGAATCCTTTTAATTTTTCGCCATCCTGCGTTAAAGGAATCGGAAGGAAGAATGTATTTCTATCGTCTAGTTTTTTATAGTAAACCTTAGCATATCCTTTATCAAAGACATATTTCAGATTCATTCTGATTTGCCCGCCATTATTGGCTTTGAAACCTGTTTTTCTGATTCCGTCATCACTTCTGTAAAAACCACCGACATTGAAAAATAATTTATCTTTTACCAAAGCTCCACCCACATTAAGGTCAGTACGCATTAAACCATAAGTACTGGTTTCAAGTTTTGCTGTACCTTTGAAATCATTGGTTCCTTCTTTAGTTATAAAATTAATAAGACCTCCCGTAGAATTATTGGCATAAATAGAACCTGAGCCTCCTCTCAAGGCTTCCAACCTGCTCACGGAATTATCTACACGAAAAAAGTTATCGGCATTCGCAAATTGAAGTGCCCCATCCTCAAAAACCGGCAGTCCGTCTTCCTGAACCTGTACAAATTCATAAGCTCCGGCAGAAGGAATTCCCCTTGCAAAAAGATTGTTTCCAACTTCACCACCTGAAGTTTCTACAGCAAAACCAGGAACGCGTTGCAATAAAGCTGCCGCACTGATTGGATTTTGCTTTTGTATTTCCTTTGAACTGAATGTTGAAATTGCAGTACTGGATTCTATTTTTTTCTTCGGATTCGAATTTCCTGTGATAACGATCTGATCAATGGAGGAAACTTTTACAGAATCTTGTGGAGTCTCCTGTGCATAAGCATTATTGAAGTACAATGTAGCTGTAGCGGCGAGTAAAAAGATTGATTTTTTTTTCATAGCCCTATTTTTTATTGTTAGTTTCAGTTTTGTTGTAGTTTTAAATACACTCCATTCGTCCAACCGAACCCATCCTGATTGGGATATTCCCCGCCTCCTGCTATCGTTTCTGTATCTAATGCATTGTATTTTTCCATTAATTTTCCAGTGTTTTTGTAGACTCTTTCTACATTAGAACACCAGTTATTTTTTATTTTTTCTGCTAAATCATGATAACCATAATTTTTCATTGCCTTAAAGCCAAGCCATTGGTAAGGTGCCCAGGCATTAGGTAAATCCCATTGTTGCCCTGAATTTTTCGTCGTGGTTACAAGTCCGCCCTGGTATAAAAATTTATCAGAAATAGCTTTTGCAGCAGCATCTGCCTGTTCCACATCTGCAATTCCTAGAAACAAAGGGTAAAGAGCAGCAATATGTTCAGACGGTGTATTTGTGTTTTTTTTGATATGATAATCTTTGTACATCTTTGTCTTTTCATCCCAGAAGTATTTGTTGATCATCTGTCTTCGGCTTGCTGCTCTTTCAGTAAAAAAACTTTCTTTTTCTCCCAACCCCTGAAGTGCTGAAGATTTTGCCAATGTAGTTTCCAAATGCCATAAAAGACAGTTCAGATCTACTTCAGCAAGATTCAGTGTTTCAATGGTCTGGATATGTTGTCCGTCTGCAAACCATCTGCTGGAAAAATCCCAACCGGATTCACAGGCGCTTCTTATATTTCTGTAAAATTCATCACCTGAAGCATTCTCCTGATCTTCAATATCGATTAAATAGCTTTCAGGACGAGGCTCATTTTCTGCATCATAATATCTGTTCAAAATATCCCCATCAATAGTTTTTACTACTCTTTTTACTCCTGAACCCACTTCTGCATCTTCTTTTCCATTCATCCAAAACTCATACTCTTTTTCTAAAGTATCATGATATTGAGTATAAATGGTTTCATCATTTTTAGTATCAGCAAGAAGATCAAGCATCAAAGAAAAATAAGGAGGTTGAGATCGGCTTAAAAAATGAGTCCTGCTTGCATTAGGAACAAAACCTACATTCTGGATGAGGTAAGAACAGTTTTCCACAATATTCTCCATCATTTCCACTCTTCCGGAAACCTGTAGTCCTAACATAATAAAATAGCTGTCCCAATAGAAAAACTCATTGAAGCGACCTCCCGGAACGATATATGGTTTTGGTAATTTTAAAAGTGTTCCTTTTTCTTCATAAGCAGTTCGGGTCAATTCATCCCAAAGTTTTTCAATATGTTCTTCGATCGGAAGATGATCTTCTCTTTGGATGGAAACTTTTGCTCCTAAAAAATCAAAATGATTCATCACAAAATCTTTCAGATCAAAACCTTCTGAACCTTTATCCTGTTCATATTTTGCATTGATTTCAGCAACCGGAAATAACGGAACTGCATCAGTCATCATTTTCTGATCTTCAAAAATGGCTGATCTCTGAACATCATCAAAAAGAGTTTGGATATCGTGGATGTAAAGCTGATTATTCATTATTATTTTTTAGGATTAATTTTTAATTTATTCATGAAAATTGCTGAAATAATCAACAATGAAAGCGGAATCAAAGACAGATAAAAAGCCTGCTGTCCACTGAATTCCTGAAAGACAAAGCCCGTAATAATAGAACCTATTGTTCCCCCAATTGCAGAAAAAACTACGATCAATCCGGACATTGCACTATGTAAATATTTAGGGATAGAAGCTAGGATGACAGAATTTATACTAGGATAAATCGGAGCCAGCAAACCTCCCATTAATGGAAACAAATACACTACTAATGGAGCATTCAGCCAATTGGTTGTGGTGTCAATATGAATATTATGCGTCAGTGGAAGCACTAAAAGTAGGCTTACTGTAAAACCAATTACACAAAATGAAACCACATAAATCCAACTGAATTTTTTAGAAAAGAACCCTGACAAAAATCTTCCTAAAGCAAAAGCTCCTGCCAAAACGGCTCCTGCCTGAATACTCATGGAAGTAGGAACCTTTAAAATTTCTTTATAAAATGTAGGAGTCCATGTTTGGAAGCTTTGTTCCACCAATACAAAAAGGAAAGCACACAACAAAAAGCATAATACTTTTTTATAGCTGAACAAACTTGCACTGTTTCGTAAGTCTCCCAATAGATCTGTTTTCTCACTTTTTGCATCTTTTTCATTCAGTTTTGAAAAGAATAAGAATAAAAATGATAATGTTGAAAGAACTCCCAATACCCAATATACATTCAGCCAGTGAGTAGATTTCGGATTATGGTCATCAATATATAAACTGAATAAAAGATTTCCTGCTAACACCCCAATCATGAAAAATCCTTCCAAAAATCCCATAAAACTGGAATGTTCCTTATCTGTATCCGTTACCAAACCAATAGAAGTAAACACCGATATTTTGATCAATGCAAAGGAAACTCCTACGATTCCAAATAGTAATTTGAAGAACCAAAATTCATTGGTAAACGGCATCACAAAACACATTCCGCTTACCAGAAATAAAGCAATCAGCATTGAATTTTTGATCCCGATCTTAGGAAGAAATGAAGCCAAAATAAATGAACAAATAGCAATCGGGAGGTCCTTAAATCCTTCCAATATACTGGCAGATGATTTTGAAATTCCAAAGTTCTGCTGTACCTGCAAAATGACAGTTCCCACAGAATTCAAAAGAATTGCGAAAACAAAATAGTTTAAAAATAAAACCGCCTTTATGTTGAAATTTTTCATTCGGATCATTTCTTGACGGCTAAGATAGAAGCATTTGTGTTAACGATAATTTAACACAATAAATCAATATTTGAACAATATTAATATATTTAGTATTTTTAGTGATTAAATATGATTAATTAAATGAAAGTTACTTTTGAAAGAGTAATTCCCAATGAGAAAAGTTCGTTCCGTACGATTCACAACAACTCTCCTATTTCAGAATTCAAATGGGAATATCATTATCATCCCGAAATTGAATTGGTCTGTGTGATTTCCGGGAGTGGAACCCGACATGTAGGCTATCATAAAAGTAATTACACCAATGGAGATCTAGTCCTTATTGGTTCCAATATTCCTCATTCTGGATTTGGATTAAATTCTATTGATCCGCATGAAGAAATTGTACTTCAGTTCAAAGAAGAAATTCTTCAGTTTCCTCCACAGGAAGTGGAAGCACGGTCAATTAAAAATTTACTGGAGCTTTCAAAATATGGTATTCATTTTCATCATAAGGTAAAAAAAGCAATGCTCCCGAAATTAAAGCTCATGCTTGAATCGGAAGGATATAAAAGATACTTATTGCTTCTTGAAATTCTTTTCGAATTATCTCAATGTGAAGACTATGAACTTCTGAATAAGGAAATCATGCCTTACACTATTATCTCAAAGAATAAAACCCGTCTTGAGAATATTTTCACTTACGTAGAACATCATTATGATAAGGAAATTAATATTGAAGAGGTCGCTAAACTTGCCAATCTGACTTTACCTGCCTTTTGTAATTTCTTTAAAAAAGCAACTCAGATTACCTTCACAGAATTTGTGAACCGTTACCGAATTAATAAAGCATGTTTACTGATGGCACAGGATAAACCGATTTCAGAATGCAGCTATGCTTGTGGTTTCAATAATGTAACCTATTTCAATAGGATGTTTAAAAAATATACAGGGAAAACGCCTTCTGAGTTTATTAAGAATTATTCTCATAATAAGGTGAGTGTGTAATTTCCCCACAGATCTCGCCGATTTCACAAATGTATGTGTTATAAAACCTAATGAAATTATACACCCTCAAAAGATCTGCGTAATCTCCTAAATCTGTGAGAATATTATAATAACCACTAATTCACGAATAAAAAAGAAATCGTGCATTATTAGCAAATAAAAACTGATAAAAGGCTGAGCAATAATCTGTGGGAAATAAAAAAAGCTGTCCTAAAAAGAACAGCTATATATTATAATAAATAAGAATCGATAACCGAAACTATTTCCATTTAATATTACATCCCATACTTGGTCTTTGAATTTCTTCCTGAGCTTCTCCAGCTAAAAGGTTTTCAAATGCAATAATCAAATCTTCTCCGGTAACATCTTTATTATTTCCAGGTCTTGAATCATCCATCTGACCTCTATAGACAAGATCCAATTTATCATCAAAGAAATAAAAATCAGGAGTACAAGCTGCATCATAAGCTTTTGCTACTGCCTGACTTTCGTCGAATAAATAAGGAAAATCAAATCTTCTGTCGATTTGGAATTCAATCATTTTTTCTGGAGAATCATCCGGATATTTTTCAATATCATTAGCATTGATCGCAATGAATTCAATTCCTTTATCATTATAATCTTCGTATAATTCATTGATCTTATCAATCACATGAAGAACAAACGGACAATGGTTACACATAAAGATTACCAATGTTCCTTTTTCTCCTTTCAGCTCTTCCAAAGACTGAAGTTCATTCGTTTTTGACGGGTTTGGAAGCTCAAAAAACGGAGCTTTTGTACCTAATGCCAACATATTTGATGGAGTATTCATATCCTTTTTCTTTAGTTTCACAAAGATAGAAATTTCTTTGGTTATATGGTAAGGAAGATAGGGGCTGGAAAACAGAACTTATTCTACCCAATATATTTATTGAGTAAAGCTATATACTTTATTAATTTTTACAATAATTTAAAATCAATGCATCTCATCTGCTTTCAGTTCTCGTTTTTACATCTTTCAATTTATTTCTAAAACCTTCTTTTTTCATTAAATTTAAAATAAGGTTTGGAAGATAGCTTCAAAAGTTTGTAGTTTTGCTAACACTGTTAGAAAAGAATATCATGGGTCTACATGAACGTCGTCAAAGAGAAAAAGAATCCATACGTGCAAGTATCTTGCAGGCGGCATTCACTTTGGCTAAATCTGAAGGCTGGGGATCACTTTCTATACGTAAAATAGCAGACGCTATTGAGTACAGTGCGCCCGTGGTATATGATTATTTCGAAAATAAGGAAGCTATTTTATTTGAAATTTCATTGGATGGCTTTCACAAATTACATATAGAATTATTAAAAGCTCAGCAGAAGCACAGTACACCTGAAGAACAACTTCTTGCTATTGTTGATGCTTATTGGAACTTTGCTTTTAATAATAAGGAATATTATCAACTAATGTTTGGATTGGGAATGCAATGTTGTGGAAAAGGACAGATGAAGAAAGAATTTTCATCATTCCAGGAACTTATTTACGAATGTACCTATAACATTATTGAAAAGAACGGATCGAATACGGATAATGCTTGTCATATGTCTCATGCCCTATTTTCAGCGGTGCATGGAATGATCTCTATCATGATGATGCGTACAGCAGATATTCCCTCTACTATGAATAAATCGACTTTAGATGAAACAGTTTCATCTTTTATTAAGTCTTTGTAATATTTTTTTGAATCAAAAATTAACACCGTTAGGAAAATTAACATTGAATTAATAAGCTCAATTGTTAAAATCATAATTTAAAAACAAAAATAAGCTATGCAAAACTCTACTCCATTTAATTGTTAAAGAATTTTTTTTCATTACAAATTAACACTGTTAGTAAAATTAACGCACATTGCACCTCACATCTTCAT
This sequence comes from Chryseobacterium ureilyticum, assembly GCF_900156735.1. Lineage (GTDB taxonomy): Bacteria > Bacteroidota > Bacteroidia > Flavobacteriales > Weeksellaceae > Chryseobacterium > Chryseobacterium ureilyticum. The sequence continues at coordinate 283,387 of NZ_FTOL01000002.1, forward strand.
ATACTTAAATACATTAAAACAATTTTCAATTATGGAAACAATCGACATAATCGAGCATTAAAAATTCTGTAATTTTTTTTGAACAAATCATTAACACTGTTAGGAAAAAAAACAGCATTTATTAGAACGAAACATTACTTAAATCTAACACTTCATTAAAAAAATTAAACCAAAATGAAAATACCTGGAAAAACAAGGTTTATTGTACTTATTTCAAGTATAATTCTTTTACAGAGCTGCACAAAGGCTGCAGAAGGATCTAATTCCGCACCGCCAGCTCCTGAACTTCCGGTTTATACCGTTATCACCTCTCCTGCTACCACTTATCAAGAATTCCCAACTGCTTTGGAAGGAAAAAACAATGTGGAAATCAGATCTCAGGTGGATGGATATCTTGACAGAATTTATGTAGAGGAAGGAGCTTATGTAAGAGCCGGACAACCTTTATTTAAAATAGATTCGAGAAGTTATGGCGAGCAGATGAATATGGCTCAGGCTAATCTTCAGGCAGCAAATGCCAATATACAGAAAGCTAAAGTAGAAGTTGACAGGCTTCAGCCTTTGGTTGCTGCGAAAGTAGTTTCCGATGTACAGCTAAAAACGGCAAAAGCCAATTATGAAGCGGCAGTAGCTGCAGCTTCACAGGCTAGAGCATCTGTAGGAAGCGCAAGAATCAATGTAGGATTTACCACCATTACAGCACCTGTAAGCGGATATATTGGAAGAATCCCATTCAAAAAAGGAAGTCTGATCTCCAGAACAGATCCTAATCCTTTGACTTTATTATCGGATATCAGTGAAATTTACGCGTATTTCTCTTTAAGTGAACTTGATTTTATTGCTTTCCAGAATAAATATCCGGGAGCTACTTTAGAAGAAAAACTTAAAAATATGCCGATGGTAGACTTGGTAATTGCTGATAACAGTACTTATCCTGAAAAAGGAAGACTGAGTATCGTAGACGGACAGTTTGATAAAACAACCGGAGCAATCAGTGTACGTGCCATTTTCCCAAATACCAACGGATCATTAAGAACCGGAAATACGGGAAGAGTTCGTATGCCTCAATTGATTTCAAATGCAGTGGTAATTCCTCAGGAGTCAACTTTTGAAATTCAGGATAAAACGTATGTCTATGTAATGGGTAAAGATCAGAAAGTAACTGGAAAACCAATCAAAATATCCGGAAAAACAGACAGTTATTATTTTATTTCTGAAGGACTTACACCTGGAGAAAAGATTGTCTACACCGGAATCGGAAACCTGAAAGACGGCGCTTCCATCAAACCGAAAGCCATCTCTTCAGACAGTTTATTGAGAGCAAAACCTTTGTAATAACTATTTAAGAGCAGTTTAAACCTCATCTTTTTAGCCCTTAAGTTTTAGGAATCATTATCAATTCATCGATTTTATTTTCAACTAAATCAACTTAAGTGCATTAAGAAGTGTTTAGACAACATTAAAAATAAACTTCTTATGTTAAAACAATTTATAGAAAGACCGGTCCTTTCAACGGTCATCTCCATCATACTCTTATTATTGGGAGCTTTGTCTCTCTTTAATTTGCCTATCGCACTCTTCCCGGACATTGCTCCGCCGAGTGTTCAGGTAACGGCTTTTTATCCGGGAGCAAATGCTGAAGTAGTAGCACGTTCAGTAGCAACACCTATTGAAGAAGCTGTAAACGGTGTGGAAAACATGACGTATATGACTTCCAACTCAAGTAATGACGGTACTATGACCTTGAGCGTTTTCTTTAAGCAGGGATCTGATCCTGATAATGCTGCCGTAAACGTACAAAATCGTGTATCCAAAGCAATGAGCCAGCTTCCTCAGGAAGTGGTACAAGCAGGAATTTCCACACAGAAAGTTCAGAATAGTATGATCATGTTTATGGGATTATCCAGTGAGGATCCAAAACAATATGATGAGCTTTTCTTACAGAATTATCTTAAGATCAACGTAATTCCACAGATTCAGCGTATTCCAGGAGTTGCACAGGCGCAGGTTTTCGGAACCAGAGATTACTCTATGAGAATCTGGCTAAAACCAGATAGACTGGCTGCCAACAATCTTTCTCCACAGGAAGTTTTGAATGCCATTAAAGACCACAACCTTGAAGCTGCTCCAGGACGTCTTGGGCAGGGAAGCAAGGAAACTTATGAATATATCCTTAAATATAAAGGTAAGCTGAATAAAGGTGAAGACTATGAAAGCATCGCCATTAAAGCAAATAGCGACGGATCATTCTTAAGATTAAAGGATGTTGCAAGAGTAGAATTCGGTTCTTACACCTATACAGCAACCAACAGAGTAGACGGAAAACCGGTTGCGGGATTTGCCATCCTTCAAACTGCAGGTTCCAACGCAAATGAGATCCTTACTGAGATTGAAAAGCAGGTAAAAGTAATGGAAACCTCTCTTCCAAAAGGAGTGAAGCCTATTATCATGTATAATTCCAAGGATTTCCTTGATGCTTCTATCCATCAGGTAGTAGAAACATTGGTTATTGCATTCATTTTGGTATTTATTGTAGTGTATATTTTCCTTCAGGATTTCAGATCAACTTTAATTCCAGCCATTGCAGTTCCTGTAGCGATTATTGGGACTTTCTTCTTCCTTCAGTTATTTGGGTTCAGTATCAATATGCTTACTTTATTTGCTTTGGTACTTGCTATCGGTATTGTAGTAGATGATGCGATTGTAGTAGTAGAAGCCGTCCATTCCAAAATGGAACAGACGGGAATGCCTGTAGAACATGCAACGATGAACTCTATGAGTGAAATCTCAGGAGCGATTATTTCCATTACATTGGTAATGTGTGCGGTATTTATTCCTGTTGGATTCATGCAAGGACCTGCCGGAGTTTTCTACAGACAGTTTGCCTTTACATTAGCTATTGCTATTATGATCTCCGCAGTAAATGCATTGACATTAAGCCCAGCATTATGTGCCTTATTCCTAAACGATCCTCAGGGAGAACACGGTGAACATGGTCATAAAAAAGGTTTTGGAGCGAGATTTTTCAATGCATTTAATGCCAGCTTCAACAACATGACTAAAAAATATATTTATAGCCTTAAGTTTTTAATTAAAAATAAATGGGTAGCCATTGGAGGTCTTGTTGTGATAACAGCTGTAAGTATTTTCATGATTAAAAAAGCTCCTTCAGGATTTATTCCAACGGAAGATCAAGGATTTGTACTTTATGCAGTAAATACTCCTCCGGGAAGTTCATTAGAAAGAACCCATAATGCTACCGCGCAGATTGATAAAATTATTAACGGAGAAAAAGCAACCAATCACCTTTGGGTAGCGGATGGAATGAACTTCATCAGTAATGCCAATGCTTCTCCTTACTCTGCGGGTTTCATCAAACTTAAAGATTATGATAAACGTGGAGAAATGAAAGATCCTGATCAGATTGCTGCTACTTTGACAGGAAAAGTAAGCCAGGTGAAAGATGCCAACGCCTTCTTCTTCAACTTCCCAACTATTCAGGGATTTGGTAACGTTTCCGGTTTTGAATTTATGCTTCAGGATAAAACCAACGGATCTTTTGAGCAATTGGGAACAACAACTCAACAGTTCATTGGTGAATTGATGAAACGCCCGGAAATTGCATTTGCCTTCACAACCTATGCAGCCGGAAATCCACAATATACGATCAATGTAGATACGGATAAAGCTAATCAGCTAGGAGTTTCTGTAACAGAATTAATGCAAACCATGCAGATTTATTACGGAAGTAGCTTCGTTTCAGATTTCAACAGATTCGGAAAATACTACAGAGTAATGGCTCAGGCGGACATTCCTTATCGTACGGATATTAATTCCTTGGAAGGAATTTATGTTAAAAATAAATCTGGAGAAATGGTTCCTGCCAAGACTTTAGTGACCTTGAAAAGAACGTTCGGTCCTGAAACAGTGACGAGAAACAATCTATTCAACGCTGTAACGATCAATGGTACACCAAAACCTGGATATAGTACCGGAGATGCCATCAAAGCAGTTGAAGAAGTAGCAAAACAATCTTTACCAAGAGGCTATGGTTATGAATGGACAGGAATTACCCGTGAAGAGATCAAAACTGGTGGGCAAACCACTTTTATCTTCCTTTTAAGTATCCTTTTTGTTTATTTCTTATTGGCAGCACAGTATGAAAGTTACATCCTTCCGTTTGCTATTATTCTAACGATTCCAACAGGAATTTTCGGAGTATTTGCCTTCACAGGGCTGGCGGGAATTGATAATAACATCTATGTACAGGTTGGATTAATCATGCTGGTTGGATTATTGGCTAAAAATGCCATCCTGATCGTAGAATTTGCTGTACAGCGAAGAAAAGCAGGAAGATCATTAATAGAATCTGCTCTTCAGGCATCAAGATTACGTTTAAGACCTATCTTAATGACCTCTTTTGCCTTCATTGTGGGTATGCTTCCTCTGGTTTGGACACAAGGTGCTTCTGCAAAAGGAAATCATTCCATCGGATACAGTACTGTAGGAGGAATGCTCACAGGAGTAGTATTCGGGATTTTCATTATTCCGGTAATGTATGTTGTTTTCCAGTATCTGCATGAAAAAATGCCAAGCAGAAAGAAAAAAAGACTTCTGAAAAAACAAATGGAGGAAGAACTTTTAGCTTCAACGATTAATTAAATGATACAGAAGAAGGGTTTATAAATCACAAAATATTTTTAGAATAACACTTAAGTAATTTTAAACTTAAAAACATCTGTATAATCTGTGGTAGACAATAAACCTCAACATTATTTAAGTCATTAAACCAAAACTATGAAAAGACTAAAAAATATTATATTAACATTCGCCATAGCTTTAGGATCTGTTTCGTGTGTGTCAAAACTGGCATACGCGGAGCCAGATCTCCCGCTACCAGAAAAATTTCAGTACACAGCAACTGCTGATACAGCAAGTATTGCCAATCTGGAATGGAAACAGTTTTTCAACGATCCTATTTTACAGGAACTGATTGAAAAAGGAATTAAAAACAATTATGATCTTCAGATTGCCTTAAAGCAGGTTGCTTCTTCACAGGAAAAACTGAAACAGGCAAAATATATGCAATATCCTGATGTTGGTTTTGGAGTAGCAGCTCAGATTTCAAAGCCTTCAAAAAACAGCATGAACGGACAAAGCTTGAATTTATTTTTAGGTCAAAGTCATGTTGAAGATTATAACGCAGCTTTTAATTTATCATGGGAAGCAGACATCTGGGGAAAAATTAAAAACCAACAGGAAGTTTCAAGAATGCAATATCTGCAGACCTATGAAGGTTCAAAAGCTATTCAGACACAAGTAGTAGCGGCAATTGCTCAAGGATATTACAACCTTTTGATGCTTGATAAACAATTAAGTATTGCAAAATCTAATTTAGAATTGAGTAATAACACCTTGATGATCACACAAAAAATGTGGGAAAGCGGAGACACAACATCTTTGGGAGTGCAACAGGCTAGTGCTCAAAAGCAGGCAACAGAACTTCTGATTTCACAATTGGAACAGAATATTGCCATACAGGAAAATGCTTTAAGTATCCTTGTTGGAGAAACCCCTAATAAAGTCAACAGAACTATCGAAATGTCTGACACTTCCTTACCTCAGAATATCATGGCTGGACTTCCCGCAGCAATGGTAAGCCGTAGACCGGATGTACGTCAGCAGGAATTGGTTCTACTGGAATCTAATGCCATGGTTGGAATTGCACAGGCAAATATGTATCCTGCGTTAAAGATTACAGCCAACGGTGGAGTGAATTCTTTTAAAATTGATAACTGGTTTCAGATTCCGGCATCATTATTTGGGTCTGTCTTAGGAGGAATTACACAACCTATTTTCCAGAAAAGACAACTGAAAACAGATTTTGAAGTAGCAAAAATTCAGAGAGAGAAAAATGTATTAGCATTCCGTCAAGCAGTTTTAAATGCTGTAGGCGAAGTTTCTGATGCATTGGTTTCTAATGAAAATTTAAAAGTTCAGGAGCAAAAAGCAAATGAGCAATCCACCACATTAAAAGATGGAATTAAAAGTGCACAACTTCTTTACAGAGGAGGTTCAGCCAATTATCTTGAAGTGATTACCGCACAAGGAAATTCTCTTCAGGCAGAATTGAACCTTGCTTCCATTAAAAGACAAAGATTAAGCAGCATTGTAGATTTATACAGAGCGCTGGGCGGCGGTTGGAAGTAGTAAATTTAATTATATTGTTTGAGATGCGGTCTTTAGGGACTGCATTTTTTATTTTGCTGAAGTACCTGTTCAACTAATTCTAATCTTTTAACAATCGTTTTTTTATGTAAAATAGTTCCTGGAGATAGAACAGCATTGGCTCCAATTTTAGAATCATCCCCTACCAATGATCCAAATTTATGTATATCAGTATATATTACTTCATCATTATAGATCACTGAAATATTTTTCTCTTCTCTTTCGTTAAAATGATTCGCGCAAATAGATCCTGCTTCAAAATTTACATTCTTACCAATAATACTATTTCCAATATAATTAAAATGGGCTGTAGCAGAATGATCAAGAATTATAGATTGTTTAATTTCAGAACTTGGTCCAATATTTACAGATTTACCAAGAAATATAGGTCCTCTCAAATAAGCATACGCTCCTACTCTACAATTTTCATTGATTATTATGGTTCCTTTTAGAATTGCCCCCTCTTCTATGTCTGCAGATTTATGAATAGCAATATTTCCATTGATAATATAATTCTCTGATAAGGTTTTTAATTTTTCAATTAATAGTACATCTAACTGATTGGTTATTTCCCATGGAGATTTATTTTTGGTGTTAAAGACTTCAGCATCGAAATCACTTATAAAATCCTTTACTTCAATCATAATATTACTGCTTTGTTAGTTTTATCTGAGTTAATATATATTCAATCAATTGGACATAATCCTCTTGAGAATATCCAACTTGTAAATAATGAATATCATCAGCCTTCCTATACCATGTCAATTGACGTTTGGCATATCGACGGCTGTTCTTTTTAATCTCAGAAACGGCAAAATCAAGATCCCATTCTCCATCAAAGTATTTGAATAATTCAGAATAACCAACCGTATTCAAAGCAGTCAATCCTTTGAATTTCTCTAAGCCCCTCACTTCATCCAAAAGCCCCTTTTCCATCATAATATCAACTCTTCGGTTGATTCTGTCATACAATTCTTCTCTTGGTGCTTCAATCCCTATTCTAATCACATTGAAATCTCTGGAATCCTGGGAAACAGCAATCTGTTCAGAATATTTTTTATCCGTTTGCCAGATAACATCTATAGCACGTAAAAGTCTTCGGTGGTTGTGAATATCCACCACTCCGAAATACTCAGGATCTAATTCTTTTAAAATTTCCTGAAGTTTTTCTATTCCTTCCTCATCCATGATATTCTGAAGTTTCTCCTGATTTTCAATATCAGCTTCAGGCAGATCATTCAGTCCTTCAATCACTGCTTTTTCATACATCATACTTCCGCCAACAAGAATGACGGTATCATGATTTTGGAAAAGTTCATTAAGTTTTTTCAGGGCATCTTCTTCATATTGCCCGATGGAATAGTATTCTTCTACGGAAAGATTTCCGATAAAATGATGAGGTGCTTCAGCCAGCTCCTCGTCAGAAGGTGATGCTGTTCCAATTTTCATTTCCTTAAAAAACTGTCTGGAATCACAGGAAACAATCTCAGTGTTGAAATGTTTTGCCAGATCAATTGCCAGTTTTGTTTTACCAATTCCGGTGGGTCCTACTACAGAAATTAAATTTTTCTTTTTCACAGCGCTAATTTACAAAAATGGGTTTATTTCAATTTTTATTTTTAAATACAAAAAGCTACGAATTGTTTTGAACCATTCAAATTTCAATGAAGAAGTTGAGAATATTAAGATAAACTTCCCTTTTAGCATAATGCTTATAAAAATCTATCCGATTTTTTTCTTAATTAAACTTAACGGCTTAAATATTTTTCAAAGTTTAAAATTAAATAACCAGAACCTTTATGTTGAAATTTCATTGTATTACATTATACACTTAAATGTTTATCTTTGTAGAACAATAAAAAACTATGATTTTATCAATGACCGGCTTCGGTAGAGCCGAAGGTGTTTTTGAAGGAAAAAAAATAACAATAGATATTAAATCACTGAACAGCAAGAGCTTTGATTTAAATATTAAAATTCCTTTACGTTACAAAGAAAAAGAATTTGAGATCAGAAAAATTCTTAATGATAGAATTATCCGTGGAAAAGTAGACTGCTACGTAAACCTGGAAAACCTTGAAGAATCTAATGATGTGAAAATTAATAAAAGTTTAATTGATTCTTACATCAAGGAGCTTAAAAATATTGCATCAGACGGACCTGATTTCGAATATCTTAAAATGGCAGTAAGAATGCCTGATGCTATTACCTCAAGACCTGATGAACTGACAGAAGGTGAATGGGAATCTTTGGCACAGATTGTCAATGCTGCTGTTGATCGATTTGAAGAATTCAGAAAGACTGAAGGAAGTATTCTGCATGAAGAATTAAACAGAAATATTCAGAATATAGACAAATATCTTGGTGAAGTGATTCCTTTCGAAGAAGAAAGAATTGTAAGCGTTAAAGAACGTTATCAGAAGTCTCTGAAAGAATTTGAAAATGTAGATGAAACCCGTTTCTATCAGGAAATGGCTTATTTCACTGAGAAACTTGATATTTCAGAAGAAAAAGTAAGACTTACTCAGCATTTGAAATACTATAAGGAAGTAATGGATAATGAATCTTTCAACGGAAAAAAACTGGGCTTTATTTCTCAGGAAATCGGAAGAGAGATCAATACATTAGGTTCCAAAGCCAATCATGCCGAAATTCAGAAACTGGTTGTGAAGATGAAGGATGATTTGGAAAAAATTAAAGAACAAACGTTAAACGTGTTATAGTTTCAGGGAACGAAATCTTTGGGTACAATTATCATATAAAGGTAATTCCCAGCTCGAACCCTAAGCTCGAAACTCAAAAATATGGATAAAGTAATTATATTTTCAGCGCCATCTGGAAGCGGAAAAACTACATTGGTAAAACATTCTCTGGAAACATTTCCTGAACTTTCATTTTCAATTTCCTGTACGACAAGACAGCCAAGAGGAAGTGAAATTCATGCCGTGGATTATCATTTTTTATCACCTGATGAATTCAGACAAAAAATTTCAGAAGATGCATTTGTAGAATATGAAGAAGTATATACTGACAAATATTATGGTACTTTAAAATCTGAAGTAGAAAAAATCTGGAATCTGGGAAAAGTTGTTATTTTTGATGTAGATGTAAAAGGAGGAATTTCCTTAAAAAAATACTTCGGAGAAAAGGCTTTATCTATTTTTATAGAACCGCCTTCCATTGAAGAATTGGAACGAAGATTGATTTCAAGGAATACAGATGATGCAGAAACCATCAAAACCCGTGTAGCAAAAGCAGAAGAAGAACTGACCTATGCCAGCGAGTTTGACAAGATTGTTATAAACACCGATCTGGATGTAGCTAAAAAAGAAATAGAAAGTTTAATAAAAAGTTTTATCAATAATTAATGGCTGGAAAATGAGGTCAGAGGATGCAAGTAATGTACTTTCATCAATATCTAACTTCTAATTTCTAACCTCTATTCTGATAATAAAAAAACATTGAGGTTGATATGAGTACCGAAACATTAGAAAAAGCTAAATCTGCAATTCCTGTAAAAGGATTTCTGGATATAAAAGATATAGCCATTCCTCAGGGAGAAGAATTGGTAAAAGCCATTCTTAAACTTAAGGAAGAGAAAAACGCTGTAATTCTTGCCCATTATTACCAACCGGGAGAAATTCAGGATATCGCAGATTTTCTTGGGGATTCTCTGCAATTGGCAAGACAGGCAAAGGAAACCAACGCTGATATGATTGTATTCTGCGGAGTACATTTCATGGCAGAAGCAGCAAAGATCCTTAACCCAACTAAAAAAGTAGTTTTACCTGATACCATGGCTGGATGCTCTCTTGCAGACGGCTGCTCAGGAGAAGGATTAAGAAAAATGCGTGAACAGCACCCTAATGCTTTAATTGCAACATACATCAATTGTAATGCAGAAACAAAAGCAGAAAGTGATATTATCGTAACAAGCTCAAACGCTGAAACTGTAATTGAAGCTCTACCAACAGACAGACCCATCATTTTTGCGCCCGATAAAAACCTTGGAAGATATTTATCTAAAAAGACAGGTCGCGATATGATTCTTTGGGATGGTAGCTGTGTGGTACACGAAGCGTTTTCAATGGAAAGAATTGCTCAGCAGTTAGCAGATAATCCGGATGCAAAACTGATTGCACACCCAGAAAGTGAAGAAGCAGTTTTAAAGCTTGCTCACTTCATTGGTTCTACTTCCGCCCTATTGAATTTTGTAGAAAAAGATGACTGTCAGAAATTCATCATTGCTACAGAAGAAGGAATCCTTCACGAAATGAGAAAACGTGCTCCACACAAGGAGTTGATTCCTGCTTTAGTTTTTGATGAAAGCTGTAACTGTTCAGAATGCTTCTATATGAAACGTAATACAATGGAAAAATTGTACTTATGTATGAAATATGAGCTTCCTGAAATTCTTATCGACGAAGAATTAAGATTAAAAGCATTGAAACCTATTGAGGCTATGCTTGATCTTTCTAAAAGCATAAAATAATTTCTTTTTGCTTTCAAATATTTTTTATATTTAGGATTCAAACTAATAATAAAAATATGAGAAATTTAAAGAAATTAAACAGAGAAAGTCTTAAAAATGTAAACGGTGGATCGGAAAGCTGTAGCTACTGTGGAATACGTGAAATTTGCGCCATAGGATGCTATGGTCAACCAATATGTCTCCCAAAAGGACCATACTTCCCTACTGACTGTTAAAAAATAAAGCACTGTTTTTACAGTGCTTTTTTATTTCCGATAAACAGATACTTTTTAAGATACTCCGCCATCCATACACTCAATACTTACAATTACACATGCTTTGCAGTATAAAGGAAGTGCCTGATATGCACTGCAAGGAGCATCATTAGGTCCGGTTCCATAAGTAGTATTTCTTGGACATCTATTACAGTTTGATCCTATTGCTCCGTTTACTTCTCCAAGCTCTTTTCTATTTAATTTCTTTAAATTTTTCATAGTAGTTTTAATTTTTTGATGTTAATATTTTTATCTGTTATAAAAGTCAGAATAATCAGGACCATAGCAATCTGCGCTTACATCTACACAGTTTCTGCATTCAGGTGATAATCCCCAAAAGCTCATACAGCTATAAGTGTATTCAGGACCATCACCATAGTTTCCAGAAGTTGAACATCTGCCGCACCCATTCATTTGAGCACCTTTGATCATTTTAAGTTTTGTTCTTGATATTTTTTTCATAATGCTTATTTTTAAAATTAAGTTTGATACAGCTATCCCGTCTTTACTTACAGCATTGGATCATAACATGTTCCTCCCGGTTTTAATGAGCATCCCCATGCCGTTGATCCGCCTCCTCTCATAAAACATACATATTGCTCCCCACCACAAGTATCAATCTGAAACTGTGTAAAACCACCATTGACACTTTTCTGTTGTTCTCTTGATAATTTTTTAATTGCTTTCATATTATTTTAATTTTGATGTTATAAATAAAAAGCACTGTTATACAACAATGCTCTTATATATTATTAAAAAGGTTCAAAGCATTCCATGCTTGCCAATACTCTACGTTTACAGCATTCTGGCAAACCGTGAAACTCTGCACATGATTTCGGCTGATTTGGTCCATAAGGTCCTTCCGGACAATTTTCATTACAATCCCAAATTCCTCCTCCATTAATGGCTTTCAAGTTTTCTCTTTTAATCTTTTTTGAATTTTTCATGGTTTTTATTTTTAATTTAACATTATAAAAGTAAGATTTTTAATCAATTATACAAACTATTTCTCCTAAAAAGGATTTATTATTTTATTATGTTAAAAGTTGGCTATTCCGAAATAATTTGTACATTTGTTTCGTTACAATGAATTTTCTAAGAAACATATCTGATATTTCTGCCCTGAAACTACCTATTTCAGGCATATCTTCTGTTTCTACATTCACAACTACAACGACTACCCCATAAAGGGGTAAATTTTCACATATTATTTCCGGTGCCCTGTACTCTTTTTTTAAAGAGTAACACTTTCATTTTTTCCTAACCTCAAATCAATAATTGATGAAAATTTTAAAATTCGGCGGTACATCAGTCGCCAATTCTCAGAATATTCTTTTAGTAGAGAACATTATAAAAAAAGAGTCTTCAAAAGACAGAGTTGCAGTCATTGTATCAGCACTTCATGGAGTAACAGATCTACTCATTCAAGGTGCTGAAAATGCTTCTGAAAAAAATGGCAGCTATCTTCAAAAACTTAAAAGCATTGAAGAAAAACATTTACAACTTGTTAAAGAGCTTATCCCTATTTCTGAACAAAGTTCCTTACTAAGTTTTGTTAAAAAACACTGTAATGATATTGAAGATTTGTACAACGGGATCTATGTTCTTGGTGAACTTACAGACAGAATAAAGGATAAAATTGCTTCTTATGGAGAATTCTTATCGTCGAATATTATTGCAGCAAGGCTTCAGCATCAAAGCTTAGATTGCGTATGGATGAATTCTTCAGAGCTTATAAAAACTAATAGCAATTTTACCAATGCAAAAGTAAACTTTGACCTTACTGAAGATAACATTAGCAAATATTTTGATCAGTACCAAAACCAAATCATCATTGGTCCTGGATTCATCGCATCTGATGATCAAAACCATATAACAACACTGGGACGAGGCGGTTCAGATTATACTGCGGCAATTATCGCAGCAGCAGTAAACGCTAAAGAGCTTCAGATCTGGACAGATGTAAGTGGAATGATGACTGCAGATCCTCGCTTAGCCTCTCATGCTAAACCTATTGCAGAAATATCTTATCATGAAGCTATGGAGTTGTCACATTTTGGAGCAAAAGTTATTTATCCGCCTTCAATTCAACCGGTGATGATAAAAAACATTGATCTTAAAATCAAAAATACTTTCGAACCTGAAGAATTGGGAACATTAGTTTCTCATAATTTGAACATTTCCGAAAAAGAAAAGCAACAGCTTGTTGTAGGGATTTCAAATATGGGTAATATTGCTTTGCTTACTCTTGAAGGCAGCGGAATGGTTGGAATTCCCGGAATTTCGGCTAAGCTTTTCCAATGCCTGAGCAATGAAAAAATTAATGTTATTCTGATTACACAAGGATCTTCTGAACATTCAATTACTATTGCTATTCATGAGAAAGATATGTTGGCAGCAGAAAATGCAATCAATGTTTCCTTTGCAGATGATATTCAATTAAAAAGAGTTGCTCCTGTTAATATTGAAACCGGTCTTTCCATTCTTGCATTGGTTGGAGAAAATATGAAAAGCAGAAGTGGTGTAAGCGCTAAAATGTTTAGTTGTTTAGGTAATAATGGAATCAACATAAGAACTATTGCGCAAGGCTCTTCCGAAAGAAACATCAGTGTTGTTATTTCTGAAAATGATGCTAAAAAAGCGGTAAATGTTCTTCATGAAGAATTTTTTGAATCCGAAATAAAACAAATCCATCTTTATATCTGTGGAACCGGAAATGTAGGAAACAAACTTATTGAGCAGATTTACGAGCAGAATCAATACTTAAGGGAAAATCATCTCATTAACTTAAGAATTGCCGGGATTTCCAACAGCCGAAAAATGTTTTTTGCGGACAGAGGAATTTCTAAAGATGAATATTCTAAATGGAATGAACTTGGAAAAGAAGCCTCAGCAAAAGGTTTTGCGAAAGAAATTATATCCCGAAATCTCAGAAATTCTGTTTTTGTTGACATCACAGCAAGCGCGGAAGTTCCGGAAGTTTATGAAAGTTTATTAAAAAGAAGCATCAATATTGTAGCCTGTAATAAAATTGCAGCCTCATCCGATTTTGAACAGTATAAAATTTTAAAAAACACCGCAAGAAATCATAATTGCAGCTTTCATTTTGAAACCAACGTAGGCGCAGGGCTTCCTGTGATAGGAACAATAAATGATCTTATCAAAAGTGGAGACAAAATAACTTCCATTGAAGCCGTACTAAGCGGAACACTAAATTTTGTATTCAATAATTATGACGGAAGTAGAACATTTTCTGAAGTAGTAGCCCAGGCTCAAAAAGAAGGATATACAGAACCGGACCCAAGATTAGATTTATCCGGAACTGATGTGGCTCGTAAGATTTTGATTCTTGCCAGAGAAGCCGGTTATCCGCTACAGTTTGAAGAAATTGAAAACATTGGATTTTTACCTGAAGCTTGTATGCAGGGCAGTGTAGAACATTTCTATGAAAAACTTACGGAATATGAAGATCATTTTAAAGCCTTGTTTTTAAATGCTCAGAAAGACGGGAAAATATTGAAATATACCGCTGAGTTTAAAGATGGTAAAGCAAAAGTAGGCTTACAGCACATTGCTCCGGGAAACGATCTATTCCATCTTTACGGGAAAGACAATATTATTATTTTTAAAACATTAAGATACTCCGAACAGCCATTGGTGATAAAAGGAGCCGGTGCTGGAGCTGAAGTAACCGCAAGCGGCATTTTTGCAGATATTATTCGTTCAATTTAAAAACATAAATATGAAAAAAGTAAAACTAAAAATCCCGGCTACTGTAGCTAATCTTGTTTGTGGGTTTGATATTCTGGGTATGGCAATTCATGAGCCTTATGATGAAATGGAGATCGGATTACTGGAAACTCCTGAGGTTATTATAAAACATAAAGATCAGTTCGGACTTCCTGAAGAACCGTCTAAAAATGTTGCAGGGATTGTGCTTTTAAAAATCCAGGAGCATTTTAACTTACAAACCGGTTTTGAAGTTATCATTCATAAACATATAAAACCAGGTAGCGGGCTCGGCTCCAGTGCGGCTAGCGCCGCCGGAGCCGCACTGGGAGCTAATATTGTACTAGAAAATATCATGTCAAAAGATGAGATGGTACATTTCGCCATGTTTGGAGAAGAACTTGCCTCGGGAGTGCGGCATGCCGACAATATTGCACCTTGTATTTATGGAGGAATTACGTTAGTAAAATCAACAAGTCCAATAGATATTATTCCTTTGAACTCCCCCGATTTGTTTGTAACAGCAGTACATCCTCAGGTAGAAGTAAAAACATCCGATTCAAGACAGATACTCAAAAAAAATATCACTTTAAAAAGTGCAGTTGAACAATGGGGAAATATTGCCGGACTGGTAGCCGGAATTCAGAAAAATGATTTTGCACTGATCGGAAGAAGTCTAAATGATGTCATTATAGAACCTGTACGAAGTATTTTAATTCCTGGATTTGATGACGTTAAAAGGAAAAGTCTTGAAATGGGAGCTCTTGGTGGTGGAATTTCAGGATCAGGACCTTCTATCTTCATGTTAGCAGAACAAAAGGAAACTGCTGAAAAAATTGCAGCACTTATGAAATCAATATATGATGAAATGAAGATCGAAAGCTTTGTATATGTTTCAAAAATAAATCCAGTCGGGATTGAAATCATTGAATAACCTAATCACATTAAAACAAATGAAATACTATAATTTAAAGGACAGTCAGGAACAAGTTAATTTCAAGACTGCAACCATAAAAGGACAAGGTAAAGACAAAGGATTATTTTTCCCTGAAAACATTCCCCAATTTGATGAAAAATTCATTCAGAATCTTTCACAGTATTCTGATGAAGAGATCGCTTACCAATGCATGAGAAGTTTTATTAATGATGAAATTCCTTCAGAAGTATTAAAAAACATTATTACTGAAACCATTAGCTTTGATATTCCATTGAAAAAAATAAATGATAAAATATCAATTCTGGAACTTTTTCATGGTCCTACCCTAGCCTTTAAAGATATTGGCGCAAGATTCATGAGCAGATGTTTATCTTACTTTTTAAAAGATCAGGATAAGAAAGTTACTGTCCTTGTAGCTACTTCAGGTGATACAGGTGGTGCTGTTGCAGATGGTTTCTACAATCTTCCCGGAATTGATGTTGTGATTCTATATCCTAAAAACAGAGTAAGCCCCGTACAGGAAAAACAACTTACTGCATTGGGAAAAAATATTTATGCACTGGAAGTTAACGGAAGTTTTGATGATTGTCAGAGTTTAGTAAAACAGGCTTTTTCTAACGAAGAAATCAACAGTCAGTTGTTTTTAACATCCGCCAATTCAATCAATATTGCAAGATGGCTTCCTCAGCAAATCTATTATTTATTAGCTTTAAAGCAATGGCAGCAATTAGAAAAAGAATTACCCGTAATATGCGTTCCAAGCGGGAATTTCGGAAATATCTGTGCCGGGCTTCTGGCTCATGTACGAGGTCTTCCGGCTGAGCATTTTATTGCAGCCTGTAATTCTAATGATATTATCCCTCAATATTTCAAAACAGGGAATTTTAATCCTAAAAAAGCTGTTGCCACTTTATCTAATGCGATGGATGTAGGAGATCCCAGTAATTTTGTAAGAATTCTGGAACTTTTCAATAATGAATTTGATGCTTTAAAAAATAAAATTTCAGCATGCACTATTGATGATCAAAAAACCATGCAGACAATTACGGATGTTTATGAAAAACACCAATATATTCTTGATCCGCACAGTGCTGTTGCATTTGCTTCATTAGAGCAATATCTTAAAGAAAATCCAGGTAAAAAAGGATTCATTTTAGGAACAGCTCACCCAGTAAAATTCCCTGAGGCAGTAGAAAAAGCCGTTAAAACAAAAATTGAGATCCCTGCATCTCTTAATGATCTGATGAAAAAGGAGAAAAAAACTATTGAAATAAATTCAGATTTTGAAGAATTAAGACGATTTTTGCTTAGTAAAAATTAGAAACAATGAGCAAGATATACCTTGAAGATGTAAAAATATATGCCTACCATGGAGTTTTACCTGAAGAAAACATTATTGGCACCTATTATATTTTAAATGTAGAACTTCACACCGATCTGTGGAAGGCTTCAGAATCTGATGATCTGAATGACACCATAAGCTATGCAGACATCAATGATATCCTACATAGTGAAATGAAGATCAAATCAAAACTGCTGGAACATGTGGCAGGAAGAATTATTTCAAAAATTCATGATCGTTTTCCGCAAATAGATTATATCAAGCTTAAGCTCACCAAAACAGCTCCGCCAATGCAGGGAGAAATGAAAGGTGCTAGTATTGAGTTGGAAAAAGGATTCAAACCTGAAAATTAAAATTATTATTTTCGCTTTATAAAAAATACAAAATTGAGACTCTTTAAAATATTATTTCTAGTAGTATGTATCAACGCTTTTGGTCAATCCGGCGTTGATAATCAGTTGGCAAATTATAATTTCCCAAAGATAAAATCCAGTATTACCATGCCTGTGACAATTCCATTATCGGAACTCAGCAATATGATCAATGCTTCTGTAAAGGATCTTGTCTATCAGGATGATTCCTACACGGATAACAATAATGATCAGTTTAAAGTAAAAGTCTGGAAAACGAGACCTATCCGTTTGGTAGGAGGAACAAGCCAAAACCTTTTGATTGAAGTTCCGTTAAAAATATGGGCAGAAAAAGGACTTGGGACCCTGGGCGTTTACACCTATCAGAATACTACGTTTGAAACGGTAATGTCATTCAATACGACTGTGACTTTTAAAAACAACTGGACAATTACCACCAGCACCCGACCTAACGGATTCCGATGGGTAACAAAACCTGTATTGGATTATGGAAGAATACAGATCCCTATCACACCTATTGTTGAAAAAAGCCTTAAGGAACAACAGGAAAAATTCTGTAAAACCATCGATCAGCAAATGGCTACTCAATTGAATTTTCAACAATACGCTGTGATGGCTTGGAATACTTTTTTACAACCATTCAATATATCTGAAGAATACAATACCTGGTTAAAAATAAGCCCTGTAGGTGTGAATATTACTCCGTTGAAATTCTATGGAAATCAAATCAATGCAACCCTTGGAATTGATATTTATTCAGAAACCTTTACCGGAAACAAACCAGCTGCTTCTCTACCTGTAACTTCAGCGACTAATTTTAACTTTTCCCCTACTGTTGCAGATAAGTTTATATTACAAACTACCGCAAATATTCCTTTTACGGAAGCTAGTAATATGGCAAGAAAAACATTTTTAAATAAAGAATTTGACATTCGTGACTCAAAGGTAAAAGTAACAGACATCAGAGTATATGGAGTGGATGACAGAATCATAATTGAAGCTCAGACAGATGGTTATATCAAAGGAACTTCTGTCATTTCAGGAATTCCTGTTTATGATGAAGCTAAAAGGAAAATTGTTCTTTCTGATACCAAATTCAAACTGAAAACAATGAATATTCTTCAAAAAACGGCATCCGTTCTATTTCAGGGGAAAATTATTAAGATGATTGAAGAAGAATATGGAATTCCCACACAGGAACTCGAAGAAACCTCTAGAAAAAGTATTGAAGAAGCTTTCAATAAAGAATATTATAAGGGTTTAAAAATAAGTGGAAAGGTATTTAACCTAAAGCCAAGCAAAATCCTTCTTAACAGCACAGGAATTACTGCTGTTATTGATACTAATGCTACATTAAAACTTCTTGTTAACGGGTTTTAAAAACATCAATAAAACCCAACTTAAAAAACTAATAACCAACCATGAAAAGAATTTTAAATATTGTTGAATACAATAAGGCTTCATTATGGATTAGACTTGCCAATAATTTCATAGATGTTATCATTATATATATTATCAATTATCTACTCTCCATTATTTGCCATTTTCTTTATAAAATAACTTCAATTGAATTGTTCTACTTCTATAATAATGGAAGCCTTTTATGGGGATTATTTAGAGGAAATATCAACTATCTCCTTTATTATTTTCTAATGGAAAAATATTTAGACGGGAGAACTATTTCAAAGTATATTACAGGAACCAAAGTAATCAGTACAGATGGTACCCAACCAACTACCCAACAAATCTTGTACAGAACTCTTTCCAGAATTGTTCCTTTTGATGGACTCTCTTTTCTTGGAGTAAACGGATGGCATGATAGCTGGAGCTATACACGTGTAATTAATCTAAAAAATTATATGACTGAAATTCAATCAAAAAGCGAAATTGATAGTCTGGGAAAGAAAGAAATTGCATAAAAACTTTGGTTTGTATAGAAATTTAGCTATATTTGCACACCTCAAAAATGGTAAAACATGGTACTTTGGCCGAGCGGCTAGGCAGTGGTCTGCAACACCATCTACAGCGGTTCGAATCCGCTAGGTACCTCACAAAACCTCTAAATTTTATTTAGAGGTTTTTTTATGCACATTCTTAAATAAAACCAAGTTCGGGTTTTACGGAAATCCACAAAGCATATTATTCTTTTTTCTACAAACTTGCATATAAAGCCTACCCATGAAAAAAGTAAAACTGCACACCATAAGAAAATAAAGAGACTATCCCAACAGCAAGTAGCAACATTATTCCCACCGAAGTATTCCTCTACAGCAGAAAAGAAAATCCGCAAGCTTACATCGCTCAGCTCGAAAAAGAAAATATTGCCTTCCATGAGAAAATCGAAATATAAAAAAGCATTCTCAACAACTAGCAACATCTTTCAATATAAAAGCCTCTCTATTTCCGTGGAGAAGCTTTATAAATAATACAAAAAGTAATGATGGATAGAAAATTATCTGTTCAAAGGTAACAACAAGAATACCTAACCTTTTATGAGTAGCGTCATATAGGCAAAAAAAAATCCTCGGAAATTCCGAGGATAAAAACTAATAACCATGAAAACTCAAATTAAACATGAGTTGCGTTTGTATATTGAAAAATCGTGCCAATATTTACAAATTTCAAAAAAATAACTACTTTTTTTTTCAAATTCACTTTTTAACTATTACATTTAAAAACATAAATTAACATACATTAAAAAAAAATAATCAATATTTAATAAATCTAAATAACAAATAAATACATCAAGAAAAAAATACATGAAAATTATATAATTAAAAAAAAATAACATTTTAATTAATTAGTAAAATGAAATAAATTTAACAAAGACCTTCACTTCATATAATCATCCTATAAAACTCACTATTTGGCATAATTTATTCTTCTATTTACTAAACCCTCTAAATTGAAAATCATGTCACACAAAAATTTCAACACAACAGATTTTACAGAAAATAGTGAAAAACAATACCAGATTGAGTTCAAAATAAATGAAATAGGTGAAGGCATCAATCTTATTGTACAGAAATTAAATGAAAAAGGAGAATACGAAATGATACAGGCTCCGGTACATAGGCTCAATGACAGCATATTTATAACATGGGACCATCCTTTTGATGGCAGAATTCTATTTGATGAATAAAATATGAGAGCATCACAACCAAAAAGCCTCCCGAAAGAGGCCTCAAAAAACACAAATGATGAAAAAAAATTTTATATCAGAAATAAAATCAATTTTTTAATTCCTTCCCGAAATTAGATATAATCGTTTTATTATATTTATGACTACACTCATAAAGTGTTAATATTATTTCTTATCACCTTATAATATAAGAGAAAAAAGCATATATCCTATGACCAAAAACAAAGGTTTAATGCTCAGAATTTAATATATTTACATAAATTAACTCAAAATATTGTGATAAAATTTTCTATACTTATAGCCAACTATAATAATGGAAAGTACTTTAAGGACTGCTATAATTCGTTAATCAATCAGACCTACGAAAACTGGGAAGCCATAATTGTAGATGATGCTTCAACAGACAATTCTATAGAAATTATACAATCCTTAATAAAAGACGATCCCCGCTTCAGAATATACCACAACTCTATTAACCAGGGATGTGGTTTTACGAAAAGGGAATGTATGGAATATGCAAATGGAGAAATATGTGCCTATCTTGATCCTGATGATGCACTATACCCCGAAGCTATAGAAAAAATAATTCAAGAATTTACCGTTCAAAATTATATTGTAGCATCTTACTCTCAAATGATGCTATGCAATGATGCGCTGGTTCCTGATAAAGTTTTCGCCAGCACTAAGCAAATATACAATGATCGTTATTTCTTCAACTGTCCTATTCAATTCGCACACTTTTTCGCTTTTAAAAAAGATACTTATCTCAAAACCTCCGGGATCAATCCAGAGTTAAAAAGTGCAGTTGATCAGGATCTGTATTTAAAAATTCTTGAACATGGTGATGTAAAATATATTAAAGAACCTTTATATTTATACAGGCTTCATGCAAAAGGGATTTCACAGCAAGCCGCAAAGCAAAGCGCGAAAGTTTCATTTGCAAAAGTGATCCACGAGACGATGAAAAGAAGAGGAATCAAAAAAATAAATAATCAGACAGTCCCTGAAAAATATGCTGATCCTCAGGAAATTTTTCAGCTTTTGGACTATCAGACCAACAAAATCCATCGTCTGATTAGCAAAATAAAAATTACCTTAAAACTTTAAAATAATAAAACTCCTCATTTTGAGGAGTTTTTGTTATCATAAGGATAATATGGAATAGAAAATGTTTCTCTTAGATTCTGATTCAAATTTACCCAATTTATATCCTCAATAATATGAGTAGGATCATAAACCCATATCATTAATTGTGTAAAATCTCAAAAGAAAAGGCCCCCATTCAGGAGGCCCAAAAAACACAAATGATGAAAAAAATCTATTTAGAAAAATCCAAACAGAATATCGTCATATTATTCACATTTATCTTTGGATCATTTTTTTAAATAAAATTTCAACATATGATAAACGGAACAACGTATTATAGTCATGATTTGATAAAAAAATCCTCTTTTCGAGGATTGGTAAATTTAGACAAATATTTTTGTTTTCACAAAGTTATTCTTCCCATGTAATCGGAACATATATCGTGATATACCCGTCTGCATCTAAATTTTCATCAGAAACAGCAGCAACTATCGTTCCATAACCTACCCAGCCACCTTGTCCCTGGATTCCTGAAAATTCATAAGTTCCCTCCGGAAGATCTTCTTCAGAAAATTGCGGAAGCGCACGGTCGTGATATCTGTCACTAAAATACTCTTCACCTGTAACCGTATTCTTTGCAACAAATCCTCCAAGATCAAATCCTGAACCTGAAAGAATCTTTGTTCCGCTCTTAGAAAGAAGCCCATAACGAACAGGGTAAGTCTTTACCACTTTCTTGTCTGATACTTCTGAACGAACTTTTGATGGACCTTCCACTACATCTGTGGAAGAAAACGAAGTAGTAACAGCTAATAATCCAATAACAGCTGAAACTGTAAAAATTGATTTTCTCATATTAAAGTAATTTTGTTGTTCAAAAGTAATCAATCTAAATGAACTCAATAAAAACTCTTGATTAACTAAAAATTACAAATACAATGAAATAAAATTTCGTAGCCAAAAAGAAAACGATAATGAATCTCTCTTAAAAAGATTATTTTTTATGCCCCTCACAAACTTCATACCCAAATCCTCAAAATATGCTTTCTTTAAAGGAAATTTATAAAGATTTTAAATGAATAGGTTCTTTTTCACTATAAACTTTAACTTTCTTTAACTAAAATTTGGCTCCATAATTGAGAATAAAAATAAAGCTAAAACCGTTTTGGCTTAAGCTTATTAAAATTTGAATTATGAAAAAGATAGTAGCAGCAGGTTTTTTATCTGTTTTTTTGATAACAGCCTGCAAGAAGGATGACAGAACTGCTGAGAAATCACTGGAACAACAAAAACTTGAATTCCAGGCAAGACAGCTTGATATTGAAAGACAAAAACTAGCCATTGAAAAGGAAAAACTAGTGTATGAAGCTCAGAAGAAAGCAGACAGTATCTCTGAAAGCAAAAAAGCAAAAGCAACTGCTGAAAATAATTCAAAGCCTAAAGTAATCAGAGAAACAAGAACTGTATATAGAGACCGAAGTTCTAATTCTAACTCAGGAGGTGGCAGTAACGGTGGATATGCAGATAACGGAAATGGTTCTTCACAAGGTACAACTCAGAAAAAAGGAATGAGTAAAGCTGCTAAAGGAACTATCATTGGTACTGTAGGAGGCGCAGCAGCCGGTGCTATCATTGCTAAGAAAAACAGAGGACTCGGAGCCGTGATAGGTCGTGTTGTAGGTGGTGCTACAGGATATACAATCGGTAGATCACAGGATAGAAAGGACGGAAGAGTACAACCCCGCAGATAATATTTTTTCACAATAACATATAAAGATTGCTTATTTTTAGGCAATCTTTTTTTATGATACTGCTTATTTTTTCTTCCATTTTAATTATTTCAGCCTTAGCAGGACTGGGAAAGATCATGGAAAATATTTTCGGTACTTTATTTACTGACGTGTCTGGGAAAATTTTATCCGGAATTATGGGGATAAGCATTCTTTGGACTTTAATTTCTTTTCTTATTCCTTTAAATATTTATGTAGAAATCATTACAATTTCGCTAGGATTACTCTATTTTTTCAAGGAAAAGCTTTATCTGGAATTTTACAGATTTACACGAAAAGATTTTTTCTTAGGAGCCATTACCTCTATCATCATTTTCTTTGCCGGTTCGTTTTATCCTTATATTTTAGATCATTTTGGGTATTACGTTCCAACGATCAAATGGATTACGGAATATGGATTAATTAAAGGCATATCGAATCTTGATCTTATTTTGGGACAAATGTCGATGTGGCATATCTTTCAGGCAGGATTTTCAAATTTTTCTGATCCATTTCTAAGAATAAATTCTATCCTGCTTATCATTTACACCTTCTATATTATTGAAAGGAAAAGCTGGATTCAGCTGTGTGCTTTACCTATATTCCTCTTGTTTTCTCAATCACCAAGTCCGGATCTGCCTGTGTTGATTTTTTCTTTAATTATTTTAAATGAGATTCTTGTAGGAAATAAAAAAACTGCCCTACTCTTTGCTTTTTCGGCTTTTGTTTTTGCTATAAAACCTACGATGATCTGGCTGCCAATATTAGTATTCCTTTATAATATTCTTATATTGAAAGCGAATAGTAAAAATTTACTTTTTGGAAGCTTGATTTCAGTACTGTTCTTTATTAAAAACATCTGGACATTCGGTTATCCTGTATTTCCTGTAGCATTTGCTGATCTTGGTTTTTCATGGAAACCTAATCCTGAGGTATTAAAAATCTCTTCTCAATATGCTATTATGAAAACCTATGATATGCAATATTCTTATGAAGAAATCCAAAGGTTCTCAACAATTGATTATATTAAAAACTGGTTCTTTTTAAAAGGTATAAAATCAATAATCAATATATTTTTAATCATCAGCTTAATTTCTTTTTGTCTGTTTGCATGGATCAAGAAGAGAAAACTGATAACACTGATCTGTATTTCATTATTAATAAAAAGTCTACTCGTTTTAATATTCTCCGCTCAATACAGATTTTTCATTGATGTATTCATCGTAATATTCTTTGTTCTGTTTTATGAGTTTCTTGACAAAAAAAAATCCATTATTATTTTTTCGGGGCTTAGCATATTATGTATTTCATTACTTTCTTTTCCAAACCTTATTCAACAATACGTTCCAAGCTTCAGACTTGGAAACTTCATGACCGGATTTAAACAGAAACAACTTTATCAACCTTCTGTTTATCAATACAAAAAATCTGATCATTTTAAGGTCGGGGATCTTCAATTCAATGCTTCCAAAAACTATCCTTATAATTTTGACACTCCTCTTCCTGCCATCTCTCGAAGCTTTATTTACGATGATATCAATGCCAGAATTTTCCCTCAACCTATTGATAAAAATAATATTCGCAAAGGATTTATCTGGAAAAGAATGACTTCCGATGAGAAAAGAGAAGCAGAAAGTGTGATTAATGCTATCGAAAACGTTGATAAATAGAACAAATCCAGAAACTTTATTATCTGAAGAAAAAAAGGTAATTTTGTATCATGTTCAACACATTAGGTAATCTTCTTAGTCTTACAACATTTGGAGAAAGTCACGGAGTGGCTTACGGCGGTATCATTAATAATTTTCCGGCTGGTTTAGCGGTAGATCTTGAAAAAGTTCAATATGAACTGAACCGAAGAAAACCCGGACAGTCAGCTATTGTTACACAAAGAAAAGAAAGCGACACAGTAAAGTTTCTTTCAGGAATCTTTGATGGAAAAACTACAGGTACGCCCATCGGTTTTATCATTGAAAATGAAAATCAGAAATCAAAGGATTATGACCATATAGCTGGTGCATATCGTCCTAGTCATGCAGATTTTACATACGATCAGAAATTTGGGTTCAGAGATCACCGTGGCGGAGGGAAATCTTCTGCAAGGGAAACGATGAACTGGGTTGTGGCAGGAGCTCTTGCCAAGCAGCTTTTACCGGAAATTGAGATCAATGCATACGTTTCGTCTGTAGGTGATATCTTCTGTGAAAAACCCTATCAGGCTCTTGATTTTTCTCAAACGGAAAGCAATGATGTACGTTGTCCGGATGCTGAAACAGCAGAAAAAATGATTGCCAGAATCAAGGAAATCAAAAAAGAAGGAAATACGATTGGAGGAACCATTACCTGCGTAATCAAAAATGTTCCTGTAGGAATTGGTGAACCTATATTTTCAAAACTTCAGGCAGAATTGGCAAAAGCAATGCTGAATATCAATGCCTGCAAAGGATTTGAATATGGAAGCGGTTTCTGTGGTGCAAAAATGACAGGAAAGGAGCATAATGATGCCTTCAATACAGACTTTACTACAAAATCAAATTTATCAGGAGGGATTCAGGGAGGAATTTCCAACGGAATGGATATTTATTTCCGTGTGGCATTCAAACCGGTCGCTACTATTTTAAGACCTCAGGACAGCATTGATAAAGATGGGAACCCTGTGATTGTAGAAGGAAAAGGACGTCATGATCCATGTGTGGTACCAAGAGCAGTTCCCGTAGTGGAAAGCCTTGCGGCATTTGTACTGGCAGATTTATTTTTGATCAACAAAACAAGAAATATCAATAACTTTTAACATAAATATTTTTGGTAATGGAAAATTACTGGGATAAAGGAATTTCATTTGAAGAATATCTTCAGATTGCAAAAGAAAGATTAGAAAATCCAGCTAACGAACAGGAAGCTGAATATAAACAATATTACGAACTTGGACTTCAACGCATGGACAGAACTGTTAAAAAGTATGTTCCGGATGAAGACCAAAGAAAAGAACTGGAAGCTAAAAACTTTGACGGGAAAATTCTCGTAATCTCTGAAGCTTGGTGTGGTGATGCCAGTGCAACGGTTCCTGCCCTTTTTAAATTCTTTGAAGGTCATAATGACATCAGAGTTTTTCTAAGAGACAGTGATAAAAGCCTAATCAACAAATTTTTAACCAACGGTACGGAATCTATTCCTAAAGTTCTTATTTTAGATAAGGATTTTAATGTAAAACATTCATGGGGACCACGTCCGAAATATGGTTATGAGTTATTAATGAAATACAAAGCAGATCCTGAAGGATATCCAAAAGATACTTTCTACAATGACCTGCAGATTTATTATGCTAAAAACAGAGGTAAAGATGCCGTTCAGGAAATCTTAGATCTGTTATAAAAAACAGAATATGAAAAAAGGTATCATTTATA
The DNA here is from genome assembly GCF_900156735.1 of Chryseobacterium ureilyticum. Lineage (GTDB taxonomy): Bacteria > Bacteroidota > Bacteroidia > Flavobacteriales > Weeksellaceae > Chryseobacterium > Chryseobacterium ureilyticum. The sequence continues at coordinate 310,141 of NZ_FTOL01000002.1, forward strand.
TTATAATAATTGCCGTTATTGGTATCGTGGCTTTCATACCAGGAGTAAGGGATTTTCTGAAAAATCAGTTTTTCCCTATTGCTACTATTGAAAATGCTGTGCATATCAATGAAGAAGATTATGACATAGACCTTAAAGGTATTAATGTTCCCAGCACGAACCTTAAAAATCTTAAGGATAAAGCTGTTTTCCTAAATTTTTGGGGAACCTGGTGCCCGCCATGCAGAAAAGAGTGGCCAAGCATTCAGAAATTATATGAGACAAGAAAGGAAAATGTGAACTTTGTACTCATTGCTATGAATGACAAAGAAGAGGATGTAAGAAAATTTTTAAAGGAAAATAATTATACGGCTCCGGTGTATATCGCTCAAAGCCCTATTTCTGAAAAGATTCTTCCAAAAGTATTTCCTACTACTTTTCTTTTAGATAAAACAGGGAGAATCCTTATCAAGGAAGATGCTTCAAAAGATTGGGACTCAGAAACTGTGCATCAGTTTATTGACAATATCATCAAATAAATTTTAACTAAATTTTATAATTTGTTGGTACAGGATTTGTGAAATTTATACTGTTAAAAAATTTGTTTAAATCCAAACACAAAATGAAATATTCAAAATTAAATCTTGCAAAAGAAGCCATCAATCACAAGGGCTTTGTCAAAAAGATCCCTGATATTTTCAGAATGGTAAAATTATGGAGAAAAGGAGTTTATCCTATGAAATCCATTGACATTATTCTTCCGCTCTTAGGAATTTTGTATGTCATTTCTCCTATTGACCTTCTTCCTGAATTTGCCATCCCGGTCCTTGGAGTAATGGATGACCTTGCCGTTTTATCCCTTACGATTCCAAAGCTTATCAAAGAGGTAGACAAGTTTTTACTTTGGGAAGCTGAACAAAAATATAAGGGCACTCAAGTCATTGATGCCGAAATCGTAAAATAATAGTTTATTATATTTTTAAAACCATTCTGAGTACTTCAGGATGGTTTTTTATTAAGCAAATAGGCGATAAATTTTTAAGCCTTATTTCAAATCCTTAAATTTGCAATATCTAATAAAAAATAATGGAAAGTAAAAAAGAATTCTTCTTAGAGTGCTACAAGCTAGGAATCATTAAATTTGGAAGGTTTACTTTAAAGAGTGGTATAGAAAGCCCTTTTTATGTAGACTTAAGACCATTGGCTTCCGATCCTAAAATCTTAAAAAATCTTGCTAATTATTTATTGGAAATGCTTCCATTGGATAATTTTGATTTAATCTGTGGAGTTCCTTACGCAGCTCTTCCTATGGCGACTGCCATGTCATTGGAAAGCTATATTCCATTAATTATTAAAAGAAAAGAAGCGAAAAGCTACGGTACCAAAAAATTGATTGAAGGTATTTATCAGAAAGGGCAAAACTGCCTATTGGTAGAAGACGTGATCACTTCCGGAAAATCTTTACTGGAAACTATTCCTGAAGTAGAGCAGGAAGACCTTAAAGTTTCTGATATCGTAGTGGTATTAGACAGAGAACAAGGTGGAAAACAACTACTGGAAAGTAAAGGATACAGAGTACATACTCTTTTCAATATTTCTGAAGTGTGTGGAATTCTTCAGGAAACTGGTGAATTGTCTGATGAAGAAGTAAAGAGAATTCAGGATTTCTTATTGGGGAATCACATTCAGTTTGAGGAGGAAACCAGAGCATCTTATGAGCAAAAATTGAGTAATGCTCAACATTCTGTTTCTAAAAAATTATTGGAGACTGCTTTGGCAAAGAAATCGAACCTTATTGCGTCTGCTGATGTTACAACCACTCAGGAATTACTTGATTTTGCTGAAAAAGTAGGTCCTCATATCATTGCATTAAAGACGCATATCGATATTATTTCTGATTTTGAATATGAAAAGACAATCACTCCTCTAAAGGAAATTGCAGCAAAACATCAGTTCTTATTAATGGAGGACAGGAAATTTGCAGATATTGGAAACACTCAGGAATTACAATTCACAAGTGGAGTTTTCAAAATTACTGACTGGGCAGATTTCGTAACATCTCAGGTAATTGGTGGCTTTGAATCACTTGACTGCTTCAAAAATGTAGGAGTAGTAGCAATTGTCGGCATGTCATCAAAAGGAGCATTAACCACAGCTAGCTATCGTGAGGAAGCTTTAAAAGTAGCAGCATCTCACCCGAATGTAATAGGTGGAGTATCTCAGAATAAAATCCCTGAAGATCTTTTATTATTCACGCCAGGAGTAAATCTTGCAGATTCAGGAGACGGAAAAGGACAGCAATACAATACTCCGGAACATGTTTTCAAAACTTTACATACAGATTTCATCATCGTAGGAAGAGGAATCTACAAGTCTGAAGACCCTGCCGCAGCTGCAGTTACTTATAAAACTGAAGGTTGGAATGCGTATATTAATTCTTTGGAAAAAAAAGCAATTCAGAATTAAAATTCTAGAAAGTATATACAAAATAAGTTATATTTGAGCTTTATCACGGATATTTGAAAAAGATCAGCCTTTGCCTTATTTTGTTTTGTGGAATTATTCAGATTTCCGCACAGAATGACAGTATTTATATTGGAGCGAAACTGTCTCCTGACAGAAAAACCTTTGAGGTAAACCAGGAAATAGTTTACTACAATCATTCAGACAAAGACCTGAATACTGTAAAACTTCTGAATTGGGTTTCCGCATATAACAGACGGGGAACCTCATTAGTCTACAGAAAACTGGAAGACAGGAATAATGATCTGCATTTTGCAAAAAATGATGAACTGGGAAAACTTCTTGAACTGAACATTAAAAATTCAGAAAACCAGGAAATTCATGTCGATACAATTACAGATGAAAATCTATTTATTCCTCTGAAAAACGCATTAAAACCAGGCGAAAGCATTACATTGCAATTACAGTATAGGATGCAGCTTCCCGATAAAAAATTTACGGGATATGGTACATCTGCACAGAATATTGCATTAAAATATTTCTTTATTGTTCCGGATCGTTTTGATCCGGACAATATTTCCCCGAGAAATTACCACGATATTGAAGAACCCGTAAGCTTTAATACATTCTGGACTATAAATTTTGATATTCCGGTGAATACTTTCATTGAGGGTAACTTACCACAAATCCAGATGAATTCTTTTAAAGGTTACCTTGATTCAGACCCAGAGTTCTCAATTTCCTCATATACTTCTCCTATCATAAAAGTCAATGTTGACGGTACAGATACAGAAATCAAATTCGGCTATAATCTTAAGCCTGATGAAAAACAGAACCTTGAATTTTATCTACCTCTTCATTTAAAGTTTTTAAAAGAAAAAATCGGTTCTCTACCTAAGAGTCTCTTTATTTCAGATAAGTTCAGAGCAAAGGAAGATTTTTTCGGGAATAATGATATTACTTTTTGGAAATTCAGGTTCCAATTGTTTACAGACGCAGAGAAAACAGATCTTGATTATTTTGGAATTATCACGAAAAAAATTCTTGATGAAAACATTATTGCTGATAAACAGAAAGATCACTGGTTTAAAAATGGTTTGAAATCATATCTTGAGATTCAATATCTGAAAAAGTTCTATAAAGACACTAAACTTCTGGGAACTTTGCCTGAATCCAAGATATTTGGAATCAAGCCTTTAAAATTCTTTCATGCTTCAAAAGTAAAACTTCTGGATCGATATGGGCTTGCCTATCAATATATTATGCTTCAAAACCTGGATCAGAAAATAGATGAAGATTTTGGAGTATTGAGTAATTTCAATGATATGGCGATAAGCAGTTTCGAAACAGGAAGTCTGTTCAATTATTCTGCTGATAAAATAGGAGATCAAACGTTCAATGAACTTATAAAAAACTATGTTTCACAGAATACCGGAAAGAGAATTGATCCCGATGATTTTCTGAAGGACCTGGCTCAAAAGGAGAAAACAACCAATTATCTGTCTCAGTTTTTCAAACAGAAAAACAGAGTCAATTTTAAATTGAAACGTATTACAAAGGAAAATAATTCGCTGCAAATTAAAATTGCTAAAAATACAGATGCGCCTATTCCTGTAAAACTTGAAACTGAAACCAGAAACGGAGAAAGAAAAGCATATTGGATAGAAACAGAGGAGAATGAAAGAAGCAAGGATTTTTCATTACCTGCATCAGATAATATTTATAAAGTCACCTTAAATAGCGGTTATATTTTCCCAGAATCAAGCTACAGAGATAATTTTCTTTATGCAAAAGGAATATTTTCGAATACAAAAAAACTTAAGCTTAAGCTAATAAAGGATATTCCTAATCCTGAATACAACGAAATTTACATCAGCCCAAGAGTACGTTTTAACAATACGTATGATAAATTTTTACTTGGAGTTAATTTAAAAAATCAGTCATTCTTTGATCAAAAATTTCTGTACTCATTTACTCCAACTTACAGTACCGGAACAGGAAAATTAACTGGTTCAGGAGCGGTTTCCTACTCTTTTCTTCCTGCTGAAAGCATTATACGAAGTCTTACGTTTGGAGTTTCCGGGTCTTATTTTCATTATGATTATGATCTTGCTTACAGAAAAGCGTCTGCATTTTCAACATTAAGCTTTAGAAAGAATCCAAGGAGTACGGTAAGCAGAAGTATCGGATTTTCTTACAATTACTTTGAAAGAGACCTCAGTCCGATCATGATAGCCAATGACGATTACAAAAAATACAATCTTTGGGGGCTTGGCTATAGCTACAGTGACAGCCAGATGATTCATGAAAAAAGCCTGAGCCTGAGTACACAAGGAATGGAAGATTTCAATAAAATTACGGCAGAAGGATTTTACAGATGGGAATTTGCTCCAAAACAAAAATTGAGTGTTCGTTTATTTGCCGGATACTTTTTAAGGAACGATACCCGAAATAATTTATTTAATTACGGAATTTCAAGGGTTTCCAACTATACATTTTCCTATAATCTTTTAGGAGAAAGTGCCAGCAGCGGACTTCTTTCACAGCAGTTTATCCTTGCAGACGGTGGATTTAAGTCTTTTCTTCCTGGAAGTGTTAATCACTGGATCACGTCTGTGAATGTAGATTCCAGTATCTGGAAAATATTCCATGTGTATGCGGATGCTGGAGTATATAAAAATAAAGATTTTCCAACAAAATTCATTTGGGATAGTGGCATCAAAGTAAGAATCATTCCTGATTTTCTTGAAGTGTATTTCCCTATACAGTCTTCATTAGGATTTGAACCTTCATTTAAAGATTACGCCAAACGTATCAGATATACTTTGGTTCTAAACCTAGGTTCCATCATCAATGCGGCAAGACGAGGATGGTATTAATATAAAAAGAACTGCTTATGATAAGCAGTTCTTTCTTTTTCAATAGGTATGTAAAAACTAATCTTTAATAATCTTTTGTGAAATAGGAGCATTATTAATGGTTCCCGTCACAATATAAGTACCTTTTGGAAGGTCTGTAATATCAAGATTTAAGGCAAATTTTGTAGGAGATTTTTTCACCACCTGCCTGTATGAATCATATACTTTGACATCTTTGATTTCCATATCAAACACTACTTTTCCATCTTTTACAAAAGGATTTTGTATGAAACCAGATTTCCCCATCCCTTCTGCTGAGAAGTCCACCCTATTATCACTATTATTTTCAAGAGTTCTTCTGATAGCCGTTGATGCTGTTGGAGACGGAGCTGGACCGTCACCTTTAAACTGATCTGCATTAGCTCCATAGCCTACAAAATCCAAGACATTGGATGAATCAGGATTTGCAACCTGAATAATATTTCCCGCTAATGCAACTTTCCCTGATGTATTTGAAATTTTTATTCCAACAGATTTATTAGGGGTTCCGTCAAAATTTTTAATGGTGGTAGCTATAAAATTAGGTGTGGGCAGATTTTCTACTCCACCTTCAATAGCCGCTTCCTGGATAAGATAAGTTTCATTGGGACCTAAAGTAAAATCCGGTAACGTGTGATATTGAGTAAATGCCCCGATTGCTGGGGCATATTGTATGCTTGCCCCCGTTAAGGAAACCAATGTTGTCCCTATATTTTTAAGAACAATATAATTATTTTTAAAAACAGACCCGGAACTTTCGTTACCTCCATAGATTTCATTGATAACAATCTGTGCATTTGTAAATGCTGTCATCAGTACTAATCCGGCAATAGTAAAGATTTTTTTCATCTCAATATTTTTACAGGTGATTGTGGTAAAAACAACAAAAACGATACCACAAGATTGGGAAATATACAATAAATATAGGATATACTCATTGTCATAATGAAGTAATTACAATAAAAAAATCCAGCCATTTCTTCGAAATGTCTGGATTCTATTTTTATCTAAAAACGAATTAGTCTTTTAAGATTTTTTGAGATACTGCTTCTTTGTTTACAGTACCTGTTACGATGTAAGCTCCTTTTGCTAATTCAGCAACGTTTACAGTTCCGTTTTGTTTTACAGAAGCTTCTTTTACTACTTGTCCGAACATGTTGAAAACTTTTACATCTTTCACATCAGCTCCGAAAGTGATTTCGTTGTTTTTTACGAAAGTGTTTTTTACAAAACTTCCAGCCTTACCTGTTTTTACATCTGAAACACTCAAAGTTTCAGTATATATTTTTGCAGAAAGATTTCCAATAGAAAGATTTCCTGTTCCAGAAGTTGCACTTCCACTTTGTCTTATAGCAACACCACCAATTGTTGCTGGAGAAGTTCCTAATCCTGCAGTACTTGTAATTAATGGTTGTGAATTGATTTGTAAAGTAGCCGTATTTGTACCTGCTGTATTATCAATAATATAAGTAACCGTAATATTAGCAGGAGTTCCGTAAGGAATTTCAGTTCCATAAGTAGGTGTAGGAGCAGGAGTTCCTGATGGTGCAAATCCATTATTTAAGATTCCCAAAGAATATCCAGTTGCAGACCCTTTAGCAAAAAGTCTTGCATTAAAAACTCCTGGGCTAGTACCTGAAGACACTGTAAACATTAAGAAATAATCACCTGCAGTTGTACTTAAACCCGCTGCACTTGCAGCATTAATTGTAGCTGAATACTCTGCTTTACTAGATCCTGTAGGACTAACATTAAAAACTGATGAGAATGCTTTGTTAACATCTTCGCTGTTTCCGGCTGTTAATTGGGCTACACTCCCATTAGCACTTAGCTGTCCCGGTGTTCCACTGTGAGTAGTCCATCCGTTTGCATTAAGAGCTCCTGTAAAACTAAAGTTTTCAGATAAAACGGTACTTTGTGCATTTGCAAAAGCAGCAATTGCTACAACTCCTAAAATAGTAAAGATCTTTTTCATAAAATAATTTTTTTTAAAATTTATAGAATAAAAATACAAAAAAACCGTTACTTAAAAAAGCAACGGTATATATTTAACAATTAGTTAATTTATTACTTTTTAATAATTTTTTCTGAAACAATTTTTCCGCTTACAGTTCCAGTAACGAAATAAATACCTTTTTGAAGTTCTGTAACATTTAATGCTCCATTTTCAGAAACTGATCCTGTTTTTATTACTTGACCGTTTACATTGAAAATCTTTACATCAGATTTTACTCCAAAATAAATTTCATTATCTACAGAAGTATTTTTAACAAAAACTTTTTTAGATTTAGTTACATCAGAAGTTGCTAACGAAGCGGCAGTTCCTGTTATCCTAACATCATCTAACCTCCATTCTACGTCGTTTGTCCCTGTGAATTTAACTCTTAAATTGGATGTTGCTGGGATAGTTCCTGTAGGATTAATGTAAAGCCAATTTGAAGTACCATTCCCTGTAGGTCTTGTGTAAGAAAGTAATGTCCAATTAGTTCCATCTACACTCACTTCTATTTTCAATTCATTATTAGCAGAAGCTGATCCTTTTCTTTGCCCTAAAAAAAGTTGAATATTCTCATAATTTGAGGTATTTATTCCTGAAATTATGAAAGTTTCATCAGTTGCATTAATCATTACGTTAGCACCTCCTGAAGATTGTGCATAACCAGATGAAATATTAGTAGCTCTGACATCACCACTTCCTTCATAGCTTATCGGATTGGCATTTTGAAAAGTATTAGCTGCAATAGTCTTTGTACTGGTAGTAGTACCCATATTTTCAGAATAAATAGTAGTTTGGGCAAACGCTACAGTTGTAAACATAGCTGTTGCCAATAACGAATAAAGTTTTTTCATGATTATAAAATTTTAATAATTAATAATTTCGGAGGCTAAATTACATTTATTTTTTCCGCCTTCACAATAATTAAATTAAATTTCTGTTAATAATAGTTAGACCTTCACTGTTAACATTTTTTAATTATTTTTACGAATTATTTTTCAGGACTTGCGGAAATTTATTATACTATTCGTATTCTTCTTTTTAGGCGTATTCTCAGGAAATGCTCAGGTCTTTTCGTGGAAGAATCCCAACGTTCCAGAAGACAGTATTAAAAAGGACAGTATTCTTGCGGCAAGGCTTGAACAGGATATTTTTGCAAAAGATACACTTGATTTTATCCGTACCAATAACAGAGTCATTATTGATGAAGCTGTACTTGCTAAAAATGATAAAAAAAGGTTTTTAGGAGAACTCAACTCTAAAGGTTCTATTATCCGTGGAATCACTTTTGGTAATAACCAAGGACAATCTGTACAAAGTTCCATGGATCTTCAGATTTCCGGGCGACTTTCTAAAGATGTTACTATTTTAGCCAGTATTTCAGATCACAATTTACCTATTCAGGCTGACGGTTATACACAAACACTTGAAGAGTTTGATAAAATTTACATGCAGCTTAATATTAAGGATAAATCGATCCTTAGAGCTGGGCATTTGGATCTTATGGAGGCTAAAAATTACTTTGCCAAGTACCAGAGAAGAAGCATGGGAATTCAGTTTCAGACAGAAATGGGTAAGGAAAATAAAACCTTTTTAGATATCTCTGCAGGAGTAGCGCGAAGTGAATTTCACAGAATCCGTTTCCAGGGGGTTGAAGGAAATCAAGGTCCTTATCGTCTGACAGGAAAAAACGGAGAACAGTTTATCACCCTGATTTCCGGTTCTGAACAGGTTTTTATTGATGGAATTTTAATGAAGCGAGGAGAAAACCAGGATTATATTATCAATTATAACACAGGTGAAGTAACCTTTACCAGTTTCCGTCCTATTTTCCAACAGAATTTCATCACGATTTCTTATAACTACGCTAACAGGAATTATTCAAGGTATTTATTTACCGGAAAGATTGAGCATCAAAGAGAAAAGTTCAAAATCGGATTGAACATGTTCATGGAAAATGACAACAAAAATGCACCTCTTGCTTTAAGCTTGTCTAAAGAAGATGAACAAATTCTTGCCAACGCCGGAAATGACCCTAATTTGATGTATGCACCGTCAGGGGTTATTACGGAATATGATGTTAATAAAATTTTATATCGTTTAAATCCAGCTGGGAATTTTTATGAATTTTCTACAGACCCTAATGAAACATTATATCAGGTATCTTTCACTTATTTCGGAGCAAATTTAGGAGATTATAAAACTGCACAAACTACTAATAACGGACGTGTTTTTGAGTATGTAGGTCCTAATGCCGGAGATTACAGAGCCGTAAGAAAACTTCCTTCCCCTCAAAAATCACAGGTCTTCTCTCTTAACTCTGAATATCTGTTGAATGAAGGTAAAATAGGCGCAGATATTTCTTTAAGTAACTATGATGTCAATCTATTTTCATCTAAAGATTCTGATCAAAATACAGGATATGCATGGCGTATTTTCGGGAACAAGAGTTTTACAAAAAATTCATGGAAGGGAACTCCAAGTTTTGAGTATCAATACATAGACAAGCAATTCCATATTCTGGATCGTATCAATGATGTAGAATTTTCCAGAGATTTCAACCTTACACAGGAATTTAATAAAAAGACTCAAAACAGATTTATCTTCAGCTTTTTAAATAAATGGAATAATAAATCTACTTTAAATTATCGTGTCAATTATTTAAATGAACAAGACTCCTACAAAGGTTTAAAAAATGACCTGGATTTTGGCTGGCTTACGGGACGCTTCTTTACCAAAGGAAACCTTTCTTATCTGAATACAAATGCTACACTCCAAGACACCAAGTTCATCCGAGGTGGTGTATCTACAGAATTTACCGGAAAAAAAGGCAGCTGGACCATCGGTGGAAGTATGGAACACAATGAAAAGAAATACAATGATACCCAATTAATGGATGTTACCAGTTTCAGCTGGAAAGAGCTTTTTGTACAAAAGAAAATCGGAGACAGTACGCGTACAAAATTACTTGCAAAGGTATACATGAGAGATAATGACTCAGTACGTGATAACAGGCTTCAAAATATGAATAATATTTTGGGGATCATGGCAGAAAGTCAGATTATCAAAACAGAAAGAACAAGCTTAAATGCTTTAATCCATTATAGAAAATTCTTCTATCAAAGTGCAGAAGGTAATGTATCAAGAAATAATGATTTCGTTGTCGGAAATTTACTTTATAATCAACAGCTTTTCAAAAATGGAATGAGACTTCAGGCTTTCTACGAACTTGGGAACGGACAGGAAGCTCAGAGGGAATTCCAATATATTAAAGTAACTGATGGGCAAGGTGTTTACAAATGGACGGATTATAACGGTGATGGCATTCAACAGTTGGATGAATTTGAAATCGCAGAATATTCTGATTTAGCTCAATATATAAGAATTTATACAAATTCAGTAAGATATATTCCTTCCAATAAAAACAAACTGCAGCTTGCATTATTTGTAAATCCGGCAATCATCCTTAACTCAGAGAATGCATTTTTAAAGCGTTGGAATTTTAATATCTCTTTGAATTCTCAAAATTCCTTCTATAAAAAAGATAAGGTTTTAGTCCTTAATCCGTTTGAAAAAAATAGTGATCAGATTCTTAAAAACCAAAATATTTTAGCGTCTGTACAGTTTAATCCAACGGAAAAATCCGGATGGAACGGAAATTATAGATTCATCACGAATGATAACCTTATTAATGCCAATTTCAGTAATGAAGAACGTGAACAGACTTCTCATTTTCTGAATATGGGGTATTGGTTCAATAAAGAATTTAGGGTAGACTGGGAAAATTCCGTCCATGATATCAAAAACTCTTCACAACTTTTTGCAACAAGAGATTTTCATTTGAGTAATTTTGAAACCAAGCCTAAAGCTACTTACAAATTTACGGATGCTCTTCAGGCAGAACTTTCATCTGCTTATCGTCAGAAGCAAAGACTGGACGGAGAAGAATTACTAAAAGCGTTTGATGTTACCGGAACCATCCAATGGGAGTACAGAAAAACTTCTATTCGTGGAAACTTTTCTTTCATCAATAATAATTTCACTGGAAATAATTTCAGTATCGTAGGAAACCAGATGCTTGATGGACTGAAGCCCGGAAAAAATCAGGTTTGGAGTGTATTTATTCAGCAAGCTCTTAATTCATTCATTCAGTTAAATTTAAATTATGAAGGAAGAAATTCTGGAGAAAGAACAATTCATATTGGAAGTATGCAGGTAAAAGCGAGCTTCTAAAGAACCGGCATCAATCTATTTAAATTATATAAAAATCCCCGATATTGGAATATCGGGGATTACTTTATGAATAAGTTTTTATTTTTTAATGACCTTAGTAGACTCTGATCCTCGCTCAGTATTTACTTTTAAAATATAGACACCTACTGGTACTTTTCTCATATCTACAGATGCTTTTTCAGCATTTACAACTTCATTTATAACTCTCTGCCCTGAAATGTTATATATTTCAACATTTCTGATTTTTCCATCATTGTTAATATAAAGATAATCAACAACAGGATTTGGGTAAAGATTTATCTTCTTTTTAGATACATCGTTGACAGCCATTGATTCTACTGTAAATTCAAAGGCTCCAAGATCTGGTGTTGTTGCATTTCTTGTATTTCCATCAGCATCTAAAGTTATTCCGGCAATCGGAGTTCCTTTATTGTCTAAAGCTGCATTTCCTGAATTAGATATGTGAAAATCCGTTGTAGATACAAATACAGGTAAAACGTTCAGAGAATTGGTATTTCCTCCGAATGCAGTTTGGATATCAGCAAGGGTAGCTTTTGCAGCGCCTCCAATATACCCTAGGTTAGTTCCTGAAGAAAAGTAATTATTATTGTTAATATTAGAAAATATAGTATTAGGTGCGGCAGAATAAATTACGTATTTCTCTCCAGTTTGAGTCTGGGAATTTACGAAGATATTATTCCTTATATCTAAAGCTCCGGCAGCTGTAATAGGCGTACTTATATTTAATGCTGCAGGTCTCCCCGCCACGGATTGGTTAACATTCATCACTATGGTATTGTAATAAAGTTTAAAACCACCACCGTTACTAATTGCTATCCCATTTCCATTATCAGCAACGGTACCACCGCCATTGTAACCATATCCTGCAACTCCACTTACTATATTATTATATACTGAAATATTTGAAGCTATATTGGCTGAATTCAAATAGATTCCGGCTGCTCCATATCCTGCGGTATTTGTACTTCTAACCTCGGAAATCTTATTATTGAAAACATTTCCATTCAAAACGTTAGCACCAACCAAAATTCCGGAGGCAATAGCGGTAGAAGTAGGTACTAATACAACACCGGTAATTGTATTTCCACTAATTTCAAAGTTCTGGGCATGTTGCAAAGCAATTCCTCTGAACAGCATCTTATCAGCTATTACTGTAGATCCTATAACATTATTTTTAATAATATAGCCACCCGCCGTAACCGTTGCATTACCTATAGCAAATATACCATTCTGAGCCCTTACAATAGTATTATTAATAGCTGTAAAGTTATTATTGGAAACCTCTGCTGCTCCTAATGTAGATCCGGCTATAATAATCCCAGCTATTGTTCCTGTAGAACTAGATCCTGCAATATTTGTGTTTTTTACAGTAATATTATCAGAACCGTCTGTTGCAGTACTTGTTATTACAACAACAGCGGGTGATGTTCCTGTAATAGCCGTAAAAGTATTGCTAATGGTTAGATTTCTTGAAGAAGTTCCATTATTGCTTCCTTCAATCGTTAAATTATCACCTCCATTCACTTTAATAATACCTACAGGACTTGCTCCTGAAATAGTAGCATTTACCCCTGTTGCAGGCTTTACCAGCACAGAAGAATAATTCGAAGTACCAATGCTGGCATTTAGAACGGCAGTAGCAGTTTCCGTTACGTCAGCAGTAATATCAATTGTAATAGCCCCTTGATGTGTCCCTGCATTAATAGCGTCAAAAGCACCCATTAATGTAGTATAAGTTCCCGTAGTTGTACCTGCCGTAGCTGATAAACTAACCTGTGCATCTAATTCAGATGCTGCAAGACATGTTACTAAGCAAAGTAAAAGTTTGTTCATACTTATTAATTTTATTATTAAATATATAAAAACATTTTCATTAAAAATCAAAAATAACTGAAAATCAATCAAATAAAAAGGAAATAAATTAAACAAAATTCACAAAAACCCTATTAATAGATACAAAAAACACAAAACACAAAAAGTCATTTAAATAGTATAAAATCATTTTTTTAGAATTTCGTAAATTTGCATCATGATAAAAATAGGCAACATAGAACTGCCGGAATTTCCACTTTTGCTGGCTCCAATGGAAGACGTAAGTGATCCTCCGTTCAGACGTTTGTGTAAAATGCATGGCGCAGACTTGATGTACTCGGAATTTATTTCTTCCGAAGGATTGATTCGTGATGCAATCAAAAGCCGTAAAAAGCTGGATATCTTCGATTATGAAAGACCTGTAGGTATACAGATCTTTGGGGGTGATGAAGAAGCTATGGCAATGTCTGCAAGAATTGTTGAAACTGTAAACCCTGATCTTGTTGATATTAACTTTGGTTGTCCGGTGAAAAAAGTAGTATGCAAAGGAGCCGGAGCTGGAGTATTGAAGGATATTGATCTTATGGTTCGCCTTACTAAAGCTGTAGTAAGCTCTACCCACCTTCCTGTAACAGTCAAAACCCGTTTAGGATGGGACAGCACAAGCATCAACATTGATGAAGTAGCAGAGCGTCTTCAGGAAACAGGAATTAAAGCCCTTACTATACATGCAAGAACCCGTGCACAGATGTACAAGGGAGAAGCAGACTGGGAACATATTTCAAGAATTAAACAAAATCCTAATATTGAAATTCCTATTTTCGGAAATGGTGATATTGATTCTCCTGAAAAAGCATTGGAATACAAACAAAAATACGCTTGTGACGGAATTATGATTGGACGCGCTGCGATTGGTTACCCTTGGATATTCAATGAAATTAAACATTTCTTTAAAACAGGTGAAAACTTGCCTGTGCCAACTATTTCAGACCGTCTTCTAGCTGTACGTCAACATGCTGAATGGAGCGCTGAATGGAAAGGAGAGAGATTAGGATTGGTTGAAATGAGACAGCATTACAGCAATTATTTCAGAGGAGTTCCTCACTTTAAAGAATTCAGAAAAAGATTCCTTGAAGTATTCACATTAGAAGAGATGGATGCTTTAATTAAAGAAACCCAAAAATTCTACGAAGAATATCAGGAACAGGTATAAAATAAAAAAACCATCAAATTTATTTGATGGTTTTTTTATTCTTTTGAATCTATTTTAATATCCTTCTGATGAAGATTCGTTTTTAATCAATGCTAATGCTGAAGAGGTTCCGATTCGCTTTACACCCATGCTGATCATTTTTTCAGCATCTTCTGGAGTTCTTACTCCTCCGGCAGCTTTTACAGGAAGTTTCCCTGCATTGTCAAGCATAATTTTTATTCCTTCAAATGTTGCTCCGTTAGGTTTCCCATCCTCAGTTTTGTAAAATCCTGTTGAAGACTTTACAAAAATCTTAGACCATTCATTTTCAGAGAAATTTTCTTCTGCCCAGGTAGAAATATTTTTAGTAAGATCAGCAATTTGCACATCAGTTAAAGCTGCAATTTCAATGATCCATTTAGCAATTTTATGGTTGTCTAAAGCCAGCTTTGTACATTTTACAAATTCTTCTTTTACCGATTCTGTTTCTCCCTGAAGATATGCATTATAATTAATTACAAAATCTAATTCATCAGCTCCGTCTTCTATTGCTTTTGAAGCTTCAGCAAGCTTTTCATCAATTGAATACGTTCCTTCGTGAAAGCCTATTACAGTTCCTACTGCAACATTTGAATTTCTCTCCTGAATATATTTTTTGATTTCCGCTACATAATCCGGTCGGATCATTACGGCAAAAATACCATTATCAATAGCTTCCTGAGTAAGTTTTTTATCAATTTGAAGTGTTTCTTCATTCGAAATACCTGATTGTTCTGGTGTTTTCAGGTAGGTTGAATCCAAATATTGGGCTATGTTCATATCGTTATACTTTCAATTGTCTGTAAATACCTTGTTCCAAAGATATAAAAGTTTCTGTTCTTGTTACCCCCTTCAATTTTTGAAGTTTGCTAAGGATTTGCATCAAATGATCATTATCCTTACAAAGAACCTTAAGGAATATTGTATAATTCCCTGTTGTATAGTGCGCTTCTACCACTTCATTAATATCGTGTAAAGATTTTACTACTTCAGGATAATGACTTGGCTGATCTAAAAATACACCGATATATGAAATTACTTTATATCCGATTTTTTTAGGATTAAGGAATGAAATTGAATTCTCAATTACCCCAGCGTGTTCAAGTTTCTTAATTCTTTGGTGTACTGCTGTTGTAGAGATTCCTACATTTTTAGAGATGTGTGCTAAAGATGTTTTAGCATTATCCATCAGCATGTAAATAATTTCCTTGTCAATTGAATCTAAGTGATAGCTTGTGTTGCTCGAATTTTTCATTTTCTACTTTTTTATTATTTATGTTTTTTTACTGTAAGCTTTTAAACTTTACAAAAACCGGAAAATGATCACTGTATCCGCCTAAGTACCGTGTACCGGCATAGGTTCGGAAAGGTCGACCTTCAAAATTTCTGGTTCTGCTGCTGATTTTTTCAGAGTTAAATATACAGGCTTCCTGAAAAGCCAGTACTTTATTGTCAACAAGGGATTTTGACATAATGATCTGATCATACAACAATCCAGATTTATAATGAAAAGTAGAATAATTTCTTGTAGAAAACAACTCTTGAAAAGGGTTTATCAAAACCTTCTCATGATTATTGTCATAGAGAATTTGAACTAAATTTTCATCATCCGGGTTTTCGTTAAAATCACCACACAATATTACATGTTCCTTATCTTCATCTACGATTTTCATGATCCGTTGCCGGACTTCATTAAGTATAAAGGCTCTTTTGGGTTTATTGATATCTTTTTCGCGCTTAGAGGGAAGGTGCGCAATAAAGACATTAATAACTTCGTCTTTATATTTAACCTTTGAAAAAAGTACGTCTCTGGTTGTGTCGTAATTTCCTGTGTTTTTATTTATAATTTCAAAAAAGAAAGTAATGGTTTCAGAATCTATAACCTCTACTTTATTTTTATCATATAACATGGCAACATCTACTTTTCTTTCATCCATTGAATTGTAATGAACAATTCCATATTCTGAATTAAAAGGTTCTAGTTCCACAAGATCTTCCAAAACTTTCCTTCCGGAAACTTCGGATAATCCTATTATAAATGGTAGTGTACCGTTTTCCTCCTTCATCAGTTGAAATACGTGAGAGATCTTAAAAAGCTTGTTTTTATATCTTCTCTCGTCCCAGTTCCTTAAACCTGATTTTGTAGGATCTAATTTATGTACAGGTTTAGGGTCAGGTAAAAATAAATTTTCAACATTATAAAAAGAGAACAGTTCCATCAACACAAATTTCTATACTTTAATTTTAATATGTTCTTTTTCTAAATGTAAATTTATTTATTTTTCATCAAAATTCATTGAATCTTCTACAATACCTATTAAATCAATTTCTAATAAGAAATCGTTCAAATATAGTAAAAAATACCAATAAAACTACTTTTAGGGAATTATATTTTCAATTATTTAACAAATCTATTCAATATATCAAAATCAAAACAATATATAAAACGTCGAAAAATTAAAATAAAAAATCAAATTACAACAAAAGAAACTAATATTTTTCTTATATTTTAAAATAATAACAAATATTATTCCATTTAGCAAGATTATAAATTGAACACATAAAAATTAATATTTAATGAATTCAAATATATTTTTTACAACAGATCCGGACGTTTTTCTTTGGTAATTCTCACCGCTTCTTCATGACGCCATTCTTCAATTTTCCCAAAATTCCCACTTAAAAGTATTTTAGGAACATCTAAGCCTTTATAGCTTTCCGGTCTTGTATAAATGGGTGGTGATAGAAGATCATCCTGAAAACTATCTGTCAAAGCACTCTGTTCATCATTCAAAACTCCAGGAAGTAATCGTATAATAGAATCTGCAAGAACGCATGCTGCAAGCTCTCCTCCGGTTAAGACATAGTCTCCTATTGAGATTTCTTTGGTAATATGAAGATCTCTTACTCTTTGGTCTATTCCTTTATAGTGTCCGCAAAGAAAGATCAGATTATTTTTTATTGAAAGAGAATTGGCAATCTTCTGATTCAGTGTTACTCCGTCCGGAGTCAGATAAATAACCTCATCATACTCTCTTTGAGATTTAAGTTCTGAAATACATTTATCCAATGGCTCTACCATCATTACCATTCCTGCTCCACCACCATAAGGTTCATCGTCTATTTGCCTGTGCTTATTTATAGCCCAATCTCTCAGATGATGAAAGTGTACTTCTACCAGTCCTTTATCCATTGCTCTCTTCAAAATAGAGGTCTTAAACGGACTTTCCATCAATTCTGGAAGTACGCTTATTATATCAATTCTCATTGTAATGTTCCGTTTTTCTTAGTCGGTATAATAATTAATCTTAAGGAAGAATCCTTGTTGATATAGCTCCACATCCAGTTGAAGAATATGGCTAGCTTATTTCGAACGCTCAAAATTAGCATTAAATGGAGAAACATCCAGAAATACCATGCTAAAAATCCTTGAAATTTTATAAATGGTAGGTCTACAACGGCTCTGTGCTTTCCAATGGTTGCAAGTGAACCTCTATCTTCATACTCATATTCTTTCCATTCACCGGCATTTTTCTTTAATAGGTTTCTACCTAAATTTTTTGCCTGATTAATGGCTACATTGGCAACCTGAGGATGTCCTTGCGCATACCTTGGAGTTTCCATGTAAGCGATGTCTCCGATTGCATAAATATTATCGTACCCTTTTATTTTATTGTAACGATCTACAATATATCTGTTTCTTACTAATTTTTCTTCAGGAAAACCGTCAATCACATTTCCTGTAACTCCAGCTGCCCAAATGACATTATTGGAAGGAATCTCCTTGCCGCTTCTTAGATGAACTTTATCACCGTCATAGTCTGTAACAACTTCTCCGCTCATGAATGTAACGCCAAGATCTTTGAGATATTTTTCAGATTTTTCCTGTGCTTCGCTGCTCATTACCGCAAGTGGCTTTTCTGTAGAACTCACAAGAATGATCTTCAGCTGATCGAAATTCATGTAAGGATAATCTCGTGGAAGAATATCTTTTTTCATTTCGGCAAAGGCTCCTGCCAGCTCTACACCGGTAGGACCACTTCCTACGATAACAATATTCCAGTTACCATCGTCGCTTCGGCTTTTTTCAATGATTAGTTTTTCGAAGGTCATCAGAACGTGATTTCTGATACTAATAGCTTCCTGGGTATTTTTCATTCCGAACGCTTTTCCTTCGAGTTCTTTGTTACCGAAAAAATTAGTTTTACAGCCTGTGGCGATGATCAATTTATCGTAAGTAAATTCTGCTTCATCGGTAATGACCTTATTGTTTGCAGCATCAATTTCTTTTACTTCCGTCATCCGGAACTGGGTGTTTCTGGATTGCTGAAAAATCTTTCTGAAAGGAAAGGAAATATTGGAAGGTTCTATCCTCCCGGAGGCTACCTGATAAAAAAGCGGCTGAAACATATGATGATTCACCCGATCCAGAACAATGACCTTTTTGTTCTTGTTATTCAACGTTTTTGCAAGCTGCAGCCCCGCAAATCCTCCTCCAATAATGATGATTTTTTCGCGTGTTTCCATAATACACAAATTTACTGATTTTATTTAGCATTTAGTAGTGAAAAAAGTTAGTTTTGCAAAACTTTATGACACAAAAAAAGTACACCAAAAAAACTGCCAAACGAATCCATAAGAACCGACGAAAGAATTATTTTTTCCGTCGTTGGGTGATATTAGCAATCTTAATAGTGGCTTTAATTGGTACTGGATTTTACCTTAAACAATCTGTCAGTTACTACTATGCTTTGTACTTTAATAAGTTTACCCACAAAAAGCTTCACAACAGTGAAAAGGAAAGTTCCAGAATTCAAAGGATTTTAGCGAATAATCTTGATAAAACGTATGGCTTTGATGTTTCTCATTATCAAAATAAGGAAGATATCAAATGGGATAGCCTCAGCATTGGCAACAGAACAATTCCACTGGAGTTTGTAGTCATGCGTGCTACGATGGGAAACCGTAGTGCTGATAAGCATTTTGATGAGTTTTGGGAAATGGCAAAAAAACACGATCTGATTCGGGGTGCTTATCATTTTTACAGGGCAGATGAAGATCCGGTGATTCAAGCCAATAATTTTCTTGCTAATGTAAAATTGGAAAGTGGTGACCTTCCTCCTATTTTGGATATTGAAAAAATCCCGAAACGTAAGACTAATAAGAAATTGGTAGAAGATTTAAAAGTATGGTGTAAAATCGTGGAAGAAACTTACGGCACCAAACCGATCATTTACACCTATTATCATTACTATAAAGATTTCCTGAAGGGTGAATTTGAGGATTATCCGTTGTGGCTTGCCAATTATAATGATGTTCCTACTCCATCTCCCGATAGCCAATGGGATTTCTGGCAATTTACCGAAAACGGAATTGTTCACGGAATCAATACTAAAGTAGATCTTGATATTTATAATGGTAATTCATGGTCTTTGAAAAGACTAACGTTGGATTGATAAGAAAAGATGATTGGTTCAGGAAAATGGAAGTTTAAAAAAATAATTTTAAGTTTTGTTTTCCAATTATTGGAAAAAAGCTCCTTTTAATTTCAATGTTGAAATCAAAAGGAGCTTTTTAAACTTCCAGCCTCAATCTTCCTTCTTCTTGTTTATTTATTTCTTTCCAAGGAAACTCAGAATATCTGCATTAAGCTGATCCGGTTTTTCATAAGGAACCATATGAGTGGTATCTTTATAAATTTTCATTTCAGCATTTGGAATTTGTTTGGAAATAAATTTTGTATGATCCGGCTTGATAACATCTCTATCCCCAGCAATGACGAGAACCGGGTTTTTTATTTTATTTAAATCATCTTTACTGATATTAGGCTGCGTTAGCATGATCTTTAAAAGCCTTCGCTCCCTAAATGTTTCTTCAGGAGCCATATCATTCAGCTGCTTCATTTGATTGGTAAAACGCTCGATAAGTTTATCTTCTACTCCTTCAGGAAAAGTATTAGCTCCAATGGTTACAAGCTTATTAAGACGTTCTGGATATTTCAGTGCAAATTCAAGCCCTGTACATCCACCATCGCTCCAACCTACAATATTAATTTTATCAAGCTTCAGTTCATCTGCTAAAGCTTTTACATCGTCTGCAAATAATTTATAGGTAAAATCCCTCTTAGAGGTATCTTTACTTTTCCCCTGCCCTCTTGTATCTATAGCAATTATTTTATATTGTTTAGACAAAACCGGAATTTGCTGATAGTAATCTTTAATACTTCCTGAATTTCCGTGAAGCAATACGAAAGGCTCTCCTTCACCATATACTTCATAATAAAGATCTGTATCTTTCAGTTTTACATATTTTCCGGCAGATTCATTTTTACCATATATGGACTGATTGGCTTCTTCTATATTTTTTGAATTATCCGCCAGCCAGCCCTCAGAGATATCATCATCTGCATATCCACCATAATCATCTTTTGAATCCTTACTGTTTTTATCCACTTTTACATCAATATTTATAGCAGGAGCAGCAATGGACATTTTCATCCAGTCTCCGTAAAATTCTCTAATAAATCCCGTTCTGAACAATGCAGCACTGATTTTAATATTTCCATCAAATTCTTTTAAGAACTGAATTCCCACGAAGAATTTTCCCTGAACCCAGATATTACGGTCATTAACATCTAAAGTAAAGGTTCCGTCTTTTATCATATCTTCAGTAAGGGCAATGGTAATTTCTTCATCCAGAATATTTTTATCGGGAAGACCATTTTTTTCACTGTAGATACTGTATCGCATCAAAACTGGCTCAGTAGAATTATAACGTGCTATATTCAGGTTGATGTTTCTGATCTTTGATCTTTTCTTTGTATTAAATTCCAGAGCTGTTTCTCCCAGAAAATCTTTTCTACCCGTTGCCGGATTTACAAAGTAGGTAACACTTTTCGTTTTTGTATTTACTCCCCAGTTTTTATCAACAAGCTTTTTTGCTTTAATAGTAACTTCTTTAATATTTTTAGTTTTCTCATTTAAAAATATTTTCTGCTGGTCGTGCTTTTTAAAATTTTCTATTGTTTCTACATACGAATCATATCCCGGTACTTCAATCTTTATTTTTTGTTGTGGATCAGATTGAGAAAGATCGATTGAAAAGTTTCCTTTACCGTCAGAAATAGTTCCGGTAGTTTTCTTTTCTACTCCTATTTTCACATAAGGAATAGGTTGGTTCTCATTTTTAGAAATAATAGTTCCTGAAATGACTTGCGCATTCAGAATAGAAGCTGTACAAATAAAGAATAGAGCTTTAAGTTTTCTCATGTTAAAAGTTTGATGCAAACTTATTTATTTTGAAACACCAACACTCATAATATCTTATTAAAATAAATCTTGTTTTAGTTAAAGTTATTTTAAATCATCAAGGTTTTAGAGTAATTATTTAAAAACCTGAAAAGCTTATAGAATATTCATAATTTCTTCCCATGAATTTACACGCTCGTAAGTTTCGTTTTCGATCAGCTCATTATGAGGTTGCGTAAAAATCAGTCTTTGTCCGGAAAAATGATCTAAATTCTTTGGATAATCATCAATCATTACATCTCCTGACACTACTTTCTTACTTCCACACAATACAATCTGCTCCCATGTAATGAATGGAAAATGCTCAGCAAGCCAGTCATATTTCTCTCTTAGACTGTTTGGAAACTCCATCCCTGCAGAAACAATATACAATTCATATTTATTATTCAGGTATTCCATTGCTTCGCGACTGCCTTCCATTACAGGTAATGTTCTGAAAAAACCTATTTCATTCACGTGTTTTTTTCCATTGGGGAAAACTTCCAGTTCAGGTTTCCCTGCTGTTTCACTGATTTCAATCTCTTTTCCTGTATCTCTTTTTTCAAACTGTGCCAGCTGATGATAAACATCTGCCATTACTCCATCCATGTCAACGATTACTTTTTTCATTTGCTTCAAATCAGATTTAATATTTATTATGTTATAAAGTTGAGAGTCTGGCGCTAGAACTTATTGAGTTGAAAATACAACCCGATTTTTTAAAGATTATTAAACTTCTAGCTTCTCATCTCCAGTTTCCAGCTTCTTATTTATACCATCAAATTTACCGAATAGTTTTTGCAGACAATGAACACAGTTTATTAAAAAATTATAAATATTCATCCTCATAGAGGATACGCCGGAAAGTTTTATGGCTACATTTTTCGTATTTTTGCGATTCAGTTTAAAATTAAAATCAAACTATTAATTTCCAATGAATTACGTTTCTGCAGAAAATCTTACCAAATCCTATGGCATCAAAGTTTTGTTTGAAAACATTACTTTTCACATTAATGAAGGAGACAAAATTGCTATTGTTGCCAAAAACGGAAGCGGGAAATCTACCCTTCTGAAAATTTTAATGGGTAAAGAAATTGCGGATAGCGGAAATGCGATTATTAATAAGGATATCCAGGTAGTTCTGTTTGATCAGGAAATTAATTTTGATCCAAAACTGACTATTGACGAGTTTATGATGACTTTAGACTCTGAACCTATTCTTGCCTTAAAGAATTATCACAAGTCTCTGCATTCTACAGATCATGCTTTTATTGAAAAAGCTCTTGCTGATATGGAAGCTCACAAAGCCTGGGATCTTGAAAATGAAATGAAACAGATTCTTTCCCAACTAAAGATCACCGATCTTGAAGCTAAAATGGGAACGCTTTCCGGGGGACAGATCAAACGTGTAGCTTTGGCTAAATTATTGACAGAAACCAGAGCTGAGCACAAGCATACATTGCTTATCATGGACGAACCTACCAACCACCTTGATGTGGATATGGTAGAATGGCTTGAAAATTATCTGAATAAAGCAAAAATCACATTATTACTCGTTACCCACGACAGATATTTCCTTGACAGTGTTTGTGATATTATCTGGGAAATGGAAGACGGAAATCTTTATGTTCATAACGGTTCTTATGCTACGTACCTTGAGAACAAAATGATTCGTGAGGAAAACACAAACGCGACCATAGATAAAGCTAACAACCTTTACAGAAAGGAACTTGAATGGATGCGAAGACAGCCTAAGGCTAGAACTACAAAGTCAAAAAGCAGAATTGACGCTTTCTACGAAACAGAAAAGGTTGCTAAAACCGACACCAGAAAACAAGGTCTTGAGCTAGATTTTGAAATGAAACGTCTGGGAAATAAAATTCTTGAGCTTAAAAATATTGACAAAAGTTTTGGTAACAAAGTTTTATTAAAAGATTTCAGCTATCAGTTCCAGCGTGGGGAGAAAGTAGGAATCATCGGAAAAAATGGCGCCGGAAAATCTACGTTACTGAATATCATTCAGGGATTGGAAACAATTGACAAAGGGGAAATTGAAACGGGAGAAACTATTTCTTTCGGATATTTTGCTCAGAAAGGTCTTACTTATAAAGAAGATGAGCGCGTAATCGACTTCATTAAAGAAATTGCTGAATTTTATCCTTTGGCAAACGGGAGAAGTCTTTCTGCATCGCAGTTCCTGAGATTATTCTTATTTGACGACCAAACACAATATTCACCAATTTCGAAGCTTTCAGGAGGAGAAAAAAGAAGGTTACACCTGATGTATATTCTTTATCAGAATCCTAACTTCCTAATCTTTGATGAGCCTACGAATGATCTAGACCTACCTACATTAACGGTTCTTGAAAACTTCCTGCAACAATTTCAGGGGTCTTTGATTATCGTTTCCCACGACAGGTATTTCATGGATAGAATTGTAGACCATGTTCTTGCTTTTGAAGGAGATGGAAAAATAAGAGATTTTGTTGGAAATTTCTCAGAATATCGTGAAGCAAAAAGCCGTGAAGATGCTTTGGAAAAGAATTCAACTTCAAAACCTGAACCTGTAAAAGAAACCGTTGCTGCCCCTGCGAATACTTCAGCTACCAATTCTCAAAAAAGAAAATTAACCTTTAAGGAACAAAGAGAATTAGAAACGATTGATAAAGAAATGCCTGAACTGGAAGAACAACGTGCTAAAATTTTAGATCAGCTTAACAATGAAACTGATTATGAAAAAATTGCCAAACTGTCATCAGAGCTGGAAACCGTTTCTGAAAAACTGGAGAACCACGAGATGAGATGGCTGGAGCTTCAGGAATTGTTATAAAAAACATAAGTTATAAATTAGGTCAGAGAGTTAAACTTTGACCTAATTCATAACTCATTAATTATCTACAATACAACTACCTTTTCTTCTTTTGTACTTTCTAAAGAAGCATCTATGATCTTCATATTCTGAATAATTTCTTTTCCCGGAGATGGCAAAGGATATCCAAAAACAATATGCTCATAAATCTGCTGGTAATAATTCATATAATTTCCAGCCTCACTTGAAGTGATTACTCTTTCTATTTCGGAACTTTCATTCAAATAGTTTAAAATCCCATCTGCTTCTTTCAAAGGCTGCATCCATTCGCTACCATAAACAGGAATAGCTCCTGCAACTAATTCAGCTTCCTGATTATCGGTTCTCTCTTGTAAAAAGCTTCCTTTATCACCAAAAATTTTATAGGCATAATGATCTTCTTTAGCAAACACTGAAGATTTTAATCTTACTCTCAGGTCATTTTTATAGAATAATAGAATCTCAAAATAATCATTTGCAAAAGCAGGTCCTTTCATAGAAAATACATCTGCAAACAATTTTTCAGGATAACCAAAATATTGCACTGCCTGGTCTACAAGATGTGCTCCCAAATCATGTAATGAGCCTGAACCTATCTGGTCCGGACTTTCTTTATGCTGCTTTCCACTTGGAGTAGTTCGGAATCTGTCAAAACGAATTTCAGCTTCTTTGATATTTCCAAGTTTTCCTTCATTTAAAACTTTTTGTACCTGTAGAAAATCCCTATCAAATCTTCGGTTTTGATATACACTCAGAAATAATCCTTTTTCTTCTGCAAGCTTTACCAACTCTTCTGCCTCTGCAACATCTACTGTAAATGGTTTTTCAACAATAATATTTTTTCCGGCTTCAAGAGCTTTTTTTGCATACTCATAATGAGTCTGAACCGGTGTATTAACAATCACAAGTTCTATATCTGCATTTTCAAGCATCTCGTCCACCGAACGATAGATGGTAGCCTCGGGATATTTTTCTTTAGACTCCTCTTTACTTCTTTCTACTACGGCAGAAATAAAAAATCCCGGATGTTCCTTTAAAAACGGTGCATGAAACACCTTCCCGCTCATTCCAAAGGCACAAAGCCCAGCTTTTACCAATTGCATATTTATAAATTTTAAACAAATATATTCATAAAAAACGCTGAAATCCTCAGCTACCACAATGATAGAAATAATCCATGTATTTCAACTTAAAATGACATGACAAAAATCATAAATTAATTTTTATTCATTCTAAACAAAT
Source organism: Chryseobacterium ureilyticum (assembly GCF_900156735.1). Lineage (GTDB taxonomy): Bacteria > Bacteroidota > Bacteroidia > Flavobacteriales > Weeksellaceae > Chryseobacterium > Chryseobacterium ureilyticum. The sequence continues at coordinate 336,149 of NZ_FTOL01000002.1, forward strand.
ACTTACATTTGCGCCTTATTTAAAACTGTTCTACATAAAAATAAAATGAAAAGACAACTACTATCTTTAGGTCTTCTATTTACCGCTGTTTCATTAAGCGCACAGCTTAAAAACGTTGAAGCAGATACTATCAGAACCCAAACTATTGAGGACATCAATCTTCACAAAACAGGAAATCCAAACCAAGCTAAGCCACTTTCTACAAAGTCGAAACTTACGATAATGGAAACTCCACAGCCTATTGCTATTGTTACTCATGAAATCATTGAGCAGCAGCAGGCAAAACAATTGAGTGATGTTCTACAAAACGTAAACGGAATGTATGTGACTTCTTCAAGAGGAAACTCACAGGACAGTTTTGGTGGACGAGGTTTTATCTTAGGAAATGACAATATTTTCAAGAACGGGTCAAGAATAAATAGTGGAGTTTTCCCTGAAGTAAGTGGTCTTGAAAGAGTAGAAGTTTTAAAAGGAGCAAACGCAATGCTTTATGGAAATACTGCTGCCGGAGGAGTTATCAATATGATTACGAAAAAACCTAAGTTTAATTTTGGCGGAAGTATAGGATTGAATGGCGGAAGCTGGAATACTTATAAACCAACAGTAGATGTTTATGGACCTTTATCTAAAAATATTGCTTTCAGAGTAAACGGAACTTACGAATACGCTGAAAGTTTCAGAGATGTTGTACAATCTGAAAAGTATTACTTCAATCCATCATTTTTATTTAATTTAAGTGAAAAATCTCAATTAATTGTTGAGGCAGATTACCTTAAAAATAACTTCACTCCTGATTTCGGACTTGGATCTATTACCGAAAAAGACCAAAGCTATAGATTGAATGATAATATTTCCAGAAACGTTTTCTATGGAACAGACTGGCAATATCAGAATGTACAGCAAGCTTCAACAAATGTAACATTCAATCATCAATTTAACGAAAGATGGTCTTTGAACGCTACTGCATCTTATCAAAACTATACGAAAGATTATTTTTCTTCTGAAAGAGTACAATGGATATATGATAAAACTGCAGATCCTAACAGATTATCTTGGAAAAGACCTTTTGGTAAAACTTACAACGAACAGAATTATACTTCTGCACAAGTAAACATCAATGGTGAGTTCAATACAGGAAAAATCAATCATAAAATTTTAATTGGTTCTGATGCAGATTATAGTCAGGCAGATGCTTACGCTTATACCGTTACAGACCCAAAAAACCTTCTTTATTTAGATGATCCTTCAACATGGGGAAATATTGGTATGCCCAATTCTACCCTTACTACAAGAAACAGAATCAATACAAGAAGAATCGGAATCTATGCACAAGATTTTATCAGCTTAACAAAACAGCTAAAAGTAATTGCTGGATTAAGATGGTCTTATGTAGAAAATATGCCAACATTGACTACCCGTTTTGCATCCAATGAGAAGTTTGAAGTAGCAAATTCTTCAACTTCTGATAATGCATTTTCTCCAAAGGTAGGTTTGGTTTATGCTCCTAATGAAAACCTTTCTGTATTTGCAACGTATACTAATTCGTTTGCTTCAAACTCAGGATATACTTCAGATCAATTTAATACGGTAAATACAAATCAACTTCCTGCTGACATCCAAAACCAATTGAATGCTTTATCAAAACAAAGTATAAAGCCATCAACAGTTGATCAATACGAAATTGGTGTTAAAAAGAATTTCTGGAACAATGCTTTAGCTGTTAATTTAACAGCTTACCAGATTATGTACAACAATTATTATCAAACATATTGGTTCCCTTCTAATACAAATGGAGCACCGGTAACTTCAACAGATACCAATCTTAAAGAATTGGCAGGAAATATGAGAAGCCGTGGTGTGGAATTAGACATTACAGGAAATCCAACAGAAAACTGGTCTATTATCGGAGGTTTCTCTTATAACAATTCTGTTTATATTGATACTCCTGAAAAAGGATATATTGAAAACCAAAGATTAGTAAGAACACCTGCTACAACAGCAAATGCTTCCGTTTTCTATAAATTTACAAACTACGTAAAAGGATTAAAAGTTGGGGCTGGAGTTTATTATATCGGAGACAGAATCGCTGGATGGAATGATACAAAATCTACCAATACAAGTAGAAACAATGTGACTAGAATGTTTGATCTGAAAGACTACACGACTGTTTCTCTTTCCGTTGGCTACGAGTGGAAAAAATTCTCTATCCAAGGAAGAGTGGGTAACCTATTTGATGTTGTCAACTACAACGTACATGAGAATTACTCAGTAAACCCAATCATGCCGAGAAACTATTATTTTACATTGACCTACAAACTGTAGAATTAAATACATAATTACTTCTTTATTAAAAGTGGAAATTGCATTTTTGCAGTTTCCACTTTTGAAATTTAAAAACAAAACAAAAACGATATGGATAAGATTAAAGACACAAGAAGTTTCATGAGAATCACACACCGATATCTGGGGTATTTCCTTGCCGGTATTATGGCAGTGTATGCAGTAAGTGGAATCATTTTGGTCTACAGAGACACAGACTTTCTAAAGAGTGAAAAAAAGTATGAAAAGACTTTATCTGCCAATCTTTCAGAAAAGGAACTAAAAAAAGAACTGAAGATGAAAGGTCTTGAAGTAGAAAAAACTGAAGGCTCCGTTCTCCATTTTAAAAAAGGAACTTATGATTCAGCAACAGGTATCGCTAAATATTCAAAAATGGAACTTCCTTTTGTACTGGATAAAATGGTTTCTCTTCACAAATCACAGTCTAAAGATGCAATAGCTCCTTTAAGTGTATTTTTTGGAGTGGCACTGTTCTTCTTTGTTATTTCAAGCTTCTGGATGTTTAATCCTAAGACAAAGGCTTTCAAACGTGGAATAAAATTTACTATTGCAGGATTGATCATTTCCATCCTCCTTCTGTGTATTTAAATGTAAGAAAATAAAAAAAGAGATTGAAAATTCTATAAAATTCAATAATTTATCTTTTTCACCTTCTACCTCATAACGTTTACAATTGTGAAATATTCAATAAATATGTTAAATTAAATAATTCTATATCATTGATATTATTAACATTAATTTAGAAAAATTACCTAAAATTAAGAGTCTGGCACATTTATTGTTTTTTCTATAATTCGTGAATAATAAACATTTAATTATTAAAATAATAAATTATGAAAAAACTTATTTTAACAGGAGTATTAGCCGTAGCAGGATTAACAGCAACTGCAAACGCTCAGATTCAGAAAGGTAATTGGATGGTAGGGGGTAACCTTGCAGGTGCTAATTTTGGATTAAATGAAGGTGCAGGATATGATTTTGCTATTCAGCCAAAAGGAGCTTATTTCATTGAAGACAATTTAGCAATTGGGGGATATGTAGATTTAGGCTTTAAAGGAGCTAAAGATGCACCAACAACTTTTACATATAATGTAGGAGCATTAGGACGTTACTATCTTAATCCGGGAGAAAAAGGAGTGAATAACTTACTTCACCACGGAAGATGGTTCCTAGAAGGTAACGTAGGTGTTGGAGGAATGTCTATCTCTAAAGGAGGTTCTTCTTCTAACGGTCTTAACTTCGGAGTTGGTCCAGGTTATTCATACTTTATCACACCAAACATTGGTCTAGAAGGTCTAGTAAAATATGATGCTAATGCAGGATTCGGAAGCGGAGGATATACTAACAAAATTACTTTTGGTTTAGGATTCCAGATTTATCTTCCAACGTCTAAAGCTAAACAAATCATCAACGACGTTAAGTAATCAATTATTGATACACTTATAAAAAAATTGAAATCGCCCCGAAATTTTATTTTCGGGGCGATTTTCGTACAAATTAAAACTAAACTATAAAAAATCAAATAAATCATATATTAGGTTGAGGCGTATACCTCAGATACGGCTTTATCTCAAGAACACCTTTTGGGAATTTCTTCCTGGCATCTTCAGTAGAAATTGTTGGCGGAATAATCACCTCATCTCCACTTTCCCAGTTAACAGGAGTTGCTACCTGATAATTATCTACAAGCTGTAATGAATCCAGAACTCTTAGGATCTCATTAAAATTTCTTCCTGTAGAAGCCGGATAGGTAATAATCAATCTTACTTTTTTCTCTGGATCTATAATCAATAACGAACGAACGGTAGCTGTGACAGATGCATTAGGATGAATAAAGTCATATAACTCTGATATTTTTCGGTCTTTATCTGCTATGATAGGAAACAGAACTTCTGTATTTTGAGTTTCATTAATATCCTTAATCCAATTCTGGTGATCTTCTACTCCATCTACACTTAATGCAATTGCTTTTGTATTTCTTTTTTCGAATTCAGTCTGCAGTTTTGCCGTATATCCCAGTTCTGTAGTGCAAACCGGTGTATAATCTGCAGGATGAGAAAATAAAATTCCCCAAGAATCCCCTAAATAATTATAAAAATTGATGTCACCCAAAGATGACTCTGCCTGAAAGTTAGGTGCTATATCTCCTAGTTTGATTGACATAATATTTTGCATTTGTTAGTCTACAAATTTAGTAGACTTTTTGATATGAGCAAAACTTTTCTTTAAAAATTTATATCTTTAATGTAAAATTTTTATTCATGGAGAAAACCGGTCTCACCTATGTAGATCTTGTTTATAAGGTATTGGAAAGTTGGTATGTAACATTTGCAAAGCTTACCCCGAAACTGATTGTGGGAACTTTAGTCTTTACATTCTTTCTCATTACCAGTAAATATTTAAGCCAGGTTGCTGTAAAATTATTTCATAAATTCTTTCCTAAAAGCCAGAAGGAAAGTTCATTAGTAACTTTAATCAGTATTTTCAGATTCCTGATTATGCTGCTTGGTACATTCATTTCCCTTGAAATAATGGGCTTCAGTGGATTTCTTTGGAAGTTTATTGGAAGTTTGGGAGTCGCCGGGGTAATTGCCGGGGTTGCTCTGAAAGATTTGGTATCAAGTATATTTTCAGGAATGCTAATTGGTATTGATAAAGCTTTTAAAGTAGGTGATTATATTACCATCGGGAATCACTCAGGAACGGTACAGGAAATCGGTTTCCTCACTACAAAGATACTTACTGACGATGGAAAGAAGGCTTATATTCCGAATCAGGTGGTTTTTAATGCTCCGTTTTATAATATTACGGCATCACCACAACGTCGTATCATTTTAAATTTTGAAATTCCTGCTGATGAAGATATCAGTAAAGCACAGAAAAGTATCCTTGAAGTGGTTAAAAATCTAGACAATGTGGATAAATTAGATACTGCAGAAGTAATTTTTACAGATTTAAAGCAAGGCTCATTTAATCTTCAGGTGAAATTCTGGATCAAAGTAGGCGCTAATCTAGCTCAGGTAAAAAGTAAGGCTTATGTAAATATTAAAGAACGTTTTGATATGGATAAAATCCAACTGGTTACACCTACAAGTATCAGTATTACAAATGGAGAAAATAATTTGTCTGAAAATCAAAATCAAGATAAATAATAGATTTTTCCCACAGCTCGCCTAATAACAAGCTGCTTCAAATGATTGGAGTGGCTTTTTTGTTGGTAAACACAAAGGCGCTAAATTTTATATTTATACGAATAATTTTAAGGCTCAAAGATTTTATCTGCGATAAAATTTTATACTGCTTATAATAGCCACAAATGCACGAATAATTTTATTTGTGTATAAATCTATGTGCCTATGTGGTTAAAAATTCAGAACCACATAGGCATATAGAATATATATTTCAGTGATAGGTCTTAAAGTTGGAATTATAATAGTATAACCTCAAAAAATTCGTGCATTCGTGGCAGAGAAAATATCTTTGTCTTCTTATGGATTCCAGAAAAAACAGTGTTTGCAAACAAAAAAACCGCTCCAAAACTGGAACGGTTTCTTATTTTATTTAAAAATTTTAGATTAAGCTAAAACTTCTTTTACTTTGTTTGCAGCTTCTTCTAAAGTAATTGCAGAGTGAACTGGAAGACCAGACTCATCAATTAATTTTTTAGCTTCTACAGCGTTAGTTCCTTGTAATCTTACGATCAATGGAACCGGAAGGCTACCCATAGCTTTGTAAGCATCTACAACTCCTTGAGCAACTCTGTCACATCTTACGATACCTCCGAAGATGTTGATCAGGATAGCTTTTACGTTTGGATCTCTTAAGATGATTCCGAAAGCAGTTTGTACTCTCTGAGCATCAGCAGTACCACCTACGTCAAGGAAGTTAGCTGGGTTACCACCTGATAATTTGATGATATCCATAGTTGCCATTGCAAGACCAGCACCGTTTACCATACAAGCAACGTTACCATCCAATTTTACGAAGTTAAGACCAGCTTCACCAGCTTCTACATCCATTGGATCTTCTTCTCTTGTATCTCTTAATTCAGCTAAGTCTTTGTGACGGAACAATGAGTTGTCATCTAAAGTTACTTTAGCATCTACAGCGATAATTTTGTTATCAGAAGTTTTCAACACTGGGTTGATTTCGAAAAGAGATGCATCAATACCTGTATAAGCATTGTAAAGAGAAGAAATAAATTTCACAAATTCCTTGAATGCATTTCCTTCAAGACCTAGGTTGAAAGCAATTTTTCTAGCCTGGAATCCTTGAAGACCGATAGCTGGGTCAATAAGTTCGTTGTGGATTAAGTGAGGAGTTACTTCAGCAACGTGCTCAATATCCATTCCCCCTTCAGTAGAATATACGATTGTATTTTTCCCTTCAGCTCTATCTAAAAGAATAGAAACATAAAATTCTTTAGTTTCAGATTCTCCAGGATAATAAACATCTTCTGCAACCAAAACAGAGTGTACTTTTTTACCTTCAGCAGAAGTTTGTGGAGTTACCAACTGCATTCCGATGATATTCTGAGCGTTTTCTTTAAGTTTATCCATGTTTGGAGAAAACTTAACACCCCCACCTTTACCACGACCACCTGCGTGAATCTGTGCTTTTACAACCCAAGCCTGAGCTCCAGTTTCAGCAGTCAATTTCTCAGCAGCTGCTACAGCTTCATCTACGTTGTTTGCAACAAAACCACGTTGGATAGCTACTCCATACTTTGATAAAATCTCTTTTGATTGATACTCGTGAAGATTCATATTATTTTTATTATTTTATTTTAATATTTAAAGGTTGACAAATTTACTAAAAACAGATGAAATATCAATTTTTATTTTAAAGAAAGCAATGCTGTTCAAAGAAATTTAAAGGAGATAAAAATCATGTTTTCGGGTATAAAAAGTGAACTTAGCCTAAGTTTCATTTTTTAATCCACAATTCCGAATTTTTTATTTATAAAATCAATGATAATCACTTTGTCCATGAAAAATACATTTCCAATAATTCCGTCAATACCATCCTGTTTCAAGGAAAAATAATCTTCATCTGTGTACCAAAATTCATTTGTTCTAAAATTCTTATTCCCAATCTGAATTTTCTTATCTGTCTCAACAGCTTTTACAACCAAAGGGTTATTAAAATTTCGAATATTTAATTCTTCTTTGAATTTAGATTGACTGATCAGATCTGCAAAGTTCTGTTTATAACTGATAATCGGAAATATACTTGCTCCACTGTCATATTGAAACCTATATTCTTTACCATCAATTTTCAACGGAAGGATAGGTTTATGATTTTTGATTTCAATGTTTACAAAGTCAGCCCGCGATTTCAACTTTTGATCTAATTTATCGCTTACTGTTATTTTTTTATTGGGAAAATCAATCACCAGATATTTGTTCTGAAAGATATCTGCTCCTACGACACCACACACTTCTCCCTGATCAAAATTTAAAATCCCCTGTAGCTTATAATTTTTTACAGCATATTCGTTGATATTAAAATTTTGGTTCTCAATAAAAAACATTTTATGACCGGCTGCTTCAGAAGTTGGATCTATCTTTTTAGCTTTCATAAATTCCGCATTCTCAAAACATTTATCATAGATCAATGTATAATTGGCTCCGAGATCAAAATGAAAGGGGTAGGTTTTATTTTTGATGGTAAAAGGAACGCTCATGGCAATATTTTCAATTAATTTATTCCCAATAGAATCTTTTTCCCATTTAAAATGGATGGTTTGTGCGTTCAATGCTACAGATAAGGTTAGAAGTATTGATAAGACAATGGTTTTTAGTTTCATTTTTTTTAATTGTGGATAACTTTCAAATATGAGAAGATTTATGATTTTCACCAAAGCTTTATATCATTATTAACTCATCTTTAACTCAAATAAAAAAAGCTCTTCAATTAAGAAAAGCTTTATGATGATGTGATCATTTATATTATTCTTCAGATAATTTTTCTGACTGTGATCCGATAAACGGAATTTTTGGTGCCAGAAAATATCCTGTAAGACTAGCGAATAATATCGGAACAAAGTAGGTAAAACCTGTCAATGTTCCTAAAATAATGGTTGTACTCATCGGCGTTCTCGTTACACAGGCATTAATTGCTGCCATGCAACTCACAATTGCCAGAGTTGTATCCACACTTGGAAATAAATTATGGATAATTAATCCCAACGTTGTTCCCACAAAGAAAAGCGGGATGATAAAGCCACCTCTCCATCCTGAAGTTACAGTAATGGCAATGGCTAAAATTTTAAACACAAGAATTAAGATCAGGAAATTCAATCCGAAGTTCCCGCCAATTAACTGATTGATCTCATTGTGCCCAAAATATCTTGTGATTGGAAAATTGTAAGCTATAATTCCCAGAATGATTCCTCCCACAAATGTTTTGATGTAGATAGGAAACTTTCTGTATTCAAAAACTTTTTTGAAAAATTTCACTACGAAAATGAAGATCCATCCAAAGAAAGTTCCTACGATTCCAAATAAAGTTGCGTATAGAAAATCGTATACTCCGGTGTAATGATAAGCCTTCAAATTCCATGTCGCTCCAATTCCCAAGTGAATAATCAAAGCAAATATCAGGTAACTGAAACAGCTTGCCACCAACGCAGGAATAATGGCTTTATAATATTCTACAGCATGTTTGTGATGTAAAATTTCAAGAGAAAAAAGACTTCCTCCAAGTGGTGCGCCAAATAACGCTGTAAATCCGGATGCCATCCCAGCAATGCTTAAAGAGCGTAATTCTTCACCTTTTAGTCTGAAAATTTTTCCCAACCAGGTTCCGGTAGATCCGGTAACCTGTACCAAAGGTGCTTCCGGTCCCAAACTCCCTCCTGATGCCACACAAAAAAGTGATGAAAGAATCATGGAAGGATTATTTTTCGGTTCCAATTTTCCTTTATTAAACCTGATATTATTTACAATCAGGTGAATTTCTCCGGGATCACCAATAAAGTGAATAACCAGCCCAGCCAGCAATCCACAAATCGCCATCGTTGGAATGACCTGCCACCCTTGAAAGTGTGTCAGAAACTCAGTGAAGTGCTCAAGTACGATCCAATATCCACCGGCAATAATTCCACCTACAAGACCGGTAATTGCCCACATGAAAAAAGTACGGCTAAACACAAATGGATTGAACTTAATCGGTTGATCCAAAAGGTTGAACGTTCTTATAAGCCGTCTTCTTCTGTTAATTTTCATCCTTAAATTTTGTTTTTAGCAAAATAAAGAATCAGCATTCCCCAGCTCAGGATCATGAATAATCCTCCAAGCGGAGTGATTGGTCCTAAAAATTTAAGATTAACACCCAAATAGTCCTGCATACTCAGGAAATAAATACTTACGGAGAATAAAATTGTCCCGGCAATCATTAAAATTGAAGTCCATTTTTCTGTGGAAGTTTCAAATTTTAAAATATATCCGATGATTAGCAGGAAAAAAGCTGCATACATCTGATATCTTACTCCGGTTTCAAAGCTTTCCAATCTTTCTACCGATAATATTTTCTTTAATGCGTGCGCTCCAAATGCTCCAAGGATTACTGAAAGCATCCCATACACCGCTCCAAAAACTAAAGTAATTGTTTTCATTTTATAACTCTTCTAATTCTAGGTTTAAATATTTTTTTGTTTTATAATCCTGCCAGGTTCCGGAAATTTTGCTTCCGTTCATATCTGCTTCTACATGAGCTCTTGGAATCCATTGACGGGTTTCTTCATTATAATAATCATTCTCAACAATAGAAATATGATTTCCTTTCATCTGCCCATCCCATTTGATCAGCTTTTTACTTTTATCATACCAATATTCTGCATTAAAAGATTTCATATCTGAGGAATTATTATCAGAATAAAGACGGCTTACAAGAACTGTAATGGGATACTTCCCATCTATTTTTCCTTTGTACAACTTATTTCTGAAACTTGTTTTTTCTACTTTATCGGAACCACTTAGCAGGCTTCTGGTATAAGGACTCCAGTATTTTTCAAGTTCTTTATAAGAGAATTCAATTACATGGCTATCCAGTTCGTCCAAAGCTCTCATAGCATGATTGGCGCATCTTCCTGCAATAAATCTGATTTTATCTTTAGCAAAATAGTATTGTAAACCATCCAAAGTATAATCCATGAAGCATCCTTCATACATGCCAATCTGTTCCTGAACTTCTTCTGAAGGATTTTTTTCAGCTTTTAACTGAGTAAGAAAATAATTGACCTCTTTTTTGATTCCTTTTTGAATTAAACCCTCAATTGTTTTAACGTAATTCGGGTGAAAAAGATCTTCTGCATTGATGAAATTTCCAGTTCTCAGATCAAAATTCTTCCATTGGGCAAAGCTTTCAGGATAGGCACCTGAAGCTTCTCCATCCATTGCGATAGACAAAATATTTTTAGGAGTTTCTATTTTTTCCCAGCTATAAAAATAAATATAGTTGGAGTAAGAAGTTGTTCCTGTAGACACCCGTTTAAAAGGATTAGCTTCTGAATTGGGAACATACTCCAATTCATTTACCTGTAAAAAAGTATTTATTTTGTTTTCTACTAAAGGATTTTCAGTATAAGTGATCAAAGGAAAATTAGAATCTTCAGTTTTCGGCTTTAAATCCGTAATCTTTACATTTTTCTGCTGTGAAAAACCTAAACCAGATACCAATAGAAAAAACAAAATATTTTTTTTCACTATTTTGATTTTAAATACATTAAAATAAATTTTGCCACCAATGTAGAAATCCCAAGGATGATAAACATATTGGCAAATTTCTTAGAACTTTGAAAACCTGGTGAAGTTGTCTTCTTCAAAAAGAATCCAAAGATGAGAAATACTATAGGCAGGATAATCTGTAACATTATTTTTCTCTCATTCTGTTAAACTCATTGATCACCTCGTGGTGGCTCACTGTCTTATCCTTGAAATAAGTAACAAAATGTTGCTTTTCTTCCTCTGTTGCTCCCAATTGGTTCAGGATGTTCAACAAGTGCATTTTCATGTGTCCTTTCTGAATTCCGGTGGTTACCAATGAGCGTAGCGCTGCAAAGTTTTGAGCCAGTCCGGAAACTGCTAGAATACTCATTAATTCCTGTGCTGACGGTTTTCCAAGTAATGCAAGAGAGAATTTTACCAATGGGTGAAGATTCGTTAAACCTCCTACTACCCCTACAGAAATCGGAAGATCAATCCAGAATCTGAAAACTCCGTTATCTGTTGTACAGTGTGTTAATGATCTGTACTGTCCGTCTCTTGCTGCATAAGCATGGGCACACGCTTCTGTTGCTCTAAAGTCATTTCCGGTAGCAATCACCACGGCATCTACTCCGTTCATTACTCCTTTATTGTGAGTGGTTGCACGGTAAGGTTCAATTTCAGCAATGGTTACGGCTTGTTTAAATTTAGATGCAAATTCTTCAGGAGAAATTCCGCTGTCATCTTTTAAATCTTCAATTTTACATGAAACCTCAGCTCTTACGATACAATCAGGCGTAAAATTGGAAAGAATATTCATTACAATTTGCAAAGAGTTTTTTTCTTCCTGCGTGAAATCTTCGCTGGTTGCTACTTCTTGTCTCATTGTTTTTCCAAACTGCTCAAGACATGAATTGATAAAGTTTGCTCCCATTGAATCTACCGTATCAAAACTTGCCTTCAACTGGTAATAATTTGGCATTTCTGCAGTTTTATCCACAAGACTTATGTTCAGGATTCCACCGCCACGTTTTCTCATGTTAGCAGTGATCTCTTCTGTAGATTCCAGCAATTTTTTCTTTAAACTAAAATTAAAGAAGTGTAATAATTTGTGAGGCTCTACATTAAATATAAAGTGTGTGTGTCCCAGTTTTTCTGTGTTGATAATTGTTGTTTTAAAACCACCTTTATCAATCCAGAATTTTGCAGCCTTGGAAGCTGCTGCTACTACGGAACTTTCTTCTACAGCCATTGGAAGCGCCAATAGTTTTCCGTCAATTAAAAAGTTCGGAGCGATTCCGTAAGGCATATAAAAATTGGAAATCGTATTTTCAGAAAATTCTTCGTGAAGCTTCTGAAGATCTGCGTTTTCGTTCCAATATTGTTTTAATATATTTTGGTATTCCTGATTTCCTTCAAGATATTCGTTTACGAGCCAGTCGATTTTTCCCTGCTTTGGAAGCTTGGAAAAACCTTCGATTGGTTTATGATTCATAATAGATGCTTTATTGTTTTTTAAAGGTTATATGCAATCGCGTCATTTTCATTTGTATTTGTGCCACAAATCATAGCAATTTCATAATATAAACTTTAATGAGCCGTAAATATAATGATTTTGAGACTCTTTTTTGTTGATAACTTCTATGAAAAAAGGTTGACATTTATCAATTTTGGAACTAAATTTGAACAAAATTTAATTTCAATCCAGATACAAATAATATCAAACTATTTAGAGTATGAATTTTGACCGCCTTAAAGAAAAACTTGAAATCCTTGCTGATGCGGCAAAGTATGATGTTTCTTGTTCATCAAGTGGTGGAACCAGAAAGAATAAAAAAGGTGCCTTAGGAGATAGTTCCATAAGTGGGATTTGTCATACTTATACAGAAGATGGGCGATGTGTATCTTTATTAAAGATCTTATTGACCAATCATTGTATTTATGATTGTGCTTATTGTGTATCAAGAAGTTCAAATGATATTAAAAGAGCCGCTTTTACGGTAGAAGAAGTCGTAGATCTTACGATTAATTTTTATCGCAGAAATTATATTGAAGGCTTATTTTTAAGTTCCGGAATCTTCAAAAATGCAGATACCACCATGGAACGATTAGTTCGTGTTGCAAAAAAGCTGCGTCTTGAAGAAAATTTTAATGGTTACATTCATTTAAAATCAATTCCGGGAGCCAATGATGAGCTGATGGAAGAAGCGGCTTTGTATGCAGACAGATTATCTGTAAATCTCGAAATCCCTACGGAAAGTGGCTTAAAATTATTGGCTCCTGAGAAAAACAGACAGGACATGATCAGTCCGATGCGATATATCCAGAAAGGGATTACGCAATATGAAGATGAAAAAAAGATTTTAAAGAAGGTTCCAAAATTTGCTCCAGCAGGGCAGTCTACTCAAATGATTGTAGGAGCCACAAATGAAAACGATTTACAGATCATTAAAGTTGCCGATCATTTTTATAAAAATTTTAATTTAAAAAGGGTTTATTATTCAGGGTATGTTCCGGTTTTGGAGGATAAAAGACTTCCATCTTTAACAACGGAAGTTCCAATGCTTCGTGAAAACAGATTGTATCAGTCCGACTGGCTCATGAGATTTTATGGTTTTAAAGCTGATGAAATTTTAGATCCCAACGTTCCTTTCCTTGATCTTGAGGTAGATCCAAAACTTGGTTGGGCATTACGGCATCTGGATCAGTTTCCTGTAAATATTCAAACAGCAGATTATCAGATGATTTTAAGAATTCCAGGGATTGGTGTAAAATCGGCACAAAAGATTGTAAGTGCAAGACGTTTTCAGGTATTGAATATGGATCATTTAAAACAATTGGGAGCGGCTGTTAACAGAGCAAAATATTTTATTGATTTTAATGCAGGAAATGCTTTTCTAAAATATTTAACGGATAAAAACTTCAGAAAGCTACTGATTGGAGGAAGTTCTTCAAAGTTTCACAATCAATTTTCGCAACAACTGAGCCTGTTTTAAGTAATATGGAAATAAAAAATATCAGTTTTTCAAAAAGTAATTAAAACCACTTTCAAATTAAATAATGACTACCCTACTCTATGACGGAAGTTTTGACGGACTTTTCACCACAATATTTGAAGTTTTTGAATATCGTTATCATGATGCGGAAATTATCAACAAAGAGAGATTTCAACAGGAAAATATTTTTGCAGAAATTCATGAGGTCATTACCCAAACTGATAAATCTGACAGAGTCTTAAAAAAACTAGAACAAAATCTGGGGAAACAAGGGATTCACAAATTATTAAAAGTTTTTTTGTCCGAAGATCCTGAATTGGAAAAACTGGTACTGTCAGCCGTAAAGCAATCTATTAAACATTCTGAGAAGAATATTCTTGAGAATTTTGCAGATCCTGATATTATGAAAATTTCTAAAATCTGTAAATCGGTAGACCGGGAAAGCCATCGAATGACAGCTTTTGTCCGTTTTGAAAAAATGCAGGATGGTATTTTCTTTTCAAAAATAGATCCAGATTTCAATGTGCTTCCTTTGATCAGAAAACATTTCAATGATCGTTATCAGGACCAGAAGTGGATGATTTATGATTTACGAAGAAACTATGGGATTCTTTATGACCTGAGCAATTGTGAATTCTTTTATCCTGATGAAAAATTGGACGTAAAAAACTATCAGGACAAGTTCCATAATGAGGAAAAAAACTACCAAACACTTTGGCAAAGATATTTTACAAAGACAAATATTGTTGAAAGAAAGAATCTGAAATTGCATATTCAGCATGTACCAAAGCGGTATTGGAAGTATCTGACGGAAAAATGGTAGGGATTAGCTCAAAACATAATATTGTGGATAACTTTTTTCACTTCATTGAATTATCAATTAATACAAACCCTTTCTATCAGCCATTTTAAGTAAGTTACTAATTACAGAACAGATACAATGATTATTAATCCATATTTCCATATTGTGGATAACTTTTTTTGCTAAAAAAAACAATTAAGTAAACCGAAACTCTTTTCATCAGACAGTTTACGTAACCTATTAACTAGATGAAAGATATAATCTACAATTTGATATTGTGGATAACTTTTTTTGATCATTTATATTTTCACAGCTTACAACTACTTGAAATAAATAAATGGGTTTACTTTTTCAATGATGCTTTTGTTTTTTTGAAATTTAAAATCAAATTCAGGTTTGCTCTGGAATTTTAGCCCAAAACTCATATTGTGGATAACTTTTTGATCTTAATTTAATCACCAATTAATCAAAACCCTTTCTATTAGACATTTTAATTAAGTCACTAATTACATGACAGATATAATAATTATTAATCCATAATATGATATTGTGGATAACTTTTCGAGATGAAAAAGCAAATTAGATGAGCCGAAATACTTTCTATCAAAGAGTTTTCGTAACACATTAGTTATGTGATAGATATTATCCATAATTCAATATTGTGGATAACTTTTAAGATTATTTTTATTCTCTCGCAGATTGCACAGATTTACGCAGATGTTTATCCTTTATCTTTTTTGAATTTAATTTGGCTTGTAACTTTCCTAAATGATCAATAATTGATATAGGGTTCTATCTAAAATATGACATTGTGGATAACTTTTTTGATTTTATATTTCAGATAATCGTTGAAGATCATTTCTATCAAACGATTTTCACAACTAACTAGTTTCATGGCAGATATAAATTAAAATAATTCATATTTCCATATTGTGGATAACTTTTTTAGATTAAAAAGCAAACCCGAAAGACTGAAATGCTTTATGGCAGAAGGTTTATGTAACTTATTACATTTATGAAAGATACAATCTACAATTGAATATTGTGGATAACTTTTTTAATCACAGATTGACATAGGGATAAACCAGAGAATCTCGTTCAATCTAGAGTATTGTATTTTTATCCTTGTCAAGGTTGTAAACCTTGACAAGGATAAGCTCAAGAATAAATTAATACTTTGTTCAGAAAAATTTTGAGCAGATTCTAATTAATAATTCTAATGTTGATAACTAACATTTACTTATGGATTGTACGCAGTGCCTTTTTAACAATGTATTTTGTTTCTTTGGTATCACTTTCCCGGAGCCATTCGTCACAGATTTCTATAACAAATTCCGGTTGAGATTTGCTGGCATCATTCAACCAGTTTCCTACACTATCCTGTACATATCTTGAAGGATCTGATCGTAAAGACTCTAGAATTTCCAGTCCAAGACCTGGATTTTGTTTTAATTCCGGAATATGTTCACACCAAACGCCTCGTGGTCTGGTAGATTCACTGGCAAAGCGTCTGATATTTTCATTTTCATGTTTTGTCCATTCTATTAGAATTGATAAGCTTTCGGAAAGATTTCCGGCAATATCAGGACGTACTGTCATCCAACAGATTTCTCTTACTCCAAAATGGGTATCAGCGGCAAACTGCTGTATTTTTTCTAATTTTTCTTTAGTCGTATAAATTTTATTTCTCCCAATGGTATAAGCAGCCCAACAACGTACCAGATCCGCCTGATGTATTGATAATTTTAATAGAAATTTCTCATCCTTATTATTATCTACTAGATCAAGAATTCCTAGTCCAATTGCTTCATTGATTGAATTGACGGTCTGCTTTTTCAATTCATCTACTTTTTTCAAAATAGGTTTCAGATATTCCGAACGATCATTTTGTTGTAATAAATTCTCCAGTAAAAGTCTTTGATCAACCGCCAGCCATTCTGTAAGATTAGCAGTTTCAATTTCCCCCTTATTTAATTGTGTTAAAATATCAGGCGGAATATCTTTAATGGAACGTGCGCCTTTTCTTTTTTCTGTCATAATGCATTTATTAAATCTTCCACATCTACTCTGCTCATGTAATTTACATCTAAAAATTTATATGAAACTGTTCTATTTTCATCGATTACAAAAACAGCCGGTACAGGTAATGTATTGTCATTATTCGCATTGAAATCAGCGAGATTTATTCCTAGACTTTGGTAATATGGAAGTACAAAATCCTGAAGTTGAAAAGTAATTCCTAATTTTTCAGCAAAATCATTATTACTATCCGTCAATACTTCAAACTCTAAATTATTTTTTTCAATCATAGTCAGAGAATGATCTGGACTCTGTGGTGAAATAGCTATTAATACAGCGTTTTTTTCTTTTATCCTTGATAAGTTTTCCTGCAAAAATTTTAATTCTAAATTACAGTAAGGACACCAGCTTCCTCTGTAAAAAGCTAAAATCATTTTATTGCTTTTAAGAACTTCTTCGGAGTTGACCATTTTCCCTAATACGTTCGGTAATGAAAACGCAGGTATTCTTTCTCCAATCTGAATACTATTCTTCTCAATATTTTTAGTTTTTAAATCTTCGATAGACTTTCCAAACGCTTCCAATATTTCCTGTGGAAGTTGAGAGACTAAATCCTGATTTAATTGTTCTATATTTTTTGCCAATGTATTCATTTTTTAAATTTTCTTATTTTTACAAAGGTCCAAAAGCCATTATAAATAGGCAATAACGCATATTTTTCACCCATAGGGATAAAAAAGTCAATTTTATGGAAATAAAGGGAAGAGCTGAAGAAAATAAAATCTGTCCGTTGGAAGTTGCAGTGAATACCATCAGTGGAAAATGGAAAATTCCGATTGTTTGGCAGATCAATGAAGGGAAAAAACGTCCCAGTGAATTTTTACGTGGAATAGCTAAGGTAGACCGCAGAGTTCTCAATCAACAGCTTTCTGAAATGGTGGAGGATGGTATTTTGGTGAAAGAGTCTTTTAATGAATTGCCTCCAAGGGTTGAATATACACTTACTGAGCTTGGGGAAAAGCTTGTTCAGGTTCTTTGGCAGCTGAATGATTGGGGAAAATTATTAATTCCTGAAGAAGACTTATTGGAGAACGCAAAGACGCAAGATTATTCTGAATAGAAAGGAGGTATTAAGGCATAAGGATTTAATCTATGATAAAATTGTATGCTGCCCGTAAATGCCACGAATGCACGAATAAAAACGTTGTAAATCTATGTGTCTATGTGGTTATAAATATACACAACACTAATAAAAACCTCCGTGTCTTTTGCCTTTTTCAAAAAAATCCACAGAGAATATATGCCCAAGAAACACAGTTTTCAATATTTCACAAAAAATCCCATATTTGTAACCGAATCAAATGAATATGAAAAAAGTTATTTCAGGAGCTGTAATTACCATGCTTTTATTGGGATGTACACAGGATAAGAAACCTTCAAAACTTCCTTCTCAGAAAACAGAAGATTTGATGCCTGTAAGTTCAGTACAGATCAATAAAGAAAAAAATACAATCAGAGAGAGGTTTTCTCCTCCAAAAGGCTATGAATGGCTGAATGAAAAACCTGATTCTTTTGGATATTTTATTGAAAATTTTAAGCTTAAACCATACGGAAGTGAGATTTTAAGATATGATGGGGTTCCTATTTCCACACAGCATCTTCATGAAGCTATTTTTGATATTGATACTGGAAATAAAGATCTTCAACAATGTGCTGACGCTGCAATCCGATTAAGAGCTGAATATTTATATAAGCAAAAAAGATTTGAAGAAATTAAGTTTCATTTTACCAGCGGAGATTTGCTAAGCTGGAATGATTATAAAAACGGAACACGAGCATTTGTGAACGGAAATTCTGTAAATTTTAGAAAAGCAGCAGGTTTTGATGATTCTTATCAGTCTTTCAGAAATTATCTTGACCTTATCTTTAATTATGCGGGAACTATTTCACTTCATAAAGAAACAAAACAGGTATTAAAAACTTCTGATTTAAAAACCGGAGATATTTTAATTACTCCTGGAAGTCCTGGGCATATCGTATTTATTTCAGGGGTTTCTCAAAATAAAGAGGGTGAAAAATTATTTTTGTTGGGTGAAGGATTCACTCCTGCGCAGTCTATTCATCTGCTTTCCAACCCTTTCAATAAAAATATTTCGCCATGGTACGATCTAGATGTTGATGCTTCGGAAACTAAAACTGCGCGGTATATTTTCAAACCAACAAATTTCAGAAGCTTTTAATTATTTATATTCAAAACTATTGAAAAGTTACTACGATAATCTGAACTTGTTTTTGTAAATTTGTGTTCGAAATTTTTTACTAGATGAAAGAGAGTGCTGTAAAAAAGATTGCAGTTCTTACTTCAGGAGGAGATTCTCCAGGTATGAATGCTGCATTAAGAGCGGTGGTAAGAACCGCCAATTACTATAATATCGAATGTTACGGTGTAAGGGAAGGCTACAATGGTCTTATCAGCAATGATTTCCTTAAAATGGGAGCCCGTTCCGTAAAAAATATAATCAACCAGGGTGGAACAATTCTAAAGTCTGCCAGATCTACTGAATTCAGAACTAAAGAAGGGCGCCAAAAAGCCTATGATAACTGCGTAAAGCTGGGTATCGACGGATTGGTGTGTATTGGAGGTGACGGAACTTTTACGGGAGCAAAGATCTTCAGTGAAGAATTCGGAATCAGAGTGATTGGTATTCCGGGAACGATCGACAATGATATTTTCGGTACAGATAATACCATTGGTTATGATACTGCCTTGAATACGGCAATGGATGCAATTGACAAAATCCGTGATACGGCAACATCTCACAACAGAGTATTCTTTGTGGAAGTGATGGGACGTGATGCTGGATTTATTGCTTTGAACAGTGGATTGGCAACAGGTGCTTTGGATATTTTAATTCCTGAGAAAAAAGATAGCACGGATGATCTTTTTGAGAAATTCAGAAAAGCTGAAAAAACAGGAAAAGCATCCAGTATTGTTGTCGTTGCAGAAGGAGAAAAACTAGCCAATGTTTATGACCTTGCTGAAAAAACAAAACAAATATTCCCTGACTATGACATTCGTGTAGCAGTTTTGGGACATATGCAAAGAGGAGGATCTCCTAGTTGTGCAGACAGAGTACTTGCCAGCAGACTTGGATATGGTGCAGTAGTAGGATTAATGGATGGACAAAACAATGTAATGGCAGGAATGCGTTCCAACGATGTGGTGTATACGCCAATTGAAGAAGCCATTAAAAAACATAATGAAATCAATAAAGACTTAATGTTGATTTCGGAAATTTTAGCAATCTAATTATTTTTATAAATCTAATAAAAACAAACTATTATGTCAACAATTAAAGTAGGTATCAACGGTTTTGGTAGAATTGGACGTCTTGTTTTCAGAGCAATGACTGAAAGAGACAACATTGAAGTTGTAGGAATCAATGACCTAATCAATGCAGAATACATGGCTTACATGTTAAAATATGACTCTGTACACGGTATTTTCCCAGGTGAAGTTTCTGTAGAAGGAAATGATCTTGTTGTAAACGGGAAAAAAATCAGAGTAACTGCTGAAAAAGATCCAAGCAACCTAAAGTGGGATGAAATTGGTGCAGACTACGTAGTAGAATCTACTGGTTTATTCCTAGATAAAGAGAGCGCTGCAAAACACATTACTGCTGGTGCTAAGAAAGTAATCCTTTCTGCTCCTTCTAAAGATGACACTCCAATGTTCGTAATGGGTGTAAACCATAAGGAACTTACTGATGATATCAAAATTTTATCAAACGCTTCTTGTACTACAAACTGCTTAGCTCCATTAGCTAAAGTAATCCACGATAACTTCGGAATCGTAGAAGGTTTAATGACAACTGTACACGCTACAACAGCTACTCAGAAAACTGTTGACGGTCCTTCAATGAAAGACTGGAGAGGTGGTAGAGCTGCTCTAAACAACATCATCCCTTCTTCTACAGGTGCTGCTAAAGCGGTAGGAAAAGTAATCCCTTCATTAAACGGAAAATTAACAGGTATGTCTTTCAGAGTACCAACTGTTGACGTTTCTGTAGTAGATTTAACAGTGAGAATTGAAAAAGCTGCTTCTTATGAAGAAATCTGTGCAGTAATCAAAGCTGCTTCTGAAGGTGAATTGAAAGGTATCCTAGGATATACTGAAGAGGCTGTAGTATCTCAGGACTTCGTAGGAGATAAGAGAACATCTATCTTCGATAAAGACGCTGGTATCATGCTTTCTCCTAACTTCGTAAAACTTGTTTCTTGGTATGACAACGAAATGGGTTACTCAAACAAGTTAGTTGATATGCTTGTACACGCTGCTTCTTTATAATAAATAATAAGCTATAAGTAATATAAAACCTTCCCGATGGGAAGGTTTTTTGTTTTCGGTTATTAATTTATTCACTATAAGCACAATGAACAGTGATAGAGTCCTTAGTATTTTCATTATCCCTTTCTTTAAAACCATTTATAAACCCTCTTAAATATTCACTGTCTTTATCACAAGCCAAACGTGTTTCAATAATTTTACCAGATTTTGATTCGGCTATACATGTTACACAATCTTCTTTAGAACATGAGAAAAACAGAAACAAAATAAGGATAAATCCTGTTATTAATTTTTCTTTCATAATACATAGTTTTCATGATTAATATCTCTCTTCACCATAGTTATTTATTCATTGTAAAATCACAATTATTTTAGTTTTAAAACGTCTTTTTGTTTCGGAGTAAGATTATAAGATATCCCAAAGAACCCACCTATCCTGAAGTTTTTAGTAAGTAAATCTGAATCTGCTAATGAATTATTAAGTGTCATTCCTTCTTTATAGTTTGATTTAAGTTCATCAACCAATCTAAAAGATGGTCCTGCTGTAAGAATAATCTTATTTCTTTTTCCCATAAGAAGACTTACTCCTGGAAAAATTGAATTAAAACTAAGCCCTGTAGTAAACGAGGCTCCTAAAGAAAAACCAAAAGCAACGGACTTTGAGTTTCTAAAACTCGCATGGAAAATACCAGCAATAGTAGGGTTATACTTATTATTATCTAATCTTTGAATTTTACTTTCAGAATCCAGCGTATATTTTTTGTCAATTGTACCAAAATCAAACACTGTTCCCACACTAAAATCAAATCGAATTCCTCCGGTTATATATTTAAAATATTTGAAACTTTTATCATTATTAATATGATAAGTATTGGAGAGATTTCTTTTGCTTTTAATTACAACATCAAACTCTAAATAATCCTCTTCTCCTTGTATTGGCGCGGAAACATATTCAAATGTTTCAGGTTTTCTAAGTAATCTGTCTAAAATTTCAACTTCATTCAACTTTTTAGAAAGATTTATTTTTTGTATTACATCGTCAACATTTTTAATTGATTTTTGAATTCTTTCAAGCTCTCTCGCAACCATAGATTTTAAGGTTCCACCTTCATTAGTAGAGTTTAATGTTCCATAATTAAGATAAGATATAAAATCATTTACCTTTTCTATTAAATCTTGATAAACATTTGGATAATACTTAAACACACCATAAGCATAGTCTAGGTTCTCTTTGTTCAGAAAAAAAGTAGTTTCAATCTCAGGAGGCAAAACACTATTAAGCAACCTAGTACATTCGGAATCGTTATTCCCATCTCTACATTTTTTATAAAGAGCATTATTTTTACCATTTTTAAGAATAGATTCATACATTTCACAAGTAAGTTCAGGGCTTATCACTTTATCTATATAATTATTATAATTCTGATTATATTTTATAATATCTCTTGAAACTTTTATATATTCAATATAAATTTTATTAAGGTCTTCAACTCTTTTATTAATATTTACTTTTAACAAGTTGATATCATTTGATTGGCTTTCTATTTGCTGTTTCTCAGATTTTAATTTTAATAATTTTTGTTGGTTATCATATATGCTATCCTCTGTGTTCTTTTTTTTAATTTGATAATCATTCAATACTACTTTATCACTTGCATCTACCGGTAAATCAATAGCTTTTATCTTTTCTTCTATATCTTTTTTTTCATTAATTAATTTTTGAATCAATAATTCTAAAGAGTCTAATTCATAATTTTTACTTTGGAGACTTTGAACTCTAGCATTATCTTCAGGTTTTTGTGTTAATTGTGATAAATTAACATAGCTTTCATCAAACACAAAATTTTCCTGAATTTTATAATAATTGTTTTGTTGAATCTCATCTAAAGTTTTTTTGGCAGCTTCTATATCTGTATTCTGAAAAGCGATTTCCTTATCTTCTCTTTTTATTACGATCTCATAAAAAAAAGGATTAATATTTTTTATTTTTAGACTAACAGGCTCCCCTCTTCTAACAGTAAGTTTCTTATTTTCAAAATATCCAGACGAAAAATCGTAAACAATTTGACTATATAATAGACATAAAGGAAAGAACAAGAACAGCAATAAAATTTTTGTTTTCATGATTATTTGTTTTTCAGGTTAAAGTTTTTTTGATTGGAAATAAGAATAATGGAAAGCTTCAACCGTAAAACAAAGGAGTTTAAAAGTTGAGCTTCCATGGTTGTTAGTTTCATATAAAACTACAATACTTTGAGACCAAATGAAATACCTCAAAAGGGGGATTTTTTAACATAATTTTATTAATTTTATGAAAACATTAACCATGGGTAAAAAATTTTTAACTCCCAAAAAACAACATCCCCTCATCAAAGTCTGGAACAATTACCCTGAACTTCTCAAAAACGAAAATACAATGTTGTCTGTTCCCTCTATTGAACGTACTATCGGAGAAGTCTTTGCGCCCGGAAGGTTTTATCATTACATTATTAATTTTGCAGACAGTACCATTTACAACCACCATGAAGATATTCTGAAAATACATGGATTAAGTAAGTATCCGGCACATCTCAAGGAAATTATAGACCTTATTCATCCTGACGATATCGAATTTGTAATGGAAGCAGAAAGGATGTGCATGGCAAAAATGATCGAAATAAATGCTTCCGACCGTCTTTCAGAACTAAAATTCAGCTATTGCTTTCGGATGAAAACTTTCAAAGGAAATTATGAACTTTTCCATCATCAATCTTTACATACCTTCAGGGATGAAAGCGGCAGAGTTTTGCAGGCGATTAATATTCACACCAATATTGAACATATTACCCATCAGAATTCTTACACGGTTTTAATCTCCGGAATCAATGGCAGAGAAGATTTTCATCAAATGCAATGGAAAAAAGATGATAAAATAGCCGAGCCTATTCCTGTAAAATTTACCAAAAGAGAAGTTGAAATTATCACTTACATCGCAAAAGGCTATTCTGCCGTAAAAACCTCTGAGCGGTTAAATATTTCTGAAGAAACCGTACGAACTCACCGAAAAAATATTTTAAGAAAAGCTAATTGTAAAAACTGCTCAGAACTTATAAAAATGCCTTTTGAATGGGGATATTTATAAAAGTTCACATTCAATCCTGATAAATCTCACGATACTATTTCGGTGTAAAACTTGTACTTTTATATATCTAAGGAATGAACAATGATACAACCCCGATTTAAGGATTCTCCACATTTCAGACATTTTTGGGAAAGTGGCAACGGAAAACAATTAATTGAATTTTCCGGTGCCGAAGTAAGCTTTAAAAACTTTGAAAAATATGCTCCTTTCTTCTATCATGTGGATGAAATCGGTGATGAAGTGGTGAAAGATGTTTATTTTACTAAAAAATTTCATGAAGCATCCAAAGAAATTGAACATTACATCCGAAATGGATTTTCCGAAAAAGACAACGTTCCTGAAAGTGTAAAAAAACTTTTTGCACAAACACAAAATATTCCCAAATGGCTTGATTATAATCTTCTGAAAAGCGGCGCCGAACTTTGCATGAGAAGCAATCTGGATTCTTTAATTTCCCTAAGAGATTATTGTTTGATCGGAGGATACGACTATGCTTACCTCAATAAACCGCTCATTGTGACTGAAGCTCTGAAAAAAGGAGCTGTAAAACGTCTTTCGGAAACATTGGATTTCTGGGTAAATGCTACCCGTTACAACGCTCTTGAAATTCACGCAAAAGGATACGAATTTGCCATAAAAACAAGATTGATACATTCTTACGCAAGACTCTCTATCAAAAAACATTATAAAGATTGGGATACTGAAAACTGGGGCGAACCCATCAATTCCTGGGATATGATGGCAACCTATATTGGTTTTAGCCTGGTCTTTCTTCACAGTCTTAAAAAACTGGGAAATTCTTTTTCTATCGAAGAAGAACAGGGAATTTTTCATCTTTGGAAATATGTCGGATATTTACTGGGTATTCCAGAGCAGCTTCTTCCGGATGATAAAAAACAGGCAACGGAATATTTTTATCTATGGACATCTATTCAACCGCCTTCGGATAAAGATTCAGTTCTTTTAGCACATTCTCTATTGGATGAATCACTTGAAAATCCAATATTAAAATATAAATTTCAAAGAACCAATTTAAGATATCTACACATTTGCTGTACTTGGTTTTTACTTGACGATGAAGTTTGTAAAAGGCTTCAGATTCCAGAAGTTTCCAACAGAATGTTGTTTCCAAAATCTAAGATTCTTTTCAATAAAATTTATGATAGCCTGGTAAGTCGTAATACCAGAATAAAAAGAGGAAATAAAGATCAGATGAAGGTTTTGAAAGATTATCTGAACATTACTAAAAATTCAAATTTCCATTAGTATATTATTTTTCAAGAAAGCTTTCTGTTCCTGAAATTCCAGATCAAATACAGTAAAAATAAAATAAACCAGACGCCAATGACAGCGCTTATAAAAATTTCTATGATAGAAGGGTGAAGATAATTCGGTTTATAAAACAAACGGTCGAGCGTTGCAAATTTATCTTTTAACTCTTTTCTTTCGTAGGTATTTCGTATTTCATTCAGAGGTTCGTCCCAATGATCCCGATAATAGAAAATATCTTTAGTAAGTTCTTTCGGAACGATCTGTGATTCTATATTATATTTTTTAAAAAGAATATCCAGTTTCTGAAACGAAAAAAGTAATGAGTCCTGACTGTATTTGTAAAGCAAATTGTACCTTTCGACTCCATTTTGATACAATTGGCGTCGTTCAGAAACTTTATTCAATGGTGAGAACAAAATTTTGTTCCCAAGAAAAATACATATTTTTTCATCATATTGAGGATATACCTCTATTCCTTGAAATAAAATTTCAGTACTGTCCCCTATCTCCTTTTCAGAAATAAATCTTCTTCCCAGCTCCTCAGCATTAAGCCCAAGAATGCCAAGTACCACTTTTGATCTATTGCTTAGTTTCTTATGATCAGAACTCAGCATTGTCAGGGTATCAAGACTGTAATACCTGGATTTTGCTGAAAAATAATCCTTATTATTACCTGGCTCGTAGTATACCGTATCTCTCAGTTCAATCACAGGATAAGGTTTAGGATATAAAATATTTTTGGGATTAAACAATTTCTCTGAACTGTAGGAAGTATAGTTGTATAAGAAAGGGTGTAAGACATTTAGCAACGTTTTGTCTTTATTCAGTTCCTTTTCAGGTAATTCAGTTCGTAGTTTTGCATTGAAGCCGAAACTATAACTGATGAAAAAAGTCAGAGAGGAAAAAGATACCAACAGAAGTATAATCCCTATTCCTAATCCTTGAGAAAGTTTATATTTTTTTTTGGAATGATTTCTAAGGAGAAAAATAACGAAGAAAAACAGAAAAAAGCCACTTACGAAAACGTGAGAAATAGAAACATCATCATAAAATTTAAATCTATAGAATTCTGTATAAATATTAATATCCTTAAGACCTTTAAACTTTATATATCCGTAAATAAAATAAGCCAAATGTATAACGGCTAACACTACAAAGGATTTGATCAGAAATCGTTTTAATTTTCCGTCCATACAATGATCTTTAAAAACAATGTTTTAAGGTAAGCATTTTTTATATTGGATGAATAAAACTATGGTTCTATTCATTAAAATAAAATTTCCAATTATAATATTTATTGCGAACACCCTTATTCTGTAAGCATAAAACACTGATTTCTATTTTTTCAATATTTTTCAGCACCATATTTTTCATCTCCTTCGTTTTGAACAACATGACTCCTAAAACTTTATCATTTTTTAACTCTAAAAACCTATTTCAGCGATAAATAATATTAGTTTTTGATCTTTAAATTATGTATTTTTGAGAAATTATTTTAATAAAGATGAGTAACATTGATGATAAGAAAAAAGCACTCGCATTAGTGCTTGACAAGCTAGATAAAACATACGGAAAGGGAACTGTAATGACTTTAGGCGATGAGTCTATTGACAATACGATAGAAGTAATTCCTTCCGGATCTTTAGGATTAGATATTGCGTTAGGTATAGGAGGATATCCAAAAGGAAGAATCATTGAAATCTATGGACCTGAATCTTCTGGTAAAACAACATTAACTCTTCATGCTATTGCTGAAGCTCAAAAAGCTGGAGGTATTGCTGCATTCATTGATGCTGAGCACGCTTTCGACAGAACATATGCTGCAAAATTAGGAATCGATTTGGAAAACCTTATCATTTCTCAGCCGGACAACGGTGAACAGGCACTAGAAATTGCTGACAACCTTATCCGTTCAGGAGCAATTGATATTGTAGTTATTGACTCTGTAGCGGCTCTTACTCCGAAAGCTGAGATTGAAGGAGAAATGGGAGATTCTAAAATGGGTCTTCACGCAAGATTAATGTCTCAGGCATTAAGAAAGCTTACGGCTACTATTTCAAGAACGAAGTGTACGGTGATTTTCATTAACCAGTTGAGAGAAAAAATCGGGGTAATGTTCGGAAATCCTGAAACGACTACCGGAGGTAATGCTCTTAAATTCTATGCTTCTGTAAGAATCGATATCAGAAAAGCAAGTGCACCAATCAAACAAGGTGACGAAGCTATCGGAAGCCGTGTGAAAGTGAAAATTGTGAAGAACAAAGTAGCTCCACCTTTCAAACAAGCAGAATTCGACATCATGTATGGTGAAGGTGTTTCTAAAGTAGGAGAAATTTTAGATGCAGCTGTTGATATGGGAATCGTGAAGAAAAGTGGTTCTTGGTTCAGCTACGAAGAGACTAAGCTTGGTCAGGGACGTGATGCTGTAAAAGATGTTTTAAAAGATAATCCTGATCTTTCTGAGGAATTGGAAAACAAGATCAAGGAAGAGTTGAAAAACAAATAATTTTTCCAATAAAATATAGAAAAGGCAGTCTTAGGATTGCCTTTTTTTATTTGCCACGACAGACTGATTTTTATGAATAATGTTCAAGATTATTAAGTCTCTTTTCACGAAAAGATTATTTTTAATTATGTTTTATTTTAAGCTAGCAAAGAGGAAATCAATTTCATTGATTATGTCTAAACGAAAGTTTTTAAGGAAAAATATAACATCATAATTGTTTTTTATTTACGCCTATTTATACTTCTTTAAAACAAAAAAACGAGACTGCCCAAAAATGAACAATCTCGTTTTAATATTATATTTTTAACCTTATTCTGCGATTTTCCCTTGTAACTGTAGCGCTCCGGTAACTTTCATTCCTTTGGTTAAAGTTTCAAATCTCATATTTTCTTTATTAACAAAAGCATCAATGGTAAAGAAATCCTCCATTTCTTCGTGAGTGATCAATTTCAGTTTCAGAATATATCCTTTAAGACTTCCATCTTCAAGCAATTCTGTCTCTTTAAAATCTACAACAGTAGCAATGAAATCAAAACATGCATAATTTGGAAGATCATTACTTGGGGCATATGTTGTAAAGTCTTCACTCATCTTCGTACCATCAGCCAAATCAAAATTCTGTTGGACATCTAATATGAAAACAATTCCACTTAAATTAATCTTCAAATGTGGCTGCGTTAAATATGTATTTTTGTTTTCTGCATAATCCGTTGCAAAATACCAAACTCCAAAAGTTTCTCGCGCTGGTCCTGCAACAATCGCTTCCAGATCTCCTGCATTCTCCCATTCTCTGATTGATCTGGTTTCAAAATCCAAAGTATAATCTGTTTTTACTTCCGGATATATTGTACTAAGTTCTTCGGTTAAGACAGTTTTAAATTTCACATCTTTGAAATCTGTTTTACTTGTCGGATTTTCAATGGACGGATCATTAACTGTTGACTGCAATAAAAGAGTTTGTAAATAATTAGAATAATCTTTACTCTGGAAGTTTTCGTGTCCGAAAATACCACTCCATGTATTAACAAGGTTATGAACATTCGATTTTCTGATGATAATTCCTGCTTCATTGGTCATTTCAGGAGCTTTAATTCCTTCCGTATTCTGGAAATAATTTTTACCGTCAACCAATTGAGTATTCATGATCTCATTATTTTCATCATGAGAAAATTCTGCAAATCCTTTATAACTGATATTACCATTTTCAAGATTATAAGGAATTCCTGTCTGTGCCTTATCCTCACCTTTAAAGTGATAAGCTAATGAAATCGCTTTAAACTCTTCTTCTCTCGTTGCAGGATTGTGATTCCCGTTATTATCAAACTGAGAGTGATATAAGATCACATAAGACTTTATTTTCCCTTCCTGAAGTTCGTTTTCAAACTTCTCTTCCATTTTTCTGATTCCTTCGTAGATCGGAAGTGCATAAGCGTCTTCTGTTACCATATACACGAATCCTTCTACTTCACCGTTTTCTTTCTCAAAAGCAGAAATAGGGGTATACTCACCTCTTAGCTGAAGTGCAATGGAGTGTACGATATACTCGTTATAAATCTTTAGCTTTTCATACGCCTCACTCACTTTATTTTCCTGGGTAGATTGTACAGGGATTTCAGGTACAGTCTCTACCACTTCCTCCACTACTGTTTCTACTTCTTTCTCCTCTGGCATTTCATATTGCTGCACCGGAGTATTGACATTTCCCTGTCTGTTGTCTTTCTTCTTAAAAAAATCAAAGATTCCCATAGTCTTATTAAAATTGGCGGTAAATATAATAAAAGCTCACAATAGACCCATCATAAAAAAATGCCATTGTGTCAGTTATGTTTTTAAAGAAATATTATAAAGCAAAATCGGCGGAGCCAAAGGCTCCGCCGATTCTTTATTAATTAGGCTTATCGTCTGTTAATTCAAATCCCCAGTCCTTTCCTTTCTGGACCGCCGGAATACCTTTTGTCATCCATAGCGGAGCTTTAGCACCTTTAAGATAATAATCAAAAAACTGCTGCTCGCGAATTTGGATATCTTTTCTGTTCTGGCGTTTTACAAGGTTGTGATCATCACCATTATAGTTTAGAAGCCATGCAGGTTTTCCAAGACGACGTAATGCAGTAAACATTTCGATCCCCTGGTACCATGGCACTGCTCCATCTTTATCATTACTCATAATGACTACCGGAGTTTTCACCTGATTAATTGTAAAGAGCGGTGAGTTTTTAATGTAAAGCTCAGGAGCGTCCCATAAGTTCTTCCCTAATCTACTTTGTGATTTTTCATACTGAAACTGTCTGTTCATTCCTGATGTCCATCGGATTCCTCCGTAAGCAGAGGTCATATTTACCACAGGGGCACCACTCCATGCAGCGGCATACATATTTGTATGAGCAATAAGATATGCTACCTGATAACCGCCCCAGCTTTGTCCCTGAATTCCGATTTTAGCACCATCTACCCATGAGTTTTGCTTTAGTTTTTCAACTCCTGAATTAATATATTCCATTGCTGATTCTCCCGGGAAACCATCTGTATAAGAAATATCAGGTGTAAAAACCAAATATCCGTTACTCACAAAATAAGAAATATTTAATCTTGAAGGCGTTGGAGCAGGTGCTACATAACGGTTCAGATTATCCGAAAGTTTTTCATAGAAATAAACAATCATAGGGTATTTTTTATTCGGGTCGAAATCTTCCGGTTTGTATAAAATTCCTGTGGATGTATTTCCTTTTGGTGTTGTCCAGTTTACTAATTCATCAGTACCCCAATTGTAAAGTTTTTGCTGCGAATTTGTATCACTCAGTTTTTGTTGGTTTGAAAAATCTGATGTAGCAAAGATATTCGGAGAAGCTGTGTAAGATTCTTTTACTAAAATATATTCCTCAGCATTTTTCGCCTTTTGAAGAGTACGATAGCCCCATACATCTTCCATCTGGATTTTTACAGGATCTCCATTCGAGTGGATAGCTGTTTTGAAAATTCCATTTGCTTTGGTTGTATTGTCAAACGCTGATAAATAAATAGAAGATTTTCTGTTTAAGCTTTTAATATCTTTATCAAGCATGTAGGTATCAAACGTTATTTTATTTTTACGCCCGAATCCATTCGTGATGTTTCTTGGTTTTTTTGAACCGTTTAAGAAAAACTCCCAAAGGTCATAACGATCTCTTATAATTACAGACTCATCATTATCCGTCCAGGATGCAATTCCATAAGAACCTGGCAAATCTGGCATATCAAACTCTTCATCTACAAAAGAAACAGGTAACCCACTACTCAATGGTGATGTTTGTTTTGTTTTAACATTATAACTTAGCCATTGTCCTTTTTCTCTGTCAAAGATTACCACAAATTTTCCGAGTGGAGATACAGCAACTGCTCCATCCAGATTTTTAGTAATTTCGGTTCTGTCTCCTGTCTTATTATCGATCAGGAAGTAGGTTTTCTTTGTGGAACCTTCCCATTGTGAGGAGATACGATTATTTATGCTCGTAATACCAATCGCAAATTCAGCATTTCCTTCATTTGCCAAACGTAATGTATCCAAATCTTCACCATCAATATTTCTAAAGAAATCCGGTTTTTCCGTTTGCATTACAGCAGCATAAGATTTTTTCAAATCATTTTTCAACTTTTGTAGCTGTACTGTTTGCAAATAATCATCTCTATAATTCCAGATGTCTACCACAGCATGATCATTCGCAATCATTGCTGTATCTTTTGCAACAGGTTTCGGAGCAACTCCAAAATAAAGCTGTTTCCCGTTTTTACTGAATATAGGGAAACGGTTTTCAGAAATGACCCAGTTCTTTTTCATCTGAGCATTTTCGTTGGTTACAATTTCCTTTTTCTTTGTTTTAAAATTAAAGTAATACAGCTCATACAGCTTTACCAAATCATTCTGTGCAGAAGAAGTTCCTACAAAAGCAAGTTGATCTCCTATTTCATCAAAAGACAACTGTGAAAAATCACCTTCCATTTCAGAAATTTTATTGACAGTTCCCTTTTGAAGATCTACTACTTGTACAGACTGAAGCGCATATTTCTTTGGCTTTGATTTATCAGTATCTTTCTTTTCATCAGACTTTTCATCTGTAGAGTCTTTTCCTTCTTTTTTATCCTTTTTCTCTTCCGGCTTTTTGGTCACAAAAACGAGTTGTTTTCCGTTTTTACTGAACTCATAACGAACGACATTATCATACGTAGTACTTTTCCCATCCAGAAGATTTCTAACGACTAACTGTAATGGTTTTGCATTTTTATCGTCTTCTTTGTTTTCGTCACCGTCTTCTTTATCGGAGGCACTATCAGAAGATTTATCTTTTATATTTTCGAGAAGATATGCAATATAAGAACCTGCTTTTTCAGGGGTCTTAAATGATTTTACATTAGGAATTTTCTCTGTTTTATTATTTGAGAAATCAACTATTGCAAGGCTGTCTTTTGTTAATTTATTTTTTTTAAGCTTCTTATCTTTTACTGCTTTTATATCTTTATACTCGGGACGGATTTGAAAAACAGCAAATCTGGAATCTTCAGTAAAATCTATTTTTGTGGCTCTTGCAAAATTCTTTGAGGTTTTATTTTTAACGGAATATAAAACAAGATTAGGATTTCCTTCCTGAACATCTACAGAATAGGCTATCCATTTTCCGTCATTAGATATTTTTCTTGCGCCAATATTTTGCCAATTGTCATAAACAGAATGGTCTAAAGGCTTTTTCTGTCCATACATCCAACAGGTCATGATGAGCAGAATAAAAACTGTACACTTCAACTTCATTTTTATTATTTTTTTAAAGGATTAAAAGTATGATATTTCTTTGATAAACCTATGCGAATTTGGTTCAATCTTAATCAAAAAAATGTCATTCTGTCACATTCCTTCAAGTGGTATTTTTTTTGAGAAATATTTGAAAATTAAAAAATCTAAAATATTATGACTAAAGGAAATATTAATGTATCAGTGGAAAACATTTTCCCACTTATTAAAAAATTTCTTTACAGTGACCACGAAATATTCTTAAGAGAGCTGATCTCCAACGCAACTGATGCTACTTTAAAATTAAAGCATTTAACGGGCATCGGAGAAGTAAAAGTTGAATACGGAAACCCAAAACTTGAGGTTAAAATTGATAAAGAACAGAAAACTTTACGCATTATCGATCAAGGGATCGGTATGACGGGTGAAGAGGTAGAAAAATATATCAATCAGGTTGCTTTTTCTGGAGCTGAAGAATTCCTTGAAAAATATAAGGATACGGCGAAAGATTCAGGAATCATCGGACATTTTGGTCTTGGTTTCTACTCTGCATTTATGGTAGCTGAAAAGGTAGAAATTCTTACAAAATCTTATAAAGATGAACCAGCTGTAAGATGGATCTGCGATGGAAGCCCGGAATTCACTCTTGAGGAAACTACTGATAAAACAGATAGAGGAACTGAAATTATCCTTCACATTGCAGAAGATTCTGTAGAGTTTTTAGAGGAAGGAAAAATCCGTGAATTGTTATTAAAGTATAATAAATTCATGCCTGTTCCTATTAAATTTGGAACCAAAACTCATACACTTCCTTTACCGGAAGATGCACCAGAAGATGCTGTTGCAGAAACTGAAGAAGTAGACAACATCATCAACAATCCTACTCCAGCATGGACAATCGCACCAAACGACCTTACCAATGAGGATTATATGAAGTTCTATCACGAGCTTTATCCGATGCAGTTTGAAGAACCATTATTCCACATTCACCTGAATGTAGATTATCCATTCAACCTAACCGGAGTTTTATTCTTCCCTAAACTGAGCAACAATTTAAATATTGATAAGGATAAAATTCAGTTGTACCAAAATCAGGTATTCGTAACGGATGAAGTAAAAGGTATCGTCCCAGATTTCTTAATGCTTCTGAGAGGAGTAATTGATTCTCCGGATATTCCGTTAAACGTTTCCCGTTCTTACCTTCAGGCAGATGGTGCCGTAAAGAAAATTTCTTCTTACATCACGAAGAAAGTTGCGGATAAAATGTCTTCATTGATCAATGAAAACCGTGAAGATTATGAACAAAAATGGAACGACATCAAAATAGTAATTGAGTACGGAATCATTACGGAAGAAAAATTTGCTGAAAAAGCAGATAAATTCACACTATATCCTACAACAGATGGAAAATACTTCCTTTGGAATGAGTTGATTGAGAAAATCACACCTTCACAAACCGATAAGGATAATAAACTGGTAGTTCTTTACGCAACTAATGCTGATGAACAGCACAGCTATATTCAGTCTGCTAGAGATAAAGGATATGAAGTACTGTTATTAGATTCTCCAATTATTTCACACGTTATTCAGAAGCTGGAAACTACAAAGGAAAATATTTCATTTGTAAGAGTAGATGCAGATCACATTAATAATCTGATCAAGAAGAATGAGCC
This sequence comes from Chryseobacterium ureilyticum, assembly GCF_900156735.1. Lineage (GTDB taxonomy): Bacteria > Bacteroidota > Bacteroidia > Flavobacteriales > Weeksellaceae > Chryseobacterium > Chryseobacterium ureilyticum. The sequence continues at coordinate 370,693 of NZ_FTOL01000002.1, forward strand.
TATCATTTCAAAATTAACTGAAACTGAGAAGGAATCTTTAAAGAAAAATGTAGAAGAAGCAATTCAGGATACTAAATTCACTGTACAACTTGAAGATCTTGACAGCAAAGATGCTCCGTTTACAATTACCCAGCCTGAGTTTATGAGAAGAATGAAGGAAATGCAGGCTACCGGTGGTGGCGGAATGTTCGGAATGGGAGGCTTCCCGGAAATGTACAATCTGGTTGTGAATTCCAATAGTGAACTTTCTAATCAGATTTTAAATACTGAGAATACTGAGGAGAAAGAAAGCTTAATCAAATATGCATTGGATCTTGCTAAGTTATCTCAAAACTTATTGAAAGGTAAAGATCTTACAGATTTTATACAGAGAAGCTATAAGCAACTTGAAAAATAATATACTGGAGACTGTTTCATTTGAAGCAGTCTTTTTTTATACAATGAAGTTGGGAAAACGCTAAAACACAAGTTTTTTTTATATAACTAATGATTTAATACGCAAAATTTATCTCCAATAAAATTGTATCCTGATAAATATTGTCACGAATTCACGAATATTTTTCACATGTAACCTATGTTCCTATGTTGTAAAAAATAAACCACATAGGAACATAGAATATAATGGTTCTATATATATTAGTATCAATAAAATATTCCTGAATTCATGGTAAAAAAACAGAGTGTATGCTTAAAATGTTTGATCTTCTTCTATCTTAAAAATGTCCTTACACATTAAAACTCATCACTCCTTTATCTTTCCAAATAATCTAAAAATCATCAACAGCTCATTTAAATAACCTGAATATTATAAATCTATTCCTTCTTTTCTCTTAATCTTCATTGTCCCACTCTACATTTTATTCGTTTTCTATTGTACAGCTTATGCTTTTTTGCCATTTTTGTATAAAATGAAGGTCATGCAAAAAGAAAAATTACGCGTCATCAGAAAGCAAAAAGGCTATACTCAACAACAGGTAGCTGATTTTATTGCAACAGATGTATCCAATTATAGCCGAAAAGAAAGCGGAGATGTAAGGATCGTAAAAGATGAATGGGACAAACTTGCCCGTTTTTTGAATGTCCCGATTGAAGATATTTATGAGGAGGAGGAAGCTACTGTAGTGGTTAATAATGATCATCCTGTATTTAATGATAGATCTTCTTCTGCAGGAGTAATTACTACTCAGAATAACTATGATAATATTCCAGGAGCCATCATTGAACACCTACAAAGCTATATTTCTTTATTAAAAGAGGAAAATGAAAGGTTAAAAGAGGAATTAAAAGGGTCTCAAAATACAACCTCAAGAATTAAGAAATAGTACGGTTTTAAACTGTAAAAATATTTGTGTCACTCATATTAATGGTATGAGTGATATTTTTTTGATACAAAGCTCCTTAAAAACTCTTTTTTTAAACACGAAGAACACTAATCATTTCACAAATTCCACAAATATAATTCTTGCATTGATTGAATCTGTGTAATCTGCGAAATCTGTGGGAGATTATGATAAAGACCTTATATTTTTTTTCCACGAATGCACTAATTTATTTTGATATGAATATTTAATGAAAACTCACTATAGCTCATCCATCGGATCCCAGAACAGTTTTTTAAAACCTTTTATTCTCAGATTTTCTACAGTAATCCCTTCTGCTTCTAATTTCTTTTGGAACTCCGGAACAGATAAGGTTCCTGAACTTGAAATAACGCGGTGTGCTGGAACATCTTCAGGACAGCCCCCCATTGCTTTTCCTACATGACGGGAATGGTTGGGATAACCTACTGCTTTGGCTATAGCACCATACGTAGAAACTCTTCCCTTTGGAATAAGCCTCGCTACTTCGTATACCTGTTGTTTGAAAATTTCATCCATATCTAAAGTCTAGGGAAAGTATTTTAAGTTTTTGCATCATTTTTGAACTCTTACAGCCTCAATGATGTTTCATTAAAAGATAAAGATATGAAAAAATCATTTTTCCGTTTACTGAATGTGATCAATAAAAAGATTCTTCCGAAGCTTAGTAAGAAGGATCCAAACAGGCTGACAAAAATAGAAAAGGGAATTTTGGCTTACCGTTATTTTGTTTTGGTGAATTCTTTAGATTAATTTTTATTTTCCCACGGATAACACAGATTTTCACAGATTGCAATGATGCTTAAATATTGGCTCGCAGATTTTGCAGATAACGCAGATTTATTGGAAATCGCAAAGGAGTTTTACCAATATTATGCATATTTTAAGGCACAAGAAGATCAAAGATCTTCAGCAAGCTGTACACTGATTTTTTGCCACGAATGCACGAATTTCTTTTATTGATGCTAAAATATTGAGTGTTATATTCTATATATCGATGTGATTCAAATTTTTAAAGACACATAGACTGAGAGAAAATAAAATTATTCGTGCATTCGTGGCAATATTCAGCGATATACAATTTTATCGCAGATAAAATCCTTGCGCCTTAAAGCATCATGTATGTAAAAAAAATTACGCCTTTGCGATTTCGAACCTTTCACATCATCGCGCAGGATCCGTGTAATCTGCAAAATCCGCGAGAGATTAAAAAAGTCTGAAAGCAAAAAATAAAAAGCGCTCCCAAAATGAAAGCGCTGTATTGTAATCTCGTAAAGAGTTTATTTGTTAAGCATTCTCAAGAATGTAAGAGAACATTAATGGTGCACAGATCGTCGCATCACTTTCAACGATAAATTTCGGTGTAGTGATATCAAGTTTACCCCAAGTGATTTTTTCATTTGGAACTGCTCCTGAATAAGAACCGTAAGATGTAGTAGAATCAGAAATCTGGCAGAAATAAGACCAGAAAGGAATGTCATGCATTTCCATATCCTGATATAACATTGGTACTACACAGATAGGGAAATCTCCTGCGATACCACCACCAATCTGGAAGAATCCTACTCCTTTTCCAGCTGAGTTTTTAGTATACCAGTCTGCAAGGTAAGTCATATATTCAATACCTGATTTCATTGTAGTAGCCTTAAGCTCTCCTTTGATACAGTAAGAAGCGAAGATGTTACCCATTGTAGAATCTTCCCATCCTGGAACTACGATTGGTAAATTTGCTTCTGCTGCTGCAATCATCCAAGAATTTTCTCTAGGAATTTCATAATACTGCTCCAATACTCCTGAAAGGATCATTTTATACATGAATTCGTGTGGGAAATATCTTTCTCCTTTAGCTTCAGCATCTTTCCAGATCTCCACGATGTGCTTCTGTAATCTTCTGAAAGCTTCTTCTTCAGGGATACAAGTATCTGTAACTCTGTTTAGACCTCTCTCTAAAAGATCCCATTCGTCCTGAGCAGTCAGGTCTCTGTAATGAGGAACTCTTTCATAGTGAGAGTGTGCTACAAGATTCATCAAATCTTCTTCAAGGTTAGCACCTGTACAAGAGATAAAATCTACTTTACCCTGACGGATCATTTCTGCAAGAATCTTTCCTAACTCAGCAGTAGACATTGCTCCTGCCAAAGTAATCATCATTTTTCCGCCATCTTTAAGATGTGCAACATATCCTTTAGAAGCATCCACCAATGCAGCTGCGTTGAAGTGCAGGTAGTACTTTTCTATGAATTCAGTTATCGGTTTGCTCATTTTTATAATTTTTGCAAAGATAAAACTTAAAAACGGAATGCAGCCCAAGCACTTGAAGAAAGTCTCATACCAGGATGCTTTTTTATCATTTGTTAAATGAGCTGGGTAAGTTTATATGCTTTTTTGTTGGATAAATACAAATTTCGACTTCGCTCAATATAAGATCTTTAGCAAAAGACACATTCATTTTTTTTGCCACGAATGCACGAATTTCTTTTATTGACGTGAATATATTATGCATCTAAAAGGACCTGTACCTTTGCAATTTGCAACTTTTACTCCCATTCTTTAGAAAATAGAAAACGCAGTCCAAAATGGACTACGTTTTCTTCGTAAATTCAACCCTATATGACAAAGCTTTATCCTTCCCAGGCTTCCACTTTTACAATTTCAATTTTTCTTTCTCCCTCTCTGAAAGGCCAGTCGATAATATCACCCACTTTATATCCTACTACGGCAAGAGCAATATCAGAAAGTATCGAATGTTTATTCTTTTTAAGTTTCACTTTGGTAGAGGGTACAAAAATATATTCGTGTTCAAAATCTAACGTATGGTCTTTCAACGTTACTTTTCTATTGACTGTGACTGTATCTGTGGGTAGATCTCTTCTCAAGACCTGCTTAGCTTTTCTCAATTCTTCAGTAAGTCTTTTCTCTTCTTCTAAGCTTACCTTTTTTCTTCTAAGCGTATCTTTTATAGCATCATAAATTCCTGTGGTTACCGTAATATGATTGGACATTTTTTTCAATTTTTAAGATTAAAGATGCAGTATTTCCCGAACGATCCAATGTAGAATCAAAGCATAAACCTGCTTTCTTCCATAGAAAACCGCAAAACAAATAATAGTGTATAAAATCCGGAATAATCTCCCTGTCTTGGATCCTGACAGGGCTTAATTGATAAAGTCCTTAGAACTTTTCAGAAAAGAATCTGTGTGTAGATAAAGTAATGACAGCAACAATCCTGCTTGTCTGCGCTCTGCTGATAAAAAGATTGTTGCTGTCATTATATAAATTGTTAATAATTTCTACAAATATAGAACTTAAAAACGGAATGTAGCTGCTGCGCTTAAGGAAACTCTTGTAAGTCCTTCTTTTTGGTCATTTCCAAAATCAACAGTTCTTCCATTGAAAGTCATTTTGTTCAATGTTCCTGCTGTAACGCTAAGTTTTGGTCCTATTAAAAAGTTTTTAGAAACTTCATACTGATATCCTACTCCTGCATCTAACCCAAGATTAGAACCTGTACCTTTTATATCAGCGGTTTTAGTTGTATAAGAAATAACCCCGATTGCTACATCAAAGAATAATTTATGCTTTGTAGGTTCATTATAGTTGGAATACATCAATGACGGACCAACAAAAGTAATATTATCTTTAGTAGTCACAGGAATAGAAACAGGCATTCCATTGTTATTATAGCCGAATAAAAAGCCATTGCTGGATGCATTGAAGTGAGAGAATTTCACCCCTAAACCAATATTTCTTAAGTTATAATAAGCTGAAATATCAAAGTGAAGTCCATTTTTAAGTCCTTTTACATAGTCTTTTTCAGCTTTTGAAAGCCCTGATGCTGTTTCAGCAATTCTCCATGCGTATCCTACAGATGGTACAATTGAAATTTTTTGCTGTTGTGCAAACGAAATGAATGAAATCGAAATAGCTCCTAATAGAAAGAGTTTTTTTATCATTGGTTAATAATTTCGGCAAAAATAAAAATTTCTGTGAAAGTATACCTCTAAAATTTAAACCGTCTGTTTTCTTTTTTATCCGAAAGTTTCTTTTTGGTATCCAGGCGCTTTTGTTTCTGGGCTTTCGAAGGTTTTGTAACTGTCCTTTTTTGGGGAATGACTAAAGATTTGTTGACAATATCTATTATTTTTTCAATCGCTTTATTTTTGTTCATCAGCTGGGTTCTACTTTCTGAAACTGTCAGAAATAAATAACCTTCTGCATTAATTCGGTTTTTTAATTTCTCCTGAATTAACGCTTTTTCATCATCATTAAAAAAATCGGAAGCTCCGACTTTCCAAAGGACGGTCACAGCAGTTTCCACCTTATTAACGTTCTGTCCTCCTGCTCCACTGCTACGGGAAGTTTTGAAACTGAGTTCTCTTGAAAAGTCTTTCATTGTTTTAATTTCTTGATTAGAATACGGAGTTCAGGAATTCGGCTATCTATTTTCATTAATCATTTTATACAGCTCTATTCTACTCACTTTTCCGTTGGGCGTTCTCGGGATTTTATTAATGAAAATAATTTCCTTTGGTCTGTGAAAATTTTTCTCAAAAGATACTTGTCCAATATGTTGAATCACCTCATCAGATTCGTTTCCTTCAACGATCAATATTAATTTTTGTCCTAAACTTTCGTCCGGCAAACCTACAAATATAGCTTCGTTTGGTATTTCTTTTTTCACCAAAATTTCTAAAGCTTCAGGAAAAATTTTTGCTCCTCCGGAATTGATTACATTATCTATTCTTCCTAAAAATTTAAATTGTTTATCATTTTTAATATCAACCAAGTCATTAGTTTTCAATACCTCAACATTAACATTCGGCGCAAATATTGTTAAGCAACCTCTCTCATCGAGGGAAATAGACACATTTTCAAAAGCAGTGAAATAATCTTCTTGTTCAGGCATCAATTGTTTCAAAGCAATATGGGAAAGCGTTTCTGACATTCCATAAGTTTCAAAAATACGGTTTGAGCGGTCAAGATTCATCTGAAGAATTTTATTTTTCAGACTTTCCGAAACAGCTGCTCCACCAATGATGAGATTTTTGATCAGATGTAATTTATCCAATGAATTTTCTACCTGAAGCGGAGTCATTGCACAAAAATCTATTTCTTCTGTTAAATGATCTACAGGATGTAAAGATGGTTCTGCTACGATTAACTTTAACTTTCTCTCCATAGAACGTACGACCATCATTTTTCCTGAAATATATTCTACAGGCAGACACAATAAAGCTTTGTTTCCTTCTTTTAATCCTAAAAAGTTACAGGTCATCACTGCTGAATTGATCATTTTCTTTTTTTCAATCCCAAAAACTTTAGGAACTCCGGTAGAACCTGAAGTTTGTACATTTATTGTTTCTCCTTCGGAAGACCATTCTTCTAAAAAATTTCCGACTTTTTTTTCAAACTCAGAATTGAAGGATAATTGATTAATATTGAGATTATTGAAATCTATCTGCATGTTTTTAGTAAATAAAATCTACAGTAAATTTAAAAAAAAATTCAAAAAGTTCTTGCATCTAAAGAAAAAAGCTGTAAATTTGCACCACTAAAACAAACAGACTCATGGTGTAGCGGTAACACTACTGATTTTGGTTCAGTCATCTGGGGTTCGAATCCCTGTGGGTCTACAATATCACTTGATAATCAGTGATTTAAATTAATTACAGCCAATTTTACAGCCAAAAGCAATGTAAAATTGGCTTTTTTATTTTTTTGATATTTCAAGATATTTTAGGAAACATAATTAAAAACCCCGTGAGTTTTAACTTACAGGGTTTTGATTTATTTCTTCTTCTAAAATGATTTAGCCCTTATTTTGTATTGATTTATGAATCAAGACGCCATAATTATAAAATCAAGACAGTTTATTCAGCTTCCTAATTCCAATTGATTTTTTACAAGATTATAATATTCACCTTTATTTGCTGTCAATTGTTGATGATTTCCCTGTTCTACAATTTGTCCATTTTTTAGAACAATGATTTGGTCGGCTTTTTTTACAGTTGAAAGGCGATGTGCTATAATCAGGACTGTTTTTCCTTTAAAGAACGATTGTAAGTTGTCATGAATTGTCTTTTCGTTTTCCGCATCCAATGCCGAAGTTGCTTCATCAAAAAAGATGTAATGTGGATTTTTATAAACGGCACGTGCAATCAGAATACGTTGTTTTTGTCCTCCTGAAATTCCATTTCCTGATGCTCCGATTTTGGTGTTATATCCTAAAGGAATACTGTCGATGAATCCTTCTATATTGGCTATTTTTGTAGCATTTTGTAATCTTTCCCTATTAATTTCTTCATCTCCTGTTGCAATATTTCTTTCGATAGTATCCGAAAAAATATACCCGTCCTGCATCACTACGCCACAATTCTCTCTCAAACTTTTCGGTGAGATGATCTCTAAATCATCATAGTTGTAAAAGATACTTCCCTTAACAGGTTTGTAAAATTTAAGAAGCAATTTCATTATGGTGGTTTACAACTTCCGGAAGCTCCTACTAAGGCAGTTACTTTCCCTCACTCTCCGCAAAAAAAGCCTATAAACAACGTGTTTATAGGCTTTTTAATTTTCGGGTGCTAATTTAGGTGCTAATTTTTCTATATGAAATTTCATTTTAAAAGTCAATTCTATAACTTTAAATTGTGCAATTATTTAGTGTGTTTGAAAAACAATAATTATCTCTTCATTATTCCTAAAATTATCTTGACACTTATAATGTAAAAAATTAAGACTGATAATAGTTTGAATAATTCATTAAAGCTTAAATTAAACTTCCATTGAAAGATTGAGATAACTATTTTATAAATTGTTATGGGAAAATTTATAATTGAATACCAATTTAAAAATATTTGATAATAGAAAAACAGAGCTATCATTACAATGTTAAAGCCCCCATATAAAGCAATAAGATAATCCTTTTTCGTTAGTATAGACTTTTCATTTTTAAAAGTAGATAATAGAATCAATTTTAAGTTGTTCATGGCATGGAAATTAAGATTAGGCTTGTTCAACAAGTCTGACAATATCCAATATCCATCAGCTCGCAAAAATGGGATTAGATTGTATAATGCTTTTACTGAAATAGCCAATGCCAAAATTTCCAGTATATGATATTTTGTAAAAAAACCAATAATTAATAGTAATAAGCAAAAAATAATTTCAAAATAAATACCTGCACTATTTACTATAATTCTTTTCCACTTACTTAATCTCCATATATCCGTCACGTCTGCAAAAAATGCTGGTATGAAATACAAGTAAAAACCAAAGCCAATTCCTCCATGTCTTGCCTTGAAAAAATGGGATGCACTTGCATGTCCCAGCTCATGAAAAATAGTACTTATAAAAAGTAGCAATATAAAATATGGCACAAAAGTATTAGAGTTGAGAGTCGGATTATTATAATAATTTGTATAAATACTATATCCAAAAATAATGATTGAAAAAAAAATAACCGAATAAAAAACTTTCCTGACAAACAATAGTTTCAAGAAGGGAACTATTGTTGAAATTACTTCTGGTTTAAGAAAAATGAAACCATATTTTATATAGTCCGGAATTTTTGATTGTTCTTTTATTGAATCATCGTGACCAAAAGTTCCATACTGTTTTAGCTGACCAAAAAGCAATATAATTTGTGAATCTGAAATAGGTACTTTATGGCTTTTTTGAAAATCCATATTAATTTGTGATACTGTTCTGCTCCCATCTGCTAAACTTAATAAATCATAGTATTTCTGATTCAGTTTAGTATATTTATTAAGTTTTACATTATGCAGTAAATATTCACTTTCATTGAATTTTGAAAATTCAATATCTGATGATAGTTTATATACAGGGCTTTCCTCCATTATAGTAAAGCCTTTAATGCGTAAGCAGTAGTAAGCGTCTTACTTTTGTAAGGCTCATGGGCTTTAGGTTTAATAAAATTTTCCGCCTTCCAACTACCATTTTCATGCTGATGTTCTATTAAAAATTGTTGTGCGCTATTTTTCATTTTCTCAAGTTCAGGAAACTCTAATAAATTCATGCAAAAAATAGCAAAAGAAGTTGACAAATTTTTATATTGATTCTCATCAAAACTTCCATCAGCATTTTGGAAACCAATCAAAAAGTCTTTTATTTTCTGCTTGACAGCTCCATATTGTGTAGGAAACTCATTAAGCAACCTCAGACAAACATATGTACCATAAAGTTTACCATAGTACCATCTGCTCTCCCAATACCCTTGCTCTTTTTGCTCTGAAATAATATACTTGATTGCTTTTTCTATGGTGGACTTGTATTTTTCTGAATCTAATAAGGTTAAAGCATATACAAAGTTGGCTACAACTTCCACATCTGCCCCTTTTCCCCATTTGGTAGAATTGAATAAATCCTGTTTTTTCTGTTTTTCAGTAAGATTTACTTTAGGAAGAATCCAAGTTTCTATTCCACCACTAGGCTGTGTTCTTTCAGATACGGCAATACTAATTGCTTTTATACAATATTTATCTACCAATTTCCCATTTCCTGTTTTGATAAACTGTTGCATAATTTGCCCTAGATCGTCAATATCTGCTGCTATTTCCTGAACAGTTGGAAAATAAGACCAAGCTCCAATATTGTCCTTATTTTGTCTTCCTTCTATATATTGATTTTCTTTTTCAATAAAAACTTGAAGATTAAGATTAAAAGAATGTGCAATTTCCAACAAACAATCATTCAATAATGCTCTTTGAAAAGTATCTGAAGAATGGATATCAATTTCATTCTCGAATCCTTCCATACCTCCTAAATACATAAAATGCTTTAAATCAACATAATTTTGAAGAAAATCACTCTTAATGAATTGCAAGCCTTTAAAAAAAAAGTCTATTGTGACTTTATTAAAATCAAAAAAGTAATCTTCTTGAATTAATTTTCTTTTTGTATTTGCTTTTTCTTCTATTGTTTTGACATAACCATTAACTGAATCCTTGGTTTGAAGAATTGTTTTTTCAAAGTCGCAGATTGTATCCAGCCACAAACTATCCGGTGGCAATTTTTCAATTACTTTTTTAGCCTTCTCCAAATAATAAATTGATTTTTCAAAAAGAATAACACTTGTTCCATCTATATAAAACAACTTATTTAAAATATTTACATCATATTTATATTTGGAAAAGTCTAATGTTTTGGATAATTCATATACCGCCCAATTAAATTGTTTTTTGTTAAAGTCCTCTGTGAAATCTATAATATCATCATATAATTGAAACCCTATCGAAAAATATTTATGAGATTCGAGCAGTAAATTATAAATTTCGCTATTGTTACTATTTTCTGAAAAAATAAATAAACTATCAATAGCTACTTTTCCAAAGGCAGATTTCATATCTGCAACTTTATTATAATTCTCTTCACTTGGATTATTCCAAAGGTTTTTTTCTAATGATATTGCCTTGCGAAACTCTCTTTTTCTTGTTTCCCAAAGATTCCAAAAATTGTTACCATCTTCATATATTGTGGATAAAATTTTTATTGCATTCTCTTGTAAATCTAAAACATTAAATATTCTATGATTTTCTTGATTATCAATAACAGCATCTAATTGCAAAATAGATTGATAAAAATAAAAGCCTGCTTTTGAAAGCAGGTCTATTGTCACCTTATCTATATCTGGAAAATAATCGTGAAATAGTTTAGGATAATATTCGTAAAATTCTGGAGATTTCTTTTTATGGCTCATCAATAAATTTCTGTTCTTCTTTGGAAAGTAAAGTATTATTTTCTTTAATCTCTTTATTAGCAATATTTTCGGTTAGATTTTTATTTAAATCAATTTTATTTTTCAATCCTTTTTTATCTGATTCTAAAAATTTTTGAAAATTTATTTCTTGAATAAATGAAACGGGATACTTTTTTTCTTTGTATAGCGCATAACCTTTAATTTCGGTATAAACTAAAGCTGGTAGATATTTTCCGTCTTTTTTATAAAAATCATATTTGATATTATTTGAAGTGGCTACACCTTCGTAAGCTTCTCCTCGTTTGTTCTTGTTCTTGAACGACTGAGACATATTTGTTATATAAAGATCAAAACTACTAATGACTTTGTCTGTTTTGCTATATGTAAATTTTCCTTTATATGTATTTATTTCATCTTTTGTTTCAAAATAAATAATTTGAATGTTCTGGTTTTCTGAAAGTATTTTTGAAACAAATACACTATTTTTTGTATCATTTAAAAAACCAATAATTTCACTATTAAAAAATAACTTCTGAATAAAGTTTTTGGGAGTTATTTGAATATCTGTATTAAAGGGATAATCATTAGAAGATACTTTAGTTTTAAAATATTTAATGTTGTTAAAGCCGATTTGGACAAAAGAGTCGACATTATCTTGTGCCTTAAAATTATAGGCATTTGCTAAAGCCCATATGTCAATATTGGCTATTAAAAGGTTAATCATTTTCCCATCAATATAACCTTTTTGCTTTATTGTAGATTGATATAGAGAGGGCTTACTGTAATATATGCTTAGATAATCTTTTAAAGCATTTTGAAACATTTGCCTTATATCTATTTTGGATATTTTCACCTCTTCAATATCTTTATATAATGGCTTTAATTTTATAATAGGAGTTAAAGACTCCAATGTTAACTCTTCATATCCTTGAGCAAAAATATTCAGTGGTTTCTTATCATTTTTTAGTTCTACTTCCCCATCATCGTTACTATACAGCACCACATTATCAGACATAATTCTAACATTTTGAAGAGGTTTGTTTTCTTCAGAATCAATAATTCTTACTTTGATATTTTGAGGAAAATAAAATTGTAATGATAACCCCAAATAGGCTATTAAAAATAATATGGACTTCATTTAGTTGTATTATCTCTTTGATATATTAATGTTCTATCAAATCCATTTTGAAAATAAATCCGATTTGTAAAATTATCTCTGTAAATAACTTCTTTTTCTTTTCCAAGAGAAAAATTAAAACCACTCTTTTTTTGTGGTTTTTTAAAATCTATTACTATTTCTTTTTTGTTGCTTAATCCTAATATTGCAGTATCTTTTTTATATTTAAGAGAATCAGTATACTTTGGAAGTAACTGTGCGTTAATTTGTGAGGATATCAACAAAATTGTTGTAAAAAAAACTACTCTCATAAAAATTGAAATATAAAAACAGCTAATACATAGATTGTATTAGCTGTTACTTTTTAAAATGTCCAAGTGGCACTACCTCCAACGGCAGTAGTATTGGTTTCAATTGTTTCACCAGCATCAAACATTGTAGGTGCAGATACACTTACGTCCCAAGCCTTCATTTCAAATCTTTGTTCCAATTCTTCCATTTGGAAATTTTCTAATAATTCATTTTTTTCAACTTCTTGATCTAGTTGAGTAAAATTTTCTGCATTCATAATATTTTTTTATAAAATTTGACTATAGCAAATTTAAAATAAATTTTTAATTGTGCAATTTTTATATAAATTATTATGTATGATTTAAGACTATTAAGAATAAATTTTCAAATATTTACCGTTTTAATCTACTCTTTTGGTTCTGTTTATTTTTAATATTTTCCAACCCACTTACTATTTTGTTTTCCAAACTTTAAAAAAAATAAAGACAATAGACCTATTTAGCTTCGTAACCATCTTTGAATCTCAGGAATTTCTCCGCATCTTTCGGGTTTTTATTAATCCATTTTTGTACAAGTTCGGTGTTGTTTTCTAATTTTTGAATGTCGTCTTTAGGATATAGCAGTTTTCCATCCTTTTCAAATTCGGAAAGGATTTCCTCTCTAAGCTCGCTTTTGGAACGGATACTTTCGGAATACCATTTGAATGCAAGATTTCCACTTATTAGAATTGTCGAAAATGACAGTAAAATTGCACCAAAAATACCCCAAACAAGATTCGATTTTCGTAAAGCTTCAATACTTTGCTGAGATAATTCCGCAATAATTATTTTCGGGATTTGACTTACGGTTTTCTTAAATATTTCATTTTCTTTTTGATAAGTTCTTGATGTTTCATCGATTATATTTATCAAAGCCGATACAGATTGTTCAAGTTCTGAAGATACATTCATATAATCTTCAACTGAAGCTTTAGTTTCTGTGTTAGATTCAATATTTGCTTTACAGGATTCTATAACTTGATTCAAAATCTCCATTCCGTCTTTTTGTGTATTGTCCATAATTTTTAACGTTTAAATTTTTTATTGTTCTCTATTTTCATTTCATTATTTCTCAAATCCTCATTCCGTTTATTTTGTCTAAGAAATTCCGAATCATTTGATGTTTTCAATTGTTCCGAGCGTTTTGTTTTATCTTCAAAGATTTTCTTTATTTCCGATATTTTCAGCTTGCTAGTAATTTCCGAAAGCTTGTATCCTGCTTTATACTGACGTGAGGTTTCATCGTTGATATCTGTTTTAAGAACGATTCTCATTCCCGAAATCCCGACCTTGACATTGCTCGACAATGAAACCAAATAACCCCGATTCGACATTTCCAAAACCAGCTCTTCAAAATTTTTAGAATTTCCGATACTGGCAACCAGATTCTCATACATCTCATTTCTTTTATCAATGCCTGTTTCGATGTCTGTCTTTATACCCAAATCTCTACAGATTTCCCTTACAGCCTTACCGAAATTCTCCCCGATATTGTGGGATTTGACCGTACATTTTCCAAAAGTGTCAATCCGGTTTACCACGAAATGAATATGCTTTTGTTTCGTAGAATTGTGGACATCCAAGCGATATTGGTTGTTTTCCGAAACTCCGACTTTTGCAAGAGCCTGTATCGTGATTTTCGCCAGTTCTGCATCAGAAAGTTGGTCGCCTGTTTCTTTTGGTGGTGAGATATAACCTGTCAAAGCCCATTTTTTGACATTGGAATTTCTTTTTGCTATTGCTTTCATTTCCAAAAATTGTTCTTCAGGACTGCTTCCGAGAAGATTGTTTGTTCCAAGCATCTTCGCCGTTCCTTTGTCAGTTCCGTTGTATTCCAAAGCGATTTTGGAAATCAGTCTTGTTGTTGCCGAATTATTCATAATTCTTCATTCATCAGATTCTCCCGTTCGTGAATCTTTTGATAGAGGTATTGTTTTATCAATGTCAAAACGGTTTCGATTTCCAGCAGGATATTTTTTTTATTTTCAAAAGCAGACCATTCGGAATTTCGCAAAAGGTTGGTGATTCGGATAAAGTTATTGCCATATTCCAAAAGGATTTTATCAGTTTCAAATTCCTTGACTTTCAACTCCTCTTTTGTTGCTACCATTCGAAGAAGGGTCGAAATTTTCAAACTGTATTTATTAGCTTCGTCCTCCAGAAACTTAAATTCCTTTTCGGTAAATCGCACGGAAACAACTCGTAAAAGATGGTTCGCACTTTTCTTTTTCAGCCCTCCTTTTTTTCCGAGTTCACGGAAGTATTGTTTCCTTTTTTCCGTCTCTTTTTTTTGTTCCTGCTCACGGGAGACTTTCAGGACAAAACTTTTCAAAAAATCATTCTCCATATTTTTGTGTATTTATTATTTATCAACATTCAGTTTGTTTTTCAAGACGTTTTTGACGATAGGAAAAAACCAAAAAGTTCCAATTTTACAATTAGCGTCCACGCTTTTTGTAAACATTGGGTACTTTTTGCACTCACTATCTGCCATATTTTGGACGACGTTCTTCTTTAATTTCATTATTCATCAAAAACGCATTCAAATCTTTGTGATTTTTGTAGAGCAAACGTTCGTCTGTGATATTTTTATGTAGATTGATTAATTGTTCGGTTGCCAAATTTCCAGCTTCATCATTATCAAAATAGAGTTCAACTTTTTGATGGTTTTCAAGTTCAGTTTTAGCTTTGAAAAGTATAGAAACCGAATTTAAAATCAGGTAATCCGAAGGTTCTTTTTCGAGTGATTTTTCCAAAATTTTGAATGATAAATAATCCGTAAATCCTTCAAAAATTCTCAACGTTTCACTTCCGTTTTTAATCGTAGAAATATCCTTTTTTCCGAGACAGATTTTTGAATATTTATTGCGGATTTCGTAACCGCTTGAATTGTTTTTGAAACCAAGTCCGAAATAATTTTTGTCATGAAGCAAATAATAAATTTCCTTTAAATCCGATTTTTGACTTTCCAGATTTCGGGATTTTAAATAACTCAAAAGTGAAGAACGTTCTACATTTTTAATTTCCAAAATCTCATAATTGGTTTTTGATTTTTTATCAGAATTTTGTTTATTTTTCGAATTGTCATTTCTATCAAAACTTGAAAATTCAAATTGTCTCAGATATTCCAATGCTTCAGAAACCGAACACTTTTTAATGGCTTGAACCAAAGAAACATTATCGTATTGTTTGCCAGTTCCAAAATCGAAAGCTGTATTTTTTCCAAAATTGACGATTACACTTGGTGTCCGTTCTTTTCGGTCAAAAGCAAAATAAAATGCTGATTTCAAATTTTCTTTGCTTGGAAAAAGAGAAAAACTATCCAAAATCTCTCTAATATTAATATTTTCGTTTGCGGTTTTACAGTTCATTTTTTTAATATTTTAAAGTTTTGTAAGTTTTTTCAGAATCTTCTTACCTTTCTACCAAAGTCTTTGTTAGAAAGAGTTTTGGTTAATTTTTGTCAGTTACCTTTTTCTACCTATTTACCTTTTCAAAGTTTATAAATTGGTAACTTAGGTAAGAAGAAATTTTAATGTTACCTTATTAGAAAAACCTTTATTAATAATAGTTTTAAAAGATTTTAGGTAAGTTGGTAATTGAGGTAAGTCGATTTGCTACTATTCGTTTTTTGATTCTTCGATTTTTCGTTTGATTACATAACCATAGACTTGTCTTTTGGAATGTTTTATCCGTTCATAATTTAAAACCGTTAATGCTTTTCCGATTTTTATAATGTTTAACCGAACTCCCAAAGCATTATTCATCGCCAACATAATATCAGTTGCAGTGAGGAATTCATTTTTATTTTCAGATTTTTCAAAATGAGTGATAATAATTTCCTGCTCCAAACTGATTTGTTTGTATTTTTCATTCCGTTTCTCGTTTTCCAGAATGTCTTCAGCAGTGAGTTCCGGATTGTAGTTTTTTCTTTCAAAAGCATTGAAATATGCTTGAGCCCAAACTTGATTAATATTGATTTCCTTAGAATAATTGAAATCAATTTCCAACACTTCAAAAATTTGCCAACGCACACTTCCTGTTTCATCGGTTAAAAAATCAGAACGATTAGTGGAACCACAAAAAGAAGCCGTTCTGTGCATTAATGACGATTTTCTGTCGTAAGGTAATCTTGCATTAATAGTATTTTTGGAAATAAAGGATTTCAGCGTATTCACATCAATTTTAGACATCACCGAAAGTTCATCAATGTTGATAATCAAAGATTTACAAAGAGAAATCAATCCATCTTTATCAATTCCAATATCTTCGGTATAATATTTTTCTAATTCGGTTGGAATCAGGAATCTCAAAAAACTTGTCTTTCCAGAATTTTGTTTGGTATTGAACAAAACGAAACATTGTTTGTTGACGTACCCTTTCTTTAGTGAACACAAAACCGCTCTCGTTAACCATTTTTCAAAATGATTTTGAAACGATGCATTATCGGTTGTCGTGATGTAATTTGCTAACTTTTGAATATGATTCTCACCGTTCCATTTTGGTAGATTTTTAAAGTAATTTTCAATCGGATTGTATTTCTCTATCCAATGACTTTTCAGCAAAATCTCCAACTTATTCAAAGTGATATTAATCCCAAATTGAATCAACTCAATAAACAAGGAATTGATATTGAGTTCGTCCCAATCTTCATTTTCGGTACGGATTTCAAATTCTAAAGCAACTTCATTGTACCGGACTTTGTATTTTTGGTTCAGATATTTGATGACCTTATCAAAGACCGTGACTGAACCTGCTTCTGTTTGATACCGTTTTTGAGCTTTTCCCATCTACTTCAGTTTAACAGCCTGATTTTTTTTAATGAATAACCTGAGTTTTATTTTTTCTCACTGTCATTAAATAATTTGAGGGCTTCGTCTGCATTTACGACTATGGTTCTGTTTCGTTGGAAAATTGCCCCATCAATTACACCACTTTTTTTAATTCGATTTGCAGTTGCAATAGAACAATCAAAAAGATTTGCAATTCCACGAATACCATAAACCAATTTTGGATTTGCTTTCGCTGATGATTCAGACTGAATCTTTTCTGTTTTGTTCTGGTTTTCTGTTTTTGTTAGTGTCAAAAATTCCTCCCCCGTCATTTGCCAAATAGGCTTTGATAATAAATTTTGTGTATCCATTGTTTTAAAATTTTCTGATACAAAATTTGGAAGTTTTTGAAATTCAGAAAAATTCAAAATAAAAATCAGCACAATTATTTGTGCTGATTTTCAATAAATTATAATATTTTAAACTATTTTGAGATTCTATAAAATTCTAAGTGTGTCAAAATGTGATTTTTTGAAATGTTTATTGATTTTAATCAATTTTATGAGATTAAAAGGAGTTCATTTTTGCGAGAGAAATAATGTCGTCAATTTCCTTGTCAATTTCGTTTTTATTTTCTTCAGAAGGATTGATTTTCTTTTCAAAATCTTTTATTTCAAAATAATCTACCATATCTTTTTTCCAATTAGTGGCTGATTCAGGTAAAATAAATTCATTTGCAATGCAATTGATTGCATAAGCGATATTTCTGTCTTTTTTTTGCTCTTTTTCCAATGTCATTATTTTACTTTCTAATAGTTGATTAGAAAATTCCACATAGCCGATATGCTTGATTAATTTTAATTCGACAAAAATTTTATGGATAAAATAAACCAATCTTTCTTCTTTCAACAATTTTTCGGAATATTTCTCGAAATGATCAAGTCTTAAAAGTTGATTTTCAATCTCATTAATTTGATTGGTAATTTCAATAGGATTAATGTTTAAAAGATAAGACAAACCACGTTTTTTAGATTCCCATTTTTGATACAAAGAAGAACTAATATTTTGTTCATTGTTGTATTTTTTCTTAACTATTTCGTATTCATCATTTAATTGCTTAATTTCAATTGAATCATTGGCATATTTGTAAGCCCAACTTTCTAATTTGGAATTCAGTTCTCTTTCTTCTGAACTAATTTCACGTAATTGCTTATAGTGAAAATCATATTCGCTTTTTTCTTTCGCAGATTCTTTATCTATTAGATTTGAAATTTTATTAAATCCTAAAACATCCTTTTTATAATGAATAAGAAATTTCAATCTCTGTATGGAATTTTTGTATTCTTTGTAAATTAAACCAGGTCTTTTGTGTTCAAATAATTCACTAAATTCAATTTCGTTCAAAGATTTTGAATATTCAAATAGATTATCAATCAAAGATTTTGATAGATTATCTCTGTTTAAATTATTTAGTGATTTTTCTAATTTTAGTGTTGTATCAAGGTGTTCAGATATTTTCATATGATGTTAAGTTTTTGCATTTGAACTTCTCTTGTGGAATCTACTACATCAATATAAGGTTTCATCGATTGATAGTCCGAATGTCCTGTCCATTTCATAACGACGTGAATTGGAATTCCTTTTGAAATACAAAGGCAAATAAATGTACGTCTGCCAATATGTGAAGAAAAATATTCAAATTTTGGTTTGGTGTCATCTTTTCTACTATTTCCGATAAAGTAAGTGTGATTTATCGGTTCATCTATTTCGGCTAAACGTCCCAACTCTTTCAAATATTCATTAATTTTTTGATTTGAAATTACTGGCAACGCCATTTCTGTTTCGATTTCTGAATATTTTTCTAATATTTCTTTGGAAATATCATTTAACTCAATTGTGATGGAATCAGACGTTTTCTTGGTAACAATATAAAGTTTATCATTTTTGATGTCTGTCTTTTTTAGTTTTTGAACATCGGAATATCTCAATCCTGTAAAACACGTAAAGAGAAGGACGTCACGTACTCTTTCGAGATATTTTTTGGTTTGAGAGATTTCTAAATTTTTAATTTTAAGAATTTCTTCTTCAGACAAGAAAACCACAACTTTGTCCGCCGTTTTTATTTTTGGTGCAAACTGTTGAAAATATTGATTATCACAATAATTATTTTTCACAGCGAATCTCAAAAACCATTTTAGATTTTTCAAATACTTTTTCGTTGTAACATTGTTTAACTTCAACGTATTAGAAAAATAAGAAAGTAATTTTGGAAGACCTTCGGAATTGAGATTGTCAAAAGTAAGATTTGGGTTGAATGAAAGTAAATGATTTTTTAGTGCGTCAAATTTTTTATACGTATCAATCGTCCAATTATTTACTTTTCCAGAATAATCTGTGAATTTATCAAAGGTATCGAAAAAAGTTTCAATTTCCATTTCCTTTTCATCAGTTTTGATAGCTTTTTTCTCTTTTGTATTGCCTTTATTTTTAACCTGTCCAAAACTAATTTTCAATTCATCTAGATCAGGAATTCTATCTTCAACCTGACATTTAATGAAAAAAGCCTGTAAATCATTCTCAAGATTACTCAGTTTAGTGTTAATCTCTTCAATAGTTTCCCCATTAATATTAGAAATACCTTTCTTAATTTGAGATAATTTCTCGTCCCAATTATTTCTATCAACACGAAAACCTGTAAAAAGATTCACTCTATTTGAATTGAAAGTTACACGGAAGAAAATCGGAACATTATGATTAACTATTACACCGTCTTTTTTTCTTTTCTCCAAAACAATGTTGATTTTTCTTTTTATATTTATCATCTCAATATTAAAATAAATTACAGCCAAAATTACAGCCATTTTTTATGATATCCAAATAGATTTATTGAATATCATAAAATTAATAAAAATAGTAATTCATTGAAAATGTACAATTTATATATTTATTGAGGCTTTAAGCAATGGTAGGTGAAAATCCCTGTGAGTCTACAAACCACTCTTTTTTAAGGGTGGTTTTTGTTTTTTGTTCTCTTTTGAAAAATAAAAAAGGGAAATAGAAAAAATGTTCTGTTCTTTACAGATTCGAATTAAGGGTCGCTGAAATGGGTTTTCAACACAAAGTTTTTATTTTGATTCTGCAATATCACTCGTCAATTTTGACAATAACCTCTTTGAAAAATCTGATTCCTTCAGATAATTCCATGAAACCATTCTTCTAACATCATTTTTGCTACTAAAAAATGTTCTTTCATATTTTTTAAAGAAACCTTTAATATAATCTTCATTATAAATCTGGTTCTTTATTTCAAATCACTTCCCAATAAAAACATATCGCCGCGATTACAATATTCACGAGTCCATTTATGGCACTAGTATAAAATAATTGATTATTAATTCACACCGTCTTATTTCGGTAAAAAATACTTGTTACTGCAATTACAGAATAGCGAGGTCAAAAAACTTTTATAAGGACAAAAAAACAATGAAATTTGCACTCTAAAGAATGTAGTTGATTTAAAATAAATTACAAAAAAACATTGCGAAAATATATGTTTTCTAAGTTGTAACCATATTAATGATTCACTAATTGACAGTACGATAAAAGAGGGAGAAAATCAATAATTACTCAAAAGAAATAGCATTCTATTTAACTACAATAAGTCTATCAAGAATAGACTTTCCCTCACATCATCAATTTTATAAAAACTAATTTCCAATAATAATGAAAGTACCATTAAAAACAATATTTAGCTGGTTTGAAAAAGGTGACATGCCCACGGAAAATCAGTTTCAGCAGACCTTTTCTTCATTCCGTCATTTAGATGAAAATATCAAGATGGATGAGGTAACAGGTTTAAATGAAACTTTTCAAAAAACGGTATCCAGCACAGCTTTTACAAATCATCTGCAAGATGAAAGCGCACACAATTTAGTGCTCGCAAGACTTAATGCATCCAATCTTACTGCTAGAAATATAGAAGAATGGAAAGAAAAATTAAAGATCAAACTAGCAGCCACTATAGACGATGGTGAAGAGACCGGAAATGTCTATACAAAGAAACAAATCGAGGAAATTGTAAATATACTTCAGGAGCAGATAGACCTACTTAAAGGTTCAGAAGCAAATTCTTCCTTTGGAGGAATTTTAAGACCTACTGATAATATTATTGTTAAGCCTGGATCAGCAAAATGGTTTTGGGCAGGGAGTGGAGTCTACGAAAATGCTTCAGGAGTTACAATTGAAAATTTCGGAATAATTTCCTTTAACGGTCTGGTTTGGTCTGTTCTGGAGGTGAATATGCCCGGAGGTGGAGCAGATGGTTTTATTGATTTAACACAAGAAGATTAAAATGAGATATACAGGAAGAATTTATTTTACAAATTATGAAAGATCAGATAAAGAAGTTGCAGATAACTTCATTTATCCCGTGATGTTCTTCATTAAAAATGAAGATGGAAAAATCATTAAACAGATTGCATATTCAGCTTTAGGAGAAAAGTCAGAAAGTGAATACGGAACTGGTGGAGGAACCGGAGGAGGCAATGGAATTGTTTTCCGTGCAAAATCTGAAATACCTGCATCGTTCGTAAAATCATTTGGAAGCGAAGTTAAACTAGTCTTTTCATGGTCATCCATCGACAGCGTTGATGGTAGTGAGACTGGCGGAGGAACTGCGAGTATTGTAAAGGGAAATACAATCCTATTTAATAAAAACATTAATCAGGGAGTCAATGAGATAGATATCACATCATATATTTTGGCGGGAGATAATACAATAACGCTTAGTATCACCGATAGTTATGGAAATAATAGGAAATTAAAATATGATATTCAAACAATAGCACTTGCTTTAAGTACTACATACGACAAGACCACTATTAATTCAGGACCCATCATTTTTCGATATATTCCAACCGGGAATGTAGAGAAGACAATTCATTTCAAATTAAATGGATCAGATCTTCCGCCAGTAGTTACTTCAATTAATAACAAAGAGCTTCTTTATGAAATTCCTGCACAGCCGCACGGAGTTCATATTTTAGAGGTTTATATGACCTCTGATTTGTCAGGAGAGATCATTGAAAGCAATCATTTATTTACAGATATCATCAGTGTTGTTGCCGGTAATTTAACGCCTCTGGTTTCTTCGGCAAATAATGTTGTTGCTAATCAATATGCTCCAGCTTCGATTGAATATCTGGTGTATTCACCATCATCAAATTATAGCGATGTTGAGATTTTGGTCGATGGAGTGAAGGTTTCAGAATTGGTAGTAAATAGAAGTTTGCAGAAGTTCACCTATACATTTATGGACTCAGGTGCGCACACTGTAACTTTTAAATGTGGCAATGTCACGAAAAATACTTCAGTAGTTGTAGTAGCATTTGATATTCAGATAGAAGCCGAAACGTTAGGCTTGGAATTATTTTTAAGCAGCCGAAACAGAAACAATTCAGAGATTAACAAAAACGAATGGAAATATAAAAATTTATCATGTACTCTTACTGATTTTGATTTCAGCACCAATGGTTGGATTCAAGATTCAAAGGGTTCTGTGGCGCTTAAAGTGAGCGGAAATGCAAGGGTTGAGATTCCTTTTAAAATTTTTGAAAATGATTTTAAAACAGGTGGTAAAACATTAGAATTTGAATTTTCAACTTCAGATATAAAAAACAGTGACAGTACTATTTTTTCTTGTAAAAATGGAAATGTTGGGTTTATTGCTACCTCAAATTCGTTTTCGTTCAGTTCTGAGCAGGAAGGTACGTCCATATTTTTTAAAGAAGAGGAAAGGATTCGTGTAAGTGTAGTCGTTACAAAGGTTGCAGATCAAAGATTGGTATTTGTGTATATCAATGGAATTATATCTTCATTATATCAGTATAATTCATTAGACAGCTTTTTACAACAAGCACCTCAAAACATTACCATTGGAAGCAGTGATTGTACTATTAATCTATATAATATCAGGGTTTATAATAATAATCTAAACGCCGATCAGATGTTGTCAAATTACATCGCTGACATGGATAACCTGGTTGAAAAAGTCAACATATACGAGAGAAATAAATTGTACGATGCATTCGGAAATTTGTCCTACGATAAATGTTTACAATCAATTCCATGTTTAACCATTGTTGGAGATTTACCAACTTATAAAGGCGATAAAAAAACAATTGTTGGAGAGTATGAAAATGCTCAAGATCCTACAAAATCGTTTTCTTATATAAATGCAAGTATTGATGTTCAGGGTACATCATCACAATATTATCCCCGAAAAAACTTTAAAATAAAATTTAATGGAGGTTTTAAAAATGGTGAAATAAATTCTTCAAAATACAAGCTTCGTGATAATTCATTGGCGGAAAAGACATTTACTTTTAAAGCCGATTTTATGGAGTCTTCAGGTTCTCACAACATTGGTTTGGCGAGGCTTGCACAAGATTCTTTGAATAAGTTAGGCTATTTAGTTCCTCCACAATTGGTAAATCCAAATATTAGAACAACGATGGATGGTTTTCCGATGCTTATTTTCCACCGTGCTACACCAGATTCGGAGCGTATTTTTCTCGGAAAATATAATTTCAACAATGATAAGTCGAATGAAGCAACCACAGGTTTTACAGGTGGTCAGGAATGCTGGGAATTTTTAAACAATACGTCAGATAATACATTATTTATTTCTACAGATTTTCAAAGTGTAGATGGAAATGGTAAGCATTTATGGAAAAATGATTTTGAGGGAAGATATCCGGAAGACAATGAAGATACTTCTAATCTTGAAGCTTTGCATACATGGATTGTGAGTTGCAAAAATAATCCTTCAAAATTCAAAACCGAGGCTCCAGATCATTTTAATATTCAGTTTTTACTGTTTTATTATGTATTCACTGAGTTTTTTGCAATGGTAGATCAGCGCGCTAAAAATCAAATGTTTGCGATGTATCCGGATGCGCAAGGAAATAATCGTTGGTATCTTATATTTTATGATAATGACACGGTTTTAGGTCTTAATAACGAAGGTCACAATGTGTATGATTATTGGGTAGAAGCCCACGACCAAGTAGGAAGTGGTTTTGTCTGGAATGGCGCACTTTCAGAGCTTTGGAAATTGGTTGAAGTTGCTTTTGATACTGAAATTACGGCTTTGTATCAGCAAATGAGAACTTCTGGAATTCTGACTTATGATAAGTGTAATACTTATTTTAATACATTAGAATCTGACAAATGGGCTGAAAGTATTTTCAATGAAGATGCAAAATATAAATATATAGATCCTTTGGTTGTTGCCGGGAACGGAAGTTACTTATACCCCGCACAAGGTTCAAGAAAATCGCACAGGAATTATTGGTTATTAAATAGATTCAGATATATGGACGGAAAGTATGACACGTCTACTTTCTCATCTGATTATATCACAATGCGACTTTATACACCTTCGGGCACGCCTGCCATTCCTCCAAATGCTAATTTCTTATTAACGGCTCAGAAAGACGGGTATACGAAAATTAAGTTTGGTTCTTACATCAATAGGGCACGATTGCGAAAAAACATTTCATCCTTAGTTCAAGCTCCGGCGATTACTTTTAACGACACAGAAACTATTATCTATGGTGCCTCTGCAATTAAAGATCTTGGAGATTTGTCAGGAAAGTATCTAGGTACTTTAGATGTTTCAAAAGCGATGAATTTATCAAAATTAAGAATCGGGAGTCAAAACGTTGGATATTCTAATCAAAATTTGCGAAATATTTTTGTCGGAAATAATACGTTGTTGGAAGAGTTGGATATTTCGAATTGTCCTAATCTCACGCAAGCTGTTGACTTGTCGGGCTGTACAGCAATAAAGAGCGTGTACGCGGAGGGGTCAGGAATAAGTGCCGTACTGTTGCCGAAAGGTGGTTTACTAAATTCATTAGTGCTCCCTACGGCTGCCAATACTCTTATTTTAGACAATCAAAATTTTATTTCCAATCAAAATTTAGTTTTTACACCAACGAATATCACCACACTTTATATTAAAAACTGTTCAAAAATAAATGTAGCTACTATTGTCAATAGTTTAACGAAAATAAGTAGAATTAGTGTCAATAATCTTGTAGGAAGCAGTGATAATAGCGATTCTTTTTATAAGCTTATTAGTGCAAAAGGGATTGATGATAATGGAAATACAATACCTCATTCTATTGTAGAAGGAAGTTGGAAATTTACTTCAATATATAATGATGATAAAATTTTTATGGAAGCCAATTGGCCTGATTTTCACTTTACATATACCAATATTTTGACCTATATAGAATTTTCATACGTTGGTCGGGAAACTGCATTAGCTGCCTTATATGATACTACAGGTGATGGACATATAAGTTTTGATGAAGCTAGGGCTGTGAAAGTTATAGCCAATGATACTTTTAATAAGAATTTATACCCTAGCAAAAATTTTGGCGGGACATTTCCTGAATCGAGGTTTTTTATCAATTTAGAAGAAATAGGAAATCAAGCTTTTTATGGTCAGGAATTTAAGGTTTTCGTTATGCCTGGAAGTGTGAAAAAAGTAGGAGACAATGCTGTATCTATGCTTTCATCGATTTATATTCCAACAGGCGATTTTAGCAATATTGAAGAATTAGGCAATTTCCCATTCAACTCTGCTGCTTTAGATATTAATTTATTTAAAAATGTGAAAATTTTTAAAATAAATTCGTTTATCCATATGTATGGTTCCAATGGGATTTATTCCCTTCCATTCATTACAGAAATTGGTAATATTAGTGGTAGTACTTTGATTAATATAAATAAAGACAAAAGCTATGTTAACTTTCTTCCAGATTATCGAGCAGATATTCTTGATTTTAGTGGATGTGTTGCATTGAAAAAGATTTATAAAAGAGGTATTTATATTGATCCTTATAAAAATGGAGATAGCCTCAAAATAATTTTGCCAGCTAGCTTGGAGTATCTTGGAGATACTGCAATATTTGTTTATCCATACGGAAGTTTTAAATTTCAATCAAGTTCAATAACTATTTTAGCGGAGGTTCCTCCTGTCCTATTAAGTGTATCGCTAGGACACGATACAAACTTAGTTACAATTTACGTTCCCGCAGCAAGTGTAAACGCATACAAGACGGCAACCAACTGGAGCTATCACGCTGCAAGAATTTTCCCAATTACATAAAAAATAAAAATATGATACAAAAAGACAATGTAATTACTTCAGAAGAAGGTAAGGTTTTTAGAAGAAAAATAGATGGGGTTATTTTCGGCTCCGAAATCTATTTAGGAACAACTTACTATCTCGACGGTATACGGCTCGAAAAACCAATTCAGGAAAAACCCGATGATTTTGAAGAAATTGATATCGAGGTTCAAACAGAAGAAATTGATTAAAAGATGATCAATTTATTACTTATTTCCTGAACGGAAATTTATAACTAGTCCTGACAATATGCTCAAAATACGACCGAATATAATGGCGAATCAGTGAGAATAATACTATAATTACGAATGTGTTTTTATGATGTAAGCTTTGATAGAACTATAAGGTCTTCAACTATTTGTTTCGATATTTGTTCGCTTTTGAGTACAAACCATCCTTTTTAAGGATGGTTTTTGTTTTTTAAAGAATTGATATCCTTTAATTCAACTCTTTAAGACCATTTAGTATCTCAATAGCTTTTGCAGCATCCTTTTCATCCACAAAAATATGGTCATGAAAGTAAGCAGCAACAACATTACAACTAATCCCTGCATCACTTAAAGCTTGTGAAAATTTTGCTGTTAAACCAACGGCAGATAAAGAAGAATGAACTTCAAGGGTAATCCATGATGCTACATAGCTAAAGCTTAAGTTCATAGCTTCTGCATCTTCTTTTTTAAGTACAACGGTTATACTTTCTGTTTCTTTAAACAGAAATAAAATTTTAAAAAAAGGAATCTCATTAATGTTGTCAACGGTACAATAGACATACTTTCCTTCGTTCAATAACGGATTTAAATTTTTCAAAATATTCTTTAAGTTCACTTCACCTTCCATAATTCATTGCTTTTTAGTGGAAAACGTATTTACAGCTCTCCTATTTATGATTGAGATAAAAATACAATATACTTCCATAAAAAATCAAGACAAAATAAAAAAAGACCTCCAGTTGAGGTCTTCACTATCATTTGATTATTAAATTACTTTTTAAGATCGTCAATTTCTTCCTGTATTGACTTTATTTTATCTCTCAGTTCCTGACTTACTTTTCCAGGGATCTTTTTAATCTTTCTTAAATCCAGAGCTAACATAATGGAGGCTATTCCCATAAAAATAAAGGAGACTCCCGTCAATGTAACTAATGAAATTCCCGCGAAAATCGGGTTAAATATTAACAATAGAGAAAATATAATTCCACCTGCACTTGCAAGGGCTACATTCCCCCAACTCTTTATTTTCATACTTTTCAGATCAAAAGCGAAACCTAGTAACTGAAAAGAACGGAACAACAAGGTAAACCCAATCACGAAAGGCAGGATAGACATTGAAATTTGTGGATAGGCTATTAAATAAACTCCAATTGCTGTTGTCAGTAAACCACTTACCAGAAACCAGCCCCAACCTTGTAAAGATTTACTATTCTGAAGGGAGAAAAAAACTTCTGTAATGCCGGAAAACAGAAATGAGACACTAAAAAAGATGGAAAGGGTAACATACGTTGCAAGCGGTACACTAAATACATAAAAACCACAGATTAGAAATAGGATTCCAAAGATCAATGGAATATACCAGTGTTTAACGGTATTAGTCAAGGTTTGAAATAAATTAGCCATAGAAGTGTTTTTAATGCGCCTACTTTGTATTGCGGTGTTCGGCTCGTCCGCCGGATTTTCTCAAAAACAGATCATAAATTCACCTGAATTTGAATAATTTCTATTACTAATTTACAAAAAGTAAAAGAAAAAAGCATCATATTAAAACAAAAGTTAATTCTACTTTTCTTAATATGATGCTTTTCTTAAGTCAGGTTTTTACTTACTAGTTTCCTGCAGGCTGTTGCTGTGTTACACAATGTACCATTCCTCCGTTTTCATAGAGGTTTCTTACATCTATTCCTATAACTTTTCTACCAGGATATTGTTCCTGAATAATTTTATTGGCAATCTCATCATTTGCATCTCCATAATTCGGGACCAGAACAACATTATTGGCAACATAATAATTCACATAAGAGCCTTTTTCATCTAACTGCTTTCCATAAGCGGTCTTGACTTTATTTTTAGTTGCCGGAAGGTATACTTTCTTATATTCTTTACCTTTAACATTAGAGGCTGTATATAATGTATTAATGTCTTTATCAGAAAGCCCCAGATCTAAAAGATCATCTTCTTTCATTGTGATCATGGTATTATGATTTACAAATTTCATAAAACCATCTATGTGCATATCGGTAACATCCAATCCGGTGACACCGTCCAGCCAGATCACTTTGGATACCCCATAATAGGTTTCAAACATTTCTTCGGCTTCCTGCTGTGTAATTCCTTTGTTTCTAGTAGCTCCTTTTTTCTGGCTGATCACTGAGCTTTTACATGCCATCAGTACTCCGTTTCCATCCGTTTCTACAGATCCGCCTTCGTTCACCATCTCTTCATTCAAATCAATGACTTTTATTCCAAGATCTTCTCCTATACGCTGAGGAATTTCATCACAATTTTCAAAATCGAATTTTTCACCCCAACCATTGAATCCCCAATCTTCAATCAATACATTTCCTTTATTGTCTTTAACGAAAATAGGTCCGTTATCTCTCACCCAAACATCATCTGTAGGATAAATTTTAAAATCCACATTCTTCAGGGAAACTTTATTTTCCTCTAAAAGTTTGATAATTCTACTTTTTTCCTCTGCATTATATGCAATGATGTGAACTTTCTCACCAGACTGTAAAGCTTTCGTCATATCAATCCAGGTTTGTTCTACCCGTTGACGGTACGTTTTACCATGCTGATAATGATGCGGCCATTGCAGCCATGTTCCTTCATGACGTGAAGATTCTTCCGGAAAATGATAAGTCTGTGCCATAGCTCCTATAAAACTCAATACGAAAGTGAGTGTGAATAATTTGTTCATATAATTAAAATTTTTTCCCAATAAATACTCCGAAATTAATATCGGTTTCAAAACCGCTTCCTGTCTGAGAAATATTACTTCCTATTCCCCATTGCAGTTTCTTTTTATTTTCTAATCCCAGACGAATGACCTGGCTGCTCAACTGATGTTCTTTAAAACCAAAATCAGACTCTACGATTAGCATACTATATAAATTTAGACGATCATTGATTCTTGGTGTATATTCCAATAGAGTATATAACCCCAGTCCAAATTCTTTTGCATCCGTGGAATACGTAAAGGCAGGAAAAACACTAATTCCAAAAACATCATTTTCTTTTCCGTAAGCCAATCCCACAGATGGCATTATGTCTTCTTTTGAGATATGAACTCCTGCAGATACTCCCCAGTTTTTTCCAAGTCCATAATTAATATTCTGATAAACTTCAGGGTTTACTTTTTTTGAATCATAATCGTAGCCAATGGTTCCTGAAGCAAAATAATTCCATCTGGAATTAAAATCTTTACTATAAATTCCCAATATCTCTGCCTCTTTATTTCCTGCATAGGTCTGAACCGCAATCTGAGCTTTTCCAGTTAAAGGAAGCAGCAAGATCAGGAATAATATATTTTTTTTCATTGTTTGTCTTCTTACGTTTTACTGCTGCAAAATTAGAAGCTCAAAAAGTGAATTTTTGTCCTAAAAGGACATTCTAAGAATAAATTGGAAAATAAATATGAGTAAGTTCTGATTCCTCGTATTCTTCAATTACGTCGGAATTGTCAAGCAAAAGCTGCGGTTCGGCAAGCCAAAAGTGATAAAATGAACGGTACGTTTCTAAAATTTGGTCATAAGGTCCCTTGTGTGTAAAACGAACATATTTTTTACCGAAAATTTCACTTTTTAAAAGTCCTTCAACTGTTTCATCAGATGTTACAGCGGCACCATATCTACAGTGTGAATGATTGGTTATCAAAGGTTGATCACGGATAATTCCATAAGCTGCATCAAATATTTCAGCTTCTGGCTCTATTTCTTTCCATAATGCATCTATTTCAGGATTATTGTAGTCTTTTGCTTTAATAAATTTACAGTAAACCGATATTGCATCTTTGTATTTGATCTCAACTTTCAGATCAACTTTATGATTCTCTATAAAATTTTTAAAAATGTCCTGTTTCTGCTTTCTGGCTTCCGCTGGAGAAATAAAATATTGTTGTTTAAATGCTTTTGAAAATGACTGTATATTGAAATATCCTACCTGCCATGCAATCTCAGAAATACTATCTTCTGTATAAATAAGTTTTTTATAAGCATTCTCAAGACGTAGACGTTTTTGAAACCCGGAAATTGTTTCATTAAATATTTTGAAAAAAATACGCTGGAAGTTACGATAAGAATAATGAGATATTGACTCTATTTCATAAGCAGACACTTCCCTATCAAAGTTTGCTTCAATATGGTCAACAATTTTCTGTATCTCATTAAAATGAGTCTGCATAGCTCAAAATTTTATTTTCCTTATATCGTCACAAGATTATTTTCATGAAAATATCAAGCTGGAATATTTTAAATAGATATCCTTGCCTTCATTTTAAATTCAATACTAAATTAAGAAAAATAAGCTGACGAATCATTTTACTTCATCTCTGTTTGATATCCCGAATCTCTTAAATTTTTTTCTGTTTGGGAAGTATTATTGAAATCCAATTTCATTATTTGATCTATTGCTACTTTCTTATCTTTTGCGTTTTCATAGAATCTTTTTGTAATAATATATCCTATAAAATATCCCAAATCTGCCGGTCTGTCTTTGATCGTTGATGTATTGGATAGCCAATTTTGAAAATCAAATCCATCTTTCTCTTTTGTAAAGTTTTGCCATACAATATCCTGATGAGCCATTCCGTAATCAATATAAGGTGCTTCTACTTTTTTCCCAGTCAACAATTCAGCTATAAAATCAGCAGATCCTTCTTTCAGGCAAAGCCCCAATAAATTAGTTTGTTCATTCCCTTTTAAATTTTGTTGAGTGTGAACCAGTTCATGAGCAGTAAGAAAAATAATTCCTGAATTGATCTTCATTCTGTCCTGATAGTTTTTAGGTAATTCGGAATAATCTACCGTAGCATCAGAAGCTGCAAGTTCAGAGCCTATAATTAAATTTCCCTTAATAACAGTTCCTCCACCTTTGAGGTTTCCTATGGTAAAGTAGATCTTCGGAGGAGAAAAATCTTTATATAATTGACTGAAACGCTGATAAAGAGTATTAATATTTTTAAAATCCTTTCCAATATTTTCAGTCTTACCTCTGATGGAATTCCAAAATTTAGGTTTAGATGTCAATGACTCAATCCACTGCTGTGAAGTAAAATTTCTTGAAGAAATAAAATCTTTTAAACCAGCCGTAGACTTATCAATATATAGTTTTTGAAATGTTGATATTTTTTCTTCCGTATTTTCTATCTTCTGAACCTCATCATAGGCTTTCCAAAAATTCCGGATATCGGAAGTTTCAATATAAATATTAAAGTCATGTTTCTGAGCAACCCCAGAAACGGGAAATAAACATATGAACAGAAAGAAAAACAAATGCTTCATCAATGACACTTTTAAAAATAAAATATGGTTTTTGTACTACTAAAAAGTTTCCAAAAACCATATCTTTTATTGTATTTAAAATCTATTAATTGGGTTTGTATAATTTATACATGACAAACAAAAATCCTATCCAGACCGGGATCAGAATCACCTGAATTTCCATTCCTGTAATAGTCATCAATCCTAAAATAAGAACTAAAAAGGCAATACAGATATAATTGGAAATAGGATAAAATATAGAAGGGAACTTTGACTGAACTCCTTCTTTAGTGATCGATTGCTTAAATTTCAAGTGAGTATAGCAGATCATCAGCCAGTTGATAATCAATGTAGATACTACAAGAGCCATCAGATACTGAAATGCTTTTTCCGGTACCAGTTTATTAATGATAATACAGATTCCTGCGAAACATGAAGATATAATGATCGCATTGGTTGGAACTGAGTTTTTATTTAATTTTTTCAGGAATTTCGGTGCATTTCCTTGCTGAGCCAGTCCGAAAAGCATACGGCTGTTACTGTAAACACTACTGTTGTATACAGATAAAGCAGCTGTAAGTACAATAAGATTAAGAACATTTGCAATCAATGTATTGAACTGAATTACTTTACCAAAAAGACTGAATTCTAAACCATTCAGATTTTGGAAAACCATTACAAACGGGCTTGAACCTTCTGTAATTTCTCTCCAAGGGCTTAATGAGAATAAGATTACTAAAGCTCCAACATAGAAAATTAAAATCCTGTAGATCACCTGATTGGTTGCCTGTGGAATAGTTTTTTCAGGGTTTTTCGCTTCAGCAGCTGTAATCCCGATCAGTTCCAGACCTCCAAAAGAGAACATGATCATTGCCATAGCAGCAAACAATCCGGAATATCCTTCTGTCGTTTTATTGAATAATCCTTTCGGAAAAAGTCCACCGTCATTCCATAAATTGGTAATTGTCGCTTTTTCTCCTCCGGTACCGCTTATTAAAAGATAAACTCCAAAAATAATCATTGCAATAATCGCGACAACTTTGATAATGGAAAACCAGAATTCTGTTTCTCCATACACTTTTACAGAAGCTAGATTCAGGGCATTAATGACCACGAAAAAGAATAAACTGGAAACCCATAGTGGTATTTCGGGCCACCAGAAATGTATATAATGACCTATTGCTGTAAGCTCAGCCATACTTACGAGAATATAGAGAATCCAATAGTTCCATCCGGAAGCAAATCCTGGAAAATTCCCCCAATATTTGTATGCAAAGTAGCTAAAACTTCCCGATACGGGTTCCTGAACAACCATTTCACCAAGCTGGCGCATGATAAAAAAGGCAATAATACCTGCTAAAGCATACCCTAAGATCACAGATGGTCCTGCCAGTACGGCTGCTGGTCCAATTCCCAGAAACAATCCTGTTCCTATGGCACCACCAAGGGCAATTAATTGTATATGTCGATTTGTTAATCCTCTAACTAAATTCTCGTTTTGTCCTGTTTTATTTTCGTTGTCCATTGAATCAATTATTCGGTCGCTAAATATATAAAAACTTTTCACAGAAATTCACATTCCATGGGGTAAATTGATAAATCATCACTATTAAAAACAGTAAAAAATACAGATTGTTCCCCTTCCTTCAATAGGGGTAATAAGAAAATAAATACAAAACCAGTCTTCACCCAACGGTCAAGACTGGTTTATTATTTTTATATAAGATATGAATGAATCTATCTTTTCAAATGTTCCTCCGGAATGGGAATATTATTCTTTTTCATATACTCAAGAAGTCCCTGGTATTTATCTTCGTATCCGTCATCTGTACCACATTTATGAGAAATACTACAGATATCGGAAGGTTTGATGTCTAAAATATCTGAAATCTTAGTCAGGATCTCAAGGTTAATTTTCACTTTGGAGTTTTCAATATCGGAATATGCTTTTTGGGAAATCCCCATTTCAAAAGCCATGTATTCCTGAGTAAGGTCTCTACTCCTTCTTATTTTCCTGATATTTTGTCCACATATTTTCATCGTTTTTGTTTTAGTAGTTTTCGGTATATTTTAGAAGATTATCTATTAGCCTCCAACAAAGTTAATAAATACCTTTGGCAAAACATTATACACGTTACATGATATTTACTTTTAACATAGAAAACGGCGAAAAATAAACCATTTTCAGAGCAAATATCACTTCGGTAAACACTATTGGAATTTATGGAGACGCAAAAATTTAACTATGACAATAATATTGTCAGGGCATTCCTCTATGCAACTATCGTATTCGGACTCGTCGGATTTCTGCTGGGGCTTACTGCCGCTTTGATGCTTTTTTATCCTGAATTACCTGAATTTTTATTCGGTACGGATGATACAACGATTAAAAGTTTAGCTTCGGGAAATATTCAGGGACTTATCAATACACAAGGAGCGATGGGATTCGGAAGGATCAGAATGCTTCACACGAGTGCCGTAATTTTTGCTTTTGTTTGTAATTCCTTCTTCTGTGGTGCTTATTACAGTATGCAGAGATTGCTGAAAACAAGAATGTATAGTGATACGCTTTCATGGATTCACTTCTGGTCTTGGCAGTTTATGATTGTTACCGTAGTGATCACATTCCTAATGGGAATCAATACTTCTAAAGAATATGCTGAACATGAATGGCCAATTGATATATTAATTACTTTCTCATGGGTAGTATTCGGGATCAATATGTTCGGAACCATTGCTAAAAGAAGGGTAAGACATTTATATGTAGCTATCTGGTTCTATATGGCAACATGGATTGCCGTAGCAATGCTTCACATTTTCAATAACCTTGAAGTTCCTTTATCTTTCACAAGCTGGAAATCTTATTCTGTATATGCAGGTGTAAAAGATGCATTAGTACAATGGTGGTATGGTCACAATGCGGTTGCATTCGTATTAACCACCCCTGTATTAGGTCTGATGTATTACTTTATGCCTAAAGCAGCCCAACGACCGGTATTCTCATACAAATTATCTATTATTCACTTCTGGTCATTAATCTTCGTTTATCTTTGGGCAGGACCTCACCACCTGCAATATACAGCATTACCAGCTTGGGCACAGGCTGTAGGTACAGGTTTCTCTATCATGCTGATTGCACCGTCTTGGGGTGGTATGCTAAACGGTCTTCTTACCTTAAGAGGAGCATGGGATAAAGTAAGAGAAAACCCTATTCTTAAATTCTTCGTAGTAGCTGTTACTTGTTATGGTATGGCAACTTTTGAAGGACCTTTATTAGCAACAAAATCTTTAAATAAAATCGGGCACTATACAGACTGGGTTATTGGGCACGTACACTTAGGAGCTCTTGGATGGAATGGTTTCATGGCATTCGGGGTAGTATATTATCTGGTTCCGATCATGTGGAGAACAAAACTTTGGTCTGTAAAACTAGCTAACTGGCATTTCTGGTTAGGAACATTAGGAATCATTTTCTATGCAGTACCAATGTATATTTCAGGATTCACACAGGGATTGATGTGGAAACAATTCAACCCGGACGGTACCTTATTATGGAAAAACTGGTTAGATACCGTTACAGCGATCATTCCATACTTTAAAATGAGATTCTTAGGAGGTATTCTTTATCTTTCAGGAGCTATTTTAATGGTAGTCAATGTGATCAAGACTATTAAGATTGGTTCATTCCAGAAAGAAGTACCTGCAGAAGCTCCGGCATTAGCCAATATCGGAGGGACAAGAAAAGAAGGCGAAGGCGTACACCTTTGGTTAGAAAGAACCCCTACTCTGCTTGCTGTATTAGCTTTTATTACGATAGCAATCGGAGGACTTGTGGAAATCATTCCAACACTATCACTGAAGCAAAGTGTTCCTAATATTACCGCAGTGAAGCCCTATACACCATTAGAGCTTGAGGGAAGAGACCTATATGTCAGAGAAGGATGTAACTCTTGCCACTCTCAGATGATCCGTCCTTTCCGTGATGAAGTATTAAGATTTGAAGGGAAGAACGGACAATACTCTAAAGCAGGGGAATTTGTATACGACAGACCATTCTTATGGGGATCTAAGAGAACCGGACCGGATCTTCACAGAGAAGGAGGCAGAAACCCGGATTCATGGCACTTTAAACACATGTACAACCCAAGAATTACTTCTGCTGGTTCTATTATGCCACGTTTCCCATGGTTAATTACCAATAAACTGGATCGTTCACAAATGGTGGACAAAATAAAATTAATGAAAAATTCATTTGCAGTTCCATATACAAAAGCACAGATTGATTCAGCCGATCAATGGGCAGACAACCAGTCAAAAGCTATTGTAAAGAGAATTTACTCCGAAGCTACCGATGTAAGAGATCAGATGGCTAAAGAAAAAATAGCAAAAGGAGCAGCTTATATTCCGCTTGAACAAAGAGAAATTGTTGCAATGATCGCTTACCTGCAAAGACTAGGTACTGATATCAAGACAACACAAATCCAAACAGCAAGTGCAGAGTAATCATTAAAAATTAATGTAATGAAAACGAGAACCCCCATTTCAATATATATCGCAACAACGATAGGTTTAACGATCATGGCGTTTGAAATGTTCGCCAGTGATTCAGGATACTTTTCTTCACCATTTTTCTGGGCGTTGATATTGATAGCTATTATCCTTCTGATGATCATGCATTCTATTGGAGACATGATTGAGAATGAAAGCTTCAGCAGATTATCTGAAGAAGAGAAAAAACAATATCTGGAGGAGAAGAAAGTTCCTTACTATCAGAAATTATGGAACTCTGCCTTCAAAAAGCAGTCTGCAACAGAAGAAAAAGATATTCTTATTGATCATGGTTTCGACGGAATTACAGAGCTTGACAACTCTCTTCCGAAATGGTGGATCGGTCTGTTCTGGTTCGGATGTATCTTCTGCGTAGTGTACTTGACGGCTTATGCCTTTACAGATTACGCTCACCCGGATGCAGAATATACCAAAGAAACAAAGACAATGCTTGCCTCTATAGAAGAGTATGAAAAAACGGCACCCCAGATCAACCTGGAATCTGCAAAATACAGTGCAGACAATATCGCAGAAGGTCAGGAGCTTTTCAAAACCAACTGCGTAACCTGTCACGGAGATGCCGGAAAAGGAGGTATCGGTCCTAATCTTACCGATACACACTGGATCAACATCAAAGAAAAAAGCTTATTCAAAAATGTTTTCTGGATGCTTGAAAACGGTTCTCCAAATAACCCTACCATGAGACCTTTCATCAAAGACGGAACTATTACAGGAAGAGATGCTGAAAAAATCGCAGCTTACATTTACCATATCAACCAGGAAACCGCTCCTATTACACCAGCGCAGGGTGGTGCCGCTCCTCAGGGAGAAGAGGTGAAATGGGAAAACGGAAACAACTAGAAGATTATTATCTGATTAATACAAACCATGCCAAGCCCCCTTTACAACTACATTAACATTTGAATTTTCATTTTTGCTAACTAACCTTTTCAACATTAAAAAATGATTTAAAGGGGGCTTTTTAAAAAACAAAATCCGCACCTTGGCTCGTCTTACTCAACTATTCACTTGACAACTACACAACTAAAAATTCCATAATAAGGCAGCCAAGGCAGGATTTTTGCATTCGAAAATGGTACCACAACAAAGACCGAATAAAATAAGTATTATTATCTTTGTTAGAAACCACATCGCTTTTGAAACTAAAAATCAACACCTCAAAACTCTTAAGGCGTATTGCAATAACCTTTATTTCAATATTGGTTCTTCTTACCCTATTGATACTGAGCTTAAGACTTCCCGCCGTTCAAAATTTCATTAAAGATAAACTTGTCGTTTATCTTGAGAAAAAAATTAACACCAAAGTAAGCCTGGAAAGAGTTTACATCGGGTTTCCCAACAGCCTTGTCATGGAAAACCTTTATCTCAAAGGACAAGACGTTGACACCCTTTTAGCCGTAAAAAAACTGGACGTTGGATTAAACATGCTAAAGCTTATCAATTCTACAGCAGATATTACCTCTGTAGATTTAGAAGGCGCTCGTGCAAATGTGGTAAGAAAACCAGATGGTAAATTTAATTTCGATTATATCATCGATGCTTTTGCTACAAATGATAAAGAAGAAAGCCCTTCCAAGCCATTCATTATTTCTCTGGATAAAATCAATTTAAAAGATATTGGAATCACATTTAATGATCAGCAATCGAAAAATGACATTAATCTTTATTTCAAATCCTTTGATACGAAAGTAAAAAAATTCGATCTCAATAAAAACACTTACGCGGTAAATGATATTAACCTTGATGGATTAAAATTAAAGTTAAAGCAGGGAATTGTAGAAGAAGTTTCCAAAAAGGTTGAGAAAAAAGTAGATTCACTCAATGAAAAAAAACCGATGAATATTGGTTTAAGAGGAATCAAGCTTACTCACTTCGATATTGATTACGGCGATGAAAACACCAAGACTTTTGCGAAAGTTTTATTCAAAGAATTAAGTACAAAAGTGAACAAACTTGATCTTGAAAATAATTCTTTCAATGTTGCCAATGTTTTTCTTTCCGGAGCAGACATCAATGCAAATCTTTACCTTCCGGCACAAAATGCCAATCCAAAAGATAAAAAAGAACAGGAGATTTCAAAAGCATCCGATCAGGATAAAGCCATGAAACTTCTTTTAGGAAAACTTGTCCTGAATGATGTAAAAGCCACTTACAACAATACCGCCATTGCTCCTACCAAACAGGGAATAGACTTCAATCATCTGAATTTTTCTAAACTGA
Organism: Chryseobacterium ureilyticum; assembly: GCF_900156735.1. Classification (GTDB taxonomy): domain Bacteria; phylum Bacteroidota; class Bacteroidia; order Flavobacteriales; family Weeksellaceae; genus Chryseobacterium; species Chryseobacterium ureilyticum. The sequence continues at coordinate 409,448 of NZ_FTOL01000002.1, forward strand.
ATACGGAAATTAGAAGCTTCAAAATGGAGAATAATACCTTTGCCGGAACTGTTAATTCAGCAGAAATTCAGGAAGCAAAAGGCTTAGATATTCAAAGATTCAATACAGATTTTGTCTATGCGGAAAAAGAAGCATATCTGAAAGATTTGTATCTGCAAACTCCCAAGACATTGCTGCGTGATGAGGTTATTTTAAACTATACGTCCATTGATCAACTGACTAATAATCTTGGAGCAGTAAAGATTTCAGCCAATATCAAAGATTCAAAAATCGGGTTTTCAGATATTTTGAACCTGGTTCCTACTTTAAAAAATACAGTTCCTTTCAATAAATATCCAAATGCCATTCTGAATGTCAATGCAAACGTCAAAGGTACAGTGAATGATCTTTTGATTCAGGATCTTAAAGTTTCAGGTTTGGATCAATTGAGAGTCATTGCATCCGGAAAAATCAAGAATGCCATGAATCCTGATCAATTATACTATGATGTAAGGATTGGTGAGTTTTCTTCCAGTGCTAAAACAATCTTCAATCTGGTTCCGAAAAATACCATTCCTTCCAATATTAGCCTACCTTCAAGCTTCAGTGTAAAAGGAAATGCAAAAGGAACCACTAAAATGGTAAATACGGACCTCAACCTCTACTCTACCCTTGGAAATGCGGCAATTGTTGCTGATGTGGACATGCGCAGAAAAAATCATGAATTATATGATGTAAAAGCCAATCTGCAAGGCGTACAGGTTGGAAAAATCATTCAAAATAAAGATATAGGAGCTATTACCGCACAGATTTCTGCAAAAGGAGAAAGTTTTGACTTTAAAAATGCTAATGCAGACTTAAAAGGTCATGTAGCTTCCGCTGTTTATAAAGGATACCGCTATCAGAATATGAATTTAACAGGTAAGATCAACAAAGGAGCTTATCATGTTGTTTTGAATTCAAAAGATCCGAATGCTGATTTATTATTGACTGCTTCCGGTATTTATGATGAGAAAAATCCTACTGTTAAGGTGAACGGTGAGGTCATCAAGCTTGATGTCAACAAACTTGGATTTTATGAGAAACCTATGATCCTTGCAGGAAAAATAGACGGAGACTTTACAAGCCTAGACCCTAATAATCTGAACGGTTATTTAAACCTTAAAGATTTTGCTTTTTCCGATACCAAAGAAGTATATCCTGTACAGGAAATGAATCTTAAAGCATCTTCCACTACAGATTCTACGCAGATAATTTTCAACTCTCAGGTTGCCGATATTGAACTGAAAGGTAAATATAAGCTTACCCAAATATTTGGTGCTTTAACACAAACTATTAACCAGTATTATCAGTTTCAAAAGCCTGACAAAACCAATAAAATTGATCCGGGACAGCATTTTGCCTTTAATGCAAAGATTAAAAATGATGACTTGATCCGAAAATTTGTACCGGAACTGAAAAGTTTTGAAACGATTAACTTAAACGGAAATTATGATGCCGATTCTCAGAAAATTGAAATAGACGGGCAAATTCCACAACTATTGTATGGTGAAAATACCATCGAAAAAGGAATATTAAAAGTCACCAATGAAAATCAGGCATTACAGTACAGTCTAAACGTTGCTGCTTTAAAAAGTTCAAGTTTCACAATCAACAAAATTGATATTAATGGTGATGTTGCTGATAATACAATCAATTATAATGCAACCACAAAAGATGATAAAGATGTCACCCGTTTCCTTATTGCCGGAAATGCAAAATCTTTGAATGACATTACGGAAATTTCTTTAAATCCGAATGGTTTAAAACTAAACTATGCAGATTGGAATATTGCCGAAAACAATAAAATACAGATCAGCAACAAAGGAATTTTAGCAGATAATTTTATTCTGAGCAATGGCGGAAGTGAAATTTCCATTCAATCGGAAAGCAATAGCCCAAGTAGCCCTCTGAACATCGCCCTGAAAGATTTTAAAATAGAAACCATTACTGAACTTATAAAAAAGGATACAGTACTTGCAAGAGGAACTATCAACGGAACGGCTCAGCTCAGAGATGTGATGAAGGATATGACCTTCACTTCTGATCTGAATGTATCCAACCTTATTGTATACGGAAGTCCTGTTGGAAATCTTGCCGTAAAAGTGAACAATTCTTCACCGAAACTTTTAAATGCTGACATTGCTCTTTCAGGTAACAATAACGATGTAAGAATTCTTGGTGATTACAATACAGCTTCCAGTTCTTTCGACCTGAATATGGCAATCTATCAATTGCAGATGAAGAGCATTCAAGGTTTCTCGATGAATGCAATTACCAATACGGAAGGCTATCTTTCCGGAAACCTTAAAATCACGGGAACTACCGATAAGCCTAATATTCTGGGAAAAGTAAAATTTAATGATGCAGGGCTGGAAATAGCGAAAACCGGAAGTGATTTCAGAAAGCTGAATGATGAGATAGACTTTACAAACCGTGGGATTGAGTTTGATAAATTTAAAATCAAAGACAAAGACGGAAATGCTTTGGTGGTGGATGGGCAAGTTCTTACACAAACCTACAGAGACTTTGCATTTAATCTGAATGTTAATGCTAAAGATTTCAAAGTAGTTAACTCGCAAAAATCCAACGATGCCATGATGTACGGAATTCTTGCTATTGATGCAGGACTTCATATCCGTGGAAACCTTGACTTACCAAAAGTAGACGGTAGATTAAGTGTTGCTGACAACACGGATTTCACTTTTGTCCTGCCACAATCTAATCCTTCATTACAGGAAAGAGATGGAATTGTAGAGTTTGTAGATCAGGATCAGGTCGTTTTAAATAAAACCATCAAAACAGATTCTCTTAATGCGCAAAGTCGTATCCAGGGGATGGATGTCAGCGTTAATATCGAAGTAAGTAAAGAAGCGAAATTATCAATCGTTATTGATAAAGCTAATGGAGATTTCGTACAGCTTCAGGGAGAAGCAGAATTAACCGGTGGAATTGATCCTTCAGGGAAAACAACATTGGTAGGAGTTTATGAAGTGAACAAAGGAAGCTATGATCTTTCGGTAAGCTTCCTGAAAAGAAAATTTGATATTCAGAAAGGAAGTACCATTACCTGGACGGGTGAACCTACTATGGCTGTAATGGACATTACTGCAGTTTATAAAACGGAAGCTGCTCCTATTGATCTTGTAGAACAACAGGTAAGCGGTGACGGAAGTGCATCACTTATTAATCAGTTTAAGCAGAGGATCCCATTTAATGCTTTACTGAAAATGAAAGGAGAACTGTTAAAGCCTCAACTAAGTTTTGATATTACGACGGAAGAGAAAAATAACTCCATATCAACCAATGTAAAAGATGTTATTGATCAGAAACTGGCACAGCTTAGAACTCAGGAATCTGAATTGAATAAACAGGTATTCGCTTTACTTCTTTTGAACCGTTTCATCGGGGAAAATCCATTTGAAAGTGGCGCAGGAATGTCCGCTGAAACTATGGCAAGACAGAGTGTGAGTAAAATTCTTTCTCAGCAATTGAATAACCTTGCTTCGGGATTAATCAAAGGTGTTGACCTTAATTTTGGTCTTGATTCATCAGAAGATTATTCTACAGGACAGAAAAATACAAGAACTGACCTGAATGTGGACATCAGTAAAAAATTATTAAACGACAGGCTGAAAGTAACGGTGGGAAGTAATTTCGGATTGGAAGGACAAGCACGTCAGAATGAAAATATGACCAATATTGCAGGAAATGTTTCTGTAGATTACAGCCTTTCCAAAGACGGAAGGTACATGCTTCGTGCTTATCGTAAAGATGAATATCAGGTAGCTCTTCAGGGGCAGATCATAGAGACTGGTGTTGGATTTATCATCACGTTGGATTATGACAAATTCCGTGAGATTTTTGAAAAATCCAAAGCAAAAGAAAAGAAGCCTAAAAAGAATCAAAACAATCAAGTGGTAGAATTTAAATAATGAATAATACATTTCATACATACTGTAAATATCTGTTGGTTTCCGGATTAACTTCGGCAGTAGTTTCGTGCAGCAATACAAGGTTTTTGAAGGAAAACCAAATGCTTTACACCGGCGCTGAGGTAAAGATTGAAAGTGACACTATTTCAAAGAAAGAAAAGAAAGATCTTCAGGCTGCACTTGAAGCCAACCTTACTCCAAAACCGAATTCTACATTTTTGGGTATGCGTCCTAAGCTTTATTTTTACAATATTGCCAAAGAGCCTAAAAAGGATAAAGGATTTAATTACTGGCTTAAATATAAAATGGGTGAAAAGCCTGTATTATTGGGAGATGTAGATCGTGAATTCAATAAAGATATCATTCAAAATTATTCTGAAAACAAAGGATATTTCAATGCACAGGCTACTTATGATACTGTTTCAAAAAATAAAAAGGCAAAAGTAATTTATACCTTAAAACCTGGAGCAAGATATTTGGTAGATGGAGTTAAATTTCAAAAAGACTCTACCCTTGTTAATCAGGAAATTCAAAATTTAGCTGGAAAAACTCTTCTTAAAAACGGAAAACCATTTGATCTTGACGTTATCAAAGCGGAAAGAGAAAGAATTGATAACAGTTTAAAAGAAAGAGGGTTTTATTATTTCCATCCGGATAATATCATTGTACAGGCAGACAGTACGGTAAATAAAAACCATAAAGTAGAATTGAATGTAAAGCTTAAGGATAATACGCCTGATTTAGCGACTCAACAGTTCAGTATTGATAAGGTTATTGTCTTCCCGAATTATAATATTCAGGATGTAAAAGAGGGAAAATACAGTATTCCGATGAATAAAGATTCCCTGAGTAAATACGCATTTGATGATATTTACGTCATTGATCCACAACATAAGTTCAAACCGAAAATTTTCGACAGGGCTTTATATTTCAAACAGGGAGATCTTTATAATCGTTCCAATCATAATCTTTCCTTAAACAGATTGATCAGTCTGGGAGTATTTAAATTCGTAAAAAATGAATTTGTGACTTCTGATTCTTTAAATCATAAATTTGATGCTTATTATTTATTAACACCAAGACAAATTCAGTCTTTAAGGCTTGAAGCTTTGGGAAGAACAAACTCTGCCAATTATGCAGGTAGTGAGCTTAACCTGAACTGGACACACAGAAATTTCTTCAGAGGTGCGGAACAGTTTAAAGCAGCAATTTTCGGAGCTTTTGATTTCCAGATGGGAGGTGCTCAGGATGCCAATAATATTTTCCGTGCCGGAACAAATGTTCAGCTCTCGATTCCGAGAATTGTAGCACCATTCCGTTTTCATTCTTCCAGTGAGTTTGTTCCGAGGACAAATATTACATTGGGTTATGAATTCCAAAACAGAACGCAATATTATACCCTTAATAATTTCACAGCTTCATTCGGGTATTTATGGAAAGAAAATGCAAGAAAGGAACATGAACTGAAAGTGATTGATATTACCCTTGTTTCTCCACAAAAGGTTACCGCAAAATATGATGCCGACGCCACTAACAATCCAGCTATGCAAAGGATTGTACAGAGACAGCTTATTTTCGGACCTACTTATTCATATACTTATACCAATACCATGCTGCCTAAAAAGAATACTTTTTATTATAAAGGTACTCTGGATCTTGCAGGAAATATTTCAGGCTTAGTGAGTGGAGCTAATGTAAAAGAGGATAAAGAAAAAAATATTTTTGGTATTCCTTTCAGTCAATACGCTAAAATTGAAAATGATTTCAGGTTCTACTATAAGTTTACAGAAAAATCTTCATTGGCTACAAGATTCATTGGAGGAATTGCTTATCCTTATGGAAACTCAGAATTTGTTCCTTTCTCCAAGCAGTTTTTCTCAGGAGGAAGTAATAGCATAAGAGCATTCCGTGCAAGAACACTTGGTCCGGGAAGTTTTGATCCAAGAACAATAAAACCAGGAACTTATTTCGACCAAGCAGGAGATGTTAAGTTAGAATTAAATGCAGAATACCGTGCGAACCTATACAAGTTCATAAATGCAGCCGTTTTTGTAGATGCCGGAAATATCTGGCTGCTCCATAATGATGATGCAAGACCGGGTGCAAAGTTTACAAAAGATTTTCTTAATGAAATTGCAGTAGGAGCCGGAGTTGGTCTGAGACTTGATTTTTCTATATTAGTTTTAAGGCTTGACTTAGCAATGCCATTGAGAGTACCTTATTATGAAAAGGGAGACAGATGGGCCTTCGATAAAATCAATTTCGGAGATCCTAGCTGGAGAAAAGATAATCTTGTTTTAAATATTGCCATCGGATATCCATTTTAATATGATCAATAATTTTAAATTTTTCTGGGAAGTCCTAAAGGACACATTTACAGAATGGAACAACTCTTCTGCGTCCAAAGATTCAGCAAGTCTTGCCTATTACGCGATCTTTTCTATCCCGGGATTATTGATCATTATCATCTGGGTACTTGGTAATTTTTTTGGAGAGGAAGCCATCAGAGGACAGATCAGTACTCAAATCAGTGGAATTATGGGACCTGATGTAGCGAAAAGCATTGAAGGAATGCTCGCCGGAGCTTTAATTGACAAAAAGAATATTTTCATGAAAGCTGTAGGAGTTGGAGCCTTGGTATTTGGTTCTACTACTCTATTCTTTCAGCTTCAACATTCGTTAAATGCTCTTTGGGATGTAGAGTCAGCACCGAAGAAAGCTTTACTTAAGTTTTTACTGGATAGAGCCAATTCTCTCGGAATGATCCTGATTCTTGGATTCCTGCTCATGATTACCATGGTTTTATCCTCATTAATCAGCCTTTTTAATAAAATCATCACTCAATATTTTGGATTTGAAACGTACCTTCTTGTTGAGGTTGTCAATTTTTCAATTGGATTCGGGCTTGTTATGCTTTTATTTGCTCTCATGTTTAAAGTTCTTCCTGATGTACAGATCAGTTGGAAATCCGTTTGGCGTGGTGCTTTTTTAACAACAGCCTTATTTACATTGGGGAAATTTTTACTGAGTCTTTATTTCAATCAGGTAAAACCTACTTCAGCATTTGGAGCTGCCGGAACTGTGATTCTGATTATGATGTGGATCAATTATTCCTGTATGTTGATATTTTTTGGAGCTAAGTTTACGAAGGTATACACCTATAAAAAGGGATATCCGGTTACTCTTTCCAAACATGCCAGATGGAGCGCAGCTAAACTCTATGCGGATAGCCTGAAACAAATGCATGAAGAAGATAGTAATAAAACGTGAATCGGAGGTTGAAATTCCGGTTATTTCTGATACGAGATTTTCACAATTTATATAGAAAAAGCCTCCTGAATTTTTCAGGAGGCTTTCTTATTTTTACATTCTGTTTACTGTTCCTATTCCCAGCAGTTCCAACGATTTTTTGATCGTCTTTGCTGTAAGATCTGATAGATTCAGACGAATTTGTTTAATATTTTCATCATCCTGATTCAGAATCGGATTGTTCTGGTAGAATGAGTTATATGATTTCACTAAGTCATAAACATAGTTCGCCACCAAAGCAGGGCTTAATGTTTCTGCTGATCTGGCTACTATCGTTTTAAAGTTTGCCAATTGCATGATCAGTTCTTTTTCAAACTGATTCAAAGTTACGTCATTCGTTTCTTTATAATTGAATTCAGCCTTTGATAACAATGATTGAATACGAGCGTAAGTATACTGAATAAATGGTCCTGTATTACCATTGAAATCAATACTTTCAGCCGGATTGAAAAGCATTTTCTTCTTTGGATCTACTTTCAACATGAAATACTTTAAAGCACCAAGCCCTACCGTTTCATAAGAAGCTTCTTTTTCTTCATCAGAAAGAGTTTCAAGCTTACCTAGTTCCTGAGCTTTAGATTTTGCCGTTTCATACATTTCCTGCATCAAGTCATCAGCATCTACTACAGTTCCTTCACGGGATTTCATTTTTCCTTCCGGTAACTCAACCATTCCGTAAGAAAGGTGGAATAACTGATCAGCCCATTCGTATCCTAACTTTTTAAGGATCTTGAATAATACCTGGAAGTGATAATCCTGCTCATTTCCTACCGTATAGATCAACTTTTGAATATTGTTTTGCTTAAAACGTTCAACTGCCGTTCCTAAATCCTGAGTCATATATACTGAAGTACCGTCTGAACGTAACAATAATTTTTGATCAAGTCCTTCATCAGTAAGATCACACCAAACGGAACCATCTTCTTTCTGGTATAAAACCCCTTTATCTAATCCAGCCTGAATAAGGTCTTTTCCTAAAATATAAGTATTGCTTTCATATTGAACCTGGTCAAAATCAACACCTAATCTTTTATAAGTTTCGTTGAATCCTTTGTAAACCCATGAATTCATTTCTGCCCAAAGATTTCTTACCGCTTCATCTCCACTTTCCCAGTCTAGTAGCATCTTTTGCGCTTCCTTCATTACCGGAGCATCTTTTTTAGCTTGCTCTTCCGTTACTCCCTCAGCTACAAGTTCTGAAATCTCTTTTTTATAATTTTTGTCAAATTCTACATAGTAGTTTCCAACGAATTTATCTCCTTTTGTATTGGTAGTTTCAGGAGTTTGTCCATTCCCGAATTTCTCCCAAGCCAACATTGATTTACAGATATGAATCCCTCTATCGTTAATAATCTGAGTTTTGATCACATCATATCCAGCCTCTTTTAAGATTTGAGCAACAGAGAATCCTAACAGGTTGTTTCTGATATGCCCTAGGTGCAATGGTTTATTAGTATTCGGTGAAGAATACTCTACCATTACCGTTGAATTTTTCTTATCTATTGTTGAAAAACCATCGTGTACAGATCTGAAGTTATCTACAAACAGTTGATTTTTAACTTTAACATTAAGGAAACCTTTTATTACGTTAAAGCTTTCAAATAATTCCGTTTGTTCAGTTAATGCTTCACCTAATTCAACCCCAATGCTTTCAGGGTTTTTCTTTAATTGTTTTACCAACGGAAAAGTAACAATCGTAAAATCACCTTCAAATTCCGTTTTATTTTCCTGAATTTCCAGCTTAATGTCTTTTAACTGATAAACATTTAAAATGACTTCTGAAAGTTTCTTTTCTATAATATCTTTAATATCCATGTCAAAATTTAAAGTACAAATTTAGTGAAATAAAAAAGACAAGTCTATAATGAGATCATACACATTCAATTATTTGACTGTTTTTTGAATATTTATTCTGAAAATCAAATCCTTGTCTATATTTTTCATATATTTATTCTACTCATTAAACAAAACTTTATTATGAAAAATCTTAAAAAAATCACGAAAACTGAGCTTAAAAAAATTACTGCCGGAAATGCACCTTGCTGCGAACCATGGGGAAGATGTCCTGATGGTTATAAACAATGTCAGGAATGGGGAGCTTGTGTTCCTAAGTCCGTTAATTGCGGTGGATAAAAAAAGAGGTCTTTAAGACCTCTTTTTTATGATTTAATTCCAATAAAAAACCGCCCGAAGGCGGTATAATATGAATGTTGTTAAATGCGTGTCTAGAATTTATCCCAGAACAGTTTTGTCTGTTGTTGGTCTCCACCAATAGCAGTTGCTGCTTGATTGTAGTTGCTGCTATTTAAGTTAGATTCTGTAACAGGGTAAGTAAATCTTTTAGGAACTGGTCTTCCTGTTTCTGCAGGCAATCTTAGTCCTGGTGCATCATACTTTCTGTAAACAGACCAAGCTTCAAACCCTCTGTTGTACATTGCAATCCAGAATTGTTTACCAATTTTCTCTTTCCATGTACCTGGCGCTGAAGCATAATTAACGTCAGGTCTTGCAAGGTATGTAGTGATATCGCCTGGAGCAACTCCCCAATACTCCATACTTGCCTTAACTCCTTGTGTATAGTAAGCAGCAGCTGAGGATCCTACATTGTATCCTCTTTCCTTTGCTTCTGCAAGTAAGAAAGATATTTCAGAGTAATCCATAAGATCACCTTTTAGATCTCTAGTGTAGAAAATCTCTCCTAGATGAGTAAAATCAGCATAATCATTAAGAGATCCATAAACTCCCCCAATATATGGTGTTTTGTTATCATCGAAGTATACACTTCTTCTTGGATCATCTAATCCATTTAGATAATCAACAAAAGTATCTGATGGTACAAAATCCTGTCTTCCACTCAGATAAAGATCTGCATACAATGGATTTGCGTTTGCTGTATTATCTTCATAATGTAATAGAAAGTTATCTTGATTAGAAGCAATTAATCCAGCATTGTAAGCAGCCTCTGCTTCTGTTTTAGATAGTGCAGGATCAAAATCAGCAAGTCTCATCGCCAGTTTAAATCTAACGGATGCAGCCAGTTTTTTCCATCTAGCCATATCTCCATCATAAATAAAATCTTTTTCTAATCCTCCTGAACCTGCATCAATATCATTATAAGCAGCAGTTATTTTTAATAAAAGATCTTTATAGATTGTAAAGGCATCATCATACACAGGTCTTGTATTATCAACACCTTCTAATGCTCTTGAGTAAGGAATATTACCAAATAAATCTACCATCTGCTGCCAAGCATATACTTGTGCAATGGTAATGAAAGCTAATTGATTTTTCTTTTCTCCAGCCTTAAGGTTTGGATCAACTATTACAGATTCTCTTGCTTTCTTTAAATCATATAAAACAGGACCATACATTGCATTCCAATGTGCTTCAGGTAACGCTCTGTTTCTGATATCGTAATTCGTCTCTGTTACATACTGTGTTTCAGTCCAGTGCTGCGCAACTAATCTAAAAATATTGCTATTAACACTAGTACTTCCCATTTGATCAAACATACTTTTCACCCCGCTCGTAAATAGGAAGCTACCAGGTACTTCAGCTGGGTTTTTAGGATCGACGTTCAAATCTTCAAAACTATCTGAACATGAAGCCAGAGATAGGGCTACAAGAGATCCAATTATTATCTTTTTCATAATTTTTCTTTTTTAAAATTCAACTTTTACACTTGCACCTATTTCTCTGTAAGTTGGATGAGCTCCATTCTGGAAACCAATTGCATTACCTGCCCCCATAATTGCTTCAGGATCTGAATATGGTAAGTTCTTATGAATAATCCATAAGTTTCTTCCGATTACAGAAAGAGTTAAACTTTCAATAAATGTATTCCCCAGCATTTCTTTAGGCAGCTTATAGGATAATGTAACATTTCTCAATTTTACAAAAGATCCGTCGTAAACGTGCATTGCTTCTGGTGCTCTGTTATACCCATAAGGGTTATTAACATTGGTAAAACTTGCTCTTATATCGTTTGGAGTTCCATCAGCTTTTACTCCCGGAAGAATAACCCCTCCTCCATTAGCAAGAGTATTTCTGATAGGATTTCCTAAATCGTTCAATCCAGCTGTTTCTTCGTATAATCCACTCAATAATCCGAATGCCATATCCTGAGAATAAACATCTCCTCCTTTTTTAATATCAATTAAGAAGCTAAGACTAAAGTTCTTATAACGAAGAGTATTCATGATACTTCCTCTCCAATCCGGAACAGCATCACCGATAACTTCCTGAGGATCGTCACTTAGCAAATAAATACCATTTGCTCCAACAACTTTCTCTCCATTAAGGTAAACGAAGTTTGTTCCTCTGATTGTTCCGGTAGATTCTCCTAATTTCGCTCCGGATGTAACGTTCCACATCTTAGCAAGCTGTAAGAAATCATTATCTCCTTGGATTTCTGTTACCTTAGATTTGTTTTTTGACCAGTTTCCGGTAAGTTCCCAAGTAAAATTAGAGGTTTTAATAGGTACTACTGTTAATCTTGCTTCAATACCTTTATTCTCAATACTTCCTGCATTCACCCACATTTTTGTAAATCCTGAAGCTCCTGAAATATCAGTTGGTGTAATAAGATCTTCTGTTTTTTGCTTATACACCGAAACATCGAAACTTAAACGATTTCTGAAGAAGCCCATTTCTAAACCAGCTTCCAATTCCTTCATTCTTTCAGGTCTTAATTCAGGATTTTTAGATATAGCAGAAGAACCTGCACTAAATGCCCCATTATTAAAACCAGGATTGAATATATATGTATTTCTTAAATTGAAAGGGTCAGTATCGTTACCTACTTCTGCGTAGTTCAATCGAACTTTACCGAAATTGATTTTATCTTTACTCTTTAAAAGCTCTGAGAACACAAAGCTACCAGATAATGAATAATAACCATACCAGCTGTTATTAGTAGGTAGAGTTGAAGATCGATCACGTCTGTATGATCCATCCACAAATAACATATTCTTATATCCTAAACTCGCTTGTGCAAATAAACCTAAATTACTTTTTGTTTCATCGAAATCATCAAGATTCTTTTCCGTTAATGGTTCACGTGAATTGGTAATAGAATATAATCCTGGTACTTTTAATCCGGCATTAGTTACAACAGACATTCCGTATCTTTTGTTTCTTCTAATGTTAAAACCAACGTTTCCGTTAAGGTTGAAATCACTTCCAAGGTCTTTATTAATGTTTAAGATACCATCATAGTTCATTTCATAAACTTTCTGCATCATCACATAATATTCACCTTTACCTCCATTACTTAAACGTCCTTGATCGGAAGATCCTATTGCTACTCTCTCTTCTCTTAAGTCATCAAAAGTATCAAAAGTATATCTTCCCATGAAGCTCAACCAATCTGTAAACTTATAATTAAGCCCTGCATTTCCAAAATAACGATTTCTCGTATCTGTTTCATAGTTCTCATATCTGTTGAAGAAGTAGTTATCAGTATAGCCTACTGTTTGAGTTTCCCAATCCTGAATATTCCAGGTCATATTTTTTCTTGTCAGTTCATATGCCTGTCTCTGCTTATCCATATCAACTCCCATGTTCCACCAACCTCTGAAGCCCTGCATTGGGTTTCTGGATTCGTATCCTGTATAAGCCCTACCTTTACCTCTAGTATTGATATATGAAATATTAGCAAATACATTCAATTTATCTGTAAAGTTATAATCTGCAGAGAAATCTAATGTATTCTTTTTAATCTCACTATTTACCAAAGCTCCTTGTTGATAGAAATTAGTATAACCTAGTCTATACTTTCCTTTCTCGTTTCCTGCTGAAAAAGCAATTGAATTCTGATACGTTGTAGAAGTATTCCAGATCATGTTGGGATCTTTCCCAGCAATCCAAGGTGTAGGTTTTAAATAGTTCGGTAAACCTGGATATTGTGAATCCCAGTTATAAACTAATAAATTCGGATCGAATCTGGTTCCAAATGAACTGTCATTATAAGTATTTACAATATTACCATCTAAAATACCATCCCCGTTAATATCTGGATATCCATTTGCCGGATCGACATTATAGAAAGATCTACCGGAAGTACCACCTCCGTATTCATGCTGATATTTAGGAAGGGTTGATTTATCTACAGTTCCAAGGGTAATGGAACTGTTAAATTCTACCCCTACTTTTCTGGATTTTTTACCTTTTTTAGTGGTAATCATCACCACCCCGTTCATACCTCTCGATCCATAAAGAGCAGATGCTGCAGCTCCTTTAAGAACGTTTACACTTTCAATGTCATTAGGGTTGATATCTGCCATACCATTAGCATAATCATATCCCCCTCCTCCAGAGGCCATATTCCCTTTGTTGAAAGTATCATTGTTGATGGGCGTACCATCCACTACAATAAGTGCCTGATTACTGGATGTAAGTGATTTTATCCCTCTGATAACTACATTGGCAGAACCGCCCATAGTTCCTGACTGTGTAATGTTCAAACCTGCTACCTGCCCAGCTAATGCATCTGAAACATTGGCAACCGGTACATTAGAGATCTGATCTCCCTTTACCTCTGTTGTGGAATAACCAAGAGATCTCTTCTCTCTTTTAATACCGAGTGCAGTAACTACTACCCCCTCAATTTCTTTTGTTTTGATTGTATCTTTCTTTTGCTGGGCATTCGCAACAGCCAAAGAAGAGGTCAATACTAAAACAAGAAGACCTGTTGTTAGTTTCTTCATATCAAATTAATTTTGTATCCGTACAAATTTGTAAAACTTTATTAGAAACACAAAGAAAAATGTAAAAAAAATATCAATTGTTTAAAAATTCAAAAAAACAAACAGACAATAAATTATTAAAATAAGTTAAAATATAGTTTTTTAACAAATATTAAAAAAAAATTAATCGATATTTTTCCAGATATACCAATTAAGTCTTTTATTCATAATCTCTGTATAAAAAACAAGCATAAATACATATAAAACACTGTATTACAATAAAGTAAATCACATATTATTGAAAAAAAACAACAGATTAAAAACCCATACCATGTCAAGCATAATTTTTTTTCATTGCTCAAAAAGTTAAAATTTGTCTGAAAACAGAGAGGAATAAACAAAATGTAAGAGAAAAATACGATATATATAAATACACCAAAATAACAAAAGCAGGTCTAAAAGAACAACAATAAAACCTCTTTATATTTAATGTTTATATATTTTTTAAATCAATATTCTTTTCTATTTTTTCTCACAAAAATGATAGATTATATTAAAAGGGTGTTCAATAAGAAATAACGGTTCAATTTCTTTTTTATAATTTTACATCTTCATTTTATCATTATGGAATTATTACAAAAGTGGACGGATACATACATCGAAGCTGGATGCGATGAAGTTGGAAGAGGTTGTTTAAGCGGACCGGTTGTTGCTGCAGCCGTTATTTTAGATGATAATTTTAAACAGAGCCTTGTTAATGATTCAAAGAAGTTGACATTTAAAACGAGAATGGATCTGGACAGTTATATTAAAGATAATGTAAAAACGTATGCCATTGCGGAGCTGCCTCCTTCATTCATTGATGAACATAATATTCTTAATGCCAGCATTCATGCTATGCACCGTGCGTTAGATCAACTTACCATTACCCCGGAACTGATTCTTGTGGATGGTAATAAATTCCACCCTTATAATTATATTCCTCATCAATGTATCATTAAAGGAGATTCAAAAGTATTATCCATTGCAGCAGCATCTATTCTTGCTAAAAACTACAGAGATAAGCTAATGATTGAACTTCATGAGGAACATCCTGAATATGGCTGGAATACTAATTTTGGATATGCCACTAAAAAACACCAGGAAGCATTAATCAAGTTTGGACCAACAAAACATCATAGGCAGTCTTTCCGATTAAAATATGACTAACTAAAGCCGTGAAGCGATAGATATAAATAAAAAAGAGAAGCAAATTGCTTCTCTTTTTTGTATGATAAATATAAGATTATTATTTCTTCTTATTTCTTTGCTCTTGCGACTGTTGTTGCTGTTGAGCCTGTTCCATCATTTCTCTCATTCTCTTCTGGAATTTACCTTCTGTTTTAGGTTTTTCTTTATTCGCCTGAATTTGAGCATGAATTTTCTTTTCATCCAAAATAACATACTTAATAACAAGAATAATTAAGATGTTGATCGCATTGGATACAAAATAATACCATGAAAGACCAGATGCTGAAGTATTTAAGAAGAATAAGAATGTAATCGGGAAAATATACATTAATACTTTCATATTTGGCATTCCTTCCTGTTGTGGTTGTTGCATATTCCCTGAAGTCATTACTGTATAAATTAAGATAACAATAGTACAAGCAATTGCAAAAACACTCAAGTGATCTCCAAGGAACGGAACTTTAAATGGTAATTTAATCAAATCATCATAAGCCGTTAAGTCTTTTGCAAACCAGAAACCTTGTCCTCTCAAGTCGATAAAGTTCGGGAAGAAACGGAACAATGCATAGAAGATCGGAATCTGAACCAATGCAGGTAAACATCCCGCCATTTGATTTACTCCAGCTTTTCTGTAAACCTCCATTGTTGCCTGCTGCTTCTTCATCGGATCTGCATCCTTAAATTTAGCATTTACCTCATCAATTTCCGGACGGATTACTTTCATCATCGCACTCAATTTGTGCTGCTTATACATAATTGGTGATAAGATAAGCTTTACAATGATAGTCATTACAAAAATCACCCAACCTGCAGATAATCCCCATGCAGCGATTATTCCATATAACCACATGAAGAAATAACGGTTCATTGCTCCGATGAATGACCAACCTAATGGAAGAATTTCATCAAAGTTTTTATCATAAGATTTCAATAAAGGAAGATCCAATGGCATGAAGTACCATGTGAAATCCTGATTCAATTCACTTCCGGTCATCTGAACGAAACCTTCATAGTTGAATTTCTTAAGATATTCGCCTTCTTCTACATTATCCTGATTTCCTTTGCTTTGAGTAAATCCGTTCTTAGCTTCAATTACAGAAGAGAAAAACTGTTGCTTTACTCCAATCCAGTTAAGTGTCTCTTTTTCCTCTTCCATTGTTGTTCTTCCATCATAATCATAATCTTTATAATTATTGAACGCATAAGAGAATTCTGAGTGAGACTGCTCCTGAGCTCTACCCTTTTCAAGGTTTCTTACATTATAATCCCAGATAAAATCAGCTTTATTATCAGAAGTAATACTTGCTAATCCCTGAGTTCTTACTTTAAAATCAAGAGTGTATTTCGGAAGTAATGTATAGATAAACTGAATAACAGCACCATTGTAGTTAGCCGTCATTGTCACAGCGTTTCCATTAACTGTAGGTGAGAAAACTAGGTTTTTAGTATTAATTACTTTTCCTGTTTTATCTTTAAACTGGAAACCGTAGTTTGAGTTATTTTTGTTGATCAGATAAAGCGGAAGATCTGCTTCGTCTGTTTTATGGTTGTATGCTTTGTATTCTGAAAGCTGAACTTTAGAAACCTGTCCTCCTAAGCTTGAGAATTCAACATTCAATTCTTTGTTTGACAGGTTAGCTGTCTGAATTGCGTTTGGAGTTACATCTGGATTGATATTACTTGCCTGAGTTTGTTTTACGGCATTTTTCACCTGTTCCGTTTTCTGCTGCTGAGCTTTTAACTCCTCCTCCTTCATCTGTTTGTTCTGGAAATAGAACATAACACCAAAGAGAATCAGGCATAAAACCGCGAAACTAATCATTTGCTTCTTATCGATTCCGTTGTTTTGTTGCATTTTATTTTATATTAAAATTTTAAACTTTAAGAGGTAATAATTGTATTACTTTTTTGAGCTGACAAAAATACTGTTTTTTTATCAAAACTCTATGCTTTACCATGTTACTATATAACAAACTCAAGCTGAGAATAATCAGCCTGAGTTTATTGATAGACGTTTATGGTAAAAAATTACCTTATTTATTTTTCATTGGGCAGAAATTGACGTCTTTGTCATCTTCTTTCCCATACTGAAATATCTTACTTCGATGTTTCGCAAGCTTTAATGAAAGCTCTGAATAAAGGATGCGGTGTTGCTACCGTACTCTTATATTCCGGGTGATACTGAACTCCTACATAGAATGGATGTCCTGGTAATTCAAGGGCTTCCACCAATCCTGTTTCAGGGTTTGTACCTGTAGCAAGGAAACCGTTCTTTTCAAATTCCTGAAGATAATCACTGTTGAATTCATAACGGTGACGGTGTCTTTCAGAAATATTTTTGTTTCCATAAATTTCAGATAACTTAGAACCGTTTTTCAAAGAGCACTTCCATGCTCCAAGACGCATTGTTCCTCCTTTATCAATTACATTTTTCTGTTCTTCCATTAATGAAATTACAGGATCCGGAGTTGCTGTATCAAATTCTACTGAGTTTGCTTTTGTATGTCCTAAAACATTTCTTGCAAATTCAATCGTCATGATCTGCATTCCTAAACAGATTCCCAACATCGGAATTTTGTTCTCTCTTGCATATTTTGCAGTAAGAACTTTTCCTTCAATACCTCTGTCTCCAAAACCTGGAGCTACAAGGATACCATTTACTCCTTTCAGGGTATCTTTAATATTTTCTTCTGTAATATCTCCACTGTATACCCATCTTACTTTTACTTCAGTTTCAAGGTCAGCACCTGCATGTTTGAAAGCTTCAGCAATTGAAATGTAAGAATCCTGAAGAGAAACATATTTTCCAACTAGTGCAATCTCAACTGTTTTCTTAGGATTCTGGAATTTTTTAAGGAAATTCTTCCAGTCTTTAAGATCAGCTGTTTTATCACTTTTCAGATCAAGTTCTTTCAATACTACATCATCAAAGTTCTGCTTCTGAAGGTACATTGGAACTTCATAAATTGTTTCAAGATCTTTACATTCAATAACGTTATCTAGAGGAACGTTACAGAACTGAGCTAATTTTGCTCTCTGATCTTTCGGAATTTTGTGTTCTGTTCTACAAACCAATACATCAGCCATAATTCCGCTTTCCATTAACTGGCGTACAGAGTGCTGTGATGGTTTTGTTTTTAATTCTCCACTTGAAGCCAGGTAAGGCAATAATGTCAAATGGATCACCATAGAATTGCTTTCTCCCAGTTCCCACTTCAACTGACGTACAGTTTCAATGTATGGTAAAGATTCAATATCCCCTACAGTACCACCGATCTCAGTAATGATGATATCGTAGTTTTGCTTTGAAAGGATTTTAATTCTACGCTTAATTTCGTTAGTAATATGAGGAATTACCTGAACTGTTTTTCCAAGGAAGTCTCCTTTCCTTTCTTTTTCAATTACAGTCTGGTAGATTTTTCCTGTAGTAACGTTGTTGTTTTGGGATGTAGGAGCATCAAGGTAACGCTCGTAGTGACCTAAATCCAGATCCGTCTCCGCACCATCTTCAGTCACATAACACTCTCCGTGTTCATAAGGATTCAAAGTTCCCGGGTCGATATTGATATAAGGATCAAGTTTTTGGATCGTTACGTTAAAACCGCGTGATTTTAGCAATAGTCCCAGAGAAGCAGAAACGATTCCTTTTCCCAAAGATGAAGTAACACCTCCTGTCACAAAGATGTATTTTGTATTCTTTTTACTCATTAGATTAGGTTTGTGCAAAGTTATGGGAAAAAGAAACACAAAGCAATTTTTTAAATTTTGAAAATGCAAAAACATGCTTCAAACAATTATAAAACCTGATTAAATTTTTTATCTATATTTGGTATAAACAAATGACAAAAAGCTATAACTACCATGATTTCGGTATATAAACTAAAACCAAAATTCCAGCAGCTGCTCACTCCTGTTTTATTATTTTTAAATAAGAATAAAATTACGGCAAACCAGATTACGATCAGCTCCATCCTTTTATCTGTCTTTATCGGAATATTATTTTGGTATGCAGACACGTCAAAATGGTTATTCTTAAGCCTTCCGATCGGTTTACTTGTGAGAATGGCATTGAATGCCTTAGACGGAATGATGGCAAGAAAATTCAACCAAACGAGCAAGTTGGGGGAAGTATTGAATGAAGTGGGTGATATTGTTTCTGATGTTATTATATTTTTCCCTTTACTGAAATTTCAGCCCGAAAGTTTATACCTGATTGTCATTTTCATTGTTTTGAGTGTCATTAATGAATTTGCAGGACTGATGGGGAAAATCGTTGGCAAAGAACGTCATTATGATGGTCCTATGGGAAAAAGCGATCGTGCTCTTATTTTAGGATTGTATGGTTTACTTCTTGTTTTCGGAGTTACTATTACAGAAATCTCGAACTATATTTTTGGAATCATTATTCTTCTTCTCCTTATCAGTACTTATACCCGACTTAAGAAATCTTTGAATGAAGCCTGAAGAAAATAAATTTGCAGACGTTCCTTTGAGAGTAAAAACATGGATCTATATCATTATTGTTTTTGCCCTTGGAATTTCACATCCTCTTGCTATGGCGGTCTTTGTTTCATGGCTGGGATTACAATCTTTCTTTGAGTTTTCAAAAATATTTAAGGTCAATACAAATCCTCTCATTTCATCAATATTCATAGGGATTGTACAATTTTATTTACTTTACTTTTTAAATATTGAAAATTACTTTTTATACAGCATTATTTTAGGCATTGCTATTTTACTTTACCATTTAATAATAAAGTCATCTTCCAAGCAATTGTATGGAGTTTTTATAGCTTTAATGGTATGTCTTTTTTCTTTCCCACATTTATTCTGGATAAGAAACAGTGTCAATGGACTGAATTCAATCATCTTCATTGTTGTGGTAACAGAATTGAATGATGTCTTTCAATATTTAATGGGCAAATTCTTCGGAAAACATAAAATAGTTCCTCAGATCAGCCCAAATAAGACATTGGAAGGATTTATCGGTGGCGTTTTCCTTACGATTATCTTAAGTAATATTCTTGGATTCTTTTTACTTAAAACTGATATGGCAACCAACTCCATTATAGGAATTGTTTTGGGAATCTCAGGATTCTGTGGAGATATTTTCATGTCTTATCTCAAAAGAAAAACAGACGTAAAAGACACCGGAAATCTTCTTCCCGGTCATGGAGGTCTTCTCGATAGAATGGATAGTCTTATTTTCAATGCACCGATATTTTTCTGGTTAATACCATTCCTGCTAAAGCACTAAAAATCATGAGTGAAAAATTTAAAAAAGCAGTTATTTTTTCAGGCGGTGGAACAAGATTGATGATCTACCTCGGAATTTTTGCAGCTCTTGATGAACTTAATATGAAACCGGATCTCCTCATTGCTTCCTGTGGAGGATCTTTTGCAGCAACTGTTATCAATGCTTTTCCAGATCATATTTCAAGAAAAGAATATCTGAAATCTGAAGAATATTTTCAGTTTGTATCAAAAACAATACTGACAAAACACAAAAAACTCTCCAAAATAGGTCTTTTTTCATTAAAAAAATCTTTCGATAAAAGAAAAGCTCCATTCATTGAAGATGTCTTCAACCGGTATCTTGTTGAGATGCCTCAAAATCTTGAAGAATCTTTTCCATCCATAAAAAATGCCGAATTTTCAAAAGAAATACCAACGATCATTATTGGCTCTGAACTTCTCTTCACACCAAAGGAATCTCAACAAAAAAGAAATGAAAAAAAGCTATTCAGAAAAATAATTTTTACAGATTCTGAAACAGCACAAAAAATAAATTCAACTCATATTCTGGTAGATTTCGATAGTTTTAAAGACAGTGCTGTTGAAAAAAATTCAAAGATCATCACTGATTTCTCTCTTCTTGAGAGCACAAGATCGTCTGTTTCTGATATGTTTTATGTAAAGCCGGTAGCACTTCACAACAGTCATTTCATGGGCGGAGTCATTGATCTTGTCCCGATTGAATTGGCAAAATATCTTTCCCATGAAATAATTACAGAAAAAAAGCAACCTTATACTACGATTGAAGAAGCACTTATCCGTTCTGTTTTTGGTTTCAGTGCCAATGAAAGACTTTTGGAGACGGATAAAATTATTGCCGATTTTCAGATTGATACAACTTCTATAAAAGAAGACCTTAAAGGACATTATCCTGAGAAAAACATCAATTGGAAAAAACTTGAGATAGACATTTCACTTCCAAAAACATATCAACAATTTGCAAAGGATATGGAAATGCAGTGGAAATATGGCTTTGATCAGACGATAAAATGTATCAAAGGTTGATGTTAAAGCCACAAACTTCCAACACTAAAATCTTAGAAGTTCATTAAAATTTTAAAAAATCATTCAACGTCTATATTAGCCTTGCCACTATTCTATATAATTTATGTGGTTAATATTTTTTACCACAATAGGAATATAGGTTTATGATGTGAATATAAAATAGTTTATTCGTTCATCTGTAGCAAAATACTCTTATTTTTACCTCTAATTGAAAATCACAAAGTATCCATGAATATTTTTATTGCGGGCGGAACCACAGGCATCGGCTATTCTTTGGCTAAACATTATCTTTCAAAAGGATATTGGGTGGGAATCTGTGGAAGAAACCCTGCAAAAGTTTCTGAAAACAACTTTGAAAAGCTACAAATATTTCAAACTGATGTCTGTGATTTGAGCTCTATTTCATTAGCATTACAACAATTTCTTGCAGATAAAAATAGTTTAAATATTTTCATCAATTGTGCAGGAAGCTATGCGGAAGATGTTGCCGGAAATATTTCTTATGAAGAAGCAGAAGAAATGTTGCAAACAAATATTCTGGGAACTGTCAATTGTTTTGAAGCAGCAAGAAAGATCATGAAAAATCAGAAAAATGGAAGAATTGCTGTTATTGCTTCTGTTTCCGGGATATTGGAATATGAAAATTCAAGCCTGTACACCAAAACCAAAAGATCTGTTATACAAATTGCTGACGCTTATCACAGAGCCCTTCAACCATTTGGAATTTCTGTTACAACTATTGCTCCCGGTTATATAGATACTCAAAAATTAAGAGCTCTCAATCAGAACGATTTAAGTAAAAAACCTTTTCTTATCAATGAGGAAACCGCAACAATCGTTATTTCCGAAGCCATCGAAAACAAAAGAAAATTAGTTATTTTTCCAACGAAAATGAAGTGGATGATGAAATCTTTATCTCTCCTTCCTTCTTCATTATTAAATATTATTATGTTCAGAAAAGCAAAATGGATGAAAAACGACTGAAAATACAGCAAAAATTCTATGCTTTATTGATTTGTGCCGTTGTTTTCATGATGGTTTACAACTATTCGGCGTGGTATATTTCAAAATTGGAAACTGTCCCTTCATTTATTTTTGATTTCGAAAAACACATACCATTTATCCCATGGACAATCATTCCTTACATGACAAGCGGAATATTTTTCTGTCTGGTGTTTTTTCTTTGTAAAAGTAAGGAACAGCTTAAAGTATTAACACAAAGAATGCTTTTTGTGACCATTATTGCAGGAATTTGTTTTCTTTTATTTCCTTTACAATTCTCTCTATCAAAACCGGAAACTGAAAGTATTGTCTTTGGATATTCATTTCAGTTTTTAAAAACATTTGATTCCCCGTTTAATCAGGCTCCTTCATTACATATTGCTTATGCATTTATTTTTTGGACCGTAATCCGAACATTAAAAAGAGGAAGAATATTCTTGATGATCTGGCTGATCCTTTTAGGTGTTTCAACATTAACCACGTATCAACATCACTTTATTGATATTGTCACAGGAGCTTTGCTTGCCCATATTTCCTTCATCCTATTTCCGTATCAAAAAAAAGATTTCCGATACAGAAATTTTCATGTTGCGAATTTTTATTTTTTATCAGCATGGATTCTTATTCTGGTAGCATTATTATTAAAATCAGAATTTGCTGGATTTATTCTAGTATGGATTTCTTTGATGAGTTTTGTCATTGGATACCATTATCAAAAGAACAATATTTATTTCTTAAAAAATAAAACCGGAAATATTCACTGGATCAAAAAGATCTTTTATTTCCCATACCTGTTGATGTACCAGATATTCTGGCGGTTTTTAAGAAAAAACAAAATACCTATTGTACCTGTTTCCCGCATTTATATTTCATCAAAACCCAATCAGGAAACTTTAAAACATTTTAAGGTTGATAAAGATACTTTCGTCTATGATCTTTCACCTGAAATTGAGGAAACATCAATATTAAAAGAACAATCTGCCTATTATTTCCGTCCTATTCTAGACATAGGGAAATTTGATGTTGAAAAAACAAAATCTCTCATTACGGAAATTAGCAGAACATACCGCCACCTTCCTAAAAATGGAAAAATCCTCATCCATTGTACTATGGGTTTTACCAGAAGTTCTGTAATCGGGATTTTGGTAATCAAAAATATTTTATCTTTACCTTTAGACGAAGCAATAACCATCATGAAAACCAGCAACAAGAACATGATCATTCATTCTTATCTGCTGAATTTTCTGAAAAAATTTTAACCTATGAACAGCGGACATTTTACGAGTTTTGACAATAATGAGATTTTTTACCGTGAATGGAATTACCAGCCACAACAGAAAACGATCATCATGATTCATCGTGGACATGAGCATTCTGAAAGACTCAATGATATTGCTCAGTCTCCACAGTTTTCAAAGTACAACATCTTTGCATTTGATCTTCGTGGACATGGGCTTACTAAAACGCAGACTTCATCTGTTTTCATGGATTATGTAAGAGATTTGGATTCTTTTTCCAAATTTCTAGTTTCAAAATATAATATAAAAATCTCGGATGTTTTTGTAGTGGCAAATAGTATTGGCGGAGTAATCGCTTCTGCCTGGGCCCACGATTTTGCACCAAATATTGCTGGTATGGCACTTCTTGCTCCTGCTTTCAGAATTAATCTCATCGTTCCTTTGGCTAATGAAATGATTACGCTGGGAACCAAGCTGAAAAAAGGATTAATCATAAAAAGCTATGTAAAATCTACAATGCTCACCCACGACCCTGAACAACAGAAAGCTTACGATACAGATCCGTTAATTTCACGATCTATTGATGCTGAGCTGCTGATTGATCTTGCCAATGCCGGGAAACGGTTGGTAGAAGATGCCGAAGCAATAGATACTCCTACTTTGATATTAGCGGCAGAAAAAGATCATGTGGTATTCAACAAAGATCAGAAAATGTTTCATGATAGACTGGATACGGAGCTGAAATACTATGAGATTCTCCCTAATTTCTTCCATGGGATTTTATTTGATTCCGGAAGAGAGCAGGTGTATGATAAAATTGTTGATTTTTCTGAACAATGTTTTCAAAAAGTTCCAAAACAAACCAATCTTTCTCCGGATCAGTTTTCTGTAAAGGAATATCAGGACCTTCAAAACAATGTGGGAAATAATCTGAATTTCAAATTTCAAAAATTTTCCCTCGGAAAAATCGGAAAGATAAGCAACGGAATGGCTATCGGATTAAAATATGGTTTTGATTCTGGTGCTTCCCTGGATTATGTTTATAAAAACCAACCAAAAGGAAAGTTTGGTTTCGGAAAAATGATGGATAAAAATTACCTCAACGCTATTGGCTGGAGAGGAATCCGTATCAGAAAACAGCATCTACTTCAACTTTTGGAAGAAAATATTCAAACCCTGAAGCAGCAAGGAAGAGTTGTTAAGATTTTAGATGTTGCAGGTGGAACGGGAAATTATTTATTTGACATTAAAGAAAAATATCCGGAAGCAGAAATCGTTATCAATGAGTTTGTAAAATCCAATATTGAAATCGGGGAAAAGGTGATCAGGGAAAAAAGTTATCAACACATCCGCTTCACTAATTTCGATTGCTTTGATTCTGAAACTTATAAAAAACTGAATTTTGAACCTAATATTACTATTGTTTCCGGTATTCTGGAACTTTTTGGTGATAATGAATTTGCCAGCAAAGCAATTCAGGGGATAACTTCTATCTCGGAAAAAGATTCTTATCTTGTTTATACAGGACAACCTTGGCATCCGCAATTGAAAATGATTGCTTACGTTCTGAACAATCATCAGAATAAAGATTGGATCATGAGAAGACGTTCACAGAAGGAACTGGACAGAATTATGGCTTTCAATACCGTTCAAAAGGAAAAAATGCTGATTGATGATTTTGGAATCTTTACTGTTTCTTCAGGAAAATTAAATCTATAAAAAGTATATTATTACCCATAAAAAAAGGTTTCTCAAGCATATTGAGAAACCTTTTTTCACTTATCCAAAGGATTATTTTTTGATTAATTCAAGATATACATCAATAGAAACATCTTTTGCAATTGCTGTTCCTGTAGGATCATATTTCAAATCATAATCGAAACGGTTAACAGAAAATTTAGTCTGTAATCCCATCATTTCTTTTCCTTCCTTATTTTTTGTCAAGCCTCCTAAAGTAACCGGTACGCTAACATCTTTTGTAACACCTTTGATAGTCAGTTTTCCTTTAAACACATACACTCCGTTTTTATCTTTTGTAACGGATGCTCCTTCAAATTTCATATCAGGATATTTATCTGCAGAGAAGAAATCATCGCTTTTAAGGTGTTTATCTCTCATTTCAACCCCTGTATTGATGCTTTCAGTAGCAACTGTTACATTGAATGTTGAATGATCTAGATTAGACTCTTTAGTCGTAAGTGTTCCTGCAAATTTATCAAATCTCCCTTGAACAAAACTGATTCCCATATGCTTGATATTGAAGTTCACAGAAGAGTGCATCGGGTCAATTTCCCAATTATTTTGAGCAAAAGTGAAAATGCTTAATAGCATAAATGCGAAGGATAAGAATAATTTTTTCATTGTATTATTTATTTAAATATTTTCAGCAAAGCTATAGCATTACGCTTACTCAATCCATTATCCTATGTTAACTTTTTATCACTAAAAAATTATCTCTGAGGTTCGGAAGAAAAATGCTTTTTTTATACCTTCGCAGTATGGCAAAACTGAAAACAGCATATTTCTGTCAAAACTGCGGAACTCAATATTCTCAATGGATGGGGCAATGTAAAAATTGCGGACAATGGAACACATTAGTGGAAGAAGTGGTGGAAAAACCCAACAGTAAAGCAGTACCTTTCTCAAAGACTAAGCAACATGTCATCAATATTATTGAGGTTGAAACAAGTGAAGAACCAAGAATAAAGACTCCTTCCGAAGAACTGAACCGTGTTTTGGGTGGCGGAATTGTTTTAGGGTCTGTTACACTGATTGGTGGTGAACCGGGAATTGGGAAGTCTACCCTTCTGTTACAGCTTGCCCTAAAAATGAAGAAAAAAATCTTCTATGTTTCCGGGGAAGAAAGTGCTTCTCAAATCAAAATGAGAGCTGACAGACTTACGGATATTCAAAATCCCAACTGTTTTCTTTTTACTGAAACCTCACTAGAGAAAATTCTTCATGAGGCAAAAAAACTGGAGCCTGATTTCATGATCATTGACTCTATTCAGACATTGCAGTCACAGTTGATTGAAAGCTCACCAGGAACCGTTTCCCAAATCAGAGAATGTTCCAACGAAATTATTAAATATGCTAAAGAAAACAGTATTCCTGTATTTCTTGTAGGTCATATTACCAAAGATGGTCAAATTGCCGGACCAAAAGTACTGGAACACATGGTGGATGTCGTTTTAAATTTTGACGGAGACAGAAATCACCTGTTCAGATTATTAAGAGCAAATAAAAACCGTTTCGGATCTACATCAGAAATTGGAATCTACGAAATGGTCTCTCAGGGATTAAAAGAAATTAAAAACCCTTCAGAAATCCTTATCACAAAGAAATTTGAAGAACTTTCCGGTAACTCTGTTGCGGTAACTCTGGAAGGAAACAGACCGATGCTTCTAGAGATTCAGGCTTTGGTAAGCACTGCTGTTTATGGTACTCCACAAAGAAGTTCTACCGGATTTGATTCCAAACGACTGAATATGCTTCTTGCTGTACTGGAAAAAAGAGCAGGATTTCAATTGGGAGCTAAAGACGTTTTCCTTAACATTACGGGAGGAATAAAAACGGACGACCCTGCATTGGACCTTGCCGTAATTGCGTCTGTTCTTTCATCGAACGAAGATATTGCTATTTCTGAACATTATTGCTTTGCAGGAGAAATTGGTTTAAGTGGAGAAATTCGTCCGATTGCACAGGCAGAACAAAGAATTACCGAAGCTGAAAAATTGGGTTACGAGAAAATTTTCATTTCCAATCTCAATAAACTTCCGAAGAAAAAATTTGGTATCAAGATTGAGGAAGTGAGTAAGATTGAAGATTTTCATGAAAGACTTTTTTAGAATTTTATAATGAACAGTGAATTTGCTTCATAAGTCAATCGTTAATGAGAAAAGCCGATTAAAAAATTCACTGCAAAGCACATTCACTATTCATTATTTATACCTGTTCTACTATTCACTTTTAATTCATACCTTTAAATTATGAATTATCTGGCTCATTCCTATCTCACCTTCACTGACGGACAAATTGTGGGTCAGTTTTTAGAAGATTTTATTAAAAACAGAGACCGCTTTTCTTTTCCGAAAGGCATACAGGATGGAATTACCCTGCATAGAGCAATTGATACATTTACAGATTCTCACCCTGCTATTCATGAGGCTAAAAAAGTATTTGCACCATTGGTAAGGCTTTATGCTGGTGCTTTTGTGGATGTTTCTATGGATTACTTCGTAGCAAATGACCTTTCTTTACATTCTCTAGCCGAATGGAAAGCACATTCTCTGCGCGTCTACAGAGTTTTAAATTCTCATGAAGAATGGCTGCCTGAAAATTTCAAAAAAATGCTGGTCAAAATGGAACATGATGACTGGCTTTACAATTACCGTGAAGACTGGGGAATTAAATTTAGTATTCAGAATGTTCTGAACAAAGCGAAATATCTGGAGAAAGATATTCCTGTTTTTGAGGCTTTTTTAAATAATAAAAAAATTCTGCAGGAATGCTATGATGATTTTTTTCCTGATCTGATTGCTCATACTAAAGAGATAAACGCTCTTTTACAATTGGAAAATTAATTTAAAATCAAAAAAACACTTACCTAGCATAAGATAAGTGTTTCTTAAATTTGTGTTATTAGAATTTTTTACGTCCGAATACTCTTTGGAAAAATTTGGGGAACTTCTTTCTATTAAAGTATTTTCTAAAGTAATATTAATCACCAATTCTGAAAACTAAAAGCTGTGTTGAAGCTGCAGCTAAAGTCATTCCTGGACCTGTACAGTTTCCTGATTGTCCTCTTCCCAAACGGATAGGCCATGTTCTTCCAGCCGGAACTGTGGTAGAATAGGTAATAGTACCTCCGTGATTGGATAAAATTCCGGAGTTATGATATGCTGTACTGTGAATTCTCTGAGTGCCTGAAATACTGGTAGGGAAATCAACAATATATGAGCTGTTTCTGCATTTATCCGCTTCCACTGATGTTCCGTTATCATTGTTATGAAGTGCTTCATATACAAAAGTTATCTGATAAGTTCCTGCTGGAAACGTAATCGTACTGGTGGCTGCGTTATAACTCATCCCTGAGATTGAATTCTTTATTACAGACATTGGAACAGTGGACAAACTCCCAGCCGAAAAACCATTAAGAAAATCTGTCTGAGCTGTCTCCAATCTGAAAAGAGCAGGGTTTGGAATTGATAATGCTCCAAGTGTACCAATGGTTTTCACAACACCATTACCATCCAATACCATAAGCGGGTCTGTAGTTGTATTTCCGGTCGTAGTTCCTTGCAAACGTAAAGGATCTGTGCCATTAATATGAAGTTTATTGGTAGGAGCAGCAGTTCCTACTCCTACTCTATCATTTGCAGCATCTACAGATAAAGTAGTACCATCTACAGAAAAAGCATTTACTGCTGTTCCACTAAAAGCAAGGGTATTGCTTCCTTGTGTTACAGCGCGGTTGCCTGTTAAAGTTCCATCGGTATTATAAATATTAACAGAACTAGTTGCAGGAATTGCTTTCCAGGTTCCTATCCCTGTAGCATCAGAGGTAAGAACATATCCGTTATTTTGGTTTCCATCCACAATCTTTATGGCAGCTATAGGAGCTACAGATGTTCCTCCTGACTGTACATCTAGTTTTGTAGCGGGGGCTACGGTTCCTATACCTATATTTCCTGAAGACTTCACGGTTATTCTTGGTGCATAGTCAGTAGCATTTCTTGTGTAAATCTGAATCCCTGCATAGTTATTAACAGCATCCCGGTCTATTCCTATAATAGATGCTCCGGAAACTGAGGAAGGATTGTTAGAAGGAATAAATTCAATACTTCCAAATAAAGGATTGGTAATATTATTATTATACAGTGTAATATTTCTCGGTGTTCCTTGCGCACATGGTACACCGCAGTTATCTATTCCGGCACTTAAAATATCTGTTATGGTTCCTGCTACAGGATTTAATACTGATAAGAAGCTGCCAGGAGCAGATGTACCGATTCCCACTCTTTTATTGAGAGCATCAACTGAAAAGTTATTTCCATTGACGGAGAATGCATTAATTGCATTAGCGGTAAATGTTAATGTATTTGTACCCTGACTTACTATTCTATTGCCACTTAGAGTACCATTTGTATTATAAATATTGGCGGCTACGGCATTTGTTGGATTATGAAGCTTCACCCATACTGTACCATTGTAATAATAATATCCTACAGCATCAATATTAATAGCTGTTCCTGTTTGGCTTCCATTAGTAACTCCATTTACGTAAATCATTGTAGAAACAGGTGTTCCTGTCATACTTTGAGCTCTTAACCGATCTACGCGGGCTACTAAAAGACCATCTACTTCAGTAGACGTTCCCGTAGTATTCTTTGCAGTTATATCCATAGTGGCAGATGGACTAGGAGTATTAATACCTACCTGAGCGTAAATAATACTGCTAAAAGCAAGCAAAGCCAATGTTAAATTCGTTTTTCTCATGTTCATATTAAGTTATTTAATGATTAGATTTTTGTGATAGAAGATTTTATTACTGCAATCAACTGAAAATATAATTTCAGTTTTATAACATTTATAATGTTGGTGTGGGGGATATTTTAATTCTATATATAAAACATTGTCTCGGTATAATTCAAAATTAATAATAAAAATCAAATAAAAAAACAAAATAAATTATAAATTAAAATCAATTTAATAGAATTAAAAACAATAAATAAACTCAATAACACTTAATTTTAAATAAATATAACCAACAATTAACATAAATAATTAACAATAATTCAAAAATAATTTTTTATAAAAAAACCAATTAATTAAATTTTATCAACATTGCGTGATTTAAAATTGTTTTACATTAAAAAAAGCAACAATTATAACTGCTGCTTCAAGTAATATTTTATTTAATAATTAGATTAAAAGTTCTTAAAAAGATAACGATTTGGGTAAGTCATTTTCTCACTTTTCCTGTCCCCATTGACGATGATGTGAACAATATTGATCTGATCATCAAAAAGGTTGTATAAAAAACTTACGGCAGCTTCCACTTTTTTAGGATTAGCGACAGGTTCAGATTCAAGGTAAACGTTTACAGATTCCTGATCTTCCTCATATCCTACATAATTTACCTTAAGAAACTTATTATCTGCTTTTAATTTAAAGTACTCCTGACAATACTTCTGTAATGCTTCATTGAGCTTAGCTTTATATTTATCATCATTAAAATGATAAATTCCGCCATATTTCTTCCCAAGAGCATTTTCCAGATCATCCAGAAAAAACCTGCCTGTTACTTCAAATGTTTTAGACTTTGAACTGTAATTAATTTCCACAGATCCTACGTGATAAGGATGTAACGCATCGCTGCTTACAAAACTTTGAAATATCATCATAAAGGACAAAAGGAATCCAAAAAAAAGTCTACCGGACATTCGTTCTATTTTACAGCAAATATAAAAAAAGCAGCAGTTATAAAACTGCTGCTTTTCATTACCTAATTTTTTAATATTTTATTGTTTAATTATTTTCTTAGTAATCTTTTGGTTATCATCTACATCAATAGTAAACATGTAGGTTCCTTTTACCAATTCCGAAACCTCTATTCTACCAGAATTTGAATTGATATTTACTGTTTTAACCAATTTTCCAGAAGCATCATAAATCGTTACAGAAGCTTTGGAATATCTGCCTAATGAAACATTTACAAAGTCTTTCGCCGGATTTGGAGTAATATTAATATCAGAACTTAGTTTAATATCTTTTGTTCCCAATGTTCCGTTTGTTTTAACAAAATAACCACCAAAACCTGCTGCCTGGAAACTTACTTCCCAATATTTATATGTATCATTCCATACAATATCATTTACATCCGGAGTAATGAAAGTTGCAGCGCTTCCAAAAGAGCTTACTGTACCAATATTTCCGGCACTTGTTCCACTATACTTTTCAATAACAAGGTTTGCTTTGTTTGCTATGTCTGCTGGCGAAGTAGGCAATTTAACACTGCTGATCGCATTATAAGCATCAAAATCAGCTTGTTTAAAATATAAAGTCACTTTTCCTGTTGCTGTCGCAGCATTAGTATCCGGATTGATTTCATATCTTCTTGATACATAGTTTGGCTGTACATTATCAACCCAAACTTTAGAAGTTATATTTCCTGTAACAGTGCTGGCTGTTTCTTTTTCCACTCTTGCGATAAGCTGACATGAGTTGGTAAAGTAATTATACCCTGTAGCTACAGCATTTGCTTTCGTTTGATTGGCAGTTGCCAGGTTTTTCACTTCAGCCACGTTTTCATAAACAGTAGCTCTCATTTTAAGGTCAAAATTTCTGGTAATCCAGCTCGTACCGTCTGTTGAAGTTTTACTTCTTCCGCTTACAGCGATATTTTCATATTTTACAGCAATTCTTCCAGCCAGACCATTGATTACAATATAAAAATCTTTTCCGGTAGTTGTCTGAATATTTAAGCTGGACAAGTCTATATAATTCCATGTAAATCTCTGGACATCATTGATCCATGATGAAACTGTTTTAGTAGCTATAATATCACCAGGATCTCCGTTTGCATTTACTTTTCTTATCTGAATATCCACTGCAAGATCGGTAGGAATAGTTCCTGACCCTGCCGTGAAAGAAAACCCACCTAGTTTTCCAGTTAATGTCGGTGTATATCGAACAGCTAAAGCGGTGTTATCGAAATTACTGCTTGCGCTATTACTTTCTGTATTCACAATAATATAAGGTTCATCATAGGTTAATGCTTCAAAATTAGATTTCACACAACCTAATTCATCTGTAACAGCCTTATAAATGTCAAGTTTTCCAGCTCCCCATCTCATATTAGGAACAGTACCGGTGGCACCATCCATTCTAGCATTTGCCATCAGACGGGATTTCACCTGTGCAGCCGTTAAGGTAGGATTTGCCTGAAGCAATAGCCCTACAGCTCCCGCTACCCCTGGAGAAGACATACTTGTTCCTTGATTTTTCACATAGTAATTGGTCCCTGTAATAATATCAGTAGTAGCTGGTAAAGAATTACTAGATCTTGAAGAAATCACATTTTGACCGGAAGCTGTAATATCAGGTTTTGCAAAACCATCTACCCTTGGTCCCTGTGAACTAAATGATGATATGGATTCCTGAGGAGTTGTTGTTAAATAACCCCCAATGCTGCTATACCAGCTTCCTCTTCCCATATATGATGCAACCGTGATAGCATTGGATGCATTTCCAGGGCTTCCAACGATATACTCGTTATCACCATTTTGCATTGTAGTAGACACTCCCTGACTATAAAGCCAGCTGTGAGCCGTTATTGGCTGTGTCCCATTATTGGTAACTTCTAATGAATAATTTCCTTGACAATTTGCCGTTGATCCTGAAACTCTGTTGATAACAAGCTGAACATAACGTTTATTATTATCTGTTCCCCAATAATTGTACATGGTAGCCGTAAACCCTCCACCTAAAATACTATGAGAAGTAGTTGTACTTATATTTTGAATATACTGCTGACCATCAGGGGTTGTAAGTTTAGCTGTAACAGGGCTGTTATCATTTGCATACATGATAAATGAAAATACTGACGCTGCTGTGGTATTACTTGCTACAGTAAAATTATACGTTTGGGAAGTATTCGGTTCCATGTCCACCTTTCTATGGATATTGGGACCATAATCATTACCTGCTGAAATTACAACTACTCTTCCAGGTCCTGAAGTGGTAAAATTATTCACCGCTACTTCATGAGATGAAGTTCCGTCATGAGCAGTAGACTGCCCTCCAATACTCATATTGACAACGATTGGTTTATTCAGTGCAGTAGCTACATTTTGAAAATATGTTAAAGCATTAATCGTATTTGTTGTTGGGAAAGATCCATTACCTCCTTTTACAAAGACAATGTCTGCATGAGAAGAAAATCCTTTATGTCTTTTATCTGCAAACGCAGCTCCATTTCCTGCTGCGGTTCCTGATACGTGAGTTCCGTGACCATTGGTATCATTTTCACGTACAAAGCCTGTTGGAGTTCCGTCCAGTTCATCTTCAATCTGAGCTCTTGTATATTCTACTCCTGTTGAGAATCCTGTAGGTGTTGTTTCTCCTGCCTGTGCAGTTAATGTCTGATCCCAAATAGAAACAATTCTACTTTTTGTCTGATCATCTGCTTTTCTGAAATCCGGATGCTTCCAATCGATCCCTGTATCATAGATTCCTACCAAGACACCCGTTCCGTTATAGGCTGTATTATTAAAAGCTCCATCCTGTAAAAGACTAGCTCCGGACTGTGCTCTGCTTACATCATTATGAAGCTCATCAAATGTAGGAGCCATAACAGAGGTCACATAAGGAAGTTTCGTCAATTTCTCAATATCTTCAATAGTAACTAAAGCTGTGGAAAAAGTAGGCAATTGAGTTTGAACTAAAAATCCGTCTAACTTTAGTTTTTCCGGGTCTTTCGTGTAAATGATACAAGAATACATCGTTTGAGCTCCTTTAGATGTCACCACCAGATGCTGATCAAGTTTCATATCAACATGTTCCATTTCTTTGATAGTCTGACCTCTTGTAATACTCTCTTTATTCTTCAGAAGAACATCGAAGCGAGAATCCAGTTTCTGTACCTGAGCATTAAAACCGTAAGAATACAGTCCTAAAAAGGCAGCCGCAACATTTCTAAGAAGCTTCGCTTCTCTAGGTGAAATGTTTACTTTTGTAAAAAATAATTTTTTAATATCCATTTTCATTTTTTTAGCAATACAATTATACAATATTTATCTTATTGAAGAATAAACAAATTCATTTATATTTTTTATGTTAAAAAATTAAATTAAAACAAATCAATTAACTCATTTTAACACAATACATAAAACCAATAATCTATTATTAAAAATGCAGGATTTTCTATTCTATTTAAACCTTGGATGGGAACATATTATTTCCCTTGATGCTTTGGATCATCAGCTGTTTGTACTGGCATTAATAGCCGTTTATTCTTACAGTGACTGGAAAAAAATTCTCATTCTGGTTACCGCATTCACCATTGGACATTCCATTACACTCGCGTTAAGCATTCTTGATATTTTCAGAGTTCCCTCAGATTGGGTTGAATTTCTCATTCCATTGACGATCGTTCTGACTTCTCTGGACAATATTATCATGAAAAATCAAAAACAAACCTTGATGCGTGCAAATTATTACCTTGCTTTAATCTTCGGTCTTGTTCACGGAATGGGATTTGCCAATACAGCAAGAGTTATGATAGCCAAAAGCCAAAGTATTGCCCTTCCTCTTCTTGGTTTTAACATCGGGTTGGAACTAGGGCAGATCGTTATTGTCTTTGGTATCCTCATCGCATTGTTTATTCTTCTTACTATTTTTAAAGTCAACAAAAAAGACTGGATCCTCTTTGTTTCATCCGGAGTCTTTGCTTTATCCTTAAAAATGACATTGGAAAGAATTCCGTTCTAAACGTGAAATATTTTTATTATTTCAACAGCTTATTATTATCTTTGACAATTATTAAATCATTTCGGTTATGAAACTAAAAGTTGTTATACTTTCACTTTCTGTATTTGCATATACAGGTTTCACCGCACAAAATATACAGAATAACCCGGGCAGCAACCATGGAAACAAGTTTGAGCAGCTGGGAACAATTCTTCCAACACCCAATATTTACAGAACAGCTTCCGGAGCTCCAGGACATGCATATTGGCAAAACAGAGCGGATTACAATATCACGGCTTACCTTGATGAGAATAAAAGAAATTTGAAAGGTTCGGAAACAGTTACTTATTACAACAATTCTCCTGACGAACTGGAGTACATCTGGCTGCAGCTTGATGAAAATGAACATTCAAGTATAAAAAATGCAGGATATGATACATCTTCCATCATTCGTCCTTCAACAACGGAACAGCTTAAAGTAACGGAACTTCCGATAAAGGATAACGGGTATGGAGTAAGTCTTGAAAAAGTTACCGATGCTTCAGGAAATCCTTTAAAATATACGGTCAATAAGACAATGATGCGTATTGACCTTCCAAAAGCGTTGAAAAAAGGTGAAAAGTTTGTTTTCAAAGTAGATTGGAATTACAATATCGGAAACAGGATGAAGATGGGCGGTCGTGGCGGCTATGAAAACTTCCCTGAAGATGGTAATGATCTTTACACAATGGCACAATGGTATCCTAGAATGTGTGTATACAGTGACTTTCAGGGCTGGCAAAACCATCAGTTTACCGGAAGAGGTGAATTTGCACTGGTTTTCGGAAATTTTAAAGTTTCTATGAATGTTCCTGCTGATCATATTGTAGGCGGAACCGGTGAATGTAAAAATTATGATCAGGTATTAACTTCTGATCAGCTTTCTAGATACAAAAAAGCTGAAAATGCTTCTGAACCTATAGAAATTGTAACATTAGATGAAGCAAAAAAAGCAGAGAAAAATCATTCAAAACAAAGAAAAACATGGGTTTTCGAAGCGAATGATGTAAGGGATTTCGCATGGACTTCTTCCAGAAAATTCATCTGGGACGGAATGCGCGTTACTATTCCTGAAAATAATAACAAAGTAATGGCAATGAGCTTTTACCCTAAGGAATCTTACGGATTGTATAGAAAGTTTTCTACAAAGGCAGTTGCTCATACAATTAAAACCTATTCGGAATTCACAATTCCTTATCCATATCCTGTAGCTCAATCTGTAGAAGCTGCCAATGGTATGGAATATCCTATGATCTGTTTCAACTTCGGAAGAACTGAAAAAGACGGAACTTATTCGGAAGGAACCAAAAACGGAATGATCGGAGTAATCATCCATGAAGTAGGACACAACTTCTTCCCTATGATCATCAATTCTGATGAAAGACAGTGGGCTTGGATGGATGAAGGTCTGAACACTTTCACAGAATACCTTACAGAAGAAAAATGGGATAATAAATTTCCTTCCAAAAGAGGACCGGCTTGGACGATCGTAGATTATATGAAACTTCCGAAAGACCAGCTGGAGCCGATCATGAGTAATTCTGAAAATATTATCCAATACGGACCAAACGCTTATTCAAAACCGGCAACAGGGCTGAATATTCTTCGTGAAACCATCATGGGAAGAGAACTTTTTGATAAAGCATTCAAAACTTATTCAAAAAGATGGGCATTCAAACATCCAGAACCAGCGGATCTTTTCCGCACGATGGAAGATGCCAGCGGTGAAGACCTTGACTGGTTCTGGAGAGGTTGGTTCTACGGAACTGATCCGGTAGATATTGCTATCGATAAAGTAACAGTTGCAACTCCTAATTTAGATACTGATCCAAAAGCTGCTCAGGAAATCAAATATCAGGTTGAAAAACCATTGGTAAACAGTTTTGAAGATCTTTCAAAAATCAGAAACAGACAAGATAAGAATATTACGTTCTATGTTGATCAGGATAAAGATGCTCAGGATTTCTACTATAGATATGACAGAGGACAGGAAAAAGTAAACACAAAGGAATATACATCCAAAGTAGAGGCTGGACTTCCTTTAGATACCAAGGATAAAGAAAAATTCAAAAATATTACAGCATACCAGATCGATTTTGCAAATAAAGGTGGATTGGTAATGCCAATCATTCTTGAGTTTACATTTGAAGACGGATCGAAATTATATGATAAGTCATCTGCTCAGATCTGGAGACTGAATGAACAGAAGGTTTCCAAGACCTATTATTTTGATAAAAAATTAAAATCTATTCAGCTGGATCCAATGAGAGAAACGGCTGATATTGATACAAACAATAATTTATGGACCAGTAATGGTTCCGGAACTGAAACTTCAAAGTTCCAACTTTTCAAACAAAAACAGGAAGGTAATTCCGCAAGAGGAAGCTCAAACGGAAAGGTAAACCCAATGCAGGCGGCAGGAAAAAGCTAATACATTTTTTTAACTATAACCATGAAAAAACTCAATGCATTATTGCTGTTCATTGCAACAGCTTCTACTCTATGCGCCCAATCTCTGCAATTTTATACGGGCAAAAGAGATTTCCTTCCCATTGAAATCCTTATGGAAGACGGAAGTACAAAAAAAGGATTTGCTCAGGACTTTATGCTTCCTGACGTAGCTACATTTCAGATGATTGGAAAAAGTAGCGAGAAAAGCGCTCATTTAGATAGAAAAGAAGTTAAGTTTAAGTCATCAAAAGACGACAAAAACATTCAGCTTATTCAGGTTTCTGACATTAAAAGTCTTATTTATACCAATGAAGATACACAGGAAACATTTCAGCTGGATAAGCGAATTGTAAAGGAAATCAATAATAATCTTGAATTGGAATCCGAAGGAAGAGTACTTATGCTTCCGTTAATGGAAAAAGGACCGATCAATCTTTACGGATACAGAAGTATGACGTGCAGAGCCAATTTCGGGAATAGTTTTTCTTCAGGATTTGACGGAAACGAAGACACCTGTCAATTAATGTATGTCATGACTTATCTTAGCAAGCCTAATGAAACAGTTGCTATTGCTCCGGTAGATTACAGTTCACTAAGCCCACTGGCATTATTCAATATGAAAACGCTTTACAAAAAGTTCTATAAAGCTTATGAAATTGTAGGTGCCGATTGCCCGGAGTTTCTGAAAAAGGTAGATGAAGCGAGAAAAAATGAATATTTCTCCAATAAAACCTTTAAGGAAAATAAAAAAGAATCCGACACGGAAAGAAAAGCAATGATCAAAGGAAAAAAAGGAGCAGAAGCAGCAAAGATCAATATGCATTACAAAACCGAGTTATACACTAAAATGTTCAGAAAGCTCATTGACGATTACAAACAAACCTGTCAATAAAATTAAAATAAAAGTTCACCCATTCGGTGAACTTTTTTCTTTACAAAGAGCATCAATCTACATAGAAAAGCATTAAAAATCAAAAAGATGTAACTTTTAACAAGGATAACACTACTTATCATAAAAAAAGACCATGAGAACATTTATTTTACTTTTACTATTATGTACTGCTAATCTTTTTTCACAGAACCTTCTTACTCCGAAAAATATCAAAATTGATCCGAACCTGATAAAAAACGAAGTATCAGAATCTATATGGTATCTGGAGCGTGATGGGAAAAAATTGGAGTTTGGCAGAGTGATTACTGAACTCAGAAAGCTCAATTCTACGGATCTTCTTATCAAAATTAATGTAAAAATGACACCTGAACGTGATACCAAATATGTAGATTCCAGTGTGGTAAAAATAGCCAACTTCCAACCGGTCTATCATTCATCTTTTAACCCGCACAGATCTATAGAACTTAAATTTGGAAAAACTCATGTCACCGGATACTATGCCGACACACACGGCGGTAAAAAAGAAAAAATTAATATCGCAGCATCCAATTATTTCGACAGCAGCATCTACCCTGTCCTCATCAGATTTATTGAATTTAAAAAAGGATATACTCCGGAGCTTGTTATTTTTAATTATACCTCAGATATTGTGAAAGGAATACAGAGAGCTTATATAAAAGACGTTCAGGAAACACTACTGGAAGGAAGAAAAGTCTGGGTAGTAAAAACCACCGATGATATTACAGATCTTGAATCATGGGTGA
Organism: Chryseobacterium ureilyticum; assembly: GCF_900156735.1. GTDB lineage: Bacteria > Bacteroidota > Bacteroidia > Flavobacteriales > Weeksellaceae > Chryseobacterium > Chryseobacterium ureilyticum. The sequence continues at coordinate 448,784 of NZ_FTOL01000002.1, forward strand.
CTCATTTTATTGATGCTGAAACAAGAAAAGTCATCAGGCAGGATATAAAGCTGGGAGAAACAAAAATGAGTATGGAAGTCATCAAATAAAAAAATCAATAAAGTTTATCAATATGGTAAACTTTATTCTTTTTACAGAAATCCTCTATTTAAGGACATTACCTAAACAAAAAGACCGCTTAAAAACTGATAACCAAACCATTGAATAAAAAATCATATTTAAATATATCACAACGAAAGGAAAAAATAATTAACTTTGAGTAATACTTAAACACCAAATGTCAAAATCCTGATTGACGTAAAACGTTCAGGAAGTAAAACCAACTCAATATTATTAACTATGAAAAATGCCAAATTACTAAGCAGAGATGCTCAGAAAACAATCAACGGTGGAGCGGCAGGACGTTTTTGCTGCGAGTACAATTACAAAGGACAATGTATTTTATGGATCGGTCCGGGACAATATTGCCCGTAGAAAATGCATCTATAAAACTAAACACTTACAATTACAGCCGGAATCTTCCGGCTTTTTGTTTTTTATTTTTCTGCCAAATTTTCACATTCGGGAATAAAAGTCTGCCATTTCAGCCATCTAGGTTTCATGGCATACATTTAGAGAATTACAACACAGAAATAATTAAAAAATAAATATATTATGTCAGTAAACTTTAAACCATTGGCAGACAGAGTTCTGGTAGAGCCAATCGCAGCAGAAACTAAAACAGCTTCAGGAATCATTATCCCGGATACTGCAAAGGAAAAGCCGCAAGAAGGTACTGTAGTAGCAGTAGGTCCTGGTAAAAAAGATGAGCCTACAACTGTTCAGGTAGGTGACAAAGTACTTTATGGAAAATATTCAGGTGCTGAATTGAAGCTGGAAGGAAAAGATTACTTAATCGTAAGAGAGGCTGACTTATTAGGAATCATCGGATAAGATTTCAGATCACAGACATCAGATTTCAGATTAAAAAATCAAATTTAAAAACTATCGTTAGTTGTCTTATATCTGACATCTAACATCTAATATCTAATCAAAAATGGCAAAAGAAATAAAATTCGATATTGAATCAAGAGACGCTCTAAAGAGAGGAGTTGATGCATTAGCAAATGCAGTGAAAGTAACTTTAGGTCCTAAAGGTAGAAATGTAGTAATCGAAAAATCTTTCGGTGCTCCACACGTAACTAAGGATGGTGTTTCTGTAGCAAAAGAAATCGAACTTGAAGACAGAGTAGAAAATATGGGAGCGCAAATGGTAAAAGAAGTTGCTTCCAAAACTAATGATATCGCAGGAGACGGTACTACTACCGCTACTGTATTGGCACAGGCTATCGTAAGAGAAGGTCTTAAGAACGTAGCTGCTGGTGCTAACCCAATGGATCTTAAAAGAGGGATCGACAAAGCTGTAACTGCAGTTGTTGAAAACCTTAAAGCACAGTCTCAGGCTGTTGGAGATTCTACAGATAAAGTAAAGCAAGTTGCTTCTGTATCTGCTAACAATGACGAAACTATCGGTGCTTTGATCGCTGAAGCTTTCGGAAAAGTTGGAAAAGAAGGTGTAATTACTGTAGAAGAAGCTAAAGGTATCGATACAACAGTAGATGTTGTAGAAGGTATGCAGTTCGACAGAGGATACCAGTCACCATACTTCGTGACTAACCCTGAGAAAATGTTAGCTGAACTAGAAAACCCATATATCCTTTTAGTAGAGAAGAAAATTTCTTCAATGAAAGAATTACTTCCGGTTCTTGAGCCAATTGCACAAGGTGGTAAATCTCTATTAATCATCTCTGAAGAAGTTGAAGGTGAAGCTTTAGCTACTTTAGTTGTAAACAAACTAAGAGGTTCTCTTAAAATTGCTGCTGTAAAAGCTCCAGGATTCGGAGACAGAAGAAAAGCAATGTTAGAAGATATCGCTATCCTTACAGGTGGTCAGGTGATCTCTGAAGAGCAAGGTTTCACTATGGAAAACATCTCTTTAGATATGCTTGGAACTGCTGAGAAAGTAACAATCGACAAAGACAACACAACTGTTGTAAACGGTGGTGGTGACGAAGCTAAAATCAAAGGAAGAGTAGCTCAGATCAAAGCTCAGATGGAAACTACAACTTCTGACTACGACAGAGAAAAACTTCAGGAAAGATTAGCTAAGTTAGCTGGTGGTGTTGCTGTACTTTATGTAGGTGCTGCTTCTGAAGTGGAAATGAAAGAGAAAAAAGACAGAGTAGATGATGCATTACACGCAACTAGAGCTGCTGTAGAAGAAGGTATCGTTGCAGGTGGTGGTGTTGCTTTAGTAAGAGCTATCAAATCACTAGACAGCCTTTCAGGGATCAATGCTGACGAAAACACAGGTATCAAAATCGTTAAGAGAGCTATCGAGGAGCCATTAAGACAAATCGTTGCTAACGCAGGTGGTGAAGGTTCTGTAATCGTTGCTAAAGTAGCAGAAGGAACAGGTGACTTCGGATACAACGCTAAAACTGACGAGTATGTTCAAATGCTTGAAGCAGGAATCATTGACCCAACTAAAGTAACAAGAGTTGCTCTTGAAAACGCAGCTTCTGTATCTGGAATGCTTCTTACTACTGAGTGTGTTATCACTGAAGTAAAGAGCACTGAACCAGCTATGCCAATGGGTGGTGGAATGCCAGGAATGATGTAACAACGTGTCGTTGAGACAAATTTAATATATAAACCGCTCTGCTTTTTGTGGAGCGGTTTTATTTTCAAAAACTAAAAACTTATAAAAAACATGGGTGAACCAAAACTTGAGCCTCTATTTAAAAGAGAAAAACAAACATCAACATTAGAAAAATTTGAAAAAACATTAACGGAAGAATTAATTTTTGGAATTTGTTCTCCAATTGGCTCATTAAAAGAGAAAGTTATTGAAAAGCTTAAACAGAAAATTGAGACTGATTATCTTTATGAAGTAAGAATAATTAAATTAAGTGATTTTATTGATTCACATAATTTTTCTGAAGAAGAAAAGTCTGAGATTCCATCAACTCCAACTGGAACCAAAGTATTTATGCAATACTTTGAAAAAATTAATAAAGGTAATATAATTAGGAAATTTCATAGAAATGAAAGATTAGCAGAGTATGCTGTAAAAAAAATACACATTGATAGAGTAACACATACAAAGGCTGAAAAACAATTACATGAAAATCCTAAATCAACAGATTATGAGTCTAAAAGAATTTGTTATATTCTAGATTCAATAAAAACAAAAGAAGAATTAATTCTGTTAAAAAAAATTTATTCAGAAAATTTTTTTTCAATCAGTATATTTTCTCCTATGGAAGATAGAAAATCAAATCTTAAAGCTAAAAGATTTGAAAATGCTGAAATTGAAACAATTATAGAGATTGATGATAAACAAAAGGATAAGTTTGGACAGAACGTTAGAGATGCTTTCGTGGAAGGAGATCTATTTGTAAGAACCTCTAAAGATAACATTACCAAGATTGAATCAAAAATAACAAGATTTTTACATTTGATTTTTGAAACATCTATTATTACTCCAACAATTGAGGAAATTGCAATGTATAATGCAAAAGCTGCTGCAGGAAATTCCGCCTGCTTATCTAGACAAGTAGGAGCTGCAATTATTGATGATAAACATACAGTTGTATCTATTGGATGGAATGATGTGCCAAAATTTGGGGGTAATCTTTATACATCAAACTCAGAATATGATCATCGATGCTTCAATCATGAAGAATGTAGTAATGATTCCCAAAAAAATGTAGTTGTAGAAAATATTGTTGAATCAATCCTTAATGATACTACCTTTTCATCTTTAAATAATATACCCAATATTGAGACTTTATTAATTGAGAAAATACGTAATAATACCAAAGTAAAAGATTTAATTGAATTCTCCAGATCTGTACATGCAGAAATGCACGCCATTTTACAGGGAGCATTAACTGCTGGTAACAAGATTATCGATGGTAGATTATTTTGCACAACTTATCCATGTCATAATTGTGCAAGACATATAGTTGCTGCAGGCATTAAAGAAGTATATTATATAGAACCCTACGTAAAAAGCTTGTGTTTAACTCTACATGCAGATTCAATGACCGAGGATGAAGATTCAGAAGGTAAAGTTAAAATTTTAATTTTTGATGGTATTTCTCCTAAAAAATATTTATCTTTTTTCACTAATATTGCAGAAAGAAAAATTAATGGAAAGTTAGCTAAAAAAGATATGAAAAAAGCTAAACCCAAAACTAGTAAATCTTTACAAGCTTTGTCCACATTAGAAGAACAGGCGGTAATTTCTTTAGAAGAATAGTTAGTTATGAAAAAAATGAAAGAAAGTTCTAAAAGCATTTATATTCAATTAGAATTAAATTTTAATTCTGTTGATAAGACTATGATAATATCAAAAAATGTAAAAGAAAATATTTCATTTCAATGCTCATCTTTTAGGGGAGAAATTATTAATTTAACTGATAAAATTAAAGAAATTGAAAAATTAAGAGAAAAAGAAATTATCGATTATATTTTAACAAATTCTAAAAGATTTTAAATATTATATATTTCCGCTACAAAGTTTCCTGACTTTGCGCCAAATAAAATAAATCTATTAAAAAATAAACTCCGGAGTCTGAAGACTTCGGAGTTTGGTTTTATTCTATTTTAAAATCAAACAATTCCTGAGGATGAACTTCTAAGCCTTTAGCGAGTTCCTGTATCGTTGATATCCTTAAATCAACTTCTCCTTTTTCAATTTTGCTGATATTACTATGGTCTACGTCGCATTTTTGAGCTAACTCCCGATAGCTTAATCCCATCTTCTTTCTAAATTTTTCAACTCTTCTTCCAAAAGCTATTCTAAACTCAATTCTATCCATTGCAAATACCATTATCAAAGCAATTTGGAAAATTTATAATAAGAAAATCCTATCTACTCTGAGATTTTTTCTTTATTTCTATCTCTTTTACAAACTCGTATTTCTCTTCCAAAATTGGGTGCTCCGGCCAGAATTCTTTTGGAGAGCATCCCAAAACCTTTGATATTAAATTTAAGCTTTTAATATTATATTTCGCTGTTTTGGAATGTGCTTCAATATCTGAAATATAACTGGTACTCTTACCAATCGCTAAAGAAAGAGAAGTTTGACTAATACCTCTCTTTTCTCTTATCTCTTTCACTTTTGAAATTATATATCGCTCTATTTCGTCTAAAGAATCATGCATAATGACAAAGTGAGCCAAAAACAAAATAAAAAACTAAGGACTATAGTCCTGTATATTGAAAATATTATTATATTTGGAAAAGATTACTCATTAGAGTAATTTTGCGATACTTCAACGAAATATAGAAGCTATTGCTTAGAACCTTGCTTTTGAAAACTGGTAATTTTTATGCACGCAAGATGATAAGCAGGAAGCTCACGACCTAGGCGTGGGCTCTCTTATCTGTGTGCAGGGTATACCAGTACCTCAAAAGCGGATATTGTAGAGTCTCATGCCGTTTTTATTTTCATGCTGTTCTGCTTTTCTACAATCATATTTTTCTAAGCTTGCTTTACAACATAAAGTATCATGATACGGTACAATGGGGTGTACAATCCATTGTGGCTTTCGGGCTTTTAGAGAAACACAAATTCTATCCTATTCATTCGGCTTGTATAGACAGGAAGTTCAGACATTTCAGAACTTACCTCTTTATTGCTGAGTAAAATCATACAACAAAAAATACACACTCATGAAAAAAATCAGAACAGACTTTCAATCCACCTTGGGGAAAAGTCCCAAGAAGCATTCCGGCGTACAGCTAATGGAAACATTTTTTCAGCTCAATGATCTCGCTGCAACCAAAGAGCTGTTAAACACCATTATGAACTATGCTGTAAAAAGAAATAGCTGGATAAAAGAAGATCCGTCCGTCATTTATCATTTTCATCAGGCGATGCGTTCATTCATCCGTGCAGGCTACTTTATCATGTTGAAGGAAAAGAAATTGGTGGTCAATACTCAGTGGGAAGATGTCTCTCCATTGGTTCTTGGCTTGCTTTCTGAGAAAGAATATCAAAATCCTATGTTGGTGTTTAAAAAAGCATTCAGGGAATACAGCATCAAAGAATTTGATTATTTCATTTCCGGAATGGTTTATTTCTCACTCGGCATCTATGACAATCTACCGGAAAGGAATATGATAAGCCCATACATACATCTCACCAAAATGCTGGATGCCGCATACCTTATTATCGAAAGGAAAAATATAAAGCCCGCTCCGCAAAGTCGGGAAATTTTACCCGCAAAAAAATAAAATCCACAGCCATAAATTTCAAACATCAGAGTAAAAAACCGCTCTTATCCTCTTCTATACCGCATCCAGTTACTTTAATACCCGTCTTTAGCCCCTTCGCAAAGGGGCTAAAGACACTTTCATAACCACCTAGAACCCCTTACCTAAGGGGATACACACCCTTAAAAACTCCCTTCAGACCGTTGAATAACTGGGTATACCCCCTTATACAACCCTCTCTACACCCTTCTATAATTCCCTAGAGCTATTTACCTAAGGGGATGTCCCCCCTTCGGAACTACCTATACCCCATTAACCAACCGGGTACCCCCCCTTATGCAACCCCCTCTCCCCCCTTAGGTAAGGGGGTAATCCTACCTGAAAAAGCAGATCAAGGTGAGATAAATACTGATAGACTGATCAAAAGATCATCATCCGAAGAAAAGGAAATACTACTCCACCAAAGCTTCCTACTTTACGCAAATGCTCCTTATTTCTTATAGCTGAGAACATCTTTATAATTCGTAGATTTGAGGATTAATAACCATATTATGACCGCTCAGGAACTTGAAACTTTACTCACCGAAAGAGTTCAAAAGTTTGATCTAAAAAAGATTGCATTTGACTCTCTTCATCAAATACTCTCAGAGACTCCTGAAGAACTTATCGGAGGATTTGAACCTCATGAAATTACCTACCAATTTGATGGTTATAAATATCTGATAGATAATAGAGACCATGATCCCATTATCCGAACAAGTATAGGATTCTACGTGAAAAATGATATTTATCATGATAATTTAGAACCTATTGGCTACTATGAACTTGATACAAATTGGAATGGTGAAGTGGTAGATGACTGGTTTGTCATAGAAAAGGAAAAATATTTGAAAGACATTGGCATCATTTCCTATTTTCAATGGATGAATAAAAAACTTCCACCTCAATACCTGGAAACAGATCATGTTCAATACGAATTTGTATCCTATATTTCTATGGTTGGAACATTATTTATCAGCAAAGCATTTCAAAGTACAGGAGTTTTTGTTCATAAAGCAAAAACCTATTTAGAAACAACTGATAATTCTTTACCTGATAAAGATTATTTAAAGGCGTCCAAGAAATTTTTGAAAATAATAGGTACTTATTTGATAGGAAACAACTTGATCACTGAAGATCTGAAGCAAAAATTAATATAGAATAATGAATCGTAATTCATCAATTCAAATACTATAATATAAATTCAAATTTGAAAATCACCTGTCTACATTTGAAAACCATGAAAAACTTTACTCTGCTATTATGTTGTCTTGCACTTCTACTTTCCTGTGGTAAGAAAAATAATGACCATAAATCTGAAAAACCTAAACCTGTTCTGATAAAAATCGGATACTATCCTACATTTCATCTTCCTGCTGAAATCATCTTAAATTTTAATGAAAAGTATTTGATTTTTTATAATCCCGTTTCCTATAGTCCACCTCCTCCTCCTCCACCATTAAAAGAAAATGGTGAAAAACGGAGTATCGAAGAAAAAAAGGAATACCTGAAATATATCGATGAAAGACCAGAACTTCAGCCCTTCAAAATTAACCTGTCACAAAATGATATTGAAAGAATTCAGCGAATTTCAGATTCTTTCCAGTCAGAAGATTTTAATGATAAAGATTTAAAACCAGGAATAGATGGCATGTCAACAAACATTATTATTTTATATTCCGACGGAAAATTAGTTCAAATCAATCCTATGAATTCTCCCAATGAAAAGCAACAAGCATTATATGGAGAGATTTTAGATCTTCTCATTGAAAAGAATACAAATAAGAATAATGCTATTATTTTGCAAAAAATAAAAGGATACCACTAGATAGTCCTTACTTTAGTAAGTTAAAATATATTGGATAGCCAAGAGCAACAGGAATTTTATACCTTTATAAACTGAGATCAAAGCAATAGATAAACCGTATTTAGTATGATACATCTCCGGATCGATAAAATCAAAGAGACATGGACAAGTGAAAATATAAAACTGAGCCCACCTGCCACCCCCGAACTCATTAAAACAACAGAAGAAATTATTGAGTTTCAGTTTCCGAATGATTTTAAAGAATTTTATTTGCAACTTGATGGCTTCGTAGATTGGGGCTGGACCAAAAATATGTTTTCTATCTGGCCATTAGCAAGAATACTGGAAGAATACCATCATGAAAATGACAAAAGTTTCATTGTATTTGCAGATTATCTGATCAATGCAATTCAGTTCGGTTTTGTGAAGGGAAAACATGGAGTATTTAAAAATAGTGGTGATACACATGAGTGGATTGCAGATACATTTTCTGAAGCGATCTTTCTTATCAGTTCAGATGCAGATATTCTCTATTGATGTAAATTTCTATTATCCTACTTTACCACAACCTCAGAAACAATTTTTCGCAAAAAATATCTCGTCAGCTTTTTCCTATCTTTAAACCACTATTTCCTCATCACAATTTAAACTAAAATCCACACCATTGAAAACAAAATTATTATTCCTTTCATTTTTGGGTTCATTATTCACCCATGCACAAACCCTTAAGTTTCAAAATCTCGCTAATATGTCTGCAGGCAGAGGAGGCACAATCAGTGTAATAGTGAACGATAATATCTATGTGAGCAACGGGTATCAGGAAAACAGCAGTAATGCAAAATATATTGAAAAATATAATATTGCTGATAATAGCTGGAGTATTCTCAATTCTACCCTCCTTCCCAAAAGATTTGCTAATTCGGAAGCTTACGATAATAAAATTTATATTTTTAATGGATGGGGAAATAGCCATCTTGAAATTCTGGACCTTGCAACCAATCAAATAACGAAGGGCGCTACTAATCGTTCCTATACAGGAAATGCAGGCTCTGCAATCTATAATGGCAAAATATACGTGTTTGGTGGCAGCGGGCTAAACGGTGCGGCAACCACAGTATTTTCTGATAAATTTCAGTATTACGACATCGCATCCAATACATGGAATCCCTTACCGGATATGCCTACAGCCAGAGAAACAAAGGGTAAAATCGTAAATGATAAGCTATATGTAATTGGTGGTTTTAATGGTACTTCATCCCGTCTGATCAATGTTTTTGACCTCAAGACTAATCTTTGGACCGATAAGTATATCATGCCTTCCGGGATATCCGGACACTCATTAGCTGTATCCGGTAATAAGATTTTTATTATAGGGGGTTATAATAATCAAACTTTTCTAGCCTATTTTGATACAACAACCAATAAAGTACATCAGCTATCATCCAATATGATTCCCAGAAGGCACGCTGCAGCAGAAGTATATGACGATAAACTATACATCATCGGCGGAAGTACAACATCTCTACTTAAATCATCCATTAAAAGCATTCAAGTAGCCGATATTAATGAAAGTGTACTTTCTTCAACAGCAACCAATGACGATCATGAAAGTAAAACAAGAGTCTACACCAGTGCCAATAGAGACGGTTTTGTTATCAGTAATAAAAACAACAGCAATCAATTTGAATATACGATTTACCCAACAGACAGGAAACATATCATCAATGGTGTTGCCTATTATAATAAAACCATAGATTTATCAAGTGTGCCAAAGGGAACCTACATTTTCAGTTATAAAAATGAAAAAGGAGTGTTACAGCAGGTAAGGATTATAAGATAGAAACGCCTAAACATTCATACCAATTCCACCATACAAGATAGAGAGACTTTTGAGCAAATAAATCCCCCTAATATGATAGACGAAGCTTTAGTACAAAAAATAATAGAAGAGGAAATAAATCCAAATTATACCATCTTTAAATATTATGATACAGAACCTTATACCTTTATTTTTTGGAAGCATAAAAAGTATGATAAAGATGATGAACGAGGAATGTTGATAGGAGTAGGACCCGTTGTGTATGATAAAAACCTGAAAAATTATACGGTTTTAGGCTCCGGATCAAACAATGAGCATTATTACAAACATTTACCCGATAATCTGTTTGCTGAATATACAATCATCAATACTTATGAAAGCATTAAAGCCGGAATTTTAAGAAGAAAGTATGTGAATACTGATGATGTTGACAGATTATGCCAAATTATAACGAACGGCTGGGGGTATGTTGATTTTGATATGTATTACTCTCAGGATTACGATATAAAAGACCATATCATAGTTGTTTTGAAAGATAAAAACCAACAAGAGGAACTACTTAATTTCTGGAATGAAATAAATTACAACTATAAAAGATTAAGCGCCACGGAAATTTTACTTTGGAAAGAAAAAGACGTATAAAAAAATAAATTTTAATAAAGCTATTAGACGCAAAAACAAAAGTATAAAATGTTCAATAAGATCTTAACCACTTTTCCAATATTGACAACTGAACGATTGACGCTTCGTCAGCCGTCACAAAGTGATGTTCAAGAAATATTCTCCCTCAGATCTGATGTAAATGTGAATAAATATCTTGGTCGCTCACTCACCGAAACTACAGATGAAGCATTAACCTTTATTCAAAAAGTGAATGAGGGTTTCAAAAATAATAAAGGACTTTATTGGGGCATTACAATCTCTGATAATAAAAAACTTGTTGGAACCATTTGTCTTTTTAATTTTTCAGACGACCTTAAAACATGTGAAATTGGATACGAGCTTTTACCCGATTATCAGCAACAGGGAATCATGAATGAAGCATTAAAAAAAATTCTTGATTTTACTTTTCAGACTCTTGAAATTCAAACAATTGAGGCTTTTACCCATAAAGATAATCTAAGTTCAACCCAGCTTCTTGAAAAATTTCATTTTGAGAAAACGACATTTATTGATGAAACTGATCCCAATTTAATAGCATTTTACTTATCAAATAAAAAATAATCTGACCTCGGACAACAACCTGATCACACAGAAAAGCGTCAAAAATCCTTACCCACATGAAAAAAGCATTTGAATTTCTCAACCAATTAAAAGAAAATAACAATCGGGAATGGTTTTCCAAACACAAATCAGAGTATGATTCAGTTGTAAAAGAAAACAAAACTCTTTTCAATCAGATCTATAATGAACTTCAGGAATATGATCAACTCAAAGGAATTCATATTTTCAGAATTTACAGAGATGTTCGTTTCTCAAAAGATCAAACACCTTATAAAACCAATTTCGGTGTCGGATATTCCCGTTCAAAACCCATGTTGAGAGGTGGATATTATATTCAGCTGGAACCCGGCAACAGCTTTGTAGGTGGTGGCTTTTGGGGACCTGAGGCAAAAGATTTACTTCGTATCCGTAAAGAATTTGAAATCAGTACTACAGAAATTGAAAAAATTATTTCTGATAAAACTTTTGTAAAATATTTCGGAGAGCTACAGGGCGATTCGGTAAAAACAGCTCCGCGAGGCTTTGAGAAAAACCATCCTGCAATAGATTTAATCAGAAAAAAACAATTCGTCGTGATGCGAAAATTTACTGATAAAGAGGTTTTCTCAGACAGCTTTCAAAAGGAAGCTTTACAAACTCTTTTGGCTATGCGTCCGTTTTTCGATTATATGAGTGAAGTACTGACAACTGATCTCAATGGAGAACCTTTATATTAAAATTCATTATAGAACGACATCAAATATTATCGCTAAAAATGCACAACAAAACAATCATTGACAAACTCGCCTGGATCGAGCTAAAAGATAAATCTATTCTCTCCACAAAAAGCTACGGAAAAGAGAAATATTATATTCCCGGAGGTAAAAGAGAGACTGGAGAAACCGATGAACAGGCTCTAGTTCGTGAAATATGGGAAGAATTAAATGTAATTATCGACGGCAAAACATTGCATTATATCGGAACTTTTGAAGCTCAAGCTCACGGACATGAAGAGGGCATTATTGTAAAAATGACTTGCTATTCTGGAGAATATTCCGGAGAATTAAAAGCCAGCTCTGAAATTGAAGAAATGAAATGGCTTAACTATTCAGACAAAGACAAGGTATCTGAAGTTGATAAAATAATCTTTGACAGTTTACATCAGAATAATTTATTGGATTAATTTTCTTATTCCACATCTCCATCAATCACAACCTTATCAATTATAAAAACAAAAGCCGTTCTGGAAAACAGAGCGGCTTTCATTTATTAAAGATAGTAGTATAAATTCCCTACAGATAAGGGTTCCCGTAAGGTATCATCTATCATTCGTTTTACTTTTGGTTTTCAATTTTTGATTATTAAAAATAAAACAATGAAACAAGTACTATTAATTTTTACGCTTTTAATTTTTGGAATTTCTTATTCTCAAACAGCTCCAATATTTGAAAATGATACACTCGTTACTTCAACGGGTTTTAAAGTGTATGAAGGTTTGGATCTGAAAATCGGGACAGGTTCTATGAATGATGGAGATTTTAAATTTATCAGAACCAATGCTTCTTCGTTATTCAATTATTCTTCAACCACAGGCTATCAAGGTCTTGCGAATCAGGCAAATTCTTTTAAAAGAAGTAATTCCGGGCTGACATTTAAAGTGAAAAAAATAATGCCGAGAGGAAACAAAAAAAATGGCTTCGTGTACTATGCTAAAATCGGAAGCGGTCTCATGAACTATGAAGTAGATCTGGAAAATGCAATCAGATCAGGCGAAGTAATTGTTCCCGATGAATTTTTACCTAAAGAAAAATCTCAACATATAAATTCAGAAACAAAATATGACCGACTGAAAAAAATCAAGGAACTCAAAGATTCAGGAGTTTTATCTGAAGAGGAATTCCAAAAGGAGAAAGATAAAATAATGGCTGAAAAATAGCTTTTATGCAAAACCGTTCTGTTTTCAGGGCGGTTTATTTTTTTCCTAACATCTAAAGATATTTTACTCTATTTTTACAAACATCTAAAGCAGGATAAATTTATAATGAACAATGAAGTTTTTTATAAAAAATCACTGACTTCAGATAGTCAATAAACTTATAACTAACAGGCACAAAATAAATATGCAGAATTATTGTAAACAACTGTTTTTACTTTTCACCTCTTTCCTTCTTCTTTCTAATCTGCTATTTTCCCAAACAAAAAAAGCTGTACAAATTGATTCTTTAATGAAACAGTTCAGCCAAAGCGGAACTTTTAACGGAAATGTTTTAGTTTCAAAAGATAATAAGATCATTTATAATGCTTCTTTTGGTTTTACGGATGCTACAAAAACAAAGAGACTGACGGGTGAAGACAGGTTTAATATAGGTTCGATCACAAAAGAATTTAGTGCTGCTGCTATATTACAATTACAGGAGCAGGGAAAATTGAAAACAGAAGATCATGTTTCTAAATATATTCCGGAATTACCCAAATGGGCAAATGATGTTACCGTAAAAGATTTATTGCAATACACAAGCGGTATTCCCGATGTAAACTGGAAAAAAATTAAAAATGATAAAGATCTTTTCGATGGTTTATTGCTTGTAGATTCCCTGGAATTCAAACCTGGAACGGATTACGGTTATAACAATAATAATATATTTCTACGTCATTTTATCGTTGAACGATTAACAGGAATTCCCTTTAATCAATATGCAGAAAAATTTATTTTCAAGCCTTGTCACATGACTTCTTCTATGATGACTCCTTTTGAGAATGAGCAAAATATGGCTAAAGGATTTAATATTGATTTAGTGCCAGACAAAGCTGATCTGCCTATTACCGGAGGAACTTATTTAACGACTACAGATTTATTAAAATGGACAAAATGCCTTCATTCAAATAAAATAATGACCGAAATTTCTTTATTTGAACTGGGACAGCAATTTAATCTCCCGGAAACTCAATCATCTATGGGGGAAGCAAAATTTAAAAACAAAAAATTGGTTGAGCATATACATGATGGAAGAGCCGGAAACTATGAAGCTCTTTTGGTTTCTGATCTGGACGAAAAGCTGACCATTATTCTGCTGGGAAATAATTATCACGGAAAGCTATTTGAAATTTCTGATGCAATTAAAGTTATTATGAATAATAAAAAATAGTATTTTTCAATACGTCATTAAGTCAAATAAATACTTATTGAGTAATTAATATAACAGTTATAGTGATCTAAAAATTATGACCATTCAAGACCAAATCAAAGAATATATCAATAGCCAACCAGAGCCAAAACGTAATGATATGATGGAACTTCATCATAACATTCTGGAACTTATGCCGAACTGCAAACTCTGGTTTCTGGATGGAAAAAACAGTGAAGGTAAGATTGTTTCCAACCCTAATATCGGATACGGAGCTTATACTATTTCATATACTGACGGAACTACTAAGGAATTTTATCGCATTGGAATAAGCGCCAATACAACAGGAATTTCTGTGTATATTATGGGTATTGATGATAAAACTTATTTAGCACAGGCATTCGGAGAAAAAATAGGCAAGGCTAAAGTGACAGGATATTGTATTAAATTTAAGGCATTGAAAGATATTCATATTGAAGTTCTCAAAACTGCAATACAGTATGGTTTTGCACAAAATTCTTAAAATTGACACATCAAAACCATTAAAATTTAAAGACCATGAACATAAAAAAAATTCTAAAAACCATAAGTATTACCCTTGGAATTATTATCATATTTCTTATCGCAAGTAACTTTATCTGGCTGAATGACAGGGAAAACCTTCTATACAAAATACAACAGTACATTACATACAATGAAGAAGACTGGAAAAACTATGAAACCAATCAAAAAATTCTGGCAGAAAACCCTTCCGGAACAAACCAGACAGTTGTAGTAGAATCGGTTCCAGATTTCCATCCTTATAATATTGATCTATTAACCGGAAATACGAAAAAAGAGGAATTAAAGAAAATTGAAAATGCTCATTTTGAAAATTTAGTCCCGGCAAGAAAGAGTCCGGATGATGAAGATGCTCAAATTGCTCTGATCAAATTAACACAAAGACGATTGACCGATGTTATCATCAATCAAAAATTAAGCATCAAGATCGGAAAATGCTACGAGAACCCTGATAAAGGAGAAAACTATAGTTGTGTAAGCTGTATGATCCTTCTGTACAATAGAGAAAAAAATGATTGGCAAGAGGCTCCGGACGGAGAGAATTTCCTTGATAACTCTTATGATTTTTATCAGACCTCTGAAGGTGGAGAATGGGAAGCAAAAGATTTGTCAATGTATATTCCTTATGATGATGCCCTATTTAAAAAGTATGAAAACAAATCCAGATAAATTCTGATAATAATTAAAATAAACCGATAATGTCAGACGCAGAAAAAATCATTAATGATATCAATATATTTTTAGAAAAATCCATGTTGAAAACCTCGCAAATTACCAAGGAGGAAATTATTGATTTTATTGAGAAAAAATGGGCTGAAGCTGATGAAGAAAAATATGAAAATTATTCGGCATATATAATCAGCAGCAGAATGATTCACGAATATATGTGGAAAAAGGATTTCAGCAATATGATGCGGTGGCTAGACATTTTAAATCTTCACAATGCTTCCAGAAATACCCCTTCCTATTTCCGTCATTACTATGCCGGAAAATGTTGCCTGGAATGTGGTAATGAAGAAAAAGCACTCGAATATTTCAATCTATGTTATACTGAAAACGCAGATTATATTTTTTCTCAGGATTCGTTCTGCTATGAATTTTTCAACAGACATCTTGAACACCCAAGAGATCTATCCCACAAAGAAATTCAGGAATATGAATCCGCGGATTATACTCCATTGAAATTAGAATACTGGCAATCTTTTTTCAATGAAGACAACGACGAATTTGACTATGAAATTTGGGATGAAAATGATGAATACACAGATGAACCAACACGGGAACAACACAATGGATTTGATTATTTACAAATAAATCAAAAGATGATCTTAGAAAACATCTTATCTGAACTGTTAAAAAAATATCCTGAATTACAAAAAATATATAATTATCCGGAAGAAGACAAAGTTGATTTTATGCCGGATTTAAATAACATTCAAGGTTTTGCTACTCTCTTATCTCCAAACGGTTTTTATATTACTTCAATAATTAAAAATAATCACCCGTATATTGGTATCAGCTTTTCATGCTCATGGGATTGTGAACACGGGCTTGGAATAATGACTCATAAAAATAAAGTGATTGAAATTGGAGAAGCAGATGTTGCTTTTAGTAGCTGGGCAGCTGAGGATGATTTATAATTCATTCAAAGTCCAAAGTTCTGTGCTTAATTTTCAAAAATTCAATCAATATCAATGAAATTTATTTTTTTCCTATTATCTCTTCTTTTTCCATTACATATTTTAGCCTGTAAGTGTGATGGTGAGCCCACTTTAAAAAGTTCTTTTAAAAATGCTACGTTTGTTTTTATCGGCGAAATCTATGATATAACTGAAGTTCCGTCCGGATTCAAAACTTCTCAAAATATATTAAGCAAAGTAAAAATTAACACCATCTATAAATCTGATTATCCAGATGATTTTTATACAGAAAATGCAACTTTAATAGGCTCTCCGCTTAACTCTTGCCATGTTCAGTTCAAAGAAAAAGGAAAATACCTGATATTTGCATATTCTCAAAAAGACACAGATTTTCTATACTCTGATCACTGTTTTGTTCAAAAAAAACTTCAGGAAGTTTCTCCAGATGACTTAAAAGAACTGCAAAAATTAAGCAATGATCACCTTAAACAATTACAGGATCAAAATACTCCAACAGAGATCGTTGAAATTATTGATAAAGATTTTCATTCACTTACTCATACCAATAAAAAATTGAGAAAAGAAATTTCAAAAATCAATGATGAGAATAAAAAATTAAAAGTAACTGTATATTCTGCAATTATTATTTTAATATTTTTAATTATCATTTTGATACTATTTAAAAGAAAAATATTTAACTATAATTCCGAAGGAAATATATAATTTCTGGATCATATTTTACTTACTTTTATCATTCAATTTTCCACGATGAAACTCAGATTATTTTTTATTTTTTTCACTTTTTCAATTATAAAAATCCTTGCTACAGGGCAGGTACCGGACAGAATCATTATTAACAATAAAGAATACAAATTATTAAATAATCCTCTCGAAAAATATTTTGATGAGCATCCGGATGAACATCCCGTTTATGGAAATAAAGACTTAAAAGAAGGAATAAATGAAGTAATAACGATAGGTACAAGCTCAAATCACCGAGGCTATATCGCGACATTTAAAATTGAAAATAATATCCTGAGTGTAGTAGATATTAAGATTCTAGATGTAAATTCAGATAAATACGAATATATTTCTGTTTTCAAAAAAACATTCGGTGACAAAAAAATAGAACTCAATTATTCTGGAGTATTGATCATTCCACAAGGAAAACTGATTCAATCTGCGGATTTCGGTTACTCATCTTTATATGATAAATATCAGGTAATAACCGTTCAGCGCGATAAGATTGTAAAGGATAAAGAGCTGGATCAGGATGGTTTTATAAGGTTTAAAGTTGATCAGTTTGAAGCCTATAAAAAGACTGAAAAGTATAAAGCCGATGTTAAAAAATATCTTGAAGACTGGAATGACAGTAAAAAATCGGATCTATCCAGAGAAAACACCCGTGGAATGTCAAAAAAAGAAATTGCTCAACTGAAAAAAGAGTATGAAACACCACCTAATGAAGAATATATTGAAAATTTTCTTTTCGTAATTGAAAACCTGGATGATATTATAGTGGATTACTAAATATATATTTTATTTCATATGTTTAAAACACATGCTTTTCTTCTCATTCTCCTACTCGTTCTCTGCACAGGCTGTAAAGAAAAAATAAAGCATGATGATCATTTTGTAATCTATCAGGTAAATCCTAAAACACAAAACATAAAATTCTACTGGAAAAATAATAGAAATGAAACTCTGAAAAGTATCGAACATTTAAAAAATGAAGTAGAATCCGGCAATGAAAAATTAATATTTGCCATGAACGGAGGAATGTTTGAACCGGACAACTCCCCGAAAGGACTTTATATTGAAAATTTTAAAATCCTCAAATCAATAGATACTCTCAACGGTTCCGGAAATTTCTATCTGCCTCCCAATGGAATTTTTTATATTACCAAAGACAACCAGGCTGGGATTGTAGAAACAAAAAAATACAAACAAAATACAGCGACCAGATATGCTACCCAATCCGGTCCGATGCTGCTGATCAATGGTAAAATAAATCCAATATTTAAAGAAGACTCTAAAAATCTGAATATCAGAAACGGTGTCGGAATTTCAGAAAATGGAGACGTTATTTTCGCGATGTCTAAAAAGGAAATTAATTTTCACAACCTTGCGCAACTCTTCAAAGAAATGGGCTGTAAAAATGCTTTATATCTTGATGGATTTGTTTCAAGAACTTATCTTCCTGAAAAAAACTGGATTCAGAAAGATGGAAACTTTGGAGTGATCATAGGAATTACAGCACCTCAATAAATTCTTTTTTCCACCATAAAATATACTTAACTTTCTTCAGAATTTTAAAGACAAATTAACTTCATCACTAACTATTAAACATGAAAAAAATCATATTAGATCTTGCAACCACCCTAGATGGATTTATTGAAGGACCCAACGGAGAAATTGATTGGTGCATTATGGATGATGATATGAATTTTGATGGTTTTATATCCGAAATTGATACTATTTTCTATGGAAGAGTAAGCTATGATGCATGGGGAAATTATGAACCTACTGAAAATGCAGCTCCGGAAGAATTGGAATTCTGGAAAACCATTCATGCAAAGAAGAAATATGTATTTTCAAGCCAAAACCGGGAAGATGAGAAGGCAACATTCATCCATTCTGAGCTTGTGGAAAAAGTTTCGGAAATCAAAAAACAGAGTGGAAAAGATATCTGGCTGTATGGCGGAGCAGGTCTTATCAAAACTTTTATTGATAATAATCTGATTGATGTTTACAGAATATCTGTACATCCGATTGCATTAGGGAGTGGCAAACCTCTTTTTGAAGATTTAAAAGAAAGGTTAAATTTAAAACTGGTTGAAACAAATGTATTCAAATCCGGCGTGGTACAACTTATTTATCAACCAATTATTCCTCTGAAATGAATATAAAATTTGACTCCATTATCCTCTATGTTCAAAATATCAATGTATTGAAGTATTTTTATGTTGAAAATTTTAACTTAAAAGTACTCGAAGAAGATAATGTATGGATTCTGATGAATACAGGATCTATAAATATTGGACTTCATAAAATTGGAGAACAATATCTTGAAAAAATGGCAGAAGGACATCAGTTTGACAATAATACAAAGCTCGTTTTTCAAATAGATACAGATATTGAATCAGCAAGAAATGAATTACTCTCAAAAAATGTTCAGATGAGAGAAATCAAAACTTTTGAGGGGTATGATTTCTGGTTATGTGACGGAATAGATCCGGAAGGAAATGTTTTTCAGCTTAAATGTAAAAAGTAAATAATGATTTATCTTAAATCAACAGGCAATCCTATATCATAGTTGAATAAAAAGATCGGCTGAATGGCTAAATTGTATTAAACAGATGTAATAGACCTTCTCTTACAACTGTCTTATAATAAAAAAATACATGAAATCTATTTTAGCATGCCTTATTTTACTATTGGCAGCTCAGCCTGTTTTTTCACAAAAGGCTAAACAGCTTGAACAATTATTCAATGCTTATGACAAAATGGGCGGCTTCAGCGGATCTGTTCTTGTTGCAGAAAAAGGAAAAATTATCTTCGAGAAAGGTTACGGCTACAGAAACGGTCCCAAAAAAGACAAAAATACAAACAACAGTCTTTACCGTGTTTTCTCCACCACCAAAATGTTTACTGCAACTGTTATTCTGAAACTGGAAGAAGAAGGAAAATTATCTTTAAATGATAAACTGTCCAAATACTACCCTACTTTTCCTAAAGGAGACAACATTACCATTGCCAATCTTCTTTCTCATACCTCCGGAATTCCCGATGAAACCTCCTCAGAAAATACAGTAAATGAAGAAATACTGATGAAATATCTTGCTTCAAAGCCATTAGATTTCTCACCGGGAACCCAATGGAACTATTCCAATTCCGGATACTATATTCTTGGACATATCATAAAAAAAGTAACGGGAACAGACTATGATAAAGCTATTGAAAATTACATTCTCAAGCCTTTACAGATGAATAACAGTGGTTTTCATTTCAATGAAGTTACTGATGAAAATAAAGCTTTGGGATATGAGTTTTTATCAGATAAAATGTCCAACGAAGCTTTACGTTTCAAAACAGATCACCCTTTTGCGGCAGGAGCTATGTACTCTACCGTTGGCGATATTTTTAAATTTAACGAAGCTTTTAAAAACTATAAAATCCTGAAAAAAGAAACTGTTGAGAAAATGATCACTCCTTACCTTAATGATCATTATGGATTCGGTTGTGATACTTCGATCATAAATGGTAAAAAAAGAATTGGACATGATGGTGGCGGACCTGGTTACCGAAGCAGATATTACAGAATTCCTGAAGATGACATTTGTGTTATTGTACAATCAAATTACAACTTATCATTCACAGAAATGATTGTTCCACAGATTGAAGATATACTATACAACAGACCTTATAGCATTCCTACTAACAAAAATATTAATCTACAGGAACTGAAAAAGCTGGAAGGAACTTATATTGCTGATGGCACAAAATATTATATCAATATCATAGACGGACAGATTATTTTAAATGGAGGAAATTATGCAAGACTTCCTTTGCTTCCGATTACCAATACAAAACTTCAATTTAGTGAAAAGTTCACTTTTACATTTCAGCCTGACAAAACGGGAAAAATTGAAAACATTACCATTCATTTCTTTGATGGCAGTGTAAAGACCGGTAAAAAAACGAATACGACTCCTGTATGGGGAATTATCGGCGATGCGACTCCTGCGGGATGGGGAGAAACCGATATTCCGTTACAGACAGATACCCAAAAACCAAACGTCTATTTTCTTAAAAATTATAAAATGAAAAAAGGTGGGTTCAAATTCAGATGTGATAATCGCTGGGGCTATAATTTTGGATTGAATAACGATGGTAAAAGCATTGCCATTGAAGCCTACGATTTCCAGATAGAAGAAGATGGTATGTATGATATTGTATTTGATATGACCAATAAAATGATCCCTCAATACAGCATAAAAAAATCTGTTCTATAATATTTAATACTAAAAAATTAAAAACCGTTCTTTTCGAGCGGTTTTTTTGATTTGAAACTTTGGGTTAATATTTTTCTTACTTTTATATAATCCAAAATCACCATTGAAACCAATAAATATTAATATTATGAGCCTAAAAGCATTAATCACCAAAACTGTTCAATACAATAATTGGGTTGTGAATAAATACATTGACTGGTTATCCACAAAATCTGATGAACAGCTTAACCAGGAAACAATTTCCAGCTTCCCTACCATTTTAATAACTCTGCATCATATCTGGCAGACACAGGAATATTGGTGGAGCCATATTTCTGAAAACAATAACTTTGATTTTGCAAAAACAACTGCTGAAACAAGTAAGGAAGAAGTTTTTAGAAACATCAAAAACAATTCACAAAAATTGGTGGATTATGTGGAAGGTTTATCCGAAGAAGAGCTTTCAAAAAATGTCAAGATTGAATCCCAATGGTTTCAGTGTGATTTCTCAAAATATGAATACATCCAGCATGTGATTCTTCACGGAACTTATCACAGAGGACAAATTGTAACGATAGGAAGAAATGTAGGCATAACCGATGCTCCAATGACGGATTTCAACTATTGGAATATTTATAAGGATAAGGAATAAGATCTAAAAAGAATTTCGTTCAATATAGATCATGAAGGCTGCAAAAAATATTATCAATCGTTTTACTTAAGATTACTTTGAATATATCGTAGAAAAAAATATTTATTTCCTTCTCTATTTATTTTTTTTCGCATATTTTCGTTCAAAAATCAACCATGAAAAAAATCTTAAAATTCTTAAAGTACGTTGTACTTTTTGCTGTTACTGCTATCTTAATATCAATCCTCTATGTATTCATAAGCAATAAAATTTTTATAGGAGGCAAAGACTCTGCATTTACAGATTATCTCAGTAAAAATAACGTACAGCTTACGGATAAAATAGACGGTAAATTATTTGACAGTGATTTTTACAATTCTCAGGTTATACTTTTAGGTGAAGTTCATGGATATGCCGACAATCAAAAGCTGGATCAGTATTTTCTGAAATTTTTGAACCAAAAGGCAGGAATCAGATATTATATTGCTGAAATAGATAGTGCGAATTCTCATAAACTTAATCTTTTTCTTCATGGCAGCACAAAAGATCAAAATCTGCTTAAAGAAGTAGTAATCGCTATTCAGAAAAGAATTCCTCAGCAATCCAGTAAAGAGCTATTGGAAAAATGGAATGACATTTATGATTACAATCAGACATTAAAAGATTCTTTAAAAATATCAGTGATTGGCGTTGACACAGATTTCAATGATAATTCCCATAAGATCTCCAGAGATTCGGCAATGATTGTTAATTTTAAAAACTCAGTAAAAAAACTAAATATTGGAAACGAAAAATTTTATGGACTTTTCGGGTTTTATCATGTTCTTCAACATGCTATAAAAAAAGATGGAAAACCTTTTGCCGAAAGACTTAAAAATTCAGGATTCAAAACATCCAGCATTGTAAGCTATACTTTAGACAGCGAAATGTATCTTCCGAAAAATCCACAGTTCCCTACTCCTGAGGATCAAAAAATAGACTGGATCAATGCTGATGGACCCTTTATGCTGGTAAAAGGAATTAATGATTTTAAAGAATTAACGCAACCGAACTCCATGACTTTATTCAAACTAAATTCTAAAGATTCGCCTTATCAAAATTCAGATAAACTGATTTCTATTAAATCCAGAATGTTTGGAGAAAGTTTTACACCACAAGAGAAAACCAACACTCTGGATTATTTTCAATATATGGTATTATTGAAGAATTCAAAGGCATTAACACCAATACAATAGATATTTTACAACTGCATATTATTTCAATGAAAAAAATTATTCCGTTTTTATTACCGTTCATGATTCTTTCCTGCTCAACGAGGAAAACAGCATCTAATGTTGATAAAAATTTTGATTACAACAGACTAGAAAAGGTGCCTGACAGTGTAAAAGTTGAAAATATTGTTATTAAAAACCTTTTCAAGCATCAGCTGCTTGCCAATAGAGACACTCAATACGACTCAACAAGGATTGTTAAAAATGTTTATCTGCCTCATAAAAAACTATGGGACAGCTGCTATGGGGTAATTTTCGGTGATGAAAATGCTCATCTTTTCAACAATCCTAAAGGTATGATTACATGGAATAAAAGTCTGTATGAAAAAAATAAGCAGGATTTTGAAAATAAAGCCAATACCGTTTTAAGTATTGATCTTAAAAAACAGCTTAAACAAACCCTGACTAAATTCAACAAACTGGTTCCCTATAAGCCTACAGCAAAAATAAGTTTGATCTTTACGCCCATCACAGGAATTATTTTCGGAGGATGTAATAATGATCAGTTTGCTTTGGAACTGAATTATAAAGGTGCCGATCTTCTGTATACAATTGAAAAAGGACTTCCTCATGAACTGAATCATATGGTTTATGAACATTTCAGGAATGCTGACCCCAATAGAAATACCGCTCTGAATCAAACCATTGACGAAGGATTTGCATGCTATTTTACATATGAATTCTTTGACAGAAAAATCCCGAAGTATGAAACGGTCAGTATTTCTCAACAAGATTGGGATTGGTTTATCAAAAATGAAAAAAAGCTTTACACTGAATTAAAACCTTACTTTTCTGATACTTCAGGAAAAAATCCATTGCTTCAGAATGATAAGATAAAATTATTTCCTGATGCTCCGAAAAATATTAATTACTGGATGGGATTCAGAATTATCGAAAAGTATGTTGAAAAAAATGGTCCCGATTCCTGGAAAGATGTTTACCAGTTATCTGTGAGAGATCTTTTGGAAAAAAGCAATTATGAAAAATTCATAGACAGTTTATAGTTATCCACAATTTCTAAAGCAAATAAAATCGTCATAAAACCTATATTTCCCTCTTCCAGAGGGGTTTTTCATTGATATCCGTTCCTAATTGTTCAAAAGTATGTGGATAACTTTTCCACATTGATCTCAGCTTTATCAACAAAATGTGGATAACTTTTTAAACACTCTCAAAAATAGCAAACAAAACACTAATAATCAAAACATTAAATTAATTTACTTATTCACAGTAGTTTTCCAACAAATAAAAATCAATGTGAATAATTGATTGTGGATAACTTTTTTAATCGATTTTATTATACTTACTCATAAAGACAATACTTTAACAAAGTATATTTTAAAATATTCCTATACAGAAGCTTATTTTAAAAATTTATATTTTGTTTTTTCGTAAGTTCGTTCTACAAAAAAATCACCCATTCTTACTCTTCTGCTAATAAAAATGAGATGAAAAAAATATTATTCGGGATTTTATTATTTATTTTTCAATGGAGTTTTTCTCAGAACTTACCTTCTTATGAGAATTTTAAGCACTACTCAATTCTTAAAAAAAACGATACCATTAATTACTATGTATATTCGCCCGAAAAGATCAGTAATACAACCGGAATACTTTTATTCATACATGGATCCGGAGCTTTCCCGATGTTTAATATCACTAAGGAAAATAAATCAGTCTCTGTAGTTTCAACGATTCCTTTTGATCTTGAGAAGCTTCCAAAAGATTATGCTTTCATTGTTGTATCCAAAAAATGTGTTCCCTTTGCAACGATTAATCAAGAATACCGTCCTTCAAAATGTTTTTATGAAAATGAATCTCTTGATTACAGAGTTTGGCAATATGATAATGTTATCAATGATCTCAATAAAAAAATAAAGACTCCTAAAAATACAGTAGCAATTGGGCATTCGGAAGGAAGTGATGTTGTTGCAAAACTGGGAACAGTGAACAAAAATCTTACTCATATTGGTTTTTGGTCAGGAAGCGGTAACAGTCAATACAATGATTTTGCCTTAATGATCAGGAAAGAAGTAAGCAAAGGGAAGATTGATGAAAATCTTGCAGCCAAAAAATTAGACAGTCTTTACGAAAAATTAAGTGAAATAGAAGCTCACCCTAATGACATTGATAAATTTTGGCAGGGTAATACGTACAGAAGATGGCATCAATTCTCAGAACCCGCTGTTGAAAACCTGTTAAAAATAAACGTTCCTATTTTCGTTGCTATTGGAACCAAGGATCAGGCAGTTCCTGTTGAATCCTCTCTCCTGATTAAGTCTGAGTTTATCAGAAGACATAAAAAAAATCTTATATTCAAAACATATTCTGATTATGATCACGGATTTGAAACAGTTCCCAAAGATCCTAATGAAGAACCACAGGACAAATGGATGGATGTTTTTAAAGAATTTATGGATTGGGTTGAAAAAAAATAAGCCAATAACGATCTCCATTTGTAGAATTTAATTAATTTAATCTACTGAAAATCAAATTAAAAAAAGTTATCAACCTGCAAATGATCGTATTCATTAAAAATATATTCATCATTTTATTTTCTCTCACCATAATGAGTTGCAGTACTCAGCGTAAGGAAAATTTTAAGGCAAAAGAAATTTATAAGTCTGAAAACTTAATTATTACTCAGATTTCAGAGAACTCTTATATTCATACTTCTTTTAAGCAAACCAATGATTTTGGGAATGTTCCCTGCAATGGGCTTATTGTTAAGAATAATCACGAGACCATTGTTTTTGATACTCCTACCAATAATCAAAACTCGGAAGAATTAATTCATTGGATCACTGAAAATCTTCATTCTAAAATAAATGCTGTTATTCCCACTCATTTTCATGATGACAGCTTGGGAGGATTACAGGCTTTTCACTACAAAAAAATTCCTTCTTATGCCTATTCCGGAACTATTTCTTTAGCAAAAGAAAATAATTTCGTGGTTCCTGAGAACAGTTTTAATGATTCTATTGTTTTAAAAGTGGGTAATGAAAAAGTTATCGTCAAATTTTTCGGTGAAGGTCATACAAAAGATAATAGTATAGGTTATTTTCCAAGTGAGAATATTCTTTTCGGAGGGTGCCTTTTAAAAGAGCTTGAAGCGACCAAAGGTTATCTGGGTGATGCGAATGTTTCACAATGGTCTGCAACTGTTGAAAAAGTAAAGAAAGAATATCCGAATGTACAAATTGTAGTCCCGGGACATGGTGAGTATGGAAATAAACAATTACTTGATTATACTATAAAACTATTCGGAATTCAATAGAAATTACCATCATTCTACTGAATATCAAAGAACATAATTTTCATTTTAGTATAATTTGATTCTTCTCTTTTTCTTATAAAATCAGGATTACAGCAAGATATTCTTCGTTTTCCAAAGGCTTTTTGTAATTTAGATTTCTTTAAAACCAATTCAACCTCATCATAAAATAAATTTCTATGGAAAAATATGCAGTATCATCGGATCGACAGAAAATTCATTATAAGGAATCCGGAAATGGAAATACAGCAATCATACTGATACACGGCTGGCTTGGCAATGCTGAATGGTGGGCAGACCAGGAAAATTATTTCAAAAATGATTATCGTGTGATACAAATGGATCTTGCCGGGCACGGAAAATCTGATTCTACACGAAAAGACTGGGCAAGTGCTTTGTATGCAGATGATATTAAAGCAGTTGCAGAAGCTGTAGATGCTCCGGAAATTATTCTTGTGGGACATTCCATGTCAGGAGCTTATGTTCTTGAAGCATCATTGAAAATTCCAAACGTAAAAGCCATTGTTTTGGTAGACACATTAAAGGATCTTGATGAGTCTTTTACAAAAGAGCAGGCAGAAGAAATCATGTTCACTCACTACCGTCGGGATTTTAAATATGCTGTAGAAAACTTTCTTCCTCAATATCTTTTTGCAGAGCAAACACCGAACGCTGTAAAAGAAAGATTGCAGCATGAGTTTCTTCAAAATGATTCGGAAAAGGCAATCAATGTACTCAAACCTTTATATGCAACAGATTTCAAAAGAATTGCAGAACAGGTTCAGATCCCGGTAATAGCTATTAATTCTGACGCATCACCCACCAGCCTTGAAAATAACCGTAAGTATTTAAAAAACTATGATTATGTAACAATCAAAGGTGTGGGGCATTATCCAATGCTTGAGAAGCCTGAAGAATTCAATGTAATCCTTGACGGAGTTTTAAAAAAATTAACCTAAAAACCTCAATTCACGGCTGCAAATCATGCAAAACACTAAGATATTTACCACCGCTTTTGCCAGTGTTTATCCACATTATGTTCAGAAAGCAGAAAAGAAAGAACGTACCAAACAGGAAGTAGATGAAATTATCTGCTGGCTTACCGGATATGATGAAAAGGGTTTACAGAAACAACTGGATAAAAGAACTGATTTTAAAACTTTTTTTGAACAAGCTCCTCAGATGAATCCTAATGCATCATTGATACAAGGCGTGATCTGTGGTTATCGTGTAGAAGAAATAGAGGATGAACTGATGAGAAATATCAGGTATCTGGATAAAATGATCGATGAGCTAGCGAAAGGAAAAAAAATGGAAAAGATTTTGAGAGAATAATTTTCTGCGATCTTAATTATTAAAACTGCAGAAATAATCTACTATAGATATTTTAACACAATTAAATGAAAAAATTACAACGAGAAGACATTCAGATTCTCAGCAGATACAGTGATTTGTCTGAGAAAGATGTCAGTGAAATTCTTAACCAGAATATTTACAATCAAAAACCAGCGTGGGAAAAATTCTTAAAGCTGATTTTTATAAGCCTTGGTATAGGTTTTACTGTATCCGGGATTATTTTCTTTTTTGCCTACAACTGGGCAGAATTACCAAAGTTTGCAAAAATCGGATTAACGGAAGCATTAGTTATAGCAACTACTAGCTTAGCTTTATTTCTGAAAATCAATAATAATATTCGGAACATTATTCTTACGGGAGCATCGGCGCTTGTAGGAGTTTTATTTGCTGTATTTGGACAGATTTATCAGACGGGAGCCAATGCCTATGATTTCTTTCTGGCATGGACTATTTTCATCACTCTTTGGGTAATTGTAGCTGAATTTGCCCCTTTATGGCTTATGTTTATCGCCCTGGTGAATACTACATTGGTTTTGTATTCACAACAGGTCGTTAAGGATTGGGACGGATCAATTGTCACGACTTTGCTTTTTATTTTAAAGTTTTCAGGAAAAACCTATATCGGTTGAATACAAGTCTTTTATAGAGATTCTCAAAGAAGTCAAGTAACGATTTGGTAACGGTGCTTATTGCTTTGCTTTTCAACGTGTTTCCGTTAGCTCAAAGCAAATATACAAAATTTTAATTTTTCGTTATCAATATATTTATGCAGTTTCTACTCTTCATATATACTTTGAATATTTCTAACAGTTGATTTTAAATCATCAATCAAGCTTTGAGGTTTAAGTACTTCAAGGTTTTCTCCAAAGGATAAAAGTTCCATAAAGAAATCGTGTGTAATGAATAGTTTGAGCTGTATTCTTAATTCATGTTCATTGTCTATCAAAATTTGTTGAGAATCGTGTAACGGTAATGATTTGATATATTTCCCTTGGAATGCATTGAAAGAAAGAATTACATCTTCTGGCTGATGACCGTTCGGACTGATAATACCAAAGCAGTATCTATAATGTTCATTTACATCAAAATCCTTTGGGAAGTTGAATTTCTTATTCAAAATTTCTAAATCTGTTAAACGGTCAAGGGCAAAACTCTTTATCTTATCATCACCTAAATCTTTTGATAAGACATACCATCTGTTTTTGAATTCTTTCAGAGCATATGGTTCTACTATGCGTTCAGTTAACTCATCTTCCCAATATTTTTGATACACAAATTTTATTTGAATCTGATTTTTAATAGCATGAAGTACTCCATACAGATGTTCAGTACCTTGAGGTTTCCGTTTTTCAAAATGAATATGCTTAGAAAGCCTATCTGTTAAATTCAAAGCATTAAAGGTGTCGAAAGCTTCTAATATCCTTTCATTTGCTTCTGGTTGTTCATCAAAATCTATGTAATAGACTTTTTTAGAAAAGTCAAACAAAATATCGATATTGTATAAAGAACGAATATCGTCTCTATCTCGTTGAAATGTACGCTTTGAAATATTGAAATTGTAAGCTTGAATTTCTGATTCCAAGGCAAGATATTCTTCAATTTCAGCAAATGTTGCAGGTCGTTTTCTTAATTTTTTTATGATGATATTATACCTTGCTATTGATTCTCTTTTTGACATAACTTATGATAAATAGATGCGTTAATATACTGAATGTTTTTGTATTTTGTTTTTCCATAGTTGGAATGATTGTGACCAAATATGTGGTATTTTGGTGCCAACTGAAATATAAAATTACTAATTTCTTCACTGCCAAATCCATTGTCTAGAATACCGTAAGGAGGGTAATGTGACGCAATGATGTCAATTTTATTTTTCGTTTCAATACCATTATAAAAAGGGAAAGCACTGATTCCCATTATGTTTATTTCACTTATTACTATCGCTTCGTCATTTAACCAAATAATGTCTTTAGGAATCAATCTTTTACCCCATTCTGGTTCAAACTCGAAAGGCAAATCATGATTTCCGTGAATAAATATTTTATGAGGTATTTCTAATTGAGCGTACCATTTAAAAAAATCCAAAACTTCATCCATATCTCCTGCATTACAAATATCTCCACAATGAATTACAATCTGAATGTTTTTAGGAATATCGATTAAACGATGTTTGCCATGCGTATCTGATAACAATAAAATGTTTTGGCTTTTAATTTTAATCGTGTGCATAGCCAAATCCAATTTTAGTTGTTTTTGTTATTATGGATTCCTCGCTACAAAATGAATGTATTTCTTCAAAGTTGGTCATTGTGCCGTGAACGATTTCCTGTATTTCACTTTTACGAATAATATTATCTATCTGTCCACCTGAAAAGTCAAATTTATCTGCGAGTATTTGACAACTCTTTTCATCTAAATGTGATAATTTTGATTTCCATATTTTAGCTCTTACCTTTTTTGTGGGTTTCTTGAACTGTACTTTAAATAAAAATCTTCGTTCAAAAGCAGTGTCCAAATTATTAGCTAAGTTGGTAGTTGCCATTAAAATACCTTCAAAGTTTTCAAGCTCTTCCAGTATAATATTTTGAATAGCATTTTCAGTTTGAGCCACATTGGAATTACTGTTTTCTTTCCTTTTAGAAATAATGGCATCAGCTTCATTGAAAAGTAAAATAGGTGTTAGTTTAGATTCTTTTGCATAAGCTCTGTAATCTGTGAAAATACGTTTAATGATTTTTTCACTTTCGCCAAACCACATGGATTTTGACTGACTGATTTCCACTTTCATTATTTCTCTGTCTGTAGCTTTTGCCAATTGTTTTACAATTTCGGTTTTTCCTGTTCCAGGTGCGCCATGTAACAAAACTGCAATTCCTTTGGGTAAACCTTTATTTGTTAGTCTTGTCTGTGTTTCATTAAACTTGTCTTCTTGAAGTAAATTTTGAAGTGTTTCTAATTGATTCATCTCGCCCCTATCAAAAACCAATTCACGATAAACAATTTCCGAGGGAATAATGATATTATCTTTTCTCTTTTTGTTTAGAAAAAGTTTAATGTCACAATCATTCAGAAGTTGAAGAGAAGTGTCCGTCAATCTCATTTCTGTATCATTGAAAAATTGAGCTTCTATAATTTCAACCAAATTATTGTTAATAAGGATATGATTGCCAGATAACAATTTTTGTACTTCATTTACTCTCTCTGATGGACTATCATAAATACCATCCAAAGCTCTTCCAATATCTGTAGATTCATTTCCTGATACTGTTTTCCATATTAGGTACAAAAACATATAAGCATCCTCTGTGCTAAAGTTGAATTGCTTTACTTTTTCTATTAACGGAAAATGTGTGTTGTCTGCAATCAATTTTTCAACTTCTCGAAATAGTTCAAAGGTTGAAATTTTATCATCGTCCCGTTGGTCGCCCAGTTTGTATAACTGTTCTAACAAATCTATTATACCATTTATCTTCTTCTTGTTGATTTTGGGCAAAGGTTTGTTTTGCAAAATAGCTTCTGTTATTTTTTCGTGAATAACAAATTGGTCATTAGCTCCCGCCAATTTCACACGGTGTCTTGATTTCTTTTTTTCAAAAATCCCAACTTTATGTAAATACTCAAAATCATCGCTGTATTCCAAAATTTTCATTGGATTACAATCAAAATACTCTATCAAATCGTTCAAATCAACAGTGTCTCCTTTGTAGTTTAGAGCAAAAACCATTGCAATAAAAAAGGTTTGATTATCCGATGTTTTGAAATATTGGGAAAGTGTATGTAGTTCAGATTTTATGCTTTCAAAAAATAAATTTTCAAGCTTACAATTTTTTGATTGTTCGTACACTTTCCCAATGCTTTCCAGAATTTGTTTCTTTGTAATACTTGTCATAAACCTATCTTTTTTGACAAAGGTATATCGAGAGTAAGACAAAGCATGGCGTGGTTGTGAAGATAGAATGCTTGTTATTTATGTAAAACCAAACAATTCCGATATTTCTAAATATCGGAATTGCTCTCATAAAGATTTAAAACTTCAACAAGAGGGATTAATTCATCAATTAAGTTTTCACAACTTAAAATATAGCAGTTTCTCTCTTCCTCAAATTTAAAAGATGAATGATTGAATTCTTTATCCAAATTGTAAACAACCCAACTGTTATTGATTTGTTCCAATTCAACACCATTTTTTAAATGTAATCTGCTAAAATTTGAGTATTGAGCACAAGAGTCAGATTCATTGATATGAATTCTAACATTTTGTGGGCTATGATATCTAAACCAAAATACAAACGGATTATGATGATAAGAATTCAAACTTTGGTTATAAAAAATTTCAACTTTATTCTCATAATTCTTTGTATAAATAGGGTGGTCAAGTATAGTTTTATACTTGGGGTTTAAACAGTACCATAACCAACTATCTTTATAGCTTTCTATATTTTCTGAAACTTTGGTTTCAATAAAATTTTGCCAATCACTAATGTTTTCTTTGGAAAATATTTTAAATAACTCTTCAAAATTTGACTTAATTTCTTCATCTGGCGATGCTAACACCCGATGCCATTTTCCTTTCTGTCCGAAAAATCTAAACTCTCCCAAGTTTGAGTATCCTACATTTATGGAATAATCTCCGAAACACAATAATAGACGGATAATATCTTGATAAGATACTTCTCTATACAAGCTATAAAAATTATCTGTAATGTTTTGTAACTCATCATTGGTATATGAAGTAAAATCAAAATTGAAAATCAACCCTCTTAATGTTGAATGGTCTTCAATCTTGAAAATTAAATCTTTTCGAAAAATATCATCTTGAAAAAGATTATATTTTGCTATTTCGTATTGAATATACTCTTTTCTAAAAGATACTGGTGTAGTATTCAGATTTTGAAAAGGATTAGATATTGATAACGAAAAAACAGTGTTTAGTATATCGTTGTAATAATCTGTTCTTAATTCTGAATCTAAAGATGTTTTGTTTTTCTGATTGATATTGTTGATGTAATTTCTAATAATTCGTAAAAAGTCTTTTAAGTCAGAAGTGACATTTATAGAATCTGCTTTTGCGATATAATTTAACCATCCAAATAATAAAAGATTTTCAAAATGTGAGAAATTATCATTGTTAAATATTTTCAGAATGGGATTTAGTGATGGCTGGTTAATTGCTATTCTGTCTTTCTGAAATTTTTCAGAGAAAATATCACCAAAATAATCTACCCATTCGTTGTACCCAAGCCCAATTACTAAATCAAAGATTTGAATTAATATTTGCAGGTTTTCTTCTTTTGAATAAATAATATCAATAGCTACATCATTGAATTGATAATTTCTACCAATATTATCTTTATAGTATAGATATTCGGTTATTTTTCTGATAAATGAAAGCATCAATTCATCACATCGCTTCGTGAATTTAGAAACATCTTGTTCTACATCGACCGTTTTATTGAAACTTTCAATCGTGAATTTCCAAAAAGCATCTAACCATACACCATCTATTTTTTCTATGAAAAATTTAGATGATTTATGTGATGATATTACATTTTCAAAAGAAGCCTTAAAATTTTCAAAGTCTGCAAGAGGTTTACCTCTTGCATTCATTTTTATGTATAAATTGTCGCCTAATCCGTATTCATTAATTTGTAAAAAGTGAAAATTAACAGGTCGTTTTTCTTTTAATGTTTCGAATGAAATATCTGAAAAAAGTTTTGATACCTCTTCCAATGTTTGTAGAATGCCTTTTACAGTTGGGTCATAGTCCCAATTAAGATTGTACCATGGCTGGTTTTTTATTGTACAAACTATTTTTTGCGTGTTTTCTTCTGTTTCAATTCTTATTTTTTCTATGTTTTCATCTTTATTTAATGATTTTAAAAATTCTTTAGCAGATTGTCTCGTCTTGTAACTAAACAAGTGTAGACCATTTTCATAAAAAGACACATCGTCTTTAAAAGCAAGAAACCAATAGATAATATACAGCGTGGTTAATCTTTGCTGACCATCAAGAGGAATAAAAGTTGAATTTTCAATATAACCATACACAAAATCTAAATTCAGATATTTATCACTTCCATTTTGACTTTCTCGCATAACGCTGTGTAAATCTTTAAGAAATTTTTCTCGGATATAAGCCGTTTTTTCATCATTTCGACCTTGAGCATAATCTCTCTGAATCATTGGGATTTCTATTCCATTTTCGATTTGAATATGTTCTTTTGCGATATTTTTCCAAACAAAGATATTATTGGTTAATATATCTAAGAGCGTATAATTAATATTCATAGGTTTCTAAATTTTGGTTTTTACAAAATTCATCTGCTCCTGAATTTTGAATAAGTATTCATCTCTGTCTTCTAAAGTCCAATAATTAAGGTGTTTTGGATAATCTGAATAGTACTTTAAGAAAGAGTTTTTTGTTGCGTTTGGTATGTAAAGACCGTTTAGCTCAAAATCAATTATTGACTTTCTTTTCACCCCAAATGCACTATTTCCTAATGAAGAATTTTTTTTCGTATCCAATAATGCCATATTAGAAATATGATGTTCTCCAATCAATTTTTCAAATGGTATCTTTGATTTTTTACTGATACTTTCCATATTGTTCTCTTTGTAATCAAGATTTTCTAAAACTTCTCTGGATAAATCTTCAAATTGTAGTTTAAGGTTTTTTGCATTTGTGTCCTTTAATTCTACAATAAGGTTTTCTATTCTATCAGTTAATTCATCATCAGAATCTATTGTTTTAAGAACTTTTTTGTGGTCTTCAAGCCATTGTGAATACTCACTTTGTTTTACATCTAAAGCATTTTGTGGATGGATGTGTTCCAAACTCCATTTAATTTCTTTAACTTTTAATTGCTTGAAAGGAAATCTATTAGTTTTGGAACGGTATACTTCCATTACATTGAAGAATACTAATGTTTTTTCAACTTGATTGTAAGAATTTTTATAATCTAAATCTTCAATCTTAATATAACAAAAACGTTCTTCTATTTCCTTGAAAAGGTACTTGACAAATAATGTCTTGTTGGATTCTTGATACTCCTTTATAAGAATTAGTAGATCGGCACCATCCCAAATAAGTAATCCTACTAAATGATAATATTCGTGATTTGAATACCAATCTTGAAGGATGGTAAAATATAAGTCAATTTCATTCCAATTCGACTCAATAAAATCATATTCTTTAGACTCTCTAGATTTAACATAAAGCGGATAGTAATATCTAAAGACATCAAACTCTTCTTTTATCGCTATATTTTTATTTCGTACAATTAGTTGAAAGATATAATCTATTCTGGTTGCTAATTTGTTTTCAGATTTAGTAATAAAATTCCAAAAATCATCGTTTTGTAAGGCATTTTCTATTTGATTCCATTTGTTAGAAATATCTAATTGATGCGTATATATATCTTTTGATTGATTTTCAAAATTCGCTTTACTCAAAAACAATGCTTTTATTAATTCTGCATTAGTTAAACCTATCTTTCCACTATTCAATCGGGTAAATACTTTTACAAGTTCTTCTCTGTTGCTTTCTTCGACATCGTACCAAATTACTTCAACTTTTTCCAACAGAGTTTGAAAAATATTCATTTCGATATTAGAATCAATTTTTGTTTCTTTCTTAATGTTCAGCCAAGAATCAATTACTTTGTAAGCATTTGATATGTGTGAGAAATCGGGATTGGAGTAATCAAAAATTCCTGTGTCTAATTTTTTGAAAAAATCTACACAATTTTGCCTTACTTCAAAATCTAATTGGAATTTTTCATCAATAAATCGTTTGAATCGAGTCAACAATATGTATATGGTTGTTAATCTCTGCTGTCCATCAATTATTTCATACTTGTTTTCTTCAATCTTACTTACTACAATAGGTTGCAAGCAATAGGACTCTTGTTTAGTCACATACACTTCATAGATATCATCTAAAAGTTCTTCAACTTGTTTTTTATCCCAACGATAGCCTCGCTGATAGGAAGGGATAAAATAAATATTATCCGAGAAATTTATCTCTTTAATTTTTTTAGGTTCTATCATATTTTATTATAAACTATTACTTTGCAAATGTATCAAAAACAATTCAGCACAGGCTTTAGCATCACTTAAAGCATCATGATGATTTAATGAAATTTTATACTGATTACACAATGACGCTAAATTTTGTCTAAAAAGACGATACGTGCAATGTTTTTCATATTTGGGGTTTTCCATGCCATAATATTCCAATGTTTTTTCTAAAACTGGAAAATCAAAGGACAAACCATTGTGAGCTACAACGGCTTGTCCTTTGATATAAGGTTCTAATTTATGCCAGACTTTGTCAAATGTGAGGGCTTCTTTTGTCATATCTGGAGTAATGCCATGAATATCTATAAATCGATCCCAGTAATAATTATTAGGAGGTTGTATTAATAAATTGATTTCATCCGTGACAATACCATTATTGACACGAACAAGCCCAACCTGGCAAATACTCCAACGATAACCTTGTGCAGTTTCAAAGTCTATTGCTGTAAAACACTCCATTTATAAAGCAGGTGCGTGTTTCCCCTTACCAACACCATTTGGATGTCTATTACAGGTACCACTTGTTAGGCTTGAAAGAGAAGAATACTTTGTTCCACAATACTTACAGACATACTGCGATTTCTCGCTTCCCTCATATAGTTTATGTTTCCCCTTACCAGCACCATTAGGATGTCGATTACACGTGCCACTTGTTAGACTTGATACGCTGGAATACTTTGTTCCGCAATACTCACAATAATAATTTGCCATAATCTATAATATTTTATATTATGCCTACTCTCAAAGTTTTCAGCTTTCCTTATTTTACATAGCAAAAATACTTAAAGACTAAGTCAATCCGTGTCACACTCTAAATTAAAAAAAATAGCACTAAGAATCTGTATATTATCTTCTATGTTTTGGATGTTTTTTCTTCTTCATCCGATTAGCAAACTGCTCTTCTTCGTAATCCTCGCCTTGTGCATCGGATAACAGGCTAAACAATCCCAAATCGGTATTAGGCGAATGTTCCTGTGAGAGAAACTCAAAAAGGTCTTTTGTCGGTAGATTGTCTATTTCATTTGCTTTAGAAACAGGGTTATCTTGTATCTTCAATTCGGGTTTATTGTCATTGTTCCACCAATCGTTAAACATATTTGCCGATAAGTTTCTGTCTAATTGTGAGCCGTTCCAAACGGTTCGAACTTCGTGATCAATAAAGGTCATACCGTAAATTCGTCCTTCACTATTACGCCTTACAACTGTATTAATACCCTGCTCGGTCAACTGCTTTTTAAAATCTGTTTCGTTGCTTGTGGTATGTATGGCAAGCTCCACCGTGTTTTTTAGAACAGACCTTGCAGGATTCGCTTTCATTTTCTCTTTGGACTGTTCAAAGTGTTTTTGGAGTTGTGCCACGCCTGCGTCTTTTCCGAATAAAGATGCTTTGAACGGATTACTTACTTTGTTCCCATTTTCGTCCAATGCCACATAAACCAATCCGTTTACGGTTTCACCGTTCCGTTCGCCTTTGACTTCTTCCGCTGTGATGTTGAACAGAGACAATAAAGCATTGTAACTGCCCATAGTTGAAAAGCTGTAATATTTTGGCAGATGCCGTACTACCGAAGCAATCTGACTTTTGATGTCGCCTTTGTGGCAATCCACAGGTTTTAAAACTTTGTTGGCTTGTTTCTGCTCCTGTTGGGTGGCTTTTTGCAGATTGTATTTCGTTTCCAAATCCCTACAGATTGCCATTGAGCGTTTGTGGTCGTAATCATCGGGTATTTTCTTTCCGTCAATACCTACACAAGTTGAAACAATGTGTATATGCGTTCTGTCAATATCCGTATGCTTGAAAACTATGTAAGGTTGATTGCCGTATCCCATACGTTCCATATACTCCTGTGCCATCGCCGTAAACTGTTCATCGCTGACTTTATCCGCAGGATCTGGGTTCAGTGATATATGCCGTACCGTCTTTTCAGTTTTAATATTTGCAGACAAATATGGCTCAAAGCACTTATTAAAATAGGCTAAGGAATACCTGCCGTCCACCGTATCGGGTATCTTGTTCAGTAATAAAACCGCTCCGTTTTCATTGTCCACTTTCTGCTGATTATATAAAATTGCACCATACATATTGCTTCCTTTTCCAATTTTTGCAATCATATTTTTATTCTTTATTTAGATATTTCTTTTCAAATTCTTCGGTAAGAATTAAAACCTTTTGCAATAATTCTTTCATTTCTTTGGTCTCCTTTTCCAATTTAAAGAGGTATGCAGATGCTTTTTTATCTGAAAAGTTGGCGTTCAAAAGCTTTACAATTTGATTGTAATTCGTTGCTATTCCTCGAAACTGACCGAAAAACTTGGTCAAACCTGCGTGGTATTCTATCGCATCCATATCAATTTTTACGGTCTTTACCGTCTTCTGAAAGATGCTAGCCGTAATGAAATGAGCCGTTACTTTCATTCCCGACTGGTCAAAAAGTGCAAGAAACTTGGCACTGTCCTCATCATTCAGATTAAAGGAATACCGATGAACCGCAGGGTCAATCTTCGGTTTTCGCCCTGTCTTTTTAATCTGATTTCTATTTTTCTCTTCCATAATATCCATTTTTAATTTTTAATAAACGTGCGACTTCGGAGCCGTTTCCAGCCCCCTGCAAGGGCAAGTGCTTTTGAGGTGCCGAAATTCATTTCGAGTACCTCAAAAGATAACTTGCTCTGAACAGGAGTTCAGAAAAATCCGTTTTGCAAACGGATTGTAGTTAGCAGGGAAAACCCATAGCTTCCATTACAAATTTCGGTAAGACTATTTGAATAACAGATATTTACAATCACGACAATGAACGCCAAATGCTACCTTTGAGTGCCACATCAACATAGACTGGAATTGCTTTCGCTTCCTTTGTATATGGTTAGCTGGCTGATTGGTTATAACCTTAACTATGTAGCCAATCAGCATAAATCCCGACAGCAAATCTGCGTGATTGAATGCAGACGAATTACAGATTTTTGAGTTAATGAATTAACCAATTAAGGGTATGCAGGTGCTTAGGTAGTTACATAAATACAACAGTATATACAGCTGATTGCTTAGTTAACCAAACAGCTAATTGGATATAATATTAAAAATGAGAGATATGATACACGAAGAAAACAAAAATCAGCAACCCGAAAAAGAGGATTTCTCTATTGAAAATTTCATAACTGATGAAAATAAACAATCTTTCACGGAACAACAGGCAGTAACACATCGGGAAGATTTTGTCAAACCCAAAGTAGATGAGGAAGCTATTATGCGTGTAATGGCAGGCGAAGAACCTTCGGAAACTGAAACGGAAAACACAAAAACACCTGAGAGTAATACAAAAAGGATGACTTACAAGCCAAAGAAGCTGACCAAAGAGGACTACTGCGGACGGTTCTTCAAAATTCCCACGACAACGGCAAGCAGGGGGAAATCAGTGTATGTACGGCAGGAACACCACGAAACATTTAACAGGCTTACAAATATTATGGGCATCGACAAACTGACGATTTATGCGTATCTGGACAACATTATCGAATACCACTTTCAGGAGTTCGGGGAATTGATTAGGGAAATCTATGACGAGAAACACAAACCGTTGTTTTGATAACTATACGTGGTGGGTGGTACGTTTCTACCTCTTAAAATTATTTTCCAAAAGAAAAAAACAGAAAAAAAAGAAAGCCATTTTAACAAGGGGGAAAGGCGGAAAAACCAAAAGGAAACGGAATAAGTCCCGAAGGGTGGCAGGGCACACAACAAACTCGGCGAAGCCACCATATTTGCCCTGCCATTATGCCGTAGTCTTTTGGTTGGGTGGTGCGGTGGCTGTCCACCTTATCTTTGCTCCCTTTTTTATTCTTTTTTTAATCAATTCCAATCAAAGAAAGGGTACAAAAAACACGTAAGGGCTAAGGATAGGGTGTTTTTTGTATGCTTTCCTTTATCCTTACAAAACTCTTTAAATGTGTGAGGGCTTTGCGAGGAAAATTTAAAGTGTTTTGAGGATTACTTTCTATTCATGTTGTGCCAACATAAGCTAAATACTGCCACATAATGCCAAATGAAAACAATACATTCCCTTGTGTTCTATATTGGGTGCAAATTTTGAACCTATGGCACAAAAAGTAATACCTGACAAAGAGCAGAAAGAGAAAGAACATAGTCCTTTGATACAGGTTGATAAGCAGAGCGACCCGATTTCCAATTTCATCGCTAATTTAAAACGTCAGTTCAGGGAAGCAAAAGGCTTAATAGATTGGAACAAACTATTCGGGGGAAAACGTACTGAACAACAAAAGCAGACTTCCGAACCTGAAAGCATAATAGGTGCGACAAAAACGCTTATCCGTTCGGACTTCAAAAATGAAGAAAAAAATCAGGCTATACAGACCAATAAAAAGCCTGCTTTAAAAAAGGAAAATACAATCATAACGCAACAGTCTCGTCCTAAAAGTAATAAACCAAAGTTAGGATTATAGCCTAGTATTTGGCAACTGTACGCCAAATACCGCCATCGGATGCAACATTAAAATGACCTATGTGAATAGCTTTTATTTTAGAGGTTTAAATGATGCAGATATGGAAATAACAGTTTTAGACATTCAGATTTTGAAAGCATTGCATAGGGAAGTTAAGGAAGTTTCCAATTTGATAGCGGAAATGACTACACCCTACAAAGCACTGCAACAGGCAACTAAATGGCTCGACCAACAGGAAGCCTGCCAATTGCTCAACATCAGCAAAAGAACGTTGCAGACGTATAGGGCAAAAGGCATTCTTGGAGCAACGCAAATTAATCGGAAAACGTATTTCAGATTATCCGAAGTGGAGTTAATTATGCAGGGAGAGCGACCATTAAAAAAGCAAAAGAAATGAAACAGATTGGAAATTCAAACGAAGATACGCTTGCCTTGCTCGAAACTGTGGTAGGCATCAAAAATGAACTGTTGTATATCAGAGAATATTTCCACCCATTACTAAAAGGGGAAATCTACCTGTCAGGCGAACAGGTTTGCGAGATGTTACATATAAGCAAACGGACATTGCAACAGTACAGAGATGACGGACTGATACCTTTTATCAAACTCGAACGGAAAATCCTTTTCCGTGAAAGCGATATTGTAAAAGTATTGGAAGATAACTATCAGCGTTAGCCCATTAAATGAATGCTTTGAAACTGTAACCCGTATCGGTCAATTAAAGAAACAGCCCACTGCTTAAAGCGGTGGGCTGTTTTACATTATATAACTTACTTTATTAATGTTAAATCAAACGTTTATTATTTCTTTAAGCCTTGTCGATATATTTTTCCAATTTGTGTCAAGATTAACAGTCCGTATCTGAATTTTATGATTGTCATATTTAAAATCTAAATCATAATCTCTCTCAATAGTTGGGTACAAAAGTATTCCAGTTGCCATTTTAGTTTTTTCACTACCATCTTGCTGATTTAATAAATAACTAAATAGCTGATATAGGTTAGATGA
Source organism: Chryseobacterium ureilyticum (assembly GCF_900156735.1). Lineage (GTDB taxonomy): Bacteria > Bacteroidota > Bacteroidia > Flavobacteriales > Weeksellaceae > Chryseobacterium > Chryseobacterium ureilyticum. Next base: position 490,317 of record NZ_FTOL01000002.1, read on the forward strand.
CCTAATTCGCTCTTTGTCGTAATTGACAGTCATTGTCTCTTTATAGTATTTAGCATCAATAATTATCTTTTTTTCTTCATTTTCCAATGAAATATCAGTTTCCATTTGAGGTAGATACTGATGACTTTCAATATCATCTTCTTGAAACTGCCATTTAATTATTTCTTTTTTAACAGTATTAAATTTTCTCTGCTCAATACGATAAAAATTTCTAATAAACGCTTCAAACAACTGATTCATTTTCTTTTCATCCCTTGTAAAGTCAGAAAATTTGTATTTTCCTTTTTCTTCTGATGGTAATGTACTTTGAAAAATAAGATGACATACATTCATCACAAAACCATAAAAACGATTATTTCTGTTTAACTTGATTTGTTTAAAGTGACTTCCTTTGATTTCAATTAAGTCAACTCCGAGTAACATTTTTTGCAATTTTGCTAATTCCATTTTTAGGATAGGGTCAATGCCTTTTGTTCTTGTGAGCCTATAAATTGTTGAGACCAAAATTTGATTTGTGATTATATTGGCAGAGAAATCATCATAAGTACAAACAGTTTTTTGTTTGAAAAGTAAATTTCCCTTGAGAGTCTGACTGATTTCAATTTTGCCTTTAATCCCTGAAATTTCTTCTTGGTGGTCAATATAGCTTTTATCGATTCCTCTTTTGAGTAAAAGCTTTGAAGATGTAATTAGTACCTTAGCAAATAAATCAAGTAATTCTGTTTTGTCATCTATAGAAACATCAACACGCTCTTTTTCGTCTAACTTATTCCAAGCATAGCAAAGCAAAAAGTATATATTTTCAATTGGGATTGCCATTTTTTATCTTGAAAGCTGTTTTAATATATCAGAAACTTTTGAAAGATCGTCAAACCAAATCTCTTCCAGCAACGGCTTTAGTTCATAATTTAATATGTCCGACCACCATATATTTTCAATTCCAGCATTTGAGTATGTACAAAAATAGCTATGTCCAATTTGAAAGCCTTCTCCAAGGTTAACATCTTCTCTTATTTTGATATTTAATTTTGAAATTGAAGTGCATATGTGTTCAATAATTCCCTCTGATAAACCTTTGTCACTTAAAAACGAGCGAAAGTTTAGACCATAATCAGGCTGTAAAGAAACAAAAGCAAATCTTCTTCTCAAAGCATAATCTACTATTGCAAGAGAACGGTCAGCTGTATTCATTGTGCCAATTATATACAGATTTTCTGGAACATAAAATCGGTCTTCTTCATCTTCTGAATATGTAAGTTTTAATGCAAATTTTTCATCTCTTTTATCAGCTTCAATTAACATCAATAACTCGCCAAATATTTTACTTAGGTTACCTCTATTGATTTCGTCAATTATGAAAAAGAAAGGACGGTCAGGATGAGCCAACGCTCTTTGACAAAATGAGTAAAAAATCCCATCTCGTAAATCAAAACCTCCTTTTTGGGTAGGGCGTAGACCTTGTATAAAATCCTCATAACTATAAGATTGATGAAATTGAACCATTTCAATATTAGTATCTTTTATCTCTTGCATAATTTCATATGCAAGTTTTCTAGCGATAAAAGTCTTTCCTACACCTGGAGGACCTTGTAGAATTATATTTTTCTTCCGCTTTAATAGAGAAACGGTATTCGAGAAATCTTCTTCACTGATAAATGGTTTGTCTGCATCTTCAGAAAATTTGTAACTCTTGATGTTTTCAGACTGAAGGAGTTTTTCTGTGATAATATTTTTATTATCAATGATCTCTCTTATAATTTCATATTCTTCCTCTGTCAACTTGAATAAACTTCCTTGGTTATTTATAAAAACTTCACATTCTTGAAGCGAGGGATTGTTTTTCAAATCATTCCAATGAATAGGAATTTCTAATTTTTCAATCAGTTCAAACTCAATTTCTTCTCCTTTGACTGTATTATGAATTCCTTGTGTAATTTCATAAATAGCTTTTATTTGCTTAGTAGGGGTGCTTTCATACCCAATCATTAAATCACCTCTTTTGGTAGCTTCGAAATGTTTGTAGATTCTTCTTTTGTTTCCTTTTTCATTATGGGTGGTATAGGTCTGTTTCTCCCCAACATTATGTTTACTAATTGACCAAATTTTTGGATTTGCATTTAACCACCAATAATTTATGTCGTCATCTGGTTCGTGAGTAGTATCTTGTGGTAATTCAATATCTCTATTCTCTTTAACTTGCAATGTTCTGTTCAATAAACTATGAAACTTGTCTTCGGGTATGATTAATTCTTCTGTAAGATTAAATTTTTCAAAAGTCTCTATAAATATTTTCCACTCGTTTGAATAGAAAGAGTTAATTATTTTTATGAAATCTGTTTCAGGATAATGCTTATAATAATTGCCTTTACCTTTTTTTTCGAATCCTCCTATTTTCTCAATTATTTCTTCATAAGCTTGTATAATTTGTGTATCTTTTTCTGATTGAAATGCTAACTCAAGATAGGCGTTGGGATTTTCAATATCCCAAAAATTAAATACCAAACCTGCTTGTCTAGTTTTGTTTTTCCAATCACCTTTATTTACCAAACCGAGAAAAATGTAATGACTTCCTTGAAACCAATATCCTTTTCTAAGTCTTTCACTATCTTTTTTTCTAAGCCAAAAAGTTAGGTCAGTATATTTTTCTTCTTTGAGTTTCAGTAAATGTTGAAGGATTTTATCGCTCCAATTTATTATCAGTTCTTCTTGTGTCATACTTTCTTTTTTGCTCCTGATTTCGGTATTTTCTTTGCTGTTTGTATAACCCCGAAACTGGTCAATATTTATACTATTTTAACTTTTGGTAGATATTATTTTTATCAATGCCTAAAGTACAAAAAAAGCCAAAGCGGTTAGCATTGACTTTAATACTTATAATTTATAATGATTTTTCAGAGGCTCGCAACAAAGGACTCCTCCATACCCTTAAATTTATGCGATACCTTTTGCATATCCTTTCCGACTTTCTCGTTGAGTATCTTGGCGTAAATCTGAGTGGTAGCAATGTTTTTATGCCCTAGCATCTTGCTCAAACTTTCAAGCGGAACACCCTCGCTTAAAAACAGAGTGGCAAACGTATGACGTGCCAAATGAAAGGTTACTTTCTTTTCTACAAGGCAGTCAATCAGTTGAGATATTCTCTTTAAGCTGTCATTACAAACCGTATTTGATGGTACAGGAAATACCTTTCCGTCCTTTGACAATCCTGCATATTTTTCAATAATCATTTTCGGAATATCCAAGAGCATCACGTTTGACGATGTAGCCGTTTTCTTTCTACGTACAATAATCCACTGGTTACCATCAAAGAAATCCTGAATATTACTGTTTTTAAGTCCTTTCATATCCGAATAGGAAAGCCCCGTAAAACAACTGAAAACAAACATGTCTTTAACTAATTCGTCTTTCTTTTTCTCGCAGTTGAACGTTACGAGCTGTTCCAATTCATTACGCAACAGATAACCACGGTCTTTATCCTTTTTGGTATTCTTGTACTCGCTGAACGGATTAAAAGCAAGGTGCTTTCTGCTCATTGCCAATCGGCAAAGTGTAGTAAATCCAATCATATACAGCCAAATGGTGTTGTGTGTTAAACTTTGGTCGTCACGCAGGTAGTAATCAAAGTCCTGCACAAAATCAGGTGTAAGGTCGTTAAAGGGCACATCGGAATAGCCGTATTTTGTAAGTGCAAAATTTTGAAGATGTTTCAAAAGTATTTTGTATTTACTGCGTGTGCCATTCACTCGAAGTCCACTATTAACCTTTTTCTCATAGTCGGACAGGAACTGTTCATAGAATTTGAAAAAGGTCAATTCTCCGCTTTCCATTCCAAGAACGGCATTTTTAAGTTTAGCACTGTTTACAGCTCCCTCGTTCTTCAGGATTTTGGAATAGCATTCCTCAATACCCGAACGAATTTTGTCAAGTTTGCTGTTTGTGTCTTGGGCTTCTCGGCTTTTACCTAAAACCCTGCCGTACTTCAAATCCCAATTTGTTGCGGAAATATCCAGCTTTGTACTGAATGCAGACTGTTTGCCGTTTACGGTAATCCTGCACATAACCGTGACTTTTCCGTTTTTCTTTGGGGCGTTCTTTTTAAGGTAGAACAATACCTTAAACGTTGATTTTTTTGTCGTTTCCATACTCACAATTCTTAATGATAAAATTAAACCTATGTGAGCTACGGAACAATATGAAAAACTATGCAGAAAGCTGAAATACAGTATTTTAAAACGATTGTTTCTAATATTTAAAAGTAACGTTTTAGTAACCTTACTTTTGCCAAACCTCGCTTTTTCCTGCTTTTTGCCTCATTACCAAAAAATCACAAAACGGCTGTAAAGCCTTTATTTACAACCGTTTTGCCTGTTATTAATCTTTAATGTATTTTTACTGAAACTTTATTTTAAATACAGCAGTTCTTATTGGTTCACTTCTTCTTTCACATTATAAAAAGTCTGTTCAGGTTCCGAACTGGTTTTCCAATATTTTGTCATTAGCAATTGTCTGCATAGCAACTTTTGGAGTGTCCTTAGGAATTATAGACAGACACACTTCTTCATCATTTTTTATTTTAAGTGTTCTCAGCATTATCACATATGCATTGGGAATCTGGTATGGGCTGAGAACTAAAAATAGTTTTTATTTTGCCATTATTCCTTTCAGTATTGTCTTTATTATTTGTTCAGCAATATTCAGAGTGGCAGAGAATGAAGGAACATACCTTGTCGTTTCTTTATTTGTGATTGTCAGTATTACGCTTATCATTAAAAACCTGATGAACCTTCAAAAAAAATGGAAAAATGAGAAATAAAGAAGATATTAAAAAACTGATGAATGAGCTTCAGGCAGGAAGTCATAAAGAGATTCGTTTTGATGAAGAAGCTGTTTTTGCAGCTTATGAAGAGAAAAACACGAACCATCAATCATTATCCATTAAAATATTATCCATTTTTGGTGGGCTGCTAGCCTGTATTACGTTCCTGGCATTCATGTTTGCAACCAATATGTTTGAATCGGAGACAGGAATGATAATAACCGGGCTTATCTGTATTACAGGATCTTCTCTTGTCAGCAGATTATCAAAAAAAACAATTATGGATACGTTGAGTGTTACTTTTTTCATCACGGGGTTTGCATTACTTGCTTTTGGTTTATCTAAGGATGAGAATAGTATTTACATATCTTTCAGTATTCTGGCATTATGTACAATTTTGTTTGTACAGAGTTACATACTTTCTTTTATCTCAATATTAATTATAAATGGATGCATCGTAACATTTGCAATAAGCAACGATCTTAATATCCTACTACATATCATTATTGCTGTTCAGGCACTGTTCATTACTTTCCTATTTTTACAGGAAGCAAAAATAATTACCACCAATAAAATATTTTCAAAACTATACGACCCTATCCGGACGGGAATGATGTTTTCATTTATTTTTACTTTGGCTACTTTAGGAATAGATCTTATCAGAAATATTGATATTTCTTTTAACTGGATTCCTTCTGCCATTATCGTTCTTGCCATTCTGTATGTAGTCTCGCTTTTATTTAAAAAACTAGAAATTACTAATACAACCCATAAAGTTATTATCTACATTTCCACTGTTTCAATGTTATTACCTACTTTATTAACTCCTACCATAGCGGGAGCAGTTCTTATTCTTCTGTTAAGTTTTTTCGTTAATTATAAGACAGGATTCGTACTGGCGATCATTGCCCTTATTTACTTTATTGGTAAATTCTACTATGATCTATATTTTACTTTACTGACAAAATCCATAATTCTGTTTGTTTCCGGGGTTATCTTTTTGGCAATTTATTTCTTTACTCACAAAAAACTGACAGAAAATGAAAAAATATAAATGGATCATCATACTTTTAAATTTAGTACTGCTACTTGTATACTTCAATTATTCCGTGGCAGAAAAAGAAACTTTACTAAAAGAAGGGCAACCCATTTTATTAAAGCTTGCACCCGTTGATCCCCGTTCACTCATGCAGGGCGATTACATGAACCTGAGATATGATATTTCAAATAATATTAATGCTGAGCAAATCCCAAGACGAGGCTATTGTGTAGTAACACTTGATCCAAAAGGCATTGCCCAATTTGTTCGTTTTCAAAAGGACCAAACTCCATTAAAAACCAGTGAACACCTCATCAAGTATACTTCTCCCAACCAATGGAATATCAATATTGGTGCAGAATCTTTCTTTTTTCAGGAAGGACATGCAGAAAAATATAGCAATGCAAAATATGGTGGAATAAAAACAGATAAAGACGGAAACAGTCTCTTGATAGGATTGTATGATGAACAATTAAAACAAATTAAATAAAAAATGTATAAAATATTGTTAGTTAAATTTCTACTTCTTTTTACAAGTATGAATTTCTATTCTCAAAACATCAATCTAAATGAGTATGAAGTTTACCTTGGAGATGTTTTAATCTATAAGCAAGATTTCATAGAGCAAAACAAATCTTTTAGTGAAGAACAATTAAAGACGATTCAATTCAAGCCTATTACAGATGGTTTTAAGAAAACATATTATTTAAGTGGTAAAATATCTTCAAGTGGTAAGATTGAAAATTTAAAAGAAAATGGAACTTGGGAATACTGGCATCCTAACGGTCAGATAGCACGTAAAGGTGAATTCATTGATGGAAAACCAAATGGAAAACACGAATATTGGTATGAAAACGGAAATCTTAGAGCTATTGGAAATTGGAAAAATGGAGTATATGACGGAAAATGGGAAATGTATAGTGAAGATGGAAAGCAGAAAATTATTCAAAATTATGAGAACGGAAAAGAGATTTTATAAAAACTCCTTAATAAATTTATAACTATGTTAGCTCTTCACATTGAGTACCTTGTATGAAGAATCCATAACTTATTGATAAAAAAAATTGAAGACACTTCGCCATTTCAAAAAACTTCCCGAAATTAGCAGCCTGTGCATTAAATTTATTCAATGAAATAAAAATTTAAATCAAAACATACAGTAAAACTTAGTATAAGTTTTCTTCGGGGCAGGGTGAAATTCCCTACCGGCGGTTACAGTCCGCGACTCCTTTCTTTTGAAGGGACTGATTTGGTGAAATTCCAAAACCGACAGTTAAAGTCTGGATGGGAGAAGAAAATGAGATGAACAGTAAGATTCCTTATGGGCTCTTATTGTGGCGTATTTCATTTCCATGTACCGAAGACTATTTTAACTTTTAAAAGTAAAATAACATGGAAAAATTATTAGAACAATTTGGAGCAACCTCCAAAGAACGTGTAGAAAAAGCACTTTCAACTTTACAACAGGGAAAAGGTATTCTTTTAGTAGATGACGAAAATCGTGAAAACGAAGGCGATATCATCTTTCCCGCTTCCACTATTACAGAACAGGACATGGCACTTTTGATCCGCGAATGCAGCGGCATCGTTTGTTTATGCATTTCCGAAGAAAAAAGTAAGCACCTGAACTTACGTCCGATGGTGGAAAACAACAATTCAAAAAACCAGACAGCATTTACCATCTCTATTGAAGCTAAAGAAGGTGTAGAATCAGGAGTTTCAGCAAAAGATCGTGTCACTACAATCAGAACGGCTGTAGCAGCAAATGCTCAGGCAGAACATATCGCCAGCCCGGGACACGTTTTCCCTTTAATCGCGAAGAAAGAAGGAGTCTTTGAAAGACGCGGACATACTGAAGGCAGTGTAGATCTTGTAAAAATGGCAAATCTTGGTGATGATGCTGTTCTATGTGAACTGACTAATGAAGATGGTTCTATGGCAAGACTTCCGGAAATCGTGGATTTTGCCATCAAGAAAGGAATGAGCGTTGTTACTATTGAAGATATTTATGCGTACCGCAAAATGATTATGAGTAACTAGACATACAACAATTTAATGCACAGAAAAACCGCCTGATAGAAAATTATCAGGCGCGTTTTATTTTATGATCATATTTTTTAAAAAGTAGCAGCCGGAGCTGTATCATTGTTCAGTTTTTTCTGGATTTCGGTTTTCTTTCCTTTAGAGAAATCATAACTTAAGCCTAATACAAACATAGATTTATTGTTCATAATCTGGGTATGAATTTTATAATCTACCAAACTTTCAGGTAAGCTTTTCGTTTTATACTCTGACGGCATTCCCATCCAGTACATTCCTGTGGAGAACGTCCAGTTTTTATGTTTATAGCTTACAAAAATGTTATTCTGATTTTCATTGGTATTGAGAAACGCTCCGCTGAGGCTATAGGTAGGAATATTAAACTGATATTGCAGAGAAAAAGCTTTATACTCTGAAGACAGCACAAAATAATTTCCCAGGAAATCATTTTTAATCAGTGCTCCGGTACTTGTTTTTACCATTTCGGAAGTAGGTGTGATTACAGCTTTTACAACAAGTAAATTATTTCCGAAAGGTTTATAAGATCCTGTAAGCTGTATTCCGTATCGCTGCCCGCTTTTTCCATTTTCATAGGTTAAAGCATATCCACCCAATTCATCCAAAACATAATACTGATTGATTATCCTATCCGTATACCTGTAAAATAACGCAGCATTAAAGTCAAAATATTTATTATTAAAAGAATACGTCAAATTATTGGAGAATACCTGTTGAGATTTCAGAAAGGGATTTCCGCGTTGTACAATATTGGGAACCAATTGTACAATATTACTGCTCAAAGCATTACTCCACGGGCTTACCGGGCTGTAACTTCCTGTAAAACGAAGATTCTGATTATTTTTAAGCTGATATCCAAGAATAACTTTGGGTGTGAAGGTCCATTCATCAAAAACATTTTCTGCACTTTTATTATGAATATTGGTAAGCCCTGCCCCTACCCTATAACTGAACTGATCTACCTTTCCGGAGAATTCCGTATAAAAATACTGTTCCAGATAATTTACATTGTACTGAGAGTATCCTGCAAGATTATTCAGATCATTTGAAATAGAAGACCTTGAGATACGATAGCCTGACGAAAGTTTTCCAGCTTTAAAATCATGAACATGAACCAATTCTCCTACAAAACTTGTTTGTGTTGCCTTTAACATCATATCATTATCATATACAGAAAGTCCTGAAGCTGTAATCCATTCTTTCGCTGTTTCGGAAGTATTGGTTGTGTAATGAGAACCGACAAGATTGATACTCAATTCATCTTTTTCACTAATCTTTTTGGAATAATACAGATCCAGTTTAGGAATCACATAATCTGATCCGTTATTTTTAAACATTGAATGCTCTTCACCCAAGTTATCCTGTGTAAAAATACTTTGCCCGACACCTTTTGAAAACCTGCTGAAAATATCCATATTCAATTTTGCCTGAAAAGCATAATCATCCGGAACCATTCTCGTATATCGTAAAGCAATATTCTGAAAAGTATATCCAAAGTGGTCTTTTCTGTTTTCATCCGAACGGTAATGGCTTCCGTTCAGTTGATAATCATAGATACTGTTTACCCTTCTGTCGTTATAATCTCTCAGACTCAAAGAATATTCAAGACCAAAATTATTTTTTCCTTTGGTATAATTGGCATAAGCTGAGCCGTTAATAAATCCAGTATTCAAAGCTGAAAAGACTTCTGCACCAAAAACATATCCTGTTTCTGTAGATCTTGTAAGAATATTAACCACTGTATCTGCTCTCGTTGCCCATCTTGCCGGCGGAATATCATAATACTCCACTTTTACCACTTCACCGGGAGTCACACTTCTGATCTGTAAATCCGTTGCTTCTACTCCATTGATAAGAAACAATATTGTTCCGCCTTTTGTACTGGTAATGGTATTTCCCACCAGGTCCAGTTGCAATTCGGGAAGAGTTTGCAGTAAATCTTTTGCATATCGCGCCCGTTCTAAGGCTTCTTTATCAAAAGTGTATACCGCTTTATCAGCAAATTGTTTTTTTCGTTGCGTCTTTACAATCACTTCCTGAATTTCTTTAGTATCTGAGACCTCTACTGTATCATTCTTGCCTTCTTGTGCCAACATAAAAGTTCCACAAAGGATGAACATGGTATATATAGTTTTTTTCATATCAGAAATAGAATTATACTTTTATGACAATCAATTCCTGAAATCCATTACATTGAATTTTATTTTAATCGTAAAAGCATTTTATCATTAAGAATAAAAACATTTTCTTGACTATCTAAATTATTATGTTAAATTCAGCCCGTTTTTTGCTGTTAATTTTTTACACCTCAAAATATAAGATTATGAAAAAAATAATCCTATTCATTCCCTGTCTATTATTTTCAACATTAGGAGCACAGGAGAATCAGGAAGTTTCGTCTGAAAAGATGAATATTATCAAGACGAATGTTACCGCTTACGCATTCAGGAATATCAACTTGTCTTATGAACGCGCCATTAATCAATGGTTTTCTGTAAACATTGGTTTCGGGACCATGCCGGAAGGAAAAGTTCCTTTTATCAATGCTTTTCTAAAAGATAAAGATGAAAAAAGATTTGAAAATCTAAGAGTAAAAGCTACCAATTTCACGATTGAACCCAGGTTTTATATCGGAAAAGGTTATGGAAAAGGGTTTTATTTTGCTCCTTACTACCGATATTCAGACGTTTCTTCCAATACGTTTGATTTCTACTATGATTATAACGGACCCAATGGAGTTACTTATCAGATCCCGCTTAAAGGTCAAGGAAACACCAGTGGAAACAGTGGCGGGCTGATGGTAGGTGTGCAGTTTTTTCTTACCCGAAGTCAAAATCTTGTGCTGGATTTCTGGATTGCAGGTGCTCACTACGGAAGCGGCAAAGGTGATTTTACAATGACCTCTGATTATGTTCTTACTCCGGATATGCAGTCTCAATTAAAAAAGGAAATCGAAAATCTGGATATTCCGTTTGTAAAATATACCGTGGAAACCAATGCCAATGGAGCTAAAATAAAAGTGGATGGTCCCTGGGCTGGTTTCAGAAGTGGGCTTTCTTTAGGATATAGATTTTAAAATAGTTTTGATTGAGCGTTGCTGTTCATTATTTTTTATGCAATAAATCTTAAGCTTGATCGTCAATTCTGAAAATTTGTATCTTCAGCACCGCAATATATTAAAACTATGAACTCATCTTCCATCACCACAGGTCAAAGAATCAAAGCCATTGTGGGCGGGTCTATCGGAAATCTTGTAGAATGGTACGACTGGTATGCTTATGCTGCATTTGCAATCTATTTTTCCAATTCATTTTTTCCGGATTCGGATCTGAATGCTCAATTGATGAATACTGCCGGAATATTTGCCGTCGGATTTCTCATGCGTCCCATCGGAGGATGGATGTTTGGAAGTATTGCTGATAAAATTGGAAGAAAAAGAGCAATGACACTTTCTGTTTTACTGATGTCTTTCGGTTCATTGCTTATTGCTTTAACTCCCACTTACAAATCTATCGGAATACTTGCTCCACTGATACTACTTCTGGCTAGGCTTCTTCAAGGATTAAGTGTGGGTGGAGAATATGGTGTATCCGCTACTTACCTCAGCGAAATGGCAACGCAAGACAGAAGAGGATTTTATTCCAGTTTTCAATATGTAACGCTAATTGGCGGGCAACTTATCGCTCTTGGAATCCAGCTTATTTTACAGAAATTATTATTGACAGAAGCTCAGCTGGAAGATTGGGGATGGAGAATTCCTTTTGTAATCGGAGCCCTACTTTCCGTTATTGCTTTATATTTGAGAGCTAATCTTCATGAAACAGAAGCTTTTGAAAACAAAAAGAAGGTTGATGAAAAGAAAAAAGGAACGGTAAAAGAACTTTTAAAACATCCTAAAGCTTTACTTACGGTAGTCGGATTAACATTAGGTGGTACATTGGCTTTTTATACCTACACAACATACATGCAGAAATTCCTCGTCAATACGGTTCATCTTACCAAAGAGGAATCTACCTTGATCTCATTTATCACTTTATTCATTTTTGCGTGTCTTCAACCTGTATTTGGAGGATTGTCCGATAGAATTGGGAGACGTCCGCTTCTTCTTGGATTCGGTATTCTTGGAACATTGTGTACAGTTCCGCTTCTTACTGCACTTAGCACTACAACTTCCATGTGGGGTGCGTTTTTACTGATCATGGCTGCTCTTATCATTGTTAGTGGCTACACCTCTATCAACGCAGTAGTAAAGGCTGAACTTTTCCCTTCTGAGATCAGAGCACTTGGTGTAGGTTTACCCTACGCTATTACAGTAGCTGTTTTTGGAGGAACGGCAGAATATATTGCACTTTGGTTTAAAAAGATCGGATCAGAAGAATACTTCTATTGGTATATCACCGGCTGTATATTATTTTCTCTTGTAGTGTATATGGGAATGAAGGATACTAAAAAGACTTCAACACTGGATAAGGATTAAAATCTAAAATATTTAGTTCAAACAAATATGCGCCACAGGTTCTCTGTGGCGCATATTATATTTTTAATGATAAGCTTGTTTAAATTTTTCTATCATACTGTCCAGATTATGACGCTGAACATACACGCTCTTTACCTCTTCATACCTTGGAGATTTATAGAAAACTTCATGAAAATCCATACTTCCGTTTCCTACTTTTACCACTCTCTGTACTTCGATATTCAACTTTTTCAATTCGTCTTTAAAGACTTTAAATTCATCTTGGATATTATTGCTCATTTATATTTTTGGATTTAATTAAAAAAATATTATTTACACCAGACACCCTTCTGATATCAGGGGTACCATCTAAAATTTTGATTAAAGTTAATAAATTTATCAATATCAGCATAACACTTTAATATCATTTTGTTGATTTTTTTACAAATACTAAGTTTATTTTAAAATATCTATACACATTCCGTATTTTTAACCTTATCAAAATTTCTAAAACGACTATGAATATGAGTGATTATTGCTTTAATTAAAAATATTTTTGTTGCCGTTTTACCTTTACTGGAAAGCATTTGAAGGAAGAGAGACATTTTTTTTGAAAAAAAATTCAAGTAAAGTGTAACATTTTAAAAAGGTTCGTCTCTAAAAGACAAATAAACCTTAAAACTTTAGAAATCATGAAAAAATTTACATTCCTTCTTATCATCATGTTATTTTTTGCTGCTATATGCAATATATTCGGACAAACAAAAACTTATCCTTTTGAAGTCAAAAAGACAGGAAAAGGAAAACAATCTTTAATTTTTATTCCCGGTTTTGCTTCTTCAGGAGATGTATGGAATGAAACAGCGGCAAAATTTGAAAAGGATTTCACATGCTACACCTTGACTATGGCAGGATTTGCCGGTACAAAGCCAGAAGCTGAGCCAAGCTTTAAAGAATGGGAAAAAGGAATTGCTGCTTATATTAAAGATCATAAAATTGAAAAACCAATTATCATCGGGCATAGTATGGGTGGAGGTTTTGCCCTTGCGATTGCAGCAGATTATCCTGAGTTGGTAGGTAAAGTTGTTATTGTAGACACATTGCCTTGTCTGGCGGCAATTTCTGACCCTAATTTTACAGCGAAAGAAAACAATGACTGTTCTTCTATTATCAGTAAGTTTACAGCGATGTCTGATGATCAGTTTCATCAGATGCAGACTCAATCGATTCCAAGACTTTTAGCAGAAACTTCCATGCAAAATACCGTTATTGACTGGAGCATGAAATCAGACCGAAAGACATTTGCTAAAATGTATTGTGATTTTTCCAATACTGACCTTAGAGAAAAGATTAAAAACATACAGTGTCCGTCTCTTATTCTTTTAGAATCTTACTTTGCATTCATGAAACCTGCTATTGAAACACAGTATAAAAACCTTAAGAATGCCGATCTTCAATATTCTACCAAAGGACTTCATTTCATTATGTATGATGACAAAGATTGGTATTTTAATCAGTTGAATAAATTCTTATTTGCGAAATAATGGTGTTTGAGGATATATATGAGCATTACTGGCAGAAGATATTCCGTTTGTGCATGGGATATGTTAATGATTCAGAAATGGCTCAGGATCTTGCTCAGGAAACCTTTATCATCGTCTGGCAACAGCTTCCAAAATTCAGGAATGAATCAAGCATCGGGACCTGGATCTTCAGAATTGCATCAAACAATTGTCTCCGGCAGATTGAAAAAGAAAAAAGGTTTTCAAAAACTGATTTACCCATCAATCTTGAAGAAAAGAAACAGGAATCTATGGAACCTCAGATCCAAATGCTTTATCAGCTGATCTCCGAATTGCCTGAAACAGACAGAATTATTATCTCCCTGGAACTGGAAGAAGTGAAACAGGCTGAAATTGCACAGATTGTAGGACTCTCGGAGGCAAATATCAGAGTGAAAATTCACAGGATAAAAGAAAAATTAACACAAAAATTTAAGCAAAATGGATACTAATATAGATTTCAAAAATATATGGAAACAACAGACTTCCAACAAGCCAGACTTAAAAGAACTTTTGGGAAAGCTTAAGAAATTCAAGAATGAAAATCTACGTAAGATCATCATTATGAATACTTTACTCATCGCTACATCTTTAGGAATTGCTTTTATCTGGTATCGTTATCAACCGCAATTAATCACTACCAAAGCAGGCATTATACTCGTTATTTTAGCAATGGTTATCTTTCTTTTCGCATATAATAAAATGTTTATGATGTTTTATAAAATTGATGATACACAATCCAATAGCGAGTATCTACAGAGTTTATATGTGGTAAAGAATAAGCAGAAATTCATGCAGACTACAATGCTTAATACTTATTTTATCATGCTGTTCCTCGGGATTAGTTTCTATATGTATGAATATACTACACTCATGACGCTTACTTCAGCTGTCATTGCTTATGCTGCTACCTTTTCATGGATTGCTCTCAATTGGTTTTATGTAAGACCGAAGACCATAAAAAAACAAGAAGCAAAAATTGATGGATTAATTAATAAATTTGAAGAAATAAACAAACAATTAAAGGATTTATGAATTCTTCTGAAAATAAAAACCACTGGGAAACAGTATACGAAACCAAAACTCCTGATCAGGTAAGCTGGAC
This sequence comes from Chryseobacterium ureilyticum, assembly GCF_900156735.1. Classification (GTDB taxonomy): domain Bacteria; phylum Bacteroidota; class Bacteroidia; order Flavobacteriales; family Weeksellaceae; genus Chryseobacterium; species Chryseobacterium ureilyticum. The sequence goes on from NZ_FTOL01000002.1 coordinate 505,353, forward strand.
GCAAAAAAAGCCTGTTACCTCACTTGAATTCATCTACTCTTCCGGATTGGGGAAAGATGCAAAAATCATTGATGTAGGTGGTGGAGACAGTAACTTAGTAGATTTTCTTCTTGCGGAAGGTTATGAAAATATTACCGTTTTGGATATTTCATCTAAAGCACTGGAAAGAGCCCAGAAAAGATTAGGGGAATCTGCTCATAAAGTAAAATGGATTGCTACAGACATTACAACATTTCAACCCACGGAAACTTATGATATCTGGCATGACAGGGCGGCATTTCATTTTCTTACAACTCATGAACAGGTTTCCAGATATGTCGATATTGCAACAAAATATGTCACTGGATTTATGATTCTGGGAACTTTTTCTAAAAACGGACCGACAAAATGTAGTGGATTGGAAATTACACAATATAACGAAGCATCTTTAAGTGAAAAATTCAAATCCGGTTTTGAAAAAATAAAATGTATCACTGAAGATCATACAACACCTTTTGATACTATTCAAAATTTTGTATTCTGCAATTTTAAAAAGGTTTAGTGAATTATTGCACTTTTTATTTATCTTTAAAAAACAAAAAACATTAAATAAAAAGCAATGAAAAAACTATTATTCCTCTGTATAGCAGGGACTTTATCTATGTCCTTGTATTCACAAACAGGAGAATTTCAATTATGTGGAACTGATGAATTAATGCAAAAACATTACGCCAGATTCCCGGAACAAAAAGCTAATGAAGATGCGTTCAATCTGGAATTGTCTCAGATGATCAAAAGCGGAAAACTGGCTTCAAAACTAAACAGAAATGCAGTGTATGAAATTCCTATCGTAGTACACGTTGTAGGAGACGGAAGTCCGATAGGAACTGCTTATAACAAATCTGATGCTGATATTATTGCCTGGGTTAATTATACCAATGGTGTTTTTGCAGGAAATTCTTCCAGCGGAATGGCATCCACAAGCTCTGTTTTACCTATAAAGTTTGTTTTTGCAAAAATAAATCCAAATTGCAACCCTACTAGCGGAATCAACCGAATTGATGCATCCAATCTCCCTAAATACGTAAATGGTGGCGTGAATAACGATAATACCACCAATGCAGTAACCGCTGCAGAAATCACTGCAATGGGACAATGGGATACTGGTAAATATTACAATATTTATGTTGTTAAAAAACTTACATCTAATTCAGGAGCTTTAAATGGTTTCGCCTATTATCCTGAAAGCAGCCTCGATTATGCTTTCATGTCATCAAGTGCTTCAGCTGTAAATGCACAGACCTTAGCCCATGAATTTGGTCATGCATTAGGGCTCAAACATACCCATGACGGGTATAATGCAACTACAGGAGCTTGCCCTACCAATAACGATTGTACGCTGGATGGTGACCTTGTTTGTGATACAGAACCAATGAAGAGCCTTTATCATCCTACAGTACCTTCTACCTGTCAAACCGGGCAAATTAATCCATGTACTAACCAAACCTATGCAGGAGGAGAAAGAAATATCATGGCTTACACATACTGCTTTAGAAATTTATTCACACAGGGACAAGCAGACAGAGCCACTGCACAGCTTCTCCGTTACAGACAATCGTTGATAGATTCTCCTGTTGCTTCTACAACCGCTATTGACAATAATGCTTCACTTACTACAGCATGTGTACCTACATCTATAACAAATCCAGGAAATTATAGTATTGGTATTACGTCTGTAAAGTTTGCAAACATCAATAACTACTCTACCAATTATACCTCTGCAGCCAATAATTTCTACGAAAACTTTACAGGAACCTATTGCTTAGGAATTACAAAAACCACCCTTCCACAAAATACAGCAACAACACTTACGGTTGCCCCTGGAACATATAATGCCCACACGATAAAAGCATACATAGATTACAATAATAACGGACAGTTTGATGAATCTACAGAATTAATTCTTAATCAAAGTGGAATAAACTACGGCTCATTTGCTACAGCTTCTGTAACACCTCCAGCAAATGCTGTAACCAACACTCCTTTAAGAATGAGAATCATTGGAGATCTTAATGGTACTAGTATTACAGGATGTTATACTCCTAGATATGGGCAAGTAGAAGACTATACAGTAATTATTGAACCTCAGGCTTCATTATCGGTACAAAACAATATGAAGGCAAATGATTCATTCATTGTGAAAGATGGAAGCTCAGTATATGTAAAAAGTGATGCAAAAATTTCTACTTTACATATTTATGATGCTTCAGGAAGATTACTTACTTATAAAACAAATGTAAACACATCAGAATTAAAAGTTCCGGTAAATCAAACCAATACAATCATAACAGTTGCAGTTGTTTTAAAGGATGGAAAAACCATTACTCAGAAAATAAAATTCTAACACTTTGTAAATAAAAAAGAGAGCGGTTGCTCTCTTTTTTAGTATTAATTTAACTTCTTTAATATTTTTTCATCAGACCTATAAATTAACAACCCATGAAAAACTACAAATTATTCCTTTTCATTGCATTTTTTTTCTCAGTATTTATTTCTGCCCAGAAAACAAATGAAATTGTTGTTCTTACTCAGCAAAAAGGAAAGAAACATGAAATAAAAGAAGAAAATATTCCTCACTTTATTCAATTTGGACTTCTTTCAAAAAGCCACGAAGAATTCAAGAAAAAATACCAGACAGGTGTAGTATATCAAAACTGCGTAATAAGCCCTGAAATATCAAAACAAGCTTCGGAAAATAATCTTGCGATTGCCAAAATTTTAACGGAAAAATATGGTAATGCCTGGAAAAATGATCTTGGATTTATTCCTTATGGATTATGATTTTTTCTCTTCTTCCAATTCCACCTCCACCTCATGACGCAATTGAGCTTTGTAAAGGGTAGAATAATATCCGTTCTTATCTAAAAGATCAAGATGTTTTCCTTCTTCCACAATCTTACCGTGCTCCATCACAATAATCTTATCTGCTTTTTCAATGGTGGAAAGTCTGTGGGCAATAATGATTGATGTTCTGTTTTTGGTAATTTTTTCTGTTGCTCTCTGAATCAGTTTTTCACTTTCATGATCGATAGAAGAAGTTGCCTCATCCAGAATCAATATTTTCGGATCTGATAAATAGGCTCTCAAGAAAGACAATAATTGTCTCTGACCTAAAGAGATCGATGATCCTCTTTCGCTTACCACATAATCATATCCTCCCGGAAGCTGCTCAATAAACTGATCTACCTCAATTTCCTTAGCACCTGCTTTTATTTTTTCTAAAGTAATTGTGTCATCTCCAAAAGAAAGATTTTCAAAAATGCTTCCATGGAAAAGAAATACATCCTGCAATACCACTCCGATATGACTTCTCAGATTATAAAGTTCATAATCCTTTAAATTCACATCATCGATAAGAATATTCCCGGAATTGATATCATAAAGCCTCGTGATCAAACTGATAATAGTAGATTTCCCGGCACCTGTAGCACCTACAATAGCTACAGTTTCTCCAGGATTTACTTTAAAATCAATCCCTTTAAGTACTTCCTGTTTTTCATCATAGGCAAAATGTACTTTCTGGAATTCTATTTTACCGGCAAAGTGATCTTTTTTCACTATGCCTGTATTCGGCATCGAAATTTCCTCATCCATTAATCCCAACACTCTTTCCGCTCCTACAATACCTCTTTGGATGTTATTGAAACGGTCTGCAATCTGTCTTAAAGGACGAATTAACATTGAAATATATTGAATAAAGGCAATCACAACCCCTGCGCTGATCGTAATATATCCACCATAAAACAGGATAAACCCGATAAATAATGATGAAATAAGTTCTACAACAGGGAAAAACAATGAAAAGATAAAAACAGTTCTCAATAAAGCTCCTTTCAAGGTAATATTGATATCATCAAACTTCTTGAATTCCGATTCCTGTCTGTTAAAAACCTGAATAATAGACATTCCCGCCAATCTTTCCTGTACAAACGAGTTTTGGTTAGCCGTCCAGTTTCTTTCATCTCCAAAAGCTTTTTTAAGTCTCTTCTGGAAAAATCTGGTGATCACTACCATTAAAGGTAAAATTGCCAGCGTAATATAACTCAGGTGAACATTTGTACTGAACATCATTACCAAAACAAAGACAATTCTCAGAATATCCCCAAAAACCATCAGGAAACCGTCTGTATAAACGGTTGCAATAGTTTCCACATCTCCTACGGCACGGGTTACCAATTGCCCGATCGGAGTTTTATCAAAAAATGATGTTTTAAAATAGATCAGTTTAGAATACAATCTCTCCCTGATATCTCTGATTACATTTTGAGAGATAAAGTTTGAAAAATAAACTAAAAAGAAGTTAAGAACGGTTTCTGCAAACACTAATCCCACCAAAATATAGATATGTTTCATCATCAAAGCTTTATCCTGTAGCTTGGTGATGTCATTATCCACTACTTCCATGGTAAGATATGGTCTGTAAGTAGAAACTATTGAAAGTATTACGGAAATTATTAAGGTAAGGATGAACCATGAACGAAATTTCATTCCAATAAAGAACAGCCTTTTTACAATTCCCCAGGTATCTTGTTTTTTCATTATTCGAATTGAAGAAAAGAATTAAAATTCTATGCAAAAATAATACTTTATAAATTCTCAGCCTTTACAACTTTTGCAAATCATCATAGAAAATTCCAGATACCTATCATTTACAGAATGAATATCTTTCGTCTGTGAAAAGGTTCTATTATTTAATCCTCTGAAATTTCTCCGATCTTTTGTATATCAATAGAAGGCTTATAAAGTTTCTCTCTCTTAAATTTTCTGGCAAGCACCTCATAAACAGCCCAAACTGCAACAAGGGAAATCAACCAGCTGACAATATTTACCGCGGAAAACCCTGTATAATTTACATTATCCAAAGATTCAGGATTAGTAGAAGCCAAATAAAACCCATAAGAAAGTCCTAAAATAACCTGAGTTCCTAAATATACACCTATGGCAAGAAGCCCGAAATGCCACTTTACCTTTCCAAATCTCTCAGCTAATTGTGCATAATACCGGTAAGCACCGATAAGAATAATAATTGATAACATGATTAAATAGTTTTTTAGTTTTTATTAGAATTCGTAACCTACATCCACAAGATACAATCCGTGGGCAGGTGCAGAAGTTCCGGCAGCATTGCGGTTTTTGTCTTCAATGACTTTACGCATATCTTCCGGTTTCAGTTTTCCGGTACCGATCTCTACCATTGTTCCTACAATAGCACGAACCATATTTCTCAGAAAACGGTTGGCAGAAACAGTGAATTTTAGTTCAGCCCCATTCTGTTCCCATTCTGCTTTATACATTTTACAGATATTGGTCTTATTGTCGGTTTTTAATTTTGCAAAACTTGTAAAATCCTCATATTCAAATAAGATTTTACATGCCTCGTTCATTTTATCAATATCGATCGGTCTTTTCCAGTGTTGCCATGCAGATTCCTGGGTAAATGGATTTTTTGACAAAGAAATATAATATTCATACGTTCTATAAGTTGCATCAAAGCGTGCATGAAAATCATCTTTCACCTTAAAAATCCTTTCGATGGAAATATCCGGAGGCAGAAAACTGTTCAGTCTGCGTGGAAGCTCATCACTAAGCTCCTTTTCAGTATCGAAATGGGCAAATATTTTCTTGGCATGAACCCCGGTATCCGTTCTTCCGGCACCGGTAGTTTTAATTTCTTCTCTTAAAATCGTGGAAAGCGCTTTTTCCAGTTCTTCCTGCACAGAAATCGCATCCGGCTGTATCTGGTAGCCGAAATAATTCTTTCCGTTGTAAGAAAATTCAATAAAGTATCTCAAAGTATTATAATAACTCCACAAAAATACTTTAATTTAACGAAATATTTGTTGAAAAGTCTTTGATAATATTACAGTAAATCCTTATGAAAATTCCTATTTTTGCAATCGTATGAAAAGATGGTACCTTTATCCTTTTTCCCTTGGTTATCATTTGGTAACGGGTATCCGAAACACAATGTATGATTGGGGAATTTTTAAGTCAACAAAATTTAAGACACCGATAATCAATGTCGGGAACCTTTCTGTGGGCGGAAGCGGAAAATCACCAATGGTGATGTATCTTGCCCAATATCTATCCAAACACTATAGAACCGGAGTCCTTTCACGTGGCTACGGAAGGCTGACCAAAGGGTACGAAGTGACCAATTATGACAGCAACTATAAGATGGTAGGTGACGAAGCCATGCAGCTTTTTGAGCGTTTCAAAAACCGTTTTGTTATTGCTGTATCCGAAGAACGTGTTCCCGGTGCCAAGAAAGTGATTGAAGATATGGATCTGGAAGTTCTGGTTTTGGATGATGCTATGCAGCACAGAGCCATCAAACCAGGATTTAATATTTTGATGACTGATTTTAATGATCCTTTCTTCAAGGATTATCTGCTTCCTGCCGGTGATCTTAGAGAATCAAGATCAGGATATAAAAGAGCAAATATTATCATGGTCAGCAAATGTCCTGATGAACTGACTGAGGAAACGAAAAGATATTATATCTCAAGGATAAAACCTGCTTATAACCAAAAAGTATTCTTTTCATCTATCGGATACGACGAAAATGTGTACGGAAAAGATAAAATGCTTCCGGATAATAATCTGAACTATTACGATATTTTACTGATTACAGGAATTGCCAACCCTAAACCTCTTTTGGAACACCTGGCAAAATTCTCAAAAAGAGTTAAGCATTTAAAATTCAGAGATCATCATAATTTCACGGATGATGATATTAAAAAAATTCTTGCTGAGTATAAAAAATTAGGAGAATATAAGCTGATATTAACCACAGAGAAAGATTACGTTCGTCTGAAAACTTTTGACTATCTTAGAGAAATTGTTTACTACTGGCCGATCAATGTCATCATTGATAAAAAGGAAGAATTCAATCAAATCATCTTAGATTATGTTAGAAAAAATTAAAGAGACAGCTGATTTTATCAAAAATATAATTCAGGAAACTCCTGATTTTGCTGTTGTTTTAGGATCCGGACTTGGAAAATTACAGAATGAAGTAGAACCGATCCACGTTTTAGAATACAAAGACATTCCAAATTTTCCACAGACCACAGTAGTTGGGCATACCGGAAAACTTATTTACGGAATTCTGGAAGGGAAAAAAGTTTTAATGATGAGTGGGCGCTTTCATTACTATGAAGGACATTCCATGGAAACAGTAACTTTTCCAATCAGGGTTTTCCATTTATTAGGAATTACAAATCTAATTCTTTCCAATGCTTGTGGCGGAGTGAATCCTGCGTACAAAATTGCTGATATCGTTATTTTAAAGGATCATATCAACATGATGCCTGAGCACCCGCTTCGAGGTAAAAATATTGATGAACTCGGACCACGATTCGTGGATATGAGTGAACCTTACAACAAAAAGATGATCGCCGTAGCAGAACAGGTTGCTTCAAATCAAAATATCAACATTCACCAGGGAATTTACGTTGCCCTGCAAGGTCCAACATTTGAAACTCCAGCCGAGTACGGAATGATCAAAGCCATTGGTGGCGATATGGTAGGAATGAGTACCGTTCCCGAAGTTATCGTAGCAAAACATATGGGAATGGACGTTTTCTGTATGTCTGTTATTACCGATCTTGGCGGACCAGACATTGCTTTTGCTGTTTCTCACGAAGAAGTTTTAAATGCAGCCAATAAAGCCATGCCGAATGTAATCACCGTTGTAAAAGGATTGATTAAAAACTATCAATAGGAAACACAAAATAGATTTAAACACTATTATATTTATCGCCACAAATGCCTGTTTTTTATTTAATCCTTGCATTCGTGGCAAAAAAATATTTCGGAAGAAAACCGGCTTTCCTCAACATTTATACAAGATCCATAGAAAATTTCAATAATATAAATTTTTACCAATTCATAAAAAATCAATCTAAGATTGCAAAGCATTGTTTAGATTTGTATAAATGAAATTGTAAGAAATGAAAAAGTTGTTATTAATATTTATGATAGGATTATTTGGATTAAGTTATTCACAAAAAGTTCCTACCGTTCTTAAAACCGGTTTCTCCAAAGAAGCCTTAGCTCAAAAACTGGAAGATGAAGAAGGAAAAGCAATTACAATCCAACAGATTCTTGATCAGCATAAAGGAAAAGTTTTAGTAATAGACTTCTGGGCAGGATGGTGCAGAGACTGTTTACTTGCACTTCCGAAGGCTGAAGTATTAGAAAAGAACAACCCGAATGTAGACTTTGTATTCCTTTCTCTGGAAAGATCTAAAGAAGGGTTTGATAAAAGTCTTGTAAGATTCAATATGAAAGAGAAGGATAATTATTGGTTTGCCTCCGGATGGAAAAACAACTTCAATAATTATATTGATCTGAACTGGATTCCACGATATATGATTATCGACCAGAAATCGTCTATAGCAAAATATTATGCTATTTCTCCGGAAGACCCTGAAATTCAGCAAACCATAGACAAACTTTTACAATAACTTTAAATAACAAACATATTATTAAGCACTTACTTCAAGTGCTTAAATTTTTTATCTATATTAATTTAAACCATGATCACAAGAGAAGCCACAGAACAGGATTTAAAAATTCTTTTAGAATTTGAACAGGGAATTGTTACTGCAGAAAAACCTTTCAACAGTACATTGATTGACGGAGAGATCCATTATTATGATCTGAGACATTTTATAAAATCACCTGACGCCACTTTAATTGTTGTAGAGGATAAGGATGAAATTGTCGCGTCTGGCTATGCATTAATCAGAGAAACAGAAAAGGATTATTATAATTTTAAAACATACGCTTACCTAGGGTTTATGTTTGTAAAACCTGAATACAGAGGAAAAGGAATTAATAAAATTATTACCGATGAGCTTGTAAATTGGGCAAAATCGAGAAATATTTCAGAAATAAGACTGGATGTATATGCACAAAATGAATCTGCCATCAAAGCATATGAAAAAGCAGGTTTTGAACCATTATTACTCACAATGAGACTGAAAGAATAAATAAGGTATGAAGACAGAAACAGAAAGTAATCTTTTTATCTAATTCTTCTTCCATTCTATAAAAAATTTACCGTAAATAAATGAATCCATATCTTTGTATATGGATTTTTCTTTGCCCCTTCGTAAAATTATTCACGTAGATATGGATGCATTCTATGCTTCCGTGGAGCAGCATGATAATCCAACATTGAAAGGAAAGGCAATTGCTGTAGGAGGTCAGCACCGAGGTGTGGTAGCCGCAGCTAGTTATGAAGCAAGAAAGTTTGGTGTACGTTCCGCTATGCCTAGTAAAACGGCAAAAGAAAGATGCCCTGACCTTATATTTGTCCCACCGCGTTTTGCCCGATATAAAGAGATTTCTAAACAGATCCGTGAAATTTTCTATGAATATACTGATCTGGTAGAGCCATTATCTTTAGATGAAGCCTATCTGGATGTCACCGAAAATAAAAAGGAAATGGAATCTGCTAATCTGATTGCCAGAGAAATCCGTCAGAAAATATTTGAACAAACGGGATTAACTGCTTCCGCCGGAATTTCTGTAAATAAATTTCTGGCAAAAGTCGCTTCTGACATCAATAAACCTAACGGTCAAAAAACTATTCATCCTGATAAAGTGGAGAGCTTCCTTGAAGAATTACCTGTGGAAAAGTTTTATGGTGTTGGGAAAGTTACGGCTAATAAAATGTTTAGTTTAGGGATCTACAAGGGAAAAGATTTAAAGAAAAGATCACTGGAAGATCTGATGAGAATTTTTGGAAAATCAGGGCAACATTATTACAATGTGGTTCGCGGTATTCATACTTCTGAAGTAAAACCTCATCGTATTCAGAAAAGTGTGGCAGTGGAAAGAACATTTTTTGAAGACCTTTTTGATGAGCAGCAAATCAATGAAAAACTGGAAAGTTTAAGTCAGGAACTTCACCAGCGTTTACAGAAAAACAATATCCTCGGAAGAACTTTAACCTTAAAAATTAAGTATAAAGATTTCTCTCTTTTCACAAGAAGTATAACTCGCGAAGAATATTTTAACTCCCCTGAGCAGTATTTCAATACCGGAAAAAAGCTTTGGGAGCTCCGCCCGTTTGATAAAGCAGTCCGTTTGCTTGGTCTCTCTCTTTCTCACCTTAATACAGAAGAAAAAAAACTGGTTTCCGTTCAACTAAAAATCCCGTTTAAGGAATTTGAAAATTTATAGGTAATATTTTTTTGCTAACTTGTATTCACCAAATCAGCAAATTATGAACCCAACAATGATTCAGTTTTTCCACTGGTATTCTGAAGGAGATGGAAAATTATGGAACGAAGCTCAGAAACAAGCCAAATATTTAGCGAAACTTGGAATTACCTCTGTATGGTTTCCACCCGCCTATAAAGGAACGAATGGAGGATACTCGGTAGGCTACGATGCTTATGACCTTTATGACCTTGGAGAGTTTGATCAGAAAGGAACTACAGCTACCCGATATGGAACTAAAAACGATTATTTAAAAGCAATCAAGGCTTTAAAAAAACAAAATATAGAGATCATAGTCGATATTGTACTGGGACATAAGGCAGGCGGTGATGAGCTGGAAAAGTTCAAAGCGGTAAAGGTAGATGAGAATAACAGGGAAAAAGTAATTTCTGATGTTCTTGAAATAGAATCGTATACTAAATTTACATTTCCAGGGAGAGGAAAAAAATATTCTGATTTCGAATGGAATTTCACATGCTTCAGCGGCGTGGATTATGCGGAAGGAATGGATTCACATATTTACAAAATACAATCTGAATATGGCGATGACTGGGAAGAAATGATTGATAATGAGAAGGGAAATTATGATTACCTGATGTATAATGATATTGAACATCGAAACCCTTTTGTAAGAGAGGAGCTTAACGATTGGGCAAAATGGTATTTTGATCAAACTGATTTTGATGGAGTCCGACTGGATGCTTTGAAACATATTTCTTTTGATTTTTACAAGGAATGGCTTACTCTACTCCGCTCCAATACAGGAAAAAATATTTTTGCTGTGGGAGAATACTGGGCTCCAGGATATCTTCATCTGCTTCAGAAATATATTGAGGTGACTGAAGGTTGTATGAGCCTTTTTGACAGTTCATTGCAGAATAACTTTCATAATGCATCAAAGGAAGGAGCATCTTATGATTTAAGACGAGTTTTTGATGAAACTCTTACGCAGGCTGATCCGATGCATGCTGTAAGCTTGGTTGCCAATCATGATACGCAGCCTCTTCAGGATCTTGAAGCGCCGGTTGAACCATGGTTTAAGCCTATTGCCTATGCCTTAATTCTGTTACGAAAGGATGGTTATCCATGTGTATTTTATCCTGATTTGTATGGTGCTCATTATATTGATAAAGACCGGAATGGAAATGAACAGGAAATATTCATGCCGAAAGTGGATGGTATTGAAGCGCTTTTAAAAGCCAGAAAAGAGTATGCTTATGGAGAACAGCAAGATTATTTTGAAGATGCAAATTGCCTTGGCTGGGTTCGCAAAGGGGATGATCAACATTCCGGATGTGCTGTTGTTCTAAGTAATAAAGATGCTTACAACAAGCCTATGGAAGTGGGTAAAAACTATTCAGGAAAGAAGTTTAAAGACGTATTGAAAAGGTTTAAAAATAAAGTAATCATTGACGAAAACGGTTGGGGAGATTTCCTTGTTCCGGCTGGAAATGTAAGCGTCTGGATTCCGGAATAAAATATAAAAGCGTACATCAGTGATATACGCTTTGTTTTTTATCCTTCCGTAATATTAGCATTTAATACCTCGGCAATTCCTTAGATCCATAGCCCATTCACAGCAATAATTGTCTTCGTTATAAAAACAACATATTCTGTCTCTGATGATGATTCCTCCTTGTACGTGTTTAAGTTCCTCTCTGTCAATTTTTCTTGCGTTCTGAAGGTTTTTTGTTTTCATAGTTCAATGTTTTAGAATTTGGTTTTATAAATATAATGAAAAAAACTTTATTAAAATTCACAATCGCCTATAAAACAATGAAATAAGAATTTAAAATCACACAAATAAAACATTTCAATTTAAATTAATAACAATTCATTCATCATTAATTACGATTCTATCTTCTGTATTTTTAAGATTTCCGGACGCTCAGATTGGTCAGAAATTTTTCCCGTTCTGGCAAATTCTGCCCAAAGTGCCCTCAATTTCTTTCCATGTTCATGAATATTTTTCCACGGGATATCTTTTAACATTTCCGAAGATTTCCATGCTTCTTCATTTCCAAAGATCAGAGGAAGGTCTATACAGTGAGGCGCTCCGATATGATTATCTTTTAACCTTGAATGTATTCTGAATAAATAAACATTTCCACCGCCTTTTGCATGATTTTCTGCGAAAATTTTAGCGGGGGTTCCGTAGATGAGATCGGTAGTTTTTTCAACCGTTTTATCCATGATTTTTAATCCCAGACCTTTCCCAAAATATTTATTTAAAGCTTCTGAGGTTTTAAGGTAAAAGGCGGTTTCATCATTATTCAATCCTATCAATACGTCATATTTTTTCGCAGTCGATCTCCACTTTTCTACCGATTCTTCTTCACGGCATAAAGGAGGAAAACCATATTGAGTACCAAAAGGCATTGCTGCTTTCAAACCATATTTTATGACAGACGGAACAAATTGTCCATAATCATCCATCATTTTATAAACATCTGTTTCGTCTTTAATGATTTCTGTTTTCTTCAAAAATTCAGCAGACATTTTCTGTCTTTTATGACGTAATCCCAAAGGTGCACTTTGAATAATTACTCTTTGAAATAAATGATCAACCCCCTCGGAAATCATCAAATGTGCGATAGCATCCCCACCGGAAGACTGCCCAAGCATCGTAATATTATCTGCATCTCCGCCAAAGTCTTCAATATAATTTTTGATCCATTTTAAAGCTTCAATCATATCCAACAGGCCCAGATTCGGAGCTCTTTTTTCATCTCCGCCTAAAAAACCAAAGAGTCCCAGACGATATGAAACAGCTACCACAATGATATTCTGTTCTTTTACCCATTCCGCAGGGTCAGCAGTAGGTAAATCCCCACAGCCTATTTCATGAGATCCCCCATGAATCCAGATTACAACGGGAAGTTTTTCATTTTCAATAATATGTTCCGGACGGGTTATAGAAAGATATTGAGTAGATTCATCCGGCTCAAATTCATCAACAGGGGTTGCTCCAATCATTTTTTCAACCAATGGACTCAGCTTCTGCGGGCAAACCGGTGTTTTATCCGGAAAAGTAATATCCATACCAGAATATTCTACAGGAACGGGCTTTTGAAATCTTTCGGAACGGGCATAACGAATACTTTTTGCCTTGATCACGCCTTCTTCTTTCAATGCTGTAATTTTTCCGAATCTGGTATTGAAAACATAAGTTTCTTTCTGCTGTGGTTTCATGCTAAATGTTGAAAACTTTTACCATTAAAGATAATTCTGTTTTTTGAGAATAAAAAATTAAACTTGTCTTTTTAAACTCAAATACTCCTAATGAATACATTAATTTCCAGAAAAATAATTTGTCCTCAATAAGTCTTAATTTGGATGAGATACCCTTGAAAATCCGTGCATCCGTGGTATAAAAAGTATAGCCACGGATGCACGAATTTTTTCTTTATGTGTATTTTTTAATTTTAATGAATTTGTTTCTTTAAAGAATAATTTGTGGGAGTTCTGGTTGCAATTAATTCAGGGTTTTATATTCGCTTGGTGAAACTCCTACTTTAGTTTTGAACAGTCTGGTAAAATGCTGGGGATATTTGAATCCTAAATCGTAAGAAATTTCACTTATAGATTTTCCATGATCTAAGATCTGTTCTTTGGCAATATCTATCAATTTGTTGTGGATCAATTCCTGTGGAGAAATTCCCAGTTCTTTTTTGATAAGATCACCGAAATAATTTGCTGACAGGTTTAATTTTTCTGCAAAATAATTGACCATTGGAAAACCTATATTCTTTGGATTATCAGACTTTAAATAATCATCAACGAGATTTTCAAATTTACCAATCACCCCCTGATTGATATGATCTCTTGTAATGAACTGACGGTCGTAGAAACGCATGCAATAGTTCAGGAAGAGTTCAATATTATTTACAATTAATGATTTACTATGTTTATCAATGGATTGCTCCAGCTCCAGTTTTATATTTTTAAAACATTCAAGGATAATTTCTCTTTCTTTTTCTGAAAGATGCAATGCTTCATGTACGTCGTACGAAAAGAAGTTGTACTCTTTTATATTTTTTCCAAGATTGGTTCCTTTTAACAGGTCTGGATGAAAAATCAAGGCAAAGCCTGCGGGTTGAACATAGTTTCCGTTGTTATAAATTCCATAGGTCTGCCCCGGGGCAATAAAAACCAACGTTCCTTCCTGATAATCATAGCTGTGTTTTCCATATTGCATATCTCCACACATGACATCTTTAAGAAAAACGGTATAAAAACCAAATTTTCTCCTATATTGGCAAATAGGGGCTGATCTGGAAAAATCAATCACACTTACTAACGGATGCAGTGTTTCATGATTTGCCATTTTATTATATTCTGAGACGCTGTTATAGATTTCAACCTCCTGATTTTCCATGAAGTATATTTTTATGATTCAAAATTACCAATTTCCGGCATAACAGATATTATGTCTGTAAAATTGGTAAGTAATTCGGTAATCTGTATAAGTAAGATTTCTCTAAAAGTTTCGACTTTTGTACCGTTATGGAAACTTTTAATACAAACATTTTTCCGAGGGGAGAAAAAGCTCCTTCGGACTATTTTTCAGGAGGAACAGCATGGGTACACATCATAAAACCAAATGAAAATCAGCTCAACTGCCAGATCGGAAATGTAACGTTTGAACCCGGCTGTAGAAATAACTGGCATTTTCATGGTGGCGGACAGATTTTAATAGTAACTTCAGGAACAGGTTTTTATCAGGAGAAAGATAAGCCGGCACAAATTTTACGTCCTGGAGATGTTGTTAATATTCTTCCGAATGTTATCCACTGGCATGGGGCAGCTCCTGACTGTGAATTCACTCATATTGCCATCAATACCAATACTCAAAACGGAATTGTGGAATGGCTGAATTCTGTGACAGATGAAGAGTATAACAATTTATAAAAAGAATTTATTAATCTAAAAAATAATCAAATGAACACATTTACAGTAAAAGCTTATGGTGCTGAGTCTACCACGGCAGATCTGAAAGAAATGAATATTGAAAGAAGGGATGTCACTTCAAAGGATGTAGAAATTGAGATTCTATATTGTGGAGTATGTCACTCTGACCTTCATACGGCAAGAAACGATTGGGGCGGAACTATCTACCCTGCTGTTCCGGGACATGAAATCGTGGGAAGAATTACAAAAGTTGGAAGTGAAGTTACCAAGTTTAAAGTAGGTGATCTTGCAGGAGTAGGATGCATCGTAGATTCTTGTGGACATTGTAACAGTTGTAAACATGATCTTGAGCAATATTGTGAGAATGGATTCACGGGGACTTATAATGGAAAAGACGAACACTTAGGGGGTCATACTTTTGGTGGATATTCCCAAAAAGTAGTTGTGGATTCTCACCATGTTTTAAAAGTTCCTGAAAATCTTGATCTTGCTGCTGTAGCTCCTCTTCTTTGTGCAGGAATCACGACCTGGTCACCATTAAAGCATTGGAATGTTGGACCGAATTCTAAAGTAGCAGTTGTAGGTTTAGGGGGATTAGGGCACATGGCAATCAAGCTGGCGAAAGGTTTAGGTGCGGAAGTTACTTTATTTTCAAGAACGCCAGGAAAAACTGAGGATGCAAAACAATTGGGGGCTGATCATGTTATCATTTCTACGGATGAAGCACAAATGGATTCTGTAAAAGGGAAATTTGATGTGATCATTGATACGGTTCCTTATGTACATGATGTAAATCCTTATGTAACAACTTTAAATATCAACGGAACGCATGTTCTTGTGGGATATTTAGGAGGACTTGAGCCTATCCTGAATACAGTTCCTATGATTCTTGGAAGAAAATCTGTAGCAGGATCCGTAATTGGAGGTATTGCTGAAACTCAGGAAATGTTAGATTTCTGCGGAGAGCATAATATTGTTTCTGAAATTGAAATGATCAAAATGAAGGACATCAACGAAGCGTACGAAAGGATGCTTAAAAGCGATGTAAGATATCGTTTTGTGATTGATATGCAGTCTTTATAATTTACGTATAAGATTTTTTAGAATAAGATGGCTACCTCTGTGAGGTAGTCTTTTTTTTTGCCACGAATTCACTAATAAACTTATTTGCTTATGAGGCTTAAATTCCTTTCTAAAGTTACATAGATTAAGAATTATCCTTTATATATGCTTGTACATTCTATATTATTTCTTTCCATATCCTGAAATGCCCAATCTGCCATAGCATCAATAACAGGAGCGAGTTCGTTACCGGCTGTACTCAGTTTATAAGTAACATGTGGCGGAACAACAGGTCTTGCTGTTCTTATGATCAGCCCGTCTGCTTCAAGCTGTTTTAAATGCTGAATCAACATTTTTTCCGTTACGGCCGGAATGGCTTTCTTCAGTTCACTGTATCTTTTCTCTCCAGTGGAAAGGTTGAACAGAATAATAGGTTTCCAGAAACCACCGATCCTTTCCATGACATACATCACAGGACAATCCTGCACTATTTTTTTGTTTTCCTGAATGGTAGAACTTTCTTTAATTGCTGTCATAACATACATACTTTAGGGTAAGTACTTGTATAAAAGTAAGTACAAATATAACTTTGTCTCAGGAAATAAAAAAATATTTTTCATAAAATTTCTTCACCGAAATCAGTTTTAAGATATTAATACTCAACAATTACAAACAATAAAAAATTTAAATATGAAAATTATAATCACAGGATCACTCGGAAATGTAGCTAAACCTTTAGCAAAGCAATTGGTAGAACAAGGACATGATATCACAGTAATCAGCAGCAATGAATCAAAAAAACAAGACATTGAATCTTTAGGAGCAAAACCTGCTATCGGATCTATTACTGATGTTGATTTTTTAACTCAAACATTTAACGGAGCCGACGCTGTATTTGTCATGACTCCTCCCGCAATCAGTGCAGATAATATTGTTCAGAATACCATCGATGCCGGAAAAAATTATGCTGAAGCATTAAAAAGCACAGGAGTAAAAAGAGCTGTAATGCTAAGCAGTGTAGGAGCGGGATCTCCTGTAGAAAATGGTCCGATCAAAGGGCTACATCATATTGAAAAGCTATATCAGGAAATTGACAACACCTCATTTACATTCTTAAGAGCGGGATATTTTTATACAAATTTCTTTAATGATATTCCATTGATTAAAAATGCTGGAATTATTGGTGGAAATTATCCTGAAAATACAGAAATCCCAGTAGTCCATCCTACTGATATTGCTAAAGCAGCAGCAGAGGAATTGGTAAAAAATGAACCCGGAAAAAATATCAGATATATTGTAAGTGATTCCCGAAAGGCATCTGATTTCGCGAAAGTGCTTGGCTCCTCAGTAGAAAAACCTGAACTTCCATGGGTAGAGTTTTCGGATAAAGATTCTTTAAACGGAATGCTACAGGCTGGTTTGCCTCAGGATATGGCTGAACTTTATGTGGAAATGGGATTGGGAATGAAAACCGGAACTGTACAAAAAGATTTTATTGAGCATGGATCTCCAGTAAACGGAAGTGTAAAATTAGAAGATTTCGCTAAAGAATTTGCTGCTCAGTTTTAATGAATTCTATACTAAATAATAGAAATTGTATTTCTTGTTAGACGGTTTAAAATAATAGTTTCGGCGCACCTTTGGTGCGCCGAAACTATTATTTTTTAGAATGATAATATTATTTCTTTTCTTTTAATATCTTTTTCAATACTTTGATTTTTCCATCGATAGGCTGATCAATTTTTAACCCTAAAATATCAGCAACAAGCGGATAAACATTTACATTAGCAAATTCATCGATCACCAGATTGTTTTTAAATTCCGGTCCCCAAGCGTAGAATGTTGCCTTCATTTCAGGAACTGTTCTTGGGTTATAACCATGTTTTCCGACTGATGTTTTTTTACCTTTTTCCAGGAAAATCTTCGGTGCTTTTGGTAATAAAAGAATTTGTCCTATTCTGTTGTACTGATCATCTTTTGTTGCAAAATGTAAGTATTTAGGAAGCTTTTTATCCAGACACACTTCATAATCGCCTGTTTTATTGGCTTTTAATTCTTTGTAAACCGCTTTTACCTCATCCGGATTTTTCACGTATACTCTTAAAAGTGTCTGAGAATTATAAAAGTCAAATCTGGTTTTATCAAAAAGAAGAGCCGGGATTTCCAGTGGAGTTCCACCATCTACTTTTATCATTCCGTGATCGGAAACGAATACAAAGTTGACATTTTTTAATCCTAAATCATTGACTTTCTGAACTAGCTCCCCTATTGCCTTATCAATCAGATGTACAGCGGTTTCTGTTTCTTTGGTATCAGGACCGTAATGATGTCCGCTTCCATCTACTTCAGGGAAGTACAACGAAATAAAGTGAGGTCTTTTATCTTCAGGAAGCTTTAACCAGTTGACAACTTTTTCCACTTTTTCCGAAGGTGTAAATTTTTCGTGATATGGATAGTAATAAGAAGGTCTCATTCCACCTGCATCACTTGCAGAACCTACCCACATTAATGAAGCAGACACTACACCTTGTTTTTCAGCTAATCCCCAAAGAGGAATTCCTCCATACCAACTTCCGTCTTCTGCATTTTTTTTATTGCTCATCGCATAAGTTTCCTTTCGCTTATAATCATAGAAAAAATTGTCTATTAAACCGTGATGTGCTGGATACATTCCCGTAATAAGGCTCCAGTGGTTGGGGAAAGTAATGCTTGGATAACTTGGAATCATTGCTTCAGCTTTTACACCGTTCCCGGAAAGTTTCAGCAGATTTTCAGCATTGTATTTATTTGCGTAATCGTATCGGAAACCATCTGTGGAGATCATGATAACATATGGTTTTGATTGGGCTTCCACACTATTTTGTCTACCCGGAACGACTACCTGAGCCGTATCCACATTTACCTGCTGGGCAAAAACTGTTAAGGAAATAAACAGCAGTAAAAAATGTATTCCTCGCTTCATTATTTAAAATTTTTGGCAAAGTTACATTCTCTACTGCTCCCTGAAAAGTTTAAGAGGTTAAAAGTATATTAAAACCAATTATTTTTGAATTAAACTAAATAGTTCTTTTCATTTCAAATTGTGATAACCAGTTTTCAAGACCGATTTTCTGATCAAGAAACTCTTTGGTCTCTTTGGAAACATCGTCTACATTATTGATAGCAATTGGACTTCCATCAACAATAGTTTTGAAAAGCATCCTACCTATTCCTTGTTTTCTGTATTCTTTATGAACAGCAACCTGAAGTACTTTTCTCGCTGTGGAATTGTAAATAATATACCCTACAAGCTTGTCATCAGCATAAGCTCCCATAGTTGTGTAAATTTCAGGCATAGGATCCAATACATAAACAGATCCTTGCCAGGAAGGTTCAATATCCCAGAAAGAACGAAGACTATCCCATTGGAACTCTGCCATTTTCTTTATAGTGATCTCAGCGTTTTCCTGTTCTGAGCGAATATTTCCTCTAAAGCAAAGCAGTTTTCTGACAATTTTAAATCCTAAGTTTTCATAAGCTCTGATTGCAGCTGCGTTCCCTTCAATCACCTCCAATAACAATACCTCAGCATTTCTTTCTTTTAAAACAGGGATAATAAAGTCATACATTTTTCTAACCAGACCTTTTCCTCTGCTTTCCGGAATAACTCCTGTTCCGCCATTATAGATGATTTTCTGTCCGTCTTCTATTGCTTCAGACTGAAGAATAAAGCTTACTAATTTTCCATCTTCAAAACCACCTACGGAAATATCCATATTTAATTTTTCTGCGGCAATTTTTGAGGTAAGCACTTCTTTCGTTAAGTGAAAAGGAACAATATAATCTGAGAAAGACAGATTAAATACTGTTAAAATTTCATCTACACTTACATTTGTCAAGGTTCTAAACTCCATTAGTCTTTATTTAAATTATTACCATTCTCTGTCAAGGTCTTCTTTCCAGTCGTAAGGCATTAGTTCTTTTAAGGTTACAAATACTCCGTTTTTCACTTCGATTATCGCATTAAGATTGTCTTTCGACAACTGGCTCATCAGTTCTCTGCATCGTCCACATGGTGGAACAGCGTTTCCATCATTTCCTACAGCAACGGCTGCTTTAATATGGCTTTCTCCATTTTTCAACATTTCAGCCACGGCACTGTGTTCGGCACAAAATCCCATAGAACAAGCTGTGTCTATGCTAATTCCTGTATATATATTTCCTGCTGCTGTTTCAATTGCCGCTGCTACTCCACCATATTCTATAAAATCATTCAGTATCGTTGATTTTGCAAATTGGCTGGCAATTTCCTTCAAATCTTTTCTCATGAAATTCATTTAATTTGATTATTTAAATACCATTGAATCGCATTCTGTTCTTCTTTTTTGATAAAAGGATCTTTTCCCTCATTATAATCATTGCCATCAATCCATTCCAGCTGACTGAGTTTTTCCTTTAATTGCTGATATTCTTCTTTAATATCGGGATGGGAACGGAGATAATCCCGAAATGCAATGTGTCGAAGCCAATGTTCTGATGACGTTGGAATTGTATGAATATGTGCTATACGAAGCTGATGATTGTGTAGTTCTTCGGGAATTTGATCACCTAAATGAATAATTTCAGGAAAGCCTAAGGTCTGAGGTTTATCTTTAAGCTTAATAAAAAACCGCCGGTATGGCATTTCTTCGTTATACTTTTCATAATAAACATAATCTTTTCCCTGTAATAGAGATGGAATCTGATCTAATTCCGTTTCATTTTTTACACCGATCATAATATCAATAATCGGTTTGGCAGACAAGCCCTCTACTGAGGTACTTCCGATATGTTCAATTTCCGGCTGTAAGAAACCAATATTTTTTTCCAGATCTTTTTTAATGGATTCAAATTGTTCTTTCCAAATCGGATTGTATTTTTCAAAAGTAACTTTCATGGAAATTGTGGTGACTAACAAATATATGAAAAATTAGTCAAATCCTTTATTATTAGGCATCTCAAGATATTTCATATGGATACTAAAAATAGTACCTCTTAAAAAGAAGAGGTACTATTTAATATATTTTAATTGTTAGAAATTATTCTTTGATCATTTTGTCATAAGAAACACTTCCATCCTTGAGTCTGATTTCAAGATAATAGTTTCCAGATTGTAGATCTTCAATATTAATATTTTGTTTATCAGGGATTATTGATTTTATTTTTCTTCCAGTTGCTTCGTAGATTTCCACAGATTTGATTTTCTCAAAGTTTTTGAAGTTCACACTTGTTTTTGCCGGATTAGGATAAACATTTACTTTTTTGCTATTGGCAAATACTTCATTTGTTGACAAAGTACTTGCTGTCATTGTTAATGTTGCATATCCTCTTCCTGCATCATGATAGCCTATAGACGGACTTGATTTCCTTGCATAAAAAATATTAATCGTTCCAGCAGTATTAGGAACGGTAAAATCTCCGCCTCCACCCGAAAGTGATCTTGTTGCTACAATGGTTCTGATACTTCCAGCCACAGTATTAGATGTTTCTGTCCAATCCTGAGAAGGATCTGCATTAGGTGGATTCCCGAAACCGGTAAACGTATAATCTCTGTTTGCAGAAGAATTATATATAAATCCATCGGCTCCTGTTGCCATACCAGTACTTCCAAAACCAATTCCAAGCATTGAATTACTGTCACCTGTCAATGTAAGTGTTACTCCAGTAGGAGTTGTATCTAATTTCACCGTCATGGATGTAGCCAATAGATTGACCACTCCTGACGAAAATTGTGCCCAGGCAAAATTTGCAAGAGCTAAACTCAGTGTTAGTAAAGTTTTTTTCATATCAATTTTTTAAGAGATTAATGATTTCCTTGTTGTTCGTTTGTAATGCATATTCAAAAGGGGTCATTCCCATTGAATCTTTTCTGGATTTGTCTGCTTTGTACTTCAGAAGCAGCTCAACCAAATCTTTGTTTCCAAATTTCACTGCCCAGAATAAAGGAGTATATCCTGTAGCATCTGCAATATTAGGATCTGCACTTCTTTTCAATAAAGATTCTGTCAGTTCTCTGTTATACTTTACTGCTAGTCCCGCCAATGCAGTTCCTTCTCTACTTTTATAGTTTACATCTTTTACGTGATCAATCAGGAATTTTGCCACCTCTATATTCCCCCTGTAACATGCCAGAATGAGAGGTGAAAAACCACCCTCATTAGTTTGGTTAATGACATCAGGGTTTTGTTTCATCAGTTCCTGAACTTCAGTTACAGTACCAGATCTTGCAATATCAAATATTGATTTTACCTGAGCTGTTAGAAGTGAGCTTAAAAAAAAGCCTGTCAATACAATTAGATTTTTCATTGTTTCGTCAATATATATTTATACTCCACATTTACACTTTCAGCTATTTTCTTCGTTACCATTTTAGGAATTGTAACTTTATACTCTGCAGGTTTTGCCACAAAATTCCCTTGCACATAGATTTTGCCATCCTTTGCATATATTGTTGCCGCTGAGGTAACCGCTTTGTCAACTCCATGAAAATTGTGAGTTCCCTGAATAGTATATTTTTGTGGGTTAGAAGTCAGTTTTGCAGCATCGAAATTGACAATCTTACCTTTGAATGTTGTTTTGGGATATTTGGCTGTTTCGGCATAGCTTTCGTTGAAGTGCTCTTCCATTAATTTAGTTTTAAAATGAAAGTTTTTGACAATTGAAACGGATGCTATTTCTCCATTATCGGCATTTAAAACCACCAGATTATTATCATCCGAGGCGTAAATATCTTCGAATAAAGGCACAGAAGCTTCAAAGTTCACAATCCCTGTTTTGGAACTGTATTTTTGAGCATAGGTATAACTGACACACAGAGAAATACCCAATAATATTATTTTTTTCATATCAAATCTTTTTAATTTTCAATTAATCCATCGGCTTTCCATTTAAGGAAAATATTGATTTGTGTAGCAGATAAAGAACCTCCTTTTGGCATTTTCTGCTGATCACCATTTGCTCTTTGAATCCTGTCCAGAATACCTTCTATATTATTTTTTACCTGTTCATAATTTGTTAATGGTTTAAAGCTTCCGGCAGAGTGACATCCTATACAGTTATTTTCTATGATTGGTTTTATATCCGCGGTATAGTTTACAGCCACTGTTATAGGGGTATTATCTGAAATTTCTTCATATGTTCTGCTCTCACAGGCAATTATTACCATTGCCAAGGATACTGTCAGTAGGTATATTAACTTTTTCATATTAAAAAACTCTATAAAGATTAAACCCAAAGAAAATATGTCCTTTCCCCCAGTTTCCTGATGCATTTGTAAGGTATCCTATATCGGAATTGATCTGGGAATTGGTAAATAAAAGCTGAAAAACATGTCCCCCGGTTTCTATATCTACTCCCAGCGATAATGGATTTTTATAGAAACTGTGATTATCGAAATTCACAAAATATTCTGCATTCAGAGATATTCTTTTTGAAATTTTATATCGTCCGCCCAAGCCTGCTAAAAATTGGTTTTTATCTTCAATATTGGGTTCGTACAGATTTTTATGAACGTACGAAGGGGTGAGCTGTAGTGAAAGTTTATCACTGAATCTTCTAGAAATCAAAGCCTGGGTAAGGTATGCAAGTCTGTCGTTGAACTTAAGATGCGGATAAGTGTCTTTATCCAGATCCGTATTGGCTGCCACTACATTATAGCCTACGATATCTACAGGAAAGTTATCGTTTTGTCTCACCAGTCTGTATTTTACTCCACCTTCAAAGGTTTTCATATTGGTTTCCCGGGAAAGACTTACAGATACGGCATCCGTAATCCCGTAAATTACACCTAATTTGGTGGAGGCATTATCCAATCCGAAAAAGTTTTTAAACCCGGTACTTACATCTCCAAAACGGTGCGCAATGACCACGTACCATTCTTTCTTTGCGGTGAGTTTGGTAGATTGCCCGGTAACTATCTGTAGAGCTTTAAAAGCCGGTTGTGAGATTTCGGTATTGGTTTTAATGGTATCAATATCTTTCAGCAGATCTTCCTGTGAGAAGGCGAAACCTGATGTAAGTACTGATAAAAACAAGAGAGCTTTTGTCATATACAATTTGAATTAAATTATGATATAACAAACTTATCAAGTTATTAATTCAAAAATATGTGACAAAAGTCACCTTAAAAATAGTTTTTATCAATCATAAAAACAAAACTATTAAAACAATATAAATTAGATTAATCTAACATCTTCATTTACAATAATTTTGATACCTTCTTTAGTCTGTAAAATTTCGCCATCACTTTCTATTTTTTTTAAAACCCTGCTTACAACTTCTCTGGAAGTCCCCAAACTATTGGCTATCTCCCGATGTGTAATTTTGATCGGATTTTTTCCTGTGGCAGAAATCTGTTGCCCGATATAATTGAGTACTCTTTTATCCAGCCTATGGAAAACGGCATCATTGACCATATTCATAACTTCTGAAAATCGCCGATCATACTCACGATAAAAAAGTTTATTGATTTCAGGAAATCTGATTAGCCAATCATGGATCACAGAAACAGGAATGAGTAAGGCTTCAGAGTCTTCTTCAGCAATAGCGTATACTCTACTTGTATAGTCTGTAAATATTGAAGAAAAGGTCATCAGACAACTGTCATTTTCTTTGATATAATAGTAGATCAGTTCCCGCCCGTCATTCAATGTAAAAACTTTAATAGATCCTTTAATCAGAAAGGGCACATATTTATTTTTCTGACCTTCTCTAATGATCTCAGTCTTTGCTTTTATGTCTGAAATGATCCCATGCTGCTGAAGTGCTGCTAAAAATTCATTACCTAAAAACCCAAATTTATTTACAACAAAAGGACTATTGACCATATTAATATTTTTCTACTTTTTCTAGCAACAAATATATAGATTTGAAATATTGATATGATATTTTTTTGTTTTATTATATAAAATTAACAATTCAACAAAAACATTTCATCAAACACTCATCGATTTAATTTTAAAATGTTTCATTAATTTTCATCTTGTATAAAATCAAAAAAAATGCCCCGATAAAAACCGGGGCATCTTATTTATTGTAAGAAAAATCTTAAGCTTGTACGTTGTTTCCTCCTAATACGAAAGGCTCAACTTCTTTGATTTCTCCGAACTGCTGCTCGTAGTTAGCGATGTTCTGTTGAAGAGCGTTTAATACTCTTTTAGCATGAAGTGGAGCAAGAATAACTCTTGATCTTACTTTAGCTTGCTGAACACCCGGCATCAACTGAATAAAGTCTACTACAAATTCAGATGGAGAGTGGTTTACTAATGCTAAGTTAGCATAGATTCCAGCAGCTACCATTTCGTTTAATTCGATGTTGATGTTTCCGTCTTGTGGATTTTGATTGTTGTCCATTGTTATAAATTATGTTTTTAAAATTCGAAATTTGAGATTGTGAAAATATAAAAATAATTTCAAATCCCAAATTTCAAATCATTAAATTTAGTTAAGGTCTTCGAATTCTTTCTTAGAACCTACGATAACATTCTGATATTCTTTAAGACCTGTACCTGCAGGAATTCTGTGTCCTACAATTACATTTTCTTTAAGACCGTTCAGATCATCGATCTTACCTGCTACAGCCGCTTCGTTTAGAACTTTAGTAGTTTCCTGGAACGACGCTGCAGACATGAACGATTTAGTTTGAAGAGCTGCTCTTGTAATACCTTGTAATACTGGTGTTGCAGTAGCCGGTAAAGCTTCTCTTACATCAACTAAAGCTTGATCTTCACGCTTCAATTTAGAGTTTTCATCTCTTAATTCTCTTGCAGTAATCATCTGACCTGGCATGAATTCTTTAGAATCACCAGCATCTACTACTACTTTAAGACCGAATACTCTGTTGTTTTCTTCTAAGAAGTCATATTTGTGCTCAAGAGCTCCTTCTAGGAATTGAGTATCACCTCCATCCACGATAGATACTTTTGTCATCATCTGTCTTACGATGATTTCGAAGTGCTTGTCGTCGATTTTTACCCCTTGTAGACGGTAAACCTCCTGGATTTCGTTTACTAAGTATTCCTGAACAGCTGTTGGACCTTTAATTCTTAAGATATCGTCTGGAGTGATTGAACCGTCAGAAAGTGGCGAACCAGCTCTCACGAAGTCATTCTCCTGTACTAAGATCTGGTTTGATAATTTAACTAAGTAAATTTTTCTTTCTCCAGTTTTAGCTTCAACGATAAGTTCACGGTTACCTCTCTTAATTTTTCCGTAAGAAACTACCCCGTCGATTTCAGTAACAACCGCTGGGTTTGAAGGGTTTCTTGCTTCGAATAATTCGGTAACTCTCGGAAGACCTCCGGTGATATCCCCTGCTTTTGCAGATTTTCTTGGGATCTTGATTAAGACTTTACCAGCCTTAATTTTTTCACCATCGTTTACCATTAAGTGGGCTCCTACCGGTAAGTTGTATGCTTTTTGCTCAACACCTTTAGAGTCTACCACCTTCAAGGTAGGTACGGCTTTCTTATTTCTAGATTCAGAGATTACTTTCTCTTCGAATCCTGTCTGTTCATCAATTTCAAGCTGGAATGAAATACCCTGGATAATATCCTCGTATTCTACCTTACCTGAAGTTTCAGCAATGATAACCGCGTTATACGGATCCCATCTACAGATTGTATCTCCTTTCTTCACTTTATCACCTGGTTTTACAGATAATATCGATCCATAAGGAACGTTAGCTACCATTAATGGAGTTCTAGACTCATTATCAGCAACTAATCTAAATTCTGTTGAACGAGAAACCACAACCTCAGCTGTATTACCGTTTTCATCTTCAGAAGTAATTGTTCTTACTTCGTCCATTTCAACGATACCATCTCTTCTTGCAACGATAGATGGGTTTTCTGATACGTTTCCTGCAGTACCCCCTTGGTGGAAAGTTCTCAACGTAAGCTGAGTACCTGGTTCCCCAATTGATTGTGCTGCAATTACACCTACCGCTTCACCCATGTGGATCATCTTACCTGTTGCTAAGTTTCTACCGTAACATTTCGCACAGATACCTTTCTTAGCTTCACAAGTTAACGGAGAACGTACTTCAACTGCTTCTAATCCTGCTTCTTCAATTCTCTTAGCTAATTGCTCAGTGATTACCTGATCTGCTTCAGTGATTAATTCGTCACTTTCCGGATCATAGATATTGTGAAGAGATACTCTACCTAAGATTCTTTCAGAGATTTTTTCAACGATCTCGTCATTTTTCTTAAGTGCAGTAACTTCTGTTCCTCTCAGTGTTCCACAATCGTCTTCTGTAACGATAACGTCCTGTGCAACGTCTACCAATCTTCTGGTTAGGTAACCAGCATCGGCAGTTTTAAGAGCGGTATCCGCAAGACCCTTACGAGCACCGTGGGTAGAGATAAAGTACTCTAAGATGGAAAGACCTTCCTTAAAGTTTGCAAGGATCGGGTTTTCGATGATCTCCGCACCGGTAGAACCAGCTTTTTGCGGTTTTGCCATCAAACCTCTCATCCCTGATAACTGACGGATCTGTTCCTTAGAACCCCTCGCCCCAGAGTCAAGCATCATGTATACAGAGTTGAAACCACCTTGGTCAGTTTTCATTCTGCTCATGATCATTTCAGTTAATCCAGCGTTGGTGTTAGTCCAAACGTCGATTACCTGGTTATAACGTTCTGTATCGGTAATTAGACCCATGTTATAGTTAGCTCTAATTTCGTCTACAGTTTCAATTGAAGTAGCAATCATCTGCTTTTTCTCCACAGGTACTACGATATCTCCAAGAGAGAACGATAGACCTCCTTTGAATGCGTTTGAATACCCTAGATCTTTCATTGCATCCAAGAACTTCACAGTTGTAGGGAAATCTGTATCAGCAAGGATCTTACCGATAACGTTTCTCAATGATTTCTTAGTAAGAAGTTCATTGATATATCCTACTTGCTTAGGTACGATTTGGTTGAATAAGATTCTACCTACAGAAGTTTCGATTAATCTTGTTACGATTACTCCATCTTCTTTAACTGGTAGTCTACATCTTACCTTAGCATTTAATGAAACTCTACCTTCTGCGTAAGCGATTTCCGCTTCTTCAGGAGAATAGAATGCAAGACCTTCTCCTTTTACTTTCATATCTTCTGTAGAACTCAATTCTTTAGTCATGAAATAAAGACCAAGAACCATGTCCTGAGATGGTACTGTAATTGGAGAACCGTTTGCAGGGTTCAAGATGTTTTGAGAACCTAACATCAATAACTGAGCTTCAAGAATCGCTTCTGGTCCTAACGGTAAGTGTACCGCCATCTGGTCACCATCGAAATCGGCGTTGAATGCTGTTGTTACTAATGGGTGTAGTTGGATAGCTTTACCTTCAATCATCTTAGGTTGGAAAGCCTGAATACCAAGTCTGTGAAGAGTAGGTGCCCTGTTCAATAGTACCGGGTGACCTTTCATCACGTTTTCAAGGATATCATAAACTACTGGTTCTTTTCTATCGATAATTCTCTTCGCAGATTTTACTGTTTTTACAATTCCTCTCTCGATTAGTTTTCTAATGATGAACGGTTTGTAAAGTTCAGCTGCCATATCTTTAGGGATACCACATTCGTGAAGCTGTAAGTTTGGACCTACAACAATTACCGAACGCGCAGAGTAGTCAACCCTTTTCCCTAGTAAGTTCTGACGGAAACGACCTTGCTTACCTTTCAATGAATCAGAAAGTGATTTCAATGGTCTGTTTGATTCAGATTTTACTGCAGAAGATTTTCTTGTGTTATCGAATAATGAATCTACTGATTCCTGAAGCATACGCTTCTCGTTTCTCAAGATTACTTCAGGAGCTTTGATCTCCAATAATCTCTTCAAACGGTTATTTCTGATAATTACTCTTCTATAAAGGTCGTTCAAGTCAGAAGTAGCGAAACGTCCTCCATCCAATGGAACTAATGGTCTTAGTTCTGGTGGGATAACAGGAAGAACACGCATAATCATCCACTCTGGTCTGTTGATCATTCTTGTATTAGCACCTCTTAATGCTTCTACAACGTTCAATCTCTTAAGAGCTTCAGTTCTTCTTTGCTTAGATCCTTCATTGTGAGCTTTGTGTCTCAAGTCGAAAGACAATGCATCAAGATCGATTCTTTTTAATAAATCTTCTACAGCTTCAGCACCCATTCTGGCGATGAATTTGTTTGGATCAGAATCATCAAGATATTGGTTTTCTACAGGAAGAGTTTCCATGATATCAAGGTATTCTTCTTCTGTAAGGAACTCCATATTATCAAAATCAGAACCGTCTAATTTCTTAGCAATACCTTGTTGGATCACTACGTATCTTTCGTAGTAGATGATCATATCTAATTTCTTAGAAGGAATTCCAAGAAGGTATCCGATTTTGTTTGGTAATGAACGGAAATACCAAATGTGTGCAATTGGAACTACAAGGTTGATGTGCCCGATTCTCTCTCTTCTTACTTTTTTCTCAGTAACTTCTACTCCACAACGGTCACAAACGATCCCTTTGTAACGAATTCTCTTGTATTTACCACAAGCACATTCGTAATCCTTTACAGGACCAAAGATTTTCTCACAGAATAGCCCGTCTCTTTCAGGCTTGTGAGTTCTGTAGTTAATAGTTTCCGGCTTTAAAACCTCCCCTCTTGAATCTTGTAAAATAGACTCCGGTGAAGCTAAACCGATGGTTATTTTATTAAATCTACTTGATTTATTTTTATTTGACATAATTTTTTTTAGATTTTAGATTTCAGATTTCAGATTTCAGACGAAATCATCATTCCAAATTCAAGGATTATAAAATTCTTAGAGTGTCATAGTCTGACATCTTGTGTCTGACATCTGATATCTTACTCCTCTAATCTTACGTCTAATCCAAGTCCTTGTAACTCGTGAAGTAATACGTTGAATGATTCTGGAATACCTGGTTCAGGCATCGATTCACCTTTCGCAATTGCTTCATAAGTTTTTGCTCTACCAATCACGTCATCCGACTTCACAGTCAAGATCTCTCTAAGGATGTTAGATGCACCGAATGCCTCAAGTGCCCAAACCTCCATCTCTCCGAATCTCTGACCACCGAACTGAGCTTTACCTCCTAACGGCTGCTGAGTAATCAATGAGTAAGGACCAATAGAACGTGCGTGCATCTTATCATCAACCATGTGTCCTAGTTTCAGCATGTAGATAACACCCACTGTAGCTGCCTGTGTAAATCTTTCTCCGGTACCACCATCATAAAGGTGAGTGTGACCGAATTTAGGAAGACCTGCTTTCTCAGTATACTCAGTAATCTGATCAAGAGTTGCTCCATCAAAGATTGGCGTAGCGAACTTCATTCCTAATTTCTGACCAGCCCATCCAAGAACTGTTTCATAGATCTGTCCGATGTTCATACGAGAAGGTACCCCTAGTGGATTCAATACGATATCTACTGGTGTTCCGTCTTCTAGGAATGGCATATCTTCTTCACGAACGATTCTTGATACGATACCTTTGTTACCGTGACGTCCTGCCATCTTATCTCCTACATTCAGTTTACGTTTCTTAGCGATGTAAACTTTAGCCAACTTCATGATACCTGCTGGAAGCTCATCTCCGATTGAAATTGCGAATTTCTCACGGTTTTTAACCCCTTGGATATCGTTATATTTGATTTTGTAATTGTGAATCAATTGTTTGATCAATTCATTCTTGTCAGCGTCAACTGTCCAGTCTGCACCACTAACGTTTACATAATCTTCAACTGATGTTAATAACTTGTGAGTGAACTTCACACCTTTACCAATAATTTCTTCATCAAGGTCATTTTGTACCCCTTGAGAAGTTTTACCGCTTACCAGTGTATTTAATTTTTCAATTAAAGTGTTTCTCAACTCATCAAACTTAGCCTTGTAAGTGTTTTCAATCTCTTCAAGCTTAAGTTTTTCTTCAGTTCTTTTCTTTTTGTCTTTAATGTTTCTAGAGAACAATTTCTTGTTGATAACAACTCCTCTTAATGAAGAGTCAGCTTTCAATGATGCATCTTTTACATCACCAGCTTTATCACCGAAGATTGCTCTAAGAAGTTTTTCTTCAGGAGTCGGGTCAGATTCACCTTTTGGAGTAATTTTACCAATCATGATATCTCCAGGCTTCACTTCAGCACCGATTCTGATCATACCGTTCTCGTCAAGATCTTTAGTAGCTTCTTCAGATACGTTTGGAATATCAGCAGTAAGTTCTTCCATACCTAATTTAGTATCACGAACTTCTAATGAATATTCATCTACGTGGATTGAAGTAAACCAGTCTTCACGTACAACTTTTTCGTTGATTACGATCGCATCCTCGAAGTTGTATCCTTTCCAAGGCATGAACGCTACCACTAAGTTTCTACCAAGAGCCAATTCTCCTTTTTCAGTAGCATAACCGTCGCAAAGTACTTGTCCTTTCTCCACTACATCACCTACTCTTACGTTTGGTCTTAGGGTAATAGTTGTACTCTGGTTAGTTTTTCTGAACTTAGTAAGTTTATATGTTTTAGTAGCAGACTCAAATTGTACTAAATCTTCGTCTTCGCTTCTTTCATATTTAATAACGATTCTGTCAGCATCTACGTACTCTACAGTACCTGTACCTTCAGCGTTAATTAAGATTCTAGAGTCTCTTGCAACTTGTTGCTCAAGCCCTGTACCAACAACTGGAGCCTGTGGCTTCAATAGAGGAACGGCCTGACGCATCATGTTAGATCCCATCAATGCACGGTTCGCATCATCATGCTCCAGGAATGGAATTAATGAAGCGGAAATACCAGAGATCTGGTTTGGTGCAACGTCGATAAGGTTAACCTGAGCTGGCTCAACTACCGGGTAGTCACCATCTAGTCTTGCAATAATTCTGTCTGTTAAGAAATCACCATTATCACTCAATTCAACGTTTGCCTGAGCAATTACTTTATCTTCTTCGTCTTCTGCATTTAGATAAATAGGATCAGCGTTAAGATTAATCTTACCATCTTCTACTTTTCTATATGGAGTTTCGATGAAACCAAGGTTGTTGATTTTAGCATAAATACCTAAAGATGAAATCAATCCAATGTTTGGTCCTTCCGGAGTTTCAATCGGACAAATTCTTCCGTAGTGCGTATGGTGAACGTCACGAACCTCGAAACCTGCTCTTTCTCTTGATAAACCACCAGGTCCTAGTGCAGATAATCTTCTCTTGTGAGTGATCTCTGATAGAGGGTTGGTTTGGTCCATGAACTGAGATAGCTGGTTGGTACCGAAGAATGAGTTAATTACAGATGTTAAAGTCTTAGCGTTAACAAGGTCAAGTGGAGTAAAGATTTCGTTATCTCTAACGTTCATTCTCTCCTTGATTGTTCTTGCAATTCTTGAAAGACCTACTCCGAACTGTCCTGCTAATTGCTCACCAACAGTTTTAATTCTTCTGTTTGATAAGTGGTCGATATCATCAACCTCAGCTTTAGAGTTTACAAGCTCGATTAAGTGTCTTACGATTGCAATGATATCTTCTTTTGTAAGAACTTCAGTGGTAGTTGGGATATTAAGACCTAACTTTTTGTTTAGTCTGTAACGTCCTACTTCACCTAATGAATATCTCTGCTCAGAGAAGAATAATTTTTCAATAATTCCTCTTGCAGTTTCCTCATCTGGTGGATCTGCGTTTCTTAACTGACGATAGATGTACTCTACAGCTTCTTTCTCAGAGTTCGTAGGGTCTTTCTGTAATGTATTCTGGATGATAGAGAATTCATTGCTGTTTTCTTTGTGAATCAAGATAGATTTCACACCAGCATCCAAGATAAGATCTAAGTGTTCTTTTTCAAGGATTGTTTCTCTATCCAGGATGATTTCGTTTCTTTCGATAGAAACTACTTCACCTGTATCTTCGTCTACGAAATCTTCGAACCAAGTGTTCAATACTCTCGCAGCCAATGTTCTCCCTTCTACTTTTTTAAGTGCCGCTTTAGAAACTTTCACTTCTTCAGCAAGGTCGAAGATCTGAAGGATATCCTTATCAGATTCATAACCGATAGCTCTTAATAAAGTTGTTAATGGTAACTTTTTCTTACGGTCGATATACGCGTACATTACGCTGTTGATATCGGTTGTAAATTCCATCCAAGATCCTTTGAAAGGGATAATTCTTGAATAGTAAAGTTTGGTTCCGTTAGCGTGGTAAGTTTGTCCGAAGAATACACCCGGAGATCTGTGTAACTGAGTTACGATTACACGCTCTGCTCCATTGATAATGAATGAACCAGAAGGAGTCATGTAAGGAACCGGACCTAAATATACATCCTGAACCACTGTTTGGAAATCTTCGTGTTCCGGGTCAGTACAGTACAATTTAAGTCTTGCTTTTAGAGGAACTGAATAAGTAAGTCCTCTTTCCACACACTCATCGATTGAATAACGTGGAGAATCTACCAGATAGTCTAAGAATTCTAATACGAATTGGTTTCTTGAATCCGTAATTGGGAAATTCTCTTGGAAAGTCTTGTAAAGAGCTTCTGTCTTTCTGGCTTCAGGAAGTGTATCAAGCTGGAAAAATTCTCTGAAAGACTCAATTTGGATGTCCAAAAAGTCTGGAGTGATAATTTTTCCTTTCGCTGATGAGAAATTAATTCTCGGATTTCCTTGAGTTGTTGATTTTGTTTTACTCATAAAACTTTTAAGAAAGGGTTAAAAAATATTTTGATTCATTTAAAAATATCAGGAATAGAAGAAAGAAAAGGGAGAAAAGAGAGAAGACTTCAAATATTTGGCGCTATTAGAAATAGTCTTTATTCTTTTTTCTTTATTCTTAGAATTTTACTCCTAACTGCAACACTGGTATATCTTTTCACAGCGTAATGCAAAATATTTTTCTTACTTTTGAGACGGTATTACCGTAATATCTATAAACAAGAAACCCCTTTCATGCTATTACACAATGAAAGAGTTGATTTTCAGTATTTTATAAATTTACAAACAATTTTTCGCGCCAAAAGAGTGGCAAAGATACAAAAAGTTATCCACAATCACAAATAAATCATCCTCATTTTGAGGGTTTTAAAAAATAAAAGGGCTGTTCATTTCTGAGCAGCCCTTATTAATACCGGGATTTGTTATGTTTTATTGAACAATAACTTTATAAGATTTCACTGCTGATTTCGTTTCGATCTTAATGATATAAATTCCCGCAGGTAATGAAGAGGTTTCAATACCTGTACGTGACGTGAATTTATTAGTCTTCACAACCTTTCCTTCTGCTGAGAATAAAGTATAAACGCCTTCTTCTGCTGATGAAACCATAAGATTCTCACCTGCTTTTACAGGGTTTGGATATACTTTAACATCGTTAGCAGCTCCGGCAATTTCCGTAGCTCCGATAATTCTTGCAGAAGCTGCACTAGTTTTCAGGAAGGTTGCGTATGGAGAAAGTGGAGAGTTTGGAGCTCCTCTTTTCACAAGATCAGTGTCTACCAGTGCCTGAATACCGTCCTTATCTTGATCATCAATCGTAGAAATAAATCCACCACCTAATGTATCCAGATTACCTTTTCCGATCAGATACAGATCAAGGTCTACACCATTAGACATCACATCCAGGAAGTCAGGTTTATCATCTCCATTTGTATTTTTGATGCTATATTTCAATACTCCTGAATCAGGAAAAGTTTCAAGGATATCTGCGATACCATTTTTACCAACCGGAATATTATTGTCAATAATACCGTTACGATCTGTATCAATCTGATTAATAACTGAAGTTGGAATTCCTGATTCGAAAAGATCAAGAATACCATCATTATCGGAATCCAGATCAAGGTAATTAGGAACAGAGTCTCCAAGCACTGAAGTAATTATAATATTTCCTTCAGCATCATCATCCTGGAACTTACCATTATGATCAAAGTCTTCAATACTGTCAGGAATGCCGTCATTGTCGGAATCCAGATCACATGCGTCTACAATACCGTCTCCATCTGTATCTAATACAGGAGATTTGTCATTAACTACGGTACATCCTTCTGCACAATCTGGAATACCATTACCATTATTATCTATACTGTCGTCTCCTCCCGGACAACGATCGAAGCAATTCGGAACGCCGTCATTATCATCATCTTTACTTGCAAAAGCATTGTAGATATAATAGTTTTGAGGAATACGAACCGCCGTTCCACTATTGAATGTAATTTTCATACGGTTGAAAGGTCGTGTAGCTTTACCACCTACATAAAACTTATTGGAATTCGTTGTAAAGAAGTTTCCGCTAATTAAACTTCCCGAGCTTGTAAAGGTATCTGTTGCTGTATTTCCATTATATAATGTGACTGTAATATTTTCCAGAACACTTACCCCAAGAAGGTTTCCTGCTTTTTCCACTGTAAATCCTGCCATGGTGTTTGCTGGTAACATTGAATTACTGCTTACTGTTGCAAACGCTGAGAAAATACTAAAGATAGATGCTGCAGGTACTGTTGCCGTTGCATAATTAGAAGTGTTATTATCAACAATTGCCCCTGGATTTACCATTTTAGCTAAAATAAGACCGAAGATTCCAGGTCCTGACGTCCAACTTCCTCCAGTCACTAAATTTCCGGGCACTGCTGAACCGCTGGTCTGGATTTTATCATCACATTCACAAGAAACAGGTTCTTCAAAAGCATAGAAAACTTTCATTGCTCCAAAATTAAATCCTATGGTCTGGGTAATTTTTAGCCTTACTTCATTAAACGGCTTAGTAGTGGTAAGCGTTAACTTTTGTTTTCCTGAGCCGTAACCAAGAACTTTAATATTGATCAAGCCGCCGCCGTCCGACAATTGTCTTGATTCCTGACGTTCACCAAATAAGTAAGTCTCAATAGTGATATTTTTTAAAAACTCAGCACTTAATAATTTTCCCTGATCATCAGGTTCTATTACAAATCCTGTTCTATTTCCCGCAGGGTATACCTGGTTTTTATCTAAAACTCCAACTGAGTATGATCCTAAGACCCCAATCGGAAGAATTATTTTTCCAAAAGTATTTTTATTTCCATCTCCTATATTTTCTTTGTTTTCAACGAAAGAAAGTGGTGCAAGAAAACTACTGTCACCAGAAATATTACCATCTACTCCACTTCCTGCAATGATATCATCACAAATACCGTTGTTCTCTGTAGGTACTTTAGTGGGGTCAAACGCAAATGCATAATACACATTCATTGAGCTGAATACAGAAAGAACATTGGTTTGATACAATCTTACTTCATCAAATTCTTTTGTAGTTTTGAAGTGTAGAAAGATTCTGTTTTTAGTTCCTCCAAATGCAGGTACTGACGCTAACGTAGTATTACTTGTAGTCTCCTGAAGAACTCCATTTTTATAGGTACTAATTCTTAATGAATTTAAAAGAGCTACTGTGATAAAACTTGTCCCTAAATCCACATTAAACCCAGTAATATAACCCGCGGGATATGATGTGTTTTTATTTTTAACAGATATTCCGTTTCCACTGACAAGGGAAGCAAAATTCCCCATGCTCACCTTATTATCCAGATCAGCATCTATCACCGGATTCATACTTCCATTGTAACATGCTAAGCAGATTCCTGAATTATTTACAGGTTTTGCTTCTACTCCCATCCCTCGGATAGGCTCATAGCCTTGCTGTGCAAATACTACTGCTGACAATGCTAAGGTCATAAGCATTGCCGCTAATTTCTCGAATAATTTTCTGGTCATTTCTTTTTATTTATTTGGTTGTGTTTTTTTCAATTAGTAGAAAGGCTTCCATAAAGTTCCGTTACAGCCTTCATGTACACGAGCCGTAGCATTATAACGAATCGCTCCTTCCTCTGCAGAAGTACATGAAGAAGATGGACTGGTAATTCCTTTGATTTGGATAGCTGCACCTGTAGCAGTATCTGCCGTAGGAATCATATTGACTCCAAGAATAGCATTAGCACCATTACCTTTATTAAAAAAAACATGTGCTTTATTAGCATAGACTGTCTGCCCGGCTAATGCTGTTGCATTGAATCCCATTGTGATAGCTTCTACACCTGACGCGTTTCCTCCGGAACCAATCGCAATATTATTAGTAGAAACTATATTCCCTGTTCCGATAGCAATTCCGCCACTGTTTGTATTACTGTTTCCAACCGTAAGACCTGTGATACCTGTTACTGTATTTGAGTTTCCAAGCACAAGATTATTTGCTCCTGACGCTGTATTGGAATTACCAATTACTTTCGCTCCATTATTTGCTTTGTTCAGCAACCCAATAGCTACTGCCGGAAAATTTCCTTGTGCTGAAACAGTATTATCCTTTCCTAATGCTATATTGGATGAAGTACTGTTTGTCAAAATATTATTAGAGCCCCATGTAAATGAAGCAAAAGGTCCTGATGCGCTATTAGCATTTCCTCCTTGTAATGTTCCGTTGACATCTAATACTCCTTTTACATTTTTTTGAGTAGCAAGAATTAAATTTTGTCCATCACTCGTTCCCAGATAATTCCCTGTAGAAATATCGGAACCCAAAACAGCAGTGGCCGCTGTTGTTCCAGCATTTCCCACCGTACGCCAATTCTCATTTAAATTCCCCCATTTTACACCATTGAAAAAGTAGTATCCCGGGGTCACTACATCTATAGTCTGTCCGCTGGGTGAGGTTTCAGCTACAGTAACATATACAATTGCTCCAGTCTGAGCAGTTGTATAATTTTTAGCTTTTAATTGTACTCCTGTAAGCCTAGGTGCAATAACACCATCCAGCTTATTTATGTCTAATGGAGAGCCCACCACATCAAGGGTAGCTTTAGGATCACTTGTACCAATCCCAACTTGGGCAGATATTGAAAGTGAAAAAGACAAAAGTGCTAATGTGAATAATTTGTTTTTCATTGTTAGTTGATATTTGTTGTTTTTTTTGTGTGTTTTTATTTGAATATAATTCTCTTCCTTTTTCATTCATTTCATAAATGAAAAGTGATAGTCCAAGTTAGGAATCGTGAAAAAAATTGAATATTAATTTGTACAGCAGTTATCTGCCTGTCCATGATCTCACTCCCTTAAGCCATGGATTAATCTTACAACTATTCTTTTAGGATACTTATAAACCGATCCTATCATTTGTTTCCATTGACAAAAATGAATTATTCTCTGATGACAGACTTCATCATTTATAATGGCTGAAATGTAAATATCCTGCTTAGGTTTTAGTGAAAAAATATAAGTGAAATATAAATGTACATCCGTAAGAGCTATCAATGCACAGTATTGCAGTCCTTGTCTGCTTATTCTAGCAGGCACTAATTTAGTGCTTAACTTCCCTATAGCCAGCAATAATAGTAGTAATGCGAGGAGACTATAGGAAAAAAAATAAATTTTTTCCATTTGTGTTGTGTTTTTTCCTATCGCAAATATAGCATTTTTTCAAACAAAACAATATTTTAATAATAAAAATTCACCAATTCAAACAAAAACACAATATTAAATGTAAAATAAACAATAAATAAACGATTAATTAATAATAATAAATATATTATTACACTATAAGGTGCAATAATATATTAATACATTTAAGAAATAAATTATCATTAAAAAATTACAAACAAAAAAGCCTGAGCAAATTGCTCAGGCTTCTTATATTTATAATAAAATTGAAATTATTTCAATTCTACTTCAGCACCAGCTTCTTCTAATTGCTTCTTAAGAGCTTCAGCTTCGTCTTTAGAAACACCTTCTTTAATTGCAGAAGGAGCTCCGTCTACGATATCTTTAGCTTCTTTAAGACCAGCACCAGTTAAATCTTTTACTAATTTAACGATAGCTAATTTAGAAGCACCTGCAGACTTAAGAATTACGTCGAATTCAGTCTTTTCTTCAGCAGCTTCACCTGCACCACCTGCAGCAACAACTACAGCAGCAGCAGCTGGCTCAATTCCGTACTCATCCTTAAGGATAGTAGCTAATTCGTTTACGTCTTTTACAGTTAGGTTTACTAGCGTTTCAGCTAAATTTTTTAAATCTGACATTGTTCTAATGTTTTTGTTGATTATTTATTTAATTTCTTGAGTGTAATTATTCAGCACTTGTTTCTTCAGTGCTTTCTGCAGCAGCTTCTGGAGCTTCAGCAGCAGGAGTTTCTTCTACTACAGGAGCAGCTTCTTCAGCTTTAGCTTCTACAGTTTCAGGTTTGTTTTGAAGAGCAGAAACAACTCTTTGGATTGGAGACTGAAGTAATCCGATGATTTCACCGATCATTTCTTCTCTAGACTTGATGTTAGCCAACATGTCTAGGTTGTTGTCACCTAAGTAGAAAGTTTCCTGAACAAAAGCAGACTTTAAAGCTGGCTTTTCTTCTTTCTTTCTGAATCCTTGGATTAACTTAGCAGGAGCGTTTGCTGTATCAGCAATCATCAACGCTGAGTTTCCTTTGAAAGTAGGGAACATTTCAGAGTAATCTACTCCTTCGATTTGTTCCATTGCTTTCTGTAAAAGTGTATTTTTTACAACTTTTACTTTGATGTTTTGCTTGAAAGCTTGTCTTCTGAAGTCAGAAGATTTACCAGCGTTCAAACCGTCTAAATCTGCTACGTATACTACTTTTGCATCCTGAAGCAAATCTTTGATCTCTTGTATTGCTACAACTTTTTGGTCTTTTGTCATTGTCTTAAGGATTATTATTAGTTAACAGATTTAGTATCAATTGCAATACCAGGGCTCATTGTAGAAGACAAATAGATAGACTTCACATAAGTTCCTTTAGCAGCAGTTGGCTTCATTTTGATCAATGTAGAGATCAATTCCTGAGCATTTTCTTTGATCTTATCAGCGTCGAAAGATACTTTTCCAATACCTGCATGAATGATACCATACTTGTCTACTTTGAAATCAATTTTACCTGCTTTCACTTCAGTTACTGCTTTACCAATTTCCATTGTTACAGTTCCTGATTTAGGGTTTGGCATTAAACCTCTTGGACCTAATACTCTACCTAATGGACCTAATTTACCCATTACAGCTGGCATAGTAACGATAACGTCAACGTCTGTCCAACCTTCTTTAATTTTTTGTAAATATTCGTCAAGACCTACATAATCAGCACCAGCAGCTTTAGCTTCTGCTTCTTTATCTGGAGTTACTAAAGCTAAAACTTTAACATCTTTACCAGTACCATGAGGAAGAGATACAACACCTCTTACCATTTGGTTTGCTTTTCTAGGGTCTACTCCTAATCTTACAGCGATATCTACTGAAGCATCAAACTTTGTAGTGTTCACTTCTTTTACAAGAGCTGAACCTTCTTCAAGGTTATAGATTCTTCCTTTTTCTACTTTGCTTAAAGCTTCCTTTTGCTTTTTAGTCAATTTTGCCATTTCTAAATAGTTTTAAGCGTTAAAAGTTGGTTTAGCTCCTGTTACTCTTAATCCCATAGATCTAGCAGTACCTGCAACCATAGAAACCGCAGAGTCCATTGTGAAACAGTTAAGATCCGCCATTTTATCTTCAGCGATTTTCTTTACCTGTTCCCAAGTTACAGAACCTACTTTGTTTCTGTTTGGTTCACCAGAACCTCCCTTGATTTTAGCTGCATCCATTAATTGGATTGCTGCAGGTGGAGTTTTAATAACGAATTCAAAAGATTTGTCTTCGTATACTGTAATTACTACAGGTAAAACTTGCCCTGGCTTATCTTGGGTTCTTCCGTTAAATTGCTTACAAAACTCCATGATGTTCACACCTGCAGAACCTAATGCTGGACCTACTGGTGGAGAAGGGTTAGCTGCGCCACCTTTCACCTGAAGCTTTACCATTTTAAAGACTTTCTTAGCCATTGTTTGTTTTTTAAATTTGAATAATTAATGAGTTTGGAAGCATTTATTATTCAGCAGGTTATCCTACTCACCTATGATAAGCCTACTTTTTGGACTGCAAAAGTATAAAATATTTTTGAAACTACAAACGGATAACGCTGATTTTTAAAAAGTTTTATATTTTTTTTCTAAAAATCATTTTCAAGCTCAATAGTTTATAAGTTCCATAGTTTAGTCTTCAGAAAGTTAAATTGAAAAACCATGGCATTATTAAATATAAAGAAAAAGAAGAGTCAACACATACCCTTCTTTTTCAATTGATACAAACTTATTACTATGGATGAATTATTTTTTAATGAATTTCATTCCTTCCGGGATATTTTTTATTTTTAAAATATAAGTCCCTTTCATAAGATCTCTTACTTCTATGTCTCCGCGCTTCATAGATCCTGATTTCACGATCTGCCCTAAAATATCATAAATCTTAAAACTCTGATCTTCTACTCCATTTATATGAATAAGATCTACAGCCGGATTAGGATAAAGCACAATAGTTGATCTTTTATCTAAAATATCCTGAGTTCCCATTGTACCTTCCGGAAAAATTAAATTCTGAGCATACACTCCTAAAGTATTATCTGTAACTTTTTTTTCCTGAAAAACAACTACACTTTGTCCATTTACAGGTTTCAAAACTGTAGTATATGCTTTAGATGCCTGAAATGTTGCCACAGGAAGATATTGCTGAGCCCACGCAAAGCCACCATTATCATTCAGTAATACTGCATTGAGAGATACATTAAGTGCTGTTCCTTCTTTTTTCTGAACCATAAAATATGGATTCCCCCCCACGAGTTGAAGATCACTGTAATGATACATTGAAATCGCATTGACCGGGAAAACTTGTTTACCATGATCTGTTAAAAGTCTTGCCCCTGTAACTTTATCAAATTTTTGTACAAATTCTCCATTTTCACCTTGTGAGGAAGAGCTATAATTTGCGATAGACCAAATGTATTTTGTTCCAGGCTGAAAAGCGATCTTCATATCTTTTTCAAAGTAGGTCTGATTGGTATCAAAATCTACTCCTGCAAGTCCCCATGGAAGGCTACCATCTGCATTTACTCTCTGAAGATACCCGTCAAATCTCAAATTTTCTCCGGTACTGTATCCGTAATACACTACATTACCATCTACCGCTCCAGTATATTTTGCATTGTATGCTGTGGTTTTAGGTGCAATCTGTTTTGCGCTGTACCACATTTTCACTCCATCTTTTAAATTAATTTTCTGAGCAAACAGATAACTTGTAGTACCAAAAGATATTTGTTTGTGAAAAATAATTTCACATTCTTCATTAGTTAATTCAAATAGATCCGCTGGAACCGTATTTTTAGTATTATCATCAGAAATGATTTGGGTAGGGCTTGCCCATACAGGCTGTCCGGAAGGATTATACCTTTGTATTTTAGTATATTTCTGACTCGGTGGGAAATAAGCAACTGCTATATCTCCTCCTGACAAAGGCAAAATGGTAGGCAAATAAGCTTCTCCCAAACTAATACCATTAGGCCATGCTGAAGTTCCCTGTGGTGTAATTTTGAAAACATATCCTGGGGTTCCGGCGCCTGTTCCTGTAACTCCTATATAAAGATTATTGGAAGCATCTACTGCTGTTTTTTCAACCACAGTATAGGTTCCCATTGGAATCTGATCACTTACTTTGATCCCTGTAGGACCAAATTGTTTATTTCCATTCTTATCCAACAACTGAACCCAAAGTTCAAAATTCACCGGAGCCGGTACGCTTTTCCAGTAACCGATATAAGTTTTTCCATCACTTGTAGTGGCTGCAAAGGAGGAACCATTGGGAGACGTTACCAAGAGATTCTGATCAAGAGCAGCATTCCATTGTGCTTTTCCCGTAAAGCCTATTGAAAGACCTATCAAAAGAGTAAGTAATTTTTTCATAGTGGTATTGTTTTAAATATGGAGCAAAGGAATGCAATGTCTTCAAATGACATTCAAAATTCCACACACAATTACCACTTACAAGTAAAAACACACCACATCATTACCACCTACCAAAACACAATCAATTAATATTAAAGAACTTACAATTCATTCAAATATTGTGAAAGGTCTTCTTTTGTATTGGTAAGATTCATTTTTTTTCTAAGCCGTGTCCTTGAGTTTTCGATAGTTTTAGGAGTAACATTTAAAAGATTTGAGATCTCTTTTGTGGATAACTTAAGTTTCAGCATTGCTGCCAAACGTTTGTCATAATTGGTAAGTCCAGGATGTTTACGATCTAAATTGTCATAAAAGGACTCATGGATATTCAGAAAATGATATTCAAAATCTCCCCAGGAATCATGTTTTGTATTCAGCTTAATATCATTAATGATTCTTGATACTTCATCAATTTCACTGTCTTTGAGTTTAAATTTCAATACATTCACCTGTTCCAAAAGAGATTTAAAGATTTCTTCGATCTTGGATTGCTCCATAGATTTATATACAAGCATTTTCTCCTTCATCTGATTATCTATTTCCAGCTGCTTTTCTCTATTTTCAATCAATTTTTTTTCCAGCCGAAGCTTTTCTGCTTTGTTTCTGAAATTGATAAGCAGAAGAATACTGATGATGATAATCAACAGAAGGATAATAACCATCACTACATACAGCATATTTTTTTTATCCTGCTCTATTTTATCCAATCTTTTCTGCAATTCGTAATCATGCTGCACTTTTAATCTTTCTACATTCACTGCTTTTTCTTCTACATTCAACAGTTCACGAATAGAATCATACTTTTTAAAAGTTTCAGTGGAAAGTTGATAGTCTTTTTTTAATTGATAAGCTCTATATAATGTTCTCAGATAATTTGTATTATCAAAACTCACAGCATTTGCCACTGTATATTTTCCCACATTTTTGGCGTATAGCAATGCTTTATCTGGATTTTGGGTTTCGATATAGAAATTGGCAAGGTTATAATTGACCTGGTAATTTGATTTATTGTCTTCAATATGATTTTTCCTGAGGATATCCGACGCTTCAATAAGATAATTTTCTGCCTTTATATTATTTCCTTCCAAAAAATTAAGCTTACCGAAGTTCGAAAATACGAATGCCTTTAAAACGGGATCATTATACGTCTCAAAAGAAGCCAACCCCTTTTCAAAATAATATCTTGAAGAATCAAGCTTTGATAATACCAGATAAGCATTCCCTAAGTTATTAAGCGCTTTGATAGTTTCCGTTTTCCGTTTTTGTTTTTGATAAAAGACAAGAAGTTTTTTATAATAGCTAACAGCTCTTTTCGTATCGTTGAGCTGTGAATAAATATAGGCAAAGATTCCG
This sequence comes from Chryseobacterium ureilyticum, assembly GCF_900156735.1. Lineage (GTDB taxonomy): Bacteria > Bacteroidota > Bacteroidia > Flavobacteriales > Weeksellaceae > Chryseobacterium > Chryseobacterium ureilyticum. The sequence goes on from NZ_FTOL01000002.1 coordinate 549,760, forward strand.
TCTATTTTGGCAGTCTTTTCTTCATTCTTATTCAAAAACAGATAATGAGCTTTACCTGAATAATCCAAGGCAAGATCAAAGTAATTAACATCGCTGTAAATTTTTGCCGCTTCTATATAAAAATCTCCCACATCATTTTCTGAAACACTTTTTCTTGCCTGCTGTATATTGAACTCTGCTTTTTTCCAGTCTTTGAATTTCAATTCATTCGCAATATTTATATATTGCTCATAATCTTTCTTACCCTGACCAAAACAGAATACTAATGAAAATAAAAGCATTAATGTAAAAAATATATGTTTTCCCATTTCAATCAAATTCCATATAAAAGTATAAAATCATTTGAAAAAAAGCAATCAATCTTCACTAACACCCTACGAACTGTTAAAAATTTCAATATACAGCAATAAAATTATCAAATTTTATTTTCAACAGACACATTAATATTTCACATAAAAAGCCAGACTATTTTTCAATAATCTGGCTTTTTCTTTATCCTTGTTTTGTGTTTTCTGTTTAAAAACCTGAAGGTTTATTAATAGTTTGTGTAGAACCATTAGTCCCTCCTAAATCGGCATTCACATCACTGATATTATGTTTAGTGATAAGTCTTTTATAAGCCATCAGATAAAGGTCAACTGTAAAGTTGTTAAAAGTTCTGGATGGTCCTGTAGATATATTAGCGATAATTCTACTATCTGTAAATCTCGCCTTGATATGCCATGTTCCATTCTTTTTAAATGCTGCAACATCAGGAGATCCCTGCTTGTTATCATTAATCCCGTTATCACCGTAGTCAAGCATTACGTTTGTATTTCCATTATTCAGTTTGAAAGAATAATTATGTAATACTACAAGAAAATTATTAGCATCAATCTTTGTATCATAGTCTGTGATACCTTCTCCTGAAACACCAGTCAAAGTCAATTTTAAATAATTGAACAATCCACTACTTTCAAGATTCGGGTCATATAATTGCAAAGCATTTTCCGATGTCGCCAGGAAGCTACCTCCTGTCATTGTAGGTTCACCAGGGTTTCTAAGATATAAAGAATTGGTATGTGTTTTACCGTTTACGTCAAGTGTTTCCGTAGGCTTATCTGTTTTGATTCCTACTTTTCCGGTCTGGGCATTCAAAAATAATCCAAGACCCATCATCAGTGTAATATAAATTTTTCTTCCCATATTTTTTATTGCAGCCCTAGCGGCGTATTAGTTGATACTCCCGAAAATGAAGGTGCAGAAACTGAACCATTAAACGTACCCCAATCTTTAACCAAAGATTTTTCAAAAACATTTAAAGTTAGCGTCCATGTTCCGTTTTGTGCAGATACAGTACCTGCTCCTTTAAAACTTAAATTGATAGCCTGATAGTTTTTGCCATCCTTCACTACTTTGGTTACTTCTGTAGAATATGCTCCGTATAATCTTGAAGTATCAGTAGTAGTTGCAGAAACTGCGTTTGAAAAAACAGCACCTGTAATTGCTACAACATATTTATCAGCATCTAGTCCGGTATTAAGGTTAATTACTTCATCCTGTTTTACATTTTTCAAAACAACAGTATACATATTCACTGGTGCTACATTACGAAGGGTAATGTCTAATAGTTTAACTTTTCCTACTGGTGAGCTATCTTTTGAACGGGTAAGTAATAAATAGTTTCCCTTTGCAGTTGTGTTTTCAGTATCCACTAAATAAGACTCAACTAATGTTTCTCCTTCAACATCTAAAGTTCCTTTTGGGTTAGCTGTATTAATTCCAACCTGAGCTTTTAAGCCTAAAGAAGCAACAGCCACAAAGAATAATGCGGTAATTTTTTTCATTATGATATTATGTTTTTTTATTGAATTAAAGGAGCTGAAGCAGCACCTGTCGTAATAGCTTTCATATCTTGAGTAGAATTAACTTCTCTTGCATATGATCTATCATAGACCAATAAGTTAAGAGTCCATTCACCAGTTGGCAATGATGATGTTGGAGAGAAACCTTCATAATCTGCTTTCAGTCTCCATGTACCCCCCGAAGCATAAGCAAATATCTGAGGAACCGGAGTCAACCAGTCAGCAGTATTCGTTCTTATCGGTTGCGTAAATCCAAATGAAGAAATTACAACCAGGAACTTTTGAGAATTGATTTTAGTATCAAATTGATTTACCCAATCTTTATCTGTAGGATCACAAGCAATTTTAAACTGAATAATGTTAATAGGAGCCGGTGAATTTGGAACGAAAGAATCATTATAAGCTGTAATCTTGTTCTCCGGTGCCGGGGATTTGATAATGAAAGTATAGTTTTCACTAGCCCCCAGTTTTTCCATTGGTTTTTTGAAAACCATTCCTGAAGTTTTCATTGTCCCATTAACGGTAAGTTCTTTTTCAGGTTTTGCGGTATTGATACCAACTTGTGCACTCATGAATACTGCTGTACTCATTAAAAGAATCGTCGAAATAATTTTTGTCATTGTGTAGTGTGTTTAATTTTTAACGTTTCTCTTAAAAACACCATGGTTTAAATTTAAAACACAAGAATGTTCCGTACATGTGCTGAGCAATGTACCAAGTGAGAAAATAGAAAGTTTTATGGGTTAATCATCGAGTAAGTTGCAATAAGCATGCCATATGGAGTGAATGAAAATCCAAGAAAGCCCATGAACAAAGGAAAATATCATTTTATCTCAACCGTGTGATTAATAAATACCGTATAATCCCCTTGTAGAAGCACTACACTTTAGTTTAGTTTTTAAATTTTTAATAAAAAAATATTTGAAATTTTATTAAAAATAAAATAAACAGGTTAAAATATGCTTATTTTTTTTCAATAATTAATTAGTATAGAAAAATACACTTCCAAATCCTGTTAAATATATTGTATATCTATATTAGATTTGTTAAAATTAACGAATGATATGATCATTTAACCTGGATAAAACTTCGCTTTAGAAATAGAATAAACAGAGATGATTTTCCATCATCTTTAATGAAGTGATAAAGGTATTAATCTTGAAATGAAAAGAATTGTAAAAAAGATAAATATATAATTCTGAAATTGACTACCTAATTAAGAAAAAACATTACAAAAGAAAAAAGACCGCTTAGATAGCGGTCTTTTTATATTTTATAAGTATTGATTATACTTTTTCTACTTGCATGTAGCTCAATTCCATTGGAGTTTTTCTACCGAAGATTAATACAGAAACTTCAATTTTCTTTTTATCTTCAAGAATTTTCTCAACTGTACCATTGAATCCGTTGAAAGGACCATCGATCACTTTTACGTTTTCACCTACTACATATGGAATCTCAACATCGCTTGCGAATTCTGAAAGTTCATCCATTCTTCCAAGCATTCTGTTCACTTCTGATTTTCTCATTGGAACAGGATCTCCACCTTTTGTTAAACTTAAGAAAGAAATAACACCAGGGATGTTTTTGATAACGTGAGGAATTTCTCCCATCAGGTCAGCTTCAATCATCAAGTATCCAGGATAGTAAGGTCTTTCTTTAGGAACTTTTTTACCGTTTCTAATTTGAATTACCTTTTCCATAGGAATAACCACTTGAGTAACGTACTGTTCAAACCCTAAACGTTTGATTTCTGTCTCAATATAGTTTTTCACTTTATTTTCCTGTCCGCTGATAGCTTTCAGCACATACCATTTCAATTCGCTCATTTTGGGAAAATACTTTTATAATTAATTGAACAAGTTGATTAGCATTCCAATAATGTTGCTGATTGATTTAGAAAACAATTCATCAACTCCAAATGTAAATAATGCCAGAATCACTGTCGCAATAGTCACTACGATTGTAGAAGACTGAAGGTCAGCCCATTTCGGCCATTCAACTTTATGTCTGAATTCGTTATAAGAACCTTTTAAAAAATCGACAAATGAACTCATAATTTATATTTGCACGGGCACAAGGATTCGAACCCTGATCAACGGTTTTGGAGACCGGTATCCTACCATTGGACGATGCCCGTAGTTAAAAAGCTTCCGAGAGTTTCCTTTCGGAAGCTTAATTTATTTTAAGATGATTAGTCTAAGATTTCAGTAACCTGACCTGAACCAACTGTTCTACCACCTTCTCTGATCGCGAATCTAAGACCCTCGTTAAGAGCGATTGGTTGTAACAATTCTACAGTGATCTCTAAGTTATCACCAGGCATTACCATTTCTACACCTTCTGGTAAGAAGATCTCACCTGTAACGTCAGTAGTTCTTACGTAGAACTGAGGACGGTACTTGTTGTGGAATGGAGTGTGACGTCCACCTTCTTCTTTAGAAAGGATATAAACAGATGCTTTGAATTTCTTGTGAGGTTTCACAGAGTCTTTCTTAGCGATTACCATACCTCTCTTGATGTCAGTTTTTTCAATACCTCTCAACAATAGACCTACGTTATCACCAGCTTCACCTCTGTCTAGGATTTTTCTGAACATCTCAACTCCTGTAATAGTAGAAGTTAATTTTTCTTCACCCATACCAACGATATCAACTGGATCTCCAGTGTTGATAACACCAGCCTCGATTCTACCAGTTGCTACAGTACCTCTACCTGTAATAGAGAATACGTCTTCGATTGGCATCAAGAATGGCTTATCAGTATCTCTTACTGGCTCGTCGATCCACTCATCAACTGCATCCATAAGAGCTTCAACAGTTTTGAACCACTTATCTTCTGAGTCACCGTTAGTAGCTGCAGTAAGTGCTCCAAGAGCTGAACCTTGGATTACTGGAGAGTTATCTCCATCAAAGTCATAAGTAGCTAATAGATCTCTAAGTTCCATTTCAACAAGCTCTAACAATTCTGGATCATCCACCATGTCAACTTTGTTCATGAAAACAACGATCTTAGGTACGTTTACCTGACGGCAAAGTAGGATATGTTCTCTAGTTTGAGGCATTGGACCATCAGTTGCAGCACATACTACGATAGCTCCATCCATCTGAGCAGCACCAGTTACCATGTTCTTAACATAGTCGGCGTGACCTGGACAGTCAACGTGAGCATAGTGTCTTTTTACAGTTTCGTACTCGATGTGAGCAGTATTGATAGTGATCCCTCTTTCTTTTTCTTCTGGAGCAGAGTCAATTGAAGAGAAGTCTTTTTTCTCAGCAAGACCTTTGCTAGCTAATACAGCAGAAATAGCAGCTGTAAGAGTAGTTTTACCATGGTCAACGTGACCAATAGTACCAATGTTCAAGTGTGGTTTGTTACGATTAAACGTTTCCTTTGCCATGATTTAAAATTATTTATTTATTGTTTTTCAAATTTTCGGTGTGCAAATATAATGAATTTTTAAATACCAAAAACTTTTTATTCAAAAAACTTTCAATATTCTCATCCAATGAAGGACAAACCTTATATTTCGATGCATTGAGACTGCAAATTTACACATTTTTCCGGATTGAAAAAATCTTTATGAAACCTTTTACAGCCTGTTTTACAGAAAAGCCTGAAATACAGAATATTTCAGGCTTAATTAATATATAAAATGAAAGATAAATCAGGCTTGACTTAGCCTTTTAGTCCTGTTAAAGATCCAAAATATGATTGGAAAAATAAGCAGAGTAAGTACTGTAGCAGTTATAAGACCACCAATAATTACAATGGCTAAAGGCTTTTGAGATTCAGATCCGATTCCTGTGGATAAAGCTGCCGGCATCAATCCGATAGATGCCATCAGAGCGGTCATAATCACCGGTCTGGTTCTTGACTTCACTCCGTTGAGTATGGCTGTATCTATATCCATCCCATCTTTTACGTTCTGATGAAATTCTGTAATAAGAATTACTCCATTCTGTATACAGATCCCTAAAAGAGCGATCATCCCTACTCCCGCGGAAATTCCGAAGTTCATTCCTGTAACATGAAGGGCAATAATTCCTCCTATCAATGCAAAAGGAACATTTGCTAATACAAGAAGTGAGTCTTTCATATTCCCAAAAAGGATAAATAATAAGAAAAAGATCATCAGAATACTAACTGGAACAACCTGAGTCAACCTGTGTGAAGCACGCTGTTGGTTTTCAAACTGCCCTGTCCATCCTACTGAATAACCGTCCGGAAAGTCAATTGTCTCTACTTTTTTCTGGGCGTCGGCAATGGTACTTCCCAAATCTCTGTCTCGAATAGAGAATTTTATACCGATATATCTTTTAATATCATCTCGGTAAATAAATGCAGCTCCATTATCCTTAACGATATTACTGATCTCTTTTAAAGGAATTTTTGCTCCATCTTGAGTAGGAACCATTAATGAAGCAATATCATTCTCATTTCTTCTGTATTCTTCAGAATAACGAAGGCGGATTGGAAATTTTCTTTCACCATCAAACATTTCTGAAGCGGTTTTTCCTCCGAATGCCATTTCCAGGACAGCTTGTGCATCGGCAGGCATTACTCCATAAGCAGCCATTTTATCTCTGTCTAACACTACACTCACCTCAGGCTGACCTATATTTTTAATGATACCCGGATCTTTTACTCCGTCTACATCTTTAATTTTTGCCAATACTTCGTGAGCCAGTTTATCAAGAGTCTCCAAGTTATCACCGTATATTTTAATTCCATTTTCGGCTTTAAATCCTGCTACTGCTTCTGCTACGTTATCTGAAATAGGCTGGGAATAATTGAAAGTAATTCCCTGATAATTTCTTAGTTTATGATCTATTTCATTGATTAATTCATCGTAGGTTATTTTTCGTTTCCATTCTTCTCTTGGCTTAAGGTTTACCGCAAACTGTACAAAACCGAATCCATTCGGGTCTGTTCCGTCATTACTTCTACCAGTCTGTGCCAGAACATCAGTTACTTCAGAGAAACTCATAATATCTTTCTTGAGAAGGTTGGCTGTCTTCAATGATTCTTTTAATGATGAGCTCATCGGCATTTCAGCAGTGATCCAAAGGGAACCTTCGTTAAGCTGTGGTAAAAACTCTGTTCCAAGAAACTTCCCTGAAAATAATGTAACAGCTAAAAATGAAGTAGCTACAATCATACTCATTTTTTTATGCTTGAATGTAATATTGAAACCTTTTAGTACGATTCTATCCCAAAAATTCACAAACGGATTGTTCTTTTCTTTTACATTTTTATTTAAAAGGAGATGAGAAAGCACTGGAACAAGAGTTAATGTAAATATCAAAGCTCCTATCAATGCAAATCCTAAAGTAAATGCTAATGGTGAAAACATTTTACCTTCTACTTTCTGGAATGAGAAGATGGGAATCAAAGAGGTGATGATGATTAACTTTGAAAAGAAAATAGCTTTCCCTAATCCAGTTCCTGTTTGCTTGATCCAGCCGCCTTTTGCCAGTTTATTGAATTTCTCCATTCCATATTTATGGGCTTTATGGTCGAGCATTACAAAGAGTCCTTCGACCATGACGACGGCTCCATCAATGATGATCCCGAAGTCTACTGCTCCCAGAGAAAGGAGATTGGCACTCATTCCTGCAAGTTTTAGACATAGAAAAGCAAATAATAAGGATAGAGGAATGATGATAGAAACAATCAAGGTTGTTCTCCAGTCTGCCATAAAGATCAAAACGATTACCGTTACCAATACAATTCCTTCAATAAGGTTATGCATTACAGTATGAGTGGTAAAATCCATCAGGTTATCTCTGTCGTAGAAAGTCACCATTTTCACATCTTTCGGAAGGACTTTCTCATTCAGTTCTTTGATTTTTGCTTTTACTCCTACTAGAACTTCTCTTGGGTTTTCTCCTTTTCTCATCACGACAATTCCTTCTACGGTATCATCATGATTATTCAGGGCTGCCTGCCCTACTCTAGGCATTGAGCTTTCATGAACTTCTGCTACATTTTTAACTAAAACAGGGTTTCCGCTGTCATTCTGAATGGTAATATTTCCAATATCTGTAATAGATTTTACCAAACCTATACCTCTTACAACATACGCCTGTCCGTTCTTTTCAATAACGTCTCCCCCTACATTCAAATTACTCTTCGTAACGGCATCATAGACCTGAAGCGGTGTAAGATTATATTTATCTAATGCTCTAGGATCAATACTTAGCTCAAATACTTTATCCTGCCCGCCAAAAACGTTAATATCAGCAACTCCCGGAACCCCTCTTAAAGCACGATCTATCACCCAGTTTTGCAGGGTAAGCAGTTTACGGGAGTCTTTTGTTTTACTTTCCAGCGTATATCTGAAAATTTCCCCGGTTGGCCCGTAGGGTGGCTGTACTTCAGGATCTACCTCATCAGGAAGGTTAATGGTTCTTAATTGGTTATTGACCTGATTTCTGGCAAAAGTATCATCCACCCCATCGTCAAACAGAATTTTCACAATGGAAAGTCCAAACATTGTGGTACTTCTCACACTGGTTTTCTTCTGAACCGGGCTCATTGCCAATTCGATGGGTGTAGTGACAAAACGTTCTACTTCTTCTGCACTACGCCCGTTCCATTGGGTAATGATTACAATCTGGGTATTGGTTACATCTGGAAAAGCTTCAATTGGCATGTTCTTGAAACTTATAAAACCTGCAATGGCTAAAATAGCTACCCAGATAAAGGTAAATGCTTTATTCTTTAATGAAAAAGCGATTATATTTTTAATGAATTTATTCATGATAGATAAATTGATGACCTAAAAAAGTCGTTAAAAGAATTTATTTTAAATCATACAATTTTTAGCTGTTCAGGGAACGGTATATCAACAATTGATTATTCGTGATCACTTCTTCTCCTTCTTTAAGTCCATCGGCAATATAAGTAACATCGCCAACCTGCTTCTGAACTTTGATTTCTCTTACTTTCACATCTGTCCTTGACTTAAAAATTACAACAAAACTTTTATTATCATCAAAAATGACAGCTTTAGAAGGAACAGTAAGCATTGTATTACTTTCTAAGCTGGAAACCTTTATGGTTGCTTTACTATCAGGTATCAGTAAGCCATTAGCATTATCAAGTACTACTCTAGCCTGCATTGCATTGGTTTGTGGATCTATAATTTTAAAAATTTTATCAATTTTACCATCGAAAACTTTATCAGGATACGAAAGTGTGGAAACCTGCGCTCTCATTCCAAGGCTGATCTTATCTATATCCGATTCATTAACGTTCATAATTGCCCATACATTCGTAGTATTTGCCACATCAAAAATATTTTCACTTCTATCACTTCTCAGCTGCATATCTTTATTGATGCTTTTCTGAACAATATATCCGCTGATTGGTGCTACAACGCTATAGATATTTCCTTTATTTACATTATAAACCGTACTTACTGCTGTAGCACGCTGTAATTGATCTTCTGCTTTCTGTAGTTGACTTTTAGCTTCCAGAACATCTCTTTCGGTATTTAGCTTTCCTTCATAAAGTTCTTTAGCAACACGAAGATTATTCTTAGCGACAACCATATCTGTTTTTGCATCACTTACATCTTTTTGGATTTCTGCCAGCTCTGTACTTCTTATCGTCGCCAACACTTGTCCTTTTTTGACATAATCACCAAGTTCAACATTCACGCTCATTACATTTCCTCCTACCAATGGATAAACATCAATATAACTATTTTTATCTGCTGAAATTTTTCCGTAAAAGCTGTATTCATCTTCTATATTCTTTCTTTCAACCTTTGCTGTAGAAATGGAACTCAGCATAGTATTACTCAATTCAAACCCTTTTTTAGCCTGATTATTTTTTTCTTCCTCTTTTTTTGAACAGGCAATTAATGATAATGCCATCAAGACAGGGATAATATAATTTTTCATTGTTTAATAGAAGATTTTCGTTTGTACTAGTTGATTAAGTTGTTCAGCCGATTGCATGATCTCATTTTTCATATCATAGATCTGAAGCGCAGTTTCCCGGTAGCTGTCCATGAAGTCTGTAAATTCGATAAGGTTTACATTGCCTTTTCTGAAATTGGTCATCATTCCGTTATACACCAGATCCATATTCTGAAGATCTGTTGTTTTTATGTCAAGAAGCTGTTCGTATTGTGCTTTCCAGGTTTTATAAGCAGACTGAACTTTTGTTTCAAGAGTCAATTTTTGAAACTCTACTTTTTTCTGGTTTTGCTGAATTGCAAAATTGGCTTTCTCTACATTTCCTTGGTTTGCTCTCCACAGCGGTAAAGGAATTCCCAATGTTAAATTGGCTTCGTTATTAAAAGTTCCCCCAGCTTGATCCCATGCAGCTCCTACATTTAAATCCGGTACATTAAGAGATTTCTGCCATTGAGCATATAATTTGCTGTTGTCAACAAGTTTTAAATTATATCGATAATCTGCATTATTTTCCAATGCCTTAGCTTTAAGTTCTTCTTCATCTCCGAAAGGCTGTGCAGCAAGTGCTTCTTTGGCTTGGGATTCTGAGATTACAGGCTCAATATCTTCTGATATACCTGTCAAGACCTTTAAGTTCTGTTCAAATTCCAGAATATTTTTATTAATCTCAAGTTTATCATGATTCAACTGAATCACCAGACTTTGAAGCCTTACAGCATCTTTAAGAGATACATTTCCTTTTGCAGACTGTACCCGATAAGCACTTAAAAGGTCATTCATATACCCCAGTTGCTTATCTGTGTTTTCCAGTTTTAGTTTTTCGTAATAAAGATTGAAGTATGTGGTACGAAGCTGCGCTCTCAGATCAACCAAAAGTTGTGAAAACTGAAGTTGTGCCAATTCTTTGTTCGATTTTGCAAAGGCTATCTCATTTTTCTTTTTACCACCCATATAGATCAATTGGGTAATTCCTGCACCTTTTGAATGTCCTACATCAAAAAATTTCTTATCCTGAGGATTATAAGCATTGAATTGCCCACTCAGCTGAGGAAGTTCCCAGATTTTAGACTGCATAATATCTGCATCCGCCATATTAATATTGTATTGTTCGGCGAGCAGCTGGAGGTTGTTCTTCTGAAAAGCTTCTTCGCAATCCAAAAGAGACATTTGCTGTTGCGCTGCCATGAATGAGGAAACGGCCAGGCACAGCACTGCAATTCTGTTCATTATTTTTTTCTTTTATTTACAAAATTGATTCGATGTAATTAAAAGAAACTTAAAGGATGCTTAAAAAAATATTAAAAATGCCCTTAAATAAACTATTTACAGAATATCTGACACAGCCTGAAAATGTCTATTTTTCTCTAAGTATTGAATTTTACTTCTAAAATTTAATCACTGGTTTAACGAAATGACTTTATTATTTCTTCCAGAGTAGACGTTTTGAAATTTATTTTTTGAAAATAACAGTGAATTTGTTCATTAATTCTGTAGGAGAAGAATATATGATTTCTGCATCGTGATATTCCAGAATTCGTTTTACAATTCTAAGCCCTAAACCGGAACCTGAAATATTCTGAGCATTATTTCCTCTTGTAAAAGCTTCAAATAGTTTTGGCTGTTCTTCCTCCGAAATAGTATCACCGTTGGAAATCACTTCTACTGAAAGGCGATCACTTGTTTCTGTGATTAAAACACGAACCTGACTATTGTCTGAGTAAACAGCTGCATTTTTAAACAGGTTGATAAAAACAATCACTAATAATGATTGAATTCCAGGAATCGTCAGAAAAGCATTTTCAGAAGTATCTTCGGTAATCAGAAAATCAAGTTTAAGGTCCGGGTAGCTTTTTTCTACCGCTTCAAATGCTTCAAAAATTACTTCATCAATTCTCACCTCTTCATAAATACTCTGAATATTCTCCTTATCAAACTTTGTAAGAAGTAATAATGAATTGGTAAGATCGGATAATTGATAAACATCTCTCTGAATCTGCTGTAGAGAAGACAAGGTTTCTGGAGAGTGTTCTTCAAATTTAATAAGATTTTCCAACTGAAAAGCCATTCTCGTAATCGGAGTTCGGATCTCGTGTGAGGCACTGGCTGTAAAATCCTTTTGAGACTGAAATACATCATCAAGCCTTGAGATCATCGTATTAAATGATCTTGCAAGAACACTAATCTCATCACTGGAATTTTGAACCGGAATTTGCGTTGTAAGTTTATGAGCAGTAACTTCTGAAATCTCCTTGTTAAGATCTTCCAGCGGACGTAGAAACTTTTCTACAAAATAATAGCTGAAAAAACCAATAAGAAGTGTACTCATTGCATAAGACGCAATCAAAAGGTATTTAAGATAATCAAGTTTTGATTTACCATTGGTATCAAAAGCACTTGTAAGGATGTAATAATTTTCTCCATTAATATTTCTAAGAGCTGCATAGATTTCAGGAACTGTTTTTTCCGTATAGATAATTTTCTTTTTATCCAGCTCCTTCAACATGGCATTATCCCAGGTAACATTCCGGTCTTTAATCGTACTATAGATAAGCTCTTTCTGATCATTGAAAATTAAAATCTTTTCGTTCAAAAGAATATTATCTGAATTTTCATTGAAAAAAATGGGAGCTTCTTCTTCAAAATCTCTGGACTTTGATATAAAGTGAGTCGTGAATTCAAGCCGTTGCCTGAATCTTTCTTTAAACTCATCTCTTCTGAAATCATTAAAAGATAAATAAATAACAGCCATCACCATTCCAAAAAGCAATGAAAAGGCGATACTGATTGTTAAGGCTATCTTTCTTTTTAAAGACATTTTATCTATAATGGGCTTAGGTAATATCCGAAACCAGAACGTGTATGGATTAATTTTATTTTAAAATCTTTGTCGATTTTTTTCCTTAGAAAGTTGATATATACTTCTACCGTATTGGTATTGGTGTTAAAATTATGCTCCCAGACATGTTCTGTAATCTGTTGCTTAGAAACAGTTCTTCCTTGCGCTTCCGCCAGATAAACTAATAATTGAAACTCCTTTAAAGTAAGAGTAATTTCATTTCCCCCACGATATACTTTCTGCTCTGTTTTGTTAATGATCAGGTCATCAATTCGGATAATGTCCTGATCGGAATTATCTGAAGGCATTTTTCTTCTTAATAAAGAATTAATTCTTAGAAGCAATTCTTCAAATTGAAATGGTTTTACCAGGTAATCATCAGCAAGCCTTGTAAAGGCGTCTTTTTTATCTGAGATGTCTCCATAAGCTGAAATAATAATGATAGGGGTATTCTTATCAAAAGAACGAATGGTTTGGCAAACATCCAATCCATTTATTTTAGGAACATTAATGTCCAGTAAATAGAGATCATAAGTATTGTTCTTAATCTGGCGAAGAAAAGTTTCTCCGTCATAGATTTTATCACAGGTAAAATTGTTTGATTCTAAAAATCGGCAAAGCTCTGCAGAAAGAATGAGATCGTCTTCTAATAAAAGAATATTCATCAAAAATTATTTTACACGAATTTAGCGAAAATTTTCATGATGATTATGGATCAATGACAAAAGTTAAGAAGAATAGGAAAGTAAAGATTCCTCCATTAGGAAAATTCAGGATTTAGTTTTTATATTCTAGCGGTTTAAAGGCAAGACTCTTTTATTATTTTTTTAAACAGTTGTATAACTATTTTTCTTTACGAGCTCTTTATAATTCTAAAATCAGAATATTTATTGTGTGCTTGTTTAGTATAGTATTAATTTAGGAAGCTTCATTTTTTGAAAACTAGTATCTTCATCAATGAATAGTATTTCGAACTTTTAGGAAAAAAAAATCCCGAAGAAATTCGGGAGATTCGAGAGCCAACTACGGGACTTGAACCCGTGACCTCTTCCTTACCAAGGAAGCACTCTACCGCTGAGCTAAGTCGGCATCAATTAAAAAAATCACACTGAATAGCGTGATTTTTATTGAGCGGAAGACGGGGGTCGAACCCGCGACATTCAGCTTGGAAGGCTGACGCTCTACCAACTGAGCTACTTCCGCAATTTTGTTTCCAAAACTATTGGTAAACGCTTTGCAAAACTAAGAATTAATTTCTAATTCTGCAAACTTTTTTCTAATATAAAATATAGTGGGGAGAGCAGGATTCGAACCTACGAAGCCGAAGCAACTGAGTTACAGTCAGTCCCATTTAGCCACTCTGGAATCTCCCCAGATATTTTATATTAAATTGAGCCTCCAGAGGGATTCGAACCCACGACCCCGAGATTACAAATCACGTGCTCTGGCCAACTGAGCTATGGAGGCAATTTAACAATTAGACTGAAAGCGATTGAGAAACTCTACTCTACACATTTCAGTGTTAAAAAAACATCACCGATTAAAGTGATTTTATTGAGCGGAAGACGGGGGTCGAACCCGCGACATTCAGCTTGGAAGGCTGACGCTCTACCAACTGAGCTACTTCCGCAATTTTGTTTCCAAAACTATTGGTAAACGCTGTGCAAAACTAAGAATTATTTTTTAATCCTGCAAACTTTTTTTTAAAAAAAATATAGTGGGGAGAGCAGGATTCGAACCTACGAAGCCGAAGCAACTGAGTTACAGTCAGTCCCATTTAGCCACTCTGGAATCTCCCCAGATATTTTATATTAAATTGAGCTTCCAGAGGGATTCGAACCCACGACCCCGAGATTACAAATCACGTGCTCTGGCCAACTGAGCTATGGAAGCATTTAAATAACAAAGAATTCAAAAGAACGCTGTTCCCTTTTTGCGAGTGCAAATATAGAACGGTTTTTTTGAATTCTCAAATATTTTATAAACTTTTTTTTACTTTTTTTTCTATGCCATTTCTTTTTTCTTGATTAATAGCTTTTTAGCTGTATCAACACAAAGGTCCAAACTTTCTTCAAAACTTACAGAAGTCTTCTTTACTACGATATCGTCACCCGGAACCGCCAAAATAATCTCAGCTGTCTTATTAGCTTTATCAGCGTTATTTTCTACTTTTAGAAATACTTTACACTCTTGAATTTTATCATAGAATGTATCTAGCTTGCTTACTTTTTTCTCGATGTGTGATTCTAGTGGTTCGTGTGGAGTTAAACCAATTGATTGAACTGTGATCTTCATAATTCTTCTTTTTTTGACGCTCGAGGATGAGCTTGATTAAACACTTTTTTCAATTGTTCAATATTAGCATTCGTATAGACTTGAGTACTGGCAAGACTGGAATGCCCTAATATTTTTTTTACTTTGGAGATCTCCGCCCCATTATCCAATACGTGAGTAGCAAAGCTATGCCGAAGGATATGAGGACTTTTTTTTTCTTTCGTTGTAACAAGACTAAGATACTTATTAACTACCACATAAACAAATTTTTCGTTGAGTTTTTTCCCTTTCTTATTGACAAAGAAATATGATTTAAATTCTGTCTGTGGATTTCTTATTTCCAAGTAACTTTTAAGTAGTTCAGACAAATCATTGGAAATAGGAACTACCCTTTGTTTATTCCCTTTTCCTATGATCCTTAATTCATTTTCATTTAAATCTACATGTTCAAATACCAGACCACAAAGTTCTGCCTTACGCATTCCTGTTTGATAAAGTACCTCTATTATAGATTTTTCCAATATATCATCGATATGATCAAACACGTGCTCACTAAGATCCGTCATTTCTTCTTTAGACATAGGAATCTGTTTTTCAGCATAAAACTTTAAGGAAGAAATCCCTTCAGTAGGAGAAACTTTGATCTCACCAATTTTTAAAAGAAATAGATAAAAACTTCTAAGAGATGAAAGTTTCCTATTAATACTTCTTTTGGAAATATTATTCTCGCTTAATTCAACAATAAAGTTTCTGATTATTTTCTTGGTTGCCTTGGTTATATCTTCTGAAGATTCAGTTCGCATATAGAAATGGAAAAAGTCGTCAAGGTCTTTTTTATAGCTTGTAATAGTATGAGGAGAGTACCTCTTTTCGAACTGCAAATATTCTAAAAATTTATCCAGCATCGTTATAGTATAAAAACAAAAAATTCACTTCTCAAATATAAGAATTTAAGAAGTGAATTAATATGTGGTTAAGAAAAATCTTAAGCCTGCTCTTCCTTGCTAAGTGCTCTTTGTTTGTAAGCAGCTTTCAACTTAGATTGTCTCAAAGTTACAGAAGGCTTGATAAACGCTTGTCTAGATCTTAATTGACGAACTGTACCTGTTTTATCAAATTTTCTCTTGTATTTTTTTAAAGCTCTATCGATGGATTCACCATCTTTTACTGGAATTATTAACATATTTTACATCTCATTTTGGATTGCAAAACTAGGCATTTTTTCTTAGAACACAAAATATATTACGACAAAGAATTTCAAGCAACCATAAAAACTATATAAAAATATAGTATTGAAGGACATTAGCACAGAATAATAATTTTATCCACAATGAAGAAATAATCCTATTTATAGTCTTTTCTCTATTCATTTCTATTCAACTTTCTCATTAAAGTAAATGAGAGTAATGATATATAAACAAAAAGCTTTATCTTTGCATTCACTTTATTCATGGGGTTGACTGGTTTCGACAGCAAGACCAATGGGTAAGTAAGCATGCAGAGAACCGTAGCGCGATCTCTATAATCCCTTGCTACAAAATTTTAACTGGCAACGAAGAGTTCGCTCTTGCAGCTTAATATCGAAGTATAGTAGATCAAGCGTTTTCCCGAAGATTTCAGTAGGGAAGCAAGATATTCCACAAATGCTCTGTTCTGCGGCGTTTGATTCTGGGATATAGGAATGCGGAAATAAGGTTTCAAATGCTTCGGCTGAAACTCGAAAACTTTAGAAGATAAGCTGGAAGTTGGGTGTCTATCCTCTGCCTTCAGTCGAAAATTAATGGTAGAATAAGCATGTAGAAAGCTTATGTATTGCTTGTTTGGACGAGGGTTCGAATCCCTCCAACTCCACTATAAAAGAGAATTTGTATTATACACTTTCTCTTTTTTATTTTTGTGCCCGAAAATGTTCCCAGACTTTAATACAACTTTGCTACTACCCATAAAGAATGGATACAATTCATTTATAATAGTTAAAACTGTTTAACAAAACAAATATAAATATTTTAATTGCTATTTAATTCTAAAAAGGTAACTTTAGACAAAAACCATGTCAAATATTTATTGGCCGGTCTATAAGAATCTTGAAAGAGGAGTGTTAGACCTTAGCTACAGCATCCACATTGACGATACTCAATTAGCTGTTTATTCATCACAAATTTCCGACCTAATACTAAGAGCATCAGCAGAGATAGAATCCATTTCCAAAGAGCTATACAAGCAAAACGGTGGCATAAAAACAGAAAGAATTAAATATGATACAGACGCTCTTGTACATTTAAACGATTTGTGGAAGTTAGAATCCAAAATAGTTTTAATTAGTTCTACTAATTGCTTTCAAACCAATAAAGAATTAAAACCCTTTATACAAGATGAAGCAAGCACTATCCATGGAAGATTAACATATAGTTGGAATAACTCTTATCAAAATCTAAAACACGACAGAGCAAACTCCCTTAATTTTGGTAGTATAAAATATCTTTTTGATATTATGTCCGCTCTTTTTATATTAAATTTATACTATAAGAGCGAAAGTATCTTACTGTATGACGATACCAATGGATTAAATTTTCCAATTAGTCTTGGCTCTGATTTGTTTTCTATTAAACTCCATAAATGGGTTGGTCATGACGGAGAATTCAATTTTAAGAAAGAAAATGACTTCGATGAATGCCTCTATTATGTTCATTATACAGAGTCAACTTTTGAAGAAGTCAAAGCAGGGTCTGAAAAAGCTCAAGAAAAGTTTAAAAAATTAGTTGAAGAGCATCCAAAGTATATTGAATATATAACTACAAATCTCCACAATACTTATCAGGGAGATAACTTCGCTTATGATATACTTGGACAAGATGAACATTTCAAAATTACTATAGAATCACATAGAGAATACTTTGAAATATTAAGGAAAGCGAACTATGAGGCTATCATCAATAAACAAGACTTTTAACAGCTTTTTGCTAGATTTAAAATATTGTGCAGTAGTTGTTAGATAGAGCTACAATCCGTGGCTCTAATGACTTAGCTTAGGTACAATATAAAGCTATAAATTTATAGTATACTCGTAAATCTTGTCTACCATTTTCTTAATACCTTCTTCAATTTTATCATTGTCAACACGAACCTCAAAAGCATTTTCATTGTAATTTGCCCTCAAAACTATATAAGTATCATTATTTTCTATTAATATAGTGATTTTAATACCATTTGGTACATTGTTATATCCATATTTTTTAAAGTCACTATAACCCAAGAGATATTCCGTAGATTCTATTGAACTAAACAATGTATTGTCAAGATTAATTGTCTTTTTATTACTGTTTTTATCGATAATTGTTGTAACTGTAATTAATTCCAAATGTTTCTGTTGAATATTATCTACCTTTTTGATTTTAGTAACAATTTTAGATGAAACCTCTTTATTGTTTAAGCCCAAGTTACTATATTTCTCACCTACAGAACCCTTAACTTTTAAATTATAATTGTTATTCTCTACAATTCTTAACACTGGCTCAAAGATTTGATTTCTTTCTTCATCTGTATAGTTATTCAAAATTGTTGCTAGCTCCGTATTGGTAATATCATTATCCAAAACAATTTTTTTATAATTATCACCAACATTATCAGCCCATTCCTTAACCTCTTTAAATTCAATATTGGATTTCATTAACTTATCCGTTGATAAGCCAATTTCAAAACTACCAAAATTTAAATCTACCATCCTTAAATCAGTATCAGCAAAAACAGATTTTAATACTTTATTTCTTTTGTTGTCTTCTGGTATTATACTATTAAATTTCTTCTCAAAATCAATTGTCACAAAGTGTTTAAAGGATGTTGATAAGTTGGTTAACAAAGTGTTTGTTAGCTCTCTTAATCCTATTGTATCCCCATACTTTCTATCATTCGTAGAAAACTTTAAATAAAAAGCATTTTTTCTTAAATCATGTAAATAAAGCTTTCTGTTATAGTCGTTAATCATTTCATAATAAAATGAATTTTCTAATGGCTCATACTCAAGGAAAGAATTAGTTTCTGGTAAGTAATCCTCAGATAAACTTTCACATAAAATAGATTGTGTATTTATAACCGTCCCTTCATAGTCTTGCTCAAGTATCAAGAGGATATTATTACCTTTTATAATTTCACGCAACGAAATTGATTTGGTTAAATATTTTAAGATGGTATCTGTATCTATTTCAAAGAATAGAAAGACATCATAATCTTCGATGCTATCAACAAGATACAGAAAATAGTCTTTTTCATTTAGCTTTAAATGAGAAAGTATTGGTTCATCTAAATAGATTATATCTTCTACTTTCTCAAATGCTGATAAATCAAAGTATGAATTAGTTTTCATCTTCTATAATTTGGAAGTTTGTAATTAAATCAAAACTACTTTTGGGATAAAAAGTGTAATGATGTTTTTTATTGCCTGACTGATGTTTGACACCATCTTCATCTTTCACTTTACATAAAGCAATTGCATTATATTTTTTTCTAATATTCTTAGATAAATTATTAAGCTCTTGAATTGCTGAATCTTTGCTATTAAATGTTGATAACCCCCACGCTAAGCAGTTGTTAGCATGCTTTGGTCTAACTCCATTAGGCACAAAGGATTCTATAAGATTATCCTTATGAACCCATCTAAATAGAGTAAGTTCACCCTTCTGACCATCAATCGGACAATTTTCTATTTTATTTATATGTTCTTGGTGTAGCAAATCCATTTACAAATCTAATATGTTTAAATTAGCCAGCAACAAATATACACTATTCATAATCTTGAACTACATAGTTTTTAATAACCTATGACAAGTCAAATTACAGTATAAATCTATTACTTTATTAGCCCTTCAATTTACAAACTATCCTTCTTATGGAAATACGGGAAACCATAATCAAATCATCTTATGCCTTGGCAATCCAATTTCTTGCTCTTGTGGATATGGCTTTCTATATGTTAAACTAATATCTTCCTTAATGTTAGTTTAAACTATTTGAGCCATTCTTGGGTCTGGAATAAAGGGCATTTTTGCCATTTTTTTAATGGTTACTGTAGGGAAATGAAAATCAACCCCAACAGTTCCTAGCAATAAATAACAGCCACCTCCTTGAAATGGATATTTTTCACTACAATCAGCAAAATGAGCAGTATCAAAGTATTCCCCTTCAGCATCAATCCAAGTACCGAAAAACATAGTTCCTCTATGAGATTGAATGGAAAGACATTCGAGAGATTTGGGAGTTTGCAGGAAGCATCAACACAAAAGAGCTAGAAACTCCCAGCAATGATATTGATGAAATAAAAAAATGCTTGAAACTTTAAGAGCTGATATTATTAATATTAAAACTAAATATAGTTAAATCAATCTTGTAAACATGTCTACTTTATTTATGTAACCAAATAATATTTCTATCTCCAAATCTTTAGAATCATATCTACTTTTCATTTCTGTAATAATCTCATTTATACCCTCCATCATTACTACTGGTCCAGTAACCACCACTATCAATAATTTTTTATAAGCAAGAAGTCTAGCATGTTGAACTGAACTACTCAACATCCTTGTCAATCTTTTTCTCAAGTATGAATCAAGCCTAGTGACGTATAAAATTTCAACGCCACTCTCTTTACCATCATCATCACTTAATATAATATCTGGAAATCCACTTTCATTGGACATTACATAGGAACCCGCATTGTTCTCTAATAACCACATTTTAACTTTCTGCTCAATATCACTATGAGTTTGATGATTATTAACTATATCATTTAAAACAATTTCATGAAGATTCTGTTCTTGTTCTTCAATTTCAAGTTCTTTTACTACATCATCATTTGCTCCAAAAAGACCTAGGAGTTCAGAAAGTTTAATTATGTTAAAAGACTTATTGGGAGCTTTAGTTCTAAATTCTGTAATTAGTTCAAATCTAGGATATAAAGCTTGACCTTCGCTTTGATAAAACCAATCTTTTTTCTCATCACCTGAAACGAATACAACATCTTTATTATATTCCTCTGCTAAATGTAAGATGGTATACCAAATTAACAAATCACCTATACCCTTATCTCCTTTGTTCTCGTCTTCAAATCCTGGAGGTATTTTATGGTCATATCTAAATTTTAGCTGAGCCTCTATTTCGGCTTCATTAATCTCTATATCAACCACAACATTTTCTTTAAATAAGGATTTGTAAACTTGGCTAACTGGGTCATCCCAAGACCAGTTTCTTACATGTTCTATTATTGCTCCTATTTTTTGTTTATACTCTTTTATCTGTTTATCAATTTCCTTTTCTTGGTTTATTAGTTCATCATACTCCGGTAGCCCATTAAGCAAAGGGAATTTACCATCGTATAGATTTTGTGTCTTACTACGCTTTCTAGTTAATTTTGAGAATAGTTCTTTTAGTTTTTCAGGTCTCGTTTTTGCAAACTCTCGTGCAACTTGACCAGGAACAAACAATCTCTTTTCTTTAATTATTTGAGTATATACCTTCTTTATTTCATCAACACTTTCAGAGCTAGTAGTATATGGTAAGACTAAAGCATTTGTATCAAGGACGAATAAGCATTTGGATTTAACCAAAGAAACGGGTGAACCTGACAATGAAAAAATATCGCTTGCTTTTGGAAAAAGTTTATTGTTTATAAAGATGTCCTTGTTAGCCATGGTAATTAGTAATTATAGTTAATAATAGAGCTAAAGATACCTATAAAATAAGAAAACACAAAATGTAGATAACCTGCCCACCTATACAGATTACATCGCCCCCTATAAATTTCGATTTAGGTTATCCCCCCGACAAAAAAAGACAAAAAAAAGCTATATAAAACACTATCTCTCAAAGTTGTTTTAATTTTAGACTAAAGTCTAAATGTGACACATTAAAGGTTCATTAAAACCGATGATATAAAAGGTTTAAAATGTATCAAAAATACCTACTTTAAATTTGGTACAATAAAAAAGATTTTGTATATTTACTTTAAATAAAAAAGCCTAGTAATATTGGCGTATCACTAGGCATATCAATAAATTTTAACTCTTACTTAAAATTATCGACTATGGCAAATTTACAAAATTGTCTCGACAATTGTGCCATTTACTGTGGCACTTATGCAAAGTACAACAACGGAAGCTTGTTTGGAAAATGGCTCAATCTTTCAGATTATTCAGATTATGAAGAACTTTACCAAGCTATGAAAGAGCTTCACGGCGATGAGGAAGAACCGGAATTCATGTTTCAGGATTATGAATTCCCAAAATTCTTTATCAATCAGGGGGTTAATAAGTGAAAGTCACATTTCAAGTGACATCTATGAGATTGCTGAGAAAATCAACGATTCGGGCTTAGAATTTGAAATCATTGAAGCCTACGTAGATTGTATTGGTAACTATTTTAAAGATACAGAGGAGCTTTTAGATAGGGTTTTGGATTCTTATTATGGTGAATTTACTTCAGATGAAGACTTTACACAGGAAATGTTAGAACAAGATGGTAGCATTCCAGAAAATCTTCCTTCTTACATCTTCATAGACTGGCAAAAAACAGCATATAATTTCATGTTTGACTATTCATGCTCAAACGGACATTATTTCAGAAATTAACTATAACCTTGCACCCTGTTATCAGGGTGCTTTATACGATAATCAAATGAAAGCAAGATATATCAGGGTTTCTACTGGAAACCAGAATACAGCGAGGCAATTACATAAAAGCCACCCCAATGAGAAGCTTTACATTGACATTATTAGTGGAGCTACACCATTCAGTCAACGACCGGAGGGGAAAAAGATGCTTGAAGACATAGAAGCTGGTTTAATAGATTATATTTCGGTGCATGCTATTGACAGACTAGGAAGAAACCTATTTGATATTTTAGCTACTTTAGAGTTTCTAAATGAAAAGAAAATAATTTTAGAAGTCGATAATTTAGGGTTGAAAAGCCTAGTTAATAATAAGCCTAATTCAGCTTTTAAACTAATTATATCAGTAATGGCTAATATAGCTGAAATGGAAAGGAATTCACTCCTAGAAAGGCAACAAGAGGGCATAAAACTAGCTATAGCACGAGGCGTGTACAAAGGAAGAACTAAAGGCTCGAAGGAAACAGATGAACAGGTTTTAGATAAATATAAAGAAGTCGTTAAATATCTAAAAAAAGGACAATCTTTGAGAGATATAGCAAAACTGTGCAAAGTTAGTTTAGGAACTGTTCAAAAAGTTAAGAAAATTATAAATCAATAATTCATACTATGATTTTTATAGACACACCTGAAAAGGTAAATAATTTTATTATCTCTAAAATAAACTTTCAGGATAATGAAATCGAACTTAATAAAAAATATTACATATTAATAGAGGATGAACCTTTTGAGGTAGATTCTGAGGATTATGATTGTTCGGATATAAATTATAAACAGTTTCTATCTCAGCCTGATATTAATTTCATAATTCAAAAGTATGAAACCTTATTAGTTTCAGAAATAGAATACTATCAGCAGGATTTCATTACAACTGTTGCCAATAACTTTAGAGCCTATAATACAGAACTGAGCCAAAAGAAGTACTATGAAAACACAATCTTATCTCTAAAGAACTGTATTTCTCGATTTACAGAAAAGTTAGATGGTAAAGATGATTTCAATATTCCTTTAAATAAGATTCAGAGAATTACTATTACTAACATAAATGATGCACACACAGGAATTATACGTATGCTTAATGATGAATATGATAAGTACATCAATCCCACTATTAAAGTTGATAACCTTAGAACTATATTTGGTTTAGACCTACACTTTATTACAAAGCTACATACTGAGCTTAAAGCATATGAATTATTGAGCACCTCTATTTCTAATGATTCATTTTTTGAGATATTAAATATTAATTACAGAGGTGAAGATAAAATAATCCTAAAACTAAACAACTTGAACGAGTTTTACTATTTAGTAAGGTATTTAAAAGAAAAGTTTTCAAGTAAACATATGGATTTCTACCAGCAAATTTCAGATAGGTTTTTAGTTGATACAAACGAGAAAACTAAAATACATCTAAAACCCAAAAAGATATCCGGAGGAATCAGTGATTTAAATAACCAAGTTACAAGTCGTGAAGTTTCAAAGAGCTCAGAAATCAAAAATGTAGTTATAAACTTAGGATAAAAGAACACAATCCCCCAAAACCACTATAAAACCACTGTAAATCAGACAAATAAATTCAACCAAACAAAGATATTCCCTCAATAATCCCCCAAAATCCAGTGTATTCTTGTATTTGAAAATCAATAAAATACAAGATTATGTTCAGAACTTATAAAAATGTAAAAACAACCTATTCAACGACCCAATTTTCAGACCTTCAGGAAGTGATTAACTATATCAAAGATGGTTCAAGACCTGAAGTAGAAAAAATTAAAAAACTAAGAACTTTAGAGAAAGGAACTAATGAATTTGATAAAATAAAAGAGCTTCAGCTACCATGTGTTCTCTGGAATTTTACCACCAACGGTAAACGTAGAACAGAAGACATAATCCAGTCTACAGGCTACATTTATTTCGATATTGATGATAATTTAGACTTTAAATTCAATCCAGAATACTTCACAGCTCATTGGAGGAGTGTAAGTAATACGGGTTACGGGTGTATTGTTAAGGTTTCGGGAGTTAATTCAAGTAATTTTAAAGAGGCTTTTAAGCATATAGCAGAGCTTTTGTCTATTCCATTTGACCCGAAAGTAAATAGCATTAGTAGGGTTAATATTCTTTCATATGACCCAGATATATGCTATAATGAGTATGCACAGACTATAAAATGTAGTTTTCTGTCTACTGATGACATTGCAGATATTAATACAGAAAATCACCAATCCAGTAGTAACTTTAGAGAATTTTATAGTTATAACCGGAATGGTGAAAATGTTTCAATCAGGTATGATAATCTGGAAGAAAGGAAATCCCAGATTTCAATAAACTATGATGAAAGAGGGGTTTGTGATTTAAAAGATAATAAGCTGCTTTATTCCAGAGCAATAATTCCTAAAAACATCAATAATGGTAGAAGAAATACTATATTATCTAATATAGGAATAATGATTATTGCTTTAAATCCTGAATTATCTGATGGTGGATTTATTGAGTTTATAAGGAAAGTAAACCAAACTTGTTGCAGACCTTCAATGTCAGATAGTAATATAATGTCTATTTGCAAGAGTATTTTAGACAAAAGAGAAATATGGAAGCTTATTCCCAACCAGAAAAAAAGGTTTTTTTTTGACCCTTTAATGGAGCTTACAGCAACTCTAAAACAAAGCCTTGCCAGAATCTATGTAAATAAATATAGAGGAGAGTTAAAAAAACAGTCAATAAGTGATTCTTTTGCTGGTCTGCTTAGTGAAGGTAGAAAATTTAAGATTAAAGATATACAGGAAGAGACAAAGGCTTCCCCCACAACCATTGCTAAATACCTTCCTGAAATACTAATGGAACAATACGGAGGTGATATTGACCACATGCAGCCATTTTTCAATGCTAAAAAACAAATTCAAAAGTTATTGGCTACTGCTGCTTAGGAATGCTCAAGTTGTACAGGAATTGTACTGTTGTTAGATTCCAGTATTAGAAATACCCATGAAAAAGGTTCTATCATACTGAAACAACACAAAAGCTATTTTACAAGAAATAGAATTGAAACATTCAGTTTGATTTAATACCTTTGTCCTACTTCAACGAAAAAAAGAGAAAACTTTTGCAATTGTAATACGAATCGGCAAAATTCAAATTTGACACAAAATGCAAACAGTTTAGCTCCTTGCCATATAATGGTGAGGGCTTTCCTGTTATGTGTCAAAGCTTTGCCGAGCTTGTATTACTAACACGGATAAGTGCCTCACTTTTTTTGTTGTTTATATCTCAGATTATGAACAATAAAATTCGATTTATATGAAACATTTATTTCTTATAGCTTTAGTAGCTATTTCTTTTGTTAACTGCTCTGGTAACGATGATGATTCAACACCACAGCAAAACAATCCTGTAACAACTCAGTACTTCCATCCCCCTCTTTTCATCCAAGGAAGCTGGAAAATCTCTAATACGTCAACAAGTTATTTCAAATTCACCAATGATGATTTTATTCTGGTAACACCTTACACCAGTTACAAGGCAGTTTTAACTCAGACAGCAGCTATGGGGCAACCTGCTAAAGTAGTAGAACAGACCTCAGACTATTACTATGAGTTTACAATAACAGCAGGTGCTTCCTCCGGGCAATACAAATTCAAGAAAATCAGTGATACAAAGATTCAATGGGTTGGTAGTACTCCTTTCTTTTTGGATAAAGAATAAACAACTTTAAAATTTAATTAATATGAAAAAAATATTACTTCCCTTAGTTTTGTTTACAGTTCTTGCAAGTGCACAAACACAACGAGACTATTATAACGAATCCTCTTCAGCAATAGACCCCGTAATAGGTATGAATAACACAGAGAGTGAGAGTGTTAAAATGGCTAATGAAGCCTTGAAAGCTAATAAACAGAGTAAAATCGGACAAAAGCTAGAAAAGTCTTTAGAAAAAGTTGAGAATTTGGAAACTCCAAAATTTGAAGATGTTTATCAAAACACCTCAACACCTGAAAATAGAAGTTATAATCAGTCTGGAAATATCCAAACCAACCCTCAAAATAACGAGGTTGACCCATTCAGTTCACCGGAAGACAAATCCCCCTCTTTTCAAGGTGAAAGAGTTAATGTTGATGAACATTATATCCAGCAACCCGACGGAAACTACATTAAAAAAAATACTGGCTACCAAAAAACGAGTAATGCTGGCAGTGATAATACAATGTTGATTGTAGTTATCCTTATCGTTGGAGCTGGAATTATCGGGGCTATCGTAACTAACAGCCAGAAAAAGCCAAACACCGACCATGATAACTTTAAATAAGTTGTATGATAAAATCCATGACTGGCTACTTCCAATGCCAGAACAGGAATGTGATATGTTTCCACCTGTAGACCATCTCTACTCTACATCATTTCAAAAAGTAGTAATGAATTATCTAAAATGGTATGGAGTTAATAAAAAAGGGAATACTACCAGTAGTAAAGTTTACCCCACATTTGTTGAAACTCTGGAAACTAAAAACATACTAAGAAAATGTGGTTTTACAACTGGTGAATACATTGAGAAACTTGTAATCTATGAGTTTCTGGAAATGAAGGAGAGAATGCCCGATTTGAATCCAGTAATGTTTGCTCACTTTTTTGAAGACAGCTACCACAATTCTAAACTTGTTAAATTTACATCTTTAGAGGTTCAAAAATTGAATCAAAACACAAAAGAGTATTATGATAAAACAAGAAGGTTTTTAATTGAAATTCAAGGCTATTTAAAGGTTAGTGATTTGAGAATCAGAATTGAGTGTATCCATACTGAAAATAAAAATTGGTTTAACCATTCCAGAGTTCAGGAATTCATAACCCCATTTTGCAAGTTAGCATTAAACTGTAATGAATTAGGCAGGTTTAGTATTACTTACTTTATTAATCCTCACTTTAAAGAGTTTATAGGGGAATCACTAGCTAATACTCTAGAAAAACAATTTAATGAGCTGGCTAATAGTGAAATCAAAGATTTAGTAAAAATGACTCCATTGAATCGAAGATATGACAAATGGTTTAAACAGATTCAGAGCATTCCAAACTATAAAGTAACTATTACAGAACAAAATCTTTTATAGATCGAAAGACAGCCATAGAACTCTTAAGGTAGATTAGAAACAATACTTCCCTCTAAATCTATGGAGGGAAGCTTTATTATCCATTTGTCTTGTAATCACATAAACCTTGCGTTACATATAATAATAATCTGATTATCATCAAGTTAATCAAAACAAAAGACAGATTGAAATTTAGTTCTAAAAACCAGTTAAATATATCATTCTTCAACAAAGCTTTGAGCAGACTTTACAACCGATATTTTACCACCAACAGAGCACTGGCATGTAGAGCTATCTAATAGCTCTTTTTTGCCTTCAATTTCAAAATCAGAAGTATTATCCCACTTAATAGGTGAAGGCATACACGAAGACTTTAAAACACTACACATTCCAAACGGTTTAATGTTAGTATTAGATTGTTTATCCTCTTCCGTAGCTTGTAGCTTTCCTTCAATCTTCATAAAAGACTGACTTGTTACTGTGAGCGGAGTTGGTGAAGTTCCTTTATCACATTTTAGCTGGGTTGTATCAATTAGATAGTTAGGCATAGTTTATTTTGTCTTTTTATCTTGCCATGTCTTTCCTCCATCAACAGTATATAAAGCCTTCCCTTCTCCATAAATCATAATTCCATCTTTATCATTATAAAAATTTACTGAGGTACATGTTTCTTTAGGAGAAATTGCATTCCAAGTATCTCCATTATCATGACTGTAGTATATGCTATATACAAGATTAGAACAATCACATTCAATACATGATTTTAAATGATAGAACCAAATAGTATTACCATTTGAATTAATATCATCAAATCTAGAACCCGATGGAATAGCATCTAATATAAAACCCCTTAAATTTATTGTTGTCCAGTCTTTATTATCCTTTGAAACTTGCAAAAGAGGATAATCTCCTTTATTACCATACTTGAAGATTAAATTTTTATACTTGAAAATTTTTATACTTGAATTATTAGCCTCTTCACTAATTTTTTTTGTAGATATATACTTATACGCGTACAATCCTGTAATTAGTAATCCAACTATAACAATAAAACTTATTAGTAACTTTTTCATATTAGTAATCTTCCAAGGTTTTAAACTCTGCTTTTCTTTTCTGAAAATAATCTATTAGACTTCCTAGTTTATTCAATTCATCAGTATTTGCTAAATCGACTTTACCATTAATTAATTTACCTTTCCTAAACGCCCTTTCATGCATTAATAATACAACCTTTCCTTCTGTTTTTCCTACCTCATCCCAGCCCCCACCATAGTAAACCATATCCAACAATTCATCTCTGACAGCTCCCCAAGAATCCGTTACCCTGTCTTTTGAAACATACTCCTTCGAATACATATCAAAATAAGGATGTGTCTCTTCCCATTTGCCATAGTCTAATTTCTTTCCTTTTTCCCTCTCCATAGCAATATTATGAAATTCAAATTTCATTTTCCATTCTGCATCCCAACCAAAAATTTTATATCCCTCTTTATACAATTCATCTGCTTCTTCCTTTGTATCTTTTTGTGAAAGCTCCCATCTATTTCCTCTATCAGTACTTTTTATGTCTTTTAGCTTATCATTAACATACCAAGTGTTTGTTCCTGGAAATCTTGCTAAAGGTTTTTTTTGGTTTTTAGCCAAGGGAAACTTAAGCTTTGAAAAGTCTTTATTATAAATTTGCCCCAAATAATAATTAATCTGGTTTTTACATTTCTCAAAATCAGTAACTACGCTCATTCTTGTATTCTTGTTATCAACAAGTACTCCTCCACTTCTATAAAAGCTTGAATAGTGGTCATTTGCATGTGAATATGAATGGTTTGCAATTATATGATTCTCATATATATCCTGCAAAATCTTTTTTGCTTTTTCTGGATAATATGAGAAGGCATACCACAAATGTACCCCTGTTAAGAAAAATGTTCCTTTGATTCCTTTTTCCTTTAGTAATTGTAAGACCTCTTCTGTTCCTGCCTGTATTCCATCATCAAAGGTTAAATAGATTTCTCTCTGGACAATCTTAACAGGCTTAGTGTCTTTCAATTCACGTATAGCCAAAATTTTAGTATCTCCCATTACTTTAGAATTAAGCTTGTTGTTTTTCTACTTTTACACTTCTCTTTAATTCTGCAAAGCCATCCTTTTTAACATTACCCGTAAGAGTTATTTCCTTTTCTCCATTATTGATGTCTTTATCATCTACTTCGTATACAGTTAGTGTAACCGATTCTCCCTCTTCATAGTTTCTGGTATAAACAAATAAACTTATTTCCTCATCATAAGATGCCATTGAAATTTCTTTATTCATTTCTGCATCCATCCATTGAGCACTTACAATTTGTTTCTCTTTAGTATAATCAAACTCCCCATTTTGAGGAAGTTTATTCATCTGAGGGGCTTTATACTCAATCTTGTCTTTAGCAGTCAATAATGAGTTTGCTCCATAAACATGCATTCTGTCTTTTGCTCCGAACTCAGTCTGTCCATCGGTATAACCTATGAATTTTTCTTTACCATAAAGGTCTAGGTGTGCTTTTGCTGATATTTCAGTATTAGTTCCAGCATTGATAATAGTTTTCTTTCCACTGTCTTGGCTTATCTCCTGCTTGGCAATAATCTTAATATTTTCACCAACATTGGTATCCATATTCTTTCCTGCTTTGGTTTCAATATTCTCTTCAATATCAAACTTAAGGTTCTTTGATTTTATGGTTATGGTTTCGGGAGCAGTAATGTTAATGTTACTTCCCTTTGTATCAAATCTCAATTCATTACCACTTTTATCGGTCAGTAAAATGCTTTCATCCTCTGTAAATACTAATCTGTGCCCACTTCTGGTCTGTAGGGATTTTACACGGTTATCCATTCCACCTCCCAAGCCTACACCACCGTGGAACATTCCACCCATTGCAAAGGGAAAATCTGGGTTATGGTATTCAAAATTGACCATTACTTGGTCTCCTATTTCTGGAACGGCCACAAAGCCTCTATTCTGGGTTATGGCATCTGTTCCCCCTGCATCTGGGCTCATCATTCGGATAAAATGGGTGTTATCATTCAGCTGCCAATCAAACTGCACTTGTATTCTGCCCTGATTCAAAGGGTCTACATTAGAAATTACAGTTGCCACTTGTGGTTCTGCTTTGGGTGTTACAAAAGCTGGTTTCGGCATGAATCCTGTTCCTTCAGCTATAGCTTCAAAGCTTCCTGTATAATAACCTCTTGCATCAACTTCGTGGGTCACCTCTGTTATCATCAAAGTTGTAAAGTGTGAAGTATCGTTACTATCCTGTTTTCTCATGTCTATATCTGCTACGCACCCTATAAACAGAAAAGGAACTGTTGTTTTTCCTGAAACCGTAAAAACTTCTACTGCTTTACTTCCTCTTGCACTCTTTTGGGAATCATCTACATCAAGAAACATATTGGCATTGATAGGAGTGGGAGTAAGTGACCTTGTTTTGAAAATATTATCATTCAACTCATAGGCTTTGGATGATAGGTCTCCTAAATGCTTAATCTCATTGTTAGAACCATTCATTTTAGCATGACTACTGCTATTATAACCAAAGTATTCAGGTTTAGTGTGTACTGCTTTTAATTCTACCTGTACATCTATAACGTTGCTTCCATAGATAAGCTGTATAGGCTTTTCAGATGGAGGGAGTTTTCCAAAATGTAGAATATATCCATCATAATAAAACTGTTCTCCATAAGCTTCTGCAAGTCTTGCAAGGTAGTTATAATGAGTTTCACAATATTGAGAACTGTAGTTAATGTAGCCTTTGTTCTGAGTGTCTATTCTGAAATCAAATTTACTCGTTCCTAATGCTTCCTTGATTATTCTGTCAGCTATGATGGAAGTATTTACAGATTGACTCCCTCCAAAACTCTGAGTGTGGGGGGCTGAATCCATCAAAATAGTTGGACTATATCCTTTAAGCACAATATTACCAAGGCTCATTTGCTCCTGACTAAATGCAATCTTTGTAATGACACCAACAAATGTTCTTTCAGGACTTTCGTTTTCAGTATCTTTATATTTAAATGTTACTGTAATTCGTTTTCCTAAAAATTGTTGGGCTTCTTCAAGATTATGGTTCTGCACTTCACCTAATGAATCATGAGCTAAAGTCAGTTCAAAATAGTGGTGTTTTCTAGCACTTTGCTGTAAACGAAAGTGTTTAAAATGACTGATAGATTTCCCCTCAACCACAATGTCAAGCTTAACCACACGGTTAATGCCTGCTATATGGTTCTCTGAAATCTTTTCAGAATTGGAAATATTCTTTCTCATTAATACTGTGGTATTTGTGTTTATATCACCAAATATAGATAAATGTATAATACCACATAAACAAATTTTGGAAAACTTTAAAAAGTGTAGTAAAACTACGATTGAGCTCTACTTAATAATAATATCAAAAATGACAAGAAGTCAACTTTTATTTTATCAAAAAGCGAGAAAAATAATAGGTATACACTTTCTTTGATTTTAGAATTCAATTTGTGAGCTACTAATAGTTCTGAATGATTTATAGTTTCAAATAAAAATGTAACACACTAACCAGTAGCTTATTTTGATAGTTGTTATAATTTCTAACAAACCATTGATAGCTTTCCCTAGTTTTGTTTTCGGTCAAAATGTTGATGCCAGGTTCTTTTGATAACCAATCATTCTTTAGAGCATAAAAATCTCCAAATCTTTCTACATTCGATGTCATTCAACTTACTTTTAACCTATAAAACCTTATAAGTATTTTACTTATATTTGTTATTAAACATTTAGCCATGACATCAAAGAAAAATGAAGAATTAGAAAATGATAACAATGCTCAAGAAAAAGCAAACAGTCAGAAAGAAGACATACGTCCAGTTTGTGGTTTAATTATGCCAATAGCTGATACAGACGGCTACCCTACAGGACACTGGAAGGAAGTAAAAAAAATTATAACATCTGTCGCTGAAGAAGCAGGATTCAGAACAAGACTTGTCAGTGAAAGCGAAGATGTACGTGTTATCCAGAAAACCATTGTGCAAAATGTTTTTGATGATGATATCGTAATATGTGATGTAAGCTCAAAAAATCCAAATGTAATGTTTGAGTTAGGATTACGGTTTGCATTTGATAAGGCAGCAGTAATTATAAAGGATGATGAAACAGGCTATTCTTTTGACACCAGTCCAGTAGAACATATTAATTATCGAAAAGACCTACGGTTTTCATCGATTGAACAATTTAAAAAAGATTTATCTTTAAAACTACTTGCTACATTTGAAAAATCAAAAGATGCTAATCATTCAATGTACTTACAAGATTTCGGAAAGTTTGTTGTCAAGGAATTAGATACTAAAACCGTATCTGAAAATCAATATATTCTAGAAAAACTGAATGAAATGCAAAGAGAAATAAGGAATATTTCGAATGCAAATGTAGCTGATGCTAAAAGAGAAATATACGAAAGTCCCAAACAGATAAAGGAATTGGTAAAATTGCTTTACAATGAATTTAAAAACGATGGGGCAATTTCTAGTAAAACTGGATTAGCAAACTTAATTAGTGATACTATGGAAAATGCACATAGCATTTTAATTTCTCCCAAAACAATTATTAGATATATAGAACAATTCAATTTAGAAGAGCTTAATTAACTCCAAACCTAAGTTGTTTAAATCATAATCTCCTGTCATGTAACAGGAGATTTTATTTATGTTAGATTTATTAAAAACCTTCTTGATATTTCAGATTTCACCAACTCGATTTCGTCATCTGTAAGGAATCCTAACGGACTATAATTAGTGTATTTTCTCTTAAATAAGGTAACCTTGTTATGATAACCTTCATCTTTTTTTACATGAGGACTATTATAAAAAGACAACTCATTATATTCATAATTTTTAATATTTTGATAAAAGATTTCAAAGTATACCTTATCAACCTTCTCAGTATTCCAAAGAATAAAAAAATTAACATCTCCAGCTATCTCATCACGATGATTATCAGAATCATCAAGAGTAAATTTCCATTTTCCCTCACCTACATCTTTATAAGTTAAGTCATAAGATGTATTCAATCTTGCATTGTAATCCTCAAGGTTAAGTTTTGCAATACTTATTTTCTTTTCAAATTCATCAGATGATAGAATCTCCTGTGATAGTCCGTTTTCAATTAAGATATTATTCATTGTTAAAGTTTTATTTAAATATACATTTTATTCTGTACACTCAACGATACCCAGAAAGCAAAAAGTTTTAATAAAGCAAAAATTAATATTGGCAGATACTCTATAACAAGATATTTAGAAACCAAGACTTTTAAAAATCTTTGCCGTTGACTTTGCTTTCTCAACATCTGTTTTGCTGATATAAGCTAACAATTGCCTTTCCGTCTTATGTCCAGTAAAGTTTAACAAGTACGTTATTGGGATTTTCTCATAGAAATTTGTAGCAAAACTTTTACGTCCAATATGAGAGGTTACAAGTTGATATTTTGGATAGTCCCCAAATACCTTCCTTGTTATTCTAGGTAAACCGTCCCTCTCAATTGTCATAACTTTTCCGTTATATAGAACCTCATTTATATCAGCTAGCTCACAGACATCTTTAATATATAGATTAAGATTTACATCAGATATTTTACGTGGAAATTCTCCTTCTCTTTTCAGTAGAATGTTTTCAACTTTTTGCAGTACTGGAATTTGCATTTTAGTTCCCGTTTTAATTTGATTAAACTCAATGTATGATTGATTCTCATCATCATGTATAATCATACTGGAATTAAACCTTAAATAATCACTAACTCTCTGTCCTGTATAGCAAGCTATAAGAAGCCAGTCCCTCGCATTGTCCAGGTGCTCATTAGGCATTATTGTTCGTTCAATTCTATCTAATTCATCAAAAGTCAAGTAAATAGATTTAGGGACATTCCTAGAAGCTTTTTCAATATCAAACGTCCACAAAAAAGTATGTTTATGAACTTCTACATCAAGGGAATCAGCAACCTTACAAATCATTTTCAGAAATTTAAGATTTCGATAAGTAGTGGATGTTTTATAGCTCTCTCGCAAACAATACTTCTCAAAATCAATTCTAAAAGAATTATCTAAATCAGAAAACTTCAAATGCTTAAAAGTCTTCTTTCTTGCCCTTACATCATCACAATAGCGTTTTATCAATTGCTTAACAACATTTGCTTTCTTAATAGTTGATTCACTTACAATATCTTTCTTCAAGCTAATGTAATCATCAATAAATAAAAGTACATTGTCAGATTGTGGTTCATCTTTTTCTGGAACGACCCTTTGGGGACAGACAGTAGCTTCAAGCCAACCTTTTACATCTATTTCAGGTTTAAAACTTCTATAATCTGAAATTATTTTTGTTTCAAGTCTAATAAGTTCTATATTCACTTCACCTAAATCATTATCTGTATTTCGTGAACTTATCACACATTTACCATTTTTCCAATCTTTTGGTTTACACTTTAAGTGTGAGATGGGTACTTTTACATCTACCTTCTTATCCCTTAACCGTACCCAAATTGTACTGTACTTGTTTTCAACTTTACCCCTGTTAAAAAAACTAACTGATGCCATAAATTTTCGATTCAAAATTGTTCCCAAAATTGTATCCGAACTCTAAAAGATAAGCATAAAACAATGGGTCTATTTTATCTTCGGGCATGTAGAAAGCTTATGTATTGCTTGTTTGGACGAGGGTTCGAATCCCTCCAACTCCACTATAAAAGAGAATTTGTATTATACACTTTCTCTTTTTTTTATTTTAGGCTTATTACACAATAAGGGAAATTAATAAGACTATATAATAATTCCAGCTATTTCATAAAAATTTATGTTAATAACTGGAATTAAAAATTATTATATCAAAATATTTTATTCTACCAATCCTGGGATTTCTTGTAGTTCATTGACTTCTACATCATAATCTATACTATCATATCCAAAGCCAAACAATTTAAAGAAATCATTTCTGTATCCTTCCAGATCTGCTATTTCTCCAATATTTTCAGTGGTTACCTTATCCCATAATTGCGATACTTTTTCCTGTATATCAGGTCTCATTTCCCAATCATCAATTCTGATTCTACCTTTTTCATCCGTTGGAATTTCTCCTGAAAATAGTTTAGTTTCAAACAATCTATAGATCTGTTCGATACAGCCTTCATGAACCCCCTCCTCCTTCATTGCCTTATATAAAAGGGAAATATAAAGAGGAATTACCGGAATCGCAGAACTCGCCTGAGTAACTAAAGCTTTATTAACTGACACGTAAGCTTTCCCATCAATATCTTTAAGTTTTTCGGAAATTTTAAATGCCGATTGTTCCAAATGATCCTTTGCTCTACCAATACTTCCGTTTCTATATATAGGAGTAGTAACTTCAGGTCCTACATACGAATAAGCAACAGTTAAGCATTCAGGAGATAATACATCTTCCTTTTTAAGGACATCAATCCATCTTTCCCAATCATCACCCCCCATTACTTCTATCGTATTGTTTACTTCTTCTTCAGTACATGGTTCTATTACAACATTAGAAACCGTTCCTGAATGAAAATCTACCGTTTTATTTTCAAAAGTTTTTCCTATTGGCTTGATAACTGAATTATAAACTTGCTGCGTATCAGGATGTACTTTTCTTGGAGAAGCAAGACTATATATTACCAAATCGATTTTCTTCAAATCAGATTTAATAAGATCTATCGTTTTTTGCTTTATTTCATTTGAAAACGCATCTCCGTTGATGCTTTTTGCATATAATCCCTTTGCATGAGCCTCTTTCTCAAAAGCAACAGTATTATACCAACCTGGTGTAGCAGGCTTTCCTTCCATTGGAGGTTTTTCAAAGAATACCCCTATCGTAGAAGAATCTGACCCAAAGGCACTCACAATTCTGGACGCTAATCCAAAACCTGTTGACGCTCCTATAACCAGAACATTTTTAGGTCCATCAGCAATTTCACCTTTTGATTTTGTAAAATCAATCTGATTGGTAACATTTTTCTCACATCCCTCAGGATGAGCTGTAAGGCAAATAAAACCCCTTACTCTTGGTTTAATAATCATAAAATTTAATTTATTACCTATCTATAATTTCAGAAAGATGACACTGTGAAGACACTGGCTTAAATCCAAGTTTATGCGCGTTACAATTTCATCAGCCATTCCGAAAATACTTCATTATATATTAAACCGACAAGATAAGAAAAATTTTAGATTGTATTCTTAAAAGAATCATTCATTAAATATCCTAATAATATTCAAGAGTGAAGGATAAAGTATTTAAAATTATTATAAAAACAAAAAGACTCTGCAACAGAGCCTTTATATTTCATTTCATATTTTTATAAAATTCATACAGCTTTTCAATATCCACAGAACAAAGAATTGGTATTACATCTTTCAGAATACTTTCATCCCATTCCCACCATTTCATTTCGAGAAGCAGCTGAATATGATATTCATTAAACCTTTTCTTAATTGGTTTTGCAGGGTTTCCTCCCAAAATGGTATAAGGTTCTACATCTCTGGTAACCAACGCGCGGCTTCCAATCACTGCTCCATCACCTATTTTAATACCAGGCATAATCATAGCTTCTGCACCTATCCAGACATCATTACCAACAATAGTATCTCCAGCCAACATGAAAGCATCTTTACTATCTTTAAAACACTCCACTTCTGACATATAAAAGAAAGGAAAACTTGAAATCCAGTCATAACGATGTCCCTGATTTCCACACATGATAAAACTGACACCGGTTCCAATAGAACAATAAGAACCAATAATCA
Organism: Chryseobacterium ureilyticum; assembly: GCF_900156735.1. Lineage (GTDB taxonomy): Bacteria > Bacteroidota > Bacteroidia > Flavobacteriales > Weeksellaceae > Chryseobacterium > Chryseobacterium ureilyticum. The sequence continues at coordinate 587,193 of NZ_FTOL01000002.1, forward strand.
ATTTATCTACATCATCTCTATCCGGGATTAAATACCGGGCACATTTATCAAAAGAATGCCCGTGATAATATCCGGAATAATAGGAGTACTTACCGGCGATAATATTAGGATTTTGAATATGGTCTTGGATAATCTTGCCTTTAAAAGGACTTTCGAAGAAATTTTGCATTTTTTAGCTTTTAAATATAACATATAGAAATAGTAGAAAACTATTCCTTTAAATACACTTGAATTTGTTAATTCAAAAAAGCTAACGTGTTAATTTCATAACAAACAAATATAGACAAAAATGCAGAATCTTTCTCTCGATTTAATGCTCTACATGACAAAAACTAACCTTATTTAATGATTTTATCTACAAAATAAGTACACTAATCAGAAAAAATATTTTAATCCTCTATAATACAATAAAATATAAACAACTGAAAACTAAAACACTAAAGCTTATTAATCCAAAATGATATTTACTGCACCACAAAAAAGACTAAAAAAATGTTTTATCGTAAAGAATTTTATATATTTGCACCATCTAACAATTAAAAAAATAATTTACTATGTCAGACATTGCATCAAGAGTAAAAGCTATCATCGCTGATAAGCTTGACGTTGAAGAAACAGAAGTAACTCCTGAAGCTAGCTTCACTAACGATTTAGGAGCAGATTCACTAGATACAGTTGAACTAATCATGGAATTTGAAAAAGAATTTAACATTCAAATCCCTGATGATCAAGCTGAAAAAATTACTACTGTAGGACACGCTATCGCTTACATCGAAGAAGTAGTAAATAAATAATATTCTTCAACAAAAAAGAAATTAAACAAAGTTTATGGAATTAAAAAGAGTAGTTGTAACAGGTTTTGGAGCAATAACGCCAATCGGAAATAATGCAAAAGAATACTGGGAAAATCTTGTGAAAGGTGAGAGCGGAGCCGCTCCGATTACTCTTTTTGATGCCACAAACTTTAAAACGAAGTTCGCTTGCGAAGTGAAAAATTTCGATCCACTACAGCATTTCGATAAGAAAGAAGCTAAAAAGATGGACCGAAATACTCAATTGGGACTTGTTGCTGCTAAAGAAGCAGTAGCACATTCTGGTATTATTGAAGATAATGTAGATAAAAACAGAGTTGGTGTAATTTGGGGTTCCGGAATCGGAGGTCTGGAAACATTTGAAACGGAAGTTTTAGGATGGGCTAATACGGAAATTCCTAGATTCAACCCGTTCTTTATTCCTAAAATGATTGCAGATATGACACCAGGTCAAATCTCAATTGAATATGGTTTCCACGGACCAAATTATACAACTGTATCTGCTTGTGCTTCTTCAGCTAATGCTTTAATTGATTCCAAGATGCTTATCCAATTAGGGAAAGCAGACGTGATTGTGTGCGGAGGCTCTGAAGCAGCCGTTACTGCAAGTGGTGTCGGTGGATTTAATGCAATGATGGCACTTTCTACAAGAAACGATGATCCAACAACAGCTTCAAGACCTTTTGACAAAGACAGAGATGGGTTTGTACTAGGTGAAGGTGCTGGATGTATCATTCTTGAAGAATATGAGCACGCTGTAAAACGTGGTGCTACAATTTATGCAGAATTATTAGGAGGCGGTATGAGCGCAGATGCATATCATATGACTGCTCCACATCCTGAAGGTCTTGGCGCTTATCTGGTAATGAAAAACTGTTTGGAAGATGCAGGTTTAACTGCTGATGAAGTAGATCATATCAACATGCATGGTACTTCTACTCCATTAGGAGACATCGCAGAATCCAACGCAATTTCAAAATTATTGGGAGAGCATGCTTTTGACATTCAGATCAATTCTACAAAATCAATGACAGGTCATCTTTTAGGAGCTGCCGGTGTTATTGAAGCTATCGCTGCGTTAGGAACTATTATTCATGGTATTGTTCCTCCTACCATCAACCATTTTACTGATGATGAAAAGATTGACAGCAGACTAAACTTTACGTTTAACACTGCCGTTAAGAAAGATGTAAAAGTAGCCATGAGCAATACTTTTGGATTTGGCGGGCACAACGCTTGCGTTCTATTTAAGAAAATCTAAATTCAATGAATGGAGTTACAGAAATACTTTTCTAAATTCCTTCTCAAAAAAAGAAAAAGACAACTAACGGAGAGAGATTATTTTCTCAGTACTGAGCTTAAAAAAGTTTTAGGTACCGAGGTACAAAATATTGCTCTTTACCGCGAGGCTTTTTCTTTAAAAAATTCTTCTAAAAATCAAGACAGCAATTATGAAAGGCTTGAATTTTTGGGAGATTCTGTTTTGGGTACAATTATTTCTTGTCATTTGTTCCAGACTTATCCTCAAGCCAATGAAGGATATCTGACACAGATGAAATCTAAGATTGTTAATAGGAAAAATCTTAATAAACTAGGAGAAGACCTTAAGCTTACGAACCTTCTGCAAAAGCAGAATAATTCTTCAGCTTTAGGGGAGAATATCTCCGGAAACTTATTCGAAGCCTTAATTGGTGCCGTATATCTGGACTTTCATTATGATGCTTGCAAAAGGATCATTTTGGAAAAACTTTTGACCCCTTCCGAGATTAACAAGCTTGAGAACAAAATTGTAAGCTACAAAGGGCTTCTGCTTGAATGGAGCCAGAAAAAGAAGGTGAATATAAAGTACGAAACCTGCGAAGAAATACAGGCTAATAAAGCTGTGGTCTTCAGGTGTCATGTATGGCTGGGAGATGAAAAGATTGCCAACGCAACGGAAACTTCCAAGAAAAAGGCTGAGGAAAAGGCAGCACAAAGAGCTTTTTATATTTTAAATAAAAAAGAAAATATACTTGGAAATTCAAAAACTTTATGATCTTGATGATATAGAATTTGAAGATATTGCCATAGGATTGGTAAGATTAGCAAAAAATATACCTGCTCATGAGTTTTTCTACAAAATAAATCAAACCAATAATCTCAACTTTTCAAGAAAGAAAGATCTTGTCTTTCATGGAGATTATTATGATTATTTTTTTCCAAGATTTGAAGCCTATCACAAGTATTCTAAGACTTGTTTCACCTTTATTTCAAATAAATCTTCTGAAAGTAAACAAAAAAAAGTTCAAACCGAGCTCTTTACAGAAGAAGAAAACATTAAATTTTTATTAAATAATCAGGTAGATGTAGAATATATTCTACATAGTTCGGAACAGTTTCCTGATTTTTCCGTAATTTTGCTCCCTGAAAATCTTGTGTTTCCAATTCAAGATTACACACTGAGTTCTGAAGAGGAACTTTATCAAATTATCCAGTATTATGAATAAGTATTTAAAGAAGACAAAAATTATCGCAACACTAGGTCCTGCTTCTTCATCGAAGGAGGTGATGTTAGATTTAATGAAAGCGGGTGTTGATATTTTCAGAATAAATTTTTCACATGCAGATTACGACTTAGTTCGAAAAAATATTGAAATAATTAGAGAGCTAAACAGCGAGTATGGTTATTCAGTGGGTATTTTAGGGGACCTTCAGGGACCTAAACTAAGAGTAGGTGTCGTAAAAGAAGGATCTTACCTGAACCCTGGAGACATTCTTACCTTCACTAATGAAAAGATGGAGGGAGATTCTACAAAGGTATACATGACCTACCAACAATTTCCACAGGATGTAAAGGTAGGTGAAAGAATCCTTATCGATGATGGTAAGCTTGTATTGGAAGTTACTGAAACAAACGAAGTAGATACTGTAAAGGCTAAAACAATTCAAGGGGGACCTCTAAGCTCTAAGAAAGGAGTAAACCTTCCTAATACACAGGTATCTCTTCCTGCATTGACAGAAAAGGATATTCAGGATGCTAATTTCATGATGGACATGGAGGTAGACTGGATCGCTCTTTCGTTTGTACGTCATGCACAGGATATCATTGACCTGAAAGAATTAATCGCAAAACATCCAAACGGTAAATTCAAAACTCCAATTATTGCGAAGATTGAAAAGCCTGAAGGTGTTAAAAATATTGAAGAAATCTTATTGGAATGTGACGGACTGATGGTTGCCCGTGGTGACCTTGGTGTAGAAGTTCCAATGGAAGAAGTTCCTGCTATCCAGAAAAACCTGGTAGAGAAAGCAAGATTCTACTCTAAGCCTGTAATTATCGCTACTCAGATGATGGAAACGATGATCAACAGCTTAACACCAACAAGAGCGGAAGTAAATGATGTTGCCAACTCTGTATTGGATGGTGCTGATGCAGTAATGCTTTCAGGAGAAACTTCTGTAGGTAGATATCCTGTACAAGTGGTAGAAAACATGGCTAAAATTGTGAAAAACATTGAAACCACTCACTTCTACCAACACAAGAATGAACCGATTGAAAAAGACTATAACTGTATCGATGAGAGATTCATTACAAACAGGGTATGTCTTGCAGCAGTAAGAATTGCAAAAACAACAAACGTTTCTGCTATCGTAACGTTGACTCACTCTGGATATACAGCTTTCCAGCTTGCAGCTCACAGACCGAACTCTCAGATTATTGTATACAGTGGAAACAAAAGAGTAATTACTATGCTGAACCTTCTTTGGGGTGTTCACGCTTACTATTATGATATGAAAAAGTCTACTGACGAAACAATCATTCAAGTAAATATGTTAACGCATAACTATGGTTATATCGAAACAGGAGACTTCGTTATCAACATCAATGCTACTCCATCATATGAAGGTGGTAAAACAAATACGTTGAGATTAACGACAGTATAAGCAATAAACAAAGCTACTTGTTAAAACATAAAAAAACTCCCGAAAATTGATTTCGGGAGTTTTTGTTTATAATATGATACGGTTCTTAATTACCTACGATCGTCTTTGCTGTTACAAACTCTTTTAAAGCATGTAAAGAAAGCTCTGTTCCATATCCTGAAGCCTTGGAGCCACCAAATGGAAAACGTGGGTCAGAACTTGTCATTCTGTTGATATTTACCGTTCCTGATTCAAGGTTCTCGATAAAGAATAACTGACGGTCTTTGTTTTGTGTCCAAACTGAATTAGAAAGCCCAAAAGGAATATCGTTAGCAATCTGTAATGCTTCTTCCGCATCTTTAGCAATCATCACCATTCCAAGAGGACCAAAAAGTTCTTCTTTTAAAATTGGATTTCCTTCTTTAACTCTGATTAAACCAGGTTTAAATTCATTTTCTGAAACTCTTTCTAAAGGAAGAATGATTTCTGCACCATTTTCCAATGCTCTGTTGAATTGAGCTTCCAACTCGTCTGCAAGATCAGGTCTTGCCATCCCAGCTAACTTTGTTTCTTTATTGAAAGGATCTCCGATTTCGTATTTTTTATATTCTTCAATGAAAACAGGTAAAAACTGATCTTCTACTTTTTCATCGATAATAAATCTTTTTGCTGCTGTACAGGTTTGACCACAGTTTTGAAGTCTTGATTTAGCTCCGGCTTTTGCTGCTGCTTCAAAATCTCCATCCTCAAAAATGATAAATGCATCACTTCCACCTAGCTCCAGTAAAGATTTTTTAATATTTAATCCAGCAATTGAAGCTACTTCTCCTCCTGCTTTTCCACTTCCTGTAAGACTTACTCCTTTTACAGCATCGTGCTCAAGGATTTCTTTTACAGCTTTATGTCCTACTTCAAGGTTTTGGAAAATTCCTTCAGGGAAACCTGCTTCCAAAAGAACTTCTTCAATGGCATTTCCACTTCCGAAACAAATTGAGGCATGTTTTAAAACAACTGTATTTCCAGCTAAAATTGCAGGGATAGCGAATCTTAGTACCTGCCAGAAAGGAAAATTCCATGGCATTACTCCTAAAATTACACCTTTCGGAACATAATGTACTTCAGAATAGGCAAATTCAGATTCTACTTTTTCGGGTTTTAAAATATTCTCGGCATCGGCGTAATAATTCATCATCAATGCACACTTTTCAACCTCAGCAATAGATTCAGAAATGGGTTTATTCATTTCAGTGGTAATAATCCTGCCAAATTTCTCTGAATTATTTTTTAGTATTTCTGCTGCTTTTGCAATTAACTTCTGCCTTTCCTCAAACGGCACTTTTCTCCACACCGAAAACGCTTTATCTGCTTTAATAAGCTTGTTTTCAATTAATTGTTCCATAATATAATTTCTGTTTTAAATTCAGCTAATGAATTTATGAGCGCTTTTAATCTAAAAGCACGATAAGGGCAGCAAATTCTATTCCTTAAGGGTAAATAAAAGAATGATTTTCTCTATCGGAAGAATATAACTTTATCTTAAATCATTAGCCATTCATTCACCAGACAAGCAGCAAGCCTAGCCGTTCTGTCTTGAATATCGAACGGCGGATTCACTTCTGCTACATCCAGTGCAACCAGTTTTTTGTTTTTAAGGATATGTCTGTAAAAATGCATAAAGGTTGCGTCTGCAAAGATACCATTATATGCCGAAGCTGAAACCCCCGGAGCGATAGATGCATTAAAAACGTCCATACAAATAGTAAGATAGGCGAAATCTACATTTTCTAACAGGTCATCAATGCGCTGATAAACGGAAGGAAGGTTTTCAAAGAATAATTCGTCGGAAAGAACATATTTCATTCCATATTGATGTGCTGTATCAAAGAGCTTGAGGGTATTAGAATTTCTCTGAATACCGATATGGAGAGAATTGATAGGTCCTTCCTGCGCGATCTGCCAGAATCCTGTTCCTGAGCTTGGTCCTACTCCTTTTTCCGGTTGCCTGTTATCAAAATGAGCATCAATATTAATAATCCCGATTTTTTGCTCTGGATAGGCAGTTTTAATACCTAAATAATGGGCATAGGTTACTTCATGACCACCACCTAAAACAAGAGATTTCCCTCCTTTTAAAAGAACTTTTGAGACATTCTTGGCAAGGTTATTCTGAGCATTTTCCAGATTACCGTCTTCACACGTAATATTTCCAAAATCCAGCATTGAGAAATTAGGAAGAATAACCGGAAAATTGGACATATTTTTCCTAATCACATCTGGAGCGTCTTTTGCTCCCTGGCGCCCTCTATTTCTCCTGACTCCTTCATCCACGGCAAAACCATGCAGTGCGAAATCATTCGTGGAAATATTGTCGTAATTCTGTTCTTCTTTTACTCTCTGAAATAGTCTGTGGAAGAGAAGTTCTTCTCCGTCCAATCTACCCTGCCAAATATTTTGAAACATATTCCTTTAAAATTCAATTTTAGTCACATCATTCTATTCAGTAAAGCTAATTAATATTGTTTAGATATAAAAACTCCTTGTGCATATTATATAAAGAATTCATTGTAAGAATAATAGTAGGTGTTTTAGACTTTATTCTCGTTGGCATTACTGCTAATAAACATTTCATTTCGCTCTTCTGAAATAATTTCCAAAAATCGTTCGTAATGTTTCAAGACATCAGAAATCAATTCATTTTTGGTAAAATACTGCACATCATAGCCTTCTCTCCCATCTCCAAAATAAGATCTTGGGTAATGGGTTTTATTATCTTCAAGATCCGGAAGGTTCTCTTCATTGATGATGTATTCTGAAACTGTTTTTATTTTATTCTCAACTCCGTATACAAAATTATTAACCACACCCTGATGAATTTCAATTTCTACTCGGGTAGGGTTTTCATGATGGTTTATTTTGGCTTCTATCCCATTAGCAGCAAATTCCTGTTGCAGATCAGTAAAAGCTTCTTTTGCTTTCACATTAATAAAACGGTCTACGGAAGTATTATCTTTAAAGGAAACGATATTTTTTAAGCGTTCTTTCCAGAATTCACCGGACCATGGAACGGTAGACACGGAGAAGTTTCGGTCATAATATTTTTGGTCAATAGCTAATCCTTTCATCAGACTTACAATGAATAAAATCACTACAATGGAAAACGGTAATGCTGTAATTAAGGTCATACTTTGAAGCGCTTTCAAGCCTCCTACATTTAATAATAAAAGTGAAAGAACAGCTAGTAAAACACCCCAGAATACAATTTGCCATTTGGGAGATTTGCTGGCATTTTTAGTCGCAATACTATTCATTACAAATATCCCAGAGTCTGCTGAAGTAACAAAAAAGATAAGGATGATTAAAATGACAAAGAATCCTGTAAATTGTGATAAAGGAAGATAATCCAGAAAACGGAACATTAATGCATCAGGATCTGAGGCAAACTGGCTCAATTGTCCGTTCGCAATATTCAAATCAAACCAGATTGCACTGTTTCCAAATACAGACATCCAGATAAAATTGAATAATGTTGGTAATATTAAAACCGCTAGAATAAATTCTCTGATTGTTCTTCCTTTGGAGATTCTTGCGATAAACAATCCTACGTAAGGAGACCATGAAATCCACCATGCCCAATATAAAATTGTCCAGTCATAAAACCATGGCAAAGCATTTTTTTCATAAACATGGGTATTGAAAGTAAGATTGAAAAAATTATTAATATAATTTCCTAAACCATCTGTAAAGCTTCCGATCAGATAAACCGTAGGTCCTAATATTAATACAAAAAGTAAAAGTCCGATCACACTGATCACATTAATATTACTCAAGATCTTCACTCCTTTTCCGACTCCGGAAATTGCCGATATCACAGAAAGCGAGACAAGAGTAACCACAATGATAATCTGATACATAAAACTATTCTCCGGAGTAATATGAAGTATATTCAATCCTGAACTGATCTGTACCACTCCAAATCCCAAAGTGGTTGTAATTCCAAAAAAAGTACAGCATAATGCAAAAACATCAATTGCATTTCCCCACTTTCCATTGATTTTATTCTTGAGCAAAGGATAAAAGCAGCTTCTTAATGAAAGTGGTAATCTATAACGATAAGCGAAGTAAGATAAAGAAAGTCCTACTACACCATAAATTGCCCACGCGTGAATTCCCCAGTGAAAAAAGGTATAAAGCTGAGCCTGTTTTGCCCTGCTTACATAATGATTATCTGCAAAAACTTCAGAGGAATAATGCTGCATTGGTTCTGCAACACTGAAATAGATCAATCCAATTCCCATTCCTGCTGCAAACAACATGGAAATCCAGGAAAAGAAAGAGTATTCAGGTTTACTGTCATTGGCACCAAGCTTAATGTTTGCATATTTACTGAAAAGCAGATAGACAAGGAAAATAACAAATAGCGTTACAGACCATACATATACCCAATTCAAGTTGACAAATATGAATTGTTTTATCTCGTTCAAGATGTTTTCAGTCGGTTTTGGATAAACTGCTGAGAGAAAACAGGTACCTATAATAAATATTAAACTCGGAATCGTGACCCCTTTGTTAAAAGTAGATCTAACATTTTGAAAATTCATCATTTTTTATTTTCGTTTATAGTATTGACAAGTCTTCCTGGTATGGGATATAGCTGTAAAAAAAGTACTGAGAAATAAGAAAATATCCAGGTTTTCCGGAATCTCCGGCGCACTTAAGAACTATGAAAAATACGTTATTTATCTAAAAATCAACGCTAATTGCAGCGCAAGATAAGAAAACTTATAGAGAAAATGAAAAATATCAGGAACTTTATGATTTTGCCTTCCTTCAATTCAAGTTTATGTATTGAATATATTTTACTTCAAAAAAAAGGAAGTTTCCTACAGATCTCACAGATTACACAGAGGATTGAAAACATTGAATATGATGCTTTTAATAAGCAACGTTTTTTAGCTTCTGGACTCATGATTTTAAGGAATAAAGATGTATAATTTTATCCACAAAAAATGTGGAAAAGAAACTCTTCCACATTCATATATTTTAGAACTTTACTTTTATTCTAGAATTTGCGGCACATAAAATTAAGGGTATTTTAATTCTTAGAAAATTCATGAATTAAAATTGTTTTTATTTAATCAACAAGGTTTCCATCAATATAAACATGTTCAGCTTTAAGGCTTCCTTGATTATACAATACATTCTGGAAATTATTAGTCTTAAAAGTTACAAAGTCTGCTTTTTTCCCAGTTTCCAATACTCCCCTGTCTTCCAGATTAAGTGCATATGCTGCACGGAAAGTCATTCCTGCTAAAACCTCAGCCGTCGTCAGTTTCTGGAATGTTGCAAGAATTGAAGCTTGAGTAATTAAGTTCCCCATCGGTGCTGACCCAGGATTCCAGTCACTCGCAATGGCAACAATAGCTCCGGCATCTAATAGTTTTCTAGCTGGTGTAAATTTTTCTCCCAGTCCTAAACTTGCTCCCGGAAGTGCGGTTGCTACCGTATCCGATTGTGCAAGAAAATCTATATCTTCATCAATAGTAGCTTCCAAATGGTCTGCTGATTTTGCTCCTACTTCTACCGCAATTCTTGAGCTTCCCGGCGTAAACTGGTCAGCATGAACGGTTATCTCAAAACCTAAATCTTTAGTTTTAAGTAAAAAATCTTTACTTTCTTCCGGTTGGAACGCTGATTTTTCAATAAAGATATCTACACGTTTAGCTAGATTCTCTTCTTTTACTTTAGGAAGGATTTCCGTAAGAATATAATTCAGATATTCAGGATTGCTTCCTTCAAAATCTCTTGGCTTTAAATGAGCAGAAAGGCAGGTAGGAACTAAAGTTGCTTTCGTTGATTCCTGTGCTTTTTTAATAATTCGAAGCATTTTCAACTCATTTTCTACGTCAAGTCCATAGCCACTTTTTACTTCAATGGTTGTAATTCCAAGATCAACAAGGAATTTAATTCTTTCCAATAATGTTTTCAATAATTCTTCTTCAGAAGCATTTCTTGTATGTTGTACGGAACTCCAGATTCCTCCACCACTTTCAGCAATCTCAAGATAGGTCTTCCCTGCATTACGCATTGCAAAATCATTGGCGCGGTTTCCACCAAAACAAATATGAGTATGTGAATCTACAAAAGCAGGCAGAACAACTTGTTCTCCTTCAGTGTGCTCGATTTGTATTCCAGGGTTTTCGCTTTTTAAGGCTTCAAAATTACCAACTCTCTGAATGGTATCATTTTCTACGATAAGTCCTCCATCAACAATGATTTCCAATTGCTCATCGGAAAGTTTTCCTCTTAATGGTAAATTGGCAAGGGTTACAACTTGCTTAAATGGTCCTATTAATTTCATTATCTAAGGTTAATGTTATAAAATAAATTATATTATCATTTATGGAAACCTGGTAAGGCAATTATAAATTCAAAATAAAATAATTCAAGTATTAATTTTCCTCTCAAAAATACTTAAAATATATCAATTCATCTCTTAATCTCAATCAATATTAGACTCTATGTTCGTGTAAACCTCAGCCCTACGATGAATCATTGCTTCAATTTAACCTTTTCTTAATCTTCATTTCAATCTTAGTCTAAATTTGCTATCTTTGAGGTAAATGAAATGAATTAATGCCAGATTTTTTACATCCAGATAAGGAAAACTACTCACGGGAGGAGTTGATGCAGGAAGAACAAATTCGTCCCCAAAGCTTTAAGGATTTTGCGGGACAAAGAAAGACGCTGGAAAATCTTGAGGTTTTTGTAACTGCTGCCAAAAGGCGTGGCGGTGCACTTGATCATGTCCTTTTACATGGTCCTCCAGGTTTGGGAAAAACTACTTTATCCAATATTATAGCCAATGAGCTTGGGGTAAACTGTAAAATTACTTCGGGTCCTGTATTGGATAAACCTGGAAGTTTAGCAGGATTACTTACCAATCTTGAAGAAAATGATGTTCTTTTCATTGACGAGATTCACCGTCTTTCTCCGGTTGTGGAAGAATATCTGTATTCTGCCATGGAGGATTATAAGATTGATATCATGCTGGAAACTGGTCCTAATGCAAGAAGTGTACAGATAGGGTTGAATCCTTTTACATTGGTAGGAGCTACAACAAGGAGCGGAATGCTTACAAAGCCAATGCTTGCCAGATTTGGTATCCAAAGCCGACTGGAATATTATTCTATTGAGCTTTTATCCACAATTATTCAAAGAAGTGCAAGGGTTCTGGGAGTGGCAATTTATGAAGATGCAGCAATTGAGATTGCAAGAAGAAGCCGTGGAACGCCAAGGATCGCCAACGCTTTACTTAGGAGAGTACGTGATTTTGCAGAAATTAAAGGGAATGGTGAAATTGAGATCAATATTACTAAATATGCTTTAGATTCTCTGAATGTAGATGAATTTGGATTGGATGAAATGGATAATAAGATCATGCGTGTCATGATTGAAAATTTCAAGGGAAAACCTGTGGGAATTTCTGCTTTGGCAACCTCTATCGGAGAAAATCCGGAGACTTTGGAGGAAGTATATGAACCGTTTTTGATACAGGAAGGTTTTATTATCAGGACTCCGAGAGGTAGAGAGGTTACCGATAAAGCTTATCAGCATTTAAATATTTCAAGACCTAGAAATCCTGGAGAACTTTTTTAATGTAAAGTTCAAATTTGGATTTAAAGCTTTAATATATAAGTTATTAATTGATGTTTGTTCCTAAATTATTTAGAAGTGAAGATTTGAATCTGATGAGGGAAATTATCAGGGAGAATTCTTTTGCTTTACTGATTTCTTCTGTTGATAAGATTCGGGCAACTCATTCCATGATGATGCTGAATGAAAGTGATCCGGAAAATGCTTATATTGAAACTCATATTTCCCGGGCAAATCCTCAGGCGAAAATACTGAAAAACGGAGATGAAGTTCTTTTTGATTTTTTAGGCGCTCATACTTATATTTCCAGCAGCTGGTATGACCATATCAATGTTTCTACCTGGAATTATGAAGCTGTACAGATCTACGGAAAAGTAGAATTAATGGATCAGGATGAACTTTACAGTCATCTGGAGAAATTAACATCAAAATACGAACAGTTTCAGCAGTGCCCCATAATGGTAAAAGATATGGGAAAGGAATTTGTAGAAAAGGAAATGAAAGGTGCCTTTGGAATTAAGGTGATTCCTACAGAAATATTTATCAAGCAAAAGCTGTCTCAAAACAGAAAGGAAAATGATTTTAACAATATCATTTCACAGCTTGAACAATCGGATGATGATGCCAGGAGAATTGCTGAAAAAATGAAACTAATAAAGAAATAATCAAAATATACATATGAAGCTATATCCAATACAATGTGGAAAATTTAAATTAGACGGCGGTGCCATGTTTGGAGTCGTCCCAAAAAGTCTGTGGGAAAAAACCAACCCGGCAGACGAAAAAAACCTGATCGAATTGGGAACCCGCTCTCTTCTTATTGAGGACGGAAAAAAACTGATCCTTGTAGACTGCGGTCTTGGAAATAAACAGGATGACAAATTCTTTGGACACTACTCTCTTTGGGGAGATGATACTCTTGATAAAAATTTAAAAAAATATGGTTTTGTAAAGGAAGATATAACAGATGTATTCCTTACTCACCTTCATTTTGATCACTGCGGTGGCGCTATTGAATGGAATGACGACAAAACCGGTTACAGACCTGCTTTCAAAAATGCACAGTTCTGGACCAATGAAAATCACTGGCAATGGGCAACGGAACCTAACACGAGAGAAAAAGCGAGCTTCCTGAAGGAAAATATTATGCCTATACAGGAAAGTGGACAGCTCAACTTTTTGCCGCTTCCTACTACTGGAAACTACGGTTTCGCACCAGATCTGAAAATGGATGTGATCTTTGTAGACGGACATACAGAAAAGCAAATGCTTCCTGTGATTCAATATCAGGAAAAAACAGTTGTTTTTGCAGCAGACCTTATTCCTACCGCAGGACATATTAATCAGGTATATGTGATGGGATATGACACAAGACCTCTTTTAACACTGGAAGAAAAAGGAAAATTCCTAAAACAGTGTATAGATAACGAATATTTATTATTCTTTGAACATGATGCTCATCACGAGCTGGCAAGTCTTAAAATGACCGAAAAAGGGGTAAGACTTGATGAAACGTTCAGTTTTAATGATGTTTTCGGTTATTAATTTTTAATTATGGAAGAATTACATTCAGAAGCACAACAGGCAGAGCCGCCCGCACCCAAGGTTATTGGATTAACAGGAGGAATAGGTTCGGGGAAAACTACAGTAGCTAAATTTATTGAAGAATTCGGTTTTCCGGTTTATTATTCGGACGATAGAGCAAAAGATATCGTGAATGATAATGAGGAGCTGAAAATTAAGATCAAAGAACTTCTTGGGGAAGAATCTTATGATGAAAACGGAGTATATGACAGAAAGTTTGTTGCCGGTAAGGTTTTTAATAACAAAGACCTTCTTCAGCAATTAAATGAGATCATCCATCCGGCAGTTCGCATTGATTTTGAAAACTGGGTAAAACAACAGACTAAGTATTTAGTATTTAAAGAAACAGCATTATTATTTGAACTAAAGCTGAACAGGCAATGCTATAAGTCTCTTTTGGTAACGGCTGAAGATAATATCAGAACCAAAAGAGTGATGGACAGAGATAATAAAACCTATCGTGAGGTAGAAGCTGTCATGGAAAAACAAATGCCTGAAAAGGATAAAATCAAAATGGCAGACTGTATCATTTATAATAATACAAATCTGGAAGATTTAAAAGAGCAGACGGAAAAGGTCATCTTTGCTATTGAATAATATATTCTTAGATTTCTTCTAAGCTTTACATATAAAAAGCCCTCTGAAAAAGAGGGCTTTTTTGTACTATTCTTTGATAAACTTCTTTTCTATTGTTTCTCCATTATCATCAATATATATTACATATACACTGTTGACTAGTTTACTTACATCAATTTTATTATGTAGTATGATGCCGCTTTCGAGTAATTGACCTGAGAGACTATAAAGTTTATAATTCGCTTTTGAACTGATATTCTTTACATGCAATACAGTATGTACCGGATTAGGATAAATCGTTATATCATTATTCTGATCTAATAAGTTTGGAGCTGCTTTTTTAGAGATTATTACTTTATAATCTTCTACTTCTCCGTTTTTGAATTTGGTACAGCTTACAGGCACTCCATCTCTTTCCATAGCCACTCTCATCACGATATATTTATTATCTGTCATACTTACAGAAGCATTAGCTGGTACATTAAATTTACCTGAGATAGGACTTGTAGAATTCGGTGACGAGATTAAGATTTTCTCATCAATATCAAAATCTCCGTTTCTATTGAAATCAATCCATACAGCAACTCCTTCGTTTTGGGTATTTCCAGTCCATTTTTTATCAATAATGATTTCGTTATCTACAGATCCTTGAATCAATTCAATAATTGTACTAGGAACTCCTGTATAATTTGTATAATTAGAAGCTCCTGAAGAGTTTTCCATAACAGGTTTTCCATTTGGTTTCACTGTTATTTTGGAAATATGCTCTCCTACTGAACTTTCTGAAATCATTTGACAGTAACCGACTGTAGGAGTTGTAAAATAATACATCGGAGTAAAATTTCCAGCTGTTCCATTACAGATATTGGCTACCTGCATTTCGTACTTAGTTAATTCCGTAAGGTTATTCAAGATCAAATTATTAACGGGTGTAGGAATCTCTGTCCAGCTTGGAATCCCCACTTTTCTATATCTGAGAATGTAAGTAGCCCCAGGAAATGGATCCCATGTAATTTCTGCCCATGTAGGTAATAATTGAATTATTGTTAATCCTGAAGGAGGCGTTTGACATTCTCTTTCTGTAGTAAATACTTTAGGATTTGAATAAGGATTTAAAGTACCGCCTATACACTGATTAGCAATTTGAACTTCATATGTCTTATTAACTTCTAAGTTTGAAAGTGTAAAGGTATTGGCAGGTGGAGCAGGTAAATTCTCCTGGTTCCACGGGATTGTCCCCACTTCCCTCCATCTCATCACATAGGTAGCACTTGCTGCAAGGGGTGACCAGGTAATCAAAGCGGAGGTAGATGTAATACTACTGATTGTTACAACGGGAGGTGTAGGATCACATTTAGTTACAAATTCATCATGAGAAAAAGTTCCGGTTGTACCGTTACATACAGCAGCTACTTCTACTTCATATAATGTTGCAGATAATAAATTCGTTAAATTAAATGTATTCATTGTAAGCGGAGGTAAAGCTACCGGTGCATTTGTTGTGGTCCAATTTAATGTACCAACGGGTCTGTATCTTACCTGGTAATTATCTACTTTGTTCGTTCGTGGCCATCGTAAAGTAGCAGAATTATGGGTTACATTACTCACTGTAATTACCGGGGTTGTTATATCGCAAGTAGGTGTACTAAAGTTGCCACCAGAAACCCAGATACTTTTATCGGTTGTACTACATGCTGAACGTACCCACCAATAATAAGTAGTATTAGGAATCAGTTGAGATAAATTCGCTGTCAGAATACTAGTGGTTCCTGTAGGAGTTGTTCCTGAATTCGGCGGTGTATTGGTTGTAGTGATATAGTATTCATATCCGTCTGCCGGCGGTGCTGCTGGAGCAGCCCAACTTAATATTGCTGTAGTTGGTGTTATCGCTGATACTTGTAAAGATGTTGGAAAAAAGCATTTTCCTAATGAAATATTATCTACTGAAGCAGGAGGCTGAGTTCCACCGTTGTTATTATTTACCCATTCAAATATCAGACGCATATCTGCACCGGCAAAAGTATTAAGATCCAAATTAGCATTAATATAGGTCTGCCACGCAGTCTGCATATTAAAATCATTACCAACTCTGACCCTTCCAGCTCCGGCAGTAATACTGGTTCCGGCTGCAGGTGTAAAAGTAGAGGGAGCAAGCCATACTCTCAGATAATCTTTAGTACTCTCCCCACCTGCTCTCCAATCGAATGAAAAAATTGTGTTTCCGGTCCCCGCAGGAATTGCAATGTCTCTGTAGGTATGCACTATACTTGAACCGGTAACATTATAGGCATTTGTATTTCCATTCGTATTAGAAATATAGATGGCATTGGGGGGATTTCCCACAGCACTTCCGTGCATCCATTTATTTGTTTGCGATCCATTGACAAAAGTAAGGTCACCGTTACCTGCACTAAAATCTTCTCTATATGGAAAAGTAGCTGAAGTGGATGGAAAACAGGATCCCAGCAAAAAGCCTAAAATAATAGTACAAAAGGCTTTCAGCAAAAAATAATGTTGTTTCATAGTTATTAGTTTTATAGTTTCTTTATAAACTTCTTATAAACACTCCTTCTGAAGCTATTGGAATTCTTTTAAAAAGATTAGGATTTAGCCAAGGTCGAACATCGCAACGTTTGGCAACAATTATTGAACAATTCGTGAAAACAATTGCCAATATATTAAGGGATTTTAATGATGTAAAAATTTTTCTCATAATTACCATTGATATTTTGTAATATTCTCACAAACTTAAACAAATTTGTCAAATACAAACAATAAAAAATAAATAATTCAACAAAAAATGATTAATAAATATTTTATAACATTAAAACCGCCATATATAAAGGAAACTTAAATATTAACTTCAACATATATTGATTTAGTTCATTAAAAACCCATCCATTTTTCAATAATAAAGCCTCCATTTCTGGAGGCTTATTCTATATGAAATTCTATCTATTATTCTTTGATAAATTTCTTCTGAGCGGTATTACCATTATCATCAATATCTATTACATAAACACCGTTAATCAATCTGCTTACATTGATCTGGTTATTCAGTAAGATACCGTCTCCGATAACCTGTCCTGCTGCATTATAAATTTTATACTTCGCTTTCTTGCTGATATTTTTAACATACAATATTGAGCTTACAGGGTTTGGATAGATCATAATATCCGTCTGATCAAGTGGATTAGGAACTCCTTTTTTGGAAATTCTTACGGTATAGTCTTCCACTTCTCCATTATTGAAGTTGGTACAACTTACAGGAACTCCGTCTCTTTCCATTGCCACTCTCATTACTACATATTTGTAATCTGTCATACTTACAAATGCATCCGAAGGCACATTGAACTTACCTGATACAGGACTGTCTCTATTAGGAGATGAAGTAAAGATCTTTTCGTTGATATCAAACTCTCCATTTCTGTTGAAGTCGATCCAAACTGAGACTCCTTCGTTATATGTATTTCCTGTCCATTTTTTATCAATGATGATCTCGTTATCTGTAGATCCCTGGATCAATTCAATAAATGTCTTAGGAACTCCTGTATAATCTGTATACGTTGATGCTCCTGAAGGATTTTCCATTTTTGGCTTACCGTTAGGAATAACTGTTACTTTAGAAATATGCTCTCCTGTTGAACTTCCTGATCCCATTTTACAGTAAATTACTGTTGGCGTGGTAAAGTAATAAGGAGGAGTATAATTTCCTGGGGTTCCGCTACAGATATTAACTACCTGCATTTCGTATTTTGTCATTTCTGTAAGACCATTCAATATTACAGTATTGACAGGGGTAGGAACTTCTGTCCAACTTGGAATACCTACTTTTCTATATCTAAGAACATACGTTGCTCCTGGGAAAGGATCCCATTTGATCTCTGCCATTGTTGGCAATAACTGAGTAATTGTCAAGCCCGGAGGTGCAATCTGACAAATTCTTTCCGTTGTAAATACTTTAGGATTTGAGAATGGATTTAAACTACTTTCTCCATTACACTGATTGGCAATCATTACCTCATAGGTTGTATAGGGATCCAAAGGAATTACACTTCCTAATACATAGGTATTTGCAGGTGATGCCGGTAGTGCAATATCTGCATTTGACCATCCCGTTACTCCTACTTTTCTCCATCTCAGTGTATAAGTAGAACTTGCTGCAAGTGGAGACCAAGTAATCAATGCTGTAGTGGGTGTTATACTACTTATTGTCACATTCGGAGGGGTAGGATCACATCTCGTTGTGAAGGTCTTAATTGCGGTAGGGGTACCAAGTGTAATTCCACAATTGGCTGTAATCTGAACCTCATAAGTAGTAGCAGGCAACAAGTTATTCAGTATATATGACACATCTGAAACATAAACATCTGTCCATACAATTGTTCCTAATATCCTATATTGAACAAGAGAGGTAAGGTTATTTGTTGCCGCTGTCCAATTCAGAGTTGCAGAATTATGAGTAACCGCATTTACTGCAAGCCCTGTTGGTGTTTCAGTACTACATGGTTTCAATTTTACAACATAATCCTCCACTTCTCCATCTACAATATTTTGACACATGGTAGGAGCATTTCCTCTTCGCAGGGCTACTCTCATCACTGTAGTTAAAGGACCAGAATAGGCATTTGCAGGAATATTAAATGTACTTGTAACAGGCGTATTGATCCCTGCAGCAGAAATAAGTATTCTTTCGGAATTTATAAATTGTCCGTCTCTGTTAAAATCTATCCATGCCGTAATTGCATCATTTTGAGTTGAACCTGTCCATCCTTTTGCTACAGAAATTTTATTATTTGTTGAACCTATTTCCAGTGTAATTAACGTAGCTGGTGTTGTATAATTTGTATAGTTATTTTGAACAGAATTATTATTCATTATTGGTAACGCTGGATTTATAGGAGTTACCATTACATTTGAAATATGATCATTAGTCCCGGTTCCGGTCATTGAACAGTATGATACGGCTGGTGTTGTAAATTGTTGTAAAGCAGAAAATGACCCTGAAGTATTATTACAATTTGTTGCTACCTGAACCTCATATTGAGTCTGCTCTTCCAAGTTTGAAATTGTATAATTATTACCAACTCCTCCTACAGGATCTATCGTAGTCCATGCAGTGGTTCCTACCTTTTTGTATCTTAATATATAGGTTGCCCCAGTACTTGCTACCCATGATACAGCAGCAGAATTAGGTGTAAGGTTAGTAATAGTAATACTACTTGGAGCGGAACTATTACATGCTTGCATATCTATTATTTTAACACCATAATCTTCAACTTCTCCATTGGCAAATAATCCACAGGCAGCCGGATTATTCAGGTCTCTCATTACGACACGCATTCTTGTCTCAAGAGGTCCAATATAAGCTGTTGCAGGTACAGTAAAGTTTCCTGACACAGGAGTAGTCTGATTATTCCCTATATTTAAAACTCTTTCGTTCGTATCAAAAGTTCCATTTTTATTAAAATCTATCCAGACACTTACAGCTTTATTAGCCATAGCACCTGACCACGATTTAGATACTGAAATTGTATTACTTATTGTTCCACGAACCAAAGTAATTAATTTTGTCACATCTGATGAGTAATCAGTATAATTATTAGCTCCCGAATTATTACTCATTGTATAAGAACTGGCAGCAGCTACTATCACATTTGATATATAACCACTATCAGTATTACTTGAAACTGCACTACAATATGGAGTTGTAAAAGTCTTAATTGGTGAAAAACTTCCCGTTACACCTGAACAAATATTTGCAATCTGAACTTCATACGTTGTCCCTGCTGATAGACCATTAATTGTTATGGTATTTGAAGTTGGATTGGGATTAGCGTTAATCCAGGCAGCTGTACCCGCTACACGGTATTGCACTAAGTAAGACGCATTATAAGATGCATTCCAGGTAACAGTAGCCGTTGACTGTGTAAGAGCTGTAACTAAAACTCCTCCTGGAGGAGTTAATACACAAGTAGGAAGAGTTTCTATCGGAGCATTTCCTATAGCATAGAATACATTATTAATAGCACTTATTCTTATTTTAGCTGTACCTCCTGTAGGAAGAGGAAATGCACTAAAATCCAATGATTCAGCACCATCATTAGCTGTAGAGGCTGTTACCACATGCCAGGTTAATCCGTTATCTGAAGTAAAATCAATTTTTACATTAGTTGTATTATAGGGAGCTGCATTGGTAGCTGCAACATCCCATGTCACAGTTGTTGGTCCGTTATTATAAACTGTTGTTGGATTTACTTTGAAAGGACCATTATTTCCTACAATAATTGTTTGAATTGCAGATTGCGTCTGCTGCTGACTGACAAGAGGATTATTATCTCTTACAGTTATTGAGAATTTTGTTGTTCTTGCTACAGTAGACACAGCTTCCCATCCATTATTATCATGTAAAACTCCGGCTAATACTGAAGACAGCTTAGGAAAATAACGTGTAGGACTTGCAGATGGAGTTAACGACCTGAATGACGCTCCTGTGGTTGTATTTCCTAAATTAATATTATCTATTGAAGGACCGCCGGAAATCATTGCATCAGCCTGTTCCCAAGTATATGTCATCGGATCGTTTTCTGCATCCGTAACTGAAGCTGTTAAAACAAAAGCCGTTCCCTTTGGAATATTATAAGTAGGTAATGAAGCAATTGCCGGAGGAGTATTTGTAGCCGTAGTTTCTATATCACATGTTCTGGTTATTAAAGTACTCTGAACCTGTTTTATACTATTATTAATAAAATAAGGATCCGTATTGGGCTGTATATCGAAAGTACCTCCGGGCGAAGGAAAGATCCCATAATTAGCTGCGTTTCCATTAGCAATTCCGGCATATGCCATAATTGTGGAGCCTGAACCAGGTTCAAATTGGGTATTGGGTGTTTGAAATTGATAAGAAAAGGTATGATTTCCTCCTAATTGATGTCCCATTTCATGGGCAACAAAGTCTATATCAAAAGTATCACCCTGAGGTCCGGAATTGGCAGGAGAAGTAAATGCAGAACCTTTTCCCTTTCCTGTACTTGGATCAGGATTACCTGGTTCTAAGCAAATACAACCTATACAACCAGCATTCCCTCCACCTCCACTTGCCCCAAACAAGTGACCTATATCATAATTAACGTCTCCAACATTAGCGGTAAGTGTTTGCTGCAACTCTGTATTCCAAGCATCAGGAGCCTGCCCTCCTGTTACCGCGGAATAAGGGTCTGTACTTGGGTTGGTATAAATAACATTTGGAAAGTTTTGTAGAATTAAATGCAGAGCAAAGTCTTTTTCATAAATACCATTTACTCTGGTAAGCGTTGCATTTATTCCTGTTAAAGCACCAGCCACTGTCCCACCAAAAAATTGAGTATATTCACCTGTTACAGATATGGCTAGCCTTAGTGTTCTGTATTTTCTATCAGAAGATCTGGCAAAACTATTAGGTTGATGATTAAAAAGCTGCCCATTTTGACGGAGCTTTTCTATTTCTTTTTTATCGTGAAGATTTTCCTCGGTAGAGCAGATGAACCCCGACTTACCTTTCTGTGTTTTTGGATGAACTTCATAAATGGTTTTATTAGCATTTGCAGGTTCAATAAATTCTGATCCTTCATTTGAAATCATCATCGATTGAAAATCATTTGGAGCAAGACTAAATCTTATGTATTTGGAGGGGTCATCAATCCCTACTCCAGCATATGAGCCCAATTGATATTGATCAGCCAGCTCTTTCACCATAACCGGAAAACTATAAACAGCAAACTGTTCTATTTTCCCACTGAGAGTAGGTATTGAAATAGTAACAGGCTTTGCATTGGTTCCTGCTTCCTCAGCTTTTGCCAGTTGTGATTTCAACAATGAAATGTCCAAAGTATAGTACCCTTTGGGATGAATATCATTTCGAAGTTCTCTTTCATTAAAAACTGTTTGAGCCCATTGTGCATGAAACATTGTGAACAAACAAAGAAAAAAGAAGGATGTAAAGATTTTCTTCATAATTTCTATCAAAAATTTGTATTAATCTCACAAAAATAAACCATCCATTACCAAAAGACAATACAAAACGCTCGATTGCATGAAAAATCACTAACAAATCATTATATAAATTAAAAAAACAAACAATAAAAAGTAATTCAAGTGAAAATTTCAACATATGTAGATTTATCTTTTAAATTATTACAAAAAAATAAGCCTCCATTTCTGGAGGCTTATTCTATATGAAATTTTATCTATTATTCTTTGATAAATTTCTTCTGAGCGGTATTACCATTATCATCAATATCGATTACATAAACACCGTTAATCAATCTGCTTACATTGATCTGGTTATTCAGTAAGATACCGTCTCCGATAACCTGTCCTGCTGCATTGTAAATTTTATACTTCGCTTTCTTGCTGATATTTTTAACATACAATATTGAGCTTACAGGGTTTGGATAGATCATAATATCCGTCTGATCAAGTGGATTAGGAACTCCTTTTTTGGAAATTCTTACGGTATAGTCTTCCACTTCTCCATTATTGAAGTTGGTACAACTTACAGGAACACCATCTCTTTCCATTGCCACTCTCATTACTACATATTTGTAATCTGTCATACTTACAAATGCATCCGAAGGCACATTGAACTTACCTGATACAGGACTGTCTCTATTAGGAGATGAAGTAAAGATTTTTTCATTGATATCAAACTCTCCATTTCTGTTGAAGTCGATCCAAACTGATACTCCTTCGTTATATGTGTTTCCTGTCCATTTTTTATCAATGATGATCTCGTTATCTGTAGATCCCTGGATCAATTCAATAAATGTCTTAGGAACTCCTGTATAATCTGTATACGTTGATGCTCCTGAAGGATTTTCCATTTTTGGCTTACCGTTAGGAATAAATGTTAATTTAGAAATATGCTCTCCTGTTGAACTTCCTGATCCCATTTTACAGTAAATTACTGTTGGCGTGGTAAAGTAATAAGGAGGAGTATAATTTCCTGGGGTTCCACTACAGATATTAACTACCTGCATTTCGTATTTTGTCATTTCTGTAAGACCATTCAATATTACAGTATTGACAGGGGTAGGAACTTCTGTCCAACTTGGAATACCTACTTTTCTATATCTAAGAACATATGTTGCTCCTGGGAAAGGATCCCATTTGATCTCTGCCATTGTTGGCAACAATTGAGTAATTGTCAAGCCAGGAGGTGCAATCTGACAAATTCTTTCCGTTGTAAATACTTTAGGATTTGAGAATGGATTTAAACTACTTTCTCCATTACACTGATTGGCAATCATTACCTCATAGGTTGTATAGGGATCCAAAGGAATTACACTTCCTAATACATAGGTATTTGCAGGTGATGCAGGCAATGCAATATCTGCATTTGGCCATCCCGTCACTCCTACTTTTCTCCATCTCAATGTATAAGTAGAACTTGCTGCAAGTGGTGACCAAGTAATTAAGGCTGTCGTTGGAGTTATACTACTTACAGTAACATTTGGAGGCGTAGGATCACATCTCGTTGTGAAGGTCTTAATTGCTGTAGAAGTACCAAGTGCTCCACCACAAACTGCTGAAACCTGAACTTCATAAGTTGTAGCAGATTCCAATCCATTGATTGTAAGCGGAGATGTAGCTGTATATAAATCTATCCATGTAAGATCTCCTAATTTTCTGTATTGTACACGATAAGTAGTAGCTCCACCAAGAACAACATCTACAGAATTGTGAGTAAGCGTTGCAACAGGGAATGTAGGTGCATTTGGAATTGTTGTACCACATGTTCTGATTCTTACTGCATAATCTTCTACTTCTCCATCAATAGCATTTGCACATGCCGTAGGAATAGATGATGAACGTTTTAACACTACTCTCATTGTAGTAGGATAAGGACCTGTATTTGCATTTGTAGGAACGTTAAACTGTGCCGAAACCGGTGTAACTGTACTTCCAGCAATACCAAGAATTCGCTCTGTTGCATTATCAAATACACCATCTCTATTGAAGTCTATCCATGCTGCAACAGCATCATTACCTGTAGATCCGTTCCATCCTTTTGCTACAGAAATTTTATTGTTCTGAGATCCTGCATCCAATGTAATAAGTGTTGCAGGAGTTGTATAGCTTGTATAGTTATTCTGCCCTGTATTATTACTCATTGGAGGAGTTCCAAGGTTAGCAGAAGTAATTGTTACATTAGAAATATGGTCATTATCTCCACTACCTGTTACCGGGCAATACTGCAATGGTAAAGTTGTAAATGGTGTAGGTGTAGACCATGATCCAAAGCTACCTGTACATTTTACAGAGATTCTCACTTCATATTGAGTCTGCTCTTTTAAAGGAGGTGTAGCTGGTACAGTATAAACGTTACCTGGAGCAGGTACTGGATTTACCGTTTGCCAAGCTCCACTTGGTAATTCTCTGTATTGTATCTGATATGTAGCACCTGTAGCAGCTATCCAAGAGAAAGTAGCACTCTTATCTGTAATGTTTGAAACAGTAATAGCCGGAGGTGTCGTAGAACATGCAGGCTGATCAATCAATTTCACTGAATAATCTTCTACTTCACCGTAGTCAAATGAACCAAATGTTCCACAAGGTGTAGAAACAGTACCATCCATCATCACGACTCTCATACGTGTAAGAAGAGGACCATTATAAATAGCTGGGTTTGGAGGAAGCGGTATAGCAAAAGTACCGGTTCCGTTTGTTACTGGAGTTGTAGTACTGCTTGAAGATGTAAGCACTTGCTCACTTGCTTCAAAAACGCCATTTCTATTAAAGTCAATCCATACCCCAACACCATAACTTGATGTTGAACCTGGCCAGAATTTAGTAACACTTATTTTATTGTTTGATGTACCTCTTACAAAAGTAATTAATCTCGTAGGATCAGCTGTATAATCCTTATAAACGTCATATCCGGAATTACTTACCATTAATGGTCCGTTTGTAGGCGTAACAACTACCTTACTGATATAACCATCTGAAGTAGTATTGGTAGGTGTATTGTTACAATAAGTAAGCGCAGGAGTAGTAAAGAACACACTTGTAGAATATGTCCCCTGGTTACCTTGACAAATAGTAGCAATATGAACTTCATACTGAGTCTGATCTGCCAAATTAAACAGAAGAGCACTACTTGTAAAAGGTGTAGTCACATTGATTGTCTGCCAAGCTCCTGTTCCTGTTCTATACTGAATCACGTAAGTAGCTCCTGCAGCCGGCAACCAGCTTACAATAGCTGTACTTGGAGTAACGTTAGAAACGGTAACTCCTGTAGGAGGTGCTGCTGAACACGGCTGTAAATCTACTGCTGTAAGCATCAATCTTGGAATATCTGCATATCTGCCAGAAGCCGTTGGAGGAGAAGCCGGATCAGGATTGTTTGTATCACTACGATATAGAATTCCTCTATTTGCTCCTGCATTATAAGATCCCCATTCCGCAGTACCTGATGTTAAACCTGGTGTGTTTTCATCAACTGCAATTACAAGGTTGCTAACGCCATCCCATACAAATGGTGCTGTTAATTGAATTGTCACCCAAGTCCCATTGGTCATTGTAGGAAGTGTCCCAGAAAACACCTGAGTCATATTACCTACAGGAACCCAATCAGTTGTACTTGAGAAGTTTGCTTTAGTTGTATTTCCTAAATAAACATTCCAACCATTATAATTAGTTTGAGGCGTTTTAGTCGTTTCTGCAAAGAACTTCACTGAAGTAATTAACCTCGTTGTTCCCAATGCTGTTCCAACTTCTGAAGCCGTATAAAGTTGTTGAGAATAATTGTATTCCCAGTTAGAATTCACCGGAAGCTGAGTTGAGATCCCTGCCCCTGAACCAATTTGTCCTGGAACAAATCTAGGTCCCGCTACCCAAGTACTCTTATCAGTTGTTGTACATACCCCTCGTACCCACCAGTAATAAACAGCACCTGTCGTTAAAGGAGATATTGTAGCAGTTGTTCCAGTTGGAACCACCAGAGAAGGAGTTGTTCCTACCACAGGAGGTGTATTTGTTGTACTATAAAAAATTTCATACCCCATTGCAGGTGGCGTAGCAGGTGCATTCCAGTTAAGAACTGCACTTGTCTGTGTTACTGTTCCTACTGTTAACGTAGAAGCTGTCAAAGGAATACATGTAGGAGGAGTTGTAAAACTTCTCGGTCCCGACCATGTACTTTGATCTGTTGTACTACATCTTGCTCTCACCCATGCGTAATATGTTGTATTAGGAATTAGAGGTGTAAGAGTTGCCGTTGTTCCTCCTGGTACATTTTGTTGAGGTATAGATGTACCTGTTGGAGCAGTGTTGCTTGTACTGTAATAAATATCAAAACCTCCTGCTGGTGCATGAGTATAAGCAGTCCAATTCAATACAGCGGTTGTTGCTGTTATAGTTCCCATTGTCAAGGTCCCTCCTGTTGGCATTGCCGGACAAGTAGCCGGTGTACTGAAAGAAACTGGTCCTGACCAAATACTTTGCTCTGTTCCACTACATTTTGCTCTTACCCATACATAATATGTACTTAGAGGAGTTAAAGGAGAAAGTGTAGCTGTTGTCCCTGTTGCAACCGTTTGTGTTGGTGGTGTTGCAGCATCTGGGGCTGTATTGGTTGTACTATAGTAAATTTCATAACCCATAGCAGGAGCAGGAGTAGGTGCTGTCCAGCTAATTACAGCATTAGTTGCTGTTACTGCTCCCAAACTTATTGCACCAGATGGTAAACATCCAGTAGCTGGAGCAAATGTTAATTGAACATTTGGTCTTTGCCCATTAAGAGTCAGGTTGTTTGTAGCTCCTGGAGGAGTAGTATCTTTTTGTAAATACAAATGCTTTGCAGTATTACTTGTATAAGTAAAAGAACCACCTGTACTACCTGTCCCAGCACCTGATCCTCCAAAATTGGTTTCAACCATCACCATAAGGTTATCTGCTCCGTTATAATAATAAGGAGTTTGTAATGCTATGGTATTCCATCCAACTGTTATATTATTTACAGTTCCATCATATACCAAAACTGCTCCCGTAGTTAAAGTATTCCAACTTTGAGCTGTAAGAGCTGTTGTTGAGCTTGGTACAGATTTAAGATATACTTTCACAGGAATATTTACAGTTACTGCCGCCGTAGCATTCCATGCAACAGACTGAATACTTCCGGAAGCACTAATTTCTGCAGACGTATAAAGCCCTGCAGATCGCTCGTACCCATAATAAGTACCTAAAGGATAAATCTGGGTACTGGTCCCAGTACCAATGGTAACTGTTTGTGCCTGCATAGACAGTCCGACGACCATACAGAGCAATGTAATGAGCACCTTAAAAGTTCGGCTCATTTTACAGAGTAAAAGTCCACTCATATTTTTCTTAATTTAATAATGATAACGATAATAAAAGAATTATAGTATTTTCAGTTTAAAGATGTTAAAATAGAATTCAGAAACATCTTATTTTACAGTTTATCTGTAGTAAAAAAGTAATTTCATTCCATAGGCTAATATTTTAATAATTACACAAATCTAATCATTTTTTCATTATAATACATTTATTAAAATGATTTTTTGGAAAAATTAAACCACAATACAACATAAAATTAAAAATAAAATAATCCCCAGAAAATCTGAGGATCATTTACTATTTAAAGTTATTATTACTTTTTAATAAATTTAAAGCTCTCTGAAATACTTCCATATTTTATGGTAATTATATAGTTTCCTTTCAACAATTCACCCACATAAACCTTATTATTATCAACAGTTCCTTTTTTAACAATTTGCCCTACTACATCATGAATTTCAAACATTGCTTTAGAAGAAACCTTAGTAATGTTTAAGATATCATTTACAGGATTTGGATAGATTCCAAAATTATTATTCTTCTTAGTAACTTCATTTGTTCCCAGAGTCTGAACTTTCAATAATTTCTTTTGAGAAGTTGTAAAGCTACCACCTGAAATCAAAGGAGTCCCAGAAGTAGTTTCAATTGAGTAGTAACCTCCATAAAACGCAAAACCATCACCATATTCATCTTCAATTGTAAATGTATAGCAGTCATCAGGTGCTAATTCCCAGTTTTGAGTAATTAATCCTGGTAAAGCAGGGGGAACTGAATCATCATAGCCAGCTCCACTACTATATACTACAACTCCTGCACTGTTTTTCAAATTCCATGTTATTTCACTTCCATAATAATCTAATTGAAGTTTGAATACCACTTTTGATGGAACTGCCATAGGAGCCCCTACATAAGTAGAAGTAACAGTATTATTAGATGCTCTCTGATCCGCACCTCCATTGGCAGTTTCAATATTAATAGTCATTGGTCCCGCCATAGTACCGGAAGCTACTGGAAGACTTAGCAACTGAGATTTATCCTGAGAAAGGTTACCTGTCCAGTTATAAGGAGCTTGAGCGACTCCGTTAATTGTATAATTAATTTTAGCTGAAGTAAGAACACTGGTTCCTCTGTTAAATAAAGAAACAGGAACATTTTGAGAAACAGCACAAGTACCAGTTGTACAAGTTCTTTCCAACTTAACTTCAGCATCGTTTGCAAATAAAGGAATAGCAACATCCTTTACAGAATTTTTCAATGAGGATCTTCTTGGAGAGTTATTCATAACAGCTGCAATTCTATCTTTCTGATTAACAGTAAAAATATTCATACAAGCATCATCAGAATAATCCATATAGTTCTGCACCATTTCCATTACTGAAGGATCGGCACAACTTTGTAATGCTGGAGAACAGCCAAAATTAGAATGATGCGCCACAGGAGTATCTGCACAGAAATCATCTCCACATTGAGAATCTCCCCAAATATGTCTTAATCCTAAAAAGTGTCCTACTTCATGGGTCATAGTCCTTCCTTTATTATAAGGATCTGCCAACATAAAATCACTACCGTAATTTATACTCCCAAAAGTGTAAAAGCCAGCTACAACTCCGTCCGTAATAGCATCTCCATTTATCGGATCCAATCCTGGAAGTGTTGAACCATCCGGAAACTGTGCATAACCCAACAGATCATCATCTGGAGAATCAAATGCCACACTCCACATATTCATATATTGATTAGGATCCCAAATAGTTTCAGGTTTTACAAAAGCTTCAATCACATCTCTTTTAAACACAGATTGACATAGATTAACTCTATCAATACCATTTGTTGGATTTCCATTAGGATCCACTTTCGCTAAGGCAAACTGAATTTGTACATCTGCTCCTACGGGATTATTATTGAATCCAGGAGTTCCTGTCATTCTACGATAATCCTCATTCATTACAGTAATCTGTGATTCTACCTGTGCATCTACAATATTAGGAGCACTTCCAACTGGCTGCCCTCCATGAATAACGTGAACCACTACTGGAATAGTAATAATACCTCCATTCTGTGATCTTTCATTTTTAGCTTTCTCAACTAATGGTTTCAGCCAAGCTTCAAACTGATCCTTAGTCATTCTTCCAGGAAAATTTCTTCTCAAGAATTCTTCATAGTCAGTAGTACCACATCTGTCGAAGCCATGAGATAAAGCCAATTCTTGTGGAGATTTTTTTTGAAACATTCCTTTTTGCCTAACTCCTTGCGCACCCAATAAACCGGCACATAATAAAGGGAGTAAAAACAAAGATTTTGAAGTAGTAGATTTTTGCATTTATAATTTTTATTAAGTTCACAAATATATAAGTTTTACAAACAATCAATAACATATATTCAAAAAATGAAAACAAACAACACGAAAACAACACATAATAATTAAAAACAATTAATAATAAAAACACAATAAACATAAATTTGTGCAAAAAAAAAAACCCCAGAAAAACTCTGAGGTTATAATATGTATAATATTTTTTTATCTAAAACTTATAGGCAATATTCCATGCAAAGCCCATATTAAATTTTGAAGAACTCTTTCCAAATCCAGGAATAATCATCGGAGATATATCTTCCTGCTTAGAGGTATATACCCAATAGCGTGGTTGAAGATTTACATCAATATAGAAATTAGATTCAAAAAGCTGTACTCTGCCCCCTAATGTTCCTTCCAACCAAAATGAAGATTGCGAAGAAGAAGGAAATGCCACCGAAGAGTTGCTACCACCAAATCCACGAACCGGAATTGCCATATATTCCTGATTATAAAATGATCCAGCAACCTTTCCTCCAGCATAAAACCCATTAAACTCGTTTTCGGGATCTTTTGCCAGCATATAAAATGCTCCCAGCTTCACAAAGGGTCCGCTTGCCTTAGCATCGTAACCATTCTTTTGATAGACATTTTTCTCAAATCCAGCTTCGGCAATTGCATGAAGATTTCCTTTTATCTTTGAAGAGATAAATCCTTGATACAATTTTCTATCTGAGAAAAAACCTACTCCGGTATTCAATACATCAAGCCCTACCATAAAGTTGGGTTCATATTTTAGTTGCTCCTTTTTCTCGGCTCCTTTCTTATCTTGCGCCCAGCTTATTATTCCTAATAAACTAAAAAACAAGGTATAGATTAGTCTTGTCTTCATTTTCTATTTGATTTTGTCCTGCTTCCAATTTAACAACAGGAGTCGTAGTTATTAGTTCTGAGGTTAAATTCTCATAAGACTTCTTCATACCGCATCCCGGAGACACATAAGTAGCTTTAGTCGTATAATTAACCCTTATTTTAGACTCAGGTCCTTTAATTGATCTCTTAAAATAAACATCAGTATAAGGCGATTCATCTACTCTTAAAGGAAAAACCTTGGACTCAATTTTTTTATCCCATCCTAATTCAACTTTTCCGGAACCATAATCTACTGATACAAGTAATGAATCAAGGGTCATAACCTTTCCATCTGTAGACCTGAAAGCTACTTTCATTCTTGGAGTTCCTTCACCACTTTCGCAGATGTCATCATCTCCGCCACAGGAAAAGAACATTCCAACGAAACATAGCATTATGAGAAATTTAAAGTACTTCATATTAAGATTTGAATCCAAATTTAATTATTTTTTAATCAGCAATGCAATATTTTCCACATGGTGAGTTTGTGGGAACATATCTACAGGTAAAATTTTCACCAATGTATAATGATCTTTCATTAAAGCCAAATCTCTTGCCTGTGTTGCAGAATTACAACTTACATAAACAACTTTTTCAGGAGAAAGCTTTAAAATTTGCTCTACAACTTTCTGGTGCATACCATCTCTTGGTGGATCGGTAATCAGAACATCAGCCTTTGGATGATTTTCCAAAAACTCATCATTAAAGACATTTTTCATATCTCCACAATAGAAAGTTGTATTGGTAAGCCCATTTAATTCAGCATGCGCAATAGCTGCATCAATAGCTTCCTGAACCGACTCTATTCCAATAACCTGCTTTGCGTTTCTCGCTACATATTGAGCAATGGTTCCAGTTCCTGTATAGAGGTCATAAACTACTTCATCACCTTTCAGGTCTGCAAATTCCAATGTTTTTCTATATAACTCTAATGCTTGTTTATAATTTGTCTGAAAGAATGATTTTGGTCCGATTTTAAACTGCAATCCGTCCATCTCTTCCATTAAATATCCTTCACCATGATAGATATTGATATCCAGATCATAGATAGAGTCATTTTGCTTTGGATTAATAGCATACACCAAAGTTTTGATCTGCGGGAATTTTTCTAATAAGAATTGGAAAAGATTTTCTCTGTTTTCTTTTTCCTCTCTGTAAAGCTGGAAAAGAACCATCCATTCGCCTTTAGAGTTTTGTCTCATCATTAAGGTTCTAAGGAAACCTTCTTGGTTTCTAACATCAAAGAAATCTAATCCGTTTTTAACACCATATTCTTTTACAGCCAATCTGATTGCATTAGACGGATCTTCCTGAAGGAAACATTCTTTAAGATCTAAAATCTTGCTCCACATTCCAGGAATATGGAATCCTAATGCATCTTTGCTTCCAAAGTTTTCCTCTGAGCTGATTTCATATTGAGTAAGCCATCTTGCATTAGAGAAAGAGAACTCCATTTTGTTTCTATAAAAATACTGTTCTTCCGAACCTAAAATTGGAAGGGTCTCGAAATCTTCGATACCACCAATTCTTTTGATATTATTATATACTTCTTCCTGCTTAAAATCAAGCTGCTTTTCGTAAGTCATATTCTGCCACTTGCATCCTCCACAAGTTCCAAAATGAACACATTTAGGTTCAGCTCTAAAAGGAGATTTCTCTAAAACCTCTACAGCTTCTCCTTCATAATATTTCGATTTCGCTTTTTTAACTCTTACATTTACCAAGTCTCCTGGAATTGCCCCAGAAACCAATACGGTTTTACCATCTTCAGTTTTACCGATAGCTACCCCTTTTGCTCCGGCAGTCAACAGCTTTATATTTTCAAGAACTAAATTTTTCTTATTCTTTCTGCTCATTCTAAAATTTTCTATTTTTCTAATCGAAACTTGGAAAGTTTCATTTTGCAAAAATACAATAAAAAAAAACCTTATCCGAGGATAAGGTTCTGATCTATATTAAAGTTTATTATTTCGCTTGAGCTGGCTGAGGTCCTGCAGGCTGTGGAGCCGTTGGATCAATCTGCAGTTGTGGCTGCATTGCCGGGTCAACTTTTGGTGCTGAAAGACCTGTTAATTTGTCTAAAATTGTCACCAATTCCTGCTCTCCAAGATTTACAAAAGATCTACTAGCAATCTTACCATCTTTGTCAATGATTACAAAGCAAGGTAATTTGAATCCATATACACCATATTTTTTAGCGATATCAGATTCCATTCCTCCTTCTCCATAAACATTTACTCCCTGGATTCCTTTCAATAAAGAATTGCTTGTTTTTGTAAATTGATCTTTAGTATCGTCTACATTTACAAATACAAAGTTCATTTTAGATTTATAGAAGTTCACTACTTCTTTCAATACAGGAACAGTAGCCTCACCAATGTATGGATTCCATGATGCATAGAAGAATAACATATAAGGTTTTCCTTTGTTTTCAGAAAGCTTGTACGCTTTACCATCTTGCTTTACTAAAGAAGCTTCAGGAGCTGCTTCACCAATTTTAAGACCGGTAATTGCTACCTGCATTTTTAAAAGATCACTTTTAATAGTAGCATCCTTGATATCTGTATCAATTAATTTTTTGATTTTATCAATATTCTGAGCTGAAGTTTTTGGGTGAATATCAGCCTGAGCCATTACAAATGCTAAAAGGTAATCTTTAGCTGTCTGAGAAAGATCTTTTTTAGTTCCTAAATATTTGGCAAACATTTCTGAAGTTGTAATATCAGTTTTTCCTTTACTGTTCGCTTCAGCATATTTTTGGAAGTCAGGAGTCATTTTTACAAGCAGATACTGTCTGTATAATGGGATTGACTTCACCATTGATTCTTTATCGCTATCTAATTGAGCCTGGTAATCTGTCAAGGCTTTAGAAGCCTTATAAGCAGGGTTTCCAGCCATTGGTCCGTGAGACATTTCATAGTTAGCAAGCAAATTAAGAATTGTTACTTTCGTATCATTCTTCTTCCATTCTAAAAGGCTTTTGCTTGGGTTATGTTTCTTTGCTAGATCTTCTACACTTTTGTTGATATCAGCTTCTACTTTATGCATTCCTTTTACAAATGCAGATTCATCACCAGCCATCAGCTGTCCTAAATTAATTTTATTTCCATAGTCACCTAAAAACTTCTGACTTGCCGTAAGGAAATCATTGTTGTTTTTAGCATCACCAGTAATCAAATATTCATTCGGGAAAGTAGCTCCGTTACCGGAAATATTAATTTTTTGTCCTTTTTCAAGATAAATCAGGTTTTGTTTGTTAGCATAATTGATCACATACATTCCATCTTTAGGAGCATCAAAGCTTCCTGAAAAATTACCATCTTTATCTAATCCTATATTAATTAGAGGTAGGGTTCCTACTCCTGAAGCTTCTACAAATTCAATTCTTTCTAATGGTGAGCCTCCAGTAATTTTTCCTTTTACCTCTACTTTTTTTGAACAAGACATCACGAAAACCGCGATGATAAACAATAAAAGATATTTTTTCATTTCAATTTTAATATTACACAAAAATACGCTTTTTAGCGTTTCTTAATTCACAGTGATTATTTTTTTTAAAAATTTTATTACGCCGATGAAAAGGGACATTCAATCAAATCATTTATCAATTTTTCAATGCTAAAAAGATAACTGAAATACAAATATCCAATACAGTTCAAGAGCCCTCAAATATATACTTATTAAATAAAGAAAGCATAAAGTCTGATAATAAGTTAACAAACTTTAACAACTTCTCATTTATATCAACAAAAATCGCCCCCAAAATGGAGGCGATTTTTATGTATTTTGAATCAATTCTATCCTTGATCTACAAGAGCAGCCATGTATTCTCTGTTCATTCTTGCGATATTTTCAAGAGAAATACCTTTAGGGCATTCTATTTCACAAGCACCTGTATTTGAACAGTTACCAAATCCTTCTTCATCCATAGCTTTCACCATGTTCAGAACTCTTCTCTTAGCTTCTACTCTACCTTGTGGAAGTAATGCATACTGAGAAACCTTAGCTCCTACGAATAGCATTGCTGAACCGTTTTTACAAGTAGCCACACAAGCTCCACATCCGATACAAGCAGCAGCATCCATAGCTTTATCTGCATCTTCTTTAGGAACCGGAATTGCGTTAGCATCCAAAGTATTACCTGAAGTGTTCACCGAAATGAAACCACCTGCAGCCATTACTCTGTCGAAAGCACTTCTGTCTACCATTAAGTCTTTGATAACCGGGAAAGCAGCACTTCTCCAAGGTTCAATAACGATAGTTTCACCATCTTTGAACATTCTCATGTGAAGCTGACAAGTTGTGATACCTGTATCCGGACCGTGAGCTCTACCATTGATGTATAGAGAACACATACCGCAGATTCCTTCACGACAGTCGTGGTCAAAAGCAATTGGTTCTTTTCCTTCGTTAATTAAGTTTTCGTTCAGAATATCCAGCATCTCCAAGAATGAAGAGTCTGTAGATACATCTGATATTTTATAGGTCTCAAACTGACCTTTAGATTTATTATTTTTCTGTCTCCAAATTTTCAGCGTAAGATGTAAGCCTTTTTTTGCACTCATAATGTTATATTTATAGGTTGGAGATTATTTGTAACTTCTAGTTTTAACCTCGATGTTGTCGTAGATCAGTTCTTCTTTATGCAACACTTCCGCGTTGATATCATTCCCCTGATATTCCCAAGCTCCAACGTATTTGAAGTTTACGTCGTCTCTTTCCGCTTCCCCATCTGGAGTAGCGTGATCCCAACGGAAGTGACCACCACAAGATTCTTCTCTGTTTAGCGCATCGATAGCCATTAATTGTCCTAATTCCAGGAAGTCTGCAACTCTGAATGCTTTTTCAAGCTCAGTGTTCATTCCTTCTCCTTCACCAGGAACTTTTACGTTCTTCCAGAAGTCGGTTCTTACTTCTTCAATTTCTTTGATCGCTTCTTTCAATCCTTCAGGAGTTCTACCCATTCCTACTTTATTCCACATAATGTGTCCTAGTTTCTTGTGGAAGTGGTCTACTGAGTGAGTTCCTTTATTATTGATGAAGAAATCAACTTTATCTTTAATTCCTTTTTCAGCTTCGTCAAACGCTGCTGAATTGGTAGGAATTGCTCCTGTTCTGATGTCTGCAGAAAGGTAATCTGCGATCGTATAAGGTAATACGAAATATCCGTCTGCAAGACCTTGCATCAATGCAGATGCTCCAAGTCTGTTAGCTCCGTGATCAGAGAAGTTAGCTTCACCAATTACGAAACATCCCGGAATTGTAGATTGCAGGTTATAATCAACCCATACACCACCCATTGTATAGTGAACTGCAGGATAAATCTTCATTGGAGTTTTGTAAGGATCATCAGCAGTAATCTTTTCGTACATTACGAATAGGTTACCGTATTTCTCCTCAACCCAGCTCTTACCAAGATCATAAATCTGCTGATCTGTAGGATTGTGAATATGTTTTTCAATAGCGGCTTCTTTACCTTTTTTCATGATCTCTGTAGAGAAATCAAGGTAAACACCTTCTTGAGTATCATTATTTTCGATTCCGAATCCAGCATCACATCTTTCTTTAGCTGCTCTTGAAGCAACGTCTCTCGGTACAAGGTTACCGAATGCAGGATATCTTCTTTCTAAATAGTAATCTCTATCTTCTTCTTTAATGTTTTCAGGTCTTAATTTACCTTCTCTGATCGCTACTGAATCTTCAATCTTTTTAGGAACCCAGATTCTTCCTGAGTTTCTCAATGATTCAGACATCAAAGTTAGTTTAGACTGCTGAGTTCCGTGAACAGGAATACAAGTAGGGTGAATCTGTACGTAGCAAGGGTTTGCGAAGTAAGCACCTTTCTTGTGAATTTTCCAAGCTGCAGAAACGTTTGATCCCATAGCGTTGGTAGAAAGGAAATATACGTTTCCGTATCCTCCTGAAGCAATTACTACCGCGTGAGCAGAGTGTCTTTCGATTTCACCTGTTACCAAGTTTCTAGCGATAATCCCTCTTGCTTTTCCGTCAACAATTACAAGGTCAAGCATTTCATGACGGTTATACATCTTGATTCTTCCTTTACCGATCTGACGGCTCATTGAAGAATATGCTCCTAACAATAACTGTTGTCCTGTTTGTCCTTTTGCGTAGAATGTTCTTTTTACCTGAACCCCACCAAATGAACGGTTATCTAGCTGACCGCCGTAATCTCTCCCGAAAGGAACTCCCTGAGAAACACACTGGTCAATAATATTTGCAGAAACTTCAGCTAATCTGTAAACATTTGCCTCTCTTGCTCTATAGTCACCACCTTTGATGGTATCGTAGAACAATCTGTATGTAGAGTCACCATCTCCCTGGTAATTCTTAGCTGCGTTAATACCTCCCTGAGCTGCAATAGAGTGAGCTCTTCTAGGAGAATCCTGATAGCAGAATGCTTTTACATTGTATCCTTGCTCAGCTAAAGTAGCTGCAGCAGAACCTCCTGCCAAACCTGTACCTACAACAATAATATCAATCTTATCTCTGTTGTTTGGTGCAACAAGGTTCATATGATCTTTATGATTTTTCCACTTGTCTTTAAGAGGACCCGCTGGAATTCTTGAATCTAATTTACTCATACTAGTATATTGATATTATTGAGTTATATAATGAAAAACTGCCACGATGATAAATCCTGCCGGAATAAGGATAGAATACCATGTTCCGAAAGCTTTGATCACTGGCGTATATTTTGGATGTCTTGCTCCGATAGACTGGAATGAAGACTGGAATCCGTGAGCTAAGTGTAAGCCCAATAGTACAAAAGAGATCACATACAAAGCGACTCTCCAAAGGTCAGCAAACTTCTCATGAAGCTCTGGCCAGAAACGTTCTGAATCAGGAGCTATTCCCTCTACATACTTATAGTTGATTTCATGTAACCAGAAATCATATAAGTGAAGCGCCAAGAAAGCCAACACAACTGCTCCGGAAATAATCATATTTCTGGACATCCATGATGAATTTACAGCAGCATTGTTAGATGCATACTTTACTGGACGCGCTTTATTATTCTTGATCTCCAATACAAATCCCATCGCAAAATGGAAAATTACTGCAAAACCAAGAATAGGCTGCATTAAGAACTGCACAAAAGGATTATAGCCCATAAATTCAGATGCTGTATTGAAAGCATCCCTGTTCAGGACTGATAACAAATTGGTTGTCAAATGCAGTATAAGAAAAATCAGCAAAAACATAGCTGATAATGCCATAGCGTATTTTCTACCTATCGTAGAACTCGTTAAACCTGCCATATAAGTTTAAATTTGAATTTCCCACAAAATTAAGAAATGTTAACAATATCGAAAAGTGAGAAATCTCACAATTAGACAGTTTGTAATCTTTCTAAATAAGAGCTTTACACGTTATTGATAAAGGAAAGTGAAAAATTAGGAAATCATTATTTCAGCTCATAAACCCGACCTTGAAAAACCATTTTTTCTATAGACTTTGGAAGCATTTTTATTTCAAAATGATCCACTCTTCTGGAAGAACAATAAGGCATAATAATAAACTGTACAACCTTGTCCCTGTCTGCGATATCCGAGATCCAAAAACATGCGGTATTTCCTTTTTTCACAGAGATAATTTCGTGTTTTCCAAATGTATGAAACAGCATTTCTTCTTTCTGATTTTCAACAATATTACTTCCAATTTTCATGATGAAAAATACAAAAACAGCTATTGTCAAATTCATGGAATTTTTAAAGTTATATTTTAAAATCATTGCTCTCAGAAAATAAATAGCAATTGATATAGAAAATAGCTCAATCAGATTCATCGGAATATTACTCATAAACAAGAAATCGACCTCAGCAAACCAGTGAATAACTTCCAAAAGAATCTGAATAACGACATCGTATATTTTCTCTATCCAGTTAAAATTCAGACCAAAAGCAATCAAAGCAGTCATAAGAAAGGAAAACACGATGATCATTTCGGAAAAAGGAACAATAATAAAGTTAGCAATGATTGAAATCAATGAAAATTGATGAAAATAATACAGCACCAAAGGAAGAGTTGCCAACTGTGCAGACAAAGATATAGTAATGGTATTAAAAATCAGTTTTTTGAAATAATTATCCTGCTTTGGAAAATATTTCAGAAGAGGTTGATTAAGCCAGAAAATCCCCAATACTGCGACAAAGCTTAGTTGAAATCCCACATCAAAAAGCTGTTGAGTATCCAAAATCAGAATTATAAAGGCAGACAAAGCTAAAGAATGAAGCAGATCAGGTTTCCTTTGAAGCAAAACAAATATAAAATATACCGTCAGCATTATACAGGAACGCAGAACTGAGCTCCCAAACCCAATGAATAACGCAAACAACCAAATAAAACCCAAGCTCAAAACAACCGCATATTTTCTTAATCTTAAAGGAATAATACGAATCATTAAAAAATAAAAAATCCCGAAAATAACAACAATATGAGTTCCTGAAATGGCTAGAAAATGAATCAAGCCTGCTCTGTTAAAATCTTTTACAGTGGCAGCATCCATTTCAGTTCTGTCGGCAAGAATAATTCCTTTTAAAAACGCTCTAGTCTTCACTGACATTTCAGTATTGTCAATTCTTTTGAGAACATCTAACCTACTTTGTCTTACTTTATCTTTAAAGTTCAGATCACGTCGCTCTGATGAAAAAACTTCACTTGAAATAAAAACCTGATATCCGATATTTTTCCGGTTTAAATATCTAGCATAATTAAATTGGTAAGTGTATTGAGGAAGCGCAGGTTTCATTATATAAGATTCCGCCTTGTAATAATGTTCAAAATCAAGTTCTTTATGATCTCCCGGAATATAAAAAATTGAGTTAAAGCTATGTTTCCCTGCCTGAGCTATTCCTTCATACTTTTTATACTTTTCTGTTGAATTTAACTTCTGGGATATTTTAAAAATAATAGTTGATTTTTTATTAATATCTATATCTGTGCTTTGAGAAATATTATTACAAAAATGGAGAATTATCCCTAAGCCAAAAAACATTACCCCAAGCAGAATAACCTTAGTCCTGTATAAAAAATAAGTAGTAAAAAAGAGGGAAATTAATATACTAAGATTAAGAATAGCCACACCATAGATGTATTTTTTTCCTAATAAACAATTATCCTGAAAAAAAATTCCAAGAATAAAACATATAGCTAAGATTAGTAAAGGTTGCTTATTCAATTTCAATCATTTGTATCACCAAAATAAGAAATTGAACAATCATTTACTATCACTGTAATTACTAAATAAAACACCCTGCCAACCTTAAAAAGATTAACAGGGCGCTTATTTTTTTGCTATAAAATTGAGCTTATACGAAAAACTTTTACTTTCCTTTCAGAAACTTATCCGTCAAGCGCTTAGTTTCTTTAATATACATCCATGGATCTTTTCCATAATCTTCGTAGATGAAATTGTCTATCTTCTTGGGAATTGCAGGTTCTATCTGTGTACCTTCATGCCATTCGTTAAATGAAGTAATTCCTATAAATTCAGGATTCACGTTAATAGCGGCATCAAACATTTTTTCATAATATTTACCATTATCCCTGCTTTTAAAATTCGCTTCATTCCATGGTCTGATTCTCGTATCTGAATACCCCGGACCCACGCAAGGAATAAAAATAAGGTGATGATCTTTTGCATATTGAGCCATATCCTTCCAGTTGGAAGTTGTACTCCCAAACACAAAACCTTCACTGGCAAAATAAGTATAGAAACCATCGAATCCTGACTTATCAAAAAACGCTGAATCATTTTTTTCTACCCATAATCCAATATACAATGCATCCAACTCCGTATTGCGTACTGTTTCCTCACCATTTTCGGAAAGTAGTTTTGACCATTCTTCCGGGGCAATTTTATAACTGTCATATACATAATACATAGGCTTTCCATCTTTTTTGTAAAAAGCAGGATGTTGAGAATATGTTGTAACAAGATAAGAAAGCTGATTTCTAAGTTCAGCAATCGTTTTATAGAAAGGTTCTATATGAAAGGCTATTTTCAAATTAAAACGCTGTGCAGCTTCAAGGTACTTCATCACGCTTTTATCTGTAAAGGAATCTTTTCCCAACCAGCTTATCACCACAACACCCACTCCTGAATCCTTCATCATCTGCATGTGTTTCTCTATGATCTTTTTGTCATTGGAACTATAATTTCCTAATGCCGGATAAAAATTAGCCCCAATATCATCACCTCCTTTGTAATGTCCAAGATTATTCCATTTCGGATTGTTCCAGTGCGGAATGATTTCATGGTTCCAATGCTGCAGACTTCCATCTGTTTGTTGATTTCCATACCATCCATAATAGAATATTTGTACTTTATCTCTTAAAGCGGTTTCTTTCTGAGCAAAAGTTTTCGAGAAAAATGTACATGCAAGTATTAACAGAAAGTTCTTTAAATGTTTCATTTCAATACAGGAATTAAAATTTCAGGGAATCTTTTCTCAGACTTTTAAAATCACCTCAGCAGCATGATCACTGGCACCTTTTCCACCAAGTTTTTCTCTTAAAAGGCTATAATCATTCAATACCTGTTCTCTTTTTGCCCCATCAAGAATATTAGTAAGCTCTTGTACAAGATTTTTTGTATTCAGATCGCTCTGGATCAATTCTTTTACCACTTCCCTATCCATAATTAAATTCACCAAAGAAATATAATTGATATTCTTCACCAGTCTTTTGGCAATGGCATAAGAGACAGCACTTCCACGGTAGCAAACTACCTCAGGAATATTCAGTAAAGCGGTTTCCAAAGTTGCAGTTCCGGAAGTTACCAAAGCTGCTTTTGAACATCTCAGTAAATCATAAGTTCTGTTGGAAACAAAATGTACATTGTCATCCACATATTTCTGGTAGAATTCTTTGGGAAGACTTGGTGCGCCTGCAATCACAAACTGATAGTCTTTAAAATGCGGCCTTACAGAAAGCATGATTTCAAGCATTTTCTCCACTTCCTGTTTTCTTGAACCAGGTAAAAGAGCAATGATTTCTTTTTCATTCAATCCATTTTCTGCCTTGAATGTCTCAATATTTATTTCCTGTAAATCTGATATGGCATCAAGCAAAGGATGTCCTACAAAATGAGAATGCACCCCATGTTTTCTATAGAAATCTTCTTCAAACGGAAGAATCACCATCATCTCATCCACATATTTTTTGATGATCTCCACCCTTCCTTCTTTCCAAGCCCAAAGTTGTGGAGAAATATAGTAAACCACTTTAATTCCCAGTTCTTTCGCAAACTTAGCAATCCTTAAATTGAATCCCGGATAGTCTACCAAGATTAAAACATCCGGTTTATTATTCAGAATATCTTGCTTGCAAAATTTAATATTGTTTAAAATAGTTCGCAGATTCATGACCACTTCAAGGAAACCCATAAAGGCAAGATCGCGGTAGTGTTTCACCAAAGTTCCGCCTTGCTTTTCCATAAGATCACCGCCCCAAAATCTAAATTCGGCATGGGAATCTTTTTGTTTAAGAGCTTTCATTAAATTGCTTCCGTGTAGATCACCAGAAGCTTCACCTGCGATAATGTAATATTTCATTTCTTCCGAAATCTTTATTATTGTTTAAACAGCCACCTAAAACCTTATTGAATCATGGGTGGTTTCTATGGTAAGGATAGAGAACAAATTAAAATATATATTGATCTTAATTCGTAAATTTGTTCAAAGATAATGATAAAAATGTCAGAAGAATTTGAAATCAGAAATAAAGTTGCGGAAAGCGGTCTTATAAATTTCGACCTCACTACTTTGCTTCCAAAAGGAGAGAGAAAGGGTATTGATCTTAAAGATTTTCTTTTCCAGGAAATGATCCTAAAGGAAAAAGATTTCCGCGAAAAAGTAGAAGCCATCAATGTTGAAGACTACAAAGATTCCTATATCTATATTTACAATTCTGTAGATACAATAATCCC
This sequence comes from Chryseobacterium ureilyticum, assembly GCF_900156735.1. GTDB lineage: Bacteria > Bacteroidota > Bacteroidia > Flavobacteriales > Weeksellaceae > Chryseobacterium > Chryseobacterium ureilyticum. The sequence continues at coordinate 630,211 of NZ_FTOL01000002.1, forward strand.
TCTTTGGGCTTATTTTGTACTGACAGCAAAGCTTACCGAAGTTGCAAAAAAGATTGTATTCGGAAATCGTGAAGATCTGGAGGTTATCCTGATGCATAATGCAATCCAAACTTATGACTTTGAGGATATGAGAGGAAAGAGAGTTCTGGTAAAAGGCTGTTCGGATAAAGAGATTCCTGAAAACGCATATATAGAATTGGTAGAACAGTTAAAACCTCTTGTAAAATCACTGATGTTTGGTGAAGCTTGTTCCAATGTTCCTATTATAAAGAATTAAGATAAAATATACTCAGGAGGAGGGTTGAAAACTTTAACAATAATTATGAACCTGAAATATTTTGTCAGGCATATTTTTTGATAACTTTGATTCAATTAATACTAGAATAAACACAATGAGCTTAATCGACCTACTTACAGGGAACACGAGCAACCAGGTTGCTGAACAGGCTGAAAACAAATTTGGAATCAGTAGAAATCAAGTCATTGCCTTATTGGCAGTAGCTACCCCTCTTATTATTTCTTATCTTAGAAATAAATCTCAGGATGCAAAAGAAGCAGAAGCTTTGAACAGTGCGTTGGATAAAGATCACAATGGAAGTATCCTGAACGATCCTTCACAAATCGAAGCCAGACAAGCTGAAGGCGGATCTATTCTTGATCATATTTTTGGTGGGCAAAAAAGTTCTGTAGAGAACCAGTTATCACAAAATACAGGAATTTCAATCGATAAGATTGGTCCTATTTTAGCGATGTTAGCACCAGTGGTAATGGGATATATTGGGCAACAAAAGCAACAAAGTAATGTAGGAGCAGGTGGTTTAGGAGATCTCTTAGGAGGGATTCTTGGAAATGCATCTAACCAGGCTCAAACTCAGCAATCAAATCCTTTGAATGACATTTTAGGAAGCGTTTTAGGTGGCGGACAGTCTCAGGCATCAGGCGGAAATCCTTTAAATGATATATTAGGAAGTGTACTTGGCGGTGGAGGAAACCAACAACAGCAAGGAGGTGGATTAGGAAGCATCCTTGGAAATATTTTTGGAAAATAATTAGTTTAATTTTTTATAAAAAAAGACCAGAGAGTATTTCTTTGGTCTTTTTTATTGATTTACTTTTTAGATTTTTCTTCTACTGCCGTAAACGATTTTGAAGCTTTTCTGGGTCTTCTTTTTCCGTAGCTTCCCGAATTAATCTTACCTCTTCTTGATTTTTTATCTCCTTTTCCCATAGTAATAAGTATTTGTTGTTACTACGAATTTAAGAAATACACTCTTAAAACGCAACCAATTAACCTGTTAAAGTTTTATAAAACAAGTTGAAAGCAAGAAGACGGAGGCTATAAGTTACACCTGAATTGTTTTCCATTTTCCTTTTTTAAACAGGATAAATGCAACTATAGTGATCAATGTCTCTGCTGCCGGAATTGAAATAAAAACTCCTTTAGGTCCCATTTCCAGATATTTTGAAAGAAAATAAGCCAAAGGAATCTGAAATAACCAGAATCCGAAAAGATTAACCCAAGTTGGTGTCCATGTATCTCCTGCGCCATTGAATGCATTGATCATAACCATTCCTATTCCATAAAAAATAAATCCTACACTCATAATATGCAGTGCATTTTTAGCAAAGTCCTTGATCTCCGCTTCCTGAGTAAAGAAACTTACCAGAAAATCACCTAAGACCAGGAATATTAAACTCACGATCAACATAAAGATTACATTATACTTTACAGTCTTCATTACAGACTGTTCGGCTCTCCCCATTTCATTGGCACCCATATTCTGTCCCACTAATGTAGACGCGGCATTACTTAATCCCCAAGCTGGAAGCATAAAAAACATCATTAATCGCAATGCAGTCTGATAACCCGCAGAAGCATTTTCTCCTCCTGTGGTTGCTACTAACTCTGCAAGAAAAATCCAGCTGCATGAAGCAATGACAAACTGAAAAATTCCAGGAGTTGCAATTTTTACAATGGATTTTATCTGATCAAATTGAGGTTTAAAATAAGGCAATTTGATACGAATAAGAGTATCCGCAACTAAAAGATGATACAATTGATATATAACCCCCACACTTCGCCCGATTGTTGTCGCCAGTGCAGCTCCTGTAAGTCCCATTGCCGGAACTGGTCCAAATCCTTTAATCAAAACCGGACACAGGATTATGTTCACAATATTAGCAATCCATAAACTTTTCATGGCAATCATTGCATTTCCGGCACCTCTGAAAATTCCGTTAATCAGGAATAAAAGCATAATAATCGTGCTGCTTCCCATCATAATTCTTGTAAAGTCTTTTCCATAAGCTGCAGCTTCAGGTTTTGATCCCATCAGAATTAAAATTTCTTCAGCATAAACTACACCAAATACGCTTAAAATAAAAGTGATGATAAATGATACCAATAAAACCTGTGCGGCACTTCTGGAAGCCTGTTCTGGATTTTTCTCACCAATTCTTCGCGCTACAAGAGCCGTAGCTGCCATGCTCATTCCAATCGCAATAGAATACATTATAGAAAGTACAGATTCTGTAAGTCCCACGGTCTGAATTGCAAATCCACTTTCTTTCAGATGTCCTACAAAATATAGATCTACCAAAGCAAATACAGACTCCATAGCCATTTCCAGCATCATTGGTATTGCCAAAAGAAGAACAGCACTTCTGATATTTACCTTCGTAAAGTCAGTTTCTTCGCCGCTGAACGCTTTTTTAATGAAGTCAATATATTTTGTCATGATTTTTATTTTTTTTAAAAAACAAAAGTATTGATTCAAAATCAATTAAAAACTGACATATGAAAAGTTTTTAAAAAGAAACTACGATTAAAGTTTTAGATTGAAAACTGGGCTATCAGTAAGTATAACATTTAAACAATCTTACAAACAACAACAATTTTTTATCGTAATACAATAATTTTTTATACATTTACAACAATAAAAAAACGAACACCATGAAACTCATCGGCAAAAGATCTGCATCAACGATCTTAAATAAAATCTTATTGATGGGCTGTCTTGCTCAGCTTCTATATTTAGGTTACTTAATCTTCGGATTTATCATTGCTTATATAAATCTACATCATGGAACCCAATATTTTCCGGATACTTTTAAAACAGGAAACTTCAATAACGAGCTTGGGAAAAACTCTAGTGAAACTTTGAGCTTTCAGTTCTTGATGCCTTTTTCAGATTCTGTAACTACAGGAAATTTTACACTCCATACCCTTGCGTCAATTGTATTCTTCCTTGGATTTTACAGTGCTTTTACGTTCTATTTATTTAAAATTTTTACAGAAATGAGCATGGATATACTTTTTAATAAAAAAGTAATATAATATTTAAAACAATTTGCCAGACTTAATATATTATTTATCCCTATCTATTGTCTTATTTTATATTTCACTGAACAATCTTTTTATACTATTGATCCCATATTTATATTGCTTCATCTCGCAATAGGAATCATTATATTATTCATGATAGAATTCTTTAAAAAGGGATATGAACTACAGATACAGAATGATTTAACAATATAATTATGTCAATTATTATCAATATAGATGTAATGCTTGCCAAGCGAAAAATGCAATCTCAGGAACTCGCTGAAAAGATCGGAATTACACAAGCTAACCTTTCAATTCTGAAAAACGGAAAAGCAAAAGCTATTAAAATATCAACTTTGGAAGCGATCTGCCTTGCTTTAGATTGTCAACCCGGAGATATTTTAGAATTTAAACCATAAAAAATATACCCATGAAATTATCTCAAGTAATTAACAAAACACTTATCCTGCTGGTAGGAATACTTACAATTAACCTTGCCTATACCCAAGAATTAACGAATGAACATAAACAGATGCTGAAGTATGATAATATCGCTTACTTTTCTACATTAATCAATAAAGAGAATATCAATGTCTGTTACATAATAGAAAATAATGCCTACACTTTACTGGGACTGGCAATTAAAATGAACAGTAAAGAAGTATTTAAAAAACTTATTCATGAAAAAGCTGATCTAGAAAAATCATGTGATGGAAAAACTCCATTAATGTTTGCTGCAAAATATGGTAACGTAGAGTTTACAAAAAAACTGTTAGATCACGGAGCAAAGAAGGAAAGCAAAACTTTAAAAGGGTATACAGCATTGGATTATGCAAAAAAATATGAAAAGCCGGAAATCGTTCGGCTATTAGAATAAAGATATCTATTTGCTTTAACTTCCATATTTTGATATTTTTCATAAACTATTTAAATAATTCTTAAAGTACAATTCCAATTATTGACGATAACTTATCAATTGATCATAAAAATTAATTAGATTTGTATATTCTAAAAAAATAATTCTTATGAAAAAAATAACCTCTACAATTTTTCTGTTTGGAATTTTAGCATCTGCCAATATGCTTTCTGCTCAAATTATGACACAGGAGAAAATGAAAGCTATCCATACTGATGATGTAGCAATATTTAAAAAACATTTTGCACCAGGGGATTATAACAAATGTTTCGCCGTAGGGTCAGCCTCATATTCTCCACTTGGATTCAGTGCATCTGCGGGAAAAAATAATATTATCAAATTTCTTTTAGACAATAAAGCACAGGTCAATAAAAAATGTCAAAACATGACTCCTTTTGAAATAGCGGAAAGCGGAAAAAATCAAAAGACAAAAGATTTATTACTTTCCAGAGGTGGTAACAGAGACTAAAAAGACCTAAAAACAATATTCAAACTTCCGAAAGGAAGTTTTTTTTATTTATAAAACCTGCAAAAATCTTATCTTTGCAAACGAAAAATTCAAGGTTCGGAAAAGAACCTTAAACATTGAACTTTAAACAAATAATTATGTTTCGATCACACACAAACGGAGAGCTTTCTCTAAAGAATCTGAATGAAGAAGTTACACTATCAGGATGGGTACAGACTATCCGTGATAAAGGATTTATGATTTGGGTAGATCTTCGAGATCGTTACGGAATTACCCAGCTGGTATTTGACCAGGAGCGTTCTTCAGCACAATTGATGGAGGAAGCTAAAAAACTAGGTCGTGAATTTGTAATTCAGGCTACCGGAAAAGTTATTGAAAGAGTAAGTAAAAATCCTAATATTCCTACAGGAGAAATTGAGCTTTTAGTTGAGAAATTAACTATTCTGAATGATTCTCAGCTTCCCCCTTTCACAATTGAAGATGAAACTGACGGTGGTGAGGAATTAAGAATGAAATATCGTTATCTGGATATCAGAAGAAATCCAGTAAAAGATAAATTGATCTTCCGTCATAAAATGGCTCAGAAGGTAAGAAATTATTTATCTGATGAAGGTTTTATTGAAGTGGAAACTCCTGTTTTGATCAAATCTACACCGGAAGGAGCAAGAGACTTTGTGGTTCCAAGCAGAATGAATCCAGGACAGTTTTATGCATTACCGCAATCTCCACAGACTTTCAAACAACTTTTGATGGTAGGTGGAATGGATAAATATTTCCAGATTGTGAAATGTTTCCGTGATGAGGATTTAAGAGCAGACAGACAGCCGGAATTTACACAGATCGACTGTGAGATGGCGTTTGTAGAGCAGGAAGATGTAATGAATGTTTTCGAAGGAATGACTAAAACTCTTATTAAAGATATTACAGGTCAGAAATTCGGAGCTTTCCCAAGAATGACTTTTGCAGAAGCTATGCAGAAGTACGGAAATGACAAACCGGATATCCGTTTCGGAATGGAATTCGTAGAGCTTAACGAGCTTGTAAAAGGAAAAGACTTTAAAATATTTGATGAAGCAGAATTAGTTGTCGGAATCAATGTGGAAGGATGTGCAGACTATACAAGAAAACAGATTGATGAGCTTGTGGATTGGGTAAAACGTCCACAAATAGGAGCTTCAGGAATGGTTTGGGCTAAATTCCAGAATGATGGAGTGAAAACTTCATCAGTTAACAAATTCTACAACGAAGAAGACCTTGCGAAGATTATTGAAAAATTCGGAGCAAAAGAAGGTGACTTAATGTTAATTCTTTCCGGAAATGAAAATAAAGTAAGAGCTCAGCTTTCTGCTTTAAGAATGGAGCTTGGTAACCGTCTAGGATTAAGAAAAGGAAACGAATTCGCACCGCTTTGGGTTGTTGATTTCCCTCTATTGGAATGGGATGAAGATACTCAAAGATACCATGCAATGCACCACCCTTTCACGTCTCCAAAAACTGAAGATATTCACTTATTGGAAACTGATCCGGGTAAAGCAAGAGCTAACGCTTATGATATGGTATTAAACGGAAACGAAATCGGAGGAGGTTCTATAAGAATTTTTGATAAAGATCTTCAATCAAAAATGTTTGATTTATTAGGTTTCACCAAAGAAGAGGCAGAGGCTCAGTTTGGATTCTTAATGAATGCGTTTAAGTACGGAGCACCTCCACACGGTGGTTTGGCATTCGGATTTGACCGTTTGGTAGCTATTCTTGATGGAAATGAGGTAATCAGAGATTATATTGCCTTCCCTAAGAACAATTCAGGACGTGATGTGATGATTGATGCTCCGGCTTCCATTGCTGATGCACAGCTCGATGAATTAGAGTTAAAATTAAATTTAAAAGCATAAATTTAAAGCGGGGTATTTGCCCCGCTTTTTTATACATGAAAACTTTTATTCCACTACTTTCTTTAATTACTTATGCTTCAGGTTTTGGCGCCGTAATTTTTATAATACAGATTCTATTAAAAAAAGTAATATACCATCCTCCCAGCACAAGAGATGAAGCTAAAGAAAAATCTTTAAAATATCAGTCCATGCTAGGACTCTGTTTTACATTAAGCATCGCCAGTAATATGGTGAGCAAAGAACTCATAAAACATGATTTCATAAAAATGCTGAAAGAAAATAAGATTACTTTAGTAGAAATCAACGGGTTTTCCTTCTCTCAGGAAGATGCCGCTGATCTTTTCACAAAATTTGAGGGTGATTCCGGACGTTTTCATTGTGAGTCTTATTTAGGATATATTACTTTTGAAAATAATGAATCAATTCCTATTAAAGTTATTCAACATTGTTATGAGGAAAATCAATACATTATTGTCTCCAAGAAATATTCAACTGATGTTACAATTGGGATCATTACAACTTCAAAATTTGACTATATAAAAAATAAAACACTTTCTACAGATCAACAATAGTTCTTAGGATGATTATTTCATCTTCAAAATCTCCTCTCTTCCCGGTCCTATAGAAAGGTACCCCACCGGAACGCCTAATTCTGCTTCAAGAAAAGAAAGAAAATCTGTTAATTCTTTCGGAAGTATAGAAACATCACTGATTGCTGAAAAATCTGCATTCCAGCCATCCAGCCATTTCAATACTGGTTTAGCGTTTTCAGGAAGCACTGCTGCTGTTGTTTCAATAGCTCCACCTTTCAATTCATAATGTGTACAGACTGCTACCGATTTTAAACCGCTTAAAACATCTGCTTTTGTCAGTACCAATTGAGTAACTCCATTGATCATTACAGCATATCGTAAAGCCGGAAGGTCCAGCCAGCCAATTCTTCTCGGACGACCTGTATTGGAACCAAATTCATTTCCTTTAATTCTCAACTCATCACCTAATTCATCAAAAAGCTCTGTAGGAAATTCTCCATTACCGACTCTTGTACAGTAGGCTTTTGCAATTCCAAAGATCTCACCTATCTTTTTCGGTGAAACACCTAAGCCACTACAAGCTCCTGAAGCAGTGGTAGAAGACGATGTTACATAAGGATAAGTTCCATGATCAATATCCAGCATTGCCGCTTGGGAACCCTCTGCCAATATTGTTTTCCCTTCCACCAAAGCTTTATTTAAAAAGAGTTCGGTTTCTGTACAATTAAACTGTTTTAAAAACTCTACAGCATCAAAGAATTCTTCACATAAAGTTTCGAAGTCAGGTAACTTCATTCCTCCATCTGCAAGAAATTGATAATCTCTAACCAAAATATGTTCTACTCTTTCTTTAAAATCCAGAGAGTACATATCCCCGATTCTTACGTTTTGTCTTAAAATTTTATTTGAATATGCCTGAGCGATTCCATTCTTTGTAGTTCCTATGGTAGTATAAGCAGGATTTTCTTCCATGTAAACATCCAAAAGCTTATGAGTAGGTAATACAAAGTGAGCTTTTTTAGAAATAATCAGATTTTTTGCAGGCTGAATAGATTCGTCAAATACCTGAAGATTTAAAATTTCCTTTTTGAAACTTACAGGATCAAGAACCGTTCCTGTACCAATGATATTCTGAACGCCTTCCATAAATATTCCGGAAGGAATCATTTTAAGTGTAATTCTTTTATCGTTTCTCTTAATACTGTGTCCAGCATTCGCTCCGCCATTAAAACGCGCTGCAATATCATAATTCTCGCTGATAAGGTCAATAAATTTTCCCTTTCCCTCATCTCCCCATTGAAGTCCTAATACGATGTCCATATAATTATTTTATGATGCAAAGCTAGGTTGGTTTTAAAAGGAGACCATTGCCATTTGACAAAAACGTGTCTGTATGAATGTATAACGTAGATATTTATTAATCTAGATTCAGTTTTAAATTGGTTATTGAAGATGATTTTTTAGGTTTTGGCTAAAGCCAATTGGAATATTTTTGTAACTAAAGAACGGGTTAAAGCCCGTTCCTATTGAATATTTACAATTCCTATGTTTAAGTTATTTTTTCTACATTACTCATTGATGTTCCTTCTGATACGGCTCAATGATGAAGGCGTTACACCAAGATAAGAGGCAAGCATAGATTGTGGAACTCTGTTGGCAAGCCCCGGATAATGATTCAAAAAGTGAATATATCGGGATTTCGCATCCTGATTAAGCATGATACTTGCTACTTTAAGCTTATTTTCAGCTACAAAACCATGAATTCTGGCAAATAGTATTGGCCAAATGGTTATTTTTTTCTCTAATATTTTGAAATGATCAAGATCAATTACCAATAAGATTGCATCTGTGATCGCTTCGATATCTTCATGGGCTGGTAATTGTTCAGTAAATCCTTGAAAGTCGCCGATAAAACGTCCTTCATATATAAAGTAACGGGTGAAATCATCACCTTGTTTATTATAATACAAAGACCGGAAGACTCCTTCTTTTACAAAAGCAATTTTTTGACCTACCTTTCCTGCTTCTATAAAAGTTTCTCCTTTTTTTACAGTAATTTCACGAATGCCTTCAGCAATAAGAAGCTCATCCTGTTTATTCAGTAGTCCGAATTTTTTGATGTAATTAAAAAGTTCTTCCATATTTTTTTATCCACAGACTGTGGAAAAGTAAAGGTATAAAAGTAGAACTTAAAAACAATTGTCATTTGGTAAAAAGCTTATAAGAGCGTACATACAGAAGCTTGGAAACACATTAATCAATTGATTTTCAAAACGTAATACAATATACATATTAAGCATAATTTTGATAAAGTAAAAGCCTTTATTCATCTCATGATAAAAAAGAAGAGAAACAATCTCGTCTTTTCTATTATTCTTTAATAAACTTATGGGTAGTTTCTCCAACTTTAAGGAAGTAGACTCCTTTCACAAGACTACTTACATCAACTTTGTTGTTATTGATTAAAAGCTTTATTATTATTTTTCCGCTTATATCTATCACTTCTGCATTTGAATCTTTGCTTTTAAGATTTTTCAAATAAAGAATGTCTTTAACAGGATTTGGATAAATACCTAGGCTTACTTTTTGAGCCTCCTGATTTTTCACAGACAAAGTATTTGTGTTATTCAATACTCTGGTGATAATACCTTTACTAGGTGTTTGATGATTTCCAAACATCATGATTTTCTGATCGGGGGTTATAATAGCTGACCTCGAAGTGTCTCTATACCCCAAATCTACATCTACCACTCCATTATTCCCAAAGCCTGTATCAACAGATCCGTTTGGTTTGAATTTCTTGATAAACTGATTCATATCAATAGAATTTCCAGTAGGGCTTGCCATATGCACAACAAATATATTATTACTATTATCTAATAGTAAAGTTGGAAACAATCTATTATTATCAACATAATAATTATCACTGTTATAATAGGGTTCATTTACTATTCCATTGGTACCAAAAGTTGTATCTAAGTCTCCATATTGATTTAATTTCATTAAGGTAATAGCATATTCCCCTGTTACTGAGCTGGAAAACCCATATATATAGATATTATTATCACTATTAGCCGTACCAAAGAGATAAGTAACATAACCTGATAAAGGAGCATATTGTAAATTGTTATTATTATAGGTAGTATCTAAAATACCATCTGTGGTAAACCTAGACTTAAAAAAAATTCCATCGTACTTTTGCCCTATAAATACTAATTTTGAATCATTTTGTTGCATTAAATACCCAGAATTACTTTCTTGTAGTATTATTCCATTATTTCCAAATGAAGTATCAATAGTACCATTTTCATGAAGCCTTGCAATCATATAAACAGTTTCCTGATTAACAGATGTTTGCATACATAATAAAATCTTATTATTATTGGTTAACAGTATATTTGATAATTGAAATGGTCCCACTATTCCATTAGGGTTAAAATAAGAGTCAAAAATAGAATTATTAACAACTCCGTTATTACCGAATGTCATATCATAAGTTCCATTTTCATTTAATCGTAAAATTCTTGATCCCATTATATCTCCCAAAATGATTTTCTGATCAGGTTGAAGACACATTTTTTTCAAACGAATATAAGGGTTAGGATATACAGGCTGAATGGTTACTGTATTGAAACTACTATCTATTGTTCCATCAGCATTTAGTCGTTGAATGAAATTTGTAATATTCTGATTTGCAATAGAAGAACTCCCACTCACAAGTATTTTATTTTGAGCGGTTACAACTCCTGATTCATAAGTAAAATTGGTTGTATTATTCGGAGTATATGTAAATACTCCATTCGTTCCAAAAGTAGGGTCTAAAAATTGATTTTGTGCTGAGAAAACGGCTGCACTGAAGATTCCTAAACAAAGGAATAGTTTCTTAATCATGGTTATTATGTTTGCCAGCAAATATAATTCAATTCTATTAAGAATAATAAATAAAAATTCCTGTATTACTAATTAATACAGGAATGATTATAGACAAATATCTTATAATTATTTATTGTAAATATGCACATCTCTCTGCGGAAAAGGAATTCCGATTCCCGCCTGATCCAATGCTTCTTTACAATCAATAATAAGTTCTTCATTCATTTTCCAGAAATTTTCAGTAGAGGTACTTACTCTGATAGATAAGTTGATCGCGCTATCACCAAGCGTTGTAACCACAACTTGTGGAGCAGGCTCTGTAAGGGCAAGTTGATTCTTTTGAATTACCTCCATTAATATCTCTTTTGTTTTTCTAAGGTCTGCGTCATACGCTATACCAATATCTAAAGATGTTCTTCTCGTACCCAATTGTGTAAAGTTGGTAATACTATTATTAGAAACAACTCCATTAGGAATAATGATAAGCTGGTTTTGTGGTGTAATTAATTTCGTATGGAAAATATCAATTGCCTGTACTGTTCCGGAAACACCCGAATTGGTAGAAATAAAGTCTCCAATTTTAAATGGTTTTAATAACAAAATAAGAATTCCTCCTGCAAAATTTGTCAGAGATCCCTGTAATGCTAAACCTACGGCTAAACCCGCGGCACCAATCATAGCGACGAATGCTGAAGTTTGTACTCCCAACTGAGTTACCACAACGATAAAGAGAAGAATATTAAGTCCCCAATTGATAATATTTAAAAGGAAATGCTGTAAGGAAGGTTCCATATTACGCTTTATAAAAGCTTTTTCTACAAGCTTTTTGATCATCCTGATCATCCACGAACCAATCAGGTAAATCAATAATGCAGAAACTATTGCTGTAAAGATCTTAGGAGCCCAGGCAATTGCTGAAGAAATTAAGGTGTCCCAATGTTTTTGAATGTTATTCAATTCTAAATCGTCCATTTTTATATTACTTATTTATATTTCATATGAATATTTATTCTTTATGGTATAAGTTTTAAAAATGTGCAAAACATTGATTTTTCAAAAGAAATTTGTCCTCAACCCTATAGAGTTAAAGTCATAGCATCATTTATGAAAACAGATTGACAGCAGATCAGATATTTTCTGCTTACTGAATGATCATTTTTAAAAACCGGATCTTACCGATAAGAAATAATTTCGTGTTCTAGAATAACAAAAAAAATACCGAAGTCTATTTATATAATGACTTTTCTGACTTTAATCGGTTAAATTATGTATGATTAGGGAAGTTTTGCAGCTAAACTTTCCGGTAAAAGTCTAAGAATATGATAAATAATTTTCCATTTTAAATTCGGGACAATGGTAAAAGAATTGCCAGCATTAACGATAAACTTTGCAACGTAATCAGGCTCCATGATCAAAGATTCATTAAGTTCAAGTCCGGCATTGATCTTTGTTCTTATATAGCCGATCACCAAAGCGTTCACTGTTATTTTCCTTGAAGCCAGTTCCTGTCTTAATCCGGCAAGATATTGGGTAAATGCAGCTTTTGTACTCCCATAAACAAAGTTACTTTTTCTTCCTCTTACACCAGATAATGAAGATAGTCCGATTATTCTTTCCAGACTTTTATTACTTTCATCCATGGCAATAATGCTCAGAATAGAAACTCCCCCCATATAATTAACCTCCATCATTTGCTTTGCTCCTTTAAAATCTCTTAAAGCCTGGTGATTATCTACCAAAAAACCAGCAGCATATACTGCGATATGCGGTTTCACAGAAAGTTCTTCATAAAATTTCTGATGTGAATCAAAATTCGCAGCATCAAAATACAAAACTTGAACTCTTGAACGATCCAGATTATTAGTGTTCATAAAATCCTCCAAAGACTGTGTGTTTCTTGAAGCGGCTATTACAGAAAAGCCTTTTTCAATATATTGCTTGATACATTGCTTTGCAACATCTGAATTTGCTCCTAGAATGAGAACGGTTTTGGCTGTATTTTGATTCATATCACAAAGATAATTTTTACTAAACACTAATATCGCTAATGTTTTCATAAATCTCCTTAAACAGAATGGTTCATCCTGATCATTTGGTATAAAAAAATTGCGGCGGGTGAACAAGTTCACCCGCCGCAGCTTATTATTTTCAGACTGATTTATTTATTTTCTTCAGTTCCTGTTTCTTTTTTCTCTACTGATTTATCAGCAGTTTTAGCTTTATCTCCGAAACGGCTTTCTGTCATTTCTCTTGATACAGCAGCTTTCTCAAATTTCAGTTTTCCTGACAATGTTTCGATTACGAATCCATCATCCTGAACTTGAGCAATTCTTCCGTGAAGACCAGAAGTAAGTACTACTCTCGTTCCAACTTTAAGGTTTTCCTGAAAGTTTTTTTCCTGCTTTTGCTTCTTCATCTGAGGTCTGATCATCAGGAAATAAAACCCGACAAACATTACTCCCATCATGATCAGCATCATAGGTGAAGATCCACCCTGTGCCTGTAAAAATACTGTCAACATATTTTAAAAATTACGGTTGAATGTTCGCAGTGAACGTTAATTTTATTGGAGACTTCTCTACGTTTGCAAAAACATCAGCATATTTCTGAACGTTTCCGTCAAAGCTTGAAGAATCAAAATGTAAAGTAATTTTTCCTTTTTTTCCTGGTAAGATTGGTTCTTTTGTAAAGTCTGGAGCTGTACATCCGCATCCTGGTTTTACTTCAGAGATCACTAAAGGATTTTTTCCTGTATTTGTAATTTCATATACATGCTCTACTTTGTCTCCTTTTTTGATTTTTCCGAAATCAAAGTTGTTTTCAGATAAAGCGATAGAAGTAGATGGCTCGTTAGATACTGGCGCTGCAGGAGCCTCTCCTGTTACTGCTGCAGTAGAATCTGCTGTTGTTACCGGAGCTGCTAAAGCTGAAGAATCAGTAGCTACAGTTTCTGGGCTTTGAGTTTCTTTGTTTTCTTTTTTACATGAAACTAATCCAAAGCCTATAATTGACAAGGCGATAATTGATAACGTCTTTTTCATTTTATATTCTATTTTGATCTTTACAATATTTATCTAAAATACCATTAATGAAGATATTCGAACGGTCTGTTGCAAATACTTTTGCGATCTCGATATATTCATTAATAATGACTCTTGAAGGTGTGAAAGCAAAGTTATCAAGCTCTGCAAGTGCTGTAGACAAGATTACTTTATCCATTAGGGAAACTCTTTCCAGATCCCAGTTTTCTAATCTTTCCTCAAGCTTTTTCTCATTGTTTTCCCAGTTGTTCAGGGTATCTTTCAATAATTTGCTGGCGAAAGTTTTGTCATCCTCATCTTTAATCATTTTGATCAAAGTTCTGCTTTCTTCATCTTCTCTTAGGAATCCGATGGTTTTCTGCACCATTGAATTGGCAATATGGATATCATCGTACCATGAAAGTTCTTTATCTCCAAGATAATCATGAAAATCTTCATTTTCAGCAATATATCTTAAAAATAATTTTCCGATAAACTTTTGATCTTCTTCAAAAGAATATCCTTCTTCTTTCATGAAATCCTGATAACGTTTTCCAGCAGTAATTCTTTGGAAAGTCTTCACCAATAAATCATCATGCATATCCCATTTCAACTGCTTGTGCTGACCTGTGAAGAATAATCTTTCTGGATTTTCTTCCAGTTTAAGCAATACCTGGTTGTTGATGAATTTTTGGTTAGGATTAATATCAGCATCGGTTTTAAGAAACTTATTCTTACCGATTTCAATTTGATGTTCAGCCAATTCTTTTAGACTTACTAAAAAGTTAAGCTGATAGATATAGAGATAATAGATTTTCTCTATACCAGCGAACATGTTTTTCTCTAAAACATCAAATTTCATAGGGTTCTGATAGTATGAATACACTGACTGTACTACTTTTTCACGGATTTGTCGTCTTCCTAACATTCAAAGAGCTTTTTAATGAGTGCAAAGATACAAAATTTAAAATTGATTGAATTCGTAGTGTGACTACATTTTTGTAATTTTGTAAAACTATATGAAAGCGCTAAAAACCTTAAACCCTTATTTTTGGAAACACAAAATACTATTGTTTTGGGGGGTACTATTTATCATTGCCAGTAATTTTTTTAATATATATAAAGTTCAGTTTGTAGGAAAGTCTGTAGATGAGCTTACAAAAAGTGGAAATCTGGGCTTTAACAATCAGGTTCTGATCTATGTCGGGATCATTGTGGGATGTTCTCTTTTAACTGGGTTCTTCACTTTTATGATGCGACAGACTATTATTGTAGCCTCCAGAAGAATTGAATATGAACTGAAGAATAAAATTTACAGACATTATCAGGATTTATCTTTAACGGATTATAAACAGACTACCATCGGAGACTTAATGAACAGATTAAGTGAAGATGTAGTCGCTGTAAGAATGTATCTGGGTCCAGGAGTAATGTATGTTGCCAATCTTATTGTCCTTGTAGTGATCACGGCGATTTATATGGTAAAAACGGATGCTTCAATGACGTTATGGACTTTGTTGCCACTTCCTATTTTGTCGTATGCTATATATAAGGTAAGTTCTATTATTAATAAAAAGTCGAAAATTATGCAGAAAAGTCAGTCTGCTATTTCGACTTTTGTACAGGACAGTTTTTCAGGAATCCGTGTGGTAAAGTTTTTTGCAAGAGAGAAATATATTGAAAAAAATTACGGAATTAAAGTAACTGATTACCAAAACAAGGCATTGGACCTTGCCAAAACAGAGGCTTACTTTTTTACCATCATTTTATTTGTAATCGGATTATTGAATGTAGCGGTTATCTGGATCGGAGGATCAAAATATATCGCAGGAGAATTAAGCATCGGTAAAATTGCAGACTTCTTCATGTACATCAATACACTGATTTTCCCATTCTCTATGGTAGGTTGGGTAACTTCTGTAAACCAAAGGGCTGAAGCATCTATGCAGAGGATCAATGAATTCATGGATAAAAAATCAGAAATTGTAAATACTAATTTCGAGAATTATCCTATTAAAGGAGATATTGAATTCAGAAATGTTTCTTACGTTTATCCTAATACAGGAATTAAAGCATTGGAGAACCTTAGCTTTAAAATTAAAGCAGGAGAATCTTTAGCAATTATGGGTAAAACCGGAAGTGGAAAGTCTACGATAGCCCTTCTTCTTTGCAGATTAATAGACCCTACGGAAGGGGAAATTCTGATTGACGGTAAAAACCTGAAAGAGCACAATCTGGACAACTATAGAAACTTCATTGGATATATTCCTCAGGAAAGTTATTTATTCTCAGATTCCATTGAAAATAACATTGGTTTTGCCATCGATAATTCATCTCATGAAAAAGTAGTGGAGTATGCTCAGATTGCAGATGTTCATAAAAATATTGTAGAGTTTAAGGAGCAATATAAAACACTTGTTGGTGAACGCGGGGTAATGCTTTCGGGGGGACAAAAGCAAAGAATTTGTATTGCCAGAGCCTTAATTAAGGACCCAAATATCATTATTTTTGACGATTCTCTGTCTGCTTTAGACACCGAAACAGAGCAGAATATTCTTGAAAATATTGATAAAAAAATCAGTAATGCGACATCCATAATTATCACACACAGAGAGTCTAGCGCTCAAAAAGCGCACCAGATCATCAACCTTACCGAAATTACCAATTCTGTAACCGCATAGCTGTTTCGTTCTCAATTGTTAAATAAATCATAAAAAAAATTTTGTGATTAAAAGAATTCTTTTATATTTGTTCTTAACAAGATTAAAAAATATCTAACAATGAGTGAATACAAGGAACGCCATGAAAATGAGATTTTCACTAAGGTGTTAAAAGCAGGGAGAAGAACTTATTTCTTTGATGTGCGCGAGACGAAAGCAGGAGATTATTATCTTACAATCACTGAGAGTAAGAAAAATTTCGGAGAGAATGGGGAAGCTACATTCGAGAAGCATAAAATTTACCTTTATAAGGAAGATTTTAAAAGTTTTCAGGAGATGTTTAATGAGTCCACAGATTTCATCATTAATGAAAAGGGTGAGGATGTAATTTCAGAAAAACATGACAAAGATTTCAAAAGCAGATCTTACACTATAGATTCTGACGACGAAGTTTAAAAAAGAATATCTAAAAACACAAGCATCTGAAAAAGGTGCTTTTTTTATGCCTACAATTGGCTTATTGCAAAAATAAAAGGTACACTTTTGAAAGCATACCTTTTTGATTTTTATTTTCTATTTATACATATTCACGCTTGATCTGTGATAGTATAGTTGGGTCTTGTATTTCATTATCCTTCGCCAATAATAAAACTTTGGATATTACTTCTGCAGATTTCGGATCATCATCTGCAAAAGGAAGGAATAATCTTCCTCTATGCTGTGAATGAACAGGCAATATGGATAAATATATTCCCGGCATCTGATGTCCAACAGCACTTCCCAAATGCACACTATATTCTGCCAACTGCCCTTTTATCAATACATGAGAGCCTTCAATTCTGATATTATCCAGCTTAAATAAGCGTGCAGTTTCTTTCATCAATACACTTCTCATTTCAATAGATGACTGACTAGCCTCGGGATCTATACCACCAACATGAGCTACCGAAACCACAAGGTCTACATCACGCATTACCTCAGAGAACAACCTTGGATTGATGTCTTCAAAAGGAATGTTTTTATAATCCTTTAATGAATGGAATTCTATTGTTTCAAGTGTTGGACTTTCTATATCAGCAGGTGAAAACCAATCTGCCATTGCATAAAGCTTTACCTGGAAGCCTTCTTTATGATATACTTTCTGTAATCCTTCTTCATAATCTACTTTCCAGCCTCTTGTTTTAAGTAATGCCAGTGTTTGCTTCGGCTGAATCTGATGTCCGGCGTAACGACGAGATATTGATTTTTCTTTTAATTCGTCAGGAGTAGGAACATACAGCTCACGGAAAATCTGCTTGAACGGCTGAATCAGTTTTTCTTTAAAGCAATAGTGCTGATAATCGCTCCAAACCGAATGCTGATGTAAGTCTACACAATGAGCAATACGTAAAGTATTTTCTTCATTCAACTCCTGAATTTCACCATGAACATTTACAAGAGCTCCTTCGTGATAGAATCCTATTTTATGATCATTGGAAATGAAGACAAGCTTTTCCAGATGTTTTACGATGACAGGATGTTCAAAAAGGGTTTTAATTTCTTTTAAGAAGAATTCATCTCCCCTGATCATTGCTTCTTCCAATCCTTTTCTTGAACGGGTCCATTGTTCACGCATGATCTTG
This sequence comes from Chryseobacterium ureilyticum, assembly GCF_900156735.1. GTDB lineage: Bacteria > Bacteroidota > Bacteroidia > Flavobacteriales > Weeksellaceae > Chryseobacterium > Chryseobacterium ureilyticum. The sequence goes on from NZ_FTOL01000002.1 coordinate 648,521, forward strand.
CGGTTATTGGTTAACTCCACAATGGCTTTATCTTTCTTAATTTTCGGAGGAATAGATTTTAACTGTTTATCATCTCTGAATACAACCAATTCTGCTTTACCATTATCATCTATGATTAAACCAATTGTGACTCCGTCAATGGTAACTTGAGTATCTTTTGATAAAAGGGTTTGAATTTGCTTCGTTTCCATTGCCCATGTAAGTCTTACAGGATCAGGATAGCCGGCATTTCTTGCCAAATTTTCTAAAGCCACACGAATTGCCAAAGCTTCACTCGCCTGCTTCATTGAGCCAAACTCTTTGCTTTCTTTCTTAAATTGCTGGATATATTCATATCGGTTCAGGACATCTTTCTCCGGATTGGCTTTACTTAAAGGAACAAGCCCATATACCCGAAGGTAATCCTGATCACGTTTGTCTTTTACTTTAGCCGTAACTTCTTTGATCTTTAAACTTCCCGATAAGGTATCAGAATACAAGCGGGCTCTTCTGTGTCCGTTTCCGTCTGAAATATATTTTGCAGATTCATATAACATTTCCCAACGGGCTTTGCCAAGTTCTTTATAAGCTTTTGTAAACCAGTCTTTATCCACTGCTCCATCTTTAAATTCCTGAATATCTACAGATGAATATTTGGCAACTCCACTTTCCAGCTTTGAATTCTGTTCTTCATAAGTTCCTGTTTTGGTATGAGCGTGCATCCACCAAATTGCGGAATCCAATCCTTTCCAGCCTAAATAATTACTGATAAGTGACTGCCATTGCGGTGCATATACTGCTGCCTGAATTAATCGGAGTTCTGATATTTTTTCTTTCTTTATAATGTCATCAAAGACCTTCTGTGTATCACTTTCTAAAGGATAACATTCTGAAATGAGTTTAGAAAAGAGCTTTTGCTTCGTCATATTTTCTCTCGCATAAGCATAAATATAATTAGCATATAATCCTGATTTTCCCAGTCCTTTCAGGATTTGAACAAAACGATCCGCTCCATATATTCGCTGAAATTCTTGCACAAACTGAGACACTGCAGTATTGGCATCACCACGAATAAGCTCTACATCAAGAAATTTATCTTGGATTTCAGAAATCATAGGTTTCAGAAAAGCGAATTCTTCCAAAAGGTTTTCATTACTATTGATTAATTTTCCTCTTGTGAGATCCTTGATCGCAGAATCAGCGGTAAGTATTCCTTCATAAAGTTCTTGTTGGGTAATGAGTTTTAATTCATAAGCTTTACAGAACAAATACAATGGAGGAGCCGTTAAGTTTACATTTTCCTTCAAACCTGTCAACTGTGTCCATCTGTAGAGATTCCAGGTTTTAATATATTGCTGATCTGTAAGATTTCTATGAGGAATTCCATCTAAAAATACATTGAAAAAACCAAGCTGCTGCCATCCGTTTCCTCTGTAGCTATAATAATATTCATTGTCTTTAGACTTAAATTTAATGACCTCTTCCGGAAGATCAGCAAACAAAGTACTACAAGCATCAATCAGAAAATCTGTTCTTTCCTGAAACGAAAATTTATACTGTAGAATTTCCAGAATTCTCATAACCGGATTATCCCAATAATAACCATCTTTCAATGGATTAGGAATGAAATCTTTATGATAGAAAACATAATTTCCTAAAAAATCTCTGAATTTTTTACGGTCACAACTATCTATAAAAGTAAGTAAAAATAGATCCTGAGGTTGCAAACCAGAATCTTTGAACCATTGTTCCCATACTTCATGCAAAGGATAGTTTTCAGTAATCTGTTCAGGAGAAAAGCCTTCAATACTATATTTTACAGCCCTGAAACTATTCCCCAATAATAACGTTTCAGAAGAACCATCCCACCCCTCAGCTTCATACTCATGATCTTTATGCTTCAGATAGAGCTTATTCAGTTTTTGTAGTTCATCTTTGATATATTCAACGGATTGGGTAAATCCGTATTTATTTTTTTTAACTGATTGAGAATATATTGATTGGGAATCTACTTTCGGTAAGGCAAATTCTGACATCGCATTAGGGTCATAAAAACCATATCCATTTTCCTCAGAAAGAATTGTTTGATCTCCAGATGGGTTGATCTGATCTAATAATCCTTGTTCTCTATCCGTTATTTTTGATCTCTCAGAGTATTGTGCAATCCAGATTTTAATCTGAGGAGATACTCTTTTCTCTTTTTGAAGCTGTAACATAATATCTAAAGATGCCATCCTTTGCTCAAGGTCGCCTTTATTTATCAATTCCTCCACCAAAGGAATCACCACAATATCTTCCTGCGCAATAACTAATTCTATAAGCTTTTTACGCATTACGCCGCCTTTTCTTTTAAACAGATCAAAGAAAGCCATTACTTCCTCCTTCTTTAAAGGGTTTTGCATCAATACATTGATTCCTGATGCCGTAAGTGCCTCACCTCGGTCTTTTAAAATTTTAAAAGCAAATTCTTTTTGGAATGCAGTTACTTTTTTATCCTTTTTTCCTAGCCCATAAGACAGCGAATAACAATAAAATTCTCCTAAAATATTTCTGGTTAACAACTCTCTCAATGAAAGATCAAATTGGTCAAAATAAGAAAGAACAATATCGAGTTTATTACTATCATCCCCTACCAGATAAAACATAGAAGCATACAGATCACTCTTTTTAAAAGTCGCGTTAAGCCATGAGAATACCTTCCCTTCAAACTTTTTCTCTTTTACATCTGTTTTAAGAGTCAGCTCATGGAGCTTTTCAAAGAAATCTGGAGAATCCGCGTTATTGATAAAAAACTTAGAATCCGTATTAGTATTTAATAAATTAGACATTGGATAACCTGAAAATGCCAATACCTGGATATTTCCATCCAAAATAGCTTTATAATACAAAGGCATCTGAATGTATGGGTCCGCCGTTTCTGTTGCAAATTTAACAGCAAGACATTTCTTTTCCACATCTCCTTTATCAAACAGCTCGTGCAGATATGGAACAGTTTTTTCAACATCCCAGATTCCCTGCACCCAAAGCGCCATATATACTTCATTATTATTTTTACTTTTCATCGCAACCGAAATTTCTTCCGGATTTTGGAAGTAATGATTTGCTAATGATAGAATATTTTTAATGACAGATTCTTTCTCTGCTTCCCAACCTAATCCTGTCCAGGTATCTATAGCTCTTACAACAGATGAAAAACGGGTAAGCTTTTGGTCAATAATCACATTAATCATATACTCCAAAGCCCCAACACTCGTTTCATCCAGCCCTTCTAAGATCGTCTGACGTAAACCTTCCTGACGTTGTGCCGCAAGTAAAAGTTTCTCCACAAGCTCCCAACATTCTTTTTTCTCACTGTTAAGTAAAGCTTTAATGATATTTAGCGATACTTTTCCTTCAGGATGCTTATTGAAAATAATATCTTCAATCAATTGATAGATCGCTGTATTTCCAGTATCGATTGCAGCAGCCCAAACATAAAAACGACTTGAATTATGAACAAATTCGTTATCATAGATAATCTGTTCTTCCAAAGACAAATCAAAATTCTGATCGCCGTTATAAGAATAAACACAAGGAAATATCATTAATTCCCTTATAAAATTAATCTGATTGAGTAATATATAATCTTCGCGATGAGGAGCTCGGAAGGAGCGTCTGGAATAATTACTCTGATACATTTTATACGGCATTTTATTCCATGCATATTTTACAAGCTCAGCATTCTCACCAAATAAATAGACCAACAAATTGTAATATTCCTGATCTTCCCAAATGTCAGGCTTTATATATTCTTTAAATTTTTCAGCATCTTTAGATCCTAAATAAACTCTTTCAAAATAATTAGGTTTTCCTTTTAATAATTTTCCTAATTCGGCAACTTCCTTTGTAAGAATTGGTCTGTCCGGATAAAGCGAAGAGGGGATTCCTTGTTCTGCATGTTCCAATAGATCCTTTCGTTGCTTTTCGTAAAAGTTTTTGACAAGTTTTTTCGATTCTAATTTTTTTGTGATTTCCATGTATTTTGTTTGTTAGTATAATTTGATTACCAATAACTCCCTGCCAGAAAGGTGAGCCTTATAAAGGTAAAGGTGTGTTGTAAATTCAGATCGATTATTTGGGTAAGGTCTTCGAGCTGCTCATCATTGTAAAAAACAGCAAACATTCCATCTTCAAAAGCCAGAATAACATTATCCTGTGCTTTTTTAATGTCAGCTTTTTTAAGATTATAAATACTTCCGAAACCAACTTTACCCGTATCTGTAAGGATATTAAGATAATTATCTGTTGGGATTTTAGTATAGTCTTCATCTTCCAGCTCAAATGATTTTGCATTAAATGCCTCAACCTGCTGCTGAACGATTAGCTTTAATAAATTTTCTAAAGAGATGATTGAATCTTCGAAATTGATTTCAATTTTTTGCTCAGAAAGAACAGGATGTTTCCTCCCCAACTGCTTTACAGTGACTTTTATTTCCATATTTGAACTTAGTGCAGTTAAATATAGGAAATTTTTCGCCTGTTAATGGATCAAATTGAGGTTTTATGATGAATATCAAGAATGGTTAGCAATAAGAAACAGTGAAATTAATTTTACGTTGTTATTATAATCAACAAACAGAATATTAAATAATCAGCAGAATCTATAATTGAAACAATTTTTACCGTTTTTAGTGTCAACAAAGGATATACAAATAAAAAGCAATAAAAAATAATCTGGAAAAGTATAAAAGAGGATATATATTTTTTCCTGAGATTGAAATAAAATAAAAAAGTACACTTTCAAAAAGTGTACTTTCTTTGGGTGAATGAGGGGTCTCGAACCCCCGACCTTCGGAACCACAATCCGACGCTCTAACCAACTGAGCTACAATCACCGTTTTCTGAGTGCAAATATAGGACAAATTCCTCAACTACCAAACAATTCCATCAAAATTTTTCAAAGAAATTAATCTTTCTGACGTAAATCCCTCAGCATAAGCAACTCCCGATAATCGCCCTAAATCCTGAGCACGGTACGTTAAGCTCTCATAAAAGTCTTTTGTGGTAATTGGAGTTTCAGGTTCCTTAGAAGTTGGGTCATAAAATTGAGTTTTATAAGCCATACATGATGCAATCTTCTTGTCAAGAAATTCTGAGATGTCAATAACGAACTCCGGTTTAATATCTTTCCACTGAATATAATGAAAAACATGTTTGGGTCTCCATACTTCCTGAGCCTCTCCCTCTAAAACAGTTTCAATTTTTCTCAGCCCAGACAAAAAGCACGCATCGGATACTAATTTCGCCCCTTTCGCATGATCTGGATGTCTATCATCAATTGCATTGGCTAAGACGATTTCCGGACGGTATTTGCGAATCATTTTTACGATCCTCATTTGATACTCTTCGGAATTTACAAGGAAGCCATCTTTCATTCCCAGATTCTCTCTTGCGGAAAGTCCGAGAATCTTTGCCGCATCAGCCGCTTCTACTTTTCTTGTCTCATCAGTTCCTCTTGTACCAAGCTCTCCTCTGGTAAGGTCTACCACTACACATTTTTTTCCTTCTGAAACCATTTTAGCAATAGTTCCTCCACATCCTAATTCTACATCGTCAGGATGTGCTCCAAAAGCAAGTATATCAGTTTTCATATAATCAAAGATAAGGTTTAAAATAAAAACTTCCCAAACATTACGAATGGGAAGTTTTAATATTTATAATTTAAATTTTAAATTATTTGTTGATCTCTGCATTTAATTTTACAGCATCCTGGTAAGTAGGATCTAACTGTAAAGATTTTGCAACATAATCTTTAGCTTTTGCTAAATCAGAATCTTTGTTCATATAAGCAACTGCGAAGTAAGCATAAGCTAGAGTCTGCTTGTTAGCTTCCTGATCAGCTGGTTTTACAGTACTGATGAATTTTTCGTAAGCTAATTTTGCAGCTTCGTTATTTCCTGCCTGTTGGTAAGAATATCCCTGACTGTAATAAGCAGGAGCCCAATCAGGAAGAAGAGCTGACATTTTTTGCCATGTAAGGATAGCTCCATTCCAGTTTTTAACATCCTGATAAGCTGTAGCTAACTTGAATAAAGCATCTGAATCCTGGCTGTTAGCAGCAACTTGTTTTTTCAATGCATCAATAGCAGGGTTAGTAGGTCCTTTATCTGCTTCTGCTTGAGAAGCACCACCACCTCCTGCGATGTTAGCTAATTCAAGATCCCACTTCATTGTTTCGTCTTTTGCAGCTTTTGCAATAGCGATCTTTTGTTGAGATTCAGTAGTTAAAGCTGATTTCTTAGCAGCATCTTTTTCGTCTTTAGCTAATCCGGCAGCAATAAGTCCTTGTAAACCTTGGTCAGCTGGCTGGATTCTTGTTTTTTCAGCCTGCGAAACGAAAGTGTCCATGTTTTGTTTTGCATCAGTATAGTTTTTGTCTGCATATGCCTGATAAGCTCTTAATTTGAACTTAATAGGGTCATCAATTTTATCAAAAATCTTATCTAATACAGTTTTAGAATTTGCATAATCTTCGTTTGTGAAGTATAATTTTGCAATTTCTAATTGAGTATATGGATCCTCATCAGCATACTTTGTATAGTTGATAAGGTCTTGTGTAGCCTTAGCATTTTGTTGGTATCTAATGTCATAACCAGCTAATGCTTTATATGCAGGCGCATAAGTAGGGTCTACAGCAATCGCTTTATCTACACTTTCCTTAGCTTTCTGCCATACCTGAGCAGCCATCCATAGTGTAGCCATTCTTGTGTATACAGAAGCTTTATTTTTAGCTACAGGCAATGCTTTGTCATAAGCAGACATAGCCTCTCCCGGAGCTCTTTTCAATCTGTAAGCATCTCCTAATGTATAATAGTAATGTGCAGGAACTCCTTTTTTCTCAGCTTTTTCAATTGCTTTAGTTAAGAACTGGATAGCTAAGTCAGGTGAACTGTTTTTCTCAAATAAAGTCAAAGCTTCAGCAGCTCTGAACAATACTTCAGCGTCTTTTTCTCTTGAATCAGTAACTACTTTCTGAATTTCAGCTACAGCATTTTTATCACCTTTACCTAGTTTTACAGTAGCTAAACCAATTTTATTAAGATAGCTTTTTCCATCTGCTGCTAAACCTTTGTTGAAATTTTCAGTGGCTTTAGCATAATCAGGTTCTCCTTGCTTTAAGAAAGTATTTCCTAAATAGAAGTAGTTTTCAGCAGTAGGCTCTTTAGCGATCATATCAGTGAAGTTAGTCTTTGCCTGAGCAAATTTATCACTGTCTATACTATTAATACCATCCTGCAATGTCTGTGCAGAGGCGAAACCGGTAAAAAATACCACAGCTGCTCCAAAAGCAATCTTCTTTACATTCATATTCATTATATCTTTCATTTTATATTTTCTAATAATTGAGTTATATTCTACACAATTTTCAGACCAAAATATTAATTTTAGTGGAGATAAATTGTGAGTTTAATAATTTATTAACGCATCTGCACTTCTCTCTTGTAGATATTATAGGGCTGCAGACCTTCTTTTTGAACAATTTTTTGTCCTAAGTGAGTACATGAGAATCTGATAAATCCGTTAGCGATATTGAAGTTTCCTTCATTGGCAAGGAAATAAAGCACTCTTGTAAACGGATATTCCATACTACGAAGTCCTTCGAAATCTGCAGTGTATGATTTTCCATTGTTTACTACAGGAAGAATCTTTACCATATCTCTCAGTTTTTCGGAATTTTTATCGTAGGGACGACTGAATGTATTAAGTCCTATAACTCCAATTTTATCAGGATATTTTCCTAATTCCTCTACAATCTTCTGATTTCCCGGAATAATGGAAAATTTAAGGTCTTTCGGTTGCTTTTTTAATTTTTCTGCTACAAAGTTCAGATTACTGGAATTTGTTCCATCAAAAATAAAATCTTTATTATCTGATGAAAGCCCATTATTAATTTCTTCCATCGTAATACTTTCCTTAGGAGAGTCTTTTGGAACTACAAAAACTACAGCGTCTGCAGCAAATTTAGCAGGAAGAAACTTCAAGTCTGTTCTTTCTTCGTAAGTTTTGATTTCTTCGGGATTAAGGTTTCTGGACATCACAACAACCTTAGCATTTCCTTTTAAAAGATCAAGGAGTCCTAAATCTTCTTTCTTAGTCTCTACTTTAATATGTGTTTCCGGATAGTTGATCATATAACCATCAGCTAGCGCTTCTGTAACACTTTGAAAGGATTCGTCAGTAAAAATCGTAAGATCTCCTTTGTAATAAGAAGGTGTCTTTTCTTCTTTTTTGCATCCTGTAACGATAATACTTATTATAAAGACAAGTGCAATTTTAAAACTATTCTTCATCTTTCGATTTTTTGATTTTAGCAACTGCTCTATAGATTCTAAAAATACCATATACAATTAAAAGTCCACCCATTGCGTAAGCCACACCAGGTTCCAAAATGGTAAAGAAGAATTTATAGATAATTACTACAATTCCTAAAACGATATAAAACAATCCCGTAACGAGAGATAACCAATTGAACATCATGTAACAAAAATACCAAAAAAAATAAAAAAGAGAAGCATAACTGCTTCTCTTTTTATTTATAATTTGAATAAATAAGTCTTATTCAAAGTTCATAGTAAATGGTACGCTATAGTAAGATCTTACGCTTTCTCCATTTCTCTTAGCAGGAGTCCACTTTTTAAGTTTCTTAACTACACGCATTGCTTCACTGTTGAAGTCGCCGTTTGGAGATTTCTCTTCAATCGTAACATTAGAAACAGTTCCGTCTTTTTCTACAACGAACTTAAGTTTAGTCTTAAGGGTACCTTCACCTCCTTCCATTAGGGAAGTATCGAAGTTATCACCTAAGAATTTTCTCAACGCACCCATACCTCCAGGATATTCTGCTGACTGGTCTACATCTTTGTAGATTTCGTTAGGGTTATTCGCTTTCACTTCTACTGTACTAGCTTTAGTACCTGTAGATGGTGGTGGCGGTGGTGGTGTGTAAGCCGGAGCTTTTACCCCCTCCTGATTCTGTAAACCAGTTGTAGTTTCCAACTGCTTAGAGATCGGTGGTGGTGGAGTTTCAATTTTCGGAGCTTTTACAGGCTCAGGAACTACGTTCTGAATCACCTCAATTTTCTCCTCTTCTTTTGGAGGTGGAGGTGGTGGAGGTGGTTCTTCCTCTTTAGGCTGCTCGATAATCGGATCTTCTTCGATAATATCTACTAGATCTGCCTTTACTTCTTGCTTAGGCGGAGCTGTAAGATTTTTAATCGTAAGATAGATGAACGGAGACAAAGCTGCCAAAAGGAATAAAGCTGTTCCGATGATAAAAGACTTTGTTAAAAGTCTCGGATACTGATGTCTAAGATCATAGGCACCATATTCCTTGTTTCTATTTTCAAATACGATCTCGTCTAAAGAAAGCTTCTGACCGTATACATTTTCATCTGCCATAGATTAGTATAACAATTTTATGGTTAAATTACTTTGTAGCAGCTGGTGCAGCAGCACCTCCTACTTTCTTCTCATAAACAGCTTTTTCCCAAGGCTTGATATCAGTAACACCGTACTGCTCACTCTTAGTAATTGCCATTTCATCAAGAATATCTACAAAGTTCTTATATACAGCATCATCAGTTGGCTTAATGATCACGGTAAATTTACTTTGATCTGCTGCTCTAGATTTTGCTTGCTGAATTACTTTTCTGATTCCTTCTCTATCAAGAGTAGTTTCCATAAGAGTCTGGTCATTCAAGGAAGTTGCATCCTGCTGGTGCCAAAATACTCTATTGTCTTTTCCTAATAAGATAGAAATTGAGTTAGAAAGTTTAATTTCTGTTGGAGGTGGCTTCGGCATATTATCCTTTGGTTTAGCCGGAAGACCCAAATCCATAACATTCGGTTTACTGAATGTAGTTGTGAACATAAAGAAGGTAATCAATAGGAAACCTAAGTCCACCATCGGAGTCATATCGACTCTGGTACTCTGCTTCTTGGAACGGACCTTGCCGCCCTTGCCGCCTTTTTCTTGTACTTGTACTTCTGCCATTTCTATCGATATTATTCGTTAGGTTTACCTTCTTGTGATGTAATCAACCAAAATTTAAGAAAATCAATATCTCTTAAACCTTCAAACAGGCTTTTAACTTTAGGGTACTGAGTAGTAACGTCACCTTTAATAGCTAACTTGTAGTCAGGGTTAACGCTCAAACTTTCTTTTACCCAATCAATTAATTGCTTATTTGTACTGTCCATAGGAATACCTGTAGGACTCTTATAATTTTTCTGCTCATCTCCAGACATATCCAAGTAACCTTTAAGTTGGTTCATTGGAACTCCAATTGCCTGAACTTTCTGGAAAGCAGCTTTTTGGTTGTTGTCAAAAGTAATTCCATACTTTTGTCCCATTTTTTCCAAAAGAGCAACTCTTTCTGATGCGTTTTCTACTGGCTGGAAATAGAATTTTCCGTCCGGAGTAGCGTTGATAGTCATTAAACTAGCATCAGGAAGCAATTTTTCCGAAATTGAAGATGGCGGTTTGATCTGCTCCACGTCAGGTTTTTTAAACTGAGTGGTCAAGATAAAGAACGTAAGGAGTAGGAACGCAACGTCACACATTGCAGTCATGTCCGTAATTACTCCATGTCTTTTTGGTTTGACTCTCGCCATTATTATAAAATATTTTTAATTAAACTTCTTTTAATTGCTAATGCAAATTTCTTGCTAATTCTTAGTTGAATTCAGCGAAAGATTGTTGGATACTCATAGAGATCTCGTCGATCTTGTAAGTTAATCCATCAATTTTAGAAGTAAAGAAGTTATAAAGGATAATAGCGATAGCTGAAGTACCAATACCTAATGCCGTGTTGATCAAGGCTTCAGAGATACCTGTAGATAGAGCAGCAGCATCTGGAGTACCACCTCCTGAACCTAACGCGAAGAATGCCTTGATCATCCCGATTACCGTTCCAAGTAGAGCTACTAACGTTGCAACTGTACCTAAAGTAGAAAGGATCATCATGTTTTTCTCAAGCATTGGCATCTCAAGAGTTGTAGCTTCTTCGATAGCTTTGTTAAGCGCTACCATTTTTTGCTCTTTATTTAAAGTAGTATCGTGAGAAAGTGCTTTGTAAGTAGTAAGACCTTCTTTTACTACGTTACCTACAGAACCTTGTTGTCTGTCACACTCTTCGATAGCTTCGTCAATTTTGTTTTGGTTTAGTAAGCTTCTTACTTGTACAACGAAGTTGTCTAAGTTTCCTTTTCCAGCAGCTTTCCCTAAAACGAAATATCTTTCAAAAGAGAAAACGATTACAGTAATCATGAAAGTAATCAAGATTGGTACGATAATCCCTCCTTTGTAGATAATACCTAAAAACGACTCTGGGTGAATGTCTTTACCTTCAATACTTGAAAAAGCTACAGATCCGCTTCCTAGTTTGTCTGCGTCTTTAAAGTTTCCTGGGCTACCAAGAACGAATAAATAAATACATACTCCTATAGCAAATAGAATAGGAATAATAACAGCTGGATTTAAACCTCCTGCCTTTCTAGCAACTACTTGCTCATCATTTTTTGAAACATTCATTTCCATATTTAACTAAATTATATTGTTTTAAAATTTTACAGGGTGTAAATTAAAGGCAAAATTAATTAAAATGCAAGAGTCTGAATTAAACATTTTGCTTTTTTTTAATAAAGAAAATTTAATACGATTTTGATATTATAATTATTCGCAAATATTTTATTTATTTTTTTCAAATTTAACATTTGAGTTAAAAAATCAAAAAAATAAGACCTTCATTTTTTTTAATTTCCCAATGTTAATTTTTTTTTAAATTACGATATTCACAATACGGTGAGGGACTACAATGATTTTTTTAGGGGTTTTACCCTCCAAAATCTGTTGCATTTTCTCATTAGAAATCACCAAATCTTCTACCTCCTTAGCAGATAATTGAGCTGAAAGCGAAATTTTGAACTTCATTTTACCATTTACGCTTACCGGATATTCAATTTCGTCTTCTACTAAATATTCTTCATTCAACACCGGGAATTTCTCAAATTCAATAGATGTATCGTGCCCTAATAAACTCCACAGTTCTTCACAGATGTGAGGCGCATATGGAGAAATGATAACGGCTAACGGCTCTAAAATATTGCGTTTGTTACATTTTAATTTTTGAAGTTCGTTTACAGCGATCATAAATGATGATACTGAAGTATTGAAAGAGAAGTTCTCAATATCGTAAACTACTTTCTTTATTAAGGTATGTAATACTTTATATTCTGCTTTTGTAGGTTCTTCTTCAGAAACTTCAAATACGTCTCCATTAAAATACAGGTTCCAGAATTTCTTAAGGAAACCATATACTCCACTAAGACCTTGTGTATTCCAAGGCTTAGATTGCTCTAATGGTCCTAAGAACATTTCGTATAATCTTAATCCGTCTGCTCCGTATTCTTCACAGATATCATCAGGGTTTACAACATTATATTTAGACTTCGACATTTTTTCTACTTCACGGTCTGTGATGTATTTTCCATCTTCTAAAATAAATTCTGCATCTGCATAATCTGGTCTCCAAGCTTTGAAAGCTTCAGTATCCAATTCATCCGATGTTCCTTTTAATAAGGATACGTCTACGTGAATCTGCTGAGTCTGATATTCGTTGGCAAGATTTTTAGATACATATTGGTTAGTACCGTCAATTCTGTAAACAAATGCACTCATCCCTAAGATCATCCCTTGGTTGATCAATTTCTGGAAAGGTTCATCATGATTGATGTATCCTCTGTCTTTTAAGAACATATTCCAGAAACGTGAATATAATAAGTGTCCGGTTGCATGCTCGCTACCTCCTATATATAAGTCGACTTGTCCCCAATAGTCTGAAAGGTCTTTTGCACAGAATTCTCCTTCATTATGAGAATCCATATATCTAAGGAAATACCATGAGCTTCCTGCCCAACCCGGCATTGTAGATAATTCTAATGGGAATACTGTTGTATCATCAATTAAATCTGTAGCTACTACTTTCTGGTTTGCCTCATCCCAAGCAAATGTTTTAGCATTTCCTAATGGTGGATCTCCATCTTCTGTAGGTAAGTATTTTTCAACTTCAGGAAGTTCCAATGGTAAAGCAGAAACTGGCAACGTATATGGCATCCCTTCCTTATAATATACAGGAACTGGTTCTCCCCAATAACGTTGTCTGGAGAAAATAGCATCACGTTGTCTGTAGTTCGTAGTTCCGTGACCGATTCCCTTAGTTTCAATCTCAGTAATTATTTTTGATTTTGCATCATTATAATTTAATCCGTTTAAGAAATCAGAGTTTACACAAACAGAGTCTTTAGAGTCAAAAGCTTTTTCCTGAACGTCTTCTTCTGTAGCTACTACTTTTTTAATTTCTAAATTAAATTTCTTTGCAAATCTGTGGTCACGTTCGTCATGTGCAGGAACAGCCATTACAGCTCCTGTTCCGTATCCCATCAATACATAATCTGAAATATAGATCGGCATTTTCTCTCCACTGAAAGGATTGATCGCATAACTTCCTGTGAAAGCTCCACTCACGTTTTTCACGTCAGACATTCTGTCTCTTTCGGATTTTTTGGAAGTTTCTTCTATATAAGTATCTACTTCTACTTTCTGAGCATCTGTAGTAATAGTATCTACTAATGGGTTTTCCGGAGCCAGTACCATAAAGGTTGCCCCAAAGATCGTATCAGGTCTTGTTGTGAAAACTTCAACAACCTCATCATGACCTTCTACCTGGAACTGAACCTGTGCTCCCTGAGATTTTCCGATCCAGTATTCCTGAGAATCTTTCAAAGGCTGTGGCCAGTCTAATGTAGAAAGACCTTGTAATAATCTTTCAGAGTATGCAGAAATTCTCATACTCCACTGCATCATTTTCTTTTGGAATACAGGGAATCCTCCTCTTTCAGATTTCCCGTCTTTTATCTCATCATTTGCCAAAACGGTTCCTAGTGCCGGGCACCAGTTCACTGTAGTTTCAGCTCTGTAAGCTAAACGGTAATTTAAAAGAATATCTTCTTTATCAATAGCTGAAGCGTTAGCCCACTCTTCTGCTGTAAAATTTAATTCGTCGTTTTGATTGGCATTTAATCCTTCTGTTCCTTTTTCTTCAAAATGTTTGATCAAAGTTTCAATAGATTCTGCCTTATCTGTATTTTTATTATACCAAGAATGATATAGCTCAATGAAGATCCATTGTGTCCATTTATAATAAGAAGCATCAGAAGTTCTCAGTTCTCTGCTCCAGTCGAAAGAGAACCCGATTTTTCTTAATTGCTCTTCGTATCTGTTGATATTTTGTTCTGTAGTGATTGCCGGATGCTGTCCTGTCTGGATCGCATACTGTTCAGCAGGAAGCCCGAAGCTGTCATATCCTACCGGGTGGAGCACATTAAACCCTTGGTGTCTTTTATATCTCGCATAGATGTCTGACGCAATGTATCCCAGTGGATGCCCTACGTGAAGTCCCGCTCCTGATGGGTACGGAAACATATCGAGTACATAAAATTTTGGTTTATCTGTGTTATTGGAAGTTTTATAGGTTTGATTTTCCTCCCAGTATTTCTGCCACTTTTTTTCTATCTGCTGATGATCGTAAAACACTTGATATATATATTATATGTTAGACTTTAAATATTTAATTGTTTTTCTTTTAACAAGATTCACAAAATTAATGATTTTAAAAGAAATAAAAATTTAATTTATGATGAATTATAATTTACTACTTAACAAAAAAAGTCTCACCCGAAGATGAGACCTGTTTTTATATCTTGAAGTACACTTATTACTGCTGAGGATTTACTCTTTTAAAAGTATAGGTTCTTGTTTTGAATACAGTCGGATCCTGGGTTTCTTCTCTGATCGCCAGATTGAGGGTAGTTTCATCCAATGAAACAACTTTTGCACTTACAGGCTCTACAGTTCCCTGAACTTTCATCACTACCGCTTTACTATCTTTATCATAAGAGTAGGTGAAATTGCTATCCGGCTGAATATCACAAGGACCGGGAACAGCAGGATCTTTCACATCTATTCTCTTTCCTGTAGTTTCATTACTGAACCACCATCTGGACATCATCTGACAATCTGTATAAGTAATCACATCCGAAACCGGTTGTTCATCTACTTTTACAACAGTTACGACTTCTTTTATCGGTTTCCAAAGCCCAATAAGTGGAGCTTCCTGGACAAAATCGTTACTTGTAGAGCATCCGGAGGCTACCAATAATGATAAACCTGAAAACAGTAGTGCTAATTTCTTCATAGATTAATTTTTTCAAGCGCTAAAATTATAATTTTTTTGATTTATATCACCATTTTTTGTGAAAAATTATTTTATCAGCTTTTATTTATATATATTTTAAAACAGTAAGAGCCCATATTGCCTTTATTTAACAAATATTGAATAGTCCAATTAGACTATATTTTATTAAAAAAGTTATTTTTGTAGGAAAGAAAAAAAATGCAAAATATAGCGAAAAACAATTTTGACTTCATCCGCGTTCTCCTCGCCTTCATTGTCTTTGTAGGACATTTGGGAGCACTAAGTGGCTCCGATCAGCTTACTATTCTTACGCACAGCCCAGTAGAAGTTGCCGTTTTTTCGTTTTTCGTTGTAAGTGGGTTCCTGATTGCCAGGAGTTATGAGAGATCTTCCAGCCTTAAAAGCTATGCAAAAAAAAGATTCAACAGAATTGTTCCCGCTTATCTGCTCGTTGTTTTTCTTTGCGCCATTCTGCTGAGTTTAGTCAGCACTATTTCTTTTTCTGAATACTTTAGTAACACTCAGGTGTATAAATACCTGTTCTGGAATTCACTATTTCTGAATTTTAAAGCTCCGTGGCTACCCGGAGTATTTGGTAACCAAGCAGTAAACGGAGCTTTATGGACATTGAAAATAGAAATGTGTTTCTATATGGCAGTTCCTTTAATGTTTTTATTATTTGGAAAAAATAACAAATACAGAAACATCAGCCTGATTGTATTATATTTTCTTTCATTGGTTTTCCTCAATTATTTTGAAATGGCAGGAAAGGCTTCCATTTCAAGACAACTTCCCGGATCTCTATGTTATTTCATTGGGGGAATGCTTCTGTATTTTAATTTTGATAAATTTATTAAGCATAAGAACATTCTTTTTATCATTGCTATTGTCACCGTATGGCTGGATCTTATTTTAAAGATTAAACTATTCTCTCCGATCATGATCAGCATTATTGTTCTGTATATTGCTTATTCATTTAAGTTTCTGAATAATTTTGGAAAATACGGAGACTTCACTTATGGAATTTATATCTTCCACTTCCCCATCATCAGAGTGTTTGCTACATTGGGGCTTTTTGCCAATTACAACCCTTTCTTCATGGGATTTGTGTGTATGATTGTAGTAATTGGTGTAGGAATTGCTTCATGGCATCTTTATGAAAAAAGATTTTTATAATTTTAAATATATTTTAACGCACGAATGAAAGACCTTGTTTCCATCATCACCCCCTGTTATAATTCTGCAGAATTTATCGAAGAAACGATAGCATCTGTCCTGAACCAAACCTATGAAAACTGGGAATGGCTGATCACTGATGATCTTTCAAAGGACAACACGGTTGAAATCATCAAAAAATATAATGACCCCAGGATAAAACTTCATGTGCTGGAGAAAAATGGAGGTGCAGGAAATGCAAGAAACAAAAGTCTTGAAAGAGCCCAGGGAAGATATATAGCCTTTCTGGATTCGGATGATTATTGGTATCCCGAATATATTGAAACAATGACAGGTTACATGGAAGAACATCAGGTTGAGCTTGTCTATTGTAATTACTCAAGATGTAATGAACAGCTTCAGCCTATTCTTAAGGATTTTCTTGCGGATAAAGTCGTTACATTCTCTAACCTGTTAAAGACTTGCCGTCTTGCCCCTGTTTCCACCATGTATGACACCAAAAGGGTCGGAAAGTTTTTATTTCCTGTAAAAAGTAAACGTGAAGACCACGTGATGTGGTTAAACCTATTAAAAGTAATCCCCGAAGGAATGCCTATTAATAAAACAATGGCAAAGTACAGAATGCGCGAAAACAGCGTTTCCAGAAAAAAGAAAAACATTATTAAAGACCAATACTTGGTATATAAGGACTTCATGGGATTCTCTACACTGAAATCACTTTATTACACGGCTAATTGGGCACTAAACGGATTCATGAAATATTCAAAAATATTCAATTAATGGAGTATTCAAAAGAGTTTAAAGCAGCTTTGAGTGCTTTTTCAAGTACTGAAAAGGATAAACTGATCTTCAGACTCCTGAGAAAGGATAAATTACTTTCCAAAAAACTGTATTTTGAACTTATTGATCCGGAAACTACCGATGATAAGAGAAATGCAATGGAAGAAAATGTAGAAGAGAAAATTCTTTTAGCATCAAAGTATATTGGAAATGCAAAATATTTTCTGACTATAGTCCGAAAAATAAGCGCTGAGATTACGGAACACGTAAAAATAACAACAGACAAGTTCGGAGATGTTTCTCTGAATCTTCTGATGATCAATAAGATTTTAGATTACAATAATGATCTTAGCAGACAGAGGTTTGATAATGTATATAAGCTTTACCTTTATATCATCAATAAGATTTTTAAATCATTGATCTTAGTAAAGAAGTTAGATGAAGATTACTGGATGGAAATTGATGAGCTTTTCAGAGAAACTCAAAACAAAATTTCTGAGAACAATTATCTTCAAAAACTGTGTATTAATAACGGATTAGATCTTAATTGGCTTGAATGTGATAATATTCCAGATAATATTGAACAGACAATGAAGGAGATTAAAAGCCAGGGATTTTTAAGATAAAATTTTCTGTAAAATCATTTCTGTAGAATTGGGCTTCTCATCAATGAAATTCTTAGCATTCTGAGACATTGTGACAAGCTCTTCCTCATTATCTTCATTTGCCAGAAATAAAACAAATTCTGCCGCCTCATGTTCATCTGCAAAAGACTTACCGCCATTTCCGGCAATAAGATCATCTGCTTCAGGGTTCTTTTTATAATGATTACCAAAGATCACCGGAACTCCAAACGTTGCAGCCTCCAGAATATTATGCAATCCGGCGCTATGAAAACCACCGCCTACAACAGCAATATCTGCGTAAGAATATAGCTTTGAAAGTAATCCTATGCTGTCTATAATCAGAAGTTGAGAATTAAAAACTGAAGGTTGAAAATCTTTCAATTCACTGTACAATAGAGCATCGGGGAAAATATTTTTCAGATGCTCTACTCTTTTAAGATCATGAGGTGCAATAATTATTTTAATTGCGCTGTTTTTTCGGGAAACCATCTCCGCGATCTTCTCTTCAGCCTGCCATGAACTGCCAAACACGACAGCTTTATTACCATTAATAAAATCTGTAATATAATCTACATGGTTATCACGAATCTGAAGCTGTTTTACTCTATCAAACCTCGTATCTCCCGTCACCGATGACTTTACCAGTCCTACACTTTTTGCCAGTGCAAGAGAAAATGGTGTCTGATGAAAAAACCAGTCTACATTTCTTTGTAGCTGTTTCACAAACCATTTTCCGTAAGAAGTAAAAAAGGATTGACTTTCGTAGAACAAGGCTGAAATCACATAGATTTTAACGTCTTTCTCCTTAAGTTCTGTAAGTAAATTATACCAATAATCATACTTAACCGTAAAAAATAGTTTAACATCAAAATGTGACACAAATTCTTTTACAGTAGTCTTTTTATCAAATGGGAGATAACAGATTACATCAGCAATATGTTTCTTTTTAACAACATTTTCATAACCTGAAGGAGAGAAGAATGTTACCAGAATTTTATGATCGGAAAATCTCTCTTTAAGCTTTTCTAGAACAGGAAGACCTTGTTCATATTCTCCTAAACTAGCAGCATGCATCCAAATAACTTTATCCGTTTTTGAAAAAGCAGATTTCACTTTATCGAGGGACTGCCTCCTTCCTTCGACGCCCTTTTTAGTTTTATCATTAAACAATGAAAATACCTTCATCCAAAAAATGAGAAGACTGACAAATATATTATATAATAAATTCAATTTCTGATTGATTTAATCATTAGGTTTTCTGGAACTTTCACGAATAGACTTTATAAGACCTATCCCAATCACTGCAAACATTAATCCCACAATAAAGAAAACGGTATTGCTAAGCTCTTTTTGTTTTCCTTCTGCAATACGGATACTTTCAACAATAATATCCAAAAACAGGATCATTACAGGAAGTTGTAAAGAAAAAATATACAACTTATGGAATTTCGAGCGACGAAAACTATCAGGAATATTTAATAATGGTGAATTGGGGTTTCTTGTTGCTCTTATAAACAGAAAATGGATAAAAGTAGCAATACATGGCAATACCCAAATAGTCTGCTTTCCAGATTCTCCATCTACATTTCCGTGAAAGTCAAAATGAGTAGGAATCATTTCAGGTAATCCGGCGTATTTAAATCCAGTAAAACCCCATATAACAATGAGCAATAGAGTATTTACAATTAATAATAAACCGGAAGTTTTCATATTTTAAATAATCTTTTTAAGGACTCTTAATTTATGAGTATGTTTATTCATTTCCTGATTAAAGATTCCTGTAGAGTCCAAAGTATCAATTCTTACCTTTCCTGATGCATGAATGATCTTTTGATTATCCAGCATAATTCCTACGTGAATAATTTTCCCTTCAGCGTTTTCGAAGAAGGCAAGGTCACCAGGTTGTGTTTCTTCCACAAAAGTAAGCGCCTCTCCCACTTCAGCCTGTTGTGAAGAATCTCTAGGTAGTTTAATGTTGTGTATTTTATATACCAACTGAGTAAATCCGGAGCAGTCTACGGCAAAAAAGCTTTTACCACCCCATAAATAAGGTACATTAAGGAATTCTTTTGCTGTGAGTGCTATACTTTCTCTTACATCATGACTTCTTCTTGACGCGACTACAGGAAACTCCACTTCAGAACCCATGGAAAGCAACGTTTTACCATCATTCATCAATACTGAAGAAAAATCCTCCGTTACGAGAGTCACTTTTCTGCTAGCAAGTTCTTCATCCGTTACATGCTTGATCTGTTTAGTATCCATCCATCCTTCATAGCCGTCATAATGCATTTTTATTTTAGTCCAGTTTTTATTAACCTCTAAAATATCTGCACTTTCTCCAAACAATATTTCAGTAACAATTTCCGCTCTGTCAGATCCTTCTGCACGAACCGGCGCTACTGTAACATTACAAATTCCTTTATTCATCTTATTTATTTAGAAATTAGGAAACTAAAAGATTTGGAAATCATAATATATCTTAATTCCCAAATCTCTTAATCTTTAATTATTTTCTTCTCAGAAAATTTACTCCATCCCGCAAAGGTAGAATAAGATTTTCAAAATCGTCGTCTTTTGCTGCTAAATCATTCAATTCCTGGATAGATTGGGTAGATTTTAACTTTGGATTTTCCTCCAGTACTTTTCCGTACCAAAGAACATTATCAAACATCACTACCGTCCCTGATTTTGTATGTGATTTTATTAACCTGAAATATTCTGCATAGTTTTCCTTGTCAGCATCTACAAAAATTAAATCAAAAACCTCATCTGTTTCCTTTAAATACTCTTTTGCATCCTGAAGCCTGAAATCAATTTGATCGGCATATTCACTGGATTCAAAGTATTTCTTCGGCAGATAAGCAAGGTCTTCATTGACATCTAAAGTCGTAATTTTTCCGCCTTTTGCCAATCCAGAAGCAAGACACAAGGTAGCATACCCTGTAAAAGTTCCTATCTCCAGTACATTTTTAGGCTGCATCATTTGAGAAATGATCGTTAACAGTCTTCCCTGCTGATATCCGGAGATCATATGGGGTTGTGTTGTTTTCTGATAGGTTTCTCTTCTCAGTTTTTTCAGAATTTCAGATTCTGAGGAAGCGTGCGCCTCCAAATATCTATCCATTTCAGGATTCTTTTCTTCAAAAAAACTCATATCTTTTTTTATTTAAACAAATTTACGCATTTTAAAACTTCTTTTAACCACCTTATCTTTACCCTACTTGGCAAAAAAAGAGAGAAATGAATTCCTCTCTTAAGACAATCTGCTTGTATGTAGAAAAAGTAATTAGTAAGCGATGCAATACTCTCCTTTTGTACCACATACCCATCCCGGGCAGCAATCACTTGTTCTTTGACAAATAATCTGAGGATTGCAGTCTAGAGAAGCACCTTGTACATTTTTCATTTGCCCTCTTGAAAGTTTCGTTAAATTTTTCATAGTAATAATTTTGATTTGTTTTCCTACTCTATAAGATTTTCGGAGACCTCTTTGTATTTATTTCCTTTTATGGAGAATTAAATATACACAATAATTTATCAATCAAATTACTTTAAACAGATAAATTATTAATACAAGAATCAAAATTTAAATTATAAAATGGGGAAAACCTCATGTGAAATACCGGGAAAATACGGATACCATTTGCGGGGTATTAGTAATAAATTTGCAAAGACATCAGAGGGGTAAAAACACTAAGAGAAACAAAATGATTGCAGGAGAAAAATCAATTAACCATGAGAATCAAAAAGCCGTCTTATCGAAAGGTAAAACGCGCTCTTCTGCAAGAAAACCCAAGACTGAAATATCCAATTCATTTTTGCAACGAATTATTTCCCTTTTAAAGAAAGAAGAATTAATTTGATTAAAAAAAAATCCCGAATTTCTTCGGGATTTTTTTATGTATAGTTTATAAATTATTTCTTTGCTGGAGCAATATCCATCAGCTTCATAAACTCATCCAGTTTAGGCATAATGATAATTTCCGTTCTTCTGTTTTCTCCTCTACCAGATACACTCATATTAGTAGCTTTAGGATTATATTCAGAACGTCCACCTGCTGTAATTCTTGCCGGATCTACTCCAAACTGTGTCTGAAGAACCTTAGCAACAGAAGTACCTCTCAATGCAGAAAGATCCCAGTTGTCTCTCGGTAGATTTACTGAATTCAATGGAGCATTATCCGTATTCCCTTCAATCAAGACAGAATATTTATCGTAATCATTGATTACTTTAGCTACTTTACCTAGTACTTCCTGAGCAGCTGGTAAAATATTGTAATCTCCAGTTTTGTATAACATTTTATCAGAAAGGGAGATCATTACTACACCTTTCAATACTTTTACCTGTACATCTTCATCTGATACATTATCCAAAGATCTCTTCAGCTTGTTAGACAAAGCAAGGTTTAAACTGTCATTTTTAGCATTATTTGAAATCAATTGCTTGATATATGAATTAGAAGCATTGATTTCTCCTACAAGTTTATCAATGTTAGCAGAGCTTTTTCCTGTATTTGAAAGACAAGCGTCAAGTGATGATTTCAAAGCATCATGTTGACTTTTCAATAAATTATTTTCACCCGTCAATGCAGAATTCTGAGATTTCAAATCCTGAATTTCTCTTTGTCTTTCTCCAATATTTTCAATACACTGCTTATAGTTTGTGCTCAGGGCATCATACTGCTTCTTGCTCACACAAGATGTCATCCCCAACGCCATTGCAGAAACCGCTAAAATTTTTAAAATCTTCATAAGTAATCTTTTTTAGACTACTCAAAGTTAGGGAAATTCAATTGAATTATATCGGTTATCTTTGCATAAAAGAAATTCTCAACAGATATGTTGGAAAAATCAAGCTTTAAAAATCAACTAGAAAATCTAGTTTCTCAACCGGAAAATCAAAGTTATCTTCTTGCCGTTAGCGGGGGAGCCGACTCTATGATTCTAACCTCTTTATTTCTGGATTTCAGAGATAATATTAAAAATTCAGAAACCGAATTTCAGGTTGCTCATATTAATTATAAACTTCGTGGTGAAGACTCAGATCTTGATCAAAAAGTAGTTCAGGACTTTTGTGAGAAAAATCATATAAAATTCCATTTGTATGAAGTCTCTGAAAAAGATAAAAAACCAGAGCATTCTATTCAGCTTTGGGCAAGAGAGCTTAGGTATAAATTTTTCAAAGAAATTCAGGAAAAGGAACAACTTGAATTCTTGGTCACCGCTCACCATCTGAATGATCAGTTGGAAACATTCATCATTAACCTCTCAAAAGCAGCAGGAATCAACGGATTGAGTGGAATCCCAGCCAATGACAATAATATACTCCGTCCTCTTTTACATTTCTCAAAACAGGAAATCTATCAGTTTGCAGAGGAAAATAATATTGAATTCAGGGAAGATATCTCCAATAAAAAGAGTGATTACCTTAGGAACAAGATAAGAAATGAAATTGTTCCAAAATTGTTGGAAACCAATGATCATTTTCTGGAAAATTTCAAAAAAAGCTCTTCATATCTGAATCAAACCAAGGATTTTGTTCAGGAACAGATTCAGCAGATAGAAAATAAGCTTACCGTATTTAACAAAGACTATAAAATCTTATCAAAGGAAAAACTAGAGCAGGAAAGCGATTTTGTCAAGTTTGAAATTTTAAAGAAATTCGGATTTAATCAGGAAGAAGAAATTCCCAAAATTTTTAAGGCTGAAAACAACAGTACTTTTTTTTCCAAAGAGTATCAGTTAGTGGTTAATCGTGATGAATTGATCTTAACTCTTAAAAATGAAAACCAAGAAATCAGGAATGAATTTGTATTGATCAATGATTTTAATTTTTCACAAAAGTTAACTACAATCAATATTCAGACTGCTATTGAAGACATTGAAGGAATCTATAAAGATTTTGAATGGGATTTCAATGCTCAAAAACTTCAATTTCCTCTGCGTTTGAGAAAACAACAGGACGGAGATGAGTTTTACCCGACTGGTTTTTCGGGAAAAAAGAAAGTTTCTAAATTTTTTAGGGACGAAAAATTATCTATTTTAGCGAGGCAAAAAATTTGGATACTGACTGACAGTGAGAATTCCGTACTTGGAGTACTGCCACTCAGACAGGATAGAAGATACGCAAAGGATGAGAAAACAGAATGTGTTCTCAAAATTTTTAATGAAACGAAAAATGAAATTTAGAAATTGGTTTTTATTAATTCTACTATTTTTAGCGACAGGGATTAATGCACAGATAAAAAATCCTGTAAAGTTTAAATTCACCATCAACGACCTTGGCAACAATCAGTATGAAGCTGTTTTGAATGCTACCATGGAAAGTGGCTGGCACATTTATTCCAAAGACCTTCCTGAAGACACGGGAATTCCTACTGAGTACAAGGTTACAGGAAAGAATATTGAACTGATAGGAAAGTTTTCTGAGGTTGGAAAAAAGCATGAAGAGTTTTCTGAGGCATTTGGAGGAACTATTGTTTACTACTCTAACTCCGCGGGATTCAAGCAAAAATTCAAGTTAAAAGATCCTACAAAACCAGCAGATGTCACCTCTGAAATCACTTACCAAACTTGTGATGACAGAGTTTGTCTTGCTCCGAATACCTTGGAGTTTAATCAAAAAGTAACTCCAAAAGGAGCTACTGAGGAAGCCGTAACAGAAGAAACTACAGAGCCAGCAAAGGATTCTGTAAAAACTATTGAAACCGTTACTGAAAATCCTGCAAAAACAGAAGCTACTATTTCAGAGGCATCAAAATTAGATCCTAAACAGCTTAAAATCGAAACACTGGACTTCAAAAATCCACTGACAGATTGCGGAACAGCGACTACGAAGGTAGACGAAAACTACTGGACTTATCTTTTCCTAGGTTTCATCGGTGGTTTAATTGCCTTATTGACACCGTGTGTTTTCCCTATGATTCCGCTTACGGTTTCATTCTTTACTAAGGGAAGCAAGGATAAAGCAAAAGGTAAAAGAGATGCTCTTATTTATGGTTTCTTTATTCTTTTGATCTTTGTTTTATTAAGTATTCCTTTTCATATTATTGATGGAATAGCAGGAAATATCTTCAATGAAATCTCCACGAGCGTATGGCTGAACATTGTATTCTTCATTATATTTATATTCTTTGCCGGAAGTTTCTTCGGATATTATGATATTACATTACCGAGCTCTATTGCCAATAAATCATCAAGAGCTGAGGAAGCTGGTGGTATCATCGGAATCTTCTTTATGGCATTAACTCTCGTAATTGTTTCTTTCTCTTGTACTGGTCCTATTTTGGGAAGTTTATTAGGAAGTGCGGTTACAGGCTCATCTAACGTCCCTATGTTGTTAACGTTTGCATTAGCAGGATTCGGTCTTGCATGGGCTATTGTTTTTGGATTATTGGCGTTATTCCCGCAGGCATTACAAAGTCTTCCAAAATCAGGAGGATGGATGAATACGGTAAAAGTTGTTTTAGGATTTGTAGAACTTGCTTTGGCTTTAAAATTCTTATCAAAAGCAGACTTAGTATCTAAAACATTTTTCTTAAAAAGAGAACTTTTCATTGCTATATGGATCATCATTGCGCTAGGTTTAGCTTTATATTTATTCGGATTAATTAAGTTCCCACACGATGATAAGAAACCAAAAATTTCCATTACAAGAAAAATTCTGGGAGCATTAGGAATCGGTTTTGTTATTTATTTAGTTCAGGGACTTATGCCATCCGATCGTCCAAAACTTCAGCTGTTAAGTGGTATTTTACCTCCACTAAACGTAAGTTATTTCCACGATGAGAAAGACGGAATTCTTGGAATGCATCCTGAGCATGATTTCTTCAATGCTATAGAGATTGCTAAAAAAGAAAACAAACCTATTTTAATTGACTTTACAGGTTACGGTTGTGAAAACTGTAGAAAAATGGAAGAGTTTGTATGGAGTGAACCCGATATTTTACCTATCCTACAAAACGATGTCGTACTTGCATCATTATATGTTGACGACAAAGAAGAGCTTCCTGAAGATCAGAAAACAAAAATCGATCTTGGGGAAGGACAGATCAAAAAGGTTAAAACAATTGG
This sequence comes from Chryseobacterium ureilyticum, assembly GCF_900156735.1. Lineage (GTDB taxonomy): Bacteria > Bacteroidota > Bacteroidia > Flavobacteriales > Weeksellaceae > Chryseobacterium > Chryseobacterium ureilyticum. The sequence continues at coordinate 674,451 of NZ_FTOL01000002.1, forward strand.
GGACAGATGGAGCTTATTCCAGCAGGTTAATTTTAATAATAATTCACAACCTCACTACGTTTTAATAACACCGGATGGAAAAGTAATCAACACACCTGTTTCTGGATACATGCCGAAGGAAGACTTCAAAAAATTCTTAGAGTGTGGAGTGAATTACTTCAAAAAAAGTAAATAGATTTTATATCAAAATAATTTAAGCCTTATCAATTCATTGGTAAGGCTTTTTTAATGCATTGATTTTAACAACATTTAAGGGTAATTCTTTAACAAAATTGCAATTTTATTAATGTTTTCAAATTTTAGGTATAAACTTTGCATCAATTCTTCAAAATCACGATCGGGTTTTTATTATTTTCATCAAATACCGTTTAACATTTTAAAAACATTAATTATGGCTGAAGTAATTGCACAAGAGAAACAAGGCGGCAAACAAAAGAAAAAGCTGATCAGAGTAGACATGACACCAATGGTTGATTTAGGATTCCTCCTTATCACCTTCTTTATGTTTACCACAAACTTTACCAAACCCAATGTAATGGATCTTGGTTTACCGGCAAAGGACCACCACCCTAATCCTCCTACTACCACTGTAATTGGAGACAAGAATCAGGTAACCTTTATCCTGGGAAAAGATAATCGTGTTTTTTACCATCAAAGCAATGCGAAAGATTTAAATACAACCAATCTTAAAGAAACTGATTTCAGCGGAATAAAAATTTCGAAAATCATTTCTGAAGCTTATAAAAATGCTCCGGTACCTGAAAACTTCACTGTAATTGTAAAACCGACAGATGAAGCTAACTACAAGAATTTTGTAGATATGCTGGACAACCTGGCTATTGCCAAAAAGGAACGCTATGGTGTAACAGACATCAAGCCATGGGAAACAAAAATTTATAAAGAGTTAGTTCAATAGAAAGAAGGCTGTTTCAAGATTGAGACAGCCTTCTTTATGCATTTTGTTTTTATTTAATTCACCTCACGAACAATTCTTCTTTTTTGTTTAAATTTGAAAATAGAATTCAACGGAATTATCTTATTGCATTCATCTAACCTTTTATACTATTGATATCATGCTGAACTTTGAAAAAAAAGGAAACGGAAAAGAAACACTGGTACTTCTTCACGGCTTTATGGAGAATCTATCTATCTGGAGCGACATGGAGCCTCATCTTTCTGAAGACTTCACGCTATTAAAAATAGATCTTCCCGGACATGGACAATCTGAAATCCTAAGTGAAGTTCACACTATGGAACTTATGGCTGATGAAGTAAAAAAAGTTTTGGATCATCAGAATTTAGAAAAGATACATCTATTGGGGCATTCTATGGGTGGATATACTTCCCTTGCTTTTGCGGAAAAATATCCTGATTCTTTAAAAAGCTTGACCTTATTCTTCTCCACATATTTCGCTGATGATGAAGAAAAGAAACAACAACGCATCAAAAGTTATAGAATAATTAAAGATGCCTTTGCTCATTATGTAAGAGCAGGAATTCCGAACCTGTTCAATCCCAATGAAAGAGATATTCTGGAAGGGAAAATTGAAACAGCATTGGAAACAGCCCTTTCAACTAATAATCTAGGAGCCCTAGCCTGTGTAAAAGGAATGGTAGAAAGAACCGACAAAAAGCACATCATGCAAAATCTTGAAGCAAAGATTCTGGTATTAGCTGGAAAACATGACAACGCCGTTAAGACAGATATCACTATAAAAAATCTCCCGGACAGAACCAATATAAAATCTTACATTTTGGATTGCGGACATAACGGACATTGGGAAAAACCGGCTATCTGCGCTGAAATTATCAACACAGAACTTCTTCACAATCTTCCTAAAAAGTTGGTTTTATAAGCTCCTGAACCACATAAGGACTAAACAAGTGTTTATATAAAAATCCTGTATATTAGTAAGGAATAATTTTTCCAATGGGTTTATTCTCGTTCAAAAAAAAGAAACCACAAAAACCACCGGTTATCGGTCTTACACTTTCAGGCGGAGGAATGCGTGGAATTGCTCATATTGCCGTTCTAAAAGCCCTGGAAGAATATAATCTGAAGCCACATATTATTTCAGGCACAAGCGCAGGTTCTATTATTGGAGCTTTTTACTCATTTGGGAAAACACCTGACGAAATGATGGAGATTGTAAAACAAACTTCTTTTTTTTCCAGATCAGCTTTAAAACTATCAAAAAACGGAATCTTCAGCTCTAATTTTATCTTAAAACTTTTTAAAGATCATTTTCCTGAAGACAATTTCAATATACTAAAAATCCCAGTATATGTTGCTACTACAGAAATGACTCACGGCATTGTTGATTTCTTTTCCGAAGGAGAGCTTTTCACTCCTCTTCTTGCATCTTCCAGTGTCCCTTTTATTTTACCACCTGTAAGAATGGGAGATAAAATCTATGTAGATGGCGGTGTATTGGATAACCTTCCTATTGAACCGATCATGGATAAATGTGATTTTCTGATCGCATCTCACGTCAATTCAATAAGCTACGATGACTTAAAAAAACTAAGCCTGATGAAAGAATTTGACAGAATTCTTCACTTAGCTATTGCAAAATCTGTATACTCCAAGGTAAAATACTGCAATATATTTCTGGATCATCCTAAAATGACTATGTACAGTCTTTTCAATAAGAAATATATGGACGAAATGTTTCAGCAGGTATACGAATATACATGCTCAGAGCTGGAAGAAAAAGGATACAAGAAAGGTTTGAAAGTTTAAATGCTTGTGAATTTCAAAGCTTATAAGTTTTAACTATAACCTTTCCCAACTTTCTATACTCTTTCTACAGATTCTCTTCGATCAGCCTTGTTTTGAATACTTCAATAGTTCCTGGTAAAGAATCAAGGGATTTCCCTCCAGCCGCGTTGATATGACCTCCTCCGTTAAAATATTTTCTGGAGAATTGATTTACATCTACATCATCTTTACTTCTGAAAGAAATCTTCACAAAGTCTTCATATAGATCTTCCATAAAGAATGCAGACATCTTCACTCCGGCAATACTTAAACCATAGTTTACAAAGCCTTCTGTATCTCCTTTCTGGAAACCAAATTCTTTAAGTTCATTTCTGGTAAGACTAAGAATAGCTACTCTACCTTCATTCACTACTTCTATTCTTCCCAATACCAAGGCAAGCAGGTGAAGTCGGGAAACTGTATTGGTATCCCATGTATTGGAAGTAATCATTGCCGGATCTGCTCCTTTCTCAATCAGGTTTGCAATAATTCTATGCGTAGTGGCACTTGTTGAACGAAAACGGAAACCTCCGGTATCTGTCATTATTCCTGTATACAGACATTCAGCAATATCAAGATTCACTAGTTTTTCATCATCCATTGCTTCAATGAAATGATAAATCATCTGTGAAGTTGCAGGAATTACAGTATCTGAATATACAAAATCAAACTGTTCAGGCTGTTGGTGATGATCAATAAGAATTTTCTTTCCTGTAGCTTTTACCAGCCAGTCACCCAACAATCCGATTCTTGATGGAGAATTAAAATCCAGACAGAAAATAACATCTGCTCCGGCAATCATATCGGAAGCCAGTTTTCTTTTATATTCTGCAATAATAACCTTTTTAGATTCCGGCATCCATTTCAGAAATTTTGGAAAATCGTTCGGAACGATTACCTCTGCATGAATTCCTTTTGCTCTTAAATAATGTTTTAATCCCAGACTGGAACCAATAGCATCACCATCCGGATTATAGTGAGTAAGGATAACTATTTTGTTTTCAGGTGTTAGTAATGTATTGATTTCTAAAAGTTCTGCTGGTGTAAACATCTTGTGTTTATTTTCGTTAAAATTAAAGTTTTCAAAGATAGAGCTTTTATATAAATCATTTAAATATTATTTTTGCATCCGGAATTTAGTTTTCCATCAGGCTTTGTAAGTATTTGATTAAAAAACATTCTAAATATTTTCAAAAAAAGATTATTAAAGTTTGTATCTTATAAAAATTTCTATATCTTTGCAACCTGAAAATTAATAGATTAATTACGATTTAAACATATAGTAATGAGTAAAAGAACATTCCAGCCATCAGAAAGAAAAAGAAGAAACAAACACGGTTTCAGAGAAAGAATGTCTACGCCAAATGGAAGAAGAGTTTTGGCTGCGAGAAGAGCTAAAGGCAGAAAGAGTTTAACTGTAAGTGCTGCACGCGCTAAGAGATAATCTTTTTATTATCATATACAAAACATGCTTGAAAAGTTTCTTTTCAGGCATTTTTTGTTGTTAAAATTTATTAAAATTAGAGTCAAATAGACTTCTTTTTTCTATTTTTAAAGATTGAAAATTTTTTGTTAGAAATAGCCTTTAAAATTAAATTATGCCACATACAAATATCTCCGGAGACAATATTATAAGTTTACAGCACGCAAAAATTGCCCAAAAAAACTTTACTGTTCTTTCTGATGTAAATCTTAATATTAAAAAAGGCAGATTCTGCTATCTTATTGGAAAAACAGGTTCCGGAAAAAGCTCCCTTCTGAAAACACTTTATGGACACATTCCATTAGCTTCAGGACATGGATCTGTAGTAGGATTTGATTTGGCTAAACTAAAACCGTCTGACATTCCTAACTTAAGAAGAAAACTAGGAATCGTATTTCAGGATTTCCAATTACTTTCCGACAGAACTGTTGAGAAAAACTTAAAATTCGTTCTGGAAGCTACGGGATGGAATGATAAGGTAAAAATAGAAGACCGCATCAATGAAGTATTAGGAAGCGTGAACATGAAGAGCAAAAAGCACAAAATGCCACACGAACTTTCCGGAGGTGAACAACAGCGTATCGCCATCGCAAGAGCTCTTCTAAATCATCCGGATCTTATCTTAGCAGATGAGCCAACAGGAAACCTTGACCCTGAAACATCCAATGAAATCATGACTTTATTAAAGCAGGTTGCCCTTGAAAACGGAGCCGCTGTAGTAATGGCAACGCATGATTACCATATGATCCAGAACTTCCCTGGCGAAGCAATCAGATGTGAGGACGGAAAAGTTTCCGTATTGGATACTGCTGAGTTATTTGAGTAAAAATAAAGGTTATTTCAACCTTAAATATCCTTTTTAAAGACATGAAACTCCTTAGTGAGTTCAAGATATTGGTCCGAGTATATTCTCGGACTTTTTTCTATAATAAATTCTGATACTTCAGTGATTTTTTCTACCTGAGAAAACTCTAAAATAAGTCTTTTTACACTTGAATTTTCAATTCCTTTAATATTCACCTTTCGATTCAGAAATAAATTATTTTCTGATGCAATTTGATCAAAAATCTCTCCGGCTTCAACAGGAATAATCACAGAAAACAACCCTTTTTCAGTCAGAAGAACAGCCGTTTTTTCAATCAATTGTCTGAAGTTTAATTCGACTGTCTGACGGGCAATTTTGTCTTTTTCTGAGCCTGATTCTTCAAAGTAAGGTGGGTTTGAAACAATGAGATCGAATTTACATTCTGTTTCAAATGTTTTAAAATCCTGATGATTATTTTTTAGTCTTTCCCGAAAAGGAGAGCTTTCAAAATTGAGTTTTGTAAGCGCAACAGCTTCTTCATTAATATCCAATCCGAGAAAATCTGCATTAAGGTTTCTTTGTGCTAACATTAATGAAATTAACCCTGTTCCTGTTCCTACTTCCAGAATATTAGAAGCTGATTCAATATTCGCTAAAGCTCCCAGCAAAACACCGTCTGTTCCTACACGAAAGACATTTTTAGACTGTTGAATCTGAAATTGTTTAAATGTAAAAGGTTTCACTATAAATTAGTAGGCAAAGTAATAATAAATGTAGATCCCTTCCCTACTTCTGACTTCACAGAAATCTCACCTTTGTAGTCTTCGATCATTTTTCTCACCATGGATAAACCAAGTCCCATACCGCTATTTTTAGAGGTAAAATTGGGTTCGAAAATTCTCTCATACATGTTTTCAGGGATTCCGATACCATTATCCTGAACAGAAACAATTACCCTTCTCTGGTGTTGTTCTACATCTACATTGATAATCAGTTTTCGTTGATCACTTTCTGCCTGTTTAGCATTGGTTACAAGATTAGTAATGATCCTGGAAAGATAAATTCTATCCATATTGATCATAATATTACTCTTATTAGCATGCATAAAGATACTATCATCATTGAATACACGAAGGATATCTTCAACCTCAGTATTCAGATTGATCACCTCATTATTTTTTTCAGGAAGTTTGGCAAATTCTGAAAATGCAGAAGCCACAGTAGCAATCAGATCGATCTGATCTACCATCGTTTTACTCATCTGCTTTACTCTTTCTTTAATATTCGGATCTTCGGGATCAAATTTCCTTTCAAAGTTCTGAATAGTAAGTTTCATTGGAGTAAGCGGGTTTTTCACCTCGTGAGCAACCTGTTTCGCCATTTCTCTCCACGCTTCTTCTGATGCTTTGAATCTTAATCTTTCTTTTTGATCCTGAATCTGTAGAATCATTCTGTTATAGGCTCTTGCTAAAGCATTCAATTCATCATTTTTATAATATCTGATAGGACGCATTTCATTTTCAAATAATGTAATACGGGTAATCATATCAGAAAATTTCGTAATTGTTTTAGCAAGACTGTTAGAGGTCACCCAACTGATCCAGATACTAAATAAAATAAGAAATATATCAACTAAAAGTATATATTTTACGTATTGGTGAAGAACCTCCAGATACGCGGATTCATTATGATATAAAGGAATATAAACTACACCTATTGGTTCGAGTTCATTATTTTTCAACAAAAGGTACGAGGAAGTAAGCTTAGCATCTTTGGACGCATCATATCTGGTCATATCAACTCTCGCATCAGTAGCAAGGATTTTGTTGATAATATCTATTGGAAGTGATTTCTGATCAATCAGACTTTCGTCTTTATTAGAAAGCAGATAGTTTCCTTTCAGATCATAAATAACTATATCATGCTGATTAATATCTGCTATTTCAAAGATTTTATTACCTAAAACTTTCGGAAGATCTTTCGTTTCTACCAATGTACGGCTTACCGCATAGTCCAGATACCTCATTACAGCATTGGTCTTCTCCTGCATATCGATATTACTTTGCTGCAGAGAATTATTTCTCAACACAAAGTAAGGAACCAATGAAGTAGCTACAACACTTAAAAAGCATACCAATAAGAAACCGAAAAAGACACGGTTCCTTAAGCTATATCCTTTATATTTATTAATTGACATCCTACTTTTTAATTAACCTAGCAATATACTTACCAATGATGTCAAATTCTAAGTTAACTTTATCACCAATCTTCAAATGCTGCATATTGGTAAATTCCCAAGTATAAGGAATAATCGCCACTGAAAACTGTGCGTCCTCACTTTTAGCTACAGTTAAACTGATTCCGTTTACAGTAATTGATCCTTGAGGCACTGTTACAAAACTTCCGTCTGATTCATATTTCATGGTAATGAAATAACTTCCGTCTTTGTTTTCAATTCCTACTACTTCTCCTGTTTTGTCAACATGTCCCTGAACGATATGACCATCTAGCCTTCCGTCCATTTTCATGCAACGTTCAAGGTTTACAACTGTTCCCAATTCCCATTTTCCAAGATTGGTTTTTTCTAATGTTTCGTTGATGGCTGTTACTACATATTGATTATCTTTAATCTCAACCACAGTAAGACAACATCCGTTGTGAGCAAGACTTTGATCAATTTTAAGTTCGTTTGTAAAAGGGCATGTCAGGGTGAAATCTATGTTGCTTCCTTTTTCTTCAATCTTTTCAATAACACCAACTGCTTCAATAATTCCTGTGAACATATTATTTTTTGCTAAATTTGTAAATTATAATCTTCAAAGATAATCAAAATGAGCCCAAAAAACCATAAAGTACGAGTAGGAATTTCAATCGGTGATTTCAACGGCATCGGTCCGGAGATCATTATGAAGTCTCTGAAAGACAAAACCATTACAGATTTTTTCACTCCTGTAATTTTTGGTTCCGGGAAATTATTCACTTATCAGAAAAACATTTTCAAGCTGAATCTTAACTTCAACTATGTAAATGAAGCTTCCCAAGCCCAGCCCGGAAAACTGAACATGGTGAATCTTACTAAGGAAAACGTCAATGTAGAATTGGGAGTTCCTACGGAAGAATCAACTAAAATGGCTATCGACTCTTTAGAAGCTGCTACTGAAGCTTTAATGAAAGGAGATATTGATGTTTTGGTAACAGCTCCTATCAATAAGGACGAAATGGTAAAGATGGGCTTTAAGCATGCTGGACATACAGGATATTTTGAAGAGAAATTCAGCAAAAAGGGATTAATGTTCCTGGTAACTGAAGATCTTAAAGTAGCGGTATCTACTCATCATATTCCTATTGCTCAGGTTGCAGAGAATATTTCCAAGGATAAAATCAAAAAGCAGATCAGAGTATTAAACCAGACTCTTATTGAAGATTTCTGTATTCAGAAACCAAAAATTGCCATATTAGGGCTTAATCCTCATGCAGGTGACGGCGGAGTAATCGGAAATGAAGAAATTGAAATCATCAGCCCGGCTATTCAGGAACTTTCAGATAATGGAATTCTAGCGTTCGGACCTTTCCCGGCAGACAGCTTCTTTCAACCGAACAAATACAAGAACTTTGATGCGGTTTTAGCAATGTATCACGATCAGGGACTAGCTCCTTTCAAGACACTTGCTTATGAAGAAGGTGTAAATTATACAGCAGGTCTTCCTTTTATCAGAACTTCTCCAGATCATGGAGTTGCCTATGATATTGCGGGGAAAAATATTGCTGATGAGCAGAGTTTTACGGAAGCTATTTTCACAGCTATCAAAGTATTTAAAAACAGGAGTGAATACGATGAACTGATGAATAATCGTCTCCAGCCTAGAAAAATGGTTATAGACAACGGTATAGATGAAGATCTGCCCGAGGAAACTGAAGCATAAATCGTTGAAACAAATTTTAAATTAATTTGTTATAGATTTTATTTGTTATTTTAAAAAAAATGCATATTTTTGCACACTCATTTTATGGACAAGTTAAGAAACTATGACGTAAGCTTTTCCGGACTTAAAAACGGAAAACACGAGTTCAAGTTTGAGATAGATAAAACGTTCTTTCAATTATTTGACACTGAGCAGGAATTTACAAATCCAAAGATAGAAGTAAGTGTATTACTTGATAAACATACTACTTTCTTGGAATTTGAGATTAAAATCAAAGGGTTAGTTGAGTTGGTTTGTGACATTACAAACGAAGATTTTAACTATCCTATTGAGAATGAAATTAAGATTCTGGTGAATTTCGGGGAAGAATATGATGACAGCAATGAAGAGGTCATTACAATTCCTACCGGAGAGCATGCTTTCAATGTAGCACATTTGATCTACGAAAATGTAATGCTTTCTATCCCAATGAAAAAGATTTCACCGAATGTAAGTGATGAAGATATACAAATTCTTGATCAGTTCAGTCCAAAAGATATTGAGGAAGTTGAAGAGGAAGAACATGAAAGTGACCCTAGATGGGAAGCGTTAAGAAAATTAAGAGACAATAATTAAATAGAATAATTTAAATATGATGAGATGATGAATCTCATCGCTCATCAATTAAAAAAGTTATTAGAAAATGGCACATCCAAAGAGAAGACAGTCGTCTACAAGAAGAGATAAGAGAAGAACTCACTACAAAGCTGTAGTTCCTCAATTAGCTAAAGATGCAACAACAGGAGAGCTTCACCTATACCACAGAGCTCACTGGCATGAAGGAAAACTTTACTACAGAGGTAAAGTAGTATTGGAAAAAGAAGTAGCTACTACTGAAGAAAACTAAGAGTCGCTTTTCATTGAAAAAGCCTCATTTTAATACAAAAACCGCCCAATTTTGATAAAATTTGGCGGTTTTTTGTTGTTTTTTACGTTTTTTTGGTATCTTTGACACCAAATCAAATATCAAATTTATGGACATTAAAGACATACAGAATCTTATTAAGTTTGTATCTAAGGCTGAAGTTTCAGAAGTGAAGTACAAAACTAAAGATTTCGAAATCACTATTAAAACTCCATTAGCTGGAAGCGACGCTGTTTACGCACAACCTGCAGTATACCACACAGCTCCACAGGCTGTAGCTGCTCCGGCTCCTGCTGCAACTCCTGCTGCTGCACCTGCAGAAAAAGCTGAGGCTGCATCTGATGATAGCAAATATGTAACAATCAAATCTCCGATGATTGGTACTTTCTACAGAAAGCCATCTCCGGATAAAGACGTATTCGTAAATGTAGGTGATGAAGTTTCTGTTGGTAAAGTAGTTTGCGTAATTGAAGCAATGAAGTTATTCAACCAGATTGAATCTGAAATCAGCGGAAAAATCGTTAAGATCTTAGTTGACGATGCTACTCCTGTAGAATACGACCAACCATTATTCTTAGTAGATCCATCTTAAGGAATTTTAGATTAAAGATTATAAATTTTAGATGAAACTTCTTCATTTAAAATAATTTAAAATTCAAAATTTATAATTTAAAATTTCGGAGAGATGTTCAAAAAAATATTAATAGCCAATCGTGGCGAAATTGCAATGCGTATTTTACGTACTTGTAAAGAAATGGGGATCAAAACCGTTGCAGTATACTCTACTGCAGATAAAGACAGTCTTCACGTAAGATTTGCTGATGAAGCTGTTTGTATTGGTCCTGCGATGAGCAAAGACTCATACCTTAAAATCCCTAACATTATTGCTGCGGCAGAAATTACAAATGCTGACGCCATTCACCCAGGTTATGGATTCCTATCTGAAAATGCTAATTTCTCCAGAATCTGCGAAAAGAACGGTATCAAATTTATCGGTGCTTCTCCTGAACAGATTGAGAAAATGGGAGATAAAGCGAATGCTAAAGCTACCATGAAAGCAGCTGGTGTACCTTGTGTACCAGGTTCTGACGGATTAATTGAATCTTACGAACACGCTGTAAAAGTTGCTGAAGAAACAGGATATCCAGTTATGATTAAAGCAACTGCCGGTGGTGGTGGTAAAGGGATGAGAGCTGTATGGAAAGCTGAAGACCTTAAAGATCACTGGGAATCTGCAATTCAGGAAGCTGTAGCTGCCTTTGGAAACGGAGGTATGTATATGGAAAAACTGATTGAAGAGCCAAGACACATCGAAATTCAGGTTGCTGGAGACCAATATGGTAAAGCTTGTCACCTTTCTGAAAGAGACTGTTCTGTACAAAGAAGAAATCAGAAATTAACTGAAGAAACTCCTTCTCCGTTCATGACAGACGAACTTCGTGAGAAAATGGGTGATGCTGCTGTAAAGGCTGCTGAATTTATTGGATATGAAGGGGTAGGAACTATCGAATTCCTTGTAGACAAGCACAGAAATTTCTATTTCATGGAAATGAATACAAGAATCCAGGTAGAGCACCCGATCACTGAGCAGGTAATTGATTATGACCTTATCAGAGAACAAATCCTTCTTGCTGCGGGAACTCCTATTTCAGGAATCAATTATTACCCTAAATTACATTCAATCGAGTGTAGAATAAACGCTGAAGACCCTTACGCAGACTTCAGACCATCTCCGGGAAAAATCACTGGATTAAACATCCCTGGAGGACACGGAATCAGAGTAGATACTCACGTTTATTCAGGATATACAATCCCTTCCAACTACGACTCTATGATTGCTAAACTTATCACTACGGCTCAAACCCGTGAGGAAGCTATTGCAAAAATGAGACGTGCTCTTGAGGAATTCTATATTGAAGGTGTAAAAACTACAATTCCTTTCCACAGACAACTAATGGATAACGAAGATTATCTTGCAGGAAACTACACTACAAAATTCATGGAGGATTTTGTAATGGACAGAAAATACGACAATCATCACTAAGATGATGTAAAATAAAACTTCAATAATCCGTCATACAAATTTGTATGACGGATTATTTTTTTCTTGATATCTTTGAATACAACCATGAATAAAGTTTTAAAATGGATACTGATCATCTGTACAGGTGGCATTCTGCTTTACCTGGCTACAAGCTTTTTTGCGGTTTTCATGCTTACTTATTTCAGTTCATCGAAAAGAATAAACCATCCAGAGGAAGAAAGAATATTTGAAAGAATAAAAAAAGATTATCATATTGAAACCATAGAGCGCAACCCGGAATTTGAAAGACAGGTTAAAAATCAGGATACCCTAACGTATACTCTTTATCTTTACAGTAAAAAAAATTGTAATATAGAGCCTGATTCTATGAAAAACAATGCTTTAGGAATTGCTAAAGAAATCAACAATATTCATCTTGAATCTAAATACTACAAATATCGTTTAGTATTTTCATGTAAAGCTTACAACCCTAACGGAAGTAATTTTGAATTTTTAAGAAAAGATTTAATTCCTTAATATATAAATTGTTAAGAGATAATTGTAAAGGAAAAAGCTGAAACATTGAAGAAATATAGGATCAATACTACCTTATTTATAAAGATAGAATACCTGCAACAGTTTATCCGTTCAAGAAATATTCTCTAAATCCCTTCATTTAACCCTCAAAATACACTTCATTTACAGCTTTATACTCTACTCCATTTTTGTTCATTCATCTCATTAATATTATGTAAATTTGTGAAAAACCAAACATATGTCAACAGCAGAACAAACAAAAAACTCGCAGTATTTTATTGACCTTGAAGACAAACATGGAGCACACAATTACCACCCTCTTCCAGTAGTTCTGGATCGTGGAGAAGGTGTTTTCATATGGGATGTAGAGGGCAAAAAATATTATGATTTTCTTTCAGCATATTCTGCTGTGAATCAAGGACACTCTCACCCTAAAATTGTAGGGGCATTAATAGAGCAGGCTCAAAAACTAGCTTTAACTTCAAGAGCTTTTTATAACTCTAAATTAGGAGAATACGAACAAAAAATCACTACTCTTTTTGGGTTTGATAAAGTATTACCGATGAACTCTGGTGCTGAAGCAGTAGAAACAGCCGTAAAACTTGCCAGAAAATGGAGCTACGAAGTAAAAGGAATTTCAGAAAACGCTGCAAAGATCATCGTTTGTGAAAATAATTTCCACGGAAGAACGACAACTATCGTTTCTTTCTCTAATGATCCTGATGCCAATCAAAACTACGGTCCTTTCACACCTGGATTTATTAAGATTCCTTATAACGATATCGCTGCACTGGAAGAAGTATTAAGCAGAGAAGCTGGAAACATCGCAGCATTCCTTGTAGAGCCTATTCAAGGAGAAGCCGGAGTATATGTTCCGGATGAAAATTTCCTTAAAAATGCTTCTGAATTGTGTAAAAAGCACAATGTCCTTTTCATTGCTGACGAGGTTCAAACGGGTATTGCAAGAACCGGAAGACTAATCGCTTGTCACCACGAAAATGTACAACCGGATATCTTAATCCTAGGAAAAGCACTTTCAGGAGGAATGTATCCTGTATCTGCAGTACTTGCTAATGATGAGATCATGAACGTTATCAAGCCAGGACAGCACGGTTCTACTTTCGGTGGAAACCCAATTGCATGTGCAGTAGCAGTGGCAGCATTAGATGTGGTAGCTGACGAAAAATTATCTGAAAGAGCAGAAGAGCTTGGACAGTTATTCAGAGCTGAAATTGAAAAATTAATTGAAAAATCTGATCTTATCACTAAAGTAAGAGGAAAAGGTCTTTTAAATGCTATCCTAATCAATGATACACCAGAAAGTTCCACAGCATGGAATCTTTGTTTACAATTGAAAGAAAACGGTTTATTAGCAAAACCTACACACGGAAACATCATCAGATTAGCACCACCATTGGTAATTACTGAAGAACAGCTATTAGACTGTGTGAAGATTATTGAAAAAACAATTCTTGAATATAAATAAGAATTAAATACAATATAAGTGAGCAATATTTCACTTGTCTCCTTCCAAAAATGGGTATGGTTTTTTTGAAAATCATACCCATAATTTATATATCTTAAGCCTATCAAAAAATGATATTCTACCGATAAATACATTTAGGAATCGAATTTGCAGTATCTATTCAATAAGGTAGTCTATTTGGATATATAGAATAGTTATAAATGGCAGTGATTCGTTTATAAAATTCAAATTAAAACTTATCTTTGACAGATAAAAAACAGATTGAAAATGATATTAAGAGAGATAGCAACTATTTCCTTACTAAACAATACGTTATGATGCAAATAAGTGGTTTAATCATAACATACAATGAAGAAAAAAATATACAGGAAGTCCTGGAATGTTTTGATTTCTGTGATGAAATTATCGTGATAGATTCATTCAGTACGGACAAAACTGTAGATATTGCAAAAAAATTCCCTAATGTAAAGGTGATTCAGAACAAATTTGAAGACTTTACAAAGCAAAGAAACCTAGCCTTGGATGCAGCAACTCATGATTGGGTATTATTTCTGGATGGAGATGAAAGAATTACTCCTGCCTTAAGGACAGAAATTATAGAGGAACTGAATAAACCTGAGCAAAAAGATGCTTACTACTTTTACAGAAAATTCTTTTTTGCTAAAAAACCAATCCATTTTTCAGGAACTCAATCTGATAAAAACTTCAGGCTTTTCAGAAAGTCGAAAGCAAGATATATGGCTGGCAAAAAGGTACATGAAACCCTTGACGTAAACGGGGCTATCGGGGTATTAAAAAATAAATTACTCCATTATTCCGTTTCAGATTATGAATCATATAAACAGAAAATGATTCATTACGGGGTATTAAAGGGAAAAGAACTGGCTGCAAAAGGAAAAAAATACAGTATTGGGGTTCAATATCTTAAAACTGCTTTTAAATTCTTTAAAGCCTATATAATGAGACTTGGTATTTTGGACGGAAAAGAAGGATATCAGCTTTCATATCTGCAATCCTTAAGTGTGTTTGAAACCTATGAATCATTAAAAAAAGAGCAAAATTAGTTGAATGAAGATTTGTATCATTAGTTATGACTTCTGGGATTATGATAAGTATATTGTTGAAGCATTATGCAAACGAGGTATTGAATCCCATCATATAAAAATAAGTGCTGTCACCCATTCCAACTTTAATGAAAGGGCTGTAAATGCCTTGAGCAAAACTTTTTTAAATAAGAACCTTAAGACTGAGAAAAGACAGAAATACGTTCTTGATTCCCTTGAAAAACTAGGACATCAGGATCAGATTCTTGTATTAAATCCGGACACATTTGATCTTATCACTCTGGAAAAGATCAAAACATATACAAACCGCCTCATCACTTATCTTTACGATAACCTGGAAAGAGTTCCGGTAGAAGATAAGCTGCATCTTTTTGACAAAATATTCTCTTTTGACGGGATAGACGTTAGAAAACATGGTTTTGAAAAGATCACCAATTATATTTATCTTCCACATATTTCACAGGAAAAACAGAACCCTCAAATGGATATGTTCTACATCACTTCCTATGACAGCAGAAGAGTTTCAATGGTGAAGTTACTGGCAAAAAAACTAATGGATCTTGGATTAAAATTCCAGATTATGGTAATCGGAAAAAAATCATGGAGACATCAGCTGACTAATATGTTTATCCAGATTCCTAAAAACCTGTTTCTTATTTTCAGCATTAAAAAGATACCGCACAATGATCTTCCCACTTATTATAAAAACTCCAGAGTTTTACTTGATCTGATGCGTGAAGGACAATATGGATTAAGCTTCAGAGTTTTCGAGGCTATGTCTCTGGAAAAGAAAATCATAACAGATAATGAATCTATTAAAACTTATGATTTTTATAACCCGAATAATATTTTGATTTTAAATAAAAATATCACTAATCTTGATCAATCTTTTTTTGAAAGCCCTTATGAAAAGATTCCAGAGGAAATCTATGAAAGATATACTCTTCAAAGCTGGGTAAACAAGGTTTTTGAATTAGATAATAAAAACTAACTGATGGGAATCTTAAAGGACATAAAAAAACATTTCAGAAGAAAAAAAAGACTTAAAGAGCTTCAAACTCAGGACATCATCAACATTCATTTGTATGATGCATCCAAAAAAACTATTCTTTTTACCTCGAGAGATTTCCCGACTCATGATAAGGATTCCGGATCCAACAGATTGAAAGAAATTATTTTAATCTATAAGGAATTAGGATACAATTGCATTCTGTTTGCTCCTCATATGTTTGAGGATAATACGTATGTGCATTTCTATCAGCAACTTGGTGTGATTGTCTTTGTAGAAAACAACAAATACAAAAACATTTATGAGTTTCTGTCTTCCTTCAAAAATGTAGATTACGTTTGGTTCAATGGACCTCTAGCTCTGAATCTGTTCTATAAAAAGATGAAGAATATCCTTCCTCGTACCAAATTTATGTATGACATGGTGGATATTCATTTCTTAAGATACAAAAGAGCAATTGAACTGGAGCCAGCCCGTATTTCTTTAAAGAAAAACTATAAGCATTTTTTCCGTTTAGAGACTGTGATTGCACCTCAATTGGATTATATTGTTGCGATCTCAGATAAGGAAAAAGAGACTATGGCACAGTATGCGGATAAGAATAAGATCATTACCATTTCCAATATCCATTATCCTAAAATTGATATTTCTGAACGAAAAAACTTCAATGAAAGTAAAGGAATTATTTTCATCGGGTCCATTCATGAACCTAATATTGATGCGGTAAAGTTTTTATACGAAAAAATCATGCCTCTAGTTTGGAAAACAAATCCTGAACTGGAAGTAAGTGTCATTGGAAATGTAGCAGATAAACTTGATATCAAACAATATCCAAAGTTTAAATTTTTAGGCTTTGTGGAAAGTATTGAAGAACATTTCATGAATTCCAGAATTATGGTAGCACCGTTAAGATTCGGGGCTGGAGTTAAAGGAAAAATCGGTCAGGCTTTTGAATACTTCTTCCCAGTTGTTACTACCGATATAGGAGCCGAAGGAATGCAGCTTACCGATCAGAAAAATGTACTGATTGCCAATGATGAAAAAACGTTTGCAGAAGCCATCATTCAGTTGAATAATAATGAGGAACTTTGGAATACGCTGAGTAAAAATTCTGTTGACAGCTTAAAACCTTTTTCAATAGAAGCCGTAAGCAATACATTAAAAAAATTATAGTCAATCATGGGTAATTTTCTGGTAAGCATCATTGTTCCTTGCTATAATGCTTCATATTATGTAAAAGAAGTATTGGAAAGCATACAGAATCAGACTTATAAAAATATTGAATGTATTGTGATCAATGATGGCAGTACAGATAATACTTTAGATATAATTACAGCATTTTCTGATCCACGATTCGCTGTTTACAGTCAAGAAAACAAAGGATTATCAGATACCCGTAACGTCGGTCTGGAAAAAGCTACCGGTAATTTCATATTTTTCTGTGACAGCGATGACTGTCTTCCTCAGAATGCTATAGAATCTTTACTGTCAGCTTATACCGGAAAAGAAGATATCATTGCAGGAAAAACAGCATTAGTAACCTGGAATGACAAGAAAGTTCTTTCTTATTTACCTCATCCTGAAAACAAACAAACCTTTGAAAATAAGCATTCGGAAGTTCTTATTAAAAATATGATTGAAGGCTTAAGTCCTATTGCTCCGAACAAATTATATAAGGCTGATTTCCTTAGAAAAAACAATATTAAATTCTTAAGTGGTATTTATCATGAGGACGAACTTTGGTTCTTTGAAGTCATGCTCACTGCTGAAAAAGTAACGTTCATTCCTGAAATCACTTATCATTACACTAAAGATAACACACAATCTATTACTCAAAAAAACGGTGATAAAAATCTGTTAGGTTATCTGAGTGTACTCAAAACTATTTACGAAAAATATTACCAGAAGTTTCCTGAACGTGGCATTATTGCTTATTATATCGTTTATCTGAAAAAGATCATCATAGGAAATTATAAACACCATGGTAATTATTCTTCAGAAGCTATTGAACAGATGGAAAAAACTTTCAAAGAAGTAAATCCTAAGTTTAATGATCATATTGAGCTTGATAGTACAGCAAAAAAGTACTTTAAGTTCCTTAATAATATTAGCTTAAAAGACGCTCAGGCAATAAAGAACGAATACTTCAATTATCCTGTCAACAGTCTTCGCAAGCATTATAAAATTCTCATGTTCAGTCTTTTAAATTCAAATTAAAACTGTGAAAAAAAAAAGATTTCTTTTAGTAATGCCAAATTACTCGGATTTTCCTAAACTATTTCTGAAAAACCTGGAAATAGAAGGATTTGACACCTATCTGATTACTGACAAAGTATCAAAATTCAAATATAAAGGAACGGAAAGCATTCAGAATTTTTTTATTAAAAACATTCTCAGAAACAAGCAATACAAACAAAATCTAATCAGCAGACATACGCTTGAAGATCTTAATAAAAGTCTTTCGGAAATTGAAGGAGAGCTGGATTATATATTAATAATCCGTCCCGATAACTTCCCTATTCCTTTCGTGAAGAATTTAAAAGCAAGAACAAAAAAATTAATTGCCTATCAATGGGATGGCATGGAAAAATATCCTGAAGTAAGAAATTATATTCCTTTGGTTGATAAATTTTTCTGTTTTGAAAATACGGATGTAGAAAATCATATCTACAAAACCACCAATTTTTATTTTGAGATAGAAAAGCCTGCGTATAAGCAATATAATCTTACTCATCCTCTACTCTATTTTGTAGGGCTAGATTTGGAAAACAGACGAAAAAAAATAGATGGCTTCATTAAAAATATCAGTGATTTCAATATTGATCTTCAGTTTTTCTTGCAGGAATTTACACCTAATGAAAATAAAAACCCTAAAATAAAGTACATAAAAGATAGAATTTCGTTTGCAGAAAACCTGAATTATGTAAAAAATGCTGATCTACTACTTGATTTCGTAGACCCAAGGCAAGATGGTCTTTCCATCAGGTTTTTTGAAGCTTTGTATTATAAGAAAAAGATAATAACGGATAATTTAGTAGTAAAAAATTATGATTTTTACCATCCTGACAATATCTTTGTTCTGGAAAACGAGAATTATAAAAATATTGAACAGTTTATAAGTACACCTTACTTTGAACTTCCGGATGACATTGTAAAAAAATACGGTTTCAGTAACTGGATCAAAGAAATTATCAAGGATTAAACTGCTCTTAAATAAGAATCAATGAAGAAATATTTAATTATAGGAAGTGGCTTCTCAGGAAGTGTTTTGGCTCAACAGCTTTGCGAGAACAATATCGTTCATGTGGTAGAAGAAAGAAGTCATATCGGGGGTAACTGTTATACGGAAAAAGATGCTGAAACAGGTATTACACTGCATCAATACGGTCCGCACATTTTTAATACGGATAATGTAGAGGTATGGAATTATATTCAACAGTTTTGTGAAATGGTTCCATTCATCAACCGTGTAAAATCTATATATCAGAATCAGGTTTATTCCCTCCCTATTAATCTTCATACCATTAATCAGTTTTTCAAAAAAGATTTTTCTCCTAAAGAAGCTAAGTCATTTATTGAATCATTAAGCGATACTTCCATTGATGTTCCTCAGAATTTTGAAGAACAGGCATTGAAATTTGTAGGAAAAGACCTTTATAAGGCTTTCTTCTATGGATATACTAAAAAACAATGGGGCTGTGAACCGTCTGAGCTTCCAGCAAGCATATTGAAAAGACTTCCTGTAAGGTTTAATTATAATGATAATTATTACGCAATGCCTCTTCAGGGAATTCCAAGAAACGGATATACTGAGATCTTTGAAAAGATGCTGAACCATCCTAATATCACTGTAACATTAAATAAAAAATTAACGGCTGAAGAAATTGACTTCTCAGAATATGATCATGTGTTCTATTCAGGACCTATTGATGCTTATTTTGATTATAAATATGGCAGATTAGGCTACAGAACCGTATTTTTTGAGAAATTCACTGATGAAGGTGACTTCCAGGGAAATGCAGTGATCAATTATGCAGATCAGGAAACTCCACATACGAGAATTCACGAGCACAAGCACTTCACACCTTGGGAAGAGCATGATAAAACTGTATACTTCAAAGAATTCAGTAAAGAAACGGATGAAAAAGATATTCCTTATTATCCTAAAAGATTACAAGGTGATATGGAAATGCTTGAAAAGTATTTTGAAGAAAAAGACAAACTTTCCAATATTACTTTCATAGGAAGACTTGCTACATACCGTTATATGGATATGCACCACGTAATTGCAGAAGCACTGGAAACAGCTAAACAATTCCAATAATATGTGGTGGAAAAAGAATAAGGTGCAGGAACCACCAAGGGAATTACTGAATATCACCACTAAAAATGGGCAGATTGCATCTGTAGAAAACTACAATTCCTTTCAAACCAGAGCAGAATCATCCCTTAAGCAAGTTCTGGATGCCATCAAATTAGGCATTCCTCAACATGATATCAAACTGAGTCTGCATACAGGAGACTTTCCTACCGAACAATTAATCAAAGGAAATTTCTATTATTGTTGTGATAAAAAGGAAGACCTGGATTTTGTTTTTCCGGATTTTATATTTGATCATTGGCAACAGGCGGGGATTCCTGAGTTTAATAAAACGGTAACGAAAATTAAGGAAGCAGCAGAAAAAAAATATATTCACTCAAAAATGTTGTGGATTGGAAATACCCAAACCCATCTCAACAGAAATAAGATTATAGAATATTCTGAGCAGCATCCTGATATCATTGAAGCTTACAATACTTACGTAGATCAGGCTGTAAGCGGGAAAAAGGATATCCCTTATATTTCATTAATAGATCATGCAAAATATAAATATCTCATAGATATTGAAGGCAGAGGATACAGTGGAAGGATAAAAATGCTTCTGTTTACTAAAAGGCTTCTGTTTATTCAGGATAGACAATGGAAATCTTATTATCATTTTGAACTGGAACCTTATAAACATTTTATTCCTGTAAAAAATGATCTTTCGGATCTGATGGATCAGATAAAATTTGTAGAACAACAAGGCGAAGATTATTATAATACCATTACTCAAAATGCTTATGACTTTGCCGTTGAAAATCTTCAATACGAAAAAGCCGTTCAAAGAATACAAAAGTTAATTTCAAACTTATGATTAATCCCAATTCTGTCTGTGCTGTTGTAGTGACCTATAACAGATTAGAGTTCCTTAAAGAAGGTATTCAGGGAATTCTGGATCAAACGACTCCACCAGACAAAATTATTATTGTAAATAATGGATCTACAGATGGCACAGATGCTTATCTTAAAACATTACATCAGCCTCAAATTGAAATTGTAACTCAGGAAAATCTTGGAGGCGCCGGTGGTTTCCATACAGGAATAAAAAAAGCTTATGAAGCCGGCTACGAATGGATCTGGGTAATGGATGATGACGTAGAACCTTTTAAAGACTGTCTTGAAAATCTTTTGAAATATAAAGAATTGTCACAATGTATTCATCCGTTGAGGATTTTCAGTGATAATAACGAAGTGTTTAAATGGGAACATTATTTCGATTACAGAATATGTATGCCTGTGCTGCACCATAATATATCTTTAGAAAACAAAGACTTCTGCTATGTAAATACGGCATGTTTCGAAGGGATGCTTATTCACAGAGATCTGGTTGAAAAAATTGGGTTTCCCAATAAAGAATATTTCATTGCAGGAGATGATACAGAGTATGGTATCTTAGCCAATCTTCACACCAATGTAATGTATACCAAAACAGCGGCAATGTATCGCAAGAGAGCTAATATCTCTTATAAAATCAGACCTTTGCAGGCGTATTATGAATACAGAAACATCTTTTTACTGAGAAAAAACATTAGACCTTATTTCCCCGAAAACTTTAGTTCAATGTTCTATAAGAATCTTTACAGAGACTTTTTCTCAAAAGTAATGATGATTATTAAAGGAAAAGAATATCCGTTTTCAGAAAAGAAGCTACTTATTTCCAAAATGTGGAAGGGAATAAAGGATGGCAAAAAAATATACAAAAACAAGTAATCTAAGCCCCTTATGAATCACTCCGTAAAGATATCTGTCATCGTTCCCTGCTACAATCAGGCGATCTTTCTGGATAGCTGTATTGAATCATTAATGAATCAGACCTATACGAACTGGGAATGCATTCTTGTCAATGACGGAAGTACAGATAATACGGAAGATATTGCTCTGAATTGGCAAAAGAAAGACAGCAGAATCAAGTATGTCAAAAAAACAAATGGAGGGTTAAGCTCTGCCAGAAATGTCGGAATTCAGAATATATCCGGAGATTTTGTACAGTTTCTGGATTGTGATGATTTTTTATATAAAGAAAAATTTGAAAAATCTGTAAGAAAAATTGATCAGCATACTAATGCGGTTGTTATTACAGATTTCCAAAGATTTGATAATGTAACACAGACGATAATTCCTCCTCATTGTGTACTAAAATCAGAATATTTCAATCAGCGAGATATTTTATTGAAATGGGATAATACTTTTTCTATTCCTATTCACTGTGCTCTTTTTTCTAAAGATCTGGTGGAAAAATATAAGTTCGACGAAGAATTAAAAGCCAAGGAAGACTGGATTTTTTGGTTACAGGTATATGAAAACAACCCACAAACACATTTTATCAAAGAGTATCTTCTTGCGTACAGAATGAGCTCTTCGGGAATGACCTACAACCAGACTTTCATGTATGAAAGCAAAATGAAAGCTTTAGAAAAACTAGAGCAGGTAGTTTCTGATAAAGAGCTGTTAAGAGAATTTTTCAGAAATGAGCTTTTGGTAACAATGCATGAAAATATTCAATTGACAGAGAGAATAAAACTTCTGGGTTACAAAAGAACAATGAAATATAAAATCAATAAGGTTTTAAAGATAATAGGGATTAAAAAAGATTAATCCTTCAACAAAATAAGAAAGCTGTCTGAATCATCTGGCAGCTTTTTTTATTTCCAAATTAACGTCTCTTCATCAATTCATATGAGATTCTTAAAGAGAATCTAAACAGAAAAATTAAGAATAAAAATATCAGAACCCCTTCATAAATCATCCCGTAAACGCATAATTTTAAGTAAATTTGCAAAAATTAAAATTGAAATGGAGAAAGTAAGAGTACGTTTTGCTCCAAGTCCTACAGGACCATTACATTTGGGAGGCGTAAGAACTGCATTATATGATTACCTTTTTGCTAAAAATCAAGGAGGAGAATTTGTATTAAGAATTGAAGATACAGATACCGCAAGATATGTAGAAGGAGCTGAAGAATATATTGAAGAAGCTTTGGAATGGTGCGGAATCATCCCTGATGAAAGCCCTAAGAAAGGAGGAAAATTCGCTCCTTACAGACAATCTGAAAGAAGAGATATCTATGACAGATATACAGAGCAAATCTTAAAAACAGACTATGCTTATATCGCTTTTGATACTGCTGAAGAGCTGGATGCTGCTCGTGCAGAGTATGAAGCAAGAGGTGATGTTTTCTCTTATGACAATAAAACCAGAAACAGTTTAAGAAACAGCCTTGCCCTTTCTGAAGAGGAAGTTCAAAGATTACTGGATGAAAAAACTCCGTATGTAGTAAGATTTAAAATGCCTGTAGACAGAGTTTTGAACCTGGAAGATATCATCCGTGGAAAATCCTCTGTAAATACCAATACTTTAGATGATAAAGTTCTGGTAAAAAATGACGGAATGCCAACGTATCACTTCGCCAATATCATTGATGACCACGAAATGGAAATCTCTCACGTAATCCGTGGTGAAGAATGGTTACCTTCTCTTGGACTACACACTTTATTATATGAAGCAATGCAGTGGGAAGCACCACAGTTTGCACACCTTTCTCTAATTTTAAAACCTGAAGGAAAGGGGAAATTAAGCAAAAGAGACGGTGATAAATTTGGATTCCCTGTATTCCCGCTTGATTTCAAAGATCCTGCAACAGGAATTGTTTCCAAAGGATACAGAGAGAATGGTTACCTTCCGGATGCATTCATCAACATGGTTGCATTATTAGGATGGTCACCTGCTGATGACAAAGAAATTTTGTCTTTAGATGAAATGATTAAGGAATTCGACCTTCATAAAGTACACAAGGCTGGAGCAAGATTCAGCAAAGAAAAGTCTGAATGGTTTAACCACCAGTATATTCAGATGAAATCTGATGCAGAACTTCTTGAAATGCTTAAAAATTCAGGTCTTGATCTTTCTAATGCTACAGACGAAAAACTGTTAAAAGTAATTCCTCTGATGAAAGAAAGAGCTACTTTCCCGAAAGACATCTATGAAAACGGAAAATTCTTCTTTGAAGCTCCGACATCTTATGATGAAAAAGCATCTAAAAAAGCTTGGAATGACGAAACTTCGGCTATTTTAGGAGAATTAGCTACCCAATTTGAATCTACTGACTTTGTTGCAGAAAAATTAAAGCAGACTATGCATGATTTCGCGGAAAACAAAGGTCTAGGTATGGGTAAAGTAATGATGCCTCTTCGTTTATCCTTGGTAGGAGAATTGAAAGGACCAGACGTTCCGGATATTCTGGAAATCATTGGTAAAGAGGAAAGTATCGCTAGAATAAGCAATGCTATAAATAATTTTAAATAAAATTACCATAATTTTTCATACATTTGAAAGATTTAATTTACTTCAAGAAATGGAATATTTAAGTTTCGAACTTCCTATCAAAGAATTGATGGACCAATACCAGACGTGTTCTTTAGTAGGAGAAGAAAGTGGTGTTGATGTAAAATTAGCATGCAGCCAGATTGAGGATAAGATCTTGGAAAAGAAAAAAGAAATCTATAGCAATCTTACACCTTGGCAAAGAGTACAACTGTCCCGTCATCCGGATCGTCCTTATACATTGGATTATATCAACGGAATGGCAGACAAAGGCAGTTTCTTAGAACTTCACGGAGACAGAAATTTCGCTGATGACCCGGCAATGATTGGAGGATTGATTACCCTGGATGGTCAAAAAGTAATGATCATAGGGACTCAAAAAGGAAGAACGACAAAGGAAAGACAGCACAGAAGATTTGGGATGCCAAATCCTGAAGGCTACAGAAAAGCTTTAAGACTAATGAAGCTTGCTGAAAAATTCAATATCCCTGTAGTAACATTAGTGGATACACCGGGAGCATATCCAGGATTAGAAGCTGAAGAAAGAGGACAGGGTGAAGCTATTGCAAGAAATATTTTTGAAATGGTACAGCTTAAAACTCCTATCTTCACTTATATCATCGGAGAAGGTGCGAGTGGTGGAGCATTAGGAATAGGTGTGGGTAACAAAGTATATATGTTGGAAAACACATGGTATACCGTAATTGCACCAGAAAGTTGTTCTTCTATCTTATGGAGAAACTGGGATCACAAGGAAGATGCTGCCAACGCACTAAACCTTACTCCACAGGATGCACTGAGAGAGAAATTCATTGATGGAATCATCGAAGAACCACTAGGCGGCGCTCACTATGATACGGAGACGACCTATTTAAACTTGAAAAATTCTATTTTACAAAATATCAAGGCTTTTTCTAAATTCACAGGACAAGAACTTGAAACCCAGAGACAGGAGAAATTCATTGCGATGGGTCAGTTTAAAGGATAAAAAACAAAAAAAGGTTAAGAAAATTTCTTAACCTTTTTACTTTAGTTTTCTTCTACGTTAATCAGCAACATTGAGAGCGATCTCAATATCCTGAGTAATTTTCTTTAATGATGAATATTTGGCATCGCACACCATAGTGGTCAGCACATATTCTCCTTTATCTATCAGAATAAAATTCTGTCCTCTCGCAGGAACACTTAGATTATAATATTTTTTACCACTGATTTTCACGATCAAATTACAGCTGGATCTGTTCTTAATATTAATATACGCTTCATTTTTATTAATATCATTATTAAAAAGATGAGTAAGCATTGCTGCTGTCTTCTTATTTTCTTCACTTGGTCCCGAATTGGAGGTTCCTGCACTTTTTGCAGACCCTGCTGAAGCATAAGCTACTCTCCTCTCTTCTTTCAGTGCATTGATTGCATCATTTATTTTATCAGTATTCTTTGTATTGTTTGTAGTAGCAGCTTTATTATTTGTGGCTACTGTCTTACCACTGTTCAGTTCGTTATTTTTAACTATTTTTTCAATTTTCTCCTTACTGATTGGTTTAATGGTAGGCTTTGCTTCAGGAGAATTATCTGCCATAATAATTTCCATCAGCCTTTTTTTAAAGTAATCTGTTCTGGCGTGTCCAGGATTCTGCTTTATAAAACCAGCAATTACTCTCGTTTCTTTGGAAGTTTCAGCTTCTTGCTCTGTATAAATAATTACTGTTTCTTTTTCTACGACAGCTTTAGATTTTGTTTTTTTCTTTTTTTGAGAAAAACCCAGAGAGAAAATGCTTATAAAAAGGAGAAAGAAGATTTTTTTCATTAATCAAATCTTTAAAATAGTATTAAATATATTAATAACGTGAAAAGTCGTTTTTTAGTTTATCATTAAAATCATTATCTTTGCACTGCTTTAAAATTAAGCTAAAAATTAATACTAATCTTAAATAAAAAATAATAGATATTATGTCTTATACACCAGTTGCTGCAGACGTAGCTAAATTAAGAAACCAAACAGGTGCAGGTATGATGGACTGCAAAAAAGCTCTAGTTGAAGCTGAAGGAGACTTCGAAAAAGCGGTAGATATCCTTAGAAAAAAAGGACAAAAAGTTGCTGCTAACAGAGCTGACAGAGAATCTACTGAAGGAGCTGTAATCGCAAGAGTAAATGAGGATAACACTTTAGGTGCTATTATCTCTTTAAACTGTGAGACTGACTTCGTTGGTAAAAACGAAGCTTTCATCGAGCTAGCTTACGAATTAGCTGAAATGGCAATCTTCGCTGCTACTAAAGAAGAATTATTAGCTACAGATTTCCACGGAATGACTGTTGCTGAGAAATTAATTGAGCAGACAGGTGTTATCGGTGAAAAAATCGAAATCGGTACATTCGAAAGAATCGAAGGACCATTCCTAGGAGCTTACATCCATGCTGGAAACAAAATTGCTGCAATCACTTCTCTTTCTGCAAAAGTAGACGGAGCTGATGAAGTTGCTAAATCTGTTTCTATGCAAGCTGCTGCGATGAACCCAATCGCTCTTGACGAAACTAGAGTTTCTCAGGAAACTATCGACAAAGAATTAGAGATTGAAAGACACAAACTTACTGAAGAAGGTAAGCCTGCAAATATTATCGACAATATCTTGAAAGGTAAAATGCAGAGATTCTACAAAGACAACACTTTGGTACACCAAGATTTCATTAAGGATTCTAGTATCTCAGTTGCTGACTATGTAAAATCTGTAAATGCAGATCTAAAAGTAACAGGATTTATCAGAGTAAGCTTATAATCCATACTTCAAAAAATATTTGATCCCGATGATTTTTTATCGGGATTTTTTGTGCGTATTTCTCATGAATATGAACACAAAATGAAGCGAATTTTAAATATTCGTTATTTTCTTAATAAACTATAAATCAAAGTATTTTTTCTTCAAAAAAGCAGTTATTATTACTTAAATTTGCGCCCCATTATAATAACGCATGAAAAAATTTCTACTAGCTTTTTGCTCTTTTATTTGTTTAATTGTTAATGCACAATTAGACTCAGAACATTGGTTTGCTCCAATGTCGGCAAGTTCTCTTCAGGGAAATGCCCAACCTCGTTGTTACTTATATTTATCAACTAACGAAACTACTCCGATTCCTGTTCAAGTTTTTAATAACAATACTGTATTTGCAAACGTTCAGGTAAGTAAAAATAATCCTGTTGAGCTTACTATTCCCAGCAATTACATGATTGCATCTACTCCCAACAATCTTTTTACACAAAATACGATGGGATTACATGTAAAAGGACCTAAAAAGTTCTATGCTAATTTTAGGTTCTCGGTTCCTCAACAAGCTGAATTTATTACCTCCAAAGGAATGGCTGGTGTAGGAAAAACATTTTTCATAGGAACAGCTCCTACTACTTCTCCAAAGGAGTATGTAAATTCCACAGTAGGGGTAACTGCTACGGAAGACAATACCACTGTAACCGTATCAGGGTATAATCCGAGTATTGTTTTTGCTGACGGTAGTGTAATGGCTACCAGAACATTCACTCTTGCTAAAGGAAAGTCTTATATCCTTGATGTAAACAGTGATATGGGAGGTGTGGCTAACAGAAGAGGGTTACTGGGGGCAAAACTTGTTGCGGATAAGCCAGTATCAGTTACCAACGGAAATTTTAATGGACTTTACACTGAACAGAATAGTACAAATGTAGATATATTGATGGATCAGTCTGTTCCTATTGAAAGGCTTGGGAAAGATTTTGTAATGGTAAAAGGAAACGGACCTAATTCGGTGGGGATGGAAAAAGCAATGATCATTGCTACTGAAAACGGAACTACTCTTACCGTTAATGGAGTTCCAATTGGCGGAACACCTCTTAATGCTGGAGATTATCGCATGATTGAAGGTAATAAATACATCAATAAGGGTAATGGAAATTACAATATGAGTATTTCTTCAAATAAAAATGTCTATGTATACCAACTTCTTGCAGGTGCTTCAGGTAATACGGTTTATCAGACAGGAGGAATGAATTTCATACCCCCATTAAGTTGTTTCTTACCTAAAGAGATCAATGAAATTGGACATATCGACAAAATAGGTAATGATACTTACAATACTAAACTGAATATCATTACACAGGCAGGGGCAACAGTAACCGTTAACGGAACACCTGTAACAGGATTTGTAACGGTAGATGGCAATCCTAATTGGGTAACTTACTCCAAAACAAATAATATAACAGGAAATATCACTGTAACTTCTACTAAACCTGTGACAGCAGGAATTGCAGCAGGAAACGGAGCTGTGGGATATGGTGGATATTTTGCAGGTTTTTCTTCTATCCCTGTAATTACTAAAACCGGAGACTGTTATAATGGGGTGTTGCTGGAAGTAGATCCTGGTCACGATGGTTATCAATGGTATCTTAACGGAAACTTAATTCCTGGGGAAACGAATCCAACAATCAATCCTGATTCCCATGGATCCGGGATATACACTTGCTATATTACTAAAAACAATTGTGAATCAAGATTTACTGCTGAATATGATCATACAAAGTGCCCTCCTATTACAACAACGACTTATGACATCGGTTCTTGTAATACTAAGGTCATCAATCCTGTATTTACGAATTCAACGCAGCCTCCCGTTCCTGCTAACACTAGTATAATTGTACAACCTACCAACGGAGCGGTTTCCATTAATCCTACTACAGGGCAAATTATTTATACTCCGAATGCAGGGATTACAGCGGATATTACAGATACTTTCACTTATTATATTCAAGGAAACGGAAATCCTGCTGCATTTGAATATTTTAAAATTATAGTTAATACACATGTACTTCAAACAACCAATGATGTAATGTTTTCTTGTTCTGATATCAACGGGAACGGAACTTTCAACCTGAAAAGCGCTAATGTAGCTCCAGATCCTACATCAACAGTAGATTATTTTACTAATGCTAATTTAACAGGACAGATCACCAGCCCAACTACCTATTCAGGACCGGCAGGAACAATTTATGTAAAGGTAACCTCTATCTACGGATGCTCACAGACAGCCACTATTACATTAAACACCTATCCTACTCCCAATATTAATACAGGTAATTATAATGCTAATATTTGTGATGAAGATCTTGATGGTGTTGTAAATATTAATTTTAATAACGTAACACCACAGATTGTAACCAATTCTGCAAATTTCACAGTACGATATTATCTTAGTCAGGCTGATGCCAACGCAGGAAATGGAAGCAATCTTCCTCCTAACTGGTCTTATACAACAAATACAACAGTATACGTAAGGGTAACTCCTAATGTGGGAGATTGTCCTCCGGCTCTTGGGCAGATCAATTTCACTATAGGAAACAAAATCCCTTTATTTACCAATAATGCAAAAACTGATGTTTGTGATAATGACATCAACGGATCAGAGCCTGTAAATCTTAATGACTATAAAGGACTATTCACTACTGATCCTGCTGTTATTTTATCATTTCATACTACACAAGCCAATGCACAGACTGGAATCAACCCTATCGCTGCTTCACAAATCATTACTGCTGCAGGTGGTACTTTTTATGTAAGATTCCAAAGTACTACAGGATGTCCTAATACTGCTGTTTTAACGATTAACTTAAAAACTCCTAAAAAATCTGGAAAACTTAAAGATCTGATCATCTGCTCTGATGAAAAAATACTTTTAGACGCAGGTCCCGGATTCTCATCATATCTATGGAGTAATGGAGCAACTACTCAAACAATTATTGCATCAGCAGGAGATTATTATGTAGACCTTGGATTCAACGGATGTGTGTATCGCCAACATGTAAATGTAGCTACCGCACAAGCTCCGGCAATTTCAAGAATAGAGGTTACTGGAACTACAGCAACAGTATATGTGACAGGGGGAACACCTCCATACAGATATTCCTTAAATGGTTTTGATTATCAATCATCCAATATTTTCACAGGGTTATCAAGAGGGATTCATACTGTATATGTGTTGGGATCTGACGGATGTCGTCATGTAAGTAAAGAATTTTTAGTCATAAATCTTATCAATACGATCACACCGAATGGAGATGGTATCAATGATGTTCTTAATTATTCTGAACTAAAGATCAAACAGAATGTTGTAATAGAAGTTGCAGACCGATATGGAGCTTCAGTCTATAAATCTACTGACAAGAATTATATTTGGGACGGTAAATCCAATGGAAGAAGTTTACCTACCGGAACTTATTGGTATGTAATCAGATGGACAGAACCGGATTCCCAATTACAGGTTTCATACTCAGGATGGCTTTTAATTAAAAATAGAGAATAATTACCAACATTTATTTACAATTTTTCAAACATATTTGAATTTTTATTTTATTTTTGTAGAAATCCTAATTCCTTATTCATGAAAAGATTTTTACTCAGTCTGGCATTAATTTTTTTATCAATTAATACCCTTTTTGCACAGAGGGATACTGAACATTGGATAGCTCCTTATTTTGTGGACCCCAATGTATCGGATACTTATAATAATAGATTATATATATCTACCGATTCAACAATCCCTTTTCCTGTTCAAATTTTTAGTAATAATATGCTTCTCACAACAATTACTGTGAGTAAAGGAAATCCACAAACCTATAATGTAGATAGGGCGAGAATATCTTCAGCAGCAGACGCGGATGCTTTTGCCATCATCAATAAAGGTTTATACCTAAAAGCAGAAAAACCTTTTTATTGTAGTTTAAGAATGGCACAATCTGTTCATGGTGAAATCATTACCAGTAAAGGAAAAGCTGGAATTGGTAAAAAGTTCTATGTAGCAACAAGCCCTAGCACGTTCAATAACCTTACAAATCAGTATTATAATTTTACTGCAGGGATTCTTGCCACTGAAGATAATACCCTTGTTACAGTATCATGGGATAACCCTGTGACTTTCACCAATAATACAACAGTTACAGGAAATACTCATTCATTTACATTACAGAAAGGGCAGTCTTTCATCTTTACAGGAAATGATAACCCTTCAGCAACCAGTAAAGGACTTTTTACCGGAGCAAAAATTATTGCAGACAAGCCGGTAGCCCTTACCAACGGAAGTTGTAATGGTAACTTTACAAATAGCCCAGGTGGCTCTGATCCTATTCTTGACCAAGCTGTTCCTGTAGATAGACTTGGAAATACTTTTGCTATGGTAAAAACCAAATCTACCGCCCCAGCCTTAAATATGGAAGGTGGGCTTATCATTGCAACAGAAGACAACACAGATATTTACATTAATGGTTCTACCACTCCCGTTGCAACTTTAAATGAAGGGAAATATTATAGAATTGATGAGACCAGCTATGCACTTCAACCTGGAGCCGGAAATCATTCTAATATGTATATTTCGGCATCTAAAAATATTTATCTATATCAGTTTATAGGAATTGATGGTAATGACGCTACCAATGGTTTCAACTATATCCCACCATTGAACTGCTTCTTACCCAGGAAAATTGATGAGATCGGTAAGATTAATGAAATGCCGGGTATCACAAGTAGTATTAGTTTAAAACTTAATATTTTAACAGAAACAGGAGCCACTGTATTGGTGAATGGTAACCAGCCAACTGCAGACCAAGGACCGTTTCCTTTAACAGGAAATACTCAATGGGTAACTTATGCTATACCAAATGTTGTAGACAATCTTGTTATCACTTCTACCAAAGCTGTAACTGCTGGTATCAATGGAGGATATAGCTCTGCTGGTTATGGAGGTTACTTTGCTGGTTTCTCTTCCATCCCGGTAATTTCTAAAAAATCAGGAGAATGTGTTCCTGGTCTTATTCTGGAAGTTGATGATGGATATGAAACTTACCAATGGTACCGAAATGGAGTAGCTATTCCAGGTGCGACCTCTTACACTTATACCCCTACGCAATCAGGAAATTATACGGTAAAAGTAACTATGGGGACCTGCCCACCTGTTACTACACCTATTTATAAAGTACAGAACTGTCTGAAATTAACTAAGCAGACACTGGCTATCTGTGCCACAAAGATTATTACACCAGCTTTCACCTCTTCTACTCAGACTCCGGTGGCGACTACTGTAAAAATTCTTACTCCTCCTACTAAAGGAACGGCGGTTGTAAACCCTAACGGAACAATCACTTACACACCAAATGCAAACTATGAAGGTCCGGACAAAATAGTTTACACCTTCTGTGGAGATAATGCTGAGTTTACAGATTGTGAAGAAATTACGCTTGAACTCACTGTAGTGCCTTTCGTTGTAAAAGATGCATCTATAACAGCTTGTTGGTATGACGTAGATCCTTATGCTTATTTTGATCTTACTAAAGCTAATGTTACAGATTATACAGCTGTCACTAAAAAGTACTACCGTACATTAAATGACTTGAATGCAGGAATAAATGAAATCACTGCTCCAGATAAATTTCCGGCAACCGGAGGTGTTGTATTTGTGAAAATAACAACCAACGAAGGATGTACTGCAAATGCTAGAATTGAACTCGTTCCTCTTCCTATTAAAAAATCTCCTGTTCTGGTAGATCAATATATCTGTATAGATGCAAGAACGAATCTGGATGCAGGACCTGGATATGATTCATACTTATGGAGCACAGGAGCTACTACTTCAGGAATAAGAAATGTGGGCGTTGGTGAATACTCAGTATTACTAAGTAAAAACGGATGCTTCCTTACTCAGGTTGTAAGAGTAAACAAAGCTCAAGACCCTGTAATTCAAAGTATTGAAATTAACAATAACAATGCCTCCGTAATTGCAGCAGGTGGAAAAGCACCTTATAAATTCGCTATTGACGGAACAGGTAGCTGGCAAGACTCTAATACCTTTACGGGATTATCCAGAGGGCAGCATACATTCTACGTAAAAGATGCTTATAACTGTACTCCAGTTGCAGTAGAAATTACAATTCCGAATCTATTAAATGCTATTACCCCTAATGGAGATAACATAAATGACTTTATAGATTACAGCGAATTGTCTTATAAAGATAATCTTACATTCGTAGTATATGACAGATATGGAAATATGGTATTTACCGGAAATAAATTCAACAACTACAAATGGGATGGAAAGCATTTCGACAAGAAGATGGTAACCGGTACTTACTGGTATCACATCAATTGGAATGAATCCAATAAAGAAAGAACCCCAGTAAAGTATACAGGTTGGGTCCTTGTAAAAAACAGAGAATAACAATTCGAATATAAAATTTCATAAACCACGATATACAAATCGTGGTTTTTTATTATATTTTCAACAGTACAATATATTTTATTATTAAATTTGTGACAAATACCATCACTGAATGAAGAAATTTCTATCTTTTTTACTATTATTTTATTTTTTCTCCTCTACATTCGCTCAATTGGATAGAGAACATTGGTTTGCTCCAATGGTAGATAGGTCCGGTGCCCCCAATCCTTATCAGAAACTTTACCTTTCTACCAGCAGAACCACTCCGTTTCCTGTAAGTATTTATAACAATAATGTACTGATTGGAACCGTCAATATCAGTAAAAATAACCCTCAGAAATTTGACGTTTTAAGAAATTATATAATCACAACTCAACAAACCGATTTGTTTACTCCCACAACGAAAGGTTTATACTTAAAGGCAGAGTTTCCTTTTTATGCTAACTTAAGATTTTCTGTATTTAATCATGCTGAAATCATTACGTCTAAAGGAATTCCTTCTACAGGAAATAATTTCTTTGCTGCATCCGCTCCCATTTCAGTAAGTTATGACATTCTTAATTTCATGACCAGTGTTCTGGCTACGGAAAACAATACTACAGTAACTATTACAGGCTACAGTCCTTCAGTTCAGTTTTCAAATGGCACAACCGGAGCTACTAATCCTACAATAACCTTTACTTTAAACAAAGGGCAATCCTATATCATAGACGGGATCGGAAATATCGCCGGAAACTTTGATGGATTTATCGGAGCAAAAATTACCGCAAATAAACCTGTAAATGTCACCAACGGAAACTTTAATGGTCAATATGCCGGAAATTTCTCTACCAGCTCAGATATTTTAATGGATCAAGCTGTACCTGTAAACAGATTGGGAAATGAATTCGCCCTTGTAAAAGGTAACGGAAACATCGGCGCGAATATGGAAGGTGCCGTCGTTATTGCTACAGAAGACAATACTCAAATTTATGTAAATAATGAAATATTACCCGTTGCCACCATTAATACCGGAAAATATTTTGTAATTCCTGACACCAAGTACAGCAATCAGGGAGGAGGTCACTTTAATTTATATATTAAAACATCTAAAAATGCTTATGTTTATCAGCTCTTAGCAGGAGGATCCAATACAGGAAATGAAGTTGCTACCGGAGGATTTAATTTTATTCCTGCTCTGAACTGTTATCTACCCAAGCAGATTAATGAACTAGGTTTTATTGATGAAAACTTTGTTCTTTCAAACGGAAACCCTACAGGAATTCTTAATATTCCTACCAAACTTAATCTTATCACTGAAAGAGGTGCCATCGTTAAAGTAAACGGAATAGATCCTCCTCCTTCCAGTGGTCCTTATAACATGACAGGAACAACGAATTGGGTAACCTATGGAATACCGAATACTACCGGGACAATAACCATCACTTCTACCAAAGCAATCACAGGAGGAATTACCGCTGGGAGTGATGCGGTAGGCTATGGAGGTTTTTTCGCCGGTTTCCCTACACAACCTGTCATTTTAAAATCAGGTGGAGATTGTGCCCCAGGAATAGAGCTTACAGTGGATCCTATTATTTACGATACTTACCAATGGTACAGAAACGGAATACTCATCAACGGAGCTACCGGATCATCCATCAGCCCTACACAATCCGGATACTATACCTGCTCTGTAACTATGGGAAGCTGTGCACCTTTGGTAACTGAACGATACAAAGTACTAAATTGTACCAAATTAACAAATACCGCTTATAATGTCTGTAACACACAAGTTATTACTCCAAGTTTCAGTAATTCAACACAAACACCAGTAATAAATACTATTGCAATTACAACTCCACCCACATCAGGTACTGCTGTAATTAATCCAGCTACCGGAGCAATTACCTATACCGTAAATACACCAGGCGTAACAGGGAATGATACATTTACTTATACTTTCTGTGGGAACGATCCTGACTTCCCTGATTGTGAAACTGTAACAGTAAATATTAATATTACAGCAATTGCTGTGACGAATGCAACCTTATCTGCCTGTGATATCAATGGACAAGGAACATTCAACTTAACAACTGCAAATGTAACTTCTGCCTCTCCTGTTACCATCACTTATTATCCAACACTAGCCGATGCCCAAACAGAGAATCCTGCAACATTAATCACTGGTAATACCTCTTATACCGCACCTAATGGGACGATCATTTATGCCGTAGTAAAAAATAGTCTTGGATGTAAAAGTATTGCACAGATAACCCTTTCTCTTTATAATAAAGCCATAGTTGTTGATAATTACACTGGAACATTTTGTGATGACAACCTTGATGGAATAGTAGAAATTACATTGTCTAATTTAACGCCCATTGTCCTGAATAATCCTACTTATTTTACAGTAAGATACTATCAGGATATAACCAATGCCAATGCCGGAAATAACAATACTCTCCCTAATAACTGGAGCTACACAGCACCTACGACAATTTACATCAGAGTAGATTCTCCTGATGGATGCGCAACAGTAATCAAACCTTTACAGCTTAGTATCGGACCGAGAGTTCCTTTATTAACAAGAGCTGTAACTCAAAGTGTATGTGATGATGATTTAGATGGTCTAAAGTCTGTAAACCTTACACAATTTATCCCTCAGTTTACATTAGACCCTGGTGTAACATATACATTTCATGAAAGTCTTGCCAATGCACGAAACAATATCAGCCCAATTGCACCAACAGTAAATATTACAAACTCTCAGACATTCTATGTCCGTTTTGAAAAAAATGGTATCTGTCCGGAAGTTGAATCTATTAAAATTAATATTAAAATTCCTAAAAAATCAGATGTGTTAATAGATCAGAGCATCTGCCCTAAAGCAACCACTAAACTGGATGCAGGACCTGGATTTGATAAATACTTATGGAGTACCGGAGCCACCACACCTTCTATCAATAATGTTCCCGCAGGAAGTTATTGGGTAGAGCTTACCTCTAATGGCTGTACTTACAAGCAATTTGTGAATGTTACAGAATATCAGCTGCCCGTAATCAGCTCCATTGAAATTGATGGCACAACAGTAAAAATAGGCGTAACCGGTGGTAATCCTCCTTATGAATATTCCCTTGATGGCGTAATATGGCAAACCTCAAATATTTTCAATAATGTTCCGAGGGGAGCTCACGAGGTTTTCGTTAGAGATTCTAAACTGTGTGCAGAAGTAAAAAAAGAATTTGCTATTATTAATCTTATCAATACTATTACACCTAATGGTGACGGTCGTAATGAAGCTATAGATTACTCTGCTTTAATGGCAAACGACAACCTTGTCTTCAGAATTTTTGACAGATATGGAGCAGAAATTTTCAGAGGAAGCAGAGACAACAGATATACCTGGGACGGAAGAGTGGGTGGAAGATATGTTCCTACTGCCACTTATTGGTATTTCATTAGCTGGACAGAGTTTGGATCTACAGTTTCCGTGAAGTATTCCAGTTGGCTACTGGTAAGGCACCGATAAAGGATAAGGCTGGAATACTATTTTATTTCAGCCTTATTCTTTATATTTTTAACTTCCATAAACTTTTATAACACTCATTAACAAATTAATGCTAAAGTTTAATATAACTTTAACCACTATTGTTCATCTAAATAAGCACAAATTGCTGTAATTCTATGTAATTTTGCCAATTATATGAAGAAACTGTTTACTCTGTTGTTATTGATTTTTCTTACAAAAATCAGTGCTCAAACATACTCTGGAGAGGTATTCTTAAGAGATAATTCAATCCTGTATCTTAATCAGGTATATGTTACCAACCTGAACACTCAAAAGACTGTTCTTACTGACTATAACGGCAATTTCACCGTTCCTGCAAACCCTGGGGACGTTATCCGATTTACATCTATTGTCACTGAAAGAAAAGATATAAAACTGACTCCACAATTGATGGAACAGAAAAACCTGGTAGAACTTAAGATTGCCTATTATGAAATTCAGGAAATTGTACTCAGCAGATTCAAACCTACCGGAAACCTTAGATATGATGTTAACTCACTCAGAAAAGAGGATAAAGGACTTGCTATCAAAAAGGTTATTGGACTTCCTCAACCTAAAGGTGACGGAACTTCACCGGAACTTCCTGTTGCCGGATTAAGGGATGGCGGACTTACTTTAAGCCTCGAAAGTATTTATGATGTACTTTCCGGGGAAAGAAAGAAAAAGCAACGTTATCTTGCCTATGAAAGAATGAACAACTCTGTTACCCAGATTAAAAACTATCTTGGTAAAGATTATTTTACAAGATTTAAAATCCCTGAAAATCTGATAGATAACTTCCTGCAATTCGTTTATAGCTCAGAAAACATTGAGGCTTATGTGCTTGCCGGAAATTTTGAAGCGATAAAAATTCCTATTGAAAAATATCTCCCGATTTACCAGAGAAGATTAAGGAATTCTCATCTTCAGGAAATTGTTGACAGTAAATAATTCCACAAATATTTATATATAAAAAATCCATGTATATACATGGATTTTTTTGTTGCATAATAATAATTACTTAAACTTTAGCAAATACTTTTAGTGAATATTCAAAAATATGCGTAAATTTATATCACAATCAAGTGTTTAAAATAAAAACAATACTATTTCGTTATCATAGAAAAAGACTAATAGACCTAAACACAGATTAAGAAAAGTACACCATTTTTAACTTAATATTTATTAATGAAAAGAATACTTTTACTTATTGCCTCAGTCCTGTTTTTTAGTCTGTCTGCCCAAAAAAGAGGGAAAGACTATAGTGATATTATCAAAAGTAATAATATCTATGAAATCAATGCTTTCCTGAGAGATGCCCATCCCGATGATCCAAGGCGTTCTGTACTGAAACCAAGGGTAATGGAACTGATGAAAGAGTATATCAAAAATGCTCATCCGGCAGACCAGAAAGTAAAAGATATGCAGGAAATGCTTGCTTTATTACGAAGAAGACCCTCTACAAAGATTACTTTTGATGAAATGAATGCGATCATCAAGCAAAAACAGATCGCAAAATACAAAGCCGAGCTAGCTGCCAAACAATCAACCACGGTATACACTCCCAGTAATGCCCAGAATACATTTGTTGTAAATACAGCTTCAAATGCTGCTATTCCCAATGCAGAAGCCGAAGAATTCAATATGCTAATGAATATATCTCCGATTGAGCATCAGAATAAAACGGTAAAAATTCTTAATTCCTTATTTGACAATGATCCTAATGCAAAAGAATGTATTGTAATGATCCAGAATCAATCCGACTGTAATATTATCGTAAGAATGGAAGGTGTAGGAACAACCAAATATAGACTTGCCATTCCTGCTCACAGTGACAACTCAATTGTTATTGAGAAAGGACAATACCTTTTTAACAGTTTAGTTTGCGGTGCACAGTATGCTTCACAAAAAACCATTCAAGCAGCTATTATGGTAGCACTCGGAAGTACAACAGCAAAATAATCAAATCAATATAATATTTTCAGCATTGGTCTTTTAGTTTTAAAAGCCCTTAATTCTATGTAAATTTTAGTATTTTTGCAGTCATTTTATAAATGACTCAATGGGCAAGAATAAATTAGCAAGATTTGCAGAAAACAAGATACTACCAAATGTAATTCAACCTACAAGGGAAGATGCTTTAGAAGGTTTTGAATTGAAAGGAAAATGGAGAGATAATTTCTTCAAAAATGATAATCCTATCGTTCTTGAATTAGGTTGTGGTAAAGGAGAATATTCTGTAGGATTGGCAAAAACGTTCCCTGAAAAGAACTTTATCGGGGTTGACATTAAAGGAGCAAGATTTTGGTTTGGAGCTAAGGAAGCTGTGGACAACAATATGAACAATGTGGCGTTTTTAAGAACACAGATTGAGCTTGTTGATTATTTCTTTGCAGAAAATGAAGTGGATGAAATCTGGATTACTTTTCCAGATCCACAAATTAAATATAAAAGAACAAAACATAGATTAACTCACCCTGATTTCCTAAACAGGTATAAAAAGTTTCTTAAACCAGGAGGGATTGTACATTTAAAAACAGATTCAGAGTTTCTTCATGGCTACACTTTAGGATATTTACAGGGAGCCGGATATGAGATCATTTCTGCTCACCATGATATCTATGGAGCACCAGAATATGATCCTAACACGGAGCATTTGAGAGACATCAAAACATATTATGAAGAACTGTTCTCTTCCAAAGGCAAAACAATTACTTATATCAAATTCCGTATCAACTAATGAACTGATTCAGTTTATTATCTAACAAGGAAAAATAAAACGGTATGAAAAAGCTATTCATTCTCGCAGGAGTATCACTGATTCTTACCAGCTGTAATGTGAATTACGGTGGTTACCCTATAAGGAATCCTTATCCTACCAATAATCGTGGTAATGCCGGTAATGCTGCCAATGCGGAAAGAGAATATAATGAGCTTATCAAAACTTATAAGCCGGAGACCGCAGATGTTTTGAATGATCTACTTAATGATGATGATCCCGGTAATCCCCGAACCTCAATTTCTGTGGAAAATAAGTCACGTTGTAACATGGTACTGACAGTAAGTGGAAATAATTTCTTTAAAAAGATTCCTATAGGTTCAGGAAAAATAGGATATACAATGGTTCCTAAAAATCAAAACTATAGGTTGTCCGGAATGCTTTGTAATTCATCTTATCAATCTACAAAGTTTATTACCAGTTCATACTCAATAAAGCTTACCAATTAAAATAAAAAACCCACAGAATATACTGTGGGTTTTCTTTTTCAGAAGTTACACGGTCAATGGCAATGTTTATTTTATTAATAATACTTATAAACCATTAATATCTGACATCGTAAAAGACAATGCTTAAATTCATTTCGTATAAACAAAAAAACGCTGGACCGAAATCCAGCGTTTTTCCTATATTAAAGAAAATCTTTAATTATTCTGCATCGAAATCAGCATCTGTATCAGCAGACACCTTTTCTCCTTCTTCTTTAGATTTTTCTTTATCAGCTTTTCTTTGAGACTGACCTTCTTTGATAGAATCAGAAACAATGCTTAAGATCATATCGATAGATTTAGAAGCATCATCGTTTCCTGGGATAACGAAATCTACTTTTCTAGGATCAGAGTTTGTATCAACGATACCGAAAACTGGAATACCAAGTTTCTTAGCTTCAGTTACCGCGATGTGCTCTCTTAAGATATCAACTACAAAAATTGCAGAAGGAAGTCTAACCATGTCAGAGATAGAACCTAAGTTTTTCTCTAAGTTAGCTCTTTGTCTGTCAACTTGTAATCTTTCTTTTTTAGATAAAGTTTCGAACGTACCGTCTTTTTTCATTTTGTCGATAGAGTTCATCTTCTTTACCGCCTTTCTGATAGTAACGAAGTTCGTTAACATACCTCCAGGCCATCTTTCTGTAATATAAGGCATATTAAGTTCAGAAGCGTGTTTTGCAACAACTTCTTTCGCTTGCTTCTTAGTAGCTACGAAAAGAACTTTTTTACCTGCAGAAGTTAATTTTTCTAAAGCGCTGCACGCTTCATCTAATTTAACTGCTGTTTTATGTAAGTCTACAATGTGAATACCGTTCTTCTCCATAAAAATGTATGGAGCCATATTTGGATTCCACTTTCTAGTCATGTGACCGAAGTGTACGCCAGCCTCTAAAAGGTCTTTTACATTTGCTTTTGCCATGTTTTCTGTTTTTGTTAGTTTACTTTCCGTTTTTTAAACAATCAACAACTTCTTTAGATGGGAGAAGCGTTTGGATGCTAAACGTAACGGGCAATGGGCGGTCTGCTTATTGCTTTTGGCAATGGGCTTTTCGCCGAGATTAAGTTTAAATAAAATGTAGTACATTTCTGTAGCCAATAGCCGATAGCCATTCGCCAACAGCAAATCTTAACGTTTTGAGAATTGGAATCTCTTTCTTGCTTTTTTCTGACCTGGCTTCTTTCTTTCCACCATTCTTGCGTCTCTTGTAAGTAAACCAGCTGGCTTTAATGCTAATCTGAACTCAGCGTTGATTTCGCATAAAGCTCTTGAAATACCTAATCTGATAGCCTCTGCCTGACCTGTATTTCCACCACCGAATACGTTTACGGTAACGTCATACTGACCAACAGTCTCAGAAAGGATGAACGGTTGGTTTAATTTGTAAACCATCACGTCTGTAGAGAAATATTCTTTAGCATCTTTACCGTTTACTGTAATGTTTCCAGAACCTGGTCTTACATAAACTCTTGCTACAGAAGTTTTTCTTCTTCCGATTTTGTGAACTATAGACATAATTAATTATTTAAATTCGTTAACATTAATTGTTTTAGGCTGTTGAGCTTCATGTTTGTGCTCAGTTCCTTCATATAAATAAAGGTTCTTAAGGATAGCAGCTCCTAATCTGTTTTTAGGTAACATACCTTTTACAGACTTCTCTAATACCTTTAAAGAATCTTTCTTTTGAAGTTCAGCCGCAGTCATAGACTTCTGTCCACCAGGGTATCCTGTATGCCAGATATAAGTCTTATCAGCCCACTTGTTTCCGGAAAGTGTAATTTTCCCAGCATTCAAAACGATTACGTTATCACCACAATCTACGTGAGGTGTAAAGTTCGTTTTGTGCTTACCTCTCAAAATCTTTGCAACCGTAGAAGCTAGTCTTCCTAACGGCTGTCCTTCAGCGTCTACCACAACCCATTCTTTATTAGCAGTAGCTTTGTTCGCTGAAACAGTTTTGTAACTTAATGTATTCACACGTTTTAGTTAAAGATTAAACATAATTTACCCCTAAAAGGGTGTGCAAAGGTACAAATTATTTTCGTAACCCAAAAACATATTTCATTTAATCTATATAATATCTGCTATTCAGCCTTCTACCATTAGATTTTAACACTTTTTATATTTTGGCATAAATCTTGTAAATTGTTGTTGCGATGAAAAAAAACGCTTAGATGATTCTAAGAACACAAATATGATAAAGCAAGAGTTTATTCCCTCAACTCTTTCTTTATTACATTCCCCCCCTTACCATTTCTCTTTTATATTTATTCTTAAAAAAGATGTATCTCAATAATACATTTTATATTTATATTAATAATTTCTTCAAAAAGCTATTAACATCTTTATTTATTTCATGAAATAATTATCTTTGTCGCAGAAGAAACTACCCATGAGTCACGGAAAAATTAGAGACGATAAAACCTGTCTGAACTGCGGACACCACGTTGAAGAAAGATTCTGCCCCCATTGCGGACAGGAAAACACTGAAAGGCGACAACCTTTCTATTTTCTTTTTACCCATTTCATTGAAGATTTTACCCATTACGACGGGCAGTTTTGGGGAACAGTAAAAAATTTATTATTTAAGCCAGGTAAACTCACAAATACTTATCTTGAAGGAAAGAGACAAATATTTGTACCTCCTGTAAAGCTTTATATTTTTGTCAGCTTTATCACATTTTTTGTATTTGCGCTGTTTCCTATGGTAAATATAGGATCCAGTGATAAACATAATGAAAAACAAGGCGAGACGGGTCTTGTAAAAATTATGAAACCTATTAAAGCTATTGGAGGAACACAGAAAATAATAGATAGTATAAAAGCTAAAAAAATACTGACTGAAGAAGATTCTCTTGCTATTGAAAAGCTAAAAATGGTTCCTGATTCTGCCGAAGTAGAAAAAATACTGGACATGGACCGAACAATAGATTCCGGTGACGGAAACTATAAATCAAAAAAATCCTACGATTCAGCTAAGGCTAAAAATCCAGGATTCTTAGATTTTGTTGAAAGACCTATTATTCATAAATACTTCGAGCTTAAGGATCATGGCATTACTAAAAAGGAACTTTTAAGCAATATGATAGAAAAATCTTTTCACAATCTGCCTAAAGCTCTATTCATCTATCTCCCTTTATTTGCATTCTTTTTATGGGTATTTCATAATAAGAAGAAATGGTGGTATTTTGATCATGGAATTTTCACCCTGCATTACTTCTCTTTCTTATTACTTATTATTTTATTTATATTCCTGTTTGGAAAACTTACAAAACTAACAGAAATTAAATCCCTTAATGCTCTTCTCTACTTCGTAATGACTATCATTACAATCTACAGTATGGGATATTTCTTTATTGCTCATCGACGGGTTTACCGCTCACATGGGCTGGTAAGCATTATAGTCGGGATCATATTATTTGCTATAAACTTCTTTGCATTCATGTTTTTACTTGCAGGGCTCGCGCTGGTAAGTTTTATGATGCTCCACTAAAATAAAAAAGCTGTCAGATAATGACAGCTTTTTTTATTTTATTTTCTTAATGACTTCGTTGCCCTGAAACTTGCAATCACATAATAGGCTACAAATACCATTGAAAACTTCAGTATAGATGGAATAGCCAGCTCAAGTTTAAAAATTAAAGTTCCTATAAAAACAAGAATAGCCATTACTATAAAAGACAATCCCAGCTTTTTAGGCAGTGTAATATCCGGAGTATCCAAATAATAAGCAATACCCCATGCTGCACCAAAGGCAACAGCATAATAAACCTCCAGAGCTATACTCTCTGAACTTATAAAGAAATAATTGATAAGGAAACTTACAACGGTTCCTAACGCGAAATATATTAGAGCTTTTTGCATGTCTGTAAAATATGGTGCAAAAATAAAGATTTTAATTCTAGTAATTACCG
This sequence comes from Chryseobacterium ureilyticum, assembly GCF_900156735.1. GTDB lineage: Bacteria > Bacteroidota > Bacteroidia > Flavobacteriales > Weeksellaceae > Chryseobacterium > Chryseobacterium ureilyticum. The sequence continues at coordinate 719,066 of NZ_FTOL01000002.1, forward strand.
ACCTGTTGATTTCTAAACAAAATCCGACAATTCTTTTTAATTCTGTAACTACCGAACCTTAGCACTTTGAAATCATTAAACATAAAATTGGAGATATTTTATTAAATAACCCAATATAAAACAATGATAATCAATACCATAAAATCAAACACAAGGTTCTTTTTTTATTATTATATTTGAAAACTTAGAAACTTTCTAGAATTTTTATGGAAACCCAAAAATATACTCCAACCAACAAGGTAAGAATCGTAACAGCTGCCTCATTATTTGACGGACATGATGCTGCGATCAATATTATGCGTCGTGTCATTCAGGGAACTGGATGTGAAGTTATTCACCTAGGACATGATAAATCAGCAGAAGAAGTTGTAAACACAGCTATTCAGGAAGATGCAAATGCTATTGCTTTAACATCCTATCAAGGGGGTCACAATGAATATTTCAAATATATCTATGACCTTTTGAGAGAAAAAAACTCACCACAGATTAAAATTTTCGGCGGCGGCGGAGGTGTAATTCTTCCGGAGGAGATCAAAGATTTAATGTCTTATGGAATTGACAGGATCTATTCTCCAGACGATGGTCGTGAGCTTGGTCTTCAGGGAATGATTGATGATTTGGTACACAGATCAGACTTCGCTACTGGAAAAGATGTTACAGCAGAAGACCTGGATGCAATCAGCTTTGAAAATTCAACAAGTATTGCAAGAATCATTTCTGCAGTTGAAAACTTTTCTGATGAAAAACCCGAATTGGTAAAAGCTATTGACGAGAAATCAAAAGATTTAAATATTCCGATCATTGGTATTACAGGAACCGGGGGTGCCGGAAAATCATCTTTAACGGATGAATTGGTAAGACGTTTCCTACGTGCCAATACTGATAAAAAGATTGCAATCATCTCTATTGACCCTTCTAAAAAGAAAACAGGAGGAGCTTTATTGGGAGACAGAATCCGTATGAATGCCATCAACGACCCTAGAGTTTATATGCGCTCTATGGCAACCAGAGAAAACAACGTTTCCGTTTCTCCGTTCATCCATTCTGCTTTGAATGTATTGAAACTGGCTCATCCTGACGTGATCATTCTTGAGACTTCAGGTATTGGACAATCTGGATCAGAAGTTTCTGACTTTGCTGATGTTTCCATGTATGTAATGACTCCTGAATATGGTGCTTCTACACAGCTGGAAAAAATCGACATGTTAGATTATGCAGATTTGGTTGCTTTAAATAAGTCTGACAAACGTGGGGCTCTCGATGCACTTCAGGCGGTAAGAAAGCAATTCCAGAGAAACCACCTTTTATGGGAAAGTCCATTGGAAGACATGCCGGTATATGCTACAAAAGCATCTCAGTTTAATGACCACGGAACAACGGAGCTTTACAACAGATTAGTTTCAAAAGTAAATGACAAGTTCGCAGATTTAGGGCTTAAAACTTTCGTTGAACAGGAGATCACTGATGAAGTAACTATTATTCCTCCGAAAAGAGTTCGTTACCTTTCCGAAATCGTTGAAAACAACAAACAATACGATGCAAATGTTGAAAAACAAGCTGTATTAGCAAGAACAATGTATCATATTGAAGGTGTAAAAAATATTCTTTCCAATGAAGCTTTAGATAACGAATATCAAAAGGCAGAAAAAGAACTTCAGCAAGAAAATATCGATTTCTTACAAACATGGGATGATACGAAAAAAGCTTTTCAAGCAGAGTTTTATTCTTATTTTGTAAGAGGAAAAGAAATTAAGGTAGAGACTTCAACAGAATCTTTATCTCACTTAAGAATTCCAAAAATAGCATTACCAAAATACAACGACTGGGGTGATCTGATCAAATGGAAAGGACAGGAAAACCTTCCGGGAAGTTTCCCTTACACAGCAGGAATTTATCCGTTCAAGAGAACTGGTGAAGATCCAACAAGGATGTTTGCGGGAGAAGGAGGTCCGGAAAGAACCAACAGAAGATTCCACTATGTATCTGCTGAAATGCCTGCAAAACGTTTATCTACAGCTTTTGACTCAGTAACATTATATGGACAGGATCCAGCTTTACCACCGGATATCTATGGTAAGATTGGAAATGCCGGAGTTTCCATTGCAACTTTGGATGATGCCAAAAAATTATATTCAGGTTTTGACTTGGTAAATGCGTTGACATCTGTTTCAATGACCATCAATGGTCCTGCTCCAATGCTATTGGCTTTCTTTATGAATGCAGCTATCGATCAGAATGTTGAAAAATACATTAAGGAAAACGGTTTAGAGGCTAAAGTTGAAGCTAAGCTTAAAGAAAAATTCGATAACAAAGGTTTGGAAAGACCTAAATATAACGGAGAACTTCCTCCTTCCAATAACGGTTTAGGATTACAGCTTTTAGGCTTAACAGGAGACGAAATAATCCCTGCAGAGGTATATGCTGAAATTAAAGCTAAAACCATTGCTACCGTTCGTGGTACTGTTCAGGCTGATATTTTAAAAGAAGACCAGGCTCAGAATACCTGTATCTTCTCTACGGAATTTGCCTTAAGATTAATGGGTGACGTTCAGGAATATTTCATCAAAGAAAAAGTAAGAAACTTCTACTCTGTTTCTATTTCCGGATACCATATTGCCGAAGCAGGTGCTAATCCTGTTTCCCAGCTTGCTTTCACATTGGCAAACGGTTTCACTTACGTGGAATATTATTTGTCAAGAGGAATGGACATCAATGATTTTGCTCCAAACTTATCATTCTTCTTCTCTAATGGTATTGATCCTGAATATTCAGTAATCGGACGTGTGGCAAGAAGAATCTGGGCTAAAGCAATGAAATTGAAATACGGAGCAGACGAAAGAAGCCAGATGTTGAAATACCATATCCAGACTTCAGGACGTTCTCTTCACGCTCAGGAAATTGATTTCAACGATATCAGAACTACACTTCAGGCGCTTTATGCGATCTATGATAACTGTAATTCACTTCACACCAACGCTTACGATGAAGCGATTACTACACCTACAGAACAATCTGTAAGAAGAGCAATGGCAATCCAGTTAATCATCAACAAAGAATTAGGTCTTGCTAAAAATGAAAACCCACTTCAGGGATCATTCATTATTGAAGAGCTTACGGATCTTGTAGAAGAAGCTGTATATGCAGAGTTCGATAGAATCACGGAAAGAGGTGGTGTATTGGGAGCAATGGAAACCATGTACCAGCGTTCTAAGATTCAGGAAGAATCTATGCATTACGAATGGTTGAAACATACTGGTGAATATCCAATCATCGGGGTAAATACTTTCTTAGGAAAAGATGGTTCTCCAACTGTACTTCCGGGAGAGGTTATCCGTTCTACTGAAGAAGAAAAACAGGCACAGATTGAATCCCTTCATAATTTCCAGAAAGCTAATGACGAAAAATCTGAGGATGCTCTGAGAAAACTTCAGCATGCTGCCATCAACCAACAAAACTTATTCGAAGTGATGATTGACGCTGTAAAATTCTGCTCTTTAGGACAAATCACCAACGCTTTATTTGAAGTAGGTGGTAAATACAGAAGAAATATGTAAGTCTTCTCATTAATACTTACAAAAATCATATACCAAAACCTCAAGGATTTCTTTGAGGTTTTGTATTTTTAGGGTTAATAAAGACTTTTAATGACCAAAAAATTTCAAATTAAAGAACCGTGTAAACAAAATTGGGAGGATATGCAGAATGTACCAGATGGTAAATTTTGCGAGGTATGTACTAAGAAAATTTGGGATCTTGACCGTTTTTCCGAGAAAGAGATTGATGAGATTTTAGAAAATGAAAAATCTATCTGCGGAAAGATTTCTTTTTTAAAACCAGCTTTATCAAGCGTAATGTTAGCTTTAACTTTAACATCGGCAACCTATATTCAGGCACAAACGAATGTTCCCGGTGTAGAAAATACCTACCAAAAAAATATTACCATAAGCGGTAAATTGATTTCTATAAACAATTTAAAACTCAACTCAGGAGAAATTTCTCTAGTAACATTGGGAAAACTGTATACAGCAAAGGCTAATGAAGAAGGAAACTTCACTTTAACTTTTCCCGAAAAAGTTTTAGTAAAACAAAATATCATCAGAATAGATTATTCTGTAATGGGTTCAAATAATAAAGAATTTATAGATTACACCACTTCTATTCTACAACCAAATGAACTATTGAGTAAACAGAATTTTGAAATTGAAAAAAAATATGTCACTATTGGCGCGATTTCAATTACAGATCCACAACCTCCCGATTATTATTTTTTCGATGGAAAAAAAGTTGGAAAAAGAAAATTTGAGAGGATAAGACAAGAACATCCCGAATATAAGTATCTGGTTTTTTATGATAAAGTAACTGCAAAAGAATTATCCGGTAAAGGCTTTATAGAAAATCTGTATTTACTATATTCTCTATAAACAATTAACTATAAATGAAATCTCCTTATTTTTGGGAGATTTTTTATTTTTGAACATGAAACCAAAAGCGTTATTCAACTGGAGCAGTGGAAAAGATTCTGCATTGGCACTTTATAAAATATTGCAGGCAGACCAATATGAAGTTAGTACTTTGCTCACCAGCGTTAATAAAGAATTCCAAAGGATTTCTATGCACGGTGTTCATGTCTCTCTTTTAGAGCAACAGGCTTTTCTTCTTGGCATTCCTCTTACTAAAATGGAACTTCCAAAGGAGCCATCCATGGAAGCATATCAGGCAATCATGAGTAAAACAATGTCTGAAATACAAGCACAGGGTATCACACATTCTATTTTTGGAGACATTTTCCTCGAGGATCTACGTAAATACAGAGAAGAACAATTAAATAGTATTGGAATGCAAGCCGTATTTCCTCTTTGGAAACAAAATACATCAGACCTCATCCAGGAGTTTTTACAGTTAGGATTCAAAACTATTGTAACATGTGTCAATGGTTCATATTTAGACAAAAATTTTGCAGGGCGAATTATTGATCAGCAATTCCTTGATGATCTACCGGACAATGTAGATCCTTGTGGAGAAAATGGAGAGTTTCACACCTTTACTTTTGACGGTCCTATCTTTAAGAATTCTGTTCAGTTTGAAATTGGAGAAACCGTAAAGAAAACTTATCCCAAACCTAAAGCATCACCGGAAGATGAAGACGGGGAATATATTTTTTGGTTTTGTGATTTGCTTTCAAAATAACGATCTATTTAGCTACTGATGTATTAATAAAATGATTCACTGTATATAAACGATCTGTATTTAGTTTCTTCAATCACATAAGGAGCATAGAATATATTCTCTGAGTGTTTATTTTATCTGCAAAAATCCTTGTTAGCACGCATTTTGCATCCTACAACGCTCTTAAAAATTTCAGTATCTTTAAGAGTATCAATTTTAATTTCAAAAAATAAACACCCGTGATCAAAAATTTAGTATTCCTTCTGTCTTTTTGTTTTTTACTATCATCTTGTAAAACAGAAACGTCTCCCTCTCCTATCGATAAAAAAGTAATTGTAGACTCTACCATTACAGCTTTTCAGAAAACCCTTTTAGAACAACAGATCGATTCTGTCTTTAAAAAGTATCATTTTAATGGAAGCATTGCTGTTTTTAAAGATTCTATTCCTCTTTACAGAAAAGAAAACGGATATTCTGATTTTAAAAGAAAAGTAAAAATTGACAGCAATACCATCTTTGCCATTGGGTCGGTGAGTAAGCAATTCACTGCTGTAATGATCTTACTTCAGATGGAACAGGGAAAACTGAATGTTACGGATAAAGTTTCAAAATATGTAAAGGAATTTCAGCTTAAAGAATATGAGAACATTACGATTCACCAGCTTTTGAATCATACTTCCGGGCTGAATATGATGGGAGGAAAGCTTATGTTTAAAAGCGGTTCAGACTTCTATTATTCTAATGATGGATTTAATGCGCTTGGAAAAATTGTAGAAACAGTAACCGGAAAATCATATGATGAAAACGCTGTTGAACTTTTCAAAAAAGCGGGAATGACTCATTCATCGACAGGCGATATTTTTAAAGGAAATAATTTTGCATCCGCTTACGTGGGTAATGGCAATACAGCTCAAGAGGTTCCGAATATGCCCAAAAGATTAGGTGGAAAAGAGATAGGTACTCCTGCCGGTGGTATACTTTCTACCATTGATGATCTTCACACCTGGAATAATGCTTTATATGGCGGAAAAATACTCAAACCAGAAACTCTAGCCCAATTTATGGCAAAAAGCGCGGAAAGACGTCATGCCATCTTTGGAAAAATGGGTTATGCCTACGGAATTATGCTGAATATCGGAAAGCCCAATTCTTACTTCCATAGCGGATACATAAAAGGGTCTCCGTCTCTGAACATTTACTATCCGGAAACGAAGACCTCAGTGATTATTCTTTCTAATATTGCAGATGAGGAAAAAGGCAAAGGATTAGTCTTCAAACCTCATATTGAAGTAAAAAAAATTACGGATAATCTTGAAAATACGCTAACACAACTTAAATCAAAACATTAGTCTTTTTCACATTATAATAAAGAAGTTGAATTTTAACAGCCATAGCATACAAAAAGAAAACTTTCATCACAGCGCTTCCGGCAACTTTAATATCATTATATAAAAAGTAGATCACCGAAAACAGCAAAATCCCGACAATGGCATTCTTTATCAGTAAAGGATGAAAGCTGAGTTGCATATAGTTATACAATTTCATTCTTCGGGAAATAAAGTTATATCCTACCAGCACACTCATCATTCCTATCATAATGATCTGGGAATATATGAACATATCTAAATTAAGATACATCAATACAGATAACAACAACGAAAAAACAACTGAATATACTATTATGTTCCTGAATTTTCTCTGAAGTATTTCTTTTTCAATTTTTGTCACCTTTCTAAATGAAAACAGATCTGCCCTCACAAGTTCAAGTTCATCTTTCCAGCTCAGTTTTACATCTGAGAACGCTTTATAAAAGTCTAAACTTTGTTCTTCCATAAGAGTAGAAATCTGTTGAATAAAATGATCTTTGATTTCCAAAAATAATCCATGACTTAATTTTTTTGTGAGAAGAAATTTTATAATTTCTCTTTCTTGTAGTAAAGTTATCATATAAATGTGTTATAAGTTTTTAAGGTTAATGATCTGATGTTAAAATCAAGATATACTATTTTGAAGATGTATTGATGCTAAGAAAATCCTGCATTTTCAATAAGCTCTTTTTATGCTCGAAAAAATTAAGTAAAGTAAAAATTACGCCTGTCTGAAGTACAAACGGTACAATCAATGTGATGATGACCATCAATAAGCTTGCTCCATTATGTTCTCTGAAAAACTGATAGGCATAATGTCCGTTTTTAGTAATGATTTGGAACATAGAAATAGTACAGATTAACATTAATCCCATATTTTGCTGATACATCGTATAAAAACATCTGCCTCTGTATTTAAAATCTGTTTTCAGGTATTTCCAGATCTTAAAATTCATGATCCATACTGTTCCAAGAATGAATAAAAATAATCCGTTAAATAATTTAAAAAAAAGGGTATAATTTTCTTGGCTCTTGGAAAGAAAAATCAGTAATATATTGACTATAAAAGCTACTGAACCAGCCAGAAAAGAGGTTTTCATAAATCTGTTATATTTTCCCCTGATTATTTTCTTTGCAATAAAAGGAATGGGCGTTGAAAAAAACATCCAGTAGCTCACGGGAATAAACTCTTCATTCCAGGATTCTTTTACCTTTGAAAATGCTTCTTCAAAGTCAAGTTTTTCTTCCAATTGTAAATCCATAATCTGGTTGATCATATGGTCTCTGATCTCCACGAGAAGATCCACTGAAAGCTGTTTGGAAACCAGATAATCTGTTATACTGTTTTCCTCTGTCTGGGTCATCATATACTGAAGATTGTTTGCAGGTTTACCAGATAACTTTTCATTTCATTCTCCTGATCTACCTGCTGTTTCTTTCCTTTCTCAGTAAGCAGATAGTATTTTCTGTCTCTTCCATTGATCTTTTGAACTTCTGAGGTAATCATTCCATCACTTTCCAGTTTATGTAGCAATGGATATAAGGCGCCTTCAGTCATTTCAAGTTCTCCTTGGGTAAGCTCTTTTGCTCTTTGGGTAATTTGATAGCCATACATTTTAACTTCTTTTGCAAGCAGCTTCAAAATGATATTCTGTAAAGTACCTTTGTAAAGACTATTCTTTTTCATGGAATTATATTAATACATTGCAAACATATGCATAATTTTCTTATGTATAAAAATTTTATGAAATTTATTTAAATTACCGTCATGAAAAAGAGGTACTTTATTGCCATTTACCCCCCAAGGGAAATTATAGAAGAAGTCAAAGTTTTTAAAAGAGACTTTGCTATTTCATATGACAACTCCAAGGCATTAAGCAATGAGGCACATATTACTCTTTTACCTCCCTTTCTCAGAGAACTTGAACTGGAAAACGATATCCATATTGCTTTTCAAAAAATAGATACGCAGATATCACCATTTGAAGTTGAGTTGAACGGATTTGGAAGTTTTCCCAACCCTAATAACCCTGTGGTCTTTGTACATCCTGAAGAAAATATTCATCTGACTGATCTTCACAACAGAGTAAAACAGCAGTTCAGTTTTGCCCATTTTTCTTTTAATCCACATATGACCGTAGGCTACAGAAATCTCACATGGGAAAATTACCTTAAAGCATGGGAAAAATATCAGAGCAAAGAATACAAAACTAAATTCATAGTTGATAAAATTTTACTACTACGCCATGAAGGAACATGGACTCCGATAGCAGAGAAAAGTCTTATTGGCTAAAATTCCAACGGTATATACAACGTTTGTAACACTTCTTCTGCTTCAAATATTATTTTATAAAGTCATATCTTTGAACCAATGATTTCAGAGAAAATAATTTTAGGTATTGACCCAGGAACAGCCGTTATGGGATTTGGTCTTATTTCCGTTAAAAAAGGTAAAATGGAAATGATTTCCATTCATGAATTAATTCTAAAAAAATATCCCAACCACGAAACCAAACTTAAATATATTTTTGAGAAAACATTAGCACTCATCGATGAATATCATCCTGATGAAGTTGCTTTGGAAGCCCCATTCTTTGGAAAAAATGTACAGAGTATGCTGAAGCTGGGACGTGCCCAAGGTGTAGCTATGGCAGCAAGCCTTTATAGAAATATCCCTATCACAGAATATTCTCCGAAGAAAATTAAAATGGCTATTACAGGAAATGGTAATGCCAGTAAAGAACAGGTCGCAGGAATGCTTCAAAACCTTCTTAAATTAAAAGAATTCCCAACAAAATATCTGGATGCATCGGATGGTCTTGCCGTTGCCGTATGTCATCATTTTAATTCCGGAACGATTACAGATACAAAATCTTATTCTGGGTGGGATAGCTTTTTGAAACAGAATCCTGATCGTTTGAAGTAAAATAAATTACTCCACTTCTATTTATAAAATTAAAAATTATTTATTTTTTCGAATAAATAAAATACTATAAGGCTTCTTTTTGATCCCATAAATAATAGTATTTCTGAAATTACTTGGTAAAACATAATACTATCTTTTACATTGGTATGATTTTTAATACTACCTTTGTATAAATTTTCAGCTATGAAAACAAACCAACAAACTATAAATCAAGTGAATCATAAAATAAATTGGTTCCAGAAGTTTCTGATGCTCTGCTCTGGCGGAAACATCCATATCTTAAGAAAAACCCCAAGCGAATGGAATAAGTTCTCAGGAATTGGAGGAATTGTACTCTTTACTGCGGTATTTGCGACATTATCTGCAGGCTATGCCATGTATACGGTATTCGATGATATCTGGGCATCTGTAGGATTTGGAATTTTATGGGGATTAATGATCTTTAACCTGGATAGATATATCGTTTCCTCCATTAAGAAAACCGGAACATGGTGGAATCAGATTCTAATGTCTATTCCCCGTTTGATTCTTGCGACCTTTTTGGGAATTATTATTTCAAAACCTTTAGAGCTTAAAATATTTGAAAAAGAGGTAAACAAACAGCTCAATACAATTATCCAGAGAAATAAAAAACAGCTTCAAGGTGAAATGTCCGGAAGGATTCTCCAGCAAAGCGGACCTTTTGAAACGGAAAAGAAACAGATTTCAGAAAAAATTGCTGTATATCAGAAAGCATATGATTCTGCGTCTGTAGAGCTTGAGAAGGAAATTTTGGGAAAACAATCTGGTTTGACGAGTGGTAAAGAAGGTTTTGGATCCAATGCCAAACGTAAACAACAATTAAAAGAACAACGTAGACAGGATCTTGAAAACTATCAGAAACAATCAGCTCCAAGACTAGAATACCTTGATAAAGAAATTTCAAAAGTATATACAAATCTGGAAACGGAAAGAAAGTCTACCGAAACCTTTGAAGATAAGTTCAATGGTTTTGCAGCGAGACTACAAGCATTGGATGAATTGGGGAAAAGCTCTGCGATAATAGGTCTTGCTGCTACATTCATCATGGGATTATTCATCTGTCTTGAGATTTCTCCGGTTCTGGTAAAATTAATTTCTCATGTAGGTCCTTATGATTATCTTTTAGAAAAAACAGAAAATGACTTTAAACTTTATTCTAAAGAAAAAATTGAGAAAGGAAACGCACTTACGGATTTCCGGATTGAAGATTTCAAGGATAATTTAAAAAATTAATGTATTTTTCATACATGATTATTGATAAAGAAGAAATTCAGAAGAAAAAGAAAAAGCTAGACGATTGTAAAGCTTTCCTAAAAAAAGAGTTCATCGGAATAGATAAAATTATCGATGACCTGATGGAGTATCTCCAGATTTGGTATTTAATGCCTGAAATCCTGACAAGACCTGTTGTGATCAACTTATGGGGAATGACAGGTGTAGGAAAAACAGACCTTGTGAGAAAGATGGTCCGTTTTCTTGATTTCCAAAATCGTTTTGTAGAAATAGAATTAAATAATACGGATGAAACTTCCTGGAGCAAAAGCGTTTCAGATATACTACAAAGCAATGGATTAAGTGATGAAAAGCCTAGTATAGCCCTTTTTGATGAAATACAACGTTTTTATACGATAGATCCTGACGGAACTCCTGTTTCACAAACCAAGTTCACTGATTTTTGGGAACTTTTGAGTGACGGACGTCTAAGTAAAAAGGAACGCGATGATCTGGAACATTATCTGTTCTCTTATCTTTTCAGAAAAAAGGAGAATGATAGACGAAAGCGTAATGGTGAAAGTGAAGTGGATGAAAATCCGTATCTCAACATGTGGGATGCAAAGGAACTTAAGAAATACCTCAGCATGGATGATGATGTAATGAGCATCATTGATATGAAAGAGGAGGATATGATAAAACTGATTCGCAAAAAACAAAAAGAAAAGAAAATCTACGAACCTGTGGATTACAGCAAAATGCTTATCATTATCAGTGGAAACCTCGATGAAGCTTTTCAAATGTCAAGAGAAACCAGTGAAGCTGATGTAGACGCCAATATTTACCATGCATTTACCAAGAAAATAACCATGGTGGATATTAAGAATGCTCTTGCCAGAAAATTCCGTCCTGAACAAGTGGCAAGATTTGGAAATATTCACCTGATTTATTTTTCTTTAAAGACTGAGGATTTTCAAAAACTTATTCAACGTGAAATCAACAATCTGAAACAAAAGACAAAGAATAAGTTTGGAGTTTCATTAAAAATAAATAGAAATATCAACGATCTGATCTATAGAAACGGAGTTTTTCCAGTGCAGGGAGTACGTCCTGTGTTCAGTAGTGTAGTAGATATTTTGGATACCAATCTAAGCAAATTTCTGTTTGAAGCCATTATCCATGATGATAAAAACATAGAAATAGATTATTTGCAAGATAAAAAAATGATTATCGGGAAAATTGATGCAAGAGTAATTGAAATCCCTTATTTAGGGAGAATTGACAGTATACGACAGGCTAATCAACAGGACGCGGTGGCAAATATCAGCGTTCATGAATCTGGTCATGCAGTCTCTTATATGTTGTACACAAGTTTTGCTCCATTACAGCTGAAAAGTAAAGTAGCGAGTAGCTATGCAGCAGGTTTTACGTTTCCTCACCAAATCCATGATACTAAAGAAAGCCTTCTGGATAGAATTAAGATTTATCTTGCGGGAGGAATTGCTGAAGAAATTATTTTTGGAGATAAAAATGCCAGTATTGGAAGGAGCCATGACAGAGAACAGGCTACAAGTCTTGCAATAGATTACATCAGAAAATACGGTTTTGATGATGATTATCAGGCAACTTATAATCTGGAAGACTATTCTCACCGTATGCAACAGCATATTACAGATGATAAGATAGAAAAACTGATGCAGGAACTCGCAAAAAAAACAAAAGAAGACCTCATTTTACATATAGATCTCTTAAAAACAATGAGTATAACACTCAGTGAAAAAGGAAGTATGACCCCAAAAGAAATTTATGATATTGCCACTCAACATAAATTAAAAGTAAGTATCAAAGAAGAAGGATATCTTCACATAGCAGAGTATCATAATTTATTGAATTCCTAGATCATTTATTTAAAACATATTTCAACCTTTCAGTGTATTCTGGAAGGTTTTTATTTTTCTAGAAACTGAAATATTAAGGCTTCCACATTGTAAGACTAAATAAAAAACACCTCCATTGAATGGAGGTGTTCCTATATATGTATCAGATCAAAATTATTTAATGATCAGTTTAGATGTCTTGCTGTCTTTACCATTAGAAATCTGGATCATATAAACTCCTTTTTCTAACTGTTGGTTCACTTTATAGATTCCATTTCTTTCTTCAGCTACAGCTGGGCTTGCTACTAATCTTCCTGCCATATCAGAGATTGAAACTTTTAAGTTCTTACCGTTTTTAGCTTTGATGAAAATTTTATCTCCAGTTGCAACCGGGTTAGGATAAACTACTAAATCATCATTATTAGCTTTTACTTCGTTTGTGCTCAAGCTTGTTACAAATGTTACTGAGTAGTCCTCTATTTGTCCATAGTTCAAGGTTCCACAAGCAGTAAGAGGTCCATTGATATCAGCTAAAACTCTCATACGAAGCGGTGTATTCATCGTTGCTGTTGCAGGTGGAGTGAAAGTAGCTGTGAAGCTTCCCCATCCGTCAGCTCCTGCAGGAACATTATTTCCAGAAGCTATCAATTCATTAGACTCAAAAGTTCCGTTGTTATTATAATCAATCCAAGCTCTTATTGACTGATCAATATTTGTTCCTTGTACAAAACCTATTTCAATAGTTTGCTGTTGCCCTATCAATAGTGGTGTATGAGAATTCGTTAAACAATTTTGAGTTGTATAATCAATATAATATCTTAAATCTCCAGGCCAAGCTGCTGCAGATGCATTATTAATATTACCTAATTTTACTGATGTAGGTCCAGCAAGAGATACTATTCCATTTGGTGCTCCCACACTTGGGTTAGTAACTCCAGCAGGGTTACATGTAGCAGCAATAGGAGTAGTTGACACACTAGATGCAACTGGTGCTGTTGCTCCTTTTGAGGTTGTTAAACTATTTCTGATTAACATAAAGAAGTCATTTATTCTCTGCCCTTGTCCTGCCGTAAATTTCTGTGCAACAGAGTTAGTATAGTTCATCATATTATACTGTACACCTTGATAGTTTACCCCTGTACAAGGATTCAGTGTAGAGTTGGAAGGAATAACTGGGTAGAATGTGTATGCACTACCTGCTTTTTCAGTGTCACATACTTCATCGTTATCCGTTGCACAATTATCCGTTGCGCCTACTGGAGGAGGACAATAATCTGCATCTCCAGGAACCGCATCATATCTACCACCATCAAACGTATGGTATAATCCCATTGCATGCCCAAACTCATGAGCAAATGTGGTATCATGTGGGTTTGTTACAACTCCAGTTTTCATAAAAGATTCATATCCTGCATTACTACTGTTTGGGAATGCAGCAAACCCCATCAGACCAGCATTTGGAGTAGTACTTCCGTCAAAAGTAGTAATTACATAAATATTGAAGTATGCTGTTTCAGGCCAGTGTGGTGCTAAGTTTTTAATAGCAGTTCTACTGGCTCCGTTTGAAGTCTGATAAGCCATTCCCGATGTAGTATACCCTGGCAGTGATGAACCATTATATCTTACAATACCAGTGGTTTCCGTACAATTGGGAGATCTCTTTGCCAATACCAACTTAATTGGAAAAACAGCAGAAGTTCCGAAATCACTAGGAGTACCCGCTGCCGGCCAAGGATATGTCCCTGCATACATTTTATTAGCATTATCTATCCAGGTTTGGATCTGAGCATCTGTTCTTGTATAATTAGCATTCGTTCCTTCAATAACGTGAACAACCACAGGAATTTCATAAACTCCATTTACCGTTTTAGCAGACTGAGCTAATGGATTAGCCTTTCTATCAGCCTGAATTTTTCTAACTACTTGATCAAATACTTGTCTTAATCCAGGGTTTTCTCTATCCTGAATTTGTAAAGCTTCATCAAAACCACATATTCTGGCTTGGTGCTGCTGTTGCTGTGCTGTCAACGAAAGCGAAAATAACATCGCTCCATAAAGGAAATTTTTCTTCATTTCAATAATTTTTAAAAAGTTTTTAAATTTACAATATTACAACAATATAACACGGTTTTAAATTATTTTTTTAAACGAAAAACCAAATAAAATTAAAATATCACTACAGTTAGTATCAAAAAATACTTTTTTGTTACAAATACAAAAATAAAAACTCAATATTAAATTAAAAAAATAATTAAATAAAACAATTAAAATAAGTAATTTTTATAAGAAATAAACATACGATATGATTTTTCAAAATCACAAAACAATCCAACAGACACCTATAAATCAGCACAAAAAAAAGCAATACATAAAATTAACTCTAATTATTAAAAAAATAAAAGCCACACAAATGTGTGGCTTTTACAATATGAATTAAAATCTTTTCTTATAAAGAATAATTCGGAGCTTCTTGAGTGATAATTACATCGTGCGGGTGAGATTCTTTCAATCCACTACCTGTAATCATTACTAGTTTAGAATCTTTTTGTAAAACTTCAATATCTTTAGCTCCACAATAACCCATACCTGCTCTCAAACCTCCTGTTAACTGGAAAATTACATCTTCTAATTTCCCTTTGTGCGGAACTCTACCTTCAATTCCTTCCGGAACGAATTTCTTAGCTTCACTTTGGAAATATCTTTCTTTCCCTCCTCTCTTCATTGCAGAAAGGCTTCCCATACCTTGGTAAGACTTGAATTTTCTTCCTTGGAAAATAATTTCTTCTCCCGGAGCTTCGTCTGTACCAGCTAAAAGAGATCCAAGCATTACTGCTCCTGCTCCACTTGCAATAGCTTTTACAATATCTCCTGAAAGTTTGATACCACCATCAGCAATTACTGTTACATTTTTAGATTTTGCGTATTCGTATACGTTATAAATAGCTGATAACTGAGGAACACCAACTCCTGCAACAACTCTTGTTGTACAGATAGAACCTGGTCCTACACCTACTTTAAGAACATTTGCTCCTGCTTCGATAAGATCTTTAGCAGCTTCTGCAGTTACGATATTTCCACCTACGATATCTAAGTTTGGATACGCTTTTCTTATTTCAGAAATTTTATCCAATACTCCTTTAGAATGCCCGTGAGCAGAGTCAATAGCTATAATATCCACTCCAGCCTGAACTAAAGCTTTAATTCTTTCTAATGTATCTTCTCCAACTCCAACTCCGGCTCCTACGATAAGGCGACCGTTTCCATCTTTATTGGCATTTGGATATTCCAATTGATTATCAATATCCTTGATCGTAATTAATCCAACAAGTTTGTTATCTTTATCTACGATAGGCAGTTTTTCCACTCTGTTTTTAAGAAGGATTTCTTTTGCCTTTTCAAGGTTGGTATCTTTGTCTGAAGTGATCAAGTTATCTTTTGTCATGATCTCCTCCACTTTGATATCAAGATTTTCCTGATATTTCACATCTCTGTTGGTAATGATTCCGATAAGAACATTATCAGAATCTACCACTGGTAAACCTGAAATTTTGAACTTAGACATCATTTCCTTAGCTTGTCCTAAAGTATGATCTTTAGAAAGGGTAACCGGATCAGAGATCATTCCGTTTTCGGAACGCTTCACTCGGTTTACTTGTGCTGCCTGCTCGGCAATCGTCATGTTTTTGTGAATAAAGCCTAAACCTCCGACTCTTGCCAGGGCAATTGCTAAATCACCTTCAGTAACTGTGTCCATAGCAGCGGAAACTATCGGAACATTCAGCGTGATTTTGTCGGTAAGTCTTGATTTTAATGAAACCTGGTTAGGTAAAACTTCTGAATAAGAAGGGACTAGAAGAACGTCATCGAAAGTGATGGCTGTCTCTACAATTTTGTTATGAATAGACATCTTTACTTTCTTTGCAAAATTAGGTTATTTTGACGAGATATGAAAATCCTTTTTGATAGTTTAAATAAAATTTAATAATCAATAACTTAAATCGAAAAACCATCCCTTTACAGGAACGGCTTTTCTTCACAAAATAATTTTGGTATGTACGAAATACTTGCTTTATTTTTTTATTTATAGCTAACGGAATTGATCATTTTTGAGATATCATCAGGAGTAAAATTCCCTTTTACATCTACAAAAACCAATTCTTTATTCTTGGAATCCACTGTAAGCAGCATATTCTCTATCACATCTCCATCCTGTTTCACTCGTATATTAATATTATCACCGTCATGTTTAATGGTTGCCCATTCTTCATAATGATTATCACTTAAATATTGCGCATAGTTATTCAGCAGATCTGAGTTTCCATTGGTTACAGTAAGAACTTTTATTTTTGACGCTTTCTTTACAAGCTTAATTGTCTCCTCACTTTCTCCTTCTTCTCTTAATGCTTTTTTAATATAAGACTTTGCCAAAAACATCGGAACATTTACACTCATAAATTTCGCTCCTTTAAAATCCTGTTTTGAATTGGCAAAGAAATCGATATTAGGTTTCTCTGAAACAATACATGACTGAAGCATACCTATTGTCAATACAATGAGAAAAATGTTTGTAAGAGTTTTCATAGTTTTTGTTTTTATTTAACCTGTTTAAAGCTTCCTCCTGACACTTTGTCTATTCTTGCATCCAGTTCAGGATCACCTTTCAGCTTAACAGCAGCGCCGGAGGATACACTTACTTTCAATTTATCCGTTACGAATAGAGAAAGACTTGATCCGGATGTAGATTCTACTACTGCTGTGTTTATTTTAAGCTCTTCTGCCTTACATGAAGAACCACTGCTAACATCCATATGGGCTGTATTTACTGAACCTGATAGATTAACACTTGCTCCGCTTGAAATATCTAAATTGATTTTAGGAACATTAATTTCAGTTTTTAATATAGAACCAGAGCCTATCACAACATTAGCAGCCTGATTGATATTAAACTTTCCTTTAATAATGGAACCTGATTCTGCATCTATGTTCACAGCATTTTCAGCAATAGGATTCACAGCAGTAAATACACTTCCTGAAGAAGTTTTTATCCCGTTTAGATGAGGAGATGAAACATTTACATTCAAATTTTTAAATCTTAGATTTCTTGCTCCTTTATTATCTACATAGATCTTTAATACTCCGTTTTCAACTTCAGTAATTACATTTTGAAGCTTATCCGCATCAGCGATAACTTTTACACTTCTTGGACTCTCCTGCTTATAGACAACATTCACTCCCATGCTTACATCTATCCTTGAGAACTCACCTACATTTCTACTGTCACCATTAAGGTAAGAAGATGCATTTTCCGCTGTAAGATCATTTTTCAAAGCTGTTTTTGCCGGAACTGCTGCAATCTCTCCAGAGCTAATAATTTTATTAACATCGGACATTTTCATTTTCCCGTTAAGAATAAAAATAACGTTCTCATCTTCAGAATCCACATTGAACACAAGATTTTCAAGATAGTTATCCTTTTCTTCTTCAGCCAGGAATTTCATCGAAGTACCATCACTATTGAGCGTCATCAGTTCATTAAAATTCAGGGATTTCAATGCACGATTAACTTTTTCGCTTTGCTGAGCATTCAGTTTTATATTTTGACCATTTTCGTTCTTTAAATCATCCGGAAATGTTGCTTTTGGAATAATCAGAATTTTAAGTCCGTCAACCTCGTTCAAGATAGGTTTTATCTTTCCAACATATGCGTCGTTAACATCGATCGTGTTCAATAGTTTGAACATGGGCTTTTTTATGTTGATAGATGTAACTCCGCCATTCTTTTCAAAATCCTGAAAAAGTTTATTCAATTTATCAGTTTGCGCAGAATAAGTCGCAAAGCTGGTTAAAATCATGGCTATTATAAAAAATATTTTTTTCATGGGATTAATCTGGTTTTTAGTATTCGTTGTCAAGGTTTTCGTTTCTTTGAGAAGATGCTACGGTCTTTTTAAACTCGTTTCCAAGTTTCATAAAGGAATATTTTGTAACATCAATCGCTTCTTTTTCACTACTGATCCTTTTTCCGTTTACAATTACATAAGAGTCGTTATACATTGTAGAGTCATTAGAGGTTTTGCTAATATTGGAAGAATTGTCTGCATATCTTGGCTTTCTTTCTTTTTTCAGCCTTCCTCTTTTTGGCAGGATTTCATCAAGAACATCTTTTTCAGCAACTGGATTTTCCTGAAATATGGAATCCTTTTTTGTACCAGAAATAGAATCCGTATGATTCACTGCTACTTGTGCTTCGTGATCTTTGTTTTCTTCAATGAAGCTTGACTTCTGTCTTAACACTTCATCTTTCACCAGTTTTTCCTGATCCAGTACACCTGCATCGGAATCCCTATTATTAAGGAATAACCCGATACCGAAAACCAACATCACACTGGCTGCCATCCAGAACCATTTAGGAAAAGACGGTTTTTTCTTTTCTTCCAGCGGAATAATAGGCGTTATATTTTCTTCAGGTTCTATACCTTCTGCTTTTTGAAGGAAATCTTCAAAACTCCAGTCCATTTTTTCTTCCTTTATATCCTGGAAGACTTTGTCGTATTTATCTTGTAATTGATCTTTTTTCATAGCTCATCAGTTGTGAGATTTGTTCTTTTACTTTTTGTCTCGCTCGCATAAGGTTTACCCTTACTGCATTTTCCTCCATTTCCAGCATTTCAGAAATTTCGGAAACATCATAGTCTTCTACGTCTTTCAAGTGGATGACCATCTTCTGTTTTTCCGGGAGCTGATTGATAAATCCTATAATATGTTCCTTAAGGTTATCAACTTCCATACTATAAAGCTCCGATCTGTGAAGCTGCATATCCGCAAAGCCGATCTTTACGTCGTGATGCTTCAGCCGGTTCAGACATTCGTTCCGGACGGACTTCAGTGCATAGGATTTAAAGTTTCCAAACTGCCCAAGCTCATCCCTTTTCTGCCAAAACTTCATCATGAGATCCTGTACCACATCTTCTGCTTCATCACTGCTCATGACGAATCGCTTCGCAAAACGATACATCTCGTCTTTGAGAATAAACACCGTATTCTTGAAAGTTTCCTGGGTCATGAGTTTTGTTTCTTATAGGTAAGACAACTAAAGTTTCAAATCTATTACATCAAAAATAAAAAAACTTCAAAAAAAATTGAAGTTTTTATTATAATCAGATTAATACGTATCAAAAATATGTTTAAGGATAGACTTATCCTCCTCTGTTAAAGCTACTTTTCGTCTTGCCATAGCTCTTTCTGCCACTTCATAAACTTTATCAAGTTTAAATCTTTCATCATCTTTCAAGCCGCCCCATGAAAAGTTCTCCACAAGGTTTGGTGGAAAACCTGGTTTAAAGATATTAGATGCAACTCCAATCACAGTTCCTGTATTTAATTGTGTATTGATTGCCGTTTTGGAATGATCTCCCATAATAAGCCCGGCAAACTGTAAGCCTGTATCTTCAAATGCTTTGGTTCTATAGCTCCAGAATTTCACATTTCCGTAGTTATTTTTCATGTTTGAAGAATTTGTGTCTGCACCGAAATTACACCATTCTCCAATGACTGAGTTCCCTACAAAACCTTCATGCCCTTTACTGGAATACCCGAAGATGATAATATTATTCACCTCTCCTCCTACTTTACAATGCGGTCCTATTGTAGTTGCACCGTAAATTTTTGCGCCAAGATTGAATTTGGAATCATCACAAAGTGCAATGGGTCCACGAAGATGGCAACCTTCCATCACTTCAGTATTTTTACCGATATAGATTTTACCGGTTTTCGTATTGATCGTTGAAAATTCAATAGACGCTCCTTCTTCGATGAAAAGGTCTTTTTTATCCCCTAAAAAGCCATTTGTAGAAGACAATTCCTGAGAAGTTCTTCCTTTAGTAAGAAGATCAAAATCAAAATCGATGGCGTGATGATTATAAGTAAAGAGGTCTTTAGGTTTTTTAAAGAAAATCAGTTCTTCTTTGATATCGGTCATCTTCTCGATCTGATTCAAAGAAAATCCTTTCATATTAATTTTTGCAGCTACCAATTCATCTTCATATACCAGTGCTTCTCCCTGTTTAAGATCTTTTATCTGTTGAATAACAGTTTCTGTAGGAATGAAATTTGGAACCAGAAAAAGACTTTCTTCATCTTCCGGACTTTTAAATTTATCCTGAAGATACGTTTCTGTAAAATAGGTAACTTCAGTATTCCCGAGGATCTTTTGCCATCTCTCAGAGAATGTAAGGATTCCGCATCGCATTGCGGCAACAGGTCTGGTAAAAGTAAGCGGAAGGAAGTCTTCCCAATATTGTGCGTCTGAAAATACTAATTGCATCACTCAGTTTTTAGTTTAAGGTTTAAAATTCAAGGTTAACAAATTTACAATAAAAAAGTCTCCCAAATAATTGGAAGACTTTTTTATATTTTAAATTACAAAAATTACTTAGCGATTTTTTTGTATTTGTTCATGAACTTATCAACTCTACCTGCAGTGTCAACTAATTTAACTTTACCAGTGTAGAAAGGGTGAGAAGTTGAAGAGATTTCCATTTTGATTAGTGGGTACTCTTGTCCTTCGAACTCGATAGTGTCTTTTGTTTCTGCAGTAGACTTGCAAAGAAACACCTCGTCGTTACTCATATCTTTGAAAACAACAAGTCTATAATTTTCTGGGTGAATTCCGTTTTTCATAATACAATTTTTAAAAAAATTAAAGTTTGCTTTCGAAATAGTAATGGATATTTCTCTGCTAATTTTAGGTTGCAAAAGTACAACTTTTTTTCTAATTTCCAAATACTGAATCCAATATTTTTTTAATGATAAGAAATTCAAAGTATTTTCGTTAAATTTGGAACCTACTTAAACTTTAATTTCGATGAAATTCAAATTATTACTGGCTTTTTCTTTCTGGATGCTACTTGTCGCAGTATCATGTAATAAGGATGACATTACGTTTGATACTCCTTCACAGCAGTTAAGTTTTTCAAAAGATACAGTATTCTGTGATACGGTTTATCATCAGGTACGTTCAGAGACTTATGTTGTAAAGGTATATAATAATGAAGATAAGGATATTTTAATTCCAAGGGTAAATCTTGAGAAAGGAGCAGCATCATTATATAGAATCAATGTAGATGGAAAACCTGGATATGATTTTAAGGATGTTCCTTTAAGAAAGAAAGACAGTCTTTATATTTTCGTTGAAATTGCACCACTGGCAACAGGACCAGAGGCTATTGCTGAAGACAGAGTTGTTTTCACAGGTCCTGCAGGGCAACAGCATGTGACTTTATTTTCTGTTGTTCAGGATGCTGAATTCTTTATTCAGACTCCTACAAATCCTAATGTTATCAGCAGTTCTACAACCTGGCATAATAATAAGGCTAAGATTATCTACGGAAATCTTACCATTGATGAAAATGTGACTCTGGATATAGATCCGGGTACCAAAGTATACTTCCACAAGAACAGTGGAATGAAGGTTGCCAAGGGCGGTGTTTTGAATATCAATGGAACAAAGGACGACCAGGTAATTCTACGAGGAGACAGAAATGATCCTTATTATGATACTATTTCTAAAAACTGGAACTCTATAAGGATGGAAGCCAACTCTATTCTTAATATGAATCATGCCAGACTTTTCGGAGGAACGAAAGGATTGGAACTGAGACAATCGAAAGCCAATATTACGAATTCATTTATTCATACATTCTTTGAATATGGAATTTACGCTGTAGGTACTACAATTGATGCAAACAATCTTGTGATGAACAACTGTGGACTATCCTGCATTGGAATTTTCAGAGGTGGAAAGCACAATTATACTCACGCTACGATTGCCAACTATTCCAAATCTATGGGAACGTTTGACAGAAATGGAATTTTCGCTACGAATGAATGGAAAAATGATGCAGGACAAACCGAGCAAGGAGCTTTACAGGAGCTTAATATAAGAAACAGTATCGTCTATTCTGACAGGGATAATTCTGTACAGTTTGAACAGACTCCGGGACAACAATTTGAATTTTTAATTCAAAACTGTCTGTTGAAATATTCAGGAACTTCTGAAGCAGGTTTCCCTTTTGATAATAATACAAAGGTGATACAGAGTATTAAAAATGAGGAGCCACAGTTTATGAATTATTTTATGGCAAAAATGAACCTGAGAGTAAAACCTACATCTCCGGCTATTAATAAAGGAAATGTATCTGTTGCAGGAACTGTTCCTCTTGATATTGTCAATGTATCCAGAACTACTAATCCAACTCTTGGAGCTTATCAATAATGGAAATTACACAACTACAGCAACAAGTCGATGAATGGATCAAAACCATCGGCGTAAGGTATTTTAATGAGCTGACCAATATGGCAATGCTGACCGAAGAAGTAGGTGAAGTGGCAAGAATCATTGCAAGAAGGTATGGTGAGCAAAGTGAAAAGGAAAGTGACAAGAGTAAAGACCTTGGAGAGGAACTGGCAGATGTGCTTTTTGTAACATTATGCCTAGCCAACCAAACGGGAGTGAATCTACAGGATGCTTTTGACAGAAAAATGAAGATCAAAACGGACCGCGATAAGGACCGTCATCAGAATAATGAAAAATTAAAATAATTATAGATTATGAGTTATCAATCATCACGATATTGCTAACTCATAATTTTTTAATTTAATGCAGTAAACAACAATGAAGAAGCTGGAAAAATCAAAATTAACAGGAAATAAGACGGTACAGATCAGCGGTTCGAAAAGTATTTCGAATCGTTTATTGATTTTGGAAAGTTTATTTAAAAATATAACAATTGGGAATTTATCTAATTCTCAGGATACTCAATTACTTAAAAAAGCATTATCTGAAGTTACAGATGTTGTGGATATCCACCACGCGGGAACTGCAATGCGTTTTCTTACTTCATATTATTCTATTCAGGAAGGAAAAACAACTGTACTTACTGGTTCTGGAAGAATGAAGGAAAGACCTATTAAGAATTTAGTAAGTGCTTTAAGAGATCTTGGTGCTGAGATTGAATACATGGAAAATGAAGGTTTTCCGCCTTTAAAAATCACAGGAAAAAATATTACACAGACTTCGGTGAATGTTCCTGCTAATATTTCCAGCCAGTTTATCACTTCTTTGCTCCTTATTGCCGGAAAACTTGAAAATGGTTTGGAGATTCATCTTGTGGGTGAAGTAACTTCGAGATCTTATATTGAAATGACTCTTGATATTCTGACAAGGTTCGGAATTAAAAACAGTTTTGAAGGAAATACAATTAAAGTAGAGCCTTTCAATCCGGATAATGGATCTACAGCAGATAATTACGAGGTAGAAAGTGACTGGAGTTCGGCGTCTTACTTCTACTCTATTTGTGCTTTGGGAAGAGAAACCATTCACCTGAAAAGTTTTTATAAATCTTCTACCCAGGGAGATTCTGCAATTGCAAAAATATATGAAGACTTCTTCGGAATTAAAACGACTTTTACTGAAGATGAGCACAAACTAACTTTAGAACCTCAACAAGGTTTTGTATTCCCTGAAAAGATTGTTCTGGATATGAATAATTGCCCGGACATCGCACAAACACTTTGTGTAACGGCAGCAGCATTAAAGATTCCTTTTGAAATCTCAGGACTGGGAACGTTAAGAGTAAAGGAAACTGACAGGCTTCAGGCATTATATAATGAACTGAAAAAATTGGGTACTGAGACAGAAATCACAGACCTTACCATTGAATCTGTAAGCTTTGGAGAATCTGAAGATAATATTTCCATTAAAACATATCAGGATCACAGAATGGCAATGAGTTTTGCACCTTTTTGCCTGGTCAAAGAACTTAATATCGAAGATGAAGATGTCGTAGAAAAATCTTATCCGATGTTTTGGGAAGACCTTGCCGATGTGATGAATTAATTTGAAAACTTTATAAATGCAGTAATCTGAAAAAGAGAAATTATACTTTTTAAATTACTGCATTCATTATTATATATACACCCTTTCATGAAAAAGTATTTCTTTTTATTTGCCTTAGCGCTTCCTTTGTCGCTTTGGGCACAGTATCTTCTTCCTAATGAAGAAATTATTTATTCTTTTGAGACAAAAGCCGGAAAGAAAATGACTTTGGTAAAGGATAAACAAGATGAGTATATTCAATATCGATTCGGAAGTAAAAATCATGTAGACATGGAGTTTCCCGCTGAAAGAACAAAGGACAGCTGGAAAAAATTCAAATACAAATCTTATATGCGTGGTGGTGGCAAACAAAATGCTGCGATGGAGCTTAATTACTTAACCTTTACTAACAAGGGTTATCAGTATCAGCTCTATAAAACTTATTATGCAGAAGATGGTTCTTACAATACAGGAATAACTGTAACTGATAGTAAGGGCAAGGAAACTGAGATTCCCGGAATTTATAAAACAATAAAAGGCTGTATATGTAATCTGGAGGAATCTGCATTGATAGAAAAAGAAGATACGGGATTATAATTCATAACGATTCACATAAAAAAGCATCCCGTTATGAAATACTTTCCGGGCTGAAAGAAGATTTTATATTTTAATTTGATTTAAACATTCTGGTCACCTCCCAACAACTTAATCATCTTTTAAAGTTAAATTAACTCCTATCTGTTTGAAATATTATTATTTTTAAAATACAATTAAAAATATAAACTATGTTCAAACACCACATGAAATATGTAAAAAATTTTACACTGAGTATCGCAACAGCAACTGTTTTCTTTTCTTGTTCGGAAAGTACTCTTGATAGAGATTCAAATGAAATGTCTACTATTCAAAAGGCAAATTATAAGGTTTCTTCTCGAGCTGCAATTGAAATGAACAGCTGGATGTCCGGTTTACAGGATAATATTTCAATTTCAAAAATTTCAATTCCGGGAACGCATGATTCCGGAGCTCGTGTAGATGCTCCCGTAGTATCAGGAACTGCAAAAACCCAGGATCTTAGTATTGCAGAACAGCTGAATGCAGGTGTTCGTTTTCTTGATATTCGTTGCAGACATATTGATAATTCTTTTACTATTCATCATGGTGCTATTTATCAGAATTTAAATTTTGATGATGTTCTTAATGCCTGCTATTCTTTTCTGGAAAGTCATCCTTCGGAAACAATTATTATGTCTGTAAAGGAAGAGCATGATCCTTCAAATAATACCAGAAGTTTTGAGAAAACCTTTGATGCTTATGTTCAGAAAAACTCGGCAAAGTGGAATCTTGGGACAAATATTCCAACGCTTGGAGAAGTAAGAGGGAAAATTAGATTGTTAAGAAGATTCTCTGCTGAAACAGCAAAAGGAATCAACGCAACATCATGGGCAGATAATACAACATTTGAAATCAATAATCCAGGTGCTCAACTAAAAGTTCAGGATTATTATAAGGTAACGAACAATGATGATAAATGGAATGGTATTTCCAATCTGCTCAACGAAGCGAAAAGCAATAATAGCGACAGACTTTTCATCAATTTCACAAGTGGTTATAAACCCGGAATATTCGGAATTCCAAGTATTCCTACCGTTTCAAATAATATTAATCCAAGACTTAAAACATATTTTCAATCCAACACGAAAGGGTCTTTTGGAATTATGCCAATGGATTTTGTTAATGCAGAATTATCCGGGCTGATTGTAAAAACCAATTTCTAAATTAATTTATTTGTTAGATTTATTGTAAGGCTGTCTCTGTTTGGGGATAGCCTTTGTATATTTAAAACATGTTTTTTCATCAGCTTAAAGAAAGCAAAACGAACAATTGTGGATAACTTCTATGTTATTAACAATTCCTCATAAAAAATGACTGCTTCAAAAATGAAACAGTCATTATTATCTTTGAAACGGAAAACTATTTCTGAATCCCGTAAGCGGCAAGTATTTTATTGAAAATCTCGGTATTTTCAAACAGTCCTGTAAACTCTTTGGAATTCGGTCCGTACGCAAAAACACTTGATGGAATTGAAGTATGATCATTGGTACTGAAATTTCCAAATATCCAGCCATCTTTTAAGCTTCCATCTAAAAGCGTCAGACCTCCGGTTTCATGATCACCTACAACAACAACCAGTGTTTCTTTGTTTTCGTCTGCAAATTTCATTGCTTTTCCTACAACATGATCAAAATCCAGTAATTCGGTAACAAGTTGTTCTATATTATTACTGTGCCCACCACCGTCGGTTTGGGAAGCTTCTACCATCATAAAGAATCCTTTTTTATTGTTCTTCAGATCATTTAAAGTAAGATCAAAGGCATCAGCAAGCCAATTTCCTCTACCGTCTGTTATGCGTTTTGATGCCAAAGGATCAATAACAAGGGTGCGGTTGTTTATGTTACTCACAGATTTCAGGTTTTGATATAGATCTACTTTTGCATCTTTCAATTTTTGTTCTGTTTCCTTTGTTAATCCGCTTGTGGGACCACCGATCAATATTTTTGTTTTGGAAGTGGCAAAATCCTTAAGAATAGGCTCCGAGCTGTTTCTGTTGTCTGAATGTGCATAAAAATCCGCAGGAGTTGCATCTGTGACATCTCCCGTAGAAATCAGTCCTGAAACCAATCCTTTTTCTGCAACAATATCAGGAATCTGAGCCAGCGCTTTTCCCATATTATCTACTCCTACGAATGTATTTTTAGTCTTTATTCCTGTTGCAAAAGCTGTAGATCCCGGTGCAGAATCGGTAACATAAGCATTGGAAGAATTGGTTTTGGATAAACCTGTAGACTTCATGTTGAATACATTTAGTTTTCCTTTATTGGCTGTAAAAGCAGCGTAATATTGAGGTAAGGAAGTCCCATCAGGGATAAGGAGAATTACATTTTTTACTTTTTTATTTACTCCGTCCGTTTTATATGTAGGAGTATAAGGGGTATACTCTTTTGTATTTTTATAAAAATTCTTCGGAATGGTATTCATGAATTTTTTAAGATCGGGAATATGATCAGTGTTGATATAATCTACTCCCATATCCATTAAATTTACCCAAGCATTAGGAAAATCGGGAGCACCGTAGAAACGCATCGCCCTTTGTTGAGCATGAGCTTTTCCTACAGCATTTTTTATTTTTTCTGTTTCTTCATCTCTTGGAATACCTTTTCCGTTCCATTTGACCAATGCTGGTAAATCTGCGCTAAACATCCCTACTCTTTTGAGTTGATCGGCAGAATAATTTTTATCCAAATCACCATCGAAATAAAGATAGCTTGGATAATTTTTGAAATCAGAAGGCTCAGGTCTTCCTCCGGTAATCACAATTTTCACTCCTGAATTTCCAGTAATATCAGGATATTTTTTTAATGTACTGACTAATGCTGCAAGGGTTGTTTTATAATCCTGTTTAACATCTATCAGTAACTGTAATTTTCTATTTGTATCCTGATAGATATTCCCTTTATTCTTTTTTATCTGTTTTGAAATATTGTCAAGATAAAGATTCTCTAGTGTTTTGTCTGCTGACAACTCCTTCTCTGTATGAGCTATCCACAATTTGCCTTTTACCAGAAAAACATCTGCTTCAATGGAACCGAAATTAGCATAATAAGCATTCCAAAAAGGAATTTCCTGCATATAATCATTATGAGAATGTGCATTTCCCACATTATAATTCAAATAATTCTGAGCCTGACCTTCAGAAAAAAAAGCCAATGCCAATACTCCTAATATCTTTGATAATTTCATTCGGATATTTTTATTGTTTTATGGAACGCTTGATTGTTTATTTGCGTTTCATTGTTCTTTAAAAAACCATATCATCACAGAAATTCTGCGATGATATAGTAAATATGTATAAGTTTAAGATTTTACCAACCTTCATTTTGTTTAATAACTCCATGGCTATTCACGATCTCCACCTGTGGAACTGCCCAAACATTATGGATTGACGGATTGAAATTTCTTGCTGCCCAAACCACGTCTCCGTTAATAGCGTGTAAAGGTTGTGCATAAGCTGCCTGTGCATCTCCCCAACGCACAAGATCTCTGTGTCTGTCTGCCCATTCACCGGCAAGTTCGCAACGTCTTTCATGCTTCAGATCTGCCATTTTACAATTACTTTTTGGAGCTAATCCTGCACGTTGCCTGATCATATTAATTTCTACATCTCCGTTTTTCCCCTGCATGATCAATGCTTCAGCTTTAATAAGAATCACCTCAGCATAACGCATAATAGGAACGGCAAGGTCTGTACACGGATAATCTCCATTTGCACTTACATGCCCAACTTTTAAATCATATTTGAAAGCATCCATATATTTGTTAAACTGATATCCTGTACGGCTGTTATCTTTTTGATACACTCTTGGTTTTGCATTAAAGGTAAACTGATCTCCCGGTTTCAAAATAGTCACGCTTCTTCTAAGATCTCCAGTTTCATATTCATCGAACAATTCTTTTGTTGGCTGAAAATATCCCCAACCGTTATACTCTCCCCAACCTTTATTTTCAAGCATTACTCCAGGAAGAATACTTCCCCATCCAGTAAATTTAGGAGTACCCGGAACAGACCAGATATACTCTGAACTGTAATTATTTTCTGCCTTAAAGACATCGCCAAAATTCGGCAGTAAACTTCTCCCTCCTTTTGTCATCACTTCATTTGCCCAATATTCTGCATTCTGATAGTCTTTCATAAACAGATATACCTTTGCAAGAAGTGCCCATGCTGCTGCTTTATGAGGTCTTCCGTAATCCGTTAGTGGTAATTCAGCCTGACTAGGTAATAATTCTGCGGCTTTTTTAAGATCTGCTACGATATAATCATAGTTCATCTTAACATTAGCTGCTCTTGGAATCGGGTTAGGATCTGGTTCTTTCGAACGGTCTATAATAGGAATTCCTGCTTTTTCATTTCCATAATTAGATGCCAGCTCAAAATACATTCTGCTGCTCATGAACAATGCTTCTCCAAGATATTTGTTTTTAATTGCAGTTGAAGTCTGAATATTATCAATATTTCGGATAACACGGTTGGCAACCCCGATTACAGTATATCTTTTATTCCATTGAGTTTCAAGATCTCCGGATGCTATATAATTACTGCTGAAATTCTTTGCATTATCAGCCTCATTTCTAGTTCTTCCTGTTACCATATCATCACTTGCATTGATAAACCAGAAAAGTCCTCTTCCGTAAAACTCTTCATTGAATAAAGGTTGGTACATTGCATTCGCTCCGGTAATAAGGTCATTTTCTGTTTTCCAGAAACTAGCCTCTGTAGGGGTTCCTTCCGGTTGAATATCCAGTTCTCCCAAACAAGAGGTAAGCATTACAGCCATTCCTGATACTAAAAATATTTTGTTGAAAAATTTCATTTTTTT
This sequence comes from Chryseobacterium ureilyticum, assembly GCF_900156735.1. GTDB lineage: Bacteria > Bacteroidota > Bacteroidia > Flavobacteriales > Weeksellaceae > Chryseobacterium > Chryseobacterium ureilyticum. Next base: position 748,948 of record NZ_FTOL01000002.1, read on the forward strand.
TACTTTTTTGATATTAAAACTATAATCCGACTTCCACTCCAAAGATGAATGAGCGGGACTGAGGATATCTTCCGGTATCTACCCCATAAGAATTCATTCCTACTTCAGGATCGAAACCTTTATATTTTGTAATAGTGAATAAGTTATTGGTTGTAATATAAACTCTTACTCTGCTTACATCTAACGATTTGTAAAGCTCTTTAGGCAATGAATATCCTATTGTAAGGTTTTTCAATCTCAAGTAAGATCCATCTTCTACATAAAAGTCTGATACTTTTGAATAATTTCCTGCAGGATCACCGTGTACTACTCGTGGAATATTGGTATTGGTATTTTGAGGAGTCCATGCATTCAGAATATCCCTTTCCATATTATAATTCTGACCTGTTCCCCCCGGATTCAGAGAAATAAATTTCAGCCCGTTAAAAATTTTATTCCCATATACTCCCTGGAAGAATACGTTCAGGTCAAAGTTTTTCCAGGTCATGTTATAGGAAAATCCGTAAGAAAATTTAGGATAAGGACTTCCCAGATTGACAAAGTCTGTATTGTCAAGAGTTCCTGTATTCCCATCTTTTTTCAGGAACTTAATATCTCCGGGTTGTGCATTAGGCTGAATCAGATTTCCCTTGGAATCTCTGTAATTATCAATCTCTGCCTGAGACTGGAAGATCCCTCCTGTCTTGTATCCATAAAAAGAATATAACGGATCTCCAACTTTTATGCGGGTAGGCTTCAGTACTCCTCGGATACCATTATCGTTTATAAATATCTCATCTACATTAGCCAATTGCTTCACCGTATTTTTTAGTTGACTAAAAGTAGCCCCGATAGAATAGGTAAAATCTCCTGATTTTTTACTGTTATAATTGATTCCTACTTCATATCCTTTATCTTGAAACAAACCTGCATTTACATACTGGTTTTTATACGTAGAAGTACTTGGTAAGCCTACATTAAAGATCTGATCTTTGGAATTTTTCACAAAGTAATCAAACTGTAAGGAAAGGCTGTTTTGTAGGAAAGAAGCATCTACTCCAAAGTTAGTTTGCTCAGATTTACCCCATTTAAGATCCGGATTAGGACGGGTTGTAGCATAATACGCAATATTCTGAGATGGATCTTTACCAAAAATAATATTATTATCTCTGGTCATCAAAGGATTCACTGCTTGTGATGAAATACCTCCAAGATTCCCCAAAATACCGTAACTTCCTCTAAGCTTTAAGCTGGAAAGCCATGAAATATCCTGCATGAAGTTTTCTTTGGAAACCACCCAAGCCCCTGAAAGTGCATAATAGTTTGCAAAACGATTCTGCTTTGCCACCAATGATGAACCATCACGTCTTCCCAATACACTGACAATATACTTACCAGCATAATCATAATTTACCCTTGCAAGGTAAGACACTAATGCCTGCTTGTATCTGTAACTTGAAACATCCTTATTGGTATCTGCTGCATTCTGAAGATATTGGAAAACCTCCGCTTCACTTCTGAAGTCAAAAGACTTGGCAAGGAACCCGTCTTCAGTCGTTTTTTGGAAAGTAAAACCACCAAGGAAATCAAAATTATGTTTACCAAGAGCCAATTTATAGGTAAGAAGCTGCTCTGCAAGAACTGTAGCGGAATTGTTGGATTGATATTCCAGATTATTGTTATCAAAAATCTTTCCTACTTCAAGAACCCTGTAGGTAAAGTTCTTTGTATCTCCTAACTTAAATGTTTGTGAAAAATTGGATCGGAATTTTAAATCTTTTGCCAATGTAATCTCTGCATAAGGATTGATCAAAATCTCATGTGTAGGATTTCTGAGATTGATTCTTTTAAGATAAGCTACCGGATTGATCATATCTCCATAACCACCTGCTACATTGATCGGCAATCCAGAATAAACACCTGATGGTGTATAGACAGGAACATTTGGTGGATAATACATTGCCGCTACAATGGCGCCTGTATAACCACTTTTTGTATCTGCTGTATTTCCGTCGGAGTAATTATAGTACATATTTTCTCCGATCGTCAACCAGTCTTTTATTTTATGTTCAGAATTAACCCTGAAATTATATCTTTTTGCTTGGGTATTTAATAGAATTCCTTCAAGGTTTCTATGATTCATCCCTACGAAATACCGGGACTTTTCATTTCCGCCACTAAGATTCATATTGTATTCCTGGATTGTTCCGGTACGGAAAATTTCTTTCATCCAGTCTGTCTTGGTAATTCTTCCTTCAGGATATAAGTCAGGATTGAATGCTTTTGGTAAACTTCCAAGATTTTTTGCATTCTTAAATGCCTCATACATCACATCCTGAAATTCAGCTGCATTTAAAGATTCTTTTAATCGCCATGCCTGATTCACCCCATATTTAACATCAAAATCTACTGTCAGATTTCCTTTTTTCCCTTTCTTAGTCGTAATCAATATTACCCCTCCTGAAGACCTCGCTCCGTAAATGGCTGCTGAAGCATCTTTAAGAACTGAGATATCCTGAATATCATTCGGGTTGATAGAAGGTGTTCCATTAAAGACCACTCCATCTACAACGTACAAAGGAGTCTCACCATTGATACCTCCCAAGCCACGAATATTTACTTTAGGTGAACCGTTAGGATCTCCTCCTTCGTTCACTACAGTAACTCCCGGAGCTTTTCCCTGAAGTACATCTCCTACTCCTGATAAAGACCTGGAAGTAAGCTTATCCAAAGAAGCTTCGGTAACAGCGCCGGAAACTTTACTCTTTTTCTGTGTTCCGTACCCAACAACAACAATCTCATCGATGGATTTTTCTTTTAAGCTGTCTTTTTTTTGAGATAGGAACATCGGTGAAGCTGATATTGCACCAATAAGTAATACCCTACCCGTTAAATAAGCTACTGAGACAGGGGTTTTAAATACAATCATGACATCCTTTTTAATTAGATGCAAAATTAGAGCAGTACCTTACCTCTCTTCATTAACACTTCCTTATGTTTTTATTAACAATTTTTAGACATTTTCATTTACAACTTAACATAATTAAAATACAACACACTGAAAAACAAAACAGTAAATAAATAAAGTAATTATTTTATTTATATTCTATACATAATTGATATTAAGTTTCTTTTAAGTTTAAAATCAATTAGAGAAAATAAGACTATCATTTTAAAAACATTTTCAGAAACAATAAATAACAGAGTTCGTTATTCTTTTTTTACATTTGCTGAAAATAGATTTTACCTTGTTCAGCCAATGAAGAGGAAAAAATTAAACATTATAAAAATCATAGGATTACATGACCATTATTATCACAGGAACCTCCTCAGGAATTGGATTTGCACTAGCCGAATATTTTGGTAAAAAAGGACATAAAGTATATGGTTTAAGCCGTAAGTATACGGAAAGCCAGTACTTTCAATCTATCCCCACCGATGTTACTGATAACACTGCCGTTCAGAATGCCATTGCAGAAGTTCTGAAAACTGAAACCAGAATTGATGTTCTGATCAATAATGCCGGAATGGGAATGGTAGGAGCCGTAGAAGATTCTACAAAAGAAGATATCCTAAAGCTTTTCAGTCTGAATCTTGCAGGTGCCGTTCAGACGATGAGTGCTGTTCTTCCAAAAATGCGTGAGAATAAATTTGGAAAAATCATCAATGTATCCAGTATTGGAAGTGAAATGGGACTTCCTTTCCGTGGTTTTTATTCCGCTTCAAAGTCTGCACTGGATAAAGTAACTGAAGCGATGAGGTATGAAGTGTATCCTTGGAATATTGATGTATGCTCTCTTCACTTGGGAGACATTAAAACGAATATTGCAGATAACAGGGTTATTGCACAGGTTTCTCAACCGTATAAAAATGTATTTGATAAAGTATATTCTTTAATGAATGCTCATGTAGACGAAGGAACAGAGCCATTGGAAGTAGCAGAATACATTGAAAAGCTTTTAGGAAAGAAGAAGTGGAAAGCTCATTATTATTTTGGTAAATTCGGGCAGAAAATAGGAGTTCCGTTGAAGTGGCTTCTTCCGCAGAATACTTATGAGAATTTGATGAAGAAATATAATAAACTGGACTAGTTTCAGTTATTAAAAAGTTAATTAATTACTTTAAACCTTACTAAGCATTAAGCTGTTTCTAAAAATATTTTTTGTCCTGTTCTGCGTTTTTGTACAAGCGCAGAAGAAGCAGTATTGGCTTATTGACACTGAAACAAAGGTTAAGAAAAAAGTAAAAGATTCCGTTTCTGCGGTAAAGTTTCTGGATTCACTGGCTCAGAATAATTACTTTTTCACTCAGTTGAAAGATGTAAAAATAAAAGGAGACAGCACAGAGATTTTTTATGACAAAGGAAAAAACTTTAACGAAACCTACGTCAACCTTTCCGATTCTATTGCTCAGAAACTGAAAATTCAGAAAGATTTTTTTACGAAAAATTTAGATTCTACAAAGAAAAGCATCAACAAAAGTTATATTGATGACGGATATTCTTTCAGCAGGATCAAATCCAAATATAAAGGGCAGAAAAACGGTTTTCCCATTGTAGAGCTTGACATCAACAAGAATGATAAAAGAACAATCAACGGTTTTGTTGTAAAGGGTTACGAAAAAGTTCCAAAAAGGTTCATCAAAAACCTGGAAAAGGAATTTAAAGGGAAAAATTATGATGATAAAAATCTGCTGGCTATCAACAAAAACTTTCAAAGTCATCCTTTCCTGATACTTGAAAGACAACCACAGACTTTATTCACCAAAGATTCTACCAATATTTACCTGTTTCTCGAGAAGAAAAAGACCAATACCTTTGATGGGGTGATCGGTTTTGGTAATGACAAGACTGATAAGTTTACCTTAAACGGAACGATGAACGTCAATTTCAGAAATATGTTCAATGGTTTTGAGGCAATTAATCTTTACTGGCAGAGAAACCCGGATAAAGGACAGACTTTCGATCTTCAGGTGGATATTCCGTATCTTTTTAAGTCTAATATCGGGATGAATACAAAGGTGAATATCTACAGACAGGATTCCACATTCGCGAATGTAAAGTTTCTTCCTGCTTTTTATTATCATATTAATAACCGTAATAAAATCGGTCTTCGAGCAACGCTGGAAACCTCAACGATTATTGATACTTTATACACACAGGGAAGAGATTACAACAAAAAAGGAGTCGGGATATGGTTTGAAATGACAGAGCCTACAGACATTGATCTTTTTCTTCACAAAACAAGAATCAATGCAGGATACGATTATTTAGCAACAACTTATACCAAAGGAAATATAAGGTCTACACAGAACCAGTTTTATTTCTCGGGAGAACATAATTATCATATTTCCGGAAACCATTTTCTGAATATTAAAGCAGAAGGAGCCTTAATGGATTCTAAAATGGAGCTTTCTACCAATGAATTGTATCGTTTTGGGGGCTGGAATTCCATGCGGGGTTTCAATGAAAATTCCCTTGCCGCCGACTTCTATTATTATGGAGGCTTGGAATATCGGTACCTCATAGGTAATCAGGCATTCTTTGACCTCTTTGGACAATATGGACAGCTTAATAATAAGTCTTTGAATGTAAAACCTAAGCTCTACAGTGTAGGGCTCGGTTTCAACTTCTTTATTCCAATCGGGCTGATGAGCTTCCAGCTTTCTAATGGTAATGAGTTTGGAAATCCTTTCAAATTCAACGATATCAAGATTCACTGGGGAATTTTGAGCAGATTTTAGGCGGAATGTAAGCTGACTGAAATTATTGTAAGGCTACTATTTTAATAGTCTGCTCATGATTAAACGCTAATAAAAGTATTTCATTTATTTTTAAAATTTCAATAGGTCCTAGCTTCCAGCTTTCAGCCTTATATAATAAAACAAAATTCTCTATACAAAGAACCTTTTTTATTTTACCAATTCATTAATTATTTTCACCAATAAATACATAAATCGTATTTTTATTTTAATATGACCTTAAAATTCAGGTAATAATGCACGATTAAATTTGCATTCAAAAAAAATGAAGAAAACTTTAGCCACGTTTGCAGTTTTTTTACTTCCTTTATACATTACAGCTCAGGAAATTAACATTTCAGGAAATGTAAAATCTGAAAACGGCACCAGTGTTTCAGGCGTCAACATCACCGACAAAAACACAGGAAAGACCGCTACAACAGACGAAAATGGGAATTTTACCATTTCAGCCAATCCTAAAGATATCCTTGAGTTTTTTTCACCTGATTTTTCTTTATCCACGGTAGAAGTTTCTTCAAAAAGGCAATATTCTGTTGTTTTGAGGAAAACCAATGAAAAACAGATTGAAGGTGTTGTAATTACCGCTTTGGGAATTGCCAAGAAAAAGGAAAAGATTGGATATTCTACACAGGAAGTGGGGACGAAACAATTTGAAACGATCACCACTCCGAGTATTGGTAATTTATTTTCAGGACAGGTAGCAGGATTGAATGTTTCTAACCCGACGGGAATGCAACAGGCTCCACAGTTTACCTTAAGAGGAAATTCCAATTTGGTTTTTGTGATTGATGGAGTGATTGTGGAAAAAGAGGTTTTCCAGAATTTAGATCCTAATAATATTGAAAATATCAACGTATTGAAAGGAGCTACAGCTTCTGCTCTTTATGGATCAAGAGGAAGATACGGAGCTATTCTGATCACAACAAAAAGCGCTAAGAAGAAAGGATTCTCCGTAGAATTTTCACAAAACACGATGATTACAGGAGGGTTTACCAATCTTCCAAAAACCCAGACGGAATATGGTAACGGTTCTCACGGAAAGTATGAGTTCTGGGACGGAGCTGATGGTGGCGTGAATGACGGAGATATGATCTGGGGACCGAAGTTTGTTCCAGGATTAAAAATTGCTCAATGGAATAGCCCTATCAGAGATAAAGTAACAGGACAGGTAGTTCCCTGGTATGGAGCAGTAACAGGCACTCAATATAATGACAAATCAAGATATGAGAGAGTTCCAATTGAATGGAGATACCATGACAACTTAAAAACTTTTCTAAAGCCGGCTGTTATCAACAATAATAATTTTGCGATCAGCTACAGAAACAATAAAGATGTGTACAGACTCTCCGGAAACTTCATGAATTATGATGACAGAGTTCCGAATTCGTATCTTCAGAGATATGGAGTGAATTTTTCTTCTGAAAACCATATTGGAGATAAATTTGTTTTTGACACTAAGTTTAATTTCAATCAGACTTTTACACCGAACATGCCCAACTACGAATACAATCCTAGTGGACACATGTATACAATCCTTATCTGGATGGGTGGTGACGTAGACGGAAAAGCTTTAAGAAATCATATGTGGATTCCTGGAAAAGAAGGAGTAGCACAGGCAAACTGGAATTACGCATGGTACAACAATCCTTGGTTCGGAGCTGAATATTATAAAAATCAGAACAGAACGAATATTATTAATGCTCAGACTGGATTAGAATATAAAGCGACAAAGGATTTCTCAGTAAAAGGTAAAATTTCCCTTGTTGAAAACCATAGCAAATCTGAGATATTCAGCCCATATTCTTATTTCAACTACAACGCTCCAAGAAGTGGAGGTTATATTCTAAAAGATCTAAAGACATGGAATCTAAACTATGATGTACTTGCTACTTATAAGAAAAAGATTTCTGAGAATTTTGATTTTACTATAAATGCAGGAGGTTCAGCATTTTACTTTAAAAACAATAATAACGAAACCTATACAGACGGTTTAAGAGTTCCAGAAGTTTATACTTTTGAAAATTCCATCGGAGCCATCAAAAAATACAGATACCTGAAGGAAAAACTGATCTACAGTGCATATTCTACGATTGACATTGGGTTATATAATGCATTTTTCATCAATATCTCAGGTCGTAACGACTGGTCTTCTACACTTCCTAAAGCCAACAGATCTTACTTCTATCCTTCAGCGTCCATAAGTACTGTGATTTCTAATCTAGTGAAAATGCCTGAAGCGATCAACATGCTGAAAGTTTCTGCTTCATGGGCAAAAGTTGCTTATGATTTCCAGCCTTACTCCATCAGGAATTATTATATGAATGATAAAGGAATCGCCTATAATGGTAACCCTACTTTCCTTTTTCCGACTACGCTCAACATTGAAAATTCTTTAAAGCCTGAACAGACCAAATCTTACGAATTAGGACTAAGTGCAGGATTCTTTAATAACAGAATCACTTTAGATGCAACTTATTTCAGAACGCTAGACTACAACAACATCCTTGAGTTCCCAAGTGCTGAATCTTCAGGTTTCACATCTCAATATGTAAATGGTAATGAATATACCACCAAAGGATTTGAAATCTCCCTGGGAATGGTTCCTGTAAAAACGTCTGATTTTACCTGGAAAACGTTGATCAACTGGAGTACTTACGAACAAAAACTGACGTCTATTTATAATAATATGTCTAACTATAATAACATCAAGCTAGGTGAAAGAATGGACAGCTATTATGATTATACATGGCAGAAATCCCCAGACGGAAAAGTAATATTGGATGCGAAGTCTGGAATGCCAACGAAGGCAAATGCTCCAAGTAACCTTGGGCATTTCAATCCGGACTGGACTTTCGGTTTCAATAATACCTTCAAGTATAAAAAACTGTCTTTAAATATCGGAATTGATGGAAGTATCGGAGGTATCATGAGATCTCAGGTTGTGGAAAAAATGTGGTGGGGAGGAAAACATCCAAACTCTGTTGCCTACAGAGATCTTGAATATGCAAAACCAGGAACTTACTACTTTGTACCGGATGGTGTAAACTACGACCCTGCTACCGGAAAATATACTCAGCATACGAAAGCCATCAGCTTCCAGGATTGGGCACAGAATTATCCATATCAGGCAAGGGTAACACAGGATGAGAGTGAAGAATTTGCGAATGTTTTTGACAGAACCTTCATCAAGCTAAGATCAGTGGTACTGGAATATGATTTCTCTTCATTACTGAATCCAAAAGGAATGATAAAAGGATTTACAGCGAATATTTCAGCTTACAATCTTGCCATGTGGAAAAAATCAAAGAATCTTTATTCAGATCCTGATTTCCAGATTAAAACGGGAAGAAAAGATGATGTTACGAATGATATTCAGGATCCTTCAAGCAGATGGTTCGGAATCGGATTTAATCTTAAGTTTTAACTAAAAAGTACGTCAATACAATGAAAAATAATATAAAGGCAAAAGCACTCAAAAGTAAAACAGCCAAAAGGTTGATGAGGTCAGTATTTTTTGCAGGATTACTGTCATTAGCTTCTTGTGAATCCAGTTTGGATCAAATCAATGACAATCCTAATGATCAGGCAACTATTGATCCTAAATATCTCTTAACGTATGTTTCAAAAAACACTTTCCAGGTGAACGGAGATAATATGTATGCTTCAAGGATGATGATAGGAACAGATGGTGAAAATACCTATCAGTATATGAAGTGGGACAATACGTCTTTTGAAGTGTATACCAAACAGCTTCTGAATACGGTAAAAATGATGCAGGAAGCAGAAAAAATCAATAATAAAAATTATATTGCTGTAGGCAAATTTCTAAGAGCTTACCATTTCTTTAATATCAGTTTAAGAGTCGGCAGCGCTCCGTATTCTGAGGCTGTAAAAGGAGAATTTGGGATTACACAACCTAAATATGATACTCAGGAAGTGATCATGTCCGGAATTTTATCAGAGTTAAAAGAAGCCAATGACCTCATCAATACCAATGATAAGATTGAAGGTGACATCGTATTCAACGGGGATGCTCAAAAATGGAAAAAACTGATCAATTCTTTCCGTCTGAAAATTTTAATGACATTATCTAAAAAAACAACGGTAGGAAATTACAATATCGCAACGGAATTTGCTTCTATCGCAGGAAGCCAGCCTTTAATGACTTCTATTGCAGATAATGGAGAACTTAAGTTTGTAGACGCGGCAGATAGCAGATATACAATGTTTAATAATAGTGGATATGGATCCAGTTTATACATGGCAGATTATTTTATCAATCTGTTTAAAGACAGAAAAGATCCTCGCTTATTTACTTTTGCCGCACAAACTACCGGAGCCAAAGAAAACGGAAAAGCCATTACAGATTTTACAGGATACAACGGAGGAAATCCTACGTCTTCTTATTCTGACAATGCAGAGTTGATTACTGCCAAAAATATTTCAAAAGTAAACGATCGTTTCTATAAAGATCCTACCAATGAACCTTCTTCGGTTTTAAGTTATTCTGAATTAGAATTTATTCTGGCAGAAGCTACGGCAAGAGGTTGGATTTCAGGATCGGCAAAAATTCATTATGACAATGCAATCAAAGCCAGCTTTACTTTCTATCAGACCTATGTAAAAAATCCGGGACAATATTTTGCAGGTTTTGATGTAAACCAATATCTGGCAACTCCTTTGGTTGTTTATAATAATTCAGCTCCTCTACAGGAACAGGTTGAAAAAATCATCACTCAGAAATACATGACCATGTTCCACCAGGCACAATGGACCTCTTATTATGATTATTTAAGAACAGGATTCCCTAATTATCCTTTAAAGCCAGGTGTTCCGGCACCATTCAGATTCAGATATCCCCAGTCTGAGTACAATTATAACAGCGCTAATTTAAAGGCAGCACTTTCCGCACAATACGGAGGAAATGACAATATCAACTCCAAACCTTGGTGGTTACAATAGAAATCTGACTTATTTTTACACAAAACAAAGAAATCGCAGGAAAATCCTATTAACTTGCGGTTTCTTTCTTATTACGACTGATCATGAACAGAAGAGAATTTTTAGAAAAATCAAGTATTTTATTAGCCGGATTAGGAACTTCAAGTGTTCTTCATCCTTCTATTTTAAAGGCATTAGCCATTGAACCCGCTGCCGAATCCACTTTTTATGATGCTGAGCACGTTGTTATTCTGATGCAGGAAAACCGCTCATTCGATCATGCTTTTGGGGCGCTTAAAGGAGTAAGAGGATTTTTAGATAAGAGAACTTTTATAAAACCGGATGGTCATTCTGCGTTCTTTCAAAAGGGAAATAACGGACAGTATGCAGCTCCTGCACGCCTGGATCTGAGAAACACCAAATCTACATGGATGAGCTCTCTTCCCCACTCATGGGATAATCAGCAGCATGCATTGAATAAAGGAAAATATGATCAATGGCTTCAGGCAAAAGCTTCGGGCAATAAAGATTATAAAAATATTCCGCTTACATTGGGATATTACAACCGTGAAGATCTTCCGTTTTATTACCAGCTGGCGGATGCTTTCACGATATTTGATCAATATTTCTGTTCTTCATTGACAGGAACCACGCCTAACAGATTATTTCTTTGGTCTGGAACATTAAGAGAACAGCAAAACGGAAAGGTAAAAGCCAACGTCGTTAATGAAAATATTGATTACGATAAGGCAAAACAGGCAAAGTGGAAAAGTTTCCCTGAGATTTTAGAGGAACAGAATGTATCATGGCGTATTTATCAGAACGAGATCAGTCTTCCGAAAGGATTATCTGGAGAACAGGAAGCCTGGTTAAGTAACTTCACAGACAATCCGATTGAATGGTTTGAAAAGTATAATGTAAAGTTTTCAAAAGGATATTATGAAAATATTCCTAACATGATTTCTTCTTTAAAAAAGGAAATCGAGAAAAATCCTGCTCAAAAGGAAAGATTGGAAAAGATTATTGCAGAACTTAAGGACGATCAGGTAAAATATCATCCCGATAATTATTCCAAGCTTTCTCAAAAGGAAAAAAATCTACACGAAAAAGCGTTTACAACCAATCGTAATGATCCTGATTATCACAATCTGGAAATCGGAAAGGATGAAAACGGAGAAAGACTGGTTGTTCCAAAAGGAGATGTTTTATTCCAGTTCCGTAAGGATGTGGAAGAGAAAAAGCTTCCGTTGGTTTCATGGCTGGTAGCTCCTGAACATTTCTCTGATCATCCTGGTTCACCATGGTATGGTGCGTGGTATATTTCTGAAGTTTTGAATATATTAACAAAAGATCCTGAAACATGGAAAAAGACGATTTTCATCATCAATTATGATGAGAATGACGGATATTTTGATCATGTTCTTCCCTTCGCTCCACCAATGAATCCAAGCCAACCTGTTGACATGAATGGAAAAGAAGGTGTAGAATATGTAAACAAATCTCAGGAATATATGTCTGATCCTAAGCTTAAGGATTATGAAAAGACAGAAGGAACTGTTGGACTTGGTTACAGAGTACCGATGATCATTGCTTCCCCTTGGACTAAAGGAGGTTTTGTAAACTCTGAGGTATCTGATCATACTTCTGTATTACAATTCCTGGAGAAATTCATCATGAAAAAATATAGTAAAGATGTTCATGTTGACAATATAAGCGATTGGAGAAGAGCAATATGCGGAGATCTTATTTCTGCTTTCAATACTCCTAATATAAAGGCTCCACAGATGAATTATATTGATCAGAAAGATTTTGCAAAGACTATCAACTCTGCGAAAAACAAACCTGTTCCTAATCTGAAATGGTATTCCGAAAATGAATTGAATGATCATCTTCTTGAGGTTCAGGAAAGAGGAATAAAACCATCCAACCCGCTTCCGTATAACTTCCATGTCAATTTAGAAGGGAATCAAATTAAAATGGCTAATCTTAAAGATAATGGAGTTCCGTTACTTCTTTATGACAGAACTAAGTTTAATGATACAACTGCCTATCATTTTTCATACGCTTTATATTCAAAGCAAGAGCTGTCACATTCTGTACATTCAGAAGCTTATGATTACGAAGTTTTTGGTCCGAATGGCTTTTTCAGGAAATTCAAGGGGAATAATATCCCTGAAATGAGTATTATTTTAGTTAATAATCCATCAAAAAATCAAATTGAATTTATTTTCAAGAATCCCAAAAAGGGAAATATCAGTTTAACAATGGAAAATTTCTACGAGAAAAGTAAAAGAACTTTTTCTATACAAAAGCCGGAAGAAAAAATGATTATTGATCTTGGTAAGAATAAAGGCTGGTATGATATTAAAATAGCTACAAACAGCAACACATGGCACTTTTCAGGAAGAATAGAAACTGGAAAAGTTTCGGTTTCTGATCCTCATTGGGCATAAAAATAATTTCAAAAAAAGAAGAGAAATCCTGCACACTTTGTGCAGGATTTTTTATTTTCAAAACTATAATAATTCACAATTATATATCCCAAAAAAGATCAAATAATCAACAATATAAAAATTATTATAAATTTATTTCATATTATATTGATTTTAATTATATTCACCTAACTAATTATCAGCATCATGAAAAAACTAAAATTAACGATTGCAATGTCTTTATTTGCAGTTGCTGTATCTGGAAATTTAAGTGCCCAGGATAACAATACCGATAATCATACGATCACAATTTCTATTCCTGAAGTTGCACTGGTAGACATTGAACCTGCCGCTACAAAAAATATTACACTTGGATTCTCTGCTCCTACAGAAGCTGGTAACGCTATTATTCCAAGTGCAGCTAATAATACACTATGGCTTAACTATTCTTCCATCAAATCTGCTGCACATCCTACACGTAAGGTAACGGTGAGTCTCAATAAAGTCATTCCCGGAGTAGATATTTATGTGACAGCTGCGTCTGCAACCGGATCAGGAGGCGGTCTTCAAGGTAATTCCGCAGGTCTTCTTACATTGAATGCTACAGATCAAACAATTATTTCAGGGATAGGAAGTGCCTATACAGGAAATGGTGCCAATAACGGACATAATCTTACGTATGCTCTTGCTGCCGGAAGTGGTGCAATCTATGACAATCTAGAGGCTACAGCAGTTGGCTCAGTAACTGTTACGTATACAATATTAGATAACTAGTATTCACTAGATTTTATCCCGATCCATATTCAAAAACAAGGAGAAATTGTCTTTCAGTTTCTTCCTGTTTTTGTATTTATTTTAATCATTTAACTCTATACATTACATAATGACAAAGCGTATCCTTCTTTTGGTCACCCTGATATTACAGTTCAGCTTTTTACATGCCGGCATTGTGATTCTCAACGGGCTTACGCATTCCTACAAAATAGAAAACGGAAAGGTTTATAAAGGAAAAATAGCTATTGAAAATACAGATACTCATCCTCAAAGTGTAAAATTGTTTTTACAGGACTTTACTTATCATGCAGACGGAACAAACAATTATACTGCCATAAAAACAAACAAAAGAACCAATGGGGAATGGATTAAACTAAATACCAACCTAATTACGCTTAAAGGGAAAGAAAAAACAGAGGTATTTTATGAAATTACAGTACCCAATCAGATAATAGATCCCGGAAGCTACTGGAGCGTACTGATTGTAGAACCTGTAGAGGATATAAAACCTAGTGATAAAAAAATCGGGGTCAATATTAGTTCTATGATACGCTATGCGATTCAAATTATTACAGATTTCGAAACTGAACAAGCAAAGCCAGACCTGAAATTTGAAAGTGTAAAGGTAGAGAAAGAAGAAGGTAGACAAACTGTAAAAATTGCAATAGCCAATAACGGTAACCTCTATTGTAAACCCACAGCTTCCATTGAAATCTACAACCGTAAAACAGGAGAAAAAATAGGAACTTACTCAAGTTTAACTATGGGTTTGTTGCCTTCTACATCAAAAATTTTCCCTATCGATATCAGTAAAGTCCCACCGGATAAATACAACGCAACTATAATGACAACCGATGAAGAAGAGAATGCATTTGCACTCAATGTGGAACTAGAAGTAAAAAATGATTAGAACCTGGACATTATTTATAATTATACTCTTATTTCCGGTAATTACTTTTTCTCAGAACCAGTCTGAACGATTGATTAGTAAAAAAGATAGCCTTATGCCGGGAATGTCTACTTCTATTCCCTTCACTCTGGAAAATAATTCTGCTGAAAATAAAATATATGATATTTCAGCTACAACATCAAGTCCTCACATTACTCCTATTTTAGCAAAAGGAGAATTTCAAATTAATGCACACCAAACTTCTGTATATCTTGCTCCTGTTCGTATTGCAGGGGAGACAGCACAAGGTAATTATACAATTACTTTACAGATTACAGACCGCGAGAGTGGAATATCTTTGGTGAAAAATTCAACGATTACTATATCCGCAAGCAGAAAAATTTCCCTTACTGCATTAAATTCTCCTGAATTCATCAGAGCCGGAGAGACCATCCGTTCATCGTTTTTATTAAAAAACATTGGCAATATCACTGAAAACATTGTTCTTGGCAGCAGAAACGGAATCGTTGATGATGATCATCTGCTGACATTGGAACCCAACGAATCAAAGGTAATCACAGTTCATAAAGTAACCAGTCCTGATCTTCCGCAAAATGAATTTCAAAATCTAAATCTTTCAGTATATTCAAAAGACAATCCTAAGGAAACTCAGGATGTGTATGTAAGCACACAAGTTATCTCGATCAAGCCCTCCGAATCGGATATATATCACAGGCTTCCTATTGTAGCTTCTCTTTCTTTCATCGGAATGAAAAATATGGGAATTTACAAGGATGGTTTTCAGGGAGAAATATACGGAAAGGGAAGTTTAGATAAAGACAATAAACATCAAATTGAATTTCATGCCGCTACTCATAGCCCTATTGAGCTCAATACATTTACGCAATATGAAGAATATTTTGTAAACTATAAAAGGGATAAACTTTTCATTCATTTAGGTGATAAAACGTATTCGTCTTCCTATTTGACGGAATTTGCACGATACGGACGAGGAGCAGAAATCCGCTATGATTTCAATAAAGTAAGCTTAGGAGCCTTCTATAATCGTCCTCGTTTTTTCAGGGATATTAAGGATGAGCTTAATATTTATTCAACATTTAAAATCCGAAAACAGTCTGAAATTACTGCCGGATACCTTTACAAAACGCCTATGAAGGAGGAAGGGAATTTCAGAAATACACAATTAGATTCTGAAGCTCATCTCCCTTATACAAAGGCAAAAGTTAAAATTTCAAAAAACATAAGTCTTTCCGGAGAATTTTCCTACAGTACCACGAAGGATAGGGAAGGGACAGCTTATATGGCACAAGCTGATATCAATTTTGATAAAATCAACGGGAATTTAATCTATATGAAAGCCAGCCCTGAATTTGCAGGATATTTCACCAATACCAGTACTGTAAGCGGATACATCCAGTACAGGTTATCTAAAAAAATCAATGTTTTTGCTAACTATATACAGGACGCTAAAAATTTTCAAAGGGATACTTTATTTCTGGCAGCTCCTTACAGAAAGTATTTTCAATATGGTGTACAATATAAATATCTGCCGAGCGGATCTATCATGGTTAATAACGGTTATCAAAAATATCAGGATCGTTTAGAACCCAAACAGTTTGATTATTACGAACGTTTTTTTAGAATCACTGTAGATCAGCGTATTGGGATATTTCAGATTAATATTAACGGACAATTTGGAAAAACGGACAATTATCTGACAGGTTTTAACGGTAATTCAAGTTTATATACGGCTAATCTTTCTATTGAAAAATTCAAAACTTTGTTTAGCATTTATGGAAGTTATGGAAGTACTTCAAGGTATCAACTGCAAAATCAAAAGCAGCTGTATTATGGAGCAAGAGTTTTCAGTAGATTTACTGATAAAACAAGCTTAAGTATTTTCTATCAGAACAACTATATTCCCGAAGAATACTTTAAAGACAGAAATTTATTTGAGCTTATATACCATCAACAGCTATTTCCAGGAAATTCACTGGATTTTTCAGGCAGGTATTCCTTGCAGCGTGGAGAAATAGGAGATAAAGATTTCATATTCTCGATGCGCTATACATGGAGTCCCAATATTCCGATACAAAAAATTGCAGAATACACTTCTCTATCAGGAAATATAAGCAATCTCGGCATAAAAAAAACAGAAGGTATCAGATTAATGCTGGGCAGCTATCTATCTGTGACAGACAAAGAAGGAAATTATATGTTTAAGAATGTAATTCCCGGGAATTACTTCCTTGAAATAGATCGCTCAACTACTGAGATCAATGATATTCCAACAGTTGTTTTTCCTGCAGCGTTATCTCTTCTTAACAAAGAGAATGTTTTTAATTTCGGAATAACTACTGCAGCCAATATCCAAGGGCATATTCATCTTGCAGAAAACCTTGAAAAAGATCAGACAGATATTGAAACATTACAGAATAAAACGGGGAAAAAGAAAAGAGAAAGCATTATTATAGAAGCGATCAGCAATGATCAGACCTTCCGTAAGATCTGTTTCATAGATGAAGATTTTGATTTTACTTATCTCCGACCTGGCGATTGGTCTCTTAAGCTTTATAGAAATGGTCTGGATAAACTTTATAAGATTTTAACTGATAAATTCCAGTTTACCTTAAAATCAGGAGAGATAAAAAAAATAAATGTTCAGATTGTTAAGCAAAAGAGAGAAATCAAATACCAACAGGAATCCCTGAAAGTAGGATATAATGAAATAAAAAATAAGAAATGATTTTGAAGCGCGCTATAATATTAACCACTTTCATTCTATCCGGATTGTTGTATTCTCAGGCTACTGTTACTCTTACATTACCTGTAGTGACTTTGATGGATGTAGAACCTACCGGAAACATTACGCTGAACTTTACAGCACCTACTGAAGCAGGAAATCCTCTGGGAAACCCAACTCCCAATACTTCAAAATGGATTAATTATACTTCAGCCATTACTTCAGGTGGCGCTACCAGAAAAATAACGGCTGCTGTGAATCAGGTTATTTCCGGAGTGAATATCAGACTACAGGCTGCTGCTGCATCCGGAGCAGGAGGTGGAACATTGGGAACTCCATCAGCACAGGTTACTCTTACAACCACACCTGTTACAATTATCAGCGGAATTGGTGGAGCTTATACGGGTAATGGGGCAAATAACGGGCATCGTCTTACCATTTCCCTCGTCCCAAGCACCTATGCTAATTTAGCCAAACAAGACAATATATCTGTAACAATCGTGTATACCATCACAGAATAAAAAATGAAATGAAAATCAATAACCATTATATCAGAAACATTTTCTTACAAAGGAATCTTTATATTATTTTTTTAATAATGGGTTCTTTCTTTGACGCTCAGACGGTAAATGTTTCGGGAAACTGGTCACCTGTTATTCCTGCTATTACCGAAGCAGGAAATAATTATGCAGGAACTTATGACAATACCACTACTACACCTACAACAATCACTTTATCCGGAACGTTACCCGGTTCTTTCCTTAATCTTCTTTCAAGTTCTGGCGCAAAAATGACAATGCGCTACACCCCCAACCCCTGGAATAATTCATTAACTCTTTCTGCAAGAAGAACTGGAGGATCAACAACAATACATGGAGTTTGCGTCCTTTGCACATCAGCTATCAATGGAGGAACTACTTATATCCCCATATCGCAGACTGCTGATGTAACGTTTTTAACTTTTACCTTTAGTGGTCTTTTAGGACTTGGGAATAGTGTAAGTTTCGCTGATGTCAACTTAATTTTACAGTTAGCAGGAGTTTCTGTAACAGTTCCAGCCAGTACGTATAGCGCCCGTGTGGTTTTCACCATCGTTGCCAATTAATGTAATTGGAAATCATAAATTTTTGATCATTAAAATTTTAATGATCAATAAAAAAACAATCCTTCCCAAAATTTGGAAAGGATTGTTTTTTAAAGCATATTCAATTTAATGTTTTGCCCACCAAAGAGGTGTAAGAACTGCATCTTGTCCGCCCAATAGCTGTAATGCTTTTGCATATCCGTCCTGGTCTGTATTTCTGAAAGTACTTGGATATCTTAATCTCTGAGGGAAATTCTGAATAGAGTTGGTCATATAATTTCCTGAATTCAAATTCGGTAAGTTAACCAATGGTGTTTCTACCGCCGGGTTTTCAAAGAAAGGTAATCCCAGTCTTCTCTGATCACTCCATGATTCCAGTGGAAGCCATGGCATATTGGCAATATATTTTTGGGTAATGATTTTTGTAAGTTTATCATTCTTCACCGAACCATTCTTGTAAATCGTATTTACAGGATATTTAATATCTACCGAAACTAAATTTCCGGTTGCAGGATCTTTATATTTCATGACATGAGTAGCTCCCGGCTCCGTTGTATGAGAATAAGAAACAGAAGTTCCATCACGGTTATAAGCTGTTGAGGTAATGTATTGCCCGTAGAATTGTGAAACCCCATTATAAACAAAACTATCCTGAACCCCTTTATTATAAGCTACTTCATCACTCATAGGAACAGCCCAACCTTTCAGAGCTGCCTCCGCCATCAGGAAGTACGTTTCCCAACTTGCAAAGAAAATTCGGGAGTTTTTACCTTCTCTATATTGTTTCCCTAAAGCCGGCATACAGCCAATAACACCTCTTAATCCATTTCTCTGTCCTTTTACACCCCAATTCCCTATTGCAGTCGTATTCCACGTATTTATGGTATTGATTGTAATTTTGGAACCATCAGCAAAAGTAAGATCTCCATGATTGGTAGTTGCCTGATTGGTATAAGTAGGATAGAGTGAGTAAATCGGATTGGTGAGATCTCCAGGAATATAAAATGTTTTATACGCTCTTGGGTCTATTGTATTCGGAAGTCCGTCCAACCAGTATCCTGCGCTCGGATCATTGGTCAGTGTGGAGAATTGCTCATCATATTTTATTCCGATATAATCAGAATCTTTTACTGCGGTATGCTGAGCAGCCGGTAATTGATCTGTAGAATTTACTCCTCCTAAGCCAATATACATATTATTAAGAGTTGCAGATAAAATCTGTGAATTCCATTCTCTGGACATTACTCCTGATAAAGGATTCCAGCCTGGATCTTCTTTTACTTTAAAATTATCATCGCTTGTACTGATCAGCATATTAGAATTCGCAGCTGCTTCAAATTCCGTTTTTGCTTTTCCTGGATCTACTTCGGCAATTCGCATGGCAATTCGCATTCTCATGGAATTGGCATATTTAACCCATTGATTCCATTTAAATCCATATACCATATCATAAGCATTAGGATTTGCAGGAACAGGTTGGTTCACATCCATTTTAGCAGCAGCATCTTTCAGCTCTTCCAAAATAAAATAATACACCTCTTTTTCAGAATTAAAACCTGGGTTTATTCCTTTAAATGCCTGAATCGGCTGCGGACCAAAGTTATCTGAAAATTCACTCATTAAATAAGCTCTCCAGATTCTGGCTACCTGGGTAAGATTATCATAGTGAGATTTGCCTTGACCTATTGCTTTCTTTTCATTAATTATTTCAATAGTTGTATTGGCATTATTCAGCCATTCTGAAATTCCTTTCCAATATTCTACAGTCCAGGAATCATCATAGGATCCACCGGCAATTCCTGTTGTCAGGTGTTGTCTTGCCGCAGTTTTCCAATAAAGAACAAAAGTACGTTCAGCAATATTGGGATCCTGTTGAGCTCCTAAAATAGAATTGTTTAAGAAATATTCCGGTTCAGCTTTATTAATATCTACTGCAAACGGATCATTATTCATGTCTTCAAAATCATTACATGATGTACAAACTGCAGCTAGTGTAACGAGAGATAAAATATATTTTTTCATGATGTTATTGATGTTAAAAACCTAATGTAATGGTGAATAAATAAGATCTTGTGGTAGGGAATGAAAGGTTTTCAAATCCTACAGCGTTAGAGTTGATCGCAAATACAGATTCAGGATCTATTCCTTTTGCTTTACTGTAAATCATCCATACATTATTGGCAGTGAAAGAAACTTTTGCACTTTGCAATGCAAACTTTTGAAAAATACTCTTTGGGAAACTGTAAGATACCTGAACATTTCTTAATCTGATATTGGTAGCATCATAAATATTCTGTTCTGTAATTCCAAGGTTTCCTGCCGTTACAGCTGCCCAATAATCCTGCTGTGTAATTTCCTTTGTATTGGAAGCATACCCACCTCCAGTTTGCTGCACTACTGCATCAAGAACAAAATTGTCTCTTCTTCCTCCGGGAGCCGTATCTTCTGCAAGTCCTACTTTTTGTAATGCTGATTGAGTAGAAGAATAAAACTTCCCGCCAATACGTCCATCAACCTGGAAAGAAAGCCCAATATTTTTATAACTAAAGCTGTTGGTAAGCCCAAACAATGCGCGTGGAGTCTGATCTCCCAAGTAATGCTGATCAGGAGTTGATTGAGGTAGTCCGTTAGCTCCTACAATAAGTTTTCCGAAATTAGGATCATTAGCATCCTCTACTCTTAAGAATTTTGTTCCATAGATTACTCCAAAAGGTTTATTGAGCTCTGCAAAGAATGTAACATTATCAAAACCATCTAATGGGTATTTTGAAATAGAGCCATAAAGCTCTTTTACTTCACTCTTTAATTTCGAGAAATTAGCATTTACATTCCAGCTAAAATTTTCCTTTTTAAAAATATCAGTATTCAATACCACTTCAATTCCACTATTGTGAAGCTTTCCTCCGCTTACCTTCATATTATCGTATCCTGAAAGTGGGTTCATAGGTAAATTGATCAGTTGTTTTACCGAAGTATTAACGAAATAACTTACATCTAGTGAAAGTCTGTTAAAAAACTTAAGATCTGCTCCCACTTCAAAAGTTTTTAATTTTTCAGCCTGTAAAGTTGGATCATAAAGAGTCTTTACTCTTCCTAAAATAGCATGTCCGGTAGGATCAGCGGCTAGTCTGTAAACATTATATAATTCGTAAGGATTTAAACCATTCCCCGTAGAAGCATATGCAGCACGAAGTTTGGCAAAAGTTAATGTTTTAGAAGTTGTACCATTCAGTTTATTCAACATTTCCGTTAAAACCAAAGATGTACTTAGGGCTGGATAAGAATATGATCTGTTCTCTACACTTAAAGTTGAAGACCAGTCATTCCTGAACGTAGCATTAATAAACCAATATCCGTCATAATTAATTTCCAATGCCCCAAAAACGGAATTAATTTTCTTCCATATATCAATCTCGTTATTAGCAATACCTGCAAGATCGCTGGTATTCGTCACACTAAAAACATTAGGAACAATTAAGTTTTGAGTACTAAAATAAAGAGCTTTAGTTCTTGTTTCCATTAATTGTCCATACAATGAAAATGAACCGCCCCATTTACCAAATAAATTATCCTGTTTAGCTGTAATACTCGCTATATAATTATTTTCATAAAACTTCTCTTCACTGGTAGCATATGCATTTCTTCTTGAAGAACCTGTCCACACCCTTGCATCTGCATTCAAAGCGTAAAAATCAGTTCCTAATCTTACATCGGCACTTAGCCAGTCATTAAACTGATATTTAAGGTAGCTATTCAATAAAGCACGGTCTTTTTTATCGGCATTAAGGCTGTTGTATGCAGACCAGTAAGGATTAATACCATTTGGTGAAATCCAGTTCGACATTACATTGTTTTGCGTTTGCCCATCACGGTAATTACGGATATCAACATCCTGTGGCATAAGAAGAATGTTCGAATAATAATTACCATCCCCTCTTCCTCCTGCAGGTCTGTTTTTAGCTTTTGTACTTATATATTGTACTTTTACTTCTGATGTCCATCTTTTTTCTCTACCAAAAGTAGAATTCATTTTAGCCATCAAATTGAATCTCTCAAATTTGGAATTTGGAATCTGGCTATTGTCATTTAAATAATTGAATGAGGTATACAAGCTTGTTCCTTCACCCAAATTTTCCTGAAAGTTTAAAGTATGCTGCGTATTGATACCCGTCTTGAAAAAATTACCCAGATTATTATATCTCTGTCTATTTGCTCCATCAATTGATGGTCCCCATGAACTGGTATTCTCACTGTTAGCAGGATTGGCAATTCCATTTTGTCCTAAACCAAAGCTTTTCTGCATGTCTGGTTTCATAAAAATAGTTTCAAATCCTAAATTGGTAGAATAAGTAATTCCAAGTCCTCCTTTTTTCTTACCAGTTTTAGTGGTAATGAGAATAACACCGTTTCCACCTCTCGAACCATATAATGCAGATGCTGCACCTCCTTTAAGAACAGAAATACTTTCTATATCTTCTGCATTAATATCATTCAACCCATTTCCCATATCCAGGTCAGGATTCCAGAAGTCATTATTGTAGTTTCCATTATTCTGCTTGGGTTTTACTCCCATACTATTACTCAGAGGAACTCCGTCTACGACAATCAGAGGTTGGCTATCTCCTTTAAGAGAATTAAAACCTCTTAAATTAATCCTAGATGATGACGCTGGACCAAAGCCTCCTTTAATGACTTGCATTCCGGCAACTTTACCAACTAAAGCATTAGTAACATTTGTTTCTTTTGCATCAACAAGTGCCTGCCCTTTTACATCCTGGAAGGAATATCCTAATGTTTTCTTTTCTTTTTTAACTCCATAGGCTGTTACAACAACTTCATCAATTTTTCCAACTTTAGTAGAGTCTGTGTTCTGTGCAGATAATCCAGTCAAGCAAAAAAATAAAGATGAAAGAAGCCCTACCTTAACTATCGTTCTATTCATAATTATATTTAATTTTTTAAAATCAAATATAATATTTTAACAGTATTTAATAATATACCAATAAAAAATAAGCTAAAATCTTAAGACATCATTGAAAATATGAAAGTTATACTTGAATATTTGAAAAAATATATTAAATTTTAATCGATATAGAAAAATTTTGGAATGTAAAAAGCTATATCAAGAAATAGAAATATGACATATTATCATCTTAAGAAAGACAATAAAATAATGAGTATGGGGGAGTTTTTGTTGGGTAATTGTGTATTTAAGAATAGTTTTGGATATAGTGCTCTGGCTATAGAGCAAAAAAAAGTCTCATACATTACTGTATGAGACTTTTAAAAATAAAATAAAAACTGGCGGCGACCTACTCTCCCGCGTTAGCAGTACCATCGGCGC
>NZ_FTOL01000001.1 GCF_900156735.1 Chryseobacterium ureilyticum
ACAACAAATTCTTTTTTGGCTCGAAGTTGTTCTCAAAATCTTCTTAGGCAAGTATAATTTTCAAAATGAAAAATTAGCTTTTTAAGGAATGACTACTTAAAAAAATCCAAGAGATAAGAAAAAATTCGTGCATTCGTGGCAAAAAAGAAGCGGTTTTATCATGCAAAAGGGATCATGACATTGTAAGCAAAAAAAACCAACAGTATTCTGTTGGTTTAATGATGAAATCATCATGTAAGTCCATATTAGTTTAAATACCACAACGAGAATTGAATATTTAATCAGACCATCACTAGCCTTTTACGATTTTATAGTTTTACCTCTATAAAAAAGTCGAGTCGAAATAGAAAGGCAACAAGTCTTTCACCGCATGCACTTTCACCACTTCCTCATTCATACTTGAGAAATAAAGATCAATGTCCTCGTTTTGTTTCGTCTCATATTCAATTAAGCTTTGACGGCAGGCACCACACGGCGGAATTGGAGGGTTTTTCTCATGAAATTCCTTAGGACCACCCACTACGAAAATCTTCTTTACCTTCATATTTGGGAAGTTAGCAGCTACCCAGAAAAGAGTAGTTCTTTCAGCACAAAGTCCTGATGGAAAGGCTGCATTTTCCTGATTGTTTCCAGAGTATATTTCTCCATTTTCCAAGAGTACAGCACATCCTACAAAAAACTGAGAGTAGGGTGCGTAAGCGTTTTCGCGTGCCTCTTTGGCTCTTTCGAATAATTTTTTTTCTATATCGCTCAGTTCGCTGCTATTTTTAAAATATTCGTAACTGATCTGTATGTCTTTTTTCATATATTGTAGACTAAAAAAGGGGGGTAAAATTAGTTCTTTTTAATGAAGTGGGCAATATTTTATTCTCCTCATGATAAAGTTCAACTTTTTAAAAGAATAAAATGCTATATACCCCAATACAATTCAGGAACGTAGAGCTAAAAAACCGTTGGGTAATGTCTCCCATGTGTATGTATTCATGCGAAAACGGATTGGCAAACGACTTTCATTTCGTACATTATGGAAGCAGAGCACAAGGTGGAACAGGCTTACTTGTTGTGGAAGCAACCGGAGTAGAGCCGGGAGGAAGAATTACCAACCATTGCATGGGAATCTGGAATGATGAACAGGCAGAAAAGCTACAGAGAATTGTAGAATTTGTTCATCAGAACTCAGACAGTAAAATTGGGATTCAGTTAGCTCATGCAGGGCGAAAAGGTTCCACATGGAATAATCAGCAGATTTCTATTGAAGAAGGTTGGGAAACAGTAGCACCAAGTTCCATTCCTTACCATCCAACAGAGAGAATTCCCCATGTATTGAGTACTGATGAAGTGAAAGAACTTGTGCAAAGTTTCAAAAAAGCTACCCAAAGAGCTGTAAAAGCAGGGTTTGATGTCATCGAAATTCATGGAGCTCATGGTTATCTTATTCATCAGTTTTTGTCACCGCTTTCCAATATCAGAACAGATGAATACGGCGGAAGTTTCGAAAACAGAATCCGTTTCCTTATTGAAATTGTAGATGCCGTAAACGAAGTATTAAATGAAAATACAGCCCTTTTTGTACGGATTTCAGGCACTGAATATGCAGAAAATGGTTGGGATATTCAGGATAGTGTCGCCTTGGCAAAAGTGTTAAAAGAACACTCTGTTGATCTCGTGGATGTATCAAGCGGTGGGAATATCCATGGCGCAAAAATCTCTGTTTTTAACGGTTATCAGGTTCCTTTTTCTGAACAGATTAAGCGCGAAGCTGATGTGAAAACCGGAGCTGTAGGTTTAATTACCAAAACAGAACAGGCAGAAGAAATTTTACAAAAAGGAGAAGCCGATCTGATCTTTGTAGCAAGAGAAATTCTGAGAAATCCATATATCGCAGTTCAGGGTTCTTTTGAAATGAAAGAAAACTGCTTTTTCCCCCATCAGTATACCAGAGCAAAAATTTCCTCATAACTTATTCAATATAACCATACCTTACAGAAATGAATATTGAAGACTTCATGTTGACGTGTCCCAGTAAAAAGTTCCTTGGTGTAGAATGCTTTGGCTGTGGCGCTCAACGTGCTATTGTTCTGGTGTTTCAGGGAAGATTTTCAGAAGCTTTTCAGATGTATCCTGCTGTATATACCTTATTGCTGCTTTTTTTATTCATAATACTAAGTTTTATCGATAAGAAAAGAAAATATAGTACGGTCATCATGGGATTAATCGCGCTCAATATTGTAATAGCAGTCATTTCTTATGTTTATAAACATTATTGATTATATTTTTTAAAACTATAAAAACTGAGATCTTTTTTTATGTTTAATATAATTCTGTTAGAACCGGAATCGTAGAACTACTACAATTTTTAAAACTGTTGCCAAAAAACTTTTTAAATTAGAACCTGAAGTCTATCTTTGTTATATAGATCCTATTTACGGGAACTATCATTAATGATAAAAATTTAAGAATATGGCAGGAAATTCAAGAGGAATCTTAAAATTCAATGGAGGGGAAGGTCAGAAGTTGTTAAAGCTTAACTACAGTGTATCGAGAGCTACAGACGTTTCAGGACGAGTAGCATCAGATCCGTCAAATGCCCTTATTAAAGTAACCATCGAAGCAACAGAAAAATCTGATGTTTTAGAAAGCTTACTGAACAGCAAATATAAGCCAACAACAGGAGAAATTAATTTCAACAAATCTCACGAAGAAGGAACTCTGATCACTCTGAAGTGGGAAAATGGATATGTAATTCAACACGAAGTAGACTTTGATGCACTAGACAGCAATAATATGCTGATCAGTTTTGTAATAAGCGCTGAAACGATTACTTACGGAAATTCAGCTTATGAAGGACTTTGGCCAATGAGCTAAGTCTTCATGAGTGAAAAATAAAAAGACTGTCCCATAAGACGGTCTTTTTTTACCTTTTGAAAAGCCAAATTATTAAAGAAAAGGGAATGCTTTTTGTTTTAAAAAACTCCCTGATCATTGAAAAATTAAGAAAAAATAAAACAAATCACCACAAAATATGTCAAACACACCCGGAAAATCAAATGCCGCGTCCTTTCGCCCGACGCAGAATGCAGATGGTGTATCTGAAAATCACCATATAGGCATTAATCGCTTGGTAAAGCTTTCTCTCGTTATCGAAGGGAAAATTATAAAATACTATAAGCACTTCAAGCTTAAACAAAGTACGAGACGTCACCACGAATTTACCCTGACTTTAGCTCATGATACCTTAGGAGAAAGGCAAACCCATTCTCTGGATGATGCTAATAAGTTTTTGGGAAAACGCCTTACAGCTGTCATTTCCTATAAAGATATTGATAACAGCCCTGAAAGAACATTTGTAGGAGTGATAACAGGCGTAGGATTCAGTCAGGAGAAAATGAGCCTTGGAAATATTGTATTAACGGGAAGCAGTCCTACTATTTTATTGGATGGAGCTCCACATATTCAAAGTTTCGGAGGTGCACAACCTGTCAATGTAGGAATTATTGCAGAAGATGTCATCAAGCAGGGGATTGATAAAAGTCGTTTTGATGTAAGAATAGATGCTAATAATTTTTCTCAGATTATTTACAGCAGCCAATATGATGAAACCCATTACAACTATCTTGCAAGAATGGCTGAAGCATATGGTGAACAGTTTTTCTATGATGGTGAAGTTCTGCATTTCGGGAAGCTGCCACCACAAAATAAACCGATTACATTAACGTATGGAAGCAGTGCCAATGATATAAAAGTAGAATTAAAAGCGGTTCATACCAAACCCCAATTCTATGGCTACAACAGTAATAAACATGAAAAACTTACTTCCGGTTCTACGCCTATCAAGCATGTAGGAGATCTGGCAAAAACAGCTTATAATCATAACGATTCCATCTATAAAACACCTGCATTACAGATTGCTCCTATTAAAGCAACCACACATCTTGATGTAGAATATTCACAAAAAAGTGCTTCAGGAAGTGAGGCAGTGAATGTTTTTACCATTTCAGGAAATACAACCGTTCCTTTCCTGCATCCGGGATGTGTAGCTGATGTACAGATGCGTAAGCAGGATTCTAATGAAACCTCTTATTTTACAAGAATTATGATCACAGAAGCTGAACATGAAATTGATACTATAGGTCATTATCATGGAAGTTTTGTTGGAATAGCAGCTGATACAGGATTTCTTCCAAAACCGGAATATACACTTCCAAAAGCTGAACCACAAACGGCAACGGTAATTTCCAATACTGATCCGGAAGGACAAGGAAGAATACAGGTAAGATTCGATTGGCAGACTAACGATACCACACATTTTATCCGTATGATGAGCCCTGACGCCGGAGGAACAGATCAGGTATCTCAAAACAGAGGATATGTGGCAATTCCTGAAGTAGGAGATCAGGTAATGGTCAACTTTGTACACAGTCATCCGGACAGACCTTTCGTAATGGGTGGAATGTTCCACGGCGGAATAGCTTTAGGAGGTGGAATAGATAACCATCTGAAATCTATCCAAACCAGAAGCGGAATCAGAATTCTATTGAATGACAATGAAGGAAGTGTTACCATTCTTGATCCGAGTGGAAATAGCTATTTTATGGATGGTAAAGGAAATATCAACATGAAAGCTCCTAAAAATTTCACATTGAATGCAGGTGAAAACATCAATATCACAGCAGGAAAAGAAATTACCATTGATGCCGGAGCAAGTATCTCAAGTTCAGCAAATGAAGATATTGTCTCTACAGCCGGAAAAGATATTATGCAGACCGCATCCGGAGACATCAGAGAATCTTCAGACAACAGAACAGAACTGGTGGATAAAGAATTTAAAAGACAGTCTGAGACTTCCAACGAAATAGCAGGAGAAATTTCCATGTTCAGCGAAATGGAAAATATGACCATGCAAAGTGGGAAAATAGTGGAATTCAACAGTGCTGAGAAATCAAAACTTTTCTGATATGGCGATTATCAAAACAGCAAAGAACATTGTGATAACTGTGAAAGACACTTATCATCTGAACGTAGGAAAAAAGGTAGAAAAAATTGCAAAGAAGATCAATGTAGAGGCGCAGAAAGAAAACCTTGTTTTAGCTAGTAACAAGAAGATTATGTCTCATGGTCACAAATAATTTAAAAGCTTTTATTCTTTGTGTAGTATGTTGTTTTTCAACAATAAATTGTCAGAATAAAAAAATGGAAGAAAAATACAGTTGGCTGGGAACCGTTTCTGCACCGCAGGAATATCCTATGGAGATTTATAAAGGAGCTATTGTAGCTGATGATTTTACCTATGGTTTCGATGCTATTTGGGGAACACAGAACACCGGCTGGGGGAAAGAAGGCGGAACAATGAGTGTAGAAACCGAAAAAATGAATCTGCCGCAACATCTTGAATTTACCTGGTATTCTCTGGTTGAAAAAAAGTTCTATACCGGAAAATGGGATCTTAATAAAGAAAAAATCAAGACTCTTTTTGATGAAGGATTTGTAGATCAGGATACCCGTAAAAGAACCACTTACAATTCTTTTGTTGTAGGGCTGGCTCCTAAGGGGAAAGTTGTTCTTTGGGCAAAAGGTCCTGGAAATCAAAAAGAAATAGGTGCTTTTCAGGCTCACGATACCATTATCACAAAAGAAAAAGCATACGATAATGCACAATATATGTTTAAAGAAGGGTTTGCAGACAGAATGCTGAAAGATCCGTCTTATAAAACATTCAAGCCTGAAGTTCGGAAAAAAATTGAAGAAGAAGGCTATCCTTCGGAAGATGTTTACGAAGTCTATCGGGAAAAATACAATTGGAAGCCAGATGTTATCCTTCCGGAAGGAGGTGTATGGCTGGACTTTGGATTTACCAATTATAATGGAGAACAGGAAAATCTTTTTGCTAAAAGCCTGAAAGATGATACTTACAAACCAAGAGCAATCCCGAAATTCTGTGGGTTTTATTGGCGCGATAAGAATAAAAACAGATATGCTGTATGGGTAGATGCTTTTGATGACAAAGAAATCTTTGAATTATTTCAGAAAATAGGAAAAGAGGAAGACATCGATTTTACTATTAAAGTAAATGAAGACAATACAAAAGTATTTTTATCCTTAATGACTGAGCAGGGAGAAGTTTTCATTACGAAAGCAAAAGTTAGATTATCCCGTAAAATAGAATAAGATTTCTGTGAACCCATTTAAAAACGAGAACTATGCACAATAATCAATTTGGAGGGTATACACCAACGATAACCAAAGAAGAAGTATTGGATATTACAATCGGAATCTTTTTTGACGGAACTTTAAATAATAAAACCAATACCACAGAAAAGGCAAAAGGAACTGATGCTTATAAAAAACATGGTGGTAAAGTTACAGATAACAACAGTTATAACAACGATTGGAGTAATGTAGCCCGAATGTGGGATAACTATGACAAAAATTTCGGAATTTATATAGAAGGAATCGGTACGGAAGATGCTCAGGGAGATCAGACTTTAGGCTATGCTTTTGGTACCGGAGCTACCGGAATCAGATCCAAAGTAAGAAAAGGCTGCGAAGAGATTGTCAAAAAAGTAAAAACCATTAAAAGTGAGAAAAAGGCTGATAAAATTGCGGTACTTACCTTTGATGTATTCGGTTTTAGCCGTGGGGCTGCGGCTGCACGTAATTTTGTACATGAAATCAGTAAAGCTAAGTATAAAGCATCAGCACATACCGTTGCCAATGATGGGATGGTTGCCACTACCTATTCTGATGATGACGGAAACTCTGTAGATTTACAGGAACTTCCTAAATGGGGACATTTCGGATTGAAATTACAGGAAGCCGGTATTACGATTGATGTCTTAAAAGTAAGATTTCTTGGTGTTTACGATACCGTTTCGTCTTATTCGAAATACCTTTCGCCGAAACCTAATTTCAGCAATGACGTAGAAGAGTTGAGCCTTAACGATATTGCAAAAGCTCAGACTGTAATTCACTTTATTGCAGAAGATGAACACAGGGAAAACTTTGACCTTACAAGAGTGCGTACAGGAATTGAAAAAACATTTCCGGGAGTTCACTGCGATGTAGGAGGAGCTTATGAAAACGGTGAAGAATCATGGGAAGAACTGGAAACAGCATGGGGATTTAGCCCTTCTAAACTGGAAGCCCTGAGAGATGAACTGGAAGCAGAAGGCTGGTTTCACAAAGGAGAACTTACCATTTCCTCCGGATTTTACTGGGCACTAAAAAGTACACGTAAATTAGTGAAGACATTCAGTTATATTCCTCTGCATTTTATGGCAGATTATGGGATTCAGAAAAATCTTCCGATTACAGATAAAAAAATGGTGAATGAAACCTATCCCATTGATTCAGATGCATTATTGGTAAGAGTTAAAAATCGTCTTGAACCTTATGTGATGGGAGACGGAAAACCTTACGCATTTATACCGAAAGCAGAATTGGAAAAGAAATATATGGGAGCATCAATTCCGCAAAAGAAATATGCAGAATATCAGAAAGAAGCTCAGGAGCAAACCGATTTACTAGAACTTCGACATAAATATCTGCATTGGTCTGCAAGGAGAGAAGGCATCGGAATGGACCCAAGACCTAACAGAACCAGAGTTATCCACTAAAAAATTAAAATCACATTACAAGAAATAACCCTGAAGACGGAATATTATATGCAGAAGTTTAATACCCACATCATCCAAAAAAACGAAACCTTAAAAAGTATCGCAACACTTTATGGTTTGGATGCAGATACCCTGAAATTATTCCACAACAATCACTGTCAGGTAAAAGATATGATCCTCATAGAACTTACCGGACAGAAGGAACTTTATATTCCAAGAATAGCTGTTGCGGATCAGAATAAAAAGGTACAGTTTGGAAGAGGAAACAGTATTGTTTTCAGACCGGAGAGATCATTCAGTAAATATGGAGTGATCGTCAATATTGAAACAGGAAACAGTAAGAATGAACTGAAATACGAAACCTCAGTACGCTGGCTTAAAAACGAAAATAACCTGCATTTTTTTGAAATTGACAGAACATCAAATCTATATCTGAATGAAGAAGAAATCAATGAAATAGCAGATACATTAGCCTATAAAACCTCCAAAGTTCTGTATCCTTTACAGATAAGTGTGGATGAACATGGTAAATTCCGCCAGGTAGAAAATCTGTCAGTATTTAAAGAGAGATGGACCACCGTAAAGGAGGAAGTTTATAAGGAATTTGAAGGTGATGTTGTAGATAAATACTGCGAGAAGATTGAAAACATTATCTACGAACCTGAAGCAATCAGTTTTTATTTGAAAAATGATTATTTCATCAGAACATTATTTTTTGGAATTTATCAGAGTTTCGGTCAGAGGTTTAAGATAGAAGGAGAAGAAAGCTTCCCTGTGGTGGATAACCCTATTGAGCCGAAATACAAAATACATGTAGAAGTAGATCCGGTAAAAGATGAATATGACCTGGTGAATATATCTGGAGAAGGAAAATTAAATGATGAAAGAAAAGTGTACGATTTTATCAATGAATCACCTTTTTCAATGACCATTCAGGATCATCCGGTAATGAATGACAATGGAAATTTTAGAATACAATATTACCTGAACGGGGAAACATTACTTCCTGAAACCCTGTATCTGGAATGTAGTATAATGTTGGAAGAAGAAAAGAAAATATCAGTAGTAATTACTGCTATATCAGAATAAAAAAACAAAATAAAATGAAAATAAAATTAAATCAGAAACTTTCTTTACTGATCTTTCTGGTGTATTTCGGTTTGTCCTTTGGACAGAAAGTAGAATTTACGGTGCCAAAAAATATTGAGGTGCTGGAAAGTATCATCTTTGATTTTGAAAATGATTTCACAAAAAACTCAGCGATGGATGCAGCTGCTACCGCAATGGGGAGTGGCTTTTCAACCAATATTGACCTTTATAATCTGAAATATGATGCCGGTTCCAAAAATCCTTATCTGGAATTAGCATTGAATAAAGGTGCAAAATCCAAACAATTCATTCAACAGGCGAGTTGGAATATAACATTCACTAAAATTTCTAAGAAAAGTACGAAAGTAAGTATCTTCCTTGAAAATATTACTCCTGATCGCTTGTCAAAAAAGGATGTGGATGTAAAACAAACCAAATCGACTGGAAAAGTTGAAAAAGAAATTAAAGAATTCCTGTTAAATTCAAAAGCAACGGATCGTGCAACAGCTCAAGCAGCCTCGCCACGTGCCGAAGAAATTGCAAGAATGAATGCTGAAGCAGATGCACAGTTTGCAGAAATAGAAGCGAGAAATCATATTGAAAAAACAACATCAAAAAAGCTACAGGCATTATTCACCAATAAGCAGTTTATTTCTTTACCTACAACATCAGCAACTTTTACAAAACGCTTACAGATACAACCAACTGAACCGGAATGCGAAAGCTGTAAAGGCGGAAAATATTCAAATTGGGACATTGATGAGGTTTTTAATCTGATCTACGCAACAATGATTGACGGACAGGAATATTACGCTTTACAATATTACGGAGATAAGAAAGTAGCAGGCTTACCTTACGGGCTTGTGTTCAATGATAGTTCTCCTACAGAATGTCAGGAACTTTTTGCAAGATACAATGCTCAGTTGTATCAAACTACGGTAGATACTGATGAAAACACGTCAAGTGCACTTACAGTGGTTACTTTTAAAATGAATAAAAGCTTCATTCGTCTTGAGTTCGGGAATCAATACCTGACGAGACTGTTGGTTTCAAATAGAGAACAATAATCATGGCAGAAAAACATATTGTAGTACAGGGCGCAATGTGCAAGTGCCAGTTCGGACAGGCTCCGGATAAACTTAAAGTACTTTCACATCAGAAAGAATATGCCAATGATAAAAGCGCTTCCAAAAAGCTTATTGTAACAACAAAAGAAATAGGAGGAGCAACATTTGAGAAAAATACATTCGGAAATTGTACCAAACACGGCGGACCACCACCGCCATGTAAAATAATGGTCACCGAATGGCAGAAGTTCTACGAAAAAGTACAGCTCAGCAATGGCGGATATATCATTCTTGAAGACAGTAAAGCCGTTTGTGCCGTTGCAGGGACACCTTGTATAGAAATCATAGATCATGGACAGAGAGCTGAAGCAAGTCAACAGAACTTTAAGAATGCAGATAAGGATGTCCAGCAGCAGATCAATCCTTTGGTGAACACGGAATCAATGTATAATGAGCAGCCTTCCAATGATGAGGGAGAAGACTTTGTAATTTAAAATCAACAGAAAATGGCGAAAGGAGTTAAAACGATAAGTTTCAGTGGTTCTTATTACCCTGATATGACGGTCCCTGGAAAAAGAGTGACATTAGTTGGTGATAAAGAGGTGACTTTTGTAGTTGTTGACTGGTATTCAGGAACAACTGCTGAAGAGAAAAAGAAACCTGTTACATGGTTAGTACAGGATAGTAAAAGGCAAAAAGTTATTACTAAAACTGTATCTTCTGCACGTAAATTTAAAATACCCAAACATTTATGTGGAGGTGCCCATTATTTTTATATAGAAGCAAGTCTTTCAGGAAATCCTGATAAACAAAATACAACAGGTTTATTTGTAAAAGGACATTGCCCCCCTTTAATTATAAACACCAAATGGAGTTTGAAATTAGGTGGTGCGGACAATCGTTCCCGACAGTTTTCTTTTGGTGAAAATGTTTTTTTAGGAGTAAGCACAGAGGGAATTAATGGAAGTTTCGTTACTGTAGAAGTGTATAGAATGAATTCTGAAGTTACTTTTGAAAAAATTAAGAATAGAATTACTGATAAAAACTATGATGCTACTGCAGATGATGTTCTTGCAAAGGTGTTTCAAAAACAGGCTTGGGTCATAAACGGGCAGATCAATACTGATTTTACGATCCAGCGAACTTGGGGGAAAGGAGAGGATGTTACTCAGTTTTATATTAAAATAAAAGATGGTAAAAATTATATTAAAGATGACCGAGGAAATATTATTCATGGTCGTTTTTTAAAGGTTCAGAACAAAACGGTTCCCGTTAAAACCAATATTACCACACTTAATAATAACGCTCCTGTAAAAGTAGGACAAACAGACAAAAAGGTAGATTCAATATCTACTTGTAAGTTTCAGATTATCAAATTCTCAGAAAGAAATAAGTTAGTTGAACTTTTTAACGAAGGGCAATTCATTAATAAAATGGATCCAAGTAGTAAGTTTTATACTATTCGAAATATCAACTATGATTATGATAAATCTAATATCAGGGCAGATGCTAAACCAGTTTTAGCTGAGGTAGTACAGTTTCTTACCAAACTAATGCCTTATGTACCTGTGGAATTGGGGTCTCATACAGATTCCCGAGGGACGGATCAATACAATATGGCGCTTTCAAAACGTAGAGCACAATCTGTTGTAGACTATCTTGTCAAGAATGGGGTAGATGAAAGGCGAATTCATGCTAAAGGATACGGAAAAACCATGCCTTTACATTCCGGGAATAATTTAACAGAAGGAATGCATGAGCAAAACAGAAGAACAACCATCAAGTTTCTGATCAGTGATAAAGATGCACTGCCAATAGAATATTCTTTGATTGCTCCTGATATTAATCACGCGAAAGCATCTGCACTTATTATTAATGGAGTTTCAAGAAAAGGATGTTATCATAAACCTGAAAAGCATACGCTACAGGTTCGGGTGATCAGTGGTTATACAAACGGAAGTCCTATTACTTTAAAGGAAGGTAATAATAGCATCAATTATAAAGTATACAGCAATGAACCTAAACTTGGTGACTTCCTGCATTCATTTTTCCTGGGAAGTAGATTTGCACACCAGTTTTTTATAAATTCCTGTGCCTATTATTCTAAGATGGATAAGAAGGAAGCTAAACCTACATTGGTTTTAAACACTTATCCGGATGCTGTTCTCACACAAAACTTAAGAATGAGCTATAAAGAGCCATTCTTTTGGAATGATGTTCCTGTGAGTCTTGTCGACAACTTTGAGTGGCTTGATGAAACAGTAGAATCAGTAAAAAAAAGTATCACCAATCTTAAGGAATTTTCTCCAAAAGAAGTAAATGAGCTTTCTGATACGATTTTTGAATTCCTTCAGGAAGAAACCCATAAGTTTGCTTTAGGAGTACACTTTATTTATAACTTCGGAGATATTGAAAAAAGAAAATCTCCGGCAAGTACAATTGATTTCACTCGTGACTACCGCTATCTTACTGCTATTGCATTAATTATCATGTATATTATTGAAATTGCAATTATACTTTTAATAATCTGGTTTACGCGAGGTAAAGGTGCATTTGGAAGAATCAAAAAACATAGGAAATTCTTTAAGACAATAGATAAGATGGGCGATTGGGGCTTTGAAATAGTATACCCCAAAATGGCAGAGAACAGAAGTATGTATTTTGAATCTACCCTTGGAAAAATATCAAGAGTGGTTGAAATTAACAGTAAAGCCGATCCGCTGCTAGGAATTTCCTATAAAAAAGAAGTGAGCCTTCTTGAAATAGAAAAGGTTGCGGCAAAGCTTAAGAAAGTTTTGGGTGAAGATGTTTTGAAAGACACTAAATTGAAATTTGAATTCGAAGGAAAAATATTTGCTCAATTTAAGGTAAGAGCAAACTTTGGTTCAAAGAAAATATACGTGCGAGACTTTATTTCTAACCTTAACAGTGGTGAAGGTAAATTTACTGCTGGTATGGGGATTGCAGCTGGTGCCTCATTGACAGGCTTTGAAATAAAGAAAACGAAAAAAATACAAATTTTGCCAATAACTCCTCCAACATATATTAAACTGGAAGCTAAATTGGATGTGGAGTTAGGAGGATATATTACATATTCTCGTAATTATCAATTTGATTATAACTCTAAACAGGAACCTATTGCATTATATTACCAGGATGTTATTTTCTTTTCAGGACTTAAAGGAACACTTTATCAAAGGGTTTCATTGAGTAAAAATGATAAAAAAGTACTTGATAGTAATGCTCAAGATAAACCAAAACTTTTTACTTTAATAGACGGAGATACCTACTATTTAGATAAAGTATATATATTTAAAATTTGATTATGAAAAAAGTACTCATTTTCTCGACTTTAGCTATTAGCCTATTAAGTTGTTCACAAAAAAAAGAAAAAGAAATGAATATGGAAATAACATCCTCCAATATTGTAGAAAAAATTAACGAACAAGTTAAACATTATCCAAAAGAACCTGTTTATCAGGTTTATGTAAAAAATTCATTATGTGTCTATGAACTTTTAGTCAATGATTATCCTATAGCAAATGAAAGAGAATATGGACAACAAATGACACCATTTATTATTAATAATGCTATTCTAAAAAGCGGTAAACAAAAAATAACGTTACGTTTATATCCAGCACCAGCTGAATATAGCAGATCAGGTGATACATTTTCTCCTAATACGTCGTGTAAACTTGAAATAGAATATGTAAATAAAAAGGATCTTAATTATAATGCTGTAGCAGTTAATGAATTTAAACTTCCTACGAAGATTAGAATGGCTGGGGAACATAATGATATGGAAATTCCTGAATTTGAAGGAGCAGGAAAAAAGTATTATGAAATCACATATGAATTTGATGCAACAGTTCCTTATGAAAACGAAGGTTGGAGTAAGGGGCAAGATCTTACAAAATTAGATCAGAAGCTCTTAGAGAAAAAAACTGTAGAATTTTATAATTATTATAAAAATATTTATTCTTCTAATAAAGCTGATGAACTTGCAAAGAACGAATATTCTTCTCTTCTTAGAGATGCTGTTTCAGAATATATGGAAAAGACAGATATAAAAGAAATGTGGGATGAAAGCCGTTCTAATTTATCAGTTAAGAAGGAATGGTTACCATTTAATTATAGAACAAAATTTTATGGAAACGGGAAAATTATTGCTCTCCTCCAAAAATCAGAAAGTGATGTTAGATTATCTGGAACATCTGCTTTAGCTTTTTCATACAAAGAAGATGGTACAACATATGGGTCTTTTATTGGAGTATATCTTTATCTTCCAGAAGGAAAAAAACTAGAAGACGGTCTTGAAATAATACGTTAATCCATGAAAAATATTATTCTCTTTTTTGTATCTGTTGTTAGCTTTTGGACATGCTCCCAAAAGAAAGTCATTATTATAGATCAAAATGGATAACTAACATCATCAAATATAGTAGAAAAGGTTAACGAACAAGTTAAACATTATCCAAAAGAACCCGTATATCAGGTTTATGTTAAAAATTCTCTTTGTGTGTATGAACTTTTAGTTAATGATTATCCTGTTGCTAAAATGTTTAATTATGGACAAATGATGACTTCATTTACAATTAATAATGCAATATTAAAAAGTGGTAAACAAAAAATAACATTACGTTTATATCCTGCACCAGCTGAATATAGTAGATCAGGTGATGTTTTATCACCTAATACATCATGTAAACTTGAAATAGAATATGTAGATAATCAGAACCCTAATAAACAATCATCATCTGTAGCAGAATTTAAACTTCCTACAAAGATTAGAATGGCTGGAGAACATAATGATATGGCAATTCCTGAATTTGAAGGAGCAGGAAAAAAGTATTATGAAATCACATATGAATTTGATGCAACAGTTCCTTATGTAATTGATGGTTGGAAAAAAGGGCAAGATCTTACAAAATTGGATCAAAAAAAATTAGAAGAAGAAGTAGCTAAAGTCAATTTGAATAGGAAAAAAGAGGTTGAAGAAAAATTAATTAATAAGATTGCTGCAAGTGCATATTTACCATTTAAAGAACAGATGGTAAGTGAATATGAAACTAAAGAGTATATAACAAAGTCATGGAAGGAATATATTGAAGTTTATTCAAATTCTACATATAAGATTCAACCATTGAAAGATTATAAAATTGTGTTTTTTGGCAACGGGAAAATGGTATGTTTGCGCCAAATATCTAATGATATACGCTTAAAAGAGCAATCGGGACTTTGGGGTACTTATAAGTTAAACGGTACTACTTATTCAGATTTTCATTATTTATACCTATACCTTCCAGAAGGAAAGAAACTAGAAGACGGTCTTGAAGTAATACGTTAATCCATGAAAAATGTTATTCTCTTTTTTGTATCTGTTGTAAGCTTTTGGACATGTTCCCAAAAGAAAGCCACTATTATAGACAAAAATGGAGAAATAATATCCTCCAATATTGTAAAAAAAATTAACGAACAAGTTAAACATTATCCAAAAGAACCTGTTTATCATGTTTACGTAAAAAATTCGCTGTGTCTTTATGAAGTTCTAGTTAATGATTTTCCTATTGGAAAAATGTTTGACTATGCTCAACACGCAACTCCATATGATATGAACAGTGAAATTCTAAAAAGTGGTAAACAAAAAATTACCTTACGTTTATATCCTGCCCCAGAAGAATATAGTAGATCTGGAGAAGTTTTATCACCTAATACTTTATGTAACCTTGAAATAGAGTATGTTGATAATAAAGATCCGAATCATAAATCAATACCTATTGCAACGCTTAAACTTCCTACGAAAATAAGAATGGCTGGTGAGCATAATGATATGGCAATTCCTGAATTTGAAGGAGCAGGAAAAAAGTATTATGAAATCACATATGAATTTGAAGCTACTGTTCCCTATGAAAATGAAGGTTGGAAAAAAGGACAGGATTTAACAAAACTAGATCAAAAACTTTTAGAAAAAAAAGTAATTGAATTTTATAATTCATATAAAGAGAATTATAATCAAAAAAAGACAGACTTAATAGCTAGTAATGAATATAATTTAATGTCTAGGGATGCGATTGCTCAGTATCAAGACAAAAATAAAGTTTCAAAAATTTGGAATGAACGTTTGGACATGATAAAAGTAGAAAAGAATTGGTTACCTTTTGATTATAAAATGAATTTGTATGGAAATGGTAAAATAATAGCTCTTCTTCAAAAATCAGATAATGATGTCAGACTTAGAGGAGAGTCAGCTTTAGCATTTACGTATAAAAATGATGGAGTAACATATGCACGTTTTTTAGGAGTATATCTTTACCTTCCAGAAGGAAAAAAACTAGAAGACGGTCTTGAAGTAATACGTTAATTCATGAAAAATGTAATTCTCCTTTGTGTATCTGTTGTTTTCTTTTGGGCATGCTCCCAAAAGAAAACAACTATTATAGATCAAAATGGAGAAATAACATCCTCCAATATTGTCGAAAAAGTAAATGTACAAATCAAACAATATACAAAGGAGCCAATTTATCAAGTATATGTTAAAAACTCATTGTGCACTTATGATTTATTAGTTAATGATTATCCTATTGGAAAGATATCTGATTATGCACAGCAAGCAACACCTTATGATATTAATACTGCTATTCTAAAAAGCGGTAAACAAAAAATAACATTACGTTTGTATCCTGCGCCAGCTGAATACAGTAGATCAGGTGATACATTTTCCCCTAATACGTCATGTAAACTTGAAATAGAATATGTAAATAAAAAAGATCCTAATTATAATGCTATAGCAGTCACTGAATTTAAACTTCCTACGAAGATTAGAATGGCTGGAGAGCATAATGATATGGCAATTCCTGAATTTGAAGGAGCAGGAAAAAAGTATTATGAAATCACATATGAATTTGATGCTACTGTTCCTTATGAAAACGAAGGTTGGAGTAAGGGACAAGATCTTACAAAATTAGATCAAAAGCTTTTAGAGAAAAAAACTGTAGAATTTTATAATTATTATAAAAATATTTATTCTTCTAATAAAGCTGATGAACTTGCTAAAAATGAGTACGGTTCAATGAAAAGAGATGCCATCTCACAATATCAGGATAAGAAAGAGATATCTAAAATATGGGATGAATATCTATTTAATTTGAAAACTGTGAAAAAATGGTATTCATTAGAAAAATATAAAAAAGTATTTTATGGAAATGGTAAAATTATAAAGCTTGAACAAGCAAATGATGAGTCTTTATATAGAGGTGAATCAGCATTATATTATGATTCTGTTGAGAATGGTGATACATATGGTAATTCATTAGGATTGTATCTTTATCTTCCAGAGGGTAAAAAGCTGGAAGATGGTCTTGAAGTTGTACGTTAACCTATGAAAAATGTAATTCTCCTTTGTGTATCTGTTCTAAATCTTTGGGGATGTTCACAAGCTGAAAAACACCAAGAGGTTAATCCGATATTAACTACCGAAAACTATATTCCAACAATGCTTAAAGAAATAAAGCATTATCCAAAAGAACCTGTATATCAGGTATATGTTAGAAACTCTTTATGTCTTTATGAAGTACTTGTTAATGATTATCCTATAGCAAAATTATTTAACTATGGGCAGGAAATGACACCCTACAATATTAATAATGGTATACTTAAAAGTGGAAAGCAGAAAATAACCTTACGCTTATATCCGGCACCAGAAGAATATAGCAGATCAGGAAATGTATTATCTCCGAATGTGTCATGTAATTTAGAAATAGAATATGCAGATAAAAAAGATCCCGAATATACCTCTGTAGCAGTTAAAGAATTTAAGCTCCCAACAAAAATAAAAATGGCTGGCGAGCATAATGATATGGCAATTCCTGAATTTGAAGGAGCAGGAAAAGAGTATTATGAAATAACCTATGAGTTTGATGCAACAGTTCCTTATGAAAATATTGGATGGAGTAAGGGGCAGGATCTTACAAAGTTGGACCGAAAAAAGTTAGAAGAAACTACTCTGAATTTTTATCAAAATCAATGGAACTTATACAAGAATAAGGAAAATGATAAAGTATTTTCTTTCTTATTTCAAAAGGAAAAAGAAACTACACAAGCTTCATATGATGATGAACAAAGTTTATTGGATACCAAAAACTCTTACTTAAAACCATTTACTATTGGGTCGTATGCTTTAGAACAAATTAAAGACTATGACTTTAAAATTTTTGGAAATGGTAAGTTAATTACTCTACAACAGAAAAGTTTAGATCCAAGATTAAGATCAAACTCAGCTTTATGGGGAAAATATAAAAATGAAAAAGGAAGTACAATTGCTAACTTCAGAAATTATTATTTATATCTTCCAGAGGGAAAGAAATTAGAAGACGGTCTTGAAGTAATACGTTAATTCATGAAAAATGTTATTCTCTTTTTTGGTAATGGTAAAATTTTATATTCCACATGGTGAAAAAGAATTTAAAGTTTATTAAGTGAAATTTTTAATATGAAAAAGAATTCAGCATTAATAGGAGCCTGGTGTGTATTGCTTCTGTCATGTTCTCAAAATCAGAAAAAAGATGCAAAAGCAAATGATGAACTTAGAACAGTAATCGCAAAATATAAACCTACAGGAGATACTCTGAAGTATGTAAATTCCTTTCTTAAAAAATTGGACGATAAAAATACAGAGATTGGTACCTTTATCAACAAGTACGAATATCAAATAGAAGACTCATGTTATAAGGCTAATAAAAAACTTTGGGATTCTTTGAGTTTCTATCAGAATGAAACAGCACAAGAATCTTTTGATAGTCTTTTTATTACTCCCCAAATGAAAAAATACAGAGAACATTTCGCTATTAACTTTGATGAATATGCTATAGCCAGAGAATTTTTAGTATCACGTAATAGCACCGTGAAATACCTCAATAAAAAATATAAATTAGGACTTTGGGACCCTACTTTAGATCCGGTCAGAAAAGACTAATAAAATAATTTGATTAATAAAAAAACAAAAAAGGTTGACCTTACAAGAAGATCAACCTTTTTTATGGATATACTTAAATTATTTTACCAAAAACTGCGTCGTCACACCATCCAGTTTAAGAATATAAACTCCCTGTCCAAGATTGACAGTTCTGATTACATTTCCATTTCTGAAAGGTCTGTCGATCGTCTGAAGAGCTTTCCCTTGTAAAGTATAAATTTCAGCCTTTTTAACATTCTGAACATCTCCCTTTACAAAAATCTCCTGATTTGTGATCGGGTTGGGAGAGATTTTGAAACTCTGTGTACTTTCCGGGGCAACGTTCTGAGCTTGTCTGGCAGAAGAACCGGAATAACACGTCCATGTAAGATCATCAATAGCAATTCTGTTACCTGATGAATTATTTACCAGACTTACTGTTACATTACCTGAAACATTGATATTATTAATCGTTGTAGTTGTAGCCGTTGTACTGTAAGGTACCGTTCCTACCGTAGTTCCGTTTACTTTTACATCAAGAGCACCATTGCTTCCTGAAAATTTAAGCTGAGTAGTAACCGTTAAAGATCCAATACCATTTCCAGAACTGCTTGAAGTTAAAGAACCATTTCTTACAGTGATTGCTTTACTGTTGATTGTTTGATCCGTCCTAGAATCTGTAGCTGTCCATGAAATACCACTATTGCTCCATGTTTTGGTAGAATAAGTAGAACTTGCCGCAGGAATAGACTCAAAGTTTTCATTTGCACAACCTGTAGATGGAGTTGTACCGCCGCCTGCGTTTGTTGTTCCTGAAACAGTAGCACTGTTAGACGACGAATTTCCAGCAGCATCTTTAGCAACGATATAGAAACTGTATGTTGTAGATGGATTCAATCCCGTAACTGTTGTCGAAGTTGAGTTTGCATTAGTTTTCAAGCTTCCATTCATATAAACATCATATGAAGATACACCCACGTTGTCGGTAGAAGCATTCCATGCAAGAGAAATACTGTTGGATGTTTTTCCTGAAACAGTTAAAGCAGTTGCAGCTGTCGGAGCCTGTGTATCATTCGTTGGAGTCTGAGAACCCCAGATAAGATTTACATAGCTCGGATTATCTATAAAAGGATTTCTGTTACCCTGATATGTATAAGAAGCATTATTTCTTTTGATCTCAGCCTGAGAAACCGGATCTTGATTATGCCATG
The DNA here is from genome assembly GCF_900156735.1 of Chryseobacterium ureilyticum. Lineage (GTDB taxonomy): Bacteria > Bacteroidota > Bacteroidia > Flavobacteriales > Weeksellaceae > Chryseobacterium > Chryseobacterium ureilyticum. The sequence goes on from NZ_FTOL01000001.1 coordinate 19,931, forward strand.
CAAGAAGAACATTTAATTCCCATGTTTGAAGTCCCGGAAAAGTAGAACTTCCAAGCATATTTCCTGAAGAAAAAGAAGAAAGTTTACTCTGGTAACGCGTTACGAAATAGAAAATCATACGTGCTACATCTCCCTTAAACTCATCAATAGGTTCGAAAACCGTCCCGGAATACCCGGAAGAAGAAGAATTACCAAGCTTTGAACCGTTTTTAGAGGTAAATGTTGCACTTCCCACCTTTCCGAAAGGATAATTACTTCTCATCCCATTTACCTTTCCATCTGTAGCACGGATAAAGTGAACATCAGATACCATTGGTGAAGATTGATTGAACAAGCTTTGAGGAACAATATGCTCTCTGTTATAGCAGTTTCCTTCCGTAGAATAGGTTCCACATTGATTGCTTCCTGGTGTATACTTATAAGGATCTGCACCTACAGGTTTTTCAGAATAAATATCAAGGATTGACCCATCATTTTCATAATCTTTGTCAATATCTGTAGTTTTATAAGCAGTCCATAATCCGTTGTAGCCTTTATCCTGATGTCCGCTACTGATAATACTGCTTAATGCCGTTTTCAATGCTGCACCGCTCAGTCCATTGGCAGCATTATAGTATCCTGCAGGAGCCTGAGCATTCGCAAGTCCCGCAAATACAGTGAATAGAATGATTTTTTTCATATTAATATAATTTCACAACAAGATTACTGCATTTTTGTGAATAAAAAATTACATTACCATTAATTTTGAATGTATCGCATTTGTATTTCGCTAATGAATTGTATTTGATTTATAAAATACATTGATATTAAATATTTTATGAAAATGTGGCTTAATAATTAATGTTTGAACATAAAAAAGCCGGTACATAAGTACCGGCATATATAATAATAGCTCTATAATTTTATTTTCTTTGTGGCGGATAGTTTTTCATGATTTCAGCCATGATTTCAGGAATCTGTCTCTGCTTAGATCTTGGAGAATCTACAGAAATTCCGCTTCCGATACCCTGCCATACCAATTTATTGGTTTTTGAATCAATCAAATCTACGATCAAAGCACCTTCATTGTAATTGCTGGTCCATGTTCTGTTCATCCCAACACCCCATCCGAAAGGTCCACCCCATCCCCACATTCCGTAAGGAGAAGTTGAATTGATATCGGTGATTTTTTTATGATTCGCTTTTACGTTGATAATCAGATCTGGATTCTCACCAGATTGTAGTCCTTTAGCCTGAAGTTGTCTTGAAAGCTCATTAAGAACTCTGTCTTTATCAATATCATTCAATTTTAGATCATCAATTCTTATTTTATACGTTCTGTAAGAATTGAAATTGGCTGTTTCAGCATAATCTGAACGCACCTGAAAAGGGCTACATGAAGTTAATCCCAATGTAGCTGCTGCCAACAAAATAAAAATATATTTTTTCATTTTATTTATTTTTTTTATCAATTTTAATGAATGTATCAGTCTTTTTATCGTACCCGTATGGACAATGTCTGCAACCGCTTTTACAGCAATGTCCTCTTTTTAGATGAAACTTCTCTGTAAAAACTTTGTATCCCTGTTCATTATAGTAAAAGTCTTCACCTTCTTTGATGTCATAATGGGCCATAAGTTAAACGCAAGTCAAAAAACTTTTTATATTTGTTAGTATGATAATTGTATGCCAAAAGCCGTTAAAAAGATTAAAAATTAATGGCATTGCTCTTTTTCCCTTTATCTTCATTAGGAAACCCGAAGATAAGGAAAATAATGTACTTATCAATCACGAAAAAATTCATTTGAGACAGCAGCTGGAAATGCTTATCATTTTCTTCTACATCTTTTATGTCATAGAATATTACTACTGGTTTTTCAAACTTAAAGACGGTTACCTTGCTTACAAAAGAATCTCATTTGAAAGAGAAGCTTATGCTAATGAACATAATTTGAATTACCTTAAAAAAAGAAAATTCTGGAGCTTTAGGAAATATTTGTAAAAGTGTTAAATTTCAGACATCAGACATCAGACATCAGACATCAGATTTTGGTGAGTAAATGGCTGCATCAATAGAGATGGGCTTTAGCCCATCCACTAAAATAAACCAAAATCCAATGGCTTTAGCCAAAACCTATATTTAAACACAAATAACACAAATAATTTCACAAATTCTGTATTATCTGTGGTTAAAAAACAATCAATAACTATCTGTAAAAACCAAAGGTAATACTGGAAAAATAATAATTAATCTTTTCCTACTTTTGTATTCCATAAACCATGAGTAGTCTAAAAAACTAAAATGCTATTACAACTTCCCACAGAAAATATTCCCATCCAGGAAATTTCCATTCATAAAAACGTAAAACTTTTCATCAAAAGAGAAGACTTGATTCATCCCCAGATTTCAGGAAATAAATACTGGAAATTATTTTATAACATCAATCATTATTTGGAAAAAAATCCGGAAAAGCCATATATCATAACATTTGGTGGTGCTTTTTCCAATCATATTGCAGCAGTGTCCGCTGTCGGAAATCTTGCTGGTATTCCGACTCTAGGAATAATCAGAGGAGAAGAACTGGAGCATAAATGGAGAGACAACCCAACTTTACTTTTTGCGAAAAGAAACGGAATGAACCTGAAATTTGTCACCCGTGAAGAGTATCGCCATAAAGAAAAACTGACTGAATTCCTGCAACAGGAGTTCCCTGACGCACTAGTGGTACCGGAAGGAGGAACTAATGAAGATGCCGTGGAAGGCGTGAAAATGATGCTCAATGAGCAAACAAAAGATTTTGACTATCTTTGCACCGCAGTTGGAACTGGAGGAACCATTGCCGGAATTTCAAAATTTTGTGAAGAAAATCAGAAAGTTATAGGATGTAAGGTTGTTGACGATGCTTCACTTGAAAATAAAATATCTGAATTAACCTTGAAGCAGAATTTTAATCTAATAGATTCATGTTTTGGAGGTTATGGTAAAATAAGTGATGAAAATATCCGTTTTATCAATGATTTCAAAGAGAAATACGATATTCCTCTGGAACCGATTTATACAGGAAAGATGATGCAGAAGGTTGTTGAACTGATTGAAGAAGGTTATTTTCCTGAAAACAGCAGAATTTTGTGCTTTCATACAGGTGGATTGCAAGGAATTGAAGGTGCTAATCTGCTTTTAGAAAAACAGAATAGAAATTTAATTATATAAGTAAAATTGAGAAACATGAAAAGACTTTTCCTATCCATAAGCCTTTTAGTTGTATCAAAATTTTCTGCTCAGGGATGGGCAACCGAAGATCAATACATTCAGAAATTTGCTAAATATGCAGTAGAGGAAATGGAAAAATATAAAATTCCGGCTTCTATTACTCTTGCTCAGGGACTTCTTGAAACAGGTGGGGGACAAAGCAGATTGGCACAGGAAGGTAAAAATCACTTCGGAATAAAATGTAAAGAAGACTGGACCGGTAAAACGATGAAACATACGGACGATGCTCCAAACGAATGCTTCCGTGTATATGACGATCCAAGACAGTCTTACGAAGATCACTCTATATTTTTATCCACCAGAAAATACTACGCAAATCTTTTCAAGCTGGATATGAAGGATTACAGAGCATGGGCAACAGGATTGAAAAAAGCAGGATATGCAACCAATCCGCGCTATGCTTCCATTCTTATTACTAAAATTGAAAAGTATAGACTATACGAATATGACAACACCAATTCTAATGAAGTGTTGTATGCTGTTCTTAAAATGTATCCGGATCTGAAAGATGACAGAACTTTTATGGCTCAGTTGGAACCTTCAAAAGCTGGAAAAAAAGCTAAAGAACCGGTTACCGTAGAAGTTCCTTACAAGCAGACTTCTTATGCACAACAGCAAAAAAGAGTAGAAAGAATCAAAACAAAAGCAGAGATTCTGAACTCTATTCTTATCAAAAGTCACCCGAATGACGGTCTTAAATATATCATTATCCCTGAAGATACCGATGTTAAATTCATTGCCAATAAATTTAGGGTTAGCGAAAGCCGATTAATGAAATGGAATGAATTGGAAAACGAAACTTTGAAGAAAAATTCTATCGTCTTCCTTGAATCTAAAAACTCTTCAGGAAATACAGCCACTTATAAAGCTGAGTCCGGGGAAGATATGCATGATATTGCCCAGAAATTTGGAATCAAACTCCATAAATTGTATGCTAAAAACAGAATGGATGAAGGACAGAAACCATCTGCAGGACAGCTGATTTATCTGATTGATAAAAAACCTAGAAACTAATATCTTATATTCCCATGAAAATATTAAATATGACTTCTAAATATCTTTGGATATTTTTGATGTTGATGTCATGTGCAGTATTTTCTCAGGAACAAAATTATATTCCTTACAGAAAAGGAAAATTATGGGGGCTTTGTGATACAGGGAAATTTATTACAGTACAACCACAATATAAAGATATAAGTTGGTATGATGATTCTGTAAAAGGTTTTCATGCCGAACTAAATGGTAAATTTGGAATCATTAGCTCCAATTCAACGCTTGTTATGCCATTTATTTCTGATAAACCAATAGCTGTAGATAAAGGTAAATTTCTGGTTTTTGATGGATGGGATTACTATTATTATTCCATGGAAACAAGAATGCGTCTGGAAAAACAAATCCAAAATGCAAGACCTCCGGTAGGTGATAGAGGATGGGGATGGGGAATAGAACCGTTCAGTAGAAAAGATATAAAAGAGCCTGTATTGAGCTGGGATGATCTTAACAATGAAGATGTTGAAATGTTGAAGCCCTATAATAACCACCAATATGAGCTCAATTTTAAAAGAGATTTTATAGAAATAAAAGCTGGTGATTCCTATATAGGGATTTACATTCCTGAACTTCATAAAATCTTTTTAAATACACCTGAGCTTGCACATATAGGATGGCAATATTATAAAGGCATTCCTTATATTTATACAATGAATACTTCAAATTTAATGGGACTTGTAGATATCTATTCCCATGAGGTATATCCTAATAAATATCATGAAATAGCTTTGGTAGATGTCCATCAATTGATATATCTTTCAGAGCCCGATCCCAATCATCAGAATAATTTAATTTTTAAAACAATTCTTCCTAATAATAACGTATTAAATGGGAAGTTTGATCCGGATATGCTGCTTTGGAAAAATGGTAATCCTTTCCAATTGTATTATATAATGATTGATGGGAAGAAAAATTATGCAGGAGAAGATGGTACCCTTTATTTTGAGGGTTAAATAATAAAAAATAGAAAATGAAGTATCAAAGAAGTTCGGCTTTATTTGATGAAGCCTACAAATACATTCCGGGAGGAGTAAACTCTCCGGTGAGAGCATTCAAATCCGTAGGAGGGGTGCCTGTTTTTATGAAATCGGCAAAAGGTGCTTACCTTACTGATGCAGATGACAATACCTATATCGATTACATCAATTCATGGGGACCAGCTATTTTAGGACATACACATCCTGAAGTACTGGAGGAACTGAAAATTCAGGCAGAAAAAGGATTCTCTTTTGGGGCTCCAACTGAACTGGAAACTGAAATTGCAAAATTCATCATTGAAAATGTTCCGAATATTGATCAGATCAGAATGGTTTCTTCAGGTACGGAAGCTTGTATGAGTGCAATCAGACTGGCAAGAGGATATACTAAAAGAGACAAAATTGTAAAATTTGAAGGCTGTTATCACGGGCATTCAGATTCATTCCTGATTAAAGCGGGAAGTGGTGCGGCAACTTTCGGAAACCCAAATTCTCCGGGAGTAACGGAAGGTACTGCTAAAGATACATTATTGGCTCGTTATAATGATTTTGAGCAGGTTCAGGATTTATTCCGTCATAATCCAGGTGAAATTGCAGCGGTGATCATCGAACCGGTTGCAGGAAACATGGGATGTGTATTGCCGGAAAATAATTTCCTACAAAACTTAAGACAAATCTGTGATGAAAACGGAGCTTTATTAATTTTTGATGAAGTAATGACAGGTTTCAGATTAGCTTTCGGTGGAGCTCAAGAACTTTTCAATGTAAAAGCTGACTTAGTAACTTACGGAAAAGTAATCGGAGGTGGACTTCCGGTAGGAGCTTTTGCAGGAAGAAACGAAATTATGGATCACCTAGCTCCAAAAGGAGGAGTTTATCAAGCAGGAACATTAAGTGGAAATCCACTGGCAATGAGAGCAGGATTAAAAACCCTTCAATTAATCAAAAATGATCCTGAATTCTTCAACAGATTAAGCAAAACAACACAAACTTTAGACCTTGAAATCGGAAAGATTTTAAATGAGAAAGGAATTGCTCATAAAATCAACAGAAAAGGTTCCATGATGTCTGTATTCTTCCATACGAACAGAGTTTCTAACTTTGATGAAGCACAGGAAGCAAATCATTCATTGTTCAATAATTTCTTCCACCAAATGCTTCAGAATGGAGTTTATCTGCCACCAAGTGGTTATGAAACATACTTCATCAGTGATGTGATCAAAGAAAAAGAAATTGATATGACACTGGAAGCTGTTAGAAAATTTGAATATTCTAATAAATAAATACAAAGAGACTGCCTTTTGAGACAGTCTCTTTTTTTATCTGTATTTTATTAAGTTGATTAAGCAAAGCCGTAGCAAAATAAACACATCCATCGCCCTTCCTTATTGGCAGCATCGGCATCAAAAATATAGAGTCCTTTACCATCAATATTTTTTCTTTGGCTTTGTGTATCTCCTCCGGAAATATCATTAATATATATGATGGTGCCATCCTGTTCTGCTCCATATAAGGTATTTCCTTTTTCTGTAAGTTCTGCACGGGTTAATCTTGGAGCAAGTAATCCGTCAATGGTCAAAATATCTTTTTTTGCTGTAATATCTAGAGTTGCTTTAGGATTTTCAGTATTAATTCCTGTTTGAGCCCATACGACCGATGATGTAGCTATTAAAAAGCAGCTAATAATTTTTTTCATATTTAAAAGTAAATTTAAATCCAGTCTTATTTTGTATTTGTAAATTGATTAAATAAAAGCGTAACAAAATAAGCACATCCATCTTCCTTCATTATTTTCAGCTTCTGCATCGAAAATATAGAGTCCTTTACCTTCGATAAATTGTCTTTGGCTTTGTGCATCTCCTCCGGAAGCGTCATTAATGTAAATTATCGCTCCATCCTGTTCTGCTCCATATAAAGTATTTCCTTTCTCTGTAAGTTCTGCACGGGTCAGTCTTGGAGGTAATAAACCTTCAACCGTTGTAGAATCTTTTTTTGCTGTAACATCAAGAGTTGCTTTAGGGTTTGCTGTATTAATACCTACTTGAGCAAATAAAATTGGTGAAGTACCAATTAAAATCAAACTAATCAATTTCTTCATATATTTTTTCTTACAAAGATAAATTTTACTGAAAAAAATGAAGTTGGTGTTTTATTGCGTGAAATGTAGTAAAGAAGCTGATTTATAATTTAATAAAATAGATATAAGAAATTATTTTAGTGATAAAATAGTGGATAATGTATTATTGCAGAGATATTTATTACCATTATAAAAAAATATAAATTATACAGATTTTGTAATAAACTATACACTTTGTTCCCCGCAGTTCTTTTTAATTTTGTCATAAATAGATTGGAAATGAAGACTTCAGACAATAATATGTCCCGCAAAGATTTTATCAGAAATTCAGCATTGGCAATGGCAGGATTAACTTTACTACCTAATATGATGAGTGCATCACCGTTTTTTGATGAGAAAAATATTTCAGCAAAAGGAAAACTTAGTCTTAAAAATGTTCGTCTGGAAACAGGATTTGAATACGATGAAGGAGAAGTATCTGCCACAAAAACAGATTTGTTCTATGTAGAAGTAGAGAACGGAAAAATTACAAAGATTTCTCCGAACCAGCCTAATGCAAAAGCTATAGATGCAAAAGGTCTATTAATGTTACCTGCATTTAAAGACATGCATATTCACCTGGACAAAACTTTCTATGGAGATCAATGGCATGCCGTAAGAAAAAGAACCGGTGGTATAAAGGGAATGATTGAGCTTGAGCAGAAAATGCTTCCTGAAATGCTGAAAAATTCAACCTTTAAGGCTGAAAAGATGATTGAATTACTACAGTCCAAAGGAACATCATTTGCCAGAAGTCATGTGAATATTGAACCTACTTCAAAGCTCCAGTCATTAAAAAATTTACAGAAGGCTTTAGAAAATAAGAAAAACAGTTTTGGGGCTGAATTGGTGGCATTTCCACAACATGGTGTTTTTTATACAGATTCTGCACCTTATTTGAAGGAGGCTGCAAAAATGGATATTGATTTCATTGGTGGAGTAGACCCATTCAATGTAGATGGAGATATTGAAAAAGTAATGGATTTTACAGTTCAGCTAGCGTTGGACAATAAAAAAGGAATTGATATTCACTTACATGAAACTGGAGATTCAGGATTGAAAACCGTAGAATATCTGATCAAGAAGGTAAATGAAAACCCATCTTTAAAAGGAAAAACTTATCTGAGCCACTGTTTTATATTAGCGAAACTAGAAGAAAAAAAACAGGAAGAAATTGCTGAAAAACTTGGTGAAGCACAGATCGGAGTGGTTTCTACGATTCCTTTCGGAAGGCTGATCATGCCCATCCCAACATTATACAAACATAATGTTACCGTATTGACCGGAAATGACAGTATTGTAGATCACTGGAATACTTTCGGAACAGGAAGCGTGCTTCAGAAAGCCAACTTAATGGCGCAATTATATGGATATTCAACGGAGTTTTTATTATCAAGAAGTTTAAAACTTGCCACAGGTAATATACTTCCACTAGATGATAAAGGAACTCAGCAATGGCCTAAAGCAGGAGATAAAGCAGATTTTGTTTTGTTGAACGCAAGCTGTTCTGCAGAAGCAGTATCAAGAATCTCAAATGTAGAATCATTGGTACATCAGGGAAATGTTGTTTTTTAAACCTTTATTTTAATTAAAATGAAGAAAGTATTAGTGTTTCTTTTAGCATTCGGAAGTATGAGTGCTTGTGAAGAGAAGCCCGGTGATTTTCCAAAAGAAGAAATGATGCAGGAAAAAGATATCATAAACATGGTAAAGAAGAATAATATTGCTGCTGTAAAATCTGCTTTAGAAAAAGGAGAAGATGTAAATAGGCAGGATCGAAAAGGTCGTTCTTTACTATTGATTGCAACCATTGAGAAGCAAACAGATATGGCAAAACTGCTGGTTTCATATAAAGCAAATGTGAATCTTCAGGATGACCAATTGGACAGCCCATTCTTATATGCAGGAGCAAGCGGACAAACTGAGCTTGTAAAATTATTTCTTGAAAATGGAGCCCGCTTTGATCTGTTCAACCGTTATAATGGAACGGCTTTAATTCCAGCCTGTGAAAGGGGACATGTAGAAACGGTAAAGGTTTTGGTAAAAACCAAAGGCTTTCCTGTCAATCATGTCAATCGTTTAGGATGGACGGCTTTAATGGAAGCAGTAATCCTTGGAAACGGAACTCAGAAATACCAGGAAATAGTACAGATCTTAAAAGATAACGGAGCCAATCTTACCATCCCTGATCATAATGGGAAAACGCCTTTGCAGCATGCAGAGCAATTAGGATTTAAAGAAATAGCTATGATTTTAAAATCATAAAAATACTACAAGTCACGATGAATATTGTATTAAAATTAATAGTATTCAATTTTATCGGAGATATAATCTTCGTGCCTGTACGATTCTCCAACATGAAAAGTAACATAAAAATTTAGATATATAATTTAGTTGGTGTTTTTCAGCCACAAAGGATACATTTGTTTCTTTTGTGGCTATTTTAGTTTTTTCTGTGATAAATTTTATTAATTTTAGAAGAAATTCAGGGAGCGTGAGTTATCATACAGATCATTTTCCTATTTTGGGAATCCAGGAGTTCAGTGAAGATCAGCTTACAGGCTGTAATTTGCTGTTTAATGAACTTTACGGAGCACGTTCCATTGATGATCCCCATAAACATGACTTTTTTATCATCAATCTTTTTGAGCATGGAGTAGGCTCGCATACCATAGACTTTACAGAATATCAGGTTAAAGATCATCAGATTCACCTTGTTTTTCCGGATCAGGTACATCAATGGGTGATTGAAAAGGAAACAGTAGGATATCAATTAATGATCAGCAGAGATTGGTTTGAAAGTTTTCTGCCATCGCTTCGTTTTTCGGCTTCTTATTATCAGAATCATCCGGTTATTAATTTATCCGATGAGGTTTTTGCAAGCTTCCTCTATGAATTTCAGGCAATTCAAAAAGAATTGAAAACGGAAAAAGTGTTTTGGGAACTGATCCAAAAGAGAAGTGAACTGATCGGTTTATTAGTAAGCAAATCCGTGGAAGGTGCATTTAAAGACTTTGAAGTTTATAATTCGAATCCGATTATTTCAAAGTTTTTACATCTTATTGATGAACATTTTAAAACGGAAAGATCAGTTTCATTTTATGCGGATAAACTGAATATTTCTGCTAATTACCTGAATATTGTCTGTAAAAAGAATCTTAATGCGTCGGCTTCATCTCTTATTCAGGACCGTATTTTACTCGAAGCAAAACGACTTTTGAAAGTTTCAGAAATGTCAGTAAAAGATATTGTATATGATTTGGGGTTTTACGATCATGCCAGCTTTTCAAAATTCTTTAAAATGCAGACAGGGATGACTCCATCTCAGTTCAAAGAATAATTTATACAACACAAGACATAATTGATACACCGGTTTTGAAACAAAGCCTGTGTAATTTTGTAATGTTAAAATATTAAATCATGCAATTTCCATATCAATTAACTGCGAAAGGAAAATATTCCCTGAAAAATGTCCGCCTGGAAACGGGTTTTGAATACGAAAATGAAGAGGTGATCGGAACAAAAACAGACCTTTTCAGTATCGACATTGAAGATGGGAAAATAAAAGCAGTAAAAACAAACGAACCAGCTTCGAATGCAATCGACGCAAAAGGATATCTGATGCTTCCTGCGTTCAGAGATATGCACATCCACTTGGACAAAACTTTATACGGATTACCATGGCAGGCACTTTCACCGAAAAGAAAAACGGTAAAGGATATGATCGCATACGAACAGGAAATTATTCCTGAACTTCTGAAAACTTCAGTAGAAAGAGCAGAACAGCTGATCAGTCTGCAACAGCATTACGGAACTCATTTCGCCAGAACTCATTTCAATATTGATCCTACATCAGGTTTGAAATCTCTGGAACATCTTGAACAGGCACTTCAAAATAAAAAAGACTCTTTTAAAGCTGAATTGGTGGCATTTCCGCAACACGGAGTATACTATACTGAATCTGCACCCTTAATGAAAGATGCAGCACAGCTGAAAAGTGTCGGTTTTATCGGAGGATTAGATCCTTTAAGTATTGATGGAAGCATTGAAAAAGTAATGGATTTTACGGTACAGCTTGCTCTTGATCATAATAAAGGAATTGATATTCACCTGCATGAAGTAGGAGATTCCGGGATGAAAACAATTAATTACCTGATTGATAAAGCAATTGAAAATCCAGCCCTTCAGGGAAAAACTTTTGTAAGTCACGCTTTTGCTTTAGCGCATCTTTCGCAAAAAGAAGCTGATCAGATTGCAGAAAGACTTGCAGAAGGAAAAGTAGGAATTGCATCTTCCGTACCATTTAAAAAGACAATTATGCCAATTCCAACGCTGAAGAAGCATGGAGTAAATGTTTTGATCGGGAATGATAATGTACAGGATTTCTGGAGTACTTTCGGATCAGGAAGTATGCTGCAGAAAGCCAATCTGATTGCTGAACTATATGGTTATGCTACAGAATTTGCATTGTCCAGAGCGTTACAGTTTGCGACTCAGAGCACTGTTCCTTTGGATGAAAAAGGTAAACAACAATGGCCAAAAGCGGGTGATGAAGCTGCAATTGTTTTGACAGATGCATCATGTTCTGCAGAAGCCGTTTCGAGAATTTCCAAAATAGAAGCCCTGATGAATGACGGGAATCTCTTCTGGAGAAAGTAATAGACTTATATATTTTTTATATACACTTGTTTTTTGTGAATCCGAGCCAACAGTTTTTCTGTTGGCTTTTTGTTTTTAGGATGTGTGAAGTTTCAATATTAATCTTTATTAATAAGCTTGAAATTAAAAATGTGTTTATTTTGCAGAAAATATATTTCACAGTAATGATAAAAGTAATTTTATACAGTTGGAATGAAGGTTTAAAAAAGGTATCACTTACTAAACTGCAAATAGATTTGTTAGGAAAATCTTTAAAAGAATCAAAATCAAATGTAGATTTACTTTTAGAGGGAAATAAAGTAATTTTTGAAGTGGAAAATCCTGATTTAGCTAAAGTATTTTTGCATGAGGCAGATAAGCTTGGTGTAAATTGTAAAATGTTTGTAGAATAATATTACACGATTATGATATTTTATTCAAATAGAAAATTCAAAATTTGGGCATATACTGTAAGCCATAGTTCTTTGCTTTTAAGAAGTGTTATGCAATATGATGATCAAGAAGGATATTCAGAAGAAACATCCTATAATATTGACCTTGAGTTTTCATTTGTAGAATATATGGATATAAAAACAATATGGGATTCTATATCACTTTCTATTGTAGAAAAAGAAAAATTTGGTTCATACGAAGGAAAAATTTTTGAAATAGAATCCAATAAAGAAAAAACTTATATAGTGGCTTATAGTGTATTGATAGGAACTAATAAATGGGGATTAGATGATCGTATTTTTAATTGTGATATGAATTTAAAGCATGATGAAATCTTAGTGTCTTTTCCTTATCAATAGTAAGATGATCAGGATTTAAACAGCTATTAATATTTATAGCAATGCAAAAAAAATTAGTAAAGCTTTCACCCAATCTGTAAGACATGACATAAGAAAAGTAGTACTTACGGATAACTTTGAATATTAAGGTTTAATTACATATCATATAATAACAAAAAAACCATCAGAAAAATCTGATGGTTTTTTACTTGAATGAAGAAACTAGTTATTGTAAAGCTGCTAAAAGGTTTACTCCATCTACCGTAGCCCAAGCTCCTGGTACTAGAGAAACTTTTGTAACACCTGTAGCATTTGTGAAAGTTTTACCACCGTTTGCCTGAGCATATCCCCAAACACCAGCGTTATCAGAATTAAGGTAAGTAAGAGGTTCTACTTTTACTTTTCCTGCGTTTACCTGACTTGTATTTGTCGCATCATCCTGAATTAATACAGCGTAAGCTTTTTGTGAACCGATATTTTTGTATCCACTCACATAAACATTAGAGAAAATTCCTGTTCCATGTTTTTTAAACTGAATTGCGGAAATTTCAGGAGAGTTAGCTGTTTCAGGGTTTGTGTTAGCATTTCTGATTAATGTAATATTTGAAATTTTAGGAGCGATATTATCTGCATTACCTGAAGCTTCAATTTCCATTCCGAAGTTCCCTGTTCCGGTTTGGAATGCATACCAGTTTGTATTATCTTGCCCACTCCATGCATCTTGCCAGTCAAATGAATCATCATAGTTACCATAAGAAACAAGATTTTTTGCACTTACCGTACCACCAAAGAATTCATATCCGTCATCCGTTCCTTTATAAGTTACAAGGTTTTCTAATACTGTTCCTGTACCTACAGAGTAGAATGTCATAGAATTGGTCTCAGAAGTACCATCTCCAATTTTTTTACCAGCATATTCTACACGAACAAACTTCATTACTCCTGAATTTGATGCAGCATCATTACCTCCGTATTTAACGTTGTTTCCATCTTCAGATAAAGCAGATGTGTTTCCGTTTACGGCTTTGATTGGTGCATTTCCATATAATGTAATTCCACCCCAATCACCAGGCATTTTTGTTGCTGTTGTAAATACAATTGGGTCAGCAGCTGTACCTACAGCATTGATTTTACCATCCTGAAGAACTACCAAACCACTTGTTACAGATGTATCTACTGTGAAAGTTGCTCCAGCTTCAATAGTAAGTGTTGCTCCGTTCATAACTTTTACAACACCTTTTAGTTTATAATTTCCTTTTTTAAATACTGTATCCTTACTGATGATCCCTTCTAAATCGGTTACACCAGGAGTAACAACTGTTTCACCAAGACCGTCATTTACTTCGATAGTACAAGAGTTTAAGGCTAATGTTAAAACTGCTGTTAATGATAATAATGTTAATACTCTTCTTTTCATTTTATACTTATTTTACTTTATTAATTGATTTTAAAATGTGTAACCTACTGTTAAGTTGAAAGTAACTCCTCTATAATAATTGATAAGAGTATTGTTGCCTTCTTCTAAATGAAGTGGTAAATAGTTTTTGTCTCCAAGTAAGATTCTATACTTATTATTAAGAATGTTCTGAACTCCCATTTTCACGTTCCAGTTTTTTGTTAACTGATTCTGATAGACAAAGTCTAGCTGGTGGAAAGGCTTTTCGTAATAGTTATCTGTACCGGATCCTCCTGTTGCATAAATTTTACTTCCTGAAACATTATAAACTAAAGAGAATGTTTGTGAAAGATTATTACGATTTTTAAATTCGTATTTTAAATCTGCATTAATGGTATAAGGAGCGGCTCCCTGTAAACCTCTTTTATGTAATTTTTCTCCTGTTGTTGGAAACCATTTAGGTTGTTCCATATCAAGCTGATCCTGACTTCTTTCTACATTAGAGTACATAAATGTAGCGTTAGCTCCTAAAGTGAATTTATCTAAGGTTTCAGAAATTCTACCAAGATTTAAAATACCTTCAAGTTCTACTCCAAATATTTCTGCTTTTTTAGCATTGTAAAATGTTATTGTGGATCCCGTAGCATCTCCTGATGCCACCAATGAACGTTCAATAGCATTCTTAATATGTTTAGCAAATAGGTTTACAGCAAACATTTCTTTGTTCGTTGGAAAATATTCCCATTTTAAATCAAAATTATAGTTTTCACTATTTTGTATGTTTTCATTACCAACAATATTTACGTTATCCGGGCTGATGTATTTAATTGGCATCGTTTCGATAAGTATTGGTCTTGTAATGGTTTTGCTAAATGAAAATCTTAAATTATTTTTATTATCAATAGCTTTTTTGATCGAAAGTGAGGGTAGAATAAAGTCTTTTACTTTTTCCACATTCGTTTTGTACTTAGCACTCTGTTCAGAATAGCGGATAAGAGTCATATCATGCTCATATCTAGCTCCTAATAAAATATCCCAAGAATCATTAGGTTTAAAATTAACATTGGCATAACCCGCATTAATAATTTGATAGAAGCTGTTATAGAATTGCGAAATATCTGATCCTTCCTGGTAAAATAAATCACCTTTTCTTATTGATTCATCAAATATGCTTTGAGGTCTGTCTACATTGACTACAAAACTTGGGTTGAAATCGTGTGCACGGCGACCAAAAATGAATCGATAAGATGTTTTTCTAAAATCTGTAAATCCATTATATCCGGCAGTTATCTGGATAGGATAATCCTTTCTGTCTCCTTTTTCACCCAAGGATAATTGGTATTCCGCATAGGCTGATCCATAAAATCTTGAGTTTACATCAAGGTATTGACGAATAAGGTTGTTACCTCCATATTTCATTAAAACTTGTCCATCAGGAAGCATCTTACCATAATCATCAGCTCTGTTTCCATCTAAAATTTTACGATCTGGCTGACTATAGTTATTGATTACGTAGCTGATTCCTCCTTTTAGTTGATGTCTGTCTCCAATTTTCTGAGATGCAGTAAGTTGTAAATCTAGGAATCTTGATACATCTAATTGATTTGTTCTGAAGAAACCAGTATCCTTATTTTGAATCTGTTGGTCCTTGTATCCAAAATTATCTTCAATGATATTATTGGTATTTTGTAGGTAAATAGCATTCAAATTAACATTTGTCCCTTTATTTTTATAACCTAGACCCAATAAAATGGAAGATTCCGTTTGGAAATTATATTGTTTGCGGGTAAGAAAGTTCATATTATCAATAAGGGTAGAACCTTGTCCTCTAAACTGATTGTTAGCCCCTTCTTTATATTCGAACTTTGTACCTTGATTTAATGAGAATAGTACGCCTAAGTTTCCTGTTTCTCCAGCCTTGATTTTTTGTACCGTTGTAAATCCAATACTTGTGTTAGGCATTGTTTTTACATTATCTACGTTCCAGGAATCTTTAAAAGAATTTAATGATTCATCAGCTGTAAATCTGTAATTATTAGGTCTTGCATTTCTAATTTCACTTGGAAGCCTTCTATCCCTAGAGTTCAATCCAAGGTATCCATTCATTCCATCTGCTCCCTCAGCTACTTTAAAATTATCTCTGAATGTACTTAAAGTATTTACTCCTACACTGAATTCTACTTTTGTGAATGGCTTATCAATGGTAAGCGTTTCAATATCAAACGTAGCTCCGGCAAAGTCTCCGTAAAGATTAGAGTTGAAAGTCTTGTAAATGTTCAATTTACCTACAACATCCGTTGGGAACTGCTTTAACGCAATGATCTTTTGAAAAGGGTTGTTGGAGGGTGAACCAAGACCGTTAATTAATAAATAGTTGTATCGTTCTTCAAGACCTCTTACGAAAAGACCTCTTCCTTCTACTGTAGTGATCCCTGTTACTTTTGTAAGTCCCTGTTCTACGTTGGAGATCCCTTTTCTGGAAATCTCTTCAGCACTTACAGCCTGCTTTTGAACAATTGCTTTTTTCTGTTCTCCTAATACAGCAGTCTCAGTTTTTTTGTTGCTGCTTCCTTGGATTACTACGCCTTCAATTTTTTTCTCCTTAGTGATGGTGTCCTGCTTCGTTTCCTGAGCATAAAACACTGAACCAGATAAAAATAAGACTGCAATGCTAAGTTTATTAATTTTCATTCTTTTTTACTTGCTTTATTTACTAGATTCTTTCGGTGCAAAGGAATAAAAGATTGCTGGGGTAAATGGTTTAGTAAAATTTAATTTTTTTTTAACTAAACATTAAGAAAGTGGAGTTATTGTTAACTTTATATGAACGATGACTAATTTGTTAATCTATCATTCAAAAATGATTAACTTTGAAACAGTAAAAATTTAAAATGAGTCAAAAGAAAATACTCTTAATAGACGACGAACAGGACATTTTAGAGATTCTGTCTTACAACTTGGAAAAGGAAGGATATGATATCCATACAGCTACCAACGGTAATGAAGGAATAGAAAAAGCAAAGGAAATTATCCCGGATCTTATCCTTTTGGATGTAATGATGCCAGAAAAAGACGGTATCGAAACTTGTCAGGAACTTCGTAAAGTGAAAGAACTTCAAAAAACACTTATTGTGTTCCTTTCGGCAAGAAGTGAAGAGTTTTCTCAGTTGGCAGGTTTCCAGGCAGGAGCTAATGATTATGTGGTAAAGCTTATCAAACCTAAAATCCTTATCTCTAAAGTAAATGCTTTATTACAGCTTACTTCTCAGGTTTCTGATAATGCAAAACTTATCGAAATCGGGGATCTTATTATTGATAAAGATAACTTCAGAGTTTCGAAAAGCGGACAGCAATTCCTTCTTCCTAAAAAAGAATTTGATTTACTTTATCTTTTGGCTTCCAATACGGAAAAAGTATTCAAAAGAGAAGAAATTCTTGAAAAAGTTTGGGGAAATGATGTGATCGTAGGCGAAAGAACCATAGATGTTCATATCAGAAGATTAAGAGAAAAACTGGGGATTAATACTATCCAGACATTAAAAGGAATTGGATATAAGCTGATTGTTTAATCACTTAAAAATCCTAACTTTACGTTTAATCTTTAAAACTTTGTAAAATTGAGATTTTACAGACTTACCCTTGTAGCCTCCAGTCTACTGACACTGGTCATGCTCTTTCTTGTGGTCGTTTTCGATTCACTGAAAGACATCTATTATGAAACACCTCTATTCAAAACAGGACTTTTAATTTGTATTGTCCTGATTTTTATTATCAATTGTGTCGTTCTTGAGCTTTTATTCAACTATTATGGAAGAAAACAGGTAAAAGGTTTATCTGATTTTCTCCCCCAGGAAATAGTAAATGACAATGACGAGAATATTACCATCAAGGAACTGGGAGAAAGATTCTCGGATCTCAATCAGCAGAAGGTAACTGAGATTGATATGATGAAGGAAATGGAGAGTTATCGTAAAGAATATATCGGAAACGTTTCTCATGAACTTAAAACACCTTTGTTTTCTATTCAAGGCTACGTAGAAACCTTAAGAGATGGAGGAGTAGATAACCTTACCATTCGAGACAAATATCTTGAAAGAATTGATAAATCGGTTGAAAGACTTATCGCCATAGTTACCGATCTCGATATGATTAACAGGCTTGAAGCAGGTGAAATTAATCTTACCGTTTCCAAATTTGATGTAAATCTTCTGATCAAGGAAATTTTTGATCTTCTTGAATTTGAAGCTGAAAAACATAATACCACACTACAAATCCAGACACTTCATCCACAGATCTTTGTGGAAGCAGATAAACAGAAAATTTCCCAGGTGTTTATTAACCTTATTTCTAATGCAATTCACTATGCCAACAGACAGGAAGCAAAAGTGATTGTGAAAACCAGTGTTTTAAAAAATAAAGTACTGATTGAAGTAATAGATAACGGGATGGGAATCAAATCTGAAATCCTGCCAAGAATCTTTGAGCGTTTCTATCGTGTGGAAACCAGCAGAAGCCGAAGAGAAGGCGGTTCTGGACTAGGACTTGCCATTGTAAAACATATCCTTGAAGCTCATAACGAAAACATTACCGTAGAAAGTGTTTATCTTGAAGGAACAAAATTCAGTTTTATGCTCGAAAAAAGTAAATAGTTTCGGCAAAATGTAAGAAAAAAAAATATTTTAAAAAATCCTGAAATATTTTTTTGTCACATGTCATTTATTATATATTTGCACCAGAGATTTATCATAATTATAAAGGCAAAAAAGTAATTTAAGAAACTGATATGGTTTACAAAATCCGCGTAATATTAGATGCGAAAGAGGATATTTTCCGTGATATTGAAGTTAAGGGAAAACAAACGTTATGGAACTTACATTTAGGAATTAAAAGTGCATTCAGTCTGCAGGGAGATGAGCTTTCTACTTTTAATCTGTTAGAAGAAGACGGAACAATCGTAAAAAGTGTTCCTTTGGAAGATATGAGCGATGATGGTGATGGAGAGATTATGTCAGACGTTTACATTGATGAGGCTTTTGAAAATAAAGGAGATAAAGCACAGTTCCAGTACGGACTTCTTGATCTTTGGGAATTCTTCTGTGAGCTTATAGAAATCATTGACGAAAAGAAAGGGGTTAATTATCCTATTACCGTGTTCAGATTTGGAAATGCTCCATTAAAGGCACCTAGCAAAAACGGAAGCGCAGGAGGATCTAAAAAGAAATCTGGAATGCCTTTGGCAGATGATGAATTTGGATTCGATGAAGATTTCGGAGCAGGAGGTAACTTCTCAGATGAGGATGATAGCTTCGATGACGATGACGACGATGACTACAACGATGATGTCTTTGATGATGAGGAAGACAATGATGATGAAAGATAAGATATAAAATATACGCCCCGGATTAAAAATCCGGGGCTTTTTTATTGAATGAATCTAAAAAAATAAAAAGATACTCTTTCGCTTATAAAGAATCAATGAAATTGATTCCATTCTTTGTCTCCTTAAAATATAACAGAGTCTTCCTAAAAACTTTGCGTCAAAAAACAGAAATTTTAAACCATTAAGAAAAATTAAGATTTAAGATGAGTTAAACTTATTCAAAGATGAATTTGGAAAAAACTTAATCAATACTTCAGCTGTTCTCGTTATTTTTCAGCTTTTATCAATACCTTCAGATAGAAGAAAATTTATCATAAACCAATTGTATTTATACTTCGGATTATTTCAAAAGAACCTTCGTAATTTTCCCTTTTAGTCGCTTTCCCTAAAAAACAATCCTTATTTTTGTTAAAAATAGATTAATGAAGAAATTAATTTTATTAGCCGTAATTGGTCTGGGAATTGTTTCCTGTACCACTCAAAAAAACAGAGGGAAGATGACTGAACTACCAAAAGAATGGAAACACAATACTAATATTTACGAAGTAAACATCAGACAATATACGCAGGAAGGAACTTTTAAAGCATTCGCAAAAGAAATGCCCCGCCTGAAAGCTATGGGGGTAAAGACACTTTGGTTTATGCCCATCACTCCAATTGCACAGCAAAATAAAAAAGGAAGTCTTGGAAGTCCTTATGCTGCGGCAGATTATACCTCTATCAATCCGGAATTTGGAACAATGCAGGATTTCAAGGATATGGTAAATGAAGCTCACAGATTAGGGTTTAAAGTAATCATCGACTGGGTAGCGAACCATACCGGTTGGGATCACGTATGGACAAAAACACATCCGGAGTTCTATCTGAAAGATCAAGACGGAAAATTCCATATTGCTTCCGGAATGGATGATATCATTGAGCTGGATTATAAAAATCAGGAAATGCGCAAGGCAATGATTGACGCCATGAAATTCTGGGTAACAGAAACAGATATTGACGGATTCAGATGTGACCTTGCTTCCTGGGTAGAAGTAGACTTCTGGGAACAGGCACGCCCTGAGGTAGAAAAAGTAAAACCACTTTTCTGGTTAGGAGAATTTGATGAATTAGAAAGCCCGGAATACGGAAAAGTATTTGATGCAAGCTACTCATGGAAATGGATGCATAAATCAGCCGACTATTACAAGAAAAATGAACCTCTTCAGGAACTGAAAGACCTATTGGTAAAATACTCTAATATTGGAGACAGCTCAATGAGAGCCTGGTTTACGGCAAATCATGATGAAAACTCATGGAACGGAACGGAATATGAAAAATATGCAGTAATTGCTAAGCCTATGGCTGTGTTTTCCGCAACATGGAATGGTGTACCGTTATTATATTCCGGACAGGAACTTCCGAACATGAAAAGATTGGAATTCTTTGAAAAAGATGTGATTAAATGGACAAAAACATATCAGGTCGCAGATTTTTATAAAACATTACTGGATTTAAAATCTTCTAATCCGGCGTTAAGAGGTGGAGACTCAAAAGTTACTACCTATTTACTGAACACAACTGCTAATGATAAGATTTTAGCTTACGTAAGAAAAAACGGTAAAGATGAAGTGCTGGTCGTTCTGAATATGTCTAAAGAACCAGTAAACTTTAGTATTGAAGATGAACATTTATCCGGAGCTTTCAGAAACGTTTTTGATAAGACGAAAAGAAATTTTGATGAAGGCAAAGACTTTAGTTTCAAAGTTTCAGACTATGCCGTATTTGAAAAATAAAATTACAGAAGTTTTATTATCTTAATCGTGAGTTTTTAAACGGTCCTACATTCCCCTCCGCTGGAGGGGTGTCGAAATCTACGATTTTGACGGGGTGGTTCTTCCATTCACAATAAAATAATCCAGCTATTAATGAACAAACAGGAAATTATCAATATAATCAAAGGCAAATTAGCCGATAAATCTCAATATTTCGAAAACCTTATCGCAGAAACCCGTGCTTCCAACAACGATACAAAAAGCTCAATGGGTGACAAATATGAAACAGGTCGAGAAATGCTTCAGCAGGAAATTAACAATCTTCAGCGACAGCTCAACGAGGTATTGAATCAACAGGCTGTATTGCAGAAAATAACTTCAGACGCTTCCGAAAAAGTTCAGAATGGCGCTTTAGTGAAAACAAACAAAGGTCTTTTTTATGTTTCTGTATCGATGGGAGAAATTGTTTTTGATAACCAGAAGGTTATGACAGTATCAGCAGAATCGCCATTAGTAAAGGCTATGTTTGGCAAAAAAATGGGAGAAGGATTTACCATTAACAATATAAGTCAGAGTATTGAAAATATCTGGTAAATTAAAAATTAAAAACAATTGGCGATATTTCCATAGACTACGGAACCAAGGATATTATTGATCCGAGTAAGTTCAAAAAGTTGGTGAAATTCGGTCCTGTGAAACTGGATTATTCAGATGATAAGTTGATTGATAAAGACCAATACGGAAAGTTGAAATCTATCAGCGGAAATAATGAAAAAATCAGTGTTTCTGTTTTGTAGTCCTGAAATAGGATATGTATTATATCATTGTTTCATAGATGTCAGATACACAAATATTTAATAAAACAATAAGAGGCATTCAGAAAATGAATGCCTTTTTTTGAAGCTTTTTTAGTAAATTTGAACCACAAAATTTCTCTCAAAATGCAAAACTACCTAGACCTTTTACAGCATATTTTAGACAACGGAACTGATAAAACCGATAGAACCGGTACCGGAACAAGAAGTGTTTTCGGGTATCAGCTGAGATATGATCTGTCTAAAGGTTTTCCATTGGTAACCACCAAAAAGGTGCATTTGAAATCCATTATTTATGAATTGCTTTGGTTCTTGAAAGGAGATACCAACATCAAATATCTTAAAGATAATGGAGTAAGGATTTGGGATGAATGGGCAGATGAAAATGGAAATTTAGGACCTGTTTATGGTGCACAATGGAGAAGTTGGAATGGAGCTGATGGAAAAGTGGTAGACCAGATCACAGAAGTGATTGATCAAATCAAGAAAAACCCGGATTCAAGAAGATTAATCGTCTCTGCATGGAATGTTGCAGAAATTCCAAATATGGCATTGGCGCCTTGTCATGCACTATTTCAGTTTTATGTAGCTGACGGAAAATTATCACTGCAGCTTTACCAGAGAAGTGCAGATGTTTTCCTTGGTGTTCCTTTTAATATCGCAAGTTATGCATTGTTATTGATGATGGTCGCTCAGGTTTGTGATCTTGAAGTAGGAGATTATGTTCATAGCTTTGGAGATGTTCATATTTACAACAACCACTTTGAGCAGGTAAACAGACAGCTTTCAAGAGAAACAAGACCTCTTCCTACCATGAAGCTGAATCCTGAAATTAAAAACATCTTTGATTTCGATTTCGAAGACTTTACGCTGGAAAACTATGATCCGCACCCAGGGATTAAAGCTCCTGTTGCTATTTAAAGTGATTCGCAGCTTTTATATCCTTTTGTAATTGGTATATTTCTATTATTTTTGATGATTGTGAGAATTCATTGATCACCACAAATTCTGAAAAAATAATATGGAGAAAAAATTAAACAATAGTTACCTGATATTTTTAAATATCTTAATAATTGTTTACAATCTTTACATAAGCTTGTCCGTTTTTAAAGAGAAGATCATTGTAACGGATGACCTGAGTAAACTCTACGAATCAAAACATATTTCAAAGTCTTACTTCAGTTATCTCTATTCTTTTTTAGACTCCACCACAATGGCGGCAAGACCGGTTTCAGGTATTGTCACAGGAACGTTGATTTTTTTCTCAAAGTCTAATGAATATATCTATCTTTTAGGAGTCCTTTTTTTTCCACTTTCTTTACTCGCGATTTACTGCATTGCAAAGAAGATGTTTTCAAAAGAACTGGCGAGTCTGATTACTTTATTATATTCTTGTTCCTTAATCGGGACGAGTATTCAGTTTTCTTCCATTATGCTTAATTCAAATTTGGCGACAATTTTCTTTTTATTAAGCATTTATTTCATCTACGTTCGTGAAAAGATCATCATAAGTTCACTGTTTTTTATTGCTTCAATATTGAGTTATGAAATCTTTCTTCCGCTTATACTTTTAAACCTATTTCTCATTAAAGACAATAAAAAAAGAATTCTGTTTTTATTATTAACATCGGGAGTCATTGTAATTTTCAGGAAAATCATTCAACCTTCTTTATTTGTAAACTCTTATCAAAGAGATGAAGTAGATAAAATTTTTGAATTTAAAAGAGTTCTTCAGATCGCAGTGTTTTCTTTGAAATTATTTTTCAAAGATCTGTTTGTAGGAATCTATAAAGCCTTATTAAATATTCGTAATCTTCATGTCATAGAGATACTATCAGCTTTTTTGATCTCATTCGTGACTTATAAAGTATTCTCCGGATATGATTTTAAAAGTAAATTAAAAGAATATAAAAGGATTGGGTTCATATCTTTCCTTTCAATAATGTTTGGACTGAGTATTTTCCTTTTTTCATCCTACATTCCTACGATTTTCGGTTTTGATAACAGGAATTTGGGTGCTATAAGACTTTTTTATACTCTTCTTGTCGTTTCAGTAATCGTTTATTTATCGGTTAAATTAAAATTCGGGAGCAAAATAGCAAGTGCTTTTTTCGCAGTTATTGCTTTTCTGCTTGTTATTACGAATCTTAGTGTGAAAAATTCCTGGTCTTATGCCGTTCAGTTTAATAATGAAATATTCACAAAATTAAATACAGCTCTTAAATCAAACCATATTGAAAACGGAGAGGTATGTCTGAAATATGATATTTTCAACGAGTTTAAAAACAATCCTCGTTTTACATTAAGAGAACCAATTTTTTACAATAACTGGGAAAGTCCGATGTTATCTCAGATGAATGGTATTGATCCCCATAAAATTCATGTCTACAATATTGAAAGAAAGACTGACTGTAATATTGTATTTCTTTACAAAAACGGAATAATAACCAGAATAAAGTAAACATTCAAAAGGTGGAAGTTTTGTGTTTTCAGGGATAAATTGTCCAAATTCCTTCTATTTCAGATGAAAATCAATTTTTAAAGATGGAAATCAGTTTATTGTTTCTAAAATAAGTTTTAAATTTGAAAGAACTTGATTTAACCTTTAACCAAAGGCTGAATTGTAAATCCAATCACAAAAATTATGAAGTTTTTAAAAATAAATATCGAAGAAGGAGCAGACCCCGAAGTACTGAAAAATATCGTACTTCAACTGAAAGGAGTAGCTTCAGCAGAAATTATTGATGACGAAAACCCTGAAAGCGAACTGAAAAAAGCTTTTGCCAAAACAAAAGAACAGTTGAAAACAGGAGACTACGAAACCCTTGTCAATGATATTTTTGACATTATAATTAAAAAATAAACCTAAAAAAATAAAGTAGACAGATGAGAAAGGTGATTTTATCAATGGCTATACTTGGCATTATGTTTTCCGCTAATGTATCAGCACAAACCGAAACTTCTGGAAGAGAAAAAGTATATAGAGCTACCCATACCAAAGTTACGGAGCTAAAACATACTAAGCTGAAAGTGAATTTCGACTATCAAAAGGAGCACATGAACGGAGAAGAATGGCTTACCGCTTCACCATATTTCTATCCAACCAATGAGCTGACACTTGATGCAAAAGGAATGCTGATCCACGAAGTAGCACTTGATAATAATGGTAAAAAATCACCTTTAAAATATGATTATAAAAATGATGTTTTAAAGATTACACTGGATAAAACCTATCAGAAAAATCAGGACTACACCGTTTATATCAAATACACATCCCGCCCGAATGAAGTGAAACAAGAAGGAAGTATGGCAATCAATGATGCCAAAGGACTTTATTTCATTAATGCTCAGGGAACAGATCCGGATTTGCCAACACAGATCTGGACTCAGGGAGAAACTGAATCTTCTTCTGCATGGTTTCCAACCATTGATAAACCTAATCAAAAAACCACACAGGAAATCTATATGACCGTTCCTGATAAATATGTGACGCTTTCCAATGGAGTTTTAAAAACTTCTCAAAAAGAATCCAACGGTCTGAGAACAGATCATTGGGTGATGGATAAAAGACATTCCACTTATCTTTTCTTCATGGGAGTAGGAGAGTATGCTATAGTAAAAGATAAGTGGAAAAATATTGCTGTAGATTATTATATTGAAAAGGAATATGAACCTTACGCAAAACAGATCTACGGAAATACTCCTGAAATGATCGAGTTTTTCTCCAAGAAAATGAATTATGATTATCCATGGGCGAAATATGCACAGATTTCCGGAAGAAACTACGTAAGTGGTGCGATGGAAAATACAACGGCAACTCTTCACGGAAGTGATATTCTTCAAAAGCCGGGACAGCTTATCGATGAAAATAAATGGGAAGATACTATTGCTCACGAATTATTCCATCATTGGTTTGGTGACCTGGTTACCGCAGAAAGCTGGAGTAATCTTACAGTAAATGAATCATTTGCTAACTATTCAGAATATCTTTGGAATGAATATAAGTACGGAAAAGACCAGGCGGATTATCATTTGATGTCAGACGTAAATATGTATCTTCATAATCCGAACGATTTTAAGAAAAATCTGGTAAGATTCAATTATGAATCCCGTGAAGACGTATTTGATCTTGTAACCTATCAGAAAGGTGGCGGAATTCTTAATATGTTAAGAAATTACCTTGGTGATGATGCTTTCTTTGCCGGAATGAATGATTATCTGAAAACAAACGAGTATCAAAATGCAGAAGCTCATCAATTGAGACTTTCTTTTGAAAAAGTGTCAGGGAAAGATTTGAACTGGTTCTTCAATCAATGGTATTTTGGAAGTGGTAACCCGAAGATTAATTATTCAACAGCATTTGAACCAATGAAGAAGCAAGTGACTGTAACGGTAAACCAAACTCAGGAGCAACCATTCCAGTTTCCACTTGCCATTGATGTCTATGATAACGGAAAACCTAAAAGATATAATGTTTGGGTAAATGCAGATGAGAAAAATACATTCAGTTTTGATGTTTCCAAAACTCCAGATTTGGTTAATATCAATGCAGACGGAGTTCTTTTAGCTGATATCACAGATACGAAAACTCCCGAGCAAAACCTGATGCAGTTTACTAATTCTAAAGAATTTAAAAGCAGATATGTTGCTTTAACGGGAATTAAAGATCAAGTGGGGAAAAATCCAGCTGCAACAAAATTATTAGCAGCTGCATTAAAAGATCCGTTCTTCAGAATAAGAATTAAGGCTTTAGAGCTAATGGATCTTTCCAATCCTGAACAGATGAAAGCGCTAGGAGCTGACGTTGAAAAACTGGCAACGAATGATCCTAAAACATTAACGCAGGCTGCTGCAATCTCTGCTTTAGCCAAAACTAAAGATAAAAAGTATCTTCCGATTTTTGAAAAAGGAGTAGGTGCGGTTTCCAATGCAGTAAAAGGAAACTCTTTAGGAGCTCTTATCACCGTTGATCCTTCAAAAGCAAATGCTCTGGCTGATAAAATTGATTTGGAAGGTGCTTCTGATGAATTACAGGCACAGTTATTACCAATTATCGTAAAGAATAAAGTGACTTCTCAAATGTCAAACATTGCTCCGCTTGCTGCATTTTATCCGTTTATTAAATTCCAGAATCCAGAATTAGGAAAATCGGCGGAAGATGGCTACAATTGGATTATGACTTCAGATAATTTAAAAGCTACTGAAAGCATTACCAAGATTGTAGGGTATGCAAAAAATCAAATGGGAGATAATCCTCAAGCTAAAATGATGATCGTGCAAATGCTGAAAGACGGTTTAGGAAAGAAAATGGAATTACTGAAGCAAAATCCACAAAACGCTGCAAGTATTAATAAACAGATTGATGCTTTAAATAAAGCAATTGAAAATTATAAATAATAGTATATTTAAGATAAATAATCTAAAGTCGGCAAATCTGTCGGCTTTATTTTTTTATGTGATGCGAAAATTTCTGAAAAGCTCATTACTCTATTGAATTTTGATAATGTTACAAAAATCAGTGATTTTTACCGTTGTTTTTTGCGTTATCTTTCATAAATTCGTTTAAAATTTAGAAAATTATGAGTTTTGGAATTGAAGCTGCGAGCTATTATGTGCCTTCTTTATATTTGGAAATTAAAGATTTAGCTGAAAAAAGAGGTATAGAACCAGCAAAACTGGAGAAGGGATTAGGACTTCATAAAATGGGTTTTCCGGATGTACACGAAGACGCTGCTACTTTTGCAGCAGAAGCATTGTTGAAATTAATTAAAGACTATACTATTAATCCCAGAGAAATTTCAAGAATTTATTTGGGTACGGAAAGTGCTTTGGATGCAGCAAAACCAACGGCTTCTTATGCAATGCAGATGGTTGAAAAAGTTTTGGAAGCAGAATTTGGAGAAAGAGTCTTCAGAAACTGTGATGTGGTAGATATGACTTTTGCATGTATCGGAGCTGTGGATGCTTTACATAATGCTTTAGACTTTGTAAGAGTGAATCCAGATAAAAAAGCGGTTGTGATAGCAAGTGATTACGCAAAATATGAATTGGCGTCTTCAGGAGAATATACTCAAGGAGGAGGTGCTGTTTCTTTACTGATTTCCTCGAATCCTGACCTCCTTGAAATTGAAAACCATTGGGGAGTTGCTACAGACAGTGTTTTTGACTTCTTTAAACCAAGAAGACAATATAAAAAAGAAGATTTGAGCGGTGCACCGGAAGCATTCCCTGATAAAATAGAAGTCTTTACAGATGAGCCGGTTTTTGATGGGCAGTATTCTAATCAGTGTTATCAGGACAGGATTAGAGAAGCATATCAGCACTATAAAGAAATTACAGGAGAAGAAAAGCCTTATGATAAATGGCGTTATATTGTCTTCCATCTTCCTTATGCTTTTCATGGTAAAAGAGTTTTTACAGAGATTTACAGTCTTGAAAATGAACTTCCTTATGGAACTCCGGATGAGCAAAAAGCTGTTGCAAAATCTGAAAACTATCTTCAGCTTATCAATCAAAAAATAGAAAGAACTCAACGTGCTTCATCAGAGATTGGAAATATGTATACCGCTTCTATTTTTATGGCGTTTCTTTCCGGTTTACAGACTTCTTTTAATGAGGGAGAAGATCTGTCAGGAAAAGAAATTGGCTTCTTTGGATATGGTAGCGGTTCGAAATCTAAAGTATTTGCAGGAAAAATTTCAGATAAATGGAAAACAGTAGTGGATAAGTGGAATTTATTTGAAAACATGAAGAATAGAACTGGTGTGGATTTTGAAACCTACGAAAAACTTCACAGAAAACAACTGGAACAGTCTGTGAATCCCGGTTACAAAGGATTTGGTCTTACTTTTATAGAAACCAATAATCCTGTTTTGAATGGCGCTCGATATTATAATTATCAAGATTAATATATTTTATGTTTATTTATAAAAAGCATTCCATTTTGCGGAATGCTTTGTTTTTTTATGAATATTTGGGGGTTATATTTAATTATTTTTCATCATTTTGGTGTTTTTTATGAAAAAATGAGATGTTTATTTTTGAATATTTTACTACTAAATTTATTATTTAGTTTAAATTTTTAATCTATTTTTATTTTTTAATGTAATGTGAATGATTTTTTAATTGTTGTTAAAATTCTGTTAAAGTTAAATTGTTTGCGTATTCTTTTTTATTTTATTTAATTTATATTTATAATATGTATTAATATTTATATTTTAATGGATATTTTTAACTTAAACAAACGTTTTATTAGTATTTTATAATTTGAAACTCTTAGTTCTTATTAACATATTTGTCATCGGAATATCTTAAAATTTGTTAATATGAATGGAAAATTATCTGTGCTAAGTGCCGGAGTCCTGTTTTTTATAGGGCAAGGTCTTATGGCACAAAAGGTAAAAAAAGACACAGTTTCTACGAAAGAAATTGATGAAGTTGTTGTTGTGGGATATGGAACGCAGAAGAAAAAAGAAGTTACGGGTGCTGTAACGTCTATTAAGGCTGCAGATGTTTCCAATATTGCAGCTCCGAGTTTTGAACAACAGCTTGCAGGTAAGGCTGCCGGAGTGCAGATCACAAGTGCTACTGGTATCTTAGGGGAACCACCAAGAGTGAGAATCAGAGGGATTGCATCTATTACTTCGGGTACATCACCGTTGTATATTGTTGATGGTATTCCAATCTTCTCAGGAGACGTTGGAGGACAAACTTCTACGAATGGACTGGGTGATATTAACCCTAATGATATTGAATCTTTTGAAGTTTTAAAAGATGGTGCTTCCACCGCTATTTATGGTTCAAGAGCTGCTAATGGGGTAGTATTGATTACTACTAAAAAAGGAAAAGGGGGACGATTAAGTTTGAATTTCAGTAACTATGCTGGGTATGCAATGCCGGTTGGTTTGTATAACTTACTTCAGACTCCTGATTTTATTGCAATTTCGAATGAAAAAAGAGCGAATGCAGGGCAAAGTGCTGTAGCATTCGGAACAGAATATAATACGGACTGGCAGAAAGCGGTTTTAAGATCTGCAGCTTTTCAGACGGATAATACATTGTCTGCATCAGGGTCGTTTGGTAAATCTAATTACTACACATCTATCGGATATACAAAACAGGAAGGAGTTGCGATTCCTAACGAAATGCAAAGATTTTCTACAAGAGCAAATGTAGATCATCAGGCGTTCGAGTGGATGAAAATCGGAACAAACCTTAGTTTTACAAAAACGGATTATGTAGGTTTGAATACAGGAGCTTCTTCGCTTTCTGGAAATATTTATAACGCAATTAAACAGTTGCCAAATACACCTATCTTTAATCCAAATCATCCTACAGGATATAATATTGATGCTATCGATCCAAGGGTAGTAGGAAGATGGCAAAATACATTATTAGCCGGTGATAATATTACAAATATTGTGTATGCGCTTAATAATAATAAAATGAGATCTAGTGTAAACAGATTGATAGGATCTCTTTATTCAGACATAAGATTATATCCATTCCTGAATTATAGATTTCAGGTGAGTGTTGACCAATCTCAAACAAAAGGATTTGTTTATTGGAATCCTGTACATGGTGACGGACGTGGATCAAACGGATATATCAGAAATGACTTCTCTGATTATCTAAGAGGAAATATTCAAAACATCTTAACATTCAATAAAACCTTTGCTGAAAAGCATACGATTACTGCTGTAGCTGTATATGAATATCAGAAACAAAAACTGCAAAGTTTCTATGGAGGTGGAACAAACTTGTCTACACCTTTCTTCAATAATGGGATTATTTCAAGTTCTGTAGGAACTCCACAATCAGGAGGAGGGATCACAGAGCAAGGAATTTTATCATATGCTGGAAGATTTAACTATAACTATGCAGGAAAATATTTCCTACAAGCGTCTATCAGAAGGGATGGTCTTTCTTCATTACCAATGAAAAATAAATGGGGTAACTTCCCAGGAGTATCCGTAGGATGGACAGTAAGTAAAGAAAATTTCATGCAAGGGCTTGAAAACATAGTTTCTGATCTTAAGCTTAGAGCTTCTTATGCTAAGGTAGGTAATACGGATATTGGTAACTATCCCTATTTAGGATTGTTCAGTAACTATAAGTATGCAGATTACACAGGTGTTGCGTATTCTCAGATTTATAATCCGGATTTAAGATGGGAAACGAGTCACAAGTATGATTACGGATTGGATGTATCATTGCTTAAAAATAAATTGAAATTTACTTTTGATTATTTTGAAAACAAGATTTCAGATATGATTATTGAGGCTCCGTTAGCTCCATCTCTTGGGGTTCCAAATAATAGTATCTTTAAAAACATCGGAGATATGAAGAATAAAGGATTTGAATTCTCCGTGGATTACAATGTTATCAATACTGAAAATTTTGGATTGGATGTGAATGCTAACCTTACATTAATGAGTAATAAGGTTTTGGCTCTTGCAAACAATAATGCAGACATTTTTTCCAGTGCAAACAATATCATTAGAGTAGGAGAATCTTTAAGATCTATCTATGGATTTGAATATTGGGGAGTAAATGCAGCGAACGGGAATCCAGTTTACTATAAAGCTGATGGAAGTTTAGTACAGGGGGTAGTAGGAAAAGGTGTTTATGCAGTATTTGATCCTTCTAATCCTAATGATATAAGTAAGTCATCAATCTTAGCACAGTCTGATAAGAAGGTGTTAGGAAATTCGTTACCAAAGTATTTTGGAGCAGTAAGTTTAAAGTTCAGATTTTACAACTTTGATCTAGGAACTACCGTGAGATATAGTGGTGGAAATAAGATCTTTAATGCTACCAGAAGAGATTTGATGACTTTAAACTTTAATAATAACTCAACTGAAATTTTAGGAAGATGGCAAAGTCCGTCTAATCCAGGAGATGGGTTGACGCCAAAATTGTATTTTGCAGATAATACGCTTACTAACCTTACGAGTAATGCCTCTTCGAGATTTTTAGAAGATGGAAGTTTTGTAAAGTTTGATGTGATCAGTTTAGGATATAATTTCCCTAAAGATATTTTGAAGAATGTTGGAGTTAGGGGCTTAAGAGTTTACTTCCAGGCTCAGAATGCATTCATTATTACTAAATATAAAGGTCTTGATCCGGAAATGGAAAATGCAGGAGTGGATTTCAATGGAACTCCTCGTCAGAGAGTATTCAGTATGGGCTTTAATGTTTCACTATAAAATTAAGATAACAATGAAAAATAATATAATAAAAAGGGGATTATCAGTTTTATCAGCATCATTAGTAATGGCAATGATAGGATCTTGTTCAGAGGCTGATACCTTAGATTTACAACCTTACAATAATATCTATGAAGATGTTGCTTTTACCACTCCGGTAAATGTAGATCTTGCCATTATAGGAGTTTATAATGCTGCACAGAATGGAGTTTATAAAACAGCACCTGATGCGGCTAACACCCCTAGAGGATACGTTTTTGGAGCGGCATATACAGAGCAGAATGATGTACGTGGAGAAGATATGGTGAACACAGCAACATTTTATCAGCTTACTTATACGGCAACTTATGATGGAGGTTCTCCTAATAACTCTCATTATTGGGTGAATGGTTATGGATTGGTGAATAAAGCAAATATTACAATCGAAGGAGTAAAAAAAGCAGGCGAAACAGGAGTGATCAAACCTGCAGTGCGTGATAATTATTTAGGAGAAATGTATTTCTTAAGAGCACTAGCCCATCTGGAATTATTGAAACATTTTTCACGTCCATATAATTTTACAAGTGATGCAAGTCACCCGGGAATACCTTATCGTACGACTGCTATTAATACTCCGGCAGCTATTGAAGAGGGACTTAAAGTAGGAAGAGGTACAGTCGCAGAAACATATGCTAAAATTTTGGCTGATTTAAATTTGGCAGAAACGCTTACCGCAAGTAAAGGAACAAGAAATGGTAATGCTAAAATTACCAGAGCTACTAAAGAAGCGGCTATTGCTTTGAAAGTTCGTGCTTATCTTAATATGAGAAATTGGCAAAAAGTGCTTGATGAAGGTGCGAAGTTGGGAGCTGCATATACTCTTACTTTAACTCCGGAGGTTCCATTTATTGTAGCTAATAACTATAATAATACAGAATCTATCTTTACTATTGAAAACTCTGCAAATACTAATCCTGGAACTAATGCTGGGTTGGCATCAATGTATAATGACAGATCATTAGTATGTATCAGTCCTATTATCTGGAGAAACTCTAAATGGTTGGTTGATGATAAAAGAAGAAGAGATACTTTGATGGTAAGAACAGCTGCTTCAGGGGTTAAATTCGTTAATAAGTATAAAGATGTTACGAACTTATCAGATGGAGCTCCAATCATGAGATACGCTGAGGTGGTTTTATCAATGGCAGAAGCTAATGCAAGATTAGGAAATAGCGCAGCTGCACTAGAATTATTAAACAAAGTAAGAAACAGATCATTGGCTAATCCTGCAACTCAGGCATATACATCATCATCATTTGCAAATGCTACAGCACTTGTGGATGCGATCATTACAGAACGTAGAATTGAATTCTTGGGCGAAGGGATGAGATGGGGAGATATTCATAGATTACTTTATGATGATTTGGTACCAACTCCTGGTATACCTGCTAAAATGGCAAACGGAATGCCTACAGCTGCTTCCTTTACACTAGGAACTCCATATACAGGACCTTTAGGAGTGGCAATGATTCCAAAAACAGACTTCAGAATCCTTTGGCCTATTCCAAATGATGAGGTAGTAAACAATCCTACACTTGCTTCACAGCAAAACCCGGGATGGTAAAAAATGAATATTTAGGTTAGCTTAAAAAGGTAATTGAGTTATAGTGAAAAATACAATTCAATTAACCGTAAATAATGAAAAATTTACTTAAAAAAACGTGTTGTTTAAGCTGAATTTATAATATAACATATTAACAAATTTTTAATTTTAACTTCAGTAAGACTGTCTTTTAAGGCAGTCTTTTTGTTTTTTAAATAGTCTATTTTAATATATTTTCCATAAAATGCAGTGTTTTTTGGCTTCATTTTAACTAAAATTATACAATGGTTTGTTTTATATTTTTAACTTATATTATTTATTTTGGTTTATATTTTTCGTTGTATTTGGTTAATTAATGGACTTTGATTTTTATTTTAATATTTATTAAAATTCCCTTAATGTTTGAAATGCTTTATTTTTTGTTAAAATTTTAAATGTAATTATCGTTTTTCTTTATTGTTTTTTTCTGTTCAATGCGGATATGCCCTTTCTGGTAAGCGCTTTTAGCCTTTTAATAAATTGATGTTGCTAATATTTATTAACATATTTGTCCTCTTGAATATATTAAAATCTGTTAATATGAATGTGAAATTGCGTGTTTTGACAGCAGGGGTTCTGTTTTTTACAGGTCAGGCTGTGTTAGCTCAAGAAAAAGACTCTAAGAACGGTAAGGACAAAGAGACTAAAATTGAGGAAGTAGTTGTACTAGGATATAGTAAAACAGCTACAAAAGCTAAAACTACAACTTCTTCGGTAACAGTTGGTTCTGAAACCTTGGAAAATAGACCGAATATCTCGGTACTAAACTCGATTCAAGGAACAGCTCCTGGTATCGTGGTTAACTCAGCATCTGGTTCTCCAGGTTCTGGAAAATTTAATATCCTGATTAGAGGAACAAGCTCCCTTAATGGTTCTACAGACCCATTATATGTTATTGACGGAGTTATTACTTCAGGATCTCAGTTCAGAAACCTGAACTCTTATGATATTGATACTTTCAGTATTCTGAAAGATGCTCAGGCAACTGCTATCTATGGTAACAGAGCTGCAAACGGTGTTGTTGTAATTACTACAAAAGGAGGTAAATTTAACTCAGGATTAAAAG
This sequence comes from Chryseobacterium ureilyticum, assembly GCF_900156735.1. GTDB lineage: Bacteria > Bacteroidota > Bacteroidia > Flavobacteriales > Weeksellaceae > Chryseobacterium > Chryseobacterium ureilyticum. Next base: position 54,990 of record NZ_FTOL01000001.1, read on the forward strand.
TATCTTATGATGCTTTGACATCTTTCAGTCAGTTACCTGATACTAAGTACAACATGTCTAATGCTCAACAGTTGTTACATATTCAAAAAACTTTACAAACTGGTAGAGGGAATGAATTAACAAGAGATCAGATCAACAATTTTGATACAGACACTGATTGGAGTAAACAATTTACCCGTATTGGTATTTCTCAGCAGCATAACCTTTCCATTACTGGAGGTGGAGAAAACATCAATAACTTTTTCTCTCTAGGATACGTAGACAGTGAAGGTACTGTGAAATCTACTGATTTCAAAAGATTTACTTTAAGAAATAACATGAATGGTAAATCTAAAGATGGGAAACTGACTTTCGGTACTATCATTGGTTTAGGATATTCTAAGAGAAATCAGTTGGATGATGAAACAAACTCTGGAATTGCTAACAATACCCTTCAAAACCCATTATTCGGGGGTGTTCTTTCAAGACCATATATTGCACCTTCTCCATATGCGAATGGACGTGATTTATTCAATGCTGTAGGAGGAGATACTGCTGCCAGCAGACAATGGATTCTTCAGGACAATATCAACGGTGGTATTAGAAACAGATTTACAGAATTAAGTATCTCTGCCAATGCCAATGTAAATTATAAAATTACAGATTACCTAAGTATTGGAAACAGAACAGGTATTGAGTATAAAGAATATAAAAGAATTTTTGCAAGATCACCTCTTGGATACCTTTCAAACAGTGTAGCTGCTAGTGATCAGGCTACTTATGGAGGTAGTGAAGAATTTACAAATACACAGGATTTAACATTCAACAGTATTACAAATATTTCATTCAATAAGTCTTTTGGAGATCATACTATTAGTGCAGCAGCATACATGGATTATATCAAAGCTCATGTAAGCTCTACTACTCAAAGACAAAATGGATTGAATCCTTTACAGTGGGAATTTGGTGCAGGAACAGGTTATATTCCATTTAACCCAGATACCCCGAACTTGTACAGACCTTCTGCAACTGCTACAAGAACAAATGCAGGTACATTAGCTTATTTTGGAACTATTGACTATGATTTCCAAGATAAATATGGAGTAAGTGGGGTGATAAGAAGAGATGGATCTTACCGTTTCTTACCTACAAACAGATGGGAAACTTTCTGGTCAGTAGCTGCAAGATGGAATATTGACAAAGAAAGCTTCATGGCAAATTCTGGATTCAGATTGCTTAAACTGAGAGCTTCCATTGGTACTACAGGTAACCAGAATTTAGGAATTGCATCAGATAATGCGAACCCATTGGCATTACTTCCAAATAACTTCCTTGATTTATATAACGGTTACTCAGGATACCAGAATATGTTAGGTTATAACTTTGTTAACCTGTCAAACCCTTACTTAAAGTGGGAGCAGGTAAAACAAACTAACATTGGAGTTGATTATAACTACAAAGGAATTCTTGAAGGTAGTGTAGATTACTATCAGAAAAGAACATCAAGAATGTTCAACGATCTTCAGAAATCTTCAGCTACCGGTTACTATTCAATCAGAGGTAATGATGGAATCCTTGATAACAAAGGTATTGAAGGTTTGATCAGATATAACGCAATCAAAACTGAAAATACCAAACTATCTATTTTCGCGAATGGTGCATACAACTCTAACAAGATTGTTTCCATGTCCAGCGAAAACTTAGCTGGTGATGTAGTACATGCTATTGGAGGTCCTGCAGGTCAATATCAGTTATATCCATACCTTGGTGTGAATTCTGAAAACGGAAATCTACAGTTCCTTGATAAGAATGGGAATATCACTGAGGCTCCTACAGCTGGAGACAGAAGATTAACAGGGAAATCAAGATATGCAAAGTTCACTGGAGGTTTTGGATTTAATTTACAACACAAAGGTTGGTTCCTAGATACATTATTCTCTTTCCAACAAGGAGGATGGATCTATGACAACTTATATTCTTGGGTAATGGATCCGAATGCAGCAGCAAACAGAAACCTTTCTGCTGATCTTTTAGATGCTTGGACTCCTCAGAACAAGAATACTGACGTACCATCACTAGAGGCTTCTAACCTTAGTTTAGGTTCTTCAGACAGATTCCTGCACAGATCAGATTTTATAAGACTTAAGAATATCTCTTTAGGATATACATTTAACAAAAACCAATTAGGGAAGCTACCGGTAAGAGGTATCAAAGTTTTTGTTCAGGCTGAAAACCTTTATACTTGGACAAAATGGAAAGGATTTGATCCGGAACCAATTACTACGTATTCACTAAACGTATACCCTAACCCAAAAACCGTATCAGTAGGTTTAAATGTTGATTTTTAATATAGAAAGATTATGAAAAGAATTATAAATACAGTCTTAATTGTAGCTACTTTATCTTCTGCAGCATTTACATTGAACAGCTGCCAGGATGCTCTTGATATCAAGCAGGCAGGAGAGTTACAGGAACAAGATTTATATACAAGTGTTGCTAATTTAAGTGAAGTTCTGAATGGATCTATATATGCTCAGCTAGATCCTATCGATGAGATCTATTTTACTGCTGTTTTTACAGATGAAGTAAAGCCTGGATCAGGAAGTGGCGGACAGGAATATGCACTACACAGACATTTCCTTGATGCTGCAAGCCCTGTGGTTACTGGTGGAACTGTAAGTACTGCTTCAAGTGACGGGATTTGGTTAAATCACTATAAAGTAATCAATAGAGTAAACAGACTTCTTGAAGGAGCTAAGAAAGTTACACCTACTTCAGACAAAGAGAAGCAAACATATAATGAAATTCTTGCACAGGCTAGAGCCATAAGAGCTTATTGCTACGTACAGCTTGAAGCATATTTTTCTAAAGATATGAAAGATGCTAATGCGTTAGGAGTTATGCTTGTAAAAGACGTTCCTTCTACGGATGTTCAGCTACCTAGAGTAAAAAATCAGGATGTTTATGACTTCATTAATGCTGATTTAGATTATGCAAGAGGTATTTTAGGAGGTGCTAAAAATCCAATGAGATATTTCGTTGATAAGAACTTTGTAAACGCTGTTGCTGCTCGTTTTAACCTTTATAGAGGTGAGACAGCATTAGCTAAGCAATATGCACAAGCAGTAATTACTGAATCTGGATTATCTCTTACAGCTGCAATGCCTATCGAGGGAATAAATACTGTAGTTAAAGATGCAAGCGGTAATCCATTTAATTCTGGAAAATTTACAGAGCCAGTAACTAAAAATTGGAATATTGCATTCTATGGAGGAATTGATGCTACAAACGGAAATGGTATTGCAGGAGGTTCTTTCAATCCATATAGAAGAATGTGGGCAGATAGTGATAACGGTGAAGTTATATTCTCACTAAACAGACTTCCTTTAGGAGCAGGTGGATCTATGGGATCAAGATGGAATACCAATAATTCTAACCTTAAAGGAACACCAATGTGGTTCTGGGGGAGAAACTTATATAACATCTTCAAAAATACACCAGGAGATATCAGAAAATATGCTTATGTAGACCCTTCTTCAGATGCGAAAGCTGATTATGCTAGTGCAACAGCTGGAAATACAAGAAAAGATGCATTGGTAATTGATAAATATCCTGGGAAAACAAGTACATCTACCAGAAATGATGTTAAAGTTTTCAGATTATCAGAGATGTATTTTATTCTTGCTGAAGCTGAAGTAGCTGCAGGAAACCTTTCAACAGCACACGACTTGATTCAGAAAGTAAGAGAAGCTAGAAACTATGCAAACGCAGCAGTAACGCCTACTTATTCTAATACTCAAGCAGCTTACGAAGATATCCTGAAAGAACGTAGAGTTGAATTAGCTCTTGAAGGACACCGTTTTATTGACCTAAGAAGACTTGCTGCAAAAGCTAATGTTGAAATGGACAGAAACAATACCGACGATATTATCCCGGTTAAGAACCTTAAGAATGGTGATTACAGATATATTCTACCTATTCCAATTAAGGAAATGTCCGCAAACCCGAATATGGAACAAAATGACGGTTACTACTAGTCATTGTTAACATACTTAAAATTGCCCTTGAAGTTTACTTCAGGGGTTTTTTTGTATCATTAATGCGTATTATTATTTTGAATAAACAGATTGATCTGATAGTTTTTAGGAGTAATCCCAACCAGCTGCTTAAAAACTCTCGTAAAATAATTGGTATCAGAAAAACCTGTCTGAAAAGCAGTCTCTTTAATGCTGTTTTGCCCCGCCAGCAATTCCTTAGCCTTATTGATTCTTTCCTGTAGAATAAAGTCATTTGGAGAGATCCCCAGCTCATCCCTGAACATTTTAAAAAAGTTGGATTTACTCACATAAGCAAGTTTGGCAATACTCTCAATAGATAATTTCTGATGGAGATTTCTTTTAATATAATCCACCACAAAGCCTATTCTGGACTTATTCTTTATAATATTCTTTTCGACCAGACTTCTTGCCTGTGTCTGCATGAGCCTTATTAAAAGCTCTTTAAGTGCAAAATCTGCCATAATATCCTTCTGAGAATTATCGTCCATAGCAATCCTCATAATATTATTTGTGGCAGAAGCCAGCGCCTGATTATTAAAAAGAAAATACTCATCCAGTTGAATATTCCACTGGGAAGATTCATCTACCTTAGGGAGATTATAATTCAGATAATTAAGAGAATCTTCTATAAAATCAGGATTAAGACTTAAAGAAATACATTGGGTAGCCGTTTCATCAGCTTCCGGGAAATCAATAACCATAGTTTCTCCGGGAGCAACTAAAATACTTTCACCCGGCAAATAATCAAAATAGTTGGTTTTGTTATCCAGCTTCATATGCTTTTTACCTCTTAGCATAGCCGTGAATGCAATATTTTCAAAATGAAGCTCTACCCCAAAAGCAGCCTTGTGTGTTTCATAAATGCTGAATTCACAATTGTTCATATTGAATGTAGTCTGGTTTTCAACCAGCCTCAATAGTTGCTTTTCGTGTGTCAATTTAGGAGTATCTAATAAAAGCTTTCTATCGTTATTCATTTCTAAAAAAATTAAGGAAACCAGTATTTCAAATATATAAAATCCAAGCCTATGTTGCTGTTAATAAAATGATAAAATTCATATCGTAAGACGATTTTGCACTTTTTTTATACGATTGTGCTATATTTTTTGAAGCATCTGCATGTAATTTGGCATTATCGAAAAAATAAAATAAGAATACTATGAGCACACTTACAGAACCAAGATCGGCAACACTTTTACAGCGTCCGGAGTTTAAAAGCAGATATGATAACTATATTGGGGGGGAATTTACACCTCCAGTTAAAGGACAATATTTTGATGTGGTTTCACCTGTTGATGGTAAAAATTTCACTCAGGTTGCCCATTCAACCAAAGAAGATTTGGAGCTAGCTGTAGATGCTGCAGAAAAAGCATTTCAAACCTGGAAAAATACTTCATCTACAGAGCGAAGCATCATCCTGAACAAAATCGCAGACAGAATTGAGCAGAACCTAGAATATCTTGCTACCGTAGAAACTATAGACAACGGTAAAGCAGTAAGAGAAACTTTGGCAGCAGATATGCCATTGGCAATCGATCATTTCAGATACTTTGCTTCTGTCATTCGTGCAGAAGAAGGATCGCATAATGAATTGGATAAAGATACCGTTTCTCTTATCGTTCATGAACCACTTGGAGTAATAGCACAGATTATCCCTTGGAATTTCCCTATTCTGATGGCAGTTTGGAAGCTGGCTCCGGCATTGGCTGCTGGAAATTGCGTCGTATTGAAGCCTGCAGAAAGTACCCCTGTTTCCATTATGGTTTTAATGGAATTGGTTGGAGACTTACTACCTGCCGGCGTTATAAATATTGTTAACGGCTTCGGTGCTGAGTTGGGAAGAGCACTAGTGACAAACCCTAAAGTTGCTAAAGCAGCATTTACAGGCTCCACGGCTACAGGTCGATTAGTAATGCAGTATGCAACAGAAAATATCATCCCTGTTACCCTAGAATTGGGAGGAAAGTCACCGAATGTATTCTTCAATTCAGTAATGGATGCAGATGATGAATTCCTTGATAAAGCCATTGAAGGAGCTGTTCTTTTTGCCCTTAATCAGGGAGAAATTTGTACATGTCCATCAAGACTTTTAGTACAAGAAGATATCGCAGATGCATTTATAGAAAGAGTGGTAGAAAGAGTGAAAGCTATCAAGGTAGGGAACCCATTAGACAAAACTGTAATGATGGGAGCACAGGCTTCTCAGATTCAGAAAGATAAAATTCTCTCTTATATCCAACTTGGAGTAGAGGAAGGAGCTGAAGTATTGGTAGGTGGTGCTGTAAACAACTTAGGAGATGATCTTGAAGACGGATTCTACATTCAGCCAACCATTTTCAAAGGGAACAATAAAATGAGAATCTTCCAGGAAGAAATCTTCGGTCCGGTGCTGGCATTCACAACCTTTAAAGATGAAGACGAAGCTGTGAAAATAGCTAACGATACCATCTACGGGCTTGGAGCAGGAGTATGGACCAGAGATGCCCATCAGCTATATAATATTCCGCGTCAGATTGAAGCGGGAAGAGTTTGGGTGAATCAATATCATTCATATCCGGCTGGAGCACCTTTCGGTGGTTACAAGCAGTCTGGAATTGGTAGAGAAAATCATAAAATGATGCTCGATCATTATCGTCAGACCAAAAATATGCTGATCTCTTATAACAAAAACAAGTTAGGTTTCTTTTAATATTAAATTTTAGGACGTGCCCGATTGCCTTGGCTTATTCCAGGGCAAACCGGTCGGGCTATGCAGGGCTCCATTTCATTTCGGTGCTTCATTGCATTCCGCACCGGCTCGTTCCTCGCCACCCTTACTATCCCTCACGCAGAGAATATCAGTCTTATCCGGAATACAGCGGATGAGCAGGAAACTATTATCCCATAAAAAACTGAATTAAAAAATAAAATATGATCCCAAAAACAATGAAAGCTGCCGTAGTTCAGGGCTACGGACAACCCCTGAAAATCGAAGAAGTACCTGTAAGAGAACCAGGAAGATATGAAGTTCTTGTGAAAGTGATTGCTTGTGGTGTATGCCATACAGACTTACATGCAGTAGATGGCGATTGGCCCGCAAAACCTAAAATGCCTCTTATCCCGGGACACGAAGGAGTAGGAATTGTAGTAGCCTGCGGACCCGAAGCTTTTGTAAAAGAAGGAGATGCTGTAGGTGTTCCGTGGCTGTATAGCGCTTGCGGATGCTGTGATTATTGTATAACAGGTTGGGAAACTCTTTGTGAAGCTCAAAAAAATGGCGGTTATAGTGTAGATGGTGGTTTTGCAGAATATGTTATTGCAGATTCAAGATATGTAGGTCACCTGAAATCAAATGTTAACTTTTTGGAAATTGCTCCCATCTTATGTGCCGGAGTAACCGTTTATAAAGGATTAAAAGAAACAGAAACAAAGCCGGGAGAATGGGTAGCAATATCAGGAATCGGCGGATTGGGACATGTGGCAGTTCAGTATGCAAAAGCTATGGGAATGCATGTGGCAGCCATTGATGTAGCAGATGACAAACTGGATTTAGCCAAAAAACTTGGGGCAGATCTTGTCGTAAATGCAAAAAATACAGATCCCGGAGAATATTTACATAAAGAAGTAGGCGGGATGCATGGCGCGCTGATTACAGCAGTTTCACCTATTGCTTTCAAACAAGGAATAGATGTTTTAAGAAGAAAAGGAACCATTGCTCTTAACGGACTTCCGCCAGGATCATTTGAACTTCCGATTTTTGAAACCGTTTTAAAAAGAATCACCGTAAGAGGTTCTATTGTAGGAACAAGAAAAGATTTACAGGAAGCTCTTGACTTTGCCAATGAAGGGTTGGTAAAAGCAACAGTCACTTCAGCCAAATTAGAAGATATCAATGATGTTTTTGACAAAATGAAAAAAGGTCAGATTGACGGAAGAATCGTATTGGATATTGCAAACTCAAATTAAACAATGAGAGACAGGACTCGGCAAAATCATTTGCCGGGTCTTTTATTATCGGAATTGATAAAATTTAAATTTGAAAAAGAAAAAACAATGAAAGAAAAAGTATCAAGACTGTCTGCAACAGAAAAAGCACTTGAAGTTATTCAGGAGCTTGAAAACAAATACGGTGCTCTGATGTTTTATCAGGCAGGCGGATGCTGCGAAGGTACCCAACCGCAATGCTTCGAAAAAGGAGGTTTTTTCCCAAGAATGAATGATGCCATGATAGGAACCATCAACGGACACGAATTCTGGATAGATCGCGACCTGTTTGAATACTGGAAATATTCTCATTTTACACTCGATGTTACTGACGGATTTGGTCCCGGAGGATTTTCGCTGGAAACTCCTTTAGGGAAAACATTTAAAGTACAATACAGGCTTTTTACTACTGAAGAATATGAAAATCTGGAACCCGTACAAAGAAGTGAATAGTCTTTACCTTAAAATCAGGTGACTTTTACAAACCGGTTCACAAACATAGCTGCGACAATATCTCCTACAGAATTTAAAACAGTTGCTAAAGGATCTACCAGTGTTCCGATAATCATTACAGCCGGAATGGCTTCTTGCGGTAATTTATACACTGAAATCATCAGCATTTCACCAATATATCCTCCATTGGGAATTCCACCCGCTACAATACTTACAAAGACAGTAATACCTAAAGCCAATAAAAGATTAGATGGATCAAAGAAGTCTTTCCCGATAATCAGAAATGCTACATAGATTTTGATAATAGAAGACATGGAAGATCCGTTTTTATGCAGAGTAGTTCCAATAGGAATTACCAGATTGGCAATCGAATTGGGAATTCCGATTTTCGAAGCTGCCTGCAGATTCGCTGGCATTGTTGCAAAACTGCTACAAGTACTTATTGCTGTAAGGGAAGGGTAAATAGCATTACTCCAAAAGCTTTTAACTCCTTTCTGTCCATTCGCCATAAATGCATAAATAGAAAAGAATACCAGAAAATAAATAATTCCTGCTACATAATATAATCCTAAAGGCTTAGCATAAAACCCAAAAAGCTGTGGTCCTAACGTTGCCACCTGATAGGCAAAGTACGCACCCAGACCAATCGGAGCAAGCTTCATTACTAATAGAAGTAGCTCTTTCATTACCTCATATCCCGATGCAATAAATGTTCTGAATGCCTGTCCGCTTTCACCTGTCTTTCTGGCTGCAAAGCCTGTCATAAAAGCAAAAATAAGAAGGGCAAGCATATTTTGTCTCGAAAAAAGAGCAGTAAATTCTCCCACCGTGAAAAAACTCACAATTCTATTCCCCCAGCTTTCTTCACTGGCAGCTTCCGTAATCATCTCAGAACTCCCTGAAACCCCTGAAACAGGAAAAAGGTACACTGCACAGATGGTGAAAATAGCAGCCGTTAAAATGAAAAATAAAAAAGTAAGCGCCATCACAAGAATGATCTTCCCGAATTTTGATTGCTGTTCTAACGATGCAATAGAATTGGACACCGCAAAGAATACCAAAGGTACCACACTTACGAAAAGAAGATTAAGGAAAATATCACCTAAAGGTTTTATATATTCTACAAAGCCCGGAGCAACAATTCCAATGATGCTTCCAATAGTGATTCCCAATAGTAAAAATATGATTCCTGAGTAGTTTTTTAATACCTCTTTCATGTGGCACTTTTTATCAAAGATAGGTTTATTTTTAACATTCTGTTATACAATTTTCAGACCTAAATTTCATAAATTTGGGTAAAATCGTTTCTATGGCTTATATAGATTATTATAAAACTTTAGGTGTAGATAAAAGCGCAACACAAGATGAAATTAAAAAAGCTTACCGAAAACTGGCTAGAAAGCTACATCCCGACCTAAACCCTGATGACAAAGAATCCGAAAGAAAATTCAAAGAACTGAACGAAGCTAATGAAGTTCTAAGTAATCCTGAAAACCGCGCCAAATACGATAAATATGGCGAAAACTGGAAGCATGGAGAGGAATACGAAAAAGCTCAGCAACAGCAAAGACAATATCAACAACAAAACAACTATGGCGGAGGTTTCTCCGGTGCAGATTTTGGAGAGGGCGAGGATTTTTCAGATTTCTTCCAGGATATGTTCGGTGGAGCAGGAGGTTTTGGTAAAAGTTCAAGAGGAAGAGCTTCAGGAAAGTTTAAGGGACAGGATGTAAATGCCGAACTGAACTTAAATTTAAGAGATGCCGCAGTTACCCATCCACAAACCTTCGAGATCAACGGAAAAAAAGTAAGGATTACCATTCCAGCCGGAGTATATGATGGGCAGAAGATCAAGTTAAAAGGACACGGAAATCCTGGACTAAACGGAGGACCGAGCGGAGATCTGTACATCACATTTAATATTCCTGAGGACCCGATTTTTGAAAGAATTGGTGATGATCTGAAGACAAAAGTTACAATAGATTTATATACCGCAGTTCTAGGTGGGGATGTCAACGTAAATACCCTTACCGGAAGCGTAAATCTGAAAGTGAAACCAGAAACTCAAACCGGAACTACCGTAAGACTTAAGGGAAAAGGTTTTCCTGTCTATAAAAAAGATGGTGAACATGGTGATCTTTTTGTAACCTACGAAGTAAAACTACCAACCAATCTTACCGAAAAACAGAAAGATCTTTTTGAACAACTTAAAAACGCCTAAGCTATGAGTGAAAGAATATCACGGGAAGAACTCGTAAGAATATACAATATAGAAATCACTTTTTTTGATGATCTTGTAGAGTACGGTTTGCTCAACATTCATGTTGAAGATAATATTCATTACCTGATGTATGAAGATCTTCCTGATTTCGAAAAGTTTGCCAACTGGCATTATGATCTTGAAATAAACCTTCCGGGATTGGAAGTCATCCATAATATGCTGAAAAAACTAGATGCCTTAAAGCGAAGAAACAGGGAGCTGATGAATAAACTTTCCGCTTTGAATGATCAATATGAGGATATTTAGCTTAGTTTTGTAGCTTTTTAAAGCAAACCATGTATTATGAGTGAGGAAAAGGTGATTATATTAAGACCTGAAAGAAAGAATTTTGAAGAGATTTATTTTAGCGGAAAGCAGGGCAGTTTGCTTTTTTCTCCTACCACTAAAGGAAAAACAGTAACAACCATCATTGCTGCTATTGTCTTACTGATTGCATTTTTTCTGAAAGGAAGCCTAAGTAAGGAAAGTCAGGGGATTTTATATTTCCTAAGCTTTATACTTTTGCTTTGTGCTGTTTTCCTGTCTGTAAGTGTTAATAAGGTTTCAAGATGGAAAAAACAGGTTAATCACTATCTGAATACATTGGAAAAATGTGAAATTTACGAAATCAGAATTGAGCAGAATTTTTTCACAGTCAATATTGATGGAGAAAAAGAAACTAGTGAATGGAAAGATTTTAATTTTTTTGACAGTAATAATGAATTCATTGCTCTGGAAGGAAAATACAATTATATGTTTCCCAGAAAATCGATGACTGAAAAAGATTATTCTCTGTTAAAGAAAATCTTAAAAGATAATATCAATCAACAATAAAAAATCGGAGCAAATTTTTTGCTCCGATTTTTTTATGTTAATGAAATAACAATTTTTGCCTTTCTGTTTTTTGATTAGTCTAGCCAACCCATTTCTTTCATCCACTCGTCGTTGTAGATTTTTCCTACATATCTTGAACCGTGGTCGTGAAGCAAAACTACAATTACATCATCTTTAGTAAACTGATCTTTCATCTGAACCAATGAAGCAATAGCACTTCCGGCAGAATAACCACAGAAAATACCTTCTTCTTTAGCCAGTTTTCTTGCATAGATTGCTCCGTCTTTATCCGTTACTTTTTCGAAATGATCAATTACAGACATATCATAGTTTTCAGGAATGATATCTTCACCAATTCCCTCTGTAATATAAGTGTAAGCATGATCGTAGTGCAATTCTCCAGTTTCATGGAATTCCTTAAGGATAGATCCGTAAGTATCTACACCGATTACTTTTATATCTTTATTTTTCTCCTTGAAGAATGTTCCACATCCTGTAACAGTACCTCCTGTTCCGGCACCTGCTACAAAGTGAGTCAGTTTTCCTTCTGTCTGTTCCCAGATTTCAGGAGCGGTAGATTCGTAGTGAGCCGTTCTGTTGGACAAGTTATCGTATTGGTTTACATACCATCCGTTTTCAGTTTCTTTAGCTAATCTTTTAGATACTGAATAATAAGAACGTGGATCTGTCGGTTTTACGTCAGTAGGGCAAACGATTACCTCAGCACCTACAGCGCGTAGAATGTCACATTTCTCTTTAGATTGCTTGGAATTTGTTACAAAGATACATTTGTAGCCTTTGATGATTGCTGCTAATGCCAATCCCATTCCTGTATTTCCGGAAGTCCCTTCAATAATGGTTCCTCCAGGTTTTAATCTGCCGTCTTTTTCGGCATCTTCTATCATTTTAAGAGCCATTCTGTCCTTCACAGAGTTTCCTGGGTTGAATGTCTCTACTTTTGCTAAAACTAATGCTGGAAAATCTTCACCTAATACATTGTTAAGCTTTACCAACGGTGTGTTACCTATAGTTTCAAGGATATTTTTTGCGTATTTCATAAATGTTTTATAAGCGATGCAAAGATAATGCTTTTAAAATTATCTATGCTTTGGATAATTTGTAGATAAAATTACAGCAATTGAGGATAATTTCAATTGAATCGTTTTAATCATTAATTATATTTAATGGCCTTCACCGGAGAAATCTTACTGATCAGATAACTCGGAATAATTAAAGCAAGAGCAGATATAGCCAGAATCCCTAATGAAATGGAAACAATAGCAATAGGATTAAGATCCACAGGAACTGTACTTACATAATAATTTTCCGGATTAAGTTTAATAACTCCAAAGAATTTCTGAATTAAAATAAGTCCTAATCCGATGGCATTTCCATATAAAAGCCCCGGAATCATAATAATCAGAGTATAATTGATGAAAGTAGCTCTGATCTGAGCGTTGCTTGCTCCTAATGTTTTAAGTAATCCAATAGAATTGGTTCTTTCAATAATAAGAATAAGAAGAACCATAATGATATTAATAACAACTACAATGAGCATAATGATAATAATCAATGCAATATTAGTGTCAAAAATACTTATCCAATCATTAATCTGTGGAAACTTTTCAGTGGCTTTTTCAGCATAGTTTTTATACCCGATCAATTTCTCGATATCTGGAAAATCTTTATCAATATCGTTTACGTTTTTCAGGAAAATATCAATTCCACCGATCTCATCCGGTTTCATATCCTGAATTTTTCTTGCATGATTAATCCCACCAATAACAAATTGCTCATCAATCAGTTTGATGTCCGTTCTATAGATTCCTACAATCTTAAATTTACGGTAAAGAGGTTTTTGGTCAGCTTTTAAGAAAACAGTAACTATACTGTCGTTTACTTTAAGGTGAAGATCATTGGCTATTTTTTGAGAAATTGCAACGTCATTATTGAAGCCTACTTCTGTAACTTTCGGGGTAGTGCCGGCAAGGAGGAATTTTTTAAATCTTAAGCTGTCAAAATCCTTTCCGACCCCTTTAAATATAATTCCTGCGAAATTATGCTCATTACGCATGATTCCGGTAACCGTCACATATTTTTGTGTGCTTTCCACATCGGGAAGTTCTTTGATCTTAGCCATATTCAATCCCTGTTTATCAAGAACCGAAGTGTTATAAGATGAGTTTGAGCGGGTAGATCTTACGGTAATATGTCCGCTGAAATCTGCGAGTCTTTCCTTAATAGCCTTTTTGGAACCGAATCCGGTGGCTACGGTGATCAGGGAAACAATAATCCCCAATGCTACAGAAAGCCTGCCAATGAAGATGATAACCCTTGATAGGTTATTTTTGTTATCTTTGGAAAATGCTATTTTTCTAGAGAAATATAAAGGAAACTTCAAGCTTATGAATTTAGATTTCAAAATTAAAAATTTACTTCTGATTTGCCTAATTTTTTTAGGAGTATTCAACCAATATTATTCTCAAACTCAAGATCAATCGGTTTTTAAAACGGGTGCGGATCAACCTGAAGTGTATTTACCTTTATTAAAGGGTAAAACAATTGGTATTGTTACCAACCAGACAGGTTTGATGAGTGACAGAACTCATTTGGTAGATTTTCTGGTAAAGAATGGGGTGAATATTAAATCTATATTTGCTCCCGAGCATGGTTTCAGAGGAGATGCTGATGCTGGTGCAAAAGTGAAGAATGGAGTAGATGTGAAGACAGGAATCCCAATTGTATCTTTATATGCAAGCAATAAAAAGCCAAAACCTGAACAATTGGCAGGAATAGATCTTGTTGTTTTCGATATTCAGGATGTGGGAGTGAGATTCTATACGTATATTTCTACGTTAACTTATTTAATGGAAGCAGGAGCTGAAAATAATGTCGAAGTAATGGTATTAGATCGTCCGAATCCGCATGATGGTTATACTGACGGACCGGTTTTGAGAAAAAAATGGACAAGCTTTGTAGGAATGCACGAAGTCCCTGTAGTCTATGGATTGACCATTGGAGAATACGGAAAAATGGTGAATGGTGAAAAGTGGCTAAAAAATCGTGTTCAGGCAAAGTATACTTTAATTCCGATGAAAAATTATCACAAGAAACAGCGCTATACGATATTAGACAAGCCATCACCTAATTTACCTAATGATAAAGCTATCAATTTATATCCAAGTCTATGCTTCTTTGAGGGAACTCAGGTTTCTGTAGGAAGAGGAACGGATCAGCCTTTTCAGATTTATGGTTCTCCATGGACGGAAAGTTTACCTTATAAGTTTACCCCTAAACCAAGCTATGGCGCAAAAGATCCTTTTCTGAATGGTAAATTATGCTATGGAGAAAACCTTTCCGATTATCCTAATGATTTAAGAGAATTGAATCTGGAGTGGGTCATCAAAGCTTATAAAAACTACAAAAATCCTCAGTTGGACTTCTTCTTGAAGAATTTGTGGTTTGATACTTTGTCCGGAACTGATGAATTCAGAAAGCAGATTATTGCTGGAAAATCAATTCCGGAAATTAAGGCTTCATGGAAAAAAGATCTGGAAAACTTTGAGAAGATCAGAACCCGGTATGTGGTTTACGAAGATTAATAAAAACGGGAGCTTGAAGTTATGGAAGTTATAAAAAAAATGACTTTTACCTTCTTAAAAGATCACCTGATAGTAATACGGCTGAAAGAAACTTTCAGCCTTTAATCTAATCAAAATTTTGGGGTGGGTTTTTATCATCCTTCGCCCTGTTTAATATAAATAGTCCGATGGTTAAGCCTACAACTCCTGCAAAAGCAGTCAGTAAAGCTCTCTGTAATTTATCTGGAAGATCATTTCCCAGATAGTTCATTAAAAAAAGGATCACAAAAGTGATCACTGAAATGATAATATGATTTTTTCCGAATGGTTTCATTGTATTATTTGAATTTGTAAGAGATCATGACCCCGCCTCTGTAAGGGATAATTTCACCGCTCCTGTTGAGACCTTCAGCTCCATCGTAACGTTTCCCTGTTGTACGATCATAACCTTTATAAAATCCTTGAGATGTTCCGATAGTTGCATAAAGATCAAGGTTCCAACGTTCTGATAACTGAAACTGATAACCTCCTGTAATCCCTAACATAATTGAGAACCCTCTTTGATAAAGATTGGAATTGATAAAAGTTTCTCCGTCATCTTTTACATGTAAATTATCATTCCAATAGTTCCATTTTTGAAGATTGTAAGCTGCAAAAGAGAGATTAGCTCCCACGTACCAATGCTTAAACGCTTCATTGAAATAATACCTTCCTTCAGCAGAAACTGAATAGAATTGTAATTCGTGTCCTGCAAAAGATTTCCACGGTGAAATAAAAACATCTCCCTGAAGAGTATATTTTGAACTAACTTGTTTTTCTACACCAAGATTTATAATACCAATTGGTAAAAAAAGAGCATTTCCTTTTACATATAAACTTTTTTCCCCGCTTTGTTCCTGCTCCTGGGCATTTAGAGATCCTATTGCCAGTAATGCCAAAGCACCTGCTAATACTCTGTATTTCATCGATGTGTTATTTTATCTGCTTTAATAATTCTTCTGCTAATTTAGAATCTTTTCCGCTTCGAGCTGCTAAGTTTCTAGACATTTCAGCGTAATTTTGAGCCACTTCCTTATTTCCTGTTAAAAAATAAAGCTTACTTAAAATATAAGTGTTTTCAGAGTTTTCTCCTCTCATTACAGACTTTTCAGCCCATTCTGTTGCTTTTTTTAATGAAGAGGGAGTCTTTACATGATCTGCAAATACCCAAGCCGCTCTTAGCAGTTCTTCAGGATTGAATCCTTCTGAGTTTTTATAATAATCCAAAGCTGCTTTCTCATATTCAGGGAAATTGGCATTTCTCTCATAATAGCTCAGCTTTGTCTGATTTAGTTTTGTAGTGGCAACCTGTTTTCCCACTAAAGGTTCAGCAGCTTTTAAAAAGTGCTCATCGTTGATTTTTTGATTTTTATCATCAATGGACTGTTCTGCTATTTTTGCTAATTTAAGTTGAGCATCGAATTCTTTGTAAGTTTCTTCAGGAAGAAACTTAATGATTTCTGCTTTTCTGGAAGCAAAGGTTTTATAATTGGAATCTTCCATAGATTTCAGGAAGTATAATAACAATCCTATTTCATCTTTAGTAAGCTCTTCGGTATTTTTTTTATTTTCAAAATATCTTTCAGAAGCTTTTTTCGCAAATTCATAATCACTATCAGAATTAAGTTTCATAACATTGATCAGGAATGCTGGATCTTTTTCTCCTTTGGCAAATCTATCTTTCAGAGACCCGCCTTTTCCTCCCTGAGAATTAATATCCTGAGCCATCGCCACAAAAATACCCTCTTCCATATAACCGGAGTTTCTGGAAACAAGCTCTCCTTCACCATTTAAAAAAAGATAAGTAGGATAGGAACGAACTCCAAATTTTGAAGCAATGTCTCTTCCTTCTCCTTTTTCCATATCAAATCTGGCATTGATGAAATTGGTATTGAAATAATCTCCAACGGCTTTCTGGGTGAAAACATTTTTCTCCATCATTTTGCATGGACCACACCATGAAGCATAAGCATCAATAAAAACCAATTTTTTTTCTTTCTTGGCTTTGGCAATAATATCTTTGTAAGGCAGGTCCTGGAACTGAATAGATTCCTGAGCAGAAATAACAACAGCACAAAAAATAGATATCCCGGAGATGATCTTCTTCATTTTCAAATAAGATTTGAAGCGAAGATAATTAATTTTCAAAATATAAAAGCCTAATCAACGGTTTAGATAGTGATATTAACTAAATTTAAGACTTAAGTTTTTTTTGTTTTTTGAAAATTAAATACTTGTATTTCAATTTTTTTACTTTGGAAACTGTTCTGTTTATCGACGTTTTACATTTAATTTTAATTCACTTTTTGGTCCTGAAATCTTTGTTATATCTTTGCAAATTAATAATTTATCCGTAGAAGAGATACTCTGCAAGAAGAAAAACAATACGCTTTATCTGTCTTTTGGAGGAAAAATAATGTAGAACGTTGAATATTCATTTTAAACACGCCTTATCCCAAAAATCCATTTACATTGCTGCTTTGTCTGCCTGCTTAATTGCTGTGGTAGCATTTGCTGTTTTGAGTCTTTTAATTACCAAAGATAATCGTGAAAATAATGAAGGTTTTGCTAAAAAGAACTTCTTCAGAAAGTATGAATCAATAGAAAATGAATTCAGGAATATTGAAGATTATCAGTATTTACTTCGTGCCCTGATTCAAAAAGACGGGTTAAAGAATTATAAAGATTATTCTTCTGTTTTAAATGACCTGAATAAAAAGAGAAATCTTTTAACCTACAGCTGGTATTACTACGAAAATAATGGAAATGAAAAGCCCGAAAGCAATAATCCTTTATCTGAACTTTTCAAAAACAGAGAGAATACAGATAAATCTATTGCCATAAAGAATAACGGTCCTGGGCATTTCAAAGATTTTCTGATAACCCATAATGACAGCATCTATTGGATGAGTTATGATTCTCTTGTGCTGCCTGAAAAAAATATGCTGTATTATGGCTCGACGGTAAGTCTGGATGATCTTCACCAATACTTTATCAATGTAGACAAAAGCTCAAATACTTATGCTTATGTTTTTACAAAGGAGGGAATTTGTATTACCCATCCGGAAAAGAAATATCTTGGGAAAAGCATTTTTGAGTTTACAGATATTAAGCCTAAAGACACATTAAGTAGTAGGACGAAAGCAGGATATACGGAAGGAAACGCTATTTCTGAATATCTGGGTGTAGAAGTTACAAGGTTTATAAAACCTTTAAAAACAGATAATTTCGACGGGTATACTGTCGTGAATTACATTAATTTTATTACGGATGAAAATACAAATAAAGTAAAAGCGTATACCGCATATATATTTCTTGCTGCTTTGTTTCTTATTGTTACTGTTTTTTTCCTGTTTCAAAGATCTGCTAATATCGCATATAAGGAAAAAGAAAAAATTCAGTCTGAAAAGAATTTACTGCTCATAGAAAATGAAAAGATGCATAAAGCAGAGGTGATAAATCAGCTTCAGCAGCTTAAGAATAATATCAATCCGCACTTTCTGTTCAATTCCCTGAATTCTCTGTATATGCTGATAGGAATCAATAAGGGCAATGCACAGAAATTTACGATGAATCTTTCCAAGATCTACAGATATTTGATTGTTCCTCCGAAAGAAAATATCGTTCCTGTTGCCAAAGAGATTGATTTTATCCAAAAGTATATGGATCTTCTGAAAAGCAGGTTTGATGAAGAGTTGAATTTTGAATTGATCATCAAATGTCCTGAAAGTTTAGAAAAAAGAATTCCTTACTTATCGCTTCAGATAGTAGTGGAAAATGCTATAAAACACAATGTTGCCACCATAGATCAGCCACTGGAAATTATGATTAGTGTAGAAGAAGATGGGATCATTGTGAGGAATACTTACCAGCCCAAAACGGAAGCTGTTCCGGGAGAGAAATTTGGAATTGATTATTTGAATCAAATTTATGAATATTTTAAAAATAATATGCTTCATATTTCAGTAGATGGTGATTATTTCATATGTTTTTTACCGTTAATGAAGTGAAATTGAAAAATCCATTCACTCCCAAAAATTAACCTTTCACTCCCTAAAACACATTATATAAGTCACTATACCTATAGCTTTGCCAGCTGAAACTAAGATATTTACTATTTGGAATGAATCGGACTATTTTAATGAAGAATTACAGGCTTGCACTGTATCTTGGACTTGCCATGGCATCGCCGGCGGTACTTGCACAGAAAAAAGATACTGTAAAAACGACCAAGGAAAAAACTGAAAAAGCAGATATTTCATCCTCAAAAAAAGCAAAAAAAGTTGAAGAACTGATCAAGAAAGGAACCTATAAGAAAGGGCTTTTCAATACGATCCAGGTGAAAACAGATGTTTATTTTGAGATTCCTGACAGCTTGATGAACCGCCAGTTTTTGGTAGTCAATAAGCTATCTCAGGTACCCATGCAGGTGAATGAAGCAGGGTTAAATAAAGGAATGAACTATGAAAACAAGATCATTTCTTTCCACCGTGACAGAATCGCCAAAAAGGTATGGGTGAAAACCTCTGAAGCTAAAGTATCTTCTCCTAAAAATGATGCTATTACAAAATCTGTAAAGGATAACTTTTCAGAATCCATCATTGAAGTTTTTGATATTGAAGCTCAGAATAATGATTCCACTTCTGTGGCAATTAAGGTGAATAAGATTTTTGACGGAAATCAGAAAAGCTTTAATGATGTTCTTGCTAATGTAGGTCTTGGTGGTTCAGTAAAATCAAGTCTTTCCTATATAGAAGGAGTAAAAACATTCCCGCAAAACTTAGTTGTAAAATCTCAGCTGAGTACCTCTGTAAATGAAGGGGGAGTAGATCTTCCGGTGACATTAGGAGTGACTACAAACCTTGTATTACTTCCTAAAGTTCCGATGAAGCCAAGAGTAGCTGACCAAAGAGTAGGGTTTTTCTCGGAAAAGCACTGGTTCTTCAACGACCGTCAGCAGAAAATGGATGAGAAATTCTTCATTACCCGATGGAATCTTGAACCAAAAGATGAAGATAAAGAAAAGTATCTGAGAGGAGAATTGGTAGAGCCTAAAAAACAGATCGTTTATTATATAGACCCCGCAACTCCGAAACAATGGCGTGAGAAAATTATCGCTGGAGTTCACGACTGGCAGGCTGCTTTTGAACAGGCTGGTTTTAAAAATGCTGTGATTGCTAAAATGCCGGATGAAAAAGATGAAGATTTTGACATTGATGATGTAAGATATTCGGTGATTACTTATGCTGCTTCTCCTAAATCCAACGCAATGGGACCTTCTGTGGTAGATCCTAGAAGTGGTGAGATTATCGAAGCGGATATTATCTGGTGGCATAATGTAATGACTTCTCTTCAGGAATGGATGAGAATTCAGACAGGACCAATTGATCCAAAAGCAAGAGGAAATAAATTCAGCGATGAACATATGGGAGAAGCCATCCGATTTGTTTCATCTCATGAAGTAGGACATACTTTTGGACTGAAGCATAATATGGGGTCGTCTTTCGCATTCCCTGTAGAATCACTTCGTTCTAAAGAGTTCACCGATAAAATGGGTGGAACGGCACCTTCCATTATGGATTATGCACGTTACAACTATGTGGCACAACCGGAAGATGGTGTGACGGCAATCACTCCGAAAATCGGGATCTATGATAAATATGCCATTGATTGGGGTTACCGTTGGTATCCTGATGAATTCACAGAGAAAAAAGCATTGAAAAACATGATTGAGAAACATGAAGATGATCCAATGTATTTCTATGGTGAGCAGCAAAGTTATCTGGAAACAATAGATCCGCGTTCGCAGTCTGAAGATTTGGGTGATGATGCAATGAAGGCAAGTGAATACGGTATGAAAAACCTGAAGGTTGTACTGAATAATCTATTGCAATGGACTTATGAAGATGGTAAAGATTACACAGATGCAGGTAAATTGTATTTAGGAGTTATAGGGCAGTGGGATCTGTATACAGGTCATGTAATGGCGAATGTAGGAGGTATTTATCTGAACAATACAGTTTTTGGTAACAAGAAAAAAGCTTATGAAGCAGTTCCGGCTGAAACACAGAGAAGAGCGGTTGATTATTTAGTGAAAAACTCGATCACCCTTCCGGAATGGTTATTCTTCAATCCGATAACAGAGAAGACCTATCCTGTAAAAAACTCACCAATGGGACCTTTCGAACAGACACCATACACGCTGGCAAGAGGAATGCAGTATGCCAATATTTATTCCTTATTCATGGATGACAGACTGCTTAGGTTGCTTGAAAATGAATTAAAACATGAAATGTCAGGTTCAAAAGAGGAGGTGTATACAGTAGAGAATCTGTTTGATCAAGCAAGAAAGGCTGTTTTTAACAAAAAAGGAAGTCTTACGATTCTTGAAAAAATGACACAGAAAAATTATGTGGATGCGCTGATTGTTTCGGTTAATAAACTATTTGAGAAAACAGCGGTAAAAGGATTGAAGACAGATGAAACGTTGAATATGCCAATGATCTGTAACTATCATGAAGAAGAAAAGAACCTTAGAAACATTAATTACTCGTCCATGAAAAGAGTATCTGAAGTGACTACCTATAAGAGAGCGGAACTACAGAAAGTTCTTGATCTACTGAATAGAACCAGATACAAAGGTGATGACGCCTCAAGAGCTCATTACACAGACTTAATCATTAGAATTGAAGAGGCTTTAAACAAATAAACGGAAATGAAAAAAACTCTAGTACTTTTACCTCTTTTAGCTGCTCAGGTTGCGTTTGCTCAGGAAAAGAAAACGATTACTGGTAAGATAGAAGATGGTAGCACTTCCAGCGCAATTGCTGGGGCATCTATAAAAATAGAAGCACAATCTGTTTCTGCAAAAACTGATCTGGACGGAATTATCGAAAGTATATCCGTAGGTACAGTTGCAGATAAAGACGGAAAATTCATACTGGAAATTCCGGTAGGTACCAAATCTATTTTGGTAAGTTTTCCGGGATATGAGTCCAGGATGATCGTTATCAACGAAGACAAAACAAACTATACAATAAGACTGACTCCTGAAATTTCAGATAAAAACAAAATTCAGGAAGTAATCATTACAGGATACCAAAAGATTGAAAAGCGTAAGCAAACTTCTGCGGTAACTACTGTAAAGATGGATAATATAAGCCAGGCTGGGGTAGCGAGTGTAGACCAAATGTTGGCAGGTCAGATTGCAGGGGTTGCAGTCGCTCCTCAAACCGGTGCTCCGGGTGCTCCGGCAAAAATCAGAATACGTGGAACAGCATCTTTGTCTGGTCCACAGGATCCGCTATGGGTAATTGACGGTCTTCCATTGGAAGGAAACGATGTTCCGAACTTCACGGATAAGGATAATATCGATCAGCTTCAGAATTTCTCCATTGCTGGATTAAACCCTAATGATATTGAGGATATCACCATCTTAAAAGATGCGGCAGCTACAGCAATTTATGGAGCGAGAGCGGCAAACGGGGTGATTTCTATTACCACAAAAAAAGGTAAAAAAGGAAGTATGAAACTGAATTTCTCAGCCGATACTTTCATCACAGCCCGTCCGGATTTTGAAAAGCTTAATCTTTTGAACGCTTCTGAAAAAGTAGATCTTGAATTAATGCTTGCTCAGCGTGCAGACCTTACTTACCGTGCAGACAAAGGTGAAGTGATGAGGATTTTAACTCAAAACCACCAGCTTGAAGACTTTAGAAGTGGCGGTTTGAATTCGTTAAATCCATTGACTCTTCAACAGATCAATTCATTAAGAAACAACAATACAGATTGGGGTAAATTATTGTACAGAAATGCCATCAACAAACAATATGGTGTAAGTATTTCCGGAGGTAGTGATAACTCAGATTACTATTTCTCACTGGGGTATTACGATGAAGAAGGTACAACTATTGGTACAGGATTTAAACGTTATAACCTTACTTTAAAAAACAATTATAAATTAAGCGATAAACTTAATGCTGGGATCTCTGTTTTCGGTACTCAGAGTGAAAAAGAATCATTCATGACCGATGCAGATGCTGCTGCAAGCCCGATTAATTATTCAAGAAATGCAAACCCATATCTTACCCCGTACAATGCGGACGGAAGCTACAGATATGATAAAGATATCGATGGTTTTGCCGATACTTATGTCCCTTTTAACTTCCTTGAAGAAAGAGAGAATACAAGTTATACACTGAAAAACCATTCATTGAAGGCAATTTTGGACTTGGAATATAAAGCTACCAAAAACCTTAGATTCACTTCACAGTTGGGTATTCAGTATGATACGAACAAAACGGAAAAATATGCCGGACAGGAAACGTATTTTACAAGGAAAATGAAGGAAGGAACCCGTTATTACAAAGATGGCGGATACAAATACTTCCTGCCTGCAGGTGACATCAAACAAAACTGGGATAACGATTTCTTTCAGTACAACTGGAAGCTACAGGGAACATATAATACGAAAATCAATTCCGTACATGAAATTGATGTAATGGCTGGAACGGAACTTCGTAAAACAATAGATAATACTACTATTACGAGAGCTTTCGGTTACAATAAAACAACCAGAACAGCTACTCCGATAGCATTCCCAAGCTCGAACTTTGCCGCGGAGAAGAAGTATGAGACCTATCGTGAAATGCCACCGGTAGAGAACGCGTATGCATCAATGTTTGCCACAGCTTCTTATACCTATGATCAGAAATATACCTTCTTTGGAAGTGTAAGATATGATGGTACAAACCTTTTTGGGGTAAATAAAAAATATAAATATCTTCCGATATGGGCAGTTTCCGGTTCATGGCTGGTGACAAAGGAGAATTTTATGAAAAATATCACTCCTGTTTCCAATCTTAGACTGAGAGCTTCTTATGGTCTTCAAGGAAATATTGACCGTAATACATCACCATTCTTTATTGGAGAATACAATTACGCAACAATTCTTCCGGGAGGTAGAGAGGATGTAATCAACGTAATCAGCCCGCCAAATGATAAACTTCGTTGGGAGAAAACAACCAATACCAACTTTGGTGTTGATTTAGGCTTGTTCAAAAACCGAATCAACCTTACCGCTGACATCTACAGCAGAAAAGGAACGGATATGATCAGTATGAAAGAAACTCCTCTTGAAACAGGTTTCGAATATACAATGATGAACTGGGGAAGTCTTACCAATAAAGGTTTTGAATTGGCATTATCTACCAAGAACATCAATAATGAAAACTTCAAATGGTCAACCACAATAAACTTTGCTCATAACAAGAGTAAAGTATTAAGTGAGCAGCCACGTGATAACGCGATGCTTCCATCAAGAGAAGGACTTCCAGTAAACGCTGTATTTGCTTTAAAAACGGCAGGAATGGATGCTAGCGGAAACCCATTATTCTGGAAAGGAAATGAAAAAGTATCGGCAGAAGAATTCTTCAAGCTTTATGATGTATATGCAGACTTCCTTCCTGGACAGTTTGTAGATACAAAGCTTACCAATGAAGAACTTAGAAACCTGTTTACTTACGTTGGAGACAGAGATCCTAAATTTACCGGAGGGATCATAAACACGTTTAAGGTTCGTAATTTCGACCTGACGGTTTCTGCAACTTTCAGTTACAAGCAAACGGTAATGAGAAGCCCTTCTTACAGAGGAATGGACTTCGACAGAGGAAGAAACTATACAAGAGAGATTTATGATGCGGGAACTTCATTACCAGGGATCACAAGTCCGGATATGGATGCAAATCCTAACGGATGGATGGCTAATAAATGGTTTGCAGGTAACCGTTCTAATACTTACGGGTTACTTGATATCTGGGCTAAAGAAGTAAGTTACTTAAGAATCAGCAGTATTCGTTTAGGATATACGCTTCCTAAAGAATTTACTGCACCTATGGGAATCAGTAGTTTGAGACTGAGTGTTGAAGGACGTAATTTATTTGTATTTAGTAACGGCTATACAGGATATTTTGATCCGGAAACTTACGGTAACATTTATGCACAGCCTATGGCAAAATCAATTACAGTAGGATTTAATGTTTCTTTTTAAAACTTGAAAAAAATGAAAAAAATAACAACGATCATAGCACTAGCAGTAATCAGTTTTACAACTATAGGATGTGACAGATTTTTGGATATACAACCGGAAGGAAAAGTGATCCCGACTACTGTAGAAGATTACCGTAAAGTTCTTACGTCAGCATACGCAAAATATCCGGCTCACAAGTCTTTGTCAGTACTTCGTACCGATGAGGTTACCATCAATGAAAACATCAGTGATTTTAATGTTTATCGTGAAATTGCTATGTGGAAGGATACCAATAATGACACCGCAACAGCAGAATTTCCGTGGGTGAAATTTTATTCAGTGATTTTTTACCTGAATCAGATCATCAATGAAGGAAGTAAAACGATGGCAGATTCTCCGGAGAAGCAACAGATCCTTGCAGAAGCTTATGCATTACGTGCTTACACATACTTTGATATGGTAAACCTAT
Organism: Chryseobacterium ureilyticum; assembly: GCF_900156735.1. Lineage (GTDB taxonomy): Bacteria > Bacteroidota > Bacteroidia > Flavobacteriales > Weeksellaceae > Chryseobacterium > Chryseobacterium ureilyticum. Next base: position 80,653 of record NZ_FTOL01000001.1, read on the forward strand.
ATGGAAAGCCTTACAACAGTGCTACGGCTTCTACGGACAGAGGAGTTCCTATCAGTCTTGATATAGATATTGAAGCGGTATTAAGCCCTTCAAGTGTGCAGGAAGTTTATAACCAGATTCATGCAGATATGAGCAAAGCGGAAGGAATCATGGTAGAACAGAAGCAGACAGCAGGAATAAACTACAGATTTTCCAAAGTAGCTTTGATGGCTCTACAGGCTAGAGCAGCCCTTTATCAGAATGATTGGAACAAAGCTTTATTCTACGCTGAACAGACATTGGCAATAAAAGGAGATTTAAGCGACCTTAATACAAGCACTATGGCACCTCATCATTATATGTCGGTAGAATCTATCATGGCATTGGATGATGTTTTTGATAGTGCAGCACAGAACTTATCTTTTGCATCTCCTGAGCTTATTTCAAAATTTAACAATACTACAGACAAAAGGTTTGCTATGTATTTTGAAAAAAATGGAAGCAAATATAAGATCATTAAAAAAGGAAGCTCTGAGTTTAAAGTATCTTTCAGAACAACTGAAATGTATTTTATAAAAGCTGAAGCATTGCTGAAACTGAATAAACTTGATGAAGCAAAAGAAACCTTACTGAAAGTTCTTAAAAACAGATATACAGCTGAAGGATACGCTTCAGTGCAGACTGAAGTTGCCTCAATGAACGCTTCTGCATTTATGAATTTTATTCTTGATGAAAGATTCAGAGAATTTGCAGCAGAAGGACACAGATGGTTTGATCTGAGAAGAGCGAATCAAAAAGAAATCAAACATACCGTTAACGGTAAGGAATATATTCTTCAACAGAATGATGTGAGATATACGATAGAATATCCGATGAGTGCGAAGAAGAATAATCCTAATTTATAACACTTCATATTAACAACCCTCGAAACCGCCAGAGCTTAAACGTTCTGGCGGTTTTTTTTGTACTTTTGCAATGTTATGAAAATTGCCATTATAGAAGATGAACTGCTGGCTGTCAATTATCTGAAAAACCTTTTAGATAATCAAGACATTGTACCTGTTACAGAAACAGTGGTTCTTCGTTCCAAAAAAAAGGCAATAGACTTCTTTGAAAACGATTCCGCAGACCTTATTTTCATGGATATTCATCTTGGAGACGGGATGAGCCTTGAGATTTTTGAACAGGTAGAACTTTTCGCTCCCATTATCTTCATTACTGCCTTTGATGAGTATGCAATGAGGGTTTTCAAACATTTTACAATAGATTATCTACTCAAGCCTTTTGAAGAAGAAGATCTGCATCAGGCATTACAGAAGTTTGTTTCTATACGAAATAACTTTGATCCCGAACCTGTTTTGAAATCCATTTCCACTTTACGTCAGGCAGAAGATGCAGAGGTAATGAAGCGTTTTATGGTAAGGGAAGGTAATAAGCTGAAGTCTGTAGATGAAAATAACACCGCTTATTTCTTTGCGTCTGGGAAATACCTTTTCCTGACAACAATGGATCATCAGACCTATATTTATGATGATACCATTAAAGATATTATTCAAAAACTAAACCCACAAGTTTTCTTTAAAGTGAACCGAAAGTTCATCATCAATAAAGAAGCCATTACTGAAATTATTAAGCATTCCAGTCAAAAGGTAGAACTTAAACTTTCCCCGGAACCTGAAGTGAACACCGAGATTTTTATTAGCAAAATGCAGATTGCCGAGTGTTTGAATTGGCTGAATAGCTGATGTATTTTATGGAATATCCTTATTTCAAATAAGTCCTTCGAATATAAATGTCTTTATAATTACGTTAACAGATCTAAAAGTACTATTAGAAGAGTAGATTGGGTTTGTAAAATTATAATTTATCTTATGTCAATGTACTATGAAGGGTAAAGATACTTTTAATAAACAAAAAAACCTCTGAAAATTCAGAGGCTTTAAAGTGGTTTCTCCAGGAATCGAACCAGGGACACATGGATTTTCAATCCATTGCTCTACCAACTGAGCTAAGAAACCATATATTTAGTATTGACTTACTTCGTTGTTTTAAAGTGATGCAAAAGTATAGTATTTTGTAATATCTTGCAAGTTTTTGTGCAAGTTTTTTGAAAAAATATACAGTGGTTGGGAGTAGGGATGTGATAATTGTTTGTTTATCAGTGTTTCAATGCTATTTTGCATTTACTTTAATAAGTGCCAAAATGTATCTTCCGTTCCCAAAAGGGTCCCTTTCTTTAAAAACTGCTTTGGTGAATGATTGGTAAAATTCCCGAACATCTTATTAAAATGTGCCTGATCACTGAAATTATATTCATGAGCAAGAGAAGTGAAATTCTGATCAGAGTTATCCGAAAGCTTATGTTGTAAAGTTTTCCTGAAAAGAACAATTTTCTGAAACTTTTGCACAGAGATGCCAAAAATAGATTTAAATACTCTCGTAAGGTGTCTACGGCTTATCTGTAATTTCTCCGCTAGATCTTCTACCGAAAGACCCTCAGGAGTATCAAAAATATATTGAACTGCTTCACTTATCAAGTCATTCCTGTATTCTCTATAACGAATAGACAGAGATTGATCCAATAGAGTGCAAAGCGCTTCTGTATCATCGGTTTTAAATAAAAGATCAAGTTCCGAAAGAGTAAAGAATTCGAAGTCCCTTATAAAATCATTAAAATTAAGCTCACGATAAAACTGATGAATCCCCAACGGATCAAATACAACCACAATACGATGAATAGAGCCTGCTTGTTTCACATGTAAGATGTTTTCCCTTATAGGAGTAAAGATCTGAAGCGGAATCCCTTTTTCTTCATATTGAATGGTGCCATCAGAAACCCTCTGATGAGATTTGTAAAGAGAAATAGAATTATTAAAATGAGGAAAACATTCAAATTCTCTGAGAATATTATCCGGTTTAATCTCCAGATAATAATAACTTACATATTTTGAAACCACCGGATCCTGTGGTTTAAATGTTTTAAAAGTCTCTGTCATTTCTGAAAAAATAAATTCCCACTAAGTAAAACTTACATGGCTTTTTGTTGAATTATTGTGAAACGACATTTTTACTGTAAAAAGTAATATTATAAGATGTGTCAGTACTTCCGGGAAATTTTACTTCACAAAGTTTAGCAAAATATTCTTTTGATTGGTAAGATGAGCAATCATCTCTGTCGCTGTGCGTAGATTCTAGAAACTGGAACCCTGTTTTATTTATTTCATTGCGTATACTCTCAAAATTACTCATGTTTTCAGGAACATAAGATAAGATAATACTTTGATTGTCTAATACACGCATAACGATCATCGTTCGGCTTAGTTTTCCTTTTTCATAATAAACCTGTTTTGTACCATCTCCGGTTGTTCTTTCCTCTCTGAAAGTGTAGCCTTTATTTTGGATATGGTCAATATTTTTATCGATTTTGTTACTTGCTAAAAAAGTAAGGTCATTATAAGTGAGTTGCGCCATGCAAAATAATGGAGATACTAAAAAAAGAATGATAAAGTTTTTCATAAAAATAAGAGGTTAAAAGTTTTAATGAATGTTTTTTGATAACTATAAAAACATTCAAGTTTAGGCTTTCTTGAGAATGTCTTTGGTGATAATTTTATTTCAGAGGTCGGCTTATTGATCGTGTTTTTGTTGTGTTTCCCAAATTTAAAAGTTTTTTAAATAAAAAGTTAGTAAAAAATGCAGAATCATTCCGAAATAGGATAATATTTATCGTATGAAACAATATTGTGATTCTTTAGATTTAATAGTAGCTGGCAAGATTAATGAAAAAGAATATTCTTTTCGTTCTTTGATTTTTTAATTAACTTGCAGAGATAAAAATTAATAATGCGTCTTTTAACATTAGAAGATCTCAGAGATATCTATATCAAATTTCATCAAAGAGGTCTCCCTTTTCTTTTTTCCAAATTAAAAATAGACTCTTTTCAAAGGACAAAAAGTGCTTTTAATGAAAAAGAAATTAAAGCAGCCAATTTCTGGAATATTCCAGAGGTTAGATTAAGATGGAACGAATTGGTTACGGGTAATTCTGACACTACCTACGAAGAATATCTCAGTGAAAATTATTTTCAGGATGCAGCAGGGGTAAAAGTACTGGCGCTCGGTTCAGGAGTTTGTAGTCATGAACTTCGTTTAGCCGAACTCAACCCTCATTGGAAAGTAGAATGTTTTGACTTTTCAGACCAACTTCTGTCTATCGCTGATGAAATTGCAAAAGGTAAGGATTTGCATAATATTTCTTTCCATGCAGAAAATATTTTAAAATATGATTTTGAACCCGGAAAATATGATATTGTATTTTTTCATGCTTCTTTACATCATTTCGAAAATATTTTTCAGTTTTTAAAAGAGGTTGTGATCAAAAGTTTAAAACCTGACGGATGTTTAATCATTAATGAATTTGTGGGGAAGAATAGGCTTCAGTATTCAAAAAAGCAAATTCAATATATCAATAAAGCTTTACAGATTATTCCTAAGCCATATAAGAGAATATATAAAACTAATCTTTATAAAAACAGTTATTACGGAAGTGGTGTTGTAAGGATGATTATTGCCGATCCTTCCGAATGTGTAGATTCAGAAAGCATTATTCCTGCAATTCATGAATATTTTGAAACCGTGGAAGAAAAAGCAATAGGAAATAACCTTCTTCAGAGTGTATTTAAAGACATTGCCCATCATTTTGTAGGGAATGAATCAAATGCGGAAAAACAAAGGATTTTAAAGGCTGTTTTCCAATTGGAAGATGATTTCTTAAAATCCAACCCAAGTGATTTTGTATTTGGAATATATAGAGTAAAAGAGATAAAATAATATCTATCGTATACAAATAAAAAAGCCTCTGAGTAATCAGAGGCTTTTTCAGTGGTTTCTCCAGGAATCGAACCAGGGACACATGGATTTTCAATCCATTGCTCTACCAACTGAGCTAAGAAACCATTATATTTTTGTTTATCTTACTTCGTTGTTTTTAAAGTGATGCAAAAGTAATATATTTTTATATTCGAACCAATATTTTAAGCTGTTTTTATTCTGTTATTCTAGGTTTTGAGGCTAAATGCAAGAGTAACAGGCTGTAAAATTTATCTAAATTTAAAAATTAATATAGTTTTTAGGATAAGTTTAAAATTTTGAGACACTAAAATATTTAATTGGTGCCAAAATCAGATTGTAAATAGGGAATTAGCTTACATTTGGTCCTATTTTACTATCATTATTAAAAACAAAAAAACCTCTGAGTAATCAGAGGTTTTAAAGTGGTTTCTCCAGGAATCGAACCAGGGACACATGGATTTTCAATCCATTGCTCTACCAACTGAGCTAAGAAACCATTATATTTTTGTTTGTCTTACTTCGTTGTTTTAAAGTGATGCAAAAGTACTATGTTTTACTATACAAAGCAAGTATTCATCGTATTTTTTTTACTTTTGTTAAAAACTTATTGATTATCAGTCTGATTATTTTCCTGCTCTTTTCTGATCTGCTCACTCATCTCTTCCAATACAGGCTTAATCGTACTTTCCGGAAGATCACTGATTCTAATGTACATCAATCCGTCGATTGCATCATTGAAGTTCGGGTCTACGTTGAAAGCAATTACTTTCGCGTTTTGTTTAATATATTTCTTGATCAAAACCGGTAATCTTAGTTCTGGTTCAAGATCGTCAATAATCTTATCCAGCTTATTAAGATCAGATTCCATTTCTTCAAAGAATATATTCTTATCTCTGTCACGCAGTTTTACCTTGTATTCATTCCTTGGTGTGATATATTGAGCCACTGCAGAGTCAAAATAATTGGAACGCATAAACTCGATCATCAGAGACTTTGAGAACTCAGAAAACTTATTGGAGATACTTACTCCTCCCATCAGGAATTTATGGTCAGGATTTCTCAGGCAGACATGCACAATTCCCCTCCATAAAAGGAAAAGTGGAAGAGGTTTCTGCTGATATTCCTGGCAGATATAAGCACGTCCCATTTCAATAACCTTTTTAAAGAAAGGATGAATGTCCTGCTCAAACTCAAACAAAGAACTTGTATAAAAGCCTTTAACACCATATTTCTTCATGACCTCTCTACCCAATGCCATTCTATAGGCACCAGCCAGTTTTTTCTCACCATTATCCCAAAGGAAAAGGTGGTGATAATGCTTGTCATACTCGTCAAGGTCAAACGGAAGATTACTTCCTTCACCCACAGCACGGAAAGTCAACTCTCTTTGACGTCCTATTTCCCTCATAATAGAAGGGATTTCCTCGTAAGTGGTGAAGTAAATCTCATAGTTACCATTGCTGAATAACATTTTATCCGTTCCTCTCAGTTTGTCTACATCTTTTACGATATCTTCAATCGGAGTTTCATCAATAATGTTCTGAACAATATTTTCTTCCTTCAATAAAGGAAATTTTACAGATAAATTCTGAAGATTAATACTTTGTGCAAGGGATTTTCTCTTTTCATAGTAAGATTTCATCATGTAAACCTTACGTTTCAGAAACTCGCCTAGCTCTTCAATGGTTTCCATCTCATCCATTGCCTTTACAGTGATTGGTCTTCCGATTCTGATTCTGATAGGTTTTTCCCTGTCATTCATCATTTCAGCCGGAAGCATCAATGTTTGTAAACTCGGATGAAGTTTTGCTATCTGATAAAATAAGCGACTGTTTTTCGCATGGAAGTACATAGGAACTACTGGTACTTTAGCCATTCTTATAAGCTTAAGTGCCGTTTTTTCCCATTCTTTATCTAAGATTTCTCCATAAGGATTGTTCTTGTTAGAAACTTCTCCCGCTGGGAAAATACCTACGCAGCCTCCGTCTTGTAAATGCTTGAGTGTTTCACGCATTCCTGAAGAGCTGCTGTATGCTTCTTTTCTGTTTTCAAAAGGATTTACAGCAATTACGAAAGGTTCCATAGGCTTTATTTTTTCCAAAAGGAAATTACCCATTACCTTAAAATCAGGACGAACCTCCGATAAGATTTTGCACATCAGAATTCCGTCAATGGCACCCAGAGGATGATTGGAAACCAAAACAAAAGGTCCTGTTTTTGGGATTTTTGCCAGATCCTCTTCAAAAGCCACATAGCTTAGGTTTCTTTCTCTTACAAATGAGTCGAAAAAGTCTTTACCTTCCTTATCTTTTAATTTGTCGTATAATTTATTTACTTCGTTTATTTTAGCAATGCTCATCACAGCAGATGCTACTGGATTCTTTAGGAATCCAATTTTACTTAAGCCGGAAGCTTTGATCAGATCGTTTTTCGAAATTAAACTCATGTGTGTTTAGTCGCAATTAATATTATTGTGTTACCATTTGAAGCGTATTCTTAGAAATTTGTTCCAATAATACATTTTTTTCGTGGTAAAATCTATCAATGTGATCCATCTTCGCATTTCTTACTGTGAATAAAGATACATTTTTAATTGCTTCAGTTTTAAAAATTTTTTGAAGCTCTTCATTAAGCTTTTCAATATGATTAAATTTATCCTCCAGACATAATGCCAGTGAAATAGCAGAATTCTGCATCAGGGAAACTTTGATTTTATATTTGGATAAATATCCGAAGATTAAGCTCATATGATCTTCCGCAATGAAAGAGAAATCTCTTGTTGAGATTTTTAACAGAGCCTGGTTTTCTTTTAAAATATAAGATTCCTCCTGCTGATTCTTGTCTGAAGCGCCCACTTTAGTTCCTTCTTTTGTAGGGTCCACAAAGGATTTAACATAGAAAGGGATATTTTTCTGTTGTAATGGCTGTAATGTTTTCGGGTGGATAACACTTGCACCGTAATACGCCATTTCAATAGCTTCTTCGTAAGAAATATTAGAAAGAAGAGACACATCGTTGAATTTTCTCGGATCTCCGGTCATTACACCTGGTACATCCTTCCAGATTGTCATCATTTCTGCATCTAGGCAATAAGCAAAAATAGCAGCAGAGTAGTCAGAACCCTCTCTTCCTAACGTTACGGTAAAGTTATTATCGTCTGATCCTATGAAACCCTGAGTTACATAGCAGATTTCAGGATTTAATCTTGAAATAAACTCCTCTGTTTTTGCCCAATCTACAGCACCTTCTCTATAAGAATTATCTGTTTTGATATAATCTCTGGCATCCAGCCATTGGTTGGTAAATTGAATTTCATTAAGGTATTCACTTACGATTTTCGTAGAGATCATTTCTCCGCAGCTTACTACCTGATCATAGACGAAGTTATAATTGGGAGATTTGTTTCTCCTTAAAAAAGAATCAATATCATCAAAGAATACATTGATTTCAGCAAAAACTGGGTGTTTTTCAGGAAACAGACCGTCCGCAATCTCGATGTGTTTTTGTTTTATCTTTTTAATTTCAGCCTGATAATTATCTTTATTGAAATAAAGCTCTACCACCTTTTCCAATTCGTTTGTTGTTTTTCCCATTGCTGAAATGACCAACAAACATTTGGCGAATCCCTGGCTTTTTAGAACCATTGACACATTTTTTACGCTCTCGGCATCCCTGACAGACGCTCCACCAAACTTGAAAATTTTCATTAAATTGTTAAAAATAAAATTGTTAGATAAAAAATTACATGAGTTTTTTACGGACGTCAAAATTATAAATTTACAACGAGATATGAAATAGCCAAGCTCTCTGATAGAATTAAGATTTCCTTAAAATAATCTAAATGTAGAAGGAAAGAAACATTGGAAATACTAAAGCTTGCTGGCTCGTAGCATTCTAAGTAAAGATCTTTACGAATCTAATAATTAAAATGAAATGATGAAAAAAATACATTTTTTGTGCTATATTGATTGAAATCAGGTTGTTGTATTGTTTTGTGTAAACAGACTTTCAAATTTAAGTCGAGATTATTGTCTCAAATTGATTTTTAAATTTTTCATTCTTTTAGAACAGTAAATTTGTAGAAAGAATTAATAACATAACTTTAATATTATGTTGAGATGAATGTGTATGGTGTTGATATACAATAGATAATGTGTTTTGTAATTAAATTTTCTTAATGTGATAAATTTTCCGAAATTTGGGGAAAACGTAAAAAGAAAAATATGTCAAATCAGCCATTACAAACTTTAGGAGAATTTCTTATCGATAAACAGGACGATTTTCAGTATTCAACAGGAGAGTTTTCTCGTCTTTTGAGTGCAATAAGATTGGCTTCCAAAGTTGTAAACAGAGAAGTAAATAAAGCCGGAATTGTAGATATTACAGGAGCTGCAGGAAACCAGAATGTTCAAGGGGAAGAGCAGCAGAAACTTGATGTAATTGCTAATGATATTTTTATTACAGCTTTGTCTCAAAGAGAGGTGGTTTGTGGTATTGCTTCTGAGGAAAATGATAATTTCATTGATATCAAATGTGGTGAAAACGGACACTTGAGTAAATATGTTGTATTAATAGATCCTTTAGATGGATCTTCTAATATTGATGTAAATGTTTCCGTAGGAACTATTTTCTCAATCTACAGAAGAGTTACTGAGCCGGGAACGCCTGTACAGCTTGAAGATTTCTTGCAAAAAGGAGTTAATCAGATTGCTGCAGGATATGTGATCTATGGTTCTTCTACTATGATTGTCTATACAACAGGGAATGGAGTAAACGGATTTACACTGGATCCATCTTTAGGAACATATTATCTCTCTCATCCGAATATGACTTTCCCTAAAACGGGTAAGATCTATTCTATTAACGAAGGAAATTATATTAAATTTCCTCAGGGAGTAAAAAATTACCTTAAATATTGCCAAATGGAAGAAGGTGACCGTCCTTACACTTCCAGGTATATTGGTTCTTTGGTAGCAGATTTCCACAGAAATATGCTGAAGGGAGGGATTTATATCTATCCGTCTTATTCACAGGCTCCAAACGGTAAATTAAGATTATTATACGAATGTAATCCAATGGCATTCCTTGCAGAACAGGCTGGAGGAAAAGCTACAGATGGTTTCAGAAGGATTCTGGAGGTAGAACCTACAGAACTTCACCAAAGAATTCCGTTCTTCTGTGGAAGTATTGACATGGTAGAAAAAGCAGAGGAATTTATGCGTATTGACAGCGTAAAGTAAATGAAAGCATCATATTTTAAATATCTGTTAGAATTCAAACGCCCGAGTGGAACATCTCGTGGCGTTTTGCTTGATAAGGAAACCTTTATTCTTGAAATTTCGGAAAACGAAAGGAAAGGGATAGGAGAGTGCGCTATCTTTAGAGGACTGAGTTTTGATGACAGACCTGATTATGAAGAAAAACTGAAGTGGCTTTGTGAAAATATTTCTCAAAATCCAGAAGTTTTGCAAGAAGAACTAAAAGATTTTCCGTCGATATGGTTTGGGTACGAACAGGCAATTCAAAACTTAAAAAATGGAGATCATCTTTATTTTCCAAGTGAATTTACTGAAGAGAAAGCTGCTATTACAATTAACGGACTGATCTGGATGGGAGATGTCGGTTATATGGAAGAACAGATTCAGGAAAAGCTGGAGAAAGGATTTCACTGTATTAAGCTGAAGATTGGTGTGGATTGGAAGTCTGAACACATTATTCTTCAAAAGCTGAGAGAAAAATTCTCTAAAGAGCAGCTTGAATTACGTGTGGATGCTAATGGTGGATTCAGCAAGGAAGAAGCGGTAACGGTTTTACAACAGTTGGCAGACCTGCATATTCATTCTATAGAACAACCAATCAAAGCTGGGAGCTGGAATGATATGGCTGAGTTATGTGCAGCAACTCCCACACCTATTGCACTGGATGAAGAATTGATAGGAATTACAGATCCGAAAGAAAAGAAAAAGCTTTTAGAAATAATACAACCACAATATATTATTCTGAAACCTGCCTTGGTAGGTGGTTTTGCAGGCTCTGATGAATGGATTACGCTGGCAGAAGAACAGAATATAGGTTGGTGGATCACTTCAGCATTAGAAAGTAATATCGGTTTGAATGCAATCGCACAATATACTTTCACCAAAAAAAATCCAATGCCTCAAGGATTAGGCACTGGAGCTTTATTTGTCAATAATTTTGAATCCAGCTTAGATCTTCGAAATGAGCTGCTTTGGTTCAAAAAATAAATAATGAATTAACAAGTTGGGTTATTTGAATGTTCCCAATCCCACTCTCTGCAGCATCTGGCTCTAGCATCCCAGTTGTTGCAGCCTATTGGGACTACGGGAATATTTCCTCCTTTAATAGTTTTCAATTCTTTTTTTTCTAGTTTTCTTAAATTTTTCATGATGTAATATTTTGATTGGTTGTTTAGTAAATGTCGATATATTTTTTCAATTACACAATTTTTTAAATATTTATAGGGTTGATATTGTGTGATATATGTTTTTTTCGATTATTCTATAAAACGTTGTTAAAAAATATAATCCCGAAGTATAGATTGGAAAACTCGAAGAATATACTTATTTATAACAGCATGAAAAGAAATCCCTGCAATCATTGTAGGAATTTTTAATGGTATTTCGGGAGTGTTAAAGGATAAAGTAATTGTAGGGTCGGATATTAATAGTTTTATAAGTTGTTGTATTATTTTAAATCACATCTTTTACGAAAATGGTCTTCTTTATATATTCTAAAATATAAGAAAACTTTTTTTTAATTTTTTTCATGATAAAAAAATTGTAATTCCCTATTATTTGAGTTGGCAATCTTTATGCCATTTCTCAGGCTTGTTGTAACTTTAACATACGGTTGATTTTATAATATTTTTTTAATCTATCATTAAGAAATAATTGTGAAAATATTTTCGTTATTCTTTACTCTATTGGTGATAAGATTCCTATCTATGCCATATAAATTCTGAAAAATATCACTTTGTACCTGAGAACTGGAAAGATATCCCCAATGGTTTCCAATGTCAAATTTTAATCCGGTGAGTAAATCATCCTTTACAAAAGTACAGTCGATGATAGATACAATATCTTTGTAAGGTTCAAGGCTGCTAGGACCATTTTTACCTAAACGCGGGGTAAGAATATTTTTGGTAAACTGAGAAATCCCAAGGATGGCATCCTGTCTGTTCAGATAAATAGAAACCCTATTGGCAAGCAAAGGAAGTTTATTAAATGACTCTTCCGAATCTTCAAATACTTTATAGGTAACATCAGCATTGAGAAGGATTACCTGATCAATTACTCTTAGAATATTTTCTCTTTTAAGGCTGTACAGCATGCTTTGCAGAACCCTGTTTCCCATAGAATGTGCCATGATGTGAATTCTCTGATTGCATGGAATAAGATCCCGATTGGAAAAAATATCCTTTAAAAATTGAGTGTAGAAGTAAAAAAGCCTTAATAAGGAGGTTCCGGAATTGATGCTTGATGCTTTATCATCAAAATACGTCAATGGAACAATACTGCTTGAAGCAGGCCAGCTTACAAATAAAATATGTTCTACAGGAGATGCAGGATTATCAATGAATAATTTTTTCAGATCAATAATAGCTTTTAATTCGTCATCAAAATCATAAGCATATCCATGAATGAATATCAATACATCACTTCTCTCTTTTGTACTGGACATGTTTTTGTACAGTTCGTAAAACATTCTTTGAGTACCGCCAAGATTGTTGGCTGTAAGGTTAGATTTTTTAATTCCTTTTTCACTCAGAAGAACTTCCAGGACTTCTTCATAACCTTGCTTTTCCGGCTCTGAGAAAAGTTTGTAATCTAAGATATTCCTATTCGTATAATTTTTTGCTTTTTTGGCTTGTGCAGTGGGTTCTTTATAATGTTCAAAATCACATTTTGCAATCCTGAAATTAGGGATTGAATATTCGTCATTGGAAAAAGAATCTACTTTTTCGCCTTTATGACGTACAATTTTCCGATTGCTTAAGAGATAAACAGCCATATGGAATATTTTGGTAGGATGGTTTTAGTTTTTATAAAATTAATTAAAAAATGCTGAATTACAATATATTGTCTGTTAAAATTAACATTTTTAAAAACACTTATTTTTCCGTAACTTTGTGCAACTTTTTTTGCTAAAAAATAAAAGCTAATTTAATGGAAGAAGAAAAAAAATCGCTCAATTTTATTGAGCAAATTATTGAAGATGATCTGGCGAACGGTTTGAATAAAGATCAGATCCGTTTCCGTTTTCCGCCTGAACCAAACGGTTATCTGCATGTAGGGCATACAAAAGCTATCTGCATCAACTTTGGGCTGGGTGAAAAATACAACGCGCCTGTAAACCTTCGTTTCGACGATACGAACCCTGAGAAAGAAGAGCAGGAATTTGTAGATTCTATCATGAAAGATGTTGAATGGTTAGGTTTCAAATGGGATAAAGTTTTGTATGCATCCGATTACTTCCAGCAGCTTTACGATTGGGCAGTACAATTAATTAAAGAAGGAAAAGCTTATGTAGATGAGCAGCCATCTGAAGTGATTACAGAGCAAAGAAAAAACCCTGCAGAACCGGGAATTGAATCTCCATACAGAAACCGTCCTGTTGAAGAATCTTTAGATTTATTTGAAAGGATGAAAAATGGAGAATTTGAAAGTGGTTCAATGTCTCTTCGTGCAAAAATCGATATGGTTTCGCCTAACATGAATATGCGTGACCCTGTTATGTACAGAATTTTGAATAAACCTCACCACAGAACAGGTACAGCTTGGAAAATTTATCCAATGTACGATTGGGCTCATGGTGAATCTGATTATATAGAGCAAATTTCACATTCGCTTTGTTCTTTGGAGTTTGAAAACCACAGACCATTGTACAACTGGTATTTAGATCAGGTTTACGAAGAAGGAAAGGTTAAAAACAAGCAAAGAGAATTTGCAAGGATGAATGTTTCCTATATGATTACTTCTAAAAGAAAGCTACAAAGATTGGTAGCTGAAGGTGTAGTAACAGGATGGGATGATCCTAGAATGCCTACTATTTCCGGGATGAGAAGAAAAGGTTTCACTCCAACGGCTATCAGAAACTTTATTGATAAAGTAGGGGTAGCAAAGAGAGAAAACCTGATCGAAATTCAGCTGCTTGATTTCTGCGTACGTGAAGATCTTAATAAGGTAGCGAAACGTGTGATGACAGTAGTAGATCCTGTAAAATTAGTGATCGAAAACTATCCTGAAGATAAAGAAGAATGGGTAGAAACTGAAAACAATCCCGAACAGGAAAATGCAGGAACAAGAGAAATTCCTTTCTCAAGAGAATTATATATTGAACGTGAAGACTTCAAAGAAGAGGCGAACAATAAATTCTTCAGATTGAAATTAGGAGGAGAAGTTCGTTTAAAATCTGCATACATCATCAAAGCTGAAAGAGTAGAGAAAGATGAAAATGGAGAAATCACTACCATCTATGCTACTTACGATGATAAAAGTAAGTCTGGAAGCGGAACAGAGGAAAGTTTGAGAAAAGTGAAAGGAACACTTCACTGGGTATCTGCAAAACATGCAATTCCTGTTGAGGTAAGAATTTACAACCAATTATTTACTGTTGAGCAACCTGATGCTGAAAAAGATGTAGACTTCTTAAACTTCATCAATCCTGAATCTGTAACAACTGTTCAAGGGTTTGCTGAGCCAAGTCTTAAAGATGTAGCGGTAGGGGAGCCACTTCAGTTCCAGAGAATCGGATACTTTACAAAAGATCAGGATTCTACGGATGCTACGTTGGTATTCAACCGTACGGTAACTTTAAAAGATTCTTATAAGCCTGAATAATCTCAGGAATCTATAAAACAAAAGCAGGACTTAGAAATAAGTCCTGCTTTTTATTTTTAGCCAAGAATAAAATAATTCGTGTATCCGTGGCGATAAAAAAATACATTTTTATATTTGAGTAGAGTTCAATGTGCTCTAGTCTAGCCTTTTACTCCTTTGATCCATTCCTGAAATTTTCCAACCTGTTCCATGAAAAAAGATTCGTGTTGTTCTTCTTTTTCTTCAGGACGGTCAACCAATATATGTTCAAAGTAAGTGTTTTTCAGAACTTTTCTTAAGATTCCTTCTCCAAGGAAAGGTTTATAATCATTAAGAGCTTGTGTCGCTTTTAATAGATGTCTGATGTCATACTGCAATGGATTAATATCCGGAACCTGTTTGTTGAGGTTAAGAAGATTGTAAACTGCTATTCTTGCGGTTCTTACTGAGCTTTCCATAGTGAAGACAACGTCATTATTGGTTTCTACGAACTGTCCTACCAATCCTAAATTGGTACATCCTTCAGGAACTACTCTCGGACGGTCACCTTTAGCTCTCGGCATAAACATAGACGTAATATATGGCATGAAAGCAGTACGTACAATTGTATTTTCTATAACATTATCAAGCTGATCTGCTAATCCAAGATGGTGACATAATTCTGCAAGAATTTCGTTTCCGGTACATGCAGGCATTGCTTTTTTGATATAATTTCCTTCTTTGTCCATTAATAAAGCATAAACCCATACTACAAGAATATCATCAGGCTGAGTAGGATAATGCGGTTGTCTGTTACAGGTAAAACTCATTACCCAGTTGGAATCTGTGATGGTAATAATACCTCCAGTGGCTGTTTTCCCAGAATACGGATCGTTTACACAGAGTTCTTTCAATTTTTCAGTAAAAGCAGATGGACGGCACGTTAATGTTGCAGATTCCCATGAAGATTTTTCAATGTGGCTACAGAATTTTTCAGGTTTTCCGAAGACTTCAGATTTTGCAGCCAGATTTTTCCATAGTTTCCAGCCGGCGCTTTGTCCTGCGTTGGAATTGTCGATAGTCACTTCAGGGACTGTATTATTATCTCCGTAGAAGGTACTTTCCGTCATGGAACCAGTGGTTACAATCACGTAATCTTCTTTTCCAATCGGAATTTTTACTTCTTTTCCGTTTTGTTCAGTGATAATTCCTTCAACGGTTTTTCCTTCAGTGTTGATATGAATATCCAGATCTTTTACCAAAGTATCAAACTGTATTTGTACTCCTTTTTCAACAAGGAAATTTTTCAATGGTGTTACAAAAGTATCATATTGATTGTATTTAGGGAATACAAGGCAAGAGAAATCTTTCATTCCGTCGATGGCATGCAGGAATCTGTGCATATAAAGTTTTAGTTCCAATAAACTGTGCCAGTTTTCGAAGGCAAACATAGAACGCCAGAAGAACCAGAAATTACTGTTAAGGAATGATTCTGCGAAATAATCTTCAATGGTAAGGTCATCAAGCTCTTCTTTTTTCTTCAACAGAAGTTTTACGATGGCAAGCTGATCTTTTTTCTCCAATCCGAATTTACTGAAGTCTTTGATCTGCCCTTGGTTATGAATCAATCTGGCTTTTGAATAATTCGGGTCATTGTCATTGATAAGACGGTATTCATCCAATACGCTGTATGGTGCAGGCAATTCCAATGCAGGAATATCCTGAAACATATCCCATAGATTTTCATAGGTCATATCCATCTCACGTCCACCTCTGATGATGTAACCATCTTTTGCGTTTCCGGCACCATCCAGAGAACCTCCTTCTACATTAAGCTGATCCAGAAAAATAATATTTTTACCGGGAACATGTCCATCTCGAATGAAATAATAAGCGGCAGACATTCCGGCAATTCCGCTTCCTACAATGTATATTTTACTGTTTTCGTAAGATTGTAAGGGAATACCTTTATTTCTCTGATAATTCCCGATCTGATCTGAAAAAGGCATTGTCTTTTCAGGGGTGTTAATCTGGACTTCTTTACTGGAATCCGGTTCGTGATTTACTTTTCCAAACTGCTCAGAAGCATTTAAAACTTTGTCGAATTTTGAATTGATCATACTCATTTTGTAATGTTTTTAATTAACATTATAAAGGTACCTCTATTCACAAAGTGATGCATATCCCGAATGTCAGAAAGAGTATCCCCAAATTCCTAAGACTGAATATTCTCGCTGATTCTATATTCTGATGGAGAAATTGAAGTATGTTTTTTGAAAAAACGTCCGAATGCTGATGCTGAATTAAACTGAAGCTCAAAGGCTATTTCTGAAATGGTTAGTTCTGGGTTTCCAAGCATCACATAAGCTTCTTTTAAAAGGGTCTCATCAATAACTTCATGAGGTGTTTTTCCACTGGCTTTTTTGATGATTTCTATGAGGTATTTGTTGGAAATACAAAGCTGGCTGGCATAAAACTGAACGGTTCTGTGTTGTCTGATATTATCACGAATCAGCTTACTGAATTTAAGATAAAGATCCTTTTTTCCGTCTTCTTTTTCAGAGCGGCTTTGTTTTTTTTTGTCAATGATCTCTGCTGTTTCAAGAAGGAGATTGAAAATGATGGTGCGCACAATTTCTTCTGTAAACTTTCCCTGTTTTCTGGATTTCTTTTTAAGATAGTCCAATAGATTCTGAAGTACTGCTGAATTTTTTTCTGCCGTCTTTATAATACTATATGATCCATTGGAGAAAAGATCCATTTTTTCAATGATGAAAGGATTGGAAATATTTTTGATCAGAAAATTTTTATCAAAAAATAACAGCTTCATCATGAAATCATCGCTGGTATTCAGAAATTTGACAATGGTGGAGGGTGCAGCTATGAGAAAGCTGTCTGCATTGATATTGTATTGATGGCGGTCTATTTCAATATTTATTTCTCCTGCTGTACAGATGCACAGAGCATAATAATCCATACGGAAAGGAGATTTTGGAAAGTCAAAAATGGGTTTTCCCGATGAAATATAATAAGATTGGTGACAATCAATACTGTAAAAAGATAGAGTGTCATGTAAATTTTCGTAGGTTACCATTTTTGTGATTCGGGCGAATTTTTATGTGTGTTCTATTAAAATTTAAGATTAAAAACCTTATTGTTACTGCAATTTACGAATTTTATAAAAGTATTTAGCTTTTATATATCAAAATAATTCATTTTCATAGGATACAGATGATCGTATATTTTTATTGATTTCATTTATAATAAAAACGTGTTTAAATAAGGGTTTAGGGCTATTTTTCTCTACCTTTGCATTTTTAAATTCCCCACCAAATATTATTGTGAAACTAATCAATTTATACACGAGTTCTTTCAAAGGACTCTCGCAGGAGAGTTGGATGCTGGCGTTGGTAATGCTCATCAACAGGGCAGGTTCTATGGTACTTCCTTTTTTGGGAGTTTATATGACGAATCATTTACATTTTAGTATTGAAAATTCCGGGATTGTGCTGAGCTTTTTCGGGATAGGATCGGTCATAGGGTCTTGGTTTGGCGGAATGGTCACGGATAAGATCGGAGAATATAAGGTTCAGAGCCTTAGTTTATTGTTGAGTGTGCCTTTATTCTGTATGATTCCTTTTTTTAAAACAGAGGCAGGATTGGCTGGAATTATTTTGATTCAGAGTATAGTGAGTGAGACTTTCCGTCCGGCAAACTCTGTGGCAATTACAAAATATGCAAAGCCTGAGAATATTACCAGAGCTTTTTCACTGAACAGAATGGCAGTAAACCTTGGCTTTTCTATAGGTCCTGCATTGGGAGGTATTTTGTCTGCTATTTCTTATGAATTCCTTTTTTACAGTAATGCGTTGGCGGCTTTTCTGGCTGGGCTGATGTACATCTGGTTTTTCAAAGGGCGTGCTAAACGAGCTAAGCTTGAAGCGAAAAAGGTAAAAGAAGCTATTGTTATTAAAAAAGAAAATTCTCCATACCAGGACAATAAGTTTTTAATTTTCTGTGTATTGTGTATGTTGTTTTCTATTTGTTTCTTCCAGCTATTCAGTACGCTGACAATCTTTTATAAGGATACGGCGCATCTGAGTCAGCAGAATATCGGATATATTTTAGGATATAGTGGTTTTTTGATCGTATTGCTTGAAATGGGTTTTGTACAGCTTGCTGAGAAGTATTTTACTCTTGCTTTTACGATGCTGATAGGGACTTTTCTTTGCGGTCTTTCCTATGCAATGTTAGCCTTTGATTATAGTATGATCATGCTGCTGGTTTCTATGACTCTTCTTTGTATTGGAGAGATCTGGACGCTTCCTTTTATGGCAACAATTACAGCTTTACGTTCCGGAGAAAATAATAAAGGAGCTTATATGGGACTGAACGGAATGTCTTTTTCCATTGCTTTTATCATTACGCCTTATATAGGAACCATGATTGCTGATAAACTGGGATTCAATATACTTTGGATTGGAACAGGAGTGCTTGCCATAGCTATTGCCATAGCTTTATATTTTGTGATTCCATGGATGCTTAAAGAAAAGAATAAAGTAGAAGAGGAAATGTAAAAAACGATTAAATATATAATTACATATACATAATAAACCCCAGCCATATACTTTTGGCTGGGGTTTTATTTGGGTAAAATGTTCCTATTTTGTTTCTATCTTATAACTTCAAGAGGAGCGCCTTCTTTCTTCCTGTGAAAAAATAGAATCAAGCTTATTCCTAATCCATTTTCATCTTTAACTTTTGGATCAAAGGTAAAGCCAGGAAGTTCTGTAGGGAGCTTAACGCTAGCAAGCTTTCCGTCTGCATAAAGAACCAATTGGTACAGATCTTTAGGTAAAGCTGTTAAGTTTTTAAACTTTGAATGGAAAACTTCGGGAGTGTTTTCCTGATATTCGGTGTAATAAGCTGTGGCAAATTCCTTTTCTCTTTCACCATATATTACATTGTATTCTTTGATGTCAGATGAGGTATACACGTTCAAAAGCTTTGACTTCCATTGAAGTATTTCAGCTAAAAGCTTTTTTTCGTCTTCTTTTTTTAAGTCAACTGAAGCTTTCCACCCTGTATTTTTATAAGGAACTGTTGCCGTAAAAGGACCTTTTTGAATAAAGAAAGGTAGTTCCGCTTTGTTTGGAATGTTTATCTCTTTTTTCTCTAATACTTCGATTCTTTCACTTCCTGATTCACTGATGGCATGAATTCCAATTTCCAGCTGGGCTTTCTCAAAAAGGGTATCATGTTCTTTATAGGGCAAAACTTTTACCTCAAAAGATTGAATTCCACTGTCCAGAATATATTGATTGATGGGCCAGTCAACCCAGATACTGCCGTTTTCTTCATAGTGAGAAAAAACCAAAACATCATTGATTGTTAATTCAACCAGGCAGTAAAAAGCTTTTATTTCAAAATTGTAGATAGGATTGTTCATGGTTTATATTTTTATTGCATTTGCTCTATATTCTTTCAGTTTTTCATCGTTGGTGGGATCCTCTTTGTCGAATATTTTATAAAGCTCAAATGTTTTTAAAGGTTGATCCGCCGGAAAACTTGTTGTTGTATTATTTTCTTGTACGGAACGTGTATTATTTCCAAACTTCTTATGCAGATAACCTTCTGACGTTTCTTTTTTGATCAGATATTTTTCTACTGCAGGGTGAAGCTTTTTAAAGTCAATATTATCGTAATCATTAATCTTAAGTTCCAACGAATTGTTTTCTGACGAAACTAACTTATTGTACCACGATAAGTCTTTGTATTTCTCTGT
This sequence comes from Chryseobacterium ureilyticum, assembly GCF_900156735.1. GTDB lineage: Bacteria > Bacteroidota > Bacteroidia > Flavobacteriales > Weeksellaceae > Chryseobacterium > Chryseobacterium ureilyticum. Next base: position 101,086 of record NZ_FTOL01000001.1, read on the forward strand.
TTTTGCTGGTTGTTTTAAGAATATTGAATACTCGAAATTATGGTAAGTTCCGTCCAGCGGGATCATGTTCAGACAGTAAATAGCTTCCACATTATTCCATTCTATGATCTGTTTGTGCTCCATAACCGGAGAATTGATGATTAATTCTTTATCATTAAAATCCAGTCTTTCTTTATTTTTCTCTATCGTACTGGTCACCTGATGAGACGATGGAATTCCTTTATTAATAGAATAGAGGATGAAAAGAAGTAAAAGGCTCGTAAATGCAGATGCTGATATATAATAGATATTCATCCCGTTTTTTACCATGAAAACAGTGACTGCAATGGCAATTAAAAGGAAAATAACAATTAAAATATTAAAAATAATGATCGGGTTTATTTTCATTAGACAGTGTACTCTTTTTCTGATTCGTACCAGGCTTTATCCGGCTTTTCAATAATAGTGAAATCTTTTTTAAAACTTTCGTTGTATTTCATTCCGTTTTTGATGGAATAAACTACAATGGTTGCTTTTACTCCTGTGAATTCCAGTTTATGTTTGCTGTATTGTCCTTTTGAATCAGCATTTACTTCATAGGTATATAACATCGATGAGGCACCCGAAGCTTCTCCTTTCCATTTTTCTACCTTTACTTTTTGTGGTGAACCATCTGCTTCCGGTACAACTATGGTAACAAATTCGGTACTTTTTACTCCTCCTTTGATTCCTACTCCTGCTTCGATTTGTAGTTTTCTAGGTCCCGGAGCAAATCCTTCTACTTTATTGTAAGTAAGGGAAAGCTCAGCTCTTGCTTCTAATGAAACCTCGAAAATGATATAAATCGTAAACTTGTACTTGGCTTCCAATGTATCTTTGATCCAAGATGCAATTTTACCGCCTACACCCATGTATTGTAAAAGGCTGAGAAGATCTACTCCAATTTTTATTTTGGTAATAGGCTTTAAGGCAAGTGCTCCGGTGAACTGAGGAACTACCTGCAAGGTTCTTTCGACTTTCTTGTTGGTTATTCTTAAGGCTAAGGCAACATTGGGTGGTTCAATATCAAAGGTAACTTTTGGCAGTACTTTTCTGTCGTAAGCAAGCGAAGTAGATTCTTTTCCTCTACCGTCGAATACGGACAAAACTTCATTCACAGTGTGGTAGAAACCTATTAATTTCTTAATCTGATTTCTGGTGTGTGCCAGTTCAATGGATGATTCTACATTATCTACTTTTACTTTAGCCTGAAGCCCGAAGCCTAAACCTCCTTTTGCATTGTACAGAATCTCAGTTTCATTTCTGATCAATTGCATGCTTTGCTTTTTGTTATAATCCGTTAGTTTTTCCCTTGTTGAGAACTTCTGATTGACTTCTGCTCCAAAAGAAGGAAATAATGTAAGTACAAACGTTACTTCTCTTTCTATATTGGGATAGACATTGATCGTAAGTGGATTATTAGGCTGTGCACATGTTTTTGTAACAATTCTATATGTATTGGCAGCGTCCGGGGTAACGAAGAATAAACCTGGGTTGGTTCTAAGAAGATAGGTATTTGCTCTAGCCTGAATGGGTAATGTATATTTATCACCACTCACCACCTGAGTTTTCTGTTTCTGTCCATTGATGTAAATTTCAATCTCTTTTTTATGATTGGGTTGAGTAAAACAACCTTTGTGGGTTATTTTTTCAAAAGTAAGATCAATGGTAGTACCAGCCTCATGTTTTGCTAATGTTTCATAAGTCGTGATATTTTTTTTCTGCAAAGGATCGTATACGACAATATCGAACGGCTTTTTATTGCTGTCCTTATCCCCGATGATGACTTTATCATATCTACAGGGTTCATGTCTTTTGAAGCTGATCTCAGGTTTATCAACCTTGGTAGGCGTATGGTTGGTAGGTGGTTCCGAATTTCTGCTGACAATATTATTCTTAATTCTCAGGTAACGGGCATGCAGCCTGTCTTTACCATCACTGATGTATTTTCCGGAAGCATCTTTTACTTTTACATAAAATTCTTCAGTAGGGTTGGGCTTTTTTATTTTGCCATACCATTGATAGGTATTTCCCATTTTCAGATTTACTTCACCGTCTATGACCTGTACATGGGTGAATGCTGTCATGTATTGATCGTCTTTGGACCCTCCACCTCCGGGAACTCTTCGGTAGACTTCTACGGTTACCTGGTCACCGTTCATTCCTTCGGTTTCAAGACCTAAATAAATAAGATGCCCATAAGAAAACTGTGATTTCCTCAGATCTTCTCCATCCGGTTTTGCACACCATTTACTGGTAACCACTTTTTTGGTTGTGGTACCATAAACATATAAGCCCGTATCTTTTAAAGGGTCTTTTTTGCCGGAAAAACTGGCTTCTACATAATAACGATATGAACCAGCCAGTTTTGGTGGTATTTTGATGACATAGCTGTCTTTTGATTCCAGCTGACGAGTATCTAACTGCTTTTTTTTATCCTGTGAAAAACAAAGCCAGGTTAATTTTTTACTTTTATCAAGTTCTGTTGTACCGTCATGCCATTGGTCTACGATTAGATATACGCTGGTCCCAATTACCTGTTGCTGTTTTATACTTTTTATCCCTTTTGCCATGGCTTTCTGTTATTGGTTACCAAATTCTAATCCGTTGTTCTCAGGTTGTTTTTTGTACATTTCCTCTGGGCTTACCAAAGGATTGATTTGTTTCTGTACATCCTTATCGGAATTCTTAAAGCTTTGTTGGCTGGCTTCAGCTCTTTGTCCGTGATCAATAATTTCAATGCATGGAGTACCGGCTATTGCACAGACCGCTTTACTGTTTTCTAAAATGATAAATCCACCATTACTCAACTGAACTTTGTCGTAAAAGTTCTGCCATTCTGTGACCATGATTTTGCAGGGCGGGGGAGGACTGCCCATTTTTGTACAGTTCCCGAAAGTATTTTTTTCAAAGGTTGCCCCACCGATTTCTTTGGTAGTAACAATCAGTTTTTTGGAAGCATTTTTATCATTGGCATACTCTTTTTGGTGCGTAAGTACCTTGAGTTTGTCCGGAGCTTGTCCAAACTGGCATTTGCAAAGAGCACCCTGTACTACGATGTGTTTTTCTGCCATATTATTATTTGTTTTTGGTGTTTGGTTTAATAATGTTTTTGGTTATTTCAAAGATATTTTATAAAGCTGCTCAGCATCAGTGAAATAGCCTTTGTTTTTTATTTTTGTGGGTATTGTATGTAAGCTTGGGTGATTACCTCTTATCATTTTACATTTTCCTTTTTCATTACTAAAAATTACATCCAGATAATAATATCCTGCTTCAGCCATGAAAGGTAAGGAAGGGATATAATGATTTCCACCGCCTAATGATACCCAGTCTTTACTTTTAAGTGCATAATCATATTCTTTAAAAAAGCTATCCTTATGGGGATAGTTTTTGAAAAACTGAAAGTTCCTTCTGAATTTTGGAGCCATTTGTTTGGAAACAGGCTTCATCAGAGGATCTATAAATTTCTCTAAAGAATAAGGTGCATCAATCAGTAAAAACTCATCCTGCTCTGTCTTTACATAAAAGTCTTTTTTTCTCAGACTTCTCGTGAATGGGATTTTATCCTTTGGTAAATGATATTTTAAAGCAAAATAATTGATGAATAATGAATCTGCTAACTGGCTTATTTCATATTCTGATTTTTTAGTGAAAATTTTACTTAAGCTATCATTCATTTTTTGATATTTCCCTGCTTCATTAATTGTTTTTATATTTTGTTTTTGTAAAGTAATATCGTTTAATGCTTCATATTCTCCGTCTTTGTTTTCTATAATGAAAATCCCGTTTCCATAGGCGAATACTTTACTTTTAATAGTTTTACTTTTCCCCGATGTAGCAGAATAAATACTGATACTATCGATATGTTTACAAACCAATACCGAATCATTAAATAATATTTCATTTACATTGTTCAGTACGGGTTCTATCACTATTTTAGGATTTGTAGTGGCAGGAAATTCCGGAATGTCCGGATGTTTATCCTGTCCTTTTTTCTCTTTGCAATTCAGTAACAGAAGCAAAAGCAATACCCATAAAAAATGTTTATTCTCTATACAATTGATTTTCATTTTATGTGCTTCCTTCTGTTATGATAAAATTTATTTTCTGTCTTCGTCTGTAAACCTCCAAATTTCAATAGATAATACGCCGTCTATTTTTCCTACTTTATCTTTTATTGTTTTTCCATCATTATTATACCTTCGGATATCAATCAGACAGTTATCATAGCTCAGCCATATTTTTCTTCCCCATCCTTTAGAATCTCCCGGAGGGTCATAGCTGCTTCCTTCAATGTGTAGATCTTTGACCATTTTGTTATAGTCTGTATATCCTATTTTTGCAAAGTCTGCTGTATTTCCATCATAAGAGAAAGTTCCTTTGAATTCTGTTTTTGGCTGACGTTCCAGCATTACCTGGTAGTTTTCAACATCTGTTTTATCGTCAGTTAAAATATAATCATCACTTTCAGGCATCGGAGGTCCCGGAATTCTTAATTTGTATTCAGTTTCTCTTTTAGTAAAAGCAATTGGATAGAGGTTGATCTGTCCTACAGTGTTATCGTGAACAGCCACGTTAAATCCAAGCTTTTCCCATACATAAAAGATTTGCTCCTGACCAGATACTTTTTCCTCTTTAAAGTTTTCGTATTTACCTACTTTCTGAACAAGTTCTTCAATTGAATTGTATTCCTTCTCAAGAGATTCATCATTAATATTTACATTATAATATTTTATTTTACCACTCTCGTTTACATAGGCTTCTCCACCATCTTTCCAAGTCCATATTTTATCTTTTCGTCCTGGTATAGAATATTTTGCAACACGATATTCTGAGTTTACAATCTTTGCAAATTCTTCAATAGGCATTCCCAGATGGATTTTCTTGTCATTATAAAAAATTTCTTTTTTATCTATTTGAAAACTATTGGTATTCTTGCTTGCTTTTTCCTGACAGCTGATCGTTTGTGTCATGATAATGATAAGTAATATTAGATTATTTATTTTTTTCAACATATCCTTTTTCTTTCTCAGCTTTTCGTATTCAGAATGTCCAGGTGTTTATCTTGTTTTATTTCCTATTTATAATTTCTGTTAGGTTAAAAAAATTATTTTCTGCCTTCGTCTGTAGTATGTTGCCATATTGAAATATCTCCTACAGTATCATATTTTCCTATTTTCTTTACAGAGAGTTTTCCAGATTCTTCAGCATTTGAGTATCTGTTGATTGTAATATATAAATCATAGCTTTCCCTGATTTCTCTTGACCATTTTTCTGAGTCTCCAGCCGGATCAAAATCACTACCAGATATTTTTAATCCTGAAACCACATTGTTCCAATCAGTATTGCCTATTTTACTAAAATCAATAGTGTTTCCATTATAGCTGAATTTTCCTTTAAATTCCTGTTTAGGCATTCTGTCAAATATAGCTTTATCATTTTTTCTGTCCTCTAACATTTCTTGTGTAAGTTGAGCATTTCCTGCTCCGTCATAAAAGGTCTTTCCTGTTGCCAGATCAAGATCCATTGTTTTTAATACATGTAAAGGATATAAGTTGACGGTACTGATAACCCCATTTGCTTCTGCCGCATTTATTCCCAGTTTGTCCCATACATAAAATGTACTGGTACGAGCTGAGGATTTATCTATAGAAATACTGTCATATTTTCCATACATTTTAATGACATCATTAATATTGGAGAATTCTTTATATTCACCATTATAATCTTCTACAGGTTTACCTGTTTCTTCATCAATTCGCATTTTTGCGAGAATGATTATTTCTTGCCCACTCTCATTGGTACTTGTGCTTGCTTTAAACATTTTTTTAGTCCAGAACCAATCGGAGTGTTCTCCACCACCAGTAGAATATTCGACTTTTCTATCATACTTTCCAAACGCATCTACGAATTGATCAACAGGAATTCCCAAAGCAATATTTTTTTGATTATAATACAGCTTTTTATCTTTTATATAGAAACCATCTTCCATGCCTTGTATGTTTTTATCCTGGCAACTCACTAATTGTGTCATGATGAATAATAGAAATATTAATTTGTATTTAAGTTTATTGTCCATGTCCGCTTTCTTTTAATACTTCCTGATAGCTTTCTTCAGCTGTTTTTAATTTTAACTCAGGTAAGTCTTTTTGTTTTTCCCAAAGGCTTTTTAATTTATTCCAGCCTCTATGCCATTGATCAGGAAGTCCTGCCATAGCAGATTGAAATTCTTTTTGTTGGTCTGAACTTGTATTAAATTCACTAATAATTTTAATTTGATGATGCAATTCTGCAAGTTCTTGATACCCATGTTTTATTCCCCAAAGAACAACACTTGCTTCACGGGCAAGCGTGACTGAGCGGGGATGATCATAACACCAGTCTATAACAGCCTTATCCATCCAGTCAGTATACATAGGATGAGTGAAAATTTCTTCTCTTCCTATTTTTTTGATCTGTGTATTCCAGTCTTTACTTCCTGCAAATAGCTTTCCTAGTTTTTCCACTCTGTTTTCAGCTAATTTTACTGCCAGATGATGTAATGGCTGCAGACCATTATCTTTAGCAAGCTGAGTATGTGTAGGTCCGTAAGAATTTACTTTCCAGTTCCCTTGCTCAAGTAAAGTGAGTTCATTTTCAAGATAAGTTTGATAATCATCTATCATATTAATGGCAGTTAAGGCTAAAAAATGATAGAAACTATTCTGGATAACTTTTATATATTGGGTTATAAAGTCAAATATACCAAATGCATTTGTAATATCTTTAAAGGAATAACCTAATACACGTTCTTCCACCATAAAATCTCTGAATTTCAGATATTTTAAGAAGGTTTCAGAGTAAAGATTGTCATCAGTTCCTTTATACGTTTCGTTTTTTTGTTTAGTATCTGAGGTTTGAGCTTTAGAAATATCTTTCAATAGTTCGTAGATCAAAGCATCATTAAATGTTCTTTCCCCTGCTTTCAAATCCTCTTGTTTTTCAACTTTGATGGAAAAGATCTTATTATTCACTTTGGGTGCTATACTGGCAATTGTATCCAAAGGTCCAAAACTTCCTGTTTGCACTATAGGACATGCAGCGTGAGAATAATAATATCCTCTATTTTGAGCATGTTTAAGATAGCTGTATGATTCATCTTTATAAAGACTTTGATAATAATCGGCAGGATATATTGTGTTGTGGGCTTTTGTAAAGTTCTTTACAGCTTGGGGCTGCAATTCTGTATTGGTAATTGTATAAAATTTGAACCTTTCTTTTTCTAAAATCGAATGAATAGCATGGGTATTAGATTTAGCACCACTGTCTGATGTATGGCTTTTTAATGTTCCTTTTACACAGCTGGCTTTTAAATTATCCCAAGGAAAAACTTCCGGGTCATATACTTTCATCACGGCAATTTCACAAAAATTGCTGTGTGCATAATAATCTTCAACAATGTGGAGTGCCGCACCAAAATTTATTCTTCCCTCTACCGTATTAGGATTGGACTTATCAATAAATTTATTAAAACACTCAAAAGCACTTTCAAATGGGATAGAACTGTTACCTCTGATATAATTTTTTGTTCCAAACTGTACATTAGGTTCCCACTGTTGATCTACAGGATCTTTTACAAAATCCGGATCCAGTTTATGATTAAAATCGGGTGGTGGGCAAGGTTTGTTTGTCCCTTTTTCTTTGTTCTTCTTTTTTATAGCGTCACAAATTAACTTAGGATGAAGAGCAGCAGGGTTGTCTATATGTTCCTGAGGTTTGTAAACTCCTAGTAATTCAGGAGTTATTTTAGCATATTTACTTCTGAAGTCCTGAATATATTTCATATAATTTTCAGGCTTTCCCTCTTCATTTTTAGCTTCTTTTTCTAATTCTCCAAATTCTTTTAGCCCAAGGAATTCTACCAGAGTGGTAATAGCTTCTCTACTTAATTTCACAGGAGAAAATGCAGAAGGTTCCCATATAATTTTTGCTTCCGTCATTTTAAATTCAAAGCCTACCGGAAGGTCATAAGTTCTCAGATCATTTTTTGTAACTCTGTTTTCTTCCAGTAATTTTTCTAAATCATCTAATAATTTTGAGTTTTCCTCCTTATTCTGATGTTTATCTTTATATTCTTTACTGAGTATATCCAGAGCATTAGCCATGGGGCGTACAATCATAGGATCTACAAACTGTGAAAAGTCTCTGAGCCAGTTACCAAAGTAAATCTGTTTTCTTTCTACATTTTTATCACTTTTATATCTTTCAATCTTACTTAATGCATTCTTTTCAATGGCTTCATGTCCCAGCCCATGAAGATCATCTCCCATACCAGCTCCGAAAAACTCAAAACCAGCAAAATAATGATCATCATATTCAGTACGGTTGTCAACGTATTCTTTTAATTGTGTATGCAGGTCCGCAAAATCCCAGATCAGTTTTTTTTCTGTTCCTTTAACATTGGCAGTAGCGTAATGCTGTTCTTTTTGCTCAAAAGGATCTATAAAAAACTTTTTATATTTCGTATTTATGCTTGAAGAAAATTTAGCTCCTTCGTCTCCTTCAGCATCTCCTTTTTGTGACGAATATTCAAATCTTAACAGATAATCCAGATGGTGCCCGAATTCTTCTACTAAAGCAAGCATCAGTAATTTATGATGACCATTACTTTTTATTGCATTATCTATAAAACCTTGTGATACAAGAATATGATTGAAGTACTTTTTATTTTCACCTGTATAATAAGAAGCTCCTATGCCGTCCAGTTCTTTGATAACTGTGATTTTCGGATTGATGGACTGCTTTTTATCACTGGCGTTTTTATATAACTTTTCGTAAGCTTCCAAAGGTATATCATTACCAAAGATGTCAGCCATCCAAAAACAGAACATAGCCATACTATCTTTCTTGGCAAAAGAAAAAAGCTGTTCCAGAGCAAATGTACTTTCCAAAGTATAGTCACTCTCTTCAATTTTTAATTCTTTAGGAGAGTAGGATTGGTGCTTTACCCCTCCATCTTTACCATGTTGTTCAACCTTCTTATTGCTATTAAGGCTAAGGTTTTCTTTAAATGACTCAATATTGATTTTATCTGAAACTTCATTAATATTTTCAGCTTGTATAATATAGTCCTTATTAACGGCTACCTTGATGTTTTTTGCCTGTTTTACAATTGCCATGGCTAGAAGAGTTTAGCTTTGTCTGCACTGTTGTTCTCAATGATCTTTGCACTTTGCAGCGTCATATTCTCCTTATCACTGAACATGGAGATCTTACCAGCCAATGACTGTGACGTTTCCGATTGTCTGTGAATACCTTTTTCAGCCATTTCCTGTCTGTTATCAGAAGTTTCTCTGATATCTCCCGCTGCATTTTGAATAATATCTGTTCCGGCAATAGAAGTGATGTTTACATTGGCAGAGTTTGATATATTTTCTCCTGCATTTAATGTGAAATTCTTACCGGCTATCATATCTATATTTTCACCAGCTTTAAAATACATATTTTTAGGCGCGGTTACGGTAATATTTCCTTTACCGTCCATCAAATAAGTATTTCCGCTTGGATCCTCTATGAAAATACTGCCCTCCTTATCATTAAAGATTACTTTATTTCCACTTCTTGTCTGAATAGATTTTATGTGATTGTTTACCCCACCACCAAGAGCTACCTGCCCATGGAACATTCCTCCCATTGCGAAAGGAAAATCCGGATGATGATATTCAAAACCTACCATAACCTGATCTCCTACTTCCGGAATAGCTACAAAACCTCTGTTTTGAGTAATAGCATCCGTTCCTCCAGCATCAGGACTCATCATTCTGATAAAATGAGTAGTGTCTGGATTTCTCTGCCAATCAAACCTTACCTGTATTCTTCCTTGATTAAGCGGATCGGTATTAGAAATCACAGTAGCAACCTGAGGTTCAGCATTCGGAATGATGAAATCCGGCTTAGGCATGAAACCTGTTCCTTCTGCAATTGCTTCAAAACTTCCTTTATAATATCCTCGGGCATCTACCTCATGGGAAGTTTCAGTAATAGTAACTTTTGTAAAATAAGCGGTTTCATTACTGTCTGGTTTACGCATTTGAATATCAGCTGTACAACCAGGGTATAGAAAAGGAACCGTTGTATTTCCGGAAACGGTAAATACTTCTACAGCTGCACTTCCCGCCGCACTCTTCTGAGAATCATCCACATCCATGAACATATTAGCGTTTACAGGAGCAGGAGAAAGTGATCGTGCCTTGAAAATGTTGCTGTTAAGCTCGTAAGCTTTAGCAGGAACTTCCCCAAGATGTCTGATACTGCTTTCTGATCCTGTCATTTTTGAATGTTCGCTGCTGTTATATCCGAAAAATTCAGGTTTTGTATGTACAGCTTTTAATTCTATCTGTACATCCGTAGCGTTGCTTCCGTAAATAAGACGTACCGGCTTTTCAGGAGTTGGAAGTTTTCCAAAATGAAGAACTTCTCCGTCATAATAAAACTGTTCCCCATATGCCTCAGCAGTTCGTGCCAGATAGTTGTAATGGGTTTCGTTGTATTGTGAGCTGTAGTTGATGTAACTTTTATTCTGAGTATCTACCCTGAAATCAAATTTTTCAGAGCCGAGTGTTTCTTTAATGATTTTATCTGCAATAATTCCTGTATTTACAGACTGGCTTCCACCGAAACTCTGCGTATGAGGAGCGGAATCCATAAGAATAGTAGGGCTGTGACCTTTCAATACAATATTTCCAAGGCTCATTCTTTCCTGACTGAAAGCAGCTTTGGTAATCACCCCTACAAAGGTTCTTTCCGGGCTTTCATTTTCATAATCCTTATATTTAAAAACAACTGTTATTCGCTTACCCAGAAACAAACGGGCTTCTTCAAGATTATGATTTTGAGCTTGTCCTAAAGTATCATGAGCCAGCGTAAGCTCAAATTGATGGTGACGTCTCGCACTTTGCTGCAAACGAAAGTGTTTGAAGTGTTTGATGGTCTTTCCTTCAATGATGATATCCAGCTTTACCACACGGTTGATCCCCGGAATATGGTTTCCTGAAATCTTATCAGCGTTATCAGGTGCTTTATAACGATTCGGTTGAAATGAAAAATTACCCTCCATGATTAATATTGTGTTTTTGTTAGTTTGTTTTGCAGATTATCGGTGAAATAATTTTTTCTCTGTAAAGTATTGATGTAATAATCTGCTGATTCTCATTGTATATCATTTCAAATTGTTTGAATTTGTAATGATAATCAAACTGACAAGACAGAATCCTTTTTTGAATTCTGCCCTGTTAGTTCTAATATTTTAAGTGATTTTCTTAAGATTAAGACGGCCACGCACCGAAATAAGAAGAATTACCAAGGTCAATTTGTTCTGCACTTACTACAAAACTGATATACATGCTGTTCTCATCCACTGCATCGAAGTCTACTTCATGCTGGATTACGTAACCGTTGTTCCACTTTAATGTTGTTAAAGTACCTTCTTCGTGAGATTTGTTGAAGGTAATTTCTCCTACTGTAGGCTTGTACTTCCCGTTCAGTAAGCTTTCAAGAATGTCAGATTTATCAGTAGCTTCTACTGTAATTTTGATCAATGCATTAGAAGGGTCAGATGCTACACGTCCAGAAACGTCTGTAGATCTTGAAACGCTGTAATTAAGCTTTAATAATTTTTGCCCTTCACCGTTGTTGAATTTTAAAATTCCTCTTGAATTTCTTTCTGCCATGATTAATAGTTTTTAATTAATATTATGTAATTTGATCTATATGTCACCAAAAATAGAGGTATTTATAATATGATTAAAAGAAATTTGAGAAAATTTGAAAAAGTGTAGTAGTTCTTCTACTAACAAGTGTTAGGCTTTTGTCTATGTGTTTGTTTGTTAGTGGCTTGTAGTCGTGGTTTCTTGATGTTTTAAGAAATTTTAGAAAGAATAGAGTTGATAATCATATTCGCATGAACTCTTGAATTCTCAATGAACCAAAGATGAGTATCTTTCCCCCCGCAGACCACTCCGGCAAGATAAAGATCCGGAACATTTGTTTCCATAGTTTCAAAATTATACTGTGGATTCAGGTAATCTCCATTCAGTTCTATTCCTGAATTTCTCAGAAAATCAAAATCCGGAAGATAGCCTGTCATTGCCAATACAAAATCATTTTCAATCTCATGAGCCTGCTGATTTTCATCTTTAAAAACTACAGAGTTTTCCTTTATTTCTATGATTTCTGCATTAAAATGAGCTTTAATACTTCCTTCTGCAATTCTGTTCTCAATATCAGGTTTTACCCAATATTTTACACTCTTTGAAATTTCGGAATGACGAATGATCATGGTAACTTCGGCGCCTTTTCTATAAGTTTCAAGGGCTGCATCCACCGCTGAGTTGCTTGATCCTACTACCACAACCTTTTGTCTTGCATATGGATAAGGCTCAGTGTAGTAGTGTTTTACTTTTGGAAGATTTTCTCCAGGAATATTCATGAGGTTAGGTATGTCATAGAAACCTGTAGCAATCACCACATTTTTTGCCAGATAATTTCCTTTTGTTGTTCCAATCTGAAATATTCCGTTTTCTTTGGAGACTTTTAAAACTTTTTCATAAAGATGAATATTGAGATTTTTCTGTCTTGCAATCCCTTGGTAATATTCCAAAGCATCCTGTCTGCCTGGTTTGGGAGCTGTAGAAATGAAAGGAACGTTATCAATTTCAAGCTTTTCAGCTGTGGAAAAGAAACGCATATATAAAGGATAATGATATAAGGAATTTACTATGGTTCCTTTTTCAATAATTAAATAATTCAGATTGTTTTTCTGAGCTTCAATAGCACAGTTTAAGCCAATAGGTCCTGCTCCAATAATAAGAATATCCAAAATTTCCATCTAACAAAGGTACGATGTAATTGGGAAAAGGAGTGAATGAATCATTTAAATCTAAAATATCTATATTTTAATACTGTAAAACATAAACGATGTATCTTGTGGCTATATAAGCTGTGGCATTAGTTTTGGTGTTTTTTAAGCTATTACAAAATTATAAATTATGAAAAGATTACTTATTTCAATGCTTGTATTGGGTCTGGTGGTTGCCTGTAAGAAAGAACCCGGAAAACCTGTTCCGAATGAAATTGATACAATTGCCAGAATAAATCCGGACAGTGCAAAAGTCGTGAAGAATGATACTTTGAAATTTGCAGGTTTGAAGAAAACAAATGATGAGGTTTTGCAGACGTTGAAAGCTAAAGATTATAAAACTTTTGCAACATTTATCCATCCTCAAAAAGGAATTAGTTTTTCAATGTATGCTTTTGTAGATCCAAAAGGAGATAAACATTTCTCTAAAGAAGATTTTGAAAAGTATTTACCTACCAAAACACTGTTTACATGGGGTGCAAAAGATGGTTCGGGAGATCCGTATAAAGCTACGATCAATAATTATCTTGACAAATGGGTTTTCTCCAAAGATTTTACAATATCTCAATATTCTCTTAACAAGTTTATTGGTGGGGGAAATTCATTGAATAATTTGAAAGAAATCTATCCGAAAGCGGATTTTACAGAGAACTATAGTAAAGGTACAGAAAAGAACAGTGAAATGGACTGGAAGACGGTGCGTTTTGTTTTTGAAGAATTTCAGGGGAAATATTACCTGATTGCTGTTGTGAATGACCAGTGGACAATTTAAAAGTTAGAAGCTGGATGTAGGAAGCTGGAAGAAGTTTTTAGTTATAAAAGGTAAAAGTGATTTTCAATTATATTCTGAAGGTGAAAATGACAATTGTTTTTCCATATTTTATAACTTCCTTCTTCCAGCTTCTAACTTCCTTTCTTTATAAAATTTCGCTGAGTTGCTTGGTAAGATTTTTTCGTGAAAACTGTTCAATGTGTTGAGTGTTTTCAGATAGTTGACCGTTTTTCCAGAGATCGAATTTCTCAAGGATGAATTTTTTTACAGTTTCAGAATCACTGTAGCTGAAATGTTTTCCGGACTGAGTTTCATTCAATATTTTTGAAACATCAGCCTGATCAGGACCAAATGATAAAATCTGTTTTCCTGAAGCCAGATATTCGAATATTTTTCCTGGAATAATTCCTTTTGAGGATTCATTCGGGAAATTGGTGATCAGTAATATTTCTGAGGTCTGCATTTCTTCCACAGCTTTACCATGGGCAAGATATCCAAGGTTCAGGATATGATTTTTTAAACTTGAACTTTCGATAAAGTTTAAGATCTTATCATCAATTCTTCCGACAAATTTTAAGCTGAAATATTTTGCGAAATCAATATTCTCTTTTACCAATTCATCCAAAACTTTCCAAAGGTTTTCAGGGTTTCTGAGTTGTTCCAAAACACCGATATAGCTTAGAGTAAACTTATCCTTCAATATGTTTTCAGTTTGTATTTTTGGTTTGTCGGAGTCACTTTCATCAAATCCATTGGTAATGCATACTGAATTAGCTCCTGCTTTACGGAAATTTTCAGCATCCGTATAACTTGTAGCAAGTGTAATGTCTGCATTTTTGAATACTGCACTTTCCAGTTGGCGGTGTTTTTTATCAGAGCTTTTGGTTAATTTTAAGTGCTTGTAATAGGAAATTTCAGTCCATGGATCACGAAAGTCAGCAATCCACTTAAGATTGGGGAATTTATCTTTTAATCCTAATCCAATCAGGTGAAGAGAGTGGGGCGGACCTGAAGTTACAATCGTATCAATATTATTTTCTTGTATGTATTTCTCAAGAAACTGAATGGAAGGTTTTACCCAGAAAACTCTTGCATCAGGAATGAAAAAGTTTCCTCTTACCCAAATAGATAATTTAGATTTCCAGCTTTGATTTTTACCAACATCAAATTGTCCTGCCTTAAATTTTTTATTGCTTTTATTAAGCTTTTCAGCCAGCTGATAAGGTTCCCATATTTTAGTTCTTACGATTTCAATATCTTCAGGAACGTCCTTCATTAGGGTCTCATCCAGTAATGGATAACTTGGATTTTCAGGAGTGTAAATGACCGGTTTCCAGCCGAATTCTGGCAGATATTTTGCAAACTTCAGCCATCTTTGAACACCAGGACCTCCCGCAGGAGGCCAGTAATAGGTGATGATCAATATTTTCTTTTGTTCCATTATTTATGAATCGTCTATTATTCATTTGTCATTCTGAACGGAGGGAAGCGTAGTGAAGAATCTCATTCTATCTCTTCATTCAGAAATTTCCAATCGGAATTAAATTCTGTAATTAAGGTTTCTTTCTTTTTCCGAGTCCAACCTTTTATTTGTTTTTCTCTCGCTATTGCGGTCTCAATGTCATCAAAATGTTCAAAATAAATTAAATAGAAGCATTTATATTTTGAGGTGAAACTTTTGTCAATAGCTTCTGGATGTTGATGCCAATATAATCTGTTTTTCAAATCATTAGTAACTCCTGTTTATAATACTGTTTTTATTTTGTTGGTCAGTATATAAACATAGTAATTATGAGTTCCTAGGGTTTTCATTTTAAGAGATTCTTCATTGTGCTATGCTTCATTCAGAATGACACAAAGCAACATTAGGCAGTTGGTTCAACTAAAGCTTCTTTCTTTTTGTTTTTATTCATCCAGAAAATTCCAAATGCTGCCAATGCAATGAATAGTCCGAAGCTAAGAAGAGAAAGCCATTTTCCTTTTTCAATTACCTCAGGTTCGAAAATCATTCTGATTTGGTGACTTCCTGCCGGTACATGCACTGCACGCAATAAATAATCTGCTTTAATATAAGGAACTTCTTTTCCGTCTACAGAAACTTTCCATCCGTGAGGATAATAAATTTCAGAGAAAACAGCAAGCTGAGGGGTTTTCGACTGAGATTTGAATTCAAGTTCATTCGGTTCATACTTCGTCAGATTGATGAATGCCGTAGAATCTGCCTGAACAGGTTTATTATCGAAATAAGCTTTGTCAGAAGAAGCTACAACAGCTGTCTTTTTATTATCGATAACACCGATTGACTTGATTTCTTCATTAGGAGTTTCTACAAACTTAATGTCGCTTACAAACCATGCGTTTCCGTTAGCTTTTGGATTAGGAACAACCTGTGGCTGTTCAGGACCTCCGAAAACCATATACTTTGCATTCAATAGATTGAGAACGTTTGGTGTTTTTACACTGTCAATACTATTGATATACTCATTAAGTACGTCGTCATATCTTCTCAGTTTTACAGCGTGATACCCCCCGATAGAAGCTTTGAAGTAAGAGGTATTTGTTTCGCTTGTTACCCCTAAAGTCTGGTTATAGATTCTGTAGTGTGCTTTGTCTTTATCAGCAATTGTTTCTAATGTCTTGTTGATATTTACTGTAGATAAAATAGATTCAAGGTTTGGATTTCCCTGTACTTTTTCTGCCAATAGATCAGAGCTTTCTGTTTGGAAAGGGTTTTCAGCAAAGATCTTGTCTACATAGTTTTCGTCATTTAAATAACGTTTGTTCACGCTCCATAGATCAAATAAACTTACTACGCCAATCACAACCAAAGCAATATTCTGGTTAAGTTTTTTCTTTAGACTTAAGAACAATGCCGCCGCAGTAATTGCAACATAGATGAATGCTTTGATGGCATCTATTCTGAACAGTTTATATCTTTCATCTACAAGATAATCCAGTAGGAAAGGAGGGAAGTATGTCTTCTCATTAGCTGTGGAGAATCCAAGTAAAGATTTTCCGAATACTAAAAGAATTAATAATAATCCCAATGTTCCACCACTTACATACATAAGGATTTTTTGTTTGTATTCCTCTGTAAGTTTTTCATCAGTAAAGAATCTGTATAGCCCTAAAATAGCAATTAAAGGGAATAGTAATTCAACTACGACAAGGATTGAAGATGGCGCTCTGAATTTGTTATAAAACGGAACGAAATCAATGAAGAAATCGGATAATGGCATAAAGTTGCTTCCCCAAGCCAATAAAACAGTCAGGATAGAAGCTCCTAAGATCCAGTAACGGTATTTTTTCGATGCAAAGAAAAATCCTAGCACAGCAAGGAAACATACAATAGCTCCTTGGTAAGCTGGTCCGGAAGTCCCGGGCTGATCTCCCCAATACGTCATTCCGCTGAAACCTTTTGAAATTCTGTCCATTTCAGCTTGTGAGCCTACATTTTCCTGTACAAGTTCCTGTACCCTGTTCATCATTGTTTTTGCTTCAGGCTCCTGACTTCCACCTCCCATTAATCTTGGGATGAATAGGTTTAATGTTTCAAGTTGTCCGTAGCTCCACATCAGCATACTTTCTTTATCCATTCCGGATTTCCCTGAAGTATGACTGTCGTTTGTTAAAATTTGTTTTCCACGTACGGTTTCTTTTACGTACTCAGAATTTGCCATGATTCTCTGAGAGTTCATTCCAACCCCGATTACACAAGATGCTGCAATGATTCCCGAAGAAATAAGGAAGTGCTTCATCGGTGTCTTTTTCTGAATCGCTCTGATCAGTTCAGACAGGAATAAAAATCCTAAGGCAATGAACAGATAATAGGTCATCTGCGGGTGGTTCGCTGCAATCTGAAGTCCCATAAAAAGGGTCGTTACAATGAATCCCCAGATATATTGTTTTCGGATATAAACTAATAAAATTCCGGCTAAAAGCGGAGCAAAATATTCAATGGTATTTACTTTTCCGTTGTGTCCCGCCGCAATAATAATATAGAAATAAGTGGAAAGTCCAAAGAACGTAGCACCCAGCAGGGCGTATTTCCAGTTTCTGACCACTACCATTCCCAAAAGGAAAAAACCTGCAAAAAGCAGGAAGAGATAATTAACCGGTCTTGGCAGAAAATTCAGATTGCTGTCGATTTTCTTGATGATATCACCTTTAAACTGGCTACCCATCTGATAAGTCGGCATTCCCCCGAACATGGAGTCACTCCAATAGGTTTCATTTCCTGTATTGGCTCTATAGTCTAGCAGTTCTTTTGCGCCTCCTCTGTATTGAACAATATCATGCTGAAAAAGCTGTTTACCTGAAAATACAGGGGTTGAATATAAAAATGCTAAAACTATAAATACTACTAATGAAATTGCAATATAAATTAAGTTTTTATTTTTTGCCATGCTGGTTATTATCTTTTATTTCTTGGATTTTCTACCTTTTGTCATTACTCTCTTTTACCTCTTCATAGTCTACGGTTTCAGCGTCCCATTTGAGGTTTTGTTTGTTATTCTTATTCGAGTTGTTGATGTCCTCATGTCTGTTATTATGGTTCTGATTATTGAACCTGTAGCTGTAAAAAGTCTTAAAGAAAATCCTTTTCAGAATATTCCAGACAAAGAAAATAACGATAGCAGAGAGTACTAACTCAAGAATGTACTTCATAACTTTTGAATTTAAAGTTCAAGGTTCAGTGTTTAATTGTTATACTGATTTTTGAACACTGAACCTCAAAAGTTTTGTTTTAATTATTTTGCAGAAGGGTTTACCATTACAGAAGAATTAGAAACACTTTTCATAGACTGTGATTGTTTTCCGTCAGAAAGCGTTTCAATCTGTGTTGTTTTTACAGTGATGTTCTGGTTGGTAATCCATCCTGAATTTTCATCAAATTTAATAGTTCCGTTCTGAACAAGTTCGCTGCTTAAGCTGTGAGTGATTCCTCCTTGGGTCTTCTTGTCAGCTTTTTTAGGGATACCACCTGTTACAGCAATTTCAGCAACTCCATTTCCTAAGCTTTTTAGTATGTAGTTTGAAGTTACTTTAATGTTTCCGCTTGGGTCAGCATTTTCAGAAGTTGTCCATTTTTCACCTATTTTTATTCCTTTTTTAGGAATAATAACAAGATTTTTATTGAATTGATCCTTCAATACTTTTTCGTTGAAAGATTCTTTTAAGCTTGCTACAACGCTTGCTTTCTCATTAGCATCTTTGATAAGCGTTCCTACAGCATTGGATACTTTGGTATAAACTGCATCAAAACCTGTGATAGAAATTACATTCCCTTTGTTGTCCATTTTCATGTCAAGCTTATTACTTGTAAGGGCTCTGTTGATATTCCAGATCATTTTAAGCTCATCTTCTTTAGGAATAGGAAGTTTTGTATCTACTACAATTGTTTTTCCCTGTGCAGACTGAGAGCTTCTTTTAGAAACAAGATTAAGGGTCATTTCATAGATATTTCCTTTAATATCATTAACGGTGAAGTTCATTTCATCTGTAGACTCCGAAGTAGCGGTCATAGATTTCCCCTGAGGATCAGTCATCGTTTTCGTGTCTCTCTGATACGTTGTAAGAGGATATGTTTTTCCTTTTTCAAGTTTAAAAGTTTGCGTAACGATACCAGCAGAGTCTTTAATAGCAGGGTTTTCTACAACCTTAGCCACAGAATCAGCCGGAACTTCTACGGTAACTGTTTTTCCGGTTTTAGGATCTACTTTGGTTACTTTTGCTGTTTCTTTTTTACAAGAAACAAGAGCTATAGATGAGAGTAGCGCTAATGCTGCTATGTTTTTCATTTTCTAATTTTTTTAAGTGTTGTGTTATTGGTACTAATTATTTCAACATTTTCTGTCTTACTGCTTCATATAAGATGGCTCCACATGCTACAGAAACGTTCAGTGATTGAGTTTTTCCCTCGATAGGAAGTTTTATTTTTTCATCAGAATGATGCAGTACTTCTTTAGAAATTCCGGTTTCCTCATTACCCATAACGATAGCGCATGGTTCTGTAAAGTTTACATCATAGATCAGCTTTTGTGCTTTTTCAGATGCTGCAAATACCGTAATTCCACTTTGTTGTAAGAAATCTACAGTATGGGCAAGGTTGTTTGCTTTACAGATTTTGATATTATAAATACCGCCTGCAGAAGTTTTGATCGCATCAGAATTAATAGGTGCTGCCCCTTTCTCGGGAATAATTACAGCGTCTACTCCTACACATTCTGCAGTTCTACAGATGGCTCCGAAGTTTCTTACATCAGTAAGTCTGTCCAAAATCAATAAGAAAGGAGTCTTTCCTTCCTCAAATAATTGTGGAACAATATCCTCCACTTTATGAAACGGAACATCCGAAATAAAAGCAACCACACCTTGGTGATTTTTTCTTGTAAAACGGTTCAGTTTTTCAACCGGAACATAATTGGGACGGATTTTATTTTTTGCTAAAATTGCTTTCAGTTCAGCATAAATAGGACCCTGAAGTGCATTTTGCACAAAGATCTTGTCAATCGTTTTTCCCGCTTCAATTGCTTCAATCACGGGACGCAGCCCGAAAATAAAATCGTCTTTCATTGAAAATTTGTTATATAGTTACAGAGTGAATAGTCAATCGTTAATTTTACCTTGTAAGCCAATTTGGTTGATGTATATTCACATTTGACCATTGACTTACTTTGCAAAATTTACTATCTCCCTTTTTCTCCTAAAATTGCTCTTTTCTGCGCCATTACATATCCATAATGCAGGCTTTCATGCATGTTGTTAAAGATAATGGCATCCTGAATACTCTTCAAATCCATGCCAAAACTGGTTGTATATGGAGTATAATCTGAAAAGAAATCACTGTCATAATCTTTCATCAGAATTTTTGAGGTTTCAGTAAGTAAAAACTCAAGATCCTCCACTTCCGATTTTTGAACATTTAAATTAGGTAATGTTCCTTTTTTGTAGGTTTCAATCCAGTATTTATCAATACGGAAAGGGTTTCCACTAAGGTAATAATGCAGCAGCTGCTGTGTGGCAACGGTATGAGCAATATTCCAGTAAATATTATTGTTGAAACCATCCGGAATCAGCAACAGATCCTCGTGAGAGGTGTTCTGTAGGATGTCTAAAAGATTTTTTCTTACCTGTCTGTGTGCTTGAAAATGATAATTCATTTTGCAGAAATTTTAATCTCCAAAAATAGTTTAATAATCTGGGAATGACAATTTTTTGTCTGAAGGATTAAAGCAAAAATTTTTGATTCGTGAAAAAAAGTATTATTTATTATTTTCTTTTTATGGAAAAAAATGATGGGATTGTAATTGCTTTTAGAAAATTTAACTTTGATCGTCTATTGAATTACCTGTTTTTATGAATGAAAATCCCTCTCGTGAAAATATTCAAAAGAGGGAATTATATTGTTTTTTTTGACTGTTTTTTATGATTTTCTTTGGAATAATTTAAGAATTTACAGTTTATTTCTTGATAATCTTATGTTTGAAGGAGACTCCGTTTTTCAATACAATATTCAAAAAGTAGACTCCTGCACTGTATGATGAAAGATTAATTCTGTTTTCTCTGAATGTTTCTGCTAATTTGCGCCCATCCATGCTAAAAAGAGTCATTGATGCAACATCTTCTTTGGATTTAATATTGACAAAATCAACGGTAGGATTAGGATAGATATTGACATCTATCGTTTTAACATCCTGAACGTTCAGTGAAGCATTACTTTTCCCCTGCATATATACAGAAAGATAAACATCACCTTTCTGTTGATTGAAAACTGCTGTAGGTATGCTGTGTTTTAAAGTGTGATTTCCTGCTGATAAACTTGGTAAAGTAAATCCTCTGATGGGAACAGAATTTCCCGGGCACCAATTATTCCATGATGTCCATTCAGCAAATGATGAAGGTGTAGTTCCATAAATACCGTTGCCTTGGGTATTGTATACTCGGTAAGGTTCACAGGAAGTTCCTCCCGGGGTATAAGTGAGCATCTGCACATCGTCCAGATAGGTGTAATTTTGTCTTCTGATATATTCTTCACCACCACTATCAGCTCCGTGAGGAGTGGAAATGACAAAAAACTTTGCATTGTTAACTGATTCCGGAAGATTGAAGTTGACAAGTCTTACTGTTTCACCAGTAACATCTGTGCTGTTATAGTTGTTTAATCGGTTATAGCTAAGAAGCGGAACAAGAGTGTTGTAATCACTTGGAGTGGCACCGTTATCTGTTGAGAAAAAAGTAAGCGTTCCTGAAAAGACATCAATCCTGTTGGCGCATCCCTGAACCTGTGTTTGAGCGGCATAAGGAACTCCAAAAACATCCAGTTCCATATATAAGTCATAAGCGTTACGGAGAGTGGTATCGTGAAATACACTGTAGAGATTGCTGATGTCGTAAGTGTAAGGAACCTCAATTGGGGAGCGATTCTTGTTCATAAAAGGGGTGATGTATCTCCCGACCTCAATTCTTTTTACATTAGGATCATTCATCTCATAGGTTGCCTGATTTTTAGGCACCATAGCCAGAAATACTTCTCCAAGTCGGTCATAATTGTCGCACAAAGCACCTATTGTTACTCTCATGGCAATTTTTGCTTTAAAGGAATTTAATTCAGCATCCGTCAGTTTTCGGGCGTATCGGGTATTTCCTAATCTTATTAAGCCTGGAGGGACAGGCGTAGATACGGTGGCTGCGTAACCATCATAATATACAGCATCCGAAATCAAATTGGTCATGCTGGTAGATTGCGATTTGAATAGCCCGGATAATAAGAGACCTGAAAAAAGTAATCTTTTAAACATATCATTGATATTTGTTGTAAATATATTAAAATATGCACTTTAATTTGTTTTTATTGAGTATTATTTTTGTTGTTTATGATGTTTTGTTGAATAAAATTTAAATTTCTTGAATTTTTTAAAATTAAAATATCATTTATTATGAATTTATATGATGAATATTTTTTTTATTATAGTAATTTCTGTTTTTATTATTAAATTAGCAAGGTAATTATTGTTAATATTATTAATAATGAAAAGAATTTTACTTTTGTCTTTCTTGTTTGCAGTGTTGAATATAAATGCTCAAATTAATTTAAATATTGGAAGTTCAGCTGTAGGTAGCGCCCCTGTAAGTAGCTTTTTTTCCTATTCCTATGTTCAGCAGATATATCCTAAACAGGAAATCAATGCTAGTGCAGCTGGAAATATTACAGGTTTTACTTTTTATGTTGATCCTTCTGCTACGATAAATGATTCCTCAAACTGGACAATTTATCTTGGGAATACCTCAAAAATGACTTTCACATCCGGTACAGACTGGATTCCTTCCTCACAGCTTACACAAGTATTTGCAGGTACTGTAACTAAGAATAATAACAAAGTTGAAGTCGTTTTTACAACTCCATTCGCTTATAATAATACTGATAACCTGGTTATTGCAGTGAAAGAAAACTCGCCAAGTATTGACATTAATAATTTTGATGAAGCTTTCAAAGTTTATCCATATTTACAGAATTCTACACTTGTTTATAAAGGTGATCGTGCTGTAGTAGATCCCGCGTCTCCTCCAGGTGGAATAAGAGTAGATTATAAATCTGCAATAAGTATAACAGGATTAACGGCTAATCTTGCCCCAGGGTGCCCGATTGTTATGTATCCTTCCAATAATGCACAATTTATTTCTTTATCACCTACCATTACCTGGCAGCAGGTTTTAGGAGCTGATTCTTATAGGATTTCTTTAGGTACAAGTCCAGGGGCAACAGATGTGATCAATCATCAGACTGTAAATGGAACAAGCTTTAGCCTTTCTCCATCTATTGTTCTTAATCGTAATACTAATTACTATTTAAAAGTTACCTCTTTTTCAGTTAATGGTGAATCTTCCGGCTGTACTGATTATACTTTTAAAACAATTCCTCCTATCCCTGCAAATGATGCGTGTTCCGGAGCGTTGCAAATTTCTGAATATCCTTATACATATGTGCAGTCAGACGGAATGTCTTCCACTAATAATGGCGGATTTGCATTGGCTTGCGCAAATGACGGTATGAACGATGGTTTATGGTTTAAGTTTACAGGAAACGGAACACCGTATACTATTAAAGTAAGTCCCGGAGTGGCTTCTTTTGATCCTAAAATAGGAGTATACAACGGAACATGTGATAATTTAGTTTGTGTGGGAACAATGGATAATAATGGTGGAGGTTCATCTGAAACAATTGTAGTGCAAACAACCGCAGGAACTGAATATTATGTAAACGTCGGTTCTTACGAAGATTCTGTAGATAAACCGGAAGATGTATTTACAATAAATATTACAAGACCTTAATTTTTCATTTTAAGAAAACTTTTAAATTCAAATAAAAATGTTGTGGTATTGATTTATCACAACATTTTTTATAACAGATTGAATGATAATATAAAAGATGATAATGAACAACAGAAACTATGTCGTAGAATTCATGTCATCTCGATGTAGAATTCTAAAAGGCTTGTTAAACCCGGAATTTTTAACAAACTTTAACTCAAATATGGCATTCATTGTGTTGATTAATGCAAGTATTTATCAGAAATTTACCACTTATTTTAAATCAAGCTATGTCAGATATACATCAAGCAGAAGATATCCGTCAGTTGACGGAAAAAGTAAAAGAAAAAAACTACTTATTTTCTCTTCTGAGACAAGAAATCAACAAGGTTATTATTGGGCAGGAATATATGATAGACCGTCTTTTGGTAGGGCTTTTAGGAAATGGTCACGTTCTTCTTGAAGGAGTTCCCGGGCTGGCGAAAACCTTAGCCATTAAAACCTTGGCGGATGCTGTTCATGGTGAGTTTTCAAGAATTCAGTTTACACCGGATTTGCTGCCTGCAGACGTTGTGGGAACAATGATCTACAACATCAAAGACAATGATTTCTCTATAAAAAAAGGTCCCGTATTTGCCAACTTTGTACTTGCGGATGAGATTAACCGTGCTCCGGCAAAGGTACAATCTGCACTTTTAGAGGTGATGCAGGAAAAGCAGGTGACTATCGGTGATGAAACCATGAAGCTTCCAAAGCCTTTCTTAGTTTTAGCAACACAGAACCCTATCGATCAGGAAGGAACTTATCTGTTGCCAGAAGCACAAAGTGACCGTTTCATGCTGAAATGTACTATCGATTATCCTTCTTTTGAAGACGAAAGACAGGTGATGAGAATGGTTTCCACATCCCATCAGCCAACGGTAAAACCAGTTGTTTCACTTCAGGATATTGTAGATGCTAAAGAATTGATCAATCAGATCTATCTTGATGAAAAAATAGAAAAATATATTCTGGATATGGTATTTGCAACCCGTTATCCTGAAAACTACGGATTGTCTGAACTGAAGAATTATATCAGCTTCGGAGCCTCTCCAAGAGCTTCTATTAACCTTGCTATTGCTTCAAGAGCTTATGCATTCTTAAAAGGAAGAGCCTTCGTTATTCCTGAAGATGTAAAAGCGCTGGCAAAAGATGTTTTGAGACATAGAATGGGCTTAACATTTGAAGCTGAAGCGGAGGAAATTACGACAGAAGAAATTATCAACAGAATCTTAGCAAAAATTCAGGCGCCATAATGAATGATGTGATGATAAGAAAAGCAGTTCAGGAGGACTGTGCTTCAATGCTGGAGCTAATTAAAGAACTTGCAGAATACGAAAAAGCATTACACGAAGTTACTGTAACATTAGATGAGTTTACAGCAGATGGCTTTGGTGCATCCCCCGTTTGGGGAGCTTTTGTGGCTGAATTAAATGGCGAAATTGTTGGAATTTCATTGTACTATGACAGATATTCTACCTGGAAAGGCAGAAGGTTGTATCTTGAAGATCTTGTTGTGACAGAAAGAATGAGAGGGAAAAAGATCGGAAAACTATTGTTTGATGCTACTTTAGAATACGGAAAGTCAAACCAGTACAGTGGAATGGTATTTCAAGTGTTGAACTGGAATGAATCCGCAATCAATTTTTATAAAAAATACAGTCCGAAATTTGATGATGAATGGCTGAATGTTTCGATAGAGTTTAAGTAAGAATTAAAACATAAGGAAATTCCGGAACTCGAATCCCGGAAGCCCTTAAAGATAATCCCTTTATGCAGATAAAAGATATTGTAAAGAAAGTAAAGCAGATAGAAATCCGTACCAGAAAAAAGACGGAGGCTGCTTTGATGGGGCAATATCACAGTGCCTTTAAAGGACAGGGAATGACTTTTTCAGAAGTGCGCCCTTACCAGTTTGGCGATGAGATCAGAAGAATAGACTGGAACAAAACAGCACGTTTCCGTGAACCTTTCGTAAAGGTGATGGAAGAGGAAAGAGAACTTACGATGATGATTTTGGTGGATATTTCCGCTTCAATGGATTATGGAACCAAAATTCAGTTGAAAAGAGAATATGTAGCGGAAATCGCAGCAAGTTTAGGATTTTCAGCAGCCGGGAATAATGATAAAGTAGGATTGATTCTGTTTGCAGATAAAGTATACAAAGTGATTCCTCCACAAAAAGGAAGAAAACATATTCTTTCCATTATCAGCAATATTCTGACAGCAGATTACGTTCCAGCTGAATCCAAAATAGATAAAGCTTTGGAATATATGATGGGAATCTTTAAAAGAAAATCCCTTGTTTTTTTATTTTCAGACTTTGAAGACGAATATGATTCCAAAATGCTGAGAGTAGCATCCAAGAAACATCAGCTGTTGGGAATGAGAGTATTCGATGAAAAAGATAACGAAATTCCTGATGTAGGATATACTTTATTATATGATGCGGAAACAGGAAAACAAATATGGGCAAATACTTCCAGTGCAAGATGGAGATATACTTTCGCGGAAGCCCAAAAGCAAAAACTGAGAGCATTGGAAGAAGACTTTGCAAATAGTTCAGCTAGTTTTATGAACATTAATACAGGCTCGGATTATTCAAAATTGTTGTATAATTACTTTCAGAAAAAGTAAATCGGGTTTTATCCACATTAAAACATAAGGTTATACCTTTATTATTTATTGAACATTGAGAAAAATATTTTTAATACTGTCTTTTCTAATCTGTGCGAATGCTTTTTCACAGATATTGTCTTCCAATGTAGAGAAGAAGACTATTGCCTTGGGAGAAATCAATCATCTTATTATTAAGGTTGATAATCTGCGTGGGCAAGAAGTGATTTCTGCACCTAAAAATGAATTGCTTCCTTTTCATTTTGAAGAAACCAAGGACAGCATCGGACAGAATATTAACCTATACGAGAGAAAAATAGAGTTTGCTGTTTTTGAAGAAGGAAAATTTACGATTCCTGAACTTGACTTTAAAGTAGGCGACAAAGTTCTTAAAACAATTCCTTACGAGATTGAAGTCATTAATACAGCCCAAAAAGCTGACCAGATTAATGATATTATGAAAAATAAGGAAGTAAAACTGCAAGCAGAAGATTATTGGGAGCTTTATAAATTCTATATTCTGGCTGCAATCGCTGGAATAGCACTTATACTTGCTATCATTATGATTGTAAAATGGGGCAGAAAAGCTAAGAGTAATCCTGCTGTAGCGACCAATCATACCTTAAAGGAACTAGATTCTCTAAAAAAGAAAAAGTATATAGAAGCTGGAAACTTCCGTTCATTTTATGTTGAACTGATTGATATTTCCAGAAACTTTATCACCAAACAATATCATCTTCCGGCAGATGTTCTTCTTACGGATGATCTTATTGATGTGATGAAAAAGAATAATACCATTTCTCAGGACAATGAAAAAATTGTGGAAGACGTTTTCCTTAGAGGAGACTTGGTGAAATTCGCAAAAACCTTTCCCGATCAGGAAACCATGGAAAAAGACTTTGCTAATATCAGAGATTTTGTGAAAAGATCATCCAAGGACTTAGAATTTGAAAACTTAAGAAAAGATGTTTGATTTTGAGTTTTATAGTCCGTGGTTCTTATTGCTTTTTCTGCTGTTTATTCCGCTCTTTATAAAAGATGTCAGAAAACAGAAAAGAAAAGGTATAAAAGTTCCTACCACAAAAAATATGGATGCCAGTGGCGGAATTCAGGGTGTACTTTTTTTATTGAAAATATCAAAGTATATCATACTTTCCGCTCTGATCATTGCTATGGCAAGACCCAGAACCTTTACCGTTTCACAAGATAGAGACGATACAAAAGGAGTAGATATAATGCTTTCTATTGACGTTTCTCTCAGTATGCTGGCAAAAGACCTTAATCCTGATCGTATCACTGCATTAAAGGATATTGCCATAAAATTTGTACAAAAACGTCCCAATGATAGGATAGGAGTTGTGGCATATGCTGCAGAAGCCTTTACAAAAGTTCCGGTAACATCAGATCACCAGGTTGTTATTGATGAAATTAAAAACCTGAACTCAGCAGGGCTTGAACCCGGAACAGCAATTGGAGAAGGACTTTCCGTTGCGGTAAACCATTTGGTTAAAAGTAAAGCAAAAAGTAAAGTGATCATTCTGATGACGGATGGAGTAAGTAATATTGAAAACGCTATTCCGCCACAGCTTGCTGCTGAACTTGCAAAAAATAATGATATTAAAGTATACACTATTGGTATCGGAACAAACGGATACGCACTGATGCCTACTGCGGTAGATTTTTTCGGTGACCTTATCTTTACTGAAACAGAAGTTACTATCGATGAAAATACATTGAGAGAAATTGCCGAAACTACAGGTGGTAAATACTTCAGAGCAACTTCAAACAGCAGTCTTGAAGAAGTGTATGATGAAATCAACCAGTTGGAAAAATCAGATGTGAAGGTTTCAAGGCTTTACAACTATCAGGAATACTTTACAGTTTTTCTTTGGATAGCATTGGGAGTCCTCTTTTTTGATGCGTTGTTGAGATGGGTTTTTTATAAAATTTTAAGCTGATGAGTTGGTCGTTAGGAAATTATTGGTATTTATTTTTACTGTTGCTTCTGCCGCTGTTAGCTTCCTTTTTGATCCGTTTTTTAAAATGGAGAAAGAAAAAAAGAGATCTCTTTGCAGCAAGCCAGTTTCATGATCATTTATTTGAAAAGAATTCAGGATTTACAAAGTTTTTTCCTGCATTATATCTCTTAGGCACATTGTTCCTGATATTCTCTATTATTGATCTACTGAATGGTTCAGAAGAAGTAAAGAGCAATCAGAAACTGAATAATGTGATCTTTATGCTGGATGTCTCCAATTCTATGAATGCGGAAGATATTGAGCCAAGCCGTCTCGTTGAGGCTAAAAACCTCATGATACAAACCATGCAGAAAATGAATAATGATAAGATAGGAATTGTCATTTTTGCAGGACAGGCGACTTCAATCATGCCATTAACCACAGACTATAGTTCCGCCGAAACCTACGTTACAGGAATAGAAACCAATTCCATGAAAATTCAGGGAACAGACTTTCTGAAAGGAATGCAGGCGGCAGCGGAAAAATTTAAAAATGTAAGCAAAGGGTCAAGAAAGGTTATATTGTTGAGTGATGGTGAAGATAATGAAGGAAATGACAACGCAGCTATAAGACTTGCTAATAAAGAAGGAATAACTATCACTTCTGTTGGAATAGGCTCAGACGAAGGGGCACCTGTTCCGGAATATACTGCCGGACAGCTGATGGGTTACAAATCTGACATAAACGGCAATACGGTAATCTCAAAAAGACAGACAGAAGCCTTAAACAAATTGGCAGGATCTACAGGGGGGACTTACATTGATGGAAATAATATCAATGAAGCACCGGACAGAATCATTGAAGCTATCAATAAGAAGTCTTCCGGATCAGAAACGCTTGTGAAATCACAGAATGCCAATCATTATTACCAATATTTTTTGGCTGTATCTATCCTGTTTTTCTTTTTAATTTATATTTTTAATCCTAAAAATGACTTTAATGTTTAGTCTCCCTATTATGGATAATGATTATAAAGACTACTTTAACCGAATTTTAACAAATAAAACCCTGTTTCTTAACATATAAAGGAATAATTTTGCAAGTGATGAATACTAAAATCATATTTTTAGCGTTAATAGTTGCTTTCTCCTTCTCAGGCATTATGTTTGGGCAGGAAAACTATAGAACATTGGTTCATGAAGGCAACCAGAAATTTGATGGTAAAGACTATGATGGAGCTTCCTCCAAATATATGGAAGCTGTAAAATCCAACGAAAAAGATTTTACGGCTCACTACAATATGGGAAATGCATTATATAAGAGTAAAAAATATGAAGAGGCAAAAGCAGAGTTTGAAAAAGCAGAACAGCTTTCACAGACTCTATCTGATAAATCAGCTGCACTTCATAATTTAGGAAATACTTATATGCAGATGAACCAGCCGGAAAAAGCGGCAGATTATTATAAAAAAGCTCTGAAGCAAAACCCATACAGTGAAGCAACCCGAAAAAATTATGAGATTGCGAAGCTGAAGGAAAAAGAAAACGAACAGAAGAAAAACCAGCAGAATAGCTCAGGAAAAGGTGGCGGTGGAAATGATCAGAATAAAGGTGACGATCAGAAAGGAGATAAAGACCAAAAACAGGATCAGGGAAAAGGTCAGCAGAATGAAGGTAAAAGCGATCAGGGAAATAACCCTCAGCAGAATCAGAATAATGAAGGGAAAATGCCAAAGAACCTCGAAGATGCTCTTTTGGATAAAATAAACAATAAGGAAAAAGAAACCGCCAAAAGAATTTTAAATAAGAATTCTTATTCGATGCCTGAAAGCAACGAGAAAGATTGGTGATGCAGAACAAATGGATTTACATATTGCTTACTCTAGCATCCGTAATTACTTACGGACAGGTAAACCTTACTCTGGACGCAGATAAAAATGAATACGGTGGAAAAGATATTGTAAACCTTACCATCGTTCTTGAACTGAACGGAAGCGATCTTGTTCAGCAAACAGGTTTCCAGCTTCCTGACCTTTCTAAATTTAATATTATAGGCAGCGGATCCGTTACCAATACTGTAATAGACCCGGCAACCAATACACTGATTACTCAAAAAGTATCCAGAATCGCTCTTGAGCCAAAGAAAAAAGGAAAAATAAAGATAGGTTCCGTTCTGGTGACCGTTAATAACAAAATCTACAAAACAGAACCTTTTGACGTCAATATTCGTGATATTGTTGACAAAAGATCGTTGGCAAGTAATACTTCCAATGAAGTATATCTGAATATGGAGATTGAAGACAGGGAAGTATACCAGGATCAGCCTACGATTGCTGTTCTTAAAGTATATTCCAGAAACATGGATAATCTTCGAAAAGTAAAGAATATCCGTCTTCCTCAGCAGGATAATATCAATGTACATCCTATCAATTTCGCGAAATCAGAAATAGACCCTTCCGGTAATGGGAATATGGCATCTCAGGTATTGGCAATGTTTATGGTGTTTCCAAACGAAGCAGGATATGTAGAAGTTCCCGGAGTATCCGCTTCGGTAAGCAGTTATTCTCACAAAAATAAAATAGTTTCCAACAAGGTAAAACTGAATGTCAGAAAACTTCCTGAAGGTGCTCCTGAAAGCTTTAAAAATGCTGTAGGAAACTTCAATGTGAGTGTTTACGGTACTTCAAAAGAAAAGCCGGAAGCAAAAAAACCGATGAATGTTGTGGTAAAAGTAGCTGGAGAAGGAAATTTACCTGACCTGGAACTTCCTAAAATTGCAGCATCTCCGGATTATGAAATTTTTGCCCCTAAAATTACCACTAAAGTATCTCCGGGTACTACTGGGATGAAAGGAGTAGTTCTTGCTAATTATGTGATCATTCCAAATAAATCAGGAGAGATTTCAATTAAAACAGAACCATTTGCTTTTTTTGATCCTCAGGATCGAGACTATGTAGACGTTGGGCAAAAGACTTTGGCTGTAAAAACTTTTTCTCATGATCAGATCATGGAGTCCCGAACTACGGTGGAGAAAGTAAATGAATACACCAATAATCTGCTTGAAACGGTAAATACCCCTGTTTTAAAAACCACTTCATTTAAAGTAAAAGAAAAGAGTAAATTCCATTGGAGTATTCTTTTGACCAATATTGCTATTCTTTTAGGTTTATTTATTGTCTATCTTTTATTTAAAACTTGGCAAAAAAAACGTACATTAGTTAGGGAAACCGTATCTCAGAAACCATTAGGTTCTGTAGCGGAAACAGAAAAGGAAATCAGAGAGTTGATGAAAACAGACATCAATGATTATTTCGGATATCTTGAAAATCTTAAAGACAACAATGATTATGATAAGTTCTTTGTAACATTGGAAGAGTTGGATCAGGAAGTAAGAAATCAGTATTTCAAAGGCTCTGTTACGGAGTTTAAGACTTTTCTAGAAAAGCACAAAGGTTCTTCTGTGGCAGAGGAATATGGAAATTTGCAGCAAAGAATTGAAATGGAGAAATATTCACCTGTGAAATCTTCGGAAGGAATTGAAGAACTTTTGAAAACTATTGTTAATTTATATTCACAAATTAGCAAATAGTTAATTTATTTTCATATTTTTGCGAAATTTTTAATTACAAAGGGATGGAAATTCTTGATGGATTCTCTTTCAAAGAGATCGTTACCAGCTTTATGGTTCTATTTGCCGTTATTGATATAATCGGTTCAGTTCCTATTATCGTAAGCCTTCAGCAAAAATTTGGAAAAATTGAGGCTGGTAAAGCAGCAATCACTGCCGGAGCAATTATGATTGTTTTCCTGTTTGTAGGAAACAAAATTCTTAAACTGATCGGAGTGGATGTAAATTCCTTCGCCATTGCCGGAGCTTTTGTGATTTTTGTCATAGCTTTGGAAATGATTTTAGGAATTGAAATCAACAAAACAACAGAAGCAAAGGCTGCATCCATCGTTCCCATCGCATTTCCACTGGTTGCAGGTGCGGGAACTTTAACGACTGCCTTATCTCTTAGAGCTGAATTTCATGATATTAATATTATCTGCGGAATTATTCTTAATACAATTTTCGTATATTTGGTGCTGAAATCAGCGAAATGGTTAGAGAAGAAAATTGGAGATGCTACATTGATGATTCTTCAGAAAGTTTTCGGTATTATCCTTTTAGCAATTTCAATTAAATTATTCACTGCAAATTTTGCCCAATTGGTGCTGAATTATGTTAATTTTTAAAAATTATGAAGAAGTTTTATAAAGTATTTTTAGTACTGTTCATCGTTTTCATCGCTATTAATTTGTATGCTATCAACTGGCAGAATGACCTTATCGCTGATGAAGACAACATTAAGTTTGTGTTTTCTGCAGCTGCAGCTGCTATAGGTCTTATCTTACTTTTTGTAATGGATACCTGGAGCAGAATCGGTGTGAAAAAATAATTCATATACTGATATTATAGATATAGCCTCTTTCGTTTTGAAAGAGGTTTTTTTATGGTAGAAAGTATTGCTGTTAAACATCGGTTTCGTTATCTATGATATCAATTACACGACTTTAGCCAAAACATGATATTTAAACACAACTATTACCAATGATTTCATAAATTTAGACCAATATTTTCTGTGTTGATTACAAAAAAGATACGCAAACATCTGTGAAAGTTTGCGTAAATTATATCAATGAAAAACTTATTATTTAAGAGATAGAAACCAGGTTCTTAAGAATCGCTTCAGATTTAAGCTCTGTTTCAATCCATTCTTTTTCTGGGTTACTTTGTGCAGTAATTCCGCCTCCTACAAAAATATGTACAGAATCTTTGTAAAGTCTTGCACATCTAAGATTCACAAAATATAAAATACTTTCCTCAGTTTCTATTTTAATATATCCAGCATAGAATTCACGTGGGAATTTTTCATACTTACGGATGTTCTCATTACAGAAATCTTTTGGAATACCACAAACAGCCGGAGTAGGATGGAGATCCTTGATCACACTGCCAAGATCTTCAGGTTTGATAACTGTTTTAAAATCTGTACGAAGATGTTTTATATTTCCGGAAATATGATCATAAGTTTCAGATTGTTGAATCTGGTTTGAATAGTTTTTAAGAATATTCTGAATATAACTGGTAACGGGTTTCTGTTCTTCAATTTCCTTTTCAGACCATTCTTCAGAGACAGGAAGAGTGCCTGCTAATGCCATAGTTTCAAACTCATGGGTTGTCTTATTGAATTTTCCCAAAACCTCCGAAAAAGCCCCCATCCATGCGTTTTCTCCATCATTGAATAAGTATCTGAATGCATTTGGATAAGTGTGGCAAAGATTATTGAAACTTTCTTTATAATCAATTCCTTTAAAGTCTGTAAAGATTTTTCTTCTGGAATAGACCAATTTGGGTAGATTGTTCTCTTTGATCACTTCAATAACCTGTTCTAATGTATTGCAATACTCTTCTCTGGTTTCAGGAGTAAAACCGGTAGTATCATGTATCAATAGATCGTTTGTTATTGAATTACTGTTGAATTCATCAGTCTTGACTTCAATACTATTTCCTTTGAAGCTGATTTGATTAAGGCTGTTGTATGAATAAAAATCGACAGCATTTGTATTGGTTTCTTCGTTTACAGAATATAATCCTTCGTTAAAGGGGAATTTGAAATAAATCATTAGCTATGAATGGATTTTGAAAAATCAGTGTCCGGAAATAATATAGGAAACTCCGAAGTTGATTTTCCTTTCTGCAAAGGTATTATTAGTCTGAAAAATGTCAAAATTATAAGAGCTGTTTTTTAATGAAACATTTCTCATTTTGTATTCCTGATATTCAAGTGATAAGAGAACCTTTTTCATAAGCTGATATTGCAGACCTAAAGAAAACCCTAGATTGATCTGTTGAGATTTAAAATCATCCAATTTAGTCATAACCATATGGTCAGGAACCAGGAACTGCATTTTATAGACGTTTTTATTGCCTAAAATTCCAATAAAAGGGCGGATGTTTTTCCATTTGTATTGTAGTTTGAGCTGCATGGCATATTCAACATGCTTATTATTAAATTTTTGGAAGAGCAAAGGCTGTGCATCTTCTGAAAAATAGTATCCATTTAGCCATGTGTCTTCTTTATTACCATCCAGATCAAAGGTGGAATTCCATTGATACATATGGGCAGATAATATTAATGAGAAATTATTGAAAATAGGCTTCGAAAGCCATAATCCCAGATTAAATCCTGTTTGTATATCTTTTCCTGCATCTTTAGCCCACGAGCTTTTTTTAAACCCAAATCCTGCTTCTATACCCAATTGAACCCTTTTATTTACATATTCCGTCTTTCCCTCTATTTTGTCTTTTATTGGAGTAAATTCTGTAATATCATTTGAAGACATGCTGAATTGCTTTATGGACATCTCTTTTGGCTTTAGTTTTATGGCTTTTTCCAGATAGATTGTGTCATAAACAATTACTTTTTCGTAGACATATACAGTATCTGCTTTTTTTCTTTGAGCATTAAAGGTTTGTAAAAAAATAAGAAACAGTATAAAAATAGTTTTCTTTAAAAGTAGGGTTGGTTTTAGGTTATCTTTCAACATATATCGTATCTCTCTGTATGATTTTCTTTACCACAATGATTTTTTGAGGAGTGTCATCTTTAACTGTATCCTTTACAGGTATGTGATGCTCTTTTTGTTTTATTTTGATGGTTTTTTCTTCCTGAATTTTGTATTTTTCGGAGATATTATCTTCGGTAACAATTCCTTGGTTTCGAGTATGCTGATCCTCAGTATTTAAAATAATATCATCTGTGTTTTCAATGAAAATTTCTTCTTTTTTCTGTTCTGTTTCCGGTTCTTTATCACGATTGGTATCATTGAAAACGCTGTTGTTATTCGGGCGGAAAATAATGACAACACTCACCGTAATGATTACAAGTGCAATACTTCCTGTAATAACACCAATTTTCGGAATAGCTGCTGAAGTGGTGGGAACAGTAAAGCTTTGAGAAGAAATAAGATCAGGTATTTCAAAATTTCGGGATGGAGATACTGAAAAATCTGAAAATTTGTTTTTAAAGGTTTGTGCCCATAATAATCCTCCAAACCCAAAGAAAATGAGCAGTTGGGTAATTTTTTTTCTGTTTTTCGGGGTTTCAGTATTTACTGTTTTGAGCAGAAAATTTTGTACTGCTTTTTTAGCTCTTAACAGATGAGATTTTGACGTGTTTACAGTGATTCCCAATTGGCTGGCTATCTCTGAATGGGAATAGTTTTCAATAAAGTATAAATTAAAAACAGATTTATGGTGATGAGGAAGACTGTCAATAGAAGACAAAAATTCTTCCTGTGTAAAGTCATAGGCAAGAACATGGTTTTTTTCTTCATTACTGTTCATAGCAAATAATGTTTCAGGGATTTCTGAAGGTTCTTCTGTAATAAATGTTTCTTTACTGCTTTTTCGGAGATGTTGTAACGCATTATTTACTACAATTTTTTTTAACCAGGCAAAAATCATCTTTTCATCCTTCAGTTGATGAACATTTTGAATCGCTGTTATAAAGCTGTCCTGAAGAATGTCTTCCGCTGCATGAGTATCCTGTATATATCTACGGCAAATCCCCAGTAATTTTGGGGAATATTCACTGTAAATTTTTTGCCAGTCATTGGTTTTTACCATCAAATATTTAGTTTTTTTATTGCAAATATAGAGGCGAATCTATTTTAGCAATTAAGTTGTTGATCTGTTTTCTAAAGTAAATTTTTTTCATAGTATGGATTTATAAAGTAGAGTATAATGAAGTTACGATGGTATAGTAAAGAAAGAAAAACCTATAGCAAAATTCCTGGTATTTATGAGGATTCTGCTATATGGCTTCAGTCTGAATGAAAAAGTTTAATTGTTTTTTACCACAAAAATTGAATTAAAGCACCCTTTCGAAATGTCAGGCAGGCTCTGTGCTTCCACATCATTGATATAAAACTTCACTGAGCTCATAGAAGGATGTAGTCTTGTCGTATAAATATTTTGATCTTTAACAGCAAAATGAGAAATATTATTGAATCCGTTTGAATTATTCATCTGGATAAGTGTATTGTTTTTGTAATAGAAATCTTTACCTATATAATATTTATCCGTACCTTCAGCATACATATCTATTATGCCACTTTGGATAATATTAGCGGGAATCTGTATATCATTCCCTGAAATAATATCTTTTACAGTATAGATATATTGAGAAAAATAAGAAGGGTTTGGATTTCTTGTTGATAAATAAAATTGAGAGGAACTAGATGGGTTTTTTATAAAATTCTGGAAGACAAGAGAATTGGATACAACATGAAATGTATTGTTTTTATAGTAACCCAAGTCCCAGCTAGGGGTATTATTAGTATACTGGAAGTTTTTACGGGAAGCTATATAAACATCATTATTAAAAATTTCAAGTCCACCTGAAAAAATAGCATTGGCATGGGAGTCCAAAATTGTTTTTATTCCGTTTTTCCAATAGCAATGTTGGTAGGTGTTTTGTCCGGTACTCGGGTTATAATGTCTGATAACGCCTGAAAAATAGACATCTCCGTTATTTACTTTTATCTGGCTTGCCAGAAATAGTTTATCATTGTCTGTTGCTGTATTGGGTTCTACATTTAAGTATTCTGCAACATTGTGTTTTACCCCGTTCTTCCAGAAATACCATTCTTTTATTTGATTCATAGGTTGAATAGTGGTTGCTAGCAGATAAATATCATTGTTATCTACCACTACCTGTATTACGTTCAGGTTTTCCCCTCCCGGAACAAATGTCTGTTGTCCGTTTTTCCAGTAGCAGGCTTTGTATTCATCAGTTCCTCCAAGATAGACATCATAGGAAGCTGTTTTCTTTTCCAAAGGATCGGAATTCTCATCACTGCAGGAGGCGCAGAATAAGAATAAAGTTAAGAATGCTAAAATTTGAGTTTTCATGGTTATTGTTTCTTATAAGATGCAAAAAAATAAAAAGGTTGCAGTAAGAATATAAAAAAAGACTCAAAAAAATTGAGCCTTGTATTTTCTTACCGGTTTCTGATTACCTCAAAATGATGTTATTGGTCATCGTTGTATGATTGATAAGAGTTCCTTTCTCATCCCTGATCTCAATTTCAGAAACATGCATTGTTTTTCCTTTTCTTATAAAACGTGCAGTAGCTGTTACCACTCCGTCTTTCTTACTTCTCAGGTGATTGGAGTTGATATTTGTTCCTACACCATAATATTTATCACCATCAATAAAGATATTGGATAGGCTTGAACCTAAAGTCTCAGCTAAAACACAGCTGGCTCCTCCATGCATGATCCCAAAAGGCTGATGCGTTCTCGGAAGTACAGGCATTGTTGCTGTAAGGGTTTC
Source organism: Chryseobacterium ureilyticum (assembly GCF_900156735.1). Lineage (GTDB taxonomy): Bacteria > Bacteroidota > Bacteroidia > Flavobacteriales > Weeksellaceae > Chryseobacterium > Chryseobacterium ureilyticum. Next base: position 139,080 of record NZ_FTOL01000001.1, read on the forward strand.
ATTTTCAAGATCAATATCTATGAATTTTATTTCAAGTGTCTTTGCCAAGGTTACATCACCCCAGTTATTGATGAATTCTAATATTTCTTCTTTTGTTTTACCTTTCATTTTTTAATAATTATAATTAATGATTAGTTTCCTGCTTCTTCTCCATTCCCCATAATGTTGGGATTCCAGTTGGCAGGAATCTTAGGAGTGATATCATTCTTTATATAATATTCCTGAATTTCCTGCATGATCTCTGTAAAAGTAGCTGTTGCAAGTCTTTCATAAGGAATAGTATAGCCCAGATAAACAATATTTCTTTTAAAATCTCCGGCAGCCAATACAATAGGAACTTTTGCAGCCAGCGCCATATGATAGAACCCTTTTCTCCATTTCGGAACCCAGCTTCTGGTCCCTTCAGGAGTGATAACAAGACTAAAATCTTCTTTCTCGAATTGCTTTGCAACGAAGTTAACGAGGTCATTTTTCTGGCTTCTGTCGATTCCGATTCCGCCAAGTCCTTTTACAACACTTCCATACCATGCTTTGGTATGAGCGTCTTTAATGATAATCTTTAACGGCTTTTGTAAGGACCAATAGGCAAGGTTCCCTAAAATGTACTCCATATTGTGTGTATGTGGAGCAACCACAAGGATACACCTGTTCAGGCTGTTAACATCGCCCTGTAGCACGACTTTCCACCCTAATAATTTTAACATCAGTTTGCCTATCAGCTTTTTCATAGATTCTTGGATTAAAAACAAAAAAGTATAACCAAATATTGGTTATACTTTTACAAATATATTGAAATATTATTGCTCTTAAAACAAACCGTTAATTAAATCTACGATTTTCATTACGAATTCCATTGCAAATTGTATCATGATAAGAGTGTGTTTTTGGTTGATTGGTTATTAAATTTTTAACTATACGAAATTAAAACATTTTTTTCATATGAAGAACTAAATATGAATCTTTTTCACTTTTCTGAGAGAAGAAGGATGTGAATTTCAAACAATTGCCATCCATTCACATCTTCTACCACTCTCTGAAGTTAATTATTTAGTTTGTATGGAAATTTCGTTTTTTCCGTCTTTGATTTTGATGTCTACATCCTTGTTGATTTTTTTAATATCGGATGCTACAGAATCAATAACTTTCTTAGCCTGGTTATTAGGAACTTTCTTTCCGTTGATAATGATGCTGTCTTTATCATCAGAATTGTATTCTATGCTTGAGCCATTTATTGTGATCTTGTTTTTCTCAACTCTGATCCCGTTATGGTTTTCATTTTCGTAGTTATCATCATCATCTATTCCGTCTCCGTTTAGATCTCCATCAAAGCTGATATGGTCTTTTTTCACAGGAATTACAATGGTTCTTTGAGGAACTACAAGCTCATAATCTACTCTGTAATCTCTAAATCTTTGATCATAAGGATATTTGATGAAGTTTGGAAGCATTACTTTATTTCCGATGATCTCTACAGGAACTGTTACCTGAACAGGGATGTTGTATCCGTCACCTTCTTTCTTAATGATTAGATAAGGGGTTTTAATATCCGTCTTTCTAATTACATCTACAGAGATATAGTCTTCTTCATACACTGTTTTCTTATCAGAATAGATATCATCGTCATAAGCTTTGAAGTTCTGAGGAATCACTACCTGTTTTACATCTACATAAAGAGTATCTGATGTAGTATTGATGGCGATGTTTTCTGTATCTTCCTTGCTGCCTTTGTAGATTAGGTTTTTCTTCGCCATGCTTACTCCGAAATAAGCTCCCAGTCCAAGTAATAAAAGGAATACACCTCCTAATACCCAGCCAATGTTTCTTAATTTCGTCTTTGGAGAAAAGATTTTGATACTTAATAAGCTGAAAATGATTGCCGGAATTAAGCTTCCTAAGATCATGATTGCTACTAAAACTTTATCAAGACCGTTTTCACCCATGTAGAATTCAATCTTATTTGCTCCAGGAAAATCTGCACCTGTTCCAAAAAGTCCGAAGATTACAAAGATTCCGATAATGCTTCCTACCGCCATCAATACGAAAATTCCTCCTATGATATACTTTAGAATATTCCATACTCCACTTCCTGCATTGCTGATGTGAGGTTTGCTTTCGTTGTATATTTCTCCGACCCTCTGAGTAGATTCATTGGCAAATTGCACCAATTTATTAGACTCATTCTTAAGATTGTCGAAGTTCATAGGCTTTCCCTGCATTTTCAGGAAATCTGCTGCTGTTTCAGCTTTTGGAAGTACGATCCAAAGGATTACATATAAAAGACCGATCAATGAAGAAGAGATGGCTGCTGTGAAAATTCCCAGAATGAAAATTCCCAACCAGATTGCTCTCATTGCAGTAATATCCATTCCTACATATTGAGCTAAACCTGCGCATACACCTGCTACTTTTTGTTTTTCAGGGTCACGGAATAATTGTTTTTTGTCTGTGTAATTCGTTCCTGAATTAGTGTTCTTAGTTGTATTTTTTTCAGAAAAATAAGCTTCTTCCTGTTCTTCGATTTTTTCAGGAGTCCCGATCTGTGCGATTACTTTTTCTACATCCGTATCGTTGATCACTTCACGTTTTCCCAGAGAATCTCTGAATATCTCCACCATTCTTATTTCTATGTCATGCATTACCTCATCTGCTTCAGAAGCATCCAATGAGCTTCTTAGAGCATTCAGGTAGTCGCTGAGCTTTATATATGCGTGTTCTTCTATTGTAAAAGAAAAACCTGCGAGTCCTATTGAGAGTGTCTTGTTCATAGCTTTGTTTTTTAATTTTGTTGGGTGATTTGGTTTACTGAGGCGGTCAGCTCATTCCACGTATTTTGAAGTTCATCCAGAAACAGTTTTCCTTTATCTGTTATCTGATAATATTTTCTGGGTGGTCCTCCAGTTGATTCTTCCCATCTGTAAGAGAGAAACTCTCCGTTTTTCAATCTTGTAAGAAGAGGGTAGAGGGTCCCTTCCACTACATCCAGTTTTCCTTTTTTCAGTTCATCTATAAGATCGGAAACATACATTTCTCGATTATTGATGAGACTTAGAATACAGAATTCCAGAATCCCTTTTCGCATTTGCGCTTTGGTATTTTCAGTATTCATCTTTGATAAGTTTTGTTAATTAGTTATATTCTTAGAAAAATGCTCCTAGCTAGCTGAGCCTATTCTAATTTTACATTACAAAGATATGTAAATAAAATGGTATTATGCAATACAAAGTAGTGAAATTTTGAAAATTAAAGATTTAATCAATTGATAATCAGTTAAATAATTTTTATTATTGTTTTTGACTCCAATAGGTTTTGATCAAAAATATCTAAAAAAGCTAAAATTATAAGAATAAAAAGAGAGGTTTTATTATAATTCTTCCCTAATGAATTTTGAAATCGGGATCTTGATTCGTATTTTTGTTAGAAGACTAAAAAAACACTTAAATCCATTTTACTATTATCATGAATATTTTAAATTACTACAGAAGCATATCTGCATTTGTTTTACTGGGACCTCTATGTTTTGGACAATATCAGTTTGAGGTTAAAGATGCATCGAAAAATTATGATGCGATCATTCACATTGAAAATTGTTTTGGCGATCAATGTAAAGATAGAGGAACGGTGGAACTTTTTGATAACAAAAATACTAAGGTACAGTCATTCACTTCCGATGATCTGGTACTGTATCTGGATCAGGGACAGAGGCTGACACGCGGAAAAATGATAACATTGTCAAAAGAAAAAAGTCCCGTTATTTTCGGAGATTTTAATTTCGACGGAACTGAAGATGTTGCAATAAGAAACGGAAATTTGGGAAATTATAGCAGTGCATCTTATGATGTGTATGTATTCAACAGTACCAGAATGGCTTTTGTAAAAAGTGCAGAATTGACAGAGCTAGCATCAGATTCTTTTGATTTCTTTGAAACAGATCCGGTTCGTAAACGTCTGATAGCCTTTGGAAAATCCGGATGTTGCAATCTTTTCACTACAGAATATCAAGTGATTCCTGGGAAAGGTTTAGATAAAGTGCTGGTAAAAGAAGAAGATATGAGCGAAGAAGGGTATGTAAAAGTAACAACCGAAGAGAAAATAAAAAATAAATGGGTTACCAGAACCAAGGTATATCCATCAGATGAATATAATAAAGAAAAGTAAGATGAAGATACAGAAAGAGATCGATTTTATCTTGGCAGTGGATGCCCTGAAAAATGTACAGAGAAGAAATTATAATGCAGATGATTCCAGAAGAGAGAATACAGCTGAGCATTCATGGCAGATTATTATTCTTGCACAGATTCTTTATCCCTACGCAAAAAACCGCGCGGATATAGATTTGTTGAGAGTCATAAGAATGTTATCGATCCATGATTTGGTGGAGATTGAGGCAGGAGATACTTTCCTTTTTGATGAAGCGGCAATGGTAGGGAAGTTTGAAAGAGAAAAAATTTCAGCGCAAAAGATTTTCGGAATTTTAGATGAACCTTTGAGAACGGAATTCTTTAATCTGTGGCTTGAATTTGAGGAAGAAAAAACTCCTGATGCTATTTTTGCATGTTCTATCGACAGAATTATGCCTTTTATTCTTAATTCCTATACTTCAGGTAAAAGCTGGACGGAGGCTGGTGTTACCGAGAAACAGATCAGAAATATGCTTGAAAACGCAATTACCAGAGCTTCAGATGAAATGGGAGAGGCGTTTGAATTGCTCTTAAGCAAAAACCTGGAGACAGAAAAAGTACTGAAATAACAATAAACATAAATATTTAGGGGCAGCCTTTGGCTGCCCCTAAATATTTTATTATAGAATTTGAATTGGTTTCTTAAATTCATCAATTGCCACAAATGTGAAATCACCCACGATTGCTTTTTCTCTTTCATAAGAGTACATCTGCTCCGTATAGATCTCTACATTTACCTTCATACTTGTTTTTCCGACATAGGAAACCTTTCCGATCAGCTCTACAATCGTTCCGGCAGGAATAGGTTTTTTAAAATCGATCTTGTCACTGCTTACGGTTACCACTCTTTTTCTTGCAAATCGGGTAGCAGCAATAAAGGCAACTTCATCCATCAGCTGCATCGCAGTACCTCCGAAAAGAGTATCGTAATGATTGGTAGTGTTAGGAAAAACCGCTTTAAAAATTCTGGTTTCGGCAGCTTGAATTCTTTCTTCTGTAGTCATATTTCATTATTAATTAATGCGAAATGAAATAGTATCAAAACAACAGAATAATGACAGGAACTTTGGAAATCCCTGAAACAATCCATCAGATCAATAAAACTTCAAATCGCGAAAGTTTTTTGTTTAAGAAATCGGCAGGTCTCCTGACTTGTAACATCTTTTATCTCCTTCCCATGCCTCGCACAGTGGATCTTTTGATAAAGATTTCAGTTACTTACAGTTGCGCGACAGTCCGTGATTTTCACACGGTTCCCTTTTAATCTGCGGTTATGCAGAACCAGTTTCTGTGATGAATAAGCGTTAAAACTTTTCGGTGCAAAAATAATGAATTTATTCCGGATTATGATAAATAATCTGGCTGATGACTTTTCCCTTCTTGATGGTCCACAGTGTTGTATATCTATTTTCTCCTGAACCATTGATCATATAAAGGAAAATGTTGTCATTGTCTAATGAAGTGACTCCTATATTTTCGAAATCCATTGTAGGCTGGAACATATTTTTAATGGCTTCTCTTACAAAAACAGAACCTCTTCCGGGTTGCTGAACTCGGATCGATTTAATCTCCGTCATTCCTTCAGGCAGATCATTGCTGATTCCCCATGGCTTTACCTTATCAATGGTAAGAAGTTTACCGTCTGCATCTTTTTCTTTCTTACGATACCCTGCATTGGATGGGTAAACATCAATAACTACTTTGCTTCTTTGAGCTGTTGGAATCTTCGGATCAGAATTATCTGTGAAAATAAGAGATTTTCCATTTTTAGATTTTGAAGGAGTATAAGCAGGAAGCTGATCAATATAAGCAATACGGTCTTTGTTTACCATTCCTTCTTTGTCAAGAGTTTCATAACGTACAAACGGTTTGTCTTCGTCCTGCTTTTCCGGATATTTGATCCAGATCCATTCCGTTTCTCCCGGAGCAGGCTTTACATAAACAAAAACATCCCCTTTACGCATACGGATTTTATCTACAATTTTTCTGTAATTATCCTTATGTACACGTACATTGGCATAACCTTCTTCTGCTTTTACAACACCAAAAGGAACTTTATTCTGACCTTTAACGAAAGCTAAGGAAAAAATACTGAAAGCAGATAGGTACAATGCTTTGTTTACTGAAATCATCTTAACAAATTTTAGATCCCCAAATATATAAATTAAATGCTTTTCAGCAGTATGCAGACTATTTTTTAATTTGATTAATATCCAGTGTATAAATTTCGTTTGCCAAAATTTTATCAAGGACAAATTGAGGTTGAGTATAAATGTCAACTTTATCTATTACCTGTACAGAGAACTGCCCGGTTCCGATCATTTTTTCAACTTTTTCTTTCTTATTTTCATCAGACATCATAAAGAAGAGTGATTTAAGTTTCTTTCCTCCATAGTGACCAGAGTAAAGATTTTCTTCGCGTTCAAAATTTTTATCTTCAGAGTATTTTGCATTGTCGATAAGCCTTTCTCTGCCTTTTCCTTTCATATTATCTAATAATAAAAGGTCTTTTTGTTTACTCACAAAAGCTCTTGGAAATAGGAAGCTTACCACCGGGCTTGAAAGTAGTTTACTGAATAATACACTTCCTATGAATCTGGGCTCGGTTTCAGGATAAAACATAAAAGATTTTACAATAGATAAATCCATCCAGTTAAAAGCTTCCGCTCCCAATAGCCCTGAACATCCGTTTGCCACAATACGTACTTCTTCAATATGCTGTCTTTCCTGTTTCAGAATTTCTTTAGGGATAATAGAGCTTACATAATCTGCCTTTTCACCAAACTCTTCCTTTTCAATAGGGAAAATTTCATTGCCATTATTTTCTCTTTTAGGAAGATAGGTTCCACCAAATCCAATTCGGTCAACAGCTATGACATGAAATATTTTGTTTATATCCTTATTTTTAAAGTAATCTAGAAAATAACCGGAATTTTTACCGCTGTCATGAATTAAGAAAAGATAAGGTTTCTTGCGTCCTGTCTCTGGATTGGGAGAAACATTTTCATTTCCTCTATTAGTAAGATAACGGATATTGTAGCCTCTTAAATTTATAGAATCATAAACCGGAGCTTTAAGGTTTTCCTTTTTAAAAATGTCATTGATTTCTTCCTGAGAATAATTGGGGTATAAAAAATGATATTTGGTCCAGATAAAAATGATCCAAATAAAAACGAAAGCAAGAATTTCCAGGGTTATTTTTTTCAACATTTTCTTTGAAAGATACAAAAAGCTGAATAATTAAGGGAAATTATTAGCAATTGTACTTCGAAACTATAAACAAAAAGAGTGTTTGATTCAAACACTCTTTTTTATATCCACACTGATTTTACTTTAAGATTCTGTTTTTTGATCGGATGAACCATAAATAGCTTTTGGATCATTTTTGAGATAATAGGAAAATGCTCCATAAAATAAGAGAATAACCAGGAACAACGCTCCACAAAGGTAAAATGCGGTTCCAAAACCATAACTGATGGTCACTCCGCTACCTAATCCCATCCCGACTTTGTTATTGCCAAGTCCTTCCATTTTGGATTGGAATGTCAGGTAGAAAACCAAGAGAGAGACCAATCCCACCAGTGAAATGATGATATGGTACATGTATTTTTTCTTAATACTCTTTATAAACTGGATAATAATTCCGGCAACTGCAGCTAAAAATGCAATAATAACAAAAGGACTTGGAGGAATGTTCTCATTATCCTTTTTATCCTTGGAACCGGTAAGTGGAGTATATTCACTATCAGAATTTGAAGACGAGCTATCAGATTCATTTCCAAATGCAGAGCCAAAAGGAGAGCTGTTTTTCAGGCTTTCTTTCATCCTTTCATTCATTGTTTGTTTGGAAACTCCGGTTACCAGATCGGTTCCTTTGATAGACATTAAAGTGGTATCACCACATTTTATCAGGAAGAACGGGAAAAAGAAACATAGAATGATAACGGTATAACTCGGTATTGGAATAAGATCGGAAATTGCTTTTAGTGGTTTCATAATTATTGTTTTTGTTAAAAATAGGAAAATTATTGAGACTGACAATAAAAGAAAAAGAGAGTATCTTTAGACACTCTCTCTTGTTATTAGTATTCTTTTAATTTGAAATTCTCAAATTGATGTTTTTTCAAGCTGATTAAATTCTCTCAAGTTCATCCGCATCAATCGTTGTTTTGAAAGTTCCATAGTTGACAATTACCTTATTTCGGGAAATTTTTTCAATGGTTCCTACACTTGTACTTCCGGTAATACGAACACGTTGTCCAATCTTCATCCAAACTGCACGGTCACTTTTACGTTTTTCTTCCAGTTTTTCATTGGTTTCAGCAATTTTTTCAATGACATCCTCCTTTTTAAGTTGTTGTGTGATCTTTCTTTTAACGACCTGAAGACGTTTTGATTCATCCTTGTCAGCTCCAAGTTTTCTAAACTTTTCCTGTTCCAACAACTTCACGAAGTCTTTTACCACATCCTTTCTGGATTTTCCTTTGGTATAACTTTCGATGAACGTTTCAATCTTATTCCCAAACTGTAATTTTCTATGCTCTTCTTCATAAAGCTTTTGGAAATTGAACAGTTTCTGCTGAAGTTGGTCATTCAGTTTCTGAAGGTTATCACGCTTATCTTCTACAGATTCTTTCCTTTCAGCAAGATCGGACTTCAGTTTTTCAACTTCAAATTTTTCCTGTTGTAGCTTTACAATCGTCTTATCAAGGTTTACAATATCATGTTCTACCTTTTTCTTAGCAGAATGAATGATGAATCTTGGAATCTTATTCTTCTCTGCAACTTCAAAAGTAAAAGAGCTTCCTGCTTGTCCTACTTCCAGTTTGTACATTGGTTCCAGCGTTTCTTCATTGAAAAGCATGGCTGCATTCTGAGCATTCGGAAGCTGTTCTATGACTAATTTAATATTGGTATAGTGCGTTGTAATGATCGCAAAACTTTTCTTATCATAGAAAAACTCCATAAAGCTTTCTGCCAGAGCACCTCCAAGCTCAGGATCAGATCCTGTTCCAAACTCATCAATCAGTAAAAGAGTATTAGCATCAGCCTCACGGATGATTCCGGACATTTTCTTTAATCTCGAAGAGTAAGTGGATAAATGATTTTCAATAGATTGATTATCACCAATATCGGTCATGATCTTTTCAAAGAAAAACATCTCTGATTTCGGATGTACAGGAACAAGGATACCACTCTGAATCATCAGTTGAAGCAATCCTACCGTTTTCAAGGTAATTGATTTTCCACCGGCATTCGGTCCGGAAATACAGATAATTCTGTTGTGATCCGTTAAAGTGAGTGTCTGGGAGTGAATTATTTTATTTTCAACCTTGTTTCTCAACCATAATAAAGGGTGATAAGCATCCTTTAATCTCAATGTTTTATGGTGATTGATCTTTGGAAGAACTCCGTTGATGAGGTCTGCAAATTTCGCTTTAGCTCTTGTAAGGTCAAGATCAAAAATATAAACCTGATATCTCCAAAGCTGAGGCTGGAATTCTGCAAGTTCTGCAGTAAGTTGTCTCAAAACCTTATCAATTTCTTTTTTCTCTTCTTCTTCATTTTCACGAAGTTTGAAGTAATGCTTTACCACACTATCCGGTTGGATGTAAGTGATAGAACCTGTTTTTGAAATTCCCAATGTTCTTCCGGGAACTCTTTTCTTAAATCCTGATTTTACTGCTAAAACTCTTTGATCATCAATGATTGTTTCCCTGATGTCATCCAAAAAGTCACTCTGTCCATACGTGGTAAGAGCACGGTTGAAATTTTCCTGGATAGCTTTTTTAGCATGCTGTATTTCAGTTCTCAAGCCTTTTAGAGCGGGAGAAGCTTCACTTTTTACTTCACCAAAACGGTTGAAAACTTTGTCAACCTTGTCAATGATCTCTTTCTTGAATTCCAGTACAGAAACCTCTTCCAGTAAGGTTGGAAATGTTTCCGGCATGGTAGGGAAGAACTTCTGTAATCTTCCGATCTGTTCCGTGATGGTTTTTATTTTGATGAAAGCACTGTTTTCCAGACGGTAATTCTCAATCAGCATCAGTTTCAGCTCACTTTCAATATCTTCATATTCATCAAACGGAATCGCATTTGAACTTTCAAAACTAGACAGATATTCTGATGTTTTTTTCAATGAAAGTTCCGCCTCGTCAATTTCCATCGGACGAAGTTGAAGAATTTTTTCTCTTGTTTTGGGAGAATACGCAAATGGGGAGACTTCCGCGAGCAATTGCGGAAACTCTAATTCGTCTAAATCTTCTTTATCTATATACACAGTGCAAATTTAGTGAGAATTTTGATTATTACGTATATCTGAGCGATTTACAAAATAGATTAATGAAGAATTTTAGGCTTATTTTACAATTTCTGATGAGAAACCGAAGAATTTTAGGACTGAGAAAATATATTTTGAAGAAAATGCGGATTAATCTTATATTGCAATAGCTAAAATATATCCATGAAATACTTACTGCTTATATTACTTTTTTTATCCACCGGAATGAATGCACAGATGAGGAAAGCAATCCCGGGAAAAGTAAAGAAAATTGAAAAGAAATCTGGTTTTAAGAAGAATAAGAAAACCGGGTTTAAAAAGTATAGTATGAAAAACTTCAGGGATGAAGATATAAAGAGGATTATTAATCTCAGTCAGCAAAATGATACGCCTAAAAAAGAAATCGTAAAGAAAAACAATAGCGGCGGTGGATCAATTATTTATGAAGAAACTTCTTCTATGAAATATAAAATGTATCTGTTTATAGGTCTTGATGCTAGTAAGTCAGGTTCGTTATATGACGAGAAACTTGTAATTAGAGATATTTAATAAAGGTTTTTATCCACTTTAATAAATAAGGGCTAGGAAAAACAAGAAAGAGAAAAGGAGAGAATATATATGATACTGGAAACCGAAAGATTGATCCTGAGGCAGATCAATGAAAATCATACGGATGATATTCTGAAAATCAGAAGTAATGAAGTCATCAACCAATATGTGAAAAGAAACTCTCCAAAAACCAATTATGATGCCTTAGCATTTATCTTACACATTAAAAAGAAAACTCAGGATAAAGAAATTATTTTCTGGGGAATTTCATATAAAGATCATCCAAAACTTATCGGTACTATTTGCCTTTGGAACTTTTCCGATGATAGAAAAATAGCAGAGGTTGGATATGAGCTGCTTCCTGATTATCATAAAAAAGGAATCATGTCGGAAGCCTTCAGGAATGTTTTAATCTTTGGTTTTAATGATTTACAGTTACAGAAAATTTTAGCCTTTACGAATCAGTTTAACCACGACTCTCAAACATTACTTGTCAAACATGGGTTTGTTTTGGACGAAAAAATGAAAGGCAAGGAAATCCCGGACAATATTATTTTTAGTTTAAAAAATCCACTTTAAAGGAATTATTCTTGAATTTATTTTAGTTTTTTTTATCTTTTTTTATCTTTGTCGCCACGCGTATTGATATTATAAACTAGACATGAAAAATGAAATAAAATCCTTAACCGGATTAAGAGGAATTGTAGCACTATGGGTAACCTTTTTTCATTTTAACTGTTTCACCAATTATTTTATCGAAAGTATTACAGGAAAAGGATATTTAGCAGTAGATATTTTCTTTGTTTTAAGTGCCTTTCTATTAACGATTTCTTATTCCGGGAGATTTAAAAGTCTGACATTTAAAAATATTACAGATTTTTATAAAAAGAGAGTGAACAGGATTTATCCAGTGTATATTTTGTCGGTTATTATCATAGCATTATTTCTTGTAGATACTTCTAAAACCAAGTTTTTAATCAATGCAGCATTAGTACAATGCTTTTATAATCCTAATTACTCTCTTAATATTGTTTATTGGTCATTAAGTACAGAATGGATCTGCTATCTGATATTTCCTTTCTTACTTTTCTTTATTATACGCTTTAAAATACGTTGGGAAATACTCATTATACTAAGTCTGATATTAAGGTTCAGCTTGTTATATATTCCTGATAATCTGTATTTACAATCTGATCTTCCCCTTAAAACCGGAGAATCTTCAAGGTATATGGATGTTTCACATGGGTTAAGTTCTCTTGTAAGGACGATCTCTTCTTATTTTCTGGGAATAGGAGCCGCTCTTTTACCGAGGATCAATTCGGAAAATAAAAAAAACAATTACATCATGTATGCCTCTTCACTGGTATTTCTACTCTTGTTATATACTGAAAAAGGATTGTTTTTTATTCCATTAGTTTCTGCCGTAATCATTAAATCTCTGTATATAGGAGGAACCAATTATGTAAAAACATTGATGGAGAGCAAAGCCGTTTATTTTTTAGGAAACATTTCATATTCACTCTATATCATACATTATATTATCGTTCAGCATGTTGTTAAAGGAACCTATTTTACACTTACATCCTCGCATCTTCTGAATAGTTTTTTCTTAATAGCGGTTTCTATACTATTATCTTACTTTTCTTATATTCTGATTGAAAGAAAAGTGAAGATATTTAAAGTCTGAGTTGTGCTTTTGTTTTAATATTAATTACTTTTGCAGTATGACCTGGACAGAAATTTTAGCACCGATAAAGAGTACGGAATACTTTACAACCCTTTGGGAAAAAGTAAAAAATGAATATGCAACTACAACGGTTTTTCCACCTAAAAGTCAGATTTTCCGTGCATTGGAACTTACAGCATTTGATGATGTTGAGGTCGTTATTATTGGGCAGGATCCTTACCATAATGATTACCAGGCAAATGGTTTGTGTTTTTCCGTTTCTGAACAAGTTACAGCACCGCCATCCCTTAAGAATATTTTTATTGAATTAAAAGATGATCTTGGTGTAGTGAGAACCTCCAAAGAGTTGGATGATTGGGGAAAACAAGGCGTTCTTCTACTGAATGCAACACTTACAGTTCGTGCCCATTCACCAAACTCTCATAAAGATTTAGGTTGGGAAAAGTTTACGAACTATATTATTAAAGAAATTTCCGATAAAAAAGAAAACGTAGTCTTTGTATTGTGGGGCGCTTTTGCACAGAAAAAAGCCGAACTCATCGATCCGGCTAAGCATTTTATCATAAAATCGGCGCACCCGTCACCATTCTCTGTGTATAGAGGGTTTTTCGGAAGCAAACCTTTTTCAAAAATTAACGAATATCTTACATCAAAAGGGAAAAATCCTATTTCTTGGTAGAGTCGGAAGGAATTTCCATATTTTTGATACTAATTCCGATCTTATATTTTCCGGCTAAAGCACTTGTTCCGCCTTCTGCTTTTGGATAAGGAGTAACTTCCTCTAATGTAATGGTACGTCCATTGAAATCAGCAGACTGGCGATAGTTTTTCCCCGGATGATTCATCGTGGCAAGATATAACATCATGGGGCGGGTAGAAGTTCCCATTACCTCTACCTGAGCTACTGCAACACCAGCCCAGATACAATTTACACCTTCAGGACATCTGCTATCCTCCGAAATTCCTTTAAAGGTAACATTCATATCAGAATCTCTGAGAAATTTATTTTCTCCCTCATTCAAATAAATGATGCCATTCTTTTGGTCAGAAGTCGTAGTGTTCGTAGACATTTCAGTGTTTTTTTTGTCTGCTTTTGTTTTCTTTTGGGCATCGCATCCTGTTAATGCAAAAATTCCCAGACTGAATATGATGGCTTTATGGAACATGATTTCTATTTTTTTAGGTTAAATAATATCAAACATATTAAGAAGTACCACCAAAAACATTGCCACACCTACTACAAAGCTGAAACCGGTTCCATAAATAAATCCAATAAAAGCTCCTTTGGTAGATTGTAATGCCTTATTCATATCCTTGCTGTCATGGAGTAATTCACCAATGAAGACTCCGGCAAACATTCCGATCAGGAAGCCTAAAGGAATAGGAATAAAGATCCCGACAATAGTTCCAATCACCGATCCTATGCTTCCCCAGCGCGTACCACCATATTTTCTGTTGGTTTTTGCAGGGATTACATAGCTTAATACAACAGAAGCTGCTGTAAGAATTCCAAATGCCCAGATATAGATCATCGGAAGATCTGCATCTGTCCCGAATTTATAGATCAAAAGCCCGCAAATACTGAGTAAAAGCCCCGGTAGAACAGGAAGAAAAGTTCCCAGTATTCCAACAAATAATAAAATAAGACAGAGAATATTAATAATAGTGTTATCCATTCTTTAAAATATAAACGAAGATAAGAAAAAAGTGAAATTATGAAAGGTTTTAAAATTTGGGATGAAAATTGATTGGGAATAGTAAATTCATCATTCTTAATTTTATAAATTTGCTGTAATGAAAGATGACCTTCAAGATACCAGGAACTATTTGCAGGAATTAAGCGAACAGTTGTACATTTATATCACACAGATTTCTCCTACCGGGCTGGATTGGGTGATTCATATAATTGTAAAGCTGGCGCTGCTTTGTGCTGTATTTCTGATTGTAGATTTTGTACTGAAGTTTGCCATCAATTTTGTTTTTCGTCTTTTTCATGATGAAACAAAATTTCCGATTCTGAAATCAATTTATCAGTCTAAGATCACCAATTCCGTTGCTCATTTTATAGCACTTACCATTGCAGGAGGGATACAGGGATCTATATTTCCCGAAGGAGCTTTACCTAAAACAACCATTTTCATCATACGATGTATTAATCTGGGATTAGTAATGATTCTTGCGGGAATGCTTTACAGATCATTGTCTGCATTCAGGAATTATTTCTCCATCAAGCAGGATTTTTATAAAATAATGGCACTCAATGCCATCTCAGAAACTGTGAAAATCTTAGGGATTTTTGTGTTTTCTGTTGTAGGACTTTGTGTAATCTTCGGGATCAAAGGAACTACAATCGTAGGAAGTCTTGGGGCAATAACAGCAGTTTTAGTACTTGTTTTCAGAGATACTATTCTGGGATTTGTTACCGGTATTCACGTAGCTACGTCCAAGAATCTTAAAGTAGGAGACTGGATCAGCATTCCCAAATACAGCATAGAAGGAAATATTACAGAAATAAGCCTTCTGACTACAAAAATCACCAATTTTGATAAAACAATTTCTACCATTCCTACCTATGATTTCCTCACTACGGAGATTAAAAATATGCAGGTAATGTCTGAATCCAATAATAGAAGGATTAAGAAATCTATTTATTTTAACATCAATTCTTTTAAATTTCTTAACGAAGAAGATATTGACCGCTTAAAAGAGATTAATCTTATTGCAGATTATCTTGAGCAGAAAAGAGTTGAAATAAGAAGAGAAAAAGAAAGCCTGAGCAATAACGATAAAACGATTAACGGAAGACAATTAACCAACATCGGAGTCTTCAGATATTATGCACAGAAATATATAGAAAATGATCCTGATGTAGAGAAAAATGCCACAAGAATGGTTCGTCAGCTGGAAATTACACCACAAGGACTTCCTCTTGAGATCTATTGTTTTGCAAATGATTCCAAATGGGAACACTTTGAACAGATTCAGGCAGATATTTTTGATCATTTGCTGGTAGCTTCAAAAGAGTTTGAGCTTCAAGTAATGCAGGTAAGTGTAAAAGTATAAAAAGAGAAAGGTAATACTTACTCAAAAAAAATAAATTCAACTTAAGTGATAATGGAATTAGAACATCAAAAAAGAAGTAATAAGTCTGGAATTACTCCCAGCATCCAACTTCAAGGTTCTAACATCCTTTGTCTAATATCTAAATAAAAACATGACAAAACTAAGCGTAAACATCAATAAGATTGCGACCTTAAGAAATGCTAGAGGAGGTGAAACACCAAGTGTGACAGAAGCAGCTATTAAAATTCAGGAATTTGGAGGACAGGGAATTACCATTCACCCAAGACCCGACGAAAGACATATCACAAGAAAAGACGTTTATGATCTGAAACCATTTGTAACTACTGAATTTAATATTGAAGGAAATCCGCATCAGTCTTTTATTGATATGGTTTTAGATGTGAAACCTGAGCAGGTAACTTTAGTTCCTGATGCAGATGATGCCATTACTTCAAATGCCGGTTGGGATACCAAAAAACATTTAGACTATCTTACAGAAATCGTTGCTGAATTCAAGAATGCAGGAATCCGTACCTCAATTTTCCTTGATCCGATGCCGGAATTGGTAGAGTATGCCGCAAAAACTGGAACAGACAGAATTGAGCTGTACACAGAAGCATATGCAAAAAATTACCTTTCCAATAAAGAACAGGCGATAAAACCTTATTATGATACAGCTGTTGTGGCAAATGAATTCGGATTAGGAATCAATGCCGGACATGATTTAAGCTTAGAGAATCTGAAATATTTTGCAGACAACATTCCGAACCTGTTGGAAGTTTCTATTGGTCATGCTTTGGTCTCTGAAGCATTATATATGGGATTGGAAAATACAGTTCAGTCTTATTTGAAGAGATTAGCAAAATGGTAATTTTCACATGTAACATTTAAAATATGGAAATCTTAAACTCAAAAATATTTGGCGAAGAATCTACAGCTACGCCACTTTTGGTATTTCACGGATTATTTGGAATGCTTGACAACTGGGGAAGCTTTGGAAAAGACCTTGGAGAATATCTTCCGGTACACCTGATTGATCTTAGAAATCATGGAAGAAGCTTCCATTCAGATGATATGTCTCACGATGATCTGGCGGATGATATTGTACGTTATATGGATTATTACGGGATTCAGAAAGCCCATGTTTTAGGACATTCTTTAGGGGGGAAAGCGGTAATGCAGTTTGCTATAAAATATCCTGAGAGAGTAGAGAAATTAATCGTTGTTGATATTTCACCAAAAGCATATCCTCCACATCATCAGGGGATTATTAAAGCTTTGGAAACAGTGGATTTTAATACTGTTTCGTCAAGAAACGATGTAGAAGCTGTTTTGAATCAATATATTCCGGAGAAATCTACGATACAGTTTTTAACTAAGAACCTTTATTGGGATGATAATAAAAAGCTGAACTGGAGATTTAACCTTAAAACCTTAGCAGAAAAATATACTGAATTCGTTTCTAATGCTGTAAAGTTTGGAGTATTCAACGGTGAAGCTTTGTTTATTGCAGGATCAAAATCCAATTATATCTTACCACAGGATGAATTTGGAATAAAGCAACAGTTCCCTAAAGCAAAAATTGTTACTGTACAAAATGCAGGACATTGGGTTCAGGCAGAAAATCCAATTGATTTCGCTAACGTTGTTAAAGATTTTCTTGGTTTGAATTAATTATTTACGCTTTATTTTGAGTAAATGTTAAAATTTTCTTAAAATCTAAAAATATTTCTCCATAAGTTGAAAATTGTGTATTTTAGATTATCAAAAAATCAAAGATATTTACTTATGGAAAACAAAAATTCAAAAAAGAAGCCGTTTTTCGCTGCATTTCTTGAAAAACAAATTAAAGATCCTGAAACTGTAAAAGGAGGAACTGATATCATTACTATTCCGGAAAGAGACGTTATTACAAAACCTAGCGTAGATACTGTAACCTCTCCATCAACAGACCTGGAACATACTATGAAGTATCCTTCTGACGGTGATGATGATGCTATTTTATTGTAAAATGGACTATTTATAGTAACATATTAACAAAATTGTAATAATAAGGAAACTTAAACTATTTAAGTTTCCTTTTTTAATAAAAACTGGCAAATGATTCTCTGTATCACCCACTCGCAGGATTTTTATACTATAGATCTTTTCTTTGAATATCTTTCTTCCAAAAACATACCTTATTTCAGACTGAACTCAGACAAGCTGAATCACTTTCAGAAAATAAGTGTTGATCAAAACTCGTTTGAGATCATTGACGAATCCGGTAATGGGATTCATTCTGATGATATTCAGGGAGTATGGCATAGAAAAGCATGGAGAATAAGTATTCCTGAAGAACTGGATCAGGATTATGAAAACGTTTTTCTAAAAGAATATACTAGTCTTCGTTATAATCTTTTCACTGTTCTTGAAGATATTCCATGGATCAATCCTTATGAAAAGGAAAAAAAGATGGATGGAAACAAAATGCTTCAGCTGAAAATTGCTCAAAAGAATAATCTTACCATTCCGAAAACCATTTTTTCCAATGATGAAGGGAAAGTAAAAGCTTTTTTCCATGAGTATTGTTCAGGAAAAGCGATTGCAAAACTTCATGATGCTACAATCAAAACAATGAATGGTGAAAATCTGATTTCTACTATGATTATTGAAGAAGAAACATTGGAGTATCTTTCGGATATTGTTTATTGCCCAATGATTTTTCAACCTTATATTGAAAAAGAGTATGAGTTGCGTATCATGTATATAGACGGAGAATTCTTTACAGGTAAAATTAACAACAGTGAAAATGCAGACTGGAGAGTAAGCCAGAAAGGCTATTTCTGGTCAGATTATGAGCTGCCGCAAAATATCAAAGAAAACCTGACTTTCATGATGAAAGAAATGGGACTTTATATGGGCGCAATTGATATGATAAAAGGAAAAGATGGGAAGTATTATTTCCTCGAAGTTAATCCGCAGGGGGAATGGGGAATGCTGCAAAAAGAACTGGGCTTTCCTATAGCAGAAAGAATCGCCGATAACCTTATAAACCGAATCAATTTCCATGAATAAAATTTTAATTATAACACATACAGCAGACAATTTTTCAATTGAAAAAGTAACAGAATATATTGATAAGAATAACTGTAAGGTCATTCGTTTCGATGTTGATTTATATCCTTTGCAAAATAAACTTTCCACTGTATTTCAGGACGGAGAATGGGTAAGTTTTCTTGAAACTTCCAAAACAAAGTATCGTCTCGATGATATCTCCGCGGTTTGGTACCGTAGAGCTTATAATATTGGAAAAGACTTGAAAGAAGAATTAGACCCAAAATTCTTTGGGGCTGCTATGGGAGAGATCCGAAATACATTGTTTGGCTTCCTTGAATCTGTGGATGCTTATGCATTAGGAAAACCTAGTGTTTACAGAAGATTGGACAGTAAAGAAGAGCAACTGAAGATTGCTGATAAAATAGGACTTACCATTCCGGAAACCTGCCTTACCAATAATCCTGAAGATGCTAGAAAATTTATTTTAAAACATAAAAATGTTGTTGCAAAGATGCAGACAGGATTTGCAATCTATGAAGACGGAGTGGAAAACGTTGTGTTTACTAATGTTGTTCATGAAGATAAGCTTGAGGAACTGGATTCACTTTTGTATTGTCCGATGCAGTTTCAGAAAATGATTGAAAAGAAAAAAGAACTTAGAATAACTGTAGTTGGTAGAGATGTTTATGCTTTTGAAGTAGACTCTCAGCAATTTGAAGATGCTAAAGTGGATTGGAGGAAAGACGGTGTTAATCTAATCGATAAATGGACCAGAACAGAGCTTCCGAAAGATATCGAAGGAAAACTTTTGGACCTTCTTGATGTTTACAATGTAGATTACGGAGCTATTGACATGATCGTTTCCCCTGAAGATGAGTATTATTTCATTGAGATCAATGCTGCAGGAGAATTTTTCTGGCTGGATAATCTTACAGAAGGAAATCTTATCTCTAAAAGTATTGCAGACCTTCTTTGTGATAAAGCTCCGAGAAGAAATAATATGGTTTTAGCTTAAATAAAATATTCTTTTAATATCAGGTCCTGGAAGTTTTTTCAGGACTTTTTGCTTTTAAAGAGATTTATATTAAAACCATTTTGTAAAAAATTTAAAGCTCTTCCAAAGGAGTAAGATTTTCAAGTCTTCAGTTGTGATCTTCAGGAAAAGCGGAGATTTTTATAAAACTCTTCTCATCCACCCAGCTTTTAACTTGAAAGTATCTTAAGTGTTAAAAAAAATATGTCTTTTGATTTCGTTAAATCTTTAATTTGGAGTTAAAATAAAGATGCTCACTTTTTCAATTCAAGTTTTATCGTTTTCAGAATGATAATATTGGTTAAATAAACTTGAATTTTGCTTTAAAAATCGCAAATTTGCAAAAGCAGTTTTTCAATGGAACTTTTGCAGGAACCTGAAGAATTGCCGGATAAAAAATATTGTCATATTTTAGTCAGCAATCAAGTAAAATAATTAATGGTTTTTGTAACGGGTGCAACCGGAATTCTGGGAAGAATAATCGTGCTGGAGCTTCTTAAAAGAGGTAAAAATGTGCGCGCTTCCAAAAGACCGGGTAGCAATTTAAACGAAGTAAGGCATTCATACAGCTTTTATATAGATAATCCGGATGATTTTTTCAATAAAATCGAATGGGTAAATGTTGATTTTGATGATTTGAATTCATTGAATGATGCATTAAAAGATGTAGATGAGGTCTATCACTGTGCCGCAAAAGTAAGTTTTCATCCTAAGGATGAGAAAGAAATGTATCATACCAATATTAAAGGTACAGAGAACTTATTATTTGCCTGTGAGGGATCCGATGTTAAAAAGTTTCTTCATGTAAGTTCTGTTGCCGTTTTAGATAATTTTAATGAAAAAGGAGAGCTGGACGAAGAGTCTGATTTTAATCCGAAACTGGAACATTCTGCGTATGCTATTTCCAAACATTTATCTGAGATGGAAGCATGGAGAGCTTCTGCAGAAGGTTTAAATGTGGTGATTATCAATCCTGGAATGATCATAGGAAGTGGAAACTGGACCCAAAGCAGTGGTGAACTTTTTTCAACTTTTGAAGACAACAGTTTTACATTTGAAGGCGGTTCTGCTTATGTAGACGTAAGAGATGTTGCAAAAACAGCCATCGAACTGATGGAAAATAATATTTTTGGAGAAAGATTTATTATTGTTTCCGAAAATAATAAATACGCAGACTTAGCAAAACAGA
Organism: Chryseobacterium ureilyticum; assembly: GCF_900156735.1. Classification (GTDB taxonomy): domain Bacteria; phylum Bacteroidota; class Bacteroidia; order Flavobacteriales; family Weeksellaceae; genus Chryseobacterium; species Chryseobacterium ureilyticum. The sequence continues at coordinate 160,098 of NZ_FTOL01000001.1, forward strand.
TCAGAACAAGATTAGGTCTTAAAGAGGCAAGAATTCTGACGAGGTCTCAATTAAATATTGGAAAACTAGCCAACACCCTTTTAGGATGGCTGATTCCAAAACTGAGAATGGCTACAGAATCGAATATTGAAGCTATCTCTTCATTCAATACCATTTCCAATCACAAAGTCAAGGAAAAACTGAACTATCAGTTTATTCCAACAAAAGAAAGTATAGACTTTCACCTGAACAATTATATTAACGACAAAAAGCTGAAGAAATGAATCTTGCAGAGGCAATAATCCTTAAAAACGTAGAAAAACACCCTATAAAAGCGGCAATCGGTTTTAAAAAGAAAGATGAAGCCTGGAAAGAACTGAGCTGGAAAAAATTTGGTGAAATTATTTTTAAAACAGCCAATGCATTCAAAGCAGCAGGAGTTCAGGAAAACGATAAAGTGGCAATCTATTCGGATAACTCTTCCGAATGGGTGATTGTAGATTTGGCAGCAATGGCTATTGGAGCTATTACAGTTCCTATCTATTCTACAAACAATGCTGAACAGGCGGAATATATTATAAATGATTCAGGGGCAAAGGTAATTCTGGTTGGAAATCAGATGCAGTATGATGCTTGTCAGGAAATATTACAGAAAGAAGAAAATAATCTTGAAACCATCATTGTTTCTAAAAAAGCAGTATGGATTAAGAAAGAATTCAATAGCTTTTATCTTGAAGACTTTATTGCAAACTCTTCCTCGGAACTGGAAATCTGCAAAAGAGAAAACGATGATACAGCTACATTGATTTATACTTCCGGAACCACCGGAACACCAAAAGGAGTAATGCTTACTCATGGAAATTTCATTAAGGCATTCGATTCCCACTTTGAGTTTTTTAAATTTAAAAATTTTGAAGAAGAACTTTCCCTGGCTTTTTTACCATTAAGTCACGTTTTTGAAAGAAGCTGGAGCTTACTGTGTTTATACGGTGGAGCAAGAGTTTATTTCTTAGAAGATCCAAAAAATGTAGCGAAAGCATTGGAAGATGTAAAACCTACAGCCATGTGTGCTGTGCCTAGATTCTTCCAGAAAGTATACGCAGGAGTATTAGAAAAAGCTGAAGAAGGATCACCATTAAAGGAAAAAATCTTTGATTGGGCATTAAAAACCGGATGGGAAACTGCTGAATTAAGAAGAAATGAAAGACCAATTCCTTTTGGATTAAAATTCAAACAATCTATCGCTGATGCTTTGGTTTTCAGTAAGATCAAAAATAAAATGGGTGGGAGATTATGGTTCTTACCTTGTGGAGGAGCTTCATTATCTCCTGAAGTGACGAAATTTTTCGAATCTGTGGGCATCCACGTGACTGTCGGATATGGATTGACTGAAACGACAGCTACTTTAACACTTTTCCCTTTGACACATTTTGAACATGCTACCAGTGGAAAACCATTGCCAGGTGTAGAGATCAGAATCGGAGAAAGTGATGAGATCCAGGCAAGAGGAAACGGAATCATGAAAGGGTACTATAACAGACCTGAAGAAACTCAGAAAGTATTTACAGAAGACGGCTGGTTTAAAACCGGTGACGCAGGAAAACTGGATGATAAAGGAAACCTGATCATCACGGACAGGCTTAAAGATCTGATGAAAACTTCCAACGGAAAATACATTGCTCCGCAGCAGATTGAAAATCTTCTTACCAATAATAATTTTATCCAGCAAATCATGTTGGTAGCAGAAGGAAGACAGTTTGTTTCAGCCTTAATTGTTCCGAATTTTGAATTCTTACAGGATTATATTAAAAAGAATAATATTCCTTTTACCAATTGGGAGGATGCTGTAAAAAATGAGAAGATAATCCATCTTTATAAAGAAAAGATCAAAGAATTACAAAGTCATCTTGCCGACTATGAAAAAGTAAAGAAATTTACTTTAATGCCAGCAGAGTTTGACATCAACACGGGAGAAATTACTCCTACATTGAAAGTGAAAAGAAATGTGGTTCTTAAAAAATATGCAGATATAATAGAGAAGATGTATTAAATGACTTGAAAACTACAAAGGCAAAAGTTTTAAACACTTAAAAGCTGGGCGGTCAAGTCTCAATCACTTAAATTAAACTATGACAACACAATTTATAGGAAAAGAAAATTTCACCATTCATACACAAACAGTTTCAGAAAGTTGTCCATCTAATATTGCATTGATTAAATATTGGGGGAAATATGACAACCAGATTCCGGCGAATCCAAGTGTCAGCTATACTTTGAATCATTGTAAAACCAATACAAGTATGGAATTTCTGGCAAATGAACCATTTTCTGTTCAGACTTTTCTGGCGGGAAATGAAGAAGTGAAGTTTGCTGAAAAAATCGAAAAGTATTTTAGAAATATTGAGCCATATCTTCCATGGATTTTGAAAGGAAAATACATTATCAGAACAGAAAATACATTTCCTCACAGTTCGGGAATTGCAAGCTCAGCTTCAGGCTTTGGAGCTATTGCAAAATGTCTGATGGCACTGGATGAAGAGTTTTCCGGAAAAACTTCAGAAGAAGAATCTCTGAAAAAAGCTTCATTTCTGGCAAGATTAGGAAGTGGAAGTGCATGCAGAAGTTTATACAACGGGCTTATTGTATGGGGAGAAACTGAAGAAGTAGAAGGAAGTTCCGACCTATTTGCTGTACAATATCCTGATGCTGAAATTCATGAAATATTCAAAAACTTCAACGATTGGGTTTTACTGATTCATGAAGGGCAGAAAAGTGTTTCTTCAACGGTAGGACACGGTTTGATGAATACAAATCCTTATGCGGAAAGAAGATTTCAGGAAGCAAGAGAGAATTTCGTTCCAATGAAGGAAATTTTAAAGAAGGGTGATATGGAAAGCTTTATTAAACTGGTAGAACATGAAGCGCTTACTCTTCATGCAATGATGATGATGAGTGATCCTGCATTTATACTGATGAAGACAGGAACTCTTGAGGTAATTAATAAAATATGGGATTTCAGAAGAGAAACAGGATTACCATTATTCTTTACGCTGGATGCCGGAGCAAACGTACACTTACTATTTCCAAGCAACGGTTCAGAAGAAAAGATAAAGACATTTATTGAAAGAGAATTATTGCAGCACACTCAAAAGAATGGGGTAGTGAAGGATGTGATGAGGTTTTAAAGACAAATATAATATTCAATAGAAGTGGGCTTTAGCCCACTTTTTTATTTATAAAATCCAAAGGCTTTAGCCCAAACATATTTTCCTTATTTTTATGATATAAAAAAAAACTATGAACAAAATCACCGCGATCTTTCTTCTCTTAGGTGGATTCTTTTTCGGACAACAGAATCAGGATATTGAAAAGCCTGTCCGTAATCTGTTTCTTGGGATGAAAAATGCTGATCCTGTACTTCTTAAAAGTGTTTTTACAGAAAATGCAATTATGCAGACCATTACAAAAGATGGTATGGTGAAAAGTGATAGTGTTCAGGACTTTATTGCTTCCATATCCAAGTTCTCAGCAGGTGATTTGGAAGAGAAAATCATCATTGATGCTATTCATGTCGATGGAAATCTGGCAAGTGTTTTTACTCCATATTCCTTTTACCTGAAAGGAAAATTTTCACATTGTGGAGCCAATAGCTTTCAGCTGGTTAAACAGAATAATGAATGGAAAATCCAATATATTATTGATACCAGAAGAAAAGAAAACTGTAAAGAAATTAAATAATAAGAAAGAAAAAAATATAAAATGAAGATTCACCATATAGCGATTATCTGTTCAGATTATGAGGTATCAAAGAAATTCTATACAGAGATTTTAAACTTAAATATTATCCGTGAGGTGTATCGTGAAGAAAGGCAGTCTTACAAGCTAGATCTGGCAATTGGAGAACATTATGTCATCGAACTTTTTTCATTTCTAGATCCTCTCAAAAGACCTTCCCGCCCGGAAGCATGTGGTTTAAGACATTTGGCTTTTTCCGTTGAAAATATAACAGGAAAAAGAAACGAATTGGTAGAAAAAGGTCTGGTTTGCGAAGAAATTCGAATTGATGAGTTCACAGGAAAAGAATTTTTCTTTACCCAAGACCCGGATCAGTTACCGTTAGAGTTTTATGAAATGTAAATTAATGTGCGTAGCCTGCAAAGAAGCTCACCGCCATGATAGCAAGGACAATTGAAGAAATGACTACATATACGTAGTCTTTTTCTTTTAAATAGCCTATTAAAGCGAAAATAATTCTCATCAATGGCGTAAAGATCAATAACAGGATTCCCAATTGAATGATTGCCATTCCTTCTCCTTTGCATAAAGAATCCCAAAACTGACCCCAAACTTTCTCAGAAGAAGTGCCTACCACTAGGCTGGTATATTTCTCAGGCATTACAAAACCTTCTGTGAACAGTTTAATAAAACCAATCAGGGAAGTTGCCACAGATAGAATAACGCCCAATCTCAAAAGATTTCCTACGGAGCGGTTTAGATCAACGTCTGTAAAATTCTTTTTCATTATCTGAAGCTTTTGTTGATACCGTTATACATCATGTAAATGGAAAGAATGGTAATAACAATCGCAAAAAATACTTTTAGTTTTTTGGTCTTTGATACCATCAGGGTTTTTGATCCTATGAAACTTCCTATTACAACCCCAATCAATACAGGGGCTACAATTACCGGAATGATTTCACCTCTCTGGAAATAAATCAGAGCACTTGCCACAGCGGTTACCCCAATCATAAAATTACTTGTTGTAGTAGAAACCTTGAAAGGTAGTTTCATCATATTATCCATTGCCAATACTTTCAATGCGCCAGAACCTATTCCTAAAAGCCCGGACATTGCTCCTGCAAACATCATCATAAAGAATCCCGGAACGGTATTTCTTGCAGAATAATGTTTTAAAACTCCTTTATCAGGGAATGTTCCGTATAGTTTTAGTTTTTCCTCTAAACTTCCTTTGATCAAAGGTTCCTGGTGGTCAGGTTTTCCTTTAAGATTTAAAACAACGGTCAGAAGAAGGATACTTGCGAAAATAATTCCGATTGTATTTGGATTAAGCATTCCTGAGACCAAGGCACCTACAATAGCACCGGCTGTGGTTGCTATTTCGAGAAACATCCCGACTCTCATATTGGTAAAACCTTCTTTAACGAAAGCTACAGCAGCACCGGAAGAAGTTCCGATTACAGAGATAAGAGAAGCACCGATAGCATAATGCATTGGAACGCCAAAACCTAGCGTTAATAAAGGAATAATGATAACTCCCCCTCCCAGCCCTGTAAGTGAGCCCAAAAGACCCGCAGAAATAGCGCCAAAGAAGAGTATGATGATTTCTGACATACTACAATTAATGTTACAAATATAAAATTATTGTAGTAGTCTGCCAAACATTTGAAAAAGATAAATTTAACGTATTTTTGCATGCATGAAAAGTGAAATGAAATTATTTTATGTCATCCTTGGGGCAACCCCTAAAGGACGTAATATTGAACAGCACGATGTGTTTTTCGGGATTGCAGAAAGTCTAAAGGACCTGGTTCCTGATATGAAAGACTTCTGGAAAGAGGCAGAAGGTAAGATCCATTTGGATTGTTATCAGGAAGTAAGATTTGCTGACGGATATGAAGTGAAGATCGTTGAAAAAGGAGAAATGGTATCTGAAAATCAGTTGTTTTTTCTTAATTTGGGAGGGTACAAACCTGGTTTTTTTGAAGAATTCCATGAGCAGCATTTAATGGTGGGACAGTCAATGGGTGAAATTGTAAAGAGAGCAAAAGCTACAGAATTTTACCAGACGATGGGATTTGAAGGAGCTGTAAGCCATATTGATGATAAGCATGGGGTAGATATTGATGATATTTTCAATGTGAATGATATTCTTCCGGAAGCAATGAAAGAAAAATATTCTATCATTCTTACAAAATCTGATGCTGAAAATCAGGAAAATCCAATGGGCTTGGGTTATTTAAAAATTGATAAAATTCAATAAGAGTAAATCTAATAAAAATAAGAAATGAAAATAGGAATTCTGGGAGGCGGACAGCTGGGAAGAATGTTGATACAAAGTGCGTTGAAGTATGATGATGAGTTTTATACTCTGGATCCGGCTTCTGATGCACCATGCCATAATATCTCATATTTTACGCAAGGAAATTTCAATGATTATGAAACCGTTCTGAATTTTGGAAAAGATAAAGACGTTGTAACCATTGAAATAGAACACGTAAATGCTGATGCATTGGCAGAACTGGAAAAGCAGGGAATCAGAGTGGTTCCGAATGCCAATATTATTAAAACTATTCAACAAAAAATTCTTCAGAAGGAATTTTATAAAGCTCATAATATCCCAAGCCCTGAATTCCAGGTGGTTTGGAACAGCGATGAAAAGATCATCATGCCTTTGCCATTCGTTCAGAAAATGAATACCGGCGGATATGACGGAAAAGGAGTACAGGTTATTAAAACAGAAGACGATTTCCAGAATCTATGGAAAGAAGCATCTGTGATCGAAAACATGGTTGATATTGACAAAGAACTTTCTGTAATCGTTGCAAGAAATGAAAAAGGAGAAACTAATACTTTCCCTGTAACAGAAATGGTTGCCGATCCTAAACTGAATTTATTAGATTTTAATGTGTGTCCGGTTTTGTTAACAGAAGATGTTCAGGAGCAAATTGATGCAATTACAGAAAAATTTTTGAATGCAGTAAATTCTCCGGGACTGTTTGCCATTGAATTATTCCTTGATAAAGAAGGCAAAATTTGGGTGAATGAAACAGCACCAAGACTACATAATTCAGGGCATCAGACTCAGGAAGGAAATACAAATTCACAATTTGAACAGATGTATCGTGTGGTAAAGAATCTTCCTTTAGCAGATACAGATGCCATTACTTACAGCGGAATGCTGAATCTGGTAGGAGCAGAAGGCTACTCTGGAAAGGTAGTATACGAAGGAATGGAAGATGTTCTTAAATTACCGGAAACTTATGTTCACCTATATGGAAAAACAGAAACTAAGCCTGGAAGAAAAATGGGGCACATCAATGTTCTTGCAGATTGCAGGGAAGAGTTGATGGAAAAACTTGTGAAAGTGAAGGGAATGATCAGGGTGATTTCAGAATAACTGAATTAAAATATATAAAATAGCTGTAGTGTTTTCTACAGCTATTTTTGTTTTTCTATTTCTCTCAGGTTCCAAAATTATCTGCTGAATTTGCTCAATCAGCGACAGACATTTTTAAAAAGGAATCTCCAAAGTTCTTCCTTTATATTCACCTTTTTCAATTGTAAAAAGAGCCACGTAAGTTCCTGCACCATCAGAATTCAGCATGGATATGTATAAAATATCATTGGCGCGGTCATAATAACAAGTTGTATTTTTATTATCAACCTGAAACAGATTTTCAATTTCTTTGGCTGGAATTTGAACTGTTTTGTCGCCTATTTGTGCCGTGATAGAAAGATAATGTGTCTTAGGAATGGTTCCGTCTAATCCCCAAACCTGCTGTTCTTTATAGTAATCTCCATCTAACGTAGAAGTAAAGTCTTTTTCATTTTCCTTAAAATTAAATTTTCCGGAAGCGATATTTACTTTAATATTTCCTGATTTAAAAATTGCTTTGTTGGCATCACGAACCGTTGGCGGAACAGATTCATACGATTTTATATATTTCAGTCTTGAATTATGAACATACCCATTGCTTACATTCGCCCAATTCTTATTGTCAGGCTCAAATATATAGACAATCTCATCCGAATTAAGCTTTCCGATGATTTTACTGTTTGCATCTGCATTTTCCCTTACGTTGACATAGCCGTCTTTATCTACAATTTTTGCAAACTGAGCAAATGATAATTGTACACTTAAAGCTGATACTAAAAGGAATATCTTCTTTGTTTTCAATGAATTTTAATTTTAAACAAAATTAGACTTATTATTTGAAAGTTGGAAGCTGGAAAAATAACAGAAGACTATTTATCTTACTCATTAACTTCCAGCTTCTTTTCTTCCTTACTTAAATATCTTCTGAATCACATTTCCAATTTCCATGAAATCCCCGTGATTACCTACAGAACGTATTTCCGGGCTATTTTTATCATATTCGGAGAATGGGAAGATCAACAGGTAATTATTGTCATTCAGATATCTGTTTAATAGCTCAGGGATGAGTCTCATTCTAGGAATATAAGATTGCATTCCGCGTTTTGCCATAAAAATGATAAGTGCTTCATCATCTTTAAGCTGAGTTGCCGTTCTTTCACCATCCTGCCATGTATTCATGATGATGAATTCAGCTTCTATATTGGCTTTTTTAATGATCTTCTGAAGGATATCCAAAATGTTTTCAGGAGCGTAAAACACAACGGTTGCACCAGAGTTTCTGGCAATATTCCAAACCCTTAAAAGTGCATGGAAGAATCCTGCTTCCTTATGTGCATTTTCAGGAATCATCACAGCATATCTTTTAATAGTCGAAAGAGGTTGTGCAGCGTGATATACCAATACATTTACATCATCATTCTGAAGATAACCATTGTAAAGATTGTATACGAAAGAAGGAGAGAACCCTTTTTCATCCTCAAGTCCAATGATAAGATCGGTAACATTCTGTTCTTTGATTACATTATTAACTCCATTGATGACGTCATTGTCGTATCTTTTGAGAGCTTGTAATTTCACATCTGCCGCTGCTGCGGTATCTGCTGCCTGGTGTAGTAATTTTTCCGCATTCTTTACTGAAGACTCGTTTTTATCTTCATTGATGACATTTAAAGCAAATAAATCTTCCGTATTGGAGTGGGCTTTGATCAGAATTCCAAGATTCACCATTCTTTCAACGGTTTCTTCGTGATTGATCGCCAGTAATATATTCTCTTCTTCATGACTGTTTCCGGAAACGGTATCTTCATTATCACTTTCAGCAATCTTTTGAGCACTAGCCATAGAGATGAAAGATGAAATGGTACATGAAATAAGGATCAATAAAATACTTCCGTTAAGAACGTGTTCGTTTAATAATCTTACAGGTTCTCCCGTTTCAGTTTCAGAAAGGATAATGTTATAACCTACCATTACAGAAGCAAGTGTTGCCGCCGCAGAAGCAGAACTTAATCCGAAGATCAGTTTTCCTTCTTCTTTAGTGAGTCTGAAGGTTTTTTGTGTAGCAACGGCAGCAAGATATTTCCCTCCGATAGAAGCTACAAGCATGATTCCGGCAACCTCAAGAGTTTCCCAGCTTTTGAAAAACACTTTAAAATCAATCAGCATCCCTACACTGATAAGGAAGAAAGGGATAAAAATAGCATTTCCTACAAATTCTACCCTGTTCATCAGAGAAGAAGTATGAGGAATCAGTCTGTTTAAAGCAAGCCCAGCAAAGAAGGCACCGATAATAGCTTCTACACCCGCAAGTTCAGCAAGCATTGCCGCAAGATAGATCATCACCAGTACAAAAATATATTGGGAAATTTTATCATCAACCCTTTTGAAGAACCAACGTCCTATGATGGGGAAAACAATAAGTACAATCAATGCAAAAACAATAAATGATACGGATAATTTAACCCAAAATTCTGTTCCCACATCCCCCTGAGACATTCCTACGATTATGGCAAGTACCAATAAGGCAAGAATATCTGTAATCATGGTACCACCAACCGTAATATTGACGGCTTTATTTTTTGCAATTCCCAACTTACTTACCAATGGATAGGCGATAAGGGTATGAGAAGAGAAAAGACTCGCAAATAATATGGAAGTCAACATAGAGAAATGAAGCAGGTAATACCCACCCAGATAGCCTAATACAAACGGGACAATAAAGGTATAGAGCCCGAAGGTGAGACTTTTCCACTTGTTTTTCTTGAAATCTCCCATATCAATTTCCAGCCCGGCGAGAAACATGATATATAAAAGTCCTGTAGTTCCTGTCACTACAATACTGCTGTCTCTTGACAAAACATTAAATCCGTTAGGACCAATGATGGCACCGGCGATGATAAGCCCGAGCAAGTGGGGAACTTTAATTTTATTCAGTAGTAGAGGAGCTGCAAGGATGATGACGAGTACCAATAGGAACTTCAGCACCGGATCTTCTATAGGAAGACTCAGATTGTGTATACTCAGTAAAATCATATGTGTTTATTTTGTGGAACGTACTAATTCAACAGAGAACTTAGCTGTGCAGCCGTCAGAAGTAATGGTTCTGGTTCCCTTGATTTTGTTGTCAGAGATATCATTAAGAAGAACACTCATTTCGACATTCTTTTTAGCAGTAGAATCTGTTTTGAAAGAAAGCTTGATTTCATTATTTTCAAACTTGCCGGAATAAAGTCTTACGAGATTATTGTTGTTTATGATTTTGGTAATAGGCTGTGTAGAATCATTATCGAATTCCCAAAGGTCTGTACGCTGATCACCTACTGCATAATCGCTGCAATTGGATTCTGTACAGATTACTTTCCCGTTCCAGGCTCCGGAAATCTCAGCAGGCCATACCGCTACCTTTACCGAATCTTTTTTTGTGAAAATGCTGTCTCTCATTTTTAGGAGCGACTGATATTCAGATTCTTTCTTAGCAAATGTTTTTTCCTTTTCTAATAATTGTTTTTCTCTGTCTGTCAGGTTTTTCTCCTTTTCCTTATAATCACAGCTCATCAAAAGAAATGAAGCTGCAAGAAGGATAAAAAATGTGTTTTTAAGCATATCGTATAGGTTGAGTATACAATATAGGAAAAAAATAAAAACGAGGCAAATTAACCCTTATATGAACTTCATAGAACTATCTATTTTTAGCACTAATGCACGAATAAAATCCCATAGTTCAAAACAATCATTTTATTAACAGATTGATATTTTTTGACCGCATAGAGACATAGGTTTGATGCGGTGTAAATGATGTATTCCTGGCATTTAATAAACAGTATACAATTTTGTCGCAGATAAAATCCTTGCGTCTTAAAACATTATGCAGGCAATCTTATTCGCGCCTTTGCGTAATCCAATATTAAATTATGCAACTTTCTGTCTCTTGAACATTTCCGGTTTGTAATTAATGATAAACACACCACAAATAATAAGTGCCGTAGCAATAATAAATTTGAAAGAAATTTGTTCATCCATAATCAGCCAACCCAGAAAAATAGCAATGATCGTATTGATATAAGCTAATATAGAAACCTGTACAGGAGAAATCTTCGTGAGTGCATAGTGGAAAGCAAAAAAGGCAGCTACCGATCCAAAAATAGAAAGATATAGCATTGCTGAAATACTTTTCAGCGTCCAGTTTCCAAAATTATAATTTTCAGAAAACAGAAAAGCAAAGATGATTTGAACAACCCCTGCAAATAAAAACTGATAAAACAGGTTTAAGGTAATATTACCGCTCTGAATATTCAGCTTTTTGGTGAAAATGGTTCCTGAAGCCCACCCTGAAATGGCACAGAAAAGGAAAAGCATTCCGGTTCTGTAATCTGGGTTTGCAAGGTCTTTAAGCCCATCCCAGAAAACGAAAAGGACTCCACTGAAACATATCAGAACTCCTGCCATAGCGCGAAGACTGAATTTTTGTAAACCAATAGCAAGACTCCCTAAAAATACCAGAATAGGAGCACAGGCACTGATAAGTGATGCAAGACTACTGGAAACGCTTTCTTCGGCTACAGTTACCATTCCGTTGGCTATGATCAGCATCAGTGAAGAAAAGATAATCTGATATTTAAGATTTTTCCAGCCGATCCATTTGAACTCTTTTCTTGAAAGAAGTACGAAAAGCATGATAATTGAAGCAAAAAGCTGACGAATTCCGGCAACAAACCATGCAGGAATAGTTTCTACGGCGATACGGATAGCTAAAAATGTGGTTCCCCATACAATAGCAACAGTAAGGACGGCAAAAATAAGTTTATAATCTTTCAAGGGAATAAAAGTAGTGTAATGTGCAAATTTACCGGTTTAAAATTAAATGCTATGGATTCAGTTGCTTTATTTTTTACAGACACAGATTTTAGAAAAGTGAATTTTTATACTATTATTGATAATGTAGTTGATTATTTAAATCTATTCTGTGTTTTTGATTTGTATTTTAAAATTTAATTTTAAATTTTAACTACAGTTTTAAATTTTTTATCTTTGAACATCTAATAAAAATTGAAGATGGTAGGTATTATTATGGGCAGTCAGAGTGATCTGCCGATCATGGAACAGGCAGCAAATTTCCTTAAAAGCCTAGAAATTCCATATGAATTGACCGTAGTTTCAGCGCACAGAACACCGGAAAGAATGTTCGATTACGCAAAAACAGCTCAGGAAAGGGGGCTTAAAGTAATTATCGCAGGAGCTGGAGGAGCGGCACACCTTCCGGGAATGGTAGCTAGCTGTACAACGCTTCCAGTGATCGGAGTCCCGATTTTATCCAGTAATTCTATTGACGGATGGGATTCTGTTCTGTCTATTCTTCAGATGCCGGGTGGAATACCTGTAGCGACAGTAGCTTTAAACGGAGCGTTGAATGCAGGGATTTTAGCTGCAAAAATTTTAGGAAGCGGTAACGAAGAGGTTGCAGGAAAACTTCAGCAATACCAGGATTCTTTGAAAGATAAAGTTTTAGGAACAGTGGCAGATATTAAAAACCAACATCCTAATCATTTTGATAAATAGTTTTCAACTTATGTAAATATAAAGCCTCGCTGTTTCAGTGAGGCTTTCTTATTTTATTTTTTTATGAATTTAAAAGTATGGTCTTTGTCTTTTGTAATAATCCGTACTATATAATTCCCCGGAAGTAAAGGTTCCACTGATAGTCTGCCTGCATGTAAAAGTCCTTTTGTAATCATTCTGCCATTCATATCATGAATTGTATAGCTTTCAGGATTCAGTATATTTTTAAGATAAATGATGTCTTTTGCTGGATTTGGGTAAATACCTGTGTTGCTCTTTTTCTGTGTTTCGGAAGTGGAAAGTATTGATTGGCATTGTGGGTTGTAGGTATCACCGGAAATTGTCCATCCTTTATTATTCAATAGATAATTTCTTGCGGTAACAGCTCCCGGATTGGAATATACAGAAGGAGAAGTATTGGAAAGATTAATATTATTGGGCGTTAAAGGGTTTAAACTCCATCCATATAACGTGTTGTCGTAATTCTGACAACTCATTGCTGAATTATGAAACATATCAGTAGCGGTAGTCAATAAAGCTAAATTCCATGATCCTATGTTTTTATTAAAAGCAGTTCCGCTAAACATTTCGTTCATGTTAGTGACTTTTGATGTATCCCATTTTTCCAGTTCCTGATTGAAATTCTGAGCAAGGTGAAACATATGTTCCATGGTTGTTACTTTTGAAGTATCCCATGCTCCGATAGGTTGATTGAAAAGAGTATCGTCAAACATATAAGCCATATTGGTTACATTTGATGTATCCCAGTTTCCTACAGGCTGATTAAAATAGTAGGCAGCTCCAAACATGTTATACATATCTGTAATGGTTGAGGTATCCCAATTATTAATAGACGGATTTCCTATAAAGCTGCTACAGATATAAAACATTTCTCTCAAATTCGTAACCAATCTGAGATCTGGTGCATCAGTGGCAGTCACGTCCATTGCATTGCAGAACACAAAGGCATTGTCAAAGGATTTCCATTTAATGTTTCCCCATTGTGCAATTTGAATGATTTTTACCCTATCTGCAGGGACGTATGCCGGGGTAACTGTGTTATCAAAAAACCTTACCTGATCAAAATGACCGTTTCCATCGCTAATTTTGATTCGATAGGTAGCTTGAGATGGATTAGGATTTAAAGGAGTTCCGAAATTTACAGTGAATTCAAGTGTTGAGGTGACATTGTCCATTGTTCCGTTGTGTTGAGAATACCCAATTTCTTCCCAGTACACCCTGAAATTTTCTCCTCTTCCCGGAAATTTAATTTGTTGAGAATTTTGTGGCTTCCATACGGTGATGAATTCGTTTTGAGCTTTTGTAAGCTGAAAAAGTAGCGTACAAAAGACAAATAGTAAAAATTTTCTATGCATGTCATTAGTTTATGATATAAATATACTTAAATAATATAATGTTAGTATATTTTTCATTTTAATGACTGTATTATTGTATTTTATAAATAAAAAAAAGCTCCGAAACCAGAGCTTTTTCAATTTGTTATTCCTGAAGCATATTGTCCCTTGTATTTTTCTGGACGGCAATAGCACCGAAAAGAGCCAGAAGGAAGGCAAATGCATAAAACCCTTTTTCACTAGGAAGTATGGTAGCGTTCCAAAGTCCGATGGCAAGTAATACGATGGAAGATAAGGTGGCAAACCAGCAAATTCCATAGTAAATATCAGTTACCTGAATGTTTTCTAATTTATCACGGACAGCTTTCTGTAAAGAAACAACTGCAAATAAACCGTATAATAAGATGGTAAAATAATAGCCTTTTTCATTTAATTGCATTTCTGCTCTTGCAAGTCCCACAATGTAACCGATCATTCCTGCTCCTAACGCGACCCATGATGCTGCAACGAATGCATTCGATACTCTTTGTTTTTTCATGTATTAATGTTTTGTTTAAAAAGCTAAATATATTCATTTTTTGCTAATTTCACTATAATGCTGAAAAAATATGGGTAAAATACGGATGGAGATAAAAAATGGAATGATTTTTTTGATAGGTTTTGGCTAAAGCCCTTTCCTATTGAATACTGTAACTGATTTTTGGTGTTGGAAATTTATAATGTTAATTTTTTCTAGCCCCGATAGTAGCGGTTACCCCGGAACATGAGTTGGAGGGTGTAGGATAGGGTGGGGAAGGTATTGGGGTGAGGAGTATGAACGTATAGCGGGAAATAGCTTCTACTAATAAAAAACTCTCCTGATATTGGAGAGTTATATGATCGGTTTATTGAGTAATATATTCATAATTGTATTGAACATATTTTTTTCCATTGGCTTCTGTTCCAATAACCTGAACGGGAAGTTGAGAACTATTGTACTGAATACTGTAAGTGATATTTTGATTATTACTCCAATCACCATTTTTGCTTTTATGGGTTATTTTTTCTGTTATATAATTGTTCATACTTATGCCGTATGCTCCACCAATTATAATTCTCAGATACTTGTTGACATTGGTATATGGGTTTAGTTTATTGTCATAGGTAAATTCTCTTTTATAGGTATTACTTTCCCAAAAATTATTGGTTTCTACAGTGATATTATCTCCGTTATAGGCTAATGAAGAGGTCGTTGGCTCTTTACAGTCTGGAGATTCACAATGTGTAGAATGTATAATTTTACCATTCGAGTCATAGCCATATGTAACAGAAGAATTATTAATCGAATTCATATAGTTATACTGAACATTTGCCAGCTGATCTCCATTATAGCTGGAAACAGAATAATATTCTAGTTGCTGTTCTTTATTGTAATGACTGCTTTTTACAAGCTTTCCATTGCTGTACTCGAATGCAGAAGTATTATATGTCGTTTTAATTTTTATAACTTCTCCTTTATCGTTGTATTCAAGTATCATTTCTTCAGGAGTAGGAGTGGAAGTATTATCATAGTAAGCAGTAGTTACTTTGCTAAGCAATAGTTTTTGCCCCGAATTATCATCATTACTGCTACAGCTGTTAAAGAATACAACTGCACCCATCATCCCTAGAAATAAGTAGTTTTTCATGTTTTTTTGCAAAAATAAAGAATGCTCTGAGGTTGAGGTACAAAAAAATCCCACTATTTCAAAATAGTGGGATTTTATCATATTTTTATGAATCTTAGTATCTGTAGTATTCCGGTTTGAATGGACCTTTTACATCTACTCCGATATACTCAGCCTGCTCAGGAGAAAGCGTTTCAAGCTCTACGCTTAATTTCTTAAGGTGTAAAGCCGCTACTTTTTCATCTAAGTGCTTAGGAAGCATGTATACTTCGTTTCCGTAAGCTGCAGAGTTGTTCCAAAGTTCGATCTGAGCCAAAGTCTGGTTAGAGAAAGAGTTAGACATTACAAAACTTGGGTGTCCAGTTGCACATCCTAAGTTTACCAATCTTCCTTCTGCAAGGATGATGATTTCTTTTCCTTCTACAGTGTAGATATCAACTTGAGGTTTAACTTCAGATTTTGTAGAACCGTAGTTTTCGTTTAACCAAGCCATATCGATTTCGTTATCGAAGTGACCGATGTTACAAACGATAGCTTTATCTTTCATCTTAAGGAAGTGCTCTCCTCTTACGATGTTAAAGTTACCTGTTGTAGTGATTACGATATCAGCATTGTCTACTACAGTGTCTAATCTTTTTACTTCATAACCGTCCATTGCAGCCTGAAGCGCACAGATTGGGTCAATTTCAGTAACCGTAACGATAGAACCAGCTCCTCTGAAAGATGCAGCAGTACCTTTACCTACGTCTCCGTATCCGCAAACTACCACTCTTTTTCCAGCTAACATTACGTCTGTAGCTCTTCTTACAGCATCTACTGCAGATTCTTTACATCCGTATTTGTTGTCGAATTTAGATTTAGTAACTGAATCGTTTACGTTGATTGCAGGCATTACTAAAGTTCCGTTCTTCATTCTTTCATAAAGTCTGTGAACTCCGGTAGTCGTTTCTTCAGAAAGACCTTTAATATCTTTTGTGAATTCAGGGTATTTATCAAAAACCATGTTTGTTAAATCTCCACCATCATCCAAGATCATGTTTAATGGCTTTCTGTCTTCTCCAAAGAATAAAGTCTGCTCAATACACCAATCAAAATCCTCAGCATTTAAACCTTTCCAAGCATATACCGGAATTCCTGCAGCAGCAATAGCAGCAGCAGCGTGATCCTGTGTAGAGAAAATATTACAAGATGACCAAGTAACTTCAGCTCCTAAAGCTACCAATGTCTCGATAAGCACAGCCGTTTGGATTGTCATGTGAAGACATCCAGCGATTCTTGCTCCTTTAAGCGGTTGAGATGGTCCGTATTCTTCACGGATAGCCATCAAACCTGGCATTTCTGCTTCTGCAAGGGTAATTTCTTTTCTTCCCCATTCTGCAAGGGAGATATCCTTAACTTTATAAGGAACGTATTGCGTTGTAGTACTCATATGTAATGAATAATTTTTAATTCAAGTGATTACGAAAGGCAAAATTACAATTTATAATTAAGATAAAAAAACGACAAATGAATTTCAGTTTCATGAGATTAAACATGGCTTAAAATTATTTAGTCTTAATCTAAATAACTATTTTTATCTCATAAATTATATCTTATGAATCATACACATACAGAGAAAAAAGCAAAGCCTGTAGCTCCAAAAGTTAAAGAACTTATCGATCGTACTAAGAGTGTTATTTTAGCCACTGTAGATGCAGAAGGAAATCCTAATTCCAGCTATGCGCCATTTGTACAGGTAGAAAATACTTTTTATATTCTGGTTTCTTTTATGGCAAAACATACCAAAAACCTTTCGGAAGGAAGAAAAACTTCTGTTATGTTTATTGAAGATGAATCTGCTACCAAACAGATCTATGCCCGTGAACGTTTGACATTGGAAGCTGCAACTTCACAAATAGAAAGAGACTCCGAAACATGGAATACTGTAGTGACAAAATTGAAAGAAGACCACGGAAAGGTAGTAGACGTTATTTCTGAAATGGGAGATTTTATTCTTATTGCTCTACAGCCGATAAAAGGTTCTTATGTAAACGGATTCGGAAGTGCTTATTTTGTAGATGCTAATCTGGAAATTATTGAACATAGAAATGATGTAAACCATCAGTCTAAATAGATAAGAAGCGGGCTGGAAGACGGAAGCTGGAGGTTGTCGTAGTTAAGTCAGGCAGTTAACACACTTTTGCATAGATTTTCTAACTAAATTTCCATTTGTTTTATTGAGAAATATAAACTTCTATCTTCCTGCTCCCATCTTCCATCCTTTTTCCTTATTTTTGTCCAATAAAAAAAGAATGCCCCTTTACCGAGATTTTTCTGATGATAATGCTACAATTTTAGTCTGGAAGTATGATGAAAGTGAAGAACTTGATATCAATGAGCTTCTGGAACCGGAAAATGCTGAGAAGGTAAAGGATTACCATCCTAAAAAATTATTGGAGGTGCTTATGGTTCGCAAACTTCTTAAAGGTTTAAAACCAGACTCCAAAATTCTATACCGAGAAAGAGAACCTTTTCTTTCTCCTAGTGACGCAGAAATTTCCATCACGCATTCATTTCCTTTTGCAGCCATTGCTATTTCTAAAAATAAAATAGGAATAGACGTTGAAAAGTTTAATCCTAAAATTTTGAGGGTAATTGATAAATTCACCTATGAAAATGAAAGAGGGTTCATTCCTGCGGACAAAGCCGATACTTTTTACACCATTATCTGGAGTGTAAAGGAAAGTATGTACAAGATTCATCATTCTAAGTACTGGTCTTTAAAGAAGAATTATGAAGTAAAGCCTTTTGAGCTGAAACACCTTCATAAGATTAGCTGCCGTGTTTATGATGAGCAGTTTTCAGACGAATTTAAAGCAAGAGTGGAATTTTTTGATGACTATTGCTTTACGATTGTGGAGGAGTAGTAGCATGTTTTTCGCTTCTGTATTTCTCAATCACTTTTCTCTGTTCCTTGGCAACATCATAGATCAGTTCAAGGATGTCATGAATGTTTTTAAGTTCCGTTAAATGTGATATTTTATCCGGATCTCTTCTGTCTACGATATCGTTTTCCTCAATTTCGGTCTTTCTTTTCGTAAGCATGTCTTCAATAGAGGAATCTTCCGGTTCAAGACGGCTTTCCATTTTAAGGGTTTCGTCAATGTCATCACCGTTCAGTAAAGCTGAAACCTGTTGCATTTCGGCTTCTATTTTTCTACTCCAGCTTTCCGCATCAATTTCGGGATATTGTTCATTGTTTTTAGAGTATTGAGACAATGAAGCGGTGTAGGCTGTGATCAGATGTGATGTTGCCACAAACTGATGAACAACTTCCAGTTTTTTCTGTTGATTTTTAGGATCAGAAATCATTCGTTGGAAATTATCCGAAAGGTTTGCCAGAGAAATGATTGCATTTTTTCTTTTTACTTTATAATCTTCAATATCGAAATCTCCTTTCAGAAATTTTGAAATCACACTTTGAAAATAAATAAGATTATCCGTTGCCGATTTTTTCATCAAATCAAGATTCTGCGTATGTTCCCAAACAGGTAATACAATATAAGACACGGCAAATGCAATAATTCCGGCAATGGCTGTATCAACAATTCTGTCTTTAAAGATGATATTTACTTTTCCCGGATTTAAGAAATTAAAGCTTAAGAAAACATAAATTGTCATGAATAAAACTGCCCAAAAATATCGTCCTTTCAGAAAACTGAAACACATGATCATACTGATCAGAAGGATGGCAAGCAATATACTATTGATATGTATAAAATGTAGGATTATATAAGCAATTGTAGCCCCAGTGACTGTTCCGTAGAGACGAAGAAGGTTTCTTTTTTTAGTAATAGAATAAGCGGGTTTTAAGATCGCTGTAATGGTAATTAATATCCAATAGGTATGTCCTAATCCAAGAAAATCAAACATAGAGAAAAGATACCCCAGAAACAACGCTGTTGTAATTCTGATAGCATGACGGAAATGAGATGAAGATAATGAGATATTATTCCTTAAAACCTTAGAGTTAAGCTTCGGCTCATTAGGCATGAATTTTTTCAAGTCTAATCCGGTGGATAAACTTTTAGCAAGCTTTACGTTTTGTGAAAATACTTTATAAATCTCGTTGATTTCCTTTGTGATTTCATTGATACGCATTAAAATCTGACGTAAAACCATGAAATTTTCCAGGCTATCCGGAGAAAGCTGTTTATTTCTGAGCTCGAAGTAATTATAATTAAGGTTCTTTAATTCTAGTTCTAGATTAAACATTGGCTTTGCTCTTGTTCCGCTTTGCAGGGCAATACCAATATTGGTGATCTCTTCTGCTAAAAGATTCAGATAATCATGGATATTAACCAGAATCATGCTGTCATCAAAGCTTTGTTGCAACTTTTGATAATCACTTTCAGAAGTCATGAGCTTTTCATGAAGGTCCATAGAATTAAGAAACATCAACATTAATAGACGGCTGGTTGTCGTTGATTCATTGACAATGGTTCTTGTTTTGAAAACGGTTTCTCTGGTTTCTTCCTGAAGGTTTTTTATTTCAATCTGTTTGGCAATTACCTGAGTGGTAAGTTTGTCAAAATCGGGATTCTTTTGATAGTAATTTGCTTTTATTTTTAAAAACTCTGCAAGCTGAAGATAGTTTTCACCAATCATCTGTCCGGCAAGTTTATACGGTCTAATAGTAGTTACTATAAGGAAAATGAGCAGGAACCATATACAGCCGCTGGCAAAGATCAGTAAGCTTTTCAGTATATCACTTCCTGTAAGATGACCGTCAATAAAGATTGCGAGTACAACAAGTGATAGAGATCCTACCGCAGCTAGTCGCTGTCCATAGACGCCAATCAGGGAAAAGAACATCCCGAATATAAGGATCTCGAGGATTACAAATATCTTGAAGTTCATCACAAGACTTGCAATAGATGCTACAAATACAAAGCAGCAAATGGCAAAAGCGAGAGCGTTTCTTCTTCTGATAAAAGGTCCGGGCTGATCGGTAAGTGCTACAAAGCTGGTTCCGAGAGGGAATAGGAAATATTCCTTTAAAATTCCAAAGTGAGCAAGAACTAAACAAGGAAGAACAGTCGCTAATGTAATTCTGATTGCAGAATACAGATACTGACTGGTTACAAATTTTTTTAGCTCTGCCGAATAGTTCATACTACAAAAATAGTTATTGAATTTAACAAAATAACCATAAAGGAGAGACTTTTGTAAACTTAAATATTATTTTTATTTAATAATGATATTTTGAAAAGTAGAAGATGAATTTTTGCTGTGCAAAGCGAGTAATGAATATCAGTTGTGTTATAGAAATTGACGAGCGCAGCGGATTGAAGATTCAGAATTTTATTTTGCCATGCTCCATCTGCAATAAAAAAGCCTCATACATATTGATGAGGCTTTATATAGTTGTTGTGATTCTTAACGTTCGTTGTTGGATGTTTCATCTCCAATGTTCCAGGTAAGCCCGAAACGAAGAGTGTTATCCAATGCACTGTTCACTTTTGACATATTGATCAGATAAGAAAGATCTAATCCGAAAGAACGGTACTTCAATCCGATACCTGCTGTAGCGAACTGTCTTGCACCCTGCTCTTCACTTTCATGGAAGTAACCTCCTCTTACAGAAAATGCATTGTCATATGAATATTCTAAAGCACCACTATACATGATACTGTTTTTATTTTTGAATGATTTTCCGATACCTGCCATTGGACCTACGTTAGGAATTGCGTATATAGGTTTTCTGTTGGCATCTACTCCTGCATATTCAGATCCGGGAACTAAAAGCTTTGAACCTTCTACAGTAAGTCCCACTCTGTTTAAGTCATCAAGGTACATATCGTATCCAATACCTAATCTTGCCATGGTAGGAAGATAAGATCTGGATTCTTCATTTCCGGTATAGTCTAATTTCGGACCTAAATTTTGTACAGCAAAACCAGCATTTAATTTACCGTCATATCCTCCAAAACTGGAGAATCTTTCAGAAGAGTAGTATCCTGAAACATCTACAGCAAAAGAGTTTGCTGCTTTAAGTGTAGTATCTGTATTGAATCCTCCGGCTAAGTCTGAACGAATAAATCTACCAGTTACAGCCATTGAGTAAGAATCAGAAAGTTTCAAAGCATAGGCAACATCAATTGAGAATTCGTTAGGCTTTGATATCCCCATTGAAGCAACATCTGAACCTACAAGCTGAGTCAGGTCTACCTGTCCCATATTAAAATAGTAGATACTTGCTGAGATCGTAGATCTCTCATCCTGTCCCAGGAATTTATGGAATGCTCCGTATAATAAGAATACATCATTGGTTAGTTTTCCCATATATGGAGTGTAGTTAAGCCCAATGGAAGAACTTGTTCTGCTAAAAGGATATTTAGCTGCATTCCAGAATTGTGAAAATGCATCAGGAGAGGTTACCACCCCTTGATCTCCCATACCTCCTGATCTTGCGTCTGGTGCAATCCTTAGGAAAGGAGCTCCGGTAAGTACGGGGTTTATTTTACCTAAATCTTGCGAATAGCCTAGAAAACCAGCACTTAACCCAAATCCTAAAAGCAGTTTAGTAGTTAAATTCATATGTTGTCTTTTATATATTATCAGTTTTTTATTAATATTATTATCTATGTATTATCTAATTATTTCAAAAGTACCATTTTTTCTACAGCTGTAGCACTTCCTTTGCATTTTTCTTGATTTTGACTTTTTGCAAATATCTTAAAAATATATGTACCTTTTGCTACTGTAGCCCCAAAATCATCTCTTCCGTCCCATTCTATTGCCTGACGAGGGGTTCTGAAGCCTTGCAGGAATGGTTCTGCAACCACCGGTTGAGATAAAGTTCTTACCAATCTTCCGGTAATTGTATAGATCTGTACATTCACATCCAATATATCATCACAATTGTGCTCAAACTGAATATACGTCTTATTGGTGAATGGATTAGGCCAGTTCAGCGGACGGTTGATCGTCAGATGCTGGTCAGATTCATCCTTAACCTCAAAGTTTAACGTAGCAGTTGTAGAATTATTGTTTATATCCCAAACTTTAAATGTTAATTGATGTTGTCCTATGGCAAGATTTCTGAATGGATAAGTCACATTTCCTTTCTGATAGTCAGCAAGACTTGGATTTAAACAGCCGTTTCCTTCTCCGGCAGCATAAAAATCATTAAGGATAACTGTATTGATAATCTGACCGTCCAGATATACTGTAATATCATGACCAATACCTGATCCTGTAGAGTTGATTCCGGTATCATCAGTAAGGCATGCAAGAAGCATTGGATTCTGATTGGTAATTCCTCCGTCTGCAAAATTGGTATTATTCATATAGAGTTTTACCTTCGGAGGCTGGTTGTCATTTACACCATTAGGATTAATGTCACCTACCTGTACAGCCTGGTTATTGAATACATCGGTTACCTTATTATCTGCATATCCTAATATTCTTCCTTCACCTACTGCATAATTAATATCTTTAGGAACATAGAATTCTGCAGTAAAGACTCCATTCACTGCAGTTCCGGATGCTTTTACAATAGGACTTCCTTCTTCAGTATACTGTAATATAGGAGAGAGGCTTCCGTTATTATTAAGTGTCTTTTTGTTGAGTCTTTTATCAAAAATATTGATTGATACTTTTCCGTTGAATGTATTATTTAAAGTTCCATTAGGATTATTGATGTGTCCTTTTACTTTAACGAAGTCCAAACCTCTGATCAATCCTGGTACCGGAGTTTCAATATCATCAATAACCAATAATCTTTGCGGTCTGCTTAATGTCATAGCAGGATCACCAAGGAAATTTACTCTTAAGTGGTTGGCATTAGGTCCTTTTTCTTTTTTTGCATTTAAATGAGCATATCCAAGCGTATTAAACTCATCATTGTTCAGTTTAAAAATATTCTTGGTAAAAACATCTGTAAAAGTTCTACCGTAATCAATACCAATAGCACGGCTGGAAGTAATCATTGCGGCAGGACCTCCTTGCTTAAGTTTAATGAACTGTTCTCCCGCAGAATTAGTTGCAGGTTCATCCCATAAAGTAAATTCACATGTTATGGTAGAGACAAGCGGGAATCTGCTGTATACATTGGAGAAGTTATTGGAGTTCTGAATTTCTGTGCTGGTAAGGATCCTTTCCTGTGCCCAACCGTTGATTCCTCCATGTCCGAAATAGAATAGGTATAAACTATTTCCTATACTGTTCGATATTGCCTGATTCACCTGTGGGTATCGAGGACCTCCTGATGTGCTCTGCATTGTAAATGCATCCTGATACAGTTTTTTTACATTATATTCTTTTAATGACTGCGTTCCGGTCTGTTCAAATATACTGGACAAGGTGTTGTTCATCACATCGTGGAAAGGTGGTCCGCCTTCACCATTGTCATCCACTGCAAAATCAAGCCTCATACGCCATTCTCCAAAAGGACTGGATTGTCCCGGAAGAGCATTATAATAAGCAAGCGTTTTATCGATCATATTGGCTGCTTCAGTTACATTGGCAGCAGGAATTCTTCCTACGGGCAGATTAGGAATATTGTGCTCAACAAAAAGTGTATTCTGAGGCTGGGTCATTACAATATAATCATCCGTCACATAAGATCCTACGTAATCTGAAGAATGCTCACTTTCGTAAGCAGTAACAACATTTGTATTATTAGGAACTCTGTTTTTATAATCATAAGAAGCATCTCCAATAATCAATACGTATCTTAGTCTTCCTGCAGGTGTATTTAGTTTTGTGACAAAATCTCTTACGGCAGTAAGATCTTTACTTCCGTTTCCAAATTCTTCATAAACTTTATTGACATCTACAATTTCTACCTTATAATTATTCTTTGTCTGATGATAGTTGGCAAGTCTCTGAGCCTGTCCCATCATTTCAGGTACGGTAAGGATCAGATAATCTACTCCCTGAATTGCAGAAAGATTCTGGTTTCCTATTCTTCCTACAAATTGAGGAGTGAAAGCCCCATCAGAACGGAAAGCTACAAACTCATTATTAAAGTTAATATCAGATGCAGTATAAGCAAAATTAAAAGATCCGCCACCTGCTTTATTTACTCTTCTGTTTGCATTGGTAATATCTGTAACGTCCCATACCTGTTCCACATTAGAAGCATTGGAAATACTAAAACCGTAATTTGTATTACTTCCCGTAGCAATAGAGAAGTCTCTGAAGCTTAATTGAGAACCATTAAAAGCAAGGTTTTCCTTATACTGTGCTTCTATATAATCCAGATAGAAAGTTCCATTAGGATTTTTTGCAATATTCGGAGTATAGGTAAAAGTAATCTGATTTCCGGTTTGATTGGTCATTACCCCGGAATATCTTATTGGATAGAAGCTATACTGATAGGTAGAAGTATCTGTAAGAACAGTCTCATTTAAAGGCTGGAAGTTATTTGCCTTAATTTCAATAGAGTTTTGTTGCGATCTGTAACCTATAACTCGTGTTTTGAACCTTATTAAATCACTAGCCTGGATAGGAGAGTTGGTGGTAAGAGTAACTGTTTTTTCAGTAGTAAAAGGAGGGTCTTCTACCCATGTTCTTCCTACTTTTAATAAGTTTTTTTGATCGTTATTGATAACCTGATAGCTATCATATCTTGTAATCATTTGAGCAGGAAGATTTCCGTCAATAGTCTGGACTCTTTTTCCTGAACCTTTATCAAAGTTAATATAATAGTATGCAAAATCATCATATATATTCTTAAGGTTATCACTCGAATCAGATCTTGTTTCCTGTCTCTTTACACCATTTCCGTTGGTGGTGTCATAAAGGTTGTATCCGTTTGGTCCCTGTGCATAGAATAGAGCATAGTCATTATCATTCCATACACCATCTTCTTCTCCTACAACCTGAATAGCATTTTCCTGTAAAGAATTATATCTTGGGTCCTGATTATATTCAGGGAGCATATTTCCTCCGTTTCCATAAATTCTCATGTTTCTGGGATTTACAGAAGATGGGTTAATGCCATTATCTCTTAAAAATTGTGAGGTGATTTTAAATATCCCGGATTTATCAACTTTTATTTTATAAAAGTTACCAGCTGCCAGCGGATTTCCGGTAGTACCTATTCTATTAGTACTGCCAAAAGTAGCTACTTGAGCTGAAGCTTCTGAAACATTAAATGAAGAAAGTCTTTGAACACGACCTTTTATATTTTTGAATAATGCAATACTGATGCTGGCATATCTTTCTCCCTCTATAGTATAATAGGTAATATCAGCAATATCACGATCAGGAAGGTTGCTTTTGTCCAATTCGAATAAATCCTGATTGGAAACTCCATCCCAAACCATGTCTGAAACTTTCAGCTGCTTTTCTCCAATTTTTTGCTTAGTTACTATAAAAACATTATTTTGGCTGAAAGAAAAACCTTCATTATTAAAATTTGGAAGATTTAATTTTGTGTCACCAAAGTCCTGAATTTTAGAACCATTCCATTCTATGGTGTTTCTTTGGGCGTAAAGTGTTGATGCAAAAGCGATTAAAGATAAAAGCGTGATTTTTCGTCTCATGTTTATTATTGAAATTGCTAAATTACAAAATAAATGAAAATTTTAGAATTAAATTGTAAGACAATAAAATTAATTTGTTATCGTTGTTCAAAAAAATCAAATCTTTATTTGATTTATTGAATAATTTATTTTTTCTTTGTACTCTTGAAAATATTTATATCGACTATGAAAAAACTACAGTTGTTTTCATTAATAGCATTAAGTTCTACACTTGCATTAACCAGTTGTGGCGGATCAGGAACCAGCAAAGGTGGTGGTACCAAAAAATTTGTCAGTAAAACAGGTTGGAAACCAAACGAAAAACAGGGTTGGTTTTTTGCAGGAAAGCAACAGAAGCAGAAAGGTTGGCCGGGAATGGTATATGTAGAAGGTGGAACTTTTACAATGGGATTAGTGAAAGATGATGTTATGCACGATTGGAATAACACACCGCGAAGAATGCAGGTGAGTTCATTCTTTATCGGAGAAACTGAAATTACTAACTACGAATACCGCGAATACCTTACATGGTTGAAGTATGTATTCCCACCAAGTGATCCTAGTTTTAAGGAAATCTATAACGGTGCTTTACCGGATACCTTATTATGGGACAACAAACTAGCTAGAAACGATTATAATGAAACTTATCTGCGTTCTCCGGAATTCGATTATTATCCGGTAGTAGGAGTTTCTTGGACTCAGGCAAACAGATACTGTGAATGGCTTACAGACAGAGCAAACGAAAAAGCTTTGATGCAGGCTGGTGTTATTGCTAAAGATCTATATATCAACGAATCTAACAATCAGGGTGGTACTGCATTTAACATGGATAAATTCAAAGCGAATGATCCTGAAATGCAAGGATATATCAATGAGAAAAGAATGCAGCAAAAATCTGGTATGAAAACTACCAACCAAAGATTGTTATCTGCAAACAGAGCTCCAAACTCTGCAATGGTTCAGAAGTTCAGACTTCCTACAGAAGTTGAATGGGAATACGCAGCATTGGGGATGGCTAAAAACAGAGAATATAACCAATACTTAGGTAAAAAACCTCAGATCGAAAGATTAAGAGGTACCAAAGGTAAAGAAAGAGGAATGTTCCTTGAAAACTTTAAAATGGGTAGAGGAGATTACTCTGGTATCGCTGGATGGAAAAATGACGGTTCTGCTCAGACTTCTGATGTAAGACAATATCCATCTAATGACCTTGGAATCTACGGTATGTATGGTAACGTTGCAGAATGGACTGCCGATGTATACAGACCTATCATTGATGAAGATTTCAACGACTACAACTATTATAGAGGAAATATGCCTCAGGCAATCGTAAAGAACGGTGACGGAACTTACAAAATGATTGACGAAGGTACTATTAAATATGATACATTAGCAGACGGAAGATTAGTTTATAAAGGTCTTCCTGGACAATTCGAAAGAGAAACAATTGCTGATTACAGAAACTATAGAGATGGTGACAGACAATCTTCACTTGAATATTATAGAGCTTCCGATTCTGCAGCTGGATTTGATATGTACAACGCTCCTAAGAAAAGCTTTGTTGTAGATGCAAACGGTAGAGTGAAGATGCAAAAAGACACCAGAGACAGAACTTCTGCAATCTCTAACGAGGTGAGAGTAGTAAAAGGTGGTTCTTGGCAAGACACTGCATACTGGTTAGATCCGGGGCAAAGAAGATATAAGAATCAAGGTAGAGCTTATGGTTGGATTGGTTTCCGTGTTGCACAGGATGCCAGAACTAATGATAAGAACAGAACTAGAAGATAATATTTATCAAAAAATACTTATAAAAAACCTTCCGTATTTTCGGAAGGTTTTTTTATTTTTGAAACATGAAATCGCATGGGTTGAAAAGTCTAAAGACACTCTTATAGATTTGGCAATTGCATGTGAATTCCCTAAAAAAATATACATATATTTCCACATGAATATAGAACAGTTTTATCCTCTATTTTTACAGGCTGATAAAGTAACCATCGATAGCCGAAAAATAGCCAGAAATGATATCTTTTTTGCCTTTTCCGGTGATAATTTTAATGCAGCTACACTTGCTGAAAAAGCTATAGATGATGGAGCATTAGCTGTAATTGTAGAACAGCCGGAATTTGAAAATAAGGATAGAAATATCTTCTATGTTCCGTCCACTCTTGAATTCCTGCAACAATTATCGATCCACCACAGAACTCATTTGAACATCCCTTTTATCGGGCTTACGGGGAGTAATGGTAAAACGACTACAAAAGAACTGATTCATGCTGTGCTTTCCGAGAAATTTAACGTACAATATACTTACGGGAATCTTAACAATCACATCGGAGTTCCGTTAACTATTCTTTCTATTAAGCCAGAGCATGAAATGGCTGTGATAGAAATGGGTGCCAATCATCAGAAAGAAATTGAATTCCTTTGTACAATCGCAAGACCGGATTTTGGATATATTACCAATTTTGGTAAAGCTCATTTAGAAGGCTTTGGAGGTTTTGAAGGGGTTATTAAAGGAAAATCAGAGCTTTATGCTTATCTGAAAAATAATCATCAGACAATTGTTGTTAATGAAAATGATCCTATTCAGGTTGAGAAGACTGAAGGATATTCTCCTAAAATCACATTCGGAAAAGAAGATGCAGATTATAACTTTGAATCCTTTTCTGAAGAGCATTTTGTAGGATTGATCTATCAGGGAGAAAAAGCGGTATCAAAATTAACAGGTGACTACAACTTTACGAATCTTTGTGTAGCGGCAAGTCTGGGGCTTCATTTCGGGATCAGTTTTGAGCAGATAAAACACGCTGTAGAACAATATACTCCAACGAATATGCGTTCGCAGGTTGTGAAAAAAGACAACAGAACTTTGGTACTGGATACTTACAATGCTAACCCAAGTTCAATGACAGCTTCATTGCATAACTTTATCACTTTTGAAGGTAGTAAAACCATTATTATTGGTGATATGCTGGAATTAGGTATTGAAAGTGAAAAAGAGCATCAGAGTATTTTAAAGCTGGCTCATGATCTGCATTTTGATGAGATTATTACCGTGGGAAATCATTTTAAAGCGGTTAATTCGTCAGAGCTTGCTTTTGAAAATACAGCTCAACTTGCCGAATATCTGCAACAGCATAAAATTCAGTCAGAAAACATCTTGTTGAAAGGCTCAAGAGGAATAGCGCTGGAAAAGGTAATAGATTTTATTTAGCCTTTAAAGCCCAAAACTCTTTTACAATAAGCTTAATATTCTTGAATGTGCTTGGGAAAACTTCATCCTTAATTTGGTCGGTGTTTTTCCAGGCAACTTCAGTAATTCCTTCCTCAATCTGTGGTTTGGAAGTATCTTCACCACTGAAATTCATTTCAAACCAATGCGTACATTTTAAGATCTTTTCTCCGTTTCTTTCAATGTAAATATGATAAGTCGTATTGATGAATTCTACCAGTTCTACGTCTTTCAATCCGGTTTCTTCTTCTATTTCCCTTACAGCAGACTCTTCTCTGGATTCTCCTTTTTCCATTTTCCCTTTAGGAAGATCCCATTTACCTAATCTTTTGATAAAAAGCATTTTTCCGTCAGGATTATTCACAAGACCTCCTGCAGCTTCTATGATCCTGAAAAGATTCTGGAACTCCTGCCAGATTTTATCAATATTTTCGCCATAAACATTAAGCTCGTTTACAGACGTATTTTCTAAAAGATCCAATGCAATTTCTAAAGTTGTGAAGCTTTCATACTCAAGGTTTTTTTCAAGTCCTTCAGGATGTTTAGAAATCAATAATTTTTTTTCGTTCACAAAAACTTTATACATATCAGAAATTTATAGTTAATATTGATCTTAGGGGTAATAATTTAAAGACGTGAAAACAGGATGTTTTTATTACGCTTTCTACTATAATTTACTCGCAAATATATCAAATTATAGGAATAAAACCCCTTAATTACCGAGCTTTATTTTTCTAAATGCCTTCAAAATTATCCTTGAATGAAGGATTCCTCATCCTAAAAAAAGTAGATTTAATGGTTAAAGGCTCTCCAGAGGGAGATTAAGTCTCCCAAAAATAGAAAAGTTTCTTGTTGTTTATCATTTATTTCTTTTCAGTTGAGTATTCTGTCTTTAAAAGTATGCTTTGGGTGATGCCTTTGTGGTTTTTTTTTATAATTTTGTTGTTATAGTAAACAATTGTAAGAATTTAAATACAAAATAAAAAAATGAATTTAGAAGGACGAAAAATTATTGTCAATAAATCATCGAAAGAGCTAAGTGAATTATTGAAAACACCGGAAAATTACAAAGATTTTATGCCGGATGGTCTTCAGAAATTTGAAACAAGAGATAACGGTTTTAAATTCGGATTACAGGGAATGCCTGAAATCGCTTTAAAAATAGATGAAGTGGATGATCAGAAAGCTGTTTTGAAGTCTGCAAGCTCAAGCCTTGATTTCTCATTAACAGCAACTTTAAATCCTATCAATGAAAACCAGACGGAAGTTCAGATGCTGTTTGAAGGAAAATTCAATCCGTTCATCAAAATGATGGTAGAAAAACCATTACAGAACTTTATCAATACATTGACAGATAAGATCGAAGCTTACAAATAATAAATAAAAAACCTTCAGAAATGAAGGTTTTTTTATGTTTTTAGATAAAGTTGTTTTAAACAATAATCCCGGAGCTGTGGTTGGAAGTGCTTCCCGTAGTTGAAGATAGAATATTGATTTTATTATGCATTCTTAGAACTCCCATAAACGCAAAGATCAGAGCTTCCTTGTATTCCACGATCTCTTTTTCCGGAATGATGATCTCAGCGGCAGTATTTTTCTTTATTTTTTCAATCAGAAAAGCATTATAAGCACCTCCTCCGGTTACTAATATATCCTTGATATTGCTTTTATTGATAACAGCCGAAATTTGCTCTGCAATATGCTCTGTAAATGTGGCTAAAGAATCTAAAGAATCAATGTTTACAAGCTTTGGGAAAACATGTTCATTGCACCATTCTACGCCCAGAGACTTCGGATATGGCTGTTTATAAAAGTCTAAAGAATTGAGCTGGTTCAACAAGGTTTCGTTTATTTTGCCTTTTCTTGCCAGATCACCATTTTCGTCAAAATTTTTATCTAATTGTTGAGCAAGATGGTTCAAAACGATATTCACAGGAGCTATATCAAAAGCAATTCTTTTGTTGTTTAGTTTTAATGAAATGTTTGAAAATCCTCCCAGATTAAGACAAGCGCCATACTCTGAAAAAAGCAGTTCGTCACCTATAGGAACCAATGGAGCTCCATTTCCTTCCATCAGAACATCCTGACTTCTGAAATCATAAATGACCGGAATGTTAGTCTCTGTTTTGATTGCTCTTCCATCTCCGATTTGAAGAGTGAATTTTCTATGTGGCTGATGAAATACCGTATGACCGTGAGACGCAATAAGGTCTATATGCTCAATCTGATGTCTTGACATAAATTCTTTGACCTGCTTACCCAAATAAAAACCATATTCAGAATTAAGTGCTAAAAGATCGGGAGCAGAAAGATGGATAGAATTCCTAAGCTTATGTTCCCAGTCATTGGAATAGGAGAGGGTTTCTGATTTTATGATTCGGAAAGTCCATTGTTCTTTCTTCTCAAATTCAGCAAAGCAGATATCCAGACCGTCCAGGCTTGTCCCGGACATGAGCCCAATGGCAACGGTTTTCATGGTAAAAGAATTTATTTTTTCTTCTCGGAAATTCTTTTGGAATTAAAATCTCCGGTATTGTTATAAAAAGTATATTCAGAAAAATCATCCTTGGCAGTCATTCCATTGGCACCTACCAATGTAGAACCGTCTTCCATCGTTACGTAAACAGTATCCGTGGTGTAGATTCTTTTTTTTCTCTGATCCCAATAGATCGTCTGCATAGCAAATTTTTGCCCTTCGTTTGTGGTAATCCTTACGTCGCCTTTGGCTTCATAGAATTTTTTGTATTCAAAAATACGGGCATATTTTGCAGTGATCTTTCCCGGAACTTTCGGTTTCTTTTTATCGAAGAATTCTATATTGATTCCTTTTCTTGCGACAACATAAGGGCTATCAATTAACTCGTATTTTTCAATAATAGGAGCCTTTGCCTTTAAAGTTACAAAGCCGGAATCACGCTGTACAATATCAGCATTATTGATAATCTGTGAAGGGAAGTTTTTACTTTGATTTCCATTTCTCTTGGTAAGATCTTCCTCACAGGATGTCAGTATAAAAAATATAGCACAACTAAAAAGGCATGCTATATTTTTATATGATATTTTTTTTGAAAAGTTCATTAGTTATAAAGTGACTTTCTGAACCATTTATCAGCAAAATTGAAGCCGACTCTCAGGTTGATGAAATTCTGGTTGATCAAGTTATTCTTAACAGTACCTCTTTTACCTACTTCTACTCCGATTTCAAGACCACTCATTCTGGTAATACTACTGTTTTTGAACGGAAGCATTACTCCGGCTGAGATACCAAATTTATTAATGTTGGTTCCATCAATTTTCAAGTTTCCTTTTTCATAGAAAGCACCATATCTATAGATAACTCTTGAAAAATAATTTCTGAAGTTGTTATAGTTTGGCAAATACCATCCTCCGGCAGAAATTCTGTAAGTATCATGTAGATTAAAAGTATCTCCGAAATAAGAAATGTTTTCTCCTTTTTTATAATCAAGCTGTCCGGAAAGGAACCAATGATTTTCACTTCCATATCCTACACCCACGGATGCCTGTAAAGGAATAAGGTTTTTAGATTTTACATCCTGTTGGTCAATGATACTAATATCAGTTTTAGTTCCTGCAGTTGCATCAATGTATCTGTAAGTACTATTTGTATACTCAGTTATCATATTGCTGGTATTTCCAAACGTAGCTGTAGCACCGATCGTTAATTTTTTATCAGTACGTGTATTAAGCTTCTGGTAGCTGGTACCTAAAGTGAAATTAAAATTTCTTACTCTGTTTTTAGTTTCAAAACCGTTTACATACTCAGAGTTTGAAGCACGGAACTCAGTAAGATCATAAAGATCACCAAAGTATAAGTTTGCTCTTGCCCCTACGGAGAACTCCTGATTAATTTTGTAAGACAAAGCTACGGCAGCAGTATTTAATGTACCGCTTCCTTTAAATCCGTTTTGATAATAGACAGATCCTTTTTGGTCTTCAGTTACAATATCATAGCTTTTTGAGCTGTATGGCTGATAGGTAAGTCCCATTTTAATTTTCGAAGAAATAGGAAATGCCAGAGAGATATTAGAAAGATACGTAGAATGCTTTGTAGATTTCATATCGTTGAAGTTCGATTTGAAATAATTGTTTTCGTTGGTAGCTTCCAGTCTGATACTTGTCAATTCGAAGTTAGTGTTGTTTGCAGGGTTTGCAAAGTTGAAACTACTGGTAAAATCACTTATAAAAGCAGTAGATATACCTCCCATGGAAGCAGTTTCGATCGTATTATCATATTTTACATCTCCAATTCCATATTTTGCATAGGGAGAGTTGCTTAGACTCTGTGCATTCAGAAAATAGCCTACTGATATAAATGATACTACAAAGATTTTTTTCATTCTTTATTTTTAAAACAATGCGCAAATATCTTAAATATTAATGAATTGTAAAAATTATATGTGGTTAAAGTTTGTTAAGGGCTGATATACTGGGGAATTTTTGCATTTATATATAAATTAATGTCACTAGTGAATCACTAGTTTATAGAGTTTATCAGGTTTTATAATTTACTGTTTGTGTTTACTTTAAATAGCGCATAATCAATATGTTTCTATTGTAAGTTCCTTGAATATGCATATTCATTATTGATTTTATATAGCAAAAATTGACGATTGATCATTCCTGAATTTACTCCCTATTTCTTATCTTTGAAACATGAATTGGGAAAACATCGCCGGACAGGAGAACCTTAAAAAACTTCTTAGAGAAAGTATCGCTGAAAACAGAGTAAGCCATGCCCAACTTTTTGTAGGAAAAGAAGGATATGGTACATTACCCATGGTATTGGCATATGCAAAAGAAATTTTAGGTCAGGAAAATGAACATGCTGCTTCAAAGATTGAGCACCTGAACCATTTAGACTTACATTTCAGTTTTCCTGTTTTTACGGATAATAAAAATTCCTTAAGTAAAAATAAATTTGATGAATTCCGGGAAATGATTCTTGCATCACCTTATGCAAGCTATGATGACTGGACAGCTTTCCTGGAGTCCGAAAACAAACAACTTTTTATCTCAGCAGATGAAATAGATGATCAAAACCAGAAGTTTTCATTAAAAAGCTACGAAGGAGGAACGAAAATCCTTATCGTATGGCGAGCTGACAAAATGAATATTGCTGCATCAAACAAGTTCTTGAAATTTTTAGAAGAACCCCCGGCAAAAACCATTATTCTTCTTACCGCAGAAAGTACCAATGATATTCTTCCTACTATTCTTTCCAGAACACAAGTAGTGGAAGTTCCAAGAATCAATGATGAAGATCTTGGAGGATATTTAAAAAAGAACTTATCCGTTTCCGATGAAAAAGTAAGAGAGATTGTTCATGAAGCCCAAGGGAATCTTAATGAAGCCATAAAACTGTTGAATTCGGGAGATAAGAGCAATGAATTTGAAAAACTCTTCGTACAGTGGGTTCGTGACGCTTTTATGGTAAAGAAGAAACCGGAATATCTCAGAAGCATTATTTTCTGGGCGAGAGAAATAGCAGGCTGGAACAGAGAGAAACAAAAGAACTTTTTGAATTATTGCTCCGAAATTTTCAGGCTGGCATTGCTTCAGAACTATCAGTCGGAAAACCTTGTATATAAAAAGATCAATGCGAACGGGTTCAATTGGGCTGGCTTTTCAAAGTTTATCAGTGGTGCTAATATTGAAAGTATTCTGGAAGAAATCAATGCAGCAGATCTGCATCTTACCCGAAACGGAAATCCTAAAATAGTATGGACAGATCTTGGAATAAAACTCTCAAGGTATATTCATAAAAGTACATAAAATATAAAACTCCGGAGATTTTCCGGATTTTTTATTTTTCTGGGATAATAAAATTTAAGCTGTTTTCTTATCCTTAGTCTTTTTTTTATCTTTTGATTTTTGAGTATTCTCAGCAGTTTTGGTCTTTGCATCACAACCTTTATGATGAGCATCAGAACAAGCCTTTTTATCTTTTACTGAGCATTCTTTTTTATCCTTTCCGGCGCAGCATCCACCTTCCTTAGGTTTTTCCTGAGCATAGCTGAATGTAAATAAACCGATAGCAAGAATTGAGATGAATTTTTTCATGGTTTTTAAATTTTTAAGTCACTAAATGTAATACTTTTTTGATTACTTGATCTGAACTGTAAAAAGATTGTTGATTGAAATGTCAAAGATATTAGTTAAATGCAATGTTTGTAAAGTGATATGATCAAATATTTCTAAAGAATCTTGTTCAGTAAAGAAGGCTAACATAGCTGATTGAAACGTCTTTGCGATCAAAAAAAAATCAAGTTCAAATTCTTTTTTATCATTACGCTTAAAAGAGATAAGAAATTTATTTTTGGGTTTTTAACGATGCCTGAAATTCCTGAAGCTCTTTTTCCATAAAATCGGGATTATCGAGTTGTTTTCTCATAGATTTAATATTACCGATGGTACTTTCCACAGCCAATCTGAACCACGGGAACTCCTGACTCAAAGAAGTAAGTTTTGCCAAAGCTCTCATTGGGTTTTCAGTTTGTGATAACTGTACAGCATGTTCATATCTAAAAACAGGGCAGTAGTAGTATTCTTCTGCTACATTATCCCATGCATCATTATCAGCCTCCGTATTAATCAGATATACCATCGCAAAAATAGAAGAGTCTGTATATCCTTCTGAGAATTTGAAACAGTCAAAAACAGATGCAGTATCATTTTGTTGTATTTTTTTGTCAAATACTTCATGAAATACCTCATGTGAATGTTCTTTTTCATAGTGATTCCCAATGATATGAAGAACCGTTGCATATTCTACCTTTACGGCATCGTCCTCCGGATGATTTTTGTAGGCAGTTTCGATATATTCTTTGGCGGTAGGATTATCCAGTAGCACGCGGTGAAGTTTTGAAAGAGAAATAAGTTCTTCCTTGCTTAGATCTCTTCTGTCAGACATATTTTTCTCAAAATGAAGAAGAGCCTTTTTAGGATAGCGATCTTTTACAAATCTTTCAATTATTTGCCAGTGTTCAAGCTTTTCAAACTGAGACTGATCCCAGAAACGATAGAATATTGACATACGATCCCATTTTGACTGAATTTCTTTCCATTCTTTAAATAGATCATTATAAGCTTGATAAGCAGGAAGTGTATTACCTCTTTCATCTTCAATTTGAATATTCACCTCGAGGCTCGGATCACAATGATATCTTTTAAAAGCCTCAATAATTTCAAGGTTGAAACGATTCCCAGCTTCATCAATGGCTGGAATTGTGATTTCCTCTGCTACAACAGGAGTTTCTTCCTTTAATGTAGGGTTTACTTCTTTGTTTATTGGAGGAGTTGGTTGTTCCAATGGAACGAAAATCTCTTCATTAATTGGAGCAATATTTTCTTCAATAGGAGACTCATTTTTAAAAGTTACTTCATTTGTCTGATTTTTTTTCTTCCTCTTAAAAAGGAAATCAAATAGGCCCATACCTTTAGTTTTTTGTAAATATAAATTAAATCTATATTAAAAAATCAATCAATCGTTTGATTTTATGAAAAACTTATGTAAATTTGCCCCCTGAAAAATGGAAGTGATATGATTTCAAAAGAAGAAAATATATTATTTGCTGCAGAAAAACTCTTTGCTGAAAAGGGTTTTGACGGAACTTCTACCAGGGAAATATCCAAGGCAGCAAATGTAAATATCTCTATGATCTCTTACTATTTTGGATCTAAGGAAAAACTTTATGAAAAATTAGTAGAATACAGAATGAATGAAGGACAGTTTTTCTCAAGGGATATTGTAGGAAGAACTGACCTTAATGACTGGCAAAAGATTGAAAAAATAATAGATCAGTTTTCAAACAGGATAAGAACCCAGAAATGTTTTTACAGGATCATGCAGCGTGAACAGCTTCACACAGACAATCCACAGATCGTAGCATTTTTGAAAGAAACCAAAATGTCATTCCTTTCTATGTATTCCAGAATACTGGAAAGCGGGCTGAAGAGTGGCGTTTTTACAAAAAATCCTCCTATTTATCTGCTTCATTCTACTATAAGCGGAACTCTTTTTTATGCATTCAATGCCAAAGAAATGTACAAGGAATTCCTGAATGATACAGATGATGAGGAAACTTTTGACGAAAAATTTTATACAGAACTTAATAGACATATAAAACATTTACTAAAAGACCTTTTAGGTTATGAAGAGAATAAATAACTCAGTGATTGCATTATCACTATTCGTAGGGATAGCAAATGCAAATGCTCAGGAGAAAAAGACCCTTTCTCTTGATGAAGCTGTGCAGCTGGGAATCCAGAACAGCAAAAATCTCAAGATCGATGCAGCCAAGATCGAAGAGGCTACAGCTGACCTTTTGGAAGCTAAGAACAGACAACTTCCCGAATTGAAGATTTCAGGAAGCTATATGTATCTTCCGATAAAGCCAAACGTAGATATTAAACTTCCGGGAGTTTCCGGTGGAGCAGGAGGTCCGGAAATACATCAGGTAGTGTATGGTTCTGCTAATTTAAGTGTTCCGATCTATAGTGGTGGAAGGATAAAATACGGAATTCAGTCCGCAAAATATCTGGTAGAAGCTTCAAAATTAAGTACGGAAAATGACAAAATAGCCATTGCTTACAACGTTGCCCAGGCGTATAATAATTTGTTTAAAGCCAATCAATCCATCAAAGTTTTTGAAGAAAATCTTGCCGCTTCTCAAAAGAGAGATGAGACTTTCATGAAAATGGAAAATAACGGATTGATCGCCAGAAATGACAGATTAAAAGCGAATCTTCAGACATCCAATATTGAACTTCAGTTACTTGAAGCTAAAAACAACTACAATATTGCCAATATCAATATGGATTTGTTATTAGGACTTTCTGAAACTACAGAGCTTGAAGTGGATGAGAACTATATTGAAGAAGGTGCGGAAGTGAAGCCCGTTAATTTCTATGTGAATGAAGCCCGAGAAAACCGTAAAGATCTTCAGGCTTTGGCTCAGCAAAGAAAAGCTGCAGAATTGGGAACAAAGGCAGCAAAAGCAGAAAACCTTCCTTCATTGGCATTTACAGGTGGATATGTAGCAGCAGATATTCCTAAATTTCTTACAGTTTACAATGCTGTGAATGTAGGAATCGGACTTTCGTATAATCTATCCAATATCTGGAAAGAAAATTCATCATTAAAACAGTCTCAGGCGAGAGAAAAACAACTTGCTGCTACCGATGAACTACTGAATGATAACATTAAGCTTGACGTAAACAGAGAATATCAGAATAACGATTACTCTCATAAAAGAATCGCGGTTTTTGAGAAATCAGCTGAACAGGCTAATGAAAACTACAGAATTACAAAAAATAAATACGACAACGGTCTTGCAACCATGACAGAATTACTGGATGCAGATGCAGCTCAGATTGCAGCTAACGTTGGAGTAATCAATGCAAAAGCAGACGCAGCTTTAGCTTACAGAAAACTATTACAAACAACAGGTACTTTAACATTTAAATAATCAGATCGAAACCAAAATGGAAAATAATAATACACAGGCAGTTGAACCTAAAAAGAAAAAAAGCTTAGTTTTTCCTATCATTTTAGCAGCTGTAGTAATCGGAGGAGGTATCTATGGTTACAGAGCATATAGCTACGGACAGTATCATGAAGAAACTGACGATGCTCAGATTACATCCAATATGGCACCGGTAATTTCCAAAATTTCAGGATATGTAGCTGAGGTGAAGGTAAAGGATAACCAATTCGTAAAGAAAGGAGATACCCTTGTCATCTTAGACAACAGAGATCAGAAAATGGCTCTTGAACAATCTCAGGCGGCTTTAACAACTGCAAAAAGCAATATCTCTACAGCAGAAGCTACTACAACAGCTACTTCTAAGAATATCAACAGCTCTGAAGCAGCAGTAGCTACAGCAAATGCACAGATTGAAGCAGCAAAAGTAAATGTTTGGAAAACGTCTCAGGATTTAAAAAGATATGCAAACCTTGTAAAAGATCATTCTATTACGGAACAGCAATATGAGCAGGCTTTAGCAGCAAAACAATCTGCGGATAAACAACTTCAGGTATTGGTAGAGCAAAGAAACCAAATTGCTCAGCAGACTACCATCGCTTCTTCTCAGACAGCAGCAAGCTCTCAACAAATTAGCGTTGCGAATTCTGTTGCAAAGCAAAGAGAGGTGGATGTAGAAAACGCGAGATTAAACTTATCATACACAGTAATTTTAGCTCCTGAAGACGGATATGTTGGAAAAGTATCTACACAGGCAGGTCAGTATTTACAGGCGGGAGCTCAGTTGTTTTCTTTGGTTAAAAACGACCAGAAATGGGTAGTGGCAAACTTTAAAGAAACACAGGTAGATAAAATGGTGGAAGGACAAAAAGTGAAAATTGAAATTGATGCTTTCCCTGATAAAGAATTTGATGGAGTGGTAAGTTCATTCTCTCCGGCTACCGGTGCTACATTCTCTATTCTTCCTCCGGATAATGCGAGTGGTAACTTCGTAAAAGTAGTACAGAGACTTCCTGTAAAAATCGATTTTGTAAATCTTGATAAGAATATCGCAAAAAGATTAAGAACAGGAATGAATGTGAAAGCAGAAGTTTCATTGAAATAATACTTAAAACTGTTTAAAAGTCAATTAACCTCGTTATGAATAGTGAATGTATTTTGTGGCATTAAATAAAATAGGCTGCTTTAAAATTCATTATCTATTACGAATCAAAATTGATCATTGGCTTTTTAACATCGTAAAAAACTTATGCAAGATTCATTAGTAGAATATGGAGCCCGAAGAGTGATCATTACGATCACAGCAATTCTTTGTGCTCTGCTTGAGATTGTGGACTCCACGATTGTGAACGTTGCCCTTAATGAAATGAAGGGTAACCTTGGGGCTACACTTTCAGAAGTGGGCTGGGTGATTACTGCCTATGCGATCGGAAACGTAATTATCGTACCGATGACCAGCTGGCTTTCTCAGCAGTTCGGACGTAGAAATTACTTTGCAGCTTCCATTATCATATTTACCATATTTTCATTCCTCTGCGGAAACGCAACGAATATCTGGGAATTGGTATTTTTCAGACTGATGCAGGGAATTGGTGGGGGAGCCCTTTTAGTAACCTCACAGACAATCATCACAGAGTCTTACCCTATTGAAAAAAGAAGTATGGCTCAGGCGATTTATGGATTGGGAGTAATCATTGGTCCTACATTGGGACCACCGCTGGGAGGATACATCGTTGATAATTATAGCTGGCCGTATATTTTCTATATCAATATTCCGATCGGGATTGCAGCAACTTTAATGACGCTTCAGTTCGTAAGAAGTCCAAAATATGCAGAAAAACGTAGAGTTTCAGATGTAGACTGGATTGGTATTGCTTTGTTGGCAGTAACGGTAGGTTCATTACAGTTCATCCTGGAGAGAGGTCATGAAGAAGACTGGTTTGAAAGTGGAATGATCGTAGCCTTTACAGTGGCAGCCGTATTAGGATTTATATTATTCCTTTGGCGGGAACTTACTTTTAAATATCCGATTGTAGAGCTCAGGGTATTAAAAAATGGAAACTTAAGAATCGGAACGGTGATGTCGTTTGTGTTGGGATTTGGGTTGTATGGATCTACATTTATCGTTCCGCTTTATACACAGAGTATTTTGGGGTGGACGGCACTTCAGTCGGGAGCATTGATGATTCCGGCAGCATTGACAACAGCTTTCATGATGCCGATTATCGGAAAATTGTTAACGAAAGGTGCAAAACAGCAGATCTTGGTTTCTCTGGGACTGTTCATCTTCTTTATCTATAGCTTCTGGGGGTATAAAATTCTAACTCCTGATACAAGTAAAGAAGCCTTCTTCTGGATGCTTATTGTGAGAGGTGCTGGTTTAGGACTATTATTTATTCCAATTACCTCACTATCATTAAGTACTTTGAAAGGTCAGGAAATCGGACAGGGAGCAGCCTTTACAGGGATGATGAGACAGCTGGGCGGATCTTTTGGGATTGCAGCCATCACAACCTTTATTGCGAATGCCGGGCAGACATACAGGAATAATTTGATTTCCCATCTGGATTCAAATAGTTTTGAAGTTCAGCAAAGAATTAATGCTTTAAAAGCAAACTTTATAGCAAAAGGAATGACACCTGATGCAGCACTGAATGCAGCTTATAAAATGCTTGATCTATCCGTAACCAAACAGGCAACTGTATTGTCTTATATGGATGTATTTCTTTACCTCGGGGTAATATTTTTAATATGTATTCCGTTTATCTTATTTATTAAAGAAAGAAAAAGTAAAGAAAAGATAGATTTGAGTGAAGCCATGCACTAAATTTTAATCAAAACCTCCGAGAATATCGGAGGTTTTTTTGTAAATGAAAATATGGATATTTCTCTGTTAATCAATATCAATATCAATATCAATATCAATATCAATATCAATAGGAGCGGGTTTTAGCCCGTTCTCATTATAAATTCCCACATCCATTCGGCTTTAGCCAAAATTTAAAAACATTTGTTTATAAACTATTGCTGTATGGCTTGTACCCATTCAAGCCCACTGATGTCAATCAGTTTTAAAGTATGGATCGCGTCTTTTTGAATAATATCATTAATCCTAATATTCATATCTGCTTTTGCCCCCAATGGAATAACAAGACTGTGCTTCCCTGGTTTCACTTTGGCTACATAATGGTTTTTGATATTATCTTTGGAGAACTTTGAAAGCTCTTTATGATCTATTTCTTTTAAAATCTTTCCGTTTTTATCCAGAATGTGAATCCCTATGAGGAAAGAACCATATACATCTGCGCCTTCTGTTCTATAGACCTCAAATTTTAAATCTGAATTATTATGCGAAATATTTGAGATTTCAAGTTTCGGTTTTACAGACTTATTGTGTAAAGTTCCCCAGACACCGCCATGAAAATACTGATTGGTGTAAAGTGTAAGCCCGAAAATAATAAGAGAACCTATTAATACAAAAACTTTAGGTTGAGAAATAGGAAGTTTTCCGGATCCCAGCCATTGAAACCACTTCGTTTGAGTAAAAGTCTTATTTTTCCTTATCAAATAATTGTCAAGAGAATAATCACCACTTCCGCTAAGGAACAAAACAAAGCCGCCTGCAACTCCCAAAACCCCGATTTGCCATTCATCCAGACAGGTAGTTCCCAACCAGCCCGAACCTAATAAAATTCCCAAAGCAAGACTGAAAATACCAATGCTCATCAATCGGGTAAACAGTCCAAGGATAATAAATAATCCTACAATAGCCTCAATGATAGTAAACATCATCATAGATCTTTGTAACGCATCAGGGTGAGTAACCAGATATTCGATTATAGGTTTTATTCCTAAAGCATTGGGTAAAAAATGATTAAACTTTTCACCGATATATCCTTTTTCATCAGGAATAAGCTTGTTTTCAAGGATAAGTCTGCGCCAGAAAGCAGAAAAATAAGTCCATCCGATAACCATACGGAGGGATAAAGTATATAAACCAGCCAGATTAGAAGACTGACTGTTTGTAGTATGTTTCATTGAAATTAATATTATATTGTAAAAAACTGATTGTAATGGATTAAAAAGTTTTTTAAACCAGATTTAATTTCAGTCTTTTAAATAAAATATATTTCGGTGGGCTGTTTCCGGTAGTATGCCCTGAATAGTCGTTAAAAGTAAGATTTCCTTCCTGGATATTTTTCACAGAAGCAGTAAAGTCCAAAAAGGCATTAGAATGTTTAGCTTTAATTACTGTTTTTGAAACCGATATTTTAGAGGAAATAGAGGTGAAATCACAGCTTGATGCAAGATTAGATGTTGTTTTAACCTTATTTAAGCCACTGATATACTGAATGTCAAAAATATCAAGAACATTCCTTTTTACAGAACACGGAGATAATGAAAACGCTAATATAAGCATCATTATGATGGCTTTGTAGGTCTTCATATGGATCTTGGTGTCTGACATTGCTACAAAACTACACTTTATTTTAATTTCTGCTCAATAAATTTCAAAAATTCATTCTGCTGATCTACAAATAAATAGTGAGAACAGTTATCTATAAGTTTAAAATTATCTTTTCTGACAATATTTTTAAGGTTATTCAACTGTTTTTGAGAGAATATTCCATCATTTTTTCCATAAACAGCGAAGATGGGAATACCTTTTCTTTTGATTTCTTTTAAAACACTTGTATTATCAAGGTTATTACGTTTTTCATTTTGATAAAATGTAATGGGCGAATTGGCATTTCTGATGTTGTTTTTATAAAACTCACCATCTTTATATTGTTTTCTCAAACTTTCACTTTCCGGAGTAGGGATGGGCATATCAAAAAAGTTCATTTTTCCTGCTATTTCGTAACATCTTTTTCTGTAAGCTGCAGAGTTTTTATCAAGACTTTCTACTTCAGAAATTTCCTTTAATTGAACCGGATCGTTTTTGAAGTGTTCTTTTGCCTGATTCAGAATATGATTATACGTTTCCTGTTGGGTAAATAATGCTCCGGCTAAAGTTAAAGTTTTTACTTTTTCAGTAAATTGATGAGTAAAAAGAGTTCCGATGATTCCTCCAAAGCTATGGGTGAGTATGTGTGCTTTTTTGAGATGATAGGTATTATAAATTTGATTCAAATCATCAAAACTTTCCTTAAAAGTCATCGTGGCATTCTCATCCTTTGAGCGTCCTTCACCGCGTCTGTCATATACAATGACATAAAATCCTTTATCAGCAAGATTTTGAGCGGTTGTTCCTTCAAATAAAGTTGCATTTCCACTGGGTCCGCCATGAATAAAAATAACAGCTGGATTCTGTTGACTTCCATAAGCTTTTGAATAAATATTCTGAGCGTACACTGAAATTATGAATAAAGAAAACAGAAGAGATAGAAATGATTTCATAGCTGGTATTTGAGGTTGCTAATCTAATTAATATTTCTGAAGTATTGAGGAGAATTTTATGGCGGAATGTTGTAAACCACCCTGTCAAAAATTCTTTGAATTTTCGCCACCCTTCCAAAGGATAGGAATTTTCACACCTTCAATTGTGATTTTACGGATAACTTGGAAAATAGTTTATTGAATAAATTATCAGAGGTAATTTCAAACTTTTTTAACTT
The DNA here is from genome assembly GCF_900156735.1 of Chryseobacterium ureilyticum. GTDB lineage: Bacteria > Bacteroidota > Bacteroidia > Flavobacteriales > Weeksellaceae > Chryseobacterium > Chryseobacterium ureilyticum. The sequence goes on from NZ_FTOL01000001.1 coordinate 204,621, forward strand.
CCATCTTCTTTTGTTTTAAAAAATAAGTCCTACTGACTAACAGTTGTCACAAAGCTGCCTTATCTTTATCCCGATATTAAAAAAAACTTCAATGAGTTATTGTTTGGCAATAGACGGAATGCAGCCTGAAAGCAGAAAAGAACTGCACAAAAACTATCACGATAATTATTACGGATTTCCAATTCATGATGATAATGAATTGTTCGGAAGGCTTATTTTGGAAATTAATCAGGCAGGGCTGAGCTGGGAAACTGTTTTAAAAAAGGAAGAAAGCTTTAGAAAGGCTTATGATAACTTTGATATTCAAAAAATAGCGGCTTACACAGAAGAAGACCGTGAGAGGCTTTTGAGCGATAGTGGAATTGTCAGAAATAAACTGAAAGTGAATGCGGCAATTGAAAATGCAAAGGCAATTATTGAACTGCAAAAAGAATTCGGTTCATTTGAAAAATGGCTGGAGCATCATCACCCCAAAACATTGCCGGAATGGATGAAACTTTTCAAGAAAACATTCAAGTTTACAGGCGGTGAGATCGTAAATGAATTCCTGATGAGTACAGGTTATCTGAAAGGCGCACATCATGAGACCTGTCCAATTCATACAAAAGTATTGGAACAAAATCCTTTGTGGAAAAAGAAATAGAAAGTTTCAGATGTCACGAATGTACAAATAATTCTGAGCAAATATTTATGTGCCTATATAGTTGAAAAATTACCACATAGGCACATAGAAAATAAGTTTGAACTGTAAGAGTAACTTTTACTTTAAGCTTCTTACGGTAACATCAGGTTTTTCACCTTGAGGGACAATAAAAATAGCATTATCATCAATAGTATCTCCCGGATCAAAATAATAACTTCCAGTCACAGGGATTGTACTTGTAGTAAACTTTCCTGATTTATCATAGGCAGAATAAGTCACGTTGATCATCTGAGCCTTCATTTTCAGCTCAATCTTTTTAGAAGTAAGTCTTGCACCGGTTGCATTAATACAATCTAATTCTACCAATCCTATATTGCTTACAATCTGAGGAAAAGCAGATAATCTGATATTGTATCCTTTATCAGATTTATTTTTCACAGAAGCAGAAACTTTATATCGATCATATTGCTTGCCACCTGATTCAACGCTTTCTTTGTTGAGAATATTGAAGGTGACACTCATACCATTAACGTCTATGGTTTGACCATCAGAAATCTTTTGTGCATTTGCTGAGATTCCTAGCAAGAAAACTGTTGTGAGGGAAAATAAAAAAGTCAGGTTTTTCATGATATTAATTTGTGTGATTGTTGGTTATTAAATTTACATAAAATAATAAAATGAAGTATAATTTACTTTTAAATTGTTGTATTTATATGTTTTATATTTTGTTTTAAAGATTCAGACTTCTATTCTTCTTCGGATGATTGTTCGATTAATTGTTTGTGTGCTTTTCCCCATTTTTCAAATTCAAGAATAATAGGTTTCAATTTATACCCAATTTCTGTAAGTTCATATTCTACTCGTGGTGGAACTTCGGCATATACTGTTCTTGTAATAATTTTATCCTCTTCTAATCTGCGAAGTTGTAGTGTTAACATACGTTCTGTAATATTCTGAAGTCGTTTCTTTAATTCCCCAAATCTCATTTTACCATTGACGAGGTAACAACAGATGGCAAGCGCCCACTGCCCACCAATAATATTAGATGCATAAACTTCCGGACATTCGTCTGCAAGAGCTTTTTTATTGGCAAAATTGGTTGAGGTTTCCTTTATTTTAGTCATTACTTACATTTTTTATAGTACCCTACAATAGGTTGCTAATGTACGAAATGTAAGTAATATGTAATATTTTTGTTGTAGAAATTTAAACATAATGAAAACATTAATTATTGTCACTCACCCTGATATAGAAGAATCTGTTATTAACAAAAGGTGGATTGAAGAATTAAATAAACACCCGGAAAAATACACTGTTCATCAATTGTATAAAGCCTATCCTGATGGAAAAATCAATGTTGCTAAAGAGCAGGAGATTATGGAGGCTCATGATAACATTGTTTTCCAGTTTCCTTTTTACTGGTTCAGCAGCCCACCTCTTTTGAAGCAATGGCTGGATGAGGTTATTTTATATGGTTGGGCATATGGAAGCAATAGTGGCTATAAGCTTGCCGGAAAAAAAATGACTTTAGCTGTTACTGCCGGAATAGATGAAGATGTATATTCTGCTTCAGGAAAATATAAATATACTATGAAGGAACTTCTCAGACCTTATGAACTGACCTTTGATTATATTAAGGCAGAATATGAAGAACCTTTTGTTTACTATGGTATAGAGCGCGATCCTTCAGATGAATGGATTGGAAAAAGTGTTCCGATGTATCTTGAATTTTTAGATAATTTATAAAAAAATAATGGGAATCTATTTGGATGTCTTTTTCAGATAGATTCCTATCCCACCGTAGGCGTATCTTCTTCTTTCAATATTTTTTTCTCTTTCATGGTCAGCATCATTCGTTCATACTTGTATTTTTCCCAATCAAATTGGTTTAAGAAATCAAGTGCTGCCTGAAACCCTCGGTTGAAAAGTTCCTCTTTTTCTTCTCTTTTCATAAAGAAATTAAGCCAGCTGCTGGTACCACAATTGACTGTCTGGATGCTGTATAAGCGGTAGAAAGTATGTTTGGTAAGAAAAGTTTTATCATTAAATCCTTTTAATGTGCTGATGATATTTCCAGCGTAGCTGAAGGGTGTTTTAAGAATTTCTTCACTCGTTTTTCCCTTATCAGAAAGAATGTCAGAATCACTGGTTAATTGTACTCCAAAAAGTGGCATTCTGGGATAAAAAACTTCATCCGCATGGAATAGGTCTATAGGAAAATTGGAAATACTTCCTCCATCAATGAAAACCCCAACGGGATTGATGTCTTCCTGTTTAGTATTCATCCAGAACCTCCATGCATATTTCACAGAACTTTCATTCTTATCAATCCGTTTCTGGAAAGGTTCAAAGAAAAAAGGTACAGACATGGAGGCTCTTACAAATTCTGCAGGGCTGGCGTGTTTCAATTCTTCTTCAGACCAATATAAATTTGCCATTGTAGGAAGCTCTACTTTGATTTTAGCATTGATGTCTGTAGTAACAATCACATATTCAGATTGAAGTAAATAAAAAGGATTGTTTTTGTAATAATCGTTATTTACAGCACTGTCATAAAAGATCTTATACCTTGTCTGATCAATATGTTCAAGGTTTTTAGTCTTAATTTTTTCAATATTGTTTAAAGCGGCTGTATAGTATTCCTGTTCGTTTCCATAGCGGTAATTGAGATTGAGATCATGTTCTTTCTGAATAAACTTTTCATTAAGACTAGCCACAGTTTTAACTCCGAAATTATCCAAAGCATTTTTCATCGTATTCAGAAAAATATTTCCGGGATTAAGTCCGCTGTTTTCTTTTGTGAAATTATGATACAGTTTTTTGATACAGAAAAAAAGGATGATAGCCGGAACCAAAGGAATTAAAAACATCAGCTTAGCACCCAAAATACTATTGGATGGAGCAGCAAAAGGAATACTGACGAGAATAATGAATAAAATAGCCGCAATAATCGCGTTGATTTTAAAGAAATTCTTGTTATTCAACATTCCATGGAGTGTAGTTTTTACATAGGTTTTACCATCCATAAAATCCGCAAAATCCCAACTGAAAAGAACATCTTTAATCAGTTCACTTTTGGCTTCTTCCTTAGTTTTGCAGGCTGCAATAAGCATGGTATTGATCGCTCCTGCACTCGTCCCAGCAACTTTCAGAAAACGGATTCCAAAGATTTCCAGTCCGTAAAGGTAACCCACCAATGCGCTGCCCCAAACACCGCCGCCTTCCTGTACAAATTCTATATACTGATTCCCATATGCATCCAAAAGATCAGAAAATTCTTTTGTAGAAATGTTCTCATGCAGCGCAATAAGCTTATCTTTTGATGTCTGCGAAAGAGATTGGTCTTCCAGAATAGTCTTAAGATCTTCAGTTTTCATAGTGATTTGTTTGGTAATGGCAGGTTTTTATTAACCTAGTAAGCAGTCACTAAATTACTGTTTATTTGGAAATCAAAAGACTATTTATGCAGTTGTTGCAGCAAATTCTTTAAACACAAATTTTCCACAAACAAGCACAAAGCGTAGCGTAATCTACGATAGACTAAATCACCACTGCTTACGTCTCACATAAATAAATGTACTGATAACTACCGTTGCCATTGCTCCTAATGTGATAAAATAACCATATTTATGATGAAGCTCTGGCATAAAGTCAAAGTTCATTCCGTAAACTCCTGCGATAAAGGTAATTGGTAAGAAGTAGACAGAATAAATAGCCAAAACCTTCATGACTTGGTTGGCTTTCTGATCAGATAGTGCCAGGAACATCGAAATAAGGTTGGTGATCTGTATATTCAAATGATCAAAATCGGCAACTACATCCTTATGTTTGTCTTTTAAATCCACTATTTCAGAGTCCTGTAAATCTAAAAGCTTAAATTTATCAATAGCGTCCGTAGAAATGACCAATACCCGGGAATTCAGCCCCGATTTTCGTTTTAATTTATATAATCTTCGGATCTGGCTGGTATGATTGGTATTCTTCAGAAAAATCTCATTCTCAATATTGTCCATGGTTTCCAATAGACTGATTGATTCATCATCGAAGCTTTTCATAATCAGAATCGTGATCATTAAAGCAATTTTCTGAGGAGTCATTTCTTCCTGTGAAAGCGAAAGTTGCTTTTTCGTCTCAGTAATACTTCTGGTTTTCATCCTATGGATAGTGATAATCGTTTTATCAAGGATAAATATGGCGATCTTCGTACTGATATCACTGATGGTATTCAGGTTTTTCCTTTCAAGCTCGGTGCTTTCACGAAGAAGGAAGAATTTTACATTTCCATCTTCTTCATATTTAGGTAAGTGATTGGGGTCTATAGTGTCTTCCAGAAGAAGGTTGTTGATTTCATATCGTTCATGAAGAAACTTAAGGTCTTCTGCGGTAGGAGCCTCTACATCTACCCATTCACAGTGGGTGCTTCTGTATATCGTATTAATTGGCATAAAGTAAAAATACTAATATTTTGAAATACTATGTTTTAAATAAGTTTTATCTTTGCCAAAATTATAAAACTATATGATTAAAAGTACAATAAAAGGAGTAGGATTTTATGTTCCTGATAACGTTGTTACAAATGATGATTTAGCCAAACTAATGACTACTAATGATGAATGGATTACGGAAAGAACAGGCATCAAGGAACGAAGACACAGAAAAAACAGGTATGATTCTCAGGAAACCAGCGCTTATTTAGGTTTCAAAGCATCTGAAAAAGCAATTCAGAATGCGGGGCTTACCTCAAAAGATATCGATTATATTATTTTCGCAACCCTTTCGCCGGATTATTATTTCCCTGGATGTGGTGTTTTGCTTCAGGATATGCTGGGATGTGATACAATTGGAGCTTTAGATGTAAGAAACCAGTGTTCAGGGTTTGTATATTCTATGAGTGTGGCAAATGCATTTATCAAATCAGGGATATACAAAAATATTCTTGTTGTAGGAGCAGAGGTTCATTCTTTTGGACTGGATTTTTCTGATGAAGGAAGAGGTGTTTCTGTTATTTTCGGTGACGGGGCAGGAGCAATCGTACTTTCTGCTACGAGGATGAAAATGCTGGTGATATTTTAGCTGTAAATATGCATTCTGAAGGTAAATATGCAGACGATCTTTGTACTCAGTTCCCAGGTTCTAAGTTCGGATGGAGCGACAGAATGAGAAAAGATCCTGAAAATGTAACGGATAAGGAAGTGTATCCGATTATGAACGGAAACTTTGTATTCAAGCACGCTGTTACCAGATTCCCGGAAACGATGATGGAAGCCTTAAACAAGGCAGGAAAAACAATTGAAGACCTTGATATGTTTATTCCACATCAGGCAAACCTTAGAATTGCTCAATTTGTTCAGCAGAAGTTCGGATTACCAGATGAAAAGATCTTCAACAATATCCAGAAATACGGAAATACGACGGCAGCTTCCATTCCAATTGCTTTAAGTGAGGCAATTGAACAAGGGAAAATCAAAAGAGGTGATTTAGTACTTCTTTCTGCTTTCGGAAGCGGATTTACCTGGGGAAGTGTATTATTTGAATATTAATATCAGGCTTTCATAAAAAATAAAAAACCGCAGATCACTCTGCGGTTTTTATTTTATCATTAATTGTTAATTAAAGGCTTTTCAATAATGTTTCAGTATCAGAGGAATCCTGTCCTGCACTTTTTGCCAGTTCAATCGCCTTTTCAGCCCACATTTTTGCATTTTTTTTGTCCCCAACCTTGTTATAAAGATTTGCCAGTGTATCCGTATTGGCATAATTCTGATCTTTCTTTACAGATTCCTGTGCCCATGCAATTGCCTTTTCCAAAGACGTTTTATTACTTACATTTTCAAAGAAATTCCACGCAAGAGAATTCAATTCATCAGATTTTGCTGTAGAATAGTCCTTATAAAGATCAAGCGTTAGTTTTTCATAAGTTGGAATATCCTTGTTTTTTAAGGCTCTGTTTGCCTTCATTCTCTTCAGAATTTTATCAGCTTCCTCTTTGCTTAAAAATGATTGTGTTGCTGACATAAAATAAGCATCATCCCATGTTTTTGTATCAGCATTGTATGCTTTTTTAGCAACTGTATTCAGTTTTATGTTTTTATCCAGTTTTTCATACTGGTCTCCAGGAAAAAGCTTAATAAAGTCAGCTTTTTTGTTTTGGAAGATTTTATACAAAGGGCTTTCCGTACTTTGTGTTCCGGCAATAAGCATTTGAATATCTTCCTGGTCAAGAGTCGCTTTCTGTTCGAAATAACGGTTCATTACCTTACCTGCAAATTCACTATCATTGTACATAGTAAGCATCGCAAGATTCTTTAAGAACTCAGGATTTTTTTCTCCTTTTTCAAACTGAAGCTTTAAAGAAGTAAGTCTTTTGCTTGGATCTCCGGCATCTTTTGCAAACTGAATGAAATCTTTTTCTTCCACATATCCTAATGTTCTATGTACAGCTTCACCATTTCCGTCAATGAATAGATATGTTGGGAATGCTTTTACATTATATTTCTTTGCAATCTCAATTCCTTCGCCTTTTTCCATATCAATTTTAGCATTGATGAAATGAGAATTATAATAATCACCCACAGATTGAAGCGGGAAAATATTTTTCACCATAAGTTTACATGGTCCACACCATGAAGCATAAGCATCAATAAAAACCAGTTTGTTTTCCTTTTTTGCTTTAGCAAGAATAGAAGCGAAGTTTCCTTCCTCGAATTTGATGCCCTGCGCCCATGCAAACACACCTATAAATAGAGCTGAAAGTATTGTTAATTTTTTCATATAAACTTTTTATTCCCTGCAAATGTAATAAATATGATGACATTTGAGCAGTTCACATTGAAAATAATTATCAGAGAACTTTGTTTTTAATACAGATTTAGGCTTCTATGAAAGATAATCGTCTATTGTTTTAAGGATATTGTTAAAATTAATGTAAATCACTATTTTAGTTAAATGATTAAATTTCAGCAGAATATTTTAATTAAAAGCAAAATATTAGTAGTTTTGTAAAAAACAAAAAGACACTCGTGAAAAAATGATGAATTATTATAAGAATAATAATTTGTTTTTTTATGTCTAATAATCTACTGAAACTTTTGTTTTTGCTGATCACAGCAATCCCCATATTTGCCCAAAAAAAGAACAGCTTCGACCAGGCTTGTGAAAGAACATCTACCATTACCGCATATAAAGACTTATCAAAAGCTATAAAAACAGCAGATTCCCTTTATATGTCTGCAAATAAGCCCTCAGAAAAGGTAAAAAGCCTTATGCTATCATCAGAACTTTATCACCACGCAGGAGAAATCAAAAAAGCCATATGTTACAGTGAAAATGCACATTCATTAGTTAATCAGAGTAATGATGCAGAACGGATGGCAAGTGTAAGCAGATTATTGGCGAGACAATATAGACAGGTAGGGTTATACGAAAGAGCAAAAAAATACATCTTCAAAGGGCTTGTAGCAGCCGGAAAAATCCCCGATTTTCAAATGAAAAATGAAGCTGAAGGGCTACTAAATCAGGAAATGGCTTTCTATGAAATGGAAGTGGGAAATTATACTAATGCTATAGACCACATCCAGCTTTCACTAAAGAATTTTGAAAAAATAAACAGTAAGATTGAAGATCGTACAGAGGCAGCTTCTTATCAATTATTGGGAGATGTTTACTTTAAACTGGATGATTATAAAACCTCTGAAAGTTACTATAGAAAAGCAGAAGAATTGCTTAAAGCAGGAAGCTGCACTCTTGGACTGGTTTATAATGGACTGGGTGGAATTCGTGTAAAACAAAAGAACTGGAAAGACGCTGAAGTATATCTAAAAAAAGCAGAGAAAATTGCAGACACTTCAAGAAGTTTAAAACTTAAAAAAGCTGTGTACTCCAATATCAATGATTATTATGAAGGAACCGGAGATAATTATAAAGCCTCACTTTATGCTGTAAAATATGTAAGAGCCTACGACAGTATTGCAGCCCGTAATCAGGCTTTCACAGGTAAGACAAATATTTCAGTTGCAAAAACCGGGAAAACCGGACAAATGAACATCGCAAAAAATGCGACTATTATTGTACTTTTTGTTTCATTAGTGGGATTGATTATATTTATCAGAACCAAACAAAAAAAGCAACGTTCAAAACTTAGGAATATTATAAGAAGCCAGATTAATATGATTAGTAGTCATCGAAGTCAGATGATAAGGCAGTCTGATAATTCAGAGTTTTCGAATATATCCGTAGAGGAAATTGAGGAAAAAGACAGTGAAACAGACCGAAAAAGAAATGATTCTCTGATGACTTCTGAAACGGAAACTAAACTGCTTGAGCTTCTTGAAAACTTTGAAAAAGGAGATCTTTATAACAATAAGGGAATGTCTCTTTCTTTCCTTGCCGGTGAGCTCAATACCAATACGAAGTATCTTTCTTATGTAATCAATCAGCATAAAAGTGCAGATTTTAAAACGTATATCAACAGGTTAAGAATCAATTATATTGTAGATAAACTTATCAATGATGAGAAGTACAGACAATACAAGATCAGTATCCTTGCTGATGAATGTGGCTTTTCGTCTCACAGTAAATTTGCTGCTGTATTCAAGGCAGTTACAGATCTTTCTCCATCATCATATATTAAGTATCTTGACGCTGAAAATCAATCAGATAAAAATGTTCATTTTCGTGAAAATGATAAAGAATAAGTAGCATTTTTCATGCTATCTTACCATTTTTCATGAAAATGGATAACCTATTGTTTTTCGTAAGAGTGCAGCTGCTATATCTTTGCGACAGTTTTACGGAAATGATTACATTCATATTACATCTTATCTCTTTTATTTTTGAAGGAATCCTTTTTTTCCTGAAATAAAAAGCGATGATTAAAATCCTACAACAAGCCAAACCATGGAACTTTAGATATGGAACATGTACATGTTTTGTTTTCATGAGATAGTCACTGTTCCTCTTTTATGTCATAGAATATTCTGATAAGGAATATAAATCATACCATATAATCGGGGTTGATTGCCCGGTTTTTTTTCAGTCAAGTTTTTTTAAGTGCAAATCCACAGAAAGTCTGTGGATTTGCGATTTTATTTAGTTTTCGTACTGTCGGTTTTGATTTTTAAAGTATCCGGTGACGGCTTAGAATTTGCCACGGCAGAATCTCCCATACTATTTCTTATAGATTCTTTATTATGAGCATCTTTGTATTCCTCTCTTTTTTCTTTGTTCTGAGCACAACTTCCAAGGAAAAGAAGTCCAAGAATTGCTCCTATCCATAGTTTTTTCATAATAATACTTTTTTATGGTTGGTGTTGATCAAATATAATGATTTTATGATAGATAAAAGATAAAAGATAAAAGATAAAAGATAAAAGATAAAAGATAAAAGATAAAAGATAAAAGATAAAAGATCTTGTCATTAAACATTTATTATTATCCTTTTATCATTATCCAGATATCAACATCAATAGGAGCGGGCTTTAGCCCGCTCTCATATAATCAACATCCATCTGGCTTTAGTCCAAATCTCAATATATCATTTCAATAATTAAATTAAACCATTTATTCTTTAGCTTTTCATCAAAAAAAAATCTGCAGCGCTTTGAACTACAGATTTTCCATTTTTAAATTAAACGTATTTAATACTATTTGGCAGGATGTGTTGCCATCGAATCCTTTTTCATTTTAATGCTGTCCGGATTCTTCATTTTTGTAGTCATAGTATCTGTTGTAGCAGGTGATGCAGTCTGTGTATTCTCTACATTTACCGAATCCCGATTACTGGTTGACATTGATGACTCTTTGGTTCCACAGCTCACTGCAAATAATCCTATTCCAACGGCTGTTAACAATAACTTTTTCATACAATTTTATTTTGGGGTGTAGTGATGAAAAAACAACTATTATTCCTAACAAGGGTATTGAAGTCGTAAAATATAGGTATAGTTTGTTAAAAGATGTTAGGTAAGGTGGAGTGAAAGGGTGGGAGAGTATTAGAATGTACGTGGGCTAAAATACTTTTTATAACTATAATTAACCTTAAACCTTAAATCCCGTACCTCGTAACATCCCATAAAAAAGCCCCGAAACCGAAATTCCGAGGCTGTATTGTAAGAATAGATAATAATTACTATTACCTATTACTCATTATTTATTATCCTAAATATGGGTATTTGTAGTCTTTTGGAGAAACAAATGTTTCTTTCACGCTTCTTACAGATGTCCATCTAAGAAGGTTCATTTTAGAACCTGCTTTATCATTAGTTCCAGAAGCTCTACCACCACCGAAAGGTTGTTGCCCTACTACAGCACCAGTTGGTTTGTCGTTGATGTAGAAGTTACCAGATGCATTTTCTAATGCCTTGTAAGCTTCAGCAATTGCATAACGGTCTTGAGAGAATACGGAACCAGTTAATGAATAAGGAGAAGAAGAATCCACTACTTTAAGAGTTTCTTTCCAGTCTGCATCTTCATAAACAAATACAGATAAGATTGGTCCGAAGATTTCTTCTACCATACTTTCGTATTGAGGATTTGTAGTTTCGATCACTGTTGGGTGTACAAACCATCCTTTAGAATTATCACAAGTTCCACCGATAGCTACAGTAGCTTCACCAGAAGCATTTGCTCTGTCGATGTATCCTTTACATTTTTCGAAAGAATTTTTGTCGATTACCGCGTTTACGAAGTTTGATGGATCTTCAGGAGAACCGATTTTAATAGTAGCCATTTGAGCTTCCATTACTTTTTTCACATCAGCCCAAAGAGACTTAGGAACATAAGCTCTTGAAGCCGCAGAACATTTCTGTCCTTGATATTCGAAAGCACCTCTTACTAAAGCAGTAGCTACTGCTTCTACGTTAGCAGATGGGTGAGCAATTACAAAGTCTTTACCACCAGTTTCTCCAACAATTCTTGGATATGTTCTGTAGTTGTGGATATTATCACCGATCATTTTCCACATTCCCTGGAACACCTTCGTAGAACCTGTGAAGTGAAGACCTGCAAAATCTCTGTGAGCCAATACCTTTTCAGCAGTTTCTTTACCATCTGTAAAGATCATGTTGATAACCCCAGCAGGAAGACCAGCCTCGATTAATACATCCATGATTACTTTTGCAGAGTAAACCTGCTTATCAGAAGGCTTCCATACGACAACGTTTCCTAACATTGCCATACAAGTAGGAAGGTTTCCTGAAATTGCTGTAAAGTTGAAAGGAGTTACTGCAAAACAGAATCCTTCTAATGGTCTGTACTCTACGCGGTTCCAGATTCCGTTGTCAGAAACTGGCTGCTCAGAATACATTTCTGTCATGAACTCTACATTGAATCTTAAGAAATCGATGAACTCACAAGCAGAATCAATCTCAGCCTGGTGAACATTCTTCGACTGTCCGATCATTGTAGCTGCATTGATTACATCTCTGTAAGGACCAGCCAATAAATCAGCTGCCTTTAAGAAAATAGCTGCACGTTGTTCCCAACCTAGCGCATTCCATGCTTCTTTAGCTGCCAATGCCGCATTAATAGCGTCATCTACATGCTGCATACCACCTTGGTAGTAAAATCCGAAGTCGTGAGCATGATCCTGAGGAGACTGAAGCTGTACTTTGTTATCAGTTTTTACTTCCTTTCCGTTGATGATCATTGGAATTTCTACCCTTTCAGCCCACATTTTTTTATAAGTATTGATAAGGCTTTTAACTTCTGGAGATCCCGGTACATATGAATTTACCGGCTCGTTTACCGCTAATGGTACTTGCGAAATTGCTTTTGACATATTACGTTTTATTATTTTTTATTAAATTAAATAAGTATGTTGGTATACAAATTTACGATAATTATAAAGAAAGAAAAAATCCCATGTATTTTTGTTAAATAAACTTTATTTACTTGATAATGTTATTATATATCGCTTTTTTGATGATGAAAATTAAATATTTATATTGAATTTGTTTAATATGTTATAGAGAAACAAAAAACATATAGATTTGTGATAATTATTGGAATAAGGACAAAGATATATTTGTCATAGTTGATAATATACTCTTAATAGTTGTAAATAAAGGATTTATAAAGAAATGTTAAATTTATATAAAATTCACTTTGTTGCGATTTTGAACATTTTAAATAATTTTTTTGATAGCCTGAGATTTAAGATTGTTCTAATTTTACACCATTATTATCAGACATGAAAAAAAGAGTCCTGTTTTTCTCTTTTGTATTATTTTTCTCAGCTTTATGTGTAGGTTTTCTTACACATACGGGAAAAACTAAATCATACTCTGATCTCTTATCAAAAATTCATCTTCTTCAGCAAAAATCCGATCAGCAGACTCAGCCTGAAATTTACAGTTTTTCAGATGCCCAGGATGCCCAGGATGCGAATGATTGGGAGAAAATAAAATTTGATTATTCAATACTTGCAGAGCAATGGCTGAACTATTTCTTTGCTGGCTATTCTTATAATACTAAAGTTGCTTCGGTTCAAACCGGAGTTTATATTACTGCACCAAGATACATCCTGTATCATTCCCTGCAGATAGCACGCTGCTAATTCTTTTTTAACTTTTAATGATTCATTATGATTTGTATTCTATAATACTGATCTGTGAACATCATTACTTCATTTTACACTTTTGAACACTTCTATTTGCCTTTTTAGAAAGGCAGACAGAATACTGTTTGTCCAATTTTAAATAAAAATACTATGCACTTAACACCGAGAGAAACGGAAAAGCTTATGCTATTTCTGGCAGGAGAACTCGCTCTAAAAAGAAAGGCTAGAGGTCTTAAATTAAACTACCCAGAATCTATCGCATTAATCAGTCACTTTTTGCTTGAAGGAGCAAGAGATGGAAAAAAAGTAGCCGAACTGATGCAGGAAGGCGCCAACCTTCTTACGAAAGAAGACGTAATGCCGGGCGTGGCAGAAATGATCCACGATGTTCAGATTGAAGCTACATTCCCTGATGGAACTAAGCTGGTAACCGTACACAACCCAATCCGTTAATCCTATTTATTATTATGATACCAGGAGAAATTTTTGTAAAAGAAGGCACTATTATCTGCAATGAAGGCAGAGAAACTGTCAAAATCAAAGTAACCAATACAGGAGACCGTCCTATTCAGGTAGGTTCACACTTTCACTTTTTCGAAGTAAACAAGGCGATGAGCTTTGACCGTGAAAAAGCTTTCGGAAAGAGACTGAATATTGTAGCTAGCACTGCAGTGCGCTTCGAACCAGGAGAAGAAAAAGAAGTGGAATTGGTAGAAATAGGAGGAACCAAAAAAGCAATGGGCTTCAATAACCTTGTTGATGGACAGGTGGATTCTGAAGATCAGAAAAAAGCAAGCCTTGCAAAAGTTCAGGAGTTAAACTTTAAAAATCAGTAAGATGAGCTTACACGTAGACAGAAAACAATACGCAAATATATTAGGTCCTACAGCTGGAGATAAAATCAGACTGGGTGACACTGAAATTATCATTGAAATCGAAAAAGATTTCACGCATTACGGAGACGAAGCCGTTTTCGGAGGAGGAAAAACTGTACGTGATGGAATGGGACAAAATGTTACTGCCAAAAGAGATGAAGGGGTTCTTGACCTTTGTATCACTGGTGCAGTAATCATCGACCATTGGGGAATTGTAAAAGGAGATATCGGGATTAAAGATGGTAAGATCGTAGGAATCGGAAAAGCTGGAAATCCTGATACAATGGACGGTGTAAGTCCTAACATGATTATCGGTGCTTCTACTGAAGTTCACGGTGGAAAAGGATATATCGTAACTGCCGGAGGTATTGATACCCACATTCACTACATCTGTCCGCAACAGATTGAAACCTCTTTATACAGTGGTATTACTACGATGATTGGAGGTGGAACTGGACCGAATGACGGAACAAATGCAACAACGGTAGCTCCAGGAAAATTCAATATGCAGAAAATGCTTGAGGCAGCAGAAGAATATCCAATGAACTTAGGATTTTTCGGAAAAGGAAACTGTTCTGCAGAAGAACCTATCGAAGAGCAAGTTGAAGCCGGAGCATTAGGAGTAAAGATTCACGAAGACTGGGGAGCAACGCCTGCAACGATTGATGCAGCACTAAAAGTAGCTGATAAATATGATGTTCAGGTTGCTATCCACACAGATACTTTGAATGAAGGAGGTTTCCTTGAAGATACCATGAGAGCGATCAACGGAAGAGTAATTCACACTTTCCATACAGAAGGAGCAGGTGGAGGTCACGCGCCGGACATCATCAAAGCAGCGATGTATCCAAACGTATTACCGGCTTCTACAAACCCTACACGTCCTTACACAGTCAATACAATCGATGAGCACTTAGATATGCTGATGGTTTGCCACCACTTGAGCAAAAATATTCCTGAAGATGTGGCATTCGCAGATTCACGTATCCGTCCTGAAACTATTGCAGCAGAAGATATTCTTCACGATATGGGAGTTTTCAGTATCATGAGTTCAGACTCTCAAGCAATGGGTAGACCGGGGGAAGTGATCACGAGAACCTGGCAGACGGCAAGCAAAATGAAGGAGCAAAGAGGTGATTTAGTGGAAGATCAAGATAGCGGAAACGATAACTACCGTGCTAAAAGATATGTAGCTAAGTATACGATCAATCCTGCTATTGCACATGGTATTTCAGAATATGTAGGATCTCTTGAAGAAGGGAAACTAGCGGATTTGGTAATCTGGAAACCAGCATTATTCGGAGTGAAACCTGAAATGATTGTAAAAGGAGGATTCGTAATCGCTGCTAAAATGGGTGATCCGAATGCTTCTATCCCAACACCACAACCTATTATCTACAGAAATATGTTCGGAGCTCACGGAAAAGCCAAATATGGTATTTGTGCGAACTTTGTTTCTCAGATCTCTATCGATAACGGAACGATCGCTTCTTACGGCTTAGAAAAAATGATTCTTCCGGTGAAAAACTGTAGAAATATTGGTAAAAAGGACCTTATCCATAACGATAAAACTCCTTTAATCGAAGTGAATCCTGAAAACTATAAAGTAACGGTAGACGGTGAATATATCACTTGTGAACCAGCAGAAACACTTCCATTAACTCAGTTGTATTACTTATTCTAAGATAAATTTTAAAGCAGAGTGTCTGAAAATGTCATTCTGACGAAGGAAGAATCTCTTTGATAATTCCATTGAGATTCTTCACTACACTATATTTCGTTCAGAATGACAAAAACCAAATAAGTTGAATTTTCAGACACTCGCTTTATTCAAAATTTATCCCAATAGAATTTAAAAACAATTAATTATACAACTAAGTTTAGAATGAAATATTTAAATAAAACAGTTTTTTCTCTTGCTATAGCCGGAATATCTCTGCTTTCAGGAAATTTAAGCGCTCAGTTTCTTGGCGGACACAGACTTAAAAGTGATGAAGATGGACCAAAAGGACAGTTCATGGTTTATGGTTCTTTAGATTATTCAAAAGTTACCACGCCTACCAACAGTAGCAGTACAGTTTCCAGTGCACCTCTTGGAGTAGGATATTTTATCAATAATAATGATCTGATCGGGGTTAATTATGCCTATTCTCAAAACTCTGTTAACCATAATGTTGTATACAAACAAAATGAAGCAGGAGTTTGGTACAGTCCGTCGGTAATGCTTGGGAAATATTTTGTATTGATCGGACAGATCGATGCACATTATGTTTGGGGACAGCAACAGGCTACTACAGCTGATGCCATGGAGAATTTTAACGGATTCCGTCTTCGTGCCTATCCTTTGATCGGAATTGTACTTGGTGGAGGCTGGGCTCTGAAATTCAAATTTGCAGAACTTTCAATGCTTCAGACCAAAACAAAAGAAGAAGGCTGGACCAAAAGCTATGTGGCAGGAATCAGTGGCTCAACATTCGGAGTAGGTATCTCTAAAAACTTAGACTTCAGAAAAAAATCGGCTAAAGATGATAATTAATCAAATTATAGGCAATCTAACCGAAAATCCTACATCAAAAACCATAGATTATCTTGATCTGGAATGGTTTGAGACTACGAAAAGAATCCAACGCAAAAAAACCAGAAATGGAGCAGATGTTGCCATCAAATTTTTAAAAGAAGGACAACGTTTACGTGAAGGTGATATTCTTTTTGAGGATGCAGAAAAAGTAATAGCAATCAATGTTCTGGAAACAGAGGCAATTGTAATGGTTCCCGGATCTTTATTGGAAATGGGTACTGTATGCTACGAAATAGGAAACAAACATATTCCGCTTTTCATTCAGGAGGATAAAGTATTGCTTCCGTTTGAAATGCCGATGTTCAGATGGCTGGAAGCAAGCGGTTTCAAACCGAAAAAACAATCCGTAAAGCTATTGAATCTCCTTAAATCCAATGTAGAACCTCACGGACACGGAAGTCTTGGTTCCACAATTTTTACTAAAATCTTAAAAATGGCAGCTCCAAAAGATGAATAATATTATGAATATCAATTTTTTATCAGGACTACTTCATCTTGCAGATCCTACGCTTCCTATTGGTGGTTATACTCATTCCAACGGACTTGAAACCTATGTGCAGGAAAGAATTGTACATAATGTAGAGACAGCGAAGGAATTTGTACAGAACATGCTTCAGTACAATCTTAAATTCAATGATGGAGCTTTTGCGAAATTGGCTTATGAAGCTGCGGGAAAAGGAGATTTACAGACCCTTTTAGATCTTGACAATGAATGTAATGCAATAAAATGCCCAAAAGAAATCCGCCAAGCCAGCCAAAAATTGGGATTAAGACTGATCAAAATTTTCAAAAGAAGAGAAAATTTCCCATTGATGGAAGCATTTGAGAAAGCAGTTCAGAATAAACAAGCCAATTCTCATTACTGTATTGTATTTGGGATCTATGCTTATCTCATGAAAATCCCTTTATATGAAGGATTATTAGGGTTTTATTATACCTCCGTTGCCGGAATGATTACCAATGCTGTAAAGCTAGTGCCACTTGGACAACTTGATGGACAGGACATATTATTTGCATTGTATCCGGTTATGGAAAAAACAGTTTTAGAAACTATTGAACTGGACAGAGATATGGTAGGACTTTGTAATACAGCTTTTGATATCCGATGTATGCAGCACGAAAGACTATATTCAAGACTTTATATGTCCTAAAAAAGATAAAGGGGTAAAATGTACATAACCTTTGCTGAGTGAAACGCCCTTGCGAACGAAAAATCTTCACAATCAATCAAAAACCTTAGCGCACTTAGCGTTAAAAAACAACAAACAAAGTAAAATTTAGAAAAAATGGAAAATAGAAAATACATAAAAGTAGGAGTTGCAGGACCTGTTGGTTCAGGAAAAACTGCATTATTGGAACGTTTAAGCAGAAAATTATTCGGGACTTACGATCTTGGAGTAATTACCAACGATATTTACACAAAAGAAGATGCCGAATTTATGGCTAAAAACAGTCTTCTTCCCCACGACAGAATCATTGGAGTAGAAACAGGAGGCTGTCCTCACACTGCGATTCGTGAAGATGCAAGTATGAACCTTGAAGCTGTAGATGAACTGGCAGCACGTTTCCCTGAAATTGAATTGGTTCTTATTGAAAGTGGAGGTGATAATCTTTCTGCTACATTCAGCCCAGACCTTGCAGACGTTACAATCTTTATTATTGACGTTGCAGAAGGAGAAAAAATCCCTAGAAAAGGTGGTCCCGGTATTACAAGATCAGACCTTTTGATTATTAATAAAATTGACCTTGCGCCTCATGTAGGAGCCAGCCTAGAAGTAATGGAGAATGATGCAAGAAGAATGAGAAAAGGAAATCCTTTTGTGTTTACCAACCTTAAAACAGATGAAGGTTTGGATAAAGTAATCGGGTGGATCAAAAAATACGCTCTTTTAGAAGAAATTGAAGAACCGAACCTAGTAAGATAAATGGATAGTCGTTTAAAAATTATTGCAGGATTCAAGGGAGGAGAATCATATGTGAAGGATCTTTATGTTTCATTACCTTTCAGAGTAGTTTCTGTAGGACAACGAAAGACAGATAAGAAACTGTATCAGATGGTGATGAGCTCCTCTCCGGGAATTCTGGATGGAGATCATTATTACCTGGATGTATCCTTGGAAAAAGGTTCTTCCCTTCAATTACAGTCACAATCGTATCAGAGACTTTTCAATATGAAGGATAAAGCTCTCCAGGAGTTAAATGTAACCATGGAAGATGACACTTCTTTTGCTTACGTTCCCCATCCGATTGTTCCTCATGAAGATTCCAATTTTAAAAGTAAAGCCAATATCCATATCGGAAATGACAGCCAGATTATCATCAGCGAGATCATTACCTGTGGAAGAAAGCATTACGGAGAGGTTTTTAAGCTGAAACGTTTTCAGAATTTAATGGAAATCTACCATAACAACAGATTGGTAGTGAAGGATAACGTTGTCATTGAACCGGAATTGATCCCGATCAGCAGTATTGGTAATCTGGAGCAGTATACCCATCAGGGAACTCTGATATTCTACAGTACAAAAGACAATGTAGATAAAAATGGGTTGATTGAAGAGATTGTGGAAGCTGCAGCACAGCATATTGAAGAAATGGAAGTAGGAGTATCGGCAATGGAAGATAATGGTTTTGTGGTAAGAGCTTTAGGACATGGCGGTGAATTGATGTACAATTTCTTCCTGCATGTTCAGGAAATTCTTTGGTCATTGGAGTAAAAGAATATTGCTTTAATGACTTTGTCACCCTGAGCGGAGTCGAAAGGTGCTAATAAGGACGAAAGATTTTAATCGCTTGCTGATTGAGTAGATGAAGTAGATTTTATTGTAAGCTTTGTATAGAACGATTTGCAAAACCTCTAAAATCCGTAAGAAATAGATTCAATAGAAGCGGGCTATAATCCTGAGCTTAGCCGAAGGAAGCCCGCATAAATAAAAGAAATTTTCCACTGGCTTTAGCCAAAACTTAAAAAAGGAATTAAAAATAGAAAATGGACAGTACAGTTTGGGCACTCCTCTTAAGTGCCGTTTCAATAAGTTTTATACATACAGCTTCAGGACCGGATCATTACCTGCCCTTCATTGTGATCTCAAAATCAAAAAAATGGAGCGGAATGAAAACCGCAGTTTTAACCGTAGTTTGCGGATTGGGACATGTGTTTAGCTCATTAATTTTAGGTTTTATCGGTGTGTTTCTGGGTTGGCAGCTGAATAAGATCTCCTGGTTTCAGGATATCCGAGGTAATTTCTCAGGATGGGCATTGCTGATCTTTGGTGGAGTTTATCTGGTATACGGTCTTGTTCAGGCAATCAGAAATAAACCTCACAAACATTTCGATGTCATGGGGGATGATGTTTATGTGTATGAACATAATCATAGTGAAGTCGTAATGCCTCAAACAAGAATAAAAGTAACACCGCTTGTTCTTTTTATGATCTTCGTAATGGGACCAAGTGAACCTTTGATTCCTTTATTATTCTACTCAGGGGTAAAACATTCCATGTCTGAAATCGCTGTTCTGGTGACTTCATTCACGGTAACCACTGTTTTAACCATGCTTGGAATGGTTCTTTTAGGACGTTATGGCTACTCAACATTATTCAATACCGAAAAGCTGGAAAGATATATGGGAGTGGTAAGCGGAGCTGTAGTAACTGTTTGCGGAGTTGGAATGGTCTTTCTTGGATGGTAGGCGAGTTTGAGAATGGAACTTTTTAAAGTTCAAAGTCATTATTCTTTCATGGGTAATTGACAATTGACCTTTAGGTCTACATGTATCTCTTTATCTCCAATTTTATTTTCAATCAATATTACAATTAAAAAAACTATGAACGAATTTTTCAAAAAAATCCCTTTTTTAGATAATATTTTAAAAGGAATCGGGCAGATTATGCTTCAGGAAAACAGATGGACGGGGCTACTGTTTCTTATAGGAATCTTTATGGGTAGCTGGCAATGTGGAGTCGCAGTATTGCTTTCAACAGCTGCTGGAACTTTTACCGCGATGACGCTGAAATATGATAAATCTGAAATCAAAGCAGGATTATATGGCTTCAGTGCAGCGCTTGTAGGAGTGGCTTTGGCTTTCTTATTTGAAACAACAGTCTTGATTTGGTTTCTTATTATATTAGGTGGAGCATTGGCTACAATTATTCAACACTTTTTTATCCAAAAGAAAATTCCGGTGTTTACCTTTCCTTTCATTGTAATTACATGGATATTGGTATTTGTTTTACATCATTTTACACATATTCCGCCTTCAGCTATGCTGAGCGCTGAGGTTGTACCTTCAAAATATGATGATTTCCTTACCTGTACCAATGGTTTTGGTGAAGTAATCTTCCAGGGAGGAGTACTTTCGGGAGTTATTTTCTTTATTGCTGTTTTTATAGGTTCTCCAATTGCTGCTCTATACGGACTTGCCGCTTCTATTCTAGGCGCAGGATTATCACAGTTAAATGGTGAACCCATTAAAGAAATTCATATGGGGCTATTTGGATTCAACGCTGTTCTTTCGGCAATCGTATTTTCAGGTATTAAAAGAACAGATGGGTTATGGGTATTAATTGCTGTTTTGCTAACGATCATAATTGACGATCTTTTGATAGACAATCACTGTCTGGATGCAGTAGGCGGAGTATTTACTTTTCCATTCGTAGCAGGAACTTGGATCACGCTTTTAATTCAAAAGATATTTCTTAAAGCGAAAGCATAGACTAAGGTTTGAGAATGTTAGAGTTTGAGAGCTTCGAGATAAAATCCTTTCACTTCAAATTGATAATTCACTTACGAAGCAAAATTGACCATTGACCTTTAAGTCTACCATTTCTATCATCTCTCCGCCTATTATCTTTCCTCCAAATTAATAATTTAACAAAAAATGAAAATAACTAAAATAGCAGCCGCTTTTCTTGTCATGGCATTCAGTGGAAAAATGATGGCGCAGGAAGTAGAAAAACAGTTGTTAATCAAAGATGCAGATGACAAATTTCCAATCGCAGATGTATTGGTAAAATATGATCACGGAAACAGCCATACGCACACAGGAACAGACGGTACTTTTGCCATTCCTGTAAAATCTCTTCCGGATACACTGGTAATCAGCCGACAGGGATATGATGAAGTAAAATGGGTAGTTACCAACGACGAGGATAAAAGCAAAGTTATCTTTTTACAGCATAAACCTTTTCAGATCTCAGAAGTAGCTATTAATCACAGTTCATTTTTATCAGCCATTACAAAAGTAGATCTGAATAAATTTCCGGTGAATTCAGCTCAGGACTTATTGAGAAAAGTTCCGGGATTGTTCATTGCACAACATGCAGGAGGCGGAAAGGCAGAACAACTTTTCTTACGAGGATTTGATGCTGATCATGGAACAGATGTAAGCGTAAATGTAGACGGAATGCCTGTGAATATTGTATCTCATGCCCACGGACAGGGATATTCTGATCTTCACTTTGTGATCCCTGAAACGGTAAATAATATCGATTTCGGAAAAGGATCTTATTATATGGATCGTGGAGATTTTAATACTGCTGGTTATGTAGATTTTCAGACTTATAGCGGATTGAAAAATAGCATGATCAAACTTGAAGGCGGTTCTTTCAACTCAAAAAGAGTATTGGGAATGTTCAATATTCTACATGATGACCTGGGAAGAAAAAATGCCTACATCGCCGCAGAATATAACTATACAGATGGTCCTTTTGATGTGAAACAAAACTTCAACAGGGTAAATATTTTCGGAAAATACAATCAATGGCTTACGGATAACGATTACTTCAATATCCAGTTTTCAACATTCAATTCCTCATGGAATGCATCCGGGCAAATTCCTGAACGTGCTGTAGATGAAGGAATCATTGGCAGATGGGGAAGCATAGATCCTACTGAAGGTGGAAAGACTTCCAGAACCAATCTTCAGATGAATTTTAAGCATATCATTTCTCCGTCTGAACAGATTGATGCGATGGCTTTTTATTCAAAATATAATTTCAATCTGTATTCCGATTTTACTTTCTATTTAAAAGATAAAGATCATGGCGATGAAATTCAACAAACGGACGGAAGAAATATCTATGGAGCGGAAGTAAAATATACCAAAAGCTTCTCTCTTGCAAATAGCTCCCTGAACTGGATCTCAGGAATAGGGTTAAGAAATGATGATATCAATACCTTACAACTCAACCATGTTTATCACAGAGATATGCTACTGGACAGACTGTCTGATGTAAACGGAACGGAAACCAATCTTCATGCATATTCAGGTCTAGTCTGGAAAACCGGAAAATGGACGATTAATCCTGCTGTAAGAGTAGATCACTTTATCTTTAACATGCATAATTTGCTGGATCCTGAGCAATTGCCTTCAGGACAATCAAAAGAAGCAACAAGAGTAAGCCCTAAGTTAAACTTTTCTTACGCTCAGAACGATAATGTAATGTGGTTCCTGAAAACAGGCATGGGATTCCATTCCAATGATGTGAGAGTAGTAGTAACCAATAAGAATGAAAATACACTTCCTTATTCCATCGGAGCAGATTTCGGAGTAAGATTACATCCGTTTAAATCTTTAATCATTACACCTGCTTTATGGTATATGGATCTTCAACAGGAATTTGTGTATGTAGGAGACGATGCTGTAGTAGAGCCATCCGGAAAATCCAGACGTTTCGGAGCAGATCTGGGAATCCGTTTTCAGCCCTTGGAAAACTTCTACCTGAATGCAGACATTAATTATTCTCATGCAAGGTTTATTGAAGAAGAAAAAGGACAGGATTATATTCCGCTGGCACCTGTGGTTACCAGTACAGGCTCTGTGAATTGGGATTTCCTTCATGGGTTCTCTTTAGGACTTCAATATCGTTACTTGGGAGAAAGACCGGCAGTTGAAGACAATAGTATTAAGACAAAAGCTTACTTTGTAAATGATCTGGTATTGTCTTATAACCGTCAGAAATGGGGTGCGAATATTCAGGTGAACAATCTTTTCAATGTAAAATGGAATGAAGCCCAGTTTGCAACAGAAACCCAATTGAAAGGAGAAGCAGAACCTATTACAGATCTTACGTATACGCCGGGAAGCCCGTTTGGTGTGAGAGTGGGAGTGTATTACAAGTTTTAGAGTGAGAAGGTAAGAGGGTTTGAGAGTCTTAGAGCTGATGAGTAAAAGGTATTTTCAAATTGACTCATTCTCAAATTTTCAAATTCTCTTCTTTCTACGTTACAAATTTTGTCTAACTTTAATTAATCATAATATCGGATATGGAAGTATTATCCAATTTTCAGTACAAAAAACTATTTCTACCGAATATCACGGAGAAAATTTTAGCCAATAATGCGGATATACAGCTTTACCGGATAGAAAATTACCTTAAGGGGATTTTAATGCCTGTGATTCCGTACCGTACAACCTTTAACTTTATTATCTTCGTTACCAACGGACATATCAAACAATATCTTGAAAATAAAGAATACCATGCCGAAAAAGGAGGGGTAATCTTTATCAAACAGGGAACAATTACCGCAACCGTAGAACTTTCCGATGATATTGAAGGTTTTTTCCTCGCTTATGAAAATAATATTCTTTCTGAACAGGAATTACCAAAGCATAAAAGCAGTATTTTCTTTATGACTCCTTTTCTGAATCTGGATAGTCTCACGTACGGAACTATTACCCAGCTTCTTCCCATTATGGAACAGGAATTATGGCTGAATAACCTCAATGTGAATGACGTTGTCGTTACCATGCTTCACCTGATTCTGATTAAAATGTTAAGCACAGATTCAGATACCCATCATAAATCTGCAACACGCCCGATGGAATTGTCTCTTCAGTTCCGGGACCTTTTGTTTAAATATCATGTGGGAGAAAAACGGGTAGCGTTTTATGCAGATAAACTGTCAGTAACAGAAAGCTATCTGAATAAATGCGTAAAAAGTGTTACCCAAAAATCACCAAAACAATGGATCAACGAAATTGATATCAATTACAGTAAAGCATTGCTTCACTCAAGTAAAGATATCGCTGAGATAGCTTACGAATTAAACTTTCATACAGCATCTCACTTCACACAGCTTTTCAAAAAAATTGCAGGGATTACCCCAAAGGAATACAGAACTCAGTTTTTGAGCAATAGTAGAGTGAAGGGGTAATTCTGAGGTTGGATGCTGGGAGAGGGAAGGTGGAAGTCTTTGAAGTCTCCAAAATCAATTGTTGACTCTTTACAGATTTATATTCATCTACAGGCTTATTGGATAACTTTTATGTACTCATAGTCTTCTGTCATTCTGACGAAGGAAGAATCTCATATACAAATAGTACCTCCAGCTTCCCTCTTCCAGCTCAAAAACTACATTTTTTCCTTTTCCAAAATCTTAATCACCAGTTTCTCTTCTTTCGTCAGATCCGCTTTTCCGTCATTTTCTTCAATGATTTCCAGCTCGTCAAGATATTTTTTAATGGAATTATTTTCGTAAAGGTTGATGACTAAAGGATGAACATAATACTTCTTACAGACAGCAATTGTATTTCCAAGATGCTCAGCAACGATATCTAAAGCTTCTTTCACTTTCTTCTTATATTCCGAATCGTTTTCAGCATAACCGATTTCTTTAAAAGCAATCAAAGCACTTACGGTCCCCGACCATGTTCTGAAATCTTTAGCAGTAAAATCTTCACCACTGATCTCCTTAATGTATTCGTTCACCATTCCGGAATCTATAGAATGGCAGTTTCCATCATCATCAAAGTATTGAAAAAGTTCTTTTCCAGGAATATCCTTACATTTTTGTACCAATCTTGCCAATCTTTTACTTCTGAGATCCACATGATGCATAACTCCTTTTTTTCCTTTAAATGAGAATGTGATTTTCTGCCCTTTTACCTCTACATGCTTATCCTTTAAAGTAGTTAATCCAAAAGATCCGTAAAGCTTTTCATAGACATTATTCCCAATGCGGATATTGGTGCGCTGCATCAGGCTGACGATCAAAGCCAGTATTTTTCGTTTTTCAAAATTCCTCAGCGCAAGATCCTGCTCCATTTGAAGTCGAATATTAGGTAATGCATACCCAAACTGAAGCATTCTGTAAAATTTTGTATGATTTCTCAGAGCACTCCATAAGGAATGATATCTGTATTGTTTCCTTTTCTTTACGTCAAAACCCGTTGCCTGAAGATGCCCGTTTTCTAAAGCACATATCCATACATTTTCCCATGCCGGAGGGATAACCAGTTTGTTGATACGGTTTATTTCATCCTTATCTCTGATCTTTTCGCCGTCTTTATAATAAGAATATGTTGTACCGGTTTTCTTACGGGTAATTCCGGCAGTCTCCGCATCGGTGGTATATACAAGATGTACCGCCTTTGCAGATGCTTCCGGATCCTTCATGATTTTAACAATCTTTGATGGCTTGAGGTGGGAGATAATCTCCAGATCAGTATTCTTCTCCATAGAAAATGGTTAAGAGTTTTTACCCTTCGAAAAAATAAGGAAAAGAATCACTATGATTATACCCACTAAGAAAATTCCCCACCACATTCCGGCTTTAAAAATTGTTCCTACTGCTTCACAACTTGTTAGTGTTAACAAACTTAATATCGTAATACTGTAAATGCTCCACTTTTTCATAGGTATAATATTTTATTGGTGTACGTTAAATTCTGAGTCTATCAGCTTTCCAGTTTTTAATAGATCTCTTGATCTCATCGCCGGAAATATTTTCATGAAGAGCCTTGTATAAAAGCTCTTTAAATTCATCATCATATGTAAATCTCAGTGCTGCAATCTGGTCAAACCTCAACTTCTCAACAGTTTCATCGGATCTTATATTAAAAATCTCGAAATACCTTTGTTTAAATTCAAGGATCACCATACGGTTCTGAAGTCCCAATGCATAATGCTGTCTTGTCATAAATGCAAGATAAAAAAGCAGAAAAATCACAATTGAAAATAATATCCAGACCAACTGGTTACCGGGATCCTCCCAGATTTTATAGATTCCTAAAATCTCCAGTACAATTAACAAAGGGAGATAAATAAAATGATGTGGTGGATAGAATTTTCTGTGGTTATTATAGTTCTGCTGTTTCATAGGATGTATTGCAGCAATAATCTTTCCAAAATATTATTATTTTAATAAAAATTAATGTTTTATGGTATGAATTTTATTTTTTTTGAAAGAAATGAATAAGTGAAACATCATAATCTCTAGGTCAGCAAAACATGTTCTTTGTATTCTTAACCAGAATTCATAAAAAATTACAGATCATCAATAAATAGGGCTTTTATTTAATCCTCCGACTTCAAATTTTTCGTAACTTTCGGTGTTTAAAAATGAAAAAAATGACTTCAAAGGAAAAAGTTGCTGCGCTTCGTGAAGAAATGCAGAAAAATAATGTTGATGCATTTATCGTATATTCTGCAGATCCCCACATGAGTGAGTACCTTCCTGAAGAATGGCAGGAAAGAGCTTGGCTTTCAGGATTCTTAGGTTCTGCCGGTTTTGTGGTAGTGACTAAAGATAAAGCCGGGCTTTGGACAGACGGAAGATATTTTACACAGGCTGCCATTGAATTGGATGGTTCAGGAATCGACCTTTTCAAAGACGGAATAGAAGGAACTCCCAATTATATCGATTGGATTATTTCAGAAATTCCTGCAGGCGGTAAAGTTGCTGTAAATGCTGTAGCGGCTTCAAATGCCAACTGGGAACTACTTTCTCAAAAATTTAATTCAAAAAATATAACCCTTACGGATATCCCTCTTCTAAAAGAAGTTTGGAAAGAAAGAGGAACACCTTCTGCTAATCCTATTTTTGTGCATCCTGTAGAAAGAGCCGGAAAATCTGTAACAGACAAACTTGCTGCAATCCGTCAAAAAATGGAAGAGCAGGAAGCTACCGTTCATATTATTTCAAGCTTAGATGATGTTGCATGGACATTGAACCTTCGAGGAAGTGACGTACAAAGCAATCCTGTATTTTTAGGATATATTGTGATCACTAAAAATGATGCAGTGTTATTCACAGGCTTGGAAAAACTGGAAGTAGCAGCAAGAAAACAAATGGATGATTCTTTCGTAAAAATGATGCCTTACGAAGAGTTCTATAACTACCTGAAAGTATTCAAAAATGAAAAAGTATTGGTTTCTCCAAACAGCAACCAGCAGATTTTTGAAACATTAAAAGCAGATAACCAATTTATCAAAGCTCCGGTACCAGGAAATCTGATGAAAGCTCAGAAAAATGAAACTGAATTGGAAGGTTTCAGAACTGTAATGGTAAGAGACGGAGTTGCGATGGTAAAATTCCTTTACTGGCTGACTCACAATGCAGGAAAAGAAGCCATGAATGAATATTCTATCGGTGAAAAACTGAGAGGTTTCCGTGCTGAAGGAGAAAACTTTGTGGGAGAAAGCTTCGGCTCTATCGTTGGATACAAAGACAATGGAGCGATCATGCACTATTCTGCAAAAAAAGAAGGTAGCAAAGAAGTAACCAATGCGGAAACAATTTTGGTAGATTCAGGAGGTCAGTATCTTGAAGGAACTACAGATATTACAAGAACTTTTGCATTAGGAACTCCATCTGAAGAATTCAAAAGAAACTCTACATTGGTATTACAGGGATTAATCCGTTTATCGATGGTAAAATTCCCGAAAGGAACAAAAGGAGTACACCTTGATGCTATTGCAAGGCTTCCGTTATGGATGGAAGGAAAAGATTTCAACCACGGAACAGGACATGGGGTAGGAAGCTTTATGAACGTTCATGAAGGACCTCAAAATATCAGAAAAGACCTGAATCCTCAGGATCTTCTTCCGGGAATGGTGCTATCCAATGAGCCTGGATATTATCTTGAAGGGCACTACGGAATTCGCCATGAGAACCTTATTGCAGTAAAAGAAGCAGAAAAAACAATTCATGGAACTTTCTATGAATTTGAAACATTAACTTTCTGCCCGTTCTTTAAAGACGATGTTGTAAAAGAAATTCTTTCCGAAAAGGAAATCGCATGGTTAAATGATTACCATAAAACATGTGAAGAAAAAATTGCTCCTTATTTAGAAGGAGAAGTGAAAGAATGGTTCTTGCAACTCGTAAGCCCGCTTTAATAAATACTAAACAAAATAATTGTTAGATTAGCAAAAGTCCTGTAAGTTATTTTTTGCAGGGCTTTTCTTTTATGCAACCGTATTTTTACGGATAAAAATTTAGGGATTCCCCTGAGGAGAAAGAAATGCTTAGGCTTTACCTTTGTGACAACAAACATCATTCATATCTTCATATAAATAACTTAGTCAATTCAAAACGGTAGATCATCCCATCCTGGGATGGTTTTTTGTTTTATGATGAGAAATGTCCCTGTTTTTATTTATTTTCGCTGCATAACTAAAGATAATGATACGGGATTTTTTTCAAAGCTTTAATTTATTTTCAGAAGATGAGGTTGAAACATTTTTACAATTTTTTGAAATGAGGAAAGTAAATAAAAATGAATATTTCATCCAGGAAGGTGAAAAATGTAAAGAAGTAGCGTTGATCAGATCTGGTATTTTCCGTTCTTTCTACCTTTCCGACGACGGAAAAGATATGACGTATTGTTTTAGGTTTCCTAATACGATGATGGCTGCATATTCATCATTTATTTCAGGATCTCTGAGCAGAGAAAATATGCAGGCAATTACAGATGCGGAGCTTTTTGTTCTGAAAAAAGAAACATTTGATGAAATAGCGCAGGATAATCTGAACTGGGCAAAGTTTTTAAAAATCATCGCCGAACAGGAATACCTTGAATTGGAAAACAGATTCTTCCAATTGCAGAGAGACAGTGCCAGCCAGCGTTATGTAAGTCTTATTAAAAATTATCCGGATTATATCCAGAATATTCCATTGCAATATCTTGCCTCTTATCTGGGGATTACTCAAAGACATTTAAGCCGAATAAGAAAGGAGGTTTCTTTTTAGACATTTGTCCTGTTAATTGGTTTCCGGGCTCTATACTTTTGTCAAAAAAAGATATGGAACATAATATTCTCATTATTGGAGGAAACGGATTAGTAGGAAAAACAATAGCCCGTATATTACAATCCCGGAACCCTGATATTACTATTTTTATTGGTGGAAGAAAAGGTGGAAAGACAGAGCGGGACCTGAAAATTGATGTCACAGATCCAAACTCCCTCCAGATTATCTCCGATAAAAAAATTAATCTGATTATTCTTTCTGTAAATGATCAATCAGATCATGTACTCAGATATGCCATACATCACCATATTGATTATCTGGATATAACCAAACCTACTCCTGATCTCGTAAAAGCTTATGCTATTGCAGGAAAATCCGATGTGAACAGCCGAATTGTTTTCAGCTCCGGCTGGATGGGAGGAATTGTTCCGGGATTAGTGAATGCCATTTCAAAAAATACACAGGATATTTTAGAAATAAAGCTTTTCGTATATTATTCTGTGAAAGACCTTGCAGGAGAGAGCTCAGCTCATTTTATGGCAGAAAATGTGTCCGTTCCTTTCTCTAATTATAAGAATGATCGACCTGTTTCTGTAAGGCATTTTTTAAATAAAGAAACCTTTGATTTTTCTTTTGGAATAGGAAAAAGAGTTGCTTACAATTTTGATGTTCCTGATCTTTATATCTTAAACAAAGTTGAAAGAGTGCCCAGTGTCAATGTGAAAATGACTTATAGTTCTAAATTTATCACATGGTTGCTTGGTGGTTTTCAGTATATCAGATTGTTTGATATTTTATCTTTAAAAGAAAGAAGAGCTATTTTTAGTGCCAGTGGAAATGGAGATCAATCCGTTTTCGAAATTGTAGTGAAAAATAAGATCGGAGAGAAAAAATTAAGCCTTCAAAGTACAAAAGGACAGGCAGAACTTACTGCTCTATCGGCAGTTTTACATACTGAAGAATTATTGAGAAACCCTCACGAGAATCATGTGTATTTCAGTCATCAGCTGCATGAACCCCAATTGTTATTGGCACAGCTTAACGCTTACGAAACCATTCATATCAATACTCCATCATGAAAAAAATAGCCATTATCAATGGGCATCCCAATAAAGAATCTTTTAATGTTGGTGTTATTGAAGCTTATAAACAAGGAGCAAGGCAGGCAGGAGCAGAAGTAAAGGAAATTGTCATTGCAGATTTAAACTTTAATCCCAATTTACAATTCGGTTATCAAAAAAGAATGGAATTGGAGCCTGATCTTATCAAAGCTTGGGAAATTATTCAGTGGGCAGATCATTTAGTTTGGGTACATCCTGTTTGGTGGGGTGGTTTACCTGCTATTACAAAAGGTTTTATAGATCGGCTTTTTTTATCGGGAATGGCTTATAAATATCGTGAAAACTCAGTATGGTGGGACAAACTTTTAAAAGGTAAAACCGGACATATTATCACCACACTGGATCAGCCGGGATGGTATTACCGACTTATGTACGGAAGACCAAGTGTGAATCAGCTTAAAAAATCAACGTTGGAATTTTGTGGCGTAAAACCGGTTAAAGTAACCTATATCGGAATTATTAGAAACTCAAAAGAAGAGCAGAGAATTCAATGGCTTCAAAAAATAAAAAAACTGGGAGAAAAACTTAAGTAAAGAATAAGAAAACCGGAAGCAGATTAATTCTCTTCCGGTTTCAGTTTTATAATCCCTTTTTTCCCTCTATCCAATATGCCTGTGATCTTATACATTTAGGCGAAACTCCTTTCGCTTTGAGAAACTTTCTTATCAATGACATCCTGTCTCCGTTTCCGGTGAGATAAAAAGCAACTTCGTCACGATAAATAGATTCTTTTTCTTCTCTCAAAAAGTCGGTTAAGGCTTCTATCATTCGCATTGTACTGTTTTTTGGACTATGATATCCATAAAGATTAAGGCTTTCAAGAGCAGAAGCCTCTTCCAGTTCATGAAGACATATAAATTGAGATCCCAATTCTTCCACAGCTTCTTTGATGGAAAGAGAACTTCCCAAAGATGTTTCATCTCCAATAGAAAAGTGAATTCTTGCGTTGGATTCGAAAAAACGTTTTCCGCGTGGCATTAAAATTTTTATAGAACCTCCTACATATAAACTGTTTACAAAATTACTGCCCACAGCATGAGAATCATGTACATGAAATATCACTTCAAAACTGCCTCTGTCTCTATTGAAATTAAAGGGAGAATAATTACGGAAATCCCTGTCATTGATTCTTATTCCTATAGCGTAAGCCGGTTCAAAATCAACATCCTGTAAATCAGTTTGAAAATAGACTCTTCGAAGATCAGGAGCAATAATTTCGATATGGGTAACGGTACAATCTTTAAACTTTGAGGACCAAACATTTTCTACGGTGTCATTGATCCATTTTGGTAAGCTTGGCATAAATATTTTTATTGCAAAGGAAGCTGTAAAATCAAAATTGAGCGATAGCAGTTTCAGGGAATTAATTGGACAATTCGTGGTTATGGTAGATGTAGGTTATTTTACACCTGAGATTTCCTGAATGCCGAAGGAGTCTGGTCTTCCAATTTGGAAAATAACCGCGTGAAATAGGCATGATCAGTATAACCTAATTCATAGGCAATTTCCTTTACCGTAAGATGAGTAAATGCCAGTAGACGTTTTGCTTCAATTAAAATTTCCTGATGAATCCAGTGCTGAGCAGGCTTACCTGTAACTTCACGGATAACTTCTGTAAGGTAACCTCTTGAAATATTAAGTTTGTCAGCATATTCAGATGGACTTTTCATGGTTTTATAGTTTTGACGCACCATGATTTTAAATTCCCGGCTCAGTTGCAAAGAACGACTTTCTCCGACAGTTTGAGAGTAATTTTCCTTTGAATATTTAAAAGCAAACATTCCTATAAAAGAATGGAGTAAAGATTGAATCACCATAAAGCCCTCTTTGGAAGCCAGCGTTTCTTCCTTATAAAAAGAGTGGAGTAGAGTTGCTGTGTTATTGAATTTTTCCACCCAGTTTTTATCAATCGTTAAAGGTTGTATTCCTTCCAGAAATTCTTCAAAAACAGACCGTACCGAATCAGGGACCAGATCAGATTTTATAGCAACAAACCATCCATTTACCTGATCCATTAAAATCCCCTGATGCACCTGTCCTGGCAGCACACAGAAAATAGTAGATTCTTTAGCTTCAATAATGTTAAAATCAACCATCATTTTCACGTGACCGCTTTCCATACAGGTAAAAATATAGTGGCTGTCCCGATGTATTCCTTTATCTTTAAGAATATCTTCAGTATCATAGGTATGCTGATCCATTCTCTTGATGTGAAAACGATGCTTGGAAATATCACTCAGGTCATACGTTGGAATTGTCTGTTTCATATTTCTAAAACCGATTCTACAAAGCTACAAATAACTCTCATCATACTCCAAGTTTAATATGAGACTACTTATTCTAATAAACTGCGAGTAAATACTCATCTCGGAAATTACGTATTTATACGGGGTTCAAAATGTTTTATTTATCTCATATTTGTGATATAATATTGCTTTAGAGCAAAAAAACAAATGATGAAAACTGATGTTTAAGAATTTTAAATCAAACTTTTAAAACCATAAACTATGTCAAAAATCCCTCATTCAATGAAAAAACTCTGGCGATTTTTCGTGTTTTCGGCAGCTGTTTCTGCTATTTCCATGGGATGTACCTCTCAAAAAGGAGCAGACCAGATCTTTATCAACGGAGATATCCTCACAATGAAAGGTGATAAGGCTTCTTATGTGGAAGCACTTGTAGTAACCGACGGAAAAATCACTTTTGCAGGACCGAAATCCCAAGCTTTGGAAATGAAAGGTAGCAGTACTAAGATGGTAGATCTGAACGGACGTACACTGATGCCAGGATTTATAGATGCCCACGGACATGTTTCTCAATATGCTACAGCATCTCAAATGATCAATTTGCAGCCTGAACCTTACGGGGAAGTGATGTCTATTCCGGATTTACAGAAAGTTCTTAAAGACTTTATCATCCAAAATAATATTAAACCCGGTGTAATGATTGTCGGCAATGGGTATGATGATGCTATTATGGAAGAACATAAACACCCTACAGCAAAGCAACTTGATTCGGTATCTTCTGTAAATCCAATTTATATAGAACATGCTTCAGGACACATGGGAGTAGGGAATTCACTATTCCTAAAAAATATGGGGGTTACTTATGATACAGAAATTTCAGGAGGAGTTATAGGAAAAGATCCTAATACCAAAGAACTTACAGGAAAAATGCAGGAAAATGCGAACATTGAAGCTTTACAGTATCTCACAAGTCAATTACCGAAGCCTGCCGAAAAAGATAAGTTTAAATCTTTACTGGATGCCGAAAACGAGTGGTTTGCCAACGGACAGACGACCATTTGTGAAGGACGTGCCACACCAGCTAATATCAATCATATCTTTGAAGCGAATGACAAAAAACTACTGCGTGGAGATTATATCATTCTGCCGGATTATGATACCAACGCTGATAAGCTTGAACATTGGAAAGATTATTATCAGAAATACACAGGACGTGTAAAGATAGGAGGTGTAAAAATGACCTTTGACGGATCTCCGCAGGGAAAATCAGCATGGCTCAAAGAACAGTATCTGGTCGCTCCGGATGGAGAAGAACAAGGCTTCAAAGGACATCCTATTTACTCGAGAGAAAATGCTTATAAAGGATTAAAAGCTATTTTTAAAGCAGGAATGCAGGCACATATCCATTGCAACGGTGATGCGGCTATTGATGAGGGGCTTAGCCTTATGGAGGTTCTTAAAAATGAAAAATTACTTACAGATAGTATGCGTTGTGTGTTGATTCATAGTCAGGTATGTCGTGAAGATCAGGTTCCCCGTTATAAGAAAATAGGAATCATGCCAAGCTGGTTTCCTACTCACGTTTATCTTTGGGGAGATTGGCATCGCGAAAATGTATTGGGAGAAGAAAGAGCCAAGAGAATAAGCCCATTGAAAGAAGGTTTGGATCAGGGAATTCGCTTTACCATCCATCATGATTCTCCAGTTACTCCTCCTGATTTAATTGCTGCTGTGTACGCTGCCGTAAACAGGAAAACACGTTCAGGATACTTATTAGGTCCGGAGCAGCGTGTCAGCCCTTATGAAGCTCTCAAAGCAATT
Organism: Chryseobacterium ureilyticum; assembly: GCF_900156735.1. Taxonomy (GTDB): domain Bacteria; phylum Bacteroidota; class Bacteroidia; order Flavobacteriales; family Weeksellaceae; genus Chryseobacterium; species Chryseobacterium ureilyticum. Next base: position 239,433 of record NZ_FTOL01000001.1, read on the forward strand.
ACCATCAATGCGGCGTGGCAATGGGGAGAAGAACATGAAAAAGGAAGTTTGGAACAGAATAAGAGAGCAGATCTTGTTATTTTAGATAAAAATCCTGTGAAGATAGATCCATTGGGTGTCAAAGATATCCGGGTAATGGAAACCTATAAAGATGGAGTTCAGGTCTATAAGAAAAATTAAGTTTTTACGATTTTAATAAAAAAAAGCATCCTGCTTATTGTAAGATGCTGTTTTTATATTCAGTATTGAGAATTCATTATTTTGCCTTTGAAAAAGCCATTCTGATGGCAAGATATGTAAGAACACTTGCCATAAACCACTTTTGAACTTTTATCCATGCAGGATTATTGCTGAAAAATAAAGCAACTCTTGAAGCAGTCAGTACAATTAAAAAATTAACACTAAAACTTACCAAAACCTGAACAACACCGAGTTCCAGACTCTGAGTGAGCACAGATCCGTATTCCGGTTTGATGAATTGCGGGAAAAATGAAAGATAGAAAACTGCTACTTTAGGATTAAGGACATTTGTGAGGAATCCAACGGTAAAAAGCTTTTTAGGACTGTCATACGATGTATTTTTATCAACATCAAAAATGTTCTTGCTATTGGGTTTAATAGCTTGATAGGCAAGGTATAAAAGATAAATTGTTCCCAATGTTTTAAGAATGGTATAAGCAAAAGGAACCGCCAATAATACAGCCGTTAAACCAAAAGACACCATGATAATGTGAAACAAAAACCCACACACCACACCTGTCAATGAAATGAAACCTGATTTTTTACCTTGTGTTATTGATTTTGAGATCAGGTAAATCATATTAGGACCGGGGCTGATCACTAAGATAAGAGCAGCCAAAATAAAAAATGAAAGTTCGTGAAGAGGGATCATTAATTTTTATGCAAATATCTTATTAATTGAGAAAATGAACAATAGTTTTTAAATAATCCTTAGAATATAATTTTAGAACTTTGCATTAAAAATAACATTTCAATCCCTATTTAACCTTTTGTTTTAAATCTTGAAAAAACTGTAAATTAGCCAACAGAAAATAGTAAAAAACACTTTTTAAGAAACCCAAAATGTCCAAGCTGAAAATTGCACGAGAACAGAAAAATCTAACTCAGGAAGAATTGGCAGAAAAATCAAAAATTTCTGTGAGAACAATTCAAAGGATTGAAGCAGGGACAGAGCCGAAAGGACATACGCTGAGAGCATTGGCTGCTGCCCTGGAAATAGAAGAAACCTTATTACAGGATCCAGAGAAGATTTCCGAAGTGGAAAGCACAACAATAGATGAACCAGCAATAATATCAGAAGAGAAAGATGCAGAAACATTACCAACAGATGGTATCAATTATTCTCAGATCAAAATGATTAATCTTTCCTCATTATTTTTCACAATTGTCCCACCTTTAAATATTTTCGTTCCTCTTCTGCTGATGTTTATTTTAAAGCAAAAAAACAGTCTTGCCAGACAAATTATTTCAGTACAGATGATATGGACGGTAATGGCGCCTATTATTTTCATGCTGGGTATCTTTTTAAAGTTGGGAAGACAGTTTACTCTTATTCTGATGATCCTTATTGTTCTTTCCAATGTATGTATCATTCTTCGAAATGCAGCAGAGATTGATAAAAAGAAAAAATTATATTTTAGTCTGAAATTCAGTGTGATATAAAACCTGTCAGTACTTTGTCGGGTTATTGTCGGGTTCATTTTTAGGCTTAAAACAATTGAAAACCTAACCTTTGTCAAAAAATTAATAATGACAAAGACTATTCGTTTTATACTTCTTTTCTTCATCCTATTTTTGGGTAGCTTATATGCACAATTGCCAAAAACAGATCCGCTTTATAACACCATTATGTCAAAAGATAGTCTGCTTTTTTCAGTGGGATTTAATACCTGTAATGTCAAACAGACAGAAGCTATGCTAAGCGATCGTCTCGAATTTTATCATGACAAAGGCGGTTTTTCAGATAAAAAGAAGTTCATCACAGATTTTAAAAACGGATTATGTAAATCACCTTCAGATTATCGTTCAAGAAGAGTACTGGATAATGAAAGTACACAAATATTTCCATTATATCAGAACGGGAAACTTTATGCGGCTATACAAAACGGTAGTCATTTCTTTTATGAAAAAGAAGGATCATCAACTGAAAAATTAGTCGGAGAAGCTAAGTTTACCAATCTTTGGTTGCTTGAAAACGGAGAATGGAAATTAACGAGATCTTTAAGTTTTGATCATCACGCAAAAGAATCAATAGATCAAAAAACTGTTTTTAATAATGATCAGCAAATAGAAAGCTGGTTGAAGGAAAATAAAATTCCAACCCTTGGACTGGGAATTATAGAATCAGGAGAGTTGAAACAGGTAAAAGTCTTTGGAAATAGTAAAGAAAATATTCCAGCCCCTTACAATACTTATTTCAACGTTGCTTCTCTTACCAAACCTGTGACTGCAATGGTTGCATTGCGTCTGATAAGCTTAGGGAAATGGAAATTGGATGAACCTTTAGATAAATATTGGATAGATCCAGACATTTCAAATGATCCAAAACATAAAAAATTAACCACACGAATTATTCTTAGCCATCAAACAGGCTTCCCCAATTGGAGATGGATGAATACAGACAAAAAATTGAACTTTCAATTTGAACCCGGCACAAAATATCAATATTCGGGAGAAGGTTTTGAATATCTGCGAAAAGCATTGGAAGCCAAATTCAAGAAATCATTGGAGCAACTTGCTCAGGAACTGATTTTTCAACCTTATAAAATGTACGATACAGGGTATATTTGGGGGCAGCATATTGATGAAAAAAGATTTGCCATCGGATACAATGAAAAAGGAATATCATATCCCACAGAAAAAAATAAAACACCCAATGCTGCCGATGATTTGCACACAACAATAGAAGATTATGGAAACTTTATGGTGAATGTGATGAAAGGAAAAGGTTTGATGTCAGATGTATTCCGGGAAATGATCAGAAAACAGATAAAAACCAAAGAAAATAAATACTTCGGATTAGGCTTTGAAATCTATGATCTCGGAAACGAAGACTATGCATTATCTCATGGCGGTGCAGACCAAGGAACAAGATGTATTGCTTTTATCTTACCAAAATCAGGGAAAGGGCTTCTCATTTTTACCAATGTAGATGACGGATACAAAGTCTATGAAAAACTGGTTCTGCATTATTTGGGGGAAGAAGGAAAGAAAATTGTGAATATAGAAAACAGTAAATAATGATATTTAATTTTCCTGTTTTTAAGTGAAATCTTATATTTGATATTACTCTTATTATAGTTTTAGTTATGTTGTATCCAGGGAAATTACTTGTGATTATTTTATTGTTTCTGTTTGTAAATGCCTTTTCTCAAAATCAGAGATTCGTATACGAATATCAATACATTCCGGATTCTGCTAATCTTGAAAGTAAAAAATCAGAACTGATGTACCTTGATATTATGCCTAAATTTTCTAAGTATTATAGCAGGGAAACCTTTAAGAATGACTCTGTTGCTCAAGCGATTCTTGACAAGCAGATGAAGGCAACAGGAAAAATTGAAAATATACCACAATTGGCAGCTTCTAAAAGTAATACGGTTAAATATACTGTCATTAAAGATTATTCTGAAAGTAAACAGCTTTTCGTTACCAGAATGGGAAGAACTAAATATAATGTGTCAGATAACCGGCTTATGCAATGGTCTGTTCATCTCGAAAAGAATACAGTTAAAGGATATAACGTTCAGAAAGCAACAGCTGATTTTGGTGGCAGAAAATGGACGGCTTGGTTTTGTGCAGATATTCCTGTGCAAGATGGTCCTTATAAATTCAGGGGTCTTCCGGGGATGATCCTGAAAATAGAAGATTCTACAGGAAGCCATTCTTTTACTTTGGTGGGAATCAAAAAACTTTCAGATCAGGAAATTGAAAAAATATCTCCTACAGGAAATTTTGTCTTTGACTTTGGAGATAAAATGGATATTGATTTAGACCAATACAAACAGCTCTTTTTAGAATCCAGAAAAGATCCTGCTAAGTCATTGAAAATTACACTTCATGATCTGGATAAGGTAAACATGAATGGAACAATGGTAGACAAAAGTGCTTATATCAGGGAAAGAGAAATGCAGATGAAAAAAACAATAAAAGAGGATAATAATAACATTGAATTAGATCTGCTTCAGTAGTATAGTTTGAGTTTTATCTGTTTGAAAAAAAAAATTAAGTGTTGTTTTTCGCATTTTAGAAAAAATTATAATAAATAAAAGCCTGTCTTCACAATGAAGGACAGGCTTTGTAATTTTTATTTCACCTTTTCCAAAAGGTATAATTTTGCACCAGAAAATGCCAGTTTAGGCATCAGGTTTCCTTCCAAAACCATTGTTTTATTATTGACATCAATAACGGAAATATAATTATTGGAATTGTATTCAATATAGTTTTCTTTTTCCTTCGTGATAGGGTTTTTCCCGAATTCCAAAGAGTATTTTACCCAGTCTTCCTTTTCAGAACTGCAATGTACAGGCTTAAATTTGGATTTTTTAGCTTTAAAAATGATCTGATCAAAGCTTTCTGTACAGTCAGAAGTAAATGTACTTTCCGGATTCTGATCCTTCGAAAAATCTTCAAAAGAACCTTTATAAACACCTACAACCTTCCAGGTCCCGTCCAGACGGTCTTCAGATATTTTACCTTTCGCTTTGCTCACCGCCCAGCTTATTCCGTTTACGGTTCCTTTTACCGCTTTATAGCCTACACTTACCGCTCCGGAAACTACTTTTGTAGCAGTTCTTACCACACAGGAATTCAGTACAAGCACGGCAGAAGCCAGAAATATCATTTTTTTCATATTGTCAAATTTTTTACGAAGATAATATTTTATGCTGAGTTTTGAGGATTAGGGAAGATGGGAACAGAAAGGAGGAAGAATGAAATTATCCGATTCATGACCTTTTCAAACACGTTTTTTAGCCGGAAATTACTATTCGGATTCTATTCATCCTATTTTTTGTATTTTTAAAGAAGATTAATAATGATGAACACCAAATCCAATTATTTCATGTTTAAGTGTACAAAAGAACTTAAAACGCTCTTTTCTGTACTGCTTTTTCTGTTTGTATATTCCTGCTCACCAAAGATGATCAGAATAGCGACTTCAGAAGATAAAGCCAATTTCGGAATCTCCAAACCTACAAAAGCCGTTTTCTTCGTAGAAAATGAAAATAGGACTGCTTCAGAAAATCAAATCAATGATCATAAGAATACAGCTGATAAGATCTATACACAGTTTGGAGGAGCTACCGAACGCGTAATGGTAGGACGAACCAATGCCAAGACCTTTACGTTTTCAAATGGAGATATAACTTGGTTTGTAGATGTTCAAAAGCTTCCAAAACGTACAGCGATGATTCTTTTCGACGGAAAAAACGAACCGATTATCGAATACAATACCAAGAAATATGAACGTCTGGTTCAAAAATATATGCCTGAAGAGCTGAAAAAGGTTGGGCAATCTCAAAAAGAATCCCAAATAATAAAAAAAGAAACAAAAAGTATTCTGGATTCCATTTGGGCAATTCCTTTTATTCCTGATCAGAAATATGCTGACAGGATCATTAATCAAAGCAATACCATTTATTATCCTCTTCCTTTTTTTGAAGACAGCGGAATGTGTAATGGACGTTATCAAACGGTATTTTACAAAGATGCAAAGGAAAAAGAAATAAGCTATACCTCTAAAGTGACCTATCGAAACGGAAGAGTATTAAGCTATGAATATCTGCGGGATGGAATTGAAAGTACACAGAAGTATTACCTTGGAAATACAGGGCTTTTGGATTCAATAGCATATTACAATCAAAACGGTAAAAGAGAGATGAAACTGAATTTTAAATATCTCCCAGATCAGTTTATTGTTCATGATATCAATTTCGGTTCCAGAGAAGAATTCCATCTGAATACCAAAGGACAGGTCATAGAGAAAGCCGATTTTGATAAAAAAAGCAAGCTTAAAAGAAAAATATATTATACCTATGATCAACTGGGACGGGTTTTAAATGAGAAATCAATGGTAGATGATGAGACAGAAAGCAAGAGCTTATACCAATATAATTCTGATACTAAAAGAATGTACTCAAAACTGGTTTTAGAAGAAAAAGGAGGTAAAATAATTTCTGAAAATACCACTGAAAATATTGGCGGTAAAGATATATTCAGTACAATTTCCGATGGAAAAATACAATATAAATCTGTTTCAACCCTGAACAAAAACTGCGAAGGAAAAGTCACCACTTATGACGGGAACGGGAAAGTTGTTTCAGTATATGTACAGAAAAAACTCTGATTGTCTTGCAGGTATTCAATCGAGGGAAATCAACACCAGAAAACGAAAAATTAATGATGAAAAAACGATATTTACTTCTTAGTATATTATATATTCCAACCCATTTTTTTGCACAAAATAAAACCGTTTATTTTGATTCAGACTGGAAGGAAACGCAAAAAAGCAACGCAAAATATTACCGTCGCCTCCCTCTTCTTAAATTAGGGAACATGGAACTGATTCAGGATCATTATGTAAAAGGAGATTCACCTCAGATGCAGGGATATTTTGTGACTGGAGATGAAAAAAACAAAGTTGGAGATGTCTTTTGGTTTTATCAGGATCAGACGGATGCATCAGGAACTTCTTATATCAATAAGACAGCACAAAAAAAACTGACGTATTACTTTGATGATGGCAAAGTCTGGAAAACCATTCAGTATGGAGACAGTTTAAAAGTAGGTAAGACCATTGAATATAAACCGGATGGAAGTATTTTAGGAGAAGCCATATATAAAGACGGCTATATTCAATCAGGAGTTGTAGGGACGTTGTTTTCCAGAAATGGATATCGTTCATATAATAAAAAAACTCAGTCTGACGATATGGTTCAGCTTCCCGAGAAAGAAGAAAAAAACTCAGAATACAAGCAGATCTATTACTGGAAACATAATCTGAAAACAGCCGTTGAATACTCCTATCGCAACGGTAAATGTATATTGGAAATGAACTTTGATAAAGATGGTAATCTTGTTCAGAAGCTGGATAGCACATCCTATTATATTTCCAGTAAAAACTTGAAAAACGGTAAAAGTTTCTATTACCGAACTCAAAAAAGTGGAGTGGTAGATGAACCGCTTTATAGAGAGTACAAAAGCTTCCCGTTCTCAAACGTTACCATGGAAAATGTAAGTCACATTATTCTTCATCGTGGAACTGTCAATTTTATTGAAAAACATCCTACAAAGGACGTATATAGAGAAATTGAGTATCGGTTTTTTACAGAAAATGGTTTACAAACGATGAGATTAGAAAGGGATTTCCAAAATGAAAAAGCTTGGAAACCCATGCAGGAATATAAAAATACAGAAACCTCTATTGTTTCCGTCTCTGAAATTGAACCCTTATCCATAGAAAAGATTTTTCAAAAATTTGGTAAAAGAAAATGGATCAATCCGTATTTCAAAAATAAACCCTTCACAGAATATATATACTTTTCATCTCCTGAATTTATGGGTAAAACAATACAGAATTCTTCATCGGGAAAAATACAGACCAATGACAAGGAATCTGTACTCATTTATGTAAGCCTTATTCCCGGAAAATATATGATACTCCGCGAAAATGGCGGGTATTTTATTCCGAAAACTACAGGCGACCTTATTGAAATTCCAAACTATGTTCAGGAATAATTTTTCCATTTTAAAACTGATTTTCATGAAATTTTCATTCAAAATATATTGTATTATATCATTGCTGTCGTTTACTTATTTGTTTTCGCAAATTCCTGTGCATAAGCGGAGCAATAAGTCGCAGCTTAAAGTTTCACTACAGAAGAATCAACCTTCAGATTCCAGAATGTCTTTAAGAGATTCCATTCAGAAAGAAATTCTGACGATGGTAGATGAAGGTGATTTGGAGAAAGATGATTTAGATGAAGAAGAATATATAGAATCACAGCATGATCAGATTATGATTTTCCGAAAAAAAATAAACGAATCCAAAGGGTTGCGGAAAGCTGTTTTTCAATATTATCTTGCCAATATTTATATTTCTTCTCTTACCTTTTATGGAAGAACCTCAAATAAGAATGATATTACACCCCTTGATCAGCTTCCGGAAGATTACAAACAATGGGGAGTCAATGATTTTTATAGAGAAGCAGACAGACTTTATACCAGCGCGCTTACCGATAAATCTGTTTTACAGGCTGAAAAAACAGAACTATGGAGTGAGATTATTGACCGACTGGAATTTGCAAAGTATAAACCTACATTATACGATCTCATTGCAACGAATTATCTTAAATTTTTAAATGAGTTACCATTTGATTATGACCAATCTGCAAAGAAAAAAATAGCTTCGATTAAAGAGAATTTAAATCTGTTTCATGCCAATGACAAGGATAAAACAGCATTGCTTTATCTGAAAAGTACTGAAATAGAAGGCGATTCCAAAAAACAGGCAAAAGAACTTCAGAACTTGGCTGCTAATTTCCCTGAAGAACCTTTTTCAGCCTATCTGTTGTATCAGGCAGCGAGTCTTTTACAATATGAAAATGAAGAAAATAGCTTTCTCAATGCCTTCAAGACCTGCCAGAAAGCAATTGATAAATTCCCGTCCTCAGATTGGAGTAATCATTGTAAAAAATTGATCAATGAACTCGAAGGTTCTTCAATGAGCATCAAACTCCCAACCAGAAACCTTCCCGGTGAATATATCCCCCTAGAAACGACTTATAAAAATACAGACAAGGTAAAAATAGAACTGGTAAAAAAATCAGGAATTATAGATTTTGATAAAGAACCGTTATGGAGAGGGTTTCATGAGGAAGAAAAACTGTTTTCCTTTATTCATAATGAGTTGGACGAACATAGCTTTCGTACTGAAATTTTCCCTTTAAAGAAGTTTGATGACTACAGGTTTCATAAGACGATTCTTGCTCTTCCGCCATTGGAAGAGGGTTTGTATGAAATGAATTCTGTTTCTGAAGACTCAGAACGTTCCACGATGTTTGCGGTTTCAGACTTGTTTTATGTCAAAAGATTTGAAGACGATACAAAAGTAACCTTTCAGGCGATCAATACTAAAACCGGAAAAGCTATTGACAATTCAGAATATATAATGTATCAGAACGTCTATGATTATGAACATGATTATAAGAACAGGAAAAAAGACAATCAACTGATCAGAACTGGAAACGGAACTACTGATAAACAAGGAATTTTCTCTTTGCCAAAATCAAAAAACAGGGAATATGACAATAGCATTATTTATTTTCCTCAACTGAAAAAGTATTTTGTTATTGATTATAATTACAATGAAGTAAGAAATGTAAAAAAAGAGGAAGAGCCAATTGAAGAACCGGTCAACAGAGACTTTATCATCTTTACAGACCGTGCTATTTACCGTCCCGGGCAGAAAATGTTCTACAAAGGCATTTTGAAGCAGGAATACTTTGAGAAAACAGGAATTCTCCCAAAACAAAAGGTAGTGGTGACTTTAAAAGATTCCAATTACCAGGATATTTCAAAAGCTGAGGCTGTTACCAATGAATTCGGAAGTATTACCGGAGCCTTTATCATTCCGTCACAAGGGCTTACAGGAAATTATTATATAAGTATGGAAGCTGATTTTGGAGAACAGAAAGATAAAGAGGAGAATAACATAGTCCTTGGAAGTAAATATATTAAAGTAGAAGAATATAAAAGACCAAAATTCCGGGTGGTGGTCAATCCGGTGAAAGAAGCTTACAAGTTGGAGGAAGAGGTAAAAGTAAGCGGGAAGGCAGAAGCTTTTTCAGGCGCTGATATTCCTGGAGCAACTGTGAAATATGAAGTTAAGAGAAAGAGAATCCGCCTTTGGCGAAATTATTATCAAAGGTATTATTACCCACATTTTAACGAAAGAGAAACTGATATTACTCATGGAGAAACTACTACAGACAGCAACGGGAATTTCAATATTACCTTTCATGCACAAGCAGATGAAAAAACCAATGATGATACAAGAAATTATCAGTATTTCGTTTCATTTTATGTAACCGATGTCAATGGAGAATCACAGAGCGGACAGATTAAAATCAATATCGGAGAGGTAAAAGCGAAGATCAATGTTGATATGCCTAATCTTGTGCTTCAGAATGAATGGGAATTTCTGAAAATCTCGATGAGCAACCTCAATGATCAGAAAATAAACGGCAAAGGAAACCTTACCATCACCAGAATTCCGGAAGAAAAAAAGATCATTTTACCTAAGTTTACCGAAAAAGAAGAAAACAGAGCCTATTATGCCGGAAATACTGAAGAAAAGGCTTTATCATATTCATCTTATGACAAAGAACTTTTTGATGTTTACTTCCCACATCTAAGCTATCTGCAAAATGATAACTCTAAGACTCAGAAGGGAGAACTGTTCTTTTCAAAATCATTCAATACTGAAGAAACCGGAACCATTCTACTCAAGAAAAATCCAGAACCAGGAAAATATCTTGTGGAAGCAGAATCTATTGTAGATCATGATACCATTAAAGCCTTTAAAATAATTGAAGTTTTTGATAATATAACATTCAGAAACGGGAAACCTTCATTTTTCGGGATCCGTACAGATAAAGAATTGTATAAGGTAGGAGAAAAAGCAAAAGTTACTTTCTATTCAGATTTCAAAGAAGGTTTTGTCAATTATCGTTTCATCCGAAACGGAAAGAAAGAAGACTATCAGCAGATTGCTATGAATAAAGGGTCAGTAAATATTACATTTACAGTAACCGATACCGATCTGAAAAAACAACTCTTTCTGGATTATGATTTTGTGCATGACAATGATTATACAAAAGGAAATACAGAATTTAAGATCAAAGAAAATATCAATCGTGACCTGGAAATTACCACTCAGGTTTTCCGCGATAGAATTCAGCCGGGAGTTCCGGAGAAATGGATTCTTACCATTAAAGGAAAAGATAAAGAAAAGATCAATGCAGAAGTATTGGCTTCCATGTATGATGCTTCTTTGGATGTATTTGCCAAAAATGATTACCGCTTTACCCGTTACACCCCTTATTCATATGATAGCTATGATGATTATGATCCCTACCGTATAGAAGCGGATGATTTCTTTGATGGACTGACTTCTTTTAACTCAATTAATAATGATAAGATATACAACAGATATCCTATTCAGTCAGATAAGTTTCCTACCCCGGAATCACCTTATTTTCAATATACGGTGGCTAAAATTGTAAGGAGGGCATACATTACAAAATCAGTAGCAGCTAATGCAGTAGCTCAAGAAGTTGTAGTTTTGGGATATCAAAGAAAAAAATCTGAAAATATTCCAATTCTATATGTGATTGATGGGAAACCAATGAAAAACAATATTCCCGAAGAGGAAATTGCTGAGATTAAAAAACTGAACAGTGCTGAAGCAATAGCTTTATATGGAAGTGAAGCCTCAGGCGGAGCATATATTGTGACCTCTAAAAGAGCAGTGAGAGAAGAGTTGCTCAAAAAAGTAAAAGCAAGAACCAATCTGGATGAAACAGCATTTTTCTTCCCTAATCTTTATACCGATGCAGAAGGAAACGTTACACTGGAATTCAATACCCCTGAAGCCCTCACAGAATGGAAACTGATCCTCTTCGCACACACCAAAGACCTGAAAACAGGCTCCGCAGAATTCTTAACAAAGACTCAGAAAGAACTTATGGTAACTCCCAATCCACCAAGGTTCCTGAGACAGGGAGATCATATCGAACTTTCAGCAAAAATTGATAACCTGTCAGGCAAAGAACTCAAAGGAGACATGATGCTGTACCTTTTTGATCCCAAAACATCCCAGCCATTAGATTCCGCATTTTTGAATACCAATTCTCTCAAAAAAATCAGTGTGGCAGCCAAAGGATCAACACAGGCAAGCTGGGAAATTAAAGTTCCTTATGCAATAGACCATGTGGGTTATAAAATTCTTGCCAAAACCAAAGACTTTTCAGACGGAGAAGAAAATGTACTGCCAATACTTTCTGACAGAATGCTGGTGACACAAACCATTCCGATTTCCATCAAAGAAGGACAGCATAAAACCTATACGATGGAAGGACTGGCAAATAATACCTCATCTTCAGCTGCAAATTTTAACCTTAGCGTAGAGCTTACTTCCAATCCGCTATGGTTTGCTGTGATGTCTATTCCGTATTTAAGATCATTCCCCCACGAATGTTCTGAGCAGCTTTTCAGCAGATTGTACGGAAATATGCTTTCAACATACATTATGAATTCATCCCCGAAGATCAAGAAGATATTTGACGAATGGAATGCCAAAGAAACGACATCCAATCCTCTGGAAGCAAATGAAAACCTTAAAGCCATTCTTATAGGAGAAACTCCTTGGCTAAGTACCATTAAAGATCAGAACGAGCAGATGCAACAGCTTTCTCTGTTCTTTGATCTGAACAAAATGCAACGCGATCTTAAAAAAGCCCAACGCGATCTGGTAGACCGTCAAAATCCTGATGGAAGCTTTTCATGGTTTCCGGGTGGCGGTAAAGATAAAACCATTTCCGGACACGTTCTTGCAGGCTTTGGAAAGCTTGACAAAATGCTGAAAGGACAATCCGGTGAGTATTTCACCAACGAAATCAACCGTGTTATTAGAAATACCGTTGATTATCTGGATAAGGAATACAAAGAGCAATTGGCTAAAAATCAAAAAGAAAACAAGGAACTAGATCTCAATGACTATTCTGCCTATTTTTACTATAGAAGCTTCTGGACGAAAAAAGAAATTCCGGCAGAGCTGAAAAAGATACTTCCTACTTTAGCCAATACCTATACAAAAGATTTTAAAGAATACAGTCTCTATCATCAGGTAATGATTGCAACACTACTACAACGCTACGGCTATCATGATTTAGCTAAAAAATGTATTGCAGACCTGAAGAAAACTTCAAGAAAATCCGAAGAAAACGGAATGTACTGGGAGAATAATTATTCCGGTTGGTATTGGTATCAGGCACCTATTGAAACTCAGGCAATGCTTATCGAAGCCTTTTCAGAGATTACACCGGAAGACACAGCCAGTGTAGAAGAAATGAAAGTCTGGCTTTTAAAAAATAAACAGACAGAAGGTTGGGGAACTACTAAATCTACTACTGAAGCGGTCTACGCACTGCTGAACTACGGGAAATCATGGCTGGATGCAGAAAAAGGAATTACCATGAAACTAGGAAACGAAACTATTTTCCCTGCCCATGACGGATCAAAAACCTCAGAAGCAGGATTTTTTAAGAAATCTTACTATTGGAAAGACATCACTCCGGAGAAAGGGAAATTAGAGATTCAAAAAAACAGCCCCGGAGTAGCATGGGGCGGAATGTACCGACTGTATTATGAAAATATGGACAAAGTGATGGCAAACAACTCTTCCAATGTTTCCATTGAAAAGAAACTCTTCCTGAAAATGTTTGACGGAAAAGAAGGTAAGCTTAAAGAAGTGACTTCAGAAACTCCAATTAAATTAGGAGACTTAGTTGTTGTCAGAATCGTGATCCATACCGATAAACATATGCAGTATATTCATCTCAAAGACATGCGGGCAAGTGGTTTTGAGCCGGTGAATGTTCTTTCTACCTACAAATGGCAGAACGGAGCGGGATACTATGAAAGCACCAAAGATGCTGCCACTCATTTCTTTTTTAATGACTTACCGAAAGGAACCTATGTTTTCGAATACGAAGTAAAAGCCAATAATGCAGGCGAATTTTCAAACGGAATCACTTCCTTCCAGAACATGTATGCTCCGGCAATGGGCGCTCATTCAGAAGGGATGAGAGTGAAAATAGTAAAGTAAATCTTTTATACACATCAATTTAAAAAACCACCTCAACTTCAGTTGAGGTGGTTTTCATTTTTATAATAGTAAAATTAAGATAGAGAAAATACCTTTACATACTCTTTCGGCATCCACATAAAGCAGACCACTAATGTTGCAATTAATAACAATGATAAAATTAACGTAGCCACCTTAAAACCATCCAATCTGAACTCTTTTTGAGGTTGATTTCTGCCTGAGCTGTAAAACTCTGCAATGTCTTTTCCATAAGGTAAATTGTTTCGGGGATTTTCCTGAGTTCTTGCAACGGATGATAAAGAAGGAAGTGTTTCTATACCCTTATTTTGGTTGATGGTATTGGCAAATGACCGTTTATTCTCCTGATGTCGTTTTTTCGCAGACTCTACCTTTCCTTCAGTTGTAAGGAAACTTATTACTTCATCTATTTTCTTTGAATACTGGTCATATTCTTTACTAATGATCTCAATTCCGTTTTTAGATTCCTTTATCCTGGTTTCATTGTCCTGATGTCTTTTTTCATTTTGTGAAACCTGGCTGTTAAGGAGTTCCAGAAGTTGTATTTTTTCATCCTTTAAACTTTCTTTTTCCCTTTCAAGATCAGCAATAGAATTTTGAATTGCCCGAAGTCTTTCCTCATGAAGATTCTCAATTTCCTTCTTAAAACCATTGGCGTCAACGATTTTAAAAATTCCTTTCTGCCTTACAAACTCACCAATTTCGTGGCTTTGTGTAAAATAGATTGTATCATACATGTTCAGAAGCTCAAAAGCCTGATTAAAAAAAATCTGCAACTGTGCTGCATTCGTTTCACAATAAACCACGAGATAATTATTGCTGGTTTGAGTAAAATTAAGATCTTCCATCTCCCGGATATTAAAACCGATCTTATCAAAATCCATAGGCTTATGAATGGAAAACTGATCAGAATGATTGATGGTAATAATTCCGTCCTGCACATTACTTTTCTCAAGATTACTGTGAAAATCGTTCAGGGTATTGATGATAAGACTTTCTGACGTTATTTTATCAACAAAAAGAAGACTTGAACCAATAAACGTTCCGCCTCTGTCCGAATTCTGTTCCTTAGCAAATGTATAAACAGAGTAGGAGATGAGGTTACATCCGCCGGCATAATCCTTCCGTATTGAATAAATGCTGGTTTGCGGAAACAGTTTAATAGCATCAGTTTTTAAATCAAACGTTCTGATCTCTTTCGCTATCGCTTTATTTCCGCCCAGAAAAAAAGATTGTCTGAAGCCATTCGGGTTTCCGAACGTACCAAATGCCGAGAAAAAATAAGTACTGCTCATTAATTTGTAAAGCTAAATTTTAAACGTTCCCAAAATGTTCCTTCATAATCAAGATCGTAGCCTACAATGCTTCTGTACAGCCATTTTGAAAGTACCTCAGCCGTAGAAAGATTCAACAGACTGATTCTTTCACTTCCGGTTGCATTCTGAACACTTCCCACTGTGTAATAGGTTTTACTTAGCCCATACGTATCAATACGCTGTGAAGTCATTGGTAAATGATCAGAGATAAAACTGTCCAGCGCTTCAGCACTTTCCACATCCATCCTTCCGGATTTATCCCATTTGGAAATCACCAAAATAGCATTCACAGACTTTAAGTTTTTCCCTTTTCTTTCCAGCTCATCCAGAAATTCATTGATTAAAGAATCGTCCTTATAAGCAGACTCATAGCTCGTCACAATAATGAATGTAAGAGGAATATTCGCATTAAGGAAAGTCTCTATGCTGCTGTGATAGTTTCCTCCTCGTCTGATATCATTATGATTTTCCCCGGAAGTTTCCAGAAAAGTAAGATCAATAGGAACCACTCTTTTTGATTTGTTATTCGGTTCAAAAACAAGATCCAGACGGGTTACCTGATCCCTTGTCGTTCTGTTCGGAAGAACGCCCTGCCTTATGTTTTCAAAGAAATCAGAAAGAAGAACATTAGCTTCCTTAGAGTTTGGGGTTCCAAGCTTAGGTCTTAAGACTCCGGCATATGACCTCAAATAATAAAGCATTGACGATAGAATCACAGACTTTCCTGATTCGGCAGTTCCAAAGAAGAATACAAAATTACTTTCCTTGTTCTTGATATCGTTGGAAATCGTTTTTGCAATCGGAACAAAATCTTCCTTAGTATCATTTTGAAAATCAAACGAAAGAGGTTTTAAAGTTTCCTCCGTTTCAAAATTCAGAGGTTTTAAATGATCTTGAGTTTCCATAGTTTAGTTATTAGGGATGATGGTTTTACCGCTTCTTTTATTATTAAATACACTTCTGTTGTTGTTTCCATTATAATTTCCTGAATCCGTTACCAGTAAAATGATAATAACGATTACAAAATCAAGCAGAATACAACCAGCCAGCACTACAAATTGATACATTCCGAAATTTTTAATCGCATGCTCAAAAGCAAACCCGATTTTACCCACCTGCTGTGTTTTTGAAACAATAGGCTCAAAATGTATCTTATCATTTCCAAGAACCGTCTGGGCACGGCTTCCCAGTTTATTGTAATCCGAAAGTGATTCATCAATCAGCCCTTGGGACAATCCGTCTTTTTCCTTTTTTGATAAAAGAAGAAGATCCTGAATTGTTTTATTCCATTTGAAAGCCGCAGTATTGATATCCGATTTCAGCGCTCTTTCCTCAGGAGATAAATCCGAAACTATATTATCAATCTGTTTTCCCATTCTTTCCGCAAGATCTTCATAATCTTCACCTACAGGAGTCAGAAAATCAACCTTTTGACCCGTTAATCTCTCTATATCCTTGATCAATAGCTGAGCCCTGCTTCCGATTCCTTTATTTCCGGGATCCTTGATCTGCTCCATCATCTGTTTCTTCTTTATCTCAATATTTTGAGTAGTCGCTTTATTGTATTTATAACTTAATTTTGATTCCACATCATTCTCTAGTGTCGTGAAATTTTTATTAATATCCCGAAGTTCGTCGGTATAAATATCCGTTTTCATAAACCTTGTATACAAGGCATTGAAATTAGCAATGAAGCAAAAAGAAGCAATGAAAATGTAGATCCAGACAAGACTGCCTGTTGGTTTTCCTTCCAATTTTGCATTTCTCAACATCCAGCAAAGGAACAGGAGAAGCAATGATAGAACTAAAGCAATGACAAATGATGCCGGACCAAAAATCTGTTGCAGACCCAGCCAGGTCTGATAAAAACTTACACTGATCAGTAATAAAGCAAGAATTCCCAAAAAGAGATCTGCAGGAGTCGTTTTTTTATTCATAATGTATTCGTTGTTTTGTTGAATAAGCTTATAAAAACATGCTGTTTTATAATGTTCGAAACTACAAACAACGAGCAGAAGAAAATTACGGGAACCCGTAAATAGAAGTGCTTCTGATCTAGTCTGAATGGTGTTTATGAATTTATTCTCACGCAGATTTTTCAGATCCTGCAGATGAGTTTTCTATGTATTAAAGCGAGAATTGTATGGAATAGATTTTTCTAAACAAATGAATATTAAAAGCCACTAATTCACGAATTTTTTATTCATTCATGCATTCGTGGCTAAAAAAATATCTTCAAGTATTTCGAAATTTTATATTAAAATCTGTGCAGATCTGAACAAATCTGTGGTTTTTTAAAAAAAATGGACCATTAATGTTTTTAAGCGAATAAGTCTAGCTGATGAATCATAACTTTCCTTAAAATCTTCACTGTTCTTAATTGCTAAATTTTTTCACGCAAAGATTTCTATAATCTTGCTGGCGTATTTTAGGAAGCAAAGGGTTGAATCCAATTTCATTGATTCTTTCTAAGCTGCTGTATAAAAGTTAGCCACTAATTCACGAATTTTTTATTCATTAGTGCATTAGTGGCTAAAAAAATATCTTCAAGTATTTCGAAATTTTTGTATTAAAATCTGTGTAGATCTGAGAAAATCTGTGGTTTAAAAAACTACTTTTCTTCCGCCTTTAATTTATTCACCAAAGGATTAGCATACATAGCCATGAAATATTCTTTGGAAACAGGATCAGACGGATCAATACGCATTTCCTGTCTTCGGATAAACAACTGCTTTTCCTGTTCAGTGTAGTGTGAAGAATAGGTGTCTGTATTGTTGATCAGATCGTAAGCTATATATTTTGTAGGCCAAAGCTTGTAATTTTGAATGATAGAATCATCAATCAACTGTACAATAGCCTGCAGCAGCTTGTTTTTATTCTCAATCGTAGCGGCGATATCATCCAGTTCAGTATCAATAACATCACCGGCATGTATATGAATTCTTTTCTTTTGTCCTAAAATTCCGCTGAGTATTGTCGTAAAATCTTCGTTTTTACCTTTAACATATTCCTCTTCCCTGTGTTGTGCCAGCAATTGAGGCATTTTTAAGGAATCTGTAGGATCATATTCATAGGAGATGGAGATAGGAACAATTTTTAATGTTTTAAAATAATCTATCAGAAATTGGTCTCCGGCTGCCATAGCAAGCATTTTTAAAACCCCTTGTTGAGTGGCATCATTTCCGTCTTTAGCACGGCCTTCACGCTGGGCAATCCATACGGAGCGGTTTTCTTGAAGCAATTGTTCCTTAATGTATTCGGACATCACCTGTGAACTTGTAAGCTGATCACGAAGGGAAAGTCCTCTCTGAACTAAAAAATTACGGTTTAGCTTAGCTAATACATTTAAAAATTTTCTTTTTACAAGATTATCTCCAATAGCTGAAGCCGTCATAACATAGCCTCCTTCCAGCAGAACCAGATTGAGCAGGGAAGTATCCAGTACAATATCTCTGTGATTGGAAATGTAAAGGTAAGAAGTGTTTTTATCAAGTTTATCAAACCCTGAAGTCGTTAATCCTTCAGAACTCTTGGCAAGAATCTGACGAACGGCATAGGCTACAAACTGATGCTGAAAATCACTTATAGAATGAACATCTTTAAACTGTTCCAGCCAAACCTGCTCATCCACACCGGGAAAAGTAAAGGTCATCAGTGCCTTCATCATGGGATCACGGGCTATGCTCTGTAACTTTTCATTTACTTCCTGGTCGTGAAAATACCGGATTTCATCAAACTTCGACATGTTATGGTAAAAATTAAAACTTTTTGCAAAAGAACGAAAATTTATCTGGGGATAGGGTATAAAGGTTGTTAAAGTATTATGAATGGCGTAGAACTTAGGAAAATCATCTGGTGAACTTGGATTGTTTCTGCCATTTGTTTGACTATATTTTAACCACAAATCGAAGATTATCTCCTGCTAGCCGATGAATGTTATTTTGACGAAATAAAAAGTTACATAATTTTTTATTAAAAACACTTTAGTTAGCTTACAATGATACTATATTGTTTGAACTCAATTCTTTCAATATTGAAAACTCAATAGGAACAGGTTTTAGATAATTTTAAGGCTGGGCAATATTTGTCAAAATACGCCCTGTATTTCATCTAAAGTCTACTTTACAATATTTTTCTTCAGGTTGAATATCAAATCAATTTTCTTTTTATTTAAATTTTTGATTATCAGTGTATTTAATTAAGTTTTCAACAAATCTAACGTTGTAGATAAATTCTATATTTGGATGAAACAAACACAAATGTAATGTCAGAAAATAAAAACCTTATCATCATAGGAAGTGATAAACCTGTGATAGGAACAAAAGAAATGTACTCCGTTTCTTCAGTAAACGACTGGCTGGATACTCTCAAGCCCATCAAGAATCCATTGCAGGTTCCGAAAACGCACTGGGAAGTTATGGTAGAGACCAAAACAGGTTGGAGAAAAGGCGGAAGCGATAAAGAAGGACAAACTGTACCTTTTACCTTTGGACAGAAAAGCTTATTTCATAAAGGAATAAAGATCATTGCACGCCAGGGAGCAGACTATGCAGAGCTTATTGTACATCCGCAAAGAGCAAAAGAACCTAAAATAACCAGAGTAGAGCTTCTGGATGCCAATTATAAACCTATTCCAAAAGGTAAAAAGCTGAGCTATCAAGATACCATAATTGCAAGAGCCTATTGTGTAGAAATGTTCGGGATGAATATTGCTTTTACCCTTTGGGAAGATGATGCCCAGGGAGAAGGACATAATCCTATAATAAATGCGTTGAACAAAATTAATCCAGTTCCTGTACTTAGTAGAGTGAACGAGAAAGGAATGGCAGAAGGTGTTTTCAGATTACCTTTTTACACGATGGCTGTATTGATTGCCAATGCACGCACTGCATCAGGAAATAAAAGCGAGGGACCAACTCACGAATATTATGTAACGGCTGATGTAGTGAGTAAACATATACAAAAAGCAAGTTCCAATGTAAATGTAGTTAACCCTACTCATAACCCAGAACCTCCAAGAAAAAGAGAATGGCCTAAAGGACATATTCCCTCACCAACAAAACCCAAACCTAAGTCTGAAAAGCTAAAACCAAATCCGGATTCTCCAAAGTTTCCCGTAACGACAGGAGGAAAAAAGAATGATGATGCCCAAGGGAAGATCCTGAGTGCTGAATTTGTAGATAATAATGGTAACAGGCTCCATTCTTCGAAAGTAGGAACTAATGTAAGAATAAAGATTGTTGCTAAGGAGATGAGAGACAAAAAAGTAAAGGTAAAAATATGGGAAGAAGATAATGTCAAATGGACTCATGATTTGATTTTTGAGAAAAATTGCGTTTTAATTGGTGATAACAATTACATTAATAATGTACAACTTACAAAGCAAATGTTTGATAAAGCCAAAGACGGCGGCACTGATAGCACAAGGCAGGATTATTTTATTGAAGTAATACACCATGATACGTCTGTGACTTCTGAGGTGATGCCTGTGAGTGTAGATGCTGAGCCTACAAAAGTAGAGAGTGGGAGAAGTCCAGCGATCATTAAGGAACCGAAACAGGAAAAGAAAAAAGAGGAAAAGGAGACAGATAATTGTACATGCTTTTGTGATAGAGCAATTAATGCCAAGGAATTAAAAGAAATGGTAATTGCAATGAGAAAAGCTACTTTTGATGAAGCTGGGGAAAATTTCTATAAATGGAACAAAGACAATTTATTTACAGGTGGACATGAGCAATTTGATGATAAATCTTATGAAAAATTTGCTGAAGTATTAAACAAAACTTTTGAAAATTATGAAATAACTTCCTGTATTAGAAAAATACATTTCTTAGGACAATGTTACCATGAAACTGGAGCTTTTATGAAAAGTGTAGAAGGGAAGAGAAATCAAGAATATTCTTATGATCCCTATAGAGGTAGAGGATTTATACATTTAACATTACAGGGAAATTATCAAAAATTTAAAGATAATTCCGGATATGATGTTGTAAAAAATCCTAAATTGGTTTCTACAAATATTGAAATAGCAGCCATGTCAAGCGGATGGTATTGGAAATATAATGATAAAGGAAATATTAATCCATTTGCTGATAAAGATAGTATTTTTGATACTTCCAGAATGGTTAATAAACCTAATGCAACCAAATCATCCTCAATCAATGGCTATAATCAGCGGGTTAATGCGATAAATGCATTAAAAACAGTTTTTCAATATCCTCAAAATTGTTGTAATCTAAATAAAAAAGAAAAACCAAAAGAGAATAAACTTTGTCCAAATGGCTTAGATGATTGTATTTGTAGTATAACATTTGATGTGAAAAACGGTTTTATAGAACATGTAAGAGTTATGAAGAACCATGTTCCTGTTATTGAGCACGGAAATTTTAAAGACTCAAAAGCAAATGTTCAAAAAATAATTTTACACAGAACAGCGGGAGGAACTACCCAGGCTTGTATCAATGCTTTTAAAGGTGGGAGAAAAAATAAAAAAGGAGGTATAGACTATTATGGGACACATTTTGTTGTTGGAAAAGATGGAGTAATTACTCAAACAGCTAATTTATCAAAAATAACTTGGCATTGTGCTGGATGGAATTCAAAATCTGTAGGAATTGAAGTAGTCGGTTTTGCAGTAGATAAAAATGGCAAACCTACATTAGGATTAAAGGGACAAAATCCAGTTGCTGGATGGGAAAACTTAACTGAGGAACAAGCTAAATCTGTAGCATGTCTTGTTATGGCACTTTTAAGTTTTTATAGCTTAGATAAAAGTAAAATTGACTGTCATGAGCATCTAGCAGCAAAAGAAGTTGGGGAAGGACAAATTGTATATAATGCTATTAAAGACTATTTAAAATAATGAGAAATATTATAATTTTATCTTTATTATTTTCAGTTATCTTATCTTGTAAAGGACAAGATAAAGATGAGAATAAAAAGACCCAAGTAACAACATACTTTGCAAAATGTGAAGGGCAATATTCAACCGGAGAAAAATTAAATCAAAAAGATAAAATATGGTCTCTTAATAGTGATGATGTAGATAAAATTATGAGTTTAGCTACATCTATCACCGAAGATGAATGGCATTTTTCATACTTAATTACACCCTGTAATATTGATGTAAATAATTATTTATACAAAGGGAAAAAATATGACTTACAAATTAATGGGGGATCATATATATCCCTTTTTAATGGTAAAACAACCATACTTTTAGGTTGTGACTTGCCGGAATGTAAAAAGTATTTTTTAAAGTCAAAAGAAAGTATGGAAGAAGATACAACTTCTCTTTCAAATAATGATTCAAATGAGCTCGGGCAAACTAAGAGCTATAAAGTAGATTTTAATAAAAGTGATTATCAGGATATAATTATTGTAGAAAAAAAAGCGGAAGGTTATAATGTCGAAGCAAAATCTAATAATGTAATTTTTTTTAATAAAAACTTTATCTGTGATTATATAGATATTGAAACAAAAACGAAAAACAATCAAGCTTTCAATTTAATCTTGAGTTTTATTGATCAATATCAAAATATATTCAGAAAAGTTGTCATTCCAGTTTTTTTCAAAAATAATAATCTGTATATCGAGAAAATATTTATTGCAACCTTAGGAACTAGTGCAAGAACAGGGGAAGAAGAATGGATAAAAAAAGAAGTCTCTAAAAAGACACCTCTTAAACAGCTTGATTTAAATGAATTTTTATCAAAATAAAAATGCTCAAACTGTTGTAGTATCAATACCGCTAAAACAACTTGATGGTGTATGGTCTTCTGATTGTTAATCAAATCTTCATGTATCTCTTTCTTCAACAATTACTAATGCTCAATTTTTAATCCCCGGCCGATTTGCAGTAAATACCCAATTGAAGAGAATTGATACTAACAAGTATGAATTGTATTTTACAGATTTTCCACCAATAATTCCTTTACCTGACAATATGGAGGTTTGGGATAATATGGATAATAAAAAACCTGTGGGTATTATTGAATTTATCAGAGAAACAAAACTGAATTTAACATGGTATGGGTTTTATCATAAGAAATTGAAAAAAAATATTGAAATAGAAAACCCATTTGATCGTAAGAAGAAAACAGTAAGTCTAAAAAAATGTTCTAATGAATAATGATTCTGGATTTGAAAGCTAAAATGGAAGAATCCATCACTTAGAATGGGCACAAAATAGGGAAGTTTACATCGGCAATATTATTCAATTATATTTCTAAATTTTTTAGCTGAATTCCTGTCTCTGTTTTCCATTCCAATGGTCCACTTGCAGATCTTGCCAACGTAGCGGCAGCTGCTCTTGAGGATCAATTAAAAATATAATCCTTGGTGAGTTTATAGAACCCGTTTTCCAGTTGTAATATTCCGTCTGAAATCATTTTATTTCGTTCCAATACAATACCTTCATTTAACGAAGGCTGTTCTGTTACCATCAGTAGAGAATCTTTATAGACAACAAAACCTTCAGTAGAAGGGCTGCCTTTACTGTTTGCTCCAGCTCCATTTTTACAGAATAACATCAGTTGATGGGTTCCATTCCGTTCAATAGTTTCTTCTACATATGAAAGAATACTTCAACAGTAATAGCAAATGATTAATAAGTTAGAGAAGTTAATACAAGATAAATAGTAAATCCTGAGAGTGATCTCAGGATTTTTCTATTAATGCTTTTCCAAACCTGTTAGCCAAGTTTTTAGTTCATCTATAATCTGTGCATCTCTAGCAGGTATCTGATTAATTACTAAAGAATTGAGTTTCTCCACATATATATTTGTTGTCAGCCATCCAGTTTTACGATTGAAATTCTGTTCCAAATATTTTCTGCCTGCACCACGAGTTCTGCAAGCATTGATAACAATATCAATATCATTATCATTTTCCTTTAATAATTTCTCAATTTTTTTAACTTGAGCTAAATCGTCACCAGCACTTATAAATCCAATACGAAGTTTATTAACTTGAAGGGTTCCTAAAATTTCGCCCTGAGTAATATCTATATTATGTGGATTTCTTACAGGATAATTATCAATTACCCATTGAGCAATTTGTTTAACTTTTGTCGTTTTACCTGTATTCGAAACACCACGCAATGTGAACATTTTTTTCATATCATTAATGTGCTTTATTTATCAATTCCTCAAGTTCACATACTTTATCATATTCTTTATTGTGAATTTTACCGCTGGTATAATCAATTTGTACAGTTTCGAGAAATTCCCTGAAATCCTTGTTCATAGCTAACTTATTTATCGTCTCAAAATCTAAATCCTTTTTATGCTTTGCGGGAATTATCAATTCAGAAGAATGGGGATCCTCAGTATCCAATTCGATGACTCCTATTCCAAAGGATAATGAAAGACGTTCAAGCTCATTCATAAAATCTTCATCCTCAGATACTCTTGCGGCAACAAGATATGATTCGTTTGCCCAAGAAGAATTAGATACACATTGAAAAAAACTTTCTCGCAAGTTAGCAAAACTCAATTCTCTTTTAATTTCAAAAGAATATAAAACAATGGATCTAATGCCTATTGCATTGCTGAAATTTCCAACTTCTTTTTTCCAGTCCTGAGTTCTGTAATAACATCCTACCATATCGGGATGCACCCATTCACCAAACTCTTTTTTACTGGAAATATTATGATTTATCGTTTTAGTATAACATTGCATATAATAATATGCATGAAATGTCAGGTGCTTATGAAGATCTTTTTCCAAAAAATCAAATTTCTTCTTTTTTACTATTGGTTCCTCTGGAATCGTATTTTCGTAAAGGTCAATTTTACCCTCCATATTTTTAAGATAAAACCTTTTGGGTCTTGAATCTGTTTTTAAAAATATTGACTTCGGATTGTCTTTTACATTCACATAAATTAATGCTCCTAAAGTGGCCCAAGGCGTTTTCCCTTGAGAATTAAGCTGTTGATCATATTCTTTTTTTACAGCTATATTCCAGATTTCATTTGATGTTAAAGGTTTATTTTCTTCCTTTATTACTAATTCTGCTAATTCTAGAAAAGTCATTTGGTTTTTATTAGTTTTTTTAATTTAAATCTCTTCCAGTCCCAATTCTCTCAAGAATGCATTATGCTTTGAAAGTCGGGTATTGGTATGGTTATAGGTTTTAACAGGCAATTATAGTAAAAATATTTAAATCTCATCTACGGGAAAGCATAAAAGGCGATTAAAGCACCCCTTAAAAAGGGCTTAGCCATTTCCAAAGTGTCTCTAGGTATTTCAATACCGATCTATAGGCACTTCTGCAGAGTCTTTAACCCCTTGGTGAAGTGCTGATACCCCCTTACCTAAGGGGGTGTCGCGGGTTGCATAACGGGCTATCGGGGCTTGTGAAAGGTCTCTAGGTTGTTGTTTAACGGTCTGGAGCTACTTATGTAAATCCTTAGAGGGACTTTAAGGGCAGGTTGAAGGGGGATAACATAAAAAAGCACGTGAAAACGTGCTTTGTCATGTAACTGTTATTTTAATGTTAGCTTTGCGGGGTGTCA
Organism: Chryseobacterium ureilyticum; assembly: GCF_900156735.1. Taxonomy (GTDB): domain Bacteria; phylum Bacteroidota; class Bacteroidia; order Flavobacteriales; family Weeksellaceae; genus Chryseobacterium; species Chryseobacterium ureilyticum. The sequence continues at coordinate 265,193 of NZ_FTOL01000001.1, forward strand.
TTATTGGTGGCCGGTGGTGGGGCAGTCTGGGGTTGTTGAGCTGTTATAAAGAACTGTTTCATATCCTCATAGACAACATTGGTACCCGGAACATTTTCTTCAGATAGGAACCTGATGTTTCTGTAAAAACTGATGGAATTGTGGTAATTGTCATGATCCAATAAGACTTTGGTATCAGACAGCTGCTCTGTGAGCGAATCTAATAGTTGTAACCGTTGTTCTATTTGTTCTCTTGCGATATAATCCCTGTCGAATTCTGCTTTGTCCAGAAATCCCGGAACATGCTGTGCGTACTGCTCCATATAGCTTTTGGCTTTGTTTACGAAAAGCTTGTTCTGCTCTGCAATTCTCCCGTACTGTTGTCTCTGGTCCGGAGTAAGGTTAATGGTTTTTCCTGTAAGGACAGTTTGGATGTCCTGAATAGCTTTGTCAATAGTTTCTAAATCACTTTTAGAAAAACTTACACTGATTAAATTGTCTAGTGCCATAATATCGTGTTTTTTGATTTGTTCCTTCCAAATATAATAAGGAAGAGGTTTGAAAAAGCGGTGACATAGTAACTTTTCAGGGGGCATTCATGAGATAATGAAAATGGGATAATGGGGTTTATATTTTGTAGATTTTTGATGTAAAAAAGACTTCATAAAAAGAAAAATAAAGAAGATCGCTCAAAGGCCAATGAGAAAGCAGGTAACAAAAGAGATATAAATCTTAATTATGCTGTTTTTTAGAGATCACTTTTATAAATATTTTTCTATATTTAAACCTCATAAATGTTGATTTATCATGGAACATAAAATACATCAAGGCCGAAATGTAAAACGATTCAGGGAAATGCTGGGCATCAAGCAGGAGGCATTAGCTCTTGACCTTGGGGATGACTGGAACCAGAAGAAAGTTTCTCTGCTGGAACAGAAAGAAATTATTGAAGATCCTTTACTAAAAAGAATTTCTGAAGTATTGAAAATTCCGGTGGAAGCGTTTCAGAATTTTAATGAAGAACAAGCTATCAATATCATTTCAAATACTTTCCATGATTTCAAAGATAACTCTGTTGCTTCTGCAATGAACTATAATTGTACATTTAATCCAATAGATAAAATTGTAGAATTGTATGATGAAAAGGTTGCTCTTTATGAGAGGATGCTGAAGGAGAAGGATGAAATGATGGTGAGGCTAGAGAGGTTGATTGAGAAGGGATAAATTATATAAGATAAATAAAAAGGTTCAGCAGATGCTGAACCTTTTTATTTAATTTAAATTGAAACTATCTTGTCTGCTTACAAAACTACTTACAGTCAATCTATGTACACCTAAGATTCTTCCAATTGCAGAATATGATACTTTTTTATCAAGTAATTCCTGAATTTTCTTTTCTTGTCCTGTAAGTTTAGTTTTTGAAGATTTGCTTCCTTTAGGCCTTCCTAAAATGACTCCTTCTGCTCGTTTTCTAGCCAATGCTTCTTTAGTACGCTGAGAAATTAAATTTCTTTCAATCTCTGCAGAAAGGCCAAAAGCAAAAGCCAATACTTTGGAGCTAATATCACTTCCCAGTCGGTAATTATCTTTGATAGTCCACACTTGTATATCCCGATTCATGCATTCATTAAGAATACCCATAATCATTAATAGATTTCTTCCTAGTCTGGAAAGCTCAGAGCAAATAAGAATATCTCCCTTCTTCATCTTTTTTAAAAGCTTACCCAGCTTTCTATCATCTACATTTTTTGCACCAGAGATTGTTTCTTCAATCCATTTGTCTACTATCGTTTCTTGGTGTTGGCAAAATTGATTGATTTCAAAACGTTGGTTCTCTACTGTTTGTTTGTCGGTGCTTACTCTGATGTATCCGTAAATCATTGTATTTGTTGTTAAAAATTATTATGCTATTTTGATTTAATTTATACCTATACTGTCTAAAATAATTCTATGCAATAATAATAACAAGGAAATGAGCGATTATTTTAGACAGTTTGCTACTCTTACAGATTTTAGTTCTTCAGAAAGTTGGGTGGTTCTATCATCTATTGAAAAAGAAATTAAAAAGAAAATAGAATCAGTTGGAACGCCATTGAAAGATTGGGATATTAATATCTATCGTGGGATATTGACTGGATATAATGAGGCCTTCATTATTGATGGAAAAAAGAAAGAAGAGTTAATTGCTGAAGATCCGAAATCTGTCGAAATCATACGACCTATTTTACGCGGCAGAGACATTAAAAGATATGGGTATGACTTTGCTGATTTATATCTTTTATTCATTCCATGGCATTTTCCAGTACATAATGATCCAAATATTAAAGGAGCTTCTTTGGATGCAGAAAAAGTATTTGAAAATCAATATCCTGCAATATTTAGACACCTACTTAAATATAAGCATGAACTTTCTAATCGTAATAAAGCAGAAACGGGAATTCGCTATGAATGGTATGCATTGCAACGATGGGGTGCAAATTATTGGGAGGATTTTTTTAGACCAAAAATAATCTTTCAAGAAATGGTACAAGAACCCAGTTTCATTCTTGATTTAAATGGAGACTATATGTGCTTAGATACAGCTCGAATTATTACAGGAGAAAACTTAGAAGTGTTAATTTCTATACTTAACTCTAAATTATTCTTTTATGCTGTAAAGTCATTTTATGGAGGCGGGAGTCTAGGAGAGTCTGGTATTCGTATGAAACATACTTTTTTTGAAAACTTTCCAATGCCTTCATTTCCAAAAGAGATACAATTTGAATTAAGAAAATTAGTTAATAATATCAATGATGATGGCCTAAATGAGATAAATAAAATCATACATAATTTTTTCAATCTAACAAGTGAAGAAATAGAGTTTATTGAATCTCAATAAACTCTATTTCTTCTTCAGAAAAATTAAATATTTTATAAATTAATTTATCTATTTGATCTGACAAGACAGAATAATTTTTGTCATTTTTAATATATTCTATAATTTCTAATGTAATCTTTTCAAATTGCTCTAGCAAAGCAATAGAAACTTTTGGAACATACAGTTGTTCAATTGTAAATTTTTTCCATCTAACAGTTCCTACACCAGTTGTAGTTCCTATTTTTGAAAAAAAATATTCTGATAATTTAGAATTGAGATATGATACTAGATATAATAAATTGTCTCCAACCATTAAGAAAGTTGTTGCTTCATTCATATATTTTCCATCTAGTTCAATTGAAAACTTGGTTCTGTCTGATATTTCTCCCCATACTATTTTCTGGTTAGAGAAATCTGTTATATAAGCACAGTTTCTTAAGTTATATGGAGTATCCCCTTTATCTGTCCTTTTTTCCAACTGTAAGTAAAATTGATTTAAATACTTTTTAACAGCTGGATAATCATCTATTTCTACACGTTTTATATTCTTTTCTTTTATTCCGTTATGTGTATTAATTATCCATATGTCAGCAAAGTCATACCCATATCTTTTAATGTCTCTGCCGCGTAAAATAGGTCGTATGATTTCGGCAGATTTTGGATCTTCTTCGATAAGTTCTTTTCGCTTTATTCCGTCTATAATAAAAGCTTCATTGTAACCTGTTTTGATACCATAATTAATTTTAATATTCCAATCTTTCAATGGAGTTCCAATTGTTTCAATTTTAGTTTTTATATTCTGTTCAACATCATTTAAAATGATCCAACTTCCAGAACTTATAAAATTAGACTTTACAGCAAACTGTCTAAAATAATCGCTCAAATTATTTAACATCTTTTCTTTTATAGTACAAGCTAAAGTTTGTTGTCTATTTTTATCCCTTGAAAACATCAGAATGTTGGTATCAACGGTAGCTGTATCAAATATCTGAGTGCCACCAAAATCTATAAGAATTTCAGGATTAGTTTTATCTGCAAAAAATTTTCTTAGACTTTCCCCATAGGCTGCACGCATCCACTTGTTAGAGGTTATAAATGTAAGAAGCCCCTTTTCTTTTAAGACATTATATCCTAGCTCATAAAATAAGCTGTAAATATCTCCAGTTCTGGCAAAAGTTTCGTAGCCTAATGTTTGCAATGCATCACTTGCAGTTCCCATTTTCTGTAATTGAATGTACGGGGGATTCCCGATAATGACATCAAAACCTGTGAAGTTACCATCATCATCCAGTACTTCTGGAAATTCAAAACGCCATTCAAAAGCATGACGATAAATAGCATTATTTAGAATTTCTTCTTTTTGTTTTTTAGCTTGTTCAGCCTTGATTTTGAGTTTTTTGAGTTTATCTTTTTCTGCCTTTTTTATGGTTTCTCCAAAAGCAATTAAGTTATTTTGTCTTTGTTCTTCATTTTGATATTCTCCTAATGCTTTAGAAACTTTTTCTTTTTCCTTATTGTCAAGACTGGATTTGAGATTGTTTTTGATAGTACTGATGATATCTTCAATCTCTCTCTTTTTAGTTTTGGAGTTGGTGGTTTTGTAGTCTTTTACTGCTTGTTTGTAATCTTCGACTGAGAATGTAATTTCCTTGCTTTTAAACGCACTCTTTAAACTGTCATTCAATTTAAACTTACTGATGAGTGAATTTCCGCACTTAATATTAATGTCAATATTAGGAAGGGTTTGGAGTTCTCCTTCATCTGTATAATAAGCATTTTTAAGGAGTTCGATCCAGAGTCTCAGTCTGCAGATATTTACTGAGTTAGGGTTAATATCTACACCAAATAAACAGTTTTCAATAAGAGTTTCCTTTTCATGAAAAATTGCTTTTTGAATTTTTAAGCTTTGTGGGTCTTTACGGTTATAGCTGAATAATTCTCCATCAGCATCAGAAATATAGATTTCATCGTTATCAATTTCTATTGTACATGGCAGTTTTTTCCCGTCTTCATCTCCTAAAATTCCCAATTCACTTTTAATGACAATCATTTCATTAAGAGCAGAAACAAGGAAATGTCCTGATCCTACCGCAGGATCGCAAATTCTGATAGAGTTAACTACTTCATTGAATTTTTTACGATCTTCCTTCTTGAAAAAAGTATTGCAATAATCAATAACATCTTCAAATGTTTCAATGGTTTCTGTAATTTCCTCTTTAAATTTTTGAACTACAGATTTTCTCAGTGTTTCTTTACACATGAACATGGTAATAGTACCAGGAGTATAGAAAGATCCATCTTTATAACCATTGATTTTTTCAAAAATTAACCCCAAAACAGAGGCATTAATTAATGTTTTATTTTGTTGCTTATCATTAATTTCAACAGATGCATCCGCAGAAAAATCATAAGCATCTAAAAACTTGAACAGATATTCTAAAGTATTAAGTTTTCCAGTCTGTTTTTTTCCATTGGAATTTTTTAATACTGTGGATGAAAAAACTTCCATTTCCTCATCCATTAATGCTGTAATGTCAAATGTAAGGTCTTCGAGCTCACTCTTTTCAAATAAGCTACTGTTCAGATAAGGAATATATTTAAACTTTTCTGCGTATCGTTGATGACGTTCTTTTATTGGCTTTGCTAATGCTGAGAAAAACATCTCATTAAGTGCATCAAAACCAGGGATGAATTCTGAATTTAAAAATTTATATTCCGGAGAATCATTATTATAACTTCTCAATTGGGATTCCAGTAACTTTAAGAAAAGAATTCTGTTAACCCATGTCAGACAAAGTTCTAAGCCAACCGTAAAAGATTTTTCTTCACTATTAGGAATATTTTTAACCTTGATAAGATAATCTTTGTCTTCAAGGGTAAAAATTGCATTCTCTAATAATGGACCGTAATCTGCTTCTTTATTCTTTTTTCTTTGGATAATTTTCTTACCACTTTCTTTTACTTCCTCAAGCCCTATGATATGAAGTAATTCATTATAAAAAGCTTTATTAAGTTGATTACTGTCATTACCAAAGCTTTTTCCTAGTAAATGAACATCAGAGAATAATTTATAAATATTAACAAGCTCTTTATCTTTGAATTTTGAAACTTCTTTATTTCTAAAATCAAGATAAACAAACGGAAGAGTATCTTCTACTTTTTCTATATATTTTTTTGCTATTTCATTATAGAAAAGTTCGTTCTTTATGGTGTCTTTTAGACCATCTCTAAACGCTTTGTATTCTTTAATTAATTCACTGTTTTTATAAAATAAGTTGTAGAAATCACTTGCATTGAAAAAGAACCATTCAAAACCATTGGTTATGATAAGGTGCTTAATATTGTTGTTCTTATAATCAACTCTTTCTCTAAGGTAATATAACAGCATTTCCTGAAATGCCTTTTTATTGAGTTGTTTTTCTGTCGGGAATTCAGTTCTGTTACTAGGTTTTTTTGCTTCTATTAAAACTCCAACGTCAGAAGTTGCATCTTTACCCAAATAGATTGCTAGATCAATTCTTTCTTTTGTATTGATTTCATTTTCAGAATAGAACGTAGACGAAAGAAATTTTGATATTGGAGATTTTAGATGCTCTTCACTCTCATTTCTACTGTCAACTAAATTGATAGCATTGATACAGTCTTGAAGTTTCGCTGAAAAACCATCAATATCTGCTCTTGAAGGTTTAAATTTTTTATATGCTGGGTTTAATGCTTTCTGAGGCTCAAGCTTATTAATTTTCATGGTTGTTTTTGTCTAATAAAAGAGGGGATTAATTTAGACAAAATTGTAGTATGAAACAAGCGGGAAACCTTACTATGTCTCCATTTTATGAATTAATTCTGATTATAATATTATAATAGGATGAATACTAAGTTAGTTTATAATTAAATTCCTTCTGTATTTAGAGAATTTGTAGGTATGGATTTACACATCCACCTCCTCAACCTCCAAACCGGCAAATACACAAACACCACAGACAAAATCCCAGCCAATATCCCCACAACAACAGCCATCGCCGTAGCATCAAGCCTATAATCCTTTGAAAAATTATACTGGCCTAAAAAAAGCATTGCTAACACCAGAGAACAGGTAATTACGCCATGCAGAATACTCAGCTTGGTCATTAGCTTTTTAATATTCAACTGTCCATCTACGGTAAACTCGATGGCGCCTTGTCCGGCGGCATCGGTTACTCTTTTGAGGATGTCTATGGTGAGGACAACGGGGAGAAATAGGGCCATGGGTAGGGTAAGGCGGGCCAGATTCTGTTCGCCGGAGAAAAAATGGGTGTAGCCTAATTCTTTGAAGCTGGCATAGGCGATGATGAAATTGAAAAATACATTGGGAAGGACATAATAAATCGTACGCTTGATGAGAAAGCGTTTAAGGGTTGTTTTTTTGAGCTTTTTAGGTGGCTTCGGCTTAAATTTCAATTTCATTAGGTGGTCATGAGCGCTATGGCTTTCTCTTTTATTTTAGCGGCTTCCGCTTTGGGAAGGAAGTCTTCGTTGGACAAAAATATAAAATCCATCTGATGGTTGTACGTACTCGTTACCAAAGTGTTTGAGTTTAGCCATGGGAAGGCTACTGTAGGGCTGAAAATGGTATCGATGCTGAAATTTTTGTAATCGTTCGGGATATTGATCTTGCCCATATTGGATAGGGTTACATCATGGCCGCCATTACTTGATTTGAGCATTGAGATCATACGGTCAACAATCGGGTGCATCTGTTCACCCATCCACAGCAGTTCACGGGCTTCCATTTTTCCTATTTTCTGAGTAAGGTCTTCTTTGATGTGCTTGGCATTGTTCAACAGATCGGAACTTCCTTTTTTAATCGCAAGATCAACCGTTGGGGCAAAAGCAAATAAATGATCCTCTTTGATCTCCGGAATAAAATGACGCACATCCACCGGACTGATCACTTTTCCTTTGGCTTCTTTTCCTTTTACTTCCTGGAATGCCTGCATAAACGCAGAACAAAGCAAAGCATGTACGGAAACTCCATTGGCTTTACATCTTTCAGTGATCTGAGCTGTGGTTGTCGGATCCAGTTTTTGGTGAAGAACATAGTCTTTTCCAAGGTTTCTCTTTTTGCTTTTTTGCTGGAGCATAAAGAAGAACCTGGCAAAAGTCAGATAAAGTTTGGCTTTGAATTTTTTACTTTTTACATTAAAGTTGGAAGGGAGAAATTCATCTACTGAAGTGAAAGCCTCATAAGATTCTAATTCCAAAGCAGGGTTGTCCAAAAGCTGAAGAAGCTCCTTCATTAATGTTACTCCAGTTGTTCCGTCTGAAATGCAATGAGGGATGGCCCAAAATACTTCAGAAACATCCTGTCCTCTTACCCAGACTACACGGGCAAGCGGTGTTTTCTCTTCCTCAAATAAGATTTTCCATTCTTTTTGAGACTCTGTCAGCCAGTCCTGGTCTGTTTTTCTTTCTACGATGCGGAGTGGGATAGGAGCAATCTCTTTTTCTTCTATAAAAAAAGGATATTTCTCACTTGTAGAGTCTATAACCACTCTTAGCAACGCATGTTTCTGCTGGATTTTTTCCAGAGCAGTTTTAAAATTCTGCTCCGGAAGTTCACCTTTTATTTTGGCTGCAAATATGCAATTTACGGGCGTTTCGGGATCTACATACATGATCCTTTCCACCATCATTAGTTTTCTTTTGATCATGATACAGCGATATATTCCAGTTGGGTTTTAATAATCTTCATAACTTCATCACGGATGGCGAGGGCATCAGTATAAGGCAAATACCCTTCACTTCCTACAAAAGAAAAATCCATTTTTCCACGGTACGTTGAAACTACCATTGTTGTTGTATTCCCTAACGGACCAATGACCGAAGGACTGAAAATAGTATCAACACTAAATTCTTTATACTCGTGAGGAATCTGAATGCGTCCCAGATTGGAAAACATACAGTCGTTGGATGATTTTCCGTTCTTTAAAAGCTTGGTGAAATTATTCAGCGCATCATGCCCGGATTCCATTACCATCATGGTAATATAAGGGTCAAGCTTAGAGGTTTTACGCTCTACAGAAGCCTGCATGGCATGTAAATTCTCTATAAAACTCAGTTTTTCATTAGCAGAAACTACGATCATCAGCCCAAAAGCAAAAATATGGTCGTTCTTCACCTGCGTAGCAAAACGTCTGATATCTACAGGACAGGACACTTTATTGAAAGCTCCGGTTCCTTTTATTTTCTTGAATGCCTGAAGCAAAGCAGCACTTAAAAACGTGTTCACGGTAGCACCATTGGCTTTGCAATAGGAAATCAGTTGCTGGCTTACGCTTTCATCTACTTTCCAATTGATTAAATAATCATTTTGACGGTCAATAGATTTTTTGCCAGTAGGAATAACTTTAATGGCTGTAGCCGCTAATCTTCCAATGAATTTGGCTTTTAATTTTTTCTTCCGGCTGTTTAAAATATTTGCCGGAACTACATCCTGAATACCTAAAATTGGACTTTCTATCCCAATATCGGCTTTCGGATTATCCAATACCTTTAAAAACTCATAAAGGAAGGCCATTGCAGAACCACCATCGCATAAACAATGGTGGAACGCAAACAGCATGTCAGAAACGTCTTCCCCCTTGATCCAGACAAACCGGATAAGAGGCAATTTTTTAGGATCGAATAACGTATTCCATTCCCTTTTGGATTCTTCCTGCCACTGATCTTCTCCTTTTCTAGCAATAATTCGCACCGGAATGGAGATCGGGTTTTCAGGAACATCAAACCAAGGGATATTTTGATCATCGTGAGCAATAAGGGCTCTTAACCACGGATGTTTTTGCTGGATCTGAGCCAAAGCCTGCTGGATATCCTTCAATGTAAAGGTACCTCTGAGCCTGAAAGGGATCACCGCATTGAACGGTTCTGTTCCGTCTCCCAGTAACATTCGCTCACCAAATAATAATCTTCTTTTAATAGGTTGGTTCATAGGCTATACAGACGCTAATGTGGAATGTTCCTGTACAAAGTTTTCCAATAATTCTACTGCTTTATCATTACCTCCGGCAAGATTGAATGTATTTCGTACTTCCTGGGCTGCAGCTCTGTATTTAGGATTTTCCAGTAATTCAAAAACGGTTTCACGAAGAGCCTCTACACGCAGTCTCTTGTATCGGATGCTGATTCCGCAGCCTGCCTGCTCAATTAATTTCGCAATATGGAAATGGTCATAAGCAATAGGCGTGATCAACATCGGTAACCCATTACGGAAAGTATCATTTACTGTATTGAAACCTCCGTGGCAAATGACCATATCCATTCTTTGCATCACTGCAGATTGGGGCACGAAGCTGTTTACAATAAAATTCTCCGGCCATTCTTCAAAAATTTCCGGTGGAGTAGCGGCAATCACGGTTACCGGCTGATCTTTAAATGCAGCAATAATCTTTTCAAAGAAAGCTTTTCTGATGTCTACCAATAAAGTTCCCAGTGATACAAAGATCTTTGGAGTGGTAGAAGCATTTAATTTATCCCAGTCAAAAGGAGCATCGTTCGGACGACCTTTTACAGGACCTACAAATTTCATATGCGATGGTACCGTATCAAAACCGGCAAAGGCTTGTGACGTAAATACCATATTCAGTTTATGCGAATGGATGTAAATACCTTCCTCATGAATGCCTACTTCTTTTTGTAGGTCTTTGATGAGGTTTTGCTGCCATTCCCAGATTTTAGGGGCACTTTTTTCAGTATCTCCCATCACGTCCGGTGGAACAGGGGTAGTCGTTACGCAAGGAATATTATGTTTGTGAGCGAAAAGTGCACCTCCAAAAGTGATACAGTCATTCACGATCACATCAGGCATCCAGCTTTCTGTTAATCGAGTTAATCCTGGCATCATCATTTTAGCGAAAGGAACATACGTTTCTTCTAGTGCTAATTTCATCACTTCAGGACCTGAACAAGCTGGTCCGTCATCCTGTCTTTTTAAAATACGGGCAATTTCTTCCTGATACGGGATAAGATCTTCTTCAGGGTAGAAGTAAGAACCTCCTTCCGGAATATGTTTGCTGTCTAAAAGCGTAATTCCGAACCATTTTACTTCATGGCCACGGGCAATCAGACTGGCTCCCACACTTAATGTAGGGCTTACATGTCCGAAAAACGGCGGAACAACGAATAAAAATTTAGACGGTTTTTCTGGTTTTGAAGTCTTTGTGATCGCTTCTTCCAATAAATTAGCGGCTGTAGATGCTCCTCCTGCTTCCATAAAAGATTGTCCTACTTTTTGAGCTGCCTCACGATAGCCCGGGTTATGTAATATTTGCTGTACTGCCTCTCTCAAATGATTGGCTTTAAATCTGTTGAAATTAAGTCTCTCACCTGCTTCCGTACGGACCACACGTCCTGCAACATGCGACTGGTCATAGGCAATAGGAATGACTACCAAAGGAATCCCGTTGGATAAGGTTTCAGAAACGGTATTGTGACCGCCATGGCAAACCACACCATCTAGATGAGGTAACAGATCCAATTGAGGAACCTGCTGATAGACCATAAAATTATCCGGCCATTGCTCGAAAAGTTGTGGATCAGAAACTACAACAACGGTTAAATCTTCCTCTTTAAAAGCATCCACAACCTTTTGGAAGAATGCTTTTTTATGATCGTGATCGAAAGTGGTTCCGATGCTTACTAAAATCTTTTTGTTGGTGGCATTTTTCAATCTGTCCCAATCAAACTCACAAGAGATACGACGCTCTGTAAGAACGGGTCCTGTGAATTTGTATTGAGGTTCCAGATCTTCCATTTCCCCAAAGAAATAATTTGAAGTTAAAACAAGGGCCAAAAGATCTGAAGTGGCCAGAGAACGCTCTTCATGAAAACCTAATTCTTTCTGCAGATCAATGATCTGATTGACTTCCCATTCGTGAACTTTAGGTAGTTCATTCATGATTTTAATGGCAGCCGGAGCGGTAACGGAAGTTGCACAAGGAATTCCTAATGCTTTGGCAGCTACCGGAGCTGCAAATAACTGATGATCACCGATGATTAAATCGGGTTGGTATGTTTTTAATAAAGCAACAAGTCCATTATAGCAATGTCTGTTCAACGGAATAAGAACTTCTTCGTAAAGGAACTTCACGCTGTCGATTCCGTAGACTACTTTTTTGGAAATAATATCGAGATACTGTTCGCTTTCTTTCTTTTCTGCGTCGGTCTGATCGTATTGGATCAGTAATAATTTTCCGCCCTCCGGAAGTTTAGCCTCTAACGTAGGGTCAAGGCTGATCCATGCTACTTCGTGCCCTCTTTCCAACAGAGTAGCACCGATGCTTAGGGTAGGATTGACATGTCCTGTCAAGGGTGGAACTATAAATGCAAATTTAGCCATGGTTCTTCGTTAAAATATTAGATAAAAACTGAGCGATCGTCTCTGCAATAAGCTGAGGTTCCTGAATCGGAATATTGTGATCGCCGGAGATTAATTCAAGTTCGGATGAACCGATTTGAGCCTGCAGCCATTCTCCTGTAGGTCTGCAGTTGGAATCAGCACCGTAAAGCAATAAAGTAGAAGCTGTCAATCCATTGAAATCGGCTTCGCCAAGGAAATGTTTTTCCTTAATCATATCTGCTTTGATGCTGGTTTGATTAAACAGAAACTCATACATACGATGGTTCTTTTCCATTTGTCTTTTGCCCATCTGCACTTTGGTAGTATCTGTAAAATTGGCTACATAATGCTCAAGGAATTCCTTGCTGTATTCATCAATGATGTTACGGGCTTTTTCGTCCTGAGGATCCGGAGCTTCCATCACCACCAGTTGATTAACGCGTTCAGGGTATTTCAATGCTGTTTTTAAAGCAATAAGACCGCCGAAGCTATAGCCTACAAGATGTACTTTTTCCAGTTGAAGGTGATCTATTAAACCAATCAGATCGGATGACATGTTTTCAAGGTCGTACCCATCCAAAAAACGTTCACTCATACCGTGACTTTTCAGATCGTACATCACCACATGGAAATGTTTTGCCAGAATAGGGGCAATATTAAAATAATAAATGGACAGGTTACTGAACATACCGTGGATTAAGACCACGGTTTGTTCGGCTCCTTTATTGAGTTCCTGTATATGAACTTGTCTGTTATTGACAGTGATTATTGGCATTCGTAGATATAATTGATGATCATACTAAGGTCAAGATTAATAAGCTGGTCAAGATCCATAGAAGATAACCAACCTGTAAAGTCGATCTGATCGCCAAAATGCGCCTTGATCTTTTCAGAGAAAGAGACAATCTCGATGCTGTCCATTTCAAGATCTTTGGTGAATGAACTTTCCGGAGTAATGTCCATCTCCTCTACAAATTCAGCACCTATCACTTCAGTAATAAAACCTTTTAATAATGTAAAAAGTTCTTCGTGGTTCATTTTTAATGTTGCGTTTACAGTGTCCATCCGATAATATAATTTTTATGTTTAATAGTTTTGATTTCAATAGTGTTGATCCACAAGTGATCGTCTTTTATTTGTTCTACTTCGAAGGCTTTTGGATTTCCTTTCAATCCGGTTCCTAAGAATTTTCCGTAGGCTTCTTTGGCTACCCAGAAACGGGTGGTCCATTCTGCCTGATCTTTTCCTTTTAATAAGGCTAATTCGTTGTCTGTAAATACCAAATCATAGAATCCTTCGCTGCGTTCTTCCATGAGTTCCATATCGATTCCTACAGATTTGCCATATCTTGCAATTCCCACAGCTTCTTTTCCTTTGTGAGCGAGTGAAATATGAATGTCCTCTGTAAAATCACTGATGAGGTAAGGTTTCCCCACTTCATCGGAACGGATTTCAAAGGTAATCGGGAAGCAGGCATGATTTTTTTCCTGACGAAGAAGGTTTCTCACGGCATCTTTCACGGCAACACGGCTTACCATCCAGTTTTTCTTCTTGTTGGGTAATAATTGCAGATGATGTTGTTTTTCCGTTTGGTTGAAATATCTTTTCAGGATAAAATCCCATGAAGCGACTCTGGTATAGGCCTGGTGGAAGAAAAATACTTCCGGAGCAATCTCTTCAGAAAGTCGGTTGTGCAATGGCGACATAGAAACATTCCATAGTGCGGCATCAATTTCCAGTCTTCTGTTCTGCCAGCCTGTGATGGCACACCATACTTTTCCGTCTCTTTTCAGGATAATATTGGCGATGGCAAATTCATCGTTAAGCCCAGTCTGCATACAGGTGCATTCAAAAATACCTTCCTGATCGTGCATGTCTCCGAAGAATTCAATATCTCTGATCTTCACCGGGAAGGCGATACGGTCTTTCACTAAAGTAAGCTGCAGCCAAAGTCCGAATAACTGTCCGGCATTATCCAATAGAGAACCTTTTCCGCCATTTCCTTTGATCTTTCCTATAATTCCTTTAGTTCCAACCGCTGAAACTTCAGTAATTCCCTGGTATTTGTCACCATGGAACATGTGCATGTCGTAGATTTCTTCAGGGGTTCTTTCAATCGGTAAAAGATCACCAATGGAAAGATTGAAGGTTGGAGTAGGAACAGGTCCTGATTTTAAGGTGACTTCTGCATTGGCGAAGTTCTCAATATCCAGATACGCATGATTTTCATCACGCCATTGTCCTTTCACGGTTTTCTCAAAAGGCTGCGCTACGTTCATCCATTGGAATACACTTACATTCATGATTTTATGAACCTGTGTTCCCGGGATTTCCGCTTCTGCAATTTCTGCTAACTGTTCAAAGATCATGGTCATCGGGATGACCGGTTCCATATCCGCTACATGAGCCCATCCTTTAGGCTGTCTCAATAAGCTGTGATCGATCAGGTATGGATGACTTTCCAGCGTTACATACAGATCTTTTGTGAAAGTTTTACTTTTCGGTGCTTGTGGAGCAGCATATTGTGCTACAGGAGCAACCTGAGCAGGACGTGGAATGGTAATCTCCGGACGGTTTTGGAATAGAGTAAGAACTTCTTCCTGCATACGGATCATATCGTTAACATTGTCCTGGAATGCCTGTACCAACGGATGACCACTTTTGGCAGTCATGGCTGAAGCTGAGGCAGTGTATTGTTTTGGTGTTTCAAAGGCTTGAGCTAAGGTTTTTACTTCCTTGAAATTTCGGATAATAGGTGATCCTAATTCCAGTTTAATGCCTTTTCCTGATGCTTTTTTTGATTGCTGTTGAAGCTCTAAAAAGTCAAGAGCAGTGGTTTTTCCTTCTACAAATAACGAAGCGACAACACGTTGTAGCTGTGCCAATGCAGAACGGGTAGGAACACTGGAAGGAATAGTGCTGAATGATTTTCCTTTCAAGGTATCATCAATAAATCCGATCAGTCCGCCAGTACCCACCTGAATGAATACTCTGGCTCCTTCTTCGTATAGTTTATCTGTCAGCTCACGGAAACGAACAGGCTCTACCAAATGCTCGGCACTCAGTTTTCTGATCGCTGCCTGATCTGCAGGATAAGGTTCTAAAGTCGTTGCAGACCATAACGGAATCTTCGTTTTCTGGAACTGTGCTTTTTCCATTCCGGCAAGGATTACATCCAGTTTATCAGCGATAAATGGAGAGTGGAATCCAGATTGGAAAGGCAGTACCTGATGGAAGATCTGTTTTGATTTTAATAATGGAACCAATTCATCCAATGCGGCATTGCTACCACAAAGAATCACCTGATTAGGGCAGTTGTCATTAGAAATATACAGGTCTGAAATTTCTGAAATAAAAGGCTGTACAACATCAATTCCGGCTCCGATGGCAATGAATTTAGAATCTTTTAATTCAAAAGTTTCTGGATTCAATACATCGATTAAAGCTTTTACAGAATTGGCTTCTGCTAACTCTGATGAATATCCTGCCAGCCATTCTCCTAAACTGTGTCCTGCATTCATGTCTGGGATGATTCCCAATTTTTTCAATGAATTATCAAGGATACTACAGTTGTTGAAAATGTTTAAAGCATCGGTTAAAAGACCTTCACCTTCAGTTTCTATAGGAGCTGTTAATCCGAAATAACGGCTAACGCTATCTACTTCACCTTTTGCCAGACCATCTAAACCAGGAAATACAAAGGCTACTTTACCGCCGTCCTTTAATAACGGGGTAGAAGTGTACCAAATGTCCTGTTTATTTTTCCAGATCAGGTTTTTAGAAACAATTTTAATCGCTTTTTCTACTCTTGCAGGAGTCGGATCAAATATGGCTACTCTGAAATCTCCTTCTCCTAAAGTCGTATCGTTATTTTGTAATGCAGAAACCAATTCTGCATGAGTCGGTCTTGCCAATAGCAATACTTTGTCTTTTTTCGGCATATCATAGCCTTCAAGAACAACGTGTGCATTGATTCCTCCAAAACCGAAAGCGTTTACCGCTGCTACTTTTGGAAGTCCGGTTTTTGACCAGTTTTTAGCTTCCTGTACAGGCTCGAATCTTGTATTCTGCATGTCTGCAGTAGGATTCTCACAGTACAATGTTGGTGGTAAAGTGTCATGATGTAAAGCTAGACAGGTTTTAATCAATCCTGCGATTCCGGCAGCCGGCATGGCATGTCCGATATTGGATTTTACAGAACCGATTCCTGCTACCGGAGCAGCTTCTTCTTTTCCAAAGAACTGTGCTAAGGTCTGAAGTTCTGTTTTATCTCCAAGCGGAGTACCGGTACCATGGGCCTCAAGGTAACCCACTTTATTTTTATCCAGATCAGCATTGATCCAAGCTTGTTCTAAAGCTTTCAACTGACCTTTTACGGATGGGCTCATTACGCTGGTTCCGTTACCGTCACTGCTTACTCCCACGCCTTTAATCACTGCATAGATTTTATCCTGATCACGAACAGCGTCTTCCAGTCGTTTTAACACGACGAAACCACAACCTTCCCCAATCAGTAATCCATCAGCATCCATACTGAACGGTTTGATCTGTTCCTGACGGGACATAGCTCCCAATTGAGCAAAAATACTCCAGAAAGCAGCGTTTTGTCCGGTGTGAACTCCTCCGGCGATCATCATATCGGAACGTCCTCTCTGAAGTTCCTGTACGGCATGATCTACAGCAATTAAAGCACTGGCACAAGCGGCATCCACTGTAAAAGCAACACCTCCAAGATCAAAACGGTTGGCTACCAATGAAGCTACCAGATTAGGAATTAATCCCATGGCAGTATCGGCAGCGAAACGTCCTTTGCGTTCCTGAAAAGCATGCTTTACTTTTTCAATATCAGCGGAAGATACCTGAGGCAGAAGTTCCTGCAATAAAGAGGAAATCTGTTCTCCGGTTCTTACAATTTCAATGGCACGGGTAGCTCCCGGCCCGGTATAATTTCCTTTCCCGATGATAATTCCTGCTTTTTCAAGAGATGTTTTCTTTTGAAATACACCTGCATCTTCTAAAGCTTTCTGAACTAAGTCAAGGGTCAGTAAATGATCGGGTTCTGTTCCTTCCACCGCAAGGGGTAAAATCCCAAAAGTGGTAGGATTGAACTCATAATCAGGAATAAACCCGCCTCGTTTGCAATAGAAACGATCGACAGGGTTGGTGGCATCGCTAAAATGCACCGGATCTATCCTATCTGCCGGAGCGGATTGGGTAGAGTCTACTTTATTGACAATATTCTGCCAAAAAGTTTGGGCATCCTGCGCCCCGGGAAAGACGCAGGATAGTCCAACTACAGCAACATCTGTTTTTTTCATGCTTAGTGTATACAGAGGGTTACCAATTATTTCCTGACATGATAAGCACTTGGCTTTCAGTTCCGTATTTTATTTCGTTAAGGAATATTTCTTTTCCTTTATCCAATGGGATCATGGAAATTCCTCTGCGTTCGTATTCAGATTCAAGGGTGGAAGAAACCATTCCTGCTCCCTTCCAAGGTCCCCAGTTGATGGAGATTACTTTTCCTTTTAATCTTTTATTCAAAGCGTTAGCGTAATCATCCAGTACACTGTTGGCAGCAGCATAATCTGTCTGGCCTTTGTTACCATATACGGATGCGATACTTGAGAATAAAACAACGAACTGGCAGTCTGTACGAAGTTGTTCAGCCAATACACGAAGGGGTTTTACTTTGGTATCAAATACACGTCCGAAAGAAGAGGTTGTCTTTTGTTTGAATAATTTATCTTCTAAAAGACCTGCTCCGTGAATCACTCCATCTAAACGGCCGTATTTTTCATAAATACTGCTGATTAAATTGCTTAATCCTTCTTCGTCACAAAGATCTAAAGATTGATAGATAATCGTATTTCCAAGCGCTTCCATATCACGGATGGTGCGTAGTATCTGATTGTTTTTGTAAATTTTTGTGGTCTCTTTTTCAATTTCAGCAGGTGAAGTGAATTTTCCGGATTTAATCAGGTAAGCTCTGATTTCCTCTTTAGTCTTCATGGCTTCCAATTCTTTCGCAGAATCTTCATTTCTTGGATCTGCTGATCTTCCTACTAAAATATAAGTACATGGATAAGCCTGAGACATGTGTTTCACCAATTCTGCAGTGATTCCCTGTGCACCACCAAGTACCAATACTACTGATTTCTGGTCTAACTGAATGTGAGCTTCATTTAAACTTGTAGACAATGGGGAAGGGATAATGTCTACCTTATGTCTTGTTTCGTTTTTATAAATAACTTCAGCAGGTTTATCGTTGGTTAAGATTTCCTTTAAAGTAATATCAGCGATCTGATCTACTTCCTGAGGAGTACTTAAACTGATGAATCTACAAGTAGTATGATCGAATTCTCTTGCCAAACTTTTGAGAAGTCCCGGATAACCTTGGTGATGACGTAGAACGCTTACATCAGTTACTTCCTGAATATGAGCAGCGATGTCTGAAATTAAATACACCCATTTTGCTTTGTCGAAATCCAGTTTTTTAATCAAATCTACGTGATCAATGATGCTTGGTTTATCTGTTGCTGAGAACAGGTCTAGCATGATTAATCCGTCAACATGTGAAAGATCTTTGTCTGCCTCTACCAATTCTACGATAGCTCCATGTTTTTCCAATTCAGTTTTGATCGCTGAAGTTTGTTTACTGTCATCCTGAGTGATGGCGAAACGTTTTCCCTGCAGAACATCTGTATTTTGTACTGAAGAAGCATCTGTAGGTGTGATGTCAAAACGAAGACGTGATAATACATTGTTAGTCGGTTCAGAAGTTACTTCTTCCTTTGCTTCGTTTTTTGTTTCAGTAGTGTCACCGCTCATTTCACTGATCCAGCTTGCCAATCCGCGAAGGGTTTTGATGGCTGCTAGTTTTTCCATTACATCATCAGCCTGCTCAAGATTTTCTCCGAAACCGATCTTGTTTTTAAGATCTGCAATGATCTCCATACGTTTGATGGAATCAATACTAAGGTCTGCTTCTAAATCTAAGTCTAATCCTAGCATTTCTTTCGGATACCCTGTTTTCTCACTTACGATATTTAAAATACCGTTTTGAAGGTCTTCTACTGATAATGTAGATTTAGCCTGTGGCGTTGAAACCACTTCAGCTGCTGTTCCGTTTTTTTCAGGAGCAGTTGTAGCTTCAGCTCCTGAGAATTCAGTAAGCCATGAAACTAATCCGCTTAACGTTTTGATGGCTGCCAATTGTTCCATCACCATATCTTCATTGGTGTTTCCGTTGGCTAATGTTCCTAGCTCGCTGCGAAGTGTTCCGATGATTTCTACTCTTTTGATAGAGTCGATACTTAAATCAGCTTCAAGGTCCATTTCCATCCCCAGCATTTCTTGCGGATATCCTGTTTTGTCGCTTACAACTTGTAGTAATAATGCTTTGATATCTCTTGTTGGAGCTGCTTTTACAGCAACGGCAGTAGCAGCCACAGCCACAGTTCTTTCCTGCTGAACTGCTTGTACCGGAATAGTACGTTCAGGGGCAGGAGCTGGCATTGGAGTATTGTAAACAGGCATAGGGTTTACCTGAGGATTCTGTCCCATAAAGGAAAG
The DNA here is from genome assembly GCF_900156735.1 of Chryseobacterium ureilyticum. Classification (GTDB taxonomy): domain Bacteria; phylum Bacteroidota; class Bacteroidia; order Flavobacteriales; family Weeksellaceae; genus Chryseobacterium; species Chryseobacterium ureilyticum. Next base: position 284,980 of record NZ_FTOL01000001.1, read on the forward strand.
CATCACATCACGTTGTGCCTGTATCATTAGTTTCATGCTGTTCAAATATTCCTGCAGCATACGTTCTGCCGTAGATAGGCTTTCCGGTGCAGGAGCTTGCGTATTATGATTGGTAAAATTGTTCATAGGAATAGGATTTATGATAGGGAGTGCACCATTAGCAGGCAATGAACCTGTTGTCGGATGTGCAGCTTGTCCGTTAACACGCCAGATGGCAGGGCTTTTCTTGTACAATTCAGGCTGATTAATGTCAACGAGCTGAACGAAACGGCCATCAAAAAGTTTTTCAATATTGAAGCTGCGGCCTGTTCCTAAATACTGGGCTAACATGCACAGTAAATGGGTGAATTTATTGCGGCTGCTGTCTTCAACATATAAAGTCAACTGGTCTTTTTCAAGACATGATTTCGCCAATCCTGTAAGAACTTTTCCTGGTCCTACCTCGATGAAGATTCTAGCTCCGTCGTTATACATCGCCTGCATCTGTTCTACGAATCTTACAGGCTGTACCAAATGCTCAGTCAGTCTTTCTTTGATGTCTGACGGATTTGCAGGATATACTTCTGCTGTGGTATTAGACCATACAGGGATCTGCATTTCCTGGAAAGGAACGTCTTTTAATACATCAGCATATAAACCTTTAGATTTTGCCAATAATGGGCTATGGAATGCACATGCCACTTCTAGTTTTTTAGCAGAAATGCCTTCCTGTTTAAGAACTTCCAGTAATTTATTGATAGCTTCCGTACTTCCAGCGATAACACATTGAGTAGGTGCGTTGAAGTTAACCGGATAACATCCTGGCACCTTAGCAATGATCGGTTGTAAACGTTCGTGAGTAGCACTTGCAGCTAACATAGAACCCGGATCACCTCCTTCTACTGAGTTTAGAATAGATTGAGCTCTCTGGATACTTAAATCAACCAATTGATCTTCTGTAAATACGCCTGAGAAACATAAAGCTGGTAATTCACCATAGCTGTGACCTGCCAGCATATCAGGGATAATTCCCAGTGATTCTAAGAATTTAGCCAATGCAAGATCAACAATTCCTAAAAGTGGTTGTGCCAGACGGGTATCTTTAATGGTTTCTTTCTGTTGCTTTAAATCTGCTTCATTGAATGTTGTAGAAGGGAAAACCACTTTTTCAAGTTCAGGATAGTTGTCGATAATCTGACGCATAGCCGGGAAGACTACGAATAGATCACGAGCCATATTGATTCTCTGACTTCCTTGTCCAGGGAATGTAAAGGCTACTTTACCTTCTTTTTTACTGACAGTGAAAGTATCTTTAGTCTCTATTCCTAGTAATACTAATTCAATTTTCATCATCAGATCTACAGCGGTATCAGCTACGATACTGAATTGAATTGGTTTCTCTGAAACAATACTTAAGCTGTAAGCAATATCTTTTAATGGAACTTCATCGTTGATTTCCAATAATGTTTTGATCTGGCTTGATTGTTCTTTGGCTTCTTCATAAGTATCCCCACGGAATACAAATAATTCTGAAGGCCAAGACTGCATTGCAATTGAGTCATCTTTTTTCGGATGATTAGCAATTACAGTGTGGAAGTTTGTTCCTCCAAATCCAAAAGCACTGATTCCTGCATAACGGTTTTTCTCTGTCCATAACCCGGTTTCAGCATGGAAAGAGAATGGGCTTGTTTGTGCATTATAATAAGCGTTCGGATTCTTAAGGTGAAGGGTGGGAGGTTTCACACCATGGTAAACGGCAAGAGAAGCTTTGATTAAACCTGCTAATCCTGCGGCACACTTGGTATGTCCGATTTGGGTCTTCACAGAACCTAAATGCGTTTGTCCCGGTAGTGCTCCTGAACGGCTGAATAAGTTTGTCAAGGCACTTAATTCTGTTTTGTCACCAACAACAGTTCCGGTACCGTGAGCTTCTACCAATCCTACAGCGGCAGCACTGATTCCTGCCTGAGTATAAGCGCGTTCTAATGCTCTTACCTGACCTACTTTTCTAGGAGCAGTCAATCCAAGGGCTTTACCGTCACTAGATCCGCCAACACCTTTAATTACAGAGTAGATACGGTCGCCATCGTTGATCGCATCTTCATATCTTTTCAGAACAAGGATAGCGATTCCTTCCCCAAGGGCAATTCCGTCTGCTTCACTGTCGAATGTAGCACATCTTCCTTTTCTGGAAAGGGCATGGGTGCTGGAGAACATCAGGTAATCATTGATTCCGTTATGTAAATCTGCACCTCCGGCAAGAACCATATCAGATTTTCCTAATACAAGTTCCTGACAAGCTAAGTCTAAGGCAGCTAAAGACGAAGCACATGCTGCATCTACTGTGAAATTTCTTCCCCCTAAATCTAGACGGTTCGTAATCCTACCTGCGATCACGTTAGCCAAAATACCAGGGAAAGAATCCTCTGTCGTGTGTGGGAAGGCTTCTTTTACTTCTTCGTGAAGTTCTCCGAAAACTTGTTTATAATATCCTCTGAAACTATAGCTGTTGGCAAGGTCGTTCCCGCCTTCAGCTCCGATAATTACAGAGATGTTTTCTCTATTGATATGTTTTTCGCCATATCCTGCATCTTCCATGGCACGTTTTGCAACCAATAGCGTAAGCAATTGTGTAGGTTCAATAGCTGCTAATGATTGTGGCGGAATACCGAATGCCAATGGATCAAAATCAATTTTTGGAATGAAACCACCCCATTTTGAATGAGACACATCTGCTTCGTCAGAATCCGGCTTATAATAAAGTTCTTTGTTCCATCTTTCGTCCGGAACTTCAGTCACGCTGTCTTTTCCTAGGATGATGTTTCTCCAGAATTCATCCAGGTTTTTAGCACCTGGGAAAATACATTCCATTCCAACAATTGCGATATCCAATGGTTTTTCGCTGGATGTAGGTAGCTCTGACAATTCTGCTTCTTGAATGTATTCGTAATTCCCAATACTAACGTTTTGGTGAAGTTCTTCAAGAGTAAGCACTTTGTTTTGCATCGTGGCGATCTGTCCGATCATGTACATTCCAAGATCCAGCTGATCGTCTTTAGGAATGTTGACCAACTGATCTCCCTGACGTTCGATTCCTTTTGCGGCAATTCTTAAACGACCTACATTAAGCTTTTCTAGCTTTTCCCAAACTTCTTTTTTATCTGTTCCGGCTGCCATAAGTTTGGCTTTCTCGGTATTGAAGTGGTTAGCAAATGCTGTATTTAAACAACGGGTTTCGTGTCCTGGAGCTGTTTCTAATAAGACTGTATCTTTAGCCTGCATAGCCTGTACCTGGAATTCCTCCTGAATAGCTCCGGTTTGTACGGCTTCCTGAGTGTACAGATATGCGGTTCCCATCAAAACACCCACTTTTACCCCTCTGGCAGCTAATGGAGCAGCCATGATGGAAACGAATGCAGTTGAGAAATCATTATGGATTCCACCCGCGAAAAAAACACTGATATTTTCTGGATGGTCTTCTTTTAATATTCTTTCAATTTGTTTTTCCCAAAGAACCATGCTTGATAATGGACCAACGTGTCCACCACACTCACGACCTTCGAAAATGAAGCTTTTTGCTCCTTCTTTAAGGAAAATATCCAATAGGGCAGGAGACGGAACATGTAAAAATGTCTTTATTCCTGCTTTTTCAAATACTTTAGCCTGTGCCGGTCTTCCGCCTGCGATTAAAACTACAGGAGGTTTTGCTTCTAATATATAAGAAGTCTGTTCATCTCTTAATTCTTGAGGAGCAAATCCTAAAATTCCTACCCCCCATGTTTTGTTACCTGCCAGTTCTTTGGTTTCCATTACCAGAGACTTCGCTGATTTACCCGTAAGCAATGATAAAGCAACAAAAGGTAAAGCTCCTGCTTCTGCTACTGCATTGGCAAATCCGGGAACATCACTTACACGGGTCATTGGTCCCTGTGCAATTGGGTAAGTAAGTCCAAGTTCTTGTGCTAAAGGATTATTCTGATCAATAACCTGAAGTGCTTTTGCTTGTTTCAGGTGACCATGCATGGCTTCTTTAAGTCCGAAAGCCATTTTTTTCAGGGTTCTGAACTCTTCATATAAATCTACAGCTAATGAGATGTCTTGCCCCATTGGGATGTAGCTTTTGCTTACATCAAGATCTGTAAAATACTGCTGAAGAACTTCTGCCGTTACATCATCTGGTAATGAAGGTGAATTAGGTCTTACCAACACTCTGTGATTGGCAATAATCTTAGTCTCTGTTCCATTCAGCTTTGAGGATAGATCCTTAATTTCCTGTGGAACGGAACTTTCAGGGAATAAAGCAAGTTGGCTATCCAAAATAACTCCTGCTGCTCCTAATGCTTTTACAGCCGCTGCGGTGTGAAGTCCTATTCCTCCTTGCACCCATACAGGGATGTTCTTGATTTCTTTGATAATGCGTTGAAACAGTACAAAAGTAGACTCGTATCCGATTTTTCCTCCGGCTTCATTTCCTTTGATAATAATTCCTTTAGCTCCTGATTGTTCAGCCTGTCTTGCTTCTTCTAAGCTGGTGATCTGATAGATAATATCCAGAGAAGGGCTTGGGTTGATTGATGCACCGAATGGCAGAATTACAAATTTCACATTCTCGGGAAATTGAATAGCCAAAAAATGTTCGTTGGAAATGTGAATACCGTAAGAAGGTATATCTAATTGGTCAAGTCGACTTATGGCTTCCTCGGCAGTTGCCAATTCATACCCTAAGCTCAGAACAGGAAATATACCCGCCTGATGCATCTTAGGCATAAGATTGACATCCGGCCTTTCGAAAGGCGTTAGTCCGATAATAGTTAAGTTTTTCATGGCGTTGATATGTTAGTAAAAAGTTGCACAACAAACATCAAACTCTTTAATATATAGAGCGATGTTTACTATGAACAAATAAAATTGGTTCTTGTTATATCTTTAAAAGTAAAGTCTTTTTGATGATTATTTTTCAATAATAAACTGTCAACCCAGAAGTGATTGTGGGGAAGGTTGATTTTCGGCTTTTTAAAAGGCGTTAGCCTTACATTGGTCAAGTTTTTCATTTCATCTATAGTATTGAAAATAATATATTGATCTCATTAATTATCTTTAATCCTATAGGAATAAAGGGTAATTATCAATTATGAGTGAATAAAAATAATAAAATTATAATATATTTTCAACCATAAATACAATTTAGTAATGATTTTTTAATACAAAAATATTAATTGTTCAAATGCTATTAAAATACATGGTTTTATTACTTATTCTTATAAACAAGCCGGTACAGTCGCAGTAATCACAAAATATAAATAATTATAATTAAAGGAACGTCAAGCAAAGATAGGAATAAAAAATAAAATATTTCAAAAAGTAGAGATTTGTTTTTTTATATATTACATAATAATAACATTCGGAGAAGGCGATGAAATCTACAAAAATTGAAGTTATGAAAAATATAAAAAATTCTGAATTATGTCGCATTAAATTGAATTGTAATAGTATAGAAGAAAAAAAAAGATATGCGATTTGTGACTTATTTAATTGGTTTGATTAAGAAAATGATAATTTTAATATTAATGGATTTAGTCTATTGTGTTAATAGGTCTGTTTTTGTATCACTAAGCAAGTAAATACTTCTGTTATTTTAAAGAAAAACTAAGGATTTTTGCTTTAATTAATCTTGCTGTATTATTGTTAGATATATTCCGATTTGCTTATAATCATTTTTTTAAGTCAGATAAATATATTGTAAACAGTGTGTAAATTATTTTATAACTGCATTTATTGGCAAATAAAAAAGGTAACTCAAAAATAGAGCTACCTTTCTTATAGTGTGATTACAGAGAAGGTCAAAACGACCCATCGTCTGTTTTTAATAATGTTTGTATTTGAGAACTTAAGACTAGAAAATACTTAAGTTGTACTGCTTTACCAGATCCAAAATCATATGATAACCAGCTAATGAGTTTCCGTGCTGATCTAAAGCGGGGCTGAATACTCCAATACCTATTTTACCAGGAACACTTACAGTAATTCCACCACCTACACCGGATTTACTTGGTAGTCCTACTGTTCTTGAGTATTCTCCACTGAATTCATACATTCCTGCGGTCAGCATTTGAGATTCTATCAGTTTTGCTATTTCTGCATTTTTATAAGTAGAATCTCCATCAAAACGAACACATTGGTTAGCAAAGAAATAACCGATTTTGGCTAAATCCTCAGCTGTTAGTTCAATGGAGCATTGCTTGAAGTAATTGTCCAACTGATCTTCATTTCCAGAGATCAATCCACTGTTTTTCATAATATAAAACATTCCACGGTTACGGTGTCCTGTAAATTTTTCAGATTCATATACAGATTTACTGTAATCAATTGTAGGATTTTTAGTGATATAGCGAACCATGTCCAGAACTTTTAGGAATGGTTTTTCGCCATCTCCTGAAATCAGAGAAGTGGTAAGGATAGCTCCCGCGTTCATCATAGGATTAAGCGGTTTTCCTGTTGTTTCAAGATTGGAAAAATGATTGAAAGGTCTGTCAGAACCGAAGTATCCCATTTTATCGAAAACATTGGCTTCACCTTTTTCATTGACGGCAACCATCAAAGCGATAATTTTGGAGATACTCTGCATGGTGAATTTCTTGCTGACATCACCTGTATTAAATACTTTACCGTTCTTATCTACCACTGAAAAAGCAATTGCTTTTGCGTCCATTTTTCCAAGTTCAGGAATGTAATCTGCTACTTTACCTTGAGAAGAATAGGTTCTGTTTTTTTCCAGGATACTGCTTAAGGTTTTTTCCGAAATGGTTGAAATATCTGCTGTTTTTTGAGCATGCATTACTGTGTTCAGGGATAAAAACCCGGCTATAAGAATTCCTTTTGCAGAAAATAAAAAGCTATTTTTTTTCATGTAGAATATTTTCGAATAAAAGTTTTAATGTTAAGTCTCGAAAAAACAAAGATAAGGTATTTCATTTTTTATGCAATCTTTGATGCAAATTCTGGTGAGAAGGTTATCAAAGATGGAAGGATTGGATTTCTTTATTTTATAGTAGGAATTTCAGTCTAATGCCAATCTTATCTGTTTAATTCAAAATCTTTGTAAAACAATATTCCGTACTGATCTAGTATATGATTTTTCTCGTTTTCAATTTTACCGTCTATTGTATTGATATAATAGAGTTTCGTTTTTTTATTAATAATAGCTTCTTCCTGTTTTTTAGAGAGATTTTTAATGATTTCTATATGAGTGTTTTTATCAAATTTTCCTACCAGCATAATTTGTTCAGATAGGTTGCCTACATGAAAGATAGTTTGTTGATCTTTAGATAGCTTTTTGATTTCCTGCACCAGATTGTTGCAATGTTGTAACCCCTGATCTTCATAATCTTCATTCATTAATACAATGCCTTTAAAACGAATTTTTTCAGCCGTGATATGAATAAAAAACGGGGATAGAAGCAGAGCGCATAAAACAAATTTCATAATCTGTTCCTTCATTATATATTGCAAAAGGATCAGAACAAATGGAACTGACGGAATGAGATAGCCGGGTTCTAACGGATATTTTACAAAGAAAATAAGGTTAGAAATAATCATGATAACACAGAATATCATGAAGTGATCTTTAGGAAGTTCTTTTATTCTTTGAAAGCCTCTTGTGAAAATTTGTGTCATTAAACCTAGTCCAATGGTAAGAATTCCTATGGGTCCATATACATATAATGTGGCTAAGCTCAGAATACTTGCTAAATTGAATTCTGAATCTCCTGAATTTTGCAGAAAATGAGGTCCGTATTTTATAATGACAGGTGAGAATAAGATACAAGTAAAAAGAATGGATAAAAATGAGTATAAGAGAGTCTTTTTAATGTTTTTTCCCATATAAAAGTAGGTAAGGAAAAGTAGGGCAGGCAGAAAAATAATATTATTAAATCTTGTACTTACCATGAATCCGAAAAAAAGAGCGGAAATCCAGAGGTTTTTCTTTATAATGCAATAAATGGCGCCCAGTAAAAAAAACAAAGACCAATTGTATTCCATTGCTATTGTGCTGTTCAGGTAAATGACTGGTACAAAAGAGAATACTATGGAGATTAACCATGAGAATTTTGCTTTCAGGAAATCCAGTATTTTAAAAAGAAACAAACTACAACCAGCTGTGAAAAGAACTGACAATAAATTGATACACCAATACGGAGCTTCATATATTAATGAATACGCAAATTCAGGAAACGGATATCCTGGAAAGCGGGACACCTGATAAATATGTTCTTCATGCAATAGTTTTCCGGTATATACTTCTCTCCAGCCATCCAGATCAGAGCCAAGGCTATTGAAAATAAAAGGTAATCGTGATAGAATTACAATGAAAACGATCATTATTTCCTTAAAATGTTTTTTCATGGCAGCCAATGTTTTTTTTTCGCAAAATAAGCTCTTTTTACTAATATAATATAGAGTTTGTTTATAATTATCTGTATTGGAAGAAAATCAAATGCAATATTTTATTCTCTTCCGAAAACTTGAAAGTTTTGAATATTGGATTAATATTTAAATAAAAACAGGTTGAAACTTTTTTGTAATATTACCTTTATTATCGATAAATGCAACTTCAACTACTTATTAAATTATAAAGATATAATGAAAAAAATACTATTATTTTCTGTTTTTACAATGATGGTTTCCTGCAAAGGACAGAAGCAGGTTCAGCCTATTGGTGAAGCTTCTTTAAATCTGGAAAATTTTGACTTTAATACCAATGTTTCCACTTTATTTCCTGAAAAGAATAAGGCTAACACCTATGATAATGCATTTGAAATAAAAACGAATGATTCGGAAACGGTTATGTTTCAAAAAGATACCACGTTTGTCTTTTCCGACAGCAGAAAACCTATTGGCTTTGAATACCGTCAGATCAATTGGAGTTTAAGATATTCATTGGCTGATTTTCAGGAATATTCTTTTCAGAAAATAAATGTTGCTACTACAATGGATGGTAAAATAAAGATTATCGGAGCTGTAGCGGACGAAATATCATCGGTAGATAACAATAAGCTTTTAAAGTTATTAAATACTAAATACGGAACTCCGAAAAAGCTGAACGGAAGCTGGAAAGATGGGCTGGTTATTTTTGAGTGGACAAAGAAAGACAAAATCATCAGATTTGTAACTGTTCGTGATAATGAAGAAAGTACTTTAAAAATTGAAATTGATCCTGCAAAGACAAAGATTGCTGAAGGTAAAAAGAATCCGCATCTTAAAAGCTACTTGTTTATCATCAATCCTGTTTTTAAGAATGAAGTTTTTGGGAAGTTGAATACTGGTGATTTTGTGTATCTCGATAATGAATAGTATAAAATAATTATAAGGTTATTATAAAAATCGTTTTCAGGAATGGGAATGATTTTTTTTTGTTTTAATACCATCTGTTATTAGAAATTTTCATGTTTATTTTTATAATATTTTTTTTGGTATTTACGTAATTATTGTATTTTATGGTGATATTTTGTGAATTTTTTACTTTGATTTGATTGTAAAAAGTGAATAAAATTCACATTATTTCTCTTAGGATGAAAATAAATTAGTTATCCAAAGATAATTATAAAGTGTGTGAAATAACATATAACTATGATTTTTGCTATATTGTTGATATATAAGTTGTATTTTGTTTATATTTTTCACTTATAAATGATTTTTGTGTTATTATTTTTGTTAATTTCCAAATGAAAATTAATACATTTTAATAACCATGAAAAACACCACTTATGTCAGTAGACAGCTCGTCTTCGGATGGCTGCTACTCTGTTGGCTTTTGATTCCCTGGGGATTACGAGCCCAAACATCAACAATTATTACATGGGATTCTCAGGTCGGATGTCAGGAATTCCGAGGAGAGAAAGGGGAGGATAATAATGAAACCTCCACTCCCAGTATTAAACCCGGAGACTGTGTCCGTGTATGTGCCGGAAGTACGGTAAAGTATACATTGAATGGCTCCAATGTTTCTAAAGTTGAATGGACTGCTTCGGGAGGTAATTTATCTGTGATCCCGGCAACAGGAAGTACACAGGTAAAGGTAGCTTGGGGAGATCCTGGAAGCGGTTCTGTACAGGCTGTCATTACTTTTACTGACGGAAATGTCGAAACTCAGAATATCTGCATTGAAAAAATGAATAGCCCGATTGCGGATTTCAAATTGATGAATCTGGAAAAATTCGCATGTAAAAACACTGAAATTCATTTTGATAATCTTTCTCAGCAAAATGGAGGGGCGGATATCATCAACTATTTCTGGGACTTTGGAGACGGAACGACTTCTACAGCTTTCGAACCTTCTCATTCTTATAGTTCTCCCGGAATCAAAACTATTAAATTAACGGTTACCAACAAATGTGGATGCTCGTCTACCACTGAGAGGGATATTGAGATTCTTGAATCTCCACCGGTGCAGATCAACTGTGCATCAGTGGTTTGTGAAGGAAGTGTTGAAAAATATAGTGTTGAGGATGGATGTAGAGAAGGTAAATGGGAGGTAATCGGAGGAACCATTATGAATAACTATGGTAAAGAAATTGAGGTAAGATGGGATCATGTAGATCCTTCTGACGGATTCGGATATGTAATGTATAAATCTGAATGCGGATGCCCTGAATGGACTACCATTAAGATTCCTGTCATTTTAAAAAATGCCAAAATCAAAGGCGAAGAGTTTGTATGTACGAATAAACAATACAAATATTCTCTTCCACAATGGCCTACCACTGATATTAATTGGAAATTATATGGTCCAGGAGGTGGTTATTTGACTTATAATCAACAGAGAAATGAAATTCTTTTCACGGCTACTCAGCCGGGGAATTATACTCTTGAAGCGAATTATACCAATACTTTATTATTCTGCAAAGGAGAGACAAAAATGTCTATTACTGTAGAAGAGCCTGTAGTAATAAGCGGAGGAGCAGACGAAATTTGTAAAGGAGCAAATCAGACTTTTACAGCAACACCCAACATGCCTGTTGTTTGGAAAGTAACCCGTGGAGGTACGCCTGTGAATATTACACAGCCTGTAGGGGGAGGTCCACTTACCTATAATTTCCCAATTTATGGTTCTTATGTAATTACGGCTATTAATCAAGGTGGAGGATGTGAAAGTAAACCAATCTTTATAAAAGTGGTTGAAACTCCGGATGCTCCTAAAGGACCTATTATCGGAGATGAATTAATCTGCCCTGGAAAACCTTATATCTATAAATTGGATACGGTTCCACCAGGAAGAATACCAGTATGGAGTGTAGGAGGAGGAACAATACAAGGAAGTAATACAGGAAATTCTGTAACGGTTGTATTTAACTCTGGACCTTCAGCATATGAAGTAGCAGTACGCTACAGAACGCTGGGAACAGCAGCTTGTCTTTCCTCAGAGTTATCTATGAAAGTAAAACCAATAGATCTTAAATCAATTTCCATTAAGCCTAATCCTGGACCCTTCTGTCCAAGTAGCACACAGAAATTTACAGCTATTCTGAATGGTATTGTTCCAGACTTTATGGAATGGAAATTCACTGATAGCCCTAATTTTGGAAGTTTTGTTTCAGGGCAGGGTACGGCAGATGTTGTTGTAAATCTGAACGAAGTTTCGGGGAATGTATATGGTACGAGATTGTATTTAAGAATTGTAAAGTGTGGGCAGGAAAGAATTATCTTTATTCCTGTGTCTAAGCTAAAGCTTCCGGTAATCAACTTTACGAATGTTGGAAAAATATGTTTAGGTTCACCAATCACTTTTACTGTTGATCAGGGAACAATTACTTCAGCTTCTGGTGTTACGTTCACCTTTGCGAATAATTCTACTTACACTACAACGTTTAATGCAAGCGGAACGTATACGATTCCAAATGGATATATTCAGAATAATACGGGAGCAGATATTTCCCAGTCGGTTACAGTGACTTATTCCGGAACAAACGGATGTAAATATAAGCCTACAGCAACAGCTAACTTTATTATTCTACCGGAAACCAAAATTACTATTTCACCAGTATATAACATTGGAGTATGTGATCCAAATCTGTTTAACTATACTTTCACAGCGAATAGTTCTACCGGGCTTACCAATATCCAGGAATGGCAGTGGTTCCACGACGGTCTTGAAATACTAGGAGCCAATTCAAATTCTTACACCATTGGTGGTGGACCTATCTTTGGTGTGTACAAAGTAAGAGCTAAGGATATTAACGGTTGTATCGTTTATTCACAGGATATCACTGTATTCCAGTCTTGTGGAACAGGTACGGGATGTACTGTTCCTCCTAAGGTTTTATTTGAGCCTCAATGGACTGGTTGTAATACAATTTCGGTAAACAATTTAACTTATAACCTCACTCCGGATGAAATCCAATGGGGATCTGACAGTGTGCTTACTTTGGTGAGTGCTCAAGGACAGAATACAGCTCAATATCAGACCAATCTTGCAGGAGCACATATTGTAACTGTTCGTTTAAGATATGGATCATGCTGGTATAGCTTTACACGAGAGGTTAAGAAACATTATGAACCTAAATTTAATATCAGCCAGACTTGTAATGGTAACGGATATAATGTAACACTACATAATACATCTACAATATTTGATATTGATCCAAATGCAATTAATTATTCGTTCAGTGGTACCGGACTTCCAGTTCAAAACGGACAAACGGTAACTTACAATAATCTTGCACCGGGTACTTATACCTTTACAATGACGATGTCTGCACCATCTGTACCGAATACTCAACCGTGTACGATTACACAGACGATTACATTGAAGCCTATTCCAAGTACAAACTTCTTCTCTCCTGTTTTTACGTGTATGGGTAGTGTGAATATGTTCACAGCCGGATCTTATGATCCTGCTAATATTTATACATGGTACTTTGACGGGACTGCATATATAGCCCCAGGTGCTACAGCTAATATTACATACAACACGGCGGGTCCGAAAACAATCAGACTTGAAGTGAAGACGCCTCAAGGATGTGTTTATAGCTCGGCTGATAAAAATATTACAGTGATAAGTGCTAATTTTGGAGGAAGTCTTACGCCGCCAAACCTGATCGCATGTGAAGGAAGTGTACCAGCTATTGTACATAATCCGTCATTAGGTTTCCCTACACAATATATATGGATGAATGGTTCTCAACCAGTAAACGGAGCTCCTAACTCAATGTCTTTCACACCGACTCAATCAGGAAGCTACTGGCCTGTCATGGTATCATTAGAAGGATGTAGAGATTATAGTATGAGTGTTACTCCGGCAGTTGTTACCATAAAAACAGCTCCGTATGTAAGTATCTTAGGAAAATCAAATATCTGTGCAGGAAGTTCTGCAACTTTAGCAGGCATTGTGACTGATAATACATTGGAATATCAATGGAGTATAGGCTCTACTATATTAGGACCTTGGACGCTTGCTACTTCTCCGATCAGTTATATTACGCCAGCATTATCAGCGGGTACTTACACGTATACTTTACAGGTACGTAATCCGGGAGCAGGAGGCTGTATTGCATCCAAAAACTTTACGGTTACAGTAAGTAATCCACCGTCTGTACCTAATATTACTTATACTTTAGCTCAGTGTCAGCCATATACGGTTCAGCTTACAGCATCAGGACCGTCTGTAGGAGAGTATAACTGGAGCAATGGAATGACCGGACAGACGATTACAGTGAATGAAGGAGGTGCTTATGAGGTGATCTATACAGCTCCAAGCGGTTGTAAGGTTTCTAGTCAGGTGGTTGTGCCATTAAGTCTTGAAAGTCTGATGTGGGTATTCCCTACAGGATGTTATGATGAATGCCCTGATAAAGAACGTAAGATTTTAGGACCAAAAGGAATCTTTAAGCACCATGACTGGCAATTGTTTACAAACAATATCCAGAGTGGTACCAACGATGTTATCCATCCACTGAATTTAGATTTTATAGGAACTTATAAGCTTAAAATTGAGAATTTTGGATGTGAGTTTTCTTCAGGACCTATGAATTACTATCCAAGTAAGGATTGTGGAATAGAGTACGACTGCAGATTGGTTCCTAGTATTGAAACCATGAAGTGGGAAGGTGATCATTATGTAGTTCTTGGTTCTATATCCAATGGTGGATGGTTCCCAATGAGCGTTACGGTTTCCAGTCTTAATGGCTATGGAGCTTATGTACCGTCTATAATTACCATTCCGGGAGGAGGAACTTATGACTTCAGTACCAACCCATTGCTGTTCTATCCGAATGCCAGTTTCCCTGGAGGTATGGATGAGATACTATTTGCATCTGGTGATTGTAAGGTAGTTGCAGGAGTACAAAGCTTTGGGAAAACCACAGTAGCGAATCCTGAGATTACTGCAAAAATCAAATCAGAATCTTCTCTGAAAATTATGCCAAATCCTGCGAAGGAAAAAGCAAAAATCTCTTACAATACAGGCAGTGAAAGAATACTTGCTAATCAAATTACAGTTTTTGATGCCCGAGGCACTATCAAATACCGTAAAGAACTGAAAGCCGCTTCCGGTGAAGTAGAGCTCGAAGTTTCAGATTGGTTACAGGGTGTTTACATTGTCATTGTACAGACAGGAGATGTATCACTTCAAGGTAAGCTGATTAAGAACTAATCAATTATTAAAAAAACAGTGTTCTCCTTATGGAGGGCACTGCTTTTTATAATGTATAATAATTAAAACTGAATTTTATGAAACAATTTAAAAGTAAACTATGGCTGTTGTTTTTGATGTTGCCGGTATTATCTTTTAGCCAAAATTATCAATGGCAATGGGCAAAGCAGGCAGGTGGACAAGCAGGTGCTAGTACTTTGTTTTTTAATTATCTGGATGATGAATCAATAAGGGATATTGCTGTAGACAGTAACAATAATGCATATTATCTGGCAAGTATCTGGAACCAGGATCAAAATTTAGACAATACACCCGTGACCAGCTATGGGCTTCGTGATCTTATTGTTTTTTCTACTGACTGTCAGGGGAATATAAGATGGTCAAGAACTATAGGTGGTAGTGGGTTTAACGAATTTGCCTGGAATATAGAAGTAGATAACAATGGCGGATTGTACATTATGGGACGGTTCCTTAATGAAGCTTATACAGGAGATCCTAATGCTGTTCCTATTCATTTTGATGATACTCATACGATGCCTTTCATCACTTTTGTTGATCAGAATACAGTAGATGCCGGAAGTAAAACTAGTCATTTGCTGAAATTTAATACATCTGATGGTACATTAGCTTGGAGTAAACCTTTACAGGGAGATGTGAGTCTGGCATTACGTCAGTCTGACACGCAGATGATGTATATGGATTCTTCCAAAAATATTCATGCAATTGTAGGTTTTAAAACAGGAACACATTTAGGAGGCTTGATCAATGTTCCGGCTTCTTACCCTTTGCCATATCAATATTATCTGATAAAATTCAATTATGATAATGGAAATATGACGCCGGGAGGTTCATTATTACTGCCTATCACGGGCGATTTAAGTTTAGGAGTAGTAGACGGAAAAGTAAATCTATTATATGATAAAACGTTGAACCGCTATTATCTTGCAGGCAAAAGAATGTATGGCGATTACGGAAATGCAATGGCTGATTTTTCATACAATAACATCCCTTTTACGAAAGATGCTTACTTGTTGGCATTTGACGGAACTAGCGGAAGCGAAGTATGGAGAAAAGAATTCAATACAGGTATTACTCTTTTAGATGACGAAATTCATTCCATTATTAAAGATATGAATACTTCCGATATTTATATTTCCGGGCGTTATTATAAAGGAGCTGGTGCCACAACATTCGGAAATTATACACTTCCTTCATCTAATTATCAAGGACAAACACCTTTTGTAATGAGACTTGGAGCCGATGGTAATGTGAAGTGGGCAAAAATTCCTGACGGAATAACAGGTGGTGCAGGATATCGCTTTATGAAAGGAAAGATAGCCCTCAACGGAAATGAGATTGCATTTGCAAAAGGAAGCAAAAATGATATTTGGGGAAACTATTCTATGATCCGCCAGGATACAGATTTGGCAGACCCTTTACTAGTCCGTTTAAATAAAGAAGATGGCTCTGTAATAGGAGCTGGAGAAATTCACAGTGATTTTGAAGTTCAGGATGAATTTACGGCAATAGCTGTAGACAGAGATGGTAATTATTTACTGGGAGGTTTCTTCCATAGCCAGTTATTTACCGATTCAAATGATGGTGTCAATACAATGACCGTAAATGTAAGCGGAGGAAAATCCCAATCATTTTTCACAAAATATGCTAAATCTGCATGCAGCCAGTTGTCGGTTGTAGAAACGTCAGCTTCTCAGGCAGGAATACAGCTTTATCCGAACCCTGTACAGGATATTCTTTATATCAAAAGCAAAGAACCTTTGGAATCTTATGAAATTTATGGAGCAACAGGACAGGCTGTAAAACAAGGCAGGTTCAATTCAATACAGGAACAATTGATATTATCCTCTCTTCAGACAGGAGTTTATTACATTAAGCTTAAAACAAAATCAGCAGTGGTCACTGAAAAATTTATCAAGAAATAAAACCTTTAATCAATTAATAACTTTACAGATAGTGTTCTTTAAAAAGAGCACTGTCTTTTATAAAAAGCAAAAGAAATCTATGAAAAAACTCTACAATTTAGGATGGATTTTACTCTTGTTGATGCCGATATTATCTTTCAGCCAGAATTATCAGTGGCAATGGGCAAAACAGGTTGGTGGTGTTTTTGGCTCTCCGGATAGTTGGTTTGATTATTCATATGATGAATCCATCCGTGATATCGCGGTAGATAATGATAATAATGTTTACTACCTTACAACCATTGGTAACCAGGATCAGAACTTGGATGGAATACCGGTTACACATTATGGAGTTAGAGACTTACTTCTTTTTTCTACCGATTGCCTGGGAAATATAAGATGGTCTACCACGATAGGGGGCTCCGGAAATAAAGAAAGTGCATGGCATATTGAATTAGATAATAATGGTGGATTATATATACTGGCTACACTTTATAGTTTTGCAGATACCACAGACCCGAACAGCATTCCTATCCATTTTGATGAGACTCATACTGTTCCTCCTTTTACTTATGTAGACATGGATACAACAGACCCAGGATATAAATCTGCTTATCTTCTGAAATACAAAACATCAGACGGAAAATTGACATGGAGTAAATCTTTACACGGCGATGTGAATATTCTGAGTCGCTTTTGTGATATTCATATGACCTATATGGATTCTGCTAAAAATATACATTCTATCATGGGATTTAGAAAAGGAACTCACCTGAATGGAATGATTACAGTGCCAGACAGCTATACTTCATCGTATCAATATTATTTGGTTAAATTTAATTATGATAATGGAAATATGACCCTTCAGCCGCCATTACTTCTTCCGATCACCGGGGGAATAAGTGCTGCGGAGCCGTTCGGGCGTGTGAACTTATTATATGATGAAAACTTAAATCAATATTACCTTGCCGGAAAAAGAATATGGGGCGAATATACCACTCAGTTTGAAGACTTTTCCTATAATAATATTCCATTTACAAAAAATGCTTACCTGCTGGCTTTTAACGGAACTACGGGAGCAGAATTATGGAGAAAAGAATTTACAACCACTACGCCAAATTCAAAAGATGATGAAATTCATTCTATTATAAAAGATACTTCTTCCTCAGATATTTATATTTCAGGACGTTATTATGATCTTACTACGGATGTTACTTTTGGAAACTATACCTTTCCTTTGCGTCCCTATGGAGGACAAACCCCTTTTGTAATGAGACTTGGGGCAGACGGAGCTGTAAAATGGGCGAAAATTCCTGATGGAATTACCTCTTTCGGTGGATACCGAAGTATGAAAGGAGTAATTGCCATTAATGGAAATGAAATTGGATTTGCTAAAGGAAGCTGGAATGACATCTGGGGAAATTATGCGATGTCCAGACCTAATGGAGATTATCAGGATCCTTTATTAGTACGTTTCAATAAAGAAACAGGAGATGTAATAGGAGCGGGGGAAATTCTTAGTGATTTTAAAAGAGAGGATGAATTTACGGCAATAGCTGTAGACAGAGACGGAAATTATATTCTGGGAGGTTTTTTTCATAATAATCTTTTTGTTGATCCTAATGATGGAGTTAATGCCATGACAGTCAATGTTATTGGAGGTGAGTCTCAGTCATTTTTTACAAAATACGCTAAATCTGCATGCGTCCAGTTGTCTGTGGAAGAGATTCCGGCTTCTCAGGCAGGAATAGAGCTGTATCCAAACCCAGTACAGGATATTCTTCATATCAAAAGCAAGGAACCTTTGATTTCCTATGAAATTTACGGATCAACAGGGCAGTATGTACAACAAGGCAATTTGGCTTCAACTCAGGAGAAGTTAATGCTATCTTCTTTCCAGACAGGTATATATTATATTAAGCTTAAGACAAAATCTGCTACAGTAACAGAGAAAATAATCAAAAAGTAATATCATCTTAAAAAAAATAATAACTACAGTTTTGCTTCTAACAGAAGTAATTGTATAAACAACGAAATGGATTTTATGAAACAAGTTAGAAAAAATATATATCAGCTATTTCTTTTACTATTACCTGTATTATCCTTTAGCCAGAATTATCAATGGCAGTGGGCAAAACAGGCGGGTGGGGTAAACGGTTCTGTTGATTGGGGGTTTAATTATATCTATGATCAGTCTATTAAAGATATTGCAGTGGATAATAACAATAATGTCTATTATCTGATGTCTATGAATTCCCAGAGTCAAAATGTGGATGGGATACCTGTAACCAATTATGGTCTCAGAGATTTATTCCTTTTTTCTACTGATTGTGCCGGTAATGTAAGATGGTCAAGAGCAATAGGAGGCTCACAGGACGGAGAGTATGGCTGGAATATAAAGCTGGATAATAATGGAGGTTTATATATTTTATCTATAATGTTTAATGCAGCCATGGTCGGTGATCCCACTGGTGTACCTATTCATTTTGATGACACCCATATTATTCCACCTTTTACTTATGTTGATCAAACTACGGTAGATCCCAACTTAAGAGCTTCTTATTTACTGAAATATAATACATCCAATGGTAATTTAGTTTGGAGTAAACCTTTACAGGGAGATGTGAGTGTTCAGACACGTAATACAGATTCTTATCTGATGTATATGGATTCATCCAAAAATATCCATACTATTATAGGACTCAGAGCAGGAACTCATCTGAATGGGACAGTTACAGTACCTTCAACATATATCTGGGAATATCAGTATTATCTGGTGAAGTTTAATTATGATAATGGTAATATGACAATGGCTACACCACTTTTGTTACCAATGACTGGCGGGGTAGCGATAGGAATGTTTAATGGTAAAACAAATTTAATCTATGATGAAAGCTTAAACCGTTATTATCTGGAAGGAAACAGGCTTAACGGAAGCAGCGTGCTAGAAGATTTCTCATACAACAATACTCCCATTACAAAAGGGGCATTTGTATTGGCATTTGATGGTACAACCGGTGCCGAAATATGGAGAAAAGAATTGAATTGTGGATATACAGTGGCGGATGAAGAAATTCACTCCATCATAAAAGATTCCGGTTCTTCAGATCTTTATCTTTCAGGACATTACTTTAATGGAACACCGGCTCCTGCTACCTTTGGAAACTATACCTTTCCTCCGAGAAGTTATAATGAAACGATTCCATTTGTGATGAAGCTTAATGCAGACGGAATTGTACAATGGACAACAACACCGGAAACAATGACGAATAATTTCGGATTCCGTTTTGCAAAAGGAAGATTGGCGCTTAATGGAGATGAGATTGCATTCGCAAAAGGAAGTCGATCTGATGTTTGGGGAAACTTTGCAATGGAAGCCCGTCTTTATGCAGATCCTTTAATTGTACGTCTTAATAAAAATACCGGGGCAATAATAGGCACTCAGGAGATTCACAGCCAGCCTGGAAGCTGGGACGAATTCACGGCTATTACTACAGATCATGATGGAAATTATATTCTGGGGGGCTTCTTCCACAATAATTTATTCGCAAACCCTAGTGATGGATTAAGCATGATGACTAAAAATGTGATAGGAAGCAAATCCCAGGCTTTCTTTGCAAAATATGGAAAAACAGTATGCAGTCAGCTTTCTGTAGCAGAAATTCCTGCATCTCCGGCAGGAATACAGTTGTATCCGAACCCTGTACAGGATATTCTTTATATTAAAAGTAAAGAACCATTAGTTTCTTACGAACTTTATGGAGCTACCGGACAATTGATAACACAAAACAATTTATCAGCAACAGAAGAAAAGATAAGCCTTTCTTCACTTCAGACAGGTATATATTATATTAAAATTCAGACTAAATCAGCGGTTGTAACAGAGAAAATTATTAAAAAATAACCCCTTTTCGATAATAGTTACTTTAAAGAATCAGCGGGCTCCGAAGGAGCCCGCTGATGTTTTTATAAATACAAGAAAATATATTCATTAATACATTTCCTCACTATAAATCTTTTTCCCAAGATAAAAAAGCTCATGTCTTCGTACATTTACATTATCCTCAAAAATGTCATGAACAAAACTCACCAATTCATTCACTTTTTCTCTTTGTGTAATTCTTATTCGGGATTCAAAATTGGAAGTAAACCCACTTTTCGTGTAATTCAACGACCCCAGATACGCTACTTTTCGATCAATCACATATATTTTTGAATGAATGAATTTGCTGTCATAACGACTGTTTCGGATAAATTTGAAATTCAGTTTTTCAGAATAATGATACGTGTAGATTTCCATTTTTTCAACCACCGCTTTCATTTCCCAGCATTTGTAAAAACCAAAAAAAGATCCAAGGGAAACAAGTATAGCAAGAAAGTTATTGGAGTTTGTAAAATCATCTACCACATGCATCCCAAAATAAATAAGTGAGAAAATTCCCAGACAGAATAATGCAACAGAAGAGAAGAACAGCATATTTTTCTGGCTGTCTCTTTTCTCTTTTTTCTTGACATCAGTTACCTTGTGCTGATGAATCAGTTTCGTAAGAATTTCCCTGTATTGCTCAGGTCGAAGATCACTGAATGCCAGTCTTACATTGATATTTCTGTTTTTTAAAGCGATGAGGTCATCCAGTTTTACTTCATCGATATAAGGCGAAATAATTAAAACTTCCTCTTTTGCATTCAGAATATCATTATTCAATTGAGTCCCTGCATTTTGCCCCACAAAAACTTCAACCCCTTCGCTGGGTTCAGTATCAATTCTAAAATAAAATCTTTTGTTTTCTTTAAACATTTATATTTCTTTGGTAGTATCCCAGTTAAACGGGCGTCAAATATACATTTTTCTTAAACAGTATTATTGGAAAGAAAATCAGGTTTAATACTTTTTAAACATCAAACTTACATTTCTTTCAAGCTGGTATTTTACGGTTTCCCGTAAATCAATAAAATATTTTCCTGCATTTCTATATATTTGTGAAGTATTAAACTCTGCTTTACAAGAAAATCAGCGTAGTTACAGATTGAAACCATCATAAAATAAACCATGTCTAAACCATCAAAATTAAGCCTTCTTGCTACTGCTCTACACATTCTTTTAGCCATATTATTTTTTAAATATGATGAATGGCTGTATACCTATGATCTGGAAAATCTTGCCATATTTATTCTTATTTCGTTAGTCATAGCAGCTTTGATGTTAGCTATACAATCAAGAAAGACCTTATTAGGTGTTTTGTTGATTATTGCGAATAGTATTTGTTTGGTATTCGGTCTTTTTCTATGGTATTTTGCTGTCAATTATACTTTTAAGGTTTAGGTAGGTTAAAGTTAATGTGTTTTATAATCAATGATTTAGGTTTTTATCTAAATAAAAAGGCTGTTACCCATTTATTGTAACAACCTTTTTGATAATTAAAAATACTTTGAGCATATTCCCGGAATATGATATTATTTTAAGGTAACAGAATTTTTGAAAACTTCAAACAAAATGTCTTCGTAAATGTTTTGCCAATTGTATTGAACAGCTGTAATTTCAAAGCTATAGATTCCGTTATTTTGACTTTCTATTTTTTGAATGGGGAGCAAAATATCAGTATTGTTTTTAGTTAGAATATAGCCATTGTTCTTATCAGATTTTATTAAGGTTTTCATTAAATCATCACCTTCTTTATTTTCTTTAAAACTAAATAGAATTGTATCTTTTTTACGGTATTCTGCCGCCTGTTCCTCAGAGATTTGTTCTTTTCCTTTATAATTTAAATCATATACAGCCTTTACAATTTTCATGTTTTGAAATAAAAGCGCGGAATTTATTTTTTTTCCAACATAAATATTAGCTGTGTAATCACTTCCTTTTGGTGTTAAGACAAAATAAAAAAGGTCGTTATCGGTAGGTGAACAAGTCTTTCTAAATTCTTTAAAATAAGTTTTATAATCTATTTGCTCGTCATTTGGAAAAGATAAATAGTTGCCTTCAATAGAACTATTTACTATTTTTTTCTTTTTCATTTGATCTTGAATGCAATTATAAACAGTGTGAGTAATCTTCTCATCCGGAATAGGGTAGATGGCTAAGATGTTTTCTTTGATTACACGTTCTCCAGCTTTTCGTTCTGCATCTGTTTTAAAATGAATGGTAAATTCATTATAAGAAGGTTTTTCTAAAGTGAAATCATGGATGTTATTTCTTTGCAAGGCATTTTTCATAAAAGAAATATCAAATGTTCTGTTCACTACATCCTGATACATTTCAATCATATTAGATTTTGCAATTTCAGGTTTCATCGCTTCCCATTCTTCCTTATCCTGTTTACTTAATAGATTCGTATTCTTATCATTTTGCTTTTTGGCTCGATCAACAAGTATTTTTCCGAGTACTGAAACATAGTTTTGGTCAGTTTTTTTTATCCATACAGAATCTGACTCTGCAATAATCTGAGATACTATTTCATTTTTTAAATTGCTTGTAAGGAAGCTAGAAAGAAAATCTTTTTCATTGAATTTCACATTCAAATTATATTCTCTATTCTGAGAATATAAGAAACCTGATGTAAGGATTGAGATTAATAATATTTTTTTCATTATTTAAAATTTTACATTCATATAATTAATATCTGAAGAGGTGTTCTGGTTTTAATTGTTCTGGAAAAAAGATAAAAAAGAGGCGCACCTTTGGTGCCGCCTCTTATCATTGAAAGAAGTTCAGATTACTTTACTATTAATTTGAATGATTTTGTAATACCATTAGCGTTTACTTTTAGAATATAAAGACCAGCAGTAAGAGTATCAGTAGAAATTCTACCTCTTGTCTGAATATCTCCAGATTTTACAACAGCACCTCTGGAATCATAAATTACAAATTGTCCTTCTAGTGTATCAGTAGAACCAAAAGCAATATCTTCACCTGCTTTTACAGGATTTGGATAGATTTTAAGATCTCCCAATACTTTCTTTTCTTCTTCTAATGAAGCAGTCATAGTTCTTTTGAAAGAATTAGCTGTCATTTTTGCCGTAGCATAAGGTGAAAAAGGTGAGCCTGGTGCCCCAAATATAGCTTTGTTTGTATCTGCAGGATCCGTTACAGAAGCATCTCTTGCATCCATAATACCATCATTGTCTGCATCCACAATTGGAGTAATAAATCCGGCTCCTATTAAATCAAGGTTTTGTTTTCCAATAGCATACAGGTCATATGTATTAGAATTACTTGAAACATCTAAATAATCAGGAATACCATTACCATTTGTATCAGCTAAAGGATATTTCATCACTCCTGAATCAGGAGAAGTCTCCAGAATATCTGCAATACCATTATTTCCTACTGCAACATCAGAATCAATTACCCCATTTTTATCTTTGTCAATTGTATTAATGACAGATAAAGGAATACCAGATTCAAAAAGATCTAAAATGCCATCATTGTCGGAATCTAAATCTCTGTAGTTCGGTACAGAATCTCCTAACGTACTGATGAAATTCAAATCACCCTCTTTATCGTCATCTGTATATAGACCATTTTTATTGGTGTCTTCAACAGCATCAGGAATGCCATCATTATCAGAATCTTCATCACATGAATCTTTAAAGCCATCACCATCTGAGTCTGTAGAATTAGACTTGTCATTCACATTGCTACATTTTTCAGCACAGTCAGGAATACCATTACCATTAGTATCAATAGCGTCATTCCCACCAGGGCATCTATCATTACAATCCGGAACACCATCACCGTCAGAATCTACCTGTACAAAAGAATTATAAATATAGTATTGATGTCCGGTACCCAATGTTAATCCAGGAGCAACTGTAATTTTCATTCTGTCAAAAGGTGCAGGAGCAGTCATAGCTACCCAATACATATTGGATTGTGCTACGAAAAATTGTCCACTAAACAATTCACCAGCAGATTTGCTTCCTACCAGTGTTTCTCCTTTATATAGCTCAATAGTAACCATTCTTAAGAAGTCGATTGATGCCAGTGTTGCACTTTTTATGACATTAAATCCGGCAAACGTTCCTTTCGGATATACCTTTCCTTCTGTATTTTTTACAGTAGCATAAGCTCTTGGAATGAGTATGTTGATAGGAGCAATATTTATTGTAGCATAATTATTGACGTTAGTATCAACAATTCTTTCTGAATTCTGAATATTGGTTAGATTTAAAAATGGTAAATTTCCAGATTGCCCAGTCCAGTTATAACCGGAAACAATATTTCCTTTTTGAGAAGAACCTGATGTCTGAAGATACTCATTACAGTTATTACATGTTATAGGTTCCTCAAATGCATAATATACCTTTAACGTTCCTAAATTAAATCCAAATGTCTGATTTATTCTTAAACGGATTTCATTGAATGGTTTTGTTGTAGTTAAGGATATTTTTTGTTTAAAGCTCCCGAAGCTTAAAGCCTTTATATTGATAAGACCACCTCCATCTAAAATTGTTTTAGAATCCTGTAATTTACCGTGGAGATAAGTTTCAATCACCATATTCTTTAAAAATTCGGCAGATAAAATTTTACCTTGATCATCAGGTTCAATTACCCATCCTGCTTTTACGCCAGCCGGATATACCTGATCTTTATCAAGAACTCCCACAGAATAAGACCCTAAAAGACCTAGAGGTAAGAAAATTTTTGCGGCAGAGTTTTTATCACCATCTCCAATGTTTTGATGATCAAAAACATAAGAGAACGGAGCAACAAGAGAACCTTTGCTGTCAATAATTGTATCTGTACCAGATCCTCCAATAATATCATCACAAATATTATTATCTTCTACAGGTACTTTATTCGGATCGAAAGCAAACGCATAATAAGCATTCATCGAACTGAATAATGATACTAAAGTAGTTTGATATAATCTTACTTCATTAAAAGGTTTAGTAGTTCTTAAATGTAAAAAATTAGTATTATTCAATCCTCCAAATGCAGGAATGGATATTAAAGAACCATTGATTGAAACCTCTTGAATTTGCCCATTAAGATATGTAGCTACACGTAAAGAACTTAACAGTTCTGCGGTGATTAAGTTGCCCCCGGTATCTACTTTAAAACCTGTTACATAACCTGCAGGGTAAACAATATTTGTATTTTTTACTGAAATTCCAGTTCCACTTACCAGATTAGCAAAACTACCCATACTTACTTTGTTGGTAAGATCCGAATCAATTAAAGGATTTAAACTGCCATTGTAGCATCCCAGACAAATTCCAGCCTGACCCACTGGATTTGCCTCAATACCTATTCCACGAATAGGGGTGTATCCCTGTGCAAATGCCTTCATAGAAAACACGGTCAGCACCAAGATCATTAAACTTGTAAAAAAGTTTTTTTTCATTCCATTGTATTTAAAAAGTTAATATTTAAAGAATTGCCTGAGCAATTCTGAATTAGTATAAATTTTGCCAGGTAGAACCGTCACATCCTTGGTGTTTTTTCGTAGTCGCATTATAGCGTATAGCACCTTCACTGGCAGGGTCGCAACTTGAGTTTGGGGTCTGAGGGACAATACGAATAGAGGTATTAACCGTTATGTCACTTTGAATAGCACTTCCTCCAGGAGTAAATGTTGATGGGTCTATATTAATACCAACTATCGTTTTTGTGTTGGTAGCTGTACTTTTGAAATAGTGAATATCATTGCTGTAAACAGTATTGAATGATTTTCCGGAGATAGTTCCATTGTTACCCAGAACCATACTTCCAGAAGATGCTCCTATGATACCATTCTGTGAACCAAAAATATAACCTCCACTATTAGAAGTATTATTGGTTCCAACTGTATATCCGCTACCAATAGGATTCGATAACGTTCCGTTCCTGTCACCAATCACCATTCCTGATTGATTAGTGAAGTTACTGCCACCAATAACAGTTGTGTTTGCACTTGGTACACTATTGTCATTTCCTAAAACAAAGGTTCCTCCTTGGAATGATATACCTGTATTAGAAGAGGTTATTACATTTCTAAGACCTAATACAAAGTTTTTCTGCCCTGATACGGTATTTCCATATCCAAGAGCCATTGAATATGATCCGGAGTTAGTATTGTTTGTCCCAGCAGCATCATATCCAATTGCTATGGAGTTCGTGGATGATGCACTATTATTACTTCCTATCGCTATAGAATTATTACCGATGGCATTATTACCTGTACCTAAGGCAACAGATGTTGTTCCGCTTGCTGTATTATTTGCTCCCCATGAAAAGGAATTCAATGTTCCACCACCACCGTTCAGAGAGCCGTCTGTTCCTAGAATAGCTCTGGTGATATTATTAGTAGCAAATGCTAGTGTTTTAGCATCTTTAGTTCCGATGTAGTTTGTAGAAGCTGTTCCTAATGTTCCAGCTCCTGAAGTTGTGGTATTTCCTGTTAATTTCCAGTCACTGGTATCTGCAGTTGCAGGAATAGTATTTACTACAGTTGCACCAAGAGTTCCAGTAACGTTTCCTGCTAATGGTAGATTAGCAGCGGAAAAATAAGAGGGAGCCGCCGCCGCCGCCGTATTGTTACCTAGAATAGTATTAGCACCTGCATTGGTCAGAGTAAAGTTCAATTCAGGTGTCGTTGTTGTTGTATTTTCAGTTGTTGTAAACAATGGAGCGAGGTCCCCTGCTGAAAAATTAGTAACAGTTCCTGGGTTTGTGGTAATTGTTGTCCAAGTACCTTTACCATCTGCATCAGAAACCAGTATCTTACCGTTACCTGCATCAGCATTTTCTAATCTGAAAGTACCTTTTACATGAAGTGTTTCGGTTGGAGTTGTTGTATTGATACCAACACCTTTTTGTGCATTAGCATTAGATAACCCTAATGCAAGAATTGCGATTGTAAATATATTTTTTTTCATAATTAAATATGTTTAAAAGTTGTTTTTTTTTTTTTTAAAATGTGTGTGTTTTATATTTATTTTTTCTGAAGAACAAGGGGGATATATGTAAATTGCTTATTGTTTTATGGATTCTGATTAAACGGTTTATAAGTATTCTATGATCAGATTGCTATTTGAATATTCTCAATCAATTTGTTACTTGAAATTTTTTGTTTAATAGTAATATGATTTGAATCTGTGTTGGCAGAATGTCTTCTTTATAATATTCTGATCAATATTTCTAGTCCAATCCTTAAATATCATTATTCTAATTATTGGAAATATTCTTAAAGAACGATCCCTGATAATTAGAATTAATTATTTAGCTGAATAAGGAAATAGAAAATTATTTACTCAATTCAGAGGATGAGAAGTGATGTTCTCTAAATTTGGTTTTAATGATTTACAGAAAATTGCATATTGGAAGTATTAATGCAATAGTGTGCTGAATACGAGGTAATAAGACCTGGAATGGGATCGTGATTTTTTTTCATAATTTTTGTCTTTAAAGTCATCATTTTGTAATGCGAAGTTAATATGAGAACTCAATTGGTGATTCAATGTTGTTGTTAAATTTCATGTACAATGGTGAATTATTTTATATACAATCTGTGTATATTTTTATGTATTTTATTGATATTTAAATAATTAGTATTTTTTAAATTTCTAATTATTACAATTGCTTTTTGAATATAAAATAAAATTTACCGTTGTGAGGAGTAAATTGTTGCTATAATCGTTTTATAGCTTATTGACATTTAGTCTTATATTGAGTTTTGGAGTATTATTGATGAATTACATTGAATAGTCTTGAGAAAATCTTGTACTATGTAATTTTACTCTTTAAAATTTTTTGAATGTTTTTTATTGTCTTAAGAATTGATTGGAAGAAAGAGAAGCATTTTATATATTTTACAAATTGAAATAATCCATAAAATATATATGACCATGTACTTTTGTAATGATATGATGTTTTTTTATTTGAATAATTAATGTTATTAGAGCCTCTATTTGTTTCATTCGTTGCTGCATAATGGAAATGTTATTAATTGTTATGTATACAAAGTGTATACATAAATGTTTTAATTATATCATATGTTATTTGTTTTCAGTAAGTTGTTTGTTTTATTGGTTGTAGTTTTCTTGATGCTGCATTAGTAGGATTCTGTACAAAAGCTGAAATATTTATTCTAATTTTGACATGGTAATTATACTTTAGGTGTAATTCCTTAACAAAAACACAAGCTAAATTGATGAAAAGAAATACTTTTTTTTTGATAGTAATATTATTGCTGGGATCTGGTATATTACACGCACAGAGTGATAAGGATGAAGATCAGCAAACCTTATATACATTGCTTTATGCAAAACAATATCCTCAGGCAAAAAAAATAATAGAAGATAAATTTCTCCGATCCAATGATAATTCCAGAAAAGTAATAGGTTACGCATATCTAGTTAATTATTATTCTTTTTCAAAGGATAATGAAATCAAAAAAATTGAAGCATTGGAAAAAGCTAAAAAACTTGCTAAGGCTTCCAAAGACGAACTCGATGATGCTTATGTAGAATTTGGGAATGCTTTATATTATGAAAATCTGGAGCTTAACGATCCGTTTGTAAAGTCGGTTAATAGAAGTATTAATATTTTTAGTAAATATTCTGACGAAAACTTTATGCTTTCTGTATTGTACTTTATAAAATATCGTTTTATAAATCGAAATTATATTAATGTTGAAAATGAATATGTTCAATCGGATATTATTCAGACAAATAAATATGCAAAGAAGTCGGGAAATGCACTTCTGATCAATCATAGTTATAATATTCTTGCTTATTATTATCATAAAAAATTTTATGAAAATAAGACAAAGACTTCTGATGAAAGAACAAAACTTCTCGATTCTGCAGATATATATTATCAGAAATCATATGAATTTGCCAAGAAAGTTATTGAGCCGGCAGCCCAAAAAAAAGCTTTAGTTACTTATTTTTCAAACTACAGTAGTTTACTTCTTGCTATAACTCCTCTTGATAAGCAGAAGTGCCTGGATATGTATAATAATGTTTTGAAATTGAGTTTAGGGGACACTCAGCTTATCGATTTTACCTGTGGAGCTTATAATGATATGGGGTATCTATATGAAGCAATGGGGGATTATAAATTATCAGAAAAGTATTATTTAAAGGCTTATGATATAGCTATTACTTCTAATAATCTTGGATTGACTAACAAGATTGCTGTTTTTGATAATCTTTCAAGATTGTATCAACGTATGGGGCAGTACGGAAAGGCATTTCATCTTGAAAGACGTGCAAGAAAGGAAACTGAGATGAGCATTGAAAAACTGACAAACAGCACAAGATCTCTCGATGTATTTTACCGTACTGAAAGAAAAAACCAATTGATCAACCAATTAGAAAAAGAGAAAAAATCTTTGGTCAGAGAGAACTTGCTTTATCTTGGGATGATGCTAATTTCTATTGTTGCACTTATATTCCTGATCCGTTTAACAAAATTCAGACAAAAATTAAGCATGCAAAAAAATGAATTACTGGAAGCTGAAAAACAGGAAACCCAGCTTATATTACAACTGGAAAGAGAAGAAAAAGCCCGGATAAAAGCAGAACAGGATTTACTCGTAGCCAATCAGGAAAAATTAAAAAAGATTGCCCTGACTACTTCTATGCGGCTGAATTATAAGACTAGCTTCATTAAAGATCTTAAGAGCAGGATGAATGATAAGCCTGATATTAAATTACAGCAAATCCTTAAAGAAGATCAGTTAAATGATAATGACTTCTCAGAAATGGAAAATTTAATAGAGAATATTGATCCTGATTTTCACAAACGTCTGAAAGAGGTGTCAAAGAGCAGACTCTCAAATATGGATTTTAAATATGCATCTTATTTATATCTTAATATGAGTAATCAACAGATTGCAAATATATTAAAGGTGGATTCCAATACAGTGCGTGTTACAAAATACAGATTAAAGCAAAAAATTGGATTGGGTAAAGATGAGGATTTGCAGGCTTATATTCAAAATTTAAACTAATTATGATCCATTCCTCTAAAATTTATTTTATGATATGAAACATTTTATTTTCATATTTTGACTTCTTGGTTAATTCTTATTTTTGCAAGAAATTAAGTAACAAAACCAGCTGTAAATATGAGTGAAATGTTTTCTGATAATAAACAAACTGCAATAGTTTCTGATTTTTCGGAGCTGGTTCATACTAATTTCCAGGGAACTGTGAATGCAATTTGCTGGGAAAGAAATTTAGAAGGTGATTTTAAAGAAATTGTATCTAAACTTGAGCTGAAAGATAATATTACAGTAGTTTCTCCTGAAAATCTTTTAGCATTACAATTGTCAGGAAAAGGAAGCAAGGCAAGGGATATTATTCTAAATGATTTAAAATTGTTGACGGATTTTGGAGCATTACCTTCGCTTAATCTGCTGAAAAACTATGAACGGGATGAGGAATTCGATTTCATTTCAACAGACGTTTATTCATATCATGTGGATCGTTCACCTATTGGAACAGATACTTTTTTATGTACCTACTATGGTGCTGCAAGTGATATTTTGCCTAATGAACATGCTGTGCAAAAGGTACTTATTCCTGAAGTTCGGGCAAAAATCAAGGAGTTACATGACGGACCAGAGGATGAATTTGAAGAATTTTTGAAAGACTGTTTCTTTGATCTACATTATCAGGCTAAACCGGATGCAAAACCTACCAATCTGGGATTAGGACATCTTTGGCGATTGGCTGTAGATCACCCGGCACAAAAGGTTTTACCTTGCGTACATAGAGCACCTGTCGAAAATGAGGGAGAATATCGTCTACTTTTGATTTGTTAAGTTATTTGAATAAAGTAATACTGTTTATTGTATTTGTTTTTTTATTTAAAATAAGTATATTTAAAAGATATTATTCCTATTTTACGGTCAATGGACTTGTAAAATTAATACTACAAACTGTATTGAATTTTGATGATTAATGAATAGATCGATTGTAACTTTAATTTTCTTTTTATGTGGTTTTTTCTTCTTAAATGCACAGGAAAAGAAAGATTCACTTTATTATAAAATAGAAGAGTTTTCGGATAAAAGAAAAGTCACTAAATTTCTCCATCGTTTCATATTTCGTAGAGAAGCAGATTCAACTTCTGTAAAATCCAGAACTGAAAAATTATCACAAGAAACTTATAATAAAAAATATATCCGAAACATAAGAATCGAAACTATTGATCCTTTCGGATATGATTCCAAAGACCAGAAAGAAAAACTGAAGTGGTATGATTGGTTTGCGGATCACCTTCATGCTACTACAAGAACTTCTACTGTTAATAATTATTTGCTTTTTAAAGAAGGAGAGGAGTATAATGCTCAGAAACTTTATGAATCTGAACGTTTGCTAAGAACAATGCCTTTTATAAACAGAGTGAATATAAGTGTTTCAGAGGATACTGCTGATCAAGATTCTATTGATGTTGTGGTAAAGGTTCTTGATTCCTGGAGCTTAAAACCTAGAGTAAGTTATTCTGGAAGTAAAATCGGATTGGGGGTTACCGAAGAAAATGTATTGGGTTTAGGACATACATTAGATTTTCTTTACAGAAATGACTCTAAAGAAAAACAGGACTATGTTTTAGGAAGCTATACTACTTATAATCTTTTTGGAACTTATATGAGTGCCCAGATTCTCGGAGAGAGGGATTTCTCAAGAAATGAAAGGATTAATTTCAATGTTAGAAGAGATTTTTTCTCTCCTCTTACCAAATGGGCAGGTGGTTTTACTTTTGAATATTTTATGCGGAATGTTTTACTTCCTATAGAAACTGATAATGCAGAATTTCCAGAAGCTCGAATCAAGGTATACAGTCAGGATCTGTGGGGAGGTTATCAGATACCTGTTGCATCTGATCCCAGTGAAAAAGTTACCAGCAATATTGCTGTCATAGGAAGATTCCAGAATTATCAATATAAAGATAGTCCTGGAATTGATCAATATAAGTATTTCAGTTCCTACAATAGCTTTCTGATGTCTGTGGGACTTATTAACAGACGATTTTCGGTTCAGAAGAATATTTTTCAGTATGATTTGCCTGAGGATATTGCTTATGGAAACTCTGTAAACCTTATTGCAGGAGGCTTATCAAGAAATAAAGAGGTAAATCCCTATGTTGGAGTTTCAGCATCTTATGGTCGCTTTACAAAGTTGGGTTATTTTACTTTAAAAGCTCAGTTTGGAAGATTTTTTAATGAAGATAATGAAAATAGAGAGTCTTTCCGTATAGATGGTACCTATTTTACAAATCTTACGGATTGGAAATTTGCGAAAGTAAGACATTTCTTTTCTCCTACATTAGCTTTAGGAAATCCGCAACATAATTATTCGTATAAAGATAGAATTAATCTTTCTTCATCAGATGAGTTTCCTGTTTATAATGCTGATTATATCGGAACGAAAAAAATGGTCTTAAGATATCAGCTTCAGATGTTTATTAATAAAACATGGAAAAATTTTCATTTTAGTCCCTATTTAACAATGGCGGTAGGCTGGTTGGGGATGCCGGATGAAAAACTTTTAAGTACCCATGCAAATACTAAAATAGGAGTGGGGGTTTTGATTAATAATCCGTTTTTGGTTTTCAACAGAATTCAGATTTCCTTCACCTATTATCCACGTGTTCCTTTTGATAATAACTCAATGTTTGATTTTAACAGTAACCGAAACAATCTTCTTCCGATGAACAACTTTGCAACGGAGATACCCCATTTTGTGAACTTTGGAAATTGATAGTTAATAAAATTCAACAAGTTAAATATAGCATCTGCAATTCCCATTTTCTTGTTGAAATGAATAAAGTAGAAGTCTTCTCCGAATAAGGTTTCCATTAATTCAAGCTATGGTTATTCTCCACGATCCTGAGTAATTGATTTCTCCAATGTTTTGTTTTACATTCTTCGTTATATTTTATTTGACGATTTGTTTTTTTTCAATGTATAATATATGATAACAGCACTTAAAATCATCAAAATAGAAGCTAAAAAAAACGGAGCCCCTGAAAATTTAAACGGAGCCTTATCATGAGTGAAATAGTAAAAAAGATGAGTCATAATAGGTGGTCCAATGATTGAAGTTGCACTTACCAGACTTGTTAATGCTCCCTGAAGCTCACCTTGTTGATTTGAAGAAATACTTTTACTAATCATCGACTGAAGTGAAGGACCACAAATGCCACCCAATGAATAAGGAATAAGAAACAGAATCATCATCCAGCCCTCACTTGCAAAAGAAAATAATAATAAACCTAGTGCATAAAAAATCAAGCCAGAATAGATGCTTTTTTGTTCACCTAATTTAGGTGCTGTCCATCTTATTAAAACACCTTGAACCAATCCAAGCAACAGCCCTAGTACCCCTAGCGACAAACCTACTGTTCTTTCTGACCAATTAAATTGATACATCGTAAAAAAATGCCAGTTACTTTGTACAGCTTGTAGCCCAATATATACTAAAATTAAAGCAGTCACTAAATTTGAAATTTTTGGATGTTTTGCTAAAAATTTCAGGGACCCAATTGGATTTGCGCGCCTCCAATCAAATGGTCGTCTTTTGTTTTTATCTAAACTCTCGGGAAGAATGAAATAACCATAGAGAAAGTTCAATAAACATAGAACCGATGCGACATAAAAAGGAATTCTGGCACCATAGTGTCCTAGCAATCCTCCCATGATTGGTCCTATGATGAATCCTAAACCAAATGCAGCACCGATTAATCCAAAATTCTTAGTTCTGGTTTCATCGGTAGATACATCGGCAATATAAGCACTTGCCGTTGAGATACTAGCCACAGTGAGCCCCGCAATGATTCGTCCGGCAAATAACCACCCAATGGAAGGAGCTACTGCAAGTAACAGGTAATCTAATGCAAATCCCAGAAGAGAAATTAATAGGATAGGACGTCTTCCGTATTTGTCACTAAGATTACCAACTATAGGTGAAAATATGAACTGAGTAAAAGCATAAGCAAAACCCAGCCACCCACCATAGGTCGCTGCTTCAGTAATATCACCATGAATAAGCTCTCCAATAAGTTTAGGTACAACAGGTAGTATAATTCCCCAACCTGTAATATCAATCAGCAAAGTGATAAATATAAAACCAACTGCTGCTTTTTTATCTGTTTTTTTCATGCCATAAAAATAGACACAGTCAAAAAAGTAGACATTGACACGTTAATGGGTTTTACGTACAATTTGTAAAGTGATTGGCGAATTACCTATGGAAGTCTGGCTATTGTCTCTTGATCTCTATATGATTTTGGAGATACCCCTGTTATTCTTTTAAAATATCTACAGAAAACGCTTGTCTCCCCAAAGTTTAATTTGTTGCTGATTTCCTTGATTGATAAATTTGTTGATTTGAGTAGTGTTTTGGCTTCCAATATCAAAATATGATCAATCCATTGCGATACAGATCTACCCGTTTTTTCTTTTAGAAAGGTGGAAAGATACTGAGGGGTTAAGTGAAGTTTCTCTGCATAAAAATTAACATTTCTTTGTTCCTTGGTGTATTTTAAAATTAATTGATAAAAGTCATCTATAATTTCGTGTGTTCGACTTTTTGACGAACCATTAGATTTGGGCATCTCAGTATATACTTCGGAAATCATATTGATCACTACCATGACAAGATGTCGAAGAATTTCAGCTTTATTTGGACTTGGCTTTTTATTGTGAAAATTTTTTATTAAAGTTATTAATTCATTTTGTAATATTATTTCATCCTCTCGAAGCCTTATTACTGGTTGCCATCGTATCTGATTATTCATTACAAATTCACGTAGTATTGGAAATGCTGACATGAAATCTAAAGAGATACCAATTGTTACTATTTCTGCGTCGTCACTCAAGTATTTTGTATCAATTAATAACTGTGGTGGTAACACTGCTATATCACCTGCATTTATTTCGTAATCTAGGAAATGGATCTGCATGTTCATGGAGCCATTAATCATGAAGCCAAGTAATAATCCATCAAATAAACGGCTATGTTCGGTATATCCATTACTTGAGTGGGGTAATTGGTGGAATATAACTATTCCGTCTGTCTTTTTTGAAGGATCAATATTATATAATTGATAAACGTTATCCAGAGTTATAAATAATGCCATGTACAAATATTGGAAAAATATTTTTTTAAATAAAACAGAAAACAAATAAAAAACCCCTTAAACATTACATTTAAAGGATTTTTCGTATTGTTGTAATTGTAATCTATATACAATCTAAAACATAGTCTACTTTCCGATACAAAAAATAATAAAATCTATAAATCAATAAGTTGTATAAAATAGGTACAAATAAGATACAAAATCTAACAAATTGTCAAAAAAAACCACAAAGTAAGATGAGATTTTCGGAAATATTTAAAGTGTAACCTTATTCACTTTCCTCGAATAACATTACTCTCCACATATCAGGAAAATATGGTGTTTTATAATGAAAATGCGCAAGGTCTCTTAAAAAACTATATCCAGCTTTATCTGTTCTATACTCATATTCAAACTCATCCTTCCTTTTCAATAACTTTTCTTTGAACTCTTGAAAATTAATATCAGCATTTAATTCAAAGTTTTCATAATCTACTTTAGATATTTTCAAATCTGATTGATAACCATCGTTTACAGATTTTGAAAATAATTGTTCATCCAAATCCAGTTCTTTTTCCTCTATCAAATGTAAAGATTTAGAGTGTTTATTAAGATGAGGTACAAACAATCCCAAATCAATTTGATTATCATTTATAAATTTTTTCATAATTGAAAATCTATCCTCAATTCCTAATATTACCAAGTATTCCATTATTACATTTAAAAGTGGGGAAGTAGAATCTGAATAATATATTGGTTTAACTCTCGATTCTGTAAATTTTATTACACTTGCAATACTATTATTAGCATCGGGTAAAATTTTATAATCCCTATGCCTTAATGTAATATAACCACATACTTCTATCAAATATTTTTTTGCTGATTCTATATCGTTAAGTGCAATAAAGAAGTTCAAAACACTTATTATCGTTTGGGAATGAATATCAATTAAGGGTCTTACTGAAACATTGTTTACTCGCAAAATTTCCGCTAAAATATTTCGAGCAATATTTTTATCAAAATTTGGATTGAATAATATTGATAGTTTAAGATAATGCGTTAAATAGAAAATATAATCAAAAGTTCTAACAGTATAACCTATTTGTTCATATCTCCCACCTGTTTCACAAAATAAGCCGTCTTTCAATTTTGCTATCGGCAAAGTCCTAAAGAAGTATTCATCCAATAAATCGTAATAAAAAAGAAATATTTGATTATAGTAGAACAATATCTTTTTATCATTCTCCAGTTTGTTTTTAAGAATCCAAAACCAAAATCTGATTACAACAAAAGAAATATATTTTTTTGCTATTTCTAAATTGTTGTATTCTTTTGATTCGGTATATATTATAAAAGATATTAATTTTAAAGATTGAAAAATAAGTTTCCATTTTCTTGGGATTACAGTTTTGTATCCTTTCCAAACCTCATCAAACAATAAAGCATTAACAAGCAATTCGAAATCATTTTGAATATCATCATTTACATTTAGATTAATAAGAACCTTGTTAAAAAGTTTTGTATTCTTTTTATTGGTCAAAAGATTAACCCCAAACAAATCTTCCGAAAAGAGTTTTGTAAGTTCTGAAATACCCCATCTTTCGAATTCTATATTTCCGCCTTCTGGAAATTCTTGCTTTATAAATCCATCAAATGTTTCGGAAATATTGGCTTTCATTTCTCCATTATGAACCAAAACAAGTTTCAAGGGTAGATTATAGAAATTCTTTCGGGAAGTAATAAATTCTCTATGTTTTGCTTCTCGTAAAGATTCAACAATTCCGTCTTTTTTATGAAAAGTAGTAGTAGTTACATCTCTATCTTCCCCGCCTTTTATCTCAAAATAAAATCGTTTTAGTATTCCGTCTTCATCTTTTCCAACTGCAACTACATCTTTTCCGTACTGAGGGAAGCCTTTATATTCTTTGGGTTTTGAAAGAATAGTGAATCCTTTTGATTCTAAAAGTATTGGAAAAAGTGAATCTAATTCATCGCTTTCAGTCAATGATTCTAAATATTCTCGAACAATGATTGGTTTAATATCCATTAATTATCATATTTGCTTTTATCTGAATTTAAGATATATTCATATAAATCGGGGTTTTTATATGTTCTACCGTCTAAATAAACGGAGTACTGATGACCGGTTAAAGCTCCCACATTGTCTTGCCCGTCTGATTTCCAAGCATTACCTCTTACAATAACATTTGTTTTTCCTAAATGTTCTAAAAAAGTCCCTTTACCATCTTTTATTTCTTCCATCATCTTTGCTTGATTTTCGTGTTCCAATCTATAGTATAAGTCCATCAAATTACTTTCATTATGATGAGGTGACAGGTCATTGATTTTACCTTTAAACTCACACATTTTATTGTAACTATCTAAAATTTGGGTGAAATATTTTTTTAATTTTTTATCCGAATTTGAATTGGTTAATTGGCTTACAATAATGTTATAAATATATTCGTGATAGGCTTCAAAAATCAATCTTCCCAAAGTCAATCTACATTCTTCTTTAACGGATTTATAATTCGAATTTCTTAATTGTAATAGAAAAGGGACTGTTTTTTCAATGCTGTGAGGGAATCGTTCAAAACCTTCTATTGTTCTTAATTGTCCTATTTCCGAATCAACATTTAAGGCATTTATAGGAAAAATGCCCATTAAAAGCAAATGTATTCCACCCAATCTTAGTATAATGCTTTCGGTTGATAGAAATTCCAAAATATATTTTTCTGTTTCTATTCTATTTGTCTTCCAAAAGTTTCTTATTCCGTATTTAAATAATGATAAGTTTGTTCTAAACTCCAATTTACTATAGGCAAATTGAAATAAATGAAAGTAATATTTCGGATCTTTGAATTTGTCAAAATAATGTTCTATTATTCTAATGTTCTTTGTTGTATTTAGGATATGATGTAAAAAATTGTACCTTTCATATTCAAATCCATCAATATCTCTTATTAAAATGTGTATAATCCAACCTCTAATATTTTCGTCATTTTTATCAAAATATTCGTAGAGTTTTTCAAACACTTTATTTTTTATTTCTTCCGAATCTGATTTTATTTTTAATAACTTTCCATAAAATTGAACTATTTCAGAACCACAAAGATTGTTCTCTAGTTCTATTTTTTCAACAAAAGTAATAGCAGTTTTCAAGTCATCATCATTCTGATAGTCTATGTCCGCAAGAAAATTTATCAAAATTTTTGGATGAATTTCAAAAACTTCAAATGCTTTTTTAAAAATCGTATGGTCTTGTTTATATAAATTGGAAAGAATAATTTTTTGCAAATATTTGAATGATAAATCGAATTCATCACCTCTCCAATATTCTACAAGTTCATTTGCGAAAATTGGTTTTTTCTCACAAATTTGATTAGCATATTGAGTTGTGTAAAACCTATGAATTTCGTCATTAATAGAATGTTTTATAGCTTTACTGATAGTTTCTTTATCAGTTTCTAGCTTTAATTGTGCATTATAATAGTGTTTCTCATAATCATAAAGATGCTTTTCTTGGTCACGCCCTTCTTCGGTTAAATTCAATAAAAATTGAGTAATTTCTTTACCATTACTATTACGTTTAGCCAAAACAAAAGCAGCGAAATTTTCTATGATTATATTATAAGAATTTGCAAATGGAGCATTATTAATCTTTTTTATTTCTTCATGAAAACTTTGACAAAATAAAAGTGAATCAGAAATTTCGCTAGGAAACTTTAAGTTTAAAATACTTTCAGCATAACTAATTAAATATTCAAAAATTAAATCCGTTTTAAGATTAACAGTTAGAAAATTTCCTTCTTTAATTAAAATGTTTTCTTTAATTAGTTGCTCCTTATTCTGAATATCTTTATTACAAAACTGTAATTTATCATATTTAAAAATTAAGTCAAAAAGCTCTTTAATATCGAATCTCATCAAAAATAATTTGATATAAATTTAAAGAAAAATATAATTTATTAGGTAGAGTTAATCTTCTATTTTAATATTATTGTATTCAATTTTTCTAAGACCTTTTTAAATTTATTTAGTTATTAATCTTAGGAATTGTTAACTTTAACAAAAACTCAATAATGTCAGGAAAAAATTTTTATTACTTTATAGATGAAAGTGGGCATATTAATAATAATCAAGATATATTCTTATTTGGGTGTATTAAGACCGACACTCCAATATTAAGCGAAGAGACGATTGAAGCTCTTAGAGAAGAATTAAAAAGTGAATTATATTTTGAAGATTATCAAGATGCCCTAAATAATCCTTTTCATGCAGTGGATGACCATCCTGATGTAAGAACTGCATTTTATAAAATAATACCATTTTTAAATTTTAGAGCTTTCTTTGAAGTCATTATAAAAAAAACAAAATATTTTAGTGACTTAAAAGCTAATAAAAATGACCATGAGATAATTAAAGAAATGATTAGGAGATTAATTAGACCTCGTGTTTTGTTAAATCCAACTGATAAACATATTATCTTTATAGAAACTTTAGAGGTTGAAAATAAATCCCTAAAAATAATTGTAGATGAAATAAAGACTGAATTTACTAATATTGATATAGAAATTACAATTTTAGACAAAGGAAATCATAATTTATCTTTAATTGATTATTTAAATTATATAATTTTTAATATTTTTGAAAAGGATAAAAAAAAGTTTGAAAAAAATCTGAGACAACAACAGAATTTTAATATTATTAAAGAAAAAATTGCTTTAATTCACATTTGGAATTCTGATGAATACTTTAGCAGAAGGTCATCCGAAATTAGTTTAGATAATTTAAGAAAAATTTTGGAGGAAGAGTGAGGGTAATTATAGAATATGATTCCGTATTCGATTGGAAATAAACATTTACTTCTTACCTCATCTTCCTCCGTTTATTAATATGAATCCACAAATTATTACTGACACTAAACAATTAAGCAACGCTCTAAGAATTAATGAGGAAAGTCTTAATGAATTATCACAAAATGAATATTTAATTGATGACACGTGTGCAAAGACATTTAACTTACATCCCGATAGTATTTTAAATTTAAAAAAATTCTGCATTCCTAAGAGAAATAAAAAGTTTGGTGAAAGGGAAGTTTATGAACCTATTGCAGAAACCTTAAAAAATTTGTTAAAAGTAACTAATTCTGGACTAAATAAAGTTTATGTAGCTCCAACCTCTGTACATGGTTTTGTAAAAGGAAAAAACATTCGAACAAACGCAACACCTCATCTCGAGAAAAAATATTTATTATCTATTGATATCGAGAATTTCTTTGAATCAATTAATAAAGAAATGGTTATTAATTGTTTTAAAGAATATGAATTTATA
Source organism: Chryseobacterium ureilyticum (assembly GCF_900156735.1). Lineage (GTDB taxonomy): Bacteria > Bacteroidota > Bacteroidia > Flavobacteriales > Weeksellaceae > Chryseobacterium > Chryseobacterium ureilyticum. Next base: position 325,919 of record NZ_FTOL01000001.1, read on the forward strand.
GAATCAATTGCCAAAGTATTAGCGAATATAACAACTGTGGATAATAAATTAATTCAAGGATTTCATACAAGTCCTACAATTGCCAATATGTATTTCAAAAAAATTGATTTAATTTTTGAAACAGTATTTCCTAATCTTACTTATTCTAGATATGCTGATGATTTATCGTTTTCTTCCAATGAAGAAATAACTGTGACACAAGTTACAGACATAATAAAGATTATAAATGATTTTGGTTTTAGTATAAATCATGATAAAACCAAAATTATGAAAAGAGGGAGAAATCAATATGTAACTGGTCTCACTATTTTTGATGGTACACTCCCACGAGTTCCCAAAAGAATAAAAAGGAAATTAAGATTACAAATATTTTATATTAATAAGTACGGGTATAGGAATCATATATTAAAAAAATTAGGACGTAAACCGCACGAATATTTCAAAAATTCAAGAGTAAAGGAAAGTGTAGATTCATATGAGGATTATTTACATAATAATATTGTAGGTTGGCTTATGTATATAAAATCTATAGAACCACAATTTGCGGCACTTCATCTAGAATTATTAAATAATAGAAGAAGAGATTAAATATCAACTTTAATTTAAAAATATAATATAAGCCCAATCTTAAGATTGGGCTTTTAAATTACAATGACAAATTACCAATTATTGCTTTTTGCCGTCTCATTTTGATTATAAATATAATCGTGTAGATTTTGATTTAAAGAATTAATATATCTTGCGATTTTTGGCATAGTATCTTTATACTGGTCACGAACTTCTCCATTACTTTTAAAATTCATCCAACCTTTTTTAAATGTAATTTCACTCCAACCTATAATATTTCCATATTTACTTGTCTCTGCACTTTCCAATTTCACAACATCAAACTTATATTTTCCATCCTTTACAGAAATTTCAATTTCATATCGTATGTCTTCACAAATCAAAACCATTGGTTTCCTGCAATATCCTTTTGATTCTAAACCCTGAAAACGGATATAATTATTTTCCACTTGTGCTTTTATCACTTCGTTCGGCTTGTTATAGGTCTTATTAATCCATTCGACTATTTTTTTATAAAGTTCTTCTCTTGCTTTTCCTTCACAGGGAATAACAATAAAGTCAGTCAATTGTTGTTCATTATTAACTATAAATTCCGTTGGGGAGGGTGTTTCTGTGGGATTTGCTTCCTGCGAAAATACATTGTTGGAAAATACTAAAAATAACAGCGTATAAAAAGCATAGTTTCTTCGTTTCATAATTTTTGTCTTTATATTGTTAAGTTTGAATTATTTTGTGAAAAGCAAATAAAGTATTTTGCACAAAACATCCCTACGGAAAACCATAATTGACAAAGGAATAATGTAAAATACTTTTATCATTTTAAAAAGTTATTCTACCAGTTCCGAAAGTAGAGGTTATCACAATGCAAAAGGTACGGAACTAAAGCCAGTCTGCTACTGAGGTACTGCGAAGAACCCAAAAGACAAGAAAGACTTAGCCCGTACCAGTAATTAGGCACGGGCGTAAGTCTATCGAGTTTTGTCTTTTTGAAGATTCGCAGTTTTCAGTAGCCAAAACGATAGCTTACGCTTGTGTAATCGTTAAAATTAATGTTCCAAATTTAGCATTTTTTTTAATATTTTTTGATCCTATCAGAAAATATTAAAAAAATATATTCCCTTTTGTAATGTTAATTTTTTTGCATGTGTTTTTAATATTGATGATGAATTTTTATCCAATGATCTGATCTATAATCGAAATGATATTAAGACCGTATTCGATTTTCAAACATGGGCGAAACAGCGTTTTAAACCATGTTCGATTTCATGTTATGGGCTAGAATGCATTGTGAACCGTATTCGATTTTCAAACATGGGCGAAACAGCGTTTTAAACCATGTTCGATTTCATGTTATGGACTAGAATGCATTGTGAACTGTATTCGATTTTCAAACATGGGCGAAACAGCGTTTTAAACCATGTTCGATTTCATGTTATGGGCTAGAATGCATTGTGAACCGTATTCGATTTTCAAACATGGGCGAAACAGCGTTTTAAACCATGTTCGATTTCATGTTATGGACTAGAATGCATTGTGAACCGTATTCGATTTTCAAACATGGGCGAAACAGCGTTTTAAACCATGTTCGATTTCATGTTATGGGCTAGAATGCATTGTGAACCGTATTCGATTTTCAAACATGGGCGAAACAGCGTTTTAAACCATGTTCGATTTCGTGTTATGGACTAGAATGCATTTAAACTGAATATTACTAGACTAGAAAAGCATTGTAAAATAGTAACTTTCATTTCAGTTGTATTACTTAGTAACTTTTTTCGGTTTACGTTGTAAAACAAAACACCAATAAAACCTTTATTCATAATGTTTACACACACATTTTTTGTCGCCCGAAATGATTTCAAAAAAATATTTGACTTTTTACACCTTATTATTTTTATAATTGGTGAATCTAAAAATACATTTAACGAAAATATTAAAGATTTATTTATAGTTATTAAAGCTAGTAATTTTTTAAAAGGCATCAAAATTAAAAAAACATTTAAACTACCTATTGATAATACTTACAAGTAATGTTTAAATCAAAAAAGCGCTTTTACACTAACTATTATTTTTTTAAGCTAATTATTAGAATAGATTTGTAATTTTTAAAGGAGTTTCTTTGACGTAATTATATTTAATTCTAAAGGTGGAGTGTGATTTTATTATTTACTATACCTTTTCTACTTGTTTTCATTAGTGAGCTTTAAGGTTGTATTTTCAGGGGCTTTTCTATTAAGGTGGGTAGAAATATCTAATTTATTTACTAAATATTAAAATGTGCAGATTATCCGTTTATCTCTTTTATGATGGATTTCTCAGAATAAAGATTTCCTTTATTAGTAAGGTGTCCTTGTGAGAAGTATGCACATTTTTGCAAATCAATTAGTTTATCAATTATTTGTCCTTTTATTTTCGTGTGTAGATTACCTTTTCCGCTCAAAAGTTTGTAGTATTTAACTTTGTTTTCTCCAAATGTATTGCGGTGTTTTTCCGTTATTAATTCACGCCAAAAATCTTTTTCATTCGTTTTTTGAATAAATTCCACTTCAGTTTTTTTTAAGCCGCTAAAATCAGAACTCTTATTGATTAATAATATATGTTCCCATTCAGCTATAATTTCTTGCGCTAGTCTTTGGTAAGTTTCTGGTTTAAATAAATCTATTGCGGTATCTATTCCATATTTTTTAATATTCGCGCTTTTTTTACTTTTGATCTCGAAACGAAAAGTATTAGCATCAATTTCGGGTGCGTTTAAAACTTCATGACAATGTAAACCTTTAGCGTATGCTTTTATTTGTTTGTATTTCGTTGTATTGGTAATTTTAAAATAGGGGATTTCAGAATTGGGAACTACAAAAGATGTTTTCTTACTGTATAAAATCCAATTGATGAGACTTTTAATATCCATTTCGGGAACAATATTTAAACCAAATTCGATATTTACTATTTTTAATAGGCTGTACTCATGGGGTTTTATCCTTAAATATGTTAGAATATCGAGTATGGTTTTAATACAGTTTTCAGGCGTGAAATCGTTTCCATTGTGTTGGTAATTATTAAAATGATAATGAGGGCTTATCGAAATTTCCACATGATGAAAACCTATTAGTTTGCCATTTTCAAACACCTTTCTAAAATCTAACCTCATCAATCTACCATATTTACACAGTCCTATATAATTATTATTTCGATGTTGGTAACGTTCAAAACTCTGCATATCTAATAGTTGGCTTATTATCGTTTGGCTTTCGGAGGAAAATTTGAGGTAATCTATCATTCTAATCATCTTTTTGGGGTCAATGGATTACTTACTGTCTTCCATTTTTTTTAGAATTTGATAAATAAAGTTCTGCTTCTGCATCAATTTCTGCAGAAGATTTTCTTTTACCAGCTTTTAGATATTGTATAAGTTCGGTTCGGGAAAAGTACAGGCGTTTGCTTCTCTTCATTACAGGAAGCTCACCTTTTGAAACTTTACTATACATAGTGGGTACAGTAAGATTCAAAAGTTCTCCTGCTTCTTGAATATTTAAAAGTTTTTCGGGTTGCTGGATAGGTTGCTGCTCACTTTTATTGATTAAAAGTTGTTTTAGTTCGCTAACTTCTTTGGTTAGCCTTGTTACCGCTTCGGGTAACTGTTCAAATGTTAACTTTTCCATTGCTACATATTTTTTGTAAAGCTGTCGCAAAGGAATAAAGCAAAGAATACCCCTATCAATATCCTTTTAGTATATGGGGCATATTGGGGGTATCGTATTTTATGTTTTTTTGGCTTTATGTTTCTCTGTTTCTTTGAGAATAACTTTTAAAAGGTAAAATATCACAAACGCAAATTCTTTCTGATGGTTTTGGTTGACCTTTATCCTTTGTGAGAATATCCCAAACAGAATTCGGATTGAATTTTTCAAGAGTTTTCGATACTCCTTTCGTTTTTGTGTACATAAAGTTCGAACAAATCCAGCTTTTTATTTCTGTTGATGAACTTAAAATAAAACCATTATACTTAGCTCTTTTGAAAACTTCAACAAACTTATTCTGATTACTTGGAAATAATAATAACCTTTTAATTGATTGTCCTTTCAAAACTTTTAGTAATTCATTTTCGGAATTTTCGAAATAGTCTTTCAATAAGGAATGTAGAACTTCTATTATTTCGTTATTTGAAAATCGTATTGATTTTTCTAGTATTTCTGGTAATTGCTTTTCAATTTTCGGAGCTGATGGAGCATTAAAAGAAAATAAATGCTTTAAATGCATTAGCTTTTTTAAAAAGTAATCGTTCGAACTCTTTATATTAATTAAAACTGGATCTGCTAAATCAACCTCAACACTTAAAATTAAGCTATCAATTATGTACAAAATTTTTTCTTTCTTTCCTCCATCATCTATAATTTCTTTAAATGATTTAGTTAATTCCTCAATCAGTAAATCAAAATAAGTTGTCGCTGTATAATTAGAAGGTATATCTGCAATTGACATACTAACTCCTGCTAAACGTTTTTTATCGATTTCTAAAAGCCTTAAGAAAATTGTATTTTCATTTATAAAGTTTTCATCTTTTTCATCTGAATTATTATGGGAAATCATTGTATTATTTTTTTTAATAAATAAAAGTAATCACGTTTGTTTGTTGAGTTCTCATCATTAGAATAAACTTAATTGATTTGATTTTGGCGAATAATCAGGGTTTGTTGAAAGATACCAAGCTTCAAAGCCTGTTACTTTGCATTTCCTTTTTTCAATTTCCCAGAGCCTTCCAGCTTTTTCCAAATCTCTCTTATATCTACAAATATTTTTTTGAGGAACTCCTGTTGCTTCTGCAATCATTGAAGCCGTTGCAATATGATGTTGCAAATATTGAAATATGGTTTTCAATTGGCTTTCAATAGTTAAAAGCTTTTCAGGTTGTTGCTCATTTTTGTTTGTATTTAAAATGTTTGCAGTAGCTTTTTTCTCAATACTATTAATAAGTATTTTTAGTTCAATAGGACTTAATGTAACATTGTGCATAATCTTTAATTTTTAAATTATGCAGTAAAATTGAGTAGGGATTTTGGTGAGGATTCTTAGGGATTTTTCCCTGTTATTCCTCTATTAAATTTTGCTTTTTCAAATACTGTTGTGTTTTTATCCAATTATTAGATAATTTTTCAACTGCATTAAGCCAATCTTTTGATATAGCTTGTAAATCTTTTATTTTGTTTAAATCAAACTTCAAAACACTTATTACTGCTCTATAAAATGTATCAGGACGAGAAAAACCTCTAAGTGAACCTATTCGTTTTAATTCCATAGCATTATAACCTCCATCTATTACATTTACCGGTATCACTTCGCCTTTAGCATACAAATCAAAAATGTATGCTAAAGCATTTTCTTTCGCAATATATTTTCGATCAGTTTTTATTACATATAAATTATTTTCTGTTATTGTATTTTGTTTCGGCTGTTCTAATTTTAAGTTAGTGAGATTTTCATTTGCAATATCTCGTTTTCTTAATCCTTCTAAAGTTTTTAAATATACATCAATGTCAATTAAAGATTTTTTATGGAATTTTCTCATTTCTTTGAATTTATTTTCAATAGACAAATTAACTATACCTTCAATTTCACAACCTTTATCTATTTCAGAATCTAAGGCAACTGAAAAAATGCTTTTGATTTGATTAAACTGTCGCTCTAATAAATCATAATATGAAATTTCTTTGGATGCATTTGTTGCTAAAAGCATTTTTGAAACTAAATCAGATACTCGTTTTTTACCATTTGCTAAATTTTCTTCATAATTACGGTAAATAGATTGGTTATGTATTTCACATTTTCTTTTTTGTGTCGCCCAATCATCATTAACATCAAAATTCTCAGGTATTGAAAAATAACCTATCGTTTCCTTAATTTGCTGAAATGGCAAAGATTTTACGTCTGAAAACAAAGTCTTTTCCTCTTTGTTTAAATCATTTGAACGCCTAAATATATCACTTTTGTTTTTTGCACTATTGTAAAGGTTTTCATATTCAAAATATAATTTGCTAATTGCAATTACAGGGTTTAATCCTCCATTATATTTGGTTTTATAATTTTCATTAGTAAATGATAACATTAGCTTATGCTTAAAATCTTTTACTGCACTTTCAGATAATTCTTTTATCTCATCAATTTCACTTTGAAAAGTGCTGTTTTCTAATTTTAATTTTCGTTGTTCTAATAATCTTTTTGCTTCGCTATGCCTTTCATCTATTTCCACATCATTAAATTTTGTTTTGAAGTAATTCAAAAATTCAGGGAAAGTTTCAAAGTGTAAGTTATTTGAATTGCTTGTTAATTTTGTTACTGCTTTTGCTATTCCTTGCTCATCTAAACTTTCAACAGTTACAATATTTGTTTGAAGTTTACTAAATTCATTAAAATCTCCATCTTTAAAAAACTCATAAAATTCATTTAAAGTTCTGTCTAATTCAAAGAAAAAGAATTGCAAATAAAAATCAAAATTCGTTTCATTTCTAAAGTTTAGATATTTTTGTTTCGCTTCAAATATTGAGTGTAAATCATCTTCATTAAAATTTCTTTGAAGTTCAAATAAATCAGATTGTGCTGTCAAATTTATTATCGGTGTACTAATATCTGCAATATTCAATTCCTTTATTTTTTCTTTTAAAGGAAGTATTATTTCTGCATCAACAATATCAAACTGCTCTGCTATTTGTATTTGTAGCTTATCATACTCAATTTTAGACTTATAATTTTCCCTTGGTCTTATAGAACTTCGTTTTTCAAGCAATTCGTTTGTTTTATTAATCAAATTTTGTTTGCTCAATAAATAGTCAATTTTCGAATGCAGGAAGTCAATAAATTTGAATAAATTTTTAACGTTTTCTGTAAGCATTGTATCTTAATGATTTTAAATTTTACAAATCTAATTTTATTTTATCTGCGGCATTTCGCTTCTTCTCATCAACTATTTTAGCATAAATCTGCGTTGTTTTCAAATTTTTATGTCCTAACATTTTGGAAACTGTGTAAATATCTGTTCCGTTATAAAGCTGCAAAGTTGCAAACGTATGGCGAAAATTATGAAAGGATATTTTTTTTGTTATTCCAGCTTCTAAAATCCATTTTGCTAATTGTTTGTTGTGATAAGCTGAATAAGTTAGATTCTCAAAAACGTTTTTGTTTTGCTCCATCTCTTTGGGGTTTTCACTACCTTTCGTTAGATTGTACGCTTGTTCTGAAATTGGATAGACTTCAACACCTTTAGTTTTTTTATGATCAAAATTAATAAAGTAGCCTTGTCCATTTATATACTCCATCTCCCTCCAAACCATTTTTTTCACATCTGAAAATCGTAATCCTGTCAATGCAGAAAATAATACTGCCCGTTTATACAAATCATTTTTAAAAGGCGTTTTTACCAATTCGTTAAGTTCTTCAATAGTAAGATACTCTCTTCGGGTCTCTTCGGGTTTTATGGGGCTAATTTTAGCATTGAGGTCGGTTTGTAAAATCCCATCTTTAAAAGCCTGTTTTAGTGTTGCCTTGATTTTGTTAAAATATGAAACTGCTGAATTCCGAGAAAGAATTGCTTTATCACTTTTTTTGCTTTTGGTGGTTAGTAGAAAATCTTTGAAATCTTCTAAAACAGATTCGTTAAGGTCGACAAATTTTAAATTCCCATCAGTAAACGTTTCGAGATAATAAAGCGCAGAAATCCAGTTATCATAATTACTTGCTTTACGTTTATTTGCCAACTTTTGGAAATATTCAACAAAATTTATTTCTCCTTGTTCTTTAATTTTCAGTTGTTGCTTTTCATACTCGCTGTATATCTCAGGTTTATTCAAAAGGTTTTCTCGTTTTTGTCTTATGCTTTCAGCAATCTTTATCGTTTCAGAATTATGCTGCTTATCTATTACTGCTCTAGCTTTATCAATAACATAAAGCCCTAAAAATTCTCTACGAGTCGGCTTCCCAGTTTTTGGATGTGGTATTGCTGGATAAAAATCTAAATAAAGACTTTTACGCCCCTTAGAAATAAGCTTATCTCTTAGTGTAACTTTGGTTATCATTTTTTACCTTTTGATTTACTTAAAAATATCATTAATAATTACCTTAGGAACATATACAAACTTTCCTTCTTTCATTTTTTGAATATTATTTCTTTTTATAATATTCTGCAATGCAGATTGAGAAACTTTAAATTTATCCTGTACTTCCGAAATTGTATAACATTCTGAAACTTCCAGCGGTTTTATAATTTCCTGCTTTTGTTTTGGTGTATTAAATAATTTATCAATTTCCGAACGTTTTATAATTGTCTTTTTTATTAAAATATTAGTTGCTTTTAACTTTCCTGTATTGATGAGTTTATAAATATTCTGTTTTGAGCAACCAATTAATTTTGCAACTTGCATAACGGTTAAAAATTCTCTCGTTCTTAAGTCCTCATTTCGCCTTTCTTTAATATGTTGTGTTTCAGTAATAGAAACATTTATTTTCTCCGCACGTTTACGTGCTTTGTAGGCACGTTTAGCACAATCATCCGAACAACATTTTGTTACAGTAGTTCTTGCAGTAAATTCTTTACTACAATACTCGCAAATACGTTGTATTTTTATTCTGCTACTCATTTCACTTTGTTTTGCATCAAATTGTATTAAAGTTTTTAATATTGTGTAAAAGTGACAACCAAAAAACCTAAAAAAATCGAAATCCATTTAAAATTTCGTTTGAGGTACAGCAAAGGTACAAATTTGTACCAATTATAACAAAACAACGCAAAAGAAACATATATTTGTAAAAAAGAAAAAAGCCTTATAAATAAGGCTTTTAAATGTATTAATACAGGTTTTTTGATTGTATATTTTGTAATAGTTACTTTCCGATACAAAACTTAGAGAAAATATTTCCTAATACCTCATCATTTGTCACTTCTCCGGAAATTTCACCGAGATGCTCTAATGCATTTCTTAATTCATATGCCAGTAATTCAGTAGAAATCTGGAAAGAAATAGCTTCTTTTACTTTATTTACAGCATCCAATGATTTTTGAAGTGCTTCAAAATGACGTTGATTAGTAATCACAACATTATTCTCCTCAGATTTTAAATGCTCAACATAAGATGATAATTCATTTTTTAAATCCTGAATGTTTTGATTTTCAACAGCTGATATTTTAATGAAGTCAAACTCATGAGAAATAGCAGTTCTGAAGATATCTTCTACAGCCTCATATTTTGTAGGAGTAACCTCATCAATCTTTGTAGCACAGATAATTAATTTCAGATCTTCTCTCAATAAAGATTGGATCATCTCAATATCTTCAGCAAAATCTTCCGTAGCAGCATCCGCCAGATATACTAGGATATTGGCATTTTCTACCTTTTCCTTAGCTTTTTTCACCCCAATGGCTTCAATTTCATCTACAGTTTCACGTAAACCTGCAGTATCGATTAGACGAAAAGCATGACCTTTAATATGAAGAATTTCTTCAATAGTATCTCTTGTAGTTCCGGCGATATTACTTACAATAGCTCTTTCCTCCTTTAGTAAAGCGTTCAGTAGGGTAGATTTTCCGGCATTGGGTTTTCCGATGATAGCTACTGCTGTTCCGTTCTTAATGGCATTTCCATATTGGAAGCTTTCAATAAGAGAGATCAGTTTATGATCAATTTTATCCAGTAATCCGCTTAAAGCAGTTCTGTCTGCAAACTCTACATCTTCTTCAGCGAAATCTAGTTCCAGCTCTATCAGTGAAACAAAATTCAATAAGTCAGTTCTTAATAAAGATATTTCGTTGGTAATTCCACCCTTCAATTGATTGATTGCTACCTTTCTAGAGGCTTCGTTTTCAGACGCAATTACATCAGCAATGGCTTCCGCCTGGGAAAGGTCAATTCTCCCATTAATAAAAGCACGAAGGGTAAATTCTCCAGCTTTAGCCATTCTTGCGCCATTTTTAATAAGAGTCTCAAGAATACGTTTTCCAATATGTGGTGAACCGTGAAAAGCAATCTCTACAGAATTTTCTGTAGTGAAACTCTTCGGAGCCAGGAAAATCGAAAGCATAACCTCATCAATAGCTTCCTCACCATCCATAAAATATCCGTAATGAATAGTATGAGACTTCTGTTTTTCCAGTTTTTTTGTTGGAAAACTCTTCTGAACTATTGGTAAAGCATCATCTCCTGATACTCTGATAATGCCTAAGGCACCTATTCCATTGGCTGTAGCCAGTGCACAAATGGTATCGTTATTCATGGTGCAAATTTACGGTTTTTAAAGTAAATTTTATTCAGATAAAACAATTCAGAGAATCTTTCACTTTTGAATTTGATGATTGAGATTATGAATATATAGGTTAAAACTATCAACTTTCATAGTTAAATTTTAGATCAATACGTGTGTGATATGCGAATAAAGTGTCTGAAGTTTTGTTTTTTAATGAAATTCATAAAGACGAGCCTTGTTTTTTCGCTATCAGTAAACATATATAAATGACAACTATATTGAAATTTTAAATAATATAAAAAGATATCTTAAATATATCTTAATTTTAAGTAGATAAAATGTTGCTCTTTAGTTGTTTGTATTTCTTTTGTATTTGATGTTATAAAAAAGTATTCTTCAATAACCGAAAAATTAGGCACAGTATTATATTGTTATTTTACTGTTGGTTACAAGTTTGGTATGTTAATTGTTGATTAGGCGATCGTGGATATGGAAATATCATATTTTTATCAATAAAATGAAAATAATTCGTTAAAATACTATAAAAAGACATGGGGGATTTAAATTTTTTCAATATTAATAAGAAAATGATTTTTCTGTTAATGGTTGCCTTTTACAGCGTCATAAACGCACAGTGTATACCGTATACAGGGCAGGTTATGACAAGTGGAAATACATATTGTATCAATGGAGGTTATACAACACTCAGTGGTGCAAATATTCCTAATGGAGCGACCCTTATTGTACAGTCCGGGCAGTTTCAGGTTTCAGGTGTTCAGGTAATGGGTACTCTTGAAATTGCTGATGGAGCAAGTGTGAAATCTAATGGGTCCATTATAATCGGGGTGTATGGAAGTAATATGGACTCAAGAGTTAAGTTGGGCACAAAATCATTTCTTTCTCTAACGGGAGCTGTAGTTCAGGGAGATCCAAGTCAAGCCGAATTTTATCCGGGGCGTACTTCTATGATTGAGATGGGAACTAATAGTGTGGTAGAGATATGTGGAACCTTTACGCAGCAATCTACTACATATCCATCGGTTAAGTACGTAGGTATACCTACAGGTAAGGCTTACTGTATTGCCAAGGCAGATGTAAGTGGGGGTGGTGGAGCCTCTGTAATAAGTAACGACAGTCAGATTGTGGCAATCGCTATGGGGTCTGTTGTGGGATTAGGTATGGGAAATGCAAGTTTCTGTGGTCCGAATGCTACGTCAGCTACATGTCCATCTCTTTGGCCAAGTGGATTGTCAGATGATAAAGACGTTTGTGGAAATGCACCAGTGATTATTAATGAAATAGATTCATTCTGTACGAAGGCTGGAACAACAGGAACTCCTGATAGTTTTACCAAATTCGGAATTACAGTACAGGAGAAAAACAATGCGTGGCCAGAAAATGTTCCTAATGGTTTCCTTGCTATGGAGGCAAAAAATAAAGGTTTTGTGATTACAAGAGTTCAGCACGTAAGCCAGACCCCACAACCTGGAGATGCTATTACAGACCCAAAAGAAGGAATGTTATTATATGATATCCAGGATAAATGTGTAAAGCTTTATAATGGTACTGTGTGGAAATGTGTAGAAAGAAGTTGTAACGATTAATCTAATTGATAAAGTATTATGAAAAATATAAGAAATATAAGTATAGTAGCTGCACTTGTTATTTTTAATCTTTCTATTGCTCAAGTAGCCATTGGAAAACAAGTGGTAGACGGCAATAGCACGGTTTTGGATTTCAATAATGTGGCTGGGAATACAAAAGGATTAATCCTTCCAGCAACGTCAGGACTTCCTACCGGAACTCTGGTAAATGGAACTTTTATTTTTGATGTGACTGATAATAAAGTGAAAGTGTATGAAAATGATACATGGAAACCACTTTCCGATGCTGGAAACTCTAGTGCTGTTGTTGCGAATACATCTGCAGAACTAGGGAAGGGAGTAATAATGGGGGCTGCCACCAGTACAGCAGACGGCGTACTGGTATTGGAATCTTCAGATAAGGCGATGATCCTTCCTCAGATAGCAACACCTCATGTAAATGTTAAAAATCCATATCCGGGGATGATATGTTATGATACAACCAGTAAAACACTGGCTATATTTGACGGAACCGTTTGGAATTACTGGAAATAATAAAAGATAAATTATGCCGGAAAGCCGGCTTATATAAGTTTATAATGTGTATTGAAGCAGTGGTATAATGTAGTTATATCGCTGCTTTTTTATAAGACTGTATTTAATAAAAAAATAAGAGATTACAATCAGGTAATTGTAATCTCTTTTTAGCTAAACAAATAATGTAGATTACATACCTTACAAGATATCTGTTTCATCGTAGAGTATTGTGTTAATCTGGACCTCTTTTTTCTTCGTTTGTATTTTTGCAGATATTATTTAAAAGAAATCTCGTTTCTTAGGTTTTTCATGAATTAAAAGACGGATTTACTGTATCAGGAATTAAGTGAATTGCCTTTTGAGTAAATTTTTAAATGTTGATGCTTTTCACGTGACAAACATATTTAATAATCATAAATGTCTCCAAAAAAACACCTACGACACAGATACACTATATATGTGTTTATTGGTTTAATGGTTTGATTTCCAATTTGTTTAAATTGATTATGGTAAATTGAAAAAGTTTAAGATAGGCTACTAAAATAATTGAAAAATAACTTGTATATCAATATCTACTTAATCTGTGTGTGTGAATCAATTGTTTGCGATTTTTAAATAGTTGAGTGTTGTTGGTGTAATTTCTATCTATACAATCTGGGCACTTTCTTTAATACTGCTCATCACAAAAATACTTTTGGTCTGTCCAATCCCTTCGATTTCTGATAATTTATTGATGAAAAATTCATGAAATTCATCCATATTGGGAGCTAGGATTTTCAGCATGAAATCAAAATCACCACTAATATTATAAAACTCAACAACTTCTTTCAGTTTGCTTACTTCTTCAATGAATTTTCCAGCAGTTTTTTTATTGTGGACATTCAAAGCGATCATACAGATAACCATCATCCCTTTGTTTACTTTTTTGCGGTCCACAACAGCTGTATATTCTTTAATAATCCCTGATTTTTCCATACGTTTGATACGCTCATGGGTAGGAGTAGGGCTGAGATTGATCCTTGCAGAAATATCACGAACGCTCATTTTAGCATCTCTTTGAAGAAGCCTTAAAATAGAAAGATCTTTTTCGTCTGGAGTATAATTTTCTGTTGCCATTTGTTCTGTTTTATGAATATTATTGTATTGAAACAGTTGTTTTGTTCTTTTTGTATAGTTTTTATTTGTACTTTGTTCCAAATTTAATATAAAATTTTCACATATGTTCTGTTAATTTTAATTTTGCAGGAAATTTGAACGTATGGATACAAGGAAGAATATAATATTAATTTTAGCATCAGTAGGAACTTTTGTAGAGGCTTTGGATATTGCCATTATTAATTTAACAATTCCTTCTATCCAGGAACAGTTTCATATTGGAGCGGGAACCGTTCAATGGTTGCAAACCCTTTATGTCTTGTTTTTTGGAGGCTTTCTTATCATTGGTGGAAAACTTTCCGATCAGATAGGTAGAAAGAAAATGTTTCTATGGGGAGCGCTTATTTTCATGTTAACATCATTGGGAGCAGGCTTGTCTCAAAGTTTTGAAATGTTAGCATTATTCAGAGCTTTACAAGGATTAGGTGCTGCGTTTGTGATGCCGTCTGCGTTATCCATTGTTACCAATACTTTCAGAGGTGAGCAGGAGAGAAATCGTGCGATAGGAGTTTTCAGTTCCTTTGCAGCGATTGGTTCAGGAAGTGGTCTTTCAGTAGGAGGGATTATCAGTACATATCTAAGCTGGCATTGGGTATTCCTTATTAATGTTCCGATTCTTCTGATCACATTGATCTTGTCTTATTATTACTTGCCAACAGATGAGAAAAATGAAAATAGACAGAAAACAGATGTTATTTCCGGGATATTAATGGTGATTGGACTTTTAAGTTTAACATATGGAACGCACGAATTGGTTCATATTAAAGAACAGCCTTTTCTTGTAGTAGGCTCATTAGTGGCGGCAGTAGTACTTTTAGTAATGGTATTTTATCGATTAAGATCCGTTGCAGAGCCATTATTCGATTTAAAACTGTTTAAACACGGTTCGTTAGTGGTTTCTAATGCTGCTTTCTTTACTCTGGGAGCATTTTTTATCGGGTTTTTATTCCTGATTTCATTAATGCTACAAAAGGATATGGGGCATAGTGCTGCCTCCGCAGGATTAATGCTTGTTCCTTTCAGTATTTTATCAGCTTTAACGGCAAAGTTTGTTTTACCACATATTTCAAAACGATTAAATTCTTCTCAAATGGGAGTTTTCGGATGGTCTTTTATGTTGATGGGAGGTGTGTTATTATTGATTTCTGTGTTTACAGGTCATCCGCTGACTGTCGTTCTTCTGGGAGCGGCATGTATCTCAGGAGTTGGAATGACATTCTGTTTTACAGCATTGTCTGTGCTTGGAATTCAGGATGTAGAGGCTTCAAATTATGGATTGGCATCAAGTTTGAGTTCTACAAGTTACTTCTTGGGAGCCGGAATCGGATTATCATTTATGACGTTAATGAGTCAGGTTTTTCCTTCGGAATTTGCGGTAGGAAGTCTTAATCTTATCATCTTAATTGGTTATGCTCTTTTGGCACTGGGAATGTTATCCTATTTTATATTGAAAAGCTTAAAAGTGAAGCAGACAGAAGTAGCTGTTTCATCATAAGCGACCTTAAAATTACACAAACTATATGATAAAGGAATCGGTGCTTTAGGTGTCGGTTCTTTTTTTGCCTTTCGTTGATTGTACTTTTTCAAAATTTCACCTTTTTCATTACCTTCGTATACTATAATCCGTTTTCCATGGCTAAAAAACTCAGAAAAGAACCTCTTCCAGAATCCGATTTCGTCTCAAAATTAGCTTTTGATGAAGTTTTGCAACAGGTAGGGTTTGATCTTAGGATCAAAGAGTTTGTGGTAATGGAAATTGAGAAGGCGAATTATATTATAAAACCGAATATTCCTTACCGTTCAGATTATTTCTGTATTTTTCTTGTGCAGGAGGGAAGTATTGGTTTCAGGCTGGATGATAAAAGCTATGAATTGTTTCAAGGAGATGCTATTTTTTGTCCCATGTTAGAAACCTTTTGGTTGGAAGATGTTTCGGAAAAATATAGAGCAACGTATATTTTCTTTTCAGTCGATTTTATTTCGCAGGCGGGTTTCAATTATAAGTCAAACAATGTTCTGAAGAGTCTTTCATCAGATCCTACTCATATTATCAGGAATGAACCTGACTTATTCAGGAAACTTAATTTTCATCTTGGCGAATTGAAACACCTGAATAATAAGGAAAAAGATAATTATTACTTTAATGAAATGATCTGGTATCACTTCTCGCTGGTGATTTATGAAATAGACAATTACTTCAAGAAAATTGAAAAACCTCTTGTCGTTACCCATAGAGAAGATGAACTTACAACAAGTTTCTTTACACTGGTACAGGAGCATTTTAAAGAAGAACATAATGTGCAATTCTATGCGGATAAGCTATTTATCAGCCGTAAATACCTTACGAAGGTCATTAATAAAACAATGAGTAAATCGCCGCGGGATATCATTCATCAGGTATTGGCGGTAGAAGCAAGGCTCTTGCTTAAAAATCCCAATCTTAACGTTAGTGAAGTTGCTGCTCAGCTTAAATTTTCAGATCAGGCATCATTCAGCAAATTTTTCAAAAAACATACCGGAAGGTCACCTTTGGAATATAGAAAAGATGATTTATATTGAAAATGAGTTGATTGTGTTTTAGATGTCTTTTTGATAAAATTAACGCTGAATTCTGATTTAAAATATAGAAATATCTTATTTAAATTATCTATGAATGATATTTCTCAGGTTTTTAAAAATAAGGAGTCTTTTTGACAAAACAAGGAGTTTTTTGAATAATCCGATTGAATTTTTTTCGTTCGAATTTTGTCCGGAAAATTTAAAAGGACTATTGTTATGCAAAGATTTTTTATTCAGAAATCAACCATACTTTTCCTCTCGCTCATCGTCTTGGCGGGATGTAGGAAAAACAACCAAAACCAATCTTATCAACAGCAGGCACCAGAACTTCCTGTAGAAATAGTAAAACAGGGAGATGCTACTGTTTCCAGAGAATATGCAGCATCCATTGAAGGTATTTCCAATGTAGAAATAAGACCGCAGGTAACCGGATATTTAAGCAAAATTTTTGTAGATGAAGGAGATTATGTGAGAGCAGGGCAGCCTTTATTCAAAATTGAAGACAGGATATTCGCTGAACAGCTAAAAAGTGCTCAGGCAGCTTTGATTACAGCACAAGCTAATCTTTCAACTTCAAGAATTAATCTGGATAGAAAAAAGGAGCTTTTCAGAAATAAAATGGTTTCCGAAATTCAGGTGAAAGAAGCGGAGGCAGCTTATAATGCAGCAAGAGGTGCAGTAAGCCAGTCAACATCTTCTATTGAATCAGCAAAGATCAATCTTAATTTCTCAACAATTAAAGCTCCGGTGAGCGGATTTATCGGAAGGTTTAATTACCGTTTGGGAAGTTTAATGACACCAGGTAATCAGGAACCGATTACGTTGTTATCAGACATTCATCAGGTGTTTACTTATTTCAGTTTAAGTGAAAATGATTTCAACAATTTTCAGAAACAATATGAAGGAAGCAATATTGACGAGGTGATTAAAAATACTCCTGCAGTATCTCTATTGCTTTCTGGTGGTGAAAAATATGCTGAAGCTGGAAGAATTGATGCCGTGGAAGGACAGTTTAATAAAACTACAGGTTCTATCACGTTAAGAGCAAGATTCAACAATCCGAATAATACTTTAAGAAGCGGAAACACAGGGAAGATCTTATTAAACCAGTTTTACAGCAATGTGGTTTTACTTCCTATCGCATCTACCAGAACTATTCAGGATAAAGTTTTCGTGTTTACTATCAAAAATGGAAAAGCAGAAATGCTTCCTGTAGAGGTGAATGGAAAAGCTGGTGATAATTTCATTGTATCCAAAGGGTTGAAGGCTGGAGATCAGTATATCGTTTCCGGTTTCGACAGATTGCAGCCGGGAACTCCTGTAGTGGCACAAAAGAAAAATGCTCAACAGAAAAAATCGTAAGAAGAAATCATGTTAAAGAAAATTATAAAAAGACCCGTACTGGCAACGGTTATTTCCGTATTGCTGGTGATTCTCGGGATCGTCGGTATGGTCAGCTTGCCGATTACAAAATTCCCGGACATTGCACCGCCTACCGTTATGGTAACAGCTGCTTATCCGGGAGCCAATGCTGAAACGATTGCAAGATCTGTGGCACCACCATTGGAAAATGCAATCAATGGGGTGGAAAATATGGACTATATTACTTCTACAGCAAGTAATGACGGTACTTTGAGTATCACTGTTATCTTTAAATTGGGAACAGATCCCGATCAGGCGGCAATTAACGTTCAGAACAGGGTGGCACAGGTAACAAACCAGCTTCCTGCTGAGGTAATTCAAGCCGGAATCACCACTGTGAAAAGGCAGAACAGTATGATCGCGATGGTTTCCCTCACAAGTAAAGATGGTTCTATGAATGATCTCTTTCTTGAAAACTATGCGAAAATCAATATTGTTCCGGAACTAAAAAGGGTAAAAGGAGTAGGAGATGCCATGGTGTACGGAAACAAAGATTACTCAATGCGTATCTGGCTTGATCCTAATAAACTGACCTCTTATAATCTCACACCTTCAGATGTTTCCAGAGCAATTCAGAGTCAAAACCTTGAAGCAGCACCCGGAAGACTGGGAGAAAGAAGTAAAGAGGTGATGGAATATGTTCTTCGTTACAAAGGAAAATTCACGGAGCCTGAACAATATGAAAATATCACGATTAAAGCATTGAACGACGGTTCTGTTTTAAAATTAAAAGATATAGCAAAAGTTGAATTCGGAGCTTACAGTTATACCGTTTCCTCTAATTTCAACAAGAAGGCTTCTGTAACGATGGCAATTTTCCAGATGGCTGGATCAAATGCGAATGAAGTACAGATCGCTCTTCAGGAAAGAATGAAAGAACTGGAAAAATCTTTCCCTGCAGGAATGGATTATGAAATTCCTTATGCAACAAAAGAAGCTTTGGATCAGTCTATTGAACAGGTAATTCATACATTGATTGAAGCATTTATTCTTGTATTCATTGTAGTGTATATTTTCTTACAGGATTTCAGATCAACATTGATTCCGGCAATTGCGGTTCCGGTTTCTATCGTAGGAACGTTCTTCTTTATGAAGATTTTTGGATTCTCTATCAATATTCTTACGCTATTTGCCCTCGTGCTCGCCATTGGTATTGTGGTAGATGACGCGATTGTTGTAGTAGAAGCGGTTCATGCTAAAATGGAACATAAGAAATTGAACCCGAGGGCGGCAACCATGTCGGCAATGAGTGAGATTACGGGAGCAATTGTTTCCATTACTTTAATCATGTCTGCGGTATTCGTTCCGGTGGCATTCATGAGTGGTTCCACAGGATTGTTCTATCAGCAGTTTGCATTAACATTAGCAATTGCAATTGTAATTTCGGCAATTAATGCATTGACATTGAGCCCGGCTTTATGTGCTTTGTTCTTAAAACAACATCATGGCGGAGCCCATGAAAAAATGAATTTCAAAGACCGTTTCTTTGCAGGATTTAATGCAAGTTTCAATAAACTGACATTCCGATACGGAAAAGCAGTATTATTCCTTTTAAAGAAAAAATGGATCGCATTGGCAATGATTGTTGCTTTCGGAGGATTGTTTGTCTGGATGTCTATGACTACACCAAAAGGATTTATTCCGGACGAAGATCAGAGTTTTATCATTGTGACAGCCAATCTGGCTCCGGGAGCCTCTAAAGACAGAACATCCAAAGTGGTTTCAGATACAGAAGATCTTTTAATGAAAAATCCGGCGGTAGATAAAGTGATTTCAGTAGACGGGCTGAACCTGTTCAGTGGTTCGATGTCATCTTCGGCGGCTTCTATTTTCGTTAAATTAAAAAACTCAGGAGAAAGAGGTGCTGTTAACAATATTAATGATATTATCGGGCAGACCCAAGGAATGCTTTCTCAGGATAAAAGAGCGAATTTCCTTGTGATCAATACACCAACCGTTGATGGTTTCGGAAACACAAGTGGAATGGAACTGGTGCTTCAGGACCGTACCAACGGAGAACTTCAGAACCTTGGAAATATCTCTTACGGAATGATGGGTGCTTTGATGCAGAGACCTGAAGTTGCCGTAGCATTTACAACATTTGATGTGACTTATCCGCAGTTTGAAGTGCTTGTAGATGAAGTGAAAGCAGCGCAGCTTGGTGTGAATGTTTCTGATGTATTAGGAGTGATGCAGGGATATTATGGAAGTATTCAGGCTTCTGATTTCAACAGATTCGGGAAATATTACAGAGTTTTGGTACAATCTACTCCAGAAACAAGACAGGATAAAGAATCCCTGAACGGTATTTTCGTGAAAAATAATTTAGGACAAATGGTTCCTATTAATACTTTGGTGAGCCTAAAGCAGGTAACCGGAGCTGAAGTCGTAGACCGTTTCAATCTTTTCAACTCATCAAATCTTACAGTAATGGCTGCTCCGGGTTACAGTACGGGACAGGCAATGGCTGCTGTAGAAGAAGTGAGCAAGCAGGTACTTCCTCCGGGATATACTTATGATTACAAAGGAATGAGCCGTGAAGAAGCAGGTTCAAGCTCACAGTCAGTAATGATTTTCGGACTGTGTATTGTGTTTGTATTCTTCCTGTTGTCTGCGCAATATGAAAGTTATATTCTCCCATTCGCAGTATTGATCGCTATTCCGGTAGGTTTATCAGGCGTTTTTGTGGGAATTACTTTTGCTGAATTATCCAATAATATTTACGTTCAGATTGCTTTGGTAATGTTGATTGGGCTTTTGGCGAAGAACGGTATTTTGATCGTAGAATTTGCTATTCAGAGACGTAGAGCTGGGAAAAGTCTTATTGCTTCTGCAGTTGAAGGCGCGAAGGCGCGTTTACGCCCGATTTTGATGACCTCTCTCGCATTCATTACCGGTTTGATTCCATTGATTTTTGTAGTAGGACCTTCTGCATTGGGTAACCATTCCATCGGGTATGCAGCGATTTCAGGGATGCTTTTCGGAACAATCTTAGGAATTTTCGTGGTACCTGTACTTTTTGTAATGTTCCAGGCTTTGCATGAAAAAATTAACGGAAGAGTAGTAACGGATGCAGATTGGGAATATTAATTCAAATGATTTTAACAATGAAAATTAAAAATATAGCATATATCATGTTCGTTTCAGGAGCAGCGGTTTCCTGTAAAGTTCAGAAGTATGAACAACCCAAGCTCAACATGCCTGAAGCTTTCAGAAGTGATAGCATTGTGGTGGAACAGAATGAAAATATTGCGAAGATCAGTTATAAAGACTTCTTCAAAGATCCTGTTCTGGTTGGATTGATTGATAAAGCAATGGTACAGAATAATGATCTGCAGGTTGCTTTAAAACAAATAGAATTTGCATCCCTTGCCTATACTCAAAGTAAGTGGGGAAATGTTCCTACTATTAATGCTACAGCAAACGGTAATATCAGCAGACCTTCTGATAACAGTATGAATGGAATGATGGCAGGGCAGTTTATGGGAAAAAGATACATGGAAGATTATACGGCAGCGCTTAATTTTTCATGGGAAGCAGATATCTGGGGAAAGATCAAAGGAAGAAAGGAGCAGGCACTGGCAGATTATCTTAAAACTCAGGAGGCTGCAAAAGCAGTGAAAACACAAGTGGTAGCGGCTGTTGTTCAGGGATATTATAACCTTTTGATGCTGGATACTCAACTGGAAATTACAAAATCGAATCTGACATATGCTGATAATACGTTGAAGTTTCTGGTAAAACAACAAGAGCTTGGATTGGCAACAGCTTTAGCAGTTCAGCAACAGGAAATCGTGAAAGATCAGATCCTGAAAACTATTCCGGCTATTGAAAGTTCTGTTGCTACACAGGAGAATGCTTTAAGTCTGTTAACAGGTTCTATGCCGGGAAAAATTGAAAGAAGTTCAAGTCTGAATAATGTTCAGTCTCCAGATCATATTTCAGCAGGAATTCCATCAGAATTGTTGAGCTACAGACCGGATATTAAAACGACTGAATTAGAAGTGAGAAAAAGTGCAGCGGCAATTCATGTTGCTAAAATGAGCATGTATCCTTCATTGAATATTACAGCTCAGGGTGGTGTGAATGCTTTTCAAATCAGTAAATGGTTCAGTGTTCCGGGGTCTCTTTTCGGAATGGCGGCAGGAGCTATTGCCCAACCAATTTTGAATGGAAAACAACTTAAAACTCAGTATGAACAGTCTAAAGTATTGGCAGATCAGGCTGAAATCAGCTTTAAGCAATCTGTTTTAAAAGCGGTAGGAGAAGTTTCTGATGCGTTGGTGCAGATTCAAAAACTGGAAGAACAGCAGAAAATTGCTGAAGGGTTGGTAGTAAAATCAGGTGAAGCTGTGAAGAAAGCTGATCTATTATTTAAATATAACTCAGCAACTTATGTGGAAGTGATTATGGCTCAAACCAATAAGCTTAATGCTGAATTGGAACTGGCTTCTCTGAAAGCTCAACGATTGAATGCAATAACTGCGCTGTACCGTTCCGTAGGTGGCGGGTGGCAATAAAGTAAAATTAAACCTGCTTCGTCTTTAATGATGCAGCAGGTTTTTAATCTTGATCACTATGAAGAATACAAATATACAGGAGGGTATCATTCTAATTCCGGATTTCAGCGGATTTACCGAATTTGTGTTCAATACCAAACTTTATACAGGAGAATATATTGTAAGACAACTACTATCTACGCTGATTGATGTGAATGATCAGTATTTTGAAATTTCTGAAATTGAAGGTGACGCCATTTTATTTTATCGTTATGATGAAAATCCGTCGTATGAGAGTATTTCAGATATGCTTTGGAAAATGAGAAACGCATTCAACAGAAAAATAAAAGAATTGAGTAAGAGCTTAAGTACAAAGATTGATTTATCTCTGAAGTTTATCGTTCATTATGGAGCATTTTCGCAGTATAATATCGGGAATTTCAGAAAGCTTTACGGGAAAACTATTGTAGAAGCACATCAGATGTTAAAAAATGGGTTGGCAGAACAGCCTTCCTATGCTTTGTACAGCAATTCTTTTTTAGAAAACAGTAATAATCAGGAAACTGAATCAGATAAGGATCAGCATCGTCTGTCGGAAGTAGGCATGATCCATTATTTTGAAAGTTTAAACTAGCATATTTTTTTTTTAATCCTTGTAAATTTGCTTTTTGCTAGCAGCCCGGGTGAGATCCGGGCTTTTTTTGTGAGTAATAGATGGTCTTGATATGTTAAAGTTTGAAAATTGTAAATAACTTTTTCAATTGATTTATTATATATGTTTTGGTTGTAAATGTATTTGTTTAGTTATTTTATCTTAATAATTGTTATATTTTTAAATTATCTCTAAAATTGATTTTTATAAAGTGTTAAAGCCTAATGGATTATTAAATCTTTTTTCTTTTTCCATGTAACAAAAACCAGTGTACAGTGGTCTTATTGGATAAACTATAACTTTCATGAAAATAATATTATTTCCAATAGCAGTATTAACGGGTTCTTTAGCATTTGCCCAGACTCAGGCTGTGAAAGACACTGTAAAAGGGAATACAAAAGAGATAGAAGCGGTTGCCATTGTAGCAAAAAAACCAACCGTAGAATCTAAGGTAGACAGAACTGTTTTTAACGTTGCAAACAGTGCGATTGTAGCTGGGAATACAACCTGGGATGTTTTGAGAATGACCCCATTGGTAAGTATTGATAATAATGATGCTGTAAAAGCAGAAGGGCAGACGGTAACAGTTTATATCAACGATAGAAAGTCTGTTTTTACGGGAAAAGAATTAAAAGAATATCTTAAAACAATCCCAGCCGATAACTTGTTGAAGATAGAGGTGATTACAAGCCCCTCTTCACGTTACGAAACTTCCGGCTCTGTTATTAATATCGTTCTGAAGAAAAGAGATGATGAAGGAATGAAAGGAAGTATCTCTCTGAATAACAGACAAAGTACAAAGAACTCACAATACACAAACTTTAACCTCAACTATCATAAGAAAGGCTTTACCCAGACTTTTATCGGAAGTTATGGGAATAATACCTATGTACAAAAAGGGGCTAAAAATATCAGATCTTATGATAAGTCCAATAAAGACAGCGATATTGAATATGAAACAGTAACAAAAAGTGAGAATCCATCGCTTTCTTCTACTTCAGAATTTGAACTTAATGATAAAAATAATGTAGGGCTTATTCTGGAATATTTCCAAAGCCGAAGTTTATCTTTATCTGAGACCAATTCAACCGAATATAAGAACGGAGGTTTTTTTGATTCATATCTTCAGACTCAGAATGAAGATGGATTTTATCGTAACCTTGGAACGAATGTCTTTTATAAATATTATGACAAGGAAAAAAACAGGATCCTTGATGTCAACCTGGGAACAAACTATTCCGGAAATGACAGCGATCAGCTGATCAATAAAACAACGTTGAAAAACGGGATTAAAGAAGTAGGGGTGACCAGTAATAATCAGATGCGTAATTATTATCTGAAGGTTGATTACACGCAGCCATTGGGGAAATCTGGAGGCACAATTGAAGTGGGAGCAAAAACTGAGTTCAATAATCACGCGATTCCTAATACATTATACGGTTACAGTGTGATTAATGAAGATCTTGATTACAAAGGATTGTCTACTAATGATAAATTTCATTATGAGGACAACATTACTTCGGTGTACGCCAACTATAGTAAAACGTTTTTCAAAAAACTGGAAACCCGTATCGGACTTCGATATGAATATACAGATCTGAGGGTAAGACAAGATGTTGCCGGAACAGAAAGAAAAGACGGCTATGGAACTTTTCTTCCTAATTTATTAATAAAATATAGCTTTTCAGATAAGTATGATGTGAGTTTAACGTACAACAGAAGTATCTGGAGACCATGGTATTCAGAGTTTAATCCTTTTGTAACACCATCTATTGATGGTACATATTCCAGAGGAAATATGGACTTGAATCCAAATCCTAATGACAGATTGTACCTGAAATTCGGAATTCTGAAAAAGTACTTTATCTCTGCAAGATACATGCATACCAATCAGGATTATTGGACCACTTTTGCTACAGAAAACGGACGAAATGTATTTTTACCGGGAAACTTTAACGGAAAAGTTGAAAAATACTACCTTTTTGCAAACACCAATCAGAATTTCCTGAAAAACAAATTGAATGTAAATGTTGGATTTGGATGGTATTATATCGATAATAAAGATTTTAATGAGAAGAATCAAATTGGAGGAAAAAGCTATATCAATTATTGGGGCGGATCTGCAAATGTTTCCTATTCGAATCTGTTCAATAAGAATATAAATATCAGTGCATGGATGGAAATTGCCAATCAGAACAATGGAAACTCCTATGCTAATAACACCAACGTATTTCATAATATTTCTGTGACTAAATTATTCCCTAAAACACAGATGGAAGCAAGCTTACAGCTGATGAACATCTTTAAAAGACCTTATGCTGACAATACAACATACAGTCAGGTGGGAACTTTCAGAGATTATCAGAAATGGGATTGGTACGGAGTAGCTGTTACTTTCGTGAAGCGTTTTGGAAACCAGAAGGTTAAAGAGAATACAAAAACGGATGTTGAGAAAAATGCTGGAGGAGCAAAATAGAAAGAATTTAAATCAGTAAAAAAACAGGTTTCAGGTTGAAGCCTGTTTTTTTGTTTTTGAGCTAAAGATTGGATGATTTTTTTAATAGATCGATCCGTACTGTTTTTTATGTAAGCAAATAAAAAAGCAGATTTCGAATAGAAACCTGCTTATAAATTCTACAAAATTAACGGATAGATTAGCTGATTGTCAAATAGTAATTTGCATCTTCATACTTCCAATTTCATCTTTATTATTTAAGGGTAAACTTCACCTTTGTTTTAATAGCATCAGAAGAATTTCCGATTTGAGCTTCAAAATCTCCCGGCTCTGCTACCCAGTCGTGTTTCTGAGCATCAAAGAAACTTAAAGCAGACTTGTCAATAGTAAATGTTACTTCTTTTGTTTCACCCGGATTTAAATATACTTTTTCAAAACCTTTCAATTCTTTAGAAGGGCGGGGAACAGATGATTTTAAATCACTGATGTAAAGCTGTGCCACTTCAGCTCCTGCTTTCTTTCCTGTATTTTTAACAGTTACCGTGAAAGTAATGGTATCGTTTTGTGATAATGTTGTTTTATCAGCTTTAGCTTTTCCAAATTCAAAAGTTGTATAACTTAATCCATGCCCGAAGCTGAAAAGAGGTTTAATGTTTTTGGTATCATGCCAACGGTAACCTACAAATATTCCTTCATTATAAGTAATATTGATCGGGTTTTTCTGGTCTTTTCCTTTTCCGGCAGCTAATTCATCTTTTTGTCCCGGATATTCACCAAGTTGATGTGCTGAATTATCCTCAAGTTTCACTGGGAACGTAAACGGAAGCTTTCCTGAAGGGTTGGCATCACCTGCTAAAACAGAAGCAATGGAATTTCCTGCTTCAGAACCAAGATACCATGCCTGTACTACAGTTGGAACGTCTTTGATCCAAGGCATTGCAATAGCATTCCCTGAAACTAAAACTACAGCAAGGTTTTTATTAGCTTTCGCAAGAGCAGAGATCACATTGTCCTGATTATATGGCAATCCATAGCTTTTTCTGTCGTTTCCTTCACTGTCCTGGAAGTCTGCTTTATTCAATCCGCCAACGAAGATAACGTAGTCAGATTTTTTTGCCAGTTCTACTGCTTCGTTTAATAGTTCAGCTTCAGAACGGGAGTCTTTTAAGTCCTGCCCGGATTTTACACCATTGTATTCACCGCCAATGTCTCCTACATATCCTCTTGCATATTGTACGTCAGATTGTTTTCCGAATCTGGATTTTATTCCGTCTAAAGGAAGAGTTTCGTATTTTACTTTTAATGAAGATGAACCTCCGCCAACAGTCATAATTTTAATGGCATTCTCTCCAATAACTGCTATTTTTTTAGCTTTATTAATGTCAATTGGAAGTACATTGTCTTGATTTTTCAATAAAACAATTCCTTCTTCACCGATTTGCTTGGCTACAGCTTTATGTTCTTCAGAAGCAATATTCCCAAAAGGTTTATTTCGGTTCATTGTCGTTTTATAAGCAAGACGAAGTAATCGGGTTACTTTGTCATCAAGTTCTTTGGTTCCTACTTTTCCTGCTTTGATCAGATCAAGATAAGGTTTTGCCAGATAATAATTATCATAGGCATTTTTAGTTCCGGCTGAAAGACCATTCGTCCATGATCCGAATTCAAGATCCAATCCGTTATGGATAGCCTGTTCTGTATTATTAACAGCTCCCCAATCGGAAACTACCACTCCTTTATAGTTCCATTCTTTTTTTAGAATATCATTTAAAAGGTATTGATTCTGGCTTGCATATTGTCCTTTATACAGATCGTAAGCTCCCATGATCGTCCATGAATCTCCTTCTGTGACAGCAGCTTTAAATGGGGGAAGATAAATTTCATAAAGAGTTCTGTCATCCACATTTACATTGCTGGTATGACGGAACATTTCCTGATTATTGAGGGCAAAATGTTTAACCGAAGTAGCGACCCCGTTAGATTGTACTCCTTTAATGTAAGGTACCACCATTTTCGAAGTCAGGTAAGGATCTTCGCCCATGTATTCGAAGTTTCTTCCGTTCAATGGAGTTCTGTAGATATTTACACCAGGTCCCAGAAGAATATCTTTCTTTCTGTAGCGTGCCTCTTCTCCTAATGCTTTACCATAATTCCATGACATTTTTTTATTCCATGTTGCAGATAAAGCGGTAAGGGCAGGGTAGGCGATGATAGAATCATTGGTCCATCCAGCTTGGTCCCATTCGTCCCACATTACTTCAGGACGTACCCCATGAGGACCGTCCGTTGTCCAGAATTCTGGGATTCCCAATCTTGGAACACCGGGAGAACTGAATTTTGACTGTGCGTGAAGCATTGCCACTTTCTCTTCCAGTGTCATTCTGGAAAGAGCATCCTGTATACGTTGTTCTACAGGTTTTGATTCATCTAAATAAACGGGAGTATTGGTCTGAGCCATATAAGAAACAGAAATAAGGGTGAATAACCTTACAATGGCGGTTTTCTTTAACATAATGCCTTTTTATTTGATTGAAAGCAAAAATAAGAAAATTTCTTTATTATCTCAAATTGAGAAAATAAATTTTAAAACATAAAAAAACTGCCTGCTAAATTGCTGACAGTTTGTTATTTATTGTTCGGTAGAAATGTGATTTTTAATATTTTAGATAAAAGGCGAAGAGATTTTATATGTTGATAGTCAATTTTACTTCGAAAAGAATTATCAATTTGAAGTGAAGGGATTATAACCCGTATCTCGTATCTCGAATCCCTCAAACTTTAATCCCACCCTTTTACTGCTCCTCCTTTAAACACTTCAAGAGCTTTCTTTTCCACCTCATCAGACTGATAAGCTTTTACGAAATTTTTTACTTTCTGACTGTTCTTATTATCCTGTCTTGATACAACAAGGTTAACGTAAGGAGAATCTTTATCTTCTTTGAAAATTCCCTGTTTTTCAGAATCCAATCCGGCTTGTGCAGCAAAATTATTATTGATAATTCCTACTACAACATCCCGGTCATCCAAAACTCTTGGGATCTGAGCTCCTTCAATTTCCATAATTTTCAGTTGTTTTGGATTTTCAACTATATCAGTCACTTTTGGAAGTAATCCGACTCCTGCTCTTAGTTTCAATAAACCGTTTTTCTGTAACAGAAGTAGGGAACGCCCACCATTGGTAGGGTCATTAGGAATAACAATAGTGCTTTCATTCTGAAGCTGGCTGATGTTCTGAATTTTCTTTGAATAGGCTACAATAGGATAAACGAATGTGTTTCCTACGACAGCAAGATGATAACCTCTTTGTTTGGATTGTTCAGTTAAATAAGGAGCATGTTGGAAAGCATTGACATCAATATCACCATTTACCAAAGCTTCATTAGGTACTACATAGTCATTGAAAGGAATCAGTTCCACTTCAAGGTTATACTTTTCCTTTGCAACTTTTTTGGCAACTTCAGCCACTTCCTGCTCCGGTCCGTATGTAATTCCGACTCTGATGAAATTCGGATCGTCTTTTCTCCCCGAACAGGCATTGAAAAGCAATACTCCGGCAGTTATTAAACCTAAAATCTTTATTTTTTTCATTCTATTCTTTTTAATAATATAGAGGGTACAAAACTCATTTGTTCACAGATTAATTATTCTAAAACTCTCAAACTTATCTATGGTCAAACCTTTTAGACAATCTGTCTCCCATAAACTGGATGATGAAAACCAAAAGAACAAGCAATATCAATACTGTATTCATGATGACAATATCATAACCAATATATCCGTACTGATACCCAACCTGTCCCAATCCGCCGGCACCCACAGCACCTCCCATTGCGGAATATCCAACCAAAGTGATCAGGGTAATAGTAGCATTATTAATTAATGAAGGAAGCGATTCCGGAAGCAATACTTTCCTGATAATCTGGAAAGGTGAAGCACCAAGAGCTCTTGCTGTTTCTATTAATCCGTGAGGGACTTCAATAAGGCTGTTCTCAACTAGTCTTGCAATAAAAGGAGCAGCTCCTACACTTAATGGAACCAATGCTGCATTTACTCCAATGGATGTTCCAGCTAAAACTCTTGTAAAAGGGATCATCCATACAATTAAAATGATGAACGGGATCGCCCGGAAAATATTAACGATAATAGATAATGTTCTGTGGTAGATTACATTTTCCAGCAGTTGTCCTTTTCTTGTTAAAAACAGCAGAATTCCTACCGGAAGCCCGAGGACAAATCCAAAAAATCCAGACACAAATGTCATATAAACCGTTTCCCAGGTTCCTTTTGCCAAAAGGGCAATTACCGTATCACTAAGCATATCCTTTTACTGTATTTTGAATTTTATTTTGATTAAAATAATAGATGGCTTTCTGGTTTTCCTCAGTTTCGCCTTGAAGTTGCAAAAGTAGTTTACCAAAATTAGAATTCCCAAAATATTCTACATCAGCTTTCAAAAGTTTGTATGGGATTTTATGTTCATTATATAACGCTGAAAGAATTTGTTCAACGCTTAAGTTTTCGTTAAGTTCTATTTCGACCAGTGGAAATAAACCATCCTGTGGTTCTTTCTGTAGTCTTTTATTAAGTTCCTGTGGCAGGGTCATGATATCTGAATTTATAAATTGTTGGATCACCGGATTTTCTCTGTCCGAAATGATCTCGCCTAAAGTTCCTTTTGCTAATAATTTTCCTTTGTCTATAACGGCAACATGGTTGCAGACCGCTTTGATGACTTCCATCTCATGGGTGATCAGAAGAATAGTAATACCAAGTCTTTCATTGATATCCTTCAGTAATTGTAAGATGGATTGTGTAGTAACCGGGTCAAGAGCACTCGTTGCTTCATCACAAAGCAGAAGATGAGGATCGTTGGCTAATGCCCTTGCAATGGCTACCCTCTGTTTCTGACCTCCGGAAAGACTTCTTGGATAATCATTGGCTTTATCTTCAAGACCTACAATTTTCAGTAATTCGTTGACCTTTTTATTAATTTGATCTTTGCTGCTATGATCCAGTTCCAGAGGAAGTGCTATATTATCAAAAACAGTACGGGAAGAAAGAAGATTGAAATGCTGGAAGATCATTCCTATTTTTTTACGTTCCTCAGCGAGTTGCTTGGAACTTAATTTGGTGAAATCCTTTCCATTGATAATTACCTGCCCTTCATCCGGTCTTTCCAATAGATTAACGGTACGGATCAAAGTACTTTTTCCTGCTCCTGAAAATCCTATAATTCCTACAATATCACCTTTGTCTATATTGAGACTCACCTGATCCAATGCTTTAAAAGCCTGTTTTTTCTGGTGGAATGTTTTTGATATGTTTCTGATTTCTATCATTCTGATGTTTTATACTATTTAAATAGGCTGATATCGTCTGCCTGTTTTGTTAAAAAATCTTTTCACTCTTCTGATTTTGACCTTAGACCGTTTCGAAAGTTTAAAGTATTTGGTAACATTTGTCAGAAGTACTCCCAGCAATATAACTGCCAAACCATATAGCTGACTACCATTGATACTTTGATTGGCTACAATCCACCCTGCAATAACCGTAACGATAGGGTTAATATAGGTATGGGTGCTTACCAATGCAGCGGGTTTCACGGACAACAGCCAAATGTACGACAAATACGCGACTATAGATCCAAAGAAGATCAAAAACAAGACACCCAGCCATGCTGATAATGGGATTACTGATACTGAAAAACCTGTCCATTCCTTTCTGAATAAAGAGATAAGAAATGATGCCAATCCTGCTACAATAAGCTGTTGTGCAATATTCATAAAAGTAGATTGTGATGCCGGATTTTTCTTGGAATATAAAGATCCTAAAACCCATGCAATAGAACTCAAACCTAATACTATAAAAGCTGTAATACGGAGATGACCGTCAGCAGCTGCATGTGCCGCATGTGAATTTACACTGCCTTTTAAAAATAATATGAGTCCTGTAAAACCAATGGCAAGCCCTATCGGAATAAATTTATCTGAAAAATAATACTTCCAGTTTTTTCTGTCAATAGCAATAAACCAAAAAGGACCGGTTGCTATACAGATAGCGGCTTCGGATGCCATCACATATTGTTCTCCCCACGCCACAAGCCCGGTTCCTCCCGTAAGAATAAGGATCCCTGTAATGGCGTTCTTCTTCCAGTTTATCAAAGAATTTGCTCTTTCTCCTTTAGAAAGAAGATATCCCATCATCAGAATGCCTGCTACCAGAAATCTCAATCCGGAAAGTATAAATGGTGGAAAACCTTTTAAGCCAAATGAAATAGCTAAAAACGTCATCCCCCATATTACATAGATGTTTGTAAATGCTAATGGAACTAACCATTTGTTTTTAGAATTGCTCATTTTTATTTTGTTTAATGTTGTTGGTTTTAATAAAAAAAGGCTCTACAACTTGGTAGGGCCTTATGAAAAGTATGTCATATTAAATGTAAGGTCACCCACAGTATTCTTGATGCACAGGCATACAAATAGCTTTCATCATATGTTTCATGATGTTTTTATTTGTTATATTATTCTTTGTTTCTGTGCTCATTTAGTTTTATTTTCTGAATACGCTTGCAAATATATAATATAATTTCAATTAGTCTACTAAAAACATAGACTTTTTAAAGATTAAATTATTGTTAATCATGTAATGTGTTTGTTTTCAGTAAATTGTGTATTTTGTTTTTTTCTTTTCTAATCAATTTAAAATTGTTACTTTTATTTTTAAGTATATTTTTTAATAAAAAAAGAGTTTTTGCTCTTTTATGAAAAAAAGAAAAAGATTTGAAATTTTTAGGAATTGTTTAATGGGGTGAATAAGGTTAATGTCTTTTGAAGTTTTAATTAAGAAAATATACCTGTTTGTGAATTAGAGATAATAAGGCATCTGAGATAAATCGGCATAAAATGATAGCGTATATTAATTGTCAATCATAAAAAATAAAGATCCCACTAGATAAATCTTTCTCTAATGTTAAAAATCGGGTAAGTATTATTTATTAAACTAGTTAAATGTGCACATTGTTTATGAGTAGTAATTTAGCATTAAAATTAAAGACATGGATAATAGAATATTAGGTCTGCATCATATTACTGCCATTGCAGACAATGCAAAAAGAAATTTAGATTTTTACACTCAGGTTTTAGGAGTGAGATTGGTAAAGAGAACTGTAAATTTTGACGATCCGGGAACCTATCATTTCTATTTTGGGAATGAAAATGGAACACCGGGAACTATTCTTACCTTCTTTCCCTGGGAAGGGATAGGGCAGGGGACTAACGGAAGCGGAATGGCTACTCATATTGGGTATTCAGTTCCTAAAGGAAGCTTAGAATTCTGGAAAAACAGATTAAATGGTTTCAATGTCAATGTAGAAGAAGGAGAGCTTTTTGGTGAGAAAATGATTTCATTTAAAGATCCTGACGGACTTCAGTTACAGTTTATAGAGTCCTCCAATGATGACAACCGAAAAGTATGGACAACCGATGATATCAAGGATGAAAATGCATTAAAAGGATTTCATAATGTAACTCTTACTTTGAGAAAAGCAGAGCCTACTATCAAAGTTCTGACAGATATTTTAGGCTATGATCTTCAAAAACAAGAAGCCGACAGATACAGATTGGCAACCAATGCTATTGATACAGCAAATATTATAGATATCATTGAGAATGATAAAATGCCAGCAGGAAGAAATGCAGCAGGAACCAATCATCACATTGCCTTCAGAGTGAAAGATGATAATATATTAATGGAGTACCGTGAAAAAGTATTATCCGCAGGATTGAATATTACTCCGAAGATCAACAGAGATTATTTCTATTCATTGTATTTCCGTGAACCGGGAGGTGTTTTGTTTGAAATTGCAACGGATAATCCGGGATTCACAGTGGATGAAGATTTGGCAGAATTAGGTGAAAATTTAAAATTACCTGCTCAGTATGAAGGGATGAGAGATAAAATAGAAGGTGTATTGCCGAAGTTATCATAGATCATTACCCTAGATTTAGAAAGATATTAATTTTGAAAAAAATAAAAAGATGGAAAGAACAGAAATCGTTTTAGAAGGAAGAAAAGGAGAAATTCAACTTTTCTCAGATGATCAGAAAGCCGGTAAAATGGATATTTCAGTCATTGGAAAAAAACTGACAGTATACCATACTGAAGTAAGCCCCGAATATGAAGGACAAGGCTTTGCTAAAATATTATTGGAAAGGCTGGTTTCCTATGCAAGAGAAAATGATCTGAAAATAGTACCGTTATGTCCTTTTGTGTATGCACAGTTCAAACATCATCCGGAAGAATATAACGATGTATGGTTAAAAGAATAATGCTAAGCAAATAAAAGTTTAAGGAGTGTAAAGGTAAACACGCTTATTGGTAAATTTACCTTTTCACCCTTTTGCTTTCTTAGTTTTATAACAATACCAATTAATAACAACCCTCATTATGAACCTTATAACAGGACTACATCACGTTACAGCAATCACTGGCAATGCTCAGGAAAATATAGACTTTTATACCGGAGTTTTAGGACTTCGTTTAGTGAAAAAAACGGTAAACTTTGATTATTCGGAAGCGTATCACTTTTATTTCGGAGATGAATATGGAACACCCGGAACAATCATGACAACTTTTCCGTATGGGAAAGATCTGATCAATGGAAGGCACGGGAAAGGAATGTTGAATACTACCGCTTTTTCAGTTTCTATTGATGCATTAGATTATTGGATGAGCCGTCTGGAACAATTTAATATCCCCTATAAACAACCTCAGCAAAGGTTTTCTGAAGATGTTTTCATCTATCTTGAAGATTTTGACGGATTGGGTCTTGAGCTTGTTTTTAATGATAAAGATGGAAGAAAGGGATACTATAACGGATATATTCCAAAAGACTACGCTTTAAAAGGAATCCATCATGTTGAAATTTGGCAGGATGCTTATGAAAGAACAGCAGCTCTTTTAATGACTCAGATGGATCATAAAGTTATTACTGAAAGCTCGGACCGCTTGAGATTAGGTACAGAAAATCTTCCGGGAAAATATGTAGACTTACTTTCTACTCCCAATGTGTTGAAAGGGCTTGCTGGCAGAGGTACCGTACATCATGTGGCTTTTGCAACTCCGGATGCAGAATCTCAGCTTAAAATGATTGAACGGTTAAATGTTTATGGATTGGAGCATACAGGAGTAAAAGACCGTAAATATTTTACTTCAGTATATTTTAAAGAACCAGGAGGTATTTTATTTGAGATTGCAACTTCAGGTCCAGGATTCGATGTAGATGAGGAAGCTGCATTTTTAGGAGAAGACCTGCAATTGCCTCAACAGTTTGAAGAGCAAAGAGAACACTTAATTTCTGTTCTTCCAAAAATAAATTATCCAACAGAAAAATTCAGATAGTAAATGAGTCATACTTTAAATATAAAAACAGCAGGAATACCATTAAAACAGGCAAAAAAAGCTTTGATTATGGTGCACGGACGAGGTGGAAGTGCTCAGGATATTTTGAGCATTTCCCAACATTTGAATGTAAATGATTATGCGGTATTGGCTCCACAAGCCTTGAATCATACCTGGTATCCATTGTCGTTTATGGCACCCGTAGATCAGAACGAACCATGGTTGTCATCAGCTCTTGAAATCATTGGTGAGACGGTTCAGGCTGTTACAGATGCAGGAATAGCTCCGGAGAATATTTATTTTTTCGGGTTTTCTCAAGGGGCATGTCTTGCTTTAGAGTTTTTAGTAAGAAATGCTCAGAAATTTGGTGGGGCAGTAGCTATTATTGGTGGTGTGATCGGTGATAAGATTAACCGTGAGAATTATAAAGGTGATTTTGCCGGAACTTCTGTCTTGTTAGCAACCAGTAATCCTGATTTCCATGTTCCTGTTGAAAGAGTATATGCTACAGCAAATATTCTAAAAGAGATGAACGCTGAGGTAACGGAGAAAGTATATGCCAATTTTGGGCACTTTATCAATGAGGAGGAAATACAACTTGCCAACTCAATCATATTTAAATAAATAGTCTAGCCTTGATCCGGAAAGATGTTACAAAAATAAAATTCTTAAGAAATGACAAAGTGTGCAGATAAATAAATCGTACAGTTTGTCATTCTGTAGAATCTAAAGAATACATTAATTAAAAAACAGAGATCATGAATATTACCCGTATTTTCAGTGATAAAGAAGGAGATACACATTTTGAAAGTATTAATATTCCACTTGTAGATCAAGGAGATATCGGATTTTTATCTGAAACTTTTGATGTTCAAAAACTACAGTTTCGAAAAGTCTCTGCAAATTACAATTATGATTTTCATTGTGCTCCTCAGATACAATATATTGTGCTCCTGGATGGCGGAGTGGAAATAGAAACTTCGTTGGGTATAAAAAAGAAATTCCAAACAGGTGAGATCCTTTTGGTAGAAGACATTACAGGGAAAGGACATAAAACAAAGAATCTGGAGAAAAAGGAAAGAACATCATTGTTTATTTATGTAAAAGATTAAATTTTATTAAACACTAAATATCTATTTTTCAATAATCAACTTTAAAACCATGCATGAGAAATTACTTTTAATTTTAGGATTATTATTAATCGTCATGATGCTGGTCATGCTGGCACAACGAATCAAAATTGCTTATCCTATTTTTCTGGTCCTGGCAGGATTGGGAATCAGTATGATTCCAGGGGTTCCGGTTTTAAAACTGGACCCTGATATTATATTTTTAATCTTTTTACCTCCACTATTATATGAAGCAGCTTGGTATACCTCCTGGAATGATTTCTGGAAATGGAAGCGCCCTATCGGCTTACTTGCTTTTGGATTGGTATTTCTAACGTCTTTAGTTGTAGCATATGTTTCCCAGGCTTTAATCCCGGGTTTTACTTTAGCATTAGGGTTTTTATTAGGTGGGATTGTGTCTCCTCCTGATGCTGTGGCAGCAACAACTGTACTGAAAGGTTTGAAAGTTCCAAAACGAACAATCGCCATATTGGAAGGAGAAAGTTTAAT
This sequence comes from Chryseobacterium ureilyticum, assembly GCF_900156735.1. GTDB lineage: Bacteria > Bacteroidota > Bacteroidia > Flavobacteriales > Weeksellaceae > Chryseobacterium > Chryseobacterium ureilyticum. The sequence continues at coordinate 362,593 of NZ_FTOL01000001.1, forward strand.
TAATGATGCTTCTTCATTAATTGTTTTCCGTTTTGCTTTAGCAGCTGTGATGACAGGTGTTTTTTCAATGCATGAAGCAACAGGACAGTTCTTTCTGGTAGCAGGAATGGGCATTGTGGTGGGAATTGTCGGAGCACATATTTTCTATGTGATTCATAGGTTTTTACCAACTACCCCGGCTATTGATGCGGCACTTACTGTAATGACACCTTACATTTTATTTCTTTCTGCCGAGCATTTCCACTTTTCAGGAGTAATGGCAGTGGTAAGTGGCGGATTGTTCATGTCTTTCCGTGCTCATGAGATTTTTAAAACAGGAACCACAAGAATCAATATGACAGGAGTCTGGAATACCCTGATATTTGTAATGAATGCTTTAGTATTTGTCTTAATAGGTCTTGAACTTCCTGATATTATCAATGGTTTAGGAGAAACTTCATTAATGCAGGGAATTAAATATGGTTTGATTATAAGCCTGATTGTGATTGTCGTTCGTTTGTTGTGGATTTATCCTGTTGCCCATATTCCAAGATGGATGAGTGCTAAGGCTCGTCGTGATGCTAGTCCGGGGTGGAAAAATCCATTGATTATCGGATGGGCAGGGATGAGAGGAGTAGTTTCTTTAGCAACAGCCCTTTCTATACCGGTTATGATGAATTCACAGACTGAATTTCCTATGAGAAACCTGATTATTTTTATCACATTTATCGTTATTTTTGTAACATTGGTTTTTCAGGGACTTACATTACCTTTGATCATTAAATTAACAAAAATTGGAGAGCTTGATCATGTTCTTCCTTCTCATGAACAACAAGCCGGAATTCAAATAAGACTTGATAAGCTGGCTGTCAACAGACTCAATCATGAATATGAAACCTCCATTACTACAAATAACCTGATAGAAAATCTTAAAAAAGCACTGGAAAATGATATCACACTTCATGAAAATCATTTAAATTCTGTAGAAATGTGTAGCAACAGACAAAGTGATATGAAAGAATATCAGAATATTATGCTTGATATTTTTGCATTGCAAAGAAAAGAACTGTTTAAGATGAAGCGGGAAAAGGTTTTCACTGATGATGAGATTCGTAAGGCAGAGTCGCAACTGGATTTGAATGAATTGAAAATAACAGGGAATAAACACCTGTAGAAAAAGTAAAAGTATATGAGTGCTAGTATTTTATTGAATGTCAGTCGGTCAATAGAAAACTGTACTCATATACTTTAAATATAACGCCTTAATTTTGAGCATAATGAAAACACTACATTTTTTAGTCTTAGGAAAGAATCAGGAAATTTTGGATGTCCTAAAAAGAATTATTGAAAATAATGAAGGCTGGACTGCGGAAATTCAGAGTGATGAAGAACAAAGCTATAGATATATCAAAGAGCAGAAGGTAGATATTGTACTTTTGAGCTCAGGGCTGGATGATCGGTTTGAAATAGACATTAAAGTATTTTGTGCTGATTTCGATAAGGATGTGAAGGTAATTGATCATTACGGAGGCGGAAGTGGACTTTTAAAGAATGAAGTTTACAGTCTTTTTCCTAATTTGCGGGAGTAAATTTTACTCCATGTTTGAAAATATCATTAAAAATATTACAAGGTTCGCCGCCATTACACCAGAAGAAGAAAATGTATTTACAGATTTACTGGTGTGTGAGAAATATCCCAAGAAAACAGTTCTATTAAAAGAAGGCGAAATATGTCAGTTTGAAGGCTATATTCATAAAGGATGTGTGAGAATGTACTGTCTGGACGATAATGGAACTGAAGTGACATTGCTGTTTGCCATTGAAGATTGGTGGATCAGCGATATTGCATCATTCCAGGATCAGAAACCTTCTAAAGTTTATATTGAAACGCTGGAAGACTCAGAAATTTATATGTTGAGCCCATCAACAAAAGAGCAGCTATTACATGAAATTCCCAAATTTGAAAGAGTTTTCAGAATGTTGGTTCAGAGAAACCTTACTACCTTTCAAAGTCGTCTCGTAGATACTATTTCTAAATCTGCCTCAGACCGATACTTAGAGTTCATTAAAGTATATCCTTCCATTCCCCAAAGAGTTGCACAATACTATATAGCTTCCTATTTAGGAGTTTCAAAAGAATTTGTAAGCACTATCAGAAAACGTCTTGCCTCAAAAGAAAAATAAGCTGATCATATTTTCATAGAAAGTAAAGATTCAATAGCATTAATAACTTTTTTAATGAACTGAACTTTTAAAACTCTCACAAAATAAAATCAGCAAAATCTGCGAGAGCAACATTTCGTCATTCATTAACTCCACAGAATAAAATTATTGATGCATCTATAGTCAATCTAAAGCTCATCATACACAATCTTATCGGAGATAAAATCTTTGCGTCTTACATCAGCTGCATTTAAAATAATCTTGCGCCTTCGCGATTTCTAACAACTTCAATTATTCAACATTTATTTTAAAATAAAGCAATTTATTAAACTAGTTAAATGTGTAACCATTCCCGTTGTTCTAAATTTGTCATATCAAAAACAAACAAATAACACTTGATATATGGACAGAAAAGATTTTTTAAAAAAAGGGTTACTCGGAACAGGAATGTTTGTAGCATCTGCTTCTCTGGGAAATACAATGAAAAACGAAATTGACGAGATTGAGCCATTAGAGCCCATTGGATATAATCATTTGCCTAATACAGAATCAAAAATTAAAGACAACTCTGTCATTCATAAAGCAGATTCAAGAGGGAAAGCAGATCATGGTTGGTTACTGAGCCAGCATACTTTTAGCTTTGCTAATTATCATAATCCGGAAAGAATGCATTTTGGAGTACTGAGAGTTTTGAATGATGACAGAGTAGAAGCAGGACGTGGTTTCGGAACCCATCCACATGACAATATGGAGATCATCAGTATTCCTTTGGAAGGTGATCTTGAGCATAAAGACAGCATGGGAAACACTGCCATCATCAAAAGTGGAGATATTCAGGTGATGAGTGCCGGAACAGGAATCATGCATAGTGAATTCAATAAAAACAGTGATCAGTTGGTGAAATTTCTACAGATTTGGGTATATCCGAAAAAAAGAAACGTAACGCCAAGATATGATCAGATTACTTTAGATAAAACAAAAAGCCAAAATAAATTTCTACAGATTCTTTCTCCAAATGCTGACGATGAAGGCGTATGGATTCATCAGGATGCATGGTTTCATCTGGGAACTTTTGATCAGGGACAGGAAATTAATTATCAGATCAGAAAAAAAGGAAATGGAGTTTATGCGTTTATCCTTAAAGGAAGCGCAGAAATCGAAGGTCAGAAAGTAGAAGAGAGAGATGGTTTTGGAGTTTGGGATATTAAAGATTTAAATATAAAAGCTACATCAGAAGGTTCGGAAATACTGTTAATGGAAGTTCCTATGACAATGTAAAATTATAATATCATGAAAAATTCGGTAAATAAACTATTGATAGCTATTGTATTAGTGTTTTCAAACCTGATACTTGCTCAGACTACAAGTGTAGGAACATCCAAAAATTGGGGTTCAGTAGATGGGATTTCCATGATAGGATTAGTACAAGGTCCTTCTTCTGCAAATGCTCAACTTCAGGTAGCGTGTGTTTTCGAATACACGGAAGGGGATATTTTCAACGCTTCGGCTTTACCTGCTAACCTGAACGGATTGGTACATTTAGATGAAGCTTTGAAAGGGGAACTTACCAATATCAGAAAATCAGGACAATTTCTGGGACATTCCTTAGAAACTATTTTAATAGTGCCTCCTGCCGGATCTATGTCTGCAAAAAAACTATTATTGATAGGCTTAGGTGATCGTAATAAATTTACGCCGGATTTAATGATCTCAGTAGGAGAGGTGGCTGCTCGTGAAGCAATGAGATTGGGTGTTTCCAATTTTGCTTTTGCCAGTGATCTGAAAGATGCCGGAATAGACTCTCCCACGGCTTTAGTAGCAGGAAATGTAGTAAGAGGTATTGTGAATGCCAGTCGTTCTGAGAATTATTTAAAAGAACATAAGCTATCAACTACCAAAAAATTAGAAAAAGTATATCTGTTGGCTGGTCCTGCCTTCTTTGAAACTGCAGGCGATGGAATTTCAGAAGCCATTACAGAAGCCAAAAAGAAATAATGAACAGGTTTCATTAATATTGTTGATCCTGCCTCCTTTTTTAAGGGGGCTTTTTGCATAAACACCTTAATAATGATGAAAATAGGAGCAAATAGTCACTATTTATGAGCCCAATAACTTCCTTCTTTCATCTTCAGGCTTCAAACTAAATTAGCTAAAGTCAAAAAAAATCCCGATTTTTGTAGTCTTTCAATAAACCCGAGTTCATGAAATTATGTATTGCCGAAAAACCCAGTGTTGCCAGAGATATCGCCAAAGTATTAGGTGCTACCACGCCTAAACAAGGCTATATGGAAGGGAACGGCTATTGCGTGACATGGACGTTCGGACATCTTTGTACCTTAAAAGAACCTCACGATTACGGTCCGCAGTTCAAATCCTGGAATCTTTTTTCATTACCCATTATTCCGGGTAGTTTTGGGATCAAGCTGATTCCCAATAAAGGAGTTGAAAATCAATTTAAAGTAATTGAAAGACTAGTCGAAGAATGTGATGAGGTCATTAACTGTGGGGATGCCGGGCAAGAGGGAGAATTGATCCAGCGTTGGGTATTACAGAAAGCAAAATGTAATAAACCGATCCAGCGTTTATGGATTTCTTCATTGACGGAAGAAGCGATTAAAGAAGGCTTTGCAACTTTAAAACCAGCCGAAGATTACAAAAACCTTTATCTTGCCGGAAACGCAAGAGCAATTGGAGATTGGCTATTGGGAATCAATGCGACAAGGCTTTTTACAAAGAAATTTGGAGGAAACAAAGCAGTACTTTCCATTGGAAGGGTTCAGACCCCTACATTGGCAATGCTGGTGCAGCGTCAGAAAGAAATTGATGCCTTTACCACAGAAGAATACTGGGAACTTAAAACGAAATACCGTGACGTTATTTTCAATGCTGCGATTGACCGTTTAAAAACCCTGGAGCGTGCAGAAAAAGGATTGGAATACCTTAAAGTAAACCCTTTTGAGATCATTTCATTTGAAATTAAAGAAGGAAAAGAAAAGAATCCAAGACTTTTTGACCTTACCGGATTGCAGGTGGAAGCCAATAAAAAATACGGATATTCTGCAGAAAATACCCTGAATTATATCCAGAGTCTTTATGAAAAGAAACACGTAACCTATCCACGTGTTGATACCACTTATCTATCCGAAAGTTTGTATCCGAAAATTGGCGGAATTCTTCAGAAAATGCATTTTTATCAGGATCTGATTGCTCCATTATTAGAAGCTCCGATTCCAAAATCCAAGGCAGTTTTTGATGATGCAAAAGTAACCGATCACCATGCAATTATACCTACCGAAGTTCCACCTTCTCAAAATCTGAGCAGGGAAGAAAAACTGATCTATGACCTGATTGCAAAACGTTTTATAGCCGTTTTTTATCCTGAATGTAAAATTTCAAATACATTAGTAGAAGGAAAAGTAGGAACCATTCCTTTCAAAACCAGTGGAAGACAAATACTGGAACCGGGATGGAGAGCTGTTTATGCAAAAGAACCTAAAGAAGAATCTACAGATAAAGAAAAAGAAAAGGAAGAAGAACAAACCATTCCTGAGTTTACTGTGGGAGAAACAGGACCTCATGATCCAATGATCCACCAGGGAAAAACATCTCCTCCAAAACCTTATACCGAAGCAACGTTGCTGAGAGCAATGGAAACAGCCGGAAGACAGGTAGAAGATGAAGAACTTCGTGAATTATTGAAAAACAACGGAATCGGAAGACCTTCCACCCGTGCGAATATCATCGAAACTCTTTTCAAAAGAAAATATATCGAGAAGAAAAGAAAGAACCTAATTGCAACCCAAACCGGAATTCAGCTGATCGATACTATTGAGGACGAACTTTTAAAAAGCCCGGAGCTTACCGGAGAATGGGAATCAAAACTTCGTAAAATAGAGAAAGGCGAGTATGAAGCTAATCTTTTCAAAGAAGAACTGATTCAGATGGTGACGGAGCTTACCGATAAAGTGGTATACGGAAAAGGAAAAGTAATTACACTGCAAGAAGAAGAGAAAGAGGAAACTAAAGAAAAGAAAAAAAGAGAACCTGCACAGAAAAAAGAACTTCAGGCATGGGAAGATACCAAGTGCCCGAAATGTAAAGAACACAACCTCATCAAAGGTAAAACCGCTGTAGGCTGTTCGGACTTTAAAAACTGCGGGTTTAAAATCACTTTTGAAATTTTCGGAAAGAAACTGTCTGATAAACAATTGATGGATCTGGTTGTAAAAGGAAAAACCTCAAAGCTGAAAGGCTTCACTACACATCCTGAAAGTCTGTCAGAAGGAGTTTTATCTTTAACAGATGATTTTCAGGTTCAGCTTTCTTAAATAACTGAATCTACTTCAAACAAAAAACAATTTATTGTATAAATACAGAAAAACCCGCCAATATTGGCGGGTTTTCTATGATATAAGTGATATCCTATTAGAATCTGAAAGTTGCAGCCAGAGACCACGTTCTTCCGAAACCTAAGAATCCTGTATTACCATCAGCCACACCTTGATAAACTCTTCCAGCTTCCTGGTAAGTTTTTCCGGCACCCGGACCATTGGCAATTTTATCAGTTGTATGAATATTAGAGCTTAATTCAGAAATATAATATGTATTAAATAAATTATATACGTTAGCTCTTAATGTTAATGATTTTTTAGAATCAATAGTAAACTTATAGCTGGCACCCACATCAAATAAATGGTAGCTAGGTAATTTTACGATTCCTTTTTCCCTTGCTGCTTCAGTAAGGAAGTTGATAGGGTTGAACTGTGCATATAGCTTGTCATAATACTCCCAGTTTGCATCAATGCTGAATGCTTTTGTAATATTATAATCCGCTCCGATGCTTGCTGTTGTTTGTGCAGCGTCACCCACTTTCAGATCTTTAATATTGATGGTTCCTGTTGCTCCGGAAACCTCCTGGTTGTTCTGAACATCAATAATGTTGAAACTTGCATTTCCTTTATACTTCCAGTTTCCAAATGAAACCATCCCTCTCAATCTAAGGTTTGTGAAAGGTCTTGCTTTTGCTTCCAATTCAACTCCCTGGTGAAGTTGTCCTACATTCAGTGCATTATAGAAATAAGAATTTCCAAGTTTTAACTGAGGGAAGTTTGTGATATCTGTAGAAGTCGCGTTGAATGTTCTTGAAATAAATCTGTCATCCCATTGCGTTCTGTACGCGTTGATGTTCACATCGATATAACGGGATTTGAAACCATATCCTAATTCTACAGAGAAAATTCTTTCATTCTTCGCATCGTTGTAGATATTCTGGTTAGATGGGAATAATGCATTGAATAACGGCTGCCTTGAAATGATTCCCGTATTGAAGAATACATTATGGTGATCATCAATATTATAGTTAGCACCTCCTTTTACGATATAGCCCGTTTTGTGGTACCATTTTGTTTCCTGGTTCCCCGGAGTATACAGCATATAATCTCTTCTCTTATAATACTGCTCGGAAACTGATCCCTGAACAGATGCACTTAGCTTTTCAGAGCTATATTCCACCATTCCGTAAATACCAGCCCATTTTACTAAACCTTCATTGTGAACAGAAATTTTCTGAGCATTATTAAGCTTGGTAAGAGGTTCAGGTTTTACCGTACGATCGATAAAATATCCTTTAGGAGAATTCACTGTACTGCCTACAAATAAAGCATCTGATCCTAGCATATCGGTAGCAATATCATAAAGAGCTCCTTTATATGTTTTAAGATCAATACCTCCGTTGAAAGTCCAGTTGTTCTTTTTATAATTTAAATCGGCAATTACTCCGTACCAGTCGTGAGCGTTGATACTTTGCTTTCTGAAAATACCAGTATTTCCGTTTAAGGTAGCTACGTATTGACCATTATGATCGGTAGGAGAACCTGCAGGAGCCGTAAAGGTTGATTTCTGGAAAGTATTTCCATTGTAATCAGTTACCATACCTCCTCTGTTATAACGGTAGATCATATCCCAGTTGATGGTACCATCTCCGCCAGGACCATTGTTGGCAAAGTTCATTACATCTCCGTTAGCATTTTTGATAGAACCATTCAGTCCGGTACCACCGCCACCACGTCCCCAAGAACCATAAAGAACTGTGGAAAGTTTCAGGTTGTCATTAATATTCCAGTCCCAGTTAAGAGAGGCAATTGGCTTATGGTAGAAGTTTGGAGCTAAATTGAATTCAGAACCGTTCAGCATTCCCGTTTGAGGGTTGAATCTTCTTCCGTAAGTATCAAACTGTCTAAGTGTTGCCACATTCGCTCCCGTTGCAGAAGATCTTCTTGTGTCGTGTACCTGTGGTGCACCTGTTGCAATCAAATTGAACGCATGCTTTTCATTAGGCTTAAATCCTGTAGAGAAAAACCATGAATATCCTTCCCCCTTAGTTCCGTTGATGTAACCATCACCTTGCCAACGAGAAAGTAATACTGTAGTTCCCCATTTGTTTTTTAATCCCGAAGAATACATTGCAGATAATCTGGAGTAGTTGTCATTACCCATCTCCGCTTTTACCATTCCTTTTTGCTCAGAATCCGTAGCTTTAGTTACAATATTAATCGTTCCTCCAACAGACGGAACTACAAATTTAGAAGCACCTAAACCTCTCTGAATCTGAATAGAACTTGCAATATCTGCCAATCCGGTCCAGTTAGACCAGTAAACAGTACCTCCCTGCATGTCGTTCACAGGCTGTCCGTTGATGATTACCGCAATATTGGCACCATCAAAACCTCTCATGTTAATTCTACTGTCTCCAAATCCACCACCTACTTTGGTAACGTATACAGATGGTGTAGACTTCATAATCTCAGGGAACTCTCTGTTTCCTAATTTCTCCTGAATTTCAGCTGCCTTAATGTTGGAAACTGCTACAGGCGTTTTTCTTTCTTTGGCTGTCTGGGAAAGGTTTCTTCCCACCAACATCACCTCATCAATAGATTTAGATTTTTCTAAAGAATCCTTCGTACTCTGCCCATAATACAAGGCGGCAGTTGGTAATACAAGCGCTATAAGAAGTCGCTTATTGAAAATAGTGTTCATGAAATAAACTAGCGTGTTTGATTTTAAGGCTGCAAAGATGAATATTTTATTTTGAATAGAGTATTAAATCTTCACGAAGTGATTTTATGAAAAATATCATCTCAAATTATTGACGATTTTTTTGGATATCTCATATTAATTCCACTTTATTGTTTTCAATTTGGTAAGTAAGTATTCTGGCTTAAACATAATTTAATCTGCTTTTTTTATATATGATCCGCAGATTGAGCAAATTAAGCAGATGAAAACCTTGTTTTTTTAAATTTAAATTAACATTATTTATACGAAATATTAAAAAATAACTAAAGTGCTTAAAAAACGCCGTATTATCAATTTTTTAATCTTTTAATCATTCTTTTTTAAATCAATTTTTATATTTACATTCAAATTGAAAGCAATGACCCCAGAAAAAAAGAAACTCATCACAGACAGCTTCAACCGTTCCGAAACTTTGAAATTCTATAAAGCAGAACTTCTGGAAGCAGAAACCGATTTTATATCCATTAAAATTCCTAAAATGGAGCTGATGACCAGAAAAGCAGGAATGTTCAATGGTGCTATGATCGCTTCATTAGTAGATGTTTCCTCAGGATATGCAGCGGTGAGTCATTATCCGGAAGACTGTTATGTGGTAACTGTTGAATTAAAAGTAAATTATCTTCGTCCGGCAATTGGAGATGCTTTGGTGTCAAAATCTTATGTTATTAAAGGAGGAGCGAAAATCAGTGTTATCAGAACGGAAATCTATGTTCAGAGTGAAGGTTCTGATTCACAAAGTCATGTGGCAACTTCACTGGTAACGATGATGAAGATAAAATAACCTATCTATTTCGAAAATGTTCTTTAAACAAAGGGTTTGCTGAATGTTTTTTACTGAAATGGAATGGCTTTTGCTCAACAAAACCAATAAACATTAAAAAATAACGATATGAACTTAATTATCCGATTGTTTGTTACGGCAATAGTTGCCTACCTTTTAACTAAAGTTTTACCGGGAGTACATTTTGAAGGCTTCTCATCTGCTATTATCTTTGCAATAGTACTTGGAGTTTTAAACATATTTGTAAAACCAATTTTAAGTCTGTTCGGACTTCCGCTTACTATCATTACCTTAGGATTCTTTGCATTGGTAATCAACGCAGGGATTATCCTTATTGCTGATTATTTTATAGACAGTATGGTGGTAGACGGCTTCTGGTGGGCGTTTATCTTCAGTATTTTATTATCAATTGTTACTTCACTGGCGAATTCAATGTTCTCGGATGGAGATTAGTAGATTTTATAAGATATAATATAAAAAAGTCCGTTGGTAGGTGCCAGCGGATTTTTTATGCCTTAATGTTTTCCAATTAGAGACGGTTACAGTTAATAAAAATAATAAACTGGACTGTTTTCTTGTCTTCTCTTACTTTTAAACCTTTCTTCTTTTGATATTTTATTGTGTATTGTCAATTTTAATTGTTAATTCTTTCGGTAATTTTTATTTTAAATATTAACTTTGGCAATCTTTGAATTTAATGAAAGGGTTTTATGAGATCACTGTGATTTTGTAAGGTCCGATAAAAATGAATATCAACATATGAAACTTAAGTACAGCCTGCTGGCTTTGGCAGCTCCGCTTTTAATGAATGCACAACAATTAATGACGCCTGAGATTCTTTGGACTTTGAAAAAAGTAGGAGTACAGGCAGTTTCACCAGATCAAGCTTCTCTTATCTATAAAGTAGGACAGGTAGATCTGAAGACAGAAAAAACAAAAAACGAGAACTATTTTCTTAATGTTCTTAATAATCAGTCTTCAAAAATCGATTTCGGTAAAAAATCTCTGATCCAGTGGGATAAAAACGGAATTTATGCTCAGGAAGGAGATAAAATCTATCTTTCAAAAGATGCAGGAAAAACGTGGGCAGAATTTTATACTATCGGTGAAGTAGATAACATCGTGATTTCTCCTGATGGAAAAAGAATTGCTTTCAGTAAGCAGGTTTTGGTAGAAAAATTGATGGGGAAAGACAAATACAGCGATACTCCTAAAACTACCGCTCAGGTATATACAGACCTTAATCACAGACACTGGGATTATTTCAACGAAGGGAAATACAACCATGTATTTGTGGTAAATACTGCCGATAAAGTAGAGGCTGCTAAAGATTTGTTAGAAGGTAAAACCTGGGATTCTCCACAAAGACCTTTCGGAGGTGCTGAAGATTTTATCTGGAGCCCGGATTCTGCACAGCTTTTATATGTCACAAAACCTAAAAGTGGTAAAGAGTATGCAACAAGTACCAATACGGATATCTTCGCATATGATATGGCAACAGGAACAACAAAAAACCTGACGGAAACCAATAAAGGATATGACGTAAACCCAAAATTTAGCCCGGACGGAAAATCTCTGACCTGGCAAAGTATGGCTAGAGATGGGTATGAAGCTGATAAAAATGACGTGAAAATCATGGATTGGAAGTCTGGAAAGACAACTAATCTTACAGCAGCTTGGGATGACAGCGTTTCCGGAGATGTACTTTGGGGTGCAGATTCAAAAACAATTTACTTTACAGCTGCTTACAGAGGAACAAAACAATTGTTCTCTTTAGATTCAAAATCTGCAAAAGTACAACAGATCACCAAAGGAGACTTTGATGTGAATGAAGTTTTCACAGACAATAAGACTTCAGTTTTAGTAGGAAGAACAGATGTAAACCATGCTACGGAATTATTCTCTGTAAACCTTAAAAACGGAGAAATGAAGCAGGTTACCGAGACAAATAAAGATGCTTATGCTAAATTGGCTCAAGGTAAATCTGAACTTAAAATGGTAAAAACTTCAGACGGAAAAGAAATGGGAGTATGGTTCCATTATCCGCCGAATTTTGATCCAAACAAAAAATATCCAACATTAGTATACTGCCAGGGAGGACCACAGTCTGCATTGACGCAATATTTCAGCATCAGATGGAACTTTGCTTTGATGACGGCAAACGATTATATCGTAGTCGCTCCAAACAGAAGAGGTATGCCAGGTTGGGGAACAAAATGGAATGAAGAGATTTCAAAAGACTGGGGCGGACAGCCAATGAGAGATTATCTTGCAGCAACAGATTATGCTAAGACATTACCATACGTAGACGGTGATAGAGTAGCAGCTGTAGGAGCAAGTTACGGAGGTTATAGCGTATTTATGTTGGCTGGAATTCATGAAAACAGATTCAAAACATTTATCGCTCACGATGGATTATTTGATATGAAATCATGGTATCTTACAACAGAAGAACTTTGGTTTGCAAACTGGGATATCGGTTCTCCATGGGAAAAACCGCAGCCAAAAGCTTATACAGAGTTTAATCCAAGCAACTTCGTAGAAAAATGGAACAAACCTATCATGATTGTTCAGGGTGGAATTGATTTCCGTGTACCTTACGAACAAGGACAGGAAGCTTTCCAGGCTGCAAAATTAAGAGGATTGAAATCTAAATTGGTTTACTTCCCGAATGAAAATCACTGGGTACTTCATCCACAAAACGGATTGGTATGGCAGAGAGAATTCTTTGACTGGTTAAAAGAAACATTATAATATATCAATGAAAGCGGGCTAAAGCCCGCTTTTTTTATGTTGAAGAGTTCAATGATTTCACCAGGCGAGGTGATTTTTTGATTTTTATATTATTCATAGCAGGAAATTCAATAGGAGTGAGCTTTAGCCCACTTTACTTATAAAATCAATTCCATTGGCTTTAGCCAAAACCTAAGGAACTATATACTTCAACTTCAACCCGATTAATTGGCAGTAAATAACATAATCAAAATACATATATTTGAATATGCAAAACCGTATTTCTTCATTTTCTCCACTCATTGATGATCAATCTGAAATTCTGATTCTGGGTTCAATTCCGGGAGTGAAATCTTTGGAAAAGCAACAGTATTACGCCCATCCGCAAAACAAATTCTGGAAAATCATCTTTGAACTCCTGTACGAAGAATTTACAGAAAACTATACTGAAAGGTTGAAGATATTAAAGAAACATCACATTGCTCTTTGGGATGTTATTGATACCTGCGAAAGAAAAGGAAGCCTGGATTCCGAAATTAAAAATGAAGAAACCAACCAGATTGCTGAATTATTGGAAGAACATCCGAATGTGAAAGCCATCTTTTGCAATGGTGGGAAATCCTATAAAAGTTTACAAAAACTATTAGGGAAAAATTACAGATTACCAATTTACCAATTACCGTCTACTAGCCCGCTTCATACTGTTTCTTTTGAGAAAAAGTATGAGGAATGGAAAGTGATTTTGGAGTTTTTAGGTGAAGAAGTTTGAGTGTTGTAGAATATTAGACTAGGGTTGGGCTTTAGTTTTTCAATAGTACTATGATTAATAAAAGATAGATTCCTACGGAATGACAAAGTGTGCGGATATTCTAAACGCTCTGTTGGTCATTCTGTAGGAATTTCAATATTGTAATTTTGATAGGGAGATAAAGTTAGCAGCCTAAATATGCTCTCAAACCTTTCAGTAGCTCCAATTGATTCTTTGTACGATCCAGATTATGTTCCGGATATTGGGTAGAATAATAGGTGCTTCCGTTCAGATAATCCGTCAGAAAACGAATTTCCTGAATATAAATAGCGACCTGAGCAGCATAATCAAGACTCAAAATTTCTAGAGGAGTAAGTTTTTCTTTTAAATAAAATAAAAATCCTTCTTTTACAACCTTATACATTTCAGAATTAAAGTTGTTTTTGGCGCTTCCGTCATCTTCGAGTGTAGTATTTGTATAAGATTGGATCATCGTTCCAAAATCATATAGAACAGTAGAAATCATCATCGTATCCAGATCAATAACGGCTAACGGTTTATGATGTTGATCGAAGAGAATATTGCTGATCTTTACATCTGCATGGATAATTCTTTTAGGAATCTGATTGTTCTTCTCCATTTCGATCCATTGATCTGGCAAGGACAGAAGCTGGTTGGTAATCTCTATTTCTGCTTTTGCATTTTCTTTTAACGAAGGAATGGCATTTTCAAGTGCATTTTTATAATCTGAAACCCTTTTCTCAAAATTAAGGAAATTAGGAAGAGAATCTTCAATTGCTGGCAGCTTTTCAGTATTTACGGTGTTCAGAAAATAACTGAAGGCTTTAGCTGCTTCAAAAGCCGTTTGTAAAGATGGAGCCGTAAGAAAAGTAGTGCTGTTTTCTATAAAACTTAACATACGCCATGAATCACCATTGGCATCCTTTACCAGAAACTTGTTCGTTAGAGAAAGAACGGGGTCTATAATTTGAAACTGATAATTATTGGATTGAAGAATTTCATTAATCATTAAATGATTTTTGACAATCACTTCCGGCTGTTTGAAAACATGAGTATTGATTTTTTGTAGGATAAATTTTTTCTCATGATCCTTATCTTCTAAAAGATAGGTGGTATTGATCAAACCATCAGTAATAGGAGTGAGGTCGTAATGATCTGTCCCGATAAATTCAAGTACAATAGTATTTAACTCCATAAATCTTCCGGGTATCTGTTATTTTTAATTTCTGAGATCAGAAAATCTTTAATACTCTTTTTGTCATCAGCATATGTTACTCCCATCCACTGAGAAGGAGAAGCTTTAACCTTTACCTTTACTTTATTTTCATCGATCATCCTCTGTACAGCACTTGGAATATAAAATTCCTGCTTGGATGTGGGATCAGATTCTATAAAATCATAGAAATAAGCTTCCAAAGAACAGAAAATATGAGGATTGAAAATGAAAAAATTCATGGAAACCAAAGTATCAGGATCCAGTTTTATATTTTGACCGTTTTCTGTATAAATAATAGAGCCATTAAGTTTTTGAATAGAAGTTTGTTCTTCCACCCGAATCAGATAATTTTCAGCATCTAAAGTGCATATCCCTCGTGCTACAGTTCCGTGACCACTCAATGTTGTGCTTACAGGATAAGCAATCATACCAAATTCAGAATCGGAAATGTGATGGTGATCAATTTCATTGGCAGCAAGCAAATAAGCTTCTTTTCCATAAAAATCATCTGCATTGATCATAATGAAAGGCTCCTGTATAGCATATTTTGCACATAAAACAGCATGCGCAGTTCCCCATGGTTTTTCACGTTCAGGATAATCAAATCCCTGCAGAGGAATACTGTTCATTTCCTGATATACCCAGTGCAGTTCAAAATTTCTTGCTTGTGAAATAGCATTTAGTCTTTCAATATAACTTTGAGGAATTAATGTATTGACAATGATAACCACTTTTGAGAAACCTGCTTCCAAAGCATCATAGATAGAATACTCCAGAATTGGTGAACCGTTTTCGAGTATTCCATCCACTTGCTTCAATCCTTTATAGCGGCTGCCTAATCCGCCGGCTAATATGAGTAATGTCTTCTTAGAACTCATCAGTCATTCCGAATACAGGTTTACGGGTTTTCCATTTACCGTTGGTGAAATCAGGTATTTCAACCACTTGACCTCCCTTAGCAATAGACTCTTCACTCAATGGAGTAATGGAATACCATAAGGCAAGATCATAAACATCCATCGGGAATTCTATATTTCGTTTGATACATTCAATGAAAGTATTCATCACGAAGAAGTCCATCCCGCCATGTCCGGCTCCTGCAGCTACATTTTCAAACTTCTTCCACATCGGGTGATCATATTCTTTCATCCATTTTTCCGTATTATCCCAACGGTGGCTGTGATTCATTGTTTTTTCAAAATAAATATGTCCCTGATTAAAATCTCCCCATCCGAAATCCTGCCACAATCCATCAGTTCCCTGAACACGGAATCCAAGATCATAAGGTCTCTGTAAGCTGGTATCATGAGTTAAAAGTATTGTTTCTCCGTTTGCACAGGCAATTTGGGTAGTAACAATGTCTCCCTGATTGAATTTTACCTTAGCATTCGGATGGTTTTCTCCTCCTTTAGCATGTTCTACAATATATTTATGCAGTCCTACAGACTTTGATGAAAAAGAAGAAAGTCTTGTTAAACGGTTTCCACGGTTAATATCCATCATCATTGCAATCGGTCCTAAACCATGCGTAGGATAAAGTTCTCCGTTACGTTTTACATAATGTTCTGTTCTCCATTTCGCTTCACTGAATCCTTTTTCTCCGAACTCTGCTCCAGAATTGTAAGGAGTAACTCCGTCATTGAAAAGTACACCTCTCAGATCATGTTGATAACCACCTCTTCCATGTACCAGTTCTCCGAACATTCCTTTACGAACCATATTCAAAATTGCCATAATATCTCTTCGGTAGCATACATTTTCCATCATGAAAATAGGAACTTTCGTTTCCTCATATACTTTCACGAATTCCCAGCAATCCTCAAGCTTGATGGCTCCGGAAACTTCCATTCCCACAATCTTTTTAGCTCGCATTGCCTCTACACCTTGCGTAAGGTGCCACTCCCATGGAGTTGCAATTACAACGGCATCTATTGTTTTTAATTTTAAAAGATTTCGATAGTCATATTCACCGTTAGAAAACTCCTGAGCTGCCGATTTATTATTGTCCTTAAGTATTTTTTGAGACGCAGCCAGCATTCTTTTATCCGGATCAGCAAACGCGACCACTTCTACATCGCTACGTTTTGCAAGTAATTTTACGTGTTCCTGACCACGAAGTCCAACACCGATAAATCCTACACGAACCTTTTTATCTGCTTTAAAATCATTAGAATATGCAAACATGGAATTGGGCAATACCAATGCCCCAAAGCTTGCCAGTGCAGCCGTTTTAATGAAACTTCTGCGGGAAGTGTTATTCTCCATCTATTTTTTTCTTAAATATATTAAATCTTTTGTAAATCACGATAGGGTGGGAGAAAGGAGGGGTAGATAAGAGAGTTTCGGGTAATAGATATGGGGTGCGAGATCCGAGATTGAGAATATTAATGGTTTAGGATAAGGGAGAAATATACTGAATGGCTTATTATAGCTTCTAGAAAAACAATCATCTCATTATATGATCATTCCCATCCTTTGGAGGGGTGGCAAAAATTCAAAAAATTTTTGACGGGGTGGTTAATAAAGGATTAAACTTATATAAAATTCACCATTCACTTGCGGAGCAAAATTGACTATTGATCTCTAAATCAAAAATTAATCACTGCCCATAGTAAGCCTTGATCAGCTTTTCTCTCATTTTGTTCAGGTATTTGATGTCTTTTGTATTGGAAAGAATGATTAAGCTTAGGTTTTTATCAACCAGATGAACCCAGTTTGCACTATGTCCATAACCTTCTCCCTGTCGTTCTGCAAATATTGTATTGATGATGCCAAATTGTTTAGGATATACCCAGAAACCTAATGCTGTATCTTCTAATTTTTTGTCAGCAGTAAGCATGATTTCCAAGGTCTTTTTATTAAATAACAGAGAATTAAATATTGCCTGATCAAAAATTAACAGATCTTTGGGAGTGGAATACATAGCCCCGGCAGAATAGAAATTATCAATATAGGTATTGGTAGGCATATAGAGAGCGAACGGATCGGATGGTTCTGCCGAATATCCTTCATCTATATTCTTGATAATATCATTGTGATGAAGAAAGCCGGTATTGTCCATTTTGAGAGGAATTAATATTTGCTCTTTGAGAACCTCTTCAAAGGGCTTTTTGTATATCTTTTCAATAATTTTTCCCAGCAGAATAAAATCTCCATTATTATAACTGAATTTTGTTCCGGGTGGATCTATTAATTTCTCAGAAAGATAAGTAGTGATAAAATCATCAAGATTCCAGATTGTATTATCATAAGCCTGATGAATAAGTTCCGGCGAGCTGAGATCTTTATTTTCTCTGCCACTGCTGTAAGTGAGTAGATTTCGGATCGTTGCTTTTTGGGCTGCTTCTCCTTTATATTCGGGATAATAGGTGGCGATGGTTGCATTTAAATCAATCTTTCCTTTTTCATAAAGCTGCATGATCAGGACAGCAGTAAAAGTCTTTGTAAGAGAGAAAATATGAAATCGCGTTTCATCCGAAAAAGGAATATTATAATGCTTGTTGGATAGCCCTTTGTAAGTAAGTAGTTCAGTTTTTCCATTTTTGGCTAATAAAACCGAACCGTTGAAATTATCTTTTTTCACACAGGAATCGATGACTTGCTCTACTTTCTGTATCTGTGGGTAGGCTACATTGATGATCATCAAGAATAGCCCTGATAGGATATTTTTCATAGGTTCGTAATATAAGCGTAATGAACTGAATTACTTACTTCAAAGATAGCTATTTATGAATTACTTTTCCATATAATATACCTCCTCATAAGGTTGAATAAGTACCCATCCGTGTCCTGAAAATTTCATTTGAAATTCTTCACCACTTCCTCTTCCTATAAGGCTTTTGAAAGAAACATTCGTCTTCAGCTCCGGGCTAAGGTTTCCGGACCATGCAACCGTAGCATTAGGATCTGTGAAAACAGGAGTGTCAGGTGTTACCAGTAAAGTTAAAGGATCTCCATGAGTAGTAATTGCGATATGTCCCGTTCCTGAAAGCTTTACCTGAAAAAGACCGCCGGACATCATTCCTGCAATACTTTTAAGCATGGTGATATCACTTTTTACACTTTGTTCATGAGCTAAAACATCATTTCCATTCACACAAACAGATTCATTATTCAGGTAAAGGATACGAACTTTCTTTCCGGAATCTGCTACATATAATTTTCCCGTTCCTTCAGCCTTCATCAGTTTGCTCCCTTCACCACTGATTGCCTTCTTCAAAAGGTTTCCGAGCCCGCCAGATAACATGCCCTGTCTTTCAAAATTGATGCTTCCAACATAGCTTACCATGCTTCCTCTTTTTGTCCATACCGCCTGATTATTAAGATTAATTTCCAGAAGATGTTTAGTTTCCAGCTCAAAATAATCTCTCTGTTGTGGATTCTCCTTCGTCTCATTGATAAACGCTTCAATTGAATATTTGCTCATAATTATAATTTTTTAATTTGTTGTTTTTATATTGATAGTGTCTTAAGTTTGTCGAGTTTATATGCTCGTTTGTTACTTAACAACTTCATCGAAATCCAGTTTTTCATTCGGTTTATTAATTCTGATTCTTCTTTTTTTACCCCAATAATTTGACGATAAAATATAGATATGATAGTTTTTCCATATTATTTTGGAGTCTCAATCAGATAGGTCTCCGCCTTCTTTGTAGCTATTTTTATCATCATTTACGTAATAATCTTCAGTTTTTAAATGAAAATCAAATCATATGAAAACACACTCATCAATTCGTCCGCTCTAGCTACATGATTCAATTTTATTTCTGTTAGGAAGCGGATTATCAATGAAATATATTTTACTTTTAGATTCCAAACTTAATTTCAATTTTCCAAAAATACTCTTTTTAACCTTTAAAATTTCCCGTAAAATCACGGTTTTATATTTGATTGAAAAATAATACTTGACAAAGGGGTATTCAATGTCGTATATTTGCACTCCGAAAATTACATCATGTAATTTCAATAATTTTTAAACCGTAATTTAAAAAATGAAAACATCAGATTTTAATTTTGATCTTCCTGCGGAATTATTGGCAGAACACCCATCAGAGCACAGAGACGAAGCTAGATTAATGGTTCTTGATAGAAAAACACAAACTATCGAGCACAAATTATTCAAAGATGTAGTTGATTATTTTGATGAGGAGGATTTGTTTATCTTCAATAATACTAAGGTTTTCCCTGCACGTCTTTATGGAAATAAAGAAAAAACAGGTGCTAAAATCGAGGTTTTCTTATTAAGAGAGCTTGACAAGGAAACAAGAGTTTGGGATGTTTTAGTAGATCCGGCAAGAAAAATCAGAATTGGTAACAAATTATTCTTCACTGAAGACGAATCTTTGGTAGCTGAGGTTATCGATAACACTACTTCAAGAGGAAGAACATTAAGATTCTTATTCGACGGTTCTTACGACGAATTCAGAGCGAAACTTAAGGAATTAGGAGAAACTCCACTTCCTAAATATATCAAAAGAGCAGTAGAACCAGAAGATGCTGAAAGATACCAGACAATCTACGCTAAAGTAGAAGGGGCGGTAGCTGCACCTACAGCAGGTCTTCACTTCTCTAAGCACTTGATGAAGAGATTAGAGATCAAAGGAATTAATTTTGCGGAAGTAACGCTTCACGTAGGATTAGGAACTTTCAACCCGATTGAGGTAGAAGATCTTTCTAAGCACAAAATGGAATCTGAAGAGATCATCATTGATGAGAAAAATGCTCTTATCATCAACAAAGCAGTAGAATCTCACAGAAGAGTTTGTGCAGTAGGTACTACTACCATGAGAGCATTGGAAACTTCTGTTTCTTCAAACAAAAAAATCTCTGCTTTCAACGGTTGGACGAATAAATTCATCTACCCGCCTCACGATTTCGGAGTTGCTAACACTATGATCACAAACTTCCACACACCGAAGTCTACATTGATCATGATGATTGCTGCATTTGCAGGAAGAGATTTCGTAATGCATGCTTATGAAGAAGCCGTAAAAGAAAAGTACAAATTCTATTCTTACGGTGATGCAATGCTTATTTTGTAATTAATTTTAAATTATAGATTATAAATTTTAGATTGGATTCTAACCTTCGGAAGGGATTTTAATCTAAAATTTATAATTTAAAATCTATAATCAACACTATTTTGAAAGATATCCGTACATTATCACTAGATCAGCTTAAAGAATACTTTGTTTCTTTAGGAGAAAAGCCGTTTCGTGCGAAACAGGTCTATGACTGGCTATGGAGCAAAAACCTCCATTCGATCGATGAAATGACGAATCTTTCGAAAAACCTTCGTGAAAGAATTTCCGAAGAATATACCATTAATCCTGTTTCCGTAGACCTTCTTCAAAAAAGTACCGACGGAACCATCAAAAACGGAGTGAAACTTCACGATGGGTTACTGGTAGAATCTGTTCTTATACCAACAGAAACAAGAACCACAGCTTGTGTATCTTCACAGGTAGGCTGCTCATTGAACTGCGAATTCTGTGCTACCGCTAAACTGAAAAGAATGAGAAATCTTGAAGTTGCTGAGATCGTAGACCAGGTTGCTCTTATTGACAGCCAGAGTAGAATGTATTTTGACAGACCTCTTTCCAATATTGTATTCATGGGAATGGGAGAGCCGATGATGAACTACAAAAATGTAGTGGAGGCTATCAGAAAGATTACCCAACCGGAAGGATTAGGAATGTCGCCAAGAAGAATTACTGTTTCTACTTCAGGAATTCCCAAAATGATCAAAATGCTTGCTGATGACGAATTGCGTGTAAAACTTGCACTTTCTCTTCACTCAGCTATCGAGGTAAAACGTAATGAGATCATGCCTTTTTCAGATAAGTTCCCGTTAACAGATATCATGGAATCACTTCAGTATTGGTATGAGAAGACTGGTTCAGTAATCACTTTTGAATACTGTGTTTGGAAAGGAATCAATGATGGAGACGAAGATATCAAAGCTTTGATTAAATACTGCAAACAGGTTCCTTCGAAGGTAAACCTTATTCAATACAACCCAATCGGTGACGGAAAGTATGACCAATGCAACAAGCAGGCTGAAGAGAATTATATCAGACAACTTGAGAATGCAGGAATTACAGTAATGGTCAGAAGAAGCCGTGGAGGAGATATTGATGCTGCTTGCGGGCAGTTGGCAAACAAAAACGCGGATTAAAATTTCCTTAAAAAAAACTTAAAATTCTCTTAAGGCATAGCCTAAAGCCCTACCTTTGCACAAAATTATTTTGTGATGATGGATTTTTTTATGAGTGAGGACGGGCTAGAAAATGTTTATGCGTGGTCTATTCCGTTGCATGCAACTGTTATTTTAGCCGAAATGATTTACAGCCACGTTTCCGAGGCAAAATTATATAGTGGAAAAGACCTTGTAACGAATGTTTATCTTGCTTTGATGAACTTTGGTCTTGACCTTATCATGAAGGCATTTGCGATGGGGGTAATGTTTTTCTTTTACAACCACAAACTTGTTTCATGGGATTTCAGCATCTGGTATTTATTGGCTTGTTTCGTAATTACAGATTTTGCTTACTATGTGCTGCATTATGTAGATCATCGTTCCAGAGCTTTTTGGGCTGTACATATTACACACCATAGTTCAGAGTATTTTAACCTTACTACGGGATTCAGAAGCCCGGTATTACAGCCGCTTTACAGGTATTTATACTTTTCACCATTAGCTTTCTTAGGATTTAATCCTTGGCATATTATGGTAGCTTATGCTATCGGACAGGTATATGGAACATGGGTGCATACACAGACCGTGAAGAGTATGGGATTCCTTGAGTATATTCTGGTAACTCCTTCCCACCACCGTGTGCATCATGCTTGTAACATCAAGTATTTAGATAAAAACATGGGAATGTGTCTGATTATTTGGGACAAAATATTTGGAACTTTCCAAAAAGAAGACCCCAATATTCCTGTGAAATACGGAATCTATCCAAAAATGCCTGATAACAGACCTGATACCGTTCTTTTTTATGAATGGAGAAAAATATGGAAGGATCTGAAACAACCTGGTTTAAAATTTACTGACAGAATCAATTACATTTTCAATTCGCCGGGATGGAGACATGACGGAACCGGAAAAACAGTAAGACAATATCAGAAAGAATACTTTGCAAAACAAGCTAAAAAGAAAGAGCAACAACAAAATCAGGCAGAGCAAAAAACAGCTTAATATCTGATAAATCAATAAAAATTTTTTAAAAAAAACGGGTTTTCAGCCCGTTTTTTCTATTATATGAATCTTATAAAACTTTCAGTTTTCCCATAAATTAAATCTCGCTAGAAATTGTTTTTTCAAGCTAATTTTTGTTTGTAAGCTCCTTATTTTGGTTCTTTTTACAACTCTAAATTATTCATTTTTGAAAAATTGCTTTACAAATGTTTAAATAAACTGAAAATGTATGAAATTTATCCTTTCAAAGTGATATATTTGTATTCAACATAATTTAAATATTTAGAATCATGAAAATTAAATTGTTACCTGTGATGTTGTTAGGTCTTTTTCATTTTGTAAACGCTCAGGTTGGGATTGGAGTTAATACAGCTAACCCGTTGGGCGCATTTCATATTGATGGAGCTAAAGACAATGCAGTTCCTCCTACTGTAGCACAACAAGCTAACGATGTTGTAGTGACAAGTGCTGGTGATGTTGGCATAGGTACAACTACAGTAGATTCTTCTGCAAAACTTCAAATCAATACAACTAACAAAGGATTACTTATTCCCAGGGTAATGATTACCTCTCCTAATGATGGAACTACAATTCCTTCTCCTGCAAAAGGACTTATTGTCTACAATATGAATGCTACAACAAGTATGGTAGAAGGCTTTTACACAAATATAGGTACTCCGGCAGCCCCTCTATGGGTTACTTATCAACAATATGATAAAACAATATGGAAATTTGAAAATTTTTATGATAGTGTTGCTTCTGCCCCTGTAGATCAGGCAGTCACCTCAGGAACAACAATCAATAATATTAACTTAGGATTAAGCATTACTGTAACAGTACCAGCTTTTACTCAAGCAAAACTAGTAACTACTTATAGCGTTCCAATGGGAACAACTTCTTCAAACAATAATCTTAGTGGCTATTATGGAATCCGATTTCTAAAAAATGGTACTGAACTTCCAATAGGATCAAGAAAATCTACTTTATTTGCTAGTTCTTCTGCAGCTAGCCCTAGTTCCAGAATGTTTTCTATAAGTGCAACTGTAGGTGATACTGTTGTTAATAATACTTCTACCCCTGTCAGTGTTACTTACGCTTTAAATGGATATGTTGAGCCTACAGTGGGATCAGACACCATTCGATTTAATATGTGGTCTACTACTGATCCTAATTTCAACTGGGGAAAAGGTTACATGTCTGTACAGGTGTTTACAAAGACCACATTATAAACCCTTATTTTATCTAAGTCTGAAGTTGAAGGTTTATTAGAATTACTTCTTAGTAGAAAATATGTTCAATAATTTTTATATAAGGTTTAAATAGAAAGTCTGTTAGAAAAGAATTATGCTAAATATTACTGTTTTGATAGAAAGTCCTATTTTTGCCTTATGAAAAGAACATTTCTGTTATTGGCTTTTCTTGCCTTTCAAACTGCATTTTCTCAACAAACAGATTTCCTGAAAATCAAAAAATACAGAGTCAGCCGCTTGGATGATAAAATTCAGGAAACTTCTGGGCTGAATTTCTTTGACGGAAAACTGTACACATTCAATGACAGCGGAAATGCACCTGAGCTTTTTGAAATCAATAAAGCAACCGGAGAAGTGATAACGACATTAAAAGTAAATGCTAAAAATACCGATTGGGAAGCACTTACAAATGATGGACAACATTTTTATATTGGTGATTTCGGAAACAATGACGGAAGCAGAAGGCATCTTACCATTTATAAGGTGCCATTCCAGGGAGACAGTTTACAAAATAATCAGATAAAAGAAATTAAATTTCATTATCCTGAGCAGACAGACTATAAATCGAGCTACTTTAATACAGATTTCGATGCTGAAGCAATGATTTATGCCCAAGGAAAAATTCATCTTTTTACCAAAGAATGGGTCTCGAAATCTACTGTACATTATATAATTGATCCTGAGAAAAATGAAAAACAAGATGCTGTAAAAATGGAAGTCTATAAAACGAATTTCATGGTAACGGATGCCGCATACTTTGATAAAAAGCTTTATTTGGTAGGGTATAGCAAGAAAACAGAGGTTTTTATGGATGTTTTCACAGAAACAGAACCAGGTATCTTTTTTAAAGAAAAACCGAAACATTATTATTTAGGGAGCGCTTTGTCAATAGGTCAAATTGAAGGAATTGCAGTGGACGAATCTGGGATTTCCATTTCAGGAGAAAAATTTAAATCTCCACTAGGAAGTACAAAACCGGCACTTTATTTTATCCCAAAAGAACAATTCAAAGATTAATTTTCTCTTAAAATTGAGCGAAAAAAATTATCTTTGTGAGAATTAATAATTATTCACCCAGCATTCGCAGATTTTGGCAAATACAGTAGAAGAGATTAAACGACCGATCAATGAGGAAATGAAACTTTTCGAGCAGAAGTTTTATGAATCGATGCAGAGTAAAGTAGCTTTATTAGATAAAGTAACCCGTTTTATTGTTACCACCAAAGGGAAACAGATGCGTCCTATGTTTGTATTTCTTTGTGCGAAGCTGGTAGGAGATGTTACAGAAAAGACATATCGTGGAGCTTCCATGATTGAGTTGATTCATACAGCCACTCTTGTACATGATGATGTAGTGGATGAAAGCTTTAAACGTCGTAATTTTTTCTCTATTAATGCTTTATGGAAAAATAAAATTGCTGTTTTGGTAGGAGATTATCTCTTGTCAAAATCAGTTTTATTATCTACAGATCATAAAGATTATGACTTGCTTGGAGTAATCTCAAGAACCATCCGTGAAATGTCTGAAGGTGAGCTTCTTCAATTGGAAAAAGCCAGAAAACTGGATATTACCGAAGATGTATATTATGAAATTATCCGTCAGAAAACAGCAACTTTAATTGCAGCTTGCTGTGAAATCGGAGTCTTATCCAATAGTACAGACGAAGCACTTGCCAAAAAAATGCAGGACTTCGGTACCTATACCGGAATGGCTTTCCAGATTAAGGATGATCTTTTTGATTATTTAAGCTCAAATGTGATCGGTAAGCCGGTAGGAATTGATATCAAAGAACAGAAAATGACCCTGCCTTTGATCCATACCCTGAAAATTGCCAGCGAAAAAGACAGAAAATACTATTTCGATACTATCAAACGTTATAATAACAACCCTAAGCGAGTAAAGGAGTTGATAGAATTCGTTAAAAATTCTGGTGGATTAGAATATTCAATTACCGTAATGAAAGAATTCCAACAGAAAGCAAAGGATATTCTGAATGAATTCCCGGAATCTGAAGCAAGAAACTCATTACATATTATGCTGGATTATGTAATTGAGCGAAAATTTTAAATTAAATTATTTTCAGAGTTACAATAATAACGGCAAGAACTATACAAAATAAAGCGATTAAAAATAAATAATCCGCAATACCTTCAAACGTGTATTCCCGTTTTTTATTTTCCGTTCTGATCGCAAGGAACGAAAAGAAACAGCTGCATGCAAATAAGATGCAGGCAAACCCTGCAAATTCATCTAAATACGTGTTGTGGCTGATCTTTGCGATTTTCAAAGAGGTTATGATAATCAATGAAAACCCTAGAAGATTACTTGAAGCATTCAGGATATGAGGTGACTTTTTTTCCATCTTTTACAATTTTTTTCAAAATAAAGCACAATTTTTTTTATTATCAAATTTTTAAAAAAGATTATTAAAAATTAAAATTAATTTAAAAAGTGTATATTAGCAAAATACTTGAAGAATAAAAACTTTTTTACTTAGCTATGCAAACAACCTATATTGAAACACAGCAAATATCCTTTCAAGATTTTAAAAATCAGATACTTGAAGATTACAAGTTAGGAAGGATCTCTCGTGAAATGTCTTATCTCGGAAGGAGAGAAGTACTTACCGGAAAAGCTAAATTCGGAATTTTTGGGGATGGTAAAGAACTTCCTCAGCTGGCAATGGCGAAGGTTTTCAGAAATGGAGACTTCCGTTCAGGATATTATAGAGACCAGACTTTTGCATTGGCAATTAATGCTTTAACGGTTGAAAGTTTCTTTGCACAGATGTATGCTGATACAAGTGTGGAAAGAGAGCCGGCTTCAGCTGGAAGACAGATGAACGGGCACTTTGCGACAAGAAGTTTAAATGAAGACGGAAGCTGGAAAGATTTAACGGCACAGAAGAATATTTCTTCCGATATTTCTCCTACAGCAGGACAGATGCCAAGACTACTGGGACTAGCTCAGGCATCTACAATATATAAGAGTGTGAAATTTGACGGTTCTGAGAAATTCTCAAGAGAAGGAAATGAGATCGCTTTCGGAACAATTGGTGATGCTTCTACAGCTGAAGGACATTTCTGGGAAACGTTAAATGCAGCATGTGCACTTCAGGTTCCTATGATCGTTTCTATCTGGGATGACGGATACGGAATTTCTGTTCCTACCAAAAACCAGAGAGCAAAAGCTGACATCAGTGAAATGCTAAGTGGTTTCCAAAGAAAAGAAGGAGAGAACCAAGGTTGTGAAATTATCCAGGTAAAAGCTTGGGATTATCCTGCATTATTGGATGCTTATGCTAGAGCCGAACATTTTGCAAGAACAGAAAGCGTTCCTGTAGTAGTTCACGTGGTAGATGTAACTCAACCTCAGGGACACTCAACCTCAGGATCTCACGAAAGATATAAAAATGAAGCTCGTTTAGCTTGGGAAGCTGAGTTCGACGGATTGGTAAAATTCAAAGAGTGGATTCTGAATTACTCTATCGAAATTGATGGTAAAGAAGAAGTAATTGCTACAGCTGAAGAATTGGATGCCATTGATGAAGATGCTAAAAAAGCAGCTAAATCAGGACAAAAAACAGCTTGGGATAATTACCAGGGTGCAATTAAGGAATTAATTCAATCTATTGTTCCTTTAGTAGAAAACCTTAAAGGTCAGAATACTGAAGTAGAAACTGCTCTTACTCATTTTAATAAATTAGTTACAAAAGCTAAGAAAGATGTATTCCATTTAGCTAGAAAAACTTTATTGGCAACAAGAGGTACAAACTCTGCGGAGAGAAACCAATTGATGCAGAAATACAATGAAGTATCTGAAATTGAAAAAGACAATTACTCATCACACTTATACTCTCAGTCTGAATGGAAAGCAGAAAACATTCAAGAGATAAAGCCTGTTTACTCAGATAGCTCTGAAGATGTGGACGGAAGAGTAGTGATCAGAAATAACTTTGATAAAATCTTTGAAAAATATCCTGAAACATTAATCTTTGGAGAAGATACCGGAAACATAGGTGACGTAAACCAGGGATTGGAAGGAATGCAGGAAAAATATGGTGCATTACGTATTGCTGATACAGGAATCCGTGAAGCTACGATTCTTGGACAGGGTATTGGGATGGCAATGAGAGGTCTTAGACCAATCG
The DNA here is from genome assembly GCF_900156735.1 of Chryseobacterium ureilyticum. Taxonomy (GTDB): domain Bacteria; phylum Bacteroidota; class Bacteroidia; order Flavobacteriales; family Weeksellaceae; genus Chryseobacterium; species Chryseobacterium ureilyticum. The sequence goes on from NZ_FTOL01000001.1 coordinate 390,912, forward strand.
CTGAAATCCAGTATTTAGACTATGTTCTTTACTGTTTACAGGGAATGAGTGATGACTTGGCTACTGTGCAATACAGAACTAAAGGAGGTCAGAAATCTCCATTGATCATCAGAACAAGAGGTCACAGATTAGAAGGAATCTGGCATTCAGGTTCTCCAATGGCGGGAATTCTTAACCTTTCAAAAGGAATCCTGGTATTAGTACCTAGAAACCTTACAAAAGCGGCAGGATTCTACAACACTATGCTTCAGGCTGACGAACCTGCGATCATCGTAGAATGTCTGAACGGATACAGATTAAAAGAAAAACAACCTGATAACTTAGGTGAGTTCACTGTTCCTGTAGGTAAAATTGAGGTTACAAAAGAAGGTAAAGACGTTACTTTGGTAACTTATGGTTCTACATGGAGAATTGTTACGGAAGCAGCTAACGAGTTAGAAAAACTTGGAATATCTGCGGAAGTGATTGATATCCAGTCATTAATTCCTTTCGATTTATCTCACGAAATTGCTGAAAGTGTTAAGAAAACAAACAGATTAGTAGTGATTGACGAAGATGTGGAAGGAGGAACAACAGGATTCATCTTACAACAGATCTTAGAAAAGCAAAAAGCTTTCAGATACTTAGATTCAGATCCGTTAACGATTTCTGCTAATGATCACAGACCAGCTTATGCAAGTGATGGAGACTACTTCAGTAAGCCATCTACAGACGATATGGTAGAGAAAATCTATGCTCTATTTAATGAAACAAATCCTCAGAAATATCCTGCGATATTCTAATTAGGATTAAAAATAAACATAAACCGCTTTCTTATAGGAAGCGGTTTTTTGTTGTGGTATTACGAGATAGGATAAAACAAGATATTATAGCTTATCAATTTATTTTTCGGTTCAATCTTCTTCAGCTAAAGTAATTCTCAGTTTATTCAAAGTACTCATCAGGGTAATACTTGAAGTTAACTCTATAATTTCTCTTTCTGTAAAACTATGCTGTAATTTTTCCTTAATTTGTTGCCAGTCAGTATTGTTGTAAGTGATAGTTTCTGTCCATTCTAAAACAATTTTTTGCTTCGAATCAAAAGCATTCGTATATTTCCAACCAGGTAATCTGTTGATAATATCCTGATCAATCCCAAAATTGAATAACTCTTTAGCATGATAGCTGCAACAGTAGGCACAACCATTGATTTGAGATACACGCAATTCTGCCAATGCAATCAGTTTTTCATCAATACCGGACTTCCGGATGCTGGTGTGGGCTTTATACAGATGTCCAATCGTTTCTTTTGCTATTTCTTTGTAATTCATAATGAAAAATTTTATACAAATTTGCATCAGAAATGGTTTAGAACCTATATACTTACATTTTGGGAATATACTTACCTTTTTGAAAGTAGGAGGTAAAAATAGTAGCATTGAAATTTGTACATTTGAGAAAACGAATATCCTGAAACAGCTATGAAAATTACCAAGTTAGTTCTTCTTTTCAATTATAAAAAAATCCTTTTGGGATGTATCGTTTCCATTCTTCTTTTGATACTTTCTTTTCAAATTGATTCAGATAATTTGAAGTTTTTCTTGAGAGGGTTTTCAGTTCTTATTATTTTAAATATAATAGCGTCATTGGTAGCATCTTATATATTATATGATAAATCAGACCTCTATGAATTGAATGGCTTAAAAGGAATTATTGATTGGGGTAAGATTGAAAATGCAGTACTTATTCACGCAAGTTTTGATCCTTTATCTCAACGTTTAGAAGAAAAATATCCCCAATTAAATTTAACAGTTTGTGATATTTACGGAAATAGGCACGAACATGAGAGTGGAATTGAAGTATCAAAAAAAATGTTTCCACCCAATCCGAAAGAAATTAAAATATCACCTGATAAACTGCCTTTTGATGATGGTTCTCAAGATATTATTCTTGCTGTTACTGCACTTCATGAAGTTTTAGATCACGATAAAAGAGTTTTATTTTTTAAAGAAGCAAAAAGAGTTTTAAAGAAAGGAGGTTTGATTATTGTCTCTGAGCAGTTCAGAGATACTACCAATTTTATTTTTTTTAATATCGGGGCATTCCATTTCTTAAGTTGGAAGCAGTGGAAAAGTTCTATTGCACCATCCGGATTAAAAATTATCGGAAATAAAAAGGTTACATTATTTGCAAATACCTTGATTATAGGAGATGATGCAGGTTAATTAAAAAACAAAATACTCAGAAATCCGTGCATTCGTGGCAAAATAACATTAAGCTGTATAAGAGGTGAAAAATCTTTATATGGCTTTATGAAACATTATACATTCACTGCTTTTTTCTTTTCTTTGATCGATTCTATACAATCTTCCGAATAGGTTCCTTTCACCTGGTATTTCGCCTCCCATTCTTCCAACAGATATAAAATAGGCAACAGCGCCAATCCTTTTTCCGTAAGCGAATATTCAACTCTTGGAGGCAGCTCTTTAAATTCCTCACGGATCACTAAACCGTCAGTTTCCATTTCCCGTAACTGATCCGTCAATACCTTTCTCGAGATCACATTAATACGCACCGCAAGCTCTCCAAAACGTAATTTTCTGTCTTTGATCACCAATACAATGATGGGTTTCCATTTGCTTCCCAATGCAGCCATTGCTTTGCCTAGCGGACAGCTGTATTGCATTAATTCATTCTTTTTCATAGAGATAAACTTGTTTAATTGCTTGATGAGGAACTGGAATTACAAACGTTACTTTAATGTTACTAATGTAAGTTACTGCGAAGTTACCACTATTTTTTTAATAAAAGATACAAAAACAAACTATTATTAGTTACTTTGTGTAACAATTATAAAATACCTATTTAAATATGAGTACATCATCATTATTTAAACCGTTTGAATATAAGAATCTACAGCTTAAAAATAGAATCGTAATGGCTCCTATGACCAGAGCTCAATCTGACAATGGAGTTCCAACGCAGAACATCGCAGACTATTATGGAAGAAGAGCTGCTTCAGAAGTAGGATTGATTCTTTCAGAGGGAACTGTTATCAATAGACCTGGATCAAAAAACTTACAGAATATTCCTGATTTTTATGGAAATGAAGCTTTAAACGGCTGGAAAAACGTAATCGATATCGTACATAAAAACGGTGGAAAAATGGGACCTCAGATCTGGCACGTTGGTGATACAAGAATGTCTGAAGATTATCCTTTGGTTGCAATGGAAAAGGTTTCTACCATGACTATTGAAGACATTCAGGATACCATTGCTCAGTTTGCCGCTTCTGCAAAATCAGCAAAAGATCTTGGTTTCGATTGCCTGGAAATTCATGGAGCTCATGGTTACCTCATCGATCAGTTTTTCTGGGAAGTAACCAATACAAGAACGGATGAATATGGAGGGAAAACTCTAAAGGAAAGAAGCCGATTTGCCGTTGAAGTAGTAAAAGCTATCAGAGAAGCAGTAGGAGAAGATTTTACAATAATTCTTCGTCTGTCACAATGGAAACAACAGGATTATAAAACAAAACTGGCTCTTACACCAAACGAAATGGAAGACTGGTTGTTGCCTTTAAAAGAAGCCGGAGTAGATATTTTTCACTGTTCACAACGTCGTTTCTGGGAACCTGAATTTGAAGGTTCAAGCTTAAACTTTGCAGGTTGGGCAAAGAAAATTACAGGGCAGCCAACCATTACTGTAGGATCTGTAGGATTGAACGGAGATTTCCTGAATGCTTTTGCAGGACAGGGAACAGAGAAAACAGATTTAACTGAATTGATCAAAAGGCTGGATAATGAAGAATTTGATCTTGTAGCGGTAGGACGTGCTATTTTGCAGGATTACGAGTGGGTAAAGAAGATCAAAGATGGCAATACAGCAGATATTTCGGACTTTACAGCAGAAAGTATGAGCGTTTTATTTTAATTTGAATAAAGAAAGTAAATAAGTTTTGTAGTGAATTTTTTAACAGCATATTTTATTCACTAGTGAAGCTAAGTTTATGGTTTATTATTCATGTTAATCATCATAATTCACTTTATTTTATATTTAATTTTCACCTATTTATTAAAGAACCGGCTTTCAGGATTTCCTGAAAGCCGGTTTGTTTTTTTTAATTATCCAGAAATTAGCAAGGGTATTCTATTGCTACGCAGCTCCAATAAGCTGGATATCCATTTTCTGCTTTATAACGGCAAGCTCTTGTTCCAGATTCGCATAAAGGGGCATTCCCACCATTGATTTTCTTTAATTCTGATTTAGCTAATTTTTTTAGATTTTTCATGTTTTAATAATTTGTTGTGGTTTAAAATCAAATGTTTTTTTAAAACTTAAGATCTGCATCCGTATTCTACCGGTTCACATACCCAGTAAGCAGGATTGCCATCTGCAGGAGGATAGCGGCATGCTATTTCTCCATATTCACAGACAGGAGCATTTCCTCCCTGAACTTTTTTTAGTTCAATTCTTACTAATTTTTTTAAATTTTTCATAGCGAAGAATTTGAATGTTGATTGTTTTTAAGAATGTGTCGTTAAGAAATGACAGAGTGCATTAAAAACATTCTTCAGTAGTTAGAATACATCTCCAACGAGCGCGTCCGCCAGAAAAATATAAACAAGGAGTTGTGTCTGCTGGACAGTCCGGAGCATTTCCACCATTGATTTTTTTTAATTCTGACTTTGCTAATTTTCTAATGTTTTTCATGTTGTAGTGATTTGTTAGTGATTACAAATGTAATATTTTTTATGAATACTGCAAGGTTTTTATTTAGATATTGAAATAAGTATAAAATTAATGATATTGTGCTGTCTCATTTTTCCTTTTCTTTGTTAATCAATTTAAAACTAAAACCATTGTATTTAAAATGAAATGTTTGAACCATATTAGCATTATGTCTTTTTCAATTCTGATCAGCACATTTTCCTGTACCAAAACAGACAATAAACCTGTTGTAAAAAAAATACATCAGGATCAGAAAATAAAGGCAGATACAGTGATCACCACATCAGCTGTATTATTGCTGAGTCCTGATGAAAAAGAGATTGAAGAAATAAAAAAGAAACAAGGAGAAGATAATTTCTATACCCTTGCTGATGATGCTAATTATTATTCAGCAGAAATAGATGAAGCAGCTCCCCAAACCATTTATTTAAGTCATAGAACCATTGATTTTCCAAAAGAAAACTATGTATTTAGCAAAGATAAATTTGAAGATAAATGGATAGTGATTGATTATAAGGAAGGTTATCAGCCTAAAGCATACTCTTTGGTAGATTATCATAGCCTTATAACCGAAAAGCAATCTTCTGACAGATAAAATAAACGCGCTCCTTTACTATTGGGAGCGCGTTTTTTAACAGATTTAAATATCTAAAACTGCCACATTAAAAATGACAGAAGTGATTTCTTACAAACCAATGTTTTTTGTTGGTTTTAATTGCTTTAAAATATTCTTTGGAATCGCATTTTTGTGAACCAAAATAGCAGTCGATTTGTACTCTACATACGGTCTTGTTACATAAAGATATCCAGCGAAGTCATTCGTTACTCCCCATGAATTTTTTACCATATAATATTCTTTACCAGTCTGATCTTTTGCCAAACCTACGATGTGCATACCGTGGTCATCTGTTGTAGAAAGGTTATTAAGTCCTTTCTGACGCATATCTTCAGTGATGGTTTTATCTTTTTTAGGCTCAGTAAACAACGTTTGCTTGTTATCAGCATTGATTTGGTCTAAATCCATATCCGGAACATAAGCAACACCGTTTTTGTAAGAGAAATAAGGCTCAGAAACGTCCGTTGCCCAACCTACTGAATATCCTTTATTTACAGCATTATCAATAATCGCTGTAAGATCTTTCATCGGAACATTCCAGTCAGAATCATGGCTCCAGTTATCAGGAATCGGAACTACAAATTTTTGGTAATAAGCATAATCTTTATAAGAAGATAGCTCTACATAATCCTCAGCATTGATTCCTACTACTTCCTTAGCAAAGGTTTTAGGAGTGTAGTTTTTCCCTTCATGAGTGAAGTTTGCAGGTACTTTTCCTAAATATTCATCAAGAATAGCATCTACAGAATCCATCCAGTTGTCAGTAAGCTTTCCTTTAGAAGATGCCTGAACAAGGCTATCAAGAACTGGCTTCAGTTTTCCTTGCATTTCCTTGAAATTGTTGGTGGTTTGCCCAGGTTTTAATCCTGAATAAACATCCTGAGGAACTGCACCATATTTTTTGTACATATTGATTACATCATGTAATTCTCCTCCGTCACCCCAGCTGATTGCTCCGTTATTTAATACATATAACTTCGCTTTATCATGATAAGAGTTTCTTGCAGTAAAGATTTCAGCAAGATCTACAGGTTTTTTGCCCATTCTCTGCATTTCAGATTCAAGGAAAGAATTTCCTGAGTAGCTCCAGCAAGTTCCTGATGAACCCTGGTTCTTTACAGAAGTAGCTCCAACGTCTTTTAACGTTGTGAACTGAAAATTAGCATTTTGTGAGTGGTTGTTTTTTAACTTATTGATTAAGTCATCTTGGGCAAACATCATACTTCCTGCAGACAAAACAAAAAGTAATGATGCAATTTTCGCGTTTTTCATTACTATAAAAAGATTATTTGTATTAATAGTCGTTCATATTACAGATTTGTTACAACACGAAAAGTTAAATTTAAAATGAAAGTTTTTTGTTAATAGGGAAAGAAAACAAATAGAGTTGGCTGTGGCTGATAGTTCATAAAACGGATAAGTTTAAATAACAGATGTTTAAGAACGCATGGATAATAAAAATATTAATATATTCTCTTTGCTTTCTCATTCTTCTCTGCTTTCTTTGTCTTTTACAATTTTATCTCTCATCTTTCAAAAAAAGTTAATCATGTTTCCAACCCTTAAGAAAGTTCCTGCATCTATAATAGTATAACTCCTGACTATGGAAAAAGAATTATTATCAGAATGCCAACGTAACGACCGCAAAGCACAGCGGAAGGTTTACGAGAAAATGGCGGGCAGGCTGTACTCTGTCTGCAAGCGCTATTTAAAAAGCGATGAAGATATAGAAGAGGTATTAGCAGATACGTTCTATAAGATCTTCACGAAGATTGGACAGCTTCAGAATCCCGATACCTTTGAAGTCTGGGCAAAGAAAATTGCGGTGAATGAATGTCTGCAAAAATTAAGATCAGATAAAGCATTATTTATTTCCTTGGAAGAGAATATGATTCATTTTTCGGAAGGAACAACGGATCATATTTCCTTTGAAAAAGATATTCTTAACCTTTTAAATTTTCTTCCCGAAGGCTGTAGAGCAATCTTTAATCTCTTTGCAATAGAAGGCTATCCGCATAAAGAAATTGCAGCAATGCTGTCTATAAGCGAGGGAACTTCAAAATCCCAGCTCAATTTTGCACGGAAAAAATTACAGGAACTTTTGGTGAATCAAAACATTTAAACTTTTACAACAATGGAAAATAATCATATAGATCAACAATTCAATGAAGCTTCCAGGCTTTCAGAAGAACCAACTGTTTTTCCTGGTTTTGAAAAAGTTTGGGAGAACATTGAAGAAAAACTGGATCAAAAAAAAGAGAAAAAGAGAATTATTCCGATTTGGCTTCCTTATGGGATTGCTGCGAGTTTAATGATTGGTATGGGAGCTTTTTATTTTATAAATAAAGAAGAGACGACAAAATCTGTACAACCATCAATAGCAGAAAACAAAACAGTTCAGAAGCCTTCTTCTAATACAAATATTGCAAAAATTGACAGTTTAACCAAGACAAATATTAAGGAAGAAAAAAAGGAAATTCATTCTACAGTTGAAAAATTAGCTACGAATAATTATCAGGCTCCAATTACTGTTAATATTTCCAATCCAAGTCCTGTGGTAGCGGACAGACCTGCTGTAGCATCTGTTGGAGTACCTCCGCCTGTTATTGAACGTCATTTAGAAACATCTGATAAAGCTGTAAATATTGAAGAAGTAGTCCTAATGGGATATAGTTCAAAAGCAAAGAGTGTTTATACCTCATCAAATGTAAGTATAGTATCAAATACATTAAGCGGAACAGCTCCGGGGATATTAGTATCCGGATCGCCAAAAAATGATAAGATCATGATCAGAGGTGTAGCTTCAATTAATCAGGTGAATGCTCCATTATATATTGTGAATGGAGAAGTGAAAGATCAAAGTTATTTAAGTGGATTAGATTCAAATTCTATAGAAAATACGCAAGTATTGAAAGGTGAATCAGCCACAAGTTTGTATGGAAGCAAGGCGTTGAATGGAGTGATTGTAATAACCACTAAAAAACTTTCAAGAAAGGAAAAAAAGAGATTGAAAAAACTTCAGGAAGAAATTAATAAGCAAAAACAAATTACTCCCATATCAAATAATGAAAGTTATGATGCTTTTGTAGAAAACCCTTTTGAACTGGCACAGAGCCAGCCATTGTCTACCTTTTCCATTGATGTTGATAATGCATCATATTCTAACGTAAGAAGAATGATTAATAATGGAGAAAAGATTAATAAGAATGCTGTAAGAATTGAAGAAATGATCAATTACTTTAAATATAACTACCCACAGCCCAAAAATGAAGATCCTTTTTCTATCAATACTGAATATAATGAAGCTCCATGGAATCCGAATCATAAACTGTTGAAAATAGGACTTCAAGGGAAGAATATTTCTACCGAAAAGTTACCGGCATCCAATCTTATTTTTCTGATAGACGTATCCGGTTCTATGAACGAACAAAATAAGCTGCCATTGCTGAAATCTTCTTTCAAAGTGTTGTTGGATCAATTAAGACCAAAAGATAAAGTAGGGATTGTAGTCTACGCAGGAAGTGCCGGAATGGTTTTACCTCCAACGTCTGCTGGGGAAAAAGCTAAAATTATTCAGGCTTTAGATCAATTACAGGCAGGAGGGAGCACAGCAGGAGGAGCAGGTATTGAACTTGCCTATAAACTGGCACAGGAAAACTTTATCAAAAATGGAAATAATCGTGTAATCATTGCTACAGATGGCGATTTTAATGTAGGAACATCTGCTACCACTGATCTTCAGACCCTTATTGAGGAGAAAAGAAAATCAGGTGTATTTTTAACTTGCTTAGGCTTCGGAATGGGCAATTATAAAGACAATACACTTGAAACTTTAGCCAATAAAGGAAATGGAAACTATGCTTACATTGATAATATGCAGGAGGCAAATAAATTTTTGGGAAAAGAGTTTACAGGAAATATGTATGCAATAGCCAAAGACGTGAAAATTCAGATAGAGTTTAATCCCGAATATGTTAAATCTTATCGTTTAATTGGTTATGAAAACAGAAAGCTGAAGAATGAAGACTTTGTGAACGATAAAATTGATGCAGGTGAATTGGGAAGTGGGCATACTGTTACCGCTTTGTATGAAATTATACCTAATGATGTAAAATCAGAGTTTATTCCTAAAAGTACAGATTTGAAATACACTAAAAATACTTATAAAGAGGAATTTGGAGATGAATTGGCTACCATAAAGTTCAGATACAAAAAACCTGATGGAGATAAAAGTAAAGAAATGACTCAGATTATAAAAAATGAAAATAACAGAATATCTTCTGCAAGTCAGGACTTTAAGTTTGCATCATCCGTAGCGTGGTTTGGATTGGTAGCTAGAGAATCTGAACTGATTCAGAAAAAGAGTCTCTCAGAGATTGAAGATCTGGCTAAACAAGGAAAAAATAAAGATGAAGAGGGATATAGATCGGAGTTTATCAGGCTTATAGAGACATATAAAACCACTCAAAAATAATTTTGAATATATCTTAAAACTATTTCCCTTTTTAATGCTAAAGAGGGAAATTTTATTACAATTAAAATTCTTCATTGGGATTAAATAAATTTTAATAATTTTCTTCCCGGAAATTTATAACCATGAAAAAAACTATTATAACCGTTTTAGGGCTTGTCTTATTGGTAAGCTGTAAAACTCAAACTGTTTCAGTATCGTCCCAAAAAACTACAAAATACAGTATCCGAAAAGATAAAGATCAGGATGGTATTCCCAATAAAGAAGATCATTGCCCTGAAGTAGCAGGTTTGCCTGAGTTTCATGGCTGCCCCGATACAGACGGAGATGGGATAGCAGATAAAGATGATACCTGCCCGGATGTAGCTGGACCAATTGAAAATAACGGTTGCCCTTGGCCCGATACCGATGGGGATGGCGTGATTGATAAAGATGACGCGTGTCCAACAGTTACAGGGCCTCCTGAAAATAATGGCTGTCCATGGCCCGATACCGATGGAGATGGAGTTTTAGACAAAGACGATGCATGTCCTACTGTTCCTGGGCTTCCTGAATATAATGGCTGTCCGAAACCAAAATCATTGGTGGCAATGGAGATTTCCAGTTCACCAAAAACGAGTAAACCCACAACTGGAAATAAAACTTCTTTAACAAAAGGTTATAAAACAAAATCCAAAGATGAACTTCCTGAAGCTGGTAAATTAACTGCAGGTGAAATCAATGACTTTTCAAAATGGAACTATTGGGAGGATATGGCACTTCCTGTTTTATCTCAACACAAAGAACAATGGATATTTTTTCCGGATGAAAGAGTATCAGTGCAACTTGTAAATAAAGATAAAATTCCTGTTATTGGTAAGAAACTCGTTTTATTGAATGATAAGAAGGAAATAATTTGGCAAGCTGTTTCTGATAATAAAGGAAGTGCTGAACTTTGGGTTACTTCAAGAATTGATGATAAACTTTCATCAGAAAAGTATTTTATAGGCGATGAGAATAAAAAAATATTGTCAAGTAATGTTACTTTATTCAAAGAAGGACAGAATGTAATTACGATTGATGTTCCCTGTCTTGAAAAAAGAAATTTAGATCTGGCTTTCGTTGTAGATGCTACAGGTTCTATGGGAGATGAAATTACGTATTTACAATCTGAGTTATTAGACGTATTGAAAAAAGTAGAGGAAAAACTAGCTAATACAACTGATGTTCGTTATGGTTCTGTATTTTACAGAGATCACGGGGACGAATATGTGACCAAGGAGTTTGATTTTTCTGATAAAGCTACAAATCTGATTAACTTTATTAAACAACAAAGTGCAGGCGGTGGAGGAGACGCCCCGGAAGCTGTGGTGGAAGCTCTGGATTCATCTATTGATAAATTAAGTTGGAGTACCATGAATTCTACTAAAATTATTTTTTTAATTTTGGATGCACCACCTCATTATTCAAAAGAAAATATTGATAGATTACATAATAAAATAAAATTGGCGGCGCAAAAAGGAATCACAATAATTCCATTAGCAGCAAGTGATATAGATAAGCAGACTGAGTACTTAATGAGAACTTTTGCGCTACTTACAAACGGCACCTATACTTTTCTTACAAATCATAGTGGCATTGGTAATAATCATATAGAACCAACCACAGATTCATATGAAGTTGAAAAATTAAACGACCTGTTATTAAGGTTGATTTTACAACGTTCAATAATACCTTCCTGCCAAACAACTTCTAATAATGAATATATAAATAAAAAAATTGAAACTGAACTGGAAGAAGAGAAGAATCCAAAAATTAAAATTTATCCAAATCCAACTAAAGGAGAAATCAATATTCAGTCAAATAAACAGATTGATGAACTGTATTTATATGATTATAGTGGTAAAATATTAATTAAACAGGAAAAATTACCTGCAGGGACGAATAAGATTGATATTACATCTTATCCTCAGAGTATCTATCTGATGAGATGCAAATATGGTAAACAATGGGATACTTTTAAAATTATCAAAAATTAAATAATAATATGCAACAGGCATTCACAACGGATGTCTGTTTTCTTTTAAAATTAATTTTCAAAAATTATTGAAAATTCAAAAATTATAATTACATTTGTATCAGAAATTTAAAATAAACCAAAATGCAACTTTCAGAAGCCAAAGAAAAATACATTCAAACCTGGGGAACATTTGCTACCAATTGGGGAATCAATCGTACAATGGCACAAGTACATGCATTGCTTTTGGCGAGTGGAAAACCATTGTCTACAGACGAAGTAATGGAGCAGCTGGAAATTTCAAGAGGAAATGCCAATATGAACCTTCGTGCTTTAATCGATTGGGGAATTGTCCGAAAAGAATTTATAAAAGGAGACAGAAAAGAATACTTCGTTGCCGAAAAAGATGTTTGGTATCTTTTCAAACAGATCACCAAAGAACGTAGAAAAAGAGAAATAGAACCGGTAATTTCTTTTTTGGAAGAACTCCGAAATATTGAAGATAATGATACGGAAGAGGCTCAGGAATTTATTAAGCTAATGAATGATTTCAGCTCTGTAACCGGTAAAATCAACAATATCATGGATTTGGCTATAAAAAGTGATGATCACTGGCTGGTAGGGAAGATTACCAACCTGTTAAAATAGAAAAGAAAGGATGAAAATCCTTTTTTATTTCAAATAAACTTTCAAAAATTATTGAAAATATAATATTTTTAAAATGTTTGGAAAATGAAAACATTAATCTTTAAGATCTGGATGTACATTACTTTCCGATCAAAGCATAAAAGAACCAGAGGCGATTTTCTTAACCTTTAAAGTAATAACCATGAAAAATTTTATAAAATATGACTTTTATGTACAGCTATTCTTCCTTATAACCGGATGTTTTGTCACTATCATTAAAGGTTGGGATGGATGGATATTGTTTTACTTTATTGTAGGAATTCCTCAGTTAATCAGTTGTTTAGTCAGAATTTTTTTAAAAATTAAAATTTCGCCACTTTTCCTGATTTATGGAATAACAATACTCCCTGTCTGGCTTTCTATAGTAATCCTGATTACAATCGGAATTGATAATGAAGTTACAGCTATTCCAACATATATTGCAATGGCGGCGTTTTTCTATAGTCCTTTTATGGCGTTATTGTATGCTCTTGAAAGTCATAATCTGTATCAATCTTTAAAACAACTATCATGAAAACACTCAAAAACCACACCTTAATCTACGATAACGAATGCCCAATGTGCGCTCTTTATTCTAAGGGTTTTACAAAATGTGGAATGCTGGATGAAGATGGAAGAGAAGCCTTTACCGAAATATCTGTCAGAAATAAAAATCTGGTAGATTTTAACCGGGCAAAAAACGAAATAGCTTTAGTAGACCATGATCATAATACAGTCATTTATGGTTTGGATAGTTTACTTACCATTATCGGAAGCTCCTTTCCTTTACTGGAAAAAATAGCAAGAATACAGCCTTTGTATTGGTTTTTCAAAAAGCTTTATTCATTTGTGTCTTACAATAGAAAACAGATTATTCCATCTGCAAAAGATAATACAGATCAATCCTGTGTTCCGGACTTTAATTTAAAATACAGATTAGGCTATATTACATTTGTTGTATTATTTTCAGCTTATATTTTAAATCTGTATTCTGCGAAAATGGGACTGAATTTTACTTCCGGTTTTCTAAGAGAACTGACAGTCTGTTTAGGGCAAATTCTTTGGCAAACCTTCTTTTTGAAAGCGTATTTAAAAGATAAGATCTGGGATTACCTTGGAAATATGATGACCGTTTCATTAATAGGAACATTGCTTTTAATTCCAGCTTTATTTACTAATTTCAGTCTGATCTTTTATCTCATTTACTTTGCAATCGTAGTACTGATCATGTTTTTGGAACATTTAAGAAGATGTAAAATATTAAAACTGAATTACTTTCCTACTATTTCATGGATGTTATTTCGAATGACTGCCTTGGCGATCATTATTCTCCTAACTATTTAAAAATAACTCAGATAAAAATTAATAAACCTTGTCATCATGTCTAGAATTTATTTAGAAACCAATATTAATGCAGATATTCAAACTGTTTTTGATCTAGCAAGAAATATTGATTTGCATCAAAAATCTACCTCAAAAACGAATGAAAAAGCAATTGCAGGACGTACATCCGGCTTAATTGAGGAAAATGAAACCGTAACCTGGAGAGCAAAACATTTGGGAGTATATCAAACCCTTACTACAAAGATCATCAGTATGGATAAACCTCATCAGTTTACCGATGAAATGCAGAAAGGAACATTCAAATCCCTTCATCATCAGCATATTTTTAAAAGAATCAAAGGCAAAACCCTGATGATCGACATCTTTGATTTTGAATCTCCACTAGGAATAATAGGCAAAGTCTTCAATAAAATCTTCCTCAAAAATTACATGAAAAAATTCCTCATTGAAAGAAACAAATTAATAAAAGCCACCGCAGAATCCACAACAATGAGTCATAACGTGACGACTTACCCCAGGATAGAATAAAATTCTATCAACCTAATATCAAAACATCACAACATACCACCAAAACCATAAAATAAAAGCATCATGAATTTTTTAAAAGCAGAATGGAGAAAATTAGCCATCATTAATTACGAAATCAATCCTGATATATTACAGGAATACCTTCCTGAAGGAACAGAGTTGGATTTTTATAAAGGAAAATGCTATGTGAGTTTAGTAGGTTTCATGTTTTTAAATACAAAATTATTAGGGTTACCCATTCCTTTCCACCGCAACTTTGAAGAAGTAAATCTCAGATTTTATGTCAAGAAAAATGAAAATGGAATCTGGAAGAGAGGAGTGGTTTTTATCAAAGAAATCGTTCCGAAGCCAGCTTTGAGTTTTGTGGCAAATTCTATTTACAAAGAAAATTACCATACGATGCCAATGAAAAATATAATCCGTGAAAAAGATGATGAATTACTTATCAAATATTCCTGGAAAGATAAAAGCTGGCATTCTATTGAAATAAAAGCAGAAACCCAGACACAACCAATGGAAGAAGATTCAGAATTTGAATTTATTACAGAACATTATTGGGGATTCACTAAAAAAGAAGATAAAACATCTGAATATGAAGTCTGCCATCCAAAATGGGACTGTTATCAGGTAAAACAATACCAGCTTGATATTGATTTTCATAAGATCTATGGTGAAGAATTTGAATGTTTAAATCATCAGATTCCAATTTCAGTAATGCTGGCTGAAGGTTCTGAAATAGAAGTAAAAACGAAAAAATATACAATTAAAAACAATAATCAGATTTAGAGCAAACAACATTTTATTTCTGATTTTAAAAATCAATAAAGATGAAAATAATCATAGCAGGAGGTACAGGATTCCTTGGCGAAAACTTAGAAACATATTTTACGAAGAAAGGAAATCAGGTTTATATTCTGACGCGTAAACCTCAACGTGAAAATGAAATCTATTGGGATGCAAAAACAATAGGAGATTGGAAAAATATACTTGAAAAGGCAGATGTTCTTATTAATCTTACCGGAAAATCTGTTGATTGCCGTTATCATGATAAAAACAAACAGGAAATATACTCTTCAAGAATTGAAAGTACAAAAATATTGCAGGAAGCTATAGATCTTTGTACAGAAAAACCTAAAATTTGGTTGAATGCCAGTTCTGCAACCATTTATGTACATTCAGAAAAACATTTGAATACAGAAGAAGATGGAGTCATTGGTGATGATTTTTCAATGAATATCTGTAAAAGTTGGGAAGAAGAATTTTTTAAAGGTAAAAATGAAGAAACAAGAAAAGTAGCACTTCGAACTTCTATCGTGCTTGGAAATAATGGTGGTGCATTTCCCAAATTGAAAATGATTACAAAATTAGGCTTAGGCGGAAAACAAGGTAGAGGTAATCAAATGGTTAGCTGGATTCATATTGATGACTTCTGTAATGCTGTAGATTGGATCATTCAGAATGAAAATATCAATGGAGCAATAAATATAACAGCTCCGGCTCCGATATCCAATAAAATGATGATGAATGAATTGAGAAAACAATACAAAGTTCCTTT
The DNA here is from genome assembly GCF_900156735.1 of Chryseobacterium ureilyticum. Lineage (GTDB taxonomy): Bacteria > Bacteroidota > Bacteroidia > Flavobacteriales > Weeksellaceae > Chryseobacterium > Chryseobacterium ureilyticum. The sequence continues at coordinate 406,798 of NZ_FTOL01000001.1, forward strand.
TGGGCTTAACGCTCCAGTATGGCAGCTTGAAATCGCTTCCATATTCATGAAGACAGAAACAGAATTATTACTGAAAAGTCGCAATGTTTACCCTGAAAAATTGGTGGAAAGTGGTTTCAGGTTTTCCTTTCCAACATTCAATGAAGCGATTCTTAATCTGTTAAAAATCTAATGTTTGTAGATGTGTGAAAGGTTAATTATATTAGCAAAAACGACTTTCACATGCTTATTACACAAAAAGCGAAAATTATATTTCTTTCTTTTGCTCTTTCCAGCTCAGCGGTCTTTTCACAGGCACATAATGTTTCTGAAGGATATCAAAAACCTACAGACCCCCTTGTTGTTCAGAACTTAGAAGAGTGGCAGGATTTGAAGTTCGGATTGTTTATGCATTGGGGAACCTATAGCCAATGGGGAATTGTTGAAAGCTGGAGCTTATGTCCCGAAGATGAATCCTGGACCCAAAGAAAACCGGAACATGGAGTGTCTTACAATGAATATGTGAAGAATTATGAAAAACTTCAGACCACTTTCAATCCTGTTCAGTTCAATCCTCAGAAATGGGCAGATGCAGCTAAGAAAGCAGGAATGAAATATGTAGTTTTCACCACGAAGCATCATGACGGTTTTGCTATGTTTGATACAAAACAATCCGACTATAAGATAACATCATCCAAAACACCTTTTTCAGGTAACCCAAAAGCAGATGTAACGAAGGAAATCTTCAATACATTCAGAAAAGAAGGATTCAAAATAGGAGCTTATTTCTCAAAACCAGATTGGCATTCCGATGATTACTGGTGGTCTTACTTTCCACCGAAAGACAGAAACGTCAATTATGATCCAAAGAAATATCCTGAAAAATGGAACAGTTTTAAACAATTTACATTCAATCAACTGAATGAAATTACCTCCAATTACGGGAAAATAGATATTTTATGGTTGGATGGAGGTTGGGTTCGTCCTTTTCATACCATTGATCCAAAAGTAGAATGGCAGCGTACCATCAAAATGGAGCAGGATATTGATATGGATAAAATTGGTACTATGGCAAGGAAGAATCAACCAGGGATAATCATTGTAGATCGTACCGTTCCAGGAAAATGGGAAAATTATGTTACTCCGGAGCAGGCTGTTCCGGAACATACACTTTCTATTCCTTGGGAAAGCTGTATTACAATGGGTGACTCATTTTCGTATGTTCCTAATGACAATTATAAATCCTCCCAGAAAATCATTGAAACGCTGATCAAAATTATCTCAAGAGGCGGAAACTACCTGATGAATATTGCTCCCGGACCTAATGGAGATTATGATGCTGTAGTTTATGAAAGACTGAACGAAATTTCAGAATGGATGAATAAGAATCAATCTAGTGTTTTTGCTACCCGAAGTGTTGCACCTTATCACGAAGGAAATATCTATTATACACAAAGCAAAGATGGAAATACAGTGAATGTTTTCCACCTTAATGAAGATTCAGAATATCATGCACCCGCTGAAATTAACTTTTCACTTCCTGAAAATTTTAATCCAAAATCTTTAACCATTCTTGGAATCTCTTCCAAAATACAATGGAAAAAAAATAATAATATCATCAAAGTAAAATTCCCGGAAAGCAGAAAGAATTTAAAATATGCCACTGTAATCCAGATACAACAATAAAAAAGAGCAGAAAATAAATCCCGCTCTTCAATGAATTATAAAAACTGAAAGCTTTTAATACTTTCTGGCTAAAAGGACGTTCAATAAGAATGTACCTGCCCAGTTACTGTTAGTACCTCCTTCTGTTCCCATAAAGTCTACACGGGCAACTGATACTGTAAGTCTGGTTTTTCCACTTACATTGGCAAGACTTACAAAAGAAGCGGTGAATACATCAGGATAACTAGAATTGTTTCCTGCCGTAAGGATAGGGTACATATTGGTGACATTAAATGCTGGTCCCTGATATTCATAGACAAGAGTCATTCTACTGCTTTTTGTGAAACCACTAATAATAGGCGTAGCATTTAGAGCACCGAATGATGAACTTACAGAAGTTTTACTGATGATCCACCACGCATCTGCCCCCGTTCCGGTATCAAAAGAGGTATTGGCATGATTGGTCCAGTCATTAACTCCCGTACTTGCATTATTATGAGGTGGAATTGTAAGCTGTGCACCATAGATTTCAACATTACTTGGTTTGGGAAGAACAGTGAAAGATAAATCCCAGGTTCCGCCACTGGTATTACTGTTGTTAACCACTTCTGCATAGGCACCCAAAGGAATTACAAACGAAGAAACAGGAGTATTATCTATTCTCAACGTATTACCGCCTGAAGCCTGTAGGGTAATGTTTGACGTTGAAATATTTTTGATCTTATAGATTCTCCCCGTATAGCTGGTAGCCCCACTTCCAATAACAGGAAGAGTGAAGGTTGCGTTACCTGTTCCGTTGTAAGTAATATAATGGTCTGTAGCCAAAATAGTATAGGATGTAGCTGTCACTTGTTTATAACCCGCTCCTAGTGATCCGTTGATGGCTAAAGTACTGTTGGGGGTATCTGTATTAATACCTACCTGCGCATTTAAAAATACTCCTCCAAATAAAAGAATTGAGATGTACCTTTTCATTTTAATTTTATTTAAGTGGTTTCATTATAAAAATATTAAAAAAATACATCATACTATATTTTTTTACTATTAAAAATTAATTAAAAATAGTGTTTAATGATTTTATTCTTTATTGATAGTCTTTTTCATGGTACTGTATAATGAAATAATTCCTGTCATAGTGACGATTTTATTCCTTTTTTCAACTTTTATGCAATGTTGTAGTATGAATATTACATCAGATTTTTATAAATAATGGTATGATATATGTTTATTTATACATAAACCTGAATGAACTTAGCTGGTTAATTAATTAGTTGTATCCATTCAAAAATATTAAACATTATGAAAAAGTTACTTATTTCAACCTTGTTACTATTAGGTTTATCAACGAATGTTTTTGCTCAGAAACATCCGCCTGCTCCGCCACATCCTTCAAAAAGTGAATTAATCAATATTAAGGCGAAGGAACTGGACAAAAAATACAATACAGAAAAGAAATTGATCCTGAATCATCCGCTTGCTACCAAACAGATGAAAAGAGATCAGATGAAGGCTTTAAATAAAAGATATCAGGCAGAAAAACGATTGCTTAGACAAGCGAAATAATACAGATTTCTTGCACTTATTAAAATTTGATGAGTAAAATTATCTTTATTTAATTTTACGAAATTTACAGTTTAAAATAATTTTTATTGAAAGAGAATGCTTTTGTGTTCTCTTTTTTTTGTTTAAAATTAAATAAAAATGGCTTATTGATGGATTTTAAGATCAGTTTGTGGAAACATGAAACATCCAATATTTTTCCTTAAATTCGCATAAAAATTTTTAAAGTAATGAATTACGATATTATTGTCATTGGAAGTGGTCCTGGTGGATATGTTACTGCGATCAGAGCAGCACAATTGGGTTTCAAAACCGCAATTATCGAGAAAGAAAACTTAGGAGGAATTTGCCTTAACTGGGGATGTATTCCAACTAAAGCTTTATTAAAATCTGCTCAGGTTTTTCATTATATCAACCATGCTGAAGACTATGGATTAAATAAAGTGGAAGCAAGCTTCGAATTCCCGAATGTTATTCAGAGAAGCCGTGGTGTTGCCAGCAAAATGAGCAAAGGAATCGAGTTCTTAATGAAAAAGAACAAGATTGACGTAATTCTTGGTACTGCAAAAGTACAGAAAGGTAAAAAAGTTTCTGTTACAGATAAAGACGGTAAAGTAGTAGAGTACACTGCAAACCATATTATTATCGCTACAGGAGCTCGTTCAAGAGAATTACCTAACTTACCGCAAGATGGTAAAAAAGTAATCGGATACAGACAGGCATTATCTCTTCCTGAGCAACCAAAATCTATGATCGTTGTAGGTTCTGGAGCTATCGGGGTAGAATTTGCTGATTTCTATAACACAATGGGAACTAAAGTAACTGTTGTTGAATTTATGCCAAACATCGTTCCTGTGGAAGATGAGGAAGTATCTAAACACTTAGAGAAATCTCTGAAAAAATCTGGAATCGAGATCATGACAAACGCTTCTGTAGAAAGTGTAGATACAACAGGAGAAGGAGTAAAAGCTAACGTTAAGACTGCTAACGGAAACATTACTCTTGAGGCTGATATCTTATTATCTGCTGTAGGCATTGCTGCTAACATCGAAAACATTGGTTTAGAAGAAGTAGGAATCCAAACAGATAAAGGAAGAGTTTTAGTAAACGAATGGTATGAAACTTCAGTACCTGGTTACTATGCAATCGGTGATATCATCCCAACTCAGGCATTAGCTCACGTTGCTTCTGCTGAAGGTATTACTTGTGTAGAGAAAATCAAAGGTATGCACGTTGAGAAAATCGACTATGGCAATATCCCTGGATGTACTTACTGTCACCCTGAAGTAGCTTCTGTAGGTCTTACAGAAAAGCAGGCTAAAGAAAAAGGATACGAAATCAAAGTTGGTAAATTCCCTCTTTCTGCAAGTGGTAAAGCTACTGCAAACGGAAATACAGACGGATTTGTTAAAGTAATCTTTGATGCTAAATACGGTGAGTGGTTAGGATGCCACATGATCGGTGAAGGAGTAACTGATATGGTTGCTGAAGCTGTAGTAGCTAGAAAACTGGAAACTACAGGTCACGAGATCATCAAATCTATCCACCCACACCCAACTGTATCTGAAGCGATCATGGAAGCAGCAGCAGCAGCTTACGGAGAAGTGATCCACATCTAATCTGATATAAAGAAATTATATAGCAAAAGCCCAGAGAAATCTGGGCTTTTTTTCATTCGTAGTATTCCGGGATAATTGTTTGGTAAGAAGTGAAAATTAAACCTCACAGGTTTTCAAAACCTGTGAGGTTTGTCTACATTTATATAAAGAGAACACCGGATAAGAAGCTTATTATTATATATCATAAAACCTTACTGTGCACATATTACTGACTATTAAAGCAATCTTTTTAAGCCGGATTTTATTAAAATAAATTTAAATTAAACATATTTACAAAAATTAATCAGATTATCTCATCATGATTCCTTACATTTATTCAATGAATTTTGAGAAAGTAGGACTTGTTTTGTCAGGCGGCGGTACCAAGGGAATCGCTCATGCAGGGGTATTAAAATTCTTGAATGAAAAAAATATAGACATAGATATTCTTTCGTGTTGTAGTGCAGGATCTATTGTAGGATGTCTGCATGCTGTCGGAAAGACTCCGGAAGAAATTATGGAGTTTTTCAATTCAGTATATTTTTTCAATTGGAAGCACTTTACATTCAATCAGCCGGGATTGGTTTCCTCCGTGATTTTCAGAAACTATCTTAAACCTATTTTTCATGATATGAAACTGGGTGATTTGGATATCGAAGTTAAAATTGTAGCTACAGAGCTGGTTACCGGAACCCAGAAGATTTTTGATAAAGATTTTGAAGTCGTAGATGCTATTATTGCTTCGTGTTCCATTCCGGGAATTACAACACCTTATATTATCGGGGATGAAATGTATTGTGATGGGGGAGTATTGAACAATTTCCCTGCAGATATCATCAGAGACGACTGTGATAAACTTATCGGAGTATTTGTATCACCACCTAATGATGCTAAAATTAAAGACCTGAATTCTATAAAAGCTATTGTTTCCCGTTCTTACGATCTTCTTTCATATAGAATAGAAAAGGTTAAATTCGATTATTGTGACTGGTTTATTTCCTCTCAAAAATTATCTACTTACGGAACTTTTGAGCGCGGTAAAGACAGATTGGAACAAATATTCAATATCGGATATAAAGCAGCAAAGGAAAGCTATGATGACAGTCGTTTTCTTACAGAACTGAGACAAGCAGGAACATAGATAAAAGAAAACTGAAAGAGGGAAGTCCCGGAAAAATCAAATTCTAGCTTTGTAACTGTACATTGATTTAGGAACCTTCTTCTTCCAGCTTTTTGTCTGAACTAAACTTATATTAATTTTTAACGACCACTCCGTCCTGACGTACAATTTCGCGATCATTACCATCATAGACAACCAGTGTATAAGGTGCTTTCGCTACAGAATCAGTCAGATAATTTCTCCAGATCTGATAATTATGTCCTTCATTATTGAAATTGAAGTAATAATTTCCGCCGCTTCCATCAGGAATTAATTCTCCGTCACTGATGATCATACTTGGTTTAGCCGTAATCTTTGTATTCGCATTCCAGGATTGATATAAGTATTTGCCATTGGGCTGTTTATCAATTCTGATCTTAAATTTTTTGGTTTTAATAATTACCGTTTTAGGTACCTGCTGATTCAGCGAGTGGGTAATTGATGTATTGATTTTTAAATCATTTGAAGTTTCCTTAGCATAAACAAAAGAAAGCTGAGCTAAAGTGAAAGTTCCTAATAAGAAATACTTAATCATATTGTAATGGTTATTGGTTAACAGATTAAAACCTCATCAAATATGACGCCATTATTTTATGGATGAAGAACAATCTTATGTTAGGTCTTAGTACTAAGTTTTACAGTGTTATGAAATGATATAACTAAGATTCCTACGTAATAACAAACAGTATGTAACTTTATTATTACGTAGGAATCTATATTGAGTAACACTTATTTCTTATATTCTTTTTTTGAATAAAGAGTGTGTTTTTATTTTGTAACAGAAGTATAGCTTGCAAAAGCTTCCTCTAAACTGTCAAATTTCCCTTTAAATTCATCAATTGGGCAATCCTGAAGAATATTTCCTTTATGAATAAGAATAACGCGTGAACAAAGCGCTTCCACTTCCTGCATAATGTGAGTGGAAAGTAAAACTGTTTTCTGCTGCCCGATCTCCTTCACAACGTTTCTGATTTCCAAAATTTGGTTAGGGTCAAGACCGTTGGTTGGTTCGTCAAGAATTAATAAATCCGGTTGATGAATAATAGCCTGAGCCAGTCCTACACGTTGTTTATAACCTTTTGAAAGCTGTCCTATTTTTTTTGATTTTTCCGGAGTAATTCCTACCAGCTCAATAACTTCATCTACTTTAGATTCAGGAATCTTATGGATGTTGGCAACAAACTGAAGGTATTCTTTTACATACATTTCCAGATAAAGCGGATTGTTTTCGGGAAGGAAACCTATTTTTTTCTTACTTTCAATTTCATGTTTAGAAATATCCAGACCATTAAAGATTATTTCACCTTCATCAATTTTCAATGCGCCTACAATGGATTTCATCAATGTGGATTTTCCTGCACCATTTGGTCCCAGAAGACCAATGATCTCATTGTTATCAATGGATATATTAATGTTATTTAAGGCAGTCTGTTCACCAAATTTCTTGGTTAAATTGATTATCTGAAGCGGCATAATTTTTAATGTCTTTCTGCAAAAATAAAATAAAAAAACTCATTCTATTGAATGAGTTTCGCAATATTTTTAAAATATAATTATTTTCTTGCTTTTTTCTTACTTCCGGAAGCAGGTGTTGCAGTAGAAGCTGTATTTGAGCCCCCTTTTGCAGAACCTCCTTGAATGGCTGTAGGCTTCTCGTACATGGTGTATTTTCCGTTTGTTTTTCCAAAGATTTTATCAACCTGTTTTTGTGTTAAAAACTGGGATTTTCCAACGTATTTTCGGTTTTTATTGATGTATTGGATAAATTGAACGGTTGGCTGCCCATAATTTTTTTCGTAGTGAAGCTCAATAATATCATTAGGAAGTTCCAACACTATATTTTCCTCAGGAGTAGTTACAAAACCATCGCTGATGAGTTTATACAATCCGGAAACATCTCCATTCAGATTTTGAAATGAAAAAGCTCTGATCGTATTCAGGTTGCTTGTGTTCAGGTCTTGGTAGTTGACAGTGAATTTGTCTTCTTTTTTATATAAACCAACGGAATTATCTTTTCCGATTTCCACCAAACTTTCATTTTTCAATACTTTAATCTGAGAGAAAACTGAAATACCGAACATACATGTAATAAGTAGAATTATTTTTCTCATAGAATGAATTTTAATGTTTTATCAATTGGTGCACATAAACTTACGAATAAAAAGGCTAAAAAGCAATTTCGTTCGTTTACACAAAAGTAATACTTTTTTTTAATATCTATAAGGAATCGTAAGGAAGCACACACTTCTTGTTTTGCCTGTATAATGGGTTGTAAATCATTTTTTTATTGATCATTTTAGAAAAATATCTCTACTTTATACCCTATACAGTTTTTAATATTATGATAAATGCAATTCGCTGAAAAACAGGAAGTAAATTATTATTCTATGAATAATAATTAAGAAATATTAGGAATAAATGTTAAAAAATTAATTTTAAAAACTAAAACCGTAAAAAATGGTTGATATTCGTTTGGGTAACTTGTTTATTTACAGTTCTATAATTTAAAGAAGTTTGTTTTTTGATACTTTATTAACGAAATTATCAAATTCCTGTTTATAGCTTCTTCCCACTGGGATTTTATGATTTCCAAGAAGAATTTCGTTAGTATTGAATGCCGTCACATATTCAATATTCATAATAAAAGATCTGTGAATTCTTAAAAAACCTTTTGTAGCCAAAGCAGATTCCATATCTATTATTTTACTTTTTGCAATAAAACTTTCCTGTGTAGATAGAGTAACTTTTATATCATTTCCCTGACTTTCAATATATATTATGTCTGTAAGATGGATTTTCCGGTGCATCCCGTCGGTCTTAAGGATGATAAAATTATCCTTAGTATCAGCAATATTTCTCAGTACACGCTCTACAGCTTTGAAGAAACGTTCGAAGGTGATTGGCTTTAAAATATAATCCACAGCTTCCAATTCGAATCCTTCAATAGCAAATTCCCGGTAAGCGGTAGTAAAAATAGTTCTGGGCTTTTGAGAAAGTGATCTCAGAAAATCAATTCCATTGAAGTGAGGCATTTGGATATCTAGGAACATCAGATCTACGGTTTGGTTCTGAAGAAGTTTGTAAGCCTCCATTGCATTTTCTGCTTTGCCTACCAGCTTTAAATGATCAATTTTGGAAATATGATTTTCCAGTAAGGTTGCTGCCAGAGGTTCGTCATCTACAATTATACAGTTAATCATATTGTGAGGGAGTAATAATTTCAACACTAAAAATATTGTTTTCTCCTGTAATAGTACAGGTAAAATATTCCTGATAATGATATTCCAGTTGTTTTTTTATATTTTGAAGTCCAATTCCCTGATCATTATATTCCAATGGATTACTGTATGTGTTTTCAATTTTAAATACAGAAAATTTTTCATTGGTTTTAAATTTTATCTTAATTTCTGTTTGTCCTGAGTTTTTTCCTGCACCGTGCTTAAAAGCGTTCTCTACAAGTGTAAGATAAAGCAATGGCGGAATTGGATTGGAAGAGTTTCTGTCAATGTCTCTTATTACTTTTAATCTTTGATCTGAATAACGAAGGCTTTCCAGCGCTATATAATGATCAACCACGGTGAGTTCATCTGAAACTGATACCCATTTTTTCTGCCCTTTGTATAAAATATAATCTAAAATATCCGAAAGCTGGCTGATAGATGTAGATGTTTTATCAGAATTACTGAGGGAAAGAGAATAGATATTATTCAATGTATTAAAGAGGAAATGAGGATTAAGCTGTGACTTAAGGGACTTTAGCTCCAGTTCAGCTTTTTCTTTTTCCAGTCGAATATTGTTTTCCTTTTCATCTTTATATCGGATGATAAACATAATTGATATGAAAATAAAAGCTCCACTGATGATAGGGAATGTATAGTGAAACAAAAGGTATTTGAGATCAGTAAAAATGCTGATCAAGCTGTCTTTAGATTCATTGGTGAAAAAAGGTTCAGCAATGTAAACAATGAAGATTCTGTTGATGACGGAAATACTATACAAACTGATGATAAGATAAATTGAAAATCGGAGATATTTTTTTCTGTCAAAGAATTGGCGTATCAGGGTATAATAAATAAAATTGGCTCCCAAAATTTGAAAAATCCAATGACAAAAGTTGTAAATGATAAGCTGTTTAAAGATGCCTCCATTATAATCGTCATAACTTCTTGCTGTTCCAAATAAAAATAAAGCTGACCAGAAAACCAGCTGAAAGTAAATATTTTGTTTGGTATAAGGAGTTGCTTCGGATTTCATCATCATCAAAAATATAAAAACTTAAGACATTCCAGATGGAAGCTGTGTGAAGTGTTATAAAATTTTGACGAATAGCAGCGTTTTGAGTTTCAACAACAGATTTTACCATTGATATTGAATTTAAAGCTATCTAAACTTAGCTGGGAAAAACATTTGGAAGATTGATAACATTTGCAGAAAAAATATGATAACAAAACATTCTGAAAGATTTAACGGATTAGATCATCTGCGGGCATTGGCAATTATATTGGTTTTATTATATCATTACCGAGCCTTTAAACACCCTGTCTGGATTGAGACTGTAGGAAAGTTCGGATGGACAGGTGTGGATCTTTTCTTTGTTTTAAGTGGGTTTTTGATCTCAGGACAACTATTTAAAGAAATGAAAAATACAGGAACGATACATGTGAAAACATTTTATATCAAACGGTTTTTCCGGATTTTTCCGCCTTACTTTTTTACTCTTTTTTTATATTTTACCTTTCCTTTTTTCAGAGAGCGGGAAGCTTTACCACCTTTATGGAAATTTGTCACCTTTACGCAGAATTATAGGTTGGATGTGATCAATCAGGGAACATTTTCTCATGCATGGTCTTTGTGTATTGAAGAGCAATTTTACCTTATTCTTCCATTGTTGCTGTTGGTAATAATGCCGACGAAACTATTTAAATATTTTGTGATCCTGATTATTCTGATTCTGTCTTTTTCTTTGACGATGAGGTTGATAACATGGAGTGATTCAGTGGGTGGAATAGATAACAGTTCTTTGGAATTCTGGCGTTTATGGTACATGGAAATCTATTATCCTACCTACACGAGACTGGATGGTCTTGGTATAGGTGTTTTTACCGGCTATTTGATGCAGCATTCTGAGCGTTTTAAAGAGATTATTAATCGTAATGGAAACCGACTTTTTCTTATTGGAATAGTATTGCTGGGCATTGCATTTTGGATCTGTAATGAACAGTCTTCGGAAGCTGCTTCTACATTTGGTTTTACATGGGTTGCGATAAGCTATGGATTCATCGTGGTATCTGCTGTCTCGGAATCATCCTTTCTTTCACGGACCAGGTTTTATATTACATCTGAGCTGGCTGCATTATCTTATGCTATTTATCTTTCCCACAAGGGAATTATTCACATTGTCCAGAATGTATTTGAATATTTTGGTCTTGAAAATTCTGATACGATATCTTTTATCGTGTGCTTACTGGCATGTATTATAGTAGGATTGTTGTATCGATTTATAATTGAAAAACCATTTGCTATTCTTAAAAATAAAATTTTAAAAGTAAAAGATAAGTCTGTATTATTTTAAAGATTGTTCAGGAATTTCCTCTGGAACAGCATACATATTTCTGCCTCTTTCAAAACCTTGAATGACAAAATAAACCAATAGAGATAGAATGATAAGAACGGAAATGACGGACCATACAATTTTTTTAGCTCTGGACAGCTTTAATCTGGATATAAAGAAAATGATTGCCGCAATAATGATAAAAACTCCTGTAAATATTCCCATTTGAATCACTTTATTTTCAAAAAGGTACAAAAAATAAATGAAAATGTTTTTGAAGTAGAAATAAATTAATAGTCTTAAATCATTAAAAATTAATTTCTTACGTCAAAGATGCACGGATAAACAATCATATATAAAGAACTAAGCATTAAAATCTATGTATCTATGTGGTTATGAATAAATAAACCACATAGATACATAGAATAAAAATTATTTATGGTAAAAAATAATTGAAAAAATCGTGCATCCGTGGCTATAAAAAGACTATTTAGAAGTAATACTTTTCAGTACTATATTTTTAATAGCTGCCTCTTTAAAGCTCCAATAATCACTGTTTCTGGGCATCTGATTTTCAAGAATAATCAAACTGGTATCTTTAGAAGGAAAATATACATTAAGACATGTAAACCCATCACCAAGCCCTGTCACAGCATAATAATCAAGCCCCGCTTCTTTAATGAACCGTATGTTATAACCAAACCCCATGTTTTCCTTTCCAAAAACGTTGTGTTGGGATGAAGTAGAAGGAGTCAGTATCAGTTTCTGGAATTTCGGGGAAAGAAGTTTTCCTTTGAATAATGCCTGATCCCATTTTGCAAGATCTTCCACAGTAGAAATCACTCCGGCTGCAGGGGCTATTTTATCATTTAAAAATGACTCTTCCACTTTTTCGTACTGATTATTTTCACTTCTGAATCCGGGAATTAATGCCTGATTATCTTTGCTGTTGTAGATAAATGTTTTGTCCATTTTCAGCTTTTTGAAAAGAGAATTGGCAAGTTCAGTGAAATTTTTACCCGTGGTGTTCTGAAGAATTTCTCCCAATAGCGTGTATGAGAGATTTCCGTATTTGAACTGTGAACCAGCTTTGAATGCTACAGGTTTATCAAGATCTGTGATTCCGTGAGTATGATTCAATAGGTGGTGTATAGTGACTGTGTCAGCCCAGGATTGTGTAAGTGACGGAAGATATTTTTTTATCGGAGTCTGAAGGTTCAGTTTTCCCTGTTCAGCTGCCTGTAAAACCAAAACAGCAGTTATCTGTTTTGAATTGGACATGATTTCAAACTGGTCATCAGTCTTTACAGGAGTCTTTTTTTCAAAATCTTTATATCCGTGAGCCTTTAAGTATTTTGCTTTTCCATGTTGTGATACCAAAACAACCCCGTTGAATTTCAACGGAGCAGAAGCCGATATAACGCTATCTATTTTTTTTGAATAAGCCTCCGCTTTCTGTGCTTTTGCAGTCACGGACAACAGGATGGAAAGAGTAAGGGTAGAAATTATTTTAATTCTGGACATCGATTTATTTCTTGTTGTAATAATCATAGGTTGCTTTGGAAATATCAGCAATGATTGCTTCTGAGTTTTCAAATGTTTCGTAGGTATCATGAACAAAGACAGCGATGTATATTTTCTTTTTATTTGGAAGTTCAATGATTCCGAAATTGTTGATGGCTCCGGTCATTCCTTTGTCATTCGTAAAAGAAGTTCCTGTGCGGTGAGCAATTTTAATGTTTTGTGGTAGCTTTCCTTTCAGTCTTTTGGCACCAGATGCGATATTCAGCATATGGGTATAAAGCCATTTTGTGTGTTCTTTATTCAGTATTTTTCCATTATAGAATTCTTGTAATAACCTGATGGTTTCATTGGGTGTTGTTTTGTTAATAAATTGAGAATCCCAGTCTTTATGCATGTCTTCTTCATCATTTTTAATGATAACATCTTTGCTGTTAATGAATTTCTCAACATATTGGGGACCACCTATCAATCTAAGGAGAATATCTGTTAAATTATTATCACTATATATAACGATCCATTCTAAAGCCTCTTCAAGAGTCAGCTCGAGATTTCCTTCCGGATATTTTTCTTTAAAAGGACTGTATGTGTTTTCCAAGAGTTCTTCCTTTTTAATGAAGATTTTCTGTTGTAAAGAAAGTTCTCCTTTTTCTACTTTGTGAAGAATGGCTAGAGCAGTGTGAAATTTAAAAGTGCTCAACATAGGGTAGAAATTGTTTCCGTTGATCTGAGTCACTTCTTTTTTCGGAGTACCAGATATGAAAATCGAAACACCTATATCCGCTTTTTTATTGGCAATAATGGATTCGATAATCTTTTTAAATTCCGGATTAGTATTGGTTTGTGAAAAAAGAGGAAGGCTTAAAAACAGAATAAGCAGAGTGAAAGTAATTTTCTTTAATTTCATTTGAGATAAGTTAATGATAATAGTTTTTCGTTTCCAAATATATGTATTTCCTATCTTCTATTTGAACGCAGACTACTATTTTTGATGAATGATGAATGAAAAAGCGTTACAATTTATTATATTCATTCCCGCGGAAAATAAATATTACTATTTTCAAAATAAACTCAAAATCTAATCGCCATGATCAAACACTATCTTTTTCTGATTCTGTTCTTTATGTCTACAGGATATTGGTCTCAGATAAAAGAAAAAAAAACAATCAGGATTGATACTACAGAAGCTGTTTCGATAGGAGGAATAAAGCAATTCATAAGTATAAAAGGGAACAATCGGGAGAAACCTGTACTACTTATTCTACATGGAGGTCCCGGAAAATCATTAATTAGTTTTTCAGATGGTTTTACGGATAAACTACAGAATGAATTTGTTGTAGTGAATTGGGACCAAAGAGAAACGGGCGGAACTTTAAACTTAAATAAAACCAAGGATAGTCTGACAACCGATTTGCTTAAAAAAGACGCTTTGGAAGTCGTGTATTATCTGAAGAAAAAGTTTAATCAGAAGAAAATATTTTTGCTGTCCCATTCATGGGGATCTGTAATGGGGTTTGATATTGCAGCCACGCATCCGGAATTGCTGTACGCATATATTCCTGTAAGTCCTGTGATTGATGCTCATAAAAGTGCCGTTTTATTTGTGAACGATCTTAAAAAATGGGCTTTGAATACCCCAAATAATATAGCTGCTGAAGAGCTGCAAAAAATAAAACTTCCCTTTAAAGATAAAGATGATTTTTTTCTGGCTCAAAAATGGTTGTTTGTTCATAACGGCGTAAAAGGAGCAGATACAGAGGACTTTAAAAAAAGCTACTACCAATGGATGGATACCTGGTTTCCCATTTGGAAAGAAAATGCAGAAACGAATCTGTTTGATACGGTTCCGGAAATTAAATGCCCTGTCTACTTTTTTATAGGAAGTGGTGATAATCAGTCTTATTATACCATTGCCGAAGATTATTATCAATTTTTAAAAACGAAAGACAAAAAAATCTTCTGGTTCAGGGAATCCGGACATACTATCTTCAATACAGAACCTCAAAAGCTTCAGGAAATAATCATTAAAGAAATAAAGCCTAAAGTGTTGAAATAACAGAAATTTCTCCCTTAACATACTTTTTAGAAATAATAAACGTTTAGCTCTCATAGGCTTTATGATTATAAGCATAAAACCTATCAAACATTTGTTTGTATTTTCACTGATCAGATAAGTAATAAGATTAATACTATTGATAATCAAATTGTAGGAATGGCATCATTTAAATAATGGTGTCATTTTTCTTTATAATATTATGCTGGGAGATTCATGCTTTTTTTATAAATTACCCCAATATCTTATGGATGATAAGACTGAAGTTGATTAACAGATTTATAACCGATTTTTTATGAAACATAGAGTAGTGCCTATTGCTTTCGGATTGAATTCATTTTATCTGTCGTTTCTATATTTCCGGCTGTTCTGGCTCTCCAACGGAAAGGTTACGGGAGAGCTTCTGACTTATAAATACATGCTGTATTCTGTATTTATGGTTTATCCTTTATTTATGATTTCTGCAATCATTTTTTCCAAAGAATTTAAAGGGAGCTTTTTTATTAAGTTTCTTGCCTGGGCGTTGATGGCTGCGGTACCTTTGCTGT
Source organism: Chryseobacterium ureilyticum (assembly GCF_900156735.1). Taxonomy (GTDB): domain Bacteria; phylum Bacteroidota; class Bacteroidia; order Flavobacteriales; family Weeksellaceae; genus Chryseobacterium; species Chryseobacterium ureilyticum. Next base: position 422,432 of record NZ_FTOL01000001.1, read on the forward strand.
ATTTTTATAGTTTTGATTTATTTGATCAAAAGGAACTCTTTTATGGGTGCATTCTTACACTGATTCAATGTCTTTTTCAGTCAAAAATGATCAAAGATGAAGAAATGGCAGCCAGGGTTGCAGGTGTTTTTGCGGCAAAGCTTCTCCTGTGGTTTGTGACACTCATTCTTTCATTGTCTTTCCTGATATGGTATTCGGACAGGGATATTTTGATGAATATGCTGTTTGGTGGCTTCTACTATCTGTTTGCCGGGATTCTTGATATTGTGATCGTTCGGTATAAATTTCTTACCAAAAAGTAAAATAATTTTAATAAAAAAATAAAAAATAGATAATGCTTACAATTTTCCGTTTAACCGTTTTACCTGTTATGATTTTGGTATCTGCCATAAGTTACGGACAGGTTCATCATTCAACATTTGAAAGTCTCTATGTTCAGATCAAACAGAAGAACTTTTTTAAAGCTCGTGAAATCTTTGTGACCACTAAGAAAAAGCTGCCTTCAGAATATCAGTATTTTACAGAAGCGGTTCTCGATAACGCTTTCAATAAACCCAAAGAGTCCAATCTGAAGATTGAAAAGCTGGAGACTGGAAAATCAAGCTTACCGGATTCTCTTATGCTTAAAATCTGGCGTATTAAAGAAGACAATTGTATGAAACAGTATGATTATGCTGGCGCGAAAAAAGCAGGAAATACCACGTTGGATAAATATGCTCATCTGCTTACGGAAGAAGAAAAAGATGATGTAAAGAATACTTTGAAGATCTGGACAGCGCTCGAAAATGTACCTCAACAAAAAGTTTCCATCAATGGAGATACTCGCTTGAAAATGGAAAAAGATGTTGCCGGGCTTAAAAACTTAAAAATAAACGTTGGGGAAGATTCCATGAATTTTATTTTTGATACCGGTGCTAATATTTCTACGATTTCAGCTTCTGCAGCTCAACGTTTAAAATTGGAAATCATTCCGGCGGATATTGATGTGGATGCCATTACAGGAAAATCCATTAAAGCAAATCTTGCTGTTTGTAAAAAAATGGTTTTGGGAAATATTGTAGTGGAAAATGCTGTATTTCTTGTGTTTGAAGATTCAGCACTCAGCTTTCCGCAGATCAATTACCAGATCAATGGGATTCTTGGTTTTCCGGTGATTGAAGCATTGAAAGAAGTACAGCTTACCCAAGATGATTATTTTATCGTTCCAGAGAAAGAAACTACAATTAACTTCCCTTCCAATATGGCAATTGATGGTTTATCGCCACTTATTTTTATAGATGGAAAACACTTTTCATTTGATACGGGAGCTGATCATACCATTCTTTATGCTCCTTTTTATCTGGAAAATAAAAAAAATATGGATGCAAAATATCAGTTGACAAAGATCGGAATGGGTGGAGCAGGAGGAAAAATAGAACATGACGGCTTTAAAGTAGATCATACTTTTCATATCCTTGGAAAACCGATTTTATTGAAGAATATCAGTGTTTTGAAGACCAAAATTAACAAAGAAACTGTGTATGGAAATATCGGACAGGATGTGATTAAACAATTTAAAAAAATGACGTTGAACTTTGATCATATGTTTATCAAATTTGATTAAAAAACTTTTTAATTATATCTAAATCCATCTCGCGCTGAGGTGGATTTTTCATTTAAAACCGAACAAAAAAGACACCGTTTACTGTTAAACGGCGTCTTGCTTGAAATATATTAAAATTGTTTTTGCTGATGTTTTATTTATTCATTCTGTTTGATTTGTGGGTTATTATTAATCTCTTTATTCGGTATCTGGAATCTGAATTTATCCGTTGTAAGGTTAAACTTTCCAAATGTGTGGTTACTTCCTGTATAGGCTCTTTCCAAAGGAATATTTAATCGTTTCATATCAAACCATGCATATCCTTCACCCCAAAGTTCAATTCTCTTCTGAAGAATGATCTCATTGATCAGTTCATTTCCTGTTTTCGTAGATAAGGTATAAGCCTGATCTCTTTTAGAAGCAATAGCAAATAATACCTGTCTAGCCTCTGCTTCTCTGCCCTGTCTAGCTAATGCTTCAGCTTCCACATAATATAGAGAAGAAGCTCTTATGTAGATATAATCACCTTCAAAAAGACTTGGATCTTTAAACTTCCAGCTTACATAGGCAGGGTAATTTTTTGTTTTTCCGTTAAATGTATACTTTGCACTCTGGCTGCCATTGAATACTTTTTTACGGTAATCCGTATCAGGAATTGCATCATACAGACGTTTGTCAATCTGCTTATAAATTTGAGCCGCTCCTGCATATCCTTCATTGGTATTATCAAACATTGAGAAGAAAGATGCATAATAATTTCCAATACTTATCGTAGAAATTGTGTTATGGAATCCCCAGATCACTTCAGGATTATTAATGCTTGAAAATCCTGTATTGGTATAATCATCTTCAGTCATCAAAGCAATACCTTGTTTTCCTTCACCAGCATATTTTGCAGCTTTTGTATAATCACCCGTTTGTAAAAAGACCTCAGCGGCAATCGCTTTAGCAGTTCTCTGGTCAATTTGTGCTCTGGAAGGACGTGCAAAACCATCCAGCAGGTTGATAGATTCTTCTATGTCCTTAGAAATTTGAGTATATACCTCAGCTACTGTAGACCTTGGAAGTCCCTGACTTGGATTGGCACTGGTAAGAACCAATGGAAGCCCCGGTTCAGATTGATGTGCTTTGAAATCATTAGCGTAAAAACGAACCAAATAGAAATAAGAGTATGCTCTTAACGCTAATAACTGACCTTTAATTGCCTTATTTTTAGCCTCGGAATCATTCTTTAAATCATCAAGAAGCTTATTGATTACAAATATCCTTGAATAAAAAGTAGTCCATACAATTTCCGAAGCGATGTTACTTGCATTGGTAGCTTCATAATTATAAAACATTCCCAAATGCTGGTTTTTCGCCTGAATCACGTCATTAGACATTAAATCTGCTCCCGCTTTTATTCCCATAATTCCGAAGTCTGAGTGAGAAGTAGTTCCTCCCGCACCATTACTTCTAAGGTCAAGATATATTCCACCAAGGATTTTTTCCGGCTTTGATTGATCGTCGTTCAATTGTTCACCGGAAATATTCCCTTCTGGCAAAGTATTAAGATCATTAGCACAGCTACTGGTAAGAAGTCCTACGGCTATAGCTGCTATAAAGTACTTTATCGTTTTCATAATTTCTTTTAAAATGTTAGTTTAAAACCTAGGGAAACACTGGATAATAAAGAGTATTTGTAGGCATCAGATACCCCTGTTAATGAAGCTCTCGGATCATATCCTTTTCTTTTGGACCATAGATAAAGGTTATTTCCTGTTACATATACCTTTAGCCCCGATAAACCAGCCTGTTGCGCAAAGTCATCAGGCAGCTGATAAGACAATGTTACATCCTGAAGACTGATATAATCAGACTTGATCAGATATAGCGTAGAGTTCTCATTCTGGTTGGTTGAGGTAAGGTCTACACGAGGTAGGGCAGCCGATGTATTCTCAGGAGTCCAGGTTTTGTCAAGATCCGTAGAATAGTTGGATGCATAGGTGTCAGAATGGAATAAACTTCTGTAGATATTGTCATATCCATATCCGCCAAACTGATAAGCAAAATTCACAGACAGATTTACTCTTTTGTAAGTAATATCAGTTCCAAATCCACCATATACTTTCGGAATTGCAGATTTTCCTGTATTATAATCAGTAGCCTCCTTAAAATTATTGGTAACGGTTTTTTCTACCTGTTGAGTAGCCTGATTGTAAGAATTTTTATACCATAAAGCATCTCCGTTTAAAGGATTTACCCCTGCAAACTCTTTCAGATAATAGGTATATCGGTCACCACCTTCAGATAGGATAAACAATCCTGAAACCAAACCTGTAGCTCTTTGCTCGGCGGGTAATCTGGTGATTTTGTTTTTGTAGTGAGTTGCATTCGCATAGAAATTCCACTGAATATTTTCATTGCGAAGAATATCTACACTGATATTACCCTGAACCCCTCTGTTATACATATCTCCGATGTTACCATACTTTACATAAGATCCGGAATTCGAGATAGGCAAAGGAAGCGTATAGATCATATCTGATACTTTTCTCTCAAAATAATCTGCATTTACATTCACTCTGTTGTTCAGTAAAGAAAGCTCAAAACCAGCATTGAAATTTTTGGAAGTTTCCCATTTCAGGTCTCTATTTCCTTGTTTTTGAAGTGAAAGTACGGGTTTACCATCACCAAAATTGTTGATTCCATAGATATCCTGATAAGCATAATAATCTCTTGTGAGGTTAGTAAGAAGAATATTGTCATTCCCTTGTTGCCCGTAAGAAGCTTTCAATTTCAAGGCATTAATGACCGTGTTGTCTTTAAGGAAATCTTCTTTGGCAACATTCCATGCAAGCCCTAATCCATAAAAATTACCCCATCTGCTCTCTGGTGCAAAAACCGAAGAACCATCTCTACGAACATTGGCATTAAAGAAATATTTATTTTCATAATTATACAATAACCTTGAGAAATACCCTTCCACAGCATATTCATACCCGTTTCCTGACAGATCTGTGATTTTTACAGCATTATCAAAAGATGGCGATGTAGGCAATAAAAGTTGTTGCTTAGACCCTGAAAAACCTTCATTCTTTGTTTTGTTCAGCTCATGACCTACAAGAATATTGAAGCTATGTTTTCCGAATTTTTTCTGATATGTAAGCAATTGCTGATGGTTCAGAGTGTAATTAAATATAGATTCCTGAGAAATTGTTCCTCCCACAGATGAAGAAGTTCCCCCCACCGTATTTCCGAACTGAAGGTTTCTCAGGTTTTCAAGATAAGCCCCGAAGTTGTAGGTGAAATCTAACCCGTTGATAATTTCATAATTTAATCCCAAATTAGCATTGGTGATATTGCTTACAGTTTGAGACTTATCCTGCTGAAGATTCCCTACAGGATTTTCAAAAACAGCATAAGACCTTGTACCTCCGTTAGGACCTTGCCCGTCTCCATAGTCATACAAAGCGTTTCCATGGGTATCATAAAGTCTTTGGTAATTATCATCCCTCAGGAAAACCGGGTAAAAAGGAGCAATATTTCTGGCAAACTGAAAGGGATTTGAAAAACCTCCCGTTTCCCCAAAATTCTGCTTACTGTACGTATAAGAAAGTGCAGATGTCAACTTTAATTTTGGAGTGATAGAGTAGTCTACATTCGATCTGATCCCGAATCTTTCAAAACCTGAAGAAATAAGATACCCTTTGTCATCAAGGTAATTTAATGAGGTATATGATTTTACTTGATCACCACTGGCATTGATTCCAACAGTAGCTTCCCTCCTTAAAGCGGGCTTAAAAAGTAGTTTTTTCCAATTATCCTGATAAAGTAATTTTGCATTCGGATTAAAAGTACCATCCGCAGCGATGAGTTGATTAAAAGGAACATTATAAACATTATATCCCAATCCGTTAAGTGCAGCGAGCCCTGCTGCGTGAGGCGTTGTTCCGGAAGGTACTGCTCCCGGTTGCGTAGATTTTGCAATTTCCCCGATTCTGGCTCTGTTATAATAAGCTGTATAATAATCCTGAGGCGAAGTATATACCGAATAATCCGCAATAGATCTGAAATTGACCCCGGTTTTTACATCCGCTTCAATAGTAAGTTTCTTATTCTTACCCCTTTTGGTATTAACGATAATTACCCCATTAGCCCCTCTGGAACCATACAAAGCATTAGATGAAGCGTCCTCAAGAAAGGAAATACTCTCAATATCTGCAGAAGAAATACTGTTCAGATCACCATTATACGGAATTCCATCCAGTACAATTAACGGATCACTTGAAGCATTAATGGAGCCTATCCCTCTCATTCTTATCGTAGGTTTGGAACCTGGTTGTCCGGAAGAAATTACCTGTACACCGGCAACCTTACCACCAATTCCCTGAAGAACATTTCCATTTTGAAGATTAGAAAGATCTTTAGCCTTTAAAGACTGTACAGATCCCGTTATTTCTTCCTTTTTTTGTTTTCCGAAAGCTACTACCACCACTTCTTTGATGGAAGTCTCTTGGGAAAGACTGTCTTTTTTCTGTGCAAAGCCATATTCTGCGAATAAGAGTACAGCCAATACACCAAGTTTGCATTGTTTTTTTCTCATTATATTAATCTTAGGTTTAAAAAATTGAATTGAGTTTCACTCCTTATCTTTCCCAATAGGAAAAATAGATCCCCAGCCTCCTTTTTTGAGGAGGTGTCAGAAAGAAAATGTTAAAATAGAGGAGGTGTACCCGGATTAAATTGGCGTTGAGCTTATCGGGCTTTAATTCCTACAATAATGTGCATATTTCTTAGAGGATTTATGGCATCATCATCTTACACATCATAGATCCAAAACACATGTCTTTAGAAAAGGTATTGTGTAATGAAGAGCTTTTCTCTGTACAACTCTTTTGTTGAACAGAAACTACAGCCTTGATAGTGTATTGGTAAGAATTAAAGTCATTCTTATTCATGAGAATAGAGTTTATATTTTTTTTAACTGGGTCAAAATTATTTAATAATTCATAAAGCTTTGTTAAAATAGGATATGAGATAAATCATATTAGTCTACTAATTTAGTGGGGTAATTGAAAAATGTCATAATTTTCCATTTATTAAATGATGTATTTTGTTGATTATTAAATTTTTGCGTGGTTTTAGTGGTTTTGTAAAAATTGTTTAAAAAAGTTTCAATTTATGCCATGAATAAAAATTAATACTATAAGTCTATTGTTTTTATAGACTTTTTGTGTATTTTACGCCCGATTTCCTTTTTTAGGAAGCTTTATCCCGCTATCCACTCATACTCCTCGCGCCAGTGCTATGGCTTACACATGCTGCGGGGTAACCGTTACTATCGGGGCTAGGGATGAAGCATAGAAAATGAAAATACACCGTTAAAAGTTTTATCATTTGTTTTTTTCAGATTGAAACACTTTTACAAAAAAAAATAATTATATTTTTGAAAACTGTATAGACAAAAGTTTTTTTGTCGGATACAGGTTACTAATTATTATGAGAAAATACCTTACCTATATTTTAATGTTGGGATTTCCTCTGTTGGGAGCCCAAAAAAAGATTGAAAAATCTTCATATCAACAGGACTGGACGCAATTAGATAAAGCGAATCAGGCACTCTCTTTTGATGCAGATATAAAGTTGTCCGAGTCTGAACAGATGCTGGATAAAAAATTATTCCAACTCAGAAAACAACTTCTTCACGATACGGAAAGTAAAAGAATATCTATATATAACAGTTCTTTTAATGAATTAAAACCTTTAATAGAAAATAGCAAACTGTTCAATATTCTACAGTTAATGCCTAAAGGAGGTTTATTACACACCCATAGCGGCGGGGTAACCGATGCAAAATGGATCATTGCAAACGCAAGAAAATATAAAGAATGCTACGTCTATGATCAAAAAGATAATGATCAGTTTATTTTCGGACAATTAGCTTTTTTTGAAGCAGGAAAAGTACCGAAAGGATTTGTCAGCCTAGATCAAAAATTAAATTCCAATGCAGGTTTTGAAAAAGAATTATTAGAACTTCTTCTTTTAAAGCGTGACAATCTGTGTACTTATACCGATTACTGGATAGAATTTGAGAAACGTTTTAAACGTATCAATCTGTTATTGCCTTACCGTCCTTTCTTTAAAGAGTATTATTTAAAAGGCTTTCAGGATTTAGCCAAAGATAAAGTACATCATGTGGAGATCAGATACGTCTTTGATGAGCTTTATGATTTTCAGCATGGAAAATATCCTTTGGAAAAGACGATTACAGATTTACAGGATATTGTTAAGCAAATGCGTCAGACTGAACCACAATTTAGCCTGAAATTAATTTATTCAAGCTTTAAATTTTTAGACTCAGATAGTATTGAAAATCAGTTGGAAATAGCTCTTAAGCTTAAAAAAAAATTTCCTGACATGATTTCCGGGTTTGATCTTGTTGCTGATGAAGCAGCTGGAAACAGCATCAATTCTTTCCAGAAAAATTGGACTAAATTGAATGAAATGACCGCGAAATCGGGGTTGGAAATGCCTTTATTCCTTCATGCCGGAGAAAGCAATTCTATTTTCAATAAAAATGTACTCGATGTTACCTTATTGAATAACAAAAGGATTGGTCATGGGCTGAACCTGATTTATTTTCCAAAATCTATGGAGCTGATCAGAGAGAATGGTAAGCTGGTTGAGGTAAGCCCGATCAGTAATCAGGTTTTAGGATATGTAAGCGATTTGAGAAATCACCCTGCAAGAGTTTTATTAAATAACGGAATACAGTGTTCTATCAATAGTGATGATCCTTCCGTATATGGCTATGAAGGATTAAGTTATGATTTTTGGGTCGCTTTTGTATATTGGGAACTGGATGTCAAAGCTTTGAAAAAACTGGTCTTCAATTCAATTAATTATTCTTCTTTAAGTAAAAATGAAAAACAGCAGTCTATACAATATCTCAATACACAATGGAATGATTTTGTACAGAAAGCAAATCAGGAATTAAAGTAATTCTAATTAATAATTCCTTAGAGATAAGATATAATAGCATCATTTTCGAATGGTGCTATTTGTTTTTTATACGATGAATAATTACTTGATTTTCGTAAGATTGACTGTTTTTTAAACGCAAAGGCTTATCTATTGACTGTTTATATATTGAGCGAGCAAAGAGTGAATCAATTTCATTGATTCTATCTAAGCATACTCATATCCGAGCTGCTTGATCATCGACAAAATCGAACTCTTTGCAATATTAAAATATACATTACCCTCAAAAAAAAATTGCGTTAAAAAAAGTATAAATTACCAAACCGTTTCTCCAAAACAGAGATTCTGTTACAACTTTCCTTAATTGAGATACATCATTTGTTTCCATTCTTCAGAACTTTGTCATATTAAAATAACATGATGATTTTTTAATAAAAATAAAATAATATGCAAACAATATTAGGAGCCAACGGGCAGATTGGCGAAGAACTGGCAAGAGAATTAAAACGAAATTTTACATCAGATATTCGTATTGTCAGTAGAAATGCTCAAAAAGTGAATGACACAGATGAAGTGTTTTCAGCAGATTTATCGATTCGTGAAAAAGCTATTGAAGCTGTAAAGGGTAGTAAGATTGCTTATTTCACTTTAGGACTTCCAATAAGTTCAGATCTTTGGGAAAAACAGTTCCCGCTTATACTCCGAAATGTAATTGAGGCATGTAAAATCAATGGGACAAAATTGGTGTTCTTTGATAACACGTATATGTATCCGCAGGATGATAGGGTTTTAACAGAAAAAACAATATTTGATCCGGTAGGAAGAAAGGGTAGAATAAGAAGGAATATGGCAGAAATGGTTTTGAAGGAAATAGAATCAGGAGAATTAGAAGCCGTAATTTGTCGTGCTCCTGAATTTTATGGTCCTGGGAAAACACAGAGCATTACCAATACTTTGGTTTTTAACAATATTAAAGCAGGAAAAAAACTTAAAGTTCCTTTGAGTGATCGTAAAAAAAGAAGTCTGATCTGGACACCGGATGCAAGCCGCGCGACAGCGTTAATTGGAAATACACCTGATGCATACGGACAAACCTGGCATCTCCCCGTTGATAAAAGCCATCCCACATATCATGAATTCATAAGAATAGCTTCCGATATTTATGGTAAAGATCTGAAATATTCCGTGATTCCTAAGTTTTTCTTTAAGATAGGTTCTTTATTTAATCAACGGGTAAAAGAACTGTTGGAATTGCTTCCAAGATATGAACACGATAATATATTTGATGATTCAAAATTCAGAAACAGATTTCCTGAGTTCCAAGTGACCACTTATAAAGAGGGTATTCATCAGATTAAAGATGAACAGTTTTTAGGAAAATAATAAAAACTGTAACTTAGTGATGATTACTAGCTGTTTTATTTTAAACCACATAGATTTTAGTGGAAAAAAAAGAGAAAATTATGAAAACTCCTATCAAAGTTTCATCAATAAGTGCTTTGCATAAATCTTTAGGATTGAAAAAAACATCCAATCCTCTGATCAGCATGTTCAGTTTTGATGATGTGAAACTGGAACCGGAAACTATTTTAAGTTCCATTATAACGGATTTTTATGTTATAGCTCTTAAAAAAGACTGCGCCGGAGGAAAATGTAAATACGGACAGCAGTATTATGATTTTGATGAAGGAATCATGTACTTTATTGCACCTCATCAGGTATTACGGTTTGAGGATATATTGCTGAATAGCGTCAAAGGATTTGTATTGGTTGTGCATCCTGATTTTCTTCAGGGCTATCCTTTAGCATCCATAGTTAAGGATTATGGCTTTTTCTCTTATGCGACAAACGAAGCTCTGCATCTTTCTGAAAAAGAAGAGAAATCCATTATGGATATCATTGAAAATATAGAACAGGAAATAGAAGCGAATATGGATTCTTTTACCCAGGATTTATTGGTGTCTAATCTTGATCTGTTACTGAAATATTGTGATCGTTTTTATAACCGTCAGTTTTTAACCAGAAAAAAGGTTAATAATGATCTTCTTTCAAGGCTGGAAAGTTTGCTGGATGATTATTTTAAAAATGATCAACTGATTATTAACGGGATTCCTACCGTTCACTTTATTGCAGAACAACTGAACCTGAGTGCCAATTATCTGAGTGATATGCTTCGGGTACAAACAGGGCAGACTACGCAGCAGCACGTTCAGAACAGATTGATAGAAAAAGCAAAAGAATTGCTGTCCACAACTGAAATGTCCGTATCTGAAATTGCTTATCATTTAGGATTCGAGCATCCACAGTCTTTCCATCGTTTATTTAAAAACCGTACTTCTGTTTCACCATTAGAGTTCAGAGCTACGTTTAACTAAATTATTTGAGCCCTCAAAGCCTCAAAAAAATTATTAAGAAATACCTTAGAAGCAAAGCTTTAAAATTTTAAATATGAGCACATTGAAGATCTTAATCATTGTCACCAATGTAGGAATGTATGCAAGCGGACATCTGAAAACAGGCTTGTGGCTAAGCGAACTTACATATTCAAAATTTACTGCTTCTGATACTTGAAGTCTCTAAAAAACCTATTATCTCTTCCTTAAATTCATGATATGAAAATAGCTTGATTTTTCGATCCATACTTTGAGAAAGAGAGCATAATGAAAATTTATAACCTTCTATAGAGTCCAATATTTCAAAATAAGCATGAATAGGTTGTTCATTTTTTTTCATACGGATGATGCCGTTGTTCATTGAAATTTCCAAAGTATGCAATCCTTCAGATAAACCTGATCCTGTGGATTTTACATAGCTTTCTTTCAGAGTCCATAATTCGAAAAAAGATAAATTTCTTTCCGATTCATTAAGTGCCTGAAGTTTTTTGTTTTCATTATCTGTTAAAACCATTGAAGAAAGATTCTCCTTCATATGGGTTACTTTTTCAATATCAATTCCCACTAAATCGTTTGAAACTACACCAACAATCCAATCGCCGGAATGAGATATATTAAAATGAATATTCGGATGCTGCACAAGGTAAGGTTTACCAAATTCCAGATAGCCATATTGTATTTCATCATTATGAAAACCATAATGTTTACATAAAATATATCGTATAATCAGATCTCCCAGTAAAGACCTCATCGCATCAATAGGTTTCCGAAATCGTTGGATTTTTACTTTTTTTTCAGGAGAAATATACCGTATTATTTCCTGAAATGGAGTTTCATCTAAAGCTTGGTTAATTTGTACACAGTAGATATACATATCATGACCAGATTAAGGACTTCCAATTGTTTTTTTGAGCAAATACTTCCAATCTTTTGTCAGGGTTGATAACGAAAGGATATTTTACAGAACTCAGCATAGGAATATCATCACTCGAATCTCCGAAAGATGCACACTTTCCCAAATCAAGCTGGTTTTGATGAGCATGTTTATTGATCAAAATAACTTTTTGTTTTCCGGTAACAGCAATGCCTTCAAGATTTCCTGTATAGATTCCGTTTTTAGATTCCAAACGGGATGCAAGTAATTCTGTACCCAATTCTTCTGCCAAAGGTTGTAAAAAGATATCTAAAGAGCCGGATACTAAAACAATCGGAACGCCTTGCTCTTTTAATAAATTAATAGTATCAAGCGCATTCGGGAAAATTTTTTTTCTGTATTTTTCCTGATAACATTGAACTTTTAATACATTCATTTTTTCTATGGTAATACCTTTATACTGTCGGTAGATGGAAGCTGCTGACTTTTCACGGCTGATTTTATCAAGTATCGTCCAGTACACAAAACGAATGGGAAGCATAGCCTTCCAGAAACGGTATCTGAAAGGCGACATGCTTTGTTTTTTTATATACAGCAGGGGTTCTACAATATTGCTTTTGGCTAATGTACCATCCACATCAAAATAAGCGGCTTGTAAATTATCTGGTAAATTTTTCATTTTTTACTGATTTTAAATTTGACCTAAATAACCTGCCAACTTAGGAGCATATTCTTCGCCCACACAACCCAAATGGTCCCCTTCAATGTCTGTGAGATGAAGTTTTCCAAGACTGATTTCAGACCATAATTCAACAATATCATCATTGATTCCCGTAGCCGTTGTGGTACGCTGATCTTTGGCTTTAAAATATCGGATGTCCCCAAAATAAGGCGGAGAAACAAATCGGGAAGCCTTAAAGTTTTGGGCAAACGTACCATAGGTTCTTTCCAACAATTCTTTTGGCATTTCACGTCCGGATAAGCGTTTCATCGCATCAAGATAAGCATCAAATCTCTCGGATTGACTGACTGCTTTCATATTGTTGAAAACTGAACTTACCTGCACCAATTCCTTGCTGCCTTGGAAATTGAAAATAGCCCCTTCCGGAAGCTCATTTTTATTTTCCTGTAATGTATGGGTTACCCAATCCATGAAAAGTTTTCCGTTCATCTCTCCAAAACCGGCATCCGCAGGAGTAATTCCTAAATTCGGCAGGAAACGGAATTCTACAAAAAGATCATCATATACTTTGAACGGAACACGAATGGCATCTATAATACAAAGATCAATGACTTCAATTCCTTTTTCACTCAGTCTTCTTGCCATTTCCACAGCAATCATACTTCCAATGGAATAGCCGATAAGTTGTACCTTTTTTGCCCCATTTTCAATAATGGAAGAACAATAATCATCTGCAATACGCTCCACCAGTTGATCACTTTCTATCGCACAATAAGCATCAAAATCTCCAACTGAAACTCCATATACCGCTCCGGAATTCTGATTCACCATTTCACGGATCAGATGTTTATACCTTTCAAGCGTTCCCCCTCCGGCATGAAGAATAATACGATGTACTTCCGCTGTATTTCCTCCAAAATGGGTAAGCGTTCCGATACGGGTAGTCTTTTTAGTTTCCTTCACTTTCTTCTGAACTTCTGTATTTTGAGACTGTTCGCGGAAGAAGTCTGCAAGATCTGCAATGGTAGGAGCGGTAAGGATCTGTCTTAGAATAAGATCAAAAGTCATATTGTTTTGTCCTTTTTCAGCAAAAATATCACGTAGTTTTCCAGCCATCTGCGCTGATATCAGAGAATCGGCACCAAAATCATTAAGGTTCTGATGAATGTTAATATGGTCAATACCAAGGGAAGCAGCCCATAGATCATGGATCGTTTTTTCAAGTTCATCCTTAAAATCCTGGCTGTCTGAAGTGGTTTTGCCGGTGTCGATAATGCACAGTTCCTCCAACTTTTTGATATCCACTTTACCATTGACGGTCACCGGAATTTTGTCAATGACCTGAATATGGGAAGGAACCATATAAGCAGGTACTTTTTTGCCTAGAAACTGAAGTATTTCGGAACTAACATCGGTTTCAGATTGATTTCCTGAAGGAACGATAAACCCAAATAAGGTTTTTATTTTATTGTTTTCAGTATGAGTTTTTGCAATTACTACTGCATTGGAAACATCAGTATGTAAGGTTAATGCAGATTCAATTTCACCTAATTCAATACGGTGACCTCTTATTTTGACCTGTTTGTCTCTTCTTCCTAAAAATTCAATTTCACCTCCAGGCATATATCTGCCCAGATCTCCGGTTTTGTACATTCTTTCACCATCAGAAGTATGTGAAAAGAAACGTTCATTCGTAAGTTCAGGATCATTGAAATATTCCAAGGCAAGTCCGGAACCTGTGATAAATAAATCTCCTGATTTCCATTCCGGGCAATCTCTCAATTGTTCATCCAGAATACGGAAACCCTGGTTGGAAAGTGGTCTGCCATAGGGTATACTGTTCCAATCCGACTGTAACCCTTTATAAATATGGAAATTAGACCAGATAGAAGCTTCCGTAGCTCCACCAAGGCTGATAAGCTGTACCGAAGGAACCAACTGCTTCAAAGTATCAGGAAGGTTTAAAGGAATCCAGTCTCCTGATAATAAAGCAATTCTGAAATACCTTAAAGAAGCGCTGACCTCCTGTTTCTCCGTTTCAAGGAAATTGACAAACATCTGCATAAGGGCTGGGGCAGTGTTCCAAACTGTTGTCTGGTGGTTTTGCATCAATTCCAGCCAGTGGGAAGGATCACGTTGACGGTCCGGGTGAGGGTAGACAATAGTTCCGCCAAGTCCGAGCAGTCCGAAGATATCATACACAGATAAATCAAAACCGAGTTGTGATAAAGCAAGAACGCTGTCTTTTTCATTAATATTAAAGCGTCTGTTGATATCTTCAATCGTGTTCACTGCTCCTAAATGGGAGATGACCACACCCTTAGGTTCACCCGTAGACCCTGAGGTATAGATTACATAAGCCGGGACATTGCAATCCTGTCTGATGCTTTCAGAAATTTCTTCAAGGTTGGTTTCTTTATAATCTTGTAAAGAATCTACAGTAATAATATGTACAGCGTTTTCTACTCCATATCCTTGCTGATTGATTTCTTCGGAAGTCAGAACATATTTAATATCTGCATTTTTAATAATTTTAGTTCGTCTATCAATAGGTTGGTTGAGGTCTATAGGAACATACACACCACCTAATGCAAGTACTGCCAATACCGAAGCTACCTGATGATGAGATTTGGGAAGGGTAATAGCTACCTTATCCTGTTCTTTACAGCCCAGTTTTTTTAATTGTAAGGCGATAGTAGCTGCTTTTTGTTCTATATCTTTATAGGTAAACGAACCATATTGATCAATGATGGCTGTTTTATCAGCAAATGTTTTGAAGTTTTTGAGGATAGGTTCATGGAGTAATGCTTCCGGTAGTGTTGCAGCCTCATGATTCAGTTGATCTCTTTCCTGTTGATGTCTTACAGGTAACGAAACCAGTTCTTTTTTATGCCATGATTCGGGATGATCTGACAGTTCGTTGAGAAGGGTTTCAAAGGTTGAAAACATATCGTTGATCATATGTTCCGGGAAAATACCATCGCGGGTATCCCAGTTAACAGAAAGTCCTTGTGCTGTATCCACCACCTGGCAGTCAATGAATACCTGTGGGGTCTGGCTGATATTATAATCACCGATTTGTCCTTTTAATCCGGCATCATCACCGGTATCAAGCAATCCGATGGCACTCGTAAGTACAACGGGTAAAAGGACTCTTCCGTTCTGTTGTTTTTTAGTCATTTCACGAAGTACCTCAACACCTGTAAACAATGGGTGATCCAAATCGTCAAACAGCTGAATATTCATATTCTTTGCCATCTCACTGAAGATTTTTGGTTCCCTGTAATCCACCTCGAGCAAGCTTACAGAAGTAAAGTCACCCACAATCTGATGGACTTCAGGGTGAAGAGGCATACGGTTCAGTACTGTAAGATTAAGGCAGAAATGAGCTGTTTCACTCCAGCGTTCCAATACGGAAGCATAGACGGTGGCTACTGCTGAAGTAGGAGTGATCCCATGAGAATTGGCTATTGTTTTAAAGTTTTCCCACTTCTTTCTTTCAATAAGTGTACTGTTCCTGGTAAAGTGATTGGAGGAGGTGTTTTCTCTGCGGGATACAGGAAGAGTAGGACCTGCCGGTAATGTTTCCACACGGTTCAGCCAATAGTTTCGGTCTTTGGCATAAGCCGACGTTTCGCGTATTCCTCTTTCTGCGATGGCATAATCTCTGAAACTAAGGCTTAATGGGGTAAGCTGGGTGTCAGGATTGAAATATAGTTTTTCAAATTCTGCCATCAACATCCACATGCTGATCCAGTCTGCAATCAGAAATTCCATGGAGAAATGAAGAACAGATTCTTTTTTCTGTTTCGGCTGTGTTGTCGTTACCGCAATATCAAATAATGGCCATTGCTCAGTATCATACACCCTATGGCTCATGCGGTCACGTACTTCTTCAAGAGCAGAAACCTGTTCCTGGGCTGCTAATGAAGAAACATCCTTATAGCTTACTTTGAAGCGTGGGGTTTCCTGCTGAATGCTCTGAAAACCTTGATTGCTTACGGTTGCTCTTAACATTTCATGCCTTTGAACCAACCTGTTCCATATGTTTTCTACAAGCTCATGGTCTAATACATTGTATTTTAATTCCATATAAAGATGGCAGGCTACTCCTCCGTATCTGAATCCTGGATTTCTTCCCAGAAGATATGCTGACTGTACATCAGTAAGGGGAAATGGTCTATAGCGGTTTGGTAGGTCATTCTGAATGGTAATGGTCTTATTTTCAGACTCCAGAAAGTTTACGATTTGAGTTTTATTTTCTTTGAGAAGTTCAAGATCACTCGGGTCCATTACTCCTTTCGGAGCTTTGAATTTTAATTTTCCGTCTTCAGTCCAAAGCTGAATTTTCTTTTTTTGCATGGTGTTCATCAGCTCCTGAACATCAACGGATTCTATAGAGGTTGTCATAGGGTTATTCATATTATTTTGATTCTAGGAACGGGTTAAGAGATACTTACTTCTTCCGGTTCTGCTGGAATATTATTCGCAAGTTCTATCAGTTTGTTGATTTCAATCTGTTCATACGATGCGTCCGGTCTTAATGTCGGAGATCCTAAAGCGTGGGTCAGATCGTGCCATAATCGGGTACATAGTAATTCCAGATGAGCTCTCTGCTCCGGTTTCTTTTCACCTGTGATAAAGCTTTTTATGGAGAGCAGGTCCTTTCCAATAGCTCTTGGCCATTGTTTCTGAAGAATTTCCTGATAAGTAGGCGGGAATTCCGGTCCTAAAACCATGGTACTTTTTTCATTCAGGTGATTTCCCGCAGAAACATTTCTCAGCAATTCGTTATGCGGAATATGAAGCTGGGCTTTCCAGACAACAGGTCCGTGTGTATCGGTTAGAGATAAAGTACCTCCGGAGCACCCGAGAGAAATGGTATGCAGTAAATGCTGATGGTTATCAGGATCGTTGGGATTAACTTCATTATGGGCACGAAGAGTAAGAGGCAGACCTCCCCATTCGCCTGTAAGCACCTGAAATGGTCCGGAATCTTTTAAAACATGATGGATGTTTAAAGGTCTTGGATTGGGAAGTAATTCAATCATCATCTGAACGAGAGGAAATGATACCTGAGTGGCTAATGCAATATCGATATAAGCCACCTTTTTCGTTTCAAAAAGATGTTGAGCTACCTCAGCAAACCGTTTAAAAGCCGGCAGATGAACGTAAAGGTTCCCTGTAATGAAGTGTACATGGTTTGATTTAGCTGCCCGTAAACAGGTGGCGAGATCGTTGTGATGAATGGGATGTTCCTGTATCACATGGATTCCTTTTTCCATGCAGTAAAGGGCGAATTCGGTTCCTTTCCCGCCCATAACACCTGAGCGGAGAATGATACATGCCAAGTCAACCTCATCCGGGTTGATTTCTGTGATATTGTTCAAAAGAGGGATTCCGTAAGCTTCTGCACATTTTTTTGATCGTTCACTGCCGCTTGCAATCAGGGCTTTGATCTCAAAATCTTCAGACAGAGTACTGAGGGCTTCCAGATAAAACTGTCCGAAAGTAGAGCCAATGACGACTGTTCTTATTTTTCCTGATGTATATTTTTTGATCGTATTCATTTTTTAGTTTTTATAATGTTCCTTCTTCCTCAACGGATAGTTCTTCAATCGAATGGTCAATGATTTGAATGGTATGATTTGAATCTGTTTTTTCCAGATGATCCATGACATAATCAATATCTTTGATGGAAGCTGTGTGATGCAGCCCGGGTTTTAGTTTGCCGTCCAATACTGCTTTTACGATGATCGCAGCTATTTTTCCACAGAAAGGAATGATTTTGCCCACTTCATACACGGCGGTTTGTGTTTTTTCCTGACTTTCTGATTCTCCGGTCAGTTGAACCATGAGAATAAAATAGGGACTTCTTCCAAGCGTATCCATTTCTACGGCAAAGCATAGTTTTTCAATCATAGTTTTTGGGTTTGCTTTGTACTCAAAGCTGGCACTGTCAAGAGCTGCAATTGATTTTTCGCCTTCCACAGCAGCGTACCATTCTCCGTTTTCCAGTTCAAGTCTTTGGGCTACCAGCTGCGTTTCATCATCGAATAGGGGAAATAAAGTGACTTCTCCCGGGAAAAAGGGAATTTCAACCCCGCTTTTTCGGAATAAAACATTGGGAACGATACCTTTTCTCCATGCAGCACGGGGAACGTTGTTGGAATGTAATGAGCCTTCCAGATAATCTTCCGCACCAGCCTTTGAAAGCTGTCCTGAAGTTCCATAATAGCTAAGCAGTGAATGAACTTTATCAAACTGCTGACCGAACCATACCGGAAATAATCCTGAAAATCCAGGCGTGGCTCCGGCAGCATATACAATGATGTTGTCTCCGGTTTCGAGTGGATTGCTGTGGTAATCATTATCTATTCCTGCATCTACCATATTGACATGATGCTGCAAACATATTTTGGCAATACGCCTTGAATAGCGGTGAGATGGGGCAGCGCAGTTCAGGATAAGATCACAGCCGGCAATAAAACGGGCAATACTTTCGTCATCTTCTACATCTACCAGCTCCCAGATTGCTCCGGGTAATACATCAGACTGTTTTGCTTTTCCTTTCTCGGGATTACGTCCTCCTATTTTTAACGGACCAATGCCATATTGTTGTAGGGTAAGGCAGGCATGATGACCTACTTCTCCGTATCCTCCTATAATTCCTATCATAATTAAATTTCTCCTATTTCCATGGTTTCCAATTCCTGTTGCAGCCTTACGTGTTCTACTTGAACTTTAGCGGCAACATCTTTTAAAGTCGCTCCGAATAATTCTCTCAGGGAAAGATTCACTTCAAACTGTTTCTTTACTTCTGTCAGAAAACGGGTAGCTGATAAACTATCACCACCAATTTCAAAGAATACATCGTTTCTTCCTACGGCTTCCAGTGCAAGAAGTTCTTTCCAGATATCAGCAATACCTTCTTCCATTTCACTGGCTGGCTTTTCAAAATCTTCCGTACTTTTCCGAACATCTGCTTCTATCATGTTTTTTACCAGTTCGGTAAATGATTTTCGGTCTATTTTTCCATTGGCACTCAATGGCATCCATGGAAGAATAACCAATTTTTCGGGCAGCATGTGAGGAGGAAGCAATGTCTGAATGTAAGAAAGGATCTGCGTTTCCTTTAATTGAGGACGGTTTTCCGGACAATATGTATCATATACAATGGAGAAAGAATCCTCTATTTCTTCGGCAAGTACCTTGGTAAAGCCTGTTTTCAGGAAATAATTCTTCCAGGATGCCTTATTTAACATCGGACTGAATATTTCCCTGCGCTGAAGATCAAAGTGCTGGAATCCACGATCAATAACTCCCGAACTGACAAGAGCAATGGGCATTAATAATCCGGCTTCAGCAGCTAAAAGTCTCCCCCCGTTATTTAAAAGCAGATTACTGATAAATATTCCCTGATCGGGTTGAGGGAAACGATGAAGCGTATTGATAGCCACCACAAAATCAAAATGATACCCGTATTCCTCAGGCACCTGATTGTTTTTCAGTTCAATTCCGTTGACCTGATAGCCTGCTTTAGACAATCTGTCGGTGCAGCTGCGAACCATAGCACGACCTTCATCTATTACTGAATATTCAATGGTATTTCCTTCAGTGGCATGAAGTAGTTTTTCTGTTAAAACTCCAGTACGTCCACCCAGAATGGCTACTTTCAATGTTTTTTTCGATTGTTGGGCTACGTGATTGATTTTTTCAGCAATAGATTCAATTGCTTTTAGGGTACTTTTATCGTGGGTACTTAATATTTCAGGAGATAAAAGCTCATCATCAAGTAAAGACACAGCAGGAACAGTATTGGAAAGAATCTGACGAAGCAATGGCTTTCGTTCATCGAGCTTTTCTTTGAACGTGTTCAGGAAAGCGTCATCAGATTCAATGGGATTTACTTCAGTGAATAGAAGCTGACCTTCTTTTTCCGCTACCATATTTTCCTGATACAGCCAGTTTAGCCACATATCAAGTACCGGAACCTGCTCAGCAGCAATACCTGTTTCTTTAATCAATTCAGATTTTAATTGTTTGATCTGAATCGGTAATGGTTGTTTTGGAAGTATGTGATCTGAATCATTAACATGGCCTTTTATTGTATGGTTTGATAGATCTAATAATTCATAAAGGAAATGAGCAACAACCTGCTTTTGACGTTCATATTCAGCTTTGGCAGTAGGAGAGGGAGTTGTAAGCGGATTATCATCTGTTTCATCAACAGCAACCATTTGTTCTCCAACAATTCCTGCTATTAAATGGGCAGATTTGTTAATGGAAACTACCGCTGCTGTAGCCTGAGCTATTCCCGGAAAAGTTTTCAGAGCAGACTCAATTTCTCCCAATTCGATTCTGAAACCGTTTACTTTTACCTGATGATCAATACGACCTAAAAACTCCAGATTACCATCATTCCAATAGCGTCCGAGATCACCTGTGCGGTACCATCTTTCCCCATCAACAGTCACAAAACGGCTATGGGTAAGTTCCTCGTTGTTGGTATATCCAAAAGCGACTCCTTTTCCGCCAATCCATAATTCTCCGGTAACACCATCAGGACAATCCATGCCCAAATAATTAACCACTCTGTATTTTTGGTTAGAAAGAGGTTTTCCGTAGGGAATTGATTTCCAGTTAGGCTGAATTTCGTTCACGGGGAAGAAATTGGACCAGATAGAGGCTTCGGTAGCACCACCCAAAGCGATAAGCTGACCGTTTTCTGACCTCTCCTGCATTCTCTCTTTTAAATCTAATCCTACCCAATCTCCTGATACCAACACCAAACGAAGGCTTGACAAATTGTTTTCTGCTGATGAGCTTAAAAGCAGCATATCAAAAAGTGCAGGAACTGAATTCCAAACTGTTACTTTATATTTTTCAACCAAATTAATCCAAAGAGAAGCTTCTTTTCGTTCTTCCTCACGAATCAGCACCAAAGATCCACCTACTGCCAGCAATCCAAAAATATCATAAACAGACAGGTCAAAATCCAGAGCAGATATGGCTAAAGCACGATCTGAAGCAGTGACGTTAAACTTTGTGTTGATATCCTGAATCGTATTCCACGCAGCGGCATGGGTGATTTCCACTCCTTTGGGCTCTCCTGTGGATCCAGAAGTGAAAATAATATAAGCCAGCTGATCTGCATTTGAATTGACAGGGGCTTCTAAAGGATTTATCTCCGAGATTTCATCCAGATTGATGATGGTGATGTGTTGTTCCTGTGCTAAATTTTTAAGATGAGGAAAATCAGAAAGGGTTGAAGAATCTGTAACGATAAATTGTACTTGCGCCTTTTTAAAGATCTTTTCTTGTCGACCTGCAGGTTGATCCACCCCAACCGGAATATACAACGCACCGCTTCCTAAAATTCCCATCACCGCAATAATTTGAGAGGGTCCTTTAGGTAAGACAACAGCCACCCGGCTATCTGATTGAGCGCCGTTATCAGCCAAAATACGTGATAGCTTTAATGAGTTATCAGCCAGTTCTCCATAGCTCATTTGGGCAGATTGGTCATCCTCCCAATAAAGGGCAATATCTCCCGGATTTTGTAAAGCATGTTGGAAAAAAGCCTGATGAATAAGTTCCGGTTGAATTTCTGTTTCGGTTTGATTGACTTCATTTCTCACGGTTCTTTCCTGTTCACACAAAAGATCTGGTAAAGATTGTTCCCAGTTCTCTTGGGAAGACCAGTCCAGTAAATATTTGTGGGTGTTGGCAAGAGATTTTAGTCTTTCTTGACTTAAAAATTCAGGTTTAGCATACCATTCGATTTGTACATCTTCAGCAATGGTTATGGTGATCAGAACAGAAGAAGTTATTATTGGAATCTTAAAATCTGATGAATCGTGGTGAAGAATCACTGAACATCCATTGGTTAACAAATCTGCCGATGTATTGGGATCTGAAGCCAGAGAATCATTCAAATCCGTACAATATTTCAGGAAGCTTTGATTCCATATCATATTTTCAGGAACAGGATTGAGCAAGAGGGATGAGAAATCATTTTTACTGATGATATTGAGTTGTTCATCTGCATCCTGATCTGCTAGATCAAGCCAGGTTTTTAAAGAAAGTGCCGCTGTAAAAGCCAATAGGATTTCAGGCTTTAGATGATTTTTATTCGATTGCTCCTGAACAGCTTTCCATGTTTCGGGGGAAATATGAATTTTTTCCATATGCCACCACCCGTCATGGATGATCTGGGTTGTTGTTTTATAATGAATTGAATCTGTTGTCATGAGTGAGAAGTAATTTAAGAGAGTGATTTTCTTGTTTTGGTAATGGTATCCAGCAGGGAATTCAGATAGGTGTCACCCAATGCCTGAATAAAAAAGTGGTGTCCTTCAAATTCTTTGATGTGAAATTCATCTGTAGTCACTTCTTTCCAGTACTCCATGATTTCTTTGGTCGCATCGTCCTGTGTTGCACAATGGGCTTCAATAGGGATCTGAAGTTTTTGTCCTGTGTATTGTAAGGATTCGTGGGTGCGTAGATCTCCTCTTAGTTGGGAAAGGGTAAACTGTAACATTTCTGGATGATTCAATATAACATCCGGAGTACCGCCCATTTTTTTTATTTCTTCAATAATTTCTGCATCGGTACTGGCGCTGCTCATAGGATTTGGATCTTTCATATGAGGAGCATGGCGTCCTGCTACAATCAGTTTTTCAGGGAGTTGAAAACCTCTTTCCTGTAAAGTATAAGCTACCTGGAAGGCGACTGCCGCACCAAAACTGTGTCCGTAAATAATATAAGGCGAGCGTACCACCTTTGGAAAAACCGATAAAAAGGCTTCTACCAGTTCATCAATGGAGGCTGCGGCTGGTGATGTAATGTGGTTACCACGCCCAGGGATCTCCACCGGAATGAAGTCTATATCACTCATATTATTGTTGGTGCTGCACCAGGTTCTGTACAAACTGGCGCTACTGCCGGCTGAAGGAAAACAAAATATCTGAATACGCTCTTCTGAAGGGCTGAACGAGTTTATGTTTTCTTGTTCTTCCTGTATTTTTCTATGGTTAAATGGAAACCATCTTTGTAAAATGTTCATATAGTTTTAGTTTTAATCTGTAGTTTTAATTTGTTTTTTATGAATTTGTACTCAGCTGAATCTCCCAGTTTTCTGCTTCTACTATTTGATGTACCCATGCTTCATAGAGAGCCACTATTGTTTCAAGCTGTTGCAGGTCAAAAGCTTCTTCCACCACATCCCAGTTGATCAGGTATTCATCTCCTCTGCGGTAGATCTGATGGTCAATAACCACCTGTGGAGTCTGGCTTACCGCATATACTTCTTTCACTCCCTCAGGGAAGAAATTGTTTTCCATATCTGCGGACTCGCTGCTTAGCAAACTGGTGTATACAACAGGCATTACAGCTTTTCCGGGATTGTTTTTATTTAAAGCACGTAATACTTCTAATCCGTTTTTAGCTCTGTGTTCCACTGCCTGCCATATCTGTTCCTGAATAGTTGTGGCTTCCTGTAAAAAGGAGGCTTTATTTTCAGGGAAATAGGAGATTAAGGCGACATTGGTGAAGTCACCCATGACTTCGTTGATATCGGGATGAAGCCCTAAGCGATTGAAAAGCGTCATATTTAAAGTCAATGCCTTTCCACCACTCCAATGAGACAGGAGTTTTGAAAATATGGTCGCAAATACTGCTGTAGCACTTAAATTATATTGTCCTGCTTTTTGAGTTAATACCTCAATCGCTTTATCAGACACGGTAAACGTATATCTTCTGAATTGTGGATTTTCAATTTCAGAAAGTGCTTTTTTAAACGGTAATGCAGGTCCGGCAGGAATATCTTTTAGTTTGGATTCCCAATAGTCTTCTGCTTTTTGTATAAATTGCTGATGTTCCAGGTGCCATTTTTTTTCATCGGTGATGTATTGCTTAACGGTGTAACCCGGTTTTTTTACTTCCTGCCCCTGATACGCTTTAATGATTTCCCTCATCAGAAGATCAGCGCTCCAGGCATCCAGTAAAAGCAGATCAACGCTTAAATGCAAAATGGTTTCCGCAGAATTAACATTGCTTACTTCAAAATGGAACATTGGCCATTGCCCCAAAGGATATTTATGATGGGAACGTTCAGCCCTGATGTTTTCAGATAATTCTTCGGATATCTTAATCTGATAATAAGGCTGTTGTGGCAAAACAGCTTGGGTGCCATCTTCATAAATGACTGTTCTTAATGCATCATGCAGCCCGATAACGTGATTGACTACTTTTTCTAATTTATCAACATCCAGGTTGGGCCATTTCAGTTCGCTGTAATAGTGTGATCCTACATTTCCCAATTCAAAAGTATTGTCTCTGCCCATTAAAAACGCAGCCTGTATAGGGGTGAGATCAAATCGTTCATATTGCTTTTGATGAAGCTTAAAGGTTTCAGATTGTAAATAAGCGATTAGAAAAGTCTTGTTTGACTTTAATTGTTCAAGCAGTTCCGGGGAAAGTGCACCTTCAGGAGCTTTAAACTTCAGTTTGTCTTCTTCCACCCAAAGTTTTACCTCTTTTTGCTCACATTTGTTAATTAAAGACTGTAGTGAATTCGTATGTTTTTGCCACTCAAAAGATTCAAGATCTGTTTGCATTGCTGCTTTTTCGGATTGAAACTTGATCGCTCCGGCAATAAGGGTATGCAGGTAAAAGTGTTGTACAGAAAGATTGAAATTCGTTCTGATCTGTTCGAAATCATACCCTCCCAGTTGACAGGCTCCGATATTATAATGTACACCATCTGCTTCCAGCAGCTGAGAGATAAATCCGGCTTCCAGCATAGAGAATCGCAGTGACTCTTTATTATAAATAGGATAAACAGCCTTCATATCTGCGATCATATGGATTGCAAAAGCTCCCTGATCCAGCCAATTATGATTAAAATTAAGTTGCGTTGGTGAAATGACATTGTCATGGGAAATTAATACCAGTTCCTGAGTGTACGGATCAAAATAATAATAACCTTCTTTGATATGTTCTACTTTATCTTTAAAAACAGTTACATAAATCTGTACAGGATATATTCCTCCCGACGAAGCATAATTGAACCTTGTATTTTGATCCATAGCCTGTGCGGAACAAAGATTTAAATACCCTTTAAAGTCTTCAAACGAAACTGCTCTGTTGATGAAACTTCGATAGCTTTTTCTCCATTTGCTGTATACATCAGGTGTTTGGACATTAGCTAATGAAATCCTTTGATCTGTACCCAGATCTTTACGCTGTGCGATACGGCTCTTTTTGTAAGACTGTCTTTGTTCCAAATGATCAATGAATGGCAATTCATTAAGATATTTCATCTGTTCAGCGGTATAAAGAAGGAACTGAGGTGGAACAGAATTCGTGTTGACCTCTTCAAATGCTTCAAACTGAATGTTTTTTTCCAGATAATACTCAATAAGCTCTGAAACCGAACTCAATCTAACCATATCACCTACAGTCGGACGATCGAGGAAATGGGTTTCCAGTTGGTTTGCAAGACGGATAATATCCATGGAAGAAACACCAAGCTCACCGAAGAGATCGTGTTCATTCAATTCCGGGAGATCAAATACTTCCCGAACGACTTTCAGTACCGGATGGATGCTTCCGTTTTTTGTCTTTACTGTTTCTTTACTGTTATCAGGTTTTCCGGATTGGGATGAGGTTTGTTCAGTAGCCTGCTGGATCAGTTTATTTCGATCAATTTTTCCATTGGCTGTCACAGGATATTGAGATAAAGCAATAATGCTGTCTGGAATAAAATAGGGTGGAAGGTATTTTCCTAATTGTTTTTTGAATTCAGGTTCTGAAAAAGTATCTGTATCTGATTTCACATAAGCCACCAGCTTTTTATGGGCAGCTTTTTCACCAATGGGCACAATAACAGGGTCAAGGGCTGGATTACATTGCTGAAAAGCCATTTGAATTTCTGCAATTTCAATACGGTATCCATTTATTTTCAGCTGATCATCTTTTCTTCCCAGGAATTCAATCATTCCATCCTCGATATATTGTCCGTAATCTCCGGTGTCATACAATCTGATATTGAGCGTAGGATGTACATAAAATGCTTTTTGCGTTAAATCTTCACGTCCCCAATATTCCAAAGCGAGACCTTTTCCAGCGATATGCAGTTTTCCTTTTACGAATGCCGGACATGGTCGTCCTGATTCATCCAGGATATAAAACTGTTGGTTGGATAGAGGATAACCATAAGGAATGGAAGTCCAGTCTTCTTTAATCTCTTTTACTTCATAATAATTCGACCAGATGGATGCTTCTGTAGCGCCACCCATACTTACCAGATGAGCCTTTGGCAATAGTTTTTTCATCCTTTCAAAAGTAGAAAGCGGAATCCAGTCACCAGATAGAAAGACTTTTTCTAAAGTGATATCATTGTTTTCTGAAACAGCATCCAGTAAAATATTGAATAAAGCCGGAACAGAATTCCATAGGGTAATCTGATGTTGAGCAATAAGTGATTTCCATGCGATAGGATCAATACGCTCTTCTTCTGTAGGAACAATAAGTTTTCCGCCTGTTCCCAGTACTCCGAAGATATCATATACCGATAAATCAAAGCTATAGGCTGATAATCCTAACACGGCATCATTTTCGGTTACCCCAAAGCGTCTGTTCACATCTAGAATGGTGTTAACAGCGGCTTCGTGGGTAATCACGACACCTTTAGGTTTCCCTGTAGATCCGGAAGTAAAAATGATATAAGCAGTGTCTCCCGAGTGGATCTCAGGTTGTTTAAAATCAATAAGGTCCCATGTGATATCAGCATGTTTAAGGTGAAGGAAATGGTTGGTTGGTATTTCCTTAATCTCAAATTCCTGATCCGTGATAAAACCTTGCGCGTCTGCCTGCTGAATAATTTCAAGGGTTCTGGCTTCAGGGTTGTTGTGCGACATCGGAATATAAGCAGCTCCATATTGAACAATACCGAGAATAACAGCAACAGACTCAAAGGATTTTTGCATCTGAACCACAATTCTGGCTCCTTTTTCGATATGATTTTGCTGCAACAATGCCGAAATATGATTGGCTTTTTTGATTAATTCTTTATAAGAGTATGTCTGATCTTTAAAGACAATGGCTTCTCGGTTAGGATCTTTTTGGGCATATTCCAGAATTTGCTCATGGAGTAAAAGGTCCGGATAATCATATTGAGTCTGGTTGACTGATCTTTGAATTTCACTTTGATCATTAGGTCTCAGGTCATTGAATGTCGATTCCCAGAAAGAAGTTTCCTCAACTGCATTTTTAATCAATAGGGTATAGGTTTCAAACATGGCGGCAATCAGACCTTCCGGGAATATGGTGTTTAAGGCATCCCACGCCACTACCATATCTCCGTTTTTGGTCATGACCTGAGAATCCAGCCAAACCTGTGGTGTTTGAGAAGAGGAATATCCAACTTCACCAAACACGGCAGGATCACCCAAATCATTTCCATCTTTGCTTAAGCCTAAAGCACTGGTAAATACAACAGGGTAGAACAGATCCGCAGAAGGGTTGATACGGTTGAGCTCTTTCACAACTTCAACGGCGGAATAGGTTTTGTGTTCCAGATCTTCCTGCATTTGCCATTGCAGTGCCAATGCATTTTCTTCTACACTTTGGTTAAGACAATTGACGCTCAAGAGTGACAGATGGGTAAAATCACCGATGACTTTATCAATATCCGGATGAACAGGATCACGTTCAAAGACGGTAAGCATTAATCCAAATTGTTGTCCGGCTCCCCATGCAGAAAGAACTTCTGAAAAAATACCCATTAAAGCTGCTGTAGGAGTCAGTTTCTTTTGTGCAGCATGTTTACAGAATTTTTCCCATTGATCTTTTTTAAAGGTTTGCTCAAAGTGGGTAAATTCTTTTGCCGCATGACCAAAAGCACTGATCTGTTTTTTTAATGGCAACTTGGGTGGAGGAGATAAACTGTCCATCCTGTTTTGCCAGTAGGCTTTATCTTCTTCGTATCGGTCAGTTTTTTTTCTTAATTCAATATACTTAAGATAGTCACGGAAAGAAGCTTTGATTTCCGGTAGAAGTGTTTTATAGGAAGAGTTTTCTAATCGCTGTGAATATAAAAGGGATAAATCTCTCCAGAACAGGCGAAGACTCAATGCATCACTGGCAATAAAGTCCATTCCGAAGTGAATTCGCCATGCTCCCATCTCCATTTCACTTACCCGAAGGTCAAATAAAGGCTGATCTAAAGGAATAATCTGGCTTTCCATCTCTTCCCGAATATCAGACAGATGTTCCTGTAAGTCCTGATCTGCTTTGATTCTGTAGAGAGGAATGATATAGTTCATTTCCGGAAGAATTTTCTGGAAACCGTTTTCATCAACTCTTACCCGGAGCATTTCGTGCCTTTTGATCAGATCATTGACGGCTAGCTGCAAGGCATTTGTATCCAGATCTTTGGTGTTCATTTCGAAATATCCGTAGCAGCTGATACCGCCCCAGGGTAGTTCTGCATTTCTTCCTACTACATAAGCGTTTTGTATATCGCTGAGTTTAAAACGTTCATATCTGGAATCTTCATCGTTTTTATATAAATTCAAGGTTGTATCCTGAGAAGAAGCAATCTGCTGTTCATTGACTTGTTCAAAAATAAATTCTGCCCAGCTTTGTAATGTGGGTTCTCTCAGAAAATCTGTACTTCTTACTTCTATTCCCAATTCTTTTTTCCAGCGACCGGTGAGATCAGCCATGGCAATGGAGTCTAATCCTATGGTAAACAGGTTTTCGTCGTTTTCAAGCTCTTCCAGCTCATCTTCATCGAGCTTTAATTCTTCCATCAGATTTTTTTGAAGATATTCAAAAGCTTCTGACACACTGTTCAGTGTTACTTGTGGAGATTCTTGTTCTATAGTTATCACAAAATAGTTTTAAATGTTATCTTTTTTCTGAATATTGTTGCTCAGTATCAGGTGGTTTTCAACCCGAATACTTTTTCCCGGAACTGATAATTCGGGACATTCACTTTTCGTATGCTGCATCCTTTGTAATAGGATTTCCAGTCTGTTTTTTTGCCTTTTATCCAATCCGCAAAAACATTTTGTTCCAGATCCGGATTGTGCTGGGTATCTGAGAAGGAAACTCTATCCATACTTTTCTCAGGTATTTCAGGAATCTCACTGCTGTTTCTCCAAAGACCTTTCACAGGAATACTGTCTGATTCGTCAGCAAGGGCTGTTTCTAAAATCTGAAGTATCTCAGTTTTATCGGCTGCCCAAATGACTTGTTTCTCTTTAAAATCAGCTCTGGATACATTTTGGCTGTAGGATAGTTCAGCCATATTCAGATTTTCGTTTTCCTTTAAAAAAGAAGTAAAAGCCATCCATTGATCTCTGATACAGGACTGATTTCTGGCACTGAACCGAAGCGGCCATTTGCGGGAATTATACGCTGGCTTTTCTTCAGGACTCACGGTTGGATTTTCATATTCTTCCAATACGATATGGGCATTGGTACCACTTAAGCCAAAGGAACTGACAGCTGCTGTCCGTGGCTTTCCTGAGGAATTCCAGTCTAAGGTTTTTGTTGGAATTTCGATGCATGATTCATTCCAGTTAATATGAGAAGAAGGCGTATTGAAATGCAGATTTCCCGGAACTTTTTTATTTTCCAGTGCCAATACGGTCTTAATAAATCCTGCTACTCCTGCAGCAGCTTCAAGATGACCAAGATTGGACTTAACGGTACCCACATAGACTGGCGATTGTCTTTCTTTAGGAAGCAAATGAATAATGGAATTCATCTCAATAGGATCACCGATTTCGGTACCGGTACCATGAGCTTCAATATAATCGGGACCATTTTCACTGATGCCGGCTTTCTTCCAGACTTCTTTCAGTAACATTTCCTGTGAAGGACCATGAGGTACGGTAGGACCAGAAGATAATCCACCCTGATTAACACCTGAAGCTTTGATAACGGCGTGAATATGATCACCCGCTTTCAATGCATCCGATAACTTTTTAAGAACTATAACCCCGCATCCTTCACCACGAACGGTTCCATTGGCTTCCGCATCAAATGATTTGCTGCGGCATTCTGGGGAAAGGATGTTCAGCGAAGAAAATAAAGCGGTAGATTCCTGAAAAAGCAGGAGGTTAACTCCACCGGCAAGTGCCATGTCGCAATCGCCCATCCATAAACCCTTACAAGCCTGATCAATACTCACCAGTGATGATGAACATGCTGTATCCGTTGTAATTCCCGGTCCCTGAAAGCCAAAGAAGTAACTGGCTCTGCCGGACATAAATGAAAATCCGTTTCCTGATACATCATATGGCTCAAACTGGGCGGTCAATTTTCTTTCG
This sequence comes from Chryseobacterium ureilyticum, assembly GCF_900156735.1. Lineage (GTDB taxonomy): Bacteria > Bacteroidota > Bacteroidia > Flavobacteriales > Weeksellaceae > Chryseobacterium > Chryseobacterium ureilyticum. The sequence continues at coordinate 453,273 of NZ_FTOL01000001.1, forward strand.
CTGGCAAGCTGCTGCATATATTCCATGAGCATAACGCCTGCGTAGACGCCTGTTTTGCTTCCCCGTAATGAATCAGGGGCGTATCCTGCGTTTTCTAATGCTTCCCAGCATACTTTCAGAAATAATCTTTGCTGTGGATCGGTACGTTCAGCCTCTCTGGGGGAGAAACGGAATAAACGGTGGTCAAAAGCTTCAATATCTTCTTCGAGATAGCCGGCTTCTTTCAAAAAGGGACTCCCTTCCCATGCTCCGCCTAACGTATTTTCTGCTCTCTTTTCGGGAATAGAACCGATAAGGTCTTCCTGTGATTGAAGGGCTTTCCAGAATTTTGCGGGACTGCTGGCTCCTTTTGGAAACCTACATGCCATTCCTACGATAGCAATGGGTTCAAAAAGTGAATCCTGATTTTGTTCTATTTGTTTTTTCAATCGTCTGATTTCCTCAAGAGCTTTTCTGAGAATATCTGAACGATCTGTGTTATTGTTTTCCATTGAATTCTGTTTTGGTATTTACTGCAGTTCCTGCATTAAAAGCTGTAATAGATCCTCTTCACTTTCTTCTTTTTGATCTTCTGTGGAGGAATCCGAGCCTTTTTTAGTCAATTCTTCAAGATGTTGGCTTAAAAGATCCACGGTATTAAAGTCGTAAATGAGACTTACCGATAATTTGATATCAAGCATTTCCTCCAGATCGGTTCGTATGCCTAATGAGTGAATAGAATCCAGCCCCAATTCAAAAAGTGGGATAGAAGGGTCTACCTCATCGATGTCAATTTCAAGTTCTTCTGCTACCATTTCTCTGATGATTTCTCGTAAAGGTCTGTCTGTATTTTTACCAGGGTTTTGTTCTCTTTTATTCCCTGAGATTGTTTCCTTATGATCAAGCAATGATAAAAGTTGATTATGATTAAGCAATTGATACAGCGGGGTAAACCGTTTCCAATCGATATTCATAATTCCGGGAGTTGTGAGGACTGTTGTTGTAGCCATTTTCAAAGCTTTATCAACCGCAACACTCATAGGAACCGTTAAAATGCCTGAAGTTTCCAGCTCTTTTGCTTCCTCATCCTTCATCAGTCCTTTTTCTGCAAATCTTCCGAAACGTACTGAAAGTGTTCTTTTTCCTTCAAGATTTCTGTTAATAGCAAGACCATCCAACAATAAATTGGCACTTGAATATCCAGATACTCCTTCTCCTGACCAAAGTGAGGCAATAGATGAGGTGTATAAGGTAAATCCTACCTTGAAGTTTTTGAATTGCTTATCCAACTGTAATGCCCCTTCATACTTGGCTTCCCACTCTGATTCCAGTTCTTCGGTATTGGCTTCCGTGATTTTATTTCTGGTAATGGCTCCGGCTGCGTGAATGATATTGATTTCTTCGATCCCCTGTTCTTTTAATAAAGCAGCAATGTTTTTCATATCTTCAGCGGAATCTACTTTTCCTGCAACGGCTGAAATAGAAACACCTTCAGATCTGCATTGCTCCACATATTTGCGGAAATTGAGCTGTGATGAACTTAAATTAAGCTTGATGATCTCGCTATCTTTTGCCAGCAACCATGAAGGATTACGGGACAACAGATAGATTTTTGTACATCCAAGTTTAACCAGTTGTTCGGTAAATACACGACCCATTTGCCCCAATCCGCCTGTAATAAGTACCGGATTTTTCCAATCTCCTTTCGGTAAGATATTATCGGAATGCGTTTCAACTTCTCTTGTAAGAACCGGAGTGTATAAAGCTTTATCTCTTAATACCAACTGATCATCAGTGAAAAGATTTTTTACCTGTGAAAGCAATGCCACTTTTTGAATGGATACTATATCAATAACACCTTTCCATTTTTGTTTCGCTTCTATAGGCATGGTTCGGGCTAATCCCCAAAGTGCTGTATGGAAGGGGTTGACTTTTTCTTCAGAATGGATGGCGATTCCTTTAGTAGTACATAATCTGAAGTTTAGATCTTTAGTTACATTCAACAGCAGATCTTTACATACGGCGAACATTAGGGATAATCCTTTAATGTCATCAATAGGTGGCGCAAAAAGAATGAGTTGTTCATTATCCTCCTTCAAACCTTTAATCAGGCTTGAGATGTCGTTGAATATTGGTATTTTTTGATGGAAACTAGTATCAACTTCTTCTTCTTGAATCAGACTGATTTGAGGAATATTGTCAGTATTCTTTTCAAAAGCGGAAAATGCCTCGTGAGCTTGCAGAGCATCCAGAAAAACCCATACTTCTTTTGAAGGATAATCATTTGTGTTTTCCTGATTGTTTTCTAAGCTGATGTCTAGCTTTTTCCATTTCTCTTCATACACGATTTCTGTTTCTTTTTCGGGTTTTAAAAACTCGGTTAAAATTTTTCGGATTTCCATAGACGTAATTTCCATCATAGGATTTCCTTCCGGATCACAGAAACTGAATTGGGCTTTCATTGCTTCCGGATCTGCTTTTAACAAAATTCCTGAAGCATGAATAGGTCCGTGGAGTGGTTGATAGAAATTAATTTCATCATAACGGGAAGGCACAAAAGGTTCGGAGAACTGCTCAAACGTTTTGGCTGAAAATAAAGCATGCATACAGGCATCCAACAGTTCCGGTGAAGCAAGTAATTCCGTTAGCCTTTCATTCTGTTTTATTACTGCTTTCATGCTCCGTTCATCAGCTTTCACCTGATTAAGCAAACGGAATTCCGGGCCGTATTCTATTCCCCAATGATCCAATTGGTCATAAAATACCAAGGTATCAACAGGAGTTAAAACCGCATCATTAATTGTCACTAATGATTCAGGTAAGATATTTTCATAACGAATTCCAAAACTACCTTTGATATGAAGTATCCAGTCTTCCTGATCTTTTCTGCTCTTGATTTCCCAGGAACCGCTTTCTATAAGCGACTTTTCATTCTTATCGAAATCATAGACCAAATCCAGCTGTACTTCTCTTTTCTCTTCTAAAGAAAGAAAGCTCATCGGTTGGAAGATCTGTACATTTTTTAAAGTGATCTGATGACTTTTTTTAAGATAAAAAAGTGCTTCAACAATCATAGAAAGGTATCCTGAACCTGGGAAAATATAAGTTCCGTTAACGATATGATCTTTAATGAAGACATCCTGTTTCGGGCTAAATGATGAAGTAAATCTTTTTCTTTCATTCTCTTGAGAATCCAGCTGATGATGTAAAATGGAAGCAATGAGGGTCTCTTTTACGGATGTATTAAAATGACCTGCATTCGGATCTTTTCTGCTGTTTATTCTATATGATTCTGAAATATAAGTTGCCACAGCAAGCGGTGCAGGAGGAAGGGGTACTTTTTTTAAGATAGTGCTTCCTAAAAGTGGGTTCCAATCAATTTCAACGCCTTTTGCATAACAGTACATTAGAAAATCAGAGACTTCATCCGTTTTATTTGCCTGTGAAATGGAATAGGTATCATTGAAAATGTTTACTGTGATCTCTTTTACCGAAGCATCATCTTTTTTCTCAAGCCAGAATTCCTTGTTAGCAGCTTTTTCAGCTTTTTCCCAATGATGATTTCCTGAATGAAAGGTAATTTTGTCAAGAAGTTGTGCCCGTTTTGTTCCGTTTTCCAGAATAAAAAGTAATAAGGCTTCCTCAATGGTTACTAATCCGCTGAAAACAACGCCCAGATAATCTCCATCGCCTGATGTATTTAATTCGGCATTGGTTTTTAGTGTGGAAATAATGCTGTCAGTCCATATAAACGTCTGGGCAAAACGGATCGCTTTTTGTTCCAGTTCTGAAGAAGGATTCTTTGAAAGATCATGGAGTGATTTCCCGAATAATTTTGTCAGAATACGATCTGTCTTAGTAATGGATTGAGCGAATAATGCTTCTTTCTGCCAATTTTGAAGGTATTCCGGATTAAAATCGGTAAAGTTTCCAATGTTCAATACAAGTTGGTTTCTTTTTCTCTTTCCTTTCAGTGAAACGGTTTTGAAAACATTCTGAAGTCCGTTTTGAAATTTTTCCAATCCTATAATCAATTCTTTTGTATTGTTAAAAGAAGCATAGATTGATTCTTCAAATACTTCCCGCCCATTCATGAATGTATTGGATAGAGTAGAGATAGGCATGTTTTCATCTATGCTGTATAAAAGTGAAGAAACATACTGATGTAAAGTGGTTTCGTTTTGGGCTGAAATGAGAATCGGGTATGTTTCAGATAATGACTCCGAGGAATTGTTTATCTTTTGCTCAGACGCTTGACCTAATATGGCGTGAACATTAGCCCCAGTCATACTAAAGGCACTGATGCCAATGTATTTTGCTTCGTTTTTCCAATCCTGAGTTTCTTTTACCGGGACGATGTGTTTTTCATTCCATTTAAAACCCGGGTTCAGTTCTTCTAAATGTAATCCAGCTGGGATTGATTTATTTTTAAGGATAAGTAAAGACTTTATCAGGGATGCTACTCCTGCTGCGGGCTCCAGATGTCCTATATTGGATTTTACAGACCCTACAAAAAGAGGATCTGTTTCTGATTTTTCATTCCCGAATACCTGATATAGTGCTTCCAGTTCTACCGGGTCACCCAGGTAAGTTCCTGTTCCATGAGCTTCTATATAGCCTATGTCTCCGGCAGAAAGTCCAGCTTTTTTCAGACAGGTTTCTATGAGTTTTACCTGTGCTTAACCGTTGGGTGCGGTTAATCCGTTGCTTCTTCCGTCATGATTGGTTGCTGTGCCTTCTACAATTCCATAAATATAGTCTCCATCTCTTTCGGCATCTTCCAGACGTTTAAGTAATAGAACTCCTACACCTTCACCACGGATATAGCCATCCGCATGCTTGGAGAAAGCCTGGCATTTTGCAGATTTTGATAAAGCACCCATTTGTGCTAATGCTACTAATGCATGTGGTGACAGAATACAGTTCACTCCGCCGGAAAGAGCATAATCACATTCTTCGTTCAATAAGCTCTGGCAGGCTAAATGAAGGGTCATAAGGGAGGAAGAACAAATTGTATCCAACTGGATAGCAGGTCCGTTTAATCCTAATAAATAAGCCACTCTTCCTGCGGCAATGGCATTACAGTTTCCCAATGGATTGGAGGCTGTATAACCGTTTACACCGTTCGGAGCAATGTCGAAATCGTAATAATCACGGTAGCTCAGCCCAAAGAATACACCTGTTTTTTCTTTGATGGCATCAATTTTATATCCTGCATTCTGAATGCTATTCCATGAGGACTGAATAAGCAAACGTTGCTGAGGGTCAATATCGGCAGCTTCTTTTTCTGGTATCCCAAAGCTGGAAGGAGAAAAATCAAATACGTCAGCAATAAAACCTGCACGATCTACAAAGGTTTTTCCTTTTCCACCTTCTTTATCATAATAAAAAGAATGATCCCAACGATCAGCAGGAATTGGGATTATGCCGTCTTTTTTATCTAAAAGCGATTTCCAAAATTGATCCGGACCATTGGACTGTCCGGGAAATTTGCAATCCAAACCAATGACCGCTATCTTATTTTTTTTGATGGTGTTCATATTTTTGATGTTTGAGATTATGGTTGTATTTCATCATTCAATAGTCCTTTCAGAAAATCGTCGTCCAATCCGTTGTCGTTAATCGCTGTTTTTTCGGAGGATTTGATTTCAAATTCACATAGGTAGGCTGCCAGTTCGTTGACTGTTGAATAGCTCCAGATGATGGATGGTTCCACATGAATTTTATAATGGGCATTAATGTCACTTATGAATCGTATTGATAATGAAGAGTCCAATCCATATTCTGAAAAAGAGGTAAAAGGAGTAAACTGATTGCGTTCGATTCCTGCTTCTTTTTCCAACCAGTTATAGATCCATTTTTCTACTTCCGAAACATTTTTGTTTATTGATTTTGGGTTGATGGAAGAAGAATTGGTTGTCTGAGGTGTTGTTGCTCTAAATATTACCTTCTCAGTAATATCTTGCTTTTCAGATATATTTTGTGTTTCTATCGCGCGCAGATCTCTGAAAGGCGAACGGATAGAAGTTTCATTCAAGATAGACTGAGTGTAGATCGTTTGATGATCTTTCAATACATGGTTGAACTGTTTTTCAAATCGTTGTTTAAGAAGTAAATCTGTATTAAATTCAAGAGCATCCTTTGTAATGGTAGTGATTTTTTTCTCCAGCCAGTTTTTGGCGTGGGATGAAATGTCGTCCTGGCACATCCAGACAATGAGCTGATAGGTAAGTATTTCTCCAAAAGCATATCGAGCAAACTTCCTGTTTTGGCTGTCAGAATCAGTTGGATTCTGTTCAAGTTGCTGTTTAGTAAGCTGTATTTTTTCTGTTTGAGCTTTAGTATTGATGGCTACATGCTGATAGGTTAAAAAGTTTAATGTTTCCATAATATTTTCATCAGTACGTCCTCCCAGATCAGCAATTAACGATTCCGAAGGTCCTTCAAATATTCTCAATACACGGGCATCACGGAAAAGTTGTGCAATACCGTTATGTTCTGAATATCCTCTGGCTGCTGTGAGCTGCATCAGAAAATCAACTCCTTTCCAAGTTTCTTCGGTGGAAAAGATTTTTCCGGCGCTTACCAGCATATCAGGAAGAAGTAGTCCTTCGTCTTTCCATTGTACGAGTTTTGATTGATAGGTTTCGATAATTTCAAGTACCCAAAGGAGTTCGTTAAGTTGTTTAAGAACCATAGGTTGATCAATGAGATATCCTGAGTTTACTTTTCTGTTTTCAGCCCATTGTTTAGATCGGGATAAAACGGTTTTTAAAATTCCAATACACATAGAATTGATTCCTATACGTCCCATGGATACTACTTCATGAAGAACCTCAGCACCTTTGCCAATTTCTCCCAATACATGTGAATCAGGTATTTTTACATCATTCAGGATAAAGTGCCCTTGTACCGTACCTCTCATTCCCATAGTCATACATTCTTCAATATGTTGTAATCCAGGAGTTCCTTGTGGTACTAAAAATGCAGATTGTCCAAGGTATTTACCATTTTCGTCCTGAGTATGAGCGATTAAAGTCAGATAGCTTGCCCATGAAGAAGAACCTACCCAGCACTTTTCACCGTTTAAGATCCAATAACCGTTATTTTTTTGTGCAAAAGTTTTACCAGCATTGGGATTACTTCCGGCACCGGGTTCGCTTAGGGCAAAGCTGGCAGTTCCTTTTCCGGTTGCCAGATCTCTGACAATTTTCTCTTTTATTTCTTCTTTGGCAAATTTTGCAATAGGATGCAGTCCCAGTAAATTATGAAGACTTACAAACAGTCCTAATGTAAGATCAGCGGAGGAAATGGTTTCTATTATAGTTCTTGCCTGATTGAGATTACAGCCTAAGCCACCATCTTCAGGTGAGATCAAAAGCCCCATCAATCCCATTCTGGAAAATTCAGTCATGATATAGGGTGGGATAGAACGTCTTTCATCAATTGTATAACTATCAACTCTTGTTCTCAGAAAATACTGTAAATCATTAATGCTGTTTTTAAGTGTATCTTCCTGAATATGAGATTTAAAATGGGTTGTTTTATTTTTTAATACCTTACTATTTAAAGATGAAATGTGTAAAATATTCTCCCATTCATTAATTTCTGTTGTACGTTTTGCCAATCGTCTTTGAATTTTACCACTGGTTGTTCTGGGAACATGCATGGGAGCTACAAAAAGAATGGTGTCTATTGCTATTCCGTGATCTTGTAATACGGCATTTCGGATTGCTCTTGCATATTCATCAAACTTAGGAGATAGGATGGCGCTTCTGGTCAGTTCCTGTACAAGATAGCAGCATTCGTTTCCATCTTTATTCATGGCAAAAGCAGCAGCTCCGTCTATTCTCAGATCAGGATGTGAATAACAGGAAGTACGTTCAATATCCTGAGGATAATAATTTAAACCTCTGATGATGATAAGATCTTTAATTCTTCCAACAATATAAATCTGCCCGTCCTCATCTTTGAATGCTAAATCGCCTGTCCGTAAATAAGTGGTACTATTAGATACAGAATTAAAATAGGTTTCATCAGTAGCAGCTTCATTTTCATAATATCCGTTGGTAACAGAAGGTCCTGAATACCATAGTTCACCAATAGAATAAGGCTCCAGAATATTGATTTTGGAAATAGAATCAGGCAGTTCAGCTTCAAGGTTTGAAACCGATATAATATCAGCCTCATGATTGTCAATGACCTGTCCATTGCCTACCAGATAAATAGAATTTTCATCATTATCGAAATCCCTACCTATTTCCATAAAGCCGCTATCTTTGATAACTACGATGTTTCTCTTCAGTGCCTCTTTGTCTGCTTTTAGCCATTTTACCTGTTCACCTTCTTTATTCAAAGCCACTGTTAAAGTTGCTTCTGCCAGTCCATAACCGGGAGAAATAACATGATCAGGAGCTTCAAATAGAGAAATAGCATTTTGAAAATCGCAAATCGTTTTAAAACGAATTGGTTCCGCTCCTGAAGCACACATCTTCAACGTTTTTAAAGAAAAATCGGCTTGCTGGTTATTCTTTTTAAGTTCCTGATGAAGCTGTATCAATTTATCAGCAACCAGTTGATAAGCAAAGTTAGGTCCTCCCGTATGTGTACCTTTCCATTTGCTAAGCGCATACATCCAATTGAGGGGTCTGCTCATAAAATCTTCAGGTTTCATCAGGTACAGGCTGTTTCCGTTATAAATTGTCTGAACGATAAATAAGATCAGTCCCATGTCATGATAAAAGGGCAGCCAGCTCACAAAGACACTATCGGGAGTGGCATTCATGTTCTTTTTAGACTCTCTGGAATTTTTAATCAATGAATCTTGTGTCACAACTACACCTTTAGGGTTTCCCGTAGAACCGGATGTGTATTGCAAAAATGCGGTAGGATGAATATTGGGTTGATCTGTAAAAGAAGATTCTGTTTTATCTGATGCAATAATTTCTACCTCAATGACCTGTATTTTGCTGAGTAATTTTGATTTACTCAAAGACTGAATCAATCTCGAAGCAGTTTTTTTACCGGTAATGATCGCTTCAGGAAGGCATTCTTTTGCAATATTTTCCCATTTGTCTAATGATTTCGATCGTCCCGGAATATTAAGGGGAACGGGAATAGCTCCAATCCACTGGCAAGCTAAAAATGCAATGATGAATTCAATACCCTGGTTAAAAATCAACAGACATCGGTCATCTTTTTTTATTCTTTCATTTTTTAAAATCTGTGCATATTCCTTTACCTGAAATAAAAATTCCGAATAGGTAAGTGGGGTTTCCTGAAGATCAATATCTACGTCGCTGAATGCGGTTTTATGAGGATATTGTATACTTCTTTTAATCAGAAAATCGATCAGACACTTATTATCTTCTGCAGATAATTGATGATTTGAGATATGAGGTATAACTTGAACATGACTTTTTTCCATGTTAGTTGTATTTGTTTATTGGTGATTATTTTTATTAACAAAAAGTATAGGCAGATTGATCTACCGCTTTTGTCAGCTTTTGATATTCCTTGGCTTTTCCGGGCCAGTTATTGATGATGATGTCACCATCTTTATACCAGCTGTTTTTTACCTGAACCCAGGTCTTTTTTTTCATTCTTTCGTTCACCTGGTAAGTGAATTGCTTTTGAAAGTCAAGTTTTACATCCATATATTTCAATTTATGTCTTGAAATATGAGCTAAACACTCAGTGATATAATGTGCCTGGCTTTCTATCATTAAAATGACGGAGCTGTGTGCCAGATTCGTATTGGGACCGAACATCATGAAGAAATTCGGGAAACCTGAAGTAGTTATTCCCAGATAGGTCTCTGTTGAATGTTGCCATGTACTCTTTATAGAAGTTCCCTTTAATCCAAATATATCAAGGTCTTTCATGAACGGATGGCTTTCAAAACCTGTAGCATAAATGATGACATCCAAAGGAATTTTATTTCCTGAATGGGTAACTACGCCATCTTCCGTTACATGAGAGATTCCTTCAGTGTTTACCTCAACATTTTCTTTTGCCAATGCAGGATAATATTTATCAGACAAGAGAACACGAACTGCTCCCATTGGGTAATCCGGGGTGAGTTTTTTCAGAAGTTCAGGATCTTTGATAGACTTTTTGAGGTGGCTCATACTTACACTCTGCCAAAACTTTTTCCAGAATTTATTCTCTCCCATCAAATGATAAAATACTCCGTTGAAAGCATTATTCGAATGACGAGACCAATTCAGCATAAACGGATATTTCTGATGCAAACGCCTGTCTTTATCATTGTACAAAGAATTTTTCTTTGGTAATAACCATTTTGCACTTCGCTGAAATACGGTCAATGATTCTACTTGCGAAACAATTTCCGGAATAAACTGTATGGCGCTGGCAGCGTTGCCTATGACACCTACACGTTTTCCTTTCAAATCAATATAGTGGTTCCATTGTGCGGAATGCCAGGTATCTCCTTTGAAAATTTCTTTTCCTTTGAAATTGGGAACTTTCGGATGATGAAGTTGACCAATTGCCATGATTAAAGATTGAGCAGTAAAGATGTCTCCCTGTTTGGTTTTCACTTCCCAATAGCCTTCTTTTTCAATAAATGACGAGGATGAAAATTCCTGTTCATATAGAATGTGGTCTTTTAAATCATTATTTTCCACATTATATCTTAGATATTCAAGAATTTGTGGCTGATCAGACCATTTTTTTTTCCAACCGGAAAACGGTTCAAAAGAATAGCTGTACAAAGCAGACGGTACATCACATTGAGCACCTGGATAGGTATTATCTCTCCATGTTCCTCCCAGATCTTTTGCTTTTTCCAGAATAAGAAAAGAATGTATTCCCTGCTTTTTTAGACTTATTGCCATTGCAATGCCGGAAAATCCTGATCCTACAATTAAAGCTTGATATACTTTGTGATTAGAGGTCATTTTGTTTACTTGGTTTGAGGATTGACGAGTAATTGCTTCAAGCGGTCTTTTTCATAAAATACCAGAATAAAATTCATGATAGAGACAATCATTCCTGATGCAAAAAATACAGGATGTGCAGGCGGCATATCATGAATGATGTGGATCAAAAATATATTGACAGCAAATGGAAGAAAGAACAGTAACCCGATCCACCAATACCTTTTCGTTAATAGAAGGATTCCTGCAAACAATTGTGCTAAACGGACAAAAGGTCCCAAATAACTCATCATAATCGCATCATGCAGCTGGCGGAAGGTTTTTCCAAACAGTAGAATTCCCTCACTTTGCGGGTTGTAGCCTTCTGTAAACATTGCATAAGTTCCTATGGCACCGAAAAGTATAAGGATGACGGCAAAGACATACCTGAGTATGGTCATGGTTTTTCTCATAATATTTGATTTTTTAGTGTAAAAATTTTAAAATGACGAACTGTAATGGTTGAGCATCTGAGTATCCTTGATGCTCAATACATTACAAGGTCTTAGTTTAGTTTCAGAATATGAGACATTCCTGTAGTAGTGACCATTTTGGTTTTACTTAGATTGCTTAAGTTGATCTTATTGATATAATTGCTTGTTTTATTGGCAAATGGAACATAGGCAAAGCCGTTTGCGAAATAACATCTGGCTGCCTTTCCTCCAATAGTGTAGTCATCATCTACTTTTGTAGCAGTTTTTGTATTTAAATCAAAGCTCCACCAGCGGAAAATAGGGTCTGTATTATAAGAATATGGATTGGAAGCATCCAGTTTTGAAGGGTCTAATACTGTAGCGAGGAATTTTCCGTTTCCATAATATTCGAAGTTGGTTATCGGATTACCATTTCCTTGCGATGCCTCTTCCAGGTTAAAATAATAATCATTATCGAACTCTGTAGCTCCGTTTTTGATTCGAAGTATAGAAGCCGGTTTACCAATAGCATTTCTAGCTCCTCCAAATACATTGTGACACAATACATAAATGTCTCCGTTTTCCGTTTTATTCATGTAGTAAACGCCACCACCAGTATTCCATGCACCTGTAAAAGAACCTCTTGTATCCTTGATTATTTTCACCAATGCATTAGAATTATTACTTGAAGAATTATTTACTTTGGTAAGGTCTACCACAAGGATTTCACAGGTAGTTGTAGCCGGAGTAAACGTATTGAAATCATTCATATAATACAATGCGGCATACATATAATTTCCATTGATGATGATCTCAGTAACACCTTCTGCCTGAATTTTTGCTCCGGCAGTCGGGAAATTAGTTATCTGTCCCACTTTTGACATTGAAGTCCAGTCTATCACTCCGGTTTTCGTCATTGTAGTTGGATTAAAGATTACAATCTTTCCTGATCCACCTATATATGCTGTATTTTCATCTTTAAAAGCAATATTTCCCTGGAATCCCAGTTCAGGAACCGCAATAGAACCTTTTTTCTCTCCTGTATTTCCATTGGATAAGGTCCATCTTGTGATTGATTTGTTTTGATAATCATTCACATACACAGATTTTTTAAACTCATAGACTCCTCCTGAATGTGAAGCAGAAATTTCGTGAGCTTTTGCATTATCTATTGTTCCTGTGACATCTGGAGATTCAATTTTCTGCATATAAGCAGAAAAAGAAGTTCCGTTGGAATTTTGAGGTCTTGTGATTAGGGCAAAACTTGCAGATCCGTTATCAGATGTAGGATTTCCCGGTTCATCATCCTTGTTGTTACACGATACAAATGCCAGCAGCATAAAACTTAAAGCAGTTAGTTTGTTCTTCATTGTTTTGATTTTTTATGATTTTTGTTTAGTTAAGCAGATAGGTGATTTTGGCATAGACGCTTCGTCCGGGTTTCTGAACAGAGAAGTTGTCATACACCTTTGCGTTAGTCAGATTTTTGCAATCTAATGCGAAGCTCCATTTTTCGTTTTTAGAATGAACGGAGACTGAAATATCATTCACAAACTGTGAAGGGATGGTTGTTTTAGAAGATTTTACCCCATTGATAGCCCATGTAAGAAAATATTCATGTACATAAGATCCGGTATATAAAAATCTGAAATAATAGTTTCGTTTGTTCCCGGGATCCAGCGTATAAGAAACCTGAGTATTTCCAAACAGGTAAGGAGTGTTGGGAATTCTTGCTCCGATATATTGATAATTGAAAATTCCGGAATCATCTACTCCCCGTAATCTTGTATCCAGATAAGTAGCATTCAGATTCAAACCGATTTTATTATTAAATTTATACTCCAAAAAGCCTTCAGTACCAAGAGTAGACGTTTTCAATAAATTGGTGTAAGCAGCAAGAGCATTAGTGAAAGAAGTAAGAAGAATACGGTCCTTTGAATTTCTGTAAAAACCTCCGATTCCTGTAAATAATCTTCCGTCCAAAGACTTATAATGTACCTTGAAGTTGATATTATGACTTTTTGCAGATTTAAGATTAGGATTCGGGCTTATGGTAATATAATCACCGAAAATCTCTCGGCTGTCAGGCTGACGAACTGTATATTCATAGCCGGGAAGAATTGAAACTTTAGGAGTTACCATCCATTTGAATACCTGTCCAAAACCAACATCGGAAGAAGAAGATGTATTTATTTTATCAAATTCATTGCTAATTTTAAAGTTAACCCCCTTCACTTTATTGTAATAATGTTTAAAAGAGGTATTGGAAATCAGTCGTCCCTGTAAAAATTTAGATTCAAGTGAAGTCCCGAAAAAATTATTGAAAAGAGTCTGAGGTATTTTGAAAGGATCTTCTTTGTAAGTGGCTGTACCCGCTTTATCTTCACCGGACAGTTCCATTTTTGTGTTGAATAGATTAACATTCAGTTTATAATGATCTCCCAATTTGAAAAAAGCATTTTCTCTTGCATAGAACACATTCTGATTGATTTTTGGAGTGCGCCCCTGACTGTATAAGCCGCTTTCTCCCTTATTGGTTCCCTGAGCATAGCTGCCATCCCAGAAGTAGATTCGTGAAGAAATATCTTCAAAATAAGTCTGTTCAAAATTATATCCTGCAGTTACATCAATCTGCCATTTATTCTTTTCTGCACTTGATTTTTTCCAGTTAATGGCTGCTCCACCTGTATATTCTCTGGAAAAAGGTTCTCCCCAGGGTTGCAAAGCTGTAATGCCATGCTGCCATTCTTTATAAGTATGCGTAAAAGAGGAGATAAATTTTATATTGTCAGCCCAACTTAGATCTTTTATCCCTAGCTGTACTTTAGCTAATGCAAAATCATATTGATCATTAAACCTTCTGGCGCGTCCTTTTTTTGTATTATACAAATCGTCAACTACCACATCCACATCATCCATCCAGTAATCATTGTCCGAATGACGATAGACTGCATCAAAACCTGCATAGAACTTCTTGTTTTTAAAAGGATGCCCTGAAGTGTTGAGCGTCGCTTCATGAGAATTCCAGGAACCATATGTGTAGCCTAACCCTAAAAAATCTTTTTCACTCTGTCTTGTAACAATATTGATGACACCTCCCAATGCATCAGAACCAAATTGTACAGGAATCAAACCTTTGTATATTTCAACACGGTCAATCATATTGGCGGTGAGATTTTGTAGTTCAAAACCACGTCCCAAAAGATAAACCGGAATTTCATCCACAAAAACACGAACATCTTTTCCACCTATCCCGTTAAGAATAACATTCAGTGCGCTACCCATTCCGCCTTGCTGCTGTATACGCAATCCGGATGCTAGGTTTAAGGCTTCAGCAACTGTTTTTGATGTCGTTTTAAAATCTTTAAAATCAATAACTTCAGGTGTGTAGAGTGATTCTCGTATCTTCTGTAATGCAGAAAGTTTCGTTCCTTCAACAATGACTTCTTCAATTTCATACGCTGATTTCATGAGAGTTACGTTTAAAGTTTCTTTTTCTCCGGTTAGCTGAACTTTAAAGCTTTTTTTACGAAATAATGAATTTTCTATAGAAATCATATAACTTCCTGGTTTTTCGTAAATAGTTGTTTGTCCGTTCTTATCTGTAGTCTGTTGTGAAAAAGTATCATTTCCTTCAACAGTGATTTTAGCGTCAGGAATTACTTCCTTTAATTCATTTTTAATACTTATAATTATTTGAGCATCAATAGTATTTATTGAAAAAGCAGATAGAAAAAATACAGCTGTAAACTTTATGTAGTTTAAACGCTCAAAAATTGGTTTCATGTGTTATTTATAATTAGTCCAAATATAAATAAATAATTTATAAATGATTTAAAAATAAACATGATTTATATTTTGAATAGTATATTGCAGGTTTTAAGAATGATTATTATATAATAGACGAAGTTTGTTACCTTACAAATCAATGCTTTTAGAATAGTAGAATTTGTTTACAAATCCCCTTTAACATTGTCGTATTTAATGATGGTTGTATCTTGATGGAAAGATTTAAGCTCTGAACCATGAAGAGATTACATAGATTTGTATTGCAAAAATGACAGGTTTTTAAAATTTAAAAAGATTAGATAACTATAAATAATGACGGCAGAATTTATCAACGCGTTAAGCATATTGAAAGAATGGGTTTCAAAAAATAAAGTAATTCTTGAAACAAAAAAATGGACAAATGGAGAGGAAATGATAGAATCGGAAAGTTTGAAATTTAATGTTCAGCCTATTTCAGGTAAGGAATTAGAAGAAATTAAAAGTTATACTCAATATTTACTTCCTGAGTCCTATTATCATTTTTTATCGGAAATAGGAAGTGGGCAATTTTTTATCGGGGAATATTTGCCATGCTTTGAAATATATAATCTGGCAGAGTTAGCAGAGAATAATACTAATGTTCAGAAGGAAATTGAGAGCGTGGGAGAAGAAGTAAGCGCTGATTTTATAATGATTGGGATGCATTGCTCTATGGGGGATTGGATGGGCTTCTGTACTACAAAAAATGGAAAAAAAAACTACGATGTCTTTTCTCACGAATATCCAATAGGTGAATATGTAGAAATCTCTGACGAATTGAAGTCTTGGAGAACTTTTGAAGAATGGCTGATCAAAGCAGTAGAAACTAAAGGAGAAGAAACGCTATAAAATGTATATAGGAACAACAATACAAGGCAGAACAGATCAGTTTATTATCCTTGAAAAAGGTGATTCGGCAGAAGATCTCTTATCTTTAATGAAGGAGAAAAATATTTATAATCTGATCGTTGCGGGGAAAGATATTGGGTTAGAAATACTTACAAATGATTCATTTTCAGGTTTGTTTAGTGGAATTGAAATATTACACTTGAAAGATGTGGAAATCAATAGAAGTGAGGAAATACTTCAATTTAAAAACGTTAAGCGATTAGAAATAGAAAATAGTAAGTTCAGAGGGAAAGAAGATATTGACTGGTCACAACTTGAATATCTGGAAGAACTGTTTACAATCTATTCTAAACGTTTTCAAAATCTTTTCAATCATTCGACGTTGAAAACATTGTTTATTGAAAAATTTGAAGAAGAAGACTTTGAGTTTCCTGTTAATTCCCAATTGGAAACACTTTCAATAGAAAAAAGTAAAGAATGTATCTGGTCTTCGCTACCTAATTTAAAAAATCTGAAAGCGTTGTATTTGGTTGGTATTCCTTCGATATTTGATATTTCCTGGATTACCGGGTTTTCGCAACTTGAAGATGTTGATTTTACGTCTTGCAAGAACATGGAAAATGTAATAGAGAATCTTTCTGAAGTAAAGTCTTTAAAGACAATTTTCTTAGGTTACTTAGGGGATTTCAGCTCATTATTCCCTTTAAAAAACTTAAATCATTTACAAGAACTGACTATAGAAAGTGGCGGTAAACTGACAGATAAAAAGAGTGTAGACTTTCTCAATAAGATGCCCAATTTAGAGTTTAGTATTGAAATGAAGAATTGGATGGTGGGTAATGAGGATTAAAATGTCTTCAATAAACCTTTATATGTGTTTAAAACTAATATAAAAGTAAAATCATTATTATTTTTCATTAATAATTTTATAATTCCTAATAAAAATATATTTTTACAGTCAGTGATAGAAATTATAACTGGCTACAGAAAACTAATAAACTAAATCTAAAAACGAATTAAACCATGAAAATTCACGAAACTACACCGTATTTACTTTTACTCATTCATCAAATTTGATTGTTTTCAACAATTAAAAACCAACATTAAACTCTAATTTTTTAGTCCTAAGTCATGTCGAACTGATATGATTTATTTGAATATTTCTGTAAATCAGATGTGAAAAACATTTGATAGTAGGATTATTACAGGTATTTCACTCTCAATTCTGTATGAAAATATTTTTATAGAATCTTGGAAAAGTTTGATGCTCAGATATGATATGGAGTTCAGAGACCATTTAAACGAAGCGGATCCGAAAAGCTATACGAGTAGGAGAATATCATGAAAATTAAAATATGAGAAGAATACTTTTATTATTTGTATTTATCAGTCTAAATTCCTTTGCTCAATGCTGGCAGAGCCTTAGTGTGGGAGAAGAACATTCTGTAGGAATAAAAACAGACGGATCATTATGGGCTTGGGGAGCTAATTTCTCAGGGCAAATAGGTGATGGAACCGTGACGATGAGAAAGTCACCT
Source organism: Chryseobacterium ureilyticum (assembly GCF_900156735.1). Taxonomy (GTDB): domain Bacteria; phylum Bacteroidota; class Bacteroidia; order Flavobacteriales; family Weeksellaceae; genus Chryseobacterium; species Chryseobacterium ureilyticum. The sequence goes on from NZ_FTOL01000001.1 coordinate 470,799, forward strand.
CTCCGAATAGGAACATTAAAGGATTGGAAAATTGTTAGTGCAGGAGGTGGAAGTACTTTTGCCATTAAAACAGATGGAACATTATGGGGATGGGGAAATAATAATTCTGGACAATTAGGAGACGGGACTACGATTTCTAAAAAGGTTCCGACTCGAATAGGAACTGCAGCAAATTGGCAAAGTCTTAGTGTTGGAAAAGATCATGTCATAGGATTGAAAACAGATGGAACCTTGTGGACGTGGGGAAAAAACGGTTATGGACAATTGGGAGATGGAACTACAACTTCTAAAAATATCCCAACACAAATCGGTACTGCTACGGATTGGAAAAGTGTGAATGCCGGAAATAAATATTCAGCAGGAATCAAAACCGACGGAACATTATGGATGTGGGGGGTAAATATGGATGGACAATTAGGTGATGGAACAAATACTGAAAAAAATAAACCAACTCAAGTTGGAACAGATACAAATTGGAGCAGCATTGATGCTGCAGATGATCATTCGGTAGCAGTTAAAACAGATGGTACATTATGGACATGGGGGCGGAATTATTACGGACAATTAGGTGATGGTACTACAGTCAAAAGAAATATACCAGCACAAGTGGGAACTGCAACAAATTGGCTAAATATTGCCGGTAAGAATGGTTCTACATATGCAACGAAAACAGATGGAACACTTTGGACATGGGGGTATAATTATTATGGTCAATTGGGGAATGGATCAAATGAAGCTGTGAATGCAGGATCAATACCAATGCAAATAGGAACTTCTTCAGATAATCTGCAAATTTTCCCTGGAGAAAATTATGCTCTTGTAAAAGGCATTGATGGCTCTTTAAAAGCTTCTGGACAAAATAATTATGGGCAGTTGGGCGATGGAACTTCTACGACTGTTAATGTCAATAACAATAAAAATACATTTGTTTCTATTGCATGTCCTGGAGTCTGTATTCCTCCAACTCAATTTTTAGTAACTAATCTTACTTCTGCAACAGCTACTCTTAACTGGACAGCATCAACGATAACTCCTAGCCAAGGCTATCAGTATCTTTATAGCACGAGCCCTATTATTGGAGGAAATGATGGAACTACTATTTCTACAACTGTAAATTTGACAAACTTATTACCTGATACCACTTACTATTGGTGGGTAGCTCCTAATTGTGGATTCAGCTGGGTAGAGTGGGAGTCAGGAGGTTCTTTTACTACGCTTCCTACTACTGAAACAGGTTGCTGGCAAAGTGTTGATGCAGGTATTTATCATTCGGTAGGACTTAAAATAGATGGGACTCTATGGGCATGGGGAGATAACTATTATGGACAGCTAGGAGATGGAACTAATTCTGATAGAAATAGACCAACACAAATTGGAACTGCTAATAATTGGACGAAAATATCTGCTGGAATGCGTTATTCCGTAGGGCTTAAATCAGATGGGACATTATGGGCATGGGGAAGTAATCTTAAAGGACAACTAGGAAATGGAACTATTACGGAGAGAAATATTCCAACACAGGTAGGAACCGCAACAGACTGGGTAAATGTAGCTACTGGGGATGCTCATACATTGGCTCTAAAATCAGACGGAACACTTTGGGCTTGGGGGCTGAATGATTATGGTCAGCTAGGTGATGATACAACTATCAATAAAACTACACCTATACAAATCGGAACTGCAACCGATTGGTTAAGTATTGCTGCTGGAATATCTCATAGTCTCGCTATAAAGACAGATGGAACATTATGGGCTTGGGGAGACAATTCTAAAGGACAGCTGGGTGATGGAACTATAGTTGCAAAAAAAATTCCGACACGAATAGGAACGGCTACAAATTGGAAAACTGTTGATGGAGGAAAAGAACATTCAACAGGGCTCAAAACAGATGGAACAATTTGGGTTTGGGGAGATAACAGATGGGGGCAATTAGGTGATGGAACTGAAATCTCAAAGAATATTCCAACGCAATTAGGAGTAGAAACAAATTGGAGAAACTTTGCTACTGGATATTGGGGATCTACTTTAGCCATAAAAACAGACGGTACTCTTTGGGCATGGGGATATAATAGCTCTGGGCAGTTAGGAGATGGAACGATTATACATAGATATACACCCATCTCTATCGGTACAGCTACAGATAGACAAAGTGTTGCATTAGGAAGCAATAATGGACTTGTTATCAATAATAGTGGCTTTTTATCAATTGCTGGTCATAATAGTTGGGGGCAGTTAGGAGATGGTACAACCGTTAGCAAGCCAATTTTGACACCTGTTGCCTGTCCTACGAGTAATATCGTTGTTGTGGGAGCCTTATCAAGAACCGTGAATGAAACCTCGATGAAAGCAGATCAGCTGAAAGTCTATCCAAATCCGGTACAGGATATTCTGACAATTTCTTTGGACCAAAAGATTATTTCGGTAACAGTTTATAGTACGGCTGGGAGTCCTATGCTTTCAAAAACAATCAATGATACTAAAGGAAATATTGATGTTTCGAGATTATTATCAGGAGTTTATCAGGTGAAAGTAATTGGAGTTAATGATTTTGTAAAAACAGTACAAATCATCAAACGATAAACATTATAATAAATAAGGTTTAAAATCTTTTTAAACCGAACATTGTATTTGAAAATAGCGCCACTTAAAAGTGGCGCTATTCTTTAATATCTATTTAAAAAAATCACTGTTTCTCTGAAGAATTATTTTGACTTTAGGATATTTGATGCAGAATTTTCTCTGCATTTATAGAGTGATAGAACACGAGAAGAGATTGGCGAATCTATTAAATTGATATTGTTTTGTGTAGGATAGTGTTATTTGTAACAAACCATTACCAGTTTACATACATGAACTTTTCCTGCCAGGGTAGCTTAATAAGACCAATTCCCCACGAAAGTTTTTCAAGAAGAATGTCCTGTGTTTTCCTTTCTATTGTAACCGTATAATCATAATCTGTGATGACAAGCTTTCCTGATCGTTGGAAAAACTCGTTTTGTAATAATTCTGCCGATGATTTTTTCATGGAACTCCAATTGTGCTGAACACTTTCTATGACATTCTTAGCCTGTTTTTTGTGCTTGCGTGAAAGCTTAATATGTCTGTTAATCGTCTGATGCATAGGGATATTACATAAGAATTTCTCAAAAATCATGTTGCATTCAGGAGCGTTTGTTTTTCCGGTTGCAATATAATGTAACAGATGGGCACCAAGCTCAGGGTCAGTAAGTTCTCGGGTTTCAGGATGAAGAAGATTGCAATCCTCAAATAGCGGTTTTATGAATGGATGGATCAAAATAAGCCCTGCATTTTGAATGTATAGACCTTCATCTTGGCTTGTATCTTCTTGAACCTCCAGATCATTTTGATAAACAGCTTCAGTCTGGGGATTTATATTTTCAGACTTGTCTATTGTGCTTTTTTGCCTGTTTTCCTGTGTTTCATTCTCTTTAAGATCAATGATTTTAATAAAAGGGAATATCTTAACTATTGTTTTTCCGATGTTATGGTTGGCTTTTATTTTTCGCGAACCAGATTGTTCAATTCTTGAAATTTGTTGTAAAAGATATTCCCGGAGATTATTTTTATCAGATGTATTCAAAGACTTTGATATTACATTTAAGATCAGTTGCCATAGGATGACTTTATCCTTATGATTAAGCTTTGCTATTTGATAAATTGTTTCTTCTTCTATTTTGATTTCCAGTTCTTTATTTTTAAGGACAGCAAGGCACAATTGCATAATCTGTTCATCTGAAAACTGATTAATAATCCGATTTAGAACATGTTCTTTTGACAAAACAGAAACCATTTTTTGTTGAAAATTATCAGCTGCAATAAGTTGATCAAAAACTACCGACTCCAGAATGGAAATATTATTACTACCAGAATTCCACCAGGGCATCGATCCTTTTTCTAGAAAATGAATAAATGTCTGAAACAGTTTTTCCTGACTATTCATAAGATAGGACAGAGGAGTGTCTTTTGCTTCCTGATTTTGATTTTGAAATTGATTTTGATCTTCAATAGGTTTTGTAATTTCAGACAGTTCTTCCTTAAAGACTTGAGCTATTTTATCCTTTAATTCAGTATTTAATGCACTGCTTTTTACATCCACATTTAATTCTAATGTGGGAATTTGTAAGGTCTGTCCAGCTAATTTATATTCTAAAGCATTGATATACTTTTCTATTTGAGGGAAAACATCAATAGATAAAAAGCTATTGACATCATCTTTTAAACTCAATGCTTTTTCTTTATTATTGACGGTAATTTCAATAAAAACTTTCTGAATTATATGATCTTGATTCACATTAAATAGGTTTAAATTATAAAATATTGAGAGTCTTGAAACGCGCACTATTTCCTGTCAAACTCTCCACCCCAGAAACCTGCCGGACAAAGGCTTAGTTTTGATCTTTGCTTTGCGCTCAATCTACATCCGCAACCTCTTACAAAGCCTTCTTTTGGAGCATCTATAACTTCCAGTGTTTTAGGATCAAGCCATTTCATTGCGTTGCAATTGTTGCCATTTTTTAATGGGCATGCATTACAGATCTGTTCCCTTAGAGAAAAAATAACTTCTTCATTTTGATCTGCCATCCCCAGTTTTGAACGTAGCTCATTGAAATGACCATCAATGATTTCATTACGCTTGCTAAAAATATTTTTAATATTCATGAGATTAGTTTTTAAAATTATTGGGTCAAAATTAGAAAGAAGAGAAGCTATTTTTCGAATAATAAGGCGGGTCTATTCTGTCTTTGCAGTAAAAGACAATAATCATTTCCTGATCATGCGGGTTTCCAAATTTTAAGAAATGAAAGCATAAAATTTCTGATTAGAAAAGCATCTATTTTTTTTACTAATACTTCAGGCAATGCCTTATTTCATTTGATGATTTATAATGGAGAAATACAGTTCAAGTAAGAAGATCAAATTTGACCATAATAAGACACCGGAAATCTCATGACTGAAATTTTATTTTTAAAACATGTTTTTAATCGTTTGATTATTAGTGTTTTAAACACGTTGTTTTTTGTTTTTTTTTATGAGAATCAAAATCCTATTTACTGCAAAGACTGTATTGAGGAGGCAAAATATTTGTCTTTTGAGGGGTGGTGATTGTATGTTTGCACCATAATAATTAAGCAAAGAAATTATGATCTATAAAGTATTAACAGTTTTAAAAAATCATCTAAATGGTCCGGGTGGTTTATATGATCCGTCTGTAAATGAAGTTGCAGTTGTAGATGACATTGCAAAGCATGAAGGTGACAGCCAAAGTACTGATAACAAGGTAGTCATTAGTCTTTTGAGTGTTGAAGAAGAATCAACCTTGAAAAACAGATCAAGATATCAGCAGGTTGTGATAAACAAAAAGCCAGTCCGATATGATAAGGAAAGTGCTCCGGCTTACATCAATCTATATGTAATGGTCTCTGCAAACAGAAATATGTATAGTAAATCTTTAGCAGATATTTCAAAAGTAATTGAGGTATTCCAAAAAAATAATGTTTTAGAATATGTCGATAATGGAGAGCCTAAAAACAACTTTACTTTCAGAATCGAGCTGCATTCAGTTCCTTTTGATCAGCTAAGCTACATCTGGGGATTACTGGGCGGAAAAATAATGCCTTCTGTATTATATAAAATCAGTGTGGTGAAAATTGTTGCTCCGGATGAAGCAGTTGAGGTTAAATTAATTGATAACGTTAATATAGAAAGCATTAATGTTGATTAATTCCTCCCAAAAAAACTAAAAACAAAAACTAATAACCCTTTAAATTTTTAAACATGTTAAATTCAGCAACACCAGGTGTTTCTGTTGAAGAAACTACAAAACTTCCCTACTCAGTTGCATTTATTGAAACGGCTATGCCTGCATTTATTGGGTATACCGAGCGAATTCCGGCTAACTATAAAGGAGTTCTCAGAATCAGTTCTCTTCTGGACTATGAGCAGAATTTTGGAAAAGCAAACAAAGAAAGTATCCAATTAAAAGATGTAGAAGGTAAAGGAACAACTCTTGTGGCTCCTGATGCACAATTCTTAATGTACTATTCACTTCAGATGTACTTTGCCAATGGTGGTGGTCCATGTTATATCATTTCTGTAGGAGATTATACTTCAGAGGAAGTACAGTTATCTTCACTGGAAGCAGGATTGAATATGGTTGATCATGAAGATGTTGAAGAACCTATTCTTATTATTTTCCCTGATGCCATCTCGTTAAACAAAGAAACAGACTTTTATCTTATTTATAATAAAGCCATTGAAAAGGCAGAAACTGATAAGAAAAACAGGTTTGTCATACTCGATACTTATTTCGGAAATTCTATCACCGAAACAGACAACCTCAACACCATTGAATCATTTGGAAGTAAAGTAAAATTAACGAATCATGCCGCTGCTTACTTCCCTCACTTAGAAACTATCCTGAATTATAGATTCGATGAAACTGAAAAAGCAATCACTCATACCGGTTTACAGAAAGCTGGGCAAGACAGTAATGCCTTTTACGCAGGTGAGATTGCTGCTATAGACGAATTAAAACGTTTGGCAAGTGCAGAAATTACAAGTGAATCTGCCAATGCTTTAGTTCTTGCTGATTTATTGGGACAGGCTATTGCAATTGCTGAAGAAGTGAATGAAGCAGCCGATCCGGGTGAGAAAAAAGCTACTTTAGTAACAATGATTACGGAGGCGCAAGCAGTCTTTGATGCTATATATGAAGGAATAATTGATGATTTCGTTATGCCTGAAGGAGTAGATGAAAGTGCACCTGTCTTCAGCGGAGAATTTGAATCATTAAAAAATGCCATTATAGAAGTAAGAGACGAAAAAGGTGATGCAAACGGTTTGACTCTTAAAAGTTTAGAACTATCTAATTCCGCATTATACAATCATGTGAAAAGAGAAATAATGTCTTTACATGTTGTGTTGCCTCCATCATCATCAATTGCAGGTGCATACGGCAGAGTAGACAGTACAAGAGGAGTATGGAAAGCTCCGGCAAATGTAAACCTCAATTATGTCATTAATCCAACCGAAAAAGTTTCTGATAAAGAACATGCGGCTTTAAATGTGGCTGATTTTGGAAGATCTATCAATGCAATCAGAACTTTTACAGGAAAAGGGTCCTTAATCTGGGGTGCCAGAACCCTTGACGGAAAAGATAAACATGATAATGATAAAGATAATGAATGGAAATATGTTCATGTACGTCGTTATTATAATATGATCAGGCAGGCAATAAGAGAAGCTCTGGACAAAAACTTTATTAACGAACCCAATATTCCTTATACTTGGGTATGTGCAAAAACAATGTTGGAAAATTTCCTTCATCAACAATGGATGGAAGGAGCCTTAGCTGGTAATACTCCAAAAGAAGCTTACAAAGTAACAGTAGTTGGAGTAAAAGATACAGGTACGATGAAAGTAAATCTGGAATTAGCCTTAGTACGTCCGGCAGAATTTATTACCCTTACTTTCTCGCACAAATTACAATAATCCTAAAAACATACAAATCAATCACGAATAAATATTCGAAGTTCTGCTTCGATGAATAATTAATTATTAACATAAAATTTTTTAAAAATGAATTACAAAACCCCTGGAGTTTACGTGGAGGAAGAAACTAAATTTCCACCTTCTGTAGCGCAAGTTGAAACGGCTATTCCTGCTTTTATCGGATATACAGCAGCTGGTCAGAAAAATAAGCCAATGAGAATCACTTCTATGTTGGAATATGAAGAATCTTTTGGAAAAGCAAACCTGGAAACCTTCGCTGTTGATTTCAAAGACGGTGTTGCTACTGCAATGCAGACTAAAGTAAACGATTTTAAGATGTACTATGCTATGCAAATGTATTTTGCTAATGGTGGTGGTCCTTGTTATATTATTTCTGTAGGAGGTTATGATGCTAAAGTAGCCGTAGAATCTACAACAAGCACTGAAACTTTATCATATGGTCTTGAATTGTTGAAAAAAGAAGATGAACCTACACTTATTGTCTTTCCTGACCTTCAAGGTTTAGTTCCTGCTGACGCTGATGTTGCCGCTGTTACAGCTGCTGCTAAACTTGCAGAAGCTAATAAGGATCTTGCTACACATGCAGAAGCTGCTGCAAAAACGGTGGCTGATGCAGCAAATATTGAAGCACCTACTACTGTAAAGGATGTTGTGGATGCTGTAGTTGCTAAGGCAAATACTTATGTGGTTACGGACGTGAATATTGCCAAACAAGTAGTTCAAGCTCAGGCAGCTCAAGCCGTTGTTAATGCTGTAAAAGTAGCTGCAACACCTTCGAATGCTACTGTTGGCGATGTTAAGATTGCCGCTTCAGCAGCTGCTTTTATCTATAATAAAAACCTGGAGACAGCTGAAACCGTAGCTAAAAATGCTGGTGATGTTAAAACTGAAGTTTTAGACAGAGCTGGTGATGCTGTTGCCATTGATAAAGCATATTCTGCATACAATAAAGCTTTAGATCAGGCAGAATTATTAAAAGACAGGTTCGTTATTATGGATGTTCTTGGAGATGCTGATGCCTTCAGAGATGGAGTAGTATCTGCAGGCTTACAATACGGAGCAGCTTATTACCCGAAATTGAATACAGTTCTAAGCTATGATTTCAAAGAACTAGATGTTTTAGTAACAGGCGCAGGTGATGTTAGAACATTATCTGAATTGAAATCAAAAAACTCAGAGCTATATAATCAGGCTAAGAAAGCAATCGAATCTAAGCAAGTAATTTTGGCGCCATCGTCTGCCATTGCAGGAATGTATGCTAAAGTAGACAGTACTTCCGGAGTATGGAAATCACCAGCTAATTTAGGTCTTAACTTAGTAGAATCACCTACTGTAAAGCTTTCAACAAAAGATCAGGATTTGCTTAATGTAGACCCTTCAACAGGAAAATCTATTAACGCAATCAGAGCTTTTGCAGGAAAAGGAACATTAGTTTGGGGAGCAAGAACATTAGACGGAAACAGCAACGAATGGAGATATATCTCTGTAAGACGTTTATTCAACATGGTGGAAGAATCTGTGAAAAAAGCTACAGAACGTTTCGTTTTTGAACCGAATACAGCCAATACATGGGTTCGTGTACAATCAATGATTGAAAACTTCCTTGATCAGCAATGGAGAGACGGAGCATTAGCAGGAAGCAAGCCGGAAGAAGCTTTTTACGTAAGCGTTGGTTTACACAAAACAATGTCCGCTCAGGATATTTTAGAAGGAAGAATGAATATCGAAATTGGTTTGGCTGCAGTACGTCCTGCTGAATTCATCGTATTACGTTTTTCTCACAAATTACAGGAAGCATAAAATAAACTAAATAACAATTAAATATAAATAAAATTATGAGTACATATCCATTAGTAAAGTTTGCCTTTGAAGTAGATTGGGGTGGAACAAAAGTAGGATTCCAGGAAGTAACAGGCTTAAACCTTGAAGCAGCTGTAATTGAGTACAGACACGGTGCCAGCCCGGATTTTAATAAAATTAAATTACCTGGATTGAGAACTAGTTCTAACATTACTTTAAAAAGAGGAACTTTCAAAAAAGATAACGAATTCTTTGCTTGGTTCCAGACGATGCAGTCAAGTACAGTAGAACGTAGATCTATCACAATCTCTCTTCTTGATGAGAATGGAGAGCCTGCAGTAACATGGAAAGTGAAAAATGCATTCCCGGTTAAATTACTATCAACAGACTTGAAAGCTGAAGGTAATGAGGTAGCAGTGGAAACCTTAGAAATTGCCCACGAAGGGTTAACTATTGAAAATAACTAACATTAACTTAAAATTTTAAAAAAATGAATTACAAAACACCAGGAGTTTACGTAGAGGAACACGCAAAATTTCCACCATCAGTAGCACAAGTAGAAACAGCTATCCCAGCTTTTATTGGTTACTCGGATAAAGGTCCAAGAAATGAACCAACAAGAATTTCTTCTATGTTGGAGTATGAAACAATTTTTGGAAAAGCAAATGAAGAAGCTTTCGAAATTACCATTGAAGATACTTCTGTAGAAGCAAATGTAGTATTAAGTCCTTTCAAAATGTATTACGCTATGCAAATGTACTTTGCGAATGGCGGTGGACCATGTTATATCGTTTCTGTTGGAGATCTGGAATCAGGTTTTCCATCAACGGTAAACCCGTCTGATTTGAAAGCAGGTCTTGCTACTTTAGAAAAAGAAGATGAGCCTACTCTTATTGTTTTCCCAGACGGAGAAGCATTAGGTAACGGTATTTACAGTATTTACGGTGATGCTTTAAGCCAGGCAGAATTATTAAAGGACAGATTTGTTATCATGGATGTTGTGGGTGACGGTCCTGACGCTGTTAAAAACTTTAGAGCAGGTGTAGGAGTTGGACCAAGTGGAGAGCATTTAAAATATGGAGCTGCTTATCACCCAAAATTAGAAACTGTTTTAAGTTATAACTATAATGACAAGAAGGTAAAGGTAAATGTTGTTGTTCCATCATTTGCTGGAGGAAGCGGAGAAGAAACATTCCTGTCTGATTTAAAATCAAGCAACTCAGATTTATATAACCAAGCTAAAAAAGCAATTGAATCTAAGAGAGTCGTATTGATTCCTTCATCTGCTATTGCAGGGGTATACGCTAAAGTAGACAGTACTTCAGGAGTATGGAAAGCACCGGCTAACGTTGGACTTAGCTATGTAGTGGCACCTACAGAAAAAATCTCTAACGAAGATCAGAAAACTCTGAATATTGATGCAGAAGCTGGAAAATCTATTAATGCGATCAGAACTTTTGCAGGAAAAGGAACATTAGTTTGGGGAGCAAGAACATTAGACGGAAACAGTAATGAATGGAAATATGTATCTGTAAGACGTTTATTCAACATGGTGGAAGAATCCGTGAAAAAAGCTACAGAACGTTTCGTTTTTGAACCGAATACAGCCAATACATGGGTTCGTGTACAGGCAATGATCGAAAATTTCCTTGATCAGCAATGGAGAGACGGAGCATTAGCAGGAAGCAAACCAGAAGAAGCTTTTTATGTAAGCGTTGGTTTAAATAGAACAATGTCTGCTCAGGATATTTTAGAAGGAAGAATGAATATTGAGGTTGGTTTGGCTGCAGTACGTCCTGCTGAATTCATCGTATTACGTTTTTCTCACAAATTACAGGAAGCATAAAATAAACTAAATAACAATTAAATATAAATAAAATTATGAGTACATATCCATTAGTAAAGTTTGCCTTTGAAGTAGATTGGGGTGGAGCAAAAGTAGGATTCCAGGAAGTAACAGGTTTAAACCTTGAAGCAGCTGTAATCGAGTACAGACACGGTGCCAGCCCGGACTTTAATAAAATTAAATTACCTGGATTGAGAACTAGTTCTAATATCACTTTAAAGAGAGGAACTTTCAAAAAAGATAACGAATTCTTTGCTTGGTTCCAGACGATGCAGTCAAGTACAGTAGAACGTAGATCTATTACAATCTCCCTTCTTGATGAAAACGGAGAGCCTGCAGTAACATGGAAAGTGAAAAATGCATTCCCGGTTAAATTACTATCAACAGACCTGAAAGCTGAAGGTAATGAGGTAGCAGTGGAAACGCTAGAGATTGCTCACGAAGGATTAACTATTGAAAATAACTAATCATGGCAGTTTTATATCCTCCAACCAGTTTCTCTTTTATTGTTAACGGGATTTCAACAACAGAGGGTATTGACTCCAGATTTCAGTCTATATCTGGTTTATCAACAGAAATTGGAACAGAAGAATATGCCGAAGGAGGCGAAAACAGGTTTACACATCAGCTTCCTTTGAGACCCAAATATCCTAATCTAGTTCTTAAACGTGGGTTAATCGTAAGTTCCGGATTGATCAGCTGGTGCAGAAATGCTATGGAAAACTTTGAGTTTGAACCCAGAGATCTGATCATTACTTTATCAGGCGGCATTCAGTCTACAGCACCTTTAATGGTTTGGAACGTAGTAGGAGCTTACCCTGTAAAGTGGGAAGTATCAGAATTCAATGCAGAAGAAAGCAAACTGGCTATTGAAACAATAGAACTGAAATATAGATATTTCACAATACCCTCATCTTTAGCAAGCTTAGGCTTGTAATTTCTAAATCAAATCTAAGCACCTGAACGTGTGTTAGTTTAAAGATAACTTTTACCAACATCTTTTTTCATAAAAAAACAACCGATTGGTCTATACAAGAGACTGAACACACCCTTCATGTGCCTAGATTTTTTTAATATAAAATGTTAAATCATTGATTGTAAGTATTTTGTGTATTTATAATTGATTAAAAATAAACGAAATGCCAATAGAAATAAAAGAGCTTCACATTAAAATAAATGTGGACGAAAAAGCAGCCGCAACAACAAATGCAACATCCGTAGATGAAGCAAAGCTTATGCAGGCAGTGAGTGAAAGCGTGGAACAAGTAGTGAATATTGAACAACGTAAAAAAGAAAGATAATGATAGGAGAACTAAAGAAAACTGGAGGGGAAATCTTAAAAGTGAAAATAGGAACCTATAAGGATAATGGGTTTGAAAGTGTCATTGATAGTGATGCCTTTGAAGCTCTCATTAATCCTACTGGTTTTTCTTTTACAAGTAAGATAGAATATAATACTACACAAGAGCAAGGGGCTCCTGGAAGTAATCCAAAATTTACTAAAGTATCTCCCCAGGCATTACAAATGGAGTTTTTATTTGATGGTACGGGAGTAACAGAAGCGTATAAAGGTAATAAGCTTATCAATGTCATAAAAAAAAATAAGTTCTCGCATAAGACTGTTAAGGAACAATTAAAACGTTTTTATGAAGCGACAGGTGAATTTAAGGGGTCATTCCATAAGCCATATAGTGTTATTGTTATTTGGGGAGAATTTGAATTTAAAGGAACTCTCACTGAATTTACAATAGATTATAAGATGTTTAATAAAGATGGAACTCCTTTAAGAGCTATTGGAAAAGCAACTTTTTTAGAAGGAATTAGTCAAGAGCTTATAGCGCAAAAAGTAAAAAAATCGTCCCCGGATCTTACACATAAAAGAACAGTACAAGACGGAGATACGTTACCCTTAATGACTGAAAAAATTTACGGAGACTCTAAGTACTATCTGGAAGTAGCTAAAATAAATGGTCTTATCAATTTTAGACAATTAAAGCCAGGGAGTGAACTCTACTTTCCACCTATAGAAAAAATATCATAATATGAACAATAGCGGATACATACAAACATCAAAAAATCCAGACTTAATAACTTTTAAAGTGATGTCCGGAGGTACAGAATTACCAGGCAAATATGGTGTGAAAAGCATTGTTGTAGAAAAAGAGGTCAACAGAATTCCTTACGCCCGCATTGTAATTTTAGATGGAAGTGCACCCGAGCAAGACTTCAAATTAAGTAATGAAGATCTTTTAATTCCAGGAAAAGAAATCGAAATCACAGCAGGTTATCACTCTGAAGAAGAAACCATTTTTAAAGGAGTTGTTGTAAAGCATAATATAAAAGTGAGAAACGGTTCCTCCTACCTCATCATAGAATGTAGGGATAAGGCTGTGAAAATGACCTTAGGGAGAAAAAGCAAATACTTCTATGAAAGCACAGATAGCGACGTAATTGAAGAATTGATCAGTAATAACGGACTTACTGCTGATGTAGAAGCTACTTCCAACTCACATAAAGAACTGGTTCAGTATAGAGCATCCGATTGGGATTTCATGCTAACCAGAGCGCAGGCAAATGGTAAACTTTGTTTCGTTGAAGACGGAACCATCAAAATTGCTAAACCTGATTTTAGTGGAGAAGCCGTAGAAACAGTGGTTTATGGATCATCAGTACATGAATTTGACGGAGAAATTGACGCCAGAGACCAGTTTAACAAGATTACAGCCAAAACATGGAGCTATACAGATCAGGAGCTGACAGAAGTGGAAGCTCAGGATCCTGCAATCAAGCTCAATGGAGATCTTTCATCAGGCGATTTAGCAGATGTCTTTGGAATAGAAGATTTACAACTTAGACATGGCGGAAATCTTACTCAAAGCGAATTACAGGAATGGGGAGACGCCAAAGCAACCTTCCAGCAGCTGGCAAAAACACGAGGAAGAGTAAAATTCCAGGGAATTCCATCTGTAAAGCCAGGAGTTTCATTGACATTACAAGGAGTTGGAAACCGATTCAACGGGAAAATATATGTAACAGGAGCCCGTCACGAAATAGCGGATGGAAACTGGCTTGTTGATGCTCAGTTTGGGCTTTCCCCAACATGGTTCTCAGAAACTTATGACGTAAGTGAAATGCCGGGTTCAGGAATTATTCCGGCAATAAGCGGATTGCACGTAGGAAAAGTCTCTCAGTTGGAATCAGATCCGGACGGTGAAGATAGAATTCTGGTACAGATTCCAATCATTAATAATGAAGAAGAAGGAATCTGGGCACGTGTAGCCACACTTGATGCAGGAGAAAACAGAGGATCATTCTTCAGACCGGAAATCGGAGATGAGGTCATTATTGGATTCATTAATGATGATCCCAACGATGCCGTTGTACTCGGAATGTTAAACAGCAGCACAAAACCAGCTCCCATTGTAGCCTCCGATGATAATCACGAAAAAGGATTTGTCACCAGAAGTGAAATGAAAATGATCTTTAATGACGATAAAATTTCATACACCCTTGAAACACCAAAAGGCAAAAAAGTGATCTTGGACGAAGATGCCGATGTTATTAAAATTGAAGATGAACACTCTAATATTCTTACTCTCAACAAAGATGGTATTAGTATGGAAAGTGGAAAAGACATCAAGATAAAAGCAAAAGGTAACATTAATATGGAAGGAAAGAATATTAATGTAAAGGCTAGTGCTCAGCTAAAAGCCGAAGGAAGTTCCGGTACAGAGCTTAAATCCGGAGCTGTAACAGTAGTAAAAGGATCACAAGTTAAAATCAATTAATCATCATGAAACCAGCAGCAAGAATTACAGATATGCACACCTGCCCCATGGTGACCGGAAATGTTCCACATGTAGGCGGTCCTATCATTCCGGCGGGAGAACCCACTGTACTTATTGGCGGAATGCCGGCAGCAAGAGTAGGAGATAAAGCAATGTGTACAGGTCCTATGGATACAATTGCATCAGGTTCCTCAAGCGTGTTAATTGGCGGGAAACAAGCCGCAAGAATGGGAGACTCTACCGCTCATGGAGGTGTAATAACCGCTGGAGAAGCTACTGTTTTAATAGGCGGATAATATTGAAAAATTATCCGGCTACAATTACAATGTAAAACATCAATAACAATACGGTTAAAATAACCAAAACTCTATGCAGCAGATGCAAGATGTTAACATTAAATATAACAAATAACGTATGAAAATAAATACAGATTTTTTAGGAACAGGCTGGAGTTTTCCACCTGAGTTTAACGAGACTGAAGGAAAACTGACAATGACCACAGATGTAGAAGACATCAACAATAGCCTTATGATTTTACTGTCAACACGTCCGGGTGAACGGGTAATGTTTCCAAACTACGGATGTGATCTGCATGAAATGCTCTTTAAACCTCTGGACTTAACGCTGATTACCCAGATGAAAGGAATCATCGAGCGTGCTATTTTATATCATGAACCCAGAATCAATATTCTAAGTATTGAAATCAATACCCAGGAAGAACTTCAGGGAGAAGTTTTGATAGAAGTTGACTACGAAGTAAGAAATACTAATACAAGAAGCAATATGGTTTTCCCTTTTTACAAAGGAGAAGCTACCGAAATATAATGAATTACGGGATGTCTGTAGCCATTTTGAATACTACCAAACACTACACTAAGTATTGCATCTGACCATAGAAAGATAAATATAAACAAATGAAAAAAACAGATACATTTTCACATTATCGTGAAGGAAAATCACAAATGCAGCGCTTTTTAGCAGAACTAGATCCTGGCAATCTTGAATTACACGATTTCGATTTGTTTGATTGGCTATTATTCGCAAACAATTTTGCCAGAAGTGTAAACTATTTTGACAAAGGTGATAATACAAAACCAAAAGGAAAATGGGGAAACTTCTTCCTGGGTGACGATACTAAAGCGATCCCGCGTAGAGAAAGCGTTGAGTATAAAAGTATGAAAAAACAGGTTACAGATCTTATGTCCCAGTTTGAACAGGATAGCAGTCTGACTCCACACCTGACATTATTTGTATGCTTTTTGAAATTATTGGATTTCTCGAAAAAAGCCTTCAATAACCTTACCAAAAGACATCTTGATTTCTACTACAACGAAATACTTCAAATTGAAAAAAATGAAGCCAAAGCAGACAAAGCTTATGTGATTTTTGAACTCGCAAAAAAGGCAATTCAGGAAAAAATTCCAGCCGGTACATTGCTGGATGGAGGCAAAGACGCTGGCGGAAAAAAAAGAATTTACAAAACAGGAGACGAACTTATTGCCAACCAGGCAAAAGTAGTTGAGATCAAAAGCTTCTTAAATGATGCTGAAAAAAGAGAACTGAAAATGGCTCCCGTAGCAAACTCTGCAGACGGATTAGGTGATAAATTGCCGGAAAACAGCAATTATTGGTGGCCTTTTGGATATAATTCTGATGAAGCCAATTCAAGTAAATCTATTTATAAAGATCTTCCAAAAGCCAAACTGGGATTCTCTGTTGCATCATCATTATTTGATTTGAAAGAAGGTGAAAGAACAGTAACCCTTAAGATTGATTTTAATAAAAATTCTGATGAGAAATTATATAACCTTTCAACAACAGATATTGAAAATAATATCAAGGTGCTTTGTAGCGGGGAAAAAGAATGGCTATCCGGTATTGTTTTAAAATGTATTAAAAACGAAAAGGAGAGATTGGAACTTTCTTTTACATTATCTAAAGATTTCCCTTCCGTAGTAAAATATGATAAAGAAGTACTTTCAGAAACATTTCAAACCAATTTCCCTGTCGTAAGGTTTATGATCGAAGGAGAGAAATACTACGATGTTTACGAAGGTCTTTCAGAAAAAATAATAAAAAACATTGAAATAGGAGTTGATGTAAAAGGGATGAAATCAATTCAGATTGAAAATGATAATGGTGAATTAAATTCAGAAAAGCCTTATTATCCTTTCACTGCACAACCTATTAAAGGATCTAATTTTTTCATCAAATGTCCTGAAATGTTTTCCAAAAAATGGAAGAATGCAGACATTACGATAAACTGGAAAAATACTCCGGATTCCATTAAAGACTTATACAGCGGATATGTGATTCAGCCCAATCAAAACATCAGTTTAAGTGATTTTGAAGCATCTGAAAGCCCATCCATTGTAGGTTCTGATTCTTATTTTAAAGCAGATGTTGCCTTAATGGATAAGGAAATCTGGTATACTAAAGCCAATGGAATTGATGTATTTAAAAAAGTAGGTAACGCTTACAAAACCCAGTTCTCTGTAAATAATATCAGAAATGAGGCGGGAACAAGTGAAATCATCAGATTAACCCTTAACCAGTCATCATTACAGGATGTATATCCTAAGCTATATACATTGACATTATCAAGTGATCCAAAATATAAAAAACTGATTCCAAACGAACCTTATATTCCTATTGCTGAAGATATAGAGTTGAGCTACAGTGCAAAGGAAACAGCATATTCTTATCTGGACATCAACTCAGCCGGAGTTGCCTCAAAGACTAGAGAAGTAGAAGTATATCATGAAGATGCTTTCGGACAATATGAAAAAGAAGCCGATAAAAAAGCGATTGTACCGGTACATCAAAACGGAGGTGAATTATATATCGGTTTGGAAGCAATGCCCCAAACAACAGTTTCATTATTGATCCAGATGCTGGAAGGAAGCGAAAACGCCTTAGTAGATACCTTCCTTGAAAAAGAATTTATAGAGTGGCACTACCTTTCAGGAGATACCTGGAAAAGTTTATCAGATTATATGCTGCAGAATGAAACCAGAAAATTCCTTGAATCCGGAATTGTGAAGTTTAAAGTTCCTAAGGATATCAATACTAGCCATACAAGATTTACCGATGGATTGGTTTGGATCAGAGCAAAATCCCAAAGAAGTTATGATGCGGTATGCAAAGTTCAGGGTATTTATACTCAGGCAGTTGTAGCTACATTCCAAAATCAGGAAAATGACTTGTCTCACCTTAATAACGGATTGGCAGCAAAAACCATTTCTAAACTGATCACAAGAGTTGCTCAGGTAAAATCAGTAGATCAGCCTTATAACTCGTTTGACGGTAAATATAAAGAAACAGATCCTGAGTTTTACAGACGTGTAAGTGAGCGATTGAGACATAAACACAGAGCTATTACACAATGGGACTACGAACAACTGATATTACAGGAGTTTCCGGAGGTTTTTAAAGTAAAATGTTTAAACCATACTTCCGAATTATCCTATATGGCTCCTGGACATGTAACCCTAATGGTAGTACCGAATATTAAAAATAAAAACGCCTTTGATGTCTATCAGCCAAGAGTAAGCAGAGCTACTTTGAATAAAATTCAGAATTACATCAATGAATTGAATACAATGCATGTAAAAGCTCAAGTGGTTAATCCTAATTATAAGGAAGCAAAAGTACAGACAAAGGTAAAGTTCTTCGAACAGTATGATGAAACATTCTACCTCAAGCAGCTGGACGAAGATATTAAAAAATACATATCGCCTTGGGCATTCACAGACACTAAAGACATTGATTTTAATGTAGAATTGAATGTTAATCAGTTGATTAATTACCTGGAGCAGCTGTATTATGTAGATTACATTGATGAAGTTAAAATCCTGGTAAATAATATTATACAGAGACAATCTTTAATTGAAGTAGATCCAAAATCAATTTTGGTATCAGCTAAACAGCACGATGTTACTATTACAGATCAGGTATGTATTTAATAATAAATAAGAAGAAACATAATCATGTCAGAAAATAAACATATTAGTATATCAAAAAATATAGAAACAGGGGATCAGACAGATTTTCATTTTCTACGCAAAACAGGGATTGAATACATAGAAAAGTTAGGAGGAAAACTCTGGACCGATTATAATTCTCATGATCCCGGGATCACCACTTTGGAAGTTTTAAGTTATGCCATAACGGATCTGGGAATGAGAATGAACCTGAATATGGAAGATATTTTAGCATCCGATGATGTAAAAAAAGATATTCATACACAATTCCTGAAGGCTACGGAAATTTTACCTTCAAGACCTTTAACTGAGCTGGATTACAGAAAACTGTTTATAGATATCAGCATGGCTGGAGGGATTGTAAGACCGATCCGAAATTGTTGGTTGGTTCCTAAAACGGAAAAGCTTTACGTAGATTGTAAAACCGGGAATTTAGACTTTAAACCTATCGGAGAAAAGAATAAAAGCTTTGATATAAAAGGTTTGTATGACCTTTACGTAGACTATGCCGAAGAGATTGATGCTGATGGAGTAGGGTGCGAGAAATCAAATGTAAATACCCAGATATTAGATCGCTATCATTCCAATAGAGGACTTTGTGAAGATTTAGCTGAAATTAAAAAAGTTGAAACTCAAAAAGTAGCGGTGTGTGCCCGTATCGGGCTTGTAAGTAAAGCAGATGAAGAACTGGTGCATGCAAAAGTACTCAGAACAATCAATAACTATCTGTCTCCTGAGGTTCATTTTTATTCATTGAAACAAATGCTTGAAAAAGGTCTGAGCACAGATCAGATTTTTGAAGGACCACTTTTGAATAATGGTTTTATTGATACTGAAGAGCTTAAAAACAGCCAGTTGAGAAGAGAAGTCCGTCTTTCCGATATTATCAGTGAGATTATGAAAATTGATGGTGTTAAAGAAATTCATGACGTTTCTATTGCAGGTTGTGACAACGTGATCAGAAAAAATAATGATTGGATGATCTGCATTGAAAAAGGCAGAAAACCGGAAATGTGCGAGCTGAGTTCATTCAGTTACAGCAAGGGTGCACTTCCTTTAAATATCAATGACAAAAAGGTTCAGGATTACTTAGAAACTCTTAAAAGAGAAGAAAAAGTACTCAGAGATGATGCAAAACAAAATAAAGAATTAGCCCTGCCAAAAGGAACTTCATATGATATAGCAAATTATGCTACCATCCTGAATGAATTCCCCGATACTTATGGAGTAGGAGAATCAGGAATTATAGGAAATCAAACCCCGGAGAGAGAAGCTTTGGCTAAACAAATGAAGGGTTACCTGTTGTTTTTTGATCAGATCCTTGCCGGCTACTTCAAACACCTTGAAAAGATCAAAGAAGTATTAAGTGTTAATGGTAATTTAAAAAGAACGTATTTCACGCAAGCCCTTAAAGATATTAAAGGTTTTGATGAACTGGTCCATGAATATGATACTGAAAGTGATGATAAACTGACAGATTCACTATATAGAGAGTTGGATAACAGCGTTGAACGTAGAAATGAAGTTTTAGATCACTTGATTTCCCGTTTTGCAGAGACGTTCAGTGATTATACTTTCTTAATGAAATCACTGTACGGAAAATCTACTGACGAAATTGTCTTAATGAACAAAGAAAACTTCTTAAAAGAGTATCCATCATTAAGTAAAGACAGAGGTTTAGGGTATAATTATACATTGATTGGAGATTTGGATGTCTGGAATGGTAAAAACGTTTCCGGTGTTCAGAAAAGAGTTGCCCGTTTGCTTGGAATCAAAGATTATAGACAAAGAAATCTTTCGCAATCTCCGGTTTCAATCATTGTAACAGAAGATAATGAAGGTAAGAAAAGCTATACCTGGAAAATAAAAGACAGCAAAGGGAATATTATCTTATCATCTGTCAACAGCTACAAACTTGAACATATTGCAACCCAGAATTTGAATGATGCAATTTATCAGACCATCCAAATAGATCAGGAAGACCTTGAAAATGCATTGGAACAATTGAAAAAGGGCGAATATGAAGGTGATATCATCGGAAATATAAAAATTAATCTTTCAGGAGGAGGAAACTACTATTTTGAGATTGTAGACGATCCAGTAAAGAAAAATGTAATTGCTACCCATAAGAAAACGAATCCTTATACATCTTTAAATGATCTGGCAGACGGCATCGAAGAAACAGTAAAGTATTTTAAATATGAATTCACAGAAGAAGGTATTTTCCTTGTTGAACATTTACTGCTGAAACCAACCGCTAAAGATTATAAGCTTATGGGAGGTATTGGTTGTATGGCAATCGGAGAAACGTTTAAAGTGGCATATGATCTTGTAGAAAAAGAATCTACAACAGGTTCGAAAAATTATTCAGAAGCTCTTATGTCCTCTTGTGAAGGTTGTGAAGCCGGAGTTTATGATCCTTATTCTTACCGTGTAAGTGTTGTTCTTCCAGGTTTTGCTTATCGTTTTCAGGATCCTGATTTCAGACGCTATGCAGAAACAGTGATCAGACAGGAAATTCCAGCTCATATTCTGGCAAAAATTTGCTGGGTAGGAGATCGATTGAGTGAAAAACAAGCCGCACAGAATGACCTGGCAGAATTTGAAGCTGCCTATAAAAAATATCTCTCAGATAAATCAAGAAACAATACTGAGAACCTAGGAAACAGCATTACAGATTTATTGGATGCACTGGGCAACTTAAATAATATCTATAAACCAGGAAGACTTCTGGACTGTGCCGCGGATGATAGTGACATATTAGACGGAAAGATCATATTAGGACAATCAAACTTATATAAAATTGATAAAAAATGAATACCAAATTAGATAATGTAACAACCCAATATAGAAAGTTCAACGATAATCAAGCGTTAACAGAAGGGCAATTAAACGAATTTTTAGATTATTTCGAAGATCAGGACAGATTGTCAAGAACACGTCTGAATGGTGTAGGAATCGTATGTGGCTTTAAATCAAGGTTCGTAGATTCACTTTTAGAACCAGGAGAATTACAGAAATTCAGACCAGGACCTGGTGAAGATAATACTAATACCCTTGCCATTACACAAGGTGCCGGAGTCACTACAGACGGAGATCTGGTAATGTTAAGAAGATCATATACACCATCAGTAGCTGAGATAAACTTCGATACCAACTATTATAAATATTATAGAGAATATGATGATGTAGCGGAATACGAAAACTTTCGTATTGCAGGGAACCAGATTCCTCTTTTAGAATTGATTACAGAAAGTGAATATGCAAAACTACCTAAAGACACTTCCGCAGGCTTTAAGCTTGTAAAAGATATTGATAAGTTATTTGATAAAATTGTAATCCTTTATTTAGAAAGTTATTCGAATGACGAAAACCCTTGTCAGGATGCAGATTGTGATCATACCGGATCTGAGCAGATTTCTAATCTTAAAGTACTTTTAGCAGATCCTACATCTCTTTCTGACCTTATGACTGAAGGTGATGCGAAAGACAATATTTACAGCGTTCACAATGCCTATGAAACGCTTTTTGATAACTTACCGAAGATAGAAAGCAAAAGAATTATTCTGAATGCCGATGTTGTAAGTGCAAACCAGTTAAGAATTAAATTTGAGGAAGCCAATTCTGCTGTAGGAGACTTGAGTAAAGGCTTTGATATGATTGCAGCTACGCTTGGGGTAAGCATGAACCTTGGAGGGCAGACGCTTTATGATAAACTAATTTCTTTATTGGATAGCACAAGATCAAGATTGGATGATTATCAATACAGATATGATTTATTAAAAGATCTTATCGATACCTACAACGAAATTAAAGGATTGCTATTATATCTGAACGCAGAATGTTGCCCAAGTATAGCAGCGTTCCCTAAACACCTTATGCTGGGACCTGTGGGAGCTAAATTGCAGTTAGGAGATTATACAGATTTCCGTCATGATTTCTATAATTCACCTATCACAACAAATGATGATGAAAATTATGAAAGAGTGATGATGCTTGCCAATCGTTTTGTGCAGAAAGTAAACGGTTTCCAGACTTATATGGGAGCTATTAAAATTACTCCTTCCAATATTAATGTAAGATTGGGAGACAAAGCAATTCCTTATTACTATAATGTCAATCAACCTCTATTGACTCAATGGAACTTTGAAAAAACAAAAACAGACAGAGAAACCTACAATTTAAGTTATCATACAGCCAATCTGGCGGAAGATGACTTCGTTCAGAATCCATTGAATTATAACATTGATAACAATGACTTCTATAGAATTGAAGGTCACTTAGGATTGCCTTATAAAACAGCATTACAAAACATCATCGATCTAAAAGCGAAATACGGATTAGGTTTCGATGTCATTGCATTGTTTTTAAAAGAAGGTGGAAAACCTAGCGGTGAAGAATCAAGAGAAAAAACAGTGTCTATTGACGAACTTAGAAAACAATTAGAATCAATTTCCAGCGAGATCAGTGGTGATAAAGGTGACGCTAAAAGTACCCTGCTGAATCTCTCCAGACTAGACGAGAAATTAAAATTATTAAATAAAGCTGAATTCTCAAAAGAAGGACCATCTGACGGGATTACTGTTGTAAAAGAAGATCCTAGGAAAAGTGAAGTGGTAACTGAGCTTTTAAGCGAATTTTTAGAGAGAAAATCAGGCTTAGAACACATGGCAGGAGTAGAGCCAGGGGGAACCTTTGTTTTAATTTACGAAGATGAAACCAATAGTCAGGTGCTTGCAGACTTCTCGTTGCCGTATGTATGTTGTTCTAAAGGAAAACCAAATATTCCACCTATTGCTGTGGATGATAAAGTTTCATGTATGCATGGGCAAACAATCGTTATACCTGTTCTGGACAACGATTATGACGCGGATAACGATCTATTAACAGTTGTTAAAAAATCAGATCCGTCATATGGAACAGTAATTTTAAACAATAACGGAACTTTCGTTTATACCCATGATGGATCATCAAATCTTTCAGATTCATTTACTTATTGTGTTAATGATGGTAAAGATGACAGTAATATTGCAACGGTATTTATCGACGTTAAGTCACCTCCGGTAGCCGTGAATGATCACGCTTCAACAGAAGTAGGAGGATTTGTTGACATTGCAGTTAAAGCTAACGACTATGACCTAGGAAATACTGCGTTAACGGTATTTATAAAAACTCAGCCTACTCATGGTACAGCAAGCCTAAACGGTGATGGTACGATTAAATACAAACATAACGGTTCAACAAACCTTACTGACTCTTTCACATATTACATCAACGATGGTGAATTTGACAGTAATATTGCGACAGTTACGATCAGTATTGCACCGCCGCCATGTGATTCAGGTATGGACGTTGTATTTATATTTGACTATACAGGTAGTATGGCATATCAGATTGAGGAAGCTAAAGCTGGAGCTAATGATATCATAGAAACTATTAGTAAAAAGTCCCATCCAAATAAATACAGATTAGGAATCGTATTGGCAGATGAATTCAGAAGAGGAGCAGAGTCTCCTTATGGAGCAGTTCCTGCTTATACAAGTTTACCTGCGGCTCAGAAATTTATTAATAACGGACCTACAACTTCTCAATGGATCACTGCAATGGAAGTGATGAAAGACAATAACGTTTCATCATTTACTGATCAGCTTAGAAAACTGAATAATTCTGGAGGTGGATTAAGCCTTGGATATGGAGTAGGAGGACCAGAGCCTACCGATATGGCATTAAGCAGAGTTATAGAGCATAATATCGCCG
Organism: Chryseobacterium ureilyticum; assembly: GCF_900156735.1. Classification (GTDB taxonomy): domain Bacteria; phylum Bacteroidota; class Bacteroidia; order Flavobacteriales; family Weeksellaceae; genus Chryseobacterium; species Chryseobacterium ureilyticum. The sequence continues at coordinate 495,506 of NZ_FTOL01000001.1, forward strand.
GAGCATTCAGAAATAATGTAGCTAAATATGTTATCATTATTACAGACGAAGTTCCTGGAGGAGATGATGATAAAGCTACTGCTGCTGATGTTAACGAAATAAACAGGCTGAAGAATGAATGTATTGCCAAATCAATTAAAGTGATTGTATTAGGATCAGGAGTAAATGCAGCTATAAACGGAGTGTATATCTGGCAAGAATTAGCTACAGGAACTGGTGGTTCTTGGAACGCAAGTTATAAGGCAAGTGACATCCAGTCTGCAATTATAAATGGTTGTGGAGGTAAATAAACATCTGAAAAAATCTCACAATTCAGAATGACATATTCTGTAGTGATAACATACTTCTTAGGTAGATGAATTTCTACCTGAGAAGTTTATGAAAATCACCTTAATCAATCATTAAAAATGAAAAATAATGAATAATAAATTAAGTAATATAGCAGTCCGATACCGAAAGTTCAGTAAAGGACAATACATAGAAAAAACTCACTTCAATGAATTTTTGGATTATTTTGAAGATCAGGATCGTTTATCCAGAGTAATGCTGGAGGGAGTGGGTGTTGTATGTGGCTTCAAACCTAAGCTCGTTTATGTTGATAAACGGTTGAACAATATACAGCTTTCCCAAGGAGTAGCTATAACAACCGACGGAGATTTGCTTACCCTCAATAAAACAAGTGAAGTGAGCAAAGATTTGTATGTGAGTGATTTGAAAACCATCAACATAGAAAACCAAAAATATACACACTTTAAAGCATATGATAACTTTAAAGTAGGATATGCTCCGTTTTACGACGATAAAAAGACAAAACAGATTGAACTTTGGGAACTGGCAACAGAAGAAGAAGCAACCTCTGATTTTCAGCCTATTAATAATCTTTCAAATCTGGAAAACAAATGTGTATTGCTCTATCTGGAAGATTACGAAAAAGATATTAAACCCTGTAGAGGAGTAGATTGTGATAATCACGGAATCCAGCAAATACGAAATCTCAAAGTACTGGTTACTACAGAAAAACAAATGGCTCATATTATTGGGCAGATTGGTTTTAGCATTGATCCTGTGACCGGTGAAGTAGTACCCAACAGAAGAGATACTATTCAGCCTCATCCTTTGTTTCTAAAGGATATTATGAAGCCGGTAAAACAAGAAAGAGTAGTTGTAGAAAGACTTATTTTAAATAATAAAGCTGAAGCAAATATTCTCCCTTCCGATATCAAAAAGCTTTATCAGGATGTTTTACAAAAAAATGATTACGGGCAGGCTATTTTTGAGAAAATCAATGCAATTTCTCAGGTAATAGGAATGGGAACAGCATCTCATCCAGGTTTTAAAAGCGCATTAGAAAATATTCTTACCCAAGAAATAGGGTTCCAGTATGCTTATGATGCAGTGCAGGATTTGGCGGATACTTATTCTGAGATTATCAAATTACTTCCTAAGGCATTTACCGTATCTCTTCCAGATTTGATTTCTTTTCCTAAACATGTGATGCTTGGGAAATTGATACCCAACAAACAACTGGATCCTTTTAGGCATCAGTTTTACAATTCACCTGTTTTAGATGAAGAAAAAGCAATGGAAAGGGTTAAATTCTTGATCCGTCGTTTTAATCAGCAGGTACAAAGCTTTAGACTTTCAAGCACTAAAAGTCAAATTAGAATTACTCCGTCTCAAAAGTTAAAACCACTAAGTAATAAAGCTATTCCTTTTTACTATGAGGCTTCAGAGGCACTTCTAAAAACATGGAATTTTGACAGAATAAACAATCGCTCGTTTCTTGAGAATATAACATTCAATAATCCATTCTATAATATTGAAGGGCATCACGGAATGGATTACAGAGAAGCTTTTGACAAGATAAAAGAAATTAGAGACCAACAACAACTGGGATTTGATATTATGGCATTGTCTTTACAGGAATTGGTAAATAACAAAGACCTTTCAACAGCATATTTCAATGAGTATGTAGAAGCACATCATGGGCTAGAACATAAGCGTGGTGTAGAGCGTGGAGGTACTTTTGTACTGATCTTTGATAATATAGGAAGAGATACAAAAGTGATTGCAGATTTTTCGCTTCCTTACATATGCTGTACTCCAAAAATTGACGTTAAATTAAGCTTGCCAAGCCCTATTGCTTGCGCCAAATCAGACCTGATCCCTTTCACGGTATATCCTATGAATGGTGATGTGAGAGCTGTTGTAACTGGAGGCTTAAACGGAGGTGTTGTGTTAATAGATGGAAGATATTTCCTTAACCCATCATTGGTGAGCGCTGAGCTTTATAATAAAGAAATTAGCTTTACTGTAAACGGAAAACCTACTAAATGTACCGTTAGAGTACTTCCACAACCGGATATCAAAATAAAAGCTGATTCTGTTACTTATCCAAAAGGAGATTCAAAAGACACTATAGTTAACTTTAAGATTTCAGGAGAAAATATTGGAGATTATACTTACAGTTGGGACTTCTGGGATAATGGTCGTTGGGTTAATATGGCGCCGGATGAAAGAGGAATTGTTACGTATGCTTTCTCTGAGCTGAACATTTATAGAATTCCAACCGTAAAAGTAAAAGTAATTAGTGGTGAGTGTGCTGAAACAATTGAGGTAAATCTGCCTCTGACAGAAGCTTGTCCGGTGGTTTCAGATATTACCTACACAGTAGTTGATAATGATAATGGTAACCAGACATTCACATTTAATTGGGACTTACCATCAGACCTTTCGGCAGTTACTGGCTTGAATATTTTTGTTTCGGAAAATCCTTCAGCGGGATGGAGTACTGAATCCGGATCTTATACCCCAAAAAGGACGATCACAAGACCTATAGGTAAAAAATACTACTTTAGATTTGGTTTAGTGGGTTCATGTAGAGAAGAAGGAGGTATTGCAGGTCTTCCTGGATATAATAGTATCGGAATCGGACCAGATGAAAATAATCATCCCCCAACTGTCTCAATCAAATGGAAAGACACTTCAGTACTTGATGAAAGATTATGTAGAGAGGCGGTTTGTAATTTCACAATTGTAGTTTCTGCAGATGATGTAGATGGTGATATTGATAAAATTCTGATTTATAAAAGTATTGAAGGAGGCACATCTATTCTATTCAAGGAAAACCCAGAAGGAAATATGTTTTCGGATTCAATAAACAAGGCAGGTAAACAGTCGTACTGGGCAGTTGTTATTGATAAAAAAGGTAATGAAGTAACTTCTAATATACTGTCTTATAGAAAAGAAAGTCACGCACCATCAGTTTCAATCAGATGGAATGATATATCAGGAAATGCAAATAGAGATTGTACAGAACCTGCTTGTAGCTACTCAATTGAAGTTTTGGCAAGTGATGCAGATGGTGATATTAAAGATATTCAGATTCATAAAAGTACTGATGGAGGTAGTACATGGAGTTTATTCACACGAAATCCATCAGGAAATATATTTGAGGATTTTATAAATAATGTGGGTACAAATTCCTATAAGGCAGTTGTAGTAGACGAAGAAAACAATGAAGCGGTATCAAATATTCTTAAGTATAAAAAAGAATACCGCCCAACGCTTGTAATTAAGAGTCTTAAGCCTGTCTCAACTTGCTGTACTCCTGAGTTGCCTGTTATTACATCTTATCCGGGAGGGGATGATGTTTTATATGTTGATCTATTTGGGCTTACTGAAAATACTTTTGGGTTAAAAGGCACAGGTAAAGCAATACCTCATCTGGATGATCTTCAATATTTCTGGAGTAAACTAGACGGTCCGGAAGTAACTCTTGAGAATGTTAATAATTCTAGTCTTGTCGTTAAAAATCCAAGTCGTGGAACTTACAGATTCCAGCTTTTGGTTAAAGATGTTAGTAGTGATGCATTTGGAGTCAGTACAATTAAGGTCGTGGTGAGTTAGAATTAATTTCAGTTCAATATATGATATAAGGAGCTGTCTTAAGTACAAATTCTTTATATCGTATCTAATAATCTAAGGGAGGTATTTTTCATTAGTAGAATTGTACCTCTCTAGATATTAGGAAAAATATAATAATAACAATAAAACATAATAAAAATGGAAAGTTTAAAATGTGATGTTTCATTTAAGCTAGATTACGAATCTTCCGACTTGATAGGAGAAGCAATTGCGTATTATAAACCTTCGGACTCTGATACTGAAACTCCTTATAACATAATAGATGATTTGAATGAAGATTCTATAAAATTGCCTATTAATAGTCTTGGTAGTTATGATCTAAGAGTTAAATTGTCTGCAGGTGCTGTTAGTGATGAAGAGAAAATTGAATTTATAGTCGGGAAGTGTGCTACTTGTGAACCGCCCAAGGTAAATACAGTAGAAGAAGTGGAATATGGTCAGTTGGTAATAAATTATTTTGCTGATCCTGTTGATCTTATAACATTGGAATATCAGATAGCATTGGATGATGAATTTACGCACATTATTTATTCAAAGGTTGGGTTTTATAACAACCCATCAGAATCTATTGATATGAATGATGCAAAGCTCCCTGATGGTAAGCTTTTATACGTAAGAATGAGAAGATATTGTAAATCAAAAGGAATTGATGTGATCTCGGTTTGGTCTGATGTTTTGGAGTTTAAATCCGGCGAATGGAAAGATCCTTTAGAGTGCTATTGGTTAGCACCTGGTGATGATGTAGGAACTGTGATGTGTAATGGAGGGCACGGTTATTCCTGGAAGACTAGAGCTACTTGTGATACACCTGTTCCAAAGATAGGAAGTACAATTCTTTTGCCTAATCTTGTACCGGCATTAAAAGAAAATATAAGAAAATTTCTTATAGATGCAGACGATAAATATAAAACGCGTGGACTAGGTTATATTAGGTTTGTGAATGTTACTCCGGATATAATTTATATTATAAAAAAAGACACCGCTGAGATTGAATTTACTAAAGAGGTGGATTGTACTAGTACCTAATATTGCTTACCAAAAAATCTCAATAAAATCCTCAAAAACTGAGGATTTTATTGAATAAATCCGTTCTTTGATCATCTTCTGTTATTCTTACGTCTTGTACTTATAATATTGAAGAGTTTGGCAACATCTTTAAGGTGGATTTCCATGTCTTCATAATATTCATTCAGAGAATGAAGGGTAATAATACCATTCTCAACATCATGATTGATGATTCGTTTCACTAAAATACCTTTCTCTTTGTGAACGATAACAAAATCCCACTTATCATAATGCAGCTTACTCATCCAGTAATCCTGTCTGATATTTCTACATAAAATAATATCACCTTCCAGATAGCTTTCATACGATCCGTTATCCATGCTGTCTCCTTTTACTTCGAAACACATGTATTCACCACGATGTTCTATATCATCAGTAAAAGGAATGGTAGGAAGACTTTCAATATACTCTTCATCAGCAAATCTGCTTAAGTAACCGGCTTGTGCATATTGATTCGCAAGCGGAACATTCATGATCTTTAAATTTGAAAAAACTACGGGAGAAGCACTGTCATCATTAAGTTTATTTTGTTGTTCCTGTAATAAATTGGTTACAAAATAAGCCGTTGTTTCCGGTATTTTCCGTTCGCCTTTTTCCCAATATTGTACGGCTCGGGTCCCTACCCCTATAGATTTTGCTATATCAGCTTGCTTCATGTTGAGCTTTTTCCTGATTTCTTTGAATTCTAAATAGTTCATTTTGATGTGTTTAATAGTTTACATGGAAAAAATATGCAAAATATTCGCTTTTATGTTTTGAAAAACGAACAATGTTCGTATATTTGTTTCGCCGTTAGAACGAAACATGGCAAATATACAAAATTATATTTATAACTTAATGTTGATTTGGTGTTTTGGATGTTTTATAAAATGTTGTAAAATATGTAATTAAAAGGATTGTGTGACTGTTTTTTACCTGGTTCTTTTTGTAAATGGATTTTAATTTTTTTTTTGCTTTTTCCAGCGCTGGCTAATACAAAAATAATCTTTTTAATCTAATTGAAATGCAATAATTACGTTTTTTAACTGATTTTAAATGATTTTTGTTCGTTTGTTGTTCGTTTTTATGGTGTGGAAATGCGTTTATTTTTGAAGCTTATCTGAATAAAGCAGTCCTTTTGTTCTTTATTTTCTTGAAAAATAAAAAAATATCCCAAAATGTAGAATAATACTACCGTTGAGCATATAAAAAATCGATTAATTATAGTTCATCGTAAAATGGGTAATACATTCTGAGTAACAAATGAAATTTGTAAAACAAACTCAGTCTTTTTTAATAATAATTTAATAAAAACAAAATAGACTGTTGTGCAACTTTACAAAACAAGCCACTGGATATAAATCTGACTATTGAATTGTCTATAAAACATCAATTCCTTACAAGCATCAGTAGAAATATTTATATGAAAGTAAAATTTAAAAGAAAGAAGTCAGGGTAATATTTCGATTGGAAAAAGACCTGCAATCGACTTCCTAAAAAACAAAACTTAATAATGGATTCAGGCATCTGCTCAAAGGTTAAATATTTAGCCTTTAGGAGTTCTTATGGACTTAATTAACATTCAGAAAATAAGAAATGCGAAGCCTGATTCAAAAAACTATAACCAAAAAACTTTTTAAACCAGAGAAAATGAAACGTAGTAAAGAATTAGTAGAAAAAAGAAAAGATTTTGTGATCGATTATGTAAGACGTAATCAAAATAAACAAATGAAGGTGATTGTAACAGAGCTTACAGAAATGCTGTTTTTATCAGAAAGAACAATATACAATATCATCCTTCAGGCTTAGTTTGAATACCTTAAATAAATTCAGCATTAGCATTGCGTAGAATGCTATTATTAAAATAATCTTTTAGAACTAATATACACCATGAATTAGATCTTGAAATTATTCATTCTCAAAAAGACAAGAAAGGGCTTGATGGTAATATACAACCCTCAATAACAACCTCACCGGATTCCTCTGAAGACGGTATCTGAATCTTTTTCAAATTTAAATTTATAGGTGAAATACTCAGGTGAAAAACGGTTTTTGCTTTTTAGTTCTGTTGCTTTCAATAAAGATGAGCTTAAAAAAGAAACCGTTTGACCTTGAGGTGTTGAATTAATGTCCTAAAGATTAAAAAACTAATACTCATTTAATAAAATTCTATAACCATGAAAAAAAAAGAAAAGAAGAAAAAGAAAAAAACTAAGGAAAAGCTGGAAGATCAAAGAAGAGATATCAGTGATCTTATCGACGAATTAGCCTATGCAGATGACAGCGAAAATATTAAAAAAATCAGAAAATTTTTAGACGATATGTACATTCTGAGCCAAGAATGATGAACCATTTCAAACTTACTGAAAAAATAAAAAACTTTAATCAATAATACTAAGATGAATTTGGATAGTATAAAAGCCCTTTTGATCGGAACTGCAATAGCTTTTTCAGGAGGATTATTAAGGGTATTGGTCTCCATACAAAATAAAGAGAAAAAACAGCCGTGGGAACACTTCATTACCCTGATGATCGTCATCATTGTAGGCTTTACAATGAGTTATTTGATGAACAGAGCTGAGCTGCATGACAAATGGTATTCAACAGGAATATTGTTTGTTCTCGGATACGGCTACGATAAATTCCTGAAGATGATCACAACGAATTTACCTAACTGGATTGATAAATCAGTAAATCTTTTTATTGAAAACAGATATGGAGTGAGATCAGACAGACAGCCTGATGAAGAAGAAAAGAAAGATGATGTGATTCAATAGAATAGGAAGTGAAAAAGTAGGAGTTGAAAATAGTAATTATTTAAACCTAATCAATCAGACCTCATATCAATAAATAATTCTACTCAAATACTTAGACCATTGCAGTGAAAAGATCTTTTGAAATACTTTGCTGCAACTACAGAATCCATCACTTGAAAAAAGGGTAATTCTCCCCAAAAAGAGTGAATTTTGAAACTAATAACCTGAAAACTCAAAAGAGAGAAAGCCAGAAGTGGTTCAGCATTACCTGTTTCTCATTGCAGCGCTGAACACGCTTCCGGTTATTTACCTTCTTAAAGAAATCCACCATACACGGACTGATTTTTCAGATCAGCAGGTATATAAAACGCAGTAATATCATTGCGTTTTGTTCGCCTTTTAACTCAATATGAAATTAAAAAACTAAGTCAATGAAAACAGCAAATCCTGTAGAAAAAGACAACAAATCCCATCAGAGTAAGGGCAAAAAGCAAAGCCCCAAAGACTCGGTGGTCATCCCTCTATCCGAGGTAGATGTAGTCAGAACTCAAACACAACAATCCCAACGTAATGGAAGTGTTGGAGCAGCTTCTGGCTTACAAAACATTTATGATCAAGGGTCAGAAATAATGAACGGAAAGTTCCAGAATAGCCTGGCAAAAACTGGCGATATCAACCATCCCCAAACCAAAGTAGCTGAAAAAAGTTATATGGCGACTACTAGCATTGATCAGGCACGTGATTACAATGATGGTAAATCGGGAACTTATCTTCCCAAAACCGTGCAGGAACAGGCAGTAGCTTATCAGGGAAGTAAAAACAGTACAGGAGTATCCGGAACAGTCAAACAGGCAACGGCAAAAAGTACATCGGGGAAATCAGGTATTGTTCCTATGGAACAACCCAAATCACTACCTGAGGATGATGCCGTAGAGATGAATAGTGAAGTTAAAACACCAGTAAGTGCAAAAGATAATCCAGGCTTTATGGAACTGAGTGGTAACATCAATACAACAGCCAAATTACAGAAACGTCACGAGTCTGCACCAAAAGCAAGCAACGATGCACAGGCTGCCGCACCATCACCATCCAATGAACGTGAAAGTATGGCACAGGCAGGGCAGGTGAATGTAATGGATGAACAAAAACCTGGAACATTCAGTAAAGACGAGTTTAAAGCTTTATTGACTGCGAAAATCAAAGGAATAAAGCTTCCTGCAAATGAAGCCGAGGCAGATGAATTTGAGAAAAATAACAATATCCAGGAAGTGAATAAAAACGCGATGGGTGATGTGAAGAACGAGAAAAATGCAGCTTCACATGATATCGCTGATGCAACAGCTAAAAAACCTGATATTACAGGACAGCCTGTACGACCTGTTGCCAAAATGCCAACACCTAACGTTGGTAAAGCTCCGGGTACACCAAGTGTGGCTAAGGCAATGCCTGTTAAACGAGATGCAGCAAGCGTGGAGAAGCCTATTCAGGAGCAAACTGCAAGTATTGATAGCGAGATGAAAGCTAATGGCGTAACTGACAGTATGCTTGCTAATTCCAACGAACCATCATTTACAAAAGCGTTGGCAGAAAAGAACAACGCAAAAACCCAAAGTGCAGCCGCTACACAGCAGTTTAGAAAAACAGAAGGAAGTGAATTGGCGAAAACTAAAGAAGAAGCTCAATCACAGGCTGTCCGTCAAATCAGTGGGATGCACAGTGCCCGTAAAGGTGGTTTAGATCATGCTCATGGTGAACAAAAGCAAACCGCAACCAAAGACAGCCAGAAACGTAAAGAAATTGCCGATCATATTAACAGCATTTATAATAGCTCCAAAACGGATGTAGATGGTATTTTAAATAATCTTGATAAATCTGTAGCAGAAAAATTTGATAGAGGAAGTAAGGCAGCCAAAAAAGCATTTGAAGATCATATAGATAAAGAAATGGATGCTTACAAGCTAAGACGTTATGGAAGAGCAGGTATGACTTATGGTGCTATGGCAGCACTCACTTTAGTAGTATGGGATAAACTTACCGGCTTACCTGATGAGGTTAATAAATACTTTGACAGTGGTAAAAAATTATACATTAAAGTTATGGACCGTTATATCGACGATATCGCGACCCATGTTACCACTCAGCTTAATGCAGCTAAGACCAGAATTGCCAAAGGTAAAAAAGATGTGCAAACATACGTCAACAGTTTATCACCAAGTTTACGTAAAATAGGTAAAGAAGCTATCACAGAAATCCAGAATAAGTTCAATGCCCTGGAGGAAAGTGTAAACAATAAAAAAGATGCGTTAATTGATACATTAGCTAAGAAATATGCAGACAATGTAGCAGGTATTGATGCCAGAATTACAGAACTGAAATCACAGAACAGCGGATTGATTAATAAAGCTCTTGATGTGCTTAAAACAAGTGTTTTTGCAATCATTATTGAAATTAAAAACACCCTTACCAATCTATTGTCTGGTGTGATAGAAGCAATTCAGGCGATTATAACAGATCCGATAGGATTCTTTAGAAACCTTATTGCGGGAGTTTCACAAGGGTTTACCAATTTTGGAGCTAACATCTGGACTCACCTTAAAACCGGATTCTTCGGATGGTTGACCGGAGCGATGAAAGGTATTTCTTTAACCATGCCGGAAGATGTATTCTCTCTAAAAGGCGTATTCTCTATTACCACGCAGGTGCTTGGCTTAACATGGAATGGCATTAGAGCTATTGGAGCCAGAGTAATAGGAGAACCTGTAATGAAAGTTCTTGAAACTGGCTTTGAAATGGTACAGGTCGTTCGTAAGGAAGGTGTTGCCGGACTTTGGGAGCACTTGAAAGACCAGTTTGCAGACCTGAAAGAAACAGTAATGGATGCTATTATGGACATCATCCAAAATCAGGTGATCCAGGCAGGTATTAAATGGGTGATGGGATTACTGACTCCGGTTGGAGCCTTTATAAAAGCCGCTATGGCGATTATAGATGTCGTGAAATTCTTTATCCAGCGAGCAGCCCAAATTATGGAACTGGTGAAAGCCTTTACAGATAGTATAAAAGCAATTGCCAGCGGAAATGTAGGTGCAGTAGCTAAAGCAATAGAAAATGCATTAGGTAAAGCTGTTCCGGTACTGATTGGCTTCCTGGCTTCATTACTGGGAATTGGCGGATTAGCAGATAAAGTTGTGGGAGTAATACGTAAAATACGTCAGCGTATTGAAAATGCGATTGTGAAGTTCTGGAATTTTGTGAAAGGTAAAGCTAGAGGATTACTTGGGAAGTTTGGAATAGGAGGTAAGAAAAATAAAGATAAGAAGGAGAAAAAAGTAGAAGACAAAAATGTAAAAGAGAAATACGATGATAGAAATGATTCCGAGAAGCGTAAAGATCTACAGGATGGTTTAGCTGCTGCAAGTACATTTGCTAAAAAACCAGAACATGGAATAGAAGAGATAGAAAATGAGTTGCCAAGCATACAACATAAATATGGAATGCAGCAGCTAAAAATGATAAAAGATAAAATAAAAGGTGATGAATTTACGATACATTTTTATGGAAAAGTAAACCCTGAAGGTGAGAGTCCGAAAGAACACAAAGAGTACAAGCCTATGGACATAACTTTTAGAGTTACAGAAAATAATTTGGTAACAGTAAGCTATCATTATGCGCCGGTAGCACATCATGCAGGGGTACGAGATTTTGTTATAACGTTTAAATTACTAGAAGGAAGAAAAGTAAGCCAAACTTTTGTAGGTAAAAATCTTGCACTAAAACTAAAAGGTACTAGAGGTGTTGTTGTGAGTGCAGGTAAGCTAGCTCAAGAAGACTATGATATAGAGCTAAATAGTGCACATGGTATAGCCGACTGGTTTATGGGATCTGGTTATAAAAAAGCACTGAATCTTATTCTTACCTCTAAAGAGTTTAACCAACAAACAATGAAGAAGGCAGAAACTCAGTTGCAACAACAAATTGTTAGTATTGCTCAAGATAAAGATAATGAGGGAAAAAGAATTACTTTTGATATAACAATAAATGCTATTTTTGAAGTCTTAGAAGAAGACAAGTTGATCGGAGGTCTTAAAATAGCATATCCTAATATGACAGAATTGCAGACTAAAATAATGAAGCAGGCAATCAATGCTAAGCAGGCTCCTAGAAGATGTGAAAGCGTAGATTATGTCGCTAGGTTGTATGATGAAAATGGGAAGAGATTAGGAACAGCAGAAAGTGAAGTTGAACATGGAGATATTTGGTTAGATAAGTTATTTAATAAATAGTAAGTATATGATAAAAGAAGTAAAGAAATTATTAGAGTTTTTGTTTAAAAAAGAAACACAAGCAATTAATGCTAAACATTACAAAGAAAAATTTGATGAATATAATAGTTTGGCAGCGGAAATAAAATCTTATATGAATGACATTACTGTAGGTTTGGGGTTACCTATCCATAGAAGATTAAAAGACGATGAATATTATGAAGATTTTAAAAATGCTCCTTACCCAATGGCTCGGGATTTATACAAGATAAGTGAATACAATCATGCTGCGTATGGTAAGTTATGGGCTTGCTATGTTTCAGGAGCGAATCCTATTCAAAATAAAGCAAAATTAATTTTTGATTGTTTTATAATAAGCAAAGTAGACGAGGATTTAAAGATTATAGCAGATTTTATACCAGACCCTGACACTAGTAAATGGATATTTGTAGGAGGTGATAGAAGTATAAAATATTATGAATTAGGTGAGCCCGTTGCTATAGAACGTTATTTAGAACCAACTGAAGAATGGAGTTTGGAAGAGTATTTAAAAGATAAATAACACATAACATTTATAAAGCGAAACTTTGCAAAAAGTTTCGCTTTATCTTTCCCCAATCACCATCCAGTCTCATTTCAATCCTCCAATATAAAAGAATAATCAATACTTTTGAATACATCAAATAAACCAAAATTAATAACCCATTAAAATCTTAAATATGAAAAAAACACTATTCCTTTGCTCGCTTCTCTTTGGGCTTTCCGTTATAAGTGCACAGACTATAGAATCCGGAAGCCGCAGTACTACAGGTTATATCAAAAGTGACGGAACCATAGAAAACAGTAGCCATTCCACGGTAGGATATATTAAAAGTGACGGGACAATTGAAAATAAAAGTCGTAGCACAATTGGGTATATCAAAAGTGACGGAACAATCGAAAATAAGAGCCGTTCTACGGTAGGCTATGTGAAAAGCGATGGAACAGTAGAAAACAGCAGTCGCTCAACCATTGGTTATATCAAAGATGATGGAACAGTAGAAAGCAGTAGCAGAAGCACTATAGGCTATGCAAAAGGCATCAAAAAAGAATGGGCGGCAGTAGTATATTTCTTCTTTAAACTGGATTAATAAATGATCTCTTCATAAAGAAACTATACTTTAAACATACAGTAAAAAGTAAGGCTCGGATTTTATAATCCGAGCCTTTTTATTGAAACATCCATAAATGAATTTTTTTTTAAAATATCACGCAAATCAATCAGCCGCTTCATCAGAATCGATTATCGATTCCCTCCTTAGCTCACTTAAAATAAAACGCAATTAAGAGGAAACCTTTGCGTTTATAAAATCTCCATTACTCAATTCTTCTCTCCAGCACTAATACATCTCATTCTCCAAAAAAACAGAACCCACTGCAACTACAGAACAGGAAGGTCAAAAAACTTTCCCATGAACAAAAAAAGTATGAATTTTGAGCATTGAAACTTAAGCAACCAGCCATCCGATTTTTTTAAAAAAGGACTGAAACTACTGAATATCCAGGCTGCAAAATTTTTCCCAACACAAAAAATAAGTTTCGAATCTTAGAAAAACATACTATAAATAATCATCTAAAACCTAAGGCTTTTATACCCAATAAGCCGTAAAAAATATTATCATGGAAGAAAATAAACCCATCACAAGAGAAGAGCTAAAAACCTATTTTGAAACAGGTAAATACCCTACACAAAGCCAGTTTTCGGACCTGATTGATTCTTTAAAGCATAAAAAAGACCGCCTCACCAATAAAGAAGCTGTAATTATTGCTAACAGCATTGTCTCTATAAATAATGTATACCTTGGTTTCTACGCATTTGGTATTGAAAATCAAAAATTTCCAATATCGATCAGCTCTGATGATGAAGATGTTCAGGAGATCATTATAGAAAATACGCCCAGAGGTGAAATAAAACAATATTTATTTGGGAATGGTCCTTATACCTTTAGAACAAAAGAATTCCCTGCAGAAGGATTAGGAGAGAATGAATATTATTATTTAGAGATTGTCTCGAGTGATTCTACCAGAATGGTAAGGATATTTGGAAATAACCTTCCAACAATTCCTGAGGGATTAGAGTTTGTTATGTCTGAGGATAGGTGGTTAAACGCAAGGATAAATAAGATGAATGTAGGGCAACAATTAAAAATTGTACACACAAATATTGAATTTGTTAATAAAACAGAGGTACCTGTTCAATATAAGATAGAGGCAGGACAATGGGCAAATCCTTATACGGGTAAAAGCATCGTTACTGATCATTATGATATGCATGATATCCTTTATTTAGTGTTTAAAGCAGACCTTCGGGGAACAAATCAGTCTATAGGGTGTAGTGTCTATGATATGGATAGCAATAAGCTTTTAAAGACCATTAACCTGGAAGCTGGGCAGAACATCCAAACTACAGAGGGAGTAGAAATAAAAGAAATCAGAAATGTAAGAATTGAATGTAATTATTCTGTAAACTAAATACAATCAAATTAGAATAACAAATTGTCTGATCTTATTAATTTAAAGGTTGCAGCAAATACAGAATAGGAAGCCTCAAAACTTTACCATAAATCTTAAAAAGATCAATTTACACTTAATAAACAATATTTATATATAAACTAAAACCAAAGGACAATAAAGTAATTATGGAAGATAATAAATTAACCACAAGAGAAGAGCTTAAAACCTATTTTGAGACCGGGAAATACCCTACTCAGAGTCAGTTTTCAGATCTGATAGATTCTTTAAAACATAAGCAGGATACCTTATCTAATGACGAAATGGTAATGTTTGCAAATAATCTTGCAAAGCTCAATAACGGATTTGTTAGTTGTAGTTTAATTGATGATTTAGAAATCTCAATAGTTGTAAGCCAACAGAATAGAGAAGATCAGGTTATAAAATTAGACAATACCTATAATATGGAGAAAAAGCATTATTTTTTTGGAGCTGGTCCTTATACGATTAAAGCAAAGGATTTTTCAAAAGAAAAATTAAAAGAAAATGAATATTACATTTTACGTTATCAGATTGAGCAAAGTTGGTCGTTTAATAGACTCTATGGAAATAATCTACCTAAAATTTATGATGGATTTGAGTTTGGAAAATTGATAAATCGAGGATTTGGCTTACAGATTACGAAACAGAATTTTGGAGGGAAAGTAGACATTGTGAATACCAATATTAAGTTTGTGAACAACACTGATATACCTATTCAGTACAAACTGGAAGCTAATTATTGGAATAATCAATATACAGATAAGGATACTGTTACAGACCATTACAGTTTAGATGATGCATTCTCTCTTTATTATAAGGCTAATTTGGAGAAAGCTCCTCAGTCGATAGAATGCAAACTCTACGATATCGATAAAGATATTCTCGTTGCGACAGGCTTCTTAAATGCTGGGTACAACCTCGAGAGAGCCTGGGGAGGGGGGGGAATTATAGGAATCAGAAATATAAGAATAGAATGTGATTATATCACTTCAAAATAATAAGCCTAAAGAATTTTGAATAATTATATACTAACAACTTTATAATCTTTGGTGATACCATCCAGTTACTGCAACTACAGAATGGAGAAGCCAAAAAACTTTCCCGGAAACTAAAAAATGATGAATTTTGAACTTTAAAAACAAAACAAAAGTAGAAACTAAAACCAAAGAATAATAGAGTATTATGGAGGATAACAAACTAATAACCAGAGACCAGTTAAAAACCTATTTTGAAACCGGGAAATACCCCACAGAGAGCCAGTTTTCAGACCTGATAGACTCTTTAAAGCATAAGCAAGATGTTTTAAACAGAAGAGAATTATTAATCCTTGCCAATAGTTTGGCAACTATTGATGATACATTCATCTACTATACGGCAAATGAAGTTGGAAATTTAGAGATGCAGATTGCAGTAAGCTCACAGGGTGAAGAAGACCAGTTGATTACAATAAAGGATTCCACAAAAATGGGCGTAGTCAGACAATTCTTACTAGGTAAAGAACCCTATACCATTAAATTGAAAGAAATATCACAAGGTGACTTAAAAGAATATGATTATTACAGCCTGGATTATAAATTAAGTGATAATGCTCAAGTTCGTAGATTATTCGGGAATAATCTGCATACGATTTCCGAAGGTTTTGATTTCGGAGAACTAAAGAGTTTTAGATTACCTATAGATATTAGGAAAGTAAGTAGTAGCAAGAAAATAAATATTGTAAATACCAATATTAAGTTTATTAATAACACCAGCTTGCCTATTCAATACAGGGCATTCACTCAATATTGGAGTGATATATTTAAAAAAGAAGACTCGCGTACTGATCATTATGACGCTTGGGATAATCTGACTTTTCAATATATTGCGGATCTTAGGGCATTTGAACAGACTGTACGATGTGATATTTATGATGACAATACGAACATGCTTTTAACCACAGGATACTTACTTGCTTGGCAATATCAGGACTATTGGGATGGCGGTTTTGTAGAGAAAGTCAGAAATATCAGAATTGAATGTAATTATTCCGTAGATTAAAAGTATTCAAAATGATTTCTGAATGTAAACAATAATAAGAAATCATTTGCTGACGAAAAGCACAATCTATCAATATAAAAAGATTTTAGGATCACAGCACAAGAGAGCACTTACTCACAATCTATTCCTAAAAATACAATCCTCACCCAGTAAAAAATTCTTTTAAATACTGGAGTATTCAGATGTATCATCATCCGTTTCGAAGGATATTCATCATCACAATTATCGTATTTATTTTCCAAAATCAGTTAACAAATTCCGTGAAATCGGAGCGTGTCGGCTTAGGTTATCCTTAATGGAAATAAACAGATCGTTTCAAAAATAAATAAGAATCAAATCCCATGGAGTCAGAACAATTACAAGAATTATTTACTCATTTAGAAAAGGTTATTACATGGCGTATCAACAATCCTTCAGAGGATTTTAATATAGGAGCCCCTGAATTTAATCCCAATAACCATGAAAACTTTCAATTAGGACATTATATTTCAGGGAAAGGGCTTACCCATAAGGAAATTATTATCCTTTTAATAGCATTACTTCCAAGATTGGAACCAACATTGTTGAAGCGTATCTTTCTCGAATTTCCGGGAAATACATTGTTCGATTTCTGTTCAACCAATGATAACGGTAGGCTCTTTTATCCTACAATCCAGACCATTCAGTATATTTTAGGAGGTGAAAATATTTCCGAAAGATTAAAAACACTGGATTATTTCGGATCAGATTCCGTTTTAATCAGAGAAGAAATTCTTGTTTTTTCCAGTCATGATCCTATAGCAATGAATAGCCAGATCAGTATTCATCCTGAAGCCTTCAGTGCGATGATCTTTGGCTTGGAATCTCTCCCGAAAATGAGCAATGATTTTCCGGCAGAACAAGTGAAAACCCTTAGATCTTGGTCAGATTTAATACTTCCTGATGCTACCCTAAACGAGCTTCAGAATATCGAAGAATGGTACAATAGCAGACATATCCTTATGGAAGAATGGGGCATGCAGAAAAAGCTTAAGCCAGGTTTCAGAGTATTGTTCTATGGAGATCCGGGGACAGGAAAAACCCTTGCGGCAAGTCTTTTAGGGAAATATACAAACCGTCCGGTTTTCAGAATAGATGTTTCTATGCTCGTCTCCAAATATATAGGAGAAACAGAAAAACAATTGGCTAAACTGTTCGATAAAGCAGAAAACAAAAACTGGATCTTATTCTTTGATGAAGCAGATGCTATTTTCGGAAAACGTACCACTGTAAGAGATGCGCATGACAAATATGCCAATCAGGAAGTTTCTTACTTATTACAACGTATAGAAACCTTTTCGGGGCTTATTATTCTCGCGTCCAACTTTAAAAATAATATGGATAAAGCCTTTACGCGACGCTTTCATAGCTGCATACAATTCAATAATCCAAAGCATGAAGAGCGTCTGCGTATCTGGCAGCAAAACTTACCGGTACAATTACAGCTGGATGATATCAACTTAGATCAAATTGCCCAACGATATGAGCTCACCGGTTCCAATATTATGAATGTGATACAGGATGTCAGCTTAAAAGCCATTGCACTAAAAGATAAGAGCTATAAAGTAAGCTTAGACATGCTGGTAGACAGCATCAGAAAAGAATATGTGAAAGAAGATAAAATATTCATGTAAGGAGTTGAATTTCAATTAGAATTCCTCGCATTGAAAACTAAAAAAACAAAAGACTTAAAAATAAAACCAATGAAAGCGAAAATTCTAATATTGCTCCTGCTGAGCGGTCTCATGCTCGGCTGCAGGAGTAAACATAAAATTACAACCACTTACAAAGAAAACAGAACAGAAACGGAAAAAGTAAAAACCGATTCTTCAAGCTTACAAAACTTGCAATCAGTTCAAAGTACATCTGAAGATGTATCTCTCAAAGAATCAAAAAATGAAATGTCAGGAGATATGGTGATCAAAGGAAAATCTGATCTATCCAATCCCTTTGTTTTTCATAATGTAATGGGAAAAGATACCATCCAAAGTATTTCTATCATGGGAAATGCAGAATATACCATCAGCAACCATTATACGAAAGCAGATCATAAAAAATCAGAGGTCAAAAGAGAAGAATCAGTATATATTGTTCAGGATGTAGCTCAGAAAGCTGTTTCAAAAGAAACCATCAAAGAAGTGAAGGCGAAGGTTTCAGAAGAGACAAGAAAGGTAAAGTCAACAGGTTTTGAAGTTGCAGCCTGGATCTTCATCACTCTGATAGGAATCGCTTTAATCATCGTCTTTTTCATCTATAAATATTTAAAAAAATGAAAACATCACAAAAAGGAATCAATCTGATCGTATCATTCGAAGGATTCAGCTCCAAACCTTATCTTGATTCTGCGGGAATTCCAACCATAGGGTACGGAAATACTTACTATCCGGGTGGAAAAAAAGTTACCATGAAAGATCCGGCAATCACAAAAGAAAAAGGAATAGAACTATTTTCATCTGTTTTACCAATCTATGAAAAAATAGTAAACAATAAAGTAAAAATAGCCCTTACTCAAAACCAATTTGATGCCCTTGTGTCACACACTTACAATACAGGCGGATCTGATACTCTGTTTTCCCTGATCAATAAAAGAGCAGGCGAGGAGGCGATCAGAATCTGGTTTACTACGAAATACGTTACAGCAGGCGGAAAAACTTTAAATGGATTGATCCGAAGAAGAAAAGCGGAGGCGGATATGTTCTTTGCGAAATAAGTCTATCTCAAAAAAAGAATAATCACTTAGATTATTCTTTTTTTGGAGATTTAAGAAAATCTTTAAAAGTATTCAAAATTTCTACATCGTATTCTTTCTCAATTTTTGCCTTTTCTATTGTAAGTAGTGTCTCTTCTTTTTGAATTTTAAAGTTACGTTCTATTTGAGAAAGGTTGCTTAAAATCTCTGATTGCTTTTCTATATTTTTTGTTAATACAGCAATTTTCAAAGCCGAACATTTTGCTGATAAGTTTGTAAGCTCATTTTGAAAGTATTTTCCATCTTCCAAATTGTTTTTATATAATCTAAGGAAGAAGAAGGAAAAAAGTTGAATGAAAATTGCAAAGGTTACACGAGGAATTATTTGTATTGAAAAATCTTCTATATTATTATATTTATGATTGGATAAAAGCGAAAAACCTAAGGTAAGTATAGCGAAAATACTACCAGTAATACCAATCGATAAATTAATTATCGAATTACGTTGGATTGTGTGAATATATTTAATAGTATTAGCAACTAAAGGGGTTAACTCAGAATTTATTTTTTTATTTAAAACAGAGTTTGTAATAGTAAGTTCTAATTTACTTTCTACTTTTTTTAAAATTGATTCTTCAAAATTAGATTCTATTCTTCTTTGCAAGCTGTTCTCAAGTTCATGAATGTTATTATTTTTATCCATAACCTCACTTATTTTATTGGTTATTAGGTCATGGATTCTTCTACTTTCTCGAAGTTGATTAATATGATTCTTTAATACTTCCTCTCTTTTTGAATTACGATCATTGTAAAGAAATTTAACTATAAACGGTATTAAAATTGTTACGGTTGCAATGATTATTATTGCGATAATAAAGTATTGATTACTAAATAGATTGATTAGGTTTTTGTATTTGGTATCATTTTCCAAAATTGAAGCTATTTGTATAGTTGCGAAAATTAATGCTAGTAATACAAGTAATTTTTGACCGTTGTTAGCAATAAATTCTATTATTTTGTCTTTCTTTTTCATGGATTTAATTTGGCGGCGAATATACAAACAATTCAAAACCCTGTCTTATGGTTTGCCGTAGAATTATGACTATAGTCATATATCACCTAAATAAATGTGTATATATTTGAGTCTCGAATAATTTATTTTTATCAAACACTTTTTAACCTCCCAGTTGCTAGGGGGCGTTTTTATTGCTTGATTTTGTAATCTAAAATTAAAAAACTATATTATAAATATAAGAAGAGACCTTCTGAATAAACCGGTGGTAAAAATCGCATGGGTAATAAAAAATAATTAATATGCTTACAGATGAGTGGTATAAAATTATTATTATAGTAATTAATATATTAGGTTTACTACTTAATTATATTAGTCTATATCGCACAAAAAAATAATGATAATAAGAATTCCTTTTATAGGATCAGATGGTTTAAAATATTGAACCTGATAAAGCCAATTAATGTCCTCGGAGAGATCCGGGGATTTTTTTGTGGATAACTTTTTTAATGCGTCAAGTTCTGTCGTATAAAGGGTTTTGCTTTGTTGTATTAAAATTGATACAAAGTACATCAATATGTTTTATGATAATTGGTTAAAAATATATCTAATTTTGCAAAATGGAACGGTCTATTGTACATATGGATCTGGATACTTTTCTTGTATCCTGCGAGAGGTTCGTGAACTCTGAACTCAACTGAATGCACCAGATAATAGGCGGTGGAGATAGAGGAGTTATATCTTCATGTTCTTACGAAGCCTGGAAATTTGGAGTGCGTTCGCTATGCCAATGCGTATGGCTTTGAGATTATGTCCTCAAGCTATAGTAGTCAAGAACGATATAGAATTATGACTACAACAATATCCGTAAAACTACGTATATCATACACTTAAACGCGTGTTATCATTAGAAATCTGCCCCTATATAAGACCTTTTTATAGGGTTGTTTTTTGAAATATATTGACTTAAATAAAATATTAATGCATTTCGTTGACGTGACAATTGCAAAAACGATTATTATGTTCTAACTTTGCACCCGATTCTCATATTTAATTTGAGTTCATGGTTATTAGTTTTTATCCTCGGAGACATCCGGGGATTTTTTATTTATGCTGTTGAAGTACTCAGGATTTGATATTTTGAAGCTGTATTAGAAAAGTTTTATGATTATACTCATAATGTGGTGAATTAAAACATGTTAATTTTAACATTAAGTTTTTCATCATTAGTTTATTTGAATAGTTCCCTGGAGAAATCCGGGGATTTTTATGGGTATTATGTGAAGATAAAACTGAAGAAAATAGCTGAGGTCCTTATTTTTTTGTAGTTTCATTCCCTTAAATCCATAAGCCACATTAATAGACTATGAAAAGGAATCTTATCAATCAAAACGGAGTCTCAGACAAGTTTTGGAATATTGAATATGAAGGAAACACACAAAAAATAGTTTTTGGTAAGACAGGTACTAAAGGACGTGAAACCATTAAAGAATTCACAGATGAAAATGAATGTATCCAAGAGTCTGAAAAACTGATCAGTCAAAAAATCAAAAAAGGATACACAGAAATTCTCGGAAATGCTGAAATACCACAAAAAGCAGAACTTTCTGAAGCTGAAAAGGCAGATATCTATTTCTGGGAAGCCATCGAAAAATCAAATAAATATAAAAACGCCCATTGGAGCGAATATGATATTGATGAACATCTGGAAAACCTGACGACATCCCTTTCCAGATTTGGAAAAGAAAGATTAGTTCTTTTTGAAAAGACCCTTCAGGAAAAGCTGAGCGAACTCTACACCGCTGAAATAGCAGAACTATCCATCATTCTTGAATGTGAATTCACTTCCGAAAATGGAATTTATACTTTTAACGATTATCTTTCGGATGACGGATTCATTTATTTCCGCTGTTGGCTATTGCTGAAAGGGAAGGAGTTCTATGAAGATATTAAAAAAGATATCCAGGCATTTGTCAGTGGAAAGTATAGTTTCAATATTGGGGACTGTTGGGCAGAAGGGCTGCTGTATGTATCTGATGAAGCATATTCAGTAAACCATGATAATGAAGATGAATCCGAGATCAGAGATACCGTCAACGAACTTTATCCTGATAATCATTATGACAGCATGAGCCGGGAGATGAATCGAGAACCTAAAGGAGGTGCCGATCTACAGAAGATGTATCCCAAATTGGTAAAAGATATAGCAGAATTAAGAAGCGAATAAAAGCCAAAGATATTCTTTTAAGTACATAATCATATTGGATTCAAATCCTTAGTTTTTAAACCAAACAATCACATAGTCATCCTGCTTCATAAGAGACTCTGTCGTAACCTTTTGTCTCCTCAAAATACTGCAATTCTACTCTAAAAACGGTACATTTAAAAAGCATGCTTAATATAACTATTCATTACAAGTTTTGAAGAACTTATGAATTATAGTTAGCCCAAAGTACCATATCCCGTTTGACAACCCTCTTCAGGTAGTATAATAACGGTCTGTATATCCTTCAACAACGGTATAGAGCCAGTTAGATAAAGGGTTCCAGACCGTTAGACAACGGGTTCTACCCCCTTACCTAAGGGGGTAGAACCCGTTCATCAAGGAGATATAGACCCTTCGGAAGTCCCTTCAGAGGGTTAGATAAGTCCCTGTAGCCACTTTAGAATGCGTTACAGCCATTTTGTGAATGCTTTTATAGTGTTTTTGTCTGCCAGAAAATAAAAATCTCCAAAGTTACAGTGACTTCGGAGATTAGGTTTTTTGATGATAGCTGTGCTATTATATTATTTTGATGATTTCCTGTTTTTAATCCATGCTATAGCGTATTCTACAGGTTCTTTGGAATCTGAAAATGCAGTATTATGTCCCAGAGCAGGGTATAGCTTATACTCATACTTTGTTTTGTTAGATTTTAACAGATTCAGATGCTCAATAGACAAATTCACAGGAACCTGAATATCTTTTCCTCCAAAAATCCATAATCCCGGAATAGATAAATGAGCAAGAGTCTTGTTGGGATCTGTGTCTTCAAACTCATATCGGTCAGGGTCTGTCATAATGTGCTTCCTTGCATCATCTTCAGTATGAGTATCCCAGAAATTGGAATCTCCATTGGTGTAAAACTGAAAACGAAGCTGTTCCTTTACAGTAATAAGTGCCCCGCTGAAGATTGTCATAAATTTAACTTTCTTATTCTTTTGAGCAGCTAAAGGAATGATCCAGCCGGCTTGGCTGCCCCCAATCAGTCCGATGGGTACTTTATTTTGTAAATCTTTAGAGAGTATATCTACCGCAGAGCTTACATCTGAAGATAGCAGGTTAAGATTAAAGGCATCCACATTGTTGGTTCCTACTTCCGGTCCTGCATACACTCCGCCGGATTCCCCAACTCCTCGTTTATCATAAGTAAAAACAGCAATACCATTATCAGCCAAAAGCGTTGCAAACTCTGTCATTCTTTTTTCCTGTCCGGAACCATGAACGATCACTACCGCAGCAGTAGCATGATCAGGTTTGAAAATTGTTCCTGAAAGTGATATTCCTGAGCTGGTAAATGTCACATTTGTAGTGGTAAAGCTTTTCGGATTAGCTGCTGATAGATTATTGGATAAAACACTCAATACCAATAGGAAAGTCGTTAATATATTGAAGTTTAGTCCTCGTGAAGGTTTATAAATATTGTTCGTTCCTGTAATTGATAAATTACGGACAAATGATTTCGCAGTGTTCAAATGTTTAAAATTTTGCACTTGGTTTTAGTTTATTGGTTGATTATAAAAATAATCATAATTCTATTCAATCCACAAAGCAGATAACTTATAACAATTAGCGGACAAGATACCAGATTAAAGCACCGATTCCGGCGTAAGCAGTAACGGTAATAATATCAGCAATAGGCTGCGAAAAACGCTTTTCAGCAATTTTCTCCGCATTGATCTGGTTCTTATGGAACTTCAGGATTTTCTTAGGGCTACCAACCGGGTGAGCAACGAGACTGTCACTTTCCCATCTGTCAACTATTATTTTATAGCTTCTGCCATCAACATCAATTTTAACGTTCTTATTAGGCGCAAGCTTGTCTTGAATATTGATTGGAGCAGGCGTTTGCTGTATATTTAGAGCTTTGGGTTCATCCGTTAACGTTTTCATGGGTGTCGCAGTGTTATTAAAAGAAGGTGTGCTCCTTTGGGATGCCTGCTTATTGTTGGTCTCAGGATCTGGCTGCTTTTTTACCTGGTAAGTATAGCAACTGGTAAGAGATAATGATAAAATGATGAAATAAAGATTCTTTCGCATTAGCCAAATTTAAGAATTAAACGGAATATTTAGCGTTTTCTTTTGAAAGATGCTGTTTTTTGAAGAATTTTTAGTAGAAAAGTCTTTTGAATTTGATTCTTTCATAAAAACTTATTTTTATTTCCTTTTATTTTTGAATATTTTCAATAAAAATGTATTTTTACAATAAATAATACGTTTTATTTTAATATATCGTATTATTTATATAATAAAAAACTACAAAATAACCAAAAAACTAATCAAGTCATGAACGGAATTACCTGTACTTATTCTCAAGAATACGTCAAAACTCATTGTTTCCAGCAATGTAAAACAACTTTAATTTATCATTTTTTTTAACGCTATAAATCAATAAGCTACATAAATTTTATTTGATCATTTCTACTTACCAAAGGTGAAATTATTTGATCGCAAAATTGTTTTGTGTTCAAATGACTTATGATATGGAGTTCAGAAACCATTAAAAACGAAGCGTAACCGAAAAGCTATACGAGTAGGAAAATATCACAACATTAAAATATGAAAAAAATATTTTTATTATTTGTATTCATTAGTTTACACTCGTTTGCCCAGTGCTGGCAAAGTATTAGTGTAGGGAAAGAACATTCTGTAGGGGTAAAGACAGATGGATCGCTGTGGGGATGGGGAGTTAATTTCTCAGGAGAGCTGGCGGACCTGAATGTGAATGGCAGAAATGCCCCAACCCGAATAGGGAAATTAACCAATTGGAAAATAGTAAGTGCCGGTGCAAGTCAGACTTTCGCCATCAAAACAGATGGAACATTGTGGGCATGGGGACGTAATGAATATGGACAATTGGGAGATGGAACTACCCTTTCAAAAAGTGTTACAACACAAATCGGAACTGCTACCAATTGGAAAAGCGTTAGCGTAGGAGAATTTTTTACGGTAGGAATCAAAACAGATGGAACATTATGGGCATGGGGACGTAATGAATATGGACAGCTGGGAGATGGAACTACTATTTCCAAAAAAACTCCAATACAAATAGGAACGGATACCAATTGGCAAACTGTAAATGCTGCATACAATAGTGTATTAGGAATTAAAACAGATGGAACGCTATGGGGATGGGGATCTAATTTTAGCGGACAATTGGGAGATGGAACTACTATCGCAAAATCAATCCCGACGCAAATAGGGACAGATATGAATTGGAAAAGTATTGATGCGGTAAGCGGATATTCTATAGGCGTAAGAACAGATGGGACATTATGGACATGGGGCTCGAATGTTTACGGGCAATTAGGGGATGGAACTACTGTTTCAAGAAAAACACCAATGCAGGTAGGAACGGCAACGGATTGGCTGAATGTAGCTGCGGAAAATGGTTATACATTTGCAACAAAAACAGACGGAACACTGTGGTCATGGGGATATAATTATTATGGACAGCTGGGAAATGGGACAGATGAAGTAATCAATGTAGGACCTCCTGTACAAGTAGGTACCTCTTCAGATAATTTGGAAATATATGCCGGACAAAATCATGTTCTTGTAAAGGGTACCGATGGGTCCTTAAAAGCTTGTGGTAAAAATAGTCAAGGTCAGCTGGGTGATGGGACTACAACTACGAATATGATTAATAATGATAAAAATACTTTTGTTTCTATTGCTTGTCCTGAAGTATGTATTCTTCCAACACAATTGGCAGTAACAAATATTACTTCTTCAACAGCTACTATTAGCTGGACAGCAGCAACCCAGGTACCCAGTAAAGGGTATGTATATATTTACAGCACAAATCCTGCCCCTGAAGGGAATAAAAATACAATTGTCTCTACAACAGCAAATCTAACCAATTTATTACCAAACAATACTTACTATTGGTGGGTTGCCTCTGATTGTGGTTTCAGCCAGGTGGTCTGGATGCCGGGAGGTTCCTTTACTACACTTCCTGCAGGTGATAGTGGTTGCTGGCAAAGTGCGAGCATTGGTGTATACCATTCTATTGGATTAAAAAAAGACGGAACACTATGGGGGTGGGGAGACAACTCTGATGGAGCATTGGGGGATGGAACGACTATTGATAAAAATATCCCGACACAAGTAGGAACAGGAACAGACTGGGTGAAAATCAAGGCAGGATTTTCTTATTCAGCAGCGCTCAAAGCAGATGGGACACTATGGACATGGGGATGGAATTATAATGGGCAATTAGGTGATGGAACGACTAGCGACAAAAATATACCAACACAAGTAGGATCGGGAACAGATTGGGTAAATATTACGACTGGTGAGTTTCATATGGCAGCCATAAAATCTAATGGAACACTTTGGGCTTGGGGCAATAATAAATATGGACAATTAGGGGATGGTACTACCGTCAATAAAACCTTACCTGTACAAATAGGAACAGCAACAGACTGGATAAATGTTGCATCCAGAGGAAATCATACTCTTGCCATCAAAACAGATGGAACACTTTGGGCTTGGGGAGATAATTCCAAAGGACAACTGGGGAACGGAACTTTCACAGCCAGTACTTCTCCTATTCAAATAGGAACAGCCACAGATTGGAAAGATATTAATGTGGGACGAATTTATTCGATGGGAATCAAAGCAGATGGCACACTTTGGGGCTGGGGAGATAATGCAAAAGGGCAGTTGGGAGATGGAACCACCATTTCAAAAAATACTCCAACACAAGTGGGAACAGCAACAGATTGGCGAAATATTCGTACCGGTTTAAATGGTGCCGTTATCGCAATCAAAACAGACGGAACGCTTTGGACATGGGGAGATAATACAACGGGACAGTTAGGGGATGGAACAGAGACGAACAGATCTACACCAATGCGTATTGGGACTGCTACAGATTGGCAAAATATGGAGGCTGGAGCACAAAATACCCTCGCTATAAGTGCTGATGGAGCTTTGGGGATCTCAGGTTATAACGGCAGAGGAGAGCTAGGAGATGGTACAAATACTCAGAGTAAGATTTTTAGAGCTATTGCTTGTCCTGTAAATAATGTAACACCTCCAGTAAATAACTTTGCTGTTGAGAAAGTTTCAATACAGGAAAATCAGCTGAAAGTTTATCCAAATCCTGTGCAGGATATAGTGACCATTTCGTCTGAAGAAAAGATTCTTTCGGTAACAGTATACAATACAGCAGGTAAACCAGTACTTACGAAAGAAATAAATGATACAAAAGGAAATATAGATCTTTCCGGAGTATTATCAGGAGTTTATCAGGTCAAAGTGAATTTAGTTAATAATCTCATAAAAACAGCGAAAATAATCAAAAGGTAGACGATAAAGCAGAATAATAGTTAGACTTTTTAAGTTTATCATCTTTATAAAATAACGCCACTTAAAAATAAGTGGCGTTGTTGTTTATATATACTTTTAGTAGTACTGATCAAGCTTAATATTTAAAATGCAGCCATGCAAGACAACATTACTCTATCCATAGATGTCCACTGGAATAAGTTCTTGCTTTACCTGCTACAATCACTCTTTCATTCCTGTTTTCACAATAAAGTTCACCACCTCTTTCCGATACCTGGCGGGCAAAAAGCTGATCTTTTCCTAATCTTTCCGCCCAAAACGGAATAAGTGAGCAGTGTGCAGAACCCGTCACAGGATCTTCAAGAATAGATGATTGCGGTGTAAAATATCTGGAAACAAAATCACTGTCAGTCCCAGGGGCAGTTACGACTACACCACCCGGATCCAGATTGATGAGGTCAAGAATCGATCTTTCAACTTGGATATTCTTTACATCTTCTTCAGATTCATATACCAAAACATAGTCTCTCGATTTGAAGACCTCTTTAGGCTGTATATTGAGTGATTTGGAAATTGTATCTGGAAGAGTAGAAGCTTCAGGCATTCTTGATGGAAAATCCATATAATAAAATCCGTCTTTTACATCTACCGTCAATTCGCCGCTTTTCGTTTCAAAAACGATTCTGGTGTTCTCATAATTTAAGATGGAAGCAAGACAATGAGCCGTGGCAAGGGTAGCATGTCCGCATAAATCCATTTCTATCTCCGGCGTAAACCATCTCAGGTGAATGCTGTTGCCATTGTCTATAAAGAAAGCCGTTTCTGCGACGGCATTTTCACGGGCTATCTTTAAAAGAATCTCATCGGGTAACCAACTTTTCAAAGGAACAACGCAGGCAGGATTGCCATGAAAAATCTCTTCTGTAAACGCATCTATTTGATATAATTCTAACTTCATGATTGAGAAAATTTAGGTCTTTAACAAAGGTAAATAAAAGTAATAAGTACTTAATATAAATTTTTACAATTTATCCTGTTTGTGAAATGCTGAAAACCCCTTACTGGATTGCTCTTTTTCTTTTGTTTTTAAAGAGAATAGAGGATTAGCATTTAATAACTTCATTGTAGGCGACTCACCTTTCCAGTTCATCCTTTTATCCAGAAAATAAAAATACACGCCATCAATGGTTTTAATTTCATAAAAATAGTCCGGGAATTTGTTCAGCGTATTTCTTACAGACATATAGCTAATTTTTTCAATTTGTTCGGAAGAATAAGAAACTTCATTAATGATAAGACTGTTATCAGTTAGAAAAACATTCGCAGGAGGAAGGTTTTTTCTCAACATCCGATATTCTGATGAACAGATAAATAGTAAAAATAGAACACATAAAATAGCTGGAATAGCCAGATAAACAAGGTCTTCTTCTTTGAGGTAAATATGCAGTGATATGGAAACTATCTGAATAAAAACAACAATGATTCCATATCTGAAAAAGAAGAATTCGAAATAACTTGGGTTTAATTTTTTCATGAATAAATAATAGGGTGGATGCTTGCTGCGCTTCCATTGAACAGGTAGAAAATGTATTTTGTCCTAAAAATACAAAAGTTTACGATAATATTTTACCTGATATCTCACATAATACTGATCACTTTTAAGAATAGTCTACTGCAACTACAGAATAGGGAGGTCAAAAAACTTTGATATGAATTAAAAAAAAATGAATTTTGAGCATTGTAATTACAGAACAATATCATTCTGAGAGAGTAAGGGAAAATGTAAGTGATGTTCTTCATATCAAAAAAATTACAAAATATTGGCAATATAAATTGCTCCTGCGATGGTAACCATATCAATAATTCACTTATTTATAGGTTGATGGAGTAGGGATATAGTCAAAAGTTATTCAAAAATTTCAATCAAGCCGATTGACCTATCAACAATATAGGTATTTCCCGAATCAATTTTATCAAAACTAATTTCAATAATCAAATGAGTACACCATTAAACATAATTTTCAGTTGGTTCGAAAAAGGAGATATTCCTACAGAAGACCAGTTTAAGGAAACCTTTGCTTCGTTCCGGCATTTAGATGAAAAAATCAAAATGGATGAGGTAACGGGCTTACAGGAAGCTTTAAAAAAAATGCTTTCTCTCACAGCTTTTACAAGCCATCTTGAAGATCAGAACGCACATAATTTAGTGCTGGCAAAGCTTAACGCATCCAATCTTACTGCAGCCCATGTAGAAGAATGGAAGAAAAAACTAAAAATCAATTTAGCAGCTACTATAGACGGAAATGGAGAGATAGGAAACGTCTATACAAAAGAGCAGATCAGAGAAATTGTAAATGTTTTTCAGGCAAAAGATGATGAATTGCTTGAACATATTACAAAAATTAACAGAATGCTGATTTCTAATGATGTAAGCCTTGATACCCTTCAGGAAATTGTAGACTATATCAAAGAAAACAGAGCTCAGGTAGAATTGCTTAAAGATACCATGATCACAAGCATATCAGATGATAAGGTTCATCTTGCCGGAAGCTATTCGAATTGGGGCACTGTCACTTATCAAAACCAGTTTAATGATGTGGTATATGGTAAAATTAAAACCATAGAAAATGCAGCCAATTCCGAAAAAATCAGATATGAAGAGAGAATAAGAGGAGATGCCAGAATAAAACATGATCTGGATACATTAAGCTTTGTGATTGATGCTTACGACACAGTGACCATGTTTACAATTCCTCTCAAAGTAAAAAGAATAGACAACAATACTATAGAAGTGGTATTTGATTCAGTACCACCAAACATCATCCAAATAACAATCAAAAAAATATAATTATGGACATTAAATACGCTTATTATCGAAGCTCAGTAGGGTATAAAATAGAAGGAAAAACAGACAATGATATTTTAACCGCTGGTGGTGGCACCAGAGCAATCAGTTCTTTTTGGCATGACGGGAATTTAAATCCGCTCGATTATGTACCTAAAACACGAACTTTAACAATTAACGGGACTTCTTATGATCTCTCAGCAAACCGATCATTCACAACACCAGACACTATTACCCGTCTGAAAGGGGGTGCATCAGGTTCTTTGGTATCAGGTGATGTTACCCTTTCGGCTGGTGCTAATATGGCAATTAACCAGTCTGGAAATACAATCACATTAGTCGCTACGGATACAACGTATAGTGCAGGAAACGGTTTGACATTAGCCGGAACTACATTTTCTTTACCAGTCACTACTTCAGGAACAGGGAATGTGGTGACAGGAATTGTTCAGACAGTCAACGGAATTACTGTAAATCTTGGTTCTATGCCTACTTCATCGGATTTGACTAATTATATCCCATTATTACAAAAAGGTGCTGCAAATGGAGTGGCAACATTAGATGGGTCCGGGTTGGTTCCTGCATCTCAATTGCCATCTTATGTGGATGATGTTTTAGAAGGATATTATAAAGCTGCAGACGAGAAGTTTTACAAAGAAGCATCTTATACCACCCTTATTGCCGGAGAAACTGGTAAAATCTATGTCTCTCTTGATACTAACAAAACTTACCGATGGACGGGAAGTGCATTTGTATATATTACCTCCGGAGCTGTAGATTCTGTAAACGGAATAACAGGTGTTGTAGTCTTAAACAAATCTCATATAGGTTTAAGTAACGTAGATAATACAGCAGACGCAGCAAAAAATGTTCTTTCTGCTACAAAATGGTCTACGGTGAGAACGATTACCCTTTCCGGAGTTACCGCAACAGCACAGAATATTGACGGTTCTGGAAACGTAACAGTCCCTATTATTGCCGTTCCTGCGACATTATTAACAGGTACTGCATCCATCAATACAACCGGATCTGCTGCCAAACTAACCACACCGAGAACAATTTCTGCTACAGGTGATGCTACGTGGACAACAACTTTTGACGGTTCAGCAAATGTTACCGGAGCGTTGACATTAGCTGCAACAGGGGTAACAGCGGGAACGTATAATCAGGTTACTGTAGATGCTAAAGGTAGAGTAACAGGTGGAAGTAATACATCAAGATCATACACTACTTCTATTTCCGGTACTGCAAGTATCGCACACAATCTGGGGAGCAGAAATGTAGATGTTACAATGTATGATACTGTGACCCTTTACAGAATTGATGGTAGAGTAAAATTAACCGATCAAAATAAAATAGACATTGAATTTGATTCTGCTTTACCTAATGCTGTTTCCATCACAGTAACCCGTAAAGATCTTTAATCATGGATATAAAATACGCATATTATAATACTTCTAAAGGTTATAAAGTCACGGGCGGTACAGCTGCCCAGTTTTTAAAGGCTGACGGGTCTTTAGATAGTACAGAGTATATTAATAGAAATTCAGAGCAGACCATAGACTCTACCAAAACGGTAGGTTTTCAGAATACGATATATTCCGGATGGAACAGATCATCAGTAGCCAATCCACAGATGGGACCCATCTCTTTGCTAAATCTTGCATTGCAGGGAGCTTATCCTTTATATGGAGATGAGGAATTCAGAAACGGTACCAATAATATCGCTATTTATAATAATGCCGGCAATGGTAATGTAACGATGACCAGAGAAGCTGCCGCTAATCTTCCGAATAGATCAGGAATGCAGCTAAGGTTCAATTACAATGGCAATGGAGCTGATCCTGGGTTAGGTGGATTTATCATTGGATTTATTGCAAGAGCTAATGCCGTATTTATTCAAAAATTTATGGCTAAACTTCCTGTGGGATATACATTTAATAATGCTGAAAATTACATGGGAGCCAATGCTTCGGTCAACTGGTTAACCTCAAAAGCCGGGACTGGGAAATGGGAAACTTATGTGAGAGCAGTGATATGTGGAACCGGAACCAGCTTTTCAAATGGAGGTCATGTATATGTTACCGGTCCGAATACCGCAATGGAGTTCAGCTTAGCTTTTGCGGAGATTTATGAAGTAAACAGCTCGGTGTTTTCCAGAATAAAAGAAGCTTTCTATGCTAAGAATGAAACCATCCATTTTAATGGTGCAATATCTGATTTAATTACAGTTGGAGATTCATATGCTCAGAAAAAATTATTGTCTACATCATGGGATGGAAATAATGGAGATCAGGTTATATTAAGAGTTCCGGGAAACCAGGATAATGGAGCTTATATCAGATATTCCCAGAACGGAATTTTAAATGGTAATATATCGGCATTGGGTTCAAATAGTCTGGCGGGAAGTCAGGTATTCAGTTCTCAGGGAAATATGTTGCTTCTGGGAAATACAGTTTTGTCCAATATGGTATTTCAAACAACCACTAATACTCAATTTAATTATCCGGGAGTTGGTTCCATCTATACATTTGATGTCAATGGAGTTTATTCAGAACGAAATATTAATTTTAATAAGGATAATACCGGAATTAATCTTTATGGTGACAGTAAGATCTATAAAAAAGCCGGCGGTGGTGTTTATATTAATAGAGGAAATAATGAGCTGGATCCGAGGGTTGAAAGTGCAGATGGATCTAAATCATGGATGTTATTTCATGAAGGAAACTTTAGTTCATTAGGTTATGTAACACAAGTATCTTTAAATTCTCAGTTAACCAATTATGCCAAGCTTAATGATCCTCAGTCTTTTACAAATATCAATACTTTTACAAAAAGTCCTGTTATCCCAAATGGAACACTGGGAACCCATGCTGTAAACAAAAACCAGATTCAGCTCAATGCAGATCCTGAAATTGAAGGAGGACAAAAATTAGAAATAAGCGGAAATAATTCTGTTAATCTTACCAACTTTTTTGTAACATCAAGAGACGGATCAAGAAATCCGGATGATATTGCACCTAATTCAACCGGCAGAAGAGTCAGATTTGATTTTATAAATGCAGGTAGTGCAGGTTTGAAAGCAGCTGGAAATTATGCAGGAGTAATGACTTACGCTCCTTTTGATGGGACAACAGCTTCTACAGGAGATTCATCTTATCAATTAGCATTTGCCAATCAGACAGGAGGGAATGGTTCCGGGATTCCAATGCTGAAAATGAGAAAAGGAATTGATGGAGGATGGTCTAAAACATGGTATAAATTCTGGACAGATGGAGATTTTTCCGGCGCAAATATTCAGCAATGGAATTATATGGCTCAGAATGGGATACAGCTCAATTCAGAATTCACAATACATACAGGATCAGGTTTATTAATTGCAGATAATTCTTTGGGGTCAGGTATTGTAGATAAACCAGAAAGTAGATTGGTAGCTGTAAAAAAGGATGAATATTATTTTTATGGCTCTAAACACGAAACATTTGATGGGTTAAACTTTAATTGGAAAAGCCAATCCTTCGGAATGGGAATGGAAGCTAATATTGAAGATAAGCTAACAGTAGAAGGCTCCGTAAAAGCAAGTAGAAACTTTAAATCCAAAGAGGAAAACCCTGATACAATTTTTATTCCCAATGGTAGATTAGCTACTCTTACCAATGAAATTGTAAATGATCAATCTGATAAATATTATGCCATCAGATTAGAACCGCGCGAATATGAAATGAATACCAGTTATTTGAGTATAAATGATAAAAACAGGCTTATTCATATTATTGGTCAATCTATGAAAATGGCTGTTAATTTAGAAGAACTCTATCCAAAACAACAGATTGTCATTTATAATTTTGATCAAAATAATGGTTACATGGACCTTCAGTTATTTGGAAACAGAATATATACGATTAGTGGTGGATCTTTCCTTAGGCTATATGTGACAGAATCACGAAGAATAATCATAGAGAGAGAGCAAGCATGTAAGTTTATTCCGTAAAGAAATATTCTAACATTTTTATTTCTCAGATTAGAACAGATAAAAAGTTATTAATAAGTATAAATGCGTCATTTTTTAAGTGGCGCATTTTTGATATAATACACTCAACAGTCGCTTATGAAATAAACTAATTATTTTGCCGGTTATCCCTTCTTAATTCTCTTTCCACTTCATCAATTTCCGTTAAGGGAAGAAGAAAGGTGTTTTCTATATAACTTCTGATGTCCTCGTCCGTTTTATTATTTATTTTTCTGATGAAAAGCTGATTGCTGGATTTCAGAGACTCTATATAATTCAGTGTATCCTGCTTGTTCTGAAATATTGATTTCTCGAATACTGCTCTTTTATCGTCATTCACAATAATATCATTAAATGATGTGTTCATAAGAACAGTCTGGAAAAATGATTCAGCAGGTAAAAAAGTATGAAGGTAGTAATCCTCAAAATCCATTACTTTCTTATTACTCGTTAAGAATGTGCAGGTTTCTCGTGTAAACATAAACCACTTTCCTCCAATATAAGGAACCACTCCTTTCATAAATTCTCTTTTATAAATGAAAGAAGAAATTATATAGGCTAATTCAGTGAAATGATTTTGTATTCTTTTAAGAGTATCCGGTCTGTAAAATTTCTGGTCATAATAGAATAGATAATTCCGACCGTTATTAACCGTAAGAAATTTACGGATGATGGGTTGAGATTTCAGAGGATAATCTTCCCCACTCAGATTGATGAAATAATCCCATTCTCTGCTTGCATTTAAGAGAAATTCCATTGCGTTAAGCTCTGCCTGGATCATACTGAAGCCTCCTGAAACAATATTCAGACTATCTAAAATAAAGACATTCGGAAATTTTGTTATATAGAGCTGTATCTCTTCTGTAAAAGCTGGCTGAGCTTTTCGGTCTATATGAATAAGGTAAAACTGATCTTTTGTATAAATTTTCTGAAACATCGCCTTGAATACATGAGGCTTATGATGTACCATAATAAAATAGGCAATTTTTATATACGGTGTCGCATAAGATTGCAAGGTCTGGGTCTGGGGATTGGATAGGGGAAAGGCTGTTTGCATGTTGGGAAGCTTAAAATCATCCGCGTTTGCAAATAATTCGGTTAACGTGCGGAAGGTATAAATAAATTTTTGATAATCAATTAATTAAATATAGTTTTGTTTGCTTTTTTTATCGTAGGTTTGCAGAACATTTATAAAAAACAGGTCACTGCCTTTGCTATTCTGTAATAGTTTAAAATCACAATTTTCTTTTCCAGTTTTGCTTTTTCAGCTACCCATTTATAATCTTAATTTCCCTATGTGAAAAATTAAAGATTATAAAGTTCTACTATCAATAGGAGCGATACGTTATTGCTGGTCATAAACAATATTTAATGATATTGTTACAGGTAAAGCAAGCAAAATGATAAACCGGGAAAGTCATCTTTATTTGTTTATCCTTATACCAATTCAAATTCTGATAAACAGATTTGCTTACCAATTACCGGAAGACCGGAATTTATAATGAGCTTTAAAAATTTAAACTTAATCAATCCAATTGTTCGTGCTGTAACAGAGGCTGGATATTCCAAACCTACTGAAATACAGCGTACAGCAATTCCACATATTCTGGCAGGGAAAGATATCATAGGATGTGCACAAACAGGAACCGGAAAAACAGCTGCATTTGCCATGCCCATACTCCAGTTACTGAAAAGACATAGCCCTGAACATAAAGAAATACGTACCTTAATTCTTACTCCCACCCGGGAATTAGCAATACAGATAGAAGAAAACTTTGGCGTCTATAGCAAATACATGCCTCTGTCTCAACTCTCTATTTTTGGAGGCGTTTCAATAGGCGGTCAGCTTGCGGCACTGAGAAAAAGAGTAGATATTCTTGTAGCAACCCCAGGAAGATTGCTGGATCTGGTGAACCAAAGACATATAGATCTTTCGAAGATTGAAATATTGGTTTTGGATGAAGCAGACAGAATGCTTGATATGGGATTTGTAAATGATGTAAAAAAGGTTTTAAAATTAATTCCCTCGAAAAGACAAACCCTGTTTTTTTCTGCAACCATGCCGGTAAGTATAAAGAAATTTGCCGAAACAATTCTGAATAACCCCGTAGAAGTTACTGTAACGCCTGTATCTTCAACTGCACAGACTGTGAAGCAATCCGTATATTTTGTAGAGAAACAAGATAAAACAGATTTGCTGATAGATATACTTCAGAAAAAAAATACCGTCAGATCATTAGTGTTTACGCGTACCAAGCATGCCGCGAATAAACTTGTTCAACAGTTAGAAAATGTAGGGATTTTTGCAGCGGCTATTCATGGAAACAAATCACAGGCGGCAAGACAAAATGCTCTTGATGATTTTAAAAACAGCAGAATTAACGTGTTGGTAGCTACAGATATTGCAGCAAGAGGTATTGATATAGATGACCTTCCTAATGTCGTCAACTATGAACTTCCCAATATCCCGGAAACCTATGTTCACAGGATTGGGAGAACAGGAAGAGCAGGAGCGGAAGGTACTGCTATTTCGTTTTGTGATACAGAAGAGCGGGCAGATCTCAAGAATATTCAAAAACTGATCGGATTTACAGTTCCGGTCAGATCATTTTATAAATAAATTCTGTAGAGTTTACAGAACATAATATTCAATTTTAATAATAATTACAATGCAACAAGGCACAGTAAAATTTTTCAATGAAGCAAAAGGCTTCGGATTTATTACTCCAGCAGATGGGAGTAAAGATATATTTGTACATTCTTCAGGATTGAGCGTGAGTTCAATTCGTGAAAACGATAAAGTAGTTTTTGATGTACAAAAAAGTGACAAAGGTTTAAATGCTGTCAATGTAAAATTGGCATAATTTAAACATGATTGTAAATATTTCAAAAGACAATTTTTTGCAATTTCAGTTTCATAATTTTATATTTTTTTACAAATTAAGAATCCATACATTTCGTCTGGATATATTGTTTGAACGGACATTAATATAAATACATTACTTTTTATTTTCATTATGTTCACTGACCTCTTACACACATGTAAGAGGTTTTTTAATATTAGGCAAGAGAGTTATGTATTCTGATTGTACCGCAAGTGAAAAAATGAACCGAACAATAAAATTAGCTTTATGATACTTGAAAAAATCATTATATTGCTCCTATGAAACATAAACGATTGATCGATACAGTTTCGTAAAATAACTAATAACCACGACAAACCAAAACAAAGCAAAAACATGCGAATTATGAAAAGAAATATCATTCTATTGCTTTCTTTCATTGTGTATTTATCGGCAAAATCGCAAACAAATCTTTCCACAGATTCCATAGCACAAAGAAATGTATTCCAAAATTTAAAGCCTGAATTTGAGAAATACGAAAAACAGCACGGAAATTATATTCAGACCAATAATGTAAAAATGCATTATTTGGAGTGGGGGAATAAAAAAAATCCAACCCTTGTCTGGATTCCCGGAACGTATAGCAATGGATATGAATTGTACGAAATTATAGATCAATTGGTAAAAATGAATTTGCATGTAATTGCTATTGATTACTACGGGCACGGATTTACACCCATTTCTCAAAAGAACCTTTCTATTTATCACGTTGCAGATGACATCAAATTTCTTCTGGATAAGATGAAGATCAAAAAAGCAATTATTGGAGGCTGGTCCAGAGGAGGTACCATAAGTTCAGCATTTTATAATTCTTATCCGGAAATGGTTCAGGCGCTTATTTTAGAAGATGGAGGGTCTGTAGCTTGGGATTTTCAGGCAAAGGCGGCTAACATTGTGAAAGATATTGAAGAAACCAAACAATATTATGTAAACAAAAAAGAAATGATTTTTGATAATGAGTTTGATGCATATTGGTTTATGTATAACAATTGGGGAATAAAAGGGAAAGAAAATGAAAAACTGAAAAAAGAAATTTTCACTTCTTATGCACGCATCAAGAAAAATACAAATGGAAAATATGAAATAAATCCAGGTGCAGAAGAACTTACCGGTGAAAATTCCGCAGAAGAAAACATCGCCATTATTTACACGCCTTTTACTTCTAAAACGGCTTTCGGGGCTTCAACACATCAACTAGATCCTAAAATTATTTATCGAAATCTGAATAAGCCTGTACTTATTCTCGATCCCGTCAGTAAGAATGATTGGTTTGATTTTAAAGAAGAAAATGATAAGCTTACAAATGAACACCAACCGTTTATCGTTCACAAGGTGTATGAAAACACATGGCATGGCGTAAAAGATGAACGCCCGAATGAAGTAGTGAAGGACATTAAAACATTCTTATTAAACAACAAGCTGATCAAATGAGATTTCCACTTTTCAAAAATATTCTGATCACTTATAGTTGTAGGGTAAAGAAGACATGTAAGATGAAGTTAAAAATAGTATTACCACTTTTATTGCTTACCATCAATATTGTTCATGGGCAAAATACAGAATTTAAAAAGCAAGGACTGCTTGACAAGTCACTGAAAAAAGACAGCGTTATTGCTGAGTTTTCGGAACTCTATCATTTAACAAATACTATTCATCCAGGGCAATTTATGTTCTGTTCAAAAAATGAATTTGATACAACGTATTCCTCTTTAAAAAACTCCATAAAAACAGATCTTTCCCTTGTAGAATATTATAAATTAACAGCCACTTTAATGGCAAAAATTAAAGATGGACATACAGCCGTTGATAGGGGGCGAATTATTGGTTTACTCAATGACAGATTGGTTTTTCCTTTCAGCATCTATAAAATTAAGGATCATTATTATCTGGATAAATCATCTCAGGAAAATAAAGAATATTCAGGATTGAGAATTTTAAAAATAAATGGGAAAGACATCAATGTTGTTGTGAATGAAATAAAACAATACATACATCTTGAAGGCAGAAATGAAACAGGGTTAAATGCACGATTCAGTAATTTCCCTTTTTATTATTTTATTTATAATCAAACAGAAAAATTTGAAATTGAATATGCAGACCGTAGCAATCATAAATTGAAAGAAATATTTAAGGGAATGCCATTTAAAACCTATACCAGTAGTATTGCAGAAAAAACAGCACCTTTAACAACAGAGTTCCGGACAAATGATTTAGCTGTTTTAAAATTTCGTTCATTTGAAAATGGGTATAATGAGGCAGACAGAAAAATTGCAGAGAAACAATTAGATCGCTTTTTTATACAATTAGACAGTTTAAAAACTAAAAACTTAATTATCGATTTACGAGATAATAGCGGCGGTTCTGCAGATATTGCCAACTACTTGTTTTCATATTTAAGCAGTACTTCTTATTACTATTTTGATTATATGGGAGCAAAATATAAAAGCGTAAAAGATTGGAAACATTATGCTCAATATCCGGACAATATTGAAGAAATAAACCTGAACGAAACAAAACTCAAAGACGGATTGAACTGTTACACAGAAACCAACAGTACAGATTGGTGGTTTAAACTCCAGCAAAATAAATCTAATTTTTACAAAGGGAAGATCAGTGTTTTGATCAACGGCGGATGTTTCTCAACTACCGGGCATCTGTTAGCATTGATGAGAGAATATAAAATCGGGAAATTTTACGGGGAATATTCACAAGGGAGTAATTATAGCAATGCGGGCGGACAGGCTTTTGTTTTACCTTATTCCAAAACATTGGTCTGGATCCCTACTTTTCAATACAGAATGAGAACTCCCCATTTCATCAATGATCCAAAAGGAATTAAGCCGGACGTTGAAATACAAACAGAACCAGATGATCTGAGGACAGGATTTGACAGACAAATGGATTCTGTGATGAAGCAATACCAATACTAGAGATTTGAAGTGTATTTTGAAGGCACTGCCATGTGCTTTTTATTTTTTTGTTTTCATGATGTCATCATACAAGTTATTCACTACTTTTTCTAAAATCTCTCCTGTTTCATTAAAGCTGGTGTTGGTCAATATGGATATTCCCATATTTTGTTTAGGGTAGATCACAAACCAATTTTGCATTCCATATATACCACCGTGATGTCTATACATTAATTGATGATCATTTTCTATGATGTACCAATGATAACCTTCCCAAAAATCAGAGCCTTCTTTATATAACTTTTTATGAGATTCACTGACAATAAGATTGGATGGGTCAAGCTGCAGTTTCATATATTTCACCAAATCTGTACTTGTAGAGTGTAGTCCTGAAATCCCACCCCATAAAGTTCTGTTGAAGTTGGGCATTAACTCGTTTTTATCGTTGTAGCCTTTCACCAGTTTTGTTCTATCATTTTCATTAAGTGTAAACTTGGTTTGGATCATGTTATTGGGCTTTAAAATAAATTCAATGACTAGTTCCTCAAAAGATTTTTGATATACTTTTTCAAGGATATAGGCGGTTAACTCTGGAGCTGTGTTTGAATAGAAATAGACTTCTCCTGGTTTCGTTTCAATGTTGATGAGTTTTAATCCTTCAAAAAAAGCCTTTTTATTTTCGCTTTTTATAGGGAAATTAGGAAATCCACTGGTATGGGTGATGAGGTGCTTGATTCTTATAGGTTCACCTTTATATTCTAAATTGGGATAAGGTTCATCAAGATAGATTCTGATATCATCCTCTAGATTGAGTTTTTTATCAAGTACGGCTTTAGCGGCGATATAACCTGTAAAAGTTTTGGTTACAGAAGCTAATTCATAAAGGGTAGAATCATTGGGTTTGTTTCCTTTTCCAATCGTTAATTCTCCAAAATGTTGTATGGTGGATTCTCCATCTTTAAGAACTGCAATAGACACAGAATGAAATCTTTTGTCCTCTAATAACTGAAGAGCATTTTTTGTAATGGCGTTTTCAATAGTTTGTTGATGGATTGGATGAATACTTTTACAGCTCAGTAAGGCAAAAGATAAAATAAGGGTTACATATTTCATGGTCAGAATTTTAATTTGACATTCATAATCTGAGGCAAATATGCTGTAGAGAATCCTGAAAAGAGTCCGTATAAAAAAGTCGGACTCATTTTATTGATTAAAATGAGTCCGATTATCTGCAATCCAAAGTTCGATTATTTACAATTGATTATTTATCAGCTGTTTCTGAAAGCTGTTGGCGTTTGATTCGTATATTTTTTAAATGAAGTATGGAAAGAAGATTTTGAATTGAACCCCACTTCATATAAGATTTCTAACACCGTATATTCTTTTTTTGTGGGATCTTTCAGTAGGGTCATTGCTTTTTTAATGCGGTATTCATTCACAAAATCAAAAAAGTGCTGATTGAGGTGATGGTTAATTAAAACAGACAACTCACGAACAGGAATATT
Organism: Chryseobacterium ureilyticum; assembly: GCF_900156735.1. Classification (GTDB taxonomy): domain Bacteria; phylum Bacteroidota; class Bacteroidia; order Flavobacteriales; family Weeksellaceae; genus Chryseobacterium; species Chryseobacterium ureilyticum. The sequence goes on from NZ_FTOL01000001.1 coordinate 537,509, forward strand.
CACCTGATCTGCCAATTCCTGAATCGTTAATGAAGGCTCCAGGAAAGGTTCTTTTTCAACCATGAATTTTTTAAGCTGTTCAATCTGAATGCTTTTTGTTTCATCGGTTTTATTTTCAGTTTCCAGTGTTTCTGCAAAATTTTCTGTCAGTTGTAGGGTAGAATCAATTCTTCGAAAAAGCTCAGGATAATTTAATGCCTTTAAGATAAACCAACATGCCGCCAATAAAAAGGAAGCTCCTGCCAGAATATGCAGCCAGATAAACAGATCGTTGCATGCTGTATATCGTATGATATTTTTAAAAATAATACATACATGGATGAATAAGAAAATGAGGGTAAGCTGAAACAGCCATTTGTATAGCAAGGTGTTGGGATTGGTGTAGTTTTCAAGATAAATCTTCTTATATTTTTTAAGGATCATGAATACACCAACGATATAAAAGAAAAACTGCAGTTCTCCGATAAGTTGATACACAAACATTTCAGGAGAGTTCCACATTGTTGTAAAGAAATCTTCTTTAGCAGCACCTTCAGCCAGATAAAGCCTTGGCACTAAAATTAAATTGGCAACAATGAAAGGGATTAAATGCAGTAAATGCTTTCTTTTTAAGGTGAAATCAGAATAACAAACGGCATTCACATACAGATAGAAAAGAGGCATTACCAATAAGTAAGCAGATATTTTGAAAGCTTTCAGATTATAACTCTCCACAAAAAGATGCATAAAAATTCCGCTAATATCAATGGCATTAATGATAAGGAACGCTGCAAATAATCTGTTTTCCAGTTTTCTTTCTGTTTTTACCGTTAATAAAAACACGGAAAGCAACAGCGATACAAAAACAGCAATCGCAGCAATAACTTCCAGAAAACTTAATTTGTCCATTAGTTTTTTTACAAAAATAGGATATAAGTGATAAAGAAAAATGAACTTTTTTGATAAGAATTTTTCAGTTGAGCAATTAACTTAAAATAACTTTAGTGTTTAAAAAATCTTTTGTGACTTAATAAAAAAATGAGACAGTGTTATTATTCTGATGCTGGTCCGCTACGCAAAGTCTCCCGACTTTGAGCTGATAAAATAACATCATTTCTTTTAAAGTACCCCAAAGTCAGGATACTTCGGAGGGCGGAAAGAGGTATATCCATCCATAGACTTCAACGAATTAACTTTGTTGATTCTCAGCTTTGCTCCCTTAAAAATCAGCAGTTTCAAAAATAAAAACTTTGTTTCAGAAAAGTATATCATCAGTACACTATCTTTTAAATTGCTAAAATCCTTAAATCTAGGTACTTTCCATTCGTATATTATTTGTAAGTTAGTGTCGCAGAAGATAATACAGTATAAAAATATAAAGGACAATGCTTATGAATAAAAGTTAATACTGTTTTATTTCTCCTTATTTTAAAAATTATACACTAAAAAACTAAATTATGAACATGAAAAAAACGTTGATTATTCTATCAATAGGTGCTTTGCTTGCTGCTTGTAACAAAAAGTCTGAACAAAAAACAAATACTGCACAGGATACTGTTGCCATAGAAGATAACAGAGCTGCAGAAAAATCTCCGGAAGAAATTACTCAATTTGATATCAACTCAATACCGGTTTCCAGCGCTGAAGTGGGTGAATTACCCTTTTTCAGTTTTCCCCAAGGACTGGATTTCCAAAATAAACCAGTACAAAGAAGTTATGACATGCTGTTTTTTCCACTTAAAGGTGTAATGACGAAAATAGAAGGAAAAGTATGGAAAACTTATGTTATAAATGAGAAAAGTAATACAGAAGAATGGTCGTTGCCCTATTTTTTGAAAAGCTATGATGATGCTATTACAAAAGTAGGTGGTGTAAAAATATTTGATGGTAAAGTTTCTCAGAAAGAGCTTGACAGAATAAAAGAAGAAGCCAAATATTTTGGTGAAGAAGGCTCTATAGATTATTGGAATGAACCCGTAAAAGTGTATGTCATAAGAAGGCAAAATGGTGATGATATTTATATTCAGCTCTATGGAAATACAGCGACCGGGGCAATACAAATTCTACAGAAACTACCGGTTGAGCAAGGTGGAAAACCGTAGAAAGGAGTTGGTGAAAAATAAGGCAAATCCTGCAATAATAGAGAATTGTAGGTTGTTTTGATTAAAAATCTCAGCGAAAGTTGGAATTTTTGTTTTAATTTTCTTTAATATCATATTTATTCTCTTTAGCTGGTTTATGAGAAAAGAAAATGGGTGATTTATCAAAGTGGGCAAAGCATTACAAATTCGTTGATGATTACGTGTACCGCTAAAACGTCCGCTTCATCGAATCAAGAATATCAAAATAAAAACCCTTGCGGTAATTAAAAATAATTTCCAATGAATTTGCTTGTATTATTGGTTCCCACAGATCGCACAGATCTTGTGGATATTTTTCTCTCGCAGATGCCGCAGATTTTTTTAACCCTAACAGAACTCAAAAGCTCTGTTAAGGTTTCTCTCCTCATTCATAATAAATCTTTACATTCATCTTTTTAATCAAAAAGTAATTTCAAATATGATCTATTGAGTGGTGAGAGAATAATTAACATTTTTGTAAAATATAATCGGGTACATCCAGATATATAAAGCCATAATTTTGTCTATATTTAAAAGTATATTAGTATATATTTACGAATGTTTAGAAAATGGCTTGTTTGTATTTTGTACTCTAAGCATGCCTACAAATATGATATAAAAAAGACAATGCCAATAAACCAAATCCCTCCAGACGGAGGAATACTATATAAAGAAACTGATATGGCTCAATTTTTCCCTGAGCCATTCAATGCAATAACTGCTCTGTTATTTTTAATCTTAGCCATTTTTTGGACCATTAAAATTAAAGGAAACGTTAAAGAATATCCTTTTTTAACATACTGCTTAGTTTTATTATATATTGGTGCTATAGGGGGAACTGTTTACCATTCATTCAGACAATGGTCGGTATTTATCATGATGGATTGGATGCCTATTATGTTGCTTTGTTTGTCTGCTGGGTTATATTTTTTAGCTCAGAGTATCAGATGGTACTATGCTGTTGTAATGGTTCTCGCCTATATAGTACTTATGTTGGGTTTGAGGAATTGGATGTTGGCAGATAACACTTCTCTCTTTATCAACGTAAATTATGCAATCATGGCTTCATTTGTGCTTTTTTCGGTATTAAGTTATTTAATCTATACCAAATGGATAGCTGGCAAATGGGTAGGCTTTGCTTTATTGTCATTTGTTCTTGCACTTACTTTCCGCATTGTTGATCAATGGGAATGGTTTAGTTTTGGGACACACTTTTTATGGCATACATGTGGGGCGGTGGCAACGTTTTGCATGTTTAATTATATCTATCTTACACAGAATGCAATTAGAAAAATATAAGAACCTTTTTAGATTTTGTGGTTTTAAATTCTCGCTGATTAGATAGTTTGAGTAGATTTTTTTCCCATAACAATCTGAGATCTTTTGGGAATTATCAGATCAAACCTTATAGGTTTTAAAACTCACACATATTAAAACCTATAAGGTTTAGTCTATCCATAAAATCTGCATCATCCGCAAAATCTGCGTGAGAAAAAATATTTACAAACATCTGTGAAATTTGTGCATTCGTGGCAAAAAAAAATCAATCATAAAGGAGGCGCAAAAGATTGATAATGACATATCCATTTTTTCAAAGAAAATTTAAACAGTCTTTATGCAGTTTTTATTTTCTTTGAAACTCTTATTTATACATAGATAATGAACAGCAATGTTTATTTAATTTTATGAAATTCACAGTCTGATTCTTTTACTATTGAAAGAAAGATGATTTACTTATATTTGCTCTGCAAAGTAAAATTAAATGTTCAAAAAAGTAAGCACTGTATTTATCCTTGGATTTTATACGGTTTTTTGTTCGGCACAACAGGTCCGACCCTCCAAATCATCTGAAATTTACCGTGAACTCAAAACCCTTAAACAGCTGCCTAAAGTTTTATACCTTGCGGCTCATCCCGATGATGAAAATACGGGACTGCTGTCATGGTTAATCAACGATCAAAATGTGGAAACTGGCTATTTGTCTTTAACCAGAGGTGATGGTGGGCAGAATCTATTAGGCACAGAGCAAGGTGCTGCATTGGGTTTAATCAGAACGCATGAACTTTTAGAAGCAAGAAAATTAGACGGAGCCCAACAGTTTTTTACCCGGGCGATTGATTTCGGGTTCTCTAAAAATACTACTGACACCTTTAAACAATGGGATGAAAATAGCATTATAGCTGATGTTGTTTGGACAATCCGTAAATTCCGCCCGGATGTTATAATTTGTCGTTTTCCTCCTACTGCTGCGGCAGGGCACGGACAACATGCGGCTTCGGCTGTGGTGGCGGAAAAAGCTTTTAAGCTGGCTGGCGATAAAACTGCTTTCCCAGATCAACTGAAATATGTAAATGTATGGCAGCCAAAACGCGTATTATGGAATACTTTCCGATTTGGCGGGGTGAATACAACAGCTGAAAATCAACTGAAAGTTACCGTTGGGCAATATGATGCACAACTGGGAATGGGGTATGGTGAACTGGCGGGATTAAGCAGAAGTTTACATAAAAGCCAGGGTGCGGGAACACAGTCTGTAGCCGGCATCAGAACTGAATACTTTTCACACGTTATTGGTGAGCCTGCAAAAACAACACTTTTTGACGGAGTAACTAAAACCTGGACTTCACAAGGAAATGCTGATATAGACCAATCATTAGATAAAATTATTTCCGCTTTCAATTTCAATAATCCTGATCTTAGTTTACCTGCTTTGCTGGCTTTGCGAAAAAAGGTTACAGAGCTAAAAGATACAGATCTGAAAAAAGATAAAATTAGATCTCTTGACAACATCATTTTAAGCTGTGCCGGGTTTATGGGCGAAGTGGTTACCAATCAGGCTGAAGCTGTTGCCGGAGATAAACACAATTTCAGATTAAATTTGATTTCAAGAGCTACGAATCCTGTCATTTTAGAAGATGTAAAATGGTTAAATCAATCAGAAAGCTTCAATAGAAAACTATCAAAAGATTCTTTAATTACCATTCAGCATGATGTGCAGATTCCTACAGATGCAGCACTCACAGAACCTTATTGGCTGGCAAAATCTCCTGTAAATGCAGCAACTTTCTCTGTTCCGAATGATACTTTAATCGGTTTACCTGAGGCAGAATCACCACTGAATGTTTTGCTTGGTTTAAGAATCGGTTCAGAAAAGTTTCAGGTTAAGCTTCCTTTATCTTTTAAGAAATTAGATCCGGTGCGTGGTGATGTGGTCGAAGCTTTGCGTATTGTTCCCGCAATGGAACTGAAATTTACACAACCTCTTTATGTAGCAAGAGAAAATGAAGATTTACATTTGAGCTTAAATGTAAAGGTTAATTCCAGCAAAAAAATCAGTAATGCTAAAGTAAACCTGATGTATAACGGAGAACGATTAGGCGGTGCTGATTTAAGTTCACTCAATGGAAAAGATACTACCATCGATTACGTTATTCCAAAAACTAAACTTGCCACAATACATTCATCTCGCTTACAATTGGATGCCAATTTTGTTGCAGATGGAGTTACTTATAATAAAAAACAAATATTAATTCAGTATCCACATTTACCCACCTTACAATATTTTGCGCCTGCCAGTGCTGTAGTAATGAAAGGAGATATTCAGGCGAAGGTAAAAAAAGTGGGTTATATAGAAGGTGCTGGCGATTTCATCCCTGATTTCCTACGTATTGCTGGTGTTCAGGTAGATGTTTTGAAAGACGAAGATTTTTATGGCAACATAGAAGAATCTACTGGAAACGATAATCAGAACAAGTTATCGCAATATGATGCTATTGTACTTGGTGTTCGTGCAAACAACACAGAGAAAAAATTAGGTCGATGGATACCTTTTTTATGGTCTTATGTAAAAGCCGGAGGTAATTTGGTGATGCAGTATAACACCAACCAGGATACAACCGTTGACAAATTGGGAATGTACAATTTCAGCATTGCCAATAAGCGTGTTACCGAAGAAAATGCAGCAGTTAAGATTTTAAATCCAAATCATAAACTACTGAACTTTCCAAACAAAATCACTGCAGATGACTTTAAAGGCTGGATACAGGAACGTGGTGCTTATTTCCCTGCTCAATGGGACGCTGCGTATGAACCGCTTTTTGAAATGCACGATACGGATGAAGAGCCTCTTCAGGGATCAACTTTATATGCCAAATACGGGAAAGGTAATTTCATTTACACACCGTTGGCATTTTTCAGACAGTTACCTGCAGGAAATGTTGGGGCTGCACGTTTATTTTTTAACTTTTTATCTGCACAGAAAGACTAATGAACAAGCAACTTAAAAATTGGAATATCTGGTATATACTATTAGCCGTTGCATTAGTATTGCAGATCGCATTTTATTATTGGTTTACTAAATTCTGGGCATGAGTACTATAGATTGGACAGTTCTTATTTTTACACTTGTTGCAGTGGTGGTTTACGGCGTATTCATTGGTCGTGGTCAAAAAAGCAACGAATCCTACCTGAAAGCAGATAATAAAATGCCTTGGTACATTGTGCTGATAGGGATTATGGCTACACAGGCAAGTGCCATTACATTTCTTTCAGCACCGGGACAGGCTTATACAGACGGAATGCGTTTCGTGCAGTATTACTTTGGCTTGCCATTGGCAATGATTGTTATCTGTATCACTTTCATTCCGATTTTTCAGCGTTTAAATGTTTACACAGCTTACGAATATTTAGAAAACCGTTTTGATAAGAAAACAAGGGTGCTCACTTCACTGCTTTTTCTTTTTTCCAGAGGCTTATCAACGGGAATCAGTATTTACGCTCCGAGTATCATCTTATCAAGCGTTTTAAACTGGAATATTTATTTAACCAATGTTTTAACTGGGGGTATTCTGTTGATTTACACCTATGTTGGCGGTGCAAAAGCGATCGCTCATACTCAAAAATTACAGTTTCTTATTATTCTGGGAACAATGGCTTTTGCAGGGTATCTGCTTATTCAGAATATGCCGAATGGAATTGGTTTTAATGATGCACTGTATCTGGCGGGGAAATCCGGAAAACTTAATGTAATCACCACAGAATTCGATTGGAAAGATAAATACAATATTTGGAGCGGCTTGATTGGCGGTTTTTTTCTGGCACTTTCTTACTTCGGTACGGATCAGAGTCAGGTCGGGAGATATATTACGGCAAAAGACAATACCAATGCAAAAATGGGCTTGCTGCTGAACGGATTGGTTAAAATTCCGATGCAATTTGCTATACTTTTGATCGGTGCTTTGCTTTTCGCATTCTTTTCTCTAAAACCGGCTCCAATTTATTTTAATGAACGCTCTTATCAATATTTAAAGGAAACAAAACCTGAACAGGCTGCAGTTTTTGAAAAAGAACATCAGGATTTACAAATAAAATTTAATGCAGAATCGAAAGAAATTTTAAAGTTAAAAGAGAATAATTCTCCTCAGCTTAATAAAACAATTCAGGATTTTAAAAATACACAAACTCAAGTAAAAGCATTGCACGGAAAGGTAGAGGAGGCTATTAATAGCTCAAACTATAATGCAGAGAAAACGGATACGAATTACATTTTCCTGTATTTTGTTAAAAATACTTTGCCTGTAGGAATGATCGGTTTATTGTTTGCAGTTATTTTTCTAGCCAGCTGGGGCTCAATTTCCGCAGCGCTGAATTCGCTTGCAGCCTGCTCATTAAAAGATGTTCATTTGATATTTAAAAAAGAAATTCCTGATGATGCCACCGAATTGAAGTATAGTCGTCTGCACACGTTAGCCTGGGGGATTTTCTCCATCGGTGTTGCCATGTTTGCCACGCAAATGGGTTCTCTTATTGAAGCGGTTAATGTATTAGGCTCTCTTTTCTACGGCCCGATATTGGGGATTTTTTTGGTTGCATTTTACTATAAAAAAATAAACGGTTCCAATGTGTTTATTGCTGCAATATTATCAGAAATTACCGTTATTGCCGTTTATCAGTTCGATATTGTTTCTTTCCTTTGGCTTAATGTAATTGGGGCTGCAGCAGTTATTATATTTTCGGCAATCGGGTTACTTTTTTATAAGCGGAAAGTAGTAAATTCGTAAATGAATTATAGTAAACATACAAACAATTAAAAATATTATGAAAACCATTATTAAATCTGCAGCTGTTCTTGTTGCTACAATGACAATCTCTATGAATGCCTTTGCACAGGACACTAAAAAACCAGCAAGCCCTCCGGCTACTACAACAGGAAAAATTAAAGATGCTACCATTACAATTGCTTATAGTAGTCCTTCTGTAAAAGGGCGTACAATCTGGGGTGGTTTAGAAGCGTATGATAAAGTTTGGCGTGCAGGAGCCAATGAAGCAACTACTTTTGAAACGGATAAAGATATTACTGTTCAGGGTAAAAAACTGCCGGCAGGTAAATACAGTTTTTTCCTGATCCCTAAACAAAGCGGAACCTGGACTGCAATCTTTAACAAAGATCCAAAACAATGGGGTGCTTATAAATACCAAGAAGCTAAAGATGCTTTGCGTGTGGATGTTAAAACAAAAGCTTTACCAGCAACACAGGAAACTTTAGTGTATAAAATAAACAGTAATGGATTTACAATGGATTGGGATAAAATCTCAGTTCCTGTAGAGATCAAATAAATGTAAATATAATAAATTAGAATCCCGGTTAACCCGGGATTTTTTGTTTAGAATTTTGATATTGTTTCAAAATTAAGGTCACTAAATCTTAAAAAGTATAATTTATTTTTGAGTGTTCAAAAGTTGATTGATTTTCAAAATCATTTCCTTTGCATTCTGATTGGTTGGATCAAGTTCCAATGATTTCTGATAATCGTTTTTTGACAATGTGTATTCTTTTTTGTTAAAATAAGCTTCACCACGACTGTCATACACATTTCCTGACTTTGGAAACTGATTGACATTTAAGGTGAAAATCTTAAGTGCTGCATCTAATTGATTATCTTTTAGAAATTCATAGCCAAGCCCGTTGAGCTCATTTTCATTGGAGAAGTTGTAGTCATTTGGATTATTCTTTTTCAGTTCTTGGTACAACAGAATTCCTTTGTCTATATTTTTTAAACATTCTTTTCTAATGGTTAAGGCAATGGATTCTTTTTGAGGTTGAATGGGATAATTTTTCCATTGGTTCAAACTGGCAATACTTAAAAGAATTTCATCTATTAGTTTAAAATTATTACCATTAGTCATTATAACCAGACCGTTTCCGTCTTCAAGACTTCCAATATAGTAACACACAAAGCCTTCATTTCCACCACTGTGTCCGAAATATTTTGTGCCTTTGAAATCATTCAGAAACACCCCATAATTATTCTCAATTCTTTTTACGGACATTTCCTTAGATAAAACTTTATTTGATTTACCTGATAATGACAACTGTGTTTCAATGATGTATTTTGCCAAATCATTCGGGTTAGTCCATAAACCGGCTGCGGCTTTTTCAGGATAAATATGATATTTACCTTTTACTTCTTTTCCATTGTTATAAGCCGTTGCAAGTAATTTTTCTTTATCTGAAGAAGGAGGTTGATGGTAAGAACTTTCGTTCATTCCTAATTGGGTCAAAACGTTTTTCAACATATAATCTTCATACTTTTCTCCTGTAGTGTTTTCAAGGATTAATTGTGAAATGGTTGTCCCACCCCCTGAATATTGAAATTTAAGGTTGGGCTCAAACACAGACCTCACCGCAGGAGAGTTGGCAGGTTTTTGCCCATCGAGAATTTGTAGTATGGTAGGTAGCTCTTTCCCTTTTTGATAACCTCCGAATCCGTGAACAGATAAACCAGCTTTATGACTCAACAGATTTGCAATAGAAATTTTTTTACCTTTTGAAAGCGAATCATATGGGAATTTCCAGGTTTTTAAATAATCATTGATGTCATCGTCCAATCCTAATTTTCCTTGTTCAACCAATTTTAAAAGACCGAGACTATTGATAGACTTGCTAATAGATGCTGCCTGAAAAAGTGTTTGTGGGGTGGCTTTTCTGTTTTCTGCAACATCCGCATAACCATAAGCTTTTGTCCACTCTATCTTATAATCTTTTATGACTGCAATGCTCACCGCATTCATATTGTAGAAAGCCATTCTTTCTTTTAGCGTCCATTTTTTTGTTTTCGATGTATCCCAACCGAGCAGATTGTCTTCGAATGATTTTATTTTATCCTTAACATTTTGGGCAAAAACATTCAACGATAAAGAAAGCAGTAGGATTAGGTGTATTTTTTTCATTTAGAAATAATTAATTGATTTCATATTTATAAGACAATTAAAAAAAGGATGTTATTACATTTATACCTGTTTTACTTTCCTGTTTCTTTCTCAATTTTTTCTATCATTTTTTCTGCATTCCCGTTGGTTCCGCCAAGACTGATTGCTTTTTTATAGCTCTCTAATGCCAAATCGTATTGCTTATCTGTAAAATACGCTTCTCCTAAACTATCGAAAAGATTAGCATTTTTAGGAAACTCATTGGTAGCCAATTTAAATATTGTTATGGATTCATTGATTTTTTCAAGTCTTAGTAATTCATATCCTAATTTATTGAGTTCACCTGAATTCTCAAAGCTATATTCACTCTTAGAATTTTCTTTAAGTAAATAGTAAGTCTTTATAGCTTTATTTACATCGTTGAGAGATTCTTTTCTTATAGCTTGGTAAATAGATTTTTTAGGAATTTCGTATTCTTTTCCTAACATCACATTGTGAATAATATGACCTAAATCCCAAACTCTATTGAGATTATTGGACAATAAAATTATCGTAATATTATTTTTAAAATCGTTTAAAAAGATGGATTCAAATTTATAAGAAACCCCATTGTGTCTTTGTAGATCCTCTTTTTCAAAGTATCTGCCAAGTGATCCGCCTTCATCTTTTGCATAGGGGTTATTCAACAGAGTTTGAAAGGATTCTTTGGATATTAAACGGTTAGAATTCATGGCTTCAATCCATTTATAAAGATCATTGATATCTACCCAAAGCCAGCCACTTATAAATTTCAATTCCGGGCATCGGACCTTGTCCATATCATAACAAGAGGTTCGGTTTTTATAACCAAATTCTGGCTCAAAAACCGAATTGGTCATTTTTAAGGGTTTAATTATGTTTTTAGTGACAAATTGCTGAAAAGACATTCCAGTTACCTTTTCAATGATTCTTCTCTGTAAAAACACATTACCATTGTCGTACCTGTAACCGGTTCCTGGTTCAAAAAGTAAAGTATCATTGTTTCTCAAAATATTCCAAGCGCCTTCATCATTGACGATGGTTAGCCCTGACTCTATTCGAGGAATACCACTTGCATAATTAATAAGATGACGTATGGTTACTTTCTCCGACCATTTCGGCAATCCCAAATCAAATTTGGAAATCGGGTCATCAAGATTAAGAAGACCACGCTCCACTAGAATCATGATGGAAACCGCATTAAACTCCTTTGCAATAGAGCCTGGGTTAAATATTGATTTATCGGTTAAAGGAGTTTGTTGTGTTTCGTCTGTAAAACCAAATGATTTTTTATAAACAATCGTATTATTTTTAACGACAAGGACGTTCCCATTAAATAAACCTCTTTCATAGGACTTTGTCATTAAAGAATCAATTTGATTGATATAGACTGCTTTTTGTTCAATCGAATTTTGATGTATCTTTTTTGTTTCTTTGGAATTATGTAACGCTTGGGCAGAAAGCGTATTTGTAAATAAAACAGTTGTTAATAATAAGAAAAATCGGTTCTTCATTTTAATTAGTTTTTCTTGATATAAAATTTGATTGATTAGCTAAAGCTTTCTGCAAAGGTGCTTTAAAATGCTTCAATATGCGACCGATTAAAAAAAGTCGAACCCATTTCTTAGAAAAAAAAATGGATTAAATTGGATTTTTTCTGAAATCTGTTGGCGTTGTACCCGTATGTTTTTTAAAAGAAGTACTAAACGACGATTTAGAATTGAAACCAACTTGGTAAAGAATTTCTAAAATAGTGAGTTGTTTTTGCGAAGGATCTTTCAATATTTCTTTCGCTTTTTCGATCCGATATTCATTAATGAAATCAAAAAAATGTTTGTTCATATACAGATTAATTAAAGCCGACAAATCTTTTACAGGTATCTTTAATTGCTCTGCCAAATCCTGAATCGTTAATGAAGAATTGAGATAAGGTTCTTTTTCGATCATAAATTCTTTTAAAGCCAGGATTTGCTTATTTTTTTCATCATCTACTGCAGGAGAAGATTTTTGTTTCGGAATGAGTTCTACAATAGGTTTCAATTGAGAATTCACTCCTCTGAAAAATTCAGGTTTGTTTAATGCAACAAATAGATACCAGCAGGTACAAAATAAAAAGGCAAACCCATCAAGGGTGACAATCCATGCTCTGATTTCTCCTACACCAAAGATAAAAGTAACCAGCCATCTTATAAGGACTATAAAATGTAAGACATAATATAGAATTGTTATTTTATAAAGTGCATTGAGAATAGAGATATTCGGATTCGTATAATTCTCAAGATAGACGGTTTTAGACTTTCTAATCACCAAAAATGAAGCAATAAAATAAACCTGAAATAGAAATTCAAAAAGAAAATAAAAAAAATGCATGATCGGTGATTCGTTCAAAGCATTGATGAAACTCACTTTCGAAGCTCTATCTTCAAAATAAATCCCATACGCCATATACAGATTGAAAGCAATAAACGGAAGGGTATGCCATAAATGACTAGGTTTTAATCGAAAGTTGGAAAAACAAACGGATAATACATAGATAAAACGATGCCGGAGCCAGATAGTTAATACTCCAGCGAAATGCCTCTAGGTTGATATGATTCACCGGAAAATCACGCATCAAAAATTTCAATGCATCTATAGCATTTGTAAAAAGAAATAAAGCAAGAAGCCAATTGGCAAGTCTATGTTTAGTTTTTACAGTCAATAAAAACAACGCAAGAAAAAGTACAAGAAAGATTCCAATAAAAGCGCTTATTTCCAAAAAGCTGTATTTGTCCATAGTTTTTTTAACGTAGGTGCAATTTAATATTTAAATAGGAAAGCTTAAAGAAGTATTGATGATTTGTAAATATCAATACTTTCATGCTCTTAGTTTATTTTGAAATAGTTAAAGAAATAGAAAGGCGCCAACTGTCTTTAGCTGGCGCAATTTAGCAATTTGTGACGTTGGTGCACTTTTATGTAAACACTTTTATCGATGTTTTAGTTTGTATTAAGGTAATAGGATCTTTGTGGAAAATAAAAACCTTGTTATTCTTAAGCATATTTGATTTTAAAATCGGTAGCCAATACTCAGTCCAAACTTTACAACCTGATCGTGATCTGTTTTATCTGCATTGAAAATAAGTCTTCCGTAGGCTGTATTGGCTTCAAAAACAAATCCTTTCTTTGTAATCAGTTTCCATCCAAGCCCCACACCTAATGCAAGATCATAAACATCTTTGCCTTCGGTAAATGTCACGTTGTCTGCTGCATATATTTTTTTTCCATCAATGGAAGTAAACATTCCAAATCCTTCGGCAAAAAAACCGGAAGCATATTTTTTTCCAAAATAATACCTATAGTAGGGAGAGATATAGTAATTCATATCATCATTTTTTGAACGGTCGTATACTTTGAATGCAGAAATCCCTAATGATGAATGCTTGTTGAGGAATCGTTCATAGCCTATTTCCACGGCACCGGATAAGGGAGCGAGTAAATTTAGTTTGATTTCATTGTTTTTCTGATAAGGATTTGCAACAGCTTCACTTTGGGCATTGACAGAATAAAAAGCAAATAAAATAATGAGCTGTAGAAGTTTTTTTTTCATAAAAAAGTTATTTGAATTATTTTGATGCAAAACTCAAATAATAAAAATTAGGACAGGTTTCAAAAGCTTAAAAATGTACAAAATGGTACTTATTTGCTGATGTTTTTATATTCGTTAGGGGTCTGACCGGTAACTTTTTTAAATGCTTTAAAGAAAGTTGTTTTTGAAGTAAAGCCGGCTTCCAATCCCATTGTCAGCAGATTATAATTTTCATATTCCGGATTTGATATCATTTCCTTCACGGCTTCCACCCGATATTGATTGATATAATGGGCAAAGTTATCTCCTGTTACTGTGTTTACTATTTGCGAAACATATCCAGAGCTTATCCCTAGTTTTTCAGCTACTTTTTCTCTGTTTAATGTACTGTCGGTATAAATATGATCATCTTTACAAAGAAGTTCCAGTTTTTGAAAATAAAGATTGTCAGCCGTTATAGATTCTCTGGATTCTTCTGCAGTGATGTTTTCTTGCGCTATACTGTTTTCTGCAACTTGCAGATTGGGATTTATAATAACTAGATCGCTATTTAGAAAATGGAAGACAGCATCTCTGTCTTTGGCAAGCTTGTATTTGTAAATCCCTATATAAGCTGTCCAGTGCATGATAAATGTTGCCGATAAAGCCAGCCCACTCATAGTAGAGGAAATATCTATTCCAAAAAAGAAGCCGGTCATATATGTGATGAGCCAGGTAGATAACAATAAATAGAGAGAAGTTAATAAAACAATTACCCATTTTTTCTCTTGTGGATCTTTTAAGTGCTTTATCATAAAATAAGAGTAAAAAGGTGGAAACAGAATAATGATAAAGGCAAATACAAGCTGAATCAGTCTAAGTATATTGATGATGAAAATGCCAGAATCTGAGATTTTATAAATTCCTAAAATATCATTAAGATGGTATATAATGGTAAAAGTAGAGGAATAGATAAACGGAATGTAATACAAATAAGCTCTTTGTCTGTTCTTTACGGTATCATCAATTCTGTTGATTATAAAAAGGAAGATGAAGACGGGTAATAAAAATATCCATTCAATATAATCCAGAAAACATAGCAAAGGATAGGATTTAAATGCACCTTCAATTTCAAAAACGTAATTCAGTAAAACAAAGGAAAGTGCAAATAGCAAGTAGGCTAAATATTTATTTGATTGACTATTGAAGAGGGAAGATTTTAGAATAACTATGCCTAGAACTATTCCCTGAAAAACAGCAATGTTTAAAAGTGTTGTATAAATCAATTTTTTATTAAAGTTGTTTTAAAGATTTGTGGTGGCATAACATGGATAAATATAGTTCTTTCGTACGAATTGATGAAAAAGAATTTTTATGAATACTGATAACTTTTTAAGGGGGGTGAGAATGAGCTCAACTGAAATGATTTATTCATTTTATAAAAATTAAATGTAGAGGAGACTTCTGGTAAATTAAAAAAAGACACCACCTGTATTAAAGTGGTGCCATTTGGCTGTTGGTGACCTCAATGAGTGTATCTTCAAACATTTTTACCAACACTTTTATTGAGCATAAAGCTCTTGATTACAATAAATAACAGCTTTATATAAAATCATAGTGATCTAATCTAAGCACAAAATAATGTTCAATTGTTTTTTGAGCTTTTTTGCACATTAATAAAAGATCATCTCCTGATGTGTTGTCGAAGCTAAAGTCATCATGGGTTTTCACAATATATTCGGTTACTATTTCGATATTCATCAAATCGAGCTTCGTTGAATCGGTTTTCAATCTATGTTCTTCTTTGAAGAAAGGAATTTTACGGAAAATAGAATCGTTAAACCGAAAGAGATGTATTGTTTTCATTGGAAAAATATTTAATAAAATGAAAAAATTAGGTTGAAGTCTATTAAGAAAGCTTATCTTTCATTTTTCTGTCGATCCATCTTTTGGATAAGGAGCGTTCTGATGGTAATGGGTACATACCCCCTGAAAGTATATATAATAAGCTGTTCCAAAAATTATTTTTCCTGCAGAATTCATGACTGTAGTTTGTTAGTACTTTTAAGTATTCATGCTCATATTCCCTTGCTTCCATTAATGTGTAATCTTTCGGTATATCTTTAATAATATCCATGGCAGTTTGATTAAACATTTTTGGTGAATATTTTTCTATAAAGTCTGATTCAAGTCTGCATACACCAGTAAGTGGAATGAGTAAAGAAAAAATTTCATCATAAAAATTACAAATAGTCACTTTCCATGATAATCTTTCTTCTTCCGGTAAAATCTGACCCGCCAGTTGAATGAGCTTTTTATGGTGGACTTCCAGTTCAATCGTATAAGTTTTGGTTTGCTTCCAGAATATAATTGAATTGATTTTATTTTTTTTAATAATATTTTCAAGTATATATTCAAACTGTATTCTAATATATTTTATAGTATTGCTGGTATCTTCTAAAACGGACTGCCACAGATTATGTTGGCTTAAGCTGCAGTACGTACTGAATACCAATCTTGATCTGTTAGTAAGCTGCTGTAATTCTTTTAACATTCTAAGAATTTCTGTTGCATCCCTTTCCAGGGTGATATTGGCATTCCTAATATAGAATAACGCAACAAACTGTGAGTAATAGGTCCTTCTTGATATGTTTTTTTTATTTCTGAGCCCTAATTGCTTCTTTGGGTGTTTAGTTAGCTTTTTCATCAGAATTTCATTGTAAATCTTTTTTCTTAATAATCCCTTTTTCAAAGGATTTTTGTTGTATTATAAGGGAAATAAGATATTGTCTTAAATCTTTGATTGTGATATTTTTCTCTTTTGCTGAAAAAAATAATGGAGTTTCGTCTAAAAGTTCATATAGCTCAGGAAATTCTTTTTGAATTTCAACTGTTTTTTTGAATATCTTTTTTGTTAAAAATGATATGGTGTCTAGATTATTCATAGCCGCTTTTTTATTATTATTACTATCATTTTAAAGCGTTTATTTCCATTTATAGGATGAGATTCATACTCTTGATTTCTGAAGTTCTTTATGATTCATCACAGTTTGTTTATGCATAAAAGAGTAGACGGTGTTGTAAATAAAAGGGACGGAACTGTCTGATATTCCATCCCTTTTTTCCAGTTAAAGCTTTTGATAAATATATCTTTTCATAGGCTTTACCTGTTCTTGAAACAATTTATGAAAGATTAATTTCTTTAATAATATTGAGAACTTCTTCACGATTTTTTCTTAATCTGTTTCCGATTCTTTCAAGCATTTCCTTTTCTTTACCTTCTTCAAATTTCAGATCATGATCCGTTAATGTTGAAAATTTTTCTTTCAGCTGCTTAGACTGTTCAATCCAGTCTCCTGGAATTTTGAAAGATTTGTCGCCTTTGTTGTGGTTTGTGTCCATAAGGTGGATTTTGGTGTAACGTCATTGCTACAGTACAAAGATGGTTGTTTTGTAATCTATTGTATTACAGATTGTTTTTTTAATGTTGCACATATCACACTTTTACAAATTTCAGGTTGAGTGTTTCTGTTTTCATCATACATTATTTAATTTAGATTAAATAAGATCTCCACAATAAAGACCTGCTATTTTGGAAAACATAGTCTCGCCATGAGATAGCTTACTGTTGATTCCGCTCCCTGATTTAGATTTACATTTTTCTCTTCAAGTCCATCATAACAACCGCCCGTTGCAGGGTTATAAATGATCTGATGCAAATGATTCTTCCCTAAAAACCAGTTAAAAGCACTCCTCATCATCATTAGGTATTTTTCATCCTTAAAAACCCTGTAAAATGTAGATAGGGCTAGTATAGTATAGGCAACGTCAATGGGCTGTTCACCGCCAATGGATTCATTGCTTTTAACCATTTCTTTCTGCAGCCATCCTTTGTTGGAAATGACTTTGATCTCCCCTTTAATAAATATTTTAGAAAGAAGAAACCGGAAAGAGTCATGAGCAATTTGCTTGTACATTTCGTCTTTGGTAGCAATCCATGCACATAATAAAGCTTCAGGGAGGACACTGTTTCCATAGGTCAGATAGCTTTCAAACCAATGCCAGTCTCTATGTTTTTCATGCTGATATATTTTTACCAAACGATTGGCAAGCTTTTTCAATAATGGAATATTGAATTCAGAATTTTGGTAATATAAACCTTTGATGATAAAAGCCATTGCTCTAGGTGAATGGATTTTATCAATAGATGAAAGACTTTTTTCAATCATTGATTCTGCTTCATCAGAAAACTGTTGAGGTAAGATTGTTTTTAGTGAAAGAAGATATCCCAGTGCCCAGATAGCTCTTCCATTGGAATCCTCAAGATTGGTTTCATAATTCTGCTGAGCAAATTCCTTGTCTTGATTTATATAGTTGAGAAAACTACCATCTGGTTGCTGACAGAACTTGATGACATTCAGGTAAGTGGAGATTAAGTCAAGATCAGATTTATCTCCGCTCAGTTCATAATGTCTGCAGGCTACAATCAAAGCACGGGCATTATCGTCCAAAGTATATCCGGAATTGATATCAGGTTTGTTGATTTTAGAAAATTGAATCATTCCAAAATCTGTTGTCATATTTTTGATATGGCTAAGATTGATGATGGGGAATGTATAATGTAATATCATATTGTTTTTGCTGTATTTTTGAAATAATAAGGCATGTGAAATAGAAGAATTCTCCCAGGCTGTGGGAGCCATTTTTTCCAAACTATTTGATCGTAATTTTTCCTGTGCAGTTTCATTTTTCAGTAATGAATTCACCGCAGCAGCAAGCTGTTTTGGAGCTTCAAAATCAATAATGATTCCCAGGTCTTCATTCAGTACTTCCAGAGCATGAGGGATTGGGGTGGAAACAATGGGGCAGCCACAGCTGATGGCATAGGAAAAAGTTCCGCTTACCGCCTGATTTCGGTCTTTAGAAGTGAAAAGATAGATATTGGTAAGCTGGAGATAATCTAACAGCTCATCCAAAGGCAGATATTGATTGATAAAGTAAGTATGTTTTTCTAAATGGAGCCTTTTAATAGTATCCTCCAAAAAATTACGATACTTTTCGCCTTCACACTTAACGATACCAGGATGCGTTTTTCCAATAATCAGAAACATTACATCGGGATTTTGGCTAATAATTTCAGGCAAAGCTTCTAAAGTGGTTTCAATATTTTTCCCCGAACCCAATAAACCGAATGTTGAAAGTATCTTTTTATCTTTAAATCCGTATTTTTCTTTCAAGGAAGTTTTGTCAATAGTTGGCAATAAATGAGTACCATGCGGGATCACTTTAATTTTATCAGATGGAATGTCATAATCTTTGGATAAAATGCCTGCAGAAATATCGGTCATAACAATAATAGATTTGGTAAAACTGCTGATTTCTTTTACCTTTTCTTGTAATTCCCAATCTGGCTTTGGTAGAACGGTATGAAAAGTAACAATGATATCTTTCTCTAGATTCTGAAGAAAAAGAAGCAATCCGTTTTTGGCTTCGTAGAAAAATCCAAACTCATGCTGGAGCATAACCAATTGAATATTATCATTTTTGTTGATTTTATCAGCCAGTTCCAAATAAGAAATAGCATCAGATGTATTTAACCGATATTCTGGATTTTCTTCGTATTGATGGTGTTCATCCTCAGTTTCTATTGGGCAGATGATGATGTTAAATGATTCTTTGAATTTCAGCGTAAGAGACTGTATCAAATCTTGGCAGTATGTTGCGATACCACACACCTTAGGAGGAAAAGTACTGATAAAGAGAATTTCAGGTTTATGATAAATTGTGTTTTTTTTACTTTGTACAGATCTTCTTTTTATCTTTTCCTCCACGTCTGATTTTATATTTTTATTCATGTTATTATCTATTTTAAAGTCTGACATTCTGTATGGAATATCAATTATAATGTGTCCTGTAATAATTCTTTCAGCAATTCTGAAATACTTAAAGATGCTACGGCAATTCTTTTATCAGCCGCTCCGTAATAAATATGGATTGCATCTCCTTCTATGATAGTTCCGGTGGGGAAGCATACATTTTTGACTTCTCCTTTTTGTTCCCATTCTTCTTCGGGTTTAAAAAGAGGATAAGGAAGTCTTGAAACTTCTTTTTCAGGATGATCAAGATCCAGTAAAGCAGCACATGCACTGTAAACATAGCCTTCAATGGTATCATGTACACCATGGTATATCAAAATCCACCCATATTCGGTTTCTATAGGAGGGCAGCCTCCGCCGATATAGCTTACTTCATGCTCATATTTGGGAGATAATACAATATGCTGTTTAAAGTGAAGGAAATAATCTTTCCAGAAAGCAGGATTCAGCTCTTCAATGTTTTCTATAGCTGCAATTTGGATATCAGGTCTTATACGATGAAGAAAATAAAGCTTACCGTTAATTCTTCTTGGGAAAAATATCACATTTTTATCCCAAAGGAAGATATCTTTACTTTTTTTATGAGTAGATGGGAATTTATTAAAGCGCTTGTACTTTTCTGCTATTTCACCTTGGGATTCTGATAAAAGCTGAAACTTTTTATATGGAATTTTTGGTGTAATAATTCCCATTTTTTTCCATGATATAAGATCCTCAGATACCGCAAGCGTTCCCAATGCATTGATCCCGTCATAACTGGTATAGGTAAGATAAAACAAATGATCTATTTTTACGATTCGGGGATCTTCAGTACCATGTTTTTCATATTCAAACTCAGGGATAATAACTGGATTGCTCAATCGGGTTTCTATAGTCTTGTAATCTGACAGGATACAGTATCCTATACTTGAGAAATTATTTTTTGCAACAGCTCTGTAAAATAAATGTGTCTTTCCGTTATCCTTAATTACAGCAGGATTTAAAACACCTTCACTTTCAAAATCTAATGTTGTTTTTCTGAGTATAATTCCATCTCGTTGTATGGATACCATTCAGTTTCCTTTATTTCGGGCTTCATTTTCCCTGTCTCTTCGTTTATTCACTTTATCTTCCCGTTTCTCTTTTGCGGATCTTATAGGTGGCGTTTTATCCGATTTCTTTTTTCCGTCTTTTTCCTTTGACATGGTGAGATATTTTTTGTTAATGGTAAATGTCGATCATTAAAAAAGGAAAGCTTTACAATAGTCTTTCAATTTGTTGTATAAATCATAGATATTTCCGATGGAATAGATTAACTTTGGGTAAATGTCTGTTAATGAAATAATTGATGGACGTAAACAGTAAGGGTTATGAAGTTGTATATAAAATATATGGTAAGTTTGCGCTGCAAAATGGTTGTTCATCAGGAACTGGAAAGACTGGGCATTAAAAATGCTGTTGTAGATCTGGGAACTGTAGAATTATTAGAGGATATCAGTTTTGAAAAAAGGCAAATCCTGAAAGAAAATTTACTCAAAACAGGACTAGAGATATTAGATGATAAAAAAAGTATCCTGATAGAAAAAATAAAAAATGTGGTCATAGAAATGATTCATTATTCAGATGCGCTTCCAAAAGAAAATTTCTCAGACTATATAAGTGAAAAATTAGGATATGATTATACCTACCTTGCTAATACCTTTTCTGAAGTGAAGGGAATGACACTTCAGCATTTTATCATTATTAATAAGGTAGAAAAGGTAAAAGAATTATTATTGTATGATGAGCTGAATCTTACGGAAATCTCTTATAAACTTAACTATAGCAGTGTAGCTCATCTCTCTAATCAATTTAAAAAAATCACAGGTCTTTCTCCTTCATTTTATAAGCAGTTGAAACAAAGACGTTTGGGAAATCTGGAAGATTTGTAAAAGGTGTGATATATGTAAGATTATTCCAGATATATGTAGCTTGATATATAATGGAAGGACCATCTTTGTGGTATAATAATCAGGAATTTATCAAATCCATTAAAGTTTTATCACCCTAAAATAATGCGATTTTTAGATTGAAAAATATAGCGGACAGTAGAAAATATTCATGATAAAGAATGCTGTTTTCCGGTATTTGAAAACATCGTAGTAGTAAATTAAGACTGGAAAAGCCAATATAAACCATGATAAATTAATAAACTTAAGGATTCTCAATTTTGATAATGAGTATATTAATATCCCGATAAAATAGGAGAACTGTTTTCAGAAGGTTTTAATTAATTAAGGATAGGAACCCATGGTTTCTGTCCTTTTTACCCATATTTATGGGCGTTGATTTATCATAAATTTCATTTACTAAATGTATACTTCTTAGTATTAACTTAATCATGAAGCCATGAAAACAATACACCTTTTTCAATTTAAGAACTCCATTTCCAGAAAGATTCCTTTTTTTAAGGAAGAATGTAGATTAGATAATTTAAATGATTTAATGGTCTATGATCTTATGACCACTGAAAAAGTAACCGAGTTCATTGTTGAGGTTCATGATGATTTTATTTTTGAAGACACAACCAGAGAAGATCTTTTTTCAATGTGCAAAAATGCCAAGGAAATGATTGAACATTATTTTGTGACAACAATGAATGATTATGACGTTATCTGAGAATTAATTTTAGGAATGTAAAAAAAAATATAATTTTTTTAGATCAATATTAAATAATGAATGCAATGAAATTTCAGCAAAGCTTACTTGATTATATCAGTACTTCACTCATTACAATGAATGAAACAGTTTCTATAGCAGAAAGTGTAACCTCGGGATTAATACAGCTTGCTTTTTCCCAAATGCCTAACGCAAAACTGTTTTATAAGGGAGGAATAACTACTTTTACATTACCTGAAAAAAATAGATTTTTAGATATCAATCAAATTGAAGTTCAGGAAAATGGTTTTGAGACCCAAAAAATGGCAGATACAATGGCTGTAAAGGTCGCTGAATCATTTGGAACAGACTGGGGAATTGCTTCTACAGGATATGCTGCATCTGGAAGAAATTCAGGATTTAAAGTATATTCATTTTGTTCATTCAGTTACAAAGGAGAGACTGTACTTTCTAAATGTATAGAGCTTCATGATAAAACGCAGGCTTTAGACGCTCAACTATATTATACTGAGTTTATTTTAGGGTGTTATAAAAGTGCATTGAATCAAATATTAATTTAAATTTGTCATTTATTATCAGTTTAAAAGTATAGATTTTAACCTTTAACTTTCATTGATTATTTAGGTAAATCTCTATGTTTCCAACTCTGTAAAATTCATTGTCAAACTTTACTCGATTTTATATGCTTGAAAAATTAATAGATATAATTTTTTTAAATTCTTGATAAGAATAAAAAATGGCACTACTTGTCTTAAAGTAATGCCATTTTGCTTTTTTGTGACCAAGACAAGTGTATTTTCAAACACTTTTATAGATGATTTAATACGTTTAAGTCAAATTAAACAATAATTAACAATTTCTATCTAAACATTTACTTGTTTATAGCTGTAAAGTCATTTGTAATATAACTTTAAGCATATGAAAGAATCTACTGAGTATAACTGAATTTAAATTGTGATGCTAACATGGAATTAAGTAAGATATTTTAATTCAATTTATAATTTCGGAATTTATCAGATAATAAGCAGTTAATGAATAAACTATAAATTCTCTTATATCTCGTTCAATAGTAAAGAGATTAACGAAATAAAGGAAATTTTAGAGCTTAAAATAGAATAAAAAAACATTATTCTATTCTTGATGTTTTTACCTTACAAATCAGAAGTGATCCTCATTAATATATCATTCTTTAAGCTTTGAGATTTGGTTTTTAAATGCTAGATTTGACCAGCTAAAATCTAAAACAACCTCAGCTTCAAACAATAAGAAGTTAGTGGCAATAAAACCATGATAAAATCATCAATTATGACAAAAATGAAATGGTCTCTATTCATTTTTACAATTACTGCATTATTTTCAAATAGTAATTTATTTGGACAAATAACTTCCAAAGAAGTAGATGCGCTTGTTATGAATGCAATAAAAAAGTTCAATGTTGCTGGAGCAGCGGTGGCTATTGTAAAAGATGGAAAAATCATTCACAAAAAAGGCTATGGTATAAAATCAATAGACACAAAATTACCTGTTGATGAGTATACAAATTTTGAAATAGCGTCCAATAGTAAAGCTTTTACAACGGCTGCTTTATCAATTTTAGTAGATGAAGGAAAAATCTCCTGGCAAGACCCCGTGAAAAAATACATTCCTGAATTTAAAATGTATAATGATTATGTCACTGAGAACTTCACTATAGAAGATTTACTATGCCATCGCAGTGGACTTGGGTTGGGAGTTGGTGATTTAATGATGTTTCCGGATGGTACAGACTTTACCATCAAAGACGTGGTGAAATCTTTTCAGTATTTTGCACCTGTTTCAGGATTTAGAACACAATTTAATTATGATAACCAGCTGTACTTGGTTGCTGGGGAAGTAATTGCACGAGTAAGTGGAATAAGCTGGGAAGCTTTTGTTCAAAAACGTATTATGGAGCCTTTGCAAATGAAAAATTCGTTCAGTTCTGTCAATCAGGTAAAAGATATGAACATAATGGCTACCCCTCATTCCTCAGAATCTGGAACCCTAAAAAAGATAGCCTTATACGGAGCAATGATTAATGGTGCTGCAGGAGGAATTGTCTCCAATGTTGATGATATGTCGAAGTGGATGCTTGTGCAATTGAACAAAGGTAAATATGGTTCAGATTTGGATAAAGAACTCTTTACAAAAGAAAGACAAAATGAAATGTGGACCATACATACTGTGGACCAAGTAGATCCTAATCCAAGATATAACCAACATTTCAATGGATATGGTTTGGGCTGGAATTTATCTGATATAAAAGGAAATCTAAGTGTATCACACACAGGTGGCTTGCCTGGAATGCTTTCTATCGTGAGTATGATTCCTGATCTAAATTTGGGAATTGTTATTTTAACCAATACAGAAAACGGTGGGAGCGGTGTTTTTTCCTCAGTTAGCCAAACCATTATTGATAGCTATTTAGGACTTAACGATTTTGGGTGGGTAGATAAATATGCAGCCTATTTTCAATCGAAAAAAAGCGTTGGAGATGATGTTACCAAAAAAGTTTGGGAAACAGTAAGTAAAGCAAAGAATACAGCCATAAAAAATGAGGATGTAATTGGGATATATGAAGATAAATGGTTTGGAAAAATTGAAATTTTCTCCAAGGGAAATCAATTATGGTTTAAATCTTACCGCTCGCCAAAGCTAAATGGACCTATGAGTTTTTATAAGGCAAATACTTTTGCTATTCAATGGGATTATCAAGATATGAATTGTGATGCATTTGCCATGTTTAGCTTAGATGAAGAAGGCAAAGCGCAAAGTATAAAGATGAAAGGCATATCACCTAATATAGATTTTAGTTTTGACTTTCAGGATTTGGATTTTCAAAAAATAAAAAACTAGTAAATCTGGGGAAAATAAAGAGTAAACCGAAGCTTAATAACTATCCGAGCTGCCAGAAGAAGGTATAAGTAAAAAAGAATGTGGACAGCTAAGTCCACATTTTATATAGCTCCAAACTTAATTTTACTTATATAAATACATGTTTGAAGAATTACTGGATTATGAATTTTTGACTGATATTTTAAGAAATTTTTATTTCACAACTGTAAAAATCTAACTTAATATTAATAACAATAAAAAGACGCTACTTGTTTTAAAGTAGCGTCTTTTGGGCTTTTTTGTGAACTTGACAGGACTTTATTCAAACCATTTATTGATAGATATAGATAATATTTTGAAGGTGTTAAATGATTTTTAATAGTTGCAATTTAATGATATCCATCATTTTTATAACGATTATCAACCTTTTTCATTTTTGTTTTTCTGAAGGGATAGTTATCTGTTAAGGCTTTTTCTATAGCATCATCATAAACCCACTCTTCATCAACAAATTGCCAATAAAATTCAAAGTATTCCAAATCTTTTTGATCTCTTACAACGATAACTCCAATGCATTTTGTAGCCTTGGTATCATATTTATGAGCTATTGTAAAATTGTAGAGAGCAGTTTTCCAATATTGTGTGTTTTTTGAATGTAAAGGAATGAATATAAAACCACAATCTGTAGCAGGGAAATATATTCTGTAAGGCAGAATAATTTCTTCGCTTTCAGAATTTTCTATTGATAATAAAATTCTTTTTTTAAACTCAGAAAGCTCAGAACGATTTAGTTTTGCAATTTCCTGTATGATTGGATAATATTCGGTCTGATGATTAATTAATTTTATATTTTTACTAAAATTATCAATGATATATGAAACATCAAATTTTCCAATATCGGGATTGTGAGTCTGTAGGTTGTTTATATAAGAAGGTTCGAAATGGTCTGCATTTAATGTTTCCAAGAAATGTGCTAAGAAATATTGCTCAGGCAACTCGTTGCTCTTTGTTTTATCAAAGAGAAATAAATGCTCACGAAAGTTTAAGTATTCTTCAATTTCTGCAGGTGTTATAAGATACTTACAGATCCAATAATAATCTTCAGAATGGAAAAGATGTATTAATCCAATCTCAGAACTTTCGTAAAATTTTAAATGCCTCTTAGATTCGGGAAAATTGTCGGGAGGTAGATAGACAATAATCTTTTTTGGATTTATACATTCCTTTGCTTTTATAACATCCAATTTGTGACCTTTTTCATTTTCAATAAAAATTTCCGGATATGTTGAAATGTATTTAAGTGTAGATTTTATTTGTTTAACAGCTTTTTTTAATATCTTGTTCTCAAACCATTTTACATCACTATTTTTAGAATTAGGTTCTCGTTCTTTAATTTGATATATAAAAAATAGTGTGTCTAACCAGACAACATTATCAGCAAACTCCAATTTTTGATTTGTGTTAAGTTCTTTAAAGTCATTCTTACTAAAGGTGAATTCTTTAAAGAATATATTTGAATTGATTTGCGAAATAATATTCTCCGAGTTTGTAATTGCCATAAGAAACCTTAATTTTAAAATTAGAAAAAATGAAATTTATATTTTAGATATTGATGATTTTTAAATTTATCTTCATCCTTCGTAATAGATTGCATCAAGAAATGCGGCTCTTGCATTACTTATTTTCTGTTCTTGATTTGTAGAAACTGTTGGATTCAACCACCATTCAGAATCATATATTTTTTGAATGACGTGCTCCCAATATCCTTCGTAATTAATATCTGATTTTCTCACATCAAATTCATTACAAAATTTTTTTTGATTTTTTGATGTCAGGCAATAGAAAACGTCTGGTCTTTTCATTGCTAAGAGTCTTGAAGCAACTCCTATATAATTGCCTGAAAATACTTTCATAAAATACTTTACGAAATTATCATAATGACATTTTGTGATTTGTCCACTTAAAGGAATTTGGTCGAGGGCTAACGAGATATTTGTATTGTTTGCTATTATTTCGTGAACGTAATCACCACGACCAATCATACTTCCGAAATATCCCCAGTCAGCAGCATAATTTGTTCTTGCGCCAGCTATGAATTTTCTCTCATTTTCTTTAAGCCCACTAAAATGTTCATTGGAACTAAACAGCTTGCGTGAAATTTCAATTACTTTTAATCTTCGTTCAAGTCCGTGAGAATCTTCTTCATGTATTCTTGTGACAAATTCTGACCAGGTCATATTGATTACTGGGATTTCGTGAATGGCCTTACTGTTTTTTTCTTCACTACCATATAAACCCGAAAGGCTCTTTATTTTTGACCTTTGATTTTTCCAAATTGTTCTATAATGAAAAAGGTCAATTTCTGAAAATACTTTGGAAGTTTTCCAGCTTTCCTCTACAAGTTTAAAAGCTGCTTGCAGAAACTCTTCTGAATTGTTATCTAAACAAGAAACTAATGTATTTGCTTCAGTATTTCTATCAAAAGCCTCCTTTGTAAAATTTGAACTGCCAATAATTATTTCCCAATCCTTCTCAGAATTATGAAATATATACAATTTAGGGTGGAATGTTCCTTCTGGCTGATTCATAAATTGAACGTTTTTATGATCTAAGAACGCTTTAATAAAGTCAGGATGTGTTTGATAAAAATGAATTCCGATTACGATTTTTCTTATTTTGTCTTTATTTATTACTAGTTCGTCAAAATGTTTTGAATTTATACCTGCCCAAGCTGCTGTCCAATAAAAATTTTTATATTGCTTTGTTAGTCGACTAAATTCTTTTACTAATTGTTTTGAGCTTATTATTAATTTCATTAATTGCTAAATTAAAAAAACTTAAATGATATATTCAAGCTAGGTTGTTAGGATATATTTTTTATAAAAATCTAATTAAAAATTTCGGGATAAAGGTTTTTTACAACTGTATCCACATCATATTCCTGCTTAGGGAAATTTTGATAAAGTTTTTCTAGTTTGGAGTGGAAAGTTTTTCTTCTGTCTTGTTCAATTATAAAATCCCAAATTCCATATTTTTTGAATGCTAGTTCAATATATTCCCAATATTGACTGTAAAATTGAATTGCATTATTACCAAATGTTATCCAATTTGCAAGCTTAGAGCCTATTATTTGATTGTGTTTGGCAGATTCAAGAATGAATAAAAATGTATCTTTTTCATATGCTTTCTGTATAAGTTTTCTGCTTTTGACTCTATCCCAGATTTTATAACTTTCGAAGTTATTATTTTTTGAATATAGATTAATGTACTCAATATCTTTCTTTTGTAGTTGATATCCTATTTCAAAGAAAAGTTTACATATATAATGTTGAGAAGGAATTTTCTCATTTTTATATAACTCTAAAAATACTGTTTCCTCTATTGAATCTGATTGATTAATATTAACGTAAATATTTTTATTTTGTAAAATGAAAAACAAAAAACTATAGTTATATTCATTTGTTTCTCGAATCCACTTTATAATTGGGGATTTTTTCCTGTTTTTAAAATCTAAATTATTGTTAAGTTCCTTAACCTCTAAATAAGATAGCTCATTTATTTTGTTATCAACAAGCCGATAAGAAGAAAATTTCTTAGATTTTTCATTCTTAATCTGTTGGATGATTTTCTCGATTTTAATTTTGCGCTCTTCCTCCTCTTTTATTTGAAGGGCATTCCACTCATCATCTTCTTTTTTCCTTAATAATTGAATAAGTTCAGTTTCTTTTTTTGCAAGATTTACGGGAAAATTATAATAAAAAGCTTGAATTTGTTTTGAATCAAATGACAGTTCATTTAGTTCAACTGATTTTTGTTTCCACTTATTCTTTACTATGAAATCGTCAATATAAACTTCTTTATATTCACAAAGCAATCTCAAGGAAACGGCAGACTCATCAAGTTTGAAAAAATTATGATAAATATTCAGATACTTAATGTCAAGTTCAAAACTGCCTTGGCTTTTTATATCAAAATTATCAAGGACCCAGATAAGGTAAATATTATTTTCCTTATAAAATTGATGTCTTTTTAGAATATACCATAAGGGTAATTTGGAAAGTTGTATTTCGAAAACAATTTGATAATCTAAGAACTTACAATAGACATCGGGTTTTCTTTTTTCGCCATTTCTGAAAATAAATTTATTGTCTATTGCAATACTGCTTTTGTCAACACCTTCTACTGTTGAAATTAAGTTTCCAATTCTATTTTTAAGTTGTTTATGCCTGTCAGACTCATTTATTTTTGTAATTTCAATATATTCGTTCTGTTGCTGTGGTGTCAAAGAATTATCAGATAATAAGCAGTAAGAATGCTTGGGTAAATGCTTGAAAAAATGACGATCATATATACTTTTAGATAGAGCCAAACCTTGTTCACATTCAACACATATGGGAATTATCTTTTTTTCACCAATCAATCTTCTGATGTCAGAATCAACTGTTCTATTAATTTCGAAAATTACATTAGCATCCAATAGATTTAGAGTAATTTTATCGCGAGCAAGACTGATTAATCGTTCACTTTTTTTCATCTAAATGAATGTTTTTCAATTATTAAGATTATTGTTTATTTGTATTTCTAGTTTTTTTGATCTATAATTTTATCATTCTGGGAATTCCTTATTTGTAAACTTTCCTTCTGTTAAATCAGTAAACCAACCTAATGTTTTTATATCATTTTTTACTAACTCCTCATATTCTTTTGGGTAGGGCTTAATATTTTCGATTAAGCCAAATTTTAGAAAATGATTTTTATTTGTTGAAATTAAAATAATGGTGGGATATTGATACTTTGTATAAACATTAAATGACTCAACAGCTAAATTATTCAATGTATTGAACATCTCATCAGTCATTTCTTCTGTATAGCTGGTGAATAGAATTCCTATTTTTCCGAAGTCTACCAGCCTTCTTCCGAAACGTAATCCTGTATTATTAGCATTGTTACTGTGAAAATCAAAATAACTCTCTCCAATTGATCGCCTTGTTAGACGATCAAATGATAATAAGTGTTTTGCTAATTCTTCTCTGTATGGAGTAATATTTATTAATAATTCATTCTCAACAAATCCATCAACGAAATAACTTATTTTGTCAGCTTCTTTTTTGTTTTCAAATCTTTTTTTTGAAATAAATTCATTCCATTTATTGTCTATGACTAAATAGAATCCATTTACTGTTTCATCATTTAAAATATCAGGAAACTCTCTCTTATTCTCAAAAAAGTGAGCTAATAAATCTTTCTCAGTGCCTGATAGTAGGACTGTTTTTGTGTTATTGTCAAAGCTATTTTCTGTTATTGAAAAGAATTCTTTCTGCGTTTCAACTGAAAAGTCATCTTCTTTGGCAGGAAGAATAATGGTAAATTTATCTTTAAAAAGCTTTTCCCTTTTTTCAATATAATCAATAAAGTCCGGGACTGTATCTAATTCTCTGATAATTGTTTCAAAAGAGTCTCTATCAAATAATGTTATAAAATCACCATTATTGGTAATTGAGCTGAATGGATAAAATTTGACATTCTCACCTAAATTTACTATAATTCTAAAGGTTTTTTTAATAGAATCTTTAGGGAAAATTTCTTCAAATTGTTTATCAGGATGTTTTATTCGAACTTCATCGCTTGAAAATAAAGTTTTGTAAGCCCCATTGATTTGCTTCGTAGCTTTGGAAATAGTATTGTTGAAATAACGAATATGATTACCTTTAAATTCATAATTCTTTACTGAAAAGATTATGGCTATATCTTTGAAAATAATTAGTAAATCACAGATTTCTTTTTTATTACCATTTTCCAATTTTGGACTTGGGTAGCACCAATACTTAAAAAATGTTGAGAAGGCTAACTGATTAACAAATTCTTCTCCGTCGGTTCCTCTAATTTGACTATCCATTATAAATAATTTTATTCATTGTTTTGGTTAATAAAAAGTAAGACTTAAAAATTATATTTATCCAAATCCATTTTATGTTTAATCATCTCATAGGGACTTGACAGGACGCTATCCAAACTCTTTTTTTGCTGATATAGAAAATGTTTTAGAGTTATGTGGTTGAAAATAAGCAGTATATAAATATTGTCTTTACGTATAAACTTAAAAAGATGCTCTTCAAACACATTTCCGGAAGATTTTGTCTTATAAGTCAGTTTGATTTGCTGGAATAATTGTTTTACATCTTAACAATTGATAAAATATTGGTTGTTTACGGTAATAAAATGCAAGGGTGTGTTTTTTGATACTAAAAATTTCATAATAAGAATTTTATATATTTTTTGTACTCGTCATAGTTACTTCAATCATAGATTTTAAACATTGAATTTGGATGTCCAGAGGTCAACATCATCTGTGGGGACAGCTAATTGGAGTATCTTCCTTGGTCTTGTCATTCCAACATAGATAATTCTCAATTCTTCCTGTTCTTTTTCGCTCAGGGCACTTTTATCTTTTTTTAGCATGGTAGCGTAATTAAAACCTGATTTTTTAGATAGTAGAATAAGAACCGCATCAAATGACCTTCCTTTAACCGAGTGAATTGTACCATGATAAAATTCAAATGGTTGAACATTCGTATCTGTTTCACCGAAATATTCTGAAATTAAATCTTGTCCAGTTCCAGTCTTGATGACGAATGGTTTTCTCAAATTACGATTTGCTTCCTTTATCCATGCTGAAATAGTTTTGTCTTTTGTTGTTGGTAGCTTATCCATCACTTGATGAATTCCTTTCCGATATGTCATAAACCCTTTTTCACTAATAATCGTTTGGACGTATTCATTATTAACAATAAGACTATTTGTGTCATTTTGCCTTTTGTATTCTATCAAACCTCTCTCCATGAGTTTGTAGCCTTTTATAAAAAGCCCTGAATCGTATAAGAGCTTACCTCTAATAATTGTTTTTACAAAGAGATTTCTTGGTTCCCAGCAATCCATACTATTTTCGTAATGAACAGGAGTCAATCCGAGAAAATTTACTTTGGCTTTGCCACGATATAGCACTGCAACATTTTTTTGCGAAATTTCAATGCCGTTCTCCGTGCATTGTTTTAAGAAAGTTTCTAAAACACTGTTAAAAGAAGCTATGCTTTCTTCAATGGTAACTACAGAAGGATCTTTTTGGGATGCTTTCTTCTCTTTTAAGTAACCATTAACTAAAGGCTTAAATCTAAAATCAAGAATTCCGGGTGTAATTGCGACTGTAGAATTAAACGAAGATAGATATTTAGTAAAGTCACATATTAATTGAGAACTTCTTCTGTTCTCGATCAATTCAATTTTGTTCCATGCAACATACTTTTCATCAAAAAGGTGGGGTTTAGCATTGTTCCATTCAAAAATAGCTTGATCTCTGTCACCAATCAACATAATGTTTTCAGCTCCTTTTGAATTAAAATTATCGATTATTGCCATTAAAATTTCATCAGTATCCTGAGCCTCGTCAATTATAAAATATTCAAATTTCTTTGCTATTGACTCTGCTATTTTCGGATACTTCATTAATATTTTTAAGGAAAGGTAATTAGCATCGGCTTGAGTTGCATAGCCCCTTTTGAAAAACTCCAATTTTGAGTTAATAATGTTTTGAATATTACCATTGATAGCACCTGAGATGTTATAATATTTCCACGGAAAATGAAAGGACTGGGCAGGTGCACGTTGAATTAATTTATCATTTATATCGAAAGTTGTTTTATCAAAATATTGAGCATAATCTTGAGGATATTTTTTGATACTCCATGTAGAATGTGGCTCACCAACCAGTTCCGGCCGATTGGGACATTCCATAATTAAATGTCCAAAAGGCAGGAATATGAATTGATTGATGAAGCTATCTAAGGTTCCTATAAAATGAGGATGGCTAATTCCGTTAAGTGAGAAATTATCGGATAGTTTTTCTCTGATTTCGTCAACAGCAACGTTCGTAAATGATAATGCAGCGATTCCTTTTTTGCTAAAGTGATTTTTAGCAAATAATAATGCAATTCTCGACGCTACAGAATATGTTTTACCACTACCCGGGCATGCTCGAACAACACAAAGTCCTTTATCAAATTGAGCAATTTGTTTTTGCTCCTCAGATAAGTTAGATAAAATCTCAGCTACCTTATCCATCTATCAACCAAGTTATTCCATCAATAATATATTGAGGAGCTACAAACCCATTCCAATCGGGTTCAAACTCAATATTGTATGCAATTTGCTGAGCCAATTCAGATTTATCCTTAAAATTATTTAAGAGAATAAGAATCTCTCTTGCACGTTCTTCTTTCGAATGAGTTGAATTCAAGAATGTCGTACCAGTATGCATAGAGGCATAGAGGCTCGATATGAGATTAATATTGTTTCCAGAAATCATTAATTCGTATTCAAAAGTAATCTCAGCAGTTACTGTTTTGAGATTGTTTTTTTCAAACCCGGTTGCTTTGATTGCTCTTGCTGACGGATTGTTTATTTTAGCTTCAATTTGAGCTCTAATAAAAGTCATTTTTGTCTCCAGCCCTGGCACCTCTATTTCAGAAAGGTTAGTACCAAGTATAATTCTATTAGTTGAATCTAATAAATCGAGAGTTTGAAGATGCTTAATAATTGCTTTAGAAGTAATTTTATCTATTCCCTCTTCGATAGATTGGAAATCAATTGCTGATATAATTCCTCTGTCGTCGTCTGTAATAATAAGACATCTTGTAGCAAGCCGCTTATCCTCATCATCTGGATTATATAGTTTGGCAAAAGGTTCGAACGCAACCCCGTCAATATTGACTAATTCAATGCCATTTTTTTCGATACTATATTTTCCAGGCGGTGCCATTCTCTTTGAAAGAATAGGAAGTAAGAGTGCTTCAGAAATTCCTTCGACTAATATGGTTCCATTTGAAAAGAATAATTGTGATTTAGTGACATCGAGAAACTTTCCCAGATAACTAGTGTTCTTAGGTTCTAAATTTATATTTTTTACACTAACCACTTTTACTTCATGATTTAGATTTTGAAGAACATGAAGATTTTGGATAGATGTTTTGGCAGTTATTGTAGGTGAATGACATGTCATAAAGATTTGGACTCCAAAATCCTTTAATTCATTGAGATAAGTAAAGAATGTATTTTGTCTTTGAGGATGAAGATGTGCTTCAGGTTCCTCAATAAGCATTGCATAATAATGCTCTTTCTTTTCTATCCTTCTATTTTCAATATCGCCAAAAACAGTTGCAGAAAAAATTATGTTGTTTTCTCCCAATCCATTTTGAGATATATCAAAATATCTTTGTTTAGTCAAGTCCGCAGCAACAATGGAATCTGAGTAAATCTGTTTACTAGTTACAACTCCTTTGACGATATTATTATACTTGAAGTTAGTCAGTCCAATTTTAACTTTTGGATTTTTGTTTGCTATATCAGATTTCTCCAAATGCTTGTTTACTAAATTTTCTCCTGATTTAATTAAACCAGACCACTCATCATCATTCACTACATTTTCAAGTTTTGTAGCTAAAGCAAATTTATGGTCATCGTCTAGGATTTGGTCAATTGTTGATGGATTACCTTCTATGATTTGGGTCTTTGAATATTTCGACATTTCTCTGAATAAAGAAGATACTTTATTGTCTTTTGAATAAGGACGAAGCTCATATTCAGCATTTCTCAATGGGGCCAAATAAGTATAATACAACAACTGTAGCTCATTTGAATCTAGAGTACTTGATTCACCTCCCCAATGTGACCATTTTAAACGTTTTCCATTTGCATTAGGCTCTAGCCAGTAGGTTAAATTTAATCTTAAGTCGACTTCTTCTGGAATATCGGGATTTTGCCATAACAAACTAGTAAAGTACTGACGGTCTTCTGCACATTCAATTTCAAAGATTAACTGAAATTCAATTGGCTCCAATATGTAATCTGGGTTAGATGTATCTAAATAGAAATCCTCATCATTTTTTATCCCAATTTCTCTGATTTGACTTCCTAATCCTAAACAAATTCTCAAAGCATCAATAATTGCGGTTTTTCCAGCGTTGTTAGGTCCAATAATGACATTTACTTCTTTGTTGAAAGATATATTTAGTTCCTTTATAGAACGAAATCTTTTGATTGATAGGTGCTTGATATACATTTAATAGGGTAGTGTTTAATGAAATGGATATTTCTCTTTCTTAGTAAATAATCTGATTTCAATAGTTTGTAGTTTGATAATACATTTAACTATTGTATTTTATTGATAAAATGTTGAAAAAGGGACATTAGTAATAAATTTTGTTCCTAAGGGAAATTTTGTTATATCCCTATATTCTATGAAACACTCAATCACCAAATCGTTTGGTATTCCCTGATTTATTGTAGATCTAATATTAACGCAATTTGTTTCTGCATCCAAAAAGCTTTCGCATTCTAAATTCCTAATAATTAACATGATTACTCTTCAATGGTTATTATCTAAAATTATAATTATTTTTTGAAATAGAATTATTCTTATGAATAAAAATTTTACGTTTAATATAAATTATAACAGTAATTTCTAAAATGCGTTTTTTTGGGCAAACTGAGGCTTACTGAGACCAATTGATTTCGATTAAAGATAATTGAGTGAATTTTTTAAAACTTTTTACAGCATCATCAAATTCCTCATTGTTACGATACTTATCAATCATATACAAAACATGTCCAGAGGTATAATAGAGTAGATAGCTATATTCTCCCCTCCAAGTTTTTCCAATTATTACATTATATAATATTTCAGTAAAATTACTAGTTACTTCATCTTTATCAAATATCTCGAATAGTTCAGTAAAAACTAAAGATGATGAATTACTATCAGCTAGCATAGCCGCTTCCGAAGGCGTTACTTTTTTTTCTTTAATCAAATCAAAATCACCCTCATATATATATCCTTCGTTAAATCGTTGCTCACTTGTTTTGTCATACCTATCTTTTCCCCTTTCAACATATACATCAAGTAAAATTTTAGAACCTTGAAGCTTTGTAATAATGTCATCCGATTTTTCAACCCTTACTTTAGTTTTTGAAATACTAAATTGTAATTCAATATCTCTAAATTTGTTAGATAATAATCCGTTTCTTATATCATCAATATCAACTGATCCGCTTCTATTCTCTTGTAGTAAACCTCTTATAGCGAAATTATACATTTTGTCGGAAAAAATATTAATGTAATTTGTCGGAAGCACGAACCATTGTAATGAAAGTTGATTCAGGTTGAACTTTTCTAGACACTTCATTATTTCAGATGGCTCATACAATTCAATAAATTCCCCTAGCAAATGTCTATAACCTTTCTCTGAAATATCTTGGATTTTTGTAATGATATTAATGCATTCATCCAATGTCAAATAATTATTCTTATTAAGTGCTTTAAATGCTTTTGGCAAACCATAAAATGTATAATCTTTCCTGTTGTAATATTTAGTCCATAACAATGAGATACTTGATATATCGATTTTTTTCTTTCGATGCAAAGCCAATCTAATGTATTCATGAATTTTAGTACTTAAATTAAAACTTCCTATTTCTTTATTTTTTAAGATGAATTCTGCCAAAGTTAAATGATTGTATTCATTCTCTTCTATATTACTAACCTCATAACCTGCAGCGATTAAATTCTTTTTTACATCATTCAAATACCAGTCAGCATAGTAAAAGGTATCAGGATATCTATCTAAAAATTTAGCCAACTTTATGGCACCTCGTGACTCAAAACCTTCTAAAAAGAGATCTACTGAATCACTTAATTCTTCAAGCCCTTGAAATCTCTTTTGATGAATAAAAAGATTTTCCATGATCCATTTCAGATAATCACTAAAATAGCGCCTATCTTTAAGAGCTTTAATGATTTTTGTTTTTGTGAAAGCTTTCTCATTTCTGATAAAAAAACATTCTTCTTTATCAACATCTCCCTCCAGTCTTATATGAAAATGGTCGGTTGAATAATTATCATTCGACACCTTATTGTAAAGCAAAATTGGATTACTGGTTCTTACATAAAACAACATTCCAAATAAATATCCTGAACTGGTGATGTCCTCCTCCGAATATCCGTTAAATAATAGTGATTGGGTATAGGTATAAAGAAAGCCATCCGGTGTTGAAATATGATCTCTGTAAATTAGGTTTATAATAAGTGAGAGATCATAATAATGTGAAATTTCAAAATCATCAGACTTATAGTCAGACATGCAATCTCTTAAATCAAAATAAAAAGTCCTTATTGCTTCAATATCGATACTGCCTTTTATTATTTCTTCAAAAATTGCTATGTTACTAAATTTTCTGGCTATTTCTTTTCTCTGTTGACTAGTAAGTTTAAATAAAGAAAATCGTGAGAGAAATCTTTTATCTAAGTTCATTATTGAATCATATACCAAGTCGGTTGCTTTGTCATTCAGTATTTTGTAATTGGTAGACGTGTTACGAAGATAAGTATTGAAACTATCGTGAAATAAAGCAATTCTATTCAGCTTGGTGTCGAATAGGTAAGGATGTTCATCTATGAACTCCTCAACATAATATTTAGATTCTCCTAAAAAGAGTTCTAATTCTGAATACATTAGATAAGAATTCGTACATAAGAAAATAGAAAGAGAATATTTTCCTTTTTCATTTTTGATTATGCCCTCATAAAAACTATCAATATCTTGAAGTTGCTCAGTTTCTGGAAGCTTTTTATTTAGTTTATAAAATTCTGTAACGTATTTTACGAGAATAGGATAGCCCTGGGTCACATAGAAAATTTGTTTCTGAATATTGTAATCAGTAATATGAAACAATTCCTCTAAAACAAACTCAGTTTGCTTTTTATTCCAGTTTTCTAAAATATGTTTTTTCC
This sequence comes from Chryseobacterium ureilyticum, assembly GCF_900156735.1. Lineage (GTDB taxonomy): Bacteria > Bacteroidota > Bacteroidia > Flavobacteriales > Weeksellaceae > Chryseobacterium > Chryseobacterium ureilyticum. Next base: position 575,585 of record NZ_FTOL01000001.1, read on the forward strand.
AATCTAATTTAGCAACCAGTGGTCTTGACAATACGATAACTTTGCAATACTCTTTTAATTCTTCTATAAATTGTATAAATCTAGGAAGCTCACTGCTATTATAATTTTCGATATGATCTAAACCATCGATGATAAAAGTTAATTTTCTCTTTTCAATCTCTTTAAACAAAATAGAAATCTCTCTCTTTTTTAGATCATGAAACAGCTTTACATTTAAATCTTGTAAAAAGTTTTGAAATTTTAATCTCTCTAAATAATTGGACTCCTGGTTTCCTATCCAAAATCGGTATAATATATTTAGAGGGTATACTTCAACAAGTGAATTTACAAAATGACTTTTCCCAACTCCAGGTTTACCTTCAATTAATAATAATTTCTCAAATTCAACAAGCGTATGATTAATTTTTACAGATTCTTGTTGGAGATCCGTAGTATAAGTTTTTAAGCTAGGCAAGTCAGACCTGTCAATCAGCCATACTCTGTTATCGAGTGTTTTACTTAAATAATTTTCAATCTCATATTTCCTATTTAAGTTTCCACTATATAAATCATCAATAAAGAGATCTACATCAGTCCGGCTCATTGAGATGATATACAAATTGTCATTTTTAAAGCAATCAAAATTTAAAATTTTGGCATTCGGAACAATATCAATTTCCTTAAAAAAAAGAATGTTTTTATTGTTAGAAAGTTTATGAGCTTTTCCTTTGATTATTAAATTTTTATCTTCAATAATAAGTTGATCTAATTTTACATTGTCAAAATCCTTAATCTGAAAACTATATTTTTCATTATTAATAGAAAGTAATAGATCATCGAAGTTATCATTAACTTTTGCTTCGATTTCAATTTTTGAAATAATCCTTTCTACATCCATTATGGACAATAGAAGCTGAGTTATATGTTTTTGATAAGTATAACCGCTATATGCATTTCTCATTAAACTATTTTATTAGATGTATAATTTGAATTATACATTTTACTGTAAAAAATAAATTTAGCAATTTCGTAGCTTAATTTTTGCAGCATCAATTATGATTTATAAAAATTTACCAATCACTTTTATGAAGAAATCAATATCCGTTCAAAAAGTGGACTCGTTGCAATTTTAAGTCTCACTATGGTATAAATCTTATACGGGCATTACTATAATGTTTAATTAATCGTAAGAAAATGAGACAAAAAAATCCTTCACTTGGAGCGCAGGTATTATAACCACCGGTTTGATTTCTTTCCTTATCATCATTCCGATCACCCTGCTGATCTCACAAAAATAAATCTATTTTATATAAACTTTTTATGGGAATCCGTAATTGAAATCAAATTGAGTTGACTCCTAAAATATATTTAGCAATTTATTAGAGTCTATAGTTACAATGTAAATTCAATACTATAATGGGTATAGAGTTTTTTATTTCATATTTTTTTAATTTGTAAATCAAATAAATACATTAATTATATGAAATCAGCCTATTTATATGTCCGTGTAAGTACAGACGAACAAAAAAGAAAAGGTTACTCTCTACCAGAGCAGGAGGATAGATTATTGAAATATTGTAAATATAACAATATCGAAGTCAAAGGAATCTATCGCGAAGACTACTCAGCCAAAAATTTCAATCGACCGGAGTGGAAAGAATTATTCTCAGAAATTAAAAAGAAATCATCAGGAGAAGATAAGAACATATTATTTATCAAGTGGGACCGATTTAGTCGGAATGTTGAATATGCTTACGAAATGATTGGAAAACTTCGAAAATATAAAACGATAGCGATGGCTATTGATCAACCAATTGATTTCTCTGTGCCGGAAAGCACGGTTATGTTGGCTGTATACTTAGCTGTTCCAGAGGCGGAAAATACCAGAAGGGCTCAAAATACAGCAAATGGTATTCGTCGAGCGAAGCTGATGGGTAGATATCCTAATAAAGCACCTATTGGATTTATTAATTTGACATTAATGGATGGTAAAAAAACTATTGCTCCTAAAGAGCCTGAAGCTGATATTATAAAGTGGTCTTTTCATCAAGCTGCTCAGAACGATCATAAGATTTCCGAAATAATGAAAATGGCTAATGAAAAAGGATTGATATGTTCACGGTCACACTTCTTTAGAATTTTACGGAATCCAATTTATTGTGGGCTTATATCAGTCAAACTTAAATCTAATGAAGAACAAATGATAAAAGGTTTGCATGAACCTTTAATATCTGAATCGTTATTTTATCAAGTTCAGTCTGTTATTAATACAAAAAGAAAAACTACTTCAAAAAAAGATGATTTAAAAGAGCTGTTTTTTCTTAGAGGTTTTTTGACTTGTCCTGTTTGCGATCGAAAACTCAGTGGAAGTATTGCACAAGGAAGCTCAAAAAAATACCCATATTATCATTGTCATGATCGCTGTAGAACAAGGATAAACGCAATTTTACTGAATGATTGCTATCAAAATAAGCTTCAGCAATTAATACTATCAAATAATACAATTGACTTATTTAAATGTATTTTACAAGACCAGAATATAAAGACACTGAAAGCAAGTTATTTGTACAATCAAAATTTAATTGAGAGAAAAATAAAAGAAGAGGGGCAAGTTCTTTCTAGAGGCAGAAAGTTGTTTTTAGCAGGAGTATTAAAAATTGATGACTACAATGAATTAAAAAAAGAGAATCAAGTTAACATTAGGCATCTTAAGAAGGAAGCGCGTGATATTTTTCTTAAATTAAAAGCTATTGATAAAAAGGATCAAATAGAAGATAAAGAAATAGTCGAAGTTTTTCGAAAATTTTCCGAGTTTGACACCTCAGATAAAAAAAGTCTTGTGAGTCTTATTCCACCAGTTGATATTGATTATAAAACAGGAGATCTTTCTTTGGACTTGAATCAAGCATTTTTAAAAATATTATCAAAAAAAAGTAACCGAAAAACTAATAAGAAAAATGAATTTTATTGATAAGAATGTTTCAGTTGAACAAGCGATTATTCTTTTAGCTAAGAAAGGAGTTCAAGTAAATGAGAAAGAAGCTAAAATTATATTAGAATTACTATATTTAGTATCAAAAAGTTACAATAAGCCAAAAGAGGAAAAAATACTAGAACCTTAATGGGATTTCAAACTACGCTTCAATACCGATGAAATCTCTGATAGAGCACTTTTAGACTGTCTGTTTCAGGTGGACTAGGGATTTCACATCAAAAAATTCAAACTATAAAATGTCAGGCTGTAAAAGCTTGATATAGAGATTTTTATGTGTAAAAAAAGAGAGACAACTATCAAATAGTTGTCTCCTTCAGTGACTCGCTGGTAGGCTATCCAAACTATTTTTATAATGATATCGAAAATATTTTAGATTTATGTGTTTGAAAACCAGTTGATTGTGTTTTTATCCTTTTAGTTTGATTCCTCCTAAGTTATGTTTACGGGAGAGAATTTTCGAACTTGCACTCGAAAATTTTAGGAGATTAAATTTTTAATATAACCCGTAGTGCATTATAAAAACTATTTCTGATAAAATTTCTCATCAAATGCCTCCTGCAAATTGTTTGGCTCTTTTCTTTTTTTGTTATTTAATTCGTGACGGGTCGTTGAAGAGGTTACATAGGCCGATCTTCTCGTACTTTGCAAATTACCTATGGGACGATTTTCTTCTAGAGTTCTAAACGGCGTAAACGAAAGATTGTCCATCACATTAAAATTACCATCTTCAGGAACTTCTTGTTTAAATATTTTGATTTTAGCTACCGTGCGAAATGGCGATAGTTCTTGAGACCATTCTTCTGTAAGATCATTAATTGGCATTTTTTTCAAATCGTTACATAATTGAATTTGTAGATTGAATGTAAGATCGTTTTTTGCGATCTCTTTAATAATAGCTTTTCTGTAAGGCCAATCTTCGCTGTCAATATCAATATCCTTATCAATAATTAAGTTTTTCGTTTCGTCAGTAGGTTCAATTCTTACTTTTGCCATATAATCTCCGTGACGAACTGCGCCCATACTGTAATACTCGTATAAAAAACTGTTAATTGATGGGATTTTTTCAAAAGTTTTTAGTGCGGCTAATTCTTTTAATGCTTCGAAATTTGGGAAAGCTTTTTTATTTTCTGTAACCCAGATTGAAGCAAATTCCAATTTTCCTAATGCACCTTTTTCAAAAAAATCGGTGATTTTAAGAAACAGTTTGGAGATGAAAACATAATGTTCCGCAGTATTGCAAAAAAATACCGGATTATTGATTAGGTTGAAATCCACATTTGGTGATGACTCTTCACCAGGAGCAACTTTTTCGCCTTCAATTCCAAAAATTTTAAGTGCAAAACCTTGCGCATTTCCACTTAGTTTATCAGGCAACACACGAGAGGATCCGTTTGAAAAACGAACCACCGCTTCGTGTTTTCCTGCATTTTTATAAATACCTTGAGCCAATTCTTCAGGCAAATTAGGCAGAATTTCCACCTCTGCCTTTAATGCTGCATAGCCATTGGCGTGCGCATCTCTTGTATAATTATGAGCGCGGCTTAGTTGCGGCGTGTTTCGAATATAATCTACAATATCCTTATTAATTTTATTGATATACTCTTCGAAATTTTCAGGAATTTCTTCCAATTTATAATCATATTTAACGTATTCCATGCAATTAGATTTTTTTGTTAGTGATTTAAAAAAAAAATAGTTAAATTTTTATAAGTATTAATTTAATTCGCTGATCCATTTGAGAGCTGAAAGACTTGGGATAAAGCAATATTCACCACCTTTCACGATATTATAAGTTTGTAAACCTCGGTATCTTTTTATTAGCGGGTCTGCAGGCATACTGAACAAACTATTTTGATCTTGCAAACCAACCATAGGATCTTTTTCACTACCCAGATTTTGTGAATTGCCATCATTAATCCATTGTTTTTGCAAAAATTCCAAAGTCCCCATTGCATTCGCGCTAATTCCCATAAAATATTGACCGCGTTCTTTACCGTCATTTTTTGTCACTTCCGGCGGAACAATATCCCCAAAAGTTACGCTGCGACGTATAATGCGGTGAAGCCTTTCATCTTCCAAGACAAAAGTTTTGGAATCTCGCGGATTCATCCTGCGGATGTGAGAACTGAAAGGACATTTTTTTCCAAACTCATCGTTCTTAAATGAAAAATTATTATTTTTTTCAGGATTTTCTCCAAGCACTTTATCATCTTTTTCTGGCGATAAAACTAGTGGAGCTCCGCTTCTCCATCTGCCTACCATTTTCGCAGCCAAAAGTTCGCCTTCTTCTGGAGAAGAACTATTATCCTTAATGAACTGGTTAAACTCTGCAACCTGGCTTTGATATTTTCTAAAAATCATAAAAGACCCATTCTTCCCTAAAATGTCCGGCTGAGGAAAAGGTTTTGTAATATCACCTTCTCCTGGATAACCTAATATAAATTCGCCAGCTGCAATCGGGCGGTCAAAACCTTGAGGTACATCAATCCCACTACCTTCAACTTCGGGATTACTGATTCCATCGCGAAAACCGAAAACATTTTTCACCTCTTCTGTAGCACCAAAATCTTCACTCACCAAAACTTCAACTCCATTGTTTTCCGAAATTTTAGTACGAAATTCTTCCAATTTGCTTTTCCAATCGGCTTCATTATTGGAGATCACTGCAGAAGCAATATGAATGTTAGGATTTTTAAATTCTTTCTGCCAATTTTTGGGATCATTCACGCCAATATCATAAAGATAAGACGATCTTTTAGCCATTCCTTCTTTAAAAGATTCCGGAAAAGAATCTAAACTTTCTTTTGGTACACCAATTTTTTCTAAACCTTTATAGGTAAAAGTTAGAAATACAGATGCTCCTTCGTTTTTGTTCCATTCCTCTGCAGAATCAATTAATGGAATCAAATCTTTCAACATCTTTTTCGCACTTTCTTTATCCGTGATTTCTAATAATGCCACTGTTCCAAAATAAGGAATTGGCCTACTTCTCAAAATTAAAGATTGAATTTCCTTCAACTCTATATTAACTTTGTCCGGATTGAAAATTCTTTTTATAAAATCAAATGCCATAATTTATTTATTAAAAATTATTTTTCAATTTTATTAGAATCGTCAATGGCTTTATTTAAGCCAGTAATAATCTTATCGTTACGTCTAATGTCGTTTACAGTAAGATGTGGTACTCCCACATACCAACCTGTCGCAGTAATCTGTTTGCTAAGAATAAAATCTTTAACTGTTGGATCTTTAATTCCAGGCCAACCTTCCACATTTCCAAAAATAATATCCATCAATTGGGGAATTTTGGTTGCAAAATCATCGATATAAGCATCCCAATCCCCATCATAAGCTGTACAGAACAAAATCTTAGTATCATTATCAAAAAGAACAATTCGTAAATCGTGTAAGGTTCCAACTTTTGTAGCACCTTTCAAATTACCATTTGCAATCTCCATAATTTTTCGGAGATTATCAGCGCCGCCGGGCTTCAAATCTGCCATTGCAGTCAGTTCAGAAACCCGACCTGATCGTAATCCTTTTCTACCTGCAGAAGTTGTGGAATGATCATATCCATCATCAATACCTTCTGAAAAATTTGCTTTAATAAGCTCTGCTGTTAATTTTACATTGTCGATGAAACTCATAACAAAAAGATTTATTTTAATAATTATTTACTTAAAATCAAAAACTAAACCATCATTTAATTTTTTAATTAAAATTATTTATTAAAACTATTCATTGAATAGAAATAAAAAATTCAATTAAATTAACATTGCTCAGTTCTTAGTTGGTCCTATTTTTATATTAAATATACTCGTAGTGCATTATTAAATTAATTCAATTTTAAATCTATTCATTTTTCTATTGAAAACAAAAACATTTACAAACTGAATGAAAGTTAATGCTGTTATTTTGCTCAATACCCTTGTTTTAAAACCGTTAAAAGATTTTGCGTAATTGTTTCTGATTTTAAATTGGTCGCAAAGTTGAGAGAATAAAGTCTCAATTCTTTTTCTGGATTTTCTCACATCTGTCCTAAATAAATTTTAGGATTGGATTTCTGTTGTACAGGCATAGCTTTTTTCATCATTTCGATATTGACCCCTATTTTTCAATCTGCAAAAATCTTTAGCTGTCCCTTTTTTCCTTTTATAGGCGGCCTGAGAAAGGGATCATCTATCCATTGCCAGATGTTTATTTTCACGAAGATATTCATTCTGATGAATGCGACCAGATTGGACAGGTTCGAGTCATATTTGGCCTTTTTTTGTAAGTATTTTAACAGTAATATGCCAATGAGTGAAGTCCAGATCTGGATCATCACTGCATTTTCAGAAGTCCCTATGAATGTCGATACTTTTAAGCGCTGCTTTAGATGCTTGAAGAAGACTTCGATATGCCAGCGTTGTTTATAGATGTTTGCCACCAAAGAAGCCTTCCACTTCGTATTATTGGTCAAAAAGTGGTACTCATTGCCAGTGGTGCTGTCCCAAAAGTGGACTAGGCGTAGCGGCTTGCCGTTGTATTTATTGCAGGCAGCACCGGATAGCTCAATGAGCTCATCCTTAAGGATCCCCTTTTCCATGAGTGCTTCACTCTGATAGGACTTGATAACCTTGTACTTCATATTAACTTTACTCCTGGTAACGAAGTAACACCCCCTGCTGTCCAAATCCCCAAGCCAGCTGTAATCCACGTAGCCATGGTCGACTACCACCACGCTTCCCTTGGAAAAACTGTAACTACCGGCTCGCTGGCTCTCATGTACTTTTCCATCGGTAATCTGCATAAAAACAGGTAGGCAGCCATCATAATCCAAGACAGTGTGCAGCTTTACGGCACCTTTGGTGCTGCGAAACTTTGCCCAGTCAAATACAGATAGACATAAGGGGATGATGCTTGCATCCATCAGATATACTTTACGCTTTAGCTGACCAAGATCTTTGCGAAAATGGGTGTCCTTTTGCCAAAGCCTATCCAAAACAGAATAGTAAAGATCTTTGAAAAGTTCATGGGTACGGTGTATGTTGATATAGGATATATTGGACTTACTTGGAGCTCTTATTACTCCTAAGTGGTTCAGATTACCAGTGGTACTGCGTAGGCCGTTACTAATATCACGAACCGAATCTGCCGAGGAAAAATGACAGAAAAGCATACTGACTAGATGCGTCCAGCTGTTGATCCCTTTCTGATGTTTGTCACTTTTGTGCTTTGAAACCAAATCTTTGAATAATTCGCGGTCGATAAGAGATAAAATCTGACTAAAAACATTTAAATTTATCATGGCGGTGTGTTATAATTTTGAAAATTTAAATATAGCAACTTTGCTATATCCAAACACCGCCACTTTTTAAACGTTTAGGACGCAAGTGGGATTTTCTGAAAATATATTTTTGTTTTTGATAATTTTTTTGGTTGTTTCTCATGGGTGTATCCAGCTTTATATTCGCTGCATAATTGAACAAATTTGTTTGCACTTGGGTGGATAAATAACCCCTGTCTCCAATCAACGTACAATTGTTCATTTGATGCTTGATATCTTGCAAAAAATGAATATAATGAATGCTTGCTGTAGAAATATCAAAACTTTGGAAAACTCCGGAAACAGAACAAACTGCATGTAATTTGTAACCATAATAATAACTCGATTGAGAAGCGCAATAACCTTTGCTGGGAAACGAAAATTCATTTTCCTTACAAATTTTAGAGCGGTTCGCTCTTGCGTTTTTGCAGATTTCTAAAGGCATCGAATCTACAATAAAAGTGGTTTCCATCTCATTAAATTTAGCAACCATAAGTTTTCTAATATTTTCCAAGTGTAAGAAAAGCTTTCTTTTTCTGCGATTAAACACACTTCTCTCAATCATTCCCTTTAGTTTTGAATTAGAGAGGTATCTAAACAACTGATATTCTGAATCTATCGATAAATATTCTGCAGAAATATTTATTGCAATGAGTTCTAAATCAGATAATTTTGGTTTAATTGGTTTGAAATAAAAATTTTCTTTGATGGTTAATTTTCTTAATTCCTTTAAAATAAAATCGTAAATTGCATCTAGGTTATTCATAATGTATTAGATTGGTAGTCAATACAATATACGAAATTTTCGTATTATGAGTAACCTTTTTTATAATGCACTACGGGTTAATATAATTGATTTTATTAAGTTTTCGGACTTTTGATAATGGCAATATAGGTATTTTTCAGATTGGGGTTGATAATAAATCAACTCCAATTGAGAGGTTAAACTGAATAGTAAACACTAAGAATAATAATATGTGTATCTCCTGTGCTTAATTATGAATTAGAAAGTGCAACATCTTTCCTAATTTAATTCTGTCTTATTAATGATTCGAGCTTATCATTATAAATTTTAAAGTTATCAGGATCATTACATATTTTAAATAGGTCAATGAGAAACTGATACATCTTTACAAGATGTGTATTTTTTATTCCTTGCGATTCCAGAATTTCGACACATCTTAATTGATGTATTATTGCTTCATCCAAATTGTTTTTCAAAATGGAACTCTCTGATAATTTATTGTAGTAGCTAGATAATAAAAATTCATTTCTCTTTTCTATAGGTATTGAATTATGATACTTAATAGCTTTCTTAATCAATGACTCAGATTCATCAAAATTTTTGGTCTTTCGGTGAAGTTCAGATAATATAGTGTAACCTACGCCCACTTGTGCATCACTATAAAAATAATTTTGTTTTCTAAGGGCTGCTACTTTTTGAAGACATTTTAGTACGTTTTCTGGATCATCTTTTAAAAGATATGCCTGGGCTAGATTTTGTAATGAGGTAATAAACATTAATAAATCACCTTTTTTAAAATTGCGGGAATGTTGCAAATATAAATTGTTAGCTTTTCTTTGGTATTTAATAATATCATCCAAAGAATTTTCAATGTTTAATGTTGATGCTAGATTGTTATACATTGCTCCTAAACAAAGCGCATCTTTTCCTAAATATTTTTCAGTTCTCCTTATCAAGTCTGCCCATAATTCAGCGCTATTTTCACGTATAAAGAAGAATGATGATAGATGCAAATATTCATTTTCAAGAAGTAAAAGTGGCTGATAAATACTTGCCCGATACTCTTCTTTGATGGTACTTAAAATTGATTCTGCATATTTTAAAAATCTGAATGATTCTTTCGGGTTATTATAACCTTCTGTTAATCTATGTGTTATCCAGGATATATAAAACATGAAACCAATAAAATCGCTATTCCTGGCTCTTAATCGATATATAATTGTTTGTTGCAGTATTTTATGGACTCGTATACTTTTCTTGTCATTCTCGTATTGGACAAGCCCTTTCCTTTCTAAAGAATTAATAGAGTTTATATAGCTTAGTTTGTTACCATCATAAAATTCCTTACCACAAATTAATACTAAATCTTCAATGATAATATCTGTAGATGGGAGTAAGGCAAGATAATCCAAAAAGAACTTTTCTTTATCGTTGATACCTTTTACAGAAAATTTTTGTAGAATAAAGTCAAATATAGCCGTTACTTTATTCTCCTTATCATAAAGGGCAATATCTATTTTGAGCAATTCATTATTTAGATTTTGTGTTTCTAAGGAATCAAATACAAACTCTAAAGTTAGATCAAATCCATTCTCAATAGTTTTCGCAACAAGCTCTATGATGAGGGTGTTAAACTCAATATAATTTAAAAAAGATTTAAATACTATTTCGTCAAATTCCTTTGAACAATGTAATTTAAACAAGCTGATCGCACTGTCATAATCCAAATGCGGTAGTAAGTACGGGTTTAAGGTTTTAAGTTTCGCTCGTGTAAGAAATATTTTCTTCCAATTTCTTAAACTCGCAATGGTATTTAGCGCAGAATAAGGCTCGTCATTTTCTTGTATGTCTAGTATGATGAGGTTATTTCCTCCAATTTTATCTAGCTCATTCAATATAATATTAAATTGTTCATCTACAGTTTTATCCTTATCCAAATTGATACGTAAGTTAGCAAGTAACAGGTTATTAAAGACAAATGAACTTTCTATTGATTTTTCGATATTTAACCATATGACGTTATTATATTTACTGCGGTTAATGGTAAGAAATTTTTTAGCAAATGTTGTTTTTCCAACACCACCATAATTATTAACTGTAATAAGTTTTTTTTTGTTGAGAATATCAAATGCCTCCTTAAGTTCATTTTCCCAGCCAAATACTTCCTCTACATCATTGACATATGGAACTAATGTCAAATCAAGATTTTCTAATGTATTTGGTCTTAGATTTTCTATTAATACAGCTTGATTTTCTTGTATGGATTCAACCGCTTTAATTCTATCCTTTATTTCCTCTAATTCAAAACCAATTAATTGTATAAATTTTGAATCAATTCTTTGCAATATTTCAGAATCTGTTAAATTTAAAAGGTTTTGTAAGTCTAGGCTTGTCAGGCATCGCATTGAAGTTTCGGTTTCTTGTGAACATCTGTATATTTCAGACAAAAGAACCCTAAAAATAATTTCGATCGGCTTATCACCAAACACCTTGTTCTTTAATAAGGATAATATGTTTTGCCTAATTTGGAAAATAGCTTCCTCTGTCGTAATTTCCCCGAAATCCCAGTGGACAGCTCTACAAAAATCTTCAACGATTAAATCATCCGAGAGAATATCACAGAGGGCTTTGTAACTTTTATTGATCTCAAGCTTTTTTACTGAAGAAATATTTTGGCGACTGAGTTTTGCTTGTCTTATCTTGTTAGATTCGGCTTTTAGTATTTCCCTATTTTTCTTTTTTAAAGATTCGAAGTCTGTAGAATTATCAAAAACTTCCCTGCTAAGCCATTTTCCCAATAATTTTTCTCTTTTTTGTATTCCAGAATTGGTAATAAAAGAGAATTTTGGGGTAATATTATTTTGCTTGTACCTAAGGTAGGTTATAAAAAAATCAAACAGAGTATGTTTTATCTCCTTTGAATTTAAACTAAAATCTGAACTATAGCATTTTAATTGTGTAAATACAAAGATCTTCCCAACCTCTTTAATATCATTGTCAACTTCTGTATAAATGGGACTGTCATCTCCATTTATAAAGTTGGTTATCCATTTTTTCAAGAAAGATAAGTACTGATAATAGAAACCTCTATTTGTTGAAATTGCATCGCCATTTCTTTTAAAAATTTTAATTGAGTTTAGGTCTATATCTGGCATTCCAAGTGAACAGTTTAAAATGAAACTCAAATATATCATTTATTGAAATAATTTGAATAAGAAAAGCATTCTTGAATCGCTTAAATCTAAAGAATCAATTGCTCAAGATTTTTATAGACAGTTAACCATTCTGTTTCTAATATGTTTAGTTTTTTCTGATGAAAATTGAAAGGATAATTATTATTTTTACGAGATATACCTGATACAGATATGAAGCCATTAATATTAGACTATAAGATTGTTCGTTCGGAGCCAGATTTTGCTCCCAACTACCAATATGATTCATTAGAATCCCTCAATATGCTGGAAATTGACGGTACAAAGATCCCGCTAATTGATGCATCGACCAATATTATGGTAGCGTTAGCTACCGTCACAAAAGTTAAAGCTGAAAGTGATACTAGTGCATTGTCTTTTGATTTAACTACCAGAACTAAGGTAAGTGGTGAAAAAGATGACTATCATTTAGATTATGTGATGTATACTACAAAAACTCTTGTTAAAATGGAAAATGATGATACGCGTACTCCTTATAACCAATAAAGCAGATATTACAACTGATTTTGTAGTAAAAAAACTTAAAGAGAAAAAAATAGAGTTTTACAGACTAAACACTGAAGAGTTAGGCGATAATGTTGAGGTAAATTTGGACTTTCATAAAGATAATTTTAAAATATCTGATAGGACAACTGGTAATCAAATAGATCTTTTGGATATTAGAAGTGTGTATTTTCGTAGACCAGAACTGCCCAACGATAATTCAGAGCTTAGTCGGGCTGAAAATCAATTTATACGCAATGAGATTAGTTATACATTAGAAGGTATCTATAAAATTTTAAATTCCGCATACTGGTTAAATAATGTTAAAAATATTAGAAATGCTGAAAATAAAATATTTCAGCTGCGACTAGCGAAAAAAATAGGTTTTACAATTGCCCACAGTTTGATTACGACCAATGCTGGTTCAGCAATGAATTTTTATGGAATGAATGAAGAGGACTGTATTATTAAACCGATTCGTACAGGATTAATATCTGATGACGGAAATGAAGAAGCGATCATTTTCACCAACAAAATATACCTCGACAAAAATAATGCTCAGCGTGTAGAAGGATGTCCAACATTTTTCCAAAAGCATATAAAAAAGAAAGGAGATATCAGGGTGACTGTAGTGGGAGAGAAGGTTTTTGCTGCCTTCATACACTCACAAGATTCTGACGACTCAAAAGTGGATTGGAGAGTTAGCCAAGATGGACTAAAACACAGTATTTATATGTTACCAGAAGATATTTCAGCTAATTGTATCAATCTACTGAGAGAGTTAGATTTAAATTTCGGTGCGATAGATCTCATTTTAAATGAAAATGGTGAATATGTATTCCTTGAAATTAATCCCAATGGCCAGTGGGCTTGGCTCGAAAAATTACTCGGTTTAGATATTTCGGGTGCTATAGTAAATTTGTTAAAAGATAAAATTGATGAACGAGAAACTACTTAAACTTAGAGAGCTGGTCTGGCCGTTGCTTGAAGAGGATAATAATGATTACATATCTAATCAGTATTTAACAGAAGAAGTCGAAGACCTTGAGGAAAATCCAGTTCTGAAAATTGAGGATGAAAACCTGGATCTTGCATTGCAATTACAAGGTAAGATATATCAAGAAGAAGATGATCGCAGAAAAGGTACCGAATCCAAAGCAGCTTTATTTATGGGATCTTTAAGTTTGGCAAATACTATTGTAATAGGTGCAAATACATTAATATGGGGTAAGGAGATTCCAAGTGGAGTTATCAAAACTTCGGTATTTATCTCAATCGTTTTAGCAATTTATACTCTCAGAACGGTATGGTTTTCAGTAAAAGTTTTGGAAAGGGGAACCTACCATGTGCTAGGCAATGAGGATATAAATATTTCAGGCGATAAAAATAAATACAAAAGAGACATTATTTCATCATTTTTCAAAATCATAAAGGGTAATGAGGCTGTAATAAATATGAAGGTTTCGCATTTGGTTATGGCGCAAGAATATTATAAGAGAGCAATGTTTGTTATTTGCTTATATGCATTCATGGTTTTCTATTTTTGTTTTTTCCTTTAGTGTTTTCCAGAATTTGTTTAGACAAGCATCGCTCATTTAAAACTTTGTCAAGTTTTTGATCGATTCAAATTAGGTGTTGACCTCTACGCAGATCCGAACCAATCCTTTAAAATCATTGTTTGCATTGAAAAATAAAAGAGTCAGCATTTTACTAACTCTTTTATTTTACTATTGTGGTTTGTCTACCAATATGCGATTTCAAAATTAATAATTTTAGTGTGCGAATATTAATTCAATCATAGCTGTACCACCCAATTGATAATTTTTAATCGGGTGCTTTTTGTTTCAACACTTTGACAAAAGATCAGCTATTTCAACATTATTTAGATCCGAAAGTGTATGTTAAAATTGCTGCCGAAGGTTACATTTAAATATTGGGCTACTAGATAAATTTATTTCCATGTTTAAAGACCATATTTTTTATATAGTCTCAAAATTCCATAAAAAAAATGTTTTGATGTAAAGTTTTCGGTTTGTTGCTTCTTTTGTCGTAGGATTTCCGAAAGGAGCACTTGAACGGATTAGCTTTACATTTTCTAAGTAGATTAATATAAAACCTAAACCATCAAAATTCAAATTTTTATAAAAATTATAATCTTACGGGTAACCGTAAAAATAAAAATATCTGCAAATGTAATTTAGCAATATGATTAAAATAACATTACCAAGTAGCGATGCGATCAAGGCTATCAACGACGCTAAAGAGGACTGCCTCCAACCAATTGGCTTTTTTATAAAGTACAAGGTTACATTTAATAAATTAACAATGGAAATCGAGCCAAATGAAGGATTTGAATATGATCCATCTGATATTTTTCATCTCGCATGGTACGCTAGAGAATACAAGTAAGGCTATTAAATTCTTGAACGGAAAGATTTAATTACAAAAATTCCCAGATTAGATTAGGGTACAATAGAAGAGATTACTTAAATGGTGGTCTCTTTTAAGCATTAATTCTAGCCAGAATTTTGATTAAAAATCTTTTGTTTCATTTTATATTAGATAAAAGGAATAAATTTCATTGGTTTAATTTTTACAGTATCTTAAAGAATAATCTTTGTTTTATTGGGAAATAATAATTTTTTAATGAGCAAACATATTTCATTCAATTGCAGATTATGAGTATATTCGTACGAATTCTGATTTAGTGTCGGCGAATAATAACTGACCTAAACTATTGATTATTAGAAAAAAAATATATTGTATATTTAATTTTATATCTCAACGTGGAGAGATATAGTTTAAAGGGAAAACGACTGTGTGGAGGTTATTCACTTTAAAAAAGTAACCATGAAACAATTATATAAAAATATTCTATTATCAATCGAACAACAGGAGAAGAATCTAGAACGAAGTACGAAAAGCACCATTGAAGAAGCTTATCATATGGTTTCTTTTCTTCGTCAATTATTAAGCGATCTTAAAACCCAAATTGCTAAAAATGGTTTTGCTAGAGCCGACGACGAAGTAGTCTTTTTTAAGACTGTCAAGCCCGAGATTTTAGGAAAACTCATTTACTATAATAAGCTTGTCCGTTTGGAAGTTATTAACCCTGAACTTTATGATTTGGTACAAGCTTATTACAGCGAGCAGATCAAGCTTTTAAATAAAGAATATAAAAAGCACCTGGAGAGTTCGGATTTTTACTGGTATTATCGTTCTGGTCGCTGCGATAAAGACAATTCATATTTTAGATTAGGTAATATTAATTTCTTCGATGGTGTAGACAGTTTTTTCTTTGAAGTTGATATTGAGTTTTCTACCTATTATGATTATAAAGTCGCTCAGATCATAGCGATGGACTTGCTTTTTTCCTATTATTTGTCGAAAATTAGTCAGAAAGACTCCAATAACACCGGCAGTTCCCCTATGTCTGAAAATGGAAGTTTTTCTTGGACGGATTCCAAGAATGCGTTAATTGAACTGATTTATGCACTACATGCCGCAGGTAGTGTGTCTAATGGAAGAGCTGGCCTGCGAAAAATGAGTAAACTATTTGAGGAAGTGTTTGAAATCAAATTGGGGGATATTCATCATGCATTCCATCAGATGAAGTTCAGGGCAGGAGAGAAAACCAGCTATTTACTTTTCTTAAAAAGTTCTCTAGAACAATATATGGATAGAGAACTTTAAGGTAGGTAGTAAATCTATTGTACAAGACAGGTAATCAAATCGATGACCTGTTTTTTATTGCCGAAATTTATGCTGTCCCGTTATACTGAATTTATTCGTAGGAATAACTAACCTGAAATTTACACAGCTGGCTTCGACAGTTCATACTTTTAGTATGTACCAATATACTAGTCATAGGATACCAATACAAACTGGTGCCACTATTAAAAAAATAACGAAAAAAAAGTTCATTTCTCTTGGTATATCCTTGGTACTACCTTGTACGATTTAGCGGAAAATCAAGGCCAATTTTGGTATGTAAACCAAATGTAAAAGGCTATGAATATAGATCGAGTTGAATTCCTCGCGTGGATGGATCGTATCATGAAGCGATTTGATATACTCGCAGGGGATCTTGAAATCCGCGACAAAAAGAGATTGAGTATCGACGGTGATGAACTGCTCGATAATCAAGACGTGCTTCAAATGCTAAAGATCACTTACCGATGTCTTCAGCGTTACCGTACAATCGGCAGAATAAAGTTTTTCACTATCAGTGGTAAAATTTATTATAAGAGTTCTGATGTGCAACAGTTTATTAGAGACAGTTATCACGGCGGAAAATATAGGTAAAAATAGGTTACTAACGGAATACATATAATACTGTAACGATTCCCATTCTACTTTCGATAATCTTAAAACTTTTTTATTATGAACGAACAAACAATCACTGACGAAAAGGTAGCCAAAGCGTTAGAGCCGCTGTCCGATATCCTATTGGTTCTTGACAAAGTTAAGAACAGGATCGAAGCTGTAAAAGGAGTAGATAAGGAGGGGAAACTGGAAACAGGAGAGCCCAAACAGAAGAATTTGCTGGATTTTATGCGCGTAGACAAAAGCGATATTTTCAGCAATTTCTTTTCTAATTTCTGGCGAAAACTCAACGATCCTACAGGATACAAGTTTTTTAAAATTGCCGACATCGATATGGAGGCGGTAGCGAAGAAATTACAATCTGCTCTCGATAATCCAACACCGGAAGGAAATAAATTGCTGGACGCATTGGAAGTGAAACATGACAATAAACAAAAAAAGCAGGATATGGAAAAGAAACAAGAAGTTAATCAAGGGAAAACCAAAGATGATGCAAAAAATGTGAATCGTTATAATGCAGATGAAATTGACTGGAATACAGCTCATAAATTTGGCTTGAACAGGGAGCTGTTAGAGAAAAATGGACAATTGGACAAATTGCTAAAAGGATACAAATCAGATACAATATTTAAGATTGAAGGAAATTTTGAAGGGCTCGCATTAAAAGGCGATGCTCGTCTTTCTTTAAGACAAGTCGATAATAAAATTGTTATTTTGACGCATGGTATACGACATAAAGCTCCTTTGGAAAATCCTTTTTATGGCCATAGATTTACAAGAGAGGATAAGGAGAACCTGATAAAGACCGGAAATATGGGACGGGTGGCTGAACTGACGAATACACAGGGTATTACAGTAAAGTCATTGATCAGTTTGGATAAATATACAAAGGAGCCGGTATCATATCCGCTTGAATGGATTAAAATCAATGATAAATTTGGTGGCGTAAAGTTAAGTAAGGAACAAAAGCAGGAACTCATGGAAGGAAAGCCCGTGCTCGTTGATGGTATGGTAAATACAAAAACAGGGGAACTGTTCAGCCAAACGTTGCAGTTCAGTGCGGATGACAGAAAAATTGTATTTGCCGGCAATAAAGAAACCCTAAATATTGAACAACAGCTTACAAGGGTAATTCCACCTGTCTTCAGAGACCGACAGCTTAGCGAAAAAGAACAGGATCAGCTAAAAGAGGGTAAAGCTATTTATCTGGAAGATCTTGTCAATAAGGATCAAAATAGAATATATTCAGGTTATGCCTTCTACAATGAACAAAAAGGAAAGGTTGACTTCTCCTTCCAGAAACCTCATTTGGAAAATCAGCTGGAGCAAGTCCTGGGTGATACAAATCAAGAGAAGAAACAGCGACAATCTCCGTTGCAAAAAGATGATTCAAAACAGGCCGCACGTAATACTGCAAGGACTGATGCGCAAGAAAGAAAGACACCTACAAGACGACCGAAACTTCACTAAAGTAAGCCATTATGAAAGCAATCTTAGCAGAAAAGCCTTCTGTAGCACATGAACTAGCCCGAATTGTAGGAGCAACTGAAAGAAAAGATGGATATTTTTTGGGGGATGATTTTATGGTCACATGGGCTTATGGACATCTTGTAGGACTGGCGATGCCTGCGGACTATGGAATAAAGGGGTTCAATAGGGAATCCCTTCCCATCATACCAGAAAATTTTATGCTTACCTGTAGAAAAGTAAAGGCTGGTAATGGTTATGTTTACGATGAAGGTTCAAAACGGCAATTAGAAATAATTGGCGAAGTTTTCGAAAAGTGCGACAGTATTATTGTTGCTACCGATGCAGGTAGGGAGGGTGAAGTAATTTTCCGATACATATATGAATATTTAGGCTGCGGTAAATCATTTGAGAGGCTTTGGATCAGTAGTTTAACAGAGAAAGCAATCATAAGCGGATTAAACAATTTGAAGCCCGGGGCTGATTTTGATGGTCTTTATTATGCGGGACGCGAGCGGTCACAGTCTGACTGGATGATCGGGATCAATGCCACGCAAGCACTTACGATCAGTTTAGGGGATGGTTTATATTCTTTAGGACGTGTTCAGACACCTACTTTATCGCTTATCTGCAAAAGATATATAGATCATAAATCGTTTGAGGTAAAAAGCTATTTTCAGATTGAGCTGGAACATAAAAAAGAGGGGATTATTTTCAAGAGTTTATCGGGTGATAAATGGGAAGAACGAACTAAAGCAGAATCTGCAATAAGATCTATGGAGCGTGAAGGTACTGTACTTGTTGTGGATGTTGAAAAGAAGTCCGGTTCCCTGATGGCACCATTACTTTTTGATTTGACAGGCTTACAAAAAGAGGCCAACAGAAAGCTGGGTTTTTCCGCGGAAAAAACACTGGAAATAGCGCAGATCTTGTATGAAAAGAAATTGATAAGTTACCCCCGTACGGGATCAAAGTATATTCCCGAAGATGTCTGGTGCGAAATTCCAAATCTAATTGTCGCTTTAGGAGCTTCCAACGCTTTTAAAGAAAAGGTCGAAAAGGTTAAATGGGAGAGATATAACAAGCATATCGTCAATGATGTGAAAGTAACTGACCATCATGGAATTTTAATAACGGAGAATATCCCTAGCATTTTGGACGCGCACGAAAATGCACTTTATGATTTGATCGCCTGCCGACTTCTTGAAGCTATTTCACCAGCCTGCCACAGGGAAACTACTTCTGCAACATTAGAAATCCTCCATTATAATTTTACAATTAAAGCAATAAAGATTACGTCTCCAGGCTGGAAGTCGATCAATGGGACTTTTAATGAAGAAGAGGACGACGATATTTATGATCTGCCGCACCTCCACAAGGGCGATCTCTTACAGGTAAACGCTGCGACGCTTCTTTCCAAGAAAACAAAGCCACCCGCATTATATACTGAAGCCGAACTTCTATCAGCAATGGAAAATGCGGGTAATAGCATTGTGGATATTGAGGAGAGAAAGGCACTTAAAACCATTGGAATAGGTACACCGGCTACCCGTGCTTCGGTTATTGAAACGCTTTTCGACAGGGACTATATCCGTCGGGAAAAGAAGTCGGTTATTCCTACTGAGAAGGGCCTTCTTGTTTATCAGATCGTAGCGGATAAAAAAATAGCAGATGTTTCTATGACAGCGCAATGGGAACTTGCATTTGAAAAGATACAGAATAATGAAATGTCTGCTACGGAATTTCATGCTGAACTTGAGAAGCTAACACAAGAGGTTACCATGGAACTGCTGACGGAGAAAACTGCGGATGCGGGTCCTCAAGATATATACTGCCCAAAATGCAGTAGTAAAGCCTATTTGCGTGAAAAGGTAATCAAATGCTGTAGTGATGAATGCGGATGGATACTTTTTCGAAAGGTGTGCGGAATACAATTAAGCTATAAAAATATAGAAGCTTTGCTTACCAAGAAAAGAACACCACTGATCCGCAAGATGGTCGGTCACAGTGGAAAACCATTTGATGCCTATATTGTGTTATCGGAGGACGGTACTACTTCTTTTGAATTTGAGCAGAAAAAGAAACGAAAGTTCAGATAATTTTCATGATATGATTTGGTGTGAAGCCTGAGATCGACAGAGATTTCAGGCTTCTTTTTTACCCCATTTTTCAATTAGGAAAATGGTGGACATTTAAGGCTATAATACCTTCTGATGGGCTCTGCCAGTAGTTCTATGGCTAGGTTTACCTGACAAGTAAATAATAGACATTATGAAAAAAGAGCAAAAGGATTTTTCCTACTATCAATTAAAACTACAGGAGCATATAGAAGCCAGTTTCCCTGAGCGGTTAGATGATCCCAAATTTATCAGCCAACGGGCACGGTGGGCAGCCAATGCTTATGACGGCGCTTTCAGGTCTGGCAACCATGTTACTAAATGCGATGAAATAGCCGATTACATTCTTTATGAGGGGCTTCACTTTTCGAAATTCACTACGCTTTTTGAGGTGCTGACATACGAGTTCAGCGACCTGCTGTTTGATTTTGAATTCAGGGATTTTGCATTAAAAATACTTCCTACCTGCGAAGAGGTTTTTGCAAAGTATGATCTAACCGATGATTTTGCATATTCAAATGATTATGACCTGCTATACACAGAAATGACAGGTTTCATCGCCATATGGATCGAGCAACATGGCATTCAATAAGAGGCAGCACCTCCAGCAGAATA
Organism: Chryseobacterium ureilyticum; assembly: GCF_900156735.1. GTDB lineage: Bacteria > Bacteroidota > Bacteroidia > Flavobacteriales > Weeksellaceae > Chryseobacterium > Chryseobacterium ureilyticum. The sequence continues at coordinate 596,832 of NZ_FTOL01000001.1, forward strand.
TTGATGCCCTGAAAATAGCTTTCAATGTTGAAAATGAAAAACGTAAACCAACATCGGGCGAAGAGCAACAATTGTCATTATATGCGGGATTTGGCGGGTTAAAATGTGTGCTTAATCCAGCCGAATTACCGGAAGACATTGAAAAATGGAATCGCAGTGAAAAGCCATTGTTTGCTCTGACAAAAGAGCTCTACGGTTTATTACGTGAACACGCTAAAAATGATATTGAATATAAAAATTGGGTCAACGGTGTTAAGAGCTCTGTATTAGACGCGTTCTATACGCCAAAAGAAATAACCGAAGTTATTGTGTCAGTAATAGGAGGGGATGATTTAGGAATCAATAAAGTACTCGAACCCTCAGCGGGTGTTGGCGCCTTTATTCATCCTTTTAAAAACAAAACGAACCTTCGTGTTACGGCCTATGAACAAGATCCTTTGACGGGAAAAATTTTGCAATTACTGCATCCAGAGGCTGATGTACGAGTGGCGGGTTTTGAAAGTATCGCTGATCAGGAAGAAGGACTTTATGACCTAATTGTAAGTAATATACCCTTTGGGACGAGTTCCGTATTTGATCTTTCCTTTGCGAGAGGTAAGGATGAAGCACGCAAAATTGCAACCAAAAGTATTCACAACTATTTCTTTTTAAAGGCTACAGATAAGCTCAGGGAGGGCGGTATCCTTGCCTTTATAACCTCACAGGGTATTATGGACAGTCCATCCAATCAGCCCGTCCGCGAGGCACTGATGCGCGAGCACCTGTTAGTCTCTGCAATAAGACTTCCTAACAATCTATTTGAGGGGGCAGGAACGGCGGTAGGGAGTGACCTGATCGTTTTGCAGAAGAGCAGCAATAGAGAGCCATTATCCCACCGGGCAAAAGATTTTATTCATACAGTATCCGGTGACCAGGGTTCATACTGCAATATTTTGTTTTTTAATCCTAACCATATTGTATCGACCCGATACATTGAGGATACAGATCCATATGGTAAAAAGAGGACAATCTATCTGCATGATGGCGGAAAAGAAGGGATCGCCAGTGATCTTAAAGGTAAGCTTTCAGCCGATTTCAGTGCCTTTTTTAATTTCAAACTATACAATGGTTTTGCTGTTGAAAAGGATTCAGATTCGCAACAAAAGGATATTTTGCAAACTCCTTTGGGAGAACATTCTACTTCTAAAAGTAAAAATACACGGAATAATGATGAGCAACCTGTTCAACTAAGTTTATTTTCTGACCAACAAATTGAAAGTTTTACGCAACGTTCGTTTTCAAAAAAAACAGTTCGTAAATCGAAACAACAAAGTAAAGTACAGCAACTTTCGTTATTCGAACATGCATCTACAAATGATAAGACAAAGGCCACAGATTCTGACCAAAGCATCAGAGATAATAATACAAAACGGAGTAAAAAAACTGCTGATCTAAAAGATAATCGATCGAACAGAATACATACGCTTTCACTTTTTTCAGAAATTACTGAACAGGCCGAACTGATGGAGCCAGTTGTATTTAAAGGAGAAAAAAAAGAATACTACGGGGATAACACTTTGGTGGCTTATAATGGTAATGTTGGACCGATCAAATGGAATTTCCGGGAAGGACACTATATTTTTCATCCGCTTTTAATTGCTGAAAAACAAAAAAGTAGGATCGAAGACTATATAAAATTTAGGGACTGTTATCATAACTTATATCACTATGAGGTAACTCAGAAAGAAGAAGATACTTTAGGTCGGAGATCACTTAATATTCAATATGACACATTTGTAAAAAAATATGGCAATTTAAATGCTGCGGAGAATATCAAAGTTATTAAAACGGATGCTTCGGGAAATGAAATCCCTTATCTGGAACGTGTTATTGGAGGAATAATCCACAAAGCGGATATTTTTGACCATCCCGTTAGTTTTTCAACTGATGATTTAACAGTCAATACCGCCAGTGAGGCATTATCGGCTTCCCTAAATCTTTCGGCTAAAGTTGACCTTGATTTCATGTGTAACATTTCTGGAATCTCAATTGAAGAACTGAAAGAGCAGTTGAAAGGAAGGATTTATTATAATCCGCTTCTGGGATCATATGAAACTTCGCAAACATTTCTATCCGGTAACGTTGTCGAAAAGGCAAAGCAGCTTAGCAATTATTTTACGGAGGTTGTCGCAGACCAACAGGGGGAAGAAAGTTTAAAAGCTCTCCAAGAGGTTAGACCGACTTTAATATCATTTGAAGAACTGGATTTTAATCTTGGTGAACGCTGGATTGACACAGACATTTATAGCAGTTTTGCCAGCCATCTTTTTGAAACGAAAGTCACAATTCAATATACCGAAAGTTCGGATGATTTTGCCGTGCAATGCAGCGGTAGCAATATAATCATCACAGAAAAATATGCGGTAAAGTCAGACAGTAGAAATTTTGACGGACTGAATCTCTTACGGCATGCATTAGTCAATACCACACCGGACATTACAAAGAAAGCGTATTTAGCAGACGGTACTGAGGTAAAGGTACGGGATATGGAAGCTATTCAAGCTGCAAATAGCAAAATTGATGATATTAGAAGGGCTTTTACGGACTGGTTATTCGACCAAAGTGAAGAATTTAAAGATGGACTCACTGAAAAGTATAATGACCTATTTAATTGTCATGTCCGGCCACAATACGACGGCAGCCATCAGGCTTTTCCGGGGCTCAACCGAAGAGCTGTAGGTATTGAAGATCTATATGGTAGTCAGAAAGATGCGGTATGGATGATCAAATGTAATGGTGGCGGGATCTGCGACCACGAGGTTGGTGCCGGAAAGACGTTAATTATGTGTACTGCTGCCCAAGAAATGAAGCGGCTGGGATTGGTTCATAAGCCGATGATTATTGCTTTAAAAGCCAATGTACATGAAATCGCCGAGACTTATCGCAAAGCATATCCCCACGCCAAACTATTATATCCTGGAAAAAAGGATTTTACTCCGCAGAACCGACTGAGAATCTTCGGCGAAATAAAAAATAATGATTGGGACTGTATTATTCTTACGCATGAGCAGTTCAGTATGATTCCCCAATCGTCAGAACTTCAAAAAGAAATTTTGAATATTGAACTGCAAGGAATTGAGCGTAATCTTGAAGTTTTGAGATCACAGGGGAAAGATGTTTCCGGTGCAATGCTTAAAGGAGTTGAGATAAGGAAAAAAAACCTAAATGTAAAGCTGAAAAGCCTGGAAAGCGACATTGAAAACCGAAAAGATGATGTGGTTGACTTTAAAATGATGGGTATCGACCACTTGTTCGTGGACGAGAGCCACCGATTTAAAAACCTGATGTTCAATACCCGGCATGAACGTGTTGCAGGATTGGGAAATGCACAGGGGAGTCAGCGGGCTTTAAATCTACTGTTTGCAATCAGAACCATACAGGAGCGTACGGGGAAAGATCTTGGAGCCACCTTTTTGTCAGGTACCACGATAAGTAATTCTTTAACGGAGCTATATCTGTTGTTTAAATACCTGCGTCCAAAAGCACTGGAAAGACAGGGGATAAACTGTTTCGACGCATGGGCGGCAATTTATGCTCGAAAATCGGTTGATTATGAATTTTCGGTAGCCAATAATATTGTTCAAAAAGAAAGGTTCAGGCATTTTATTAAGGTTCCTGAACTGGCGCAATTTTATTCGGAGATAACAGACTATAGGACAGCTAAGGACATAGGAATTGACCGTCCTGAGAAAAAAGAAAGCTTAATTCATATCCCCCCAACACTGGATCAGGAAAGATTCATAAAGAAATTAATGGAGTTCGCGGAAACCGGAAAGGCCGAATTGTTGGGAAGAGAGCCACTTTCTCCGACAGAAGAGAAAGCAAAAATGTTGATCGCAACAGATTATGCGCGGAAAATGTCGCTTGATATGCGTATGATCTCCTCTGAGTATGGTGATCACCCCGGTAATAAGGCATCTGTTTGTGCCGCGAACCTTGCCAAATATTATAGAAGATTCGATGCTCAAAAAGGGACACAATTTGTTTTTTCAGACTTGGGAACATACAAGCCGGATCAGTGGAATATTTACTCGGAAATCAAGCGCAAGCTAATGCATGACTATGATATTCCGGCTCATCAGATCCGCTTTATCCAAGAGGCTAAAACTGGCGACCAGCGGAAAGAACTTATTAAAGCTACCAATGAGGGAAAAATACGGATACTCTTTGGTTCAACGGAAATGCTGGGTACGGGTGTTAATGCTCAAAAGCGTGCGGTCGCTGTACATCATCTGGATATTCCTTGGCGGCCTTCTGATCTGGCCCAGCGTGATGGACGTGCCATAAGGAAGGGAAATGAGATTGCCAAGCACTTTGGAAATAATATAGTAGATGTCTTTATTTATGCCGTTGAAAAGTCTTTAGACAGCTACAAATTTAACACACTATATAATAAACAGATTTTTATTGACCAATTGAAGAGTAATAATGTAGGTGTGCGGACTATCGATGAGGGAGCCATGGATGAAAAAACGGGAATGAGCTATTCGGAGTATCAGGCTATTTTGTCAGGTAACACAGATTTGCTGGAGAAAGCTAAATTGCAGAAGCGGATTGCAGCCCTCGAAGGAGAAAAAATGTCATTCATGCGGTCTAAGAGAAGCTCATTATATAAACTTGAAACTGTTTCAGAAGATTTGAAGACTGGCAAGTCACTTCTTGAACGTCTAAAAACAGATTGGACTAATTTTAATGAACGTGTTAAAAAAACTGATACTGGAAACATCATAAACGCTATTAGTCTTGATGGCTTGAATGAAAAGGCTACCGTGAAAGAAATCGGTGACCACCTGAATAAGTTATCATTTACTATGAGAACAGGAGGAGATTATAGGGAAATTGGCTCATTATATGGCTTTCGACTTTTGGTGAAAACAGAATTTTCTGAAAAGAAGGATTCTTTAGAAAGAGATAACCGTTTTTTCATCAGTGGTGAAGGTAATTTAAAATATACCCATAATAATGGAATTATGGCGAGTGACCCGGAGCGTGCTTCATTGAATTTTCTAAGCGCTTTGCAGAAGATCCCGGGATTGATAGAAGCGGAGGAAAAGAAGGTTTCTGCATTAACAAAAGATGAGCTGGTACTCAGTGAAATTGTATCTGGAGACTGGAAAAAAGACGGAAGTCTAGAGGAGTTGAGAATTCAGTTAGCTGCGATGGAGAGGAAAATCCTATTATCCCTGGATGAGGGTAAAGAGAACGTTCGACAAGTAGAAGATGTTCTAACAAAGAATGAACCTTCAAAAAAAATATCGCATCTTAAACCGTGAGAAAATACAATCAGGTGCAGGTAAACTCTATAAAATAGCCCGTCCATATGATGTTTGGACGGGCTGGATTTTAAGCCTTTGAAGCTTCCAGAGACGTTTTTCTAAACTCCTTTAAAAGTTTTTCTAGTTCTAGAGATGCTTTGCGAGCTCTTGTTCCCGCAGCTTTGTTTCCTTTTTCGGCTTGTAATCCCGCATCAGTTTTGAATGCTTCTACGGCAACGTTAATTTTTTCGATCAGTTCTTTCATGTTCAATTAGAAAAATTTTTAAGAGCAAAAATAGACTTTTATTAATTTTAAACCAAAAAAACACATGTACTTGCCTTCAAACAGCAAAATTAATCCGGTCGGATCAGATGAGCAAGATCAGGATCATTCTGTATACGTGACATTTCTTTCTCTATAATAATAGTGACATCCTGTTTAATCTGTTTATAATTTTCGTTAATTTCCTGTTCCATATTATTTTCACCATATTCGGATAGGAAAGAACGTATCAGGGGAATGGGTTGATAATTCTTTGTCTCGTTGGCGACCTTCTCGGTATCTACCACGATCTGGGCATGGAATATCTTTTGTTCTATTTTTTCACCAAAATTGTCAGCTACGGCTCCAACAAACATCCCCTGTGATAAGGTTGAGATCTTTGATGCAGGAATCAGACTATCAAGCTGTGTGGAAATCGAAGAGCTGGTATCATTTCTGTTGATACTGATGGATTGTCTTTTTTGTACAATTTTCCCGAACCTTTCTGACAATGTTTTTGCAGTGTCGCCAACCACTTGTCCCGCGAAAATATTACCTACGATATTCTGGATTACTTTAGATTCTTTATCGCCATAATCTCGGGTTAACATTGAAAAGTCTTGCAATCCCAAGCATACGGATATTAAATTACTCCTAGCGGAGGCAATCAAGTTGTCCAAGCCTCGAAAATAAATCTGGGGTAGCTCATCGATAATCAACGAGCACTTTAGCTGCTTTTTTTTATTGATCAGACGAACAATTCTTGAATTATAAAGGCCTAGCGCAGCCGAATATATATTTTGCCTGTCCGGGTTACTACCAACACATAAAATCTTCGGTTCTTTCGGATTATTGATGTCAAGTGAAAAATCATTCCCGGTCATTACCCAGTATAATTTTGGAGATATGATTCTTGATAATGGTATTTTTGCAGATGCGATCTGACCCTGTAGCTGATCTTGCGCTCCACCTTCCCATGCATCTAAAAAGGGACTAATGTAGTTTTGTAGCTCCGGATAGCTTGTTAAAATGGTAAAAATATCAGCATACTTTTTATTAAGTAGCTCAATCGCGTGCGGGAAAGTACAGTATTTTCCATTGTCATAGATCTTCAGAAACCATATGATCGCCGCTAACAGGATGATTGGTGATTCGACAAAGAAATCGCCAGTTTTCTGAATCCATGTCCTGTTTAAATTTAACATTATCGTATATGCAGATTCGTACGCATCGGAAATATCACTCAAAAATGAGGGGCTTAAAGGATTACATCGATGACTGCGACGGGGATCATCAAAGTTTAAAACGTAAAACTGTGGTTTGGTGTTATACTTATCGTAATGTTTCAACAAATGGTTATATACGATTAGAGAAAGATCGTCAAATTTGAAATCGAATACATACATAGAGAATCCTTTCTCAATGTGCTGCTTGATATAATTGTTTATAATAGCATAACTTTTTCCTGATCCTGGTGTACCGGCAACTATTGCAGCACGAAAAGGATTTACGACATTTATCCATCCATCGTTCCATTTTCCTTGATAATAGAATTGTGTAGGTAGATTAACGGAGTATTCATTTTCGATAAGACGGGTTTCCTGCATGAAACTTTCATTTTCGTTGTTGAAAGGGTCGTCCATTAACCTGTTTTTTAAGAGCCTGCTCATCCATAAACCAGCTACCATCAGCACGATAAATCCCGCTGAAGTAGTAAGCATATACAGAGGATTTGAAATTTTAAGGAGCGGAAAATTTAAAAGAAAAAGAACTGAACCGGATATTAGGCATATGTAAATGTTTTTCCATTTAATTTTTTCATTTTTTACACCTTTGGTCCCAAGGCAACTGAGCGCCAATAAGATCAACGCAAATACTTTACTATATAGCGAATTGTCGAAGAGGCCGGCTGTCCTTTGAAAGTTCTTTAATATCCTTTCCAGAACTTCAAGTGTCCATCCTTGGTCGTAGAAAAAAGAATAACAGAACCAGTAGAAATTCATAAGTACCAATAGGATACTAACTGCACGCATAAAGGCCATAATTTTGGCTAATCCTCGTAAATCGTCTTCTTGCATAAGTGATAATTTTCATCATAGATATTATCTCTGCGGATGAAAATTTGAGAAGTAGTTTTTAGCGGTATAAATTGTCCTGTAATGTCTTATAGCAAGGTTAAAAACAAGTTTTTAGAGACACGAAAAATTGGTGCGAAATGTGGGTTTTTAAAATTGGAATATTTTCGGAGAATTTCTATTTTGAGATAAAATTCATATTATTAAAAAGAATTTCGAAAGTAAATACATTATCATGCTGGATACAATAGGACAATATGAAGAACATTTTACTAAGCAGACTTTTAGGATTACATTTAAAACCCGTGATTTCCAGATTGTTTTATTGAAAAAAGATTTAACGAAGGACCAAGAAGAATTTTCTGTTTTATTAGATGGGCTGGTTCAGACTCTTATTAAGCGAGATGGAAAATGGCATTTTGCACATGGCGAAGATAAGGATCTTGCAGAAAACATCTGGCGCCAAATAGCTCTTCGTTATAGGTTATGATATCCAAGTTAGCCTAATCGTCTACATTTTTGGGAATTCAATCAATAAAAATTATAGGTCATTTATGAAAGTAGATTTTAGGATACCTAAAAAGTTTGTTATATATCAAAAAGGGTCGGTCTTTTTCAAATTTTGATAATGAGGTGGATCATAATGTGGCATCTTGGATAGAAGGAAAGAATTACTGTGCTGAATTTACGGCCGGTAATTTTCACGGGCTTGTATGGTGGAATGATGAACCGGGATACTGGTGCGTTGAAATATGGCAAGATCGCGTCTATAAAAGTTCATATATGGCAGAGAGATTAGAAGACCTTATTCAGGAAGTGCAGGCCACTTACGGTTTTTTGTAGGCTGTACCATCTTTCTGAAGCTTTTGCTGGCGATTATCAGGTGGGACGTTTTTTTCGTTTTTTCTTCATCTGATATTCAAAGGCTTGCTCTTCGGGATCTTCGGCAAATGTGCCAGTGAGTAGTGATTCGAGGAACCCAAAACCATCAATGTTAGAAAGATTTACCATAAAATCAAAAAACGGATGTAAGTGATCAGATGTGGTTGTATTATTAGTTGAATTTGTTTGATTAATAATAATTGGCTGTACTATTTTATTTTGTTTCAGTTTTAAGTCGTGACTAGAAAATAGTTCTTGAAAGACATTCGCCGAGAATTGCTTTCCTAGTTGGGAACCGTTAAACACATTCCTTGTATTATGGTCTATAAAGGTAATGCCGTAAATTCTGTCTTGCTCATTTCTCCTGATAACAGTATTAATGCCATGCTGGATCAAATAGTCCTTAAAAGTCATTTCGTTGGAATTTAGCTGCATTGCCTGCTGGATTACTTCTGTAATGGAAGATTTAGCTGATGCGCTGTTCGCTCTACTTTTATCAAAATGAGCCCTGAGTTCTTTTAGTCCTGCCTGTTTACCAAACAATGAAGATTTAAAGGGATTGCTTACTTTATTCCCATTTTCATTTGTAGCGAAATAAACCAATCCCTCTTTGATTTCCCCTAGGTATTCTTTTTTGATGTGCTCAGACGTTATATTAAAAAGTGACAACAATGCGTTGTAACTGCCCAGGCTCTGGAATTGGTAATATTTTGGAAGATGACGAACAATAGATGCGATCTGAGCTTTGATATTTCCTGTGGCAAAATTAATAGGATTTACTGGGATGCTGGATTCAAAGAGCTGCTTTTCAGGTGCAGGCGATAGGTTAAACTTTGTTTCGAGTTCTCTACAGATATCCATTGATTTTTTCTTTTCAAATGAATCCGGAATTTTAATACCCTTACAATCAACTGTTGTTGAAACAATGTGTATATGCGTACGTTCGATGTCAGTATGCTTGAAGACGACATAAGGTTGTTCGCCATAGCCCAATTTTTGCATGTATTCCTCAGCAATCTTTATATAGTCCTCATCAGAAATACAATCGTTTGGATCTGGATTAAGTGAAATATGAAGTGCCGTTTTCTCGGTGTTTTTATTTGCCAGTAAATAAGGGGCAAAAGAAGTTAGGAGTTGCATTGCCGTATAATTTCCGTCAGCAGTTTCCTTCATATGATGAAGGTGCAAAATCTCGCCATTATTATTGAGAACTTTGCTGTGGTTGTACAGTAAAGCTCCATATATATTAGTTCCTCTTCCGATTTTTGCGACCATTAATTTTCTTTTTTTAGCAGATACTCTGTTTCAAACTGTTTGGTGAGAATCAGTATTTCCTTACATAAACTGGCTAATTCAAGGGTGTGTTTTTCCAATTTACCAATATAAAGTATGGTTTTTTTATCACTGAAGTTTGTATGTAGCACCTTAACAACCTGATTATAATTTACGCCGATGGCTCTGAATTGTGCGAAGAAATGCGATAATTTTGTTGTGTATTCGTTCGCGGTTGCATCTATTTTAATTGATTTTATTCGTCTCTCAAATAATAATGATACAATAAACTTTGCTTTTGTATCCAGTCCACTCTGTTCGAAAAGTGATAAAAACCTAGTGTTTTCTATATCGGTCAATCGGAATACATAGCGGTGTATCGCTCTGTTTATTTTTGGATTTCTCCCGCCTTTGTGATGAGCTTTCATATCTTTTTGCCAAAACATATCTGTTTTTAGAATAGCAAACTGGTTTTTTGCTTATTCTTTCCTAAGTCGGCGTTTAATAGCCGAAAAGAAGACAATAGTTGATAAAAAAATTAAATAGTACATACGACTTCGGAGGATTTACTTAGCTCTCGGCAGGAGCAAGTCGTTTTGGGGCACAAAACGAGTTTTGAGGCACTCAAAACACAACTTGCTCTGTTCACGGGAACAGAAATAAAAAAAATACTACAGTAGAAGTTAATCCTAAAAGGATTAAGTCAATTTCGGAAAAGATAGGTTAGTATGTCCCTGATACCATTAATGCCTATTAAAACTGTTTTCCTTTACAACAAATGGGGAAGATTGGTAAACCTGCATTTTGGTCGGGAATGCAACATGTCAATAAGTAGGTAATAAAAGTATTAGGTTTTAAAAACATAAAAATATAAAAGTGTAAAAGCGTAAAAGCGGTAAAGTTGGCAAAATGTCTTTTGTATCTACCTGTGAATGGTTTTACATTTTCATTTATGGTCATATTTCCACCTTGGTAATCATATAAAAAGTAATATAACAACTTGCATATAAGGTATTACACACTGCAATTGTCGAAGTAAAGAGATAAAATATGTTTCTGCATTCCCGCTTTTGGGGTTAAATGGTAAAATGATTAATAATATATAAGCAATGGAAAAAAAGAAGAAAACTTTAAAGGTCAGCATTTACACTCAAAAAGGAGGAGTGGGGAAGTCCACAATCACAACTTTGCTGGCAAGTGTGCTGCATTATCGATTAGGTTTTAATGTTTTGGTTATGGACTGTGACTTCCCACAGCATAGTCTGAGTAATATGCGAGAAAGAGATAGAGTAAGTATCATGAATAGTGAATATCACAAGAAGGCAGCTATGAAGCAGTTCCAGACCATTAATAAGAAAGCGTACCCGATTATAAAGAGTAAGGCGGATATAGCTCTGGAAACAGCTTTAGAGAATATAAGTCAGCTTTCTGTTGAGCCAGATATTGTATTCTTTGATTTACCGGGTACAGCCAACACAAAGGGTGTGTTAACCGCGCTAAAGTCGATGGATTTTATTTTTTCTCCCATTACTGCCGATCGTCTTGTCGTGGAGAGTACCCTTGCATTCAGTAAGGCTTTTCTTCAGCTTCCTCCCTCAGATGATCAGAATGAAGGGTTAGCTCTCTGGCTGTTTTGGAACCAGGTTGACGGTCGTGAAAAGACGGGTCTCTATATAGCATACCAAGAGGTGATTGAGGAGCTTGGTCTACTTATGATGAAAACAGGTATTCGGGATAGTAAGCGGTTTAGAAAAGAGACGGATGACACGATTAATTACGTTTTTAGATCCAGTCTTTTGCCAGCTGAATTACAGCTTTTGAAAGTTACCCGTTTTGACCTTTTTATTGCGGAGTTTTTAAAGATCATTCACTTATAGATAATAAAAAAATGACAAGAGGAAAGGGACGAAAAGATTTTGAAAAACCTGTCGTAGATGAAGATTATCTCATGCAGATTATGAGCGGGGATGAGCCGGCTCCAGATAAGTTTGTCGAGAAACAGGAAGAACAAAAAGAGAGCAAACCCCGCGAACGGGCAAAATCATCATTAGCTAAGAAAGTTGATTATGAAGAAACGTTTTTGGTCAACCGTTTTCCTTCGGGAAGAAGTGGTAAGGTTGTATACATTCGATCGGAATTCCATGAACGTTTGCTTCGGATTGTACAATTGACCAGGGAAGATAAAGTAACGCTGTACTCTTACATAGACAATATTTTGGAATATCATTTCAGGGAATTTGGAGGTGACATCACTGATTACTTCAATGACCGCTTTAAACCGATAATATAATTGACAATGAAAAAGACACAAAACAAAGTTGAAGTTACCATTAAGGTAAATCAAGAAACAGGAATTGCCAAGGGAACATATGGGAAGTTGTTCCTAGATAGAAAAAATATAGAAAAAAGAGGTGAAAAAAGTATCTATTTGCGGGAAGAGTACCACCAACGTTTATCTCGGATTGCCCAAATCATAGGCGGAGACAAAATCCCTCTCTATGCCTACCTCGACAATATACTTTCACATCATTTTGACCTATTTGAGTCGATGATAATCGAGGAATTTGAAGCTAACTGTAAACCACTTTTTTGATGTGTTATGGATGGTTTAATACAAATTGTGATCCTGTTCTGCCTTTTTACAATTATCGTTTTGCTTGCTATTGATAAGGTTAAAATAGTTAAGTCCGTGAAAACACAGGAACCGAAGGCGGTTTCTTCTCAATTACCTGATGTTATGGGCAAAACCCATAAGGACACAGATCATAGGTTAGGTGAAGACAGAATTGGCGGTAGGCCATTGATAAAACCTAAAACTGATGAATTAGATCAACCTAACAAAGTTTTGGAAAATCAATTGAATCCACAACTGGAGGGCGAAGTACCTATTGATCCGGTCGAGGATGAAGAATGGTTGGAGGATGAATTTCCACCTTATGATGCAAGATTTAGTCAGGGTGTTTCCCTTGAAGAGTTGTTGACGGTGGGAAAACTTCTCCAGCAAAATGATCTCGAATCGGAGCAGCAAAATAAGGTTATTGATGTTATGCAAAAAATACAGGGGACGGATTTATACAATGTTTTAGAGAATACAATTGAAGGTGCTTCCCAAAGGGTAGCAATGTTACTTGATAGAACTTTAGATAGCAAGAACTTGAACGATGTGGCGCCATCTGAAGGCCAGTTGGACGATTTTGACATTGGTAATTTTTTATGAAAGTGTCAATTCCGATTTCAAGGCAGACCTTGACGAAAAGCAATGCATCAATAGGACACTGTAAGAATAATTAGTACTTCATTATCTCATTCTGCTCATCCTTTTCCTGTTTCCGCAGATTTTAGCGGTCTTGGAATTAAGAAAAACTAAAATCAAAATGTTATGGAAACAAACTTGCCAATATTTAAATGGGAAAATTTTGAGTTTATCATCGATGTTCAGAACAACAATGTATGGGAAAAATCAGATCCAAAAAATATCTATTTGTTATGGCAGATGGACGATCTTGGGAAAGACGGTTACACATTTGAGCACTACGATGAATCTACTGGTAGATCCGTCAAGGTCAATCTGCCCCCGTTAATAACTTTAGATCCGAGTGGTATGGCTTTAAAATACAATAAGTCCCTGGAAGAAATTAAGGGGTCAAGTGATTTTGAGGTTATGGTTGATCAGGGCTTGCTTAAAAATCGAATTTCTTCCGGCCAACTTCCAACTATTACAATTGCCGATAGTATTTTCTATGCAGATGCGCGAATAGATCTATTAAGGCCCAAAGATGATTTTTCAACAATGGGAATCCGTTTTGACGACCTTGACGATTATTATGTTGTGGAAACCAACACTTATGCATTTCCCTATAATCCACGAACGCATGAAATTGCAAAGCTGGACTATGAGAATATCACTGAATATCCAAAGGATCTGTTATTTGTTGAAATTCCAGATGTGAAGGTACTCGATCCTGTCGGCTGGAACAGGCGAAACGGATGGCCTGAAACAGATGATCTAAAGTGGGTTGGATTGACGCTCGAATTTGATGCTAAGATCATTCCCTGGAAACAAACAGGGATAGATGATCTTATTAATGAAAATAGATTAAAGAAACCTATCCAGAAAGCCGTCAAAGCACAGGAAAATTCTTTCAAAAACAAAAGAGGACCAAAGCTATAATTATATAGATGGGTAACAATAAGGAGCCGTCAAAGTTGAGTACTTTGGCGGTTTTTTTTGTCCAAAAATATGTCCAATTAGGAAACCTTAAGCCAATTTAGTCCGCTCTCTACCACTCTTCCCAATTTCATTTCATTCCGGTGACACCTTTGTTTCCAAGCCCGCACAGACGGGGATTACGAACAAAAAATGTAATGAAACATGAAAAATCGAAGACTAAAAATTCCGTTAGTATTTGCTATTTGCCTTTCCTTCCAAAGTGTGCTCCTAGCCCAAGGAAATGGTGTAGCAGGTATCTCAGAAGCAACCCAAATGGTAACCAGCTATTTTGATCCTGCAACCAAGCTGATCTATGCGATCGGTGCTGTCGTGGGACTGATTGGAGGGGTGAAAGTGTACAACAAGTTTTCTTCTGGAGACCCTGACACGAGTAAAACAGCGGCGAGCTGGTTCGGAGCTTGTATTTTCCTCATTGTGGCAGCAACAATACTGCGTTCATTCTTTCTATAAAATTGACTATGAAGTATCATATCAATAAAGGAATAGGGAGGACGGTTGAATTCAAAGGTTTGAAAGCTCAATATCTTTTTGTTTTCGCCGGTGGACTTCTTACAGTTCTCATTCTTGTGATGATCATGTACATGGCTGGAATTCATACGTACCTCTGTTTGAGTATCGGAATCGGTGCTGCATCAATTATAATCTGGAAAACTTTCGCACTTAATGCAAAATATGGTGAGCATGGTCTAATGAAACTTGGTGCAAGAAGGGTGCATCCCCGATACATTATTTGCCGCAAACCAGTCCATAGGTATTTAAAAAGAAATCTCACCACCAAAAAACAAATTTTATGAGAAACATATCCAAAACGACCACCTTGGAAAGTAGATTTCCATTGCTGGCAGTAGAAAATAATTGCATCATTTCAAAGGAAGGAGATATCACGCTATGTTTTCAAATTTTTCTTCCTGAGCTCTTCACCGTAGGAGCAGATGTTTACGAATCTATTCATTCTACATGGAGCAAGGCTGTAAAAACACTTCCTGATTTTACCATTGTGCATAAGCAGGATTGGTACTTAAAAGAAAAATATAGACCCGACTTAGAAAATGCTGAGCACAGTTTTTTATCGCGCTCCTTTCAAATGCATTTTAACGAACGCCCTTTTTTAAATCACTACGGCTATGTTTTTATAACCAAAACTACTAAAGATAGGATGCGCACGCAAAGCAATTTCAGTAGTCTTTGTAAGGGAAACTTAATCTCAAAGGAGGTAAGAGATAGGGAAGGTATGCGACGATTTGTAGAGAACGTTGCGCAATTCCAGCGTATCATCAATGACAGTGGATACATCAAAATGAATCAGCTCGAAGAGTCTGACATTATCGGTACTAAAGATGGTCGTGGATTATTGGATCAGTATTTCACACTATCACGCGAAAAAGATGTACCCTTAGAAGATCTGGCACTCGGTGCCGAGGAACTAAGAATTGGAAGCAACCGAATGGTTTTGCATACACTTTCAGATACCGATGATCTACCCGGTGCCGTTTCTGAATCGCAACGCTATGACAGATTATCGACCGACAGAAGTGATTGTATGTTATCCTTTGCCTCCCCCGTTGGACTAATGTTGAGCTGTAATCACATTTATAATCAATACCTCTTCATTGACAATAGTTCCGATAACTTACGAAAGTTCGAAAAATCTGCCCGTAATATGCATTCACTCGCAAGATATAGCCGTGCCAATCAGGTAAATAGGGAATGGATCGAAAGGTATTTGAATGAGGCACATTCTCATGGGTCTCCTTCTATTCGGGCGCATTTCAATGTATTTGCCTGGTCTGAAGATCGAGAAGAATTACGACAAATAAAGAACGATGTAGGAAGTGCCCTGGCATTGATGGAATGTAAACCACGTCACAACACAGTTGACGCTGCCACATTATTTTGGGCGGGGATACCCGGCAACGCAGGTGACTTCCCCTCTGAAGAATCCTTTTACACCTTCATTGAACCAGCTCTTTGCTTTTTTACAGAGGAAACGAACTATAAGGATTCATTGTCGCCATTTGGGATCAAACTCGCAGATAGGCTGACTGGTAAGCCAATTCATTTGGATATTTCGGACTTGCCTATGAAAAAAGGTATTATTACCAATAGAAACCGTTTCATTCTGGGGCCATCTGGGGGTTGGCGGGCTACCCTTAATTGAGTAGCCCGCCAACCCTCCAAAAAAATGGAAGTGGAAAATCATTCTTCACCAACCACATGGTGAGACAGTATTATGAACAAGGGACGCATGTACTTTTAGTGGACACTGGAAATTCTTATCAGGGTTTATGTGAGCTTATCAAAGGAAAAACGAAAGGCGGTGATGGCGTTTATTTTACTTACACCGAAGATAATCCGATTGCCTTCAACCCTTTCTTCACGGACGATAATGTGTTTGATATCGAAAAAAGAGAGAGCATCAAGACGCTTATCCTTACCCTTTGGAAACGTGATGACGAAGCGCCGAGGCGTAGTGAAGAGGTGGCTTTGTCAAATGCGGTTGCGGGATACATCGAGCAAATAAAATCATCCTCTGTTCAACCAAGTTTTAATGGCTTTTATGAATATGTGAAAGGAGACTATAGAAGGGTCCTTCAGGAAAAGGAAGTCCGCGAAAAAGATTTCGACCTGGCAAATTTTCTAAATGTGCTGGAACCATATTACAAAGGTGGAGAATATGATTATTTACTAAACTCAGAAAAAGAGCTTGATTTGCTTAATAAGAGATTTATTGTTTTTGAAATTGATGCAATAAAAGATCATAGAATTCTATTTCCTGTTGTGACAATAATCATAATGGAAACCTTTATTAATAAGATGCGTAGGTTAAAAGGTGTTCGTAAAATGATACTAATTGAAGAAGCTTGGAAGGCCATTGCGAAGGAAGGAATGGCGGAATATTTAAAGTATCTGTTTAAAACGGTTAGGAAGTTTTTTGGCGAAGCCGTGGTGGTAACCCAGGAAGTGGACGACATTATTCATTCACCGATTGTACGTGAAAGTATTATTAATAATTCAGACTGCAAGATACTGCTCGATCAACGAAAGTACGCTAATAAGTTTGATGACATTCAAAAAATGCTGGGTCTGACCGAACGCGAAAAATCTCAGATTTTAAGTATTAATCAGGATAATGACCCCACACGCCTCTACAAAGAAGTTTGGATCGGTTTAGGTGGAACGAATTCCGCAGTATATGCCACAGAAGTTAGCCACCACGAGTATTTGGCGTATACAACTGAAGAATCTGAAAAATTAGAAGTGATGAATCTTGCGCAGGAAATGGGTGGCGATGTTGAGGGAGCAATCAAGAAAATATCCTTACGAAGGATCAAGGGACTGTCGAGAGAAGACAATTAACTATTTAATAACAATCCTAAAAATTTAGAAAATGAAAAATTTTATTATCACCGTAGTAATGGTGTTAACAGTATCCATTACCCAAAAAGTACAAGCACAGTGGGTCGTAACCGACCCGACAAATCTGGCTTCGGGAATTTTAAATTCCGCCAATGAAATTGTACAGACCTCTAGCACGGTATCAAATGTTGTGAAAAATTTTAACGAAGTCAAGAAAGTTTACGAGCAGGGGAAGGAATACTATGATAAGCTAAAGGCCGTAAACAATTTAGTCAAAGATGCCAGGAAGGTGCAGCAGACGGTATTGCTGGTCGGAGATGTCAGTTCAATGTATGTAAACAATTTTGGGAAAATGTTGAATGACAAGAATTTTTCTCCGAATGAACTTATGGCTATCGGTAACGGCTATTCTGCACTATTAAATGAGAGTACTGAGCTGCTTAAGGATCTGAAGCAGATCGTCACTTCCAGCAGTCTTTCATTGAATGATAAGGAACGAATGGAAATTATCGACCGCGTATATAAGGAGGTCAAAGAATACCACAGCCTTGTTCGATACTATACGAGTAAAAATATTTCTGTCAGTATTCTTCGCGCAAAGAAGCAAAACAATACCAAAAGGGTAATGGAATTATATGGAACAGATGGACAAAAGTATTGGTAAATCAAAGAAAAATTATGGAATTTAATAATCTACATGAGCTCCTTCGGGGGCTCTACGATGAGATGCTTCCGATGTCTGCTACAATGGCAACTGTTGCCAAAGGTGTTGCCGGATTGGGTGCATTGTTCTATGTAGCACTAAAAGTGTGGCAGGCATTGAGCAGAGCTGAACCTATCGATGTTTTCCCTTTACTGCGACCGTTTGCGATTGGAATCTGCATCATGTTTTTTCCAACCATCGTACTGGGAACTATTAATGCAGTTTTAAGCCCGGTTGTTCAAGGAACACATAGTATGCTGGACAATCAGGTGCTTGACCTAAATAAGTTACAGGAGCAGAAAGACCTATTGGAAAAGGAAGCAACACTGAGAAATCCAGAAACAGCCTATCTGGTCAATAACGAGGAATTCGACAAAAAACTGGAAGAGTTGGGATGGGCGCCAAATGATCTGGTTACGATGGCGGGAATGTATATGGATCGCACGGCTTATAATATGGAGCAGGCAACAAAAAAGTGGCTTCGGGAACTGCTGGAAATTCTCTTTCAGGCAGCTGCTTTGGTTGTCGATACAATTCGAACATTTTTTCTGATCGTGCTGTCGATTTTAGGCCCCATAGCATTTGCGATCAGCGTATGGGACGGCTTTCAAAGTACGTTAAGCCAGTGGCTGACAAGGTATATAAGTGTTTACCTATGGCTTCCTGTGGCGGATATGTTCAGTGCAATGCTTGCGAAAATCCAGTCTTTAATATTAGAGCGGGATATTGAAATGCTCAATGATCCAACATTTATTCCCGACACCAGTAACACCGTATATGTGATATTCATGATCATTGGAATTGTTGGTTACTTCACCATACCTACGGTAACGGGATGGATTATTCAGGCTGGTGGCGCTGGGAATTTTACCAGAAATGTTAGTCAGATGGCTATGCGTAGCGGAAATGTCGCAGCTGCTGGTGCTGGAGCTGCCATCGGCGAAGTAGGAGGTCAGCTTATGGGTAATAATCAAGGTGGGCAAAAAACGAAATAGTTATGGAGTTTAAAACTTTAAGAAATATAGAGAATAGCTTTAGACAGATCCGGCTATACGCTATTGTTTTTGCATTGCTTTGCTTTGGAGTGACTGGATTTTCAGTCTGGAAATCCTATTCTTTTGCAAATGTACAACGGGAAAAGATTTATGTTTTGGATCAAGGTAAATCGCTAATGTTGGCTTTATCTCAGGACGCTGCCATTAATAGGCCGGTTATGGCCAGAGAGCATGTGCGTAGATTTCACGAGCTGTTTTTTACGCTTGCTCCGGACAAAGCGGCGATTGAAAGTAATATGAAACGCGCATTTGATCTGGCAGATAAAAGTGCCTACGACTACTACCATGATCTTTCAGAGAAGGGATACTATAATAGGATTATCTCTGGTAATGTGCAGCAACGAATTGAGGTTGATAGCGTTGTATGCAATTTTAATTCTTACCCCTATGCTGTAACTACCTATGCCAAGCAGTTCATTATCAGATCTAGTAATCTGACGAGGCGAAGTTTGGTCACTTCCTGTACACTCTTGAACAGTGTGAAATCAGATAATAACCCACAGGGATTTCAGATTTTGAAATTCGGTGTATTAGTAAATAAGGACGAGGAGGTTGTTGAGCGGTAGAAATAAGTTGTTAACGAATGAAAAAACTGCATAACAAAGGTTCATTATAGCTAAAAAACTAGTATGAAAAATTTTAGAAATACAATCGAAACCGAGTTAGAAAAACTCGATAATAGGTGGCAGGCATTACCGCTGAAGACCCAGTGCAGGTATGTCATTATTCTTTTTGCTTTTTACCTCACAATGGGGGTTGGTGTGCTTGTCAAGGTATGTTATGATCTGGGCAAAGAGGATCGGCAAATGGAGATAAGCCATATAGAATCTCCCTCCATTAGTGATGGCTCATCAGCGAGGAAGGATTCTACCATAATTAACTATAAAAAATATAGAAATGGAAGAGAAAGAAAATAAACGGATAAGTTTAATCGTCGATGATGAAACTGGAGGTGATAATTCCAGTTTAACCGAGAGCAAATCAAAAGTTGACAAGCTCAAAAAACCGTTGATTTTTGGGCTCATGGGAATTGTCTTTATTGCGTGCCTGTATTTGATATTTAAGCCGAAAAGCTCTGGTAGCGCAATAGATGAAAAGGGATTAAAAAATGTTGTTCCCGAAGCTACGGACAAAGGTTTGCAGGCGGACAAACAAAAGGCATACGAGAAAGAGATGTTGGATGAAAAGGAAGCTGAAAAAAGAAGTTCATTGCAATCACTGGCTGATTATTGGAATAACAACGGCGATAGTACTACAGCAGAATTTCCTGCTTCTACCGCAAGTGTTGGAAATACATCTGGAAATTATGGAAACCCAGGTTACCAAAATAATTCGTTAACGAGCTACAGAAATGCGCAAAGTACGCTGAGTTCCTTTTATCAAGATGATGACAGGGAGAAATTGGAATTGCGCTGGAAAGTTGATCAATTGCAAGAGAAGCTTTCTGCAAAGGATGTTCCGGCTGCTCCTACCTTGAATGACCAGCTAACTTTAATGGAAAAATCATATCAAATGGCGTCAAAATATCTTCCTAGTGGAACTCAAGGAACGGATATGACAGCTTCAACAACTATTACAGATTCAGCAAATGGTACAAATCATAAAATTCAAAGTAAAACCGAAAAAACGGAGAGTTTAAAGGGAGTACGTAAAAGTATAGTGAGCGCTTTATATCGCGAACAAGATGACAGCACTTTCCTGGCAAGCCTGGAAGGAGAAAGGAATCATTCCTTTTTAACGGTAGGGGCAAGAGAAAAAAAGGGGATTGCAAGAAATAGTATACGCGCTATAATTATGGAAACTAAAACTGTTACTGCGGATGGCTCTGTAAAACTGAGATTATTGGAAAATGCAACGATTGCAGGCTACAGCGTTCCCAAAGGGACGGAACTGGAGGCTGGTACAAAATTTCAGGGGAATAGGTTACAGTTAAAAGTTTCATCAGTTGAGGTAAAGGGGAATATCCTGCCTGTTGAGGTACTTGCTTATGATGTGAATGGTCAATTAGGGTTATCCGTTCCAAGGTCTGACGAAATTAATGCTGCTGGGGAGATAGCTGCTAATATGAGTCAAAGTTCCGGTATGAATATTTCCATGTCGCGTTCAGCAGGACAGCAGGTTGTTGGGGACCTGACACGCGGTCTTGTGCAGGGAGTTTCGGGATATTTTTCAAAAAAAATAAGGACTGTCAAGGTGACCCTTAAAGCCGGCCAGCAAGTCTTGCTGGTTACGAAAAAGAATAATTAACAAAAATTAAAAAGATGAATATCATAAGGAATACAGTTTTATTAGTCCTTTTGGTGGGACTATTTATAAAAACTTTTGGACAACAATCTGATCTTGAAAAGGGAAGGGTCGAAGCCTATAGGCTTGAGGTAACCTACAACAAGACTACTCATTTAATCTTTCCTGTTGCGATAAGATATGCAGATCTGGGTTCAGAGTTTCTAACTGCTGGAATAGCGGAAGATGCTCAGAACGTTCTGCGTGTTAAAGCTGCGGTAAAGGATTTTAGTGAAGAAACTAATTTTAGTGTAATTACAAAGGATGGGCAATTCTATAATTTTAATGTGACATACAATGGTTATCCGCAAACATTAAATTATGACCTGCTTAAAATGCAACAAGAGGGGGAACGTGTCGAGCAAAAAAATGTCCAGTTTGAGGAACTTGGTTTTAACCCACCATCATTAACAGAAACGGTGATGAAGACCATTTATCAGCAAGACAAACGGTACATCAGACACATTGGATCTAAATCCTATGGTGTGCAATTTATCCTGAAGGGCATATTTGTGCACAATGGTAAATTTTACTTTCATACGGAGGTTAAGAATAAATCTAACGTTCCTTACTTAATTGATTATTGCACTTTCAAGATTGTGGATAAACAGGTTGGTAAAAGGACAGTATCGCAGGAAAAACAGCTTGCACCATTACGTGAATATCCGATGATGGAGATCGTTTCAGATGAATCATCGGCATCAAATGTCGTGCTCCTCGATCAATTTACCATTAGTGATGATCAGGTTCTAAAGATAGGATTGTATGAGAAGAATGGAGGTCGAAATCAGGTGTTAGAAATAGAGAATTCCGATCTGGTGAATGCGAAATCTGTTTCGGATATGAAAATCAAAATTAGTCAGTAAAAAAATATCTTATGAAAAATTATATCATTGTTTTGATACTTATGCTTATAAGTATTCATGGATATTCCCAACGCATGGTCTATAAACAAAAAGCGCTAGAGGTAAGTGTCGGAATGCTGGCAAGTAAAGATTTAAGTTCTAATTACTACGTCAATTTAACCGTAAATAGCTTCGGAAGGCGAGGGAACTACTGGATTTGGAGTGCAGAATTTCAGCGGCGTACTACAGATTATAAGCAGTGGACGCTCCCTTTGGAAAATTATTTGGGTGAGATTGGATATAGTGTACAGTTGCTTTCGGATGCAAGAAAGTTTATCACACTTAATGCGGGATTGACCGGTGTTGCTGGATATGAAGTTTTGAATCGTGGTGATAGCATACTTTCAGACGGTGCGCTGTTACTGAATGACGGTGGTTTCATCTTCGGTACTGCAGGTAGATTATCTCTTGAAACTTATTTGTCGGATAGGATCGTTTTGCTTTTGCAGGGGCGCGTTAGGGTGCTTTGGGGAACAGATTTGGATCAATTCAGACCCTTTTCAGGGATTGGATTACGCATTAACTTTTGAAAAAATAATGTTATAAAAAATATAATGCATATTAGTCAAATGTCATTTGGTACGCTTGTACTGGGTTTGATGGCGATTGTTGGAATTATCTCCTTGTCAGGATGTACAAAAGATAATTTGGATATCCAGGAGAATTTTCCTTTTGAGGTAAAGGTAATGCCTGTACCAAAAGATATTGCACTGGGTGAAACAGTGGAAATTAGAATGGCGATTATCTCCATTGGGGATTATGCTGAAAATAAGTATCACATTCGCTATTTTCAGAACGATGGACAAGGAACATTGAGATATTTTGATCATAAACCTTATCTGCCAAATGATCTTTACCCGTTAATGCAAAAGGAATTCAGACTTTATTATACCTCTGAGTCATTTGTAGCACAGAATTTTGACGTATGGATCAGTGATAGTTTTGGTAATGAAAAGCAGCTATCTTTCCAGTTTAACAATAAGAAGCTAGGCCCTATTATTATTGGTCCAATTAGATAATTTCTAAATCTGTAATTGTTTGTTACTTTTATAAAACGAAAATCCTACACTACCAGAATGAGCCCATGCTCGATTGGACGGCCTTAAAGCCGTCCTTTTTTGTTACAATTAAAGGATTGGTAATGTATGGTAATGCATTTAATTGGTAATTTATTGACTGTTATTTCTTTATTAGATTAAAAATATTATATTTAAAAAACTATAGGCCGTAAATTACACTATACGAAAACTTATTACAAAGCCAGCTCTGAGATCGGTCTTACTTTGAAAACTAATTAGAGGTTACAATGAATTTTTACACCATTTCATTATTGGATGATTTGGCTGGGCGAAATATCTCTAAATTTTGCAATTTAAACTTTGTGAAGCCAGCCGTTTTGTTCTCCGACCAACTGGAATTATCTGGGCGTTTGCAAAGTATTGTGGATAGCTTTTATGCTATTTTAAAAAAGCTTGATATTATTCCAGAAGAAGCATTTAAGAAGGAGCATGTATGTAGTTTTGATTTTACAGATTTAAATGATTACGAACCCATCGTGCTTGACGTTATTGCTAAGCTGAACTGGAAAGCCCAGGCTTTTAAGGATGTGTTTCCAGTTCATCACAGATATACAGAAGGGGACAGTATGCACCTTGTGGTTGGAATAGCATATTTGGAAGACATAAGGAATGGTTACTTGCATTTTGTTGACCTATCGGTCCCAAAGCATGTACTACAAGACGTGCCATCCGATGTTTCATACATAAAGGATTTACTAAAGTCGTATAATTTGGGATTTAAACAGACCCTTCAAAATTATATTGAATCCAAAGGTTATAATTATGAACATTTTCAGCGCGACTCCAAGCTATGTCTTGGTGATTCTTTCTATCGGTTTTGGTTAAAAATTAAGATGTTGGAAGCTGTTGGTGATATTGCCTTTACTACCCTTAGCTTGAAGGAAATAGCATTCAAAAACAATTTTTCTGATTACGAGAACATGCACAAGGTTTTTGTAAGGAATGGAATTCGTCTTGGTGATATTCCGCGATTGGCCAAACTGAAGGTTGGTAAATAAATATTTGGCATGTTTTTCCTCAAAATGGAAATATTATCATCAATATTGTCCGTATTATAATTTCCTATATTGGCGAAATTTGTCATAATCAATGCTAATGATTATGATAGTTGTAAATTTTATAGGGAAGCATTTTGTGAAGATTGTCAGTATTTTGCTGGCCTTGCTTTTTATGTATGCTGCCGCCAACAAACTATTAGATTTTGAAAACTTTCAGGTGCAATTGGCACAATCACCGCTTCTGAGCGCATATGCTGGGATAATATCTTACGGAATTATTACCATTGAATTAATTGTTGCAGTCATGCTCTGTTTGAGTGATTCCAGACAGGCGGGGTTGTATGCATCCCTTGGATTAATGAGTGCTTTTACCATTTATATCTATCTTATACTAAATTACAGTGACTTCATCCCCTGTAGTTGTGGAGGAATTCTTGAAAAGTTAGGCTGGACCGAGCATCTAATCTTTAATATTTGTTTTGTTGTTTTGTCTGCACTAGGAATTTTCGTTCTTGTTAGAAAAAACAAGGGGAAGACGTGGAACGCAATACTTTTATCAATAAGTACAGTCATTGTCAGCTGTCTTGTTGTAATTATCATGTTTATCTCTTCGGAAAATATTATTAAGAAGGAAAACAACTTTACAAGACGGTTCTTGCAGCATCCTATTTTTGACGATAAAACGGTGAATTTGAGTGTGAATTCCTATTATTTTGCAGGAATAGCAGAGGGTAAAATCTATCTCGGAAATCTGACTACACCATTGTTCATAGCAATGATTGATACCGGTTTCCAAAACCTGACAAGAGTTAAGATAACTTTGGATAAGAAAGACTATCCCTTTAGAAATATCCAGCTTCAAGTCAAGTCCCCTTACTATTATCTGTATGATGGTAATGTACCTATTATCTATCGTGGGAAACTTAATGATTCTATAGCACATACAATTAGCTACGGGGATGCATTTTTCAATCAACTATCGGTTTTAGATTCAGGGAAATTTGTACTCCGCGTACAAAAAAGGGCCGATAAGCAATACTCGATTGGCTCGCTGGACCTTAACAGAAACCCGAAGCTTGAATTAAAGCCTACAGTTCTAGAGAAACAGATTGACGGTGTTTTTGATGTGGATGGTAGGTTAGGAGTTGAAGCTGGTGCAGATAAAGTAGTTTATACTTATTATTATCGAAATGAATACATCGTAATGGACAGTAACTTGAATATACGTCATCGACTTAACACGATTGATACCACTAAAACCGCGAATATATCTGTAACCAAGCTGTCTGATGGAAGAAAAAAAATGAATGCGCCATCTTTCAGCGTAAATAAAGGGTTTGCTTTGTTAGGTGATTTAATTTTAAACCGTTCGAATTTAAAAGGAAAACATGAACCAGCGGACTCATGGAAAACTTCCTCAATAATTGATGTCTACAGAACAGACGAACAGCGGTATATAGGAAGTTTCTACATAAGGAATAAAAATGGTAAGGCTATGTCCGCTATGATAAGCGATGGGATTTACTTGTATGTGCTTGTTGACAATGAATTGCAACGCTATAGGATTAGAAAGGACGCATTTAAATAAGAAACAAAACGAAATTGATGATTCTGGGAATTTTCAATGGATACGGATATATAGGGGATTAGCCGAAAACCCTGTAACAGATTAGGCAATAATCAATTAAATTATGATCGCATGAAAAAATTATTATTACCAACTCTTATTGTAGCAATGGGATTTGGTGGTGCTTATGCAGGTAGTAAGGTAAGTAAAGCAATGCCAACTTATCACATAGAAGAAGGTCAATGTGTTGAGGTGCAACAGGAATGTAATGAAGCACCTGGCGTAATTTGTACTTTGAATGATGATGGAGTTACGCAATTGTACAAATTCAAACTGAATGAGACAACTTGTTCTACTGCGCTTAGCAGAAGTAATTAATAAGCAGGAAGGATGCCCTATTGGGCATCCTTTTTTATTTGATTATTTATCCAGGTTATATCTTTTTTATTCAATAGGAAGTAATCCCACCAGTCGAGTACTTTGGAACTTAGGTCTAATTCTTCAGGGGTTTCATTTAGGAATGAATGGTCTCCGTTATGATAAAAAAGTGCGACAACATTTTTTTGATAACGTCTGAGTCCGATATAAAACTCCATTGTTTGATTCCATGGTACAGTAGTATCATTTTTTCCAGCCCATAATAGTATCGGGGCATTTACTTTTTCAACATTTAAAATAGGACTATTTTTTATATACCTGTTCTTATCTTCTGAAACAGTGGTGTGCATCTGATAAACTGTATTATATATAAAATAATTTGGTTTTCTAAAGTTATAATTGTACGAATAAAAATCACTGATAATATTACTAATTCCGGCACCAGATATGTAAGCAGCAAAGCGATTGGAATGCGTAGCTATAAAATTGGTTTTATAACCTCCATACGATTGCCCGCAAAGCCCAATTTTCGTGTGGTCGATATTGGGATTATTCAGTACAGCATCCAACGCATTGTTCACACATTCCAGCGCCGAAAGCCCGGGGCCCTTTTCACTGACAGTAGTATCTGGTAAGTATACAAAATAGCCCCGCTCAAGTAAGGTTCTTATCTGAGAGCCTTCAGGTATTACTCTATTGGGCGAAAGATAATGGTTGGAAAGATGTCTTTGCATATCATATACTAGAACTATCATCGGGTATTTGTCCTTCGGATCAAAGTTGATTGGATAATATAAAATTCCATTAAGGTTCTTTCCAACTGCTGAATAGCCGTAAATTTCCTGTCTTATCTTTTTAGCCCTATTATCTTGAATATTGCCGTCAAAAATCATGTGTTTTTGCCCTCGGGTATCATAACTGTACAGAGCTGGTGGCATATTATAATTTTCTTCCATGGTATAAAAGGATGTCATATCAGGATTATACATCAAACCATTCATAGTTATTCTATTTTTCATTGGTGGTATAACCAGTTTCCATTTTCCAGAATCAAGCAGTTTGTAAGAGATTACATTTTTTTCTTTATCATATATCTCAACTATCATTCTTTCTGCAGGCAAAAAAGAAATCATTGTATAGTTATCTCTTTTAGAAACATAATTTATAATCCTGGTCATTTTTCCCTTTCCGACACTCAGACTGGTCAATTTCTTCTTTTTGATATTAAAACTCCAGAGATCATCACTGCTCTCAAAATAGACGTAATCTCCATTTTTGGAAAATACAGGTTGTTCTAATCCTGTTTTGTCAATCAGAGTTTCTTTTTTTCCATTGGAGTTGTACAAAATCCATTTGACACCATCTTTGCTAGCTAAAAACCATTTTCCGTCTGCTGAGCAAAAAACTTCATGATTAAGCAACAAGGGCCATTCTTTGGACAACCGTTTTACCAATTTAAAATTTCCTATGTCAGTCAAGGTATTTGATTTCAAATCATAAATTTTAGCGGCATTTAATTCCGGTTCGCTGGTAACAAAATTATGATCTTTGCGAGGTGGATAGGTGAGGAAATAACGATCGTTGTTAAGAGAATTAACTTCGTTATCGTTTGGAACTACGATCTCTTGCAACTTGCTATTCTTCGTATGCCAAATCCAGAATTTTTTATTTATAAACATTTTGTAATGTTCATTGACATAAGGATCATTACCATACCAAATTTCTAAAATGCGGTCTTTTTCTTCTGTGAATTTTACTCTTGCACTAATAAGGTAGGCTTTGCCCTCTTGTACTTCATTTAATTCAACTTCTGCCTGCTTGGGAATATTCAGTTCCAATAACTTTTTACCGGAATTTTCAGGATCGATTACAGTCAATTTATCATTGTCAAGATCTGTTGTGGTTTCTGTAATGACCAACTGTTTTAAAGAAGCAGTAAATTCCATTTTCCGGATGGAGTTCTTCGTAGAATAAATAACTTTTTCTTTATCTCCGGTGATCTCTATAATTTCCGACCTACCAGCATTCTCTTTTTTGATGAATAGTTTACTTTTAGAATCGGTTATGACCACCCCATCTACTTCCGTCATATCCCAAAGCAGCTTTCCTGAGGTATCAAAGACTCTAAGATGATGATCGCTGGTTAAAAGTGCATATCGTTTAAGTTTTTCTAAGATATAAGCCTTTAAATTATCCTCATACTTATAGGTTTTACCGGTGATAAGATTTAGAAATTCGACATTTGGTCCCGTCTGCGCCAATACACCTTCTTCTTTTAAAAAGACTATTTTGGAATGTGGTATCTTGTGTATTGTTTTTGTAGTACCTTTAGTACTAATAACAAAAGAGCAGTTTCCATCTATTTTATTTGTTTTATGAATACCAATCCAATTTCCATTCGATGATATCTTTGGAACACCGCCAAATGTTGCAAATTTATCTTTCCATTTTGTTATGGTGTCATGATGTCCCTGCGCCGAAATCATTAGACATCCGGCAAACAATAATATAAAAAAAATATTCTTCATCAGTAACCTGTATTTTGGGGTTTAAGATTAGCGTTAAGTAAAATCTCTTTTTGTGGAATAGGCCAGAGTTTGTGGTAGTCTTTCCAACTAGGCTTTGTATTTGGAAGTGTATTCAGTTTTCCGGTTCTTTTTAAGTCAAGAAAACGGTGTCCCATTTCTGTAAAAAACTCTCTCTTATTTTCAAGCAGAATTTCATCCATTAGCAAATCTTTTGATATTGGCATGGCTAAAGTGGGAATCTGTGCTCTCTGCCTTGTCGCGTTCAGATATGGCAAAGCTTCATTAAATTTATTTTGTTGGACAAGTGTTTCAGCCAGTAATAAGTAAGCTTCTTCAAGTCTGAAGACAATGGAGTATTCCATTGTGTTGTTAAAGTCCCGGTTTTTATACTTTTCTGCTCTGTAATAGGTGTTTCCATTAAAGTTAACGGCGGCAATCCAATGCTGTTTTCGCAGGTCACCGACAGAGAATGAGTTAATTAACGTTGCTGTCAATGCATATGTAGAAGGTGCGGCATTAACAAAATAGTATATCGACGCTTGTGGCAAGGACTGATTGTTGTGCGGCTTTAACTGCCATAAGATGTGCTTTTCCGTTTTTTGAAAGACCTTATTGATGTCATTTGTCATTTGATACAATGGACTTTGTGTAATTTCCTTCAGCGCGCTTTCAGCTTTATCCCACTCTTGCTTTGCCATGTAAACTTTAGCCAAAAGCAATCTTGCTACCATTCTATTGGGATAAATACGCTCAGCATTCCTATAATCATTTTGGAGAAGGAGAGATACTTCAAACAGGTCGCTTTCCATTTTTGTAAGGACTTCTGTAGAAGCGGTTTTATTGATCGTATTATTGATGTTGTAATTAGTTGACTCAGGATAAGGAATATCACCGTAAAGTTGGTTAAGATAGAACAACATAATGGTTCTAATCAGTAATGCCTCACCTCTTAAATACTTCTTATCTGTAGCTTTTATGGCAGTTGAACCTTCGATGCCTTCCAAAATGGAATTAGCCGTGTAAATATGCTTATAGGAGTTTGCCCAAAGACTATACACAATACTGTTTGTATCTATTTGCTGGTTCAGAAAAATATCTCTCGTGTCTGATGCAGCTGTTGTATAATTATCTAGTTCATCAGTGTATGCGCTTAAATTGGTTTCCAAGTTTGCGCCGGCGATGGGCGAGTTTTTCATTACATCGGCATACAACGCCGCCAATGCCGAATTAGCTGTTTGTACATCTTTAAAGACAGCCTCTCTATCGATCTGATTGTCAGGAATGTCAACTTCGATTAATTTTTCGCATGATGCAGTAATCAATATTACAATCATCACTATTATAAATTTTGTTTTTTTCATTTTAATAGATTTTAAAGGTTAAATTGAGCGCCAAAGGAATAGGTTCTCAGAGGGGGCAAAACACCAGGAATCAAGGCCTCTGGATCTACTCCAAAGAATTTTGTCCATGTCCATAGGTTTTGTCCCTGAAAGTAAATTGAAACACTTTTAAAAATTTCGTTTTTCAGGGGTATGTTGTACGTTAACTGTAAATTTTTTAGCCGTATGAAAGATGCATCGGAGACTGTAGCCGTACTTGATCGGAACAGGGCATGGTTACTTGCGTTTTTGGTACTGTAAGGCATATAAAACCCAGAAGGATTACTTTCTGACCATACATTTAGGACCTCAACAGGTTGATTGTTCATTAAACCCGGCATCGTCATTACTGAATTGTAGTTTAATCCTTTCTTTTTTACAAATTGGAATAGTAGTGAGAGGTTCCAATTCTTATAAGACACATTGTTATTCCATCCGCCAAAAAATCTGACACCAAGATTTTCTATAACTTGACGATCGTCCGGAGCTGATATTTTACCATCACCATTGAAGTCTGTGAACTGATATTGACCTGTTGCTGGGTTAATGCCTTCCAATTGATAAAGTTTAATAATGTTCGTGGGTTGTCCTATTACGTACTGATTGGCATAGGAAGAGCCTGCAAGTCCAGGAAATGATAAAAGCTTGTTTTTAGGAAAACTAATATTAAAACCAGATTCCCATCGGAAATTTTCTCCTGTTATAGGACGGCCGGATAGTTCTATTTCTAAACCAGTATTTTGAATTGTTGCTGGTAGGTTCGCTATCACATTTGTAAACCCAGTTACTGCTGAAAGCTGGTAACCTACCAACTGGCTGGAAGAACGGTTACGATACCAAGCTGTTGTAATGTTTAAACGGTTTTTGAAAAAGCCCAGTTCAAGAGCTGTCTCTAATTTTCTTGTAATTTCCCAACTGTAGTCTGGGTTATAGAGACGAGACGGAGATAGACCTGTAATGTTATTGTAAATCGAGGATGATGAAACAACATAGTTATCAAGAAATTGAAAATCACCGATATTGTCGCTACCTGCAGAACCGTAACTTCCTCTTAGTTTACCAAAACTTAGCCATTTCAAATCTTTGAAAATTCCTTCTTTTGAGAAGAGCCAGGCCATTCCTACTGCTCCAAAATTGGCGAAACGTTTGTTGGGACCAAAACGGCTGCTACCGTCCCGTCTTCCCGTAACATTGACAATATATTTACCATCAAATTGGTAATTAAGCCGTCCAAATAGTGCAGCATAACGGTATTCGATATCGGAATCTTCAAAGGTCAATATGGTTTTTGCCGCAGAAATGTTAGTGATAAACTGGTTGCTCTCAAACCCAAATCCAAGGCGATCATCTGTTTGTCGAACACTTTTCTGGAAGCTTCCTCCAACAAGTGCGTCCAATTTATGTTTGTTCCAATTCTTCTGCCAATTTAATTGTGGCTCAATTATATATGAGAATATCTCTTGGTTCTTTTTATTTGCTTGTGAATTAGCACTTGATGTCCCAGCTCCTAAATTTGGATTGTAAATGGTGTTCGGAGTTAAAGCTAATTCATTAATGGTAGTATAATTAAGGCCTGCATTCAATTTGATTTTAAGATCTTTATATAAACGGTATTCCGAATTGAAATTACTCTGTAATGTTTTTGTGTCATTATTATATGATGCATTATAAGCAGCCAATGGATTTGTGAATGTGTTATTCGCCCAATTGAGATTTCCATCATCCTTGTAAAGTAGGGGTGATATGGGGGATAACAAATAGGCATTTCTGGTCATATCTGTCATAACAACGTTATTTTTCTGTTGAGAGAACATATTTGAAATACTCATTAGAAATCGGTTGTCTTTAGAACGGTGTGAAATGTTTGAATTGAAATTGTTGCTATTGTATTTGAAATCGTTGCCAAATACAGTTGATTGTTCGTTATGCCCCAGACTTATCATAAAATTTGTTGTTTCACTTCCACCACTCAATGAAAGCTGGGTGTTACTTAAGGTTGCTTTTTTGCCGATTAAAGTCTTAACCCAATCGGTCTCATGATTTTGATCCCAGGTACCATTAATATCATAGGCATTGACAGGGTAGGTGTTAATTTTATCATTAGCATAGGCATCACGACGCATCTTTAGGTATTGATCTCTATTTAATAATTTCAAGTTTGAAATGTTTTCGCTGATTCCATAATTGGTAGAGAAATTCAAACGAACTGTCCCCGTTTTTCCTTTTTTAGTTGTGATTAAAATGACTCCGTTCGCACCACGAGAGCCGTAGATTGCAGTAGCGTCGGCATCTTTTAATATTTCAAAACTTTGAATATCATTTGGATTAATACTATTCAAAGGGTTGATATTTCCAGTTGGAAAAATAGTAGAGGAAATCTGGGATTTTTGAGATAAGATTTCACTTAATGGAACGCCGTCTATGACATATAGTGGAACATTACCACTTGGATCAGTAAAAGTGCCTGTTCGCAAACTGTTCTGTCCCCTTATCTGAATGTCGAATCCACCGCCGGGAACACCACTATTCTGCACAATGTTGACACCTGCCATACGGCCTTGGATAGAGGATAATACATTGGTTACAGGTTGATTTTCTATTTCTTTTGCTGTTACCTTAGAAATACTACCAGTACGTTCCTTGTCCTTTACATTGTAATATCCAGCATTTAGGATAACTTCCTCAATGGATTGTATTTTAGATGCTTCGCGTAAGGTATCTGCTTTTACAATAGAAGGTTCAGGCAATTCAGTATTATCAGATGTCGTCTTGTTCTTTTTTGGCCGAATAATGAGACTATTATTATTTATTAAAGCTTCAACAGGTATATCTCTTAATAGCTTGTTTAAACAATCAATTACAGGTTCGTTCTTACACTTTAGTGGTTGGACCGTGTAATTTTTTAGGTCATCAATAGAATAGTTATACTGTATGTTATTTTCGGTTAGAAATTTTTCAACTGCTTTTGTTGCAGTAGTTTTGCCGATTTCAAAACTTACCCTCATTTGAGAGAGATTCTGTTGGGCATGTAGCCCGTGCCAGCCGAATAATAGAAATACAGCGGCACTGCATAAAATTTTCATATTTTTGCATGTATTTAAAAATTAATAATTCCGTTCAGTTTTATTAGTTGGATACAGGACCGACGGTTGCGCCCGTCGGTCTTCTTTATGAAGTCCAACCTAACTCAGGGTAAATGTCTGGGATTATGTCCGCAGTAATCAAAGACCGGAGTTTACTCCTCCAGTTTAAAAGTATTAACATTGGTTTTTTTTATATTTAGGTTTAATTGTATTGATATATTTTCCATTAGCTGATCTACCATGGCGTCTTTACTTAAAATAGATATTTTTGAAGTGGCCCGGTCTGCGGGAAATATGATTTTAACCCTATAAGTCCTTTCTATGATCTTTAAGGCATCCTGTAAATAGAAGTCGGTAAAAGCTAGTGTAGCGCTCATCTCTTTCTTTTTGAAATCGTCATGAACTGTTGGTGCTACAGTAGCAACTTGATTGGAGCCCATATTTGAAAATGTTTCTTTGGGCTGTATAATATAGGATTCTGTGGGTTTTGTAGAGTTGCTCACCTGAACCTTACCCTCATACAGATCCACGTTAAAAGTAGCGCCTGTTTGCACCACTTTAAATACAGTTCCTAAAACTTTAGCTTCATAGGAACCCGCATGTACAATAAATGGATGCTCTTTTGATTTGCTGACCGTAAAGACTGCATTACCCTCAAGAAAAACATCCCTTGTATCAGAGGGAAAGGTTTTGTATACTGTTAATTTTGCACCTTTGGAAAGGGTAATATGAGAATTATCCTTTAAGGTTATTGCCAAATCATTATCCTTAGCGAAGTATATGTCAGGTAAAACATAAATTCTGTAAGTTATAATAGTACCGATTAACAGCAGGATTGATGCTGCTATTGCAGATACAAAGCGGGTAATTTTTCTTTTTCTCTTTTTGACTTCGTGCGCTCTTATCCGAGCGATAATAGCGAGCCAATCCTCTTCTGCCTCCTGGGGGGTGAGTGGTTCTACGTAAGGTTCATTATTGTTCATAGAAAAGGGTCTTTTATTACATTTAGGAACGAAATGAAAAAAGATCCCCTCTGGGAGCATTTATTTAACTCTTTTTAGCTGACTTTAACTTATTTTAAGAGTTTTTGTGAAAATTTTGAAGAAAAACTAATGCGTCTGAAATTTGTTTTTGCACAATTTTTTTTGACAAATTAAGCTGAACCGCAATTTTTTCCTGAGTGACGCCCTCAAGCTTGTTCATTGTGAACATTTTCTTACTTGAAGTCGGAAGTAACTCAATGCTATCCTGCATTGCTTGCAGTTGTTGTTCTTTAATGAGTTTAGAATCCAGCTGATCGACAGCATCATCAGGTGTTTCAGGAATATTATAATTTTTTTCAAATACATGTTTTCGTTGTGTTTTGAAAAATTTTGAAATTTCTTGGTTACAGGTCTTAAAAATTATATTTTCAGTATTAGCACCACCCAGCGACTCTCTATATTCCCATAGGTGGAAAAACACATTTTGTGCGATATCACGAATATCATTTCTGTCCTTAACTTTTCCTCTGATGTATTGAAACACACGTTCCCGATATGTATTGTATATGGATTTATACATATCCTCGACATCAGTTATATGTTTAGAGAAGAAAGTCATTAAAAAGGTTTCGGAGGTCTCGCTTTACAAATTTAACTATATTTTATTGAATGAGTTAATTTTTGTGATAGATTTGCATTGAATCTTGCGATTATTTGAATAATTTTATGTAAAATTGGAATTGCTCAATAATTGTCTAAGATATATGTAATTACATCCTTTGAAGGTGAAATTAAATTTCGTTTAAAAAATATTTATATATTTACACCCTAAAATTTATCGAAAATAAAATAAAGCGTAAGCTGTCAACTGGTTAGAGAAAACTGCGAATCTTCTTTACAACCATTTTTTGACAGACTTACGCCCGTGTACCATTATATGGGCATGGGCTAGGTCGTCTATATGGTTGTCGGGTTCTCGCAGTACCTCTCTAACATAGCGTCATAGTTCCATGCCTTTTGTATTTTACCCCTAAAAGTACATAAGTGCAAATTCGTAATAACATCTATTATATTACGACAGGTTTTGGCGTTATCGCAGTTTAATTTTGTTTTTAAAGAATTAGAAATGAAAAGCTAAACAGAGAGAATTATTCAAAATTCCGTGAAAACACCTATGTTTTAGTTTTTATAAAATAAATATATTGCGAAGCCAAAATCGACCTATAAGAACACATTAAAAACCGATGAGACAAATTATTTTACTTTACTATTTTATAGTTGGATGTTATTGTTATGGCCAACGATTACCAAAACTTCCTGAAACCCCTCAGCAAGCTAATTTAAATAGTGTTCCGGTGATTCGGAATGAGACATCCAATTTGTCTTCTAGAATGAATAATTACCCAAATTATGTAAATCCACAGAAGAAAGTTAATTACCAGTCCGATCAAGAGCATCTAAATAAAGAAGTTGAACGTCAGATGGCAGAAATTCGTGCGGAAGCATTTTCAAGAAATTTTAAGCTATCTCCATTGTCAGGCAAGAAAGGAACTAGCGCATATTACAATGCATTTGAACATCTTTCAAAACTTGATTCTGAAAGTTATTCAATTGCTGATGCAGTTTTTATAGTGGAAAATGCATACAATAACAATGATAAAAATTTCCAGTCAACTTATCAGGGTCAAATCCAAAAAGCCACAAATATCATTCGTAAAGAAATAAAAAATAGTGGGATTGAAGATTCCGACAATGTTTCTAAAAACTTATCCATTTTCAAATACTTCGCGGAGGACAGTAAACTTAACGGAAAAGTAGTGCATAAAGCAATGAAGTATGATTTTGAAGATTATATGGGAGCAAAGGACTACTCCAAAATGTTTGTTTCCAAGTTGATGAAAACCAATACAGGACAATGTCATTCGATGCCCTTGTTATACCTTATTTTAGCTGAACAGATCGGTGCAGAAGCTTATCTGGTTATGTCTCCTAATCACTCCTACATTCGGTTTAAAGATGCTGATGGTGAAATGCTAAGTGTAGAGCTCACCAATGGAATGTTTTCTGCCAATTCATTTGTGCTTAATTCTGGCTATATCAAGGCTGAAGCATTAAAGAATAAATTGTATATGCAGAACCTAAGTAAGCAGGAGATCTTATCACAGACCTATGTTGATCTTGCCAGTGGTTATATTCATAAATATGGTTATGATGAATTTGTATCCAAAGTTTTAGATAAAGCATTAGCATTAAATCCAAATAATATTAATGCTACGCTATGGAAGAGCAATACCGATCAAATGCGCTTTATGCAAGCCTGTGCTAGATTTGGTATTGATCCTGAAAATAAGGAACAGCTACAAAATATCCGTAATTATCCACCATTGGAAGAACAATTTCTTCAAATTAAGTCTGACTTCGATTATATAGACCAATCAGGTTTTACGCAGATGCCACTTGACCAATATGAAAAATGGCTTGGCTCATTAAGGAGTACAGAAAACAAGCAAAAAAGTGACGAAATCGCCGAGCGTATTAAAATCATAAACGCGCAGAAACTTAGGAAAGCGAAGGAACGACCAAAACCGGTGCCTCCAAAAAAGGAAAAGCCCAAAGATTATAGAATACTTAGAGAATTATTAACCATTAACCAAAAACAAACAAATTATGAGAAAGATTTTATTTTTTCTTGCGTTGTTCCTGCTAAGCTTTTCCCAAGCGCAGGTAAATCACAAGAAAAAGGTTAGCCAAAAAAAGGAGTGGATCAATCCTGTTAAGCTGACAAAAGAAGAGCGCTCCCGTCCTTACATGGCGGAAGTTCTAAAAACTAGAGATAGTCTTAGTCCGGAAGAGGCCGAGAGAAGGAGAAAGAATATTGCTGCTGGTAATCCTTTTAAAAAATACGGGTACTATCCCAAAGTCGCAACATTAAGCAAGGGAAAATACCTTGAATTTCACGATCAGGATAGTGTTGTCACTATCGGATCAGTACGTTTCAATGTCAAAAAGGGTGAGGTTGTCGATTTTCTGGAAGTCGATCTTGACGATCCAGATGCCCAACCAATTGGAGACACACATGGTCGTTGGATAAGTCCCGATCCGCTAAGTGAGGAGTTCCCAGATTGGACCCCATATAACATGTCATTTAACAACCCTGTGAAATTTAAAGATCCAACAGGGCTTGCGCCAGAAGATGCAGTTGAATGCTGTTGGGGACTATTTCGTTTAATGCCGCTTTTGGAGAATTCATCTGTGCGTCCCAGCCCAGTTGTCGAAACTGTTACTAAAACCTCTGAGACAACCGGAAAAGTATCAAATGAGCATCATTTAATACCGCGACAACATAAAAATCACGAAATTGTAAAGCAAGCAAGGGAAGAAGGTTATAAATTTGAAGGAAAAGAAAATAAGCTGACTGTGGAGAAGTTCAATAAAGCTACTGGAGAAGGCAGGCATGGAAACCATCCAAAGCTCAATGAACAAATTAAGCAATTGCTTGATGAAATACCAAAGTCTGAGGCATTAAATGGAGTTAGAAATCTGAGGGATAAAGCAAAAGATGCGATAAATAATAATCCTGATACAAAATTGAATGATCTAAAATTGAAACAAGCACCGCCGATTAAAAAGGATAATATTAATGTTAATAATCCTCCGGCTCCTGTTTTAATGCCTGTTTCCAAACCCAAAGATCCATGCGCAGGAATACCTGGGTGTGCGTAATTAAAATAAATATGAAATGAATAATAGTGCAAAAATCGAAGAAAACGATCTTTATAATTACAACCTATATAAGGCAGCAAACACGTTATGGTATTTTAATGAGTTGATTCATGCAGGGTTTTCTGGATATAACTCCGTTAAATTTAAAAATAAAGAGGGAGTTTATGTCTGGTTGGAAAAGGTAAATATTGAAGATATTTATTTTGTGGGTGAACTCGCTGAAAATGGTATTTCTCAACAAGTATTAATTAATGATGTAATTGATTGGATGATTATCGAAGATGGACGTTTGATTGGCGGCTACACGATACGACATTATAGAGATACGCTCGATGAAGATACTAAGGTTTCATTTGATAATGACTTTGGCGTTAAAATTGACGATGGCAATGATTTTTTTAAACCAGATTTAGTAACGCCAGAAGGAGCAATTATCACAATTGAAAACTTTTATTCAGAAAAGAATTTGATGGGGGTCTTATCCTGTAAAGACTTTATGGAGGAAGCTAAACATTTGTTAGAAGAAAGGTCGGTGAACGTTACTGAGGAGCTACAACTTGAAATTGCGGGAACCTTGAAGGCATCTTTCATTGAAGACCTAGAGTCTAATGGATTTCCCTCTTTTAATAATATAGAACGGAATTTTATCTTAATGGAGAAGCATGATAATAAATGTCTGATCCGAGAAAAGGTAATTTATCCTGATGGTGTTACAGTAAACAATACATTATGGGTGGCTTATTCAGAAGCTCAGGAATGGAAAGTGCTGAATAATATAGAATAGTGTTTTTGATAAAGGTAAGCAGTTATTAAGTGATATCGATGATGGATGATAAATATTTAATCTTTAAAAAAGATGAACTGGCAAAATCAAGAATCTTGGCTAGGGAACTAGCTATTTCTGAGAGTGATTTCATTAAAATCCAAAACTGGTTTGACTTATTACTTTTTAAGCATAAAGAATCATCTAGTGATAGGGAAGAACAATTAAAAACAGAACAGGATCTCGAAATCGCTTTTAACGAACTGATTTCATCAGAAATTGAGCGAAAAAGCTATAAATACATTTTGCCTAAGTTATTGAATTATAATAATGAATTTAATGGTGCTTTTTTAAGATCGTTATATGTAGCAAGGTTAGGAGCATTACTCAGAGATAATTTGATAGCCAAGTTAGTAAATGATAAGATGACTGTCTATTCGCCAGAAGATTTTTTTCATACTACGGTTTATCTTAAAGTGAATTACTTTATTTCCCCAAATAGTAATTTTTTAGAAGATATTCTAAAAATAGAACATGTTCGTGGTATTCTCATACAGGCAACAATCAATGAGAAGTTTTCAATTTTGAAAAATATATTGCACATTATTCAGCAAAAGACCTTTCACCATGATATTATCTGTTTTAAAAAGATTTTAAAATTGGTTTCGTCTAAGGATGTCGCATTAATTGATTATTTGAAAAAATTTCAAGTGGAAAATCAGCAGGGCTGTTATAAAATCTTGAATGGCATTTTTAATTTAGAAATTGCTGAAGATGATTGGGATGATTTTGAGATTAAAGTTCAGCTTATTAATTTCTTTGATACTGGGCGTGGCGCTAATCCATCCGCAGGTTGGAAAAAGAAATTTCAGGAGCTTTCAGGAACTATTGATAGTAAAAAGCTGTTACTAACCGCCAATACGGTTTTGAAAAATGACAATTGCAAAAACTTTGAGTTTGATTATGGGGCGCAATGGGGGGATGATACAGCAAAACGATTTTTGAAATCGGCACAGTGGATAAGAGCTATTTTGTGATGAATAATCCTCGATAAATTGATCTGTTTGAACTGCATTGTATAACCAAAAATGCGATGTGTAAAGTTATAAATTAAAAGATGTCTGCTCGACTATAATAATGTAACCCTAAAACAACGGTGACATTCACCTGTGAAACATGAATAAAAGTTTTCAGTTAGAGGTAAATCAAGAATATCTCTATTTATTATATAAAGCAAAAAACACAATCTGGTATTTCAACGAGCTAGTTAAAAGTGGTTATTCTGGTTATTCTGCGATCAAATTTCAGAATGAGAATGGCATTTTTGTTTGGTTAGAAAATATTAGGATTGAAGATAGCTATTACCGTGGAGTTTTGTCAGAAAATAATGAGCCGAAAAAAGTCCCTTTAAATACAGCTATAGACTGGATGATTATTAAGGGGCAAAGAATGCTTGGAGGCTACTCTATAAGACATTATTGGAATACGTTGGGAGAAGAGGAAAAACTCAATTTTGAAATAGAATGTGGATTTCGAATTGACGAGGGTAATGATTTTTTCAGACCAGATCGTTCTACGCCTGAAGGTGCAATTTTAAGTATTGAGGAGTTTTATGGTCACAAAGATCTTGATGGAATTATTTCCTGTAAAGATTTCAGAAAGGAAGCTGAGAATATTATGATAGAACATTCTGTAGAAATTAATGAGAAGACCCATGAGATGATAACATCAGCCTTGAAAGTATCATTTTTTGAAGAGTTAGAGTTAAATGGGTTTCCAAAATTTGAAGGTTTAGACAGGGTTTTCACCATTGAATATCAAAGGGAAGATCAGCAATTAATAGAGGAGAAGGTTATTTACAGTGACGGTACAGTTACGATAAATAGGCTGTGGGTATGGTATTCTGGCAAAGATGGCTGGAAAGTATTGAACCTTGTTGAATGAAATTAATTATGAAATGCGAATAGAGATGAAATTAGAAGATATTATTAAAGCAATCAGACGCAATTCACTAGCTACCTTGTTAGGCGATCAGTATATAGAGCTGGATTTTGACAAGATTATAATTTTTGCAGAACATTCTGTTAGTACAGATACAGAATATCGGTTTTTTAAGTCAAAAAGAGGCATGGGAGAATTGCTAAAAGAGGATAACATTAGTTATGAACGTCTGTGCTCGTTGAAGGAATTAAGCCGACTAATAGATTTGTTCCTTGCGAAATATGATAAAAAAACCGATGATGTATTGGTGATCGAAATCATTGATCATCTTGATAACAATAAAATCTAATACTCTTTATGATTAAGAGTTCCAAATTATGAAATACTTTATTATTACCCTAGTTCTTTCAATAACCAATTTTGCCAAAGCACAGCAAAATAAGTTTTACGATGATGCTTTTCAGACGATAAATAATATGTTGGCTGATAAACAGGCTTATAGTTTTAAAAGTGCTGTGCTAAGTGTTGAAGATGCTTATTATCAAGGTAAGCTGGATACAGTCGAAGTAAACCGGAAAATAAAATTCATGGCCAACTTTGCAAAAAAAATTATAGCAAGTAGAGACTTGACCTATGACGGAAACGATAAAGTAGCTGTGAGTAAATATGCCGCTATATTTTCAATTATCTGCCAAGAAACACCGATTGTTATAAATAAGGATACGCTTCATTATAAACCCTTTTCTTATGATTTTAATGACGTTTTTGGTCATAAAGAGCTAACAAACCTTTTTGTTTCCAAACTGGTCAATACGCAGAAAGGTAACTGTAATTCTCTACCATACCTATATAAAATACTTGCAGAAGAGATTGGTGCTGATGCGAGTTTGGCGCTTGCTCCAAACCACATCTATATTAAGCATAATATAAAGTCAATAGGTTGGTACAATACGGAATTGACGAGTGGTGTTTTCCCACAGGATGCATGGCTTATGGCATCGGGATTTATACATTTGGATGCGATACAGAATGGTGTTTATATGAAGGCTTTAACTGATCGTGAAAGCCTTGCCCTATGTTTGGTGGATCTTGCCAATGGCTACAAGAGATCGTTTCCCGAAAATGATGGAAGCTTCGCCCTGAAATGTGCGGAAAGAGCTTTGGAGGTTTATCCTTATTTAGTGACTGCATTGATTTTAAAAGCTGAAACGCATAAGGAGCAATATCAAAAATTAGTTGCTACTGAACCAAAAGCAAAAGAATTGCTTTCTTTGTTGAATAAAGAATATAAGCATATTCATGAAATAGGTTATCGAAATATGCCTGAAGGAATGTATTTGGAATGGTTGGTTTCTTTGAAAACTGAACGAAAAAAATATGAAGACACGAGGTTGTCCCATTAGTTCGGTTTAGTTTTTAAGTGTAGACTCAAATAAATTTCCCTTTTACAAAAGATATTATAGTATTATAGCAGTCCGCAATTATTAAATTATGCCAAAAATTATGAACTTTAAATCATAGTTAGGACATATAAATAATTCAAATTATGACGAATGAATATAGAGATGCTGTAAGAAACCATTATTTGATACTCAAAGAACAAGGGATAATTTCAAATAATATGCTGTACTTAACTCCAGCGAAGGTTAGAAATGAGTGTATTATGAGCTACATGGAAATTTCGAACCATTATGATATGCGTACACTCAAAAATTTCATGGATAAGTCGATGAAGGACGAGGTTTCGCTTTTGGAAGTTAAAATGATTAATCCGGCAAAATTTAAGCCTTTAATTTACTTCCTAAAAAAGGACAAGAATACTTCTGAACTAGCTACAGAAATGGCGGCCTGGCTTTTGAATTTTACACCACGTCCATATAGCTATTTTGCATATTTAAAGCACAAGGAAACCGGAAAACCGATCAATCCATATCTGGAGCAGCATGGTGTATCCGATTCGATGTTATCTGTTCAAGTGAAAGCCCCTGAAACCTTTCATGAGCCAATTTCGCCGCAAAGTCATACACTTGAGATTGTGAGAAATGAATTAATGAATGGGAATGCAGTGGAAGGAGATTCTAACTATGCTGAAACTCCAGTCATGATTGAATATCCTTCTGGCATTAGGGTCATTGTTAAAAGTTCGGATATTTCTTTTATATCAAAGCTGATCAAAATATAAATCTGATTATTTCAAAGAATTACGGTAAACCGTAAAATCTCTGTG
This sequence comes from Chryseobacterium ureilyticum, assembly GCF_900156735.1. Lineage (GTDB taxonomy): Bacteria > Bacteroidota > Bacteroidia > Flavobacteriales > Weeksellaceae > Chryseobacterium > Chryseobacterium ureilyticum. The sequence continues at coordinate 639,800 of NZ_FTOL01000001.1, forward strand.
TTTTGTTTATTATTTTTGGGATAATGACGAAAGAAATAACGCTAGGATCGCTCCCAGAGAATAAAAAGTTTATTTTTTGGGGTGTAGAATTTACAAAAAAATTCAATACGGATAGGGAGGACGAGTTTACGATCTGCCACATTGGGGATACCGAATTTGCAGTTTATATTTCAGGCTGTGCTTGGGTTAAATATGAAAGTGATAGCAACACTTATCTTCAAAAACAATCGGAAGTCTCCTAAGGTGACAGGCTCCCGATTGTTTTCCTAAATTCACTCAATTCTTTATAGCTGCCTTTAATTCCTTTATTTCCTGCATTAATCTCAATAACATTGATTTTACATCTTCGCTTGCAAAGTCGATAATCTCAAGTTCCTGGGGTGAATAGCTGCCAGCATGTTGCCAGATTTCCCATAAGTCGGAAAAGGGAATTTCATAGTTTTCATAGAAGCTTTCATTTGATTTCACGGTGATGGAATTTTTATTTACGCTTTCTATCCGCTTAAATATAAAATCGGTTCGCGTGATAAGGAGATAGACTTTACCTAATTTTATATCACTAATACGCTCTACGTATTCTCCAATAACATAAGTACCATCTTTGTAAGGGGGCATGGAATCGCCTTCTGCGGGAAAAGCCCTATACTTACCATTTCTTAGAAATGGAAGAGACATTGTCTGTAATCCCTCGATGTATTCAGGATCTGCATACCCTTTAAGATAGCCCATTTTAGCTTTGTAAGGAACTATTTCTATCTTGTTTTCCCCTAATGAGTCTGTCTTAATAGGAAGCAGAATTCTGTTATCCGGCAGATTGAGCATTTCTTCCAGTTTATATTTTCTGAGGTCAACAGTCAATAATAGGTCCGTACTGATATGATAATAGCGGGAAATAGCTAACAATACATCCAGGGGAGGAGTGTATTTCGCAGTTTCATATTTTGCGTATGAATCTCTGGAAATCATCAATTTCTCAGCAATTTTTTCTTGTGAGAGATTAGGAGCCTGTTTAAGTCGCAAATACCTTATGTTATCCGCTAGAATAGAGAGTGTTGACATTTTGTGATAATTTATCACAACAAAAGTAATATATATTGTGATAAATCTTCTCAATTTTGCTAAATAATTTAGTGAACATGAATCGGTCTATCGTACATATGGATTTAGATACCTTCTTTGTTTCCTGCGAGCGGCTTGTAAACTCACAGCTTAATGGTATCCCATTGATTATTGGTGGAGGAGACCGTGGTGTGGTTTCTTCCTGTAGTTATGAAGCAAGAACTTTCGGCGTTAGATCCGCTATGCCAATGAAAATGGCGCTACGCCTTTGCCCACAGGCTAAAGTAGTGAAGGGAGATATGGAATTGTACAGTAAGATGTCCCATACTGTTACAGAAGTTATTGAAGAAAGCGCACCGGTAATGGAGAAAGCTTCCATCGATGAGTTTTATCTTGACCTTTCCGGTATGGATAAATTTTTTGGGGCATATAAATGGACGAATGAGTTAGGAGCCAGAATTGAAAAAGAAACAGGACTTCCGATCAGTTATGCCTTGTCAATAAATAAAACAGTGAGCAAAATTGGTACGGGGGAATCCAAACCTCATGGTCATCGTGAGATACCTTCTGTAGGCGTTCATTCATTTTTAAACCCTTTGTCGATCAAGAAAATGCCTATGGTAGGGAATGCAACTTTTCAGCTATTTTCAAGAGTTGGAATAAGGACTATAGGCACGTTATCAGAAATGCCGGTTGAGGTGCTCCAACAGATGATCGGAAAGAATGGAGTTGATCTATGGAAGAAAGCCAATGGAATTGATGAAACTCCTGTCATACCATATTCAGAGAGAAAATCAATCTCGAAAGAAAGAACCTTTAGTAGCGATACGATGGATGTGTATGAAGTTAGAAGTATTATTTCGGGAATGGCTGAACAGTTGGCGCATCAGCTTCGCCAGGAAAAATGGTTGACAGCAACCGTAGTAATTAAGATCAGGTATTCAAACTTTGACACCGAAACCAAACAGAGCCGTGTAAGCTATACATCATCTGATCATACTTTGGCAAGAGTTGCGCTTGAACTTTTCGATAAAGTATATGTGCGAAGGATGCGTCTCCGTTTAGTGGGTTTAAGATTTACTGATCTTGTACACGGTAGTTATCAGATGAATTTATTTGAGGATAATGCTGAGCTCATCAGCTTGTATCAGGCAATGGATAATATTAAGAATCGTTTCGGAAAAGATGCGGTCGGCAGAGCCGTGGGTTTTAATTTTTCACGCTAAGTGCTCAACTATGTATTTGAACTGTCATTCCTATCACAGCCTACGTTATGGAACGTTATCCATTGACGCTCTTGTATGCCATGCAGCCGCAATGGGTATTAAAGAGCTTGTTCTTACTGATATTAATACGATTACGGGCATTTATGAATTTAAGAAAAAATGTGAAGGGAATGGAATAAAGCCGATTGTTGGTGTTGAGATACGTAATGGGAGTAAATTGCTCTATATTGTCATTGCAAAAGAATTTACAGGGATAGGAGAGGTAAATCGGGTTCTAACATCTTATAATTGTGATGGTATCGATGTACCTGAGCGACCAGATTTTGAAAACTGTTTTATCATTTATCCACTGAATGCTCACAGACCTGAACAGCTTAATGATAATGAATATATTGGAATTCAGGAGGAAGAGCTAAATATGTTGACCCGCAAAGAATATCGTAGGTTGATTCCCAAAATGGTCATATTGCACCCCGTGACTTTCAGCACGAAGAAGGAATTCAATCTGCACCGGATTTTGAGGGCTATTGATAATAATATGTTGCTTTCTAAATTACCAGAAAGCGAAATTTGCTCAAAAACAGCATATTTAAAATCTCCACAAGTAATTTTAAATGCCTACCGGAATTATCCGCAAATTATCCAGAAAACAACTGTAATTCTTTCAGAGTGCAGTTTTGACTTTACATTCGAAACACCACGCAATAGAAAATTTTATACAGGTTCTAAGAAAGATGACCTGAGGCTTTTAACACGGTTAGCTTTTACTGGACTGGAAAGACGTTATGGGAAAAGTCATGGACAGGCAAAACAGCGGATCGAAAAGGAATTAAAAGTTATTGATGAACTTAATTTCAGTGGATATTTCCTGATCACATGGGATATTATCAGGTATAGTAATAGTGTGGGTTTTATGCATGTTGGTAGGGGCAGTGGTGCAAATAGTATTGTCGCTTACTGTCTGGGTATTACCGATATCTGCCCCTTGGAACTCGATCTCTATTTTGAGCGGTTTTTAAATGAGAACCGGAAAAGCCCACCGGATTTTGATATCGATTGGAGCTGGCAGGATCGGGATACTATATTGGAGTATATCTTTGACCGTTACGGCAAAGATTACGTTGCATTCTGTGGAACGAATGTAGAGTTTAAGTACCGATCCATTATCCGGGAGGTAGGGAAGGTGTTTGGGTTACCGAAAGAGGAACTCGATGAATTATCGAAATATCCTGAAAGGGTATTTCGAGATGAGGTAGTGCAGCAAGTTCAGAAATATGGAAAGCTCTTAGAAAAGTTTCCAAATCAGCGTTCCATGCATTCTTGTGGGATTATTATTTCTGAAGAACCCCTGACAAATTTTACCGCACTGGAAATGCCGCCCAAGGGATTTCCGATCGTACAATGGGATATGCATGTGGCAGAGGAAATCGGATTTGAGAAATTCGATATCTTATCCCAGCGGGGGCTGGGTACAATCAATGATACAGTTAGGCTTCTGGAAGAGAAAAGAGGAATTAAGGTAAACATTAAGGACACTAACATTTCCAAGGATGAAGAAAAATGCAATGAGTTTTTAAGCCAGGGAAGGACAATAGGTTGTTTTTATATCGAAAGTCCTGCGATGCGCGGGCTGCTGAGAAGGTTAAAATGTGACAACTATAAAGTGCTGGTGGCAGCATCGTCTATTATACGTCCAGGGGTCGCTCAGAGCGGCATGATGCGGGAATATATCTTTCGGCACAACAATCCAGATAAGTTTGAATATTTCCATAAAGTTTTTGAAGAGCAACTCGGAGATACCTACGGCATCATGGTGTACCAGGAAGATGTTATTAAGATTGCGCTGCATTATGGGGGAGTATCCGCAGCGGATGGTGATATTCTCAGAAGGGCAATGAGCGGAAAAGGTAGGTCACTTTCGGCACTTCAAAAAGTAAAAGACGATTTTTTTGCATCTTGCAGACAACAGGGACATCCTGAGGAATTGAGTACAGAGATTTACCGACAGATTGAATCATTTGCAGGGTATTCTTTTTGCAAGGCACATTCTGCATCTTACGCTGTAGAAAGTTATCAGAGTTTATATCTGAAAGTATACTATCCGTTGGAGTTTATGGTGTCAGTTATCAATAATATGGGTGGTTTTTACCGGACGGAAGTGTATGTTCATGAAGCAAGGATGTCTGGTGGAAAGATTATGAATCCATGTGTAAACAGGAGTGAGCAACAAGCTACGATTTATGGCGATGAGATCTATTTGGGATTTATGCATTTAGAAAAAGTTGAATCGAGACTCGGACAATTGATTCCCGAAGAAAGGAGAAAAAATGGACAATACAAATCCATGGAAGATTTTATCAAACGAATACCTATTGGTATAGAAACGTTGCAGATATTGATATTTATTGGTGCTTTTCGATTTTGCGGAATTCCTAAGAATGAACTATTATTAAAAGCAAGGGTATTGCTTGGAGACTTTAAACCCGAACGTAGATTTGAAACGTTGTTTGAAGAACCTGTGAAGGAATTTAAATTTCCAGAGTTGAAAAGGAACATCTTTGAAGATGCATTTGATGAGATTGAGATTTTATCTTTTCCGGTGTCTTGCACACCTTTTGATCTGTTGCAGACAAAGTACAGAGGAACTGTGATGGCCAATGAGCTTGTTCAATATCATAAGAAGCAAGTTAAAATGCTAGCCTATTTGATTTCTAGAAAACATGTTCCGACGAAAAGGGGAACAATGTATTTTGGAACCTGGGTCGATGTCAATGGAAATTATTTTGATACGGCACATTTTCCAGATTGTCTTGAAAAGTATCCATTTCAAGGAGGTGGCTGCTATTTACTTTTAGGGGTGGTAGAAGTAGACTTTCATTTTCCTACGATTACAATAACTAAAATGGCAAAGATGCCATTTATTCCTGATCCACGATATTCGCACGATGAGGATAAAAAATACGAAATACAGCAAAGAATGAAAGAAGATGTGAGTATGACTCACCGTAAGCCCTACCCACAAGAACATGAGATCGGGCTTCCGAGAGTAAAAAATTGATAGATCTAAATATTGATCTATCATTAAGAATTTAAATTAAGTGCGATTCTATCCAATTCTTCTTTTGGAAATGGAAAGAAAGCGTTGTGCCTTGCATAAATTGGAAGGTTTTCACCCTCGAATAGCATCTCGCCGTCCTGTATATATACCTGAAGAGCATTTGTTTGTCGGAAAAGGTTAAGATCCAATTTGTTTTTAGCGTAGGGATTATGAAAGACAAATAAGCCGTCTGTTAAAAATTCTGGGTTTTCAGGTGATACTTCCTGTAATTTGTAATGAGGTTCCTCAAAATCGTGACGGATGTTGACAACATGATTGATCTCTGGCCATTCCTCGCTAGAGTTTGCCAAAGATGTAAGTTTCCCCAGAGTCATAGTGCAGGAAAACAATATCGCAGATATATCATTAAATTTCTTATCTCTGAACAAACCGAGAGGAATATTTACATCAGTACCCGGTTTTTTGATGAAAGTTTTATCTATATATTTCTTTTGTAAAGGATCGTAATATTCGCCAAATAACAACGCCATCATAGGGTAGATATATTCCCTACCATAGTTCACCTGCGCATAAGAGCCGACGGCAATAACATAGGGTTCGTCACCTGAAACCCAAGGGCACTTAACATATTCTTTATATTTTCCGTTTTTTTTCGATATTGAGTTGGAGTATCTTGTGATCGCTTCATCCAATACTTCAAAGAAGTCAAGCTGTTTGTGAGGGGGGAGCAGCATTGAGGAAGTATCATTGACGTTTCTGGTACTTTCGCTTCTGCCATTGACCTTGTTGATTTCCGAAGCGACAGCTTCTACTAAAATTCTGCTTGGGGTGTCAATTATAAAATCCGGTCTATTTTTGGAAAAATCAAATTTGCAACCCATCTCGGTGAAGACTGCATAAAGATAGAATTCCCAAAAACTCGAGTGAAATGTTTGTTGAAATTCTTTAATTAATTTGTTGTCTCTATCCTCAAATTTCTCAGTCCATCTCTCTAGTATCAACTTTTCACGGAAGAGGTTATTGCGAAGGGTTTTGAATTTAGCATTTAATTTTTCTTCATCGATTCCTTTCAGCTGCTCGAATAGATTCAGGGTCCTGTTCATATTTTAATGGTTAATAAGTTTTAATACGGTGATACATAATTGAGACTGATACCATCACAAATTATGCAAAACTATTCATGCAAGATATTAAAAATTAACTCGATAACAAGGCGTGTTTCATTTAATGTTTTTTATTGTTTAACTTTACTTTTGATTTGCCAATAGCCCTATTATGACATCCAGACATGAGATCGAAGAAAAGGCACTGCTCGTACGATTCCAAAGCGGTGATAGAATTGCCATGAATCTGATTTTCCAACTCTATCATCCGGCATTAATCTTTTTTGCCAATAGACTACTTATCAATTTTGATCAGGCTAACGCACAGGAGGTCGTTATGGATGTTATGCTTAAAACTTTTGAGCTAAGGGAGACCTTTAGGAGTTATGCGAGCATTAAAGCATTTCTTTATATATCTACAAAGAACAAGTGTTTAGACGTTATTGAAAAAGAGAAAGTTCGATTAAAAAGGCTTGAGAAACTTACAAACCAATTCGAGGAATATGATGAGGAGAATATCCTAAGCAAGATAATCCATACTGAAGTACTTCGCGAACTAAGCGAATCGATAGAGCTTCTTCCTGAACAATGTCGGAACATTATGCAAAAACTGATGGGTGGAGCAACTCCAAAAGAGATTTCCGAGGAACTCAATATCAGTGTCAGCACTGTCAACAGCCAGAAGGCGCGTGCCATTTCAATACTCAAAAAGACCCTTTCAAATAAAGGAATCGCGCTTCTGCTAATTTATTTTTAAAATTTTCATTTTCTTTTGGACAAGTCCCATATGTTTCCCGTTTCTATACTAAATGCGAGACATGAAAGAAGAAGAGTTGTTCGACGGATTTGAGATCACGGAATTACTTCATAAGTATATTACAGGACAAAAACTTCCCTATTGGGATAAGGAGTTCCTTGAAGACTGGATTGAAGAAAGTGAATCCAATCGGGCAGTTTTCCAACAGCTGGTGGATCAACACCGTTTAGCTAGAGATCTTGTCGAACTGAAAAAATCAGGTACTACAACCAAGGAAGAACTTGCAAGATTCAATAAAATACTTGATAAGCCAAAGCCAATGAGCATCTGGTTCAGGCTGATGACAGCAGCAGCAATTCTTTTCACGATTTCCATTTCAGTATGGCTTTATAAATTTTATCAGTCAGACAAGATTTTATCTACAGAAGTCGCAACAACTACCTTATCGGGAGATATTCTTCCGGGGAGTGATAAAGCAACGCTAACATTTGAAGATGGGAAAGTTCTTTCGCTCGCAGGGGATAAGAAAGCTATAAAAGTAGATGAGCAGGGCACTTCCTATATGGATGGCACCAGCATTTCAGTAAATAAGGTACAGTTTGCGACACTCACTACGCCACGTAAGGGACAGTATAAGATAACGCTTCCCGATGGCACTAAAGTCTGGCTAAATGCCGAGTCATCTTTACGATATCCTACAAAGTTCACTGATAAAGACAGGTATGTTGAATTGCAGGGGGAAGGCTTTTTCGACGTGGCGCACGACAAAGCAAAGCCTTTTATTGTTGCTTCTAATGGACAGCAGGTGAAGGTGCTTGGAACTCAGTTTAATATCAACAGTTATTCCAATGAACCTGCTGTCAGAACAACGTTAGTCAGCGGACGAGTTGAGTTGTTAAGTAGCCGTGACAAGGCAACTGTGATACTTGCTCCCGGCCAGCAAGCTAAGCTTGTCAATAGCGGTTTTGCGATAAATTCCGTAGATACCGAATCTTTTACAGCTTGGACTTCAAATGAGTTTCAGTTTAAAGGAGCAGCTCTGCAGGAAGTCCTGAGACAAATTGAACGGTGGTATGATGTTGACGTTGATTACAACAATATTCCAAACATCAAGGTAAACGGAACTATTTCAAGAGAAAAGAAACTCTCCAGTGTTTTATATGCACTTGAAAAAATTACAGATTTACAGATCAACCTAACGAAAGGAAGGAGGATTGAAATTCAGAAATAAGAATTTATAGTTTCATATGTTGGCCTGAAAATATGCCGGAGTGTTAGCGCACTCCGGCGATCGGGTCTACATCATAAATTTCCAGCAACGAAAATTACTTTTTAACCCTACACAAATCTATGAAAAAACATGATTTTTCCAACAAGAAAAACATTCCGCCATGGGTGGATCTGTTTTCCCACAGGAGAAAACTTCTGCGCAATGGTATAAAGAGTGCAACGCTCTTTATACTGCTTGCCAGCGGTACGGCTTTACAGGCTCAACAGATTAGCCTTTCCTTGCAGAAAGCGCCCTTGTCAAAAGCAATTTCAGAAATTCGGAAAGCGACAAAATATGATTTTGTCTACAATGAGGATTTACTCAAAAAAGTTGGACCCATTACTGTAAACCTGAAAAATGCATCATTAGAAGAGACATTACGAACACTCTTTGCAAACCAACCGATCGCATTTGAAATTGCGGATGGCATCATCATATTGCAGGAGCGAAGAGCACCGAATACTACCAATTCAAAAAAAAAGGAAACCATAAAAGGAAAGATCGTCGATGAAAAGGGCAATCCATTGGCTGGTGCAACCATTCAGGTCAAGGGCAGCAACTTTGTGACGAACTCCGATAACAACGGAAATTTTGAATTGCCTGCGGAGTATGCTGAATCTGAGCTAAAGATCAGCTTTTTAGGCTATGCGCCATTGTCGGTATCAGCAAAATATATTGACCGGATAACATTGACAAGCAATAGCAATGTCATCGATGAGGTTTCGGTTGTTGCCAGTGGGTATCAATCTATTCCAAAGGAAAGAGCAACGGGGTCTTTTTCCAAGGTGGATAATGCAACCTTTAATAGACAGGTTTCAACTGATGTGATCAGTAGGCTGAAAGGCATAGCTCCTTCTATACTATTTGATGAGCGTTCAGGAAGCCCTAAGTTAACGATAAGGGGACAGGCTACGATCTTTGGGAACGATCAGCCATTAATAGTTGTTGACAACTTCCCATATGAAGGCGATATCAACAATATCAATCCGAATGATATTGAGGATATTGACATTTTGAAAGATGCAGCCGCCGCTTCGATCTGGGGAGTTCGTGCCGGTAATGGTGTGATCGTCATTAAAACTAAAAAGGGACGAGCAGACCAGCCGATGAACATAGGATTTACTTCAAATGTCACGATCGGGCAGAAACCTGATTTAAATTACATCCCCCAAATAAAGCCAACCGATTTCATTGACATTGAAAAGATGCTCTTTGACAAAGGTTTTTACAATACTATTATCAGCAATACTGCTGCAAACAGACCATATTCACCTGTGGTCAGCATTTTGAATGACCAGAAAAACGGTATATTGACGGAACAGCAAGCCACAAATCAAATTGATGCACTCCGAAACAACAATCTGCGGGATGATATAAGCAAGTATCTCTATCGAAATAGCGTCAAACAGCAATATGCCCTAAACTTTAATGGCGGAACAAATAAATATACCTATTATTTCTCAGCAGGCTTCGATAAAAACCAAAGTGCTGAAAAGGGTAGTGTATTCAGCAGGATAAGCTTGAACAGCAATCAGGTCTTCCGTCCAATAGAAAAACTTGAAATTTCTGCGGGTCTTGCTTACAACCAGAATAATCAATCTACATCCAACTTAATTTCAATGCTTAACAATATGGGTACTGAATTAATGTATCCCTATGCACGATTGGTTGATGACAATGGGGATGCTGTACGGGTAATTAAAGATGCAAGTACTGTTTTAAAAGAGAAAGCACTTACTGCTGGACTACTCAATTGGGATTTTGTACCATTGGAAGAATTGGATTATCAGAATAACAAATATAAACAGTCCGAACTTCGCTTAAATACCGCTATAAAGTACACTTTTATTCCAGCTCTCTCTGCCGAAGTACGATTTCAATACGAAAATCAGTTGGGTCGACGAAGAAACTATTATGATCAGGACAGTTATTTGATGCGTGATCAGATCAATAGATTTACTACCATTAACAATGGGATTTTGACCCGTAACATACCACTGGGTGGACGGCTTGATAATACAAATACAGAACTTAATGCTTTGAATGGTCGGTTTCAATTGAATTATGATCAAAAATGGAACAAACATCAGGTTAATGCGATTGCTGGATTTGAGGTCAGAGAAACAAAAGCTACCGGAATCAGTTCAAGACAATATGGTTTTGATCCGAATGTAGGTTCGAGCATCTTAGTTGATTATATAACCCGTTTTACACAATATGGAAGAAATGGTACTGCTACGATATCAAATTTTGATAACTACTCTGGTACAGTTGATCGTATCCGTTCATACTATTTAAACGGAGCTTATAATTATGATCTCCGCTATGTTGTTTCTGCTAGTGCCCGCATAGACCAATCCAATCTTTTTGGAGTGAAGACCAATCAAAAGTCTGTCCCTTTATGGTCTACGGGTGTCAAATGGAATATTAACAAAGAGGATTTCTATCATTCCGATTGGTTATCACAATTAAGTCTTAGATCGACTTTCGGATATAGTGGAAATATTGATAGAACAACTACGGCTTATACGACGGCGCGTATTTCAAAAAACAATTATAACAATTTACCCAATGCTGATCTTGTCACACCACCCAATAATGAACTTCGTTGGGAGCGTAACCGGATGTTTAATATCGGTGTTGATTTCGCTTCAAAAGAAAATAGGCTCTCTGGAAGTATTGAATATTTTAACCGTAAAGGAAAAGACCTTATAGGGAATGGAGATATAGATCCTACTACCGGATATGCGTCATTTCGTGGAAATGTTGCCAATATGACCGGAAATGGTATTGATATTGAGTTGAATTCTATAAATATTCAATCAAAATATTTTACTTGGAAAACAACGGCAATTTTTTCTTATGCAAAAGATATCATTACAGCTTATAAACGACCAACAAGTCTTCCCAACTTTGTCTCGGATAATAGTATAATTAGAAACGCAACGTTATACAATCCCATTGTTGGCAGATCGCTGTTTGGTATTTATTCTTATCCGTGGGCAGGATTAGATCCGCAAACAGGTCAAGCCAGAGGGTACTTAGATGGCGAACCATCGACCCAATATGCTCAAATAACACAACAATTGGCGGAGGATCCTGAGAATAGACTTATTTATCACGGCAATACACTCGCACCATATTTTGGGGCTTTGCGGAATACTGTTAGCTACAAAAACTTCGACCTATCGTTTAATATTACTTATCGTTTTGGGTACTATTTTAAACGAAATTCTATAATGTACTCTTCACTCTATAGCAATTATTATGCACATGGCGATTATTATAGAAGGTGGCAAAAACCAGGAGATGAGCTGACGACGACCGTTCCAGCAATGGTCTATCCGGGAGTGAATGTCGCTGACCAATATTATCTAAATTCCGAGGTACTAGTAAGTAAAGGTGATCATATCAGACTTCAAGATATTAATCTTTCTTACAACCTTGATTCGAAAATAGCGAAGAAATTTCACCTTCAGAATTTACGTCTTTTTGCTTATGTAAATAATGTTGCTATGATCTGGAAGGCTAACAAAGAAAATTTAGATCCTGATTTCCCGACATCAAGGCCAATACGGACTTTTACTTTAGGGCTTAATTGTAACTTTTAAATTGACTGCTATGAAAATGATAATAAAATTAATAGTACCAATATCTATCTTGTTACTTATGCCATCATGTTCTAAGGAATGGCTTGAGGAAAAGCAGGATATAAAACTTGTTGTTCCTACGACACTTAATGATCTTAGTCTGTTGATGAATTCAAGTCAATTTCTTTATGACGGGAGAGGGGCAATGGAAGTTTCTTGTGACGATTTGGACGTGTCGCTCGAACAATATAATGCATTAAGTACTGATTTTGAACGGAAATTATTGACTTGGACCGTTGATGTGTTCCCAAAATTGGGGTATGGTACTACACAAGAAGAGTGGGAGCTACCGTACGCTCAGATTCAAGTCTGCAATGTTACATTGAAGGCACTGGATAAAATAACAAGAACTTCTAGTAATGAGGAACTGTATAATCGTATAAAAGGCACAGCATTATATCATCGGTCTAGGGCTTTTTTAAATCTCGCAATGACCTTTTGTAAATATTATGATGCTTCAACAGCAGGTGCGGATCTGGGAATACCACTTAAATTAGATGAAGATATCAACGAACCAATTTTTAGGAGCACTTTAAAGCAAACCTATCAAAGAATAACAGAAGATCTCAGTTTAGCTGCTACGTTGTTGCCTCAAAATGCAATATCTGTAACCCATATAACTAATGCTGGTGCTGCTGCTTTATTGGCACGTACATATTTGTATATGAATGATTACAGTAAGGCATATGATGCCGCTCAAAATTCCTTAAAATTTTATTCTGTTCTAGATGATTACAATACCTTTAATCCTACGGATGCACGCCCTTTTCTTGCAAAAAGTAAGGAAGTACATATAATGATTGAATCGGTCACAGCATATGAAACAGCAGTTGGATTATCATCTTCGATTCCGCAGGAACTGTTTAAACTATATAGTGATAATGATCTCAGAAAGATATTATACTTTAAAACTCTGGATGGAAAAAATATTTGGCGTGGATCGCCATTGGGAAATAATCTTGGCGGCACTGCAACGGATGAAATTTTTCTAATAGCAGCAGAGTGTGCTGCCAGAATGGGAGATAGAGTAAAAGCCTTAGAATTCCTTAATACACTGTTGGTAAAAAGATATAAAACGGGAACATTTACTCCTATAACGGCAACATCAGATTCCGATGCTCTTGATATAATACTTGTTGAAAGAAGAAAGGAATTGTTAAAAAGAGGATTACGTTTTCAAGACCTGAAGAGACTTAATAAAGATGCGCGGCATGCAAAAACTCTCATAAAAATTATTGGAAATAAAACTTTTACTCTACCACCGAATGATAAACGTTATGTATTTCCAATACCTCAATATATTATCGATTACAACGGATTAGATCAGAACTGATCCATTCAAATAGATACATAAATCATGAAAAAATTACTATATATTTCAATGCTGTATTTACTTATGGCCCAGCATTCAATTGCTCAAAAAAGAACCTTGCTCAATGTAAGGCTTGAAAATTTCAAAGATTCGGTTAATAGTTTAGAGTTAATTGTTAGTAATGGATTTTTTGCGGTCAATACTGCAAAAAACTATGTCTTAAAAGCAACTGACGGTAATTTCCACTTTGATTTCCCACTAAATGAAACTTCTCAGGCATACCTATACTTGAATGACAGAAGTGATTTATTAGTTCCCGGCTCTTTTGGTGTTTTAATAAATCCTGGTGACAGTTTAAATTTTACGCTTCGAGATGATAAGTTGGGTTTGGTCAATATGGAAATATCTGGCAGAGGGTCTGAAAAAATTTTGATTGTAAAAAAAACAGCAAAAAAAATGTTCTCTAGCTACGTATATAAAAAGTCTTATCGAAAGAAAACTATGGAAGAAAAGTTCATTGAACTTGATAACTCTCTTAATATAATTGATTCAACATTTGATCGTGAAAGTAATAAGTATGCAAGGGATTTTCGTTTGGCAAAGGCACAATTGGTCGATCAAACTTTGGATGGGCTTTTACAATATTGTATGTGGAATTTTGATGATTCTGTACGCTATTTATTTAATAAGTTTGTTCGAAACAAGAAACGAATTGCGCCTCTTCTTGATAGTGCTACTTTGGATTATTTTGGTGGATTTCATATCCTTCCATATTATATTTCATTGTCGAATAGAGATGAAATTGGAGATAGATATGACATGTTCCATTACAATTATCCGCTGCAATATGCTTCTTTAATTTCTAAGGAGTTTGGAAGTATTGAATATGTAAAGGATTTTCTCCTCTCTGATCTTACAATAAACATCTTTCGTCAAAACTGGTATGGTCAAGTATCGAAAGATATGTATAGATATTATTTAGAAAATGCAAACAAACGAAATCGACACTTTATTGATGTTTTTACCGAATTTGAGAAACTTAAAGATGTTTTAAAACCTGGAAAAGCTTTTTATAATTTTAATTTAATTGATACTAATGGGGTCTATCATAGTTTGCAACAAATGAAAGGTAAAGTTGTTATTTTGGATTTTTGGTTTACAGGTTGCGGAGCATGTAAGCAGCTAGTGTCTGAATTAGTAAAAATTGAAGATCAATTAAAAGATGAAAGGATTCAATTTGTGTCTATCAATGTTGATAAAACTGTGTCAACCTGGAAACGTGGTATTGGAATATATTCTGTCCCTAGTTCATTGCAACTTAGCACAGAAGGTAGAAGAAATGATCATCCAGTTTTAAAATTTGGAAATGTCAACGCATTTCCAACTTTGATTGTTTTAGATAAACAGGGAAAGATTGTTGGAATTCCACCTCACCCGATGAAAGATATCGGAGCTTTCCGTAATTATATAGAGAAATGTTTATAAAAGAAATAATAAATAAAGAGAGGATTTAATTATCCTCTCTTATTTTATAAAATTAGGGCTGTCTAACCCCGAAAATTTTATTTTGACCGGTTGGTAACTCCGTTTCTAAATCATACTCCTCAGCACAAACTGTGACAGTACCAGAGCAAGGATGCGAAACAGGATCATAAGATTCTCCCATTGATCCATCAGCATTACGATAAAAAATTCCGGTGTCTTGATCAGCTTTTGCAGGAGCAAAAGAGAATGCTGCAAACGTACCTAGTGCAATTGCTGCAACTCCTAAGGTAATTCTAAGTGATTTCATGATGTTTGGTGCTTTTATAAATCAAAAAGCTAAACTTTAGTTTTTTGCCTACTCTGGGTTTCAGGTTTTCGGCTTCCCCTGTTTTGGTTATTAGTTTTAAATTTAGTACGTGGTCTGAACATGACTACTGTGTGGCGGACTTTTATACGAAAACATGATCAGACCAATGATATTTAGCGTCAGGACCGCAAGATTAATCCACAGTTGATCATTCCAGATCAACCCCCTAAAAAGCGAAATACATGAACATGGTATGCTTGGCGCAAATTTTAAAATATAGATGAGATATCCTGTATATAACAGCATGACAGATAGCGAGGTAATAAGTCCTATTTTCCTCCAAGACTTCTTTAGCAGAAGTATCACAAGTGACAAATGCAGAAGCTGTAGAAAGTAAGGCAAAGCTGATCCCAAAGCCGATAATAGGTATGCACCATTAATCTGCCTTCTGAAAGTATCAAAATCAAGAACCTTACTGACAAATGTATATGCCCACATGAGTAGGAGTA
The DNA here is from genome assembly GCF_900156735.1 of Chryseobacterium ureilyticum. Classification (GTDB taxonomy): domain Bacteria; phylum Bacteroidota; class Bacteroidia; order Flavobacteriales; family Weeksellaceae; genus Chryseobacterium; species Chryseobacterium ureilyticum. The sequence continues at coordinate 655,536 of NZ_FTOL01000001.1, forward strand.
AGAATATAATTGTTTCGGCTATCAAGTTTTTCGTTCGCATGGTTTGAGTATTTTGTGATTTACGTTGAAAGGTCATTTCACACACAGTTTAAATCGAGCATTATTTCGAGGTTCTCCATTGGCCACCATGTCTTATCGGTGGGTCTTTGATCGTTTCATCAGTGTCGGCATCGTTGGAAACGACTCCTGCTTGAATTGTATCGCTATTTTTTGACATTTCTGTTTTTGAGTTGACAATATTCAGTTTTTCCAGTTCTAGCGGTTCCTCAATTTCGGATTCTCGACAGGAGTGTAAAATGACCGCTCCTGCGATGATTAATATTGTTGAGATAATAGTTTTCATTTTGTTAAAAATTTTAAGAATTATCCCGGCCGGTTATTTCGAATTCAAGAGCGAAGGTAGAGGGCATTGGAAGACGGAAAAACTGTTTACTGCGCACGTTGAACAATTTGAATGCGCAAATTGTTCAATTTGAGCATTGTTATTATTTTGAAAATCAATGTTTTATGATGTTTTTGTGGTAGGTTGCAGATTTTCGTTATTGATAAATCATGGTTTGGCGATTTTTACTAATTTTATACAAACTTGACCTATGAAATTCTCCTATTTTCATATCATAATTGTTTTATGTTTATTACACTGTGAATTTCTCTGTGCCCAAAAAGAAGAGTACAGTAAGTATTACTATATTCGGAGAAATTATGAAGTGTTTTCGGAGAATGATGTCAGGGCACTTCCATTCATTCGTCAGTACATTGCTGAGGCAAAAAAGGATAAGGATTATGATAAATTGTATCAGGGATATGCAGATGGTGTCGAATTCTCTGCTGATCGTAACGTAAAACTTAAATATGCGGATAGTACAATAATTGCTGCCAAATTTTCACGCAAAGAAGCTTTAGTTAGTTCTGCATTCCTTGAGAAGGGAGTTGTCTATTATTTCCACTTTAAGAAGTATCAATTGGCATTAGATGAGTTTCTTTTAGCAGTCAAATATGCCAAGAATGGTACTGATCCATATTATCAGAACAGGCTAAATTATCTGATCGGTGTAGTAAAGAGTTATATGGGTTACTACGATGAGGCACTGCCTCTTTTTATAAAAACGCGCAATCATTTTGGTGCTGAAATAAGTAGAAACCAGCATCCGACAATACTATTTGATGCGCGAAGAGGGTACTTTAACGGCCTTCATCAGATGGCTATCTGTTATAGAAACATGGGACAATTCAATCTTGCCGATTCAATTGTCAATGTCGGGCTTTCTGAAATTGGTGCTAGCCGTGAGCATAGGCAGGAAGCTGGTTATTTTTTGAAAGAAAAAGGTATCTCTGAGTTTAGGAAAAAGGAGTTTTCAACTGCTATCGCCTCGCTTATCGCTTCATCGGTAGCGTTATCAAAAATTAATGATTTTTCGTGGTTAGCTGTAAACTATTCATATTTGGGGAAATCCTACCTTAAATTGGGTGATGAACCCCACGCTTTAAAAAACTTTGAAAAAGTCGATTCCATTTTTCAAAAGCAGGCTTTCATTGTTCCCGAGGTTCGAGATACCTATGAACTTTTGATTGATCATTACAAATCAAATAGTGATGTAGAAAAGCAATTATATTATACCAATCAGCTTTTAAAAGTAGATAGTGTCCTATTCAGGGATTTCAATTATTTGTCCAGAAAGATTAGTAAGGAGTATGATACACGTATATTGAAAGAAGATAAGAAGCGGCTTGAAAATAGATCCGTTAGAGACAAAGTGGCTCAATGGGGTTTAGGTACCGTGGCAGTAACTTTTGCAGCCACAATGCTATTTTATAAAAGAAGAGAAAAAAGGTTGCGAAGCAAATATGATAATCTGGAGCAAAAGATCAAAGCTAGGGATAACGCCAATATGGCCATCAAAATAGAGGAAAAGCATGATGAGAATAAACTTGAAATCGACCCCAAAGTTGTAGAAGAAATACTGCATAAATTAAAGGACTTTGAGGAAAAGGGAGGCTTTAGGGAAAGCGGTCTTACACAGCATAGATTGGCAGATAAATTCGATACTAATCATTTCTATCTTTCACAGATAGTGAATGAATACAAAGGCATGAATTTTACAAAATACTTAATAGATCTGAGGATCAGTTATATAACTGATAAACTGTATAATGACTCAGAATACCGTAAATATAAGATCGAAACGCTTGCAGAAGAATGTGGTATGGCCTCAAGAAATCATTTTTCAAAACTTTTCAAAGAGATCAATGGAATAGGTCCATCAGAATTCATAAAGAGACGTAAATATGATTTAGATCTGGATCAGAATCTTGCCATTGAAGCAGTTTCCCAATAAATACGACTGCGGTTTACAATAGAAGAAATAGTTAAATAAGTATGGTGGGGTAATTTAAATATTTTTTTTGCATTCTTTTTCTCGGATTGAAGTTCATTATTTTTCAACATTTACATTTAAAACTCTGATTAGTAGAATTACGACAATTTTTAAAATAATGTCAAAATCATTTTGCCGTGAATTTGTAAGGTATTATATTGCAAAACAAAAATCATTAAATTGCTTATGAAAAAGAATGAATACAACCCAACAATAGTTCGCGTATCTTAATACTTAAAGAGTAATTTCAACCCACGGAATTTCTTTTCGTACCATTATCAGATCCCCACTACGATAGCCTTGTGAAAGTACTACGTGCTTATTGATTTGTAGCTCTGGTAATTGAATTCACCGCTCGGTGATAAACCTTTTTAAATAACACAACCGAAAAAAATTATGTTATCATGTTTCAACAAGAAGATAATCTTTCCAGTAAAGGAATAGATTCATCCAAGAAAAACGTTTTGGATTCGTTAAGTGACGTCAATTTAGATAACGTTACCAAAATTCCGGGTCCACAAAAAGAGTATCTTAAACAAGCAAAAAATATAACTGACACAGGGCGGCAGTTTCTGAATCAGCCATTATTACCAAATGACCCCACCACCCTCAAGGAAAAAGTTTGGGCAAACCAGCCTACTTCCAAAATATTTAATGCAGCAGGGATTCCTGAAAATGCAATTGCAGGTATCAATAGGGTAGTTAAGCTCGATATTTTTGTCGATGGAAAAGAAATCAAATATTTCAAGCACTTTAAACTAACCCAAAGTGCTGTGAAGCATCATGAGTTTGAGCTTACACTTGCTCATGATACCTTAGGAGCTGCGGAAAATCACAATCTAGAAGAGGCGCAAAATTTTCTGGGAAAGAGAATAACCATTGTCTTTAAATATAAAGATGTAGACAATAGCCCCGAAAGAAATTTTGTAGGAGTTATTACAGAAGTAGGTTTTAGTCAGGAAAAAGGAAGTCTGGGCAATCTTGTCATGACAGGCTGTAGCCCCACAATATTATTGGATGCAGCGCCGCATATCCAGAGTTTTGGCGGATCAAAACCCATCAGTCTAAATAGTATAGCAAGTGAAGTCATCAAAGAAGGCTTAGGTGCTGACAAATTTGATTTCAGGGTTGATTCCCGCTATGGAAATGTACCGTATAGTTGTCAGTACGAGGAGACACATTATAACTATCTGGCTAGAATAGCAGAAGCTTATGGTGAACAATTTTTCTATGATGGTGAAGTTCTTCATTTTGGACAGCTACCACCGCAGGAGAAACCCGTTGTACTTACTTATGGTAGCAATCTGACTGATGTGAAAATCAAAATGAAGGCGCAGCATGTAAATCCAACATTCTATGGTTATAACAGCAGTAAAGATGAAAAGTTCGCTGGTGGAAAAACCAAAATTGACCATAAATCAGATATTGCCAAAAGAGCATATGAGATTTCTGAACGGACTTTTCAAACACCATCTTTACGTGTTGCCCCTATAAAAGCAGCAACCTTTATGGATATTGATGCATCGCAGAAAGGTACTGCCGGGAGCAAAGCGTCGGAAGTTTTTGTCACCTCGGGAAATACGACAGTTCCGTTTCTTCATCCTGGTTGTATAGCAGATATTGAGATGAGAAAAGCTGATAGTAGCGAAACTTCATACTTTACAAAACTGATGCTTATTGAAGTTACGCACGAAGTTGACGCTCGTGGTTACTATGATGGTTCATTTCAAGCGATTGCATCCGATACAGGATTTATCCCAAGACCCGAATTTGTAGTTCCAACTGCGGAACCCCAATTTGGGAAAGTAATGTCAAATACAGATCCACTCAATCAAGGGCGCGTACAGGTGCAACTGGACTGGCAGCGTGGAAAAGATTCAACCGAATTTATCCGAGTAATGTCTCCCGATGCGGGTAGTAGCGATAAGGTCAGCAAAAACCGTGGCTTTATGTCTGTACCAGAAGTGGGGGATCAGGTTATTGTAAATTTTGTCCATCTGCATCCCGATCGGCCATTTGTTATGGGAGGCATGTTTCATGGAAAAGTTGGCGCAGGTGGTGGTGAAGGTAATAATGTAATGAGTTTCAGTGGTAGGAGCGGAGCAGAATTGAAATTTCATAATGGTGCAGGTTCCATGAACCTACAGGACCAGGGCGGAGCAAACATGCATTTCGACGGAGCTGGAAATGCCACAACAAATGCAAAAACAGCCCATAGTGTTAATGCTGGCAGCAATAGTTCTATTAATGTCGGCGGTAAAAAAAATGCACCGCCACAATCTCTCTTAAATATGGATGCTGCAGGTAATATTACGCTTGACGGCAAGACAAGTATAACCTTTCAGGTTGGCGGAAATAAAATTGTCATCGACAAAAAGGGGATTACCGGAACAGTTACCAATGGAAACATCAGTTTCGATGCGACTGCTGGAACATTTACTATTCATAGCAATGGTAACTTGGATATCAAGACCGACGCTGACTTAGCTGTTGACAGTAAATCTTCCAAGATCAATTCAAGTGGGCCAACCAATATTACAGGAGCAGATGTAGAAATTAATAAAGGATAATTATGGAGTTCAATATTCAGGATAGTGGGAAAACAAGAAAGTATGCTTTCCTCAGGGAAGAGCGCTATCAATTTCAGGGTTTGCGCAATGAAAATCATTTGGAAATTGGTCTCGATGTAAAGTTATTGTCCGTCAGCGAAGGAGTTCCCACTTTTAAAATAAATATAATCCGATATAAACAGAGTAATGCTACTGGCTTGTACAGTTGGGTGGGGGATATTCATGAGATAAGGAATGAACTGATTTTTACCCTAAATGAAAAAGGGCAATTAGGTACAATCTTAAATATGGAAGATATACGCATGAAGTGGGAAAAAATTAAACCGGAGCTTATAAAAGAACATAAGAAAGATCCGCACAAAGATATTTTTATCACAGGTATTAATGAACTTTTGGAAAACGCAGACAACTTATCGGATGCTTTGCGATTTGCACAGCCTTATCTGCTTCTATTTCCTGGTATTCATGCAAATCAGTTAAAAAAAGACGAAGAGACAACTGGTTATCGTGAACTTCCCAATTTTTTGGCGGCAAAAATGGTTCCTATTAATACTGTGGAGACACTTACAGAATTAGAAGATGGTAAAATCCAAATCGAAGTTCAGGGGACAATTGACGATGAAAAGTTTGAACAGGAGAAAGTTACAGCCATGATCAGGATTCTGAAAAATAGGCCACGTGTCCCAACACAGCTACAGTTAGGTTACATCGAAAGATACCGTTTGGATGAATGGCCTTGGTCTGAACAGAGTATGTGCATGAGTATAGCGGAAATTCCTGGTACGCTGTACCGTGAAGAAAGAAATATTTTAAAAGCAATATGATTTTTAAGATAGAGGATCTTGTCTTTCAAAATGACCGATACTTTATACTACTGAGCAGTAAGGATGCCGATAAACTAGCAGAACTAAACTGTCTAGATATCTATGCCGACGACGTAAAGATTAAACGTTTATCAGGTTGTCTGGTATCGGAAATATTAAAGATTCCTGATTTCACGGTCTTGGAGTCGAAAGAAAACCTAAGTGAATTGGAGCGGATTTTTAGAAAGACCAAATTGGTAGAAATCTGCACCTGCGTTAAGAACGTTAATTATAAATAAGTGGATCATGGCAAAAAAGTATGTGCCAGAGGGTGCTTTTCTCGCCTGCGATAAAGGAACGAGCCCATCGACATTACGGGTTAGCTTTAACAAAAATACGACAATATATGCGGTGCCAATGGCAACCGAAGCAGATAAGTTACCTTTCTTTCACCTTAAACCAATGGGACTCTGTACCTGTCCTGCAAAATGGGCTACGGGGGTAACCTGTTTACCTACTACCTTGCAATGGGATAATCCAAAGGATGGTGTAAAAATTAACGGAAACAGGATGCTTCTAGAAGATTCTACCTGCAATTGTATTTTTGGAGGTAAGATCAGTATATTTTTTGATAGGGCTTCCGCCGTTGCTTATGGTATAGGAGAAGGGAAGATGCCCAGCGATTACATCAAAGAAGGATTTGACTGGCTTGAACAAAAAACAAAAGAAAATCGAGCTGAAAGGGATAAGATGATTCCTGACTGGATGAAACCTATTGCAGGGGCTAAGGATTGGTTTGATGATCTTGGAACGGGATTAGTTGAAGGGGCGGTGAATGGAGTAGTCGGGCTTGGGGAAGTTATCTATCAGGTTGGGCAAGACCCGGTAGGTACTGCCGAAGCTTTAGGAGGAATGGTGAAAGAGGGGTATGAGGCGACCACTAAAGGACTTAATGAGGCATACAAATGGAGTACGACACCGGGGAATCTAGAAAAAGCAGCAAATTCAACATGGGATTGGGCTTCCAAGGAAGAGAATTGGGACAAGCTTGGAAATGATATTGTCAAGGGAGCTCAGGATACGGGCGAATGGATCGCTAAAAATCCTCGGAAGATCGGTACTACAGTTGGAGAATTTATACCAGATGCTGTCGCAGCTGTGTACACTGCTGGTGGCTCAGTGGCAGTTACCGCAGGTAAGACAGCTTTAAAAGAAGGTGCAGAAGTCGTTGTTGAAAAGACTGTAAAGGAAGTTGCCGAGGCTGGAGCTGAAAAAGCGGGTAAAGAAGCATTGGAAGCAGGAACTAAAAGAGGAATCGCAGAGACATTGGAGCAGTTAGCTAAAAAAGAGAGTGATGATATAGCTGCTGTTGTAACGAAGGATATTGATGAATTGGCTGCTGAGGCAATAAAGAAAGGCGGGAAAAGACCCAAGCTACCAGAGTATCCTGTTAAAAATGCTGATGGTACCTTGACAGATTATGGAAAATGGTATTACGAGCGGCCATCAGGATTTAGAAAAGGTGTAAGGAAGAAAGCTTATGATGGTGCGAAGGAGGATGGAATTGTAAAAGATCCTTTGACGAAGGAAGAAATACCATTTGATAGCGAATGGGATATGGGTCATAAACCTAAACACGAATTTAGAAAACATCAAAAAGATGCAGCAGAAAGAGAAATTTCACGTAAAAAATTTATTGATGAACATAATAATCCAGATCATTATCGTCCTGAGACGCAGAACACAAATAGATCACATAAACTAGAGGATCATACCGACGATTTCGAATAATTTAAGTAAATTTACTATATGAAACCAACAGAAAGACAAAAGGAATTATACAAAAAGCTTTCCCCAATAATAGGTACAGAACCAAAAGTCATTAAATACGGAGATGATACAGGTGAACATGCCATTTTCATTATGGAGTGTCCCGATCCTTTAGATAAAAATGTTATTTTTTATGCTACAATTGGATTGTCTGACTATTCTGTAGCAGATAAAAAGTACGAATTAATGATTTCAGGATATTCGGCGCAAGATAAAGTGGGGAATATTTTGAGCACAAGTGCTTTTTTTTGCATTAAAGATCAATGGAAGGTTTCTGAAGGGGTGGTTTTTGAAAAACTCGTTGAAATGTATTACCCCGCTTCTGAAATGAAACATATTTATTTTACTACACCGTATTTGTGGGAGGATAAACTTGAAGATTTTATGGTACAAAATGAAGAAGTCCATTTTCTTCTTGCTATACCGATATCAGAACCTGAGTTTGAATTATTTAAGCAAAAAGGTTCTGATGCTTTAGAAACATTGTTAGAAGAAAATGAAATTGATATTTCTGACATTAACAGAAAATCGATTTTATAATAAAATTAATGTCTAAAATAAACATAAGAGTTTATTTTTTGGAAGGCTGGATAAATATAAATTATAGCATTAAATGAACTTTAAAAAGCACCCGTCGGTGCTTTTTTTGTTTATAAACTTTTTAAATAATCCTTTTTATAAATAGATTTTCTTTTAAAATCATGGTAAATTTTGGGTGGTGTATGTTAACAGAATTAGCAAAAAAATATAAATTGATAAACAGAATTTAGTTGTTAGAAGAAAACAAACCAAAATAATGAACGAACCGCAAGCGGTTTTCAAAATGGAATGGCTCAGCGGGTGCTATTTTTAAAACTGGTTGCACCGCTTTTTTGCCAAAATTCGGTTCCGACCATAGGAGGAGCCGAATTTTGGCGCCGGCAGTTTTTCAACTGCCAACGCAAATAGGTTGTGTTCTAAAATTCTTTAGATTTAAAAAGAAGCCTCTATTTTCTGTCATTCCCGTTTTAAACATATTCCAAAGGAGGGAAGCTCCCATTTGCGCAATGGTACTGTTGATAAAAAGGTCTTGTTTTAAAAGAGCTTCAGCCAGAGAGCAACTTGGTGTGTTATCCTCTTTTTCAGAACTGAGCATTGCATCACCGTATTCCGCAATAATGGAGGGAAGCGAATCAAAGGTTTTAAACTTCTTTGATGTGGGCTGCTCTATTTTTCCGATGGTTGACAGTATTGCCTGACCTGTGTATTTGGTGTTCCCAAGGTCTAACCAATACCTTCCTTTATCCCTGTGGTTTGCGTATTTGCTGTTTAGTTCCTGTAATATTTCTGCAATCGTAAATCTTGAACCCACGGTATCAACACAGGATACATAAATTGATGCACCTGCATGGAGGGGAATTTCTCCTTCTTCACCCCATTGGAATTTTTCTGTTATGGCTTTCCAGTTTGTACCCGACCAACGGTTCAGCCTATTGATAATTGCCTGAGATTTGAAAAGTCCCTTTTCTGATTCTGCATATCTTTGGCGACCTACGTTTGCGGAGGTTATCATATCGTCATCCCAAAGATATACCTCCAATCCTGGGTGGTTAAGTTCCAATAAACTGTGGTTGATTTCCATCAGCGCAGTCATAAATTTTGAACCTGTTCCACCTGCACCGATTACGTTGACACGGATGGGGTTTGTTGGACTTAGCAGGTAATTGTCCAAAAAATGGACATTGGTTTTTGGCGTTCTCATCGTAATATATCTTTAAGTTTTTGATTGCTTTTGATAAGTCTATCAGTTGGGAACATGGTATCAGTTCCGATTAGGCTTTCCCATAGCAGTACACAGTTTCCGTCAACAGGATTATGGTCAGCCATCATGTGGGAGAAATAGCTATTAAAAAAATAGTTTTCCCACAAGGTCATCAGCTCTTTTATAGAACCTGTTTCGGTTGCTTTTATGTCCACCGTTCCCATACAGACTTCACCACTTTCATATACATTGAAAAAAGGAGCATAATGCAGGGCGGTGTTTGCTGTTGGTTTTCTATTGATGGTTAATGCATAAACATGGAGTAATTCTCGGTCTGCCATCCAAACCAAAGAGGAGGTTTGTGCCGTTCCTGACTTTATTCCAAGTCCCTCAGAAAATAAAAGTTCTCTTTTTTGAGCTTTGCTATACCAGATTATGGTTGCTGATTTTGCGTCAAATGACAATAGGTTATTGGGTAAAATGCCATTTGATTTTAACTGATTGAGACTGTCTTCATCAATTTTTAGCGCTGTCGCCAATCTTTTTGCTTCACCTATCGTAAGGGGGTGGGGATTAACGGGCGCTCCATCACTGTCCATATCAAAGTGTTCGACATAAGTATCATTTAAGCCACCATTGCTTTGATAAAAGACCAATGCGCTTGAGGGGTAAAAATAGGTTCCAAAGCTGTTTGTAATATCTTCCATGATTTCTAAATTTTAGTATTGATGTTCCTGCCATATTTGAATAAGGCTATCAATGGCATTAAAAACCTTGCTTTCAAAATCAAAATTGTTTTCTTTTATTCTCCTGTTATCGTAGGGGATAAAGCGTGTTGGTTCGTCGATTTCGAAGTATTCCTGTAAATCGTCGTTAACAGACTGGCAGAGCGATTCAAATAAACTACCTTTAATCGAAGCGCAAAAAGAAACATAGTTATCCAATGAAACCGCACGCTCATCAATATCTATTCCTTCCCTGAAACGCAAAGGATAGAATTTTCTATCGATTTGAACTTTAGGATAGGCGCAAAAAATCTTATAAAAAGACTTGGCAACCGTCAAGCATTTTTTATCAAAATCGGTTTTTGCGACAAATGTTTTTAAGCGGTTTGTGTAACTGTGCAGGTTTATCGGGTCACTGATTATTTTTTTGATAAAATCACCGATGCGTTTAGCATCATTAAAGTCGGCTATAAACTCTTCCTCCGCACCGTCATCGTACATCCAATTTTCAAGCATTTCATACATAGAGTACAAATAGCAATCATCAGTTCTGTAATAGGGTACACCGAGAATCTGATAGATGTAGGCATATACAGAAAGTAAAAGCTGACTAGCCTGTTCAGTTGCCGAATTGTGCAGTATGTTATAAAGTGGAATTACAGGGATATAGTATAAAGTCATTCCTGTATCGTATCTGTCTTCCTTTGCAAAGTAAGTGCTATTATTATGATGTATCAATCGGACTTCTTTCCAATCCGTCTCCGCTTTTTTAAGCTGTTTTTTAAGGTCTGCCATTGATTCAGCAATGTTATACGGAAAAGGGATATTTCCACAATCCTGTAAAGAAAGATTAAATTTTTTAGCGATTAGAGACAGGGATTTTTTAAAATCCCTGTCCATTTTTAATCTATCACAGTCCTGTATAGTTTCGGTTTCCTGCAATCTTGGAGGAAACCGCATTTCTAAAAAGGCATTGGCAACATCGCAGGCGGTACGGACTTCTGTTTGTCCTTTTGTATTTCCCCTGCATCCTTTGGTTTTCTCATCCACCGTCCGAACTGCTCCAACTGTCTGTGCAGTTGCGCTTGGTTTTCTTTTCTTGCTAGCTTTACCGTTTCGGGATATTGTGTTTGCATAATTCATGTGTTTGATTTTTTAGTTAACCTTTAGTTCCGATGACGGTCTCAAAACGATAGAGAATCGTATCATCCGCAATCGTTGGACGTGAAATTTTTGCTGTGGTGAGTGCAGGATAGTTATTTGAATAAAAATTCAGGACTGCCTGTACGCTCCATTTTGGCTCAGGGTCGTCAAGCCTGATTTCCTGTTCTTTCTCTTTGAGTACGAATACTCTTGGAAGTTCTGTTGCTACTAACATACTATTGATTTTAAGGGTTATTCTCGTGAGTTATTTCGACTGTTTCTTTTCCTGTATCTGAAAATAGGCTAGGGGCAAACTGTCTTTCATAGATTTCCTGTTTGTTTTTGATAACTTCGGAATGTTCAGGATAATCCCCGACTTTAGGGAGTGCAGTCCAAGCATCTTTGTATTTTCCCTCCTTTTCAAAGGCATTCGCTTTTAGCATGGCTTCATTATATTTCTTGTTTCTGTTGTCTTTGTCCTTTTGTTCCTTATTGGAGTTTTGTTTTTCCATCGCAGAATTAGCCTGAGCAAGTTCTACCTGTTTCATAAAATGTTCCATATTGGAGAGCAGGCCAGAAGCTGTCTGAACAGGTTTTTTGATGTGGGAAAAAAATCCCTCGTCAAGTTCTTCGGGCGTACCTTTCAGGTTAAAGGGAGGAATCAGGTTTTTAGCCTTGTCCCCACAACTGTCATTTTCGATCAATATCGAAACGATAATTATATTTTCTGTTGCTTTGGTAATGGTTAGCATCAATTTGCTGTTCATTTCCATTTTCGCAATCTGTCTGAAAAAATTAGTTGCTTCCATAATAATTCATTTTTTTGTCGCTTACACGGTCGGTGATGTATGATTCGGAAAGACCGATTTCCCTTAATTGTGCTTCATATTCTGCCATTACCTTATTAAATTCTGCTGTTCCTTCTTCGCCTGCAAGGTGAAGTCTGTGCGCTGTTCCTTCTTTCAGTGCCTTAGTGACGGTTCTGTGCAGTTCTTTGATATGTCTTCGTTGGTCAGAAAGTTTGCGTATTTCCTGTGCAAATAGCTGATAGCGTGAAAGGATGTCCAAGAAAATGAACGCTTCCACGACATTTTGATTTTTATAGTTTTCGACAAACCTGTTGTATAACCAATCTGCGAACTTGTATTTTGCCAAAGTATCCATTGTTATCTTTTAATAATGTTCTGCTTAATATTTTTATCGTAGTTCATTCGGTAGCCATTATCGTGAATGACCTTTTCAAGCCCGTTCCCGACGGACTGTAGATGCTCCCAATCTTCGGATGATATATTGAGGACATAGAGCTGTCCGAATTTCATTACCATTTCAGCGATAATGGTGAGCGCCTGAAACGCTGTTTCATTTTCCTTTTTCATGGTTTCCATTATTTAAGGTTTTTAAGTAGCTTGTATAGCGTTCTGTTAAATCCTTGCCTTTTTTAAATCGGTCTGTACGGTAGTTATAAATTTCCTCGAACAGGGTAACTGTTTTGGTTTTGAGGTTGATGTAATAGCGGTAAGACGCATTTGCCCGTCTCTCGTCCATTGTGCAGTGCTTTTTGATTAAAGAAAGTTCTCTTTTACTATTGCTTAATGTGAGTAAGGGCGTTAGAATTTCCTCTACGATATAACCCTGTTCGGGGGCACTCGTGCTGTCGGCAACACATATAATTTCTTCGCCGTTGCTTAATGTGATATGAAGATTTGAACGTGTCATAATCATTAATTTTGATGGGTTAATATTTCCTGAATCAATTTCAGGTCGAACTCAGATGTCCTGAGGCGGATGTCTTCGAATGCTTGATAGCGAGCCATTCCATTAGAATGGACGAGTAATACATCGCTCTTTACAAATCCATTTTCATTGCATAACCATTCTATTTCCTGCGCATCTGCTTCAACAAAAGTGAGTTCATTTTCACCGAACCACTGTTCATAAAAAGGCATACGCGTAGACTCATGAACGAGAAACCGAACAGTATGTTCTTTTTTTGCGATATACCCCATTATAGGGTTGATTCCAAGCATTTCCACTAGTTCCATTGTTTCTTTCGTTCTATTGAGCCAGTCTTTGGAGAGGTTGACGATAGCAATTTCAAAATTGTTGCGTCCTATCTCACTGTAGACCTTTAGAAACATAAACTCCGTAATTTTTGCTGTTGGTTTCATCCCTGAGATTTTAGGTCTATCGTTACAAGTAAATTGTCTCCAAATAGCAAGTAAATCGCATATTTTAGCTTTTTAGAACACTGTGGCTGTGCTGTAAAATTGACGAGGGCATTGATGCTGAACAGCGCATCGTAACCGTCAAAAAGTTGATCCCTGAACGTTTTTTTATTTTTATACAGTCTTGTACCGTTCTTTTTGTATCTACGCTCAAAAAAGTCTATTAGATTGTACCATAGTTCGGCAGTAATATGCTTTGCTGTCCAATCCTTTAAAATCTGTTCCTTGTTATCTTGGTAGAAATCTGCTTCTTTTTTGATGAAATCCGTCAGATTTTTAATTTCATCGGGAAAAAGGTTGGCAAGTAGATAGGCTCTATCTAGGTTATCCATTTGATTTAGTGTTTTCATTTTTACATCTTTTAGGGTTAATTTTAGGTGGCAGACTTTTGCCGGACTGCCACCTCTAAAAGTTTTATTAATTCAGTTCAAACACATCTGCACCAATTTTCTCAAATGAAATGCATAGTTCAAATGCCTTTTGGGTTTTGAGCTGTGCAGTGCCGCCCAGAACGATGCTCTGTAGTTTTGCTTCAGGGTTTTTGTAGTTTCGGACGTTTTGAAAGTACCCCGTCACGGCATTATAAGCACCGAACAATGTCCCTTTTGTGGTTTCCATCAATTGGGTATCGTTAATCATGGCGTATGCGAATGCATCATCTACCGTGTTTTTGAACATCGTTGACAATTCATCATCTGCCCCTTTTTTCAGCAGGTCAAATGTTTCCTTGTTCGGACATAGGGCGAGCTGAATCAGCTTGCGGATTTCGCTGTCCTTTACTTTGACCTTTGCCCAACTGTTGAAAATGCCATCCATCTGCATGGTCAGGGTGTTTGCCAACCCCATTACTTTGTGGGCATCGTTCAGGCGCTGTTTGGCTCCTGCGGTGTGCTTGATGCGTACTACGTTGCTCATGTTGCGTAGTGAAGCGTTCAGGGTGTTCTGACAGACGATTCTGATAGGGGTGAAGGCTGCCGTGATGCTTCCGCTCCCGTCATGGGAGGTCGTCAGGAAGATATATTTTTCAATCACATCATCGGAATTGCCGATACGGATGTAGTTAGGGAGTTTTGCAGTGATAAATATGCGTTCTCCCTGCCCCAATGCCCCTGCGGTTTCGTAGAGGATGCCACTTTCACCGCCTGCGATAGAATCGAAAAAGGTAAATGCATCTTTATTCTGTACGATATGGTAGTCTTTACCCACAACACCGAGTACGGTATTGTTGTCCGTGCGGATGTTGGCAAAATAATTGGGAACCTCGATTTCCGTGTCCTGAATGACGATACCGTCTGCAATCTGAACGATGCCCGAACCTTTTGTAAATAGTGGGCTTTTTTCTACTTCGTAGTCCAGACCTGCGTGCCGGATTGCCTCGGCACTTGTCGGGTAGTCCTGCACAATCTGTCCTAGTCCGTGCCAAGCCTTTTCCTTTACCGAGAAAAATGAATATCTGCCTGTTCTGTTGTTGTAATTTAGATTATGTGCCATGATTTCTGATTTTAAGGTGTTTTGTTTTTTGATGAATCTGTGAGATTGAAACGGACGGTTAGAAAGGTAAATCGTCATCATCCGAACCTGCCACTATTGCAGTGTTTGCGCTCTGTTTTTCTGCACTGGTTTGTGTGCTTTGTCCGTTTTCCTGCTTGGCGGGTTTTCCTAAAGGCTTGATAGCTGAGGTATGGAAATTGAGCCCTGCTTTTGCTGTTCCGTCACTTGAAAGCCATGCCCTTGCGCTGATTCTGCCCGATAGTTCAACCAATAGCCCTTTGACAAGGAATGTCACGGCTTTAGGAGTAAGCCAATAGGAGCAGTCCACAAATTCGGTCTGTTCAATGCGCTGTCCTGCTTTGTTTTTGTAGCTGTCATTCACTGCGATGGAGAAGTTGACAACTTCTTTTCCGTTTGGTGTTTTGCTGACTTCTGCATTTTTGGTCAGCCTTCCGATGATGTTCATAATCGTCTGTTTTTAAGTTATACAATCCTGTTACGCTTCCCCCTTTTCCTGTCCTGCTGAGGCTCGGCCCCGAATCATTTTTTTCAAAAGAAAAAACAGGAAAAAAAAGAAAGTCAATGTATACGCCGGTCAAATGGTGCAGAGTCAAGAGAAATGATGATTTAATGGGGGGGACCCTCTGGGGCGTAGACCGTTCATTCGTTATTTCTCTTGCAGGGTGGTGTCGGTGGCTGGCCGACGTATTTTTACTTCCCTTTTTCGACTGTTCTTTTGATAAAAACTGATTAAACAAATCTTATTTTTCCTGAAATTTCAGTCGTGTTAAAAAAGTATTATTCATAGGTAATTGAAAGCTGCGTATAATCCGGACGGGCTTAGGAGCGGCTTTCAATTTTCTATGTTAGGGAATGCAAAAAGCTCTTTTACAATGAAGGAACGGGCATGGCGTAAATGTGCTTTTGCTTTTGTGGGCTGGCAATGATAGTGGTGTTTTGAATTATGTATTTTGAAATGATATCTTTTGCGTGAGTGATTGAAGGGGAAAGCCCACAGGAACGAGGACTTGTAACGGAAAGCCCGGTGCCATAAAGCACACGCCATAATAAGTTTATGCATAAGGCATTTTGGGAATAGCGTTAAGTGGACTGAATAGATTTCTTCACACAGAATAGGAAATGCACTGCTATAAAATTCCCTGGTCTTAACTTTTCCTTGATTTATTTTTAATATTATTCGCGCGGATCTGTTGCTGGTTGCTTGTAAACACAAAGATTTACTTACTTTTGTTTATAGAAAGCTGGAGAATTTATAGCATTATTTAAGCTAATTTTAAACCTAGAATAGCACAATTTACATGAGTAAAAAAGTATTTATTTCCTATGCATGGGGTAATAGTGAGCATCAACAATGGATAGTTGATCTTGCAACAAGACTAATGAACGACAGCGTTGACGTTGTGTTGGATAGGTGGTCACTTCAAGATGGTCATGATATCCATAGTTTCATGGAAACTATGGTTAAGGCAAAAGATATTTTTCGGGTACTTATAGTTTCTGATAAAACGTATACGGAAAAATCTAATGATCGAGCTGGGGGTGTGGGAACCGAAACCCAGATTATTACGCCAAATATCTATTCGAAGCAAGAGCAAGTCAAATTCATTCCACTCGTAAGAGAGAGGGATGAGGATGGACATGCATTTCTTCCTGTGTATTTACAAAGCAGAAAATATATCGATTTTTCTAGGGAAGAGGATTTTGAAAATAGTTATGAGCAATTATTAAGAAATATTCTTGAAGCCCCATCGCTTCCTAAACCTAAATTAGGAATAAAAGCGCCCAGTTATATTACCGATTCAGTTGTAAATCTTGCTGAAACCCACAATAAATTAAAGACAATAAATAACCAGATCAATAAGAATGGAAAGGTTGCATATAGGGAATTGAAAAGTTTTATTGAGATCTTTCAGGATAAACTTTGGGATTTTGAGCTTGTTAATACGCCAACTGATATAATCGGTTATGGCGAGAAATTATATGATACGCTGAAATCATATAAACCATTGAAAGAAGATTTTGTACAATTTATTGAAATTTTGGCAAGTAACGAACTGGATAATAGCGATGAATTATTAATCGAATTTTTTGAAACTGCTCCGCTTTATGATAGTCCCAGGGAACACGAAGGCAGCTGGAGCCCTGCAAGATTTGACATTTTTAAAGTAATTTTTCATGAACTTTTCCTGTATGCAATAGCTGCAGCCTTAAAAAATAAAAACTACAAACTCGTTGCAGATCTGCTACATACTAAATATTACAAAAAAGAAAAATATGCCAGGAAGACAGAAGCTTCTAAGTTTACTTTTATCGGAGGCTACCATGAATATCTGGAACAATATTTTTCTAGGGAACACAAGAAGATTACAGGTTTTGGAGAGTATATTATTATGAATTTGTGTGAAAATTTTAAAAAGACCGACCTTATATTAGCTGATATGGTATGTTATTTCGTTAGCTATCTGAAGATAGTTGATTACGAAACGTGGTTTCCTTATACTTATATTTATGGAGAATCACAGCCTATCAATTTTTTCGCAAAAATGACATCTAAAAAGCATTTTGATAATGTAAAGGAAATATTCGACATAAAAGGAGCAATTGAGCTTAAAAATATACTGACAACTTACAAAAGTGAAAATAATGACCATATTCGTTATGGAGGGAACGGGTATTCGAAAGTGCCTTCCATTCATGAGCTTGTAAACCCGGATACAATTGCAAGTGAAAGGTAAGCCTGGAATGGTATCGATTGGTAAAATGCGAAAAAATATAAATAAATGGCCTACAGGTACTCGCATCAACAACGGATAGACTGGATAAAATTACATAATCCAAACTATCCTAATCAGCATTGGCATAGCGATATTGTTTATCGCCCGGATGAAATTCTCCATAAGGAGTTTTTTTATCGCAAGAGGACTGTAAAAAAGAAGATCAATCCAGCAAACATATGTGGTATTGAATACGCCTACTCGTACAATTGTCCAGCTTATAAGGCAAAGGACTGGACATATCACTGGGACGATTTATTGCGCGATCTGAAACGACTAGATTGGGTTATTGACAATTTGGTCGATTTAGACCAGATTATTGACCATATCCACTTTAATGAGGAGGAAAAGACAGTTGAACAGTATGGCGATCACTTTTTCACTACGGGTGGGCAACATCGCTTATGTCTTGCCAAATACCTTGAACTGGATGAGGTGGAAGTAAACGTTGAGGAATACATTTTTGACCGTGAGCGATTTCAACGGGAAAAAAGATTTGAAAGATACATTCCTAAATTTATTGAGGAAGGGTTTTTGGGTCAGTGGTATGAAAATAACCCACGCGTTGATTTTGTGGGGATAGATGTTAAGGGATTTGATAATAAAAAGGATACGGTTTTTATAAAAAAGAAATTTGCCGGATATGTATTGGACCGGATGAGTGAGCTTAGAAGATTTTCATATCGGGGTATCTCCAATAGCATAAAATCAATGAAAATTGAAAGTAATAAAAGAAATAGTATTGTTTCAGATCAGGAACTCTATCTTTTGGATACATTACTACTGCGGCACAACCGCAGCATTTTAAGTAAGATTTTCATATAATTCTTTGTTGATGGATTGTAAGAATGATATGAAAATAATATAAATCAAGCGAAGTCAATTTATTCTTCTATGGACTTTTCCTAGGACATCAATATGTTATCAATCACCTCAATGCCTAAGAGGTTTTTTGCTATGATGAATTTCTCGGGAAGTCTTCCTTCCAATGCCAAAATAATGCGACTGTTTGGAAGTTCATTATCTACAATTTGTTTTGCTTCAATTAAATGCTTGTATTTTACACACTGGAAAATGCCACGTAATATATCTTCTGGAGTAGAAATAATAGATTTCACTTCGACCCCGATTTTCAGGGATTGATCAATAAATAGAACGTCAATAACATCAGCTGAAGGTAGTACATGTTCGAGTATTCCCTCTGGAAGGGAATCCTTAAGACCTAGTACTAAAGGGTTTTTTGAAACAAACTCCTTAAATTTTCTGTGGCTTTCGCTTTCACCTCCTGATCGTATTTTGGTTGCTTTATGTAAATCTTCTTGAAGGTCTATGTGTATTGGATCCAAACCAAGAACATTCAAAACTTCCCGCCAGTATGGAAATAAATATATTTCTGCGAGCATAGCATCCAAAAACTCTTTCTGCTGGCTTGGGCTACGGGTGCTGTAATCAGCAATATCGATAAACCAAGAAATTCCATCGCCTGGAAGGTTAGTTCTTTTGCTGATCGCGATACATTGGATGGGTGGAATTTTGATGTCAATACTTAAGCTCAGTTCTTTCATTGCATTTCCAATCACACCCAATACATAATTAAGATTTCTTGGATTTGGCATTTCAAGAATTTTAGCAAGGTCGGAATAATAAATTGTCTGACGGGCCTCAGCTTGTTTAACTAGGTAGGGTAAAGCTACTCTCGCTCTTGCTTGATATAATTTATTTCCCTCTAATAAATCGTACTTTCCGACAATTGATGTTTTCATTTTACTTTGCTATTTTCAGTTGATGTCTCTTTTTGATTAGTTTTAGCTAATCCAAGGAATTTATAATACAATTTTTTTTATAAATTATTGATAGCTAGGGCTATTTGGCAAGACGTTTATTTTCCAAAGTTAAAAAAGGATTTTACTGCGTGCAATAGCTTTTGAATCCAATTTTTATTATTTGGTGGGTACAAATATAATTGCAGATGCCCTTCCATAGCGCGTAGTTTTATGTTGACATCAGCATATTTCCAAAGTCTGCCAAGCCAACTGTCTTTTTCAATTTGTTCCATTTCTGGATCAGAGAATTTTCCCAAATTATCTACGTCGTTACCCAAAAGCAGCTGTAATTTACTGACAAGAACATGTGCTTCCTTGCCGAAAATAGGTAGGGAGTTAGTGGGTAGATGTCTAGTCAGGAGAAGGAATGGACTTTTAGTACTTTTATCGGTAATTATACGTATAACATTAAAGTAGTCAAAGAAAAAGAAAGCGCTGTCATAACGGCTACTCTTAAGGTCGGAAGTATTGGACGGTACTAAATTTTTTAATAAATCCAACAATTGATTAAGGAAATCTACTGTTTTGAACTGAAGACATTTTTTGTAAAGGATCAGAAAGTCATCGGTCGACATGGCGATAGTGTTAATATCAAGTTTTTCATAGACGGCATTTGCCTTTTTACAGTTTCTTTGATCCTGAGTAATATAAAAATCACAGGAAGAGGCAAAAGCTGTATGAAAAGCATCTTCCATAGTATTTCTGAAAGTTTGTTTCCTGCCTCTATTTATAGAAATTTTGTCTTCCTGATACCCGTGCATGTCCAGTGCTATATATTCATTACTTATTTCTGTGAACCAGGGTGAGGCAAACTCATGGGCAGGGCTTTTTGGTTCAGCTAAAATTCCTTTTTTTTTATAAGCTTTATCAATGAGTTCATAGGGGGAAGCGCTGTGAAATATTTGGTCTCTTTTTATATCTGCCCCACCTTGAAGATTTTCACGTAAATCTTTATAAGCTGTATTTTTGTTCATTCTTTCTATCATTCCAAAGATTGCTGTTAAAACTCCAACCTGTGTATAATTGTCCTCAAGTTCAGGGAGAAAGCTGCGCATTAGGTGAGCTGTTTCAGGGTTTTCGAAGGATTTTTGAAAAACTTTATCGATAGGAGTGTTTTTAAATAACGTAATTTGCTCATTCAATAGTTCCTGTAGATTTCTACTTTCCTCATCAAGATTGTCTGAAAGTGGTTCGATAAGAAGCATATCTAGTAGTTGACTTAGATTGCTATCCTGTATGTATAAATCCCGAGGAGGATTATTTCGAAATTCGGTTCTGCCCTCTATATGGAACAAACAATAATTTTGGGAAAGGTTGGAGATAAAATCCAGATCAGAATCGATATTCTCCCTATTTGATAGTTCTTGGCTACTCGCAGAAATATCGCCAAGATGCGAAGTTGAATAAGGCTTTAAAAATTTCTTGTTATCTGAAATAATTGAAAAAAATTCACTGTGGTGCCCATTTTTCATCTGGCTCATTACATTCCAATCTATATAGACCCTGATCATCGTTATTTAAAATTATTTATATGGAAAGTTAGGGAATAATCTGTAATAATAAAGATTTCAGAATTAATTATTGTAACCATGATAACGTGGCTGAACCATTCACTAAAAATTCCCGAGCTGGATGGATTAGCATCAGTAATTGTAGGATTGCTGCTTGTTTTTGTTTCCTTTATATTGGCTAGAGAAAGCAGAAGTTTGTTGATGGGTGAAGGTATCGCGCCCGAAACGAGAAAAAAAATTGCGGAACTCGCAGAAAAGGACTTTACAGTGGTGAAGACAAAAAACATATTATCGACTTATCAGTCGCCCGAAGAAGTTGTTCTGATGTTGATAATAGATTTTGAAGATGACCTAGATACAGAAGAGATCACTGAGGCGATACGCCGTATCCGTATAGACATAAAAAATGAATTTAAACTTGTACATTATGTGATCATACAACCGGAATAATGCTGTAAATAGAGGTGAAGACTACCACGGTTGCAGTAATGTTAATTCGTCAATTTGATATTTTAGTGAAAAGTGTTTAAATTAGATATCAATAATTATTTGCTCGATCGAGCAAACTTTTCATAAAATAGGTTAATAATATGGCAAAACACCCGATGACTCCCAATCTTCGGGTGTTTTTAGTATGCTGATAAATTTCGCATTGTTGGTATGAGTTTCGAACATGGATGTCAATTAGAGTACCCACCAAGTTCTGCATAAATCCTTTATATTTTATAAATAAAAGAAGTAAATTGTAATCAAAGATTTATCATGGAAGTAATTTACAATATTAGTATTGAAGTCAGCATCAGCAATATTGAAGCTGGTTTGTTGTATAAATATTTAAAGATGCATCCAGTAGAAAAACAGTATATAAACTACGGATATTTTGCATTTTCTTTTAAGGAGTTTGAACAAAAAAGAGAATTTGATTTGACGCTGACGATGGAAATTATGGATTCTTGTGTCAGAGTATTAGAAGATCAAGACCTGGGCGATCCCGTTGAGAATCTGCTAAAAAAGGAACTCCTTGAAAAAATCTATAAATGGTCAGCTATACTCTATGGGGAAGAAGACGCTATTGAGGTGTTCCAAACTGATTATTATTTGAAATCTATTGGGCAACTTCAGGAAAACAATTATTTTAGTTTTAGAAATTATTTGAAACTTCGGAACCTAAACAGCTAAAATTATAATTTAGGAAGGCAAAAGGTATCAATCATTAAAAAATTGCGGAATTTTTTGTTTAATAAATTGTTTAAATAATTTTGATTCTTGGGTCAGATCCAAGTTTCAAAATAGCTTGGAAAATGAACCTTAGGGAGTTATTTCCTACTCTATACAAAGAGATCACAATGTATTGTCTCAAATGTTTATTACAATTTTTAAAGATCCAAAAAGGCAAGTAAAAAAAACTGCTATACCTCAAATGGAAATAACTGCAAAACCAAGCAATAGCAACTTTTCAACGCGCTTTTACAAGGAAAGGCATATTTTTCATTTAAGGATACCATTACTTTAGTAACCAAAATGTATAATTGATGCTACCAAATAGGTTGAAATTATGGTAAGATACCCCAATACCGTCAATCTTTAGGTATTTTGGTTTTACAGGGCACTACCATATTAGGTCAAAAAAAGACATTAAAATGGCGAAATAGGATGGTATGGTCTCAAAGAAAGATGAAATATCAAATACTGTTTTCTTAGCTGAGTTATTATTTATATTTTCAACGGAAAAAAATATGTTGGATATAGAGTATATAGAAAATATACTAAAAGGTAAGGATGGATTAGAGTTTCAAAAATGTGCAGCGAATTACCTACGGAAAAAATATGGTGGTGCATTTCAGGAAGTAGCTTCCATGGGACCACTTGGAGATGGTGGTAAAGATGGCTATGTGCTTGAAACCAGAGAATATTTTGCCATGTCAACCTGGTCTGACAATATAGCAACCAAGATAAAGAATGACTATAAGAACTGTATTGACAAAAACCTTGAAGTCAAGAAGTTCATTTTTGTTACCAATCGTAAAATAGGCCCAAAAGAATGTGATGTCATTGATAAGCTTAATTTGGGGAACCAAGATATTAAAATTGAAACCCTGAGTCATCGGGATATGGCTAAAGCATTGATTGAATATCCGCAAAGAGAAGTTTTAGCGATACTAGGAAAGCCAATGTCTTTTTATGATGATAAAACTGTTTATTTTGAAGAATGTAGGGATAGACAGCTAACTTTCACTCTGTGGGAATCCATTAAAGATTCAATGCACGTTTACTTAGCAACAATCTTTTTTGTTGCTGTATTTTGCACATCATTTTTCTATGTTGAAGCTGACTGGGCCAAAACCCTGTGTTTTATTGTAGTTGCCGCACTGATGAGCTTATATATGCTTGTAAATATCAATAGCCTACGAAAGTATAAATATGCCCATAAAATTTTGTACCTATTGGTTACTGGTAAGCTTCAGACGCAAAATGAGGTTTTATTGAATGAAGGAAGACATTTGACAATCAAACGAAACTCAACATGGAACTTTACGATTAATAAGAGGTCTATAAACTGCATAAAAAGAGGTTGTAGCAGTAAAGTATTTTTATATACGCAAGAAGATGGAACGATCATAGGCCGGTGTGAAAAGGATAAATTAAATCATACATACAGAGTTGATAATAATTTTTATGGTGAATTGCTGTGAAATTAATTCTCCATTTTTTGGGGTCCATCGGTGTAGTTTACATACGCTATTTCATAAGCCTTGTACCGTCGGTATTCGTTTCTTCTGAAATCTTTTCAATTGTATATGCTTCCATATACAAGCAACGATCAAGTAAGCTACAAGCTCCGTACGTTAGTAAATAATATATAATGCTGAGGTTTTGGTTCTTAATAAACCAAACGTCAGTAAATATGTTTAGATGTTAAAAAATAGTGGTTTTACGAATAAAACGTCTCTAATCTATTCATAAAAGAAGTAAATTTGCTAAAGAGATAACAGATGTTACAGAGAGTATTAATTTAAAAAGTATTATCTTGAGTACATTGCGATGTATAGCTGATTTGCATATTGTGTGTGACCATGTGCTCTAGTATGTACTGATCTGTAAAAGAAGTAGCCTTAAGTAAAGGCTAAAATATTTAGAAAAGAAATATGCCGGAATTCAGATTTTCATTACCAGCTATTAACGCACTTTATCCTGACCAGCAGTTGGCTTTTCATCCGAGGGGCGCAATGTTGGTGACCGGTGGACCCGGAAGCGGAAAGACTGTAGTTACTATTTTCAGATTCTTGCGCTCTGTCAGAGAGCATGATGATCTTATGCTTTTTACATACCATAAAACACTTATTCTCACGATTAAGGGCATGTTAAGGGCAAGAGCAGAGGAACTGTTCGGTGAACTGGATGAGCGACGGATAAATGATATAGTGGAAAATAGACTTGATACTTTTTATCAGTGGCATTGGGACAATGTAGGAAGATTTAGGCCTGAAGCTTCCGATGAGGAGGTTGCTGCAAATTTTGATAGGTATATTAGAAGACCCCGCAGGAATAATGTAAAGTTTAGGGAATTATTTTTTGATGAGGGACAAGATTTACCGCGGGTTGTTTATAACAATGTTGGGGAATTGACGAATAATGTGAGTGTGGGAGCTGATAGGGCGCAGAATTTTAAGCAGTATTACCCGGAAGATGAAGCGGAAGATATTATTTTGCAGGGTATTCGACACCACATTGCCGCCGATACACAGTACTTGGGAGGTAATCATAGGAACACCCGTCAAATATTTGAGCTTGCCAAAAAATTTGTACCGGAGGATTTACGGGTTCAAGCTATGGATTCGGGAGATCTTCAGTCGGGCAATGACCCTGAGGTTGTGCCAAGACTGGCACATACGGCGCAAATGGACTATGTACGGCAGGTTATTGAAAATAATCCCAATAGCAATATTGGTATACTATGTCATTTTGGTAACGAAGTGGTTAAATTGAAAGAATATCTGGAGATTAATGGATATTCGTGTGCTTTGCAGGCTGCCGATGATAGAGCTTTCTCCTATTATTGGCATGGGATCAATCCTGCTGACGAAGCTGTTTTAAAACAAAAGTTTAGGACACCATTTATAACTACTTTTGAGTCTTGTAAAGGACTTGAATTTGATATCGTGATCATGCCTTTTTTCGAATCGTCGGATAATGCCATGCGAAAATTGAATAGTGATGGTAGGCCTTGGGTGACAAGAAGCCATTATTATGTTGCCGTAACAAGAGCTAAAAGTGATATTTATATATTATATAGATACAAGCCTGCCTCTATGAATTTTTTTAATGAGGCGGAAAGACAGAATATATTGAATGAATTGTTATAATTCAAAAAAGAAAGACTAGTGATGGCTAAAGCGAATAAAAGAAATAAATCTGTTTCAAAGAAAGATCAAAAAAAGCAGGGTGCGGAAAAGGGCCTTTTTGAAGAAACGGCACTATCTAATACTACTGACGATGTAAATTCTACGATAGTATACGAGGAAAAGGGAGCCAATGAAGATGAGGTGAAGAGCGTCCCAATTTATCCAGAGGAATTGAAGAGCAAAAGTGAACCTGCCCAGGAAAATTTTTTAAAACAACAGGTAGACGCTGGAGAGGCAAACAATGAAAAATTGGACAGTAATTTAGCTGCGAATGACAGTTCTGCGGCCGAGGAGAGAATATCTTCTCAAGAAAAGGGATATGAAAGCGGGCAAGTTGTTACATGGGCTTACCCAACGGTAGGTCAGGTTAGTAGCGAAGATGAGCTAACCGAGCAACTAAGTTCTCAGGTGAATACCGTAAAAGAGAAGTCACGATTATCAAAAGAGGTTTCGGAAGTGCCAGCTAATGATGAAAAGCAGCAAACAATTGTCAAGTTCGATATCCGGAAACCTGTTTATCTGGAAATCCATAATGGTAATATCTTTCATTATTTTTCTTCGGGCATAGTTTCTCCATCGAAATATATCGTAAATAGAGCTTTTCCTGATCTGCAGACAATAAATAAGGATTTCCTGGTCCTGGTTAATAGTCCATCACATTCTTCATATGCTGATCATATCCTTTTGGAGGTAGATCTTGAAGGTTTTAATATAGATACTCTTTTGATCCACGAGAATTTTGCTTTGTTGGAAGCACCCTTTCCTGTCAGCAAAATAAAATCGATCCTTGTACAGGATCAGATCGTAAAAGATTCTATAGTAAATGATGCGCTGGTATTTAACGGAGGCTTTATTCCCGAAAATCTGGTCCTGGTGCAAAAACTGGAAAAGCAACAGCGTTTTGATATTAAGACTATCAAGCGGGAACAAGTTACGGACTACAGTGCTAAAATAGATAAATTTGACAGAATACTTGGCCTACTTGCATTTGTGCGCAATTATGATTTACTGATTTCGGCAAAGAGCAAAATATATAAGACTTTACCAAATCATTTCTTCTATGCAATGCAGGTTTTAGATGAGAGTTTCGGTACTGAAATAATTCCTAAGAATATAATATCAGAGTTTTACGGTTATTTATTCAACGATTCATGCCCACCTGAAAAAGAACTTTTGAAATGGATTTTTTCTAGGGTAAATATCAACGATAATTTTACTGATGAGGATACATTAAATTTTGGGAAATTACTGAATATAGTGAATGAAGATTCAGAGAGTTTAAGGAAGAATATTCTTACTCTTTTGTCAAAAAATCTGGAGCGAAAGGAAGCTCTGAAGGTGATAGATGAATCAAAGTCGAAATCCCAGTTGCAGCTGTATGTATTTGCATTCCTAAGAAACTACGGAAATCTGAACAATATTGATATTGCAAGGAGAGATATTGAATCTGTTTATTCAAATAGTTTTGGTGAATATGCCTTTGCAGTATTAGGTTATTTCTATGGATATAAGAATTTAAAAAATACGGATGAGCGAACCAGCCCGGCAGAAGCAATCTCTAATTTTATCCAGATCAAGCCTCCGATCAAATTTCCATTGACAACAAGGTTTGATTATGTTATTATTGAACTTGTTTATCAATTCGTATTTAACGGTGGAGAAAATAAGTTTGATATTCCAGTTCGGGTTCCCAAAAATCTGGTAGATGAAAAACCGATGATTAAGGGACCTGTGGACAATTACCGCATGGGTGAAACTGTGTTGTATGGCAAGCTATATCAAAATATTTCATTCCATGATCCTTTTGATACTGTACTAGAAGAGGTGTCCAAGTTGTCAGAGGAGATTCCGTTAATTTCTGATCTTGGTGTATTCTGTCATCATGCAAGAATTAGCATCAAGCCAATGATAATTTCAGATTTTAGCCATGCAGGATCAATTTTTGAAAGGGCATGCTTTTCAAAAGCAGATCTTTATCGCTATCTTCTCGATCACAGAAACAATATCGATATACAGGAGATCCAGCAGAGACTTCAACTTTTTAAAAAATTAAACACTAAATGATACCTTTAAGTGATTTTAGCGGTAAGATTATTCAGTCCACCCCGGCAGAAATAACTGAGTTTATTTCTGGCAACAGAAATCTCCTTAAATTGATGTTTATTAATCTAGATATTACTAAGGATAATACTGATAGGTGTTCATCAATTCTGGTGCACCTTGGAGTTTTGCAGTTGCCACAAGAAGAGGAGGAATCAAACGAAATTCAGTTTCTGTATAAGGAATTGGGACTGTATTTTAAAAAAGCAAACAATAAGGGGCTTGTTTCGAACTGCTCGAATCATTTAACAGAGAATATTTTTAAAAACAGGTTAAAATCGTGGTTGCACCACAAGCTATATCTTAGTGCTGATTCACATTGTAAGCTTTTCGAAAATTACGTTGTTAAGCTATCAGCTGCAATTACGGATGGTGACGAAGATTACGAAAATGATGTATTACGTGATCTTCATTCGTATTACTTAGAGACTGTTGCTCTGCTGGAAAGGTTGAATCTTCATGAATTGAAGGAACAATTCCAGCAGTTATTTGAGAATGATGAATTAATTGAAAAGTATCAATTATTAAATATCTATCAACAGAATAAACACCAGTTTACTGCCGAGGTAGTAATCGGAGAAGGAATAGAGAAAATTTACGAACCTTCTGTGTTCGCAGAAGAGCTGTTTGAAGATAAGTTTTTGCGCTATATCAGGACGCACGAAGACACAGTTTGGTATCAGGTCTTATTAGGTTATGACACATATACGATCCGAAAAAAGATCATTAATTTTGGACAGGCACATTTTGATAATACTTATGGAAGTCTGACAGCAAATGATATCGTCAAACTTTACTCATATTTTAATATGAGAAAACATTATTATTCGACTTTGCACTTACTTGAACGATTTAACCGTATTCACAATTTTCACCAGACGAACGGCCGTATAAAATTTATTGATGTCGGCTGTGGACCTGCCACGTCTGCAATTGCACTTATTGATCATCTGCATGCAATAAATGGTGATTCAGTTTCGTTTGATTACTTTGGTGTAGATTATTACACCTCCATGCGGGAGGAGGCTGCAAATATGATGACGAATGAGGTTTATTTGAATGATGGTTCGGTTATGTATATAAAGCGGCTCGGGAATATAGATTACGATTTACTTAGCAATGCTAATAGTATCTATATCAATACCTGTTATCTTTTTGCAAGTGACAGTCTGGATGAGGAGGAACTGGCCCATGATGTAATGAATATTAGAAGGGCAAAAGAAGACATCCCATTTTATATTCTGTTTCAGAATACGACTGAGCATTCTAAAAATGTGAAGTATAATGCATTTAAAGGCTTTCTCGGCGATTTTAAGGTTCTCTTTGGAGAGAGTTCACTGATTCGGTACAATAATAGGCGAAACAGCTACCACCCGCCTACAGAAGAAACGGTAGCATTTGAAATTTTAGAATTATTATAAGGATGTACGATCTATTTAACCCAGTACCTGAAAACTTGGATGATATTCCTTCTATAAATGAAGGCGTTAACCTTAGTGCTATAAATGGACTGAAGTATATTCCGAATTTTATAACATGTGCAGAGGAGAAAAACCTGATAAATGAAGTCAATAGCGCAACTTGGTTGAACGATTTGAAAAGACGAGTTCAGCACTATGGCTATAAATATGATTATAGAGCTCGTGCGCTGAATTATTCTATGTATCTTGGGGATCTACCTGAGTGGGCTGCACCATTCATAAAAAGGATAAGTAGAGAGAATTTAATAAAGAAAGATCCAGATCAGCTTATTGTTAATGAATACTTACCTGGACAAGGGATTGCAAATCACGTGGACTGTCAACCTTGTTTTGACGAAACAATTTTTTCATTGAGTTTGGGTTCCACATGTCTTATGGATTTTGTCAACGTCCAAAGCAAGGATGTGATGGCATTGCTACTGGAACCAAGAAGTCTTTTGGTGATGTCTGGTGAAGCACGGTATGGTTGGAGTCACGGAATTGCGGGTAGAAAATCAGATGAATATAAGGGGCAAAATTTTCCAAGAAGCACCCGGATCTCACTTACTTTTAGAAAAGTAATTTTTTAAAAGTAATATCCATGTAGAATGTAACTTTGCAAAGTTTAATCAGGTCCCTTAGACGATTTGTAATTTTCGACGTCTTGCTCTAATTGAAACAATACATTTTAGATCTCATAGGTAAGTTCAGGGACTTCCGAATACACAAAGGCTTTGGTTGGAGTACCAGTGGTCTTAAAATCTTTTTCGATCGTATAAGCATCCATCTCGGAAGAGTTGATTTGATAAGTTGCAAGTTCTGTGATTCGTTCTTCAGTAAGATCTTGCATCATCCATTCCCATGCAAATTCATCCGGCAACATGGTAGGCATACGATTTTTAGAGTTGTGAATTTGTCTCATTAAGGGATTTGCTTCTGTCGTCACAAGAGCCACGGTATCCACCGTTTCTCCTGTGTCCTTATCAGTCCAATTTTGCCAGATTGCAGCAATAAAAAAATAATCCTTGTTTTTGAGACCAATGTGATAAGGATATTTATCTGCTGTTTTGAGCGGTTGATTAGTTATCTTGTTTAGACGGTAAAGATGTCTCCACTCATAAAATTCACTTGACAGTATTAAACATCGTCTTTCCAGCGCCGCTTTCCGAAACATTTTTTCACGACCTGTATTTTCATCCTTCATAAGCAGCTCTTCACCTTTTGCATTTAATGTAGTGTAAGCCTGGTGCCATTTTCCGTTCCCATCTTTATAGCCAAAACGCATTTTCTTTACATCTTCTCTATTTTTTGTATAAGGAGGGATAAATCCCCATTCCATTTGGACGATATCGAAATTGCATTTATCTTCCGTTGGGCGTAAAACAGCAATATTTCCGTAATTAAAGCCTTCGTGTATTTCTTGATCTAAAAAATCATAATTCATTACTGCTTTTTCCAGATCCATCAAGCGAATGAATTCGTCTCTTGAAACTCGTTGTCCGTTGTAATAACACATATGATTAAGTTTTTAAATGTTTACTAATTTCTTTACCGAATAGCTCTGCCTCTTTTTGTCTTCCTTGTGGAATACTTGTCCAGACTTCACCTGACCACGTTTTGGCTGAAGTTATTACCAAGGGAGCTCTATTATCGTCAAAAACGAGACGAAAAATCTGCCGATCCCTTAAAGTGTGTTCAATTACAACAACTTTTAAGCCATTGACCTCGATTTCAAACTTATTGTTCTCGAACAAATTACCCATTTTATATAACATTACTATTCGCTATATAAATTTAGCAATTCTTGGTGATAATTAATGCAAAACGATGCTTTTGCATTATACAGAGGTTATTAGGAAAGTGTAGGTTATTTAAGGTAAGTTTTACACTGATTTAGATGTTGGCCATGCAATGTTGGTAATTTTTCGATTCCGAAAATAATTATGTAGAATGGCTACAAAAAAAAGAAGAAATGGAAGCGGTTATAGTGGGGATGGTTCAAATTTGAAAGATATTGGACTTGACCACCTTATGAAATTGGATGAGTTGCCCATTGAACAGTCAATGATAATGCTAAAAGAGGCAGGTATTGATGTGGATGAAGAGGAAGCAATTAAAATCATGGAGTTTTTGCATCTATTGGCAAGGATAACCATCAAGGAAATTTTCTCTCCCGATTAAAAGTTTTTTGTAATTTTGTGTAATTAGATTTTCTAGTAAATTTTTAAGGATCAGATGGTTGCTAGTTCTCTTGTTGGCATTTCTAATTTCATTACCAAATTAAATAACTGAATTATGATTGCAGATTTATATATCCGAGTATCTACAGACGAACAGGCAGATAAGGGGTACTCACAGAGGGACCAGGAAGAGCGTTTGCGTCTTCATTGTGATAGGCTAGCTATTACGATCGACAGAGTAATTTTCGAAGATCATTCTGCCAAAAGTTTTGATCGGCCCGAGTGGAAAAATTATCTACAAAGTTTCAAAAGGAGCCGTGGATATCGCGAAGAGCGCTTAATTTTGTTTACTAAATGGGACAGATTCAGCAGGAATACTTCCGAAGCCTACCAAATGATTGGACATCTTAAAAAAAATAATATATTACCTCAGGCGATTGAACAGCCATTGGATCTAAGTATACCCGAAAATAAAGTGCTCTTGGCTATTTACCTGTCAACTCCTGAAGTTGAGAATGATAGGAGAGCACTAAACGTGACCAATGGAATGCGACGTGCAATTAAGGAGGGGCGGTTGATGGGAATAGCCCCTTACGGTTATGTAAACAAGTGTACTGAGGATGGTAGAAAGTATGTTGCCGTTAAACAACCAGAAGCTTCGAATATAATCTGGGCTTTTGAACAAGTGGCAAAAGGCCATCTTCCAACTGCAAAGGTCAGAGTGGAAATGAATAAGAGAGAGGGCAAAAATATTTCTAGTAATGCCTTTATGGTTGCACTGAGGAATGTTACTTATTGTGGTAAAATATATGTGCGTGCTTATAAAAACGAAGAGGAGGATATTGTACCAGGAAAACATGAGGCATTAATTTCGGAGGAGTTGTTTTTAAAGGTTCAGCATGTCCTGAAAAAGAAAGGTACAAAAGATCTCAGATTGCCGGGAGGAAGGATAATCAATGAAGAGAGATATCCTCTCCGTGGTCTTCTGCTTTGTCCTAATTGCGGAAAGAATCTGACGGCGAGTAGTTCAAAGGGGCATACAAAACATTATTACTATTATCATTGTACCACAGCCTGTGGATTTAGGCACCATTCTGATAAAGTTAACAAACTTTTTGAAGAAGAGCTTTCCAAATATGATTTTCCAACTGGAATCCTAGAAATACTAAAGAAGATCATCGTAAAAAATACAAAGTCTACTACTGAGAATTTTGATGGTGAACGTAGTACTCTTAAGAGCAGAATTAGTGAATTAAATGATAGAATTAGTAAGGCGCGGGATATGTACCTGTCGGACAAAATTGATGAAGAGGATTTTAGGGATATTAAAAATAGATATAAAGGAGAACTAGATGACCTTGAATATAAACTTAGCCTATTGAAAAAGTCAGAACAAAAAGAAGGGGTAGAAGATAAAATTAGCAAAGCACTAAGAATAGTTGGAAATATTTCAGAGAGGTATATAAAAGCTAGCCCTATTGACAAACGCGCAATTGTAAGTTTGATATACCCTGAAAAGATAATTTTTGATGGAAGCGATTTTCAAACTAGCAAAATCAACTCTTTTGTTGATAATATCTTCCTGATTAGAAGGGAGTTATCCAAGCAAAAAAAAGGGGATTTAAATTCAAAAAATTTAAACCCCCGTCTTGTGACCTCGACAGGATTCAAACCTGTAACCTTCTGAGCCGTAATCAGATGCGCTATTCAGTTGCGCCACGAGGCCGTTTATTTTGTTATTGTTTAACGGTTGCAAATATACCACTTTTTTCCGTTCTTTGAAACATGAAACAGAAAATTTTACTTTTATTCACGGTATTTTCGCTAATTGCTTGTAAAAGAGAACAAAAAATTTCGTCCTCAGATTGGACAAATATCTCAAATCGCACTCAATACAAGGAACAAGAAGGAAGTTTGGAACTGAAATCGGGAAATTTCACCTATAATTTTAAGCAAAATCAAACTCCTTTCAAGAAAATCATCCTGCTTAATGCAAGTATGGCAGGGTATATTTCAGAGCTTGGAGCAGAAAATTTAATCATTGGAGTATCAAGTCCAGAGTATATTTACTCAGAAAAAATCCAGAATCTTATTAAAGAAGGAAAAATTCAGAATGTAGGAAGCGATCAGAAGTATGATGTAGAGAAAATTATTTCTATGAAGCCTGATGCAATTTTCACCAATTATATTGCAAGTTTTGATAACGCTTATCAGCTATTGAAAAACAATGGTATTCAGGTGATATTTCTGGATGAATATATGGAACAACAGCCTTTACAAAAAACAGCTTACGTCAAACTGTTTGGAGAATTGATTGGAAAAGAAAAAGAGGCGGAAACCAAATATCAGGAAGTTGAGAAAAACTATAATGACTTAAAACAACTTGCCCTAAAAGCAAAGGACAAACCATTAGTTCTGGCAAATGAAATGTATGGTGATGTCTGGTATCTTCCAGGTGGAAACACTTCTGTAGCTCACTATATTGCTGATGCCAACGCTACCTATATCATGAAAGATAATAAGGATGAAAAAGCTTTAACTATGAGTTTTGAAGAGGTATACGCTAAGACAAGCGGTGTTCAGTATTGGGTAAATGCAGGAAATCACACATCGAAAAGCGAGATGCTGAAGATGAATAATTTCTACGGAAAGCTGGATGTATTCAACAAAGGAAAGCTGTATACAATGGCTGGAAAAGAGAGAGAAAAAGCCAATGACTTCTTTGAAAGCGGTGTCGTAAGAGCAGATTTGATACTTAAAGATTACATTAAGATCTTCCACCCTGAACTTTTACCGGATTATCAGCTTACTTACATGAAAGAATTGCAGTAACTCGGAGTATTTGCTTATTTTTGCCTTTCCTTTTTATAACGTTATGTGGAAAAAAATTAAACAGTTTATTTTCATCGTTCTTGTATTGAACGTAGTTTTCATCATTTGGGGGAGATTTTTTAATCCGCCGATTACCCTTACTCAGATAGGAGGGCTCTTTGAGTACGGAAAACTGCACAGAGACTATATTTCCTACGACGAAATGGGAAATAATGTTAAAAAGGCTGTTATAGCCTCCGAAGACCAGAAATTCTTTGATCATGACGGTTTTGATTATACAGCTATTGAAAAAGCAATGAAGTATAATGAGAAAGGCAAAAAAATAAGAGGCGGAAGCACAATTTCTCAGCAGACTGCAAAAAACGTTTTTCTTTGGCAGGGTAGAAGTTGGGTAAGAAAAGGTCTTGAAGCAGTCTATACTTTTATTATCGAAAAAGTATGGAGCAAAGATATTATTCTTGAAAGATACCTGAATTCCATTGAAATGGGGCAGGGGGTATTTGGTGTGGAAGCAGCAGCACAATATTATTTTGGAAAATCATCCAAAGATCTGAGCACGTCTGACGCCGCATGGATTGCTGCTGTATTACCGAATCCAAAGAAATATGATCCAAAGAATCCATCCCCTTATTTAAGAAAGAAACACAATTGGATTATGAGACAGATGAGGAATGTGAGTTTGAAATAGTATCTTTGTACTAATGAAATTCTTTAATTCCAGTACAAATTTTGAGTCAGTTCTTAAAAAATACTTTTCTTTTAAGAACGAAACGCTTTCTTTGGAACCCTTTGCAGAGTTTTTAGAGAGTGTGAAAACTGCTGACTTTACAGATGTGCTTAATTTTCTTAGAAACCATCCGAATTTTGCGGAAAACTTTAAATATTATATCCATAATATCTTTAAAGGAAGACCCTTCAACCTATCGTTGACAGAAGCCAATATTCTTTCTGAGAACGCCTTTTTCCCTGAACTTAAAAAAAGAATCCTGAATAAGGTTTTACCTCCCGTAGAAAATGAAAAAACGGTGTGGTATATGATTGATAATGTCAGTCTGAGACCTAAAAAGGATTTGAAATATCTTCATAATCTTCCTGAAAATGAGATGGATGAGTTTTTAACCCTCATAGGTGCTTCAGATTTTATTATTAAGCCCAATGTTAAAAAGGAGCTCATCTTTTCAATGAATATCCTTTCATGGAGGGTAACCGGGATGGCAATGGAAGTAGAAGTCGTGAGAATGGCTCCTCAATACAGAAATCTGGATAACCCGTTTCTTGCGCTTCAAAATGAATTGGAGGCATTGGCGGAAGACCTTGCAAAAGATCCTGAAATGCAGCTGCATTCTAAAGACAGCAGGTTTAAACAAATCAAAATTTATTCAGAACAATGTCTTGAATTTGTAAATATAGCTTTTAAAAATTCCGATAAATATGGTATTTCAGGGAAGATTAATCAGTCTTTGCTGAAAATCCGCCAACAGACCAAAAGGATTTATGAGATCGTTCAATTATTGGTAATTGATAATGAAGAAGATGTTCTTATCAAATCGAAGCAGTTGGTTTTTAATATATTAAATTATAAATCACACAAAAATAATATTGCAGATCTTATCAATGACAGTACGAGGCTGATTTCACACCTTATTACCAATCACACTGCAGAAGCCGGAACCCATTATATTACTTCTACACGAAAAGAATATATGACAATGTTCTATAAAGCAAGTGGTGGTGGGATTATCGTAGGAGCGCTCTGCGTACTGAAAATGTTATACGGATACATTCCCGGAAGTGATTTCTCACACGCATTTTTGTATTCCATGAACTATGCGATGGGATTTGTAATGATCTATTTGATGGGCTTTACTCTGGCTACCAAGCAACCGGCGATGACCGCAGCAACGATGACCAAAGTATTATCCGAAGAAGGAAACAGCCAAAGAAATAATACTGAATTTGCACATCTTGTATCCAAGTTGTTCCGAAGTCAGTTTATAGCCTTTGTAGGAAACGTATTACTGGCTTTTCCGATAGCTCTTGCTATAATTTATGGATTAGACGTATTTTTCTCACAAAATCTTGCTGTTGACAGATCCGATAAACTTTTAAAAGACCTTGATCCTTTCAAATCTAAAGCGATTCTTCATGCCAGTATTGCTGGGTTTTATCTTTTTATTTCAGGGATTATTTCGGGGAATATTGGAAACAACTCCGTGTTTTATCAGATTCCGGAGAGGATTGCCAAAAACCTTTCTATCAGAAACTTTTTCGGTAAAAAATTCGCTAAAGGCTTATCTAAATACTATGCTAAAAACTGGCCCGGAATTGTTTCAAACTTCTGGTTTGGAGTATTCCTTGGTGCTACAGCGCCCGTAGGAATGTTCTTCGGGTTAGACTTAGATATCAGACACATTACCTTTGCGGCAGGAAACTTTGCTTTAGGACTTTATGGGAAAGACTTTTCAGTAGATTCTTATACATTCTGGATTTCTTTTGTAACTGTTTTCTTAATAGGATTCTTTAATTTCCTGGTAAGTTTCAGTTTATCTATGTTCCTGGCATTCAGATCGAGAAAGATGAATTTTGGACAGGTAAGCGAGATCTACAAGGAAATTTTCAGATATTTTATAAAACATCCGTTAAAATTCTTCCTGCCATTAAGCTCAGGATTGGATAAAAAAGCAGATGACCTGATGAGCAGTACAATTTCCAATAAATCAGAGGAACATTAATAAAATAAGAAAGCTACCAATTTAGGTAGCTTTTTTCTATAAAATAAGTATTGATTATACACAATAAGGAAGTTCCGGACACTCTGCTGGCAATTGCTCCCAAAAACCACATCCCGTCATATCTATACAGCTTACTGCACAACACACCATTTGCCCCGAACCTTGAACTTTTTTTAATGATTCTCTTGATAATTTCTTCGACTTAAGTACTTTTTTCATGGCAAATATTATTTTTTTATGAATAATAAATATATCACTAAATATCGATATAACATAGTGTTTTTATAAATATTTTCACTGAAAACACTCATGGGTAAAGAGATTGTTGTAAATCAGGATGATAAAATGATATTCAAACAGTAAGGATTAAAGAATCTGAATACTGTCAAATTTCTCCTCGCCAAACTTATCCTGAAACTTTTTAAGATAGAATGTTTTACGCATTTTAAAGTCATTTTTAAGCAGTGGAGAATCAATCTTAATAATGATACATTTGTCTTCAATATTTACACTTCTGATCTCATTGAACAGACTTTCATCAAGATAGTCCTCTAGAAAATCTTTAATATCAAAAGCTACAAGTTTATCTTCAAAACCATATATTCTTGCGAAAGATTTCACAAGTTCAGAGGATTGATATTCGCGTTTTTTCTTTTTCATAGTCGGGTGCGTGGTTCATGTTTCGGAATATGGAATCCGGGATTGGGTTTGAAGTTTGTAAGATAAGTGATTTTAGATAGGTTTTAGCACGTTATTTTATGTTTTTATTTTCATGCTAATTTCCTCTACCTTAGAGAAGAATCCTATTATATTTCAAATATTATACTTTCCTCATTGATTTTCTTCACAACACTTTCTGTGCGCTCTCTGTGCGTATCCGTAATAAAGATCTGCCCAAAACTTTCACGGTTTACCAATTCGATCAATTGTGAAACCCTTGTATCATCAAGCTTATCAAAAATGTCATCTAATAAGAGGATAGGAGTCTTTTGGGTTAATTCTTTAACAAGGCTCATCTGAGCGAGCTTTAACGAAATAAGGAAAGATTTCTGCTGTCCCTGAGAACCTATTTTCTTGATCAGAACATGATCCATTTCAAAAAGAAGATCATCCTTGTGAATTCCCTTGGAAGTATAGGTCAACATACGGTCTTTCTCAAGACTTTCCTTTAAAAGTTCTGCAAAATTACTTTCCAAAAGGTGAGATTCATAAATGACAGAAACAGTTTCTTTTCCACCCGAAATGATCTGATAGAAGTTTTGAACAATAGGATTCAACTGCTCTACAAATACTTTTCTCTTATTGAAAATCTTAGTCCCGAATCTCGTGATCGGTTCATCATAAATTTCCAGAGAATCTTTATCCCAGGTTCTGTTTTTAGCAAAATATTTCAGTAAGGCATTCCTTTGCTGAATGGTTTTCTGGTATTGTATCAGATCAAAAAGATATTCAGAATCTGTTTGTGAAATCATTGAATCCAGAAACTTTCTTCTGCTTTCCCCGGAATCGGAAATAAGGTTTGAATCATAAGGAGAAATCATGACGCTGGGCAGGTAACCGATATGATCAGCAAGCCTGTCATAACTTTTATCATTCTTTTTGATCACCTTTTTTGCCTCCTTTGGCAGAGTGATTCTGATAATGTCTTCACTGTCATCATTTTGAATTGCAGCATCAATAGTGAAAAAATCTTCCTCCTTTTTAATATTGTTGAGGTCTGTATTGCCTAAAAAGCTTTTTCCTACCGATAAATAATGCAGTGCATCCAGAATATTGGTTTTTCCCACCCCGTTATTCCCTACAAAACAGTTGATCTGTGGGGAAAATTCAAACTTTTTCTCAGAGTGGTTTTTGAAATTGTACAGGGAAAGCTTCTTGATAATCATTCGTCAAAAATACTCCATTATTAGTAAAAATAAAAAAGGTAATGCCGAACATGTTTCCACTCCAAATGAAAAATAGGAGTCATCTCTTTTGTTTTCAGAGAAATAGATTAAAATATAAGTGATGATACTTGATAGAAAAAAAGCTGTTGCATATAAAGGCTTCAAATAGAAAATCCCAATAAGACTACTGATGAAAACAAGAAAATAGGCAATATACTTCGTATTCTGTACACCGATGAGCATAGGAAACGTCTTTACTGTATCACTTCTCATATCTCTTATATCAAATGGAAGCACGAGTGCAGTGATGTAAAAGAAACTGATCAGAAAAATAGGAAAATTGAACTCCGGAAGAGTAAGCCAGCAATTCACCAATGCCCAGACCAATCCTACATAAAATACTTTTAATAAAGGAATTTTACGTATATAAACATCCAGAAAAAAACTGTTATATAACAATCCTAAGACAACAATAATAAACCATTTCAATAGTCTTATCTCATTATGATTATGAATGATAAGAAAAGCACATATAACGGCTGCGATAGCATTTAGAACTAATATTTTAAAAAAATGTTTAGTGTATTGATATTTAGTATAAAGATAACCACTGAAATACGTAATGAAAATCAACAGAATAGTAGGGAAACGGAATGTGTTTTGCTCTTTCATGAAAAATACTGCAAAAAGGGTTCCCATTAAGGATACGTAAACCTGGCTGTCTATGACGGATTTTTTCAGTATTTTTAAAATGTTCATTTATCAAAATTAATATATATGAAAAGATTTTCCAAGATATTTATGCTTTCGCTTTTATCACTGGGCTTTTCGCCGGTTATCGCACAGAAATATTACGATGACCAATGGAAAAAAATAGCAGAAAATAGCCAGAAAGGAGCTTATAAATCTAATCTTCCGATCATTTTAGACTTAGAAAACAAAGCCATGAAAGAAAATAACACCATTCAGCTGATTCGTTCCCTGAAAGCAGAGTTCAGTATTGTAAAACAAACTGTAGATGATGATAAAAATGATTCTGCTTCAAAATTCTTCAAAAAACTTCAGGAAACAGAAACAAAACTGAAAGGAGAAGAAAAGCTGGTCTATAAAGTTCTGGTAAATGGATTCTTTATGGATTACTTCAATGAGAATTATTGGAAAATAAATGGCAGAACAAATAATAACACTCAGGATGTTTCACAGATTGAAACATGGACCAAACTGGATTTTAAAAATTATTTAACCAAAAATTATCAGGAACTGGATCTTCAGAAACAGGAAATGAGAAAGATTGCTTTGGAAAAATATAAATCTTTGTTTCTAGAGGCTAAGGATATTGCTTATTTTCCAAGTCTATATGATTGGTATGCGGTGAAAAAAATAGGTTTTTTATCAGAAAATAATCTGTTTACCAAAAATGAACTTACTGAAAATAGAGTTGCAATTAATGCCATTTTTGACGAATTAATTGCTCAGAATAACGGGAATGCAAAATTGTATTTCATGAAAGATAAGCTGGTGGAGAACTGCAATTTCAACAGTTGTAAAGATAGACTTCAGCAGCTTCAGGATCTTGCAAAATCCAATATCGAAGGAGATTACAAAGTGGTGATCATGGAAGATATTATGGATGAGCTGAGCAGCAAAGGTAAGTTTAAAGAAGCACTTGCTGTAGCAGAACAGGCAAAGAGTGAATACCCGAAATCATCTTTTATCGGAAACATAAAAAGCAAGGAAAATCAGATTAAAAATCCTACGTTAACGATTCAATATGAGAAGCAGGCACAGAATAATCTGCCAATTCATTTCGTTGCTTCTTCACAAAATGTTAAAGAATTTAGCTTAAATATTTATGAAGTAAAAGAAGACATTGAACCTTTTATGAAGTATGCTCAGACTCCTTATTACGGTGAATATTTTAAAAAGGTAAAGAAAAGTCTGGTGAGAAAAGAAAATTATCAGCTTTCAAATCCTGATGATTATAAAGAGCATAAAACGTCTCTTGAAATAAAACCACTTCCGTCAGGAATTTATATGGTTGATTATTCAGTTGCCGGAGTAAAAGCAAAAGATATTAATGATGATCAGCATTTTTTCTTTCTGGTTTCTGAGAATAAAATCATTTTTCAGAATAAATCTTCCAAAAATGCAAATTTAGATGAACTGAAACTGGTTAATAGTGAAAACGGAAAACCCATAGTAAATGAAAACCTTACTTTCTACGAATTTGCAGGAAATAAACCTGCTAGAAAAATGGAAGGTAAAACCAATGAAAAAGGAGCTTTCCAATTTCCTAGTACTGACAATAAAACTTATTACAGAACTTTTCTGATTCAGCAGCCAAAAACCAATGATTTCTACATCATGCCAGTCTATGGAAACAATATTGCAGATGATTACAATCCTAACCAGGTATCGCAAACAAAAGTTCAGATCTTTACGGACAGAGCGATCTACAGACCTGGGCAAACAGTATATTTCAAAGCGATCAATACACAGCTGAACAAGGAAACGGAATCTGTGATTTCAGGGGTAAAACAGAAGATCACTTTATTTGATATCAATAACCAGGAAATCTCTTCACAGGATTTTACGACGAATGAATTCGGTTCCTACCACGGAAGTTTCATGCTGCCGAAAGGAAAATCGAATGGGGTGTTCTATCTGAAAACAGAGGGTACAGGTCAAGGATATAAAGACATCAGAGTAGAAGAATACAAAAGACCAAAATTTGAAGTCACCTTCGAACCTGTAAAAGATGAGTACAAATACGGGCAGTCTATAGAACTGAAAGGTAAGGCAATGATGTTTTCTGGTGTTGCTTTGAGTAATACAACCATCAATTATGAGATCAAGAAACATAATATCAGATGGAGATATTTTGGATGGTATCCGAGAGAGAATGATAATGAAAATTCAATATTAGGAGAAGCAAAAACCAATGAAAAAGGAGAATTTGTTATCCGTCTTGATCTTAAGAAAGATGAAAAACTGGATGGAATACAGATTGATAATTACGAGATTAATGCTTCTGCTACAGATATCAATGGTGAGACTCAATCTGCCAATACTCAGCTGAAAGTAGCTTCGGTTTCACATTATATTAAAGCTGATGAGGTTAAGAATACTTTCAGTGATGAAAATGTAAAACTAAAAGTAGAAACAAAAAATTATAACGAGCAGGATCTTAAAAAATCTTATCAGGTGAAGTTGTCTAAACTGGCAACTCCAGACAGAATTTTCAGAGATAACTTTAAATCTGCAGTTCAGGATGCTCCAAAATATTCCAAAGAAGAGTTTATCAGCAAGTTTCCACATGATCTGTTTGATAAAAATGATGAAATTAAAAATTGGAAAACAGAAAGAGTTCTTATAGAAAAACAACAGCAACCATCAGCCGAAAAAGCTTATTCGGATTTAGACCTAGGAAAACTGGATGCCGGAGATTATCAATTGGAGCTTTTTAATATTGAAGGAAAAGACACCATTAAAGCTTCACAATACTTTAGTGTTTGGGAGAAAAGCGCTTTGAAGCCATCTCAAAAAACATTTCTTACTGTAATTGCTCCTAAAGATGAACTGGCAAGAGGTGAGCAGGCAAAAGTGTATGTGTATTCTGCAGTTCCAGATGCGTTGGTGAATGTTTTTGTTCAGGATGGATCAGGAAAAACAGTTTCAGAAATTCATCCGTTGAAAAAAGGAATTTTAGAGTATACAGCAAACATTCCAAAAGATAAAAAAGTAAACGAACTGAATCTTCAGTTTCAATTGGTTGCATTCAACGATGTGAATACAGAAAATGTTTCTGTTAAAATAAAAGATACAGGGAAGCCTTTGCAGATCGAAACAGTAACGTTCAGAGATAAGCTGGAACCAAATTCAAAAGAAAAATGGACGGTAAAAGTTACAGGAAACGATAAAGAAAAAGTGAATGCAGAAGTGTTGGCGAATATGTACGATATGTCATTGGATCAGTTTGCAGCCAATAAATACAGTTGGGACAAATTACTTACACCATTCTCAAGAATATCTTCTTATGAAATAAGAAATTATCTGATGCAGAAAAGGTATAGCAAAGAATTGGAATATGTGGAAGGAAATACTATTACAGTTCCTGATTTCAATTGGTTTGATGGAGATTTCTATTATAATACAGAAGGTCAGGCAGTAAGAACACCTAGAAGAATGGCATATGGTGCGCTTCCTATTTCTAAGGCAGCAGCTAAAATGGAATCCGGACCTACAGAAATGGCGGCAATGGAAATGAGAGCAAACAGGACAAAAATATCTGCGCCACCATCACCAATGGCAGATGCTGCCGTTGCAGATATTTCTAACCAAGGAAGCGGTGCAGAAGAAACATTAGAAAAAGTACCGGTACGTCA
This sequence comes from Chryseobacterium ureilyticum, assembly GCF_900156735.1. Lineage (GTDB taxonomy): Bacteria > Bacteroidota > Bacteroidia > Flavobacteriales > Weeksellaceae > Chryseobacterium > Chryseobacterium ureilyticum. Next base: position 698,546 of record NZ_FTOL01000001.1, read on the forward strand.
AAACCTAAACGAAACAGCATTCTTCTATCCAGATCTGAAAACAGATGCGGAAGGAAATGTAAGCTTTGAATTCACATCACCGGAAGCCCTTACAAAATGGAAACTGATGTTCCTCGCACATACCAAAGATGCAAGATCTGCAACATTGGAAAAAGAAGTGGTAACTCAGAAAGAATTCTCTGTAACGCCAAACTATCCAAGATTCTTAAGAGAAGGAGATGAACTGAACTTACAATCAAAACTTTCTAATCTTACCAGTAAAAAACTCAGTGGTTCTGCAGAATTACAGATTCTGGATGCCTTTACCAATGAAAATATATCTTCAAAATTCGGAATGATGTCAGGAACTCAGAATTTTGATCTGAATGAAAACGGAAACGGAGCATTAACATGGAAATTAAAAGTTCCGAATAACGTTTCTTCTATCATTTTAAAAGTTGTGGCTAAAGCAGGAAGTTATTCTGACGGAGAACAGCAGGCTATAGCAGTATTACCAAATAGAATGCTGGTAACTGATGCCGTACCTGTATTTGTGAAAGAAGGAGAAACAAAGACTTTTGTATTGGATAACCTTACAAATAATACCTCTACAACAGCTTCTAATGTTTCCAATACACTGGAATTGACGACCAATCCTATTTGGGAGATCATGTTTGCCCTTCCAAGCTTGAAAAATGATCAGAATAGCTCAGCAGATGTTATTTTCAATAAATGGTTTGCAGATGTACTGGCTTCTGAAGTCTTTAAGGCAAATCCGAAAATGAAAACCATCTTTGAGGAGTATCAGAATAAAGGATTATTAAATTCAAATCTTGAAAAAAATCAGGAATTGAAACAATTATTGCTGGACGAAACTCCTTGGGTATTGCAGAGTAAAAATGAGCAGGAGCAGATGCAAAAACTGGCACTTCTATTTGATACCAATACAATGAAAAACTCAATCAGTCAGGATTGGGATGATCTTAAAAAGCTACAAAACCCTGATGGCGGATTCTCATGGTATGCAGGATATCCAAGCTCTTACGGAGTGTCATTATATATTCTTAAAAACCTTGGTAAAATCAATGTTTGGTTAAAAGATAATGCGAAGGATTATCAAAGTGCTGATCAAAAAGAACTGATAACAAAACTGATTCAGTATGTAGATAATGAGATCAATAAATATTCAGGGAATAAAAAGGAAAGTGTCTTGAATAATTGGGTGATGGATTATCTTGATACCAGAAACTATTGGGAAAAACAATATCCTTTAAAAGGAAGAGGAGCTTTACTGAAAACTCAGGTAAAAGAAAAAGCAAAAACAGCAAAACTTACCGATTTTACATTCTTCGGGCTACACCGTACTGCATTATTAATGAATGATTACGGCATGAAAGAAGTATCCGGAAAGTTGATGAATTACCTTAAAGAAACCTCTACCGACACCAAAACCCAAGGAGTTTATTGGAAACAAAATCTAAACGATTGGGGCTGGTTCAGTTCAAAAGTAGTGAACCATGCAGGAGCTTTGGAAGCGTTCAATAAGCTGCAGCCGAATGATCAGAAATTTATTGAAGAAATGAAAATCTGGTTAGTAACACAGAAAGAAGTAAACTCATGGGGAAGTTCAAGAGGTACTGCTGAAGTGATCTTTAGCATCTTAAACTCAGGGAAATCATGGACAGGTACTGAAAGTGATAAAGCAACGATCATTTGGGGCGGAAAAGAACTAGCTCCTCAGACTCAGGCAACAGGATATGTAAAATCAACGGTGAAAACAGATGTTGTAGACAAGAATCTTGGAACCGTTACCATTACCAAACCAGGTCCTGGAATAGTTCAGGGAGGACTATTCTGGCAGTATTATGAAGATCTGGATAAAATAAAATCTTCCGAAAGCTATATTTCTGTAACCAAAGAGCTTTATAAAAAAGTAAAAACAGTAAACGGTGAAGAACTTCAGAAAATTTCTGCGGAAACTCCTTTAAAAGTTGGAGATGAAGTGACCGTAAGGATGATCTTAAATACAGACAGAGCTATGGAGTTTATTCATATTAAAGATATGAGAGCTGCCGGATTTGAACCATTAGATGCCCTTTCAGGTTACCAGTGGAAAAATAATTTAGGATATTATCAATCTACTAAAGATGCGTCCACAAATTTCTATATTCAATATATGCCAAAAGGTAAATATGTATTTGAATATGATGTAGTTGCTAATGCGTCTGGAAAGTTCTCAAACGACATTACTACAATGCAAAACTACTATGCCCCACAGATGAATTCGCATACAAAAGGAACTGGAATTCAGATTTTGGAATGATTTTTGGCTATTAGCAAATACGTAAAATTTAAAACCAAATAAAATGAAATTTTCAAAAACTTTATTTACAGGATTAGCATTAATGGTAGGAGTAAGCGCTTTCGCACAAAAGAAAGCAGAGAAGTTTGAAAAACTGCAGATCGAAATGTTCCCAAAAGCTAAAGAAGGATATAAGCAGGTATATATTCAGCTTCCGGTTTCAAAAAATGAAGAAGACTTAAAAGTTGAAATTTTTGTAGGCGTTGAGAAAATGTTAGACTGTAACAATTATTTTCTTTCAGGACAAATGAAAAGCCAGGATCTTCAGGGATGGGGTTACAACTATTATGAAGTAGAATCCAATGGAGATACGGCAGGAACACTGAAAGGTTGTCTTGATAATAAACTGACTAAAAAGTTTGTAACAATGAGCCCGGAAATTGTAAGATATAACAGTAAACTTCCATTAGTATTCTATGTGCCGAAAGATATTGAAGTACGTTACAGAGTTCTAAGAGCTGATAAAGCAATGAAAAAAGCCGTTCAGAAATAATACCTGAACAAAGACTATTATTATATAAAAAACTCCTCGCAGCAATGTGAGGAGTTTTTGTTTTAAATTTATTGAAACGGGTGAGATTACACGATCCAATGATCAATCAATTATTCATGAGAAAATGTTTTTATTTCGAAATATTATTGTCTGTTTTTTTCATCTAAAGACACTTATAAACCCTTTATTTGTTGGGAAAAAGAGTGTGAAAGACAAGCGTTAAAAGTAGAGTTATAATTTTTTTCAAAGTTTTTTAGTTTTTAATTAAGATTTAAACAGATTTGATAATACTTTATTTCAAAGGAGATTATACTTAAACGGATTTTAAACTTAATTTAAATTCATGGTTTTATTTATTATTCCTTAATTATTTTAACAATTTTTGCATTATATTTGTTATAAACATAAACCATGAAAAACAATTTATTGATTTTTACGTTTAGTTTTTTTGCTTTTCCTGTTTGGGGCTGGGCTCAGTCTGCGCCGGATTTTAAAGAACTTCTTGATAGTGCTATGGTTCGGGACTCGAATCTTAAAATGCAGATTACCCAAAATAAACTTACCGATCTTGACGAACATAAACTGAAAGACATCTTTCTTCCTACCCTGGAATTAAGTGGTAAGGCTGGCTATCTTAACGGAACAGCAAGACTGACGTCACCAGAGATCAATCTGGCTCCTTTTATTAATATCGCTGAAGGTACTTTCAATAATAACTTTAATGTCTCAGGATTCTCAGGCGTTGCCAAAGCGGAAGCGAAAATGCTTTTATATTCAGGAGGTAAAGTAAAGTACCTGAAAAAAGCTGTTGAGGAAAAGAAAAAATCTGAGGATATCTTGTTGGAAAAATCCAGAGACGAGGTGATGGCTACTATTTCCAGAGCTTACGATCAGCTGGCATTGATTCATCAGTCGAAAAAGGTTTTGGATGAAAGTGAAAAAAGACTGGATATCAACAAAAAAACAGCAGATAAAGCACTAGGTTACGGTTTGATCACTCCTTATGACCATAAGAAAATTGAACTGGCTCAGGCTACTCTAAATGCAAAATTGGTAGAATATGAAGGTAAAAAAGAATTGCTTCTTACCCAGCTTTATATTTTAACAGGAATTGGTAAAGAGCGTCTCAGAATGATCGATCCTACATTGTCTCCTGTAGAATTACTGGCTGCCGAAAAAGGAATTGAGCAGAGAGCTGAAGTTCGTGCGCTTGAACATGGTATCAGTGCTGCCAATTATAAAATAAAAGCAGAAAGAACATGGATGATTCCAAAGGTACAATTGATGGCTTCTGCATACTACATCGGTTTATATGGAAACCGTATCAAAAGTTCTGAAAATATAATTCCTGCCGTTCCGATTCTTGGATATGAAGGCAAAAAACTGGATTGGAGCCCCAACAACATCAATATTTTCCCTCTAATCACAGCAGGTGTTGGATTCAAATGGGAAATTTTTGACGGAAAAGAAGGGAAACATGCCGAAGAAACAGCTAAAGTTGGTAGAGAAGTCTTACAAAATCAGAAAGAAGATGCATTGAAAAAATTATCATTGAACCTGGCGAATAACCAAACCAATTATGATATTGCTACGGCGCAAATCACTTTAAAGGCTAAAGAAAAAGAGCTCGCAAAAAATGCATTGGTACAGGCTGAAAAAGAATTCAGATACGGAATGAGCAAATCTTCCCAGCTTATTGATGCTGAAAATGATCTGGAAGCTTCAGAACTGGAATATCAGAATGCGATTTTCAACCAGAGAAGGGCTGGAATAGAGCTGATGAGATCTACTCAGGAACTGGATATTACCAAATTTTACTTAATCCCTTAAAAATTAAAATGATGCATAAAAATATATCTATACTCATTGCTTCTCTGTTTTTATTGGGAAGTTGCGACAAGAAAAACGAAAAGATAAAGGATCCGGAGGGAAAAACTAAAAAAGATGTGATCTCTTTTGCTCCAAAGGTTACCGGAAGAATCTTAAAAATATACGTATCTGAAGGGCAAACTGTGAAAAAAGGGGATACCCTGGCTCAGCTTGATGTACCGGAAGTTTCAGCAAAGATAGCACAGGCGCAGGGTGCAGTAAGTGCGGCTACAGCTCAGGAACAAATGGCTAAAAACGGAGCTACTCCTGACCAGTTGAAACAGCTTCAGGCAAAATATAAAGGACTGAAAGAACAGTACGAATTTGCGCAAAAATCCTACAGAAGAGCCAACAATATGTTCCGTGACAGTTTAATGTCTCCACAGGCACACGATGAAATATATGCAAAACTTCAGGGTGCAAAAGCTCAATATGATGCGGTAGTAGCAGAATTGGACGATGTAAACAGAGGAACCCGTTTCGAGAAAATAGAAATGGCTGCAGGACAGGCATCTCAGGCTAAGGGTGCATTGCAGGAAGCTAATGTGGCTTATTCAGAACGATATATAATTGCTACCAACGATATGGAAATTGAAACGATAAGCCTGAATACGGGAGAATTGGCAACAGCCGGTTTTGCATTATTCAACGGATATATTCCTGAAAGTACTTATTTCAGATTTACTGTTCCTGAAAGTGCTATTTCAAAATACAAGAAAGGGCAGGACGTGAATATGCAGGTGGTTTACAATAAAGAAAATCTGGAAGGAAGTGTAGTTTATATCAAGCAATTGACAAGATACGCAGATATTACCACAGCTTACCCTGATTATCAGCTACAGGACGCTATCTACGAGATCAAGGTAAAGCCTAGGGATATGAATAAAGCAAAAAGTCTTTTAGTGAATGCCAATGTAATCCTGAAATAATAAGAGATTAAAGATAATGGAGGCTTTTCGGAGAGAAATGCTTTCCAGTTGATTTTTAAAAATATTAAAATATACAGATGAAGGAATTTTTCCGTCTTTTAAAACGTGAGTTCAAGCTTTTTATCGGCAATTCTACCTTAAGGACTGTGTTCTTTTTGGCACCGGTCTTTTATGCAACCTTGCTGGGATTTGTCTACAAAAGCGGAAAAGTTGAAAATACCCCTGTATTAGTTGTTGACAGAGATAACACTCCGCTATCAAACCAATTGACGGAAATGCTGGATGATAATAAAAGTATTAAGATCATCAAGTATATACAGGAACCTTTAAGTATAAAAGATGAGGTGATCAGGCATGAAGCAGCGGCAGTTGTTATTATTCCCTCACGCTTTGAAGGAGATATGCTTCAGAAAAAGTACCCTGAACTGAATGTTTATATCAATACAGGAAACGTTTTGACGGCAAACTTCGCTTCAAAAGCACTTCAGCTTACCATCGGAACATTCTCTGCTGGAGCATCTATCAAAGCCCTGCAAAAAGCTGGAATGCCTGCTGCAAAAGCTGCTACACAATACGAGCCTTTCAAAGCTAATTATATTACACTTTTCAATACCACAGGAAACTATCTGATCTTCATGTGGCCTGCAATGCTGGCTGTCGTATTACAACAGGTCATTTTGCTGGCAATGGCAGTAAGTTTTGCCGCAGAATTTGAGAGAGGATCCTTTGTAAAGGAATACCGAAAAATGAAAAAATGGGCATTCCCAACAATGTTGATTAAGGTAATTCCCATCTGGATTTCCTCTATTCTGATCGTAAGTATCTATTACTTTATGCATATGATTTTCAGGGTTCCGATGCCGGAAGGAATATTCAATTTTATTCTTCTGACCTCCGTTTTTGTAGGGTCTGCATCTTTCCTTGGTGTATTCATCAGTATATTGATCCCGGATGCGTTGAAAGCAACACAGATTCTTATGGTTATTGCTTCTCCGGCATTCATCATCAGTGGTTTCACATGGCCATTAAGTGCGATGCCTGCATTCGTTCAGTTTATCGCCAATATTATCCCATTAACTCCTTTTCTACAGGCATTTAAAATCTTATTGATTCAGAAAGGTTCTGTAGAACTTACATATCCATATTTAGAACATTTAAGTATTCTTCTGGTAATTTATGCTATTATAGGATGGATTGCTTTAAAAATTAAGCTTTGGTTTATCTTTAAAAAAGAAACATCTCAGGAAATTGAAGTAGAAGTAACGTCTGAAATAGAGTAGTATGTTTTTTAATCCTTCCGATTCTTAATCTCATTAACTATTATCTCAAAACCGACAACAAAAAAAATCGTAGTCGATAAAAATCAAACGAAAAAACTAATATATTTGTCTATAGTTAATTTAGAAAGTATATGGAAAATGTATTTGATGCAAAAGATGCTCAGAACTACATAGATAGAATAAACAAACTCGTTGAAGATACTCATGGATTATGGGGGAAAATGACAGTAGACCAAATGCTGGCGCACTGTTGTGTAACTTATGAAATGATATACGAGCCGGAAAAGCATAAAAAGCCAGGAGCGATTGCCAAGTTTATTCTGAAAACTTTTGTGAAACCTAAAGTAGTGGGTGAGAAATCATACCCAAGAGATTCCCCTACAGCCCCTCAGTTTTTAGTGACAGGAAGAAAAAATTTCGACGACGAAAAAGTAAGATTGATAGGTTTTATTCAGAAAACACAGCAGTTGGGAGCAGATGCCTTCGATGGTAAAGAATCTTTCTCTTTTGGAAAATTAAACGCGCAGGAATGGAATAATATGTTTGCAAAACATCTGAACCATCACCTGTCACAATTCGGAGTTTAAAAATCACTTTATGAAAAAACTTTTATTGCTCTTCATTCTGGCTGCCAATTTTATGTTGGGGCAAATGCCGGATATTTCAAATGCATGGCTGAATAACAGTAAACCTTATATCGGAACAATTGGAAGTAAGGGACAAGAACTGAAACTTAAGATCAATACCGCTGAACAGAATAAAAAGAATGATCAGGAGTATTTTGTTTCAGGATACTCTCTTGTAGATACTAATTATGCAAAATTTGAAGGCAAAATTACGATCTCGAAATATAAAGATTTCAAAAAACAGGGAACGGTATTTGGGGAATACGAATTGGCTGAAGAGAATAAAGGAAAACATTCAGGACTATTTAAAGGTCGTTTCGTTTATAATTTTAAATGGAACCGAAAAACCGAAAAAATTGAAGGCGAATATATTGAGCTGGTCGGAAACTGGAAAAGTTATGACGGAACATTAGAGTTCAAAACAAACCTGAAAAATCAATAATCAGTTTATTCATATTTATAAGAAATAAACTTCTAAAAAGGCTTGATATTCAAAATCAGCCTCAATCTAAACTCAATCAATATATGAAACTAGGAGCATTTTCAATCAGTTTAAGTGTAAAAGACCTTCAGAAGTCTAAGGATTTTTATGAAAAATTAGGCTTCACTACTATGGCAGGAGGTACAGAGCAAAATTATCTGATTATGAAAAACGGATCTACTTTGATCGGGTTATTTCAGGCAATGTTTGATGGTAATATGCTTACATTCAATCCTGGGTGGGACGAAAATGCACAAAACCTTGAATCTTTTGATGATGTCCGAGAGATCCAGAAACGTTTAAAAGAAGGAGGAATAGAAATTGAAAAAGAAGCTGATGAAACCACTTCAGGACCGGAACACATCTATCTGAAGGATCCTGACGGGAATATGATTCTGATTGATCAACACAGGTAGTACTAAGATACAGTTGAAGTTACCATCTTTTAAAAACTAATTAAAACTTAACTAATAAAAAACAATCATGGCATCAGTAAACGTTTATTTAACATTCAATGGAAACTGTAGAGAAGCATTTGATTTCTATAAATCAGTTTTCGGAGGAGAATATCCTTATATCGGAACTTTCGGAGAAATGCCTCCCATGGAAGGAAAAGAAACTCCTGAGGAAGATAAAGACAAAATCATGCACGTTACCCTTCCGATTTCCAAAGAAACGGTTTTAATGGGAAGCGATACAGGTGGAGAATGGGCTTCTAATTTTAAAGCAGGAAACAATTTCTCTATTTCCATCAATGCAGAATCTAAAGAAGAAGCAGACAAACTTTTCAATGGTCTTTCTTCTGGAGGACAGATTACCATGCCAATGGCTGATACATTTTGGGGAGCGTATTTCGGAATGTTTACCGATAAATTCGGGATCAACTGGATGGTAAATTATGATGATCCGGCTAAAATGCAGCAACACCCGTAAGATAATATAGATAAAACTATAAATGCAAACCGACAGTACAACCTGTCGGTTTTATTTTTAATTTTGAGTAAAAAGAAGGAGATTATTTAGTGATTTCAGCGTAAAGTATTGAGGTGAAAATTATGTTTGCTATTATTGATTTAAAATATTAATTTTGTTAAAAACGATAGATAATAGTAATTGATAAACATGAAAAAGATTTTTACGAAGTTGGCATTCACGGTATTGGGCTTGGGATCCGTTTTTACATTTGCACAGAAAAGTGATCTGGGTGCCTGGTATATGTATTTTGGGAATAATAAGATCAGTAAAAAACTGAACTGGCATAATGAGATTCAGTACCGAAACTTTGATGCGGTGGGAGACCTTGAACAGCTTTTGATTCGTACAGGGGTAGGATATGATTTAACGGAAAACAATAATAATGTATTGTTGGGTTACGGATTTATTCTCAGCCAGCCTTATGTAAACGGAGAAAAAAAGGAAAATATAGAGCACCGAATTTTCCAGCAGTTTATTACCAAACAGAAGTTTGGACGTTTTAATCTTCAGCATCGCTATCGTTTGGAAGAACGTTTTTTAGAGGACGATTTCAGGATGAGGTTCCGTTATATGTTAGGATTTAATATCCCGATTACCCAAAAGGAAATGCTGCCGAAAACACTGTATGCATCCGTTTATAATGAGATTTTCCTGCATTTTGACAGTCCGGTCTTCGATAGAAACAGGGTATATGGTGCTTTAGGATATGTCATTAATAAAAATATGAGAATTGAAGCAGGGTATATGAACCAGATTCAGGAAAACAGAAACAGAGGACAGATTCAGATTGGTTTTTATAACAATATTCCGTTTACCAAAAACTAATATTGACACTCCTTGCTGAATGCGATCTGATGAAAAAACATTAAATTATTAACACAAAAAACAACACATATGCATTCAGGAAAAAGATTTGGCGCGCGTGAATTTATCAATTGGACACGTCGCAGTATTTACGCCTTAATTGTATTGGCAGCCATTCCTACCATTCTATATTTTCTGGGATGGAAATTCCTTTCTGTGCCTTGGCAGCCCATTGCAATTATGGGAACCGCCGTTGCCTTTATTGTAGGATTTAAAAACAATGCGAGCTACAGCAGGCTTTGGGAAGCAAGACAGATTTATGGCGCGATCATCAATGACAGTCGTAGTTTTGGATATATTCTAAGAGATTCTCTTACTTCAAAAGATCCGAATAAAGTAAAAGAAATGTTTCTCCGTCATTATGCATGGCTTACGGCTTTGCGATTTCAACTTAGAGAACCGAGAGTCTGGGAAAATACAGGAACAGCACAGTTTGATGAATATGCCAAAAAATATGAAATCCCGGAAAGGGTTACAAAACTGGATTACGAACTGAAAAATTACCTTTCAGAAACAGAACTTCAGTATATTTTAAGTAAAAAGAACAGAGCTACCCAATTGATGGCAAGTCAAAGTAAAGAATTATCTGAAGCTTATGAAAAAGGAGAGATCAATGATTTTCAATGGACGCAAATCAACCAGCAATTGGTGAAATTCACAGACAGTCAGGGGAAAGCTGAGCGAATCAAGAATTTTCCTTATCCAAGAAACTTTTCTTCCATTACGACTTATCTTTTATTATTATTCATTGTATTTGTTCCTTTCGGACTATTAAAAGAATTTGATAAACTGGGAGAAGGTTCCGCAGTAGAAGGCTTAACAATTTGGTTTAATATTCCCTTTTCACTATTGGTTACATGGTGCTTTCATACCTTGGATAGCGTAGGAGAGGCATCTGTAAACCCTTTCGAGGGAAGTGCCAATGATGTTCCTATCACTCAGATCAGCCGTACCATAGAAATTGATATGAGAGATATGCTGGATGAAACCGATCTTCCGCCAGCCATTACTCCGAAGAATAATATTGTACTTTAATACAATCTAGGTCAGATAAAAAAACTATACAGTTTGAACAAAAATCAAATAAATCCTTGTTTAAACTTCAACAAAAAATAATACTTAAAAAAACTACATCAAAATGATTCACAGCTATGTTATAATATCCATTGTAGTCTTACTGTCTGTAATGATATTAGTAATGATTGGGCAGAAACTAAAGGTGGCTTATCCTATTTTCCTTGTGATCGCAGGGTTGCTGATAAGCTTCATTCCCGGAATGCCTCGTGTAGAAATAGAACCCGATCTTGTTTTCCTTATTTTTCTTCCGCCTATTCTTTTTGAAGCCGCATGGTTTACCTCATGGCAGGATTTTCACAAATGGAGAAAACAGATCTTTTCCATGGCATTTGGGCTGGTGTTTTTAACGTCAATTGTTGTTGCATATCTTTCATCATCTATTATTCCGGGGCTTACAGTGGCAATGGGATTCTTGTTAGGAGGTGTAAATTCTCCACCAGATGCGGTAGCAGCCACTTCGGTACTAAAACATATGAAGATCCCCAAAAAGATTACCAATATTCTGGAAGGAGAAAGCTTGATCAATGATGCATCCAGTTTAATTGTGTTCAAATTTGCTTTGGCAGCCGTTATTTCAGGTCAGTTTATTTGGAGAGATGCCGTTCAGGATTTCTTTACCATGGCGATTGGTGGAATTGCTGTAGGAGTGGCTGTAGGCTTTGCTTTTGGAGCATTGCTGAGGATTATTCCTACAAACTCAAATATTGATACGGTTATCACGTTGATCGTTCCTTACATCATGTACGTCGGCGCGGAACATTTTCACTTCTCAGGAGTATTGGCAGTAGTTGCGGGAGGATTGTTGATGTCTTATAACTCGCACTGCTACTTAAGCCATACCTCGAGAATTCAGTCCGGAAACGTCTGGAGTGTGCTGATATTTTTGATGAATACCATTATTTTCATCCTCATCGGTCTTGAATTACCAATAGTAGTTGAAGGATTAACGGATTATACTGTTTCAGAAGGTATTTTCTATAGCGTGGTGATCGGTGGAGCAATTATCGGAACGAGAATCGTGTACAGCTATGCATTGATGTATTTTCCAAGACTTTGCTCTAAAGAATTAAGGCTAAAAGTTCCCAAACCGGATTGGAGAGAACCTTTTATCATCAGTTTTGCTGCGATGAGAGGAGTGGTTTCATTGGCGGCAGCTTTATCTATTCCCGCTTTTTTACCCAATGGAGAAGCTTTTCCGCACCGTAATATTATTTTATTCGTAACTTTTGTTATTATATTGATTACATTGGTAGGACAGGGATTATTACTTAGCCCGATCCTGAAAATGTTAAATATACAAGATGCGGGAAGCGAGTTGCCTGAAGAAAAACAGGAAGTCATCTTAATGCGTAAGTTGAAAGAAACGGCATTGCGCAAGTTGGACGATGATTTTGCAGATTTAACAGTAACAAATAGCCTGGTTCGTCATCAGAAACATAAACTGGAAAACGAAATGATGCTCATGGCAGATAAAGCTCAATGTATGGCATCCACAGGAGATTATGTCACCGCAATCAACCAAAATAAAGATGTGCTCCGCCAAGTCATCCAAGCACAGAGAAACGAACTTCACAGAATGAAAAGGGAGAAAATATTTGATGATCATGTGATGAGAACCATCGAAATGCAATTGGATTTTGATGAAGCGAAAATTACCGGCTTTTCTCACTGATAATATTTGAAGCGATAAACTGCAAAAGTCACAAAAGGATTTAAGCTAAGTTTAAAATTAAAGTTAACACAAAGTGAAAATCTACAAATTTTCAAACTTAAGTGCTCTTTACAACTGTAAGATGATTAACTTTAAAACAACTTAAGTACTAAAATTCTTTTGTGACTTTTGTTGTTAAAAATAGTAGTTCATTCAAACTTTAATAATATGGATACACCCATTATTGTTCAATACAAGATCAATGCTCCTGTTGAAAAAATATGGAAAGCATTAACAGATAAAAATGAAATGAAGTCCTGGTATTTTAATATCGAAGACTTTGAACCAATAGTAGGGAAGATATTTAATTTCTATGAACCTGGTGACGAAAGTAAATATCATCATCAAGGTGAAATTCTGGAAATTATTCCCAATCAAAAATTAAAACATTCCTGGGCGTATCCTGATTTTTCAGCCCTGAAAACCACAGTTATCTGGGAATTACAACCGGATGATCAAGGAACTTTGGTGAAGCTAACCCATGAAGGAATTGAGAACTTTAAAGATTTGGGAGACGGCTTTTCAAGAGTAAATTTTACAGCAGGTTGGAATGCTATTATAGGACAAAGTTTAAAAGAATACGTAGAAAATAAACCATGATAGAGTTACAGTTATTTACCATCGATGACGTTCCAGCGTTGATTTCAAATATAAAAGATGAAAGATCACTACTTCAATTCGCTGGTCCCATGTATCACTTCCCTTTGACGACAGATCAGCTTCAAGGAGATTTGTCTGATGAAAACAGAACCTTATTCAAAATTATAGATCTGGAGAATCAGAATGTTATAGGTCATGCCCAGATATTTTTAAAAGAAGACACTTTTCTGCTGGGAAGAATATTAATCTGGGATGCAAACAACAGAGGGAAAGGCTATGGTAAAAAAGTAATGCAGGAACTTCTGAAATACGGTTTCAGCCATTATAGCAGACAACTTGCCGAACTAAATGTCTACGATTGGAATACCGGAGCCATTGAATGCTACAAAAAAGTTGGTTTCACTATTGATCCGGATGTTAGAAAAGAAGCAAAAATTGATGATGAAACGTGGATTTCAATCAATATGAAGATTGATAAAACAACTTTTGAATTACAGGAAGCATGATTAATTTACCAGACTTTGTTCCATGTTTTAGATTCATTTTGAATGGAAAGTGAGACGGTTTTAGATCTGTAACAATAATGCTTATATCCTACAATTTGGCGAACCTGTGGATAATGTTGGTATTACGGAATAAAATTTGCTATTTTTGGGGAAATATTTAGAATATCAATGAAAAAAAGTATAATAGCGGGTTTCGCAGCGATTTTATTATTGGCATCTTGTAATAAGGATAAAGAGATTCTTGATACATTGAATAACTATAATAATTCAATGGAAGCAAAAGGATATCATTTTGGTGATAAGCTACAGCTTCCGAAAGAGGTGACTGAAAATGCAGAAAGCGTAACCATTAGCTTTGGAGATAAAGAAACTACCAATTTGACGATTGATCCTAAGTTTTTTACATTGGGAGATAATGCCGTTACATTTAATATCAAAACCAAAGGCGGAGAAGTATTGAATCAGGATGCAACGATCAATGTATTTGCAAAAAATCCTGAAAAGAACCTAGCCTACGAAATTATCGCAGAATATCCTCACGATCCAAAAAACTTTGTACAGGGATTCCAGATTGAAGGAAATACCATTTATGAAAGTGACGGACAGAACGGTTCTTCTCAGATTTTAAAATATACACTAGGAACTACAACACCACTCGCTTCTACAAAACAAGCTCAGGAAGACTTTTCTGAAGGAAGTACGATTGTGGGAGATAAAGTATATCAGCTGACTTGGCAAAGCAAGAAAGGTTATGTTTATGATAAAAATTCATTAAAACTTCTTTCTGAATTTGCTTATCCAAATGTATTTGGTGAAGGTTGGGGACTTACTTATGATGGTAAAAGCTTAATCGCATCAGACGGAAGTAAACTTTTGTATTTCCTTGATGTGAATGATCCTTCAAAGCTGATCAAATATATTGCTGTGGCAGGAAGCTCTCAGGCATATGACCAATTAAATGAACTGGAATATCACAAAGGTTTTGTATATGCCAATGTTTGGCAAAAACCAATTATTCTAAAGATCAATCCGGAAACTGGTGAAGTAGTAGGAACATTCGATTTCACAGAAATTGCAAAACAAAATACAAAAGGAAGCGATGATGTATTGAACGGAATTGCTTTCAAAGGTGATAATATGCTGGTAACAGGTAAGAACTGGTCGAAGATTTATGAAGTTGTTATCAAATAATAAAAGTTTGATAACAATTTCTAACTGAATAAAATAAAGTATGTATATTGGTAGCGTTCCACAAGGAGCGCTATCTTAGTAAAAAGAATTTTGAGATTAATCTATCTGATATGCATTTTCATTTTCTGTTCTTCCGCAGCACAGAAAGTTCTTCCTTTAGATACCTTAAAGCTGAAGGAAGCCAAAGATATGCTTGCCGACGACTACGGAAATCTGTATATCTATAAAAATAAAGACTTCAGTTTCACGAAATATGATTCTTTAGGGAAACAGATCGGGAAAATGATGCTTACGGTTCCTTATAAAGTCCAATCCGTGCAAAATCCATTGAATGTACCTTTATTTTCAGAAAATGCTCAGGAAATGAAATTTGTAGATCAAAATATGAATGAAATTCAGCGCATTGATTTCAAACAGAAATTTGGGTTCATAAGAATGGCATATGCTGAAGATTTACAACAGTTATGGTTATTGGATGATAGCACAAAACGTCTGATACAGTACAATTTCAGGAATGATACAACGATAAATTCGTTTCCTTTCGATGTCAGTTTTGAAGACTTTATGGATCTTTTAGTATATGAAAGTAAGGTTTACATTCTTACTAAAAACCATATCCGGATTTATAGCCTCAAATTTGAAAAACTCTTTGAAGCTCCGGTAAATAACGGGAAACGTTTCAGAAGAGAGAACGATAATATATTAGTAATTACCAATAATTCAATTTTAAAATATGTTCCTGAAAAAGGGATGGCAGTTCTTTTTGAAGATCTGGACGCACAAATTGTGGATAAAAACATCCTTTCTTATTTTGAAATCAACGGGAACAAACTCTATCTTTACAGTCTTGAAAAAGTAAAGAAAGCCAGGCAGCAAAAACAACTGGAAACACAGCTTGAAGCAATACAGCCACCGACAGATAAACCTGCGGAAAGTGCTGAAGAAAAACCCAATGAAAAAGGTGAAGAAATAAAACCTCAAGACAATACATTGGAAAAGTTGATTCAGGATGCTTCCGAAGTTCAGACTGCAGGCGTAGAAAAGCTTATCAATTAATCAGTAAATACAAGGAAAAAGAATATGCATATTGCAGTTACAGGAAACATTGGAGCAGGAAAAACAACTTTAACTACGATGCTTTCTAAGCATTACGGATGGGATGCACAGTTTGAAGACGTAGATCATAATCCTTATTTGGAGGATTTCTATTCAGATATGAGCAAATGGAGCTTTGCACTGCAGGTATATTTCTTGGGAAGCAGATTCCGTCAGGTAAAAGAAATCAGAGAAAGCGGTAAAAATATCATTCAGGACCGTACCATTTATGAAGATGCACACATCTTTGCAGAAAACTTAAATGATATGAATCTCCTTTCCGACAGAGATTTCAACAACTATTCATCGGTTTTTGATCTGATGAAATCTTTTGTATCTGCACCGGATCTTTTAATTTATCTAAAATCAGACGTTCCGAATCTTGTAAAGAAAATCTACAAAAGAGGACGTGAGTATGAAGCTTCAATCAGTATCGAATATCTTTCAAAGCTTAATCAGAAGTATGAAAAATGGATATCCAACTACACAGAAGGAAAACTTTTAATAATTGAAGTAGATAATCTGGATTTTGTAGAAAAACCTGAGGATTTTGGATTTATCCTTGAAAAAATAGAGACAGAATTACACGGATTGTTTTAACAAATTTTTATCAGAATATTAAGAGAACATCCATTAGATTCTTGTTAAATTTGTTATTGGACGAGTTTAATTTTTTAAAATAAATAGAAATGTTAGTCAAGGTTTTACATAACGGAAGCTGTTCCAAATCAAATGCTGTATTGGAGTATCTTGATGAAAACGGAGTGTCTTTTGAGATTATCAATATCATTGAAGATCCATTGAGTGTTTTGGAAATTAAAACGGTATTGAAGAAATTGAATCAGAGTGTTTTCCATATCATTCGTAAAACGGATAAACTATATATGGAAAATTATGCAGATAAAAATTATTCTGAAGAAGAGTGGATCAAAATTCTGTCTGAAAATCCATCATTGATCCAGCGACCAATATTGGTGAAAGGTTCGGTAGCAATGTTGGGAAGACCTATCGAAAATGTAAAGTTCTTTATTGAGAAATAATAAATACATATAAAAACCGGCTGTTTCGTCTAGAAGCAGCCGGTTTTGTTTTTTATAAGGAGCCATTGTGTTTAAAAATAAAAAAGACTGCCAAATCTGACAGTCCTTAATGTTTTACAATAGAATAACGCCTTCTATTTTTGCTACTTCTTTATAAATATTCACTACCTGATTAGCATCCAATACAAATGCATTCACGTTGCAGGCTGTGTATTTTCCATTTTTGCTTTCGCGGTTTCCTAATGTAAACTTGATGCCATCAAAAACTCTGTAAATTTCAGTAAGTTTTGTCTGGTCTGTAGGAATAATAAATTTAAATAAATAATCCTCAGGAAAATCATGATGATCTTCCAATTTTTCCTTTAAAGACTTGTAGAAATCTTCAGGACTTGCGTGTTGATTTCCTTGTAATATATCCATCTGCAATTATTAATATAATATAAATATAACGAAATTTTTCTTATTTTCCAAATGGTCCTAGCAGGGATTTGGAGTTCTGATGTTCATAATCTTCAATAATATTGAAAAGCCCGCTAACCAGTTGTTCAGAGGCAAGTTTACTCAATCCACCTGAATTTACGGTGTTCGTATTTCCGCCTAAAAGACTTCCCAGAAAATTACTTCCGGACAAGGCTGTATTGATGGTTTTTACGATTCCATATTCATTCAGCTTTTCATCTACTTTTGGAGCAATAGCTGCAATAAGTTGCTGCGATGTTTTTTCCTTCAAAATTTGAGTGGCTGTAGTTCCCTGAATAATTCTGGTAACATCCTGTGCATTCAGGCTGTTTACTGCACCCTGTAAGATTGGTCTGGAAGTGTTTACAGTATAAGCTGCAGCCTGAGCAATATAATCTCTTTCTTTGGCTACCAATGATGGTGCAATCTTCTCAAGAAGGGAGTTTATTTCTCTCAATTCCTTAGGAAGTGCTTTATCTACCATATTATTCTGTAAAAAGGCTTCTTTATTGGTATAAATACCCATTCCTTTGTCAATACCATTTAGTAGCATTCTTTTAATAATAGAAAGTCCCATATCGGTAGTGGCAAGTGTAGTACAAGATTGTACAGTAGTTGTAATAACAGCACCGGTCCCGATAGTAAGGGCGGCTGCAATGATATATTTCTTCATTGATCTTTTTATTGCTTTTTTCAAAAACTGCACCAAAGGTAAATACTATTATCTATTTAACAAAATATTAAAATTAGTGTTATGATTTGGTGAATTTTTTAACTGAAATTGATATTTTGTAATTAAGGATATGATGATGATTTGATGTTTAATTTGGTTTTTAATTTGTAAATTTTAGATATTTATTTGTTTATGTTTAAAAAAAAAGAATTGTTTTTAAATTTTTAACAGACTTTAACGTGATTCAGTTTTTTTTATATTTTTGGCTAATGTCTTTTTTTGAGAAATTAATTTAACTCAAATAAAGATGTTGCCGAAATTTTGATTGTACGAATAAAATTGAAACTATATGAAACAAAGTAATTTAAAGTATCCATGTCTCATCGCCGTTTTATACTTCGGAATGAACGTGAATGCACAGGTTACAAATGACTCCACCAAGGTCCAGAAAATTGACGAAGTTGTCATGATTGGATATGGTAGTCGTAAGAAAGTGGATAACACCACATCAATTAGCTCTATCAGTGCCGAGGAAGTAACCAAAACTAAGGTTTTGAATGCTACGCAGGCAATTCAAGGGAAAGCTGCAGGGGTACAGATTATCGCATCTGATATGCCGGGATCTACACCTTCTGTAATGATTAGAGGTATGGGAACTGTTACAGGTGCAAGAGCACCATTGTATGTTGTAGATGGAATGTATTTCAATAATATCAATAATATCAATTCTAATGATATTTTAACTTATGATATTCTAAAGGATGCGGCAGCATTGGCTATTTATGGTAACAGAGCTGCTAATGGGGTAATTATCATCACTACAAAATCAGGAAAAGGAAAATTAAATGTTTCTTATGATGGATTAGTGGGTGTAAGAACTCCTCTGAAAACAGTAAAAATGGCAAATGCGTCAGAGTTTGCTGCTTACAATAATATAGCGCTTAATCAGGATCGTTTTTCCACTAATCAGCCGGTAAATACAGACTGGTTTAAAGAAATAACAAGAACGGGTGTTTACAATCAGCATAATCTTTCTATTTCTGGTTCTTCCGAGGCTGCAAAATATTTCTTTAGTTTAAGTAATTATGATGAGCAGTCTATTTTGAGAGGTACAGATTACAACCGTGCCACGATTAGGACTAATAATGAGTTTAAAATTACAAAGGGAATTACCTTATCTCAAAATTTAAGTGTTGCCTTTACAAAAGCTACTCCTAAACCTTTTAATGCTTTTACTACAGCGTATAAGCAATCTCCAATGGTTCCTGTATATTATGCTTCCGGACAGTTTGGAATGCCATATGTAAATACTACAACTGGTATTGTAGATTATACGGGTTATAAGTTTAATGATGTAACAAACCCTGTAAGTCAGTTATTGCTTAATAATGAGCAGAATAGAAATACAGTATTACAAGGAGGTCTGAAACTAGATATAGATATTATTCAAGGGTTGAAATTTACATCTCAATTTAGTGGAGAATATAGTAACTATAAAGCTTATAATTTTAAAGATGAAGTTGCTATCTGGCTTGCTGGGGATCCTACAAGAGTTCCAAACGCTTTTTCCAGTACAAATCCTAAAAATACGCTTGAAAATACAAGAGAAGATTATTATAACTGGGCTTTATCCAATTATTTAACATATAATAAAAAATTAGGAGTTCATGATATTGAAGCAACAATAGGTACTGAAACTACTGTGATGAATGGTATTGATCAGCTTATTGTTAAAAGAAAAAATCTATTACTAAATGATTCTAATTACTGGAATTTAAATGGAACTGATTATGT
The DNA here is from genome assembly GCF_900156735.1 of Chryseobacterium ureilyticum. Taxonomy (GTDB): domain Bacteria; phylum Bacteroidota; class Bacteroidia; order Flavobacteriales; family Weeksellaceae; genus Chryseobacterium; species Chryseobacterium ureilyticum. The sequence goes on from NZ_FTOL01000001.1 coordinate 718,550, forward strand.
GAATAATGTTCAGAGTTTAAAATCAGTGAAATACGATAGAAATACAACTGTTTCTTACTTTGCTCGAGCTCAGTATAAATTAATGAATCGTTATTTATTAAGTGCAACAATCAGACGTGACGGATCTTCTCAGTTTGCAGCTGGACAAAAATGGGGTACTTTCCCTTCATTCGGTGCAGGATGGATTATTTCTGAAGAAGAATTTATGAAAGATGGATTCTTTGATCTATTAAAATTAAGAGGAGGTTGGGGTAAATTAGGAAACCAAAAAGTTCCGTTAAATTATCTTCCTTTAAACTCTGGGGTAAATTATAACTATGGATTTGGAAATGCCAATCCGGTAAGTAATGGTATTACTGTAAACAAAGGATATGATCCTGTATTAGGATGGGAGGTTACTGAAGAAAGCTCTTTAGGTTTGGATTTCGGAATGTTCAATAAAAGATTGACAGGTAGCATTGATGCTTATAACAGAGAAACAACGAATCTTATTCTTGGTATTACGAATTATATGACATCAGGACAGTCTGAAACTTATTATTCTCACGTAGGGGCAGTAAGAAACAGAGGGATGGAATTCTCTATGAACTGGGCTGATAAAGTAGGCGAAAACTGGTCATACTCTTTAGGGGCAAATTACTCTTTCAACGAAAATACACTTACCAGAGTCGATACAAACAAAAATATTGCTCAGTTAAGCGGAGGAAGTCTAAGTAACGGGGAATGGGTAAAACTCTTTAATGGTTCTACTGTAGGTCATGCGTTAGGAAGTTTTTATTTATGGGAATACGACGGTTTGGATGCTAATGGAAATATGAAGTATAAAGACCTTAACGGAAATGGTATTACAGGGCGTGCGGATGCAGGGGATAGAAAATATTTCAACTCTTATATTCCAAAGTCAATGCTGGGAGTTAATGTTTCTGTAAGCTATAAAAACTGGGATTTTGCTGCAAATGGATATGGAGCATTTGGGTTTAGTGTTTATAATGGTAAAAAAGCTCAAAGAAGTAACAACGTAAATATTGAATCATCAGTAGCGCAAGATTATTGGACTTCAGCCAATCCAAATGGTACAAATCCAAAACCAGCTACAGATAATCCGTTGGCATCTACATATTACCTTGAAGATGGAGATTATTTTAGAATTAATAATATATCAATTGGTTATACTGTGAAAAATGTAGTGGATTATGTGAAATCTGTGAAGTTTTATGTAAGTGCAATCAATCCTTTTGTATGGCAAAAATATTCAGGTTATTCAACAGAATTATCAGGATATGATCCTGCAGATGCAAAAACAGAAGGTGATCCTTACAAACTGGCTGGGGTAGAATTGAATGCTTATCCTACTTTAAGATCTTTTGTATTCGGTGTAAACGTAAACTTTTAGAAAAAATGAAAAGAAATAAGATATTATTAGTCTCTTTAATGTTATTAGGATCAGTAGCTGCTGTACAAAGTTGCAGTGATGAGTTTGTAGACGTGAAGCCTTCAGAATCTATGACAATTGAAGATCTTGATAAATTTAATAATAATGACGGTGCTACTTACTTCGTAAATTCAATCTATGCTAAATTTTTAGATTGGGATATGAGTACATTTGCCTGGATCGGAGTAACTTCTATTATTTCTGATGATGCAGATAAAGGTTCTACAGTTGGAGATAATGGGTCAGATAAAAATCTTTTGGATGCTTTAGATATTACTGCAACTACTCCTTCTTTTAAAGAATTGTTTACGTCTAATTATCAAGGGATCAATAGAGCTAACCAGGCGTTGAAATATATTCCACAATTGGATAAAGCAGATGCTGAGTTACGTAAAAGATTAACAGGAGAAGCAAAATTCCTAAGAGCTTTTATGTATTTTACTTTGGTAAGATCATTTGGAGGAGTACCAATGGTAGATAGAGTTCCTGTTTTAGGAAATGAAGAAGATAAAAAAATGCAGCTTTCAAGAGTTTCCAAGGAGGAAATATATGCTTTTATTGAAAAGGATTTGAAAGATGCTATAGAATCGTTGCCTAATAAATCTGTATATTCCGGAAATAATATTGGTAGAGCTTCAGTAGGAGCTGCTCATGCACTTCTTGCTAAGGTTTATCTGTATCAGAAAAAATGGCAATTGGCAGCGGAGCAATGTGATTTGGTAGCAGGATATTCTCTAACTCCTAATTTTATTGATATTTATAAAGTTTCAGGAGAAAATAATGCAGAATCTATCTTTGAAATCCAAGGCTCAGGTGCCGATGCTGGTAGAGCTATAAAACAATATAGTCAGGTACAAGGAGTTCGTGGTTCCGGAGGTTGGGGCTGGGGATTTGCAACGCCTACTCAAGGATTGTATGATGCCTATACAGCAGAAGGAGATACAGAAAGAAGAGATGCTACTATCATTCACAGAGATATGACTTTGTATGATGGAAGATATATTCCTAAAACAGTGGAAAATAAGTTCTACAATTATAAGGCTTATTCATCTGCGTTCTACGATAAAGAAAATACAGACACCAATATCCGTTATCTGAGATATGCTGAGGTTCTTTTAATCAAAGCAGAAGCAGCTAATGAATTAGGTCAGACAAGTACTGCGATTACATTATTAAACCAAGTAAGAGAAAGAGCTAAGATTAATCCAACCACAGCAACTTCCCAAGCAGATGTAAGAACAGCAATCTGGAAAGAAAGAAGATTAGAATTGGCTTTTGAGCATGACAGATGGTTCGATCTTGTTAGAACAGGTCAGGCGCCAACTGCAATGGCTGCGGATGGCGGAAAAGTTTTCAAGGTTGGAAAACATGAGCTATTCCCACTTCCTTATGAATTCATAATGGAATCTGGAGGTTTATCCCAACAAAACCCAGGATATTAATAATAATCATAAACTAGAGGAGAGTGAAAATTCTCCTCTAATTTTATAACCAGTAAACAACGATACCAATGAAAAGGACCCTACTGACAATTGCTGTAACTTCTTTATTTTTTACTTATTCCTGTAAAAATGCTCAGGTTTCCCAACCAAAAACAACAGAAAATAAAACTGTCAAAAGTAATATTACCGATGAACAGCTGATGGATAAAGTGCAGCAAGATGCATTGAAGTACTTCTGGGACTATGCTGAACCCAATTCAATGTTGGGAAGAGAACGTTACCACGAAGATGATATCTATCCCGATAATGATAAGCATGTGATTACTACAGGTGGTTCAGGTTTTGGGCTGGCAACTATTCTGGTAGGTGTTGAAAGAGGCTTTGTTCCAAGAAAAGAAGCAGTGAAAAGATTGACGAAAATGATGGATTTTCTTGCAAAAGCAGACCGTCATAAAGGAGCATGGTCGCATTGGATCAATGGAGAAACAGGAAAAACAGTCTCTTTTGGTAAAAAAGATAACGGTGGAGATCTTGTAGAAACCGCATTTCTTACTTCAGGAATACTGATGGTTCGTGAATACTTCAAAAACGGAAACGCTGAAGAAAAAGCGTTGGCTGCAAAATGTGACGAATTATGGAAAGGAATTCAATGGAACTGGTACACAAAAGGCGGTGAAAAAGTATTGTACTGGCATTGGTCTCCAGAATATCAATGGGAAATGAACTTCCCGCTCGAAGGCTATAATGAATGTCTTATTACTTACATTCTGGCTGCATCTTCACCCACATATTCCATAGATGCGGAAACTTATTATAAAGGCTGGACCAGAAACGGAACCTATCTTACAGACAAAACAAAATACGGATTACCTCTGTATGTAAAATACAACTATGCCGAAGAATACGGCGGTCCATTATTCTGGGCTCAATATTCCTATATCGGGCTTGATCCTACAGGATTATCCGATAAATTGGTAAAGAATTACTTTGACGTAAATAAAAACCAAACCCTTATCGATTACAAATACTGTGTTGAAAATCCAAAACAATGGAAAGGTTACGGACCAAACTATTGGGGATTGACAGCCGGATATACAAGAAATCAGGACGGAAGTACAGGATACACTGCTCACATGCCAACCAATGATAACGGAGTCATTACTCCTACAGCAGCTTTAAGCAGTTTTCCATATACTCCAAAAGAATCAATGGATTTTTTAAGGTTTATCTACACTCAAAAACCTGAATTTATAGGATCAGCAGGTCCTTATGATGCAACATCTGTCAATTATAACAATTGGTCTACCCCAAGGTATCTTGCTATAGATCAGGGAACCATTGCACCGATGATTGAAAACTACAGAACAGGATTCCTTTGGAAACTATTTATGAATGCCCCGGAAATTCAACAAGGATTGAAAAAACTAAGCTTTCAATCTTCAAAATATGGAATAAAATAAAGGCAAATATTGCTTTTGAATTTATAATAAAGATCCACATATTTTAAACACAATCATCTGCCCGATCTGTGAAAGAAAAAGATATAAGCGTCACATAATATTCAATAGAAATGGGGTTTAGCCCATTTAAAATAAACAAAGCACCAAATCCAAAGGCTTTAGCCAAAACCTAACAGCATTATGAAATTAAAACATCTTTCCCTTTTGCTCTTACCATTTTCCTTACAGCTCAACGCACAGGAAATAAAAGCAGAACTAAATAAAGAAATCAAACGAGCAGAAAAAATATCTTACATCCTTGATTACCCTCAAAAGGTAAAAGGAAATGTACCGTTAATTGTATTTCTTCATGGTTCAGGAGAAAGAGGAAATAATCTGGAAATGGTAAAAGCACACAGCCCATTTACCTATAAAGATCAAATTAAAGAACCAGTTGCGATTCTTGCACCACAATGTCCGGCAGATACTTGGTGGGATACCGTAACCGTCTATAATCTGATTAAAGAAATTCAGAAAAAATACAAAATAGATACCTCAAGAATTTACCTTACCGGACTTTCAATGGGAGGCTGGGGAACCTTGAAGCTCGCAATGGAACATCCTGAAATGTTTGCAGCCGTAGTTTCTGTCTGTGCCCCTACAGATCAGGTAATGACAGCCAATATTCAACAGTATAAAAACTTGAATATGAAAATATACCACGGCGGAATGGATGATATTGTATTACCAGAGAACGCTTTTAAGTTCTATCAAAAACTTCATCCGGTAAACCCATCCGCAGAATTGATCATTTTCCCAAATGATAACCACAATTCATGGGACTCTGCATATTCAAACCCACAATTGTATGAATGGATGCTTTCAAAGAAAAAGAATAACTAATCCGTATTTAAAAAGAAAACTTTTAAAACCTTAGGATTAATACTCAATAATATAGAAGAAATTTCATATTTTTGAATATTGTCTTTTTTAGAGACAATAGTAAATCTGTTCATTCAGATTAAAATTAAAAATAGATCTTTACTGAATATCAATGCCTTCAGTATTAAAGATTAAAAATAAAAAAGTAACGTTCTTGCGTTAAATAAAACAGAACAATAAGAAGTTAGATTTATGAAAAAACTAATCGTCCTTGCTGCCTTAGCACTTTCACCCGTATTTTCGGCTCAGGAAATGGTAGACAAGCCCGTGCAGTCGTATCAGACGGCTCAGTATCAGGCAAAAAAGAAAGCCTTTGTAGACAATCTTTTATCTAAAATGACCTTGGATGAGAAAATCGGTCAGTTGAACCTTCCCACTTCCGGAGACTTTACAACCGGGATGGCTCAGAGTTCAGATATCGGAAAGAAAGTAGAGCAGGGATTAGTAGGAGGACTGTTTAATATCAAAGGAGCAGATAAAATTAAAGCGGTTCAGAAAGTAGCCGTTGAAAAAAGCCGCCTTAAAATCCCAATGATCTTCGGAATGGATGTGATCCACGGTTACGAAACCACTTTCCCGATTCCATTAGGATTAGCCGCGTCATGGGATATGAATCTCGTACAGCAATCCGCAAAAGTAGCCGCAAGAGAAGCTGCTTCAGACGGAATCAACTGGACATTTTCGCCAATGGTAGATATTTCCCGCGAACCAAGATGGGGTAGAGTTTCCGAAGGATCAGGGGAAGACCCGTTCCTGGGAAGCGAAATCTCCAAAAACATGGTGTACGGTTATCAAGGGAAAGATCTGGCTAACGGAACCAATATTTTAGCTTGTGTAAAGCATTTTGCATTATACGGAGCAGGCGAGTCCGGAAGAGATTACAACACAGTTGATATGAGCCACGTGAGAATGTTCAACGAATATTTTCCACCTTATAAAGCAGCTGTAGATGCCGGAGTTGCTTCAGTAATGGCTTCCTTCAATGAAGTAGACGGAGTTCCAGCCACTGGAAACAGATGGCTTCAGACAGAAGTGTTGAGAAACCAATGGAAATTTAAAGGTTTTGTGGTAACAGACTATACCGGAATTAATGAAATGGTTGATCACGGAATGGGAGATCTTCAGCAGGTTTCAGCTTTAGCCTTAAAAGCAGGAGTTGATATGGATATGGTAGGAGAAGGATTCTTAACCACATTAAAAAAATCTCTATCCGAAGGAAAAGTTACGCAGGCAGAAATTGATATGGCTGCAAAAAGAATCCTTGAAGCAAAATACGACCTTGGATTATTCGACAATCCTTACAAACATGGAGATGCAAAGTTGGCAGCAAAAGAAGTTTACAACTTAGAAAACAGAAATATTGCAAGAAACGTTGCTGCACAGTCGATGGTTTTAATGAAAAATGAAAACCAGGTTTTACCTTTGAAAAAATCAGGAACAGTTGCTGTGATCGGTCCATTGGTAAATAACTCTATGAATATGGCAGGAACCTGGAGTGTTGCAACAAAACATGCCGTTTCTGTTAATTTAATGCAGGGACTTCAGGCAAACTACGGAAAAGAAGTAAAATTTCTTTCTGCAAAAGGAGCCAACATCGATTATGATGCAAAATTGGAAGAAATCTACGCAGCTCACGGAAAGAAAACAGACAGAGACAGCCGTTCAAAAGAAGAATTATTAAAAGAAGCCGTTGACGTTGCTAATAAAGCAGATGTGATCGTTCTTGCTATCGGAGAATCAGCAGAAATGAGTGGTGAATCTTCTTCAAGATCAGAAATTACCATTCCCCAATCTCAGGTAGACCTTTTGAACGAATTGAAGAAAACAGGAAAACCAATCGCCATGATCCTATTCACAGGACGTCCGTTAGCTTTAACGAATGTAAAAGATACTCCGGATGCAATCCTTAATGCATGGTTCCCGGGATCTGAAGCAGGAAATGCAATGGCAGACGTTCTTTTTGGAAAAGTAAACCCATCAGGAAAACTTCCAATGACCTTTCCTAGAAGCTTAGGACAGATTCCAATTTATTATAACGCTAAAAATACAGGTCGTCCTTTAGATCAGAAATTGACGGATAAATGTGAATACCAAAGATTCCGCTCCAATTATATGGATGAATGTAATACACCTTTATACGCTTTTGGATACGGATTGAGCTATACCAAATTTAATTATTCAGATATCAGTATTTCCAATGCAAGCCCAAAAGGAGATCAAACCATTCAAGCATCAGTTACTATTACTAATACCGGAAACTATGATGGAGCAGAAGTCGCTCAGTTATACATTCGTGATATGGTAGGGAGTATCACAAGACCTGTAAAAGAATTAAAAGGGTTCCAGAAAATATTTTTGAAAAAAGGAGAATCGAGAAAAGTAACCTTCGATATCACCCCGGAAAACCTGAAATTCTATAACGGAGATCTTAAATACGACTGGGAATCAGGAGAGTTTGATATCATGATCGGAACCAGCTCAGATAACGTGAAACGTTCAAAAATTACATGGACAAAGTAAGAACGTAAGATAATTTTTCACAGGAATGTGTATTTTGCTTTTTTGGCATGATTTTTAATAATATCCAGCTTAATTAATATTATACAAAAAAGCATGAAAAAAACGATTTTATTGAGCGCAATGTTCCTTGGTACTTTAGCATTCGCACAGCAAACACCAGTATTAGGTGGCGATAAAGATGCTCACGGATGTATCGGTTCAGCAGGATATACCTATTCACAGATCAAGAAAAACTGTGTAAGAACTTTTGAAGAGAAAATTAAGTTAAAAGAAGTAGCTACAAATGGCGACTATATTGCAGCTGTTATTTTCAGTAAAGACAAGAAAAAAGCTGAGGTTTTCGTAAAAGATGCTGAAGGAGGAAGCGTAATTCTTACCAGACCAGGAAAAGCAAAAGCTTGGAAAAAAGATGGTTATGTATTGACTCCTTACAAAAAAAGCGGTTATCAGCTTAAAAAGGACAATGTTGTGATCTATCAATAAAATCCGGTTTACAAAAAAAATAAAGTTACTCGAAAGGGTGACTTTTCTTATTTTCAGGAGCTTCATCCCGCTATCCACTCATACTCCTCGCGCCAAATTTTCCCACTCCAAAACCTTCAAGCCTTCCAATCTGTGCTGTGGGGTAACCGTTTCTATCGGGGCTAGGTTATTATCTCTTTTTTTGATTTTCAGATCAATTTAAAAATATTCTTAATGGTTTAAAATACGTCGAGATCTGTCGCTGTGCTGAAGTAGCTTTGTACAATAGATAAGGGTGATGATTGTTGAAAAAAACTTTCTCACGTTTAGAAAAAATTTACATTAAATCAGATATGATTTTTGTGAATTAAAAAAATAAAAAAATCCCTTTCAAAAATAAAGTACGGGATTACATTTAAACCAAAGCAATATGAAAAATCAATTTTTAATTAAGGACACAATGAATGCTATGTATAACATGTGTTCATGTGACTTACATGATTTACAAACTGGAGTTTATGCAGGGGTAAAGTTATTGGGATATTACCGCAAAGGGGATACGCCAGCTCCGATTGTTTATTATGTATCTCCAATGGAAACCAGACCGGATGATGGAGGAAGTATCATTCATGTCGGTACAATAAAGTTGGTACACACTTTTAAGAACTCCGTAGATGTGAAATATTACGGTGTTTTCTCTGATTTGGATGCTAACGATACAACAATTAGAATTAATAAAGCGATTAAAGGGTCTTGTCCTCAAATCTTTATTGGTGATGGTGATTATAGAATTGTTGGTGATGATTCTAGTACCTCAGTAACAGATTTTTTACGTGATGCCGGAGGAATTGAGATGCAGGATAATAAAATGTTGGTTATGTCTGATAATTGTTATTTAATTCAAAGACCTACAAATAAGCAACAATATAACGTCATTCGTGCGTATAATAAAAAGAATGTTTTTATAACAGGTGGTAATATCACAGGAGACAGAGATACTCATACAGGAGTCGGTGGTGAATGGGGGTATGGAATAGCTGTTTCCGGAGGAAGTAACATCTCTTTAAAGAACATTAAAATTAAGGACTGCTGGGGTGATGGATTAAATATTCAGCATTATTATGATAAAAATAATGTACTACACTTATTAGATGGATTGACCGCGGATAAAATTATTTCATCCAATAACAGAAGACAGGGAATGTCTATTGAAGCAGGAGAAAACCTTTATTTCACAAATTGCGCATTTAATAATAGCAATGGAACTGCACCTGAATGCGGAGTAGATATAGAACCTTTGGATTCTGGATCCATCGTGAGAAATGTTTTATTCGATAATTGTGAATTTCTAAATAACAACCATGCCGGATTACTGGCAGGAGGTAGTGCAAATGTGTCACATGTAACAATTCAAAATTCAAAAGCGTATGGTAATAAAATTCCATCAGAAAGTGGGGGACAGATCAGTTCATATAGGGAAAATAATGATATTATTATTAAAAGTTCATTTCTTGAGGGGAATGCAGAAAGCTTATATGGAGTATCACTTTTTAACTCTCCCAATTCACAAATAATTGGTAATACTTTCAAAAACTGTATGTTCAATAACCAAGGAGTGATAGGGTCGGAAAACCTTGTTATTCGTGGCAACAATGTCCGTTTCTTTAAAGATTTTGAGGGTGCTGGTGATATTTACTATTATAATTCAGATAGGTTGCCTGATGATAATATCAACCAGGAAATATCCTATAATACGATCCTTAATGAAAATACAGGGATCAAGCTACTTTTATTCTTTAATGTGACAAAGAGTATTATTCAAAATAATCTGATTTCCAATTATACGCTTATTGATTTGAAAGGAAAACATAATATCTTTGAATCTAATAAATTATATGACGCAAAATACCACTCTCTTACTATTAAGGAAGATTCAGATCATTCTGTAATCAGTGGAAATATTGTGAGCGGAGGTCTCGCAGAGGATCAGGGAAGTTCTTTTATTGCTGTTGGGAAGTCAGATAATTTAGTGATTACAGATAACATTATCTCCAAAAAATCTTATTATACAGGAGCTGTTAGTCCATACACGAATGCTTTTTTTATCAATTCAGCTATTGAGAATATGATTTTTAAAGGGAATGTTCCATTAGACCTGTCAAACTTTCATGCTAGTGGAACTCCATCTGACAATCAGAATACAGTTGTGCTAAATAAAGCAACTAACGAGTATAGTGGAGCGATCAAAAGCTCAGGAGCATCGGGAGATACAGCAGTAGATGTAGGTGACAGCTATTCTAAAACCGAAGTTCAGGCAATTTTAGCTGAACTCCGAGATTTGAAATCTAAACTTAGAACAGCAAAAATATTAACGACATAAAAATGTGTTTCTAAATAATTAAACCTTGCAATAGCAGGGTTTTTCTGTTTTATATCCCTTACATATTAAATAAACTTTGAATTTAAGCCGATAAAAAATGCTTAAAATTTATCCAAACAAACAACACAAAAATCATAAAACCAAGATTTTTATCTCTCACCGAAAAACCGTATTTTTGTACATCTAAAAAGTAAAAGAACGAATGAATTCCTACAAAAATCCATTGGAAGAGCGCTATTCCAGTGAAGAAATGTTGTTTAATTTCTCACATAATAACAAATTCCGTACCTGGAGAAAGCTTTGGATCGCTTTAGCAGAGATCGAAAAAGACTTAGGGCTGGAAATTACAGACGAACAAATCGCTGAATTAAAGGCTAATGCTGAAAATATCGATTTCGATAAAGCAGCAGAATACGAAAAGAAATTCCGTCACGATGTAATGGCTCACGTTCACACCTATGGAGATGTGGCGCCTTCAGCAAAAGGAATTATTCACTTGGGAGCTACTTCAGCTTTTGTAGGAGACAATACAGACTTAATTCAGATCCGTGACGGACTTTTAATCCTGAAGAAAAAGTTGGTGAACGTAATGAAGAACTTAGCAGACTTTGCGATTCAGTACAAAGACCTTCCGACATTAGGATTTACACACTTTCAGCCAGCTCAGTTAACAACAGTTGGAAAAAGAGCAACCCTTTGGTTACAGAGTTTAGTTCTTGATATCGAAGAATTAGATTTCTTCCTTGAAACACTACGTTTCAGAGGAGTAAAAGGAACTACAGGAACAGCTGCAAGTTTCCTTGAGCTATTCAACGGAGATTATTCAAAAGTAAAACACTTAGATAAAGAACTTTCAAAAAGATTTGGTTTCGAAAAAGTATTTGGAGTTTCAGGACAGACTTACGATAGAAAAATCGATGCTAAAGTTGTTGCTTTATTAGGAAATATCGCTCAATCTGCTCACAAGTTCACCAACGATTTACGTTTACTTCAAAACCTTAAGGAAATTGAAGAACCATTCGAGAAAAACCAGATCGGTTCATCCGCAATGGCTTACAAGCGTAACCCAATGAGAAGTGAAAGAATCGGGGCATTGGCAAAATATGTAATGTCTTTAACGACGAGTTCTGCAATGGTAGCATCTACACAATGGTTTGAAAGAACATTGGATGACTCTGCAAACAAGAGATTAACAATTCCTCAAGCTTTCTTAGCGGTTGATGCAATCTTATTGATCTGGAACAATATTATGAACGGAATCGTAGTATATCCGAACAGAATCAATAAGCATATTGAAGAAGAACTTCCTTTCATGGCAACAGAATATATCATCATGGAAGAAGTGAAAGCTGGTGGTGACCGTCAGGAAATTCACGAAGTAATCAGAGTTCATTCTATGGAAGCTTCCAAGAAAGTGAAAGAAGAAGGAAAAGAAAACGACCTGATCGAAAGAATCTTAAACGATGATTCTTTAAAATTAGATAAATCAAAATTAAAAGAAGTTTTAGATCCTAAGAACTTTATCGGGTTCGCGCCAATTCAGACAGAAGAATTTGTAAAGAACGAAGTGCAGCCGATTATAGACCAAAATAAAGACTTAATAGGATTAGAAGCTGATCTTAAAGTATAAAACAGGATGCAGCCTTTTTGGGCTGCATTTTTTATTTTAAACCTGCCATGAACAAAACCTTTTTATTGATTGCAATGATTCCCGTACTGACTTTCTCTCAGAAGAAAGACGTATTGAAGTATTTTATGTCCAAGGATTCTTTAATTGGTGTTAAGAACCAGACTGGAAAAATTATCATTCAGGCAGAATTTAAAGATTATACCGGCATCAAAGACGGAGAATTATTACAAGAAGGAATTGGCAATGAAACCATTCTCTTTGTTGGCGGGAAAAGAAATGACAAGTATGAAAAAAATACCTCTGGATATGTTTATGACAGAAAAGGTAATTTTTTGTACAAACCTTATTTATTTGATAACGGAGCAGACTATTTTTCAGAAGGACTCAGAAGATTTGTGAAAAATGGAAAAATAGGATTTGCAGACCGGAACGGAAAGACCATCGTTCAGCCCAATCACGACTTTGCTTCTTCTTTCAATTATGGATATGCTGTATTTTGTGATGGCTGTGACTGGGAGAAAACAGATGATGAGCATCCTGCAATCGTAGGTGGTACTTGGGGAGTGATGAATATCAAAGGAGAAACTGTTCAACCCCTTACAAAACATTCAGAGAAAGATGTTGATATTGATGGGAAATATTATCCCTACTCATTTCAATACAACGAAAAAGAAAAAAATATTCTTAACTTCTTTGAAAAATACAATAAGATAATTTCAGCAGTTCATTATGTCAACGTTTATAATGAAATGTCTGAAGATGAAAAAAAACTTCTTTTTGAAATTGTAGAAAGACCACAGGAAAACTTCCCATATTATCAGATTAATACCTATGATAATAAGAAAACAAACTTAGCCGCATTTGATGACCTGAAATTTTTTGTGTCAGAAGATGGAAAAAGCGTTTTTACAATAAATTATGAAGATAAAATAATCCCTTTTGACAAATGGTTGAAAGAGGAAATCAAACAAGCAGAAGAATACCAAAAAAAACATTCTAATAACCCGAATAAATTCAAAAATAACCTGAATTAAACTTAATGAGAAAAAACATATTTGTATTTATTTTTGCCTTGGCATTTGTAAAGAACCATGCACAAAGCGATAAAAAAGTGTACTCAATGATAGATGCTGCAGCTCAGAAAGTTGCCGCAGAATCCAAAGCATATTCCGTTTCCGTTGGAGTTATAAAAGATGGAAAAATCTATACTAAGCACTTTGGTGAAATAGACAAAGGAAAAGGAAATAAAGCAGATAATAATACTTATTTCTCTATCGCTTCCGTTACCAAGCTTTTCACTGGGCAGTTATTGGCTCAGGCAGTTCTAGAAGGGAAAATAAATCTTGATGATGATGTACGTAAATACCTTAAAGGATCTTATCCTAACTTAGAATATAACGGTGTTCCCATAAAAATAAAAAACTTAATCTCTTACGAAACAGCACTTCCAAGAAACCTTCCTATTGATGATGAATTAAGGAAAAATATGAACGATGAAACGGCATTTCTTTACGAGAAGCTCAATAAAGGATATACCAAAGAAGACTTTAAAAAAGATCTGGCTACCGTTACATTAAATATGGAGCCAGGTAAAGAATATAAATACAGCAATTTAAGCCTTGAGTTAGCTGGTCTCATGCTGGAAAATATTTACGGGAAAAGCTATGAGACACTTTTAAAAGAAAATATTTTCTCAAAAGCGGAAATGAACCATACCAAACTGGAACTTGGTAAAAATGAAGCTCAAGCCAATGGATATCATGAAAGTTATCGTCTGATGCCTGTAGGACAAAGCCTTTTATGGGGTTCAGGTGGCTCGAAAACCGAATCTACAATGGGTGATATGGTGAAGTTTTTAAAAGAAGAACTTAACCCGCAAGATAAAATAGTACAGGAATCCCAAAGAAACATTAACAACAGCAAAGAAAGCTGGTATGGATATTTTTGGGATAGATACTGGATTTCTGAACATGGTAAAAGAGGATTTAAACATGGTGGATCCTATGGAATAAATACCTTGTTTACTGTATTTCCTGAGCTGAATCTCGGAATCTGTATAATTGTGAATATCAATGGACCAGAAACATTTACTGCACTTTATAATGGAACAGACAGTTTAGTAGCCGATATTACTTCAACCTCAGATAAAAAACAGATATACGGATATTCCGTAAAGGGAGATAAAATCGTTTTCTCTTACACACATCCGAAAAACCTTGATGGAAGCCTTATCAATACCGTATCTGTAGCGGGAAGTTTCAATAATTGGAATTCTGAAAATAAAGAATATCAGATGGTAAAAAAGAATAAAAACCTTTATGAATTGGAGGTTCCTGTCTCTCAATTTGAAAAAGGAAAGCCCTATTCTTTTAAATTTGTATTGAATAAAGAAGAATGGATAGGAGCTTCTAAAAATACATCCAATAATGATGGAACCAAAGATAATAATCTGACATTCGTATTATAAGAAAAAGATTGAGGAAAAAGAAAGTAAAAAGAGTAAATTTGTACTCAATAATAAGGTGGATGATAACTCCCAAAAGATTAGCTAATGTGAATGAAACAGAAAACAAGAATCTTACATTAGGTACTCTGAAAAATGTCTGAAGAATGAGGTAATCTGATTCTGTCTTTGTTAATTTGAGATTGTCGCATCAGTGATATGACAATTATAGAGAAAGTTTTTTTTTGTTATACTCTGTTTCTAAAGATGGTTATCATTCAAAAGATATAAAAATTGAAAGAAAAATAAATCTAATATTAAATAAAATCTGACATCTAATGTCTAATAACAAAAGAATTTTCGTAGAAAAAAGAGGAATTTTCGATGTTGAAAGTCCAAAAATTTTTGATGAAGTAAAAGCAGTTGTCCCGGCAATTCAAAGTGTGAAAGTATACAATGTATATGACATCTTCAATTTGAATGACGGAGAATTCGAAAAAGTAGTTAACAATACTTTCGTAGATCCGGTAACTGATATTTTACATACAGAAAACCCTGCAAAAAGCATCCATTTCGCAATGGAGTTCCTGCCTGGTCAGTACGATCAGAGAGCAGATTCTGCTCAACAGTGTATTGCTTTATTGACGGAAAATGAAAAGTCAAAAGTAAGAAGTGGAAAGCTGATCGAATTTGAAGGAGTTTCAGAAACTGACCTGGTGAAAATCAAAGATCTTTTGATCAACAAAGTAGAATCTCAGGAAAAAGACTTATCTGTACTGGATATTCCTGCTGATGAAACACCTTCAAAAGTAATTATCCACGAAAACTTCATCAATTTCAATGATGCTGAACTGGAAAATTTCTATAATAATCACGGTTTTGCATTAGGATTAGATGACCTGAAATTTATTCAGGAATACTTTAAAACTGAAGAAAGAAACCCTACAGAAACTGAGCTGAAAGTATTAGACACTTATTGGAGTGATCACTGTCGTCATACGACTTTCGAAACAGAATTGTCAGACATTCAGTTTGAAGGAAAATTCAAACAGACATTGGATACTATTTTCAATGACTATATCGAAAAAAGAAAATTCTTAGGTCGCGAACTGAAACCTATCTCCTTAATGGACTTAGCTACAGTTTGTGGTAAATATTTCCATAAAACAGGTAATCTTGACAACCTCGTAATCTCTGACGAGATCAATGCATGTACCATCCAGATTGAAGCAGAATACGATGGGAAGAAAGAACCTTGGTATTTATTATTCAAAAACGAAACACACAACCACCCAACAGAAATTGAACCTTTCGGAGGTGCTTCTACTTGTTTAGGTGGGGCTATCAGAGATCCTTTATCCGGAAGATCGTTTGTGTTTCAAGCGATGAGATTAACAGGTGCTGCAGACGTTTTAGAATCGGTAGACAAAACATTACCAGGAAAATTACCTCAAAAAACAATCACTAAACAGGCTGCAAACGGATATTCATCTTACGGTAACCAGATTGGTCTTGCTACCACTATGGTTTCTGAAATCTATGACGAAGGTTACAAAGCCAAAAGAATGGAAGTAGGTTTCGTTACCGGAGCCGTTCCTGTAGATTGGGTAAGACGTGAAAAACCGGCTAATGGTGATTCTATCATTATTTTAGGAGGAGCAACAGGTCGTGATGGAGTTGGAGGAGCAAGCGGAAGTTCAAAAGAACAGGACGAAACTTCTATCCACACCATGAGTTCTGAAGTTCAGAAAGGTAATGCCGTAGAAGAACGTAAAATCCAGAGACTATTCAGAAACCCTGAACTGACAAGATTAATTAAAAAGTCTAACGACTTTGGTGCAGGTGGAGTTTCTGTTGCTATCGGTGAAATTGCAGACTCTTTAGAAGTAAACCTTGATGTATTACCATTAAAATATGAAGGTCTAAACGGAACAGAATTGGCGATTTCCGAATCTCAGGAAAGAATGGCAGTTGTAGTAGATCCAAAAGACAAAGAAAAGTTCATCAAATTCTGTGAAGCTGAAAACATTGTTGCGGTAGAAGTAGCAAAAGTAACAGATTCAGGAAGAATGCAGATGTTCTGGAAAGGAGACAAAATTGTTGACCTTTCAAGAGCATTCCTTGATACAAACGGATGTTCAAAATCTCAGGAGGTAAAAATCAACCATCTTGAAGAAGTAAAAACAGAAACTAAGGCATTCAACGAAGAAAACTTCCTGAATACCCTAAAAGATAAAAATGTAGCTTCCCAAAAAGGACTATTGGAAATGTTTGACTCTTCTGTAGGAGGAACAACAGTGGCAATGCCTTTAGGTGGAAAATACCAACAAACCCTAATGGAAGGAAGTGTGCAGACACTACCGATCTTAGGAGCAAGAGATATCAAAACGGTTTCCTTGGCGAGCTGGGGATTCGATGCTGAAATCTCAAAACAAAACTCTTTATTGGGAGCATCTTACGCCGTAGTAGAAAGTGTAGCGAAGATTGTTGCCATGGGAGGTGACTATAAAAACATCAGATTAAGCTTCCAGGAATATTTCGAAAAGCTTGGTCAGTCTCCTGAAAAATGGGGGAAACCATTAGCTTCTCTTTTAGGAGCTTATGATGCACAGATCAACCTTGGATTGGCTGCTATCGGTGGTAAAGACTCGATGAGTGGAACGTACCAGGATCTAAATGTGCCACCAACATTGATTTCTTTCGCATGTGCAAATGGAGATAAACAAAATATCATTTCTCCAGAATTTAAAGCAGCTGGAAACAAAGTATATTTCTTCAACCACATTGCTCAGGAAAACGGTCTTCCAAACTATGATGCTTTAAAAGACGCTTACGAATTCATCTTTGAAAACATCAAGTCAGGAAAAATCGTTTCTGTGAAAACCGTAAAAGACGGTGGAGTAGCTGTAGCATTAGCAAAAATGAGTTTCGGAAATAGATTAGGAGCTGAAATTAATGCTGATGAAAACACTTTATTAGCTAAAAATATCGGTAGCTTAATCATCGAAGCTAAAGAAGAGCTAGGTAATGCATCTTTACAGTTAATCGGAGAAGTAAAAGATTCAGACATTTTAAAAATCAATGGTCTTGAGTCTAGCATCTTGAATCTTGTATCTGCTTATACTGGTACATTCGAAAATCTTTTCCCAACAGCAGAAAAAGAAAAGATAACGGTTGAAATTGATGAAAAATCAAACTCAATCAACCCAAGAAATATCATCATCAAAAAACACGGAATTGCCCAGCCTAAAGTATTTGCTCCAGTGTTCCCAGGAACCAACTGTGAGTATGATACCTTAAATGCATTCCAGAAAGAAGGAGCTGTAGTAAGCAGTTTACCTTTAATCAATATCAGCCACCAATTATTGGATGAAAGTATTGATGCATGGGTAGAAGAGATTAGAACTTCTCAGATCTTAGCTTTCTCAGGAGGTTTCTCAGCAGGAGATGAGCCGGATGGTTCTGCAAAATTCATTGTCAACGTTTTAAAGAACGAAAAAATGAGAAATGCAGTTCACGAATTATTAGACAGAGACGGTATGATCATCGGAATCTGTAATGGTTTCCAGGCTTTGGTTAAATCTGGATTATTACCTTACGGAAGAATCAAGGATTTGGATGAAAACTCTCCAACATTAGCTCACAACGCGATAAGAAGACACATCTCTCAGATGGTTACTGTAAAAGTAGTGAACGATGAAAGCCCATGGTTAAAGGGAATGAAAGGTCAGACTTTCACCATTCCAATTTCTCACGGTGAAGGACGTTTCATGGCTTCAGAAGAAGAAATCAAGAAGTTGTATGAAAACGGACAGATTGCAACGCAGTACATTGATTTCGATGGAAATATTGCTCACGGAATGCCATTCAATCCAAATAATTCATTATTCGGAATTGAAGGAGTTACCAGCCCATGTGGAAAGATCTACGGAAGAATGGGACACCCGGAAAGATTTACGGATGGTCTCATGAAAAATATACCAACCGCGAATTATCACAACATATTCAAAAACGGTGTTGAATACTTCAAATAACAATACAAGAAAAATGATCGTCATCCATGGCGGTCATTTTTCGTCTTTAGACGGTTTCTACGAAGAAATATCCAAGGTCTTAATGAAAGATACAGATTGGAAAGTTGGAACCTTAGACGGCTTTAATGATATCCTTTACGGTGGTTTCGGGGTTTTTGAAAATAAAGAAGAAATTGAAATTATTTGGAAAGAATCTCAAAAATCAAAAGAAGATTTAGGGCTTAAAGCAACTCGTGAATTCTACGAAAACAAAATCAAACAGGGAAAACCTTTCAATACAGAATTGATACAACAAAAATTGAATGAGCTGAATGAAGTAAAAGGTCAAACACTGTTTGATATTCTGATAGAAATTATTGATTCACACAAGAATATTGTCCTGAAACTAGATTGATGAGTAATGAGTGAGAACTTTACAATAGTAATGTTTATTTTCAACACTTTCCAGCCAGCTTCATCGAATCAACTTGTTGATTGCATCTTAGCTTCCTAAAATCTACAGAATCATAATAAAAACTTTGCGTCAAGAAAATATATTTCAACCCTTAAGAAAAATGAAGACTTTAAGATAAGTTAATCTTCATCAAAGATAAATTTAGAAGACTGCTTATATAAAATAGCTTAGCTGTTTTCTCAACTCTTCTTAATCCCTTTAAAAATCTTAATGGTTCAAAACCCTTTTCAATACAATTTTACATTAAAAATTTCTCGAAGATTGTCCAGATTCAGCAGATTTTATTTTACTTTGAAAAATATTTGATAAACCTTAGTAAGGAGTAATAATCAATAAACAGAAGAATTAATTGAATGAAGAAAATAGTGTATGGACTGTTCTTTGGAGACAGTATAACATATGGAGAATATGACGGTGTTTTTGGAGGTTGGGTAGACATTTTAAAGAGATATGCCCTGCAAAAATTCCACGAAGGAAATGGTGATGAACTGATTTTATTCAATTTAGGAATAGGAGGCGAAACTACAGAAGGATTATTAAAAAGAATGCCCGTTGAATTGGCAGCAAGAAATTGCGCTGATGGTAACCTTGTTTTTATCAGCTATGGAGCCAACGATCTTGCGATAAAAGACGGAGCTTATATTGTAGAGCCTGAAAAATTTAAAGAAAATATCAAGATTGCTGTTCAGCATGCAAAGCAGTTTTCTAAAGACATTTACTTGGTAAGTATCCTTCCCATTGCTCAAAAAATAGATGGAGTAGTGGTGGGATCCGGAAAATTAAGAACCAATGAAGAAGTTATCGTTTACAACCAGATTCTTAAAGATATTGCAGTAGAAAATTCTTTAAGTTATATTGATTTTTATAATGCAATATTAGATGACAAAGAAATTCTACTTTCTGAAGACGGAGTTCACCCAAACGAAAAAGGCTATGGAATCATGGCTGAAATAGCAATACCAATCATTGAAAAATATTTATAATGCCTAATTTATTTTCTTACGGAACCTTACAGAAAGAACAGGTTCAGATTGAAACATTCGGACGTATCTTACGGGGAGAAAAAGATGTTTTATCAGGATATAAACTGAATATGCTTGAAATTACAGATCCGGAAGTTCTACGCAAAAGCGGACAAAAGTATCATCCTGTTCTTGAATTTTCAGGAAAAAATGATGACGAAGTAGAAGGAGTGCTTTTTGAAGTTACAGAAACAGAAATTTTACAAGCAGATGAATATGAAGTAGATGATTATAAAAGAATAGAAACCGTTTTTAAATCCGGAAACAAAGGATTTATTTATGTAGGAAAATAAGCCTGCTTGAATTTATCTACGTAGAGTGAATTTTATTTAGTAGTTTTAAACTGCAAAAATAAAATTACCATGAAAAATTTAAAAAGAATTAAAAGACAAGAATTAAAAGCTGTAAAAGGAGGAGGTGCAAACCCACCTAGAATTATTTATCCTAAAGATGAAAATGGGAACTGCAGCACTTCACCCTATTATTACTTTTGCCCAAAATATGATGGATGTATGACGGGGGAAACATGGGATGCTTATTGTCCTTTGTAAAATTCAAATAATCTAATGAGCATAACATTTTAAAAATGTTTTTGATTAAAAAAATATCAATAGAAACGGGCTTTAGCCCGTTTTTACATTTAAATATTTATCAATTGGCTTTAGCCAAAACATAATAATCTGAGAAAGAAAAGCAATTATTCATCTCAAAAATACTCCTGACAAACAGCTGTCACAACTTCATTCTATCTTTGTCATACAACAAAATATCAAGAAATGAACAACGTGAAAATTGAACCTTTTAAGGTGATCGGAATTGCAGTAAGAACAACCAATGAAAACAATCAGGCAGCACAGGATATTCCGGTATTGTGGGAGAAATTGATGAAAGAAAATATTGTGGAGAACATTCCAAACAAAATAGATAATGCCATCTATTCCATTTATACAGATTATGAAAAAGACCATACAAAACCTTACACAACATTACTTGGATGCAAAGTAGAAAATCTTGATATAATTCCTGAAGGAATGATTGGGAAATCTTTTGAAGGCGGAAACTACGTGAAATTTACTCCAAAAGGAAACCTTGCAGAAGATTTGGTGATCAATGAATGGATTAAAATATGGAATATGGATTTAGAAAGAATATTTACCGCTGATTTTGAAATATATGGTGAAAAAGCTCAGAATCCTTCAGATGCAGAAGTTGATATTTTGATTGCTGTGAAATAAGTTTAACAACTACTTTTCGAAATACAAAAAAGCCTGCTATTCTAAAAACAGCAGGCTTTTTATTTATAAATGATTTTTATTTATAAAAAACAGTTTTATCGTAGTCTTTGATACCATCACCATTGTAGTCATCATTTGTAGCTACTAAAATAACAAGTTTGTTAGAAGAAAGTTCAAGTACATCAGCTACATTGCTTCCAATCGTAAGCTTCATGTGAGCAGGATTATATTCATAAGGAGTGGTAGCCTCCGTTTTTTTACAAACAGAATCTACATTGTTATAATCCACCATATAATATTTTCCGTCATTTTTGAACTCATAAGTTCCCTGTTTTTTACAATCATCAGGAACTTTTTCTGCAATAACAGTTTCTTTATTAGTTCCCGAAATCTGATATTGAGTTTGTATTTTCCAAACTCCAACAATATTGGTATTGTTATTATTTCCAGAATTATCAGGCATCGGTAAAGTATCATCACCCACGCTACAAGATGAAATAGCCCCTGCAGCAAAGATTCCGACTAATAACTTTTTCATAAGATTAATTTTTGGCGAACTTAATAAAAAATATCAAATTAAATGAATATCTTTTCTATTTTATAGAAAATTTATGAAAAGTTGATCATTTTGATCAAATGAAAAGATACTTCCAATAAATAAAAATCCCAATTATAACAGACGAAACAGCCATTATTACAACTGCTCCGGCTGAAATATCTTTGATGAAACCAATTCTTTTATCATAGTCTGGTTGTATGAAATCACAAATCTTTTCAATGGCGGTATTGAAAATTTCAGCACTCAAGACGGCTGTGGAAACAATAAGGATAATAGCAGCATCAGTATTGGAAAGCTTTAAATAGAAAATAAGAAATACATTGACAAAAAAAGCTAAAAGTTCAATCTGAAAATTTCTTTCAGTCTTTATCATCACAAAAACACCCCGAAAAGCATTGAGAAAACTTTTATGAAGAGGAGGTTTTTGCATTTTTTAAAATTATTTTTAACAAAGATAGGTTTTGTATTTTGATTGTTCCGCCGAATCTGCTATATTTGAAATACAAGATTAAAAATCAGCTCGAGGATTCCCAATCGGATCTTTTTTGAACAAAAATAAATGATTCAGAAAATTTGAACGTAATGTCAAGGCTTAAAACAGGTTGACGATGATTGTTCAAAACTCCTCAAGATTATTTTTTTCTTTGTTGTATGTATTTATTATATTTGTAGAAACTTATTATATAAATCTATGAAATTTATTATTTCAAGTGGTGAACTGCAGAAGGCGTTGCAAACTGTAAGTGGCGTAATATCAAGCTCTCAATCGAGACCTATTTTAGAAAACTATCTTTTTGAATTAGACGGAAATAATGTTACCATTACAGCATCTGACGGTGAGACGACTCTTGTTACTTCATTGGAAGTAAAGTCTGATGACTCAGGTAAATTTGCTGTTCCTGCTAAGATTTTTCAGGATTTTATCAAGACATATGGAGAACAGCCTTTAACATTTGTAGTAAAGGACAATGCGGAAGGAACTGGAAGCCAGCTTGAGATTTTAGATGAAAAAGATAATTTCGCAGTAGCATTAGATAACGCTGATGACTACCCTGAACTACCAGAATTTGACGCTTCACAAAGTGTAATAATGCCGGCAGGTGTTTTATCTGAAGCTTTAACTAATACATTATTTGCTACAAGTAATGACTCCCTTCGTCCGGTAATGACAGGAGTTCTTTTCCAGTTTGGAGAAAATGAAACAAACTTTGTTTCTACAGATTCTCACAGATTGGTTGTTTATAAAAGAACAGACCTGATGAATGCCGAGCCAATGGAATTCATTATGCCTAAAAAGCCTTTGAATATCTTCAAAAATATTCTGGCAAGCTCAAATGACGAGGTAAGAATCGACTTCAATGAGAACATGGCTAAGTTTACTTTTGATAAGCATATCTGGATCTGTAGACTGATTGATGGTAAATATCCAAACTACACAGCGGTAATTCCTAAGGAAAATCCGAATGTATTGACAATCAACAGAAACCTTTTATTAGGAGCTATCAAGAGAGCATCTATCATGTCTAATAAATCTACCAACCAGGTAAGATTCAAGCTTTCAGGAAATATTCTTCACTTACATGCAGAAGATACTGAATATGCAAACAAAGCAGACATGCAGATTCCTTGTGACTATAACGGAGAAGATATCAATATCGGGTTCAGCTCTAAATTCTTAACTGAAATGTTAACAATTTTAGGATCTGATGATATTACCATGAAAATGTCTCAACCAAACAGACCTGGTATCATTGAACCACTTGACGGTCTTGAAGAAAACGAAAATATCTTAATGTTATCAATGCCGGTAATCGGATTGTAATAGTAAATGAAGATAATAAACAAGAGAGGTTTTGGATAACAAAACCTCTTTTTCTATATAATAAAATAACCATGAAAAAAATACTTTTACTTTTTGTAGTATTACAATCTCTTATTTTATTCTCACAAAAAAATATTAAAGTATACCATGAGAAAAAGGGAGATACTTTAAGTCTTTATATGGATAATCAAGAAGCTTATCCTATGTCTTTAGTGTTTTCAGGTTTTCCTGAAGTTGAAAATATGAAAACTTCAGAGGTCTTTAGAACAACACAGATAATAGCGGCAAGATCATCAAAAAATAGAATTGCTTACTTTATTATTGATGACAAGACCAAAGGTTGGAAAGTAAAAAAAATACCAGATTATGTAATGTATACAGGAGATATTACCTTGAAAAACTATGATAAAGAATATAAATATGATCTTCCTTTTAAAGCTGGAAAGTCATTTAATATTGATCAAGGATATAATGGTAGCTTTTCACATCAAAATGAAAACTCCTTAGATATTACCATGCCAGTAGGAACTGAAGTTGTTGCTGCCAGAGATGGAATTGTAACAGATTTTGTGAGTACAAATAGTAAAGGATGTCCAACAAGAGCTTGTATAGATAAGGCTAATTATATCACAATTTTACATCCGGATGGAACATTTGCCCAATATTATCATTTGAAACAAGATGGTGTTAAAGTAAATATTGGGGATCAGGTGAAAAAAGGAGAAGTTATTGCTCTAAGCGGGAATACAGGATGGAGTAAAGGACCTCATTTGCATTTTGTATGTTATCTTCCTAGGGTAGAAAAAGATAATTACAGAGAAACTATAAAAACTATTTTCAAAATAGGTAACGGGGCTAAAACGGAATATCTAGTAGAGAAAAAGAGATATTCGAAAGATTATTGATAGTTATCTTCAACCGGCTTTATTCTTCGGATATATCGTTTTAAAAAATAATAACGTTATTTTGTACTAGGTCTTTTATCATGGAAGTAAAAATACAATCTTACCTACCATCACATTTTCTTTCAGAATTCACTACTGAAAACTATAGCGCTATTCTATGGATGGGAACAGGTGTATTTTCCGTGGATGGGATCAATTATTCTTATAATGGTTATAATATTCTGTTCCTTTCACCTTATCAAAAGCTAAAGTTTTTTGCTGATTCAGAAGAGGCTATGAATGTTCTCCTTTTTCATGGAGATTATTATTGCATAGAATATCATAAAGATGAGGTGGCGTGTAATGGACTTCTTTTCAATAACATTTACTTAAATCCAGGTATAGAACTTTCCAAAGAGAATTATGAATATATTCTGGAACTTTTTAACCACATTAAGAAAGAAGAAAGAGAGAATCATCAGTTCTCACAATCTATTATTAAAACTTATATACAGCTGATTCTTGCTATCTGTAGCAAACAAAAAAGTAGTGCTGAAAGTAGCATTACTGTTGGTGAAAAACTTCCCAATAAACATGCCGTGGAATTTCAGAAACTACTTGAAATTAATTTTAAACAAGAAAAAGAACTTTCATTTTATAGTGATAAACTTAATATAACAAACAGTACTTTAAGTAAAGCTGTAAAAAAAGAATTTGCGAAAACACCTACTCAGTTGATCAATGAAAGAATCATTCTTGAGTCTAAAAAATTACTTCATCTCACTTACCGTTCAGTAAAGGAAATAGCTTCAGAGCTGGGGTTTGATGATGAGTTTTATTTCAGCAGATATTTTAAAAAATCTGTAGGATGTTCACCTAAACAATATAGAGAAAAAGTTGGAATTTCTGTAGTGGCAAAAATGTCCATGTAATATCCTGAAATATCTATGGCAACGCGCTAAGCATGTGAATACCTTTGTTAAAAAAGTAAATCATATGCAAAACAGTAGATTATACAATCGTTTATTAAAATTAGACGCTTATTTTTTCAATTTTCTGAGAATATCAATATTTATCGTTATGGCATGGATTGGAGGGCTTAAAGCTTTTCAATATGAAGCTGATGGCATTGTGCCATTTGTTGCCAACAGTCCTTTCATGAGCTTCTTCTATAAAAATGCGGGAAATAAAGTATTGAATGAAGACCAAAAATTAGTTTCAGAATATACATTATATAAAAACCCGGAAGGAAAAGTAGTGAAGAAGAATATTGATTGGCATACAGCCAACGGAACATATATATTTTCTTACGGATTGGGAACAATGATTATTGGGATTGGAATATTAGTATTATTAGGTATTTGGTTTCCAAGAATAGGAGCTGTGGGAGGAATTTTGACATTTTTTATGTCATTAGTTACTTTATCTTTTCTGGTAACCACTCCTGAAGTATATGTTCCCAATCTTGGAGGTGATTTTCCTACACCGCAATATGGCTTTCCATACCTTTCAGGAGCAGGAAGGCTTGTCATAAAAGATATTATTATGATGGCGGGTGGATTGGTCTTATTTTCAGATAGTTTAAAGAGATTGGTGAAGCCATCTTTGAATCTGGCTTAAAATCATATGTTAAAATTATAAGAGAAGTATGCTGTAAAGTGATTTATTCAGTCCTTATGGGAGAAAAAAAACAAAATTATTTATCTTAAAATCGCTTTGAAATTTCTGTATTTCTCAAAAAAACACGACATTTGTACCGCGAAAAACCGACTCAATAATAAGACGGGAATTCAAACAAAAATTTCAAAATAGTGCAAGTGAGACCCAAAGTTTCGTTTGACGAATTAAACAAGTAGATAGATAAGCAAATGAAAATATCAAACAACTGGCTGAAGGACTTTGTGACAACGGAATTGAAAACTGAAAGAATCGGTGAATTCCTTACAGATATAGGTCTTGAAGTTGAAGGGATAGATAAATTTGAAAGTGTAAGAGGCAGCCTGGAAGGAATTGTTGTAGGTAAAGTTTTAACCTGCGAGAAACATCCTAATGCCGATAAACTGAAGAAGACAACAGTAGACGTAGGAAACGGAAAAGTGTTGAACATTGTTTGCGGAGCTCCTAACGTAGATGCAGGACAAACTGTTCCTGTAGCGGTTGTTGGAACAAAAATCTATGATAAAACAGGAAACTTTTTTGAAATTAAAGAAGCAAAAATCAGAGGTGAGGTTTCTCAGGGGATGATTTGTGCAGAAGATGAGCTTGGTCTTAGTGAAGATCACGGTGGAATCATGGTGCTGGATGAAACGAAATATGAAGTAGGAAAAAACTTTGCTGACTATTTTGAATTAACAAACGATGAGGTTTTCGAAATTGGTTTAACGCCAAACAGAACCGATGCAATGTCTCACTATGGGGTTGCAAGAGATCTACATGCTTACCTTTCTACAAATCAACTGAAGTCAAAATTCAATAAAGTAGCTTCTGAAGCTCTAAATAATGAAGGTTCTCATGATTTCAAACTTGAAATTGAGGATGCTGAACTATGCCCAAGATATATTGGAGCAGTGATTGAAGATGTAAAGGTAGCAGAATCTCCATCTTGGTTAAAAGACAGATTGAAAGCTATCGGATTAAGTCCAATCAATAACGTAGTAGACATTACAAACTATATTCTTCACGGATACGGACAGCCACTTCACGCATTTGATGCAGATAAAATTGCAGATAAAAAAGTGAAAGTAGGCGTTGTAAAACCGGGAACGAAATTCACCACTTTAGACGGTGTTGAAAGAACATTGAACGGTACTGAAATCATGATTAAAGATGGTCAGGACAATCCAATGTGTATTGCAGGAGTTTTCGGAGGTGCAAATTCAGGAGTTTCTGAAACTACAAAGACTGTATTTTTAGAAAGTGCTTACTTTAACCCAATTGCGGTAAGAAAAGGAGCAAAACTTCACAGCTTAAATACCGATGCATCTTTCAGATTTGAAAGAGGAGTTGACCCAAATATTACAAGAACAGCAATTACTCACGCTATTAAAATGATCCAGGAAATAGCAGAAGGAAAGTTAGTGGGAGAGTTGTTGGAAGAATATCCTAAGAAAATAGAAGATAGCTATGTGATCTTAAGATTCTCTAAGATTGAACAGATTTTAGGAACAAAAATTCACAGAGAAAAAGTAAAGGAGATCTTAAAAGCTTTGGAAATTCAGGTTTTAAATGAAATTCCTAATGGATTTGAAATCTCTGTTCCAGCTTACAGAGCAGATGTAACAAGAGAAATCGACGTTATCGAAGAGATTTTAAGAATCTATGGCTACAATAAAATTGATGCTCCGCAGAAGATTTCTTTCACTCCGGTTAAGCTAAGTGCAAACGACCAGGATGAATTGGAAAACAGCTGGGCAAGAGGGTTACAAAGTCTAGGATTCAATGAGGTAATGAATAACTCATTAACTTCTGTAAAAGACGAAACAGATGCTGTAAAACTATTAAACCCATTAAGCGGTGATCTTGCATTCATGAGAAAGTCTTTACTGGAAGGGCTTCTTCAGAATACTGTATATAATATCAACAGAAAAAATCAGGATATCAAATTTTTTGAATTCGGAAAAATCTACCACAAGAAAGATAAGTACGAAGAGAGAAAACAATTGGCTATCATCGTTTCAGGAAGAGATGTTGCTGAAAACTGGTTGCAACCTAAATCTGCTGTAAGTTTCTATAACTTAAAAGCATATGTTAAAGTGTTGTTGGAAAGATTAGCTATTGATTACAAAGAAGTAGCTTTATCTGATGACAGATTCTCTGATGCATTAGCTTATGAAGCAGAAGGAAAAACATTAGTAAGAATCGGTAAAGTAGCTCCGGCTCTTTTAAAGGATTTTGATATCGATCAGGATTGTTTCTATGCAGAAATCGAGCTTGAGTTTGCTCAGGAATTACGTTCTAAAAATGAATTGAAGTTTAAGGATATTCCTAAATTCAACAAGATCAGAAGAGACTTAGCTTTACTGATTGATAAGAATGTAAACTATCAGGATTTATATCAGACTGCAAAGAAAAATAAATCTCCATTCATTAAGAGTATTAATTTATTCGACGTTTATGAAGGGAAAAATTTACCTGAAGGCAAGAAGTCTTACGCGATGAGCTTCGAACTGTTAAACGAAGAGAAAACACTGGAAGAAAAGGAAATTACAGAAGTAATGGATTCTTTAATCAAATCTTTCCAGAAAGAGTTCAACGCAGAATTAAGATCTTAATATAAAAGATTGAAAAATATATAGAAACGGACTTTTTTAAGTCCGTTTTTTTTTGTGTGTTTAGAAATCTAAAAGTCATTTTAAGTTGGAATACACGCAAAAAAAATATTATAAAAATAGGTAAGTTGTATATAATTTTGATAATGATATAACAAATAATTAAACATCTTTCAGTTTTAAAAATTTCTGTCTGAGGTTAATTATTTAAATAATAAGATAAATTAATTCAATATAATACGAAATATTTTCAAATATAAATTACGGTTTTCCACAATAAACAAGGCACTTAACATAATAAAAAATATCTCTTTGATATGAATTAATTGTATATATTTAAAACGTAATTTTAAAAAATATACAATTATAAAAAAATTAAAAAAGTTAACTCGCGAAGACCTTAAAACTGTAAAAGGAGGTATTAAACAAGTTTGGATTGCAGAATTTTGTGGTCAGACTGCTACTACAACTCAAGATTGGACACCACAGCAAGCAAATCAGTGGCTTGCTAATCTTGAAGCAAATTACTGCAATTAATATTTGTTCATATTAATTATTTGCACTTATGACCTAAAAAAGTTATAAGTGCATTTTTTTGCAATCAAAAATAATTCTATGCATTACTATAAAAAAAATTTTCAATTATTAGCCTTATTTTTTAGTGTCTTATTTTTTTCTCAATTACATAAAAAAGATACTCTGCGTGGTGAATTTACCTATTTATTAAAAGCTAAATTGAATACATTAACTCCTGATTATAGACATGAAGAATTTTTTTCATTACAGATAGGTGATAAACGTGCATTTTTTGCAAGTACTCAATCACTGAAAAGAGATTCAGTATATCAAGCACTTCCAATAAAAACTTTAGAAAATGGAGCAAAGCTATTAAGTTCAAAAGGAGTATCTGTTCCAAAAACAAAATTTTCCTTTACTATAATACAATCAAATGAAGATATACAATATTTTAACTTAGTTGGAATGTCAATACTCACCTATAAAGAACCAATAATAAAAAATTGGAAACTTATAGATGAAACAAAAATAATCAATACAATCAATTGTAAGAAAGCAGAAGTTACTTTTAAAGGTCGGAACTGGATAGCATGGTATTCTCCTGAAATTCCGTTGCCTTATGGTCCATACAAATTTAGCGGATTGCCTGGATTAATCGTTAAAATAACGGATGACAAAGGAGATTATGATTTTGAACTAGTAAAATCTATACCTGCATCTAAATTAAAAGATAAATTAATTACCATTAAGAAAAGCAGATATGTAGACGCTATAGAAACTACTAGACCGAAATTTGAAAAAGCATTAAAAGATGCTAATGCGAATTTAATTGGTGTACTTCAAAGTTCTGACACTACTATTATACAAGGTCAAGAAATAATTAGACAACGCCAAAAAGAAAGAGAGGAAAATAAAAAATACGAAAACCCGTTAGAATTAGGAAAAGATTAGCTAATGGCTAATCTTTTTCGTTTGTATTCAAACAGTTAGCTTATTCGTTAGCTGAATATATAATATAAATATATCATTATCATAATTTTATCAGCGATAAAATCTTTGTGCCTTTTGATATATCATTAAAAATATCTTGCGTCTTCGCGTTTACCAACCTATTAAAGTTAACTTTCAAAGTTGAGATTGTTACGTTTTATTTGTAAGGACAGGGTTGTGATATTTGTGCAAGTATTAGTGTTATTTGTGTTTAAAAAAACAACTGTTAAAGAATAATAAAATTCACCGCAACCCGTTTAAATAATATAAAATCCGTAAATTTGGATTAATTCAAAAAGAAAAAAATGAAAAATCTTTTTTTAAGTATATGTACAGCAGCGGTATTGGCTTCGTGTGGATCCATGACCAGCCCATCTGCCTCAAAAGTAGGAAAGGCTCAGCCGGCTCTTGCCAATACTAAATGGACATTGGCTGACAATGTGAAAGGAAAAGTTCCGACATTGAATATTGAAGGAGAGAAAATAACGGGAAATGCCGGATGTAACAATTATTTTGGAACAGCTCAGATAGACCCTTCTACAGGTGGTTTCACAGCTGGACAAATGGGATCTACAAAAATGATGTGTAATAACATTGGTGTAGAGCAGAACTTTATGGATATGATGGGAAAAGCAAATAAATATGTGATTTCCGGAACCACTTTAGAGCTTTATAAAGACAATCTTTTACTATTGAAATTCAATAAATCAGAATAAAAAACAAAGGAACTCAATTTGAGTTCCTTTTTTATGTTTAGAGTGTTATTAATCTTCCTCTTCTTCGTCGTACTTAGCCAACTCTTCATCGCACCATTTGAATGCTGCTTCTACCACCTTTGTAGCTTCGTCTGCCATAGTTTCCTCGTCATCTCCTTCTAAATCGTCTAACCACTCAACTTCCTCTTCTTCAACGTTTAAGATGAATCTTGGGTATTCAGTGTGTACTACGAATAGATCCTCTGGAAACTCCGAATTATCTGCTAATAAAAACTTTGGTAATTTCATTTTTTTAATGTTTTAACTTTAAATCAAAGATAATAAAATTATTGATATTTGTTCTTGTCGATCTTAACTTTTTGTAAAACTTTATAGCTTGTCAGTGTTGTTTTATGTAAAGTATCCTGTGGCTTGAATGTGAGGCTTATCTGAGGATTTACCGTACTTATCAACTCAGCCATCTGTATTTTATCAAGGTCTTCTTCCTCTACAATATAAAATTTCAAAGGAACTTTATCCAAGCCTTCTTCTTTTAAATATTTTGTAATCATTTTTCTGTTTTCCAAATAATTACCTTTTGATAACCAGGTGAAAAGCATACCAGACATTAAGCTTAAAATACCGATTACATAAGCTTTGATATTGAACAGTTCAAATAGCTTCTTAAAATAAACCAACCATATCGGAAAGCTAAAAGGAGCCAATAACCTATAATCCATCGGCGTTATAGAGTAGAAATATTGTATGAAATAAGAGCATACAATCCCGGAAACACCTATGAAAATGTTAAAAAAGTCAGTATCTGAAAGTTTCTGTTTTATAAAAAGGAAAGTCATGAAAAGAATATTCATAAGCCCAATTCCGTAGATTCCATAATTGATAATCCCTCCCGCAGGATTCGCCATATGGATAAAAGGATTAAAAGTAGTGCACAACCCTTGAAACAGTTCTACCAATAGCTCAGGAGTGGTATGAAGACCCATCTCCAGGAAATGCTGTACGTATTCTTTATTAAAATAATCAATGAATAAAAATTTATACAAAACAATGAAAATCATCCCAATAGCTGCCGAAATGATAAAAGAAAGTCCATATTTTCTTTTCCAAAAAATAAGCCCATATAAACCAGTTGCTCCAATGATGAAAAGAGCGCTGTACCTGATATTATAAAGTAAAACCAAAGATAGAGAAAGATAAAAAACAGCTTTCCAGCCTGATAGCTTTCCGTTAATAACAAGCGATGCAGTATACAGGAAAAGAAAAACAAAAGGTAATATCAAAGCTTCACTCATGGTAAAGGCAAAAACAGATAAGAAGCTGAATAAACTGCATAAAACAATCGATTCTCTGAAATAGAATTTCTTTTTCCAGGCAAATAATACAATAAAGAGACAAGCAATAATACCAATAACTTTGCTGCTCCAGAACTCATCAAAACCAAAATAGGTAAAGAATTTTATAGCGGCAGGATAGCCTAGCGGAGTTGTTGTATTGTCAATGGCAGGTAATCCGTGAGCAAATCTCATATATCGAATAGAATCCGGATTTACCCTTCCTTTTTCATTAAGTAAAAAACGAAAAATGGTCATCACTAAAGTAATGATGACCAATAATATTTGAATGTTTTTCTCTTTAATTCTCATCAAAGCTATAGTTATTAAGTGTCAATAAAGGTTGAGAACCCAAATTTATAACTTATAACCCACAACTCATAATCTGACGAATTATTTCAAAAACATTTTTGATACTTTTTCAGCTTTTTTGCTTTCAGAATAGTCGTAGAAACCTTCTCCTGATTTTACTCCCAGTTTTCCTGCAGTTACCATATTTACCAATAGTGGGTTTGGAGCATATTTAGGATTTTTGAAACCGTCGTACATTACATTAAGAATAGCAAGACATACATCAAGACCGATGAAGTCAGCCAATTGAAGTGGTCCCATCGGATGAGCCATTCCTAATTTCATTACCGTATCAATTTCCTCTACACCAGCAACTCCATTGTAAAGAGTTTCGATAGATTCGTTGATCATTGGCATTAAGATTCTGTTTGCAACGAAACCAGGGTAATCGTTCACTTCCACAGGAACTTTACCTAAAGTCTTACTCATTTCGTAGATAGAATCAAAAGTTTCCTTAGAAGTAGAATATCCTTTGATGATTTCTACAAGCTTCATGATGGGAACCGGGTTCATAAAGTGCATTCCGATTACTTTATCAGCTCTTTTTGTAGCCGCAGCAATTTTAGTGATAGAAATAGAAGAAGTATTGGTTGCAAGAATACATCCGGCAGGTGCCAATTCGTCCATCTGACCAAAGATCTTTAATTTAAGATCAAGATTCTCAGTCGCAGCTTCTACGATTAGATCAGCAGCTCCTGCAGCATCATTAAGAGCTGTGAAAGTCGTGATATTTCCTAATGTTTCCGCTTTTTGTTCCTCTGTAAGATTTCCTTTTGCAATGATTCTGTCAAGGTTCGTAGTAATGGTTTTCAATCCTCTGTCCAAAGCTTCCTGAGACACATCTACAAGATTTACTTTGAAACCGCTTTGTGCGAAAGTGTGCGCAATACCATTTCCCATGGTTCCAGCTCCGATAACTACAATGTTTTTGATCATTTTTCCTTTATTTTTTATAGATAGTTAAATTTTTTGCGTTGACAAGATCCTGTTGATGAGCAATATCCGCAGAATCAAAATGTACCATACCGTTGCTTTCCTGTTTCCTGCCATTGTTTTGGTTGGAAACAGCAGCATTCAGTCCTCGTATCAAACGACTTCTTTGATTGATCGAAAGAAAATCCGTACCTACATATACATTGAATTCACCTTCTTTTCCCAGCCCTTTTTGCATTAAAATTTCCAGACTTCTGATCTGATTTTTCCTTTTAAACTCTTTCAGATAACTGATGACAGGTTTCTCAGAGGCAGGACCACAACATACACTTGCATAGCTGATCTTTAAATAGTTTTGATTCTTCTGTGAAAAGAAGAGCGTGAAGCAAAATAAAGCCCCAGCTGATAGTACTTTTTTCATATTGACAAATACAAAGAACCGATACAATTCTCCGCGCTAAAATTAAGCTTAATATTTTATTTATTAAAATTATCCCACACCGTCTTCGAAATATCTGAGATTATTTTACAAATTATGGTTTTAGATATTTTGTAATCATTTATAAATTAAGTGTTTGTGTTGTGTTTATTGTTAGGAAAAGTGATGATTGCTATATCATTTTTTGTAATCGTAAGAATATTGTTAAGTTTATTCTCAAAACTACTTTATCTCAAAATAATTAAGGTTCACCCCATCATTTTCAAAAACAATTCTGATTTTATTTTCTCCTTTCTCAAGATTAATATTTTTAGCAGAAACAGTTTTCCAATTTTCATTTCCTCCTGTAGAAGATAGAGAAACTGTTGCTAAGTTTTTCCCTGAAGCTGTTTCAATTCTTATTTTTGAATCTTTAGATGATGAATATCTGATATCAAAACTATAATTCTTAGCTGCTTTTGTGGTAAAAGTATACTGAAGCCATTCGCCAGATTCCGTTTTTCCTACATAATATCGATTAGTTACCTGATCATTACATTTATAAATATCAACACCATCATTTCTCATGTGTTGTCCGGAATTCCACTCTGACCTTTTTGCAGGATCACTTACCCAAAGATTGATAAAATCTTTATCCTGATATGCAGAACCTATTCTTCCAAGATCATACTCTGTAGCAAATATTTTCCCGGGGATCTGATGATTTTTAAACGGTTTTGTAGAACTATCCGTCACCTGTCTGAACATGGCATCAATAACATCATTTTTAATTTCCACATTATTAAATTTATAATGATCAGCAATTTGCATCAAAGCTTTAGTGGCATATTCTTTCGAAGGTTTTTCACCTCCATTTTTCCAATATTCCAGAAGTTTTTCATATTCCGGTGTCGTTTTTACATTGGTGATTCCCGCTATATTATCGATCTTTTTCATCGGCCAGAATGCGTAGCCAATATTATGTTGATCCAAAAGCTGTATCAGCTCTGTAAACCAGACATTGGAGTTTTCCCCGGTTTCACCAAGCCAGATGGGCATATTATATTTTTCCCTAAGGTCCAGTGCTGCCTTTATCGTTGGTTCATCATTATAGTTCCAGTATTTATGGAAACTAAACGCCATATTCTTATCCCAGATAGGAATTAATCCATTATAATTATTTCCCCATCCGTTTCCTTCAATGAAAACAATATGTTTTTGATCTACCTCACGGATTGCTGCTGTGATATCCTTCTGTAACTTCCAAAGAGGAGCATTAGACATTTCATCTGTTCCGTTTGGATTCTTTCCTGTAAAATTGATATTCGGTTCATTGATGAGGTCATAACCACCGATCCATGGGCAGTCTTTATACCGTTCTGCTAGTTTTTTCCAGAGAGCAATCGTTTTTTTCTGATTTTCTTCGTTCTCCCAAAGAGAAGGCTTAGACTTATCATTATCAGAAATATTAACATCATTTCCCTGACCTCCAGGTGCCGCGTGCAGATCAAGAATCAGATATATTTTATTATCAGCACACCATTGAAGAAGGTCATCCGTCATTTTAAAACCCTCTTCCAGCCATGTGTTTTTGCCCTTTGTTGGTTCTTTTTCAATGGGAAGTGTATACAGATTATAATGCATCGGAAGCCTTATAGAATTGAAGCCTGCTTTTGCCAGAAAGTCAATGTCCTGTTTAGTAATACCATTTTTCAGATAAGCTTTATAGAAGTTATTCATTCCGTCTTCTCCAATCAGTTCAGCAATCTTTTCCTTGATTTTGTATTGTGGTCCAGCAAAATCGGCAGTTTTTAGCATATATCCTTCCTGAAGCATCCATCCTCCTAAGCCAAGACCTCTTAACTGAACATTTTCACCTCTATCATTAACGATTTTCTTTCCAGAAGTCTTTAATAATTGTGATGTCCCAAATTGAGACAATAATAAAGCGGATAATAGAATGACTCTTTTCATAATTATTTTGATTTTAAATAGTAAAGGGGAATTTTTTAGAGTTTAATTATAATGGATAGTAACGTCATAATAAGAGTCTACATTCAGACCGCTTATTTTGCCGGGAATCCATTGAGTATGTAAAACAAATTCTTTCAATTGTTTATTGAATTGTTTTTCAAATATATTGTTTTTTTTGTTTTGAAACTCGCTTTCTATTGATAAATCTTTAATTTTTCCGTCTTTAGTAAGAATAAAATTCGCTGAAGTGAAAGAATAATACTTTTCGTTTTTCCTGATATATTCTTCAGGAGTAGGATATTTTGATAAATAATCGTCCTGGATCTTATCAAACTGATTATTTATTGTTGAATTGGGATATCTGGAAAATTCATCACAGTATTCATAAGAAAATACTTCTTCATGATGACTTTTAATGAAAGTCTGTTTTGCGATGTATCGTAAAGAATCAATAAATTTTTTCCCAAACTTCTCTTCAATAAGCTTGTTCATCTCAATTTCCTCACAATTTTCATATTGATCATTTGGAAATCTGACACATACTATAGGAATTGTCTTGGTTTTTATATGCTGTTTTTCAAGTAATTTTATGAACTCATCTTCGCCGAAATGATTAATGTAGTCCATTCCTGAAAAAATAGTCCAGGTATAGTTTTTATAATTAAACTGATTCTGGGCTTGTTTTTTATTAAACTCACAATGTATCTCGTAACCATTTTTCTTCTGATTACAAGATAGCATTGTGAGGACTGCGAATGATAGTATTGCAGTCTTTATTTTCATTTAGCTGATAAGCTTCATAATTTCTAATGCAACTTTCAAAGCTTCAGTTCCGTCCTCAAGAGAAACCTCTACATTTTTATCACCTGTAATGGCATCCGCGAATGAATTCAATTCATCAAGAATAGCATTATTAGGCTGAATATTTGGATATTCAAAAAGAATTTGATTCTTCTCTCCCTCAGCATTTTCAATGATCATATCAAATGGAGTCGGATTTTCAGGGGCATCCTTCATTTTGATTACTTCTGCTTTCTTTTCAAGGAAATCTACAGAGATATAGGCATCTTTCTGGAAGAATCTGCTTTTTCTCATTGCCTTCATAGATATTCTGGAAGTCGTAAGATTAGCAACACATCCGTTCTCAAATTCAATTCTTGCATTAGCAATATCCGGTGTTTTACTTACTACACAAACTCCGCTTGCATGAATGTTTTTCACTTTAGATTTAGCAATACTCAATAAAATATCAAGATCGTGAATCATAAGATCCAATACCACAGAAACATCCGTTCCACGAGGATTAAACTCTGCCAGCCTGTGAATCTCAATGAACATAGGATTGTTGATGTATTCCTTTGTCGCAATAAATGCAGGATTATATCTTTCAACGTGTCCCACCTGTGCCTTAATACCATTTTCCTGGCACAGACGAAGAATTTCCTCTGCTTGTTCCAGCGTTTGGGTAACCGGTTTTTCAATAAAGAAATGCAGTCCTTTTTCAATCGCTTTTAAAGCATAATCATAATGATAAACGGTAGGAGTAACAATATCAAGCATATCGATCTGCTCCAATAATTCATCAAAATTTTCAAAATATTTATAACCGAATTCGGCTTCTAATTTCTTTCCGTTTTCAACATCTTTATCATGGAAACCTACAAACTCATATCTATCTGACTGATTAAGAAGTTTTAAGTGTATCTTTCCCAAGTGTCCGGCACCTACCAAACCTGCTTTTAACATAGCTGTATTAAATTTTTGTAAAGATAAGAAAGAAGTTAGATTCCTGAAGGCAGAAATTGGCTTTTTGTGGATAATTCTTTTCTGTAATCCCTGAAATCTCAAATCTAATTTCTTACTTTTGTCACATGCAGGATTCGTTTGTACATAAAGGAAAGAGAAAGAATTTAGTAGAATATCTCCGATACAGAATCGGGATTTCGGATGAAAATGTACTTTCGGCAATGAATGAAATTCCGAGACACCTTTTCATTGAAAGTATTTTTGAGGATTTTGCCTATGAAGACAGGGCTTTTCCTATTCTGGCGCATCAAACAATTTCCCATCCGTCAACGGTGGCAGAGCAGTCCGAACTGTTGCAGGTGAAAGCCGGGGAAAGAGTATTAGAAATCGGGACCGGATGCGGATATCAGACTGCCGTTTTACTGGCAATGAAAGCACATGTATTTACAGTAGAAAGACAGAAGGACCTTTTTGATTTTTCCAAAAATAAATTGAGAGAACTTGGGTTATATCCAAAATTTCAAAGCTTTGGTGATGGGTTTGCGGGGCTTCCGACTTTTGCTCCTTTCGATAAAATCATTGTAACCTGTGGTGCCGGAACCTTACCTACAGAACTTTTAAAACAATTAAGAGTAGGCGGAAAAATGGTGATTCCATTAGGTCCTACAGATGAGCAGGTTCTTTACAGATTTACAAAAGTAGGTCCTACAGAATTTGAAAAAGAAGAGTTCGGAGCTTATAAATTTGTTCCGATGCTGGGGAATACAAATCAATAGAAAACAGGACTCTGGATTGTAAAAATAATACCCAGATAAAGAGGGGAAACTTTAGATTTGTTCTCTTTTTATAACCGCCAAAGTATAATTTATAATTGTTAAAATCTATGTATCTATGTGGTTCATTTTTTCATAAACACATAGCTCTATAGATTTTATCCCTAAAAATAATTCTTGAATAATTTTATTTGTGTATTCGTAGCAAAAAATATGTTCACATAATTTAATGTTTTTTAATAAATTTTAGTTCTGCTTCGGAATAGAAATTGGACTCTTTTAAAGACAAACCACTTAAAATCTTATGATTATGGACACAAACAGATTCAAAGCGTCACATGATTTTAGTAATGTTCAGAAAAACCTGCACAATAATCCGGGATACAGCGTAGAAAGCTATTCTCAAGAGGTGAAAGATTACATGAATGATATGAAAAGCAAGAATCAGGAAGCTACCAAACAGGGATTTATGACACAGGCGCAGAAGTCTGCAAAGGATGTTTGGGAAGAAATTCAGGATATGGCTTCTGAGGCTTGGGAGAACAATGAGAAACATTCGGATGAAAAGAAATAGTTTTTAATATTAAAGTTAAAGAACCTTACTTCTGGCAAGTGAGGTTTTTGTTTTTAAACTCAATATATAATATGAAGGTTTTTATCAATAAAAGAATTCCTGAAATAGGAGTTGAAATACTAAAGCAAGCAGGATTACAGATTACACTTCCTGAAAATGAGAATTTATCTTATGAAGAATGGTTGAAGTATTGCCAAAATGCAGATGTAATTTTAAATATTGGTGGGGATTTTAAATATGACAAAGCATTCTTTGATGCGTGCCCAAATATTAAAGCAATTGCATTGTATTCCGTGGGTTTTGATCATGTGGATATTCGAGAAGCCAATCAAAGGAGTATTCCTATAGGAAATACACCGGACGTACTGAGTAGAGCTACTTCCGATGTTGCTTTTTTATTAATGCAATCAGTGGCAAGACGAGCAAGTTATAACTTTCAAAAGGTAAAAGAGGGAAATTGGGGAGCATTTGACCCATTGCATGCTTTAGGACAGGAATTGTATGGTAAGACACTTGGCATTTTCGGTTTGGGAAGAATCGGGTATCAAATGGCTGAAAAATGTAGAAAAGCTTTTGATATGGAGATTATTTACCATAACCGTAGCCATAATGAAGAAGCAGAAATAGCGCTTGGTGCGAAGTATGTTTCTTTTGATGAGCTTATCAGAAATTCAGATGTATTAAGTATTCATGCTAATTTCACTCCCGAACATAAAAATCTTTTCAATTATTCTGTATTTGAAAAAATGAATCCTAATGCAATCTTTATTAATACAGCGAGAGGAGGCTTTCAAAACGAACAGGATTTATATAAAGCCCTGACAGAAGGTAAGATTTGGGGTGCAGGTCTGGATGTTACCAATCCGGAACCTATGTCAGCAGATAATCCTCTTTTGGAGTTGTCCAATGTCTGTGTATTACCTCATATTGGCTCAGCTACCATTGAAGCAAGAAACGGTATGGCAAGGCTTGCTGCAGAAAATATTGTAGCCTTTTTTAATGGGGACAAAATGCCATATTGTGCCAATCCTGAAGTTTATGCTGATCATTCATAATAAGTTGGAATTATTTTTGTTCTCAATATATAAACCTTAAAACCCAAATATCATGGCACCGGAAAATAATATTAATGAACAGAACAAAAGATTGGAACGCATGGATTATGATTCCAACGAAGATATATTTAAAAGAGAAAAGCATATTTCGCTTGATGGAGATGGAAATCCTATCTTTGACGAAGATATTGATGAAGATAAACTGGACAAAGGATTAGATATTCCCGGTGCAGACGAAGATGATGATATGGAGGAAATAGGAGAGGAGGATGAAGAAAATAACTATTGGAGTTTAAGTGATAATGCGGACGATCATGAAGAAGAGAATGATGATGTTTTAACCTAAAATTTGAATGTCCTATAGAATAATAGAAAACCTTGCTGATTTTCAGTGAGGTTTTTTTATTTTCTAGATGATCACCTTATTTTGTAAGAAGAAATTCCCCTCCTCTGGAGGGGTGGATTCAAAAATTATTCAATTTTTGAAGACGGGGTGGTTCCATAATGTGTAATAATAAAATCCTCCAGCTCCTTCATTACCACTCCCAGATTATTTCTAATATCAAAATCCGTAATCCTAAAAACCAATAATCCTAATGATTCTAAATATTCCTGTCTGATACCATCATAAACTTATTTCTCATTATGACTGGAACCATCAATTTCAATAATTAATCCCAATGTTTTTACATAGAAATCAACAATATAATTACCAATAATCCTTTGTCTGTCAAAATCAATTTTATGAAACGTTTTTGCTCGAACCTTTTTCCAGAAGATGACTTCACCCAGTGTCCGGACTTTACGTTTTTCTCTTAATAATGATTTTAATTGAGAATTATAAGGTAGATTTTCTACAAAGTTTCTGTAGATAGGAATCTTATTGATGTTTGTAATTATTTCTTTCATTTGTGTGTTTTGACCACCCCGTCTTTCAAAATTTCCTAAATTTTGAAATCCACCTCTCCAAAGGAGGGGAATGTAAGTGCGTTTATTCAAATATAGTATTAAAAAAATACTGCCGATTATATTTTCATAGGATTGATAATCAGTTTTATTCTCTTTTCCTACTTTGTATTTTTGCTTTTCCCCTCTTTTGTTGTCTATTTTTCATATTTTGAATATCTTTAAGACTTCAAACATTGTTTAAAACATAGAACTTTAAATAGCAATATGACATTTCAAGAACAGATACAGCAGGGGATTCCTAATCAGCTGCCACAACCAAAACCATACGAAACGAATATCAATCATGCTCCGAAGCGTAAAGAAATTTTAGGTGAAGAAGAGAAAAAACTGGCATTAAAGAATGCTTTACGTTATTTCGATCCGAAGTTTCATGCAGAGTTAATCCCTGAATTTAAACAGGAATTAGAGGATTACGGAAGAATTTATATGTATCGTTTCCGTCCGGATTATGAGATGAAAGCGAGATCTATTGAAGATTATCCGGGAAAATCTGAGCAGGCAAAAGCTATTATGTTGATGATTCAGAACAATCTGGATTATGCAGTAGCTCAACATCCTCATGAATTGATTACTTATGGTGGAAACGGAGCGGTTTTCTCTAACTGGGCGCAGTATCTGTTGACAATGAAATATCTGTCTGAAATGACCAATGAACAAACTTTGGTAATGTATTCCGGACACCCGATGGGATTATTCCCTTCTCACAAAGATGCACCAAGAGTTGTAGTAACAAACGGAATGATGATTCCAAACTATTCCAAACCGGATGATTGGGAGAAATTCAATGCACTTGGAGTGACTCAATACGGGCAGATGACGGCAGGAAGTTATATGTATATTGGTCCTCAGGGAATTGTTCACGGAACTACCATAACAGCTTTAAACGCCTTCAGAAAGATCAATAAAGAGCCAAAAGGAGGACTTTTCGTTACTTCAGGTTTAGGAGGAATGAGTGGAGCTCAACCCAAAGCGGGAAATATTGCCGGCTGTGTTACGGTATGTGCGGAAGTAAATCCAAAGATTACAAAAATCCGTCATGATCAGAAGTGGGTAAATGAAATCTATGAAGATCTTGACGCATTAGTAAAGAGAGTAAGAGAAGCGCA
The DNA here is from genome assembly GCF_900156735.1 of Chryseobacterium ureilyticum. GTDB lineage: Bacteria > Bacteroidota > Bacteroidia > Flavobacteriales > Weeksellaceae > Chryseobacterium > Chryseobacterium ureilyticum. The sequence continues at coordinate 760,970 of NZ_FTOL01000001.1, forward strand.
GGAGAATAAAGAGACTGTTTCTTTAGCTTATCTTGGAAATATTGTTGACGTTTGGGAAAAATTTGATCAGGAAGATTTAAGGATCGATATCGGTTCAGATCAGACTTCTCTACACAATCCTTGGGCTGGTGGATACTATCCGGTAGGACAAAGTTTCGAAGAATCCAATAAAATGATGGCTGAAGACCCTGAATTATTCAAAGAAAAAGTTCAGGAAACATTGAGAAGACACGCTGCAGCGATCAATAAACATACAGAAAAAGGAACGTACTTCTTCGATTACGGAAATGCTTTCTTATTGGAAGCTTCCAGAGCCGGAGCAGATGTAATGGCAGATAATCCTACATTGGGAAGAGAGTTCAAATATCCTAGTTATGTTCAGGATATCATGGGACCTATGTGTTTTGATTACGGGTTCGGTCCGTTCCGTTGGGTATGTGCAAGCGGAAAAGCTGAGGATTTAAAGAAAACCGATGAAATCGCATGCGCTGTATTAGAGGAAATGATCAAAAACTCTCCTGAAGAGATCCAACAGCAGATGAAGGATAATATTCAGTGGATTAAAGGGGCACAGGAAAATAAATTAGTTGTAGGTTCACAGGCAAGAATCCTTTATGCTGATGCAGAAGGAAGAATGAAGATTGCTGAAGCATTCAATAAAGCTATTAAAAACGGTGAAATTGGTCCTGTGGTATTAGGAAGAGATCACCATGATGTTTCAGGTACAGATTCTCCTTACAGAGAGACTTCCAATATCTATGATGGCTCAAGATTCACGGCAGATATGGCTATTCACAACGTTATCGGAGACAGTTTCCGTGGGGCTACCTGGGTTTCTATTCACAATGGTGGTGGAGTAGGCTGGGGAGAAGTAATCAACGGAGGTTTCGGAATGCTACTAGATGGAAGCGAAGATGCTGACAGAAGATTAAAATCTATGCTTTTCTGGGATGTAAACAATGGAATCTCAAGAAGAAGCTGGGCAAGAAATGAAGGGGCTATTTTCGCTATTAAAAGAGCAATGGAAGTAGAACCAAATTTAAAGGTAACCCTTCCTAATCTGGTAGACGAGAATTTATTATAAACTTTAAAAAATCAGCATTGGCAAGTATCAACAAAAAACTGTTTTCACACCTCAATGTAGAGGATAGTGATCCTGTTTGGGGAAAATTTGCTGAGGTTGAGTTTTCAAAGAAAAACATATTCATGGACCATAAAGCCTATCTTCTTGAAGATGGGCTTGTCCGTAAATATTACATCAATAGCACATCAGACATCGATACTGAAGTTTGTGCAGAGTTTTACTTTCCCGGTGATATTTTTACTGTTGGCAAGAACGATTCGGAAGGCATTTACGAAGCTATAAGCAGTGGTTTAGCCTGGGAAATTACCTTAGATGAGGTAAAAGAAATGTTCATGATCAATCCCGAATGCCGTTTTGTACAAAACTACTACCTAAGCAAAAAACTGAATGCCGCTATGAAGCGTGAAATGCTTTTGCTAAAAAACACACCACAGGATCTTTATGAATATCTTTTAGCCAATAAACCTCATTATATTCAGAATATACCTTTGAAATATCTTGCATCTTATATTGGTATTACTCCTATCTCTTTAAGCAGGATCAGAAAGAGGATTAGTTAAAGACTGGAAGCTACTAAGGTTATAGTAGATTATATTTCGTTTTTAATAGGAATGACTATCCTGTTTTATAAACGCAAAGTTTCAATTTTAACTACATATTATTTTAAGTGAGCAAAAAGTGAATCGATTTTTAATTGATTTGATGAAACGTGCCATTACCATTAGCTTAGTCAATGGCTTTGTCATAACCTTTGCTTTCAGAAATTATACGACAATCATAAACCTCTATCTTCGCTCTTCTATCTTCCAACCTCAATTAATTAACTTTTGTTTATTGTCTTGCCTTCCGTAAGTCTTTTTCTTTGTGAAAAAAGAATTATGGAAATACAAAAACTAAACTGGGCAGGTCTAAAACTAACCTCTAACAACAAAACCATCTTAATAGATGCAGTAGAAGATTTCTCCTATTACAAACCCGTTCTGGGAGATGCCGTAGAACAGGTTATCAAATTTTCAGATGATATACAAGCAGATTATATCCTGTTTACTCATCTACATTTAGACCATTTCGATAAAGGAGTGATAAAAAAATGTCTGAAAAAAGAAGGTAAACTTATTGTATATTCAGAACTTGAGCCTTTTGTAAGAAAATATGTAGAAGATATTGAAATCATTGTTTTGAATTTAGATGAAACCTTTACGGAAAGCGGAATTACCTTCCAGCCTGTATTTGCAATGGATGGAGTAGGTGAAATACAATCCTCATGGATTGTGGAGGACAAAACTACCAAAGTTTTCCATGGTGGAGACACTATCTGGCACAATCAATTCTGGAAGCTTGGCAAGGAGAATGAAAATATAGACTATGCATTTTTACCCGTAAACGGAGTCGTAGTGAATTTTGAGATCATAGGTTTGGAATATAGTCCGATTCCTGCTTCTCTTGATTTGAAGGAAGCCTTTGTAGCTGCTCATTTGCTTCATGCCAAAAAGCTGGTTCCTATACATTACGGATTGTTTGCTCATGAGAAATGCTATATCCCGCAATTGTTTGATGAGAATGATCTAAAGCAAATTTCAGAGGAAGTGGAGCAAAACTATACAATACTGAAAGATGGTGCAATCTTGGCGGAATCTTAAATATCTGAGTTTTGAATAATAACATTTAAAATATTCAATTTAGCCCGATCCTATTGATGACTGATTATGTTGAATACTTTTTCATTATGCTGGATTATTGGACAATCACAAAGGCGCAAAGATTTTTGATTTTTATGGTTCTTTAAGGCACAAGAAAATCTGAGATTTTCAGCAAGTATTACGCTGATTTTTTTAAGCCACGGATACACTAATAAATCATTTGTGCATTAGTGGCAAATCTAAAAACAGTATTTTTTTACCTGTTATTCTAAAGTTTATTATTTTTGAAGCTTATAACAACTACCAAAGCACAATATGTATGATGAATAAACTTGTTTTTATTTTTACTTTACTGTCAATTCTACAGGTTCGTTTTATCTGTGGTGTTAAAGACGGTCCACCCCCCAGTAGTAAAGATTTAGCTTATGAGGATATTACAAGTGAAGTTCCATATGAGCGTCAATTTTTAGACAAGGAGAAACTGGAAATATATCAGCATACGCAGAGGTATGAGTATCATCGAACAAAAGATTTGGACTTTCTGTCTAATAGAGGATATATCCTGATCGTTTTAGGAAAATACAGCGAAGCGATAAAGCAGCTTAAAGAAATTGAATCTATACAATCTGGCAGATACTCTACCTATTCCAATATGGGAACAGCCTTTGAAATGGCAGGCAATAATACGGAAGCAATTCAATGGATTGAAAAAGCTTTAAAAGCAGACCCTAAGGGACGTTTATCTTCAGAATGGATTCATATAAATATTCTGAAAACTCATATAAAGGGAGACCGTTATATCTCCTCGATGAATCTTATTGGACAAGATTTTGGAAATGAAGAATCCCCAAAGTCCAGCCTTACGCCGAATGAGCTTAAGACTCTCAAAATGCAACTTTATGACCAAGTGAAAGAAAGAATGGCTTTAGTAAAGCCCAAAGACAAAATCATAGCACAGCTTTTGTTTGATTTGGGAAATGTTACTTTTTTAGAGGGGAAGAAAAAAGATGCGATGGAGGAATATCAGATGGCAAAAAAGTATGGCTTTGATGATCCTATTTTAAACAAAAGACTGTATCTATATCCTTCAGATCTGTTAAAGGTAGATGAAAAAGAAGCGATTCACGCAGCAGATACCAAAGAATTTCGGGAGATAGTAATTGGTGTTTCTTTAGCTGCACTTTTGTTATCCGGGCTGATCATCTTTATTTTCCGGAAGAAAGTTATTTTAATGCTTAAGTAAAACAATTCGTGCATTCACTGATGTCTGTAGATTGTTTGGTTGGAAAAAATCGCAAGGACGCAAAGTTTTTTAAGTTTTATGATGCTTGAAGGTGCAAGAAAATCCAAAATTTCCAGCAAGTATTACGCTGAGGTTTTTAAGCCACTAATACACGAATGTTTATACATTATCTATCTATAAATATATAATTGCCACCCATGCACTGTTAATTATTCGTGCATTGGTGGCGATTATTTTATTATTTGATATTAGAAGCTTAGCTTTTCACAGCCTGAATAGCTGCAGCATAGTTTGGTTCCTGAGAAATATCCGGTACTTGCTCTTCATAGATAATATTTCCGGAAGGATCAATCACTACAACAGCTCTGCTCAATAGACCTTTCATGGATGATTCTACCATCTCCACACCGTAATTCCAGCCGAAATCTGAACGGAAATCTGAAAGCATCACTACATTATCTATACCCTCAGCACCACAAAATCTTTTTTGAGCAAAAGGTAAATCTTTGGAAACACAAAGAACAACCGTGTTGGGAAGATTTGCAGCCTCTTCATTGAAATGATGTACAGAAGCTGAACAAACTCCTGTGTCTACGCTCGGGAAAATGTTTAGAATAACATATCTACCTTTGTAGGCGTCCAGCGTTTGGTCATTCATATTAACGTCTGTAAGGGTAAATTTAGGCGCCGGTTTATTGATTGCCGGTAATTTGGAATAAGTACGTACTGGTTCCCCTTTAAGCAGGACAGTATTGGTGGCTTTATTACTTTGAGCAAAACTAAATGCTGATAAGCAGAATAGTGTACTGAAAATTACTTTTGAAAACATTGAAAATTTATTTTTAACAAAATTATTCTTTTTTCGGTTAGCCACATTAATTTTAGTTCAAATAGCTTGTAAATAGAACAAATCTATTGAATCATTGTCCTGAAACTGAATTTTTCCCTCTACCTTTATTATTCAGAAAGTAGAGTTAAATTATTAAATGAAAACACTTATGAATTCAGAAAACAAAGCATTGTTTCAAAACATTTTTAAAAGTGAAAGTGAAATTCCCGAAGAATATAAAGTTCAAGAAATACATCAGAAAGTTTATCTTCTCAATGGAGAACTGATAGAGTGGAAGGGAGAAACTCAAAATATTTATTCCCCGGTTTGCATTCCTACAGAAAACGGACTGGAAAGGAAACTATTGGGCAGCATACCCAATATTGGTCCTGATGATGCAATGGAGGTATTGGATGCTTGTGTAAAGGCTTATGATAACGGACTTGGAGAATGGCCAACGATGTCTGTAGAAGGCAGAATAAAGTGTATGCAGAAATTTGTTTATCTGATGATCCAGCAGCGTGATCTTGTCATTAAACTATTGATGTGGGAAATTGGAAAAACACTTGCCGACTCTACAAAGGAATTTGATCGTACGGTAGATTATATCAATCAGACTATAGATGCGCTTAAGGATTTAGACAGAGAATCATCCCGCTTTCAACAGGCAGAAGGAACTATTGCACAGATCAGAAGAGCACCACTTGGAGTAGTACTGAGTATGGGACCTTTTAATTATCCTTTAAACGAGATTTTTACTACTTTGATCCCAGCATTGATCATGGGGAATACCATTTTATTTAAACTCCCAAAACATGGGGTATTAGCACATTATCCATTATTAAATGCTTTTAAAGAAGCTTTTCCGAAAGGAACTGTGAATACTTTATACGGTAAAGGTTCAGAAATAATTACTCCAATTATGGAAAGCGGAAAGATAAATGTACTCGCATTTATCGGTTCAAGTAAAGTAGCTAATGGATTGAAGAAATTACATCCGAAGGTAAACCGTTTAAGAGCAATTTTAAGTCTTGATGCAAAAAATGCAGCGATTGTTACTAAAAATGCTAATCTAGATGTCGCTGTAAGTGAATGTATCTTAGGTGCTCTTTCTTTTAATGGACAACGTTGTACGGCTTTAAAACTGATTTTTGTTCAGAAAGAAATTGCTGAAGTATTTACTGCAAAGCTGAGTGAAGCCGTTTCTGCTTTAAAAGCAGGATTGCCATGGGAAAAAGATGTAAAAGTAACGCCGCTTCCGGAAGTGAATAAACCACCTTATCTGCAGGAATGTATTGAAGATGCATTGTCAAAAGGAGCATCTGTTTTGAATAAGGACGGTGGGTATACGGAAGAATCATTCGTGTTTCCAGCGGTTATTTATCCTGTAAACAGTGATATGAAACTGTATCATGAGGAGCAGTTTGGTCCGGTAATCCCTGTGGTGCCTTTTGAAGATATTGATGAGCCTATAGAATATCAGGTGAATGCTTCACATGGGATGCAGGTAAGTATTTTCAGTGAAGATCCGGAAGAAGTGGCAAGGCTGATTGATCCGTTTGTGAATCTCGTAAGTCGTGTGAATATCAATTGCCAGGCACAACGTGGTCCGGATGTATTCCCATTTACGGGAAGAAAGGATAGTGCTGAAGGTACACTTTCTGTTTTTGATGCACTTCGCTCATTCTCAATTCGTTCTTTAGTTGCTGCAAAACTTACGGAATCTAATAAAACATTATTAAATACTATTGTAAGAGATCATGATTCTAACTTTTTAAGCACAGATTATCTTTTCTAGTATAAATCTCAAGCTGTATTTAACATAAAATAAAAATCCTTAATTAACTTCGCTGTTCTTTAAGGATTTTTTAATTTAAGGGCTGGAATTAGAATTTTTGTGTTATAATAAAGGTGAAACTTTTATAAAGTTTTGCCCAAAGGATTAGTGTGTAAATCATGTCTGGATCGGAAAAAGAATTTTTAGCGAAAATTGAGAAGCACAAAGGTGTTATTTTCAAGATTTCTAAAATGTATATGGATAACAAGGACGATCAGAATGATCTCTATCAGGAGATTATTTATCAAGCCTGGAAATCGTATGGCGATTTTCAGAGAAGGAGTGATTTTTCTACCTGGCTCTATAGAACTGCATTAAACACAGCGATTGTTTTCCTGCGAAGTGAAAAAAAACGTAGTTTTATACAGAATCAGAATATTGATGGATTGAATGCTAAGCAGGAACCTTATAATGATACGGATGATAAGAATATGAAGTTGATGTATGAAGCCATTCATCAATTGAGCCCTATTGATAAAGCTTTGATTTTTTTCTTTCTTGAGGATTTCCCGGGAAAGGAAATTGCCCGTCAGCTGGGAATTACGGAAGTGAATGCAAGAGTGAAGCTTAAAAGAGCAAAAGAACGATTGAAAGAAATTATATCCAGGCAAACGGCAGGTTCAAATTAACAGATAAACATGGAGTTAGAAAACTTTAAAGAACTTTGGAATAAAGATACAGGGTTAGATCAACCGGAGATTTCCCTGGAGAAACAGCGTGATATTCATTCTCCGATTCAGATGCTGAAAATTAATATGAAGACTGAGTTCTGGCTCATGCTTGTTACTTTACCGTTGCTTCTTATCAGTGTTCCTTTTGCTTCTGCAGATTCCAATATCAAAACTATATCTGCATTTGTCACAGTTCTTACAGTGGGTTTTATAACATATTTTTATTCCCGGTTTCTTAAGCTTTATAAACTGCTTCAAAAAAATAGTATTAATACAAATTACGATCTGTTTAATCTTAAGACCCAACTTCTTATATCGAAAGAAATCTATATTTCCTACTACATTTCCTATATTCCGCTTGCTTTTCTACTATCTCTTATCAAGATCAATTTCCATTTTGATATAGAGTATAACTTAGCCATTTTCGGGATTAGCTTTTTGATTACTTTACTGTTGGTTTGTTTTATTATTAAATACTGGATCTATTATATGTATGGCAGGTATATAGATGATGTGATAAGTCTGGTAGATGAGTTAAATGGTTTGGAAGTAAAGCCTAAAGCTGAAAAGAAAAAAACTTGGTTTGAGAGGTCACAGAAGTTTTTCATGAATAAAATGGGTGTAAAAGGGAATATACTGAATACAGTTATTTGGTTTGTTTCGGTGTATATATTCATTATTTTATTTTTGACATTTGTTCTTTTAATCATTATCATCATTGGTGCAAAATTGGACTTTATTGATGTAGTAGGGTTGCAAAGAGCTTTAGATAGAGTGAATTAGAATAATAAGAAGATATTTTTTAGATAATAATAAAGCCGGACAAATTTTTATCCGGCTTTTTAATGAAATAATGTAACATTTTCCATTTTTCTCTACTAACTACAAAAATTATTTCGACTTGTACTATTCTAAAAAATAGTAAAAACTCAAAACACAATGAGGGCCTGACAGTATTTTCTGTTGGGTTTTTTTATTTTTTTCAAATATTCTGTAACATTTTTTTTAAACGAAAACTAACTCTATAGAGTAACAAGCTATGACCTCACAAGAGCAAGAGTTTATCCGTACAATAGAAAAACATAAAGGAATCATTTTTAAGATTTCCAAAATGTATATGTCCGAAAAAGATGATCAGGATGATCTTTTTCAGGAAATTACCTATCAGCTTTGGAAAGCATATTCCAGTTTTAGAGGGGAAAGTGAATTCTCAACTTGGTTGTACAGAATTGCTTTAAATACAGCTATTATTTTCCTTAAAACAAATAAACGGAGAAGTTTTATCGCTAATGAAGATGTTTCCAACTATGTTATTACTCAGGAAGATTATGATTATAGTAAAGAGGAAAGACTAGCAAAAATGTATCGTGCTATTCAGCAGCTTAACCCCATTGATAAAGCCTTTATTTTCTATTATCTGGAAGATTTCTCAGGAAAACAGATCGCTGAGCAAATGGGAATTTCCGAAGGAAATGTAAGAGTGAAAATGAACAGAGCTAAAAATAAACTGAAAGATATCTTAACCCAACATAATTAACCCACATTAAATCAGTAATCCCATGAATATAGATGAATTGAAAAATACCTGGAATGAAGATATTACAGATGAAACTCCGGAAATTAGTATAGAACAACAAAATAAAATAAATCTTCCTCTTGAAAAAGTGCGAAAAAATATGCGCAAAGAATTCTGGTGGATCATTGCAATTTTTGTGTTTGCATTTTTAGTTTGTTCAGTTTGCAGACCATTTAAATTACAGTTGTATATCACTGTTTTAATTGCTTCAATGCTGATTGTCACTATTTTCTTTTTCAGCAAGTTTTTTAAACTGTACAATGATATCAGCAAGACAGAACTTAAGACTTATGATTCTCTGAAAGATCTTGTTAATCAGCTTAATCTGAATAAACAGTATTATCTATCTTATTATATCAGTTTTGCCCCATTTATAGTTTGTGAAATGCTTATCGTTTTAGAATTTATACCGTGGAGAGAGCCATTAGGCGAAATGAAAGTCGCTCTTATATTGATCGGTTCTGTGATCGGAGGATTGTTTTTACTTTTCTTTTGTGGTAAATATTGGTTTTACCATTATTATGGAAAATATATAAAAAATATTGAATTACTTCTTGAAGATTTAAAAGGATAAAACAAGTTTCGGCGGGCTGAAAGCCCGCCGAAACTTGTTATAATGTGGATAAAAGAACATGTAAATTCAATTATCCCTTTATCTTTTCCTTAGCGATTTCATTTTTAATCCAATCCAGTTGAGGATCTTTTTTATCGATGATATCTTCCATGCTTTCCTTAATTGATACATCAGGCACAACCCCTTTTTTAGAATCTGAAAATTCAATATTGGGCTGTACGAGAAGCAGTCCGATAGGAAATCTTATTTCGGAGTTGGGAAGTTTCTGATAAGAATAGAAGCCGGCAACTGTTCCGTCATTGGCTCCACCTGTTTCTTCCCCAACTAAAGTCGCTCTTTTATCGTTCTTTAGTTTTGCTGTAATAATAGAAGATGCAGAAAAACTTCCACCGTTGATCAGTACAAATACTTTTCCGTTGAAAGCCTCTTTATTGGGTTTCATGAGTTTGTCGGCTTTCATTTTATAGAAAACTTTCCCCTCTTTTTTATAAGTACTGAATGCTTGAGCAAAGAAATAACTTGGATAGGCAATACTTTTTAAAGCAAATTCCAAAGGCGTACTTTTTCTGAAATAATTTGTTCTCAAAGGAATATCTCTTGATGTTACCTGTGACGGTTTTATCAGGGTAAATGGTTTATCTGCAAGGTAAGAATATAGGTTGTTGATCTCATAAAGAGAACCTCCATAATTATTACGAACATCTATGATGAGGTAAGCTGATTTTGCTTTTTTGATCTTTGAAAATGACTTTTTATAAAACTCATCCGAATACTCTCTTGAAAAACTTTTTACCTTTATATAAGCAATGGTGCTGTCCTTATCTAAGAATTTAAAGCTTCGATTGTAGGAATTGCTGGAAACCACATAATCATTCAGTTTTTTTTCCTGAGTACGTTTCTTCATTTCCTTGTCTTTTTCAAGATCATTTTCAGATTTAGACTCTCTGGCTAGAGTATAGGTGTGTTTTTCACCTTTATAAAGAGTTTCCAGAGTCACCTTGTTTTCCAGTCCGTTTTCTGCTGTATAATAATTAAAGAATAGATCCTTTAAAAAGTAAGGTTGAAACGTTGTGTTATAACCATCACTACTGATGAGACTTCTGTATTTTTTTATATAAGTAGAAACCGGGACATTGTTGATAGATAAAATCTCAGTTCCGGGTTGAATATTTTCAATAGAATCATTATTTTGAATAATATACATCTGATCATCAGAAATATAATATTCAAAGCGGCTGAACAATCCCTTTTGTTGTTCTAATTTTTTAATTTCACTCTTTGTGAACTTTTTTCTGGGAATTCTTAATGAAAGATGCCCTTCGCGGATATCAGCAATTACAGGCTGAAATCTAAAATAAAACTGAAGAGGTGTAAGAGGTTCAGTGAGGGTTTGTTTTAAGCTGTCAAGTTTATGTTCTAATTTCTGTTTGGGAATATACCAATACAACTGAGGGTGCATTTTTTGTAGTTTTACATAAGCATAATCTACATCCTCTTTAAGCTGTTCTGGGGGAATATATGAAGCCCGCTGTTCGTTATGCCTTTTGATAGATGCACATGACGAAAGTGTAGCTAAAATAAATATTATCGAATAATTTTTCAATATATCTTTGAGTTTTTAAGCCGCTAAAATAGAAAGTTTAAAGTTAATCATCACTTAAATGAATAATAAATTTTCTGAAATTCATGATAAATTTAGTTAAAAAAAGTGTCTCAATTAACGCATATTTTCATTTATAGATAAAAGTCTATAAATTTGTTGTTTATTTTTGAATGATGTATTGGATTGTCACGATTGTGGTTGTATTGATCATATCTTATTTTATTGTAATAAATGGGAAAGCTTTTGGAGGAGTACCAAAAGGAAAACGACTTGAAAGAATCAGACAATCAAAGCTCTATAGAAAAAATAAATTTCAGAATATCAGCCACACTACATCCATTGCTGAGGGATATAGCATGACAAAAGTGACCTTTGATTTCTTTTTCGGAAAGAAAGATCCTTTATTAAAGCCTCTTAAAGAAATTCCCTCCATTTATACAGATTTAAAAAAATTAGATAAAAATCAGGATGTATTCATTTGGCTGGGACATTCATCATATTATTTACAGACTGATGGAGTTTCTTTTCTTATTGATCCGGTTTTAAGTTTATATGGTTCCCCTTTTAAGTATTTCAACAAAGCATTTAAAGGTTCCGATATTTTTAAACCTGAAGATATTCCCAATATCGATTATCTGGTGATTACTCACGATCATTTTGATCATTTGGATTATCCTACAGTGAAATCGATCCGATCCAGAACAGGAATGGTGATTGTTCCGCTAGGAGTAGGAGCTCATTTTGAAAGATGGGAGTATCCGGAAAATAAACTTCTTGAAGAAGAGTGGGGAACCGAGGTAGAGTTAAAGAATAATATAAAACTGATATTTACACCAGCCAGACACTTTTCAGGGAGAAGAGTAAAGCAGAATGATACCCTTTGGGCTTCTTATGTACTTGAAACACCTACAAAAAAGATCTTTCTGGGTGGAGATAGCGGTTATGACTCTCATTTTAAGATGATCGGAGAAAAATATGGACCATTCGACTATGCTATTCTCGAAAACGGACAATACGGTGAAGCATGGAGGTACATTCATGCATTGCCGGAAGATGTAATACAGTCTGCAATAGATGTAAGGGCAGAACATATCATTCCAGTGCATGCTGCAAAATTTGCACTTGCTCTCCATCCATGGAATGAACCTTTACAAAAGATTACAAGCCTTGGGAAAGAAAAAGGATTACATATCCTTACTCCGATGATCGGAGAGGTTGTTGATTTAAACAATTCTGCTCAAGAATTCTCTGTCTGGTGGGAAGACTGATCAGGCATGCCAGATGTCTTTATATCTTCTTGGATGGTTTTCAAATTGTTGACGAACAAAATCACATTCCGGGTCTACAAGCAAATCTTTTTCTTCTGCATAGCGTACAAGCTCATCCAGCAATAATTTGGCATATCCTTTCCCTTCACGGTCTTCGTCAAGCTTGGTATAATATACAATAAGAAGTCTTCCATCAACCTCTATGGACATATACCCTGCTTTTTTTTCGTCAATAAATAGCTGCAACTCATCCTGATATGGAGATACCATAAATTTTATATTTTCCATAATGATAAAGATTTGGTTGATTAAAAAATAACTTTGAGAACTCTCAAAAGTAATCTCTCCATTAAAATTACAAAATTAATTGATATGATGTAAAGCTTTTTGATAATCTTAACGAATTTTATAAGGATATGTTGAAAAGTTGAAATAGTAGGGAATTTATGATACTTTAAAAAATTAAATATCAATAATGATTATCTTAATCCATAGTTTCTAACCTGAAACTTTTATAGCAAATTCAATCTGTTTAATAATCCTTCGAAAAATAACAATCTTAATTTTTTTAATTATTAACTGTAAAAGTGATAGGATAATATAAATTATTTTAAAGATAATCAGTTGTTTAAAGTTTTTATTAACAAATATTGGCAATTCAGAATAATAATTGGCACTTTAATTGACTATGTCAACATGTTTAATTTAAAAGAGGAATGAAATGAAAAAGTTTTTGCTAACAGCATTTTTGATTGGGACGTTCAGTCTGAGCTATGCCCAGTCAGATTATTATAATGATTACAGAAGAAGTATTTCGGATGTTAACTGGCAAAATGTAATCACAGATTTAGTGCTTTCCAGTGTGCAGGCGAAACAAATCTATGTATTAAATGACAGATACCGTGATTATGATACCTGGAATAGAGTCTATGTAGTGGATCCGGGAAGATGGAGAGGCGACAGATATTCTGAGCTGGAAAGAATTCTTGGAAGAGAAAAATACCTTGTCTTTAAAAAAAGATATTACAGAGGGCAAAACCCGGTTATAGTATATGGTAGAAGTAAAAATGACTATAAAAATTACAAAAAATACCGTAAGCAAGAGGATAAATACTATAAGGAAAGAGCTAAACAATACAAGAAAGAACATAAACACCACGGTCACGATCATTGGGATTAGACCATTATCAACTATATATATTCACTATTTAAATGACTGGCATTCGTGCTGGTCATTTTTATGTAATGATTTTTTTTCTGTAAAAAATCATGAAATAGATTCTATAAAAAATTAAGGATATAAATCAATTGACAAAAAAGCCCTCATCTTCTATCTTTTTAAAATAGGCACAACGATTTTATATTGTAATATGTTTGATTTTTATAACTTTGAAATATGAAATCAAGCGAATCATTAGAAGGTTTTTACGAAAGAAATGCTCCCAATCATAATTTACAATGCATTGGTACAATTGGCATGGGACATTTTAATGTGTTTTCAAGAGAGCATTGTGCTTTGCTGTCACCCTATAGCAGAAGAGATTATTATAAAATATCATTGATTATAGGAAAGGGAAAACTTCATTATGCTGATAAATGGATTCGTGTGGATCGTCCTGCATTGTTGTTTTCAAATCCTATTGTTCCTTATTCATGGGAAGCAGACGATGAAGATCAGAAAGGGTGGTTTTGTCTTTTTACAGAGTCGTTTTTACAGAACGGAAGCCGTTTAGGAAATCTTCAGGATTCTCCGCTTTTTAAGATTGGTGGAACTCCCGTTTTCTTTGTGGATGATGAACAGCAAGAGGTTCTTTCCGATCTGTTTACTAAAATGATGACTGAAATTGAATCAGATTATGTGCATAAATATGATATGCTGAGAGCGTATCTTCACCTTATGATTCATGAAACGATGAAAATGCATCCGGCGGAAACTTTTGAGCCTTATCAGAATGCTTCACAAAGGGTTGCCTCTTTATTCATGGAGTTATTGGAAAGGCAGTTTCCTATTGACAGCCCTGATACATTCTTAAAATTAAAGACTCCCAACGATTATGCTCAAAGTCTTTCTATTCATGTCAACTCTTTAAACCGTTCAGTAAAAGAAATTACCGGAAAAACGACCAGCCAGCAGATTACCGGACGGATTATTCAGGAAGCGAATGCTTTACTTACCCATACAGATTGGAATATTGCAGAGATTGCTTATGGTTTGGGCTTTGAAGAGCCTGCTTATTTTACGAATTACTTTAAAAAACAAACGGGAGTAACACCAAATACATTGAGATCAAGCCTTGTTTGAAATTTATAATTCTTGGTTTGAATTCTATACAGTGGATAATTGCTTCATGTTCTAATTTTGTCCTATAAAATTTTAAAAAATACCATCATGAAATTTAAAAAATTAGGAAACACTGGTGAGCAGCTTTCTGCTATTGGTTTAGGATGTATGGGGATGAGCTTTGCTTACGGTCCCGCAGATGAGCAGGAAAGTATAAATACCTTGCATAGAGCATTGGATTTGGGTGTCAATTTCTGGGATACAGCAGATATGTATGCCAACGGAGAAAATGAAAAATTGATTTCTAAGGTTTTAGTACCTAATAGAGACAAGATTTTTATTGCTACAAAATTCGGATTCCGTTTTAAAGATGGAAAAGCAAGCCACAGTGGTGCTCCCGGAACCTATTTTGACGGTTCCCCGGAATGGATCAGAAAGGCGGTAGATTTAAGCCTTCAGCGATTGAAAATAGATACCATTGATTTGTATTATGCACACAGGGTAGATCCCAACGTACCAGTAGAAGAAACAGTAGGTGCAATGGCAGAATTGGTAAAAGCAGGAAAGATAAAATACCTTGGGTTGTCTGAAGCATCAGCAGAATCCATTAGGAAAGCGAATAAAATCCATCCGATTGCCGCATTACAATCCGAGTATTCCATCCTTACGAAAGATGTTGAAAGCGAAATCTTACCAACGATCAGAGATTTAGGAATTTCTCTGGTTCCTTATTCACCATTGGCGAGAGGGCTTTTTGCGAATATCAATGAAGTGCAAAACCTTGGCGACGATGATTTTAGAAAATCGCTACCACGTTACCAGCAGGAATATCTTGAAAATAATACCAAATTGGCAAATGAGATCAATGAATTTGCAGCTTCCAAAGGGGTGAAAGGAACTCAGCTGGCATTAGCATGGGTATTGAATCAGGGAGATGATATTATTCCAATTCCGGGAACCAAAAGAATCAAATATCTGGAAGAAAATATTGCAGCCGTTAATATAGATCTTTCCCAGTCTGATCTGGATACCATTGATGCTATCCTTAAAAAGTATCCGAATGTAGGAGAAAGGTACACTGAGGGTTCAATGAAATTAGTAAATAACTAAAGACTATACTCAAACTGGGTTTCTGAATAACAGAAGCTCAGTTTTTTGTTATTGATAAAGTTGAAAAATGGTATAGTATGAATAGAAGAGATTTATTAAAAAAGAGCTTATTAGCCGGTGGATTAAGTATGGTTCCTTTTTCCAGCGTTTTTGCAGAATCCAAGACAAATCCCGAAAAATTTGAAAACGATCTGTCTGGATATAAAAAGATTAATTGGGGAGAACTTGAATTATTTGTTCTTACGGACGGATATATCCATGAAACAGATGTGAATTCATTTGCTCCAAGGGGAAATGTTTCAGAATTAAAGTCTATTCTTAAAGATAATTTTAGATCAGAAGATTATATTGATATGGCGATGAATATTTTACTCGTTAAAACAAAAAATAAGTTGATCTTATTTGATACTGGTCTGGGTATTTTTTCCGATGAAAAATCTGGATTTTTATTGAAAAGTCTCCAAAAGGCAGGTTTTTCAGCAAAAGATATTACTGACGTATTTATTTCGCATGCCCATCCGGATCATATTGGTGGAGTGGTGGATAAACAAAATAATTTTGTGTTTCCCAATGCTGCTATTTTTATCTCAAAAATTGAATACGATTTCTGGATGAATGCCTCTATTAAAGATTTTAATAATAGTGCTTTAAAATCAAAACCAGAAATGCTGGGTCAGATAATTCCTGCGTTACAAAATATATTAAAGACAATTAAACCTAGATTGAAATTCTACGATCTGGACAATGTATTTTATGATCATTTCAGTTTTCAGCTCGCACCGGGGCATACTCCTGGGCTAACTGTTACCACAATATCCTCCGGGAATGAGAAACTGATGTATATTGCAGATCTCATCCATTCTGATGTTCTTCTTTTCCCACATCCCGAATGGGGGTTTTCCGGAGATACAGATCTTGATATTGCAACTGCTTCAAGGAAAAAACTTTTACAGCAGCTAGCCGATAATAAAATCAGAGCGTTTGCCTGTCATTTGCCATGGCCCGGCTTAGGATTTACAAAGAAACAAGGAATTGCATTTGAATGGATTCCGGAAGGCTTTATGAATTAACCAATAAGCTATTATGAAAATAGGTTGGCAACATGTAATTTTATTGGAGATAAAAACCCTTGCGCCTTTTTGCTCAATTATTGAACAAATCTTGCGTCTTAGCGTTTAGCAACCTATTAAAATTACCTTTCCAAGTTGAAAATACTTCGTTTTGCCTGCAATAATAAGGTTGTGATATTTGTGAAAACATTAGTGTTATTTGGGTTAAAAAATTCTAAGTTGGATTATGCAAAGACGCAAAGAATACACTTTTCAATAATCTCTCAATTACAATATTTTATAAATATATCTGATACATATTTTTTAACACGTGTTTTATAGATACATAAAATAATTCGTGGCTATTGCATATTGTTTATTAGCCACTAATGCACGAATAGAAGAAAAAAAAATCGTGCATTCATGACAATACCAAACAAAAAAGCTCCTTAAAAAGGAGCTTTATATTTATATCAATATCGGAAATTAGATCCCGTCAATGATTTCATTTAAAACAGTACTTGGTCTCATTGCTGCATACGTTTTATAAGTATCAGTTTTGTAGTAACCTTCAATGTTTTGAGGCTTACCTTGAGCACCAATTAATTCAGCATTGATTACTTCTTCGTTTTCCTGCATTGCAGCTGCCACAGGAGCGAATTGTGCTGCTAATTCTGCATCAGCAGTCTGGTTAGCTAAAGCCTCAGCCCAATACATTGCTAAATAGAAGTGAGAACCTCTGTTGTCGATTTGTCCTACTTTTCTTGCAGGAGATTTATCAGTAGCTAAGAATTTAGCGTTTGCTTCATCTAATGCATCAGCTAACACCTGAGATTTTGTATTCCCTTGAGTTTGTGCTAAATGTTCCAAAGAAGCCTGTAGTGCTAAGAATTCACCTAGAGAATCCCATCTTAAGTATCCTTCTTCAAGGAATTGCTCTACGTGTTTTGGAGCAGAACCTCCGGCACCTGTTTCAAATAAACCACCACCGTTCATTAATGGAACAATGGAAAGCATTTTTGCAGAAGTACCAAGTTCAAGGATTGGGAAAAGGTCAGTTAAGTAATCTCTCAATACGTTTCCTGAAACAGAAATAGTATCTTTTCCTTCTCTTGCTCTCTTTAATGTTTCTGTCATGGCATCTTTTACATCAAGAATTCTGATGTCAAGACCTGTTGTATCGTGGTCAGCAAGATATTTTTCTACCTTTTTGATGATTTCTCTATCATGAGCTCTTCCTTTATCTAACCAGAAGATAGCAGGAGTATCAGATAATCTTGATCTGTTTACAGCCAATTTTACCCAGTCCTGGATAGGAGCATCTTTAGTCTGACACATTCTGAAGATATCATTTTTTTCAACTTTCTGAGAAAGAAGAGCATTTCCAGCCTCATCCTGAACTTCTACAGTTCCGTCAGCAGATAATTGAAAAGTTTTATCATGAGAACCATATTCCTCAGCTTTTTGAGCCATTAATCCAACGTTTGGAACAGATCCCATTGTTGTAGGGTCTAATTTTCCGTGTGCTTTCATATCGTCAATTACAGACTGATAGAAACCAGCGTAAGAACGGTCAGGAATGATACAAACTGTATCCTCTTCATTTCCGTCTTTGTTCCACATTTTACCTCCACCTCTTACTAAAGCAGCCATAGATGCGTCAACGATGATGTCAGAAGGAACGTGGAAGTTAGTAATTCCTTTGTCAGAATTTACCATTGCCACTCTTGGTCCGTCAGCAAGTGCTTTTTCGATGTCAGCTTTAATTTCAGCTTCCTGAGCATTTCCTTTGATTTTTTCAAAAAGATCAGCAAGACCGTTGTTTGGGTTAATATCTAAAGATTTGAAAGTCTCAGCATATTTAGTGAATACTTCTTTGAAGAAAGTTTCTACGATTGCCCCGAAAATGATTGGGTCAGAGATTTTCATCATCGTCGCTTTAAGGTGAGCAGAAAGAAGTACATTTCTGTTTTTGGCTTCTTCAATAGCTTCCTGAACGAATACTTTCAATGCATTAAGGTTCATTACAGAAGAATCAATTACTTCACCAGCCTGAAGACCTGCTAAGTCTTTCAATACTGTTTCACCTTCATTTCCTTTGAATACGATTCTGTATTTTGTAGCGTTCTCAAGCGTTGTAGAGTTTTCTGTACCGTAGAAGTCACCGTTGTTCATGTGAGCTACGTCAGTTTTGCTGTCAGATGCCCAGTTACCCATTCTGTGAGGGTTTGCTTTAGCATAGTTTTTAACAGCTTTAGGAGCACGTCTGTCAGAATTTCCTTCTCTTAATACAGGGTTTACAGCACTTCCTAAAACTTTTGCATATTTAGCTTTGATTGCTTTTTCTTCATCATTCTTAGGCTCAGCAGGATAATTTGGAACCGCAAAACCTTTAGCTTGTAATTCAGCAATAGCAGCATCAAGCTGAGGAACAGAAGCAGAAATATTTGGTAACTTGATGATATTCGCGTCAGGTTGAGTAGCCAATTCTCCTAGTTCAGCTAAAGCATCACCAATTTTTTGGTCATCTTTTAAAAACTCAGGAAAGTTTGCTAAAATTCTGCCTGCCAAAGAAATATCCGGAACAGCGATTTCAATATTTGCTGATTTAGTGAAAGCTTTTACAATTGGTAAAAACGAGTGTGTAGCCAGCATTGGAGCCTCATCCGTTAATGTGTAGTAAATTTTTGATTTTTCTGACATTATACTGTTATTTATTATTTGAAATTAAAGTCCCACAAATTTACTAAATATGATTGTTTTTTCAGGGAATTTTTAAATAAAAATAGAGGCAAAAAGCTTCTTTAGGTTTTTATACCTGAACAATTGTATATTCTCGGTCCCGCTAAAATTGATATTAAATTCAACTTTGGAGTTTTTAAGGCTCAGAATTGCTTAAAAAACTGATGTACAGTCTAAAATATTTTTATTTCTACTTTAAGATTAATTTAACCTTATATTACATAGAGAAATTTTCTTTTTTGATTAAATTTGAAAAAATAAAAAAATAAATATTATGTCAACGACAATCACTTTAAAAGGAAACGAAGTACACACAATAGGAGCTTTACCGGCGGTAGGAAGTAAAGTAAAAGATTTTGCTTTGGTAGATTCAGGATTGAATGTAAAGACATTGCAAACTTTTGAAGGAAAGAAAAAAGTATTCAATATCTTCCCAAGTATTGATACACCTACTTGTGCAGCATCAAGCAGAAAATTCAATGAAGAAGCTTCAAAATTAGAAAACACAGTAGTCATTAACGTTTCTAAAGACCTTCCTTTCGCATTAGGAAGATTCTGCGCAGCAGAAGGATTGAACAGTGTTGAAACACTTTCAGATTTCAGAAGCAGCTTTGGTGATGATTATGAAGTAGTGATTACAGACTCTCCTTTAAAAGGTCTGTTAAGCCGTGCAGTAATCGTTACAGACGAAAACAATAAAGTGGTTTACACAGAACAGGTTTCTGAGATTGCAAACGAACCAAACTATGATGCGGCATTAGCAGCATTGAATCAATAGTCAAAATAATCTTTGAGAAAAGCCTTGTGAAAGTAATTTTTGCAAGGCTTTTTTTGAATTCAAAATACACCATAAATGATGTCAAACCATTACACAGAATACGGAGAACTATTTCAGGTAGATCAGGAGCATTTTGATGAATTTTATGCTTTACTGAAAGATACAACACTTTTAAAATCAGATTTTTTTCTGAAACAAGGAGATAAATGCAAATACCTTGGCTTTATTAAAAAAGGAACAATCAGATGCTTCTATATCAACGATCAGGGGCGGGAGATCAATTTCGGATTCTACTTTGAAAATGAATTCTTCACCGACTACGAAAGCATACTTTGTGATACCGTGTCCAATATGAATATTCAGGCGTTGGAAAACTGTGAAATTCTATTGCTCAGCAAGGAAGATTTACAGGGGTTGTATAAGAAAGAATCATATTGGCAGAAATTCGGGAGGGTAATGAGTGAAAAAATTTATTTAGATGCCAAAAAAAGAATTGATGATTTAATATGTCTGTCTCCTGAAAACAGATACCTCAATCTTTTAAAAAAACAACCCCTTCTTTTCCAGAAAATAGCACAGAAACATATCGCAAGCTACCTTGGAATTACCGAACAATCGCTTAGCCGTATCCGAAGCAGAATCGTAAATTAACTTAAGTTAACGTCCTGTGGTATTTTAGATTGTAGCTTTACATTATTAATTAAACTTTAATACTTATCATCATGGAACAGAAAGATTTAACCATTATTTTAGTACACGGAGCCTGGGGAGACGGATCTCACTGGCAATACATTATTCCTTCACTTGTAAAAGCAGGATATAAGGTAAGAAGCGTTCAAAATCCTTTGACTTCACTGCAGGACGATATTGATAAAACAAAAGATCTTATCGATGCACAGGAAGGAAAAGTACTTCTGGTAGGACATTCTTATGGAGGAGCAGTCATTTCAGGAGCCGGAAATCATGATAAAGTTGCCGGATTGGTTTATATTGCAGCTTTTGCACCAGACGCAGGAGATAGCCTTGGATCTCTTTTAGGCAGAAGAGAATCTCCGGGTGGAGCAAGTATTTATCCTGATAATAAAGGGTTTTTATGGATTAAATATGACGAATTTAAATCTGCTTTCTGTCAGGATTTAGATGATGAAAAAGCGTTGGTAATGGCATTGTCTCAAAAACCTATTCACGGACAGTGTTTTGGAGATGTAGCAGGTGAGCCGGCATGGAAAATACGCCCAAGTTGGTATCAGATTTCATCCAATGACCGTATGATTCCTGCTGAAACAGAAAAAGAAATGGCAGAACGACTTCAACCGAAGAAAATAATTACACTGGATGCAGGGCATGCTTCGTTAGCTTCACACCCTGAAGAAGTTACGCAGTTTATTTTAGAAGCTGCTTCTTCACTATAAAACTTCAATTAAGAATAAATAATCTTTAAAGCTCTGGGAAATTTTAAGTATTTTCACAGGGCTTTTTTTATGAATAAAAATCAAAATGGTAAAAAGAATTGTAGCGAATATAAAAACTAATGATCTCCCCAAAAGTAATCAGTTTTATCAGGAAATTTTAGAACTTGATGTTTTGATGGATCATGGCTGGATTAAAACATTGGGAAATGAAGAAGAATCAAAGGTGCAGATCAGTTTTGCTGTACAGGGAGGAAATGATACTGACGTTCCGGATTTGTCTATAGAAGTTGATAACATCGAGGAAATTTATGACAAAATGAAAAAAGAAGGTTTTAAGATCGTTTATGATATTACCAATGAAGATTGGGGTGTTCGAAGATTTTTTGTAGAAGACCCATTCGGAAAAGTAATTAATATTTTATCCCATAAATAAAAATATAGTACCTTATTTAATAGGAGTGGGCTTTAGCCCGCTTTCATAAAATAATAAATTGTCATCTGGCTTTAGCCAAAACTTAAAAATAATCTCTATGAAAGCTGAACAAGTTATTCCCATCCTTAGAATTTTCGATTATCAGAAAACGCTTGAGTTTTATGTCGATTGGCTAGGTTTTGAAATTATATGGGAACACCGTTTCGAAGAAAACTTTCCGGTTTATATTGAAGTCAGGAAAGAAAACATTGTTCTTCATTTAAGTGAACATCATGGAGATGCAAGCCCCGGAAGCAGTGTTTTCATATGGGGAGAAGGAATTGCTGAATACCATACAGAACTTATTGATAAAAACTACAAGTACAATCGTCCCGGGCTTGAAAAGACTTTTTATGATGCTGTTTCTTTTACAGTAAATGATCCTTTTGGAAATAAAATTATTTTCAATGAAAAATTTGATCAGGAAAAGCACGGAGCTTTAGAGTTCTATTCACATGAATAAACCATCAGAAAATTTATTTCTGATGAGTTTTTATACTGTCCAATTTCCGCATGAGTTCCTGATCTGTTGCACCGCCACAGCTGGAATGAATAACCTTACCATTACTGTTTATCAAAATTCTGGTGGGAGTACAGAAAATGTTGTATTTGATTTGTTCCTGTCTTTGTGGAGATTTCGTATTATCAATCTGTTCAAACTGAATATTTTCGGCATCTTTTAAAGCCTTTTCATAAACTGTTTTGTCATCTTCCAATCCTTCCAGTATTCCGATGAAACCAGTCTGATCTTTATATTCATTAAAAAGTCTGTTCAGATCATCCGTCATATTATAACTTAGATTATGATCTCTTTCCAAAGATTTTTTGCCGTAAATAAAGATGAGAAGGTTCTTCCCATTGTAATCCTTTGAATTGAACTGGTGACCATTCATTGTTTTGGCTGAAAAAGGCTGTGGGGTAGAACCTACAAAGAAATCTATCCTGTTTTTCTTCCATTCTTCTCTCATTTTATCAATATTTTCAGCTGTTGTTGTTTCTTTTTTTTCCTTACAGGCAGAAAGTGAGAGTACGGTGAACAATAGTAAAAGCTTTTTCATATGAATGATCATGTATTGGTAGTTATCAGACAAAAGTCATAAAAAAAGAATTGATTACCAATTTTTGAGGAATGTTTTTTATTGATTCGAATCAGTATTCATTTGGAATATTAAGCCTAACTTTGTTTCTCTAAAATTGAAAAATGAAACGTTCAGGAACCGCAGATTTACCGCTTCACTATGGCAAAGTACCGCCATGGCTGTATGAACGGATGTCTGTTCTTGGACTTTCCATCGTTGAGGTTATCCTGATGGATTATGGTAAAGATGAGGTGCTTCGCCGGTTGGCAGATCCGTTTTGGTTTCAAAGCTTTGGGGCTGTAATGGGAATGGACTGGCATTCTTCTGGAATTACCACTTCCGTGATGGGAGCATTAAAGCGTTCCATTAATCCCAATTCCCAGTCGTTAGGGCTTTACATTTGTGGTGGAAAGGGGAAGTTTTCAAGAGAAACTCCGTCAGAATTAATTCAGATTGCTGAAAAAACCGGATTAAACGGAACAGAATTAGTAAGAGCCAGTAAACTTTCTGCTAAAGTTGATAATACAGCCATTCAGGATGGTTATCAGTTGTATTTGCATAATTTTATTCTGTCAGATAATGGAAACTGGAGCGTTATTCAGCAGGGAATGCACGAATCTGATGGTACTGCAAGACGTTATCATTGGCATTCAGGAAATATAAAATCATTCATAGAAGAACCTCACACAGGTATTAATGGAATTTCCAGAGGGAAAATTTTAAACTTAACCGATGCGGAAGCTTCAGGAAACCGAAAAGGAATTCTCGATATTTCTCATACCGATTCCATTGATGTGATGAAAGATTTTTCAAGACTGATTCTTCCTGCTCATCATGATGTTCAGGCATCCGATGTTGATCTTAAGCGTTTGGGAGCATTGTTATATGTAACCAGAGAGCAACAACCGCAGAATTTTGAGGATTTGTTGATGTTGGAAGGAGTAGGTCCCAGAACGATGCAGTCTTTGGCGTTGGTGAGTGAGGTTATTCATGGTGCACCGTCACGATTTTTTGATCCTGCAAGGTTTTCCTTTGCTCATGGAGGTAAAGATGGTCATCCTTTCCCGGTTCCTATCAATACTTATGACGAAAGTATCAGTATTCTTCGAAGAGGAATAGAAAAATCAAAACTTGGAAATTCAGATAAGCTGAGTACATTAAATAAACTTCATCAGATCGTAACTACGGCTGAAAAAGACTTCACTCCGGATTTTAATATCCAGGAAGTAATTGAAGAGGAAAGACAAAACTCATGGCGCTTCGGAGGAAAAACAGTGTTCGGTGATGCTCAGAAACCTTCTCCACCAAAGTCAATTCAGTTGTCTTTATTTTAATATCTAAACTGTAAATCAGGCTATACTCAAAAGCATATTTCTATACTATGTTAGAAATGTAAAAATGTTGATTTTAGGGATGGACTTCTTTTTGTAGTTGAATTTCGTTTAATTGTTTAAAATTTTAAAATTATCTTAAATTCAATATGATATATGTTTTTAAATGATGAATAAATCATATTGTTTAATATTTATTGCATTTGTTTCGATTAAAAATTTTAATTTTAAAGTCTTAAAAAAATGACCTGATGACCACCAAATCTTTAGAAATATGTTATGATTTTCCATTTTTTCTGCAGGAGGAATTGGAAGAAATATTTCAGGCACACGAAAAAACGTCTTTTCAAAAAGGAGAATTCATTCTTGAAGAAGGAAAAACAGCTAATGAATACTATATTCTGGATAGCGGACTTGCAAGATCCTTCGTCAATGATTTCAACGGAAATGAGGTAACTACTCACTTTTTTGTTGAAAATGAAGTGATTATTGAAGTTTTATCAATGTTTCAAAGAATACCGTCTCAGGAAAATATTGTCTGCATCACAGATTGCGAATGCTGGAAGCTTGATTATGATACCTTTCAGGAATTATTTCACAAAATCCCGAATCTCAGAGAATGGGGAAGATCATGGATGTCTAAAGAGCTTTTTGATTATAAACAACGATCTGTAGAAATGTTCACTCTTTCTGCTACTAAGCGCTACCTTAATCTCCTGGAACAAAAATCAAAAGTGATACAATTTGCCCCTTTGAAACAAATTGCGTCCTATCTTGGAGTAACGGATACTTCACTGAGCAGAATTCGGAAAGAATTGGTTTCCCATCCTAATAAAAATTAAATCTTGCCCTATGGCAAGTAGATTTTCATCACACCTTGGTAATTTTGGTTAAAAGTTTAACACCAAAAATTACTGAATATGAAAATCAATCAAATCTATGTCAATTTACCTGTAAAAGACATACAAAAAACAAGAACGTTCTGGACGACATTAGGTTTTCCGATCAATGAACAGTTCTCAGACGATAAAGCTGTATGTGTAGTCATGAAAGAAGATTATATCTACACCATGTTTCTGAAAGAAGAGTTTTTCCAAACCTTTACCAACAGACCTTATGCTAAAGGAGATACTACTCAGGTACTTCTTGCCATTGGAGTAGACAGTCGTGAAGAAGTAGACTGGATTGTAAACACCGCTCTTGAAAACGGAGGTTCAAAATACAGTGAGTCTATGGATCACGGATGGATGTATCAAAGTGCTTTTGCTGATATAGATGGGCATCAATGGGAAGTAATGCATGCTGATATGTCTAAGTTACCAACAGAATAATTATCAATGATATAAGATACTCTTTAATATAAATATTATGGAAACAATATCAGATACAATAGAATTTGTGAAACATCAGGTAAACGTTACTTACAAAGTAATCTCTATCAATACAGAAGGAATCACCAATGAAGAGTCGATAATTTTTTCAAATGAGGATGCCAATTGTATGAATTGGGTACTGGGACACCTGATTTATGTTAGAAATGGCTTATTGAATATTCTTGGCGAAGAAGCCGTATGGGACGGAGAAATATTTTCCGTATATAACAGAGGTGCCACTCCTTTAGAAAGAAAAAACGAGTTGGTAGATTTTGAAGAACTCAAATCTTATTTAAAACAAACTCAGGATAAACTAGAAGCAAAGTTGAATACTATCGAAAGTTTTAATCATGAGACGATTAATGATATTGCCACACTCTGCTTCCACGAAAATTACCATTGCGGTCAGTTAGGGTATATCCGCAGACTTCTGGGAAAACCTGGAGGAATAAAATAAACCAGAAAACAGTTGGAAAAAACAAGAAAGAGATAAACGGTTTTACACCACCATCTTATCAGCAATCATTAATGAAATTCGTGCATTCGTGGCAAAAAATCATTCAATAATCATAGAATATAGAGATAGAACCTTGCTTTTCCCAACACTTACATTCTAATTCCATAAAAAATAAAAACATGGACACACCAAAATCAAAAAAAGTAGAACTCATCATTCCAGCTTACAGAATGCATACCCAAAGCTTTATTAACGTTTTGGATGGCATTTTGGAAGAAGATGCTCTGAAAAGAATTGAAAATAAAACCAATCATATCGTTTGGATGGCAGGAAACTTTGTGAATATGCGCTATGGCTTGGGTATGGTACTTGGATTACAGGATCAGGACCCTAATAACGATCTTTTCTTTCAAGGAAAAACCTTGGATGAAAACTTCAAATATCCAACGCTGGCAGACCTGAAGAAAAACTTTCATGATATTTCTGCAAAAGCATATCAGAAACTATTGGAAGTAACTGATGAAGAACTTGATGAGATCTTTGAAATCGGGATGAATATTCCTTTTATTAAAGAAACAAAACTCAATTTCGTTGGAATGTGCATTGGTCGGGAAGATTATCTGTGCGGGCAGATAGGGCTGATGCGAAGAATTTTAGACTATCCGGGAATGAAGTACGATGTTGACGAAAATATCAAGTATTAATCATGAATCCAATAGAAAAAGGATATAAACATGTAAACGGGATCCAGCTCTATTTTGAAATATATGGATCAGGAAAACCATTGGTGTTGATTCATGGTGGAGGTTCCTCTATTCTCTATGATTTCAAGGAAGTGATAGAAAGATTACAGGATAAATTTCAGCTGATTGGAGTAGATCTCCAGAACCACGGACGAAGCGAGCACCGTGATATTCCAGAAACGTTTGAACAGGATGCTGATGATGTAGCCGCATTATTAGCTGAACTTAATATTCATAAAGCTGCATTTTGGGGCTTTAGCAATGGTGGAAATACAGTGATACAGATCGTCCACCGTCACCCCGGAATTGTAGAAAAGATAGTAGTTGCATCAGCATTTTACAAAAGAAACGGAATGATGGATGGCTTTTTCGAAATGATGCAGGATGCTACCTTTGAATCTATGCCGGAACCTTTTAAGATCAATTTTTTAAATCTTAATCCAGACTTTTCAAAACTGGAAAATCTTTTTGATAAAGACAGTAAGAGGATGCAGACTTTCGAAGATTGGGGCGATGAGGTGCTGAGTTCTATTGAAGTCCCTGCATTATTTATCAGTGGAGATAAAGATGTAATGAAACCCGAACATACCGTAGAAATGTGGCGGTTGGTAAAAGGATCGGAATTGATGATAGTACCCGCAACTCACGGAACCTATATGATGGCTGATTTTGACGACAGCCTCAATGAAGATCTGATCAACTTTACCATTAAAAAAGTAGAAACATTTTTAAATCAGCATCACTAATTACACTTACGTTTTCACATTAATATATTCGTGTCATTTGTGAAACTATTTGTGTCATTTGTGTTTAAACAAAATAATAACATTTTAAAATTAAAAATCATGGCAAAATTAAATCCGTACCTAAACTTTGATGGTACTGCTGAAGAAGCATTCAACTTTTACAAATCAATTTTTGGAGGTGAATTCGTAGGTGAAGTACACAAAATGGGGAACGCTCCCGGTACAGAAAACCTTTCAGAAGAAGAAAAAAACAGAGTAATGCATATCGCATTGCCTATTGGAGATGACCTTTTAATGGCTTCAGATATAGTTCCTGGTTTCGGGCAAACCCTTACGGTAGGAAATAACAATTATGTTTCTATTTTTCCGGATTCAAGAGAAGATGCGGACAGACTTTTTAAAGGACTTTCAGAAGGCGGAAATGTAGAAATGCCAATTGAAGATCAATTCTGGGGAGACTACTTCGGTTGTTTTCAGGATAAATATGGTGTTCATTGGATGGTGAACTATAATGAAGGATATGCAAAATAATCTTATATTTAACTAATTATTTAAAAGGGGTGCTCACTTGTGGGCAGCTCTTTTATTCAATCATAAAAAAATAGAACTATGGATCCAATTAAAATAGACATTACAATTTTAGCTCCGGTGGAGAAAGTGTGGAATTATTTCAATGAACCAAAGCATATCACAAAGTGGAATTTTGCCCATGAAAGCTGGCATTGTCCTAGTTCTGAAAATGATCTGAAAGTAGGCGGGAAGTTTAAGAACAAAATGGAAGCAAAAGATAAAAGCTTTGCTTTTGATTTTGAAGGAGTATACGATGAAGTAATTCCCCATGAAATTATAAAATATCATTTGGAAGACGGACGTAAAGTAGAAGTAATCTTCGACAAAATAGATGAAAATACGACCAAAGTTACCGAAGTTTTCGATCCCGAGAAACAAAATTCCGTGGAAATGCAAAGGGAAGGCTGGTATGCCATTCTCAACAATTTCCATAAGTATGTAGAGAATCATTAAAAACATTTTTTGTAGCCATGATCAATTTAGTTATCATGTCAAAGAGTTTGAATTCCATTTATGCTGTTAACTATGACGCAAATGAAGACTTTCTTTATGGTATAATTGCAGTTCCCGCAAGAAAAGCCCTGAAAAAAGAAAAGATAGATTCTTTGGAAAAATTGTCAGACTATTCCGAAAAGGAAATTCTGCAGCTTCATGGTTTCGGAAAAAATACAGTGATGAAGTTAAAAGATTATATGAAGGAGAATCAGGTGTTTTTTAAAGAAGCATAAAAAGTTATCAACTAGAATTATTACTATGTCATTGCAAATAAGGTATATATATCTTTAAGAGCAAAGACATAAGATTTCTTTTGCTTTTAAAGTGAAAGAAGAAATCTAAGCATATTCTAAAATCTCCTTGAGCAATTATTGCTTATTAATCAATAAGAAAAAAATCAACCAAACTATATCAATCAATTAAAATTTAAACTTATGAATAACGATATTTTCCCATGTCTCTGGTACGATGAAGATGCCAAGCAATCAGCAGAGTTTTATTGTAAAGTTTTCGGTGGTGAAATTACAGCGGATACTCCTGTGGTGATGAATATATATTTGTTTGGGCAAAGATTAATGCTGTTAAATGGTGGTCCGCAATTTAAGAAGAATGCTTCAATTTCTTTCATGGTTATTTGTGATACGGAAGAAGAAGTCCAGAAATACTGGGATCAGTTGTTGCAGGGAGGAATAGCATTAATGGAACTTGGGTCTTATTCCTGGAGTAAGAAATATGGTTGGGTTCAGGATCAGTATGGCGTTACATGGCAGATATTCTTAGGAGAAAAATCAGGTGAACAAAAAATAGTTCCTACTCTTATGTTTATTCATGAAAATAATGGTAAGGCTAAAGAAGCAATGGAGCTTTATACCAAAACTTTCCCTAACTCAAGCATTGGTAATATTTTAGAATACGGAGATGGAAGCGAAGGACATCCTATACCGGAACCGGCTGAAAATGTTCAGCACGCTAACTTTGTAATAGATAACTACACGTTGTTTTGTATGGATAATTCCTACGATCATCAGTTTGACTTTAATGAAGGAATTTCATTGGTGGTAATGACCGATGATCAGGAACAAACTGACCGTTACTGGAATACACTTACAGCAGATGGAGGAAGAGAAAGTATGTGTGGCTGGCTAAAAGATAAATACGGTTTAAGCTGGCAGATTGTACCTAAAAGACTGATCCAGCTGATGAATGATCCTAATCAGGAAAAAGCCTATAAAGTAGTGCAGGCTATGATGAAAATGCAGAAAATTATTATTCAGGATCTAGAAGACGCATATAATTCATAAAATTTTTTCGGCTTGCTGTTTGATGTTATTTAGAAAAGGTTTGCATATGAAAACACAGAACAAATCACAATCTAAATCAAAAGTTCCTAAAGAAGGACTCTTTCCGGAGATCATTCGGGATGACTACCAGGGAAGCCGGAAATTATTAGGAAAAAAAGCTGTAATTTCTGGTGGAGACAGTGGAATTGGGCAGGCAGTGGCAGTTCATTTTGCCAGAGAAGGAGCAGACGTTACCATTATCTATAAAGAAAGTGATGACGATGCCAAAGAAACTCAAAAACTAGTTAAAAAAGAAGGGCAGAAATGTCTTTTAATCAAAGGAGATCTTACCAGGAAAACATTTCGGGAAAAATGCGCAAAGAAAGTAAAATCAGAGTGGAAAGGTATTGATATTCTGGTAAATAATGCAGGAATTCATACCTCAAAGAGCAGCCTGGAAAAAATTACTGATGAACAGATTCAGGAGACATTTGATACTAATATCATCTCCATGATTTCTTTCACCAGAAACTTTCTTCCATTAATAGAAAAAGGAGGACGAATCATTTGTACAACATCTGTCACAGCCTATCGTGGAAGCGATCATCTGATAGATTATGCCGCTACAAAAGGAGCCGTTCTGTCATTTATCCGTTCATTAGCAGATAACCTTGCAGAAAAGAAAATATTAGTCAACGGAATTGCGCCCGGACCTATCTGGACACCTTTGGTAAAAGAAGCTTTTGATGATCTGTCAACCTTTGGAAAAGATACCCCGTTAAAAAGAGCAGGGCAACCATCAGAAGTAGCACCTGCATATGTTTTTCTAGCGTCTAAAGATGCCAGTTATATTACAGGAGAAGTAATTCATATTAACGGTGGAGACTTTGTCGGAGGATAAAAAAAACTTAAAATTTATCACTTAAATTAATTAATAGTAAAGAACATGGAAAAATTATCATATGAAATTGAAATAAATGCAGAACCTGAAAAAGTATGGAGCGTTCTCTGGGGAGATATTACCTACAGACAGTGGACAACAGCTTTTACAGACGGATCATTTTATGAAGGAACCTTGGAAGAGAATAATATCATTAAATTTCTTGACCCCAAAAATAACGGAATGTACAGCAGGGTTGAAAAGATCATCCCCAACGAGGAAATAACATTTTTACACCTTGGAGAAATCTATGAAGGAATTGAAGTTCCACAAGATTGGGGAGAAGCTACAGAAGCCTATTTCCTTGAAGAAAATGATAACGGAACTTTACTGACGACTAAAATTCAAACACCCGCAGAATTTAAAGAGTTCTTTGAAGAAAAATTTCCTAAAGCAATGGCAATTGTAAAACACCTTTCAGAAAACCAGCTTTAAAAGGAAAGTCTGATTTTAACCAAATCAACCTTAAAAAATATAGAATATGGAAACCTTATCGTACGAAACAGTAATTGATGCACCCATGCAAAAAGTCTGGGACATTCTCTGGAGTCCCGAAACATATAGTGAATGGACAAAATATTTCAGTCCCGGATCTATGATGAAATCCGATTGGAAAGTAGGTGGGAAAACTTACTTCGTAAATACAGAAGGAGAAGGAATGGTTTCTACCATCGATAGTCTGGATGAACCAAGACAGGTAGTTTTTAAACATTTGGGAATGGTAGATAAGGAAGGTAATGAAGACACTCACAGTAAAGAGGTCATGGAATGGAGTGGTTGCTTCGAAAAATATTTCCTGATCGATTTTGGCGGAAAAACAAAACTGCATACTGAAGTTCAGGTTGATAAACAATGGCAGGATCACCTGGATACAGGATTTACAAAAGGGCTGATAGTTGTAAAAAGCTTGGCAGAAGGAGTTAATTTAAGTTCAGTGTAAAAGTATTTTCATCTTCCATCAACGTATAAAAAACATGAAATTATTAAGCATTCTATTCGTTACATTTATTCTGGCTTTACTGGGAACCATGGTGTTTCACGGAAAACCGGATTATGTATTTTCGGGAAACCTTGGAATGGCAGTTTTCATCATCTTTACAGGATTTTCACATTTTAAATTTCAGAAAGGAATGGAAATGATGATTCCGGATTTCATCCCTGCTAAAATGTTGTGGGTGTATCTCACAGGCTTTTTGGAAATTGCAGCTGGAATAGGTTTGATGATCCCCGCTATTCGGGAGTTAACAGCTATTTTATTGATCGTTTTTTATGTATTGGTCTTTGTCGCTAATATCAATTCCTCTAAAAAGAATATTAATATTTTTAAGGCAGATTATACAGGACCCGGAATGCGGTATTTGTACGTTGAGAGAATTCCTATGCAGGTTATTTTAATAGTATGGACCTGGTATTTTGGAATTTTTTTACATTAAATATAAATAATAGACAGTTATAAGGCTGTCTTTTTTATTGTTTTTGAAAAAGAAAAGGTAAATAATGTAACGTTTTGTAAAGATAAAGTGTCTAATTATGTAAGATCATTAATATTTTGATTAAAAAAGCTATAGTTTTAACCTTAAAACATGAGTTATGAATCTAAATTCCAAAATTTTCGGTACAGCTTATATTGTACTTTCCACAATTATGATTAATGCACAGAGTTCTACAGCCAAGCTGCCGGGAGATCCTACACTGCCATCTTCCAAAGCCAATCTAGAGAAGCTTATTTCCTATGATAAAGGAAACTATAAGTATAAAGTTGAGGACTATTTTGCGAGACCAAAAGCCTCAGCATTTAAAATTTCTCCGGACGGAAAATACCTTTCCTATAAAGAAAAAGACAATGACCGTAAAAACCATGTCTATGTGAAAGACTTAAGCACCGGAAAAATTACAAAAGCAATCGTTGAAAAAGACGATCTGATCAAAGGTTACGGTTGGTTGAACAAAAATCGTTTATTCTACACCCAGGATAAAGGCGGAAATGAAAATATCCATTTGTATGCAGCAGATGTAGATGGCGGGAATCAAAAAGACCTTACCCCATTTGACGGAATTACTTTAGGGAGTATCATTCCTATAAAGTATACAGATTTTGTGGTGGTTACCATGAATAAAAACAACAAGCAGATCTTTGAACCTTATAAAATCAATTTCGTGACAGGTGAAATGACACAGCTGTACGAAAACAAAGACGAAAAAAGCCCTATCGATGGTTATATTTTTGATAAAGATGGTAATTTAAGAGGATATAATGTTCTTGAAAACGGGCTGACAACCAAAACTTATTATAAAGACTTGCAAACAGGGAAGTTCAACCTTCTTAAATCAACAGATTGGTCTGATACCTTCAGTATTATAGATTTCAATTACAATTCAGGAAATAAAGATGAAGCTTATGTGGTAACAAATCTGGATAGTGATAAAGAGAAAATCGTTTTATATGATTTAAAGAAAAATGCTGTAATCAAAGAAGTTTATTCCAATCCTGTTTATGATGTAAGTTCCATTAGTACAGCTGGTAAAAGCAGAAACTATGAATTGGATTATATCAGTTATAACGGTGTAAAAGAAGAAACCATTCCGGTAAGTAAATTCTACAAAGAAATAGATGATAAACTGAAATCTCAATTTGGAGATAAGGAGTTTGGAATCGTTTCCTCGGATGATAACAATGATAAACTTCTTGTCGTTGTAGGAAGTGATAAATTATATGGTACTTACTACGAATACGATACAAAAACCAAGCAGACCAAACTTTTGTATAATCTGATGCCACAGCTTAAAGAAGAAGATATGGCTGAAATGAGACCTATCGAATTCAAAAGCAGAGATGGTTTGACGATTCGTGGATATATTACGTTACCAAAAGCTGCTTTGGAAGGGAAAAAAGTACCTTTAATTGTAAATCCTCACGGTGGTCCACAAGGAATCAGGGATCATTGGGGATTCAACCCGGAAGCACAATTATTTGCCAGCAGAGGATATGCAACGCTTCAGGTGAATTTCAGGATTTCAGGAGGGTATGGAAAAGAGTTCCAGAAATCCGGATATAAGCAGATCGGAAGAAAAGCAATGGATGATGTGGAAGATGGAGTAAAATATGCCATCAGCCAAGGTTGGATAGATAAAGATAAAATTGCTATTTATGGAGGAAGCCACGGTGGATATGCAACTTTAATGGGCTTAATCAAAACTCCGGACCTATATGCTTGTGGAGTAGATTATGTAGGCGTTTCCAACATCTTTACTTTCTTTGAATCCTTCCCGGAATATTGGAAACCTTACAAAGAAATGGTAAAACAGATCTGGTATGATTTGGATAATCCTGAAGAAGCAAAAATTGCGAAAGAAGTTTCACCGGTTTTCCAGATTGATAAGATTAAGAAGCCATTATTTGTAGTTCAGGGAGCAAATGACCCTAGAGTAAACATTAATGAATCAGATCAGATTGTGAAGGCAATGCGTGCAAAAGGATTTGAAGTGCCTTATATGGTAAAGTATGATGAAGGACACGGATTCGGAAAAGAGCCGAACAGGATTGAACTTTACAAATCTATGTTAGGATTCTTCGCAGAGAATTTTAATAAAAAATAAACCGACCATTTTTATAATTATGAAACGGAAGATATAATGTCTTCCGTTTCTTTTTTGTCATTGTGAGTGTTCGAACCCAAAATTTCTCGCAGATAACACAGATGCTTAGTCTCTTCGTCTACGCTTTATAAATTAAGTTCTTCTACAGATAAAAGAGTGAACCCTTTCTAGCCCTGATAGTAGCGGTTACCCCACAGCATGTATTGGCAGAAGCAAGGAGCGAGGAGTATGAGCGGATAGCAGGAATTAGCTCCTTGGAATTGATAATGAATTTGTTTACAATGATTTATTGATTAAAAGAAACCCTGATGAATAAAAGAAAAGCTAAAGTTTCGAAAAAATATTTTAAATTTATTAAAGTAAAACCAAAAGTACAGTCGTCATAGCAATATGGAGGTTGTCGAAAAAATAACAATGCCACAGAAAGAGAAAGAAAGCATCATCTCGCAGACCGTTTCCAATTACGGAGGAAAGCTGATGTCTTATATTCGTCCCAAAGTGAAAAATACTGAGGATGCGGAAGATATCTTGCAGGAAGTGTGGTATCAGTTCAGTAGCCTTACCAATCTTTCTGAGATTGTGAATGTGGGGGGCTGGCTGTATAGAGTAACGGCGAATAAAATCACGGACCGTTACCGTAAAAAGAAAACAGAAAATCTTGAAGATTTCGTCTATGAAGATGAAGACGGAAGCTTTTCCATCAAAGATATTTTATTGATGGATGATAGCGCGGGTCCTGAAGTAAAAATGTTTCAGGATGAGATCTGGAAAAAACTGTTTGAAGCACTTGATGAACTTCCCGAAAAACAAAGGCTGGTCTACGTAGAAAACGAACTGAACGACAAAACCCTCCAGGAGATCGCCGATGAACAGGGAGAGAACATCAAAACGATCATCAGTAGGAAAAATTATGCTGTGAAGCATTTGAGAAACAGATTGAGAAGATTATACGAAGATTTAAAAAGTTAGAAAAAGAAATTATGAATTATAAACACAAAAAAGGCTGGATTTTTTTATTGTTATGTCCACCGTTAATTTTCTTAGCGGTTACATGGATCGTCATGTCGCTTTGGAACTGCTTGTTACCTGAGATTTTAGGAGTTAAATCCATTACATTTTGGCAGGCGATGGGAATTCTGATCTTAAGTAAAATTCTTTTTGGAGGATTTCATTTTGGAAAAGGAATGAGAGACTTTAAAGAAAGAAAGATGAGACAGAAAATGGAAAGCTGGTCTCCTGAAGAAAGAGAAAAATTCAAAGAAGTCTGGAGAAATAAATGCTCAGGCGGATTCTTCAACAGAAACAACGAATAATTTAAAAATTTTAAAGAAGTAGTAAAGTAAAATTAAAATTCATTCGTCTATATAAAAAACAAGAAGTAGTAAAATTTAAATTTTGAAAAAATGAAAAATTCAGCATTAAAAGG
The DNA here is from genome assembly GCF_900156735.1 of Chryseobacterium ureilyticum. Taxonomy (GTDB): domain Bacteria; phylum Bacteroidota; class Bacteroidia; order Flavobacteriales; family Weeksellaceae; genus Chryseobacterium; species Chryseobacterium ureilyticum. Next base: position 797,176 of record NZ_FTOL01000001.1, read on the forward strand.
TGCTCTTGGAGCATTAGCCGTTGTGGGTGTAGCATTAATTGCTAAAAAAGCAGTACAAAGAAAAAGATTTATCAAAGGGATTTTTGATGAATATGGAATTAAAGAAAAATCACCTTTTGGATTAGCAGATAAGATCAGAGAAATGAACGATGAAGAATATCAGAATCTGAAAGGGAAATTTAAAAAAGAATTTGCATCAAAGTGTTGCAGAAAAGATAATACCTGCGAAGCATAAAAAGTAAATAACTAAATTGAAATTGTTTAATTCAGGCTCGGGAAGCAAAGCTTCCCGAGCCTGAATTTTTTATTTTAAATCTTTCAGCAGAAGAGTGATACTCTTGATTTATTGAAAATATGGTTATTAAATACTAAATTTGTTTTTCTGTTTAAAATAAACATTATAATGGCTTTCAAAAATATTTTTATTACCATACTTACTGTTTTTTCTTTCATCATGTACGGGCAGAAATCTGAATTAAAGCAGAAACAATATATTTTCTTCCTACATAATAAATTCTTGGAAGGACATTCGGGGGATGATGCACATCCTAAATATGGTATTGTAGAGTACGAAAAAATGCTTCATGAGTTGAAGGATAGTAGTAATATTGTTCTTTTTGAAAAAAGGAAACCCAATACTGATCCGGCTGCATATGCTCTAAAAATAAAAAAACAGATTGATCAGCTGATCAAAAAAGGAATTAAAGCTGAAAATATTGCAGTAGTCGGTACCTCTCAGGGTGGTTATATTGCTCAATATATCTCTTATTATATGAAAAATCCTGAACTGAAATTTGTTTTTATTGGTGCCAGTTTTAAAGATGATTCTTTAGAAAAAGATGAAAATTTTAGACTGTATGGAAAGATTCTGTCTATCACAGAAAAATCGGATGATGGACACATCCCTTTATCTCAGGAGCAAAGATTCATAAGATCGAATATAAAGAATTTTAAAGAAATAGAGCTTAGTACAGGGTTAAATCATGGCTTTTTATTTAAAGCTCTTGATGCATGGATTATCCCAACCAAAGAATGGATTTATGGTAAGTAACTTTATAGAACCTGACTAATGATTTTTATTATTGGTAGAATTATAGATTTAAGATATGCAAAGAAACAAACTTGTAGGTAAACACATAAGATAACTGAACCATTTTATTCGTGCATCCGTGGCAATTTTAAAATATATTTTAGCATACTCAATTTTATCGAAGATAAAATCCTTGTGTCTTAAAGCATAGTACTTATCAATTATTTTGCGTCCCTGCGTTTTCCAACATATTACATATAAGATTGCTTTGCAGGAAATGTCTTTCAAGACCTTTTCTCAGCTAAACTTTTGTCATAAAGATCAAACACAAAGAAAAATAAATCCTTATTTTTGTATTGTTCAATGAAAGATTACTACTATTTTCTCGGTATATCACAGGATGCTTCAGAAGAAGACATCAAAAAAGCTTATCGAAAGTTATCCTTAAAATATCATCCTGATAAAAACGAAAATGACGACTTCTTTGCAGATCGTTTCCGCGAAATTCAGGAAGCATACGAAACATTGAGTGATTCTGTAAGAAGACGTTCCTACGATCAGAATCTGGAAAATCACCAGAAAAGTTTCCGATATAATATTCCACCAGTCATTAAAACATTTACGGCAAATAAAATTCACGCAAAAAAAGGGGAAGAGATTATTGTTAATTGGCAGACAAGTAATGCTGATGTGGTAAAAGTATTGCCTTTCGGACTAGAAAAGCCTTATGGAGAAAGGATCTTTAAGATCACAGAATTTAAAGATGGAAAATTCCAGATTTTGCTTCATGCAACGAATTCACTTTTGCACAAAACAGTAGTTCAGGGAATTACCATTACAGAAGTTTTTGAGAATGATTCTGATAAATTCAAAAACTCGGTGGAGGAAATGTTCAAGCCACAGCCTAAAACTGTAGTTAATAAAAGTGGACAGCCTAAAATTGTTATGCTGTTTTGGGGTGTTATAATCTTGGCAATTGCCTTATACTTCCTAATTAAGGAATTTATTTAAGCCATTTTCTTTCTTCCGGGACACTTTTTACATCTTTTTCCCTTCTTGAATTTTTTACAACAAGATTTCTTTTCACAGAACATCTCTTCGTTTTTGAATGAGTATACGGGAGCTAAAGGCGCAACTTTAAATGGGACAATCATATTCATGTTGCAAATATATTAATTTAGAATAAATATAATTAATAAAATTTCATAAAATTCTTAAAACCTGATGTATAGAAGTATTAAAAGGTTTTTTGGCTACAATTTATCTCTGATTTTCATCATTATATAAGATGTATTTATTACGAAAATGCTGGGTTAGTTTTTATTTTTCGCTTCAAAATGATAATTGGTTTTAGAATTTTTCCGATCAAATATTTCACTATTTTATTATCAATACATTGATGATATTGTTGAATAATATTTATAAAATCAATGTAATTGCTGTTTAAAGTAAATTAAACCTTATTTAATGACTATCAAAAAGGAAGTTATTTAAAACAACTGGACGACTTAGTGAATTATCAATCATTTTATACTCTTGTACAATCGTGTAAAAAATTGTAATTTTACCCATCTTTTTACAAACAAAATCTAATAAATAAAAATGAATACAGAACAGTTTGTGAGCCGTCACATTTCTCTTAATGAAGCCGATAAACAGGCGATGTTGGAAAAACTTGGCGTTTCTAGTATTGAAGAGTTAATTTCTCAGACCATTCCTTCTTCCATCCGTTTAGAAAAAGATCTTGAGATCTCAGAACCACTTTCGGAGTACGAAATGTTGAACCACTCAAAAGAATTGGCATCAAAAAACACTGATTATACAAGTTATATCGGTTTCGGATACCACAATACACTTTTACCATCAGCAATTCAAAGGAATATCTTTGAAAATCCAAGCTGGTATACTGCGTATACGCCGTATCAGGCTGAAATTGCACAGGGAAGATTGGAAGCTCTTCTTAATTTCCAGACTGTTGTATGTGACCTTACTGGTTTTGGTCTTGCAAATGCCTCACTATTAGATGAGTCTACTGCTGCAGCTGAAGCAATGCATATGTTCTTCAACAACAGAACTAAAGATCAGAAAAAAGGAGAAGCTAATAAATTCTTTATCTCAGATCTTGTATTGCCTCAAACGATCTCTGTATTGAAAACTAAGGCAGAAGGGTTAGGAATTGAAGTAGTGGTTGGTGATCACAAAACTCACGCATTTGATGCATCTTATTACGGTGTTTTATTACAATATCCAGGTAAAAACGGTATCGTTCTGGATTATACAGAAAACATTGTTGAATACAAAAAATTAGATCTTCAGGTAGCAGTTGCTTGTGATCCGATGGCATTGGTGAAATTAAAATCACCTGCTGAAATGGGTGCTGACTGTGCAGTAGGAACTTCACAGAGATTCGGTATTCCATTAGGTTACGGAGGTCCTCACGCGGCATTCTTTGCTTGTAGAGAAGAATATAAAAGAGATATTCCTGGAAGAATCATTGGTGTTTCTCAGGATATGTACGGAAAACGTGCGCTAAGAATGGCACTACAGACAAGAGAGCAACACATTAAGAGAGAGAAGGCAACTTCTAACATCTGTACTGCTCAGGTTCTTTTAGCTGTAATGGCTGGTATGTATGCAGTTTATCATGGTCCAAAAGGATTAAATTATATCGCTGACCAAATTCACTTTAAAGCAAACGCTTTAAAAGGAGGTCTTAAAGCTTTAGGATATCAAGTAGTAGAAGAGCCTATTTTCGATACTGTGAAAATCACAATGGCTGAAGATGAGAAAGCAAGATTGGTAAGATTGATGCTGGACCACAGACTTAACCTTAATTATTTCACAGAAGGTGTTGTAAGTATTGCTATCAACGAAAGTACTACATTAGAAAAATTAAACTATCTGATGGCTTCTTTCGCTCAGTTTAAAGACAAGCAGACTTTCAAGCTTGAAATCAAAGAAGGATACAGCATTCCGGAAGAAAACCTTAGAAAGGATGAAATTCTTACAGAAGAAGTATTCAACAAATATCACACTGAAACAGAATTGATGCGTTACATCAAGCGTCTTGAGAGAAAAGACTTGTCATTGACTCATTCAATGATTTCTTTAGGATCTTGTACAATGAAACTGAACGCAGCTACTGAAATGTTGCCACTTTCATGGGCAGATTGGGGAAGTGTTCACCCATTCGTACCGGTAGACCAGGCAGGAGGATATCAACAAATGATTGCAGAGCTTGAAAAAGACCTTGCAACAATCACAGGTTTTGCAGGAACTTCTTTACAGCCAAACTCTGGAGCTCAGGGAGAATATGCAGGATTAATGGTAATCAGAGAATACCACATCTCAAGAGGTGATCACCACAGAAATGTAGTATTGATCCCTCAGTCTGCACACGGAACAAACCCAGCTTCTGCAGCAATGGCAGGAATGAAGATCGTTGTTGTTAAAAACCTTGAAAACGGAGAAATCGACTTCGAAGATCTTAAAGCTAAAACAGAACAGCATTCAGCGAATTTATCAGCTGTAATGATTACATATCCGTCTACTTACGGATTCTTTGATGCCAACATTAAAGAAATTACAAACTTAATCCATGAACATGGAGGACAGGTGTATATGGATGGTGCCAACATGAACGCTCAGGTCGGATTCACAAGTCCAGGAAACATTGGAGCAGACGTTTGCCACTTAAACCTTCACAAAACTTTTGCAATTCCTCACGGAGGTGGAGGTCCTGGAGTAGGTCCTATCTGTGTGGCTAAGCACTTAGTACCATTCCTTCCTTCTAATGCAAATATCAGAATCGGAGCTAAAGAAGCTATCGATGGTATTTCTGCTGCACCTTACGGTTCTGGATTGATTCTTAATATTTCTTATGCTTACATCAAAATGTTAGGAACAGATGGTCTTAAAAAGGCTACAGGACATGCGATCATGAATGCTAACTATCTTAAAGAAATTCTAGCTCAGCACTTCCCAATCTTATATTCAAACGAAAACGGAAGAGTAGCTCACGAATGTATCGTAGATTTCCGTCAGTTCAAATCTTTAGGAATTGAAGTAGCTGATGTGGCGAAGAGATTAATGGATTATGGTTTCCATGCTCCTACAGTTTCTTTCCCAGTTGCAGGAACATTAATGATTGAGCCTACAGAATCTGAAAGCAAATCAGAAATTGATCGTTTTGCAGAAGCTTTAATCTCCATTAAACATGAAATTGATGAGATTGCAAACGGACAGGCTGATCAGGCAAATAACGTATTGAAAAACGCTCCTCACACAGAGCAATTGGTAATCTCTGATTCTTGGGATAAACCATACAGCAGAGAAAAAGCTGCTTATCCGCTGGAGTGGGTAAGAGATCACAAATTCTTTGCTTCTGTATCAAGAGTAGACGAAGCTTACGGAGACAGAAACTTAGTATGTACTTGTGAGCCAATCGAAGCTTATATGTAATTAGAAACATTTCTAAATATATAATCCCTCTCAGTGTTGAGAGGGGTTTTTTTTGTTTTAAAACTTATAAAATTAAGTAGTTTTTTAGATGTTTTTATATCTATTCTTCGAAATATTACTTGCCGTTCAATACATTGCTTACATATTCTGTCCATTCATATACAGGAATACTTCTGTCTAAATAATAATCAGGTTGTAAACCTTTGCTGTCAATTGTAAAGTCAGGAATACGCATGCTTCTTGATAGTGAATATCCCAATTGGAATTCATTGCATGGTGAAGGAACGTAATACATATTGGAAACGTCCAGTACTCCAAAAGTAGTTGTCCCAAATAGCTTTACTTTTCTGCTTTGTTTAGCAGCCAGTAAAAACTGTTCATCAGTACTTCCATTGCCTTGATTAATGATAATTCCTACATTTTTTGGATAAGGATGAATAGTGTCATATTTTGTAGTGCTGACAACATTTTCATTCAGGTTTACAAATTTACCATGTTCCTTTTCCAATTTGTCGAACGAAGTTTTTGCCCACTTTTTACTTTCCTCATTAAATCCGTATTCAGGTTTATTGATGAAATCCAGCATTCTTTGATTGTTCAGCTTGGTAGACAAATATTCTACACCTACCGTTCTGATAGGGTTGGTATAAATCAATGGAAGGAGTTGATCATAGCTTGCATCACTTCCGCCAGTTCCATTTCTGATGTCAATAATGAGGTTTTCAGTAGAAAGAATTTTCTCCTTATTCGCCGTAATGACACTGTCTATTTTTTGTTTCTCAGAAGCGCGAAAAGATGGAATCCTGAAATAGAGTGTGGTTTCATTAAGTTTTTCAATATACGGTTTATTAACAGTCAAAGATTGAAAGTATTGTGTATATTTAGGTTCATCTTGCAATTTTGGATAAACCCTTGAAAGCGTAAAATCACCAATCTGTAAATGGTTTTTTCCGATGAATTTTATGTCTGTAGATTCGTCTGCAGAATGATCTCTCTTGTAGAAGATAGAATTGATTTTATTGCCGGAAGCGTCTATTTTAAGTTTTACTTGCCCTTTTGTCCAGGTTTCTGCACCTGACTCTATAATAAAACCAATATATTGATTCCCTTTTTTCTTGATCCCAATTTTATAAGGCTCCGTTTCCCAGATTCCTTCATAGTCAGAGATTTTACCCTTTTCCAGATAGTTTTTGAAATCTTTGTCATTGATAGGAAATGTTTCCCAGTTGGAATATTTATTTTCAGACTTTTGATTAGAAGAAGCTTGTTGAGTTTCCTGTTTGTTGATTGGTCTTATTGAGATGTGCCCCGAACGGAAAAAAGTAAGCCAGTCATATAAAAGTGGACCACATTCAGAAAATGTTTTTGCCGTTTTTACCTTTTCTGCTGTTCTTTTGTTATGATCTTCGTACGCCTGGTTTCCCTTTTGTTTTAACGCGTATTCAAAGCCGGCGTCATTTACTTCAAACGTTTTTTTAACCCATTCGAAATTTTTAGAGCAATCACATGACTGAGCGTATAAAGAAGTTGTTGTTAATGTAAATAAAGATGAAAGTAGTACAGCTTTTAAATTCTTCATGGAGTTAATTTATAATAGAACATCTGATATCCCTTAAATATTACATTTTGAAAAGTTTTTTTACTCTTTCATTCTATTTTTATGTAATAAATCAAGTGGGAATTAATGTTAGCTAAAAATAAACAAATTATATTAGAAATAATTGCTACAATATGCTTTTGGTTAGATATATTCTCCTTGTGATCTAAATATAAAGAGTCTCCCAAATGTTGAGAGACTCTTTATATGTTATATTTATTTTGTTATCTTCTCTTGTAGCTGTAAGCAACTAAAATTGCTACGCCCATAGTAAGCACGGTTATCATTGAAATCGTTTCAATTGAGATTCCACTTTTCATCTGTGTGTTTTCTTTTTCACATGAAAAAAAGAATAATACTGTCATTAATAAACAGCCCGATAGTAATTTTTTAATCATAAATGTATTTGTTTGGTTCTTAATTTTTTATGATCAAAAAGTATACCGAATTTGTAGACTAAAAAAGTGCTGTTTTAAGCCATTTTTAACATGTTTACTGAAATTGATTTAGTATTATTTTATATGTTTTTAACCAGATAAGAGTGTTTTTATCTTTTTCTTTTAATTTTTTTCATTCCAATAATAGCTGTCCGGATATATTCTGGTTCCAAAAACGGCTGTTCCCACCCTTACAATCGTTGAACCTTCTTCAATGGCTGTTTCCAGATCACCACTCATTCCCATGGAAAGTTCTTTCATTTCTATATTAGGAATATTTTCGAGAATGATTTCCTGCTGAATATTTTTAAGGATTTTAAAACACTTTCTTACCTTTTCTGTTTCTGCACTGAATAATCCGATGGTCATCAGACCTTTAATATTTAATGTAGAGAATTCAGCAACTTTTTTGGTCAGTTCAATAGCATTTTTCGGATCTACACCAAATTTACTTTCTTCATTGGAAGTATTCACCTGGATTAATACTTCGATGGTTTTGTTTTCAGCTAAAAGCCTTTGATGAAGTTTCTCAGCCAAATCCAGGCGGTCAAGAGACTGAACACACATTACTTCATATTTCAGAATATCTTTGATCTTATTGGTCTGGAGGTGTCCTATAAAATGATTGATATGTGGAATATCTTTTAATTCTTCATACTTCTCCTTCAGTTCCTGTACTTTGTTTTCTGCAATTAAAACCTGTCCGTTTTCAATAGCCACTTTAATACGTTCAGCAGAAACCGTTTTAGTTGCCAGTAAAAGTTTTACTTCATCTGGTTTTCTACCAGCTTTTTTACAGGCGTTTTTGATCCGGTTATTGATGATTTCAAGATTGTGAAGGATATCTTCTTTCATGATCGGGAGGTTTCTTTGGCTTCCAGTTTTTGTATTAAAGCAGCTTTTACAGATGTTAAAGCATGATCTTTGGCTTCGGCAAAAGAAATAGAATATTTCCTTTCAATGATTCTCATGTCTTCAGGGAACTGAGCCAATAATGTATCGTAGAATGAATCCAGAAATTCCACAGAAGGCATTTCATAATTGATTTTAAGCTGGAAACGTCTAAGTATCGCTGTGTCAATAATTTCGGCATGATTCGTTGCGCAGATAAGAAGAGCATTCTCAGGATAGTAATCAATAAGCTGGATTAAAGTATTTACCAGTCGTCTCATTTCTCCTACATCCTTATCATCACTGCCTCTTGCTTTCCCGATCTGGTCCAGTTCATCAAGAAAAAGTACACATCTTTCCCTTCCTGCTTTATCAAATATCATTTTTATATTCTGAGAAGTTTCGCCAATTCGCGATGAGACGATATTGCTTAAATTCAAAATGATAATATTCTTCCCAAGAGCCGTAGCAATGGCTTTAGCGGTCATTGTCTTACCACAGCCTGAACTTCCCTCAAGGAGAATCTTATTGTTTACAGGAAGACCATATTCCAGAAGTTCTTTGCTGTAAGTGTTTTCTTTGATAAGTTGAATAAGGGAATCCTTGTTACTTTTGCTGAGAAATACATCGTTTAGGTTTACCTGTTCTTTATCTTGAATAATGAGATTGTAAAGATTCATGATGATAATTAAATAAACAAAGATAAAGTTTTATTGAATGTAATATAGATCCTGAATCGGAATAAATAAGTGGTCCAGAGAGTAGGGGGTTATCCAGTCTTGTAATAAGAAAGAAAATAACTTTTGCAGTAAGCATAAAAAAAGAGAAGCTGAACGTAAGTTCGGCTTCTCTCTTGGATATTAAAATTTGTTATGAAACTAAGATCTTTTTGCTATGTTTTTGGGCCCTTTTACCCCATTGGTAAAAGAGCGATCTGATTTCTCAGAGTAAAAACATAAAACAATATAATTAGTATAGTTTTGCTATAGGCTTTTATTATTTATTTAATGATTAGTTTCTTTCTCTTATTACTGTCATGAAATATGATGAGAATACTACTAAACATGTTGCGATACCGATATAAGTTACCATTTTGTATTATTTTTAATTATTTGACTTTTTTTTATCAATCTTTCAATTGCAATATTACAACTTTCAAATCGCGTGCCAAAGCAAATCACTATGATGTATATCAGTGTGTTATGGGTGTTTTATTTAATTTTTAAGTGATTTTTTGTTTACAATGTGTTAATGTATTATTATGAATTTATTAATATATTTATTGTTCTGTCTTTAAAAAAATATGAAAACGTTAATCATTTGTTGACTTCTATATTGGAGTTGATAAAACAAATAATAAATAATGCATGGCATAATATTGAGTTCAGCCGCTAAAATGGGGTGCAAAATTTTAGCGTAAAACAGATTTCTATGTTAAGAAAATTTATTTCTAACGATGATTTTTGAACAAATATTTTTGTTAGTTGTCAGATTGTATGACATATTTTTTGTGTCAGAAGTAGAAAATAATGACAGTTTTCTATAGGTTTTTATGCCATTAAAACAAATTGAGGAGATTAAGTGTTTTAATGGTAGCCAGTTATTGGATTGTATATGATCGGATCGGGCATAGCGTTTCCATATACAAAAAATAAAGAATTTGGTTTTATTACTTTTGCAGAAAGAATACATCACATGGGACGCAGTTATATTTTTCTTGCCTTAGCAATTATATTTGAGATCATAGCAACTACATTTCTGAAAAAATCAGAAGAATTTTCAAAACTGTTGCCCTCTATTATTACTGTTGCAGGATACGCTTGTGCCTTTTATTTTTTAAGTTTAACCCTTCGTCAGATTCCTGTAGGAATTACTTATGCAATTTGGTCAGGTGTAGGAATTGTGTTTATAACAATGATTGGAATTATTGCATTCAAGCAGATTCCGGATTTACCAGCTATTATAGGAATTGCTTTAATTGTTATTGGAGTGATTGTTATCAACGTATTTTCAAAAATGGGAACACATTGATTTTTATCAAACGTTTATTATTACTTTATTCTGTGAATGCTGGTTTGGAAAAAATGAAATAGAAATATTTTATCATAAAAGATCTCTAAACTATTTTCAATGATGAAGTCAGAGTGACGGTCTTTATCTCCGGAAAAGTCTTCTTCCACAAATACAAACCATAGTTCAGAAAGTCCATATCTTTTCTTAAACTCTTCGGAAGTATTACAATCAGGAAATGAAGAATTTTTCATGTCATAAAAGAGAATTCCTTTCGAAAGCCCATCCTGCTCGATAATATTAATTGAATGATGAAGGTAATCAATCACCTTTATATTACTATCCAGACATTGCACGAAATGATGAAGATCAATCAGCTGTATTACCTTTTCTTCCTGTTGAGACTCTGTCATGAAAAAATATTTCGTTGTTATTTCCTGAGTTAATTCTTCAAAAACGGCTAATTCCATATACATTAATTAAACACTGCAAAGAAATAAACAATAGAGAAGCCTGAAATTGTTTTTATACGAAACGGCTTGTATTTTATACGAAATTTGTGAAGGACAATTGGTATAATAATATATAGGTTTTGTATAATATTATAGGTGCAACTTATGGTATTATCTATTTTTGTGAATGATATAATCCAATAATGATATGAAATACAGCCAATGGAAGTTTAAAGAGACACAGGCGATAGAATTTCTGGTGGAAGAACGATATAAGTACAGCAGACATCTGTTATTTCTGGTGTTCTTTTTCTTCTTGTTGTACAGTTCCAGATTCTGGCATTGGTATTCCGGAATGTATCAGTATTATGTACTGTTGTTTGTGTATTCCATATTAATAGCAATGGTTTACATCAATATTTATGTGCTGGTTCCAAGGTTTTTCTTTAAAACAAGATATATTAGCTATTTGGTAGTGCTTGTACTCATGGGAGTTGTGGGGCTTAATATCATCGGATACGGTTTTCGATCAGTTTTCGCCGAATTTAGAACGATAAGCTTTCCAAAAGAAACGGAAAAAGGAGGAATTTATGAAGGAATTCTGATGTGTATTCCTATTATTCTGACGACGACAACCGTTAAGCTCTTACAAAAATGGATCAATGATAATAAAAGAATCAATGAACTGAGTAATCTTACTTTAAATATGGAATTGAATGTTCTCAGAAATCAGATCAATCCACATTTCCTGTTTAATATGCTGAATAATGTAAAAGCACTCATAAGAACAGATCCAGCAAAAGCTTATGTCGTAATTGTCAAACTTTCAGAATTTCTACGGTATCAACTTTATGAAAACAGTGAAGAAAAAACTTTACTGACTTCTGAAATTGAATTTCTGTCTAATTTTTTAAACCTTGAAAAAATTAGACGTGAAAATTTTTCTTTCGATATTCATGTAGAAGCCGATAAGCGAACTTTAAATACTACATTTATTCCTCCAAACTTATTTACCACTTTTGTTGAAAATGCAGTAAAACATAGCGTAAATATTACAGGTGAAGAATCTTATGTAAAAGTAAATATAAAGATAGAAGACAAAAAGCTTAGTTTTATCTGTATAAATTCTAAAGATCCCGGATATGCTTTGGCTGATAAGAAAAGCAGCGGATTAGGATTGGCAAATATTAAACGAAGACTGGAACTTCTTTATAATGATAAATTTGAATTGAATACCATTTCTGAAGATAAAGAATATACTGTAATTTTAAAAATTTCTGTGTGATGAACTGTATTATAGTAGATGATGAACCCTTAGCAAGAGCAGAAATGCGGTCGTTGATCAATGAAACTTCAAAGATGGATATTCTTGGAGAGTTTTCCAATGCTCCGTCTGCCCTGGAATTCCTTAAAGATAATGATGCAGACCTTATTTTTCTTGATATTGAGATGCCAATGGTAACAGGGTTGGAGTTTGCCGAAATGCTTCCCAAAAGATCACTGATCATTTTTACCACTGCTTACTCTCAATATGCATTGAAAAGCTATGAACTGGAAGCTGTAGATTATCTTTTAAAACCGATTGATTCCCAAAGGCTGGAAAAAGCCATCAATAAAGCCATTCTATACACCGAACTTTTATCTAAGGACACCATAAAAAATACAATAGAATCCAACACTACAGATTTTTTATTCATTAAAGCAGACCGAAGGTTTTACAAAATCAGTTTTTCAGATATTAAATTTATAGAAGGACTTAAAGATTATGTTGTGATTCATACAAGACAACAAAAGCTTATCACAGCCATGAACCTGAAAACGATCCATCAGAAGGTATCCGAAGAAACCTTTATCCGGGTAAGCAAATCATATGTAGTGAATGCAGACTACATTGATTCATTTGATAATCATAGCATATATATTGATGAGTCGGAAATTCCGATCGGGGAGGTTTACAAAGCTGAGTTTTTTGCAAAATATGCAGGCGGATTTTTGGGAACAGATTGATGTTAATAAATAATAAATTCATCCAACTTTAGCTAAAACTTAAAATACTCTGGTTAATAAATATGTAAATATTATTCCATAAAAATAAAATTTGGAGTAATTTTGAAAAATGATGAATTTAAACCAGATTTTCACCAATCAACGTACAGGAAACAATCCACATACTAAAGCTTCAAGAACTGATTTTCAAAGAGATTTCGATAGAATTATCTTCTCATCTGCTTTCAGAAGATTGCAGAATAAAACTCAGGTTTTTCCTTTGCCGGGAAGTGTATTTGTACACAACAGGCTGACGCACTCTCTGGAAGTGTCGTCTGTGGGAAGAAGTTTAGGAAGTATTATTGGTGAATTTATTGCGGAGGACTATAAAAATGAACTTACAGAAGATTCAAAGAATTTTTATCTATATAATTTAGGAAACGTAATCGCTGCGGCATGTCTTTGTCATGATGTAGGAAATCCCGCTTTCGGACATTCCGGAGAAGATGCAATTGCAAGTTATTTCGAGAGAAATGAAAAAGATCTGAAAGCTAAATTCAATGAAAAAGAATGGGCAGATCTGGTGAATTTTGAAGGGAATGCAAATGCTATCAGAGTATTGGCTCAACAACAAAATGGAAAAGATGCAGGAGGAATTCAGCTGACTTTTTCTACATTGGCAAGTATTGCAAAATATCCTTGTGAAGCTGTAGCTAAGAAAAAAGGAATCATCCATAGAAAGAAATTCGGATTTTTCCAGAATGAAAAAGATATATTCCTTGAAATTGCAAAAGGAACACATCTTATTTCCGAATGTGAAGAACCTCATATCTTCAAAAGGCACCCATTTGTATGGCTGGTAGAAGCTGCTGATGATATTTGTTATAATATTATTGACATGGAAGACGCTCACAGACTTGGAATAGTCTCTACGTCCGACTGTGAAAACCTTTTCTTCGAATTGGTGAAGTCCGAAAGTAATGATATTGATAAAGTTAAAAACAAGCTGGCATCTATTTCCAACGAAAATGAAAAGATTTCCTATCTGAGAGCAAAAGCGATCAATGCATTGATCAATAAATCGCTTGAGAGCTATAAGCAGAATTTTGAAACGATTTTAGCAGGAAATCTTGATAAAGGATTGCTGGATATTTATAAATCTGAAAATAATGCTTTACAGGATATAGAATCTTTCTCCATTGAAAAAATTTACAATCATAAAGCTGTGGTGGAAATAGAGAATGCAGGTTACAACGTAATGTATGAATTATTGGATCACTTTATTCCATCCATTCTAAAGCCGGAAGATGATAGAAAATCTTACGATAAAAAAGCCCTGAAATTACTTCCAAGGCAGTTTGTATATGATAACGGAACAGATTACCAGAAAGTATTGGGAATCATTGATTTTGTTTCCGGAATGACAGATAATTATGCAACTGACCTTTATAGAAAGATAAAAGGGATAGAGATCGGTATGACGGTATAGTTTTAAAGTTTAAAGGGAGTTTTTGAAATGACAATTGTTCGTGGATATTCCGTTGTTATATCATAAAAAGTAGGATCAACAGCTTTTACAATAACTTCATCATTGATGAATTCAAAAACAATATTTTTGATGATAAGGCTGTTAGTTCCGCTGTTTTTAAAGTAAAAAGCTTTATTGAATTTTCCTTCTGCAATAAATGTTACTTTTTTATCTTTGGAAATAACCGTTTTCAGTTCGGTAATAAAAAATTCAGTTCTCTGGGTTGGATCTGTAATAAAAGGATTCAACATTTGCATAGGAAAAGAAAGTGCTATTTTGTCAGGCTTATCTATTGTTATAACAGATTCCATATAACTGAAATTATTCTGTTTTTGTTGCTGGGAGTCTTCATTTTTGAAGTTCTCAGTATAATAAACGCCGATATGAGTTTCTTTATCACCTAATAATTGAAGCGCAATTCCGGTAGAGAAAATATTTTCATTATTCTGCCTTAATGGAATCAAATCCAATCTTTGCGTCAGGCTGGTTCCTGTATTGCTGTAATTAGCCAGAGTAGTAGAATAAAAAACTTTTTCCGTTATTTTAAAAAGTTCCGTTATCATGCGGGACTTTTCGTATACAAACGTATTGTGACTTTTATCTTTATTCTGAAAAATAAGATTTCTGGTATGAGGATAATAAGGTTTACTTTGTTGTGCATTCAGGTTGCAAGCTGTCAAAGCAAGCATTAATAATGGAATTTTCATTGATATTAGTTTAGGTCATAAATATACTTGATTTAAAACTAAAGTATTATCTTTATCCTAATCAATATAAAAACTAAACTATGGGTATTTTTCTGGCACCCGTCATTATCCTCGGGTTAATCATTTTATTTGCTTCGTTTTTTGTGGTTAAGCAGGAAACAGCAGCTATCATAGAACGTTTTGGAAAATTCCAGGCGGTAAAACATTCCGGACTTCATCTTAAACTTCCAGTCATAGATCAGATTGCTAAAAGACTTAATCTTAGAATTCAGCAGCTGGATGTAATGATTGATACCAAAACTCTGGATAACGTTTTCATAAAAATGAAGATTTCGGTTCAGTATCAGGTGATCAGAAATCAGGTAGGAGATGCTTTCTATCGTTTGGAGAATCCTGAAAATCAAATTACTTCATTCGTTTTTGACGTAGTGCGTGCAGAAGTTCCAAAATTGAAGCTTGATGATGTCTTCGTAAGAAAAGATGATATTGCCGTTGCGGTAAAAAGTGAATTGCAGGAAGCGATGAACAGCTACGGATATGATATTATTAAAGCTTTGGTAACAGATATTGATCCGGATGAGCAGGTAAAACATGCTATGAACAGAATCAACGCTGCAGAACGGGAAAAAACAGCTGCAGAATATGAATCTGAAGCTCAAAGAATCAGAATTGTGGCTGTCGCAAAAGCCGAAGCTGAATCGAAAAAATTACAAGGACAAGGGATTGCAGATCAAAGAAGAGAAATTGCAAAAGGACTTGAAGAATCCGTAAGAATGCTTAATAACGTAGATATCAATTCACATGAAGCTTCCGCACTTATTGTGGTAACGCAACATTATGATACATTACATTCTGTAGGAGCGAGCAACCGAAGTAACCTGGTACTTCTTCCTAATTCACCCACTGCTGCGAGCGGAATGCTGAACGATCTTGTTGTAGCAATGACCACAGCGAATACAGTAGGGGAGGCAACCAAAGGAAAGTATCCTGAGCCACCACAAAAAGAATCGGGATATTAAAGAGAAAGAAAGTTAGAAGCTGGAAGAGAGAAGTTCTTGCTGTAGAAAGTAGAGAAACAGATCTGTTTTGTATATAACTTTTATGCAAACATCTTGCTAGTTTGATAGAGGTATTTTCAACCTTATATTAACTTCTATTCTATAAAACAAAAGCTTCAGATATTTCTGAAGCTTTTTTATTTCTATTTCTTTGTTTTAGAAACCTGTTCTACCAATGTATACTTAATAGAAGAAGCATCTGCCGGTGGATTAGCGATCTTTTCTGTTTTTACTTTCAGAACATATTCGTATCCTGGCTCATAAGTAAATCCTTCGATATTGCTGTAGAAATTTGTCCAGTTATCAGAAGCATTTTCTTTCACCTGCATACATTTCATACGTCCAGCTCCTGCTGAGCAATCTAAGGTTTCAGCACCTATGATAAGCGTTTTTTCATTCGCTGCGATTCCTTCTTTTTTAGTTTTGGAAACCTGCTTTACCAATGTGTATTTGATCGACGAACCATCAGCTGGTGGATTGGCGATTTTTTCTGTTTTTACCTTTAATACATATTCGTATCCCGGTTCGTAAGTAAATCCTTCAATGTTTGTGTAGAAGTTGGTCCAGTCTTCCGATGCCTTTTCTTTTACCTGCAGACATTTCATCGGAGCTACTCCTGTACAGTCTGCTGTTTGTGGTCCTACGATGAATGTTTTTTCATCAGCTGCGGATACCCCGGCAGTAGTTGTACATTGTGTCATTGCAAATAATGCTAATGCAGGCGCTGCCCCTTTTAGAATTGTTGCTATACTTTTCATAAACTTGATTTTAAAACCATACCTCGCAATTACCATGCCGAAGTTTTTCCGAATTAGCGGATTTCCGGTATTGTTTTTTAGTTTTTTAATCATTTAATTTGGCGTTTCCAATCAACGAAGTCAGGGGGAATAATATATTCAATATAATGATATGTGGTTCAGAAATATTGGAGGTCAGTAAATTATAAAGACAGAAAAGATTCCAAATTATATTCAGTTTTACAGTAAAATTAAAGAGTATGATTGAGGCTTCCGGAGTTTATATTTTAAAGGAAAGAAAAATGAATTTGAATTGATGAAAAAAATAATCGTATTAATTTCTGTTGTTTTTGTAACCGGTAGCATGTTTGCTCAAAAAACAGACAATGCTTTGCAGGGATATTTCGAGGAACAGGGAGACAAAACACTTTATCACTCGTTTAATTTTGATGGAAACGGAAGAATGGTAGGAGGAATGTCTAATGGACAGTATTTTACCAGAAATGATAGCTTGATTGTATTTCCAGATAAGGATGTGTTTATTTTTAAAATCAAGAAAAACAAACTGATTGGTATTTCCAATTGGGTGAAAGATGGTGTCTGGATTCGTAAAAAGAATGATAATGAGGTTAATAACAGAAAAAATCCTGTAGCATCTCAAAAAAAAGCGGCTCTGCTTGCTGGGTATTACGATAAAATCAAGAATATAACAGGTTTTGATGCTTTACTTTCCGACGACCTTCTTATTACAAGTGAAAGCTTTTGTAATCAAGGGTTGGCTAAAGCATGTCTGAATACGTTCGGATTAAAAATGATGAAATATACTCCTGGGGTTTTAAGCGGTCCGGAAAAAGTTAAAGAGAAGAAACTAAAACCACATCCGGAATTGATACAGCTTTCCAAGAGAATAATAAGTTTAGGAGATACCGAAGGATATAATGTTTTAGGAAGTTATTATTATCTTTTAGGACTTCGAGAAAAAGCTTTTGCAGTTTGGAGTGAAGGGGAGAAGCATGGAGATGCAGCATCAACTTTATCCAAAGGATTGATTGATTTTGGGGAGGAAATGGACAAAGAGGTTAAAAAAAGCAATAATAACAATAAAAAGAAGAAATGATGAGAATTGTACTTTCCTCAGTCTTGGTTTTAATGTGTGCTTCGTTTGGGAGTGCACAGAAGCTTAAAAAAGAAGATGTTGTAGGATTTTGGAAATTAAAAGAATCAGGCTTTTATGAAGGTAAAAAGAAAGAGAAGAAAGATTTTGATAACTGCCTTTTAATGAGAAATTATACAATAAGAGAAGATGGCTTTGCAATATATAACCGTATAGAAGGAAGTGTGGGAAACTGTATTCCTACTGAACCTTCTCTATCGTTCTGGAAAATTGTAGATAACAGAATTCAGTTTTATATAAATAAAGATACAATCATTGATGAGGTGGAGGTCACTTTGAATAGTGATAAAACGATTACTTTTACCAGTTATATTCCTCAACCGATTAAAGATAAAGATCCAAATTTGGAAAAGATGTTAAATACAATTTATTATGATGTGCTAGAAGCTTACTAGAAACTATTCTAACTTCATAATAAGATATATTTTAAACCATTAAGGATTAAAAAGAGGGAAGATTAAATGATCTCTTGCTTTGGTAATGAAGCTTATTCTTAATGTTTTGAATTAAACACAAATATCATAAATTCCTTTCAATAACAGTTATTGTGAATAAGTTTAAGCAATCTCAAGAGAATAAATTAATGTAGCTCTTGAGGTTGCTTATTTCTATCTTTAAACTTCTGCTTACCAATTAAAAGCTCAAAAAACAACCTGAAATCAGAAATTAAAGACCATAGCGGATATTTGAATGTGGCAGGTTTGTTTTTTTCAATAACGGCATGACTAAACCATGCGAATCCATAGCCTACAATTGGGATATACCATAGAAATCTTTCTTTTCCTGAGCTGATAACATATCCTATGACTACAAATACGAGAAGCGTACCGATAAAGTGGAAAATTCTGGTTCCGGTTTTACTGTGTTCTGTAAGGTAGAACTGATAAAATTCACTGTAAGTTTTAATTCTTTCAGACATGGTGGTGTTAGTTTGGTGTTTATCTGTGAGTTACAGCAATAACTCTGCCGATTTTCTAAATGTATAAAAAGCAAAAAGGGCAAAACTGTAAAAAGATAAATCAATATTCACTTTTTGCAGTTTTGCCCTTTTGAGGTAAGCAATTATGCTTTAATTATTTTTTAACTCTTTCCCAAGTTTACTGTTCTTATAACCATAGAAGAAGTAGATGACCATTCCGATCAGGAACCACATTCCAAACCAGAACCAGTTTTCATGGCTCATCCCTGTAAGAAGGTATAAACATGAGCTTAAACCTACTAATGGAATCAAGGAAAGGTTCTTTACAAAAGTCACTCCGCACATAATCAGGTTAAGGATAATGAAGAAGAATATGGATGCTCTGAACTCACCTTCTTTAGGATCTCCCCAGTTCATTAGTGTTTGGAAGAATTCCGGCTGCCAGAAGTAGAAAGCAATCAACCCACCGATGAAAACAATAGGGAAGATAAACTTACCATTGATGTAAGGCAGGTGAAATCTCCCTTTGATCTTTTCTTTTGCAGGAAGTACAAGAACTCCCGCACATACCAATACAAAAGCGAAAATAGTTCCGATACTTGTAAAGTCAAGGATGAACGTTTTATCCGTGAATAAAATTGGAATACCCACTACAATCCCTGTAACGATAGTTGCAAAGGAAGGCGTTTTATATTTTGGATGAATTTTAAGGAATTTCTGAGGCATTAATCCGTCACGGCTCATTGCGTACCAGATTCTTGGCTGTCCCATCTGAAACACCAGTAATACAGTGGTAATCGCTACAATCGCCACAAATGAAACTACAAGTTCCATCCACGCAACATTGGCATTGGTCTTTTCAAAGATAAAAGAAAGCGGATCTCCCACACCATCAAATTTTCTGTAATCTACCATACCTGTTAATACCAATGTAAGAGCAATATAGATCACTGTACATAATACAAGAGAAATGATCATCCCTTTAGGTAAAGTCTTTTGTGGGTCTTTTGTTTCTTCTGAAAGTACACTTAAGGCATCAAAACCTATATAAGCAAAGAAAACTCCTGATACGGCACTCATGACTCCCGTAAAGCCATTTGGCATGAATGAAGGGCTTCCTGTTACCGGGCTTATTGGTGTCCAGTTCTCTGTATTGATATAAGAGAAACCAACTAAAATAACCAATAGAATTACTCCCAATTTCAAGATTACCAGAGAGTTATTGAAGTTTTTGCTTTCCTTTACACCCACGTAGCAAAGCCATGTAATTAAACCATTAATAACCAAGGCTGGAACATCTACAATAAATTTTAAGTTCCCGATTAATGGTGCGTTTTTCCAAGCATTTAAGAGTTCTTTATTCTCAGAGCCATTTAAAAAGGCTTTTTTCGCTTCTGTATAACTACAAGTTAGATAATCTGGAATATGCATTCCCAAACGTCCCAGAAAACTGGTGAAATAATCGGACCAGGAAAAGGCAACGTAGATGTTTCCAAAGGAATATTCCATAATCAGTGCCCAGCCGATGATCCAGGCAATAAGTTCCCCGAAACTGGCATAAGCATACGTATACGCAGAGCCTGCTGTAGGGATTCTGCTGGCAAATTCAGCATAGCATAAAGCTGTAAATCCACAGGCAAAACCACAAATCAAATATAGAAGGATAACACCGGGACCACCTCTGAAAACGGCTTCTCCCAAACTACTAAAACTTCCTGCTCCTATTATCGCCGCAATACCAAAAAATACAATGTCCCATACACCTAAAACTCTTAAAAGCCCTGTTGACGTATCTGTATCCGAATAGATTTTTCTTCTAAAAAGTTGACTCATTCAATAACTATATTTGATTTGAAAAAAAACAAATGTAATGATAATTACAAAAGTATGTTAAAAAATAGCTAAATTTTCTATATTTTTCCTTAAACTCCCTTCACAGACTTGTTTAAGCAATAAGTTTTCAATACTTTCGTTGATATATTTAGACTAATTTTCTTATATCAAGAAGAATGAAATCAAAAAAAATACTTTTAGCGGCTGCTGTTATTTACTTCGGAATTACCGATGCCCAACAGTCCCAATATTTTACACAGAAAGAAAATTATAGATTCAATCTAGCTGAAAATCTTTACCAGACAAAAATATACAACGCTTCCCAATACGAATACGCAAGACAATATTTCTACAATCAGAATCTGTCTCGTTCGAAAAAGGAAGCGGCTCAGTTTTTTGACAATGTGATCGGAGTTATTCTCCAAAAAAATCACGCTGAGGAAGGATTAACAGCTTTTATGAAAGAATATCCGAATTCTGCTTATTTTGCGCAGGCTAATCTTCCTTTGGCTGATTACTATTTAGCAAAAAAAGACTTTGACAAGGCTTTGGAAACTCTGAAGAAGGTGAATCAATACCAGCTTTCAAAAGAAGAGAATACTCAGTATATTCTGAAATTGGGATACGCCAAGTTTATGATGGGAGACTCCAAAGGGGCTACCGATGCTCTTGAGGAGGCTTATAAAACGGCTGATCAGTCTCAAAAAGGAGATATTGCTTATATGCTTGGACATTTGTACTATAGCAACAGGCAGAATGATAAGGCTTTCCAATATTTTGATTCTGTTAAAGATCAGGATAAATTCTCAAAATTAGTACGTCCTTACTATGTACAGATGTATTATAATGATAAGAATTATGATAAAGCAATCTCTGAAGGAAACGCATTGTTAAATGAAAATATTTCAGAATCCTATAAAGCTGAGGTTCACAAGATCATTGGAGAAAGTTATTTCATGAAGAATGATTATACTTCAGCTTATCCCCACTTAAAGGATTATCTGAGTGTACAGCAGAATCCTTCTGAAAATGACCTTTATGAAATGGGATTTGTAGCGGCTCAGCTTAAAAAATATGATGAAGCCGTTTCTTATTATAATCAGCTTCTTAACAGTAATTCTGCATTGGCGCAGAATGCTTACTATCAATTAGGAAATGCATATTTAGCTGTTGATAAAAAGCAGGAAGCACTTTCTGCATTCCGTTCTTCTTATCAGATGGATTATGATGCAAAAGTGAAAAGACTTGCTCATGAACAGTATGCGAAATTAGGATATGATATCGGTAACCCGTTTGAAAATCCTTCATCAGTTATTCAAAACTATATTAATAATGATCAGAATGCAGCCAATGCTTCGGAAATGAGATCATTATTAGTAAAATCATACTTGTATTCCGGGAACTATAAGGAAACATTGAACGCAATCGACAAATTGCAAAGTTCAACTCCTGACATCAATAAAGTGGATCAGGAAGTTTCTTACCTTTTGGGAACAGAAGAGTTCAACAAAGGAAATTATGATGAAGCTGAAAAATATTTCTTAAGAAGTTTAGGCTTTAATATTAATAAAGAATTCAATAGCAGAGCTTTGTATTGGCTGGCTCAGGTATATTACCAGAAAGGTAACTATCCGTCTGCGATTGCTCGTTATGAAAAACTTCTTAATGAAACTTTCCCTGAAAAACAGCAGTTGCCTTATGATTTAGGATATGCTTATTTCAAGGCTAAAAAGTTCGATCAGGCGGCAACATATTTTAAGCAGTACCTTGCCAATCCAAAACCAGAGTTTAAAAATGATGCAGAACTTCGTTTAGCAGATATTCATTATGCCAACAATGATCTGAACGAAGCAATTGCTATCTATGATAAAAATGAAGACGCTACAGACTATACTTTATATCAAAAAGCAATGGCTTTAGGATTTAAAGGAGATACTCAGGCAAAAATCAATAACCTTAAAAATCTTTTATCAAAATATCCAAGCTCTGAATATTATGATGATGCTCAATATGAAATAGGAACTGCTTATGCAGCTCAGGATGATTTTGCGAACTCCAATGATTACTTCGGAAAAGTGATTAAAGGTTCTTCAGACAAAGACCTGATTGCTAATGCATCTATTTACAGAGCACAGAATTTTATTGATCAGAACCAGAATGACAAGGCTCTTTCTGAACTGAAATCTTTAGGCGAACAATATAAAAATACAGCGTACGCTTCAAAAATCGTTCAGGCTGCAAAACCTATTTTCACGAAAAACGGAGATGTTTCAGGATATGAAAACTTTGCGAGAAATATTGGTGTAAATGTGGATGCTTCCGAAATAGATGAGATCAACCTTTCTACCGGGAAACAGTATTTCGCGAAGAAAGACTACAAGAATGCTATTTCTTACTATGAAAAGTACCTGACTCAAAATCCAACAGGAGAAGGACTTTATCAGGCTAAATACGAGCTTGGGGAAAGTTATTATCAAACCAATAATTCAACAAAAGCACTTCTTGTGTTACAGGAAGTAGCAGGAATACAGAACGATTATCAGGATGATGCTCAGACTCGTCTGGCTCAAATCTTTATTGCACAAGGAAACACTACTGAGGCTAAGAAATATCTTGAAGGGATTAGAAACTCTTCCAATATCAGCATTAAAAACTATACAAACGTTGAGCTGATGAAATTGTATGCAGAAGAAAAGAACTTCTCTGAAGCTGAAAAGCTTGCCAATGCAGTGATAGCAAACTCTAAAAATTCCGCAGCTGTTATTGAAACAGCGAAAGTAATTAAGGCGAGAAGCTTGATGAATTCAGGAAAAGATAAAGATGCTCAGACTGCTTATACTTCTCTTGAAAAATCATCCAATACTTCTGTAGCAGCGGAAGCATTATATGCAAAAGCTTATTATCAGAATAAAGGAAAAGCGTTCAAGTCTTCCAATGAGACGATCTTTAAACTTGCCAATAACTATGCATCTGAAGAGTTTTGGGGTGCCAAGGCATTGGTATTGATGGCTAAGAACTATATCGGGCTGAAGGATAATTACCAGGCAAGTTATACATGTGACCAGATTATTGCAAACTATAAGGATTTCCCTGAAATTGTTGCAGAGGCAAAAGAGGTTAAAAAACAGATTAAAAAATAAATCAGGGAAATGTTTAAAGTTGTAACATATTCTTTTTTGGTTTCGGCTTCATTATGGAGTTGTATTCCTGCTTATAGTGTAACTTCTAAAGAATACAGGAAAGCAAAGGCAGATTTTCCTAAGCAAAAGGTTTTTGTTGCGAATAAAGAACTTACGAAAGAATATAAGATTTTAAAGCATTCCAATATTTATGAAGTTGTAGAGGACAGTACAAATGCAGCGAAATTAACATTACATCCAATGAAAATTTATACTCCTTCGTGTGGAAATCCCATTATTGGGAGTGTGATTACAGTAGGTCTGCTACCATCTGTATTTCCTTATGATGTTTCTTACAGCTATGATATTGCTGAGAATAATACAACGAAAAATAATCAATACAATTTACAAGTTTATCAAAGCTTTTGGCTGTTTAATATATTCAGAATAGGCAAAACTTTTTCAAAACAGTCAGGGAAAGCATTGTTGGGAAGTTATATTGCTTCCAATAAATAGATCCCGTTATATTTTTCAAATTAAGAAAATATGAACAAGAAAATTCAATTATTATCCATATTATTTTTAGGGATTTCGTCAGTGGCGTTTTCCCAGATCAAGGAGGAGAAACTGGTTCTTAATAAAAAACGAGAGCCGGAAGTGAAGAAGATTGAAAAGAAGAAAACTTCTGTGGAAACCATTAAAAACTATCCGCCGGAAGAAAAGTCTCAGAACCCTGTGAAATATAGCATCACAGACGTTCCTGCGGTTTCTGATTTCAAAACTTCAACGATCCAGGGAGAAGATGTAGCTCCAAAATTTGAAGGAACAGCTCAGAATAACTACGTTCAGTTTGGAATGGGGAATTACGGAAAAATCCTTTTGGACGGAAATGTTTCCAAAACCCTTGAAAACAAATTTGAAGTAGGAGCAGATGTTCATTTACTTTCTACAAGTGGTCTTAAAAAAGATTACGACTGGAAATCAAAACAGACTTCTGCAACCATTGGAGCTTTCCTTAATTCTTACGGAGAAAAAGGGAAATTCAATATCAATGCTGAGTATGGGTTAAATAATTATAATTACTACGGTATTTACGCTTTACAGCCATCAGGAGATGTTGATTTGAAGCAAAAGGTTAATCAGTTTAAGGTTAATGGATACTACGATTTTTATTCTAATGAGATTTTAAATGATGTAAGAGTGAAGTCTTCGTTCTTAAAGGATCATTTTGATGCTCAGGAAAATCAGGTTTCCATTCTTGCTAACCTTTCTAAGCATGCTGTAGAATTAGGGAAATCAGGAATCAATCTGAATGCTGATTTGGGAGTAGGTTTAGAAGCGGTAAAAACAGATTTTGAGATAGGAAACAAGAACTCTTCCAACTTCTTTAATACCAGCTTAGTTCCAAAAGTGACCTTCAGAAAAGGAGAGTCTTATTTAACATTGGGATCTTCATTCTCTTTCCTGAATGCTAAGAATTCCAATATCCAGATGGAACAAATGAAAAACAATAAGACCTATTGGTTCCCACAAGCAGAATTTCAGGTTGCAGCTGCTAAAGAATTTAAATTCTATGGTGGGGTAGACGGAGGTCTTAAACTAAATACTTACGGAGATCTTTTACAGGCGAATCCGTATATTATATCAGATCAGTATTTAAAGCCAACAGAGACAAAATATCACTTCTATGTAGGTTTGAGAGGAGATATCGATGAAACTTTAAAATATGACTTCTCTGCAGGTTTCGGAAAGATGAAAGACATTATGTTCTTCAAGGCAAATACCCTTTTTGACAATGTTTATACTCTTAACCGTTCTGCTTATGATTTTGCCAATACATTTACTGCGGTATATGATGATGGTAATGTAAGTGATATCAAGGGAAGTGTACAGTATTTCCCACTGGAAAACTTAATGATTGATGGAGAAGTAAGGTTTACAAAGTATAATTTAAAGAATTTTGAGAACATTTATAACGTTCCTTTACTAAATGCAAGTATCGGAGCTAAATATACAATGTTGGATAAGAAATTATTGTTAGGCTTCAAAGGAATCTTTGCAAGTGACAGAACAACAAATTCTTATGCTATCGAAGGAGTAGGAGGTCCGAACATGATTTTCCAGTCTACGGAAAATACTAACGATAAAGTTGGTGGTTATGCGGATTTAAATCTTTCTGCGGAGTATAAAATTCACAAAAATTTCAGTATTTTCGCACTCGGAAATAATCTTCTAAGCTCAAAGTACCAGACATACAAAGGATATAAAGTCCTGGGTGCTCAGATTCTGGGAGGAGTAAAGATCACTTTCTAAATTACAAAGTAATAAGCAATGAATGATAGGTAATTTTGAAATTACTCATTACTTATCATTCATTCCTCATGAATACGGCTGCATAGTTTAATGGATAGAACTTCGGATTTCGGCTCCGACAGTGAGGGTTCGAATCCTTCTGCGGTCACAAAAGCTCCTTTTTTAGGGGCTTTTTTTGTATATACCCCTGGGTTCCCAATACTATTTTTTTTGAAGAATTGTACACAGAATTGATTGATTTTGAATGGATAATACGTGTTTCTGTAAATGAAAATCAATTATTATTAAATCAGAAAGCAGCAATGGGGAAAAGTTTTTGCTAAATTTGGAATATCGGTTTCATAAAGAAGATTTGTAATAAAAATATAACCGGATTACGAATTTAAAAACGATAACAACTAATAATTCCAAAAGAAAACCTATTTTCAAATAATGAATATTGACAATCAAATATTATTTTTTTTAAGCGCTAT
Organism: Chryseobacterium ureilyticum; assembly: GCF_900156735.1. GTDB lineage: Bacteria > Bacteroidota > Bacteroidia > Flavobacteriales > Weeksellaceae > Chryseobacterium > Chryseobacterium ureilyticum. The sequence continues at coordinate 823,901 of NZ_FTOL01000001.1, forward strand.
CGGTGTTTTCAATAGTGTTATTTTGGGGTTTTATTTTTTATTCTTCAAAAGAAATAAAGTAATATCTGATGTATTTTTAGGGCTTTTATTATTGTCTTTAAGTACAAGGATCGGAAAATCTGTATTTTATAATTTTAATCCACAGTTGTCAAAAACGTATTTACAAATAGGTTTGTCAGCTTGTTTTTTAATTGGTCCTTTATTGTATTTTTTTGTTAGATCAATACTACAAAATCTTAATTATTCTTTTGCAAAATATAGTCTCATTTTTATCATTATAATGATAAGTATTTTTGGATTTCTTTTTCCATACAAGGAAAATCCTGAGATATGGAGAAGAATAATTTATTATTTTATAAATATTCAATGGTTTATTTTTATTGTATTATCTATTTATGAGGCAAGGCAAATTTTCAGGAAATTAGTAACCCATCGTACCCAAATTAGTTATCAGGAAACCTGGATATTATCAGTGATTTGTGGTGTTTTTGCCATTTGGCTTTCCTACACTTTATCTAGATATACTTCCTATATTTCTGGGGCTTTGACTTTTTCTTTCAGCTTTTATATTTCTTTCCTTCTGATTTATTATGCAAAAAACAAAGCGTTAGTTCCTGTTACCAATAAAGAAAAATACATCAACAAAATAGATGAAAAGCTCGTAAAGGAAATTCAGGAAAAAATTAATATACTTTTTGAAACAAGAAAAATTTATACTAATCCTGATCTCACATTATCCATTTTAGCCAAAGAATTAAATATTCGTCCTCAATTACTATCACAATTTATTAATGATAATTTGAATAAAAGTTTTACTCAGTTCATCAATGAATATCGAATTGATGAAGCAAAAAGACTATTAAAGGAAAGTACTCAGCTGAAAATAGATGCTGTGGGTTTTGAATCCGGGTTTAATTCGAGCAGTACATTTTATAGTTCATTTAAAAAAATCACCGGAATGACACCTTCCAATTACCAAAAAACATAATTTTTACTCCTAAAATATACATTCGTACTTCATGATGATAAACTTGGAATGATTTAAAAGGCAAGCAATATATTTTTGCAAAACGTTTTTAACTCATTAAAATCCAACGTTTATGAAAGAAATCTTTTTCGCAATTTTATTTGTATTCCTATCAAATGGATGTTTTGCACAATCGGAACAATCTTTTATTGAGAATTGTATTCAAAACTATATTAATGGTACATCTTATAATGAGCCTGATCATATTAGTAAGGCTTTTTATGCCGAAGCCAATCTTTTTTTAAGCCACAAAGAAAAACCTTTATGGATTGTTCCCATTTCAGAATATGTTAACTGGTTTCAAAGAGGAAATAAAGGAGAATTTAACGGTCGCATAGGAAAAATTATCTCAATAGAATATTTTAATGATATTGCTATAGCAAAAGCCGAGATTCTTATTCCTGAAAAAAAACAAGAATTTATGGATATGTTCTTGTTAAAGAAAATTGAAGGTAAATGGAAAATAATCAGTAAATCAGCAAGTAGTAAAGCCAGCAATAAAACAGGTAAAAAAATACTATTCATTGTTTCCAATGCTCATTATTACGGAAAATCTACAATTTCAACGGGCAATAGTTTTGCTGAAATCGTAAACGCTTATGATACTTTTGTAAACTCAGGGTATACTGTTGATTTTGTAAGTCCGAAAGGCGGTGATATTCCTTTAGCTTATATCAATACCTCTGATAACTTACAAAAACAATATTTATACAACAAAGACTTTATGTACGCTATAGAAAATACTTTGAATCCTAAACAAATTGATTATAAAAGCTACAAAGCAGTTCATTATATTGGTGGTGGAAGTGCTATGTATGATGTTCCTGAAAATTCAGACATTCAACGTATCGCGATGCAGGTATATGAAGATAACAAAGGTATTATTTCTTCGGTATGTCATGGAACAGCAGGTATTGTTAATTTAAGAACTAAAAATGGCAAATTCTTAGTTCAAGGAAAGACAATAAGTGGCTATCCTGATTCCTTTGAAAAACAGGATGGTGAATATTTTAAACATTTTCCATTCTTAATTCAGAAGACCATAGAAGAAAGAGGAGGGGCTTTTAAATTTTCAAAAGGAAATGTATCTCATGTTGAACAAGATGGTCGAATTATTACGGGACAAAATTTTCAATCATCAAATGGCGTTGCTCTGAAAATTATTGAATGGATTGAGAAAAATAATTAGGATAAAACATCTCATCAGCTAGTACAGGTTCACGTGAGTGCGTTTTCTGAACAATTTAAGTTTACTTTTATTTAAAATTATACTTCTGCTGCTCAAAGTCTCCTGATTTTGAACAGCGAGGTATAATGAACCATATAGATTGACCCAAAATATACTTTAGATGTTCGCAAAGCAATTCTGTCAAATTCGAGTTTGTTTTTTAAAAAAATCAACTATTATTTATCAATATGTTTCTTTAAAAAAGCAAGACTTCCTTCAGCCAGTTCCAGTGCATTATAAGGTGATTTCTGCCATAATGAAACCTTTTCCTGCATTCCCGGAACTGAAGAACTGAAATTTTCAAGAACCAGATTTCCTTCAAAGTTGATTGCTTCTAACGCAGAGAAAAGTGCTTCCCAATTTACATTTCCTTCTCCCAACATACCACGGTGAGATTCTGTAACATGGATATGTTTTAGCCTTTTTCCAGCACTGATAATTGGGTCATAAAAATTGTTTTCCTCAATATTCATATGAAAAGTATCAAGGTGAAGAAAGAGATTATTTTTTTCTGTCTTTTTAATAAGCTCCAGAACATTTTCTGCGGTATTGCAAACATAGGATTCATAGCGATTGATAGGTTCTACGGCGATATCTATAGTTCTTGCTTGGGCATAATCTGCTACATTACACCATACTTCGGCGATGATTTCTTTTTCGCTATCCATAAGGGGCTTTCCGGTAAAGACTCCTATCCCGCTATGCAGTACCCCAGCCAATAGACTCGTTTCCAGTTCATCAACTTTATCGATTGCTTTTTTGATGAGTTTTTCTGCAACATCAGGATAAAATGCAATATGGGCATCTTTTGGAAGGTTTAATGAACATACGGCTTCCAGGTGATTTTCTTTGAGCTGTTTTTTTACCGTGGCAGCATCAAAGTCCATTGAATTTGGCAACAGTATTTCGATGAGATCAAACCCTGTCTCTGCGGTTCTTTCTATAGCATATCTTCCTGATTCGGCATTCCATAACGGAGTGATCCAGGAGAGTAGGGAAGCTCCTAATTTTATATTCATCATAATTTTTTTATTTTTAAAAAGTTCATTATTCTGTTTGTATTCGAAATAAGTCCCGAATATTTTTGCTCCTGCCTATACATCCCAATCGCGTCTCATAATATTTCTTGCCTCTACAAAAGCTTCCGGTAAGGCTACAATCATCCCTATATTAGATTTTGAATCTACATTTCCAAGAAAAGTTCCGCCGGAATAAAAGCTTAATCTCGCCCACATATCAATCTTTGTACTTGTTGTACTGTCACCGCGAACTAATAGGACTAAAATGAAAAGCCTGTAAAAAATCAACATAATCTCCCTGATTCATCCTTCCTCCTAAAGATCCTGATTATTCAGATTTAATTGTCTTCCTGTTGTTCCCAAGGAAAGATTCTTGTTGGTGATGGTATTCTGGACATTAATTTTCCAGCTGATGCATACAAGTAAAATGCACCATCCTCATACAATCTTCATTTTCATACGAATTACTTAAGAGTTTTAGGCTTATAGAATTTTAATGCAAACAACAAAATTACTGCATAGCACAGGATAGGAAGTAGATAAGCATGGGCGATATCTTTCTCTGCAATTCTACCCATGATCGGAGGAAAACAGCTCCTCCAAACATCGCCATAACCAGGAATGAGGAAGCTTGCTGGACCTTTGATCCCAATCTTTTAAGACCGAGACTGAAAATTGTAGGATACATTACGCTCAGGAAAAGGTTGAGTAAAATAAGACTTATGAAAGAGACCCAGCCAAAACTTTGGGAAATAACCAAGCAAAGAATAATATTACATGTTGTAAATATAGCCAGTAGCTTATTGGGAGCAATGAATCTCATCAGGAAGGTCCCGATAAATCTTCCAATCATCATCATAGCCATACTCAAAGAAAAATAACAGGATGCCTGTATTTCAGGAAGGTGCATTTTTTCTACTCCATAATTGATAAAATATGCCCATGTCCCGCCTTGTGCGGCAATATTGAAAAATTGGGCAATAACTGCAAATATAAAATGCCTTTGTTTATAGAGTGGCGCATGAGGATCTGAAATAGATTCTTCTTCACCTTTTTCATTTTCTAAAATCAGGATGTCTTCTGCATGAGAATCTTTGAGATCCGGTACTCTGATGAAACTGAAAATAATAGTGATCACCAAAATCACAATGCCAATCCATGTATATAGATTTTTTACAGAATTCAAAGAACCTGATCCAGAATCTGGAGTTCCGAAAATAAAATAACCACCCAAAAGAGGACCAATAATAGCTCCTAAACCATTAAAAGACTGAGCGAAATTCACTCTTTGGTCACTCGTTCTTTCATCACCCAAGGCAGCAACAAAAGGGTGTGCCACAGTTTCAAGCGTTGCCATTCCCATAGCAAGAACAAAAAGAGCTAATCTGAAAAAATCAAAGGAAGAAGTATCAGCTGCCGGAATAAATAAAAATGCCCCCAAAGCAAAAAGGGAAAGCCCTAAGATGACACCCGATTTATAGCCGAATCTTTTCATAAAAATACCAGCCGGGATTCCCATGAGTGCATACGCACCAAAAATAGAAAGCTGTACAAGCCCTGATTTTGATTTTGAAATGTGAAGAAGATTCTGAAAATGCTTATTAAGTACATCCCCCATAGTAAGCGCAATAGCCCAAAAGAAGAATAGAGAGGTAACAAAAGACAGGACAATATAATATTTCTTATCTGTAAATTTTGGAGTAGCCATAGTATGTGTTTTAAGAAGTTTTACAGCAGTTATTTTCTCTGAATGTTCTAAATTCTTCATAGGTGTAATCCGGGCACGCTCCTGATTTTGAAGTGATGAAAGCACCTAATGATGTTGCCTGTTTCATAATTTCTTCCGGTGATCTGCCTTGGATTCTTTTAGACAGAAACCCTGCAAGAAACGAATCTCCACTTCCTACTGTATCTGCAATCTCAATATGAACTGCCGGGAAATTATAAGAGGTACTGCCTACAAAATATCTGGCACCTTTACTCCCTTTGGTAAGAATGATTTCATTCAGGTCAAAATAATTCTGAAGATGTCTGATACTTGTATCTTCATCAATATAATCTTCGCCAAGAAATTCCAGAATGGTTCTAAGTTCTGCTTTATTCATTTTGACAAGATCGGCTTTATGCAATAGTTCCTTTATGAAGTCAAAATCAATGAATGGAGGACGGAAATTAACATCAAATATTCTGAATTTTGAATGTTCCAAAAGTTCAAGTAATGTTTTTTTGGAGACTTCATTTCTGGCGATTAAACTTCCAAAAACAAATGCCTTAGAATTCTGAATCAATTCTTTATGTTTAGGAAGAGCCTCAATATAATCCCATGCCACTTCTTTTACAATTTCATATTGAGCCTCTCCATGCTCATCGAAATTTGCAAGTACAGTTCCTGTAGGTCTTTCCCGATCTACCTGTATAAAATCTGTTGTTATTCCCCACTGATCAATTTGATTGAGAAGCTGTTGTCCTAATGTATCATTCCCGATTCTACTCAGCATTTTTGTATCAATTCCCATTTTAAAAAGATTGTAAGCTACATTAAATGGAGCACCTCCAGCTCTGGAACCGGAAGGGAAAATGTCCCATAGAACCTCTCCAAAGCATACGACGTAGTTAAATTTATTTGTATTCATATTAGGTTAAACGTTTAAGTTAATATGTAAAAAAAATGTTTGACTGGAAATTAGGTTATTGTAAGGAGGCTTTAGAGACAAGTTTTGCTGATAATGTAATCCTTTTTCCGGTTTCTACATAATTGTTGATTTGCCCATCCAGCAATTTAATAGCCTCTTCAGCCATTTCTTTAATAGGCTGTTGAATATAGGTGATCTCTGTTGGAAAAAGTTCATAGGCATCAGTTTCATCAAATGCTACTACAGATACCTGTCCCGGAACTTTTATATTATTTTTAACAAGATAGGAAAGACCAGCTACAGCAAGTTTATTACTGGAGAAATAGAGCGCTTTATTTTCCGGTGTTTTTCCCAGCAACTTTCCTAACTGTAAATGTACTTCTTCAGCTATATTTTCTAATCCTACCAAAAGATACTGCACATCAACTGGTTTTTCTGAAGATTTTATTGCCTTTTCAAAACCGTGCTGACGGTCCAGCAGGTGTGGAAGCTCAGTTTCATAACCTATATAGATTATTTTATTAAAATTCTTACTGATGAGTAAGTTGGTTGTACTTTCTGTTATTTCCTGGTTATCAATCGTAATCCTGGGAATGGTAACCCCTTTAAGATACCTGTCAATGGTTACAATAGGGTATTTAATATTGATGAGGTTTTCAAGTGTTTTTTCTGACCCGGATACCGGAGCAACGATCATTCCGTCCACTTGTTGTTGTGAAAAAAGCTCTATAAGTTTTTTAAATTTTTCTGCATTTTCATCAGAACTACCAATGATTAAAGTATAGCCTAGTTTTAAAGCCTTATCTTCCAGGCTCCTCGCCATATGTGAATAGAACTCATTAGAAATATCTGCTACAATAAGTCCCAGAAGCTTTGTTTTATTGGTTTTAAGGCTTTTTGCGATCTTATTGGGAGTATAGTTAATCGTTTCAGCAACTTCAAAAATTTTTTTCCGCGTCTCTTCACTAATGCGTTGTCCTTCCTTTCTGTTGAGAACATAAGATACTGTGGCTACGGAAACTCCTGCCAATGTAGCAATATCTTTTATAGAAGGTCTTTTCATTTAATCGTTTAAATCACAAAAGTATTTCATAAAATAGGAAAAAAACAATAGCAAGATTTTTTGGTGGTTTAAGAAAATAATGTAATTTCGCGAATTTTTTAATCATAATGTAATATGCTGTTATTCAGCGTGTTGTATTAAAAAGATTGTTTTAATATTAACAAATTGTTACATTATACCAATGTGTCCATTAAATTTGGTTAAACGTTTATCCAGTAATTTTTTTAATGATATATTGATAGGATCTTTGTATTATTATATGCTTTCAGAGTATTAAACATATATTCTCAAGGAAATTTTTTAAGCATCATTACTATTACAGCTGCTCATTTCTTTACCCAATCTGGAATACTTAAACGGATACACTTGATATAACTGCAAAATGAGGAGTGCTGAAAACTGATGAATTACTGCTCGCGCTTTAATTAACTGAGTTAAAAACAAGCTTGATATAGGAGATATCTATTACTTACATACCTACCGCTTCTTTAAATTGGGATAGATTATCATTGGAAAAATCTATTACTGAAGAAAATAATTTTAATATTTTTTTAACATAAGAATTATTTTTTAGGCACGAAGATTGTTTATTTATATACCAATTACTAAAATATTATATTATGAATAATTCAGATTACAACAAAGCGGAAAATGCAGTAGATCAAACAAAAAACTCTTTAAAGAATGCAGCTGATGATGCAAAATGGAAAATCAATGAGTTAGCAGATAAAGCTAAAGATTATATCAATGAAAAAAGAGATAATGATCAGGAAGCAACTCAGGAAGATTGGTTAGATAGAGTAAAGTCAAACTTTTCAGATGCATGGGAAGATATTAAAGATAAGGCTGATGAAGCTTGGGAAAGTACCAAAGATGCTGCAGAAGATGTGAAAGCGGAATGGAGAAAGAAAACCAATTAATGGTAGCTTAATAGATAAATGCCCGGGACTTCTAGTTCCGGGCATTTATTATTTTAGTCAATATTTTAGTTTATTTATATCTTAAATTATTATTGTCTGTAGATAGCAAATTTATTTCTTCGTGTAATTTTGTTCATTCTATATTCATTGTTTTTTTTGTTCCGTACTTACTTATCTGAGCAGCTTATTTTATTTAAAAATTAGTTTATTAATATTCTTTTTAATTTGTTTATTAGTATATTTGTGTTCAAATATTAAAAACGAATATACATATATCAAACAGATAAAATCATGAATAAAGTGAATGTTTTTTGGTTCAGAAGAGATCTTAGATTGGAAGATAATACAGGGCTTCATCATGCGCTTAATTCAGGGTTAAAGGTTATTCCGGTTTTTATTTTTGATACTGAGATACTGAACCAGCTTCAGAATAAAAATGACAAAAGGGTAGATTATATTCATCAGGCTTTACAGCAGGTTCATAAAGAGCTGAAAAAACACAATAGTGGACTGTATGTTTATTATGGTAATCCGAAGGAGGTCTTTGAAAAAATAATCCAGGATTTTAATATTGATACTGTCTTTAGCAACAGGGATTATGAGCCGCAAGCCATACAACGGGATCGGAAGATTGCTGATTTGCTGTTGAAGCACCATATTCAATTTAAAAATTTTAAAGATCAGGTCATCTTTGAAAAAAATAATATTTTAAAAAATGACCTTTCTCCCTATACTGTTTTTACTCCCTACTCAAAGAAATGGAAGGAGAATTTGAAAAAAATAGAAACGGTTACTACAGATTGGGCTCATTTTGAAAATTATAATGGACCTTCAGAAATCCTTTCATTAAAGGAAATTGGATTTGAGAAAACAGATCTTGAATTTATAAAACCAGAGCTGGACAGCAGTATAATAGATTCTTATGATAAGTACAGGGATTTTCCTGCAAAGGATCGTACAAGTCATCTTGGAACTGCACTTCGTTTTGGAACTATTTCGATCCGGAAATGTGTGCAATATGCAGTTAAACATAATGAAGTATGGCTTAATGAACTTATCTGGAGGGAATTCCTCATGCAGATCCTATATCATTTTCCAAGTGTTGTTCATCAGTGTTTTAAAAAGAAATATGAAAATATTGTTTGGAGAAACAATGAAAAAGAATTTAAAGCCTGGTGTGAAGGTAAAACGGGATATCCAATTGTAGATGCCGGAATGAGACAGCTCAATGAAACCGGATTGATGCATAACAGGGTTAGAATGATCACGGCAAGTTTCCTTACCAAGCATCTGCTTATTGATTGGCGGTGGGGAGAGGCTTATTTTGCTGAAAAATTGCTAGACTATGACCTGGCAGCTAATAATGGAAACTGGCAATGGGCTGCGGGCTGTGGTTGTGATGCTGCACCTTATTTCAGGATATTCAATCCCTATGAACAAACAAAAAAGTTTGATAAAGATATTCAGTATATCAGAAAGTGGCTTCCGGAAGATTATAAGGAAGAACCCATTGTAGAGCATACAAAAGCCAGAGAAAGAGCTTTAAAAGTTTATAAAGAAGCTTTGGCAGAATAACAGATAGTACAACTATTCACTAATAAATAAATAACATTGGCTAAAAAAGGAATTTTATTAATCAATCTTGGTTCGCCGAGATCTACAGCGGTAGAAGATGTAAAGGAATATCTAGATGAATTTTTGATGGACGAAAAGGTAATTGATTACCGTTGGATATTTCGGGCGCTTCTTGTTCAGGGAATTATCCTGAAAACAAGACCTGCCAAATCTGCCGAAGCTTATAAAACGGTTTGGACGGATGAGGGTTCACCATTGATTGTTATTACCAAAAAGATTCAGAAAAAGCTTCAAAAACTAATGGACGTCCCAGTGGAAATAGGAATGAGATATGCTGAGCCAAGCATTGAGACAGGGATCAGGAATCTTGTTGAAAAAGGAATAACGGAAATTGTGCTGTTTCCCCTTTACCCACAATATGCCATGAGTACCACTGAAACTGTGATTGAAAAAGCAGAAGAGGTCAGAAAGAAGAAATTTCCAGGGGTAAGAATCAATTACGTACAGCCTTTTTATAATCGGGATCTATATACGGACTGTCTGGCGGAAAGTATCAAAGAGAAACTTCCAGAAGATTTTGATGCTTTATTATTTTCTTACCATGGTGTTCCAGAACGGCATATTTACAAAACAGATCCAACAAAGACGTGTAATATGAACGATTGCTGTCATAAGGATACGAATCCCAGTCATTCATTTTGTTATCGTCATCAGTGTTTTAATACCACAGATAGTGTTATCAGAAAGCTTGAATTGCCAAAAAGTAAAACTATTGTTTCTTTTCAGTCGAGATTAGGAAAAGACAAATGGATAGAACCTTATACAGATCATACATTAGAAACCATTCCACAAAAAGGAATTAAAAATCTTGCAATTGTTTGTCCTGCATTTGTTTCCGATTGCCTGGAAACCCTGGAAGAAATTTCCGTTGAAGGAAAAGAGCAGTTTCTGGAAGCTGGTGGTGAAAAATTCACCTATATACCTTGTCTGAATGATGAGGACCGTTGGATTGAAGTTATTCGTATATTATGTGAAGAGCAGCTTAATCAATTCTATTTACTATAGTTTTGATTATATATTGCGTAACTTTTTAAGGAATTAGGTATTTTTGTAAACTATTTAACGGATATGAATTATACACTTATTAAAGATTTTATAGACTTGCTACAGGAGTTTGAAACCGAAGTTCAAACATCTCCTGCTTCGTATCCGGGAACTATTCAAGGCTTTAAAGAATGGATTTCTGATAAGAATCATAGTAATAAGCAAGACCATGCTGAAGAACCTTATTGGGAAGGGAAGGAAAATGGAAGAACGGCGGAAAGTGCCATAAGTACATTGCTTGTGCATCTTAACCGATATGCGAAAACCTACTCAAAGTCTGCCATCTCAGATTCAGAATTCTCTACTCAGGAAGATTTTATTTATCTGATTAATCTGAAGGCTTTTGGTGAGATGAGTAAGATGGCGCTTATTAAGAAAAATATTCATGATAAGCCTGTGGGCATGCTTATTATTGCCAGGCTTTTACGTCAGGGGCTTATTGAACAGACAGATTCTGATTTGGATAAACGCAGTAAACTAATCCGTATTACAGAAAGAGGATTATTGATCTTAGAAAGTCAAATGGAAAAGATTCGTCAGGCAACCAATATCGTAGCCGGAAATCTTAACCATCATGAAAAGATGGAGCTTATTCGTATTTTAAATAAACTGGATCGTTTTCATTATCCTATTTTTTCACGAAATATCAATTCTGATCAGCTTATCAATACGGTATATGATGAGTATGCATTTAAGAATTCTTGATATTTCCAAAGTATCAGCCTTGCCTTACAACCGGCTCCTAAAGCTCATATAAGAATATAGTTACCTTGTTTTATTTTTTTACATTGATCTAAGGCATAAAAAATGCCTGAAGCACCGGTATAGCCTAGCAGTCTTTTAAAGTATTGCTAGGCTAATATATTATAGAGTTTAAACTATCTCCGTGATGAAATTCGGTTCTGGAAAACCACATCAAACAACCCAAAATAATAGAATTTGGTGATCAGATGTGAAACGAAGAAAATAGATACAAATTATAAAAAGGTCACAAAATAGTAATTTGTGCCGGCAAGAAAAAAAATATCAAAAAATATTAATTCAGATTATAATTAGCAATAACAAGACTCAGAATGAAATGAACATAGTTTTGTTCTGCTTCTTTTCTGTTAAGCAGTTTGTTTTTATATTCGTAAGAACTCAGTACTCTTGCTAATCTTTGATACGTTTCAAAATCATCTCCCTTAATCTTAACTCTTGTATTGCCATCTTTTCTGCTGATCATCTCATTATCTATAGTTCTTACCTTAAATAAAACCTCACATAATGTAGGACGAGCCTTCATTGATCCTATATATCTTTCAACCAGATTAATCTTGAATGCATCAAATATGATGTTGTGAAAAACAATTTTAGAGTTAGGCTCCTGCGTATTGAGCTCAAGCTTATAATTCATTATAAATTAAATTTCGGTAAATATAGGTTTAATTATGCCAAAAAATAGCTTTATTTGATAGAACCTTCCCATCATAATGATCGATTTTTGCCTAAATTATCTTAAATGTAACTCATAAAAAGGTCTTTTTTGCGAATGAAAAATTTAAAAAATAAAGAATAAAAGGATGAAATATATTGATAATAAGGAAAATAGAAAAATCTTTTAAAACTTAAAAAATTAATCTTTCAAAATAATAATTCAACAATATTTGAAATGTTAAAATAAAGTTAAAATTTTTATAAACATAATTTGATATATTTTAGAATAAGATAATACTCGGAATGACATCAAAAGAATGAATTCCATACTATTTCTAAAAAGAATAAAATAAAGAGATAAACATATCTTGAATATCTCTTTTCTTGGTTAGATTAACTAATTTACTGTTTTGAAGCTTCTTCAGCTTTATATTTTTTTGCTTCCTCCAAAATACCCTGATAAGTTTTGTTTTCCATAGATTCTCCCTTCAGTTTTGATCTTATCAGCCACGCTGCAAATAAACCTGCATCCTGTTCGTTCCATTTTTTGCTTTTGACTATAGCTTCTAAATCCTCAGCCATAGTAGCTTCATTATATTTTTTGTCAGTAGGATTGGAACAGGCAGTCAGAACTACCAAGCCACATAGAATAAAAATTTTCTTCATGATATTAATTTGTTTTGATGATTAGTTTTTACAATAATAACTAAAAAAAAATAAAGTGAAAACAGATTAAATACAAAAATAAAAACAGCATTATTAGAGTTCTAACAGTGCTGTTTACATCTAGTGTTTTTACCAAGTGATCGGTATCCAAAATGATCATTTGTGTTAATACGGCAATTGTTTTTGCAGTCTCAAATACCTAATCATTAATTGTATTAATCATCATTTCTTCACACTACTTTTACTGAGGGAACCATCTGACGGAGAATTTTCAACCCATTTACCTCGTCGCCAGCTATTGCCGTTTGCTGAAGTTCTTCGTTTAATCCTACGTGTGGTCTGGAACTTTAATTCATTAAATATTAATGTAATCAAAATTGTTTTTCATTTTTTTTAACCTAAATGGTGCTTTTCTATATATAGAATGGTTTAGTTTGGCGCAAATATACAAAATAAGACACTATGAAGTGTCTAAAATAACAAAAAAAATTCATAAACTTGTAGAATTGAATGACTCATCATGGAAAGAAAATCAGCAGCAGGCAGTATCCGGAATAAAGAACGTAGTAAAAAGAAATTTTTGGACGCGGTTGGAAAAATTCTGAAAACCAAGGGTTATGCAGGATTAAAAGTCAATGACATTGCTTCTACAGCAGGAGTAGACAAGAAAATGATCTATACCTATTTTGGAGGAATGGATGGTCTCATCGATGAATATATTCGTTCACAGGATTACTGGATTAAAGTTACAGATGACAAAATCGATAAAATAATACCGGACATCAATGATGGCGGAAAACAGTTTATTGAAGAAATGTTGCTGTCTCAATTTGATTATGTATATAAAAACAAAGAAGCACAAAAACTATTGCTTTGGAGTATATCCGAATCCCGAAAGTCTTTGAGGAAACTTATTGACACTCAGGAAGAAAACGGAGAACATATTTTTGATAATATTTTCGAGCCTCATTTTCAGGAAAAATCTGAAGATTTCCGTGCAGTAATGGCTATTATGGTTTCCGGACTCTATTATCTGAATATGTTTGCTTCTGTAAATGGAAGTATTTTTTGCGGTCTTGATATGAATTCTGCTGAAGGACGCGAAAGAGTTAAAAAAGCAATATCCTTTTTAGTGGAACAAAGTTATGATAACTTGTAAATTTTATATGATCGTTGCTGCTTATAGCAAATGATTTAAACTTACCTGCTTTTAAATAAAAACAGCACTATTAGAAATCTAGTAGTGCTGTTTACATTTAGTGCTTTTACCCTTAGTGTTCGAAATAGTTTTTACTTTTTCTCATCCTAAACAGTGTTTTGAAATATATAGAATGGTTGTTAGTTTGTGCAAATATATAAAAAAAATGAAATAAGACACTAATAAGTGTCTAAAGTTTTAAAAAAATTCATAAACTTGTAGAATTGAATCACTAACCATGGAACGAAAATCAGTAGCGGGTAATATCCGGAACAGGGAGCGGAGTAAAGAAAAATTTCTTGATGCAGTAGGGGAAATCCTCAGAACAAAAGGACATACAGCATTGAAAATAAATGATATTGCAGCCACAGCAGGTGTGGATAAGAAAATGATTTATACCTATTTTGGCGGCATCAACGGTCTTATTGATGAGTATATCCGTTCTCAGGATTACTGGAGTAAAATGACTACCGAAGAAGTTGAAAAAATTAAACCAAGATTAGATGATGGGGGAAAAATATTTATGGAAGAAATGCTTCTTTCCCAGTATGATTATGTTTACAAAAATAAAGAAGCTCAAAAGCTGCTACTTTGGCGCCTGTCTGAATCCCGAAAATCACTGAAGAAACTTACTGATACCCAGGAAGAGAACGGAGAATATATTTTTAACCTGATGATAGACTCTTATTTTGAAGATCGTTGTGAAGATTTTCGTGCGATAATGGCTATTATGGTTTCCGGGCTGTATTATCTGAATATGTTTGCTGAAATAAACGGTAATATTTTTTGCGGAGTAGACGTTGACAGCCTTAAAGGACGTGATAAAATTAAAGGAGCCGTATCTTTCCTGTTGAAACAAAGCTATGACAACTTATAGTGTACTGGATATGTTCACCTCTCTTTTAAATTTTAAATAACAAAAGAGGCAATTGCTTACCTCTTTACTTATTATAATTTACAGATGATTTACTCTTTGTGATAAGGACATCCTACTGGTGGATTGATTGTGTTGCCAGTAATAGGGTCTGGTTTTGCGAAGAACTGTTCTTCGATCACTTTTCTCTGATCTTCAGGAATATCTTCCAGTTTACGGAGTGTGTTGGTCTGAATATGAGGCCAGCTTGTGGTACCTCCATCATTTCCAAAATCAAATTCAAAGAAAACAATTTGCTCATATTGCAGCTGAAGAATTTCTTTTCCATTTTCAATGACAGTTTCTATCCACATATGCATATCCACATTCACAGTGGGAACGAAGCGGTTTACAAACGGAACATTCAAAATTCCACCCTGTGCACCGGTTTTCATTTTGGAAGTCATTTTAACCAGAACATAATTACTTACTTCCTGACCTTTTAATGTATCACGAAGTCTCAAATCCGGTCTTACAGAATAAGGATACAGATCATCGGCAAGAATTCGCTGAGTGTAGATTTTATTAGAGCCTTTGTCGTTTACATCATCCAGAGTTTCATGTACCCAGTCTGGTGCTGGCTTATCAAGATCGATAAGATCATCAGGCTTTACTCCTGCGCCTCCCATTGTACGTGAAATAGAAAGATGTTTAGGCTGCCATGCTTCTTTGCCATAAGGGAATACAGGAGAACCTGTGATCAGATAACTGTTTCCCTGAGGAGCAATATCACCCAGTAAAGTAATAGTACTGCCATGAGGAATGACGCCGCTTCGTGAAATAGAGTAGTCGGGGATGAAATAAGGACCATCAAGCCCAGCACCCGGCTTTAATTCCTGTGCCGGAATGATTTCATAATAAGGCTGTCCCGGCTGTAATTCACTTTGAAGAATATATTTCTTTTCCTGCCCATCCGGAGAAATTCTTAGAAGAGGTTCATCTCTATATTTTCCTTTATAACCGTAGTTTTTCTCATCCGATGTTGAAACAGCATGGATACCACGATCTTTTTCAATGGATTCTTTGGTGGCAGCATGGTTATAAACATCACTCAGCCAAAGGTACATTCCGTTTTCTTCATGAATAGGAGTATATTTTAAAGCATCTTGTCCTTCTACGGTATTTACGCTTTTTATGGTTTGTTCATATTTAACAGCCCCACAAAACAGTTCACTTGCACCCCCACGGTTTCGAACTCCTCCCGGCACCAGAGAAAAAGTTAATTTTTCAATATATTCCTCACAGTCAAAACTGAACTTTCCGGGAATCGTTCCCGGGTTTGTACCTGGAGAAGGCATAATGGTGGTATGAATTCCACTAGCTAATGAAGGCTTGGTAATATTGTTGTTGTAGTTCACATTATAACTCACCCAGGTTCCGTTCAGGGCTTCCAGAATACCATAATCTACATTTCTTCCTATTTCATCAAGATTTTCTTCTTTAAAAGGAGTCACAGGATCATCAATGGCAAGCTTTGAATAGCCATCCATTAACTGTTCTAAATACCCTCGGTTTTCACTTACTCTTTGACGGAGAACCTGTCCATCCGTCCCAAGATTTTCTTTTTTACGTTTAAGCATGATATATTAGTTTTATGATTATAGATCGATATATTCAAAAGTAGGTCCCGCATTATACTGAGAATCCAAAGGCTGTTTTAATAGATTAACAGCTTGTTCCTTCAGGGCATACATGTACATAATTGATTTTTCAAGTTCCCGTTGGTTACCTTCCACAGCACTTTGAATTGCATCTAATAACTTTCTATAAGTTTTATTGAATTCAACTCCCTGAGCGTGTAATTCTGCATTACCGGAATAGTCACTCAGTTTAGGGTTTTCTTTCATAGGATAAGCCGCATTCCAGTTAACTTCCAATGCTTTTCCTGTTGGAGGAGTTGTTACAGGCATCATTCCATTCTCGTCCATAAAAGGCTTGTAGTTTCCACCTACGTAAAAATGTTCATGGAAGATCTCTTTAAATCTGAAATAATGCGCCAGTTCTGCACCCTCCTCAAACTGAGACGGATCCACATCAAAAATAGAATCATCAGCGCCTTCTCCCTGACCTTTGATTTCCTGGAAAACAGCGATTACACCTTCCAAAGCTTCTACAGAATGTAATTTTCCACCACTTCCGTAATATTGCTCAGGACGGATTTGTTTTGAAGGATCTCCGGTGAAAATACCTCCCGTATTGATATCATTGAAGCTTTGTGGAAGCGTACCATGCTCGTTGTAATAAGCGATAATCTGGAAAATGGTGATATAGAAAAATAAAACATCATAATACTCACCAATGGTATGTACGTTTTCCATAATGAAACCCTTCATATTTTCCAGAGTCCAGAAATTGCTTTCCTGCTGTGCTACAGATCTTGAAGCAAATACCCTTTCTGATTCAACTTCAGGAGCTGATTGTGGTGCTTTTACCAAAGGATTACTTGGACTTTCAATCGCAATAAATGTAGCAATGCTATTGGTAGAAAATGTTTCTAAACCTACATAGAAATCGACATTCATAGGCAATTTCATTGGATAAGTAGGGTAGTTTTGCTGCTTATTGACTGAAGGTTGAATATTAATAGCATTCAAAACATTACAGACCATGATCAGGTGCAGCATTTCTTCTACAGCAACACTTCTGATGATTTGAGATGCCAATGCATTAGTTCCGTCCTGAATAGAATATAAAGCGGTAAGGTAAGGCGGAATAGTAGAGTGCTCAATAAGAATAGCTGTTTGCAGCAGATCCTGTAAAACCGGGCGGTAATCTATATCTTTTAGTCCTTTTTTTCCTTCAGGAAGTTCGGAACTAAATTCAGATCTTAAATACTGATCGAATTCTTTAACCTGGTCGTTAAGCAAAAGATTAGTTAAAATTTTACTGTGATGTTTCAATCCTTCAATCCATTCTTCTCTATTGATATTGGAATCAAATAATAAAGATTGTAATGATGTAGCTTCAGCAACAACGGCGCTTCTGCCAGCGATTCTGGAAGATGGTGATGAAGTTTCCTGTGGTTCTGTTTTATTGATAAGTCTTTGTCTCATGATTTTAATTTTTAAGTTGAGTTTCAAGGTCGGCTAATATAGATTCCACCGAACGAATAGTGAATGCAGATAAAGTTAAAGTAGGATTTGAAGTTCCCAGAGTGGTCATATTTCCAGCCCCTACGATATATAAATTCGGGTGATCCCAGGATTTACAATAGCTGTTTGTGACAGAATCATCCGGGGAAGAACCCATTCTGTGAGTTCCTACAATATGACCCGCTCCGTTGTAAGAATATCTTACTCCATTGTACATGACAGAGTTTTTATCTGCCTCGGTGTAAGAAGTGAAATCTTTAATTCCCAGTCTTTCAAACATCTGGTCCGAAGCTGATTTTGCCTGTTCCATAGCCTTCATTTCATAATCTGTCAAGGCATAATGAATTACAGGGCGCGGAATTCCTAAAGCATCCATATACTGATCATTAATCGTCACTCTGTTGTTTGGGTGTGGAAGCTGCTCAATTTCAAAATGAAATAAAACCTGGCGGGAAAGCCTATCTGTTAAAGCATTTCGTAACTCTGCCCCAAAAAATCCCTTTTCGATAAATTCTCCCACATCAGATCCTGGAGAAAATGCTGGCCAGCCCCAGCCCCAATTGTCAAGCGGAGAAATCCAAGCAGAAAAATCTCCTCTGAAATTTCCATCACGGAAAGACGAAATATTGGTAGTAGAACCAGGACCTCTGTACGGATAGACAGCTTCAGGGAAAAGCCCCCATGTAAGCATCACCATATGATCCATCAGGTTTCTTCCTACCTGATCACTACGGTTAGCCGCTGTTTTTTCAACTTTTTTGCCGTTTTCCATTACCATGTATTTAGAATTCAATAAAATCTTTGGATTCTCAAAAGCATTGGCTGCCAGAATAACAATTGTGTTCGAAGTATCGAATGCTTCTTCAATAAAATCCGTTTTATCCTTTGAAGTATATCTTCTTACATGAACTTTTGAAATTTTATCCTTATCATTCTGATCTACACTTAGCTTGTAGACAACACTCTGAGCCTTTATTTCGAGATTATGATTTCTGCTGAGGTTGTTGTTGTCGTTGATCTTGTATAGAGCTTTTTTCAAAGTCTTTAATGCATTATATTTAGCCTGAACAGGGCAGATCGGTACACATGAAGCATTTCCTTCACAGCGTTCACCCATATAAGGATTCCAGACGGAGCCTAAAGCTTTATATTCCTCTTTTTCAGAACTGTCTAGAACAAGTTTGTAGCCTGTATCCTGTGTTTCAGCTTTAATGATCCTTGTATTTCCGTATTTAGGATTCGGAATAGAATTTCTTCCCTGCGGCGATGGTACCAATAATAGCGGGATATTTTCAGAATTTAGCTGAACGCTTGTTCCTGAAAGCCCGTCAATGATCTTTTGATCCATATAACTCTGAGGAATTTCTTCCATCGGGAAAACATAATCACCATAATATTGTTCCATACTTTCAGAAATAGGATATTCCTGTCTCGAAACATTACCGGAAACCCCGATTTCAAACTCTGCCATTTCATAATAAGGCTTTAATTCCTCATACTCTATAGGCCAGTTGATGGAAGTTTTTTCCTTACTATTGGGGTGATCTACTTTAATCCCGTATTTATCCGTAAGCTTAAAGTCGTTAGGGAGCATCCTTGGAGTTGTTCCCAGCCAGTGAAGGGTTGTTCCGCCACCAACTCTGATGGCATCACTGGCAAACGGCATAGGTCCGAACTGTACCAGATACCCAGTTTTGTCAGGAAATGGGGGAGTAATTTGTTCCATATCCAGAACATTCGGTGAAGGAGCCTGTTTCAGATTGGGGTACGGAGAATTGGGAACTTTTGCTGCCTCCATATAATAAGTACGGATATACTCATTATAATTAGTCATGGAGGATACCGAATCCAGTTCCGTTCCGGCTTCCAGTCCGGCTTCAAACATCAATACAGATAACTCTTGAATGTTATCAGACTTCTGAGCATCTGCACGATGAACCATTTTTCCTTTTGTGCTGTCAAATACATGATCGGTAAGAAGTTTTGCGATCAATGATCCTGCGATCCCCGTTCCTACGATGATCACATCTTTTTTTATTTCGTTCTGGCTCATGAGTTACTGTTTACAGGTTGAATATTCCACGATTTATAACCAGGTTGTTTAGCACCAGGCGGATGAGCGTGCATAACGTTCCAGACAAGACCTTCTTTATAAGAGCGGTCATTAATATAAGCACCTTCCCAGGTTCCCAGATACCAAAGCGTCATCAGTTTCCCAGCCATATCATTCATCCCGGAATTAGCTATGATTTGTGATGTAATGGCATTCTTTAGTTCATTTTTAGTAGTCGCTTTATCGAGAATGTCTTTGGAAATTGTAAGGAATTCTACGAAGGTGGGACCTTCTAAACTCTTTAAAATGTAGGTGTAATAATCTGTAGCAAGACCGGTAGACTGTAGTTCGTTAGCAGATAATCCGGTGAGCGCTTCTGAGATCGACATAAACACGTCGAAATAATAATCATCGACGTTGAGGATTTTGTTAATAATCATTTCGTTAAAATTTGATGTTAAAGTATCTTCAGCTCCCACTATGAGGAGCAGCCTGTTGATTCACTAAGTCTGTCACACTTTTCGGGATACCATTGCAAAACTCATCTCTTTTTTTAGAAATAATTGTTTGTTTTTTAAGCTATCCATTGTTATCAATTTTGTTTATTCAAAAATAATTAGATATGATTGCAAAAGATTCAGTATTTATACGTAATTTTTATTTGGATGTGTTTATTGTTTCTTTGAAAGCCTTTATATGAAGGGGTTTTGTAGAGTTCTGTTTTCACTTAGTTTAGAATTATTTTAAATAAGCATGAACAGAAATGTTGGTAATTGGTAATAGATTTGAAATGTGATTTATTTAAATTAAACCCTGTTTTTATATAAATTATCAAATATTTAACACATTAAATACCAATGACTCCATATATTTGCGTTTCAACTATTATATTCCCCCCAACATTTAAAAAACTAATAAAAATTGAAAAGGGTAATAAGCGTGATGCTTGTGATTTTATCAGGTATAAAATTATCAGCACAGGATACGTATGTGTTTTTCGGATCATTTAACCGAGATAAAGAGAAAGATGGAATCTATGTTTATAAACTTAATACAGACAAAGGTAAACTCTCGAAAGTAACCTCTCTTAAAGGAATAGTTAATCCTTCATTTTTAACCTTATCTCCCAATGGGAAATATATTTTTGCCTGTACGGAAAGTAAAACGAAGAACGGTGGCAGTGTAAGCAGTTTTGAATTTAATCCCGAAAAAAAGTCATTGACATTCATTAATAGCCAAAAAAGTGGCGGCGAAAATCCTGTTTATGTATCTGCTCATAAAAATGGCAAGTGGCTGATGGTGGGGAATTATACCGAAGGAAGTACCTCTGTTTATCCTCTTACTGAACACGGAAGGATAGAGTCAAGTGTTCAGAATTTTCAGTTTTCGGAAGGAAGTATAGACCCGGACAGACAAGACCGTGCCCATATTCATTCTACCGTTTTTTCTCCGGATTATAATTATGTTTTTTTGCCCGATTTAGGTGCTGATAAGATTAGGGCTTATAAGTTTGATAGCAATAAACCAGAACCTTTACAAGCTGCTGAAGTACCTTTTACACCCACTACTCCGGGAAGCGGACCAAGGCATTTTACTTTTCATCCAAACGGTAAGTTTGCTTATTGCATTGAAGAAATGGCAGGAGCGGTGAGTGCTTATGCATACGAAAATGGCATTTTAAAAAGTATTCAGAGGATGAATACACATTCAGATGAGACCAAGGATAATTTTGAAAGCTCAGACATTCATATTTCCCCGGATGGGAGGTTTCTATATGCCTCGAATCGTGGAGGTGAGAATAATATTGCCATATTTTCAATTCAAAACGATGGAACACTGAAAACAGTAGGGTATCAGCCTACAGGTGGAAAACATCCAAGAGTTTTTGCTATTGACAGTACCGGAAAATTTTTAATCGCCACTAATGCTGGTAGCGGAAATGCTACCGTGTTTAAAAGAGATCCCGAAACAGGATTATTAAAAAAAACAGGAAAGAGTGGGAGAATGGAGAGTGTATCTTCTGTGCAGATCAGGAAATATTAGGAATTTTAACGCAAAGCAAAATAATAGTGTGGTTTTTTTTTTCGCTCGCTATGGCACTTCGTTCAGCAAATGAGAGTAAGTTCATATTGCTGAGTGAAACGCCTTTGCGCTCTAATTATATAAGCTTTTTGTTAATATCTTCGTGTTCGTTAGCGTTAAGATAAATTACCGCTGTATTTAAAGGTTTGTGCTTAAAAAATATAAAAGCAGTGATTAATTCACTGCTTTTTCTTTTTTAACGGCTTGATTCATAAATAAAATGATTCCAAAAAGTAGGCAGGCAATGATCAGGTATCGCCATGAAAGATCCTTTTGATCTGCCACAGTTCCGCTTACAGAAATAATAAAACTGGTAACGGAAGTGATTACATATACCAAACCACCCATCAGACCACCAGCAGTTCCTGCATTTTTAGGAAAATATAACATACTTGTCGTGAAAAACGAGGTGAACAGAATTCCAGAACAAATATGGATAAAGAATGCAAAAGGAATCATGATGAAAAGACTTTCTGCAAAGTAACTTGTAGCGATCAGCCCAGCAATCAGAATCAATTGAAGGATAATCGGCTGTAATATTCTTGGTTTAAAATCTAATGTTAATCTTCTTTTTCCCAGGAAACCACCTATCATCCATGAAAAACCTAAAATCAAAGTACAATATCCGATTACTACAGGCGTAAAATGAAATGTATTTTCAATAATAAACGGTCCGGTAATATTGAATAGCATCACAATGGAATAGCTTAATCCCAAGATGATGATTCCCAACATAAAGATTTTGTTTTTGAGCATCATTTTATAAAGGCTTATGTTCTCAGAAAGATCAAGTTTCTTTTTCTGTGGAAGACTTTCACCGCTGAAGAACCATTCAAACAGGAATATAAATCCTGCATAAAAAGCCAGAAAGTAGAAGTTAGCGTGCCAGTTAAAAAGCTTTTCCAGATACCCGCCGAGAAAAGGAGCCAGAATAGGACCCAGCGACCAGGTGATTGTAAAATAACTTAAGTAATGTTTTACCCTTTCCGAATCATAAATATCTACAAATATAGCGCGCGTAGCCACAACAAGTACAGAAACTGCAATTCCCTGAAGGATACGAAGCATACATATTAAAAAAATACTGTTTGTAGTAGTGATTAAAATGCTGCTCAGCATTAAAACAAGCAAAGCAATTAACTTAGGACGATAACGACCAATGCTGTCCAGAATTCCGCCCACGAATAACTGGGAAATTCCATAACTTAATAGGTAAGAAGTTAAAGTAATCTGTATATCTTTTTCCGAAACCATCATTTCCTTTGCCATAGAAGGAAAAGAAGGCAGGTAAATATCAGTGACAAACCCCGAAAGAGGGATAGACACAAATGCCATAATGGTTATTAATCTGATGCGTTTCTCAGATGCTTCTCTCAACATATTCATTCATTTTTTACAATGCAAAAATACATCAGGAAATAGAAAAGTGAATTTTAAAAGACAAAGCAAAAATTACAAAATTCAAATATTTAAAAAGAGTTCTTAAATTTCAAAGGTGAAGTTTGCGCATGCTTTTTAAAGAAATTATTGAAATGAGCGGGCTGTTCAAAACCAAGAGTATAGCCCACCTGAGCAATATCCCAATTCGTATATTTCAGCAGGTTTTTAGATTCTTCAAACATTTTTTCCTTAATGATCTGAGTTGTGGTAAGGTTGGTGACAGATTTTACCGATGAATTCAGGTGATTCACATGTACATTCAGGTGATCTGCAAAATCAGAAGCTGTTTTTAAAGCTAATGGATAGGCAGGAGAGTCCAAAGGAAACTGCTTGTTGAGCAACTCATCGAATAACTTATACAAACGTACATTGGCAGGAAGCTCATTGAGGCTTACATCTTCCACACGGTTTTCCAGAGCAAGGTGCAGGAGAGAGGCAAGATTGCTTTTAATCCCACTACAACGAAACGGATACGAAGAATGATTCAGTTTGTACATCTGCTCAAAATACATGGTGGTCAATTCTATCTGTTCCTCATTCAAAAATACAAACGGTTTGCTCCATTCCTTGAACAATGAAGTCTTTTTAAACAGATTAAATTCTGAATTTACATTGAAAAACTCCTGATTAAACAGACACGAGTAGCCTTCCTGAAAATCATCATCACACTGCCAGGTATAAGGAATATTGGGAGATGGGAAGAAGAGTACAGGGCGGTCAACATGAAGTGTATGGGTTCCGTAATGAGCCGTTCCTTTTCCTATAATGAAGCATATTTTATAATAATCCCGTCGGTTATAAGGGCTTTTAAAACTACAATACTTTCGCGGAATAATGTTGAAATGAGACTTTCCGGACTCAAAATCCGCATCCGACATTTTCACAAGACTTCTGCTGGTACGTTTATAATAGTCTTCTATAGTTTCAAGTTGAGCGCTCATTATTTCAGAATTATAAAAATCAAAGATAGGTAAATCTTTTGTCTTTTAGATTCACCTATCCTGATTGATATGACCTTATATATTTTCTTAGTTCTTGCTGATCTGCATTTCTACGATATAAGAAGGAAGCTGAAAAGGATTGGTTTGTGCATTTTCCTTAATGGTGAAACCTGTTTCTTTTAAAAATTCAAGTAAAGGATCTTCAGTAAAAACGTTGGTCCATATAATATCCGTAAATGATACCGCTGATCTGCATTTCTTCCAAAGAGACTGGCGGATTTCCGGAATATCATACTTCTGAAGAAGCACAAATTCAAGCTCTGTAATCCTTTTCTCTTCTGAAAAACTAGGATAGGCAGAACCACTTTTTATAATGCCATATCCTACAGGCTGATGATCGGCATAAGTAATGATTAACTGATTTGAAAGATCATTCAACTCATTGATCATTTTCCTCGGATCCCAATCTTCAATATACTTTTGGATATCCTCTTGCGAAACGCGTTCTTTATATGTATTGTTGACAGATGATTTAATAATAGTAAAAAGATCATTAACCCCTTCGTCAGAACCAATGGTGAATTTTGAAATAACCTCCATGTTTTTTTTATTCAAAATTATAAGATTAAATCATTCGGAATGGATACAGTTTGTTAAATTACAACCGATACAGGTAAGTATTTTGTAAATTTGTTCAGTACAGATCGAAAGAATATGGTGAAGTCCTATGAA
This sequence comes from Chryseobacterium ureilyticum, assembly GCF_900156735.1. Lineage (GTDB taxonomy): Bacteria > Bacteroidota > Bacteroidia > Flavobacteriales > Weeksellaceae > Chryseobacterium > Chryseobacterium ureilyticum. The sequence continues at coordinate 849,003 of NZ_FTOL01000001.1, forward strand.
TATGAAGTTTTTACGGCAGTTATTGAAGAACAGATTCGTTGTGGTATCTTAAAAAGTAAAGATCGCCTGCCTTCTGTAAGAGCAATAAAAGAAAAATATCAGCTGAGTATGAGTTCAGTACAAAGCGGTTTTGAGTACCTTATGATTAAAGGGTTAATCGAAAGCAGTCCCCGTTCAGGTTATTTTGTTGCAGATAAAAGTGATGAAGCCATTCCTGAAATGAAAACAAAGCTTCCCGTTGTTGTTCGGGATGAGGTATTTATGAAAAATATGATGTTGACTTCCAAAAGGGTTTCAGAATCAAGTTCCTTTAATACCGCTGTTCCGGGTGATCTTCTGATTCCGCAAAAACTGATCCTCAGAACCATGCAGGAAGTCATTAGGGAGAAAGGAGCTTCATTATTGAGATATTATCCACCTAATGGACTGGAAGAGCTTAGAATTCAGATTGCCAAACGGATGAGAGGATTTGACTGTAAGCTTAATCCTGATGAAATCATTATTACGGACGGTGCTTTGCAAGCTTTAACTATTGCGTTGAGCGCTGTAACAAAAGCCGGTGATACCGTTGCTGTAGACAGTCCATGTGTATTTTCAGTATTAGAAGTGATTGCAAATCTTGGGTTGAAGGTCATTGAAATTCCGGTGCATTACCGAAGTGGTTTTGATATAGAATATTTCCAGAACATAGCTGCTGAAAGTAATATCCGGGCATTAATTGTGACTCCGAGTTTCCATAATCCAACAGGGATCACGATGACTGATGAAGTTAAGAAGAAAATTGTAGAAGTTGCTGAATTTCAACAGTTGTATGTAATTGAAAATGATATCTATTCTGATCTTTATTTTGAAGAAAAAAGACCTTCCTGTATCAAAAGTTTTGACCAAAAAGGCTGGGTGATGATCTATTCTTCCTTCTCAAAAACCCTTGCTCCGGGTATTCGTTTGGGATGGTTACATGCAGGTAGTTCTTATTCAAAAGCGGAAAGAACAAAATTTGTTTTAGGAAGATCAGTTTCTCCTATTTATCAGGAGCTTATCCTTAAGTTGTTGAAAGGAAACAGCTATGAAAGACATTTACGGCAGTTTCGTAAAAATCTCAGTCAGCAGGCGGCTCAGTTGCTTGATGTGTTAAGAAAATCATTTCCTGAGGGCTCTTACTTCCACAGACCACAGGGAGGTTATAGTATCTGGGCGCAAATGCCGGAGAATATGGATATGAAAAAATTCTATCAGTATTGTGAAGACAACAGAATTTTATTTACCCCCGGAGATACTTTTTCCTTTACAGATAAATATGATCACCATTTTCGTGTCGTTTTTGCAGAAAGAATCACTTCAGAAAGCATTCTTTTATTAGAAAAGACAGGGGGAAAAGTGAATGATTTTCTCCTTTAAAGCTTTATCATTCCCCATACTTTACATCTTTATTTCTATCAATCTGTATCTGTGGAATATGGTCTGTTATTTGAAAACTTATGCCGTCAATCCATCTTTCTTGGACAAGATCAATATCTTCCCCGTTAATCATATGTTTTTGAAAAAAATAACTGATGTCTCTATCCAGGTATTTCTCCACAAGATTCAGAAATAATTCATCAGTGAATTTTACTTTCTTTTCAGTACATATTTTTAGCAGCTCACGCATCAGGTCATCCAAAGATTTTTGACCATTGGTTTTCAGCATAATCTGATTATCCAGCCAGAATGCAAAAATAGATCCTCGCCTGTAGGGAACCTTTTCTACCTCTCTGCTTTTCCAGAAGTCATCCCTTATTTTATAATTCGGAATGTTTTTCTGCGGATTCTTCCAATGATTTCTGATCACTTCACTATTGAACAGCTTTTGCCATTCATCAAGAGAAATATCCTTTATTCTAAGCCTGTTTTTATAGGTATAATAATCAGTAAAACCTTCACTGAACCAATAGTTAAGCTCCTCATTCTTATTTTTTATTTTATTGCCGATCCATTCATGCATCAGCTCATGATGAAAAAGATACAGGAAAGAATTCTTATTATTAAAAGGATTATTGGTTCCCTGAATCATAAAAGCATTTTTGATTGCAGAGCCTGTAGTACTGTATCCTTTATATAGGCTGTCTTTTTGAGAAACGGTAGGAGTCATGGTTACCGTAAAATAATCCTGATCATAATCTTGCCAGAAATCCCTTTGAGACTGTATCGCTTTTTTAAGATTGGAAAACAGAAAATCATCAGAAAGACCATTATTCCACGATTCCCTTAAAGCAAAATATACAGGCTTATCTTTAATTTTAAAGGAATAAAAACGATAATCTCCACCTATAAAAACAGAATTATAAAAACCTTCCCAGAGCGTTGTTCTGATCTTTTGTTTCTGAACCTGAGAAGCAAAATTATTATGAAGCTTAAACTGCTCAGGGAAACCTATCCATTCAATTGAGAAATCAAACTCTTTGTCATCGGGTGCTTTGGTGAATAACTGAGGAACCACGAAGAGACTTTTACCCAAAAGATGAAAAAAGGTATTATTAATTCTTGGACGGTTAAAAATCTTATAATTCGGATCTTTAAAATCCTGCTTGATATGGTAAGTAAGAGAAAATACAGATCCCCTTTGTTGGTAAACCTTTATGGCATTGTTTTCCGGCTTAATTTCGAAAGTAATACCAGGGTTTTCTTCCTTTAATATGGTAAAGTTTTTAAAAAGGTCATTCTCGCCCCAATTTTCATTAGCATAATAAAAAGATAAAGTGTCAGAGCTTTTTTTGAGTTTATAATCCACCTGTACTTTCAAACCATTTTTAGCAAGATCTTCATCATAGTAAATCTTATAGCTGACCTTATCCTGGGAATAAGCGAGCAGAGGTAAGATGAAAATAAGGAAAAATAGTTTTTTGAACATGGGTTAAGTCGTTTTTCCAAATTTAATATAAAAATAAGAAACAGAATAACGTGGATTTTTTGTATTTAAACTCGACGTATTGACGATGAAATCTGGTTTTCTAAGAGCATTTATGGGCGTGAAGTCGATAAAAATCGGTTTCAGACTAGAAATATGTTAAAATTTTAATGATTTTGGCTAAACTTTTTTCACTCCAGCTAGGCTGGAATCACCATAAAACCTATATTTGCAGCCTAAATTTTTAAATATAATGAAAGAACTAATTGAAAAAATCAACGCAGAATTTGAAGCGTTCACTACTGAGGCAAACCAACAAGCGGAAAAAGGAAACAAAGCAGCTGGAACTAGAGCTCGTAAATCAGCTTTAGAATTAAGCAAATTGTTCAAAGAATTCAGAAAAGTTTCTGTAGAAGAAGCTAAGAAGTAATTCTCCTTTAGCCGGCTTTTGGAGCCGGTTTTTTTATTTCCTTATTTTGACAATTCTGATGTGTCATTTCAGAGAATATATACTAATCAACATGAATGGTAGAGATTTGGAGATCATCAATAATCCTAAAAAAGATGTAATCTAGAATTACTCGTGAATTCGTGGCATTTTTTTCTAAGCGAATGCATATCCATATAGCTTCTTCAGCGACAAAGTCACACTTCTTAGCTTCCTAAAATAAAGCATTTGCATCGTTTATCCTTTACGTTTAAAAAAGCTGTTTCTTATATTAAGGTTAACTAAACTTTTTCTCTAGCTCCTATCTCTTTTATAACCAATCCGAAAATAGAAGATTAAAAATAGTTCTGTTACTGATTCCATATGCCTTTAAATGCTCTGGAAACTGCTTTTTCTGTAATACTATTGAATTTTACACTCATCAGTGAAAATAGCCCGGATTATTTGTATTTTAGGGGCACCAATGCTACAGGCTATTATGAAAAACTATTATTTCTTATTTATTTTCTTTTTTGGGATTTTCTCTGCTCAGAAACTTAGAGTAGTAGATGCAGAAACAGAAACTCCGGTTCCCAATGCCAGAATTATTCTTTCCAATCAGATTGTTTATACCAATGAAGACGGGTTTGCCCCGGTGGATCAGAGTGCTTCAGGATTTGAGATCTCAGCTTCTGGTTTTCAAAACGTAAAAGCGACTCAATTCAATTCAGTAATAAAGCTGAAAAGGGCGTACAAAGATATTGAGGAAGTTAAAATGGGAAGTGTAGACCTCAGAAAAATTTTTGAAGATGTAAGTAAAAATTACAAGAAAAGATATTATAGAGAACCATCGCTTTATGATGTGGTTTACAAGGAGAAAATGAGTGATAATGATAAACTTTATTTCCTGACCATTGCAGAAACTAAGCTTTGGAGTAAGGGAAATTATTATAATTATAAGGATGGATTCCAAAAAGATTATGATAATATTCTTCAGATGCAGCTCAATAATGTGAAGTACCTGAAGAAAATAAAATCAGATAATATTTTCACTACAGGAACTACAGAATTCTCTCATGAATATATGGGCAACTATTTCTTCAACTTTGAATTAAACAGGGTATTGTTTCATTTAAAAACCAAAGGAACAAAATCTACGGGGTGGATGGTGTTTGAAGAAAGGGATGAGCAGCAGGTCGTCTTTACAATCAAATCCGGATCAGGAATTGATATGAAAGGTGAGTTTAAATACAATAAAGCGGATAAAGTCATTACTTACTTTGAAATCCATTATCTACAGGAAAACTATCCGATGGTTAAAAGGAAAACGGCTGACGGAACAGAATATGATTACCAGCTTGGAAATGCATTACTTGTTTTTGATTTTTATAAAAATAATGGAGTATATGTTCCTGCATTGAATAAGCTGGAAGGCTATAATTATATAGCCGTTTACAAAGGAGTAAAGCATGTGAAAAGTATGAGTAGAGAACTGATTTACAATACCTTTAAAAAATCTGATGATAACGGACTTACACCAAGAGTAGATTTCAGTAAAAATATCTGGGAAAACGTTCCGGTGGAAGAAAGTAAGAATAATACCATTTTACTTTCAGAGGAAGAGCAGACGTTTGTGAACGGGAAATAAAATTACATTGCTATATTCATGTTTTTCAACTTGAAAAGTGTGTGGAATATTGAAAGAAATGTAGATTTTATGCACATTCCTTCACTATCTCCGTAATTTCTGCTATCTTTAAACCAATCAATATACATTATGAGGATAAATAGATTTTTTGCAGTACCGGCTGTCATGCTGGCTACCCAGTTTTCATGGGCTCAGGTAAAGGTAGATTCAAAGGAGAACCTGAATCCTATCGTAAAAAGTTTTGTAGATGAAGTAAATAACAATTCCCAGCTTGAAGGAATGGCATACGAGCTTCTGGATGGGATAGGACCCCGTTTAGTGGGAACTCCGGAGATGCTTGCTGCTAATGAATGGAGTGCAGGAAAGCTTCGTTCATGGGGAATAGACGCCAATCTTCAGCAGTTTGGAACATGGAAAGGATGGCAGAGAGGAACTACCCATGTAGATATGGTATTTCCACGTGTAAAATCACTGGCTGCAACGCAGTTGGCATGGAGCCCTGCTACTAAAAAAGCAATTGAAGCTGAAGTAGTGGTTCTTCCCAAAGTTTCAAATAAAGCAGAATTTGATAAATGGCTTCCATCTGTAAAAGGAAAAATCGTGCTGATGGCACAATATCAGAAGATAGGACGTTCCGATGAGCAGATTAAAGAATTTGCTACCCCTGAACTTTATGAAAAGCTTAAAGAAGAAAAAGCACAGGCTGCCAAAGATTTTACAGCTTATGTAAAGAATATTGGTTATGATAACAATACCCTTCCTCAGGCGTTAGAAAATGCAGGAGCAGCAGGAATCGCTATTTCAAACTGGACCGGAATAATGGGAGCCAACAGAATTTTTGGAGCAAAAACATCCAAAATTCCAATGATTGACATTGATGTGGAGGATTATGGAATGCTTTACAGAATGGCAGAAAAGGGAGCTCAGCCTAAAATAAAGATCGATGCTCAATCTAAAGTATTACCGGAAGCGAAGAGCTTTAACACCATCGGAATGATCAAAGGAAAAGAAAAGCCTGAAGAATATGTAATTCTTTCTGCTCACCTTGATTCTTGGGACGGCGCTCAGGGAGCAACAGATAACGGAACGGGAACACTGACAATGCTTGAGGCAATGAGAATCCTTAAAAAATACTATCCAAACAACAAAAGAACGATTGTTTTAGGACTTTGGGGAAGTGAAGAACAGGGATTGAACGGTTCAAGAGGCTTTGTAGCAGATAATCCTGAGATTATAAAAGGAGTACAGGCTGTATTCAATCAGGATAACGGTACAGGACGTGTGGTAAATATCAGCGGACAAGGATTTGTGAAAGCCTATGATTATATCGGAAAATGGCTTGATGGAGTTCCGAAAGCAGTAAGAAGCCACATCAAAACCGACTTCCCGGGAATGCCTGGCGGTGGTGGTTCTGATCATGCATCGTTCGTAGCAGCCGGAGTACCAGGGTTTTCTTTGGGATCTCTGAACTGGGGATATTTTGGATATACATGGCATACCACAAAGGATACGTATGATAAAATTGTCTTTGATGAGGTGAAAAATAACGTGATCTTAACGGCTGCATTAGCTTACATGGCATCCGAAGATCCAGAATTTACCAACAGAGAGAAAAGAACAATGCCTAAAGATGATAAAGGGGAAACGATTCAATGGCCTGAAGCAAAAGAGCCAAGAAGAAGCTCTAAAGATTATAAATAAAAACAGCTTAAACGCTTATTGATATATAAGGTTGTCTCTATGAGGCAGCCTTATTTTTTTATAATGTGTATGAATACGTTAACTCCAGTTTTTGTGTACATATTCCCGCATTAAAAAATACAATGAAAAAACAAACGGATGCAAAAAGATGTGGGTGCGGGATTTTTAATTTTAAAAACTTTTGAAATTAAAAAACACACTTTATGGAAAGAAATATCCCGAATCGGGAAGGTCCTGTTCATGAAATTAATTCTAAGAAGCAGAACATTTATTTTGTAAAATCAGGAGAAACACTGGAAAGTATTTCAGAGAGTTTAAACCTTGAAAACCCAACATATCTTCGGGACTATCATAACGAAAGATGCCAGCCTTTTGATATCATTCCTGAAGAAGGGACATTAAGGCTCCTTCAGAAAATCTATATTCCTGATTCGGAAGAGATTATACAGATCAATGCATTGATAAAACAACGGGGAGAAAGCCTTTATCACAAGTTTTCCGAAGGTAAAATCCCTTTCGATATAGAGAAACTTCAAGGCAATTATCAGGTAAAGCAGTCCGAAAGTGATGATGAAGCTAAAAAAAGCGAGTATGCCTATACCCTGAACTTTAGCTTTATCAAAGAAAAAGAAGAGAGGTATTATATCGATTTTTCAATGAGTGATTTTAAAAAAGATGGTCAGGAGCCGGAAGAAAAAATTAATACGCTGGCTTCTGCTTTTGTGAGAGTTATTTATCCGATTACATTCGTGGTGGATCATGCAGGAAACCTTACCGATGTTCAAACTCATAAAGATATTGGTCAAATCATTGATGAAATTGAAGAATTAAAGAAATATCACTCCGGTTCCTATGCTGCTTCACATATTGATCAAATGAAGCATAAGATAGCTGATCCACAGGTGATGTTTGAAAGCCTGAAGAATATATTGGCTATACAGTTTCTCTTAGGGCAGTTTTATCAGGCTGTTTATATGAGAAATATTTCGGTTCCTTACAACAGTGAATTTTCATGGCTGGCTCCGGCTTCTCCTATCAGAATGGAAATGGTTAATCAGGTCTTATCACAGTATGAATCTGGATTTTTAGAGATATTACAGGTCGGTAAGTCAAGAGATTATCGTACTGTTCAGGAGCTGTATTATACTGATCAGGAATATGATCCGCTTGCAAAACTTTATTCCAAATCATTAACAGCAGAGCATTTTGCCATCTATAGTTTGAATTCCGAGGATTTTTCGATCCGGAAAATAAAAGCTGATTTTAAAATCCAGATTGCAGATTATGAGAAGACCATCACCTTTGAGCTGGAGAAAATAACAGAATAATGAATCATTGAATCACCAAAAACACAAATAGATGTCAGAAAACTTATCAGAACATGACGGGAAACATTTTGTCATTCAGAAGGGCAAAGCTCAATGTAATCAGGGCGATCAGTTTCCGCAATTTAAAGTAAACTCCCATCAGAAACATTACTGGAATAGCAGGAAAACACCAGAAGATCATCTTGCCGTAACAGAAGATGATATACAGTTCAATCCTGCAGGACCAAGCTTTGGGAAATGTAAATTAAAGCCCACTTCAAACGGTTATTTGCCTTGTGCATTTGCTCCTGCCGGAAAATGGCAGAAAACATATCCTAATGTAAAAGTAATGGATAGAAGCTGTCTTTCGGAGATCTCTGAACTGATGTGTAGTACAGGAAGGAAAATTACAGTAAAAGAACATGGGCAGACTTCTACAATCAACAGACAGAGCATTACCATGGCTGATACCCAAAGCTATCATATGATTAATCCGTTCCTTGATCTGAAAGAATCGCAGGAAGAGTTGGAAGAACCGGATCCGATTTATGAATAATGAGTTTAAAAACTGATACAAATGGCAAAATTGATAATTACAGGGAATATAAAACCTATTGTTGGAAATACAGAAATGTATTCACTTTCTGCATTTGATAATCTGATGACTTCCAATGCTTTGTTATCTCTTTCTCCTAAAATCCAATGGAATCTTCACGTACAGGATAAAAAAGGCTGGCGGATAGCTACTGGAAATACAAAGGAAGGCGAACATATCACGTATAAATTTACCCATAAAAGTCTTCAGTATAAGTCTTTAAAAATTGTGGTAACCAGAGGGAAAGACAAAGGAGAGTTTTATATAAAGCCACAGGAAGCAGAAGAGTCCAAAATAACCCGTGTGGATATACTGGATATTAATGGACAACGATTACCGAAGGGAAAGCGGCTGCATTATACTGAAACTTTAATTGTAAAGGCGCATTGTGTAGGAATGTTCGGGCAGAAAGTTTCTTTTACTCTTTGGGAAGATGATGCGATAGGAAAGGGACACGATCCGGTGATCAATATGATGAATAGAATTAATCCTATGCCTTTGATCGGAGAAGTGGATCATCAAGGTATTGCTCGGGTTGTTTTCAGGCTTCCAAGTTATACAATGGCAGTTCAGATTGCCAATGCCGGGCTGGCAAAAGGTGACCGGAGCGAAGACAATACTCATGAATATTATGTGACTGCAGAATTGGTTTCCAAACATATTCTGGTAGCAAGCCCTAATGTAAACGTCGTGAATCCTACCCATCTTCCTGATCCCGTCAAAAAACCGAAATCAGATGAGGTTAAATCTACCTCTGCAAAACCTCCGGTTAATTCGCCCCATAAAGAAAAGATAAATAAGCCCAAACCTAAAGAAGAAACCGCAAAGTTTCCCCAAAGTCCGGCTGCTAAGAAACAGGCAGATCCTGAAGGGAAAATCTTAAGTGCTGAGTTTACGGACGGAACTGGAAAGACTTTGAAAAATGCTAAAACAGGTGATGTTGTATCAATTAAAATGGTCACTCAGAATATGAAAGAGAAGAATGTAATAGTGAGAATCTGGGAAGAAGATTTTTCCCGATATAGTAATGATCTTCTCTACGAAAAAACAGTGACTTTACGATATCATACCTGCAATGTGATCAATAATGTAAAGCTGACCCGTCAAATGTATACGAAAAGCAACGAATGGGGCGAAGGCAGCGAACGAGAGTATTTTATAGAAGTTGAACACCTTAATACCTCCGTAACCTCTCAGGTGATTCCGGTAAGTGTAGATGGTGAAAAGGCGGAAGTGGATGAGAATGATTCTGTTGCGGTGATTAAGGAAATAAAGGAAGAGAAAAAAGAAAGTAAGGTCTGTGAATGTGAGGCTAGGGTGAGGGCTTATATGAGAATGCTTAGAGTAGGAGAAGCAACAGGAGAATTAATTAAGTCCTCAAAATATAATAAAGAGACAAGGAAAAGCGAAATTATATATATATCGCATGATTTTCAAAAAGGCTATATAACTGCATTTGGAGGGAATAAAATAACAGACCTAAGTACACATCCACAAAAAAAATATGGAGGTTCGTCAGCTGCAGGAGCTTATCAAATAATGAGATATAGCTGGTGGTGGTTAAATGGAGAAAAACTAAATAAAAACAAATCAAAAGCGGGCATTTATGAAAGCCATCATGATTATATAAAAAAATATAAAATTTCTGATTATTTCCCTGAATCTCAAGATAAAGTTTGTGTTATAATAATGAAGCATAAGCAAAAAGGATTATTAGAATTAATCATTAGTAATAATATAGAAAAAGCAATTAGAAATCAAGGGAGTGCGGAATGGGCTAGTTTACCTTATGATGGTGATACAAGCAGGTATGAATATGAAGGAAAACAGCAACCTGCAACACCTTTTAAAACCTGTATGGAACATTATGAGAAATTTTTAAAAGATGAATTAAAAGGTATAAGTCCTTTGCATTTAAAAAAAGGATTTTTAAAAGAGTTTGGTTATGAGTGTTGTGCTGAGTCTTTAAAAAAAGAATCAACTTCGGAAGGCAATGGGAAATGGAGAAATCCTATTGATAATCCTATGCTTTGCCTTTACTCGCAAGGTGGAGGGTTTAAGCCTTGGCATGGCTCCTTTGGAGAAAAAATTAGAGATAATACTACTAAACATACCGGAAATGACTTGCTAGCTATTCCGGGTACTAAAGTATATGCTTGTTTAAAAAGTGTTGTACATAAAATATATACCTCTGGATCCATGGCAGGAAACGTTGTTGTTTTAAAAGTACTGGATACGGAAACATTTAAAAGCATAAAACGGAAAGATTATGTTCCTAAGTATAAATCGAAAAGTGAAATATTAGAAAAAGGATTTAATGAAAACGGTACAATATATCTTACATTCTGGCATTTAAGTAAGAATGATTTTTTTAAAGAAGGAGATGAGGTCGAATATAATGATGTTATTGGTTTAACAGGAATATCAGGTTGGAAAGGAAAAAACTTTACCACCAGAAACCCTCATCTGCATTTTGAAATATCTAATATTGGTTCAGCAAAAGGTCTGGATGGGAAATGTAATCCATCTGTTTATTTCAAATTCAAAACTGAAGATGAGCTATCTCAGTCTGAAATAAATTTTCAAAACAAATTAAAAGACAAAGAATGGAAATAAAGAGAATTAATAAAATTATTCTACTACTGGTAGTACTATTCTTTTATGGTTGTAAAGAGCAAAATGAAAATCAAAATCCGGCTCCTGTAATACAAGACACTCAAACAAAAAAATCACATTTTGAGCTGCAAAAAAAAGTGTCTAATAATGGCAATGTTTTTCAATATGCGGACATGATATTTGAGATAAAATCAAAAGAAGAATTATATGATATATTAATAAATAATGATGAATTTTTTACGGAGATAATTTTAGATAGTCCGGATTTAAATATCTGGTATTATAAATACAATGAAGATAGGATTATTTTATTGGAAGGTAATGATTATTATGGCTCTTCTTTTTATGCATATCATCTGATCAATAATAACCTTTTTTATCTTGGTGATTTTACAATACAGCAACTTAACATTGAGAATGAAAAACCGTATAAAAAGGAGTTTGAAATAAATATTGAAAAAGATAAAGTAATTATACAGGCATTATTAAATGGCAAACCATCAATAAAAAATGCGTATAAGGATCACGTAAACCAAATAAGAAAAAAAGACCTTTCAATAAATCCACAAATAGTGGGAAACTTGGCTGTTAAATGGCTAGGAAAATATCATACAACCCTGACTAATGATAAGAAAAGTACAGATAGTAGAGATACAGATACTGTGGAGTTAATTATTAAAAAAGATTCTGTAGTTTTTCATGTTGACAGATATTGGGGAGAATATAATTATCTACTTCGGGCGTCAGAAGTAGAAAACGGCATTAAACTGACTTTTGATAAAGTACTGGATGGGGATGTAACTGATGTATTACAAAAGACTAACGATTTTGGAAGATTGTTCTTTGATGGGAAGAATTACTATTGGCAATGTCCTTACCTTGATATGTATTACAATAATAATAACAAAAAATATGTACTTAATAAAATGAAGTAATTGTTAAAAATTAGGAACTATACGAATCGGGAAATGAAAAAGACCTAATTTCAACACTCATCATCCTTTGTTATCACCAATCTTTATACTGAACAATTAAAATGAAAAATAAAGTAAAGAGACTATCATATATTATCTTCTTGATGTACATGGTAAGTTCCTGTCAGTCAAAAGAACAGAAACCATTAAATAAAAGTAATATATCATATGAATCCAATAATCATGAGCCTAATCTATTTATTAGTGAAAAAAGATTAGAAGTTATTGAAAAAAGATCTGATAAACCCAAACCAAAGTCATGCACATTAGATAATCTTTCTGCTCAATATAGTTTTATATGGAAAGCAACAGCATATTCCAATGAAAACGATCAGGAATACCCTACATCAGCATTGATCATTATAAAAAATAAGCAAAATGGTAAAGAGCAGGAGATTTATTTTGAACCTAATTCATGGACATCTTATAAAGATTTGACTTGTAATGAATTGGTTGTGAAAGATTTTAATTTTGATGGACTTGAAGATATTGCAATAGTATGGGAAGGGCGGAAATGCAGGAAAAATATATGAGTATTATTTTCAGGATAAAAATGGTGCTTTTTCACCAGTGGAGTCTTTTCCTTTACAACATGGGATGCTTGCTGAAGAATTTGATGCAGCCCATAAAACGATTACAACTCGAAGTATTGTAGGATGTTGCCATGCAAATATCAATACCTATAAGCTTAACCCTAATGGAAGCTGGGAATCTCTTTCAGAACAAAAAGAAATAAAACAGAATAAATGATAAAATATCTATGGATACTGGTCACTTTGGGAATGTTTTCTTGTATAAAAGATAGAACAGTAAAAAATAAGAGTTCAAAGGATTCTGTACCATTAATGGGTAGAAATATTAGTAATGTTGAGATCGAAAATAATGATTCATTGAGTGAAAATGAATTGGAAGGAGAAGAAGAATTTATATCAGAAAAATTGTTTCAAAAATGGAAAGGAGAGTATCGTTACTTTTTCCAATATATAGATCATAATGGGATATCATCAGATTTGAAAGCTAATATTAATTTAATAAAATCAGATAGCTGTGTTTTTGAAAGTTGGTTTGAAGATCCAAATGATGAACAGCATAATAAAAATGGGTACTTAAAAATGCTTGGACATATATATGTTTCAGATGATAAAAATCTTAAGATTATTTTTTTAGAAAATACCATATTAAACGGTGGATCTCCTAATTTGGATCCGGTTTTTACATTGATAAATAAAAAGAACCAGTTTTATATTGAAAGTTTTTTGACCTCTCCTCCTCACAACGGAATCATCGAAATGCCAATACAGAAAACAAAATAGGATAATTCTAAAACTTTAATCTGTTCAAAATACAAAAGAGCTGTCACAATGACAGCTCTTTATTTATGGGTTAAACATAAAGCTTCAAATCAGGGAACTTTATGATTGACGGGTCGTATTCTGAGGTGAGTTCTCCAAAGCCATATTTACAAAAAATAAAAGGCAGCCCGTTGGAGGTGGCAGAATCATAATCGGTTTGTGTATCACCGATGTAGACGGAGTTTTCTATAGATAAATGATTTCTATCCATGAGAAGCTTTATATTCTCTGCTTTAGGCTTTTGCGTTCGTCCGTGAGATTCAAAATCCGTAAAGAGCCTATTGAACTGGTAATATTCTAAAAACGATTCAATATATCCATCCTGGCAATTGCTGACAATAAAGAGGTTGTGTGTATTACTTAAACTTTTTAAAGTATCTTCAACACCATCGTACAAAATACCGCCCTGCACACGCAGTACTTTATTCTCCTGAGAAACAATCTCTGAAAGAATATCCTGAACCTCGCTGTCTGAAGTTCCCGGGATAATGTCCTTTACAATATCTTTTGCTAGCAGACCCATATATTGATCCATATCCTCAGGTTTTAATTCCCTGTTGATCAGTTGGCGTCGGGTTAAAACTTCATTCCATATTCCGATAATCGTTGCTCTGGGGTCCCATAAAGTACCATCCAGATCGAATATTAAATTTTTATATTTCAAAGTGTATTTTTTTTAACGTGTTAATTTTTATAAGTAAGTTGGTTTTCAGCGAAGCTCATCTCACTATTCTTAAAATCTTAAAACTCCTTAATGTTTTAAATTAAGGTGGGTACATACAATAATTTTACATCATTGTCATTGACTACATCGAATCTTCGATTTCTGACGAAGGAAGAATCTAAGCCAGATTATGAGATTCTTCCTTCGTCAGAATGACAGGTTCATAATAATAAAATAACTGCATTAGTGCAGAATTGTATGTAATTACCTAAATTAAAAATGTTTATATCTACAAAATCATACTCAGCTGCACTCTTTTTCTAGCCTCATCCACTTCCGTTACCTTCACTCTTACATGTTGATGAAGTTTCACCACCTCATTTACATCCGATACAAAACCATCCTTCAGCTGCGAAATATGAACTAAACCACTTTCTTTGATTCCGAGGTCTACAAAGCATCCGAAAGCCGTTATATTATTAACAATTCCTGGTAAGATCATACCTGCTTTTAAATCCTTAATGCTTTTTACATTAGGATCAAACTCAAATACTTTAGCTGCTTTTCTTGGATCTAAGCCCGGTTTTTCAAGCTCTTTTAAAATATCTTTGATTCCTAAAATTCCTATTTCTTCTGTAATATAGCTTTCAGGTTGTACCAAAGCAATTTTATCCTTATTGGCAATCAGTTCATTGGTTTTAATGCCTAAATCTTTAGCCATTTTCTCTACAATTCCATATGCCTCAGGGTGAACGGCAGAATTATCCAACGGATTTTTTGAATTGGCAATTTTCACAAATGCCGCTGCCTGCTGAAATGCTTTTTCGCCAAGCCTTGGTACCTTTTTAAGCTGTTTTCTGTCTTCAAAAGCTCCGTTTTCAGCGCGGTAATTCACAATATTTTCAGCCATTTTCTCACCGATTCCGGAAACATAGCTAAGCAGAGATTTACTTGCCGTATTAAGATTGATTCCTACAGAGTTTACACATTTCATTACCGTAGAATCCAGTTCATTTTTCAATTGAGTCTGATCCACATCATGCTGGTATTGTCCCACACCAATAGATTTAGGGTCAATTTTTACCAGTTCAGCCAACGGATCAGAAAGTCTTCTTCCGATAGAAACCGCACCACGTACCGTTACATCATAGGTTGGAAATTCATCCCTTGCAATTTTACTGGCTGAATAAACAGATGCGCCCGCTTCAGAAACCACAAACACCTGTAAAGGTTTATCAAAAGCTATTTTCTTGATGAAAAATTCCGTTTCACGGCTTGCTGTTCCGTTTCCGATAGAGATCGCTTCAATATTATAAGCATTTACCATGGAACGGATTTTTTTCATTGCCATTCCGCTTTCATTCTGGGGAGCGTGAGGGTAGAGGGTCTCATTATGAAGGAGATCACCTTTTTCATCCAGGCAGACTACCTTGCAGCCACTTCTGTAACCGGGATCAATTGCCAGAATCCTTTTTTCACCTAAAGGAGGAGCCAAAAGTAGTTGACTCAGATTCTCAGAGAAGATCTCAATCGCTTTTTTATCAGCCTTTTCTTTTGCCTCCTGTAAAGCCTCATTGGAAATGGCAGGTTCTAAAAGTCTTTTATAACTGTCCTTTATCGCTAAAGCGATCTGATCAGAACTTTCATTATCAGATTTAATAATCGCTTTTTCAATAAAATCAATAGCCTCTTCTTTATCAATTCCCACATTTACTTTTACAAAGCCTTCCGCCTCTGCTCTTAACATGGCAAGAAGCCTGTGAGAAGGAGTTCTGCTGAGGTTTTCTTCCCATTCAAAGTACTGGGAGAACTTCTGTGCATCTTCCTCATCTTTTTTAGCTTTAACAACCTTTGAAGTGATCCCTGCTTTACGTTGGTACAGTCTTCGTAGATTTTTACGGACATACATATTCTCATTGATCCATTCCGCCATGATATCCCTTGCTCCCTGAAGTGCTTCCTCTTCCGATGGAACGTCATTGTTCAGGTATTTTGAAGCAAGAAAATGAACCTCATTGTTTTTCTGGCTCATGATGATCTTAGCGAGAGGTTCCAGTCCTTTTTCCTTAGCCGTATCAGCCTTGGTTTTTCTGCGCTTTTTGAAGGGTAAATATAAATCTTCCAGCTCCTGAATATCAAAGCTTTCTTCAATTCTTTGCTGGAGTTCCGGTGTTAAAGCATTTTGCTCTTCTATAGATTTTAAAATAGATTCTTTTCGCTTTACAATCTCTTCAAACTGTTTACTGATCTTTGAGATTTGCTCGATCTGCGTTTCATCAAGATTTCCTGTTTTATCTTTTCGGTAACGGGAAATAAAAGGAATAGTACAGTCTTCGGCTAATAATTGTAACGTATTGTTGATGCTCTTCTCAGAAATATTGAGCTGCTTCTGTATAAATTCTACGGTCGTCATTGTTCTGTTTTTCGGATAGCTAAAATAGGGTTTTGAAGTGAGAAAAGGTAGAATAGTTCTCCTGAAATTTACGAATTGAAAAAGTAGGATAATAAAAATCCCCCGTATTGGAAGACGAGGGGGCTTAAATGTTTTCACAACGGAATAATCCTTATTGTGAATTGCTTTCAAAATTATTAGTACAAATATAGAAGAAAAAATCTTTTAGGTGATTACGGGAATCCTCATTTTAAATATTTTTTTTATTTCTATTTTTATAAGGTATCTAAAATTAATAATGATGATTAAAAATATACTTGGATTAGATTTGGGAACCAACTCCATTGGCTGGGCATTGATCAGACAAGATTTTGAAAATAAGTATGGAGAAATTCTTGGAATGGGAAGTAGGATTATTCCGATGGATCAAAAAGTTCTTGGAGAATTTGGTTCTGGAAATTCGGTTTCGCAAACTGCTGACAGAACAAAATACAGAGGAGTGAGAAGACTACGTGAAAGATTCCTTTTGCGAAGAGAAAGACTTCATAGAGTTTTAAATGTTCTGAATTTTTTACCTATACATTATGCTTCTCAGATAGATTTTGAAAAGAGGTTTGGAAAGTTTAGGGAAGAAACAGAACCTAAACTGGTATATAATAACGATGGATTTATTTTTAAAAATTCGTTTGGAGAAATGCTTGTTGATTTTAAAAAGCATCAACCACAGCATTTAGAAAATGATAAAAAAATTCCTTATGACTGGACGATCTATTATTTACGTAACAAAGCCCTAACTCAAAAAATAGAGAAAGAGGAATTAGCCTGGATTCTTTTGAATTTTAATCAAAAACGTGGTTATTATCAGTTGCGTGGTGAGGAAGAAGAAGAGAATCCGAATAAACTGGTTGAGTTTTATTCTTTGAAAATTGTAGATGTTTTAGCGGATGAACCTCAAAAAGGGAAATCAGATATTTGGTATTCTTTAGTTTTGGAAAATGGCTGGATTTATAGACGCTCAAGCAAAACACCATTGTTCGACTGGAAAGATAAAACGAGAGATTTTATTGTTACGACTGATTTGCATGAGGATGGTAGTATTAAAACAGATAAAGACGGGAATGAAAAAAGAAGTTTCCGTGCGCCGAGTGAAAACGACTGGACACTTGTAAAGAAAAAGACCGAACAGGAAATAGAAAAATCTCATAAAACTGTTGGGACATACATTTATGAAACGCTTCTTCATAATCCAAAACAAAAAATTAAAGGAAAACTGGTTCGCACCATTGAGAGAAAATTCTATAAAGATGAGCTGAAACAGATTTTGGAAAAACAAAAAGAATTTCATACTGAATTACAAAATGATGATTTGTATAGCGATTGTGTGCGTGAATTATATCGAAATAATGAAGCCCATCAATTGACTTTAAGTAAAAAAGATTTTGTTCATCTTTTTATCGAGGACATTATTTTTTATCAAAGACCTTTAAGAAGTCAGAAATCATCCATTTCAAATTGTACATTGGAGTATAGAAGATATAAAGATAAACATGGGGTGGAACATACACAATATCTCAAAGCAATTCCGAAGTCTAATCCATATTATCAGGAATTTCGTATCTGGCAATGGATGTACAATCTGAATATTTATAAAAGAGATGATGATACCAACGTTACAAAAGAGTTTTTAAATTCGACAGAAGATTTTGAAAATCTATTTGACTTTCTAAATAACAGAAAAGAAGTTGAGCAAAAAGCGTTACTGAAACATTTTAAATTAAATGAAAAAACACATCGTTGGAATTTTGTAGAAGATAAAAAATACCCTTGCAACGAAAGCAAAACAATGATTTCATCACGGTTGGATAAAGTTGAAAATATTTCTGAAAACTTTCTAACGAGCGAAATTGAACATAAGATTTGGCATATCATCTATTCTGTCAACGATAAAATTGAGTATGAAAAGGCATTAAAATCTTTTGCTAATAAAAATAATCTGGATGAAGTTTCTTTCTTTGAAGCTTTTAAAAAATTCCCACCTTTTAAAAACGAATATGGTTCTTTCTCTGAGAAAGCCATTAAAAAATTATTGCCTTTGATGCGAGTTGGTAAATATTGGGATGAGGATGAAATTGTAAAAAACAGCGACACGTATTTTAAAAATATTGGAGATTTATTAGGAAATATTGCACGGAAAGAAGAAAATATTTCCGATGAAGATAGAAAGAAATATAACAAGACAGTCAATCTAAAACTTCGTGAAGAATTGGAGATTTTTCAGGATGCAGAAATAGCTTCTTTTCAAAAGTTAAGATTGCACATAGCACAATATCTGGTTTATGGGAGACATTCGGAAGCATCTATAATAGGCAAGTGGAATTCTGCTGATGATCTGGAAGAGTTCTTAAAAGAGTTTAAACAACACTCACTTCGTAACCCGATTGTTGAGCAGATCATTACCGAAACTTTACGTGTGGTAAAAGATATTTGGATGAAATACGGAAATGGAGCAAAAGACTTCTTTAACGAAATTCATATCGAGTTAGGGCGTGAGATGAAGCTTCCTGCTGAAGATAGAAAGAAATTAACGAGCCAAATTTCTGAAAATGAAAATACAAATCTTCGTATCAAAGCTTTATTGGCTGAAATGATGAATGATAGTTCGGTAGAAAATGTTCGCCCATTTTCACCGATGCAACAAGAGATTTTAAAAATATATGAAGATGGAGTCTTGAACTCAGGTATTGAAATTGAAGATGAATATCTGAAAATCAGTAAAACTGCTCAACCTTCATCTTCTGATTTAAAAAGATATAAACTTTGGCTGGAACAAAAATACAAATCGCCTTATACAGGACAAATTATTCCGTTAAATAAACTGTTCACACCAGAATATGAAATTGAACATATTATTCCTAAAAGCCGATATTTTGATGACAGTTTCAGTAATAAAATTATTTGTGAGGCTGCAGTTAATAAATTGAAAGATAATTATATAGGGCTTGGGTTTATTAAGCAATTTGCAGGGACTATTGTTGAACTTGGTTTCGGGAAAAATGTAAAAGTTTTTGAAATAGAAGAATATGAAGATTTCATTAAAAAACATTATGCTAATAATCGAGGTAAGAGAAATAAGCTTTTATTAGAAGAGATTCCTGAAAAAATGATTGAACGCCAGCTGAATGATACCCGTCATATCAGTAAGTATGTATCAGGTGTGCTTTCTAATATTGTGAGAGTGGAAGATGGAACAGATGAAGGTGTGAATTCCAAAAATATAGTTCCAGGAAACGGAAAAATTACAACACAGCTAAAACAGGATTGGGGATTGAATGATGTTTGGAACGATTTGATTCTGCCACGATTTGAAAGAATGAATCAATTAACCAATTCAACGGATTTCACGGCTTGGAATGAAAATCATCAGAAATATTTGCCAACCGTTCCGATTGAATTTTCAAAAGGATTTTCAAAGAAAAGAATTGACCATCGTCATCATGCTTTGGATGCTTTGGTAATAGCTTGTGCCACGAAAGATCATGTAAATTTGCTCAACAATCAATCGGCGAAATCAGATACTAAACGTTATGATTTGAAGAAGAAACTGATGAAGTTTGAGAAGGTAGTTTACAATCATACACAAACAGGAGAGAAAATCGAAAGAGATATTCCGAAACAATTTCTGAAACCTTGGGAAACCTTTACGATTGATGCCAAAAATAGATTGGAAACAATAATCGTGAGCATTAAGCAAAACCTTCGTGTTATCAATAAAGCTACTAATCATTATGAAAAATATGTGGATAAAGATGGCGTGAAAACAAAAGAAAAGGTGGAGCAAACCGGTACAAATTGGGCGATAAGAAAGTCGTTGCATGAAGAAACAGTATCGGGGAAAATAACCTTATCATGGGTAGAAACGAGTAAGGGAGAATTTATAACTGCGACAAGAAAACCTTTAGACTCAAGTTTTACTTTTGAGAAAATCAATAAAATTACAGATACAGGAATTCAGAAAATACTTAAAAATTATCTTGAAGCAAAAGAAAATAATCCAGAATTAGCTTTCTCAGCAGAAGGAATTGAAGACTTGAATAAAAATATTGAGAAGTATAATGATGGGAAATCACATCAACCAATTATAAAAATTCGTC
The DNA here is from genome assembly GCF_900156735.1 of Chryseobacterium ureilyticum. Taxonomy (GTDB): domain Bacteria; phylum Bacteroidota; class Bacteroidia; order Flavobacteriales; family Weeksellaceae; genus Chryseobacterium; species Chryseobacterium ureilyticum. The sequence goes on from NZ_FTOL01000001.1 coordinate 869,714, forward strand.
TATATGAAAAAGGAAAGGGGCGATTTGTTTTAGGACAAACGGGAAATAAAATAAATAAATATGTTCAAGGTTCTCCAAATTTATTTTTTGCAATATATAAAGATGAGAATGGGAAAAAGGTTTTTGAAAGTATTCGTTTAGATATAGTTATTGAAAGATTAAAGCAAGGTTTACAAGCCATTCCGGAAACAAATCAAAATGGAGTTTCTTTGTATCAAAGTTTGTCACCTTTAGATTTAGTTTATATTCCAACAGAATATGAGCTGGAATCACCTCATATTCTTGATTTCAGTAAATTAAATAAAACTCAAATTACAAGATTATATAATACAAATGATTTTTCAGGTGTAACAGCTTATTTTAGTCAGAATTCTTTTGCCAAACACATTTATCCAAAGGAAATGGATTTAAGCTGGAATGAAAAAAAACAAAAGCTTTCCGGATCATTTGATTCTAAAACAGCTTCTTACAATAATACATCTATAAAAGATATTTTTATTAAAGTGAAAGTTGATCGTTTAGGAAATATTTCAAAAGCATAATTATGATAACCCGTTCTATCTACATTGGCAATCCTGCTTATCTTAAGCTCAAAGACGAGCAAATGTATATTTTAGAACCTTCCACTAAAGAAATGAAAGGTAAGGTTCCTGTGGAAGATTTGGGTTTATTGATGTTGGATCATTTTCAGATTACCATCTCACATCAATTGATTCAGAAAATGATGGGGAACAATGTTGTAGTGGTGAGTTGTGATGGTCATCATTTACCACATGGAATTATGCTTCCGTTATATGGTCACACTGAACATTCCGACCGTGTCAAAGATCAGTTGGAAGCTAGTGAACCTCTCAAAAAACAACTTTGGAAACAAACGGTTGAATGTAAAATTGAAAACCAAAAAGAAGTTTTAAAACGTTTAGGAAATTATTATGAACCTATGATTGATTATCAGAATAATGTGAAAAGTGGTGATATTACCAATATGGAAGGTATCGCAGCTCAGCATTACTGGAAATATCTCATCAGTCTTGATTTTCTGAGACAACGTTTTGGGGATTCACCCAATCAATTTTTCAATTTCGGCTATTCGGTTCTCAGAAGTATTGTTGCAAGAGTAATTGTAGAGACCGGATTACTTCCTGTTCTTGGAATTTTCCATAAAAATAAATATAATCCTTACTGCCTGGCTGATGATTTGATGGAGCCTTATCGTCCTTTTATCGATTTATTAGTAATGCAATGGTTGGAAACTAATCCTGAAACTGAAGAATTAACTAAAGAATTTAAAGCTTTCATTTTACAGATTGCGACTAAAGATGTGAAAATAGGGGATAAAACAAGACCTTTATTGGTTGCAGTAAAAACAACCGCCACGTCACTGTATAAATGTTATACGGGAGAAAAACGAATGATCTCTTATCCTGAATTGATATGAATGCCGAAAGGTTTAATGCTTACCGAATTATGTGGGTTTTAGTATTATATGATTTACCAACAGAGACTAAAGCCAATATGAAAGATGCGAATCGCTTTCGTAAATCTTTGCTTGATGATGGTTTTACACTATTTCAGTTTTCAATGTACGTAAGGCATTGTCCAAGTCGTGAAAATGCTGAGGTTCATATTAAAAGAGTAAAATTTATGCTCCCAAAAGCAGGAAAAGTGGCAATTATGTGCATTACTGATAAACAGTTTGGAGATATTGAAATATTTTTTGCCAGAAATAAAGAAGAACCACCTCCAGCCTTCCAACAGCTTGAATTATTTTAAATTTTGAATCCTAAAAACAAAAACAATCTACTGATTATCAGTAGGTTGTTTTTTGAGGCTGTGACTAATCACGAAGATAATAATTTTTGAAAGCAATTCACAACTTTTCACGTAATCTCCAAGAGAGAAATAAGGCTGTGACTAATCACGAAGATAATAATTTTTGAAAGCAATTCACAACACCTTTCCAGGCTTTGAAATTCTTATTTCGGCTGTGACTAATCACGAAGATAATAATTTTTGAAAGCAATTCACAACATCTCAGATTCTCAACACGCAAATAAAATTGCTGTGACTAATCACGAAGATAATAATTTTTGAAAGCAATTCACAACACCCCATCCATATAACCGAGAGACAGACATGCTGTGACTAATCACGAAGATAATAATTTTTGAAAGCAATTCACAACAGCAGGCGGCAGTTTCTTTTATCTGCCAGAGCTGTGACTAATCACGAAGATAATAATTTTTGAAAGCAATTCACAACGCTTCAAGAATTTAGCTTTCTTGCACCACAGCTGTGACTAATCACGAAGATAATAATTTTTGAAAGCAATTCACAACAACCACAAACTCTGTATAATCCTGTTATTAGCTGTGACTAATCACGAAGATAATAATTTTTGAAAGCAATTCACAACTTTCTTTTTCAAGGTATTTTTCGGTATCTGGCTGTGACTAATCACGAAGATAATAATTTTTGAAAGCAATTCACAACGAAAGCCTGTCCGCTCTCCGGGCAGTCTACGCTGTGACTAATCACGAAGATAATAATTTTTGAAAGCAATTCACAACAAGAAAATGGAGATATAAAAGAAGTGAAAAGCTGTGACTAATCACGAAGATAATAATTTTTGAAAGCAATTCACAACCGCTCCTTATGGGTGGAGATTAAGACATCAGCTGTGACTAATCACGAAGATAATAATTTTTGAAAGCAATTCACAACGGATCAAGGAATCTATTTCTGACAACTCCGGCTGTGACTAATCACGAAGATAATAATTTTTGAAAGCAATTCACAACGTTAATGATGAAGATATTATTGCTTATGATGCTGTGACTAATCACGAAGATAATAATTTTTGAAAGCAATTCACAACTGTATGATTATCTTGATTTTGCAGTTTTACGCTGTGACTAATCACGAAGATAATAATTTTTGAAAGCAATTCACAACTATTAATTCAATATGTTTCTATCTAATAATGCTGTGACTAATCACGAAGATAATAATTTTTGAAAGCAATTCACAACAGACTTCCATACCATCAGTTTGCTGCAGGGGCTGTGACTAATCACGAAGATAATAATTTTTGAAAGCAATTCACAACAGTAAGTAGCTTATTGTGCTACTCACAACAGCTGTGACTAATCACGAAGATAATAATTTTTGAAAGCAATTCACAACGGAAACTTCAGCTTGAATTTATGACAAAATGCTGTGACTAATCACGAAGATAATAATTTTTGAAAGCAATTCACAACTTATTCCGGTTTTAAAAGTTCGTTTTTCATGCTGTGACTAATCACGAAGATAATAATTTTTGAAAGCAATTCACAACTTAATTCGTTAATTATCATCGCCTGTAATTGCTGTGACTAATCACGAAGATAATAATTTTTGAAAGCAATTCACAACCGCGTTTAAATCGTTCTATGAAGTTCATATGCTGTGACTAATCACGAAGATAATAATTTTTGAAAGCAATTCACAACAAGAAACAACACCAGAAGATGAACCTGTCAGCTGTGACTAATCACGAAGATAATAATTTTTGAAAGCAATTCACAACAGAAGCTGGGGCTTATTGAGAGGAATGAAGGCTGTGACTAATCACGAAGATAATAATTTTTGAAAGCAATTCACAACAGGAAACAACACCAGAAGATGAACCTGTCAGCTGTGACTAATCACGAAGATAATAATTTTTGAAAGCAATTCACAACAGAAGCTGGGGCTTATTGAGAGGAATGAAGGCTGTGACTAATCACGAAGATAATAATTTTTGAAAGCAATTCACAACTTTCCACTCTTATCTGCAAAAGCTGCTGCAGCTGTGACTAATCACGAAGATAATAATTTTTGAAAGCAATTCACAACCAAACAACTGAAAGAACTCCTGAAGCTCCAGCTGTGACTAATCACGAAGATAATAATTTTTGAAAGCAATTCACAACAGCTTCTTTATCAGGCATTATTTTACCGTTGCTGTGACTAATCACGAAGATAATAATTTTTGAAAGCAATTCACAACATATTTGGAAACATCAAAAATATCATTGAAGCTGTGACTAATCACGAAGATAATAATTTTTGAAAGCAATTCACAACGCAAATCTCCCCTTTGCCTTAATTCTTCTAGCTGTGACTAATCACGAAGATAATAATTTTTGAAAGCAATTCACAACTATTTATAAGCATAGCTTTAAACGCCCAGGGCTGTGACTAATCACGAAGATAATAATTTTTGAAAGCAATTCACAACAGTTTCTCAATTGGTTTTAAGACACAATTCGCTGTGACTAATCACGAAGATAATAATTTTTGAAAGCAATTCACAACTAAATTTACTATAGTAAATAATTAATAATGGCTGTGACTAATCACGAAGATAATAATTTTTGAAAGCAATTCACAACACCTGCCATCTTCTGTAATTTTTAATGAATGCTGTGACTAATCACGAAGATAATAATTTTTGAAAGCAATTCACAACTCAAAATTTGGAAGCTCTTCAAACCCAGAAGCTGTGACTAATCACGAAGATAATAATTTTTGAAAGCAATTCACAACGGTAGGCTTTGGGGTAATGTAATAGGAACGGCTGTGACTAATCACGAAGATAATAATTTTTGAAAGCAATTCACAACTATAAATTGAGGTGATCGTCTTTTCTATGCGCTGTGACTAACCACGAAGATAACAAATTTTAAAAGCGGTTTATGAACATTTACAAAATAGAGAAGTCAAATAAAACAGAACAAAATATATTCAAATTTATTCCAGTCATTCCTTGATTTATTTTCCAATTTTAAAGATCTAACCATCACACACATGATATTATATAGGTTTCTGTTCATAGGGCTTTTTGTTATATTTGCCCGAAACTTCTAATCATGTCTAATTCAAAGATTCAATTAATATATTTACTCAAATCCCATTTAGGTTTTCGTGAATATTCTGTTTCGACAATTCTTCCCCCTGTCAATTTGAAATTTAAAAATAACCATGAAATCAATTTTAAAAGTATTTAAGTTTTTAGGCAAGCTTATCCTGGGAATCCTAATCGTATTATTGTTCTTAGGGCTTTGTTATCGATTATTTAGCCCAAAACCTGTTCCGCCGGGTAAACTCGTTAACGTTAACGGAACCAACATCCATGTAAGAGCAGAAGGAGATAAGAAATCTTTCTCTACAGTGATTATTGAAGCAGGAGCACACAGTAATACCGATATGCTGCATTGGATTGCGGAAGGCTTAAAAGATAAAACGAGAGTCATACGCTATGATAGAGATGGAAAATGGTTTAGTGAAGCAAGTAATAGTGATAATAGATCCCCTGAGTTTTATGCACATCAGCTTCATGAATTATTAACGAAAACAGGAGAAAAGCCACCTTATATTTTGGTGGGACACTCTATGGGAGGTCCTTATACCAGAATATTCAGGGATCTTTATCCAAATGAAGTGAAAGGAATGGTTTTCATAGATTCAAGTCATCCTGAACAATGGAACCGATTAGCACAAAAAGAGTTGGTTCCCGAAGGGCAGGCAAGAATATTAAAGATAGGATCTATTCTTGCAGATTTAGGTATTCTAGGTCTTTATAATAAGATATTTAGTAAAGCACCCTACCAAGGTGATGGCTTACCTAAAGAAGTATACAGTAGATCACAATCGCTCACCAATACCTCCGGAGATGTTTATACTATGTTTTTAAGAGAGAATGACCTTACCAATGCTGTGCTGAAGCGTGCAGGTGAGGCAAAAAAGTTAGATTCATTACCGGTGTTGGTGTTCACTGCTACAGAGCAGTATAAAGAATCCCAAAAAGAAAAATACAGAAAATCAGGAATTGATCCTGAAAAACAAGTTCAATTATGGTTTGGGATGCAGAAAGAGCTAAAAGAACTCTCTTCTCAAGGAAAACAAATCATAATGAATGCCAGTCATGGAAGTATCATTACGAAAAAAGAAAATGCAGAAGTAATAAACAAAGAGATTCTTTTACTATCTGAAAATATTGAAAAACAAAAGTAATATTAAACAGCGAAGCCCCTTAATTGGGGCTTTGTTATTTTTTTAAAGTTAACTCTTTTCCTTTAAGGGCAAAGTAAAGGTTTTGGAATTCGTGGACGTGTCTTATTTCTAATTCATCATCATTTCCCAACTTGATAATCCAGCCTTTGGAAGGTCTGCAGATAAATTTCATATGTGAAATGCCACTTCCTAAACTATATTCGAATTGGTCAGCAGATTCATCATTAGGATTATACTTTTCTCCACTATTACTTTCAAATCCAAAAGTAAGTAACCATTTCTCTGTTAATGGAATCGGTAGGCAGGCATCCGGATGTAAATCATTAATATATACCAGATCTCCCAGATCGTGAAGATGATACACATATTCTATGTTTTCATCCTTTTTATCCATTATATAATTTCCTATGCGTAATTCACTTGTTTCCATACTTTGAATTTAAATTATTTTAATTTGTTTGAATAGCTTCGTTTGTGAACCCGATAATTATTCTTATAAAAACAGCCTGGTCATATCAATAACCAAGCTGCTGTATTACTCTAATCTCGTGCTTTATTTATGGCAATACTTCATTATAATAAAGCGGAGTGTCATTATTTTTATCGTACCCCATAATAATGATTCTGTATTTCTTGGCATCATCATTATTATAAAACTCTACGGTTGTACGCTCTTGAGATTGCTCTTCCAAATAAGGGTTCCAATACAGTACACTTCTTGTATCCTGTGGAATTTTTTTGAAACTGTCATTATCGTAAATCGGGCTTTCAAATGGAACTTCCTTATCATATCCGCTTAAAGAAATTTGTCTTAATTGTGAAGGTAAAGCTCTGTCTATGACTTTTCCTGAAGAGCCACCCCCTCTGCGGGTGTAGATAGCGATGGCACCGTTACCGGCTCCGGAAGCTCCTGCAAAAATTCCTTTTATGACTTTTACCATCGCAATTTCGGAGGTAGACATATTGGCAATTTGGCTGGGCTGAATTGGCATTTCATCAAGATAAACAGTTGTTTCATCTCCTCTCAGGTATGGAATGGGAATTCCGTTTCGAGTCTGAATGGTAAGCCCTGAAACTCTTCCCTGTAGCCATTGAAGAATACTTGAAGACGTAATTGCTTTTGGATCATTCACAAAATCAAAAATCTCTTCATTAGGACTTTTAAACAAAAGACTGCTTAATTCATTATTCAGTTTTTTAGTTTTAGCTTTTACTTCTCCTCTTAATTTTATTTCCTCAATATTGGTTACTTTTTCATTAATAATCTTTTGAGTATCAAGAGCTGTATAAGATCTTGTAATTTCAGCAGAAGGCTTGTCATCATTTGATCTTTGTACTAATTTATAAGGGCTTGAAGGTAAGCCTTTCTTATACGGAACGAAACTGAAATCAGGCTGGAAATATACAGAGTAATTCTTGTTAGGCTCTTTGGATGTGGAATTCAATTGGTAAGAAAACTTCATTGTATCTTCAAAAATTAAATTACTTAAAGAAAAGAATCCGTTATTATCCGATTTGATTTGAAAAATCTTTGATCCGGATTCCGAATCAAAAATTAAATTCAGGTCCGTATTGGGAGCCGGTTGTCCCTGAACATTTATTTTCCCTTTATAAGAAAGATAGTTCCCTGATTGATATTTAATAGTAGGATACACTCCTGAAATAATCGTTTTCCAGTCAAAACGTTTCCATTTCTCTGAAATTAAAAGTGCATCAAGAGCCTCTATATTTCGATCCTTAGTAAAATACTGAGCAGGATTCGTTATCGTTGAAGTAAGATCTCCTGTTAACCATAAGGTACTTAATAAGCTTTGATCTTCTTCAGAGCTGTTGGTATTGGCATCAATTACTAAAACCGTATAACCTGAATAATCCGAACTCTTAGGAATATCAAAAGAATTCTTTCCACGAGGTGAATTTTCTAAAGAAAGAGACTGTAAAGCTGGTTTTTTAATTTGTAATTGCTGTGGCTGTACAAACGAAAGCCTGTTGGCTACGATATTTTCCTTATCATCAAACACCGTAAGCTGTAAAATCCCATTAACAAGTTGATTATTCGGAATAGAATACTGAGTGTCATTAGTAATCTTATTCACTTGAGCCTTGTACACAAGCTGATTATTGATGGTTCCCAGAATCTTATAATAAGGTGCTTCTTGCGAAGAATTTTTAGATTTTAAAACATATTTTACGGCATCCTTATCACTGTTTACCTCAAGATGAATTCCTGAAGGCAAAACTTCCGGTAAAGGAATGCTTTGCTTTTGTCCATTTTTATTCTGAACAGTAAGTTGATATCTTTTTCCGGTTTTTGGGGTAATGTTGAATATTCCAATATTTTGATCAAGCCCTTTAAATGTTGTGATTTTTGTATCAGGGCTGTCAGGATCAGTCACATATCCTTCCCAATCAACAGAAGTAGAGCTGCTGGATTGTAAACGTACAGCTACTTTGGTATTTATTCCATCAATAAAACTTCCACCTTCCGGGTATACCGATGCTAATAAATTAGAATGGGAATCTGGTGTTAATTTTTCAGGCGAAGAAGGATTATAAATGACAACCGGTTTCAACAATTGAAAATCCTCACTGAAATTAGCCATCCAGGTGGTGTATGCTCTGATATAATAAACATCTTCTTTTAAAGATTTGGGTAAAGCAATACTACCGCTTCCTTCCCCATTCATTAATGGAAAAAGCTTTTTGCTAATTTGGTTTTTATTGCTGTCATAGAGTTCCACAAATAGAGTAGTGGAAATACCGGAAGCTCCATAACCATCAAAGACAAAAGACTTAAACCAAAGGTCTTCGCCAGCGATATAATTGCTTTTATTGAAAAGTAAATGTATTTTTTCCTGAGGAAATTTTTGTTCAAATGTTTTGAGTGCCTGTTCGGCTTTGTTTTGTGCACTAAGAATATCAATTGTACCTAATGCAAACAGGAATATTAGTTTTTTTGACATAGTCTCGTTAAAATTGTGTTTTTTTACATGGAGGTGCTAAAATACACAATTATTGCATTTCTGAATAGAGCATTTTTTATTTAAAATGGAGAAAGTATTATTTATTAAGTATATTTAATGCATCAATTCATAAAAATGAAGCAAAAAGAGATTTCTTGATGTATGTTAAGGAAACTGCATTCAGGTTTTTCTATTTTTGTACCCGAAAACAATAAACTTTTTAAACAGTTCAATAATATGAAAAAAATTAGCGTAATTGCATTAGTAGGAGTAGGATTGCTTGTAGCATCATGTAATAGTAAAGAAAAAACAGATACATCAGTAGCTACTGAGCAGGCTGTTGCAGAAAGCAAAGGAGAAGTATTGGCAGTAGATGCTGCAGCTTCTGTAGTAAACTGGAAAGCATTCCACAAAGGAGGATTTGCACCTCGTTGGGGAACTCTTAACGTAAAATCAGGTGACTTAAGCATCGAAGGAGGACAAGTAGTAGCAGGAAACTTCAATATTGACATGACTTCTATTAAAGTAGATCCGGCTTCTGTAACTGAAAAAGATAAGAAACCGGCAGATCTTGAAGCTCACTTAAAGAACCCTGACTTCTTTAATGTAGAGAAAAACCCTACTTCAGACTTTAAAATCACTAGTGTAGCAGACCTTAAAGAAGCACCTGCTGATGCAGTAGCTGGAGCTAATAAAACAGTAAGCGGAAACCTTACTTTACTAGGAAAAACAATGAACGTTACTTTCCCTGCGAAAGTAGACGTAGTAGACAATACAGCAGCTATCCAGGCTAAATTTACTGTAAACAGAACAGACTGGGGAATCAAATTCGGTACTTCTGAAGCAGATCCTGCTGAATGGATGATCAGCAAAGACATCGAGATCGCAATTGATGTAAAAGCTAAAAAATAATTTTTAGATTAATCAATAATCTATGAGCTGCTTTCTTTGGGAAGCAGCTTTTTTATTTTGATATAAAGCAGATTGTCATTAGAAACAGATTACTTTTAAACGTAAAGCCAGAAGTTTCAGAAGTTTGATTTCAGGAAGCTAAGAAGCGCCACTTTGCCACTAAAGAAGCTTCATAGATATGCATTCGCTTAGAGAGAATCAATAAAATTGAGTACAAATTAAATATTCGTGAATTCGTGGCAAAAAAATAAACGCCACGAATTCACGAATACTTCTAGATAAAACTCAGAAATATATGTTTCTATGTAGTTAAGTATTTTTAAGCCACATAGATACATAGGTTTTAAAACTATTAAGGAGTGACAGCCAATGCAATCATTTTATTTCAGGACGCTAAGAAGTGTGACTTTGTCACTGAAGAAGCTTTATGGATATGCATTCGCTTAGAAAGAATCAATGAAATTGATTTCCCCTTTGCTCACTTAAAAATATGAGAGAAGATGCTAAAAACTTTGCGTTAAATAAAATATTTTAAACGCAAAGACAGACAATGTAGTCATTTGATTTTAGGAAGCTAAGAAGAGCGACTTTGTCGCTGAAGAAGTTTCATGGATATGCATTTGCTTAGAAAGAATCAATAAAATTGAGTACAAATTAAATATTCGTGAATTCGTGGCAAAAAAATAAACGCCACTAATTCACGAATACTTCTAGATAAAACTCAGAAATCTATGTTTCTATGTAGTTAAGTATTTTTAAGCCACATAGATACATAGATTTTAAAACTATTAGCCAATGCAATCGTTTCATTTCAGAGAGCTAAGAAGTGCGACTTTATTACTGAAGAAGCTTCATGGATATGCATTTGTATAAAAAGAATTAATGAAATTAAGTATAAATTAAATATTCGTGAATTCGTGGCAAAAAAATAAACGCCACGAATTCACGAATACTTCCAGATAAAACGCAGAAATCCAGGTCTCTATGTGGTTAGACATTTTTAAACCACATAGACATAGGTTTTAGTACTGTTGATTAATTATAATTTTCAGGTTACGATGACTCCGTTATCCCTGGCTTTTAAAACTTATTCGATATTTTAAGAAAATCGTATCGATATGCAGTAATCGTTAAAATATCACTAAAAAAGTAAAATTTATATTTTAATAACAATAAACCATTTAACGAATAATTTTTTATCAATCCTAATAAGTTTTTTCAAAACAGAGTGAAAAATATATTTTTATGTTAAAATTGTGTTTTATTGACTGGTTTACAGGTGTTTGTGTTTATTTTTGTCTGGCAATAATTTTGTAATATTACCGTTGGATTTTATAAAAATAAACACTTCTGAGTATAACACTAAAAAACTAAAATGATGAAAAAGCATGCACATCCTCAAAGGGAGACTGATTCATCTTCCAATGACCTTTTGGCTCTTTTAGTTGAAATTTTAAATGTTCTTCAAAAGAAAGAGTCTGATCATTTTCCGTATTATGACAGTGCTGATGTCAAACGCCTGATGAATATTAGCGACAGTACTTTACATCGCATCAGGAAATCACAGAAAATTCCGCATGTCAAAATCGGAAATAAAATATTTTATCCAAAATCATTTTTCACTAAAGCCTTCAAACCATGAAGGCTTTTTTTGTGCTGTAAAGGCACTGATAGGTAAAGTACTTTGAAGTACTCCGTATTTCCTTCAGCTATTCTTCGGAACAATGATTCTTTTTCCGAAGCTTACCCGGAAAATCCTCGAAGAACCATCGAAGAAAACAGGTTTTATGCTGTCAAAAAATGTCAAAACATATCAAAACCGATCACTATTTTCAGGAGTGATTGCTGATTGAATATTCCTTTATACATTCGTTCAGTTAACCAAAAAAACACAATAAAATGGCTAGAATAACAAAAGGAATCCTTGGTGGATTTTCAGGGAAAGTAGGAACAATTGTAGGTGCCAACTGGCGCGGAAAAGACATTATCCGAAGCGTACCTACACCAAACAACAGACCTCCCAGTGAAAAGCAGATGCTTCAACAGATGAAATTTAAGCTTGTCATAGGTTTCTTACGTCCTCTGGGCTTCATTCAGAAGAAGTATTTCGGGGTAAATAGCGGTTCGAAATCCAGAATTAATCTGGCGGTATCTTATACCATTAGTGAAGCTGTTCAGATGGTAGCAGATACTCCTGAACTGATCTACAACAAGGTTCTGATTACAAAAGGAGATCTTACAGGCTTTCAGAATGTAGTGGCAGCTCCCCAGGCTGGAAATAAAATAAAACTGACCTGGGAAGACAATAGCGTTCAGGGAAATGCAAAAGGTACAGATAAGGTAACAGTAATCTGTTACAGTAAGGAGCTTGACTCATTTGCAATTTTTGAAGCGGTTGCTGACAGAAGTGCCTTAACTACCGAAGTGACTTTACCCGCTTATTATGCAACGAAAGACATGCAGGTCTGGGCATATCTGAATGCTCTGGATGAAAGTATCGTATGCAACAGTTCTTATCTCGGAACATTGAAGCTGATTTAATCCTGATCTCCACCTGAAAGGGTGGAGATTTTTAAATAAATACCATTTAAATCATCTTCCGATATGACAATAATAATCTTTTGAAAATTTTTTAGATACTTCTCATCATAAATATTTTCTAAATATATAGGTAGAAATTTAAAAATTTTACTACGTATTAGGGGGCTGATAATACGTTTTTAATGAGTTGTCGTACAAGTACGACACTTTTAAAAATTTATCAAAAAATTAGAATTAAAGCAAATTAATATTTCTAAATTTCAGGAATTATTATCAAAAAACACATACTACAAGATGAAAAAAAATAACCCTAACCCGGGGAACCCTTTGCGGGGAATTATCTCCTCTCTGAAAGAGGACATCTATTATGTAAAACAAGGAGAAACACTGGAAAGCATTTCATGGGATTTGACTCTTGAAAATCCTAAATACCTTCGTGAATACCATAACTCAAGATGCAGCTATCTAGACCTTATTCCTGAAGATGGAACTTTAAGGTTTTTGCAGAAACTCCATGTACCCAACTCAGATGAAATATTAAAGCTCAATGAGCAAATACAAAAATCCGGAGAAAGTTTATCTTGTCTGCTTCCAATGGGAAAAATCTCTTTCAATATAAAGTTTATCGATGGGAATTATCAAGTGAAACAAACTGAAAGTGACGAAGGAATTCAAAAAAGTGAATATTCATACGTGCTACACTTTAAATATATTAAGGAGGATGAAAAAGGACATTATGTAGAATTCACTATGAACAATTTCAAAAAAAATGATGAACAACCTGAGGAGAAAATAAATAATCTTGCATCCGATTTTGTAAAAACAGTGTATCCAATACTATTGATTATAGACAAATCCGGAAATTTTGTTGAAGCACAGCCTATTAAAGGTAGTAAAGATATCATTGGTGATCTTGAAGCATTAAAGCAATATTATGCTGGTGCTTATGCCATTTCTCATATTAACCGGATGAAAAATAAAATGAATGATCCACAGGTAATTTATAGTAGTCTCAAAGGAACATTGCCCTTCCAATTCATTTTCAATCAATTTTATAAAGCAAATTATCATTCAAAAGATACTGCGGCTCCATATCGTGATAAATTTTCGTGGTTGCCTCTGGCTACTCCTGTGAGGCTGGAAATGATTCATCAAATCTTACCACAAAACAGTTCTGATGTAATAGAAATTTTACAAACAGGGAGATCTGTAGATTACCGAACTGTTGCGGAACTGTATTATACAGGCTTTGAGTATGACAGGCAAATAATGCCTCATTCAAAATCCGTAAAGGCTAATCATTCAGCTACCTATACACTGGATTTCATGGACTTCTCTATTCAAAAAATAAAAGCCAGATTTGATATCCGGATTGCCGATTATGAAAAGACAATGACTTTTGAATTGGAAAAGCTAGTAAGCTAATTATTCTTTTTTTAACCATCAAACACAATGATATGTCAGAAAATTCATCAGCACACAGTGATAAGCACTTTGTCATTCAAAAAGGCAAGGCTCAATGCAATCAAGGTGACCAGTTCCCACAATTTAAAGTAACCTCGCACCAGAAACATTATTGGAATAATAAAGAAGGACAAGCGGACTACTTAGCCGTAACGGAAGACGATCTGCAATTCAATCCTCCCGGACCTAGTTTTGGACAATGTAAACTGAAACCCACAGCAGGGGGCTATTTACCGTGTGCGTTTGCTCCAGCTGGTAAATGGCAGAAAACTTATGAAAAAACAAAGGTCATGAATAAAAGCTGCCTTTCTGAAATTTCTGAGTTGATGTGCAGTGTTGGAGGAAAAATCACCATAAAAGAACACGGGCAAACATCCACTATGAATAAGCAAAGTATAACAACAGCTGATCCCAAAACTTATAATATTATTAATCCATTTATGAATTTTGAGGAGTCCCAAAATGAACTGGAAGGTCCTGGACAGATTTATGAATAAAATGTCTATCAATACTAACGACTATGGCAAAATTAACGATTAGAGGTAATACAAAACCTATTGTTGGAAATACGGAGGCTTATTCACTTTCGGTATTTGAGAATGTAATGACATCCAATCCTTTTTCTTTCCCACCTCCTACGGTAAAATGGGATCTCTATGTGCAAGACAGAAACGGATGGCGCATCGCAAAAGGAAATATAAAGGAGGGAGAAAATATAACCTATAAATTTACGGCTAAAAGTCTTAAATATAAAGCGTTAAAAATTGAGGTTGTAAGAGGAAAAGATAAAGGAGAGCTCTATATAAAACCGCAGGAAGCAGAAGATCCGAAAATAATAAGTGTTGAACTGCAAGACATTAATTCTGAACGATTACCAAAAGGTAAGCTATTACATTATACTGATACCATAATTGCTAAAGCTCACTGTGTGGGAATGTTTGGATATAAAGTGGCATTTACCCTTTGGGAAGATGATGCCATAGGAAAAGGGCATGATCCTATTGTAAATATGATGAATAAGATTAACCAGATTCCTCTCATTGGAGAAGTGAACCATGAAGGAGTTGCCAAAGTTTATTTCAGATTGCCTGCTTATACTATGGCTGTTCAAATTGCAAATGCCGGAGTCGCAAAAGGAGACAAGAGTGAAGGTAAAACCCATGAATATTACGTAACTGCCGAAGTAGTTTCCAAGCATATTGCAAAGGCTAGCCCTAATGTAAATGTTGGCAACCCGTCTCATATTCCAGCTCCGCCTAAGAAAACTAAACCGGTGGATAGTACTCCGCCACACAGGAAACCGCCGGTTGCTCCTGAGCATCATAAACCAAAGCCTAACAAGCCGAAACCCAAAGAGGAGACAGCAAAATACCCCCAAACTCCTGCGGCAAAGAAACAGACAGATCCTGAAGGGAAAATAGTAAATGCAGAATTTACAGATGGTAGAGGTAAAACGCTTAAAAATGCCAAGACCGGAGATACAGTCTCTATTAAAATAACTTCTCAGGGGATGAGGGGTAAAAATGTAATCGTAAGAATTTGGGAAGAAGACTTATCACGGTACAGCAATGATCTTATCTATGAAGTATCTGCAACATTAGCTCATGACACTTCAAATTTTATCAATTATGTTACTCTTACAAAAGGGATGTATAATAAAAGTAATGATTTTGGAGAGGGAAATGAACGGGAGTATTTTATAGAGGTTGAACATCTTAACACTTCTGTGACTTCTCAGGTAATTCCTATAAGTTCAGATGCTGAACCGGTAAAAGTAGATCCTAATGATTCTCCTGCGATTATTAAGGAAACGAAACAGGATAAACCTGAAGACGGGAAGTGCCCAAATTGTGAGAAAAATATAACTTTGGAACAAATTAAAGCAATATGTGTAAGTAAGAAAGATAATAAGGGAAAAGAAAAATGTTTAGTTGAAAATGATACTATGATAAAAAAAGCACTCCCTTTTTTGAATCAGTTTAGAAAAAAAGTAGGAATAAACACATGTATTACTAAAGCCCATTTTTTAGCTCAAATATCACACGAAAGTAAATTTTATGAGTTACAAGAACGATTTAAATATTCTAGTGCTAGTCGGATGAATGGAATATTTGATTCTTATTTTAAACAATTTGGGAAAAACAGAATGCATGAAGCAGAACGTTTGTCTGAACTATCGCTGAAAAAAGAAAATTGGTCAGAAGTTGCTAATGCAATTTACGGTAAAACTCATCCTCTGGGAAAAAAACATACAAATCCAGATGATGGCTGGAGGTATAGTGGAAAAGGATTTAAACAGATAACATGGAAGGATAATTATGTAAATTTACAATCATACACAAATACACTTTTTGGTAAAAATTATAAATGGGCTGATGGAGATAACCCCTACAAATTAAAGAATAACCCTGAAGATGCAATCACTTCAGCTCTTGGTTTTTGGGGTAAAAATAATATAAATAGCGTAGCTACCGAAATAAGTAACACAGCTGTTAAAAATGTGACCATATTGATTAATTCTGCTTTAGATGGTCTTTCTGAAAGAGAACGATTTTTTAAGAAAGCGGTAGACATTTTAAAGGTAAAAGAATGTAAACCAAAAGGAGAAGTAAGAGTGTCTAATGAAAAAGGAACTGTTGTTTTGGTATCTGGTACAGATAAAATTTTGAAAAATGATCCTGCAAAAGTAGGTTTACAATGGATGATGTACAAAACATTTGTTTATAAAGATATAAATTTAGATACATTCAAAAAATTGAAAAGAAGTAACAATTTACCAGAAGCAGATTATGTTACATATTTAAGTAGGGATACCCATCAAGTAAAAAGTTCAAATGGAAAAGAAACTTTTAAACATTCTGCTAAACGTTTTGGTAAATACAATGAAATTCCTCCTGGCGAATATTTTTTAGTACCAGGATTAGCAGGGCAAAAATATATGGTTTATGTTATAGATTCAGAATCTAAATCTGCTAGTGATGAAAATGGAATTGATGGACCAGATGGCTCAAGAGGAGGTGTTGCATTACATCATTATTGCCCAAGATTTTCAGTAGGATGCTTCACTTTTAATTCAGGTAAAAATACTCAACCTGTTAAAGATTTTGTTAATGAAATTCCAGACTTAAAATTGAGGGATAATAGACCTGTACATTTTATTTTAGAACCTAGAGAAGTTGTTGAAATCACATGGGAAAATTCAGCGTATGGAACAAAAAAATGGATAGGAATTTAAATACAGATATGAAAAGAATATTTTTTTTATTTAGAATACTTATTGTAACATCTGCCATTGCGTGTAATGGACAAGATAAAAATAGTGATATGAAAAAGACAGCACCTTATAATGTTTCTCAAGTAGGAGACGGAAAGAAATTTAATTATGACAATTTTTCTATAGAAATAATTGAAAAAGCAAAAAAAGATTTAAAGAATTTTGGTTTTAAGTTTCCAGCCCGAGAAATATTTAGAGAAAGAATTTTGAAAGTTTATGGTATGGATATTTTTAAATATGACAACAATATCATTGCTTTAAGACCTTCGGATTTTCCCGAAATAGTTATTAAAAATGAGAATTATATTCTAGTACAGGACAGTGATTCAAATAATGAATTCTTCATAAATTCAGAAATGCTTTACTATTATAATAAATTCGTTTTTTACAATGACAAAAATGCTTTTAATTTATTAAAGGCTATAAACCCATATTTATTAAAAGACCTGGTTATTGTATATGGTTATGATGAGGACAAAGAATTAATAAAATATGTATTTAAAGATTATGATTTTTCCAACGAAGTTAATACTCATGATTTAATATTTTCATACAATCCCGAAAATAATAAATACAAGATACGAAAAGCGATAATGGATGATATAGAAAATTTTGTTTATGGTGGGAGAGTAGAAGATTTTTCATATGCAAAAGAGGGAAACGGTTATAATAGCATTTCTGAAATAATACAAAAAATAGAAGATGAAAAGAATAATTATATTAATCCTGATGAAACAATAGCCTATTTGTATGACAAAGAATTGCAAATTGGAATTTTAGGATACATTCAAAAAAAATTAGATAATTCTCCAGATTACGCGAAGTTTTTGAAAAAGAATGACTTTTATAAATTTGAAAAATTAAAACAATATGTTGAAGTTATATATCAACCATCTGAAAGCTTAGAGATTGAAAATGTAATATATACCATCCACGATCCTGATGGTTACACCAATTTAAGAAAAGATAAAAGTACATCTTCAGAAATTTTGCAAAAGGTAAAATCGGGAGAACATATTGAGGTTTTAGATAATACAGGTGATTGGTTTTTAGTGAAAACTAAGGAAGGAAAAGAGGGATATATTCATAAAAGTAGGATGAAAAATTAGAACAAAACACTAAGAAAAAAGTCTTTTACAAAAGAGATGTATAACAAAAGCAATGATTTTGGAGAAGGAAGCAAACGGGAGTATTTTATAGAGGTTGAACATCTTAACACTTCTGTGACTTCTCAGGTAATTCCTATAAGTTCAGATGCTGAACCGGTAAAAGTAGATCCTAATGATTCGCCTGCGATTATTAAGGAAACGAAACAGGAGAAAAAGGGAAGCTGTATCTGTCAAGAACAGTATAAAGACCTAGTTTGGGGAGGAAAAGTAAGTTGTGAGTTTAGGAAAAAGGTTGTGCAAATAGCTAAGAATCTAGGTCTACCACAAAAAGATCTTGAGGGAGCAAATTGGTTAATGACTATAATGGCGTTAGAATCAGCATATAGTTTTAGTCCTAAAATTGGAACTTTTGGAAAAGATTCTGATGAAAGTAAAGCCAACAAGTATATCGGATTAATTCAATTTGGAAAAGGAGCTGCGTCAGATATTGGAACAACACGAACTCACCTAATGTCATTGACTGCGGAACAACAGCTAGAGTTTGTAGAAAAACATTTTAAGCAAAAAAAAATCGATAATTTATTAATCAGTAGAACGGCTTTATATCTTGCCGTAAATTATCCTAACTCAACGAAACATGCTTCAAATAAAAACTATGTTGTGTATAATAGTTCAAATGCTGCGTATGATTCTAATGATTTATTTAAAAGAGAAAAGCATGAATATAAAATAAAGAAAGATGAGACAAAAGAATATCCTGATAATGTTGTTGGTTCTACGTATGTTTGGGAAATGGAGGAAGCTTTGGAAGACGGTGGAAATTTAGGAAAATCTCATAAAGCTAAAAAATTTGAATGTGGTGTAAATAATGCTACAAATGAAAAGATAAATGCAAAAGATATAGTAACTTATCATATTTATGAAAATGGAATAATAGAAAAACATATTCCTAAAAAAATTAAGGAAGAGTATGCGAAAAAATATAAATATGTATATCATGATAAAGAAAAAAACGAACATGAAATATGTATTGTAGACTGGTTTACAGTTGATAAGAGAAATAATGGAAAGAAGATAAGTTCAATTCCAAAAGGTTATATAAATACATATAGTTATCCTTCAGGGGGAAATGCGCAGACAGCTTATGAATATTCAAATGGAGACATTTGTGTTTCAGGTACAACATATGGGTACAGAAAATATAGTAAAGGGCAAGGGAAAGTCCCACTTGTTAGAATGAAAGATAGTTTAAATTATAAGAAAAATGATGTTAAAATTTTATATTCATTTCAACGCTCACAAAGACGATATTGCAACCCTGATGCTTATGCTGGATTTATAGGGGCATTAGCTAAATTAGGAAGGGAAGATGTTTTATGTACAGGTATGTGTTTTGCAGATGCAACAAGCTACCCAAGTGTTACGCACCCTAACGGAGACTGTGCAGATACAGCATATTACTCTACTCAAGTATTAGAACAAAAAAAAGTAAATGCATTTAAAGCTTTCCATTTTGAAAAAATTTATCGAGGTAAGGGAGGTTGGTATTCTAATCTAACGGGAACTAATTATTCCCCTGGTCATGAAGATCACTTACACTCAGGAGAATTTAATACGAACATTATAAAAATAATAAAAGAAAAATGAAACAGTTAAGTTTATTATTATTGCTAATTTTCGGCTTTACTAGCTGCCAAAAGCAAATTGATAATTCACATTCTAAATTGATAATTAATATTGCTGAAGCTAAATATGAAACAATAGGCTTTTCAGATAAATATGAGGTACTTCCAAAATTAAATATTCAAGAAATTAGCGAAGATGCTTTTAATAAATTAAAAATTACTAAAAATTCATTTCAACAAACTCCTATAAAAAAGAATAAAGGAAATTATTTTCTTGACATTAATAATAAAACACTTCAACTTAAGGGGGAAAATGATAATGAAACAGAGAAAAAACAGGGAGGGATTTGGTATAATTACTTGGGATTTTATCCATCCTTAGATATGTACGCTGTTTCAGCTAATTCAGTCAGTGAAGGAATAGACTTTAGTGATTTTGAATTAATCAATAAATCAAATGGAAAAATAGTTAAAATAGTTTCACCTGGTGATGATAAAATAGAAAACCCTGTACTATCACCTCAGATTAATTATTTAGCCTATTTTCATAATCAAATATATGATAATAACAGTTTTTTTGGGATATTAAAAATTGATTCAAATAAAGATTTAAGAGAATACAAAAGTCTTATCTTGGAAAATTTTAAAATATATCAAGTTAATTGGTCTGACGATCACCTGATCTTAATAAAAGCATCTACAGATGGCGGAAAAACCTTTAAATATTATAGAAGCGACATTTTATCAAAAAATATAAACCAAGGCTTAGAAGAAAAGGAAGAATGGGAAGGGACTTATCATTCTGAAGCAATTAACAGAGATAATGCTAAAACAGTTTTTGATATTAATATAAAATCGTTAGATAATATTTCAATTAATATTGATGATGATGGAAGTAAGGAAAGTTATTCTAATATTAAAGCTGAAACAATCAATAAAGATAAAATAAAAGTTATTTATAATTCTTCATTCGAAGATGACATGGGGACAATTTATATTGAAAAATCTGATGATAAATTTTATATTTCAGGAACCCCAATTTATTTAATTAATCCGGGAAATAATGAAATGCCATTAAAAAAAATAAAATAATTTACAATTCTAGCGAGAGTTATCCATTTATTGTTGAAAATATGATGGGAATGAGAATGAAAGCAAAGATCATTTTTTTTTAATGAAAAAAGTAAATGGTAAAATTAGTTTATGACATCAATAGTCCAAATATTGTATATGAAATTACCAAAGAATAAGATATTTTATTGAATATGAAATATTTAATAGTTCTATATTTATTATTTTCTGTTATCTTATCCTGTAATGGACAAGATAAAAATGAAGATAAGAACATCAAAGTAACAACCTATTTTGCAAAATGTGAAGGACAATACTCTACTGGGGAAAAATTAAATAAAAAAGATAAAGCATGGTCTCTCAATAGAGTTGATGTGGATAAAATTATGAGTTTAGCTACATCTATTACTGAAGATGAATGGCACTTTTCATACCCAATTACACCCTGTAATATTGATGTAAACAATTATTTATACGAAGGAAAAAAATATGACTTACAAATTAATGGGGGATCATATATATCCCTCTTTGATGGCAAAAGAACAACACTTTTAGGTTGTGACCTACCAGAATGTAAAAAATATTTTTTAAAGCCAAAAGAAAGTATGGAAGAAGATACAATATCTCTTTCAAATAATGGTTCAAAAGAGCTTGGACAAGCTAAAAGTTATAAAGTAATCTTTAATAAAAATAATGATCAGGATATCATTATTGTAGAAAAAATAGCTGAAGGCTATAATATTGAAGCAAAATCTAATAATAAATCTTTTTTTAAGAAAAATTTTGTTTGTGATTCTATAGATATAGAAACGAAAACTAAAAACAATCAAGCCTTCAATTTAATCTTAAGTTTTACTGATCAATATCAAAATGTATTCAGAAAAGTTGTCATTCCGGTTTTTTTCAAAAATAATAATCTTTATCTTGAAAAAATATTTATTGCAACCTTGGGAACGAGTGCAAAAACAGGGGAAGAAGAATGGATAAAAAAAGAGGTTTCTAAAAAAGTCATTCTAAAATAGTTTGATTTAAATGAAATTATACCAGAATAAGAACACGGATGTACTATATGACACTTGCTTTGTTTGATAATATTAAGTTTATAAATTTTCTAATATATCCAGCAAAAGACAAGAGGCTTTTATTCATTGCAAACATTTCCAAGAAAAAGAAAAGAACAATACTCCGCCACACAGGAAACCGCCGGTTGCTCCTGAGCATCATAAACCAAAGCCTAACAAGCCGAAACCCAAAGAGGAAACAGCAAAATATCCTCAAACTCCTGCGGCAAAGAAACAGGCAGATCCTGAAGGGAAAATAGTAAATGCGGAATTTACAGATGGTAGAGGTAAAACGCTTAAGAATGCCAAGACCGGAGATACAGTCTCTATTAAAATAACTTCTCAGGGGATGAGGGGTAAAAATGTAATCGTAAGAATTTGGGAAGAAGACTTATCACGATACAGCAATGATCTTATCTATGAAGTATCTGCAACATTGGCTCATGACACTTCTAATTTCATTAATAATGTTACTCTTACAAAGGTAATGTATAACAAAAGTAATGATTTTGGAGAGGGAAATGAACGGGAGTATTTTATAGAGGTTGAGCATCTCAATACTTCTGTGACTTCTCAGGTAATCCCGATAAGTTCAGATGCTGAACCGGTGGAGGTGGATTCTAATGATTCGCCTGCGATTATTAAGGAAACGAAACAAGAGAAAAAAGTTGAAAAAGTCTCCAGTTGTATTTGCCAGCAGTATGATCTACTTTAGGATAATAAGATTGGCTCTCAATAAAGCAAAATCGAATTGGTGCTCAATCCTCGCCTTTTTAAAGAATATATCGATTTGATTACTATTGGTAGGAAGATTAATATATTTAATAAACAATCATTAATAGAATCAGTATGTATAACGAAGTTTATAAAGTAGGCGTAGAATTACATCTTATGGAAATAATCTTTATAATGATCATTAGATCTTCATAAAAATCAATTCAAAAACTCTGAACCCTTCAACCTCACACAATACTCACTTCCTAGATACAAAGGGTTTCCATGCTTTTCAGACCAGAAACCATCCAGGATGTCTTTACTCAGGCAGCGGTATACGGCAACACCTTTATAGATATTATGATCATCACCCTCATAATGGAAGTTGAGCACCAGAATTTGGTTTTTATAAAAGCCTGTTCCGTTCTGGATATGGTCACCAATCATCCATTGCGCTATAATGCGGTTGTTTTTATCCACAGATAAAGTCAATATTCCCTGATAGAAAAATTGGTCAGATTCCTCCTGGTTGCTTCCTTTTATTGAATAAGTTCCAGCCAGATCATGTACGGTCATTGATTGAATTTTTTGGATGGCAAATTTAAAAAATCTTATTTTGATGGCATTACAAATATTTTGTCCAGGACTTTAGAGCATTGCTTTCCTGTATATCAATTAAACTTTATACTTTTGCAGCAAATTAATGTAAGAATGATTCCTTTTCTGCTGATCGCCAACCTGATTACATTCGGAGTCTTTGGATTCGATAAATTGCAAGCCAAGAGACAACAATGGAGAATTTCAGAGAATGCCCTTCTGGGACTTTCTCTTATAGGTATTGTGGGAGCCGCTTCCGGAATGATCCTTTTTAATCATAAAACTTCCAAAAAGTCTTTTCTGGTGAAGTTTTTCATTGTCGCTTTAATAGACGTTGTATTGCTTTACAGGCTGATAAGACATTAGTCAGGATTGGTTTTATTTGCCTAATTATTAGCTTTTTCAATAGAGATTTATGTAAATTTCTCATTATGAAATTGTTAAATATTACATAATCTTTTTAATTAATTCATTTAAAATCACTATTTTTGCACCCGTAAAAATCCTATATGCAAAACATTAGAAATATTGCGATTATCGCACACGTTGACCACGGGAAGACGACTTTGGTTGACAAGATCATCCACGCAACTAACATTTTCAGAGAAAATCAGGAGAGTGGAGAATTAATTATGGATAACAATGATCTTGAAAGAGAAAGAGGGATCACCATCTTATCCAAGAATATTTCTGTTACCTATAAAGACACAAAAATTAACGTAATCGATACTCCTGGTCACGCCGATTTCGGTGGAGAAGTAGAAAGAGTATTAAAAATGGCTGATGGGGTTATTTTGTTAGTGGATGCGTTCGAAGGACCAATGCCACAGACAAGATTCGTACTTCAGAAAGCTTTAGAATTAGGGTTGAGACCATTAGTGGTTATCAATAAAGTGGATAAACCAAACTGTCGTCCGGACGAAGTTCACGACCAGGTATTTGATTTATTCTTCAACCTTGAAGCTACTGAAGAGCAGTTAGATTTCCCAACATTCTACGGTTCTTCTAAGCAAGGTTGGTTCAACACTTCATTAGAGCAGACTGAAGACATTTTACCATTATTAGATGGTATTCTGGAACACGTACCAGCTCCGAAAGTAACTGAAGGTAACCTTCAGATGCAGATTACTTCTCTTGATTTCTCTTCTTTCTTAGGAAGAATTGCTATCGGAAAAGTAACAAGAGGAGAGATCAAAGAATCTCAGTGGATTGGTCTTGCACAGGCAGACGGTAAAGTTTTGAAAGGTAAAGTAAAAGAACTTTACGTTTTCGAAGGTTTAGGAAAGAAGAAAGTGACTGAAGTACAGGCAGGTGATATCTGTGCTGTAGTAGGTTTCGATGCATTCCAGATCGGTGATTCATTCGTAGATCTTGAAAACCCTGAACCATTGGAAAGAACTGCAATTGATGAGCCTACATTGAACATGACGTTCTCTATCAACAATTCACCTTTCTTTGGTAAAGACGGTAAATATGTTACTTCAAACCACCTTAAAGAAAGATTAACTAAAGAATTAGAGAAAAACTTAGCATTAAGAGTTCAACAGACTGATGATGCGAACACTTTCCTAGTATTCGGTAGAGGTATTCTTCACTTATCTGTTTTGATAGAAACAATGAGAAGAGAAGGGTACGAAATGACTATCGGACAGCCACAGGTTATCCTAAGAGAAATTGACGGAGTAAGCTGTGAGCCTTACGAATCTTTAGTAGTAGATGTTCCTGAAGAATATGCATCAAGAGTTATCGACTTGGCAACTCAGAGAAAAGGTGACCTTCACATCATGGAAACTAAAGGAGAGATGCAGCACATGGAATTCGAAATTCCTTCAAGAGGATTGATCGGATTACGTTCTCAGATGTTGACAGCTACTGCAGGTGAAGCTATTATGGCACACCGTTTCACAGAATACAAGCCTTTCAAAGGAGCTATCCCAGGAAGAAACAATGGAGTATTGATCAGCAAAACTACAGGTCCTGCTACAGAATATTCAATTGCTAAACTACAGGATAGAGGTAAGTTCTTCGTAGATCCGGGTGAGGAAATCTACACAGGGATGATCATTGGTGAACAAAACAAACCTGGAGACTTGGTAGTAAACATCGTAGAAGCAAAACAGCTGAACAACATGAGAGCTTCCGGAAAAGATAAAGATACAGGTGTAGCACCGAAAATCTTATTCTCACTGGAAGAATGTATGGAATATATCCAGGCTGATGAAGCAATCGAGGTAACTCCAAACTTTATCAGAATGAGAAAGAAAGTACTTTCAGAAGAAGAAAGAAAAAGATTGGAAAGATCTGCGAAAGCGTAATCGTTTCGAATCAAAAATCATATCATATAGAAAAGCCTCGAATTTTTCGGGGCTTTTTTTCTAAGGAATAGGAAAAATTGTTTATTTTTTCAAGACGAAATCCGAAATAGTAAAATATAAATTAAAGTAGTTTTGCGACTATGAGAATGAATAAATTAAAACTTATCGTTTTATTGGGAGTGTTTGCATCATACAGTACTTCATGTTCCGTTCAGAACAATGTTACAAAGACCCCACCTGTAAAAAATACACCTAAACCCAACAATAATACCAATCCGCCAAAGCCATCTGTAACAGGTACTAAACCTACGCCTGGGGCTTCTACGGATGACAATTTCAGAACCACTCTTCCGGAAATTAAAAGAGAATTCCGCGGGGCATGGATCGCAAGTGTAGCCAATATCAACTGGCCTTCGAGAAATGACCTTACCGTAGATCAGCAAAAAGCAGAAGCTATCAATATGCTGGAAACCCTGAAAAATAATAACTTCAATGCCGCTATTTTCCAGATCAGACCCTCGGCAGATGCTTTATATACAAGTAATATCGAGCCTTGGTCTTATTTCCTGACAGGAGAGACAGGAACAGCTCCTTACCCGAACTATGACCCGCTTCAGTTTTGGATTGAAGAAGCTCATAAAAGAGGATTGGAACTTCATGTCTGGCTAAACCCTTACCGTGCTCATCATAGTAATGGAGGTGCTGTAAATAAACTGTCGATGGCTAATAAGCTTTCCGACATTGTTGTAAGATTAAAGAACGGGATGTATTGGTTTGATCCGGCAAATCCAAAAACGCAGGGGCACGTTTCCAATGTAGTAAAGGATATTGTGAAAAGATATGATATTGATGCTATTCATTTCGATGACTACTTCTATCCGTATGCGACATACAACAAAGGTGCAGACTTTCCCGATAATGCAACGTGGAACGCTTATGTAAGCAGTGGCGGAACATTGTCAAGAGCAGACTGGAGAAGAGATAATGTGAACAAATTTGTAGAACGTATCTACAAAGAAATTCATGCAGAAAAAAATAATGTGAAATTCGGGATCAGCCCATTTGGAATCTGGAAACCCGGTTATCCGGCAGGAGTTGTAGGATCTTCACAGTATGATGAGCTTTACGCGGATGCAAAATTATGGTTGAATAAAGGCTGGGTAGATTATTTCTCACCACAGCTATATTGGCCTATTGACTCTAAAGGGCAGGCTTTTGAATCTTTATTAAACTGGTGGCAGTCTGAAAACACGATGAAACGTCACTTATGGCCTGGTTTAAATACCGTTGAAATCAGAGTATCTGACCGTCCTACAGAAATTAAAAACCAAATTGAAATCTCCAGAAAAGTTCTGAAAAATGACGCTGGAGAAATTCACTGGAGTATAGCAGGGCTTACAAAAAATCCTGGAATGCTTCCAACATTGAAAAATGGACCATACGCTGAAAAAGCTTTGACACCAAAGTCTCCATGGATAAAAGCAGTACCGCTACAGACACCTACTTTGTTTGCTACAGACAATGGAAGTTTTGTACAGACAAGCTGGAGTACAAAGAATGCAGCTGATGTTTTCCAATGGGTACTTTTCACACAGTATAATGGAGTTTGGGATACAGAAATTCTAACGCTTGACACCCTTTCAAAAGATATTCCTAAGTTTAAAGATGGAAAGAAACTAAGTGGAGTAGCCATCAAGGCGATTGACAGACTTGGAAATGAAAGTGATTATATGGCTAAGAAAATTAAATAGAAGATTTAGACACAATAGCATAATTTTAAATGCAATCGTTTTTATAAATACAGAAAGGTTCAACGAAAGTTGAACCTTTTTTTTGAGCGATTGTGTCACCAGAAAGAACATATAATCTTACATACACTTTGTCATTCTATATCCTAATTCTGGGTCAATCGTAAAAATTAAGATTCATGAATAAGCAGATTATTTTAAACGCAAAGCTAGAAGATTCAAATGTTTTATTTTAGGAAGCTAAGAAGTGTGACTTTGTCGCTGAATAAGCTTGATGGATATGAATTCGCTTAAAAAGAATCAATGAAATTGATTCCATTCTTTGTATTCTTAAAAATATGATATAAGATATTAAAAACTTTGCGTTAAGCTAAATTCCATCAATACAAATAATATTATCTCCCCAGTTTTTGAGACTTATTTCTAGTCATATTTGAAAAACCTAGGTGTTAAAAAAAACGTACATAACAAGTTTCCATAAAACCATCCCTACTTTTTAGAATAACTATAAATTATGAATTTAAAATAAAGATAATCAGTGTGATATGATTTTGTGGTATCTATTTTTATACACAATAACACCCTTATCGGAACCATTTTTGCATGACTACTCACATAATCACCAAAATATAACATTATGAATACTAACAGACTTTCCGCAAATGTGGAAAAAGCACTTAGTGACCAGATGAATAAGGAGATTCATGCATCACACGTTTTTCTATCGTATGGAATTTGGGCAGATGATAAAGGCTATCAGGGGATTGCCAATTTTCTTTACCGACATGCTCAGGAAGAAAGAAACCATTCCATCAAATTCATGGAATACATTTTAAACAGAGGCGGAAAACCTAAAGTTGAAGCCATTCCTGCACCGCCAGCAGATCCGAAATCATTGACGGCATGCTTTGATGGAGTTTTCAAACATGAAGTGGATAATACCACAGCAATTTATAAAATTGTAGACCTTTCCATGGAGGAAAAAGACTGGGCAACCTGGAACTTTATGCAATGGTTTGTACAGGAACAAATTGAAGAAGAAACACTTGCCCATAATCTTATTGATAAATTAAAAATTGCAGGCGGAGACAGAGCAACCGACGAATCTTTATTCACTTTGGATAAAACATTACAGGAAGCTCCGAACAATGTACCATTAGCACAGGATGCGACAGGAGATAATCCGTAAAATATACATTGAAAAAATAAAACTATTTGAAAATCTGTCAGAACAACTGGCAGATTTTTTTATTATGAAACTCTCCCAAAAATCACTATCTTTGCAAACTCGTAATTCAAGGTTCGGTATTCAATGTTTAAGTTGTAGAACCTTTGACTTACACCTAAACCTTAAACTTTGAATTTTACAATATGAAATGTGGAATTGTAGGCCTGCCGAATGTAGGTAAATCAACTCTTTTTAACTGTTTGAGTAATGCAAAAGCTCAGTCAGCAAACTATCCTTTCTGTACTATTGAACCGAACCTTGGAACGGTTTCTGTACCGGATCAGAGATTGTTTGAATTGGAGAAAATCGTAAAACCGGAAAGAGTTTTACCGGCAGTAGTTGAAATCGTTGACATTGCAGGTCTTGTAAAAGGTGCCAGCAAAGGAGAAGGATTAGGAAACCAATTCCTTGCTAATATCCGTGAGTGTGAGGCAATCATCCACGTTTTAAGATGTTTTGATAATGGAAATATCGTTCACGTAGAAGGTTCAGTAGATCCGTTAAGAGATAAAGAAATTATTGATATTGAGCTACAGCTGAAAGACCTTGAAACAGTAGGAAAAGCAGTTGAAAAAGCGAAGAAATTTATCAAATCTGGTAAAAAAGAAGACATCCTTACTTACGAAACACTTCAAAACTTACAGAAGTTCCTTGAAGACGGTAAGAATGCAAGAGAATTTGCAGTAGATGATTTTACAAAATCAATCATCAGTGAAGTTCAGCTTTTAACGAATAAGCCAGTACTTTACGTTTGTAATGTAGATGAAAACTCTATCAAGAACGGAAACGACTGGATCGCTAAAATTGAGGAAATGGCTAAAAATGAAGGAGCTGAAGTTGTTGTATTAGCTGCTCAGATTGAAGCTGACATCAATGAACTTGAGACTTTTGAAGAAAGAGAAATTTTCCTTGACGAATTAGGTCTTACAGAACCGGGAGTAAACCGTTTGATCAGAAAAGCTTATGATCTTTTAAAACTTCAGACTTACTTCACAGCTGGAGTAAAAGAAGTAAGAGCATGGACAATCGGACAGGGATGGACGGCTCCTCAAGCGGCTGGAGTAATCCACACAGACTTTGAAAAAGGATTCATCCGTGCTGAAGTAATCAAGTATAACGATTATATCACTTACGGTTCAGAAGTAAAAATAAAAGAAGCCGGAAAACTTTCTGTTGAAGGTAAAGAATATGTAGTTCAGGATGGTGACATCATGCACTTCAGATTCAACGTATAAGAAAAAATATTAAAGTTAGTTTATAAAAAAGCGCTTCCATGAATTTGGGGGCGTTTTTTGCGATTAAACTTGTGTGCTTAAATAAAAAACACTCCCGATGCCGGAAGTGTTTAGTCTGTAATTTTAGATTTTTATTTTAATTCCATGGATCTGTAGGTTCCAATACAAATCTGCACATACTTTCTGCACATTTGGGTCCTGTTTCCACACATCGCCCTGCCATTGGATCATAGCATCTCATTAGTCCTCCGGTAATAGATCTTAATGCTCTTTTGTCAAGCTTTTTTCCTTTGTTTAAATGCTGGTTTTTCATGATTTCTAGTTTTAAAATGTTAAAATAAATGGAAATGTTTTAGTAGGTGTTAAAATGGAAATGGCGGTTCAAGTACATATCTGCACTGTCTTTCTGCGCATCGTATTCCTGTTTCTCTGCAAAGTCCCGTTTCATGATCAATACACATCAGTAATCCTCCTTTGATGGTTTTTAACTCCTTTTTATTGAGTTTTTTACCATTGTTTAATCTTTGGTTTTTCATAGTGTTGTATTTTAATGATTTGAATATGAGTGATTATTCTATAATAATAGGTGCCGGTCTGCATTCTTTTTGTCCGCAGACAGGAGAAATAATGGTGCAGCCGTTTGGATATGGAGACTCACACGGCTCATACGGAATTGGGCAAAGTACCGGTTCCATACAGTTTAATAATCCTCCGGTAATGAATCTTAATTCTTTTTTATTTAATTTTTTTCCGTTTTTCATGATATTTATTTTTATGGGTTATTAAATTTCCTCTATCGGATTTTGCGGTCTGCATACTTTTTGAGCACAAGCCATAGAAATGGTGCTGCAGTTTCTGACATCTCCCGGAGGATAAATTTCACATGGTGGATCTGTACAAAGAATAGGTTCCATGCAGTTAAGCATTCCTCCCTGGATGGTTTTCAGTTGTTTTTTGTTTAACCTTTTACCGCTTGTTAAAAATTTGTGATTCATGTTTTTGATTTTTAATAAGTTAGTTAAATACTAAAGTAGGAAAAATAATAACATGTATATCACTTATTATGGAAAAAAATAAAATAAATGTTGAATTAGTCTTAAAATTTAGGTGATATTGTTTGTTTTTATTCAATAAATTTAATGAAAAGATTTTGGTACCTTATTTTATGTTTTTAGGGCAATGAAAAGGAGAAAACAACCTTATTTAATTGATTTTTTCAAAGCAAATGTATATCAATCAAGCTTATTCAGTTACAAAGTCGCACTTCTTAGATTCCTGAAATAAAACGATTGCATTGTCTGTCACCCTCAATAGTTTTAAAACCTATGTATCTATGTGGTTTTAAAATTTCGAACCACATAGACGCATAGATTTCTGAGCTTTATCTAAAATTATTCGTGAATTCGTGACGTTTATTTTTTGCCACGAATTCACGAATATTTAATTTATACTTAATTTCTTTGATTTTTTCTAAGTTAATGCATATTCATGAAGTTTATTCAGCGATAAAGTCGCACTTTTTAGCTTCCTAAAATAAAGCATTTGAATATTTTGACTTTTCGATTAAAAAACAAACCGTTTCTTCAACAAAAAAGATAGATTTTACTCTGATTACCAACTTTTACAACTGACCTAAATATTTTGTTTTCATTAAAAATCAACTTTGTATATTTGAATTTTACAAACAATCTGTGATGGAAAAAATAGCTCATACTTCACTGGAAGATTTTTACAGAGAAATGACTGCTAAGCTAGGAAAAAACCTTGAAGATATTTTTCCGAAGGGACTTCATAAGGATATTGGGCATTTCAATGTTTTTGATATTGCGCAGACTATAGAAAGAGTGAAAACTACGGCAGAAATGCCTTATAACAGACGTAAATATTACAAGATCAGCCTGATCAGGGGTAAAAACCGAGCAGAATATGCAGATAAAGTAATCTCTATAAAACAAAACGCTTTATTATTTGCTACTCCGAAAGTGCCTTATCACTGGATTCCCGAAGATGCACAGCAGTCCGGAAGTTTTTGTGTATTTACAGAGGATTTTCTTTTTAAAGACAGATCTTATAACAGTCTTGAAGGTTTGCCTATTTTTCAGCCGGGAGGGGCCCCTGTCTTTGAAATTGATGATCGGCTAGCAGATGAAATAGGAATGCTTTTTAATAAAATACAGCGTGAGATAGACTCTGATTATGTTTTTAAGTATGATTTGATCCGAAACTATGTATTGGAACTGATTCATTATGGGCAAAAGCTTCAGCCAGCTACAAAAATATCAATGTCAAACGATGCTTCAATGAGAGTAGTTTCTTTGTTTATCGAATTATTGGAAAGACAGTTTCCCATAGAATCTTTAGAACAAAGACTTAAGCTTAAAACAGCAAAGGATTATGCCGATAGATTGGCGGTACATGTCAATTATCTTAATAAAAGATTGAAAGAAAGCACAGGAAAAACAACTACGGAGTTCATCGGAGACCGTATCATTCAGGAAGCTAAAATCCTTTTAAAGCAAACCCAATGGAACGTTTCTGAGATTTCTTATGCCTTAGGTTTTGAGGAAATTGCTCACTTTTCAAACTTTTTTAAAAGGAAGACATTATTCACACCCCTAGAATTTCGCTCATGATTTGAATTTTGCAAATTTCAGATTGATTTATTCAAACTGTTATCCCTTGAAATATCTCAACTTTGTCTCATTAAAAACAACAAAATATGGATACAAGAACAAAAATAGCACTCATTACAGGTGGAAACCGTGGTTTAGGTAAGAATTCTGCACTTAAAACGGCTGAAAAAGGATTAGATATCATCATTACGTACAGAAGCAATAAGGAAGAAGCTGACGAAGTAGTGAATCAGATAAAAAGTATGGGAAGAAATGCCGTTGCGTTTCAATTGGATACAAAAGAAAGAAAAAGTTTTGATGCCTTTGTAAAGAATATTACGGATCATTTACAAACTGCTACAGGAAGTCCCAATATTGATTATCTGGTCAATAATGCCGGAACAGCTTTGTATGCACCAATTACTGATGTTACGGAAGAACAGATGGATGATGTCGTGGATATTCACTTCAAGGGAGTTTTCTTTCTGACGCAGAAGTTGTTGCCATTCATCAATGATGCTGGTGGGATCGTTAATATTTCTTCAGGATTGGCAAGATTTGCAACACCGGGCTCCTCAATATATGGATCTGTAAAAGCAGGAGTGGAGATGCTTACAAAATACATGGCAAAAGAGCTTGGTCCAAGAAGAATTAAAGCCAATACTGTAGCTCCGGGGGCTATAGAAACAGATTTTGGAGGCGGAAGAGTAAGAGATAATAAAGATATCAATGCGGTAGTAGCCGGTGCTACAGCGCTGGGAAGAGTCGGTCTGCCGGACGATATTGGTGGAGTGGTAGCGTTTTTATGTACAGAAGATGCGGGATGGATCAACGGGCAAAGAATTGAAGTTTCCGGCGGAATGTTCCTTTAATCTGAATTCAGAAATATTATTTTAAAAAAAGAAAAGAACCAACTCGATAAAGTTGGTTCTTTTTATGATTATAAGCCTCCTGGTTCCGGAAGTACAATAGGACCTTCCGGATCTATTGGTTCCAAAGGCTCTGGCAGTTGGCATTTCTGTTCCCGGCAGCCAGGTCCTATAAATTTACAGTAACCGTTTGGAGCGCATGGATAATTACCAAGACCTCCGTGGATCGTCTTCAATTCAGACTTTGCTAATTTTTTTCCTTTGTTTAGTTTCATATTTTTCATGGTTTTGGAATTTAAATATTAAGGTCTGCAGATTTTCTGTCCGCAAGAAGGGGAGATCATTGCGCAGCCATTTTCATCAACATTTGGTGGACATGGATCAAGAGGAGGCAGACAAATTTTTTGTGCAGGCATACAATCCAGCATACCTCCTGCAATTGATCTTAATTCTTTTTTATTAAGCTTTTTTCCTTTATTTAAAGTTTGATTTTTCATAATAACATTATTTAATATTGTTAAAGTTATAACAGAATTAATCCCATGGTTGCTCTGGTTGTCCTGGCTTACATTGATCTTCAGCACATTTTGGATGATACTGTCTGCATCTTAATGAAGCGTCAAGGCACATTAATAGACCTCCGGTGATGGTGCGCAGTTCTTTTTTGTTCAGTTTTTTTGCCTGTGAGGAAGTTTTACTTTTCATGATTCTGATTTTTAAATAGTTAGTTATTACGAATATATGAAAAGTTTTAACAATATATCACTTGTTGAAGAAAAATATAAGTATAGAGTTTCTTTACTTACACTTGAAAATGAATAAGTTTGCTGATATTAAACTAAAAATCGTTGAGTAAGCCTTAAGTGTTTATTTCACTTTTGAAAGGTTTTCAAGGGCTCTTTCCAGAGTTTCCTGTTTTTTTGCAAAGCACAAGCGGATTACATTTTCATTCACTTTGTTTTTATAAAATGATGAAAAAGGAACACTTGCTACCTTATGATTGATCGTTAGTTCCGTTGCAAAATCAAAATCACTTTTATCGGAAATCTTACTGTATTGTAAAGCCTGGAAATAGGTTCCTTCACAATCCAGTAATTCAAACGAAGTACCGGAAAGTCCTTTTCTTAAAAAGTCTCTCTTTTCCTGAAAAAACTGGTTAAGGTAAGTGTAATGTTCATCATTTTTCATATACTCAGCCAAGGCAAGCTGAATAGGAGTATTGACACAGAAAACATTGAATTGATGTACTTTTCTGAACTCGTCCATCAATGCTTTCGGAGCTGCACAATATCCTACTTTCCATCCGGTAACATGGAAGAGCTTTCCAAATGAAGCGACAAGAAGACTTCTTTCTTTAAGTTCAGGATATTTGCAGATGCTTAAATGCTGTTTTCCGTCAAAAACAATATTCTCATATACTTCGTCACTCAGAATGAGAATAGAAGTTCCTTTTACGATTCCGATCAGCTCTTTAATGTCTTCTTCTTTCAATATCTTTCCTGATGGATTGTTCGGGTTATTGAGGATAATCATTTTGGTTTTATCACTGATCAGACTTTTTACTGCTGTCCAGTCAATCTGATAATCCGGAGCTTTCATTTCGAATCTTTTTACAATCCCTCCAAAAAGATCTACTGTAGGCTCGTAGCAATCATAGGCGGGTTCAAAAATGATGACTTCATCGTCTTTCTTGATGAAAGTGGCAATGGCAGTAAAGATAGCCTGTGTACCTCCAGCTGTAACTGTTATTTCAGAATCAGGATGATAAGAAGCCTGATGGCTATTTTCAATTTTCCTTGCGATCTCTTCTTTTAAACCAATCATCCCACCAAGCGGAGCATATTGATTAAATCCTTTTTTAATAAACTCACCTACGTGGTTTAGCAGTTCAGAATCCGGCATGAAATCAGGGAACCCCTGTGATAAATTAATAGCTTCATTTTCATTGGCTAATTGCGTCATCTGACTGAAAATAGTAGTCCCAACATTGGAAAGTTTCGATAAAGGAAGTTGTATCATAAAAGAAGAATTTATTAATCTCGAATTTAATGAATTATTTAAAACGAATCCTATTTAAATATTTTTTGTATATCCATCTGGGAAATCTATTTGGTGAAATATGATTTTTTTAACCATATAGATGCATTGATTTATACATTTATGATGATTAGAAATCTCTTTTAGGTTTAAAATCTGCGCTAATTTTATAGTTTGAAAATGCAAAGGCGCGGGGAATTTAAGATTGTTATTTCTTTTATTTTTTTTGATAAAAATAGAATCAATTAGCATATAGACGATTACTTCTTGTGCTTCATTCAATTAAGTCTACTTTTTTGATGTAGGCTTGCTGATTTAGCGATGAATGTTGATAAAAAAATGAACGTTAAAATTCGGATAATTTTGTACAATTTCGTACTTTTGTATGTTTGCTGAAATCATATATGTCACAAGAAATAAATCCAACCTACTCAGAAGATAATATCAGAACCCTCGATTGGCAGGAACATATCCGTTTGCGCCCCGGCATGTACATCGGGAAGCTTGGTGATGGTTCTTCCGCTGATGATGGTATTTACATTTTGCTTAAAGAAATCCTTGATAACTCCATTGATGAGTTCAGGATGAGAGCAGGAAAAAGAATTGAAATAAAGCTGGATGACGGAAAAGTAACCATCCGTGACTTTGGTCGTGGAATTCCGTTGGGGAAAGTAGTAGATGCTGTTTCCAAAATGAATACCGGTGGTAAGTACGACAGTAAAGCATTTAAAAAATCTGTCGGACTGAATGGTGTGGGTACCAAAGCGGTAAATGCTCTTTCAGATTATTTCCGTGTACGTTCATTCCGTGACGGAAAGATGAAAGCAGCTGAGTTTTCGCGTGGGATTATCAAAGAGAGCTTTGATGAAAAAGAAACGTCAGACAGAAACGGAACTGAAATTTCTTTCATTCCAGATGGAGATATCTTCCTGCATTTTAAGTACAGAAAAGAGTATATCGAAAGAATGCTCCGTAATTATGCTTATCTGAATCCAGGATTAAAAATTCTTTTCAACGGAGAAACTTATTTTTCTGAAAATGGTCTTAAAGATTTGTTGGAAGAAGAATTGGAAAGTGAAATTCTTTACCCGATCATCCACTTGAAAGAGGAGGATATTGAAGTGGCGATTACCCATTCAGACAAATCTCAGACAGAAACCTATTTCTCATTCGTTAACGGGCAGAATACCACACAGGGAGGAACGCATCTTAATGCCTTCCGTGAAGCTTATGTGAAAACGATCCGTGAATTCTTTAATAAAAGTTTTGATGCTTCTGATATCAGAAAATCAATCATAGCGGCTATTTCCATCAATGTTGAAGAGCCTGTGTTTGAATCTCAGACTAAAACCAAGCTGGGATCTAACGATATGGGACCTAATGGACCTACGGTAAGGACTTTTATCATTGATTTCTTAAAGAGTAAGCTTGATAATTTCCTGCATAAGAATCCTGAAATTGCAGAAGCGATCCAAAGAAAGATTCTAATCTCCGAAAGAGAAAGGAAAGAACTTTCGGGAATTCAGAAACTGGCTAGAGAAAGAGCGAAAAAAGTTTCTCTTCACAACAAAAAACTTCGTGACTGCAGACAGCATTATAATGATCAGAAGGCTGAAAGAAAAGGAGACACGCAGATCTTCATTACTGAGGGAGACTCTGCATCCGGATCAATCACTAAATCAAGAGATGTGGAAACTCAGGCAGTATTTTCATTGAAGGGTAAACCTTTGAACTGCTATGGGCTTACTAAGAAAGTAGTTTACGAAAATGAAGAATTTAACCTTCTTCAGGCGGCTCTGAACATTGAAGAAAGTTTGGAAGATCTTAGATATAATCAGGTAATTATCGCAACGGATGCCGATGTTGACGGAATGCACATTCGTCTATTGATGATTACTTTTTTCCTGCAATTCTTTCCGGATCTTATTAAAAACGGACACCTTTACATTCTTCAGACCCCTTTATTCAGGGTGAGAAATAAAAAGGAAACCAGATATTGCTATTCAGAAGCAGAAAGAGTAAAAGCATTAAATGATTTAGGTAAAAACCCTGAGATTACCCGATTTAAGGGACTTGGAGAAATTTCACCTGATGAGTTCAAACATTTTATCGGAAAAGATATCAGGCTGGAGCCTGTAGTAGTAGGAAAAGACCTGACCATAGAACAATTGCTGGAATTTTATATGGGGAAAAACACTCCGGACAGACAAATGTTTATTCTTGAAAATCTGGTAGTGGAAGATGATACTGATATTGATAAAAAGAAAATTCTTGATGAAATAGAAAATTAAAAAACTATAGCACTTAGACTCAATACCTTTTCGTATAAAACGATATAGCTATTGATTTAAAAAAACACATTTTGGATGAAAAAGTAATTAACTTGACACTTTGTAACACCAAAATCACAATGAGACTAAGTAATCGTAATAAAGCTTCGGTTTATAATTTTATAAGCACGTTGCTGATCATGATAACTGTTTTTGGAATCTTAGGATTTCTTGCCAATAAATATAGGTTTAATGCCTTAGGAAACGAAAGCTATTTACTGATCATTCTTCCTGTATTATTGCTGGCTATTTTTCTTCTTAACGGAAGACAGATCTTCGAATATGATAGCGATGGAGAAGCGCTGAATTTTAAAAACAGGAATATTATTCCCTTTTTAAATAAAGCTCTACATGATGAATTTCCAAAGTATAAACTGAGAAAGTATGACATAGTCAGTATTTTCTTTGTAAAGAGACTATATATTACCGTTTCAAGTAAGAATAATGGAGCTACTATGCTTAAATATCAGATTTCTTATTTGACGAGAAAAGAAGTAAACGATTTAAAAATATCTCTGAATAAAGTAGTGAAAGCTAATAAAGAGAAAAAAGATTAAAAACGAATGACGACAGAAGAATATTCGCATGAGGGCGAAAGCTTAAAGAAAGTTTCCGGTCTGTATAAAGACTGGTTTCTGGATTATGCTTCCTATGTAATTCTGGATAGGGCAATTCCTTCCGTATATGACGGATTGAAGCCTGTACAAAGGAGAATCATGCACTCTATGCGCGAGCTGGAGGACGGGCGTTATAATAAGGTGGCGAATATCGTAGGAAATACCATGAAATACCACCCCCACGGTGACGCTTCTATTACAGATGCCATGGTACAGATCGGACAGAAAGAATTGCTGATTGATACTCAGGGAAACTGGGGAAATATCTATACAGGAGACTCTGCCGCTGCCGCAAGATATATTGAAGCAAGACTGACACCTTTTGCCCTGGAAGTAGTATTTAACCCTAAAACTACGGAATGGACAAAATCCTATGACGGAAGAAATAACGAACCTATTGATCTTCCGGTTAAATTTCCTTTGCTTCTTGCACAGGGAGTGGAAGGAATCGGGGTTGGACTTTCCACAAAGATACTTCCGCACAATTTTAATGAATTGATCAATGCTTCTGTTGCCTATTTAAAGGGAAAGAAGTTTGAATTATATCCTGACTTTTTAACGGCAGGTTATCTGGATGTTTCTGAATATAGTGACGGACACAGAGGCGGAAAAGTAAGAGCCAGAGCTAAAATTACCCAAACGGATAAACATTTGTTGGTAATCTCTGAACTTCCATATTCCAAAACCACAAGTGATCTTATTGATTCTATCCTGAAAGCCAATGAAAAAGGAAAGATCAAGATCAAAAAAATTGAGGATAATACTTCAGATAAAGTAGAGATTCTGATTCATATTCATAACGATGTTTCACCTGATAAAACAATTGATGCCTTATACGCATTCACAGACTGCCAGGTAACCATTTCACCGAATGCATGCGTGATTGTAGGAGATAAACCTATGTTTATGAATGTTTCCGATATTCTGAAAATGAATACGGATCATACGGTTTCGTTGCTTAAAAAAGAGCTTGAGATAGAACTTCATGAGCTTCAGGAAAGCTGGCATTTCTCCTCATTGGAAAGAATTTTCATTGAGAACAGAATTTATCATGACATTGAAGAGGTGAAAACCTGGGAAGATGTTTTGAAAACGATTGATGCTGGATTAAAGCCTCACACCGGACATCTATTAAGAGCCGTTACGCAAGAAGATATTTTAAAATTAACAGAAATCAGAATCAAGAGAATTTCAAGATTTGATTTAGATAAATTTAAAGAAAATATTGCCGCTCTTGAAGGTAAAATAGAGCAGGTAAAATACCACCTTGCCAATCTGATTGCATATGCTATTGATTATTACTTAAATATTCAGAAGAAGTATGGAAAAGATAAGCAAAGAAAAACTGAGCTTAGAATATTTGATACTATTGATGCCACTAAAGTAGCAGTAGCCAATGAAAAGTTCTATGCGAATTTCGAAGAAGGATTTATCGGAACTTCCCTGAAAAAAGACCAGTATTTGTTTGATTGTTCTGATATTGATGATATCATTACTTTCAGAAAAGATGGGAGTATGAAGGTGGTAAAAGTAGAAGCAAAAACCTTTATCGGAAAAGACATTCTTCACGTTGCCATATGGAAGAAAAACGATAAGAGAACGGTCTATAACATGATTTACCGTGAAGGTAGAGAAGGACCATACTATATGAAACGTTTTTCTGTAACCGGAGTAACCAGAAATACAGATTATCCGCTGGCTTCAGATAAAAAAGGATCAGAGACGTTATACTTTTCAGCCAACCCTAATGGAGAAGCAGAAACGGTTACCGTTCTTTTAAAGCCTAATCCAAGAATCAGAAAGAATAAAATGGAGATCAACTTCTCTGAACTTGCCATCAAAGGACGTGATTCCAAAGGAAATCTGGTGACCAAGTATGCGGTGAAGAAAGTGGATATGAAGGAAGAAGGCGTTTCTACACTGGCACCAAGAAGAATCTGGTTTGATGATACCGTAAGAAGACTGAATGCAGATGCAAGAGGTACTTTATTGGGAAGTTTCAAAGGAGATGACAGAATTTTAACCATCAATACCAACGGGGAAGTTAAGTTAGTTTCTTTTGATCTTGGAAACCGTTTTGATGACGAATACCTGGTATTGGAAAAATGGAGACCGGAGCAGCCTATTACCTGTATCTATTATGATGGAGAGAAAGATATTTATTTTATCAAGCGATTCTTACTGGAGAATACGATAAATGTACAAACCTTCATGCCATCTGAACATCCGAAGTCATTCATTGAAAATGTAATTGTGGCTAATGATGCAACGGCAGAAATTATTTTTGCAAAAGATAAAGGTAAAGACCGCGATCCTGAAACTGTAAATATTGACGAATTTATTACCGTAAAAGGAATAAAAGCAATCGGGAACCAGTTTACAAAGTTCAAGGTAAAAGCCATTAATATTACTATTCCGGAACCTGTAGAAGAAGAACCGGAGATGTATGAAGATCCGGAACCAACCGGAGAGACCGATGAAGAAGGAGGAGTGATAGGAGATTTATTTCAAGGCGACGGAGACGGAAACAACGAAACAGAATAAAATAAAAAACATCAGATGAGTATTGTAGTTTTAATTATCATTGCCATCACATGTATCTTCAGTTACATGGGGTTCAACAATACAGCTTTATTTGAAAAATATAAATTCAACGTCGGAGCAATTGCCAACCGTAAAGAATATATAAGACTGATCAGTTCTGCATTTTTACATGCGGATTTCATGCACCTGTTCTTTAATATGCTTTCTTTGTATTTCTTTCAGGGCGTTGTTATTCATTTCTTTGGAGAGATAGGGTTTCTGATTGTGTACTTTGGGTCAATGATCTTAGGAAACGTATTCAGTTTACAGA
Source organism: Chryseobacterium ureilyticum (assembly GCF_900156735.1). Taxonomy (GTDB): domain Bacteria; phylum Bacteroidota; class Bacteroidia; order Flavobacteriales; family Weeksellaceae; genus Chryseobacterium; species Chryseobacterium ureilyticum. Next base: position 910,929 of record NZ_FTOL01000001.1, read on the forward strand.
TTTACCAAAAACAACCTTGGTATTCTGCCATCGGAGCATCAGGAGCCGTTTCAGGAATCATTTTTGCTTCCATAGCAATGGCACCGAATGAGATCAGTGTAAACTTCCTGCCGGGATGGTTATTTGGAACATTATATTTCGGATATTCCGTATACATGATGCTGAATCCGAAGCAATGGGATAACCTGGGGCATGCAGCACACCTTGGAGGAGCCTTTTTCGGGCTTGTTTACTCCATCGTAATGCATCCGCAGCTGGCAATGAGTAATATAGTATATTTGGGAGTAATGTCACTTCCGCTGATCTATCTGGGTTACCAGATATTTGTCAGGAAACGAATAGGCTAAAGACGATTTTTAATTTAAAATATCAGGACCAATGAACACATCAGAGTTAAACAGTTTCATCGTGATACTTATCTATGGTTCATTGGTCTTGCTTTCTTTACTGAAGATTGCGAATCCCTTAAAAGTAAACAGGAAAGCCAATTTCTGTTTCGGAATCTTTCTTTTTCTGTGGTCCAGCTTCTGGATGGATGAAGTTCTTTTTCTGATTACAGGTTCCGCGGTTGAATTTCACTCCCTGTTTTTGGTAAAGTTAATCCAGTATTTTACACCCATATTCTTTTATTTCAGTATATTATTCTATACCAATCCTTCATTCACCTTCAAAATAACAGATCTTAAGTTTTTAATTCTCCCTATTGTATTTTTAGGATGCTTAATAGGTCTGGCATTGGGCTATAAAGACCCTTTTGATTCTTTGAGCATCATTCTTATTCTTGTTCAGGCACTATTTTATACAGGACTTTCTTACATTACCATCAGAAAACATCAGAAGAAAATTCAACAGTTCTCTTCCAATACGGAAGGAATTAATCTCAACTGGCTGGAATATATCATTCTGGTACTTCTTGCTGTAAATATTATCTATGTCATTTATAATCTTTTTTACGATCCTAAATCTCTGAATTTCTTCATTAATGCTGTTTTTTTACTGGTTATTTATTGCGTTGGATATTATTCACTCAAGCAGAAAGAAATTTATCCCTTAGAAGAAAAACAACGACAAGAACTGATTTCTATCGACGAAGAACAGGATTCTGAAGACGTTAAGAAAAAACTGATTCCTGATGAAGAATTAGTAAGGATTAAAACACAGCTGGAAACAGTCATGATAACAGAGAAACCTTATCTGGACAGTGAACTGAATCTTATTAAGCTGGCAGAGCTTTTATCTGTTTCTACCCATCATTTATCTTATGTCATTAATACAGGTTTTGGGAAGAACTTTTTCCAATACATCAACGAGTTCAGGGTAGAATATGCCAAAATACTTTTAAGAAAAGACAGCAAATTATCCATCCTTGGGATTGCTTACGAATCTGGTTTCAATTCTAAAACATCTTTCAACACAACTTTCAAAAAACTGACCGGACAAACTCCTTCCGAATTCAAAAAATAAGTTCTGATTTATAAATTACTACTTTTTTATACATTTAAATGTTTGATTTTCAATGTATTTTCATTTGTAGGAAAATGAGTTCGTTCAGATAATACGGAACATTAAAAGCATCTTTCTACGATAGCTTTGTACCGTAAAATTTAATCTTATGGATACCAAAGAATCATATGCTGTAGTTACTGGAGCCAGCCAGGGCTTAGGAAAAGCATTTGCTGAACATCTGGCGCGGAAAAATATTAATGTGATTGTAATAAGTCTTCCCGATCAGAATCTTAAAGAACTCTCCTGTGAACTTGAAGAAAACTATCATATAAAGTCTCATTACTACGAAGTGGATCTTTCTGTACATGACAATGTAATGAAGCTTACAGAGTGGCTTAATACCAACTTTAATATTCATATTCTGATCAACAATGTAGGTCTGGGCGGAACTAAAAAATTTACCGAAGCAACTTCAGACTATATCAATACTATTTTACAGGTGAATGTAACCGCAACTTCATTGATTACCCATCAGCTTTTACCGAATCTGTTAAAGCAACCCAAAGCTTATATTTTAAATGTTTCAAGTATGGCAGCTTTTTCTCCTGTGGGTTTTAAAACAGTGTATCCTGCCTCCAAAACTTTTATTCATTCATTTTCAAGAGGGCTGCATGAAGAGTTGAAAAATACGAATGTCTTTGTAAGCGTTGTGAATCCTGGAGCAATGAAAACGAATACAGATGTCTGCAAAAGAATCGAAAAACAAGGTTTCTTAGGCAGATTAACCCTTTTGAATCCTGATAAAGTGGCAGCACGATGCGTTAATCAATTATTTAAGAAAGATTCCGTAATTATGGTGAATCCAATAAGCTGGCTGGTGATGAAAATACTTCCGATATGGATAAAGCTTCCACTGATGACCCAGGCAATAAAAAGAGAAATTGAAGCATGAAAGAAGTAGTTGTAACCGGAGCCACAGGACTTCTGGGAACCAATGTCATCATTAAATTATTAAAAAATGGTTATTCTGTTATTGCTTTGGTGCGTAAGGAAAGCAAGTATTTGGGTGAAGAAAATGAGAACCTGAAATGGGTGGAAGCCAATCTTTCTTCAGATCTTTCCCAATACCTTAAAAATGTAGATTTTGTGATCCATATTGCTGCGGAAACACGCATGAATCTGCTCACTTATAATGAATACAGGAAAGTAAATTATGAATGGACCGTAGATTTATTCAATCAGGCACAAAAATGTGAGGTGAAAAAGTTTTTGTTTATCAGCTCTGCAAATACATTAGGATTTGGAAGTAAAGCGGATCCCGGAAGTGAAGAGAAAAGGCAAAAGTATCCTTTTACACAATCATGGTATGCTCAAAGTAAACTGGAAGCTGAAAACTATCTTTTGCGAAATGCTAACAATACAGAAGTGATTATTCTGAATCCGACATTTATGATTGGTGCACATGATAGTAAACCCAGTTCCGGCAAATTAATTTTTTGGGTATGGAAGAAAAAACTGATCTTTTATCCAAAGGGAGGTAAAAATTTTGTTCATGTTGAAGATGTTGCGAATGGTGTCGTTAATGCTCTGGAAAAAGGAAAGAATGGTGAAAAGTATCTTTTAGCTAATGAAAACCTGAGCTACATTGATTTTTTTAGAATAATCAACAGGGTTACCAATCAAAAACCGATAAAGATTCCTATTCCTAATATATTTTTGAGTATTCTAGGTAAAGTAGGCGATGAGCTAAGAAAGATGAAAATCAGAACAAATCTGAGTACTGCAAATATGAAAGCGCTTCAGATTCATAATTACTATTCAAGCCGTAAATCATTAGAAGAGCTGGATGTTCAATATCAACCGGTTGATAATGCTGTAAAAGATGCTATAGAATATTTTAAAAGCAAAGAAATGTATTAATAAAAGCCTATGTTTCTATGTGATTTAGATATATTTAAACCACATAGGAGCATAGAATAAAATCATTCGTGAATTCGTGGCAAAATATTAGTCATCTTATTATGTATTCTGACTAACGAAAACTTTCTACTGCTTTTTCTATTGTCTCTACAAAGGAAACATGCCCGGTTTTATTACTTTCAAAGATAAAATCCTTCATGCTTTTACTTTCATATTTACTGAAATCACCCACAACAGCCAGTCCGATACGGTAATTGGAGAACTTTTGCAGAATTTCTCCTGCAATCTTCGTTTTTAGGTCAAAGAAATCCGGTGTGATATTTTTCTCGTATAAAATTACTTTATCAAATCCCTGATAATAAATATTTCCCATGAGATCCAGCCCATCCTGTGCAGACTGAATTAATATTTCATCGGCAATGACTTCTGCAATTTTAATGTCGTTGATGTTGTGTGATTTGATGGTCATGAGTTTAGTATATATTAGGAGATAAAATTACTTATTTCCTTCCAAAAATAAACCTGTCGTTTTCAGATAAGTCTTTTAATAACTGTGAATCAGAGAAATAATGATATAATTCTAACGTTTCAGGTCCTAATTTTTGATTGATTTCCAAAAACAAAAGTCCATTATCATGTAAGTGGTTCCTGGAATCTTCTGCAATTTTTCTGTAAAAGATCAAAGAATCAGAAGTAGGAGAGAAGAGTGCCATTTTAGGTTCAAATTCTTTTACGGAATCTGCAATTTCAATTTCTTCTTCAATTCCGATATAGGGCGGATTGGAAATGATAACATCATAATGATCAGTCAGTTCAAAATTAAGATAATCAGCATGAATGAATTTTATTTCTAGCTGATGATATTCTGCATTTCTTTGGGCTGTTTTCAATGCTTTTTCAGAAAAATCGATTGAAGAAACGTCAGCATTAGGAAAGTACTTCTTTAAAACTAAGGGAATCACACCGCTTCCTGTTCCGATATCCAAAATTTTTAAAGTGTCATTAGTCGCTTTTAAAGCTTGTAACTTCTTAATTTCACGGATGGCTATTTCAAGGAGTTCTTCCGTTTCAGGGCGAGGAATTAGAACATTTTCATCAACGAAGAACTTCATTCCGTAAAATTCTGTTTCACCCAAAATCTGTAAATAAGGCTTTCCTGTTTTTAATTCTGAAATAATCTGATTGAACTTTTCCTCATTCTCTGAAGAAATTTCCTCATCTGCCGACCGGCGTTGCTGAATATTATTTAACCCTAAGATATGTTCCGCAAACCTCTGAAAGATAAATGCATTTTCTGATTCGGTATATACTTCCGAAAGATGTGTTGAGAAGTTTTTTTTTAGCTCTGCTATCGTCATTGTATTTAATAAAACATTTCTGTTTTCTTACTTTTTAATTCAATTGAATTTTCTCCTACCTGAAAACTGTCCATTAAAGGAGGAGTGATTTTTTTATTAATTTTTTCTTTCCAGCTTCTTTCTTTCACTGTATTATTTTGATCACAATCTTCAGATGAATATTCAAATATAGCATCACCTGTAGAAATATTATAATCCAATGACTGGAAATAATCACATGGTGCACCAAAATTGATAGATGCTCCAATCAGGTGCCAATTGTTGTTTTGAAATCTGTACCTGTGGGTGTAATGCCATTTCTGACGGCTTCCTCCGAAATGGTCAACGATAATGGTTTTGTTTTTTATACTGATGCCTTCATAAGGATTTCCCATCATCCCGCCGTGTTCGGTAGAAAGAATAGGATTCGTGGATTGGTGCCACAATACCCAGGTTTCCCCCTCTTTTTTATAAATGGCTAAACTTTGAGCAAATCCCAGCTCACCCTCCATTGGCGTTTCATAAACACAAACGGCTTCCTCTTCAGGACTGTTGTCCAGATTTCCAAACGCTTTATCTTTTAAAGTCCAGAATTTTGGAGTGAATTCTTCAAGGGTCTTTGCCTTCTTTACTGTAATTTCAGCATCAAAGTTTCCGGTTTCTACGGCTTCCTGGAAAGCATCTATTTTACTCTGCTTTTCGTTGGATACCTTAGGAATATTCGTTCTGATGTGGTCTGCATCTTTTGGGAATTCAGGGAGTGTAAAACTTCTTGGCTTAGAATTCGAATCGTAATATTTTATCTCACGATATTCATAATCAATAAGTTTCTTTTTATCATAGACTCCTTGGTTAGAATCCTGTCTGTAATACTTCTTGGAGATCCAGTTTCCCTGTTGATCATAAACATAATCAAAAGATTCTATGGATAAAGGATTTCCTGTATATTCTATGCTTTGTTCAAAAATAATATTATCATGATCATCATACCTTCTGGTCGTCTTGGTAGATTTTTCTGTTCCAAGCATATGGTATTGCTGTTCAATACGTTCCAGATAATCGTTAGAATAATAATATTCTGTTTTATTTTCCAAAGAATGATGATTAGCAAACCAGATTTCCGAAAGAAGATAGCCCTTTTTATCGTAGCTGAAAGTCACGTCCCTGTTTTTAATAACATAGTCTTTAATGTCAACAGGTTTATAAGAACCATTCATCCACTTGTAACGGTGAATTTTTGATTGGTATAAAGGTGTCTTTTTGGTAAGAAAAGGAAATTCAAAAGTATATTCCTCTTCAGGATTGGCTAAAGAATCGTAGCTGTAATCAATGATTTTTACTATTGTCTTTTTTGCCTCCGAAGAATAGTTGTACTTTGTATATCCTTCATAGATAAATGATTTCTTATCATCTATTTTATAATCTATTTCTTCCTGAAGATGATTCTCCTTATTATAGAAAAGCCAGTTATAGCTGTTTGTACTATGATCACCAGATTCTTTAAGAACGAGAAGATCATTTTTATAATGAAATTTTTCTATAACAGAGTTGTCATCGTAATGATATTTTCGATACAGTTTTCTGCCATCCGGAAGATATTCTGTATAAGATTCCTGAAGGTAGGAAAGCCCGTCTTTATTTATGGAATTACGGTCTTTTTGTTCTGCTTTTTTAAACTTTGTAACAGAAAAAATATTTTTTGCTACAAAGTTTATTGAATCGTTATATTGACTGTTAAAAGTATGATTATCAAGAGATCCGTTTAATGAAGTTGTTTTCTCTTGGGCACAACTGATCACAAAACTTATTGAGAAAACAAGTTGGATTGCTTTTGGAAATACAGTATTTCGGATCTCTGAATTATTCATTTATCTTGTAAAAACTAATCTTGTATCAGTAGATTTTTCTTCATTGATTCTGTAACCTTCATAATTAAAAGCTTTTACATCGTTGAGAGTTTGAGCGTTGGTTTCTGCACAGAATCTCACCACAAGTCCTCTTGCATGTTTTGTATAAACAACAATGGTTTTTAATTTTCCGTCTTTTAATTCATAGAAATCAAAATCTACCACTGTATGATTCAGTTTTTTTCTATCGATTACTTTTCCATATTCATTGCTGGCAAGGTGAAGTAGGATTTCTCCTTTTTTCATTTCAGAATTCAATTGTTCCGTTATTTTTTCTCTCCAGAATTCATAAAGATTTTTGTATTGCTCAAATGCAAAAGGACGTCCCATTTCCAATCTGTAAAGCATTACTTTATCTGATGGCTTTAATAATCCGTATAATCCGGATAGCATTCTGTAGTTTTTTTGCAGATAATCTACTGCATCTTTATCCAGCGTTTTAGCATCCAGACCTCTATATACTTCTCCTGTAAATGCAAACATAGCAGGTGCAGACTCTTTTGCGGTAGGTTTTGATTTCCATTTTTGGTTTCTTTCCCAGTTCTCATCCGCCAGTTTAGGCGATATTTCCATTAATTCGGAAAGATATTTTGGAGATTTTTCTTTTAAGTAAGATTGTATAAAAGCTGCTTCTTCAATGAATTTAGGGCTCGTAGATTTCAATAGTTCCGTTGAATTTTCTACATTCATTAATTTGGCAGGTGATGTAATAATTTTCATAGTGTTAAAATACAGATAAGTGTTTAATATCAATAAAGTTCATAATCATCATCGATACAAAATCAATCATAAAATGACAGATGATCAGAATTTTAATATTTGAATATAATTTATAAAATATAGCAAAAACGAGCCCTATAAAGAAAGGAATGATAACCTGTCCTACGGTTCCGTAAGTGCTGTGCAAAATTCCAAACAGAATTGCGGAAATCAATATACCTGTAACAGGGCTGTTGTATATTTTTTCAACTCTAGGCTGAATGTATCCGCGCATCAAAAGTTCCTCTACAGCACCAGCCGTTATGCACGTAAAAATAATTAAAAAATAATTGTTTTTAAAAATTGATGTAAGTTCAAAAAGCTTCTCACTGGGCTTTTCCTGAATTAAATACATAAATACAGCATTGAGAATCACTCCTCCAATGGTACAGATAAAATATAAAATCAGAACAGCTCTGATATAGAAACTTAAAGAATACTTCTTTTCTTCCTTCAGTAGAAACGGTTTCCTTTCAATAAAGAAATTGTACAGAAATATAATGAGTAAAGCACTCCATATTGCGATCCTGCTTAGAAAAAAAGTGTAAGAAGTAATAGCTTTTATTCCTGTAACTATATTAATAACTGAAAAAGCATAAAGCATCAGCTCTATCAGTATAACAAACGTGAGCAGAATCCCTATGGAATATTTTCCACTAAGACTAATATCCTTCAAAGTTTAATTGCTTAAATTAAATCGTTCCTTTTCCCTGACGAATGATTTCCGGCTCTCCTGAAGTAAGATCTACAATGGTAGAAGCTACATTATCTCCATACCCTGAATCAATCACAATATCTACCAGATGATCATATTTTTCAGCAATAAGTTCTGGATCGGTAGAATATTCAATAATTTCATCATCATCCCTGATGGATGTTGAAGCGATTGGGTGTCCCAGTTTTTCAACAATAAGCTGTGGAATTGGGTGATCAGGAACACGAATACCAATTGTTTTATGTCCTTTATAAGCTAAGGGTAAACTTTTGTTTGCCTCAAGGATAAACGTGAACGGTCCGGGAAGGTGACTTTTCAGAAACCTGAAAACAGAAGTGTCAATAGGTCTTGTAAAGTCGGAAAGGTGACTCAAATCATTACAGATTATTGAGAATTTTGACTTTTCAAGCTTTAATTTTTTAAGCTGAGCCAGTTTTTCCATGGCTTTTATATCAAAAATATTACAGCCTAAGGCATAAATTGTATCTGAAGGATAGATAATCAATCCACCATTGTTTAATGTTTTAATAACCTCATTCACAAGATTTTCCTGAGGGTTGTCCGGATAAATTTTTAATATCTTTGCCATAAAACAAAGATACAAATAATAAAATAGTTTTCATAAAAGTCCTTTATTTAAAAGAAAAATTAGGATTTGTAGAAAATATTCGTACCTTTGCAATCCAATATCGCGGGATGGAGCAGTAGGTAGCTCGTCGGGCTCATAACCCGAAGGTCATCGGTTCGAGTCCGGTTCCCGCTACTAAGTTAAGTGCTTTCGGTAAGCACTCTAAAAATACACCGCGGGATGGAGCAGTAGGTAGCTCGTCGGGCTCATAACCCGAAGGTCATCGGTTCGAGTCCGGTTCCCGCTACTAAGTTAAGTGCTTTCGGTAAGCACTCTAAAAATACACCGCGGGATGGAGCAGTAGGTAGCTCGTCGGGCTCATAACCCGAAGGTCATCGGTTCGAGTCCGGTTCCCGCTACTAAGTAAGTGCTTTCGGTAAGCACTCTAAAAATACACCGCGGGATGGAGCAGTAGGTAGCTCGTCGGGCTCATAACCCGAAGGTCATCGGTTCGAGTCCGGTTCCCGCTACTAAGTAAGTGCTTTCGGTAGGCACTCTAAAAATACACCGCGGGATGGAGCAGTAGGTAGCTCGTCGGGCTCATAACCCGAAGGTCATCGGTTCGAGTCCGGTTCCCGCTACTAAATTAAAATCGGTATAACGACAGTTATACCGATTTTTTTATGTCTACATTACTTGAAATTTTGAAGAACGAATACAGTATTGATATAGCAGAATTATCTCAATGAAATTATCTAAAAAAATTCAGGAAAGACACATAATAATATAAAGTAGTGTTGTTTTCACTTTTTGAAGTTCTTAAAACAAATGATAAAGGAATTGATACTACTGAAGTAAATAGAAGGAATTATTTTTCTACCAAATTTAAAGAAGTAAAAGAAGCTTTGAAACTTGGAGAGGACTATTCAAAATTTTTGGAAGAAAATAAACACGAGGAGATTTGATGCACTCAATGTTTTCATTTACCACAATAATGGTAAATTGAAATATGGAAAAGTTGGGAGCAGAATTTCAAAATAAAATCACCTTATATGAGGTGATTTTATTATTTCAAAAAATTAGTTGTATGTATCTTTATTCGATCTCATTTCTAAAAACTAATATTATTGATAGTATTGAACTGACAATAAAAAGTAGTGAAGGAATAATAAACCAACTATCTATTCTTTTATAATTACTTGGATCATATACTCCAGTTAGAAAAATTAAAGTTATAAATAGACTTATAAAACAAAATGTCAAAAGATATCTGTCTTTATATTTCTGACATGATAAAAATACTATAAAAGTTCCTATAAGAAATATCATTCCTAAGCCTTCCCATAAAATTCCATATTCTGGGTTTAAAATATCAGAAATAAATTGATATACTGACATAAATATAATTCCTATATTTAATGTACCATGTTGACTTATACCTTGTGTAAGTAAAAAGGCAATTATTGCGATAATTTTGAGAATCTTTACAATCATTATTTACAATTTCTTTTAGTTTGAGGAGCTTTTCCGTTTGTGCTTGTAGCACCAGGTTGTATGCTATTTGAAAACGAAGTTGGTGTATCAATACTTATCGGATTCATGGGAACACCTACATTATTCAGTACAATTATCGCGAAATCAACACAATTATTAAATCTTAGATCATAATTAGTGTTTGCAAAAGCAGTAGATGTTTTAATAATTTCCTGAAGTTGTGCAGGTGTAATATTTCCTATATTCCAAGCGTTAGTATACGAATGTCCACTATCATTACCCATTTGCCCAGGACCTATTATTTTTTCTAATCCTGAATTTTTAGGATAAAAAGAATTATTTAATATTTGACAATTTTATCTAATTCTATTGGATTATAATTTTTCTTAATGTTTTTTTGGTAATCTTTTATTATTTCTTTTAACCCTTCTTGAGTTCTTATTTCCTTATCAAAAATTTCTAATCCCCAAGTCCCATCTTTCATATTTTTATACTCATCAAACGGATTATTATAATTATCTAATAAAAGTTTATTATACCTTTCTATATTTATTTTTAGAGGTTTATTTCCAAAATTATTTTCTACAATATTTTCAGTATTATATTCAGTAACAATTTTCTCTAATGTTTCTAAAGAATATTTAAAATTTTTTTTTGTATCCTCAATTTCCATTATTAAACCAGGTAAGCCTTTAAATTTATAGGGACCTTCATTAATTGGTATATCTTTACAGAACCATGCTATCCAAATTCTCCCTCCCCAATTAGTTTCAGCTTGTTGAACTTTATAACCATTAAGTTCTTTAGTTAGTTTTGTAATTTTCCATTGAATGTTATCTGAAGAAGAATATACGAAATAATTATTTTTTAAACTAAAATAATTTTCATTTATATAGGAGTCTTTCTCTCTTTTTATTATTTGATTTAAAGGAAAGGATAATGAAATGGTGGAACCTCTTTTATATATTGAATCAGCTTTTAAAAGAGAATGATAATAAAATTTTGTATTTTTTTCTCCTATTTGTAATACCATTTTTGATGTATTAGTAATTTCAGAAAGTGAATCTCTTTTATATTTAAAATCATATATCACTCTATATGTCTGAGATTTAATGAAAGATAAAAATACAAAGAAGAATAGTATTAATAAATTTTTAAACATAATAATAAAATTTAATAAAAAAGGATAAAGAATTTTCTTTATCCTAAAAATTCTTAGCTAGAGTAAAAATTAAGCCGGGCATAAATATTTCGCCATTTTTTTAGCCTTATCATAATCTCCTCCTGGATCTGTATAACAAGATTGTGATACTGTTCCACAAGCTTTAACCGGATCTAAACTTATATCCATAGGAATCCAACCGCGCGCCATTAAATGTTTTTAAATTTTCTCTCGAAATTTTTTTTTAATGTTTTCATATTTGTTTTAATAAACAATACAATTATACATATTCTTTTTTTAATCACTATTGCGGGAATTCGTATTTGCTGATATTTTAATGTTATGATTGATGCATTGTGGTAAATCATATTTTTACTAAAAATTATTCCATTGAAAATGCATCCAGTCATAATTTTTTTCTTTTCCTAAAGAGATGAAACCCTGTTTATTAAAAATGTCAATCATCGGTTTATATTCCGAACGGGCAAATCTTGCTGTTTTAAAAGTTTCTTTTAATTGATTTCTTTCGGGATCCAAATCAATTGCCAGTCCCCAGGCGTGTACAGAATAATTACTCCCACCACGCATTTGCCGAAAATTAAAGCAATCTCCAAATAAATCAATTCCGAGTTCTTGAATTTTTGCTAAACTATAGGTTGTAAGAATGTCGTTAAATATTGCTTTCAAAGGCTCTGTTACGCTTACCAATCTAAATAATTCTCGTGGATTTTGTAGATTAGCCAGATGTTTGAAAAAAATAATTGCCACGAATTCACGAATTATTTTTTAACAATTTATTCGTGTATTCGTGGCAAAAAATCATACTGTTTCTAGTCTGCAAATTTGGATAAGATATGGGAATCCAAAAAACTAGAAAATATTAATGGTCTTTCTTTGTTGCTGCAATGGAATAAACCATAGGAATTTTATTATCTAAATGTGAAATCCTATACTTATTGGGTTCAAATTCTATCGTGTGATTGAAACAGTTATAAGGAGAATAGTCAAACTCATCCAGGCTATTGATTTCTAATCCGTTTTTAATTAAGCTGTTGACAACTTCACTTAAATCGTGGTTCCACATCACATAGGATTGGTTGATATCAGCATTTCTGTCTGCATAAGTGCCATTTTCCGTTTCTATAATAGCTCCTGAATTAAAATATCTGTAACCTACTTTTTCAAAATTATCATCGAACATCCATACAACAGGATGGAATTCTACAAAGATGAACTTTCCACCAGGCTTTAAAAATTTTGAGATTACTTTTGCCCATTTATCAAGGTCAGGCAGCCAGCCAATAGTTCCATAACTGGTATAAACGATATCAAATTCTCCTTGTAAATGATTAGGAAGATCATAAACATCAGAACATATAAACTGAGCATCAGAATTTGCTTCAATAGCAAGTTTATCAGCACTTTCAATAGCTTTATCCGAAAGGTCAATACCTGTAGCTTTTGCTCCAAGTCTGCTTAGTGAAATGGTATCCTGCCCAAAATGACATTGTAAATGTAAAACAGATTTTCCCTTTAGATCTCCTAATAGATTTAATTCAATTTCATTTAAAGAGCTTTTGCCATTCAAGAAACCTTCAACATCATAAAATTCTGATTTTAAATGCGACTCAGTTCTGTTATTCCAGGAATTTTTATTGATTTCCAGATAATTATTCTCTGTATTCATAGTATTGTTTTTTGTGCCTCAAATTTACACAAATTATAAGTAACTCTTTGTTGACTGCAGATTGTAAATAGTTATTTTATTCTAGTTATGAGATTGTTGTATATTTTGTTGGTCTTTCCACGCTTTATATTTCTCCTTCATGCAATGTCCGCACGGGCGATATTTATATTGAATAGCCTCTTTTTCATTGGTAAAGAAGACTCTGTTTTGCCTTTTCATCCTTTTACCCGATGAACAGCTAAGTAATCCGTAGATTTTCAGCCTTTTATTTCCGCCGATATGAATTTTTTGATGGTGGATTTTACTTCTTAATTCAACATCTGTTACTTGGGAATGTTGTATCATTTTTTTAAGCATTAGTTAACCGCATCATGAAAAATAATTCCTAAAGCATAACGTTGTCCCGTTTTTACTTCACTTACTCCATGTTTCATATTGACTCTATAATATCCTTTTGTCCCTTTTTCAGGTTTAAAATTGGTTGTGAAAATAAGGATATCTCCCTTTTTAGGCTTTAGTACAATAGCTTTGGATTGCGCTCTGGGAACTTGTTGGGTAAGAACAAATTCTCCACCCGTAAAATCTTCATCAGGATCACTCAGCATAAGAACAACCTGAATAGGAAAATAAAGATCACCATATAAATCCTGATGTAAAGTATTAAAACCACCGTTTCCATACTTTAAAATCAAGACCGTTGCCTTTTGCTGATCATTCAAATGACATTGTTGTAAAAATTCAGCATGTTCCAATGGAAATTGAGTGTCAATATGCAAAGCATTAAACCATGAATTAGCAATAGGAGTGAGGTAAGGATAAATATGAGAGCGTATGGTTTGTATCAGTTCAGGTAAAGGATAATTGAAATATTTATATTCTCCCAGACCAAAACGATGCCGAGCCATCACCACTGTTTTACGGTATAAAGGGTGAAGATCATAGTTTGCTATTAATGAATCACACTCTTCATCGGATAATAACTTTGGAATTGAAGCATATCCATTTTGATGCATTGATTCCGTGATGTACTGCCAATCTATACTATTAATTTTTTCAACGATATTTGTCATTGTTCTGTTTTTATGTTGCAAAGATCCCAAGCTGTGTGCATATATAAAATCCAAAACGTGCGGAATTTTATCTGATTTGCGATGTAGCTTATCACTTATCATGAAATAAAATTGAATGTATTGTAATTTCCGATTTTCCTCTCTCAGCCTTCTATCTTGCAGTTCTGGACTATCTTCATAAGATGAATCTGGATTAGAATAACAGTCCTGTTTAAGGCTACTTTTGCACTGTTAATCAAAATAAATATAACGATGAATTACACAATTAAAAAGGCAAGTCTTGAGGATCTTGATGAAACAGCAGAATTATTTAATCTCTATCGTGTTTTTTACAGACAGGAGTCTGATTTAGAAAGAGGTAAAGCTTTTCTTAAAGAGCGATTTTTAAATAGTGAGTCTGATATTTTTCTTGCGTTAGCTGATGGTAAAGCGGTTGGATTTGTACAACTTTATAAATTGTTTCATTATACAAAACTGGAAAAACAATGGTTGCTAAGTGATCTTTTTGTACATCCTGATTATAGAGGAAAAGGGCTTTCGGTAGCTTTAATTGACCGTAGTAAACAATGGTGTGAAGAAACCGGAGCGTGCGGACTCATGCTTGAAACAGAAAAAACAAATGATATAGGAAATACATTATATCCTCGTTGTGGATTTGAGTATGACGGATTACACAACTATTATCATTGGTGGAAATAATAAAGCAGGAGGCTGGAAGCAAAAATGACATTACCGGATACCTTTGTAGAAGCCATTTTTAATCTATTCAATGGTAAATATCAACGATAAGGGATTTACTTTTTTACATAACTATAAGTTGCCCCGAGTTCTAGCAACCAGCTTCTTTTTTTACCTAAATCTAAGTAGTATTATTTCTACAAATCCGTTCATTTAATTCTACAGTTATTCTTTTACGGGTAGAGCACATAGTTCTATTTTTGTACAGCTCTACGAGTCAAGGGTAGGACAGATGACTTCGTAGAGCTAAAGCAAAATTCTCTCCGCCTTATTTTCTACTTTTTCCCCAAGTTTTATGATTAGTACCACAAAACTGCTTTTGGCGGAGGTTTTTTGCACCAAATGAAAAGAGAACTGCATTGCAGTTCTCTTTTTTATGTTATTTAAAGCCAGTTCTATTATTGAGCCAGCTGATTATAAGGAGCAAGTTTATTGTCATCAGACATTGTTTCACCCAGGAATTCTCTTTTCTGGTCAGCTTTCATTCTTCCGGTCGCATCATTAGCATTGAAGTAAGCCTCACTAAGCTTTGTTGCAATATCTGCCGGCTTAAAATCAAACTTTGTATCTCCTTCTACTCCCAGATATCCATTCTTTCTCGTAAGATTAGAGATATAGTTGCTGTAATTAATGAATGTATTTCTAAGGTATTGAGTATGATATTCCATACATTTTTTAGCCTTTTTTGAAGAATTGTTCATGATACAGTTCTTCATATTGTTTCTGTATAAATACCACTCAGATTCTAAGATACCATATTCTTTTCCCAATGCAATTTTTCCGTTGTTCACGATGTTGTTATCACCTTCCTTTGTGGCAATGACTTGAAGATGTTGGATTACCAATGGAACTGTCGCTTCAATTTTTGATTTTGTATCCTTTAACATGCTAAGATCAGCGGCAGGAGACTTTTTCTTTTGTGCTGTAGTAACATTAAAAATAAGCAGCAGTAGTACAATCAATAAATTATATCTTTTCATGAGAAATTTTTAAGGCACTAAAATAAATATAATTTCCCGGTTTTAACAAATTCATTTTAATTTTCTTTAATAAAATTTAACAAGTTTTAAGAATTTATATCAGAATTTTCTCTTTTTCTATCAATTAAACAGGTGATAATTATACTCTTTTAAAAATATAATATATCTGAATTAATTTTATTTTGTTGATTATTAATAGGTTATGTTATTTAGGCATTCTATCACTAAAAAAATAGTTGTTAGATTGAATTTTATTTCTACATTTGTATAACTAATTTGTTAGTGATAGAAGATTTCATGGACTATCTATCTGGATAACAATAAATGAACAGGATATGAAAAATCAAACTTTAACCAAGGCAGAAGAGCAGGTAATGCAGTATTTATGGAAACTGGAAAGAGGATTTCTTAAAGATATTCTTGATCTATTCCCAGAGCCTAAACCACATACAAATACGGTCTCTACGATTTTAAAAGTATTAAAGGACAAAGAATTCGTAGACTATGAAGTATTTGGAAGACAGCATGAGTATTTTCCGCTTGTTTCAAAAGAACAATATTCTGGAAAAACCATGAAAAGTCTTGTGAAAAACTATTTTAAAGGATCTTATAAAAGTGCCGTTTCATTTTTAGTAGAAAAAAACGAAATGACGGTAGAAGACCTTGAAATGCTGCTGGACGAACTTAAAAAGAAAAACTAATAACCATGGAAGCTATACTTTTATACTTTGGAAAAGTAATTGTATGTTCTGGTGTAATGTTTTTATACTATCAGTTGTCTTTAAAAGACAAGACATTTCATCATTACAATAGATTTTATCTGCTGTCTGCAATTTTGGTACCGTTGCTGTTACCTCTTATCAAGGTAGAAGACTTTACGATAGAAGTGAGTAATGATATGTATTTGATTCTTGATAAAATTCAAAATTTTAACACAGAAAAAAACTTAAACAATGGTTACCTTTATTTTAACATTATTTTTTCAGCTCTGGGACTGGTTTCTCTCTATTTTTTAGGGAAATTGATCTACGGGATTTTTAAAATCCAGCAGTTCAAAACACAGTTTCGAAAAGAAAGCTTTGACGGAATTAATTTTTACCGTACAGACCTGACTGAAGCTCCATTTTCATATTTTAAAAATCTTTTCTGGAAGAATTCCATTACCTTGGATTCTGAGGTAGGAAAACAGATTTTAAAACACGAAATGGTTCATATTGAACAGAAACATTCATTTGATAAAATTCTTATTGAAATCACTACTGCAGTTTTCTGGTTCAATCCGTTTTTTCATATCATTAAAAGAGAAATTAACCTAATCCATGAATATCTGGCTGATAAAAAAGCCGTGAAGCATTCGGACACCAAAGCATTTGCGCAGATGCTTTTAGCAAGCCACTTTTCCGGAACACAGTTGCCTGCTGCCAGTCCGTTTCTAAGTTCAAACCTTAAAAAAAGACTTAAGATGTTACAAAAACCAAAAACCAAATTCGGTTATGCGCGTAGAATTCTTGCATTGCCGGTTTTATTTGCTGTGGCGTTTGCTTATCTGGTAAATGCTAAGAACAGAGAAATTGAAGAAACTAATCTTTCTATTAAAAAGGTAGTTTCAGAGATTAAAAAAGACACTGTAAGAAAAAAAACAGAATTGAAAGAATATCAAGGACCACCCAACCCACCTGATCCGGAAGAGTCTCACAAAGAATTAGCTAAACTTCAGAAAGAGCTTGAGAAAAGACAGGAAGAATTAAGCAAACTTGATCCTGAAAGTAAAGCTTTTGAAACAAAGATGGAGGAAATGGATGATCTGGTAGCTGCGATGACAGATATTACCGACGAATCCAGCAGAAAGGTAGATGAGTATTTCAATTCTGCGGAATGGAAAAATCAAATGAAAGAGCTTGAAAATATGGATCCGCTTGATAAAAAAGAAATTCGCAGAATCAAGAGAGATGCTGCCAAAACTGCCAAAGAAGCAAAAAAAATAGGTAAAAATGCGGCAAAAATCGGATTAG
Source organism: Chryseobacterium ureilyticum (assembly GCF_900156735.1). GTDB lineage: Bacteria > Bacteroidota > Bacteroidia > Flavobacteriales > Weeksellaceae > Chryseobacterium > Chryseobacterium ureilyticum. The sequence goes on from NZ_FTOL01000001.1 coordinate 928,724, forward strand.
ATGCTGAAAGAATCGGCATGGAAGCCGCTAAGCAGGCAAAAATTGAAGCTACTAAGGCAAGGAAAGTTGCCGAAAAAGCGATGATTGATGGAGAGGTTGCAAGAAAAGCAGGTGAACAGGCTCGAATAATAGGAGAGAAAGTTCGTCTGGAAACAGAAAAACAATTCAAAAATATGGATTTTGCTAGTCTTGGAAACTCTAAATTAATGGTTGTAGAGGCTGATTTTATCAAAAAAGAAAGAAACGGAAATATTACCATGAATGGCGTGAAGGAATATAATATGGATGGTGTAGAGAATGTGAGGTTCTTTATAGACGGAAGAAAAGCTTCTAAAGATGAGTTTCGTATGATAAAACCTGAAAATATTGCAAGCATTAATGTCATCAAGGAAAATACCATGAAAGGGAGAGAGGGTGAGATAAGAATTGTGACAAAGAAATAAAGTTCCATCAAGCTTTGTCATGATTTATTGGCAAAGCTTTTTTATTATTCAGCTATGAAAATTAAAATTCTATTTTTTATGATCCTGGGAATATGGGCAAATGCACAAATAAACAGGTTCTTTTATGAGTATAAGTTTATTCCGGATTCTAATAATAAAGAAGACGTGAAAAAAGAAATGATGTTGTTGGATATTGATAAAAATGGATCAAATTATTACAGTCATGATAAATTTGTGTCAGATTCCATCAGCAGAGCAGAGCTTGAAAATCAGATAAAAGCGGGTGGCGGGAATATAAGCGTCAACAGAAGAGAAAAACCTGGACAAGTTGCTTATAAAGTCATCAAGCAGTATCCTGATTTTAAAACTTACCTTTTCAGAAGTATCTCGATGGATAAATATAAGATCAAAGAAGATAAAAAACCTGAATGGAAAATCCAGCCTGAAAAACAAAAAATAGGAGAGTATAATACTCAGAAAGCAATTACCACTTTAGGCGGAAGAGATTGGATTGCATGGTTTTCAACTGAAATTCCTTTTCAGGATGGTCCCTACATTTTCTATGGACTTCCGGGGTTAATTGTAAAGCTTGAAGACAGCACCGGATCTCATAGTATGATGCTGGTAGGTAATAAAACCGTAAAAGCTAAAGATTCTGAACAGGAACTTCAACTGCCTGACAATGTGAAAGTATTAGGGCTGGGAGGAAAGGAGCTTGAAGTAACAAAAGATCAGTTTAAAAAAGTATGGAAAGCTTATGTGAATGATCCCAGTAAAAATATGAGAGAATTGATGATGAAAAATGGTGGTGAATCGGGTACTAAGGTAGCCTTCAAAGTGAAAACTTCAGACGGAAAAGAAATCTCAGACCCCAATCAGGTATTCAGAGAAATGGAAAAGAGGACAAAAGAGATGCTCCAAAAAGATAATAATCCGATCGAACCGGATCTGGTGAATTAATTATTTCATTTTTTACGTTAAATGCGTTAAACAGGATAACTTAAATGTATCCTGTTTTTTTTTGTGTTAAATAATAAAGGAAATATGATATTAGACTTTATTTTGAGAAATATTCATACTTTTAGAAAACCATAAACGTTGAATCTTAAACTCAAAACTTTAAATTCTATCATGACAGAAAAGGAAAAATGTGCAGCAGGACTTCTATACAATGCTAATTATGATAAAGAGTTGATTAATGAGAGAATAGCTTGTAAAGATCTGTGTCTCGAATATAACAGCTTAAAAAACTCTGAGACGGAAAAAAGAAACAGACAAATCAAAAGAATTTTGGGAAGTACAAAGGAAAATCTCTGTATAGAACCGTCTTTCTGGTGCGATTACGGATATAATATTGAAGTAGGAGAGAATTTCTATTCCAATCACAACCTTGTTATTTTAGATTGTGCTTCCGTAAGGTTTGGGGATAACGTTTTTATCGGTCCAAACTGTAGTTTTTACACCGCAGGTCATCCGCTTGATGCAAAGCAGAGAAATGAAGGCTTGGAGTATGCACATCCGATAAAAATTGGAGATAATGTCTGGTTGGGAGGAAATGTAGTTGTTTTACCTGGAGTTTCTATCGGAAACAATTCGGTGATTGGAGCAGGAAGTGTTGTTACAAAAGATATTCCGGATAATGTAGTGGCGGTAGGAAATCCATGTAAGGTTATTAAAAATATAAAAGAAGAAAACTAAGAATCATATAAAACTAACCATGAGAAAAATGATCATTCTATTCAGCCTTATAGTGGCTGCAATGGCTAATGCCCAGAATCAAAGATTCATCTACGAGTATAAATTTATCACAGATTCTACAGCCAAGGATAAGCAACTAAGTGAAACTATGTACCTTGAAGTTGCCTCAAAAGGATCCAAATTTTACAGCAAAGATTACTTTCAGTCTGACTCAACGATGAGAGCTATTACAGAAAAAGACACTCAGAGTATAAGTATTAATCTTGGAGATTTTAAGTTTAAAGGCAAAATACGTTACAATATAGAAAAAATGTATCCTGAATATTCTACCAATTTCTTTACAACCCTTGGTTCTGATGAATATCAGGTGGAGGAAAAAAGAAAACAGAACTGGAAAATTCTTCCGGAAAAAGAAAAAATAGGAGAATTTAATACACAGAAAGCAGTTTGTGATTTCGCTGGCAGAAAATGGACGGCTTGGTTCACTACAGATCTTCCTATTCAGGATGGACCGTATAAGTTTTATGGACTTCCCGGGCTGATTGTAAAAATTGAAGACAATACGCATTCTCATTCATTCGAATTAAAAGGCAGTCAAAAGCTTCCGGCTGGATATGAATGGAAGAGTACTAAAGATAAAGAACGATATCATACACTTATTACAATCAATGAAGCAAAATTCAAAAAAGCTTTTAATGACTATCGCCAGGATCCCATGAAGAGTCAAAAGCAGATGTTGGCACAGGGAACCATTGTTGAAATGAGGGACAGTACAGGAAAATTGCTAGATCCAATACAGGCGTCAAGAGATCAGGAAGCAACAGCGAAAGCGAATATTAAAAAGCAAAATAATATTCTTGAACTGGATTTACTGAAATAAACAGAACCATTGTAAAAATAAAATCCCGAAACATTGTTTCGGGATTCTTTATAATTGAATAAGGATCAGTGATTATGCTAATTTCTGAGAATCAGCAATAAACTGAGCCAGTCCGCTATCAGTTAATGGGTGCTTCAATAAGCTCAAGATCGGAGGAAGTGGAGATGTAATAACATCAGCTCCGATTTTAGCACAGTCGATGATGTGCATTGAGTGACGGATAGAAGCCGCAAGGATTTCAGTTTCGAACAAATAGTTATCGAAAATTAATCTGATTTCCTGAATAAGGTTTAATCCGTCTGTAGAAATATCATCTAATCTTCCTAGGAATGGAGAAACATAAGTAGCTCCTGCTTTAGCAGCTAAAAGTGCCTGTCCTGGAGAGAAGATCAAAGTACAGTTTGTTTTGATTCCTTTATCAGAAAAGTACTTTAATGCTTTGATACCATCTTTAATCATTGGAATTTTCACAACGATATTTTTGTGGATTGCAGCCAATTCGTCTCCTTCTTTGATCATTTCCTCGTACGTTGTAGAAAGTACTTCAGCAGAAATAGGTCCGTCTACAATTTCGCAGATCGCTTTGTAATGGTTTTTGATCGCTTCAGCTCCCTGAATACCTTCTTTAGCCATTAATGAAGGGTTGGTAGTTACACCATCTAAGATTCCAAGATCTTTAGCTTCCTTGATTTGCTCTAAATTAGCTGTGTCAATAAAAAATTTCATTTTGTTAAATAGATTTATTGATGCAAAGATAAGTGATTTAATTGAGTTCTGGGATATGATTTTTTGTACAGATTCGAGGTACATGATGCGCGGTTCGGGGTTGCTACATCTATTACTGCTTAGAGTTGAGATAATCCTTAAACGTGAAATATCAAACGTAGATGCAAGTATAACTTACATTTTGAGGCAATTTTTCGAAAAAAATAAAAAGTGGTAGTTTAAAAAACTTCATCTAATTATACAACAATTATTTAATTTTGATTTTAAATCTTAAACCCATGAAAAATAATACCTTCACTGCCACTCTGGAAATCATAGGAATTAATCCGTTTGTATTTATTCCGGAAGAAGTTTTGGAGAATATTTTTGAGAGTTCAGGAAAAAATAAAAGTCCAATTCCCGTAAAAGGAACCGTAAACGGAAAAGAATTTCAGCAAAATCTGATGAAATATCTTGGAGAATGGAGGTTGTACGTGAATTTAACAATGCTGAAAAATTCACCCAAAAGAATTGGAGAAACCATTGAAGTGATGTTGGAATATGATAATGCAGACAGAAGTATTACCATTCATCCTCAATTGGAACAGGCAATAAAAGAAAGTTCATTAGCAACAACCAATTTTGAAATACTGATTCCCTCCAGAAGAAACGAACTCATTCGTTATATCAATAATCTGAAAACAGAAGTGAGTATTCAAAAAAATATTGAAAAAATCATTCTTCATCTTCACGGCGAAACAGATTTTTTTGGAAAATGGATTGATAATAATCCAGAGCAATAAAAAATAAAATCCGGAAAAATGTTTCCGGATTTTATTTTCTTTATGAATTTAAAGTTTTACTAAGCTTTACAGCATCCTGATTAGAAGGATCGTACTGTATAGATTTTGCAATATGTTCTTTTGCTTTAGCCGGATCACTTTGCTGTTCTGCAAATGCGATATAGAAATATGCGTACGCCAGATTCTTCTTATTCTGTTCTACTTCTTCCGGTTTTACAGTGGCAATGTACTTTTCGTAAGCAAGCTTTGCATTGGCATCATCTTTAGCAGATTGATAGGCATATGCCTGACTGTAATAAGATGGAGCCCAATCCGGGAGTAACGCAGATATTTTTTTCCATGTATCAATAGCATTGGTCCAGTCGGATGCTTCCTGATAAGCGGCAGCCAGTTTTGCCAATGATTCTGCATCCTTTGGATTGGCTTCAATTTGTTTTTTTAGTCCCTCAATAGTAGGGTTGGATTGAGCTGTAGCAGCCGTGGTGGTTGTACTGTTAGCAGTATCCGTTTGAGTTGTTTGTGCATTCGCGAAACTTGCACCTCCTACAAGCATTAAACCTAAAAATAGATTTTTAATATTTACTTTCGACATTTTCATAATCTTATATTTTAAAATTCCGAAAACTAAAATTCAAGAATAATTCCATAAAACCTCAAATTTTAGAGGCTTTAAGTTTTTTTAGAAAATATTAACGAGATTAAAGTTTTTTTTAGGTTAATTTTTGATTCGTGTTTATCTTTGTAACTCGACTATTTGTTATAAATCAATATAATTTCATGCTATGAACATCATATTAGCTTCTACATCCACACTCTTCGGTGGAGAATATCTTGAATACTTAAGAGAAGAATTAATCAAATTATATACAGGAATTGACGAGATCATTTTTGTTCCTTTTGCAAGACCCGGAGGAATTTCTCATGATGAGTATACTGCAAAAGCCCATTCTTTCTTTGAAAGCATCAATATAAAAGTAAAAGGACTTCACGAGTTTGAAGATAAAACTGAAGCTTTAAATCAGGCAAAAGGCTATTTTACAGGAGGCGGAAATACATTTCTATTGGTTAAAACATTACATGAAGAAGGTTTAATGTCTGTTTTAAAAGACAACGTGAGCAGTGGAAAAGCATACCTTGGATGCAGTGCGGGAAGTAATATCGGTGGACAGAATATGAAAACGACGAATGATATGCCAATTGTGTATCCGCCAAGTTTTGATTGCATGGGACTGGTTCCGTTCAATCTTAATCCGCATTACCTTGATCCCAATCCGGATTTGAAGCATAACGGAGAAACAAGAGAAACCCGTATCATGGAATTCCTTACTCAGAATGATCTTAAAGTAGTAGGACTGAGAGAAGGAAACTGGATCAGAAGAATCAAAGATACCATCACAGTTGAAGGGAATGAGCTGACAAGAATTTTTGAAAACGGTAAAGAACCTTACGAAATAGAAGCAGGAAGTACATTATAATGAAGGAAGATGACATCAATGGCTTTATAGAGCGCAATCTGAAAAACTTTTCGGTAAACAGTACCGGCTGGAATGATTTGATCAGGCAAATGTTGTTTGAGCTGGCTGTAGGAGGATGGAATATGAAGAATGACGTTTTTGGAAAAGAAAAATTCGGGGAATTGCGCTGTTCTCTTTATTCTGAGAATGAAGAATTGAATGTCACCCTTAAAATTATTACAGATAAATATTCAAAGCTTTCTCAAAAAACCTGTGAAATTTGTGGACGTGAAGGGAAAATAAGAACCATTAATTCCTGGAAGACTACTTTATGTCTCAACGATTTTCTTGATCAGAATCCAGTCATGGAAATAGATAACGATTTGAACATTAGCTATAGGAAAAAAACGATGTTAAACATTAAAGATGTCATCAAAGCTGAAGTAGAATTTGATCTTAAGACTTTAGAACTCTATACGGAAGCTTCTCTTGATAGGGATGAAAGCTTTTCCTTTTCCTCGCAGAATCCTAATTATTATCTTCTTTTAAAAACAATTCATGATCATTTATTTTCAGATGATGTAAGAGAAAATATTTCAGATTTGTTTCATACCCTGAAGGATTGTGAGATCTGTGGTTATAAGGCACTTCATGAAAATTCTTGTTTGCGTTGCGGTAATGAAGCGTGGGAAGACAGTCAAGAGTATGGAGAAAAATCAGATTATATAAAAGACTGTCAGGTGGATATTTTTATAGATGAAGATGATTTTGAAAAATATTTTAAATATGATCGTTCATTTGAAAAAGTTACTGATCATCAGATTCTTTTCACTCACAACGACCTGAATGAATATGAAAAGCTTTTATTTTAACTATATTTGATTAGAATTTGAATGAATGATACCTGAATATTGTAAATGATGATTCACTGAAGTTTTTCAGGTAAAGTTTAGCATAAAACAACAATGCAATGAAAAAAACACTTGCAGTTCTCACACTTTCTGTACAGATGGTTTCGGCTCAGAATATAGCCCAAAAACTGGATAAAGTAACAAAGGATCTGATGGATTCTTCAGGAGCAGTAGCTTCCGGTTTATCTTTCTATGTAGCAGATGAAAACGGTAATTTTATATACGAATATCAAGGAAATAAAGGGCTTTCCACAGCATCTACCCAAAAAATATTTACAGCGGGTGCTGCATTAGAAACATTAGGGAAAAATTATACTTATACTACAACTTCCAGCTATTCCGGGAATATATCCGGCGGAACACTGAGCGGAAACCTTTTCATCAGTTCAAATGGAGATCCTACGTTAGGAAGTTGGAGATATGAAGCCTACAAACCTGAAAGTTTTAAAAAGAAACTGATCGATGCTGTTAAAAATTCAGGAATCACCAAAATTTCCGGAGATCTTGTTATCGATGATTCTTATTTTGACCACCAGACGATTCCGGGTGGATGGCCTTGGGATGATCTTGGAAATTATTATGGTGCAGGAGTTTGGGGAATCAATTGGAGAGAAAACCAGTTTGATATCAATATAAACGGGACAGATTTTAAAAGCTTCTCTTATCCTTTAGAAGGTGTACAATGGCTTAATGATTTAAAAGCAGGCGGAAGTTCTGATCAAAGTCTGATCTTTACGGCACCTCATTCCAAGGTGGCTCTGATTAATGGGATGCTTCCGGCAGGGAAAACGGTAACTGTTTCGGGGGCGACTCCTAATCCGCCATTACAGCTGGCAACAGAAGTAAAACAATGGTTAAAAGAATCCGGGGTAGAGCTTTCAGGAAAAGCAGTGACCAATTCACAACTTGAAATAGAAGGAAAACAGATATTGGAAGCTCCGAAAAATAATATTATTCTTACTTATCAATCTCCGACTCTGGACAAAATTGTCTATTGGTTTTTGAGAAAAAGTGTTAATCTTTATGGAGAAACTTTAATTAAAACCTTAGGAAAAGAAAAGAAAGGAAATCCCAGCTTTAAAAGTGGTGTATCTTATCTGAAAGAGTTTTGGAAATCAAAGGGAATAAACCCGAATATGATCAATTTTGCTGACGGAAGCGGACTTTCTCCTCAAAACTATGTGGCTGCAAAAGCAGAGGTTCAAGCACTTTTATATGCAAAAAAACAAGCATGGTTTGAGTCCTATTATGATGGATTTCCGGTTCAGGATAACGGAATGAAAATGAAAAGCGGAACAATGAGAGATACAAAATCCTTTGCAGGATATCATACAGCAAAAGATGGGAAAAAATATGTGTTCTCAATTATCATCAATAATTATCAGGGAAGTGGAAGTGCCGAGTTGCAGAAAATTCTTAATGTTTTAAAATAAAATCACTTGAGGAAATCCATACTTACCAGACTGAATAACTGGATTATTTTTGTTGTAATGACGACTTTGGTAATTGCCATTGTAGTGTCTTCTACAGCACTTATTAATTTTCTCAGAAAAGAAGAGATTAAAAGGATCAGCCTGCTTTCAAAAGCGATCAGAATTCAACAGGAAGTAAAGACTCCGGATACAGATGTTTTAGATTTGTTGCCGGAAATTTTGAATATTAATAATACCATTCCTTTTATTGTAACGAATAAGGATAAAAAACCGATTCTTGATCTGGGATATTATCGAAACATTCCAGAGAGTACCATCAAAAATCCTGAAAAATTGCATGATCTGATCATAAATATGGAGAAAAATTATGCTCCTATTGAAATTAAGGTTCCAGATGGAAACAATCAGTTTGTGTATTATGATAACTCACGACTGCTCAATAATCTTCGGTATTCGCCTTATATTTTAGGATTGTTTATTCTGATGTATTTCGGATTTACATTCTGGTTTTTTAAGACCATTAAAAAGACTGATGAAGGATATCTCTGGGCTGGGCTTGCTAAAGAAACTGCACACCAGATCGGGACCCCTTTATCCTCCATGATCGGCTGGATGGAAATCATGAAGCTGGAGAGTCCTGATTCTGATGGTATTCATGAAATGGAAAAAGATATTGAAAGGTTAAGAACCATTTCTGAACGTTTCTCAAAGATCGGTTCTGTTCCTGAGTTGAATGATATGAATTTCAATGAAACGATTCAGGAAAATTATGATTATTTAAAAACAAGAATCTCCAGAAAGGTGAATTTCACTCTTCATCTTCCAAATTATACTGTTTTGGTACCCCATAATAAAATCCTGATGAGCTGGGTAATTGAGAATCTTGTGAAAAATGCTGTGGATGCTATGAAAGGAGAGGGCGCTATTGTGATGTCTGTATTTGAAAGAAATAAAAATATACTGATTGAAGTAAAAGATAATGGAAGCGGGATGACGAAACAACAAGCAAGAAATGCTTTTAAGCCAGGGTATTCTACCAAGAAAAGAGGCTGGGGACTGGGATTGTCATTGGCTCGAAGGGTAATTCATGAATATCATAACGGAGACATTAAAATCTCTCAGACTGAAGTAGGAAAGGGGAGTACTTTTAGAATTACGATAAGAAAAGGAGATGCCTAATCTTGAAATAATGAATTTGAATTTTAAACCTATAAGGTTTGATGTCATAAAAGAAACTTTCAATATTTAAATAAATCTATTTTTTTGCGAATAGTTTCTAAAAATAAAAAGCGGGGAAATTTCCCCGCTTTTCTTTTATTTCTTACCAGTCAGCCACTGAGTCTGAAGCTTCAGTTCTGCCGGAGTTGGATTTGCTTTAAATTGAGGCATCTCCATGGTCATTTTATCCAGGATAGCTTTTCCTTTAAGCTCCATTTTTTCTTTCTTACCACCATTATCTCTCAAAATGGTTACTGTAACAGCCTGTCCGTCTTTAATGGTTTTTGTATAGCCAATAAAATCCTGAACTTTTTGGATATCAACAGTCTTTCCATCTAAAGCAAGAACCTGATCTGTTATTTTAAATCCTATGCTTTTAGCAAACGGAGATAGAGCAGAGTTTTCATCAAATGCAAAAGCCTTGGTTTTATCATCATATCCAGTCTGGTTCGGGTCTTTAATAAACCAGAAGAGAGGTGCACTTTCCTGCTTATGTACTTCTATACCTACCATATTCAGATATTCAGCATAAGGTGTAGGTTGGTTTCCTGCAATATATTTATTATAAAACTCTTTTACCTGAGGATATCCGGTAACTGTTACCAGCTCATCAATAAGTTTATCATCCTTGAACGGTTTGTTTTCCCCGAATCTTTGAGATAGTTTTCTGATCATATCGCGATATCCCATTTCTCCATTGGAAATTTTTCTCAGTTCAATATCCATACACATTGCCAGAAGAGCGCCTTTTTCGTATACATTTCTGTACTGATCTTTATACTGATCCTGTAATACGTTTTTACTCATTACCGTAAACGGCATGGTATCATCGTAGTTTTTGGAGTTGGCAATCTTTTCTCCCATTCTTTGAAGGAATTCTTCTTTGGTGATTAACCCTTCCTGGATCTGGAATAAATTGGCAAAATATTCAGTTCCTCCTTCGTACATCCATAAATGCTGAGACATTTTAGGATCTGCATAATCGAAGTAGTGAATTTCTTCAGAGTGAGTTTTTAAAGGATTTACCGTGTGGAAGAATTCGTGGGAAACTACATCGGTAATGGTTTGGTCAATAGCATTCTTAGGCATTGCTTCAGGAAGCACAACACTTGTAGATTCATGATGTTCCAATGCTCCGAAACCTTTGACTTTAGGACCGTCACCACCAGATAAATAAAGCATGATCGCATACTTTTTATTGGTATTCATATCGCCAAGGAATTTCTTTTGGGCAATAACCATTTTTTCAAGATTGTCTTTGAAGTCTGCTGCTTTATATTTTCCTGTTGGAGAATAAACGCCTAAAACAAGTTCCATTCCTCCTGCGTTGAAGGTAATATAATCAGGCTTAGTATACATTAATGGAGAATCAGTCACTTTAGCATAGTTTGCTAATGTAAATGTGTCTGTAGATTCAGATTTATCCTGATCTACCAATGCTGTTGTCCCGTAAAAATCCGTAGGTTTTTGAATTAATAACTGATAAGGTACGTCCTGCATATTCTCAATATATCCTATGAAACCATGGGTATTGATCATATAAACTTTTCCTTGTTCAATATCCGTTCCTGAAGGAGAAAATACGGCTTTATGCTTTGAAGTATCCATTTCTTCATCAAAACTGTCATTCACAAGATAAGAGATCTTGCTGAGGTTTTGAGCATTTTTCAATGAATAACTATTGTCATTCACTTTAGTAAAGGCAAGCTCTTTACCTTTGTTATCATAAAATTTAATTCCCTCAATAAACCTTCCGTAATCATCTACGGAATAAGTTCCGGGAACTGTTTTTGGAAAATGAAACTTAATATCTCCCGATTTCATTTTCGGGAATTCCATCGTAACGGCTACTTTATCATCCTTTACATTAACGAGGTCAATAGTGGTTTTGATAGACTGTGCATTCGCTAAAAAAGCGGCAAATAAGCCTAAACTAATTGCTGTTTTTCTCATTAGGTTTAAATTTATAGTTAAGTAGTTGCTGTTTTTTTCATTTTGTTACGAAACAGACTATTAAACTTTTCTTAAAATTTTTATAAAAAAAGAAAGGCAAATTCACGATCTGCGAATCTGCCTTTTATTATTTATTGAACACTCAGGTAATTAATATAATAATTCTTGTTGAAATCAACCGGAGTACTTTTCTTAAGCTTTACAGTTTGCCATTCTTCCGTAGGATTTATGGTCTGATCTCCATTGATAATGATTGGAAGTTTCAGGTTTTTTACAATATTTGTATATCTGAATTTCAAAGTATCTCCGTTTTGAGAATATTCAAGAGTAGGAATTTTAATTGTTCTTAAATACTGATCGAAAACAGTAGAAAAATCAATTCCTGCTTTTGAGGATATATAATCTTCAATTTGTTTTGTGGTAACGGTCTGATGATAGAAATCCTTACTTAATCCTCTTAAAATCTGACGGAATTTTTCATCATTATTGATGACCTGTCTGATGGTGTGAAGCATATTGGCTCCTTTAGGATACATGTCACCGCTACCTTCATTTCTCACCCCATATTTACCGATAATAGGAATATCATTCGCTATTTTTCCTCTTAGACCTATCATGTAAATGTCAGCAGATTTTTTATCCAGATATTTTTCTGTGAAAAGTACTTCAGAGTACATGGTAAAGCTCTCATGAATCCACATATCTGCTTCATCTTTTGCTGTAATATTATTGGCAAACCATTCATGCCCGCTTTCATGAACAATGATATAATCCCACTTTAATCCGACTCCGGTTCCTGAAAGATCTCTTCCCAGGTATCCGTTCTGATAGCCATTTCCATAAGCAACATTACTTTGGTGTTCCATCCCTAAATATGGAGAATCTACCAATTTATAAGAATCTTCATAGAAAGGATAAGGACCAAACCAGTATTCTAATGCGGAAAGCATAGGTTTTACCTGCTGAAACTGTTTTTTCGCTTTTTCAAGGTTATAATCAAGAACCCAGTAATCAAGATCTAATTTTCCTTTTTCGCCGTCAAACGTATCTTTAAAATTGACGTACTTACCAATATTAGGAATGATGGAGTAGTCATTGATAGGGTTTTTCACTTCCCATGTATAGGTCGTTTTATTACCATTGGTCTTTTTATCAATTAATCTTCCGTTTCCGACCCCTACGAGATCATTTGGGGTAATGATTTTCATGATGATTCCGTTATCAGGTTCGTCGCTCCAGATATCTTTGGTAGGAAGCCAGATAGAAGAACCTATACCTTGTACGGCAGGGCTCATCCACGGATTACCATTTTCATCTTTTGTAAAGACCCATCCACCGTCCCAGGGTGCATTTTTAGCAATCTGTGGATTCCCGGAATAATCAACATCAATGGTATATTTTTCTCCTTTCTTGAATTTTTTATTGGTTTTAATAAAGATAAAATCTCCATCCTGTTTATAGCTGGCGATTGGGAAATTGGCTACCACTTTTCCAGCTTTCATTGGTTGTTGAAGATCAATCTGAAATACAGGATTCGTTACATTTTTTATAATTTCAAAGCTGATCTTATTAGTTCCTTTGAGGCTTTTCTGTTCAAAATCAGGTTCTACGGAAAAATCATATTTTTTGACATCCCAGAAATCTCTGAAAGCAGTGTTGGAGCCTTTTAATGTATCTTGTTTGGTATAAACTTTATCTTTTTCAAAGAGTTGCCCAAAAGCAATTCCGGAAATTAATAACAGTGTGTATGACAGCTTTTTCATGTGAAATTAAATTAATAATCTTTTCAAAAGTATAAAATTAAATTAACAGCGAAGTGATAAGCAGGCAAAAAATAAAGAATTGAAGAAAAAGAAGTAAAATACAGTTCTTTATATAGAAAAAGCCCGACATCTGCCGGGCTGTATATAAAATATTATTGCTAATTTTTATTTTTTAATAAATTTCACATTTGAAGTGGTTCCTTTATCTTCAATAGAAATCACGTAAGCTCCTGTACTTAATTTAGATACCTGAACTTTGTTGTCATTGATTTGTCCGCTCATTACTATCTGACCAGCCATATTCGTAATAGAATATTGAGCCTTAGCAGATACCTGAGTAATGTTTAAGACATCACTTGCAGGGTTAGGGTATACCTGAATTGAACTCTTATCCTTTGTTACATCATTAGTGCTAAGCTGTTGTTCAATGCTTACCGGATAATCTTCAATCTCGCCATATCCCTGACTGTTACATCCGTCTATTGGCTGAGCAAGGTATCCCATAATAACTCTCATGATCACATTTTTTCCAGTGTATGCATCTGCAGGCACAGAGAATGTTCCGGATACAGGAGTTACTTTGTTAGGTACGCTGGTAAAGATCATTTCAGACTCAGAGAAAATTCCATCTCTGTTAAAGTCTATCCAAGCTGAAACTCCTTCATTATAAGAAGTAGCTGTCCACTGTTTTGAAACACTCAGTGAATTGCCAGTACTTCCTGACTTTAAGGTAATTAGTTTGGTAGGATCATTTACATAGTTTGAATAAGGTGTACCTGTACTTGGATTCGAAATAGGATTCATTCCCGCAGGAGTCACAGTAACATTAGAGATAAACTCATCATCAGAGTTTGTTCCCGTTGCAGGGCAAACTGAGTATGCAAGCGTTGTAAAGTTACCTTGAGTATAATTACCTATTGTAGAACCACAACTGTTAGCCACTTGGAATTCATATTGAGTACCTTCTTCTAATCCGGATAAATAATAGGCGTTTGTAGATACAGGAACTGTTACCCATGCAGCTCCTGCTTTTCTGTACATTACAGAGTAGGTTGCTCCTTGTACTATAGGCCAGTTTATATTAGCTGAATTCATTGTAACCCCTGAAACAGTTATTCCTGTTGGAGCAGCTGAGGTACATTCATTTGCTAAGGCTGCTACTGTAGCATTTCCTATAGCATAAAATACATTATCAATAGCGCTTATTCTGATCTTAACATTTGCTCCTGTAGCAAGAGAGGAGAAGTTGAATGGCTCAGAACCGTCATTTGGAGTTGATGGGCTAATCACATTCCATGTTGCGCCATTGTCTGTTGTATAGTCTATTTTAACATTTTGAACATTATATGGAGCGCTGTTTGTATTTACAACATCCCAGGTAATAGCACCAGGAGTATTATTGTAAACGGTAGTGGAAGTTATTTTAAAAGGACCATCATTCATTACTTTCAAGCGAATCAGTGAGTTCTGAGTCTGCTGATCGGTCACTACTGGATGGTTATCTCTTGCTGTTACTTTGAATTTCATTGTTCTCGGAACATTCGATACTGTTTCCCAAGCTGCAACATTAGTTAAATTTCCAGCAAGAACAGTTGCAAGAGCAGGGAAGTAACGGGTAGGAGAAGATGTAGGTGGTAGAGATCTGAAGTTGGCTCCATTATTACTATTTGGACTTACAGGTCCGAAAGTAATTGATGCAAGATCATATTGCTCCCATGTATACGTCATCGGATCATTTTCAGCATCTGTTGCTGAAGCTGTTAATACAAAGGCAGTTCCCTTTGGAATAGCCTTATCGGTAAACGGTTGTATTACTGGCGGAGTATTGGTGATAGGTGTACTAATTCCACAACTCTTAGAATTAGTATATGCCTGTACTTCTTCAATGTTTTTAGTATGGAAATAAGCATCAGAATGCATCTGAACATTCGCGTTTGTAATTCCCGCATATCCCATAATAGTAGAACCTGATCCTGGCTCCATATGAGCGCCGTGAAGGGCAAGAGACATTGTGTGAGCGCCACCGAACTGATGACCAATCTCGTGTGCTACAAAATCAATATCATAATTATCTCCGAAAGGTTGATCTGGTGTGGCAGGGGAAGTAATTCCCGCTCCTTTTGAGGTAGCATCATTATCACTTGCTGGGTTTATACAAACATTTCCTACACGTCCTGCACTACCGCCGCCACCACGGTGTCCGAAGAAATGTCCTATATCATAAGCGTTATTACCTATAGCTGCAGTGATAGCTCTCTGAACCTGTAGATTCCAGGCAGTTGGTGCGCCAAAAGAACCATTAGTGTTAACGATAACGTCAGAATAAGGGTCAGTAACAGGATCTGTAAAAATAAGTTGAGGTACATCCTGAACGATCAGACGAATCCCAAAATCTTTTTCAAATACAGAATTTACTCTGTTGATCGTAGCCTGAATACGTGCAGCAGCTTGTGGAACACCACCTGCAAGCTGGGTGTATTCACCATTTACAGAGACCGCAAGTCGGTAAGTTTTATACTTTTGATCATTGTTTCTATTGGTAATTCCTCCTGCATTATTTGAATTATTTCTACTTCTTAATAATTTATTCATTTCCTTTTTTGATGTCTCAGACTCAGAAGTTGTACACTCAAAAGGATCTTCGTGTGATTTATTAGACTTAAAGAATACTCCAAATACATCTTTTTCCTTGTTAACAGGTTCTATAAATTCATATTTTCCCGTAGTTGCATCAAATAAAATAGATTGGAAATCATCAGGTGATGTACTGAACCTGATTTGCTTACTGGGATTATCAATTCCAACACCTGAATAGGCGCCTAGTTGATATCTGTCTGCCATAGATTTTACTACGACAGGAGAACTATAAACCGAAAACCTTTCAACTTTTCCGTTGGTAGTAGGAAGAGAAACAATAACAGGAGAACCTCCGGTTCCAGCTTCAGGTGCATTTTTCAAAAGATCTCTTAATGCAGAAAGATCCATCTTATATGCGTACTCAATTTTAACTTCTTTTCTGATAGGATTAACTTTACCGGATACCGGTTCCCAGCGTTGAGCTTGTAGGCTGGTCAACCCTAAAGCTAAAGCGCAAACAAGTATAATTTTCTTTTTCATATTACTTTTTAATAAAAATAGTTATTGAATGTAAATATAATAAATGTTTTGCTTTTTGTTTAGTTTTATTTTAATTAATTGGCTGTTTTTTTAGGTTTGTATTTAAATTTTATGTTTGATTGTGTTGTGGAAAAAGTACAATTAGAGAAAAAATAAGCGTCAATTCTCTTATAGAAAATTGACGCTTATTTTGATTTATTATGTATGAAATTTAATTCATTATTTTAATTACTTCTGTACAGCAGGAAGATTACCACTCCTTTTTTGTACCTTTTTGTAAGTGAATGTACACATCATAATACTGAATTCATATAAGATAAGTAATGGGAAAGCCGCCATCAGCATACTTAAAACATCAGCCGGAGTAATGATTGCTGCAACTACCATAATCAAAACAATCGCATGACGACGGTAGGTCTTCATAAATACAGGGGTAAGAATTCCGATAGTTGTAAGGAAATAAATAAGGATTGGAAAAAGGAAAATAACTCCCATACCCAAAACTACCTGTAAAAATAATGTTGTATAATCACTCAGGTCATAAAGAGGAACAATAATATCCGAAATTTTAAAGATAACTCCAAAATTTACCGCAAAAGGTAAAATTAAAAAGTAACCGCATAAAACTCCCGTCATGAAAAGCATCCATACTGCATTGATAATATAGATGGAATTCTTTTTCTCTCTCGGATGTAAAGCAGGACCAATAAAACGCCATAATTCCCATACAATATAAGGAAATGCAGCTACCATTCCTCCAAAAACAGAAACAGCCATCATTACATTGAACTGTTGATATAACCTTTGTACACGTACAGGAAAGTCTTTTGGAAGATGAATACTGTCTTCACCTAAAATCATTCTTGAAAAATGATTAACAATTTTGAATGTAGGAAAATCATTCCTCGTAGGTCCGAAAAAGATATGGTCCATAATCCAATTGATATTGAAGCCCACCACAAAAGCAGCAACTACAATAGCAATAATTGAACGAACCAAATGTCCTCTTAATTCTCCAATATGCCCAAGAAAGGACATGTCTTTGTTATTGTCCATATAAATACTAGAATCTATTAAAATGTTACCTCTGGAAAGGCAAACAGTTTAAGTCTGCGAAATTATGAAATAATAATCAGTATTTAGAATTTATTAGCTATGATTTTGTTCAAGTTTATGTTGCCGATACTTGATGTATTCTTAAAAGTACCCTTAAAAAGAACAGCTGGCAACCTGAAGAAATATTTGGGTTGCCAGCTGTCTTTGATTTATTATGAATTAATTATTGTTCTAAAATCTCCAGTACTTTGTCTGCTACAGCACCTCCGGATTGTGGATTTTGCCCTGTTACAAGATTTTCGTCAGAAACGGCAAAAGGAATGAAGTCCTGATCTGCTTTTACATAATGTGCTCCTTGGTTTTTCAATACATCTTCTGTAAGATAAGGCATATGATCAGCCAGCTCAGCAGCTATTTCTTCCGAATTTGAAAACCCGGTCAGTGTTTTTCCTTTGATAAGAAGCTCTCCATCGGAAAGTTTTATATTAAAAAGACCTACCGCTCCGTGGCATACAGATGAAACAATTCCTCCGTCTTCATAAATGATACGAGCAATTTCCTGTAATTCTGTATTATCAGGGAAATCCCAGACTACACCGTGCCCACCTGCATAATAGATTACACCATAATCTTTAGGGTTAATATCTTTCGGCTTTAAAGTGTTTCCTAGTTTATTTCTGAATGTTTCATCAGCGTAATATTTCCAGTCAACAGGCTGCACAAACATCTGTAGGGAAATAGGGTCAAGAGGAGTATAACCACCTTTTGGACTTACAAAATCAATTTCATAGCCTTTCTCCGCCAGTTTTTCATAAAAGTGAACCGCTTCACCCAGCCATAAACCAGTTGCTCTTTCCATCTCAGGATATTTTTCTACACTTGTTACTACAATTAATGCTTTCTTTTTCATTGTGATTATTGTTTAAAATTATAATACAAAGATTGGCATTTTAAGATAATTATTATAAGGATATACCTCAAAAAAAAGATGTGATCTGTGTCACATCTTAATTGTATAATCGGCTTAATGTCTCTCTTGAAACCCCCAGATAACTTGCAATAAGCTGTTTGGGAATATGATCAATAAAGCCAGGATATTGTTTTATAAAATCTTCATAACGTTCCTTTGCAGATTTACTCATGAGTGAAAGAATCCTTTGTTGGAGAGCCACATATCCAAAATTAGACTTTACTCTGAAAAAATGTTCCATCATAGGAATTTGTAAACAAAGTTTGTTCAAATCATCATAAGATATAGCATACACCTCAGAATCCTCAATGCAATCAACAGCTAATGATGAGGTTTCCTGTTTAAAAAAGCCGGCAAAATCTGAGATCCACCAATTGGATGCTGCAAACTGAAGAATATGTTCTTTTCCTGTATTGTCAATAATACTGCTTTTAAGAATGCCCTTTTCTATCAGAAAAATTTCAAGCACAGGCTGATGTTCCTGCACCAGAAACTGTTTTTTCCTAAATCTCTTCTTAGTAAAACAACTTTGGATAATTTCAAACTCCTCATCTGTAGGGTTGATAATTTCCTGAATATGTGCTTTTAGAAAATGGCTCATCCCAAGTATATTAATTTATCCCTTCATCCAATAATTTATGCAGATCAATGATCCCGAAATACTTCCCGTTCTCAGTTACTACCAACTGTCCGATATTGTTCTCTTTTAAAATTTTCATTGCTTCTTTAGCAAGAGATTCCTTTTCAATAGTTCTTGGATTTGCAGACATGATGTCTTTTGCCAGAACTTTACCGATATCTTCACCTTGCATCAGCATTCTTCTCAAATCACCGTCTGTAATTACCCCGATGATCTGATCACCATTGGTTACCACTGTAATTCCATGACTTGATGCGCTGATAGAAATAATCACATCTCTAATAGAAGCGTCTTCAGAAACCTGAGGTTTTTGAGAAGAAAGAAACTGCTCAACTCTCGAAGTAAGGTTTTTTCCCAAGCTCCCTCCAGGATGGAATTTTGCAAAATCATTAGCTTTGAACTCATTCAGTTCCATTAAAGCAACGGCAAGTGCATCTCCTAATGCCATTTGAATGGTTGTAGAACTTGTAGGAGCTAGTTTATTCGGGCAAGCTTCTACATCCACATGTGTGTCCAGGATAAATTCTGAAAATTCAGCTAGTTTACTGCTCTTATTCCCGGTCATTCCAATCAAAGCCGAAGAATAATCCTTTAAATAAGGAACAAGATTGGCAATTTCAGGAGAATTTCCGGAATTAGAGATACAAAGTACCACATCCTGTTTTTGGATCACTCCCAAATCTCCATGAATAGCTTCCGAAGCATGTAAAAATTGAGAAGGAGTTCCTGTAGAGTTTAATGTTGCAACTATTTTATTACCTACATGGGCAGATTTTCCTATTCCCACTACAATTAGTTTCCCTTTTGCTGAGTGAATAATCTCTACAGCCTGGGCAAACTGGTCATCAATTCTGTTTTTTAATTTTTCTAATTCTGAAATTTCAATTTCTAAAGTGCTTTTAGCAATTGATATTATGTTGGTTCTATCCATTTTATGAAAATAAGGTATACAAAAAAGTTTCCAAAAAACGTTATATTTTAAAAACAATATTTAATATAAGTTTTATTTTTTATAAATTCGTTCGCTTTTATTTTAAGCAGAATTTTTATAACTTTGGGTTAGATGCAAATTTAGCAATAGAAAATTAGATGAGCGCAAAAAAAGCCAATTTATCAGGCGAATTGAAAAAGTATTTTGGGTTTTCTACATTTAAGGGACAACAGGAACAAATCATAGAAAACCTACTGAACGGGAAGGATATATTTGTTTTGATGCCTACAGGTGGTGGTAAATCATTATGTTATCAGCTTCCGGCACTTATTTCCGAAGGTACGGCGATAGTTGTTTCACCTTTAATAGCGTTAATGAAGAATCAGGTAGATGCCGTAAACGGGCTGTCTTCTGAGGACGGGGTAGCGCATGTATTAAATTCATCATTAAACAAGACACAGACAAAACAGGTTTTTGACGATATTAAAAGCGGAAAGACCAAACTTTTGTATGTAGCTCCTGAATCATTGATTAAAGATGATTATCTGGACTTTTTGAAAGAAGTAAAGATTTCTTTCTTTGCGATTGATGAAGCACACTGTATTTCAGAGTGGGGACATGATTTCAGACCAGAATACAGAAATCTTAAACAGATTATTGATAAGATCGCCAATGTACCAGTGATCGCACTTACGGCAACAGCAACGCCAAAAGTTCAGGATGACATCCAGAAAACTTTGGGCATGATCAATGCTTTGGTTTTTAAAGAAAGCTTTAACCGTCCTAATCTATATTATGAGGTAACTCCTAAGATTAATATAGATAAGGAAATTGTTAAGTTTATCAATCAGCATAAAGGAAAGTCGGGAATTGTATATTGCCTCAGCAGAAGAAAAGTGGAAGAATTTGCTCAGCTTTTGCAGGTAAACGGAATCAATGCACTTCCTTATCATGCTGGTCTTGATCAAAAAATAAGAGTAGCTAATCAGGATAAATTCCTGATGGAAGAAGTAGATGTTATCGTAGCAACCATTGCATTTGGGATGGGAATCGATAAGCCAGATGTACGTTTTGTCATTCATTATGACTTTCCAAAATCATTGGAAAGTTATTATCAGGAAACAGGTAGAGCCGGAAGAGATGGTGGTGAAGGTCATTGCCTTGCCTTCTATGATCCTAAAGACATTGAAAAACTGGAGAAATTCCTTGCTCAAAAGCCGGTATCCGAAAGAGAAATCGGATTGCAGCTTTTAAATGAAGTAGTAGGCTATGCTGAAACTTCAATGAGCCGAAGACAATATATTCTTTACTATTTTGGAGAAAACTTTGATCCTGTAAATGGAGATGGAGCAAAAATGTGTGATAATTCATCCAACCCCCCAAAATTAAAGGATGCTACAGCAGACCTGAGAAAAGCCCTTGATTTAATCAACGATACAGGAGAAAAATTTAAGTCAAAAGATCTGATTTCTGTGATTGTCGGAAAAGAAACGGCTGTTACAAAATCTTATAAACTGGAACAAAGTTCTCATTTCGGTTTTGGAAAAGAAGAAAAAGATAATTATTGGAAGACAATTTTGAGACAGGCAACTGTTCAGAATTTCTTACAAAAAGATATTGAAACCTATGGCGTCCTGAAAATAGCAGAAAAAGGAAGAGAGACACTTGCAGGTAAATCTCAGGATATTTTCTTAATTGCTGAAGACAGAGAATTTGATCTTACACAGGCTAAGGCAGATAGTGATCAGGTACAATTACAGGCAGCTGGAGGTTTAGATCAGAACTTATTCAATCTTTTAAAGGAACTCAGAAAGAAAGTAGCCAAGAAACACGGAATTCCTCCCTATACGGTATTTATGGATCCGAGTTTAGAGGATATGACGGTTCAATATCCGATCACGATAGATGAAATCAACAAAATTTATGGAGTAGGAGAAGGAAAAGCCAAGAAATATGGTAAGGAATTCGCCGACTATATCAAGACTTATGTTGAAGAAAATAATATAGAACGTACTCAGGATATGGTCTTGAAGCAGGTGGCAAACAAATCCAGTCACAAAGTTTTCATTATCCAGAGTACTGATAAAAAGATCGATCTTGAAGACATCGCAAGAGCAAAGAACCTTTCTATGGACGAACTTCTTAAAGAGATGGAAAGGATTGTTTATCAGGGTACAAAATTGAATATCGATTACTATATTGAAGATAATTTTGATGAAGATATCGTAGACGGTTTCATGGAATTTATGAACGAATCTGAAAGTGACAGTATGAAAGTATTGCTTGATGAATTCGGAGATGAATTGTCTGACGAGGAAGTGAGAATGCTGAGAATCAAGTTTATCAGCGATGTTGCGAACTAATTAATGAAATTAAACAATACATAAAAAAGAAGTTTTTCCATGGAAGAACTTCTTTTTTTGTGGAAACATATAACCTAAATAGGCTTTAAGAATATTAAAAATAGCCTTGGAAACAACAAAAGAAGTTACTTCAATTTATGCCTAATATAATTATTCGTGAATTCATGGCTATCATAAGCCTATCTTATCAGTATAAAATATTATCGGCGATAAAATCCTTGCGTCTTTTTACTCAATCATTGTAATTATTTTGCGTCTTAGCGTTCATAAACTTGTTAAAATTACGACTCTAAGTTAAGATAGCACAATGGCTGATCTATTGTCAGATCCTTAGAAATAGGAAATCTTCAGAGCTCCAATATTTGAAAGATAATGAAACTTTTTAGTAACTTTAACTGATGAAAAAAATATCTGTCATATTTATTCTGCCGGACCTAGAAACCGGAGGTGCAGAAAGAATAGTTACCACCATTGCAAATCATCTTTCCAGGGATCGTTTTGAGCCTAAGATTTTGTTGTTGCGTAAACAGGGCGGATATCTTAATTTTCTAAAAAAAGATGTAGAAATTATAGACATCAATACCGAAAGAATAAGACATTCATTAAAACCTATTTTAAGAGAAATATATAGAAGAAGACCTGATATTGTATTTTCCGGTTTTGGAGAAGTGAACGCCTATTTGTCATTATTTATCAAGCTTTTTCCGAGAACAAAATTTATTGCCAGAGAAACCAATGTTGTTAGTCAGCATGTTACCCGGAAGGAAATCAGATTTTTCTATAATTTTTACAATAACTATCAGAAAATCATTGCGCAGAGTGATGATATGATGAAAGATCTTGTAAGTAACTTTAATATCAAAAAGAAAAGAATCACCAAAATTAATAATCCCGTTGACTTTGATTTTATAGATGAAAAGCTAAAACTGTCTGTAAAACCCGAAGGATTTAAGTATAATTATAAAAATGTAGTAGCAATAGGAAATCTTTCTGCGAGAAAAGGTTTTGATAATCTATTGAAGGTCTTCTCAAGGCTTAAAAATGAAAATATTATGCTTCATATTTTGGGTGATGGAAAAGACAAAGAAGTTTTGCTTCAGATGAAGGAATTTTTAGGATTGAAAAATGTCATTTTCCATGGAAGACAGGAGAATCCATATCAGTTTTTAAAATATGCGGATCTTTTTATACTTTCTTCACGATATGAAGGTTTTCCTAATGTTTTACTGGAAGCAGGAGCCTGTGGAACTTATTCTTTAGCCAATAACTGCCCTGGTGGAATTAACGAGATCATTCAGAATAATGTGAATGGTGAAATTGGAAATATTGAAAATTATGAAGATTTTGCACAGAAAATAATTACTGTGATGCAGCAAAATTATAACCGTGATGCCATAAGAAATTCTATTAAATCAAGGTTTTCAAAGAATATTATATTAGATAAATATGAAAAAGTTTTGTTGGATTTAATGAAGTAGGATGATCATATTTGCCTTATGGGGCTTTATTTTCTTAGATTTGGACCGCTAAAATAAAGATCAATGAATAAAATCCCTAAAATAGGATGTGCTTGTGAAAAACCTGACTCAAATTATACTGAATACAGAAGCTCGGAATTAGGTATAGATCATACTAACGGAAGACATGGAGAAGTAAGCATTCAACAGTGTAAATTATGTCAAAGAATATGGATTCATTATTTTGTTGAATATGAGCACTATTCCAAATCAGGAAGATGGTTCAAGGGAATTGTTTCGAAGAAAGACCGCCCAAATATAACTCCGGAAAACGCTATTGAATATCTTGAAAGTATTGAATGGTATGTGTATGGAGGTTCGTTTTTTGAAAGTTCAGGAGAAATAGGAAGCGGGAAGGTAAAGGTAGATTAATAACCGCCTTAAGGTATTTAAAATTTTTTGATCTCAAAATTGATAAAACTCACTTTGGTGCTTGGTAATTTATATGTAAATTTGTGAGACTTAAGATAGATAATAATAAACAAATTCATAAAATAACATGAGTCAATTCGATGTTACCGTAATAGGTTCTGGTCCTGGTGGTTATGTAGCTGCTATTCGTGCAGCACAATTAGGTTTCAAAACAGCAATTATTGAAAAATATTCAACTTTAGGCGGAACTTGTCTTAACGTTGGATGTATTCCGTCAAAAGCACTTCTTGACAGCTCTGAGCATTTCGAAAATGCAAAACACAATTTTGCAGGTCACGGAATTATCATCAATGAGCCACAAGTAGATATTGCAAGAATCATTGAGCGTAAAAATGAAGTTGTAGATCAAACAACTAAAGGAATCAATTTCTTAATGGACAAAAACAAAATCACTGTTTTTGAAGGATTAGGAAGCTTTGAATCTGCTACTCAGATTAAAATCACTAAAAACGACGGTTCTTCTGAAACGATCGAATCCAAATATACCATTATAGCAACAGGTTCTAAACCGTCTTCACTTCCTTTTATCTCTCTTGATAAAGAAAGAGTGATCACTTCTACAGAAGCATTAAACCTTAAAGAGGTTCCTAAGCATTTAGTAGTAATTGGTGGTGGTGTAATTGGACTTGAATTAGGATCAGTATACCTAAGATTAGGAGCTCAGGTAACAGTAGTTGAGTTCATGGATAAAATCATCCCTGGAATGGATGGAGCTTTAAGTAAAGAATTAACTAAAGTTCTTAAAAAGCAAGGTATGAAGTTTATGCTTTCTACAGCGGTTTCTGCAGTGGAAAGAAATGGAGATACTGTAAAAATCACAGCTAAAGATAAAAAAGGAGAAGAAGTAGTAGTAGAAGGAGATTATTGTTTAGTTTCTGTAGGTAGAAAACCTTATACAGATGGTCTTGGTCTTGAAAAAGCTGGTGTAGAGCTTGACGAAAGAGGAAGAGTAAAAACAAATGACCATTTACAGACTAATGTTGCAAACATTTATGCAATCGGTGATGTTATTAAAGGTGCTATGCTTGCTCACAAAGCTGAAGAAGAAGGAGTTCTTGTTGCTGAAATCTTAGCTGGTCAAAAACCTCATATCAACTACAACTTAATTCCGGGTGTTGTATATACTTGGCCAGAAGTTGCAGGTGTAGGTAAAACTGAAGAACAATTGAAAGAAGAAGGAGTAGCTTACAAAGTAGGTTCTTTCCCAATGAGAGCATTAGGAAGAAGCCGTGCAAGTGGAGATACAGACGGACTTGTGAAGATTATTGCTGATGAGAAAACTGATGAGATCTTAGGAATGCACATCATTGGAGCGAGAGCTGCTGACCTTATTGCTGAAGGAGTAATTGCTATGGAATTCCGTGCAAGCGCTGAAGATATTGCAAGAAGTTCTCACGCTCACCCAACATATGCAGAAGCAATCAAAGAAGCTGCATTAGATGCTACGGCAAAAAGATCTATTCATATGTAATAGCTGATTAAGAAATTAATCATTGAAATAATAAAGAGACTGACTCATTTTTGAGCCAGTCTCTTTTGCTTTATAAAGTTATATGGAAATTAACTAATTTCATTCGTGCATTAGTAGCAATAAATAAAAATGTTTTTTACAAAGTAAATTTCTGCAATAACACTTTTTTGGCATA
The DNA here is from genome assembly GCF_900156735.1 of Chryseobacterium ureilyticum. Taxonomy (GTDB): domain Bacteria; phylum Bacteroidota; class Bacteroidia; order Flavobacteriales; family Weeksellaceae; genus Chryseobacterium; species Chryseobacterium ureilyticum. The sequence goes on from NZ_FTOL01000001.1 coordinate 954,657, forward strand.
AAAATGGAAACTCATTCTGAAAAAATAAGTATGAAGAAAATATTTATAGGTTTGATGCTTCTGGCTGGTATCAGCTCATTCGCACAGGAAGCTGGAAAAGCAGGGGAGCTGCTTAAAAATGAAGCCTCTACCTCTGAAATGAAGTCGCAAAGTTCTCCAGGCTTTAGAAATAAAATCTTTGATCAAAATTTAGGTAGTCAAAATAGTAGAATTAAAAATTCAAACTATCAATGGAACAGAAACTATGGATATGCTGAGGTATTTCTACGAATTCCCGAGCAAGGTTTCTTTACGGTTGAAGTGGGGGATCAGATGATTGCTAATGGTTCCGGGAAATATCGTTTTTTTGATCTTCAGTCAGGAAGAATGCCTGTTTCTATTTATGAAAACGGATTTTTAATTTATAGAAGCTCATTAATGCTGCGTAATAACAGCAGAATGGTATTAGACTTTTTCACTAATGAAGGTTTATATCTTTTAGATTCATATCCTGTTCAGGGTCAGTATGGTTTTAATGACTGGAATGATATATGGAATAACCCTTACGGAAATCAATCCGGTAATTGGGGCAACCAGTCAAATGTGATGGATAATAATACATTCCGTCGTTTTTTTGACATGATGAAGAAAAATGAAAGTTTTGATGATGGTAAGATCGCTTTAATTAATCAGCAGATGAGAAACTCAATGTTTACAGCTGAACAGATTCGAGATTTGGTAAAATCATTAAGTTTTGATAAAAATAAACTGTCACTGGCAAAATCTATGTATCGAAATTGCGCAGATAAAGACAGGTATTTTGTGGTGTATGATGCTTTTGATTTTGAAAGCAGTAAGCGTGAACTGATGAATTATATTTCCAGATTATAATATACAGAGAGAAGTGATGAACTTCTCTTTTTTTTGTGCTGAAAATTTAATGATATAACGTTTTTTATAATTTCAACGAATGCACTAATGAATTTCTGTGTGGATTTAAAAATCTGTGTGGTGAGAAAGACTTTTTAAAATAAAATTACATCATCTTCAGATTATCATAGAAATTACTTTTTTTAGGAGCGATATTAAACTGTATTCCGAAAGTAATTCCTTTAAAGTATTTATCCTTATATATTGGGAATGCATATCCGGTATTCAAAAAGAATATATTGAACAATGATATCCCAATTCTGGGTTCTACAGCATATTGATTGACAGAAGCTCCATATAACTGTCCATTATTGATGTAATAAATATTAGCTTCCGGAATAAATTTATTGGCTGCATTAATGCGTGTGTAAAGAATTGAAGGTCCTAAAATCACAGACTTGTCATTAGAATCACCAAGTTTAAATTCCAAGCCGGTTTGAAGAACATTTCTCCCGATATAACGATAGGAAATATTTAGGGCTGTCCTTTCCAGGATCTGTGCATTTGAGATAAAAATGAATAAAAAAGAGAATAAAATAAAATATTTTTTCATGATTTCAGGTATTTTTTTATTCAAATGTACTGGTTTTAAAAGCCGTATGAAAGATAAAATGATTCTTGGATGTATTAAATAGGTTAAAATCTTCAAATTTCCGTACCTTTGTAAGCTAATTTTATCATCAATGCAACTCGGAAAAACTCAGGCACTACAAATAGCGGAAAAAATTAACTCAGGATGGATCTTAAAAGATGAAGAATCCAGTGAAAAAGCTTTTCTTCCTAAAATCTTCATTCGTGAGGAGCAGGAAGTAGGTGAGTACGTTGAGGTTTTTGTATATCAGGATGATGATAAATTAAAAGCTACTACTGAAATCCCTTTAGCGGAAGTAGGTGAATTTGCCGTAATGAGCTGTGTGCAGAGTCTTCCAAGTGGAGCGTTTATGGATTGGGGAATTATTAAGGATTTATTCGTTCCATACAAACAGCAGAAAACTAAAATTCTTGAAGGAAAAAGATACCTTGTTTATATTTATGTAGATGAGGATATGGAACTGATTACAGGAACTACAAAATTCAAGAGAAATCCACAATATGAAGATCTTTCGTTCCAAAAAGGAGATAAAGTAGATCTTATCATGATGAATGAAAGTGAACTGGGGTGGAATGTAGTGATCAATAAGCAGTATATTGGTTTGATATATGCTTCTGATGTTTTCAAAAAATTATATCCATTATCAGAAGAGAAAGGGTATATCAAAGCAATTCGTGAAGATGGGAAAATTGATATTTCCCTACAGCCGGAAGGATTTGAAAATATTGATGAATTCAAGCAAAAAATCCTTGATAGACTGGAAGAAAATTATGGTCTCCTGTATGTATCCGATAAATCTACTCCTGAAGAGATCAAGGATGAACTTCAGATGAGTAAGAAAAACTTCAAAAAAGCCATCGGTGGACTTTATAAAGATAAAATCATCGATATTTCAGACGACAAAATCAAATTATTATAAAAAATTAAAGAGCAGAATTTTTCTGCTCTTTTTATTTGCCCCTCATTCTACTATTTCTTTATTTTTTCTTCTAAATAAAGAGTTCTATGTAAGTTTTTAAATCATTTTAAACGTAACAATTCAAAACTTTATTTCAAAACATGATGTAAATCATAACAATTTTGTTTAATTTTTTTGTTTAACAATTTTGTCAAAAATAAAATTCGGTTTAAATTTGCACAAATTTGTTTAACAAAAATGTCAAATCAAGCAAAAAAAGACCAAACACAGGAATTGATCAAGGAGACAGCGAAGAAATTATTCTTTGTGAAAGGAAAATTTGATGCTACTACGCAGGAGATTGCAGATGAAGCTGGAGTAAATAGAACCCTTATTAACTATTATTTCCGATCAAGAGACAAACTGATCCAAATAATTTTTGATGAAGCTCAGAAAGTAGAGCAGGAAAAATCAAAGATTATTCAGAATGCGGATCTTCCATTTAAGGAGAAGATCAGTCAATTTATAGAAAGCAGTCTTTCTACGAGTCTTCAATATCCGTATCTGGAAACCTATATCGTTTCACAGATCAATAAAGGAACCTGCCATCAAAGAGAAATTGAAGAAGATATCTTACAGCAAATGTACAATGATATCGAAAAAGAAATGGAATTGGGAAATATTGAGAAAACAAGTCCGGTTCAGTTTATTCTGAATATGGTTTCCTTATTAGTATTTCCAAGTGCAATACGACCACTTTTTATGGAAAATCTGATGATCAGTGACGAAGAGTATGATAAGATTATTTCTGAGCGAAAGGAGATTATTATCAATATGTTATTTAAAAATTAGAAAGATCTAAAGTATTTCTTAACATGATTCGTCAAATAGAAATAAAATAAGAATTAAAAAAATAAACGTAGTATAAAATTATGAAAAGAAAACGAATAACTGCTAAAAAGCTAAAAATTGGGATAGCTGCAGCATTTATGATTTTCGGTTTTTCATCGGTGTCTGCCCAGCAGCAGGTTTCTCTGCAGGAAGCTATCAAACAGGCACTCCAGAATAAGGCAGAAGCTAAAAAAGCAGCCTTACAGGTTAAAAAAGCCGAATATAAGATTGATGAGGCTAAAGCCGGAGCTCTTCCACAGATCAGCGTAGCGGGAGGTGTTTCTTATAACCCGATTATTCAGGAAACGGTAGTAGAGATCATGGGACAGCGAAACATTTTCAAAATGGGGCAGCCATGGAACTCAAATATTGCCGCAACCTTAAATCAGGCGTTGTTTGATCAGAGAGTTTTCATCGGTCTGAAAGCAGCAAAGTCTACAAGAGAATTTTATGTATTAAACTCTCAGCTGACTAATGAGCAGATCATTGTAAACGTAGCAACTGCTTATTACAATGTATTTGTACAGGAAGAAAATCTGAAAACGCTGGAAACCAGCTATAAGAATACTGAAAAGGTAAGAAATGTTATTAAAAGTCTTGTAGATAATGGTTTGGCAAAACCTATTGATCTTGACAGAACAAATGTTCAGCTTACGAATATCGCTTCCAATAAGCAAAAGCTAATTAATGGAGTAGAACTTACCAAAAATGCACTGAAGTTTTATATGGGAGTTCCAATAGATTCTCAGATTGAACTGGAAGAAAAAAGCATTGAGCCAAAACCTGAGCTTATCGCAGGACAGATCAATTTAGATAACAGATCTGAAGTGAAAGTTCTAAGAAAGCAAATGGAGCTTCTACAATTTAATAAAAAGGCGACAGAAGCATTCCTTTATCCTACAGTAAGTCTTCAGGCAAACTACGGATGGTACGGAATGGGGACAAAATTCCCTTGGTTCAACGGAATCAGTAATGGTGTAAACTGGAGTGATGCGGCATCTGTAGGATTAAATGTAAACATTCCAATCTTCACGGGTGGGGCTACAAAATCTAAGATCCAACAAGCTGAAATCGATATTCAGGATCTGAATCAGGATATTGAAAATACACAGCTAACCTTGAATTTAGATTACAAGAATGCAACAACCAATATGGAAAATGCTTTAATCAATATTCAGAGTATGAAGGATAATGTGGCGTTGGCAGAAAAAGTACAGGCAAATACACAATCTAACTATCAATACGGATTAGCGACCCTTACAGATCTATTAGACACAGATAATTCTTTAACTGAAGCAAAACAAAACTATGCTAATGCTTTATTAGACTACAAGCAGGCTGAAATTCAGTTGATGAAAGCAAAAGGAGAGTTAAACACATTACAAAACCCATAATAAACAATGAAAAAAACTTTAATATATATCATCGTAGCCGCTGTACTTGTAGGGTTAGCAGCGTATAAGATTGCCGGTAACAAAGAGAAACAGACTCAGGAAGTAAAGGAGGTTGCTAAGCAGGTGGATAAGATCAACGTAAATATCGTAACCGTTTCCAGAGAAAATATAGATACTGATTATTCAGCAAATGGAACATTCCTTCCAAAGCAGGAAATGAATCAGTCTTCTGAAATCTCAGGACGTATCGTAAACGTTTTGGTAAAAGAAGGTTCAAGAGTAGGAGCGGGACAGGTTTTAGCAACAATTAAAAGAGATGCTATCGAAGTAGACGTTACACAGGCTCAGAATAACTTACAAAACGCTATTATTGATAACCAACGTTACGAAAACGCATACAAAACAGGCGGAGTTACAAAACAACAGCTTGATAACTCAAGATTGCAGCTGAAAAACATGCAGGCAGCAGTTAGAGCTCAAGGTGTAAAAGTAAACGATACTAGCATCCGTGCAGGGATCAGTGGTACAATCAACAAAAAAATGGTTGAACCAGGAACAGTAGTTTCTCCCGGAACAGCAATGTTTGAGATCGTTAATATCAACAGTTTAAAACTTTCTGTTTTAGTAGATGAAAGTCAGATCGGAAAAATTCAGTTAGGTCAGGAAGTTCCAATCAAAGTAAATGTTTTACCTGAAGATTCTTTCGTGGGTAGAATTACTTTCATTGCTCCGAAAAGTGATGCTTCATTGAATTTCCCGGTTGAAATTGAAGTTCAGAACAGAGGAAATTTAAAAGCAGGTATGTATGCAACAGCTACCTTTAAAACCAACAATGGAGCAGAAACTCAGAATATGCTGACAGTTCCTGCAGAAGCGTTTGTAAATGGTGTAAGTTCAGGACAGCTATTCGTTGTTCAGAATGGAGTTGCTAAAATGATCAAAGTAACCATCGGAAAAGTTTACGGAGATAAAGTACAGGTATTAAGCGGACTGAACGATGGTGAACAAGTGGTAACCAGCGGACAGATCAACCTGGACAACGGATCTAAAGTGAACATTATAAAGTAGACGATTTATGAAGTTAGCAGAAATATCGATTAAAAGACCCTCGTTGGTAATTGTATTATTTACAATTCTGACGCTGGGAGGTATCCTGAGTTATACGCTCATGGGATACGAATTGATTCCGAAGTTTGAAACCAACATGGTAACCATTTCTACGGTATATCCGGGAGCTTCGCCAGCAGAGGTGGAGACCTCCGTCACCCGAAAGATTGAGGATGCCGTAGGTTCTTTGGAAAACGTAAAAAAAGTAGAATCTTCTTCATATGAAAGTTTATCCGTAATCATGGTTCAGCTGAACGATGGTGCCGATGTAGACTTTGCGCTGAATGATGCTCAGAGAAAGGTAAATGCTATTCTTGCAGACCTTCCGGATGACGTAAAAGCACCATCACTGAATAAATTCTCCCTAGATGATTTACCCATTATCACGATGAGTGTTTCATCTGATAAACTGAACAGTAAGGAACTTTATGACTTATTGGATAAAAAGATAGAACCTATCTTCTCCCGTGTAAATGGTGTGGCGCAGGTAGATCTTGTGGGTGGTCAGGAAAGAGAGATTCAGGTAAATCTTGATGAGAAGAAATTACAAGGGTATGGACTTTCAATCGGAGATGTTCAGCAGGCAATTCTTTCTTCAAACTTAGACTTCCCTACAGGTAGCTTGAAAACAAGAACTACGAAATCTACGATCAGATTATCAGGAAAGTATAAGTCAACAGAAGAAATGAACAACCTTGTAGTTTCCAATAAAAACGGAGCTCAGGTACGTTTATCTGATATTGCAACTGTTTTTGACTCTCAGAAAGATGTTGAAAAAGTAGCAAGATTCAATCAATTTCCGACGATCTTAATGCAGGTGAAAAAACAGTCTGACGCCAATGCGGTGGCTGTATCTGAAAGTGTTCAGAAAACGATTAAAACAGTAGAAGAAGCATATAAAGTTCAGGGAGTAAAAGTGAAAATTGTAAACGATACTACAGAATTTACCCTTGAATCTGCAAACCACGTAATTTTCGACTTATTCTTAGCGATTATTCTTGTGGCAATTGTAATGCTATTATTCCTTCACAGTATCAGAAACGCATTTATTGTAATGGTTTCTATTCCGGCTTCATTAGTGGCAGCGTTCATTGGAATGAACCTAATGGGATATACCCTAAACCTAATGAGTTTACTTGGACTATCGCTTGTGGTAGGTATCCTTGTGGATGACGCGATTGTGGTATTGGAGAACATTTACCGTCACATGGAGATGGGTAAAAGTAAAATCAGAGCAGCATACGACGGAGCTTCTGAGATCGGGTTTACCGTTGCTGCGATTACATTGGTAATTGTGGTGGTATTCTTACCGATTGCGATGAGTTCAGGTCTTGTGGCAAACATCTTGGCTCAGTTCTGCGTCACGGTGGTTATTGCGACAATGCTATCATTATTAGCTTCATTTACCATCATTCCTTGGTTATCATCAAGATTTGGTAAACTAGAGCATTTAACAGGTAAAAACTGGTTTGAAAAATTCATTCTTTGGTTTGAAGGTTTAATTGATGGGTTCACTCATTGGGTAACTGATATTCTTGAATGGTGTCTTAAAACAACGTTAAGAAGAATTTCTACTGTTGTGATTACATTTATTATTCTAATCAGTTCATTCTCATTAGTAATCTTTGGATTCATCGGAGGTGAATTCTTCCCGCCGATTGACCGTGGTCAGTTCTTAGTACAGATGGAGCTTTCAAAAGACGCAACTGTTGAGAAGACAAACCAATTAACGCTTGAAGTTGAGAAGTATTTAAGAAATGATAAAGACGTTGTAGACTTGATTACCACAGTCGGACAGCAGTCAACAGGTTTTGGTGGAGCTCAGGCAACAACATACCAGTCTGAAGTTCAGGTAAACCTTACAGATAAATCTGAACGTTCTGAAAGTACCAACATCAAAGCTGCAAAAGTAAAAAGAGCATTAGAAGAGAAATTTACAGGAGTAGAATTTAAAACAGCTCCAATCGGTATCATGGGTGCGGAAAATGCTCCTATCGAAATGGTAGTAACAGCTCCGGATAACGCAACTGCAGTAAAAGAAGCAACCAGAATCCTTGAATTATTGAAAAAGGTTCCGGGAGCAGTAGATGCAGAATTATCTACAGACTCAGGAAATCCTGAAGTGCAGGTAAATATTGATAGAGATAAAATGGCTTCTTTAGGCTTAAACCTTTCAAGTGTTGGACAAACAATGCAGACTGCATTTAACGGTAACACAGATGGGAAATTCAGAGCAGGAGAGTACGAATATGATATCAACATCCGTTTTGGAGACCTGAACAGACAATCCATTGATGATGTTAAAAACCTAATGTTTACAAACCCTCAGGGACAACAGGTTCGTTTGAGCCAGTTTGCTGAAGTAAAAATGGGTTCAGGACCAAGTTTGCTTGAACGTAGAGACAAATCACCTTCTGTAAAAGTAAGAGCTAAAGCAGTAGGTAGACCAGTTGGAGACGTTGCAAACGAATGGGCTGCTAAATTCATGAACGAGAAAAAACCTATCGGTGTAGATTACATCTGGAGTGGTGATATGGAAAACCAGCAGGAAGGTTTCGGTACTTTAGGGATTGCATTATTAGCGGCTATCGTATTGGTATACTTAGTAATGGTATCATTATATGACAGTTTCGTATATCCTTTCGTGGTATTGTTCTCTATTCCGTTGGCGATGATCGGGGTAATGGTAATCCTTGCCTTAACAGCTAACTCGTTGAACATCTTCACTATGCTTGGTATGATCATGTTGATTGGTCTTGTTGCGAAGAACGCGATTATGATCGTTGACTTTACGAATGCAAGAAAAGCAGCAGGAGCAACAACTCACGATGCATTGATTCAGGCGAACCACGCCCGTCTTCGTCCGATCTTGATGACAACAATTGCGATGATCTTCGGTATGCTACCAATCGCATTGGCAACAGGTGCCGGAGCAGAGATGAACAAAGGTCTTGCATGGGTAGTAATCGGTGGTTTGACATCGTCTCTATTCCTTACCTTGATCATTGTACCAGTAGTATACTCTCTATTTGACTCTATCTTAAGAAGAATGGGTAAAGATACTAAAGTAGACTACGAAGCTGAAATGAAGGCTGATTATGTACACAGAGAATTAAATGAAGACGGATTTACTCCTAAGCATTTAGACAAATAAAATAACATATACCTTTAATTAATCGAAAGCGCCTCAGAAAATCTGAGGCGCTTTTTATTTTGCAACTAATGCACGAATTTTTTTGATGCTTCTATATGAGATTCTTGATCTTCCTTAGAACTTATCACTGTATAAAGTACTACCTCCTGCTTCTCTATATGGTTCAAAATATAAAAAAACTGATTGTAATGTAAATATAATTATTCGTGCATTAGTGGCTAAAAAACAATAAAAAAGCTTCCAGAATAAACTGAAAGCCTTAGTATATTATAATTGAAAAAAATTAGTCTGCCATAGCCTCGCCAGCCTTTCTGAAGACAAAGTTTCCGTAGATGTGCCTTCTTGCAAAACGACTTGGAGAATCCGCATTCACCATTTTGATATAAGTATTTCTTGGAACACCCATGTATTCATAGCTTTTTCCATTCAAATGCTGAACCGTTAAAATAGATTTCTCAAGATAAAAATCCTGAATATTAGATTGTGTAATCGTCTCAGTATATTCTTCTTTATATTTTTCCTGAGTTTCAGGGTTGATGCTTACTAAAAAGTGGTAAGCTTCAATAACAGATTTACTTTTTTCCTCCGCAGCCAACTGCCCAGCTTCGTCATTGATAAATTTATCAGGGTGTGTATCTTTCATTACATTCCTGTAAATTGTTTTTAACTCTTTTAAAGTCACATTCTTATCTACTCCAAGAAGTGTTCTGTGCTCACCAATTCGTTTCATAACTTGAATTCTTATTTTCGGGGTGCAAAATTAAGGAAATAAATCCGAAAAAACGTAACTTATTCATTATTAATTTATTTGATGCTCTTTTTGAACTGGCTTTTTGTTAAAAAGTTGAATTAAAAATGATGCTACTCAGTTAGTTTATGAAATTTAAAGAAGATTAAAAACTTTGCAAAAAATTTAACATCGTATTAATTATCCAAACTCCGAATACAGATGCTTATTCAGCTTAAAATAGATATACTCATTTTTAAAATCAATAATGGTATTGAATCTCTTCAGAAATTTGTTTCCAAAAAATCCAGCCATTTTTTCTGTAGAATCAATTCCTTCTGTGGAACCGGAAAGTGTAATAGGAACATTATAAAGATACTTTTGTGCAAATATAATAGAAGGGCATAGAACCACAGACATTACATACACAGAGCCATCCGATCCCTGAGCCGTCGCTTTTCCTATAGTTTTCATCTGATCAACTAAAGCATTTTCCTTCGCATACGGAGAAGCAATAGTGAGCGCATCATCTGCACCACTATCAAGACCGAAAAACCCTGAATATTCCTTGTTGTTTGCCATAATTGTACTTTCAACAGCAGGATAGTCATCGATCATGTGAAGTTTCATTTTTTCATATCCTGAAAAATCAATTGCCAAATCATTTTCATCGTAAAAGCGGATGACATTCTTCTGATAATCAATTTCAATAATCTTTCCTTTCATTAAATCCGTACCAAAAACTCCATCAAAATTAGCCTTTTCATAAGGGATCATAGTCAATGAAACATCTGTTTTCACAATATTTCCGAATTGTACGGTGTTGTGGTCGCTGTAATCTACCGTATTGACTCCGTTTGAACCTTTGTTTTCAGACTTTCCATTGATGGTAAGGTTTACTTTTTTCTTGGAGTTACTGTTAATAGCAGATCCGTTAGCTCCCGTATCAAACAGAAATTTAACGTTTTCAGTTTTATTGACTTTACAATGTAGATAAATAGAGTTGTTTTCCAGAGAAAAAGGAATAACAGCAGGGCTTTTTTGTGCAGAAATAAATATACTGACAAAAGCCGTTAAAAAAAGATAAAGAAAATCCATATGAGTATTATTAACTCAACGAAATTAAATCTATTTAAAATCCTGACAAAGAAAGTAAAGGTCATTAACCTTCCCTTAACCGTTCTCTACAAATATCATAAAAAGGTGGAAAATATTTCTCAGTTTTTTACATAATACGGAATGATTCTTTTTTCAAAAATAAAATAGAAATCATTTCCGGCTCTTGCCAGGAGCCCATCCTCAGATATCCAGTCATATTCTTTTTCAAGTGTACTTCCATCAGTATAAAGAAGCCCAAATTTTGTCCCTTTTTGGTAGATTCCCAGCTTCGTTTGCCCATATAACAGAGTATGGCAAAACATGGGGCTCGTAGTAATTAATTTTCCCTGTGTGGTATAATAATACCAGGTATTTCCTTTTCGTAAAGGAATAATATTAACAACTTTCGCTCTTTTTTCTGTGTACTCAACTGGGGATTCTTCATACTCAATCGGGACAAGAATTGTTCCGGCTTTATCAATAATACCTATTTTTCCATCCTTTACAATCATGAAATAATTTTCGTCAAGAGGTGTTGCGTTATCAACCTCAAAATGGTTGGATTTTAAAACATATTTCCCAGCCTGATTTTTTACGAAAGGAAATTTGAATAATATAGGATATCCACCATAAGTACTATTGCGTTGAGTACTGAAGGTTCCCTCAAACATATTAAAGAAAAACTCACTGCTATTTTCTTCTTTGCTTATAAAGAAACCGAAAAAACCTTTTCCAGAGGTTGAACGATTATTGATTCTGTAAATAAAGCCACTATTTAACAGTAAATTTCCAGAACGATCTATTACATTATAAGATTGGGTTTCAGTATCAAAAACCAATGCTGATTTTCCATAGAAGGGATAAGCTTCTCTGAACTTTTTTGGGAAGGCAGGTTGTCCGTTTTTCTGATTAATATAAATAAATGCTCCGTTTTGATATGTAGGAAGCAGAGTGTCCTGTGGTGTCTGATAATAGGAAGTATGATTTGTCAGGGTCACCAGATTAAAAGGAATATCAATTTGAGCCTTTACAGATAAGGCAGTTAAAAAAACACACAAGCTATATATTCCTTTTTTCATAGTTAATCAGTTAGCCGTAAAATTAATAAATTCATGTAATTCATAAAGATATATATTGAATTTTATTAAAATAAAAAAACAGTACCCAAAATGAGTACTGTCATATTATTTAAAATGATAAATCCTTTTTATTTAAGGCATATCACAGTTTTTCTTTAGCTTCATAAAAATTTTATCGAAATCCTTGTATGCTGTAGCTTCTTCCTCAGGTTTCTGTCTGAAACTACTGTTGGCGCAGTTATGAAAGCTTAAGCCAATCATATCAATAAGAGCATAATCTTCTTTTTGAGGATCATTCAGTTTAGTATTAAAACGATTCATTACCCCTTGCGGATCTGCATTGTTCTTGCTTTTTAACTCTGTATATGCTTTCCATGAAGCAAACATTTTATCTTTGTCGGGAGATGATATAGCGTCTATGGATTCTCTACACGTAGAATAGAATTTGCTGTTTTTCAGTGAAGAAGGATCAGAAAAAGCAATGATTTCTTCCTTATTCAGCTCATATTCATTTTCAAAAGTTTGTATGGCGTTTTCGTAAAGCTTTTTCCATACGGGAAGATCAATAACCTTAAGGCTGTAAAGCTCTTTTTTCTTTTCCTGATATTGTCTTTCCAGGTTTTCTAAGTGAAGGTCTTTATTATTACGAACATCTTCTAGGCTGGAAAGTTTAAAGATAGGATTCGTATCAAAATGAACCCCGTTGAATTTGTATAATAATTTATTTACCCCGTCTATTTCCTCTTTTTCATATTTGGAAGCATCAAAATACCCTTTGTTATCACAATTGAATGTCTGATAGCTGTACGGTGTCAGATTGGTGTTTTTTGCAGGGCTTTTTTGTCCCAAAACAGTTACAGATAGAGCTAGGTAAAGCCCGATCATCATTTTTTCCATGCGCATAGTCGTTGAAAGAATCCGAATTTTCTATAATTACCCCGCAAAATTAAGGCTTTAAATTTGAAAATTAAAGAATTATGTCAATTTTATACAGTCATTTTTGCAATTTAATGAGAATTTTGATTTTTTGCTTTAAATACAGGGAGTATACGAAGATTATAGAACTATGGCTCGTCACAATTCCTTTTAAGTTGTACAAATATTTTATCAAAAGCTTTGAATAAAATATCATCATCTTCTATAGTATTTCTGAAGCTATGATTGGCACAGGTGTTATAAATATTAATAAGATCAATCAAAGCAATATCATCTTTTCGTTCATCATTCCATTTCTTATCAAAGGTCTCTTTAGCTTGAGGGTTATCCTTATATTTTTCTTCAAATGTGTTTTTCCAGTATACATACATTTTTTGTCGGTTATCAGATGTTATAGCATCAATAGTTTCTTTGCAGGTATTGTAAAATTTGCTGTTTTGCAAGGATTTGGGATCAGCATAAGCCATTAGGGTTTCCTTTCGGAGTTGATATTCATTGTCCAGCAACTGAATCGCTTCAGCATGTTTCTTTTTCCATACGGGAAGATTGATAATTGTAAGATTGGTAAGTTCTTTTCTTCTTGTCTGGTACTCTTTTTCTACTTGTTGTAAAAGTTGCGGATTATTTTTGCGCACCATATCAAATTTGGCTGGATTAAATACAACGAGTGAAGAAAACGGAGACCAACTCAAAGGATATAACAGCTTGTAAGTGCCATCTATCTCTTCTTTCTTATATTTTGAAGGATCAAAGTATCCTTTATTATCACATCCAAAAGGCTGATAGCTGTAAAGAACCAGCTTATTTTTTGCAGAATTTTTTTGTGCTAAAACAGGAAAAGATAATATCAAAGCGAGCCCCGCAATTAATTTTTTCATATTCATTATTGTTGAGAAATCTGTATTTTTTTAATGATGGCTAAAATTAAAACTTAACACTCCAATTCCGGTTATAAATCAGAATTATTTACTCACTGGTTTCGGGGATTTATAAGCTTTGGCACTTGTTTTTTCTTTTGTTTTTTATATTTTGCTGCCTGATATCATGAATTCCAATTATGCTAAGGTAGAATGGAAATATAGTGATTGAATTATAGAACAAAATATTAATAATGTATAATAATTTAGAACAACTGTTTTACAGAGGAGATCTGGAACAGTGCATTGAAGAAGGGAAACAACACTTACTATCTCATCCCCAAGATGAGGAAGTCTTATTTTTAATGGCAGTAGCTTATCATGATTTTGTATACTATGACGGACATGAGGCTATTTATGATGCCATCAGAGATTATGTTATTCCTTATTTAAGAAGAATACTTCAGCTAAATCCGAATAATAAGAAGGCATTATATAATATTCTGAATTATCCTTTGGGTAATGAATATACTCTGATGCAGATCGCCAGAAGTAAAAAACATATTACTCAGGAAAATAAAGAAGAGTTCATTGGCTATGCAGAACGCATGCTGGATGATCCGGACTACGCGGGCTATGGCTATGATTTCCTTGTGAAAATATACGAATCACTGGAGGAAAACAAAGCACTTTTGAACAGCCTTGAAGCAGGAATATATTACTTCCAGAAAGCCCATGCTGATGAACGAGAAGTAAGAGACAGAAATATCTCCCTTTTCTGGATGAAAAAGATTTATCTTCTTGACCATGAAAAAATGGTTTCTGGGGAGGGATTTACAGCAATTATTGAGCAGGGATATCGTCATTTTATTACCAGAAATGAATCTGAGCTGATAGATCTTGCGGACATAGCTTATGAAAACGGAGCTCCTGACCTTTCTTTACAATTGATGCTGAAAGCGATTAAAGGATCAAATTCTGCAATACATATCCACAAAAGACTGGTAGAATGGCACCAACGATTCGCTGAAATGATTCAAAATGGGTACAATAATCCTGATGTTTTTTATTATCAGCTGATTATTGAAAGAAATTACAGTGATATGCTTAATGTTGCTCACGATTTTTATTACCACCATGCTCTTGAAGTGATGGGTGCTCGTCCTGAAGTTTTTGCAGGCTATCATTTTTCGGGAACATTCCTGTATGAGAATGAGCGTTATGCTGAAGCCATTCCTTTATTGGAAAAAGCTATTACGTTATCATGTAATGCCACAACGTGGAGAAGAAAAGCTGAGTCAGAATACTTCTTATATAAAACAGCACCATCTGAAATACCTGCCTTTCCTGATTATCCAACAGATATTTACAATGAAGGTGTTTATATGAACGAATTTATAGAAGAACTTGAAGATGAAAATGATAAGCTTCAATGGACTGATGTAAACCGCATTATTTATGAACAGGCACATGACGCGTTCAGAAGATATTTTGAGGAAGGACAATTTGAAAGTGACTATCACAATGATTTGCACACCAGAGCAATGTGCTGTAATAATTTAGCCATTAAATATTGTTTTTTTGGTGATACTTCAGCTGCGGCTTCAGTGGCATCCGAGGGACTTCAGTATTCGGAGTTCAGAGAGCTTCACTTTGTATTGATTGATGCATTATTAGGTGAAGGCAAAAATAAAGAAGCCGAATCTGCATTGAATAAGTATTTTGATCTGTACGAAGAAGATTGTGATGAATATTTTTATAAAAATGCATTTTACAGAGCCGAGCAGATCAGACTTCAGGGGGTACTTGGTTCTGAAAATGTTTACAAAGACGCTAAGGAAACTCTTAGCTATCTGTACGAATACACAGAAGAGCATCCGGAAATCAATGATTACGATTACAGGGATTTGGAAGCTGCTAAAAATATATTGGAAGGAATATTGTACACCCGCTTTGAAAATGAAGATCACAATACAAGACGTTCTTATTATGAAGAACTTTCTGGACGTTTTCCAAAAGAACCGAACCCGCTGTTTGCATTGATGCAGATCTATAACGAAGAAGAAAATTATGGAAAGGTATCTTTAACAGCTAAAAGGTATCTGGAGCATAAAAGGGAGTTTTTGTTGAATGCTTTTGATAAAGCTAAAACTATTTATATGATCGTTAAAAGTGATTTCCTACAAGGAAACTATACAGAAGCTGCGAAAGTGTTTAGTCAATATGATGCTGAATGTGATGTTGCTATGGATCCGGAAGAATACGTACTTTGGTTAAGTTATGGAGTAAGAATCTATGAAAAGCTGAACAACAAAGATCAAACTTTAAAACTTGCTGAAAGTTTTACTGTAATCTATAATGAAGAAGAATGGGGCTACGATGACCTTGTAGAAAGCATTGAATTGGCAAAAGCGGTAGTATTATATCAGGCTGGAAACTTAAAAGAAGCTCACGCAATTTTAGATCAGGTACGCTCCGTTGCAGATTATGATCCTATCGCTGATGAATATAAAGCTTCCTGGAAAAAACCTGGACTGTTTTCAAAATTCGGATTTTAATCATAAAGAATAAAAAATATGGCACACCGTATTTACGTATATAATATCGATTCTCAAACCGGCGACCGCTATTCTCACTATCTGGGTGAATGGAATTATGAGATTCCTGAACTGCTTTTTCCTTTATTTTCCTGTGACCCAAGATCAAAAGGGAAGTTGCTTTACTTTGATAAAATCAATGGAGTAGCTAGGTTGAAGTCATTTTTTCAGTTAATAGGTGAGCATTATCAGTTGCTTTACAAAAAAGCATATTATGAGCCTGTCAACAAAATGTTTGATCTTTTGGATGCCCTTCCTTACGATACTTTTCTGGTAGATGCATGGGACGTATTCAATATGAATGAAGAAAGCCATACCTCTCAGGCGAAAGATTGGGTATTGGAAATCAAAGAAAAAAGCAAGCTGTATGATAGAGCTATTGCAAAAGGAAATCTGGGATGGCTTGAGAAGGAAATTTTTGCTGGAAGAGGGTATGAAACTTTTCTAGCAATGCTGGAAACAGACTGGATTGATTATGGTCTTGGGTATTGGAATGAGGAGCTATATAAAAATCCTTTAGATATTTTTGAAGAAAATAATCTTTGCGGGCTGAAAGATAAGAAAGGAAATATAATAATACCAGCCATTTATGATGAAATTTTCGCTTTTACAGATGAAGGAATTGCTGTAATAAAAAAAGACGGGAAGTTCGGATACATGAGAAATGATGGAAAGGTTCTTGTGGAATGTATTTATGATGAAGCGTATGATAACCTTTTTATACACGATAAAGCCTATGCAATCATCGAAGTTGATCATAAGTGCGGGTTGATTGATATTATTTCCGGAGCTATTGTTATTCCTTGTGAATATGATGAACTTGAATTATTGTGGTACACAGGTATTTTCAATGCTAAAAAAGAGGAGAGATATCGCGTAATTGATGTGTCTGGTAAACAGGTTATTGCAGACCTTTCGGAATCTCCTTTTGACCATGATTATAATAATCTTATTTATCGTAAGCAGGAAGGAACCTCAAAAAGAGCTTTTTATACTTTCAATGGTACTTTTATTGGGGAATATCCTGAAGATGTATTATCAGCGGTATCCAACGGATTTTATTTTGCCAAACCGAATAAATTTCAGAAAAAAACAGAGATCATTAAACCTGATGGAACTCTTTTGGATACAGACATAGACACGCTCATGATGGATGTTTCAGATTATGGTTATACTTCTTTTGCTTACAGAAAAGGAAAGGAATGGCATATTTATAATACTGAACGCAATGAGTTTATGTTAAAAGGATACACTATTCAAAATATTCATAGAGATCATTACACCAAGTTTATGACAGATGTTTTTGTGATTTCTGATGAAAATGGCTGGGGAATATATAATGCTTCCGAAGATCGTTGGCTGATACCAATCTCCAAAGAATATAAAAAAATAGAATGCTGCAGAGAAGAAATTTTCCGTGTTCTTACTTCAGGCGGAATGCATTATTATGATCAAAAAACTGAGATTTTAAGCGATCTCTATGATTATATCGGTGAAGGAGTAGACTATTACGAACAGAAAGTTGCACTTTATAAAGGGAATAACATGTTTATTCTGGATAACGAAAAAATCATGCATCAGGTTACTGATCGCCAATTGGGAGCTTTCTATGAGAAAAGATATAATCTCAGAGGAAAAGATCAAAAATATTTCCTTGATTTTTACAAAGCCTGGATAGAAAGAAAAGGAAGTAATTATGAAGAATATTTTGATGATAAAACTTTGATGTCAAGAGCTGAAGAATATTCCAAAGAAGGAAATATAAAGGAAACAATCAGACTGTACACTATAGGTGTAAAACGAGGAAATGCAGATATGATGGTAGAACTGGGGTATATCTATACGAATGAAGATCAACCTGAATTTTATGATGTGAAGAAAGGAATTGCTCTATACGAAAAAGCTGCTTCACAGGATAATGGCATTGCCTGGAATAATCTTGGATATCATTATCAGAACGGTATTGGCTATCCACATGATATTAAAAAAGCCTTAAAATGTTTTAGAAAAGGAATAGAGCTGGGGGAAGGATTGGCAATGCAGAATATGGGACTTCTGTATTTCTATGGTGATTATGTGCTGCAGGATTATGATCTGGCGCTGGAGTATTACAAGCAGGCAGAAAAGAAATTCTACTTTAATGAAGATAAAATATCCGAAATCTATTATCAGAAGCGTGATTTTGAAAACCTTCAGCGTTACCTGAAAAAAGATAAAGTAAATACCTATTCTAACATTTATTACGGAATTATGTATGAAGAAGGACTAGGAGTGAAGCAAAGCACAAAAAAAGCAATTAAACACTTTGAAAAAGCTCTGGAATATTCTACCTACCATCATGCCTTACAAAGAGTTTTGTATTACTATAAAGAAGATCCTGCGTTTGCTAATCCAGAAAAATATGAATACTGGAAGTCATATGGAAAGGAAAATGATATGGGAGTATAACAAGTATATTCTATGTTTTTATGTGGTTACAAATAAAATATTTTCTTATTAACCACATAGAAACATAGGTTTTTAAGTTTGAGAAATTTTCACATCAATTAGTAATAGTTACTCACTTCGATGAGGTTTTGGTCTGGATCACGGAAGTAAACAGATTTTATTTTTCCCACAGCTCCGGTTCTGTCCACAATACCTTCGATAATTTCTATATTTTTTTGCTTCAGTTCTTCAAAAATATCATGAATGTCAGTTTCTGCTATAAAGCATAAATCGGCTGATCCAGAGGTTGGAAATTCAGCTTTGGGCTCAAACTCGTGTCCTTTTTGATGTAGGTTGATTTTCTGATTTCCAAAAATTAAAGCTTTTCGGTTATCTCCAAAGGTTACTTCTTCAAAACCCATGATATGAGTGTAAAATTCAATGGTCTTGTCTATATCAGCAACGGTTAATACGATATGATCTATATTTTTCACTACCATTTTTAGATTATTAATATTTAAAACAATTTATAAATTTAATTATATTGCTCGAACTCGCCTTATGGAACTGAAACTTCTTTATTATATTCCTGTTTTAGCATTACTTGTTTGGGTTTCATACCTCATCGCACGTTCTTTCAAAGAATGGTCAAAGGAGAGTCGTTGTGCTGTATTTATTATTGCGCTTTTTCTGTTGATATACATTTCAATGGTACTTATTTTTTTTACCAATGTTGCCTTAAAAGAATTTTTGTCGTAGAGCAATACCATTTCAAACGATATCGTTTGTTTTTTAGATTTAAAATAATAGATTTACATTAATTACTTATATAACTATGATATTCTTCCTGATTTTTTTTCTTGCCTGTATATTGGGAGCGGTTTCTTACATAATAATGATTTTATGCAGCCGATGGACAAGAAATCATCAATATGAACCCCTTTTTAATACTCTGATATTTATCGGCTCTTTTTTGTTGCTGTTATTTATCAGCACTTATCTTTTTATAAACAATCTTAATTTTTCTAGATAATCATATGCACTTTGACTGGATTTACCTTTTTATCATCCTCTTTTTTATTTTTATAATAGCTATTCTGGCTGGCATTTCTTTTGTGATTATGCGTTTTTGTAATCGCTGGACTCAGAAACACAGATATAGCGTATTATTAGATACCTTAATATTCATTGGGGCATTTTTTCTTATATCATTCATCAGCATTTATATCTGCCTTGCGAATATTTCTTTTCAACGATGATTCGTTTGCTTTAAGAATCCCATAAGCAATCAGAAGATTAATAATAAGTGCAAGCCACACATTGATCCCATAAAAAAGCTCATAATCATACAAATTATCATCATAGACTAAATTTTTGACGATTCTGAAGGTTATGGCAGTTGTCGTTATGGCATAACTTAAGATCATATAGATTTTATGCCTTATAATATCTCCCTTTTTAATAGAAAGGACGGCTATTACCGTAAAATAAGCCCAAAGAACATCCTGAATAAGGAAGCCTGTAATTCCTATTAATCCACCATTGGAAAATAGTCCCAAAACAAAACATGCAGGAACATTGATGATCAGGGTATTATAGACATACATCTTTCCAATGATTCTGTGTAAGCTTTTGTTTTCTTTCAGAAACTGATTTGAAAATTGCGTTAAACCAGCCAACAGGCAAAGTGTGATTGAAAAAATATGGACATAAAAAAAAGCCATCCAGTATGGATTATGAATAACCTCTTGCTTAAAGGCTAGGAACCCAATGTTTTTGTCCCCGGAAATATACTGGGAAATCGTTTTCAGCATCAGAATACTGAAAATAATGACTGAAAATACAGCCATTATTTTAATCATCTTTATGCCCAAAGACTTTGTCATGAACTTTATTTTTAGTCTTCTAATACCTCTCTGATCTGGCTTTCCATATCATCAAGGTCCTCAAATTTTCTTAAGTTCAATGACTTTTCATTCTTTTTAAGCTCCTCAATAATTTCAAGGGCTAATTCTAAAGGTTCTGCTTCATAGCCAAACAAATTGCTGTCGAAATCAGTTCCTACAATTAAACCGTCGCTGTTCATTCCCAGACACCAGTTTTCGATAAATTCATTAAGTGGGATAGGCGAGGGCTCATAACGATTCCATTCTTTGTCTAAACAGGATTTAGCTCTTGCAGTATCTGACCAGAAACAAATGATTTGTACAGGTTCACCATCTTCATACTCCAGCTCGTTGGAATAGGAGGTAGCATACCCTTTCTCATCTTTTAATCCATAAACTACTTCTGTGTTACAAATTTTTTTGATAAAATCTTTGTATCTGTTTTTGGTGGTAATATGATCTTGAAGCATATTTTATAAATTTATACTGTTATTGATGTGTTCAATCTCTGGGTTTTCTCCGTCACTATTCCTTTTTGATCTTCCATATAAGCCAATTTCCAGATCATTAGGTGTTTCATTATCCAATTCTGATGGATGTACATACGTATACATACCATACCCATGACCGGAAACAAGCCAGCCTTCGGTAGAATTCAAATGAATGACACTGAAATCTCCGGCAGAACCTCCGGCAAACACAGGTCCAAATTCCTTCATCAATTGAATGGCTTCGTCTTTTACATCTTTTACCGTCGTAATGTCATCAAAAATAATATAAGTTCCGTTTTTGAAAAGTACCCAATCTTGGTATTCAGGATTAATAGCAAGTGTTACATGTTTAATGATTTCTAAGTTGTCCATGGTTTAAATTGAGTTGTTATTAGTTTGAATATAAGAAAAAAATATATTTATAAGATTCCTTTAATCCTTAAATGTTGTAATAGCATAATCGTTTTTGCATCCTTGATTTCCCCTTTATCAATCATGGTAAGAGCTTCATCAAAAGATAATTCAAGGACCTCAATATTTTCTCCCTCTTCTTCTAGCCCGCCACCGGAATTAATTTTCATGTCTTGGGAGTATTCAGCAATGAAAAAATAAAGGATTTCTGTTACGGAACCTGGTGACATATAGGCTTCAAAAACCTTTTCCACCTTGGAAATTTTATATCCCGTTTCTTCCTCTGTCTCTCTTTTGATACAGTCTTCGGGATTGTCATTATCTAATAGCCCGGCACAAGCTTCAATCAGCATTCCGGTAGTATTTCCGTTAATATAAGTTGGTAGCCTGAATTGTCTGGTAAGAATAACCGAATTAGAAACATTGTTGTACAGCAAGATTACAGCTCCGTTTCCACGATCATAAGCTTCTCTGCTTTGGGTTTCTGTAGTTCCGTCTTTTTTAAGAATGTTAAAAGTGACTTTATTTAAAGTATACCAGTTATCCGATAAGATATCTGTTTGTAAAATAGTAATATTTGGATTTTGCATAATGCAGTTTGAATTCTTTATTTTTTAATTATTTTGATTGTAATAAATCCTGTAATGCTTCCCTTAGATCAGGAAACTTGAATTGAAAACCTGTAGCCAGTATTTTTTGTGAAGAAGCTCGGGAACCTTCCAATATTGCCGTTGCCAATTCACCAAACATTAGTTTTAAAACAAAACCAGGAACATTCGGCATGAATAAAGGTTTATGTAATACCTCCGCAATTTTCTTTGTTAGATCAGCATTAGTGGCATGTTGAGGAGAAACAGCATTATATGGACCTTCCACGGTTGAATTTTTTAAAGCAAATTCATAGATACCACAAATATCTTCAATGTGAATCCATGGCATATATTGTTTCCCTGTACCTAAAGGTGAACCCACGTAATACTGAATAGGTGGAATCATCTTCTTTAATGCACCATCTTTTTCAGTAAGAACCACTGCTGTTCTTACTTTTACAACTCTTTCAGCAATATTCTGTTCTTTAAATTCATCAGCAGCTTTTTCCCATAAAACAACGACTTCACTTAAAAAATCATTGCCAGGAAAGTCTTGTTCTGTATAAATTTTTTCTGTAGTAATAGTACCATAAAAATTAATCCCTGAAGCCGAAATAAAAGATTTAAGCCGAATGTTTTTCTCTTTTAAAGTCTTTAAAAGTAATCCCGCAGAATCAACCCTGCTGGAAATCAATTCTTTTTTTCTTTCAGCAGTCCATCGTTTCTCTGAAATATTGGCACCTGCAAGATGAATGATGTGGGAAATATGATCTAAAGCAGATTCGTCAATAGTTCCTTTTGCCAGGTTCCATTCATATTCATTGGAGTGTTGCTTTTTTCTCGTCAGAAACCTTACTTCGTATTCATTTCCGATTCTTTTTGCAAGTTCTTTGGCAACCAGTCCATTGGCTCCTGTAATCAAAACCGCTTCTTTCATAATAATGTATTTGGTGATGTAGTGTATATTATGCCTGATTTTTAACGATCAAAACAAAGTCTTCCTTTAAGACTTTATAGCCATAGTCATAAATAAATTTGTATTCAGAACCGTTCTTATAAACTTTAAGATTAGTAAAATAATCAAAATCAAAGCCTAAACCATCCAGCTTAGCCTTGGAGACTTTAGTTTTACCGTCGATATTTATTTCCCGAAGAATACGATAATTTTTGCGAAGCTTATTGTTAACGTTCCGCATAAGATTCGTAGAATCCTTGTTCTGTTTATTATTATAGGCGTTTCGGCAGGCATCATTACAGAACTTTTTATCAGACCTCCCAATAATTTTTTCGCCACATTCCAGGCAGTTCATTATTTTTTTATTTTGTTTGGATGTACATGTCCGTGAGCATGTTTTTTTCTTAACAGTCTTATAAATCTGCTGTGAGAAGGGTAGCTTCTGTTAGGTGTTATATTATTAAAGAATAAAGCTACAAGAAGCAAAATAATACACCCTGATAAAACAGGAGAGATAACATACCAATATCCTAAATCAGGAATTTTTCCCGTAGAACTTACTGCAATCAGAGCTGTTGCTCCTCCCGGTGGATGCAGGGTTTTTGTATACTGCATCAAAACGATGGAGAAAGCTACGGCAAGAGGAGCCGAGAGCCAGATAATATCAGGAACAATTTTATAAACGGTGACTCCTACAATAGCAGAAAGAACATGTCCGCCAATCAGATTTCTGGGTTGTGCCAACGGGCTTTGTATTGCACCATAAATAAGGACACTAGAGGCTCCAAAAGAACCTATCAAAAATATATTTTCAGTTTCCGTTAAAGAATGAGATTGGATAAATGCAATGATTCCTATTCCAAAAAAGGCACCCAAAAAGGACCAGAAATGCTCTTTATAATCAACTAGCGTTTCTTTATAGATCACGTATTTTGACACTCTGAATGTCCTTTTTATTGTCTTCTTCATTGAATTGTTTGAATAAAAGGTTTACAAAATCGGCTAATGATTTTACTAAAACAAAGATACATAATTATCCATTTGTAAGTGGATAGGATTTATAATAGAGTCTGTCTGTGTAAAAAGTAGATTATTTCTGTAAACCTGCGGTTAAAAACAGTTGTCAGAATATCAGAATATGAATTAAAATGAGTGATTGGAGATACTGAATTTTACGCTATTCTTGTCAAGGTTCCAAACCTTGACAAGAATAATTCGAACAAATTGCCACTAATTCACGAATAAAAAAAATCGTGCATTAGTGGCAAAAAAAACAGGATAAAAAAACTTCTATCCTGATTGGTATTTTTTAGTATCTATCCTGAAAAGGATAATCTTATTTTTCACTTTTCAGTTTACTGATTTCCTCTTTTAGCAGGCTGATATATTCTTGTAAATTCTTAATGATTTCAATGCTTAATTCATTATTTATATATCCCATATTGTTGGCTGAAAAACCACTGTTTCCAACATTCGCTCCTGGGCTATCATTAAATACAGGATTTTCAATATTAATCTTAACTTCCTCCTCTTCATAAATTTCCTCAACAGGCACTTCAAGAAATTTAGCAAGTTTATCCCATTCAGCTTGTATAATTTTTACAGTTCCGCTTTCTTTTCTGCTATAATTAGAAACATCTGTAGCAATAGCATCAGCAACTTGCTGTTGGGTAAAACCTTTTCTCTTTCTGACTGTACGTAGTTTTTCTTTTTGCATTTTAGACGTTTTTACAAATTTGCAAAAAAATAATGTATAAAATATAGAGGTTTTCAAAATTTTTATCAACAAAAATAAAATCTATTATTCTTGCGTAGGTTCCTTTTATTCCCTTTTATTTTAAAACAATATGAAGATTTTTTACTACAAAAAATAATGATTGTGAAACAATTTTAATTTCACTTACCCGATTACAAGCGACTACAAATGAATTTAAATAGTTTATAACCGACTGTAACTTGGTGATATTCCAAACTTTGCAACAGAGATTTGAGAAAACAGTGAACGTCTCTTATCTGAATATTAATTTAAAAAATCTAAACATTATGTCACTAAGAAACAAAGTAACACTAATTGGTTACACAGGAAAAGAAGTAGAAATGGTAAACTTTGATAACGGAAACGTAAAAGCAAGCGTATCTCTGGCTACAAGTGATCATTACACCAATGCTAAAGGTGAAAAAGTAGAAGAAACACAATGGCACAATCTGATTGCCTTCGGGAAAACAGCAGAGATCTTTGAAAAATATGTTCCCAAAGGAAAAGAAATAGCCATTGAAGGAAAGCTTACGTACAGATCTTATGAAGATAAAGATGGCGTAAAGCGTTACGTTACAGAAATTCGCGTTGATGAGATCTTATTATTAGGCGGTAAATAATTCTAAAAACATAAATGATGAAAGTAAAAGTTTTTAAAATCAGGCTTCCTGAAGAATTTCTCTACAAAGATCAGAAAATGCTGGATGACTTTCTTGAAGGAAACGAAATTATAAAAGTGGAGACCGCTTTTGTAAATGATGAATGTTATTGGTCTGTTATTCTGTATTTTGAAGAAAAACTACTGAAAAATACAGTTAAGGAACCCAAAGCTATTAAATACTCTGCAGAAAACGATTCTTTAAGTTACGATGAAGAACAGATTTTAAATGCATTAAAGCTCTGGCGATCAGAGAAAGCAAGAGAGCAAAATCTGCCTACATACTTTATCGCAAGTAATAAAGAGCTAGTGTCTGTGGCAAAGTATAAACCTGCTAAAAAGGAGGAATTACTTGAGATCAAAGGTTTCGGAAAGCATAAAATTGAAAATTATGGTGAAGAAATACTGGAGATCCTTGAAAGTGTCTGATTTTTTCAGAAGAAATGACCACATAATTGTAAAAGCTGGGGGAAGATTCTTTCTTCAGCTTTTTTATGCTGTGTAAAGTCCATGCAATTCCGTACTTTTGCGTAGATTAAAAAGACATACAAGAAATGAAGCCAAGTTTAGCAAAAGGAACAAGAGATTTTACGGCGCAGGAAGTTTCCAGAAGAAAATATATCATCAATATTCTACAGAATAATTTTGAATTATTCGGATTTCAGCCATTAGAAACACCTAGCTTTGAAAACCTTTCTACTTTAACAGGGAAATATGGAGAAGAAGGAGATCGTCTGATTTTTAAAATTCTGAATTCCAGTATTAATGAAGCTAAGGACGAAAAGAAAACTCAGATGCTTACAGATTTTCAAAGAGCATTAGAAAAGCCTTTCAGCTCGGAAAATATTACAGATAAAGCCCTTCGTTATGACCTTACAGTACCTTTTGCAAGATTTGTAGCTATGAATCATGGAAAGCTTACATTTCCTTTCAAGCGTTCCCAGATCCAACCGGTTTGGAGAGCAGACAGACCTCAAAAAGGAAGATACAGAGAATTTTACCAATGTGACGCAGACGTTGTAGGTAGCGAAAGTTTATTGCAGGAAGTAGATTTGGTTCAGTTATATTTAAAATCATTCTCTGATCTTAAAGTTCCTGTAACCATTCACATGAACAACAGAAAAATCCTTTCAGGATTAGCCGAGTATGCCGGAATTACAGATAAACTGATTGATTTTACAGTAGCTCTTGATAAACTTGATAAAATCGGAAAAGACGGAGTTGTTAAAGAATTATTAGAGAGAGAAATATCTCAGGATTCTATTGATAAATTGGATTTCTTATTTAGTCAATCTGATGATGCGTTAGAAAACCTTCTTCAGCTAAAAGAAAAATTTGCAGGGAATGAAATCGGATTACAGGGAGTAGAAGAATTAGAGTTTGTTTTAACTCAATCTCTGAATCTTGGAGTTGATATGCAGAATCTTGTATTCAATATTACCCTAGCCAGAGGACTTGATTACTATACCGGAGCAATCTTTGAGGTGAAAGCTGACGAGGTAGCAATGGGATCCATCGGTGGAGGTGGTAGATATGATAACCTTACAGAAGTTTTCGGGGTTAAAAATATTCCGGGAATTGGTATTTCATTCGGATTAGACAGAATTTATCTGGTAATGGAAGAGCTTAATCTTTTCCCTGATGAAGCGTCTTCAAAGACTGAATATTTGTTTGCCAACTTTGGAGGTGAAGGAATCACAGAAGCTTTAAAACTGATTATGCAACTTCGTACAAAAGGTATTTCAGCAGAATTGTACCCTGAGAATGCGAAAATCAACAAACAATTTACATACGCAGAAAAGAAAGGTATTAAAAATCTTGTTTTCTTAGGAGAAGAAGAAATTAAAAATGGAACTGTTACCTTTAAAAATCTTGAAGTTGGAGAACAGAAAACTGTTTCTCTGAATAAGTTTTTAGGATAAGAACCATTCTATACAATATAAAGCAGCTCAGGTTTTTTGATAAAAGAAAACTGTGAGCTGTTTTTTTAGAACAAAAGAAAGGTTTAAACCAGTTATAAAATTTTTATTAATGCCTTAGAAGCGGTTGTGTACTGCATCTGAAAGAACCTCCGAAACTTCTGCTTATTGAAAAATCTATATATTCTACTTTAATACCATATTGTTCAATTTGGTCCCCAATATACTTGAAATCAGGATCTGTAATATAAACTTCAGGAGAAACAGGAAGTCCGTTGGTGGCTAAATTCATCGCTTCATGCAAGGTAACATCAATTCTTTCCCAGTTTTTTAATGCTGTCGGAATTCCATCTAAGAACGCTTCTTCACAAACAACCATTAATCCTTCTTTTACAAGACCCAGAGCGCAGTCGAGATGTAAAATATCCGGATGAAGCTTTACTTCTTCTACTGTGTATCCTTGTGGTTTTAAAAGTTTTTCCAGCCATTGAATTCCAAGCCTGTTAGATGCTAATCCAGAATTTCCAACAAAGATCTGTTTACCGAAAACCAATACATCTCCACCTTCCAGAAAAGGTCCTTTTCCCAAAGTAGTATCTTCCGGCACGGCAATTTCAGGTGAAGGAACTGCCAAATAATAACAATCCTCCGGATATACTTCCTCAAGAAATAAATCCCTCACCGGGAAAACCTCATTTCTCCGATGTAAAAATCTCAGTGAAGATTCTATGACATGATTTCCTACTGTAAAAAATGGATCTCTCACAAAAAAGTTGGAATAACCCGCATTTCCCACTGCCTTTTTCTCAGCATCCGTAAGCTTACGCGGACGAAGAACCTGCACACCGTATTTTTCAAGGGTCTCTTTCAAATTTGTTCTTTCAAGTTCCCATTGCTTTTGAAGATCAGGAAATGCTTCAGAATAATCTTTTCCTTTGTTTTCAAAGTTTTCTTTTACCGCATCTTTACTTAGAAATCGAAGATCTTCAGGGCGTGGCTCTAATGGATAACCAAATTCCGATTGAGCAAGAACAACTTTTTTCAAGGGTGCAAATTCATTTTCAACAAAAATCATAAACTTCAATTTTTTTACGTTTATATATGAGCAACTTTCAAACCGTTAAAGGATAAAACTTTTTAAGCCGAGCTTAAGGCAAAAATAAGCTGAAATTATATCAATTTTAAGAGGTTAAAGAAAAAAACTCTCCAAACTATAAGAATTGAATATTTTTGAAGGTAAAAATCGGGTCAGAATTTGTAATTTGGGATCGATATAAAAATCGAGTAGAACTTTATAATTCTATTCAACAAAAACTTAAACATAAAGACCAAATGAATATGATTTGTGCATTGTGCGGAACACCGCTTACATCTACAGATATGCTTGTAGGAAAGAATAAACTTGCTGATGGCGGTTATTTATGCGCTGGATGTTTTAACAAAGCCATTACTGTAAACAGAGACCTTATCAATACTCTTGATCAGTTTTATTTTGCTGAAATCAATGGGATGCTTCTTAAAAGTAAGATTGATGCAAGCCAGAATCCTGGCGGTTTTCAGTACGGAAACACCAATAGTTACGAGTATGATGCTCCTACAAGGCTGGATGAAATCAAAGATCAGATAGTTGCCCTGAATGTAAGACTGAGTGTTTTAGCTAATGAAGAAGTCAACGAAGTGGATAAAGTTCTTGATAAAGATGAAAGACTGATCGCCATTGCAGAATGTATCGATATGAGTAGCAGTAGAGAAGGAATTCTCTTTTCAACACAGAAAAGAGTAGTTTTCATGGATAAAAAATTCCTTGGCGGAGTAGTAAAGAATGAGTTCACACATCAGAATATTATATCTGTAGATCAGGCGGAGAATCTTTTGTATTCCGTTTTGAGGATTAATACCAGAGGAGCTGCTGCAGATTTTAAACTGCATAATAAAAGTGATGGAAGAGCTTTCTGTACTATTGTAAACGGGCAGATCAATGAACCTGCAAAACCAACCTATCAACAACCTGCACAGCCACAATCATTCTATCAGAATACTCAGACATCTACACCCCAAAATACATCCAGCAGTCCAAAAGAATCAGCAGAAGCTATTTTTGAACAATTAGAAAAGCTTGGAAAATTAAGACAAATGGGTGTTTTAAGTGAAGAAGAATTCTCATCGCAGAAAGCAAAATTATTAGAAAGACTTTAAAAAAATAAAGTTCGGTTGATCAGAAAATTATAAATAATGATTTTGAATATTTTCTATTGTATCATTGCTTGTGATTTTTATTGATACAAAAAGGATCGTATTTTTCATGTTCCGTTTAAAAACTTTTAAACATAAAAATTAAAATGAACACAAATTGTGCTCTATGCGGTATACCTTTAACGTCCATGGATAAAGTTTTGGGAGAAAATAAACTGTCAGATGGTGGTATTCTGTGTAATAAGTGCCTGAATAAAGCAACCAATATTAATAAAGATCTGGTATATGACCTCATCAACTACAGTCTGGCTGAGGTAAGAGATATCGTACTGGGAGAAAGTATTGTTGAGAAAGAAGAAGAGGAGGAGATCGAAATACAACCTGTCATAAAAGAGTCTATTTCTAGAACGATGGTAACATTTTCACATTCTTTTCAATTCAATGTTAATAAAAAAGAAGAACCTACAAGGCTTGATGAAATTAAAGATCAGATTATAGCTTTAAATGCCCAACTCAGTATTTTTGCAAATACCGAAGTGAACGAGTTGGCAAATGTTTTGGATAATAATGAAAAGCTTATTGCCATTGCCGAAGGAAAATACCTCTACAATAATCTCGAAGGAATTTTAGTTTCAACAGAAAGGAGGGTTATTTTTATTGATAAAAAACTTTTAGGAAGTATAACAGAGGATGAGTTTCCACATCATAAGATTGCATCTGCACAACATAGTTACGGACTGATTTCTTCCGAATTGAAATTGTTTATAAAAGACGGTAAAAAAGCAGAATTCAAATTATACAACAGAAATGCTGCAAAAAATTTTTATGAATCAATACAAGGTTACATAAACAGACCTCAAAAGTCATCAGAAGAAAAGCCAGAATATAGCCAGGCGGCTGAAGCAACATCAAAAAAAGATGAAACAATAGCTATCTTTGAAAAACTTGAGAAGCTAGGAAAGTTAAGAGAAACAGGAATTTTAACAAACGAAGAATTTGAAGAGCAGAAGAAAAAGTTGCTTGGGAAATTATAAAAATTAAAAAAATGAGTAGTAATTGTTCATTATGTAGAACGGAATTAACGTCTATGGACACACTTCTGGGAGAAAATAAACTGTCAGATGGCGGAATTTTATGCAATAAATGTTTAGATAAAATAAGCTATATCAATCAGGAAGTGCTTTATAACCTTAGTAAATTCAGTATAGATGATATTGTTAATATTGTAGAGAACAAAAAGACAGAGCAGAACCAGCCTGTTATTTTAAAAGATGAAAACCTTCCTATAGCTGTGAATGCTGAACCGGAAACTTTGTCCAAAGAAGTATATAAAAGAAGAAAGAGAAAAATAAAAAATGAACTGGAAAATCTGAATGCCAACCTTTCTGCATTCACAAGAGGTGAAATTAAAGAACTTCCAAACCTTATTCCGGAAGATGAAAAGATGATTGGTATTACGGACGCTCAGTTTAAAAACACTTTAGATGCCGGAGTTTTAATAGCGACTGACAAACGAATGCTTTCCGTATCAAAATCAATGTTCGGATCTGCAAAAATTAATGATTTTCATAATGATACCATTAAGTCTGTAAGCTTTGTGACAGATCCCAGATCACCGATCATTAAGCTTCATCTAGAAGAAAGAGTAGTAGAATTTGAATGCTATATGGATAAAGAAGATGCTGAAAAATTCTATGATATTATAAGACCAATTTATAATAGCCCTTCTATACAACAGAAACCCCAACCAAAGCAAGTTGCTACCACAAGTCCAATTCCTTCCGGTGAAATCTTTGCACAGCTTGAAAAGCTAGGAAAACTAAGGGAAAACGGAATTCTGACAGATGCAGAATTTGCAGAGCAAAAAAGAAAGCTGTTGGGACTGCTTGAATAAACTTTTAACGGTGAAAATGTTTCTGGAGCTGTAATATTTTTTTGATTTAATTATTTTCTTGTCAGGAAATAGTAATTTAGAAACATAAAACTATTGCTATGGGTAAAAAATCCAGATTAGACGAAATAAAAGATGAACTCGAGAAGTTAGACATCAATCCAACATTTTTTGCAGGAAAAGAGATTCGGGAACTTCCTGATATCCTTTCAACAGAAGAAAAAATTATTTATCTCGTGGAAGGTAGAAATAAAATGACTACCCATCATATTATTTTAGTAGCTACTGACAGGAGGCTTATTTTTGTTGATAAAGAATTTATGTACGGATTAAAAGTTGAAGACTTCTCTTATAATAAAATAAGTTCAATACAATATGAGACAGGGATAATGCTTGCGTCCATAGATATTCAAGTGTCTGATAACCTTGTAGAGATTGATGGAGTAGGTAATTACGAAGCAGAGCTTTTTTGCGAAAAAGTAAGAGATTTCATGTCTCGTCCTGATAAATATTTTCCCGATAAACCAGAACTTACTGTTTTCGATCAATTGGAACAGCTTGGGAGATTAAAAGAGAAAGGTATTTTAAGTGAGCAGGAATTTAATGAACAAAAGAAAGTTCTGTTAGAAAAATTAAATACAGATAAAATGTAAAAGCAAAAAAGTCATCGTAACTACTCGATGACTTTTTCTATATATGAATGTTAAAAAAACTACTCTTATTTATTAGCTTAATGAATCTTCAGCCTTTGCTTTTGCTTCATCTACTTTATTCTGAACCTGGGAAGCAACATCGTTGGCTTTACTTTTAATATCATTTCCCCATTTGTTAAGATTGTCTTTTGCAGTATTAAGCTTATCTTTTACAGCTTGTTGATCTTCAGGAGATGAATTTTTATATTTCCAATATGCTAAAGCACCTAAACCTAGTAACGCTAATACGCCTTTTGTTTTGTTTCCCATGATTTCTATTTTTATGAATTAATATTAAAATTTGTTATTAGTAATCATGTAAAATACGTGCCAAAAAATTGTGTAAAATTATAAAAAAATGTTAAAATTAAGAAAAGGTTTCAAAAATTTCTCCATCAAAACTAGCGAAGACCATAGTAGGGTAAGAATCCTTATGATATACCTTCCCATTCTTGTCAATAGCTATAGCGCCCGCAAATCCATCAATAGTTTTAAGTTCGGCAAAAGTTTTATTGAAAGCCGCCTCCAAGCTCATTCCGTCAGTAACTCTGGTGACTATTTTTGCGGCGGTAGCATTACTTACAATATCTTCGCCTACACCAGTACAACTTACAGCGCAGAAATCATTGGCATAGTTTCCGGCAACAGTGGCAGAATCTGAAATTCTTCCCGGAATTTCAAAACCTTTACCTCCAGTAGATGTAGCAACCGCTAATTTTCCATCTTTATCAATAGCGACACAGCCTACTGTTCCTTTTCCACCGTTATTCAGCTTAGCTTCGTATTCCTTTCTTCTTTGTGGAATCTCTGTAGAAAAATTTTCAAATCCATGTTCTGTGGCATATCTTTTTGCTCCGTTTCCTCCTAAAACTCTATCGTCTTCACCAATTAGACTCTTTGCTACGAAAACAGGATTTTTTACCTCCTGAATATTGATGACTCCACTCAGCTTTTGAGTTTCACCATTCATAATCGCTGCACTCATGCGGATCACTCCATCACTTTGAATCTGTGATCCGATTCCGGCATTATATAAAGGATCGTCTTCCAACAAAGAAACGGCGTAGGCAACTGTATCGAAGGCAGAATGCGTTTGAAGATACTGAAATGTTTTTTCAGAAATTTCCCTTAAAGAGTTTTGTTTTGCTGTTTTTATTTCGTGGCTTTGGTCGCTTTCTGAGAAGAAGCCTCCATGGATAATGATTTTCATAGAATAAGAGTTGATGAATAATTTTTACGAAGGTAATTTATAAATAAAAGATAAAAGATAAAAGATAAAAGATAAAAGATAAAAGATAAAAGATAAAAGATAAAAGATAAAAGATAAAAGATAAAAGATAAAAGATAAAAGATCTTGTCATTAAACAACTATAGCCATAATCATTATCCATCCGGATATCAACATCAATAAGGACGGGCTTTAGCCCACTCAATAAATGAAATATTCAAATTCAATTGGCTTTAGCCAAAACTTATTATATTATCTGTTTTGAGTAAAGGAGTGAATTCAAAACAAAAAAAAACGAAACCGAAGTTCCGTTTATATAGTGGTATGAGTTTATCTATTTATCTTGTGGAATTGGATTGAACTGTGAATTCTCAATCGTTAGTATTTTCGTTGTAAGATCATAATGATCATTCATAGACATTACATGTACTGTTAAATTATCAATAGAAATAGGTTCTCCAAGGTTAATATTGGTAAGATTGGTATCCTTGATGAATCTTCCGTCTACAAGGATGACAAGTCCTGAACCTACAGCAGTCATCACATCGTTATGAATGAAAAGTCCCGTATCTTCACCCAGCCCAATTCCTAATGTTCTCGGATTATTGACTACAGCCTGAAACAGACGCCCGATTCTTCCTCTTTGTACAAAGTGTGTATCAATGATAACATTATCTATTAAGCCTAACCCTTGTGTAGTTTTTATTTCACCTTTTAATAAAGCTTCAGAGCTACTTCCTTGATAGATCATATTTTCAGAGGCTGCCGCTGCACCTGCAGAAGTTCCGGAATAGATAAAGTCCTGTTCCTGGTATTTTAATAAAATAGTATCGTGAAATCTAGTGCCTCCAAGAATAGAAGTCAATCTCAGTTGATCTCCGCCTGTGAACATCATTACATCTGCAGCATTGGCTCTTGCAACCATTGCATCAGAATTGGCTTCCTCACGGTTATGAATATCAAGAATGTTGACGTTTTTAGCTCCCAGGAATTCAAAAGCTTTTTTGTATTCGGTACCTACGATCTGAGGAATCTGAGAAGCGGTAGTTACGATTTCAATTACCGAATTTTCCTTGTGTTTTGATTCATTGATGATCTTTCGCAAAATCCCACGCTCAAAAAAGTTAAGGTTTTTCTCAATATTCTGATCATAATCGGTTTCCGCAAAGCTTCCTTTATTTACAGCTCCTCCGATAACTATTAATTTTCCTACAGGTTTCGTCATGGTACAAAATTAAAAAATAATTAACATATTTGGCGAAATTCATGCCATCTTTAGTTGATTTTTAATCTTTTAGGAATGTTAATTAAATTTAATTTTTTTTTAACAAATCTTTAAATGTGGTATAGTTTTTTTTAGGGTTTTATATTATATTTGGTTGTAAAATAAGTTATTGTTAACTGTTAAAATGCCAATAGACTATGAAAATCGAAAAGATTCAGGCACTACGCGGTCCTAATATCTGGAGTATCAGACGAAAGAAGCTGATCCAGATGAGGTTAGACCTTGAGGAAATGGAAAATTATCCCACTAATAAAATTGATGGATTCAGGGAAAGAATAGAGAAATTGATTCCTTCACTGATCACTCACCGATGTTCGGAAGGAGTGGAAGGCGGGTTTTTCCATAGAGTGGAGACGGGTACCTGGATGGGACATGTCATTGAGCATATCGCTTTGGAAATACAAACCCTGGCGGGAATGGATGTCGGCTTCGGAAGAACCCGTGAAACCAAAACTCCCGGAGTTTATAATGTAGTATTCAATTATCTTGAAGAAAATGTGGGAATCTATGCCGCAGAAGAAGCTGTAAAAATTGCAGAAGTATTAATCGAAGGGAAAGATTATGATTTGAATGCGTGTATTCAGAAATTGAAAGAAATCCGCGAACGAGTACGTCTTGGTCCTTCTACTGGAAGTATTGTGGAAGAAGCGGTCTCCCGAAAAATTCCATGGATAAGATTAGGAACGAATTCACTGGTGCAGCTGGGATATGGAATAAACCAACAGCGTTTCCAGGCTACTATTACAGGGAAAACAAGTTCTATTGCTGTAGATATTGCATGTAATAAGGAATTAACAAAAAGAATGCTTCATGATGCTGCAATTCCGGTGCCTATTGGTGATCTGATCGTGGATGAAGAAGGACTTAACAATGTTATTAAAAAAATTGGATATCCTATTGTATTAAAGCCTTTGGACGGTAATCACGGTAAAGGATCTTCTATTAATGTTAATGATTGGGATTCTGCTAAAATAGGACTGGAACACGCACAGAAATATTCTAGGAAAGTTATTGTTGAAAAATATATTACCGGATATGATTTCAGAGTATTGGTAATTGATAATAAAATGGTAGCGGCTGCACGAAGAGTTCCTGCTCATATTGTTGGAGATGGAGAATTGAATATCCAACAGCTTATTGATAAAGAAAATCAGGATCCACGAAGAGGATATGGTCATGAGAATGTTCTTACCGAAATTGAAGTGGATAAAGATACTTTAGAACTGCTAGAAAAGCTTCAATATTCTCTGGGAACTGTTCCGCAAAAAGGAGAAGTGGTCTACCTTAAATCTACGGCAAACCTTTCTACAGGAGGAACGTCAATAGATGTTACGGATATGGTACATCCGGAAAATATCACCATGGCAGAAAGAATTTCCAAAATTATTGGTCTGGATGTCTGCGGGATAGATATCATGGCGGAAAACCTTACACAACCTTTAAAAGAAAGTGGCGGAGCTATTATAGAAGTTAATGCAGCTCCAGGATTTAGAATGCACCTCGCTCCAAGCGAAGGACTGCCAAGAAATGTTGCCGCTCCGGTTGTAGATATGCTATATCCACAAGGAAAGCCTTTCACTATCCCAATTATTGCAGTAACAGGAACAAACGGAAAGACCACCACCACAAGATTGATTTCTCATATTGTGAAAAGCAATGGATATAGAGTAGGATTTACTACATCAGATGGAATTTATATCCAAAATACAATGCTTTCAAAAGGGGATACTACAGGACCGATTTCAGCAGAGTTTATTTTAAAAGATCCTACTGTAGAATTTGCTGTTCTTGAAACGGCAAGAGGTGGAATTCTTCGCTCCGGATTAGGATTTTCACAATGCGATATTGGGGTTCTGACTAATATTGAAGAAGATCATCTGGGAATGAATGACATTCACAATTTAAAGGATCTTACCAAGGTAAAACGCGTTGTATTAGACAGTGTAAAGAAAACCGGCTGGAGTGTACTGAATGCAGACAATGAATACTCCATGAAAATTGTGAAAGATCTCGACTGTAATGTTGCTATTTTCAGTATGGATGAAAATAATCCTCATATTGTAAAGTTTGCAAAAGAAGGACGAATCACCTGCGTTTATGAAGAAGGTTTTGTAACCATTAAAAAAGGAGATTGGAAGATCAGAATTGGTAAAGCTAAAGATTTCCCGATTACAATGGAAGGGAAAGCCAGATTCATGATCGAAAATGTATTGGCTGCCAGTTTGGCTAGTTATCTTCATGGCTTTGGAATTGAGGATATTTCCAATTCACTACGAACGTTTATCCCAAGTGCACAGCTTACCCCTGGAAGATTAAATGTCTTTAAGTTTAAAAGCTTTAAAGTATTGATCGATTTTGCCCATAATCCTTCCGGATATGAGGCTATTGAAGATTATCTGAAAAACATTGAAGCTACAAAGAAAATAGGTATCATTTCCGGTGTTGGAGATAGAAGAGATAACGATATCAGAGAATGTGGAAAGATTGCAGGACGAATGTTCGATCATATTATCATCCGTAATGAAAAACATCTTCGAGGAAGAACCGAAGAGGAGATTAATGGATTAATCATTGATGGAATGCAGGCTTCAGGAAAAGATGTCAGCTACGAGATTATTCCTAAAGAAATAGAAGCGTTAAAACACGCGATGGGAATGGCAGAAGACGGAACATTTATTACCGCTTTGAGTGATGTGATTTCCAATGCTATTGATCTTGTTCAGGAGTACCAGGCAAGAGAATTGCTGGAAGATGAAAAGAATCTGTAAAGATCTAATTTTGAAATAAATAAAGCGGCTGTACTTTGTAGTGCAGCCGTTTTTTATGAATTCTGAGAATATCTTGCAGATTTTATTTATATAAATAAAAGTTTTGTTTTGAGAATTTAGATCTTCAGCAATTTTCTAGCTTGCTGGAGTACAGCATCCCGATCTTCGGAAAATGTCAGAAAGTATTGGGTCTGCCATTCCTGAGTTTTTTGAGCTTGTTTGCTTTCTGTTTTATACCAAGCTGGATAAACTCTTATTCCTCGTTTGCCTATCTTTTTTTCGTTAGATAAAATTCCTTTTTCCAATAAAATGTTTTTAGGGAAAATAAATATCCCTGAAAGATTATCTTTAAAAGAAGCAACGAAATAAAAGTCAATATCATCAGCGATATCAAAAGGAGTTGTTTCTCCATTTTCATTTCTTTTCCAGATTGTTACAAACTGTCCCGTTTTGGTAGATGTTATTTTTGAAATCCGAAATTTTATATTCCAATTATTTACAGTAAAATTAAAACCTGAGTATTCTCTGCATTCTTTATCTTCTTCAATATTTGAACACTTCAATCCAAGGGGCTGGAAGAGCTGTTCTTCGATGGTTTTTACATTCACTATATTCTTGTTTAAAGTTGGTTGCCAAATCCAAAGTAGTTGATCCTAATCTGTTCAGATAGGCTACCTTTTGATGTGTGTGGAACTTCCCCTCCGCTGAAAGGGTGGCAAAATTCAAAGAATTTTTGGCGGGGTGTTTTAATAAGGTACAATCTTCACTTCATTTATCCTTCTGCAAAAAAAGCATTAGAACTTCCAATCCAAATTGCATCTTTCTTATTGAAATCAACATTTACCATGGCTGCTTTCGTCATTCTTCCCAAGTTTTCTAATAGAATAGGGTGATCATCATTTTCTTTCCAGACGTATAATAAACGAATCTCTGCCTTTGCAAAGTCACCGTTAATATCCTCAAAAATAGGTTCGTAGTTTACTTTTCTTTGTAAAATATAGTTTTCCTTGTCTTTGATAGCGTCTGTAATTTCCTTTGTAGGATTCAAATTGACACCGCCTCCAGCAAATGAAAACAGAGGTTTTAAAACAAAATCTTCAAGGTTTTCACTTTCCGGGAATTCATGTAGAAAGTAACTTTTTGGAACAAATTGATGTTGTAACAATGGTAAAAGAAACTTTGAAATCTTAAAGAACCAGTTGGGATGAGTAATCCATTTAACCTCAACTTCTTCCCGGAAATCAAATTCAGTAACAAGATCAGGAATTCTATCCAATTCATCAAAGATCACACGGTTGTAGATTCTTTTAATCTCT
This sequence comes from Chryseobacterium ureilyticum, assembly GCF_900156735.1. Taxonomy (GTDB): domain Bacteria; phylum Bacteroidota; class Bacteroidia; order Flavobacteriales; family Weeksellaceae; genus Chryseobacterium; species Chryseobacterium ureilyticum. The sequence goes on from NZ_FTOL01000001.1 coordinate 993,362, forward strand.
ATTTGTTTACCTTTATTTTCATAAAAAAGTCTTTTACCTTCTTTCTTTATTTTGGTAAGGCAAACAGTTTTTATGCCTAATAATTTCTCTGTTAAAGCAAAATCAATCGCTGTTTTCTGTTTTTCAGGGAAAATTTCAAGAAGAATAACATGTTCGGGGTTTTCATCACCCACAATGACCTCTTTTAAATGCTGCTTAAAAGTTTCATGAGGCATGGTATTTCGAATATCAGAAAGAAAAGGATATACTTCACAGAAAGTATCTTCATAAGCTTTTTGAAAGGCATATAATGAAGGAAAAGCCTGTAATTCTATCAATTGTGGCTCAATTTCTCCATTCTCGTTTTTGCATACCCCAAAATCTATGGTAAAAAAATGCGGTTGATCCGTATCATTAGGAACTCTGCAATTGTCAGGAACAGCTTTTTGAAGAAGTTCAGCAGGAAGCGCTTTGATTTGACTGAGAATACTCTCACTTGCATCAAGTAATTTGCCTTCGAATTCTTTGGTCAGAAAAATGGGACTTTCTGAGATTCTGAAAGCCGGCTGCATACCGCTTTTTTGTGCTAAAATCTCTTTCAGCTGCTTATATTTTTCATCTGAAAACTCCTGGTTAAATTGTTTCCTGTATTTTGGGATCATAGTTTTTCTTTTGCGATGGTAAAAAATCGAACAATGACGTTCGATTTTGATATTGTAAATGATTTAACCACAAAAGTCACAAAAGTTTTTATTTTTAAGAATATAAAACGCTGTATAATAAGTTTACATCCAATGAAAATCAAAGATTTTCAACAAAACTTAAGTGTTACACTTTTGAGACTTTTGTAGTAGGTATTAATTATTAAGCCAAAGATTCAGCTTCCTGCAAAATGTTTTTTTTTGCAAACTGAAGAAATCTCGGAAGAATCTGATTTCTAGTGAGGATGATTTTGTCTTCATCATCAATTCTGTCCATCGTTTCAAGATATTTCTCCATTCCGAAATTCTGGATCATAGCTTCTTTGTTTTTGTCGTCTTTCAGGTTTTCAATCAATGCTTCAGGGCTGGCTTCCGGATGAAACTGAGTCCCGAAGATTTCGTCGGAGAAACGAACTGCCATTACCGCTCTTTCCAGATTGATATGAGGGCGGAATTTTTCAATAGCCATAATCGTCATTCCCAGTTCTTCAAAACGGTCATGGTCCGGCTCAATGAATTGATAAGCACGAGAATCTACCGCATAGAAGGGATCCTGAAGGTTTTTAAATAAAAATTCACTTTTACCTTCTTCTGTTTTGTGAACAGGCATTACACCGAAGGAATAGGATTTTCTTTTGCAGATATTTCCTAAATTCCAATGAATGCTTGCTAATTGAAATGAATGACAGATCAGAAACAGATATTTTTTATCTTCACTATATTTATTATGTTCAAAAACAGAATCTAAAAAATTAGCAAACCTGTTTTCCCACTCAAAACCTTCTCTGTGTGGAGTGCCCGGTCCGCCTGAAGAAATAAAAATATCAAAGTCTCCGATTTCCGGCATTTCATCTTTAAACCTCACATCAAATGTCTTGATGATTACATTTTCTTCAGAGTTCTGCTGAAATGCTTCAGAAATTTCTTTAATGTTTCTAAAGCCTTGATTAACATGGTTGTTGTTCATGTCCAGCAGAGCAATTCGAATATCTTTCATTACATCATATTTTTTGTAAAGTTACCAAAAATATTACGAAGCAGGTTCGCCATGTGTTATGCCATACTCTGTTTCTGAGATCATATAATCTACAACTTTGGTGAGATCACCAGTCTCTTTGAAGATTCTGAGCTGTCGATCTGCGCCGGTTCCGTTTTCAAGGATTTTCCAGGCGTATTCAACTTCTTTTCTGCATCCAAGATCATCTACAACATCATCGATAAATTCCAAAAGTTCTTTTAATAAATGTGGATATGGCACGGATTCTTCTTTCCCGAAATCGATCAGGTGTGCTTCAATACCGCTTTTGGATGCACGCCATTTGTTCTCGTTCAATAATAGTCTTCTGTAGCTTCTGAAGCTCAAATTTTGTTGGTGAAGTTTATAGATTTTAGCCACTAAACTCTGCATGATTGCGGCAAGACATACCGTTTCATCAATTCTTAAAGGCATATCACAAATCCTGAATTCAATGGTAGGGTAGAACGGATGAACACGTAAATCCCACCAGATTTTCTTGGCATTGTCTATAGTTCCCGTTTTTATCAGAAGATCAACATAACTATCAAACTCTGCCAATGAGTTGAAGTAACTTGGAATACCGGTTCTCGGGAATTTTACAAAAATTTCCTGTCTGTAAGATTTAAAGCCTGTATACCTTCCAATCCAAAAAGGAGAATTGGTGGAAAGAGCATAAACATGGGGTAAAAAGTAACGCATTACGTTCTGGATTCTTACGCCTTCTTCACGGTTAGGAATTCCAATATGTACATGAAGCCCGAAAATAAGGTTTTCGCGTGCTACATCTCCCATGTCGTCCACGATTTTAACGTACCTTTCCCCTTGAGTGATATTATTATCAGACCAATGCGAGAAAGGGTGGGTTCCGCCGCCGGAAACACGTAATCCCTGCTCGTGAGCGATGTTGATCAGATGTCTTCTTAAACTGGTTAATTCAGCTCTTGCTTCCTGGATGTTCTGGCAAATTCCTGTTTCCATTTCAATCATGGATTCATGCATTTCATGTTTTAAGTTTTCACTCAAAACGGCTTTTCCGCCTTCAATGATCTTTGAAACATGAGAAATAAGATCTCTGCTTTGAACATCAATGATCTGATATTCTTCTTCGATTCCAATAGTAAACTGATGCATTGTGTTGTGTTTTTTAATTCTTTTTTCAATGTTATTTTATGGAATCCTTCACAAAGGTACCCCAAGTGATATTGGGTTTTCCCGGAACATATTCCTTCGCTTTTTCTACGGCTAGTTTTGCTGCATGTTCTACAATCCAAGCGAAATTCTCTTCACCTACAGAGTTTCTGTCGGCATCAGGAGCTGGATTACAGAAATCGATAGCATAAGGAATTCCGTCTCTTACTGCAAATTCCACAGTATTGAAATCATATCCTAATGCTTCATTCATGGTAATGGTATAATCATGAATGGTTTTCAATAATTTTTCAAGCTCTTTTCCTTCTGTCTGATGTGTAGTTGCATATCTTAAATGAGGAGCATTTCTAGGCTCATACGGCATGATATGAACATATTTTCTGCCCAGGCAATATACTCTGTAATAATCATCAAAGATAATCTCTTCCTGAACCATCATTACTAATTGTTCGGTTTCTCCCAGCTTATTCCAAAGGTCATCCGGATTTTCTATTCTATAAACATTTTTCCAGCCACCGCCATCGTGAGGTTTCATATAAGCCGGAAATCCTACATAGTTGAATATATATTCCCAGTCATGAGGAAATTTCAGGTTTCTGAATGAAGTTTCCGATGTATTGGTTGGTCTTTCATGTGATGGAAGTAAGACTGTTTTAGGCAATGGAATTCCAAGTTTGCTCATCAGGGCATTGTTGAAAAACTTTTCATCAGCACTCCACCAGAACGGATTGTTGATGACATAAGTACCGTTAAGTGCTGCATTTTTCAGATATGCTCTGTAAAAGGGAACATCCTGCGAAATTCTGTCAATGATTACGGCATAACCATAGTCTGCACCTTGCTCAAGCTTATCAATGGTAACAGGTTCAGCAACGATATCTCCACCTCCTAATTCATTTACTTTATCAATAAATGCCCAGGGAAATGTGTCCTCCATACCGAATAGAATTCCTACTTTTTTTGTCATAATTTTTGTTTTTAAAATTGGTGTGTATTTTTTTCTATTTTAATAATTGCACTTTTCAAACATTTAGCAGCAATTTTTAAAAATAACTTAAGTTTAAAATTTTTGAGGTTTTATTATTAAACTATTAAGAGAAATAAGCTCCTATGAACGTAGGAAATACCATTCTCCACAAAGGCCAGTCGTGTCCTATCCATTTTCTTTCATCGTACCAGAAGTTGATTCCTTTTATTCTTAAAATTTCTGCCATTTCTATATTTTTATCCTTACAGATATCCTGATCGGAAGTACTTAATACAATATGCATATGTTTGTATTTCCATGCTTCATCATTTCTTACAAACTCTCTTGGACAGTTGAAATAAACAAGATCATCTGAATAACCATCCATAAAATTCCTTATACTGAATGCTCCGGAGAGACAAAACAGATGGGAAACAATATCAGGAAATCTAAATGCAAAATTAGCAGCATGATATCCTCCAAAACTGGCTCCTGCAACGGCTACACGATGAGTTTTATGAAGTTTCTGAATATAAGGAACAAATTCATTGATGAGAAACTGTATATATCGTTCATAGTTTTTTATTCTTTGCTGAGGAGAGATCTTTTCATCGTAAAAGCTCCAGCTGTCAATAGTCTGTATATTATAGAGCCTTACTTTTCCCTGTTCTACAAACCAATTGATGCTTCCGTTAAGATGGAAATCATGGTTTTGGGTATATTGTCCCTGAGATGTCGGAAACATAATGATAGGATACCCGTCATGCCCGGTCACTTCTACCTTAAGGCTTATTCCCAATATGTTGGAATAGTATTCTGTATGTTCTATGTGAGACATTGACTTATTTTCTTTAAAGTTATCTTAGCTGCTCAGTTTATTGCTTTTAGGAGGAAGAATGTTTAGCATTTCGGCGTTGATCTTTTCTGTGGTATGATCTAATCTTTTCTCAATAATTTTCGCATCATTGGATTTATAAACTATTCCAACGTGGTAATCTATCGGAAGAAATCTTACAACTTCTTCACATTCAAAATCACTGTAATCCGGTTCTTTATCTTTAATTAAGGCAATAATTAACCCTGAATAATATCCTGTAGGTGGTATAATACTATATTTTTTATTTCTCAGAAGAGCATCTTCAATTTTTGCCCATTCTCTCCAAATATTAATGCCGCTTGAAGCTTCCACCAAATCTGGAATGTGTGCTCCACCTACTCGGGAAGATGTTTCAAGGAAATACCATTTTCCATCCTCTTTTCCTTTAATAAATTCTGTATGCGTTGCTCCGTTGAGAAGTCCAAAACTGGAAAGTACTTTAGCATTGATCTCCTCAAGTGCTTTGAATTCTTCAGAATATCGTCCTAATGTTTTGGATCTGAATACACCTCCTTCATGAGAAACCTGCATGGGTGGAGCCAAATATTTTGAGGAAGAGGTAAATACAATCTCTTTATTGAATGTAAGGCTGTCTACATGGTAAACGTCTCCAGGTTTAAAGCTTTCCAATAGAAAAAGATGGCGTTCTTCACCAAGTTCATTCAAAGCCTCGTGAAGCTGTTCTTTGGTTAAAATCTTTTTGATTCCTGAGGCGGAGGCTTCCGAACGGGGTTTCAATACCCATGGCGCGGGAACTTTATCTATAAATTCATTAACAGTATCATCATTGAATACAGCTGTGAATTCCGGAACATTAATCCCGGAATCTTTGGCTTTTTGCCGCATGGCAAGTTTATCTCTGAAATAGCGATGGGTGGTTTGTCCCATTCCAGGAATACGGAAAGTCTCCCGGATCAGGGCTGCTTTTTCTACGTCATAATCGTCGAGAGCTACTACTGCATCTACTTTTCTGGTTTTCATCAGATGTGAAAATCCCTGGATCAGATGTTCCAGATTCCAGACTGATGGTTTTAACTCAGGCATATAAAAGACTTCATCAATAGCATGCCATGGCCAGTTTTTTTCTTTAAGATTCTCTGATGTTACTAAAATGATTTTATTACCGAGCGTCTTCATTTCGTCCATGAAATCATAGCCCTTGTAATAGCACGAAATACATACTATAATTTTCTCCTCCATATAATGTTTTTTAGTTTTTAATGATTTTTCAAAAATAAAAGCATTTCTTTATTGTTTGATTAATACTAAAAAACAAAATATGATGCGCTTTTGAAAAACATACAATCAAGTATACAGAGAATTTTTGTAATAAACTAATTTTTAGTGATAATTTTCGATTAAATCAATCAATAATTGAACCCCATAACCAGTGCCTGCTTTTTCTTTCGCATATCCTACATTCCCAAAGGCAACACCAGCAATATCAAGATGTGCCCATTTTGGGTGATCTTCAATGAATTGCTCTAAGAATTTCGCTGCAATGATACAGTCTCCAACTGGTTTTAAAGACATGTTTTTCAGATCTGCTACATCAGATTGTATATCATCTTTCCATATATCCCATAAAGGTAAATTCCACAGTCTTTGGTTGGTTTTATCTCCGGTTTTAATTAATAGATTTTTCAGTTCTTCATCGTTCGAAAACATTGCTGCGCAGGTATCTCCAAACATTCTTACGGAACTTCCCGTTAAAGTGGCAAGATCAATCAGGAAATCTGTTTTGTAGTTTTTGGCAAGATAAGAGAGTCCGTCTGCAAGAATCAGTCTTCCTTCCGCATCAGTATCAAGAACTTCAATTGTTTTTCCGTTATATGCAGTAATTACATCACTTGGAAGCAGTGCATTTTCAGAAATGGCATTATCAGTAATTGGAAGAATGGCAACAATATTAACCGGAAGCTTCATTTCTGCAGCGTAGATTAATGTTCCGAGAACAGCAGTGGCACCACCCATATCAGATTTCATATAATGCATATTGGTAAATGGTTTCAGAGAAATTCCTCCGGTATCAAATAGAACACATTTTCCAACCAATCCAAATGTTTTGGCATTTTTGACTGTAGTTTTATATTCTAAAATTGTGAATGCAGCATCATGGGCACTCGCCTGGTTAACGGCAAGATAGGCTCCAAGTCCCAGTTCTTCACATTTTTTTCTGTTAAAAGCTGTATATTTTAATTCGTATTTTTTGGCAATATTCTTAAGGTAAGAACTAAATATTTCTGCTTTTTTAAGGTTTGCAGGTTTATTCATCCAGTCCTGGCAGGCAAGCTGTCCATTACTCAATGCTTCGGCTTTCTGACCGATGATATCCAGTTTTTTCTGACTTAAATTTTCAAAATGAAGCTCAAATTTTGCATTCCAGAAAGGATGATTTTTTTCAAAAGGATAGTTGTATGTTCCGATGAGGAGCCCTTTTACAAACTCTTCAAATTGTTTTTCATTAAGGAAATCGGCAAAGATTAAAGTTGGAACTGCCTGTAGTTTTTCCTTTTGGGTTTGTGAGAATTTTAATGCAACCTGCTGAACTTCAAAATTCTGTAGAGTTGACTTCCCTAATCCGATAAAATAGGTAATTCCTTCTTCGTGAGCATTGATAAAGACTTCATGTTTTTTTCCGGTGAAAAATGTGGGAATATTTTTATTGAAATTTTTACTTGCTTTTGTCCATTCTTCCTCCGTAAATAAATGGAAGACTTGAGTGTAATTTTTATTTTTTTTGTTAATTAGTTTCATAACGTTTAGTTCTTAATGCTTTGTTGTTGTGGTTTTACTTCGACAGGGTTTTCTGTATTGTCATAAAACAGCCATTCAATAGCCCTTGGGAATTCCTGAGACCAGTAGAATTCACTGTGAGTTCCTTCCGGATTGATATTGGTTCTGAATTCAAAATCGAAAAGGTTCTTTTTCTCCCATCTTTTCAGATATTCTTCAAAAATATGAATTCTTTTGACCATTTTCGAGCCTTCCTGTCCGCCACCATATAAATATATTTTTGTCTTAAAAGGTATTCTGAAGTTCATCATTGGAAAATTATTGTTCGGTTCTACCCAAAGAGAAGGTGAGAAAATTAATAATTTCGAATAAACTTCAGGATAGAGAAAACCGCTGTAAATACTGATTAATGCACCTAGAGAGCTGCCGCCGATTCCTGTGTTGTCGCGGTCTTTTTTAGTGCGGTAATTAACATCTACATAAGGTTTTAAAGTATCTGTAATGAAGCGGATGTATTTTTTTCCTTCTGAACCGTTCGCAACATTATCGTTATCAAAAATGTATTCTTTGATTCGGTCTTCGCTTCCATGTTCTATCGCAATAATGATGATGTCACCACGTCCATATTCTGCAAGGATAGAAAGCTTTTTATCAATCTCCCAATTCCCGAAACCACTTCCTTCATTAAATAAGTTTTGTGCATCCTGAAGATACAGAACGGGATAATGCTTGTCTGAAGTATGGTAATCATAAGGAAGTACTGCCCAGATTTTACGGTAACGGTCAAGTTGTGGAATGTAGAATTTTTCGGAAATCACTTCAGCGGTAGGAAAAAACTCTTTCTTAAAAGGTCCCCAGTTGAGTCTCCATTTTTCTACCTTATCTGATGTTTTTTCTATAGATTTATTTGCTTTTCTGTTGGGTGTTATATTTCCATGTTTATCCAGTTCAACGTTTTCCCAGCCGCCTTTTGTGAACTTATACTCAATGTTATCTGGAAGCGTCTGGCTGTTGATTTCTATAAAGTAATTATCAGGGGCTGTCTGCTGAAGCTGGTAATTGTAATCTTTTGGATTCCAGTTGTTGAAATTTCCGGTGATAAATACGGGTCTGTCGTCTTTTTCTTCAGTATAAAGTTCAAATCTCATCATAGGTGTTTAATATAAAATTGTGTGTTAAATTTATAAAAAAGTTTGTTTTGGAATTATAAAAAAGTGAATTTAAAAATGATATATTTGATAGGTAGACGAAAGAAGGAAGCTAACTTGATAATTATTTGATGAATAATTAATCGCTATTGTCAGTATTTTTCGTAGTTTCAAGCAAAATATAAATACAAACTGATCTTGATGAACTCTGTTAAAACCTATACGCTTTTCACCGATCATGATGTATATCTTTTTAAAGAAGGTAGACATTATAAGCTGTATAGTAAATTTGGTGCGCATTCCGTGGAAAAGGATGGCGTAAAAGGAGTTTATTTTTCAGTTTGGGCACCTAACGCGAAAAAAGTTTCTGTTATCGGAAATTTTAACAACTGGAATCATAAAGATCATATTCTATTCCCAAGATGGGATGGCTCAGGAATCTGGGAAGGTTTTATTGATGAGCTTACATGGGGAACATTATATAAATATGCTGTTGAAACGGCAAGAGGTGATATTTTAGAAAAAAGCGATCCCTATGCATTAAGCTGGGAACAGAATATTCAGGCTGCTTCATTAGTTTCTACTACCTGGTATGAATGGGATGATCAGGAGTGGATGGAAAACCGAGGAAAAAAGAATAGTCTTCAGGCTCCGATATCTGTTTATGAACTTCATTTAGGTTCATGGATGAGAGATGAAGATGAGCCTAAACGTTTTCTGAACTACCGGGATATCGCAAAGAAACTGGTACCTTATATCAAAGAAATGGGCTTTACTCATGTAGAACTAATGCCTGTGATGGAATATCCATATGATCCAAGCTGGGGTTACCAGATTACAGGATTTTATGCTGCTACTTCACGTTTCGGATCACCCCAGGATCTGATGTTCCTGATTGATGAACTTCATAAAAATAATATAGGTGTTATTCTGGATTGGGTGCCTTCTCATTTTCCGGGAGATGCAAATGGATTGTATCGTTTTGACGGCTCTCATTTGTATGAACATGAGGATCCGAGGAAAGGCTTTCATCCTGATTGGAAGTCTCATATTTTCAATTATGGAAGAAATGAAGTGAAGTCTTTTTTGATTTCCAATGCAATGTTCTGGCTGGACCGTTACCATGCAGACGGATTGCGTGTAGATGCAGTTACTTCAATGCTGCATTTGAATTATTCAAGAAACGAAGGCGATTGGGAACCTAATATATATGGTGGAAATGTAAACCTTGAAGCCAAAGCTTTTCTACAGGAGTTCAATACTGCTGTTTATAAAGAATTTGGAGACAGTATTATAACAATTGCCGAAGAAAGTTCAGACTTTCCAATGCTCACAAAACCTGTACATGATGGAGGAGTAGGCTTTGGAATGAAATGGATGATGGGCTGGATGCATGATACTCTTGATTATTTTAAAGAAGATTTTGTTAACAGAAAATATCATCATCATAAGCTTACATTCGCTTCCATGTATATGTATAATGAAAATTATATGATGCCCCTATCTCATGATGAAGTAGTACATGGAAAAGCGAGTCTTATCTATAAAATGAAAGGCGATGAATGGCAGAAATTTGCTAATCTTCGTACCTTATATGTTTATATGTATACCCATCCGGGAGCAAAGCTGCTTTTCATGGGCGATGAATTTGGACAAACCAGTGAATGGAATTTTACCCAAAGTTTAGACTGGCACCTGTTAGAATATCCTGTTCATAAAGGATTGCAAGAACTTGTAAAGAAACTCAATCATTTATATACAACAGAGTCTGCTTTTTACGAAAATCAGTTTGAAAAAAGTGGTTTTGAATGGATAGAGGCAGATGATCTTGAAAACTCAGTTTATGTTTATCTTAGGAAAGGAAAAAGAAGAGGTGATATTTTGATGACCGTATTGAATCTTGCTCCAAAAGTACTGGATTATAAAATAAAAATCCCTAGTGGAACGCATTGGGAAGTCATTTTTAACTCCGATGATGAAAAATACAGTGGAAGCGGAGTAGAAGCAGAGATACTGGAAGAAAAGTATGAAGGAGAGCATCAAAAGTTCATGATCATAACAATTCCTCCATTGGCTGGAATTATTTTGAGACAGAAAAAAGATAAAAAGTATAAATTACACAGAATCAAATATAAAAGGTAAAAATGGTTATTTATCACTTAAGTACAGAATGTTATCCGATAGCAAAAGTAGGAGGTCTTGCCGATGTGGTGGGAGCTTTGCCGAAATATCAGAATAAAATAAAAGGGATTAATGCTAAGGTTGTAATGCCTTGGTACAACAAACCTTTTGTTTATGACCATGAATTTGAATTGGTGTTTGATGGTTTCATTCATCAGGGATCCAATATGCTGCAGGTTCAGGTGATGAAAGAAAAATCTGATGTATTGGGATTCGAGCTTTATATGGTGAAAATTCCCGGGCTGTTAGATAGAGACAATCCGTACGGTTATCAGGATGAAAGTTTTCAGTTTCTAGCCTTTCAGCAAGGAATATTACATTGGATGTGTGCAATGGAGATAAAGCCGGATATATTACATTGTCATGATTATCATACAGGATTAGTGGCTTTTATGGTTAAAAATTGTCCTGAATTTCAGTTTTTAAAAGATGTGAAAACGGTTGGGACTATTCATAATGGGGAATATCAGGGAATGATGAGCTGGAATATGGCAAACTATATGCCTGCTTTTGATTCCTATAAATGGGGATTGATGGATTGGAACGGAATGATGAATCCATTGGCAAGTATGATCAAATGTGCCGATGCCTTTACAACAGTTTCAGAAGGTTATCTGGAAGAACTTTTTATAAGTTTTCGTGGATTGGAAAGCCTGGTTCGTCAGGAATTCGGGAAAGCCTATGGAATTATCAACGGAATTGATACTGAAGTCTGGAACCCTGCAACCGATCCCATGCTGGATTTCAATTTTAATTCTGAAAATGCTGTAGCTCAAAAGAAAAAGAACAAGGAAAAACTGTGTAAAGAATATGGTTTAAAGCCTAATCTGCCTTTATTTGCTTTTATCGGAAGGTTTGCTACAGAAAAAGGTGCAGATCTGCTTCCTGATGTTGTATGGAAAAGCATCAAACAAAGCTATGGTGCTTTAAATATCATGATTTTAGGCTCAGGAAATACCTATATAGAAAATAAATTAAAGGAATACGATTATACCTACACCAACTTTGCGGTAGATCTAGGATATAAAGAACACCTTTCCCATAAGATCTATGCATCCGCAGACTTTCTGTTGATGCCGTCAAGAGTAGAGCCTTGTGGTTTGAATCAGATGTATTCCATGAGATACGGAACCATTCCGGTAGTGAGATATACAGGTGGATTGAAAGATACTGTAGAAGATATTTCAACAGGAGGAGCAGGATTAAACTTTACCTATGCAGGAGTAGATGATATCGTTCATGCGATGAACAGAGCTCTCGGAATCTATAATCAGAAGAAAATGATGGAAGATCTTATTCATGCCAATATGAATTTTGATTTTTCATGGGAGAAATCTGCAGAAAAATATATAGCTTTATATAAGAACTAAACAATCAGTGACAATATATAGTCATACCAATTAATCTAAGACTAAAATACAAAAATGATATTTGCTTTTCAGAGTAAATGTAGACACTAAAGACAGAACTGTAAAACTAATAAAATAAAAACGCAAGATATTTATGAACCGAAATGTAATCTCTATTGTACTGGGAGGAGGCAGAGGCACAAGATTATTCCCATTAACGTATACAAGATCAAAACCAGCTGTACCCATCGCAGGGAAATACAGACTTGTGGATATTCCTATTTCAAACTGCCTGAACTCAGGGTTGAATAAAATTCTTGTTCTGACCCAGTTTAACTCAGCTTCCCTGAACTCACATATCAAGAATTCTTATCATTTTGATATCTTTAGTCAGGGATTTGTAGATATTCTTGCCGCTGAACAGAATGTTGAAAATGATAGCTGGTATCAAGGAACAGCAGATGCTGTGCGTCAATCTATGAAGCACCTTGAAAAATATGACTATGATTATATCTTAATTCTTTCCGGAGATCAGCTCTATCAGATGGATTTCAGAGAAATGCTGGATTTTCATATTGAAAACGGGGGTGACTTAACCATTGCTACTATTCCTGTAAATGCTAAAGACGCCACAGGTTTTGGAATCTTAAAATCTGATGACGAAGGAAATATTACCTCTTTCTATGAAAAACCGGGATATGATATGCTGGAGGGCTTACAATCTGAAGTTTCAGACGAAAATAAACATAAAGGAAAAGAATTTCTGGCTTCCATGGGGATTTATATTTTCACAAAGACGATCCTGAAAAAAATGTTTGATGAAGGAGCGGGGGATGATTTCGGAAAAGATATTATTCCAAACTCTATCGGGAAATATAAAACACTAAGCTATCAGTATGAAGGATATTGGACGGATATAGGAACAATAGAATCATTCTACGAAGCCAATCTGGATCTTTGTCTGGATCTTCCGCAGTTCAATCTTTTCTCCTCTTCACCTATATATACAAGAGCAAGAATGCTTCCACCATCCAAGATTAACGGATCTTATGTAAGCAAGGCGGTTTTCGGAGACGGATGTATCATCATGGCTGATAAAATTGAAAATTCAGTGATTGGAAACAGGACAAGGATTGATAAAGGAAGTACCATTGTTAATTCATATGTAATGGGTGCCGATTTCTACCAGAACACTACAGAAATTGTAATGAACGACAGAAAAGGACGTCCAAATATGGGAATCGGGAAATACTGCTATATTGAAAAAGCAATTCTTGACAAAAACTGTTATATCGGTGACAATGTAAAGATCATAGGCGGGAAACATATTCCTGATGGCGATTATGGTACACATTCCGTACAGGATGGAATTGTAGTGGTGAAAAAAGGAGCTATTCTTCCTCCTGGAACCCATATTGGATAATAAATAAAGAAGTGGAAGGCTGGAGGCTGAAAGTTATTATAGACGAAGCGATGAATATGCCTTTTCTTCATTGAAATATTTATTTTAATCATAGAATCGTTAGTAATCGTTTTGATAACAGTAACTTATATATTCCTACATCCCGCTTAAAGCCTTTAAATAGGTTAATTATTGTTAAACATAAAACAAGAGTGAACAGCATATTGTTCACTTTTTTTATTTGTATTACTTTTGTGCGATGCGTATTTTTAAAATATTAACTGTAATTATTGTTCTTTTAGGAGGAGCTTATGCTGCTTCCATGTATTATTTCGTGGATGAAAGCAAGAATTTTACTGTAGAAAAAGAGATTGATTATCCGGTAGATAAAGTCTTTGCACAGTTCAATAATCTTCAGAACTTCACAAGATGGAACAATTTTTTTACCAGTTCGCCTACTATAGATATAGATTATTATACGCCATATGAAGGACAGGGAAGCGCCATTAGTTACGTTGATCCTAAAAATGACACAGACGGAGAAATGTTCATCAGATACGAGAACCTGAACAAAACCTTAAAATACCAGCTTTTTGAAGACGAAAATGAAAATCCGACCTTAGTTGATGTCAAATTCAAGCCAATTTCTGCCGAAAAGACAAAAATTATATGGTATGTACACACTCCTAAACTTTCCGTTTGGAGAAGAGTGGAAAATTTTTGGACAGAAGACCGTTTTGCCGAAAATATCAACAAAAGTATGGTCAATCTTAAAAATTCATTAGGAAATAAGGTTGAAAAAGATAACCAGATGGCTGCTATTAAATATGACAGTTTAATGGTAGAAAATGAAGAAGACAAATTACTGCTTGGAATTAATGTAAGTACTTCCAATAAGAAGGATGCTCTTTACAAAAATATAGTGATGAACTATAATAAAGTCTATAATTTTGTTTCAATGGACCTTGGAAAAAAAGATGATGAATTCGGATATCCAATTCTGATGACCGATGCCGATAATTACAAAGATAAGGAGGTTTCATACTTCCTTGGAATTCCACTTTCCAAGAAAATAGGAGTATCTGATAATAATTTTAATTTTAGGTCCGTAAATCCCTCACAAAACTACGTGATGTACTACAAAGGAAACTACGAAGGACGAATTAAGGCAATTCAGCAGCTGATTCAGAAAGCCAAAAAAGACGAGATGCGCTTCGGAGATATCCGTCAGACCTTTATTGAGCGTCCTATGGAAGGTCAGGACGTGAATCTTAAGCTCTCATTATCAGTGTATAAGTAATTTTTTCAGAATAATTTTTTTCTTAAGTTTTTTTAACGGTTTCAGACTGTTCTAACTCGGTTTTTTTTATTAAATTTGAAGATTAATTCTACAAATAAATTTTAATAAATAGATAAACTGTAATAATGGACAGATTTTCATTCCTAAACGCAGCTCATTCTCAGTTAATTGAGGATTTATACCAACAGTACTTAAAATTCCCAGATTCTTTAGAACCATCATGGAAAGCTTTCTTTCAAGGCTTCGATTTTGCTTTAGAGAACTACGGAGATGACGATAACATTCAATTTATTCAGGCTCCGGCCAACGCTGCTCCGGCAGTACAACAAATTTCTCAGGCGGTAACCAACGG
Organism: Chryseobacterium ureilyticum; assembly: GCF_900156735.1. Classification (GTDB taxonomy): domain Bacteria; phylum Bacteroidota; class Bacteroidia; order Flavobacteriales; family Weeksellaceae; genus Chryseobacterium; species Chryseobacterium ureilyticum. The sequence continues at coordinate 1,008,521 of NZ_FTOL01000001.1, forward strand.
AGAAGTTCCTGAACACATCAAAAAAGAATTTAAGGTAGTAAACCTTATCGAGGCTTACAGAACAAGAGGGCACCTGTTTACAAAAACAAACCCTGTTAGAGAAAGAAGACATTACACACCTACTTTAGACATCGAAAACTTCGGTCTTTCTAAAGAAGATTTAAATACAAAATTCAACTGTGCAGTTGAAACAGGAATGAAAGAACCTGCTACTTTAGCAGATTTGATCAAGCACCTTGAAAATATCTACTGTGATTCTATCGGAGTAGAATATATGCACATCAACAATGTTGAAGAAAAAGATTTTATCAAAAGATGGCTTCAGGTTAATGAAAACCACCCAAGCCTTTCTGCAAATGAAAAAACAGAAATCTTATTAAAATTAAATCAGGCTGTAGCTTTTGAAAACTATCTTCACACAAAATTTGTAGGTCAGAAAAGATTCTCATTAGAAGGTGGAGAAACATTAATCCCGGCTTTAGACCAATTGATCTCAAGATCTTCTCAGTTAGGAGTAGATGAAGTAGTATTGGGTATGGCCCACAGAGGTAGATTGAATGTATTGACAAATATTTTCGGAAAATCTTACAAGCAAATTTTCTCAGAATTTGAAGGTAAAGAATTCGAAGAAGATGTATTCTCAGGTGACGTTAAATATCACTTAGGATCATCTAAAAAAATAAAAACAGCTTCTGGAGAAGAAGTTTGTATTAATTTGACTCCAAACCCGTCTCACCTTGAAACGGTTGCTGCTCTTGTAGAAGGTATTTGCCGTGCAAAAGTAGATGATAAATATAAAGATTATTCTAAAATTCTACCAATTATCATCCATGGTGACGGGGCAATTGCAGGACAAGGTATTGCTTACGAAGTTGCTCAGATGATGACATTGGAAGGATATAGAACAGGAGGTACGGTTCATATCGTTGTAAATAACCAGGTGTCGTTTACAACAAACTATATGGACGCAAGATCTTCAACATACTGTACAGACATCGCAAAAGTTACAGAATCTCCTGTAATGCACGTAAACGCAGATGATGCTGAAGCTGTAGTTCACGCTATTCACTTTGCTGCTGATTTCAGAGCTAAATTTGGTAAAGATGTTTATATCGATCTTTTAGGATATAGAAAATATGGACACAATGAAGGTGATGAGCCAAGATTTACTCAGCCTAACTTGTATAAAACGATTTCTAAACACCCGAATCCAAGAGAAATTTATAAAGAGAAGTTACTGAAAGACAGCATTACTTCAAATGATGTAATTGCTAAAATGGAAACAGAATTTAAAGCTCTTCTAGATAAAGACTTTGATGCTTCCAAAGAAATTGAGAAAAACGTAATGGATGTGTTCATGGCTGAAGATTGGGTAAACTATCCAATCGGAAAAAGAGGAGCAGTTCAATTACCTGTGGATACAAAATATGACTTAGTTAAGTTGAAAGAATTGGCGCTGAAAATGTCAACACTTCCGGCTGATAAAAAGTTCATCAATAAAATTACAAGACTTTTCGATAACCGTGTTAAAGCTATTGAAGGAAACTCATTAGACTGGGCATTAGGAGAGTGGTTAGCGTATGCTACACTACTTGTGGAAGGTCACAACGTAAGAATCTCAGGGGAAGATGTAGAAAGAGGTACATTCTCTCACAGACATGCTGTAGTAAAAACAGAAGATACAGAAGAAGAATATATCCCGTTAAGACACGTTTCAGAAAGCAGATTTGATGTGTTCAACTCTCACCTTTCAGAATATGGTGTTTTAGGCTTCGACTATGGATATGCAATGGCTTCTCCAAATACATTGACAATCTGGGAAGCTCAGTTTGGTGACTTCGTGAACGGTGCTCAGATTATCGTTGACCAATATTTAGCTGCTGCAGAAGAAAAATGGAAAATCCAGGATGGATTGGTAATGTTATTGCCTCACGGTTCAGAAGGTCAGGGTGCAGAACACTCTTCAGCAAGATTAGAGAGATTCTTAACACTTTGTGCTAATGAAAATATGGTAGTAGCAAATATTACTTCTCCTGCCAACTACTTCCACTTACTAAGAAGACAATTGAAGTGGGCGTTCAGAAAGCCATTGATCGTTATGAGTCCTAAATCTCTATTGAGACACCCTAAAGTAGTTTCTCCACTTGAAGATTTTGCAACAGGTTCATTCCAGCCAATCTTAGACGATCCAACAGCAGATCCTAAAAAAGTAGAAAAAGTAGTTCTTTGTTCAGGTAAACTGTACTTCGAATTATTAGCGAAGAAAGAAGAATTAAACTGTGAAAATATTGCATTAGTAAGATTCGAGCAGTTATATCCACTTCAAACAGATGCTATTGAAGCGATCTTCAACAAATACGAAAACAGAAAACAATTAGTGTGGGCTCAGGAAGAACCTGAAAACATGGGTGCTTGGTCTTATATTCTAAGAAATTTCAGAGACACAGGAATCCAGGTGGTTTCTCCAGTACCAAGCGGTGCTCCAGCTCCAGGTAGCCACAAAATGTTTGAGAAAAACCAAAATGCAGTGATCAACAGAGTTTTCGATAGAGACGATGCTCCTGTAAAAAGACCTGTTACAGCTTAATTTAAATAATATTCAATTAAAAAATAAAAAATACTCGATATGTCAGTTTTAGAAATGAAAGTTCCTTCACCGGGCGAATCAATCACAGAAGTTGAAATTGCAACTTGGCTTGTAAAAGATGGGGATTATGTAGAAAAAGATCAACCTATCGCTGAAGTAGACTCAGACAAAGCAACTCTTGAATTGCCAGCAGAACAAAGTGGTATTATCACTTTAAAAGCAGAAGAAGGTGATGTGGTACAAGTAGGTCAGGTAGTTTGTTTAATTGATATGGATGCTGCAAAACCAGAAGGTGCTGCACCAGCTGCTGAAGCTCCAAAACAAGAAGAAGCTCCGAAAGCTGCTGAACCAGCTAAACAAGAAGCTCCAAAACCAGCTGCACCAGTTGCCGCACCTCAAACTTACGCTACAGGAGCTCCATCTCCGGCTGCTAAGAAAATCCTTGACGAAAAAGGAATGGATGCTGCACAGGTTTCAGGAACAGGAAGAGACGGAAGAATCACTAAAACTGATGCTGAATTAGCAGCAGTTCCTGCATTAGGAGGAAGCCCTCTTACTGCTACAGGTTCTAGATCTACAACTACGACTAAACTTTCAGTTTTAAGAAGAAAAATCGCTCAGAGATTAGTTTCTGTGAAGAACGAAACAGCTATGTTAACTACTTTCAACGAAGTTGACATGTCTGAAATCTTCAGATTAAGAAAGCAATATAAAGAAGAATTTGCTCAGAAACACGGAGTAGGACTTGGTTTCATGTCTTTCTTTACAAAAGCAGTTACAAGAGCATTACAAATGTATCCAGATGTAAATGCATCTATCGACGGAGACTTCAAAGTAAATTATGATTTCTGCGATATTTCAATTGCTGTTTCAGGTCCTAAAGGATTGATGGTTCCTGTATTGAGAAATGCAGAAAACATGTCTTTCAGCTCTGTTGAAGCAAACATCAAAGATCTTGCTATAAAAGTAAGAGACGGTAAAATTACTGTTGATGAAATGACTGGTGGTACTTTCACAATTACAAACGGTGGTACTTTCGGATCTATGATGTCTACACCTATCATCAACCCTCCACAATCTGCAATTCTTGGTATGCACAACATTATCCAGAGACCAGTGGCTGTTGACGGACAAGTAGTAATCAGACCAATGATGTATGTTGCAATGTCTTATGACCACAGAATTATCGACGGAAAAGAGTCTGTAGGATTCCTTGTAGCGGTAAAAGAAGCAATCGACAATCCTGTTGAAATATTAATGGGTGGAGACGAAAGAAAAGGTCTTGGATTATAGTTTTAATGAAATTATAATATAAATATATAATCTCGCCTTAAAAAAGGCGAGATTTTTGTATCTATTAAGAAAATACTATAATGATGTTTTCAAAAATGACTTCCAATATCAAAGTTTCAGTAATACCTGAATATGATAGTAAGAATAGTTATCCATCCGAAAACCGTTATGTCTTCAAGTACAATATAACCATAGAAAATGACGGAAGCTTTCCTATAAAAGTACTGAAAAGAAAATGGCTCATCTTTGATGTAGGATTTGGATACACAGAAATTATTGGAGATGGAATTATCGGTTTGACTCCTGAAATAGGGACAGGCGAAAATTTTGCTTATTTCTCCAATGTAATGCTTCGTTCCGGAGTAGGAAATATGAGCGGGAAATACCTCGTTAAAAACCTGGAAACACAGGAAACTTTTGAGATTGATATCCCAAAATTTAATTTATTATCTGAAGTTTTGAGTAATTAAAATTATTCTTTAATAAATTGATGTCTGCTAATACCACTTTGAGATTTTACTTCCATAAAGTAGCCCCCTTTCAGCAGGTTAGAGACATTAATTTCAGCATCAGAAGATAGGTTTTGAAGTACTAGTTTTCCCTCCATATTGTACACTTTTATCCATTCAATACGATCTGTCTTTTTCAGATGAACAGAACCTTCTTTTACAGGATTAGGGTAAATTGTTCCAGCTTTGTTAGATAGTTGTGTTTTAGATTCTTTTGTGCCCAAAGTTCCGGATTGATAAAAAGCCTGATGTCCCAAACTATTGGTTATAATAAGATTTCTCATTCCTCCATTATCCAAAATTTGATAGCTGTAACTATTGGAACCTATACTGAAATAATCATTGTATTGCGTGTGAAAAGCTATATTTTCTGGCATTGTACAATTGGTTGTTCCGGTTCCATGAGACCAGAAATTAAAGCTATTAGCTGTTATTTCATTGTTATAGATTAACGCCCATATACCAGTCCCGCAGATTGGGTTGCTCATGCTGGTTGTTGAACCTGGAGGTGGTGGAGTATTAGGAGTTGCTGAAAAAGTTAAAATTGGGCTACCCATTTCGCTGTTCTGAGGGAGAGAATAAGTAGTATTATTTATTACGATTTTCTTTAAGTTCCAGTCTGCACCGTGAAGTGCTGTCTGTGCATGCACAATAATACCGGCGATTGCGGTAATAGATAATAAGAGTTTTTTCATGGTTTTTGTTTTAAAGTTACAGTTTTTTTATATTATTTTTTAATGCTGAATCATTTATTTCTTCATTTCTTGTAATGAACAGCTTTTCAAAAGCAAGTAAAGAAATTTTTGCACAAACCTCTGCATCAGCTCCAGCCCTGTGATGGGTAAAGTCAATATTATGATATTCAGCCAATGGTTTCAAACCATATTTGGGTAAATAATTCCATGATTTCTTGGCAAGCTGAATACTACACAGATAATTAATATTGGGGGTAAACATTCCATAATGCTGAAGACATCCTCTTAGAACAGAAGCGTCAAAACCTGCGTTATGAGCTATCATTAAACTTCCATACATCATATTCTGAGCCTCATACCAAATTTCATCAAATGTAGGAGCGTCTTTTACATCTTCCGGATGAATGCCGTGAACAGCAACGTTAAATCTACTGAAATAAGGAAAGCTTGGAGGCTTGATCAGCCAGGTTTTAGTTTCCACAATTTTAGAATCCTGCACTATACAGATTCCCATCTCACATGCTGAGTTTTTTTCGTGAGTGGCTGTTTCAAAGTCTATTGCGCAGAAGTCCATTTGTTTTAAAATTTGAAGTTTGATATTATTGAAAATGTAAAACTTGCAATGTAATAATATATAAATAATCCGACGATTAGTAATACCCTACTTACCACCTAAAAAATGTCTAAAAATTAACCATTTTGATTGATAAAATTGCTCTTTCTGATGGTTTTGTCTAAGTTTCCAGGTTCCTGGAAGTTGTCCATAGAAACCAAAATGAGCTCTTACAACTGCCCAAAGGTGAGGAAAACCCTGTTTTAATCCAAAATAAATTCCAGCTACACCATCCAGACATAATCTGAAAAAAATAAGCCCTATTAATTTGGGAAAAGGGAGATTCTTAAGCATCATCGACAAATTATTTCGGATATTCAAGTAGGTCTTCTGTGCACTTTGTTTATTCAACGTTCCGCCACCTACATGATATACCTTAGATTTACCTGTATAAAAAATCTTTTTACCTGTATTGATCAATCTCCAGCAAAGGTCAATTTCTTCCTGATGGGCGAAAAATCTTGCATCAAAACCTTTCTGTTCCCAAAAATCTTTTGAACGGATAAAAAAGCAGCATCCGGAAGCCCAGAAAATTTCTGTTTCATCATCATACTGTCCTTTATCTTCTTCCAGATCATCAAATACACGTCCACGGCAGTAAGGGTATCCTAAATTGTCTATTAAACCACCTGCTGCACCCGCAAATTCAAAAGAGTTTCTATTGGTATAAGATAAAATTTTAGGTTGAATAGCAGAAATGGAATCGCTTTTTTCAAATAACTCCAATACAGGATCAATCCAGTTTTCGGTAACTTCTACATCAGAATTAAGAAGGCAGTAATATTCATTCTTGATCTCTTTTAATCCTTCATTATAACCTCCGGCAAAACCATAATTTTCATTGTTTTTAATAACTTTTACAGTAGGGAAGTGAGTATTCAGGAATTCTCTGGAATCATCCGTAGAAAGATTGTCAATGACATAAATATCTGCATTTTGAGAAAATTGAACTACACCGGGAAGGAATTTTTCAAGCCAATTTCTTCCGTTCCAGTTTAAGATGGCAACTGCCAGTTTTTTCTGCATGTAAATCTATTTTTTTTCAGAATCAAAATTTTTGATGGAATCCTGATACTTCCATTTTCTGTGTGACCAAAGATAGTTGTCAGGGTGCTTGTGTAAAGTGTTTTCCAACATTTTATGGAATTTTCTTACCACTTCATGTTCTACAAACTTTTCATTGTCCGGATAGATTCTGTAGTAATTAACCTGATAATACCCGCGCTTTACTTTTTTCATTTCACAATAAATAAAAGCGAGATCCATTCTTGTGGCTAATTTGTCATAACCTATAAAAACAGGAGTTCTTTGGTTCAAAAATTCCAATCCGTAATTAACATGTGAAAAATGAGGAGTTTGATCAGCCACAAACATGTAGATAGAATCTCCATCATTTTTGCTTCTGAAAATATTAAGGATTACTTCGTTTGCTTCCAGAGCTTCATTTCCAAATTTGTTTCGGACTTTTTTCATCTGATTTTCCCAAAAATCACTGTTTACTTTCCTATACACAGGGTGACAGTGTTTTTGAGGAACAATTCTTGCCAAAGCATTAATCCATTCCCAGTTAAAAACATGTCCGGCAAGAAGAATAATATTTTTACCCTCCTTTTGCACTTCATGAAATACATCCTGATTGATGTGCTGCATTCTTACTCTGGACTCTGTTTCAGAAATACTGAATGACTTTATTGTTTCTACGAGATAATCGGAGAAATTACGATAGAATTTTTTTCGGATTTTTCTGATCTCATCTTCAGATTTATCAGGGAAGGAGTTTTTAAGATTTTGGGTAATAACCTCTTTTCTATAGCCTACCAGATAATAGTTTAGGAAGAAAATAACATCCGAGAATATGTACAATATTCTAAGCGGAAGTTTGGAGACGAAAAATAATATTTTAATTAAGAAGCTCATAAAACACGCAAATTTAGTGATAATAAAATTATGGTTCTATTTTTGCTGAGGGATAAGTATTATTTTTTTACTTTTATGTTATGAAAAAATTGACATTAATTGCTTTTTTGGGATTAAGCTCTCTTGCTTTTTCACAGGAAGTGAAGAATTTACCGGCTCAACAAACAGAGCTGGATGCTAAGAAAAAAGCTGCGGAAGAGAAAGCTAAGCTTCCTAAACCTTATAATCCAAAGGCTGATGCACAGGCTGATATTAAAAAATTAGTTGCAAAAGCTAAAAAAGAAGGGAAACAAATTCTTATTCAGGCTGGTGGAAACTGGTGTATCTGGTGTCTCCGTTTTAATAATTTTGTACAGGAAACTCCTGAACTGAAAGAAATTGTAGATAAAAAATATTTGTATTATCATTTAAATTATTCTCCGGACAATAAGAATGAGAAAACTTTTGCTCAGTATATCAATATTAAGGAACAGCAATTCTATCCATTCTTTATCGTTTTAGATGAGAACGGGAAAAAAATCCATGTTCAACAAAGTGAGGTTTTGGAAGAAGGAAAAGGATACAGCAAAGAAAAGGTTAAAAAATTCCTTGAGGAAGGAAAGCTTCTTTAAAAAGGTTTTTTTTATATCTGAATATTTATATAAAAGGTTGTTTCTATGGAAACAACCTTTTTCAATTGATAATTTTCTCCTTTTAAGTTAAATTTGTGTAATTTCTGTTTAAAAAAGAATCATAGTAATTTTTTTATCCAGCTTAATTTTTTTTCAGAATAAGGTGGATATTTTATATTCGGTTCACCCCAGGTTGTTTTTTCAAGAACAGATTTCTGATGTGAAAAAGCTTCAAAGCCAAATTTTCCATGGTAATTTCCAATTCCGGAAGTTCCTACACCACCAAAAGGCAGATGATCATTGCTTAAATGCATCACAGTATCATTAATGCATCCACCACCAAAAGAAATTTTTTGGGTAAAATGTTCTTTTTCTTCAGTATTATTGGTAAAAAGATAGGCGGCAAGAGGTTTTTCCAATTCGAGAATAGCTTTTAAAGCGCTGTTATAATTTTTAAAACTGGTAACAGGAAGAAGAGGACCAAAGATTTCTTCCTGCATAATCTCATCTTTCCAGTCAACATTATTGAGAATGGTAGGTTCTATAAACCGGTTTTCTTCATCGAAGTTTCCTCCAAAGTATATTTTTTTCTGATCAATAAGCTTCGTTAAGCGTTGAAAATTTCTTTGATTAATGATTTGGGTATATTGATCTGAATCCGGACTGTATTGAAATTCTTTAATATATTTTCTCAACATTTCCAGGAATTGCTCCTGTACAGATTCTTCAACCAATAAATAATCCGGAGCTACACAAGTTTGTCCGGCATTTAAAAATTTTCCCCAGACAATTCTTTTTGCTGCTATTTCAAGATTGGCATGTTGTGTTACAATCGCTGGTGATTTTCCGCCTAATTCAAGGACTACGGGTGCTAGATGTTCTGCGGCAGCTTTATAAATGATCTTTCCTACTTTGGTACTTCCTGTGAAAAATATTTTATCAAATTTTAGTCTTAAAAGTTCTGTAGTTTCGTCAATTCCGCCTTCGTATACGTACAGATATTCTGATGGAAAGTTTTCATTGATGATTTGAGACATCGCTTTCATTGTATTTTCAGCAATTTCACTGGGTTTCAAAATACAACAGTTCCCGGCAGCAATTGCAGCAATCATAGGAGACAGGGATAATTGATAAGGATAATTCCATGCACCTATCACTAAAGTACAGCCCAATGGATCGGAATAAATTTTGCTGCTTCCCAGTTGATTTACCATGTTGGTACTTACTTTTTTAGGCTTTGCAAGAGCTTTTAAATTTTTCAGATAGTAATCAATATCTTTCAGAATAAAGGAAATCTCTGTAGTATAAGTATCAAATTTCGATTTTCTAAAATCTTTATAGATAGCTTCATATAACAGGGTTTCATTAGATATAATAAGACTTTTAAGCTTTTCGAGATACATTTTTCTGAATGATAAGCTTTTTGTTTGCTGTGTTGCAAAAAAAACTCGTTGTTTCAGTAAAATACTTTCAATTTCCATTAGTGATTTTTTTATTAAACGTTCAGATTTTCAGGATCGTATTGCAGGAAAATTTTTTAATAATAATAAAGTATTAAATTAAATAAAAATTATATAATGTCCTATTTTTATTAATTGAATAGTAAATTTTATAAAAATCATTGTTTGGTGATAAAAAATATTATAGTTTTATATATTTAAATTTTGAGAATGAGAAAATTATTCTGTTTATTTCCCTTATTATTTTGTTATCTCACTTACGCACAATGTACAAGCTGCGGTGTTCAAAATCCTACGGATCCTAATTTTCATTTTCCTGATAATACGACGGTTTGTTTCAGCTCTGATATGACATTCAGTAATCCGACTTTTGGTACAAACTCTAAGATTTGTATTGCACCTGGTGTCACATTGCAATTTCAGAATAACATAAGCGGAGTTACCAATGCTCCTGTGAGTTTTGAAGTTCATGGAACACTTAATTTTAATCAGACAATAACAAGTGTTGCTGATCTTGATGTACATGTTTATGATACAGGGACTATAACTGTAGGAGGTGGGAATGGAAATCTTACGATTAACGGACAGGTTAATAAAATTATAAATGAAGGTATTATTGAGCTTGGTGTTTTACAGCTAGGAGATAATACTACAAATACAATTGATAATTATGGAAATCTGAATATTAACGGAAACCTGAATATGAGTAGCTCTGCAACTACTTTGTTCCGAAATGAAGGAGGCGGACTGATATTACTTAGTGGAAATTACGGCAATAGTGAGCAAAGTGTATATGTAAATTGTGGTACCATTATCTCTCAGAACGGTTTTAATATTAATGGTGGTAAAATTATTAATACAGGATTTTTTACATTAGGAGGAGATATTAATTTATCAGGAAACAGTAGCGAAATTTACAATTTTGGGCTTTTTACTTCGAATGGAAATATAAATAATGCACCTGCTGATGCTATTATTTATAATGAAGGAGAAATGTCTATAAACCAATTTCAGGGAGGGAATGCTGCTATTCAAGGTCCTTCTTTATCCTCAAAAAAAGGATATGTTGTTTTGCAAAATCCTATTCAGGTGGGAAATGTTACGTTAGGACCTAATCTTGATTTTAGGAGGGCAACAGGCATATCTGATCCAAGTACAGTTTTCATGAACAGTAATCCGAGTTTTCTTGCAAATGTTACTTATGATTGTGCATCTACAAGTAGTTGTAGCGCACCTCTGATCATTAATCCGGGATTCTGTCCTGCAATTAACGGAGATTTGCCCCCAATGGCTGTAGATGATATGTACACTATCGCTGCAGGAGAGACTTCTGTAGGAATCGTTCTGGATAACGACTTTGAAACATATGGTGGAGCACAGGCAACCCTATCCAATGTTATTTTATCTCAGATATCAACTTCAAATCCTAATATTTCACTAAATACCACTGATGGGCATATTCTTGTCGCTTCTGGTACGCCTCCGGGAACCTATACTTTGGTTTATCAGATTTGCCAGACAGCTTCTCCGTCAAATTGTGATACAGCAACAGTCACCGTTACTATTCAGGGGAATGTGCCTTGTTATAAACCTGCGGTGACAACGGGAACAGTTCTTTCTTCAGATTTTGGAATTACCTCATTAAACAGAGCTGATAGAGGTGGAATTAACTGGCCAGGGGCAAGAAAAGGGGCTTGGGTTGTATTGGAATCAAAAAATAAAGGTTTTGTTCTTAATCGGCTTACAGATGCTCAAGTATTAACTATTCCACAGACAGAGCTCAAAGAGGGAATGGTTGTCTATAATACTACACAAAATTGTCTACAGATCAATATTGACGGAACTGTTACAGGCTGGAAATGTTTTAATACCCAAACCTGTCCGGACTAACAGAAAACAAAATAATTATGAAAAAGATAACATTAATTATTACAGTTATAGTTTACGGAAGCTTTAATGCTCAGGTTGCTTTAGGAAAAACTATATTAGAATCGGCTTCTTCATCTGTTGAATTCGGCAATGAAAACCGAGGGCTTGTTCTTCCCTGGGCAACAAGTACTTCAGCACTTCAGAATGTAGTGAATGGTACCCTAGTATTTGATACCTCAGATATGAAGGTAAAAGTTTACCAGAATAATATTTGGAAAGATCTTTCAGTAGATGCCACAGGAACTGCTGACACTAGTCTACAGGATAGTTTAACTGACCATCCTGATGCAAAAGTTTCTGTAGGAACACCGTCATCTGTTTCCGGAATTCTAGTGCTGGAAGATGTCAATAAAGCTATGATTTTACCAAAAGTAGCTTCTCCTCACCTCAATATTATCTCGCCTGCAGCCGGTATGATGGTATATGATACTCAAAAAAAGCAATTGGCAGTTTTCAATGGAACAGTCTGGTCTTTTTGGGGAGAGTAATTTTACATGATGTTCCTTACTGCTATTTTTACTGGATGGTAAAGTAATAGTAAAAGAGCTGTTACTAAAGCTAACCAGAATAATCCTGTGAAAATTTCCATATTGGATAAAAGGATTGATTGCGCCATTATTTTAGTTTTAAAAGCTGCTGCTGTCATAGAAAGTGATTCATTGACAGGGAGTTTTGAGATCTGAGCTCCAAAAATCTGATTCCACTGACTGTAAAAGACAGGATTGGTATCGGTAAGATTAAAACTTAAGGTATCGGCATGTTTTAAAGTTAAAAATAACATTAGATTCTGCATCAAAGCATATCCAATGGCTGTTGTCCAGAAACGGGTTGTAGTTCCGAGGGCTGTAGCATTGGAAACATATTCTTCCGGCATTCCTGAAATAAGAAAGAAAACGAGCGGAGTAAATAATAATCCTTGGGCAACACCTTGCAAAAATAAAGGCGGACATATCGTGGAAAGGGTAGTATCCGGATAAAATGTGTAAGTAAACCATGCACAATCTATCGCCAGTAACAGAAAGCCTGTAAAGAAAACAATTCTTGAAGAAATTCCTTTTACCAGACAGATTCCTGATAAAAATACACCCAATAGTGTTCCGGCAACGTTCCAATAATGAATATTTACAATATAATCCCAAGGCCATTTCCAGACGGTTGCCATGATGCTGTACACATTGTTTAATCCAGATCGGATCAGATAAAAGATGAAGAAAAGGAACATCCCAACAATCACATTTTTTGAACTGAAAACTTCATAATGGAATAATGGTCTTTTGGAGTTTCTCTGTTTTAGCATAAATAAACCTCCTGAAAGTAAAAATACGAACAGACACATGATGATGGTATCGGATTCAAACCACATCAGTCTTTTTCCATAAATGATAGCATAACCTCCAGCCTGTAAACAAACCCAAAGCAAAAACCAACTGGTAATATCCAATTGATATAGAGGTTTTTTGGGAAAGAACCTGTTTCTATTGAAAATGGCAATTCCGATGATGAGCACAAAGACATGAAAGTAAACCATCATTAAAACCATATGCTGAAAATCATAATTTTCAATACTTGATTTCAATAAGGAAGTGGTTACTGTTCCGCCGGTAAGCATAATGGAATACATCAAAAGATAGGAGAAAACTTTGGCATGTTTTGTTTTTAATTCGGCAATAATTAAAGGAAGAAAGATAGCACCTTCCAGTAGTCCGAAGATTCCTTCTAAAAATCGAATGACTAAAATAACATGATAATCATTGGTGACGGATAAAACATAGAGAATAATCACGGAAACGGAAGCCATCAGCAAAACATAGTATTTCACACTGAAGTACGCCATAAATCTCTGTAAAACTAAAAGGGTAACCACAAATGTCCCATACATCAAAATCATTAGGTATTGGATGTCATCCGAGTCTACATCCATAAAAGAAGATGTGAAGGCACTGTTTGAATGTAACAGTGACAACAACATCAGGTGGGGGAATAAAGCCAGCACAAGAAGTGGCAGTTTCAGCCATTGTGGTACCCATTTATGATAAACTGTGTTATGTTGCATAATTTTTTTGAGAAGCAAAAAAGGCAAAAGACTAATAAAGCTTTTTTTGCAATTCAGCCGTTTAGTAATGTTTAAAAAATGCGAAAAGACAAAAGGGCAAAAAGTGTAAAAAAGAGTAAAAGGTAAATGACAAATATGACTAAAGAAAAAATTAGCAGATTTGCATTTTGCGGTTTTGCCTTTTCGCAGAAAATAATTTTAATTTGAAAATCTGAGAATGAATAAATTTGAAATGATTGTGAGCTCAGTATCTTTTTTTTTTAATACTTTCAAACACGTTCACTCTCAATCTTAGATCTTCTTCGCGCTCACCAGAACATTCATCCCGGAAAGTAATTTTTCGTTATCTTTATTTTGATCAAGAATAATTTTCACAGGAAATCTCTGTTCAATTTTCACAAAGTTTCCGGTTGCATTATCAGGTTTTATCAATGAAAATTGAGATCCTGAAGCAGGTGAAACAGAAAGAATTTTCCCTTTGAATTCAATATCAGGGTAAGCATCCGCAGTAATGATAACTTCCTGCTTGGAGTCTATTTGTCCAAGTTGGGTTTCTTTATAATTGGCAATAATCCATTTTTCTTTGCTTACGATTTGCACCAAAGCCTGTCCTTCTTTGATTAGCTGTCCTTCCTGGATGGTTTTTTTACCAACCCAGCCATCATAAGGAGCTGTAATCACAGTGTAAGAAAGAAATAACTGAGCATTGTTCAAATTTGCAGAACTTTGCTGAATCTGGCTTTTGGCAGGTGCTACTTTGGTTTGCTGTTCGCTAGCTCCAGCTTTTACAGCATTTTTCTGTTGTTCCAATGCCAAAAGATTCGCTTTTGACTGTTCATAAGAAGCCTTTACATTTTCAAAATCCTGTTCTGTAGCAGCATCTTCATTCAATAGATTTTTATATCGTTTATAATCTTGTTCGGTTCTCCAGATATCAATTTTTGCAGAAGCAATTTTAGCATCAATGATTTTTGTATCACTTTCTTTGGTATTTACACTGCTTTGGATCGTTGTAATATTCTCAGTGTTGGCATGAAGATTTGCCTCTGCCATATGTACCTGGTTTACAAATTCTCTGTTATCAATGATGATTAAAGTATCTCCTTTATTTACAAATTGGTTTTCATTAAACTTTATAGCTTTGATAAACCCTGAAACTTTACTTGATACCGGTGTAATATATTGTTCGATCTGTGCATCATTGGTTGTAACATTTTTTCTCGAAAAAAGATAAAAACTTACCATTCCTGTGACTCCACTTATGATAAGAATCCATGCCAGTAAAGTGATCGTCTTATTGATTCTTTTTTCCTTTTGTGTCAGTTGTTTCTGTGCCATAGTTTTTATAAGTTTCCAATCGTGTATTGGAGTTGATAGTATTTTAGTTGACGGTTAATTTTTACGGAGATAAGGTTAGATTCAGCTTCCAGATACGTATTGTCTGCATCAATAAGTTCAGTGATAAGGCTTAATTTATTTGCATATTTTGTTCTTACAATACGATAATTTTCTTTTGCCTGATCAATGGCTTCTTCAGCAATTTTTACCTTCTGTTCGGTTTCTTCAAACTTCTTGTAAGCTTCATACACATTATGTCTGATCTTCTCATCGTTTTCTTCAATTTGCAGCTTAGCCAGATCAATATTCTCTTTAGCTTCCTGCATTCTATACTTATTTTTATACAGGTTTTCGATAGGATAGGTCAGGTTTAATCCGATCATTCCCAAACGATAAGCATAAGGCTCAGGAGGAAAGAACATCATATTTGGATACTTTAAAAAATATTCTCCGCCCGCAGTTATTTTAGGTAGATAATTTGCTCTGGTTATTTTCTGGTCCAATTCCTTTAATGAAAGGTTTTTATGGGTCATTCCTACAGACTCATTTTGGTTTAAAGCTGTTTCTGTAAGTTGGTCAACGTAAGGAATGGCTTCTTTATCTGAGATAAGATCTTCTGTATACACGTGCATTTCCTGAGGTTCCGGAAGAGAAAGGATTGTTTTTAACTTATGTTCGGCGATCTGTATATCGTTATCCAGTTCTGTCCAGCTCATTTTGTGGTTAGAAAGCTGTAAAGATGTTCTTAAAACCTCATTCACTGTCACTACACCATTTGCTTTCAAAGCTTTTACCTGTTTGATATTGATGGAATCCTCCTTCATTTTATCATTGATAAGACTTTGTTGTTCTTTCAGGTGATGAATTTGTAGAAAAGCAGTAATGATTTCCATTTTAAGCTGTCTTTCATCAAGATGTGTTCTTAAGGTTGAAATTTCAGTGTCAATAGCAGCTTTCTTCTCTGTATTTTTTATTTTTCCACCCATATAAACCGGAATGGAAGCTGATAAAGTAAAATCATACATTCCATTGATGGCGTCATACTTTGTTGGCTTATTAAATACACCATCCTGATATTGGAAAAGGTTTGTAACCTGGCTGTAGCTTGTATGAAATTCTATATCCGGCAGTTTTTCCATTTTCAGGTCTTTTTCCTTTGTTACGGACATTTCCTGTTTTAAATGGCTGATCTGGATATTCTTATTGTTTTTTAAACCGATCTCTATAGCCTGCTGTAGACCAAGATGTTGGTAGTCTATCATCTGTGAGTGTAAAAAATTGCTCAATAACAAGCACAACGCGATGCACTGATATCGGCATGCGTTAAATATCATATTCATAAATTAATTAAAGGATTTTTGCTAAAATGATTTTGATACTGCAAATTTACGACGAGTAGAGCCGGACACTATTTGTGAAAACAGAAAAAGATTTGTTCATTTACGCCATTTTGAAAAAACTTCATATCTTTATTTCATGAATAACAGCCATTTTAAAGACGTAGAAGACGAGGATGCGGAATTTTACGTATATCATGTTCTTACGGGAAATATCACGACGGAAATTCATTATCACAGTTCTGCACAGTTAGTCTATGCAGAAGGCGGTATAGTGCATGTTTTTACAGATTTGAAACACTGGTATCTTCCGGCAAGATGTTTTATGTGGATTCCCGCAGGAACTCCTCATTATTTGTTTTCTACCAGTCCAAAAGTTGATTTATATAATTTTTATATGAAGAAAGAAGAGGGTGAAAGTGGCTTTTTTGATGAAATTAATATTTATTCAGTCAATGAGCTTCTTCGGGAAATGATTTTATACACCAAAGAATGGAATGGGAAAATCACAAAAAATGATGGGTCAAAATATTATTTTCTTAAAGCTTTAAAAGGCGTTTTGCCTGAAAAAAGAGATAAAAATCTCGCATTTCCGGTTCAGCACCCATTTCCAAAAGATGAAACTTTACTAAAGATAGCCAGATATATTCATGCTAACCTTGAGAAGCCTCTTACCATCGAATCTACAGCAAAAGAATTCGGGATGAGTACGAGAACCCTTTCAAGAAAGTTTAAAGAGACTTTAGGCATGAATTACGTCCGTTTTCTGAGAGCTTTAAGAATAACCCGTTCT
Organism: Chryseobacterium ureilyticum; assembly: GCF_900156735.1. Classification (GTDB taxonomy): domain Bacteria; phylum Bacteroidota; class Bacteroidia; order Flavobacteriales; family Weeksellaceae; genus Chryseobacterium; species Chryseobacterium ureilyticum. Next base: position 1,025,656 of record NZ_FTOL01000001.1, read on the forward strand.
CTTGAGCTAATGCTGGAAGATAAATATAATATGTATGAAATTGCAATGATGGTAGGCTATAATAGCTTGTCTTCTTTCAGTAATATTTTCAAAAAGGTAATTGGGGTAGCACCAACGGAGTATCAGCAGAAACTGAGAGGAGATAGGTAGAAAGTGGGAGAGTTTGAAATTAGTTAGGGTTATGGGTTACGTAGTGACAGGTTTTTATAAGCAGGATAAGATTTTTCTACTACATACCTTGCTTCTGGGTTAATTGAGGTTAATAAAAAACTCATTTAACAAATAATAATAGTTAAGATTTTCTACATTCCCCTTCCCTGAAGAGGTGGCTTTTTGCCAAGAAAAAAGACGGGGTAGTCTTATCAATAACTTTCCCGAATTATATACAAAAAAACCACCTCAAATAAATGAAGTGGTCTTGTATTTTGAGAAATTCTCAGTCGCTTATTAAGCTTCTTCAGATTTAGCTTCTTCCTTCTTAGCAGCAGGAGCAGCTACAACTGGAGCATCAGAAACGATGTCGAATTCGTAGTTGTACTCAACATTTCTGTGAAGTCTGATAAGAGCAGCAAATTTACCAGTTCTCTTGATAGTGTTACCAGGAATTTTGATATATTTTTTCTCTACAGAAACACCAGCTTTTTCTAAAGCAGCAGATAGATCAGCATTGTTGATAGATCCGAATAGTTTGTCACCAGCACCTACTTTTGCAGGAATAGTGATAGAAGTTTTCTTCAATTGCTCAACTACAGCGTTAGCAGCAGCGATTAATTTAGCTTCTTCTTCTTTTCTAGCTTCTAATGTAGCTTCTAAAGCAGCTTTGTTTTTAGGTGTAGCTAAAAGAGCAATTCCTTGAGGAATTAAGAAGTTTCTAGCATAACCTGGCTTTACGTTTACTGTATCAAACTCAAGTCCTAAGTTTTCTACGTCTTTTTTTAGGATAATTTCCATTGTTGTTGTCCTTTTTTAGATTTTAGTTTTATGATCTAAAATCAAGTTAGAATTAATGATGTATTCAGCAACAAAAGAAGAGATTGCTCTCTTCTTTTATTTATTTTTGTCTTATTTCAATAAGTCAGCTACGTATGGTAGTAACGCAAGGTGTCTTGCTCTTTTGATAGCAGCAGAAACTTTTCTTTGGTATTTTAAAGAAGTTCCAGTGTATCTTCTTGGTAAAATTTTACCTTGCTCGTTTACAAATTGTAATAAGAAATCAGCATCTTTGTAATCAACGTGCTTAATTCCGTATTTTTTGAATCTACAATATTTCTTTTCAGATTTTGTATTGATATCAAGCGGAGTAAGGAATTTTACTTCTGATTCTCCTCCAGCTGAGGCTTGTTTAGCCATTTCATCTATTGCCATGTCTTGTCTTTTTTAAAAAATAGGGTTAATTAATTAAGCTTTAGCTGATTTTACTTTAGCTCTTCTAGTTACAGCGTACTCAACAGCGTGCTTGTCAAGTTTAGTAGTAAGGTAACGGATTACTCTCTCGTCACGTTTGAATGCTAATTCTAAGTCAGCTACTACAGAACCTTCTCCTTTAAATTCGATTAAAGTATAGAACCCGTTCTTTTTCAATTGGATTGGGTAAGCTAATTTTTTTAATCCCCAGTTTTCTTTAGCAACGATTTCGCAGTTCTTTTCTTTGATAAGATCTACATACTTGTTCACTGCTTCCTCTACCTGTGACTCAGATAGAACGGGAGTTAAAATGAAAACAGTTTCGTAATTGTTCATAATGTTAAATGAATTTGTTAATTATTTCGAGGTGCAAAAGTAGAGAATATATTTTTATTATGCAATAGTAGAACAGGAATTATTCAATCTCATTGAAAGAAACTTGAGTGTTGATCATGCTTTTTGTACCTTTGTGTGAGAAAAAAATATTTCATGAAAACTAAAATTTATGCTTTACCCTTACTTCTGATGGGGGTTCTATGTTATTCTCAGGATAAAATTGTAAAGAAAAATGGAAATTCTTTCGAAGCAAAGCTGATTGAGATAGGTGGATCTAGCATTACTTACAAAGAATTGGATAATTTGGATGGTCCGATTCATAGCCTAGATAAATCTGAAGTATATCAAATTACATATAGCAATGGCAAGACCGATATTTTAGGGAAATACAAAACAGAGGAAGAAGCCAGAAACTTTATTATATCCAAAATCAATGAGTACGGTATTGATCGTGATAGAAATGATTTGTCACTTCAAACCGAATTTGAAGGAAATGATATTAAAATCAACTCTGTGAATGTAAAAGGACGTATCGTACATGACGGAGACTTATGGGATATAAGTAAAATTGTAAATTTCCACAAAATATCCAAAAGGAAGGATAATATTGCCTTTTTAAATATTGTTACCTACAAAACATCTAAATCAAATAGAGAACTAAGTAAACTGGTAATCAAGATGACTGATTATGAAGAAGCCGTTAATTTATTAGAAGCCTTTAAGGATTTAAATATTATGTTGAAAAAATCCTAAGAATTATCTTTACGGATTTCCGTTAAAAAATTAACTTTCAATACATCATACAAAGAATGTCTGCTCACTAAAATAGAAGCAATAGAAGAAACCATACCGGCAAGCATCAGATGAAAAATCAATGAATGCCTGTCGGTCATTTCCAGTACAATAATTGCTGAAGTGAAGGGAGCGCGGGTAATTCCGGTAAGAAAAGCTACCATACCTCCAAGTACAACAACATTGGTTTCATTAGCTGTTAAATGAATCATTCCCGAGATCACAGAGCCAATACTTGCCCCGGCAGTTAAAGCTGGAGCAAAAATACCACCGGCACCACCAGAGGTAAAAGATAGAGCAGGACCCAGCATTCTTAAAATCGGGACATACCAGTCTTCATGTTTATCTTTCGTGAAAAGGACACGTTCCATGATCTCTTTCCCTGAGCCGAGAATTTCACGGTTGATAAAATAAGCGATTGAAGCAATAATCAGAGCACATATAATCAGGAATACGATATTCGCTTTATCTGTTTTTAAAGTTTTCTTTTTCCAACCATTTATTTTAAGCATAATAACAGACAATTGACTTGCAAGAATACCAGCCGTTGCTGCTACAAGGATAATAGGGAACATCACCATTAAGGAGACATCATTCGTTTTAGGATAACCAAGGTACAAATAAGATCCAGCCAATGTCTGAGCAGTTAAACCTGCGATAATAACAGCTGTAAATAAAGCTGTTTTAAAGTAATTAATATGTGTTTTGGATAATTCCTCCACAGCAAATACAATTCCTCCCAGAGGCGTATTAAAAGCGGCAGCAAGACCCGCAGCAGCACCTGTCATAATCATGTTCTTTTTGGAAATCTTGGGCCACCATTCAGGAAGATATTCATTTACTTTTCTGAAAACAGAACCTGCGATTTGAATGGTAGGACCTTCACGACCTACAGCACCACCTCCAATAACCAATACGACAGAAGAAATAATTTTAAAAACGATAATTTTAAGGCTTAAAAGGCTTCTGATCTTTTTATGCTCCTTGGGATTAGCAAGCTCTACAGCCGCCATCACTTGTGGAATACCACTTCCTTTAGCATTAGGAGCAAATTCTTTTACCAGCCACCATGAAAGGACAAAACCTATAGGAGCAATAATGAAAATCATCCACGCATGCCAGTCAAAGATAAAATTCATAAGGTTTTCACCCCAGGCAAATAGCTGAGCGTATAATACTGCAAAAAAACCAGTAATCACAGATCCGATCCAAAAAGGAATTGCCTGCAAAAGATTGTACTTCAGCTGTTCATTCCGGATGTTGTCAAAGGATTTCTTGATAGATCGGCGAATAAGGATAAGGACTTTCAGCATTTGTTGGTTTTGTGTGATGAAGTTACAGCAAAAATCGGAGATTTAAATTTCCTGCAAAAATTTTGAGATCATTAAAGCATTTTCTGTACTTAAGGCTTTTGGAACAGCTAAACCTACGATATTATTTTTGACTTCAAGTTTAAAATCCCCATCAGTAATAGCTTTTACAGCTTCTTTTCGCTGAGAGTTTAAAAACGCCATAGTCTTATACGGATCACTCCCTAAAACATAAAAGTCTTTAAAATCTCTGCTTTCTTTAAAATTAATATTGAAGCGGCTGAATATCCCTGCAATTTTATCAGCCATTTTTTTCTTATTAATGGAAATAAAACCAAAGTTTTCATTCATTTTCTTCAAGCCCCAAATTTCCAATGTATCATATTCATCAGTCGTCCGAGTTCCTTTAGCTGTTGTTCCTATTGTATTTACAAAAAGAAGGTAAAAACTATTTATCTTACTATTGTCAGTAATATGATAACAAAGCTTTGGCTCTTGTAAGAAGTTGATGTCACTGGATTTAAACTGAGGATAGGGAGAATCTTCAATCTCTACAACAGATACTGTGAATTTTTCTGATAACCGATCATGAATTTCAAAGATTAGCTTTTCATCTTCTTTTGAAAAATTAAATAATTTAGTAACATATAATTTTCTGAAATCAAGTTCCATTGGTAATTGTTTGTTTTAAAGATAAAATTTTTCTGACATATATCCAATAAAAAAACCTCCGATCAGATCGAAGGTTTTGTATTTAAAATGTAATGATAAATTTAAATCTTAATCACTTATTGCTTATATTTCCGTGTTCAGATCCCAGTTTTCAAGGTAATCGTGAACATGCTTAAGCATCATTCCACCTAAAGATCCGTCTACTACTCTGTGATCATAAGAGTGAGACATGAACATTAAGTTTCTGATCGCAATTACATCTCCATCTGCTGTTTCAAGAACTGCAGGTTTCTTAACGATAGCTCCAATTGCTAAGATAGCAACCTGAGGTTGAGGAATGATCGGTGTTCCCATAAGGTTTCCGAAACTTCCAACATTAGAGATAGTATAAGTTGCACCTTGAGTATCTTCAGGTCTTAATTTTTTGTTTCTTGCTCTGTAAGCTAAGTCGTTGATCGCTTTTGCAAGACCTGAAAGTGATAATTGGTCTGCATTTTTGATAACAGGAACGATAAGGTTTCCATCTGGAAGAGCAGTTGCCATACCAATGTTGATATTTTTCTTTTTAATGATGTTTTCACCATTTACAGAAACATTGATCATTGGGAAGTCCTGAATAGCTTTTACAACAGCTTTTACGAAGATTGGCATGAACGTTAATTTCTCACCTTCGCGTTTTTCAAAGATTGCTTTGTTTTTGTTTCTCCATTTTACAACGTTGGTAACGTCTGTTTCAATGAAAGAAGTTACGTGCGGAGCAATTTGTTTTGCTTTCACCATGTTTTCAGCGATGATCTTTCTCATTCTGTCCATTGGAATGATCTCATCACCAGCACTTACAGGGATTGTAGCTGCCGGAGCCGAAGTTGCAGGTTTTGGAGTAGTAGCGACCTGTACCGGAGCAGCCTGTGGAGCAGGTTGATTTCCTCTGTTCGCAACAAACCCTAATATATCTTCTTTAGTAATTCTTCCTTCTAAACCACTTCCTTTAATGGATTTTAGTTCAGTTTCAGAAATATTTTCCTGTTGTGCAATTGATTTTACAAGTGGAGATAGGTAAAGATCTCCTGAGAATTCTACATTTGACGCAGCAGCAGTTTGTAATGGCTGTTCAATTGTTTTTAATGTTTCAGTGTCCGGAGTAGCAGCCGGCGTTTCAGTAGTTGTTTCTTCTGATGCAGTGCCTTCTCCTTCAATTTCTAAAATAGCAATGGGCTCGCCTACTTTTGCAACTTCATCTTTTTGCTTTAAAATTTTCACAATTTTCCCCGAAACTGGTGTCGGAACGTCTGAATCTACTTTATCTGTTGCAATTTCTACTACAGAGTCATCCTCTTTTACGTTATCACCTTCATTGAATAACCAAGTGATAATTGTCGCTTCCATAACACCTTCTCCCATGGAAGGAAGCAATAATTTGTATTCTGCCATTTTTGATTTTTAGATTTTGACAAATATATAAAAAAAATCGGTTTTTTTATGAAATATATAATTTTACGTGAATTCAATGTAAATATTTTCGCCTACATTCAATCCAAACAGGCTTTTAGCTCCGTTTTTCTTACTTCCCTTATAGATGGTAAGCTCCAATAACTGACTATCATTGAAGATTGCAGCTGACTGTCCATGAAATTCCGTCTCTCTTTCCCAATCAGAAACAACCTCCGTATGGCTGGAAAATATTCTTGAAAGACTTAGGTTTCTGAATTTTATAGTAAAATTTTTATATCCTTTGCTGATATTTTCAAAGAACTCTTTGTTGATATTTGAGATTATATTTCCGAAATTATCAATGTAAGTAACTTCGCCAATGATCATTCCTTCAGATTCGTTATAAACAGCTCTTGGGAACATCAGTTGCTTTGCAGACTCTATTTTTCTTCCAATTACTTCTGGAAGTCCTCCGTTGGCAAGATGCACTGCCGCAGGAACAAAAATGTCTGTAGAAGTGAAATTGATAATGTCATCAAAACGGTTGTTCAGAGTAAGCTCATAGATCGCTTCGGGTTTAATGTCAAAAAATACTAAACTCAAAAGACCATTGTCTGCCGCTAAAAAGTATGAATCATCGGCTTTATAGATGATGTTTTTTCTTGATTTATTGTAAAAACTATCCACAGAAAGAATGTGAATACTTCCTTTTGGAAAATATTTATAAGCGTTTCTTACGATGTAAGATGTTTGTATAAGGTTGAAAGCCTGGATGTCGTGGGTTATATCAATAATATTAACCTCAGGATTTAGAGACAGAATTTTGCCTTTCACAGCGGCAACTCTGTAATCTAAATTTCCGAAATCCGAAGTAAGGGTAATAATTGACATGAGCAATTTATAGAATAGTGTAGTCTTGCAAAGTTATTTAAAATAAAAAGAAAGCCCGAAAGATTGTTGAAAAGAATTTGATATAAATTTGAAAAAAAGCTTTAATTTTAAAATCTAAAAATAAAAATACTGCATGTTTGAATTAACATATGATTTGGAAGATATCGATGCGAAAATCTTCTATGGAGTTAATAACCAATATTTCAACTTATTAAAATCAAGCTTCCCGACCATTAAAATAACAGGAAGAGATCATTATATTTTTGCCATGGGAAACCAGGAAGCTTTAGATATACTGAAGCAAAAACTGGATGATATCGTCAAGTTTATCTCAAAAAACAACTCAATTGGGCTTAAAGACGTTGAAAATATCCTGAATATTAAAGATGAAAACGAGAAACACCTGATTTTTGACCAGGATATTATTGTAAAAGGGGTAAACGGGAAAGTCATTAAGGCTAAAACTACCAATCTTAAAAAGCTGGTAAAAGAAACCGAGAAAAAAGACATGGTTTTTGCCATTGGTCCTGCCGGAACCGGAAAAACATATACCAGTGTTGCTTTGGCTGCGAGAGCTTTAAGAGATAAGGAGGTAAAAAGAATTATCCTGACAAGACCCGCTGTAGAAGCAGGGGAGAGCCTGGGGTTCTTACCGGGAGACCTTAAAGAAAAACTGGATCCGTATTTACAGCCTCTATATGATGCACTTCGTGATATGATTCCGCATGAAAAACTTGAAGGGTTTATGGAGAAGAAGGTAATTGAAGTGGCTCCTCTGGCTTTTATGAGAGGACGTACCCTTGATGATGCCTTTGTAATCCTTGATGAAGCTCAGAATACAACCCATGCTCAGATGAAAATGTTCCTGACAAGGATGGGAATGAATGCAAAGTTTATCATTACAGGTGACCCAAGCCAGATTGACCTTCCAAAAAATCAGCAATCCGGATTAAAGGAGGCTATGAGGATCCTGAATGGTGTGAAAGAGATCGGGTTTGTGCACCTTACAGAAGAAGATGTTGTAAGACACCCTGTTGTGAAGAAAATCATCCTTGCTTATAACGATGAAGATAAAAGACTGAGAAACGAATAGTTTGATAGATAAAAATTTTATTAACCTTTTATTGATGTTGAAAATTTTCATTAAAGTTTGTTAAGTTGAAAAAAATAGTTAGTTTTGCAATCCTTAAATGTAAAAACTAATTAAACATGAAAAAACTTTTACTTACTGCAGCAATCGCTGTAATGGGAATTTCTGCAAACGCTCAAGAATTCAAATTTGGTCCTAAAGCTGGTTACTCTTTATCAATGCTTAAAGCAAGTGGTGAAGGGCAAGATTATAAATTTGATGCAAAATCAACTTTCTATGCTGGTGCAATGGCTGAATATAAATTCAATGATAAGTTTGCTGTACAAGGAGAGGTGTTGTATTCTCCAATTGGAGGAAAGCAAGAAGAAGCAGTTGCTTTTACCGAAGCGGGAGTAAATGTAACAGGAACTGAAAAAACAGATTGGAAATTAGGTACTGTACAGATTCCTATCAGTGCTAAGTATTATGCTACTGAGAATTTAGCTTTCGGGGTAGGTCTGAATGTAGGTATTATCACTTCTGCAAAAGTGAAATCAACATTAGAATTATCAGGAACAGCTCTAGGACAAGCATTTTCTGAATCAGAAACAACAACAACAGATGTAAAAGAGCATATGAATAAGTTAAATCTAGCTCCGTTTGTAGGTGCTGAATATACGCTTGAAAATGGATTGTTCTTTGATGCAAGGTATAATTTAGGCGTTTCTAATCTTGCTAAAAAAGAAGATGGAGAAAATGGAACTTTAAAAAACAGCTTCATCCAGGTAGGTGTTGGTTTTAAATTCGGAGGAAACTAATCTGAAATTTAGAAATAAAATAATCATAGGAAAACAGGGCAAATTTGCCCTGTTTTTTTTATTGTTATAGAATGCTATAAAGTGAAATGTATTCCTGTGATGAAAATAATTAGTATTTTTGGAGCGTAAAATTTAAACTTAAAAAAATGAAAAAGTTATTATTAGTAGGTGCTTTTGCACTTCTAGGAGGTGCTGTACAGGCGCAGGAAGGTTTAAAATTAGGTGGACATATTGGTGTTCCTGTATCTGATGCAAGTAATGTTTCGTCTTTTACATTAGGAATTGATGGAGCTTATATGTGGAATATTGCTAAAGGTCTAGACCTTGGGGTAGCAACAGGATATTCTCATTTCTTCGGAAAAGATCATTTTGATGATTTCGGATTTATTCCTGTAGCGGTTTCAGGTAAATATAAATTCAAAGGAGCTCCTATTTTTGTAGGATTAGACTTAGGGTATGGGATTTCTACAAAAGACAATGTGGATGGAGGTTTCTATGCACAACCTAAATTCGGATACCAGATGTCTAAAGGAGAATTATACATCGGATATCAGTCTATAAGCAACAGACGTGATCACGGTTGGTACAAAGACAGCTGGAATGTAGGAGCTGTTAACTTAGGATATAATTTTTATATTAAATAAGAAATGTCTCTAATAGATATAACATACAAAACTCTGGCTGAAAAGCTGGAGTTTTTACTTTTGTAGCTGATATTTCTGTTGTTATCTCCTTTTGAGACTGTAAAATCAAACTTGGATTGTAAACATTTGTTTAAATTTTAAGACTTAATATATTAAATGTTAATGTTTTAAAAATACTTTTTATATGAATTTAAGTGAAAAGGGAAGAATTTCGATAAAAGTGATAAATTAAAAAAAGTAAACATATTCGGCTCCCGATGATAAATTGGAGCTTATTTATTCATAATATTGTGAAAAACTCAAAAGACTCTCTTTAATATGAATTATTGTTGTAAATAGTCAAATTTTAACAATGATATTAATCACATTAACAAATTTTAATATTACTGGGGACCACTGTAAATTTGCCCTCAGAAAGTATTAAAATTTTTTAAAATGAAAAAAATATTATTAGCGGGTGCTGTTGCACTTTTCGGTTTATCAAACGCTCAGATTGCTAAAGGAACTACATATGTATCAGGACAAGTTAACTACGCTCAAAAAGAGTTTAATAACTCTAATGATGAGAGAAGAGAGAACTTTACAATTCTTCCAACAGTAGGTTACTTTGTAAACACTAACTTAGCAGTAGGTTTAGGAGTTGGTTACCAAAATGCTAACACTAAAACGACTACAGATCAAGGTGCTAACACAGTATTAAAGTCTAAAGATACTGAATCTGCATTCGTTGTAGCTCCTTTCGTAAGAAAGTACTGGACTTTATCTGATAAATTATACATCTTTGGACAATTAGAAGTTCCAATGGCATTTGGTCAAACTAAAGACGAAGATACTACTACAACTACAGTAGGTGGAAACACAACTGTTACTTCAACTTCTAACAAGTATAACAAAACTACTATTGGTGTTAACGTTAAGCCAGGTTTAGATTATTTCTTAAACAAAAACTGGACTATCGAAGCTACTATCGGTGAATTCGGTTACAATACTTCTAAAGTAGATGTTGACGGAGCTAACAGACAAAACAACTATAACTTCGGTTTAAACTTAACTTCTGTAACTTTCGGAGTTAAATATGTATTTGCAAAATAATAAACAAAACATATAGCAAAAAGCCCTGAGACTTCTCGGGGCTTTTTTGTATTTTTGGAAACTTTTTTAATAATAATCATGAAAAAAATCTTACTGGCATCTGCAATTGTTCTATTTGCAGGGCTTAATGCACAAACTAAATTCGGAGTAAAGGCTGGATATTCTTTATCAACGTTGAATTCTAATGATGATAATTTTGAAATCGGAGGTATCAAAGCCAGCATGGAATCAAAATCTGGTTTCTATATAGGAGGATTGGTTGAGCATAAACTCAATAATAAGTTTGCGTTACAAGGAGAGCTGGAGTATGCTAATCTAGGCGGCAAAGCTGTTGTGAAAGCTTATGGCGTTACAGTAACGGAAAAATTAAACTTTAACAGAATCGTGATTCCTGTGTCTGCAAGATATTATGCTACACCAGAATTAGGGCTTTATGCAGGTCCATATGTGAGCTTTAGAACCAATACAAAGGTGAAAATGGAAGTGAGTGGAGCATCGTCAAACCAGGAGGCTCTACGTGAAGGAGAAAAATACCTTGAAAAAACTTTTGATGATAATCTTAAGTCTACTGAGTTCGGTTTGTTCCTTGGAGCGGATTATAACGTTTATAAAGGCTTTTTTGTAGACGCGCGTTACAGCTTTGGATTGACCAATATGATTAAAAATCCTGTAGATGGAGAAAAACTAAAGATGAATTTCCTTCAAATTGGAGTAGGATATAAATTTTAATAACTCAATTAATAATAATTAATAATCATGAAAAAACTATTATTGGCAGGTGCAATCGCACTTTTCGGACTTTCTAATGCTCAGATGACTAAAGGTGACTGGGTAATCAGTGGAAACACGGGAATGGGCTTTAATAACAATACAACTACGGTAAAAATTGGAAGTAGCTCTACTGACGGTCCAAAAGTAAATACATTCTCAATTGTTCCTTCTGTAGGATACTTCGTCATTGATAAATTAGCGGTTGGTATTGACTTAGGCTATGTGAATACTACGACTAAATATGAAAAAACTAAATATACGAACTCTACATTCTCTGTAATGCCTACAGCGACTTATTATTTTACTAATTCAAGCAAACTGGTACCATTCTTGGGAGCGGGAATCGGTTATGCATCAAATAAGCAAAAGGCTTCTTATAATGGTATTAATAATGGTATGTATGATCCAATTCTTATGCAGAATACGGAGACCACTACAGATGGTTTGGCATGGAAAGTAAAAGGAGGAGTGACATATATGGCAACTCAGTCTTTAGGGATTAATTTAGGTGTTTCTTATGATCAGTTTTCAAGCAAAGAAACGATCATGAATACAGAGGTTAAGACAAATGTTAAGACTTTCGGTGTGAATGTTGGTTTCTCTTATTTCATTAAAGGAAAAGCGCAAAAATCTGATAAATAATCTATTTATTGAAAGATAAAATAATAAAAAAGCTCTGAGAATTCTCAGGGCTTTTCGTATTTTTGGAAACATTTTTTTATATAATAACCATGAAAAAACTCTTATTAGCAGGTGCAATCGCACTTTCTGGACTTTCTAATGCTCAGATGACTAAAGGCGCCTGGGTAATCAGTGGAAATACAGGATTAGGTTTTAATAATGTTACAACTACTACTAAGGTGGGGGATAAGTCCATTGATATACCTAAAACAAATACTTTTTCGGTAACTCCTTCGGTGGGATATTTTGTAATCAATAAATTAGCCATTGGTATTGACTTAGGATATATCAATACTAAAACTACCTATGAACGTTATAAAAATACAGATATTTCTTTTTCAATAATGCCTACGGGGACTTATTATTTTACTAATTCCAGTAAAATTGTTCCGTTTTTAGGAGCCGGTGTTGGATATGTGTCAAATACAACAAAGATTCGTAGCAGAGATAATAATGTAATTCCTAATACTTTGATTATACTTGATCAATCATCAACTATAGATGGTTTAGCATGGAAAGTAAAGGGTGGAGCAACGTATATGGCAACTCAGTCTTTGGGAATTAATTTAGGTATTTCTTATGATCAATTTTCACATAAAGACACTTTTATGGATCAAGATGTTAAGGCAACTTTTAAGACTTTCGGTGTGAATGTTGGTTTCTCTTATTTCATTACAGGAAAAGGGCAGAAATCTGATAAATAATCAAGTTATTTAAGGATAAAAAAACAAAAAATCCGACTCAATTTGAGTCGGATTTTATATTTTAAAGAATGTTTCTGAATTATTTCCCAAACATTCCACCCATTCCAGGCATATTTGGCATCTTGCTCATCATCTGCATCATTTGCTTTCCTTGAGGTCCCTGCATCATCTTCATCATTTTACCCATTTGATCGAATTGTTTCATCAATTGGTTTACATCTTCAATCTTTCTTCCTGCTCCTCTTGCAATTCTATTCTTTCTCTGAGTATTGATAATAGAAGGTTTTCTTCTTTCTTCAGGTGTCATAGAGTAGATGATAGCTTCAATATGTTTAAATGCATCGTCGCTGATCTCTACATCCTTGATGGCTTTCCCAACCCCAGGAATCATCCCCATCAAATCTTTCATATTACCCATCTTCTTGATCTGGTTGATCTGCTTTAAGAAATCGTCAAAACCAAACTCGTTTTTAGCGATTTTCTTGTGAAGTTTTTTAGCTTCTTCTTCATCAAACTGTTCCTGAGCTCTTTCTACTAAGGAAACAACGTCTCCCATTCCTAAGATTCTGTCTGCCATCCTTTCCGGGTAGAAAAGGTCTAAAGCTTCCATTTTCTCTCCTGTAGAGATAAATTTGATTGGCTTTTCAACAACAGAACGGATCGTTAATGCAGCACCCCCTCTTGTATCACCATCTAATTTGGTAAGAACAACCCCGTCAAAATTTAATGCATCGTTGAACGCTTTAGCAGTATTCACAGCATCCTGACCTGTCATAGAGTCTACCACGAAAAGAGTTTCCTGTGGCTTGATGAAGTAATGTACAGATTTAATCTCGTTCATCATCTGCTCATCAATCGCTAAACGACCTGCTGTATCCACGATTACTACATCGTGATTATTAGCCTTTGCAAAGTTGATTGCATTTTCAGCAATGGTAGAAGGGTTTGTAGATCCTTCCTCAGTATACACAGGAACATTAATCTGTCCTCCTAATACTTTCAACTGGTCAATTGCTGCCGGACGATAAACGTCACATGCTACCAATAAAGGCTTTTTATTTCTTTTTGTTTGTAAATAATTAGCAAGTTTTCCGGAGAAAGTAGTCTTACCAGAACCCTGAAGACCCGCAATAAGGATTACAGACGGTTTTCCTGAAAGATTAATTCCTTCCTGAGAACCTCCCATCAAATCCACAAGCTCGTCATGAACGATTTTCGTCATCAGCTGTCCCGGAGTAAGGGAAGTAAGAACGTTTTCGCCTAATGCTTTATCCTGAACTCTTTTAGTAAGATCTTTTGCAACTTTATAGTTAACGTCGGCATCTACCAACGCTCTACGGATTTCCTTTACGGTTTCCGCTACATTGATTTCGGTAATTTTTCCACGTCCGGAAATATTATGTAATGCCTTATCTAATTTATCCTGTAAACTATTAAACATATTTATTGTAAATTATAGGTTTGCAAAAATAAGGAATTTTTAAGAAACCTGAGTATGATATACTTAATATTATAAGGATTTGATTGAAGTAGGAAGCTGGAAGCGGGGAGAAGAGTATTTTTTGAGGTCGATAAAGGTAAATATGATTCTTGATAAGATGTTTTGTTAGGAAAATTAAGTATGATAGATTTAATATTATAAGGCTTTGATTGAAGATGGAAGCGGGAAGAGGGGAGTTTTTGAGACCGATTAAAGTAAAATAAGATTCTTTAATAATATATTAAAAAAAAGGAAGAGTTTTGGATTGTTTCTGATAAAACGGGTTGAATTGTTGCTTTATAGAATCATAACTTCCATCATCCCGCTTCCATCTTCCATCCTTATAATATAGAAGAATTCACAATTCTTTTGATTCAAAAATTATAATCCTATTTTTGCAGCATGAATTTTCTTGATAGTTTTATTATTGTATTATTAATAGCATTGCTTAATATAATAGTATATATAGTATTTAAAAAGTATTTGTACGGTAAACAGGATGCAGGAATGAAGTTTCTGGTCATTAATCTCTCTAAGGACCTGGTCTGGCTTATTGTTTCTTTAATAATAATAGAAAAGACACAGGCTAATTTTCTCTTTATAGTGATCTGTTTTCTTGTCGCATCATTCCTTATTTATTTACCTATAATAAAACTCATTAATAAGTCTTGATTTTTTTGATGATAAAAATCAATTTTTAGTATTGGTAAAGTTTAATAAAATCGATATATTTGCACACGATTAAAAAAGAGATATGAACAGAAAAATTTCTTCATTATTTTTCGCATTTTTATTTGTGTTTATAAGCAGTTTAGCTTCTGCTCAACATGAATCTGAAGGAGAGAAATCAGCGGAAAAAGTAGAGAACAAAGAAGCGAAAGACGGCTTCAATGCGACCACGATGATCATGGAGCACATTGGTGATTCTAATGAATGGCATTTATGGACTACAAAAGATGACAGTGGTGAAGAACATCACGTTTCTATCCCTTTGCCTGTTATCATCAAAGATAATGAAGGCTGGCATACTTTTCTTTCTAGTAGTATTGCTCACGGACACGAACATGATGGGTATACTTTAGAACACGGGCAGGTAGTTTCTACTAAAGGTGTTGAAAAAGCTACATTATTTTCAATCATCAGTGGAAAGCAAAAATCAAACGAAGTGTTTTTTGATCTTTCAGTAACAAAAAACGCAGCTTCAATGTTCTTGTCAGTACTTTTTATGGCGGTAGTGTTCATAGGAATGGCAAGAAACTATAAAAAATCACAACTTCCAAAAGGTATTGGGAGGTTTATGGAGCCAGTGATTGTGTTTATCAGAGATGAAGTGGCTATTCCAAACATCGGGTCTGTTAAATACAAAAGATATATGCCTTATTTACTAACTGCATTTTTCTTTATCTGGATTAACAACCTTTTTGGATTGATTCCTTTCTTCCCTTTTGGAGCTAACCTTACAGGTAACATTGCGATCACAGCAGTATTAGCAATTATTACATTATTAATTACATTATTCAGTGCGAATAAAGATTACTGGAAACACATCTTTATGCCGCCGGTTCCTATCTTATTGTACCCAATTATGGTTCCAATCGAGATTATCGGAATCTTCACAAAGCCTTTTGCTTTAATGATGCGACTTTTCGCTAACGTTACAGCAGGACACATTATGATCTTGGCGATCGTTTCATTGATCTTCATTTTCAAAACTCCATTATTAGGATTTGCATCTGTACCTTTAGCATTATTCGTTTCAGTATTGGAATTATTGGTAGCAGCATTGCAGGCATATATCTTCACTGTATTATCCGCACTATTTATCGGAATCGCAGTTGCAGAGCACGAACATGAGCACGGTCACGAAGAGCACGCTCACTAATTAAAAGAAAGAATTTAAAAATAATTTTTTAACTAATATAATTTATTTATTATGGATTTATCAACAGGAGCAGGATTAATTTACGTAGGTATCGGTTTAGCAGTACTAGGTGTAGGTCTAGGTATCGGTAAAATCGGTGGTCACGCAATGGACGCTATCGCTAGACAACCAGAACAAGCTGGTAAGATTCAAGGAGCAATGCTTATTGCTGCTGGTCTTATTGAAGGTGCTGGTCTTATCGCGATCATCTTTGGTGCTTTCATCAAGTAATCTATCCTCAAAAAACATTCTTAGCAGTAAAGCGGTTGGCTGCTGCTAAGAATTTTTAAAAAACAATCCATAAAATAACATTTAAAAAAAAAGAATTTACAGATATGGGAATTATTGAACCTGGAATTGGACTTTTGTTTTGGATGACCCTTACTTTTGTTATCCTATTATTTCTTCTAGCTAAATTCGCTTGGAAACCAATTGTAAATGCTGTTAATGAAAGAGAAACTTCTATCGTTGATGCATTAAACCAAGCTAAATTGGCTAAAAAAGAGATGGAAGATCTTAAAGCTGACAACGAAAGAATCATTCGTGAAGCTAAAATCGAAAGAGACGCTATCCTTAAAGAAGCTAGAGAAATTAAAGACAGAATCGTAGGTGAAGCTAAAGATGTTGCTAAAGCGGAAGGAGACAAACTTATCGAAGCTGCTAAGCAAACAATCAACGCTGAGAAAAATGCTGCAATGGCAGACATCAAAACTCAGATCGGTGCTTTATCTGTAAACATTGCAGAATCTAT
This sequence comes from Chryseobacterium ureilyticum, assembly GCF_900156735.1. Classification (GTDB taxonomy): domain Bacteria; phylum Bacteroidota; class Bacteroidia; order Flavobacteriales; family Weeksellaceae; genus Chryseobacterium; species Chryseobacterium ureilyticum. The sequence continues at coordinate 1,042,423 of NZ_FTOL01000001.1, forward strand.
CTTGAAACAAAAGTTAGATAACACGGAAGCTCAAAACGAATTAGTTCAAAATTATATCAACAAATCTAACCTTAACTAAGAATGCTTACATCTAAAGTAGCGAAAAGATACGCACAGGGTTTACTTGATTTCACTAATGAATCAGGTCAGACAGCTGCCGTGTTTTCTGAAATGAAAGATGTAGTGAAGATCATGATTGAATCTCAGGATTTGAACAAATTCTTCCTTACACCTTACATTGATGCAAAAAAGAAAATAGAGGTAGCAAACGAAATTTTCAAAGGTTTATCAGCATCTTCCCAGAATTTGATCAAATTGGTTATTAAACACGGACGTGAGAACCAGTTAAAAAATATCGCTCAGGAATTCATCAACAAAGTTGAAGATATCAACGGAGTACAAAGAGTAACACTTACTACTGCTACTCAGCTTTCTAAAGAGAATATTGATCAAATCCTAAGATCTACCAACTTGGTAAATGCAAACTCAAACTTCGATTTGAAATTGATCATCAATCAAGATATTTTAGGTGGATACATCCTAAGAGTAGGAGACCAGCAGGTAGACGCGTCTGTGAAGACAAAATTGAACCAAGTTAAAAAAGATTTCCAATTAAATTAAGAAAAACAACCATACAATGGCAGAAATAAATCCGGCAGAAGTATCTGCGATCTTAAAACAGCAATTGGCCAACTTCGATACTCAATCAAACGTTGAGGAAGTAGGTACAGTTTTAACCATCGGTGATGGTATTGCTCGTGTATACGGGTTAGAAAACGTACAATACGGAGAGTTGGTGAAATTTTCTAGTGATGTAGAAGGTATTGTACTTAACCTTGAAGAAGACAACGTAGGTGTTGCTCTACTTGGTGAAAGTAAATTAGTAAAAGAAGGGGATACAGTAAGAAGAACAAACAGAATCTCTTCTATCAAAGTAGGAGAAGGTATGTTAGGAAGAGTAGTAGATACTCTTGGTAACCCTATCGATGGTAAAGGTCCTATCACAGGAGATTTATACGAAATGCCATTAGAAAGAAAAGCTCCTGGAGTTATCTTCAGACAACCGGTAACTGAGCCTTTACAGTCTGGTATCGTTGCAATTGATGCGATGATTCCTGTAGGAAGAGGTCAGAGAGAGCTTATCATTGGTGACAGACAAACAGGTAAAACTACTGTTGCGATCGATACGATCATCAACCAAAAAGAATTCTTTGATGCTGGTAAACCAGTATATTGTATATATGTTGCTATCGGTCAGAAAGCTTCTACTGTAGCACAAATCGTTAAAACACTTTCTGATAAAGGAGCTTTAGCTTATACGGTAATCGTTGCAGCTAACGCATCAGATCCAGTTCCAATGCAGGTATATTCTGCAATGGCAGGAGCTTCTATCGGTGAGTTCTTCAGAGACACTGGTAGACCAGCGCTTATCGTTTATGATGATTTATCTAAACAAGCTGTTGCTTACCGTGAGCTTTCTCTACTATTGAGAAGACCACCGGGTCGTGAAGCTTACCCTGGAGACGTTTTCTATCTTCACTCAAGACTATTGGAAAGAGCTGCAAAAGTAATTGCTGATGATAACATCGCTAAGCAAATGAACGATTTACCAGAATCTCTTAGACCAATCGTGAAAGGTGGTGGTTCATTAACTGCTCTTCCAATCATCGAAACTCAGGCTGGTGACGTTTCTGCATATATCCCTACAAACGTAATCTCTATTACAGACGGACAAATCTTCTTGGAGTCTGATCTATTCAACTCAGGGGTTCGTCCTGCGATCAACGTAGGTATCTCTGTATCGAGAGTAGGAGGTAACGCTCAGATCAAATCAATGAAAAAAGTTTCTGGTACTCTTAAATTAGACCAGGCTCAATATAAAGAACTTGAAGCGTTTGCTAAATTCGGTTCTGACCTTGATGCTTCTACTTTAGCAGTAATCTCTAAAGGAGAAAGAAACGTAGAGATCCTTAAGCAGCCGGTAAATGCACCACTTCCTGTAGACAGTCAGGTAGCGATCGTATATGCTGGAACAGAAAACTTAATGAGAAACGTTCCATTGAACAAGATTAAAGAATTCCAACACGAATATATCGAGTTCCTAAGATCTAAGCACCCTGATACAATGGCTGCTATTAAGTCTGGAAAAATCGATAACGATATTACAAGCGTTCTTAAGCAGGCAGCTAACGATTTAGCTTCTAAATACAACTAAAAAAGTCAATGTTTAAGGTTTAAAATTGAATGTTTTAAGCCTTAAACTTTAGACCTTAAACTTTGAACCCAAATTAATGGCAAACTTAAAAGAAATACGAGGCAGAATTACGTCAATTTCATCTACGATGCAGATTACACGTGCTATGAAGATGGTTTCCGCAGCGAAACTTAAAAAAGCACAGGACGCAATCGTAATGTTAAGACCTTATTCTGAAAAATTACAGGAGCTTATCCAGAATGTAAATTCTAGCTCTGATCCTGACCAGGTTTCTGTATATGCTCAGAAAAGAGAGGTTAAAAGAATACTTTTCATCGCTGTTACTTCAAACAGAGGTCTTGCGGGAGCTTTTAACTCTTCAATCGTAAAAGAGCTTAACCTTCAGTTCCAGAACAACTCTCAGTATGAGATTGAAGTTCTTCCTGTAGGTAAAAAAGTATATGATGCTGTAAGAAGAAATCGTTCAGTATATGCTAATGGAAGTTCTGTTTATGATAATCTGAACTTTGATGCAGTTGCTCATATCACTGAAGGAGTAATGACAAGCTTCAAAGAAGGAAAATTTGACGAAGTTTATGTTATCTATAACAAATTCGTTAATGCAGCTACTCAAGAGGTAACTACAGAACAACTTCTTCCAATCTCAATGCCTGAAACTACAGAACCACAGGTTGAAACAGATTATATCTTTGAACCAAACAGAGCTGAGATCTTGGATAACTTAATTCCAAAGTCTATCAAAACTCAGGTTTTCAAAGCAATCTTAGATTCAGTAGCATCTGAGCACGGAGCTAGAATGACTGCAATGCATAAAGCTACAGACAACGCAGAAGCTTTGAGAAATGATCTTAAGATTTTCTACAACAAAGCAAGACAGGCTGCAATTACCAACGAAATCTTGGAAATTGTTTCCGGAGCAGAAGCTTTAAAAAATTCGTAAAGAATTATTTTAACATACAATCAAAAGCATCGATATTATCGGTGCTTTTTTTGTTATTAAAGGGTTAAAATTGCAATTAAGCAGTCAAAAAGGCATCTTTTAAGGAAGAAATGAAAAGGATGTTCAATTATTTTTTTTATTAAAAAATAGATAGGTTTAAATCGGTCAAATTTCTCCTCAAAAATTCCTCTATTGAAATAATCTATCCGGGATTCAGGTTATTTATATTTTGCATATCTTTGTAGCTAATAAAATTTATACAACTTCTAAATGGACTCGGACATAGTCAGGCTTTTGCTGGCCTTATTTCTTGTTTTACTAAATGGCTTCTTCGTAGCCGCAGAATTTTCAATTGTTAAAGTTCGTTACTCTCAAATTCAATTAAAAGCCGCAGAAGGGGATTCTATGGCAAAGCAGGCAGAGCATATCATCAAACATTTGGATGAATATCTTTCTGCTACACAATTAGGAATTACATTGGCATCCCTTGCCCTTGGTTGGGTAGGAGAGAGCGCCCTGCATCATATTGTTGAAAACATATTTCACTCTTTAAATGTAGAATTAACCCAAACAACAATTACTACCATTTCAGTGGTGACTAGTTTTGTGTTGATTACCATTATGCATATTGTATTTGGTGAACTTATTCCAAAATCAATAGCCATCAGAAAATCTGAAGCAACAACAATGGCAACAGCAGTTCCATTGAGGGTTTTTTATACGATTTTTAAACCGTTTATCTGGTTGATGAACTCAATGTCTAACGGATTTTTAAGACTTGTAAAAATTCACCCGGCATCTGAACAGGAAATTCACTCTACAGAAGAACTTCAGCTTTTGGTAAAGCAAAGTGCAGATAGTGGTGAAATTGAAGAAGAGAACTATGAGATTATCAAAAATGCGTTTGATTTTACAGATCACTCTGCAAAACAGATCATGGTTCCAAGACAGAACATAACATCTATCGACTTTGAAGAAGATGTGAATGATATTATCAACAAGATCATGGATAGCGGATATTCCCGTATTCCTGTTTATCTTGATTCTATTGACAATGTAATAGGTATTTTCTATACAAAGGAAATTATCAGAGAATATGTGAAAAGAAAAGGAGCTTTAGATCATGAAGATCTTAAAGACCTTATGCGTGATGCCTTTTTCGTAGTAGAAAGCAAAAAAGTTTCAGACTTATTAAAGATTTTCCAACAGAAAAAACAACACCTTGCCATCGTTATTGATGAATTTGGTGGAACTGAAGGTATTATTACACTTGAAGATATTCTGGAAGAACTTGTAGGGGAAATTCAGGATGAAGAAGATGAAGAAGAAAAGATCGTTGATAAAATTGCTGACAACACCTATTGGGTACAGGCTACACAACCTTTGGATGAAATTAATGAATTTTTACCTAAAAAACTACCACTTTCTGAGGAAAGCGAGTACAATTCATTAGCAGGATTTATTCTTTATGAATTGGAAGATATTCCTGAAGAAAACCAGGAGTTTGATCTTGATCATTATCATTTCAAAATTCTGAAGATGAACAATAAAAGCGTTGAGCTTGTAGAATTGATTTATCAGGAACCTAATGCTATCGATAATCTAGCAGATAAAATTGGAGAAGTTTAAAAACAGCTAAGAATGAATTTTTATAATACTATAAAAGACTACGAAAATCCAAAACGTCAGTATGAAGAAGAAGTTCTTGTTTTGGACGATACGGATGATATCTATAAACTTGTGTTACATAATGATGATATTCATACATTCGATTATGTAATAGACAGTCTGATCGAAATTTGTAAGCATACATTAGAGCAGGCAGAACAATGTACAATTCTTGTCCATTATAAGGGCAAATGTACCGTAAAAACAGGCTCATTGGATACTTTGAAACCTATGCACGAAAAATTAATTTCACGAGAATTAACAAGTGAAATCTTATAAAATAAAAACCGACAATTTAATTTTAATTGTCGGTTTTTTTATTGAATATAGAGATGAAAATCTAGTAATAACAATACATCACAAAGAATGACTGCATTCCGGGAAGTTTTTTAATCTTTAAATGCTTTAATCTTTAAATTTCTCAATATTCTTGCATTGCCACATTTTATCTAAAATAGTATATTTGTACCAACTATAAAGAAACAAAAAAACAATGCTTGTAATAGGAATTGCTGGTGGGACAGGATCCGGCAAAACTACAGTTGTTGATAAGATACTTCAGCAGCTTGATATCGAAGGAATGAACATCCTTTCTCAGGATAATTATTATCACGACAACCAAGGTCTTACACTGACAGAAAGAGAGGCTTTAAATTATGACCATCCGAAGTCAATAGATTTTGAATTATTGATAAAACATGTGAAAGCTTTAAAAAATAATGAGCCTATTGAACAGCCTATTTATAGCTTTGTAACACATTCCAGAACGGGAGATCACGTTACTGTAGAGCCTAAAAATGTATTGGTAGTAGAAGGAATTTTGGTTCTTACTAATAAAGAATTATTAAAAGAATTTGATCTGAAAGTATTCGTTCATGCAGATTCTGATGAAAGATTAATCAGGAGGATCAGAAGAGATACCCAAGAAAGAGGAAGAGATCTGAGCGAGGTATTACATCGTTATCAGACTACTTTAAAGCCAATGCACCAGGAATTCATCGAACCATCTAAAAATGATGCCGATCTTATTATTCCAAATATGAAACAGAATTCCGTAGCCATTGATTTTTTAACTACTGTTATTAAAAACTCGTTGAAAAAACATTAAAAAAATGGAAGAAAATAACCTTATCAAAGACATTCAGCCGAAATCTGAAACATTCAAACTTATCCAAAAATATGTGTTGAATAAGTATACCATTACGATCTGTCTGTTTTTGGTATGGATGATTTTCTTCGACAAAACTTCATTTCTTGTAATTAACGAACTGAATGGTGAGATTCATAAATATGAAGATCAATTGGAGTATTATAAAAAAGAATACGAAAAGAACGATGCCTTCTATAAAAAATTGATGAACAACAAATCAGAAAAGGAAAAATACGCAAGAGAAAATTATTTTATGAAGAAACCTAATGAAGAAATCTTCATTCTGGTAGTAGACAGTACAAAAGTCGCTAAGAAATAAAAGAGTGGTAAAAAGCGTCAATAATGAATGGTAAATGAGGTATTTGATGGAAACTATTCACTTGCGAAGCAAATTCACCATTGACAATTCACAATTTAAACAAAACTAATGTCAAATACAGCTATACTTCCAAACTGGGAAAATTTAGTAAAAAAACAGCTTAAAACAGAAGATATTTATCCTATTCTGGAAAAGGAAAACCTTGAAAGAATAGAGGTGAAGCCTTTTTATACAGATGTTAAAAAACCTTTGGTAAATCTACCGAAAGTTGAAGAAAGTACCCATTTGGTCGCAACATACCACGAAAGTCTGGAAGAAGAAGTATTTGCATTTTTACTTGATCAGAATGTAGAAAATCTGGATGAGAAAACCATTTTCGTTAACAATAAAGATCTTGCAGGACATATCAGCCCACAGGAAGATGACCAGTATTTTTCTTTAATTGATGTATTTAATGAAAAAGAGGCAACGATTGATGATCAATTGGCAAAAGAATTATTGGCAAAAGAATTCAAAAGAAGCATTTGTGTTGATATTTCATTACATCAGAATGCCGGAGCAGCTATTTATCAACAACTTGGTATTGCCTTAGCAAAAACAAAGGAACTCGTAGAAGTATACGGACCGGAAATTCTTAATAAACTGATCTTTAAAATAGCTGTTGGCGGAAATTATTTCTTTGAAATGGCAAAATTAAGAGCTTTTAAAATAGTTTTTAACCAACTTTCCAAAGAATACGGATTGGATGAAGTTCCTTACATATTTGCAGAAACCTCTCTTAGAAATAAAGCTGTTTCTGATAATGAGAACAATTTGATTCGTTCTACACTGGAGCTGGCTTCAGCAATGATTGGAGGAGCAGATGCCGTTTTTACAAACAATTATCTTGTAAACAGAAGTACAGATAACTCTGAAGAAATTTCTTTCAAGCAACAGATCGTTCTGGCTTACGAAAGTATCATCAATGTATTTGAAGATGCAGCTAACGGAAGCTATTATGTAGAAGATGTCACTCAGCAGATTGCAGAAAAATCTTGGGCTTTATTTGTTGAAATAGAAGAAGAAGGAGGATATTTGGAGCTTTTAAAACAAGGAATCATTCAGAAAAAGATCTATGAGCAGGCTGTTGCTGAGCAACAATGGATTGAAGAAGGAAAAATAAAGCTGATTGGAGTTAATTTATACCCCAAATTAGAAGTTAAAAAGTCAATCGAAGAACTGTATAACGAAAACGAAATAAAAGCCGTTCGTTGGGCAGAAATGTTTGAATAGATCATCTTAAAATAAACTAAGATACTTCGACTCCGTTCAAGATAACAACCGTTAAAATTTAATACCTTAATTTTTTAAAACAGCAAATTAAGCAATTAATATTAGCGTTGTCATGCTGAACGGAGTCGAAGCATTTTAACCTAATGAATGTAAAATTTGTGAAATCTGTGGTTAAACTATTAAATAAAGAAGTTCAAGACTATATCAATGCAAATCTAAAGGCAGATCTGCACTCATTACTATTAAAAAAATCTCCGTTTCCTGAAGTTTCTATGCAGGAAATTGTACAACAAATCAAAGGAAAACAGGTCGCTGAAAAAAAGTTTCCCTTTTTATTAAAACATGGAATAATCTTTCCACCACAGCTCAATATGGAGCAATCATCATCCGAAAAGACTGCTCTTTATAAATCTCAAATTTTAAAAGGTAAAAAGTTTATTGATCTTACAAGTGGCTTCGGAATCGATGCTTATTACTTATCACAAAACTTTGAGGAAGTTACCTTAATAGAGCAAAACACAGAACTTTTAGAGATTGTAGAACATAATTGGACTGTTTTAGGAAGGAAAGCAAGGTTTATCAATCGTAAATTGGAAGATTTCTTGAATGAAAACCAAGAACATTTCGATACTGTTTACTTAGATCCAGCCCGAAGAGATCAGAATAAAAATAAAGTCTTTCTTTTAGAAGACCTTTCTCCGAATATTCTTGAAATTCATGATAATTTATTATCAATCTCAGATCAGGTGATCATTAAGTTATCTCCTTTGATTGATTTAAAATATCTTGTTTCCGTACTTCCGAATATTTTCAGAATTGATATTATTGCCCTTAAAAACGATGTGAAGGAAGTTGTAGTCTTTTTGTCCAAAGAAAATAAAAATGGGATTATTTGCAATTGTGTGAATCTTGAGAGCGAAGAATCTACCTTTAGCTTCACATTTGGAGAAGAAGAAAATGCCCAATCTGAGTATTCCGAACCTGAAAAATTCATATATATTCCTAATAATTCTATTTTAAAGGCAGGAATCTTTAATTTAATTTCAGAAAAATTTCAATTAAAAAAATTACATTCCAATACCCATCTTTATACATCCTCAGAAAAAGATGAAGACTTTCCTGGAAGAGTTTTTGAAATGGAAGTTATTGATTCTAAAAAGATTAAAAAGAAATACCAATTCAATATTATTTCAAAAAACTACCCTTTAAAACCCGAGGAAATCAAAAAGAAATATGGATTGAAAGATGGGGGAAATAACTACCTTATTTTTACACAGTCCAAAAAAGGGAAAATTATTTTAAAATCAGTATAAAAATGTTGCCAAAAGAAACAGGATTTCTTAATTTTGGGCAATCAAAAATTTGAGCATGAAATCGCTCGCTGTTTAGAGATCAGAATAGATTAGAATAGTGCGGTTCTATATGACATTTAAAAAATAAATTTTACATATGAAAAAATTAGTTATATGTTTAGCGATTGCAACGGTAGCTGTAAGCTGTAAAAAAGTACCGCAGGGAGGAAACAAAGGTACTTTGAAACTTGAAGAAGGAGCAGAAAGATATTCTGACGATGCTCAGGGTGGAGAAGCTCATGCTACACATGAAGCTACTGCTGAACACAAGGAAGATGCAGCAAAACCAGAAGCTGTAACTCCTAAAACAGATAGTACTGCTGCTGCAAAGCCTGCTGAAACAAAAGAAGAGGCTCCAAAAGCTGGACACTAATTAGTAGTATACAATATACAATTGCCCTGTACAAACAGGGCATTTTTTATTTAAAAAAATGACGGATTGATTAATTCAGGTGAAATAATATTATTCTTTAGAAAATCACTGTGTTTTTGCTTGGTCCAGCGGTGCATTTTTTTTAATTTTAACAAAATAAATTTTTACAATGCAAGAGACATTAAATTACATTAACGAAAACAAACAGCGTTTCGTGGATGAATTATTTGAGTTATTGAGAATTCCTTCTATTTCTGCAGATCCGGCATATAAAGATGACGTATTGAAATGTGCAGATGTAGTGGCAGCACACCTTAAAAATGCAGGAGCTGATAATGTTGAAGTTTGCCAGACAAAAGGGTATCCAATTGTTTTCGGAGAGAAAATTTTAGATAAAAGCTTACCTACGGTATTGGTGTATGGGCATTATGATGTTCAGCCAGCTGATCCATTAGAATTATGGACAAAACCCCCTTTCGAGCCATATATCGAAAAAACTGAACTTCACCCGGACGGAGCAATCTTTGCAAGAGGAGCGGCTGATGACAAAGGACAATTCTTTATGCATTTGAAAGCTTTCGAAGCGATGATGAAAACCAATGCTCTTCCTTGCAATGTTAAATTTATCCTAGAAGGTGAAGAAGAAGTAGGATCTGTAAGCTTAGGAGACTGGGTAAATGAAAATAAAGAGAAATTAGCGTGCGACTGTATTTTAATTTCAGATACTCATATTTATAGCAACGAGCAACCGACTGTTACAACAGGGTTAAGAGGATTAAGTTATGTAGAAGTAGAAGTGGAAGGTCCAAACAGAGACTTACACTCAGGTCTTTATGGTGGAGCTGTTCCAAACCCTATCCACGTTCTTTCAAGAATGATCGCTAATCTGATTGATGAAAACGGTCATATTACCATTGATGGGTTCTATGATAACGTAGAAACTGTTTCTGATGCTGAGAGAGCTGAAATGAACAAGTTAAAAGACAATCCTGAAGAATTCAAAAAATCAATTGGATTAAGCAATATTGAAGGGGAAAAAGGTTATACAACATTAGAGAGAACATCTATTCGTCCTACTTTAGACTGCAACGGAATTTGGGGTGGCTATACAGGTGAAGGTGCTAAAACTGTAATTCCTTCAAAGGCTTTTGCTAAAATTTCAATGCGTTTAGTTCCTTACCAGACTCCTCAGGAGATCACGGAAAAATTCACGAAATATTTTGAAAAGATTGCTCCAGATACAGTAAAAATAAAAGTAACACCTCACCACGGAGGTATGCCTTATGTTTTACCAACAGATACCAAAGAATTTGCTGCTGCTAAACAAGCAATGGAAACAGCTTTCGGGAAAGAAGTTCTTCCGTACAGAGGAGGAGGAAGTATTCCAATTACAGCTATGTTTGAACAGATTTTAGGAGCTAAATCTGTATTAATGGGCTTCGGATTAGATTCAGATGCAATTCATTCTCCAAATGAGCACTACGGATTATTTAATTTCTATAAGGGAATTGAAAGTATTCCAATGTTTTTTGAAAACTATTCAAAATAATAGTTAAATATTTATAAGATATTTTTACAAAACGAGGCGTTTCTTTATGAAATGCCTCGTTTTTTTTATAATAGATTGGGATTGATTAAAAATAACAATGTGAAAATTGATTTTTATTTGTTTTTGAGGTTAATTTAATTTTTTTAATCTTAAAAGTTTGTTTTTAATAAAGCAAAAAATAAATTTGGTAAAATTCAGTAATTCAAATCTTTAAGAATGATTTGCTGTGTGAATTTATTAATAACCTTTATTAAATATTTATGAAAAAACTATTATTCTCTATTGTAGTTGTATCGTCTTGTACAGCTTTATTTGTTAATGCACAAACTGTGATTTATGAAGAAACATTTGATTCAGTCATTCCACCTAGTTTGCCTGTAGGTGTAGAATTAGATGACATGGATAGTGATGGTGATAATTGGACGACAGATGATAGTGCTTCTTTGAGTGGAATGGGTGGAGTGTATAATTTTACAGGAAAATTAGCTGTCTCTGCTTCTTATTATGGCTTGGATCCTAATAATTTCCTGATAACCCCGGGGATTAGTGTGCCAGCAGGAGAGACTGTTACATTGAGTTTTTTAATAGCGGGATTGAAGTTTCCTGAGATTCCAGGTTTCCCAGTACAAAATAATGAGGAACACTATGCAGTGTATGTTATTTCTGCTAATGGTGTTTATGAAGGGATAGAAACTCCAATTCATGAAGAAACTATATCTCCAGGTATTACATTTGAAAGAAACTTGGATTTATCAGCTTTCGCTGGACAGACTGTTAAAATTTATTTTAGACATTTTAACAGTGCTAATCAAGCAGCTTTGATGTTGGATGATATAAAAGTTGTACAAGGAGGAAGTTTGGGAACTTCTGAAAATAATCTTATTTCTGAATTAAAAGTATTTCCCAATCCTTCTTCTGATTATGTTTATTTAAGCTCTAAATCAAAGATAAATCAAGTGCAAGTTTTCGATTCAACAGGAAGAAAAGTAGAAGTGAAATTAATTGATAATAAAGTAGATGTGAGGAATCTTCCAGTCGGAAATTATTGGTTTTCTATAACAACTGGAGGTAAAACCATTTCAAAAAAAATAATTAAAAAGTAAAGTCTAATTTATAAAATTATTTTATTTATTTTATATTGAATAAGATGATTGTTTATTAAATGTTTTGTTTTTGTTTGATTAATTAAAAATAATAACATGAAAACTGCTTTTTGTTTGTTTATTATGAATATTTTGATTTTTCGTCTCTGAAAGTTTGTTTTTAATAGAGCAAAAGATAAATTTGATAAAATTCAGTAATCCAAATATTTAAAAATATTTTATTGAGTCTAAATTTATTAATAACCTTTATTAAACATTTATGAAAAAATTATTATTCTCGATTGCAGCTGTATTATCCTGCTCAATTTTACATGTTAACGCACAAAATGTGATTTATGAAGAAACATTTGATTCGGTTAATCCGCCCGATTTACCTACAACTATTACCTTAAATGATATTGATCTAGATGGCTATAATTGGCTGACGGTGGATACTTCTTCATTGAATTCGTTTGATGGAACTTATAATTTTACTGGGAATGTAGCGGTTTCTCTTTCTTATGATTTATTTAATAATATGGATCCTGATAATTTACTGATAACACCCGAGATTGTTTTGCCGGTAGGAGAGGCTGCTGTATTAAGCTTTTTAACAGCAGGATTGAAGTTACCTTCTGATGTACCACGAAATAGTGATGAGCATTATGGGGTATATGTTATCCCGGTTGGTAATGGTTATCAAGGGGGAGAAATACCTGTTCATGAAGAAACACTTCCTCAGCCGGGAGCTACTTTTGAAAGAAGTATTGATTTATCTGCTTTTGCAGGGCAGACTGTCAAAATTTATTTTAGGCATTTTAATAGTGCTAATCAGCATGCTTTAATTTTGGATGATGTAAAAGTTATACAAGGAAATCTGGGAACTTCTGAAAATAATATCATTTCTGAACAAGTGAAAATATATCCAAATCCATCGTTTGACTACGTTTATTTAAACTCTAGATCTAAAATAAATCAAGTACAGGTTTTCGATTCAACAGGAAGAAAAGTAAATGTGAAATTAATTGATAATAAAGTAGATGTAAGAGGTCTCCCGACCGGAAATTATTGGTTTTCTATAACAACCGGAGGTAAAACCATTTCAAAAACAATAATTAAAAAGTAAAGTCCGATTTACAGACTGTTTTTTTTCTCTTTTTTATACCACGAGTATATGAGTTCTTGCTTTATATATTCGTGGTTAAAATGTAGATATGAGAGTGGCAATAATTAATATCTGATATTATAGCTTGGTTCAAGAGCTGAACATGGTTTAAAAATGACTCTTTTAAAATAAATTCATTAAGAATAAAGACTTTATTTTTTTATTTATGATAAATTATTTCACCATTTGTAGAAAGTTTATATTTTTAATACAAACTTAAAATTACCATGAAAAAATTCTACACAATCGCTTTTTCTGTGTTGGCAACATTGTTTTTTGCTCAACAAACCGCATCCTTTGAAGATAATGAAGGATTTATAGAGGGAAATATCCATGGACAAGGAGACTGGATTAGTACCCCTACCGGGGGAATTCCTGAAAATATAACCAATCAGATTATATGTGTTGATCATGCTTCGGATGGAGAACGTTCTCTGAAAATTGTAAAAGAGCCAGTTTTCGGTACACAAACTGAACCTATCATTGGGGCTTTTTATCTTCCTCCAACGCCCATTGCTTATAATAACTTTTCAGTTTCATTTGATATTAATATGTCACAACTTAATGGATCGGTCTTTGGTTTTCAAGGGGTAGATAGTATTGCTGAACAGTTTATTGTAAGGTTAGATTTTGATAAAACAGGAGCGATAAAGATATTGCGCTCTGTTTCCGGAGTGCCGCAACTTGTTTCTACAGGAGGAATATGGTTACCAAATACCTGGTATAAAGTAAAGTTGATAGGAACAGCAACAGAAATTAAATATTACCTGAATGATAATTTGATTTACACGAGTTCAGTAGTTAATTTATTAAATATGGATCAACTGCGTTTTGTACACGATAATACCTTAGGGGTGGCTTATATTGATAATGTTAAGATTAATAATGAAATAGTATTATCCGTTAAAGATTCAACGGTAAAAGATGATAAAATTACGTTGTATCCGAATCCTGTGGAGGATTATCTCTATATAAAGTCGGAATCCAGAGTTAATAATGTTGAAATTTTCAACCTTGATGGACAGAAAATCGATGTGATTTGTACAGATAATAAGGTAAATGTAAAAAAACTTCAACCAAATACATATTTTATGAAAGCTATAATTGATGGTAGAATTAATTATCAAAAATTTATTAAAAAATAATTATTATGTTATAATAGATAAAAAGAGGTGTTTTCAAGGAAAATGCCTCTGTTATTGTTGTTGATGATGTTTTTATTTATGATTATTGTGATATCTCTTTATTAATTATTTGTTTTTTATCTTTTATTGTTATTTTATTTCAAATGTTAATATTGTTTATTTTTTAATGATTAATATTAATTATGGTTAATTTTTTTAATCAAATTACTTTTTTATTTGTATTTAAATTGCTAGTTTTACATGAACTAAAAAAAATATCATGAAGAAAACTTTACTATTGGGTGCGTTTTTAGGATTATGCTCTTTAAATGCACAAACAACAATTTTTAATCAAACAGTTACAAGTGATAATGGAATCGTTGCCGATGCCTTAGCAAATGGAAACTTTGTTGCATCCGCAGATGATTTTAGATTTACAAATCAGAACAGAGTTACAAAAGTAAAAGTATTAGGTTTTCAAAATGCGGGAAACTTAGAGACTACTATTGCTACAGGAGCAATGCTTTATATTTATGCAGATGCTGCTGGATCCCCGGCGGGAATTCCTAATGGTGCAGGAACTCCAATTGCAGCAATAAATGTCGCTAAAGGAGCTCCTGGGTATTCTTTAGTGAAAACACTGACGGGATATACTTTTGAAATTGATGTAACAGCAGCGCTAAGCACCCCTGTTGTTTTATCCGCTAATACAAATTATTGGTTAGTGTTCGCAGCAAAAACAAATCAGACTAATTATGGAGCAAATAACGGTGATAATGGATTTAATTGGTTTTCAGGTACAATTAATGGCGCTCCTGCTAAACTTGTAGATCCTATGGATGCTTTTGGCGCTGGGGCTACAAATTGGAGTAAAATATCAGATCTTACAGCAGAACCAGCTTTTAATGGTCTTGCGTTTAGTATTGAAGGGCAAGATGCTACATTAGGAACTCATGAAATATTCAGTAATGTGAAACAAATGACAATATCTCCTAACCCAACTACTGATTATTTAAATATTAATTCTGCTGAAAAAATTAATTCTGTTGAAATTTTCGACATGAGTGGAAGAAAAGTAAGTACTAGCCTAGATGGAAACAAAATTAACGTGAGAAATCTGAATCCAGGAAGTTATATTATCAATATTGAAACTAAAGCAGGTAAAACAACTGAGAAGTTCATAAAAAAATAATAACTGATAAATCTTAGCATCAGTAAAGCGCTCCAATTGGAGCGTTTTTGTTATTTTAGAGAAATAAATTTTGAAGATTATGGTAAATAATAAAACAGCATATATAACAGGGGGAACGAAAGGAATAGGCTTTGGGATTGCTAAGATTTTGCTAGAAAACGGTATTTCAGTAGCATTTTCAGGGAGAAAAAGAGAAGATGTTATGAAGGCGGAGGAAGATCTTAAACAATATTCAGGAAATGTCCTAGGAATTGTATCAGATGTAAGAAGTTTGGAAAGTGAGCAGGAAGCTATAAAGTATGCAGTAGAAAAATTCGGAAGACTTGATTATGTAATTGCTAATGCCGGATTGGGAATATTTAAGCCTGTAGATGAACTTACGGCGGAAGAATGGAATGATATGATAGAAACTAACCTTACCGGCGCTTTTTACACATTAAAAGCTTCAGTAGAAGAATTAAAGAAAACGGAAGGCTATTATATTACCATTTCAAGTCTTGCAGGAGCGAACTTCTTTGAAAACGGAACAGGCTACAATGCATCAAAGTTCGGAGTGGTAGGTTTTACACAAGCTGCTATGATCGATTTAAGAAAATATAATATCAAATCTACAGTGATTATGCCGGGATCAGTTGCCACACATTTTAACGGAAATATTCCATCAGAAAAAGACAATTGGAAGATTCAGCCGGAAGATATGGGAAATCTGATATTGGATATTTTGAAGATGAATTCAAGGGTTCTGCCTAGTAAAATTGAGTTTAGAGCAACAAAACCAGCAAAGTAAATACTTCTAATGTATTGAATAATAATTTAGTAAGTATTATGCATGCATAATATATTTTTTATTTATATTAGCAAAAATTAATTCAAACAAAATCTCTGCATAAACTGTCATGATTTTATGCGTAAAAGAGAAAAAATAAAATAGTACACATGAAAATATTAGTTTGTATTAGTAGTGTTCCGGATACTACTTCCAAAATTAACTTTACAGCAGACAAATCTGCTTTCGACAAAAATGGAATTCAGTGGGTAATCAATCCTCTTGACGAATTTGCGTTAACAAAAGCGGTTAAACTTCAGGAATCTCAGGGAGCAACTGTAACAGTAATCAACGTAGGAGATGCTGCTACAGAACCTGTAATCAGAAAAGCTTTAGCGATCGGTGCTAACGATGCAGTAAGAGTAAACCTTGATCCAAAAGACAGTTATTCTACAGCAAAAGAAATTGCTGCAGTAGCTCAAAACGGAGGATATGATCTTATCCTTTGTGGAAAAGAATCAATCGATTATAACGGTGGTTCTGTACCAGGAATGGTAGCTCAGTTATTAAATCAACCTTTCGTAAACGCATCTGTAGGATTAGATGTAAACGGTAGCGAAGCAACTGCAGTAAGAGAAATCGAAGGAGGAAAAGAAACTATTTCTGTTAAATTACCTGCAATTATCGCAGGACAGAAAGGATTAGTAGATGAAAAAGACCTTATCATTCCAAACATGAGAGGAATTATGTCTGCAAGAACAAAACCTTTACAAGTAGTAGAGCCTACTTCTTCTGAAGTAAAAGTTCAGGGAGTATCTTATGACAGTGTTCCGCCAAGAGCAGCAGTGAAAATGGTTTCTCCGGATAATTTAGATGAATTGGTAAGATTACTTCACGAAGAAGCTAAAGTAATCTAATCTTTAAATTTTCAATCTTTTAATTTTTAAATTTAAAACAATGGCAGTATTCGTATACGCAGAAAATATAAACGGAGTTTACAAAAAAGCAGCTTTCGAAGCCGTTTCTTACGCAAAAGCTATTGCTGATAAAGCTGGAGAAACAGTTACAGCAATCTCTGTAAACCCTACTGATTCTTCAGATTTATTATACAAATATGGAGCATCAAACGTTATCAATATCAAGGACGAAGGTCTTAAAAACTTCTCAGCTAAAGCTTTTGCTCAGGCTGTAAATGAAGTGGTGGATGGAAATATCATCGTTTTCCCTCATACAACAGACGCTTCATCTATCGCTCCAATGCTTGCAGTAATGAAGAACTATTCTTTAATTACTAACGCTTTAGAGGCTCCAGAAAGTCTTTCTCCTTTCCAGGTAAAGAGAAGAGCATTCTCTGGAAAAGGATTCATGCACGCAAAAGCTGAAGGAAACGGAGTAATTGTTACTGTTTCTCAAAATGCTTTCGGTGTTAAAGAAAATACAGTATCAGGTTCAGAAGAAGTGAAAAACTTATCCGTAGCTAATGAAGATACTAAAGTGATTTCTCACGAACAAAGTTCAGGTAAATTAGACCTTAAAGAAGCGGAAGTTGTAGTTTCTGCAGGTAGAGGTATGAAAGGTCCTGAAAACTGGGGAATGATTGAAGAGCTTGCAAATGTTTTAGGAGCTGCTACAGCTTGTTCTAAGCCGGTTTCTGATATCGGATGGAGACCTCACACTGAGCACGTAGGACAAACAGGTAAGGCTATTGCACCAAATCTTTACATTGCTGTAGGGATCTCAGGAGCTATTCAGCACTTAGCTGGGGTAAACTCTTCAAAAACTATCGTAGTAATCAACAATGACGCTGAAGCACCATTCTTCAAGTCTGCAGATTACGGAGTAGTAGGAGATGCTTTCCAGATTATTCCTGCATTAACAGAGAAAATTAAAGCAATTAAAGGATAAAATTCAATGGAGTATAGTTAACTTTCTTTGCCTGTTGATTTTAATTATTCACTTGCAAAGTAAAATTAATGATTGGCCCATTGATAATCATAATAATACAATAAAAGCTCGGCTTTCCGGGCTTTTATTTTTGTGTAAAAAAGTGAAAACACAACAAAAAATTAATCTATATTTGTAGCTATGGATTATAAACAGCTAATTATTCGCGGAATATCGTACAGCCAGACTCAATCTGGGGCTTACGCATTGTTACTGGAGCATGAAGAAACACATATAAAATTACCTGTTGTTATAGGAAATTTCGAAGCTCAGTCGATCTCTCTTGGACTAGAAAAAGATATCCATCCACCGCGTCCTCTTACTCATGACCTCTTCACAAAATTTATAGTTTCTGCCAATTATGAACTGGTTTCTGTAATCATTTATCAGATTGTAGATGGCGTTTTCTTTTCAAATATCAACTTTAAAAATAAAGTTACCGAAGAAGAAATGATTCTTGATGCAAGAACTTCCGATGCCGTAGCTATGGCTGTGAGATTCGATGCACCTATTTTTACCACACAGCAGGTTCTGAATGAAGCTGGAATCTTATTAGAATTAGAAGATGTTTCGAAAGAAGAACAAACATTTTCAGAAACAGTACAAACAGAAGATAGCTTGAAATCTCTGTCTATGGATGAACTTCAGAAGCTATTGGATGATGCCGTTAAAGAAGAAGATTATGATACTGCCCTTGAGATTCAGGAAGAAATCAAGAGGAGGAAGAAGAAAATTGACTAAAGAGATACTTTTTATATAAACTATGAATTTAAAATTACGACTGACCATCCTCAGTTTTCTCCAATTTTTTGTTTGGGGAGCATGGCTGATTACGATGGCGAACTTTTGGTTTGGCACAAAACATTGGGACGGAACTCAGTTTGGAGCTGTTTTCGGAACAATGGGAATCGCTTCCATTTTCATGCCTACCATTACAGGGATTATTGCTGACCGTTGGATAAATGCTGAACGAATTTTCTCAGTATTACACATCCTGTATGGGGCTATGCTTTTCGTATTGCCGCATTCTGCAGATCCTAACTCATTTTTCACGGTAATGCTTGTCGCAATGTGTTTTTATATGCCGACTATTGCCCTTACCAATTCAATTTCCTATACCATTCTAAAAAATAACGGACTGGATGTAGTAAAAGACTTTCCACCAATCCGTGTATGGGGTACTATTGGGTTTATTGTGGCAATGTGGATCACAAACCTTAGTGGGAATAAAGCTACGGAAGGACAGTTTTACATTGGGGGAGCAGTAGCTATCTTTTTAGGAATTTACGCCCTTACATTACCGAAATGTCCACCACAAAAATTAATTGATAAAGACGCTCCTTTATCTGAACAGTTGGGATTAAATGCCTTTAAGCTTTTTGGAAACTATAAAATGGCGTTGTTTTTCCTTTTCTCAATGCTTTTAGGAGCAGCATTACAGTTGACAAACGCATATGGAGACGTATTTTTAAGTGAATTTGCTCACTTTCCAAAATATGCAGACTCATTTGTAGTACAGAGATCTACGATTATTATGTCAATATCTCAGGTATCAGAAACATTATTTATCTTGGCAATTCCTTTCTTCCTTAAGAAATTCGGGATTAAAAAAGTAATGTTGATGTCTATGTTGGCATGGGTGCTTAGATTTGGGTTCTTTGCTTATGGAGTTCCGGATGGATTTGGATTATCTCTCATCATTCTTTCATGTGTGGTGTATGGAATGGCTTTCGACTTCTTTAATATTTCAGGATCTCTTTTCGTAGAGACCACAACAGATAAAAAGATTCGCTCATCTGCGCAAGGTTTATTTATGATGATGACCAATGGTTTTGGAGCTGTTTTTGGTAGTTATATTGCAGGATGGGCTATTGATAAATTCTTTACACATAAATTTAATACAGTAACGGAATTATCAACCTATCTGGAAACAACACCAGAGAATCCTACTTTCTTAGAAATTTTAAAAAACAGTTTTAATGCAGTTATAAACTCAGACGGAACACTTTCTTCCGTTGTAATGGTTAAAGACTGGCACCAGATTTGGCTGTCATTTGCTATCTACTCGCTAGTTTTAGCAATATTCTTTGCCGTTTTGTTTAAGCACAAGCATAAACCTGAAGATGTTTCATCTGTGAAACATTAATTCAGTAAAATAAATAATATACAATTGCACTTTCGATAAGAAGGTGCAATTTTTTTGTTTTATACCAGTTCATAATTGAACATTAGCTGTTAATAAGCATAAAAAATGTTTTTAAATTATCTTAATGATTATTTTTAGAATTTAAAACTTGTTAATATATTATTAATATTATTGTTAAATATTTAATGCTTGTTGTGTTTTAATGTGGCTAATGATTGTTAGGGAAGTGAATTACATGTTTGAAAACAGATGATTTGAAAATGTGTTTTTTTTTGTATTTTGGCACTTTAGTAAATATGAAAAATATTCAGTTATTAGGATTGTTATTAGTGGTTGTAGGGAGCTTTCTGCCTTTGGTACATGTTCCTATTATTGGCAACTGGAATTATTGGAAGCTAGACCACTATTTGGCTATAGCATGCTGGATTCTTGCAGCGTGTGCAGTCTTTGGAATTGTAAATAACAGCACGAAAATTGTGAGATTTTTTGGAATTCTGCTTATTCTTCTATTCGCATTCACGCTGATTGCCGTTAAAATGCAGTCTTTAGAATACTTCAGCTTTCTACCTTTCAAATCCTGGAGAGAAACTTTTGCAGGAGTAGTTAAATTAAAATGGGGCTGGATTGTCGAGTTTTTAGGTGCTTTTATGATGGTTTTAACAAGGAATAATAAAAAAGTAAATCAACGTACACAAATTTAGATATGAAGCTTTTTAAAGTACTTTCAACAGGAATTTTACTATTGGCAGTTTCTCAGATTAAAGCTCAGGAATCTGCTCAGAAAAAACCAGATAACCCCGTTAAATGCTCAAATATAAAAGAAGGTAAATTTCTAAGAGCAAACTACCCGGAATCTATATGGTATATGACCATTAAAGATAATGTTCAGACAGAGTATCTCAATAATGGAAAAGATTATATAAAATCTACTTTGGTTTTTGTAGATGAATGCAGTTACAAATCAATCGTTATGGAAAAAACAGATAAAAATGAGCCTGCTCAGATTGGAGATGTTTTCAATAATAAAATCATAGCAACTCAGGATAATCTTTTGAAAATTAATATGAAAATTGATGATTCTCAGTTTGATGTGGTCTATATAAAAGTAAAATAAATTTAATTATAAAAATGAAGCTAAGGTTTCATTTAACAAAAAAATAAAAATTATATACATGAAAGAAGTATTCATTGTTTCCGCAGTAAGAACACCTATTGGGAGTTTTATGGGAAGTTTATCAACAGTTCCGGCTACTAAATTAGGAGCTACTGCTGTAAAAGGAGCATTAGATAAAATTGGCTTAGATCCTGCAAACGTTCAGGAAATTTATATGGGGAATGTGCTACAGGCAGGAGAAGGACAGGCGCCGGCTCGTCAGGTAGCTTTAGGTGCAGGTCTTTCTATCAACACCCCTTCAACTACAGTAAATAAAGTTTGTGCTTCAGGAATGAAGGCTGTTTCAATGGCTGCTCAGGCAATTAAAGCTGGTGATGCGGAAGTTATCGTTGCAGGAGGTATGGAGAATATGTCTTTAGTTCCTCATTATTACAATGCAAGAGTTGCAACAAAACTTGGTGACATCAAAATGCAGGATGGAATGTTGCTTGACGGACTTACTGACGTTTACAACAAAGTACACATGGGAGTATGTGCAGAAAAATGTGCAACTGATTATAATATTACAAGAGAAGATCAGGATAACTTTGCTATACAATCTTATGAAAGATCAGCAAAAGCTTGGAGCGAAGGAAAATTCAATGAAGAGATCGTTCCGGTTTCTATTCCTCAAAGAAAAGGTGACCCTGTTGTCTTTGCTGAAGATGAAGAGTACAAAGCGGTAAACTTTGACAGAATTAGAACACTTCCTACTGTTTTCAAAAAAGAAGAAGGAACAGTAACAGCTGCCAATGCATCTACACTGAATGATGGTGCATCTGCATTAATTCTTGTTTCCAAAGAGAAGATGGAAGAATTAGGATTAAAGCCATTAGCAAAAATAGTTTCTTACGCTGATGCAGCGCACGAACCTGAAAACTTTACAACAGCTCCGTCGAAAGCATTACCTATCGCACTTAAAAAAGCAGGGTTAGAAATTTCAGATATCGATTTCTTCGAATTTAATGAAGCTTTCTCAGTTGTAGGATTAGCTAACAATAAAATCTTAGGATTGGATGCTTCTAAAGTAAACGTAAACGGAGGAGCTGTAGCACTAGGACATCCACTGGGAAGTTCCGGTTCAAGAATCATCGTTACTTTGATCAACGTATTGAAGCAAAATAATGCAAAATACGGTGCCGCAGCTATCTGCAACGGTGGTGGTGGAGCTTCTGCAATCGTGATTGAAAATATCTAATATTCTGTTTCAGAATATATTACCATTAAGAAATGGATAATTTTTTTAAAAACTTATCCATTTCTTAATGGTTTTTCTATTTTTGTGCTACTAATATTTATTTGAAATGTCTGAAACTGAGAATCGACAACCCAACAACATAAAGAATAATCCAAAGATTATGAAAGCTTGGGCTGTATATGACTGGGCGAATTCCGTTTATTCCCTGGTTATTACTTCTACCATTTTCCCCATTTATTACTCTATCCTTACCACAGCGTATGAGAAAAAAGAATATGTGACGGAAACAAAAAAATGGATTGATGTCCCGGTAAGGCATGCGATCAAAATTTTCGGAAACGAATACCAACCGGATGCAGTATATGGATATTCATTAACCATATCATTCTTTATCGTAGTATTACTCTCACCATTTTTATCCTCTTTGGCGGATACAATCGGGAATAAAAAATCCTTTTTACAGTTTTTCTGTTATCTGGGAGCTACATCTTGTATGGGATTAGCAATGTTTACGGGAATGCATAATGTATTTCTCGGGCTTTTATTCAGTATTACGGCAAGTGTCGGATTCTGGGGAAGTTTAGTATTCTACAATTCGTTTCTGCCGGATATTGCAACACCGGATAGACAGGATGCCCTTTCTGCAAGAGGATATGTTTATGGATATCTGGGATCAGTAGTATTGGTCGTTATTTGTCTGATCCTTATCCAGGTTTTTGCAAAAGGAGCAGCGCAACAATTATTATTTACAAGAATCAGCTTCCTCTTAACAGGAGCATGGTGGTTCGGTTTTTCACAATATACTTTCAAACACCTTCCTCAGTTTGGAGATGTTAAAGATAAACTTCCTAAAGATCTGGTATTATTAAATTACAAGAACATCTTTAAAAAGCATGAAGAGCAGGGAGGTTTCTTTGAAGTGTTAAAAGACAATATGAGCTTTTACAAAGACATTGCTAAAGAAAGTTTTCATGAGCTTTTCAAAGTAGGAGGAGAGCTATTCAAAGATAGGAATCTGAAATTCTTCCTGTCGAGTTTCTTCTTTTACAGTGTGGGAATGCAGACGATCTTCCTTATGGCGACTTTATTTGGAAAAAGTGAGATTAATTTAGCTCAGGATAAACTGATCGGAACTCTTTTGGTAATCCAGATTGAAGCAATCATCGGAGCAGTAATCTTCTCGAGATTGTCAAAAAGAATCGGAAACAGAAATGTTATTTCAATAGCTATTTTCTTATGGATTGTGGCATGTATCTGGGCTTACTTCTTAAACAAAGAAAACCCTACAGTAGAATATCAGTTCTATGGAGTTGCGGCAGTGGTAGGATTGGTAATGGGAGGTCTTCAGGCAATGTCGAGATCTACTTACTCAAAATTACTTCCGGAAAACTCAATGGAAAACACCACTTATTTCAGCTTCTACGATGTATTAGAGAAAATTGCAATCATCATCGGTACATTTATCTTTGCAACATTGATTGAGCATTTTAATAATATGCGTATTGCGGCTTTGTCCATGACATTATTCTTTGGCGCAGGCTTGGTTTTAATCCGATTCCTGAATGTCAAAATGAGAAAAGACAGAGAAACATTATAAAGATTAAAAGACGTTATTTTTAACGTCTTTTTTTATTTTTTAACTTAATATTAATTTCTGCTCCAAAATAAAGCTAATGATAATTTAACATGGATTTTTTTTAATCCGGCATTTTTTTTTGTATTTTTATATAGTAATTGAGAGAAGTAAAACCAAAAAATTGATAATTCGGTCCAGGTTTTGCTTATATTGAACGGAATAATTTTTAACTTTGCAAAAAGATTTATTGTCAATATGACCAACCCTTTATTTTATGCAAAAATAATCCTGTTTGGAGAATATGGAATGATTGAAGATTCCCAGGGGCTTGTAGTACCTTACAGCTTCTATAAAGGAACTTTAAAGTTTTCAGATTTGAGTTCTGAATTTGAACTTAATTCCAACAGGCATCTGCAGAAATATTCAGACTTTCTTACAACGCTTGATCTTTCTGATGACTTTACATTAGATATTGAAAGCTTCAAGAATGATATTTCAAACGGACTTTTCTTCGATTCTAATATTCCTCAAGGATATGGAGTAGGAAGTTCAGGCGCTTTAGTAGCTGCTATTTTTGAAAAATATTCAATCAGTAAACTGAATCCTGAAAATATTTCCAAAGAAAATCTTAAAAAATTAAAGGCTGTTTTTGGTGAAATGGAAAGTTATTTCCATGGAAAAAGTTCCGGTATGGATCCATTGATCTGCTACATGAATCTTCCGATTCTTATCGAAAATAAAGAAAATCTTGACAGAGTTTCTATTCCTGACGGAGAAGAAGGAAAAGGAGCTATTTTCCTGATCGATTCCGGAATGACAGGCGAAACAGGTCCTATGATTCAGATCTTTTTTGAAAAAATGAAGACAGAAGGTTTCCGTAAAACTTTGAAAGAAGAATTTATTCGTTACAACAACGCATGTATAGAATCTTTCCTGAAAAAAGATATGAATCCTTTCTTCAGAAATCTTAAAAAACTTTCTCACTGGGCATACGAACATTTCCGTCCCATGATTCCTGAAAGTATTTTTAATATCTGGAAAAAAGGTTTGGATTCTAATGCATATTACCTGAAACTTTGCGGAAGCGGAGGCGGAGGTTATATTTTAGGCTTTACCCAAGACTACGAAAAAGCAGAAAAAATGCTTGATGGCTTCCAAAAAGAAGTGATTTACAGATTTTAAATAGATTGGAATGAATTCTGAAAAAGAAACTTTCCAATCTAAAAATTATATTTCAAAATCTTTACTTTACAGATTTTCTCAATTCGTGGGCTTTTTACTTGGAGCACGGTTTTTTGTTGCTGCTCTTTTAACATTTGCCCTTTACGTTTCTACTTTTTTTCTGTTTAATCAGGAAGAATCTTTTAGAAATTTCGTCTTTGATTTTAAAGTACACGGTATTATTTTCTGTACCGTTCTTACCATTTTAGCTGGTGGAATTATCAATCAGTTCTACGATCTCGAAAAAGATCATGTGGTAAAACCATTCAGAACCAGAATTCAAAGCTTCATTAAGCAGAAGTATTTTTTATATGCTTACCTTGGGCTGAGTGCTATTTCTTTGAGTGTCGCTTGGCTGATTTCTCACAATGTCTTTATTTTTTTTGTGGTATATCAGTTTTTTATGTGGTTGTACAGTCACAAATTAAGCAGGATATTAATATTGAATAATCTTACATTTGTAAGCCTTACCTTATATCCGTTTTTCGGGATGATGGTGTATTACGAAACCTTTTCCAAGAAGGTTTTTTTGATGGCTGTCTTTCTTTTTCTTATTCTTTTATGCATTGATATTGTAAAAGATATGCTTACAAGAAGTGTAGATAAAGCATTCGGCTATACTACCATTCCAAATTATTTTAAAAGTAGAAATACAAAAATCATTCTTATATCGTTGCTTTTGGTAACCATGGCAGTTTCTATGAAAATTATTACTAAAACAGGGGTTACAGGATTTATGGCTTATTATTTCGCGGGCGGTTTATTTATCATGATTCTTTGTATCTATCTTTTTTTAAATTCCAGCAGGCGAAGTAGCTTCCTCACATTGAACATATTACGTTTTTGGGTTTTCGTTGGAATAATAGCGATGCTTTTAAACGGAATTGAACATAAATTATAAAAAAAATCTTTAAATAAACTAAGGTTATTATTACCTTTGCGTAATTAAATTTAATAAATAGGAATGCCCATTTTTAATGATACTAAAGTTGCATTTGCAGATAAGTCTGATGCACAATTGAGAAAGGCTTACTGGATGTTTAAAATGATTGAACAACCTGCACTTACTAGCCTTGGAACATCCGTTCTTAATTTTACAGTACACAACAACTTTCCATTCGTAACCGGAATTGTAAAAAACACTTTGTTTGAACAGTTCTGCGGTGGTGAAACTCGTGAAGAAAGTATGAAGGTTGTAAAGCAGCTTTTCAAAAGAGGAGTTGGAAGTATTTTCGATTATTCTATTGAAGGAAAAGAAGACGAAGAAACTTTTGATGCAGTTTGTAAGGAAATTAAAGATATTGTAAGATTCTCAGTAGGAAATCCGGCAATTCCTTTTATTGTATTTAAGCCTACGGCATTCGGAAGAATTGATCTTTATGAAGCAGTTGGAAAAGGAGCAGAGCTTACTACAAGTCAGAAAGAAGAATGGGAGAGAGTGGTGAGAAGATTTGATGAGGTATGTGCTCTTTGTCATGAAAATGATAAAAAAGTGATGGTAGATGCTGAAGAGACTTGGATGCAGGATTCAGCAGATCAGCTTTGTGAAGAAATGATGGAAAAATATAACCAGGAAAAGCCGATTGTTTGGAATACAATCCAAATGTACAGAACCGGAAGGCTGGAATATATGGAAGCACATCTTCAAAGAGCAAGAGAGAAAAATTATTTTATCGGATATAAGATCGTACGTGGAGCTTATATGGAAAAAGAAAGAGCGAGAGCAGCAGAAAAAGGATATGCAGATCCGATTCAGCCAAATAAAGAAGCTTCAGATAAGAATTACAATGCAGGAATTGATTTTGTAATGAATCATCTGGATAAAGTATCAGCATTCTTTGGAACTCACAATGAAATCTCTTCCGAATTGATCATGGATAAAATGAAATCCAAATCATTGGAAAGCGGAAATCCTCACGTTTATTTTGGGCAGCTTTACGGGATGAGTGATAATATTACCTTCTATTTATCCAATAAAGGCTATAATGTGGCTAAATACCTTCCATATGGACCTGTTAAAGATGTTGTACCATATCTTACGAGAAGAGCCCAGGAAAATACCTCTGTAGCCGGACAGACGGGAAGAGAGCTAGGACTGATCAAAAAGGAACTTGAAAGAAGAAAAAGCAGCAGATAAGCTTTTAAACATATAAAAAAGACCCGCAAAATTTGCGGGTCTTTTTATTTAAGATAATTAAGTGATTTGGAGAATATTATTTTTTATTTAAATTCTTAATAATTAATGTATTTAACTTTAGTATTAATTATTTGTTAAAATAATTAAATATTTATTGTTGATTTTATTTAAATTTTTTATATTTGATATAACTATTAGAAATAACTACTGATCATATTTATATAAATTTTTCGGATACCATTATTAATGATCTTTAAGGAGGTTAAAATGTATCAACGAAATTCATATTTAAATTTAAAAAACAATAAAGCAAATAGCTTTAGTTTTCTTCTTCAAATATTTTTTAGCCTGACTATTTTCTTTAGTCAGGTTTTTTATGGCTCAAAACTTTCGAATTTTCCATTTTCATAGAACAATACAATACGTTTTATCTTATTAGTTTGATTTCCAATAGCTTGACTTATTATTTCTTCGGGAGAAATTTCTAATCGCTGAGAATCGGATATTTTTTCTGCAGCTTTATTGGAGGATGGTATAAAGGATTCTCCAGCACTTGTTTGGGGAAGCTCTATTTCCGTCTCAACAGCTCCAAATTCATCGTCATTGTTCATCATGGTGAAAAGATCGGGGAGAGGAGTTGTTCTTACCGTATCTCCTTCAGTTTGCTCTTCAGAAATTTCAGGAACAGGCAATTCAGATTTCAGCATTTCACCTTCTCCGGTAACCAACCAATCCCAAAGAAGATCCGGGAAACGTGATTTTATTTTTATGATAAATTCCAGAGATGGCTTATTTCTTCCGGACATAATATGTGAAATCGAAGAACGTTGTACATCGATCTCATCTGCAAACTCAGATGGAGTAAGATTGGAATACTCTATAACTTTTGAAATTCTTTCGTTTAAACTCATAAAAATAAGTCTTTAATTATGTTACAAATGTAAATGATATAATTTACAAAAGCAAATTACAGATGTAAATAAAATAAACTAATACAAATGTACAATTGTAAACTAATAATAATATACTATAATACAGTGGTTTATATAATATTTACATTTGTACTTTAATATTGTAATCTATAAATTTAAAAATAAAGCTCTGCCAAATTACTTTAATATTTGACCAATAAATGGAGTTTAATATCTAAATTTTGGATATATAATCACCGATTAAACATCATTCTTACCAGATAAACTCCTTTACAATATTAATCTAAAGATAACAGGAACCAAGAAGCCTAAAATTTATAAAAATTTTTGTTTATTTAAGGAAATCAATACTTTACATAGCAAAACAAATGTAAATTACTTATGTAAACAACCTGTTAAATCTCTTTTTTACAATTGTTCTAAGGTAAATTCATTTTTAATTAAATCTTTTTGTCTTCATAAATCCAAACTTGAAGTAAAAATAAACTTTGATATTAGTATTTTCAAGTATTTACATTTGTATAGTCACATTAATAAACTACTTTTACACATTTTATTTGTTTAAAATAATTATGCCTATTGGGCTTAAAACAGAGGATAATACACTTCAAGTATAGTTAGAAAAAGTATTTAGATGAATTTTATAACTAATTGAATTTGTGTTATTTAAATATTTGCAATTGAATTATTCGCAATCCACAATTTTATCAACAGACAAAGTGTCTGTATAGCTTGTTTAACAATGTTACATATGTTATAGTGTAATAGAATACTAAATCACCCGATAATAACTTTTGTAAATTACATTTATAAATCATCAAAAGCGCATAAAAATGAATTTTCACACTTGTTTACATATGTTAATTTAGTTTTTATGCCTTAAAATGGTTAATTTTGATTCTTGTAAACTATATTTCGAACAATGAACTTTGAACATATTTATTCTCCAAGCTCTGATTTCCCAAATCGCTATATTTCCCCTGAAAAATTATTTTCGTACCTACAGGCAAATCTCAGCGATTATATTCAGGTGATCGGAAAATCATTTTTAGATAAACCTATTTATCAGTTAAGCATCGGAACCGGAAATATTCAGGTACTGGCTTGGTCGCAAATGCATGGTAATGAATCCAACGCTACTCATGCTATGTTAGATCTTTTGACTAGTCTAGATAAAGCTCCTGAAATGAAAGAAGATTTATTCAGTAAGATCAGATTAGACTTTATCTTTATGCTAAATCCTGACGGTTCTGAAAGATGGACGAGACTGAATGCTGCAGATATTGATCTTAACCGTGATTTTCATAATGAGGCTAGTACAGAGATTAAATTTCTAAAAAAAGCAGCTGCTTCCAAGAAGTATGATTATGCATTAAACCTTCATGAGCAAAGAACTATTTTTACGACTGACGGTATTCACCCAGCAACTCTTTCTTTTCTGGCTCCTTCTGAAAATGTAGAACGTACAGTAACAGAGAACAGGAAAAAATGTATGGCAGTAATTGGTAGTGTTTATAGTCATTTAAAGGAAATGATTCCTAATCAGATTGGTAGATATTCTGATGAATTCTATCCAACTTCGACTGGAGATAACTTTATAAAAGCAGGAATGCCAACCATATTATTTGAAGGAGGTCATTTTGTAGATGACTATACAAGAAAAGGTACCCGAAAATATTATACTATTGCTTTATATTATGCATTAAAGGCAATCAGTGAACTTAATTCTGATACTACAGGTTGGGAAACTTATCTTGAAATTCCAGAAAATCTGGAAACACATTATGATATTATATATAGGAACGTGAGATTGAATACAGATCATGAGTGTATTTTAGACATTGCTGTTCAGTACAGAGAATTGAAAGAGGAAGGGCAGGATGATATTTCCTTTGTTCCTTTTGTAATGGAAGCCGGAGATGTGAAGAAGAGAAAAGGCTGGTTGGAAATAGATTGTACAGGAAAGAAATTTATTTCAACTAATAAATATCCAAAGCTGGATGCAGTAGTGGATTTTAAAATAGAAGATTAACAAGTTCGGCAATCCAAAGGATTGCCGAACTTGTTATTGGAATACATATATAATATGTAAAGAGACAATAGAAAATCTCACTATTCAGATTATTCAGAGTACATGTTTATTTTAAGATAAAGAATCTGCGTAATCTGTAAAATCCTCGACATTTACCTTTAATGAGAATAAGCTTTAGCTTGTTCGTTTCATTAAAATTTCATTCAATGACTTTAGCTAAAACCTATAAAAATAAACCTCTGGAAAAGCTCCGGAGGTTTTATGATAATAGTATGTTTAGATTCTTTCAGAATGACAAAATGTACATCTCTTTTTAGATAAAGAATCTACATAATTAGTAAAATCAACAAAAGATAAGTGTATGAAATTTTAGTTCACCACTTTAATTCCGCTTGCCAGGAATCTAATTTCTTCTTTAGGTTGTGTAATAGCATCAATTTCAGACTGAGGTTTCTTAGCATCTTCTGCATAATGTTTTTGCTCATCAACAGAAATTACTTTTCTTTCTGCATTTCCTTCCAGTACTACATTTTTACCTTTTAAAGCAGTTGGAACGAAGAAAGCATAATCCTTCATTTTTACGAAAAACTGCGAATTATCTTCAGTCTGGATGGTTAACCAGCAACCTTTTTTCTCACAAACATCAGTTACTTTCCCTTTGATTGCTACATTTTCCAGCTTTTTATTTTCTTTTTTAAGTTTTTTTCCTAATTTTTCTACAGAAATTGCTTTAGATTCAGTGTTGGAAGCAACTCCTGCTCCGTAAGCATCACCTACAAGAGCGCTTCCTGCTGGGGGACCAACTTTTTTTTGAGATGTTGCCTGTGCAAAAGCAAAAGTAGAAGCACTTACAGCCGCCGCAAATAATATCGCTTTGAATTTCATTGTTAATATTTTCCTCAAAAATACTAATTAAAATCGAATCATAAACTGATAAATATTGATAAAAAATAGGATGATCAGTAAAATTTTAATAAAATTCAAAATGAATGAGAGATTTGTTTATATTTGACGCCTATACTTGACTATGCAAAAAAAACTGAAACTATGGGATGCCATTATGCTTGTAATGGGGTCTATGATCGGAAGCGGAATCTTTATTGTAAGTGCCGACATGATGCGGAATATGGGCTCCGGATTCTGGATGATCGTTGTATGGATCATAACAGGTATAATGACGGTAGCTGCGGCAATAAGTTACGGTGAACTGTCTGCATTGTTTCCGAAAGCTGGTGGACAATATACTTATCTGAAAGAGATTTTTGGAAAAAGAATGGGATTTTTGTACGGTTGGGGCTTGTTTACAGTGATACAAACAGGAACAATTGCTGCTGTAGCAATGGCCTTTGGTAAATTTACGGCGTATCTTATTCCTTCTCTTAATGATGCTGCACCTATCTTTCAAAGCGGTGAGTTTAAAATTACATGGATACAAATTTTAGCAATTGCTGTAATACTTTTGCTTACCTATATCAATACACGAGGAGTACAAAGTGGTAAAATTCTTCAGAATATATTTACAGGATCAAAGATCATAGCATTAATAGGGCTTATTGCATTAGGTTTTATATTGGTTGATTTTTCTCATTTGGCTGAAAATTTCAGTTGGGGGACAGATGCTTTTAGCAATCTTAAAAAAGATATAAGTGGTAATTTCTTAAAAGAAGGTTGGGAGCCGATTGGTGGGATGACTTTATTGGGAGGTATTGCTGCTGCTATGGTTGGGTCTGTTTTCAGTTCTGTGGCATGGGAAAGTGTAACATTTGTATCGGGGGAAATAGAAAACCCTAAGAAAAATGTAGTAAAATCAATGATCTATGGTACTTCAGCTGTAATGATTCTTTATATCGCGGTAAATTTTGTCTACTTAAATGCATTGGACAGGGATTCGATTGCATTTGCAGCTAATGACAGAGTAGCAGTAGCAGCATCACAAAATATTTTTGGAAGTGCAGGAACTATTATTATTGCCTTGTTGGTTATGATTTCTACTTTTGGATGTGATAATGGATTGATCTTAGCCGGTGCCAGGGTTTTCCAGACTATGGCAAAAGATGGAATGTTCTTTCAGTCGGCGGTGAAGAATAACAAGAATGAAGTTCCAGAAAACGCATTATGGATGCAGGGTGTTTGGGCTTCTCTATTATGTTTGAGCGGGCAGTACGGAAACTTACTGGATATGATTTCCTTTGTGATCGTTCTGTTTTATATGATTACTGTTTTTGGGGTAATTTATTTGAGAATAAAGCAACCGGCATTGGAAAGACCTTATAAAACATGGTTATATCCGGTTACTCCAATCATTTATTTGGTGATAGGAACTTGTTTTTGTATTCTCCTTTTAATATATAAGCAACAATATACATGGCCAGGGTTTCTATTAGTTCTTCTTGGGCTTCCAGTGTATTATTTTATTAATAGGAAAAAGGCAAATAGCTAACTAAGTAAAAGAATGAATATAATATAGATAATAGATTAAGGGCTTTCAATTCAGTTTGAAGGTCCTTCTTTTTGAATAATATTTTAATTTATTATGGCAATTATTTAGTGAAAATGTGTATTTTGGTATTTCGTTTTTAAGGAAACGGAACCATGAAGTAAAAACAATAAGTTATGGATACACCAAATTACAGAATGCCCTTTGTACCGTCTACACTAATGACAGAAGGAGGCAGTATCGATACCTGCGATATGGGAGAAAGTATAGCCCATAATATTATGCTGCTGATCACCACCAAAAAAGGAGAAAACAGATACGATGAAAACTATGGAAATGATGTTTGGAACCTTGAATTTGATAATGGGGTGACAAGTGCCATTTGGGAAAGCGTTTTTATCAAAAGCCTTAGAAGGCAGATCCACGAGTATGAACCGAGGATTGTACAGCCGCAGATAGATGCCAATATACAATTTGTAGAACACAGCTACGATACTAAAGAACACACCGAAATCAAAAAGAAAGTAAGAATTGCCATCAATGCCAAGATGGATGAAACAGGAGAACGTTTCAGTTTTTCAACGGAACTGTTCCTAAGCCCGATGTCTATTGATTAATATTTCTAACAGCGAAAAAAAATTATGAATTTAGATCAGAATATTTATTCTAAAGAATCAGTAAAAGCAAGAATGCTTCAGAATGCAACTAAAGTTTGGGGACTGAAAAGCCCACAGTCTTTAGATCCGTTTGTAAAACTATTGATAGACGCATTCAGTACAGAAGTTTTCAAAGCAAATAACGAAATACAGACAGTCAACGCCCGAATTTTAGAAAAACTGGCAAAACTGTTAACCCCATCTATTTACACACATCCTATTCCGGCACACTCCGTTGCTTTTACACAACCTTATGAATCTTCTGAGGTCTTGTTGGAACATACAGAATTTTTCTTCCGTAAGCAGATGACTTCTACTATAAAATCGGAGTCTGATAAGCAATTGAATATCCCATTCACGCCTGTAGGAAATGTAAGAATCAATAAAGTACATACTTCTATTATGTTTGTAGGGAATACCTGTTACAGTATTGATGACCGTTTCAATAAAATTCCTATTGCAAGATTTCAGGGGAAACCCGAAGATTATAGAAAAATTACCGTAGGAGTTGATGTAAGCAAATATGTAAGCGAAAATTTCCCTAAATATTTAAGTATATTTTGCTCCAACCCAGCATTTGAGCATCTGGATTTTGTGTATAAGCTATTGCCTTATATTACAGTGTCAAGTAATGGGAATCCTTTATTTGTAAGAGAGGGATTAAGTTATCTTACAGAAAATCAAGTGGATGGATACGAACAAATGTTTAAAGAACAATCCATTCGAAATAAAGTAATTGAAGATATAAAGAGCATTTATCGTCATAAGTTCATTGAGATTACCGGAATTTCCAATAGCCTTTTCTCAGAGCCTGGACAGCTTCCGCAGAATCTTGAATTCCTTGCTTCAAAAGAAGAAGTAACAAAATATATTGATAATAAGCGTTATCTATGGCTTACTTTTGAATTCCCACCACAATTCTCTGCAGAAATTCTTGACAATTTCTCATTTGTATTGAATGCCTTCCCAATCTACAACAGAGGTTGGAAAAAAACAGAATACAGCCTTGATATAATGGGAAATAATATTCCTTTGGTAACAGATGAAGGAGAGCACTTCCTATATGTAGATGAGGTTCAGGATGGAGACGGAAGAAAATATACCGAGATCCCTTTTACTCCTGCTGATGATCTTAAAAAAGGATTATACACCGTAAGAAAAGGAGGAATGGAGCGCTTCACCAGCAGAAATGCCGTAGATATGATCGCAAACGTTCTCGAGCTTACCAGGGATGAAATTGCTGCATTTTCACTTCTGAACAGAGATAACGTGAAAGGCGTTCTGAGTGAAATGTCTGACAAGATGAAATCCATGGTGCAGAAAGTAAATAATGCCAAAAGAAATATCAGACAGGAACTGAACTATGTGATCATGGAACCTGTGGAAAAAACAGACCACACTTATGCTTCATTCTGGGTTACTCACTGTACTTTTGCCAACCATATGCGTCCGGGAACAGAGCTTTCCAATCAATTGAAATCTCAGACCGTAGTATTGCTTTCCGAAACATTGGGTGGTGCTGAAGAACAAAAAGGAACAGACAGCATTCAGGCTTATAAATATGCATTGACTACAAGAGATAAGATTATTTCCCTTGAAGACGTAAAAAACTATTGCCGAATGATTCTGAAAGATGAATTAAGGGAAGTAAGAGTAAGAAGAGGAACCATGATCAGCAACAAACCTAAAGAAGGTTTTGTAAGAACAGTTGAGGTAGAAATTGTTCCGCAGAATTATTCTTTCTATGGAAGAGCATATTGGGAAAATATGGCAAATATTCTTAGAAATCAGATTATTGCCAAAGCGATAGATGGAATAGAATACCTTGTGAAAGTAACTAACGAAGACGTTGAGTTTCAGGATATGTAAAAATTTAAATTATAATATTAAATGTCGTAGAAATACGACATTTTTTTTTCACAAATATCTTATGATTAATCTGTAAGTAATAATCATAATAAAATAATTCAACAGAAACGGTCTTCAGCCCGTTTTTTATAGGCACACATCCATAGGCTTTAGCCAAAACTTATTCCATCATTTCACAGTATAATCTTCTTAATCATCTTCCAAATCGAAAAGAAATATAAACGTATATAAAAGAATTTATAAACAAATTTATGCTCCAGATAATAAAAAAAATTCCATAAAATTCCGTAATTTTGCACGTTGTGATTTTCAGGCAAAGTCACTCCAAATTATGAGCAAATCAACAGAATATATAGAAGTTTACGGAGCACGTGAACACAACCTGAAGAATATTAATGTTAAAATTCCACGCAATGAGCTGGTAGTAATTACCGGGCTTTCAGGAAGCGGAAAATCGTCACTTGCCTTTGATACAATTTTTGCGGAAGGTCAGCGTCGTTATATAGAAACATTCTCTGCTTATGCACGTCAGTTTTTGGGCGGGCTGGAGCGTCCTGATGTAGATAAAATTGAAGGACTTTCACCAGTTATTGCCATTGAGCAGAAAACAACCAATAAAAACCCTCGTTCCACAGTAGGAACTGTTACAGAACTCTATGATTTTTTACGTCTTCTGTATGCAAGAGTTTCAGATGCTTACTCTTTGTCTACAGGGCAGAAGTTGGTAAGTTATACAGAAGATCAGATTCTGGATGCCATTAAAGAAAACTACAAAGGAGAGAAGATCATGTTATTGGCTCCTGTTGTACGTTCCAGAAAAGGACATTACCACGAGCTTTTCGTACAGATGGCGAAAAAAGGGTATGGACAGGCAAGAATTGATGGTGAATTGCAGGATATTGAATATGATTTAAAGCTTGACCGTTATAAAACCCATGATATTGACATCGTAATAGACCGTTGGATCATCGGAGAAAGCGCTTCAGAAGGCAGAATGGAAAAATCTCTACGTACAGCGATGGACATGGGAGAAGGGATTATCGGAATCCAGAAGCTGGGAAGTACAGATATTGAATATTTCTCCAAAAACCTAATGGATGCCGAAACAGGACATTCATTGGCATTACCGGAACCAAATACATTTTCATTCAACTCTCCAAAAGGAAGCTGTCCGGACTGTAAAGGTTTGGGAACGATTAAAAAGATCAATACAGATTATTTTGTAGATAACCCTAAGCTATCAATCAATCAGGGCGGATTGTTACCGCTGGAAGACATTAAGTCTAATAAATGGATTCTTGCACAGATCAAAAACATCCTTGAAATCTTCGGATTGGGAATGACAACTCCGTTACAGGATATTCCTGAAGAGGCTTTGGACTATATTTACAACGGATGTCATAAAGAGTTTAATAAAGATCTGAAATATGCAGGAATTACCAAGAAGATAAAGATCAGTTTCGATGGTTTAATTGCGTTCATGGAAGAAATGATTGATGAAAAAGAATCCTATGAAGCCGTTTTACTGGAAAGACACTTTACAACTGAAGAAACCTGTCCGGAATGTCATGGAACACGTCTTCAGCCCTCAAGCTTAAGCTTTAAAATTGATGGTAAAAATATTGCTGAGGTGAATGGTTTAAGTTTATCAGACTTAAAAGAATGGTTAGCTGACGTTAAAGATAAATTTTCTGAAAAAAATAAAATAATTGCTCACGAGATTTTAAAGGAAATCGAAACAAGACTTCAGTTCTTACTGGATGTAGGTTTAGATTATTTAAGCTTGAGCAGAAGTTCGAAAACCCTTTCAGGAGGAGAATCTCAAAGAATTCGTCTTGCCACACAGATCGGGTCTCAGCTTGTGAATGTATTGTACATCTTGGATGAGCCAAGTATCGGACTTCACCAAAGAGATAATGAAAGACTGATCCATTCTCTGAAAAACCTTAGAGATATTGGTAACTCTGTTTTGGTGGTAGAGCATGATAAAGATATGATTCTGGAAGCCGATGAGGTTCTGGATATTGGTCCAAGAGCAGGAAAATTCGGTGGAGAAATTCTTTGGCAGGGAAAACCAAAAGATCTTTTAAAAGCAGATACCATTACCGCACAATATATCAACGGGAAAAGAAAAATTGAAGTTCCGGCAGAAAGAAGAACAGGAAGCGGTAAAAATATTCTGTTAAAGGGAGCTACAGGAAATAACCTTAAAAACGTAACGCTTGATGTTCCATTAGGAAAACTGGTTGTGGTAACCGGAATTTCAGGAAGTGGAAAATCTTCACTGATTAACGGAACACTATATCCAATTCTTAATAAGCATTTTTACAGAGCGGTTCAGGAGCCTTTACCATATAAAAAGATTGAAGGACTTGATAATATTGATAAAATTGTAGACGTGGACCAGACGCCGATCGGAAGAACACCGCGTTCAAATCCTGCAACATATACCGGAATGTTTACAGATATCAGAAACCTTTTTGCCGAATTACCAGAAAGTAAAATCCGAGGTTACAAACCAGGAAGATTCTCTTTCAATGTAAAAGGCGGAAGATGTGAAACCTGTCAGGGTGGAGGATTGAAAGTTATTGAAATGAATTTCCTTCCAGATGTATACGTTCATTGCGAAACATGTAACGGAAAACGTTTCAACAGAGAAACACTCGAGGTTCGCTACAAAGGAAAATCTATCTCCGATGTATTGGATATGACCATTG
Organism: Chryseobacterium ureilyticum; assembly: GCF_900156735.1. GTDB lineage: Bacteria > Bacteroidota > Bacteroidia > Flavobacteriales > Weeksellaceae > Chryseobacterium > Chryseobacterium ureilyticum. Next base: position 1,080,608 of record NZ_FTOL01000001.1, read on the forward strand.
ATGAAGCAGTAGAGTTTTTCCAGCCGATTCCTAAGATTTTTGCAAAAGTAAAAACATTACAGGACGTAGGGTTGGGATATATTACACTGGGGCAACAGTCAACTACTCTTTCAGGAGGTGAAGCACAACGTATCAAACTGGCAACAGAACTGGCAAAAAGACAAACCGGGAATACCTTATATATTCTGGATGAGCCTACCACCGGATTACATTTTGAAGATGTTAAAATTCTGATGGATGCAATTAATAAATTAGTAGAGCTTGGAAATTCATTCATTATTATTGAACATAATATGGATGTAATTAAACTTGCAGACCACATCATAGACGTAGGACCGGAAGGAGGAAAACATGGTGGACAGATTGTAGCTCAGGGAACCCCCGAAGAAATTGTGAAATCTAAAAAGAGTTTGACAGGAAAATTCCTGAAGAGAGAATTAGAATAAAATAGATCAATCTAAATATACAAAAGAATTTGCGAAAGCAGATTCTTTTTTTATTTTTACCACTACCAAATCCAAATGTTAATCATGAGAAAATATACAATTCTGGCGTTGTTTCCGCTTCTTTTATCATGTAAAAAAGAAAAACCAGCATCTACAACATCTGTTGAAGCAAAAACTCAGAAAACAGATAGTATTAAAGTTAATGAAATAGAATATCAATTAGATAAAAATACAGTATTTGGAGTGTATCAATTGACGGATAAAGATATTGCTATCTGTATGCCGGTTCAGTTTGGATATGATGATCTGCCGTTATCCAAAAAATATGAAAACTTCCTTGCCAAAGACTCTCTTCCGTGGATATATGGTAAAGATATGAAGGATTATAAATACTATGATACTTTGTCTGTAGATCGATTAATTTATAATAAAAGGTTTGAGGATATCTTTAAAAAAGAAATGAAGGACAGCTATTTTGTTTATGGAACTCAATCCTTCCAAGAATGTAAAATCAAAAGAGTGGTGTTTCAATCTACAGAATGTGGAAACGATTATATAGCCTATATTCTCAATGTTGATAAAAGCCAAATCGGGCATCCGCTAATTGCTTCAGAAAAAGAAATTCCCTTGAAATATGAGAATGATTATAAAGAAATCAATAAAACTATAAAAAAATCTGCTGCTAAAGAAAGTACAGAAAACAATTATGGATTCGGAAACTACAATCCCTTGGTTTACGGAAACTATAAAAATCTTTACTTCACCTATTACGATGATTTTAAATGGTATAATAAAAAATCAGGATCCAATTGCCAATTTCCTGAAAGAGCAATCTTTGAATTAGATTCCAAAGGAAAAGCAAAGATGCTGTGGAGCTCTGAAATGGACCTTCTTGGGTTACCTTGTCTTTAATCTGTAAAACCTTTGATGATGAGGTTTTCGGACAAAATAATAATCAAGAAATGTTATGAATAACTTATCTTGCTTTAACTGTTTAAGTTATGTATTTTAAATGTGTTTTTATTTTGTATTATAAATTAAAATTCTATAAAAAATATAGGTAAAACTGTAATAATTTAATAAAATAATCATATTAGTTTTGTCAAACCATAAAATTAAAACTATATGAAAAATTTAAAGAAACTGACTAAAGTAGATTTGAAGTCAGTGTACGGAGGGCAGCCAAAACAGTATTGTACGTATTGCGAATGGGCGGATAAAGTATTTTGCAGCGAAATTCCAATCGTTCAATGTCCATAAAAAAATTAAGACCGCTTTTATAAGCGGTCTTTCTATTGATGGGTATTCTGTATAAAACCTTTCATTTCAGTTTTAAGATCTCTGGAACTTTTGATAGAATCAAAAACGATATTGTCAACTTTCCATTTTTTATCCATATTAATCAGTTCTATTTTATCCTTCCATATTATCTTTGGACTTGCCATATCATATTCAAATTGAACAAGAGCCTCTGCAGTCTTTCCTTTGACAGTAATAGCCTCGATTTTATAATCGGTATATCCTTCATATAAGCTTGAGAAAATAGCGCCTTCAAATATCAAAGGCTTTTCATCAGGATGATCACTATTCTTTACTTTTTCAATATCCGTTTTTGAGGCATTTATTGCATCTTCTAAAATACTTTTTAAGTCCTTAGAGAATAAATTATTAGAAATAGGCTCGTTATAGATGGCTTCATTAGACTTACCATACTTTTTATAAAGTTCATCTACCTGCATTCCGATGGCTGTATTATCGGAGGTAGCTGATGGGGTAGTATTTTTTTTGCATGAAATAAAAATGATTAGAATGCTTATGTATAGAAATAATTGCTTCTTCATGAAAAATATTTTAGGAAAATGTTCAAATCCTATACCAACAAAACATGAGGTTGTTGAAAATGGAGAATTTATTGAAGATTAAAAGATATAAGCTGAAGCAATCATAAAAATCAATACATTTGATTAGATAAAAAAATGATGGATCCTATACTTAACGTTGTTTTTCGTTCCCTTTGCGTTTATCTTTTTATGGTAATTGCGATTCGTTTGTTTGGTAAAAATCAACTTTCCCAACTGAATGCCGGAGACGTGGTTTTACTGTTATTAATTTCCAATGCAGTTCAGAATGCTATGGTAGGCTCCAATACTTCACTTGAAGGAGGTATTGTTGCGGCATTAGTTTTGTTTGTTGCTAATTTTATTCTTAAAAGATTCATGTTTTCCAGTCGTTCTTTTGAAACATTGATGGAAGATGACCCTGTAGTTCTGATCAAAGACGGTATTGCAGATCAGGCAGCACTTAATAGAGTGAAGATTACACAGGGCGAATTGGAAGAAGAGATAAGAGAGCATGGGATAGAGAATATTAAAAATGTTAAGCTATCTGTTCTGGAAGTTGATGGAAATATCAGCGTAGTTTCAGAAGATGAAAAAAGCAAGCAAACCCACTATTCAAGAATTAAAAGAAAGTATAAAAGAAAATATCACTAATCATAATGAATTACGAATTAAGAGAAATGCTTCCCAATGACGAAGCAAGAGTCTTGGAAATCTTTAAGCAGGGAGTAGATGGCGGAATCGCTACTTTAGAAACAGAAGTACCAACCGTTGAAGCCTGGAATATGCAGTATTTCAACGATTGTCGTTGGGTATTGGAAAACGAAAATAACGAAGTGGTGGGATGGTGTGCTTTAAAACCTGTAAGCAAAAGAGAATGCTTTAAGGGAGTTGCAGAAGTAAGCATTTATTTTGATAATGAATATCAAGGTAAGGGTTTGGGTTCTGTATTGCTTAAAAAGCTGATTTTGGATAGTGAAGATCACGGATTCTGGACATTACAGACCAATATCTTCTCCGAAAATGAAATGGCAATAAAATCTCATCAGAAAAACGGCTTTAGAGTGGTAGGTGTTCGTAAGAAAATAGGGAAACTCAACGGAGCATGGAAAGATCTGGTCATGATGGAAAAAAGAAGCGAAATAATCTAATAAGAAAAAATCATTGCAATAAATTATTAACTCTTAAGTTGATGGTTAAATCTTGAATTCTACCATTGGCACCAACCTTGTATATTCATGATTAACTTTGAAAAGTGAAATAATGAAAAATATGTTTAAAATTACAGGTGCTCTTATAGTAGGATTAATGCTAACATCCTGTGTTGTTCATGACAATGGCAATAGGGTGAAAAAAGTACCGCCGGGACAGGCTAAAAAAATATATGGCGGAAGCGCAAAAGATTATGCCCCGGGACAGGTGAAGAAAAGAAACGGGTATTAAAAAAATATAAAAAACAGAAATTCAATAGTTAATTTTTTCATTGAAGCTATTTTGGTATTAACCTTGATATATTTCGCTTCTAAGTTTGAAAAAGTGAAAATAATGAAAAGTATGTTTAAGATTATGGGAGCAGGTGCGGTAGTGTTCATGCTAGCATCATGTGTAGTACATGAGCCTCATGGAAGAAGAATGCCTCCCGGTCATGAGAAAAGAGTTTATGGTGGTAGTGCTAGATATTATGCGCCTGGTCATACCAAGACGGTTTATATTTACGAAGATCGTGGTCATCACCACAAAGGCAAAGGACGTGGTCATAGACACCACAGATAATAAAAAAAGCACTGAAGAAATTTCAGTGCTTTTCTTTTTGGTATTATAACCTTGATTTTTTCGGATTTAATAGGGTATCAAAGATTAATACCTCCTGTCCGAATTTATTTTCAATATGCTCAGCAATATTTTTCAGCTCACTTTCAAGGAAGTCATTTCTTAAATCATCATTATCAAAGATTAACAGAAGGTTGTAATTCTTTCCTTCATCAATATAATCACTGTGAACTTCCGAAAGAATATACTGATTCACATCCATCAGATTTTCGGTCATTAAAACCAATGTTTCGTCAATATAATTTTCCCATTCTTCCAGATTATTTTTTGTACAATGGAAAGTTATACTTAATACGCTCATATTTTAAGAATTTTTAAGATTTTGTGGATAAATTCTAGGGCAAAAATCGGCATTTTTTTCGTAAATTAGCCCGTTAATAAAAATTCAAAATAAATAATTTTCAGACTTCCAGCTAAGGGTCTGACTATCATTATAATAAAATTTGTTTATGCAAAAAGAAGGAGAAAGACTGATTCCTATCAACATTGTTGATGAAATGAAGTCGTCTTATATCGATTATTCGATGTCGGTTATCGTTTCAAGAGCGCTACCAGACGTAAGAGACGGCTTGAAACCCGTTCATAGAAGAGTACTTTACGGTATGTATGGACTAGGGGTTTTTTCGAATAGAAAATATTTAAAATCTGCGAGAATTGTTGGGGACGTTTTGGGTAAATATCACCCGCACGGAGACTCTTCTGTATACGATGCGATGGTGAGAATGGCTCAGGACTGGAGCTTACGTTACCCTCAGGTAGACGGACAGGGTAACTTCGGTTCTATGGATGGTGACCCGCCTGCAGCAATGCGTTATACTGAAGCAAGACTGAAAAAGATCTCTGATGAGGTTCTTTCTGACCTTGACAAAGAAACGGTTGACTTCCAGAATAACTTCGACGACAGTTTGCAGGAGCCAACAGTAATGCCTACGAAAATCCCTAACCTTTTGGTAAACGGTGCTTCAGGTATTGCGGTAGGTATGGCAACGAATATGGCGCCACATAACCTATCAGAATCAGTAGATGCAATTTGTGCTTATATTGATAATAAAGATGTTACCATCGACGAATTAATGCAGCATATCATTGCTCCGGATTTCCCTACAGGAGGTATTATCTACGGATATGACGGAGTGAGAGACGCTTTCCATACGGGAAGAGGAAGAGTTGTATTGAGAGCAAAAGTTAACTTCGAAGAAATCGGAAACAGAAATGCAATTATTGTAACAGAAGTTCCTTATCAGGTTAACAAAGCTGAAATGATTGCCAGAACAGCAGAACTTGTTAAAGACGAGAAAATTCCTGGTATCCACGAGATCAGAGATGAATCAGACAGAAAAGGACTTCGTGTTGTTTACGAATTGAAAAACGATGCTATTCCAAATGTTGTACTGAACCTTTTATATAAATATACCGCACTTCAGACTTCTTTCAGCGTTAATAATATTGCGTTGGTACACGGAAGACCTGAACAACTGAATTTAAAAGATATCATTCATCACTTTGTAGAGCACAGACATGAGGTAATCGTAAGAAGAACTCAGTTTGAGCTTAAAAAAGCAAAAGAAAGAGCGCACATCCTTGAAGGTTTCATGAAAGTAATCGGAAGCCAGGATTCATTAGATAAAGCTATTTCAATTATCCGTCACAGTGCGAATCCTCAGGCAGCGAAAGAAGGCTTGATCGAAGCATTCGAACTTTCTGAAATTCAGGCTCAGGCGATTCTAGATCTTAGATTAGCTCGTTTGACAGGAATGGAGCTTGATAAGATCCGTGATGAGTACGATACAATCATGAAAGAAATTGCTAATTTGGAAGATATTCTTGCGAACGAGCCAAGAAGATTCCAGATCATCAAAGACGAATTGATCGAAGTCAAAGAAAAATATGGTGACGAAAGAAGAACTGAAATTGATTACTCAGGAGGAGAAATGTCTATTGAAGATATTATTCCAAATGAATCTGTAGTTCTTACAATCTCTCACGCAGGATATGTTAAGAGAACTTCACTTTCAGAATACAAAATTCAAAGCAGAGGTGGTGTAGGTAATAAAGCTGCAACTACAAGAGATTCAGACTTCCTTGAATATATTGTATCAGCAACAAACCACCAATATATGTTGTTCTTTACAGAAAAAGGAAGATGTTACTGGCTAAGAGTATTTGAAATTCCTGAAGGTTCAAAAACTGCAAAAGGAAGAGCAGTACAAAACCTTATCAACATTGAACCGGACGATAAGATCAAAGCATATATCAGAACGAACAACCTTAAGGATTCTGAGTACGTAAACCAAATGAGCGTAGTGATGGTAACCAAAAACGGAACTATCAAGAAAACATCATTGGAAGCATATTCAAGACCAAGAGTAAATGGGGTAAATGCTATTGAGATTAGAGATAATGACCAGTTATTGGGTGCTTACCTTACTAATGGTACTTCTCAGATCATGATCGCTACTAAAAATGGTAAATGTATCCGTTTCCCTGAAGAAAAAGTAAGAGAAGTAGGTAGAGGCTCTATCGGAGTACGTGGTATTGCGATGGAAGACAATGATGAGGCTATTGGTATGATTGTTGTGAATGATGTAGAGAACGAAACAGTACTTGTAGTATCTGAAAAAGGATACGGTAAGAGAACTGCAGTAGAAGACTACAGAATTACGAACAGAGGAGGAAAAGGAGTTATCACCCTAAACATTACCGAAAAAACAGGAAATCTGATTGCCATTCAAAACGTAACAGACGAAGATGGATTGATGATTATCAATAAATCTGGTGTTGCCATCAGAATGGGAATGGATGAAATGAGAGTAATGGGAAGAAATACTCAAGGGGTGAAGCTTATCAATCTTAAGAAAAATGACGAAATTGCAGCCATTGCAAAAGTAGAAATGGATAAAGATGTGGAAGAAGATTCTGAAGAAATGGAGGGAGAAATTGAAGAAGGAACTCAGGAAGGAGTAGGATCACTGTTTGATAACCTTGAAGACGATAATACAGCATCACAGGCTGAAAATGAGAATTCTGATTCTGAAGAATAAATTGTACAATTAATATAAAATAGTTATTATGAAGAAACTAATTTTAGGTATAGCTATCGTAGCATCTGCTTTTGTTTTTGGACAGAAAGATGCAAATGCTTTGAATGCTCAACTTCAAGCTGCTAACAAAGCTGCTATGGATGCATATAATGCAAAAAATTATGCCGTTGCAGCTCCTAAGTTTGTAGAAGTTTATGACTTATTGAAAACTGCTGGACAGGACAATAAAATATACATGTATTATGCAGGATTGAGCCACGCGTTAGCTAATAACAGTGATGAATCTATTAAAATATATACAGACCTTGTTAATTCAGGATTCACAGGAGTAGAAACTACCTATACTGCAAAAGAGAAAAAAAGCGGACAGGTTGTGAATTTAGATAAAGCTACTTGGGAATTAATGAAGAAAAACCCTGATTATTCAGACTTCAAAACTGAGCAGACTAAAAGTGTAGAACCGGATTTATATGAAACATTAACATCATTACTTCTTAACGCGAAAAAAGGAAATGAAGCTCTTGTAATCATTGAAAAAGGATTAGCTAAATTCCCGAACAATGCTAAGCTTAAAGAAGCTCAGACAAATGCTTTCCTTCAATCAGGAAACACAGATAAATTTATTAATGGTTTAAAAGAGCAGTTAGCAAAAAATCCTAACGATGCTACAAACTGGTACAACCTTGGGGTAATGCAGTCTAAAACTCCTGCTACTGTTGCAGATGCTTTAGAATCGTTCAAGAAAGCAGTAGAACTTAAGCCTGATTTTGCAGATGCTTATCAGAACTTAGTGTATACAACTATCGGTGACGATGCTAAAATCGTATCAGAAATCAACGCTTTGAGAAAAGATAAGCCGGATGACGCTTCTAAACTAATTGATGCAAGAAGAGAAAGATTCAACAAAGCTTTACCATTTGCAGAAAGTTGGTATAAAGTGGCACCGAAGAATATCGATGCAGTTACTACATTAAAGGAAATTTATGTTGTAACTAAAAACATGGATAAAGTTAAAGAAATGAAAGCTAAAGAAGCTGAGTTAAGCGCAGCAGCACCAGCAAAATAATCATTTGATAACTCAATATAGAAGCCGGAACAGCAATGTTTCGGCTTTTGTGTTTTTAATAAAAAAATATTATTCTTCACAACATATTCTTAAAGATCTCCTTTCAAAACTCATCATGAAAAATATCTCTTATTTATAGAAATGATCCCTAAATTTCACCCTTAGAAATTCTCTGTAATTCCGTATCTTTGAGAAAAATTTTAACAAAATGATTGAGTGGAAAACCGCCAAGGAATACGAAGATATTACCTATAAAAAATGTAATGGTGTAGCAAGAATCGCTTTCAACAGACCGGAAGTACGTAATGCTTTCAGACCTAAAACAACTTCAGAATTATACGATGCTTTCTATGACGCTTCCGAAGACCCTTCAATAGGTGTTGTTTTACTTTCAGGAGAAGGGCCAAGTCCTAAAGATGGAGGTTGGGCTTTCTGTAGTGGAGGAGATCAAAAAGCAAGAGGTCACCAAGGGTATGTAGGAGAAGATGGAAGACACCGTTTAAACATTCTGGAAGTACAACGTTTAATTCGTTTTATGCCAAAAGTGGTAATCGCGGTAGTTCCTGGATGGGCTGTAGGAGGCGGACACTCTCTTCATGTAGTATGTGACCTTACTTTAGCAAGTGAAGAGCATGCAATTTTCAAGCAGACAGATGCTGATGTTACCAGCTTTGATGGTGGTTATGGATCTGCTTACCTGGCTAAAATGGTTGGGCAGAAAAAAGCACGTGAAATATTCTTTTTAGGAAGAAACTATTCCGCTCAAGAAGCTTTCGAAATGGGAATGGTAAATAAAGTAGTTCCTCATGCAGAATTAGAAGATACTGCGTATGAGTGGGCACAGGAAATCCTAGGAAAATCTCCAATGTCTATCAGAATGTTGAAATTTGCGATGAACCTTACAGACGATGGAATGGTTGGTCAGCAGGTATTTGCAGGAGAAGCAACGCGTCTTGCTTATATGACAGAAGAAGCTCAGGAAGGAAGAAATGCATTCCTGGAAAAGAGAAAACCAAACTTCGGAGACGATAAATGGATATCATAACATTTGCGATGAGTAATAAATAATGAGAAATCTTTTTCATTACTTATTACCCATTGCTCATTACTTATAAATTTATGACAGATTGGATAAAAGCCGCGAGGCTCAGAACTTTACCGCTTTCTTTAAGTGGGATTATTATGGGAGCTTTCATTGCAAAATGGAGACTTTACAGAGAAGGAGGAATCTGGGATTGGAAAATTTTTGCTCTTGCACTTTTGGTAACGCTTTTATATCAGATTTTATCAAATTATGCCAACGATTATGGAGATGGAGTAAAAGGAACTGATGCAAAGAGAATCAATGAAGCTGAAGCAAGAGCGGTAGCATCAGGTAAAATTACAGCAAAACAAATGAAAAATGCTGTGATCCTGTTTTCGGCATTATCTTTTATTGCTACCATTGCATTATTGTATGTGGCTTTCATTCCTGAATATATGAATGAGTTTTATATTTTCATTGGACTGGGATTAGCAAGTATTTTAGCAGCAATCGGATATACAGTAGGGAAGAAGCCTTACGGATATATGGGATTGGGAGATATTTTTGTCTTTATTTTCTTCGGACTGGTTTCTGTATGCGGAAGTTATTTCCTGTTTACAAAAACATTCAGCTGGGATATGCTGTTGCCAGGAACTGCAGTAGGGATGATGAGTATGGCAGTTTTGAACCTGAACAATATGAGAGATATTGAAAGTGATAAACTATCAGGAAAAAACAGTTTTGCATTGAGAATCGGATTCAAAAATGCAATGATTTATGAAATGATCCTGTTAAATCTTCCATTGATATTGATCTTGGCTTTCCTGGGGATTAATGGATTCTTTGAGCAACAAAACTATTATGCTTTTATTGTGATGATCTTAATGTTTCCTTTGACAAAACTGAGAAGAAGTATCATGTCGGTAAAAGAGCCGAAAGAATTAGATCAGTATCTAAAGCAGGTAGGAATTATGACATTTATAATGGCAATTCTTACAGCAGCTGGACTTAATTTATTTAACTAAATCTAAAATAGTATATCATGAGTTCCAATGTCTATGTTGAAGCGCAAATGCTTATCAGAAAACCGATTGAAGTTGTTTTTGAAGCATTCATCAATCCTGAAGTAACCACTAATTTCTGGTTTACAAAATCTACCGGAAAATTAGAAGAAGGGAAAACAGTAACCTGGGAATGGGAAATGTACGGCGTGAAAAACGTGGTAAATGTTCATCAGATTATTCCGAACCAGCTGATTAAAACAGTATGGGGAGAGCCTTCAGTAAACGTAGACTATGAGTTTAAAACCATGGAAAAAGGAACTCTCGTTGTCATTAAGAGTTATGGCTTCACTCAAACAGGTGAAGAGATGCTAAGACAGGTTAATGACAATACAGGTGGTTTTACGACAGTTTTAGACGGTTGTAAAGCTTATCTGGAACATGGGATCAATCTGAGACTCATTGAAGATAAATTCCCGTCGAAATAGTAAAGTAAATAAACAACGCTTTGCGTTTTAAAAAAACACAGATGGCACAAATAATTTCATGATATCACCTCATTGTGTTATTTGTGAAATTATTTGAGTCATTTGTGTTTAATAATAATTGAAATTAAATTTACAATGAAAATACAATTTTTAGGGCAAAATTGTTTTCTGTTCACGTACAAGGACAAAACAATTTTAAGTGACCCTTTCTACAACTACAAAAAAGCGGAATCAGGCTTTGATATTGCCGCTCAGAAAATCGATTACATCCTGTTGACTCACGCACACGGAGATCATATTGCTGATGTAGCGGAAGTATTACAACATTATCCGGAAGCTACAGTAATCGGAGTGCCTGAAGTGTGCGGGTACTTTAAGCAGGCAAAAAATACAGACGATGTGAACTTAGGAGGATCGGCAAAAATCGATGATCTTAAAATTTCCATGGTTCCGGCTCACCATACAAGTTCTTTCCCGGATGGAAGTTACGGAGGTGTTCCTGTAGGGTATATTTTCAGACTTCCTGAAGGTAAAAACGTGTATTTAGCTGGAGATACAGGAGTAATGGCGGATATGGAGCTATTCCCAAGGTTATATGGGAATATTGACCTTTCTATCCTTCCAATCGGAAGCCACTACACAATGTGCCCAAGAAAAGCATCTTTCGCAGCAGCAGAATTATTAAAAACACCAAAAGTAATCGGATGTCACTTTGATACTTTCCCTGCCATTGAAATCAATCATGAAAGTGCGTTAAAGCATTTCGCAGATAAAAATGTAGAACTTGTTTTACCAAAATTGGGAGAGACGTTCGAATTTTAATCAATAATAAGAAAGAGGGAAACTGAAAATTAGAAAAATGAAAATGATGCGTAAGGTATTAAAAACAAAAAAAGATAATTATCAAATTACCTCTCTTCTCACTTTAAACCAAAAAAAAATGGCAAGCTACCTAAATCACACCGCTACGACCAATTACCTTTGCTGCGTTCCCACCCTGGAGGATTCTCAGGAGCTGGTTGTTTAGGACTTGCCGTTGCAAAGGTAGGAAATATTTGTAAACTTCAAAACTTTATTAAAGAAAATTTGTCGAAAAAATGCAGTCGTAGAGCTAAACAGCTGACATTTAGGGGAATAATTTTTCAACTTTTTTCTAAAAAATTTAACATGACGAAAAGTCCATCAACACTAGGAATTATACTTTTTATCGCTACAATGATCGTTTTCTTTGTAGTGTACACTTTTTTTTCAGGAATCAATTATTTTGATATATCACTGAAAGCCAATGCTTTTGTGCTTCCGATTTTATATGCGGGTGCCGCGTTTTGGTCTGTAAAAACTTATTGGAACAACCATAGAGTGGTAACTTTTAAAGAAGCATTCAAAAGAGCATTCGTTCCGATGTTCATCGGAGGAATTCTTTCGATCTTCAGTATTTATGCATTTTTAAACTTTGTAGATACAGATGCCAAAAAGCTTTTGAACTATCAATATGTTCAGAGACAGAAGTCGGAATTGGATACAGAATATACTTCGGCAAGAAAAATTTTAAAGCATCAAAAAGATATTGATGAGCTTGATCAGAAGTATAATGAAAGGGTACAAAGCTTTAGCCCAGAGGCTGTAAAAGGAAAAGATATGCTTACCGCAAGTTATTTTTCAGGATATTTTGCAGCAATTCTTATATTTTACGTAGTTTTGTCGGTGTTTTTCGGAGCGTTCTTCAGAACAAGAAGTATCTATCAGCCCGAAGAAACAAACGAAGCCTAATTTTTATTAAAATTAAATGAATTTATCTATAGTTATTCCGTTACTGAATGAAGAAGACTCTCTGGAAGAGCTTTTTTCAAGAATTGATAAAGTCTGTAAAACCAGTAATTTATCTTATGAAATCTGGTTTGTAGATGATGGAAGTACGGATTTGTCGTGGAGTATTATTGAGAACTTAAAAGTACAGTATCCTCAGATCCACGCTATTAAATTTTCCCGAAATTATGGGAAATCTCAGGCACTTCACGCTGCTTTTGCAAGAACAAACGGAGATGTTGTTATCACCATGGATGCCGACTTGCAGGATTTTCCGGAAGAAATTCCAGAACTGTACAATATGGTAATTCATGACAATTATGATATCGTTTCCGGATGGAAAAAGAAGCGTTTTGATAATGTAATGACGAAAAATATTCCGTCAAAACTATTCAATGCAGCAGCAAGAAAAGTTTCAGGGGTTTATCTTCACGATTTCAATTGTGGTCTCAAAGCATACAAAAAGCAGGTAGTAAAATCTGTAGATGTATATGGAGACATGCACAGATATATTCCGGTATTGGCTGCCAATGCAGGGTTCAGAAGAATTACCGAGAAAGAAGTACAGCATCAGGCAAGACCTTACGGTACGTCAAAATTCGGAACAGAAAGATTTGTAAGAGGATTTCTGGATTTGGTAACACTTTGGTTTGTAAGTCGTTTTGGAGGAAGACCTATGCATTTCTTCGGAGCGGTAGGGACATTAATGTTTATCTTCGGTTTCCTTTCAGCGCTTTGGCTGGGAATATCAAAACTGATTGATGTAGCTAGAGGAATCTATGGTCATCTGATCACTAATAATCCTTGGTTTTATATTGCTTTAACGATGATGATCATGGGAACATTATTATTTGTAGCAGGATTCCTGGGAGAAATGATTATCAGAACAAACCGTGAGCATAAGAATTATAATATTGATGAAGTGATATAAATAGAAAAGTATATTTTATCAGTTTAAAATCAAAAATAGAATCCCTTGGAAAGTAACGGCTTTTCGAGGGATTTTTTTGTTGATAAAATTTGGTAAAAAAAGATAAAAATGAAAAACAAGGTATTATCCACCAAGCAAAAAATTGAAAATTATCAGGTATTTTATTGCCAAAAGACAAAGATTTTTAGAAATTTTAATCCTATTTTTGTTAAAAGATATTATTGAAAGCCCTGAAAACTTTCAGTAGTAAGGATCATAATGATCGTCAATAGAATATTTGAAATTAAATATGAAAAAAGTACTATACACATTAATGTTGGTTGCAGTAGTTTCCTGTGGAAAAGTTTCTCCAAAAGGAAATATTGAAAAGAAAGATGTGGATGTTTCAGAATTTGTAAATCTGGATCTGAACGGTAAATTCCGTGTATTTTATGCCAGAGGACCAAAGAATTTTGTGGAAATAGAAACATACCCAAACGTAGCCAATAACCTTGATGTAGATGTAAAAGATAAAACACTTTCCATCAAAGAGAAAAGAGGTACAAAAGGGGTAGACTTCTATAATGTAACGATTTATTCAAAATATAATCTGGAAAAAGTGGTGGTTTCAGATTCCGTGGAAGTCAATATTTCAAGTGAAATCAAAACTGATAACTTCAGATTGAGTATGAAAAATAATGCAAGTTTCATGGGATCTGTCAATACAAGAAGGGCAGAAGTGGAAATGCATAACAGAAGCCGTGCTAACTTTTTAGGATTAACGAAAGATGCAGTGATCAAAATTTCAGATACAGCAAGTTTAATTGCTCCATACTGGAAAATTACCAATCTGAATATAGATTCCAAAAACGGAAATTATGCAGAAGTAAATGTGAAAGACTCTTTAAAAGGAAATATTCAGAACACTGCAAAATTCATCTATTATAATGATCCAATCAGAGCCTTTAAAGTAGAGAAGACTACGAAGGTGGAAAACAAAAAACTGGATTAGAAACAGTATCATTTAGAACTAGGAACTTTACAAACTATAAAAAAGAACAACATACAAATATGAATACATTAGAAAAAGCGAAACTTTGGTTAAGTGATACATTCGATGCAGAAACGAGAAATGCTGTACAGGCGTTAATCGACAGTAATTCTCCTGATTTAGAGGATTCTTTCTACAGAGAACTGGAATTCGGAACAGGAGGAATGCGTGGGATTATGGGAGTAGGAACGAACCGCTTAAATAAATATACTTTAGGACAGGCGACTCAGGGATTGGCTAATTATATGCTGGAGCAGTTCAAAGGAGAGGAGATCAAAGTAGCAATTGCTTATGATGTTCGTCACAACTCTAAAGAATTTGGAAAACTCGTAGCAGATGTTTTAACAGCAAACGGAATCAAAGTATTGCTTTTCAAAGATCACAGACCAACACCTGAACTTTCTTTCACAGTTCGTGATAAAAAATGTAACGGAGGAATCGTATTAACAGCTTCTCACAACCCACCGGAATACAATGGTTACAAAGTGTATTGGAATGACGGAGCACAAATTGTACCTCCAAATGATGAAGCAATCATCAAAGAAGTATATTCTGTAAAATTTGACGAAATTAAATTCAACGGAAATGATGATCTGATTGAATGGATCGGAGAAGAGCAAGATGATGTGTATATCGATGCTTGTATTGAAAACTCTACGTATCAGAACGTTGGAAAGGAAAACTTAAATATTGTTTTCACATCTATTCACGGAACTACATATACTACTATTCCAAAAGCTTTAGCAAAAGCAGGATTTAAAAAAGTAGACCTTGTAAAAGAACAAATGATCCCTAGCGGAAACTTCCCTACAGTAGAATCTCCAAATCCGGAAGAGCCTGCTGCACTGGAAATGGCAATGGATCTTGCGAAAATTACCAATGCAGACATCGTTATCGGGACAGACCCGGATGGTGACAGATTAGGAATTGCCGTAAGAAATCTTGAAGGTGAAATTCAATTATTAAACGGAAACCAAACCAATACAATCCTTACTTATTACATTCTGAATGAGTGGAGAAAACAAGGAAGAATTACAGGAAAAGAATTCATTGGTTCTACGATTGTTACTTCTGATATTTTCTATGACATTGCACAGAAATTCGGTGTAGAATGCAAAGTAGGTCTTACAGGATTCAAATGGATCGGAAAAATGATCCGTGAAGCTGAAGGAACTCAAAAATTTGTGTGTGGTGGTGAAGAAAGTTTCGGTTTCATGACCGGAGACTTCGTTCGTGATAAAGATTCTTGTGGAAGTATCCTTGTTGCTTGTGAAATCGCTGCATGGTGTAAAGCAAATGGGAAAACAATGTATCAGTACATGATCGAGATCTATAAGGATCTTGGAATGTACTATGAAGGATTGGTAAACGTAGTAAGAAAAGGAAAAGAAGGAGCAGAAGAAATTCAGAATATGATGAAAAACTTCCGTGAGAATCCTCCAAAAGAATTGGCAGGTTCATTAGTGGAAGAAGTAAAAGACTTTAAAGAACAGACAAGCCTTACAGTTTCTACAGGTGAGAAAAAAGTAATGAACGATATTCCTAAGTCCAACGTATTGATTTATTATACGCAGGACGGAACAAAAGTTTGTGTAAGACCTTCAGGAACAGAACCAAAAATTAAATTCTATGTTTCAGTAAAAGAAGTTATCAATTCTGAAGCAGATTTTAAAGATAAATTAAAATCATTGGAAGCTAAAATCGGAGCAGTTAAAACAGATTTAAAGTTGGATTAATCTTTTGATAAAGCATATAAATGATTAAAAAAATTGTAGCAGTTTGCCTACTGTCTGTAGCTGTAGTTTCCTGTAAAAAGGAAACTGCTGTTTCAGGTACAAAACCGGCAAGTGATTCAATTGCTAAAAACGAAACCCAGGAAAGTCAGTACAAACCTATTGATACAGCATGTACCCAAGAGCATCAGCCTGCGGATTATATTGCTGCTCTTCAATGGTATCGTACTAAAATTTACAAAGAGATTACAGAAAACAGCCCGGAGCAGAACAATAAAGTGTATGAAGATTATGTGAAAATCAGAGAAAAATACACCGATTGTTTTAATGTTTCACAAAGTGAGATCTTAGACCAATATGTAGAGTATCATACAGGAGAACCTGATACTTATAATTTGCCGGATAATGTAAAGAAAATGGCAGCCGAATTGAGCAAAGTAGGACTAGAATTCCGTGTGATGGGAGAAGGTCTTACTGAAATTCATTCGTTACCCGGATATTATGAGTCAGTTTTTAAAAATAAAGTAACTCCAGATTATGATGCTTTTATCTCACAGATGGCAAAAGATAATAAGGAAAATTATGCCGTAAATGGCGGGCTTTTGATAACCTGGGAAGAACTGGGAGACCGATTGATTGAATGGGAGAATTTTATGAATAAATATCCTAAAAGTCCATTGATCAAAACAGCAAAAGAAAATTATCACAATTATCTGCTGGATTACCTCCTGGGAATGGATAGTAGCCGGATTTATGACAGTGAAGAAGGAAAAATATATGATGATATAAAGGAAGAATACAACCGAATCATCAAAAAGTATCCGAATTCTCAAACCGCAAAAAAAACTAAAGAACTAATAGCCGCTTATGATTCCCATGTACCTGTGGACCAAATAGGTGAGAAAATCAATTTAAGAAGATAATATATTAGTAAATTTTAAATAAGAATAAAGTGAAAGTTTCAAAATTAGCAGCGAACCTGATCGGTTCTGAAATTGTAAAAATTGGTAACGAAGTAAATGATCTAAAAGCAAAAGGAGCAGAAATTGCCAATCTTACTATTGGTGACCTGAATTCTAATATCTATCCTATACCAGCATTGCTGAAGGAAGAAATTCAGAAAGCCTATCAGAATAATCTGACAAACTATCCACCTGCCAACGGACTTTTATCTTTAAGAAAAGAAGTTTCCAAAGATTTAAAAACAAGATGGAACCTTGATTATTCACCAAACGATATCCTGATTACTGCAGGTTCAAGACCTTTGATCTATGCAGTATACAAAACCATCGTGGATGAAGGTGATAAAATCGTGTATCCTACACCATCTTGGAATAACAACCACTATGCTTATCTTACTTCAGCAAATGCAGTAGAAGTAAAAACTAAGCCTGAAACAAACTTCCTTCCAACAGCAGACGATTTAAGACCTCATTTGGATGGAGCCGTTTTACTGGCACTTTGTTCACCATTGAACCCAACAGGAACAATGTTTACAAGAGAGCAACTTTCAGAAATCTGTGAATTGGTAATCGCTGAAAACAAGAAAAGAGGATCAGACGAAAAACCATTATACTTAATGTATGACCAAATCTATTCTAACCTTACTTTTGGTGCAGAACACGTAGATCCGGTTTCTCTTTTCCCTGAAATGAAAGAATACACCGTGTATATCGATGGTATTTCAAAATGCCTTGCTGCTACAGGAGTACGTGTAGGATGGGGATTCGGTCCTGCTCACATCATTGATAAAATGAAAGCTCTTCTTACACACGTAGGAGCTTGGGCACCAAAACCAGAGCAGGAAGCAACTGCAAAATTCTATGAAAACCCTGAAAATGTAAACGTATTCGTAGAAGACTTCAAAGGAAAGCTTGAAGAAAGCTTAAAAGTACTTCACGGTGGAGTTCAGGATTTAAAAGCAAAAGGTCTTTCTGTAGACAGTATTGAGCCGATGGGAGCACTTTATCTTACCATCAAACTTGATTATATCGGGAAAACAAAGCCAGATGGAGCTGTAATTGAAAACTCTTCAGATTTAGTATTCTACTTAATCAATGAAGCGGGTGTGGCTTTAGTACCATTCTCAGCATTTGGAGAGGACAAATCTGAACCTTGGTTCCGTGCTTCAGTAGGAGGATTAGCTGTTGATGAGATCAAAGTAATGCTTCCGAAGCTGGAAAATGCTTTGAACAATCTGAAGTAATCAACTTCATTAATTTATAAATGTACCAGTGTACCAATTCTCCAATGTTTTAAGTTGGTTAATATTGTTACACTGGTATATTGTTTTTTATTGTAATTATTTTGATTAATTATATAAGTTAAATTCAGTTTGATATTAAAAAAATTAAATAAATATTAAAATCAAATAAACACTTTGTAGAAAAGTCAGCTAGAGATTATCTTTGAGCCCTTATAAATTAAGAATAAACAGGGCTGAAAATATAATAATGAGAAAACTGAGATTTCTGTTGCTGCCAATATCTGTATTGGTATATTCACAAGAAGCTGATACATTGAAGGTAGAAAAAATGCCAAAAGAATCAGAATCTCCCAAAACACAAACTTACACCTTAAAAGACGGATCTGTAAGAACTTATCCTAAGCCCAAACTTCTAGACTTTGTTACGAAACTACCACGAAACTTTATCGATACCAACAAAGATTTTGTGGCTAAAGATCATGCTTATTATTTAGGAGGAGCTGTTGCTTCCACACTCATTCTTCTGCCTTTTGACCAGAAGTTAATAGATAACTCAAGAGAACTTGGTGAAAGATGGGGAATGGACAAAGATAATAACTATACCAAAGTAGGAGGTGTATTTAAAATTCCAAAAGATATCGGATCTACCTTATATCTGATCGGAAACGGGTCCACTTTAGTATTACTTGGAATTGGTTTCGGAACTTATGGTTTAATTAAAAATGATTACAGAGCACAGGCTACTGCAAGCGGATTGATGGAAAGTTTAATTCTTTCCGGAGTTTTTACTCAAACCATCAAGAGAATTACAGGAAGAGAAAGCCCTTTTATAGCAGAAGAATACGGACATAAAGGAGGAGCATGGAATCCTTTTCCAAGTTTTTCAGCATTTGGCAAGAATACATCCAATTACGATGCAATGCCGTCTGGGCATTTAACAACCTTCATGGCTGGGATTACGGTTATTGCAGACAATTATCCCGATGCAGTTTGGATAAAACCAGTGGGGTATACCTTAGCAGGAGCTTTATGTTTTCAAATGATGCAAAGTAAAGTCCATTGGGCTTCAGACTATCCTTTAGCTTTATTAATGGGATATTTCATTGGAAAAACAATCTCCAAAAGCAGATATACTTCCTCCGAAGGCATTATCGGAAAGACAAAATATAAATTTGATCTTATGGCATCCCGCCAATGGGAATACAATATGATAGGAGTAAAACTATCTTTTTAAATCGACTCATTTATTTTAAAAATCTATACCCAATTCTCACTTTTTCATTGAAAATGTGGGAATTTTTCTTTTTGGAAGATTAAAAATTATAGCATTTGCCACATGTGTTGAAAATAATACCACAATTTATGGAACAAACTAAAATAGTTTTCACTACTTTTGATTTTAATATAGACTGTTATTTCCTTATTTTACGATAAAAGGATAGCAGACTTTGAATTAAAAAGACTTAATTAATATTTTTATTAAATGAAAATAATCGCTGTCATCCCTGCGCGCTATCAGGCAAGCCGTTTTCCAGGGAAACTTATGCAGATTTTAGGAGACAAAACAGTTATTACCACAACTTATCATAATGTATTGGAAACCAATTTGTTTGATGAGATTTTTGTGGCTACAGATTCTGAAATTATCTTTGATGAAATTGTAAACAATGGTGGTAAAGCCGTTATGACAGGACAGCACGAAACAGGAAGTGACCGTATTGCAGAAGCCGTACAGAATATCGATTGTGATATCGTGATCAATGTTCAAGGTGATGAACCTTTCCTTAAACTTGAACCTTTACAGCAATTAATTGAAGTCTTTAAGAATGATGATCAACAGGAGATTTCATTAGCTTCTTTAAAAATAAAACTATCTGAAAAAGAAGAAATAGAAAACCCGAATAATGTAAAAGTAATCACGGATAATAACGGTTTTGCATTATATTTCAGCCGTTCTGCAATTCCTTTTCACAGAGAGATTTCTTACCATGTAGATTACTTTAAACATATCGGTGTATATGCATTTAGAAAAGAAGCATTATTACAATTCTCAAAGCTGGAAATGAAACCCCTTGAAATCTCTGAAAAAATAGAATGTATCCGTTATCTGGAGTACGGAATGAAGATCAAAATGATAGAAACCAATTTCGTGGGAGTAGGAATTGATACCCCGGCAGATCTAGAAAAAGCAAGAACATTGATTTAATTGAGATCGTGCGAATTTGCAATTTTAACCTTTTGCCTTCGGTTCGCTTCCTCTGCCTTTTTGCATTTTATCCCAAATCCCCTTATATTTGAATTTATAAATAAAATTAATGAAGAAGTTACTGTTAGTATTTGGACTGGTATTTTCACACTTAACATTTGCCCAGACCGCAAAGGAAATCATAGACAAAAACATTGAATTATCCGGAGGGTTAACGAACTGGAAGCTTTTAAACTCAGTGTTGTTACAGGGAAAAGTAGTGTTGGGAATCAAAGATGAATATCCTATAAAAATTTATCAGCAGCGTCCAAACCTTACCAAAACAATCATTACAACCGGAGGAAAAGAAACAGCCATTGAAGGCTTTGACGGAAACAAAGGGTACGCAATGAACTATGCAGCCAATAAACTTCAGGAATACCCTGAATATGTGCCGGAAAGTTTTGATAATGACTTCATTGATTGGGAAAATAAAGGTTTTGATGCCAAATACCTTGGAAAAGAAAAAGTAGGAGAGATCTACTGTCATAAAGTAGAACTTACCAAAAACGTAAATAAGAATATGTACTATTTTGATACAAAATCTTATATGCTTTTAAAAGAAGTGAAAAAAGATGAAACAGTAATATATTCTGATTATAAGAAAGTGGGAAATCTTATTATGCCGTTCAGAATAGAATCTTCAAGCTCTAAGAAAGATGGAGATTATGTAATGCTGTTCAATAAAATTGATGTTAATAAAGTTTTCCCTTCCAATATTTTTAAGTTTTAAATCAACAGCAGTCTGACTGCATAAATTTATAAGAAATGAAAAATATTTTTTTAATGCTGTTTGCATTTGTTGCTATTTTGCAAAGTTGCACCAATCAAAAAAGTGAAATTTCTAAAGCTAAAACCACAGAACTTATGGGAAAAACAATATATGACTTCAAAGTAGAAAGCCTTGATGGTAAAGAGATCAACTTTGCAGATTTCAAAGGAAAGAAAATCCTTATCGTAAATACAGCATCAGAGTGCGGATTTACTCCTCAGTATGCAGATCTTGAAAAATTATATGAAGAATATAAAGATAAATTGGTAATCGTAGGTTTCCCTGCAAATAATTTCGGAGGACAGGAACCGGGAACCAATGCTGAAATCGGAACATTCTGCCAGAAAAATTATGGAGTAACATTCCCGATGGCTGCCAAAGTTTCTGTAAAAGGAGATGATACAGCACCGATCTTTAAGTATTTAACAGAAAAAGACCTGAATGGTATAAAAAATTCAACCATACTGTGGAATTTCACCAAATTCCTGATCGATGAAAATGGAAAACTTATTGATTCATATGTAAGCACTACAAAACCAACAAGTGAGTCGATTACGAAGCATTTAAAGTAAATAACAAAAAATTCTATAGAAGCGGATGATAGTTCATCCGCTTTTTTTATGATCTTAAATTAAAAAATACTGAATCGATCCCAAAAACTGGGGGATAATATTATTTGTATTTATGGAATCTGATTTGATATTCTATGTTAGCTTTCAAATACATAGGTTAAAAAAATTAAGCATCTATTACCTTCTCAGCAAAACAGAAAATATTTCCAAGCTTAATACTCGAATAGCCATTGCTTTTAATTTTAGAAGAATTGATCATTGCTTTTGCTAAAACATCGGTAGGCAAAGGCTTTTGACTTTCCAATAATCCAAGTTTATTAGCGAACTTTATAATTCTGCTGCCCAAAACTTCACCTGTTCTCTCAGAGTCTTTCCGTTCAAGCATTCCGGGTTTGAAAATGGTGATTTTATTGAAATGTAGCTGTTTTACAGCTTCTTCCAATTCACCTTTCATTTTAGAATAGAAAATCTTGGAGGTAGGATTTGCTCCGTAGGCAGAAACCAAAACATAATCTTCCACATCATTTTCCCTTGCGGCTTTGGCAAAATCATACTGATAATCAAAATCTACCTTTTTTTGAGCTTCCTTACTTCCTGCATCCTTTAAAGTAGTTCCCAGACATGAAAATGCAACGTCTCCTTTCACCATTTGCTTCCATTCTTCTGGTTTTTCAAAATTGACGATATGAACCTTAAGTTTTTCGTTATGAATGTCCACAGGTTTTCTTACAAAAATATTTACTTCCTCAAAATCCTTATCGTTGAGCAATTGATTAACTAAATCTTTCCCTGTAGCGCCTGTAGCACCGATTACTAAAGCTTTCATAACAATGTAGTTTGATGTGATGATATTTCTTTCTTAAATTTACTAAATTTGAATAAAAGATAAAAGATAAAAGATAAAAGATAAAAGATCTTATCATTAAAGACCTCTTATACCAACTATTACAAATTACGAATTATTTATTACTCATAACAAACCATGGATGCCAACGAAATATTAGAATATTGTCTTGCTAAAAAAGCAGTTACAGAAAGCTTTCCTTTTGATAACGAAACACTTGTATTAAAATTAGATACTAAAATGTTTCTGCTAATGGGGCTTGAAAGACAACCTTTGTCCATCAATGTAAAAACAGATCCGGAATGGAGTGCTGAGCTTCGGGAACAATATCCACAGATCATAGGAGCTTATCACATGAATAAAACCCATTGGAATTCCGTATCTGTAGATGGTTTGAAAAGAGAACTTATCTTTAAATTGATTGATCATTCTTATGATTTGGTATTTAAATCTTTAACCAAAAAAGTTCAGAATACAATCAATAATTCTTAAGGTATTGGTTTTATGTGCTGAATGTAATTAATTTAAGGTACGAATTTTGTTATCAAATATCTGTGAAATATTAAATTGATATTAATTAAAATAAGAACAAATGAGAAATCACCTGTTATTATTCATGGCAGCTGGAGCGTTGACGTTATCAAGCTGTAATAAACAGGAAAAAAAAGATCAGCCAACCACACCTGAAACTACTGAAAATGTAAAATCTGAAAACATCAAAATAGAATTTACAGGAACAGAGACTTTTACAATTAAAAATCCAAAGCTTAAAGTAAGTTTATATGGAGTGAGCGAAGGTTTACAGGATGCACCTGCAACATTAATTACAGAAAAAGAAGTTGAAGGAAAAGCAATTCCTTTTACGATTGAACTTCCGGTACCTGCTGATGCAGAAAGCAAAATTACTCCTAAACCTACAAATGGCGTTAAGTATTATATCGCTACAGAATGGGATTCTGATGGAAACGGAAAAGCCAATGAAAAAGGAGATATCTTTATTGATCACGATAAGGAATTCCCTAATGTGAAAATAAATAGTGAAACACCACAGAAAATTTATGTGAAAACATTGAAATAAATAAAAAAATAAACGGCTATTCAATATTGAATAGCCGTTTCTATCTTAAAAAATAAATTCTTCTGTTAGTCGTTTATCTTCATCAAGTCTCTCGATAAGCTTTTCCAGCCCTTCAAACTTGATTTCATCATGAAGGAAATCTCTGAACTTTACGGTTATTCTTTGATCGTAAATATCATCATTAAAATTGAGAATATATACTTCAACCGTCAATTTTTCTCCGTTTACCGTAGGATTGGTTCCAATGCTCAGCATTCCCTTATATTGCTGTCCTTTTACTTCAACTTCTACAATATAAGCTCCTTTTTTAGGTAAAAGCTTAATAGATTCCGTATCAATATTAGCCGTTGGGTAACCAATTGTTCTACCGATCTTCTTGCCATGAACTACCGTCCCGGAAACAGGGTAGAAGTATCCCAGCATCTCATTGGCTTCTTTAATATTCCCTGTTAAAAGTGCATTACGAACCTTTGTAGAACTGATATTGTTTTCATGAATATTTATGGCTTCCATTTGTTCTACCTCAAAATCAAGCTCTTTGGATAGTTTTTGGAGAAGTTCAAAATTTCCACTTTTATTTTTTCCGAAAGAATGATCATATCCTATAATAAGATACTTCACATTAAGTTTGTCAATTAAAATCTGACGTACAAATTCTTCTCCGGTTAAATTCCTGAATTCTTCATCAAATTCTTTTAGGAATAAATTATCAATACCATATTTATCAAGCAATTGCTGCTTTTCTTCTATGGTATTCAGAAGCTTTAAATCCTCATTAGGATTGAAAACAAACCTTGGATGTGGCCAAAAAGTAAGCATAGCAGTTTCCAGATTGTTAGCTGCTCCTACATTAATAAGTTCATCAATAATACTTTTATGACCCAGATGTACTCCGTCAAACATACCTAAAGACAAGGCTAGAGGCTTTTGAGAGGAATAATCTTTAAAATTTTTAAAAACTTTCAAAACGGAAAAATTTTGACTGCAAATATAGATATAATGTAACAATCTATCAATATAACAATGGATCAATATTTTTTACTGTTAAATAAGGTTGTCAGATTGGTAAATGACAGCTTTTGTAAATTTGTAAAAAGTATGATAAAAATCTTTTTTTTACCAATTGCGGGTTTATGAAGAATCACTATATTTGCACCAAGAAAAAATTTAGCAATGGCAAACCAAATTAAAGGTAAAATTTCTCAAATTATTGGTCCGGTAATCGACGTTGTCTTCACAGATGTAGAAGCAATTCCTGCAATCTATGACGCGTTAGAAATTACAAAAGAAAACGGTGAAAAAGTAGTTTTAGAGGTAGAACAACATATTGGCGAGGATACAGTAAGATGTATTGCAATGGACGCTACTGATGGTCTTAAGAGAGGTCAAGATGTAATTGGATACGGAAATCCTATTACAATGCCAATCGGAGAGGCTGTAAACGGAAGACTATTCAACGTAGTTGGTGATGCTATCGACGGACTTCAAGATATTTCTAAGGAAGGTGGTCTTCCAATTCACAGACCAGCTCCAAAATTTGATCAATTATCAACTTCAGCAGAAGTTTTATTTACAGGTATTAAAGTAATCGACTTAGTTGAGCCTTACGCAAAAGGAGGTAAAATTGGATTGTTCGGTGGTGCTGGTGTAGGTAAAACAGTATTGATCCAGGAGTTGATTAACAATATTGCAAAAGGACACGGAGGTCTTTCTGTATTCGCCGGAGTAGGTGAAAGAACGAGAGAAGGAAATGACCTTTTGAGAGAGATGCTTGAATCAGGAATTATCAAGTATGGTGATGATTTCATGCACTCTATGGAAAACGGAGGTTGGGATCTTTCTAAAGTAGACCTAGAGGCTATGAAAGATTCTAAAGCAGCATTCGTATTCGGACAGATGAACGAGCCGCCAGGTGCAAGAGCAAGAGTAGCACTTTCTGGTCTTACTTTAGCTGAGTACTATAGAGATGGTGGAGAAAGCGGACAAGGTAGAGACGTACTTTTCTTCGTAGATAACATCTTCCGTTTTACACAGGCTGGTTCTGAGGTGTCTGCACTTCTTGGTCGTATGCCATCAGCGGTAGGTTACCAACCAACGCTAGCTTCTGAAATGGGTGCGATGCAGGAAAGAATTACTTCAACTAAAAATGGTTCAATTACTTCAGTACAAGCGGTATACGTACCTGCGGATGACTTAACTGACCCGGCTCCTGCAACTACATTTGCTCACTTGGATGCAACTACGGTACTTGACAGAAAGATTGCTTCATTAGGTATTTACCCAGCGGTAGATCCATTGGCTTCTACTTCAAGAATCCTTTCTCCAGAAGTTATCGGTCACGATCACTATAACTGTGCTCAAAGAGTAAAAGAAATTCTTCAAAGATATAAATCACTTCAGGATATCATCGCGATTCTTGGTATGGAAGAACTTTCTGAAGAAGATAAATCAGTTGTTTACCGTGCAAGAAAAGTTCAGAGATTCTTATCTCAGCCTTTCCACGTAGCTGAACAGTTTACAGGTATTCCAGGATCATTAGTAGATATCAAAGATACTATCAAAGGATTCAACATGATTATGGATGGTGAATTAGATCACTTACCAGAAGCTGCTTTCAACTTGAAAGGAACAATCGAGGAAGCTATCGAAGCAGGACAAAAAATGTTAGCTGAAAACGCTTAATAAATTAGACATAAGATTCTTAGACGTGAGATGAGAGACAATAATGTTTGTCAAAATCTTTTAATCTTTCAATCTTTTAATCTTTTAATCTAAATTAAAATGAATATAAAAATTTTAACACCAGAATACGTAGTTTTTGAAGGAGAGGTTAGCTCTGTATTATTGCCTGGAAAGAATGGTGAATTTCACATCATGAAAAACCACGCAGGAATCGTATCTTCATTAATCGGTGGTAAGGTAAAATTATTTACTAATTCAGTAGATGAAGCTTATGCTAAAAACCTTACTAAAGAAAATGATAAAGACTCTGTTTTTTCTTATTCTATCAAAAGCGGTGTTGTAGAATTTAATCATAACAAAGGAATCATCCTTTGCGAATAATTAAATGAAAAGCTAAATATATTTTCAAAAAAGTGTAACTTTGGTTACACTTTTTTTATTTCATTTTGTGTAAAAATCTGATTCTATGAAGAAAAGTATAATCATATTCTTTACAATACTGGGAATTGTACTCTCCAATGCCCAGAATTTTAAGACCAAAAGGGGGATTATTAATTTAGACGGAATTCCGGTTGCCAAAATTTCAAATAAGTCCAATGAATATACTTTTATGGACTTAAAAGAAACACCTCTCTATACGATTAAATTCATTGATAAAAGTATAGTAGATTCCGTTAGAGACAGCTATATTCAGATCAATAGAGTTTACAACAGGGATAAAACCATTGAAGTAGATTACATTTCACCCTCTGCTTTTTCCGGCGAAGAAAAGTCAGCAGTTTATACATCCATAAAAGGATTTAAAATCATTGATAATATGGGAATCAATGTAAAAAATCTTGATGAACTGTTTTCAAATGTGCCGAAAAGGAAACTTGATAATAAAACGAAAGATGCTTATACTGTCAGAAAAAAGATAGATAAGTTAAATCTTGAGGTGAATAAAGTTGGCGAAATCCTTAGTAACGGGGTTCCAGTAGGATATTTTACCAATTTGCCTGTAAGCTTTGGTTCTGATGATAAGATCATGGAAAAAAGCTTTATAGATATTGAGATCTATGATGCTAAAAGTAAATATATTGGAAAATATATTACTACCACAAAACAACTGAAAACAGCTGGGGGAAAATCATTTACGCTTTATAAGGAGATGTCAGGAAGGGCATCTATTCTAAAATATCCGACCTATAAGGCAATTGCAGAAAGAATAGCAATTATGGATCCGAATTTCATTAAAATACAGGAGAAAGTATCTGTGGGACCTGTTTCACAAGATAAACCCAATTGAATCTGCTAAAAATATATTAAATAAAACCTCGAAATTACTTTTCGAGGTTTTTATTTTTATCCACTTAATTTTTTATAATCAAACCTTATTTTATTCGTGCATTCGTAGCTGATAGTTTTTGCCACGAATGCACGAATTTTTCTTTGTTTGCGATATTAAAATATTATATAATTATTTATGAAATTTTAATTTAGATTCCATTGGAGTTATTTTATCTTAAAATTCCATCAATTTGAAAATCGCTGAGAAAAATCACAACAATTTTATAAACTCAAAATCACACCGTTTTCCTTCAATTGCTGCATAGGTTTTGAGAACCAAAACAATTCAAAATCTTCAAAATTTTCTTCAAATTGATTCTTAAGTTGTTGAGCTGTAGGTTTTTTTTGATTTTCTATAGAGTTTTCTTTCAAAATATTCATCAACCATTCTGCCTTATCCTCTTCCATTTCAACCTTTACAATATTGGTTTTTAAATGGAATGTAAGAAGCGTGTATGTACCAGAATATTTCTTTTTATTTTTTATTCGATTCTCAGCGATTACGTTTTTCGTTAAAAAGACAATTTTTGAATTTCCTTTAAACTTAAAATCTTCATCTTCCAATAAGCTGTCGTGAATATAATCAGGATGGATAGTTGTTCTTGGAATTTTAAAATCAAACCACTCTTGAAGAGGAAGTTCAAAATTAATTCCATGCATATAATTGAATAAAGATTTTTTTAAACCTGAACTAAATTTATCATGATTGATTCCAGTTTTGTCTGTAAAGTCAATATCGTTATTAGCAAATAGAATTTCCTGCTTGATTGGAGTAACTCCAAATTCTTCCGGATTCAATCCAACAGGTGAGTGGGCAGTCATAGCAAACTGGTGCCAAAAGCCACTTTGTAAAATTCCCATCTCAAATAACTGACGAATCATTTCCATAGAATCAATCGTTTCCTGAATGGTTTGTGTTGGGTAGCCATACATCAGATAAGCATGGATCATAATTCCGGCTTCTGTAAAATTTCTCGTTACTTTTGCAACTTGTTCCACAGAAATTCCTTTATCAATTAATTTTAATAAACGATCACTTGCCACTTCCAATCCACCGGAAACCGCTACGCAACCTGAAAGTTTTAATAAATAACATAAATCACGGGTGAAGCTTTTTTCAAAACGAATATTTGTCCACCAGGTAACGACAAGTTTTCTTCTGAGAATTTCAATGGCAACTTCTCTCATTAAGGCTGGCGGCGCGGCTTCATCTACAAAATGAAAACCGGTTTCTCCTGTTGTTTTGATAAGTTCTTCCATTCTGTCTACCAGAATTTTGGCAGAGATAGGTTCGTAGATTTTAATGTAATCCAGAGAAATATCACAGAACGTACATTTTCCCCAATAGCATCCATGAGCCATCGTTAGTTTATTCCATCTTCCGTCACTCCATAAGCTATGCATAGGATTGGCAATTTCAATTACTGAAATATATTGATCCAATTTTAAATCTGTATAATCCGGAGTTCCTATATCTGCTTGCTTAAAATCGTGTCTTTTTGAATTGTTCTTATAAACAACTTCTTGATTTTCAAGTAAAAAAGTTCTTTTGTACTGAGGTTTTTCATTAGGCTCAGGATGAAGAATATTTTCACACAGAAGTTCGAGAGGAAGTTCACCATCATCTAACGTTATAAAATCAAAAAATTCAAACACTCTTTGATCCTTGATTTCTCTTAACTCAGTATTGGGAAAACCTCCACCCATTGCAATTTTAATGTGTGGAAAATTTTTCTTTATAAACTGTGCAGATCTGAAAGCAGAGTATAAATTTCCAGGAAAAGGAATAGAAAAACAAACCAATTTAGGCTGTATAAATTCTATTTTTTCACGAAGAATAGTTAAGGTAAAACCATCGATAAATGTTTGTTGATCAGATAATTTTAAATATAACTCATCAAAAGAATTAGCACTTTTTCCTAAACGTTCTGCATATCTGCTGAAACCAAAATCAGTATCAATATTTTCAACAATATAATCTGAAATATCCTCCAAATATAAAGTTGCCAAATGTTTTGCTTTATCCTGCAAGCCCATATTTCCGAAAGCGAATTCCATATCATCCAGTTGGTTGAAACGTGAAGCTTCGGGAAGAAAGTTCATACTGCAGATCTGTCTTGCCAGCGTTGGATTTTTTCCTTGCAAAAAGGGAATTACCTGATCTATGGTTTTTAAATACTCCTCTCTTAATGCATAGATTCTTTGTATATTTTCAGAAGCATTCTGAAGATCAATTTCTTTACTGAAAACCTTTTGTAATCCACCTTTTGAAAATAATTCCAAAATAACATCTATTCCCAAATCCATCTGATAACTGGAAATATTTTTAGTATTTAAAAATCCTTTAATATAAGCGGTTGCCGGATAAGGAGTGTTAAGTTGGGTAAAAGGCGGGGTAATAAGAAGCAGGTCTTTCAACAGAAATTTTTTGCAAAGTTATTCTAAAGTTTTTTTAGAAAGAAATTTTTTACTCTGATTATAGACAGGTCTGAATGTTGCTAACCGCAAATACTTTTTTTCTTGTATAATTTTTCCCGCAGATCTCACAGATTTCGCAGATAAAATGCAGTTGATCTATCGTGAAAGATTGAGAATGATAGGAGAGATTTTTTTGACGCAAAGTTTTTAATAAGAGATAGCCATATTTTTAAGGAGACAAAGAGGGAATCAATTTCATTGATTCTTTTTAAGCGAATGTATTATGTATATAGCTTCTTCAGCGATAAAGTCGTTCTTCTTTGCTTCCTAAATAAAGCATTATAATTATTACTTTGTGTTCAAAATTATTTAAATACCAGATCAATAGGGTTATTATTGATGAAATTAAGAAAAGACTCTTCCTTAAAATAGCCATTCTCATCTAGAATTTCAGGGTTTAAAACTTCGGCTTCATTGGCTCCATCCAAAGTTATATTTTTAATCACTCTTCCTGTTTTTCCTTCTATTATGTTATGAAGGCTTATTAAGTATTTTGAATGAATACTGTTCTCAGCAACAGTATAATGTCCATTCTCAGCAATAAGTGATGTAGTAATATTTCCATTAATATAAGTCTCATGATCATTCCCTGATGCACCAAACAGAACTTCACAAGTCAGATTTCCAGAACAGTATAACGAACCATTAACAATGATATTTTTTGCTTCAATATTTCCGGTAACAATAAGAACAACATAGTCTTCAATAAAGAGGTTTCCAGAAAGAATGATGTCTTGATTTAACAGAATAATTTTATATCCTTCACTATCTTCAGTTACTAAATCAAGAGAGGTTGAGCCTTTATTTTCTGCAAGAATAATGGCAGGAACTTGATCTTCATCTGGTTGTAAAGAAGCTGCTTTTATTTTTGCTGCAGTTTCCTGATCTAGTATTTCGAGAAACTCTGAAAGATCTTCTTCATCTAAAGATTGATCTGCAAAGAAAGCTCCTTCCAATGTCTCATAAACAGTAGAGTAAAAATTTTCTGATTGATTTATAAGGTGTTGGTATAATTGCTCTTTAGTGATTATTTGTTGTGTTTCTTTCATAAAGATTAGTAAGGCACTTATGCGTGTGTTATATTTTTTCTGTCTGAAATTACATTAAGAATTACACCGATTAAAATAAGAGTAATTCCGATTAATAAGTTGGTTGTGAATTGTTCATGAAACATTAATACACTTACCATCACAGCAACTACAGGTTCCAAGGCTCCTAAAATGGCAACGGGAGTAGAGCCGATATACTTAATGGCATATACAAGACACAAACTGGAAATTACCGTAGTAAGAAATGCAAAAATAAGGAAGTTAACAAAGATGGTTGTTGAAGGAATAGCAAATGATTGATGTCCTATGACAGATTTAGTCATAAAAAATAAGGAAGTAAAAAGCATAGAGTAGAAGGTAAGCTTAAATCCTGAAACTTTTAGATTCGATTTATTGACGATCACCATATACAGCGCATAAAACAGTGAGCTGAGCATTACAATTCCCAATCCTGCAAAATTAATTTCGAACCCACTTCCTTTAAGGCATAAAACGATTACCCCTGCAAAGGCAAGAAGAAGTGAAACAATAGATAATTTTGTAAGCTTCTCTTTATAAAAGAAAAACATAATCAAAGCTACAATTACCGGATAGATAAACAAAACTGTAGAAGCAATTCCCGGGGTAAGAAAATCATAACCTATAAACAAAAACTCCGAGGAAAGGGCATAGCACACTCCAAGAATAGCAAGAATTAAAGCTTCTTTTTTATTAATTCTGAATTTTTGTTTGGAATAGATAAGATAGGCACCCACCATTAAAGCAGAAAAGAAAAATCTGTAAAAAAGTGTAATGTCCATTGAAAAATGTGCCTGCTTGATTGGCAGGATAAAAATAGGAATCAATCCGTATGAAACCGCCGACAAAACGCCCAATAAATAACCCTTAAGTTTCATTTGCTCTTTATAGTTTATAGTTTTTAAAATAAAAAACCACTGAATCAATCAGTGGTTTTTTTATGTTGTTTAAAGATTAGATCGGTTTAAAACTTAATCCCTGTTCCTGCAGTAATATTTGTTCCTGCTCTTTATAGTAACCACTTACTAATTTATCGTGAATCGCTTCAAATGCGGCAAGAGTTTCATTGATCTCTGCATCTGTATGAGAAGCGGTTGGAATTAATCTTAAAAGAATCATTCCCTTCGGAATTACCGGATATACCACAACTGAAGTAAAGATTCCATAATTTTCTCTAAGATCTTTTACCAAAAGGGTAGCTTCTACAGGAGTTCCCTGCATCATTACAGGAGTTACGCAAGTGTTGGTATCCCCAATGTTGAATCCTCTTTCTTTTAATCCGTTCTGTAGTTTACCTACATTTTCCCAAAGTTTAGCTTTGATCTCAGGTCTTGATCTCAATAGCTCTAATCTTTTTAAACCTCCGATTACCATTGGCATTGTAAGAGATTTTGCGAAGATTTGTGATCTTAAGTTGAATTTCAGGTATCTGATAATTTCTTTGTCACCTGCAAGGAATGCTCCGAAACCAGCCATTGACTTAGCAAAAGTAGAGAAGTATACATCAATCTGATCATTACAATCCTGCTCTTCACCAACTCCCGCACCAGTTTTACCTAGTGTTCCGAAACCGTGAGCATCATCTACTAAAAGTCTGAATTGATATTTTGATTTAAGTTCACAAATCTCCTTGATCTTACCTTGTTGTCCTCTCATTCCGAAAACTCCTTCAGTAATTACAAGAATACCACCTCCTGTTTCTTCAGCTACTTTCGTTGCTCTCTGAAGGTTTTTTTCAAGACTTGCCATATCGTTGTGCTTGTAGGTAAATCTTTTACCTGAATGAAGTCTTACTCCATCCACGATGCAGGCATGAGAATCCATATCATAAACAATTACATCATTTCTGCTTACCAAAGCATCAATGGTAGAAACCATCCCCTGGTAACCGAAGTTCAATAAATATGCTGATTCTTTTTGTACGAAGTCTGCCAATTCTTTTTCCAACTGAAGGTGCTGATCTGTTTCTCCAGACATTGCTCTTGCTCCCATTGGATAGAACATTCCATATTCTGCAGCCGCCTTTGCATCTGCTTCTATTACTTCAGGATGATTACACAACCCTAAATAATCATTGGCACTCCAGAAAATTACTTCTCTACCCTGAAATTGCATCCTCGGACCAATAGGTCCTTCTAGTCTTGGGAAAATAAAATAACCTTCTCCATAATCTGCAAATTGTCCAAGAGGTCCTGGATTTTCTTTTATTCTTTCAAAAATATCCAACATTGTATCGTAATTTTTAAGTAATAAAGCCTTTTTTGTAGAACACGCAAAAGGCTTTATTTATATCGTGATTTTATTTATTCTTATTTAATAAACTCTGTTTTGAAAACTTCGTCATAGTTGTGAACACAGTTGTTAACAAAACCTTGTTCAGCCATCCACTTGTCACTGTACACTTTGGTGATGTACCTTGAACCGTGATCCGGGTATATTAAAACAACCACATCATTTTCTGTTAATTCATGAGATTGTGCGTATTGCATTAATCCCTGAGTTACAGCTCCTGTTGTATAACCTCCCATAATAGCTTCTTTTAAAGCGATCTCGCGGGTTCTGTAGGCTGCCATTTCATCATTTACCCTTACAAATTCATCCACCTTATCGAAAAGCAGGGCGGAAGGAATTAAATTTTTTCCCATTCCCTCAATCTGATAAGGATGTACATCTTCCTTGTGAATCTCACCTGTCTCGTGATAGCTTTTTAATATAGATCCGTCTGCATCCACCCCGATAATCTTAATATCTGGGTTTTTCTCCTTCAAAAACTTTGCTGAACCAGACAATGTTCCTCCTGTTCCGGTGCAGGCAAAAAGGTGAGTGATCTTACCTTCTGTCTGTTCCCAGATTTCAGGACCTGTAGTCTGATAGTGGGCATCAATATTCAGTTCATTAAAGTACTGATTGATGTAAATAGAATTGGGAGTTTCCAAAGCAATTCTTTTCGCCACTTCATAATAAGATCTTGGATCATCCGCCGGTACATTGGCAGGACATATATAAACAGTAGCTCCTAATGCTTTAAGATAAGCAATTTTCTCAGGTTTTGTCTTGTCGCTTACTGCGAGAATACATTTATATCCCTTAATGATACATACCATTGCAATAGAAAACCCAGTGTTTCCGGAAGTTGTTTCTACAACCACGGAATCTTCTTTCAATAAGCCTTTTTTCTCTGCGTTCTCTATAATATGAAGTGCGATTCGGTCTTTGGTGGAATGTCCAGGATTATATGATTCTAACTTGGCATAAACGGTTGCTGGAATATCTTTTGTAACAGTATTTAGCTTCACCATAGGAGTGTGTCCTATTAGGCCAAGAATATTATCGTAAACATTACTCATTATTTGTTATTTTCAATAAAAATCTGACTGCAAAAATACAAAAAAATAAATAATTACTAAACTTTTGTTTGATTTCTAGGAGATAGTTCTGCAAAAAAATATTTTCTTGTTTACAGTTTTAGCAGGAGTGTAATCGCAAATTCCAAGCCAAATTTTTAAATTTTGTTAAAAACAATATAAAATAATATAAAAGCCTTATTTTCGCATAATTGATTTAATACTATGAAAAATTGGACTTTTAGGCAATGGAACACCGTTTTAGGATGGGTGATTTTCGTCATTGCGTTTTTCACGTACTTGTCCACAATAGAACCCAATTTCAGTTTTTGGGATTGTGGTGAGTACATTTCTTCTGCAGTAAAACTTGAAGTAACGCACGCTCCCGGAGCTGCATTATTCCAGATCGTGGGTGCCGTGGCAGCCATTTTTGCATTAGGGAAAGGCGAGAATTATTCCATCGTAATCAACGCGATGTCTGCATTGTTCAGTGCGCTGACTATTTTATTCTTGTTTTGGACGATCACTCATTTCGTGAGAAGGTTGCTCAACAAAGATTTTGATGAAATTACGAAACATCAGGAAATTTCTATTTTATTTGCCGGAGCGGTAGGAGCACTTTGCTTTACTTTCTCAGATACATTCTGGTTCTCGGCTGTAGAAGGAGAGGTTTACTCTATGGCTTCTATGTTTATCGCGCTTTTGGTCTGGTTGATCACAAAGTGGGAAAATGAGTATAAAGCGGCAGACAACGAAAGATGGATTATCCTTATTTTCTTCATTTTAGGGCTTTCTGTTGGGGTACACATGATGTGTATGCTGGCGATTCCTGCAGTGTGTCTGGTATACTATGCCAGAAATTATAAGTTTACATGGAAGAACTTTATCTGGGCAAACCTTATTACTCTTGGGATTTTGATTATTGTTTTCAAAATTATTTTCCCTCTTATTATGACAATGTTCGGAAGATTGGAAATTTTCTTCGTGAACGGTCTTGGTCTTCCATTCCATTCAGGAACAATTGCAGCATTTATTTTAATGGTTGCAATCTGTTATTTCCTACTTAAATATGCGAGAAAAGCAAAAAGAAACATTTATCAGACGGTTGCTTTATCGGTAGTTTTCATGATGATCGGATTCTCTTGCTGGATGGTTATTCCAATCAGAGCAAATGCTAATCCACCGATGAACCTTAATGATCCGGATACTGCAATCGGGATGTTGGATTATTATAACAGAGAACAAT
Organism: Chryseobacterium ureilyticum; assembly: GCF_900156735.1. Taxonomy (GTDB): domain Bacteria; phylum Bacteroidota; class Bacteroidia; order Flavobacteriales; family Weeksellaceae; genus Chryseobacterium; species Chryseobacterium ureilyticum. Next base: position 1,116,705 of record NZ_FTOL01000001.1, read on the forward strand.
ATGGTGACTGGCCAACAATGTATGGACAGAACTATACAGCTTTCCTTGATGCAAATGGGATTGAAAAAAATGAAGACGGAAGTTTTAAAACAAAGAAGACTGGTGAAATCTATGAAAAAGATGAAAAAACCGGAACTTACAGAAAAACCGGAGACCGTTTCAATTATATATTCAATAAGTCTCAGATAAGCCTTATGCCTAGAATGTTTAATGAGGATAAAGATGTAATGGCAAATTATATTTCCATGTACGGAGCTCCTGATTTTACATTCAACTATGCGAATGAAGATGTGGCAGATAATCCTCAGGCTAAGCAGATTTTCGATGAATTAAGAACAAAATATGAAGATAAATCGATTACTGCAGCAGATTATTTAAAGGTAAAACCTTATAACCTTATCAATGTTCAGAAGCCTTCATTACTTCAGAATATGGATTATTTTATTTCCTTTCAGAATGGTTATTACTTTGTAAGATACCTGATGTGGAACTTCGTAGGAAGACAGAATGACCTTGAAGGAAATATGGAGATTACTAAAGGAAACTGGATTTCAGGAATTCCTTTTATTGATAGCGTAAACGTTGGAAATCAGGATAAAATGCCTGCGAAATTTAAAAATGAAAGTACAGTTGCATTCTTCTTCTTACCTTTAATCTTAGGTTTGATCGGATTCTTCTTTCAATTAAACAGAGACTTCGGAAGATTCTATGCACTATTATCATTATTCATTTTAACAAGTGTCGGGATTATTTTCTATACAGGGGTAAAACCTTTTGAACCAAGAGAAAGAGATTATGCAATGGTAGGTTCATTCTACGCTTTTGCAATCTGGATCGGATTGGGAGCCGGAGCTATTTTATGGTTCTTCCAATCTAAAATCAAATCTAACGGTGCTAATATTGCATTGGGAGTAGTTTTATTAGGTGTTCCATTTATGATGGGCTTCCAGAACTACAATGTTCATGACAGAAGTGATAGATATACTGCATACGATTATGCATATTCTGTGTTAAAGTCATTACCGAAAAACGATATCTTGTTCGTGTATGGGGATAATGATACTTATCCGGTTTGGGCTATCCAAGAAACGGAAAGGTTCAGAGATGATGTGAAAGTAGTCAACTTTACTCTTGCTTCAACACCTTGGAACCTTGATCAGATCAAAAGAAAAACATATAATGCAGCAGGAATCCCAAGTCAGTTGACTCATGAAGATTATAGAGATGGTGTAAATGATCAGATCTACATGATGAAGAAAGAAGATTGGGAAGGAGTTTTCTCTATGTTGAAAGAACAAGGGGTTCCGGATACAGAATTCCAGGCATTCAGAAAGTATCTTACACAGGATTCTTTAACATTGAAACAGGCAATTGAATTTATTAAATTCAAATCTCCTGAAAAAGATCAATTATTGAAAATGTACTTCGGAGAAGAGAAATACGAAAAGTACAACATCCTTCCGGTAAACAAATTCATTCTTCCAGTAAACAAAGAAAATGCATTAAAAGCAGGAATCATTAATCAGGCAGATCTTCCAAACGTAGTGAATCAGATCATGATTACTTACAAAGGAAATACACTTTATAAAAACAACCTGATCTTGATGGATCTATTGGCAAACTTCGATTGGAGGCGCCCGATCAACTTCTCATCAGGAGGAATTTATGACAGTGAAAACATTTTCTTCCTTAATGATTATCTTCAGTTTGACGGATTCAGTTATAGATTAATCCCAATCCAGACGCCACCTTCTGAAGACGGAGATATGGGTAGAGTAGATCCAAATGCACTTTACAACGTAGTGAAAAACTTCAGATGGGGGAACTTCAAGAATCTGAACACTCATTTTGATGAAACAGCTACTTCCAACATCATTAGCTATAGAATGTCAGCGAGCAGAGCAGCATCAGCACTAGCATTAAGCGGACAGAAAGCGAAAGCATTAGAAATTCTGGACCTTGCTGCAAAAGAAATTCCAGCTGAGAAATATAACGATCCACGTTCATTAAGCTCAATTGTAACAGGATATATTATAGCAGGACAGGAGCAAAAAGGATTAAAATTGGCAGAAGTACTTAAGAAAGGAATCTTTGACGAATATGATTATTATATGAGTCTTTCAAAATCTGATCAAAGCTATCTGAGAAGACAAATGAGAACAAAACCAATGGAATATTCTTTAGTTGTAGCAGCTGTTACCGATGCCTACAATAAGATTGGTCAAAAAGAAAAAGGATACGCTTATCTTGTAAAATCTATTGAGCCGATTGATAAGAAGTTCAATGCTTTTATAAAAGACCTTCAGTTGATGGGTAGAGATAAAGCAATGAAAGAATCTGATGATGTACAAAAGATTACTCCATTCTATCAATATTTATTTGACGTAATGGAACCTTATGATTCTACTTATTCGAAAGAAAAAGAAAATCAGATCACTTCAGCGATGATGAAGGCAACACAATAAAATACTTTTAAAAACGGAACTTCGGTTCCGTTTTTTTGTTATTGGGAATCCTGAATTTTAAGATTATATTTGTGAAACTAAAAATGCATAATGGCTGAAACACAAAATAGCAGGCTCCCAATTTATGCCGTAATTGTTACGGTTGTTTTTAAACTTCTTTTTTTATTGACGCATTATATTCAGGAAGATGCTTTCATCACCTGGAGAGTTGCTCAGAATGTCCTTGATTATGGGGTAATCGGTTTTAATGGAGGCACTAAAATTTCAGCATCTACTACCCATTTATACGTTTTTGTATCTTATATTTTCAATTTGATTTTCGGAAAGGAATACTTTATTGAACCTCTTTTGATCTTTAATTCTATCCTTTTTACAATAGGAACTTTATTTTTATCTCATTTACTTCTTAAAAACCCTTGGCATAAAGCCATTTTTATATTCTTAATCGGTATTGTACCGCCGGCAATTAAGATTTCAATTCTTGGAATGGAATACGGAATCCTGTTTTTTCTGGAAATGTCTCTATTATATTATGGATTCAATAAAGGGAAAAAATGGCTATTGACGCTTCTTCCAATCCTGATTATGTTCACAAGAATTGACACCGTTATATTCCTCGGAATTGTATTTCTTGTGGATGTATTTTGGAATAAAAAAATCAGATGGAATTATGTTTTTGGTGGAATTTTAGGAGTATTATTTACTGTTGGCTTTAACTGGTTTTACTTTGGTGAAGTTGTTAATAATACCATTACTGCAAAAAAACTTCTTTATGAACAGCAGTTTACTTTTGCTCAAAACGTAGATTATTTCCTTGTAAGTTTTGGTAACTTCTGGGGAATGCTGAAAGTTCCCGGAAACTTTAATCCGATTACAATTATTGTCCTTATTTTTGAACTGTTATGTTTTATTTATCTGATCAGACAACGAGAAAAAAGAAACTATTTCCTTTGGATGATTTTCATTTTCGGATGGACAAAACAGATTATTTTTCTTTCCCAAAAAAGCTTATTTGATTGGTATTATTGGGTTCCCCAGCTTTTACTTTTCGTTCCCATTCTTATTTTTGTATTGGAGCAAAAAGAAAAAAGAAATCTTTGGCTTTCATTACTTGTCATATTCTATATTGTTCCGATGCTGGCTTTCCAGACCATTCATGCCATTGCTACAGGAAATGGTGAGTGGAACTATAGAAGAACCATCGGAGTATTCCTTAATAAGTATGAAAAAGATAAAAAGCAATGGATTTTACTGGAACCTGCGGGATATATTCCTTATTTTTCAAGATTAAAAACCATTGATGAAGTTGGATTAGTTGACAAGCAGATTCAGGAGGAAATTAAAAAGGATAAACCCAATTACTGGATCAATACTGTAAAAAACAGGAAACCGAAATATCTGCTTTCTTATCAGAATTTATACGAAGGAAAGAATGCAGAATATTATAAGACTCATTATAAATTATTGAAGGAATTCAGAGTAAAAGATCACTTAAAAAGCGATAATAAATTACTTGAAAAAATCTACAATCTTAAGCCTTCCGGAACAGATTATAATTTATATATCAGAGTTGATTAAAAACTAATATCTAAAAAATGAAATATTGTGCTTTTCTCCGCGGTGTCAATGTAAAAGGAACGAATATGAAAATGGCAGATGTCTGTCAGGTTTTCAGGGATGCGGGTATGAAAGATATTGCGTCTATATTGGCTTCCGGAAATATTGTATTTTCCTCAGATAAAAGTGCCGCAGATTTAAAAATAATTCTAGAAAAAGCCATGTCTGAATACTTTTCGTATGAAGCTTTTCTGTTTGTCAAATCTCAGGAAGAAACAGAAGCCTTTTGGAATAATCTGCCTTTTGAAAAAAATGAAAATCTACATGCATATGCTTTTGTAGGAATACCAGGAGTAGAAAATGTTTTAATGGAAGAATTTCGGAAAGCAGCCCAAACTGAAAATGAAAAAGCAGAAATCGTTAATGATATATTTTATTGGCAGGTTCCAAAAGGAAATACTTTGGAGTCTACATTTGGAAAGGTTTTAGGAAAGAAAAGCCTTAAAGATCAGATGACCAGCAGGAATATTAATACGTTCGAGAAGATTTTAAAGAAAATGGGGTAAATCTTATCATATTAACATGATAAAGAATTTGAAAATAAATAATAATAATAATAGAAAACACAAACACTATATTTTCAGAGTGTATAATTCAATAGGAGCGAGCTTTAGCCCGTTCTTTTTTATTAAAAATCCATTGGCTTTAGCCAAAATTTTGAACAATAGTTATCTTAGTAGAGGAAATAAAATGAACTACTCTCATGTCTAATAAAATCTTGCTTTGTTGATAGCAAAGATTTTCAGGCAAGTATTATGCTGAGATTTTTAAGCCACTAATGCACGAATAAATGATTCGTGAATTAGTGGCTAATCCAAAAACAGTTTTCAATTTTATCATAGATAAAGTCCTTGCTTCTTAAAGCTGCTAATCTTTAATATCAATTGCGTCTTTGCAATATCCAATAAACACAGAAAAAATCAGCAAGGTTGAAAATTTAATTAAATCTTCATCAAAAATAATAGTTAAATCAAAATGGCATCATTATGTTCCTTAAACCCTAAACTAGAAACCAAATAATTTCCATTTCTAAAACTTTCTCAGTATTTTTACTGAACTTTTTAATTACAACAAAATGATTCAGTATTTAGATAATATTCAGCACAAAGATTCAAAGAACTTTTTCCTTATCGCAGGACCTTGTATTATTGAAGGAGAAGATATGGCACTGAGAATTGCTGAAAAAGTGATTAACATTACAGATAAATATAATATTCCTTATATTTTCAAAGGAAGTTTCAAAAAGGCAAACAGAAGCCGTGTAGATTCTTTTACAAGCATTGGGGAAGAAAAATCTCTTGAGATCCTTAAAAAAGTAGGAGAGACTTTCAACATTCCTACCACTACGGATATTCATGAGAATGAGCACGCTGCATTAGCTGCACAATACGTAGATGTTCTTCAGATTCCTGCATTTCTTGTACGTCAGACAGACTTATTGGTGGCTGCTGCAAAAACAGGAAAATGTGTGACTTTGAAAAAAGGGCAATTCCTTTCCCCGGAATCGATGAAATTTGCTGTTCAGAAAGTTACGGATTCTGACAATCAGAAAGTGGCAATCATTGAAAGAGGAAATTCTTTCGGATATACAGATTTGATCGTAGATTACAGAGGAATTCCTACCATGAGAGAATATGCGCCGGTAATTTTAGATGTTACCCATTCTTTACAACAACCTAACCAAAGCTCAGGAGTGACAGGTGGAAGACCAGACCTTATTGAAACTGTGGCAAAAGCAGGTATCGCTGTAGGAGCAGACGGAATTTTTATTGAAACACATCCAACACCGGAAACAGCACTATCTGATGGAGCCAATATGTTAAGGCTGGATTTATTAGAAGATTTATTACAAAAATTAACAAGAATTAGAGAATCGATTTTGTAATTGTTAAAAAAACATTAATTTTAGAAATTCTAAAATATTTCTTTTGAAAAAACTAGTTTTACCGCTAAGCCTTATGGTCCCAATGCTTATTTTCTCCCAACAAAGAAAAAAAGATACGGCGACCACTAGAGTCAACGATATAGAGGAAATTGTATTCCAGAAAAAAACAACAGGAAGAACCAATGACCTTACCAATATAAAAATTTCTGCAAAAGAGGCTAAAGCTGTAGCCTCAATCAGTGGAGGAATTGAAGGATTGCTTAAAACATTACCTTCCGTAAACTCCAATACTGAGCTTTCTTCCCAATATATGGTGCGTGGTGGAAACTATGACGAAAACCTTATCTACATCAATGATATAGAAATTTACAGACCTTTCCTGATCAGAAATTCTCAGCAGGAAGGAATGAGTATCATTAACCCGGATATGGTTTCAACAGTGAATTTCTCAGCAGGAGGATTTGAAGCTAAATACGGCGATAAAATGTCTTCTGCTTTAAATATTTACTATAGAGAACCTGAAAAATTTGAAGTTTCAGGAGAAGCAAGTTTGATTGGTGGTAGACTGACAACCGGATTAGCATCAAAAAATAAAAAATTCACTGCTTTATTTTCAGGAAGATACAGAAATACCAATTTGGTTCTTAATACGTTAAAGGAAGATACCAATTTTAATCCTAGCTATTGGGATTTTCAGTCTTACCTGAACTATCATGTGAATGATAAGCTTTCCATGTCGTTTATTGGATATTATTCCAAGAATGACTACGAAATGATTCCTAAACAAAAAAAGGTTGAGTTCGGAAGCCAATTACAACCCATGTCTGTTGATATAAACTATTGGGGAAAGGAAAACGACCAGTATAAAAATATGATGGGAACTTTCTCTTTGAACTATAAGCCTTCAGACCAATGGAAGTTTACAATGGATGCTTTTGCCTATCAGAATAGAGAGAGAGAATACTATACGATTCAATCTGCCTATCAATTACAGGTAATCGATCCTATTACAAAAGAGCCGGTTTCATCCTACGATGGCGGTAGCCAGATAGATCATGCTAGAAATGATTTATTTGTAAGGACTTACGGAACACAGTTCAGGGCGAAATTTTCACCTAGTGTAAACAGTGATATTGAAGTTGGATTTAAATACGAAAAAGAAAATCTAAAGGATCTTACCAATGAATGGAGAGTGGTAGACTCTGCAGGATACAGCCTTCCAAGACCTGAAGTTATTGATCCCAGAACAAATCCTACATCAGGAAACCTTCGTTTATTCTATTATATTGCAGGAAAAAACAATATTGAGCCAACAAGATTATCAGCTTATGCACAATATTCTCATAAGTTCTATTGGGGAGCAAGCAAAATGTTTGTTAATGCAGGGGTAAGAGTTTCAAACTGGAGTTTCAATAAAGAAACAATTTTTTCACCAAGATTCCAGGTAGCACTAAAACCGGATTGGGATTCCGATATGTTGTTCAAGCTTTCCGGAGGAATTTACTATCAGGCACCTTTCTATAAAGAAATTAAGGATCTGAATGGTGACTTTAACTCTAATATAAAATCACAGCGTTCAATGCAGTTAATTCTTGCTAACGACTATGAATTTTATATGTATGAAAGACCATTCAAGCTTACAACAGAGCTTTATTACAAAAAAATGGATAATCTGATCCCATACTATATGGATAATGTAAGGGTTCGTTACTCAGGACAAAACAATGCTAAAGGATATGCTTACGGGATTGACACAAGATTATTTGGAGAATTTGTTCCGGGAGTAGATTCTTGGTTGTCTGCGAGTTATGCGAGAGTGTATGAAAATATTGATGGAAAAGGAAACATTCCAAGATCTACGGATCAAAGATTAAGAGTTGCTATGTTCTATCAGGATTATATGCCGCAATTTCCTTCTATGAGGGTAAACCTTACGCTAACTTATGCTATGGGATTACCAACAGGATCACCTGTTTTATTCAATGACAATGGACAGCCTGACTTTAATGCAGCATACAATTATCAAAAAACACTTACCTCTTACAAAAGGGTAGATATAGGATTATCAAAAGTATTTATAGATCCAAAGGATAAAAATAAGAGATCCGGTTTCTGGGGGAATTTCCAGGAACTTACATTAGGTGTTCAGGTTTTCAATGCATTTAATATTAATAATGCTGTAGCAAACCAATGGATTACAGATTATAATTCAAACAATATTTATCCTGTTCCGGTATACCTTACAGGGCGTTTCTTTAATGTTAAGCTAGAATTTAAACTGTAGAAACAGAAATTGTAAGTTGAATTTTTCTGACAATATTTTTTAGATAGAAACCTATTGAATCAGTAAAATCAACGAAAGAATAAGAATTAAAAGCTTTTGGAGTTTTCCGGAAGCTTTTTTTATTTTCCTGAATTTTATAACAACATTACAGAATTTTATAACACCGATGTCAAGGATATTTTTAACTTTGTCCTATCAATGAAAAAGATTCTTGCCATATTATTCTCTATTTTCTACTTCGGATTCTCTTCTGGAGCAGCATTTAGCGTTCATTATTGTATGCAGGAATTTGTTTCTGTAAGTCAGAAAGTTGATGATATTTGTGGTAAATGTGGCGTTAAAGATAAAAAAGGATGCTGCAAAACAGAGATTAAACTTGTAAAAGTAGATGATTCCCAAAAGTCTGATCTGCTTAAAATTGATTTTTTAAGTCAGATTTTAGAAATTCCAGTGAAACATCAGTTTGTTTTTACAGATAAATCTTTCTCTGCAACAAAATTTACTCAGATTCAGATCAACGGACCACCGGAGTACAAACCGGTACCTATTTATATCAATCATTGTAATTTTAGAATTTAGAATCCGTCAGTCGTTTCCGATGTTAAACAACATTGTGAAAGATGACACGCCTTGGCGCATTATCTGTGCGTTACATTATTCTTTATTAAAAAATTAATTCTAAAATTTAAAACAATGAAAAAGTATATCATTACAGCAGCACTATCTTTATTTTCAATCATCTCACTTTCAGCACAATCTAAAAAAGATGCTCAGGTTTCAAAGCTATATCAAAACTATATTGCAATCAAATCAGCTTTAGCTTCAGATGATGCAGACAAAACTTCAAAAGCTGCTACAGAATTCATTAAAACAGCTTCTACCATTGATTATAAACTAGTTTCAGAAGGAAATCTTAATATTCTTAGAAAAGATGCTTCCGTTATTTCTGAAGCAAGAACTGTTGCTACTCAAAGAGAGACATTCCTCAATCTTTCAGACAATATGATTGCTCTTACAAAAGAGTTCAAACTTTCTGAAAAACCGGTATATGTACAATATTGCCCGATGGCGGACGGTAGTTGGTTAAGTGATGAAAAACAAATCATGAATCCTTACTACGGAAAATCTATGCTTTCATGCGGAAGCGTAAAGTCAGAAATTAAGTAATATATTGTATTGATCATTAAAAACAATAAGTTGCGCGATTTACTTTATATTTGAATTTAAGTCGCGTAGCTTTTTAAAAGTTCGAAATATTATGAAAAAACTAATAATGTTTCTGGTGCTTTTATTCTCTGTTTTTACTTTCGCACAAACTACAAAATCCTATTATACATGTCCTATGCACCCTGAGGTCGTATCTTCAAAACCTGGAGACTGCCCGAAATGCAAGATGACATTGGTAAAGAAAACTGTTGTAGTACAACCCAAAGTTGTTGCAAAGCCGGCTATAAAGCCTGTATCTAAAATAGAGCCCAAAGCAAAACCGGTAGAAACTAAAGTCAATAAAGCTAAAGTTGACGTTAAAAAAATAAAGAAAGTTGAAGAAGCAAGGAAAGCCGCTCAGGTCAAAAGAACCGAAAAAAATCAGAGCGATAAACCAGCTTTAAAATCTGAAAATAAATCTCAACCCACCTCTCCAAGTAAGGTCTCTTATACTTGCCCTATGCATCCTGAAGTCATTTCAAATAAGCCGGGAAAATGCCCAAAGTGTGGAATGGAGCTGGTTGAAAAAGAAGATCATAAACATACAATTGTTGAAAGTCCCAAAGAAGAAAAATCTGTGTTAAAAAGAAACTCAGAAAATGGTAAGGTTACTTTTGGAGGGAAAACTGTCCGCTATGATCTATATGTAAAAGATACGATTGTCAATTTTACAGGAAAAAATAGGAGAGCACTTGCCATTAATGGTAAACTTCAGGCTCCAACCTTATATTTTACAGAAGGAGATACGGCAGAAATCTATCTGCACAATATGTTAAAGGAAAACACAGGACTTCACTGGCATGGAGTAATTTTACCTAATGAACATGACGGAGTTCCATATCTTACAACAAAACCTGTAAAACCTGGAGAAACACATTTATACAAATTTAAAATATCTCAAAACGGAACGTATTGGTACCATTCCCATGAAGCGTTGCAGGAACAGATAGGAATGAATGGAATTCTGGTATTTAAAAAGAGAGAAGGAGAACCCAAAACCGAATATAGTGCAGAAATTCCTGTATTATTAGGAGATTGGAGTGATGATGATCCAATGCAGATTGCACGTAGGCTTCATATGGCAAATACAGATTGGTATGCTGTGAAGAAAAATGCAGTTCAGAGTTATTGGGAGGCAATTAAATCCGGAAATTTCGGAACAAAGGCTTTGAATGAATGGAAAAGGATGGAAGCCATGGATGTAAGTGATGTATATTATGATAAATTCTTAATCAACGGAGTTCCAAGTTCTGACTATTCCAATTTGAAAGCTGGTGATAAAGTAAGATTAAGAGTTGCCAATGGCGGGTCATCCACTTATTTCTGGCTGAATTATGGTGGCGGGAAAATAAAGGTTGTGGGAAATGACGGAAATGATGTCGTTCCTGTAGAAGTAGACCGCCTGATTGTAGGAGTTTCGGAAACCTATGATATTGAAGTAACCATTCCTGAGAATAAAAGTTTTGAATTCCGTGCCACGTCGGAAGACAGGATAGGACACGCTTCACTTTGGCTGGGTTCCGGTGAGAAAATAGAAGCTCCCAATTTACCAAGATTAATGCTTTTTGAAGGAATGAAAATGATGAACGGAATGATGGAGATGAGCGGAAATATGAAGCCAATGACCATGACGATGGGAAATCAGATGATGGATATGAATGAAGTAATGTATCCGGAAATTCCAGAAAGTCAAAGAAAAACGACTGCGAAGCATATCAACGAGATGATGGGTGTGAAAACTAAAGAAGAGAAAGAAGATCATTCTCAACATACAGGAATGGATATGAAGGAAGAAAAAACAATTAAAAGATTGTCTTACAATATTTTAAAATCTCCCGAAAAAACAATCCTTCCAACAGATAGCGTTCGAAATATGAAATTTACACTGGAAGGAAATATGAATCATTATCTGTGGACACTGGATAATAAAACGGTTACAGAAACAGATAAGATTTTGATTAAAAAAGGGGAAATTTTAAGAATCAAATTGTATAATAACTCTATGATGCGTCACCCGATGCACCTTCATGGACATGATTTCAGATTGATTAATTCAAAAGGAGAGTATTCACCACTGAAAAATGTAGTAGATATTATGCCGATGGAAACTGTTACGATTGAATTTGCTGCGAATCAGGATGGAGATTGGTTTTTCCACTGTCATATTCTATATCACATGATGGCAGGAATGGGTAGAATCTTCAGTTATGAAAATTCAAAACCAAATCCACAGCTTCCTAACAGAAAGTTAGCTTGGAAAAACTTTTTGAAAGACAATAAGATGGTTAGTTCAATGGCAATGCTGGATGTTGCAAGCAATAAAATCCATGCGGAAACAATGACGATGTTCGGACCAAGATGGGCAAATTTAAATGAATTTCATACCAATTGGAACTTTGACCATTTTGAGGGAAGTGTAAAAGCAGGACGATTTTTAGGTAAATTCCAATGGGCACTTCCATACGCAGGATTCAGATTCCAGAAAAATCATGAGATCATGGAAAGACAAATGGCAGAAGATATCGGAATGGATTTTCATGGTAAGAAAACCTGGTTTGGACAGCAGAAAGCTTCTAAAAGTAAATATTCATTCATTGTGGGTATGCAATATGTATTACCAATGCTGATTACAGCAGATGCCAGTGTAGACCATAATGGAAAAGTATTGCTTGAGCTGAGCAGAGAAGATATCCCGATTTCCAGAAGATGGCGAGGAAACTTCAGTGTCAATTCGGATGGTGAATTTTCTACAGGCTTGAGATATATCGTTCAGAAATGGTTATCTCTATCCGGAAACTATGATAATGAAATGGGCTGGGGAGCCGGTGTTACCTTAACCTATTAAACATAAAAACGTCTCACTTGTGAGGCGTTTCTTATTATATATTGAATGATTCAGGTTTAATCAGTTTTTATTTAAAAATTAATGTGTCATTCCGAGAGAATATAAAAATCATTAGGTTGGATTCCTACTTTTAAAGATGAGTTTGTATAATATTTATCATAGTAAGGTTTCAATAGTTTAATTCAATATGAAGATTCAATTGGCTTTAGCCAAAACATATTTTACATTTCCAATTCAATAATTTTTTGCGCCATTTTCTGATTGATACTTTCAGGAATTAAACTCATCACGAAATTGCGTAAATTATTCCCATGTTCCCATTGTGAAATCTTTCCAATAGTACGGCTTGTATTAACAATATAATCTACCTTTTTTCTCCTGATTTTCTGAAATTCTGCAAATACGGAATTAAAATCATTGTTTTTCTCCAACAACCTACCAATGATATAAGCATCTTCAATAGCCTGGCATGCACCTTGTCCCATATTGGGTGTTGTTGCATGAGCTGCATCACCAATCAGACAAAGATTTTCAGAATACCATTGAGGAATAGGAGCAAGGTCAGAAATATCATTACAGATAATATTTTCTTTTTCGGTTGCTTCTATAAGATTTAAAACTAAAGAATCAAAACCTTTAAAAATTTCAGTAATCTCCGAATACCTGCTGAAACTTTTCTCATTAATGCAGGCATACCAATATACTTTTTTATCAGAAATCTTTACAAATCCAAAGCGCTTTCCTTTTCCCCAAAGCTCAAAAGCCTCATGATGATACTTTTCTTGTAGTTCAAAATCTACAAGACCACGCCAACATTTTTGCCCGGAATTTCTTATAGTTCCTGTTTTTAAAATCTGATTTCGCACTTGAGATTTAATGCCATCAGCTCCAAAGACCATTTTACTTTCCAGCTGAGTTCCATTTTTAAAATCGAGAATATAGTTTTCCTTTTTTTCTATTTTCGTTAAAGAATGATTGAGTTCAATGGATTTTGAATTCAGATTTTCAGCAAGAATTCGTTGCAATTCTGCTCTGTGAATAGCGACATTACAGGATTTATATTTGTTTTCCAACTCAAGGATTTCCGTTTTTGAAAATGGTTTTAAAGATTCATTAGATAAAGTGATTCTGTGGATTTTATTTCCCGCGTTTTCAATTTTTTCTTTTAAGCCCAGTTGATCAAAAACCTGCATCGCATTCACCGCCATCATAATTCCGGCTCCTACAGGTTTTATCTCAGGTGCAGATTCATAGATGGTAAAATCATATCCATTTTGTTGAAGGACATTTCCAAGGGTGAGTCCGCCAATTCCGGCTCCGATGATTGATATTGATTTCATTGTTTAGTTTATAAAGTGATTTTCAGGGAAAGAACACATTTATTTTTTGCCACGAATTCACGAATAAAATTTCTACACGTTTTACGTCACTTTATAATTTAATTTATTTTCGTAGAAATTTCTGTGTTCCTATGTGGTGAAATTATTTTTGACCACATAAGAACATAGAATGTATGGTTAAATAAAAATTATTCGTGAATTAGTGGCAATTTATACATCCGGATTCTTTGCGCCTTTGTGATTTTTCAACCATAAGATTATAAAGTCAAAATATAACTTTCCGACACTTTTTTGAAGCCATATCTATTAAAAAACTGATGTGCGCCATGATTATTCACTCCGCTTTCCAACAGAATAAAGCTTATATTCCAATTTTTAGATTCCTCAATCGCTTTCTCCAAAAGTTTACTTCCCAGAGATTGTCCTCTCACAGATTGATCTAAGAGCATGTCTTCCAAAATTGCATATTTCTTAAAAGGACTGTTAATCACATTAAAAACCATCATACCGACAATTTCACTGTTTTCATTTTCAGCAATTAGGATATTAAGTTTAGAACTTCCGTCAGAATTGAAATCTGTTAGTAATTGCTCTGTTAAGATAACATTCAGGTCAGGATTCCAATGGTGTGTATCCAGCGCTCTGCCAGACATCATTTCGCCATGGGAAATATAAGAATCTGTTTTATGGGTAATAAAAAAATCTACGAGCTCTTTAACTCGGGCTTTATCTGTAAGCCACTTTGTAGTATATTTCATGATGGTTTTGGGTTTATTTTAATTTCTTTAATTCTTCCAGTAATTGATTTTGTTTGTTGATAAACTGATCTAAACTATCTGTTTTTAAAGGATGTGCCTTTTGATATTTTTCAATTTCAGGAAGTGTTTTTCTGATTTTAAAAGCAGTATATAAACTATTCATATCAGCATTGTTTTGATTTATCCGAGTAATAAGCATATTTATACCCGAAATCTTTAAACTGTATTGGTCTTTACTGGATTGAATATCCTTTTCAATTTGATTTTTAGTCAGAGAATCTGTGATGGATTTTGCCGCATTTTCTGCTTCCCGGTAAAAAGATTCAGACTTACTGATTATTTCTTCGTACGCATTTATAACTTTTCTTGATTCTTGCTGAGAATTGAAAATTTTTTCATCAAGTGCTTTCAGTTTTTTATCATTCTTAATCAGTTCAGAATAGGTTTTATCAATAAGGTTATCACCGCGATAGCTTTCAAATGAGCCTGAAACTGAAGATTCAGCATTATCAATAGCATTTTCTACTATGGGTTTATTTTGTTGTCTTGTATCTCCACAGGAAAATATTGATAAAATAAACACAGATGCGAAAAATATTTTTTTCATGGTAATTGTTGTTTTAATTGATTACAAATTTCGATCAACGGAAAGCAAAGCAAAATCCTTATTTTCAAAATTTAAAGTAAAGGTAATGTTGAAAGTATTTCTGGTTGCTTTTATTTCTAGTATATTTTGTTGAATAGAAAAATACGATAATTTATATTTATCCTGAGCACCGGGAACAATTTCAGAACTTTGACTTATGTGCATGATAGGCTTGTTATGGGGCAGAAGGAAAATTTCCTTATTTAAAAATATAATATCAGCTGTAGAGAAGGCATAGCCGCTGGTGTTACGTCTTGGGATATCTTTGAATCTGATGGATATATTTTTTACCAACTGATAATTTCTCTTCTTTATATATTTGAAAAAAGATGTACGCATATGATTGACATAGGTGATACATCCAATATAAATCAGAATAGTTAATATAAAAGCTCCGACAAAAAGAGAAGACAAGTCATCCATAGATACAAAAATAAAAAAACGGAGCCTGAAAACAGACTCCGCCTATAAAATTGTTTGTGCTAAAATTATTTACCTAAATAAGACTTAAGGATCTTACTTCTGGTATTGTGTTTTAGTCTCTTAATTGCTTTTTCTTTGATCTGACGAACTCTCTCTCTTGTAAGATCGAAAGTTTCACCGATTTCTTCTAAAGTCATTGGGTGTTTTCCGTTCAATCCGAAGTATAATCTTACCAAATCAGCCTCTCTCGGAGTTAAAGTATTTAATGCTCTTTCGATTTCAATTTGAAGAGATTCAAGCATTAAGTCTTTATCAGGACTTGGAGATTCTCCTGAACGTAATACATCATAAAGATTAGAATCTTCACCTTCTACTAAAGGCGCATCCATAGACAGGTGTCTTCCGGAGTTTTTCATTGATTCTTTAATATCTTCCTCACTCATGTCAAGAACTTCAGCCAATTCTTCCGGAGAAGGTGGTCTTTCGTTTTCCTGCTCAAGGTGAGCATATGCTTTATTAATTTTATTGATGGAACCAATTTTGTTCAACGGAAGTCTTACAATTCTTGATTGCTCAGCTAACGCCTGTAAAATTGATTGACGGATCCACCATACTGCATAAGAGATAAATTTGAAACCTCTAGTTTCATCGTACCTTTTTGCCGCCTTCATTAATCCTAAGTTACCTTCATTGATCAAATCGGGTAAGGAAAGACCTTGGTTTTGGTATTGCTTAGATACAGAAACTACGAAACGAAGGTTGGCTTTGATTAATTTCTCAAGTGCAGCTCTGTCGCCAGCACGTATTCTTTGTGCCAATTCTACTTCTTCGTCCGCAGTGATCAGTTCCACTTTACCAATTTCCTGCAAATACTTGTCTAATGAAGCAGTTTCCCTGTTGGTAACCTGCTTAGTGATTTTTAATTGTCTCATTTATTTTATCCTCAAAAAAGAGTTACTATATATTATACGTACGGGAACATAAAAAGGTTACACAAGTTTTACTTTTTTATTAAATATTTGATTCAAAGGTTTAGTAATGAACCGGAAATGAGGATCAATAAAAAGAAAACCAGGGCAGGAAATAAGGCAGATGAAGAAACCAGAAGTGATTTTCACATAATTCTTCATAAGTTTTATTCTTTATCAATTCATGAACTTCCAATCTTAAAATAAAAAAACGGAACCAAAGTCCCGTTTTTATCTATATCTGTAAGAATTTTATTTTCAATTAGAATAGCTCGTTCAATAGCTTAGCCAATCTCAATCCTCCGTACAGTAACTGTCTTTCAAGAGTGTCATTGAACTTATATTGATAATCGTAAGATAATTTTGAATCGTTTGGAGTCTGAGCATAGATTTTATTTGCGATCTTGTGAGAATCATACAACCAGTCTTCTAAAGTCCCGGATTGAATCTGTGCTACTTCTTCTTTAGATTTAATATCCAAAAGTTTAGAATATTCTGTATAGCTGTATTTTTGAGAATCAACTAATTTCCCATCCCAAACAGAGTGTAAATTCGTTTTATCACCAAAATAAGTAACATTAATTTTATTTCCACCTAAATCTTCAGCTCTTCCTACGTGCAATGGCTGTGCAAGATCTCCCATAATATGGATTAAGAATATCAAAGCAATTTTTCTGTCTTTTTCAGAAGTATTCTTATCCTTGATCTGGCTGGATAATGTGTTTACCTGAGTATAAAGACTTGGTCCTGCCTGCAATTTTAAATTTTGTTCAAAATTTTTAAAATCTGTCTGGGGATCAATGTTTACATAGTGCCATGATGACGCCTGCTTCCATACTCCTGTTGTATCAGATTTGATAAAATCTGGCCAGTTTGCCCAATAAGCAAGACGTTCTTTGCCCATTATTTTTTTGATTTCCCTTTTTGCTTTTCTGGAAAGATGATTTTCCGCGATGTCTGCAATTACTCTGTGCCCCGTTAATCCCCACGCATAAGAATAAAGTGAAGAGGAAATGAATGCTAAAATCAGAATTTTAGAATAAATACTTTTCATTTTAAATAACAATTTTCAGTCAGCAAAGATACGTTCACTTTCTGAATGAACATGAAATATATTGAATTTATTCCGTTGAATGTGTTAATAAAATTTAATCTAAATAAAATAGATAAATATATTATTTTGTGAAATGAGATATCAAGCTTAATGAATGAAGTCGAGAAGTTGTAGAGCAGGGTGTAGATTATTCATTGTTGTTTAAGCAAAACTTTAAGTTATTGTCATGAACTTTCAAATCAAATTAATAAAAATATATAAATCATTGATTTTTAATATAAAAAATTAAATTTAAAACCTTGGTATATGATCGTCTTTACCGTATTTTTACGGAATTTACTTGATACTATTCCTTTTAATGTCAATTAATTAGTATTTTAGGAGAAAATTATAGGTAAATTATTTTTTCAAACTTGCGAGATATATTATCTTTACCAGTCATAATCACAGGAAACACTATGTATGAGAATAATATTGTAGACATGCATTACAATAAGCTGCAGACAGATTTTAAAGCTGAAGCTGTGGCTGTTAATCTTTTAAAATATCATCGGGCTGTAAGCAATATTTTTATTGAGAGAGTCGGGGTAAATGATCGTGCTTATTTAAAGGATATAAAAAGCATTTCGAGTAGCTATTTAGGCTTTGACGAAGAAGTATTCACTATAGAAAGTTATAGAGAGGGTATTTATGATTACCTTCCTGAAGGACTATTCCATCCACCATCACTTGGGGCTTCCAGGAAAAATGTAGACACTGTTGTCAGAGAAATCCGAAAACAAAAAAGGGTAGAGGATGATGCAAGAACGTTTTTCCGTCCTTTTGAATTGGAAGTTTTCTTTACAGAAATCAGTGCATTACTTAAGGAATGCGAATTTGATATTACAAGCAATACGGATGTATTGCTGGAAACTGTAAGTGAGCTCTGGCCACTCATCAACATGCTCGACAGACAGAATGCGTATATATTTATGCATATTTTGCCTTTCTTTCATCAGATCAGAGGAGACAAGAAATGGTTTGAAAGATGTATGACCGCATTTTTACAAGTACCTGTAAAGGTAACTTTTTCTCCCAATGTCATTGATGAAATTGAGAAGAATGATGATTCAATGTTATTAGGGAATTCAAGGTTAGGAGTTACATATATTCCGAGTGGAAGACATATGGATGGGCAAAGGAACTGGGTTGTCAATATTGGTCCTATTCCTTATCATGATATGAAAAAGTACATTCCTGGAAACCCTTTCAGAGAGGTTCTTCAGACGTTGTATGATTATTTTCTTCCGGTAACAGTAGAGGTTGAGGAGAATTTTGTGACAGAAAAAGTAGAATACTCGTTCAGCCTTGAGGATGATGAAAGAAATGCCAGCCGCCTTGGATACTCTACCTTCCTCTAAATTATTTTATTATATTTACAACTACCAACAAAGTATAAATTCGAAAAGAAACAAATGGAAATTTCTTCAGTAAAAGGTATTTTTTTAAGGTATATCTTAATGCCTTTAATCGCCATTATTATGATGTTTATCCTGGGAATTATCAGGAGAAATAAACCTGCGATAAAAATTAAAGTAATTATTGTATACGTACTTCTGTGCAGCTTATGTCTGGCTCTTCCTGGTTTTTTTGGATTTGCCGGAAATCTTTTTAATCCTTACTGGTATCTGATTGCGCAGATTGTTTACCTTATTTTCGGGATTATTCATGTTAACTTATTACACAAGTATTTCAGAAAGCATATTGAATCTGTGGGAATGAGTATTTTATTTGAATCTATACTTTCTTTGACATGTATAGCTTTGGGTGGATTCCTTTTTACATTATTGTTTAAGTGGATGAGTAACGGAACAGGATATGCTGCAATGGCTGCTACAAGTATGCTGATCTTTGTAGTTCCAATGGTATTTTACTATTGCTATATTCAATTTATCAGTATTCCTTTTGATATTTACAAAACATGGAGATACTCTCCTGAACAGAAGCTTCCTGATTTCGAAGGAGCAGATTTTGATAGATTAATGGTTCTAAACGTTGAATTGAGTAAGAATCTTGAGGATTCAAACCGTTTCAGAATCAAAGCAAAAACTCTTCCTACAGGAGTAACTTTCGGAGATTGGTTTTATAGAGTAGTGGACGATTATAACCATAAAAACCCTGGATCTATTATTCATCTTTCAGATGCAGAAAAAGAACCTTACTATTGGATTTTCTACACTAAAAAATCGTTTTTCAGCTTTAGAAAATATATAGATTTCGACCACGACATTATTACAAATAGCATTTCTGAGAATGAAGTGGTTGTCTGTAAA
This sequence comes from Chryseobacterium ureilyticum, assembly GCF_900156735.1. Taxonomy (GTDB): domain Bacteria; phylum Bacteroidota; class Bacteroidia; order Flavobacteriales; family Weeksellaceae; genus Chryseobacterium; species Chryseobacterium ureilyticum. The sequence continues at coordinate 1,136,508 of NZ_FTOL01000001.1, forward strand.
AGAGTCATTCAACATGAAGAGGAGGGAGTCGCAAGAAATTCATAAACAAACACAAAAAATTAAAAAGTATTAAACATGATACAACCTATTAAACATTTTGCAATCAACTGGGTGGATGGGATGAAGGTTTCCCAAAGACACCTAAATGATCAGGATAATTTCTTAATTGATACAATCAGAGATTCCAACTCACTTGGGATTACTACATATAACTACGGGCTTTTGCCTATTTCTACTGAATTTACAGACCGTACTATTTTTGACGTTCATAATACTGCAACCAATGATGTACAGTTGGTAATCAAAAGATGCAGCGCTGTTACTATGGCTGGTTACCGTATTGAATTGGTTGACAGAAGAATCAGTGTGAAGTCTTTGGCAAAATCAATGAATGAGGAGCAGGCAGATGGAGAATATTATATTTTAATCTCTGTAAATCCTTTTGATAAAGTTCCTTTTGGAGATATTGATCCGGAAGAAATCCCTCCACGTCACCCGAATGCACAGCCAAACCATCATATTGAATTACTTCCTGTAACTTCTTTGAACAGCAGCTATTCAGGAGGAAATTATTTAATTATCGGGAAAGTAGATTTAAAGGCTAATATAGCACAGGTAGATTCTAATTTTATTCCACCTTGTACTTCTGTTCAGAGCCATCCTGCTTTGGTAGATTATTACAGCAGCTATGCAAAATCTATAGGAAACTTGCAGCAATATGCTTTTAAGATCATTCAAAAAGCATCTCATAAAAACCAAAATACAGCTTTAGCACAGAACGTTAAATTTTTGTGTAGTACAATGGTGAATACTTTTGGAGATATGTATTTTCAATTTAGAAACATTACACCTTATCAACCACCTGTATTTTTAATTGAGTCTTTCGCAAGATTGGCGCTTCATTTATACAATTCGACGCAACTTCTTGTTCCTGCAGAATTAGAGGAAATGTTGAACTATAGCTTGGAATGGAGTGAAATTGCACCGCATACTTTACTAAACCAACTTTCAATTGTTGCTGAAACGAACTATGATCACCACAATTGCGGAGAACCATTACTATATATCCAGCAAATGCTTAGAAGTTTGGAAACGATCTTCTCTAAACTAAGCGAACTGGATTACATTGGTCAGAGAAAAGAAAATATCATTGTTAACGAACAGGAAGTTTCTACCAATACAAATCCTAAGAGAGGCTGGAGTGTACTAGACTAACTGGACCTTTATTAAAATATAAATCCCGAATTTTCATTCGGGATTTTTTTATTGAAATTGTTATATAAAATTATTTTTTATTCAAAAGCTCTAAGGTATGTTCTACGTGTCCGCCACCTTTCCATTCGTCATGTCCTGGAATGATTAAGGTTGCCTGAGAGTATTTGGATTTTAGAGCATTCATGGTTTGTGGCCATTGTTCAACGTTTGCTTCCTTGATATATCCTAGATCTGTTGCAGAAGTACTTTTTACAAGACAGCCACCATCAAGTACTTTATATTTTGGAAACCATACCACTACATTATCTACTGTATGTCCTTCGCCTAAAAAATCAACCACAAATTCTTCACCACCTATACGATAAGTCTTTCCTGTCTTTATAATATTGTTGGATACGGCTTTACCGTCTTTTTTCAACAACTCATTGGTTTTTGCTGTTGCATAGGTTTTAATTCCTTTTTTGTTGAAGAAGCTTAAATCTCCGGCTCTGTCATCATGAGAATGGGTAGCGAATACTGCAATAACAGGTAAGTTATGACGTTTTTGTATCGTGTCCATAAGACTTTGATATTGAACTTTTTCCCAAGGAACATCAAACAGAACTACTCCTTTTTTTGTGACAAGATAAACAGAGTTGGCAGAATATTCTTTTCCTCCAAATACTCCAAAAGTTTTATAAATATGTAAGTTCTTGCTGATGGGAGGTTCTATTACAAAATCCTTTACCTGGGCATTGGCAAACGGGCTTAATAACATGGAAACAATAAAAAACTGTATGCTTTTTTTCATAATTTTTAGGGTAATAATTTAAAGTTTTAGTATGAGGCAGAAAGATTGAATCTATCCGGAAAGTTTTGCAAACCTAGTAAATTTATAATCCAAAGTTTTTTATGAAAGAAAATTTAACCGTTTTTTAACAGTTTAGGGTATGATATTAAATAATATTATATAAATGCCACGAATGTACAAACAGAAAAGATGTGTGCATTCGTGGCAAATAAAAGTAACTTCAAAAGGGAAGTTATTTTAATATAAATTATTTTTTTACTAGTATTTTTTCAGTGGCTTTTTTACTTAGAATTTCTTTTTCTCCACCAATCTCTATAGTCATTGATTTATCAAAACTTTCAATTTTAGTAATCTTTACTTTGGTATTAAGAAGAAGTTTTCTTTCATTCAAATAACTTAAAAAAGCATCGTCAGAAAGAGTAACAGAGGCAAAAATAACAGTTTCTCCTACTTCACAACTGCTTAATTTCTGTAAATCCTGAGCAATGATATTTCCGTCTTTATCCGGAATGGGTTCTCCATGAGGATCAAATTTAGGATAATCAAGAATTTCATCCATTTTATCAAAGAAAATCTGTGAATGAACGTGCTCAAGCTGTTCCGCAATTTCATGAACATTTTCCCAGCCGAAATTCATTTTTTTAACCAAAAACATTTCGGTAAGTCTGTGTTTTCGAACGACTAATGCAGCTTCACGTCTTCCGTTTTCTGTGACAATCAGCGGCTTATAAGTCTCATAGATGACCCATTTTTTTTCCGCGAATTTTTTCATCATATTATTAACGCTCGGCATTTTTACATTTAAAAATTTGCTGAGTTCGTTAATCGTAACCTTTCCTTCATTGTCAACTAAGTGAAACAAAGCTTTCAGGTAATTTTCTTCTGTTAGGGTTGTTTTCAAAATGTTAGATGATTTTCTATACAAATCTAACAAAATATTATGGAAAGATTACTCTTGTTATTTTAACTTTTTTTAATTTTACTCTATGAAATTTTCATTCAAAAACGACTATTCTGAGGGTTGTCACCCGAATATCTTACAAGCACTTTTACAATATAATCTTGATCAGCAGGCTGGTTATGGAGATGATGAGTATTCTTTAAAAGCTAAAGAGCTAATAAAGGCAAGAATCAATAAGAAAGATTCTGATGTTTATTTTGTTTCCGGAGGTACACAGGCAAACTTAATTGTGATTTCTTCTATTTTAAAACCTTATCAATGTGCTATTTCAGCGTCTACAGGACATATTCTGAACAATGAAACAGGAGCCATTGAAGCAACCGGACATAAGATTTTAAGCATTGAAACTGAAGATGGGAAATTGCGACCATCAGACATCATTCCCGTATTGGAAAACCACAAAAATGTGCCACATCAGGTAATGCCGAAGTTGGTTTATATTTCTAATTCTACAGAATTGGGAACAATTTATAAAGCAAAAGAGCTGGAAGAACTTTCAGAATTCTGTAAACAAAACCGTCTGTATCTGTTTATGGATGGGGCTAGGCTAGGACATGGACTTACTTCTGAAATCAGTGATCTTACATTGGAAAGGGTAGCAGAGCTTACGGATGTATTTTATCTTGGAGGGACAAAAAACGGAGCTTTGATAGGAGAAGCAATTGTTATTAATAATCCTGATCTTCAGGAAGATTTTGGATTCAATATCAAGCAGAAAGGAGCTTTATTAGCAAAAGGAAGATTGTTGGGAATTCAGTTTCTAGAGTTGATGAAGAATGATCTTTATTTTGATTTGGCAAAACACGCGAATCAGCAGGCGATGAAAATTAAAAATGCTTTACAGAATAAAGGAGTAAATTTTCTTGCCGATACTTATACCAATCAGATTTTTCCCATTGTAACTAATAAACTTATTGAAGTGTTATCCGAAAGTTTTGAATTTTATGTTTGGAAAAAAATAGATGAAGAATTTTCTGCCATTCGTCTGATTACTTCGTGGAATACGAGTGATGACGCTGTAAACCGTTTTATTGAAATTATCAGAAAAGAATTATAAATAATAACATGAAATTTACTTTTCCTGCAATCTATTCCACGCTTTGTCCGATTGCGTTATCTGCACATATTGCTGAAAAATACGGACTAAAAAATGTTCAATGTAAGCTTTTGGTAAGAGGAGTGGGAGACACTTATAGAGTAGAGTCGGAAGAGGAAAATTTTATACTTCGTATTTACCGCTCTTCTCATCGAAGTTTAGACCATATTAAGGAGGAAGTAAGATTATTACTGGCATTAAAAGATGCTCATGTCTCTGTATCTTATCCAATTACAGATCTTTCCGGAGAAATTATTTTAAAGTTTGAAGCTATTGAAGGAGAAAGGCATGGTGTCTTATTTTCCTTTGCTAAAGGTCGCGTGGTTGCTTTAATGAATCACAGCCAGCTTCGTGTCTTGGGAAATGAAATGGCTCGCTTTCATAATATTTCTTCCCATTTTAAAGTAGAATATGAACGATGGAATTTTGATCTTCAAACTACTGTTTTTAAACCTTTGGAGAGATTAAGGTCTGTCTTTACAAAAAATCCTGAAGATTACGAATGGTTGCAAAATATTGCCGTTGAGATAGAGCAGAAGCTTGCCAAATTTGAAACTTCAGCATTTTCAAAAGGGTATTGTCATTTTGATTTCCTACCTAAGAATTTTCATTTTGACAATGATATGGTTACTTTTTTCGATTTTGATTTTATGGGATATGGCTGGCTGGTGAATGATATCATGACTTTTTGGATTCATTTAACATTGGATGTGTATGCAGGAAGGATGACTTATGAAGAATTTCAGAAAGCTTATCAAGTTTTTCTGGATGGATATCGTGAATACCGTTCCGTGAGTTCGCAGGAACTTGCTTCTATACCTTATCTTTCGATTGGGTTTTGGCTGTTTTATATGAACTTTCATACTACCCATGATCAGTTTCAGGTTTTTACCCAACTTCCACATGTGAAATCATATGTTGGTATTATGAGAAATATTGTAGAAAGATATTGGGAGAAAGAAATGGTGTAATTGAGGTTGGAACTTTATATTTTTATCTGATGAAATAAATTTCTTGCAGATTAAACAGATTTTGCGAATGTTTAAACTTTTAACTCTGAAACTTTATAAAAACAAAATGCTGTTCCCGGATGTTGAGAACAGCATTTTTATTTAAATAATATATTGATTTATTTTACAGCTTTTGCTACCACTTTACAGTCGGCAGTACTTAATTTTGCCCCATCTTTATAGCTGATTTTCTTTTCATCCGCATATTTTGATTGTCCGTCTTCTTCTTTATGATCTCCAATTCCTTCCGTTAAAGCATTTTCTTTCTGTAGGAAATAAATATCTCTTTTGCTTTTCTTGCCTTCAGAAGTGAATTCGTAAGTCAGTTTTAAGGTGTCTCCGGATTTGAAGCCTGTAACATCACCTTTCGAGCTGTCTTTTTCATTGTTTTTATAAGTTAATTTTCCCGTAATCGTTCCAAGATTATCATCAATAGAAGCAAAAACACTGTCTTTTCCTGTAGCGCCTATATAACAGTACGATTTTGGACCTAATGTATCTATCACAGGTTCTTCTACTGCAATGGTATCAGCTTTAACTTTAGGAGCAGGAGTTTCAGTCTTTTTATTACAATTGATCAAAAAAGCTGAAACAGCACCTAATAAGATTAATTTTTTCATATCCTTAATTGTTATAATCAAATTTTAAACTGCTAAATTAATAATAGTATTTGTATATTAAAGTCTTGAACTCTCAGAAAAATGTAAAAACGGATAAAATTCCTCATGAATAAATGGTTTTAGAGGAATGATAAAATTGAAATGACGCACCGAAAAGCTACTTAAAGAAGCTTAAACTGAAAAAGCAGGTTATCAAATCACTAACCATCAGCCGAAAAATTGCTTTGTGATAATCCTTTTGTTGAGTACTGTAAAGAATAGCCTCCTCTTTTTGATACTAAGCTTATCGATTTTAATTGAAATAAACATATCTTAAATCTATTATTTTGAGAGGGTGTAAGTTTGTGTTAATAAGATTACAAATGTATATTTGCAAAAAATTAAGAAAACACATTTCTATGTCCCAGCCATAATACTGTAATTCCTGATTATAACTGGTATATTTTTATTACAATAAAGAAAGTTCCTGCAATAAATCTCAAAATACTCTGAAAGTTTATACTTTAAAACAAATATGAATCCATAATGTATTAGAATACAAATATATCCGGAAAAATTTAATTATTAGTTTTTTTCAATTGGTCAAATGACATTTTTTTGTTTTATCATTATTAAGATAGTTATTTATGAACTTTTACTTCAATAGAATATATTTTTTTTTGTTTTTCATATTTTTTTCATACTCATTTGCACAAGTAGGGAATAAAATTAATTTTATTGACAGTATGCAGTTAAAAGAATATGCAAGATTGCAGGATGTCGGGGACTATAAAAGTATTATTTTAAATGAACAAAAGCTTATTAAAGAATCTGAAGAACTGGATTATACTAAAGGAATAATTACAGGCTACTTAAATATAGTAAATTCATTATTTGTCCTCAACAACAATAAGGAAAGTTTGCATTTTCTTGATATTGCAAAGGAAAAATTAGCAAAGGAAAAAGATCCGGTATTGAATGCAAGATTATATTTTTTTTATGCTAGAAATTATTCAGTATTAGGTTTATATGATCAATCAAATAAAAATCTCAATAAAGCACTGCACTTTTCTGGTGATATGTCTAATATAGAGGAAAGAAAAAAACGGGAGTATCTTATTTATATCTGGAAAAGAAAGAATTTTATGCAATTGCAATTAATAGATTCTGTTTTTAAGATGGAACGTAAAAGTCTTGAATTAGGGGCTGAAATTGAACTTTATGTAGAAATTGCAGAGAGAAATTTAGAAAGTAAAAAAATAGATTCAACAGAATATTACCTTAATAAAGCATTACAATTATATCAAAGAAGTACTGCAAGACAGCAGGCCGTTGTTTTAAGATCTTTTGGGAAAATGTATGTAAAAAAAAAGGATAATAAAAAGGCATTGGATTATTTTTTTCGATCATTAAAGCTTTCTCAGAAATTAGGTTTAAAAAAAGTATCATTAGAAACCTATAAAGAAATATATGAGACTTATAAGTCTATGGACGAAGTAGATCATGAAAAGGAGTTTCTTGAAAAATATACGGTTTTAAATGATAGTCTAAATAAAACCGAAAAAAGTATTTTAAATAGTACGATAGAAAAATGTCTAAAAGAGAAGGAGAAAGATGAAAAGAAGAAATTTCATTATACAACGATCGCTATTATTTTAATTGTAATTGCAATATGTGTCATATTAATAAGCATTTATAAAAAAAATAACAGATACAAAGACATTTTAATTGACAAAAAAAATAAAGATATAGATATTCTTGAAAAAAAATTAGATACGAGTTACGAAGAAGTTATACAGCTTGCAATAAATGGAGATAATCTATTCATGGTAAGATTTAAAGAAATTTATCCCGATTTTTATAATAACCTAATTAAATGTTATCCAGATCTTAATGTTGGTGATTTAAAGTTCTGTGCTTTAGTGAGACTGAATTTTTCTAATAAAGAGATCGCCCAATATGGTAATATGTCTGTGCGCACCGTTGAATCAAAGAAATATAGACTACGAAAAAAAATAGGTCTTCCTGCAAACACTGACTTCAATAAATGGATAAGTGATCAATAGTTTTAAATATCCTTTTTGAATAATTTAGTGAAAAATGACTTATACTATGAAGTATATCAGTTAGAATAATAGAGGTCTGGGTTTATAATCCGGACCTTTATTCATAAATAATAACAGAATAACAAAAAACAAATTTTAGCTTTATTACTCACATTTTTATTTGTAGTAGCTTGGTGATTTTGGAAACAGTGTACAATCAAATATTGCTGTAGTTTGTCTTTGTACCCAGTTTGTATAAAATAAAAAGCTTTTTTTATCCAACATCTATTGTGGTGATCTCTATAACAGATTTCTGATCTCTTTGATTTTTCAAATTAAACACTGATCAATATTAGAAATATTTCCTATAGCTATGCTAAGTAATTCTTTCGAAAATAAGGAAAGGTTATATTACTTTAAGAATTTTAAAAGTCATGGTATAATCATCTTTTTTGTTCATCATAAATAGGTGAAAATCAAAATGAGTTTTTACATTATACAGTTAATAAACGAATAACTGTAATATTTTTATGGCACTGCATTTATACTTTAAATAATTTGTATGTTTTTGATTTTTAGATGTTTTTGATTTTGCAGTGCAAGTGCAGTGGGTACATTTTTAGATGAAGGTATTACCTTTGCGCCAAGATTTAAAATGTTCATTTTCTTTAAATTTTAAAAAGAATTTTGACAATGCAAAGCTTATTTAAAATTCACTAAAATGGAAAAAAAACTCTTTTTAAAAGAGCTTCACAGGGAGCTCTTCAAGTATGCCACTGCTTACTTTACCGATTTTATAAAGATTAGAATATTAGTTCCAGCGTCTTTACGATAAGTTAATATCTGACTTAGTTCCTACCTTAAATTATTCCATAGTTTATTATCTTATTTAAAATGGTTGTTAGATATATTCTTGCACATTTCAAATAAAAATACCAGAACCCATCCGACAGAAAGCGAGTTTTTTCTTCTCGACTTTTTAAAAACAATGAAGACCTTAAGTAGAGCGTTTCTGGTACGAAAAAAACTTACTGTAATTCTAAACACTGTTTTACGAAGATTCTAATTACACAAATGATTCAAGATGAATTGCAGTATACACACTATATGCAGCGTACAATACCCATACATTAATAATAAATATACTCACTAATGAAGAAAAGTTTAATTACGACAATTACACTATTTACAGCAGTAGCTGTAAAGTCACAGGTAGCAATTGGGAAACAGACTGTTTCTAACACCTCAGTATCAATAGAGTTTGCCAACGATGAGAACAGAGGATTGATCTTACCCTATGTAGAAAATAAAAGTAGTATCCTTCAAGAAGGTACCATTATTTACGACACAACAGATTATAAAGTAAAATATCTGAAAGATAACGGACAATGGGTGAATCTTAGTGAAGATGACGGAACAATGGCTACCATTGGTACTGTAAACTTATCTGTTCAAGGGACTGATAAAACAGAAAATACTAACGCTAAAACTACCATTGGAAAACCTGGCGCTACTAATGGGATTTTTGTATTGGAAGCTTTAGATAAAGCTATGATACTTCCAAAAGTCACAAGCCCACATCTTAATATTATAGATCCGGCTCCCGGGATGATGGTATATGATACTGTAAAAAAACAGCTTGCCGTTTATAACGGAAAAATGTGGTCTTTCTGGAAACCATAAATATTGAATAATCTCAAAATTTTATAATAAAAACGATGAAAAATAAGAACTTATTTGTTTTTATATTACTCACCTGGGGTAATATAATGATTTTTGCCCAAGACTGTAGTATCAATGCCGGCGGAAATGCAACAATTTGCGGTACCTCATATACTTTACAGGGCAGTGTTGCAGGAAGCGGAAATAGTACACCCGTCTGGACGGTGGTATCAAAGCCAGCAGGAGCACCAAATCCTATAATCAATGGAGCAAATACCTATACACCCAATGTAACTGGGATGACTTCGCCGGGAAACTATGTTTTTGAAATTTCTCAATCTTGTACAACAGGAACAGTAAAATCACAAGTAACTATAACCGCTCCGGGAGAGGTATCTACTTTTACGGCAGGACCAGATATCACAAATGTATCGGCTTTAACGGGTACAGCTACTTTAGCAGGAGTTATCCCATCCGGCTACACGGCATCATGGACCTATTATAGTATTATTAATTATGAAAATTATGGTATTATTAGTACGCAGAATGCTATAATGTCAAATAATACAACAGCAAATCCTTCCCTTATTTTAACAAAGAAGGCAAATCATGATACTGATCCTGCTTATCGTGCCGTATTAAGGATTACTTCTATTAATAATCCAAACTGTTGGTACGAAGATGATGCTATTGTCAGATTCATTCCCAATCCACAAATAAGTATTCCAGCGATAAATGACTTTTGCTATCAGTCAGCAAGCAATGATCGTTACATATATTTAGATGGTACCTCGCCCGTATTTTCAACTACATCACCAGGTTCTTCAGGTAATCCTGCATTTGGAACTACTGTAAGTTTGAATGTAATAAGTCAACCTGCGGGAGGTAATATTTCTTTCTTGTCATTACTTGAAGGGGCAATATATTTCAATGGGGTAAATGCGATAGGAACTTATACATTTACAGTAACAGTCACAAATGCGAATGGAACTTATACAACCCCTCAGGTTTCTTATACATATAATGGTATATCGCCTAAAAATGTGGACTTCCTTGATTCTTCGTACCCCGAACAGATGGCGGTATACAGTTCAGGGGGGAGTGCCGGAGCTGTATACTGTAATTATGTTGGAAAAACAACGCCTATCAACGTTTATTTTAAGATTGATCCTGCAGATCCTGCATCTGTTATAACAAATATTAGTAATATAAGGATTACACCACTGGGAGGAGCTCCTATTTTAACTTTAAATGGAGCGGGGACAATGAATAGGAATATAGTAGCAACTCCACCTGCTGGAGGATGGCAGGTAGGCACTTATGCAATTAGTATAAATACCCAAAACGGGACTTGTAATACAACACAAGCTTATTATATTCATATTTCTGACGGTAATCGCTCAAATGTATCAGTACCCAATACGACAACGTGTTATCCTGGGTCGGGCGTAGTAACCGCAACAATTCCTCTGCCTGAGGTATATAAAGGAATCGTTAACAGTAGTTATTTCCAAGATTTTAATGGTCGATACGATTTCACTCTTGTTTCTAAGCCTGCCGGAGCAGCAGTGCCTACGTACGAAGCTAGCAATTTTAGAACACTTACCAGTACTTCAACTGTAATAAGTAATCTGGATAAACAGGGGGAGTATGTATTTAAAATAAAAGCTGTACCAGGTCCAGGAACAGATCCTCGTTTCTTAGAAAAAGAATATGAATGCTCAGGAGCATCTCTTGAAAGTACATTTTCCATATTCGTATCAAAGCAGATTAATTCTAATGCCGGAAGTGACAAAGCGGTTTCTTGTAACACCACAATGTCATTGGCTGGTAATGATCCGGGAGTAACAAGCACCGGACAGTGGGAACTTACATCAAAACCAGCTGGAGCCACAGATCCAATTATCGTAAATCCATTATTGTATAATACTGCTGTAACGGGCTTGTCTGTATTTGGAGTTTATAAATTTTCTTGGAAAGTTACTACCGGAACATGTACAAGCATGGATGAAGTAGTTATTACTTTTAACCAGTGTACAGCCTGTTATAAACCAAGTGTGATGGCTACAACGGGAAATCCTGCTCTAAACACTAATTTTGGTATTACATCATTAGGAAGAGCGGGTGCTGGACATCCTGATAATTGGCCAATGATTAGAAAAGGAGGATGGATAGCTCTTGAATCCAAGACCAAAGGATTTGTTCCTAACAGGGTCGATTTTAATATTTCTGGAAATCCTGTAGGAATACCTGTTGCTAATTTTATTGAGGGAATGCTGGTATATGATATGACCAATAAATGCATGAAGATGTACACGCTTAAGGAAGGAGATACCTCTATGGCTTGGCACTGTATTTCTACACAAGCTTGCCCAGACTAAGAAATATATTAATCCAACGCAATTAGTAATAGGCTTTCAGTATGAAACTTATATTTACTGTCTTCTCATTACTGACTTCTTTATAGATAATATAAAATGGAAAATTTAAAAGAGATCCATATTGGAGATTTGTTATATAAGAGAGTACAGGAAGAAGACATAGATATAAACCGGATATGTAAATTTCTTAAGGTAACAGAAAAAGAGGTTCTGGAAATGTACACAGCGAAAACATTAGATACAGATACCCTCTTAAGATGGTCTAAATTGCTTGAATATGATTTTTTTAGACTTTATTCCAATCATTTGATTTTATATGCTCCGGTGGCGAGGGTAAATAATAAAAATGATAAAAAAGAGATGCCTCAGTTTAGGAAAAGCTTATATACAAAGGAAATTATTAATTATATATTAGAACTCATAGACACTGAAAAGAAAACCACTTTAGAAATAATTAATGAATACAGAATTCCTAAAACTACTTTAAGCAAATGGATAAGAAAATACAAAAAGTAGTCTGCCAACCTGACTATAAAAGAATTTACAGTGATTTTATAGCAGTAAAATGCCCGGAGAAGAAGGAATTTGTAAAATGTTTTTTATCTAAAGATACACTTTCGTTATCTGATATTCTAAAAATTAACAATTTGTTATTTGATAAGAATTCTGCTGAAAATCAAAAGCATAAGTCCTATGATGAAAAGACAATTTTGGAGATGCTGGAATATCAAAAAAAACACAAATTAAATAATACCCAATTAGCAAATCATTTTAAATTGAGCAGAAATTCCGTAGCAAAATGGAAGCGTATGTTTTTAGTATAAAATAATTTGCGTTTTACAGTAAAAAGTAGTTCTGTTATTACTTTTTTTCTAAGTTTTTAGAGAGTATATTCAAATTTTGAATATACTCTTTTTGGTTCAATAACTTGATGAAGTAATCTTTTTTTAATACTCTCAAACCCTCAAACTTCCACGAAATCCTCTCGCTGCATAATAAGAATCTGCACCGTTATGATAAAAAAAGACGGTATTGTAACGTCTGTCGCAGAAAACAGCCCCACCAAGTTCTCGTATGGAAGCCGGTGTTTGTACCCAACTAGATGTTTTTTGGTCAAACTTTCCGAGTTGTTGTAGATAGCGATATTGTTCTTCAGTTAAAAGTTCAATGCCCATTTCATTGGCTTTATCAACGGCATTACTTTCCGGTTTGTTGGCTTTTCGGGATTCCCATGCAGGGTAATCATAGCATAAGCTGCGGCGTTTTGGGCTTTCAGGGGAACAGTCGAAGAAGAAATATTCATCTGTTTTTTTATCATAATCTACTACGTCGGGTTCGCCTTCTGTTTCTTCCATTTCATTTAATGACCATAGCTTTTTGGGGGTTGCTTCCAGTTTAGCCTGTATGTTTTCCCATTTCAGGTCTTTATGACGATTCATGTTTTTTTCGAAACGGGTTTTAAGAACTTCTAAAAGACTCTTGCTTTGCTCAGGTGTTAATTGCTTATTTTTCATATCAAATTTTTAAGTGATTGATTTTAGGATAAAGTTACTAAGGTTGAATGGAAATTTTTCTGTTGGCAGGTCTGAAATACCAGGAAATCAGAACAAGAACAAACAATAATACTGCAGGGAGAGTTCTTCCGACAGCATCACCCACAATTAGATGTGAAATAACGGCTCCGGACATCACGAAGAAGAATCCTGCATACGCCCATTCTTTCAATAATAGATGTTTTGGGATCAGTATAGCAATTACGCCCAGAATTTTCCAGATACCAATGATGTACATAAGATATGCCGGATATCCAAGGTTGGTAAAGTTGGTAAGTTCATCTTTATTTTTCATTAGTTGAACGATGGCTGTAGAAACCATGCCTAATGACATCCAAAGTGTAAAGATCCAATAAATGATTCTTTTTCTTTTTTCAGATTGATTTGAAGTTTCCATATTGATTAAGTTTTGTGATTAGTCATTAAGTCCTTTTCCATCAAGAATTTGAGGAATGCATTTTTCAATTCTTGATTCTCTTGTTTTGGATTGTTTTGCGGAAGAAAAATAGAGTAGGTAAGCGCGTTGTCTCCCTTGGGTTAAGCTTTCAAATGCTTTTTTCAGTTCAAAATTTTCGTTTAATTTTTGTTGAAATTCTTCAGATATTTCGAAGTCTTTGGTTTTCTTCATTTCAACTTTTACACCTGATTCTTCAATTTCTACAGCTTCAAACATATAAGCTTTAAGCTCTTTTTCTAAGTCAATAATCTGTTGTACATCCGTAAAGCGAACCTGCCTTGCCGCCTGCACATTTTTACTTTGCTGGATTAAAATATGGTCAGGATCTTTCATCAATGCTCCTTTAAAAAATAAAAGCGCACAATATTCTTTAAATCCGTGAATTAAGAAAATATTTTTCCCTTCAAAGGTATAACAGGGACAGCCCCATTTTACATCTTCTACCAGTTCGGTACTTAGAGCAATTGTTCTTAATTTTTCAAATTCTTCTTTCCATTGTGTGGAATTCTCGAAGAAAAAATTAACTTTTGGATTCATGTGATTAGGTTTAAGGTTTTTAGAGTGAGAGTGCCATAGAAGTTTAAAGTGATTATCCTTTCACTTGTAAAGCAAAATTCACTATTGACATTCTCCACTTAAATTGTAACATCCGTGTCTCTCATCTCTTCGTCTATTATCTTTTCGTCTCTTTAAACATTTCCTGCAAACGATTATGCGCTATATTAATTCCCTGAGCAAATGGCATTTTCAGGTGCTGATCTCTGAAATCTACAGACTTATAGATCGTTTGAATGGTGATTTTACTGGTGGTATCCGTTAGTTTTTCAAATTCTAAAAACTCGATCTGAGGCGGAAAAGGGGTGTTTTCCATCTGGAAAGTTCTTATAATTTTCTCATTCTGAACAATGTCGTGAATAGTTCCATTGGCACTGAACATGATTTCTCCCTGAGGATTTAAAGTTTCGAAACGGTAACTTCCGTGTTGCTTATTTTCAAACTTGGTGACTTTGGTGCCCATCCATTGTTCGAAAAGTTCAGCTTCTGTATAGGCTTTGAAAAGCAGTTCTACAGGAAGATCAAATTCTCTGATGATGAAGATTTCCTGTTTTCCGTCTTCTGCGTGGATTTTTGTTTTAAGTTCCATATTTTGAGTTTGAGGGTTTTGGTGTTTGGGAGTATTAGAGTGGGTGGCAATCGCTATTATTTAAAGTCTATTATCTATCCATCTCTCATCTTTTATCTCTTATTACTCTTTTTTCAAGTTCTGGTATGCTTTCATCACATCTTCAAGCTTATTGAATTTCTCATCCCACATTTTGCGGAATGGCTCTATAAAATCGGCTATTTCTTTCATTTTATTGGGATTAAGGTGGTAAGTAATTTCACGACCATTCTGTTCCGATCTCAGCAGTTCGCATTCTGTAAGGATTTGAAGATGTTTTGAAACGGTAGGTCTTGCGGTATCGAAATTGGAAGCAATGGCTCCTGCAGTCATAGATTGTGCAGCCACCAGAATCAATATAGATCTTCTGGTAGGGTCTGCGATTGCCTGAAATACATCTCTTCTTAAATTCATTGTGTAGTTATTTGACTACAAATATATGTGTAGTTATTTAGCTACGCAAGTTTTTGCTTCTTAATTTAAAAAAATAAAAAAAATTAAAGTTGTTCAGGAATAATTAATTGTAAAACCTTAGTTATAGGCTTTTCTAAGTTTTTAGCAAAAACTTTAATATGAAACTTTATTGAAGTTTTTTGTTTAGAAAATGCTGCGATTCGCAGAGGTACTGATAAAACTTCAGTTGGAAGATGATGTTTAACATGATCTAATTCACTATATATGATATACTCATCATCTTTAAGTTCTACAGATGGATATTTTAATTCTTCCCAGGTTGCTGCTCTTGGCTCACTCTTTACTAAAGGGGTACTTTTTTTTGGTTTGACATATATATGTTCCCTTATTATAAACTGTTCTGTCTTTTGTGCTGTTATTTTAATTGATACATTGTCTAAGAATTCTGTACTTCCATTGTGTATATAAAAATTTATTTTGTAGGCATTTTCCTCATAAAAATAATATTTGTCATTATTCGAATAATCCTGGCTTACAGTATTGAGATTTAATCTTAATTCTTCCAGACTTCTATTCTCATAAGGTATAAAACTGAATGGATTAATAGGATGTATCGTAAAATCATTTAAAGGAGAGTTTAGACTTTCTTTCTTTAATATGATTGATTCTATTTTTTTCTTTATCAGAGTAGACGGAAATTCGAATTCTTTTCTTTTAACTTGCAAATCAGTAATAAAGTCTTTCTCACTAAATGAAATACTTATATCATTTGAAATATCAACTTTTCTTTGAATAGTATATATATCAATATCTTTTCTTGTGAGTCTATTTTGAGAAGAGCCTTTTCGAACAAATGATTCTCCGAGTTTTAATTTTCCATTGTTTTTTTTCATCATATAAGGAGGGTTTGAACATTCCGTTATATGAAAAATTCCAAAAAGTTTTTCTTTATGTTTAAAAGGAAAATATTTAAATCCTATGCTAGGTTCAATATTACTTTCTACTAATTGCTGATAAGTTGCATCATCGATGAAATCATCATTAATACCAAGAAGTTCTCTTTCTCCATTTGCGGAATGTTTTACTCCAATAATTATGAATCTATTATTTTTAGTTAAAGAATTAGCTAAAGAGATAATATCTTTTAGGAAAGCTTCGTTTAAATCTTTCTTATATTGTATAGCTTTAAAATCTAAAGATGAATTTTCATTTTCAAATTCAATAAGTTCTATTAACTCTGAATAATCAGTCATATTTTGATTATTTTATTTTTCAATCAATCTCTCCAATTTCTCAATCATTTCCTTTTGCTGCTCCAGCATACGCTCATAAAGCTCTACCATTTTATCAAGAGGATTGAAAGTACAGTGGAAGTTTGCTTGTCCTCCATCAGTAAACGTATTTGCAACAGCACTATCGTGGAAAGTATTTGCTATAATATTAATTGCTGATTCCTCATCAAAGTTCTCAATCGCTTCTGCTGGTACTTTCAAAATCTTTGCTACCTGCGCCAGAATATCAGATTCTACGGTTTCTTTCTGTTCTAAAAGAGAAACTTTCTTCTGGTTCCAGTCATCACCCAATTCAAAAGCTAAGGCTTCCTGTTTGATGCCCAGCATTTCACGGAAACGTTTTATATTTCTACCCTGATGTATTTTTTTATTTTGCATATCTGTGTAACTCATAATAACAAATATAAAGTTTTAAAAGATAAGAATAAAGTCCTTTCTTAAAATAAATTATCTCCTAAAATAGGTGCTTTTCAGTATAAAATATCCTTTCAATAACTGGTATAGCCCAACAGATATTTCTTGCTTTGTTGAAAAACAACAAGATGAGAGAAATAGTTATTCGGGGCAAATATAAGATTGTGTCCATTAGGAACCTTACGGTTTCCCATAAAGCATTTGGAAGAGCATATAGAAGGCTGGTTTTCTTCCCGGAAATCCGGCTGGCAGGGAAGTGGTTGCTGGAGAGTGGTTTTGAACCGGGAGATAAAGTGCTGGTGACGGTTCGGAGGAATCAGATTATTTTAGAAAAGGAGATGAATTATGAAGAAGGGTAAACAAAACTGTGGATTACGGAAAAAATATTACTTGCCACGAATGCACGAATAAGATATTTTACAAGATTCTGTTATGATAAAAAAGAAATCTCTTTTCTAAACTTCTTAAGATATAATCTGTAGATAGATTAAAATCAATAAATCCTTTTTATTCGTGCATTCGTGGCAAAAAAATCTGCGTCATCTGTGTGATCCGCGGGAGAATTTTTTAACGCAAAGTTTTATGATGATGGCTGCAGATTTTTAGGGAGCTAAGGACGGACAAGTGAACTTGTCTGATGAAGGGGAGTGAATAGAGTTTCGGCGACCGGAGGTCGCCGAAACTTTTTATTATAAGTCTAGAGGTTTATCTTTTTATTTAAAATTCTATCTTATTTTTATTGCTTTTTATTCAAAAGCTTCAAAATCATTAAGATGTGTTAATGGTTTAAGTAAAGTTAGGATTCAAATCAATTTGAATGAAGTCTTTCTCTTAAAAAATTCTAAGATATTTTCCTTAATAATTTTAACAACTTAATATATTCTTAATGGCTCAGAAAAATGTCGTGAAAAAAGAGTAGTTGTGAAATTACCTTATCTTTGTAAATCCAATGTTTTCTTTGCATTAATTAATCAATTACTATCATAGAAGAAATTTTTACTAGATCTCTTATTTCGTGTTTTACAGCTTTTTACAGAACCTTATTTTTTACTATTTCTTGCGGTAATTATTATTGCTCTGCTGAAAAGAAAAAATAAAGGTAAAAATCTGAGAATAGGAATTTTCACATCGGTAGTTTTAGTGATTATTCTTATAGGAAATGGATTTCTGGGTAAATTGATCTCCGGATATCTACAGAAAAATTATATCAATAGTTCTGAAATGAAGAATTCAACTGATCAGAATCCTATTATTGTAGTTCTGGGTGGCGGAAGTGTAAATATTGATAATACAGAGAAATTGCACACCATGTCTTATTCCAGAATTGTGGAAGCCTACCAATTGTATCATGAATACAGGAAAAATAATCAACCTTGTAAAATACTGATTTCCGGAAAAGGAAGAGGATATATAAGTGAAGCTGAATTATTCAGTAAGAATTTTAAAAGTATGGGTGTACCGGAT
The DNA here is from genome assembly GCF_900156735.1 of Chryseobacterium ureilyticum. Taxonomy (GTDB): domain Bacteria; phylum Bacteroidota; class Bacteroidia; order Flavobacteriales; family Weeksellaceae; genus Chryseobacterium; species Chryseobacterium ureilyticum. The sequence goes on from NZ_FTOL01000001.1 coordinate 1,155,023, forward strand.
TCTGATATTATTAAGGAAGATCAAAGCATGAATACCTATCAGAATGCGAAATATTCCAGTCAGATATTAAATAAGATTGCTCCTTCCAGTGTATATTTGGTGACTTCAGGATTTCATATGAAAAGATCTGTTGCTCTGTTTCAGACATTTGGGTTAAAACCTATTCCGAAAGCATCAGATTTTATTGATACTGAGATCACCTGGTTTCCGAATAGTTATAATGCCGCATTTACATTCGTTATGCTGAAAGAGGTTGTGGGAATCTGGCAGGTGCAGGTGTATAATAGCTTGGGGATGAATAAATGATATATTACAGTTTATTGAGTAAATTGTAGCTTAATAAAATAAAGGAGCCTTTCAAAATACTTTTGAAAGGCTAAATTTTTATTCAAAACCATGAGTTTTACGGTGATATTGTAGATTAGAAAGATTTAACTTATGAATATCCTTAACCGTTAATTCTCCTTCTAAGCAACCAATTAATTGTAAATTATTGGTAATAGAAAATACTCCTTTATCAAACATGATATGATGATTGGGGCAAAGACAAATAAGATTATCCGGATTATCATCTCCATTATGAGGTTGACCTAATGGTTTGATGTGAGCACCTTCAATATAATAACCTAATTTGGTTGGAATAGAAATCTGACAAACTTGGCATTTGAAGTCATATATTTTTTTTATTTGCCAGGCAACTTTTGTATCTCGTATGATCCTTAAAACAGTGCTTTCTATTCTCTTTTTTGTTCTTTCAGAATAGTCTAATTCAATTTGCTGCACATTTTTTTTAGAATAATTATTACCAGAATATTCTAAACGGAATCTACAAATTTTAAACCCACTTTTACCAATCTCTTCCCAAGCATCAACAACACTATATAATCCAGCATAAGAATAACCTTTTTGAGGTGAAAATTCAGACTTATGTGTGGAACCACGAACAACTCTTACAGGTAATCCCTGGTCCATGCTTTTAATAAGTCCTGCATTTCCTTTCTCCCATATCTGATCTTTTATTTGCTTACCTGTATTACTATCATTACCACCTGCACCTGTATAAACAATTTCTTCTCCAAAATCTAAGTCGTCTTCATATCCCCCAGAAAGAACAATAGCAGCAGTACCTTCTTTTGCATTTCCATCAATTCCAGTTCCCCAATTTCTATGGAAGCTTGTTAGCATCATCTCTTTTCTATTATTAAAATGATATCCTTCTTCAATACCTTCAATTTCACCAAATATAATAGACTTACTCACAGTTTTTTGTTTGGCAGCAAATATATGATTTTGAGTGAAAAAAAATAATTCTTTTTAGCTTTTTTTAGAATAATATACTGAATTGAAATGGGTGATTTAGGCAATGTTGAAAATCCAAAATAAGCTCAAAAATCGAGTGTTTTTCAATCCTCAACCTATGCTATCTTGTTGATAATAAGCGTGATTTATGGGTGAAATTGAATTTTAAATATTCAACCGAGATTTTACATATGAAAAACATTAAATTTATGACCATGAGGGTCTGCAAAGACAAAGCCATAATAATTAGTTCCAAAACTTTCTGGTCTTGAAATAAGTGTTCCGCCGGATTTTTCAATTTCTTCAGCCCATTCATCAGTTTGATCTTTACTTTCTGCATAAAGGGTGAATATTATTTCGTTACTTTTTTGTGCATCTCCGAATTCCACATTTTTCACATTGGTTTCCAATATATTTTTGAGAAAAAAGTGGATTACAAAATCATTTTCTCCGAAGAAAAAACTTACTAACTCATTAGAAGAGTGTGGATTGTTAGGCTTAAATCCAAGTTCTGTATAAAATTTCTGTGTACGTTCCAGATCAGAAACGGCTAGATTTGCCCAAATCATTTTAGGTTTCATATTTTTATATTTTTGGTTGAATAAAGTTAGTTTCTTTCAATTAATTGAAGCTTGTCATGTGGCAAGATTTTGTATTTTTAGACCTATTAGCAGGAGAGTGGTTGGTATGAAATCGTATCAAAATTATTTTCCGGAAATGAATTTAACATAATATATAGATAAATGTATTAATAATGATGGAGTTAAGAAAAGAGATCGAGCCGGATTTTGATGTGGCATCACAAAGATATCCTGAGGTTCTGAGACTTGTCCTGGAATATTCAGACTATTGCGATGAGCATGGAGATGAAGACTCTAAAGAATATGAAAAACTTGAAAACAAGTTACAAGAGATGACCGGAAAGGAAATGTCTCAGTTCAATCTTTGGGAATGGTGGGAAGGTGATGGGGCTGAGCATCTGTCTTTTGACATCAGTTTACCAGATCCCAAAGTGGTAACAGACATTACAAAGGATGAACTTGCGGAAATCGTAAGAAGAATGAGTACTTTTGAAATTCAAGACCCGAATGACAAATCGTTTAAAGGTATGTTTTACAGTTATATATGCTTTGGAAGTGATTATTTTCCTAAGTTTCTAAAGCTGAACTTTAAAAGTTATAATATTAAGCTGTTTCAGTCTCATAAAGATAAAAATGGCAACTATTATGAATACAGCCTGGAGGAAAAAACAGATGCTTTATGGAACGAAAAGCTAATCCATAAAAATAAATAATTCACACAATGAATCAGAATATTATACGTAAAATCAATGCTTTAGGAGGAATTACAGATACTGTCAATGCTGAGAAAAGTTTTACTGAAAACTGGCAGAGTATCATTTTTAATCATCATTTATATGATAAAGATTGGGATGTTTATGGCATTGATCATTTTTATGAGGAAAATAAAAAACTGTATTACAATAATCAGGAAAAATTCTACGAGAATTTGCTGGATCATTATTTTTCAGATCATGAGCTTCCGTATGGACAGTATTTTGTAAGAAATTGGAATTTTACGCCATTTAAAGAAAACTCAGAAGATCAGGAAGAATTTGATGGACTGATTGATGAGAATTACGTACAGGAAGTTGTAGGAATTTTTCAGCCGGATTTTCTTTGTGTATTTTATTCTTACGGATATCCGGATCATTTTTTTGTATGTACGAAAGATATCGATCAATCTAATCCGACGGTTTACAGTACAGACCATGAAGTATATTTTGATGAGCTTGAAAATGAAGGAAGCTTTGAAGAGTTTCTGGATCGGTTTATGACCAAAGAAGAGTTCCGAGAAACTGTTGTAGGATATTTGGCTGAGAAATTTGGTGAATAACGGATTTTGGAGCGGTTAATACTCTATTCTGCTGTAATATTATTTTTCCTATAATTTATATTATGTTAAATTGAATATAAGAATAGATTCGACATCAATGACTAAAACATTCATATTTAATTATTTATATAAATCGTATGCTTATTATTTGTAGTCTATTTTATGATTTAATTCTATAGGATTATTCTCTTGTAAAATATCACTTTGCATTTCCTTACTCTTTACAGAAATATCCATTTTATTACCATTCGGGTCGGTAAATGTAATCGTTTTCCCTATTTTTGAATTTACATCATATGGGTCATTAAAATATGATTTAGCAAGTGTTTCATATTTTTCCCAATCAATTTTTATTGTCTTTTTTCTTACATCAAATAAATTTCCTCCTTTTTTTATCTGTACTAAATTGAAGGAATAATCATTGTTTGTGTCTTGAAGCGATATTATTAAACCTGGTAAACCATTGAAAATGTATGGTCCATCACTAAAAGGTAGTTCAGTTGTAAACCATGCAATCCAATTTCTTCCACCGTAATTTGTTTCAGCTTTTTGAGATTTATATTTTCCAATTGTTTTTTGTTCAGGAGTAATTTTCCAATTTAACTTTTCATCTATTGGAAGAAGATAATCTGTTCTTAAATATGTTATTATTTTTTCTATTTTGTTTTGACTCAAATCTTTCTTTACATAAAATTGGTTTTCAACACCCATTTTATACATTCCGTTTCCATTATTTAATTTTATCGAATCGGATTTCTTATCCTGTGATTCTCTAAATATTGAACTATTATTTTTATAGTCTAGAATCATAGTACCCGAATTAATGTCATCTGGTTTTTCTGAGTTCAATTTATATTTAGTTTCATAAATGAAACTAAATTTTTGAGAAAAGCAAAATGAAGAAATTCCAAGAAAGATTAATATATATTTCATTTGTGAAGTTTGTTTGTGACTAATATAGAATTTATTTTGATGATTTTTTGAATATTCACCTTAATTTTGTTCAAATTTAAGATGCACTTAATGTAAAATATATAATAGTACACTCTCCTATTAAAGATTATTGATTCCCTATAATATTAATTAAGCTCAAGATCATCAAAATCCTTTATTTCAGATAGTTTCATAAGTTTGTTGAGCTTGATTGTTTCCCAGATATCCTTGTACTTAACTTCATAATTATCTCCATCATCATTTTTATTTAAATTGTCTTTTGTGAGCTTCTTTTTTGTCAAAAAATTAATACTCACTTCATATTGTGGTACTGGACCATTGCTTGAATAAGAATCATAACCAATAAGCTCCATATCTCCATTTTGATATCTAAAAGTATACCCCCAGTTTCCATATCTTCCATGCCCATAATTGATGTATAAGTTTCCTTTTTCAATACCTACATTTAGCTCGGGGGCAAAATATACACCGCCATCCTCATTTTCGGAGGAAAAGCAATTGTAGTTTTTGGAAGCCAGTTCATAATAATTTCCTTTATTCAAAAGGACAATAATCCCTCTTCGGTTTCGATCTAACGCGCCACGATCTTCGTCTTGTATAATTTTATTTTTGTCTGTTCCTTTAATAATTAGTATTACGTCTTCAAGTCCGTCTTTATTCAGGTCTCCCTTAATTTCATCCCAGCCTTCCGCTGAAATTCCTCCTCCATATTTATTAATTACATAGCCTTCCGGGATAAAATCATTTGGATTTTTCTTTCCTTCAATACTTTGAGATGATTGATTTACAGAAGTTTTGCTCGGTTGTGTTTTTTGATTTTCTGTATTTTTGCTTTCAGTTGATTTTTGTTTTTCATTTTTACAGGATTGTAGTGCAAAAGCAACTGTTAGAAATATAAATATTTTTTTCATGGAGTTTTAACTTTAAATGAAGCTAAGTTAGAATCAGGAACGTTATTTACTGACGAATATAAATAAATTTTACAATTTTATAAAATTTGATTTAATGTATTGAAATTTCAAGAAATTCAGCCCCAAAGTCGATGGCTTTGGGGCTGAATTTATAAAAATGAAAGTTTAAAAATCAATCTATTTTTTAATAATTTTAGTGAAAATTGTATTACTTTTTAACATATAATTTCCAGACGGATATTCAGAAAGGTCGATACGGTTGTTTCCTCTATTTAAAGTCATATTTTTAATGATTTTACCTGTAATATCGTATAAATAAGCATTTTCATTGGTTGTAGATTCAATAGTAATCACTCCTGTAGTAGGATTTGGAAAGGCTGGAGTTTTCATTTGTTTTGATGTTTCTACTGTAGATAAATTGGCATTACAACTCGCATTATAAGAATCTCCAGTAATAGTAAAACCTTTGTTAATTAATTGAGCTCTAGCCATAATAGCTTGTGTTGTAGAATAATTTAGTCCCACTGCATTTATATTTCCTCCTGTTATTGTTGACGTTGCCCATGTAGGATTATTGATGAGAGCAATCAGAAATTTATTATAATTGCTACATGATAATCCCGAATCTTTAAATCCAAAAGAGATAAAATTTGCATCAAAATTTTGAAGCTGAATATTCCATGTAGAAATATCTTGGTCAAAATGGGAAGCACCATTAAACATATTAAAACCAGTGCTATTAATAACTTTACTCACATTCCAATTTCCTATGGGTTGATTGAATGCTACTGCATTTTCAAACATATATTCAAAAGATGTTGATTTACCGGTATTCCAATTATTAAGTGGTTGATTAAAGGATGTTGCATTAGAAAATGTATAACGAAAATTAGTAACATTGGTGGTATTCCATGAATTCAATGGTTGGTTGAAAGCCACAGCATCTTTAAACATAGCAGTGAATGTGTTTCCAGAAGCTGTATTCCATCCAGAAATATTTTGATTAAAAGCCGACGCAAAAGAGAACATGCCACTAAAATCTTTTACCTTCGCTGTATTCCAGGTTCCGATATTTTGATTAAACAAGGTTGCTCTGCCAAACATACCATTCATAGTAATAATTGTGCTTGTATTCCAATTAGAAAATGAATTATTACCAATTAAAGATGAACAATTATAAAACATTTGTGATAAATTGTTTATTTGTGACAGATTAGGCGTATCTGTAGCAGTTACATTAAGATTAGGACAGCCTGCAAATCCCTGATTGAATTGCTGAAGCCAAGTAGTTTCTCCCCATTGACTGATCTCGACGAGTTCAGGATTGGCATTAGGATCAATATAATTTATACTCGCCCTAAACCCATAAAATAATCCGCTGCCATTTGATACTTTCAATCTGTAAGCTGCCTGAACCGGATTTGTATGCAGTGATGGACCAAAAGAAATGATTGTTGGAGTATTGCTATTAGAGGTGATAGAACTTAGGACTCCATGATGTTGAGGGTATCCTACTTCTTCCCAGCTGATAGTATAATCTGTTCCGGTACCACCAAACGATATCGAATTATCAATGGTTCCATTGATGTTAGGTTTCCACAATGTAATAAATTCACTTTGCGCATAAGAAATGAAAAATAGAAAAAAGAAAATGGTTACTAGTTGTTTTTTCTGCATAATTTGAAATAATAATTTAAAGGTTAAAATTTGGCTTGATAAGGTTGTAACTTCCCGGGGTTCTGTATCTTATCTCTATAACAAAGATATAGCTGCACAGCGACAGAACGTGTCGTATTATAATTTTAAGAGTATTTTTTTTAATTTTTTTTTCATGATATTTTAATCAATTACAAAAGAAATCCACTGTTATTATAACAATAACAGTGGATCAAATGTTTGCGTTTAAAATTCAGAATATTAAATAGTTACCTTTACTCCGACTGAAATATTAATTCCAGGAAGCGGACTCAAAAATTTTAATTGTGAATTTTGAAGCCTTGCCTCTGAATTCAACAGATTATTTCCTACTATATAATATTCCATTTCTCCAAAATTAAATACATTATCCTTGTATGAAACACGAGCGTTCAATAAAGAAAATGCAGGCATCGGAAGTTCAGGATTAATATTTTTTCCTAAGTATTTTTGCTTTAAATAATGGTCCAGAGCTACATTAATGCTTAGTTTTTGTAATGTTCCGGTAAGACTGAAACCAAAACGGCTGGTAGGCATATTAGGCATATAATCCCCATCACTCCATTTTCTTATTGAGCTGTCGGCGGTGCTTATATTTCTTACAAGATCATAATAACCTCCTATCTCCCACTTCCCTAGCTTATTCAAATCTGCTTTATAAGCTGCTTCTGCTTCCATTCCATTGATTTCGGTATCATCAGAACGCCATTCTTTTACCAAATAAATTTCTCTGGAAATTCCTGTATGAGCAAGGTAAATGTAGTTTTTATAGGTAGTATGATACCAATTGGCAGATAATCTGAGGTTTTTCAAATTGATTCCGCCACCAATTTCCAATGTTTTTGCGGTTTCTTTTTCTAGACTGTCATCTCCGTTTTCTTCTGTAAGTATGGCAAAGTGGTTGTTACCCGCATAAAGTTCATTGACTTCCGGTGCTCTTTCAGAGTGATTATACTGTACTTTCAGAAATCCTTTTTTAAATATATTCCATTGACCTGCAGCATGAAACTGATTGAGCGTAAAATCTCTATCACTCAATTGTCCACCAGATAAACCACGACTTCGGATGTATTTCTTGTCTGTATCATCAGCTCTTCGCTGAACATGATCGTTTCGGTATCCTAAGTCAAATTCAATGAATTTAAAATCAAGGTGTTGCATAGTGAATACTCCGATTTCACGGCTGATTGTATTGGGTAAATATCTTTGATTTCCTTCACCTTCCATATCTCTGTACTGAACTTCAAGCCCTGTGGTACCTGTAAGGAATTTTAATTTTTTTTGATTGATTTCCAAGCGTCCATTATGTTGATTAACGCTAAACTCATTAGCCCGATGACGTTCAAGAAGTTCCGCATTTTTAGAAAATACTCCCATATAATTAAGTTTTATACTGGAAATTGGAAAGTTCTTGAATGTATAACCTGTTTCAAGCATTGCTTTATGAGAAAGGCTTCTTATGTTGATAGGCAGATATTCAATCTTGGGTTGAGGAGCTCCATGAGAATGCCCCGGTATTTTGTAAATAGCATATCCAGGCACTCCAAAGTATGAATAAGAATTTTGATACGCTCCTCCTGCATAAAATGATTTTCCGATATAACTTGTACCTACATAAAATGAATTACTTTCCGAGTGACTGTTAGGAATAGCTCCGTCTTTCGTCTCAACATAATCTTTGATGCTGTTTACTTCACTTCTGTAACGGTCTTTTATTGGATCTTGTCCGGAAATATATTTGTCATTTTTAGGATTAGGATAATATTTACCGTCTGAAGGATTATAATAGGTAGCACTGAAGGTATAAAGGTCCCCTTCCGAAAGACCATACTCTTCCATGTGATCCAATGCAAACTGACTGATGTACGGGAAAAGGCTGGTATTAAGGACATTTCTCGAGTCGACATCTATCTGGCAAAGCGATTGTAAAATACTATTGAATCCAACTAATTGCGGATCAAAACATCTGCTGTCTTTAGATTTCCCCGGGATTCTGACGATTTCTTGTTTCTGATTGGCTGCTCCAACCGTCCATACCCAATTATTAGAAATGGTACCCTTAGCTGAAAATGCCTGCTTTTGTCCGCTATTACTTCCGCCTTCAAGAACTGCCCGAAGATTTAAATTTTTAGAGGGTAGCTGCTTGGGTACATAATCTGTTTCAATATCAATAGCTCCTCCAATAGCTTTTCCTCCAAATAAAACTGCAGCTGAGTTTTTGTAAATATTGATACTTTGTACACTGTTCATTTCTATATCAGTATTAAAATCAGGGCTTATACCTGAGAGATCATTGACTGACATTCCGTTTTCCAGAACTTTTACTCTGTTTCCACTTAAGCTTCTGATCACCGGAGCTCCGGAATTAGGACCATAGCCGGAATTTTGAATTCCAGGAATTTTACTTAAAGTTTCCCCTAATGTATTAGACTGAATAAAATCCAGCGTTTTTCTGGAAACGTTGACTAGATTATGATTTAGTTTTCCTTTTACCTCTACAGATTCAATGTCTTTAACAGCTTTTTTTTCAGGGTTTACTTTTTGTGCCTTTAGAAGAGAAGGACAATACATAAGTGAACTCCCCATCAAAAAAAAGAAGGTCTTTTTCATGTGCATATACTTTAATTATTCAGCAAAACTAAATAATTAAATTCATTAATGCAATAGAGTTGCATTAATGAATTTTAAGACAAGTATTCTTATCGAGGCGATTTAGAAGTAAGGTGTTAATTTACTGTTATATACCGACTTTTTTATTTTTCCAATTAAAAAGCATCCAAGTTAGGATGCTTTTCTTATCAAATCTATATTTCCTTTTAAGGATAATATTTGCTATCATTCAAAATTATTATACAATAAATAATGATGCAATAGTCTGTGCATCGCTTCCTGTTAAAATTTCATCATAGGCTGCCGATCCTGCTGCTGCTCCGAATGCGTTTCCTGTATTATAACCTGCCTGATTCACATTATCTTCACCTGCGTAAACAGGATTGGTTGCTGAAGGCATATTTCCTCCATCGGCAAGCTCAATCCAGCCTTTATTGGCTCTCATTCTTCTTACTTGTGAAGCATGTCTTGCTTCCACAGAATGAATCTGTAATGCTGCCTGAAGGACAACTTTATTCGACATAACGTTTCCAGCCTGTCCTTTGTAAGCTCTTACCTCGGTATCTTCAAAAGCCTGGGATAGGATAAGAAATTGATTGTAATCGGTAAATGGGGAAAAGTTACCGTTCGCAGTAAAATCAAAAGTGGGTTTGTTGCCAGGGGTTACCCCCAGAGAAGTAAGTGTGCTTTTCAGAAAACTAACATGAGCAGATTCATGTTTGGAGATTTGCATAAAAACAGGTCTGTCTGTATTGGGAATTAATCCAGATGTTGATAATCCTTTGGCATAGTATTCATCTTCGAGGTATTCAAGTACTAAAGCTAGTTGTAAGGCATCTGTTAAAGTACTTTTAAGGACCATTCCTGTGGTTTTTTGTGTATTTACTGTTTCTGCTTTTGCGGGTGTAGTCATTAAAGCTCCTAACCCTAGAGGAACAGCTGCTACGGCTGTTTTTTTTCCAAATAAGGATATATTGGTAATGGTTTCTAATCTTGATGCTTCCGTTGTGAAAAATTTATCATGAGAAAGCTTATCTAATATCTTAAGAATATTCATAATATAAGTTTTTGAAGGTGAATGATTAATTAATACCTCTTTCTTTCCATGTAAAGCGGGTTTTTATAAATCCTCCTGCTGCCATTACGATATCCTTTGGCTCTTTAGCAAGGTCCAGACCATTCGCATCTATCACATCATCTCCGGAAAAGTCAGTGGAGCCTGGATTGATGAGATTTCTTATAGCAGAAGCATGTCTTGCCTCCACAGAAACTATTTTTCCTGCAATGACGAGATAAGCTGGATTGGTAATATATTTTCCGGCACCATTATAAGCTGCCACACCGGTATCTTCCAGTGCTTTTGCTGTGGCGAGTACAGAATTTCTGTCATTAAAGTTTACATTAGGATACTGAAAATCAAGTTTAGGAAGTACATTTTGAGTAGCACCTGTGATTGCAGCTTTGAAAAAGTCTCTGTGAATAACTTCATGATGATAAAGGTCTGTGAAAACCTCTTTTTCAATACTTGAAATTCCGGTGTAGAAATTATTGACCACTTTAGTATAGAAGTCTGCTTCCAGTTGCTCAAGAGCGTAGGCATAATTTAAAACTCCTACATCTCCTGTTCCTAAATCAAAGATTTGACCGTCGTTTATCATCTGAAAATCATCATCATCATTACAGCCAATCATAGTGAGCCCTGCGATTGCCAGTCCTACACCACTCAGTTTTAAAAAGTTTCTTCTGCTTGTATCAAGAGTTGCCCCCTGATTAGAAACATGAATCGTTTTTTTCATAATATTAATTTTTTAAAGTGTTTGATAAATGATAAAAGAAAAACAGCACACTGAAAATATGCTGTTTTAAGTACTTTACTATGGCATCAGAACAGTATCAATTACATGAATAACCCCGTTGGACTGATTCACATCTGCAATGGTCACCTTAGCATTGTTTCCTTTTGCATCTTTTATATAAAGATCTTTTCCTTTTGTCCAGAAAGTAAGATCTTCACCCTGTACTGTTTTCATCATACTCTTTCCGTTTCCAGCTTTTACAGCAGCCCAGATTTCTTTAGCATTATATCTTCCGGGTAGAACATGATAGGTTAATATACTTGTGAGCATTGCTTTGTTTTCTGGCTTTACCAGATTTTCTACAGTACCTTTAGGTAGCTTTGCAAAGGCAGCATCAGTAGGTGCCAATACTGTAAAAGGTCCTTTTCCTTCCAAAGTTTCTACAAGCCCCGCTGCTTTTACGGCGGCAACAAGTGTTTTATGATCCTTGGAGTTTACAGCATTTTCAATAATATTTTTTGAAGGATACATAGGAGCTCCTCCTACCATAACTGTTTTTTCTTTCATCACCTGTGCAGTTACCTTCCCACTGAATGCAAATGATAATGCTACCATTGCTAAAACTGTGATTTTTGACCGTGTGTTCATTGTAATGTTTTTTAATGAGTTATTATTAATTTGTGTTCTTAATGTCATTTACGAGTTTGGTTTTATTTTAGATTGAAAAAAGATGAAATGTTTTTTAATAATCAGATAATCAGTTGTTTAATTTGTTGTTAGGTTTAGAATCAAGACAAATAGAGTTCTTACAGAATCTTTTCCGGTTGGTTTGAAATCGTCATCGAAAATATGTCCAAATAGAGGTTCTTAATTTTGAAATGTTCTTTTTGATATTAGCCTTTTTATATTTTTTAAATATTCTACTAATATCATTTATGAAATAAAAGATTATTAAGATTTTGTTTGATATGTTTATTATTTCATTACATTTGAATAGAAAAATAAAAATTATCAAAACAACCTATTCTGAAGAAGAACTTATCGTTTTATTAAAAGAAAAAAACGAAAATGGGTTTCATTATCTGTATGACCACTATTCTGGTGCGCTGTACGGAATTGTTCTTCGTATTGTTCAGTCTAAGGAATATACTGAAGAAGTTATTCAGGATGTTTTTGTTAAAATTTGGAATTCAATTCATCAATATGATGCCACTAAAGGAAGGTTTTACACTTGGATAATTAATATTGCAAGAAATACTGCAATAGATTATTTAAAGTCCAAAGGATTCCAGAATGAGCTTAAAAACCAACCTCTCCCCGATTTCGTATATAATACTGCAGAGCTTTCAACAGACAATAATTCAGCTGATTATATTGGATTTAACAATGTGCTTGAAAGTTTAGAGGTTGATAAACAGGAACTTATTAATCTCTCTTATTATCAGGGATATACTCAACATGAAATATCCGAAAAATTAAAAATACCGCTTGGAACGGTAAAGACAAAAATGCGGAATGCATTAATGAAATTAAAGGATTTGTTAAAAGATTATCAATAAATTGAACACTAAAGAATACATATCATCCGGAATTATAGAATCTTATATTCTAGGTCATGCTTCTCCTGAGGAAGCAGGAATTTTGGAGTGTGTGATGAAAAATAATGCTGAAGTAAAAGAAGCTTTTGAAGAAGCACAGAAAACGTTGGAAGATCTTGCTACGGCACAAGCTATAACACCTCCAAGTGATTTGAAAGCTAAAATCTGGAATAAAATCCAGAAAGAGCAATCTTCTGAAGAAGGAATTCATGTGGGTTCTATAGAAGAAGCTCCGGTTATGAAACCACTGGAAGTAAATGTCGAAATTAAAAGGAACAATAACTGGAAAACATTAGGCATTGCTGCTTCTGTTTTATTTCTAGTGAGTATTGCAGGAAATCTGTTTTGGCTTAATAAACAAACTGAAAATCAGAAAGAAATTGCACAAATGAATTCTGAGAAGAAATCTCAGGATGTAGCAATGCAGAAAATGAATCAAAAAATGGCTATGTTTTCCAATCCTGATATGCAAATGGTAATGCTAAAAGGAGTTGAAAAGCATCAGGATGCTAAAGCAATGGTATTCTGGGATAAAAAGACAAAAGAAGTTTACCTTAATGCAGAAAATCTTCCTAAGGCTCCGGAAGGCATGCAGTATCAGCTTTGGGCAATTGCAGACGGAAAACCGGTAAATGCCGGAATGTATTCAGAAAATAAAGACAGTTTAGTTGCTTTAGCCAGTATTTCAAAAGCGCAGGCTTTTGCGATTACCCTTGAAAAAGAAGGCGGAAGTTCTGTTCCTACGATGGAGAATATGTTTGTAATGGGAGAAATCTAAACTATAGACTTAGATATGTTTATTTCTGTTTTCAAAATAATATAAATCAAAAAGCATCCAATTGGATGCTTTTTATATATTGAAAATAATTATGCTGAATATTCCAAAGAAGCTTCTTTAGCTGCAGCTACCATTGCAATTAAAGCTTTTTCAGTTTCATCCCAATGTCTGGTTTTTAATCCACAATCAGGATTTACCCAAAGCTGATGAGCAGGAATTACATCCTGAGCCTTTTTCAGCAGCTCAATCATTTCTTCTTTAGACGGAACTCTTGGTGAATGAATATCATAAACACCAGGACCGATTTCATTTGGATATTTAAAGTCTGCAAAAGCATTCAAGAGCTCCATTTGTGAGCGGGAACATTCTATCGTGATAACATCAGCATCCATATCCGCAATATTTTTAATAATATCATTGAATTCAGAATAGCACATATGGGTATGGATCTGGGTTGCATCTTCTACTCCGCTGGCTGAGATTCTGAAAGCTTCCACAGCCCATTTCAGGTAGGTTTGCCAATCAGATTTTCTTAGAGGAAGACCTTCACGTATTGCCGGCTCATCAATCTGGATAATCCTGATTCCAGCTTTTTCAAGATCGTTTACTTCATCACGAATTGCCAGAGCAATCTGCTTACAGGTTTCAGAACGCGGCTGATCATCACGTACGAATGACCATTGTAAAATTGTGACAGGACCCGTTAACATTCCTTTTACCCATTGATTGGTTTGAGATTGCGCATATTGCGACCAATATACCGTCATTGGGTCAGGTCTGAAAACATCTCCAAAGATGATCGGTGGTTTCACACAACGGCTTCCGTAGCTTTGAACCCAGCCATTTTTAGTAAATGCAAATCCTTCCAATTGCTCTCCGAAATATTCCACCATATCATTACGTTCAAATTCCCCATGAACGAGAACGTCTATTCCTATTTCTTCCTGCCAGCGGATAGTTCTTTGGGTTTCTTCTTTTAATAAAGCATCATATTGTTCGGCTGTTAATTCTCCCTTCTTAAATTTTGCTCTCCAGTTTCTTACTTCTGTAGTTTGAGGAAAAGACCCGATGGTAGTTGTGGGAAACAATGGTAATTGTAAGACTTTCTGTTGCTCCTCTCTACGGGTTGGGAATGTATTTTTCCTTTGTGAATCCTTTTCCGTTACTGCTGCTGATCTTTCTTTTACATTCTCATTGTGGATCAGTAAAGAAGTTTTTCTGGTTGAAATTGCTTTTTTATTTTCCTCAAAATCTGCAAGAAAAGTTGAGCTCTCTGCATTTGAAGCCAATTCTTTAAGGACTACAACCTCTTTCACTTTTTGCTTTGCAAAGGCTAACCAGTTTTTAATTTCAGGATCAATATTAGTTTCAAATTCTAAATCACATGGTGAATGAAGCAAAGACGAAGATGGGGCAATGAATATCCTTTCAGACCCTAGTTTTTCAAGAGCTTTTTTAATGAAAGATAAAGACTTTTCATAATCGTTTTTCCAGATATTTCTTCCGTCTACAACTCCAAGAGATAATCCCAGATTGTCAGGAATAGATTCAAGTACTTCTCCTAACTGTTCAGGGTTTCTTGCCAGATCAATATGTAAGACATCAGCAGGAAGTGAAACAGCAAGAGGTAAATTATTTTTTAACCCTTCAAAATACGTTGCGATAATGAACTTTAATTTAGGAAATTGCTTTCTAAGCTCTGAATAAACCTTGAGATATGCTTCTTTCGCGTCGTCTGCTATGTCTAAAGCTAAAAAGGGTTCATCAAACTGAATCCATTCAGCGCCCTGAGCCTGAAGTTTTGATAGTATTTCAATGTAGACAGGAAGGATATTTGAAACAAGATCCAATTTATCAAATCCTTCTTCCTTTTCCTTTCCTAAAAGTAAATAAGAAACAAGTCCGATAATCACAGGTTTAGCATTGATTCCAGCTTGTTTTGCACCTGCGAATTCATTGAAAATTTTATCTGAAGTAAGCTTAAACTGTTGATTTTTGTAGAATTCCGGAACGATATAATGATAATTAGTATCAAACCATTTCGTCATTTCCATAGCTGTAATATCCAATCCGTCTTTTTGATACCCCCTTGCCATTGCAAAATAAAGATCCAGTTCAGAATTGTTCTTTTTAAGGGCAACTTCATGGTAACGTGAAGGAATGGCTCCAACAATTAAACTCATATCTAATACCTGATCATAATAAGAAAAATCATTGCAGGGAATCAGATCTATTCCTGCTTCTTTCTGGATATTCCAGTTTTGGCTACAGATATTTCTTCCTACTGTAAGAAGTTCCTCCAAAACAATTTTCCCTGCCCAATACTGTTCGCAGGCTTTTTTAAGCTCTCTTTTGCTACCAATACGCGGATAGCCCAGAATGTGTGTTTGCATTTTTAATACTTTTAATTAAACTTATTGTTAAAAAAAGTCCTTTGAATGCTTCGTAATGTTTTGCAGGTATGAAATTTTGAATATAAATGATATAAATAACCAGCGATTCCATCTTATATGAAACTGCAGCACAATATATCATCTGTATGACTCAAAGCTTCAGACCGCGAAAGCATTGTCAATTCAGTAAAGGCAGGTCTCCTGACTTGTAACAGCTTCCGTCATCCTTCCCGCTTTCACAGTGGATATACAAGGACAGAAGCCTTTGGTATGTTACTTACAGTTGCGCGACAGCTCGTGATTTGCACACGATTCCCTATTAATTTACCTTAAGTAAAACCTTTTCCGTTTGATGAAGATATGTAAAGAACTGTACTTTTATCAAATGATTATTTTGATAGAAGATTTTAATTTTGTGTAAAATTAGTAATACAGAATTTATTATCAATTAATTGTTATTTATTAAGCAAATAAAGCTTTAATATTTATTTTTAATAGAATATAATTCTGTAAATTTGACAAATTTTAAACGCTAAAAGAATAATATTCTGTGGAACAACTTGATGATAAAGATCTGAAGCTGCTTCGATTGCTTCAAAACAATGCAAAATTGACCGTAAAAGAGCTTGCGAAGGAAATTAACCTTTCTCCTTCCCCTGTTTTTGAAAGGGTGAAAAGACTTGAGCAGGAAGGCTACATTAAAAGTTATGCAGCTGTTTTGGATGCTGAAAAACTCAACCGTGGATTCACTGTTTTCTGTCAGATTAAATTAAAAATTCATGACAGATCTGTAGGGTATGATTTTGTAAAAGAAATTCTGGAGATTGAAGAAGTTGCAGAATGTTATAATATCTCCGGGGATTTTGATTTTCTGCTGAAAGTTCAGGTTAGGGATATGAAACACTATCAGGATTTTGTTTTTAATAAACTAGGCTCTGTAGATTCTATTGGTAGCACTCACAGTACATTTGTAATGGCAGAAGTGAAAAATAATCATGGATTAACCATATAGTAAATAATTTTTTACATAATAAAACCGCTCTGAAAAGAGCGGTTATACTTTTTTAAGTGCTTGTTCGTTTTATCTTAGCAAGTAGATCCACATTCAAGTAACTTGATGTGAATTACACCGTTGACAACGCACTGAGTTTGACATAATGCATTACCAACAATAGTACCTACACCGCCAACAACGCCACCAACAACACCGCCTACGCCTCCTACAGCTCCGCCGATAACTCCACCTAGGCCGCCAACAACGCCACCAATTACACCTCCAAGACCTCCTAATAATCCTCCGATTGGATCAAGTAGTCCGTCTCCTGAAATAGTTTTTAGTTTGTTTCTGTCTAGTTTTTTGAAATTTTTCATGATTAAGATTTTATATGATTAATACTTCACAAATATATGACAAATAATTATATGTTCATATTGTTTCGAATAAAATAATCAAACAATTTTACTATTTAATATTTCGTTAATATAATTGGTAATTTATGAAAATATCATTTTTTAATTATATTTGATTGATTTACTATTTGTTAATAAATATATTTCCAATTATGAATTTTAGAGTTATTTTTTCAACAACAAGTGAAGTTTTTTTATCCTTAATATTTCAAGCTTTAAAAAGAAAATTTTTTAATCTTAAAAAGAGGAATTTTATCGTTTTTGGCGGCTTTAGATCTAGGATTTTGAATGAACTGAGCAATAAAAAGGTGGATTTCTTCTATTTTTATGGTAAAACAGGTTCCTAATCATTGAATAACGACCTCAAATTTCGTATTTTTGCCTACATACTTGTATCAATGTCAATTTTTTCAAATAATATACGCTCCTTAAGAGCTAAGAGAAAGCTTTCTCAACAAAACGTAGCTGATGATCTGACGATCTCCCGAGTGAGATACTCCAAATATGAAAACGGGATTTCAGAACCACCTATAGAACTTCTGATTAGAATCGCCAAATATTTTCATGTAAGTATAGACCTTTTGTTGTCTGTAGATTTGCAGAAATATTCAACAGACGACATGCTTAAACTACCTGATAACAGGATTGTTCTTCCGGTAGCAGTGGATGATCTGGGTAATGATACCATTGAAATTATTCCACAAAAAGCATCTATGGGGTATCTTGAAGGATATAGCGATGTAGAATATATTGAAGGTCTTCAGCGAATTGCTCTACCCTTTTTAACTAATGGTAAATACAGAGCTTTCCCAGCTGACGGTGATTCGATGCCGCCTTTTAGAAATGGTTCTTATATTGTAGGAAAATATGTAGAGGGAATTGAGGAACTTAAGCCTGGAAAAACCTATGTTTTTATCACTCTTAATGATGGAATTACCTATAAGCGTTTTAAAGAAAATAAGGGAACTGCTATCTGTGTAAGTGCAGACAATTCTTTTTATGAACCTTATGATATTCCGTTTGAAGACATTGTAGAGATCTGGCAGTATGCTTCTGGTATTTTCCCGGAGGATTTTGAACCTGGAGATTATGAAAGCTATAACTTTAAAGAAATGTTCCGTGAACTGAGACAGGATATTAAAGAATTAGACAAGAAAGTTTCCGGTCGTCGTAAAAAATCATCATAAAGGTTTAGAATATATTTTTTCAATATAATAAACGGGCTCTTCAAAATTAATTGAAGAGCCTGTTTTAAAACCAGTTAAAAATGTAAAATATGATATGAAAAATACTGTGTAAAAAATATATTTTAATGCTTGTGATTCTTAAAATTAATAAGATGTGCTGTGATTAATCCTGCAGCGCCTACATAGATTAAAGGAAGATGTACTTCGAAAATAAAATCTGCCATTACAGAAACTGCAATTAAAACAATAGATCCCCAAAATAAAACATTCAGCCATGGATTTTTTACTTGTTTCGTAATTCTGAAAACAACTAAGGTTCCGATAATAAGAAAAGCAAGATCAATATATGGGTTGTGTGATATTCCTAAAGGAATAATCAGTAATAAAGGGAAAACAATACAGTGAATCAGACATAATACAGCAGCCGATATTCCTATTGCATCAAGAAGTTTTGATTTCATATGGATTAGGATTTAATTTTCTTGTTGTAACTTTGTTGCAAATGTAAATATAAAAATTAAATAACGCAACTTTGTTGCATTAAAAAATGAAGCAAGTCAGAAATACCCAAGCAAAAACTGAAATATTAAACCTCATTATGGATTCTGAGGTGGCTTTAAGTCATTCTGATATTCAAAAAAAATTAGGTGATTTGTGTAATAGAGTTACGATTTATAGAGTTTTGGAAAGGCTTGAAAATGAAGGATCTATTCACAGGATTGTTAATGTGGATGGTGTTGTTAATTTTGCGAAATGCAGTGGTAAATGTAGTAATGAACAGCATTTTCACAATCATGTTCATTTTAATTGCAAAAAATGCAACTCTGTAACCTGTATTGAAAACGCTATCCCTGAAATCAGTTTGCCAGATAACTTTATTGCTGAGGAGTACAATTTTATTATCAGTGGAATTTGCCCGAAATGTAGTAATGCTTAGTATTTTATTGTAAAAATATAATTGCCACGAATGCACTAATAAAATAATCTGTGCATTCGTGGCAAAAAATAAAGTGAATAAGAATATCTTCTATAAAGGAGAGATATACACTTCTATTTTGGTTCCGTCATAATTGAAAGTACCATCAGAATTTTTTTTACCAAGTACCCATTTCATATCTACGGGTACAGACCATGTAGAACCTAATGTAAATCCGTTAACAGATCTGATTTCGTTTCCGTTTCCTGTTGTAATCGCTGAATGAAACCATGTTTTGTCTATAAGTCTATAAAATCCAATGGCTTTTCCTTTGGGAATTGGAGAATATCCATTCCATTTTTCTCCTGCGGGATAGTTAAATTTGTTTAACCATTTTTGTCCTGAAGACCCTGCAAGTTCGTCCGGACTGATACTTGCACCCCGCATATACAAGGCATAAGCAACAACATCGTGGCAGACTCCAGTGTTGTATTTTGAAATGTTTTCTGCTCCTGAAAGAACGGCATGTGCAACCGGTGCTCTTTCAGATAGAGATAACTGAGCCTTCCTGGCTCCTTCTGGTGTTACTGACATATTGATAATATTTTGTTTGGTGAATGGTAAAGATAGTCTTTTTAAAATAAATCGAAATTATACATTGAAAATGAGTTGTTTATAATGAGTATTTAAGTATTAAACTTAAAACTATTCCTCCAAGATTTGTAAAACCAGTCAGTTTAATTTTATATTTCTAATTGGAAAAGTCCCATTGTCGCATTGTGATAATGATTGGGAAGTCCTTCTGTATCGGTCATCTTTTTTTCGCCCAGATAAGAAAAACCACATTTTACATAATAATCGATCAGTCTTTGATTTCCTGCTGTGGTATCCATTCTTACATATAGTTTATGATTTTCCTTTGCAAATTTCCTTGCCCATTCTACAATCTGTTCTACAAATTTTTGCCCGCGGAAATTAGGATTAGTTGCAATTCTGTGAATGTAGATAGCCGGATCCGCACTTTTTTCACCCCAAACCTGTAGATCTTCATAAGTAATGCTCCAGACACAAGCTACTTTTTCATCCACTACAATTTTAAAATGGCGGTTTTCTTCGATTTCTGTTTCTATCATACTTCGCTCAAATTCGGGCCATTGTACTCCGGATACAGTTTTCTTAAAATCGGAAGCCATTTTATATAAACTAAGGACTGCTTCAATATCCTTTAAAGATGTGTTCACTATCATTATTCCTGTTATAATTACAAAAATACTGAAAAATGAGCAGGTAACTTTTCGTTATTGTTATTCAGAATGGGTATAAATACGGCTCTATTGCTAATGTTACGTTGGGAAACGCAAATAAAAATACTAATTTTATCGCCCGATTAAAGATAAAGACACACTATGCCGACTGATGCTTCTCACAAGCTGATTCCGATGACTACCTTTGTGCTGGAATATTATGCCCACGAAGGATATGCAGATCTTCAAACATTAAGTTTGATGAATAATTATGCCAATTTTTTAAAACAGACTTTAGTTCTTGGAATGTTTGTTCCTGTAGATTCGCAGGGAAATATACTGAAAGAGCCTAAGAATTATACATCATGGAAATCACTTGAACATAATGATGGTGAGAGAACTAATATGGCTGGTTTTGAAGAATATGGCGAATATCAGAAAGCAGAACGTAAGTGTTTGTTTGAAGGATTCAGAGTTGATTATAACGGATATTCTAAGGTAAGAATTGTTGCCTCGTATGATCTATCTATCGAATTATCCTTTAATAAAAGCGATCTGTTACCTACAGGCTTCAATGATGTAGAATCACTGACTGTTTTTGATGATATATTTTTAACTTCTAATGCTTTGAAGTTCATAGGAATAAAAGACAGAAAATAGATTTTGTGCTATTGAAAACAATGTTTACTTATTTCAAAAAATGAAATTATAGGCTTTAAGATAAAAAATCCCTTTACTGCAATAAGTAAAGGGATTTCAATTTTAATATAAATAATTTTATCGAATACATTCACCTGAGCGACATAAGTAACCTGAGGGACATAATCCATTAATGCATGGACCTGCAACGTCGGGATAACACTTTTCATCTGCGCGGCAATGAGAGTTTGGAGGGCAGAGACTGATAAGGTTTCCGATACAGATCCCTACCGGAAGCGGTAAATTCAATTCTATACCAATTTCACCGACAATGTTCTTTAATGTTTTTCTGTTTAATTTTTTCATGGTTTTAGTTTTAATCAGTTGTTGTTTTGATAAGTGCTCACATTGGATTTTAACCTGTGAACAGATCAAAGGTAATCATACTGAGAAATGAACGCTTCAGTACTTTTACTTAATTTCAGATTATCCTAAAAACATTTATGATAAAAATGATTTGAATATGGTAACCAGACTCATCATAATGACTACAAATCCAACAACGATAAACATTTTCTTGGTTGGCAATTTGGAGGTAAGCATGGCTGAAAACGGAGCTGTAAAAACGCCACCAAGCAGCAGCCCTAAAACAATATTCCAATGATGGATGCCAATGGTAAAGATGAATGTAATAGCACTTGTGACAGTCAGTAGAAATTTGGCTACCGTTGAACTACCGACAACGTAACGGGGAATTCTCCCTTCTTTGATCAGTGTTCCGGTTACTAAAGGTCCCCATCCGCCCCCCGCAAAGGAATCTATGAAACCTCCCACGAAACCTAATACTCTGAGATTGGTTTTTCTCTTGGTTTTAATACGGCTTTTATTCTTATCCTTAAAGGCATTTTTCAGAATATTTACTCCCAAATATAAAGTATAAAAGGCAATGATAGGTTTCACAATATGAGCGTAATGTTCACCATAATGAGATAAGGTTAAAGCCCCAATGATTGATCCTACAATGGCAAGCGGAAATAAAACCCAAACCATTTTTTTATTGACATTCCCTAGTTTATAATGACTGAACCCTCCCGCAGCAGTTGTAAATGACTCTGCAGAGTGAATGCTTGCACTTACTACAGGTGGTGGAACATTCAGTAATAATAAAATGGTAGTACAGATCACACCATATCCCATTCCCATTGATCCGGCAACAATTTCAGCAACAAAACCTGCAAACAGCATCCAGTAAAAGATGTGACCGTCTTTATTAAGAAAATTCTGAATATCATCAGCCAGATTGAATTGATAAATTACCAGTCCAAATACCCCGAAAAGAAGCATTACTCCTATTATAGCAAGATAGATATTTGCTTTTCTCTGAGCCGTTTTGGTAATATGGATCAGTTTTTCAATTTCAAGATCGTCTTTTTTTGCAGGAAGTGCTCCTTCAGACAGATATTGTGTAGTTATTTTGTTGAGTTCTGTTCTGTTACTTTATAATTAAAATCTCCCTGTAACTGATTGCGGATATTTTGCATATTATCCAGCACAAGATCCATTTCGTCAGGAATCATTTCTGTAAATGTTTCTCTGAGTCTTTTTGCGATAGTTGGAGATTTCCCGTTGGTTGAAATAGCTATTTTAAGACTTCCTTTTTTGACAATTGAACCTAAGTAGAAATCGCACAGATCAGGTTTATCTGCAATATTAACCAATACATTTTTTTGTTGTGCCTGTTCACGAATCTGCTCAGCCAAAGCAATATCATTTACCGCAATAATGGCAAGATCTGAATTATCAAAATCATTGATATGATAAGGTCTTTCATGCAATATGATATTAGGAAACCGATTCTGCAAAGCAATAACTTCTGGAATAATTTCCTTCGCAACCAATGTTATAGAAGTTTCAGGAGAATTACCTAAGACAGATTCCAGCTTTTCGAGGGCAATTTTTCCGCCTCCGATGATCAGTAATGATAATTTTTCAAGCTTTAAAAATACAGGATATAAGGAATTACTCATTTTGATTACAGTTTTAAGTCATATGTAAATGCGAGATAATATAAACCTCCGATCTCAGGACCTGCTGCGTATTGAAAGTAACGTCTGTTCAGCAAATTCGTTGCTCCGATTTTTACATTAGCATGAATTTCTGGAAGTTTCCAAGTAGCCTGAGCATCTATGGTATAATAAGCGGGAATGTTTCCTGATGCTAAAGGACTTTCCCACATAAAACTGTTCTGCCATCTTGCCACAAGCGTAAATCCAATATTTTTGATAATCTCTCTGTTTCCTACACTTACATTGATCATCCATTTTGGAGTGTTGAATGCTGTAATAAACAGATCTGATGAATTATTGGAAGCAAGATCATTATAAGATACGTTGGCATTGACGTTGTAATTTCCGGCAATGTTATAACGGATGCCTAATGAGGTTCCATAGCTTTTATAAGTGGTGTTGCTATTGGTGTAAACTCTGTAACGATCCTGTTTGCTTCGGTCAAGCATGGCAAGAACAGCAGTATTGCTTCCGATCTGACTGTTTTTGGGAACTGCTACTTCTACCTGTCCCAAAAATCCTTCATAGATATTGTAATAAAAATCCCAGTCAAGAACGAGTTTATTATTAAAGAACACAGATTTATAGCCTACTTCAAATGAATTGATCTTTTCCGGTTGTAGTTTTTGAAGATTAGCAACAGCTAAGAGATGTTTGTTGTTCTGAGCAGCCTGGGTTTGGCTCTTTCCATTGTCTATATCTGCATTTACGGCAGAAGTAAATTTATCAATAGAAGCTAAAGTGTAAGAATTTTCCAGATAGCCTAATCCGTCATTTACTTTTGAAAGACCTCCTACTCTACGTACATTTCCGTTATTAACGAAAGAAAGTGCTTCAAATAATGATGGAAACCGGTATCCATTTTGAAAAGATGCTCTGAAATTATGTTGATTGACAGGAGAATATACAATACTTATTCTTGGGTTTAATTTAGCTTCAAACTCTGGATTTCTGTCTATACGTAAAGCAGCATTAAGCTTTAATTTATCATTAAAGAATACTTTTGTAATCTGTGCAAAGGCTCCATATTTCTGATAAACAACGTCTTTCCCGAAGGTTCCATCGGATAATGGAATATTTCTTTCAGTGACAGGCCTGTCAAAATCTACAAAATTATTTCCATCCGGAGTTATGCTGTACAAACGGTAATCTATTCCTGCAAGAAGATTGAATATTTTTATAAATCGAGTAAAATCATAAGTTAATTCTCCCTGATAAAATCTTGATTTCTGTTCAAGTTTTGCACCGCCTGTTGCTGGAGCGCCAACAATTCCTGCGTTGGCGGAGTCCCAGTTATTGATTCCGATGATGGTGTTTTTCAACTGTTCAAAGGCTGCGGTTCCGGGTACTGCTCTATTTTTGTCTGCTGACTGTCTTGCCAGATTGAAAGCTTCATTAAGGTTTACTCCTGCATTTAAATTATTCTGAAGTGACGTCTGAAATATATTTTTCCAGTTGTTATTTGAAAGATTGGTAAGATCTAAGTTATCTGCTAAAGGTTTTAAGTTATAAGAATCACCGGTATTTTCAATAGAAACATAGGCTCTGAAAGTAAGTTCTTTACCTGTAAGTTCTACTTTATGATTCTGAACGGTGGCATTCTGGAGACGGATTTTATTTCCTCTCTGAAAAGTTCCGTCCAATAACCCATATCGGTAGACGTAAGATGCTTTCCATTGATCTCCAAAGCGGTAATATAATCCTGCATCAAATTTTATGTTCTTTACCTCCGGACTTACCAGATCTTTTTCAAGATATCCTGTTCTCGAAACATTAAAAGTGGTTGGTTTGCCATTATAATCCACCTTTACAGCTACCCTGTTGTTTCTTTCGTCGCCATATTTATTCCAAAGATCTTCGGCGGGATTATTTGTCAGAGAAAAATTGGGATTGGCTGTAACCAGAGAACCCGGGTTCTGATCTGTCTGATTATTTGAAATCCAGTCTGTTCCGGTAAAGTAAGAAGCATTGACTTTAATGGCAAGGTTATTATTGAGTGCTTTGGCAAATCGGATCGCACTTTCTCCCAGAGAACTTATTTTATGATTAAAATTATCTACATGATTGACACCGCCACGAAAGTAAACACTTAATCCCTGTGAAGTAAACGGATCTTTTGTTTGAAGGCTGGCAAGCCCGTTAATAGCATTCATTCCATACAAAGCTGAAGCCGCTCCGGGAGTGACTTCCATAGATTGAATATCGAGTTCTGTAGGACCAATTGCGTTGCCAAGAGGGACACCCAAAGTGGCAGACTGTACATCTACTCCATCTACGAGCTGCATAAATCTGAAGTTATTCGGAGAATTAAAACCTCTTGAATTGGGAATTTTCAATGTAAGACTGGAAGTAAGCAATTGCAATCCTTTTACATTTTCCAAAGTTTCATAAAAAGAGGCAGCCGGACTTTCTCTGATCGTTTTAATATCAATTTTTTCGATGGCTATCGGAGATCTTAATATCTTTTCAGGAGTTCTTGATGCTGAAATAACAACTGCGTCAATAATTGTATTCTGAGGATTGAGTCCGATGGTTATTTTATTGGATGATGAAAGTACTTCAACAGTTTGGCTGCTGAAACCATCTTTATTAATAACCAATCGAAAAGGAATGGTAACTCTTGTTCTGATCTTAAAATTTCCGGATTCATCTGTAAATGCGTTGTCTTCTGAATTTTCTATCTGTACTTTTACGGAATCAAGACCTTTACGAGTTCCTGTGTTTTTTATCGTTCCACTTAACTCAATAAGCTGCTGTTGTGCTTCTACCAGGTTAAAAAATAGAAATGTGAATGCAATAATACCAGCTTTAGGCAGAAAATTTCCATGTTTTTTGTTTTTCATTTTTTCTTCATTTTTAGGTTGAGAATGAAGCTGTCTGAACTTTATTATTGATTATTTTGAACCACCAAGGCATAAGATTTTTAAACACTTAAGTTTTTTAAGAGCTAAATTTTATGAATAAGAATTGAACTGAAGTGTTAAAAAAATGAAAGCTTTTGTGCCTTTTGTGGTTGTACAAAGTTCAGACAACTTTGTTTGTATTGTTATTTGAGAATCAACAACACATGCACATTCGTCTCCCTGAAAGAAGAGGTTGATAGTTTTTGTTTTTTGTCAGATCATATTGAAAATGAGTCATATATTCAGTTTAAGGTTTGTAAGTAACGGTATGAAAAATCACCAAATGTTTCTTCTGTAAGTTTTTGCTTTATATAAATACCAAACAGCTCATCCAAAGTGTTCAGAATTTCTTCTTCACCAATATTTTCTTTAAATTTTGTATTCAGTCTCAGCCCCAATCGGTCTCCCCCGATGTGCAGGTTGTACTTGCCGTAAGCGGTTCCTACAAAGCCTATTTCAGCATTGGGAGAACGTCCGCAACCATTAGGGCAACCTGTCATTCTGATGGTAATATCATCTTCTAAAAGACCATGTTTTTCAAGGATGGGTTCTATTTTGGTGACTAAAGACGGTAAATATCGCTGCGCTTCTGCTAATGCCAGAGAACAAGTATTTAAAGCAACACAGGCAACGGAATTTTTACGCAAAGCACTTGCATTTTCTGTATACGCTGAAATACCATACTCCTGTAAAATGTTTTCTACTAATACTTTATCCTGATCATTGATATCTGAAATAATCAGGTTTTGATTACAGGTAAATCTGAAATTAACCTTTGCGGTCTGAGCAATTTTTAATAATCCTGATTTTAAAGGATAATCTTCTGTATCCAGCACTCTTCCGTGTTCTACAAATACTGTATAAAACCATTTTCCTTCATGATTCTGCGTCCAGCCATAGCGGTCTTTTCTTTGTTCAAATTTAAATTCTCTTGCCGGCTTAAAACTGAATCCGGTTCTTTTTTCCACTTCAGCCCTGTACTGATCTATTCCCAGTTTATCAATAGTGTATTTTAACCTTGAAAGTTTTCTGTCACTTCTGTTTCCAAAGTCACGTTGTACGGTGATGATTTCGTACACAGCCTTTAAAGCCTTTTCTTCTGTATCTACAAATCCAAGTACGGAAGCAAGACGTGCATAAGTAGCTTCATTTCCGTGTGTAGCGCCTAAGCCTCCACCTGCTGCAATGTTATAGCCTACAATCTCATTGTTTTCAATAATAGCAATAAGCGCTATATCATTAATGAATACATCTACATCATTATTGGGAGGAACTGCAATCCCAATTTTTAATTTTCTGGGAAGATATCTGTCCTGATACAAAGGGTCTTCTTCTGTTTTTCTGTCAATAATAAGTTCATCATCAATCCAGACATCATAATAAGACTTTGTTTTTGGAAGACACATTTCACTTATTTTACCAGCCAGTTCATACGTCTGCTGATGTAAAGGTGATTCTGAAGGATTTGCAGTACAGGTCACATTTCTGTTGACATCACCACATGCCGCAATGGAATCAAGATGATTGATATTAAAGCTTTGAATGGTAGGTCTTAAATGTGATTTTAAAATACCATGCAGTTGAAGCGTTTGTCTTGTTGTTATTTTGATAGTTCCTGTGGAGTGGTCTTTAGCAATATCATTCACACCAATCCATTGATCTGAGGTCAGAAAGCCACCAGGGAGCCTAAGTCTGATCATATAGGAATACAGCCATTCCAGCTTTTTGGCAACACGTTCTTCCCTTCTGTCTCTGTCGTCCTGCTGGTACATTCCGTGGAATTTGATCAGCGTTTGATCATCTTCTCTTATTGCGCCAGTAAAGTCATCGGCAAGACTTTCTTTTAATGTTCCCCTGAGCCCATTACTTTGGGTTTTGATTCTTTCTACCGGTGAAAGATTATCTTTATTGCTCATAATTGTTTTCTTTTAATAATTGTGATTCCTTTAATAAACGTCTTTAGCATACCTTCCGCTAAGCTCCATCTCTTCCAGATAATGAAGTGCTTCTTCTTTGCTACGTTTTCCATGTTGCTGAATAATATTCAAAAGGGTGTCTTCCACATCCCGGCTCATAGGATCTTTTGTGCCACATACATACACTGATGCTCCCCCTTCAAGCCAGTAAAAAACTTCCTGTGCTTTTTGTTCAAGCTTATGCTGTACATATATTTTTTCTGCGGTGTCTCTGGAAAAAGCGAGATCCAAATTGGTAAGGCTTCCGGTTTTAAGGAAATCCTGAATTTCAGCCTGATAAATAAAATCTGAGACAAAATTCCTGTCTCCGAAAAACAGCCAGTTTTTCCCTTCTCCTCCTACCGCATCACGCTCCCAAAGGAATGATCTGAAAGGTGCAATTCCAGTTCCCGGTCCTATCATAATAATATCTTTATCCGGTTCAGGAAGTTTAAAGTGCCCGGCATCCTGAATATAGAATTCAACGTCTTCTCCTTCATTAAATTCACTTAAAAATCCACTGCATAATCCTTTGTGTTTTTCATGGTCAATAAAGAACTCAGATTTGGCAACAGTGATATGTATTTCATTTTCGCCATGGGCTTCCGGTGATGAAGATATAGAGTACAGACGGGGTGCCTGACCTGTTAATATTTGAATCACGTCTTCAAATTCCTCTGCATTTTTTACCGGATAAATTCTTAGAAGATCAAGAAGACTCAAACGAACTTCGGGAATAGAATGTCCTGTTATTTTTGAATATTGAGCTACGACAGATTTAAGCAAGTAGCTAATATTTAAATACCTGTGTAAAAGCTCTTCAACAGTATCTGTTATTTTTGAGGTTGAAATTTGTTTTTTAGGATCAATTCCTGTTAACGTAATAATCTCCTCAACAATTGTTTTTGAATTAAATGGAAGAACTCCTAATGCTGCACCAGGTTGATATACTAATGCTTCTTCGGTTTCTATTTCAATATGATAAGTCTCTTTTTCAGAAGTAATATCATTAAGATTAAGGATTGCTGATATTTTTCCCTGATATTTTTTTCTTCCGGTTGAAACCTTTTGCACAGTTGCATTTTTACTACTGATTCCTGAAGTTTTATTAACGGCTTCAAATACGTGCTCGATCCAGTTCTGTGCGTCCTGTTCGTAATCAATATCACATTTTTTTAATGGAATAATTCGTTGTCCGCCAAGGTTTTCAAAGCGGGAGTCAACATCTTCTCCTGTCTTACAGAATAAAGGATAGCTGCTGTCTCCCAATGCCAGAACTCCAAATTTCAGATTGCTGAGATTGATTTCATTTTCGTAGATATAATCATAGAATTTCTTGGCAAGAACCGGAGGGTCACCTTCTCCCTGGGTACTGATGACCACAAAAAAGAATTCTTCTTTGCTAAGGTCTTTCGCTTTGTATTGAGACAGGTCAGTTAATTTAACCTGAATTCCATTTTTCTTAATGATTCCTGCTAATGAGGTAGCAAGTTTCTTACTGTTTCCGGTTTCTGTGCCATAAGCTAGAGTTATTTTCTTTACCGTATTCTGTATTGAGTGATCAATTTGTTGTGGAGGTAAAGCTGCTGTTAATGTGGTTCCTCCAGCAAGCCCTGCAAGATAACCGCTTGCCCAGATGGCTTCATCCCGGGATAAGTCTACAGATATTTGTTTTAATACATTGAGTTTCGTTTCAGACAGCATATTCAAAGAAATTTTGATTGTTTGGGATTACACTTCCATTCTCTACCGATTTGAAATAAAGACCTTCTTTTCCGGTATTTTCCAACCACGAAAATTCTTCATGGAGATTTACTATTTTTCCTACAATTACCAGTGATGGTGAAGCGAATACTTTATCACCAAAAGTCTTGTTGAAGTCATCAAATGATGAGGTGTATACTTTTTGGTAAGGAGTTGTAGCCTGTTCAATGACTGCAATTTTTTTATCGTCGGAAATTTCAAGTTGTCTGAATTTCTCTACAAGGCTGGTAAGATTTCCTTTAGACATATAGAAAACAAGGGTATCACTGGTCGTGGCAAGTTCTTTCCAATATTCTTCATTAAGAATGTCTGATTTGTAATACGTCAGAAAACGCACAGATGTTGAATATCCTCTTGCTGTCAAAGGCATCCCTGCAAATGCTGCTGCTCCCAGCGCTGCTGTAATTCCCGGAATGATTTCGTAAGGAATGTAGTTTTGTTTTAAAGCTTGCAATTCATCCAGAATATTGGAGAAGATGGAAACATCACCTCCTTTAAGTCTTACGATGGTCTTATTTTGACGGGCATACTCCACAATTAAGGTATTGATATGAGATTGGGGAGTAGATGCGTTTTTGCTGCATTCTTTACCTACATAGATTACTTCTGTACCTTTATTAGCGTACATTTCCAGGATTTCAGGGCTTACAAGACGGTCACATAAAATGACGTCTGCTTTTGCAATGGCATTTACAGCTTTTACAGTGATCAGTTCAGGGTTGCCGGGTCCTGCACCGATAAGGTAAACCTTTGGTGATTTTATATTTGTTTTCATTGAAGTCGGTTAATTAAGGTGTTAGAAGAGTCCTTCTACAGACAGATACCTTTCTCCAGTATCATAATTGATGGTAAGGATTTTAGCGTTAGATTGTATTTCCGGTAAATGTTTTGCGATGGCTGCCAAAGCTGCTCCTGTAGAAACTCCTACAAAAAGACCTTCTTTTTTGGCTGCATTGATGGCATATTCGTAAGCTTCGTCTTTACCTACTGTAATGACTCCGTCAAGTAATGTTAAATCTAAAATAGATGGTACAAATCCTGCTCCAAGTCCCTGTAAAGGATGTGGTGCCGGGCTTCCGCCGCTTAATACGGGAGATAATTCCGGTTCTACGGCAATTACTTTTACGTTGGGGTATTTTTCTTTTACGGTTTTTGCAATTCCGGTGATGTGTCCTCCGGTTCCTACTCCGGTAATAATATAATCCAGTCCATCAGGGAAGTCTTGTAAAATTTCCTGAGCGGTTGTTTCTGTGTGTACTTTTACGTTTGCAGGATTATCAAACTGTCTTGGAATCCATGAGTTTGGAGTTTCTTCTGCCAGTTCATTTGCTTTTTCAATGGCACCTTTCATTCCTTTTTCTCTTGGTGTCAGTACGAATTCAGCTCCGTAAGCTTCCATGATCTTGCGGCGTTCGATACTCATGCTTTCAGGCATTACCAGAATAAGCTTATATCCTTTTACAGCAGCTACCAAGGCAAGTCCTATTCCTGTATTTCCGCTTGTAGGCTCTATAATTGTACTGTCTTTGTTTAATAACCCTTTGGCTTCGGCGTCTTCTATCATTGCTAATGCAATTCTGTCCTTAATACTACCTCCAGGGTTGCTTTTTTCAAGTTTGATCCAGATTTCGTGATCTGTATTGAAAAGATTATTAATTTTTACGACGGGTGTATTCCCTATCGTTTCTAATGCGTTCTGAAATTTCATATCAATATAATTTTTATTTTTTCTGTTTTTAAATTACAAAAGTTAAAGATTCCGGTAAAGAACTATTGTCTTTTATTTTGATCTCACTTTTATGGTAAACCAGAGAATGAGGAGGTACGTCTTGGGTAACCCAAACATTTCCACCGATGATACTTTCTCTGCCTATGGTTGTATTTCCTCCTAAAATTGTTGCTCCTGAGTAGATAATGACGTGATCTTCAATATTAGGATGTCTTTTTTGGTTGGCTTTTTCTTTGGAAACATTTAAGGCTCCGAGAGTTACTCCCTGATAAATCTTAACATGATTTCCTATAATGGTGGTTTCGCCAATAACAATTCCTGTTCCGTGATCTATGAAAAACGATTCTCCAATCACTGCTCCCGGATGAATATCAATTCCTGTTTTACTGTGGGCATACTCTGAAATGACACGTGGTAATATTTTTACTTCCTGGCTCCATAGCTGATGCGAAATACGATAAACATAAGTGGCAAAGAAACCCGGATAGGCAAGATATACTTCTTCAAGAGAATCTGCAGCAGGATCGAATTCCAGAATAGATTTTGCGTCTAAAACAAGCTGGTCATACAATTCAGGGAGCGTCTCAAAGAACTGTTTAACATGTGTTTCTGCATTTTCTTTGTCCGCTGTGATAATCGTGATCAGATCCAAAAGTGTTTTCTGTAAATCCTCAAACCTGCTTTTCAGCTGCTCTTCACTATTGTCATTCTGAGGAAGGAAAAGTACTTCGTACAAATCTTTCACCCATTTTTTTGTCTTTATCTTATCAAAGAATCCATGAATATTATTTTGTTTCGTCTGATGAATTCTTGCAATTAAATTAATTGGAATAGCCATTTTTCTATTGAATTATACAGGCTGCAACAGTAGAATTTGAGGTTTCATCCACTAAAATTGCTGATCCTGTTGTTTTATTACTTATAAAACTATCATAGACCAAAGGTTGTGCCGTTCGAAGGGTAACTTTCACAATTTCATTAAGTTTGATTTCGCTTTCAATATGTTCATGCTGAAGTGTATTGACATTGATCTTATAATCCACTTCCTTTACGATAGCTTTTACAACTCTGCTGTTTTGCTGAAGCAGATATTTGTTGCCTGGTTGTAATGGTTTTTGATCCAGCCAGCATAAAAGTATTTCAAGATCTTTTTCTACCACGGGAAGTTCTTCTGTTGTAGCAAAAACGTCTCCTCTGCTGATATCCAGATCGTGTGTAATATGAATAACAGCGGGCTGCCCTTCAACAACTTCTTCTTTTTCGATTCCGTTGACTTCAATCCTGGAAATTTCACTTGTTAGCCCTGCCGGAAGAATATGTACAGAATCTCCTTTTTTGAATTTTCCGCTTAATATCTGCCCTGCATAACCTCTGTAATCATGTAATTCCTCAGTCTGAGGACGAATCACATACTGTACCTGAAAACGGTTTCCTTTATTTTGTTCTTCATTCAATGTTACCTGTTCCAGATATTCCAAAAGTGATTTTCCTTCATACCATTCAGTTCTGGATGAGGTAGAAACAATATTATCTCCTTTCAATGCGGAAATCGGGAAATAGCTTACATCATTTAAGCCTAGATTTTCTGCAATTTTTGAATAGTCTGCTTTAATGGTTTCAAAAACATCCTCCGAATAATCAACCATATCCATTTTATTAATTGCAACAGCTACTTTTTTCAGTTTTAAAAGAGACGCAATAATGGAATGTCTTCTGGTTTGTTCAATAACACCTTTACGAGCGTCAATAAGAATGACCATAAGATCGGAATTGGATGCCCCGGTGATCATATTACGGGTATATTGTACATGTCCCGGAGCATCGGCAATGATAAATTTCCTTTTTGGTGTTGAGAAATAGCGGTAGGCAACATCAATGGTTATTCCCTGTTCTCTTTCTGCTCTCAGCCCATCAGTTAAAAGGGCTAAGTCTACACCGTCTTCATTTTTGTTTTTAGAATGTTTCTCAAGCACTTCCAGCTGATCCTGTAAAATACTTTTGCTATCGTAAAGCAGTCTTCCGATAAGGGTACTTTTCCCGTCATCTACGCTTCCTGCTGTTATAAATCTTAATATGTCCATCCGTTTTTTGAATTATAAGTGATGAGTAATTTTTAGGTTTTAATCAACAGATATTCAATCTGTTATTTATTATTTAAAAATAACCTCCTTTTTTTCTGTCTTCCATTGCTGCTTCTGTCACTCTGTCATCGATTCTTGTTTCCCCACGTTCTGAAATTCTTGTTGCTACAATCTCTTCAATAACGGCATCAATTGTTTCTGCATAAGACTCTACAGCGGCAGTGCATGTCATATCACCTACAGTTCGGTAACGAATTTTCTTTGTAGTAATAATATCTTCAGGCTCTAAAAACACATGCTCGGAATTGGCAAGCCATTGTCCGTTAAAATCTACCACTTCCCTTTCGTGCGAGAAATAGATAGAGGGTAAGGCTATTTTTTCTCTGCGGATGTAGTTCCAGATGTCAAGTTCAGTCCAGTTGCTGATTGGGAAAACTCTTACATTTTCTCCTTTGTGAATCTTTCCGTTGAAGATATTCCACAGTTCCGGGCGCTGAAGTTTTGGATCCCATTGCCCGAATTCATCACGAACAGAGAATATTCTTTCTTTGGCGCGGGCTTTTTCTTCATCTCTTCTGGCTCCTCCGATACAGGCATCAAATTCAAATTCTTCAATCGTATCTAATAAAGTATAGGTTTGCAGCCAGTTTCTGCTTGGGAATTTGCCTTTTGCTTCAGTGAGTTTTTTACTTTTAATAGTATCTTCTACTTTTCTTGCCACTAAATCTACGCCTAGTTGCTCAACCAGATGATCCCGGAACTCAAGGACTTCGGGAAAATTATGTCCTGTGTCTACATGAACGAATTTGAAGGGAATCTTCCCGTGAAAGAATGCTTTTCTTGCGAGGTGAGCCAGAACAATACTGTCTTTTCCACCGCTGAATAATAAAGCGGGACGCTCAAACTGCCCGGCAACTTCTCTTAATATGTAAATAGATTCGGCTTCCAGCTGATCTAAATAGTTTAATTGTTGTATTGACATTTTTATCTTTTTTATTGATGAATATGCAGACCACACTCTTTTTTATTGGCATCTTCCCACCACCAGCGTCCTGCCCTGAAATCTTCTCCTTCCTGAATAGCTCTTGTACAAGGCTCACATCCAATGCTTACAAAACCTTTTTTATGGAGATAGTTGTAAGGTAAATGATTATCTTTTACATAGTCTGTCACCTGTTCAGTACTCCAGTGAAGAATCGGATGGAACTTAATGATCTTATTATCTTCATCCCATTCCAGTGCCGGCATATTTTGTCTGTTGGGAGAATGTTCGGCTCTTAAACCTGTGATCCATACTTTATATCCTTGTAATGCTTTTTTCAATGGATGTACCTTACGGATTGTACAGCATGCTTTTCTTTGATCCACAGATTGATAAAATGAATTGGGACCGTTTTTGGATACAAAATTTCTCAGTTCTTCTGTGTCCGGATAATAGGCTTTGATCTCCTTTTTAAAGAAGGCTTTTGTAGAAGCCCAAGTTTCATAGGTTTGTTCAAAAAGTCTTCCGGTGTCCAACGTAAAAATATCAACCTCTAAGTTTTTTATCAGATGAGTGATTACCTGATCCTCATAGCTGAAGCTGGTAGAAAAAACCACTTCATTCGGAAATCTTTCTATCAGTCTTTGCAAAAAATCGGCTTGAGAAGGCTCTCCTGCAAGCTCTTCCTGAAGTTTTTCGAATTCAATTTTCAGACTATTTTCCATTTTCATTTGAAATTTGTTGTTGCAAATATATATAAAATTCTATAACTCCTATCAAAATAGTAGAATTTAAATGAAAAAAAATTAATCTTTATTGATGAACTTAGTCAGAGTAGCTTCCATCATGCTTTTTCTGGTCTTTTCACGAACGATTATTAATTCTTTTCTAAGATAGCAAACAGCTTCATCCACACAATCATCACATGCTTCATAGAAGTTTAGAGAAACGCATGGCGTAAGAGCAATGGGACCATCAAAAATGCGGTAAATATCTGCTAGTGAAACATCATCAGGGGATTTCAGGATATAATACCCTCCTACTTTACCTTGTTTACTGTTAACAAGTTTAGCCCTTTTAAGTTCGAGAAGAATCTGTTCTAAGAATTTTTTTGGAATGTTTTCGTCTTGTGCAATAACTGAAGTGGGCAGATAGCCTTGATTGTAATTTCTTGCTAATCTGACCATTGCTTTTAGTGCGTACTTGCAGCGTTTAGACATCATAATCTACGCAAGGTATAACAAATTATCTGATAAATGAAATGTTTTCGGGCTAATGCTGAAATTTTGGTATAACCACAAAAGTTACAAAAAGGTTTTTAACACGTAAGTTGATTTTAAGTTACGAGTAAACTACAGAGAAGTTCACTTAAGTTTAAAAAAAATCAAAGATTTCTATTATTCTCGCAGATGTCACAAATTAAGTAGATTTTTTACCCATAAGAATAATGAGATCTTTTGGAAATTATCGGATCAAACCTTATAGGTTTTAAAACCTATAAGGTTTAGTCTATCTATAAAATCTGTGTCATCTGTAAAATCAGTGAGAAATAAATAACACCTACGTATCTGTAAGTGTTTGTTGATCAGTGATTAAAAATATTACAATACAAAAAAAGCTAACTCTCTGTTTTCTTCTATCAGGTTTTCATTTCTGTTAAATCCACATTTAAGAAGTACCTTTTGAGAACCGATATTATCGAGATCTGTTACGGCAACAATTTCTTTATTTTCGTCTGTTGAAAGACAATGGGTGGTAAGGGCTTTACATATTTGGGTTCCAATTCCTTTTCCCCAATAGTTTTCTCCAAGAATATATCCAATTTCTGTTTGATTAGGATTATGATGGAAAACTCTGGCAAGACACATTCCAACAAAAGCGTCATTCTGAGCATCAAATACTCCCCATCTGCTGAATGGTCCTTCATTATAGTCTGATAATGCTTTTTCGAACATGGATTTAAACTCTTCAGGAGATTTGTAAGGCAGATGACGGGTAACATTTTCATTTTTAAATAGATCTAAAAATAAATTGAGTTCCTGTGGGATAAACTCCCGTATGATGATGGTATCGTTTTTATAGTACATAAGAATAATTTGAGTTTGAAATTGATGAATAAAATTACGTAAATAAACTTACAATTGTCGATAAAACCTAATAATATTCGCCATAAAACAAAGATGGACTTAAAAAATTAAGCCCATCTTGTATTCAACAAGTGAATAACTAAAATATCAATACTAAATTATTTTATTAATTGCATCTTTTTAAAAAGTTTTAAACCAATTTGTAACCGCTTTGAAGTAGTAATCAAGAGGCTGTTAACCAAGAAGGGTTCCCTTTCCAGAATACTGCTCATCTTCAATATTGTATTGATATAGCGTTTTGACCCTATTTTTTAATGAATTTTTGGGAAGACTTCCCTAAAGAAGTTTCAATATCAATTAAATAAGTTCCGCTTAGGAAGTGTTTAACATCAACCTTATCACCAATCACTTTAGCATTCATTTTTCTTCCAAACATGTCATAAACAGAAATTGATTTAATTTTCCCTTTTGTTTTAATATTCACTACATCAGAAACTGGATTTGGATAGATGGATGTTTCTGATTTTGTTGTATCAACGTCTGAAGTGGATAATGATGATAATGCACAAGGGGTTGTAATACTGCCATTTGGTTGTGTATTATATCCAAACTCAGTTACAGAATAACCTGAACCATTGGTCCCAACAATCACTTTGAAATAGCCGTTAATATTGTAACCTTCGAATTGGTTTCTAAAACCAACATAAGCGGTTTTGCCAGACCAGTTAGTGTATGTAGGGGTGTACACGTCAAGTTGTCCGGGAGTACCAATTGGGTAACCTGTATTATTTGCATTAGTTATAGTGGTGCAAGCCGGAATTAAACTAATATTTCTTGTTCCTGTTTCGCAAACTAATCCTTTCCAATAGGTCTCCAATTTTAATTGATTTGCGCCATAGTACCAAGCGCCATATCCTGCATCATCACTAAGCTCCGGGTTAATGATAAAATATTTCCAAGTTGCCCCGGAGTTGGTTGTTACTGTTGTTGGTGTTGGGTTTGCATAACTTTCCAGAGGAGTTCCTGTAACTATTTTATAGGGGGCTTTGTAAGAAAAAGTTAATGCCAAAGCTGTAGTTGATCCTAATGAAGTTACGCCTCCTGTTATAGCCGGATCTCGGAATATAATTGATGAATTCAGGACCTGACTTTTAGGATGACTGGTTGCCGCACCATTTATGGTAAGTGTAGCGGTAGTAGGGCTTGTAACTGCTATAGCTGCTGTTAGTCCTGCAGGTAATGAAGAAGTGAAATGTGTTCCTGCAGTAAGATTTGTTCCATTGGGTACGGCAAATGTTGCTCCGTTTAGTGTAATCGTTGATTTAGGGGCAGATGCTACGGTTCCATCTAATGACACGGCTCCATTATTGTTTAAGTTCTCTGTAAATGTACTGTTGCTAAGGGTTAATTTAGGTGGAGTATTGGCAACTCCGGTTGCGGCTAAGTTGGCAGGCTGCCATAAATTTATTCGCGAAGGATGGTTTAATGCTGCTAGCATTCTGTCAACTTGTCCATTGGTAAACATTTTATAACAACCGGAAGAACCATTGTATCCCATATAGTTTTCAACGTTTACTTTTTGCCCAAGACAATTGTTTCCAGTTGTACATCCTAATCCGGAAGAAGCATTTTCTACAGGCGTGTCAGCAACTCCATCACCATCATTAGTTGGGTTTGCAGTTGAACACGGAATATTAAACGTGTGTTGAAGATTTAACCAATGCCCAAATTCGTGAGTAAATGTATCAGAAAACTCGTTTGAAGCTACTGTACCAGCGGCATTAAATATATAACGTCCATTATAAACAACTCTGGCTGTATTTACTGAAGCCATGTATGAATCCGGATACCAGGCAACTCCCGATTGATATAAATCCTTATCAGCATATAGATCATTTTGTATATACACATTCATATACTTTGCATTATCCCATGCATCTGCGCCAATTTCTGTATCATATCCGCCTCCATTGCCATATCCGCCTTTGAAAGGATGAAAAATAACTCCGCTTGTTGCTTTTCCGGTTGGATCAATTTTAGCTAATCGAAATTCAACACTTAATGCTCCTCTGATAGATTGGAAGTCAGGATCTACAGTATTTGAATCAGTGTTAATTCCATTGAAATTTAAATTGATTTGTTGCAGTAAGTCAACTACTTTTTGGTGATTTACTTTTACATTACTTTGAGATTCTCCATAAAGATGGAAAACCACAGGGATGATGTAGGTTGGGTTGCTGGTCTTATTATCCAGTGAATTTTTGTTTGATCCCCTTTTTTTTATGAAATCTTTGGTGTATTTCTCAAAATTTTCATATTCAGCCTTAGATTTAGGATGCAGTTCAAAATGTTTTTTCATCATTTCATCTGCTTTACACTCATGAGGTCTGTTTTCTTGAGCAAAACCTATTATTGGAAATAGGGAAACAAGTAGTAGTAATTTAAATTTTTTCATGATTTTTGGATTTGTTTGTTAATAAATTGTTTGAATAATCAAATTGTTTTGGGTTTAATTTTTTGTGTTATGTGATGTTTTTTAACTAAATCTTTCAGGGTTAAAAATCCTGATATCAACCGTTGGTTTTTCTTCATTGGCAAGCTCAGAAACAGTTTTCCCGAAAATAGGTCCGAGACTTAAGCCCATCATTCCACCGGCGCCTGCAATAATCAGATTTTTTAATTTTGAAGACTGTCCCAGGTAAGGAAGCCCATCCGGTGCACAAGGTCTATAGCCTAACCATATTTCTGATTCTTTAGGTAATTTAACTTGAAAATCAGGCATGTATTTAGGAATAGAATTTACGATCCCCTCTACTCTTTTCATATTCACTTTATTATGATGGGATGCCAGTTCCATAGTTCCTCCAAAACGGATCTGCCCGTTCATTGGGGTTACCGCTACCCTTGCTTCCAGTAATAATGCTGCATGTTCTAATCTGTTGACTGGATTTTCAGGAGTATGCATGAAAGAATATCCTTTTCCGGGCATCAGTTGAATTTTAATGCCAGCTTTTTGAGCCAATTCGGGTAAAAATGAACCTCCGGTCATAATGAAACGATCAGCTGAAAATTTTTTACCATTGGCGATTACTGCTTTAATGGTATTTCCTACAATTTCGTAGCTTGTTACTCTATGTTGCGGGTGAAAAATGACTCCATTGTTTTTAAGGTAAGAGATCATTTGTTTCATCAGCTTCATGGGATTCATGTGACCATCACATTTGTAATTGATTCCGCCGATAACATCCAATTGGGCATTGGGCTCAAGCTCCTGAATTCCTTTTTTATCCAAAATGTCAACAGGAAGTCCCAGACTGGTGGCTTTATGGGCTAACTCTGTTTCTTCCTCGGCTACTTTTTCTGTTTTATAGAGCATCAGAATCCCGTTTTGATTCAATTCAAAATCAAATTCTTCTTTTCCTGCAATTTCATTGTAAAGGCTGCTGCTTGCGAGATTAAGATCTCTGATTGCCTGTGCAGAACGGTCTACATGGTTCTGGTTTGAGTGTTTCAGAAATTTAAGCCCCCATGATAACAGTTGAGTACTTAGTGAGGGTTTTACATAAAACGGACTTTTACTGTCGAACATCCATCGAATTCCCTGTGCTACAACTCCGGGTGCGGCTAATGGGGTAAAATGACTGGGTACAATCATTCCTGCATTGCCATAAGAGCAATTGTTGCTAAGGTCATTTTGTTCCAGAATTTCTACCTGCCATCCTTTCTGTAAAAGATAATATGCTGAGCTTAATCCTGCGATTCCGGCACCTATAATCAGTGCTTTGCCTTTATTTTGTGTCATAACTCATTGTAAATTTTACATTACCTGAAATCCTTGCCAATAAGGATCTTCATCATCAATAATAATCTGATTATAGCCGGTAATCCTTGCCCAGCCTTCTACTGAAGGAATAATAGCCGGTTTACCATCAATAGTAGCTGTTCCCTCAATTCTTCCGATAAACTGGGAACCGATATAGCTTTCATGGATGAATTCTTCTCCTTCTTTTAACTTCCCTTTTGCATACCATTGAGCCATTCTTGCTGAAGTTCCTGTGCCACAAGGGGAACGGTCTAAAGCATTTTCACCTACTAATACGGCATTCCTTCCGTTGGCTTTGGTATCAGTGGGATTTCCCGTCCATTGAATATGGCTTAAGCCTGAAATGTGCTCATTTTCAGGATGAATGAACTGGTATTTTTCATTAAGCAGTTTTCTGATGATTTTTCCATAATGGATAAGCTGGCTTGCCGTGAAATCAGAGATGTCTCTGAAATTTTCCTGAGGATCAATGATGGCGTAAAAGTTTCCTCCATAAGCAACATCAGCCTTTATCAATCCAAGATCAGGGCATTCCACTTCAAGGTTTTCAGCATAAAGGAAAGATTTTACGTTGGTCAGTTTTACAGATTTTACTTTTTTTCCTTCCTGTATATAATCTATGAGAATAAGCCCGGCAGGGGTTTCAAGACGTAGTTTTCCCGGAATTTTAGGAACTACCAAGCCTTCTTCTATGGCAATGGTAACCGTTCCGATGGTTCCGTGTCCGCACATGGGAAGACAGCCGCTGGTTTCAATGTATAACACTCCGATATCATTTTCTTCATCAATAGGAGGATAAAGAATGCTTCCGCTCATCATATCATGGCCGCGGGGTTCAAACATTAAACCTTTTCGGATCCAATCATATTCTTTCATGAAGTGAAGCCTGCGCTCCATCATGGAATTTCCTTTTAAAATAGGCCCACCCCCTGCAACAAGACGTACAGGACAGCCACAGGTATGGGAATCTATGCAAAAAAATGTTCTGTTCATACGGTTTCTAATTGTAATGATCCTGAATTCACTTCTCCATCTACAATTCTGCTGATCTGTAATGGGTTTTCATTCTTCAGTTCTTCTGGTAAGAATTCATCCGGCCAGTTCTGAAAAGAAATGGGACGAACAAATCGTTTTACGGCATCCGGTCCTACAGAAGTAAAGCGTGCATCAGTTGTAGATGGAAACGGTCCTCCATGTTGCATGGCATAAACCACTTCTACTCCGGTAGGCATTCCGTTGAATAACAGTCTTCCGCATTTATCTTTCAAAAGATTAATAAGTTCAGCATTCTCATGTACATCAGTAGGAGTTGCTGCTACAGTAATGGTTAACTGTCCTTTTAAGTTTTTAGCAATTTGTATAAGCTCTTCCTTGTTTTCACAAGCGACAATGATTCCAAAAGGCCCGAAGACTTCTTCACTTAATATAGGGTTGTTGAGGAAACTTTGAGCATTGGTTTTGATAATAGTTGCACTTCCTTTTCCTTTTTCAGTTTCTCCTAAGGCTATAACTTCAATATCAGGTTGTGTTATTGCGGTAGATTTATGCTTTTCAAAGCTTTCATATATGCCATTGTGAAGCATGTGAGCAGGTGTGACTTCCTGGATTTCATTTTTTACTGCAGCGATGAAACGATTCAGGGATTCTCCTTTAACAGCAATAAACACCCCCGGATTGGTACAGAACTGCCCTACTCCTAATGTTAATGAGCTGATGTATTCTTTAGCTAATGCTTCTGCTTTATTTTCAATCAAGTTTTCAAGTGCAAATACCGGATTAATGCTTCCCATTTCAGCAAAAACGGGAATAGGATTTTCACGACGATTGGCAATATCAAACAAAGCTTTCCCACCATTGAAAGAACCGGTAAATGCTACTGCCTGAATATCTTTGTGCTGTGTTAAATAAGCCCCAATTTCATAGGATGTTCCCGTAATATGACTGAAAATACCTTCTTCCCACCCGAATTCTTTTACTGTATTTGTTATAGCACCAGCCATCATTTGAGAGGTGTGAGGATGTGCAGGATGCGCTTTTACAATAACAGGACAGCCTGCTCC
The DNA here is from genome assembly GCF_900156735.1 of Chryseobacterium ureilyticum. GTDB lineage: Bacteria > Bacteroidota > Bacteroidia > Flavobacteriales > Weeksellaceae > Chryseobacterium > Chryseobacterium ureilyticum. Next base: position 1,197,799 of record NZ_FTOL01000001.1, read on the forward strand.
TATAGCACTCGCGGTATCACCTCCCGCTGTGGAAAAAGCAAAAGGAAAGTTACTGGCTCCGAAAACGACTACAGGTCCTATACCTATATTATATTTTCTGAGATCTCCTTTTTGTTTATCTGTCTGCGCAAGATCAATTCTGGGCTCAATATATATTCCTGAAGCTACTGCCTTTGCGTAACTTCTCCATTGTCCTACTGTTCTGGCTTTTTCACCCACAAGTCTAGCCAGAGGTAGTGATGTCTCAGCATGGGCAATCTGGATAAGTTCTTCTCCTAAAGCTTCAATCTGATCGGCAACAGCATTCATCAATGCAGCTCTTTCTTTTATTGTTGTATTCTTCAGGAATTGGTATGCTCGGGAAGCCATTTGAATTCTTAACTCAATATTTTCTTTTGATGTTTCTTCAATCATAGCTTTTGTTTTTGATATTAATTTAATATTGGGCGATTCTTTCTGCCTTCTTCAATAATCTTATTAACTCTTTCTGCTTCTTCACCCTGAAGTTCAAGACGTGGTGCTCTTACAAACGGGTTGCTGATTCCTTCAGCGGTAGCAGCCAGTTTGATATATTGGATAAGCTTTGGATGAATATCTAATTCTAATAATGGCATAAACCATCTGTAAACGGTAACCGCTTTATCATATTCACCTGTTTTGGCATAGTTGTACATAGCCATTGTTTCATTTGGAAAGGCATCTACCAGCCCTGCTACCAAGCCATCAGCTCCAAGCATCAGGGTTTCAAGGCAGATGGTGTCTACTCCACCAAGGATTTTAATTCTTTTTCCGAAACGGTTGATCATTCTGGTTACGTTAGCAAGATCTCTAGTGGATTCTTTAACAGCCTGAATGGTTGGATACTCTATAAGCTCATCAAACATTTCCAAGGTTACATAAATTCCGTAATCAACAGGGTTATTATAGATAAGGATAGGAAGGTCTGTAGCAGTAGCAACCGCTTTAAAATATTCTACGACTTCACGGCTGTCAGCTTTATAGCGCATTGGTGGAAGGAGCATTAATCCGTCAGCTCCCAGTTCTTTTGCTTTTTGGGCAAAGTTTACTGCATTTTTAGTAGTATTTTCAGAAAGGTTAAGGATAACCGGAATTCTGCCCTGTGTAATTTTTTTTGCATATTGAAGAAGTTCAAATTTTTCTTCAGTTTCCAACACACTAGCTTCTCCTAATGTTCCGGCAAGAATAATTCCGTGAACTCCGGCTTTAATCTGGGCTTCTGTATTAATCGCAAACATTTCAAAATCAATCTTTCCTTCTTTCGTAAAAGGAGTTAATACAGCAGGATAAATTCCTTCCCAGTTTAGTTTTGTACTCATATCAAATAATATTTATTCAAAACTAGGTGAATTTTAAAACGGTAAATGTTAATATTTTAATTAATTCTGACCATATTTTAACATGTGGTTATTCGTGGTCAAAAGTAGCTTCTTTATAATGCTTCAGATATTCTTTGGGTGAGTATTTCATAATGGATTTAAAAACCCGGTTGAAATTGGTTAAACTATTGAATCCGCTATTAAAGGCAACAGAAGAAATATTATACATGCTGCTGGAGGTTAATAATCTGCAGGCTCTTTGCACTCTCAACTCATTAAGGTATTGAATATAAGTAATTCTGGTACGTTTTTTAAAAGATCTGCAGAATGCCTGAGGAGTCATACAGGCTTCTTTGGCAATGGCATCAAGGGTTAGTTTATGCTGGGTGAAATTTTTCTTAATATAGTTTTGAGCGTCTATAATTCTCTGATCATTGTCAGAAATATGATTGGGCAGGTTCTGTTCTGATGATAAGGGAATGTGCAGGTGCCTGTTTTGCATCAGGTGGTTTAGGATCTTTATAAAACCTATGATTTGTTCTATCCCTTGTGTCTTTTGTAATGCTGCCATACTTTCTCCTACACTTGATTTTAATTTGGAGGAAATCTGAAAGCCAACTTTTGAATGTTCGATGAAGTTTTTGAGCTCTTCAAATTCCGGTAAGTCAAAAAAAGCAGATATTTTTTTATTAGGATCAAAAAAAATTGAAATAGCATGTACTTTTTGTGTTTCATTTTCAGCAAAATCCCCTTTGAAAACGTGCGATTGGTTGGCTCCCAGATAGAAAATATCTCCGGGTTCAAAAGTGAAAAGGTTTTGTTCTATGGCTAAAGTACCATGTCCTTTAAGGATCCACATAATCTGTGTTTCAGTATGCCGATGGAAATAAGGATAGAAATTAGGCATAATATCTTCCTGAATACGGATACTTTTGTTGGTGTCGGCCGGAACTGAAAACTGAAGACTTTTCATACAATCAATACTTTATACAATCAATAAATGAGAAGGTTAAAATATTGCCGAATTTAAGCAAAATATGAACATTAACTATCATATTAAAATCCAAACTTTACATCTCTATTATTTTAACGAATAAAGTGCTTCAAATAGTACAAAATCGTAACTTTAAACTTTTAAAATAAAAAATATTCATAATATATGTTTTCAGCACAAACCTATCAGGACAGACGGTCAGTATTGCAAACTAATGTAGCTGGCGGAGTCTTATTATTTTTAGGAAATATAGAAAATCCCGTAAATTTTGAGCATAATCCTTATTATTTCCGTCAGGATAGTACTTATCTGTATTATTTTGGAATTCAGGAGCCTAGAATTGCAGCCATTATTGATATTGATGAAAATAAAACCATTGTTTTCGGAGATGAATTAAGTATTGATGATATTGTCTGGATGGGCAGACAGGAAACATTAAAAGACAAATGTCTGAAATCCGGTGTACAGGAAACCTTGCCTTATGCTGAGCTATCTCAGTATTTGTCTAAAGTACAGAATTCCGGTAGAAAAGTACATTATCTGCCTCCGTATCAATCCTCAAATAAAATTCTTCTGTCTGATATTTTAGGAATTAAAATAGCGGAATTACAACCTTCAGTAGAAATGATCAAAGCAATCGTAAAGCAGCGTTCTATAAAAGAAGCTCAGGAGATTGTACAAATTGAGCAGGCGGTAAATGTATCGAACGAAATGCATCTTTTGGCGATGCGCGTGGCAAGACCTGATGTTAAAGAATATGAAGTGGCAAATGCTATTCAATACCTTGCAGCAAATAAAGAATGCCAGATGTCTTATCCGCCGATTGTTACCATAAACGGAGGAATACTTCATAATCATTATCGTCTTAATACTTTGAAGGAAGGTGATCTTTTCCTGAATGATTCAGGAGCCGAAACTTCAATGGGGTATGCTGGTGATTTAACCAGAACATTTCCAGTGAGTAAAACTTTTACTACCAAGCAAAAAGAAATGTATGAAATAGTTCTGAATGCTTTTAATAATGCTCAACGTCTTCTGAAACCTGGAGTTCGCTTTAAAGATATTCACCTGAAAGCGTCTCAGCATCTTGTAGAAGGTCTTGTTGATCTAGGATTGATGAAAGGAAATCCTGAAGATGCGGTGAAAAACCATGCTCATACCCTATTTTTCCAATGTGGACTGGGACATATGATGGGACTTGATGTACATGATATGGAAGACCTTGGCGAGCAATACATTGGTTATACCGAAGAAGATCCAAAAGATACCAAAACATTTGGGCTTAAATCTTTACGCTTAGGAAAGTCTTTAGAATCGGGATTTGTAGTGACAGTGGAACCGGGTATTTATATGATTCCTGAACTGATTGATATCTGGCAGGCTGAAAATAAAAATGCAGACTTCATTAATTACGATAAAGTATATGAGTACAGAAATTTCGGAGGAATACGTGTAGAAGACGATTTCCTGATCACGGATGATGGTTACAGACTTCTTGGAGACGGACTGATCAAAACAGTTGAAGAAATCGAAAATTACAGAGCTGAACATTTAGCTTAATTCAAATATTATATATGAAGAAGATAAAAAAACTAACAATCATTGCATTTTACTTCCTGAGTCTGTCACCATTGGCTGCACAAAAGGTGCAATGGACACCGGATGGGAATGCTTATTATTCATTTACTAAAAAAGGTGTTGAAGTCGTAGATGTATTAAATCCAGGAAAGGAGCAGACTTTTTTAGATAAGAATGAACTGATTCCTTCCGGAAGTTCTACTCCTTTAGATGTACAGAATTTTAGAGTTTCTCCTGATGGGAAAAGCCTGTTATTGTACACCAACAGTCAGAAAGTATGGCGCGATAATACCCGTGGAGATTACTGGATCTTTGATAAGAACAGTAAAAAGCTTACTCAACTTGGAAAAGACTTACCAGCATCATCTTTAATGTTTGCCAAGTTCTCTCCGGACGGAAAAAAAGTAGCTTACGTATCAAAGCATAATATTTATATCGAAGATCTTGCGAACAATCAGCTTACCAAAATTACTGATGATGGTACAGACAGAATGATCAACGGAACTTTCGACTGGGTATATGAAGAGGAATTCGGTGCTCAGGATGGTTTCAGATGGTCGCCAGACGGAAGTAAAATTGCGTATTGGAAACTTGATGCACGTGGAACCAAGGATTTTTTAATGATCAATAACACGGATAGTCTGTATTCATTTACGATACCTGTAGAATATCCGAAAGCTGGAGAAAACCCTTCAGGATGCAGCATATGGTTCTATGATGTGGCAGCTAAAACAACAAAGAAAGCTGATATAACAGGTGATGAAGTACAACATTATATTCCAAGAATGGAATGGGTACAGGATTCTAAATCCATTATTCTGCAGCAATTAAACAGAAAGCAGAACCAAAGTAAAATAATCATTACTGATGCAGGTTCAGGAACCAGTAAAACCATTCATACAGAAACAGATCCCGCATGGATTGATATAAAAACCCGATGGAATGACAATGATCCGACGGGCTGGGACTGGGTTGAGAATGGTAAAGAATTCCTATGGCTTTCTGAAAAAGATGGCTGGAGACATATCTATAAAATAGATCTGAACGGAAAGGAAACATTAATTACAAAAGATGCTTTTGATGTAATAAAGCCAGAGTTTTTTGATGTATCAAATAAGCAGATCTACTTTATGGCTTCTCCTGATAATGCGACACAGAAATATCTGTATAAAGTAAGCATGAAAGGAGGTAAATCACAAAGAATAACGCCTGGAACTTATACAGGATCCAATCAATATACAATCTCACCCAACGGAAAAATTGCTATGTTTAATAATAGCAATGTCAGTGCACAATCCATTGGAGCAGTTGTATCTCTTCCTGAACATAAAGAACTTGTAGCTGCAAAAAATGTAACAAAAGCGAATCCCGAAAGCTCCAAAACGGAATTTTTCCAGGTTACAACAGAAGACGGAGTTACTCTTGACGGATGGGTGGTAAAGCCAAAAAACTTGGATCCATCTAAAAAATATCCAATTGTTTTTATGGTATATGGAGAACCTGCATTACAGACAGTAACGGATAGCTATTATTCAAGCTGGAGTTTATATACAGGGGATATGGCTCAGGATGGGTATATATATGTATCCCTTGAAAATCGTGGAACTCCTGCCCCAAAAGGGCGTGAGTGGAGAAAATCAATTTATCGTAAAATTGGCAAGCTGAATATCCGTGATCAGGCAATGGGAGCTAAAGCCTTATTTGCAAAATGGTCATATGTAGATACTTCCAGAGTTGCTGTATGGGGCTGGAGCGGCGGAGGATCTTCCACCTTAAACCTTCTGGGGCAATATCCGGATATTTACCAGACAGGAATTGCCATTGCTCCGGTAGCCAACCAGTTGTTTTACGACAATATTTATCAGGAAAGATACATGGGGCTTCCACAGGAAAACAGAGAGGACTTCGTAAACGGTTCTCCATTGGCTTATGCTAAAAATTTGAAAGGAAATCTTTTATTGATACATGGAACAGGTGATGACAATGTACATTACCAGAACACAGAGGTATATATCAATGAATTGGTAAAATACAATAAGCAGTTTCAGCTGATGTCTTATCCTAACCGTACCCATTCTATTAATGAAGGCGAAGGAACATCACTACACCTTGCGACTCTATTTACTAAATATTTGAAAGAACATTGCCCTCCAGGAGCAAGATAATGAATACAAAGCCTCACGTAATGTGGGGCTTTTTTTGTAGAATTATTTTCTTTTAAATATAAGTGTCCAGGTGATAAGAAAAGGCTCTTTCTTATATTGGTCAGTATCCTTCATTACAATTTTCATGGTTGTTTTATCCAGTTGTACGATTTCAAACTTTCTCTCATAATTACCTCCATCGAATAAAGACAAGGTTTTATCATCGGAATCTAATGAATATGAAAAATAAAGTTGCCCACCATCGGTAATAGAACCATCCGAATTAAACTGCATGATGTCTTTACTGCTATATTTTGAATGAGTTTGAACCGTTCGTTTTCCGTTCGCTTCAATACCTTCTGCTGCTGAAAGAAAAGGCTGCCATTTTCCGACAATCATTTTTTTATTAGATTGCTGAAAAGAAATATTGAATGACATTACAGTCAAGCAAAAAATAGCAGAAAACAGGATTATGTTAAACGATTTCATTACATTTTGACTTTTAAAAGATAAAAAGCTGATTTTTCAAATGTAGTGACAATCTGTTTAATTATTGAGAATTTATTTTTTATAATTATTAATTTTGATTTGTTGATTTATAAAAGAATTTAATTTGAAATTACCACTCTCCTACTATTCCAATCAGGATGTTCTTTTTCTGGCAAAGGATCTCTTGGGAAAAGTTATTTTCACTGAAATTGATGGAAATATTACTGCCGGAATCATTGTAGAAACAGAAGCTTATTTTGGGATACAGGACAAAGCTTCCCATGCTTACGGAGGAAGACGTACAGACAGAACCGAAACGTTGTACAACCATGGTGGAATATCCTATGTTTACTTATGTTATGGAATTCATCATCTTTTCAATGTGGTGACCTCCGTGGAAAATGATCCTCATGCCGTTCTGATCAGAGCAATAGAACCTTTGATCGGAAAAGAAATCATGGAATCCAGACGAAATATGCCCGCTTCCAAAGCTGCAATATCTTCCGGTCCCGGTTCTGCTGCAAAAGCTTTAGGAATTGATCGTACCTTCAACCAAAAAGACCTTTCCGGATCAGAAATATGGATTGAAAATCATAATACGCAATGTTCTTTGGATAAAATAGAATCCGGACCGCGTGTAGGTGTTGCTTACGCAGGTGAAGATGCATTACTGCCATGGAGATTTTGGATAAAAGGGAATAAATATGTGAGTAAATATAAGCCTTAAAGAAATTTTCCTGATAAAAGATAAAAGTTGTAAGTTTCAATGTTTGCTCAGCTATATCAATAGAAGCCCGGTCAAATAAAAAATCCAAAACCTTTTATATAATATTAAAGATCAATAAACGGTTTATACGTTCTCCCAATCGGAAGTTTTTTCCCTTTAATCTGTACAAAAGTTGCTGACTTCACCTCCATTTTAGACCTGGAAATAATATACGATTTGTGAATACGGGTAAATAAAGCCGAACTCAGGCTCTCTTCTATTTTACTGATGGGCATTTTAAAAGTAAAAGTCTCTGTTTTCGTATGAATATTAATGTATTCCCTCAGACTTTCGATATAAAAAACATCCTGTAAAATGATTTTAACCTGTTTTTTACCACTATAGATAAAAATATAATCACGCTCAGCCATTTCCAGCAAAGCATCTTCAGCATCCATTAAATACTTGAATTTCCCAACAGCTTTTGTAAATCTATCGTAAGGAATGGGCTTCAGAAGATAATCGAGAATGTCTAATTCATAACCTTCAATTGCATATTGGTGATAAGCGGTAGTAACAATCACCAATGGAGGATTTTTTAAATTTCTCAAAAACTCAAAACCTTTTATAACAGGAAGATGAAGATCTAAAAATATCAAATCTACCTCATGAATGCTCAAAAGGCTGCTTGCATACACAGCATCTGCACACTTTCCCACAAGATGAAGTTCAGGATCTCTGGAAATAAAAGTTTCCAGAATTTCAGCGGCAATCGGTTCATCTTCTACAATAATGCAGTTGTACTTTTTAGGCATTGGATGTATCATTGAAATCTATAATTAATTGAACAATATATCTGTCGTCTTTATTTTTTACAGTAAGATGATGCTTGGGATAAAGAAGTTCAAGCTGCCTTCTGATATTTTTAAATCCGATTTTTGTGGAATACTCATGAGCTTTCTCTTCTTTTGAATTTTCAACATAATAAGTAAGAATTCCTTTTTTTAATTCAATTTTAATATTAATAAATGAATTTCCCAAGCTCTCAGAAACACCATGTTTAAAAGCATTTTCAATAAACTGAATCAATATGAGCGGTGAAATTTCCTGAGAGGGATTGTCTATATTCTCTTTTAAATTCACAATAAGATGATGGTAACGGATTTTCTGTATCTGTACAAAATCTTTAATATTTTCAAGATCTTTTTCTATGGAAATCGTTTTTTCAGCAGCCTCATAAATATTGTATCGCATCACCTTTGAAAGTTGTAAAATAACATCTGGTGTTTCATCAGCCTTTTTGAGTGCCATTCCATATATATTATTTAATGTATTGAATAGAAAATGAGGATTGATCTGTGCTTTAAGCATGGTAAGTTCTTGATCCAACTTTTCTGACTTTAACTGTGAGATCTGATTTTTCAGAATATTCTTTTGCCGGGTAATTTCAACGCCGAAAATAAGACCTACCATAAAAATAAGATCCATAAAAGAATTGAAAAATACATAACCATTAATAAACCCGGAATTCTCTTTTCCATCCAACGTTTCTTCAACTCCGTAGATATAAGGATAGATTATAAAATGAGTTAAAAAGCGATGTCCTAAAACAGCAACAATAATAATGAAAATGTAAAACAAATATTTGAAAATACCTTTAACAGATACTTTTTCATACACATACAATAAAGAATAGGCAAGCGGAATTTTAACCAAAAGATATCCCAGCTCCAAGATAAGTGTATTCCAAAGTCTTAACTGCCATGTGAAATCCGGAAACCGATATCTGGACCAATAAAATTCAAGGTAAGCTTCCAGGATATAATAAAAGATCCAGAAAAGCAGATGAATACGAAGTTTTGATTGATAATCCGGTTTCAAACTATTACTTTTTAAACTGTAAAATAATAAGATTCAGTGAAATATAAAAATATAAAATCTATCAAATCATTTTAGAGATCTATAAATGACGATTTCTTTTTAAACTTATCTCAGGAAACATAAGATTCAGAAAGCAGAATATCAACAAAAAATTGAATTCCATACCATTGGTGGCACCTCCTACTACAAACCATCCGTTCTGCCAGTGAACAAAATAAATCCCAAGAATAAAGATGATTATATTACAAACCGCTACAGGTTTTATGTATTGATCTATCCAAAGTAACGGAACAGAAATCAAATGGGTAAGCTTTATTGCCCAGGCAAGATAAAGTCCGATGGGCGCAAATCCTATGGTATTCAGATATTTGATTCCAAAATCATTGACATCTCCACTGAGAATAGAGATTACACTATGCATCAGCAAAATCGCTGATAATGCAAGCCTGAGGAATAGGTTCTTTTTCATGAAACCAAGGTATAAAGTATAAGAAGTAGATGTTATATCTTGAATATCAACTACTTTTAATAGTATATGAAAGTTTCCTGATTCCGTTAAATAAAAAAGAACAGTAAAATGAATCACTGCTCTTTAAAATATTGTAAGGATTTTGATCCTAATTATGACTTAAACTTTTCTTTAAAAATTCTTCAAGTTCCTTTTCATGAAGATTTTTGGCAATGATGATCCCTTCTCCGTCAATGATAACGTTAAAAGGCAGTTCATCAATTTCATAGGCTTTTGCTACCGGGCTTTTCCAAAATTTTAAATCACTGATCTGTATCCAGTTGATACTGAATCGGTCTATAGCTTTCTGCCAGCTCTCCTTATTTTTATCCAAAGAAACACCAAGAATTTCAAATTTGTTATTCTTTACCTGTTCTGCATAAGTTTCATACAGCTTTTTCAACTGCGGTTGTTCACCCACACAAGGAGCACACCATGTTGCCCAAAAATCAATAAGGACCAGTTTCCCTTTTAATTCAGAAAGTGAAAATGAATTTCCATCTGCTTTAGACATTGTAATTTCAGGGGCTTTCTTTCCTACCTCAATCTTGTTTTGTGCGAAAATATTTCCTGAAAAAATAATTAAAAATAATACTGTAATTCCGGTTCTCATATTAATCATTTGTCGGGTAATCTTTATCCAGCCAATCCGTTTTGATATTCTTAGGAAGATTTAAAAGTTTGGCATTTTTAAAGCCCATTTCCATTAATAAATTGAATGCCGGACGAATATTCGGACACTTTACAAAAGGACAGCAACCACAATAGATGACAATTTCCCTGTTTTTAGAAATATCTTTAAGATAATTTCTTAATTTTTCCAGATTTTCAGGCTCATGAGTTGGTCCAATATCTACAGAACCTTTGATAATGGCTTCAGGACCTACGGAAATAATCAATAAATCCTTGGTTTTGTTCTTTACAATTCTTGATGCCAATAATGCCGGATCCATCAACTGGCTTTCTTTCCATGGATTTTGTGTCTGCTGTGCCTGTCCAAAAATGGAACAAACAAAACAAACCATGATAAACAAATACTTCATACTTCTATTTTTCACAAATATATAAATGATTTATTGAACAATAAAAGGCTGTATACGTGTGTTTTTGCACTATCACGAGAAATTTTTATATATTTCTATTCTTTTTAGGAGTAATGTGAATCACGTTGGACGCTCCCGGTTCTATTACAAACTGAGTACCAGAGCCTCTCTCCTGTTCACGTCCTTGAATTGCAGAACCTGTAGTGAGTGTTAATTTCCCTTTAAAAACAGGATGTGGTGGTATCAGTGATATTTCTATTTCCTCTTCCTCCAGTTGTATGATAATTGATGTAGCTTCAATACTGTGGCGGCTTCCATCTTCAGCGATTATAAATGCGGGGTATTGTTTCAAATCTTTCATTGAGATAATGATTTTTAACAAAGATAAAATTTCAGATGATTTCCATTTTTGTATTTTAGCCTTAAAAATGAGTCATAGTCTATGATTTATGATAATTTAAAAGTATTTCTTCCTTATGAAAATCAGTATTCCTGACCATTGGTCAAATTTTATAAAGATTTTTACCAAAAAACATAATGAAACCATCATTTATGATGTGGTACGTGTTTTTCGGAATGAAGAAGAGATTCAGGAACGTTATGATACCTATGAATTTGAAGACTTTCTTCCTGAATATATTCCTATTGCAGATGATTCTGGTGGACAGGTTGCTGTGATTTCAAAAAATAATAAGGATACAAAGGTTTATTTAACTTCCTACGGGGTATTACAGGAAGAATATCTTGAAGTTTTAGACCGTGATTTATTACACTGGATGCAGCGTAAATTTCCTTTTGAAAACCAAAAGAATGTATTATCTGAGATTGATATTGAGAAACGGAAAAATGAAAATACTCTTTTGCTAGAGCAAATATCTTCCTTTACGGATATTACAGAATTCTTAAAAAAAGCCATTGTTATTGAAGGAATTGCATTGCCGGAATATTACGCATCTATTGAACATATTTATTATTTCCAGGATGGTTATCATTATAACTCAGTGGAAAATAAAGACTTGGTAAGCGATAAACCCGGAGGTTTTAAATCAAATTGGATCGTACTAGCAACTAATTATTTTGCTGATCCTTTTTTTATAGATTTAAATGAAGCTGAACAAATGTTTCCTGTGTATTTTGCTTATCACGGACAAGGACATTGGGAGCCTTTAAAAATAACTGATAGCCTTGAAATATTTCAGAAAAAACTGGAAGACATTCAAAATATTAGATATGATAAGACAACGTTGATCAATTATTTTGATGAAAATATAGATCCTGAAAATCTTTTTTGGAAGGATGTTTATCTTACGATCGAGGATGAAAGTGTTTTAGATTGGGAAGAGATAAAGCAGGAATCTTTTGACTCAAATGGCTCCAAAGTAAATTTATACATCACAGATACCGGACCTAATAAAATGAAGATCATTACCCTTTTGAAAAAAGAGCTCAATATTTCCGGATCGGAAGCCCTTAAATTGAGTAAATCACCGCGAATATTCTTCAGAACAGGATACAGCAAATGGTTAGAAAAGACATCCAAAGAACTGGAAGATCTTGGAGCTCAGGTAGAATTTGAAATACTGGATTAAAATATCTGTATTTTTTATTTAAATTATTTATTTAATATTTCCTGATGTGTTTTTTTATGTGGAATACAAATATTTTACACTTTTATATAAAGTATTGTGAATAAAAAACACCTTTATCATGGAAGAAAAATTCCAGCCAGATGCTATTATTATAGGAACCGGATTGGCAGGGCTTACTGCAGCGATGGAAATTACCAATGTCGGTAAAAAAGTACTGTTACTGGATCAGGAAACTGAACAGAATATCGGCGGACAGGCATTTTGGTCTTTTGGTGGACTTTTTCTGATTAATTCTCCCCAACAACGGAGAATGGGGATTAAAGACTCTTATGAACTCGCATTGCAGGATTGGAAAGGTACAGCAGGTTTCGACCGTGAAGAAGATTATTGGCCCCGAAAATGGGCAGAAGCCTATCTGAAATTTGCGGCAGGAGAAAAATACGAATACATTTCTAAATTGGGAATCAAGCTGATGTTTATGGTTGGCTGGGCAGAACGTGGCGACGGTTCAGCAAATGGTCATGGAAATTCTGTACCTCGTTTTCATGTAAGCTGGGGAACCGGAACCGGTGTGGTGAAACCTTTTGTGGAAAAGGCATATCAGGCAAGAGAAAAAGGACTGTTACAGATGAATTTCAGGCATAGAGTAACTGAATTCATTATAGAAAATGGTAAAATAACAGGTCTTAAAGGAGACATTCTTGAAGATGATACTAAAGAAAGAGGTGCTGCGACCAATCGGAATATCATCTCCCAGTTTGAATACTTTGCACCTCATATTATTATTGCATCAGGAGGAATTGGTGCCAATCATGAATTGGTAAGAAAAAACTGGCCCGAAAGATTGGGAAAAGCACCCGAAAATATGGTGTGTGGTGTTCCTGATTACGTAGACGGAAAAATGATAGGAATCGCTGAAAATGCAGGAGCAGACATCATCAATCGAGATCGCATGTGGCATTATACAGAAGGGATTCAAAACTGGAACCCGATCTGGTCTAATCATGGGATTAGAATACTTCCCGGACCGTCTTCCTTGTGGTTTGATGCAAAAGGTAATCGCCTTCCCGCTCCTTTCCTTCCAGGATTTGATACGTTGGGAACTTTAAAATACATACAGGATACGGGATATTCTTATTCCTGGTTTATTCTTACTCAAAAAATCATTAAAAAAGAATTTGCGCTCTCAGGTTCAGAGCAGAATCCGGATATTACCAATAAAGACTATGCGCTTTTTCTGAAAAGAATCTTTGGTAAAAAAGCTCCGGGTCCTGTAGAAGCTTTTAAGGAACATGGAAAAGACTTTATTGTTTCGGATAATCTAAAAGATCTTGTAGAAAAAATGAATTTGCTGTCGGGTGATCATCTGTTGAATTACGAAAAGATAAAATCCCAAATTGAAGCCAGAGACAGAGAACTGGATAATAAATTTTCAAAGGATACCCAAATTAATTATATCAGAAGTACAAGAAGTTATTTAGGTGATAAACTTGGAAGAGTTGCCGCTCCACATAAAATATTATCTCCGGAAAACGGACCTTTGATTGCGGTACGTCTTAATATTTTAACCAGAAAAACATTAGGCGGAATAAAAACAAATCTTGACGGACAAGTTTTAAGAGAAGATGAAACAATTATTGAAGGACTTTTTGCAGCAGGTGAAGTAGCAGGTTTTGGCGGTGGCGGAATGCATGGCTATCGAGCATTAGAAGGAACATTTCTAGGTGGCTGTATCTTCTCCGGAATGAAAGCTGGAAAATATATTGCCGGATTAAAAAAAGAAAACACAAACATATAATTTTTCATGATGAATAATTATTACAATGATAAAGTGATCTGGATTACTGGAGCATCATCTGGAATTGGAGAAGCACTGGTAAGAGAGCTGGTGAAAAGCAGTAATGCTAAAATTATTCTTTCTTCAAGAAATGAAGAACAGCTATATGAAGTAGCAGAAAGTGCCGGACTTACTGTAAATCAATATGCAGTAATCCCATTAGATTTAAAAAGCTATAAAGATATGCCCGATATTGCAGCGAAGGCAATAGGAACGTTTGGGAAAATTGATATTCTTATCAATAATGCAGGATTATCTCAACGTTCGCTGGCAATGGAAACGGATATAGAAGTTGATAAACGTTTGATGGACATTGACTTCATAGGAACTGTAGCATTGACAAAAGCCGTTGTTCCTTATATGATTAAAAATAATGGCGGACAGATTGCTGTCGTTTCAAGTTTAATGGGAGTTTTCGGAGCACCTATGCGTAGTGGTTATGCTGCTGCAAAACATGCTCTTCACGGCTTTTTTGATGCTTTGCGTGCAGAATTATATGCTCAAAATATTTTGATTACGATCATCTGCCCAGGATTTATACAAACCAATGTGTCTATAAATGCTATTGTAGGTGATGGTTCTACACAGGGAACTATGGATGATGCCACCAATAAAGGAATGCCTGTAGATATTTTCGCCAAAAAAATGCTGTCTGCTATTGAAAAAAAGAAATATCAGAAAGCTATTGGCGGTAAAGAAGTATTGGGCGTTTATCTGAAAAGATTCTTTCCTTCCCTATTGGCAAAAATTGTGCGAAAAGCAAAAGTGGTATGAATAATACATTTTATAACAGAAAAACCACACTTCAAGTGTGGTTTTTGTCTGCTATTTTTAGTATAAATTATTCAATAATGAATTTTTTAGTCGCTTTTTGTGTACCACCAATTACATTCAGGAAATAAACTCCTTTTTCAAGGTGAGTTGTATTAATTTTAGTATTTAATCCTTCTAATTTCTGTTGATGAACTGTTTTTCCTAACATATCTGTAATGGTTATATTCATAGAAGGAGTAAAATAATCAAGTTTTAAAGTTACATGATCTTTTGCCGGATTAGGGAAAACATTAGCTGTAACGGAAGCTTTTTTCGAGACTTCATTAGTAGACAAATTTTCCGGAGCAAGTTTTACTACCCAAATATCAGTATCTCCATGATTCCCACTTACGTCTCCGTTGTTTGATTTGGAGTTCCCTGCAATTATATAACCACCATCTGTGGTTTGAATAACAGAGGAAGCTTCATCACTTTCTGATCCTCCCAGACATTTTTGCCACTGAATATTTCCTGTTGCATTGAGTTTTACAGCCCAATAATCAAAAGAAAGAGGCGCTTCTCCAGGACCTGTATTTGTAGGAGTATGATATCCTGTTACATCACCATCGGTTGAAAGAGTATTTCCTACTACCATATATCCGCCATCAGAGGATTGGATAATAGAAAATGCTTGATCTAATTTTGTTCCACCCAACGCTTTTTGCCATTGAAGATTTCCTGCTTCATTTATTTTTACAACCCAGGCATCCGTTCCACCGTGATTTCCCGTTACATCTCCATCAGTAGAAAATGATTGACCTGCTATAATATATCCACCATCTGAAGTGGCTACCATAGAATATGCTAAATCTGGATATAATCCTCCAAAAGATTTTTTCCAAAAAACAACACCACCATCAGAATTTAATCTTAAGATCCAAAAATCTGCGTTGCCATGATTTCCTGTTATATCACCAGTATTTCCTTCAGCAAATCCGGAAACGGCATATCCGCCATCACTGGTCTGAACAATGGAAGTCGCTCTGTCATCTGCGAGTCCACCGAAAGATTTTTTCCATTGGATATTTCCATCAGAATTTATTTTTACGATCCAGTAATCAATATAACCTTTATTTCCTGCTATATCGCCATTATTTGACTTAGAATGTCCCGCAAAAACATATCCGCCGTCTGTTGTTGGAATTATTTTATCGATCCAGTCATCGTCTGTTCCGCCGAAAGTTTTTTTCCAGTGAATAACTCCTGCGTCAGAATTTAATTTTAAAACCCATCCATCATCATACCCGTGATTTCCTGTTACATCACCATTGTTCGAACCTGTAGCTCCAGCAACCACATATCCCCCATCTGCAGTCTGAATGATGGAACGTGCAAAGTCGTTTTCTGTTCCTCCTAAAGATTTTTGCCATTGAAGGTTTCCTGTTGGATTTAATTTTACAAGCCAGTAATCATAATTTCCGTGGTTTCCGGTTACATTGCCATTGTTTGAAGTAGAACTCCCGGCAACCATATACCCGCCATCAGCAGTTTGAATAATAGAATTTGCATATTCTTTTCCTGTACCACCCAGAGATTTTTGCCATTCTATAGCCGGAGCTTGTGCCATACTAAAGCCTGAAAAAAAGATACCTGCCAAAACGGGGATCGTTTTTTTGTAATTGAATTTCATGGTTTTTTAATTTTTCTAATTTAGAATCGCAAAAATATAATTTATAAAAGAATAAACATCTGTATTCTATATACTTTTTTAGAATAATAATATATTTGATTATCCTATTTATGGGATTATGATGTTAACACCTTAAGTTTAACATATTATCTGTTGATCAGTAAAATGTATCCGTTTTCAGGTAAAATGTCTACCTGCTTTGAAAATTGCTGACTGTACATTTGTATCATAAAAGTAGGATCTACTCTACAGAAACGCTATTCAATATAGATTTGCGAGGTTTTAAAAAAATCAAGGTAACGATTTAGTAATGGTGCACATTTCACTTGATTTCAAAGAATTGCCTTCATAACTCTGTATAAAAATACAAATTTTATAACATAATTAATAATAGTATTTAATAGAGGTAAATACTGTGAGTCATTTTTTCTTAAAAAAGAATGGTATTGTAAGCTAGTAAACCTCCTTACGATCTTTAGTATATTTTTAATGAAGAAAAGATTGACAAAATAATTTTAGAATTTGATTTAGATAATCCTACAGGGAACTTAAGAAAAAGCATTTCAAATTTTTTGCTGAAAAATTACTCTCTTATTTTGCATATATTCCAAAACAATGTACAAAAAGAGAGGATTAATGAACAGTTTTCTTTTTTTGTGAACGCAGAAGCAGAAATATTGAGCTCTTTTATTAAAAAAAAATACAAAAAATTGAAGATTAATTACTTTCCTAATTTGATATAATAACAATTCTAATTATAAACTAAAAACTCTGCTTAACTTTCGCTTTATATTCTAAGACATTTTAAACTTATACTCATCATATACAGTAGTGATGAGTTGTTCGGAATTTATGTTACGTGAAAAAATAGGATAATGGAAACGATCAAGCTTATTAAGAATACGTATAAGATCCATTTTTTCTTTGTGACTAAGATTTCCTGCGACTATATTTGTAGCCTGGCGAATCTTCTCCATTTGCTTTTCCAAAACTATAAGTCCTCTTTCGGAAATTCGGATTAATTTACTACGTTTATCCTCATTAGAATCAGTCTGCTCAATAAGTCCTTGGCGTAGCAATCTTGCAATAATAAGCATACCAACTGGTTTGTCCTGAATATTTTTTTTGACCAAAGCCATCTTACTCATCTCACCAAAAGCTTTCAGGTTAATTAAATAAATAAAGTCTTCCTGAGTAGAAAACTCAGAATCTGCTATCGCTGACTTTGAATAGGTTTTTGCATATCTATTAAGATGAACAAGTAAAGTACTTATGACACTTTCTGGTGTCCTTCCATTTTCTTTTCCTTCCCAGTAAGGCTCTTCAATACTATCTTCTTTCAGAACATTTTCTTTACTAGAAATCCACTCCTTAAACCCCTTAATAGTTTCCGGATACAAATCGGGACAAGCCTGAATTTCTATTTCAAATTCATGCAACATATCGATAAAATCTTTAATAAGCTCGTAATTCATTTTCACTACAATAGGTTACAAATATACTTATTAATTGGATTACAGCTATTGATCATAATGATTACTACAATAAAAGTAAAATTTAAATTTGTTTTCAATTTACTTACAAGAGTGTTAATAGCAGCACTATCAAAAAAAGCTGAGTATTCTACAAAAATTATGGCTCATTACATAAATAATAATTGAGAATTCCTCTATTTATGGGGAATTAAATATTATTTACGGCATAAAACTTGTTTATAAATAAACAATTAAATATCTGTTATGGACCAAATCAAAGCTGAACCATTACATTTAAACAACGATAAAAGATTAATTGATCAATACTTTAATTTTGTTATTAAAAAGGAGCTAAATATTGATATCAGTATCATAAATGAATATGTGGTTGTACAGAATATTGTTTCCAAAAAATTAATACTTGTTAAGACATTTTCGGAAAACGTTCTGATAAATCCATCATTATATCTTTTATTATCTTCTTTAATTCAGCAAATCAATACACGTTCGTTAACGAAAGACCAGATTATAAGATTCCTTGCCTAAAAATAAAAATCTCTCAAAAAGTTGAGAGATTTTATTGCAGAACTATTTGATATTGATCAGACTTGTTCTTTTATATGTTTTGCAACCATTATTTCAAGGTCATCCAAATTAAATGGTTTTGAAACATAATCATCTGCCTTTGCTTCTGATGCTAACGCAACTATATCATTATTGGCTGTGACATAAATTACCGGAATATGTTTAAATTCTTCCGTGCTTTTAAGAAGTTTTGTAGCTTCTACACCCCCTATTTTCGGGATCCAGTTATCCATCAAAATAACATCCGGCTGATAGTCTGCCACTTTCTCAATAATATCATGTGACGTTTCTGAGATTTTGACTTCATATCCGTTTTCTTCAAATATGATGGTGATCACTTCTAAAATAGCCGTATCATCATCAAAAATTAAAATTCTCTTCTTACTCATATTGTTTATATTTTTTTTCTAAAATTTTATAATTGTTTTATATAATTCGCAAAGTTATGGGGGGTAATGATTAAATCATAAGCAATTTCTTTTGTAGCATGTCTAGGCATATAATCCACTTCCGCTGTTTCAGGATCTTGAATCCAAACTTTTCCACTATATTTTTTAATATAACTAAGTCCTTCTACTCCATCAGCATTAGCTCCCGATAAAAGGACACCAATCACGTTTTCTCCATAAACTTCTGCTGCGGATCTGAATGTAACATCTATAGAAGGACGGGAATAGTTCATTTTCTCAGAACTATCTAGTGACATCATTTTATTATTCTCAAACAATAGGTGATAATCAGCAGGAACAATATATATTGTATTCTCTTCAGGTTGTGTTTTATCTTCAACCTCCACAACAGATATACTAGTAAACTGTTGCAATAAAGTTCTAAGAACATCTCCTGATTGTGCTTTACGATGAACTACCAATAAAATGGGAATAGGAATCTTATTATCCAGATTTTTAATCATTTCAATAATGACCTGAAGACTTCCTGCAGAACCTCCAATAACAATTAATCTGGTATTACTTTGTGACTTCATAGTATCAGATATTAATGATGGTCAATTTTTTTCCAAATCTTCTGATCTTCGATCTGATGATAATTGCGATCAATCGTAGAAAACCGTAAGGTTTCTTTCGCTCCTAATGCAAGAAAACCTAAATTCTCCAAGCTGTTATCAAAAAGTCTGAAAACTCTTTCCTGAAGATCTCTTTCGAAATAAATCAGAACATTTCTGCATACAATCAATTGAAAACTATTAAAAGAACTGTCTGAAACAAGGTTATGAGTTGATAAAATCAATTTTTCCTGCAAGTTTTTATCAAACCTTGCGCTGTCATAATTGGCCGTATAATAATCAGAAAAATCTCTGATCCCCCCAGAAAGCATATAATTTTCTGAATAAAGTTTCATGTGCTGTAGAGGAAAGACACCTGCTCTTGCTGTTTCAAGAACAGAAGGATTTAAATCGGTACCATAAATAAGAGACTTATTATAAAGACCAGCTTCTTTTAGGAGAATCGCTATAGAATAAACTTCCTCTCCCGTTGAACAGCCTGCAATCCAGATTCTGATTAGCGGATAGGTACCTAACTGAGGTAATATTTTTTCCCGTAATGTTTTAAAAAAAGAGGGATCCCTGAACATTTCTGTAACATTTACTGTAACTTCCTCTACAAAGCGTTTCAGGTATTCCGCATCATTGATAATGGTATATCTGAGCTCTGCAAAACTTGTAAACCGGTCTAAAAGACATATGCGATTTACTCTTCTTTTAAAAGAAGCTCTGCTATAACCAGAAAAGTCATAACCATATAAATCATAAACATCCCTGATGAGATATTCTATTTCTTCATCTTTTACGATACTTGGTTCCAGCATCTATGAAATTTTTTCTATTGCTACTATTAAAAGATCAACATCAATCGGTTTTGATATGTAATCATCTGCTCCTGATTCCAGGCATTTCTGGCGGTCTTCAGGCATTGCCTGTGCAGTTACTGCAATTACAGGCACATGCTTGATTTCAGGAGTATTTCTTATCATTCTAACAGCTTCATAACCATCTATTCCAGGCATCATCATGTCCATCAGAACAATATAGGATGAACCGGATTTCAGGATTTCTAAAGCATCCTGAGCCATAGTACAGGATTCAACCGCATATCCCCGGGCTTTAAGGGTCAATTTTAATGCAAATATATTGCGTGGGTCATCATCCACAATTAAGATTTTCTTATCCATCAGAATTTTATCTGTTTAACTTTCATATAACCAAACACGAAGGAGCGATAGTAACTGATCAATATCTACCGGTTTTGAGATATAGTCAGAAGCTCCTGCTGTAATACATTTTTCACGCTCTCCAATCATCGATTTGGCAGTAATCGCTATAATAGGTAGCTTTTTAAATGCCGGCATCTTCCTTATCATCTTAATGGTTTCATAACCATCCATTTCTGGCATCATCATATCCATAAGGATAACATCTACATCAGGGTTATTATCAATTTGTTCAAGAGCATGTTTACCATCCATAGCGACAATGACTTCAACTTTATATTTTTCCAGTGCTTTGGTTAAAGAAAAAATATTGCGAACATCATCATCAGTAATCAATATTTTCTTGCCACTCAAAACCTCAGTTAAAGATCCCAGCATTTTACCTCTGTTATTTTCAGCAGACACATTTTTTTCTTCTACAAGATGTAAAAATAGACCAACTTCATCTAAAACTCTCTGATAGGAATGGGCTGTTTTTACAACAATAGAATCTGCATATTGTTTTATTTTAAGTTCTTCTTCTTTTGATAAATGGTGTTCAGTAAAAATAATGATGGGAAGATTTTCCAGTCCCTCATAGCTTTTGATGGATTCAATAATATGGTAATCACTCCCTTTGGCGGTCCCAAAATCCAGGATCACACAATCAACAAGACTTGAAGTAAGTGCTTTTACGCTATCTTCAACATTGTGTTCCACAGATAAAGATATATTAAAATTACTCAGAAAATAGGACAATGCATTGGCATGTTTGGCATTTTCCTCGACAATCAAAACTTTTTGAGGTCCCTTTTGTAATGCTTCTTCAATTTTTTTAAATACGTCAGTCATTTTATCGAGCGCCACGGGCTTGTTGATAAAATCAACTGCACCTTTCATAAGACTTTCTTTTTTCACATGAAGGGCAGACATCATGTGGACAGGAATATGCTTTACATTAGGATCTGACTTGAGCTCATCCATAACTTCCCATCCATCTTTTACAGGAAGCTGAACATCCAGTAAAATCGCATGAGGATGATATTGCTGAGCTGCAGAAAGAGCATAATCCCCCCTAACCACCACAATTCCTTTATAGTTTTGCAAATGGGCATATTTCAATAGAGCCTTTGCAAAATTAGTATCATCTTCAATAATAAGGATGATTTTATCCCCTTCCTGAATATTCTCTCTGTCATCCTCTACATCTTCAGGTATTTCTAAGGTATTTAGATGAACCGTATCAGCTTTTTCAAGAATGTTCTGAATTTCTTCAACATCTTCTCGAATGATTTCCACCAAATCCTGATCAGTCTCGGAATGAGCAGTTTCAGTTACTGGATGCACAGGAATAATGAAAGTGAATTCACTTCCTTTGTTCACTTCACTTTCTAGAGACAGTTCGCCTCCTAAAAGCTTTGCAATTTCACGGCTTATTGAAAGTCCAAGACCAGTACCTCCAAATTTCCTTTTTGTAGATCCATCAGCCTGTTGGAACGCTTCAAAAATAATTTTCTGTTTATCTGCCGCGATGCCAATACCAGTATCTTTTACCGAGAATACAATAAATTTAGACTTTTCAGAGTGTTTTTTGATATGTAAATCAATGCATCCTTCTGTTGTAAATTTTAAAGCATTAGACAAAAGGTTTCTTAGGACCTGGTCAATTTTGAGACGATCCGTTTCTATCAATTTCTGTACGTCTGAATCTATCTGAATATTGAATGGAAGCGCTTTCTCCTGAAATACAGGACTGAAAAGACTTTTCAGATCTTTTACAACGTCTTCAATTGCCACTTTCTGGTATTCCAGTGTCATTTTACCGGATTCTATTTTTGCCAGGTCAAGAATTTCATCTATTAATGTTAATAAACTTGTTCCTGAACTTTGAATAACTCTGGCAGACTCCACCTGGTCTTCATTAAGGTTTTCATCCGGATTTTCTGCCATTAACCTTGACAAAAGAAGGATTGAATTAAGGGGAGTTCTTAATTCGTGGGACATATTGGCTAAAAATTCAGACTTATATTTTGTGCTAAGTGCCAGTTCTTCTACCTTTTTTTGAATCTCATTATTGCGTTCCGCAATTAAATGATTTTTTTCTTCCAGTAATCTTGAGCGTTCTTCCAGTTCTGCATTGGCCTGCATTAATTCTTCCTGCTGTACTTTTAATTCTTCTTCTGAGGCCTGAAGCTTTTGTGTCTGAGCTTCCAATTCAGTATTGAGATTTTCAAGCTCAGAGTGCTGTACCTGTAATTCTTCAGATTGAGCCTGGGTTTCTTCTAGGAGTTGTTGTTCTTTCTCTCTTCCTTTGGCAGCATTCAGGGCTATTCCTATATTTATACAACATTCCTCAAAATAACTGATTCGGTCTTCTTCAAAATTGAAGGTGGCTCCTAATTCAAGTACTCCGATAGCATGTCCATCTGCAAAAATAGGTATCAGAATTATTCCATAGATTTTAATGGTACTACTGGCAAAGGTTACTACGAAATCATCTTCATGAAGATTATTATATACTTGTGTTTTAGCGTTCAGAAAGGCCTGCCCTACCATTCCTTCTCCCGGTTCAAAACTTCTTTTCATATTGGTTTCTAATCCAAATGCAATATTAAGTTTTAGAATACCTTCATCAAAAAGATATAATGAGCCGTTGATGCAGTTTCCATACTCAATTAACTGATATAAAGCCTTGGTGGATACTTCTGGTACTGATTTATTCCCAACCAGCGATTCATTCAACAAAGCAAGTCCTTTCTGACGCCAGTCACTTTTATTAATCTTGTCAAAAGATATTTTCAGGGATTCAGTCATATGATTAAGCGATTCTACAAGATCTCCGAGATCATCCTCCGAATTATCTACTGCTTTCTCACTGTAATCTCCATTGGCCACTCTGTTTGCAATTTTCTGAATAGCACTTACACGGCGTGTCATTTCCTGATCTTTTTCTCTCAGCATTTTCTCAAGTTCATCTCTTCTAATAAGATCTGCACGCATTTTAAAATAGAAAAATGCGGTCACCACTACAGCAGCCAATGCAGAAAAAACAATAAAAATTACCGTTGTTTCTGAAGAACGTGATAAATCCTTATTTTTAATTTCAACCTGGTTCTCTTCATATTGTACAAAGTCTCTTACAATTTTACGGCATTCATCCATATAGCTTTTACCAGTAGTAATCTGCTGCTGAGTCATTACGATTCCTCTTCGTCTGTTTTCCACAAGGTTTTTCAGATTATCCATCACCTGACTGACTGCTATTTTTAATCCGACCAGTCTTTCCTGCTGGTTTTTATCCTGGGTTCCCAATGATTCTGCCTGTACCAAAGCTTTAGAATATTCTCTAACGCCACGTTTGTATGGTTCCAGAAAATCTTCCCTACCAGTCAGTTGAAAGCCTCTGTTTCCTGTTTCAGCATCAAGAAGTGCCACAAGAATATCTTTCACTGCTGTCACTGAACGTCTGCTTTGAGAAAGGCTTTCACGATGGTTCATCTGATTCTGGATACTCCAGTATGAGGCCACCGAACTCGCTATTAAAATCAGAAGAGAAAGTCCTATTCCAAACTGAAGATTACGTATAATTTTTTTCGGCATGAAAGTTAATTTAAAGGTAGAGTAAAATAAAATGTAGAGCCTTCACCTACAATACTGGAAACACCAACATTTCCGTGATGCTGCTTGATAATTTCAGCACATATAAACAGTCCGATTCCCATTCCCTGAAACTGTAATGATGATTCTTCTACACGATAGAATTTTTTAAATACTGCATCCTGCTTAAAATCAGGGATTCCAATCCCAAAGTCAGTCACATTTACTCTGACTTCCTGGGCTTCTTCATCTACAAATGTTGTCACAATTACCTGATTATTTTCAGGCGAATATTTAATAGCATTCGTAAGAAAATTAATGAGTACCTGCTCGATACGGATCTCATCCAACGGAATTAAAATATCAGGTTTTGTTCCATGGCGTTCAATTCTTATCTGTTCATCGTGGGTCTGTAATATTGTTTCAATCGCATTACTGATAACGCTTTCCAGATTAACGGACTTTCTATTAATTTTAAGTTTACCATTTTCAATTTTTGAGACATCCAATAGATCTGTAATAAGGGTATTGAGTTTTTCAATTTGCCCTTGAACTTTAGTAACAAATCCGCCTTCCGGACTTTCTTTATCTAATTTCAGCTTTCTTTCCAAGAGCTGAACATATGCTTTAATACTTGTTAAAGGAGTTTTTAATTCATGGCTTGCAATACTTAAAAACTCGTCTTTTTCCTTTTCTACTTTTTTCTGATCGTCAATATCAGTAAATGTTCCTACCCAGTTTTTAATCCGATTTTCATCATATACAGGAGTTATTCTCAGTAAATGGTAACGGTAATTACCTGAAACAGTATTTTTAATTCTGATTTCTAATTCCAGTGCTTTTCCTTTTTTCCTGCATCTCTCCAATTCCTCTCTTATATCATGATCATCAGGATGTGTTTTGGGAAAACTTTGCTCTGTATCGGAATATTGATACCATTTACCATTCACAAAATCCACAATCCCGTTTTCATTCAAGGTAAATGCAATCTGAGGAAGGGACTCTAACATCAAATGAAAGTGATCTATCTGGGATTTCATGGTTACCTGAGATTCTCGTCTCCCCTTTACTTCAAGTTCCAGATTTTGCTGAGTTTTTTTCATGGCAATATTCTGTTCTTGAAGGTTATAAAATGTTTTTACTTTTAGCAAAAGTATTTCGGGATCTACGGGTTTGGTAACGTAATCCTTAGCGCCGGAAGCATAGCCTTGCGTGATAAATTTTTTATCTGTATTAACAGCAGATAAAAATATAATAGGTACATCTTTAGTTTTGCTGTAGTCGGCAAGTGTTTCTGCAACTTCAAAACCGTCCATATCCGGCATCTGAACATCTAAAATAATTAAGGCATAGTCTTTTTTTAGCGCTTTACCAAGAGCCTCTTCACCGGATCCGGCCGTTTCGACCTGAAAATCCTTAGATTCAAGTAATTTTTGAAGTGAATAAAGGTTGCTTTGGTTGTCATCAACAATTAAAATCATAGAAGTTAAAATCAATAATTAGTTACGGATACTTTAGCTTCAAAAATACTTACAATATTTCGAAAAACAGTAATTTTAAAAGGATAATCATTAAGAATTCCATACCACATTTCAAGTATAAAAAATCAATAGTATATGGATTGAAACGGGTTACAGTATTTTAAGAAAAATGCAGTATTTTCAAATAAATAAACTATAAAAAATAAGCTATAAGACTATAGGTGTGCAAATTATTTATTAATTTGGAGGTTAAAATTAGTAATACTATTTTCCGTATTAACAGCAGCAAAGTCAAGCTGAACACATTTACTTAAGAAGGGAAAGAATTTATTCCTAACATCCTGAGTAAAAACCAGAGTTTTGGAGAACCTTTATTATTTATTGAAAAGCTTTATCCTGCCAATGCCATAAATCTACAGCTCAGAGAATTGATCGGATGCCTAAAAATAATTTCATAGAGAAATTCTTAAAAGCTATCCTGATCTTTGTCTGGAAATGAATATATGCTTATCACAAATGTTATATTACAACAGTTTAATGTTGCAGAATATAGCATCAGCAGATCCTATTTAACGCTTTAAATGGTTATTGGATTATTTGAAAAGCTATAATGATGGAGATTGCCAGCACTATCTTCATATAAAACTTACCCGTCAGCAAATTGCTGATCATAATTAATCTTCATCATTCTGCTTTCACTTACATAGTAGCGTCTTTGGACTTTTTCCATGCTTCGAAAACGTTTGACCTGAGTATATTTATCCACTCTTCCTGAGCCATCTCTTTTTCATCATCTCTCTTTTAATTGATATAACCTTTCACTAAATGTATTTTCCGCTTTGTTGTAATAGGAATTATTCATAATATTTTAGTAATTGATGCATAAAGAAACATTATTCTTCTGATAAGAGATCATATTTTCTCCAAAAGATGACCAAAGTATTTTTTCTTCTTCGCAAGATAGCTTTGATTCACTTCATTCGAATCAATTTCCAGAGGAATTCTGATATTGAGAATGATATTACTGTTTTCAACAGCTTTAATTTTATCCAGATTATTAGTTAATAAATTGATCTCTTTTATCTTTAAAATATCCAGTATCTCAACAGCTATATCAAAGTTTCTTCCGTCTGCCGGGAGTCCGAGCTTCAAATTGGCTTCAACGGTATCCAATCCTTTTTCCTGAAGTCCGTAAGCCCTGAGCTTTTTGATGATTCCAATATTTCTTCCTTCCTGACGGAGGTAGACAATCACCCCTCCTTTTTCAGACATGTATTTCATAGCAGCATCCAGCTGTTGTCCGCATTCACATTTTTTGGAATGAAAGACTTCCCCTGTAATACACTCTGAATGAAATCGTACATTTACTGGTTTGGTAAAATCTGTATTCTCTGCCACCCAAACTAAATGGGGACTCCAATCTTCTTCATTTTCTGAAAATGCATATGCTGTGAAGATGCCGTAATCTGTAGGTATTTTTGATTGTGCTTGTATTTTGAGCATTTTTTCCCTTTTTAAGTTTATCTAATTATTTATCGAACGGGCTTTTTTTGTCCTGTTTTACCCATATCAATTTTGATGTATTATAACCGATTTCCTGAGCTTTGATGATAAAATCTTGTTTTACATTCTCAGGAATAGTCTTTTCACGGGACAGAATCCAGAGATAATCTAAGTTTTTACCTGCTACCAGTGCATATTTATAATCTTCCAATGCAACTACGTTGTATCCGGCGTAAAAAGGTCCAAAAAAGCTAACTTTAAGCGCTGCAACATCCTTATCCCCTCTGAATTTAGCAGTACCATTAGCAGATACCCATTTATCCTTTTTAAAATTATATCCGCTGTTAAGCACATTTACGCTTCCATCCGTATTGAGACTGTATTGGGCTATTGCATTATCAAGATCTTTTTCAAAAAAATAATCAAATCTTGCTATTTCATACCATGTACCTAAATACCGATTGACATCAAACTGTCCTACAGGCTGTGCTTTTTCAGGCATAGAGGAACAGGATATTATAGTACTCAACAATAAAAAGCTTAAGGATACTGTAAGAATTATTCTATTTTTCATTTTTAGTTATTTTTTTAAAGAAATAAATATTAAGTAAAAACTGGCTGTAACCATATACAGCATCTTCTAAAGGGATCGTTCCCATTCTAATGCCTAAAAAATCATCAGGATTATAATTAACAATCGGCGAAGGAATTAAAGAACCTGTCAAAATTCCATTCACTGCAAAAAAACCGGGCATTAGAACCAGATATACAAAACTGGCCTTTCCTATCCATTCTTTTTGAGCAATAAAATGAAGATAACAAAGAGTAAGTATCGTTACAATTACTGTCAGCAAAGTATATATTCTTTCATAATAAAGAAGTCCTGCCACCCCAAGAACAATGAAAGACGTGAATACAATGAGATTATTTAAACCGTCAGTCCATTTAAGAGTAAAATACTTTTCCAAGCAATAATATGTAAAAACACAGGCGAAAGGAATGCAGTAAAAAAAAAGCCATTCCTCTACGGGAAGTCCCGCTATTTTAAATCCTAGGGTATACTTGAGATCAAACCACCATACTCCTTTTGCAGTGAACCATATATCCCAGGCAATAAAAGGAATTGCTACAATGGTGGATGACAACAGAAATTTTCCGAAAAGCTTATTAAACTGTATTCTTCCATCAAAAGAAGCCAAGAAGCAGATGATGACGGTGAAAAAATTAATCAATATGTAAGTATAAGAAATCATTTTTTATTGAAAAACATTTTAAAATATTTAACAGGAACCCACAGAAAACCAAAACACTCTCCATCTTCTTTTCCCAAATGTTTGTGATGCTGTTTATGAGCACGTCTTATGGCAAGTAAATACGGATTCTTTGTTTGAGTAAAAATCTTTGTCCTCTGATGGATAAAAATATCGTGTACAAAAAAATAGGACATTCCGTAAAGGCTTATTCCAAGACCGGTAAAAAACCAATAATTAAAATTCTGTTGTACTCCCAGATATAATAAAACAATAGCCGGAATTGCAAAAATGAAAAAGAACCAATCATTTCTTTCGAATTTCCCGTCGTGGCTATGATCATGATGATCTCGGTGCAGGGTCCACAGAAAGCCGTGCATAATATACCGGTGAATCAGCCAAGTAGCCCCTTCCATCGAAATAAATACGCCTAAAAGAATCAAAACATTCATTTTAATTATGCTTATTATTAAAAAGATTATTTAAAACCCTGTATCTGAAATCAAAAATGCTTTTAAGCTTTTCTTTTACAAACAGCTGGTGGGCTATTTTTCCTAAAAAACCTAGCGGAAGCTTATAGTCAACTGTATCTTTCATCAGTACTCCATGCTCATTAGGAATAAATTCATGAAAATGATTCCAGTATTTATACGGACCTTTTTTCTGAAAGTCTGTAAAGCTTTTATACTCTTCAACCTGGCTAATAATGGTCTTCCATTTCAAAGGAATTCCAAGCAAAGGAGAGACCGTATAATCTATTTCCATTCCTTTAAAAATAGGTTTATCCTTCACATTTGAAAGAACTACAAAACCCATGTTCTCAGGGGTTATTTCTGATAAATTATGAGGAGATGAAAAAAACTTCCATGCCGTTTCAATATTGCAACTCAGTTGTTGTTCTCTGTATAATCTGTACATCATTTATTTTTTATTGATTGTTAAACACTTCAAAAAATCATTCTCAAACGGAATTCTACTGTCAGAAATAAGCAGATTTGTAACGGATATAACTTTTGAATGCAACCAGCAGCTTTTGCGAATTAGCAATTCTGATTCTTTGCTGCAATATATTCTGAGAACTTGTTTTTTTTATTTTGTTAAACAGAGAAAGATAATACCTGTAGGCAAGATATACTCCGAAAATGGATGAGCCTGGCAGTTTTTTAATTCCCTGTAATGCTTCTTTGAATTCTTCCTCAATCTCCTTTTCAATCACCGTTTTTACAGTATTATCAAAGACTGACATATTCAGTGATGGAAAATAAGTTCTTCCTAAAATCTGATAATCATCTTTCAGATCCCGCAAAAAATTAACTTTCTGAAAAGCAGACCCCAATTTCATGGCAAAGGGTTTCAGTTTCTCATATTGCTGTTTATCACCTTCTGTGAATATTTGCAGACACATCAATCCTACAACTTCCGCAGATCCATAGATATACTCTTTATACAGTTCGGAATTATAATCAATTTTATGAAGGTCCATTTCCATACTATGCAAAAAATGATCAATCAGCTGCCTGTTTATATCATACTGACGGACCGTTTCCTGAAATGAATGCAAAATAGGATTGAGTGATATACCATCTTCCAGTGCATCATAGGTTTCAGCTTGTAATCTTTTCAGAAGTTTCTCTTTATCATAGCCATGAAAACTATCTACAATTTCATCCGCCAGGCGCACATATCCGTAAACAGCATAAACAGCAAGTCTGATGGAAGGCTTCAATGCCAGTATTCCCAATGAAAAACTTGTACTGTATTTTTGCGTAGTGTACTTACTGACTTCGTAAGACAACTCATCAAACAATTTTTTCATATTATTTTATTTTTAGTTTACATACTTCAGATGCTACAATTTTCCCGGAAATAATCGATGGTGGAACACCAGGTCCCGGAACCGTTAACTGCCCCGTATAAAAAAGGTTCCTGATCTTTTTGTTTTGAATCTTAGGTTTCAATACTGCTGTCTGTGATAAAGTATTGGATAATCCGTATGCATTACCCTGATAAGCATTATAATCCGAAATAAAATCACTTACACAATAGCTTCTTTTATATTCAATCCTGGAAATAAGTTCAGCTTCACCGGTATGTTTTTCAATCCGTTCAAGCATTTCAATCAGATATTTTTCTCGGATAGATTCCTCATCATATATACCAGGGGCAAGAGGTAACAGTAAAAAAATATTCTCACAACCTTCAGGTGCCACATCCGGATCAGTTTTAGAAGGACAACATGCGTAAAAAAGTGGTTTGGAAGGCCATTTCTTATTTTTATAAATACAATCTATATGATTGTCAAGCTCATTTTCAAAAAATAAGGTATGATGTTTTAAATGACTAATCTTTCCTTTGATTCCCAGGTAATAAATGAGGCATGATGGTGCAAAGGTTCTGGTTTCCCAGTATGCTTTGCGGTAGTTTCTAAAAGGTTTGGGCAACAATGTTTCTGTATGATGATAATCTGATGAGGCGATAATGGCATCAAATTCATACGTTTGACCATCTACTGTTATTGAAGTTGCCTGTCCGCTTTCTGTATTGATTTTCTGTACTTCATGATTAAAATGAAAGATT
The DNA here is from genome assembly GCF_900156735.1 of Chryseobacterium ureilyticum. GTDB lineage: Bacteria > Bacteroidota > Bacteroidia > Flavobacteriales > Weeksellaceae > Chryseobacterium > Chryseobacterium ureilyticum. Next base: position 1,229,024 of record NZ_FTOL01000001.1, read on the forward strand.
GCCCCTTGCTCTTCCGCCACTTTCTTCATGGCTAGCACAAGCTGGTAAAAACCTCCCATGGGATATTTTGTTCCCAAAACATACCCTCCGTAATTCATAAGACTGTATAAAGCAGGAATATGTTTTGGAGAAGCACCAAGAAATATAACAGGAAATTCCATTAAAGATATAAGTTTGGAATCAGTAAAATACCTTGAAACATAATTTCTGAAATTACTGAAGAGATCGAGTTTTAAAGCACCTCCCGCTATTTTTAAAGAAGCGAATTCAAGCCAGTTATAACAAGGTTTTGTTACAAATTCTTTCATCCCCACCTCATATTTAAACTGAGCAGACTGCATAAATTTATCATACTGTTTGGCTGCTCCCGATTCAATTTTTTCAAATAGCTTTCGGATGTCTTCATTTTTCTTGGGAACAGAAACCTTCTCTGTTGAAAAAACCATCTCAAACTGAGGGTCCAAAGAAATAAGATTAAAAAAATCTGATGCTTTACAGTTAAAATCAGCGAAAAAGCCTTCTATAATATCGGGCATCCAATACCAACTTGGTCCCATATCAAAAAGGTACCCTTCATCCGTTTTAAATTGTCTTGCACGACCACCTGGCTGCTCATGCTTTTCAAATACATGTACTTCATTTCCTGATTTTGCAGCATAAGCTGCAGCTGAGATTCCGGAAAACCCAGAACCTATCACCGCAATTCTCTTTCTTACACTTCCAGTATTCATTGTTATTTATTTAATTAATGGTTCTAATGGTAGACTTCTATATTCCATCAATTCAGTCTTTTATATACCATATCCAGTAGATTACCAGTCTCCACATTCATATGGTAAAAAGAATCGTGAAATTCATCCAATTTAGAGAGTATAGCGATGAGCAGCATTTGTTCAGAATGGTTCAGGTTTCCCACTACTACCCTTGAAGCTTTACGGATCTCATCCATATGTTCCTCCAGTACAGAAATTCCTTTTTCGGTTATTTGAATATGTTTCATTCTTTTATCTTTCTGAGAAATGGTCTGTTCAGCCCAGCCATTACTGATTAACCTGTTAATGATAAGCATTCCAGAAGATTTCTCACTTACATTATTCCTTATCAGTTCCATTTTTGTCATCGCTCCCATCGTTTTCAGGTTTATCAGATAAATAAAATCATCTTGGCTTGCAAAAAAGGAACTACCGATTGAACGGGAGTAGGTTTTCGCATACCTGCCCATTCTTATCAATAAGGTATTGATGATACTTTCAGAACTCCTTCCTAATTCTTTCCCTACCCAATCCGGATTTTTCTCCTCGGAATAAGATTTTGAAGAAGCATTGATCCATTCTTTAAATCCCTGAATATCATTACTGTATAGTAATTCATCTTCATTCTGTTCGATAAATTGCTGAACAAGTCCAACAACTTCTTTTATAAGATCAAAATTCATATGAAACAAATTAGTACACAAATATACTTATTAAAGTTTATAAATATACTATTTAATTTTTTATTTTTATCTTTACAAATTATAATTAAGCATTTAAAGTGCTTATTTACAGCTGTAAAAATAAAAAGCCTGTCTTTAAAAAGTCAGGTGTAAAAAGTATAGTTAACACATCAATAATGGTATATTAGTAAACCTAAATATAATTTATTATAAAAACTCATTGAAAATAACTTGATAAATAAGGAATAAATCCGATTACCATTGATATGAAGATAACCATTCTATGTAATTTTGAAGTTCTAGACGCCCGAGTATCTTTAAGTCTCTGATGAACCGATATATATATAGAAAATTGTTAATGTTATTAACCTCCAGATTTTATTAATCGTTGGATGCCCAATAATTAAAAAGTTTATTTCTGATACGATCTTTTTTCCAGCAGAGACTTAATGATTTTGTTTAGACGTACTAAAACTATCTCTGATAAGCTGATGGACATCAGAGAGTTTGTAATATAATTTGCCGCTTATGGTATAATAGGGCAGTTTTTTATCAGATCGATAACGCTGTAATGATCTTGAACTGATTTTAAGTAGTTGCAAAACATCTTGATTATCTAGGAGCTGCTCTCCATCGATACTGTTTAATACGTTTTGATTTTCTTTTACTTTCTCACTTAGGATATCAAATCTTGTCATAATTCTCTGCATCCATACTATAAATTCTGTTCTGTCAATATTCATAATATTTTTTTAGTGAAACAAAGTTTATTCTTTCCAGCAAAATTATTTCGGTAGGTCGCCGTAACTACCGAAAGATTTATGACTACAAAAACAAGTTTACTGATCCGAATCAGTAAATAACTGATTAAGATGATTACTTAAAAGCTGAAGAAACTTAGTCCTGTTAATTTTCCTGCTTTTGATTTCGTGAAGAGTTTTATAAAAGTTTCCCAGATTAACATTCAGTGATTTTTCGGTAAAGCGTATTACCTCGCTGAACTCAATATTCCCACCATTGAAACAGCGTGTTTGATAAAGGGCATATAGAAGTTCCACCAAGCCAGATTTTGAAGAAGACCAGTACAATGGTGATTTGTCATTGAGTTTTTCATAAACATATCCCTCAGTTTCATTGATAGATTTCAGGAGATATTTTTCCAGAAGATCATTGGCTAGAATCTGAGCAATTAAGTAATCATGGGAGGTCGCAAACTTCTCATCATAGTTATATAGTCCTGGTTCCAGCTTCGTTTTAAGATCAAATTGATTCCTTACAAAATATTTTTGATCCAGAAATGCTGCTTTTCTTCGGTAGTATTCATAAAAATCAATATGCTGCTGATAAAAATCTTTAAGCGCTTCCAGTTCACAACTATAATATTCTTTAAGATTAAGTTGTCCTGCATTTGGTTTCGCTGCCTCAATGGATAAAAGGTTTGAATAATAAATAAAACGGGCAATAAAAAATGGCTTTATCTCTTTGAAGAAATATATTTCATTTGCTACCGATGAAAATTCAAGCCCACTTACTATTGACTTAATGAGTCTTACAGCTGCATCAATTTCCATTAATGATTTTTCATAGCACCCTATCCTATCTTCAGGAGTGGTTAACTCAATCATTTCTAATTTTTCACTCAGTTCTTCTTGTAATTTTTTACACTTTTTAAAAAACAGTTGTACTTCCATATTTTTACATAAAAAGTACAACAATTAGACGAGCCTTCTTTTTTCATCAGTCGTTGGTATTACATTTTCAACCCATTACTTTTATCAATTTCAATTTTCTGGATAAACTCCACAGGGCTCATTGATGTTATTTCAAGAAATAATTTAGAAAAGTTGGACCGATTTGAGAAGCCACATTCTTTAGAAATATCATCAATGGCATATTTTCGCCAATGCTGATCATGAATAAGCATTTCTTTCGCGTAGATAATCCTCAACCGGTTAATATAAGTATTAAAATTACAGCCTTTATGTTCATTAATTATTGCAGATAGATAAGCTGTATTGGTTTTTAGTTTCTTTGCCAGCTGATTTTGTGTCAGTCCCTTTTCAATATAAAAATTCTTTTCTTCCATATGCTGCAGCTTACTTAAAATATCTTCAACCAACTGTTCAGGTACCTTTGAAGATTTGGGAGGACTACGCTCATTAGAATCACCAAGGTTAGTTTGATCATGCACCTCTACTCTTTTCCTCTTTTTTCTTACTATATAATAGCCTATTACAAAAAATACTACAAGACTGCTGGCTGAAACTGCTGCTATGAAAAAAATGTAGTAGGTCTTATTTTCTAGCTTTTTCCTTGATTCCACCAGGTCTTTTGTATCATATTCTTTATGAATCTTAGTGGAGAGATATTTAAAATCTGTAGATAATATTTTATCAAATTTCAGTAATTGGGTCGTGTAGTAAAGCTCTTTCTTATAATCTCCTTGATTCCTGTAATAATCGATAAGCAGTTCATATGTTTCTCTGGTTGCCGGTAATACAAAATTGTTTTTCTGGAATACTGAGTCAACCTTTTTAAGTAAACCAATGCCTTGCTTATTTTTTTTATTTCTCAGCAGAATTTTACCTTTTAAAAAATAAATAACGGAAGCGTTTGTATAATCGTTTGCTTTTTCAATAGCTCCCAATGCCGTGTTAAAATCTTCCTGTGCTGTTTCATCATTATTTTTAAGATAACCTAAGATAGCTTTAAGTTTATAAAAATAACTTCGTTCCAGATCAAAGTTTTTATCATTGGCAGATTCCTGCAGACCTTCAGACACCAATTCTTCTGCGTCCTTATAACGGGATAACAATATAAGACATATCCCCATCTGATTAAGGCTGTTCAAATATCCTCTCTTTCTGTTATGCCGGAGATTGGGAAGAGTTTCCGCTGTACTCTGCTTATTGTAATACACCTTACATTTTGAAAAAATCTTATATGCTTCTTCATAATATCCCAGGTAACTTTTAACGATTCCTATATGATATAGATTCTTATAATGAAGGTATGAATCTTTGGAATTTTTCAGATAATCCCAAGCTATTATATATTCATCCAGGGCTTTCTGATATTTCCTTAATGTAAAATAATAAATACTCCCTTTGGTTAAATATGCATTCCCTATTAGATCATGATCTTCTGACTGAACAGCGGCTCCTATTATACTGTCTGCGTAAACCAGCTTGTTATTCTTACTGAAGTAAACTGCATCCCTGTAAGCCTGTGAAAGTTCCTTATAGTCCCTATCCTTTTTTGCCTTTTTAATATAGGAATTTATAAATTCCATAGCACGGGCGTCATTTTCTTCTAAATTATCATACCGTGCCCTATAGTCTGAAAACTTCTGACCATTCATTAAAATACCAATACATACGAAAATAAATATTGCTTTTTTCAAAATGGAAAAAGTTTTATTAATATTTTTTTATAATTCAGTGAATATTATTCAAAAGTAAGCAAAATCATATAACAATTCTATTATTTCATAAATAGGAGAATTAAATATATTGAAATAAAACATATAACAATCTTGTTTACAGATATATATAATCGTAATTTAACCCTGAATCAATTTACAAAACATAGTCTTATTTTTTATAAATCAGACCAAAACACCTTTTTTTTCGGTTAAAACTTACTATACCTTCGTTCTCAGAATTCTATAAAAACCGGCCGGGATTATTAACATTTTTAAATCCCAGATCATGAAGAACTTAATTTATATTTCAGTGGGAATTATATTCTCAATAGTGATACAGTCGTGTCAGCTCGATCCTATAGTTTCCACAGATGAAATCCACCAAACGTATGAAGACCTTCAAAACAACAGTGTTTTATCAGCAAGGTCAGACAGTACCATCTGCAAGGAAACGGACCCACCAAAAGACCGTGATCACTGGAGACCATCGGGAACCTATAATAACGGAAGATGACCAGCGATACGAAACCACTATCCCCTGTAAAATCGGGACAAAAATGTCCTGTCAGCGGAATATGGAAAAACCTTGGAACTTTTACCACTACCATAGCTATTTCTGAAAAAACGGCAATGCCGGAATACTGTGGTGTAAAGGTTTTATGGATGTTATTATATCAATCCTGAATACTCTTATATGAAAAAGCTAACTCAACTCACCCCCATAGCCATCTCCTATTTTTTTGTACTTCTGTTTACGTATGCGGCCATAAGTAAAGTTTTTGATTTTGAAAATTTTCAGATGCAGATTTCTCAATCACCTCTGCTTAGTGCCTTTGCAGGGTTAACGTCCTACAGTGTTATTATTCTGGAATTTGTGATTGTTTCCTTTTTACTGATTCCCAGACTACGCTTAACAGGACTTTACTGTTCATTGGGTATGATGACCACTTTCACGGTCTATATTTACCTCATTCTGAATTACAGCGACTTTATACCATGTTCATGCGGAGGAATTTTGGAGAAAATGGACTGGACGGAACACTTGATCTTTAATTCAGTATGTATATTTATTTCATTAACAGCAATTATTCTCATTGAAAAACAGAGACGAACACAGAAAATAAAATTTATTCTTTATTCAGGATTAACGATCATTTTATCGCTTTCTATTGTTATCATTCTTTTCCTCCGTTCTGAGTATATTATCAAAAAAGAAAATAATTTCACCAGAAAGTTCCTGCCTAATTATTTATTAGAAAAGGAAAAAAGAGATCTTGATAACACCCATTATTATTTCGCAGGAAGGGATAGTGAGGGACTATACTTAGGAAGCCGGAGTACACCAATGATTTTAACAAAAATCACCTATAAGCTTGATCATACTTCATCCTTTACCATTGTACCTGATCATATTAACTATCCTTTCAAGAGTCTGCAGATAAAAGTTAAGTCTCCTTACTATTATCTTTATGATGGCACTGTTCCTATTATTTACAGGGGTAAATTAAATGAGCCCTCAGCCAGGACCATCAGTAAAGATGATGCCTTCTTTTCCCAGCTGGCAGTCATTGATTCTTTGGATTTCATGCTTAGAACCCAGGACAGTAAAACTCATAAGTATGCTATAGCGCAGCTTAACCTCAGTCAGAAGAATGCTATCAAATTATTTCCTTCTGTCCTGGAGAAACAAATAGACGGTATTTTCGACTGTGATGGCAGACTCACTGAAAACCAGAAATACAGTGGAAAATTTATTTATACGTATTTCTACAGAAACCAGCTTATTCTTATGGGAAATGCACTGCCAGAGGTAAAGAAACAGACCACCATAGATCCTACCTCTACAGCCAAGCTTACGATTACCAAGCTTTCAGACGGTACCCATATCATGAATGCACCACCGCTAAGAGTTAATATTAGCACTGCTCTTTATGGAAATTATGTCTATAATGTTTCCGGACAGCCTGGAAAATTTGAGCCTGCCAGAATCCGAAAGGGAAGAAAGGCAGTCGACATCTACAGAACAGACCGTAATGAATATGTAGGCAGCTTCTATCTGCCACAGCAGAAGGTTGACGATATTATAGTTACTGACCATGGACTTTATATCTTATCAGGAAAACAGCTGTTACGGTATCAATTCCGAAAATCAATACAAGGGGAAGCCGAAAACCTTATATCAGAGTAGGCATCACTAAATTCTTTATATTATGAAAAAGTTAATGATCCCTGCTGCCTTAGTATTACTAGGCACAGGCGCTGCTTTTGCAACTAAAGCAGCAAACACAAACAGAAGTATGGTTATTCCAACGTACCGAATGGATCCTGAGTCCGGATTATGTGTCCAGGTTGGCCAGGAATGCAGTACCGTTCAGAATGTTGTCTGTAGATGGTCTGCTGATGGTATGACGCCACTTCATAGTGCACCAATAAGCCCTACCGAGTGTGGCAGTGTTTTATTTAAACCATAACAATTGAAAAGGATGCTAATCAGCATCCTTTTTAATTTCCTTATTTATTGCTAGAAATGTCAAGATTAGCAGTAATATTATAATAAAACGCAGAAGTTGAGAAGAATTTAGCCGATTTCCTGGCAATTGATAATAAAAAGAGAGTACTTACATACTGCAGGACAGCAACTAACATAAATAAAAATGCGATCCATTTTGTTGATTTCTGCCTTGTCTCCTTATATGGATCATTTACAATTCGATATAACCGTGTTTTTACTTTTAAGTGAAAGAGGTGAATTTTTACAAGAATATCCTCGTTGTTTACTGTACTTTCTGCCTTGTAAATCATCAGCATGATAACTGCGAACAACCCGATAATAATAGTTGCCATTTTAATATATTTTAAAGTTCATTGAAGTAATATCCTTATTGACTGATAAAGTAAATATTTCAAAAGAAATTCATTTATTCGACCTCTTCAATCAAATCAAAAAAGCGGCAAAAATAAAAAAATAACAGTACATAGAAAAAGATATTACACAGTAGAAACCGATATATTTACATTGGTTTATAAAAATGACTTTTCCTTTACTTAAGTATTATGATTAGCTAGCGGGCGTGGACCGCGTGATCCCTATTCTTCTTCTAAAAACCAGGTAGATTGTGCTATCTCGCTATATCTTTACAAGATAAATTTCGTAAACAAACAAAATCTCCGGCAGGACCGGAGATTAAAAACACAAATGGTGAAAAAAATTATTTCGAACTGCAAAAATAAGTTCAACAGTTCATTTACAATGATAGAAAAACGAAAAAAAATGATAATAAATTACACCCACCACATATTTTTCTTAAAAACTGTTTTAAATTACCTTTTTTATTCCCTAGTTTAAAATGCGACAAATTAAAAGTCTTCGCAGACAGCAGGAAATTTATGTATTATATTTACATTCTTTAGCTTTATCCTCATTTCACAGCACTAATTGGAGTATTCGATCCGACCCATTTTAGAAGTAACTACATTTTTTGAGAGTTCCGGAACTGTGTTGGAGTCATCCCTGTTTTAGACTTAAAAAATTTTGTAAAATTAGTAAGCTCTTTAAATCCCAAAGAATATGCAACTTCGCTAACACTCGATTCATTATAGGTCAAATTCCTTTTAATCTCCAATATCAGCCTATTAATTAACCACTGCTTAGGTGTCTGATTTTCCACTTTAAGAAAAATTTTCTGAAAAGTTCGAAGATTTATATTCAGGGCCTCACTATAGTAATCAAGGCTTAGATGTTGATTCAGATTTTTATTTACTAAAGATTTGAACTTGGAAACTAAAAGTCTATCACCACAAAAGTCCAGCTTTATTTTTGAATTTGTCGAAACGTCCTCGGAAATCAATAGTATATTAAACAGATAATTATTTAATATAGTGCTCTGTATTTCTCTATATGGTCGACCTAATTCACTTTGTATACAGTCAAATAAAAGCAATACTTCTTCAAATCGATCTTCCAAATTGATATACGCTATATTCAGGGGATCATTAAATAAATTGGTTTCACCGTAAAACTGAGTTTGCAGTCTGCTCTGACATAGGAAACCTTCAGTAAAGATCATTACCCTACTTTTATAATTAACAGGTGTATTAAACTGGCAAATTTGATGTGGGGAAACAAATAAAATGTGCCTCTCTTTAATATTAATTGTTTTAAAATCAATATTGATTGATCCTTCACCTTCACAAAAAAGATGTATGCAGTTAAATAATATTTTATGTGGCTGGAAAAGTTGGCTGGGTCTACTCAGTAGAAGATCAGATATTCCTTTTGTTGTTATAAAATGAGGACTGTTCTCACTATGCAGAAAAGGTTCAATCTTAAAATCATTCATAAAATTTTGTTTACCTACAATTAAACATCTAATAAACGTAAAATATTTTAACTTAAAAACAGGATCATTCTAAAATGTAGCTAACCAAACTTAAAAAGCTGTGGCAAAATAGTTACCACAACCAATAATTCACATGGAAAAGATAGGGCGGTCAATGTTCATAAAATAAACATATTCATCGTATAACAAACCACAATTTCATACTTCCATATATCAATCATGGCTTGGAAGACCTGAAATAAAGGCTTGTATAGTTTAAGTTTTACTGCTCACCTACTATTAATCCGCTACGACAGATAAAAGTTGCAATATGATTGTCCAATAAATTTCAGCAACCTTTTTATCTCTCTTTTACCGCTGTATCGTAAAGATAACTGTAAAATTTTCACGAATAATAAGGGTTTAAAAAAAACTCCACCATCTGAACAAAACTGATGTTTAAAGCTGCAGTGCCTATCCCTTTTACTCCACTTCCGTCTTTTCAACAATGTACTATCCGCTATATCTTTTGCAACCTGCAAAAGGCTGCTGCTGCTATTACTCATAGACTGAAGTCTTTTTCTGATTCAGCCTCTCTTAAACAAAATTTAGTTCCTTCCTCTACCCGAACACTTAATCAAATTTATAGCCCTTCTATATCCTAAATAAGATTTTTCACCACCGATAAATAATTGTAATTTTTTCCAGCAAAACATCCAGCATAGTTGTTATTTATATTTAGACAATAGTATATTAATTCACGTTTAAATATAAAAAAGGTAAACAATAAAAAAATTAGTATATATTTGTTTAAATATGGAAACTTTATTGCTTACGGTAAAATTGTTGGCGAAGAGCAGTTCGGTACTATCAGTCAATAACTTGGAAAACGACTGTACGCCTATGATACCGCCATATTGCAGTAGAGTGAGTGGATTTTAATTAAACTATCTTATTTATAACGTTTATAACATGAAAAGAACAATTATACTAAAGATTTTTTTTGTCCAGCTTATCCTATGTTTATTCATTTCCTGTGTAAAAGCCAACGATAGGAAATTTCTTGGTTACTGGATTATGGTGGGAGACAAATATTCAGAAGTGATTGAAATAAAGGAAATAGGCTCCATAGTGTATGTTAAAAACCGCGATACTGAATTTCCGGCAGAATGGGATAAAGCAAAAGCAACTTTAAGTTCTGAACTCCGTATTGGTTCTGACAATATTCCAATCTTGATACAGCTTTCAGAAGATCCCAACAAAATAATACTGCATACGGATCAATATGAATTAAACTGGGTAAAGATCACCAAGAGCGAGGCGGAAAAACAGGTGAAAAAGGTGGATCAATATTGTAACCCCGATTTTTTTATTGGACGTTGGCAACGAGTTGATATGGAAGGCACTCATGAAATCAAAAAGAAAGGTGACACTTATTATTATATCACCGATCAGTATACGAAGAAAATGACTTATAATGCATTCAATCATATACTTTCCTGTGACCTTGGTGTTGGTGTCATACCTTTTCAGCGTAGTGGTAATAACGAGATTAAGGCTTTTGGTATGAATATTTACCGTCGAATTTCTCCCTAATGTAAATATTAATCAGGAAGTTTCAGCTATTCTAGTAGTTCATTTAGACTTGTTGTAATTGCCAATACTATTACTATCGGAGCGGATACTAAAGTAATGTTTTTTACTATTTAAACTATAAAAAAAGGATGCTAATCAGCATCCTTTTTCATTTCTTTACTTATCCACGTACTCTCTGATTTTCCTTTCAGAAAATAATCCCACCATTCTAATATTCTCCTGTTTAAATCCCGGGCTTCTTGAGTTCCTATTCCCAGATCATGTCCATGATCAGGATATAATAAAGCGATCACCTGTTTACTGCTTCTGCGCAGTGCCATATAAAACTCCACCGTCTGCTCAGGAACTACATTTCTATCCTTCAACCCTGTCCATAATAGAATGGGGGCACTCAACTTATCCGCATTAAGAACAGGACTGTTTTTAAGATATAGCTCTTTATCCTGAAAAAAAGAGCGCCCTATTTCATATTGACCAGTTTCTAACTGCCAGTAATGGGGGCTTGAATAGTTGTTGTTATAGGAAAAGTAAGAACTTACCAGATCACTTACTCCCGATCCGGAAATATACGCTGAGAATCGATTAGAATGCGTGGCTATAAAATTAGTCAGATAGCTGCCAAAGGAGTGTCCGATCAACCCTATTTTATCTATTTTCAAATGATATTCTGTTAAAGCATCCAAAGAGCGGTTCACACAGTCAAGCCCTGACCATCCCGGAGCCCCCTTTTCAGTTATACAATCAGGAAGATATACAAAATACCCCCTTTCCAATAAAATACGGATATTAAAACCCACTTCATTATACCTTGGCAACAGATATGTAGAAGCCTTATCGGACTGCTTCTGGTAAATATGCACAATAAGGGGATATTGACGGGAAGGATCATAATGTAAAGGATAATATAAAGTCCCTTTTAAGGGTAACCCGGATGAGCTTGTATAGGAAACAATCTGCTGTTTCAACAATTTCGCCTGCGGATCTGATACGGCGGCATCAAACACAAGCTCTTTCTGCTTCCGTTGAGTATCTATCATCCAAAGCTTAGGCGGACTGTTAAAGTTCTCTTCTAAGACAGACATTTTCTGACCATCATCACTGAAAGATACCGATTTCACATTTTCACCAGAAGAATACAGTATTGTATTCTTCTTATTTTTAAGCCTATGGTAGGACAGCTCTTCTTTTTCCTGATCGCTCACTTTTAGCAGTACACTATTATCCTCAATAAAATTCTGATAGAAATTAAAACCGGTACACAACGGATGCTGCCTACCGCCCAGAATTTCTACTTTTCCCCCCAGCCCAGCAGTATCTGCATATAACCTTCCATTTCCTACAGCGTATATCCAAAGTCCGTTATCACTTTCAAAATAGATTGTTCTTGCGTCCTTACTGAAATAAGGTTTCTTCAATCCCAGACCTTCAATGCTTCGTTTTTCAAAAGTTTCCACATTCAAGAGCTGCCACAATCCCGTAGAATCCATCATTAACAAGTGCCCGCCATCTTCTGAGCTGACCAATAGAGGTCTAACTATTCCTATCTTATTTCGTTCTCCTGTCTGCACAGTATACAAACTGATATTCAGATCAGGAATATGATGAATATAATCCTGCATTTCATCACTTTTAAACACCACAAAATAACGATCATTCCCTATGGAGCTTACCGTTTCCTCTTCCTCAACATCCAACGAAACTGCTTTATCTCGCTCTGGGTTCCATATCCAATACTTTCGGGACTTCTTACTCCCCCGCTCCCTGCTTTCAAGATCCCTGTCACTTCCATACCAGATCTGAACCTCTTTTTCTGGATAGGGAACCAAATTCACTGCTTCAATAAGACAGGATAATTCTTTTCCTCCTTCCTGGAACCTAATGAAATCAGCTTGCATATCCTGTTCTCCCAAAGGATAAAACCATTTCCCTGAGAGAACATTCATTACCATAAGATTACGAAATCCCTTCCTCCTGGACTGTTTATAAATTACTAGATAATGACCAGAATCCGTTAACTCCATTCGTTCCAACTCAGCCAAGGAGATCAGTTTTTTAAATTCCTTTCCCTCAAGTTTAAGAATATCATATCCGGAATCTGTTTTTCTCTCCGCAAAAAGGTTCCCTTTTCCATCTGTCAGGTAATAGACTATATCCTTATCTCCAACCAAGATCTTTCCTTCTTTATCCATCACCTGCAATTCTCCCAATGTGTTTAGGATACAATATCCATCTGAAGACCACACACTGCTCTGCTTTACATGTTGATATTCTTCCCTCACACGCGTTATAAGATTAACCCAAAGAACGTTATCTCCTCCGGCAAGCATAGCATAATGTCCAAAATGAAAAGTGCCCATTGAAGCCTGCTCTGCTATATTATGACTATTTTTTTTATCCTGGGTATCAAAAATAAACAGGCTGTCTTTATCCTTATAGTCCTTCTTCATGACCACCCACCGTCCATCCGGTGACATGGCCCCGCCTTCTGTTCCATAAAAACCTGAGAGCCAATGATCCATAGTATCTTTAGAATCCTCCTGCCCTGAAAACTCCCCCACCATCAACCATAGAAGAATAAAAAGCAAAAGTTTCATGATCCATTTAGTAACCATTATTCTGAGGTTTAAGGTTGGTATTCAGCAGGAGTTCTTTCTGTGGTAAAGGCCAACGCTGATGGTAGTCCTTCCAATTGGGCTTTACAGGACTCAGTGTATTGAGTTTCCCCAGTCTTTTAAGATCTATAAAGCGGTGTCCCATTTCAGAAAAGAACTCTTTACGGTATTCTGAAAGAATCTCATTCAATGCGGTTTCTTTTGAAGTAAGATCTGTCAGGACTAACAGTCCTGCACGCAATCGTGTAACATTAATATACGGCAACGCCTCTGCTAATTTATTCTGCATAACGAGCGTTTCTGCCAGATTAAGATTAGCTTCCTCTATTCTGAATACCACAGAATACTCTGTAGGATTTGCTGTACGGTTCTTATATTTATCAGCCCTGTACCAGGTATTTGCTCCTATAGTCACCGCTGCCATCCAATTCTGCTTTCTTTTATCTTCCTGAGCAAAAGAACTCACCAGATCATTACTCAAAGCGTATTGTGTTGGCGCTGCACCGGAAAAGTAATAAGTCTGAACCTCGCTTGTAGGATCATTATTATTTTTAGGTTTTAACTGCCATAAGATATGTTTTCCGGACTTTTGAAAAACTTTGGTAATATCAGGTTCAAAAGTATACAGAGGGCTTGAAACAATGGTCTTTAATAAAGTCTCTGCCTGACTCCATTTTTCTTCAAGCATATAAGTTTTGGCCAACATCAGCTGGGCCACCTTACGGTTAGGAAAAATCCTTTCCGCATTCCTGTAATCATCCGCCAACAGTCCTGATGCCAATTCCAGATCAGCCTCTACTCGGGAGAGCACCTGAGAAGCAGACGTTTTCCCAAGAGACTGGTTGATGTTATAATCCGTACTTAAAGGCATAGGAATATCTCCAAATACCTGCTGAAGATAAAAAAACAGGATAGACCGCACTAAAAGAGCTTCCCCTTTAATCCTATTTTTTTCTGACTGCGGCAGTGATTTTGAGTTTTCTGTTCCTTCTATAATTGCATTGCTCATATACACTTCTTTATAGGCTGATGCCCAGTACATATATACCGTAGAATTCGATGCAATCTGAAGGTTATGATGGAGATCCAGTGCTCCACTGCTTTCTCCGGAAGCATAATAACAGACCAGGTCATCAGTGTAGCTCCCCAAAAGAGCCCCACTTCCCTGCGGTCCTCCCGACAATGGAGAATTATCCCAGATATTGGCATACAGACCGGCTAAAGCAGCATCGGCAGTCTGTACATTTTCAAATACCTGCCCTGCATCCAGCTGATTAGAAGGCGGATCTGCCTCCAGCATATTTTCACAGCTTCCTGTTATACTTATTACAGTACATATAACTGCTATATTTTTTATATAAAGAATGATTGATGATTTCATGATTTTAGATTTAAAAGTTAATCTGTGTACCGAAAGAATAGGTTTTCATGGGGGGTAAAAATCCACCTACCGTAAATTCAGGATCCATTCCAAAATACTTTGTCCATGTCAGAAGATTCTGTCCCTGAAAGTATATTTTTACCATTTTCAGCACCCTACTTTTCAACGGCAAGGTATAGGTCAGCTGAACATTTTTAAGCCTTATAAATGAAGCATCTGAAACACTTGCCGTACTGCTTCTGAAATTGTTCTGTGCCCTATTCTGATCTCCTACGGTCCCCGTGCTGTAAGGCATGTAAGCCCCGGAAGGATTCTGAGGTGACCATACATCCAATACTTCTACGGGCTGGTTAAACATTCCTCCCGGCAAAGGCATTATACTGTTATAATTAAGATTTCTCTGTTTTACAAACTGAAACAGAAAGGAAAAATCCCAGTTCCTGTATTGCAGGGTATTGCTCCAGCCACCAAAATAGCGGACTCCGATATTTTCAACCACCTTATTATCCTCAGGTGCTGTTATCTTACCATCCCCATTAAAATCCTTAAATCGGTACAACCCTGTCGCAGGATCAATTCTCTCCAGCTGATACAGCTTCACTATGGATATGGGCTGTCCTACAATAAATATATTTTCATAGGGTGATCCTTCAAGCCCCGGAAATGAGAGCAGTTTATTTTTGGGAATGCTTATATTAAATCCGGATGCCCATTTTAAGAGCTCCCCGGAAATGGGTCTTGCATTCAACTCCAGCTCCCAGCCTTTATTTTCCACTACGGCATTCATATTAGCCAGTACAGAAGTAAATCCTGTAATTGAAGGAAGCTGATAGCCTACCAGCTGATTAGAACTCGTATTACGATACCATGAAACTGATATATTCAGGCGGTTCTTCAAGAATCCAAGCTCCAATGCCGTTTCCAGCTTACGGGTTTTCTCCCAGCTGAAATCAGGATTATACAGCCGTGAAGGAACCAATCCTGTGACTGAATTATAGATATAATCAGACACTGTAAAATTATCCAGATACTGGTAATCTCCGATATTATCGCTTCCTGTAATCCCATAGCTTCCCCTCAGTTTCCCAAAGCTCAGCCATGAACTGTCTTTAAAAAAAGCTTCCTCAGAAAACAGCCATGCTCCACCCAACGCTCCAAAGGATGCCACCTTCCGGTTTTCCCCAAAGCGGCTGCTCCCGTCACGTCTTCCAGTAACATTAAGTATATACCTGTTTTTATATTGATAGTTCAGTCTTCCGAATACAGCTGCATACCTGTACTGTGTGGTCACCTGATCAGCAATGGTCTTGGTCTGTGCTGCTCCGATATTCTGTAATAAAGCATTGCTTGCAAAACCACTTCCCCGCATCGATTCCCTACTATTTTCCTCTACCTCTACACTCGCTCCCAACAATACGGTCAGCTCATGTCCTCCCCTTTTCAAGCTCCACTCTAACTGTGGTTCTGCGATATAGGAAAAACGGTTATTATTGCTTTTTGAAGAACTTGAATAAAAGCTTGACTGTCCTGTCACAAACGAAGGGTTATAAATGGTATTCGGGCGAAGTGACCATTCTTCAAAAGCAGCATAATTAATCCCCCCATTCAGCTTAACCACCGTATGGGGAAGCAGTTCAAACTGTGCATTAAGACTGCTCAGAAAATGTATGGTCTTATTCTGATAAGAACTGTTGTACACCGCTACGGGATTGGTAAAAGTATTATTCTCCCAATTCAGGCTGCCATCCGGTTTATAAAGCTCCGGAGCATTTGGTGCCAGCAGCAGTGATTTCTGGGTAATATCTTCATTAACCACATTATTTTTCTGAAAAGAAAACTGATTGGCAAGCGTCATCTGGAATTTCCTATCCTTAGAACGGTGTGACAGGTTCCCAGACAGGGTATGGCTCACATATTTAAAATCCTTTTCAAACACCGTCGCCTGTTCATTCCTTCCCAGACTGATCAGAAAACTGGTCGTCTCACTTCCCCCCTTCAATGCCAGCTGAATAGATGACGAAGCCGCCCAATTTCCAATCAGCTTCTCAGGCCAGTTCGTATACCGCTCCGGAGACCATTTCCCATTAATATCATACGCATTCGCCGGATAGGCAGAGATTCCGTCATTAGCATAGGCCTGTTTCCGCATTCCCAGATATTGCCCTGTATTCATCATGGTAAGCCCTATCATCGCCTTACTTATCCCATAATTGGTAGTAAGACTCAATTCCGTTTTCCCTGATTTCCCACTTTTCGTTGTCACCAGTACTACCCCATTCGCTCCCCTTGAACCGTATATCGCTGTAGCATCCGCATCCTTTAAGATCTCAATACTTTCAATATCATTAGGATTGATGGCATTTAACGGATTAATACTCCGCAAAGGAATAACGAGTGTCGAAAACTCAGACTTCATATCCCCACCTACAGGAACCCCATCAATCACATATAAAGGCTGATTCCCATCTATCTCACTATTGGAAGAGGTCCTCAGGCTGTTCCTTCCCCGAATCTGAATATCAAAACCGCCTCCCGGCATTCCGCCCCCCTGGGTAATGCTTACCCCAGCCATTCTCCCCTGCACTGCTCCCAGTACATTTCCTACCGGCTGATTCCCAATCTCTTTCGCAGACACCTTCGCAATACTCCCCGTCCGCTCTTTATCCCGAACTTTATAATATCCCGCATTCAGCACAATCTCCCCAATCCCCGTCACTACAGCTTTATCCGTACCCCCATCAGCCTCCTTACCCTCAATCTCAGAATCCAGCTCAAGCGAAACATTGATGACGCTCCTTTCCACTTCATTATTTTCATTTCCCCTGCTCCCTTCTTCTCCATCCTCCTTACCCCTATCTCCCACCTTCACTCTCTTCACCGAATACCCAGCGTACCTGAACACCAGTACCGCACTCTTCCCTGAAACCTGTATCTGATAAGCTCCTGAACTTCCCGTTAATACTACCTGATCCTTTCCTTCCTGAGATACCGAAACCCCGCTTAAAGCACCTGATTTCCCTGTGACGGTACCTGAAATTTCACGTACCTGTCCTATTGCGGTGCAAGACACCAGCAATGCTAACCCAAAAGCCATTTGAACATGACCCAGGCTGCAAAAGTTTTTTTTCATACTTTTGAATAAGTTTAATTTATTAGACAATGCTCTTTCCTGCCAAGCAGTCAACTTACAGGGAAAGGGCTTTTCTTTTTTATATCTTCTCTATTTCTATGGTTATTATACCCTACATTTCTATTATTTCTTATCTATTCTATTAATTAATAATTACCCATTATTCCTTTCCTCTCTTCACACTCCTTCCATACAGCACCTAATCATCTTAAAAATGGACCAGGAACAAAAGCCTAACTGAGGTAACAGTAAAACCTACTGTCCCAGTCCATCAAAAAAAACTAATTAATATGAATATGAATAAAATTTGTGTTCCCATGTAAGCTTTTTAAGGCCGCAATAGGTTGTACCCTCCTATTGTATCGTGTAGTCTGATACTATTTTTGAAAGCGGGCTTAGATTTTAATGTAGAGATAAAGCGAACTGCATTGAAAAAGACGGCGTGGGTACTCTACATTATCCACTCTGAGGTACTGGTATACCTTGCAACAGATAAGAGAGCCCACGCCTAGGTCGTGAGCTTCCTGCTTATCCTCTCGTTGCTTTAAATTACCAGTTTTCAGAATGAGATTCTAAGCAATAGCTTCTATTATTCTTTGAAGTATCGCAAAGTTACATTTTTTGTAACCTATTTTACAAATATAGTAATTTTATTTATATTATGGTAATATATTACCACGGATTTTTAAATCAAAAATCCAAAATTGCTCATAAATACATTATTTATGGATAGCAAAGAAGTCTTAAGGTTATTTATGCTTGAGTTTTCAGAAAATTTAAAGAAGATTCGAGCTACAAAATATAACTCAATGGATGAGGTTGCACAGAATTCAAATTTCGATTCAAGCAATTACAATAAGTTTGAAAATGGTAAGGGCAATCCAACCATAGAAACGATGTTGAAAATGTCATCAGCTTTTGGTATTAATCCCAAGGAACTTTTTGACTTTGATTTCGATATTAAGAAATATAAGATTGACGAGTAAAAAATCCTAATTAATTAGTTAGGATTTTTTATTATTTACTAATTTCTTTATAATAACGGTCAGAGCATTGTTTTAAAACTTCTTCTGTCTCTTTGTACTCTTTTTCGTTTTGCTAAATTCTTTGTTTGTGCTGTAAAGTGAAACTAATAATACGATTATTGCAATCGTCGAAATAATGCTGTAGATTTTTAATCCCTTCATATTTTCACTTTTAGTAAATATAAAGATTTTTATCGCATCGCAGGAGAAGGCAATGACTTGCTTGTGAGACAATTATCAATTTGGCTCTGTTTAATTATTCTTCATGGTGAAACGTTTAAAATTTTGTAAATTGAATTTAAATGATTTTTAGGTTTTAAATGGAAAAAGTTATATTACTGAAAACACAATTAGCTGAAGCAGCAAGGTTTGGAAAGTCAAAAGAATTTAGATATCAGAGACTTGCTGGAATATTTTTAGATAATTTTGTTGAGATACAATTAAACTCAATAGCCAAGCAAAAATTTTTATTTGACACTGAGTTATCGAAATTTCAAGAAAAAAAATATACTGAAAAATACAGAAGACGAGTATTAAATCATTACGACGAGCTCCTCAAATTTGCAGTTAGTGAAGGTATTATTAGTGAACAGGAAAAATATTTATTAGCATTTTGTCATAATGTGAGAAACAATTTATACCATAGTATAAAAGAAGAGAAATTATTTGTTGCCATTTCAATAAAAGTTTTGAAAGACATTATAACCAAAAAGCAGCCTCACTGGAAAAATACAAGTCTATTTACAGCACATACCGGGACACTCATAGACCCATATAAATATAAAAATGTAACGAGTAACAGTCCGGAAGATTGGACAAAATTCTTAAATCAATATTTTGATTTCATTGATAAAAGAACCTTGAAACCGTCAAATCTCTTGCGAAAATTTATCCTTGAAAAAATGAGGGCTGCTCGAAACAATTACAAGTTTTTGAAAAATGAATTTGCGGATTATTTTCCATATGCAGAAGACTGGGGATTTAATGAGTATATCTATTACTATTATTTTAAAACGCTGCATGCTGAAAAGCTTAAGGAAATAAATGAAATAGAGGACAAAAAGGAAAAAGATAACTCCCGTAAATCATTAGAGGAAGAATATAAAAATACTTGGAAAAAGAAAAAACTATCCAGAATAGAAGCTATTGAGAAAAAAGCAAAATCAATGTCAAATACTGATATTTCAAAGAGTTTGGAGATATATACATCATTAAGAGACGAAATAAATTTAATATCACAGGGTTTGGAAAATGCAGCATCGGATTTATATGCACAAATTGATCTTGAATCGGAAATGGCAAATGGTAATTAGGTTTATGGAGATTACTTGCCGGATCAAATAATTTAAAATTTGCGAAATAGCTCACCTATCACATGCTTAATTTTCGAACCGAGATTCTCTGACGATGTCAAAACTTCTTTTGAAGTATCGCAAAGTTAAATTTATTGTCGCTTATTTTAAAAGTATGTTAATAAAGTAGTATTTGTAATAAAGATTTTATCAAGTAACTTTTTATGGTATAAATATAAACTCATAACAACTACGCAAAATAGACGCGTAGTTGTTAGTTTACTTTGTATTATGAAACAGGCAAATCTCTGATGAATACTTTTAAAACATTACCTCATAAACATGAACAAATTTTAATTTTATAACTTTTCATAAATGATAACAATAGAGAATTTGACCTCAATGATAAAAGGAACGCTTAAAACTCTCCATTTCTTTAATAGTGATTGCAAAGAGATAAATATTAAAGATGTATATCTTCTCAACGAAGATACACTTTGTTGTGATTTTTATCCAGTTTCAGAAAATTCATATGATATAAAATTTGAGATGGCTCCTATTCTTGGCTGCTTTAATAGTTTTTTCAGAAACAATCAATATGAGAATATTAATCTGAAGAACTATGCTATCAGAGCTTATGATGAGGATGATATTGAAATTCTCTATGCTTTATCAAGTAAAGCCAAAGCGGAATTGATTGGAAAAGGTGGGTCAATAGAATGGCTTACAACAGTCTTCTTTCAAGAAAACACGGCAGATTTTCGCCTTGGTCAGGCAAAGCAGATAATTTCTGAAATTGAAAATGGATTGAGGGAAATCGTCAAGATCAAACTTAAAGACAAGTTTGGAAATGAATGGTGGGAGACCGGAATAGACAATAAGACAGCAAGAGATGTCAAGAAGATCTATCTTAACAACTTTGGTGTAGATTGTACTAATGGAGATATTCTTATTGACTACACATTTATATACCAAGTGAAAGATATAATTTTAAGCAACTACGAATTATTCAAATCTTATTTTCATAGTTCCAGCCAGTTTGAAAGTTTGATGGATGATTTTAATAAATTAAGAAGAGGAGAAGCTCATAATAGATCTATTTCAAATATGGATTTGGAAAATCTGCGTAGCCTTCATGAAGATCTGTTAGCTGATATTCTACTTGACCTAAAATCTTTTCAATCATTGTTTTTAACAGAAAACTGGAAAAGAAAAATAAAAAAAATAATGATTGAAGGAAGGCCTGAAGCAATTCATAACGAGACTGAGATCAGCAACGAAGCTGATGTTATACAAAAGCTATTAAATATTCAAGAAAACTTGTCTTCCCGTATTTCATATTTGAACGATACAATAACAAAGTTAAAATCTGTCGTAGCACCAATACATAAGAATAGTGTCCATTCCGAATTGATAAGCTGTTTTGAAAAGGATCTGATACTATGGAAAACGCTCCTTAATGAGACTTTAACGTTAGATAATGAGAAGATAAGTACAATTGTAAATCAAATAAAATCCCACGAACAACAAATGGATGAATTCTCTGCGAAATTCTTGCTAAATGAGAAATAATAGAACTTTTGTGTAAATTTAAGAACACTTAAAAACTAATAATCGGAATTCATGGAGGATAAATATGCAACACTAAGAGATAGAATTTTAAATCCAAATGACTTTATTTTTTGAAAATTAATCGTAATTTTAAAACTGTACACATTGAACCAACAATTCGAAATAATGCACCCCCCAGAAAAACTTGCTGATGGGTTCCTTGAATTTGCTAAATCCATACATCAAAAAACAATAGATAGAGGAGCAAAATTCACGGAGGAAGAAATGAGTGAAATATTTAATAACAGTTTTCCTGGAATATCGAGAGCTAACATACTCTTTTGGGTTGCTGATGTAAATAAATATATAAAAACTGTCAATTTAATTTTATCTGATTTAGAAGACATAAAAAATGACAAAAATACATTAAAAGGAGAACCTGTAATAAGAAGTGAGTTTTTGTTTCAATCATTCTTTGGGGAATTTTTTAAGATGAGAGAAATTGCAAAATTATATTTGAAATTTTTTAAAAATCTAAAATTACTGAACAATGTTAACAAAGAGGAGTTTTATAATTTCTATCAACTTGCATTTGATTGGGTTTACAAAATAAGAAATCAATTCATTCATTTAGGAATGGAAATGAAAAACTTTGATGTTGATTTTGACATTGAAATCTTAAACGAATTTCCTGAAGAAGACAGAATTAAATTCATTAAAGCATTTAATGAATCAAATACTCGTGAAAACACTGTTGAATTTCAATGTGCAATTTATATTAAAATAATAAAACATATAATGAAAAATTATATAGATCTTCAAATTTTGGTAAACGAGACATTAGCAGACTTAATTATATCTTTTGAGAAGTATAATTTGGAAATTACTATAACTGAGAATAAATAAAACTATTAATTTATTGGCAAAACGAGGGAGACAATGCAATGCTGGAGATAGTTAGGATCTTACCTGTAAATAACTTTATCTTTATAAAACACCACTGAAATGAACGAAGATCAACTTCAAAATGAAGTTTTCAATTTTGTACCAAAAATAATTGAAACTAAAATTGAAAAAAAAATTAATAATATATCGGATATACAACTAAAAGGTTCTTCAGCGGAAAAAGGATTTATTGATCTTAGTGATAAAATTGTCGAGTCACCAATTATTTCACGACAAAATTTTTCCGATTTAAGTGATAAAAAAATATTTATATTAATAAAAGGTAGAGAATTTGGATTTTTAGAAAAAGATTACAAGGAATTTTATAAATATGTTTATCAGTTCATTTCTTTAGATAATTTTAAAGAAAGAGTTTCTGTTGATTATTTAAAAGAGAAAATACTTTTGTGGATTGTTGATGTTCATATCAACGGAAAAGTAACTGAAAACTTAATGACTTATTTATTTCGGAATATATCAAAGGACGTACAAAATCAAACTTTCTACTTTCCACTACTTAATATGGAAATTGAAAAAGAATTTTATATTGGAAATGCAAAGATTACATACTTTACAAAACAATATCTAGACGAATTCTATGAAAATAAACTATCAGAAGAATTAGAAAAGTCAACTTTTAGTAAATCATTTGGGAAATTTTTAGGAAAAGTACTAGTTTCTGTTGATATTGAAGCGGAAAGTAAATTAGCGATTAGCTTAGCAATAAAAAATGCTTCGTATGTTGTTGATGTATTAAAATTAACAAGTCCAACCGTTACAATTCCTTCCGAAAGATGTTTTCTAGAATTAGAAAGTAGAATGCCCTTTGATTACGAATATCTATCATTTAAAGATAATGACATTTCAAAGTTCACTTATCATATCGGAATTAACAGGGAACACGAATTAAACTACAATTCAGAAATGATAGAAAGTTGGTCAGAACTATTTAAAGAATTTGGAAATTTGATTAACAAAAAAGATGAAAAGAGTATTTTAATTGCAAACTCAATTTCATTTTATTCAAAATGTATTGCCGAAGAAGATTTGCATTTGAGAATTTCAAAACTTATTATGATTATTGAAAGTATATTTCTTAAAGAGGATGAAAATTTCAAAATGGAGATCAAAAGTAAAAGACGTCTATTAGATTTCAGATTCGACTCAAATCACAAGCTTAAAAATAAGTTTAGATTAGTTTTAGATAATATGTATGAAATTAGACATAAAATGACACACAAATCAATTAGATTATATATTGATAATAGTGAACTTCGTGAATTTCAACAAGAAATAGTTCATATATTATTTATGATTTGCAAAATATCATCGCCAAATTTTCACAAAGAAGATTTTTTAATTTGGTTGGATAAAAAAGCTAATGTATAATAAAAAAAGCACTCTATAACAATAACAATTGCGGCTTTTTTGACCGCAATTATTTAATCAATATTCTATCTTAAATCATCTAAATTAAGTTCAGGATAATTTTCTTTTGCATACCACACGAATTCATCCAATGAACCTCTAAATTTTTTAACAAAATCTATAAGTTCATCTTTGGGTTTTCTGTACGCTTTGTAAATCTTCTTAATAATAGCTTTCTGTGTGCCATTTTTCAATTTGAATATAAATTGACCATCTGTGGGCAATGTTTTTTTTCTATTGAGAATTTCCAAAGAAATATAATTTCTTGCAATAAACCAATTGTAGAGATTTGCATATGCTCTTCCTCCACTAATTATAAACTTAGGTAAGAGTATAATTGGTTTACCAACATAATCGGGTAATTCTACCTTTGTCACTTCCCAAAAACCTTTAATAGGATTGTAGAATTCTATACGTTTAAAAATTGTATAAATATTGTGTTTTCTACATATCTGCAATGTAAAATCAGCAAAAATATCTCTACAAACATTTGCTATTATATCAGACATAATATCTTGTCCAATACCTTTAACGAGAAGAAGTACAAAATGAGCTTCATTGGTAATTGCAGCATTTTGTTTTGCTAAAGTATTATTTCTTAGTGCATCATAAATTACTTCCGCTCTTATACCAGAAACTGCTTTACCTTTATTTCTATGCGAATAACCTAAATGAAATTCATTAGGCTCATGTAAATGAGAAAGAAATTCAATCCCCTCATTTCTTTTATCCGGTTCAATAAAATCCCTGTTAAGTTTTATTAAAAATTGATGTACCCTTTCATAAACTTTAAGTGCTATTGGTGTACCTAATTTTTTATTTTCGATTAAAAATGGGCAAATAAATGCCTCTAAATCTTCCCCTAGAGGGATGTCTACAAAGTCTATATCTTTATTTCTTAACTTTGTAAAATAAGTATTAAATGTTTCCATTTTGTTATTTTTATTAATTGTTATTTCCTTTTAATTTTTATTCATCATCTACTTTTATATATATATATCTAACCCATATGTAATTAATTTATAAATCTTGCTTTTCACCAACAATGGAAAAACGTCACTGATAATTTGATTTCATTAATTTTTTATAATTAACCTTTTACATCACTTGGATCATTACCGTAACTATTTTTAGCTCTGATCTGGCCACCTGTTCCATGAATAAAAAGCTCAGATTCTTGATTAATAGCAATACCCCTTGCTTTATCAATAGCTTCTTTCTGTGTATTTGTAATTACGGTATTCTTTTGATTACCTGCTCCTTTTACTGCCCACTTTCCTTGATGCGGCACGACGTGTTGATTTTTTTTCATAATAGAAAATTTTAATTTGTTATAATTTATTTTCAGTAATTAAACAAGTGCACATTATCAGATAATTCGAATATTTTTTTTGAATGAGCTATCTCTTACACTTTCTAATTATCATGATACGAAATTAGAATACTACTACGCAGTGATTTTGCGTATATAAAAATTTCATGGATTTTTTTGGAAAAATTCCATATTACGGTTTCACGCATATTTATTATCGAAATAAATCTTATTATTGGAACTGATATTTTTTAGAATAAAAACCATGAAAATTTTAAAATTAGATTTTGAAAATTGCTTTGGCATAGGAAAATTAAAACATGAATTTGATTTCAGTAAGGTTAATTCGTACCTTATTTATGCTCCAAACGGAACAATGAAAACATCATTTGCTAAGACGTTTGGTTTAATTTCCAAAAATGACAAAAAAGATAAACCAAAAGATTTAGTTTATAACAAAAAGTCAAAGTTCGATATTACATTTGATGATAAAGAGCTAATTCCAGATTCAATTCTAGTAATTAATGCAGAAGATAGTTCCTACGACGCAACTCATAAAATAACATCATTTATTGCTCGAAAAGAGCTAAAGGAAAAATATGATAAAATATATAATGAACTTGATGATGCAAAAAGTGAACTGCTAAAAAAACTTAAAGGTATTTCTAAAAGCAATGATTGTGAAGTTGAATATGTTGGAACTTATAGTAATAATTCTAATAAAGATTTTTTTGAGGTACTTACGTCCCATACCAATCAACTTAATGAAAGTTCTGATAAAATTACCTTTAGATACAACGCAGTGTTTGACACTAAAGGAAATGTGAAAAAATTCTTGGATAAAAATGAAGATTTATTAGATGATTACGTAGAAAACTACAATCAAATTCTTTCAAATTCGAAACTGTTTAAATTGACCGGTGAAAATACATTTGGAACCTACCAAGCAAATGAAATTATTAAATCAATAGAGGATAATTCTTATTTTGATGCTGGTCATAAGTTTGTTTTAGAAGATGGAACAGAGATTACAGAATCATTGCAGTTAAAAGAAATCTATAATGCAGAACTCGCTCGAATAATTGCAGATGAAAAACTTAAAGAATCCTTTAACAAAGTAGACAAAGCAATTGGAGCTAATGTAGATCTGAGGTTGTTTAAACAAGTGATCGAAAAGGACAACTCAATACTGGTCAGTTTAAAAGACTATGATGGTTTCAAAAAGAAAGTTTGGACTAGCTTCATGTCTGAAGTAAAAGAAGATGCTGAAAGTTTATCTAAAAAATATGAAGAGAAAAAGACAGAACTTGACACTATAATTACAGAATCAAAAAAAGAACAAGAATTGTGGAAAGATATAATTAAAAAGTTCAATGATAGATTTTATGTTCCGTTCGAGGTTAAATTAGGCAATTTACATGATGTTATTTTGAAACGTGAAACGGCTAATCTAGAGTTTATTTTTAAAGATAAAAATGAAGAACCTAAAAAACAGAGTAAAGATAATCTACTAAAAGTTTTAAGCAAAGGAGAAACAAGAGCTTATTTCATATTACAATTTTTATTCGAGATAGAATCAAGAAAAAATAATGATGATAATACTTTAATAATTTTTGACGATATCGCGGATTCTTTTGATTATAAAAATAAATATGCAATAATCGAATATATAGCAGAGCTTCATTATTCCGAAAATTTTAAATCGCTTATTTTAACACATAATTTTGATTTTTATAGAACAATTGCTTCCCGTCTAAATATTGGCCAACAATGCTATATGACATCAAAAGATGAAAATAGAAAAATTCACATTATTGAGTGGGTATATAAAGAGGATTTGTTTAAAGAGTTTTTAAATAATTATAATGACCCAAAAACATTTATTAGCCTCATTCCGTTTGTTCGTAATATCATAGATTATTGTGATTCAAAAAGCACAGATGACTATAAAAAGTTAACTAGCTGTCTCCATGAAAAACCAGATTCCAAGGATATAACAATCGAAGATGTTTTTAGTATTTATAAAAATAGAATTACTAGACTTAAAAGTTGCGAAATGGAATTTGAGAAAACAACCAAAATCCAAGATTTTATCTTTTTAACTGCAGATTCTTTAATCGAGGAAAAAGAGATTTTAGAAATTTTATTGGAAAATAAGATTACACTAGCAATCGCATGTAGATTAAAAACCGAACAGTACATGATATCAAAGTTACCAGATGTAGATTTGATAAAACTAAAATCCGTTCAAACAAGAATCCTATCGAATATGTATAAAAAAAGATACTCTACCAGTACCAATTTGGGAATTATCGATAGAGTAAATTTGATGACACCTGAAAACATCCATATAAATTCTTTTATGTATGAACCTTTAGTTGATATGTCTGTTTATCATTTAATAGATCTTTACAAAAGTATAAAAGGTTTAAAATAAATAAAGTAAGATTTTTTTGAGTTTTTATAAAATTAAAATATATTTGTAAACGTAAACAGGTCATAGCGATTTAGGTTATAATCTTTAATTTAAAATCCATTAATTATGACAGCAAACTGTTTACGTTGCGCTGGTTGGAAACCAGTGTTTGTGAGAGCCTATACAAGAATGCGCTTAGGCCGTTTAGAAAATGTTATCCAACACTGCAGGTCTAGACCTGGTCAGCACAGAAATTAGAAGCAAAGTTTCATTACTTTGCTTCATTTTTTAATCCCAATTTTGTTGGCAGTTTATTCTAGGCAAACTTCTATTAGGCAACAGATCATTATATTTGTAACAACAGATAATCCATGGAAAAACCCACTCCACATACCTTTAGAAAAGAATCAATCTACATTGATGGTAAAGACAAAACCGATGAAATAAAATCTTATTCTTTTGAGGGGAATAAATGTGTTGTTGAATATAAAAGCAGTGAGAAAACATATTCATATTCTCAAAGTAGAATTAAAATCGTAAGATCAGCTATTCAAAGTGAGAGAGCAGGAAATATTTTTTCTTACATAAAGGCAATTGCAGAAAGTGTTGGTTTGAAGACAGAGGCAGACAATAATATTCTTGCTAATAGCTATAAAAGGATATCTTTTATCCCCGAGACTTCTATTCTTTACAATTATCTTAATGGAAAAGAACCTGATAAGAATAACCACACCTCTCCTATTGAGATCTTTCCTTTTGGTTTTAATTTAAGTCAGAAAGCAGGGGTTGACAATGCATTTTCAAATCCGTTAAGTGTAATTGAAGGTCCTCCGGGAACAGGAAAGACACAGACTACTCTTAATATTATTGCCAATGCGGTGATGAATAATCAGAGTGTAGCTGTGGTTTCAAGCAATAATTCGGCAACAAAAAATGTTTTTGAAAAGTTGGAAAGTAATGGACTTTCATTTATGGCTGCATTGTTGGGAAGTAGCATCAATAAAAAAGAATTTATTGATGCTCAGACTGAAGTTCCGGATTTATCAAGTTGTAGATTAACTCAAGAACAGGAACAAACCCTTATTCAATCTAATACCTCCCTTTTTACTGAGCTTACTGAAAAGCTAGAACTAAAGAATGAATTAGCTTTGCTTAAGCTAGAAACAGAAAAGATCAAAACAGAGTATCAGCATTTTACTGATGGCGTGTCTTTGGCAATTGAAATCCGTTTTAAAAAGAATGTCAGCTCAGATCAGGTGCTTTCTTTATGGATTACATTGGAAGAGTACGAGAAAACTGGTAAGAAATTTTATTGGTTGCGTAAGTTGATCTTTCCTTTTCTATATGGAGTAAAAGATAAGATTTTTTATACCCTATCTTATGAAGACATGATCAGGATTGTCCAGTCAAAATACTATGGTGTAAAAATTTCAGAACTTGATCTCAGAAAGCAAGAGTTGCAAAACATATTACAGCATTTTTCTTTTAATGAGAAGATGAAAGAATATACTGAAGGATCTATGCAGCTGTTTAAAAACCAACTCTATAAAAAATATAAAGGAAAAGAACGTCCCGAATATACAGAACAAGACCTTCGTTTTAATTCAGAAGAATTTATTAAAGATTATCCTGTTATTATGAGTACAACCTACTCATTAAGAAGAAGCCTTGCTGAAAATGTGGTTTACGATTATGTAATTGTAGACGAATCATCACAGGTGGATCTTGCAACAGGTATACTCGCACTATCCTGCGCAAAACAGGCTGTAATTGTAGGTGATTTAAAACAGCTTCCGAATGTGGTAAATTCAGAAACAGTAGAAAATACAGATAAGATCTTTGATGCCTACGATATTCCAGAACCCTATCGATATTCCAATAATAGCCTTCTTTCTTCCGTTACGAAAGTATTTCCGGAACTACCCAAAACACTTTTAAAAGAACATTACCGTTGCCATCCAAAAATCATTGATTTTTGTAACCGTAAGTTTTATCGTGATGAGTTAATCATCCTTTCAGAAGCACAAACAGAAAGAGAGCCTTTACTAGTCTACAAAACAAAAGCCGGCAACCATGCCCGGCAAAGAGAAAATCAGCGACAAATTGATGTGATTATTCAGGAAATCATTCCACAACAAAATCTAGAAGGTGTAAATCTGGGAATTGTAACCCCATACCGCAATCAAACCTTAGCCCTGCAAAGGACATTTCAGGGAACAGATATCAAAGCCGATACTGTGGATAAATTCCAAGGAAGAGAAAATGATGTGATTATTCTCTCCACCGTAGACAATGAAATCTCTGAATTCACAGACAACCCGAACCGACTTAACGTAGCAATTTCCAGAGCCAAAGATCAACTTATTTTATTGGTGAACGGAAATGAAAGTGATAATGACACAAACATCTCAGATTTGATGCGTTACATTGATTACAATAATTTCAAGGTGATAAACAGTGAGGTACATTCTATTTTTGATTACCTGTACAAAGGATATGAAGAAAAAAGAAAAGCGCTTTTATCGTATCAACAAAAGAAATCTGTTTATGATAGTGAGAATCTCATGTACGAGTTAATAAGGCAAGTTTTATCGGATGATCAGTTTTCAAAATATGGAGTAATTATACACCATCCACTTAGAAATCTATTGTTAGATTTTTCCAGATTAAGTTTTGAAGAAGAACGCTACGCCAGACATCACGCTACTCACCTTGATTTTCTGATCTATAATAAACTAGGGAAAAATCCAGTATTGGCTATTGAAGTTGATGGTTATGAGTATCATAAAACGGAAAGTCAACAGGCCGGAAGAGATCGTATGAAGAATGATATTTTGGAGAAGTATAAGATTCCATTATTAAGGTTTTCAACAACGGGAAGTGGTGAGAAAGAGAGGTTGATTACGGCTTTAACAAAGCTGTAATTTCAAGATTTGCAAGACTACGGAAAACCGTAATTAGTTCCTTTAAAGTTCATTTAGATTTGTAGATGTAAAATTAACTACAATGAAAAAATCATTACTTTACCTTGTATTACTTCTCTCAGTTATTTCATGTACAAACTATTACACTGTTAGACTGCAGGAAGATACACCTCTTTATTTCAGCAGTGACAGCAGTAGATCTGTTACCATTATTCCTAAAGACACAGAAGTTTACTTATCATCAAAAGCCAATAAGAAAAATTATAGAAAACTTAAATGGGGAAGTTATTACGGATGGGCTAGTAAACCAAGCTACACCACCTATAGCAGCTATTCTAAAACATCATCGTATTCTTCTCCGTCAGTAGGATCATCCTCTAATTACAGTTCTCAATCAAATTCAGGTGGTTCAGTACATGTAAAAGGTTATACGCGAAAAGATGGAACGTATGTTAGACCACATACAAGAAGTGCTCCGAGAAGGAGGTAAAATTGCTTGTCTCGCATACTCTGTCATCCATTCAGAAAGCAGCTATTACGGCTTTCCGTAATAAAAGTAATAACCAAAAATTTACTTTTGATCCGGTATTAATCTGTTTTGATATCAAAATAATTATTAATTAATCTTTATTGTACTATGAATACAATCGAAGCAATCAAACCGGGGCCTAAGCCTAAAAAACCAGATGGAGAACCTGACAGAAGAAGAAGGGTAAACCCTCCCAATCAACCAAAGCATCCAAAACTAAAACCTCACGAACATGAAAAAGGTGATTAGAATTGGTTAAAATGTGAAATTTAGAAGCAGCTTATAAGCTGCTTCTTTAATTATTTGTAATAGCTAAGACTTTACCTGATACCTAAGAATTAAAATAATTGTAAGTCAACACATTTAGCAGAGTTCTTCCCACCAGAGAGCTTTCACATCCCCCTCCCTCTCTTCCTACTCTTCCCCAGCTCCTGTTTCCACTCCCCCTTCCACACATTCTTAAAAGAAAACTCAAACTTCCCCACCTTCTTCTCAAACCTCAAATATCCCTGATACCTTTTTCCATTCTTATCCACCAGCCCATCCACATACGCCACTTCCCCCACCTTAAGTTTCTCCATCTGCCATTTCCTTAGGTTCTTCCCTCTAAATACCTCCGGAACCTGTCTAAAATCTTCCACTCCCAATCTCCTTACATTTTTATCCAGCAAAAACTCCACATACCTTTTATCCGCATTATACTGCACTGCAGCATTAAACAATGTTCCTCTGGCAGAAAGCATATTTTCAAGATAAAGCGGTTTTCCTTCCCTTAGTACTTTTCTCTGCTGTTCATCCAACGTCACTCCTTTAATCACCAGTGGAATCCTGACAAACTCAGCCTTAACCTGAATCAGCTCATTAGTCAGTCTATCTCTGCTAATAAGTGAAGGCACCTTCTCTCCTGTAATCCTATGGACCAAATCTACCACCCTTCCCATATTCCCATTACCCATAAGATTTCTTTTATCTTCTTCTGAAAATGTATACCCAAAGAACGGTATAGAAAAATCAGGCATCGTTCTTACAGGATGAAACATAAGTTCCACTTCACCGAAATCATTACCCCTTAAAGAAAGCCTTGCTTCAATACTCCCCTTTACTGTTCCCAAATCAATATGTACCGGAACTAACTTATCCGTTTTATAGCCTTTCAGCATAGATTCCAAAACTCCAAGTTCCTGCAATATTTCCTTACTCAGCCCCAGCTTCTCCATCATCTTCCAGTTCACCTGCTCAGGCTTATATAAGTAATTATTAGAAGCCTCCCCTCTTTGATCTTTCATTTCTCCTCCAGGCCTTCTATAAGCCTCCACACTCTCAATAGAAATTTCATACTCTTTCAATTCCCTTCTTCCTTCATCAGAACTGTCATTAATATACTTCTGTAAGTGTAAAGCAGTCTGCCCGGCTTCATATTCCCTTACCTTAAAAAACGAAAACTCCTCAGGCTCTTTAAGCTGATGATAAAATCCAGCATAAAACTCTGCAAAAGAATTCTCATTAGAATCAATACTTACTATTTCTGCATTGTTCAGTTCCCTGGGATCCACTGTATACAATTCACCATCCTCACCCAATCCCTGAACAATTCCCACAGTACCTGTTTCATGATGTAACACCAGCAAAGTATCTGCTTTCTTTTTAATGATATCCGGCTGTTCATTTGTCACTGTATCCATAACGTTCTCAATTATGCAGATTTCAAATTACAATACCGGGAAACTTTCTTACAGCAACAGGAGGTAAAAGGCTTTAATTGGCTTTGAATAGCCTTAATATACTTAGAGTATATACAAAGAACCTCCCAAAGGAGGTCCTTCATAAAATAAGTAGAAACTTGAATAATTCAAGCATACAAATATAAAAAATCCCGGAATCTCTCCCAAGATAAATCTAATAGCAGCCTTTACATTTACTTTTATCAACATATACTTTATTCCCGGATGGATTGGTATAATAACAACTTCCTTTATCCCTCACATGTAAGTATGACCACTAAAAGAACATCCTTACTTGCCGTCATAAGATACAGAACCAATGAGAAAGGCTAATATTAGATTATTTTTCATTATACACTTATTATTTATTGCAAAAATATATGACGTTATCAATGATAAAATATGGCTACCCGTAATTCTGCCTTTTTACTGATAATGGATTATTTTATCAGTATCATCTCATCTTTGCTGTACAATTAATGACTCTGGGCCCGCCCCGCTTGATCAACATTCCTCACCCAAAGCATCAGGCAGGTCGAGCTATCCGCTATATCTTTTGCAACCACAAAAGAATACCTCTCCTATCTACTCAAGCAAATATAATCCAACAAAAGATGCTAGTGCAAACCTTTATGATGAATCATTATCCAAGGTTTAGTCGTTGTGAGTACCCTTCAAAACGTGATACTTCCCAACTCAACTAAGAAATAAACTAAACTAAGAAACGTTGTGAGTACCCTTCAAAATGTGATACTTCCCATCGATTCTGTACTTGAAATGATGGTGGAAGTTGTTGTGAGTACCCTTCAAAATGTGATACTTCCCATCTACACACAATTTCCGGACGATTCTCAGAGCGTTGTGAGTAACCTTCAAAATGTGATACTTCCCAACTAAAAATGAAAAATCCATCGAAAACATTCAGTTGTGAGTACCCTTCAAAATGTGATACTTCCCAACCATTTTCGCTGTCTACGATCTAGTCCAGGAGGTTGTGAGTATCCTTCAAATGTAA
This sequence comes from Chryseobacterium ureilyticum, assembly GCF_900156735.1. Lineage (GTDB taxonomy): Bacteria > Bacteroidota > Bacteroidia > Flavobacteriales > Weeksellaceae > Chryseobacterium > Chryseobacterium ureilyticum. The sequence goes on from NZ_FTOL01000001.1 coordinate 1,263,079, forward strand.
TATTTCCCAACTTCAATAAAGCTTTCTAGAGCATTAATCACGTTGTGAGTACCCTTCAAAATGTGATACTTCCCAACTCAGCCGTGACTTTTTGATAGAGCAAATTGTTGTGAGTATCCTTCAAAGTGTCCAATAAATCTATAATTGTGCAACCATCTTTTTCAAAATCATACCCTAAAAGTCCAACAGTTCTGGAATTGCAAACCGTATAAATTCAAGATAAACCGAAGAAGCAGTCTCACCTTGAATTTGTGGATATTTCTCCCTGATAAATTCATAAAACTGTCTTTTCGGTAGATTATTGTGTGCAAACTGATTCCTGATCAGAACAACCAAAAAAGCAAGTTGGACGGTTGCAGGTTTTTCATCAAGCTGATCTTTGCTTAACTCATTAAACTCGTTTTCATCACAATCTTCAAGCCACTGGATATCATTTTCATTTATATTAGCCCTTTTTCTTAAAACTCCATTTGCTATATATTTTTTGAAATTTGGGTGTCGGATGCCCTTTTTGTCGCTTACTTCAAATTCAGCCGGATGGGTACCCCCATCCCACGAACACTTCTCAAGGATAACCTTTTCATCTGCTGAATCTCTTTAAACAATTGTTCCCTTCTAATGAATTCGTACGATCCAGCCCCTATAATCAATTCATTTTCAATAACCTGTTTACCTATTTCGGTGTTATTATAAGATAGCAATATATCGACTTTCTCATCGGTAAGTAAATTCCTAAATTTGCCAATATCTTTTAGTTTAACGTTTGGCTCAAAGACCCTTCCGCTTTTGAATGGAATTGTTTTGCTCCAGATAAAGTTCTCCTTGACAATATTCGGGCTGTCGTCACCTTTTGGGCGCTGGCTCTGGACAATGGCTTCCTGCTCTTGTTTCAGCCGCTCTTCTTGGGTTAAATAGAATTGATCCAGAGGCAAAGCTAGCTCATGACCGAATACATTTTCAAATAAGAACTCTGCCATCAACTTCAGGTACAGATCCTGTATTCTTACTTTCTTTACTTTCAGATCCTGCTTTTTCGCTAGCAGTTCTATTTGACTTTCCCTGCTGTAGTGAATGCTATTTTTTGTAAATGCTGTATCTTTTTCAAGTTCTTCCCTGAGAAGCTCTTCGTAATCTCTATCCCATGCATAAAATTCCTGAAATTTATGCTTAACATCGTATCCATAGCTATACCAGTCCGCAAAAGCTTCCGGCTCCTCGGATACCTGAACTCCCTTTTTAAATGTAGGTTTATCATCAAATATGCCTCTTGGAAAAATAAGTGGTTTGGATAGTATCTTATTCTTTTCTGTTGCAAGATCTTCAAGCATATAAAGCCGTCTATCAAAAAGCCCTTTCGGCATCTGTTGCTTAATAAAATTGGAGATGAGTTTATTAGTTGAACTTTGCTGGGCTATGTTATCCGCTAGACGCAGAAAATACTTCATTCTGCCGTTCAGATAGGATTCATAAAAACCATCAAACGTATTATCCCTTGCAAAACTGTTCATTACCCAACCATTCCAGAATGAACTACCGTCTGAAAAATCCCAACCAGCCTGTAGAAGGGAACGGGCTTCCCCAGGTCTACTCTCGAAGAAAGCCAGTGATTGCTGCAATTGGCTATGCTGATAACCCTTCCAATTCTTCTTTTGCTCTTCCGGCATAAAACGTTTAATATCATTGGCAAGCCATGTAGCTTCCGTTCCCAGTTCCGCATTTTTGAAGACTTTCTGCCTTTTGAATTTTCCCTTAACTTTTTCGCGACACTCTCTTCTATTTTTAGTGATCAAAGCCAATTTTCTTTCTGTTTGCTCAACCTCCTTATTAGCTAGTTCTACTAACTTCTCCTTATTATAAGATAATGTATCTGTATTATTGCGCAATCTCTTGCTGACCTGCGATGCAGGTAATGGAACCTTGGGATCATAATCCCTGATCCGTTCGAATACCGCGGTTAATTTTTGCCGGATCTTAGCCTCTACTTCCTCTGGGGAAGCCTTTTTGACAAGAATTTCATATAACAGTGCGGGAATTTCATTCATTGACAACAATGCCACCGGACTTTCTGGATTGATATCCTTGCTTTTTCCGATCTTGCTGGATATGGCAGGTTTATGCATTTTATCTCCCCCTTGACGATTTTTCATCTCTTCAGGTTTCTGCAATTTACGTTTCTCCTGGTATTCCTTGACACCATTTTTAAAACTAGGGTCAACGGTTAGGTGGATCGGAATATTGTTATCAATAAATACATATGAAGGATGCGGTAAAAGTTCCCATCCTGTGTCATCTGTTATATTTACAGCTTTAGCTAAATATTCAGCTTTTAAACTGCTTATTGTAGACAGTTTTCCAAAAACCTTGATACGGTCCTTCACCAGCCTTTCTGTCTTAAAACCTGTTCCTTCTATACTTTTTATCCTGCGGTCGTGCACATAGTTACCTGCATGAACCTGAAACCTTAAAGTCGGAAAGTTTACAAACTCATCCAAAAAACGGATCGCAAAATAATTGAATTTACTTTCATAACGTTTTCGGATAACGGGATGTACGATCTTCGATTCAATAAGGCTCTTATCTTCTTTTCCATCGCGGATATACTCATTGATATCTTCAATAAATCTTTCCCTTGTTGCAACGTCAAACGACCTATACAATTCATCAGGTACCTTGCTTAGCTCATCGATCAACTGTATTAAGAGTGTTTCTTCATGATAATCTGCATTCAGCCTTGTTTTTATTCCTTTAAAGCAAAATTCGGAGAATACCCAATGTGTCGCCATAAATTTTAGTCCACTGACATGTTGCTCCTCGTGCTTGATAATACGGGCTTTAAATCCACGTACCCTACTTTTTAGATCCTCCATCTCCCTTCGCCCAAGAAACATGCTCAGCAGAAATAACAGTCCGCTTTGGGAGATACTGATCCCATTCTCTGCTGTATCCGAATCGTAATAATATGAACTGTAGGAAACAGTAGGTTTAAAGTCTTCAGCATCCTTAAAGATCAAATGATTAAAAGCAGCATTGAGTACACCATTTCTGATAGCTTCTGTATCTCGCAAGTCAACCTTTTTTCCTTCACTTTTCAATTTTCTTAATCTTTCCAGCTGTTCCTGATAACGAAAATCCAATTCTTCTGAAAGATTCTTTTTAAGAAGGTGTCTTGTTTTATCATCTTTCATCTTATTTTGCCTGACCTCATTGCCTATTTCACCAAAAATTGTATCCAGCAGAGTCAATAGCTCATTAGGAAGTTGAATAGGTTTGTGGTAAAAGTGCGTATAGAAATTCCTTAGACTATCAACTGCTTGTAGCAATAACCTAAACTTCTCTTTTAATACCTCTCTATTTCCACCATATTTTAAATATTGTATGACCGGCAAATGCTTTCTAATGAATTGAAGTTTATGCTGAAAGTCAGCGTCTGAATCATTCTTCTTAAAGCACACATCCGGAAATTGTACCGAATTTAACTTTCTAGGACTAGATTCAAATTTACTGATATAAGCTTTGATTAATAAATCAATATTATTCTGCGCAGTATTCAGAAAACCACCGAAGAAGTGCTTGTCTTCTGTTTTGGTATGGTCGTAGGAAATACCATTGCCCAAAATTTGTGTTTCCATAGGTATTATTGTATTGTGACAATATATTAATTTATGATCAAACATAAAAATGGGAAACCATAAAAGACATCAAGATATATAGTTAGCTCTTTTGAAGTACCCTATTTAGAAAACAGCAAAAATAGAAGATGTAATAGGTTTTTGTTCTTTGTTTAAAGTGACCGCCTGCCCTGTCAGACATTTCCCTTGAGAAGCCAACTGGAACGTGCTATCCACTATATCTTTTGCAAAAGCAAAAGTGTTCTGCTTCTACCACTTACACAACTATAGTTCTATATAAGAATTGTTTTGAAAAAAAAGTACCTAAGTACATAACTTAGGGAGAATAAGGAATTTTGTGTATATGTTTTGGCTATAAGTATCCTTCAAACTGTGATACTTCCCAAACTTCTGTACTCCATAATCTTTGGTATGTTGTAGGAAATACTTTTCAAATAGTGATCCTTCCCAACTCCAAGCATTGTAGAAATAAAGCTCAAATAGTTGTTAATACTCTTCAATCTGTGATAATTCCCTACATCAATGGCTCTATCAAAAATCGTAATAATTTTTGAAAACTCTACGGTCTGTAAAAATAATCTTCGTCAGTTATTGGTATTTACTCGACTTATCTGATAGCTTGTATGAAACTGATAACAATTACAATAAAATGACAATCTTCTTTTAATTTGAGTTACACAACTCTCATAAAAATGCGGTTTACTTTTATAAAGGATTACAGCATCAATAAAAAACCATATTGCCTAAACATTATAATGATAAAGATTCATACTCTTGTCATAAAAAAACCTCCCGTGTCAATAGGGAGGCAAAAGTTCAAAATGAATTATAAGTAAAGTGATGTGGTGTTAAACAAGTTTTCTCTTAAAAACCTTTTTAAACAGTAACAATGCGCATGCCACATACATCACTGTTTATGGAAAATTGCTTTTTTTTAGTATATTTTAACACTCCTACTTTACCAATCTATTTAATGCTATGTCAACAAAAAGTCAGTAAATAAATACTCTGTACAAAACCAAGGCGGTTTACATTTCCTTACAGTCACCAGGATAAAATCACTGATTATAGGGAGTGATTAGCAGATTTTAAAAGCTTTACTTTGAAAACAAAAGATCAACTAAAAATACGTCATGAAGAAGGTAATCGAAACATTAATCCAAATGAACAGGTTTGAACAAGAAAAGGGACTTAGCTTAGAAGATATCAGAGCACTAAATGAGAATTTAGGAAAACCTATTCCTGACTTTTTTATATCCTATCTCAACATTTTCGGATTTAATGAGAATTTATTTGGGGAAGTTTTTAATGAGGAAGATGATTTTGTAGAGCAAAATGAGATGATTCAGGAATTAGGGTATACTGATTATATTGCTATCGGTGATGCATACAATGAAAATCTCATTGTTGCACACATTGAAAATCAACAGCTATTTTTAATAGAAGATGATCATTTGATTGATCTGGAAATAACTTTTTCTCAAATGTTAATTCAGGCTGTAGAGGCTTTAGATTCTAAAAAATTTGACAACATACAACAGGTTAATTCCGCTTATGAAAGCTTACAACATCATAAAACCACTTTGAGAAATTCTTTTATAGAGAGTTTTAGTCAATTAAATTCAGCTGTCACCAACAATCAGGATAGCTTATATGGTGTAATTATTACAAAAAACAGAACGCATAATCTATACAGTTTATATGCAGGAAGTCTTACTACTTTCAGATTAGAAATTAACAAGCAAACAATAGATTACAATCATTTATGGAACCCTGAAAAAATGGATTATCATCAATCTATTTCTATAGATGAAATTCTGAAAGATATTAAAACTGAAATTGATTATAAGGCGCTGGATTTATTGTTTTTGGACGTGTTGCGTGAATTAAAAGAAGAAGGGTATTTTATAGATCAAATAAATCATTTTTCAATTTCAATTCAATCAGATCATGTAAATTTATTTCCTGAAGATTCTTATCAAGAGTCTTTGATGAAGGAAAATAATTTGGAAACAAAAATCAGAAGATTTTGGGAATCACCGTATGACCGTACTCGATTATTAATAGAAACCCTGTAGCTTAACAGACCTTTACTATACGAAAATCTTTTAATGGAAAGCAATGAATGAGAAATTTAAATTTAAAATTTGTTAAGCCGTTAGAATGCATTAATTTTACTAGTTTAATATACATCTTATTTCAGTTCCCATACATCAATTGATTCCAACATCCAAATTGAAAATCATTATCTTTAAACAATGGAAAAGAGAGATCTACTCATTATAAAATACTTGTCAGAAGGTTATAAGATAACAGAAATCAGGGAACAACTCATTACTTACCACTCTATCACCATCAGTAAAAGTTTAATTGAAAAACGATTAAATACAATCTCTAAACAATATCAGGCAAAAACATTATTTCAATTAGCAGTTCTCCTCACTAAAGAAAAAATTATTTAAAAAGATTAGCTAATACTAAACCAACAATTAAGGAAATAAATATTGTTTTATTCTATTAGCCATTTAAGTACACCATAAAAAATCTGGATGAAAAAATAACATCCATCCGGAGCGCTTTTCAGTTTCATTGAGTAGGGTCGCATTTTACAACCTGGTCCGGAACGATGAAAAACATTGCTCCGCCTTCAATGTAGTAGTCCTGCTATGAGAGGATTACTTGGAAAACTAAAATGCAACAACTACAAGGTGCTGATTGCAGCCTTTTCCATTATCCGACCTGGAGTGGCTCAAAGCGGAATGATGCGGGAATATATTTTCAGACATAACCATCCTACAAAATTTGAGTATTTTCATGAGGTTTTTGAAAAGGAATTAGGAGAAACTTATGGCATTATGGTCTACCAGGAGGATGTCATTAAGATTGCAATTTGATCAAGATTTAGATCAATTTCCAAAGAGAACAGTTCCTGGTCAGTCTCTTCAAACTTTAAAAAATGAAAGAGCTCTATGATTTTGTCGGAGGGAGATTTATTAAACTCGATGCGATTTGTTTCCATACAATTGCTCGGAAAGATATTTCAGGATATGCAACATCATTACCTTTTCGGTTGTGATCATATCTATGATACTTTCTTTGGGCATTAGAAAAACAGTGCAGTCTGTAATGGCAATGACATCAAAGGAAGATGAAAATTCTATTGATGTGGCATAGTTTCCCTCACCTCTACCCAAAATGGTGCAGATTATGTTATTTCCTTCAGAATCAACTTGGGCAAATGTTATCAGCCCACTTACAACCTGAAAGTAATGCGTCACCTCCTCATCTCTGCTAAAAGCAGAGTGCCTACGGCAAATGTACTGAATTCAGCGTCGTGCAGTCTCAGGCAGTCCTCCTCAATCATAGTATTATTAAATTATTGATGAATATAACTTTTAATGTCTACTACACTTTATGATTTGCAGCATAAGAATATCATTTGACAATCTCGTTGAAAGATTTAGGGAACAATCGTGATAAAAAGGTAGATCATAAATATCCCGATAAGCACAACTCCCTGCATAATATTGGTTTTTCCTGTGGCCAGCGAAATTGTGATGATAAATAGCGATAGTCCCAGAAGAACGGTCGATTTGATGTCTATTCCCAACGTCATCCGGATTCCGCTGAATACCGATATGATTGCAATGGCAGGAATACTCAGTCCGATGCTTGCCAGCGCAGAGCCAAATGCCAGGTTCAGCGAAGTCTGTATCCGGTCATTTTTGGCCGCCCTGACTGCCGCAAGAGCTTCCGGTAAGAGCACAATTCCTGCAATGATAACACCCACTGCGGATCTTGGTGCTCCCACAGCCACCACAAGATATTCTACATCTTTTGACAGAAGCTTAGCCATCAGAACAACCACGCCCAAACTTACGATCAGTATAAAACTGCTGATATACATATTCTTTCTTGAAACTTTAATTTTACCATCATCTTTCATAGTTTTTTCCTTCGCTTTGTCACTGGGCGATATAAAAAAGCTCCGATGCCTGATCGTCTGTACCATTGTGAAACCGAGATACAGCGCCAGACATAACAAAGCAATAAAAAAAAGTTGAAAAGAGGTATACTCACCTCCTTTGTGACTGACCGTGTAGTTAGGTAATATCAGAACAAAAACAACCACTGCTGTCAGAGTGATAAGCGCCGTACTTACGCCTTTCAAAGTGAAGGACTGCTCCCTGTATCTTATTGATCCAATAACAATACAGATACCGATAATTCCATTAAGGATGAGCATAACTGCTGCAAAAACCGTATCTCTTGCCAGAGTAATAGTCTCCAGACCTTTGGCTCCAAGCATAATGGAAATAATCAAACCAACCTCAATAACTGTTATGGCAAATGCCAGAAGAAGGGTGCCAAAAGGCTCACCGAGCTGTTGTGCAAGCACTTCGGAGTGATAGACCGCTGTTAGCACGCTTCCCAGCAATAGTGCAGTTAGCAGGATCGAATAATAACCTGATGAAAAAATGAAGCTCCAAAATAGAAGAGCCATGATAAAACCGGCACGACAATCGTCCAATACCGTAAGTATTTATGTTGATTCATAAAGAAGAACCTAATTTAATTTTTGATTGGTTAAGAGCTTATCATCTTTCTACAACAAAATGCGATCAATGCGCAGATAAGCCATTAACCGGTAAGTTTATTTGAAAGAAATAGTAGCTCTATTTGAATTGATACAGAAATACCACATTGCCAGTGTAGGCGGGTTTCGACTCATCCCTTACTACGAGCCTTGCTCCGACAACGACCTTGACCATTCCCCGAAGGTCATTCACCGATCTGATCGTCGCCTGCAATGATACTTCAGAATTCACTTTTACAGGCATGCAGAATCTCAGGTCTTCAATTCCGTAATTGATCTCAAGGTTTACATTCTGCACCGATGCGATTTGCTTCCATAGATAAGGAATCAGCGCAAGGGTCAGGTATCCGTGGGCGATGGTTGATCCGTAGGGACTTTCAATGGATGCCCTCTCGCTATCCACATGAATCCACTGGTGATCCAAAGTGGCGTCTGCAAATCTGTCGATCTGCTGTTGATCAATCGTGTGCCATGGAGAACTTCCGACCATGACTCCTTCCAGTGACTTATATTCTTCGTAATTGTTGATGATCTGCATATATTTTCTGATTTAATAGTTCAATGGCAGCAGTATGATTTCCGTAAAAAGATAAAAAGCCTCTCGCAATATGCGGGAGGTCGGTAATATAACTAATATAATAATAATAATAATAATTACTATACTGATCAGATTATGCCAATTTGACGTTGATTGCACTTAAACCTTTATCTCCTTTCTGTACGTTGAAAACAACCTCGTCGTTCTCACGGATGCCTCTTGACTGAAGTCCTGAGGTATGTACAAAGATGTCTGCGCCACCTTCTGATGGTGCGATGAAACCGAAGCCTTTTGCTTCATTGAAAAATTTTACGGTGCCTTTTTGCATTGTAATAAAATTAAAGATTAATATAATGGGATCTGTATACTTTACAGATTTCATTTTTGAAGTTAATGATGATCAGTAGGACAAACTCAAACATTTGTTTTATCTACCTATCATTCTTTGCGCGACTCATTGATGTTATGCATAAGATATCTAAATATCTTGGCCTGCAATATCGGGTCACTTTTTAAGATCAAAAGAATCGAGATTCTCAATATCATTAAAAAATTGGATCTATAAACGGGAACTGTAGAAGCAAGACCGATCGGTGTCATGGGACCGGTTAAGCAAAGGCAGGAACCTTTCTTTATGAATACTATGCAAATGTAGAACTATATTCTTCAAAATTAAAAAATATAAATAATTGATTATCATTATTTTATTTGTACATTACGCACACAGAAGAATTATTTGCACAGTGCGGATGATCAAAAATTCCGTAAACATGCAGACCCATCCAACTATACCCCAGACCCTATCTCAACCCATTGGAGAGCATTCCTCACCACAGGTTCGTATTGCTTATTTCATTATGGTACACCAGCGACCTGAGACCTTTAAAGCCTTGTTTGAAAAAATTTATACCCGTGATCAATTCTACCTGATACACATTGACCGGAAAGCCAGCTCTGAAACAACGGAAGCGATCCAGGATTATATCGTTCAATATCCGAATGTCTACATTCTGGAAAGTATGAATATCGTCTCAGGGGGCTTCAGCATGATCCATGCTGAGCTCAACGCGATGGAATTCTTACTCAATGCCAGCAAAGAATGGGATTATCTTGTCAACCTAAGTGGCGAAGACCTCCCATTGAGGTCTCAGCAGATCATCAGGCAGTTTCTGACGGTCAATGTGGGAAGAAACTACATTTTCTACTACGATCAGAAGTTTTACAGACCCGATACGTTGCAAAGGATTCAGAATCACTTTACAGAACTCACACACAGGATATCCTCATTAATCTACAAAAGAGACTTTATGAAGAATGTCACTCCATACATTGGTGGCAAATGGTTTATTTTTACACGGGAAACATGCTCTTTCTTAATCAACAATGAGAAGGTGATGGACTTTGAAGATTATTATCTGCATACTCTGCTTCCTGCTGAATCGTTCTTTCAGACCGTGCTAATGAATACCAATTTCAATGATATTATCGTGAATGATGACAAAAGAGCGACTTTTAATCCACCGTTGATAGGCAAAGACAATTATTACAAACAATTCCTCAGATTTTTAAAAGAGAGCAATAGCCTTTTTATTAATAAGGTCGGAGACCTGACTGATGAGCGAATAATCGAATGTATGATCAATAATTACAATCTCCCGTTACCTGAAGTCAATGAGATTGAAAGAGAATTGAAAAGAGATAAACCCGGCAAGAATTAATTTTTGCTGGATTATAAGAAGATTGTAGCCGATGTAAAACAGAGCGGTTATAAGATAGAATTTAAATATTCATCGGCGATATTTAATTTAGATGAAACAACATAATTTAGAATTTTATTTAACTGTAAAAATAATAAATGACAACAATCTAAGGCCATCAAACATTCTTCAATTCGTACGATTCCTCTATTAATTCGGATGAAAAGTCAAACTGTATCACTACAAAAATCTAAATGTTGTTCGGGAGATAAAAATTAATTGTTTAATTTGACTCAAACGAAACAAATCATCTATAAAAGTGTTTGAAGATATGCTCGTCTTGGACAAATAGCCAAATAGTGCCAACTGAAGACAGTTGGCGCTATTTTTTTATAATCTTTGCAAAATGATTTAAATAATCTTTTTTCTAGATTATTTAAATCACAAAAAATCAAAATGAATTCATAAAAATATCTTTTTCCATTTTCCAATCGTATTACGGCTCATATTGAATTTTAATGCTAATTGTTTATTATTCAACTTATTTATTTTTTGATAGTCAAGAATTTCTAAGATAGCTTTTTTATCATAAGACCGATGTTTCTGATTTGAAATAAAATATTCATTTCCTCCGAATATTCTTTGATTTAATTTAATAACCTCAAGAGTTGATAGTGTTTTTTTATCTAATATAGATTTAAATTCCATTTTTCTCTCCGGATATCTTCTATCAATCAAGTCATTATAGATTCGCCTGTAATCAGGTTTCAATATTTTTTTTTGTATTTGTCTATCCATTTATGTAAAGTAGTTTTTGGAATTCTATAATCTTCTATTACCTGTTTTATAGTTTTATCTCCAGATTCTACAAGCTCCACCAGAAAATCTATAACTTCTTTTGTATAAATATTTTTCTTGAATATGGGCAATGAATGCTTTTTACCAGATATCCCAGTTTGCTTAAGGGAAGCCGGTGGAGAATATAATATAAGATGCTGGGAGTATAGTCTGAAAAAATCGTATTCGAGAAGCTTAGACCATCTAAGAAGAATTTCTGAATCTAAAGATGGTTGATTGTAAATATTTTCAATTTCTACAGCATTTAAGTTGAAAAAATTACAAATTCTTAAAATATCTATATCCGCTTCATTGACCCTTATTTTAATCAGCTTCCCTATGTGTATGTCTTTATATAAACTCATTGTTCTGATTTATAATTTTTGTTAATTCACTTTCTAAACATAACTGCTGAGCATTATTTAATCTATAAAATTTGAATGATTGGTTATGAAGACCAGGCTTGTACATTTCTCCTCGTCTAAATGATATTTTAAGATTTGTTTTAAATAGTGTCCTCTTTATTTTGTATTTAACAAGTCTTTGTTTTGGAAATTCTGTAAGCATCTTTGAGTTATGGATGTGCTTTTTCATGAAAGGATGAGAAATAATAATACTAAGGACTTCACTCGTACTGTCAATTTCAATTTTATTAGTAAAAATCAAATTATTAATTAACCAGATTACGATAAATGTAAGAGAAATGATCATTAATAGTATTTCTGAAATATTATAAAAAACAATTAAAAAAAACAGATATAGAAAAGTAATAATGAGCAGAAAACAATTTATTATTAAAAATATTCGTGCATGGCTATAGTTATTAAATTTCATGAAAATTCTATAAGGTTTTTGAGAGAATATTAAAAATGTTGCCTTCTTTATTTACTATATATATATTGAAGTTGTGTTTTTTTATTTTGAGGAAAATAAGAAGGCAATTAATTTTTATTTATCACTGTTCCTATTAAACAACAGTGATATTAATTGAATAATCACTTAATTTGATGCCCAGAAAGACCAAACAGAGCCATTAAAAAAAGCTAATCTTTTAGCACCAATTTTATTAATATACACCATCATGCCAGGTGATGGACTGGGGATATTATTAACATCGCTTACAATAGGTATAATCATCGCTTTTGTTACTGACTCCAATATTAATAATCCATCTGCAGAACTGGTATTAGATCCGATAATAACTTTTGCATTAGTATTTTCGATATCATTTGTTTGTTGAGTAAGAACCGTTCCCATGTTACCGTCTTTCCCACTTAGATCCTGCCAAGCCCCGTTATAATATTTAATTCTTGCTTTTGAAGGGTTGGAAGCATCCAGCAGGAGTGTTCCAGGAGTAGCTGCACTAGGCAGACTTTTTACGTAAGGCAGTATAATACCTTTATTATTTGTGTTTGCAAATTCTAGCAATACGGAAGTTTTATTAGCTGCCATTCCTATTGCATCACCAAAAATTACTTGGGCAAAAAATATTTTATATAGAAATATTGCACTTAGCGTTATAATTTTTTTCATGTCTAACGGTTTAAATTTAAAAGAGGAATAATAATTACGGACAAGACGGGGTAGAAAAACATTTCCAAGTTCCATCGCTATATATTTTCAAGCATTTTTCTGTAGTATCATATACCATCATTCCCTCTTGTGGAGTTGTGATTGCAGATAACCCAGCGGTTGGAACCCTCGTAATCACAACGCCCTTGGTATTGGATTCTAAAACAGCATATGCTGATTTTCTGATCATTGGCCAATTTCCATTATCGGCACCAGCCCTTTGTTGTAGGGTTATACCCAATTTTGTATCGATACCCGCATTTGTATTTGTAACCGGATTATAGCAAGAGCAATTCCCTACATTTACTACTAATTTTGATTCGCTGACACAACCACTTGCATTCGTGTGATTATAAATAATTTCTGCAGTTCCGGAAGCTCCATAAACGGCTGAAGCAAGTCCTGTATTAGGGTTAATTGTAATTAAACTTGGATTATCTGAGCTCCAAACCCCGCCTGCCAGAGAATTTGTAAACTGGTATTGTGTAGGATTACTACTCATATTGCTGCATATAGTTGTTAACCCGCCTGTCATTTCAACGTTGGGTATGTCCGGAGGAGCCGGTGCAAAGGTGATATCATCAATGGCAATATCATTCCCATCACCTCCAACTGAGTTATTCTTTAAAAATATCTCTCCGGTTGTAGAAGTAGCAGTAAACGTAAAACTATACCTCTTCCAGATAGTAGATGAAATATCTCCTGTATTAATAGAAGCCAATAAAGTTCCACTATTAGGATCTACTATTCCCATTGTAACATTTGGACGTATAGAGAATGAAGGGCCTAGATCTGCAACCCAAAAGGCAAATTCATACTTTGTACCTACGGATAAACCTGTAACTGTTTGCCTAAAGAAGTCATCTGTTGCATATGAAGCATTGAAAAGTGCAAAATAGCCGTTAGGATCATTAGGAGTATGATTTAATAAAGGCGGTACCGGTCCACCAGCAAACCATCCCGTACTTGTTTTAGCTAAAGTATAATAGCCATCAGCCACTTGTCCGTTAGCAAAATAATGATATGAAGTAAATCCCTGTGCCGCATTTCCATAGGTAGAAGCACCTTGCCCAAAAGTTAAGATATAGTTTGTAGCACAAACAGCAGGGGTTACTATGGGATTTTCTAAAACATTACTATAAACTATATTAACCACTTCATTGGCAGAAACATTTATTGTAGAGGTGGAACTCGCCAAATTTGCAGAACTGTTATTAGTAGGATCATATAGTTTGATATCACTATTATTCCATCCCGACGGAACTATCTCAGAAAGGCTGTAAACTCCTGCCGGAACCGGAATCATTATAGAATTACCATTTGTACTGGTTCTTACTCTTTCATCATCTAGCCAATCCCCTGTTGATGTTCTAGTATAAATCGTATGCTGAATAAGATTGGAATTATTTTTATTAATAGACCAAACCTGATCACTAACCCCCGCCGTAAGACCATATAAATTTCTTGACCTTGGGTTTGTAGTCCACGATCCATTAGCATACCGAGAGATAGTCGCACCATAATTTGCATATACATTATCATTATTACTAACGGCAATATCACGTGCGGTGTCTGGGGCATTACCTGAAGGTGCATTGGTAACAATAACCGGCACTGCTGAAGAGGGATCCGAAGAAGATATTCTGTAAATATTCCCATCACCTTTGTTCTTTATAAAAACAACATCTCCCGTACCTGGATGTACATCTAATCGAAATGGAAGACTAGTCCCGTTATTCGTTACTTTCGAAAATACAATCCATGAGTCATTAGTTCCATCTCCTGTGTATTTGTATATCATTCCATTATCACCTATTACAGCTATAATTCCTGTAGGCCCACCAGAAGCAACATCTACAATTCCTACATTAGAATGGGAAGCGGGTGACCAAATAACAATAGAATTTCCATTATTGTACAATCCCACATTACCAGATGCATCGGAATATACAGCAGTATTCTGCCCTATTCCATCTACAGATTTTGCATTGTTAATTGAGGTTCCAAGCCAATTAGAGCTCCCCACTGGCCTTGTATAAATTGTTCCGGCAACAGTATGTACCTCTTGTGCAATACTATTATTATTGACAACAGTCCATAATTGCCCTTCTCCGGTATCATGACTATTTCCTAGATCAAATGAATTAAATCCCTCTGGTTTATCATTAAGGGTAAAATTAGCAACAGAATTGCCTCCGGAATCAGTTAAACTAAAATTAAAATTGAGCGAGGCCACTTCACTTATAGCCTTTTTGTGAACATAAATATATCCGTTTTGGGCCTTTATGTTTTTACCAAAAAGACAGAAAATAATTAGTCCGTAAATGTGTTTTTTCATTCCCTAGAGTTATATTTTTTTGGTTTCTATATATATTAATTAGTGTTTTTAAAGTGTTATCACTATGATATTGGTAGCGTCTATTTATCCCCTTTTATCAATGGATGTATCGTTATTTTTAGCGGATATTTAATCCTATTTTTAGTTTGGATATGGCGATGTTATACAATATAAAATGTTCGTTTCTTCTAAAATTTCACGAGGCAAAACTAGTATTGATATTAGAGAATGAAAACAAAAACACTATAAAATAGCAGGAATCAAGATAGCTCAACCGAACATTAAAATACTGATAGTCAATACGGCTTAATTGTATAAGGGCTTTTTTAAAGTATTATTGAAAGTTTAGAATTCTAGAACAGCTAGAAGCATGAGTATGCTCATAATTCAGCATCAACTTAAAATTTGTAATTAGAAAGAGATAAAAAATAACATGACAAAGCCATCACTTAAACAGTAAAAACCGAAAATGATGGTATAGATATTTTGAGTAAAAAAATTCCTACTGAACTTAAGATTTATTTTTCTGTTCCTCAGTTAAAAAACTAATATACTGGCTGGGAGAAATATTCTTAATTGATTTAAAAATACTTCCAAATTGGCTATGAGAATTGTAGCCACACATATCAGCTAATACAGAAATCTTATATTGTAGTAAGTGAGGATTATCGTGAAGTTCTTTCACAATATAATTAATCCGTTGGGTATTGATGTAATTGTAAAAATCCGAATTCCTATATTTTTTTATAATGTAATTAAGATACTTTGTATTTGTTTTAAGCATTACAGACATTTGTGCTGCAGAAATTCCTTTAGTTGTATAAAGTCTTTTCTTTTCAAAAGCATCCAGTTTTTTTAGAATTTCTCTTTCCGTTTCCTCGCTTATTAAGATTTTTTCCTTGGAGAAATCGCTTGTACTTGTTTGAGACTCTGAAAAAATGGTGGGTTCTGAATGCTGATTTTCAAGGTCCTTAATGATTTTTTGATATCTTGATTTTATGTTTTTATTTTTTGCTCTAAAAATGAAAATAACACATATGATTAATACAATGATAATAAAAATAAAAATGATCAGATTTAGCTTTATATTTTCTTTTTTTTCTTTTATGCTATTTTTATCTTTAGTGGTTTCTTCTATTGTTAGATTCTTTGTAACTGTAATTTGAGAATTTGTAATATCAGAAATGATTTTCGAAAATTTTAATTGCTCTGTGGGTGTATCAATGTTGGCTTGCAATCTATTCATTAGAATTTCTTTGATAACAATTCTATCTATATTGGGCTGAGAATAAGCCAAGTCGAAGTTTTTTCTCGCCTCGGACAAATTATTATCTTTGACATTAATAAGAGCTTTATCCAATAAATAAAACTCATATAAGTTTATAGGAGATTTATTTTTAATTTTTTTGAGAGCAATTTCAGTTTTTTCTAAAGTTTCTTTAGCTTCATCAATTCTACCACATCTAATTTGTTCATAACACAATTGCACCAGCATTGCAAAATCGAACATATTCTTATACTCTGTGTTTGGTATTTTTCTGATATGCTGAATATATTTTTCTCTGGTATCTGCTGCTTTGCAAAAATTGCCATCAATATCAAAAATTTTTGCCTGAGTATATAATAAATTTGCAGTCTTAATAAATGGACTTGATTCCTTATCAAGCCCTTTTACCAATTCCCACGTTTCCTCGGATTCTACTATTAGTTCTGCTCTTCGGTATGAATTTATAAGTGAATATAATATTGTTATTCGATTTTGGATAGAGTCGGTTTTCTTTATAAGAGAATCTGCTTTTTGCAAAATTTTTACAGATTCCAAATAATTTCCTTGTCCATACAAGCAATCACCCAAATTAGAGTAAGCAAGGGCTTTTTCATAATCATTCTGTGCGTATTTAAGCATATTTTTTGCTCTTGCCAACAGTTTATCCGGATTATATGATTTATCATCGTATTGTTGATAGAATAATTTTCTCTTATTTACATCAATCTTAGCCTGAGAAAAGATTTGTATAAATAGGAAAAGAGAGCCAAAACTAAATAAAAATCTTATTATTTTATATTTAGCCTTACAAGTTATCTGCATACTCCACATACATTATAGAAAATGGTTTTGTTTATTGTTTAAGCTATGTTTTTTTTAAATATCAGCTGACCAAAACTAATATTTAAAAACCAGATTTCAAAGTATAAAGAATAATATAATAGTGGAGGTATTTTAAAATATTAATAAGAACAGTAGATAAAAATTATTAATAAAACTTATATACATTTTTTGGTGAAGCAAAAGTTTTCGCAAAGATCAATTATATACACAAATATCTAAATGAAAGCAATAATACTTTTTAATTTTGCTCAAACGAACCAAATCATCTATAAAAATGTTTGAAGATATGCTCGTCAAGGTCACTGGTAGCCAAAAAGTAACACTTTAAATTGTCATGTCTAAGCTACAGACTTCGATGAACCATTAGATAGGATTACTGCGTTATCGTAGCGTAGCCTAATCGCCATTATCTTTCCCTCCATAAGCATCTTTTTAAGATGTTATAAAAAAGATTATCTGTTGAGAATAATTTTACGATTATATACTTTTTCACCTCTGGTTTTAATAAGAATAAAATACATCCCTACAGGCAGATAAGAAGGAATATCAAAAGATTTTGAAATCAGTTTAGTACGGTATACTTCTTTTCCGGAAAGATTACTGATGAAAACTTCTGACTTCTCCAAATCTAAATTTCCTTCTAAACTGACAGTACCTGTGGTAGGATTGGGAGAAACTTTTACTATTATATCCTCTTTAAAATCAGTTTTGGACGTTACACCCGGGACAGATGATGGACCACTGACGTTCCAGTTATAAGAATCATATAACATCTTTATTTCTTCCCATGTCAAGGCTTTATCATATACGATCAATTCATCAATCTGTGCCCGATCCAAGGTAACAATATTGGAGATGTTATTCCCCACCAGATTGATAATAGCCTCGAAAGGATTCAGGTCAAAATAAAAATTAGCTCCTCCATTGACCACTAGTTGACCATTTTTAAATACTTCCATTAATCCATCCTTATTCCTGATTAGATAGTGTTCAAATAAAGACGATGTATTAGGAGCCCAGCCAAACTCTGTATTATCCCCCAGCCCAAAACTGGGATAGGCGGAAGAAATGGCAAGCTTTAGACTATCCGGTAGTACAGCCAACCTATCCAATATCGGTTCAACTGCTAGTGAAGGAGATTTCTTTCCGGGTTGCTTAGGTGCAATTTTAGCCCAAAATGAAATACTGTGATTAAGGGCAATGTCTCGGGATGTCTTCCCATTTATTTTTTTGATTTCACCTGTAAGACTATATTTGGATTGATCATCCGTGGTTCCCAACCCCTGCCCACAGCGCATATTATTTTGGTAAACAGGAGGGAGAGCACTCGTCATCCCGTATCCGTTTACGGGATCATTGAGACTTCCGTTAAACGAATAGTAATGCAGAGGATCAAAAGGTGGATACGTACAGCCGTGAGGCCTGTGATAAGCATAATAAATTTTAAGTCCCCCATTAAGATTTAGAAGTCCACTGTTTAAAGTCACCCTTACACGATCAAAAGGTTTAGAAACAAACAGCTCCACGGTTCCTCGTGTTGGATTAGATATACCAAGCTTAAGAATTTCATTATTAACGATCTGATAATCATTATTTGAAATATTCCCGTTAAATGTTTCTATGGAAACACCACTCAGTAGCTGTACCGATAAACTCCCCTGCCCTGTACCGATCCCTATAATAATCTTTTCCTGTTTGGTTACTGTCGGAAAAATCAAAGTCTGTTCAATTCTGGCAATAGCACCAATGGGAATCACCATAGAAGAATAATCATCTTCATTATCTCCTAGGGTATTTTGTGCATCCAGAATAGAACATGCCACACACAATCCATAAATCTGCGAATGTTGTGTACCTGCATAAACTTTCTGAGCATAAGCAAATGAATTCAGTACAAAAAATAATAATAACAGTAGAATCGTTTTACCAAGAAACCTACCTGATAATAAATTTGTTTTCATATACTTAAGTTTTGGTTTTAGTTTTTAATCGTCTGCAAAATCCAATTCAAAGACTGTTAAAGATAATGATAAAACATAATTGTATTCTTTGAAAATTCTTTGAAAATTGATCTGCACAACTTCACGCTAAAAGACCAAATTTCACATGCAAATATTAGTATACCGTTGTGTGAAAGTAAACAAATAGAAATAGGTTCAGACTTTTCTGAAAAAAAAGACTTACCGAAAATATTCAGTAAGTCTTTTTTTTAAATAATTTTTATTTAAATCTAAGATTCAGAGATATAATATCTGATTTCATTCCTATGGATTTCGTATAATGTCCATATCTTATTTCTAACATATTCAGCCTTTCAACACCGAATAAACCGTTTTTCGGAGTTATTCTGATTCCTGCCCCGTAAAAATTACTGCTGAATTTTGAAAGATCATAATTACTGGTATAAAAATCATCAAAAGCCGTGTGCTCTTGATAAGGTGCAAAATATTTAGCTGCAGTCTGAGAATAGTACCTGTAAAATGGACTTACCGAAATAAAAGGTGAAATTTTTACCGGTGTTTCTAAACTGAGTGTATTCGATTTTAAGCCCCAATCATCGGTATAATAACGATAATACGCTCGCAGAATCACTTTGTCTCCTAGGAAATAATTCGCTCTTACTCCCAAAGGAATTTTAAACCTTTTATCCGGCAAAGCTTCCTGATGAACTGAATTATCATTGAAATAAACCCTGTGGAAAGGCAAACTTAAATATCCCGTCTGCTGAACACCGTCCGCCAAAAATTCAACCTGAAAATTCTGATTAATGATCTGCGAATAAGAAAGTGACAGCGCAAAAGTATTTCTTCCGCTGGTTCCGTAATTTTCGTGTTCTCCTCCGGTGCTTCCGTTTGTTCTGAGCTCAATCGGAGCAATAAGTTTTACCTGATCCAGATAAGCCTGAAATTTCGCCGTAAACTCTCCCATTCTGTTCTTTGTCTTTTGTGAAAACCCAATGTTTGCTCCGTACGATGTGTAATCGAACTCGAAGGAAGTGGAGACACCCGCCATTAAAGTTGTTCCTTTTTCATTATTCTCACGGCTCCAGCTTAATGCAGGATAAATTCTGTTGTCTGCGTGGGAAGCGGATGAATTGGCTTTCAGATCGATCATATCCGAAGAAGCAGAAGTATAGTGATCGATCCCGACACTGAAATCGAATTTATTTTTCCTGTCTTTCTTATCGTACTTTACCATAGTTACGTCAATGGTATTCGAGATGTCAGTCAGTTTTTCCGTACCGATTCCTCCCGTCACTGCGGAATTGTTTCCGTTTTGCTTGTAATAGCTTGAAACCAAATTAGCTTCATCGAAAGTCAGTTTTTTAGGCTGTTCGTTATTTGTGTTTTCCTGTGCTTTTGCGTTGAAAATTCCGAAAAGAGCAATAACACTTACGATCAATTTTTTCATTTTTGAATCACAATTAAATTTTACGATTACTCTTTTTAATTACATCCGCAACCACCACCTACTTTTCCTGCATTCGCACCCGAAGATCCTTCTCTGTATGATTGAAAGCTCAGTTCGGTTTTTTCAATTTTTCTGTTTCCAAGAGCCATTTCAGCATCGTTTAATTTGTTTTTCTCGTACTCTTTTACCGTTGTGCAGGACTGTACTGACGCAACTATGATTAGTAAGCAAGCTAATATCTTTATAAGGTTTTTCATTTTAAATTAATGTTTTGAGATGAATAAATTTTGTCCTGATCATCAATAATGATGCATTCCAGATGATTGATCTGATTGATCATATTAAGCGCCGCATCAATTCCCATAATACTTACCGGAGTTGCCATTGCATCTGCAATTTCTGCGTTAGGACAAAAGATCGTAACACTTTTCACGCCCGAAACAGGCATTCCTGTTTTGGGATTGATGGTATGAGAATATTTTTTACCGTTGATCACGACGAATTTTTCATAATTTCCGGAAGTTGCCACCGCCATATTGGTAATATTCATATAAGAAAAAGGCTGTTTGGCGTTATCGGGATCAGCAATTCCGACAGTCCAGGGTTTTCCGTCTGCCTGATTTCCCCATGTCGTTAAATCACCCGAAGCATTCACAATTCCGGAATTTACACCTCTGTTTTGAAGCATCTGTTTTGCCATTTCTGCAGCATACCCCTTACCGATTCCTCCAAAACCGATCCGCATATCTTTTTCTTTGAGGAAAACAGTCTGCTTTTCGCGGGTAAGAATAATATTCTGATAATTAACGAGTTTCAGATGATCTTTAATCAGTTCAGGATTCGGAAGCTCTTTCATTTCACGATCGAAATTCCAGAAACTTTTATCGATTCCCCCATAGGAAATATCGAAATAGCCGTCTGTTATTCTGCTGATTCTAAGGCTTCTTTCAATCAGATCAAAAATCTCCCAATCCACTTTTACAGGCTTAATTCCAGCATTTCTATTGATCAGATTGGTCTGGCTTTCCTCATTGAATGTGGTCAAAAGCTTTTCAATTCTTCTGATTTCGTTAATCGCTGCATCGATATGCTGATTTGCAGAATTTTCATCATCGCTTACAACGGTAATTTCAAAAGCGTTCCCCATTAGTTTCTGAGGTCTTTTGAATTCTCTTAACATACCTTTTTTATTTTTGATTTTCTTTTATACTTTTTATTTCTTTGCTGAAAGCCAGTGCATCTTCCGAAGGCAGCCCTTCCCAGCTTTTCAGGACTTTACCTTCAGCATTCAATAACAATGTATAAGGAAATAGTCCTTTTTGGTTGTATTGATCAGCAAGTGTAGCATTTTCTTTTTTCAGTTCCGGGGAAAGCTGATTCTTTTTATTTCTTGGAAAATCTGCATTGATGTAAACCACGACATTTTCTGTTTCCAGCTTTTTAAATTCATCGGTCTCGATGATATTTTTGTGAAGCTTGATGCATGGTATACACCAGTCAGAACCTGAAAAGTTCAATAAGATAAGTTCTTTATTTTGTGAGGCTTGTTTCTTGGCATTTTCCAAACGGCTTTGCGCATGAATACCAACAGCGAATACAACCATTACTATGGCTGAAAATAGTGTTTTCATTATTATGAAATTAATGATATAAAATAATTGATGATGTTGGTTTGTGAGCACAAACCAAATTGAGACTAAATTATGAAAAAGAAGATCTTGGCGGTTCCCATACGGAATTCAAAAAACCTTTGTAACAAAGATCTTCATCTTTTGAAGGAATCTTATCCATTTGTAAAGGAATGAAATGATACATTGCCGTTTCCAAACTGAATCCCTGATTAATTGTAAAAACCAATGATAAAGGCGCAGAATGTATGATAAAAGGAAGTCTCTGATCTTTACCGTAATCACCATCCTTCACAGGATGATCATAATGTGTTCTCAGAAATGCAGTAACCGTCATATCCGGATTGAATTCTTCATGCTCTATGTAATGTTCAACAAGTTCCGGGATTTTCAAAAGCTGATACAATTCGGTTGTAGAAACCAAATATAAAAATAACAACAATATGGAAATCAACTTTTTCACAAATCAAAATTATAAAATATTTTATCAGAAAGGATTATTTTTTTTTATTTTCTTCCTGTATACCTTTTTATAAGTTTATAAACCTCAAACCATAATACTGAAATAGCGGCAACAAGCAATGTTATCCCCAATTCCTTTACAGCAAGAGGTGCTACACTAAAGAATCCTGATACAGGTTTCACATACAGAATAATAAATAACAGTACAAGAACCAATGCCGAAATCCCCATCAGTAGAAAATTACGATTTTTAAAGCTTTCAAATATGCTGTAATAGAAAGATCGGTTCACCAGACTTAATAGTATATTAGCAAATATCAAAGTACTGAAAACCAAAGCTCTTGTTTTTGCCTCATCATTTCTAAGATCAACAGAATACTGATACATCCATAATATTCCTACTGTAATAACCAGCCCCTGAATAATACTTACCGTAAGCTCCCGCCAGTTTAAGAAAGTTTCTGTAAGTGCTCTCGGAGGTCTCTTCATTGCATTTTTTTCAATAGGCTCATTTTCATACACAATAGAACAGGTAGGCCCCATAACCAATTCGAGAAAAATAACATGAACCGGTGTAAATATGTGAGGAAATATCCACCCCAAGAATAATGGCAAAGAAACCGTAAGTATAATAGGAATATGAATGGAAATAATATACTGAACCGCTTTTTTGATATTGGCATAAATTCTCCGTCCTGCAGCAATTCCTACCACCAGCTTTTCCAGATCATCATTCGTAATTACCAAAGCAGCAGCCGATTTAGCAATCTCAGTCCCTTTATTCCCCATCGCCACTCCAATATGAGCTGCCTTTAAAGCTGGGCCGTCATTCACACCATCGCCGAGCATTGCCACTACATTACCTTGTGCTTTCAGAGCATTCACCACTTCCAGCTTTGCTTCCGGAAACATTCTTGTAAACAAAGTTGTATTTTCGCAGAGCTTCATCAGGTCATCTTCAGAACCTGCAGCTATTTCGCTTCCATTAACTGCCGGACTTTCATTTATAATTCCTGCCTGCATTGCAATCGCTTTTGTTGTGTCTGCATTATCTCCTGTAATGACTTTTACTTTAATCCCTGCGTCATAGATATGTTTAAAAACTTCTTTTATTCCTTTTTTAGGAGGATCATAAAATACAGTCAATCCTAAAAATTCAAATGTAAAATCCTGTTGTTTTACAGGAAAATTGTTTCCTTCAAAATGAGATTTGGCTACCCCAAGAACACGATATCCTTGTTCTCCGAATTTTTTAATGACTTCTCGTACTTTATTCTTTTCTTCTTCTGAAAGCTCAGAAACATTAAGAATAGCTTCAGGAGCTCCTTTAGCAGCAATAATTCTGTCTTTTTGTTCATTCTCGAAAAGATGTGTCATCATTGGAGGTTTTCCTTCCAACGGATATTCATGAAATAACTGGTAATCTTTCCTTTTATCTGAATCCTGAGTTTGTTCGTAAACCTTATGTAAAGTTATTTCCATCGGATCAAAAGGTACCGGTTCACTACTCCACATTGCATAATCAATGAGTTCATCCAGTTCTTTTATTGTAAAGTCTTCCTGCTCGTAAATGGTATCAGATTGATAATCATAAAGGTGTTTTAACTGCATGGAATTTTCAGTGATCGTTCCCGTCTTGTCTGTACATATTACCGTCACACTTCCTAATGTCTCAACAATGCTGCTTCGTTTGATAATGATTCCTTCACGCATCAGTTTCCAGGCTCCCAAAGCCATGAATGTTGTAAAAGCGACAGGAATTTCCTCAGGAAGTACAGACATCGCCAATGTAAGACCACTTAATAAACTGGTAACAAAATCTTGCGTTTTAATATAGCTGAAAACACATACTGCCGTAAAGATAACCAGCCCAATAATCGCCATTCCTTTTACAAAACTCCGGATCTGAAGCTGTAAAGGCGAGGCTTCTTCTTTTATACCAAGAATAGATTGCCCAATCTTCCCTACTTTGGTTTCTTTTCCTATTTGTTCTACCTCAAAAACAGCCAATCCGGAAACCGTAATGGTTCCACTGTATACTTTATTATCTTCCGATTTACTGTCTTTGAAAACAGAAAAGCTTTCTCCTGTCAAAGAAGATTGATTAACCGAAAAATCATTACTGTGGATAATCTTCCCATCAGCATTAATTAAACTTCCTTCCTCAGTAATACAAAGATCACCGACAACGATTTCAAAAGTGGGAATTTTCATTACCTTTGAATTTCTTATTACCGTACTTAAAGGTTCATTCAATTTTTCGAGCTCTTCCAGTGCTTTCTTGCTTCGGTTATCCTGATAAAAAGAAATAGCGGTAATACCTACTATCGCAACAAACATAAATGCAGCTTCTCCATAATCTCCTATGATTACATAGATAAGGGAAACACATATCAATAAAATAAGCATGGGTTCTTTCAGAATGTCAAGAAGCATACCTACCCATGTTTCCTTCTTCATCGCTTCTAATCTGTTATAACCGTATTTTTTTCTGGAAGCCGTAACCGCAGCTTCTGTAAGTCCTTTCAGGTCTTCAGGTATATTATAATTCATGCGAGATGGATGTAGTATTAAATTTACTGAATATTTTTTAATCAATGTTTTTATTCGCTGCTATTTAATCTGTTTTTTAACTTCAGATACCCACTTTTCTATTTCCGATTTATCTGCAGAAGATAATTTTGCATTACGATGGATGACTGTATATGAGCTTAAAGGCATTTCCCCACTTCTTACCGCTTCAGTAATCTCGTCTAATTTTTTCAATTTCTTTTCTTTAGAATAGGTATTGAATTCATCAAAATTCAAATGTCTTTTTCCTGAATTGACATGATCTGCCAACCACCATTTTACCGGCTGTATATGATTATACCAAGGATAAGCAGTATTGTTAGAATGACAGTCATAACAGCTTGTTTTTAATAAACCTTGTACATGAGAGGATAGCTGATAATGTTTTTGAATTGCATTTTCCGAAGGAGTAACTGATATATTTTTGTCAGTATCAAAAAACTGAATAGCAATTATCAATAGGGCGACAAATCCGGCTCCTGTTTTTATTAAAGAAGATGTTTTCATAATTTTATATTTTACTTGATTTTTTAAAATACTTATTCATTAATCACAAACTATTCTCCTTCTGTATTTTTAAGCTTCATAAGAAGGATATAGGCATTTTTGGTTACAATTTTTTTATTGTTAAAATCATTAAAATTGAGAATCTGTATGAATCCGTTTTCCGTTTCGCCCAATTTTACAGGAGTTAATCTATAGGTTTGCTTTTTATCTTCCACAAAAACAAAATCTTTCCCTTCAAAATTGACAATACTCTCTTCAGGTACGGCATTGGAGAACGCAGTACTCGTTTCTATTTCTGCATTCATGTACATTCCCGGCACAAGGCTCTGGTCGTATTTTTCAAAATGGCAATGTACTTCAGCCCAACCTCCGGGATTAACATCTTTACTTACCAATAAGATTTCTCCATAATACTTTTTATCAGGAGCAGTATTGGTATATGCTGCGAACCGCTGCCCTTTGTTCAGGGTTTTCAGATCCTTTTCATAGACTTTAAGAGTAAGGTGAATATCATTAGGATTAATTAATTCAAAAAGGACATCGGACGGGTTTACATATTTTCCGATATTCACATTGACCTTGCTTACAAAGCCATTGATACTGCTATAAACAGGTACACTTTTCGTAATATTTCCAGAGCTCAGCGATTCTGGATTGATGTTGATAAGACGAAGTTGCTGAGCTAAAGAGTTCATCAGGATTTTCTGACTGTTCATTTCAGATTGTGCCTGCTGCATCACTTTATCACTGGTTGCCTGGCTTTGATTCAGTGTTTTCTGACGGTTATAATCGAATTGGGCAAAATGTACTTTAGATTTTGCCATCAAATAATCCTGTTGAAGTTGAATAAACTGTGGGTTTTCAATAACAGCAATCACCTGTCCTTTTGAAACCGGTTTGCCAGGAAGTAAATTGCTGGATTTGAGATAACCTCCCAAAGGAATACTTACCGAAACCAGATTTTGCGGCGGAACATCAATCATTCCATTCAGCTTTAAAACTGAAGAAATCTTCTGTAAAGAAAGCGTTGTTGTTTCTATCGGAGCATTTCGCAACTGTGCATCGGTAAGAGTCACTATATTTTCATCTTTTGAAGTCTCGGATACCGGTTCTGTTTTTTTATGGTCTTTGCATTGATAAAACAGCAGCAATGTTACGGATAGAGAATATGATATAATTTTAAGTTTAAGTTTCATTGTTAAGGGTTTAAAGTAAGATATTCCAGTTCTATAGCACTTTGATTCAGTTTCCATACGGCATCGGCATAATTATTCTTTAAGGTAACAGCCTGATTGACCAATATGACAAATTCCAGATAATTAATTTCACCAGCCAGAAACTGCTTCTTAGCTGTTTCAGTAATGACATCGGCATTTTTCAGCTCTGAGCTTTCATATTGGGAAACAATATCAAGATTAGTCTGGTAGATATTGGTGATCTTTTTAAGCTGATTCTGTAGGGTAAATTCTGTATTCTCCAGATCATTTTTAGCAACTGATTCTGCAATTTTTGCAGCCTGTATTCTTGACTTCTGGCCTCCTGAAAAGATAGGAACCGAAACGCCCAGCTGTACAGAATGAAACTGAGGTGCAGGGCCATACACTTTATCATCGGCTCCCATTCCTCTGAAACTGTTAAGATTATAAGCCAACTGAAGACCGGGAAGCATTTTTGCCTTTTCAAGAGCAATCTGCTGCTCAGAAACATTTTTCTGCTGTTGTAACAATTTAATAGCAGGATGCAAGCTAAGTTCAGTTTTAGAAACTCCATTAAATAATTTCTGATCCTCAGGAAAAAAATCTGTTTCAGTATTCAACAACCATTGAAGTTGATATTTCAGAACAGAAAGTTCCTGTTCTACTTGTTTCAACTGAATTTCTATCGCTGACTTCTGATTGGAAGCTGTTGTTTTTTCCAGAATATTACTCTCACCTGCTTTTAAACGAATGCTTGCTTTGTTCAGAAAATCGGTGTATAATTTTAATGTTTCATGGAGAAGCTGCTCTTTGTCTCTCCAATACAGGATATTATAAAAGGTAAGACTCACGGCTTTCTTCAGCTCATATTCTTTAAGAGAAACATTCAGCAAAGACCTTTTCCATTCTTCAGTATATACATTTTTCTGTTTTTTATACACTGTCGGAAACGAAATATTCTGGGAAATTCCGAATTTCATATCGTTGTAAGCACTATTGATCTGCCCGTAATCCATTGAAATTCCCGTTTGCGCAATATCATTCGCTGATTTGATTAATGCTTTTGAATATTCTGTTTTCAGTTTTTCATTTTTAAGATTTCTATTGTTCTCTAGTGCTGTATTAATAGCATTTTGCAGGTTGATTGGAGTTTGGGATTTAATTCCGATTCCCATTATACAGAAAATCAAAATCAACACAGCTGCAAAGTTTTTATGATTGTGTTTTTTCATTTTAAATCCTTTTTCAATATTTACATAAAGCAGTGGCAAAACAAAC
Source organism: Chryseobacterium ureilyticum (assembly GCF_900156735.1). Lineage (GTDB taxonomy): Bacteria > Bacteroidota > Bacteroidia > Flavobacteriales > Weeksellaceae > Chryseobacterium > Chryseobacterium ureilyticum. The sequence continues at coordinate 1,291,450 of NZ_FTOL01000001.1, forward strand.
AAAGTGAGAAAAGTGGCCACCATCAGACCGCCAATAACTACAGTTGCCAAAGGTCGCTGTACTTCCGCTCCCGCACCATTGCTTACAGCCATTGGAATAAAGCCTAATGAAGCCACAAAAGCAGTCATCAGAACAGGACGAAGTCTTGATTCTCCTCCGTCTATAACAATTCTTACTATATTTTTAATTCCTCTTTTATGAAGACGGTTAAACTCTGAGATTAAAACAATTCCATTTAAAACCGCAACTCCAAAAAGTGCGATAAATCCTACTCCCGCACTTATACTGAAAGGCATACCCCGTAATGCCATCAGAAATACTCCACCAATAATAGAAAGTGGAATTGCAGTATAGATAAGTAAACTTTCTTTAACAGAATTAAAAGCCAGGAACAGCATAACGAAAATAAGAGCCAATGCAATCGGGACAGCAATCATAAGACGCTGTTTGGCATTATTAAGATTTTCAAATGATCCTCCATAGGTCATATAATATCCTGTGGGAAACTTCATTTTTTGATCTGCTTTACGCTGTAGCTCTTCCACAATACTTTGCACATCCCGTCCTTTTATATTGAAGCCTACCACAATTCTTCTTTGAGCGTTTTCCCTCTGGATTTGATTAGGGCCATTTTTTACCTCTACTTTGGCAAGCTGGGAGAGCGGGATCTGATTTCCGGAAGGAGTAGGAACCAGAAGATTCTTAATATCAGTGACATTTTTACGGTCCTTGGTATCAAGCCTCACTACCATATCGAAACGTTTTTCTCCTTCAAAAACCAACCCTGTACTTTGCCCTGCAAATGCTGTGTTAACAATTCTGTTGATGTCTGAGATAGACAAATGATACTGAGCAATCAAAGGACGGTTGTATTCTATAATAACTTGTGGCATTCCGGAAATAGGTTCTATATAAAGATTCTGAGTTCCATCCACGGTCTCTATAATTTTTCCAAGCTTCTGGGCATATTGTGAAAGAACATCCAGATCTTCTCCAAAAATCTTGATCACAACATCCTGTCTTGCCCCCGTCATTAATTCATTAAAACGCATCTGAACAGGAAACTGGAAACTGGCCGTAATTCCCGGAACATCCTGAAGCTGTTTCCCCATTTTATCTGCCAGCTCAGGGAAAGAGGATGCGGAAGTCCATTCTTTTTTATCTTTTAAAATAACCATCATATCTGAAGCATCCATGGGCATTGGATCGGTAGGAACTTCACCACTTCCGATCTTTGTCACTACTTTTTCCACTTCAGGAAATCTGGATTTGAGAATATGAGCAGCCTTCTGGGTGCTTTCAATCGTCGTTGTAAGATTACTTCCTGGCAAAACTCTTGTGTCCACCGCAAAATCGCCTTCTTCAAGAGATGGAATAAATTCCCCTCCCATTCTGGATAAGATGAAAACGGCCATTATAAACAGAACAGCCACAATTGCAAAAACTGTTTTAGGAATTCTAAGAAGCTTAAGTAAAGTATTAAGATAAATCTTCTCCACTTTCTTCATAATTCTATCTGAAAAAGTAGGTTTCTCACTTCTTTTTCTCAGTAAAACAGCACTCATCATCGGGATATATGTTAATGATAATAAAAATGCGCCCAATAATGCAAAAGCAACGGTCTGAGCCATTGGTTTGAACATCTTTCCTTCAATTCCCTGTAAAGTAAGGATCGGAAGATAGACAATCAGGATAATGATCTGTCCGAAAACCGCACTGTTCATCATTTTTCCGGCAGAATCTATAACAACGGTATCCATTTCTGATGCTCCTACAGAAAAAATCTTTTTAAATTTTGAATTATGACTGAACTGATGTAAAACAGATTCTACAATAATCACCGCTCCATCGATAATCAAACCGAAATCCAGAGCTCCTAGGCTCATCAGATTACCACTAACTCCGAAAAGATTCATCATACAAATCGCAAATAACATAGCAAGAGGAATCACTGAAGCTACCAGTAAACCGGCTCTTATATTTCCAAGGAATAATACAAGAACAAAAACCACGATCAATGCTCCTTCTGTAAGGTTCTTTTCAACAGTACCAATGGCATTGTTCACCATTTTGGTTCGATCCAGGAAAGGTTCTATTACCACTCCTTTTGGCAGCGTTTTCTGAACCTGGGCAATTTTCTCTTTTACATTTTTAATCACCTGGTTACTGTTTTCACCTTTAAGCATCATAACGACCGCTCCTGAAACTTCTCCTTCATCATTAAAGGTCATGGCTCCGTATCGGGTGGCAAAACCTGTTTTTACTTCTGCAATATCCCTTATAAACAGCGGAACATCATTTGTTTTTGTAGCAATAGAAATATTTTTAATTTCTTCAATGTTCCCTACCAGACCTTCACTTCTGATGTATAGAACGGTAGGTCCTTTTTCAATATAAGCACCACCTGTATTTTGATTATTAGTTTGTAAGGCATCGAAAACATCATTAATAGTAATTCCATACGCATTCAACCTATCCGGATTGACTGCAATCTCATATTGTTTTAATTTTCCTCCAAAGCTGCTGACTTCTGCAACTCCTTTTACACCTAAAAGCTGTCTTCTTACAATCCAATCCTGAATTGTACGAAGCTCTGTGATATTGTATTTTTTTTCATATCCTTTTTCAGGTCTTACTACATATTGAAAAATTTCACCTAATCCTGTGGAAATAGGTCCTAATTGAGGATTTCCTATTCCTTGTGGAATGACAGCCTGTACCTGTTGCAGTCTTTCTGCAACCTGCTGTCTGGCCCAATAAATGTCAACATCATCTTCGAAGACAATGGTAACAAGAGATAGTCCGAATCTGGAAAAACTTCGGATCTCTTTTAATCCTGAAATATTATTATTGGCCTGTTCTATAGGAAAGGTAACAAGTCGTTCTATATCCGTTGCCCCAAAAGAAGGCGCAATGGTGATGACCTGTACCTGGTTATTGGTAATGTCGGGTACTGCATCTATCGGTAATTTTGTGACCTGATAGGAACCAATTCCAATAAGCCCTAATACCAACAAAGCAATAATGAGTTTATTCTTTACAGAAAACTCAATGATTTTTGTAAGCATAAATGATTAATTAATCTTAATTATTGAGATAAGTTTTGGTAGTCTGAAACACGTGATGAATGCATCTACACATTTTGCAGATAATTCACGGCAAAGCAGAATACCCTCAATCAGAGAATGATTGAGAAAAATAGATTAAGATTGATGAAATCTTGGGGGCTCCCAGATAGAATTTAAAATTTCCTTATTGTAAAGGACACTTTTATAAAAGGTCTTTTTAACCTTGGTAGGATTGTATACCTTCTCGGTAAAATGAAAGTCTAAAGTAGAATTAAGGGTAAATGCCACTGAAAGAAGGCTCACATGCGAAACAAAAGGCAATCTTTGATCCTTGTCATAATCGCTGTCTTTAACCGGATGATCATAATGAGTTTTCAGAAATGCTGTAAGAGACATCTCAGGGTTAAGTTCCTTATGCTCCATATAATGTTCTATAAGAAGCGGCATTTTCAAAAGCTGATAAACTTCAGTTGTAGAAACTAAATACAATGATAACAATAATATGGAAATCAGCTTTTTCACTACTCCAAAATTATGAAATCTTTCATTAAGAATGATTTTAAATAAGAATTTGTTTTAGTCAGTTTATCAAGGTTTCAGAGAAAAAAGCAATTAAACACGTTTTTCACTGCACAATCAGTTCCTTCGAAATAATCATTATAATTGGAAATGAAAGAAAAACCTTTATTCAGATGAAGCATAAAGTCTTTATTATATTATCAGTATATATATATTGCACTATCTTACTCACCAATGGAATTCAAAAATATATTGATTATTATTCATTTTAATAGTATCTTGTAGAAAACAAATCTGCATATACTATATGTCTGCCAAACGTTATCTTCAAACCCGAGCCAGAAAAATCAGAAAATTCTTTGGATTATTAGGTCCGGGATTAACGACCGGTGCTGCCGATGATGATCCTTCGGGAATTGCTACATACTCTCAGACAGGAGCTCAGTTTGGCTATGCCCAATTATGGACAGCTCTCTATATGCTTCCATTTATGACTGCCGTACAAGAAGCCTGTGCAAGAATAGGAATGGTTACGGGTAAAGGACTTACGGGAGTTATCAAAGAACATTACAGCAAAAAAATACTTTATAGTTCTGTAGGGTTGGTTGTAATTGCTAATACAATTAATATAGGAGCGGATATTGGAGCCATGGCTGCTGCTGCACATTTAATTATTCCTGCTGATATTGTTATACTAATGTTATTTTTTACTGTTAGTATACTTACTTTAGAGATTTGTACCAGTTATCTGGTATATTCAAAAGTTCTTAAATGGTTGGCATTATCTCTTCTTGCCTATCCTCTTACAGCTTTCATTATTGACCAGCCATGGAAAGAAGTATTAAAAGCCTCTATTGTTCCTCATTTCGAATTTTCTTTCAATTTTCTGTTCATAATGACCGGAGTCTTTGGAACAACGATTACCCCTTATATGTTCTTTTGGCAGGCCTCCCAGGAAGTTGAAGAAGAAAATGAAAGAGGATTAATACAAGACGGAAAACCCAACATCGGATGGCGTCATATTCATGCGATGAGAAAAGATAACAATATAGGAATGGTTATCTCTGAATTTACAACATGGTGTATTATATTAGTTGGAGGAACTGTTTTGCATAATGCTCATATAACGGATATTAATACCGCAGCAGATGCAGCAAAAGCTTTAGAACCTTTAGTACAATCGTTTCCCAATTCAGGGTTGATATCAAAAGTCATATTTGCCGTTGGCATAATAGGCCTGGGACTGCTTGCTGTTCCCGTTCTTTCAGGATCTGCATCTTATGCAGTTTCCGAAGCTCTCAACTGGAATGCAAGTTTAAACCTGAAATTTACAAAAGCAAGAGGATTTTATATGGTAATTATTATCTCTACACTTATTGGTCTGTGTATGAATTTTGTTGGGATTAACCCCGTGAAAGCCCTTGTATATACAGCAGTTCTCAATGGTGTAGCTGCCGTACCTCTCTTGTTTCTGATTATCCGGATATCTGCAAGTGAACACATTATGGGAGAATTCAAAAGCGGATGGCTTTCTAAAAGTTTACTTTGGGCAACTTTCATTTTTATGGCAACAGCTTCTATTGCCATGTTTTTCACTATCTAAATAAGTAAATAATATAATGGTAAACTTCCATGTCTTTGAAATCCTCATCTTATTCAACTAGTAAAATCTAAATTGTGATACAAATCCGTATAGTTAAAATCAACAAAATTTGTTTAAAAAGTAGAGCAATTTAATTCTCTTTTAATTTGGCCTAAACGAACCAAATCATCGATGAAAGTGTTTGAAGATACGCTCGTCTTGTTCAAAAACAGCCAAATAGCGCCAACTGAAGATAGTTGGCGCCTTTTTTATATCAATAATAGCAGAAATTACTCCTCTTAATAATCAAAAAGCATTATTTCAAATTTTCCATCTCTTTGATTGTTTGTTTCCAAAGTGTAAAAATATTCATTGTTTTGATGATTTTAAAGATAAAAACAAAAGCAAAAAATGAAATAAAGGAACTATAAATAGTATAATTTTTAAAGAATAAATATTGAACTACAAAAGTTAAAACATTGATTAACAAAAATGTTAAGGTAATCTCCTTATGTGACAACCCAAGAGTTAGCAGATGGTGATGAATATGCGTTTTGTCTGCTTTGAAAGGAGATCTCCCTCTCAGAATTCTATCCGCATATACTCTTACTGAATCGATGATAGGAATGGTGAATACAAACAAGATAAAGAAAATCCCATAGGGAAAACCTGAATGATTATGATCGAATTTCGTGATGTAAATTCCAATACTAATTAATAGGTATCCTAAAAAAAGTGCCCCCGAATTTCCTAAGAAAATTTTGCTTTTCTTCGACATATTATATTTTAAAAATGCGATAATACTTCCGATAAACAACAACCCTATTTTAGCTAATTCTAAATTTTTCTCCCACACCATAATAATGAAAAACAATACAAAACCAATTCCGGCAACACCTCCAGCCAAACCGTCGATCCCGTCAATCAGATTAAACGCATTTACTGCAGTTGTGATAACCAAAACAGTCAGTAAATACTGCGCGTAAACGTTGATCTCATAGACCCCAAATAACCCGTATAAAGAAGTAATTCGGATTCCTGCCATTGCAATGATTATACTTACACAAAGCTGAGCAGCAAGTTTATATAATGCTTTCAAGTCTGCCTTATCGTCTAAAGCTCCTAGCAAAAGCATAATATAAGAAGTAATAATAATGGGGAGGATTTCTTTTAAGCTTTTAAATCCGGAAACTCCCATTAATAAAAATACAATCATACCAATCACCAAACCACCTATTAAAGGAATTGCCGTTTGATGTACTTTTCTCATATTGGGAACATCAACCAGTTTTAATTTCTGAGCTACAACTCTCATGAGCGGAATAATACACATCGATAAAATGAACGCAAGTATTCCGAATATAGCTAGTTCTACAAAATTTTTCATAACATTAAATTTTAAATGGTTTTATTAGCTTCGTTGAATAACTTTATATTTTTCAGATGCTCAACATTATACTTTCCTAAAATACTTTTGTCCAGTTCTGAAATTAATGGATAAACTTTGATTTTCTTTTCAGAAACAAAAGTTTCTTCAATAAGATGACTGTATTTTTTTGCAATTTTTTCCCAGGTATATCTCCTTTCTGCAATTTTCTTCATCTGAATGGCACAGGCTTGAAGATTTTCTTGGGTTAAATTTGTAATGATATTTTTTAGTTCATACTCGTCAGAAAAATAATACGCTTTATGCTCTGTTGTTGTTCTGTTGTATGAAACACCGTTGCTTATAATAGGCAATCCTAGAAACATGGCTTCTACCAAAGAAGGATTTGTTCCTCCTGCGGAATGCCCATGAATATAAAGAGCGGCATTCCCTCTGATCAAATCAATCGCTTCCTGATTGTAAATGGGATCCAGAAGATCAATGTTTTTAAAACCTGAATATTTTTGTTTCAGTTCCCTGCCATACTGGCTGTTATTCCAGTTGCCTACCAAGACCAGCTTTTTCTCAGGCAGTTCACTAAAAACCTTCAAAATAGTATGAACATGATTCTCAGGTTCTATTCTGCAAACCTTTACCGCATATTGCTCAGATAAGAACGGATATTTGTCAATATCTTCCTTCGTTGGGTTCAGATTAACTTTGGTATGATCTGCCCCATACTCTATCACCCGACTGATCGTTTTATATCTTAATGACGTATAATCCTGAATAGATTCGTTATCGGATATATCAATATGAGAAAATCGAACCGCCAATTTTTCTGCCCACCATAGATATAGCTTTGCTGCCAAAGGCCATTTATCTCTCTTCCACTCTATCCCATCAATGGAAATAATAATTTTTTTTGTAGTAAATAATTTCACAAAAGGTAAAATCCACGCACCTGCAACTCCTAACACCAATAAAACATCACTTGTAAATAGGGCATGCAAAATAGACAATGTATCATAAGGAATACTTTGAATTCCATTGGCATCTAAAGGAAGATATTTCAATTTTGCCCCCTTCCAATTCTTAGCTCTCTCTTCTTTGTTATATTTTTTTGATGAGCAGTACACTGTAAAATCGTAAGTATCTGAAAGTTCTTCTACAAGATGTGCAGTTAATGTTTCGAAGCCTCCATATTTTGCAGGTAAGCCAACTGTTCCTATTATTGCAACTTTTGTTTTCATAATTAATGATTTGAAAACAATAGTACGATTCGCATTCCAAAGAATTAAATAAGATTAAATTATTGAAAATCAATAATTTATAATTTGTTGAAAATTTTACCAATTTCCAAAATATGGAAATCCAATCACAATTTGGAAACAATTTCTACGGCTTTCTTATCAAAATACTCTTCAGAAAAGAATAAACTTTTTTGATAAGAATCGGAACTGAAAGCATTATAAAGTATAGAATCACTTAAAATAAGGTTCAGTTTTTCTGATAATGCATCACTATTTTTAGAATCGATTAAAAATCCGTTTTCACCGTTTTTAACAAGCTCTGTCACCCCTCCAACGGGTGGAACGATAGCCGGAAGACCGTAGCGCATTCCTTCCAAAATCGTAAGACCGAAGGTTTCAACCCAAAGATCTGTATGTGAAAGATTAAGAATAATGCTTGCTTCACGATAAAACGGATGTGTATCTATTTGTGTAGGATAAATCTTCAAATTTTGCAGAAGTTCTTTTCCTTTAAAATACTCCTGAATATCTTCTTCAGAGGCATTTACCACAAGCTTAAAAATATATTGCGGATTGTTTTTAGCCAAAACAAAAAATTCATTAACTCCTTTATAGATTTTAAGTGAGCAAATCATCAAAACAATCCGGTTTGTTTTTTCCTGATTTTGGAATTGGTCTGCCTTTTCAGCAAAATCCTTCTCCAAAACGTTATACAAAAGAACCTGATTATGAATAAGCGACTCCTGCTTCATTAAAAATTCTGAGACAAAAACAATTTTGTGTGCTGTACCTTTTGCAATACCAAAAAGAAAATTCTTAAAAACCTTAGGTTTTACAGATGTTTCATGAATGTGATAAATGATTTTACAGCCTTTCAGTTTTCCGACAATCGCTGCTCCAAAGGGCAAAACGGTATTAATGTAAACCAAATCGTTTTTTTTAAGAAAAAAAAGAAGCTTACCCATTAAAAAAAACTGACTGAGAAAAAAATTAATAATCCTCACCAATGAATTGTCAGAAAACCTGTACCAATACGAATGATTTTCTACCAAAGAAATATCCGAAAGAAAGCCTTCTCTTCCACCTGAAGTAAAAAGATGGGTTTCGATACCGTTTTTTGTCCACGCTTTCAGAAGCTGCATTAAGACTTTCGGACTTCCGCTGTAATCGTTTAATAAGTGAACCGCTACTATTCTTTCCATTTTAAACTCGATTATAAATTTCGTTAAGATGTTCTCCTCTTTTTTCCCATGAAAATCTTTCTGTAAAACGCTGTCTTGCACCAGTACTCATCTCTTTTTGAAGATTTTTTTCTAAAAATAATCTAATTAAGGCATCGCTCAGTCCCTTGACTGTTTCATCGTATTCTTGTTGAGGAATTGTAAAACCACACGTATGATTGATGAATTCTCCCGGACCTTCATTTTCAAGACAAACCACAGGCAAACCAAAAGATAATGCCTCCGGAACAACCATCCCTGCACCTTCGTGGGAGGGGAAAAGAAATACGGAAGATTTTTCATACATTTTCATTAAATCCTTTCTATCAATCCATTCTATAATTTCTATCAATTTTTCCATTTTGCTTTCCTTAATCAAATTTTCATAGGATACTCTCTGTTCACCTGTTCCAACAAGAACCAATTTACATAAAGTTTTGTCTTTTTCACAGAGTTGATTAACAAAGGTGATGAATGATTTTATCGTCAAATCAAAACCTTTTAGCGGAACAAATCTTCCGACACTGAGGACTATAAAATCCGATTTTTGCAGAATTTCATCTTTTTGATAAAAATCTTCCGAAGCAACTGATGGATAAAGGGAATATTTGCTTTTATCAATATTCAGCTTTTCTGGAACACCACTGTTCATACACCAGATATGGTTAGAATGCTGGACAGTTTTCTTTAATGAAGATGAAAATTTCCAGAATAAATTTTTCACCAGCCACGTTAATCGGTCTTTGATGAGATATTTTTTAGAATAATCTTTCAGATACTGTTTCGGAATTAAGGGATGATGGCCAACCGGGCCCCAAACCATAGGTTTTTTGAGCTTCCAAAGGAAACTTGGTGTCCAGTCATTATGGAAATTCACATTATGAACAATATCAAAATTGAGATTTTGTTTTTTTATAAAAGAAATAATTCCTTTCTGCCAAAGGTAATAGTATAGCATAGCTCCGCGACTTCCTTTTTTCCAAAAACGCATCCAATACGGAAGATCGAAATAAAGAAATTGGATATTCCCGTATACTTTGTCAGGATTTTTATCCATATATCTCTCAATATGAGGTCTGTTGTTTTCCCGGGTAACGGCAATTACTTTTCGGAATCTGGCAATCTGATACACAAAATTCCAGCCCATTGCGTCTTCCGAGCCTTTATACGGATTCACGGCATAGCAGGTTGCCAGTATGGTCTGTTTGGTATTCATGAGTTCTCGTTTTTAAAAGTTTTGCCGGAACGCCCCCGATAATACTGTTTCTCGGAAAGGATTTCGTGATTACACTTCCGGCGGCCAAAATACACCCATCCCCAATTTCTACACCGTCGAGAATAGTTACTTTGCTGCCAATCCAACAGTTTTTTCCAATTTTAATTCCTTTTCTGTTAACTCCCTGATGTCTGATGGAAGTTTCTAAGTCTTCATAATTATGATTTTCCGGATGGCAACTTAAATACTGACCTACAATACATTCATCACCAATTTCCAAACCACCGGAACCACCAAGATAAGCAAACTCTCCAATTCCTACATTGTTACCTATTTTTATTCTTTTTCCTATATTATTGAAAGAAGTCGATACAATAATTCTGCTGAAAGCCCCAATAGAAACATTGTCTCCAAACTCAATTCCCTCTTTTGCCAATGCAGAAACATAAACGTCATTTCCCAACCTTAGGAATTTCCCCCATTTCATTTTTGAAATATTAAAAAAACCTACCCTTTTTCCTAATAACATACCTTTGGGGGGTTTAAGGAAAAGAAGTACTTTCAACCCTCTTAAGAAGCTCCAAAGCTGAACCCAAGCCAGTTGTAAAATTGCTCTGGAGTCCAAACAATTATCCATACAAAAACCAGGATTTCTTAGTCGAATGATTTTCTCTACAATAGTTTTCATCTTGCTGTAATTATAGTGTTCATAATAGAGCTTACTGTTGTACTAAGATTAATATTCTCAATTGACAGATATTTTGACTTTTGATTTTGCTTATCCAATCTGGAAAACAGCTGGCTGTATTCTTTGGTCAAATTACAGATTGAATGATAGGAAAGTTCTTTTTTTCTGCTAAGAATTTCTTCAGGAGAGGCATATAAAAAGAAATTAAACTTTGGTTTCATCAATAAATGATATCCTGCCTCTGTTAAAGTTTGGGGAAGCTGAATATTACTTCTCCTACTGTCTGCAATAAAGTCAAAATAATACCTGTCATACAAAACAATCTTTCCTCTCAGAACATATTTCAGATAAATAATAAACTGTCCAAAAATATAATCTATGTAATAATAACTGAATCTTAAAAGTGAGGCAATTGAGCTTCTGTTTTGCCCTTGTCGGGGTAAAGAATTAAGGACGTCTTGCTTTGCTTTTTCACTTCCTTTTATATAAACACTCAAAATAGGCAGCAGTGAAGGTCTGTGTCTCAAAACGATTACGGGTCTTCGGTACCGCTTCTCAATCAGTTCTGAAACTTCAGAGATAATGGTAGATTTTCCTGCTCCATCCACTCCGCTAAAAGTGACAACAAATCCTTTTTCTTTGAACATATCTTTTAAATAATGAAAAGTGTTCTTGATCAGTGATAATCCTTTATTGGGTTCCTGAGCTTTCATTCTTTTTATACATTCACTTCTTTTTACCATTGTTCTCTCTGAAAGATTCTCATGTACCAGAGGTATATATTTATCCGGAATTTCTGAATTGTTCAGGGTATAAAAGTAATAGAGGTATTTTGCAGTATCTTGTAGTGAACATATTTTCACTCCAAATTTATTGGGCTTTGCATGAGAAATCATTTCACTGGAATTCATAAACTCAAGATTTTTCCATTTCAGACTTTGAATTAAATCGATGTTTAGAATTTTATGGTCTTTCGTTATAATTCTTATCAAGAACATGAAAGATTTTTTAACGACTTTTATTTTGTTGACAACGCTGTTCTGTTTTATGTATGAAATAAGTTTTACCGCATCTTTAGGTTGTATGATAATATCAATATCTGAATTTAAGGTAAGATTCTCAGGTTCATTATCATGGAATTTTAATGCTCCATATTGATAGTGGTGTATATAATCAAAAATGTCCATAACAAGAAGTTCTCTTGAGGTTCTGTTTTTAGTAAGATACATATTCAAAGCTTCTGACCATGTGTTTAATAGCCAATGGATCTGAACATGCCATTGTTCCTGTTCTGAATACACTTTTAAGTAATACAAAATATCAGTGAGAAGATAAAATTTCAAGTATTTTTTAAGGTCCTTTTCATTGAGATTCAAAGTGATTGTGTTTTTCTTTTTAATTTCTTCTAAGATCGCAGTCCAGGAAAGATGTTGTACAAGTATTGCATTCTGAATGATATAATGGAAGAAATCAAATCCCAATGGTCTTTCAAAAGATGCGAGTTCCCAATCGTAAATTGCCAGAGTATTATTTTTTGTATAGCAGTTCCATGGTGTGAAGTCTCCATGAGAAAAGGAAAGGTGTATGGTTTCCTCCCTGTCAATATCCTTTAAAATCATATCAATTTTTCTTATAAGATTGGACGGAATACGTTTATCATGAATGGTTTTGAAATTTTCCGCCATCATGTCAAAATATTTCCATTCTGAAATTTTGATATGAGTCTGATACCTTTCTTTTATACCCTGAAGTGCACAAGCATGCACTTCATTAAAATTCTTTTCTCTTTTGCCTCCAACAGAGATGTCGGAAAGCTTTAAAACGTGCTCATTAAGAAGAGAAGCTTTTGGAACAATATATAGTCTGTTATTACCAGAATAAGTAATAATATTAAGTTCCTTATGAATAAGGTTTTGAGCATTTTGAGTGTCTGCTATTTTGTAAAAACTACCATTAGCATATAAAACAGCTTTATTATTGGGGCCTATAGTTCCTGTAAAAATTGACCAATCTCTCGTAATATCAAATAACGGTTCTTTGTCAATTGTATAATATAAAATTTCCTTTTTAAAAAATAATCTCTGTAATCTAAAAAGAAATATAAAATGAATTATTATTGCAAATAGTTTTCCTTTACCTGTTGTGGTATTATAAAATTTCAGAAATAATGGCTTTTTAGAATTTGAATTCCAGAACCATCTTACTGTACCGTCAGGATTAGGAATATAAGAAAATGAGATTTTTTTACTTCCTTCCTGCTGCTTCACATACAATTTATAGCCTGTATTTTTAAATAAGTTATTCATGATACTGTATTTTATAAATAAATAGGATATAAATAGTCGGCCAAAAACATAAACAATTGATAAACAACACAATAACACAAGTGTTATAGCTATTGAATTTTCCAAAAACTGGAATAATGCTAATAAATGGAATTCTTTTGTAAAAGATCTGGTCTTTTCTTTCTAAGAATAATTTTCTGAAATCGGGTAAGATGGTGGTTATTTTTGAAAGCTATTGAAAATATAATGATCTGATAAAAGAGAATTCCATAATTGCTTTCTCCAAAAATTCCAAACTCTGTAAAAGAATTAATAATAATAGGAATAAGCATTCCGATGAGCATGAGCTTAAGCTCCTTTTGCTCCGATAGAATTGACTTTATTGTGAAAAATACCTGAAATAAAACAATTGTAAGCCCGATAAACCCGAGGTTCATTAAAACCTGCATAAAAGTATTATGGGTCATTTTCCCTGGATAGGTATGTGCACTTTGAAAAAATTCTTTATAATCAATTCTCATAAAACCGAAGCCCAACAAAGGTTCCCTGGGCAAACCTTCTGTAATTAAAGCTTTCCAAAAAGGAAGTCTTCCGGTAAGGCTCATCACTTCATCAAGCCTATCCTGATTGCCACCTTTTAAAATAACCGTATACACAGCAAACGGAGCAACAGCTGCAACAACGGCAATAATAGCAAATTTCAACTTTTTTTGCTTGGTTTGGTTAACATGGAAAAATATAATCAGTAATATCCCAATTAATGAAGATCTGGATCCTGTCATGAAAAGAGCATATAGAATCACAAGAATTTTTACAATGGTCCATATTTTATTTTTGAACCGATACAAGTCAAAAATAAGACAAGCAGACCCTACTCCTGCCAACATGCCAAGTTCATTAGGATTCATCATGGTGCCTCCTAACCTCGCTTCTTCACCCCCGTCTGTAAGCCTAAAAAAAACATCAGGAGCACTCCACATACCGATAACGAAAATAAGTTGCAAAACAAAAACTGTATTTCCTAAAAGATGATATAGCCGAATAGGATGTCCTTCAAAATAAATATCCAATGTTTTTAAGCTTTTCACAAAAAAATAAGCAAAAACCAAGCTCTGAAAAGTCATAAACCATTGCAATGCACTGAAACCAGGATTGGTACTCCATGAAAAGGAAATAAACCCTAATGTAAGATAAACCAAGTATAGAACAGGTGAAAAAATATTTTTGTAGGACAAAGAGTTCACACTTCCATAATTGATAATCTTTTGGTAAACAAATATTGACGAAATCATCACCCCCATTCTTCCGACCACTTTTATTCCTCTTGTAATGGCAACATTTTCACTCCAGGTAAAAAAACACGCTACCATCAACAACAAAATAATAAACATCTGATTGTTGAGTTTTTTTAGAAATTTTTGATGTTGCAGTGGTAATGTTTCCATTTCGTTAACTGTAAAGTTTGGTATTCATTTGTTGAAGAATTGTATTCCAGTCGAATGCTTCTTCTACCATTTTCACAGCATTTCGACAGTATTTTTCGTATTGATACTGGTTTTTCCAGATGTTATAGATCTCAATAAAAGCTTGTTCCAAAAGTTTGGAATCAGGAAACGGAATGTTGATTCCGGCATTGTATTTTTCAATGAGATAACCAATATTTGTATTTTTTGTTACAATACAGGGTTTTGCAAAATGAGCAGCCTCAATTACAGAAACCGGTAAGCCTTCGTTTCTTGAAGGGTGTACAAAAACATCCATTTTTTTTATCAAATCATTCTTCTCTTCTCCGAATTTACTTCCCAGAAGTTCAATTTTACCCGACATTTTGTATGATTCAATGAGTGTATGAAGTTCATCTTTTTCTTTACTGTCACCTATAATCCAAAATTTGGAATCAGGATGATTAGCATTGAATGAAGCAAAGCTTTCCACCAAAAGATCAAGGCCTTTTGTATAAATGTCGAGTCTTCCCACAAAACCAAAAATGATTTGTTTTTTATATGAATTGATCTGAAATTCCTCTTTAAGCTGTTCAAAGCCATAGGGAATCAAAACACTTTTTTGGTTCGGAAAAATAGTTTGTAATCCGTCGATTTCACTCTCCCCAATACAATGAATTTTTGAAGCATTTTTAATAAAATTTTTCTCAAAAAGATTAAAATAAACCTTCTTTCTTAGTTTACTTTTTTCCATTGCAACAGTGTTATACGCTCCATGTGGAGTAATCACATACTTTCGGTGGTTTTTATTCAAAAATTTACTTAATGAAGAAAATACAGGAATCCAACCACCATGAAGATGAAAAATATTTGATGGATCGCTTTTCAAAATTTCTTTTTTTAACCCTTTAGGAATAGAAAAAGGGTTTTTGTTCCGTTTGAAAACTTTTGTAGTAAATAATCTTTCGGGGTAATTAATTTCTGTATTTTCAGAAATTCCCCAAACCTCAACATGAAAATTGTTTTCGGCTTGCTTCGTAGCAATATTATAAACTACTTTATTTACGCCGTTCATCTTTTCCGGATTCGCTTTGCCTAAAATTAAATGAATTATACCCATACCGAAATCTTTTTTTTGTTAAGGAGAATCTTCCAGTACACAATCATAAGGACCTGATTAATGACCAAGCCAGCGACAGCTCCGTAAAGGGCACCGTATTTTAATAGAAAATGAAAACTTAAGACTGAGAAAATAAATGATATACAATACCCTATAAAAAAGGCTTTATTTTGTTCTAAAACTCTGATGGAAATTCGTGTCGGATAACTGTACAAAATCACAAAATATAATACGGAAACAAGTTTAATTACAAATCCATAGTCTTTATATTTTTCGCCGCCAAGCAACGTAATTAATGGTTCTGAAAAGATGAAAAATACAGTGATAAGAGCCCCCAGAATCATCATTCCTTTAGATAAATTGAAAAGCAACGTTTTCTTCTCTTGCTTTTTGTTTTGATGATACAATTGGGCTGCTTTTGGAAGGTAATAATTTTCCACAGTTTGTAAAATTACATTGATTGCCCCAAAGAAAGATTGCACTAAACGTAATGCTCCCAACGCATTAATTCCTAAGTAAATTCCGGCCACAAGCGTGAAAAAATTACTGGAAAACCACTGCATAATTGAAGCACTGAAAAGCCATTTTCCTTCTTTGAAATGATATTGCAAAAGTTCTTTATTTTGTAAACTAAATTCAGCGTTTCGTAAAAAGAAGAAAATTCCGGGAAGTGAAGCGATGATGTTGACAACCCCTATAATTAACAAGCTCTTTTCTAATTTCAAACTTTCCTGATACCCAATAAAGGGAAAGACCAATAGAAAAATGCTGTCCATTACAACGACAAGCTTTATAAGATCAATGGCCAATAATATTTTTCTGAGAAAATCCTGAAATAAATAGGCAGAAATAAAAATAATAATGACTGGTAAATTAGTTTTAAAAAAGTAAATGGCTGAAATCGGAAGAAATTTTACGCCATACATCAATAAAGCAAGAATAAAGATCAAAACCAGTGATATTTGAAAAACAAATCCTAATGGTTTTTTATTACATCCTTTTGCCACAGAAATCTGAAAGGGCTGAACGATAAGTGCATTGAAAATCCCAACAAAAAAATAAGTTACTAAAAGCACCGTTGAGAAAAGCCCAAAATCTGTAATGTTGAGTTTTCTTGCCAACAAAAAAGTAAGTAAAAAGTTGCTTCCACTGAAAATCAGCTGGTCTGTAAAAACCAGAGAATACGGTTTGCGTAGTATTTCCGCGAGCTTTTTCACGATCTGAATTTATTTACAAAACTTTTAATAGTGGTTATCAAACTGGGGTTATAACTTTCTTTATTTAACACGAACCAAAGATTCTTCACCTGGTATTCGTCTTTCAAAAGTTCAACGTTCATAATATTTTTTGCAGCGGTTTTTCTACTGTCTAGTAAGAAGAGATTCTGATCTGCCAGTTTCAGGAAAAGTAAAGGAAGTTTACCTTGCTTTATTGATTGATTATTAATAAAACATATATCATAATCCTGTACTCGTTCGGTAATAATACGATGAACATCCTGATAGGTCATTTGCAGATTCTGATCAGAAGAAAAATCGATGTAATTATGGGAAGAGATATTTTTTAATGTATTTGCAACATCTATAACCAAAACTTTCCTGGATTGAGCCTGGAGAGCGCTGATGATATTTTCTGCATGAAACTTATGCTGTTTGGGATTATCATAAGAAGTAATACAAATTATATTTTTTTCTTTAATAATTTCTTTAAGTTCCATCTCAAGGACGTCCTCCAGGAAATGGTGCATCACCATGTTCTTATCTTTTATGAAAGGGGTTGTAAATGCTATTTGAATTGAACTGTTTTTTTCAATAGTATACAGATCATTCACTTTAGCTTTAGCAAAGTGCACTAAGTAAATCAATACAATAGACCCTATCATACTCATTATCGCCGCCACAATGATAATGATGGAACGCATAGGTGATACAGGTTGTTGGGAAGCTTCTCCGCGGGTTATAATTTTATGAAATGATATTTTTGCAGATTTTGCAATTTCGGCATCTATTCTTTTTTCATTTAGGAAATTATAGTTTTTTTCATAAAGATTAAACTCCCGATTCATAATATTCAGCAGCTTCTCTTTTTCGGGAAGTCCTACAAAAGATTGTTCGGCAACCTGAATATCGCGATCAATATCATTATATTTTATTTGTAGATTTTTCTCTGTATTTCTGATGCTTTCTGTTTGATATTCTGTAAGATCTTTAATTTTAGCATCAATGACTTTTACTTTTTCATGTTCAGGGGTATAGGTAAGCAGAAGTTCTTTTTTATCAGCTTGCAGCTGCTTCATATTTTTTACCATTTCAGTAGATAGCAGATCATTGAAAGCCTCAAAATTTGTTGCTAAGTCAAGATAGTTATCTTTACCTTGGTTTATATATCCATTCAGGCTCTTGATAGCATCAAGATTCATTTTTAAATTGCTTTTCTGAATTTTCAGCTGTGAAATCTTTCTAAGATCTGTTTCCGTTTCCTGTGGGATATTGATGATGTTTTCTTTATTTCTATAGTCCTCAATCTTATTTTCTGCATCAGAGAGTTTATTATTAGCCTGTCCGATTTCTTTCTTCAGAAAATCCACCGTAGTATTGGCTGCTCTATATTTATTTTCAATGTAATCTTCAATGTATGTTTCAGCAAGGGTGTTAACAAACAGGGCTGCCTTTTCAGGAACATTGCTTTTGAAATTAATTCTAATGACAGGAACATCTTTATCTACCGGAACAATATCCAGGCTTTTATTGATTTTTTCTAAAAGCTTTTCTCTGCTAAGAAACTCGAATTCATATTCATCTTCTAATTTTGCATCGGGTTTTGATAATAAATAATTGTTATTCAATGTTATCAAAATTTTTCCCCCTTTAATATTTACCGGGCTTCCAAAAATGCCATCAATTTCTTTGACATTGTCTGGCAATATTATTTTAAAACGTTGTTTTGAAAGAATGTTTAACTGAATTTTCTTATCATAATTATTTATCGTGCTAAATGTTCCCTCAATGAAGACGGGTGAGTCGTTGAACAATTCTACAGAGCGCATTTTCCCTTTACGATATATTTCGGTAGAGAAAGGTAGTTTTTTTAACGTTTTGTCCAATAATGAGGTTGATTTTAGAACTTCAATTTCAGTGCTGATTTTATTCGCGCTGGCAAAAACATCAAAATCTTTGAAAAGGTTGGCACTGGGAACTCCTTCCTGTGTATCCGCAAGTTTTAATTTGGCAGTACTTTCAAACAGTGGGGTTACATAATTAAGATATTTTTTTGTCGCCAATATCGAAATGATCATTATCAAAATAATAATGGGCAAGCCTCTTAGAAAGGGTTTCAAAAATCGAAGATTTTCATTATTCATCATGACAAAACTTATAATAGGTTGATTAGTACTGCGGCGGCCGAAGTAACCGTAGTAAAAGGAATAATGGTAGAAACTCTTTTATCAAAATCCTTACTTTTTTTAGAAGGAACAATAACATAGTCTCCAGGATGAAGAACAATATTTTGATTGGGAATATCCTTCATTTCTGTAAGATCAATATTGGTTACTCTAACGTTTTCACCTTCCTGTCTCAATATTTTCACCGATTTCAGATTAGCATACATTTCGAATCCGCCAGCTTTTGAAACAAGCTCCAACAAAGTATTCTGATCTTTATCAACCTGTATCACTGCAGGGTTCTTCACTTCTCCCATGACTGCAATTTCTTTATTGAGCACCTTAAGATCTACGATAGGATTCACAAGCCATCTTTTCAATTTTGTTTTGATTTCGTCTTTAAGTTCAGGAATCGTTTTACCGATTACATTGGTTGTTCCTAATCTTGGTATTTCTATATTTCCATTAATATCAACCAGCAGCCATTTCCCATATACTTCATTTGAATTATAGATCCCATATACTGATCCAACACTCAAATCATCCTGTCCCCATACAGACAATGTAATTTTATCATCTTTACGGATTTTATATTCATATTTGGGATCATATGAAAAATCTTTCATATCACGGGAAGGATGCTCTTCTTCCAAAACATTGTACGTCTTACATGAAAACAAAAAGAATAAAAAAACGGATGATATGATGATTTTTTTTAACATACTATTTAAAATAAAATTGAAAAGAATTTTCTAAAACCTTTCAGTTTGCTATGAGACATTTCTTCTTTAATTTTTAAAATCTTTTCTACAGTCTCAATCATTTTCTCACAAACTCTGGCATCTTTTACTAAATAATCAAATGCTCCGTACTTCAAGGCATTCACTGCTGTATCTATATTTTCCTGAGCAGAAACCATGATTACATAGATGTTGGGATCGTAACGTTTTATTTTTTTCAATACTTCAAAGCCATTAAGGTCTTCCATATTATGATCTAGAAAAATAATATCGGGCTTCTGATAAAGTTCCTCAAGACATTCTTCTCCATTACTAAATGAAGTGATATTTTCATAATGATTATTTTTCAAATACTGTTCATATACCGTTGTGCAAAATCTATCATCATCTACAATAAAGAATTTTAAATTTTGATTATAAGTTTCCATCTTTTTTTATTTGAAAACTATATCTCCACTTTCATACCTTTGCATAAAATATTAAAAATCAACATATTAATAAAATAACAAAATCCAAAATATAGAATCTTTCCAAATTTTGGAATCTCTTTTATTTTATTTTACTTTTTCCTGCAATTGTTCAATTACCTGAATAAGTGTAGTCTTTATCTCTTTAAACAGCTCATAAAGCTCAGAAAACTTAATACTTTTTTCTTTAGCATTCATTTCAAGATCTTTTACTTTCTCCTTAATTGAATAAATTCCAAATCCCTCAATACTTGGTTTTATTTTATGCATTAATCTTGAAATTTCAGCATAATCTTTTTCTTTGAATGCTTTATCAACCAAAGGAATAGTTTCCTGGATCTGAGTAATAAATATGGAAAGCATCTTTTGAATAAATTCTTCATCATCTCTCGCCAGTTCTTCAATACTGCTTAAATTATAAAGTTTTTGTTCTCTATCTTTTTCATCTTCTGCAATAGCATTTTTAGTATGTTTATAAATAATTTTTAGCAGTTCCTCTTCATTAAAAGGTTTGGTTATATAATCATTCATTCCAACGGACATACATTTATCAATTTCTGTTCTGAATGCATTTGCTGTAAGAGCAATAATAGGTGTTTTAAGTCTAAGCTTATTCCGAAGTATTTTAGTTGCTTCCACACCATCTAATTCCGGCATCTGTATATCCATTAAAATGATGTCAAACTTTTCTTTTGCAAGAATATCAATCGCAATATGGCCATTATCAGCTTTAGTAACTTCACAACCCAAATATCTGAGTGAGTTCTCAGCAACAAGTTGATTGATCTCATTGTCTTCTACAAGCAAAACATTTACCCCTTTAATTGATATATCATTATTTTCTGTAGTAATCTTTGTTAAAGACTTCTCAGTACTTTTTTCCAAATTCAATATTATTGTCGTTTTGGTTCCCACATTCTTTGTACTTTCAATGTCGATTTTTCCTTTCATCAGAGTAACCAGCTCTTTGGTAATTGCCATACCTAAACCGGTACCGCCATATTTCCTTGAAACAGAACCATCCTCCTGATTGAATTTTTTAAAAATATTTTTTACATACTCTTCACTCATCCCTATTCCGGTATCAGAGATAATAATTGAAATCGTCTGATAATTGGATGAATCTTTGAGTACCGCACAATCTATTACGATCTCTCCCCGATCCGTAAACTTTAAAGAATTACCAAGAATATTGTAGAAAATCTGTTCTATTTTTAAAGAGTCCCCTTTAAACTGTGGAGCAAGATAATCTGCAAAAATTGTTTTAAGCTTTATCCCTTTCTCTTTCGCCTTTGATTCAAGAACAGTGAGAACATCATGAATACTTTTTTTTATTGAAAAAGAGTGCACATTTAAAGACATTTCTCCTGATTCAATTTTTGATATATCCAGAATATTATTAATGATAGATAATAAATGCTGTGAAGCACTATAGCTATTCTCAACAAATTGATTTTGAGTAGCATTTAAATCAAGTCTTTTCAGTTCTCTTAAAAAACCAATAATACCATTGAGGGGCGTTCTAATTTCATGGCTCATGTTGGCCAGAAAAACTTCTTTTGCTTTTGAAGCTTCTATAGCTTTTGCTTTTTCTTTTTTTAAGTCTTCTTCTAATTTTTTTTGATCTGTAATATCGAGATGAATACCTATAGAACCCAGAAGATTCCCATGATCATCATAATTGGGGGCTCCGCTTATTGCCCACCATCTGATTTCTCCTCTCTTATTTTTTACAGGAAGCTGATATACACTTGAAACTCCTTTTTTTCTTAATTGGATTTGATCCTGTACAAACTGAAGATTATTGTCTCCGTATACAAATAGCTCAGAGGGACTTTTGCCTATTAATTCATCCGGATCATAACCGGATACATTACAAAAACTTTGATTGGCATAGCGGATTGTTTCGTTATTGTCTACTTCCAGCAACCCCAAATTCATATTGGCAATGATGTTCCTGTATTTTTCCTCTTGTCTCCTGATACGATCTTCCGCTCCCTTTCTTTCAGAAATATCTTTAATGAAATAGCAGTAATATTTGTTATCATCCTGTTCTACAGCAATAACCGATATTTCTACCGTTAGTTCATCTCCGTTTTTTTTGATAATATTTTGCTCTACTTGTTTATTTAGAAATAACCCGTGAAGCGTTTTATCTGCTTTCGGAAGAATTTTTTCAAGAATTTTTTTGCCTTCCACTTCTTCTTTTGTCCAGCCGAAAGTAGAAACCGCACTTTTATTCCAAAAAGTGATTTCTCCATTATGATTAGTAATGATGATGGCACTCATGGCAGAATCCATAATCATTCTGTTGCGTTCTTCACTTTGTCTGAGCTGGTTTTGGGTAACAACACGTTCCGTTATATCATTATATTTCCAGAGATGTCCTTTGTAATGATCATTAATGAAAATAGGAATATAATGTCTTTCTAAAAATTTTCCATCCCGTGTTTCCAAGAGTTCATTGGTTACGATTTTCTTTTCCTTAAGTATTTGATTAATTCTCTGGACAAAATAATCTTCATTCTTAAACAGAGCTTTAGATTCTTCTGCAGAATTTGTACAATCTAGTCCGATCATATCATCTACGGAAATAGGAATATTAAACATTTTGCAAAACAAATCATTGGTAAATATAATTTGTCTGTTCTCATCTTCCATTAATATTCCCGACTGTAAATTCGCCAATAGCTTTTTCAGAATTTCTACTGTTCTGGAAAGGCTTCTCTCAAGAACAAGGCGCTCACGGACATTGACAAGAACCTGAGTAAAAATGGTGAGTAAATTTTTCTCCGTGTCCGATAGCTCATAGTAATTTTTTACAAAATCAAATCCCACAAAACCTAAGCATTCATTTTGCATCATGGCAGGAATCACAAGCAGACTTTTGATTTTTTGTTCCTTTAAAAGATATTTAAGCTCGTTCTCCGGCAATTCCTGAATATCTGGATAATAGATACTTTCTCCTTTTTTATTGATTTCCACCCATTCACTGATGATTTCAAGAGGTACATTCTGCAAGTTGTCTATTTGAGGATCTATTCCCTCATTGCAGTACTCATAAACATTGGAACAGGTATTTTCTGCAAAATCATATCTGAAAATATAGCTCCTGTCTGCCTTTACAAATTCTGACATCTCTTTAAGAGATTTATTCACACTTTCGGATACCTCTTCTATAGGAATATTAATATACCCTGAAGATATATTCATCAGCAGTTTCTGAAACTCCAGTTGCTTGTTAAGCTGTTCCTGCAAAAAAAATCTTTTTCTCAACTGTTCAGATACATAAGAAGACAGCTCTGTAAGGTCGTCAGAATCCAGATATTCAATTGCAGGATCAAGAATTTTGATGGACTCATAAAGATTGGAGATCGACTTTTGCTTTAAAATGTTTTCATTTTTAAGGTTGATGTAGATTGCCTGATACTCTTCCTCACTTTGTTTAAAAGCATGATCCATGATCTCTTTATCCCTTTCAAAAGATTGATAAGACTGATTGACAGCATTGATGAAATTTTTGAACTGCGGATGAGACTCCCAGTCTTCTGTAAGATATTTTTTGAGCTGTCTTTTTAACAGGTTGTGAAAATCCGGTTCCATTTTATTCAGTTTCGTTAACGGTGGTAATGGTAATAGTCTGGTTGTGTAAGGCACAATCATCAAAGGGCTTCAGAGGAGATATTTCACCATAAGAATAAAAACCGGTTATATTGTTTTGCTTCCCAATACCTCTCTCACAATTTCTACTTCTTCCGCAATCCGTTCACCAAGAACCAGTTTTCGTCCAACACAACTTACAATAATTGCTAAGCTAGCGCCTGAATTTATCGCCAAACACGCCTCCGCTGCAGCATTAGCAGCATCTATCAGTCTATCCATATTGGCTTTCATAAATCTTACCTTACTTCCTTCCGGCAAATCTCCTGCAAAGATCATATTACCCTCATCATTAATCGATAAAATAGTTCTCACCACAGGATCTGAATCTTCCGAAATTTTTAACGAAAGAGGAAAAAGTAATGCCGAGCCAGGTAATTCTTCAGCATATTTTCCTAAATATTTCTTATAAAGATCTAGTGCATTTCTGTTATCTATTTCATAAAGAATATTTTTTTCAGATTTGGTCACTGTTCTTTCTAAGCCAAAGCTTTCCCAGCCTCCATAAGATGCATGAACAAGTTCTAATTGATCCCCATAAAAGCCAATTGCTACAATTTTATCTGATGCAGGAACCTGATTAAGCCCCACGACTGTTTTCTCAAACTTATCACTATCACCGGCAAGGCCGCCAGAAATTAAAACTTTATCAGGGCGGGCATTGTTCAGCCCTTCTACCAGCTTACTTCCATTAACGTTACTTCCGTCCGATAAGACAAATACCCATTTAAGATGATCATCAGAAAGATTTTCTATAAGTCTGTTTCCCGCTTCAAAACTATCCTGAAAATCATTAATATCTATTTGTGCCGTTCTGATTTGTGATGAAGAAAATTCCAGTACTGTAATGGCTACCGTGTCGTCAAAGACTTCATTACAGAAAATTTCACCGGAAGAAGATGAAAGAGCAATATCAGCCTTAGGAAACATTTTTTTTACTTCACAAAAAAATATAGGATCTTCCAATATATTTCTTGCACCATATCCTAATACAAGTACGGCACTCTGGTAATCTACCCCTTTATCATTTCGTTCAGATTCCCATTTTCCATTTTTATAAAGTAATTTGGCAACTCTCATGATTATTTTTAGTTTGTTTTGGGTACACTATTGATTACATTATAGACTGTTGATTTTCCTATATCTAAAATCTTTGCCGTCTTGATGACATCATTATTATTCTTTTTCAAAAAATGAAGGATAATATCTGTGGTATATTGTTTTAATGTTTTATGCCCGGTAAGAAATGTTTCAGCTTCTTTTTCAAGATGATAAAAGTTGATATCATCTGCCTCTATTTCATTGCCTTCTGCCATTACACAGGCAAGATCTATTACAGATTTCAACTCTCTAACGTTTCCTGGAAAACTATATTTCAAAAGCTTTTTTTTAGCATCAGAAGATAAATTAAGTGGCTTAACTTTATTTTCTTTGGAAAAAGAATCAATAAAATGTTTAGCCAAAATCAGCACATCCTGGTCTCTATCTCTAAGTGGGGGTAATGCTATTGGAAGGCCTACAATCCTATAATAAAGGTCTTCCCGAAAGTTTCCTTTTTTAACCTCACTGGCCAGATCTTTATGGGTTGCAATAATCAAGCGAATATCAAGTTTAATTTTTTGAGTTCCTCCTACTCTGACAATCTCTCTTTCCTGCAATGCGCGAAGAAGTTTGCTTTGAAGATTAAAATCCAATTCTGCAATTTCATCTAAAAAGATCGTTCCTCCGTTTGCTTGTTCAAATTTTCCAATTGATCGATCATTAGCTCCTGTAAAAGCTCCTTTTTCATGCCCAAAAAATTCGCTTTCCATAAGATCTTTAGGAATTGCGGCCATGTTAACAGCTACAAATGGTTTGCTTTTTCGGGTAGAATTAAAGTGAATTGCCTTGGCGACAACTTCTTTTCCTGTTCCTGTTTCTCCGGTAACTGAAACATTAATATTTGAGTTAAGAGCCTTGCTAATCTTGGAAAATATAGCTTTTAAGGAGTCACTTTGTCCAATAATTGTTTTCTCAAAGCTATATTTTTTTTCAAGCTCCTCTTTTAAGTCTTCAACTTCCTGCTTCAATGAAATATTTTCCTTGAGCCGAATAATTGAACTCCACAAAAGTTCTTTAGTATGTTCGTTTTTAACAATATAGTCTTTTGCCCCCTGCTTAAGAAAATTAATTGCCACTGAAATATTTTCCTGACCACTAATAACAATTATGGGCAGATTTGGATACACATTTTTTATCTGCTTAAAAAGTTCATCTCCCTGTATATCAGGTAAACCAAAATCAATACAGATAATATCCGGATTACGATACAACTCGGAAAGACAATCTTTGGCTGTATTATATAAGAAAACTTCATAATCAGGATTGAGCTGAAGATGATACTTAAGCATTTCTCCAAAGAAGGGATCATCATCTACTAAGAATATTTTCATTATGGTTATTAGTTGATATTACTAAAATAGTGATTTTTATTCATTCATATATGAATTATTTTTCATTTATTTAATTATATCTTCAATACAATAAAATCTTTTCTAAAAAGTGATAAACTTCTAAATCTTTTGTAATTTATTGAAATAAACCAGATCATATCTATAGGATAAAAAATACCCCCTCTAACAAAATAATTTAAAACAACCGAAACTTATTCTTTTTGAAATTGGACATTCTTAATTGTTTGAATATTTTAATGATAATTGAATATAAAAATGATACCTCAAAAAAATAACAATCCTTTCTAAGGTCAACTGTATAACGTTTTTGGCTGAGACCCTTAACAGGTTATTACAGCATGCGAACAATTTAATAATAAGGAATATTTAGCCCTTATCCATTCAAAAATTTGTAGAATCTTTGTGCGAAAGTAAAAGACAATCGAAGTTAAATAGATTCCAACAACGTCAATCTCTATCTTTTTTTATACTCAAGATTATATTGCTTATAGTTTAAAGTATATGAAAATTACTAGACAAAAATGAGCTTTGTAATTCTTTTTTTATTTGGCTCAAGCGAATCAAATCATCGATAAAAGTGTTTGAAGATACGCTCGTCTTGGTCGCACAACAAAAAAATCGTTACTTTTTAAGTAGCGATTTTTTTATTATTAACCATGATAGCATTAATTCCTGCCATACTATATAGTTCTGTACATTTTTTCGGATAAAGCGAAAAAGTTGGGACTAGTAAAAATCTATACTTTTTATGGAGCCAACAGGTCTTTTTTTTTAATCGCAAAGAAAGATGCTTCAAAGGTTTTATTTTAGGGATTATTACAACAACATGAGCTAAAAGGCTTTAATTGGCTTTGAATAGCCTTAATATATACAAAGAACCTCCCAAAGGAGGCTCTTCATAAAATCAGTAGAAACTTGAATAATTCAAGCATACAAATATAAAAAATCCCAGGATCTCTCCCAGGATAAATCTAATAGCAGCCTTTACATTTGCTTTTATCAACATATACTTTATTACCGGATGAATTGGTATAATAACAACCTCCTTTATCTCCCACATGTAAAGTATGACCATTATAAGAACATCCTGAATTGCAATCACAATAAGCTTATATTATAACGGTCATAAAAAAGCCTCCCGTGTCAATAGGAAGGCAAAAGTTCAAAATGAATTATACGTAAAGTGATGTAGTGTTAAACAAGTTTTCTCTTAAAAACCTGTTTAAACAGTAACAATGCGTATGCCACATACATCACTGTTTATAGAAAATTGCTTTTTTTAGTATATTTTAACACTCCTGCTTTACCTATCAATTTAAGGCTATGTCAGTAAATAAATACTCTGTACAACACCAATGCTTTTTACCTTTTACTTACAACAGGTTTGAAGAATAAAAGGGGCTTAGCTTAGAGAATATCAGAGAACTAAATGAGAATTTATTTGAGGAAGTTTTTAATGAGGAAGATGATTTTGTAGAGCAAAAAGAGATGATTCAAGCAACAAAGCATCCCCCTATTATGACCGTCAAATAATTTTGGTCTAAATAACAATTAATCAGCCATCCCTATATACATCTTATTTCAGTTCCCATACATCAATTGATTCCAACATCCAAATTGAAAATCATTATCTTTAAACAATGGAAAAGAGAGATCTACTCATCATAAAGTATCTATCAGAAGGTTATAAGATAACAGAAATCAGGGAACAGCTCATTACTTACCACTCTATCACCATCAGTAAAAGTTTAATTGAAAAACGATTAAATAAAATCTCTAAACAATATCAGGCAAAAACATTATTTCAATTAGCAGTTCTCCTCACTAAAGAAAAAATTATTTAAAAAGATTAGCCAATACTAAACCAACCATTATGAAAATAAAACAATATTTATTTCCTTAATTGTTGGTTTAATTTTGTTGCGTCTTCTTTTAGTAAACTTTATCAAAGAAGTAAATCAAATACAACTATCAGTACCTTACCATTACTACCCCTATAGCTGTTCTGTATAAAGCTCCGACAGGTAAGCCTGCTGCTGTTGCAGCTGCATTATCTGCATATACGTTACAGCCTTCTATAATAGCAGGTGTTAACTGACTTGCATTTTTAATAATATGCAGTTTAGCTTGTGGTGCAGTAGTGTTGATACCTACATTAATTTCATCTGGACTGTTAGAAGCTCCTAATACCATACTGTTACTGGTTTGTACTTTTGCACGATAACCTATGGCTGTACTGTTGCTAATCGTTGACAAATTAACTTGATTACCAACAGGGCCGGAGTCATATCCTATAGCTGTATTATTATTACCTGTGGAATAAGCTAAGCTACCCCCTCCCATAGCTGTATTATAAGATCCTGTGGTATTATAGGACAAAGCACCATCTCCAAATCCACTATTGGTATTTCCTACCGTATTAGAAGCTAAAGCATATTGTCCGAAAGCACTGTTTCTCCATCCTGTAGTATTAACAGCCAGGGTATTATTCCCAAAAGCATTATTATAATGTGCTGTGGTGTTGGATGATAAAGCTTTATATCCAAAGGCATTGTTAAATTCCCCTGTAGTATTTGTGGTTAAAGCGTCTCGACCAAAAGCATGGTTTCCAAATCCTGTTGTATTTGCTGACAAAGCTGATTTACCAAAAGCGTTATTATAAACACCAGTTGTATTATTTCGTAACGCTGTGTGCCCGTACGACGCATTTTCATTGGTTATTTGTCCGGCATGTTGATTGTTTATTTTAAAAGTAAGGGGTACGTCATTCAGTGTTCCTAGAAAATATGTTGCAGTTGCTGTATTACCTGTATATAACCATGCATCTGGATTAGATGGTATAAGGCTTGCTGTTGCAACACTTTTTAATACACCTGTATTATCTACCATTACCACTTTATCTGTAGCTATGTTAGCTCCCTGGGTTGGTAAACCAACCAATTGCGCATTACCATTAACTTGTAGCAGCTCGCCTGTGTAGCGGGTCTCAAAATTATTAAAACCAATACCTACTTTACCATGCCCCAGAACAGTAAAAGCATCTGCCCTTGATACGCTATTACCTTTACCTATATTAAAAAGACGGTTTTTTCCTTCATCTCCAACCAAACTTGTGTATGTATAATTAGTAGAAAACATACCGGCTACAAATTCACTATATCCATTTGCTGTATTTGAAGTACCTGCAGCAACCGAATGAGCATTTAGAGTTTCGTTAAAGCTTCCTCCCAGAACAATAGAATGTGCGCCAATTGCTTTATTATAAATACCCCCTATAACACCCGCTCCTTGTGCTTGTGATTCATTAGAAGTTCCACCTATAATAAAATTAGACCTCACAGCATTTGAACTATTAGGATTTTTAATAGTCTTATTACCGCTTCCTCCTAAAATTGCAGAAAACTCCGTTTCAGCAATATTATTCGATCCTGATACTAGAGAATGTAAACCTATTGTGGCACTTGCAGAATGACCAGATCCCAAATGAACGGCTCCTCTTACATCCAGGCTAACCCCTGTAGTAGGGTATGGGGTACCTATAGCTACATTACCGGTCTGGTATATATTTTCTGAATTTGCTGTTGCCGGATTTGTAGTGCCTTCTACGTTCCATGGCTCTGCTGCTGCCCCATTCGCTAATTTCTGCCAAACTGCTCCATCAAAATAATAGTACCCCGCTGTGGTTATATTTACAGTTTTAGTGGTTGTAGGTACTGCTGCGGCTGTTACATATACTATAGAACCTGTTTGTGCAGCAAGATATAATCCATCTTTGGTCTTCAACTGGTTACCTGTTAATCTTGGTGCTAATACACCATCTACTTTAGTAAGATCTGACGGTGATGCTGCAATATCAAGCGTTGCCTTGGGATCTGGTGTATTAACCCCGATCTGACCTAATGCCGCCACGGATAATAAAAGAGCAGATAAAATTGTAATATTTTTTTGCATAATTAAATGTTTAAATACTTTAGTTTTAAAGAAATGATTGTTTGAAATTAGCCTAGAAGAAATGTGAATACAGATTACTTTTTCAGTTTCTGTAATTCTTTGATTCTCTTATCCTGCATATGAGCACTCATAAGCAAAATAGGCACGAATCGTTTTAATGATATCTGTTTTTATTCAGTAGCAAACGAAAGTGGATTAAGATAAGCATTAGATAGTCAAAACATTAAAGGTTTTTTTCACTTATTGCAAGGATACTTGAGTAAAATTTTCAAGCTCCAATACTCAACAGTCAGAGATCCTTTATATAAATATTTGATACAGAGATCATTTTTTAACTTAGAATGGGTATAAAAAGTAGGTTTGGAAACTTTGGACTTCATAATTATATGATTATTAAAGCCTTGTTGATTGAATAAGAAACAATCTTTTTTTTAATTCTTTCTCGTGGAAGATTCACTTGGTTAAGTTTTTTGCAAAGATAAATAAAAAAAATACAGACTTATCTGGTCACTTATATGAGAATTAAATAATTGTTAAATTTTATAGAAATTGATTAAAAAAAAGGATTTATGAAAGTTTTTTCTTAGTTGTAATTAATTATAGTTACTGTTATTTACAGTAAAATATTAGTTAAAAATAACTTCGAATAAGTAGATAGATATTTAGCCCATCCACCACCAAGAGCTCTATACATCACAACACTTACTTTAGTCCTGTTGTCCATAATATAGTTTATCATTAAATCAAAGGATCTGGAACGATGGCAAGCGTGGGGGAATACAATTCGATCTTTAAGGTTAACTACTACATGACGTTGAACATTAACAGATTCTTAATTGACTTAATTGAATAGTATGATTAAAAAATAAGCCTTCTATAGATAGAAGGCTTATTGTTGTATTTAGAGCATATCTGGGAATTTAATACATGATATGACGGCCATTAATTTTAACAAGTTCTTCCTGCTCCATTTTTTTGACAGTTCGAATAACGGTTTCGACACACAAACCTGTCAAATTAGCAATCTGCTGCCTTGTCAAAGGGACTTCATAACTGTACCGCTCCTGTTGATGTGCACATTCTTTAAAGTAATCCATTAAAGACATAATTTTAGTGCTTGGTTCTGATGCTGAATTATTTCATCCACAACAAAGCGTAATTCTACACAGGAGTTTTTAATATTTTTCTCTATAAACCCTTTTAATGTATAGATCTCATTATTCTGAATTTTAGATCTCAGTAATGAAGAAACTTTCACTCCAATTGAAACAGTATCAGATTCTGAAAACAGATGATCGTAGTAATAATTTCCATAGGCTTTCCCGCCACCAAAAGAATATCTTCCTTTAAGATAAATAAGGTTAATTGTTGCATTAATTTTTAATGCATTACAAAACAATCCCATTACTGATCCTGGGGAGTATATTGGGTAAGTCGGTTCATTTCCCTGCATCTTCTTCCACAAAATTAAATGACATCAAATATATTGTTATTTTATCAAATCAGCCCCAATCAAAAGTACTACAACAGCACTACTACGATAAAAATATATTTACTGCCACCACATCCCGTTTCCGTTTTCTTTTTCTTTGAGTTTTATATTTTTGTATTGATAATTATCATCTTGAATACATTTTTACTCATTTTTATTATGAAAGTACCTCCTGAGTTTGAAAATAAGTATTTTAAAGCAGCTTTATAATACATATTTAGAGACCTAATGAATTTATAACAACGAATTTTGCATTTTCCTTAGATGATGTAATCCATCAGTTACTTTTCAGCTACCTTGATTCTTTTTATCCAACTCTGGTAAATAGGATACCAAACACGATCTCCGTTTGAACCATTACAGAGTATTACAATACCACTCTTTGTGGGTAGATGCATAAACACTCCAGCACTCCACCCTTCATTTTCTCCAGTATGTCCAATTGTTTCAAACCCTTCATAATTCATAAACCTGTAGCCTAGACCACTTTTTCCCAGATCAGAAAATGGTAAAACAGGTTTTTCCATTAATTGTAGGCTTGTTGCTTTCAAAACTTTATTCAATTGTCTTGAATCAGAAGTTACTGATAGCATAGCGAAATGAGCCAAATCCAAAATTGTAGTTTGTAAGCCGGCTGCAGCCTGTTCTGTAAATATCCTGTTCTTTATTGGTTTCCCTGAACTGTCATAAGCCGTTGCAGAGCTTGCCATCATTTCTTCTGTCCATTCATAATGGGTATGATTCAATGCTAGAGGCTCAAAAACATTCTTTTTCATGTAGTCTGCAAACTTTTCTTTCGTTCGTTCTTCGAGCAGCAATTGTGCAAGAGTGTAACCACCGCCTGAATATTCCCATTTTGTTCCGGGCTCACTGATCAAACGCACACTTTCTCCATTTCTTTTTGTCTTTCCTGAAAGTGACTCTTCTAAACTTAACAATGGGGTTCCCTGCTCCGACCCTCCGTATCCATGTACTGAAAGTCCTGCTGTATGACTGAGAATACGTCTCAAAGTAACTTTTGATATATCATATTGAGATACTGGCAACTTCCAACGTACCAAGAGCGGGTTAATCGGTTCATCTAATGCTACAAGTCCTTTTTCAGTCAACTGCATCAATCCCCATGCAGATACCAATTTCGATACAGATCCAACATTAAAAATTGTTTCTGTAGTAACCGTTTTTTTACTTTTCATATCCGCCAATCCCACACATTGAGTCCATGCCACTTTTCCATTTTGAATCACTGCTATAGCTACCCCCGGAACATTATTATTTTGGGTAGCTTCTACAGCTACACGATGAATTTCCATATAAAGCAAATCAGATTTATCAGCTCCCTTTCCAGTACTGGTCTCAACCACCTTTTTTGTAGCCGAGCAGGAAAAAAGAAGTGTGGCAAAAGAAAAAACAACGAGCCGTTGTACACTAATTTTGATCATTTTTTATTTATTTGTAATGCCTGCAGCTTCAAAAGATCACAAGCAGTAATGATATAAAGTAAATTTCTGCTATATTTTCACGCCAAATTCTGGGTGATCTGGTTACGAACGTTCAGTATCTCTTTGTATATAATTCCGGATTGATTCTGGTTTCCATTAGGGATAACATTCTTGTGAATTGAGGTTCAAGATCATAACTTTTGTTCAAATCCAGCTTTCTACCAGAATAATAAATGGTAACCGTTGGTGTTTTATATTTTCCAAGTCTTACCATATCAATCTTTGTTATATCAGTCCAGCAAATAAAATAACTTTTAAAACTACTCACAAAACGGATTTCATTATTCGAAATAATAAGTTTTTGACGGGTGTATACCAACATGGAAACAGCAATAAAGAAAATCAGAGGGGCTAAAAAAAGCAGCCATCCTCCATTTTTTATCATGAGAACGTTAATTCCTAATGCAAATACTAAAAGACTTACTATCTAATAGGTTATTTTCTGCCATTGTGGTGCTGCAAACACTTCTTCTGTGATTAGCTCTCCCATACTGTAAATATTTGTCTACTATAAACTACAAGCCAAATAGTATGAATAAAATTACTTTAGTTCATATTCAATTTCGTCATGATCTGTCTCTTTCACTTTCACAAAATTAAGCCGTTCAAGAAGTTTAAGCGCAGGGGCATTTTGTTGTCTTGTTGCGGCCCAGATTCGATATAATTTCATTTGATTTAAAGTTAACGATATAATTAGATATACCTGCTAAATTGTAAGAGTGATTTTGTAGATGGATCTGAAAGATATTTTGCAGGGTATGAATAGTGGTATCTCTTAAATCAATATCTGATTAAGAACACTTTTATAACATCCTAAAATAAATTCGGTATAATACAACTGTGCGTCTAATGCCTGAGTCTTATCATGAAGTTCTATTCGTTTGGAAAGCACGATCTCTCCTTTGTAGCTAAATGAACAGAATGAATACACTTTAAATCCTGAATTTCTTACAGATGCTGCATATCCCGTGGAAGCAATTCCCCAGTCTGTTCCAAACGATTCTGCGACCTTTACAGCCATTGTATCAGCCATTTTTGGGGTTTCAAAACCATTTTCCTGAGCTTGAATTCTATTGATATCTAAAAAGCCAACTTTTTCAGGTAATGTAAACGTTGTTATTCCTCCTTTATAAAACAGTTTTGCATTAGGCATCTGTGAAAAAGCCAGCTGTATTAATCCCGAGGTTACACTTTCTGCTATAGAAACTGTTTCATTCATTGTAATGAGTGAAGTACTGATATAATCAAGTAAACTTTGTTGAAATTTCATTGCTTCTGCTATTTAATATTGATCTAAAAAACTTTTTACGCTGCTGAAATCAATGTTCAGATAACGTCATAATCATTCATGGTTGTTACAAAATAATGCTCAATCATTTCCTTGGCATTGCTGCACATTGACAAAAGATCTTCCCTGGTCATATCCTCAAAAATAAAATCATCGTGAATATCAATAATGAACTCGGTCACTTTTTCGGTGTTCATCAGGTCATAGGCCATTAAATCGTTTAAATTATCTAATCTACATTCTTCCTTAAAAAAAGGAGGCTTCCGGGAAATGGAATTCTTAAACTGAAAAAGATATATTGTTTTCATGACTTCGGGTGTTGAATTAATAATAAAAACAGTCTGTTTTGCAGGTAAAAAAATGGCTTACACTTTTATATCCGGACAGACTCCTTTTTGTAGACACAGTTGATGAAATTCATTATATATCATCCTATCAACATGTATAAAAAGGACAGAAACCATAGGTTCCTATCCTTAATTAATTAAAACCTTCTGAAAACAGATCTACTATTTTATTGGGGTTTTAATATGCTCATTGTTAAAATTGAGAATCCCTAAGCCTATTAATTTTATCATGGTGTCTATTGGCTTTTTCCAGTCTTTTTACTGCGATGATGTTTTCAAATACCGGAGAACAGCATGTCGAATGATAAAAATTTTCAACTGTTCACTATATCTTCCTATGTAAAATTTTACTATCTATAGTCTATAGTCATATAAGCTTTATGGGTTTGATAAATTCCTGATTACTAATACAAAGATGGCCGTTTCATTCTGTACTAAGCTATATATATCCGGAATAAACTTACATATATCACACATTTTTATAAGTCTTCCAGATTTCCAAGACGTCTTTGTTTCAACTGCTTATAAAATGAGAGGGAAAGTCCCGTGATTTTTTTAAACTGATTAGAGAGATGGGATTCAGTACGTACTGTAGCTTAAGTCAGCATAATTTGTGGCAGTCTGTTTTAGAAGACCTCAGCGACAATATAAAAAATATTAGAATACAATTTGAATTTATACTGGAGAATATTATTAAAAAAAATACAATCAATTCACTCATATTCTGGCAACAAAACAAACTATATACAGATGAAATGGAAGTAAGCCATAAAAAAATCACCCAATTGACCATTCAGGTTTTACCGCAAGAAGAAAGATTATCATGGAAGACCAATATTTACAATTTTTATGAAGAAATTTTTTCTTTACTAATCCCACTTATCGGCATGTGTAGGCTAGAATTGGACTTTATAGTAAAACACTCACCAAAAATCTTGAGCCAATCTGCAATGGATATCATTAAAGATATTCCGAAAAACTACACCTTGCAGGAAGCAAAGGAATACGAACATGAGTACTTAAAAGTATTAACAAACCACAGTCATGAATTCTGCAGAAAAAATAATTTCTGGAACAGTTTATTATATATCCTTTCCGGTGGTATGTACCCATTACCATCAGAGCGTACCTTATCTAAAAAAAGGGTCAACAGAAAAATAAAAGATAAGTTTTCTTAATAAAACCCCAACCTAAATTTTTCATCCTATTAAATAAATATTCTTACAATGAAAACAATACATCTATTCCGGTTTAACAATTCTATATTCCGTAAAATCCCTTTCTTCACAGAAGAACACAGGCTTAAAACCGATGTAATAGAAATTGATTTAATGAATATTGAAATAGTAACCGAATATATTGTAAAAACCCATGATGACTTTATTTTCGACAACACATCAGTAAATGATCTTTTATCAATGTGCAAGAAAGCTCAAAAAACAATTGAACATTACTTTGTTTTGGGAGTGAACGGTTATGATGTTATTTGACATTTAGTAATCAAACCTCATGCAGATAAGGAAATAAATGGAATTAATCCAATGTATCATCATTCCTATTATTTTTTTCAAAAAAATGATAGAGAAAGATAACGTTTCCTGTGTAAGCAGGCTTAATCTGATTTCTTATTAGAAGTTTTGCTTCTACCTCTACTTTTATAGTCCCTCTCAGATTGGTAACTGATTTAACAGTTGCCTGGAGCCTTACATCATTATCTACCAATACAGCTTGACCAAATTTAAAATTCTCAATTCCATAATTGATTTCCATTTTCATGTTTCTTACCTCTGTAATTTGCATCCACAGATGAGGGATTAGCGCTAATAACAAATAGTCATGAGCAATAGTGGATTTAAAGGGGCCGTCATTTTTTGCCCTTTCCTCATTAATATGGATCCACTGATCGTCCGAAGTCGCTTCTGCAAATCTATTGATTTGCTGCTGGTCTATTGTGTACCAGCCAGAAAAACCAACCATTTGTCCTTCCAAAGCTTTATATTCAATAAAATTGTTAATAATAATCATGTTCGTATGTTTCACTATTTAAGCTGATGAGAATTATTTCTTGAAAAACCTCTCACATACTGTGAGAGGCAAATGAACATTATGAAAATAAAAAGTAATTAAACTTACACCAATGCTCTTTCAAACAATATACTCAAACTCCAAAGGTTACTGGACTTTGAATTGTAAAAAAAATATAATACTGAAATTGAAAATAATATCTATTTCAAACACATGATTAGAGATTAATTACGCCAATTTTACATTCACCGCATTTAACCCTTTATCACTCTTTTGTACATCAAAAACGACTTTATCATTTTCACGGATTGCGCTTGTGCTTAATCCTGATGAATGTACAAATATATCCTTACTCCCATCTATAGGAGAAATAAATCCGAAGCCTTTCGCTTCATTGAAAAATTTTACTGTGCCTTGTTGCATTGTAATTATTATTAAAAAAAATTATTTATTATTTTTCTGTAAACGCTACAGATTTTATTTATAAAATGATCTGACCTTTCATCTGCATCACAAAATGAAATAGCAATACCTTTCATTGCTGCCCTTCCGATCCGGTGGACATAAAAATTTCCGGAATATTAGGAAACTCTTAGTTTACTGCATGAGGAAGAGCATGAAGTTCATCCTGTCTTGCCATGTAAGATTTGTATCCATTAATTGCTATGATAAAAATTCCTACCCCTTACAATTCCGGTACAAACTTATTGGCAGCATGTTTAGTACGGCTAAAAATTAGTGAACGCCTTATATTTTCATTTTGTAATAAATCAATTAGTAAACCTGTCTGATCTCTATTTTCCGCAAAATAAACGGGTTCTTTCATAGTTTGTAACGTTGAAGATAAAGAAGTGATAGTAATCTCTATAGGGTTATTCAGAATTGATTCTGCAAATTTCTTCACACTTTTAGGTAATGTAGCAGAAAAAAACAATGTCTGTCTTTTCTGAGGAATTAGTTTTAAAATTTTTTTGACATCATTGACAAACCCCATATTCAATATTCTGTCTGCTTCATCCAAAACAAGTATTTCTATTTTAGAAAGATCAATATGTCTTTTATTGTCCAAATACAGCAATCTGTCAGGGGTAGCCACCAGAATATCTACTCTTTTTCTAAGGGCGGCAAGCTGACCACCTGCTAAAACTCCTCCATAAATAGAAAGCTGTGATAAGGGTAAGTATTTGCTGTAAACATCAAAATTCTCTTCAATCTGCATCGCCCCCTTATGAGTCGGGGTAAGTATTAATGTTCTTATTTCTTTATGTTCAGGAGTATATTTTTTTAACAGCTGCAGGATAGGCATTACAAAAGCTGTCGTCTTACCAGTCCCTGTCTGAGCACATCCTATAATATCTTTCCCTGCAAAAATATGTGGTATAGCCGAATACTGTATTTCAGTTGGTTTGGAATATCCTAATTCTGTAACAGCACGGATAATTGGATTAATTAAATTTAAACTTTTAAAACTCATCATAATTTTCGGATTTCCCGATATTTTGTAGGCAAATTCACTTTCCAGAATTTGAATTGGTGTATGGTAGGATAAGTAAATAACTTCTTTCCTCATTACTTTCACTTGCTCAACTTAATCTAAATCAAATAATTATTATTGATAAGCCAGCAATAACGTATCATTCTAATATGAAAAAATTCATATATCATTTCATATTAGAAACCCGATCGATAATTGGGCGGCTGAAAAAGCAAAGACTGAAATAAAAAATTGTGAGTTTAAACTATTACAGAATAGCAAAGGCAGAAGCCTGTTTTATAAATACTTTGCAAATGTACAATAAAATAACTGGGCTACAGTTGATTTAATTAATTGATTATCAAAAATGTATTCGTAGCTTACGCACATAAACTGAATTGTTTGCCTGTGCGGATGATTTTAAATTTCACTCCCATGCAAACGTCAAATCCTACACCTCAACCTTATTCTCAAACTTTAGATCTACATTCTGCTTTGCAGGTAAGGATTGCGTATTTTATTATGATTCATCATAAACCTGATGCATTTAAAGAAATGTTTCAGAAGATTTATACCAGGGACCAATTTTATCTCATTCATATTGACCGGTATGCAAAAGCAGAATTTACAGAAGAAATACAATTATATTTAATACACTTTCCCAATGTATATATTTTGGAAAGCATGAATATTGTAGCTGGGGGCTTTAGTATGATTCAGGCTGAACTTAATGCAATGGAATATCTTTTGAATGTTAGCAATGACTGGGATTATTTTATCAATCTAAGTGGTGAAGATTCCCCCCTTAAGTCACAAAATATTATACGTAAATTTCTAACTATTAATATTGGAAGAAATTATATTTTTTATTACGATCAGAAGTTTTACAGGCCAGATACACTTCAAAGAATACAAAATCACTTTACGGAGCTTACCCACAAAATCTCTTCATTAATATATAAAAGAGAGTTTATGAAGGACGTTATCCCTTATATTGGTGGAAAATGGTTTATTTTTACAAGAGACACCTGTGTTTTCCTGACCAATAATAAGAGGGTAATGGATTTTGAAGACTATTATTTACATACTCTTTTACCGGCCGAATCTTTTTTCCAGACAGTTCTTCTCAATACAGACTATAATGACATTATTGTGAATGATGACAAAAGAGCTGTCATCGAAAAAACTTTTTTTAATAAAGAGCAATATGTTGATAATTTCATCGAAACTCTAAAATCTTCCAATTATCTTTTTATCAGAAAAGTAAATAATAAAACAAGTAAAAATATTCTAAAATATATAAGTGAAAGTTATCAGCTTCCTTTATTGGAAATTGATGAGATAGAACGAGAACTTAGGAGGAATAGTAGTCAGAATAATTAATTAAAATTATCACAATAGGAATATTTATTTCGGTGAATCTTTCCAAATCCTCCAACAAATATTTCGATATTACTTCGGTCATGGTTACAAAACAAGTACACCCAGCTAAAGATTTATTATTCAAATGCTAGTTGTTTTAATTTTTTAAATTAAATTGAATTGAATTAGAAGTAACTAAAAGAATTCTTTTTATAAAAACAAGCTTTGCAATTCTTGTTTAATTTGGCTCAAACGAACCAAATCATCTATAAAAGTGTTTGAAGATACGCTCGTCAAGGTCACCAAAAGCCAAACGGCGCCAACTGAAGACAGTTGGCGCTATTTTTATTATTATCAATAATTAAATTTGTAATTATTAAAAAAATTATATCTAAATAATTTGGATCAGGTGCAAAAGTTGGGGCTAGGCAAAAAATAAATGACAAGTTTAAATTAATATTTGATTCAATGCACTTTTATAACACCCTAAAATAAATTCGGTATAATACAACTGTGCATCCAGTGCCTGAGTCTTATCATGAAGCTCTATGCGTTTGGAAAGTACAATCTCTCCTTTGTAACTGAATGAACAGAATGAATACACTTTAAATCCCGAATTTCTTACAGATGCAGCATATCCAGTAGAAGCAATTCCCCAATCTGTTCCAAATGATTCAGCGACCTTTACAGCCATTGTATCAGCCATTTTTTTGGTTTCAAAACCATTTTCCTTAACTTCAATTTGATTTATATCTAAAAATTGAACTTTTTCAGGTAATGTAAAAGTCGTTATTCCTCCTTTGTAAAACAGTTTTGCATTAGCCATTTGGGAAAAAGCCAGCTGTATTAATCCCGAGGTTACGCTTTCTGCTATAGAAACCGTTTCATTCATTGTAATGAGTGAAGTACTGATATAATCAAGTAAACTTTGCTGAAATTTCATGGGTCTATTATTTATGTTGATCAAAAAAACTTTTATGCTGCTGAAATCAATATTCAGATAACGTCATAATCATTCATGGTTGTAACAAAATAATGCTCAATCATTTCTCTGGCATTTCTGCACATTGACAAAAGATCTTCTCTGGTCATATCTTCAAAAATAAAATCATCATGAACTTCAATAATGAACTCAGTCACTTTTTCGGTGTTCATCAGATCATAGGCCATTAAATCATTTAAATTATCTAATCTACATTCTTCCTTAAAAAAAGGAAGTTTCCGGGTAATGGAATTCTTAAACTGAAAAAGGTGTATTGTTTTCATGACTTTTGACGTTAAAGTGATAATAAGAAAGTCTGTTTTGTATTTAAACATGTTGTTTACTCATGAATGTTCAAACAGTTTTATGGACTCAGTAGATGAAAATTTTTTATATCTATCAATTCCTATAATATGGATGAAAAGGACAGAAACCATGGGTCTCCATCCTTGATTAATTAAATCCATTCGAAAACAGATCTACTATTTTATCGGGATTTAATATGCTCATTGTCAAAATTGAGAATCCTTAAGCCTACTAATTTTATATGTCGTATATTCGCTTTTTCACATCTTTCTTTATTACTACAATGTTTTCAAATACGGGAGAACGGCCTGTTGTTTGATAAATATTTTCAACTGTTCACTATATTTCCTATCTAAAATTGCACTATTTATAGTGATATAAGCTTTATGGATTTTGTGAATTCCTGATTATTATACTACAAAGATGGCCGTTTAAGTGTTATACTAAGCTATATATATCCGGTATAATTTTACATATATCACACATTTATAAGTCTTCCAGATTTCCAAGACGTCTTTGTTTCAGCTGTTTATAAAATGAAGGGGAAAGTCCTGTAATTTTTTTAAACTGATTGGAGAGGTGGGCCACGCTGCTGTAATTGAGTTTATAAGAGATTTCTGTAAGATTAAGTTCATCATATAACAGCAGTTCTTTTACCTTTTCTACTTTATTAATAATAATAAAATGCTGGAGTGTCATTCCTTTCACTTCTGAAAAGGTATTAGCCAGATAGGTATAATCATAGCCTAATTTTTCACTTACATAGTCTGAGAAATTTTCTTTTGGGAGTTCATCTGAATAATGAATCATTTCTATCACTACATTCTTTATTTTCTCTATCAGGATACTTTTTTTATCATCAAATACTTCAAGTCCTGTTTTAAGTAAATTTTCTTTAAGAATCTGTCTTTGTTCTGAGCTAATATCATCCAATAATTCTACTGTCCCTAAATCAACGACAGCATTTTTAATGCCCAATCTTTCCAGTTCCTGATGGACAACCATTTTGCAGCGCAAACTTACCATATATTTTACATACA
Organism: Chryseobacterium ureilyticum; assembly: GCF_900156735.1. GTDB lineage: Bacteria > Bacteroidota > Bacteroidia > Flavobacteriales > Weeksellaceae > Chryseobacterium > Chryseobacterium ureilyticum. The sequence continues at coordinate 1,333,680 of NZ_FTOL01000001.1, forward strand.
ACTTCATCTCCCTTACTGTTTACATCTGTCAATTATTTCATTAACAGTCATTTATCCAAAGTTAGTCTATTAAATCGGCAATATCTATGATTTATACAACAAATTAAAAGACAATTGCAAAGCTTTCCTTTTTTAATGATTGAAATTTACAGGTAACAAAAAAATATTTCACAATGTCAAAAGAAAAAGACGGAAAAAAGAAATCAGATAAAACTCCACCCGCAAAATCTGCAAAAGAGAAACGGGAGGATAAAATGAGTAAACGAAGAGAAAGGGAACAAGAAGCCCGAAATACCGGCAACTAAATGGTATCCTTGAAAAAAGATGGAATTATACTCAGAAAAACAACATTAGACTTTGAGAGTGAAGGAGTTCTAAATCCTGCAGTCATTCAGGATAACGGAAAAATACATTTATTATACAGGGCTCTTGCCAGGAATAACTTCTCGAGTATCGGATACTGTATATTATCGGATTATAAGACTCCTGAAATACGGCTCAGCAATCCGGTTATTATCCCTGAATTTGAATACGAAAAACATGGTGTTGAAGATCCAAGAATTGTCAAAATCGATCACTTATTTTACCTTACTTATACCAGTTATGACGGGGTTAATGCATTGGGTGCACTTGCCGTATCTAAGGATCTAATATCATGGCAAAAGCTAGGAATCATTGTGCCAAAAATTCCATACAAAAAGTTTAAGCTTTTAGCAGAATCTCAAGGTGAAATAGGAGAAAAGTACAGACGTTTCAACAAACTCCCGCATACTCATATAAAGGATAAAGAGGTCTTCCTTTGGGATAAAAATGTGATATTTTTTCCAAGAAGAATTAATGGTAAGCTTTATTTTCTACATCGCATAAGGCCTGATATCCAAATTGTAAGGATAGAAAATATTGAAGATCTGAATCCTGATTTCTGGAAAGACTACTTCCTTCATTTTAAAGAACATATTGTATTATCTCCCAAATATGAGCATGAAGTAAGCTATATTGGCGGTGGATGCCCCCCTATAGAAACTGAACATGGATGGCTTTTAATCTACCATGGTGTACATGATACCATTGAAGGATATGTTTACAGCGCATGTGCTGCTTTACTAGACCTTGATACTCCTGAAAAAGAAATTTCAAGACTTCCTTATCCTCTTTTCAAGCCCGATGAAGAATGGGAACAGAAGGGAGAAGTGAACAATGTCTGCTTCCCTACCGGAGCCATCGTAGAAGGACATACACTCCATATTTACTATGGCGCTGCAGACAAAAGAGTAGCTATTGCTTCTTTAAGCATCCCTGAATTACTGAAGGAATTACTACAGTACACATCATAATTGACTATTCTATACAGAATGTCAGGTTTAAAATAAATATCAATATGAATAAAAATATAAAATCAGACGTGGAGGAAAAGACGAAAAGACAACCTTTACAAAGTAATAAAAACACAATTTATCATATACCTGAAATTATCTTTATAAGCACTTTTCCTCCCAAGGTATGCGGTATTGCAACATACTGCCAGGACTTGGTACAATCCCTTAAATTAAAATTCAGAGAATCATTTAGCATCAGTATCTGCCCAATGGAAACTGAGGATGAGCATTATCAATATGAAGATGATCCAGAATATCGCTTAAATACATCCGATGCCGTATCTTATCTGGAGCTGGCTGATAAAATCAATAAGAATAACAATATTCAACTGGTTATGCTCCAGCATGAATTTGGATTTTTCAACGAAACCCCCAACGGATTACTGCTTTTTCTTCAAAATACAGAAAAAGATATCATCATTACTTTTCACACCGTTCTACCAAAACCGGATCGGGAATTAAAAGAAAAGGTAAAAGAAATCAGTAGTTTCGTAAAATCTATTATTGTAATGACCAGTATTTCTGCGGATATACTGAACAATGATTATGATATACCACCTGATAAAATTGAAGTGATACCCCACGGCACCCATTTACTGCCATTTATCGATAAAATTTCACTGAAAGCGAAATACGGATTTAAAGATAAAAAAGTTCTTTCAACCTTTGGTTTACTGGGTTCGGGGAAAAATATTGAAACTACCTTAGAAGCTCTGCCTGAAATCATTTCTAAAAACCCGGATGTAATGTTTCTGATTATTGGAAAAACGCACCCCGGCATCATTAAGTATGAAGGTGAGAAATATCGTGATTTTTTGAAGGATACTGTTAAGAGGCTCCATCTGGAAAATCATACTTATTTTATCAATCAGTACCTGCCTCTAGATAAGTTGTTGGACTATCTTCAGCTTACCAATATCTATCTTTTCACTTCAAAAGACAGAAATCAGGCAGTAAGCGGTACTTTTTCGTATGCCATCAGTTGCGGATGTCCGATTATTTCCACGCCTATTCCTCATGCTTTGGAAGTACTGAATGAAGACCTGGGAATTATTATTGATTTTGAAGCTCCGAAGCAGCTTTCTGTTGCCGTAAATACATTACTAAAAAATGAAACTGTACAGGAAAAATTACGATCAAATAGTCTGGAAAAAATGGCTCCCACAGCCTGGGAAAATTCTTCTATTTCGCACGCCCTATTATTTCAACAATACAGCAAAGATAAAATGACATTACATTATACATTCCCCAACATTAATCTAAGCCATGTCAAAAATATGACAACGGATTTTGGGATGATCCAGTTTTCTAAAATCAACAAACCTGATATCAATTCCGGGTATACTTTGGACGATAATGCCCGGGCTATGATTGTAGCCTGCAGACATTATGAGCTGAGCAGAGATGAATCTGATCTTGATTTAATCTCAACTTATCTGAAACTTATTAAGTTTTGTCAACAACCGGATGGAAGTTTTCTCAATTATATAAATCAGTACAAGGAATTTGTGCAACAGAATTATGAAACCAATCTTGAAGATTCCAATGGAAGAGCTATCTGGGCACTGGGATATCTTCTTTCAATAAAAGCAATCTTACCGCAGCAGTTTTCTGATGAAGCAGAATCAATCATTGAAAAAAGTATTTCATCTATTGAGAATATCCATTCTACCCGGGCAATGGCTTTTATCATCAAGGGATTGCATTATCAAAACTCTGAAAACAATATTCCATTATTGAAAAAACTCGCCAATCGTCTGGTGAAAATGTATCAGCATGAAAAACATAAAGACTGGCATTGGTTTGAAAACTATCTCACTTACGGAAACGGTGTGCTCCCTGAAGCTTTATTGTGTGCGTGGATTACCATCAAGGATGAAATGTATAAACAGGTTGCCGATGAATCATTCAAGTTTTTGCTTTCTAAAATATTTAATAAGGGCGGCATCAAAGTAATCTCCAATAAAGGATGGCTACAGAAAGAAACGGTTAAAAGTCCTGAATCAATTGGCGGGGAACAGCCCATAGATGTTGCTTACACCATACTTGCATTATCTACATTCTACAAGGTTTTTAAGGATGAAAAATATTTGCAGATGATGAGGAGTGCTTTTAGTTGGTTTTTAGGAAAAAATTATTTACATCAGATTATTTATAACCCTGCAACAGGTGGATGTTATGATGGGCTTGAAGAGAAAAATGTCAATCTCAATCAGGGAGCGGAATCAACAGTCACCTATCTCATGGCAAGGCTCTGTTTTACTAAATAATTAGTTTACTTGTTTTTCAACCAGCAGCCAACCCTATGATCAAAACTCTGATATCAGTCATTTATCTGCAACTCTGTAATAAGACCTTAGGTTTATGATCTTTAAGATTTCTTCTTTTTCCAGCTCCAAATTTATACAATTATGGGCATAATCACAGATTTTTTCCCTTTTATAAAAACATCACTCTCTCAGTAAGAAAAAGACTCCGGATACTAACAATGTGTGATAACTGCAATATAAAAAACAAGCTGTAATACATAGGTTATAAAAACACCACCTTGTACTGCAGCAATTAAGTTATATTAAATTCCACGTCATGAACACAAATCATCATAAAGGTGACAAATCTTTCAAATTCCTGAAAACTGGAATTTACAGTCAAAATAAATTTATAACTTTCTTGCAAAGAAAATTAAATATTACCACAGAATTGACGCATTAAAAAGTTATGCTTAAAAAATACCCTAAGAGCGTTAAAAATAAATGTATTATTTCTACTCCATATACGATAATAATAAATATAATCACATGACTTGCAGAATATTAATGTAATTTATTTAGATATACATTTACTGCTCATAATAGTTGTACATTCTCATTAGTACAATTGACTCTCCCCTAAAAAGGAGGGTTTTGTTATATACTCTTCTCCTAAGCATTAGAAAGGTTAATATCTGTAGGATATTAAATCGGACTGTAAAATTTACTATATAGTGTTTCCAGGATATAAGTGTGATTATACCTCTACAGAAATCTACTCATAATAGCGGGGATTTTTTATTTACACAGTTTTCGATTTTGCAAAATGTAATGACTTTTGTATGGGAAATTGTAATTGCTATGCGAAGCCGAAAGTGAAAATTCTAATTTTCATCATCATAGTGCCGTTGACCACTCCTTTAAAGATGTTATCGTTTTAGTAAGAGTAACAAATACTATATAGCTTTCAGAAACCATCAAAACGAAATAAGATAAAGCATCAATATTCCAAACAAATTTGAATTCTAACATTAAGCTATGATCGGAGGAATGATAGAGTATAGTAATGTTATGTTTTCTGAATAGCGTAATTATATATTGTATCTTCACTAAGATATAAATACAATCTTGTCTTAAAAATTCCTAAAAATGTTTTTTCAAAATATAAACACGCTCTATTGTATGTAGCTTTTCTAGCTGATAATCAGTTAGAAAACATTCTATAGCATCTATATTTTCTCCAATTAATTGATCTTCTGATATAATATTCTGACTTTTATCGTGGAAGTAATATTTTTTACTAGTCATATCGATAAATAATTTTTATTTGTAAAATCTTTTTTTCTGTTCAGAGTACTTTTCAAACTTTTAAAGTATTGACTTAACCCAAGTTGTGAACCAATTTCTGTGTTATCTCATTAGTTTTTATTTGAAATTTCAATATTTGGGCAACATCTTTATAATCATATGATTTGTACTCATTACTTGTTGCACAGTCATAAAACAAAATATGGTTTACTGCAATAATTCCTAATAAGTAATAACTTTTAATTTCCAAGATCATGTTTATGGATTTCCATGATTTTATAGGTATAAGTATCTCATCTTTGATTTATATTTTCCATTTATTCTGTTATAATCGAAATTTTAGCTTTCTCTCCGTTTTAATGATTTCCGATAGTGAGAAATTATAAAAAAGGTCGGTTTGGTAAGGAAAAAAATTCTTTTCATGAGCCTTCAAACGTTTTTTTGGATTCATGATGAAATATATTCTATATCAACCATCATATCATATAAACTAAAGATGGCCGTTTCACTATATATCAAGCTATATAATGCATAACTTAAATAGGTTTATGGTACAATTGTAATAAAAAGATAAATTAAAAAAATAGCGATCAATACAATTCCCTGCATGATATTAGTTCTGCCTGTTGCCAGTGAAACAGTAATAATAAAAAGAGCCAGCCCTAAAAGTATTGTTGATTTGATATCTATCCCCAATGTCATTCTTATACCGGTTATTAGAGATATAATGGCAATCGCAGGAATACTTAGTCCGATACTCGCTAAAGCTGAACCAAAAGCCAGATTTAATGAAGTTTGAATCTGATCACTTTTTGCAGCTCTGAATGCAGCCAGACCTTCCGGAAGCAGAACAATACCAGCAATAATGATACCTACAAGAGATTTGGGGGCACCCACAGAAACAACTATATGTTCAACATCCTTTGAAAGAAGTTTTGCCAGCAAAACGACTATTCCCAGGGATAAAATTAACAATATACAATTGATATACAATTGTTTTGTGGAAATTATTTTATTATTGCTTTCTACAGGCAGATTCTCGGATAATTTGTTTTGTGGAGAAATGAAAAAGCTTCGATGTCTAAAAGTTTGGATCATGGTAAATCCAAGATAAAGCCCTAAAGAAATCAAGGCGATAAAAAGAAGTTGGAGGGACGTGTATTCGCCTCCGAGGTGACTTACCGTATAATTGGGCAGAATAAGCACAAAAATAATAACAGAGGTCAGTGTAATCAGTGCCGTACTTACCCCCTGTAAGGTAAAGCTCTGTTCTCTATATCGTAAGGATCCTATCACAATACAGCTTCCAATGATTCCCGTAAGGATTATCATCACTGCAGCAAAAACCGTATCTCTGGCAAGAGTAATGGTTTCTAAACCTTTTGCTCCCATCATAATGGAAATAATAAGCCCTACTTCTATGACCGTAATGGCAAATGCCAAAAGCAAAGTTCCAAATGGTTCCCCCAAACGATGCGCAATAACTTCGGAATGGTACACCGCAGCTAAAACACTTCCTATTAAAAATAAAGTAAGAATCACAGAGTAATACCCTGAAGAAAAAACAGAATTTCCAACATAAGAGAACCATGCCAGGATAGGAATCAAAAATGTCCACATCCTTAAATATTTTTTTATATACATAAAAACATTAATAATTTTTTTACCATTGAATTCTCTTTTGGAGAGAATCAGCAGATTTATATTCTCCTTTTCAAAAACAGTTTTATAAATGATTTAAAGTGGAACAGAGAGGTATGCCGGAAGTATTAAATAATGAAAGGAAAAGAAGTGAATACACTGGTTCTTAGAGTCCAGATTGTCAGCTCAATGCAATTATTCAGCAAGATACAAATAATCAATCACTTATTTGGAATTATTGAGCAGTATTTTAAGTTTGTAATCATTTCTTAGACTTAACCACCTCCATTACTTTATAAGGAGTCATCAAACACTGCTTTTATGATCAACCACATTTCAGATGTTCAAAATAAGCTGGAATTTTGTAAAAGTGTGATATGTGCAACATAAAAGAAACAATCTGTAATACAATAGATTAATAAATACCCAACTTTGTATTGTAGCAATGAAGTTACACTAAAACCTACCTTATGGACACAAACCACAACAAAGGCAACCAATCTTTCAAAATTCCAGGAGACTGGGATGTGCAATCAAAACAATTGAAAGAAAAATTTTCAACATTAACGGACCACGACCTGAAGCTTGAAGAAGGTAAAGAAAAGGAAATGCTGGAAAGAATCGGAAACAGATTAAGAAAAAACCGTGAAGAAGTTCTCAATATTATCAAAGAAATCAATCTTTCATAAATTGTTTTCAAGGACAGTTAAAGCCAATGAAAAGATATATTTATCAAACGCTTTCACTGGAAAAAGGGGTGGAATATTAGACAGTTCTGTCCCTTTTATTTACAATACCATCTGCTCTTTTTATGTTTAAACCCACAGTGATGAATCATAGAGAACTTGAAAAATCGAAAGTATATATTACAAGCCAGATTGTAGATTACATTCCAAATTCTGTAGTCAGTAAAAATATACTTGAAAAACTGACCGGTAATATCAGTGTTTTATCTTTTGATGACAAAGAAGGGTTATCTGAAAAGATATCTCCTTTCGATACTGTTGCACAGATCATTGAAGGTAAAGCTGAAATCATTATAGACGGAGCTTCTTACTTTATGGAAGAAGGTGAATGCATTATCATTCCTGCCCATAAACGTCATTCAATAAAAGGAAATAAACGCTTTAAGATGATATTAACAATAATAAAAAGCGGATATGAATAATCTAAACACTATATCTATTTTAACGAAAAAGATATTTAAAAAAACAGTTGAAATCCAAAAAGAATTTCCTGAACTGTATGAACTTCTAGATGAAACTCCATTATTTTTTTCTGAGAAAGAAAAAAATATTACGATAAAAGATTTAAGACAATATCTTGTTTCCCTTATCATACAACAAAAATCCTTTGAAAAAGGAACTATGAAGAAAAATGATCTACAATAAAATTCTAATGAAAAAGTTAATCAAGCATCCAAAGAGCAAATCGGGTCTCAGAAATAAAAAAAATATTTCAAGAAGAGCCTATTATTCCCAGTTTACCTCTCTGTTCTATCTGCGAAATACCAACATCACCTTAGAAAGAGACGCTAAAGAAATTCTTAGAATGTTAAAAGAATTACAGCAGCTTATTAACAAATCAAGATTGATATTTAGCACATATTGCAGCTTAAGCCAGCATAACCTGTGGCAGTCTGTTTTAGAAGACCTGAGTGAGAACATAAAGAATATTAGAATCCAGTTTGAATATATACTGGGAAATATTATTAAAAAAAATAAAATCAATTCACTCATATTCTGGCAGCAAAACAAACTCTACACAGATGAAATGGAAGTAATCCATAAAAAACTTATTCTGTTGACTATTCAGATTTTACCGGAAGAAGAAAGATTATCTTGGAGGGTAAATATTTATAATTTTTATGATGAAATTTTTTCTTTACTTACTCCACTTATCGGGATGTGCAGGCTTGAATTAGACTTTATAGAAAAATATTCACCTAAAACCTTTAACCAAAATGTTATGGATATTATTAAAGATATTCCAGAAAATTACACATTACAGGAAGCAAAGGAATATGAACACGAATACATAAAAATATTAACTAACTACAGTCATGAATTATGTAGGAAAAATAATTTTTGGGACAGCTTATTATATATCCTTTCAGGCGGCTTGTACCCATTACCATCAGAACGTACCTTAACTAAAAAAAGGATCTACAGAAAAATAAAAGATAAGCTTTCTTGACAAAGCCTCAACCTAAATTTTCCATCCTATTAAATAGTTTATAATGAAAACAATACATCTCTTTCGGTTTAACGATTCTATTTTCCGTAAAATTCCTTTCTTCAAAGAAGAAAATAGGCTGAAAACCGATGTAACAGAAATTGATTTAATGAATATTGAAATAGTAACTGAATATATTGTGAAAACCCATGATGACTTTAGTTTCGACAACACATCAGTAAATGATCTTTTATCGATGTGCAAGAAAGCTCAAAGAATAATTGAACATTACTTTATTTTGGGAGTGAATGGTTATGATGTTATTTGACAATTACTAATCAAACCTTATTCAGATAAGGAATTAAATGGAATTAATCCAATATACCGTCATTACTATTATTTTTTTGGTAGTGTCTCACTAACTGTGTAAGTTAAAAGTTATTCTGGAAAATTTTGAGCCCCTTAGAGCTCAAAAAATTTTACGGAAATAACTTTTTATTATTTTTTAACCATTACATAGTTATGATAGACAAAGAAGACTTATTAAACGATAAGGATTTCTATAGGTCCTTTCCAAATTTCCCACCAAATGTTTTGAGATCTCTTCGTTTATGGGTACAAGAACGAACAACCAAATAAACAGTTATTATTCCAACAGTAATTTCTACAAGTGTTGAAAACTTAATTGCATTAAACAAAAGTCTAATAGAATTTGTATGATAAATTGGGGGGACATAATTCATTTTTAATTTTGCTTAATCTAACCAAATCATCAATAAAAGTGTTTGAAGATACACTCGTTAAGGTCACTAAAAAGCCAAAAGGCGCCAACTTAAGACAGTTGGCGTCATTTTTTATTACTTTGATAACAGAATAAGGCAGATTAATGTTTTTTAAAGTGTTTTAGACTCCAATGGAACCCAACCTTCTAATGCTTCAAATATTGTCATCATTTTCAAGGGAATTTTTTTGTCTTCCACCGTATCAAGTTTAAGGTTTGAAACAATTTTTTCTTCTTCCCCACTTTCAACCAATTCCACCCAATCCGGATTGATAACCAAGGTTCTGCCTATTGCCAACATAGAAACACCATATTCTAAAACCTGATTTGCCATTGCAGGTGTTGTAATACCTCCGGCAACAAGAACAGGAACTCTGTTGTTTACATAATTGTTGAGTACAACTGATATTGGCTCATCTGAAAATTCTGAATCAATTGGTTTTTGATTGACAGCATCCAGCAAAGAGAAATGTAGATAATCAATCTTTTCTTCAATCAACTTATCAATTAAGATGAAAGTATCTTGAAGTCCATAGGTTTGTTGAGGTATCTCTTCAGGCGAGATTCTGTAACCAATTAAGAACGGACGATCAACATATTCTAAAACTACTTTTTTAACTTCTCGAACAATTTCAAGGCTAAGTCTCAAACGATTTTCAAGAGAACCTCCCCATTGGTCATTTCTTTTATTGAAAAAAGGGGATATGAAATTCTGAAGTAAAAACCCGTGAGCTCCGTGAATCTCAACACCATCAAAACCTGCTTCGATCGCTCTTTTGGTAGTTTCTCCAAATGCTTTGATGATTTCCAGAATCTCATTTTCATTCAATTCTTTCGGAAGATTTTCTTTATCAGAAAGCAGTATTGGCCCACTTGAAACAGCACTTGCACTTACCACTTCGCCATTGGGAATCAGACCAGGAATTGCTTTATTTCCTGCGTGAAACATCTGTAGAATTGCGGAAGCTCCACCACTTTGGGCTGCTTTGGCCAGCTTCTTCAGACTTGGAAGAAAAGTATCGTCGTATCCTGCAAATTCATGCGTAAAACCGATGCCGTTTGCTGTAACGTGGGTACATCCTGTAATCACCAATCCTACCCCATTAACTCTTTTATGATAGTATTCGACTTCTTCATTGGAAATGGTAAAATCTTCATTCGATGCCCAAGTGGTCATGGGTGCCATTACCAATCGATTTTTTAAACTAATTCCTTTGTCAAATGCTAAGGGAGAAAATAGCTTATTATATTTATTCATTACTTAAAAATTCTTTTTTTATTAAATATTACCAGTCTTGCAAAGTTGGGCTGATAACAATATCATTCACGTTGACATTATCAGGTTGATCAAATGCAAATAACACAGCATTAGCAATGTCTTCAGGTTCAATAGCCTGCTTGTTCAGCTCTGCCGCGATTTCCGCCCCTTCCTTATTGGTCACTTTATCTGCCCATCCAGTGTTAATCACTCCCGGACTTATCAAGCTTATCTTAATTCCTTTATGAACAGAAACTTCTTTTCTTAAACTTTCTGTAATTGCCCGAACGAAAAATTTAGTCCCGTGATAGATACCTGCACCGACGTCGATATTAATTCCTGCCACAGAGCCCATATTGACAATATGACCGGATTTCTGCTCCAACATTTTAGGAAGAACTGCTGCAATTGCATTCAGATAACCTTTGATATTGGTATCAATCATTGCATTCCACTCATCAATCGCGACGTCCTTCCATTGTGAAAATAACATCAGACCAGCATTGTTAACCAAGTTATCTATCCTTCCAAATTTCTCAATGGCAAAATCAACCATCGTTTTCATTTGCTCAATATCTGTTACATCGGCAACAAAGATCTCAGCTTTACCCCCTCCATCTTGAATCTGTTGTTTAACTTTCCCTATTTTATCATCAGCTCTGGATACCAAAACAATACTGGTTCCGGCTTTGGCTAATTTTAATGCTGTTGCAGCACCAATTCCTGAAGATGCCCCAGTAATAATGGTGACCGACTCTTTTAATTTTTTCATATTTCTAAATTTTATAAACGATTATAAATTCGACTCAGAATTATTTGGATCGATAAATAATCGGTTGCTCTTGTAATTTATCAAATGATGCAAAAAACTCCTTTGAATATGATTGCTCATTATGGAGATCTAAGCCATCTACACTTTCCCATTTTTCATTAAGGATAAAAGTATTTTCTTCATCAATACTCTGGTGGACATCATATTCGATGCAGGCCTCTTCTTTCTTAGATAATTCCGGGAGACTGTATAGAAGGTCTTTTATCTCTTGCACATGCTCAGGCTTTGCCTTTACGACAACGGTTAAATAAATATTCATAAAATTTGTTTTTTGATGTTAAAAGGCAAGCTCGTAAGGTTTCGGAACAGGAACTTCCGAACGAAGCTGTTTTGCAGCGTCTAAAGGAAAATAAGGATTTCGTAAAAGTTCTCGACCTATGAAAATAAGATCAGCATCTCCATTGGTCAAGATCGTTTCGGCTTGATGTGCGCTGGTTATCATACCGACTGTTCCTACTAATAATTGGTTTTTCAACTCACGTTTAATCTTACTTGCAAATGGTAATTGATAACCTGAGCCTACTGTAATTTTAGCATTCGGAACGGTGCCTCCGGAAGAAACATCAACAATGTCAATTCCCTTCCCTGCTAATTTTTTGCTTAACCAAACTGAATCATCAATGTTCCAGCCATCTTCCATCCAGTCTGTAGCCGAAATACGAACAGCAATTGGAAGTTCAGAAGGCCATACTGCTTTTACTTTATCTATGATTTCAAATAAAAATCTTGTTCTGTTTTCAATACTTCCGCCATAGTGATCGGTTCTTTTGTTTGGAATGGGCGATAAAAACTCATTGATCATATAACCGTGCGCACTGTGAATTTCGACCATTTCAAAACCAGCCTTTAACGCTCTCGCAGCAGCATCCGCAAAGGCTTGTTGAAGTTCTTCAATATCTTCCAAAGTCATTTCGCGGGGTGTTTGCATTGTTGGAGAAAATGCAATAGCAGAAGGTGCAATCACTTCCCACCCATTTTCTTCGTCGGGCATTAACGGGCGGCTCTCACGTCCTGAAGTCCACGTACTTCCTTTTCTACCGGCATGCGCCAATTGAATTGCAGGAACAGATCCGGTACTTTTTATAAATGACGTGATCTTGGTAAGCATTTCAATATGTTCGTCTTTCCAGATTCCCAAATCTCCAACACCAATACGTCCGTCAGCTCTAATAGCTGTTGCTTCCAGCATTACTGCACCTGCGCCTCCCATTGCTCTCGACCCATAATGAACCAAGTGCCAATCACTTGTAAAGCCATCTTCGGCCATGTACATACACATTGGAGAAGTGATAATCCTATTTCTAAACGTAACTGATTTAACCGCTAACGGACTGAATAATTTTGACATTTTATTTTTTTTGACAAAAAAGTTCCCACTGGAAGCCATATGAAGCTCCCAGTAAAACTTTTACAGAATGATTTTTAATTATTTATCGTAGAGATGAAAAAGTTTTGCAACAACTTTCCAAGCTCCATCAATTTTGATCAATGAATGGAAATCTGTAAAATTTTCATCGGCAGCATCGTGTTCCATTTCGATACGAACAACTGCTGTAGTGGGTGTTTTGTGTAAAACCGTAAGATTGGTTTTGACATTGGGAGCCGCGCCAAATTTCTCCACATAGGTGTACAGATTATCTATACTTCCTTGCGACAGATCACTTCCTAAATGACCATACATGATCGCATCCTTGTGAAAGGTCTTTTTTAATTCTGCTACGTTTCCTGTTTTTAATCCGTGAACATAGCCTTCCATTGCCGCTAAGACATCTTCATAATCCTGAACGCTGTTGATATTTTTATTTGCTGACATTATTTTATGGTTTGATAAATTTTACTGATAATTTTCCAATCGTTACCGTCTTTTACCAGTGTAAACATATCGGCATATTTGTTGGCTCCAAACTGAGATTCGATTCTCACGATTGCTACATCTCCCTCTGCATCTAAAGTTGTCAGTTTGTAATTTGCTTCCATTGGCTCTACTGCGGAAAATCCGTCAAAAAGCACCTGTATTGGTACACTTTTCAATGCTCCGGCTTCAGACCATGACATAGTTGCAGTCGATGCGAATGCCGGTTTAGCAATATTGCCATCGCCTTTTCTTCCTGCTTCCACATATAAATCTATTGGCTTTAGGATAGCTTCTTTTTGTTCTTGATTGTTTTGCATAACTTCTGTTTTATTATTTTGATTGTTTTTACCTTGACATGAAATTAATAATCCTCCAACGGTAAAGGCTGAGATAATTGCTACCGTTGGTATTGAAGAAAATATCATTTTCGATATTTTTCCGATGTTTTGCCTTAACCCATCTGGATTAGAATTTGCGGAACCAGAATTCATATTTTTTTGTTCTTGAATGTTTTTCATAAATCATCTTGTTTACCCGAATGTTATAATTTTTATAAGCATATATTACTGTCTTGTCAGACAGAATAATTAAGCTCTTTTTCTATAACAAAGGTACGATGACGAAAATGTGACAGCTTTTCTAATTAGCTCAAATATTTTGACTAATTAGTCCTTTTCAGAAGTGAAAAATTGAGAAGTATAATGTTGAAGTTTCTCCATTAATAAGATTCAAAAATTAATGGGAAAAGTGAAGATTAAGTAAGATAGGAAGCCAATATATTCAGTTAATTGAATACAGCCTTTTTATCCAAGTTGATTAAGTGCTTCATCAATCGGTGTATTTCCATCATGCATCAAAATAACCTTACCAATTGTTGAATTATTTTCCAATACTGCGACAAGGGTATCAACAACATTAGCAATAGAATTAGTTCCCGGGCTAGTAACATTGGTCTCTATTTTTCCTGTTCCTTGCTCTTCTTTAAGTCCTCCGGGTTGCAAAATAGTATAATCGAGATCAGTTTGGGTTGTGAGGTAGCGATCAGCGTAATGTTTAGCAATATTATAATCTGTAAGATCACTGAGGAAAGATTCATTCCAGCGTTCGGGTTGCAATGCAAAAACTGAGCTCAGCATAATATAACGTTTAACCCCAGCTTTTTCTGCGGCTTGCATGGTTTTAATTGCTCCATGTAAATCTATCAGTAAAAGATTTTTCCCACGCGATCCAGAAACAAAATAAACCGCATCAGCACCGCTCATACTATCTGCAAGCATATCTACATCGCTGAGCAAATCAATATAAACCTGCTCAATATTATATGCGTTATTTGCTGAATTTGGATTTCTTGAGCCTGCCAAAACCTGATGTTGAGTAGCTAGCTTATTTACTAAAAGAGAACCGACTTTACCATTTGCTCCAATAACCAATACTTTCATACATTTAATTTTAAAATGATTTGTTAACGGGATATGCTTGGTGCCTGTCCATGAAATTCTTTATATATTCTTGAAAAATGAGAGACATTTTCAAATCCTAAGGAATAACAAATATCTGAGACCGACAAAGATGTTGTTTCCAGCATTTCTTTTGCCTTCTCCAATCTCTTTTCTCTGATCCAGGTTGCTGGCGCAACATTGTAGATATTCTGAAAATCTCTCTTAAAACTTGACAAGCTTCTGCCTGAAAGATAAGCCAGTTCAGCAACGGAAACCGGTGAAGCATAATGCTGTTCCACCACGTTACGGATATCGGTTCGTATAGGCTCATGTAATTGTAGGATTTGTAAAAACATATTCCGGTTACATTCCGCAACATCGTATAATAATTCCATAATCTTTAAGCGAAGCTGTCCTGGATGAACCACAGAATGATCAAAAAAATAGGGCTTCATGGAATGGGCAAATGCAACCAAACATTCATTCATTGGATATGGTCGTGTTTTGATCTCACCTTCAGGTTTAGAAACCTTGATCTCTGAAGTTGACAGAAATGATTTCAAAAGATCATCCTTGATGCTAAACATTAAGCTATCGTAGATATTATCATTTTCAGTATTTCCAAATTTATGATACTTTACTGCAGTAGCTTTCTTTAGCAAAATCATATCATTTTTGCCCACTGTATATTCCTGCTTTCCATATGTAAGAACAACCGTTCCCTCAAGAACAATAAGAAGTAAATGCTGTTCCAGATACATAGTACCTCTAACTTCTGTACTATGTATACATTGCTCAATTAAAGTACAACCATCAAGTTCTAAGGTATTCTGAGGTGTATCAAGACCTATCAGAGAAGTCGGGAACTTTATCATTTTTTTCATTTACTTACTTTTTAAATATCTACTTTAATTATTTTATGACTAAATGGTAAGTTACCTAATGAGCATGAATTCTAAGATAATGAATTCTATAAAAGTAGCCACATATTCAAATTTACAGTATACAAATTTATGTATTCTGTAAAAAACGAACTATCCTTTTTAGTTCAAAAAACTTTACTAATTAGTTCAGATCATATGATATATTGTAGAAAGTGAATCACAATATTTCAACTCTTTTCTCATCTAATATTTTGATCACCAACCGATATTTTATCAATCGTTAAGATATAAAACAATTATTCTAGCAAATCAAACTGACTTATAAGACAAAATCTTCCGGAAATGTGTTTGAATAGCATCTTTTTAAGAATATACGTAAAGATAATATTCATATACTGCTTATTTTCAACCACATAACTCTACGATATTTTCTATATCAGTAAAAAAGGAGTTTGGATAGCGCCCTGTCAATTTCACAAACAACCAAACGGCTCAACTTAATCCAAATTGAGCCATTTTTTTTATTCCAAAATAAGCCAGATTAAGATTTTTATTGTTTTAGTGAATCTATTGTAAGAAAATAAGAAATGGCAGTAATATGTGGACAGAAAAAAAATAAAATCCGTTTCATTTAAGTATATCATAACTAAAGAATAGGAACTATACACTTTTCTGCACCAATTAGATGATATTCTTAAAAGTCTTTATTTAATTCGGGATGTTAATTTACCTTCAATAACACTATCATATAGGACTTTGCTAAAAGCTACGTTTCCTGTTCAAAAGATTTTTCATGAATTAAACTCATTAATGGCCAGCAGCCAATTTTATCACCATTCCTTTAAAAATAAATCCGTGAAAAGGCAATACAGAATACCAATATAATCTTCCCCACAATCCTTTTGGTCGGAAAACTGCTTTCTGCCAGAGCTTTCCTTTGTATAATTTGAACATCAGCCACGCCTCTCCAGGCAGTTTCATTTCAGCAATAAGAATCAATTTCCCTTCTTCCCTATCAGCATAAAGTACGCGCCAAAAATCCAGAGCATCTCCTTCGTGAAGCTCTACCGGGTGCGTTCTTCCTCTTCTGAGCCCCGGACCGCCAACCAATACATCCATATAACCCCGGATTTTCCAAAGGTTTTGTCCGTACCATCCATTTTTGCCGCCCAAACCAAAAACACGGTCGAGACATTTTTCACGGTCGTCATATTTTTCACTTCGAACGTCTTTAAAACAGCCAAAATGCGGAACTTCAATAAATTCCTTCAGGGAAGAATCATTTCTGCTGCTTATAAAGCTGTCTTTCCAACTGGAAAGTATTTCGTTGGCCTGAATCTTTGCCATCGTTCTCTCCAAAGCCTGCTCGTAAGAAAATGGTTGAACTCCAGTTATTTTTTTAATCTCTGATAAACTTTCATTGTTACAAACCACCTCAATTTTCATACTTCCAACGAGCGAACTTGCCAGACTGTAAGTGGTTGAAGTGATGAAATATAACCAATACGAAGACAGTTTCGGAGTCATTACCGGCAATGTGATAATAGTTCTTTTCAAACCTCTAATTTTCGCAAAACCCAGCAATATTTCTTTGTAAGTCAAGACATCTTCACAACCGATGTCAAAACTTTTACGGTAAGTTTCTTTTTTGAATAAAGTAAAAATTAGAAAATCCAAAACATTTGCAATTCCTATGGGCTGACATTTCGTATTGAGCCATTTTGGCGTAATCATGATCGGTAATTTTTCAACCAAATCTCTAATGATCTCAAATGATGCGCTTCCAGAACCGATGATGATCCCAGCTCGTAAAACCGTTGTTGGAATTTTAGACTCAATTAAAATCTTTTCTACATTAAATCTTGAATTCAAATGCTTTGATAATTCTTTCTGATTGACTAATCCTGACAGATAGATAATATGTTTGCACTCCGTTTTTTCAATTGCTGAAACAAAATTCTGAGCACAGATTTTCTCGGATTCTTCGTAATCACCATTCGCACTCATAGAATGCATCAGATAATATGCCCCTGAAATATCCTCCGGAATATTCTTCAAAGTTTCCTCTCTCAGGAAATCAACTTCGATGACTTCTATCAAATCATCATTGATCCCGGCAGGTCTGGAAAATCGGCAGACATCTCGGCAGCAGCACACCACTTTGTAGCCTTGCTCTGTAATCACACTCATCATCCTTTTACCAATGTAACCTGTTGCTCCCGTTAATAAAATCTTTTTCATAAGAATTAATTTTGAATCAGTTAAAGAATTTTTCTTTGAATTTTCAATGTAACTTAAAGTTTTTCGAAGAGATGCCCAAAATAATCCTTCTTTGTTGTAAGATACGACGCATTGACTGAATTAGATTCAATTTCCAAAGGAATTCTTTTATTGAGCAAAATCCCGCTGTTGTTGAAAGCTTTCAATTTTTCAGGATTATTGGTCAATAAATTAACTTTAGAAATTTCCAGCATTTTCAGCATCCCGATTGCAACATCAAAACTTCTACCATCTGCTGGCAAACCTAATCTCAAATTTGCTTCTACCGTATCAAAACCTTGTTCCTGAAGAGCATAAGCCTTTAATTTATTGATGATTCCAATATTTCTGCCTTCCTGTCTGAGATAAATAATCATTCCTCCGTTTTCCGACATAAATTTCATTGCCGCATCCAGTTGTTGTCCACATTCACATTTCCTCGAATGGAAAACTTCTCCGGTAATGCACTCCGAATGGAAACGAACATTAACAACTTCATTAAAATCTGTTTTTTCAGCCACCCAAACCAAATGTGGACACCAGTCATTTTCATT
Source organism: Chryseobacterium ureilyticum (assembly GCF_900156735.1). Lineage (GTDB taxonomy): Bacteria > Bacteroidota > Bacteroidia > Flavobacteriales > Weeksellaceae > Chryseobacterium > Chryseobacterium ureilyticum. Next base: position 1,352,291 of record NZ_FTOL01000001.1, read on the forward strand.
TTCAGAAAATGCATAGACGGTAAACATTCCAAAATCGGTCGGTACATTAGATTGAGCCTGTATTGTAAGCATTAGTTATATTTTGAATTATTGTTATAGTACAAATTTATACTTAATTTATTTAATTAGTAAAATTAATTACTAAATTTGTTGATAAATAAAATCAATAATGGAACCAAAAAATATAATTACAGAAGATAAAATATTTGAATTGTACGGTGACTACCTTTTGAATCACGGCGAAAGACCAAAAAACATTTACCGTTTCGCAAAAGACAATGAATTCGAAGAAAAAGACTTTTACGATTACTTCTCAAGCTTTGAACAGATAGAAAAATCAATGTTGGTCAATCTTTTTGATAAATCTGTAGAGTCAGCTTCGGAAATTAACAATTCTGATGAAATTACTTCAAAAGAAAAACTGTTAAATGTCTATTTTATCTTTTTTGAAAATATGACGATGAACCGTTCTTTGTTTCTGATGATCTTGGGAAATGACAAATTACACTTGGCAAAAATTTCAAATCAGCTTAAGGAAACGCATCGACAATTCGTCAAAACTCTTGATTTTAATGATTGGGAAATGATTCAAAAAGCGAAAGATGATTTGAAAAATTTCCACGAAAAAGCTCGTGAAGAAGTGTTGTGGATTCATTTGGTTTCGACCATCGAATTTTGGAAAAAAGATACATCTCCATCATTCGAAAAGACGGATATTTTCATCGAAAAAACAATTGACACAGGATTTGAACTGATGGAAAACGAACCTTTGAGAAAAATAGTTGACCTCGGAAAGTTTTTATTTAAAGAAAAATTAAAAAAATAGCAGATGAAAACACTCAATAAAATACCAACAGGAAAGCTGGAACGAACGAGCAGCTTGCTGAAAGCAGGAGCAAAAGTCGGTGTTAATTACATTAAATATTACGGAAATAAAATCACAAAAAATAAAGATGAGGGCGAAGCGAAAAAAGCTTTGAATGAAAACAACGCAACCGACATTTACGATTCTCTGAAAGAACTGAAAGGCTCAGCCTTGAAAGTTGCCCAAATGTTAAGTATGGAGAAAAACATTCTTCCGCAGGCTTATGTTGAAAAATTTTCTTTGTCGCAATTTTCTGTTCCGCCGCTTTCGGGAGCTTTGGTAAAGAAAACTTTTAGAAAATATTTCGGAAAAAATCCGGAGGATCTATTTGATGAATTCACGAATGAATCAGTTAACGCGGCAAGTATCGGACAGGTTCATAAAGCGAAAAAAGATGGTCAAAATTTTGCTGTAAAAATTCAGTATCCCGGTGTGAGAGAAAGCATTTCAAGTGATTTGAAAATGGTAAAACCTATTGCGATGAAAATGTTTAATATCCAGAAAAAAGGTTCAGAATCTTATTTTCAGGAAGTAGAAAATAAATTGTTTGAGGAAACAGATTATGATCTTGAACTGAAAAGAAGTCAGGAAATTTCTAGAAAATGCAGTCATCTTGCGAATTTGGATTTTCCCAAATATTATCCTGAATTATCTTGCGAAAGAATCATCACAATGGATTGGATGAACGGAAAACATTTCTCGGAATTCACAAAATTGAAAAATTCTCAGGAAGATTTGAACAAAATCGGACAGACACTCTGGGATTTCTATATGTACCAAATGCACGTCCTAAAACAAGTTCACGCAGACCCACATCCAGGCAATTTCCTGGTTTCAGAAGATAAAAAACTGCTCGTGATTGATTTCGGATGTATCAAAGAAATCCCGAATGATTTTTATAAACCCTATTTTGAGTTGGCTCAACTTGAGAATCTGAATAATCCTGAAATTTACAAAGAAAAATTATACGATCTGGAGATTTTGAGTTCTAATGATTCTGCTAAAGAACAGGAATTTTTCACCAAATTATTCTACGAATTACTGGAATTGTTCACAAGACCTTTTAACGCAGAAATTTTTGATTTTTCTGATGAATCGTTTTTTCAGGAAATTGCAGATCTGGGTCAGAAATACGCTAAAATAAGCGATATGAAAGGAATGAATACCAACAGAGGTTCGAAACATTTTATTTATCTGAACCGTACATTTTTTGGTTTGTATAATATGATGCACGATTTGAAAGCCAAAAATGTCGTAATCAATCAGTACAAAAATTTTAACCAATAAATGCCTGCCAACTTACCTTCAAAGATTTGTGAAGTCTGCGGACTGCCCTTCAACTGGCGGAAAAAGTGGAGGAAAAACTGGAACGAAGTAAAATATTGCAGCGAAAAATGCCGGAAAAACAAAAAATCAACCTCCTCTGGTTCGGAAATAATTTAAGAATCAGAGACAATGAATCGCTTTTCAACGTTATGCAAGAACATTTACCTTTTCTTGCAGTGTATATTTTTGACAAAACTTTTTTCCATTCGACACAACTTAGTTTTAAGAAAATTGGAAAATTTCGGGCTCAATTTTTGTTGCAAACTGTTTCGGATTTGGAAAATAATTTAAAAGAAAAGAAGATTCCGTTTCTTAAAAAATTGGGTAAGACCAAAGATGTTTTTAAGCAGATTTCTAAAGGTTTTGAGGTTGAAAAAATATTCTGTCAGAGAGAATGGACAAAGGAAGAAATTGAATTGGAAAATCAAATCAAAACCATTTTTCCTGATGTACAATGGGTAAAATCTTATTCTCAACTTTTGTTTGAACCAGATTTCATAAAAGAACGATTAGATAAAATTCCTTTACTGTTTACTACATTCAGACAAAAAATAGAGGAAGATTTTAAAATCAGAAATGAATTTAATGATGAACATCTGGTTTACAATAAATCCATTTTAAATTTAAAAATAAACAGCGACGATATTACATTAAAGACTTTAGGCTTTGACGATTTTGAAATGCATCAATTTTCTGCTTTTCCATTTTCGGGTGGTGAAACTGAAGGATTGCAACGATTGAATCATTACTTTTTTAAAACTAGAAATCTAGGTTGTTATAAAGAAACAAGAAATGGGTTAATTGATAAAGACTACAGCAGCAAATTTTCTGCGTGGCTTGCCAATGGAAGTCTTTCTGCAGTAACTATTTTCCACGAAATCAAGAAATATGAGGATGAATTTGGAAGTAACGAATCGACGTATTGGCTTATTTTTGAATTGCTTTGGAGAGACTTTTTCAAATTTACTTCAATGCAGTTTCGGGATAAAATATTTCAGCAAAATGGAATTTCAGAACGGAAATACGAATGGAAATATGATCAAAATTTAATTAACCGATGGATCAAGGGCGAGACAGATTCTGATTTTATTAACGCCAATATGCTGGAAATTAAAAACACTGGCTGGATGAGCAACCGCGGACGACAAAATGTAGCTTCTTATTTCTGCAAAATCCTGAAGCAGGATTGGAGAATGGGTGCAGCTTATTTTGAGGAAATGCTCATCGATTACGATGTTCACAGCAATTATGGAAACTGGATGTATCTCGCCGGCGTTGGAAATGACCCGAGAAGCAGAACTTTCAATGTTGAAAAACAGGCTAAGCAGTATGATTCGGATCGAAAATTCAGAAATTTATGGCTAAAGTAGCATCTTCAACGGCGCAATTGATATTTCCGCATCAGCTTTTTAAAGACACGGATCATCTGGATAAAAATCACCCTGTTTTTCTGGTGGAAGAGTTTCTGTTTTTTAAACAATATAAATTTCACAAACAGAAAATTGCCTTTCATAGGGCGAGTATGAAGTTTTATGAGGAATTTTTGACCAAAGAAAAATTCAAGGTGGAATATATTGAAAGTACTTCCCCACTTTCTGATGTTCGAAATTTAGTGAAGCATTTAGAAAAACTAAATTTTGACAAAATTCTCATCACAGATGTTTGTGACAATTGGCTTGAAAAGAGAATTAAGGAAACTATATTGGAATTAGAGATTATTGAAAGTCCTTTGTTTATCAATACTAAGGAAGATTTGAAAGACTATTTTGAAGATAAAAAATCGTATCATCAAACCGATTTTTACAAACAACAGAGAATTTCCCGAAATCTTCTAATGAAAGCCGGAAAACCCATCGGTGGAAAATGGACTTTCGATACAGAAAACCGTAAAAAATATCCAAAGAACAAAAAAGCTCCACCCATTCACTTCCCGGAAAACAGCGCATATTTTGAGGAAGCGAGAATTTATACCGGGAAAAATTTTCATGAAAATTATGGCAATTTAACGTCGTATCAACTCTATCCCGTCACTTTTGAGGAAGCTGAAAATTGGTTGAATCAGTTTCTGGAACTGCGGTTTGCCGATTTTGGGGTTTATGAAGACAGTATCGTAGAGCGTGAACATTTTCTGCATCACAGCGTGCTTTCGCCATTGTTAAACATTGGACTTTTAACTGCAGAAAACGTTTTGAGAGAAGCCATTGAATATGCGAACGAATATAAAATCCCCATCAATTCTCTTGAAGGATTTGTGCGGCAGATTTTGGGCTGGAGAGAATTTGTGAGAGGGATTTACCTTTATGAGGGAACTTATCAGCGAAATAAAAACTATTGGAAACATCAAAATCCGCTTCCGGAATCTTTTTATACAGGAAGGACTGAAATTAAACCGATTGACAGCACAATTTTGAAGGTCCTGGAAACTGGTTATGCACATCACATCGAACGATTAATGATTTTCGCCAACTTTATGAATCTGTTGAAACTTAATCCAGATGACGTTTACCAATGGTTTATGGAAATGTTCATCGATTCTTACGATTGGGTAATGGTTCCTAATGTTTATGGGATGAGCAGCTTTTCTGACGGCGGAAAAATGAGTACAAAACCGTACATCAGCGGAAGCAATTACATCAAAAAGATGAGCGATTACTATGATGACGACTGGACGGAAAAATGGGATGCCCTCTTTTGGAATTTTGTAAATGATAACAAAGAATTTTTCAAAACAAATCCGAGATTGGGAATGATGTTGCGAACTTTGGATAAAATGACGGATGAGAAAAAATCTGAACACTTTAAAATCGCAAGGCACACGATTAAAAATTTAAAATAATGGTGAAAGAATTTAATGTAATACAGGCAGACCGCATCATTGAAATGGCCTGGGAAGACAGAACGCCGTTTGAAGCGATAGCATTTCAGTTTGGAATTTCAGAATCTGGAGTGATTGAATTGATGAGAAGAGAACTGAAACCATCAAGTTTTCGGCTTTGGAGAAAAAGAGTGAATTCTGGAGTAAGCCAGAAGCATCTGATGAAAAGAAATCCTGAAATTGACAGGTTTAAATGTAAAAGACAGCGTACAATAAGTCATAATAAAATTTCGAAACGATAAAAACAGAATAAAATGAAAAACATAGTCATTATCGGTTGCGGGCAGGGAATTGGATTTGCTGCTGCAAAAATATTATCAGAAAATCATTACGTTATTGGTCTTTCAAGAACCGAAAATCCTGAAATTGAAAATTTAAATATTGAATTTCATCCAATAGATATTCTTTCGGGGAATCTGGATGAAATTATATTCCCTGAAGTTATTGACGGTTTGGTTTATGCGCCGGGAAGTATTAATTTAAAACCATTTAACCGTTTTTCGATTGAAGATTTCAGGAATGATTTTGAAATCAATGTTTTGGGTGCTGTGAAAACGATTCAGAAACTGTTGCCTAATTTGAAGAAGTCGGAAACTGCTTCTGTTGTGTTGTTCAGTTCGGTGGCGGCAAAGCTGGGAATGCCTTTTCACTCCTCAATTTCTGCAAGTAAAAGTGCTGTTGAAGGTTTGACGAAAAGTATGGCCGCAGAATTTTCTACTCAGAAAATCAGAGTGAATGCCATCGCTCCCTCTTTAACGGATACTAATTTAGCTTCACCACTTCTTTCAACACCTGAAAAACGGGAAGCTTCAGGAAGAAGACATCCATTGCAAAGAGTCGGAAGAGCCGACGAAATCGCAAGAATGGTTGCGTTTCTACTATCTGATCATTCAGCGTGGATCACAGGGCAGATCATTGGGATTGACGGAGGAATGAGTAACATCAAATTGTAATCATTCCCAAAAACTAATATCTTTACCAAAATTATTATGCAAACCGACTTTTTCATAGACCTGCTCCATCACGTGAAAGAATTTGAACATTCTGACGCCTGCAAATCCAACTCCACCGTTGATGATTTCCGCGTGTGGATGAATGATAAAAAATATGCTGATGAAAGCCCTACCAAGCTTTTTAAAAATGAAAATCATCAGGTTTCATTTACCGAAAATGAAATTTGCAAACAGGTTCTCTTATTAGGACGATATTCTAAATTACTGATCAGAAAAGGGTTGGGAGATTTTCCTGAATTAGCGAATGAAGAATTTACCTACCTGTACCGCTTAAAAGACGAACCTTTTTTAACGAAAATTCTATTGATCGAAAAAAACGGTCACGAGAAACAAACCGGAACTCAAATCATCAAAAGACTTTTGGAAGCGGGATTTTTGGAGGAGAAAAATGATAAAGATGATAAGCGCAGCAAACGATTAAATTTGACTAAAAAAGGCGAAGAAATTTTCCACGACTCGGTTTCTAATGTCAACTTAATCTCAAAAATTTTATCCGGAAAGCTTAATAAAGTTGAGAAGAATGAATTTCTTAGGATTTTGAAAAAACTTAATGAATTTCATTATCATATTTATGTTGATTATAAGAATGCCAACATCAATCAGATATCAGATTTTTTTCAATAAAAACATACATCAAATCTTATTAACGGATTTAGAAATTCCATTTTAATTGACTTAAACGAACCAAATCATCAACAAAAGTGTTTGAAGATACGCTCGTCTTGGTCACTGGTAGCCCAAAAGTATCACTTTAAATTGTCATGTCTAAGCCACAGACCTCGATGAACCATTAGATAGGATTACTGCGTTATCGTTGCCTAATCACCATTATCTTCCACTCCACAGACATCTTTTTAATATCTTATAAAAAAGATTATCTGTTGAGAATAATTTTACGATTATATACTTTTTCACTTCTGGTTTTAATAAATATAACACACACTCCTGCACGTTGATAAGAAGGAATATTAAAAGATTTTGAAATCAGTTTAATACGGTATACTTCTTTTCTTAAGAGATTACTGATGAAAACTTCTGACTTCTCCAAATCCACATTCCCCTCTAAACTGACAATACCTGTGGTAGGATTAGGAGAAACTTTTACTATTATATCCTCTTTAAAATCAGTTTTGGATGTTGCACCCGGGGCTACTGATAGACCACTGAGGTTCCAGTTATAAGAATCATACAACATCTTTATTTCTTCCCATGTCAAGGCTTTATCATATATGATCAATTCATCAATCAGTGCCCGATCCAAGGTAAAAATATTGGAGATATTATTTCCAACCAGATTGATAATAGCCTCAAAAGGATTCAGGTCAAAATAAAAATTAGCTACTCCATTGACCACTACGAATTATAAAAGCGATCCGAATTAATTAATGGAAATAGATAAATTTTATTCTCAATATGAAAAGTACTGATAACGCTCTTCAACATAAGTCAGCTGATATCATTGATGAACATTAACATGATCATAACCATCATATGTCCAAGTAACATTTAAAATCTGACACTTTTTTCTTTTAAAAAGTATAACTCTCTGAATAGTACTTTTTCGGTTAAGTATTCACTTTTTACTAGACTCCAAACACATTCTAAATAATCAAATATATCTGGATCAATTAAAGCAGGTGAGAATACATATAACTCTATTTGATCTCTATTCTCAGAATATTCACTATCAAAAGTAATTTCGTGATTAAATTCTTTCTCTCTCTTTTTTTGGAAAGAGTCGTTGAATTCTATTTTCTTTTCTATGGCTTCATATTGAATGACTCCTAAGGAAGAGATATAGAAGTCTTCTGGATCTTCAACTAATTCGTTCAAAAGATTGGTAAAAAATTCCTTAATAGAAAATTTTTCATTCTCTACTCTATTGTACATGATTATTTTTTTTACCTAAATACAAATTTCACTCAATAAACGCCATGTAAAAGGATTAACATTAGAATTTGACATAATATATTTCTTACTAAGCCATTTTAAAATTTTCATAGACAAAGTAAACCTGAATAGCGACAGAACTTGATGTGTTAAAAATCATGGAATGAATCTACCTTACAATCAAACGAAAAGTAAGATTAATACGCTCCTTCATTGGCACGATGGATTTAGCAATCCTATGTTCCCAATTTTCCTGTAAATCCCCTTTCATAATAAGCAGTGAACCATGTGGAAGTGGTAAACTATATTTACTGGCATGGTGGTCTTTTTTCCTGAAATCAAAATTTCTGGTCTGTCCTAAACTTATGGATGCAATAACAGGCCGCTTACCATAGCGGCTTTCCTTATCCCTGTGCCATGCTATGGAATCATTATGATTTCTGTAAAGATTTAATAAAACTCCATTAAATTGACATCCAAACTCTTTCTCAATCCTTTCCTTTATAGCAAAAAGTTCAGGCGTCCATGGATTTGTCGGCTTCTTCTCTTCTTCAGACCTATCATATTTGGGGTCTCCATACCAAGCTGTCAGCCGTGGAGTCAGAACTGTTTTATCATACATCTTCTGTGTACGCTGCTCCCATGGAGCGGTATTAAGCAGCTTATCTTTTAACTGATCGGCTTCTGCCTTACTTAAAAAATGCTCTCTGTATTCCAAAAGATCTTTCGGAAATTCATAGAACTCTTCTGTATCAAATAAACTCAACTGATTCATCATTCTTTCAATATTCTATAATTATTACTTCATTTTATGCCTTGGCAATCCGATTTCATGAGACTGCGGATAAGGTTTTCTATAGGTCATGCTTACATCTTCTTTGATTTGCCTGTGGATATCATACTGTTTTTCTTTATCATAAGCATACCTTGGATCAGGGATCATGGGCATTTTTGCCATTTTATGAATGGTAACGGTAGGAAAATGAAAATCGACTTCTACAGTCCCCAGAAGCAAATAGCACCCGCCCCCCTGAAAATCATATTGTTTCAGGCTATCCGGAAAATGGGCCGTGTCGAAATAATCTCCGTTCACATCAATCCAGGTTCCGAAATACATGGTCCCTTTCTTTGTAGGAACATGCTTCCTTGAAATCAGGTAAGCCAGCATTTTAACCTGCTGTTTGTGAAACTTCAATAAATCTTTTACAAAAACAGAACCTCTATATGGGGTCTTTAAAAGATCAAAAGGAGTGCATGAAACAGGAAAACCTATGAGTTCAATTTCATCAAAGGCATCTTCAAAGTGTTCCCGTTTTAATTCAGGCAGTTTAAACTCCTGAACGGGTTCTTCAATCAGCATAAGTTCTCTGTTTTCAGGCTTAAAATTGATCAGTAGAACTCTTGCCTCTACAAGCAGTTCATTTTTAGGTTTTCCTGTAAATCGGAATGCTCCTATAAAAATCAGGATCTGTACAGTTTCAATACCAATGGGAACGCGTCTTATAAAGTTCTCCAATGAAGTATATATTCCGTTGGTTTCCCTTTCCTCAACAATACCGTGAGCGATTCTTGTTTCTAACCCTTCAAGAAGCATTAAACCAAGGTAAATATCCGCTCCTTTCAAGGTTGTTTGATACTCACTGCTATTAATACAGGGAACCTGGATATTTCCACCTGACATTTTTGCTTCATGAATATAGACTTCAGTCCGGTAAAATCCGCCCTGGTTATTGATCACGGAAACCATAAACTCCAAAGGATAGTATACCTTTAAATACAGGCTCTGATAACTTTCTACCGCATATGATGCTGAATGGGCCTTGCAAAAAGAATATCCTGCGAAAGATTCAATCTGCCGGTATGCTTCAGCTGTCATTATTTCTGAATGCCCTTTTTCTTTACAGGATGTAAAAAAATTGGTTTTAACTTCCTGAAGCTTTTTAATGGATCTTCCTTTCCCACTCATCGCTCTTCGTAAAATATCACCATCAGCCAGAGATAGTCCTCCAAAATGCTGGGCAATCTTCAGAACATCTTCTTGATACACCATAATGCCATAAGTTTCTTTTAGATGTTCTTCAAATACCGGATGAAAATATTCAAACTGGTCGGGATGATTATGCCTGAAAATATATTCCCGCATCATTCCGCTTTGTGCCACCCCGGGCCGGATGATAGAGGAAGCAGCGACCAGAGTTCTGTAATTATCACATTTCAATCTTCTTAAAAGACCGCGCATGGCGGGAGATTCGATATAGAAACATCCGATAGTTCTTCCTACGGCCAGATATTCATTGGTCTTTTCTTCATCTTTTGACAAAGACGTATCCCGGATATCCACTGCAATTCCTGAGGTTTTCTTAATAAGAGCTACTGTATCATTAATAGTTCCTAAACCTCTTTGGGAAAGAATATCAAACTTTTCCAGCCCAATATCTTCCGCCACATTCATATCAAACTGAACAATCGGAAATCCTTTGGGGGGCATTTCAAGTGCTGTATAATTCGTAATAGGTTCTTCAGAAATCAAAATCCCACACGAATGCATACTTCTCTGATTGGGAAATTTTTCCAAGAGCATTCCATATTTATGTACCCATTGTACCACTTCATTTTGGTCATGCTGTATCATAGGTTTTTTGGCAAGCTCATCCAACTCTTCCTTAGGCAGTCCAAACACTTTTCCCACTTCCCGGAAAATTGACTTGTATTTAAATTCCACATTGGTTCCGCAGAAAGCAACATGTTCTTTGCCATATCTGTCAAAAATATATTCCAATATAGCATCTCTGTTCTGCCAGCTCCAGTCGATATCAAAATCAGGTGGAGATTTTCGGTTAAGATTTAAAAAACGTTCAAAATACAGGTCAAGCTCCAATGGACAGATATCGGTTATTCCCAGACAATAGCTTACAATAGAATTGGCTCCACTCCCTCTTCCTACATGCATAAACCCCATGCTGTTGCTGTAGCGGATAATATCCCAGGTTATTAGAAAATAGGAGCAGAAATTAAGTTCATCAATTACCTTCAGTTCTTTTTCAACCCTTTTTCTGGCCACTTCATGATCGTTTCCATATCTTTTTTCCAATCCTGAATACGCCAATCTCTTAAGTAATTTTACATCATTGGCTTTTGATTTTGTATAAAACTGCTTATTCTTTACCTTTTTAAAGTCAAATTCAAAACGGCATTCTGCTAAAATTTCCTTTGTGTTTTTAAGGATCTGAGGATATCTTTCAAATGCGTCTGCTATAGACTGTTCATTAATAAAATATTCTGATTTTCTGCAAATTTCTCTTTTGGTCAGTTTTGACAATAAGGTATTATGGTCAATGGCTCTGAGAATTTTGTGCAGTTCATATTCTTCTTTCGTTCTGAAGGTAACAGGATGCATTACAACCATTTTGCAAATCAGTTTTTGATATTCAGGTCTTATTAGAAAGTTCAATTCTTCTATTCTGACTCCTATCCACTCATTTTCCTTCAACTCAGCAGGAATATTACTCATAGGATAGATTACCAATACATTTTCAAATCCCGGCGCAACTTCTGAGAGTTCTTTCCCCTCACAGTTATGCTCAGTAATAACAATATTCACTTCACCTATCCCTGAAAACTCTTTAGCAATAGCAATATAAAGGAGTTTACCTTCATTTCGAACCTCAATTCCTGCAATAGGTTTAATACCAACCCTTTCACATTCTTTTTTAAAATCATAAATTCCGGTAATAGTGTTGATATCTGTCAGCACCAGTTCTGTAATATCTAACTCATGAGCCTGTTTCACCAATTCTTCTATGGATAAGGTTCCATAGCGAAGACTGTGAAAAGAATGACAATTTAAAAACATTGTTGAAAGTTTAAAGTTCTATTTTTCAAAATCAAAACCTGAAGCTCTACCCAGGGCTCCCATGCCAAAGCGATTCTTCAGGTAATCCATGGTCTGATATAAATTCATCTGCTGTTCTGTATCTTCAAACAGATTCATCTGATGGTTCCCATGAACAAGCCCTGTAAATCGTAATCCTACGAGGCGAAGCCGCATTCTTCTGGTATATGCTTTATTAAATAATTCCAAAGCCACTCTTGATAGAGTATGATCTGCAGAAGTGTAAGAAACCTTGCATTGTTTGGTTTCCGTATCAAAATTGGCATAACGGATTTTTACAACCACTGTTGAGGTCAGCCATTTTTCCTGTCTTAGCTGATAAGCCAGCTGTTCCGCCATTCCCGATATCAACCTTTTCAGTTCTACCACATCCATCGTATCATTGGTAAAGGTCCTTTCCGTAGAAATGGACTTTCTTTCCGAATAAGGTACTACAGGGTTCTCATCAATACCGTTGGCTTTTTTCCACAGTTCTTTTCCGTTTACACCGATCATTTGCTGTAAAACCAGCACGGGCATTTCAGATAGGGTATGTATGGTACGAATTCCAATTCTTGATAGTAACTGAAACGTTTTGTCCCCCACCATCGGAATCTTTTTAATAGATAGCGGATTTAAAAAAGGTCTGATATCCAAATCTTTGATTTCCAGCCTACCCACCGGTTTTGATTCTCCCGTCCCTATTTTTGAAACGGTCTTATTGGCTGACAAAGCAAAACTTATAGGAAGTCCTGCTTCCTTAGTAACAGCGGATGCAATTTCTTTTGTCCACTGATAACAGCCGAAAAATTTGTCCATTCCTGAAAGATCCAGATAAAATTCATCAATGCTCGCCTTTTCCATTACCGGAACTCTTTCCTGAATAATTTCGGTCACCGTATGAGATAAATTGGAATACAGTTCATGGTCTCCCCGAATGACTTTTGCATCCGGACATAATCTGAGTGCCATTCGAATGGGCATAGCAGATCGCACTCCGAATTTTCTAGCTTCATAGGAGCATGACGCTACTACTCCACGGTCACCACCTCCTATAATAAGAGGAATTCCGTTAAGCTTGGAGTTATTACGCCTCTCACAGGATACAAAGAATGTATCCAGATCCATATGTACAATCGAACGGTTCATGTTACAAAATTAGATACATATTGTATCTTTTTAACTATATTTGCAGATACAATTTGTATCAATGTCAATTTTTTCAGATAATATCAGGTTTTTAAGAACTCAGAAAAAAATTTCCCAGCAGGAACTTGCGGATAAAATTATGCTGAGCAGAGTCCGGTATTCCAAATACGAGGATGGACGTTCAGAAGCTCCTTATGAAATATTGATCAGAATTTCAAAGTATTTCAATTTGAGTATTGATCTGCTCCTCACCGTTGATATCCGAAAGTATCCATTGGAGGATATCTTGAAACTTCCGGATAATAGAATTGTCCTACCTGTTGTTGTGGATCAGTTAGGAAACAACAGCATTGAAATCATCCCACAAAAAGCATCAATGGGCTATTTATCCGGCTACAGTGATCCAGAATATATTGAAGGGCTGCAAAGAATCTCACTTCCTTTTTTAACGAATGGAAAATACCGGGCTTTTCCAGCCCATGGAGATTCCATGCCCCCTTTTAAGGATGGATCTTACATTATCGGCAAATATGTTGAAAATATAGACGATCTGAAACCTGATAAAAGCTACATATTTGTGACCCTCAATGATGGGATTTCTTACAAGAGATTCACTGCCCGGCAAAGTAAATCTATTACTGTAGCGGCAGATAATCCATTCTATGAACCTTATGATATTCCCTTAGAAGAAATTGTTGAAGTCTGGCAGTATGCTTCAGGAATATTTTCGGAGGATTTTGAACCAGAGCATCTTGAAAATTATAATATAAAAGAAATGTTCCTTGAGATTCGAAAAAACATTCAGATACTCGATGAAAAGTTTTCAAAGGCTAATTAAAAAATTGACTCTATACCATCTATTATCAACATGATCATTTCTTATTACGATTTTCAAAACCTGCCCGATCGTCAGGCACAATATAATTTTGTTCTTACTCATGGACGTATCATCTCTGTAAGAGAAGTTAACCAATCAAAATATGTTTTGTATAAAGTTTCAACCTTTTCAGTGGAGCTTATCTATGACACTGCCCGTGATAAAATTATTGGTATGAATCTTTTTGAGAATAATTCTTTCTGAACATCTATTAAAAGCTTCAGCCATGAATAAAAATCCTGTTTTATATAATAAAACAGGATAAAAACACAAATGATGAAAAAAAATGTCTCCAGATAGAGACTTTTTAAAATTACTTATTTTTCGCCTCATTATAACAAAAGTCTGTTGAAAAATTCAAAATTTCCAAAGGAGTAACAGACACTCTACGCCAAATTCCCTCATTTACTGCCATCTTTAGCCAGTCTGATTATACCCTGCTACCTTCGATGTTAAATAAATATTTAGCATCATGGAAGACATTCAAAACACTCAAAATCAAGATCCTTCTTTAATCAACATTCTATTGGTTTTAAATCCCAAAACTAACAAGATTGAAGCTGTAAAAACCGTAGATGAGAACGGAGATCTGAAAACAGTACCTAACACTCAAAAGAATCAGAATCAATTTCTAAAGATTGATAGACAGGGCGATTTATTCTCCAACTTCTTCTCCAATTTTTTGAGTCAACTCAAAGATCCTACTTTGTTCAACTTTTTTAAATCGCCACTCAAAGAATCAGAAAAAATTGGAAAACAGATCCAACATCACCTTACCCATCCCAGTACTGAGGGTGAAGAATTTCTAAATACCTACAAAATATTAACTCCAAAAACCAATACGATGAGTACAAACCCTTTATCAGAAAAAGAATATCAGTATTCCGCTGATCAAATCGACTGGAATATGATGTCAAAATTCGGCTTAACTCAAGAAAAATTAGAAAAAGCAAATGCTTTAGATCCTATGTTAAAAGGATTTAAAACCAATGGACTCGTTCCTGTCACCATCAATCTCGGAACAGCCCTTACAAGAATGGATGCCCGGCTTTCACTGAATACCAATGATGAGGGTGATGTGGTCATCAATATTCATGGAATAAGAAAAGAACCTAATTTCAATTTTAAGTTTCTGGGTCATGAGTTTACCGCAGAAGACAAAAAAAATTTAATGGAAAATGGCAATATGGGACGCGTTGTGGATCTTATCAATCCAAAAAACGATGAAATTATTCCTTCCGTTATCAGCAGAGATCGTCTGACAAATGAACTGGTTGCTTACAAAGTTGAGAATATAAAAATTCCCAATGAAATTAAAGGCATCAAATTAAATGAAGAACAAAAGCAAACGCTGATAGAAGGCCAGGCATTATATCTTGAAGGCATGATCTCTACCAAAGGAGAGCCTTTTAATGCACATGTTCAGTTTAATGCTGATAAAAAATACGTGGAATTTCTATTTGATCATAAAGAGCGCCAGCAACAATCTCATTCGGAAGTCCCAAGAACATTCAGAGGTAAGGACTTAAACGAGGAACAGTATGAGAAATTTAAAGGAGGACAAACCATCTATCTGGATGAACTGCTGGATAAAAAAGGTCAGCCTTATCAGGGCTATATTACCCTTAATCAGGAAACAGGAAAAGTTGATTTCTCCTTTCAAAACCCAAACAAAGTGAGAGAGCAGGCAAAACCTACGGAGGGATACAAAATCCAAACTGCGGTTAATTCAGAAGGTAAAACCAATGAAGTCACTAAGAATGTGAAAGAACCGTTACAGAAAGGACAACAATCCCCTAGGGATAACAGTCAGCAGGATAAACCTCAGTCTCGCACAAAAAGACGAACCATCTAATATAAACTTCAATAATAATCAATATGAAAGTAATATTAGCAGAAAAGCCCAGTGTTGCCAGAGAAATAGCAATGGTTCTAGGAGTAACTGAAAAGAATAATGGATATTTAACAGGTAATGGCTATGCCGTTACCTGGTCTTTTGGTCATTTATTGGCATTGGCGATGCCTGAAGATTACGGCATTTCAAGCTTTAGTCAACAAGCATTACCTATTCTACCCGCCCCTTTCAAATTAACCATCAGAAAAGTAAAAAAAGGTAGACAGTTTATAGTGGATCCGGAAGCATCCAAACAACTGAAAATCATTGAAAGACTATTTGCTGTATGCGACAGTATTATTGTGGCAACAGATGCAGGAAGAGAAGGAGAACTTATCTTTCGGTATATCTATGAATACCTGCATTGCAAAAAACCATTTGAAAGGCTATGGATAAGTTCCTTAACGGAAAAAGCCATTAAAAACGGATTTCAAAATTTAAAACCGGGAGGTCAATATGAGGGATTGTTCCATGCGGGTCAGTGCAGAAGCAGAGCTGACTGGTTACTAGGGATTAATACCACTCAGGCCTTGACTATAGCCGCAGGGAATGGATTATATTCATTGGGAAGAGTTCAGACTCCGACACTGGGTTTAATCTGCAAACGTTATCAGGCACACAAAGACTTCATGAGCCAGAAATACTGGCAGATTGAACTTCGGCATCAAAAGGACTTTATTGAATTCAATAGTCTTGGAACACTAAAATTTACAGAAAGAAAACAAGCTGAAGATGTTGTAAAATCATTAGAAAGAAACCCAACAACAGCAAAAATTACTGCCATAGATATAAAGACGGTAAAAGAGCAGGCTCCTCTCCTATTTGATTTGACAGGATTGCAGAAAGAGGCAAACAAGAGATTAAATTTCAGTGCAGAGGAAACGCTAAATATTACTCAAAGTCTCTATGAGAATAAGTTTATTACCTATCCCCGAACGGGAAGTCAATACATCCCGGAAGATCTGTGGTCAGAAATACCTAATCTTATAAGGATTCTTCAGGAAAAAGAATCTTATAAAAATGCAACAGGTTCACTTCCTTGGGGAAACTTTAATAAAAGAATTGTCAATGATGTGAAAGTTACCGATCATCATGGACTGCTTACTACTGAAAAAATTCCTTCAGCACTAACGGCAAAAGAAAATGCTATTTATGAGTTGATAGCTTTCCGATTATTGGAGGCTGTTTCACAACCTTGCATTAAAGAAATTACAGACATTAATTTACAGGTGCTTCATTTCAATTTTGTAGCTCAAGGATGTAAATTCTTACAAAAGGGTTGGCGTAATATCACCCCTATTTCTTCAAATGATTTTGAGAATGTTCAGGAGTTTCCAGAGTTCAGAGAAGGTGAAGAGCTCAAAATTAAAGAGATTATTATTTTTGAAAAGAAAACCCAAGCTCCCCGTCTTTATACTGAAGGAAGCCTATTGTCTGCAATGGAAAATGCAGGGAAAGATGTTGAAGAAGCAGAACAGCGAAAAATATTAAAAAATATAGGTATTGGTACACCTGCCACACGGGCATCTATTATTGAAACATTGATTCATCGGGATTATATCAAAAGAGAAAATAAATCACTTATCCCAACGGATAAAGGATTAAAAGTATATGATCTGATAAAAGATAAAAAAATAGCCGATGCTTCCTTGACTGCAGATTGGGAATTAAAAATGCAGCGTATAGAAAATAATGAATGTAATGCATCCGAATTTCAAAAGCAAATCGAAAATTACACAACATCTGTCACCAAGGAATTACTGCAGATTCACATTGAACAGCCACATATTCCCAAGATTATATGCCCTAAATGCAAAACGCAGCATTTGGTTATTCATGACCATATTGTTAAGTGTCCTGATATTCGTTGCCGTTGGTTGCAGTTTAGAAATATCTGCGGTATCCAAATCTCATTACAAGATATTGAAAGCCTTGTTAATACAGGTAAAACTTCATTAATACATGGAATGAAGAGCAGATCAGGAAAAGAGTTTGATGGGTATATCGTATTGGATGATAATCACCGGACATCATTTAAATTTTTCTAATAAAACACAGTAAGGATGAGTTACTTATACTAAAGGACAACTTAGGTTGTCCTTTAGTATATTAATAGTTTACTTATTGTTGTGTCAATAATATTTCTTTTGTAGTTTTTGACTTACCTTTACTAATAAGATTAAAACAGGTACTTCTACCAATGGTCCTATTACACCAACAAATGCCTGTTGAGAATGAATTCCAAAAACAGCAATTGCTACGGCAATCGCTAATTCAAAATTATTTCCTGTTGCGGTAAAAGCTATTGAAGCATTTTTGTCATAAGGAATATTAAAGGACTTATTAATAAAAAAACTTACAAAGAACATCAGCACAAAATATACTACTAGCGGCACAGCTACCTTTAAAACATCTAATGGTAATTCCAGTATCTTGTCACCTTTAAGACTGAACATAAGAATAATAGTAAATAAAAGTGCATATAAAGTCAGTGGTGATATTTTAGGAATAAATTTCCTATTGTACCATTCTAATCCTTTTGATTTAATTAAAAAATAACGGCTCAAAAAACCTGCTAGAAAAGGAATTCCTAAATATATCAAAACACTTTCGGTAACCTCTCTCATTGATACAGTTACATTAAAATTAGCCAAACCTAATTTTTCAGGTAAGACGTTGATAAAAAGCCAAACCATTAAACTATAACTCAATACTTGAAATATACTGTTCAAGGCCACTAACAATGCTCCATACTCACGATTACCTTTTGCTAAATCATTCCACACAAGTACCATTGCAATACATCTTGCTAAACCAATAAGAATTAAACCAATCATATAATTAGGTTCTTCTCTCAGGAAAATAATTGCTAACAAGAACATTAAAACCGGACCGATAATCCAATTCAATAATAAAGAAATTCCAATTGCCTTTTTGTCTTGAAAAACTTTAGGTAATAATGAATAATCAACCTTTGCTAAAGGCGGATACATCATAATTATTAAGCCAATTGCCAATGGAATATTTGTAGTTCCTATTGATAACGAATTGGTAACATCAGAAATATTAGGAAAGAAATATCCTAAACCTATTCCTAAAAACATTGCCAAGAATATCCATAAAGTAAGGAATCTATCAAGAAATTTTAATTTTGGTTGCATTTTATTTTTTTAATCTATTCCAACAACTTTACTTCTTCTTTCCATAATCACATTATCTTTCCATACCCCTGCGAGTTTACCTATCTTTTCTCGATAACCGATAATTCTAAATCCAACTATTTTATGCAATGCTATGGTTGCTTCATTTTCCGCAAACATTCCTGATTGCAAAGTCCAAATGCCATTAGTTTCGCTTTCCTTAATGACATTTTCCATTAAAATTTTACCAACTCCTTTTCCTCTGTGATTTTCAGCAATATAAATACTTACTTCTGCTACTCCTTCATATACACAACGGTCACTAACTTTTGATAAAGCAACCCATCCTAATACATCATTATTATCAACAGCTACAAATCTGCTATGTAATAGTTTAATTTCATTCCAAGTTTCCCATGTTGGCACTGTCGTTTCAAACGTAGCAATGCCTGTTTCAATGCCTTGTTTGTATATATTGGCGATATCTTGATAATGATGTTTTGTGATTGAAATTATTTCCATTTTATTTTTTTATTTGTGAAAAGACATAGAACATTTCGGCACCAATCTGCAAGCTTCTTTCATCGTAAACTTTTGTTTGTTCAGACGTATTATCAGAAATTTTAGGGTCTTCAAAAGTTATTGGAATTCGTTTATCTGCGCCTGCAATAAAAGGACAGCCTCCATCCGCCTGGGAACAGGTCATAATTGCAACAAACCCTTTATTAGCATTAAATAAACTATCATATCTTTTAGAAAAACCAATAATTGGATGCTTATCTTCATTATACTTAATAGCATATACAGGATTTTCTGTATCAGAAATTTTATTGATAAAAAGTCCCTGTTCTTGCAAAGTCTCTACAACCTTGGGAAACATTGCAGTTTCTTCTGTCCCACCTGAATAGCAAGTTACATTCGAAATATCATAATAAGCACTCGCAACCTGCGCCCAAACTTGTGACAAATGGCTTCTTCTTGAATTATGAGTGCAAATAAAATTAAGGGTTATTTCTTTTTTCTCCTCCAATCTTTTCTGAATAAAATCAACCAATGGTGCTAAAGTAGCTTTCCTATCTTCGCTGATTTCCTGATTTTTCAGTAACTCTATTGTTTTTAATAGTTTTGGATACATAGCTTTATTTGAATTTAACAACACCCTGAATTTGGAATACAACAAGAAGTTTGATTATTAGAAAGTTCAGATAAGTTTACTCTTTGTTTTTCCGTTGGAATTCCACAAGCATCTTGAGCTAAACACGCTGTTGTTTTATTTTTAAGAACAAAGTTTTTCCCATTAAATTCCAAATCAAATTTTCCTATTGTCGTATTTTGGTACTCAACTTCAATTTCGTCATCTTCAATACCAAGTTTTTCTTCTGATAACTTAATAATATCTAAAAGTTTTGCAGGTTTTAAACGGTGTTCAAAATCAGCAGCATTCCATAATTGAAAGTTTACTACTTTTTCATTTCTAACAGTTCCGCCACAATCGATAAAATGTTTTGTTACAGTTCCTACTTCTGTTACATGGAAATGCTCAGGAACAAATGTTCCATTTTCCAATTGAAATTCAACGTTATCCAATGTTGGTAGGATTTCTTTAATTTCAGACAGTTTCATAAATTTTTATTTATTGGTTAAATGCAATATTGCGATATATTTATTAAAAAAAATGCTTTAACAGCATTTCTGATTTGTAGTCGTCAGAATTATATTTGAAAAATAATTTTTTAACACTTCAAAAGTATTTTCATCAATACAATAGCAAATCGCAGTTCCTTCAATATTACCTTTTATAAGCCCCGCATTCTTTAATTCTTTTAAGTGTTGAGAAACGGTTGCCTGAGCCAATGGTAATTCGTTAACAATATCACCACAAATACAGGTATTTACTTTCAAAAGGTACTCAATAATAGCAATTCTTGCGGGATGCCCCAAGGCTTTCGCTATTACAGCAATTTTATTTTGTTCATCTGTAAAATGATCGGTTTTGGTTGCTCCCATAATTTTAAACAATTAATATATTGCAATATTACGATTAATAAATCAAATACAAAAATAAATTTATTTATATGAGATATTCCAGGTCAGGATCATCCTTTATTCTCTCCAGTTCAACCTCAATAATATTTAATACATCTGACTTGATCTGCTTATAATTGATATTAATCTCTTGTTTCAAAATATCTTTTCCATTATCATCGACAAAAGAGCGTATATGGGGAATAGATTGATATTTTTTTGTCTCTTCCAATACATTCTCATTATCCACTACAATTTCTGCATGAAACATCTTCTGCTCAATTCTTTCATCAAAATTATCAGATACAGCTCCTACAAACATTCCCTGGCTTAATGTTGAAATTTTAGAAGCCGGTATCAGACTATCCAGCTGGGTAGATATAGAAGTGGACGTATCATTTCTGTTAATGGTCATACTTTGCCTTTTCTGCAAGACTTTTCCAAAACGTTCCGAAAGATTTTTAGCTGTGTCTCCCACCACCTGACCACTGAATATATTCCCCACTGTATTCTGAATCACTTTACTTTCTTTATCTCCGTAGTCTCTTGCCAGCTGAGAAAAATCCTGAAAACCCAGACATACTGCTACTTTATTACTTCTAGCAGTTGCAATCAGATTATCCAATCCCCGGAAATAAATCGTGGGTAATTCATCAATAATTACTGAACTTTTGAGTTGCCCTTTTTTATTGATAAGTTTTACGATTCTTGAATTATAGAGACCCAACGCTGCTGAATAAATATTCTGCCGATCCGGGTTATTACCCACACATAATATCTTCGGTTCTTTCGGGTTGTTGATATCCAAAGAAAAATCATCGCCGGTCATCACCCAGTATAGCTGAGGAGATATCATTCGTGACAAAGGAATCTTAGCTGAAGCGATTTGCCCCTGAAGCTGGTCCTGTGCACCACCTTGCCATGCATCCATGAAAGGAGAAAGATAATTCTCAAGATCAGAATAAGAAGTTAGAATCGTGAAAACCTCAGAGTATTTTTTATTGAGCAGTTCAATGGCATGAGGAAAAGTACAGTATTTACCATTTTCATATATTTTCAGGAACCAGATAATAGCAGCTAAAAGAATAATGGGAGATTCCACGAAGAAGTCCCCTTGCTTTTGAATCCAGGTTCTGTTTAAATTGAGCATGATGGTATAGGCAGCTTCATAGGCATCTGAAATATCCGTCATAAAATCAGGATTTAAAGGATTGCACCGATGGCTTCTTCGGGGATCATCAAAATTGATAACATAAAATTTCGGTTTTACTTTGTATTTATCCTGATGTTTTAAGACATGATTATAAGCAATCGTGGAAAGATCATCAAACTTAAAGTCATAGATATACATGGAGAAACCCTTCTCGATATGTTGCTTAATATAATTATTGACAATAGCATATGACTTTCCTGATCCTGGAGTTCCAAGTACAATGGTTGCTCTGAATGGATTGACAATGTTAATCCAACCTTGATTCCATTTGCCTTTATAATAGAATTTAGTGGGAAGATTGACAGAGTATTCATTTTCCATCAACTGTGTTTCCTGCATAAAACTTTCATTCTCATTATTGAATACATCATCCATCAGATTATGCTTTAACAAGCGGCTCATCCATACCCCTGCCATCATGAGGAGTATATATCCTACCGACATTGAAAGCATATATAAAAGAATGCCTGCCCCATTCCATCTCAGCAAAATAGTATTGAAAAAAAACAGTACAATGCCGGCTGCCAGAAACCCCATAATCCGAGACCAGGTTATCTTCTCGTCTTTTACTCCTTTTGTTCCCAGGCAACTTAAAGAGAGTAATACAATGGTAAAAACTTTTGTATAGAGATTGTTAGAGAACAAGCCTGCCGTTCTTTGGAAATTCAGCAGTATTCTGTTAATGATATCCAGTGTCCATCCTTTTTCATTAAAAAAGGGATAACAATACCAGTAATAGTGCATCAGTACCATTAAAATACTGACAGCACGCATAAATGCCATAATTTTAGCTAAGCCTCTTAGATCATCTTCCCCTTGCATATCATTTATTTTTAGAGTTAGGATGATGAATTTATCGGGTAACAGAAGTCTGCTTTCTACACTGGCAGTGTCAGGCATTATAAGGAAGCATTTGGCACAGGACTGAAACTTATTTTCTCATGGATCATAGCAGTTGTTGACCAAGGAATTTTTTACATTTGTTCTATAACAAAAGATCAATGAAACCTGTACAATCAACATACACTGAATTACTGGATAGCATAGGGTCCGCTATTGAGGTTGCAAGACAAAATGCGGTTAAGGCAGTTAATACTGAGCTGGTTAAAGCCAACTGGGAAATTGGCAGGCATATCGTGGAATATGAGCAGCACGGTGAGGAACGTGCAGAATATGGAAGTAACTTACTGGCAACACTTTCCAAAGACCTTAGGCAGCGTTACGGTAAAGGATTTGGCAGGCGTAATATTTTAGATATGCGCAGATTTTATCTGACTTATCAAAAATGGCAGGCAGTGCCTGCCAAATTAAGCTGGACTCACCTGGTTACTTTGCTCGGTATTTCTGATAATACAGCAAGGAAGTTTTATGAAAAACAGGCCGTACTTGAAAACTGGGGCTATCGCGAACTGGAAAGGCAGATCAACTCTTCCCTTTTTGAAAGACTGGCATTGAGCAAAGACAAAAAAGGCGTACTACAACTGGCAGAGAAAGGTCATATCGTAACCGATTCCACAGAGGCTATAAAAGATCCTTATATACTGGACTTTCTAAAATTACCTCAAAGTCAACAAGTTACAAAGAAGGCACTGGAGCAGAAGATTATTGACAACCTGCAGATGTTTCTTCTAGAACTGGGAAAAGGCTTTACATTTGTAGGAAGACAGTATAAGATATCACTTCGCAACAGGCATTTTTATATTGATCTCGTATTCTATCATCGTATCTTAAAGTGTTTTATATTGATCGATTTAAAAATAAAACAGGTCGAGCACAATGATATAGGACAAATGAATTTATATCTAAACTATTTTAAGTCTGAAGAAAATGTAGTGGATGATAATGAACCTATAGGAATTATCCTTTCTGCAGAAAAAGATGAAGTATTGGTGGAATATGCAACAGGTGATATTTCTAATAAAATATTTGTTTCCAAATATCAGTTGTATTTACCTGACAAAAAAGAATTACAGCAAAAAGTACAGGCAATTATGCAAAAAGAAGGTTAGGTGCAAGAGACCATCAGACTATCTTTTTCTTCTTTTTTTCCGCTTCCGCATTTGCTCTGAAAAAACCTGTTCTTCATAGTCTTCTCCCTGCACCGTTGGCAGCAATCCGGGAAATGAGTCCATTGATTCAATATCATGTATATTATCATTGTTATCATTTAAAAATTCAAATAGAGGATGTAGCTGACTGGGTAAAAATTGATTTGTTGGAGGCGATTTAGGTTCTGCTTGCTTTGTATCAGAAGTTTTTTTCAAATGCTCGTGATCCTTCCACAAATCATTAAAAACAGCAGCCGAATATTGTTTTCCCAAATTTGAACCATTCCATACTGTTTTGGAATTATGATCGATAAATGTAATCCCATACATACGTCCAGCTTCATTTCTGCGGATTACTGTATTGATACCTATGGAATTTAAGTTTTCAACAAAATATTTTTCATTTTGTCCTCCTTTCAATGCATTATCAACCATAACTTTTAGCTCGGATTTAGCTGATTGAAGAACAGATTCTTTGTTTTTTAAAAAGTGTGATTCCACTGCTGCCAGCTGTGCTTCTCTTCCAATCCTTGAAGCTTTTAATGGGTTTCCAGTTTTATGTTTTTTTGTATCCAATGCAAAATACACCAACCCCCGCTGTGGCTTTCCATGCAATTCACCTTCAATTTTTTCAACCGCTATATTGAATATTGAAAGCAGAGCACTGTACTCTCCAAATGTTTTAAAGGAATATACATCAGCTATATTCCGGATGACGGAGCCGATCTGATGTTTAATATTTCCTATCTGATAATCAACTGGTTTGAAAACCAGGTTGCTTTTCACATTCTGGCTTTCTGCAGCTCGCCATAAATTATAGGTATTTTCGAGTTGTCTGCACATATTCATCGACCGCCTTTTCTCAAATCGATCTGATATTTTCTTGCCATTTTCATCAACACATACAGACACAATATGAATATGGGTACGGTCGATATCAGTGTGTTTAAAAACCATGTAAGGCTGTTCACCGTACCCCATTCCATTCATATACTCTTCTGCCATCTTCACAAAGTCCTTATCACTGACCTTATCATTCGGATCTGGATTAAGCGATATATGTAAAGTATGTTTTTCCGTCTTTTGATTGGCAGTCAGATAAGGATCGAAAGATCTCATGAGTTGGGGTATAGTATATTTCCCATCTGTGGATTCCACCATTTTATTCATCAACAAAATTTGTCCTTGTCTCTTTTCCACCTTATGATGATTATAGGCTAAGGCACCATATAAATTACTGCTTCTGCCAATTTTTGCAATCATTGAACCATCATTTTTCTATATTCCCGTTAGTAAATTCATTAGCCAATTCGATAATTTTCCGGCATAACACTGAAAGTTCAGCAGTGTGTCTCTCCAGCTTATACAAAAATGCAGCAGCTTTTTTCTCGGTAAAATGGGTGTATAATAATTTAACTACCTGATTGTAATTCACACCAACTGCTCTAAACTGGGAGTAGAAGGAAGTGAGCCTCATATAGAAATCAACTGTTCCTTTATCTATTTTTACTGTTTTTATTTCTTTTGAAAACAATACTGACGTTATAAATTTAGCTTTATTGTCCATCCCGGAGACTTCAAACAGAGACAAAAATTTACTATTGTCTTCTTCATTCAACCGAAAAACATAACGGTGAACACATGGGGCTGCTTTTGGTTTTCGCCCTCCTTTATTTCTATAATAATTTTTATGATCATTCATTAGGTATCCATTTAAAATTATAAACCTCGACTTCGGAGAGTGTTTCAAAGCTCCCGGCAGGGCAAGTTGTTTTGAGGCACAAAAAAAGTTATGAGGCACTCAAAACACAACTTGCCTTGTTCAGGTGAACACCCTATTTACTGCATTATAAAAACTTTCGTAACAAGCGACAAAATATTTCAGATGTTGTACTAAACAGCCTACTCTCTCTAAAAAATCAATACAACAATGTAAACAGAAACAACCAGATATATACAATACTAACCCCTTCCAATTTCCGCCAAATAACACCAGCAATTACCTGAAAATCCACACTCGTTTTGAAAATTATTCCCTTTACAGCAACATATAAAGTTGATGATGAAACGGGTAAATCATAAAAAAGTAAAGTTTTAAAACTATAAAAGCGTAAAAGCAGAAAAGCAGTTACAGATATGCCCTGTAAAAATGATGTAAATGTATACATCTTTAGATATTTAAGATAATATAGGAGTACCCCGATATATAAATCAACCTATACAGATTCTTATCATTCAAAATTATAAAACAACAATAAATACATGAATCATGAAAGCAACAAAAAAAACTTTAAAAGTTAGTTTCTCCACTCAAAAAGGAGGTGTGGGAAAATCGACGATTACAACATTAATTGCCAGCGTATTGCATTACCGATTGGGATATAATGTTTTAATCATGGATTGTGATTTTCCACAATACAGTGTAAGCAATATGAGGGAACGTGATAAAAAAGCAATCATGTTGAATGAGTATCATAAAAAGGCTGCTATGAAACAATTCCAACTGCTTAGCAAAAAAGCATATCCGATCATACGCTGTAAGGCTGAAAATGCAATAGAGGAATCAGTCCAATATAGTAACCAAACTACCATAGTCCCGGACATTATCTTTTTTGATTTGCCTGGTACCGCCAATACCAAAGGGGTTCTGACAACCTTGAAATCCATGGATTTTATTTTTGCCCCAATGACTGCTGACCGTTTAGTTGTAGAAAGTACATTAGGATTTACAAAGGCTTTTATGGCTCTTCCTTCCGGTGAGCACGATCTTACAAAACAAGCGTTGTGGCTATTCTGGAATCAGATTGATGGTCGGGAAAAGACAGGGTTATACGAAATCTACGAAAAAGCGATTGCGACTCTTCAGATGAATATAATGGATACGCGAATCATGGACAGTAAGCGATTTCGTAAGGAATCCGATCACATCGGAAACAGTATTTTCAGATCGACACTGTTACCAGCAGAACATCTGCTTTTAAAAGCGACAAGAATGGATCTGTTTGTTGAAGAATTTCTAAGAATCACAAATCTATAAAACCAGAAATATGGCTACAAACGATGATAATAAAGATTTAGAAAAGCCTACTATTGATGAAGAATATTTAATGCAGGTAATCAGTGGTGAACAAAATGTTCTTGATAAACAAACTCATGCAGCCCAGCAATCCATCCATAAGTCTAAAGAAAAAACAAAAATGAATACTTCTAAAAAGCTACACTATGAAGACACCTTTTTAACCAATCGCTTTCCTTCAGGACGTAATGGTAAAGTGGTTTATATACGTCCAGAGTACCATGAAAGATTATTAAGATTAGTACAACTTTCCAGAGAAGAAAGGACAACTCTATATTCCTATATCGACAATATACTTGAACAGCATTTTCAGGAATACGGAAACGAGATTACTGAATACTTTAACAATCACTTTAAACCAATCCTATAAACTATGGAAAATCTCATTATTATATGTCTCCTGATTATAATCTTGTTATTATTTCATGACAAAATTATCCAAAAACAAGTTCCTTATCATAAAATTGAGAAACAAGCAGCTAATAAAAGACAAGCAAATATTATGGGAGAAGCAAAAACCTCATTCTATTCTATGACAATCACTTCCTCCGAAAGACAAGAAAATGAACTTGATTTTAATCCCTCTAATTTAGAGATAGAATATGACATCAGCGAAAATGTCAATCTATCAAATCCGCAGGAAGAACCGGGTGGTTTTAATAATATCCCTGATTTTATTGACGAGGAAGAAGAATGGAAAAAATATAGAATCATTGGTGAGGATAACAGTTTTGCCCAAGGGGTTACCTTTGAAGAACTAAGCACTGTGGAGATGTTTGCGAAACAAAATAGTTTTACCCCATCTCAAAAGGAAACAGCAGCAGCGATCGTTCAGAAAACATATGGAACTGAATTATATATCTTACTTGAAAATTCTATGGAAAATGCTTCCTATGAAATCACACAACTATTAGATAAGAGTTTTGATCATGCAGAAAATACTGGTTCTTCCATTACGCGGAAAAGCAATCTCAGCGATTTAGAAATAGAGGATTTTACATAAAATCCTCTATTCTTTTTTATAATGTACCAAACTTTTAGTATTTGATGACCTCTTTTTGATTGCTCTTTCAAGCTTAATTATTTTTTTTTGGAAAGTAATAAAAATATTCTCTCTAAAGCATAACAGAGCCAAACAATTCCTGAAAACGCCCAATTTAAGGAAAGCACGCTCCTTCTCTACACCTTTGTCTCGAAGCCCGTAAAGCGCAGGTTTTCATCATTAAAAATCTATTCATTATGAAAAGACAAAGAAAAAAAATCGCATTAACAGCATTGCTTCTTTTAATCGGGTTGACTACGAATGCCCAGGGTAATGGTTCCGCCGGAATCACTGAAGCTACGCAGATGGTCACCTCGTACTTTGATCCTGCTACTAAGCTTATTTACGCCATCGGAGCCGTTGTAGGTCTTATTGGAGGGGTTAAAGTGTACAACAAGTTCAGCAGTGGAGATCCTGATACCAGTAAAACCGCAGCCAGCTGGTTTGGGGCATGTATCTTCTTAATTGTTGCCGCAACAATCCTGCGTTCATTCTTCCTTTAAAGCATCAGTTATGGTTACGTATCATATCAACAAAGGAATCGGAAGAACGGTAGAGTTCAAAGGATTGAAAGCACAGTACCTGTTCATATTTGCAGGCGGGCTGTTGGGAATATTGGTATTCATAATGATCATGTATATGGCAGGAGTCAATACCTATCTCTGCTTATTTTGTGGTGGGTCAGGGTCAGGTCTTCTAATCTGGCTGACCTTCTCATTGAACAACAAATATGGTGAGCATGGACTGATGAAACTAGGTGCCAGAAAAAAGCATCCTAAATATATCATCAGTAGAAAGTCAATCTATAGGTATCTAAAATCGAACGTCAAAAATGCTGTATCATGAGAAATCAATCAAAAGCAGCAACATTGGAAAGCAAGTTTCCACTAATTAGCGTTGAAGAGAACTGTATTATTTCCAAAGATGCAGATGTTACTGTTTGCTTTAAGGTAAGGCTTCCCGAACTGTTTACCGTTGCATCTGCAGAATATGATGCCATTCATTCGGCATGGTTCAAAGCAATTAAAACGCTGCCGGATTACAGCATCGTTCACAAACAGGATTGGTTTATCAAGGAAAATTACAGTCCTGATTTATTGAAAGAAGACCAAAGTTTTCTGTCCAAGTCTTTTGAAAGGCACTTTAACGAAAGACCTTTCTTGAATCACTACTGCTATCTGTTTCTTACCAAAACTACGAAGGAAAGGATGAGGATGCAGAGTAATTTCTCATCACTATGTAAAGGAGTTTTGATTCCCAAGGAGATCAGGGATAAAGAATTGATCAGCAGATTCATGGAAGCTGTTGATCAGTTTGAAATGATTATAAACGACAGTGGATATGTTTTCTTAGAAAAAATGACTTCTGATGAGATTACGGGGACAGCAGAACAGTCGGGATTATTAGAGCAGTATCTTACTTTGTCCAAAGAAACCAATCCATCTCTACAGGATCTAAACTTAGGAGAAGAGGAAATGCGTATTGGTAACAACCGCATCAGCATGCATACCTTGTCAGATACGGATGATCTTCCGGGCACAGTTTCTTCACACAGCAGATACGAAAAGTTAAGCACCGACAGAAGCGACTGCCTGCTTTCATTTGCATCTCCTGTTGGATTGCTGCTAAGCTGCAATCACATTTACAATCAATACCTGTTTATCGACAATAGTGACGATAACCTTACTAAGTTTGAAAAATCAGCCAAGAATATGCATTCTTTGGCGAGATACAGTCGAGCCAATCAAATCAATAAAGAATGGATTGAGAAATATCTCAATGAAGCACATTCTTTCGGACTGCAGTCGATTCGTGCCCATTTCAATGTGATGTGTTGGTCTGACAATCCTGCTGAACTTAAACAAATAAAAAATGATACAGGGAGTGCCCTGGCATTGATGGAATGCAGACCACGTCATAACACAACAGATACAGCAACATTATATTGGGCAGGAATTCCCGGGAATGCAGGAGATTTTCCAAGTGAAGAAAGTTTCTATACGTTTATAGAGCCGGCATTATGTTTTTTCACTGAAGAAACCAATTACCAGAACTCAGCATCTCCCTTTGGAATCAAGATGGCAGACCGATTGACTGGAAAACCTATCCATTTGGATATTTCCGATCTTCCGATGAAACAAGGTATTATTACCAACCGAAATAAGTTTATCCTCGGTCCATCAGGAAGCGGCAAATCTTTTTTCACCAATCATATGGTGAGGCAGTATTACGAACAGGGAGCTCATGTTTTACTGGTTGATACCGGAAATTCCTACCAGGGGTTATGTGAACTGATTAAAGGCAATACTAAAGGTCAGGATGGAGTCTACTTCACATACACTGAAGATAATCCGATTGCATTCAATCCTTTCTATACTGATGACGGCATCTTTGATATAGAAAAAAGAGAAAGCATTAAAACACTCATTCTCACACTTTGGAAAAGAGATGATGAGCCCCCGACCCGCTCCGAGGAAGTTGCTTTATCGAATGCAGTCAGTGGGTATATTGAGGAGATCAAAAATAATAATCAAAATCCATCTTTCAATGGCTTTTATCAATATGTAAAAAAAGATTACCAAAAAGTATTGGAGCAGAAAAAAGTCAGGGAAAAAGACTTTGACATTGCCAATTTTCTCAATGTACTGGAACCTTACTACAAAGGGGGTGAATATGATTACCTGCTCAATTCTGATCAGCAGCTTGATCTTTTATCCAAGAGGTTTATTGTTTTCGAGATTGACGCAATCAAGGATCATAAAATCCTTTTCCCCATTGTAACCATTATCATCATGGAAGTATTCATTAACAAAATGCGAAGACTGAAAGGAATCAGAAAGCTTATTCTGATCGAAGAAGCCTGGAAGGCGATTGCCAAAGAAGGAATGGCTGAATACATCAAGTATCTTTTCAAGACGGTAAGGAAATTCTTTGGAGAAGCAATCGTGGTTACTCAGGAAGTGGATGACATTATTCAGTCTCCAATTGTTAAAGAGAGTATTATCAATAATTCGGATTGTAAGATTCTTTTGGATCAGAGAAAGTATATGAACAAATTCGATGATATCCAGACCATGTTAGGTCTTACCGATAAAGAAAAAACACAGATACTGTCCATCAACATGAACAACAATCTTAAGAGACTGTACAAAGAAGTCTGGATTGGACTTGGCGGAACGCACTCTGCAGTGTATGCCACAGAAGTTTCAACTCAAGAATATCTCGCTTATACAACTGAAGAAACTGAAAAAATGGAAGTCATGAATCTGGCTTCAGAACTTGACGGCAATGTTGAACATGCCATTAAGAGGATATCTCTTAGGAGAATCAAACCGAACAATAAAGAAGATTAAATCAATTAAAATTTTACAATAATGAAAAATTCAATCATTACAACAGTTATGGTTATTGTACTGGCTGTGACATCATTTTCAAAAGCACAATTTGTGGTAACAGACCCTGCAAATCTGGCATCGGGTATTCTTAATTCTGCCAATGAGATTGTGCAAACCTCAAATACGGTTTCCAATGTGGTGAAGAACTTCAATGAAGTGAAGAAGGTTTATGAACAGGGAAAAGAATATTATGACAAGCTCAAAGCAGTAAATAATCTCGTTAAAGATGCCCGAAAAGTTCAGCAGACGGTGTTATTGGTAGGTGATGTTTCTGAAATGTATGTCAACAATTTCGGAAAAATGCTGAACGATCCGAATTTCAATACACAGGAACTGACTGCTATTGCCAATGGCTATTCCACTTTACTTAATGAAAGTACAGAACTGCTTAAAGAATTAAAGCAGATTGTGACCTCGACTAACCTATCATTGAATGATAAAGAAAGAATGGATGTTATTGACCGGGTATATAAAGAGGTGAAGGACTATCACAATCTGGTAAGGTATTATACCAACAAAAATATCTCTGTTAGCTACCTACGTGCTAAAAAACAGAATAATACCCAAAGGATATTAAATCTTTATGGAACCGTAAATCAAAAATACTGGTAAGATGGAGTCTAATAATTTACATGAAGTACTTCGTTCAGTATATGACGAAATGATGCCGATGTGTGCTGATATGGCAGCAGTTGCTAAAGGTGTGGCAGGACTGGGAGCTCTCTTCTATGTATCCCTAAAGGTTTGGCAGGCTCTAAGCCGTGCTGAGCCGATTGATTTGTTTCCTATGCTCAGACCGTTTGCCATCGGTATCTGTATTATGTTCTTTTCCACGCTTGTTCTTGGCAGTATCAATGGGGTTTTAAGCCCTGTTATTCAGGGAAGTCATTCGATGTTGGAAAACCAGGTGCTGGATCTCAATGAGCTGCAACAGAAAAAAGACCTACTGGAAAGAGAGGCGATGCTTCGCAACCCTGAAATGGCTTACCTTATTTCAGATGAAGAGTTTGATAAAAAACTGGAAGAATTAGGCTGGTCCCCATCCGATCTGGTTACTATGTCAGGAATGTATATAGAGCGAGAAATGTATGCCATTAAAAAAGAAATCAGGGATGGTTTCAGAGAGTTTCTGGAAATACTCTTTCAGGCTGCGGCTCTGGTCATCGATACAATCCGAACCTTCTTTCTCATTGTATTGTCTATTCTCGGACCTATTGCATTTGCCATATCGGTATGGGATGGCTTTCAGTCTACCCTAACGCAATGGCTGACCCGATATATCAGTGTGTATTTATGGCTTCCTGTTGCAGATATGTTCAGTGCTATCCTTGCAAAGATACAGGCGTTGATTATTGAAAAAGACATTGAAATGCTTGCTGATCCCAACTTTATCCCAGATACTTCCAATACCGTTTATATCATCTATATGATCATCGGAATTATCGGATACTTTACTGTTCCAACCGTTACCGGATGGATCATCCAGGCTGGCGGTGCAGGAAACTTTATGCGTAATGTTACGCAGATAGCTCAAAAATCAGGAAATGTTGCAGGGGCTGCTGCAGGATCGACTGTGGGAAACATTTCAGGTAGACTCCTTAAATAATCAAAAAACAAAAAAATGGAATTTAAAATCTTACGAAATATAGAAAACAGCTTTAAGCAGATCAGGCTCTTCACATTTATTTTTTCCCTTTTGTGCTTTGGAGTTGTCGGAATTGTGGTTTACAAATCCTACAGTTTTGCAGAAGAGCAAAGACAGAAGATTTATGTATTGGACAATGGCAAATCCCTAATGGTTGCATTGTCACAGGATATGTCGATCAACAGACCTGTAGAAGCGAGGGAACATGTCAGAAGATTTCATGAATTATTCTTTACGATAGCTCCTGATATAAGGATGCGATTGAAAGTAATGTTAAGAGAGCTTTCAATCTGGCCGACCAATCAGCATTTAACTACTATAAAGATCTATCGGAAAAAGGGTATTACAACAGGATCATCAGCGGAAATATTCAGCAGAGAATTGAGATCGACAGTGTTGTGGGAAATTTCAATAACTATCCTTACGGGATAAAAACATTTGCCAAGCAATATATCATCCGATCTAGTAACCTCACTAAAAGAAACCTAGTCACTTACTGCTCCCTCGTCAACTCGGTGCGTTCGGACAGCAATCCACAGGGATTTACGATTGAAAAATTCAATGTCGTTGAAAATGCAGATATAGAAACCGTTACACGCTAAAGATTGCCATGGAAAAATTCAGAAGAAAAATTGACAGTTACGTTCATCGATTGGAAAACCGTTGGAATACTTTGCCCCCTAAGCGTCAAAGAATGTTTACAAAATTATTTTTAGCAGTTTACACCCTTATAACAGTGTTTTCATTGTTTTATATATGGTCAGGAAAAAGCAATTCTTTATCAATACATCACATCGATGGCATTCCAAAAAGTATTACCATTAAAAATGCTGTACCATGAATTCAGAAAACAGAAACAATATCAGAATTACAGAAGGAAGATCTCCCGTTGATATGAAAGAGCAACATCTAAGACCGATTGAAAGATTGGAAAAGTTCAAAAAACCTTTGATCTATTTTCTTATGGTCATTTCCTGCGTAGCAAGTATGTATTTAATTTTTAAACCTAAAGATGAAAATCTGATGGCAGAGAATATAGGATTTAACACTGCAGTGCCGCAGGCTGCTGATGACAAACTACAATCAGATAAGCAGAAAGCTTATGAGCAGCAGTTATTGGAGCAAAAGGATGAAGAAAAAAGAAATGCTTTGACTTCTTTATCCGATTACTGGACAGATTCCAATCTTAGCCACTCTATTAATGATCAATCATCTGTACCGATTAGTACTACCAAGGTAATTCAAACCGATCAAAACGCATTGGTTAGTTACAAGAGTGCACAACAGACTTTAGGGAACTTCTACAGCAGGGATAATACAGAAGTAGATCATCTGAGAAGAGAAATTTCAAGATTAAAAAGTGAGATCGTTCAAAATACAGCAGAGCCTAAGAATACTACATTAGAAGATCAGCTGCAACTGATGGAAAAATCTTACCAGATGGCTGCCAAGTATCTGCCTTCACCTAAACTTCAGGAGCAGGCTCACACTAAAGGAACTACAGACAATAAAGAATCTGATGAAAAGATTAACCTTGTTGCAGTAAAATCTATACAACATGGTGTTGTTTCAAGTTTGCACCGAGAGCTTTCTGACAGCGTTTTTATGGCAACATTGAACCACAAGCGATTTAATGGTTTGCAGACAGATCTTAAAAATACGGTTCCGGAAAATAAAAACAGTATCAGAGCCATAATTCATGAAACAAAAACGGTGATTGCAGAAACCACCGTTTCGCTTAGACTCACTGAGTCAATGCAACTTGGAAAATCAGTACTGCCTTCCGGTACTATTGTAAGAGCCCTCGGCAAGTTTGAAGGTGGAAGATTGTTTCTAAAGATATCCAGCATTGAATATCAAGGCAGCATCAATCCTGTTGATATCGATATTTATGATAATGACGGACAGAT
Organism: Chryseobacterium ureilyticum; assembly: GCF_900156735.1. GTDB lineage: Bacteria > Bacteroidota > Bacteroidia > Flavobacteriales > Weeksellaceae > Chryseobacterium > Chryseobacterium ureilyticum. Next base: position 1,387,545 of record NZ_FTOL01000001.1, read on the forward strand.
TGGGCTGTACATCCCCTATTCACCTGAACAAAATGCGGTAAAAGATATCGCAGCGAATATGAGTCAGAATTCGGGAACCAATATCATGATGACTCAGTCTGCCGAACAGCAGGTAGCCGCAAATCTTAGCAGAGGTCTGATTCAGGGTATTTCGGGATATTTTCAGAAAAAGATCACCACACCGAAAGTTACTGTAAAAGCAGGTCATCAGGTGTTCTTAGTCTCAAAGAAATAATTTAATTAATACAATTACAAAGCAATGAAATTACAATACAATATATTTTTCACATTGGTTTTTATCCTGCTGATGATCAGCAGGGTAAAATCCCAGGAAAGTCCGGGGTTCGCTTCATTAAATGAAGCTAGGCTGGAACCGTTTAAAATGGAAGTCACCTACAACAAAACGAGCCACATTCTATTCCCCTCACCTATTCGGTATGTGGACTTAGGTAGTGAGAATCTCATCGCCAACAAAGCTGGAGATATAGCAAATGTCCTTAGAGTAAAATCATCAGTAAGAGACTTTGAAGAGGAAACTAATTTTTCTGTAGTTACAGAAGATGGCAAGTTTTACAGTTTTGATGTCTTTTACAGCAGATATCCTGATACGGTTAGCTATGATCTCTTACAATTTAAAAGAGCAAAAGAAAAGCAATACAGCGCGGATGTCCTGTTTGAAGAACTTGATGGTGATTCGTCGTCGCTCACTGAATTAATGATAAAAACACTGTATGGAATTCCCAAAAGAACAATCAGACATATTGGTTCGAAAAGTTTTGGAATTCAATTTTCTCTCAAGTCTCTTTATGTTCGTGAAGAAAAGTTTTATTTTATAATACAGATAAAAAATAAAAGCAATCTTTCTTACCATATCGATTTTGTCAACTTTAAGATCGTAGATAAAAAGAATCTTAAACGTACGGTTATCCAGGAAAAAATACTATCACCTCTTAGAACCTATCCCATGCTTTCGCCAGTAAACTATCGATCTACCAGTGAATTTCTCTTCCTTCTGAATCAGTTTACCCTTTTAGAAGATCAGGTTTTGGAAATTGAGTTAATGGAAAAAGATGGTGGACGTTATCAGAAGATTCAGATTGTGAATTCTGATCTGGTTCATGCGAAAATAGTTGATGATATACATTTAAAATTAAAATAAGATGAAAAGTATATTAATAACTATAATGGTTTTTTATCTCAGTTGCAATGTTTATGGACAAAGAATACTCCCTAAGCAAAAAAGTATAGAAATTAATTCAAGCCTTTTTATTAAAAAGGATTCAGAAAGCTATTTTTCTCTACTTTACAGTTTGGAATACAATAAAAATTTAGTATCCTGCCTTTTAGAGTAATTAAACAATATTGCTTTTTTTTATTTAATAATTTAGCTTTACAAAACGCTTGATAGATTGTTGGTAATTTCAAATCATTTAATGTGATAATATTCATGCTACCAATAATCGATAAACCTTTTTAACATGTAATAAAAGAAATAGTTTTGCACTGAACTATATACTAACTCAAAAATTACACGGGAGTGAGAAGAATTTATCTCAGTGCATTTTTCTTATGCACATTCTTGAGCGTCTCTGCCCAAGAAGTTGTATGGCAGAAAGACATCAAATCCTCTACTCAGGATTTTCTAAGCCAAATTACGACGACGATCGATCAGCAATATCTAATTACTGGAAGTTCTATACAGTCTGGAAAAGGAAAGCAAGAAAAGGAAAATAAACAAAACAACGGTTATGATTTTCATTTGGTAAAATTGAATCAACAGGGTGAAGAAGTCTGGGAAAAATATTTTTCCGGAGAGAATCACGATTATTTATCAGCTACTGTTACCACCCAGGAAGGCGGATTCCTACTGGGTGGAACTTCTTATTCTGGTAAAGGTTTGGATAAAAAAGAAGACTCTAAAGGAGGTTCAGACATCTGGCTCATTAGGATCAACGAATATGGGGATGAATTATGGCAAAAGACACTCGGTACTAGCTCTGATGAAGAAGCAAAATCAGTAATTCAAACCACAGATTTAGGATTTTTTGTAGCCGGAAATGTTCACAATTCATCCAAAGGTTACGGTTCTAAAGATGTGTGGATAAATAGACTGGATAAAGAAGGAAAAGAATTATCACAACTTATTTTAGGAGGAAAAGGAATCGATGAAGTGGAGAAAATGATCCCAACGAAAGATGGTGGAGCATTACTGGGTATTTATTCCAGAAGCTCTGAGATTCGTGATTCCGGTTCCGGGGTTAGAAATCCTGAAACTAAATTTTCAAGCAACCAAAATCCTGCATCTTCAACTATTAGCCAACTACCAAAAGCCAGCAGTAACTTCGGTGAAGGCGACTATTGGGTTGTAAAGCTTGACAAAAACGCAAAAATAGAATGGGAAAAAAATTACGGAGGGAAAGGTGATGATCATATCAGAACTCTAGCATTGACTTCAACAGGTTTTATCATTGGTGGAGAATCTAGGTCCGAAAGATCCGGAAACAAAACAGTAGGAATCGAAGAAGGAACAGATCTTTGGCTGATTTCTTTAAATGAAAGAGGCGACGAACAATGGCAAAAATCTTACAACTTTAAAAACCGAGATGTCTTGATGGGAATAAGTGTTATTCATTCTGCTGATGATAAATCTTCAAAAGGGATATTACTTGGAGGTTATACACAAGCTGAAGGAAGAATAGAAACAAATGATGAAACTTTCTGGTTGTTATATCTTGATGGAAATGGTAATGAACAATGGCGCAAACACGTTAACGGAGAATCCCGAAAAAGAGAAGAAAGACTTTCAGATCTGAAATTAAATAGGGACGGCTCTATTGTTCTGGTCGGGACCAGTACACAAAAATTAGGCAAAGAAAACTGGAAGATTGTAAAACTTGGTGACAAACAGGTAAATGACCTGATTGAAAAATACGATATCAAAATTTATCCAAACCCAGTCACAGATTATGTTTATGTAGAAATTGGTTTTGACTTTAATGAAGCTAATATTCTATTGTATGATATGAGTGGAAAGCAGCTTCAAAGTTTTAAAACGAAAAATAATGTATATAAGATCAATACACAGTCTTTGGTACAAGGAGCTTACCTGATAACCATCAAAACAGATAATAATAAAACCGCAAATGCAAAACTAATAAAGAAATAAAAGATTAACTATGAAGAGAAAAATACTTTATTTAGTTCCTGCTTTATATTTAAATACAGCAGCAAGCCTATTATATGGACAAACACTCTGGAGAAATCCTGCAATACAAGATATTCAAAACATCCAAGTCAACAAACCGGAAATAGGAAAGTTAAACGATTTAACGGTTTCCGATGACAATGTTAATTTAAGTACTGGTGAACTATCACCCAATATTGGTTTAACCGAAATTAAGACTAAGTCATTAATTGATCCTATCATTTTATCATATAAAAATGGTAAGGGAATTAGAGTAAATGATATATCTAGTGATATTGGATTGGGCTGGGACATAGGAGCTGGAGGATCAATTACAAGAAAAGTAAATGGTTTCCCAGATGATGTAACTATATATATAAATCCCACCATTGGTGTGGAAGCAACTAATCCAAGATACAGAAAAAATTATCCAAAATTTATTAATGGGTGGCTAGACTACGCAAATTGGGCACCTATAAAAAAACCAAAAATTCCATATTTATTTCCTGGAACACCTTCAAATAACGAGGCACTGGGAGGTGCTATTCAGAGATTTGCTCAAAAAATTATTAATAAACAGTATGGTGATGGTAATGACTGGTTTAGATTTCTTTTTGCACAAGGGACATCCGAACTTTCTGGTTATTTAGGAGGATCAGGATTTCCGATGGGTGGAGGCTTGACCATAGCTGATCTGGGCTCGATGTCCAGTATGGGATGGACATACATAGATGTTGACGGTGAACCCGATGAGTTTTACTTTAATTTCGGAAAATATTCAGGAAAATTTGTATTTGATGGAAATAGAGCACCTGTGACAATTCCTCATATTCCGGGTTTAAAAATTGAATCTCCTTTTAACTCAGATCCTAATACGTGGTTATTTACAACTCCTGAAGGGACAAAGTATTACTTTTCTCACACACCTGAATATACCGAAACTTTATATAGTGAAACTAACGCTGCACCCTCATATGATGATTGGATGGGAAAAACTCCAGAAATTAATGAAGGTGTCAGTGGGAACGAATATATTTCGAAATGGTTTTTGAGTAAGGTAGTGGCTGTTAATGGAGATACTATTGACTATAACTATGAACAAATGCCCGACCTACTTTATAGTGAAAAATCTGAAATAAAAGAAGTTTTTAAACCAAGTGTGGGAAGTACTAAAACCCCTCCAGCATATTTTATAAATTCAGGTGACAAAGGGTTTTATGAAAGAGTACTGGATAGAACCACCCAAATTAGAATTAAGGGTCCCAAGAGACTTTCCTTGATAAAAACATCTGATAATAATACGATTAAGTTTGAATATAATGGACTAACAAGAGAAGATATTGATCAGTCTCAAACATCCCCATCAGATAAAAGAAGAACTTTGTCTTCAATAAAAAAATTTGATTTTAACAGTAAGCTTATCGAGAAGCTTGATTTCAACCAAAGTTATTTTAGCTCACAATGCCCTACTTATGATTGTAAAAGACTTAAATTGGATAACGTAAGAAGAATTGGAGCTGACGAGTCTACAATTTCGGCAATCACATCTTTTCAATACTTTGACGAAAGTCTTCCTCAACGAAATAACTTCCATCAAGATTATTGGGGATACTATAACAACAACAATAGAAATACTTTAATTCCTAAAGTTTATACCATGGGAGCTATGTACGACTATCCCGGAGCAGATAGAACTCCTAGTGAAGAAAAAGCAAAAGCAAGTATGCTAAAAAAAATTGTTTACCCAACAAAAGGGAGTGTAGAATATGAATATGAATTGAACGATTTTGGAACTGATTTTGAATTTCCCACCAACCCAGTTACCAATAATAAAACCGGAGGTCTTAGAATAAAAAAAATTTCTAAAAGAGAAAGTGAAAATGTTGCTCCAATTGTACAATCTTTTACTTATAAATTATCCAATGGTAAGAGCAGTGGGGAACTTCCTGAATTATTGAGAACCTCTACTTCACAAGAAGACAATAATGGAGCTGGGCGAATGTTTGAAAGACAAAAAATTGTTGTCAATGAAGATACTGGACAAACCAGTGTTTATATTATGATTTATAGTACTCCTAAGTATTTATTTACTGATGATTTATTAAGGTATTCGAGAGTAGTTGTTGATACTGAAGGAAAAGGATCAACCGAGTATTTATTAAGTTCCTTTAATACAGATCCGGATTATAAGACAATAAATTATAAATGGTCCAGAGAAAGTGGCAAAGGTTTTAGGATGATCCCCCAATTTATGTTAGAGACCGGTTATATTTATAATATATTTAACCATCCTACTATACATACTCCTGATAAAAGTTATGCAAGAGGATTAGTATTAAGTAAGATAGAAAAGGATAGTTCAGGAAAAACTCTTAGGGAAACAATAAATAAACACAATATGAATCCTACGGGTTATAGTCCTAAGCAAATATTTGGGGTTGGCACTTCATCAATAGACTCATTTCTCGTGGAAGACTCTGATATCCAAAGCATGGATTTTGTATTAAGTTTTTATAAAAGTGATTATGTATACTTAGAATCGACAAAAGTTAATGATTATTCAGGCAACAACTCTATTGTAAATAGTGAAAGTAATAATTACAATAATTTTTGCCTCTTACAAAATAAAAACACTTTATTTTCAAATAATGATTTACTTGAAGTAAGGTATAAATACGCTTATGATAAATCAGTTCAAAAATTGATTGATGCCAATATTATTAATCTTCCTATTGAAACTGAAGCTAGCAAAAATGGAAAGTTAATCAGCAAATCCGAAATAAAATATGATAATGCTATAAATATCTATCCAAGTTCTATTCTTTCTTATAATTTCTTAGATAATACAGCAAGAACAGATATTAGCTACGATCTATATGATGATAAAGGAAATCTATTGCAATATACAACAAAGGGAAATCAACCGGTTACAATTATTTGGGGATATAAAAGTACTGAACCTATTGCAAAGATTGAAGGTATTACTTACTCTGAATTAGCAAGTAAACTTGGTTTTTCAAATACTAATATGGGATATAAAAACCTTCAAATTGTTAATAATTCAAACGCTGATACCAATAATGATTACGAGGACCAAACTCTTATCCCATCATTGGATGATTTTAGAAATAACCCAGAACTCTCCCAGTACAGAATCACAACTTATACATATGATCCTTTAATTGGTGTAAAAAGTATCACACCTCCCTCCGGTATAAGAGAAAGCTATATTTATAATTCTGCAGGAAGACTTGAAAAAATTGTAGATGTGGATGGGAAATTGTTAAAAGAATTTAAGTATAATTATAAAAACTAATAATGAGAAAGATACTTTTCTCCATAGGTACATTAATATTTGTGGAAAATCTGAAGGCTCAGCTTACTCAGCTTTCTAATACAGATAACTATATTCAAACTAAAGTATATCTAGATTATAATCTGGCAGGCCAGCCAATAAAATCATCAGAAACAGTTCAGTACATTGATGGATTGGGGCGCGTTAAACAATTAGTCAATATAAAAGCAAGCCCCTTAGGGAGAGATGTTGTAACTCCTATTATTTATGATAGTTTTGGAAGGCAAACCAGAGATTACCTTCCTGTCCCTCAGTCTGGTACTCAAAATGGAATTTATGCACAGGGGACGTTAGTAGATTTCCCAGTTGGGGATCCACAGGCAGTTTACTTAAATGAAAAACCTTTTTCTGAACGAACATTAGAGAATTCACCTTTGGAGAGGGTTCAACAACATGTTCAGGAAGGAAAAGACTGGGAGAACAAGCCAGTAAAATTTAAATATAGTATCAATGAAACTGGAGAAGTTCGTAAATTATTTACTACTACAAGTGTTGTCAATAATGCTACTAAATCCACGATTGAAGATGGAGGTACCTACCAAGCTGGTCAACTATATAAAAATATCATTATAGATGAGGATGGTAATCAATTGATAGAATTCAAAAATGGGAAAGGTCAGGTTGTACTGCTCAGAAAAATAGTGAGTGCAACACAAAATGCAGATACCTATTATGTTTACAATGAATATGACCAATTAGCTTGGGTAATTCCTCCTTTGTTGGCAAAAATGCAATCATGGGGACTAGCAGAACAGAATGCACTGGCTTACGAATATCGATATGATGGTAGAAATCGATTGGTAGAGAAAAAAGTTCCTGGAAAAGGATGGGAATATTTAGTTTATGATAAAAAGGATCGAATTGTACTTATACAAGACGCAATGTTGGGAAGCAATGATAATAGTTTTGGAAGAAAAGGATGGCTGTTTACTAAATATGATCAGTTTGACAGGGTTATATATACAGGCTTTTTTGGTAATATAGCAACAAGATCTGCCATGCAGACTGCTATCAATAATATGACAGCAAATCCAGGAAATAGTGAAACCAGAAGCACCACCCCATTTAATGTAAATGGAATGGATATTTATTATAGTAAAAATGCATTCCCCACAGGAAGCATGACGGTTTTAAGTATAAACTATTATGATACTTATCCTCCATTACCATCCACCGTTACAGTACCATCATTTATAATTAACACTGAACAAACTATCTTAAGTGATAAAATAGGAAAGCAAACTACCAAAGGTTTACCTGTTGCTTCCTATGTAAAAAACATTGATAATGATCAATGGACCAAAAATTATAATTGGTATGACCAGAAAGGAAGAATGGTGGGAACACATTCCATAAATTCACTAGGTGGCGAAACCAGAATGGAATCTCTCCTTGATTTTTCTGGTGTAATTAAACTATCAAATACTTATCATAAAAGAACAGTCACTGACACAGAAATTGTTATAAAAGAAATATTTGATTATGATCATCAAAATAGATTAATATCTCATAAGCATAAAGTAAATGATAATTTTGAAGAACCACTAAGCATTAATACCTATGATGAGCTTGGGAGACTCATTAATAAAAAAGTTGGTAAAAATGATGATGATGGTGTTTTACAATCTATTGAATATCGCTATAATATCCGAGGCTGGTTAACATCTATAAATGATCCATCAGCTTTAAATGGTAGAATTTTTGGAATGAAAATAAAATATCAAAGCCCTGAAGATCCTAATTATAGTAAAGCAAGATATAATGGAAATATTTCTGAAATAGACTGGAAAACATCCGTTGGAGATAAAATATACAGAAGATATTCTTATAAATATGACTCTTTAAACAGGCTTACAGAAGGGATTTACTTAACTCCAGAATTGGCTTCAAATACTCATAATCATTTTTATGATGAAAAAATTTCCTATGATTTAAATGGTAACATTGAAACTCTTGATCGCTTTAAGAATCCTCCACCTGGGCAAAACACACCAATGCAGATTGATGAGCTTGTATATGATTATGAAATTAGTGAAGGGTCAAATAAACTCATTAAAGTAACTGATAATAATATGAACCCCTCAGGATATCCTGCTGGTGGAAATACTATTGAATATGATCAAAATGGGAATATGATAAACCTATTGGATAAAAATATCAAAAGTATAACGTATAATTACTTAAATCTTCCTATCAGAATAAATGCAACTGTTGGTGGTCTAAAACCTGGAACGAGTGAAGGCATGGTACATTCATATAACTATAGAGCCGATGGTACAAAATATGGAAAAAGAGTAGATAATATTAATCAATTTGGTAACGAGTTTACAGAAACGGATTATATCGACGGCTTTCTATATGAACGTAAATACAGTAAACTAAATACGGATCAGAACGGATATGATAGTGGTTTTTCACTGTCGTTTTTCCCAACTTCAGAAGGATTTTATAACTTTACTCGTAAAGAATATGTGTACAATTTTAAAGATCACTTAGGAAATGTTAGGTATAGTTATAAAGCAGCTGATGGTGGTGGTATTTTTTTAATGGAAGAATCAAATTATTATCCTTTCGGGCTACAACATCAAGGATATAATGATGGCGGTAAAATACCAAATAACAGTGGAGGTTATCTTAATTATCAGTACAAATATAATGGTAAAGAATTACAAGAAACTGGAATGTATGATTATGGAGCCAGAATGTATATGCCAGAACTTGGAAGATGGGGTGTAATTGATCCACTTGTGGAGAAAACAAACGATCCTTATGGTTATGTATGGAATAATCCTGTAGGATTTGTGGATCCAACAGGAATGCAAGGGAAAAATGATTATAAACTTAATCAGGATGGATCTGTTACTCTTATTAGACCAACAAATAAAAGATCAGATACTCTTTTTGCGACAGATAAAAAAGGGAATGTTGATTTGAACAAAAGTGTAACTGTAAAGAAAAAGGAAGTATCAGACAGTACAATTATTAGTCAATTACAGTTTGATGCAAACCGTGGTGGTGGAGAATTACTTGCCTCATTACGTGTTGGAGAAGGTGATGTTTCAATAGGTCAAACAACTAATGTTAATGATGCAGTGGGGGTTTTTAACTTTATGAATGCCAATACAAAATCAAACATAGAAATAGCACTTTTCAAATATGATAAAGGAAAAGGAGTAAATTATTTGTTGGCTACTCAACATTCTTTTGATACATTGACAAAAGCCTTTGACACTGCAATGAAAAAGTATATTGGAGATACAAATAATCTGATTGGTTTTATTCATAATCATGATGGTTATAATGGAAGCCATCCAGATGAAATAGGGAATCAATGGGGAGACGATCAGAATACCAGAAAAACCACTTATACAAGTGTTTTAAAAAATAGTAATATGCTACCAAGGTTTATGACTGTTCACGAAGGATTAGGAAATACATTAATTGAACTACATAGAAGTGGACATACTAAGACAAATATGCAACTAACACCTGCAACACTTAAAAGTTTAAATAAGATTCATTATGATAATGCACAATAGATTATTATTATACGCTGCTTCAGCCATGATATCAGTGCTTAGCTGTACTAAAAAAGAAATATCTTTAGATCAGCAGGTAAATGGAATTATTGATTCTCTTTCAAAAAATAATGGCAACCCAAATAAACTTTTTATTGTACAACACCAAAAAAAATGGAACAGGAATTATATTAAAATATCAACTACTGAATTTTTTAGTAAAGATTCTGCCAAGTACATTGTTACCAGACATGATAAGTTAATTGTTTACTATTCTAACTTTTTTATGAAAGATAATAAAGTAATAGATTGGAATAGATATGATCATTTGATATACAAAGAAGGCACAATTTCTATTTTTCACCCCACATCAATAATTTTTAAGATCAATGAAAATGGATCAATTATTGACAAAATAAGTGATAAAGAGAAAAGTCAATTATTTACATATGGAAATTATATGGTTCCTGAACCCGTTCCAAATAGATAATAGTCAATTATTGTTTTTATTAACATAACACGAGGAAGGATACTATTTGTATCCTTCCTTTTACATTTTAAGTTAAATTTATTTTTGTAAACTTAAAGTTTTTATTGAAATTTCTTAGATAGAATATTCAGTCTTGTATTGTCAAACGAATGTGAATTTGTATTATTATCCATTATTTCATAGCATATTTCCTAGAAATTTGTTAAATCCTATACTGCCCCGCCAATCAATCTCAACACTTTTGATGGAATGCAAAGCAGGTTTGTAATTTTAAACAAAATTGCTGCATCAATTTAGACGGTCAAAAGGACGGTCCGATCAGATCGGGTTTGTCTTTTTGACCAAAAAATAAAAAAACGGCAATTACAATTGCCGTTTTACTAGCTGTTTACTATTATAGTTTACCTTCTTCTTCTAATGAAAGATGGCTTTCAGATGTCAAAATAAAGTGATCCAGCAAATGAATATTCAAAAACTTTGCTGCTTCCTTAATATTCTGTGTGATTTTCAAATCTTCTGCAGAAGGTTTTAAGTTCCCTGACGGATGATTATGTGCTAAAATTATTGCTGATGCATTACATAAAAGCGCGGCTTGCATAATAATCCTCACATCAACGATAGTAGAGGAAATACCGGATTCTGAAATCTTCTTTATTCCCAAAACTTTATTAGCCTGATTCAGATATAATGTAAAAAATGATTCACGGTAATCTATTATCTCATTATCAAAATGCTCACGAAATATCATAACTGCATCCCTGGAGTTTTCAATAACCTGTTCACAATTACCTTTTCGTGAATAACTCAGCTTTATTTCATTGACAATATTATAATTCATTTTGTGTGCTCTGTATACGGCAGAGACTTATATTTCCCGTACTATATTTTGGTTATAAATTTAAATCGTTTCTCTTCTCCTTCAAATCTCTAATGCCTCTCAAGTTTTCGCTAAATATTTTTCAAAAGAAAAACCGGAAAAAAGAAAGCAGATATAGAGTGTTGACAACGAAGGAATACCAAAAGGAAACGGAATAATTGGAGGGTACCTTTAGGGATAAATCCGTTTATGCCGTAGTCTTTTGGTGGCTTAAGAAATGGCTGACAACAATATCTTAGCAGCCTTTTTATCGGTATTCTATTGAGAATATTTTCCCAATTATTCTTCTGATAAGTTTGCGTTTTTGTAAAGGTTTACAGAATATTCAAATGAGCCATTAGCGACCTATTACTGCAATTGAAAGACAGTTTAAATACTTATGTTCACAAGCCTCGTAGCTTCATAATTCAATTTTGAATTATGGAATTTATACTCATAGAAAAAAACGCCTACGAAGCCCTGAATAAAGAAATTGTGGAGCTTAACAAATTGCTTTCAGAACTAGTAGCACCATATCAATCCATCTATAGTAAAAACAGGTGGCTGGATAATCAGGAGGTGTGCCAGCTTTTGAATATTAGTAAAAGAAGCCTGCAAAACTATAAGCAAAAAGGTCTATTGCCATGCACATGCATCAGCAGGAAAAATTATTTTAAATATAATGATGTAATCGCACTACTACAATCAAAAAGTTAAACCTATGCAATCTATAAAAAATGCTACCGATGAAATCTTATCCCGGCTTAAAGATATAAATGCTATTAAAAAAAATATTCAGCAGATCAGCAAATATTTACGTCCATCCCATCAGGAAGAAAAATATCTAACTGGTGTCGAAGTGTCTCGCTTGCTTCACATCAGCAGGCGCACACTTCAACAATACCGGGATGACAGCATGCTACCCTTTGTAAAAATTCAGGGAAAAATATTGTATAAGGAATCGGATATTTTAAACCTGCTGGATAATAATTACAAAGGAAAATGATATGGGAAAATCTTATCAGCTAAAAGCAGCTTCCAATTCCTTAAAATTATGTGAGACTTCTTCCATGTCCCTGCCGACTTTCTCATTCAGGATTTTAGCATAGATCTGGGTAGTGCCTATGTTTTTATGCCCCATCATTTTACTGAGGCTCTCCAACGGGACGCCTTCACTTAAAAATAAAGTAGCAAAAGTATGCCTTGCTACATGAAAAGAAATTTTTTTCCCTTTAAGGCATTCCACTTCCTCTATAAGTTTTTTAAGGTTAACATTACACTGGCGATTGCCTAACATACTAAAAAGTAAATTGTTATTTGCAGTATCATCATACTTTGCGATTATCTTTTTAGGAATATCGAGCAATAAAACATTTGATGATATTCTTGTTTTTTTACGACGGAGAATAATCCATGTATTGCCATCAAAAAATTCGCGTATATGGCTCTTATCCAATCTTTTAATATCACCATAAGATAGTCCGGTAAAGCAACTAAATAAAAACATATCTTTTATATACTCGATATTTTTTTCCATGGGCTTATATTCAATAAGTGCTTCCAGTTCTTTTTTCATAAGATAGCCTCGGTCTGTATCCTTACGAATATTACAATACTCAACAAAAGGATTGTCATAAAGTAATTTTCGGCTAATGGCCAGCTTTATTATTGTTCTTAAAGATACCATGTATAACCATATTGTATTTTGGCTATTCTTTTTTTCATTACGCATATAATAATCGAAATCCTGCACAAAAGCACAATTTATTTCCTTTAAGACCATATCAGTTTTGGCATAATTGAACATAATAAAACCAGCTAAATTATTACGAAGTATGGAATACGTAAAACAAGTAACTTTGGATCGGGTACCACTAGCTACTTTCTTTTTAAAGTCCACGATAAAATTATCCAAGAATTGCAATAATGTAAGTTCGTTACTATCCAAACCAAGAAAAGTATTTTTTAGTTTTTCACTAGTTACAGTTCCATCTTTATCCAAAATCCGTAAATAATACTGCTCTATACGTCCTCTTATTTTATCTAGCCTTTGATTAATTTCCATTGCTTCACGACTTTTACCGTTTACCCTACTATATTTTAAGTCCCATTGTTGTGGATTAATCTCCAGCTTGGTACTAAACTGAGATATTCTGCCATTAATGGTTAATCTTGCCATAATGGATACGGTGCCATTTTTCTTAGGCGCGTTTTTTTTCAAGTAAAATAATAACTTAAAAGTAGATCTTTTTGTAGTTTCCATAACTCAATGTTTTGAATATTTAAAATTAAGCTCAATTGAGTTATGAGGCATCATGAAAAACAGCGTAATAAACTTAATTACAACCTCTTAAACATTTACACCTAAAAAACATTGGTAACGATTTGGTAACCTTCTTTTTCAGTTGAGACTTCTTTAAGTCGCTTTTCAATGCTTAATTCCAATTTTACCATTCCTCTAAAATTCTTTATTCATGCGGGGCTTCACCTGTTTTTACATTTTTCTGAGCATTCAGTACTTTTATCATAAAATAAATACAATAATTAATCACTAAAAACAATTATTATGATTCAGTCAGTAACATTTAAAAACCTTAATTGGAACGTAGCAGCAGATTTATATTTACCTCCAAACTTTGATGAAAATAAAAAATATGCAGCCATTATCAGTGCTCACCCAATAGGAAGTTGTAAAGAACAAACCTCTGGAAACGTGTATGGAAAGGCTTTAGCAGACGCAGGTTTTGTCGTATTGGCATTTGATGCATCCTTTCAGGGAGCAAGTGGCGGAGATATCCGTTTCATAGAAGATCCTACGCTAAGAGTGGAAGATTTCCGTTACGCCTGTGATTACCTTGTAACGCTTCCTTATGTAGATGAAAAACGTATTGGAGTTTTGGGCATCTGTGGTGGTGGTGGCTATGCTATTAATGCAGCAATGACAGAACGTCGTATCAAAGCTGTAGGAAGTGTAACAGGAGCCAATTATGGTAGACTTTGGAGAGAAGCTTTTGGAAACTGGAGTCCTATAGAAACTTTAGAAAAAATTGCGGAACAGCGTACTGCTGAGGCAAGAGGTGCAGAACTTCAGATCAATCCTTTTTTACCTCCTTCCGTGGAAGCTGCAACAGCTGCAGGTATTAAAGATATTGATGTATTGGAAGCTACAGAATATTACAAAACACCAAGAGGAGAAAAGCCAAACGGAGCAACTAGTTATCTGTATTCGAGAAGTAGCGCAGCCATGGGTTGGGATGCTTTTTATCTTGCAGAAGTTTTATTAACTCAGCCTTTAATGATAGTAATCGGTGATAAACCTGGTGGTTTCGGGGCATACAGAGACGGACTGGAAATTATGAGAAGAGCCAGATCAGAGAAAAAGGAACTGGTAATTGCAGAAGGATGGTCACACTATGAATTGTATGATCAGCCGGAACCTGTTAAAATAGCATTGGATCGATTGATTCCTTTTTATCAGGAAAATCTATAGTAGTCAATACAAAAAAGCATTGTTCAAATAATGAACGATGCTTTTTTTGTTATATGCTTAAAAGCTTTTTACCAGCCCTATTCCTACTATTTTATTCTGATAAAAAGGCATAACCATGGTAGATGACAATAGTTTTTTTTCTTTGTTTTTTCCACGTAACATACTATCAATTTTAGGGAAAAGCCAATAAACAAGTTGAGTGGAAAGTATTCCAAAACCTGCACCTGCCGCAACATCCCCCAACCAATGTTTATCATTTAACATTCGATACACTCCGGTAAAAATAGCAAAAGGATATCCTGAAAGACTTAACCAAAAATTGGTGTCCTTATATTCTCTGAACATAAACTGTGCAGAAGAAAATGCTGTTGCAGAATGACCCGACGGAAATGATAAGGTATTGGATCGATCAGGTCTTTCCTCTTTGACCAGATATTTCAACGGCATGGTAAAAGCTGCAGAAATTAATTGAGAGGAAACATAAATAATTGTACGGTCTCTAAGGTTATGCTTTCCTTTTATGCCCATAGCATTAAGTCCGTATACCATTACAGCGGGAGCATATTGGGTATAGTTGTCCAGGTTGATACGTGCAGGCTGATGTTCATTGATTTCCGTTCGGGTGGAAAGGTTAAGCTGTTTTAGATTATTCATGGTTAAACCAGCCACGCCATACGCAATTAAAGCTCCGGGAATAATAAGACTTTTATAATTAAGTTTATTCTTTACAATACTATCCTGTAAAGGAGCCTGTATCGTGGTACTATCATTGATGCTTTGTGCACTGATGCTACAATAAAAAGAATTGAAAGCAATAACATAAATGAGTGTTTTTTGAAGAAATTTTACCATTGTAATAAAGAAGGAATTTTAAAATGATTAAGAAGACGTTTCACGATATTTTCTTTGAGAAATAAAAATCATTATTACCATTAATAAAAGAGATACTAGGGATGCATTCATTGTTCCTAAATCAAGACCTCCTTTTGCCAGAGGTTTCGTTAAAAGGTCACCAAATGTTGCTCCAAACGGACGAGTGAATACAAAGGCGATCCAAAACAAAAGAACATGATTAATCTTGGTAAAATAATGAAGTAAGACAACAATTAGAATGATTACTCCTGTAATACATGCTCCTGTCATATAACCCAATCCTAAATTATCACTCAGGAAATCCCCGAAAGCTGTTCCCAGACTATTGGAAAATAATATGGCTCCCCAATAATAGAATTCTTTATTTCTCTCAAAAATGGGATAAACCTCAAGATTACCATATCTTTTATTCCATAGAAAAAGTGAAATTAACAGCCCGGAAAGAAGAATTAAACTACCCATTAAATATCCTGTATGTAATGTTCGGTCTATGAAATCAGAAATTTCTGTTCCTAATGTTGTTGTTCCGATAATAACAAGCCAATAGACTGATGGACTATATTTTTTAAGAGTAAGCTGTACAGATAATATAAGAATGAAAAATGCTAACGTAATAAAAATTCCCATGGTATAGCCCAGATGTAAGGTCATGGAAATAAAATCACCCAGAGTTTCTCCTAATGTGGTTGCTACAATTTTCATGAGCCAGAAAAGTATGCTGACTGCTGCTACTTTGTTTGCCGTTCTCATTGTATTTATTCTTGTATTAAGTTGAAATCGATTTTGTTGAAAATGTTTAGGAACAAAATTTTCAAATAATAACCTGTTCTTAAATAATAAATTGATTATGTTGTTTTAAATTTTGTAAGCACATTATCCTTATAGCAGTAGAATTCATGAATTGTCTTTTTTCCAAATGCATATACTTTTTCAATATGCACTTCATCATAATGTTCCATCAGATTATGGTATTTTTCTTTCAGGTCCCCGGATAATTCTTCTGGACGGATACTTTTTTCAATCTCTATTCCCTCATGTGCTTTATATTCCAATACCAGGCGGGTATCTTTCCAGGATACTGTATAAATATTTTTTTTAGCTGTGGATGAGCTATTGAAAGCAATTTGATCCTGCTGAATAATCTTACCTGAAGTACTCGTCATTAAAGTAATTCCTGATACAACCATGGCTCCATATCCTATTTTTCTGAATAGATTTTCGCTAAGATGTGGAAGGATATATTTTACAGTATAAGAAGAAACGATAGCAGCGACGGCAATTGCAATTCCCAGCCATAAAGCCGTATTAGAATATAATCCCAGTGAAATATAGATGATCAATTTTATAAGGTGAAGAAATACTTCATTAGCAGCACGGGTAGCAACAATCTCTTCTTTTTTTAGTCCGAATTTCAGATAAAAACGATTAAAAAGAAGCCCTACCGCTCCGGTAATTCCTGAGATAAAACCTGCCATAAAGCCGATGAGTGCCAATGCTGATTTAGGATATTCTTTTCCTGTTTCTTCCACTTTATTTTTAGAAACAAATAATTGCGGAAGATTGGCAATCAGAAAAAAGGCTACAACCAATTGCAGATAATTCGGATTCACATATTTAATCAGAAAAGCACCTAATAATACAGCCGGAATAGAGAATGGAACAAACCATAAGAAAATTTTCCAGTTGATATGCTGTTTAAATACAGCAATTCTTGAAGCCGAACTGGTAAAAGTACCAATCGTAAGAGAAAAAGGAACCAGTGATGTTGGTAACAGCAGATTCAAAATAGGAATCAGGATAAGGCTTGCACCACCACCACAAATAGCACTGATCCAGAATGCAAGTATTGTTCCTGCGAACAAAAAGACAATTTTTAAAATCATTTCCAAATAGAATTTACACTTCAGTATGTAAATATTTTCACTACAAAGGTGCAAACTGATTTAGAAGAAATTTTGAATTTTGCTTTAGCAGATGTTAAGAAAATTATAAATTAATAGAAAAAATATGTTGCCCATTTTCAAACCTGTAATGGATTGTCCAATGATGAAACTTGCAGATTTCCTGAATGATAGAGAGTCCCAACCCACTTCCATTATTATTGGCAGACAACTTTGAAAATCGTTTGAATAAAAGATCTTCATTAAGTTCTTTATCTCCGGAATTCGAAATTTCAAAAACAGAACTTGTGAGCCGAATGGAAATGAAACCTCCCTGAGAAGTATGTCTAATAGCATTGATAATAAGATTATTAATCATAACCTCTATGAGGCTGCTGTTACCATTTACCCTAATATTACTTGCTATTTCCTGTCCTAATTTTATATCTTTCTGTTCAAAGTGTTCCTGTAGAATAGCAATAATTTGATACAATATTTCATCCAGCACAATCGCTTCAGAGTTATCAAACTGATGATTCTCTATTTTAGCCAATAACAAAAGGTTTTTATTGATCCTGGAACTTCTTGTAAGTGCTCTATTCATGTCTTCCACAATCAGATATTGTTTTTCCGTAAGATCGTGATCCTGTAGAAGTAAGTCCAGCTTATTTTTAAGAATTGCAAGTGGCGTTTGAAGCTCATGAGAAGCATTTTCGGTAAATTCCTTTTGGGTTTTATAAACGGAAATATTACGTTCTATAAGTTTTTGAAGGGCTTGATTAAGTTCTTCAAATTCTGTAATATCGGAAGCTGGAAATTTAATTTTATCTTGACTATTGAGATTAAATGTTTTTAAACGATTCAATGTATCCCTGAATGGCTTCCAGATAGATGCAGATAGCCTTCTATTAAGATACAAAAGCCCAATAACAATCATAATGAAGAAAAAAACAGTGATCATTGCTATTATTCCAATAGTTTCATGAGATTCCTCTATATTGGTTTCTATGGTGAACAGATAAGGATTTCCCTGAATATAAATTACTTTCTTAAGACATCGATATCTTTCTTTCTTATTTTCAGAGGTAAATAAAAGAGCCTTTTCGTTAATATAAACACTATCTTTCCTGATTTGATCAGCGGAAATCTTTTCAATATTTGTTTCAGGCTGAATATGATTCCATAATTGAAGACTTTCTTCCAGCTGTTTTCCAGATAATTTTAACTGATTAAATTCATAAGCTGTTTTCTCTACAATAATCTGATTGTGCTCATCCAGTTCACTTTGCCAGATATTGTCCACCACAAAATAATATACAGGAATACTGATGGTGAGTATAACAAGTACATAAATAATAAAAGGTTTTGTAGTCTTATTTAAAAGTGGCTTCAAGATGATTAAAGTTTTATATTCAAGATTTAATACTGATTTAAATTATTCAACTCCTTCCCACCTATATCCCGTTCCGTACACAGTTTTTAGGTAATGCTCTGATCCTGCGTCATACAGCTTTTTCTTAAGATTTTTCACATGGGCATAAACAAAATCATGATTGTCAAGCATATCGGCAAAGTCTCCGGAAAGATGTTCTGCTAATGTGCTTTTAGAAATCACTTTGTTTTTGTTTCCGATAAAATAAATCAGAAGATCAAACTCCTTTTTTGTTAAAAAAATAGGTTCATTATTTACAGCAACAGACTTTGCCAAAAGATCAATCTGAAGCTCGTTTTGCTTAATCACATTAGAACTGCTGAACTGCTTTCTCCTGATAATGGAATATACTCTCGCCATAAGTTCAGAAAGATGAAAAGGTTTGGTAAGATAATCATCCGCTCCCAGTTTTAATCCTTCAATTTTGTCATCCAGTGCATTTTTTGCTGAAATGATAATGACCCCATCCTGTTTTTGCTGTTTTTTCAGTTCCTCTAAAATCTTAAGTCCATTTCCATCTGGAAGCATGATATCCAATAGAATACAATCATAGTCAAAAGTTTCTATCTTACTCATAGCTTCATTGAATGTTCCAGCATTTTCGCAGAGATAATCTTCTCCGGATAAATATTCAGAAATACTTTTTGCAAGTTCAGCTTCGTCTTCAACGATTAAAATTTTCATGGGATAAATCTATCACTAAATTTTGAAGAAATTCTGAAGTTTCCATAAATAATATTCTCAAAATTCAGACAACTCTATGGTGATACCTGATCTTTTCATAGTACCCCCTTTATAATTATATATTTCTCAATCCTTTTTTTTATTAAAATAAGGATTGTTTCTGGTTTTCTTATAGTATGTTAAATATCTCTTTTTGTGGTTCTTTGGTCTTGTTATTGAATGAAATACATTGCACCATTTCAATATTCACTTAATATGAAAAAGCATGTTTTGATTGTAGGAGGAGGATTTGCAGGAATTAATCTTATAAAATCTCTCAAGAATGACAAAAGGTTTAAAATTACTTTGGTAGATAAAAACAACTACCATTTCTTTCCACCGTTGATTTATCAAGTAGCAACATCGTTTATAGAAGCTTCCAATATAAGTTATCCTTTCCGTAAGCTATTTTCTGAGAATAAAAATGTGAAATTCCATATGGGAAGTCTGATCAAAATAAATTCTGAAAACAAATCCATAGAAACAGATACGGGAATATTAAGTTATGATTATCTCATTCTGGCACTCGGAACAGAATCTAATTTCTTTGGAATGGAAAATGTAAAAAAACATGCCCTTCCGATGAAGAATATTGAAGAAGCACTTTATCTGAGAAATCATATCCTGTTAACTTTTGAAGAAGCTGCGCGTAATAAAGATATTACAGAAGCCGAAAAATTACAGAATATTGTTATTGCAGGCGGTGGTCCTACCGGCGTTGAATTGGCAGGAATGCTTGCTGAAATGGGTGGCTATATTGCGCAAAAAGAATATCCTGAGATCAAATTAAGACTTTCCAGTATCTATCTGATTGATGCACTCCCTTCTCTGCTTTCACCAATGAGTAAACTTGCTCAGACCACAGCTTATGAAAAGCTTAAAGAATTGGGTGTAAAGGTACTTCTGAATGTTTCTGTAAAAGATTATGTAGATTCCAAAGTGATCTTAAGTGATGGAAAATCAATAGAAACTGAAACCCTGATCTGGACTTCAGGAGTGATTGGACGCGAAATAAATGGCTTGCCGGAAGAAAGTATAGGCAAAGGAAGAAGAATTCTGGTAGACGCTTACAATAAAGTGGAAAATACCGAAAATATCTATGCTTTGGGGGATATCAGCCTTATGCTTTCAGAAGAAAAATATCCGAAAGGACATCCTCAGCTTGCTCAGGTCGCTATACAACAAGGAAAAAATCTTGCTGCTAATTTTAAGCGGATAGAAGATGAAAAAGTATTGGAACCCTTCCGGTATAGTGATAAAGGTAGTATGGCGATTATTTCAAAATATAATGCAGTAGTAGATCTTCCGAAACATTCATTCAAAGGATTTATCGCGTGGCTTACATGGCTTTTTATCCATATTATTCCTTTGGTAGGATTTGGAAATAAAGTTCAGTTGGCAGTGGACTGGTTCCGTTTATTTATTACCAATAATCCTTCTATCAGGCTGATTCTTTATCCCAAAAGAAATGCAGGAAACGGATCGTCATAATTAAATCCATTCCTAAGGAAAATAATCAGCATCTGGATTGATATTAATTTTAATTGATTACTAAATTTTATTTCTGCAAAAAATCTTGTTGTATAAGTGAATAATCGGTCATCTTGTTTTTGGATTAAAAATTTTAAAAGGCGCTTTAGGGGAGTTTTTATAAGATATTTCATAAATTTACATTTCTGTATCCAATTGAGGTCAGTATTAAAATTCTTCTCAGGTGAAAATTCACAACAAAAAAAAGTACCTAAGTTTTCTAAAATTTAAAAGAGATTTCCAAAAATATGGACTGGAAAAAGCACGCAGCTATGAGCTTATTTTACATTGGCTGAACAACAGATTAAGCAGAAACCAGTTTTTGGTACTTTCCGGAATTCTGGTGGGTTGTACAGCGGGATTGGCTGGTGTGATCTTAAAAACATTGGTGCATAACATTCACTATTTTATTACCAATAAGGTTCACTTCGAATATCAGATCTTATTTTACATCGTTTTTCCTTTCCTGGGAATTGTTTTGACAACGATGATTGTTCTTACCTTATTTAAAGGACAAGATAGAAAAGGGATTGGTGCTATTCTTTATGAAATTGCCCAGAATTCAAGTATTGTTGCTTCTGTAAAAATGTATTCCCAGGTGATTCAGAGTGCTGTTACTGTTGGATTGGGAGGTTCTGCCGGATTGGAAAGTCCGATTGCGGTTACAGGTGCAGCGATAGGATCAAATTATGCACAAACCTACAGATTAAACTATAAAGAACGTACATTATTACTGGCTGCCGGAGCTACTGCCGGAATTGCATCAGCTTTCAATGCTCCTATTGCCGGGATTATGTTTGCTTTTGAAATTCTGCTTACCGGAGTCGTTTTTACAGATTTTATTCCTTTGGTGGTAGCTGCTGTCTGTGGAAGTCTTTTGTCAAGGATCCTGCTTCAGGAAGATGTTCTTTTCAGATTTTATACCAGAGATGCTTTTAATTATAAAAATGTTCCCTACTATTTAATCTTAGGAATTGTAACAGGTTTATATGCACGTTATTTTGTAATTATTTCTCAGAAAGTAGAGCATTTTATTAAGGGACTTCAGCTTTCAAGAATGCGTAAAGCGATGTTTGGAGGTGCTGTTCTGTCACTTCTGTGTGTCTTGTTTCCGCCTTTATTTGGGGAAGGATATGAAACGGTAAAAGCCTTTACCAACGGAGACACTCACTCTATCATTGAAAACAGTTTTTTCAGGTATTTCGAAATTGGAGAATGGACAATCATTATATTTCTGGTCCTGATATTATTATTAAAGGCATTTGCAACTTCTTTTACGATATTCAGTGGTGGAAATGGAGGAAACTTTGCGCCATCTCTTTTTGCTGGTGGAACTCTAGGGTATTTATTTGCTTTGGTTTGTCAGCATATAGGATTTGAAGATGTTCCGGTAACAAATCTTGTACTGGTAGGAATGGCTGGAGCTATGAGCGGTGTTTTATATGCACCTCTTACAGCGATATTCCTGATCGCGGAATCTAGTTTTGGGTATGATCTGTTTATTCCTTTAATGATCGTTTCTGTCATGTCTTACCTTATTGCAAAATGGTTCTCTCCTATCTCTCCTGAATTGAAATCCCTTGCAGATGAAGGAAAAATATTTACAAATAAACATGATAAAAACCTTCTTTTTGCTTTAAGAACTGATGATTTTATTGATAAGTATTCACAGACTATTCCTGAAAGTTCTTCTGTGTCAGAGCTTTTTGAACTCGTGAAAAACGGAAATAAAAATATTTTTGCAATTGTAGACGAAAACCGCAAACTGAAAGGAGTTTTAACCTTGGATGATATCAGACCCTATCTTTTTAATAAGGAATTTGATGCTTCTCAATCGGTAATTAATATAATGAAAGCTCCTCCCGCGGTACTTCACCCTGAGAACAGACCTTTGGATATTCTTCAAACCTTTGATGACACGGGAGTCTGGAATCTTCCTGTTGTGAATGAGAACAATGATTTTATTGGGTTTATTTCGAAGTCTTCTATCTTGATGAGTTATAGACAATTGCTGAAAGAATATTCAGATTAAAGAGATCATTTGAAGACCGAGTAGTAACTTAACTGTTAAAAAATATCCTTTTGCGGTTTAAAAAAATCCGTTCAATTTAATATTGAACGGATTTTTTAATCTAATAACGATAATTGGAAATTAATATTGGCTTGCTTTGTTCAGTAAATCAATGTCTTCCTGGTCTAAAATAAGTTTAGGTGCATTGAAAAGGGTTTCAAGCTGTGAAGAACTTGTAGCACTTACAATAGGAGCCGTAACTAACGGATTTGATAATAACCATGCTAAAGCAACTGTTCCCTGATTGCTATGATACTTTTCACTTACCTGATCCAATGCCTGTAAAACTTCTAACCCTTTAGGATTTAAATATTTTCTTACTCCTTCTCCTCTTGCACTTTTTGTGAGATCTTCTTCAGTACGGTATTTTCCGGTAAGGAAACCTGCAGCCAAAGACCAATAAGGGAATACACTCAAATCAAACTGTTCCACCAAAGGAGCATAGTTTTTTTCAAAGCCTTCTCTTTCCAATAAGTTATAATGTGGCTGTAATGCAACATATTTTGGAAGATTATTCTTTTCTGAAGCTTCAAATGATGCTTTCAGACGTTCAGGAGAAAGATTGGATGCCGCAATATAACGTACTTTCCCGGCTTTGATGATTTCATCATATGCAGAAAGTGTCTCTTCTACCGGAGTTGTATGATCGTCAAAATGGGTGTAATAAAGATCAATATGATCTGTCTGAAGTCTTTGAAGAGATTCATCTACTGATTTCAGGATATGTTTTTTGCTGATATCATAGCCGTGTTCTTTAGTTTCAGAACCAACTTTAGTTGCTAATACGATATCTTTGCGGTTATTGCGGCTTTTCATCCATTTTCCAATGATCTCTTCAGATTGTCCGCCTTTTCCATTTACCCACCATGAATAAGTATCTGCCGTATCTATAAAATTGAATCCGGCATCTGTAAACTGATCAAGAATATCAAATGATTGCTTTTCATCCAATGTCCATCCAAAAACATTTCCACCAAAATTGATAGGTGCAACTTCTAAGTCGGTATTTTTGATTTTTCTTTTTTCCATAAAATAATTTTACTTACTGACCTCTAAGGTAAGGAATATTGGTTGTTTACAGTATTTAAAATACCCATTGAGGTTATAGTTATAATAAATAAAAAATGTAGTATTCATATGGCTTTGTATACGTATGAGGTATAAAAAAGCAAGACTAAAAAGTCTTGCTATAAATATGAAAATTATTAAAATTAGTTCTGCTTTTCAGGAGAGTCTAATTCTTCTCCAAATCGATAACTTGCAAATCTGCCTGTTTCTTTAGGATTTACAAGATCCATTTCTGAATTCCCCCATGGCCAGCCTCCAAATTGGGTTCTTCGATATTCTGCATAAGAATCCTCCAGTTCTCGGTCCGTATTCATTACAAATGGACCTCTTGCTGCGACAGGTTCTCCTATAGGTTCTCCTTCTAAAATAATTATTTGAGCAGCACCGCTTCCATTTTTAATTCTGATTTCTTCTCCTCCATCCAGCTCAGCGAATAATCCTTTTTCCATGGTATATTCATCTAGATTTAGGATAGAATTTCCATCATAGAAAAACAGATAACGATTCATTGTAGAATTTACAGCTGGTAGAACAAATTCTGTTTCAGGATCCATTTCTAAAAGTGCAATCCCAACATGATGGTTAGGATCTTTTGCCCATGAATTCTCAAGTGGGTCAATAGATTTCACCCCATTGTACTCTCCTAAAATTACTTTGATTTTTACATTTCCTCCATTTTCATTCTTGATATTGGATTCCGGAATTTTCTCTTTCCAAAGCATTTTATAATCTGGCTCTGTCATTTTACTTTTTGATGGTAAATTCATCCAAATTTGAAAGAGTTCTAAAGGATTGGGTGCATCATCGTTCACAAGTGGAAACATTTCCCCGTGCAAAACACCGGATCCTGCACTCATCATCTGTACATCGCCTTGTCCGTAACGACCTTTTGATCCTTTTGAATCGAAATGATCAACATAACCTTTAGAAACAATGGTTACAATCTCAAAGCCACGATGTGGATGGTGTGGAAAACCAGGAATTTCCTCTCCGTGGTACATTCTCCAATCAGCATCCCTATTGAAATCATTGCCAATTGATCTTCCCTCTAATGATGCGTCTGGTCCCATATTACCATTAGCCTGTGGATAATTATCTTTGTGATAAACTCCGATAATAAACGGATCACTAATAGGCATGCCGCCTACTATTCTCGATAGATTTTTAACTTTCATTGTGTAAGTGTTTTTTTATTATTACTATTTGTGTTGTTTACACACTCTAATTGCTCAAATTCGAGACCAATTTATCCCGTGTCAGCTTCTGAAAATCATTGTTAATGATTTCTTAAAGTTACTTATAGTATTAATCATAGTTTGAGAGGAACTCAGGTTTTTGATGGAAAATTAAGCCCTAAAAAATATGTCAAACTGGCTGAAATAAAGGCTGGAATGCTGACATTTTAATTATAATTTACCTGTGGATATCTTGGGTTATCATCGCTTGGTCAGCTTAAATATCATTTTTGCTACAAAAAATGCACGAATAAAGCTATTCGTGCATTGGTAGTGTTATAAAATAATTATCTTTTATACAATCGTAACTTACTGTTTAGCATAAGGAATCTCAAGGGTGTTGAGCATCAGCTTATATTCCTGCAACTGAAGATTGATCGTTTGTAATCCCTGCCTGAAGAATGTTGATGTATTAAAAAGCTGATGGTAATACTCTATTCCTTCCAATATATTCTTCTTGAAGGTATTCCATTTTTTAGTTTGTGAGGTTGTAACTTGTATTGATGGGTCTTTAATCTCTTTTTTCAGATAATCAACATACATTTTCAATTCATTAATGAACATATTGGGACGTTCATTATCCGAAAGAATATTAGTATTTCCATAAATATGCTTTACCATTTCTGAAAGTGAAACTTCTTTATCAAAAAAGGCAATATTGGGTCCGGGGCAAATGACAACGCCTTGTTTCTCACCTTTAATTTCAATTCCTTGCTCCATGTATGCAGAATTTACCAATCCTACACATAAACATGCTTTATCTGTAATTTCTGATTGTCTCTTTTCAAATTCTTCTACAGAAATTGTTTCTTTTTGGGAGTTCAGTTCATTCAGTTTGATATCCTGATATTTCTTAGATGCTGTACAAGTTCCTTCCGGTGAATACTCTTTACTTAATGCTAATAATTTCTTTGGACATGAGCTTCCATATCTTCCATTGGCTGCTTTCTGTTGTTTTAATAGTTCATTAGATGTTCCTTTTATAGTATTGAATGGAACGCCAAGCGGTGAGATCTTACTCAGGTAAAAATCCTGTTCTTTAGATTGTAAAAGAAGTTTTCTGGTTTCATGGTCAACAGAAGTTGCTTCAGGCACCAATAAAAAGGGAGACCCCCAGCCAATACTATCTACATTATAAGTTGCCAATAGGAAATCATGCTCCTCAGAGGTGCCTACTCCACCCTGTACGGTGATTTTCATTTCTAAAGGTTGAGAAACACTGAATTTCCCTTTCTGTTCTAAAGCATTGACCATTAATGAATGTGCAGACTGAATCAGATCATCTTTTTTCTGCCTGAATTCATCCATAATAGGACCTAAAAGCATTCCTTCGGTAGCAAAGGCATGCCCTCCGCAGTTCAGCCCGGATTCTATTCGGTATTCTGAAACCCACAACCCTTTTTTTGCTAGAAAATTTCCCTGGATCATGGCAGAACGGAAATCACTTACTTTAAGAATAATTTTCTTTTTCAGTATTCCATTTTCATCCGGGAAAAAATCTTCAAATTCTTCCATATAACTGTATAAACGGGGATTCATGCCCGCAGA
This sequence comes from Chryseobacterium ureilyticum, assembly GCF_900156735.1. Classification (GTDB taxonomy): domain Bacteria; phylum Bacteroidota; class Bacteroidia; order Flavobacteriales; family Weeksellaceae; genus Chryseobacterium; species Chryseobacterium ureilyticum. The sequence continues at coordinate 1,414,798 of NZ_FTOL01000001.1, forward strand.
AAGAACCATAGAAGAAGATAATTTACTATTGGCAAAACCACGAAGTGAAGCATGCGCATCATTATACATGACAGGAAGCTGTTCATTCTTTTTATAGTTGTCTTTATCAACTTTTGTCATGATATTAACATCAATATTTCCTGGAGCTAAGTTGGTTTCAATAAAATTCTTAATGCTTTCTCCCCAACTTTCCTTTTGAGAAATAAGATGCTGTAGATTGTTTTTAAGGTCTGAAGTATTAGGCAGCATTGCCATAAAGTCTTTCAAAGCTTCTTTATTCTTACTGATTTCCTGTTTGAAAGATTCAAACTTTTCATTCACGATATCATCTACCATGTCCAGATAAGCAGTAATTCTTTTGGCTCTGTAATCTTCTGTTTTGGTTGAAATTCCTAAATAATTAAGATTAAACTTTTGATTATAAAAGTTCTTCATTTTTTCCAGAATTTCATCATCAATGATAGAAATCACAGAAGAAATTCCATATTGTGCAACGCGGATCGGGCTGTCTATAGTATAAGCCAATCCCATTACCGGAATATGGAAATTGTGTAACGGTTTAGTTGTCATTATGTTTCAATAAAAGTTATTTATTTAATGCAACTAAAAATTCTTTCAACTAATTCACTGCTTAAAAGTATTGCTTTTTAAATTAATTATGCATTAAATAGTATGTCTAATGTTAAAAATATGCTAAAAGTCATTTTATTAATTGTTGGAAATATACGAAGGCGCACAGCTTTTAGTCTTAAAACGCAAGAAAATCTAAGATTTTCATTAATAGATGCTCTATTTTTGCTATGAATGCATGAATGTTTTAATGATGATGACCTTAATTTTATATTGGGTTTAAATTAAACCTGTAGTTGAATCTTAGTTTTACTTCTGAAATAAAACCATTCGTGCATCCGGGGTGGTGACAGACTATCATAAAAAAGGTTTCATTTACCCAAGTAAACAAAACCTTTTCTCTTTAAAAAATATTGGTGGTAAGCAGCGATTATTCAGCTTTATTCTTTAGCATCATCAGAAGACTGTAAGCTCCTTTCTGTACAATTTTTTTATCTTTTAAGAAGTCAGCTTTCAGGATTTCTGTAAACTGATCATCTGAAATACCCGTTACCACAGGAATCATCTTATATTTTGATTTCCCAAGGTCTTCAAAAACATAGTTCTTATTTTCAAAAGCTACTACCGCGTCATTGGGAAGTCCCTGAGTATATCTGCTGCTGATATTCACTTCTGCGTTGATGTACATTCCTTTTACAAACTCTGTATTTGTAGTGGATAGTTTGGCTATAGCCGTTGCCGAACCACCATTTTCAATACTTGGAACAAGGCTTACAATTTTAGCATTCGATTTAAGATCTGGATTCTGATTGTTGTAAACTAGGATTTCCTGTCCTACTTTTACGTCATTGACATCGTTTTCAAACACTTTTAATTCCAAAAGTAATCCCGTAGGATTGATCAGCTCAAATAAAGTATCAGCCGGATTGATATATTGTCCGTTATTTACTAATATTTTGCTTACAAAGCCATTGAAGGGAGCATAAATATTGATTTTACTTCTGATATTCCCTGTGCTTAAATCTTTTGCACTAATACCAATGATTCGAAGTTTTTCTTCAAGACCTTTCAATGTGGCATTCAATGTTGAATAGTCAGCCTGTGCGGTTTGTAATGTCTTATCACTACTGGCTTTGCTTGTGTTAAGATCTTTCTGTCGGTTAAAGTTCAGTCTTGCCGCTTCCAGTTGTGCTTTGGTTACCAGATAATCCTGCTGTAACTGAATAAATTGTGGATCTTCTACCACAGCAAGTACTTGTCCTTTACTGAAATGACTACCATTAATCACGTTGATCGATTTGATATGCCCGCCCATAATGCTTGAAACGGAACTGATATGAGATGGGGAAATTTCAGCTTTTCCATTCAGGCGTACAAGTTTTTCCATATTCCTGTCTTGAACAGTTGTTGTGGTAATTCCAACTGATTTCATCTGTTGATCTGAAAGCTGAACCGTATTCTCACCGCCCTTGGTAAATTTTGTGTTTTCATAAACTGTTTTTTCTTCTTCTTTCTTGCCTGAACATGAAGATAAAGCAAACACTAAGGCCAAGCTGTATATTGATATTATTTTGAATTGCATTACGCTGTTATTTTGAAATTAAGAAATTAAGTTCCGCTCCGATTTGGTTGAGTCTTTCCAGGCTGTCGATATAATCTGCTTTGGTTTTTACGGCTTGATTGACCAGGATTACCCAGTTCAGATAATCAATTTCTCCTACATCCATCTGTTTTTGTGCTGTTTTTAAAATGGTTTCGGATTTCGGAAGCTGTTTCTGCTCATAATTTTCAATGATTCTCTGTTGATTCATGTAATTATTCAACTGCTGCTCCAACCTGTTTTTAAGTTCAATTTCCTTTCTCTGGAACTGATTTTCAGTGATGGCAATTTTAGCTTCTGCTGCCTTTGCCAATGCTCTCTGTCCCTTGGTAAACAATGGAATTCCCACTCCTACCTGAACTGAATTAAAGCGGTTGTTGTTAATGTTTTTCATGCTTTGGTTGGTATAACCTACAAGAAGTTCGGGAAGCAATCTGCTTTTTTCAAGCTGTACTTCAGCCTCACTTACTTTTATTTGCTGCTGTAAATACTGAAGTTCCGGATGCTGCTTTACCATTTCCTCAGAAATCTGAAGCCCAATATTCATAATAGGTTTATCTGAAACGGGTTGATAAGGCTTTTCAGACTGAAGAAGTAACTGAAGCTGTAGTTTGGCAATATTCAGGTCATTGTCAAGAGAATTCAGCTGTACTTTGATCTGTTCTTTCTGAATCTCTGCTGTGGATTCTTCTAAAATATTGGCTTCTCCTTTCTTTAATCTTAGTCCGGCTTTATCAGCGAAATTGTTATATAATTGGCTGATATATTCCAGAACTTTTTTCTTTTCCTGAAGTACTAAAATTCGATAGAAAACATCGGTAACTTCTTTGGTCAGTTGTGTTTTTGTAAGATTCTGATTAATCACACTTGCGTTCCATTCAGCATTCAGCATCTGTTTTCTTTTGGAATAAACGGTTGGAAAGCTGAACCTTTGAGAAATCCCGAATGAATTGTCTGTTTCTTCTCCCTGAATCTGCCCGAATGCTCCGGTAATTTCCAATTGGGGAAGATCCAAATAGCTGCCTTTTAGTTTTTCCTGATAATCAGAGATTAACTTTGTACTTTTAAGTGTTCCGTTTTGTTGGTAAGCTTTTTCAAGTGCCTGCTCAAAAGTAATGTTTTCCTGAGCCTGAAAGCTTCCGAAAGAAACTAATAATAAGATAACAGACAGTTTTTTATAGTTTATTTTTTTAGAGAATTTCATTTTATCTTTATTAATATGTTCAAATAAGACGTAAAGGATTGGAAGAACAAACAGCGTTAAAAGGGTGGCAAGCATCAATCCACCGATTACTACTGTTGCCAGAGGTCTTTGTACTTCTGCTCCGGCACCGTTACTTATTGCCATAGGAAGAAATCCCAGTGATGCTACAAAAGCAGTCATCAAAACCGGACGAAGTCTGATTCTTGTTCCCATCAGTACAATTCTGCTTGTGTTATTTATTCCGTTCTTTTTCAATCTGTTAAATTCTGATATTAAAACAATTCCATTAAGTACAGCGACCCCAAATAAGGCAATGAATCCAACTCCGGCACTGATACTGAAAGGCATACCTCTTAACGCAAGAAAATACACACCTCCGATGGCTGATAAAGGAATTGCAGTATAGATCAGTAAACTGTGTTTTACAGAACCGAATGCAAAGAATAAGAGTAAGAAAATCATGACCAATGAAATAGGAACTGCAACTCCAAGTCTTGCTTTTGCTTCATTTAAGTTTTCAAAAGTTCCCCCGTAAGAAATAGTGTACCCGGGAGAGAATTTAAGGTTTTTACCAACTTTCTGCTGAAGTTTTTCCACCACAGTCTGTACATCTTTTCCTCTTGCATTAAAGCCTATGATAATCCTTCTTTTGGTATCTTCCCTTTGGATTTGATTTGGGCTGTCTTTTAATTCTACTTTTGCAAGCTGAGATAATGGTATCTGCTCTCCCGAAGACGTAGGAACCAATAAATTCTGGATACTCGCAATGTCTTTTTTATGTTCATTATCCATGCGGACAACAATGTCAAACTTTTTCTCACCTTCATATAATGCCCCTGCCGTTTGTCCTGCAAACGCCATGTTGATAACTCTATTGATTTCTGCCACCGAAATATTGTATCTTGATAATTCGGAACGGTTATAATCAATGACCACCTGTGGGGCTCCTTCAACGGGTTCTATATAAAGGTCTTGAGCTCCTTTTACTGTATTGATTATGCTTCCCAGCTTTTTGGCATAGGTTGTAAGACTGTCAAGGTCTTCACCATAGATTTTACAGACGATATCCTGTCTTGCTCCGGTCATCAATTCATTGAAACGCATTTGTACAGGAAACTGGAAACTGGTTGTCAATCCTGGTATTACGCTCAATGCTTTGCTCATTTTTTCAGAAAGTTCTGGAAAAGAGGTGGCAGATGTCCATTCTTTTTTAGGCTTTAAAACAATGATCATATCTCCCGCATCCATTGGCATTGGTTCTGTAGGAATCTCTGCACTTCCGATCTTGACCACGATCTTCTGTACTTCCGGAAACTGTTTTAAAAGAATACTGGAAGCTTGTGTTGTTACTTTTTTCGTTTCATTAATGTTACTCCCCTGAAGGATTCTCATTTCAACCGCAAAATCACCTTCTTCCAATGACGGAATAAACTCTCCTCCCATTCTGGAAAGTGTGAAAACAGCACCGGCAAAAAGTACCAGAACACCAATGATTATCGTTTTTCTGAACTTTAAAGCTTTCATCAGAAACTTTTTATGCCCAATTTCTATTTTAGACATTACCCTATCGGAAATATTATCTTTTTCTTTTTTCTTTCGGCTTAAAACCAATGAGCTCATCATAGGAATATAAGTAAGGGAAAGAATAAATGCGCCTATTAATGCAAAGGCAACAGTCTGAGCCATAGGTTTGAACATTTTTCCTTCAATTCCCTGAAGAGTAAAGATCGGAAGGTAAACAATCAGGATAATGATCTGACCGAAAACAGCACTGTTAACCATTTTAGTAGCAGAACTGGAAACCTGATCATCCATTTCTTTTTTGCTGAGCATATTGTCTTTTCCAAAATGTTTTTTATGTGCCAACTGATGCAGAACGGCTTCCACAATAATAACGGCACCATCCACAATAAGCCCGAAATCTAACGCTCCAAGGCTCATCAGGTTTCCTCCTACTCCAAAAATATTCATCATAATGATGGCAAAAAGCATTGCCAGAGGAATTACTGATGCTACCAATAATCCAGCTCTGAAATTTCCAAGGAATAAAACAAGAATGAAAACTACAATCAAAGCCCCTTCCATCAAGTTGGTTTTCACGGTACTGATGGTATTATTAACCATTTTCGCCCGATCAAGGAAAGGTTCAATCACAACTCCTTCCGGTAAAGATTCCTGTATTTTTTCAAGCCTTTGCTTGATATTACCAATGACAACATTCGCATTTTCACCTTTAAGCATTAATACAATGGCTCCGGATACCTCACCCGTGTCGTTATAGGTCATGGCACCATACCTCGTTGCATACCCGATTTTCACATCAGCTACATCTTTTATATGAACAGGAATACCTTCTTTTGTTTCCGCTACCTGAATGCTTCCTATATCTTCCTTTGTTCCCAAAAGCCCTTCACTTCTGATAAAAAGTACAGTTTCCTTCTTCTCGATATAGGCACCTCCGGTATTCTGGTTGTTGTTCTCCAAAGCTGCAAAAACATCATTGATATTGATATTAAATGCCTGAAGTTTGTTAGGATTAATAGCAATTTCGTACTGTTTCAGCTTGCCACCGAAGCTGCTGACATCTGCTACACCTTTGGTTCCTAATAACTGGCGTCTCACCACCCAATCCTGAATAGTTCTAAGTTCAGTTTCATCATACACATTTTCATAACCTTTCTTGGCTCTTACCACATATTGGAAAATCTCACCCAATCCGGTAGAAATAGGTCCCAGTTCAGGCTTTCCGATTCCTTCAGGAATGTTACTTTGCACAAGCTGTAGCCGCTCCTGAACCTGTTGACGTGCCCAATACACATCGGTATCATCATCAAAAACTACAGTTACCAATGAAAGTCCAAATCTTGAAAGACTTCGGAGTTCTGTAATTCCACTGATGTTACTTGTTGCCTGCTCAATGGGAAATGTTACGAGACGTTCGATATCTGCAGCACCATACGATGGCGCAGTAGTAATAATCTGGACCTGATTGTTGGTGATGTCAGGCTGAGCGTCAATAGGAAGTTTGGTTGTTTCATATACTCCGAAAAGCACTAAGCCTATGGTGAACAGAGCAATGATGAGTTTATTCTTTACAGAAAACTCAATAATTTTGTTTAACATGAAAAAATTATTAATTGAGAACTTGTAGCATGTATAAAAACTGCCAGGATTTGTTCTGAACTATAAAAACTTTAAAACACTTAAGCTATTTTAAGTGAAAGTTATAAGCTCATAAAGTACACTTAAGTTTGTGAAAATCTGATTTTCATCTTTAGTGAACTCATGTCGGAACAGCATTCGGGTATGCTACAGGTTGTATTGATAAATAATAAGAATTGACAGCTTTAGACAATAGTTTAAAGCATTGATTTTCAATTTTAAATCAATTAAGAAAGCCGTGGAGGCTGGAAAATATTGGAAAGGTAAAGGTTTGAGAAGTCCTTTTCCTGATAAATACTGTTTTTCTGAGGAATTTTGAATTCCTTAGGTTTCTGGATTTTAAATAGTCATTCCTTAAAAAGCTAATTTTTCATTTTGAAAATTATACTTGCCTAAGAAGATTTTGAGAACAACTTCGAGCCAAAAAAGAATTTGTTGT
>NZ_FTOL01000015.1 GCF_900156735.1 Chryseobacterium ureilyticum
ACGATTTTCTGCAATTTTATACAACATTTTTAAGCGAAATTTGATAATAAAATATTGAATATCAAATCGTTGTATTTATTTTTAGGAATGACTAAGTAAGGCTTAAAGTAACGTTTCTTTGATATCGGTTCTGGTGGATGTAATTGTAATTTCCATTGGTCTGATAATCGTCGATTTCTACAATATTGGTTTTTAAAATATCATTGGCATTCAGAGCAAAGGTCCAGTCGTTCCAGTTTTTCTTAATGCTGATGTCAAGACTTGCTAAACTACGGATCTGACCTAGCTCAACCTGTTGCTTATCAATGAAGAAGAAGTTTACTCCAAGGAACCATGATTTTGCTTTATCAAGACGGATGGTATTGTTCGTTTGAATCAAAAGACTGGTAGAATTTATCGTATTATTGTAAATAAGAGGTTTTCCTTCCTCATCTACAAATCGATCTCCTGTAGTAGGGTCCATATCCAGGCTTCCGTTATTTCTGTTATGCTGAGCTCCGATGCTGAAATTGGTAGTCCAGTACTGTTTGAAGAATGATTTCTGGATTCCAATCATTGCAGACATTTCCTGCTTATCCCCAAAGTTCGTTCTGATATACCGTAAGGCAAGATTTTTTCCTACCTCTCCATTAGGATGTTTAGGATAGCCCTGTAAAGGAACCTGAGTAATAACATCCTTAATATATGAATGATTTAAAACTACGAAATATGAATTCTTATACATGTACATCAGCTCCTGATTATAATTTGTAGAAGCTTTTACAAATGGGTTGTTCTGAGTATAATTATTGTCTGTAAGCTTATTCTTTACAGGGTTGATCTCCCAGAAACTTGGTCTTCTCATTCTGCTTGAAAAAGAGTAGGAGATATTGTTTTTATCATTAATAGAATAATTAAGACTCAAATAAGGAAGAAAATTATTGTAGTTTCTTTCAATTCTTTTAAGATCTTCTACACCTGCAGGTGGATTATCCGATGTACCTAAACTGTTGGTAATCTCATATCTTGCACCCACTTTTCCAGAAAATTTATCAGAAAACTTCTTTTCAGCGGTCAGATAAAATCCATAAATGTTCTCATCATAGATAAAATGATTAGGCTTACGCTCAATTGTCGTTATCGAATCATAAAAATACGTGTCATTTTTGGTATTATTATCTGTTTTGGTCTTATTATAATTTCCTCCCACAGAAATTGTAAGGTCGTTTTTGAATTTCTGGATATAATCTACCATCCCTGAAAAGTTGTTGATAATCTGAGGAAGTTCCTGAAACAGCTGAATAGATTTATTCTTTACAGTTCTGTTGATATCAGATTCAAAAGTATTGTTGTCTGTAAACTGAAATCTTTTATAATTCAGATAAGCCGCATTTACATTCAGTTTACTGCCTAAAGAATCTGTTTTTAATTCATAATTCAGATTCAGGGAATTATTATAAGATCTCGAATCCTCTTTATTTTTAGACCATGTGTAAAAAGTTCCGTCTTTATTGATAATTGTATTAAACAAATTTACAGTAGAATTATAGCTTTTATTTGCCCAGGTATTCCATGATAATGCTAAGTTGCTGTTATCATTTAATTGGTAGTCAATATTCAGATAACCACCAATGTTTTTGTTAGGATCATCAATATCACCGGTTGATTCGTTGGATGCCTTTTCACTGCTGTTTTTCAGAGTATAAGTTTGAGCTTCAATATTCTCGCCACCACTAAGGCTGGCGCTTATTCCAAGTTTATCCTTTCTGTAGTTGGCTGAAAAGCTTGCCTGGCTACCATTGTATTTAGCTTGGGTATTTGAAAATCTCATATTTCCGTTAAGACCATCACTCATTTTTTTCTTTAAAACGATATTGATGATTCCGTCAGAAGATTCTACCTGATATTCACTTCCGGGAACTGTGATCACTTCAATTTTCTGAATATTTTCTGCCGGAGTATTTTTCAGGAATTGTGCCAATGATTCAGCATCCATATTGGATTTTCTTCCGTTGATAAAAATAAGAACATTGTTTTTCCCAGCAATTTTCAACGTTTTATCATCTGTTGAAGATAATAACGGAGTCTGTTTCAATAGATCAAAAGTAGTATTTCCTTTCGCAACAGGAGAAGCAGAAACATCATAAACCAGACGGTCACTTTGTTTTTTAAATACCTGTTTGGTGATGGTAATACCTTCTATATTTTTGGTTTTTGTCGTGTCAGATTTCTTTTCCTGAGCAAATGCACAGGTCCCGAAGATGACAGCTATTGACAAAAGAATGCGTTTCATGTTGTTTTCTTTAAGAGTGGTTAAGTGAAGTAAGTTTTTATAGATTAGGTTCTTGATTTTACAGCGTCATTTGCTGATTTCATTTCCCTTGCTTTTTTCAGTTTCTGATTTCCGAAATTATAAGTAACACCAATGCTTATTAATCTTGGATAATTGAAATTCGTAATGTTATTATACTTTCCGTTCGGCTGTATTCCATTTACTCTGTAATAGCCTTGGTTGAACAAGTCATTAGCTTCCGCAAGAATCGTCCAGTCACCTATAATTTTCTTCAGACTGATATCAACACTCTGTCTTACACCAATTGTACCGCCTTCCATTGCTACTTTACTTCCGAAGAAATAATTTACTCCCAAGAACCAATCCTTTTTCGAAGAAAGGCGAATAGTATTATTGAGGGTAGCAGACATATTATAATTTTTAACATCAACGATATAAGGTTCAAGTTCCTCAGTTTCGTATTCTCCTAATTGAGATGTCGGATCTTCCCAAACTCCCCCTGAGTAAGTAACATATCCCAGATTTACAGAATAGTTGGTTGTCCATATATCTTTGAACCAAGATTTGTTCATCCCAAGAGTTAAGCTAAGCTCTCTGTTTTTACCATAATTGGTTCTGATATATCTTAGAAATCTTGTTGTTTCCATGATCATATTTCCATGTTCATCATACATGATCTTTCCGTCCTCATCTCTTTTAGGTTTTGTTGAGGTCCCTTGTAAAGGAAGCAGATCAGAAGCAGCTGCATCTTCTACCATATTAAAACTCAGGTTAGCATAGAATGCATTTTTGTACATATAATTAAGCTCCTGATTATAGAATTTTGCTGCCAGTACAAAAGGGTTATTCTGAGTATAATTGTTTGGAGTAAAATAGGTTCTGGAAGGGTTCAGTTCCCAGAATCTTGGTCTTCTCACTCTGCTGGAAAAAGTATAGCTTAGATTATGATCTGAATTAACGGCATAATTTAAATTCAGATAAGGAAGTATATTGTTATAATTTCTTTCAAATGATGTTTTCTCAAGAATCTCCCCGTTGCTTCTGGTCATTTCATAACGGGCACCTACCTTTCCGGATAACTTTTCAGTCAGCTTTCTTTCATAGTTGATGTAAAGTCCTAAAATATTTTCTTTGTAAATGAAATGATTGGTCTGTTTCGTATCTATTACAAACTCATTATTTTCCAGTCTGTCCTGTCTTGTATCATTGTCAGTATTAGTATGATTATAGCTGATTCCCATCAACCATGTAGCTCCTTTTGAGGTCTTTTTCAGATAATCTATATTGGCTGCATAATTATTGATGATTTGAGGAACAGATTGTCGCAAAGCAGAATATTTAGCTTGGTCTTCCTCCTTCTTATCTTTATCAATATATAAAGGAAAACTTTCATTGAAACTTACTTTATCCCTGTTAAACCATAGATAAGATACATTCGAAGTAAGCTTACTGCCTAATGAATCAGTTTTTATTTCATAATTTAAATTAAAAGAGTGATTTCTGGTTTGTGCATCTTCATTATTAACAGTTCTGTCCATTAATATTCCGTTTTGATAGTTAGTCATGTCCAGAATAGAATTGAAACTTTTGTTATATCTCATATTGTATGAAAGCCCAAGACTCTGATTCTTACTGATCTCATAATCAACATTAAACCCACCACCCAAATTTTTATTCGGATCATCATTATATCCATAAGAATCATTTCTGAAAGTAGAATCTCCGTTGGAAAGAGTATATTTCTGTCTGTCAGTCCAGCTTCCCATTCTGAAATTAGAGTTTCCGGACCATTTTCCCTGTCTGAAATTGAAAGATCCTCCCGCATTAGGATTGTTGTAATAAGCCTGTTCATTCTGCATCTTCATCGTACCATTATACCCATTATTCTTATTCTTTTTCATCACGATGTTGATGACACCTTCTTTAGATTCTACCTGAAATTCACTTCCCGGAACAGTAATTACCTCAATCTTCTGGATATCTTCCGATGGAGTAGACTTCAACATTTCAATTAATGCCTCAGAATCCATATTCGTCTTTTTGTTGTTGATATAAATTACCGCATCAGACTTACCAAGAATTTTCAGAGTCTTTCCATCAATACTGGAAATCATTGGAGTTTGTTTCAGAAGGTTAAAAGTATTAGTTCCTTTAGCAATAGGAGAGGCGGCTACATCATATACAAGACGATCACCTTGTTTTTTGAAAACCTGCTTCTTGATATTGACAGTCTCAATGGAATTTACCTTCAAACTATCTTTTTTCTGCTGTGCAGTTACAAGTCCTGTGAAAAATAGAGCTGCAATAAGAATTTGAGTTTTCATGATTATTATATTTTAGTTAATAGCTGGTATGGTTTGTTATTTAACATTACAAAGATATGTAATAAATTTAGTATCATGCAATACAAAGTACTTAAAAATGTTTACTAATTATTATAAGTTGTTGGTTTTCAGTTACTAAAAATTTATATTAAAATATTGATTGCTTAGACTTTCTGTACAATAAGACAACTGTAACAATAATTTTGTTACAGCAAAAGATAAAATTTTATTATAGGGCATAAGACAGGATGTCAAAAAACAAAAACCCATAAAATGGCTGAAAAGCCGATGAATAAAGAGTTTTAGTAATTAAGTTAGATAGAGTCAAAACTAAACTGAATGTCATTTAGTACCATTTTACTACCATTTAAAAACCATTTAAAGCAAATTTAAATCCTTTATAGTAACATTTATTTGATTTATACTTAAAAAATAGCTCCTAATAACATAAAAGCCTCTTTCCTAGTTTAAGGAAAGAGGCTTTTTTATGCATATTAGTACAGCATTATGTTCAACAACCTTGTTTGTTATTTTTAGATAAATGTTATTAGGGGGTACTTTAGGGGATACTTTAGGGGATACCATAAAGTGTTTTTTAAATGATTATAAATGTTGTTATTTAGCCTTAAAACAACGTGAAAAAGCATTGTATTTTAAAGTAACACACCCTATTTTACATATGTCATATTGTGTAACTTGTTGTAATTTAATGCATTATTGTTTCATCTGCATTATACAGGGTATTGACGTTTTATTTCCTGTATTTCAGCTTCTAAATCATTCATTCTTTCATATATATCAGCTGGATCTGGTAATTGAAAATTAAGATGTAATTTCACTTCCCATATTTCCTTTATTGAGGATGGATCAATATTCTGCGTTGGATAACTTCTACGATTATCTGATTTACAAATTAAATTGTTGTATTTCTTTATTCTATTGATACAGCGTTTTACTAATCCATCGGCGATTTGATTGGAAATTACAACGTATATCTGATTATCTTTAATATCATTTTCCCAATTTTCAACAAACTGACCTACAACATAACTTTTATTTGTGAGTGTGGGAAACATTGAATTTCCTTCGATTTCAAACATTCTAAAAATACCATTATTCAGACCTGGCATTCTATATGATGGAAGTTTTTTAATAAAATGAGGGTTGTTGTATCCTGATAAATATCCAGCTTTTAAAGTTTGAGGAACCAGTACTATATTGTCATTATTATGTGAATCTACTGTAATTACCTGTGGAGTTCTATCGGTATTTTCTGCGGTTGGCAGCATTTCGCCAATTCCTAAGATTAGCCATTCGTAATTAATTGCGAATACTTTGCAAATCTTTTCAATAACATTGAATTTTGGCTCTGTTCCTGATAAATAACTTCTAACATTAGACTCTCCAATCTCTAGTAAATTAGCAAAAGCAGACTTATTTCCGCCTGCAAAATGGTTCATTAGCTGTTCTATTCGCAAATTTATTCCGCTCATAATCAATGAAATATGTTTTATTCGCAAAATATTACGGGAAAACATTTTGTTATTCGCGAAATATTGCGATATTTGTCCCAACGATAAGACAAACAAGATAATGGGCAAACCTACAAAAAAAAGAACAAATTACAATGAAGACATTCTGAATGTTTTGAAAGATAAATATGGTTATAGTCTTGATTATATCCGTAAGTCATTGAGAGGCGACAGAACAGGTATTATGCCTGATTTAATTATTAAAACTTATAAAGAGTTGGAAATTGCTGCAAAAGCAGCAGTCGCAGAAAAAGCCGAATCACTAAAATAATTACAATATGAAAAATCTAAAATTTCTAGCACAGAAAATTATTAAGCATCGTACATGCGGAGTAAATTTTCTTTTCGATGAAAAAATAATAGTACATCAATGGGTGCTATTTGGAAAGTTTGTTATTAGACAATCTTTCAAAACTTTATAAAATGAATTTAAATTCTATTTAAAATGTATCAATTCTATCAAAATATTTTAACAATACCTGCTACAATTTTGTATGAAGATTCTGAGATAATGTCAGAAGCTAATTACAAAAAATTATGTAGATGTAGTAAAATCAACAAGGTAGTTACAGGAAGAGGGTTAGGCAATAAAGCGCAGGTTGAATTTGATAGTATCCCTGATAGATTTAAAGTGAAGATAGTCAAAAAACTGGGTTACCCACCAAAGAACAATACTCAAAACTTGATTCTCAATTATTACAAGGATGATTATGAAGCTGTAGACTTTTTTGCTTATTATCTTCTTGATGAATATAGAACTCTTTCTCCAGAAAAGCAGGACGAATATGTAAAAAATGCTCAAATGCTTCAGGCTTTAGATTTGTTCATAAAAGAAACTTTAGCCTTTGTAAAGAGCCGAAATGGTAAGAGAGGTTTAACTGATATTTGGAATGATGCTGCAAAAGCAATTACAGAGGTAAAAGAGCAAATAGGTCATACTTTACCAAAATCTGCTAGGAGATTAAAGGATAAACTGGAAGACTTCAAAAAAAATGGTTACTCCAGTCTTGTTTCTGAAAATTTTGGAAATATAAAAGCCTCCAAGGTAAAAGATTCTGAACAGGAAGCATTACTTAGAACCTTATTAAGAGACCACAGGTCATTAGATAACGAGCAAATTGCAATGATATATAATGCCGTGGCAAAATTACAGCAGTTCCCAGAGCTCAGTGCTTCAACCATTGGTAATTATCGTAAAAAATGGAATCTGCAAGTTATGGCAGGAACAAAAGGAGAAAAAGGCTTTGATAATGAACTGGCTATGCAGGTTAAAAGAAAAGCACCGTCAATTCCGATGGCTTACTGGACAGTAGATGGTTGGGATGCCGAATTATTGTATCAAAAAACAACTATTACTAAAACTCTTGATGGTAAGAATAGAACAACAACTACTTATCATCACAGATTGACAATAGTGGTCGTTTTAGATCCTTTTAATAAATACCCAGTCGGTTATGCAATAGGAACTCACGAAAATCCGGAACTCATTCAGGAGGCTTTAAAAAATGCAGTAAAGCACACGGAAGAATTGTTTGGAGCAAAACATAAAGTATTGCAGATTCAATCAGATAGATATTCTATTAAAAAATTAACTCCTTTTTATGAAATGGTATCAAAAAAATTCACTCCTGCAAAAGCACATAATTCTAAAACAAAAGTGATTGAGCCTTGGTTTAAATATTTCAATAGAAATTATTGTCAATTCGCGCCCAATTGGAGTGGTGAGGGTGTTAAATCAGATACTCAACCGAACGAAGAGTATATAAATAAAATTAAACACTCATTTCCTAATGAAGAAGGCTGTGTAATGCAACTGGTTCGAATGATTGAAATGGATCGTGAAAAATTAAGGGATCAATACATTCAAGCGTATGCGAATATACCGGAAAAAGCTAAAAAAGTGGTTTCTGACAAAGAATTCTTACTGCATTTCGGGGAAACTACTGGATTTACCAATAAACTAAGCCATAACGGTTTACATGTAGCGATCAACGGGCAAAAAATGGAATATGACTCATTTGATGTCAACTTTAGAATGAACGCTCATCTTGACTGGACTATTAAATATGACAGTGATAACCTGCAGGAAGTGTTAGCATACAGTGAAGAAAAGCAAATAAGCTTTATGCTTATACAGAAATATGTCCAGCCGATGGCATTATATGACCGACAAGAAGGCGACAGTGAAGAACTTCAAAAGGTTTTTGATTTCAATAAGGATACTAAACAAATGATTGTAGATAGTGTGGCTGAAGATAGCAAGCTAGTAAACCAAATGTTTATCCAAAACCCAGAATTAAACAATACCCTTGCCAAAATGCTGATTGTAGACAGTCGCGGACAGCATAAAGATCAACGAAATGCAAAACGCTTGAATGCTGGTAAAAAGCTACTGGAAAAACAGAATAAAAAAATTGAAAAACAGGAACAACGAAGTTGGGAGGATGAACAGATGGAATACTTTAATAATAAAATGGACTTTAGTAAATACTTAGACAATGAATAATAATATAAAAAATAACATTATATCAGCCCTTAACCAATGGTTAATTGATAATGACTATACAGCCAATGATTTTGCCGCAAAATCAAATGTGCCTGCAAATTATCTGTCTTACATGCGGAAAAATATTTATTTCATTAGCACAGGTGGTAAAGATGTGGAAATTGATGATAAATATTTCAGAATGATCTGTGATGCCATAGATTATGACCCTGATAACAAACTGGCATGGACACCACGACAAACACCTCAATTCACCCAAATGATAACTTACTTATCTGATGCTAAAAAACACGGGTATACCAATATTATAATAGGTGAAACGGGATCAGGAAAAACTTACTGTACAGATATTTTCCTAAAACAAAATCCAAAAGATATTTTTAAAGTAACAGTGGGTTCATTAGACAATATCACAGATCTATTGGATAAGTTAGGTCAATCAATGCGAATCCCTCTTGTTGGTTCTCCTTCAAAAAAGCTTAGAGATATCACAAAACACATTATCAAGTTAAAATTAGATGGCAGGGAACCAATGATAGTTTGGGATGAATCTGAGTACCTAAAGCAAGCAACATTGGCTAATATCAAAGAAATGCATGACCATCTATATGGCAAATGTGCATTGATTATGATTGGAACTAATCAACTTCTTACAAAAATTGAGAAGCTGAAAAATAAAAATGCTCCGGGAATGCCTCAGTTCTATAGAAGGGTAAAGTATGGAATTCGTCATTTAAGACCAATTGACACACGATTTAAAGAGTTTTTAACAAGCATCGCAGATCCACACCTAAAAAGGTTCCTTCAGGATGAATGTGAAAATTACGGTGAGTTGCATGATGCTTTACTTCCAGCCATGAGGGAAGCTGAAAGAATGGGAGAACCTCTGACGGAAAATTTAGTAAGAACAATACTTAACAAGCCTAAACAATGAGAAAAGCCATTTCATCAACGGACCTGTTAGCAAAAAAGTATGATCTTATTGAATGGGAAGGCGGATGGTATGATAACTTCTCTGAACCTGAAGCCTCCGGTTCCTGGTTCATCAGCGGACACTCCGGCAATGGTAAAACATCCTTTATGCTTGAATTGGCAAAAGCATTATCAAAATTTGATAGAGTACTTTTTAACAGCTTGGAAGAAGGAACATCCCGAACAATGCAACAGGCTTGGAAACGACATAATGTATCAGATTGCGGACGGAGTATTCAGCTTATTAAAGAAAAGTATGAAGATTTAAAAATAAGGCTGAACAAACGCAAATCTCCCCGCTTTATTATTACAGATAGTTGGCAGTACACCGGGATGACATTCGAGCAGTATTTGGACTTGAAAGAAACGTTTCCTGACAAGCTTTTCATATGGAATAGCCAGATGGATGGAAATAAACCCCTCGGAAAAACAGCAATAAGAATCCAGTATGATGCAGATTTGAAAATATGGGTTGAAGGCTTTAAGGCATTTTCAAAAGGCCGATACCTTGGGAAATATTATGCTGATGGCCTAACTATTTGGGAAGAGGGAGCGCAAAAATATTGGTCTCAAACAGGATAAACATGGATGAAACAATCTTAAAAAGAGTTTTACAGCTTGATAGCTTAATTGGCTTTTTAAGTTGGCAGGAACGAACCGATATACATAAAAATCATGAGATCAGTTCATCCAGAATAAAATTAGCTTACGAATGGATTATCAAAGAAAATTGGAAGCCTCCAAAAATGAAATATGGACAGGACCGCCTTCTTTATTTCTATGATCCAATAAATAACCACTGGCTTTGGGACGAAGATTATTTAAAAGTCCATCCACAATACAAAGAACTTAAAAATTTAAAAAATATATGAAACCAACTAATGCACTAAAAGTGCTTACAACCGAGGAATTAGAGGCAGAATTGCAACAAAGAAAATCTGCTGAAGCTCAGGAGCGTGAACAAAAGCGTGAACAGTATGAGTCTTTAAAAAAAACAGTCATTAAGGATCTCGCTCCATTTGCGGAACAGTTATCTGAGAATTTGACTGCTTTTAAAAACAAAGCATTCGCTGATATGGGTAGTTTATATGATCTACTTAAAGATTATAGCAAACGTCATCAAGACGGCAAGGGGAATTTTCAAATTGAAGACGAAAATTACCGCATTCTATTTAAGCGTTAAGGTAAAGGATCTTTTGATGAAAGATCACATCAGGCAGAAAAACATATTGTTGATTTTCTGACATCCAAATACGAAGGGGATCAAGATACAAAAGATTTAATCATGTCATTGCTCGAACGTAAAAAAGGGTCTTTGGATATTCTTTTAGTCCAAAAGCTTTACAGTATGGAAGATCGGTTTGAAGATCAAAACTGGAAAGAAGGGATTAGGCTGCTTAAAGAATCATACAGCTACAATCTAAGTAAGGACTACGTTTCATTTTACAAACGTGATGAAAACAATGTGTGGGAATTAATCAATTTAAATTTTTCTTTTTAAAATGGAATTAATAGCAGGAATATCAACAGTGTGTTTTGTTACTGGAGTTATAATAGGTTCAGTTATTATGGCAGTATTTACAACAAATGAAATTAACCAAAAAAAATAATCATTATGTCAAATTTATCATTCGGAGAAAAGCGTCTCCGTCTCAATTTAGAAAATAAAAAACCGGGTAACGTTTTTTTTATTCAAAGTCTAACAGCAAGTATTTTGAATGCATTGGAGGATTTTAAAAATGATCCTCGAAATCAGGACCCGGAACAAATTCGATTAATCTGTATTGCTCAAACTGAGTATGAGACCGCAGCCTTATTAGCTGAAAAGGCAGTAACTGATGGCACTGAAGCAGAAAAAAATCTTGTGTCATTTGGAAAGTATTTATTATCAAATGAACGTAAAGAAAGTCTCCAATATCCAGAAGGTGTAAGAGGAATAGCAAATCTTAAAGAGGTTTATGATTCCGATATCAAGAACTGGCAGGATAGTCAATAATTTAGGTTTTTCCCCGTATAAGGGCTGGAGTGGGTTCGAATCCCACCGGGGAAGCAAATAAAAATTATAAACATAGAATAACTGAATGAAATCACCAATGGAAGGCATCGGCCTTGTGAAATTAGATCTTACAAAATTTGAGTTCCAGCAAAAAACTGATGTTATAAGCATCGGAGTATACCCTATAATGGATAAGGAGTTCAAAGAGATAAAGGCAATGAAAGCTTTTAACCTTGTCATTACAATTGAGATTACTCTTTGGTTGGGAGATTTCAAATTTGAGAAAACAAGGCATCAAATCAAACGAAAAATAGAAGGTGATGAGTATGAATTACTGATTTACTTTTTTAAAGAAAAAGAAATATTAAAATAACAAATCAACTTTATGCGGTATTTCAAAGTAACATTTGTTCCGGTTGAATATGGAGAAAAAGCGTTGACAGTAATAGTCCCATTTTCTTCCGAAATAGAGATGAAGAAATTCTATAAAAGTGATTCAAATCAAATTATCGATTATGCTAATACTACAGAAAATGAATATAACGAATGGTCCACCTCCGAAGCAAAAAAGAAAAAATACCAAAAACTAGCAAAGCAACTTTAAAACAAAATCATACACTTTATGAAACCAAAAGAAAAATTAAAGGAGATTTTCTCCAATAAACGTCCCATTGATGTTGCCATTGAAATCAACGGCTTTACAGGCTATAAAACCACCCTGATTGATGATTTAACAGATGATGAAGTTGTTAAGCTTCTATCAATTTATGTCCCCACTGATAAAACTGTGGAAGAGGAAAACAATGATCTTAAGAACCAGCTTTTAAAAAACGGCTGGGTGTCCAAAATTTTAAAACTCGCTGAGGAAACCGGAATTAAGGAACCAAATGACTTTCACAAGTTCAATAATTGGATGTATGTTTCAAGTGTTTTTAAAAAGCATTTAAATGCCCATTCTATCGAAGAACTTCAAAAAGTCTTCCTCCAGCTCCAAGGCGTTAAAAGTAATAATGCTAAAAGCGCAAAAAAGCCTATGACGAAAGCATGGTGGGAAAAATCAACAAAAAATATAAATCTTAATTAAACTATAAAATTTAAATCATGTCAAATACAAAAAGCAATTATAAAGGAACTGATGAATTAATTGAAGAAATAACCAATTTCCTCATTGAAAAAACGAAAGATTTGGATAATGAAACATTTAAAGAGGTTATGCAAGAGGTGGAAATGAGTATTTCTGATCAATTGACAGCACTAGAATTGGATGAAGCAAACGAAGAGTAATACAATACATAGAAAATATAATTATGGAAGATTTTGAAGAAATGGAAATGCCAACTCCATGTTCATGTGGTGAATGGTTTGATCTGACCGATGGTTTTGCGAGTCTCCCTGACATACAAACAACAGTATGTGAAGAATGTCATGATTTACAGTTAGAAATTGAAGGTCTAAAAGAAGAAATCGAAGAACTGGAAAATGACATTGCAAACGGTTATAATAAACGTGAAAATAAAAAGCAGCTTAATTGCAGCAAAAAAGATTTAAAAAAATTGGAAGACAAATATATTTCCAGAGTTTCTGGGTTTTAATTAAAAATTACTTTAAAATGAAAATCACATTACATTACATAGGCAACAAAATTTTAAGTGAAGGAATCTCTTTAGCAGATGAAGAACTTCAGCTAAACGAAAAAATGACAGATCTTTTAAAGGATTACTTTTTAGGTTCTTTTAAGTCAGAAGAAACTTATCACTTTTACAGTGATACATATTTGGTAAACAATCCTGTTTACAAAGTAGCATCAGGAATCTTTGAAAATAGTTCGGATTTGTTAGCCTGGTCAAAAAATCTCGGTAGACTATTATATGAATCAGCTGAAAATCCGCGTATTCAAGGCGGTGATTTATTTGTGGTTTATTTTCCTGCTACTGATGAAAATGATGTCGATAAAGTCGGCTTCTTTAAAACGGAGAAAAAAGAACCATTTTTAAAGGTTTTTCCAAATAAATTGGAGCCTATAGAAGTTGATAAAGGTTTCAGTTTGTCAAAAATTGATAAGGCAGCATTGATCTACAACAAGGATAAAGAAAAAGGTTTTGTCCTTTCTGTTGTAGATAACAATAAAAACGGGGATATGTATTACTGGTTTGAGGATTTCCTGAAAGTAAGACAACGCACCGATGAGTATTTCCATACACAGGAATCCTTAAACCTTTTTAAAGACTACATAAAAAAGCAACTTCCGGCAGAATTTGAAGTTTTAAAAGCTGATCAGGCGGACTTCCTGAATAAGTCAATCAAATTTTTCAAGGAGAAGGAAGAATTTAATCTGGAAGAGTTCAACAATGAAGTTTTAGGCGATGAAAAAGTGATCGAAAGTTTTAACGCCTTTAAAACCGATTATGAGCAGGATATGCAGATCAATATCGCAGAAGAATTTCCGATCAGTGAAGGTGCTGTAAAAAAGGCACAGAGTAAGTTTAAAACCATCATCAAACTTGATACGAACTTTCATATTTATGTGCATGGTGATCGTAACCTGATTACGCAGGATAAGGACGAAAACGGGCAATTCTACAAACTTTATTACCAAAAAGAACAATAACATGATAATAATATTTAAAGTCTTCCTAATCCTTCTTTTGTTGGTATTTGGGATTCTACTGGTAATTGTTGTTTTTGGAATGGCTGATGCTAAAAAACATTTGGTAGAAATGGAAATTGAGATAGAGTTTGAATATATAAAAAGAGAACAGGATGAACAATCAAAAAATTCTGACTTAAAATATTGAATTATGAAAAGCAGATACAGAATAGCCAGATTACTGGTAAAAATGTGTAACACTTTAGAAGTATCAATCAATGAAGTGAGATCTGGAAACAGAAAACAACACCTGTGTGATGCTAGGAAGATAATTTGTTACATTTTGAGAGGTCAAGGCCTAACCCTTGAAGAGATTGGAAAGTTCTTAAAACGCGATCATAGTACAATTGGATATAATATAAGGGAGTATCACACAATGATAAGTATTAATAAGAATTTTGAGTGTAAAGCAATCGAAATAAAAGATCTTTTAAAAAATGAAAACCCTGCTTACACTTGACAATAGTAAATTACTTGTTTTAAACAACAGTATGCAGATCATTGATTCTTTAGTTTTACAGAACCAAGCTAAGAATTCAAGAAGTGTTTTATCAATCTGTATGGAACTTCGGACAGAACTTTTGCAAAAAGCGATCAAGACCAGACAAAAAGATAAATCCTTTGTTTTAAAGTTATCCTATCATAAAGCTGAAGCTTTGCTGGTATATCTACGAGACTATGAAATTTACTTTCCGGATGAATTTGGATCCTACGAATCCAACGCGATTTTACAAATGAAAAATGAACTGCATCGCCAGTTAATTTAAAACCTATTTAAACCTATTTTAAATGAACATACTTATAATATCCGGAAGGATATCCGGCAAAACATACAGCTTAGAAGAACATGTACAGTATTCAGAAGAAATCAATAAGGTTTCTGAAGCAACTGGTTATGATCTCGATCACGTATCAGATATGTTAGTATCTGTATTAAAAAAAATCAACAGTAATACAGAAGAGTTAATAGAAAATTTTGCAAAAGCTATTCTGTCAGCTCAATCTTTGGAAGCGGAAATAAAGAAAGCTGAAAAGCCCGCACCTAACCAAACAAACCCCTACAACAGACAATATCAAAATAAAAGAAAATGGAAATAAATGGCTATGAATATACAGAAGATGAAGTTTTAGAAGCTTTAAAAAAGAAGGGATATTTAATATTAAAATTTGAAACCTATAATGAAGAACCGATACATGGCAGCACATTCGTCAAACATTATTTTACAACAAAATGTGCTGTAAAAGGCAATCAACTTCCATCAGATGAAAACATTTGGTTTAAAGTTGCTGAGAGAGAATTTGAAAAACCCTTTTTTAAGCCTGATTTAGCTAATTAAAAGAACTAAAGTAAGCTACGGTATCCCATAGCTTTTTTTGTTAATTGGAGTTTACTTTTGTGAATAAAAATTTTATTAAATGAAAACATTAAAATATACTACAAGTAATGAAGAAATGCAAAAGATTAAAGATGCATTAAAGACTAATTCAATGGGAATAGGTTTCTCTATTTTATTTGATATCACAATTGAAAAAAAAGATCAGCATAATTCAACTTTAATATTAACCCCTAATGATCCTGAGAAGGAAATTAACCCTATAGAATTTTTTGCTTTTGGTATTATTGTAGGTAGAGATTATTTAAAAAAGAATATTATTATATTTGGTCCTAAATAACTCCAAATGAATATACTTAAAATCATAGCATGGATATTTGTCGGATCCATCGCGGCATTAATTATTTCTTTTGCTTTAATGAGAGGTTGTGAAGTGAAAACAGAGGGTTTAAACTTATTTCCGGTTGAAAGCTTTACATCGAAACTATGTTCTATAGGAAAGACCCTTAAAAATTTATCTACATTGGGGTTTTTAACGGGAGCAGTTTTGTTTTTTGTTTTTTATGTTAATGAAAAAAATAACTTCTATTGAAAATTTTTTTTCTATTCTGCATAAATTCAAACAGAAATCTCTTTAAAAAATAAAACCCGCAGATTAAGCGGGTTTTTTAATGCACATTAACGCCAGCTTGACTGGCTTTTTCCTTGATTGTACCTTTGTCCCAATGGCATATAACAGGAACAATTATATAAAGCGCGCAAAATATATTATATCGGTTTACAACCAATATAAGCACGCTGATGTTCCTGATACCCGAATTCTTAACAATTACTTTCCACAGCATAATATATTCATATCTTACCGTCAATGGATGAATATTAAAGGGATGGTATTCCCTACTCAGGAAACAGAACAACAGCTTACTCTTTTTTAAGAGATCCTGAAAAGCTAAATGTAACTTCTTTTATATCCTCCTCAATTGGGGTATAGTCTTCATATTGCGTTGTGTATATTGATTGCCTTACACGTAACCCGATATCATTATTATTTTGGCTTTTTACACTTTTCCTGCTTAATGGTGAGAAATAATCAAGGTGCCAGCTTTGCAGACATTTATGGATTTTCTGTTCAATTTTAAGATAATCCAATCCTTTAATAATAACATTTTTGGGTGATTTATGCCACGTCTGGCTATACGTATCAAAAATTAGTTGAAAAGAGATTGGTACTTCTCCTATTTGACCTCCACCTGCAATGTCTGAATATTCTGAATCGGGAAAGTCAATGAGGATTGCAGGATATGACAAAGGTGGTTTTTCATTGTCTCCGGTTTGACCCAGTTGTCCCAAATCCTGATCTATATATGTAATTTCCGTAACCTCAGTTGAAATTCTATCATAAAGATCCATTAAAATTTGATGGAAGAAATATTTTGAATTTTCCTCTATATTTTGTAATGTTTCCATATTTATTTATTCATTATTTTATCAATGTCTTTTGCTGTAGCTCGTAGAATATTTTTGTAAAGTGTAGGGCTTGGATTGTCTTCTGTTGGGATAAACTGTCTACGTGGAATATTAACATTTCTGTCATGAGCTTTTACTTTCCCTTGACCTGACTTCATTGTCATTGTCTGATTTCCGACTCTCGTTTTTTTATACTTATTCCGTGAGTGTGCTTTAACCTTTATTTTTCCTGAAAAACCTTCATTATGTATTTTTGCATACTTCATAGGGTTTTTAATAGTGAATTGCCCTGGTTGAGTTGTGAAATAAGTTGCTGCCCGTAATTTTCCAGTCTTAACAAGAATAGTACTTCCACGTTTATTAGCTTTCCATGCTTTAAAGGTAGTTCCGCGATATCCCTGTTCCCTGAAATTATTATTGACAAATCGCATTGCAATTTTCCCCGCTTTAGACGGGAATTGAGTAATGGTATAATTTTTTAACTCTTTAGATTTTTTATTAAGTAATGAGGTAAATTGTGATATATCCATAATTAAAAAATATTGTATATTTGTACTGTCAATGTGAGTACCGGCTTTAAGCTTCCTAAACAGATGAGTTAAAGACCTTGTACATATTGATAGAAACGGACCTTTACGGTCCGTTTTTTTTATCTATGTAGTAAAATTCCTTTTCTGGCTTCTCCTAGCTTATTGAGTTCAGATTTATCACCCTTTTCAATTAAAAACATGGTTTCTCCTTTATTATCACCATTGACAATAAGTTTTATAGTTCCATTTTCATAATACTTTAGATAGACTTTCGTATTATTATCTTTTGGGTTCATCCAGACTTCATCCGGATTCTTTAAAACATTGGCAACCTCTGTTGCATATTCATGTCTTTTATCCTCTTCTTTCCGGATAATATGTTCCTTAAAATAATCTGTGTTCCTTCCTTTTTTGTCCTGATGACTTTCAAGAATAATATTGTTTCCCAGAACATCCTTTATGGCTATATCATCGCCATTTATTTTCTTCTGTTTCTCCCACCATTTTAGATAATCTTCCATTGTAGTGGCAATATATTCCGGTAGCTGGTTGGTCCGGATCCGATCAATATCACGCATTCCATATTGTTCCCAGCTCAGGTTTGATTCCTTACCTTTTGAGTTTACAAAATATGGGTGGTTGTCTTTAAATATCAATTTTGATAGTCCGACATTGTTATCAAATGGGGTGTTTTTTATTTCCTGTTTTAAAACATTTCCTGCATCCCGGTCCGTTAATTTATTTTTAAAGTTTTCATCACCTGGTACAACAGAGCATCTACAGTTCCAACCATTAGGCGGATAGTTTCTAATCCAAAAGGGATCATTTTTGGGTGCTGTATGTTTATCAAGTGCAGCATGTGCAGGACGTACATGTCTATCACCAACAGTAGTGTATTCCAAAAGATCATCAGGAGCATAGCGGTCCCATTGATCTGCCATAATAGATGAATAATAGGCATTTTCATATTCTACCTCCAGATATCTCTTGTTGAATACTTCCCCTGTATTGGCTATTTTTTTTATGAAAGAACCTTTACTAAGAGTATTCCCATCATCCCCAATCATCATATCTCTATAGTACATCATCTGTGTGAAAGACTTTGCCGCCGAAAACGCATAGATATTTTGTTTTAATTTTTCTGCAAGATGTCTGGTATCATTATCATAATAAACACTTGTGTCCAAGCCTTTTTCAAGGGCTTCAATTAATTTTTTAGCAGTTTCGAGGTGGAGATTTGCATTAATGAGAATGTCTTTGTTTTCCAATAGTTCCCTTGCAATTTCTCTATAGATATCATCCCAGTTATTATCAAGATCAGCAAGATTCTCGATGATACCACCACATGTCTCGCATTGATTGCTGTATAGGTCATTTAGCTGCCCGACTATTGTCGGGCGGGGTCGAAAAAATCGGCTAACTGTTTTAAAAATTTATCCAATAATTTAGGCTTTGAAAAATCAGTGAGGTTTTCCGGATCCTCATCCTCGTTATTTTTCTTATTTTTTGGTGTTGGTTCTTCCGGAACTTCTTCCACATTTTTTTTAGTCATTGGATTGAATGATTGTCTTTCATCCATTTTCTTCCGGAGTTCTTCATAGTTGTCAGGCTTGGGGATTGAATAAGTCTCATACCAATAATCATCAGCAATGGGGATGATCTTTGATAATTCAAGATCAATCTCCATACGGCTTTTCAATTTTGCTAAATTCGCCTCCAGCTCATAGGCGAACTTTCCGCCATCTACCTGATAACCGTATGATCTAAGGATTGTTAATAACTTCTCTGAATTCAGATAGTTTTCTACCATAATTAAATCAGAAGCTGTTAATTCATCCTGTTGCTCTCCATGCTCTTTAGCCTGAGCATATCCGGAACCTTTTGAACTGGAAGTGGTTTCTGTATTACCAAGAATACGGATTGCCATTTCCTCATTACAGGCATCTTTGAAAGCTTGTTGAAGCTTACCATCTCC
The DNA here is from genome assembly GCF_900156735.1 of Chryseobacterium ureilyticum. Classification (GTDB taxonomy): domain Bacteria; phylum Bacteroidota; class Bacteroidia; order Flavobacteriales; family Weeksellaceae; genus Chryseobacterium; species Chryseobacterium ureilyticum. Next base: position 19,556 of record NZ_FTOL01000015.1, read on the forward strand.
ATTGCTTTGCTTTCCATCAAGCATCTGGAATGATGCTTGTTTAGGAATCATCATGGAAAGTGAGTTTCCGGACTTGTCAAGAATTTCTTTCAGCTCCTTTTTAGTCTGGGTATCATAGGCATCATATTCGATAATTCGTACAGGCTGACCAAATATTTCCACATATTGCGCCCAGTCTCCAAAATTTCCACGCTTGTAGATGGCATACATGGAACAGGCCAAAAGTTTACCAAGGTCATTTTTCTTACCGATTATCCATACAAAAGGAAGATCCTCTATTTTGTAACCACTTTCGGCGCTTACTCCATATTGACTCTTTGTAATTATGCCTTTTTCCGGTTTAATGTGTTTTCTCGGTATTTCTTCCCATTCAAGTTTTTTACCGATTTTAAATTCAATCCCGGAAACGCCCCAAAACACAGATTCCATAATTTTACGGATGATTTCACGGCCTTCATTGGAACGCATAAGTTTGGTGATTTCTTCTACTTCCTTACCTTCCTTATCGTAGAATTTCAATTTTTTGTTAAGTACAAAATCAATTCTCTTATCAATAATCCCAGATAAATATCCGTCCATTGTATAGACATCATGATACAGGTCATACAATAAAGTCCTGTTTGGAAAATGTACCTGTTCAGCCGAGGTTACAGCATTTTTTAATGACTGTATATCTTTACGTCCTCTATCTGGTGAAACGATGGTTAAATCATGTATTAAATACATGGGTGCGATGCCTTGTGGTGTAGCTGATTGTTTATTTTCCATTAAAATCTGTTTACTCGTTTTGTTGTAGAAGTCCAGTATACTTCATTATTTTGTTTGCTTTCATCCTCTGGGGTTTCCGGATCATCTTCTTTGTAGGGCCAATCCGGATTAATTTTCCCGTTTCTGATTTCATACAGCCACCCAGGTTCCTCTTTAGTTCCAATCATCATCATATAATCATCCCTGAACAGTTGCATCTGTACATTGGGATTTGCTTTTTTTACAAGGAAATAAGCAGCAATGATTTTAATGCACTTTTTTAAACTTTCATCCTGCACGGTTGGTGCAGTTGTAACTGTACCAAAAAGAGCATTTAAATTGTATTTAAATAAAAAACCTTTGGCAAAATCTTCCGCTGCCTTTATCTGTGTTTTTTGTTCCTCTTCCGAGGTTCTTGTAATTTCTTCAATAACTTCCGGATATAGTTCCGTTTCTAAATCTTTGGTTGTAACTAACATAATTTTAAAGTCTGTGTTTACTTGGTTGTCTTGCCCACATATCAATTCCTCCGGCTTCTTCTGCTTGTTTTTTATCTCTTATTTTTACAACTCCCCCCTCTACCATATCGGGTCCGTCAAGAGCTTTTGATCTTGGATTGGCATTTGTGAACTGCTTTTTAAGCCTTATCATATGGGGGTTATCTTTTTCTTTTGCATTAAAAGTCAGATGCTCCAAACGAATTAGAGCCTCTAAATTCCCCTCAATCCTTGTCCACTTGTGAGGTTTATCCCTGTCATCGGGAGTAATGGGAAGATTAATATTTTCATCTTCCTGTTTTTTAAATACAGATGGAAGTAAGATCCCTTGATAGTGTGGGTTTTGCAGGGTATTATTTTCAACATAAATTACAATAGGATCAACCCCTGCTTTCAGACATATTTTATAAGCTTCAAAGAGATAATCAACAAATTTTGCATTAGTCATTTGGTCAAGCCATGCTTTATAAACCTGATATTTTAATCCTATATTGGCAATAATCCCAATGGCTTTATTTGATGATTTTTTGCTCTCAGAGTCGCTGGGTGCTGGATCGGCATAAATAACAACATGATTACAATATCTTAATCTGAATGCTTCTGTATCTACAAGGTTTTTGAAAGTTTTCCCACCATCCATCGGGTTATTATTGTATTCCTTTTCCCACGCTTCATAATTGATTGTCTCCTTTACTCTATCAATAGCCTCTTCAGAGTTTTTCTGAGGCCATGAAGACAGACCATTTTCATCACGAATATTGATGATCTCCCAATCTCCACCTTTTATGGATTTCGCTATTGCTCCTAGTTCGGTAATACAGCAATAATCAGCTATAATATTTCCACAGGCTATTAGTAAAAGACCGCGTGAAATCGAACGTGTTGGGATAAGGGCCTCATTAATCCATTTTACTTTCTTTTCGATCAGTTCCGGATTCAGACATTCAGCATCAGTATCAATATCATCTATAATGATAACATCCGGACGGATCTCATTGTTACGGGTTCCCCTTGGAGATTGTCCAGCTCCCAAAGCTCGGAAGGCAACCCCCCCCCGCGTTGTGAATTCTCCATCCTCCCACGATCCTATTTTTTTTTGTATTCCATAATCCTCAATAATTCTATTATTTCGTTCCAAAATTGCCTTATAAGGCATTAGCAAACGATTTGCATTATCATAGGAGTTTGAAACTAAAAGGATGTTTTTTTTCTTTCCCGTTAAAGCCAATTTTAAAACCTCCATCATGGTCCTTCCAGACTTGGAAAGCTCCCTAGCCCATGAGCGTACCAAATAATATTCGGCATTTTTCATGACCTTTTTTGTAGAGGCTTTATGGAAGTCAGCAGGTTCGGACGTGTAGAAGTTCGGGAAATAGTATTTAAACCATTCCTCGTCATTTTCTTCCAGCCGTTTGATTCTTTTTAGCTTATCAACCGTGGACTCCGTTAAATCAATAGGTGTTGCCTGGTTAATGTTTTCTCCAAAATCTTTCCATTCTGCCAGCCACTCCTTATCAGTCTTTTTCCTTTTAGCCATTTTTTAAGTTGCTAGTTATATATTCGTCAAAGTATCCTGTGAACATTTTAGCATCATCCAGATTGATTTTCTGAATAAAAAGAATCATCCGTTTCCCGGTTTGAATTATTTCCCCTAATCCTATTTCACGTTCCAATCTTTGAATGTTTGAAGTGATTTTACTGATGGTATCAGCCTCAGCATTGGTGGGAATATTTTTTGGTGGTCTTTGGATAGGTTTACCATTAACAAGTATTTCCGGGCGGTTAGCGATATCCATATTGATTGCTTCCAATTGATTGTAAAAATGAACCAATTGACTTTCGCGGGTATTTAAAAGGCTTTTTCTAAGATCATCCCAATTATCCTCTTTACACCATTTTCCGACCGTCTTTTCAGTGACTTTTACACGTTCAGCCACTTCTTTTAGGGTTATCATTTCACCCACATAAAGAAGTCTTGCATGTTCCCGTTGTTGTGTCTTACTTACTGCCATTTTATAGTTTTTCTCGATACAAAATTGAGATGAAACCGCCTTTTAATGAAATAGTTATGCAATCCTTGCGCTCTTATTTTCAAAGCGTTGCGGATTTTAAAATCTTTGTACTCACAAAAGTTTAGAACATAATATTTGAAGCCTATGAGTGATAAGTTTAAGAAGATAGATAAGGAGTTCTGTGTAACAGATAATTCTGTTAATGTTTACAAATACAGATGTCTATCAGAGGGTCTGCAATTAGATGAAGTAAAACGAAACCCGATAGGCTATTTTTTGCATGGAACAGAAGAGTTTCCCCGTGAAATGGGTGTTTTGGTTCGTTGGGAAGACTTCAGGGTAGATGGTGACAAAGTGTATGCAAAACCATGTATTAACTTATCTCACCCCAGAGGACAAAGAACAGTTGATGAAATAGAAGGAGGATTTTTAAATGCTGCTTCTGTTGGTAAAATTACTGTTCTGGATGCATCCAGTGATAAAAGTCTAATGCTTTCCGGACAGGAAAGACCGACAGTTACAAAATGGTTTCCTCGTGAAATTTCATTGGTTGATATTCCGGGCAATTACAATGCACTTTCCAATCTATATGATGCAGAAAATAACGAATTAAGCTTGGTCGATTTTGAAAAAATAACATTCTTAAATATGAGTAATAATACCTTAGATGCGGCAAAAATCTTAACCGCTCTTAATTTGAAAGCAGGAGACGAAGGCGAAGTAGTTACTGCGATCAATAACCTTGTAGACAAGGCTAATAAATCAGATGAATATAAAACTGATTTAGATACCAAAACGAAAGAATTGAAGGATCTAAAAGACGAAACTGTAAAGAAGCAAGTTGAAGACCTTATCGACAAAGGAAAGACTGATAAAAAGCTAACCAATGAAGTAGCTGCTATTCTATCAAAATCCTACGCTACCAATCCGGAAGATTTAAAAGCCCTTATTGACACAATGCCTGCTCAGGTATCAGTAACCAATGGTATTAAAGACGGAGACCCGGAACTCAAAAAATTTGAAGGCAAATCATGGGATGATCTCTATGCCTCGGAAGAGTTAGAAACCGTTAGAAAAAAGTTTCCGGAACTGTACACCAAATTAAAAGACGAAAAATATCCTAATCTAAAAGATTAATTATGGCACAAAGTGTAAAAGTCCCACAGGAATTGTGGGTATCGTATATCGTAGAAAAATTATTTAAAAGCAACCCACATTTAAAGTTATGTGTTGACGAATCTAAGTTTGTAAAAGGTGGATCGCTTGTTTACATTCCACAGGCAGGCGCAAAACCAAATGTTGTAAAAAACAGGGGACAACTCCCAGCCGTAGCAGTTCAAAGAGGTGATACAGCAATCTTTTACGCATTGGATGTCTACACTACTGATCCTACTTTAATCACATGGACAGAAGGAATGGAAATTTCCTATGCAAAAACAGATTCTGTATTAGGAGATCACACTAATACTCTTGTAGAGACTGTTGGGGATGATATGTTGTATAACTGGGTTCGTGGATTTAAGCCAATCGCAGGCGGTGGATCACAGGTTGAATATCTGCCTGTGGCCAATCAGATTAAAACAACAGGTGCAGCGACTGAGGTTAATTTGGTTGACGGTCAGACCGGACAAAGAAAGGCTCTTCATCATAAGCAATTCCAAACCGCTCAAGCGATGATGAATAAAGGTAATGTAGCAAAAACAGAGCGTTACGCAATGTTAGAAAGTAATATGTTACAGGAGTTCATTGATTCCTTATCTCAAAACCAAATGGCAGCATTCCAAGGTTCTGTAGATTTAAAAAATGGTGTTGTGGGGCAATTTGCCGGATTTACCTTCCTTGAGAGAAGTTCAGTTTTGGCTTTTAATCCTACAACTAACCAGCCGATTCTTCCGGGTGAAGCTTTGGAGGCTGATTCAAATCTTGGATGTTTACTTTGGCAAAAGGACAGTGTTGCAAAATCAACAGGTGATACTGAGCTTTTCCAAGATATTGCCAATCCTCTATACTATGGTGATATCCATTCCGGATTGATTAAAACAGGTGGAAGATGCAGACGTGAAGACTGGCGCGGAGTCCTGACCATTAATCAGGCTAAAACAGCATAATAATTCATAACTAAATTATATATGAAAGAATCGCCTGTTATAAGACACGGCAGGTGATTCTTATTTTTTAATCTTATGGCAAATTTTCAATTTTTATTACAAAGTACATTCGCCTTTGCAACTTGGGAAGCAGATAAAATGCTGGATCTATCGGGGCAAAAGTTCCTTTCAACAGGTGAAGGTATAAAATACACTGCATACCTTGACAGTGTTGGAAAATGGACTATCGGCCGTGGTGTAACCTACTATGAGGATGGTTCACCCGTAAAAAAAGGGGATACAGTATCCGTGGAAAGGGAAAAAGCCCTGTTCCTAAACACATTAAAAGAATATGTTGCCAACGTCAACAAAAAAGTAACGTCAAAAATCAATCAAAATCAGTTTAACGCCTTAGTTTCATTATGCTATAATATTGGCTGTCCGAACTTCAATAGCTCAACATTGCTCAAGAAAGTGAATGAAAACCCCAACGATCCAAGTATTCGAAATGCTTTTGCTTCTTGGAAATATGGGACTATCAAAGGTAAAAAACAAGTAATCCCTGGTCTTGTCAATCGTAGAAAACACGAGGCAAACCTTTATTTCTCTAAATAATATGAAAACAATATTCTCATTCATTGTGTATTTTTTATTCATTGGAGCGTTGGTTTCCTGCAAAGCTAGGAAGCCATCACCTCCGGCGGTAATAGAAAACACAAAAGAAACCATCATAACAGTACGTGACACTATTTTTAAAGTCGATGCAGACAGTTCCTATTATCAGGCTTACATCGAATGTGTGAACGGAACACCAGTCCTAAATGAGACTACAAACACTAAAAACAATTCAAAGCCGGGCATTGTACTGGATAAACCAAAGGTTAAAATAACCGGAGAGCTGCTTACAGTACAATGCGATAAAAAAGCGCAGGCATTATTTAAACAATGGCGTGAAGTTTATATTAAAGAACACGAGCAAAAACCTATCTATGTGGAGATACCAGTACATGTGGAAACACCACTCAACTGGTTCCAAAATGTACAAATATGGCTCGGAAGAATCTTTTTATTTCTCATTGCCATTGTCAGCCTCGTATTTATCCTTCGCTGGAAAAAGGTCATTTAAACCCTATTTAATAACTATTTAATTTCTATATAATGAAAAAATTCAAAGAAAGGGCTATTGATTATTTCAATCGTCATCCAGAAAGTAACGAATGCCATATTACTTCTGACAGTCGTGTTTTCCATACAATTGGTTCGGCTCAGGGAATGGCTGGGACTCTTGATGACCAAAAAATCGAATCCTACCTAAGAAAAGTTCTTGAAAAAGAAGGCGAATTCGAAAATGAAGATGAATCTGGAACCAAACCTTCAGACGCGGAAATTTTGGCAATGACTGTTTTTTTACAAAAATCGGAAGTAGAAAAATTAGATTACAATGATCTGAAAAAGTTAGTAAAGTTTTTTAATGTAGAAGCTGAAAATCAGAAAGCACCTACTCTTATAGAAGCTCTTAATAAACTAAAAGAAACCTTTAATCAAAAATAATATGCAAGGAAGTGGAACGCCAAGCGTAAAAACAAATGTTACAAATGGCAACTTGCAGCGTCAAGTATTGGTTACGGATGGTGTTGCAGGAATTGTAGGGACTGCTAAAACTGCGGAAAACATTGGAAAGGTTCGTACCGTTTATTCACTAGATGATGCAATCAAAAAAGGATACACAGAAGCTGCTGAGCCATTTTTATACAGGCACATCCTCGAATTTTACAATGAACTTGGTGGAAGTCAGGAATTGTGGATTCTCGGCAATGAAGATACTATGACAATGGAATTGGCTTGTACTTCTACCAATCAAAACGGAGTAAAGAAATTACTCAATGTATCCAAAGGACGTGTTAATCTTGTCGGGGTTTGCAGAAATCCTTCAGCTTCTTATGATTCCGGAACAGGATTTCTGGATCAGGATGTAAAAAAAGCATTGGTAACTTCTAAAGTTTTAGGACAGTATCAGCAATCAATGAACCGCCCTGTAAGAATTCTTATTGAAGGTAGAGTTAAGAATGAATCTGTAACACCTATCGACCAGCTAATCACTTCAGAAAACACCTATTCAGGTGTTGTCATAGGTGGTACAAAAAATGACGGTTCTGCATCCATTGGTGTTGCTTTGGGAAGAGCTGTAAAATATCCTGCTCATATTAAGTTAGGAGATGGGATGAATGGCATCCTTAGTGTTACCAGTGCATATATTGGAACCCGTCCGGTAGATGAGTATGACCCAGTTGAACTCAATAATTTTACAAATGCCGGATATATCCATTACCACACCCGTGAAGGTGTTTCCGGATATTATTTCAGTGTTGATAAAATGGCTGGAACTGATGATTTTCATATCCTGGTACATGGCAGATTGATTGATAAGGCTCAACGAATCTCTACAAGTAGCTCAACACCGTTTTTGGAGACAAACGTCCGAATGACTAAGGATGGAAAGATCAATGATGCTGATGCTTTATATCTGGAGCAGAATATTAAAAAGCAGCTTCTTTTACACATGGCAGATCAGATCAGTGATGCTGATGTCATTATTCCAACCGATCAGGATTTGATTAATACTTCCACTTTGGAACAACAAATCAAAATACAACCACTTGGTTATATGACTTGGATCATTATCAATTTAGGCTTAACAAAATCAATCTAAAAAATGAATGTAAATATCACCTCTTCAGAGTGTGCATGGGCAAACTTTGAAGTACAAATTCTAAATAGAAGAATCAAAGGACTTCGTGGCTTTGAATCAAAAAAATCGGTGGAAGCAGATCCTCTTTATGGTTCAGGAATGGAACCTATTGATATTACTAAAGGGAATATTAAATATGAAGGGAATATCAAGGTTTTAGGTTTTGAAGCGGATGCTATGAATAAAGCTGCTCAGGATGCAGGATATGATGATATCACAGAGGTTCCTCATGAACTTATCATTATTTCAATCTCCTTTAAACGTAGACTTACTGATAAACTGAAAAGCATCATTACAACAGGGGTTCAATTTACAGAGGATGGAATATCAATGGAACAGGGTGCAAAAAATAGAGAGGTAACCTTACCATTTATTGCAATGGGTCGTCAACAAATTCACTAATTAATAATAAAATAAAACAATGAAACAATCAATCAACACAGACGAAAATAAAGCAAAGCTACAGGATGTATTTGCTAAAAGAAAAGCCAAAGAAAAAGAGAAGGAAGCCAGTTCTCAAAAAAATGAGGTAAAGGATAGAACTCCCTTTATTGAAAGATTTGGAGAGGAACAACTCACCAACTGGAAACAGCAACATGGAAACAGAGACCTGATCTATATAAAGGTTGATGACAACTTAGCGGTATTAAGACCGCCAATGGCTGAAGACCTGGGCGATTACCTGACAGCAATTGGAATGAATGGAATGTCCAAAGCGGTTGCCATGATCGTAGAAAATCTGTGGCTAGATGGTGACTACGCCCTTATTGAGGATGAAGACTTATTTATCGCTGTTTTCCTTCAGATGAACAACATCTTAGAAAGTAAAAAAGGAGAGTTTTTTCGTGCTTAACGAAAGGGGAAAAAAAACTTTTGAAAAAAGAGAAGACGGAATCGAATTTCTGATCGTCTTTGGTACAATGCAATTTGGTTTTAATGCCCTCAAAGAATGGGGCGACGAAAAATTTTTCTATCGCACTGGAATAGCTCTGGAAATATGGGAAGCACAACAAAAAAATAAAATGTAGATCGTGAGTAATATTGTAGAATTTGTAGTAAGAATGAAAGATTTGATGAGCGGAGGCTTATCAAGGATGAGTTCAGCTTCACGATCTGCATTTGCTCAAATGGCCCAGCATGCTGACCGTGTAACAAGCCGAAACCGAGTTTTAGGACAATCCTATAACGAACTTCAACGTCAGATCCGAACTGTTCAAAGTACTATTAGTAATTCTACTATTCCCAGTCAGATTCAACAAGCCCGAAGAGAACTTGAAAGATTGCAAAGATTGGCATCAAGACATCCGGGAAGTTCGGCAGGAAGAGCAGGTTCTTCTGGAGGAGGTTCCGGTGGAGGCTCTGGTATTGGAGGGATAATGACAGGAAATATGCTTGCCGATGTTGGGATGAATATCGCATCCGCTTTTTTAAATGCAGTAAAGGCAGGTATTGGAGGGGCTATTTCCGGATCAATGCAAAAAGAAAAGGATATTACTGGTCTGTCAACATTTATTGGAGATAAAGGAGCTACAGAGGATTATTTCAAAATTCGTCATGATGCTGAAATATCGTCCTATGATACAGGTACTTTGTTAAAGGCTAACAGGGCATTAGTCAGTGTTGATCGCGATGCTGAAGCTGCACGTGAAGACATTATGAACCTTGCCAATGCCATTTCTGCAACAGGTGGAGGAAATGATGAACTTCAGAGAATGGCAATTAATATGCAACAAATTAAGTCGTTAGGTGTAGCTTCCGCCGCGGATATTAAACAGTTCGGATATGCCGGAATCAATATTTATGGGTTATTAGCAGCCGCAACTGGTAAATCTGAGAAAGAAGTCAAAAAAATGGATGTTACATATGATCTTCTTGCAAAATCGCTTGCGATAGCTCGCTCGGAAGGAGGGTTGTATGAAGGAGCATTGGAAAAGATGAATAAAACAATGGCTGGTAAATGGGAATCCGTTAAAGACAGATCTCAAAATGCATTAACAGATATTGGCGATGCATTTGCCCCAGTTATTCATAAAGTACTCGATGTTGCAATTCAAATGTCTCAAATGGTTCAGCCAATGTTAGCAATGGCAGCTCCTTACATTGATATGATTTCAAAAGGTCTTGGTGTTGCGATTGATTATATCATGAACATTGGTACGGGGACCAGTGTTTGGGGGGAGTTCCTAAATACTTTAGTTGAAACGTATGGTGTTTTATGGAATACACTAAAAACGATATTTTCAACGGTTTGGAAAATAATCTCCGGAATCATTGCATGGGGATCAAAGTCCGAGCTTATGATAGATATTTTCAAAGGAGCTCATTTTGTTTTGGTCAGTATATTAGAGGTCACTGGAGCACTTGGTAAACTACTTGGTTGGGTATGGGATCACGTACTCCTACCTTTCTTGGAAACTCTGGAAATCGTCTATAAAATCATCAAAGGAATTCTCGGGTTTGGTAAAGATAATAAAATTGGTATTGATGTGACTCAGAGTGTCGCATTATTACCAAAACCGAAAAAAGAAGAGGACACAAAACCCTATAAAGCAGATTTAACAAGGTTTAAAAATGTTGGTGTCCCTGAAGATAAGGACAAAACTAAGAATAAGAAAGAATCGAAAAAAGCAGGAGATACTATTGCAGGTGGAGGAACGAAGTACATAACAATTCACCTCGGTAAATTCTTTGATAATATCCAGTTTACCACCATGAATATGAAAGAAAGTGAACAGGAGATTGAAAAAATGTTAATGGAATTAATGGGAAGAGTATTGTATAACGGATCTAAAAATATGTAAATGACACCAACAACAGCGAACGTAATCAATATTTTTAAATTATATGGTGAAGTCTTTGGAAGACAATCCTATCATATTGATGAGCCTAAAAAATTAAATCTTGATGTTAATTATTCCGGGATTCCTAAAAATGAAACACCAAAGGGAACTATACATACAAGCAATAGAACAGGGCAGGCATTAAATAAAATCGGAACATATGGTCAAGATATCTGGTTTCCTATTGTACTAAAAGGATCTAAAATATTAGCTGATAATATTGAACCGATTGAGATTCCTATAGATATCTGTACTGTCTCTGTTAATATGGTGAGTACTATCATTGATACTCCAGTAGTGGAAAGAAAAGGAACCGTCACAGAAATTATAAATATTGATAATTATAAGTTCACTATTCGAGGGTTTTTAGTGGGAAAAAACAGGAAATTTCCAGAGAAAGAAATTCTTGATTTGACAGCATTAAGGGAAAGTACACTGGAGAAGACTCTTCATGGCGGGTACCCGGAACTGTTTTTAGATGAGACTTGTCGTATAGTAATTAGTGATTTGGAGTTTCCTGAAACTCAGGGTCAAAATTACTGGATACGTCCCTTTCAATTAACGTGTAAAAGTGATTTTATAACTGATTTAGAATGGAAATAATATGGCTTTTTATTTAACAAGTGATATTAGTATAGGTGAACATACCAAAGTAAAACCGAACAAAGTATCATGGAAGACAGATGTAGGATCTTTTATTGATTCCTGTAGTATTACTTTACCACGTATATCTCACATGATTAATGAAAATAAAGATCAAACGTTCGACAAAAATACTCCAGACAAAAAAAAACTAATTTATGAATTTAAAGAGGGTGATAGAGTCTCTGTTCATTTAGGATACAATAACAAAAATGAAAAACGCTTTGTTGGTTTTGTCAGAAATGTAAAGCTTGGAGTTCCGGTGGAACTGGAGTGTGAAGGGTATGGATATCAACTGTATGATATTATTTTTAATAAGACCTATGCAACGGTAACTGTAAAGCAGTTATTACAGGATGTAACAACTGGAACAGATATTAAGTTGTCCGCTGAGCTTCCAGATATTCCTTTAAAAAATGTTCGCTTTAAAAACGCTACCGGAATTCAGGTTCTGGAATATCTTAAAAAAGAATGTCAATTAGCAGTATACTTCAATTTTGATGAACTGTATGTAGGGACATTGTTCGGTAAGGTTCAAACCAGAGCTAAAGTTAAAATTGGCTGGAACACTGTTAAAGATGATGACTTTCAAAAACGAAAAGTTGATAAGAACGTCAAAATAGTAGTCAGGGAAAAGGACCAAAAAGGAGAAGTTACAAAGACTAAAAACAACCTTAAAAAAACAGATGCTCAAAAGGAGGCTGAACGTATCAAAAAAGAGAAAGAACTCCAGGAGAAAGCATTGAACCGGATCACTAAAAAATATGATGATGAAAAAGAGGTGAAAATTAAGCCGGGAATTCCTTCAAAGTATGTACAGGAAATTGTTAACCGTCTTCAAATTAAAGAGAATTACAAAGGTTATGAAGGGAATTTACAACTTTTCCTCATTCCTTATGTTACAAAAGGAATGGTACTGGAAGTTGATGGAGGAATGTATCCAGAGAAAACAGGTCACTACTTTGTAGAATCAGTTTCCGGAGAATTTGGAATGAGTGGCGGAAGGCAAACAGCAAAATTAGGATTTATTTGGGATGGCAACACTGGAACAACTCCGTAATGGCTTTGAAAATTGGTTAAAAGCACCAATGGTTACAAATATAGCCAGAGTAAAGTCGGTAAACGAAAATGAAGGAACCTGCGTACTTATTGATGAAGATGACCAGGAATATCTTGAAGTGAGATTAAAGCCTGTGCTTTCAGATAAAAATAGCTTTATACAAATTCCTAAAATAGGGTCTTTTGTTTTAGCTATACGTATTGAAGATGATGAAGATTGGATGATAATCGCTTCCGATGAAGTTGATAAATTTCTTTGGAATGTTGGTGAAACAAAATTGGAGCTAACAGATAAAATTCTGATTGAGGCCGGAAATCAAAACCTCTTAAAACTAATGGACCGTCTTTTCACGGTCATTGAGAGAGGTTATCAGACCAATACAGGTTCTACCATCAAATTAATCCTTGAGCCCGAATTTAATAGTATTAAAAATGATTTTAAAAGCCTTTTAAAATGAGTTTAGAGATAGGGAAACCAATTTTGGAAAATGAACTACTAAAGATATTTACAAAAGAATCTCAGGAAACAGAAAAGCCTGAAGAATCCAGACACAGAATTGCTAAAGAAATGGCTGAAGCAATATACAAATTTGTTAAAACTGGCGAGGTAAATGTAACCGTTGCAACATCTGGAACAGCCACTTCCCAAACAGGAACCGGAACCGGAATAATTAAATAATGTAATATGCCGTTCGATTTAATTTTAGATGAAAATTTTGATATCAAGATAGAGGATGGGGATTTTGTGATTGGTGAAAGTACCTTTCAAAATCAAAATTTGTTAATACTTGCAGATAAGGGTCAATTTAAAATGGATCCAACAGTAGGTGTAGGAACTAGACGTTTTTTAGAAAGTAGTAAAAAGGATGATCTTGCCCGTGAAATTAGGCAGGAGTTTATAAAGGATGGAATGTTTATTAAAAGTCTATCCATTAGCCCTGAAATGGAAATAAAAGTAGATGCAGTATATAATAATGGATGATATGAAAAATATAATTACTGATAGTTTAGGAGTTTTACTTACTGCTTTGGCAACTGGTTTTGGCGGTTGGTTCTTTGGTCGTAAAAAAGCCAATGCAGAAGCTGAAACTTCCCAAATTGATAATGCAGAAAAGGCTCTCGAATATTATAAACGTATTGTTGATGATTTGGGAGTGAGGTTGGAAAAAGCCATTGAAAATCTGCAAAAATCAGAAATTGAGAAACAAGAGGTTATCATAAAGTTCACAGAGGCAACTCAAACAATTCACGAACTAGAAAAAAAAGTAGATCGTCTTACGGAAGAACTTCAGAAATATAAACAACTCAACGGGAAAATATCATAATGGAAGTAACAATCCGCAATAATCAATCATTGTTAGACATAGCTATACAATACACTGGTAACATTGGTAATTCTGTTTATATAGCAAAGTTTAATAATCTTGCCCCTTCAGAACAGTTAAGTTCCGGGACAGTTATTAAAATTCCTGATGATATAGTCATTGAAAAGACTATGGTAGATTATTTTAAAATCAGACAACATCCACCTATTGCCACAAGATCTAGTAACGAGGTTCAAATAAAACCATTAGAGGGAATAAATTACTGGGAAATAGAAGAAACATTTGAAGTACAATGAGAAGTATTGAAGAAATATATAATAGCCTTATAAGTCGTAAAGAAACATATCCCGAAATCTCTGGGCTTACTATCTTAGATTCCAAGTCTAAAGTTTCCATTTGGCGTAATATCCTTTGGGTTTGTGCATTCCTTGTCTGGACTCATGAACAAATTTTTGAAACTCATAAAAAAGAAACTGCAAAAATGATTGAAGAAGATAAGGCACATACCCCAAGATGGTATCGGAAAATTTCACTGGCTTTTCAGCACGGTTTTTCTTTGTTAACTGATTCAGATAAATTTAACAATATTGGTTATACAGATGATCAAATTGAAAAATCAAAAATTATAAAGTATTGTGCTATAGAAGAGTTGAAAGATCAAAGCAGGCTTATAATAAAAATTGCTACTGAATCCGGGGCCTTGCTCCAACCGATTAGTGAAGAGCAAAAAAGAGCATTTGAGTATTATATTTCAGAAGTTCGTGATGCTGGTGTAAAAACAACCGTCATCAATTATTTACCTGATAAACTTCAGATTTTTTTGAAGGTAAAAAGAGATCCTAACGTAATTGACTCAAACGGTGTTTCCATTGTTATGGGGAATGAACCTGTAAAAGAAGCATTATTGGAGTTTATGAAGGAATTACCATTTAATGGTGAACTGATATTGAATAAACTGGTTGACAAACTTCAGATTATTGAAGGAGTTATTAATCCGCATTTAATTAATGTTAAAACGGCTTGGATAGACCCTAATGCTGGAAATTATGGAAAGTTTGAAAATGTAGAAATTTCAACAATACCAATCAGTGGATATTTCGCAATTGATTGGGAAAATTCAAAAATCGAATATGTGGTTTAATTTTAATGCACAGGAACATATCCTGCAAACATGGCCATCAATTTTGAGGTTGCCAAAAATAAGCTCCTTTCTATCTCTTATTTCAGAAGAAATAATAGATGTCAATAATCTATTCCTTGTAAACAGAAATCAAAATATTACAAAAATTAGGAACAATTCGCAAACGTGTTTTCTCCGGAAGATTCTCAATGATACCTTTGATTATCAAAGACGGATTAAAATAGTTGATACTGTACTTAAACAGCCTAAATACATTTATACTGAGGCTGAAAAAAAACCAAAATTCTTAGGAGAGATGATTGTATATACAGAAGAAGAAACGGAAGGCTTTGAAGTAGACTTTACGGTTTTAATCCCTGGGGAATTAAGAAATTATCAAATTGAAATAAAGTCAATGATTGACTTTTTCAAACTAGCATCCAAAAGATACAAAATAGTTGTAGATGAAAACATTTAATTATAATCAAGCTGGAGGAATGAGGCTTACTACAGAGCGATTTAATGAGCTTCAGCAAGCTTACAGTATATTTACTGGTTTAGCGGGAATGGCAGGAAATAAAGCTATTATATCAGGTTGTGAGGATCAGGGAACCACCATCTCTGATGGCTATGTAGTTATAAATGGCGAATTATTGGAGTTTAAGAGCGCTTTGAAGCAATCCAGTGTCATCATCAAAACGGAAGTTAAAAAGTTAATGTTTGAAAATGGAGAAAAAGACTTTGAGACTTATAGATATGTCACTTTTGGATTTTCACCTGATGCATTTATTTGGGAGGACTTCAAGCGTGTGACTGCCTTAAATCTATTGGAGGAAAGGATTTCTCGCTTAGAAAAAGCATCTGCGCCAATAATCAATGGTGGGGCTCGTGTACTATGGAACAGACCTGCTAACGAAATTCCGCCAGGCTGGGAAGAGGATAAGGATTTTGCAGGGAGAATGCCTGTAGGTCTTGATTTAAATGATTCAGATTTTAATGAAGTCGCAAAATCTGGGGGTGAAAAAAAACATAAGCTTACAATATCAGAGATTCCAAAACATTTCTTTAAAATATTTGGTGGTTCAGGAATTAATACTGGAAAGATTATTGATAATCCCGAATATACGGCTGCTTGTCAGGGTGATAGTCCAGTTGCTAATGAAGACTGGAATTACGAAATAACTTCCGCAGCTGGAGAAGCATATGCGGGAAAAACGAATACACTAGGAAATGATCAGGAGCATAACAATATGTCTCCATTCAGAATTGTAATTTACATTAAATACGTAGGATAACTATGCCAAAAATTTCAAAAATTAATCTTAGGCAGTTGTTTGCCAAAGGGATGAAACCCTCACAAGAAGCATTTTACAATTTATTTGATTCCTTCTGGCACAAAGATGATCAAATAGATATAGCCGCTGTAAAAGATCTACAGCTATCGCTTAATAGTAAACTTGATAATGCTGCGAAAGATTCTTTGTTAGATGCATTTAATGATGCTTTAACTGATATCCATCAGGCAGTAGAATCAGAATTCAAAGGAATCTTAAATCCAACAGGTATGGCTCCAACAGAAGATGGAAGTTATAAACCAGCAGTGTCTTCAGAACTGGACAAACCAACAGATCCTACCAGTACTTTAGACTGGGGAACAAAATATCCAAATGCTGGAAATTTACGATCAAAACAAGGATATTCCACGATGTTTTATAAAAAAGGAACTGTATGGACAAAATCAGAAACCAAAATTGATGTAAATTCAGAAAAATATGATAAAACATCTGCGGCAGTTGGTAATTATCCAGATTTCGCTAATCCTAACAAAATGACTCTGCCTAATGCCGGATTTACCCTTGAACAAGGAAATAACACCCTGCCAGCTACATTAAGATATTGGCAATCACCAGCACTTTTGAAAGATCGATATATAGTGAAAATACGAGCAAAAGCAACGGCTATAGGAAATGTGAATATTTTTATACATAAGAAATCTGATATGTCTCTTGATCGGACTATTCAAGTTAATGTGACATCACAAATTTTTGAATATGTCTTCACTGAACCAATTGATTCAGATCTATATTATGTGATGTTTAGTAGTGGAATAATGTATTATGCATTCAATGGAGGAACTCCTGTAAAACAAATGTTAGTTGCTACCGGAGAGTGGTCGGAAAATCCTACAATAGCTCTATGTGTCGAATACTTTACATATCATTCTGCGATATTACCAAAAACACTTACTGTTGCGCAAAGACTTGATTTACTTGAAAGCAGAGAAACCAAATCTTTTCAGTGGTCTAATATAATGTTGGATAAAACTGAATTGCTTAGTAAAATTGTTAAAGAATCAATAAATTCAGTTTTTACTATTGATTCAGGAATAATCAACATTACTTCAATAGGTGATGGATTGGGAATTGTCGTTGCTAATAATATTTACCTAAATAAGAGGTGTTTTGAGTTTGATGTAAAGTTGAGCGATATAAATACGAAAATGTATTTTGGAACAAAACCTACAGAAAACCAAGTAGGTTCTGCAACATATTCAGTTGATTTCTCTACTAAAAAAATTAATAACACATTTGATTTCTCAACGCTGATAGATGTAAATATTAATGATTCATATTCTATCAGTATGAGTTATAAAATTTCAGAAACTACAATCAGAATTAGAAATAAACGAACGACACAAGAAGCATTGTACACTTTCAAACCTACAACAGATGAATTTGACCAATACAAAGTTGGTTTTATGTCTGGAGGTGGGTCAATATCGAAAATGAAGATTTATTCTATGGCAAAAGAAAGACCATATATAATGTTTTTTGGGGATAGTATTATGCGTGGTTCAAACAATAATCCTCTGAATAAGCGCTTTGCTGATTTATGTGGAACATTCTTAGGAAAGGAATATTTAATAAGTGGTAGAGCGGTAGGTAATATAGATGGTCTTATGAATAGACTGGCTATAGAAATACCATGTTTTCGTCCACGTTATGTGTGTATTACGATTGGTACTAATGGTGGCAATACTGAAGCAAAATTAAATGCGATGATTGATTTCTGTGAAGGCTACGGCTGTACAGTGATTTTGAATCATATACCTCTATATGATTCATCCACAGCTGCTAAAAATGCAATGATCGCAAATGTTGTTAACTCAAGAAAACTAATGAGTATTAGATATGATATAGCTACTTCTATAGGCTTTGATGCTACAACGAAGGATAACTCATGTTTTAGCAACGAAAGCGGAATCTTTATACATCCCAACGAAAAGGGTAATCAACAAATATTTGATAGGTCAAAGATAGATATGGAGGAAGTATTCATCAATGCTGGTGCAGCATAAAAATACCTACCAAGCTCTATCAATGTCATCTTTCTGTGTTAAATATTGAAGATGATCTAAAAGATTTCTCTTAAGTGAATCTTTTAAAACATTATCTTCAATATTTTCTATAGCTTGTTCTAAAATTAAAACATCCTGTGTAATTCCATTAAAGCTAGATACACGATCTCTTAATTCTTTTAAATGTAAGTCAATTCCACCTGTTTTAAAGTATTTTTTTAGTTTATTTAGTAAACTAGTCATGATATTCATTTTTGTAAAGTTACACAATTTATTAAAATAAGATAACCCCAGAATTATGGGGTTATCTGCTTTAACACTCATTCTAAATATTTAAGAACAGTTATTATTTGAACTCAAATAATAACTGTTGCATAGATATTAAAATTATTTTTGGTTTTTTTACGGAAAACAGTAATTGTATTTATAATCGGAAAATCTAATCATAAAGTATTGTAAAACTAAATGTAAAGGAAAAAAATATAAACTCCATTTAAAGACTATTTAAATGGAGTTTAATTTATCTAATGATAATAATAAATATTGAAGTTGATGAACATACTTAACATGGTCTATTATAAAGCATTGAGAAGATGTTCCTGAATCACATCCACATAGAGATATTTCAATTCCTTTTTTTGTTAGATTGATTTGAACGCTTTGGTTTTCGTCTGTTCATTCTTATGTGCTATTTCTTTTTTTTAATCAATAATAATTGCCTGTACGCTTTTAATGAGATTTATTAATTTTTTGACATTCAGTATTGAATTTTTTGACATTCAGTTTTTGCGATTATATTATGAAAAAATAATTTATTCTCTATCGAATTTAGCCAGCTTTTTATCAACCCATACTGTAGCAAAGGGGAAAAATGCAGCTAATAAGGCGAACACGAAATCTTCATCATCCCAGTTGTAAATTTTTCTTGCAGGAATACAAAGTAAAAGGTAAAGTGTGAAAAATAAACCGTGTAAGCTACCAATGACGCTAATGAAAATAATTGAATACAGGTTTTCATCATATCGAATCCAGATCATAGCAACACAATACAATAAAACACATGAAATAGCTTCCGCAAGACAAATCTGTTTAAACCATTTGATGAGTTTTTCCTGAGAGTATTTTGAAAAGAATTTATTGATGAAGTCCATTATTATAGAAATAAGTTGAGAGGTAAAAGTAAGAGTCTTTCTCTAGCTTCTAATCTCTGTTTTTCGTTTTGCAAAATTACTTATAAAAGTTACTTCCATCCAAATATTCAAAAACCTCAGGCGGTAACATAGGTCTTACGTTTTTACCATCCTTGATCATGTTTCGGATTTCAGTAGCAGAAAGTTCTATTACTGGAGCTTTGATCATAGAGATATTCTCATGTTGTAAATACTCAGAATCTTTTTTCTCACCTTCAAATACCCTTGGGTAAACAATGATATGATGATTTTTGATCAGAGTTTCGGAATTTTTCCATTTGTGAAGGCTATCCAGATTATCTTCTCCCATAATCAGACTGAATGAATAGTCAGGATATTTTTCATGAAGGTAAGTGAGCGTATCAATTGTATAACTTGGTTTTGGGAGAGAAAACTCAACATTGGAAGCTCTCATATTCGGGTAATTTTTTACCGCAAGCTGTACCATATCAAGTCTGTTGTGATCCTTCAATAGAGATTTCTTATCCTTAAACGGGTTTTGCGGACTTACCACAAACCACAGTTCATCCATATCCGAATTTTCAAGAATATAATTGGCTAAAATAAGATGTCCGATATGTATTGGATTAAAAGATCCGAAGAATAGACCGATTTTTTTCATTTTTGTAAAGTAACAGCTAAGAGCTTATCGAAAGTTTATAGGTAACAGTTAGATTATTTCAGGCTTTGCAGGAAATTTAAAATTTTGGTTTTCTAATCCCTGCAACCTATTAATCTCTAAATTTCACATCCTTTATATTAAGATAATGAGTAACATTGCCTTTCCAGTGATTTTCTTCCAGAGTAAAAGCAAGGTCGAAGTTTTTATTTTTAAAATCTTCTACAAACTGCCCAAGCTTGAAACCTACACATTCGATATTTCGTCCGGTAGATTCCTGTTTGATATAAAACTTAAGGTGATTATTATCTTTTCCCATAGTTTTTACATATCCTGAAAGTTTTTGATCGGTCAATGTAAAAATAGGTTTCATATTATGTGGACCAAATGGAGCCAGTTTCCTGTGGAAATTGATAAACTCTCTGTTGATTTCATCAATTTTAATTTCAGAATCAATCGTGATAGAAGGTTCTTTTTGATGCTCCTTAATTTTTTCAGAAACAATTCTTTCAAACTTTTCTTTAAAAGCAGCAAACTTTTCTTTTTCCATTGATAGTCCGGCAGCCGCATGATGCCCTCCGAATTTCAGGAAGTATTCAGAACATAAATCAAGCGCTTCGTGAACGTCAAAATCAGAAACAGATCGAGCAGAAGCTACCATTTCTCCATTATTTCCATCAGTGAAAACAAGAGTAGGCTTATAATAGGTTTCAATCAATCTGGATGCTACAATCCCAATTACTCCTTTATTCCATTCAGGATGATAAACAATGGTGGTGTGTTTGGTTTCCTGTTGAGATTCTATAATTTGATTCAGGGCGGAAAGGGTAGAGTTCATATCCAGTTCACGCCTTTCATCGTTGAGGTTCATAATGTCATCTACGATTTGATTGGCATGTTTCAGATTATCAGAAACCATCAGTTCTACCGCAGCTTTACCATGAGAGATTCTTCCTGCAGCATTTATTTTTGGTGCAATTTCAAAAACAATATTGGAAATTTCAAAATGAGAAAGCTTATCCTCAGGGATCAATAATCTTAATCCAAGATTTCTGGTCTTTCTAAGAGTTTTCAATCCCATTTTTGCCAAAACTCTATTTTCTCCGGTCATTGAAACAATATCCGCAGCAATAGAAATAGCAAGAAGATCCGTCAGCTCAAATAATTCAGCTTCCGGAAGCTTATAAATAGTATTCAGACCCTGGCAAAGCTTAAAGCCTACACCACAGCCGGAAAGTTCTTTAAATGGGTATCTGCAGTCGCTTCTTTTAGGATCAAGTACAGCAGCAGCATTAGGGATTTCTTCACCGGGAAGGTGGTGATCACAGATAATAAAATCTATTCCCAGAGTGCTTGCATAGTTAATCATATCCAAAGCCTTGATTCCACAATCCAAAGCAATGATTAATGAAAAACCATTTTCTTTGGCAAAATCAATTCCTTCAGTTGAAATCCCATATCCCTCAGAGTTTCTGTCCGGGATATAATAATCTAAGTATTTTTTCTCAACAATTTTGCTGAGGTATAGGTACATTAAAGCAACTGCTGTGGTTCCATCCACATCATAGTCACCATATACCAATATTTTTTCGCCATTCTCAATTGCATTAGCAATACGCTCTACAGCTTTTTGCATGTCTGCCATTAAAAACGGGCTGTGTATATCGTTAAGGTTTGGTTTGAAAAATTCTCTCGCCTTCTGATAATTGTCAATTCCTCTTAGAACGAGAAGTTTAGATTCAAAAGTACCAAAACCAAGTGACGAACTTAGTCCGTCCACAACTTCCTCATCGGGTTCGGGCTTGTAAATCCATTTTTGACTCATGTTCACAAAAATAAGGAAAAAAAATAGCATTTTGAATGGATCGAGAATGAAGTTTTGACTTAATAATTGTTAAAAAATGGTTATCTTCGTGCTCCAAATTTAAATGACTATGAAAAAAATTATCGTATGCCTAGCATTTTTAGGCGCAATGAATTCAATCAGTGCACAGAAAATCAATCTCGGTAAAGCTGCCGGAATAGTTTCCAATGGTGCAAAAGCTTTAACTTTTACTAACGAAGACGCAATTAAATTATCCAAAGAATCAGTAGATTGGATGGATAAAAACAATCCCGTAGCAGGACCGAAAGATCCTTATACTGTGAGATTGAACAAACTGTTTGGAAAACACAAATCACAAGACGGACTGAATCTGAACTATAAAGTTTATAAAGTGAAAGATATCAATGCTTTTGCTTGTGCAGACGGAAGTGTACGTGTATTTTCTTCTCTGATGGATATCATGACAGATAATGAATTACTAGCCGTAATCGGTCACGAAATTGGACACGTTAAAAATGAAGATACCAAAGATGCTATGAAGTCTGCTTATCTTAAGGCAGCAGCATTGGACGCAGCAGCATCTGCTTCTAACGCGGTGGCTACTCTTAACGATAGCCAGGTAGGAAAGATGGCTAATGCATTCTTAGATGCTTCTCACAGCAAAAAGCAGGAATCTGAAGCAGATACTTATTCATATGATTTTATGAAAGCTAATAAATATGATGTAGTAGGAGCTTATACAGCTTTTAAGAAGTTAGCTTTACTATCACAGGGAAGTACACAAACTGGTTTTGAGAAAATGTTTAACTCTCACCCTGATAGCGAAAAAAGAGCTCAGGCAATTAAGAAGAGAGCGGAAAAAGACGGATTATGGAAAGATCCGGGAACAGTAGCTATTCCGACAACGAAACTTACAAAATAATTATTTTATTTATTGTTTAAACGAAAATACCTCAAAGCATTGCTTTGAGGTATTTTTATATGATCATGTAATTCAGATTAAGAATACATTTTTTCTCTTAATTCCTTCACTTTTTTGTCAGCAAGGTATTCGTCATAAGTCATTTCTCTGTCAATGATTCCGTTTGGAGTCAATTCGATGATTCTGTTACAGACAGTTGACAACATTTCGTGGTCATGAGATGCCAGTAAAAGATTTCCTTTGAAGTTAGACAATGAGTTGTTCAATGTCGTGATACTTTCAAGGTCTAAGTGGTTTGTAGGTTCGTCTAATAATAGAACATTTGCTTTCTGAAGCATCATTCTACTGAACATACATCTCATTTTTTCACCCCCTGAAAGTACTTTACAAGACTTTAAAGCTTCATCACCGGAGAATAACATTCTTCCTAAGAATCCTCTTACGAATTCCTCGTGACGCTCTTCATCATTCTTAGTGAATTGTCTTAACCAATCAACAAGGCTTAGATCTTCCTGGAAGAAATTCGTGTTATCCAAAGGCATGTGAGATTGGTTTGTAGTAACTCCCCAAGCAACAGTTCCCTTGTCTGCTTCAACATTTCCAGCTAAAATTTCAAAAAATTCTGTGATTGCTAAAGAGCTTTTCGAAAGTACTGCTACTTTATCTCCTTTTTTAAGGTTTAAGTCAATATTAGAAAATAATAATTCTCCATCTTTAGTCTTCTCAAGACCTTTTACATCAAGAATCTGATCTCCGGCTTCTCTTTCCATTTCAAAAATGATTGCAGGGTATCTTCTTGAAGAAGGTTTAATATCGTCAATGTTTAATTTGTCGATCATTTTCTTTCTTGCGGTAGCCTGTTTAGCTTTAGCAACGTTAGAACTGAATCTAGCAATGAAGTCCTGAAGTTCTTTCTTCTTTTCTTCAGCTTTCTTGTTAGCTTGAGCTCTTTGTCTTGTAGCTAGCTGAGATGCTTGGTACCAGAAAGAGTAGTTACCTGTATAAAGGTTAAGTTTAGAATAATCTAAGTCACCGATGTGCGTACAAACCGTATCAAGGAAGTGACGGTCGTGAGATACAACGATTACTGTGTTCTCATAATCAGCAAGGAAATCTTCTAACCAAGAGATTGTATCAATGTCAAGGTCATTGGTAGGCTCATCCAGGATCAATACATCAGGGTTACCGAAAAGTGCCTGAGCCAAAAGAACCTTTACTTTGTCTTTGTTCTCAAGTTCACTCATCATTTGCCAGTGCATATCATCACTGATTCCTACGTTAGAAAGCATGGTTTGTGCATCTGATTCTGCAGTCCATCCACCCATTTCATCATAGATTACACCTAGTTCACCTGCTTTAATTCCATCTTCGTCGGAGAAATCTTCTTTTGCGTATAACGCATCCATTTCCTCCTTTATCTCAAATAATTTTTTGTTACCTCTTAATACCGCTTCAAGAACAGTAAACTGATCATATGCAAAGTGATCCTGCTCCAAAACTGACATTCTTTTTCCTGGTTCCAAAGATACGTGTCCAGTTGTAGGATCCTGCTTTCCTGTTAATATTTTAAGGAATGTAGACTTTCCCGCACCGTTTGCTCCGATAATCCCGTAGCAGTTTCCTTTGGTAAACATAATATTTACCTCGTCAAAAAGAACTCTTTTCCCGAATTGTAAAGATAAGTTAGATACTGTTAACATATAGTTTTGTAAATTTGGCGCAAAAATACAAAAAGAATTTGGGTATTTCGTAATATTATAATAGTCAAGTTTTTAAATGTGTCGTATTTTTTATATATTTCATTAACGAAATTTTAAAATGATGAAGATTGAAAAAACAGTTAATATATTAAATAAAAGAGCTCGCTTTGAGTATGAAATTCTCGAAGAATACGAAGCAGGAATGGTTTTGACGGGTACAGAAATAAAATCTTTGCGTTCTTCCAAGGCATCCATCACAGAATCCTTCTGTCAGTTTATTGATGGGGAATTGTACATCATTAATATGATGATTGACGAGTATAAATTGGGAACTTTTTACAATCATAAGACAAAAAGGGAACGGAAATTGCTCTTGCACAAAAAAGAATTGCAAAAACTTGAAAAAAAGTTAAAAGATGCAGGAAACACGATTATACCTTTGAAATTATATATCACTGACCGAGGTAAAGCAAAGGTGCTGATAGCGCTGGGTAGAGGGAAAAAGCTTTTCGATAAAAGAGAGGCTATAAAAGATAGAGAAAATAAACGGAACCTGGACAGAATATTAAAGAAAAGTTAAAAATCATTTGAAAAACTTTGTATATAAAGAAAAATTATATTTATTTTGCATTATCAATTATTTAATCATTTAATTCTATGAAAAATCTAAAATTAGGAATTTCAGCATTGGCGCTTACTGTTGCCTCTACTGTTTTCGCGCAGACTACCAACAATCCGTGGTTAATCGGAGTTGGTGCTCATGCAGAAAACCACGTAGCAGCAAGATCTAAGTTCAGTAATACGTTCTCTGCTAACAATTTGACTAAGAATGTGTTCAATGTGAACAACTATTCTATTACACCTCCATTATCTAAGTTAACAGTTGCTAGAAACATTGGAAAAGGTTTAGTTATTGACTGGCAGACTTCTGTTGGAAATGTTGAAAACAAAAGATTCAACATGGGGAAAGAATTTTTCCTAATGACAGGTATTGGTTTCCAGGCTAAAGCAGCAGGTCTTTTATGGAACGAAGAATCTTGGTTTGATCCATATTTAAGAGTTGGTGCTAACTATTTAAGACATGACTATACAGGACAATCTTTCCCTGCAAACGGACTAGATGCTAATGGTAATGTATTAGATTATGCAGTTACTAACGGTAAAGACGGTAACGAGGCAGGAAAAGCAAATCACTTTGCTGTATCTACAGGTGCTGGTGCTAACTTCTGGGTAACTAAAAACTTCGGTCTTGGTATCCAAGGAGATTATGTGTCAACTCCAGGTGATAAATCTACTGTTGCTAATTTCTGGCAAGCTTCTGCATCTATCTTATTCAGATTTGGAAACAGAGATAGAGATAAGGATGGTATCTTAGATAAAGATGACCTTTGTCCTGATACTCCAGGATTACCAGAATTCCAAGGATGTCCAGATACTGACGGAGATGGAGTTCCAGATAAAGACGATCAATGTCCAGACGTAGCTGGTCCAGTTGAAAACAACGGTTGTCCTTGGCCAGATACAGATGGTGATGGTGTTATCGACAAAGATGATGCTTGTCCTACAGTAGCAGGTCCTGCTGAAAACAACGGTTGTCCTTGGCCAGATACAGACGGTGACGGTATCTTAGATAAAGATGATGCTTGTCCTACTGTTCCAGGTCTTCCTGAATACAACGGATGTCCTAAGCCAAAAGATGTTATCGCTAAAGATGCTACAGGTGCTCTTAAAGGTATCTTGTTCAACTTTAATAAAGCTACAATCAGACCAGAATCTAATACTAAATTAGATGATGCTGCTAGAATTATTAAAGAATCTAACGATGGTACATTCTTAGTAACAGGTCACACAGATGCTAAAGGTGCTGCTGCTTACAACTTGAAACTTTCAAGAGAAAGAGCTGCTGCTGTAGTAGGTGCTCTTGAAACTAGAGGTGTTAATGCTAACCAATTGAAATCTACTGGTGTAGGTTCTAGAGATGCTCAAGTTCCTGCAAAAGCAACTGATGCTGAAAGAATGGTTGACAGAAAAGTAGTTGTTGAAGCTATCAACGGTGCTGCTTGGGATGCACTTAAGAAATCTGATCTAGACGTAGTAGTGAAGAAGACTGTAGTGAAGAAAGGTAAAGCTCCAGCTAAGAAAAAAGCTCCAGCTAAAAAGAAAAAATAATTAATTTTTCTAAATAATTAATACCTCCAATTTTTTTGGAGGTATTTTTTTTTTGTTGACTTTTAAGTAATTTTGTTGAAAATTTTAAAAATAAAATGGGAAGAGCATTTGAATATAGAAAAGCTTCTAAAATGGCCAGATGGGATAAAATGGCTAAAACATTCTCTAAAATAGGGAAAGATATCGCATTAGCAGTGAAGGCTGGAGGAGTAGATCCTGAGTCTAACCCTGCATTGAGAAGATGTATCCAGAATGCGAAAGGGGCAAACATGCCTAAAGATAATGTAGAAAGAGCAATCAAAAAAGCAAGTGGTGCTGATGCTGAAAACTACGAAGAAGTTACTTATGAAGGATATGGACAAGGTGGGGTTGCTTTCTTTGTAGAATGTACAACTAACAATACTACAAGAACCGTAGCAAACGTGAGAGCTGTCTTTAACAAGTTTGATGGAAACCTTGGTAAAAATGGTGAACTAGCATTTATCTTTGACAGAAAAGGTATTTTCACAATTGATTTGGCTCAAATCAAAATGGATTGGGATGATTTCGAAATGGAAATGATTGACGGTGGAGCAGAAGATGTAGAAAAAGATGAGGAAGAAGTAATGATCACTACGGCATTCGAAGATTTCGGTTCTTTATCTCACAAGCTGGATGAACTTGGAATTGAAGCAAAAAGTGCGGAATTACAAAGAATTCCGAATAATACAAAAGAAGTAACGGAAGAACAGTTCAAAGCAAATATGAAAATGCTTGAACGTTTCGAGGACGATGATGATGTTCAGAACGTTTACCACAATATGGAAATCTCAGAAGAGCTAATGAACTCTTTATAAAAAATAATATAGCATTCATATACAGTTAACTTTCAATTAGTTTCTTTGTAAAAATGTAGGAAATGTCTGGTTGTAGTTTTTTATTAGAAAAATATTCAGGCTTTCTGTCCAGCAAATTTAAAAGCTGAAAAATATACGGATGAAAAGAAACGTTGAGTTAGTTGTCATATCGGATGTTCATTTGGGAACTTATGGATGTAAGGCTAAGGAATTGCTGAGATACCTCAATTCTATTCAGCCTAAAACGTTAGTGTTGAATGGCGATATTATTGATATCTGGCAATTCAAAAAGTCTTACTTCCCTAAACCTCATTTGAAGGTGATCAGAAAGATCCTTTCATTTGCTACAAAAAATACAGACGTTTATTATATTACAGGTAACCATGATGAGATGTTCCGTAAGTTTACGGATTTCGAATTGGGAAAACTTAAAGTTTGTAATAAAATCTGTTTGACCATTGATGAAAAAAAGACATGGATTTTTCATGGTGATGTTTTCGATGCATCGGTCCAGCATTCTAAATGGATTGCCAAACTTGGTGGTAAAGGCTATGATCTTTTAATCATTATCAATAATGTTGTAAATTGGTTTCTGGAGAAAATGGGTAAAGAAAAATATTCATTTTCAAAAAAAATTAAAAATAATGTTAAGAAGGCAGTAAAATATATCGGAGATTTCGAGCTTACCGCTTCAGAATTGGCTATAGACAATCAATACGATTATGTAGTTTGTGGACATATTCATCAGCCACAGATTAGGGAGGTTATTAATAAAAAAGGATCATGTACTTATCTTAATTCCGGAGATTGGATTGAAAATCTATCTGCACTAGAATACAATGAAAAAGAGTGGAAGATCTTTTACTATGATGATCATAAACACTTACTAAAAGATGATGAAGCAGAGGAGATTCCGGAAATGGATAATTCTGCACTTTTGAAAATTGTAACTAATTTTTCCTAATGAAGATCTTGTATGCATTTCAGGGAACTGGCAACGGACACATCGCCAGAGCACAAGAGATAATACCGATACTCAAAAAGTATGCGTCGGTTGATACACTGATCAGTGGACATCAGTCGCAATTAAAGGCTGATTTCGATATTAACTTTCAATATAAAGGTATTTCCTTGCTTTATAATAAAACAGGCGGTTTATCCTATCGCAAAACGTTTACAGATAATAGTTTTATTGAGGCAGCAAAGACAATAAGAAATCTGGAACTTTCGCAATATGATCTTATCATAAATGATTATGAGCCTTTAACAGGCTGGGCGTCCAAGTTAAAGAAGCTGCCAATGATTGAACTTAGTCATCAGGCATCTATGAGTTTTCCTGAAACACCCAAACCTCAAAAGAAAGACTTTCTGGGAGAATTAATATTAAAATACTACGTTCCCAGTGAAAGAAAAATAGGGTTTCATTTTGAAAATTATCACCCTCAGATTAAAAAACCTGTAATTCGTAGAAAAATCAGGAGTTTAAATCCTTATAAAAAAGGATATTACCTTGTTTATCTTCCAAGTTTTGCGGATGAAAATATTATTAAGGTTTTAAGAAAGATTCCCGTAGAATGGAAAGTGTTTTCAAAATATAGTAAGGTTCAGGTAAAGATAAAGAATGTAGAAGTTTTTCCTATCGACGAAACTCAATATCTGAAATACTTTGAAGGGTGTGAAGGAGTTTTATGCAACGCGGGCTTTGAAAGTCCTGCCGAAGCTCTTTTCTTAGGCAAAAAATTGTTTGTGATTCCTATTCATAATCAATATGAACAGGAATGTAATGCCTGTGCTTTGGATAAGATGGGGATTTCCAATTCCAAGGTTTTAAATTTACAGGAAATTATGGAGTGGGTAGCGTCTGATCATCATCTGGATGTAGACTACCCTGATGATATTGAAAATATTCTGGTGAATGAAGTTTTAATTCTTTAAGAAAATATCTTCCACATCATTCATTCTTGTCATAACAGCTCTTGCATAAGAACAGTGAGGATAGACGTTCCATTTGTTTTCTCTGGCAAATTTAATAGCTTCTTCTACTAAATATTTTCCCATCCCTCTGCCTTCAAATTCAGGGTGAACAAGCACAAAAGAAATAATCAGTTTCTGATCTTCGGGAAAAATAGTATAGGTTAATCTTCCAACTTCTTTTACCTCGTTATTCAGCGTAAGAACACCTCCGTTTCCGGATTTATTGTTTTCAAATTTCATGATTCAAACTTTAATGTTAAATATACAAAAATTACACCGGGGAAAATTGGTTGTTTACTAATTATCTTTTCCTGTATAATAGTTGTAATCTTTAATAATGACATTGATGAATTGCTTTTCAGTCATTTTAGTAGGATCTATTTCCAGCTTTAGAATGCTTTTGATCTTGTCAGATAATTTATGGATAATCTGACGGTCATCCGTTCTCACTGCTTTTGTATAATTATCCTTGATGATTCTCATGTCATTATCACTGAGAGCTATAACTTGTGGAAATGAGGGAATGTAGTCTTCATGAATGTTTTCAAGAATAGTATGTGAAATATTAATGTTGTTCTTTAAAGAAATCACTGCTGTACCGGAAGCGATATCTCCCAAACGCTGATTGTTTTTGGAAACGATCATTGAAATTAAACCTACGGCTCCAGCAAAAGAAACATCAACAAGTCTGAATACCCATCGGATCATATAATCCCCGAAACTTGCCTGGTAACCATCAATCTTTACAACACGTATTTTCATTAATTTTTTACCGGGAGTTTGCCCTTCCATGAGGCTTTCCAGAACAACGGGATAGATGTAGGTGGGAAATGTAAGGATTAAATAAACAGCCATTACAGACCATGTGTCCAGACCATTCAAAATATATCCCAAATCCAGAATATTGAAAAACAGATAAAGCACAATCACTACATAAGCAACCCTTATCAGAAGATCAATAATGAATGCAAGCATTCTTTCTCCTACACTGGCAATAGTAAAGTTAATATTTACATTTTGTGAGGTATTTATCGCAATTTGAGACATAATTTTTATTATTTTAGCCTTTACAATTATGAGAGAAGTTTATTTCATTAAACAAAATAAAGAAAAATGGTTGGGAATAGAACAGGTTATCGATGGGAAAATTAAAAAAAATCCTGACGACCTGTCTTCGTTGTATATTAACCTGATCAATGATCTTTCTTTTGCTCAAACTTATTACCCTAAAAGCAATACTACAGTTTACCTGAATCACCTGTCTTCCCAGATTTTCCAAAAGATCTATAAAACGAAAAGAGTAGAAGAGAACAGATTGGTTTATTTCTTTAAAACTGAAGTTCCTTTACTGGTATATCAGTACCGAAGATATTTGTTGTATGCTTTCCTTTTCTTTATTCTGTTCACGTCTATAGGAGTGATTTCTGCTGTTTATGATAAAGAATTTGCCAATATCATTCTGGGTGAAAGTTATGTAAATGAAACTATCGAAAATATTAAAAACAACAATGCCGTTGGTGTTTACCAAAGCGGTACAACCTGGGGAACGACTATCGGAATCATTTTTAATAATATCCAGGTAGGTGCGAAATTGTACATTTACGGAATTGCAGGTGGAGTGGGAACCTTGTTTGCTTTGCTGTCAAATAGTGTAATGCTGGGCTCTTTCCAATATTTTTTCTATGATTACGGAGCGCTGAAAGATAGTGCGAGAGGTATCTGGCTTCACGGAGTCTTTGAAATTTTTGCAATGGTCGTGGAAGCAATGTGCGGGTTAATCCTTGGTGCTTCTATTTTGTTTCCGAGAACTTTTTCACGGTTTAATTCCTTTAAAAAAGGATTTCAGGATTCATTTAAAATATTTTTAAGTACCATTCCATTTACAATATGCGCCGGGATTATTGAAGGATATGTGACAAGACATGCTTTGAAAATGCCTTTGTTTCTGAATCTGGTAATTATCTTCGGTTCACTTGCTGTGATAGGATTTTATTACTTCGTGTATCCGTCTATTGTTAACAAAAAAACTAATAAACAGATCAATGATACAATTTTATAAAAAAAGAGATTTTGGAACTTTCATCAGTGACAGTTTTAATTTCTTCAAGTTATACGGAAAGAATTATTTAACGAACTATGCCCTGATCAATGGATTGCTATTGGTTTTAATGGTAACAATTTTCATTTTCGGGTACAAAGAATTCTTTATATATTTTTTTGGAGGAAACATTAACGGTGGGAGCTTTTATTTTGAAGAATACTTTTCAAATAATGCAGCATTACTGGTAGGAGTAGGGGTTCTGGTGCTATTGTTTTTTATTGTTTTGGCTATTGTGAATTACCTTTATCCAGTGTTTTATCTGAAAAGAATTGCTCAGGGTGCCAAGAAAGTAAAAGCAGACGAGATTCTGACAGATTTTAAGCAGAATGCCGGAAGAATAGCAAAGCTTTGTGTGGGAATGATATTTATAGTAACACCTATAGCATTATTTATCATAGGTTTTTCTTACGCTCTTATTCTGATTTTCATAGGAGTTTTTCTGATCTTGCTTTTGTATCCTACTTTATTTAATGTCACTACATTCCTGATGTATGATTATTTCAATTCAAAAAGAGGATTTCTAGAAAGTTTAAGCTATTCTGTGAGATCACAGTTTTCATATCCGAACGGAAGTGAGAAATCTCCATATTGGAAGTATTGGGGGGCTGCATTTGTAATGTTTATCATTATGTACATTGCAACGTCTATTTTTACGCTTGTTCCGATGTTTTTCATATATGGTTCACTTCTTACTTCTCCTTCAGATGGAGGGTTTGAGGAAAACCCTTTTACAGGAATGTTTGGAATTGTATTTTCAGTACTGTATGGAATATCAATTCTTGTTTCGTTTTTCCTTTCAAATCTAATGTACATCAATGCAGGATTAATGTATTATGACAGTCGAACAGATCTTCATCAGAAAGTAGAATTAGAAGAAATAGATACCATTGGCATTAATGAATAAAATTCTTTTTTTCATAGTATTTTTATTGTCTTTTGGCTTTGTACAAGGTCAGGATTCTGCTCCTGTGGATGATTATCTGGGAGATTCATTGAGTACCGAGCATTATCATAATATGCTTCGGGCAGATTCTGTACTGATGAAGAAACCGGTTACAGAAAATGAAGTTTACCCAAAACAGTTCAAAGAAAATGTACCATCCAGGTATAAAGGAAACGAGTTTGACTATTCAGTATCAAAACCCAGAGAATCCTTTTGGCAAAAGCTGATGAGGAAAGTAGATAAGATTTTGAGAAGCATTTTTGGAGAGACCGTTTTTGCTAAATCTTCAGAATTTACAGTAGCACTTGTCCGTTTATTCGCCATTATTCTGGTTGGATTTCTTCTTTATTTTATCATTAGGTATATCCTTGGAAAAGACGGAAACTTTATCTTCGGTAGAAAGAATAAAAAGCTGGATCTGAATGTAGAAGAATTACACGAAAATATCCACGAAATCAATTTTCCTGAAAGCATTGCAAAGTTTGAGCATGAAGGAGATTATCGTTCGGCAGTACGTTATCAGTTCTTATTTGCCTTAAAAAAACTAAGCGATAAAAAACTAATTAACTGGAATCCTGAAAAAACAAATAAAGATTATGTAGCAGAATTGAAAGTTCAGGATCTTAAAAAAGGATTTTCAGAACTGTCTTACATCTTCGAATATGTCTGGTACGGAGAATTCAGTATTGATGAGCAAAGCTATCAGAAATTTAAAAACCAATATCAGGCATTTAAACCATAACGAAATTAACCATGAATAAAACTTTCAAAATATATGCTGTAATTTTCATCATTGTGATGGTTATTTTGGCGTTGCTTGAAGTTAACAAAAAAGAAACTACAGACTGGCGAAAGAATTTTGATATTAATGGAAAATCACCTTTCGGATTATTTGTTTTTAATAACGAAGCGAAAGACCTTTTCAAGAATAATCTGAAAAAAATTGATCAGGCTCCTTACGAATATTATAGTCAGCACAAGAAAGGAAATCATAACATTCTTGTGATTGAAAAAGAAATTGATGGGGAATCGTGGAAGAAAATAATGGATCAGGTATCCAATGGTTCAGATGCGATGCTGATCATAAGCCGTATACCAAGAAACATTTCAGACAGTATTGGTTTCTATGCTTCAGATATATCCTTTGAAGAAGAAAATGTACTGAAATTTACAGATAAGAAATATCAGAATGATTTTATTAAATTAGATAAGTTTCCTTCAGGAAGAGGATTTTCATTCATCAAACCAGGTACAGAGATCCTTGGAAAAACGGTAGAAAAAAAGAATACAGATCAGGCAAACTTCATTAAGATAAAGTTTGGAAAGGGAACTATTTATGCCCATAGCGAACCGCTTTTTCTTACCAATTACTATCTTTTAAAGCCTGGAAATGTAAAATACACCCAAGATGTTTTTTCTTATCTTCAGGATAGAGAAACGCTTTGGTTTATAGAAAATAAGTCCAATACGTCAAGCTTCTTTATGAGGTTTATATTGGGAAATCCTGCCTTGAAGTATGCATGGTGGCTATTCCTGGGAGGTCTTGTTCTTTTTATTTTCTTTAATGCTAAAAGAAAACAGAGAATTGTTCCTGTGATAGAACCTTTAAGAAATACCTCGTTAGATTTTGTGAAAAGTATTGGAAATCTTTATCTTCAGGAAGGAGATTTTCATGATATGATGGCGAAGAAAGCCCAATACTTTCTGAATAAAGTAAGAATAGACTTGTTGATTGATACCCAAAACCTCGATGAAGAATTTGCTAAAAAACTTCAGTTAAAGACAGGGAAAACCATGGAAACAATCAATGAAGCAATCAGTCTGATCAAAAAAGCACAGGATCCCTATGCGAGCGTAATGAAGGAAGATCTAGGAAGGATCAATAAACTGCTTGACGAAATACTTAAATAATATAACAATATAATAATGTAACAGTTTACCAATGATAATTAAATACTATTCTTAATGAATATAATTGTTACATTGCTATATTGTTAGATTGGTAAATTAAATTTTATTATGGAAAACCTTGATAACCCAAACACAGAAAATCAAACTTCTATAAATCTCAATAAAAACGAAGAACAGTTTCAGTCGAGAATCGATATGATTGAACTTCGTGCGAGCCTGGATAAAGTAAAAACAGAGATAGGTAAAGTAATAGTAGGGCAGGAAAGCATGATCGAACATCTTCTTGCGGCTTTACTTTCCAATGGACACGTTCTTATTGAAGGGGTGCCCGGAGTAGCAAAAACAATTACGGCAAAACTATTGGCAAAAACCATCGATGTTGGTTTCAGCAGAATTCAGTTTACACCGGATCTTATGCCTTCTGATATATTGGGGACATCGGTATTCAGCATGAAGAATTCAGAATTTGAATTTAAAAAAGGACCTATTTTCTCGAATTTTATACTGATTGATGAGATCAACAGGTCTCCGGCAAAAACTCAGGCTGCCTTATTTGAGGTAATGGAAGAAAGACAAATTACAATGGATGGCAACCGCTATATCATGGAAGAACCTTTTCTGGTAGTCGCTACACAAAATCCGATTGAACACGAAGGAACTTACAGACTTCCGGAAGCTCAGCTGGACCGTTTTCTTTTTAAAATAAATGTAGGATATCCTAACCTTGAGCAGGAAATAGCGATCATTAAAAACCAGCACGAAAGCAAAAGAGAAGATAAAACAGAAGTTGTCAATAAAGTAATCACAGCAGAACAGTTGAAAAACTATCAACATCTGGTAAAGGAGATCATTGTCGAAGCCCAATTGATGGAATATATTGCTAAGATTATTATCAACACAAGAGAAAATCAGTTCTTATATCTGGGAGCTTCACCAAGAGCATCATTAGCACTTCTTACCGCTTCCAAAGCATTTGCAGCATTAAGAGGTAGAGATTTTGTAACCCCTGAAGATATTAAAGAAGCAAGCTATGCTGTATTAAGACACAGAGTCATTGTTTCTCCAGAAAGAGAAATGGAAGGGCTGACAGCTGATGAAATTATCCGTCAAATATTAGAAGGAATTGAAATACCAAGATAGAGCAGAATTTAATACTGAGGAATTAACCTTACTTATTGAATTTTAATTCCTGCAACCTAAATAATGAAAAACTTATATATCAATACCCGCTTTTTCTTTACACTTATCGGAGTGGGAATACTTTATGTTCTTGCATTTTTCTTTCCCGGATTAATGTGGGCCGCTCATATTGTACTGTTGATCTGTTTTCTTGCTTTTATGGTAGATTGTTTACTTGTTTTTAATCAAAAGAATGCGTTACAGGCTCAAAGGATATTACCGGAAAAATTATCTAATGGTGATGAGAACTTTGTAAAGATTGATATTAAAAATAATTACAGTTTTAAGATAACTACTAAGATCATTGATGAAATTCCCTTTCAGTTTCAGAAGAGAGATTTCCTGATTGAAAAACCTATTCTGGCTGGAGCTAATACTTTCTTTCAATATACTTTGGAACCAAAAGAAAGAGGAGAGTATCACTTTGGAAACTTAAATATTTACGCTTCATCTCCATTAGGATTTGTTGCCAGGAGATTTACATTCCAGAAAGATGCAATGTTACCATCTTATCCGTCTTTTATTCATCTCAGAAAATATGAATTGATGGCATTGCAGAGTGAGTTTATGATGGGAGGAATCAAAAAGATCAGAAAACTGGGACACACCATGGAATTTGAACAGATCAAAGACTATGTTCCGGGAGATGATATCAGAACAATCAACTGGAAAGCGACTTCCAAGACGAACCGATTAATGGTTAATCAGTTTCAGGATGAAAAATCACAGCGTATTTTTATGTTGATTGATAAAGGGAGAACCATGAAAATGCCTTTCAATGGGTTGAGTCTTTTGGATTATTCCATTAATGCAACGATGGCTTTGTCTCATATTATTTTACGAAAAGGAGATAGAGCAGGGATGATGACTTTTTCCAAAAAAGCAGAAAATAAAATTGCCGCAGACAATAAATCCGGGCAGCTGAAAAAAATATCAGAAGCTCTTTATAATATTAAAACAGATTTCTTTGAAAGTGATTTCAACAGATTGTATCAGGATGTAAAATATACGATCAATCAACGAAGTCTTATCTTGCTTTTTACCAATTTTGAAACATTGGACGGATTAAACCGCCAGTTGAAATATCTTCGCGGAATAGCAAAAAATCATCTGTTGGTCGTCGTATTCTTTAAAAACTCAGAATTGCAGACTATGATCAACAAGAACCCTGAAAATATGCAGGAGATTTATGATGAAATTGTCGCAGAAAAATTTGAATTTGAAAAGAAACTCATCATTCAGGAACTTCGTAAATATGGAATTTATACCGTTTATACACTTCCTGAGAATTTGAATATTGACGTTATCAATAAATATTTGGAGATAAAAGCCAGAGGAATTTTATAATTTTGTATCAAGTAATAAGCAATAATGAAAATAACACTTAACAGAATAAACGACGATTTTTTATTTGAATGCACAAATGGACAGGGAAATTCTATCCTTTTGGACAATACTTCTCAGCCGGGAGCTAAAGGAGTTTCTCCAATGGAAAGTGTCCTGATGGCAGTAGCAGGATGCAGCGGAATAGATGTGGTATCCATTTTAAAGAAACAACGTCAGGATATTAAAAGCTTTCAGGCAGAAGTAGAAGGAGAGAGAGTCCAGGTAGATGATGCAAAACCTTTTAAGTCTATTAAAGTAAAATTTCTTTTAGAAGGAGAAATTGATCCTAAGAAAGCCTTGAAAGCTGCAGAATTATCTTTCGAAAAATATTGTTCTGTATCAAAAACGTTAGAACCAAACGTAGAAATCGGATACGAAGTATTCGTTAACGGAGAAAAAATTTAAAACAATACATGAGGCTTTTAAGCCTCATTTTTTTATTTAGCCACTAATGTTTCTATTAAAACTGGATAATATAAACATTATAGGTTTCCGAAACCTATAATGTTTTAATAATATACGATCCTATAAGAAATAAGTATATAGGCTTTATGTGAACAAATTATTCGTGAATTCGTGGCAAAAAAATTAGTGTACAAAAAAGAAACCGGATGTTTCATCCGGTTTTTTATTATTCATTAGAAGGTAAGTCTTGGTTTTATCAATTTCGCCACAGTAGCTGTCCATCCTGTTTGATGAGAAGCACCAACACCACGACCGTTATCTCCATGGAAATATTCAAAAAATGTGATATAGTCTCTAAAATGCTCATCATAATTAAACTTTGGATTTCCTCCATTAAAGGCACGCTGACCATTTTCATCCCTTAAGAAAATAGAGCAAAGTCGTTTGCTGATGTTCTGAGCTACTTCATCCAAATTTTTCTTGTCTCCACTTCCTGTTGGGAGTTCTACTTTCAGGCTATTTCCATAATAGTAATGGAAACGCTGTAAACTTTCTACGATCAGGAAATTGATAGGAAACCAGATCGGTCCACGCCAGTTACTATTTCCACCAAACATTCGGCTATCACTTTCCGCAGGCGTATAATACACTACGTTTTCATTACCATGAACCGAGAACACAAACGGATTTTCTTCATATACTTTAGACATTGCACGAATTCCGTAAGAACTTAAAAACTCTTTTTCATCAAGCATTCTCGATAAAACTTTTGTTAATCTGTTTTTACGAAGAATACTCATCAGATGTTTTCTGCCCTGACCTTCTTCATCCCAATGAGAAACCAATTTTGTCAGTTCCGGTTTGTTTTTTAAGATCCACTCCATTCTGGTTTTGAAATTCGGCATCTTTTCCAAAAGGCGGTGATCTACAATTTCTACAGCAAAAAGAGGAATCAGTCCAACAATACTTCTTAATCGTAAAGAAACACTGTTTCCGTTTCCAAGCTGTAGAACATCATAGAAAAATCCATCTTCCTCATTCCATAAGCCCTTGGTTCCTTCACCCAGGTTTTCCATAGCTTCCGCGATATACAGATAATGTTCAAAGAACTTTATCGCCATATCTTCATATACCTGATAATACTGAGCCAGTTCCATAGCAATTCGCATCATATTCAGTGCATACATTGCCATCCAGCTGGTTCCGTCTGCCTGTTCAAGATACTGCCCATCTTCTAAAACCATATTTCGGTCGAAAGCACCGATGTTATCCAGTCCAAGGAAGCCTCCCCCAAATATATTTTTTCCATTTTTATCCTTCCTGTTCACCCACCAGGTGAAATTCAAAAGAAGTTTCTGGAAGACTTTTTCAAGGAATAATAAATCTGGTTTTCCATTATTCTTTTCATCAATCTTAAAAACTCTGAAGCAAGACCAAGCATGTACAGGCGGATTTACGTCACTCATATTCCATTCATAGGCTGGCAGCTGCCCGTTAGGATGCATATACCATTCCTTGGTAAGAAGTAAAAGTTGACCTTTGGCAAATTCTGCATCAATGATAGATAAAGGAACACAGTGGAAAGCAAGATCCCAGGTTGCGTACCATGGATATTCCCATTTATCAGGCATGGAAATAATATCTTTATTGTGAAGATGGTTCCATTCCGTATTTCTTACATATTCATTAAAGTTTCTCGGAGCTTCAAAATTGGGATCACCTTTCAGCCATTTTCCTATATTGTAGTGGTAAAATTGTTTATTCCAAAGAAGTCCGGCAAAAGCTTGTCTCTGAACATTTTTTTCATCTTCATTCGTCGTATCATTTTGAACTTCATTGTAAAATTCTTCGGCTTCGGCTTTTCTGGTATTAAAAATCTCATCAAAACTTTCAAAAGGTTCAGCAGTGGCTTCGGGGCAAAATCTGAATTCAAAAGTTTCAGATTGTCCGGCACCAATTATTTCATCAATCAAAAAAGAAGCTTTTGTTCCTCTTTCTTCAGGGTTTACCGTATTGCTATGATGAATGATAAAATTATTGATACCATCCTTAAAGTAAGTGTTTTCAGCCTGAGGAGCTCCATACAGCTTGGGGGTATTGGTTTCATTTTCGCAAAACACCCTTTGATTATTATCCTTTCTTGAATAAAACTTCTTGATAGAAATACTGTCGTGCTCAATATTAATACTTCCGTCATGTGAAGCAAACATTTCAGCTTTATAAGTGTTGTAACCCCATTTCCAGTTATTTCTGAACCATGCCGTTGGTGCAACTACAATCGGTGCGTCCTGCTGACTTCGGTTACAAACTGTTACTCTTGCTAGAATATCATTGTGATCCGCTTTACAGTATTCTATGAAAATATCAAAATAAGCGTCATTATCAAATATCCCTGTATCAAAAATTTCATATTCAGGTTCCTGCTTACTGCGTCTTCCGTTTTCCGCTACCAGTTCATCATAAGGAAACTCATTGATCGGATACTTATAAACCATTTTCATATAGCTATGAGTAGGTGTGTTATCCAGATAATAGAAAATTTCCTTGATGTCTTCACCATGATTTCCCTGAGGATTGCTCAATCCGAAGAAACGTTCCTTTACAATTTTATCCTTTTTATTCCAAAACGAAAAAGCAAAACAAAAAAGTTGTTTTACATCAGACATTCCGGCAATACCTTCCTCTCCCCAACGATAAGTATAACTTTCTGCATTATTATGATTGGTATAGTTCCACGCATTTCCATCAGAACTGTAGTCCTCACGTACATTTCCCCATTGACGGTTACTAACGTAAGGTCCCCAGTTTTTCCATTTAGTATCTTGTAATCTTTCCTTTTCGGCGATCATATGTCATCATTTTTCAATACGAAGTTAGTTTTTTTGTAAAATAATTCCAATTCCTTCTATCTGAATAATAATTAATATTCCTCTGATATACTTGTGTTTAAGGGCTTTTTAAAATATTAAATTAATTTTTTTTTGATTTTAAAAGAAAAGAACTACCTTTGCACCATTCGTTCATTCAAATATTGAAAATGTTATCAAGAAAGGTTGAGGGATTAGACCCTATGAAACCTTAGCAACCCTTTGCGCAAGCAAAGAAGGTGCTACGTTCTACCAAAGTAATTTTTGGACAGATAACTTACTGAAGTTCTTTTCAGCCATTTCCTGTGGCATTTTCAATTGTATTAAAATTTAATAGAATTGAAAACAGAACTAAACTATATTAATCTTTCGTATCAAACCCATTCCCAAAAGGAATACAATATCTCGTTGAGCTATGAGCTTTTCGGGAAAGACTTGTTTACAGCTCCCATCATTTTGATTAACCACGCTCTTACCGGAAATTCAACAGTATCTGGTGACAAAGGATGGTGGAAACAATTGATAGGAGAAAATCAGATCGTTGATACAAACAAATATACAGTTCTGTGTTTCAACATTCCAGGAAACGGATACGATCATTTTTTAATTGAAGATTATGAAGATTTTACTCCTTCAGATATAGGCAATATATTTCTGAAAGGATTAGAAGCTTTACATATCAAAAAACTATACGCCATTATTGGAGGCTCCCTTGGTGGAGGAATTGCTTGGGAAATGTTAGCAAAGCAACCTAAGCTCGCAGAAATTTTTATTCCTATTGCCTGTGATTACAGAACACATGATTGGCTGCATGCACAATGTCTGGTTCAGAAATTCTTATTGAATGATAAAGATGAGCCATTACAAAAAGCGAGAATTCATGCGATGTTGTGTTACAGAACTCCAGAATCTCTTAATGAAAGATTTCAAAATAAATACAATAAGGAAAAACAACGCTTAGAATCAGAAGATTGGCTTATTTATCATGGTAATGTGCTAAACGAAAGGTTTAGTTTACAAGCATACAAGCTGATGAATCATTTGCTGATGAATCTAAATACTGATGAAACAG
Source organism: Chryseobacterium ureilyticum (assembly GCF_900156735.1). Lineage (GTDB taxonomy): Bacteria > Bacteroidota > Bacteroidia > Flavobacteriales > Weeksellaceae > Chryseobacterium > Chryseobacterium ureilyticum. The sequence goes on from NZ_FTOL01000015.1 coordinate 61,091, forward strand.
CTCTGGAGAAAATAGAAGCACGAATGCACGTGATCTCCGTAGATACAGACCTTTTCTTTCCGGCTTCTGAAATCCGAATGTGTTTTGAGACATTAAAAGAGAAAAAGAAGGATGTTTCTTATCATGAGATCCAATCTATACACGGGCACGATGCCTTCCTAATGGAATATCAACAATTAAATAATATCATAAAAAACATTTTATAGAGTAATGAAAAACGCTAACGAAATAAAATTTTTGAAGAACAGATCAATCATCAAATTTGAAGGAGAAGATTTCTTGGGAGAAATCGGAATTGATGGACGAATTTTTAAAGCGCTTACTTTAGCGCGTATCAGTGTGGGAGTAATCTCTCAGCAGGCTATAGAAAACGGAATCTCTATTTTGGTTCACGAGAATGATGCGGAAAAAGCAGTGGCTTGTCTTATTGATGAATTTGAAGAAGAAAGAAAATCAGGAAAAGTATCTCAAATATACAGTATCAATAATGTTTCTGTGATCGGTTTTGTAGCAGAAGACTCCAATAAAGTTTTTGCAGAGCTGGCAAGAAACAATGTTTTCCCATTGCTATTAAATCAAGTGGCAGGAGAAAACAGAGTTAATATTGTAGTGACATCTTCACAGGATGAGAAAACAAAAAATATCATCGAATCCGAAATCTTTAAAAAACCTAAAACCGTTCATCTTGCCATTATCGGGCATGGAAATGTAGGAAAAACACTGATCCAGCAGGTTCTTGAGTCTTCAGAAGAGATCAAAAGACGTAAAAAGATAGACCTTAAAGTAGTTGCTGTAGCCAATTCAAAGAAAATTGCTTTCAACAAAAAAGGTTTTGATAATAACTGGACAGATGAGGTTTTAACAGCAGAGCGCCCATCGAATGTTGAGGAGCTTATCAATTTCTCCAATGAAAACCAACTGGAGAATCTGATTGTTGTAGATAACACGGCAAGCAAGGATTTTGTTAAAAATTATCAGGCATTGGCTGAAAATGGTTTTGATCTGGTTTCTTCCAATAAAATTTTCAACACTCTTCCTATCGAAGAATATAGAAAACTAAGATATACGTTGAATAAAAAGAACAGACGTTATCTATATGAAACCAATGTAGGAGCAGGTCTGCCATTAATTGATACCATCAAATTATTACACCTTTCAGGAGAAAATATCACAAGAATCAAAGGAGTTTTCTCAGGAACTTTAAGCTATGTTTTCAATAATTTCTCGTTGAGAGATGATAAATTTTCAACGATCATCAATGAAGCTTTAGAAAAAGGATACACAGAACCGGACCCAAGAGAAGATTTATCAGGGAATGATGTAGCAAGAAAGCTTTTGATTTTGGCTAGAGAACTTGATTTAATCAATGAGTTTGAAGATATCAATATTCAAAACCTTGTTCCGGAAAGCTTACTTGAAGTTTCAAAGTCAGAATTCCTTACAAGACTTGAAGAATTAGACGAAGAATACCAAAAGATAAAAGAAAATCAGGAACCAGGTCATGTATTGAGATACGTGGGTGACTTACATGGTGATTTACAGAAAGACAAAGGCGAACTGGATGTAAAACTGATTTCTGTTCCTGCAACTTCAGCTTTAGGACAATTGAAGGGATCAGATTCCATCTTTGAAATCTACACAGAAAGTTATGGTGAAAATCCTATTGTTATCATGGGAGCCGGAGCTGGAGCGCAAGTAACGGCAAGAGGAGTATTCGGGGATATTTTAAGACTAAGTGAAACAAAATAAAATTAATGTAGCAATCTAACAATGTAACAGTTTACCAATGGCTATCATTGTCATTCTGGCAAATCGAAGAATTTCATTGTTAAACTGTTAGATTGATGCATTGGTAAATTGACAAATTAAAACTATATGGAAAATTTCGAAACATCAGCAATAAGAACCCAAACGGAGAGATCTCAGTTTGATGAACATTCCACACCGTTATATCTTACATCCAGCTTTATTTTTCAGGATGCTGAAGATATGAGAGCAAGTTTTGCTGAAGAAAAACCTAAAAACTTATACAGTCGTTTCTCTAATCCGAATGTATCTGAATTTACAGAGAAGATTGCTAAAATGGAAGGTGCAGAAGCGGGATATGCCTTTGCAACAGGAATGGCAGCTATCTATTCTACATTTGCAGCACTATTAAGTGCAGGAGATCATATCGTAAGCTGTCAGTCGGTTTTTGGATCTACTCACACTTTATTCACAAAGTATTTCCCGAAATGGAATATTGAAACTACCTACTTCAAAGCAGAAGATGCTGAGAATGTAGAACAATATATAAAACCGAATACAAAGATCCTATATCTTGAAACCCCTACCAATCCGGCAATTGAAATTCTGGATTTGGAGTTTTTCGGACAGATTGCAAAGAAACATAACTTAATATTTATTGTAGACAATTGTTTTGCAACACCTTATCTTCAACAGCCTATCAAATATGGTGCAGATGTTGTTGTACATTCTGCAACGAAGCTGATTGACGGGCAGGGAAGAGTATTAGGCGGAATTGCAGTAGGAAAAGAAGACCTGATCAGAGAAATTTACCTTTTCGCAAGAAATACAGGACCTGCATTGTCTCCTTTTAATGCATGGGTATTATCAAAAAGTCTGGAAACATTAGCAATCCGTGTTGAAAAACATTGTGAAAATGCATTGAAGGTTGCTGAGTTTTTAGAAAGCCATCCTAACGTAGAATTGGTAAAATATCCATTCCTGAAATCTCACCCAAGCTATGAAGTCGCAATAAAGCAAATGAAACTTGGAGGAAACATCGTAGCTTTTGAAATCAAAGGAGGAATAGAAGGCGGAAGAAATTTCCTTGATAAGATACAAATGTGTTCACTTTCTGCAAACCTTGGTGATACAAGAACGATCGTCACACATCCGGCATCTACCACACACTCTAAACTATCAGACGAAGAAAGAAACGAAGTAGGAATTACAGCAGGATTAGTCCGTTGTTCAGTAGGTTTAGAAAACGTAGACGACATCATCGCAGACTTAAAACAAGCCTTAGATTAATCACAAAGTGAGCCCCAACGGGGCGATTTAACCAAAGATAGAACGAAGTCCTATCAACCACCTATCAACCCCAAACCTATCAGTCTCACTCGACAACTATAAAAGAGATGACAAATATAGAATCACTAAACAAAGCCCTAAAGGAACGTATCTTAGTACTAGACGGTGCTATGGGAACCATGCTTCAGCGCTACAAGTTTGAAGAAGAAGATTACCGTGGCGAACGTTTCAAAGACTGGGAACATCCTGTAAAAGGAAATAATGACCTGCTTTCTCTTACGCAGCCTCAGGCCATTGAAGAAGTACATAAGAAATACCTTGAAGCAGGAGCGGATATTCTTGAAACCAATACATTCTCCGGAACTACTATTGCAATGGCAGATTACCATATGGAAGAATTGGTGTATGAACTGAACTATGAGTCTGCAAAGATTGCCAGAAAAGCCTGTGATGAATACACTGCAAAAAATCCGGATAAACCGAGATTTGTAGCAGGATCAATAGGTCCCACGAACAGAACTGCTAGTTTAAGCCCAGATGTGAATGATCCTGGATACAGAGCCATTACTTTTGAAGAACTGAGAGTTGCTTACAAACAGCAATGTGAAGCTTTATTAGACGGAGGTTCAGATATTCTATTGGTAGAAACCATCTTTGATACTTTGAATGCTAAAGCTGCTTTGTTTGCCATTGATGAACTTCAGGAAAAAAGAGGAATTAAAATTCCCATCATGGTTTCAGGAACCATTACAGATGCGTCAGGAAGAACATTAAGCGGGCAGACTGCTGATGCCTTTTTGATCTCCGTTTCTCATTTGAATTTATTAAGTGTTGGATTCAACTGTGCATTAGGAGCAGATCAATTAACGCCTTATCTGGAAACTTTAGCTCATAATTCAGAATTCTATGTTTCAGCGTATCCGAATGCCGGCTTACCAAATGCTTTTGGTAAATATGATGAAACACCAGAAGATATGGCAAGACAGATTAAGGAATATGTAGAAAAAGGATTGATCAATATTATCGGAGGATGCTGCGGTACCACTCCTGAACATATCAAAGCAATAGCAGAACTGGTAGAAAAGTATGAGCCGAGAAAATTGAAAGAATTTGTCTGATTTGATAGATTTTTTTAATTAAAATCAATAATGAAGGCTGGATTATAAATATTATCTTTAAGTAAATCACAAAACTTAACTATAATGGAAAAGCCGAGTTACTTAAAGGATTCAGACGACGCAAGGTTGTTTAACGAATTGAGAAAGAGAGTAAATCAACGCGTAGAAGCTCTTCCTGATAACAGGGATGTTTATATTAAGATTAAAGCGGTGATTTTACCCATGATCTATATTGGTTTATATTTCTTTGCTCTTTTTAATGCTGAAAAACATTGGGTCTACATTCTGAGTTTTGTTTTTATGGGAATTTCCCTGGTTTTGATTTATTTGAATTTAATTCATGAGGCAGCCCATAATAATATTTATAAAAGTAAAAAGCTCAATAATCTGGTCTTACACATTTTTGATTTTATAGGAGCCAATTCCTATATCTGGAAGAAAAGACATATCGCAAGCCATCATGCCTATCCGAATGTGGATGGCTGGGATACCGATATTGAGCAGAGTGGTTTGCTGCTAATAGTGCCTTGGATTAAGGCAAAAGGAGTACAGAAGTATCAGCATAGGTTTTTCTTTTTAGTATATCCGTTGTATTTGTTCAACTGGATGTTCATAAGAGATTTCAGAGACTTCTTTGATAAGGAAAGAGTGATTTTAAAGACCCAGGGAAGAATACCTGTTGTAGAGAAAGTAAAAATGGTAAGCTATAAACTATTTTACTTTTTTTATCAGATTGTAGTTCCTGTTGTGTTCTTTAAAGTATCAATTGGTCTGGCATTGGGAGCATGGTTTTTACAGGTAATTTCAGCAAGCATTTTTGCACTGTTTGTTTTATTGCCTTTGCATCCGCTTCCTGATAATGCTTTTCCAAGATTGAATAAAGAGAATGGGCTTCCTTTTAGCTGGCTTCGTCATCAATTAGAAGTGACCAATGATTTAAAAGAAAATAACTGGTTGGTAAGAAATGTATTAGGAAACTTTAATTTCCATGTGGCTCATCACCTTTTTCCCAATTACAGTTATATGTATTACAATGAGATTACAGAAGAAATAGAAGAATTTGCTAAAGAACATGACTTGGCATACAAACGATTTCCATTGTTAACCGCTCTAGGTAAACATAGAGATTTATTGAGGCAGAATGCAAATAATGCCTACTATATTTTAGAAGAATAAAATAGATGAAGTATTTAAGATTATCAGGTTTAGAACCTCTTATCATAACGCCGGAAAGTAATTTCATCAACGTTGGTGAAAGGACTAATGTTGCCGGTTCCAAAAAGTTTTTAAGACTAATCAAAGAGGAAAAATTCTCTGAAGCATTAGACATTGCCCGTCATCAGGTAGAAGGTGGAGCTCAGATTCTGGATGTTAACTTTGATGATGGTTTGATTGACGGTAAAGCATCCATGATCAAATTTCTGAACTTAATTGCATCAGAACCGGATATTGCGAGAATTCCAATCATGGTAGACTCTTCCAAATGGGAAATTCTGGAAGCAGGTCTTCAGGTGGCACAAGGAAAATGTGTGGTAAACTCAATCAGCTTAAAAGAAGGCGAAGAAGAATTTATAAAACACGCTAAAGCTATCAAGAGATATGGTGCTGCAGTTATTGTAATGGCGTTTGATGAGGTAGGGCAGGCTGACAATCTTGAACGTAGAATAGAAATTTCAACACGATCATATAATATCTTGGTGAACCAAATTGGCTTTCCGGCAGAAGATATCATTTTTGACTTAAATATCTTCCCGGTAGCTACAGGAATGGATGAGCACAGAAAAAATGCCATCGATTTTATTGAAGCTACACGTTGGGTAAGACAAAACCTTCCTTATGCATCTGTGAGTGGGGGAGTAAGCAACGTTTCTTTCTCGTTCCGTGGAAATGATACCGTAAGAGAAGCCATGCACTCCGTATTTCTTTACCATGCCATTCAGGCTGGAATGAATATCGGAATCGTAAACCCTGCCATGCTGGAAGTTTACGATGAGATCAATAAAGAATTATTAGAACTCGTAGAAGACGTAATCCTTGACAGGAGAGAAGACGCTACAGAAAGACTTCTGGATTATTCCGAAAAACATAAATCAGTCAAAAAAGAAAAGACTGAAGATCTGGAATGGAGAAACAATCCATTACAGGAAAGAATTACTTATGCACTGGTAAAAGGAATTGACCGTTTTATTGAAGAAGATGTAGAAGAAGCGAGACAATCGGCTGAAAGACCGCTCCATGTCATTGAAATCAATCTGATGACGGGAATGGGTGTAGTGGGAGACTTATTCGGAAGCGGAAAAATGTTCCTGCCCCAGGTAGTAAAATCAGCAAGGGTAATGAAAAAAGCAGTAGCCTATTTACAACCTTTTATTGAAGCAGAAAAAGACGGATCAAGACCTGCTAATGGGAAAATCCTTATGGCTACAGTAAAAGGAGATGTTCACGATATTGGAAAGAACATTGTAAGCGTAGTTTTAGGGTGTAACAACTATGAAATAGTTGACCTTGGTGTAATGGTTCCTGCTGAAAAGATCATTCAGACTGCTATTGCAGAAAAAGTAGATGTAATCGGATTAAGCGGGTTGATTACTCCGAGTTTGGATGAAATGGTGTACATCGCTTCAGAATTAGAAAGACAGAACTTAGATTTTCCTTTGTTAATCGGTGGTGCAACAACTTCAAAGGCACACACTGCAGTGAAAATCGATTTAAAATATAAGAATGCTGTTGTTCACGTTAATGATGCCTCAAGAGCAGTAAACGTGGTAAGTTCATTATTGGGAGACAGAAATAAAGAATATGTTTCTGATCTGAAGAATGACTATTCAGACTTCAGAGAGAAATTCCTGAACCGACAGGTAGATAAAGACTATGTTTCTATTGAAGAAGCAAGAGAAAATAAGTTCAAAATAGACTGGGAAAACGAAGACATTTTCACACCGAACAATTTAGGAATAACCGTTGTTGAAAACCAGGACCTGAGAGAATTATTACCTTTCATCGACTGGTCTCCATTCTTCAGAAGCTGGGATCTTCATGGGAAATATCCCAATATTTTAGAAGATGAGGTTGTAGGAGTACAGGCAAAAGAATTATTCAAAGATGCTCAGGTTATTTTAAAGAGAATCCTGGATGAAAAGCTATTAACAGCAAAAGCAATCTTCGGAATTTTCAAAGCGAATTCCAATGAAACGGATGATATTCTGATTTTTGATGAGAATAATAATGAACAGGCTAAATTTTTAACCCTAAGACAGCAGGCTCAAAGATCAAAAGGGAAAGATTATCTGGCATTAAGTGATTTCATCGCGCCAAAAAGTACAGGAAAAACTGATTATATGGGGGCTTTCTGTGTGACCACAGGTTTTGGAACTGATGAATTGGCAGAAGAATATGAAAAAGCCAATGATGATTACAATGCGATCATGGTAAAGGCTCTGGCAGACCGTTTTGCAGAAGCTTATGCTGAGTTTTTACACAAAAAAGTAAGAACAGAATATTGGGGCTATGCCGTTCAGGAAGAATTAAGTAATGAAGAACTGATTGCAGAAAAGTATAAAGGAATACGTCCCGCTCCTGGTTATCCTGCATGTCCTGACCATTTGGAAAAAAGTACCATCTGGGATCTTTTAAAAGTAAAAGAAAATATAGGGGTATACCTTACCGAAAGCTTAGCCATGTTCCCGACTGCAGCCGTTTCAGGATATTATTTCGGAAGTCCGCATGCCAAGTATTTTGGATTAGGAAAAATTACAGAAGACCAGCTTAAGGATTATGCAGACAGAAGAAGTTGTAGCATCCAGGAAGCTAGAAAATGGTTGTCACCAAATTTAGCAGATTAAAATTGATATGAAGATAACAGAACACATTAAAAACGCAAATGGAAAAACCCTATTCTCCTTAGAAGTGGTTCCGCCACAAAAGGGGATTGGTATTGAAGATCTGTACACGAACATAGATCCGTTGATGGAATTCAAACCACCATTCATTGATGTTACCACCTCAAGAGAAGAATACATTTATCTTGATAAAGGTAATGGATTGATGGAACGTCGTATTACGAGAATGCGTCCCGGAACATTGGGGATTTGTGCAGCCATTCAGCATAAATATAACGTAGATACTGTTCCTCACCTGCTTTGTGGAGGTTTTACCAAAGAAGAAACAGAATACCTTTTGGTAGACTGTATGTACCTTGGAATTGATAATGTGATGGCATTACGAGGAGATGCTATGAAAGGACATCAGTATTTCGAACCTACTCAGGGAGGACATGCCAGTGCAATGGATCTCGTAAATCAAATCAACGATCTTGGAAGAGGAAAGTATTTACATAATGAGGAACAGGTTTGTGATGAACTCAATAAATTTTGTATTGGAGTAGCAGGATATCCAGAAAAACATATGGAAGCTCCTTCCATGAATTATGATCTGAAATGGCTCAAGCAAAAAGTAGATGCCGGAGCAGATTATATCGTTACTCAGATGTTCTTTGACAATAAAAAGTACATTGAATTCGTTAAGAAAGCAAGAGAAATGGGAATCACTGTTCCAATCATTCCGGGAATTAAACCCATTGCAACAAAGAAACACTTGAAAATCTTACCTCAGGTATTTAAAATAGATCTTCCTGAAGAATTGATCAATGAAGTGGAAAATGCAAAAAATAATGAAGCGGTAAAGCAGATCGGAATAGAGTGGGCAATTACCCAATGCAGAGAACTTTTGGATTTTGGAGTTCCTGTGTTACACTTTTACTCAATGGGGAAAAGTGATAATATTAAAAAAATAGCTGGAGAGCTATTCTAATAAAAGTACCAAAAATGAAGAAACCCTGCCTAAACGGCAGGGCTTTTATTTTTTATTGATTTAAAAAGTTTACTAGCTTCACCAGATCTTCTTCTTTATTCAGTTTAATAGAATTAGTTTTTAAAAACTGTTGAATTTGTTCCTTTTTATCAGGGAAAAATGCAAAGATATCTTTATCCTTTTTAGGCTTTCTGATAAACCCGTTTGGTGTTTTAATGTAATAAACAGGATCTAATGTTTTGAAAAATGCTGCTTTGTCTGAAGCATAAGAATTTGCTGCAGGAACAGCATCATTAAATTTCGTTTTTACTTTCTTATAAAGTTTATTATTTCCGTTAACAAGCTCGAAGAAATATCCACTTAATTCATCTTTAGTCTCTAATAGCACCATTGTACTTTTAGGAGAAGCTATTTCAATTCTGGAAAACTGTTCTTCTTTTGGTAAAACAAGTGGTTTCCCATCCTTTTGATATTCTACTTCATCTGTATAACTATTGTATCTCACAGTTACTTTATCATAATTATCAGCTACTTTGGCAAGATGAAATTCTGTAGTATGATAAGGTGATCCGATAATATCTTCATATCTCAATGCTCGTCCTGCATTTTCTGATTTGACCCCGAATACCGGGTGATCTCCTCCAAGGCTCCCAATAGATAATGTACTTGAATAACTTGCTCCGGTGTTTCCTCCTGGGAGAGCACTCTGTCCGTAAGACAGACTAAAAGATACTAGTAAAGCACCTATAATTACTTTTCTCATTTTATATGGTTTTATTTTAGTTTTGTGCAATAATACAAATTATTATCATTTCAACGGTGATGAAATGCAATCATTGCGATAAAAAGGCGTCAAATTTACAAAAAAGGATGTCTTTCAAACTCTTTATTTCGATCAAATAAATATCGGTAAGTTGCTAGTTTTCTGGTGACTGTGGTGTCAAGAGTTTCAGCAATTTTAACCATTTTTGGATTGAAATCACCTATCCATTGCAGTTCTGTGATTTTAAAATCCGTATGTTTTCTTAAATGTTGTGTCCCTTCCCAGATCATATAACCATCAATACCTTTTTTTTGCCATTCAGGAACAACCCCGAAAACAAGTCCAACCATTTTTTCATTCTTTTTAAACTGTTTTAAAAACAAAAATTTAAGCTTTTCAAATATCCCAAACTTTCCATTCAAATATTTGAACCACTGGTTGAGGTCCGGAAGATTAATCCACATCGCAATCGGTTTATCATTTTCATAGACAAACCAAGAAATATGTTCATTAATAATAGGCTTCATTGTGTTGAACATTTTCAGAACCTTAGTTTCCTCCAGGTGTTTTCCTTCCCCATGAGCAGCCCATGCTTTATTATAAACCTCTGTAAAATCCTTTGCAAACTTTGGAAGGTTATTTTTTTTCATTGGTTTAGCTGAAATTGCCGGATTTCTTCTGTTTTTTTCATGAGCAATTGTGAAAATGCGGGAGACTTCCGCGAAAACAGGTCGTGTAAAACATAGCTGTTCAAAGTAAACCTGAAAACCATAATTTTCAAAAAGATCTTTATAATAAGGAAAATTATAATTCATTCCATATAAAGGCTCTATAAAACCTTCAATTAAAAGTCCCCAGAACTTATCCCGTTCACCGAAGTTTATAGGACCATCCATAGCTTCTATTCCTCGTTCCTGAAGCCAGTTTTTACAATGGTCAAAAATAAAATTAGCTACTTTTTGATCATTAATACAGTCGAAAAAGCCTAAGCCTCCCGTTGGTTGCTTTTGTTCATAGCAATTATTAATAAAGACCGCAACTTTACCTACTGTTTTATTCTCTTTTTTAAATATAAACCTTTGACATTCTCCATTTTTAAAGAATTTATTCTTTTCGGGATCAAATATCTCCTCAATATGCTTATCTAGTGGACGAATATAATTTTTGTCGTGTTGATAAAGTTGTGCAGGGAATTCCAGAAATTCCTTCCTATGTTCTTTGTTTTGTACTTCTTCGACAATAATCATATTTTTTTATCAGAGTAGGTTATAAAAGATAATGTTTTCATTTAAATTGAATATACATGAAACGATATTATCCGTATTTTTGCTGCAAATTAAATAAAAATGGTTGATTTTACTGATAACGACGATGATATTTTCACTGGAAAAGAACATACGCCTATAAGGGAAGATGCTTTTGATAAATCGCCACAGGAAAAAATAGAAAAAATTACTGAGCTTTTTGGAGAAATAATGGAAACACTAGGATTGGATATGACCGATGATTCCCTGAAAGATTCTCCGAAGCGTGTTGCCAAAATGTATGTAAACGAGATTTTCGGAGGACTTCTTCCGGAAAACAAACCTGGAATCTCTACATTTTCCAATAAATATAAATACCGCCAGATGCTGGTGGAAAAGGATATCACAGTATACTCTTTCTGTGAACATCACTTTTTACCAATTATAGGAAGAGCGCATGTCGCCTATATTTCGAACGGAGAAGTAATTGGTCTTTCAAAAATTAACAGAATTGTGGATTATTATGCAAAAAGACCACAAGTTCAGGAAAGATTAACAATGCAGATTGTAGATGCTCTGAAAGAAGCTTTGGGAACAAAAGATGTGGCTTGTATCATTGATGCAAAACACCTTTGTGTAAACTGTAGAGGAATCAAGGATACTGCTAGTTCCACAATTACAGCAGAATTAAGTGGTATTTTCAGAACAAATCCTATCACAAGACAGGAATTCTTACATTATGTGGGAAGCCATGCAAAATTAGATTAAAAATGATTTCACAAATCATAAAAAAAAATATCAAACTTCTTTCCGAAAGGTTCAATCATGAAATATCTTATTACGAAAATGAGATACTAATTAAAAGTGAAAAGAATTTTATTGAAATTATTCCTCAGCATCAAAAGAGACTTTTAGTTAAATATAATAGAGAAGATGGAATTGATGAATTAGAAATCCTTGATTTTGAAATTTATGATTTGGTGATTAACATTTTTAGAAGAAAAGAATTAGAAACAGTAACTTTGAATCTAAGTTTTCCATTAAATTTGGAGGATCTTGAAGAAGAATTTGGAGATTTAAATAAATTTGAAGAATATTTAATGTCTCTGGTAGAATCAAATACTGATTATATAAATATTGGAGGAAATCGAGTATTGACAGAGTTTTATAAGAACACTCTAATTTTAAGGGATGACATCGGACATGCAAAGTCTAATGTAATAAATTTAAGTAATGATAAAATTTAAAAAAGTTGCCAATAAAATTTTTATCACAACAATTATCTGTTGTGACAGTATTTTATTTTAACTAATTTTTGAATCTTAAAACTATTGAATCTTTTAACAAAAAATAAATGCAATTAAAAATATATAACTCCCTTACAGCGGAGAAAGAAATATTCAAACCTATTTTAGAAGGAAATGTTGGGATGTATGTCTGCGGACCTACCGTGTATAGTAATGTACACTTAGGAAACGTAAGAACTTTCCTATCCTTCGATTTTATTTACCGTACTTTAACGCATTTAGGGTATAAAGTAAGGTATGTAAGAAATATTACAGACGCAGGGCACCTTACTGATGACGGAAATGTAGACAACGACAGATTTGTAAAGCAAACCAGGCTGGAGAAGCTTGAGCCGATGGAAATTGTACAGAAATATACAGTAGATTTCCATAAAGTGCTGGATATGTTCAATTTGCTGCCTCCAAACATTGAACCTACAGCGACTGGACATATCGTAGAACAAATTGAGTTAACTCAAAAGCTAATTGAAAGAGGTTTTGCTTACGAAAGTAATGGTTCCGTTTACTTTGACGTATTGGAATACAATAAAAGAGGACTGAACTATGGTGAACTTTCAAAACGTAATATAGAAGAGCTTTTTGCAAATACCCGTGATCTTGATGGACAGGGAGAAAAGAAAAACCCACAGGATTTTGCCCTTTGGAAAAAAGCATCTCCAGCTCACATTATGAGATGGAATTCCCCTTGGGGAGAAGGCTTCCCGGGATGGCATCTTGAGTGTACTGCGATGAGCACTAAATATTTAGGTGAAACATTTGACATCCACGGAGGAGGAATGGATCTAAAATTCCCTCACCATGAATGTGAAATTGCGCAGGGTAAAGCTTGTAATGATGCAGCGCCGGTAAATTACTGGATGCATGCTAATATGTTGACAATGAATTCTCAACGTATGAGTAAGTCTACGGGAAATTATATCCTTCCAATGCAGTTGGTAACAGGAGAAAATGACTTCTTTGAAAAACCTTTCCACCCTTCAATTGTACGTTTCTGTTTCTTACAGGCGCACTATAGAAGTGTATTGGATATTTCCAATGATGCCATGATTGCGAGTGAAAAAGGATTTATCAGATTGATGGAAGCTGTAAAAGTATTGAATTCTATTACTCCTAACGATGAAAAACAGTCAGGTTTCAATCTTGAAGAGTGGAAGAATAAATGTTATGATGCCTTAACCGATGATTTCAATTCTCCAATTCTGATCGCTCATTTATTTGAAGCTGTAAAATATATTTTCGCTTTAAATGATGGAAAAGAAACAATCTCAACTCAAGATCTTGAAGATTTAAAATCTACATTGAATGCCTTTATATTTGACGTCTTAGGATTACAAACAGTAGAGGAAAACAATAATGAGAAGCTTGATCAGACTTTAAAAGTCTTAATTGAACTTAGAAATCAGGCAAGAAAATCTAAAAACTTTGACCTTTCAGACCAGATCCGAGATAAGCTGTTAGCTGAAGGCATAGAATTAAAAGATGGAAGAGACGGAACATCATACGTTCTGAACTAAAAATACAAACATCAGTTTTACAACTATTCCGTAAGGTTTCCATATTTCAGGACCTTACGGAATTTTTTTTATACAAATTTGAAATAGATTACTTATAATATATAGATATATTACAATTTGTCACTTTCTCATTTCTATAGCTCGCCCTTATTCTTATCTTGAATTATTTATGAGCTCATTCCCGCTCTTCACTTTTACTCCTCGCGCCATGCTATCCAACTTCTAAACCCTAACGCTTTCCAATGTATGCTGTGGGGTAACCGTTTCTATCGGGGCTAGGGGAGAAGTACTGGTAATGAATGATGGGTATAATTAATAAGTAGAGGTCAATTTCAATGTATGCATCCTTACCATAATCTTTGTCTTCGTGTAATGATCTCAGTCGTTATTTCTAATTTCACTTATCTATATATAAGTAGAGTTATTTTGGTTCATCAAGAATCATTATACTTATGTCTTCAATTCTTCCATATCCATATTTTTCCATTCCTATCATAATACCTATATATAATATAAATGTTCCTGCTATCCTAATCTGCGCAAACTACGCCTATGTGTTTAAATAAAATCATAAGCCCATCCACAAGATATTCACTAGAAACGGTTTTTAGCCCGTTTACAAAGAATCACACCTCATAGGCTTTAGCCCAAACTTAAAACCATTCAAAAATCTTCTATATATAATAGTATCCTTTATCACTTATTTGAACACCCTCACATCCATATTATATATAAAACGTTGCCACCTTCCATTCTCATATTCTTTAATTCCTCCCTCAGCCCTCCCTCAAACAAATGTTTAAACTTTTTCTCCCTTTAAACCAGTTGTTTAGGATTGAATATTAATTTAAGATGAAATTTATGTTAAATAAGTTTGTTTTGCGTTGAATAAAGTTGTTATCTTTGCCCCACTGAAAACGAGAGTATATCAGTAGCGCAGAAGAGCTTTTAGATAGGCAGAGACGATATTGCTTCAAGA
>NZ_FTOL01000005.1 GCF_900156735.1 Chryseobacterium ureilyticum
TACGATTTTCTGCAATTTTATACAACATTTTTAAGCGAAATTTGATAATAAAATATTGAATATCAAATCGTTGTATTTATTTTTAGGAATGACTAATTAATAAAAAGTAAAGATTTAAAATTTCCAGTACATAATTGTCCAAATTTTTATTAAAAAACTAAAAATAGTTCTAATTGTTATAATAACCAAAGTTGCAAAAAATGGAAAAGTGTCGTTTTTCCATTAGAAAATATCATTTGAAATTTGCTGAAAATTAGCATATTGCTGAGGGTTTAATAAAATACTAAACGAAATAGGTATATGTTATTATTTTTGTCTTACAATATAGCAATCACCTTTGGTTCTCGAAAGTGCAACATACAATTTGTTTTTAGTGGATGACACAATGTTTTTTAGGTCTCCCTTATCAAGGCTTATTGTACCACTTTTTGTCATAATAACACAGGTGTCTTGATAGTCATCTTCTCCTTTGCAATCTCCCCAGTTTTTAGAATAATATGACAATTTATTAGAGTTGTTATAAACTAACTTTACAATATTATTATTTGATAATACTTCTTGAATCTCATCTAAATTTACGATTTTTATAACTGTTTCATCTGTTCGATTGGATTCCATCTCAATTCCCAAATTGTCGCTAATAAATTGGCATATAGCAGGAGGACAACGGTGGCTTTTTAATAGTGTTTTCGTATCAACGTGAATATTTTGATTTTGTAAACGCTTGATGTATTTGCTATAATCATTATATAGATTGATATTAGTCGCGCCATCTAAGCTTGTTGTAAAAGTATGTTGGAAGAAGTCTCCAACATATAGAAAATCTAATTTAGCTTGCGATAATGCCATTATCAGATTAAAATCATGCCCTCCGAGATCTTGAAATTCATCTATTATGAAATAGTCATAAAACTTCTCCAATTTTTCAATAATTAGAGGAATCGTTCCTGTAATTTCTATAAATTTACTTATTCGATTGTAATATAAAAGATTTGATTTTGTAATATATCTTTTGTAATCTTCGCTTTTCAGAGTTCTTGTAAATGTAGGAGCTTCATCCCAATAAATACCTTTTAGTTTATGTTCGAAAAATAAAAATGGTTTTGCACAAAAACTGTAAATAAAATCGAAGAATTTCAAAATTGTGATATTATTAGGTATGTAACCAAACCTTGTCGCAATCCTTCTTTTGATTGTTTTGTAATTGTTATTAGTATAAGTTATAATTAGGAATCTTTGCTCAAGATTTAAAGTCTCAATTACAAGTTTGGTTTTACCTGAACCTGCTACAGCTAGGATTAATTTTTTTCTATCCATTGGAATGCTTCTATGATATAGTCTGGAATATTAATCTTTTCATTAGAAGTAAGCAATTTGTACGCTGATTCAGTTTTTTCAGCAAGCATATATTCTAAAACGGAGCGAGTCTTTAGTTTGGGAAGAAAAAGTTTATTACACAAAGCATTGTTAATTGCTTGAAGGCATACTTCAAATGTGTACATAGTATCATCTGTTGACGCAAAAGCTTTACAAAATTCACCAACGTGTTCTTCATAATTTTTAGTGATTATAGAATCATAATTTTTATCGTTATCTCTAATGACTGCAGTTTTAATTTCTAAAAGATTTGCTATCTCCATATATCTTTTGAAGCTCAAACCTCCAATAGCTATTATATGAATGCCTTTTTGAGATGGTTTCATCTTATAATGACTCTCGAAAAAATGTTCCATTAAAATATGTTCTGCATCTCCCTCTACCAAAATAACTTTTTTGGATAAAATAAACTCAAGCAAATTTCTATTTGGAGCTTTAATAAAGAATTCTGCTGTTTTCTTATCTAAACCACTAAGCTTTGCATTAATATTATTTTCAGCATTTACAAATATTGCATTCCTCAAATCTAATCTTGAACTTATTATATTGCTGTGTGTTGCTATGAAAATCTGTTTGTTTTTAGAGCAATTAATGCGTTCAATTAGATTATGCATATTCAGGTGGCTCAGATGATTTTCAGGTTCTTCAAGTAGAATAAAATTTAGTTCATTCTCATTTTTAGCTAAAGCGAACTCTGTCTTGATAAAACATTGTCTTCCCTTACCTCGGTGAAGTATGTCAATATTATTTTCAACAATTGTGAGATCATTTTCCAATCCATTTTTTGAATTATTTTTTAAAGAAAATTCATAAGATTTTCCAGGGATTTTATCATTAATATTTTTTAATACTTTGTTTTTAAACTCAGTTTTTACAGTACGATAATGATTAGAATGAATATGTTTTTCGGTAGCTTCTATACTCGAAGTGTACAATGTTTTTATATAAGAATTTGTGGCATATTCATTATTAATACTTGAATGGTCAATTAAGATGTGCTTAAATTTTCTGGTAAAACCTAAATAAGGATTACCTCCAAATTTATAAAAATTGATATTGTAAAACTCAAAGGGAAAATTACTCCCTTCTTGTGATAAAATTTCGCTTATTTCTTTTGATAAATCCTCACGCGGTTCACATATCATAGTTATGCCGCAATCTCTTGCCTTCTCGGAATTATTGATACCATAATATTCAGGGTCGTTGACATTTTCAAAATAGATTTCTATCCTAAGTTCTGGTAGGTTTACAAATTTTTTGTCAATTAAAAATTGACGAATTATTTCATCATTCATCAGATGCTCTAATCCGATTGTCTCAATTTTGTTACGACTACCTGATAACAGGAGATCAATAGCCTGAAGTATTGTGCTTTTCCCAGATTCATTTTCTCCAATAATCAGATTCAGATTTTCTTTGAATGAAATATCTAAGGTTTTAAATTTTTTAAAATTAAAAGCTTTGAGCCTTTTAATGTGCATGTTTTTCTAGTTAAAATGGTTGAAAAATTAGTTTTGTATTTTTTTATTTTGCCTATAATAGTCAATTTATTCGAACAAAATTTAAATTGTTAATTTACAAAATGATTTTTTTATTAATGGTTTTTTATATTATTTTTTTAATTCGACTAATCATATTGAGAAATAAAGAGACAATATATTTGATTTTATTTTTACGAGAAATTCTACTTATTTTTTTATAATTAAATTAATTGTAAAACAAATAATATTTTATATTTTGATTCTTTACATCAAATTGTGTAGTTACTTTCCTTAAATTTACGTTCATTGAATTCATAAAAAAACTACTAATCGTATTAATATTTTAATTATTTAATAGATGAGGATCACATTTTTTCCTGCTAATAACGGAGACAGCTTTTTTTTGGAAACAGCCTCTGACAGTATTCTTATAGATGGAGGATATGTATCAACCTATCAAAAGTATATTAAGCCTAAATTATTGCAATTAAATAAAGAAAACAGGCCTCTGAACCATTTGATTGTGACACACATTGACAATGATCATATATCCGGAATAATAAAATTTTTTGAAGAGAATACTGGAAATAAAATTGTTGAAGTAGAGAACGTATGGCATAATTCCTATTCCCACTTAAAATCGATTGATGACGGTCTTAATTTCAGTGGAAAGTCAATTGATACAATGAGCATCAACTATCAGTTAAAGGATGAAGAGGATCTATCATCTAAAAATATTTCTGCCGTTCAGGGCTCAACATTAGCCTCATTGTTGAAAAAGAATAACTTTCAAAATAAAAATGACTTTTTCAATAACAATTATATTTCTTTTGACACAGCAAAAGTAATAGAATGTGATGACATTATTTTCAGAATTCTATCACCCGATGATGGAAAGCTTTTAGAATTGAAAAAATATTGGAAAAAAGAATTATTTATCAAAGGATTGTCTGCTGACCAAGAACTAAGCGATTTTAACGAAGATGCCTTTGAATATATTTTATCACTGGAAAAAGAGAAAAAAAGACTACGGAAAAAAAATATTAGCGCTTCTGAAGTTATTGATGTCGAAGCTCTTGCAGTGGAAGATTTTTCCGAAGATGACACTGCAACGAATGGTAGCTCAATAGCATTTGTGCTTGAATATAATAAGTTGAAGTTATTATTTCTTGGCGATTCACATCCTTCGTTAGTGGCCAAAAATATTCAGAAACATTATAAAGACGAAGTTTTTCCTATTAAATTTGATTTAATCAAGATATCTCATCATGGTAGTAAGAATAATACATGTCTAGAATTGCTCGAATTAATAGATTCAGAAAAATATATAATCAGTACTAACGGAGTAACACATAATCATCCTGATTTAGAGACAATCGCACGAATTATACAACGAAAATCTAGATTTACTCGAAATATTTATATCAATTATGATCTTGATTCGCTGAAAGAATTTGAAAATGAAGATTTGGAAAAAAAATACAATTATAAAATACTACAAAATAAAACTAACAATCCTATTATACTTGATCTTTAATTATGAATAGAATCATCAGTTCTGCTACAGTCGAATCTTCTGTAGTACAAATTGTTTATAAAAATAAGGAAAGCGGAACAGGCTTTTTTATCACAGATAATCTTATTATAACTGCTTATCACATATTACTAGATTCAAAAATTGACGAAAATTCCATAATTGTTTATAGCAGTAATCAAGAGCCACAGCAAGCTTCAATTTTCCATTTCGACGAAGTCAATGACATTTGCCTTCTAAAAGTAAGTAACAAAAATTTGGTTTTTCTTCCACTGACTGAAATATCAATCAGAATAAATGATACCTGGAACTCCTTTGGTTTTCCCTATCAAGGTCATCAAGAAGGCGTAAGAATATTCGGATCTGTAAATCAGGAGTTGAAGAATGAAAGGTATGACTTTATAGTAAATTGTTCAAATATAGAATCTGGTTTTGATTATAGTGGCTTATCTGGTGCACCCATTATATCATCTGGAAGAGTAATCGGTGTAGCTTTGCAGCAGCTTGATGACAAAATTGGTGCAATATCAATTAATAAAATTTCAAAATTGCTCGCAGAGCTTTCCATATCTGTCTTTAAAGAACAAAAACTAAATGAATTACCGTCTCATT
Organism: Chryseobacterium ureilyticum; assembly: GCF_900156735.1. Classification (GTDB taxonomy): domain Bacteria; phylum Bacteroidota; class Bacteroidia; order Flavobacteriales; family Weeksellaceae; genus Chryseobacterium; species Chryseobacterium ureilyticum. The sequence continues at coordinate 5,005 of NZ_FTOL01000005.1, forward strand.
TTGCTAAAGAGATTTCTCAAATTGTAACAAATTATGATTTTGTTGACAGGCTGAATAACGTTATTCAAAATGAAAATAATTGGATTTTACTAGAAGGAAATCCTGGAACCGGTAAAACGACAAATATTGCTACCTATACCCCTGAAGAAAATAGTTTACTGTTAGGTAGATATTTTACAAAGGTACCAAATGATGAAAGGCCAAAGAGTTTGAGGATATCAGTAGAAAATTTTCTTAATTGGCTTGAAGAATCCATTTCAATAGAAATAACAGGAAAACTCCCTCCTAAAAGCTCAGAACCTTTTGAAAATAGATTAGTTGATCTGCGAGATAGTTTTGAAGCGCTGGATGAATATTTGGTTGATAAAAACAAGGTTGGCTTGTTTTTTATAGATGGTTTAGATGAAGTTGAGAAGCTTAAGGATTTTCTTGAAATTATTCCTGAGGTATTATCTGTAAACTTGAGGATTATACTTTCATGTACTACTAAAAACATTCTACCTATTGACATCAGGAACAAAATAGACGAAAGCCAAATTGTCATTTTAAAGCCTTTGGAAATAGATCTTTGTGAGTATTATTGTGAAAATAAATTTCAAGGAAAAGTTGATTATGAAAATATTCAAAGAATTGCGATTAAATCAGAAGGACATCCCCTGTATTTAAATTATCTGATAAATTTTATACTAAATTCTGAGCTTATAGAAGATGAAGATGAGTTGAAAGCCTGGATCGAAAATATACCGTCAATCAGTGGAGACATTGAAAATTATTATAATGTAATTTGGGAAAGTATTTATGAAGATAATAATAAACTTTGGATCTGTTTAATATTATCACAGCTAAGGCAGGCTGTAACTGAAGAGGACTTTTTTGAGATCTTACCCGAAGATATAAGGAGACATTACTACGCTGCAATCCCTAAGATTTCTCACCTGATAAAAAATGATAAATTAGAAATTTATCATAATTCATTTAAAGATTACGTACTTAAAAAACTACCTCTTTATAAAAAACAATGCAATGATATTATAGCAGGATTCTGTGAAAATTTTCCTGATAGGTTATATTCCGTGATTAATCTGGTTTATCATAATGCAATGTCAAGTAACCCTCATAAAGCAATAATTAGTTGTAATCAAAAATGGGCAGATGATTTAGCGGTTCGCCATGTTGAACCTGATTTTATTATTGATGATATAAAGAAGGCTATTGATATATCTATTCAACTTAGAAAAACAATAGATCTACTAAGATTACTGCTTCTACTGCAAAGAATTGATTTCAGATATAACAGCGTATGGGTCGAATATGCCTATGAAATGGCTTTTGCACTAATCGCTCAACAAGAATATTCTAATGCCCTTAAATATTTAGTAAGACGAAATGTTTTGTTGGTTAGCATCAGCGATGCGACATTATTTCTACAACATTTCTGTGAGAACGATGCATTTGATGAGGCAGAAATCTTAAATAATGCAATAGAGAGGGAGTACAGAAAATCTGTGTATGAAGGTATGAAAAGTTCAGAGGGAGTAACACCATCACTATTCATCTCAAAAGCGAGATCAATTATTTTAAAAACTAGGGCTGATTTTGATAACGCACAGGCTGAAACGTGGGAGTTTTTAAACTTATTCGAAGTTAATCCAGATACAGGAATGACTGCTATTGGTTTGAAGAATGCTCCTCTGCTTAAATACGTAATCAATCATTCTACAGCTTGGAACAATAGCTTTTTAGCAAGAAACTTTGATCTTGTCCTTGATATTGATGAAATAATAAGAGATGGTGAAATAACTATTGATAATACCTGGTCAGTTATCTATGCAACTTCATTACTGATATACCGTGAAGAATTAAACGGTTATAATCTGCCAGATTTTAATACTCGAGAGATTGAGACTAAATTATCCGATACAACTGAAAATTTATTGGAAAAATTCGGCTATGTTTCAACATCCCAAGCAAGAAGAATTATTATTCTCTCTTTACTTAAATCAACGACTAAACCAGACCTTTTAAGGAATATAGTTGATGAATATCTTCAGGATGAAAGAAAAACTATTTTGAGAGCCGATAATGGCGTAGATGTGGATCTGGAAAGCTTCACTAATTTATGTTTAAAAAATAATTGTTTAGGTTTCAAAGATGATACTGAAGAATTCACAGTAAAAGACAAAAAATGGCATGCTAAAACCTGGGAACAGGATCTTTTTGATTTAATAACAGAAATTTATTATTTCGAGGGACTGGTTTCTTTTCTTAAAGCTTCGAATCAGCTTGATAAAAAGAAAGATTTTATTTGTAATACGCTAGAAAAAATAGTAGAAACCATCAATTTCAATTTTGATTTTAGAAGTTACTGGGATAGAGGGTATCAGTTTCCGGAAAAATTGATGCCTGAGCTTTTTAAAAAACTCGTTCATCTTTTTCATGAATTTGATTTTGAGAACCTAACGACTTTTTTAGATACTATAGAAGGACATACTGTTAACCAGCTTGGGTTGTTTTCGGAAGGATACAGAAAGTCATTGTGTGAAATTATTCATGTTTTACTACGTCTAAGATGTGAGGAAGCTATTGTGATTCCATTATTGGAAATTTGGAAAAAACATGTTTTGGATGGTGTGCAAAACAGATGGGAAAGAACTGCAGATTTACTTAAAATAACAGAAGTTTATGCATTACTTAATTTGCAAGATCAGTCTAAAGAAATCTTTCAAGAAATGCTTAATACTTCAATGGGACCTACTTGGTATAAAGAGTCGCAGTTAATGCTCATTAATGTTGCATTAGAAAATTTTAAAGAGGCACCTGACAGTACCTTAGCTGATTACGCTTCAATCTTAGATCAAGCTTCTGGTGAAATGACATTTCAAAGATATGTTAGAAATAGTAAGGAAGAGTTTATTGGTTCATTAATAGAGAATCAACATGTTCAAAAAGCTCTGGATTATTACAAATTTGAATTACTTCCTCCTCCAAATATTTTAAATCAGAACGCCGAATTATCAGATTTTGATGCACCAAGGCTGGGGGATGGTTATACTTTAGGTGCAAAAAATATTAGCGATACCAACAGTATCTTGGTTATTCTTAATACTATCGATTGTAACCCATATTTGAAGCTTGCACTTTGCGAAATTTTTACAATTAATGATGATATCTCAAGGTATAGTTACGATTTTGGAAAACAAATCGGAAATGTGCTCAATGAAATAGATAATGTACAAGATGGAAATTTTGATAAAGCTTTTGCCTCCGTAGCAATCCTTATCGCTGATGAAGAAATTGATATCGATTCTCGTAGACAATTGCTCCGTGAATTAGGCTCAACATTATCTTCTGCAAATATCATCAAGCTTAGAGAATGTTTAAAAGTTCATCATATTAACTGGGCAGCTGATTATGATCCTGAAGAGCATAAAACTATTTCGCACGAAAAAGAGAAGGACAGTTATGATATTTTTAATGATTCTTTAAACGATGTGAGGCCTCATAATAAATTGGATAAAATTAAAGAGGGGCTTCAGGTCTTCGAAAATGACCAAAGAAGTATATGGATGAACAATTGGTCAACCAGTACTGATGCGGCTAAAGCAAATATTAAAAAATTATTTGAAGATCAGGAGTCAGTGGTCCATCTTCTTGGATCTAATATATTAAATTTTGATAATGAGTACTGGTATATTTGTCAAGAGATGATGGCGTTTTTACAAGGTAAACTAGATCATCAGCAAGTTGTTGAAATTCATGAAATTGTTGGAAATCATTTTAAGTATATAATTAGACCAACTTCGGCGATTAAAGAGAAGTACAAGTGGATTGAAAAAGAAACAACAACAAAAAATAACGATCATTTGGTAGTCGAATTTATAATTTGGCATTTAAATCATCCCGTTCAAGTTATTAGAAATAAAACTATGAATGTTCTGGAACGGTTGCCAATCTCTACACATAATATATTAAAAATTTTGTTTGAAACCTGTATATCGGACATTCCTAAACCATCAACTGAGTTGTGCAGTTATATTATAAAAAATATTGCTATTAATTCACCAAATACTATAAAAGAATTTTTAAATCAAAATATTCGATTGATTCCTGATCTCGCAGCTGTACAACATCTAACCATCAAGAAAAATTTGCTGGATATTTCAATCGAACTTAACCGAGTGGGTTTTGCAGATTTGTATCTAGCAATTAAAAGTATTTTACCTAATACCATAATTCTAACTGGTAAGGTTACTTTTGAGGATGACTCCCATCTGGCATATATTCATGATATCATTGATGATTTGAATTCTCAAATGCTCCTTAATTCTCAGTTTTCTAATGATCTCGATCAATTTATTAATGAATTCTGTCGACCGGAGCAAAAAGAGAATGTTAAAAGGTCGGATAGATACCTACGAAGAAGCTTTCCTGAGCAAACTATGATAGAAGGTACTTATAATGAAATCGTGAGGCATTCATTAAACAAAGCTCTGTGTAAAAGAGTTAGTGCAGATAATATAGAAGAGTTATATAAAATAGTTAATTATGTTTGAAAGCAGAAAAGGAAATAGAGATTCTCGGATTGATTTTGAGAGAGAACTAAATATACTGGTGGAAAATGTTAGATCAGGAAAAGTAACTTTTTCTCCGGAAACAAAAGGTGTTGTACAGGACTTGGTTAAAGTTCGAAGTTCACCTAATAAACGGTTTGACCTCAATACAATCTCTGAGATAGTTAGGGCTATGGCTATGTCTGCCCGTTTTCCAAGACATTAATCTTAATTAAAGTTATATGATTCCACCAAAAAAAAGATCTGAAATGGAGCATAATTTTTTTCTGGCTCTCGAAGACTTTAACCAAAGGATAAATTCTGGAGATAAGGACAGAATTGAAAATGCAGTTTGGGCTACTGCAGAACATATTAAAAGGGTGAAAACAACACCTAATAACAGAGTTGATGTTTCAACAATCAACAAAAATATGCGACTACAAGCAAATATGAGAAAATGGATGGATGTTTAAAGAAAGAAATATTTTCCCTTAGCTTACGATTTTTGGATGTAATTTTTACCTTTGATTACGTGAGGTTTATAAACCTTTTTTACCGTTATATGTAAATTTATTTGCAAAAACTGAAAAAAGACCTATATTTGCACCAGTAAAAACAAACAATCTTAATCTTATTTAAAAAAGTGACCTATTCGGTGACCTAAAAATAAGAAAACGATATAAAGCTTATGGATAGGGAGTTTTTCAAATAAGAGCAAGTCCCGTCCGGATCGCAGAAGTTTTCTCAATTTCTTTTTAAAAAAATTGATCCGGTAGTTCAGCTGGTTAGAATGCCGCCCTGTCACGGCGGAGGTCGCGGGTTCGAGTCCCGTCCGGATCGCAGAAGTTTTCTCAATTTCTTTTAAAAAAATTGATCCGGTAGTTCAGCTGGTTAGAATGCCGCCCTGTCACGGCGGAGGTCGCGGGTTCGAGTCCCGTCCGGATCGCAGAAGTTTTCTCAATTTCTTTTAAAAAAATTGATCCGGTAGTTCAGCTGGTTAGAATGCCGCCCTGTCACGGCGGAGGTCGCGGGTTCGAGTCCCGTCCGGATCGCAAAATAAAAGCCTTTAATTCAAAAGAATTAAAGGCTTTTTTATATCTATTGATTTTGATCAGAAGTAAATTTAAAATAACCTCCAAATTGATTCAATTTAGAGTACCAGATCTTCATGATCAATAAACACTTGTACATCTTCATTAAAACGGTTAAAAAGAAACAGGTCGTCTGACACTAAAACATTGAATTTACCAGAAGTAGCGGTTGAAGTGACAAGAATTTCATCGTGGTTCGCTGAATCTTTAGAAACTTCTACAATTCTGAATGTTTTATTTTGAAAATAATAGAATTTTATAAAAGAAGCTGTATTGGTACCAATCACGGAAATATCAATTTTTTTACATTTCTGATTGGCAGACCATTTAGAAGGATTGCTATTAACAATAGTAAGATAAGTTGCATTATCTTTTAAAATGACTTCTTTTTGCTTATAAATGATATTCTCATTTACAACAGATTTTACACAATTTCTCTTATTTAAAATTTTACCGGAAATACCGTTTCTTGTTTCATCCGTCAGACTGTAATCGTCTTCAATGAATACTGAATTTAGGAGCTCGAATGTTCCGTCTATTTGTACATTTTTTAAATTGACACAGCTAATTGAAACAGGAAGAAATTCAACCTGAAGAGCGGTTTTTACATGTTGGTCATGTAATTGTTTTATATTATCCAATTCGATAAAACCAGTTTTGGTATTGTTGAGGATAATACCATTGGAAGTCCCTGCCAGCATTGTATTTCTTATAATGAAGTTATTAAGCCACATCTGATCACCAATATAAAAACTAGCTCCAATATATTTTCCTGTGTCAGAATCTTCAAATGTACTAAGCTGTTCTATTCTTAAGTTTTCAATAACCCAGTTTGTAAAATTAGCTTCTTCATTGGACGGAAGGGCATAGAAACCATATAAACCTTTAGCCCAGCTCTGGCTTCCTGTAAATGTGATATTAGATCCTGATTGGGAACCAACAAATACAGTGCAGAAACCAAAGTCATACCCCCAATGGGTATAGTTGTTGAAATTGATGAAATCAAAAGATGTTTTGTACAGAACTCCAACTTGTGATGATGTTATTAAATTATTAATGGTTGCCAACTCTCCCAGTCCATCTATTAACAAAGCACAATTTAAATCTTGATGTTTGCTTTCAATATTTGCATTAAAATCAATTAATGTATCTGCCGATTCAAAATCTGCCGAATTCTGAATTTTAACATTTTCTATAAGAGGTTTGTGTGTAGCGCCCAGAACTATTCCTGCAGTTCCTTTTAAATCTTTTGTCTGGCTGCCAATACCTACAACCAAGTTGGAAACTACATTGTATTCTGTTCTTTGGCTCGTATCTCCTCCTTTATTACCAATGAGTAAACCATAGTCGCCATTTTTTCGAGGTCTGAAGTCAATAATTGTTTTATGAATCCCCTGACCGATTAAGCTATTTACTTTAATATTACACTCATTAGAATAATATTTTCCTTCATTGAGTGTTACAATTTGAAATACTTTATTAAGGGCATCTATGGAAGTTTTTAAATCTACCGAATTATAATCATCGGCAATAGAACCATACCAATCTGCCCATACGGTACCATTTGTTGATGCCCAGTTATTTGTTAAAGTTATATTTTCAAAAATCTGATAGCATCCGGCATCGATCCATGATGTAGGTGAGTAGATACTAGGACCGTTACCAATTAAAGTTGCATTTTTAATGATTCCTCCTGTGAAGCGTAATGTGATTTCTCCAATATCAAATGTTTTGTCATTCAGATCAAAAGTATAGCCTTCCGGTATTAGCAGTATCTTATGTTCTGAGGTTTTGCAGAAGTTTATGGCTTTTTCAAATGCACTTGAATCAGCAACCGGATCATTTCCTTTTGCTCCAAACCATCTGATGTCTACATAATTTTCTATGTATCTTCTGTAATATGGATAAGGATCTTGAGATGTTCCGCTAAAATATATAATATTGTCAATATAAGCAGGTGCAGTTGCTAACGGAAGCAAGCTTATTAATTCTTTTGTGTTTGGATCTTCAATTTGTTTTGTTGCCATTTTTCGTTTTTTGGTATTAATAATAATTTCCCTTAGAAAATTTTCTAAAGCAAAAATAGAGGCTGGATACGACAAAACTTGACGTGTTATTTTAAAAAAAAGATCAGTATTTCAGCTGGTTAGAATGCCGCCCTGTCACGGCGGAGGTCGCGGGTTCGAGTCCCGTCCGGATCGCATAAAGTCTTCTAGAAATGGAAGACTTTTTTTGTTTTTATATTCTAAGATAAACTTAAATTACCTCTTGTATATTCGCCGGTTATCACTACTTTAGTAATGAAAAGCAAAATATATGATGTCAAAAAAGAAATTCATTCTATTATCAATACTTAAAACATGGTTCATCTCAACGGTTGTTTCAATCGCTCTTCTTATTCTTTATATGTATGTAACTAAAGGGACGGAAGTGAGAGAACGTCCGAGAAATTGTGATATGAGCGGACTTGCTTTTGGGCTTGCTATCTTTTGGATATTATTTCTGAGCATTTTATCATTCAGTAGTTTATTTTCGCTTTTAAAATCATTTCAAAGTACAATAAAGAAATCTATATGTTGGTTCTTACTTCCGGTTTTTTCTTTGATCTATTATTTCTTTTTGTTTGCAGGAGTGGAGGTTAATAGTAGTGTTATTTTACTTCTTTGTATCATAAATCTGCCTTGGTTTGTTCTTTGGATATATTATTCCTATAGATTCAATACTCTTTATTCTCCATTATTATAATACTATAGGGATTTATGAAGAAACAATTTAAAAACTGGACTTTATTTTTCATTCTGGGGCTTGTTACTATTGTTCTTGGGGTGGCTGCATCCATTGTCATGATGACGAGTGTTTCTGCACCAGATACTTTGTATGGAATGTTTATCTTGTTATGGATGATTCCCGTTGCTTTGGTGGTTATTATCGACAGAATTCTGGTAAGGAGATTTGGAAATAAGGCAGTCAATAAAATTCAGTTTGCGATATTGTTATTGATTGTACTCTTATGGATATTGAGGGCACTAGCTAATTTAATCTACTCATAAAGGCAAAAAAAATTACTGTCGTAGGACAGTAATAGTAATGATCTGTGACATGGTGTAGATCAGTTTGTGTTTTAAGCAGAGATTTATACTTAAAGGCTGATCATGAAAGCTGTTTATAACCCGGTCAATGGTATTTAATATTTTGTCTGAATTTAGGTATCATTGTCAGAGTTTATTTTACGATAAAAACTTTAATTTGACGAATCAACTTTTATGAGACCGAATTTTTTATGCAGCTTCTTTATATCATTGTTATGATTATATTGTAAAGTTGCTTTCTGCCGTTTTCAGTTCTATTATAGATAGATTTCTGAAAAAGGTACAATCATGTGCAATTCGTTTGCAAATGTATATTACGGTATTTTGAAAATTGCTACACTTTTGTGTAGATTTGTGGTACTAAAGCTAAAACTATCCTTTCGGGTAGTTAAGCGGAGATCTAAGGAAAATGGAACAGATAAAAAGGTTTTTTAACGATAAGAATGATGTCAGTAAGGACGCTGATATTGATTATAGCCAGGCTGGGGATTATCTTGAAGCTGTAAAAGCACTTGCAAGAACTACTTATCAAAGTCTGTATGTCATCAACTATCAAACCAAGTCGTTTGAATATGTCTCAGAGAATCCTTTATTCCTTTGTGGGAAAACTTCTGAAGAGGTAAAGGAACTTGGCTATGCGTTTTATTTTCAAAATGTAAAACCTGAGGATGTAGAAATGCTGGTTAAGATCAATGAGGCAGGATTTGAGTTTTATGATAAAATCCCGATTGAAGACAGAAAGCTTTATTCTATTTCCTATGATTTTTATTTGATCAACAGTAAGAAAAACTTAGTACTTGTAAATCATAAGCTTGCACCGATGTTTCTTACAGAAGAAGGGCAGGTTTGGAAAGCATTATGCGCAGTGTCTTTATCTAATAACAGTTCTTCGGGAAATGTAGTCCTTAGTAAGGAAGGTTCTGATGAAATCTGGCGGTATGATTTGATTGAGAATAAATGGGAGAAAAGTGAAAAAATAAAACTTACTTCGAGGGAATTTGAAATTTTAAGTTTATATGCGAGTGGGTTAACAATTAATGAAATCGCAGGTAAGCTTTTTATTACGGCAGACACGGTAAAGTTTCATCGTAAAAAGCTTTTTGAAAAGATTGGAGTAAATAATATTGCTGAAGCATTATCATACGCTAAAACGAATAAGTTACTTTAAAAATATTCCTTATTACCGTTTTTTTACGGTATTTTTCAGAATGTCTTTTAGGATTCAATTTTAGGTCTGATATTTGTACTGGGTAGCAAAACTAAATGACCTGTTTTATTTATGAAAAACATATCTGTGAAAAAATCATTTTTATATGCCTGTTTATGTGCATTGTTCCTTGTTTCCTGTAAAAAAGAAATAGAAAAAATCAGTGATACTTTTAAGGACACTGTCTCTGCCTCTGAAATCCCGGAAGCAGAAAAAGATTCTGTAAAGAAAGATTCAGTTCCTGTTGTCAAAAAAGAATCGGCTCCTCCAATGATGCAGGAGAATGGTTTTTATAATGCTTTTGTCCTTCCAAAGGATAAAAAAATGAGAGATTCTCTATATGCAGAATTCAGCAAAAAATACGACGAAAAAGAACGTACTGCGATTCTTGCTTTAAACCGCCTGGATTCTAAAAGTAAATGGAATGCTGATACTTTGGTAGTTCCTGCAAAAATAGATACTACATTGATGGCTTATTCACCGTTTCCAATGCAATTGGATGTGTTGAGTGGCGTTAAAAAATTTGTGATCTTTTCATATCCTATTCAGGCTTTTGCTGTATACTCTAATGGAAGTCTTATAAAATGGGGACCAACGAGTATGGGTAAGAAAACAGCACAGACTACAAGAGGGCTTACCTTTGCCAATTGGAAAAAGAAATTGTCTATTTCTACGGTAAGCAGTGAATGGAAGCTTCCATACAACTTTAATATCCATAATATAGGCGGAATCGGCTGGCATGAATATACACTTCCGGGATATCCAGCTTCTCATTCATGTCTTCGATTGCTAAGAAAAGATGCTCAATGGCTTTATTCTTATGCTGATACATGGATATTGAACCCTGGAGGTGCTACCACTAAAGCACGAGGTACAGCTGTAATGGTATTTGGTGATTATAACTGGGGGGGAAGACGCCCATGGAAAAAACTTTTGGATGATCCGAATGCCAATAATATTTCAGTGGAAGAACTTACCAAACTATTGGAACCGGATGTTCAGAAAATGTTAAAAGAACAGTCAAACAGAGAAAAAGTTTCTGATTCTATTAAAACTGCAAAAGCGATGGCTACACCTATTCAGAATGAGAGAACTTCAGATACTTTGTCTAAGTAATTTTCTTTTCAAATTGTAAAGTAGATTCTTCTGCAAATTGTCTTAATTTAAGCATCTCTTCCTTTCCTTTATGTTGCCCGAATCTTGCGGCAAGATAAGTAAGAAGAATAAAAAATAACATAACAAAAGAAGCGCTGAGTGCCCAAGGGTATTCAGTGCTTTTTATTTGTTTTTCTACATAATACATCGTAAAGAACGTCATCCAGAGAATAGAAAAAGAGAAATACAGGAACATAAAGAACGTCCAAACCGCAGAGCTCGGACCAAATACACCTCGTATTACAATATCATCTTCTTCCTTTTCCACTCTTAATGCAAGGCATGGTTTCCAGTAATTGTCATATTTTGTTTCTACCCAGATCGTAGCAACTTCTTTGTTAACGTTTCCTGAAAATTCTTTCTTATGCTCAGCGAGATATTTTTTCAGATTTTCAGCGTACTCTTCTTTGGTAAGATGAGTAAACATTTTAAATCGTGGTCTGGTTCTTATTCTGTCTAAGGTCGTTTCTTCAGTTGTCATAGGCTATTCTTGATAAGGTATTGGGTCTTCCAGAGTAAATCGAAAGGTAAGTTCCTGATCTTTTCTCTGAATGATCATCGTAATGGTACGACCTTCATCGGATTTCATAAGTTCTACAATCTTTTCTAAACTCATATCCGAGGTTTTCTGTCCGTTGATGCTGATAATTTTGTCATCTTTTCTCAAACCGGCTTCATAAGCGGGAGACTCTTTTCTTACTCCAGCAATGGAAAACATAGGTTTTAAACTGAATTTATATTGAAAAGAATCTTTATATGCTTCATTTACTACTCCTATATTTTTTTGAGTCTGGATATTAATTTTATCCTGTTTCCATTCCAGACCGTCTTGTCGGAAATCAAGTCCGCTCATATTGAAATGGAACGGATCATCAAAAAACTTATTTTTTCTAAGGTATAATTTTTTGTTTGGATAATCAAATATAACGGTGAAACGGCGCATAATCTCCCCCCCAACTGAGCCTTTTCTATTTTCCACCAAATTTACATGCTGGATAGAATATTCATCAGGCATTGCTGTAAGTGGCTTTTCAAATTTAAAATCCCCCAAATAAAAGTTGTGAATTCTGCTTCTTTTTCCATAAATATCACCATTGAATCCACGACCCAGAAAATCCTCAATATTGGGTCTGTTATAAACAAAATCTTTAATAAGAGTAGGGAAGAGCCATATTGCATCGCTGTTTCCAAGGTCAATAAGAAGCTTTGAATCTCTTTTTTCACTTGTCATCTCTACACCAGCATACAGATACGGTTTGTCTTTTTCTATGGTGATAGGAAATTCTTTAAATTTTCTGAGTTTCCTTTTTAAAGGTTCAGTATTTTCATACACTGTTATTTTCTTTGTTGCATAATCGATAGCTATTGGGTGATCTTTGAAAAAATGATAGCCTATGACACCATTCACAGGAATTCCTACGTGAGGAGAAATATTAAACTCTTCATCTATGATGATATAGAGAGACATTGAAGTATTGACAATAGATTCCCCAATGCGTCCGATATTACGATCTGATTTTAAACCATCAATGCTTAAACTTCCACCAAGTCCTGAAAATTTCATTTTTTCAATATTACTTAGAGTAAGTTCTTTATTTTCAAGGCTAAAAAGAATGGTTTCCGATACTCCGGTATCCAATAGAAAGGTCAGATTAACGCCATTTATGTTTACAGGAATGAAGATCAGATTGTTGATAAACTGAAAAGGAATAACTGCTTTTTTTGTATTGATCAGTTGAAGAGAGTTCTGGGCATGGATGAAAATGCCAATAAAAAATGCCAGTAAAAAAAGCTTGAGTTTCATTTACTGAATTTACTGAAATTATCTTTATTATGCATAAAAAAACATTCCAAATGCAGGAATGTTTGTATAAACTACAGTGAAGTAGTTTTATCTGTTGAATTTGTTTTAAAATGAAGTTTTTCTTATTTAGAGAAAAAGTCCATTAAATCCATATAATTTTTCTGATTGACACCATGCCCGTTCATATATTCTCTGAATGTAAAATAGCAGCTAAGATCATAAAGCATATCAGCAGCTTTTCTTCCCCATTCAAGTGGGATAACAGCATCATCTGTACCATGTGAAACAAAGAAACGAAGTCTTTCCAGTTTCTTTTTGTCTTTTACAATACCATCCAGAATCTTTTCTTCAGGATAAGCGCTCAGACATGCTACATAATTGAAAAGTTCAGGATATTTCAATGCTAGTGCATAACATAAAATTCCTCCCTGGCTGAATCCACACAAATGAACCTTACTTTCGCTAAGCCCGTAATGATTAATTATTTTTAAAATGCTTTCCAATACAGAATTTAAAGACTCTTTAGCCTGAGGAACATCAATGAAATTCTCAGGGTCATTGAAGTTGATATCATACCAGGAATATCCTTCAAACTGAGTGTCTCGCGGAGCTCTAAAGCTGATGATGATCCAATCGTTTGGAAGTGTTTCCCTGAAGCTGAAAAGGTCCTGTTCATTGCTGCCGTAGCCGTGAAGCATAAAAAGTATAGGGGTAGTAGAGGTAATATTTTCCGGCTCTCTTACTATATAATCTAAATTCATACAGCAAATATAAATAATAAATTACATTGTAAATCTTAAGTTTTTGATCCTGTAAATACATTGAATTTCAAGATATGTTTTTCCGGGTTTTTACTGCAAATAGGTTATAAGCTGTCTTATATTTAATAATTGATTGTTTGAACTGTATTATTAGGTTTTATATACTGGATTTTATTTTTATCAAATTGATATTGTTTATAAATCTTTATTAGAAAATTTTCATAAAAGTTATTTTTATATTAATAAAAAACTTATATTTGAAACATTAAAAAATCTATTTGGAGAAATGAAGCAATTTTACAATTCAAAAAGTTTACTTAGACTTTCTTTTTTATTCGTTTTATTATTTTCGGCAATCACCGTTTTAAACTCCTGTAAAAAGGATGATGACGAGGAAGAGTTTCAAGATCATATGGTTAAATTTGAAGTTAAAACAACTTCAGGAGGAGAAATTATTACTGTTGTTACACAGGTAGGTACTACTCAGAATACCATTCACAGCAATCCTACAGCTCCTTTAAACTCATCTTGGTCCAGTGCAGATATGTGGGTAAACTCTAATCAGGCTCAGCTGAATCTGGATGCAAATGCTAAATTACCGGATACGGATTCTGAATTAACCATTAATATTTGGATTGATGGAGAAATTGCAAAAACAGTTAAGAAAAAAGGTAAAGGTGTTTTAGAAGCTTCTCTTGATTACAGTTTCCTAGAACCATAAAATCTTTATTTATATAAAAATCAAACCGCTCATTAAGAGCGGTTTTTTTTATTCTTCAATCATATGAAGCTGTATAGCCTGATTGACCAATTCTGTAGAGTTTTTTGCCTGAAATTTTTGTAGAAGATTCTTCCGGTGAGTGTCTACGGTAAGAGGACTTAAAAATAGCTCTTCAGCAATCACATTACTTGTTTTCCCTTTGGCTACCAGTTGAAGGATTTGTTTCTCTCTTTTAGTAAGTCTGGGAATAGGAACGTCATTTTGAGAGGGACGACTGATGATTTGCTTCGTCTCATGACAAAATACAATATCACCAGAAAGTGCTCCTTTGATGCAGACTACCAATTCATGTATCGAAGTATTTTTAAGAAGATAACCACTTGCTCCGTTTTGTATAGACTGCATGATGATGCTCCTTTCAGAACGGTTACTGAACATGATTACTGAAGTATCGGGTGAAATTTTCTTGATCTCCCTGCAAAGGTCTGTGCCATTGGCATCCGGTAAAGTAATATCCAGCAGGATAATGTCCACCTTATTGAACTGAACAAAATCGATAATTTCTGATCCGGAAGTAAAAGTTTCCGGAATATTGAAAGCTGACTGGCTGGCAAGCATCATTTTCAAGCCTTCAATAACGATAGGATGATCATCTACAATGACAATATTTATTTTTTCATTCTCCATCTATATTCAGTTCTATATTAATTGCTGTTCCTTGATTATCGGAGTTGATTTCCATGCTTCCTTTCAGATAATCAACCCTGTTTTTTAAATTACGCAGACCCATACTTTTTGTCTTTTGTTCCGCATTGTGTACAAATCCTTTTCCATTGTCTTCTATGGTAATAAAGAAATCTTTTCCGGATTGGGAGCATTGTATTAAAATATTGCTGGCATTAGCATGCTTTATAGCATTTGCTAATAATTCCTGTACAATTCTATAAATGTTGAGCTGGATATTTAATGGCAGATTCTTTTCTATACTGATAGCCTGGAAGTCAATTTCAATATCTTTTCTATTATAAAACTCACAAAGATCATTTAGTGCTGTTTCCAGACCAAAATTAAGTAAAGACTCCGGCATAAGATTTCTTGCCACATGTCGAAGCTCGCTTACGGAATTATCCAACTGTCCGAGAATCCTGTAAAATTCCTTATCTTTTTCTGTATCTAAATGATTCACAGACCATGTTGAGAAGTTGATTTTTACGCCGGCAAGCATTCCTCCCAAACCATCATGAAGATCTCTGGCAATACGTTCTCTTTCTCTTTCCTCTCCTTCAAGAATTGCTTTGGTTAATGACAATTCTTCTTTTTGTTTAATTTCATTGATCTTTTGTTCAGAGATTTTTTTGTTTTTTCTGAAGATGATCCATAAGAAGATCAAAAGACTTATAACCAATAATAATACAAGGCTTAATCCCCATAAATAAGAGTTTTTCTTGTTAACTTCCAGATCTTTCTGGTTCTTTTCAGCATTTAGTGTTGCTATTTTTCTTTCCTTTTCAGCAGCATTATATTTGGATTCTATTTTATTGATTTCAAGCTTTACATTCTCTGTATTTAAACTGTCATTAAGCTGAGAATATTTTTGCTCCCAAACTAATGCTTCCTTTGGATTTCCCATTTCCTCATTCAGTGCAGAAAGCTGTTTGTAAAAAGTTTTCCTGTTTTTAAGGTCTATTGCTAAAGATTTTTCTGCTAAAACATCTTCCAATACTTCCTTAGCTTCCTCGTATCTCTTCAGCTTTTTCAGGATGTCAAACTTATTGAAGTAGAACATTTGTGCCAGCATATTCTGATTGAATTTTTTGGTATAAAAGATCCCTTTATCAATTACGGGTAATGCCTCCGAATTTTTTTGTCTGGTAATAAAATATAACGTTTTACCATAATAATAAAATGCATTGACTGATGAATCCGGATAAGGACTGATTAACTTTTCCGCTTTATCCAAAAACTTTTTCGCATCATCTCCTCTTGCCTGGTAACAGAAGTTATTGGCAATGTTCAGATAGGTGAAAAATAGTTCAGACGAATTCGAATAACGCTTTTCCAGAATTTCTAAAGCTTTATTGTTGTATTCCTCAGATTTTTTAAACTCAGCATTATATGTGAAAATAACAGCAAGTTGTGTGTATAAAAATCCAAGATTCCTGCTGCCTTCATATTTTTTAGCGAGTGGAATACTTTTTTCAAGAATTGTTTTCACTAAAAAAGGATAACCTTCTTTATCTTTCTGGGCAACTCCATAGCTATACCATGCAGAAGCCTGAAGAAGATCAGATTCCTCATTTTTAAATTTTGATAATTCTTTGATCGCTTTCTGATAAAAACTAGCTGCTTTTCCTTTACTTCTATCCAGATAATATTGTGCCTGGTAAAAGTCATATTTAGCTGAAAGAAATGTATTTCCGTTTATGAATATTTTTCCTTTTTCCAGATATTTTTTACTTAAAAGAGAATCAATATTCCTGTAATAATTGGATAAAAGAAAAGAAGCGTTTGCTTTTGAAGTATTTTGAGAAGTATTGTTTAATACATTTTGTAAACTGTCTAGATAAGGTCTTTCATTAAGCGGAATGATTTGCTGTGACTGTAAACTAAAAGACAGTAATATGCTTAACACGATGAATAATCTCTTCATTGGGGCTTTATTCTATAAACTATATTTTTAAAAACGTTCAATTTAATTAAATATTTCAGGATAAAAAATACCAAGATTTAGGTAGAAAAAATTACTCGTTTTTCAGGATTGATAAAGTTTAATGACTCTAATAGCTTTGCAGATACGAATCACTAATCATAGAATATCAAATAAAGTAACTAAAATTTAAACAAAAAGATTATGAAAAAAACGAGAATGAATCAGCTGTTGAGAGGTACGTTCGCAGTATTAATGGCGACAATGTTAATGGGATTTGTAGGCTCTTGTAGTAAAGATGATGACGATAATAATGTATATGGAGCAGGATCTACTCATAAAGTAGTTTTTAAGGCAATAGCATCTTCAGGATGTAATATTGATGTAGCTTCCTATGGAATTGATGGTAATCCTACAACAGCAACAAGCCTTAGCGGAACAACATGGTCAAGCCCTGAAGTGACTTCTGAAAAAGGAGCATATAGCGCAACTGTAGCTGTAAACGCAATAGGAGTGGATGCTTCTTCAACGTTAAAAGTACAGATTTGGGTAGATGGTGAACTTAAAAAAGAAGGAACTGCATCCGGACAATATTTAGCGGCTTCTGCAAGCTATACATTCTAAAAAAACTAATACTTTCAAAATAAAAACGGGCGCTGAGATTTATCTCAGCGCCCGTTTTTTATACGATATAAAATTAAATAACCTTTACAATGAAATAGCTTTTCTTACCTTTTTGAAGTAATAAAAACTTCCCATCAATAAGATCGGTTTCATTAGCTGTGAAGGTGTCATTTACTTTTTGCTTGTTCACAGAAATAGAGTTTCCTTTCATTTCTCTCTGTGCTTCACTCTTAGATTTAAGGAATCCCGATTTTTCAGAAAGAAGATCAACAATGCTCACGCCTAATACATCAGCTTTTGCAACTTCTTTTTGTGGAACTCCGTCAAAAACTTCAAGGAAAATTTCTTCATCAAGACTTACCAAATCTTCAGCAGTAGAACGCCCGAAAAGAATTTCAGAAGCTTTCAGTGCCTTTTCATATTCCTCTCTTCCGTGTACCCAAACTGTAACTTCCTCCGCCAGTTTTTTCTGAAGTTTTCTTTCATGTGGAGCCGTTTTATGCTCATCAATTAAAGCTTCAATTTCTTTTCTTCCAAGGAATGTGTAGAATTTGATAAATCTTTCAGCATCCTCGTCAGTAGCGTTCAACCAGAATTGGTAGAATTTATAAGGAGAAGTTTTCTTTCTGTCTAACCAATAGTTTTCTCCACTTTCAGACTTCCCGAATTTAGAACCATCAGCTTTTGTAATCAAAGGAACTGTTAGTGCAAACGCTTCACCCTGAGCTTTTCTACGGATCAATTCTGTTCCTGTAGTGATATTTCCCCACTGATCAGAACCTCCCATTTGAAGTTTTACATTATTATTTTGGTATAAATGAAGGAAATCATATCCCTGAATCAGCTGGTAAGTGAATTCTGTAAAACTCATCCCGTCTGCACCGCTTTCTCCTGAGAATCTTTTCTTTACAGAATCTTTAGCCATCATGTAATTAACGGTGATGTTCTTTCCTACATTTTTAGCAAAATCAAGGAAAGAAATATTCTTCATCCAGTCGTAGTTGTTTACAAGCTCAGCTTTGTTAGGTTCGTTTCCTGAGAAATCAAGAAATCTTGAAAGCTGATTTTTTAAACAATCTACATAATGTAATAAGGTTTCCTCATCCAATAGATTTCTCTCTGCAGATTTTCCGGATGGATCACCGATCATTCCCGTAGCTCCTCCTACCAAAGCAATTGGCTTATGACCATGCTGTTGGAAGTGTGCTAATATTTTTATCTGAATAAGACTTCCGATATGTAAAGAATCGGCAGTTGGATCAAAACCAATATATGCAGTCGTTACCTCTTTGTTCAGTTGTTCATCGGTTCCAGGCATCATATCAGCAAACAGACCACGCCATTTCAGTTCTTCTATAAAGGAATTCATTGATTTTTTACTTTAAAATTTTAAGTTGCAAAGATAATAAATTCAGAAGTATAAAGTCAAAAGGGTAGCATGGGAAATGTAAAAAGGAGTGAAATAGTATATAAAACAATATTTTTCCTGGTTGACTATTCATTTGTGAAGCAAAATTCACTATTGACGGCAGTCTCAGCATTGCATTTTCAACTCAAAAACTCTATATTTGTTATTAATGAACGACGAACAGCTATTTCTGCTCATTCAAAAAGCCAAGGACAAGGACCAAAAGGCTCAGACTAAACTCATCAATATTTTTTGGGTGGATGTTTTCTCCTTTGTGATGAAAAAAGTGAGAGATGAAAACGATGCTGATGAAATTACCGTAAATGTTTTCTCTAAAGTTTTATCAAAACTTGATATGTTTGATCCTCATTTTCAGTTTAAAACCTGGATTTTAACCATTGCACAGAATACAGTCATTGATTTCTGGCGAAAAAAAAGCCGTGAAAACGAAGATGCTGTTGAAAACCTTGATGAGGTTAAAAATCAATATGCAAAATCTCCTGAAGAACTTCTGATCTCTGAAGAAGAACAAAAAAAAATCATCAAAACGATAGAATCTCTGGATGCCAATTATCAGGATATTATCAAACTGAGATTTTTTGAAGAAAAAAGCATTAAAGAAATTGCTGAAGAATTGGGAATTTCTGTTGCTAATACAAAAGTTCGTGTGATGCGTGCTAAAAAAGTTCTTGCAGAGTTATTAAAAGATAATGAATTTGAGGATAATTAACTATTTATATTGATTGCCACGAATACACGGATAAAATAATTAAAGCAGGATTCGTGTTGATTCACTCTTATTTTTCCTAATGTTCAAGATCGTTGAGAACTCAAATTTCTCAAATTTTATTTGAATTATCAATTTCATCAATTTCTCCGGTTGATGGTTTCCATTAAAAAATCCTTAACTTTGAACTTCAATTTTAGAAATGGAAAATTCAGTTCAAGACACTACCGTTCAAAAACCAAAGTGGATTCGTGTAAAACTTCCTACAGGAAAGAATTACAGAGAACTAAGAACCTTGGTTGATAAATATAAATTAAATACCATTTGCCAAAGCGGAAGCTGCCCGAATATGGGTGAATGCTGGGGAGAAGGTACGGCAACATTCATGATTTTAGGAAATATCTGTACGAGAAGCTGTGGTTTCTGCGGTGTAAAAACAGGTAAACCACTTGATGTAAACTGGGATGAACCTGAAAAAGTGGCACGTTCCATCAAATTAATGAAGATCAAGCATGCCGTTCTTACTTCAGTAGACCGTGATGACCTGAAAGATATGGGATCTATTCTTTGGGCAGAAACAGTAAATGCTGTCAGAAGAATTTCTCCGGGAACCACAATGGAAACATTAATTCCGGACTTCCAAGGAATCACGAAACATATCGACAGATTGGTAGATGTAGCTCCGGAAGTGATCTCTCATAATATGGAAACTGTAAAACGTTTAACCAGAGAAGTGAGAATCCAGGCAAAATATGAAAGAAGCCTTGAGGTTTTAAGATATTTGAAAGAAGCCGGACAAAGAAGAACGAAAACAGGAGTAATGCTAGGGTTGGGCGAAACTAAAGATGAGGTTTTCCAAACAATCGAAGACATCAGAAATGCCAATGTAGACGTTATTACCCTTGGACAATACTTGCAGCCTACAAAGAAACACCTTCCTGTGAAGAGATTTATTACTCCGGAAGAGTTTGATGAGTTGGGTGATTTTGCAAGAAGCTTAGGTTTCAGACATGTTGAAAGTTCACCTCTTGTAAGAAGTTCTTACCACGCAGAAAAACATATTCACTAATATAGACCGCTCAGTAATGGGCGGTTTTTTATTAGGATATATTGAAAGTGTTAAGAAAAATATATTAGAAAGTAGGTTTGGTATCTGATGTTGAGAGTTTCTCAGGAAGACTTCCATCATTCTCATCCTCTGGCGGGGTGGCAAAAATTCAAAGAATTTTTTGGCGGGGTGGTTTTATAACATATCACTACCAACTTTTCCAAGTACACTTGTATTTGAAAAACAATCTAGTCATCGCTTTTAGCTAAAATTTAAATCAACAGATTTGCATTACTTATTACAGGAAGACTCTCTCGTGATCGTACCAATTCGTCCATTGATTTCAATAGGCTTAAAATGTTTTTTCTTGAATTCCGATGGTGTTTCTCCCGTATGCTGCTTGAACAGCTTATTAAAATAAGACAGACTTTCAAAACCTACCTGAAAACAAACCTCAGTGACAGAAGAATCCTTTAGTAGAAATATTTTAGCCTGATTGATCCTGTAATTGTTTACAAAATCTGTAAATGTCATATTAGTCTGCTTTTTAAAATAACGACAGAAAGCAGGAGTACTTAAGCTGACGATTTGAGCAATTTCATTGACATTAGGCTTCTTATCATGATTTTCATGGATGTAATCGTAGATGGTTCCCATTCGGATTTTATCATTCAAAAACCATTTGATTCTTGTATCTTCTTTATTCAGTTCAGTCACTTCGGTGGAGTCAGCCAGAATCTGTAGGATTTCAATTAAACCCATCAGGGATTCAAAAGAGTTTTTCTCCTTAATGATCTGTAATTTTTCAACCACAATACTTTTGGTCTCTCCAAAGAAAGCCAAGCCAAGGTAAGAACGGTCTAAAAGATTTTTAATATTCTCAAACTCGGGAACGGGAAGAATGATATCCTGAAGAAAATTTTCCCGCATTTGAAGTACAAGCTGTTTACATTCTGTCTGTATACCGTAATCAAAATTAAGATGAGGAACATTCGCTCCGATCAACAGCAATTCGCTGTCTGCAAAACCTGAAATATTTTTTCCAACGTGACGTATTCCATTTGATGCTTCTACGTAAACCAGTTCTATTTCAGGATGATAATGCCAGAAAAAGCAGTTTTTCAAAGAAGGAGCAAATAGCTTGAATGATTTTCCTTTTTCGAACTCTATAATTTCTTTCTGGATTTTCATTTTGTTCTGTTTTGATTGTTTGTGAATTTAAAATTACATAAAAAGGTTAATATGGAGCAAATTTTTATCATTCAAAGAGAAGTGAAATCCAAACTTTCTTTCGAATTTTGCACTTTCAAAAATAATGATGGGTAACCATTAATAATTTTAACAGTTAATTCAGATAAAAGAATATACAATGAAGATTGATAAAAGAATAATACCGCTGGCAATTGGCGGATTGGGAATCGGAACCACGGAATTCACCGTGATGGGTCTGTTACCGGACATTGCAAAAACTTTAGAGATCAGTATTCCGCAGGCTGGACATTTAATTTCAGCATATGCAATGGGAGTTGTTATTGGAGCACCGCTTCTTATCGGATATTCAGTGAAATATCCTCCTAAAAAAGTTTTGATCGCTTTTATGATCCTGTTTACTATTTTTAATGGACTTTCTGCAATTGCACCCAACTATGGAACAATGCTGGTGATCAGATTCATGTCCGGACTTCCTCACGGGGCATTTTTTGGAGTGGGAACAGTGGTTGCCGCTAAAATGGCTGGAAAAGGAAAAGAAGCATTTTATATATCGATGATGTTTACGGGGCTCACGGTCGCCAACTTGGTGATGGTTCCGTTGGTCACCTATATTGGTCACACATTCCATTGGAGGTTTTATTTTGCTATTGTGGCTTTAATTGGGATTTTTGCTTTACTATTCTTAAAACTATGGCTTCCTGCTACAGAAGCGAACCAAAATACTCATTTCCTGGAAGAGTTGAAATTCCTTAAAAATAAGCAGTCATGGCTGGTATTGGCAATTACGGCAATTGGATTTGGAGGGCTTTTTACATGGTTGAGCTATATTACTCCTTTAATGACCGTAATTTCAGGAGTTCAGAGTAGCCAAATGGCATATGTAATGGTTCTTGCCGGAGCTGGAATGGTAGTCGGTAACCTTGCGGGAGGTGTTATTTCAGATAAATTAGGACCCGAGAAAACGTGTGCTTTACTGATCTTCTTAATGATGATTTCTTTAGGCGGAGTATTCTTA
Source organism: Chryseobacterium ureilyticum (assembly GCF_900156735.1). GTDB lineage: Bacteria > Bacteroidota > Bacteroidia > Flavobacteriales > Weeksellaceae > Chryseobacterium > Chryseobacterium ureilyticum. The sequence continues at coordinate 28,064 of NZ_FTOL01000005.1, forward strand.
CTTTCCGAACATCAGAATATCGCTTTTATACTGACATTTATGTGTGGGGCTCTATCCATGTCTATTGCTGCCCCTATTAATATCATGATGATGAAGGCAGCTCCGAGAAGTGAAATGATGGCTGCAGCTTTTATGCAGGCAGGATTTAATATAGCCAATGCAATGGGAGCTTTCTTTGGAGGAATACCTTTGGAATATGGATTACCGTTCAATTACCCGTCATTGGTAGGAGTCGGGATGACTTTCATAGGATTTGTGATCAGTGTAAGGTACATATTTTTATACGGATCAGGAACTTCCCAGGAGGAAGAATCTGTTACGGAATGTGTTTCCTGTGATAAATAAAATCTCATCGTATTACATAGAGTAAAAACATAAAAAAGCCTGTTTCCAATAGAGAAACAGGCTTTTTGTATTCATAGAATTATACCTCTACTTCATTGCCGTTTTTGCACCAGTATAAGGCATTGTATAAATTTTCTTTTGGGAAAGATTTAAACTCTCCCGGCATCAGAACACTGAAAATATCAGTGAAATTCTGAACACCTTCTTTGTCTGTAACAATAGCTGCCCGATTCCAATTTGCAAGGTTTTTTATTCCTAAAAGCAGGTCTTCCAGCCATGCTCCTACAGTAAAATTATCCAGATCGGTATCCAAATACAGTAAGTAATTCAGCTCACCAAATTGGTCTACCTTCTCTTTCACATGTGGAATTACCAGTTTTTCAAAATCTTCTTTCGTCACTTCTCCGGTCGCATTAAATGCCGCAACATTCTCCGGAGCTTCTGGAATAATTGTTATCATAGTAAATATTTTATGGTGGTTGGATTTTAATAAACAAACAATAATTACACCATAAAACCATCATAAATTGTTAAAATTGACACAATTATTGTTATTTTTAATACAAAATATAAATATGGATCTCAAATCAAATGAACCTTTCTGGCTTTTAAAAAACGGACTGATAGCTACTTATCCATCTTTAAAATCAGATGAAAAATGTGATGTTTTAATTATCGGAGGCGGAATTACAGGAAGTCTTATTGCCCATCAGATGATAGAAGACGGCTATGAAACAATTCTTATAGACAAACGTGAGCTTTGTAACGGAAGTACTTCTGCTACTACTTCAATGCTACAATATGAAATAGATATTCCGCTTTATGAATTGATTGAAAAGATAGGAGAAAAGGGAGCTGTAGAAAGTTATAAAGCATGTTCAGACGCGATTGATACTATAGAAAAGTTAGCAGGGAAAATTCATTCTAATGCAGGATTTAAAAGAAAGAAATCTCTATATTTTGCTTCTAAAAAGAAAGATGTTGAAGGTTTGAAGAAGGAATATGAGGCAAGAAAAAGTGCTGGATTTGAAGTGAGTTGGTTAAATACAGATCAGATATTTAAGAAATTCGGGTTTGAAAATACGTATGGAGGTATTTTATCAAAACAGGGAGCAAGTATTGATGCCTTTCAGTTTGCTCATGAACTATTTATGCATAATGTAAAGAAAGGATTAAAGATTTTTGATAAGACCGAAATGATAGATGTAGAATATCATAAAGGCTTTAATATGGTTAAAATAGGCAGCGGTTTTCAGATCAAGGCAAAAAAAATAATTTACTGTATTGGCTATGAAAGTAAAAACCTGCTGAAAGAAAACTTTGTTAATTTAAAAAGCACGTATGCTGTTGTTTCCGAAGTGGACGTAGATAAATTTAAAAATATAAGCAGCACATTGGTGTGGAATACAGATGATCCTTATCTCTATATGAGAACTACCGATGACGGAAGATTACTGATTGGAGGTGGAGATGTGGATTTTTATGGTGCCGGAAAACGAGATTCAATATTGAATAAAAAGGAAAAAGAAATTTTAAAGAATTTAAAGAAAATAAAACCGGATTATCATTTTTATCCGGATTTTGTGTGGGCAGGAACTTTCGGTGAAACAAAAGACGGACTTCCTTACATCGGTGAACATAGGAAATTTAAAAACTCCTATTTTGTATTAGGGTTTGGCGGAAACGGAATTACTTTTTCAATCACAGGAATGGAAATGGCTTCTAAGTTTATGAAGAATAAAAAGCATGTACTGTCGAAGTATTTTATGTTTGGAAGATAATCAAAACCTTTTGTGACTGATGTGAAAAACAAAACGATGACTAAAATATAGCCATCGTTTTATAATTTATCTGTTATAATATTGAACCTGCATCTCTTTCGGATACTTGATCTCATAAGAGAAACTTATCTTTTCAGCCCCTCCGGAAACGATCTTTTTGTTCCAGAGAATACTTCCTGTTTTCTCATCAAAATTTCCATCTCCGATTTCCAATGCCTTCACTGAAATTTTAGAATTTTCACTGATTGGCAACTGGTCAAGAACTTCGAGATCAATGCTTTCTTTTGTATTGTTTCTTATACTGATCTGATAAGATTCATTTTCCCATTTGTTAGAACTCATCGGCTTTTGAGAAGTTTTATCTTCAAGCTTGATTCTTTTTACCGTAATTCTTTCATCTACACCCAGAGAGATAGGGAATTCGTCTTTTACATAGCTGCTGGTAATATTGGTCTTTCCGATATAATTATCCTCAAAATAAATATTGGCTTCTCCATTGATGAGGTTGAGGTTTTGCCAATTCTTTACAAATGCCATCAGGAATACCTGATTGTTAACCTTTGGAACAGTGTGGTATTTATAAGTCGCATCAATCTGTTTTTTATCCAGAATTACATATTGTTCTTTTTCCTGACTTAAAATGGTCTGGTTGTAATTAAGTTCATAGATAACATTCATTTGACTGTCGGATACTGAAGCGATCGGAACCTGGCTTGGTTTTGCAGCGATATCCTGTCGCATTTGATAGGCGTTTACCATTGCAGAAGACTTTTTCATTTGATAATCTGCAACTTCCAACATTGGATTATGAGCTGTTTATTCGGCAATATAAAGAGGGGAAAGAATAGGTCTGTTTTGATTATATGATGGTCTGTAAGTAGAGACAAAAAGCTTTATATTTTTCCAATCCTGTCCGGTTTTCTGATAAATCTGCCCTTTATAAATCATTTCAAGAGGTTTCTTTACAGATTCAGCACGAAGGTCATAAGACGGTATCCATCCTGCATCGGAAACGATATAGCTTACCCCTAAATTCAAACTGGTATCATTATCGGCAAGAATTTCAAGAAGAAGTTCCTTTCTGTTGGTGTTTTTATGGGTTTGTTCTTCTATAGATTGCTTGTTTAGCTTTGTAATACTTTCATCCAGAACGCTTTTCTGCTCATTTAAAACAAATACCTGATTGTCAATTTCCAGCATTCTTTTTCTATAAAACTCTGTAAGTTTAATAAGCTGGTCTTGTGGAGTTGACTTATCATTGGGAGATACTTTTAAATTATCATTGATAATATTCTGTTCTCCAGTAAGATTTTTAATCTGAATATTCATAAGGTTTACCTGTCTTTGAAGCTTTTTCTTCTCATTATCCAGCTTTTTTTCAAAATCAGAGAACTCATCATCTTTCAAGAAATTACTTTGTGGGGTAATGGAAAGAAGAGTAGTATTCTTTTCAAGATTGATCTTATAAGTCTTTTCATCCAGATTATTGGGTAGATTTACAATTCTTACTGTATTTTTACCTTTTTGAAGACTGATATTTGTGCTTCCAAATACTTTTGCGCCCTGAAGAAATACAGTCGCCTGCTTTACTTCTATTTCCTTTTTAATTTCCTGTGCCTTTGAGAAGACAGCCGAAATAATTGTTACTATTAAAAGATAGCGTTTCATCGTTTATTATTTTAAATTATGAAGTAAAATTACCCGTATTTAAGCCTGAAAAAGGGGAAACTTGGTAAACAGGAACTTTCACTTGGTAAGTGAGAAACTACATGTTTTTTTTTGCAACTAATGCACGGATGTTTTTTATAATTAAGCTTATCAAAATTATTCAGCTCCATTTTGCTATGCTCCTATGTAGTTATAAAAATGAACCATTAATCAGTTGATTACTTTGGATTATAGTATTTTATTCGTGGCAAAAAAAAAGCTGCCAAAAATGTGGCAGCTTCTCTTAAATCTGTTATTGTTAAAGGATTTCGTATCTCGTTTTGATACTGTACTTTAGTTTAATATTTTCGATATTACCGAAAGAAAAATCTACAGAAGCATCTGCCATCTCCATTTGTATACTGTTGGCTCTGCTTTTATAAGCAACAGGCATCACAGTATCGCTGGTATAGTCTTCTATTTCTACGATTTCAAGAGGACTTCCTGTTTTTTTACCCATACTTTCCAACAGGTAATCTGCTTTTTCTTTAGCTGCTTTTAGAGCATTGATCTTCACAACTTTTCTGAAGTCTGCAATCTTGCTGTTTTTTACTTCCGAAACATTCAGGCTGGTCACCCATTTTTGATTCAGGTCTTCCATTACTTTGCTGAGGTTTGCTTTTGCACTAACTTTAAATTCATAGTTCTTGGAAAATTTAGCCGTTTTAGAATAAATATTCTGGTACATCGATTTGAATTTAATGTCTTCGTTTTTCACTCCGGCATTTTTTAAAATCTCAAACATCTTCTTTTCATTGTCTGCAAGATCATTTTTGTTATCTGCTTTTATCCCGATGCTGAAGATTATTTCATCTGGTTCTACTTCCATTTCTGCAACTCCTGTTACTTCAATTGCGTTTTTCTTTACTTCCTGAGCGTTTACAAAACTTCCCAGCGTTAAAATTCCGATTAATAAAAAATGTTTCAATTTCATAATTTTCTGTTTTTACGTTTAAATTCTGATGTAAAATTAGTAAGATCCGAAACCGAAAGCTGGAAGACTTGGTGAAAGGGAAGTTTCACTTGGTGGGATGTAGAAATACTGCTTTCCAGAAGATGTAAATAATTTGATAACGCAAAGGCTCGCAAAAGTTGAATAAATTCTTTGTGAATATTTTGGATAGCAATAGCATTTCATTCAGCAATGTCAAATATTATTTTCCTAGATGAGTGTTAACGCCTCTGCGAACGTATCTAATATTATATAAGTGGAATGAATTTTCTTTGTGATCTCGGCGTTAAATCCTTTATAAGGTATCATTTAAAACTTACTCAATCAAATGCATTAAAATGTTTTAAAAGTAAAACGCTTATCTATTATAACTTGGTAGAATAAGGTTTTGACTTGGTGAAGAATAGAAGAGGATCGATAAAGTTTTACTTACTTTGCATTAAATATTAGGAATCTGTGAAATTAGTCTTTAAAATATTGTTTATTTCAATGCTTGCAGTGGGAAACTATCTCTCTGCACAGGATACTACAAAAGTAGCACAGGTTTTAAAATCTGCTGCAAAATTGAAAAAAGCAGTAGATAAAAATGACGATAAAGGCGTTGCTGATACTTATGTAGGAATGGCTAATGATTATTACAATCAAGGGAATTATGCTAAAAGCGAAGAATATCTGATCAAAGCTAAAGCCCTCTATCAAAAGCTGAATGATAAGAAAAATCTGGAATCAACTACCAGAAAACTGGCTCAGTCACAGGAAAAACAGAATAAAATCACACCTGCGCTCAGCAATTACAGCATGGCGGCACAGATGAATTACAGCGAAAAAAGTAAAACCGTCAATTCAAATGATGTGGCAAGGCTTTCTTCTCCTACGCCGGAACTTCGGGCAGAAGCTATTCAGAACAATATTAATATCAGTAAAAAGGAAAATGAACAGGCAAATGTGGCGGAAGGCTACAGTCAATTGGCAGAAATCAACTTACAGCAAAAAGATATTTATAAAGCTGAGGCAAATCTGAATAGTGCTTACGTAATTTCAAAAAAAGAAGCTCCCCAACAAGCGCTGGCAATTAATCAGAAACTGGCGGATCTGTATGTAGAAAATAAAAAGTTTGATAAAGCCATTGAAGCCAAAAAGAAAGTTTTAAAAGAAGATTTTGTAAAAGAAAATTCTCAGGAAAAAGTTAATCAGATTCAGGAACTGGCGGATATTTATATTAAAAAAAATGACCCAAAAGAAGCGGTAGATCTTTTAAGAAACGCTTACGGAATTGCTCTGGATAAAGGGCATACTCTGGAAGCTCAGAAAAGCGTAAAAAAACTGGACAGTCTGTATGCTATTTCAGGGAATGTAGATGCTTCAGTACAATTGTACAGAGACTTTTTGGGAAAACTTCCGAATTTAGTTTCCAAGGACCGAAGTCTGGTAGATAATAAAATTCTTGAGGATACAGAACAGAGAATTTCACAGCTTGAAAAAGAAAAAGAATTGAAGGATGAGCTGATCCGTAAGAAAAATGTTTTCAATTACGGGTTGATTGCAACTTTAATTGTATTGACAGGTTTAATTATATTCATTTTCAGAACACTGAAAAAAGTTCAGACCAAAAATAAGAAAATCGCTCTTCAATCGCTTCGTCGTGAAATGAATCCCCATTTTATTTTCAATAGTCTGAATAGTGTTAATCACTTTATCGCAACAAATAATGAGCTGGAAGCGAATCAGTATCTTACAAAATTTTCCAAGCTGATGCGCGGTGTCATGGAAAATTCTACAGATGACTTTATTCCTTTTCAACAGGAATTGGACCTTTTACAAAATTATCTTGCCCTTGAAAAAACACGTTTTGCAGATAAGTTTGATTATGAAATTGACGTAGATGACAATCTGAATATGCAAAGTCTGCAGGTTCCCGGAATGCTGATACAGCCGTTTCTGGAGAATGCAATCTGGCATGGACTTCGTTACAGAACAGACAAAGGATTTTTAAAATTAAGCTTTGAGAAAAATACTCAATATCTTAAAATTATCATTGAAGATAACGGAATAGGAATTGAAGAAAGTAAAAAACAGAAAACTGAACATCAGAAGACAAGAGAGGGAAGGGGGATGAAAAACACTTTGGAAAGGATTAAATTGCTGAACGACCTTTATAAGAAAGATATTACCTGCGTTGTTAAAGATAAAGAAAATAGCAGTGGCGTTTTGGTTACTATTAAGATTAATCTATAAACAGGAGCATAAAAAGAATATATTCCTTCTTACAAATTAGTATATTCAATCTAATATTAAAAAAAACAATGAAAATCAAAGCTGTAATTGTAGACGATGAGCTCATAGCAAGAGAAGTACTGAGAAACTATCTCACAAAATACTGTCCACAGGTAGAAATTTTAGGTGAAGCAGAGAATATTAAAGAAGCTGTTCCTTTAATTGCTGAAAAACAACCGCAATTGGTCTTTTTAGATGTGGAAATGCCTTTCGGGAATGCCTTTGATGTTCTGGAAGCAACCAAAGAATTTTCCTATGAAACCATTTTCATTACAGCATTTTCACAATATTCACTACAGGCTTTAAATAAATCCGCTAGTTATTATATTCTAAAACCAATTGATATTCAGGAACTAATTGTGGCAGTTAATAAAGTTGCTGAAAGTCTTGAGAAAAAAGAAGAACTCAACAGAAACAAAATTTTACTTGAAAATTTAAAATTAAAACCAGAAAAGCAACAGCTTATCCTTCCAACCTTACAAGGGTTTGATGTGGTGAAAACAGAAGATATTGTAAGGCTTCAGGCAGATGGAAACTTTACACAGGTTTATCTTACCGATGGCTCCAAGAAAATGGTATGCCGCTTTCTGAAACATTTCGATGATTTGCTTGAAAGCCCTTTTGTAAGGGTGCATCGCTCTCATATTGTCAATACCTCTTTTGTGAAGTCTTATCATAAAAGCGGAACTGTAATGCTTGCTGATGATACTGAAATTGAAGTTTCCGGAAGCTTTAAAGACAGTTTTCTGAAGGTGTTTTCATAGAATTTATCGTTCCTTAACAGCCCAAAGGCATTATTTTTGAAGTTTTCATCATAACCACACAAAATTTCTGTTATGAAGACCTTTCACAAAATTATACTTCCCGTCTCGTTGGGAGCGCTTGTCCTTATAGCTTTTAATTCATGCTCAGTAGGAATCCCAAAAGGAGCTGTAGCAGTAAAGAATTTTGATGCTAAAAAATATCTTGGACGATGGTATGAAATAGCCCGTTTCGATTACAGGTTTGAGAAAAATATGGATAATGTCACCGCAGAATATTCAGAAAACCCAAACGGAACGATTCATGTAAGAAATAAAGGATATGATTATGTAAAAAAGGTATGGAATGAATCTAATGGTGAGGCTAAATTCGTAAAAGATAAAACCGAGGCAAGACTTAAAGTTTCATTTTTTAAACCCATTTGGGCGGGGTATAATGTGATTGACATTGATGAAGAATATCAGTATGCCTTGGTAGCTGGAAGCAGTTTGAAATACCTTTGGATTTTATCCCGAACAACCACTATTCCCGAAAGTATAAAGCAGCGTTTCCTTGAAAAAGCAAAGAAAATCGGATATAATACGGATGAACTGATTTGGGTAAAGCATAATCAGTAAAATTCAGACATGAAAAAGGGCAAAATCGTTCAAACAGATCAGATGATTGATCACTCACAATTTTGCTCTTTCACTTTTTCATAGTCTAGCTTCCAATATACTCCTTCCATTCCTCGAAACGGTAATCAATCACCTGTTTCATCAGATCATAGTTTTCGTAAGTATCTTCAATGTGATAGAATGTTTCATATTCATAATCATTCTCCTCTGCCTTGGAATCGAATAGGTTTACAAAATCATCCGCAAAAGAACTGTATCTGTTTCCAAAGTCAGTGTCATCAGCATAGTAATCCTTTGCAAAGCTGTTTCCAAGATCATTCAGGTCATACTCTGAAAATTTTCCGTCACAAGAATCCATGATAAATTCAGCTCCGGTAATTTCTCTTCTTTTTACTTTTTCTATTTCTTCAGCGCCATCTTCTTTTAATTCGTCGGAGATCAGATCGTTATTGATACACCAGTTCAGGAACATTCCTGTGTGGGTAGCCCCATTTTTCTGAGGAAGACCTTCCGGAAAATCACCGCCGTAATGCCATGAAGCATCATCATATTTTGACATAATATTCAGTATCGATTTAAATAATTTTGTCAAAAATAGAAAAAATCAATTTATATTGCCGCAGCCAGAGATTTTTCCGTCATTTGTATGAAATTTTTTTTCAAGAATTTGATATATGGAAAAAGCAGTTCTGATCACTATCGGTGACGAAATCCTTTCTGGAAATACAATAGATACCAATTCTAATTTTATTGCCTCCGAACTGAAGAATATCGGGATAAAAGTTGTACAGATCTTTACAATTTCAGATGAAATAGAAACAATTAAAAATACATTAAGCTCAGCTTTTGAATTAGGAGATCTGGTGATAACGACGGGAGGGCTAGGTCCCACCAGAGATGATAAAACAAAAAAAGCATTGGCTGAGTTTTTCAATGATGAAATTGCTTTGGATGAGGTTACTTTCAACCATCTTAAAGGATACATGGAAAGGCGTGGACGTGCAGATATTTTAGAAAGAAATAAAGAACAGGCGTTTGTACCTACAAAATCTATCGTTTTTCAGAATCATTTCGGAACGGCACCTTGTATGATGATGGAGCTGAACGGAAAATTATCCTACAGTCTTCCCGGAGTTCCTTATGAAGTAAAACCGTTGATCAAAGATCAGATTATTCCTTATTTACAGGGAAGATTCAACCTTCATTATATTCACAGCAGAATTGTTTCCGTGGTAGGAATTCCTGAGAGTATTCTTGCAGATACTATTGAAGATTGGGAGCTTGCCTTACCTGAAAATATTTCGTTATCATACCTTCCGGTAGGTACAAGAGTAAAGCTGAGATTAACAGCTTCCGGAGATCATGAAGACAGTTTGAAACAACAGACAGAGGACGAAATTCAAAAATTACTTCCTTTAATTAAAGATCATGTGATTGCAGTTTCTGAAGATAAAATAGAAAATATTCTTGCAGAAATTCTAACTGATAGAAAATTAACGATCTCAACTGCAGAAAGTTGTACAGGCGGAGAGCTTGCAAAGATGATCACTTCTGTTTCCGGCAGTTCAAAATACTTTCTTGGAGGAATGGTTGCTTATGCTACAGAAAAAAAAGTTAAAATTTTAAATGTTTCCCAAGAAACTGTAGATCAGTTTACTGTGGTAAGTGAACAGGTAGCTCAGGAAATGGCGAAAGGATGCCAAGAATTATTTGATACTCATATTTCACTTTCTACTACCGGAGTAGCAGGTCCAGGCAAAGGAGAAGACGGTAAAGATGTAGGAACCGTTTTTTATACCATTAGAATCAATGATCAGGAAGTAACTTCGAAATTATATATGCCGCATCTGGAAAGACTTGATTTTATGAATTTCGTATCCCAGAAGGTAATTCAGGATCTTGTGGGACTTCTTATTAACCAGTAATATAAGGTTTGTTTTTTTTAATTTTTTTTTAATTTTAATTATAGAGTTTTTCATACTTTTTGAGATGGATTCCATAAAGTTCATTAACGTGGAAAACTCTAAACAAATCTTTCAGACCAACAGCAAAAAACGCTGGAAAAGCGTACAGTGGGGAAGTCGTGTTTTCATATTTATCATGGCGATCCTTCTTTTAGCTTTGGGGCTGATGATGATTCTTGATAAAAATCCGAAAATCCCTTTTAAAGAAGATTATAAAGCAATCATTACAGCCAACAAACCTTATCTTCAGGAGAATAAAATATCCAAAGAATACCAAGGTTTCAGAAGCTTTATTTCTGAAAAATCCATTCATACCAATCTTGCCAAAGTTGAAAAAGCAAGAGCCGAAAGATATAAAAATCAAAATCGGAATTGGGCTCAGTTCCCAAGTGGAATCCGTTCTGCTTTTTATGTAGCGTGGGATCCCCAATCTCTGATGTCTCTGAAACGAAATATCAGACATGTAAACTTAGTTTTTCCGGAATGGTTTTTCCTTGATCCTAAAACCGGAGATCTGAAGACCAATGTAGATCCTGAAGGCTACAAAATCATCAAGAGAACTGGCGTGGCAGCGATGCCGATTCTGAGTAATAACTCTAATCAGGAGTTCCGTTCTGAAGGATTGATAAAAGTATTGAATGATCCTAAGAAAAGAACAGCACTGATTCAAAAAATTACCCAGCAATGTAAAAAATATCACTTCAAAGGAATTAATATTGACTTTGAGGATATGAACCTGAATTCTGATGAAAATCTGGTTGCTTTTATGAAAGAGCTTTCAGAGACTTTCAAACAGAATCAGTTATTGGTTACCATGGATATTATGACGGATAATGATGATTATAATATTCCAAGATTAGATCCATATGTAGATTACTTTGTACTGATGGCTTATGATGAATATTCAGCTGGAAGCGATGCAGGACCGGTTTCGTCACAAAAATGGATTGAATCCCAAACGGATAAAATCATTAAGCAAACCTCACCACAAAAGATTATTCTCGGATTGGGAGCGTATGGATATGACTGGAGTTCCAATAAGGATGATAATACTTCTGTGACTTATATGCAGGCAATTACAAAAGCAAGTGCGAGTAAAGCCGTTATCGATTTCAATGACAATACTTTTAACCTAAACTACTCTTACACAGATTCCAATAAGAATAGCCATACCGTATTTTTCAATGATGCTGCGTCTATTTTTAATACCATGCGGTTTTCATCAGAATATCCATTGGCAGGAACGGCGCTTTGGAGATTAGGAAGTGAAGACAGCAGAGTATGGAATTTTTATGATAAAGATCTTACGTTTGCCGGACTGTCTAAACTAAACTTGAAAACATTGGAAAATGTAAAGGGACAGACTATGGTAGATTATATCGGAGACGGTGAAGTACTGGATGTTCTGAATACCCCTCATGATGGTAAAATAGCCGTAGAAATTGATCCTAAAGAGAAAATTATCACAGACGAAAACTATATTACTTACCCAAGTTCTTATGAAGTAAAAAAATATGGAAGTGCTGCTCAAAAAGAATTGGTATTGACATTTGATGACGGTCCTGATGAAACGTATACCCCTCAGGTACTTGATATACTTTCAAAATACCACGTTCCGGCAGCCTTTTTTCTGGTAGGATTGAATGCAGAAAAGAACCTTCCGCTTGTTAAAAGAATTTATCGGGAAGGACATGAAATAGGAAATCACACTTTTACCCATGAAAATGTTGCGAAAGTAAGCCCTGAAAGAGCACTTCTTGAAATGAAATTAACAAGACTTCTTATAGAGTGTATCACGGGTCATAGTACTATCCTTTTCAGAGCTCCTTATAATGCAGATTCTGAACCTACAACTTCTGAGGAAATTATTCCAGTAGCATTGGCAAGACAGCAAAACTATCTGGATATCGGAGAAAATATTGATCCGGAAGACTGGCAGCCGGGAATAAAAGCGGATGAAATTGTAAAACGTGTATTAGCCGGAATCAAACAGGAGAGAGGAAATATCATTCTTCTTCATGACGCAGGAGGAGATACGAGAGAAGAAACGGTAAAAGCATTGAAAATTTTAATTCCAACCCTTCAGAAGCAAGGATATCATTTTACAAACCTTACCAATATTCTTCATAAAAGTAGAAATGAACTGATGCCTGAAGTTCCTAAAACCAGAGCTTATTATATCATGCAGCTGAATTTAGTATTAGCAACAGCCATTTATGGATTGAGTCATTTTTTGGTTGCGCTGTTTACCATATTTATTGTTTTGGGATTGATAAGATTGATGTTGATGGCATATTGGGCATTTAAAGAAAGAAAAAAAGAGAAAAAACTTGGTGAATTTCCCGTTTTGGAGGCTTATCCTAAAGTTTCCATTATTGTTCCGGCTTATAATGAAGAAGTGAATATTGTGTCTTCACTACAAAACTTATTAAAACAAACTTACCCGAATTTCAATATCATTATGGTAGATGACGGAAGTAAAGATTCAACCTTTGAAAAGGCTAAAGATGCATTCCCGGATCACGAAAAACTGAAAATATTCACTAAAACAAATGGTGGAAAAGCAACTGCACTGAATTTTGGAATTGCACAAACCGATGCCGAATATGTAGTCTGTATAGATGCTGATACAAAATTACAACAGGATGCTGTGAAATACCTGATCGCAAGATTCCTGAATTCAAGTCCGGAGGAGAAAATAGCAGCCGTTGCCGGAAATGTAAAAGTAGGAAATACAGTGAATTGGTTGACTAAATGGCAGTCAATTGAATATACTACAAGCCAGAATTTTGACAGATTAGCCTATGCAAATATCAATGCAATTACTGTAATTCCCGGAGCAATCGGAGCTTTCAAAAGATTAGTAGTTCTTGAAGCAGGTGGGTATTCCTCCGATACATTGGCTGAAGACTGTGATATTACAGTGAAAATTTTAAAAGCCGGATATACAGTGGCAAATGAAAACAGAGCTGTAGCAGTCACAGAAGCTCCAGAAAGCGTGAAGCAGTTTCTAAAACAACGTTTCCGATGGACTTATGGAATTATGCAGATGTTCTGGAAACAAAAACAGACCTTCCTTAATCCTAAATATAAAGGACTTGGACTTTGGGCAATGCCGAATATCTTATTGTTTCAGTATATAATTCCGTTTTTCTCACCATTGGCAGACGTGATTATGTTCTTTGGAATTTTATCAGGAAACGGAAGCAAAATATTCGGATATTATCTGATTTTCCTTTTGGTAGATGCTTCTTTAGCATTGATTGCATTTATTATGCAAAGAGAAAAGTTAACGAATCTTCTGTATATTATTCCGCAAAGATTCGGGTACAGATGGCTGATGTATATTGTATTATTTAAAAGTTTAAGAAAAGCACTGAAGGGCGAAATGCAATCCTGGGGATTCCTGAAACGGACAGGAAATGTAAAAGAGATTGTGACTTCTTAATATTTATTTAAATTTGTTTCACTTAAAAAGTAACAAATAAGAATTAAATCATACATATTGTATAAATTGTTATCATAATGAAAAAATTAACGCTTTCTTTGTTCTTAATAGCAGGGATCTGCTCTCAAAATACAGTGAGTGCACAAGCTAAAACTGCGAAAGTAGCAGCAGTAAACAATACAGATAAAGGCTTAGACCTTAGCTTAATGGACACTTCGGTACGTCCACAGGATGATTTTTATAACTATGTGAGTGGAACTTGGATGAAAACGGCTAAAATTCCATCTGACAAACCGACTTGGGGAAGTTTCAACAAACTTGGTGAGGATACGGATAACAATTCCATGACCATCTTAAACTCTCTTTTAAAAGATAAATTTACAGACGGAAGTGAAGGTAAAAAGATCCAGGATCTATACGCTTCTTATATGAATATGCAGAAGAGAAATGCAGACGGAATCAAACCTATTCAGGAAAACCTGAATAAAATTGATGCCATTAAAAATATGGCTGATCTTCAGAATTATCTGATCTCTGTAACGAAGGAAGGCGAAAATGTTTTCTACGGATGGGGAGTATATGCAGACCTGAAGAATTCTAACATGAATGCTGTTTATTTAGGTGAAGCTTCTCTTGGTTTAGGAAGAGATTATTACCAAAAAGTAAACGAAAAAAATACAGAAGCTATTGCTGAATATCAAAAATATGTAGCTTCAATGTTAACAGAATTGGGCTATAAAAATGCAGATGCAGCAGCAAAAGGTATTGTTGAATATGAAAAAAGCATTGCAAAAACATATTTGACAAACGAACAAAGCCGTGATAATACCCTTCAGTATAACCCTCAGACAATGGCTGAACTTTCAGCGTTGGTAAAAGGAGCAGATATTCCTGCTTACCTTAAAAAAGTAGGAGTAAATACAGATAAAATTATCATCGGAGAACTAGGATACTATAAAAACTTTGATAAGTTGGTAAATGCTCAGAATCTTCCTGTGATTAAAGATTATCTGAAGTTCCACATGATCAATGGAAGCGCTTCTTACCTAAGTGAAAAATTAGGAGATATGAAGTTTAACTTCTTCGGGAAATACCTGAGAGGTCAACAAGAGCAAAGAGCTCTTAACAAGAGAGGTTTTGAATTAATCAACAGAAACTTAGGAGAAGCATTTGGTAAACTATATGTTGAGAAATATTTCCCTGCTGAAGCAAAAGCTCAGATGGTTGAATTGATCGATTACTTAAAGAAAAGTTTCGCTGTTCACATCAACAACCTGGCTTGGATGTCTTCTACAACTAAGGAAAAAGCAATGCAGAAATTGAACAAATTCACTGTAAAAGTTGCTTATCCGGACAAATGGAAAGACTATTCAAAATTAGAAATCATTCCTGAAGCTAAAGGTGGTACTTTGTATCAAAACCTTCAGAACATCGGAGAATGGCAATATAACAAAGACTTAGCTAAAATCGGAAAACCGGTTGACAAAACAGAATGGGGAATGACTCCACAAACTGTAAATGCTTACTATAATCCGGTATATAACGAAATCGTTTTCCCTGCAGCTATCCTTCAGCCGCCTTTCTTCAATCCTAAAGCTGATGCAGCTGTAAACTTCGGTGGTATCGGTGCTGTTATCGGTCACGAAATGAGCCACGGATTTGATGATTCAGGAGCTCAGTTTGATGCAGAAGGTAACCTTGTAGACTGGTGGACTCCGGAAGATAAGGCTAACTTCGAAAAAGCTACAAAAGCTCTTGCTGCTCAGTATGACAAATATGAGCCGGTAAAAGGAACATTTGTAAACGGAACATTTACAAACGGTGAAAACATCGCTGACTTAGGAGGGGTGAATATCGCTTATGATGCACTTCAAATGTATCTTAAAGACAAAGGAAATCCAGGAAAAATCAGTGGATTTACTCAGGATCAGAGATTCTTCTTAAGCTGGGCAACTGTTTGGAGAACTTTATCAAGTGAAAAATATATGATCAACCAAGTGAAGACAGACCCGCACTCTCCGGGTTACTTCAGAAGCTTCGGTCCGCTAATCAACGTTGATGCCTTCTACAAAGCATTCGATGTGAAAAAAGGAGACAAATTATACAAAGCTCCAGAGGATAGAATTAAAATCTGGTAATATATACAAACCGTTCAGCAATGAACGGTTTTTTCTTTTTAAAGGAACAGATGTTATTCAACAGCTTATTATCCATTGAATAATTATATCCAATACATATTATTAAAGTTCGTATATTTGATAAGTTTGTGTAAAATCAAAAATTATCTTCAATGAAAAAGCTAAATATTGGGATACTTGCCTTTTCGGGTATTGTATTGTTGAATTCATGTGGTGCAGCAAAAACTGCAGGGACAGAGACAAAAACAGAGGCTAAAGCAACCGTTGCTACGCCGGTAAAAGAAGAAGTGAAAGAAGAGGGAATTAATCTATCTTATATGGATACCAATGCCCGTCCGCAGGATGACTTTTTTAGCTATGTGAACGGAAACTGGGTGAAAACTACTCAGATCCCTTCAGATAAGGCAAATTGGGGTTCATTCAATGCCTTGAGGGAAAATGTGGATGATGCATCATTAGATATTTTAAACAAAATCCTTACAGAAACATATCCGGCAGGTTCAGAAGGGCAGAAGATCCAGAGTCTTTATGCCTCTTTTATGGATACTGCAAAAAGAAATACAGACGGATTAGCGCCTATTAAAGGAGACTTGGCAAAAATTGATGCCATTAAAAATCTGAATGATCTTCAGAAATATCTTTTAGAAGCTACAAAATTAGGAGATAACTCTTTCTACGGATGGAGAGCCGGTGCAGATATGAAGAATTCTAAAATGAATGCTGTCTATCTTGGAGGTCCGGATCTTGGTTTAGGAAGAGATTACTACCAGAAAGTAAACGAAGCCAACACTAAAACATTAGGGCAATATCAGTCTTATATCGGAAAATTATTCGGAGTTTTAGGATATAAAAACTCTACTCAGGCAGCGCAGAATGTAGTAGATTTTGAAAAACAACTGGCAAATTATCTATTGACATTAGAGCAGAACAGAGATGCCAATTTAAGATATAATCCTAAAAACGTTTCTGAACTTTCAGGTTTAGTGAAGAACGTTGACCTTGCCAAATACCTTAAAGATGCAGGCGTAAATACAGATAGAGTGATCATCGGAGAACTGAAGTACTACCAGAATATGGATCAGTTTATCACGCAGAAAAATCTTCCTTTATTAAAAGACTATCTTAAATATCATTTAATTAACGGGAATGCAAGTAACCTTGACGAAAATCTTGAGCAGATCAGATTTGATTTCTATGCTAAAGAACTACAGGGACAAAAAGAACAGCGTCCAATGAACAAAAGAGGTTTAACTCTTGTAAATGGTGTTCTGGGAGAAGCATTCGGAAAATTATATGTAGACAAATACTTTACTCCTGAAGCAAAACAGCAGATGGAGACTTACATCGATTACCTTTTAAAATCGTTCAAATCTCACATTGCCAATATAGACTGGATGTCTCCTGATACTAAAGTAAAAGCTCAGGAAAAACTATCCAAGTTTACTGTAAAAATTGCTTATCCTGACAAATGGAAAGATTATACTCAATTGAAGGTAGAATCTCCAAAACAAGGTGGATCCCTGTATTCCAACCTGCAAAATGTAGCAGCTTGGCAATATCAGAGAAATTTAGATAAAGTAGGTAAGCCAGTTGACAAAACAGAATGGGGAATGTCTCCACAAACAGTAAATGCTTACTACAGCGGATCAAACAACGAAATCGTTTTCCCTGCTGCAATTCTTCAGCCTCCTTTCTATAATCCTAAAGCTGATGCAGCCGTAAACTTCGGTGGAATAGGTGCTGTGATCGGTCACGAGATTTCTCACGGTTTTGATGACAGCGGATCACGTTTTGACGGTGATGGAAACCTGAATAACTGGTGGACGGAAGCTGACCGTAAAAACTTTGATGCAAAAGTAGGACAGCTAGCTGCTCAATATAGCGCTTATGAACCCGTAAAAGGAAGCTTTGTGAATGGTAAATTTACAAGCGGAGAAAATATTGGGGACTTAGGAGGAGTAGCCGTTGCTTACGATGCCCTTCAGATGTACCTTAAAGACAAAGGAAACCCTGGAAAAATCAGTGGATTTACTCAGGATCAGAGATTCTTTATGAGCTGGGCTACCGTTTGGAGAACAAAAGCTACCAATGAATATATGATCAATCAGGTGAAAACAGATCCGCACTCTCCGGGAATGTTCAGAGCTTTCGGTCCGTTGGTAAACCAGGATTCATTCATTAAAGCATTTGATATCAAGCCGGGAGATAAAATGTATAAAGCTCCTGAAGACAGAATAAAAATTTGGTAAGACTACCAAAAAATTGTTAGAAAAGAAAGAATCCGTCTCAATGCAATGTGAGACGGATTCTCTTTTTAATAGGCTTTTTTATAATTCCGGATCACAAACTTTATTCCGGTTTCTATAATATCTCCCATAGTTTTGCAATACTTGAAATTCACATCATAAGTAAGTTTCTGCAAAGCCGTTTTAAGCTCTTTAACATTGGCTTCAGGGGCAATGTCTTCCTTTTTCATAATAGAAATAAGCTCATCAAATCTGCTTTTACTGCTCGTCACTCTTTTTACAATTTGAGAACGCACTTCCTTACGATATTGCTCTATAGAATTAGGTTTCAGTTTTTCCAGTACCATATTCACCATAGTATTATTTTCTTTGAAATACTGAGGAAGATAAACCTTTAGATTGCCTTCATAACTTTGCTGGTCAAAATCGATAGGGCGGATTCTGTAAATAACCTGATCAAAATCGTGTATAGGAATAATGACATAATTATAAGAACGCATATCGCCAAGCAGCCCAATAAGACAACGTTCATTGAATTTTACAAATTCCTTGGAAATCTGAGCTTTTTCCAGTTCCGTACAGTTGAATAGATGTTTCTGGATAAATACATCTCCGGGAATTCCCAAAATATGTTCCTCTATCAAAGTGTTTTTATAAATTAGAAAATTAATCCGGTTGGGAGAAAGTAAATCTTCGAGTTCAAGCCCATATATTCGTGAAGCATCCGCCTGTTTAATGTAGAAATTAGTATAATTATCATTAAGAATATTTCTCACCCGAATTCGAAAAGGTTTAGAATTTCCGAAAGTACAGAAATCGATTGTATCCACTTTCAGATAAGGTAGAGTAGCCTCGTCTCCATCGGAATGAAGAAGAGTATAAATCTTATTTAAATTCGCTTCTATTTCTCTAAACTCATATTCAGGATACATTACACCAAGCCATAAAGTATCTTTGCCATCTTTGTCCAGGATATTCACACTATCACTGAATCTTAACAGGTCTTCATAAAGAAACTGAATTTTAGTGGTTCTGTTATGTTTTTCCAGATATTGCTGTAATGCCTCTGAAACAGGATATATGGGTTTTCTGAATGCAATCTTTACATCTTTCATTATTCTGCTTACTTTGTTTAAATATAAAAAATATTTTTTCCTTACATCTGAGAATATCTTATTTTAACATGGATTTGATATTTTTTATAAATGAAAAACAGACCAATATTATTTTATCTCTTTATAAGGTATTGTTATTAATTTTTTTCATAGCTTAGTGACCTCGTAAGATTGTGATTTTATGTTAAATAAGAGCCTGTGAATTCAAATAAGTCAAGAAAAATCTTGTCAAAATTTTGTATGTTACAGTTTTTTTTTAAATTTAAACATTGGATTGGTAATTTATGAGACTTATCTGTAAATTGTTAAAAGACAGATCCAAATCAAAATATTAAATCTCAAAATAATAATAATATGGCAATGTTTAATTATGGTGTTGGCGGAAACGAGGTAAAAGTAGACGCTAATGAAGCTATTCAGGAAATACAGGAAAATAAATCACTGATAGTAAGCCAGCTTACAACAGAAGAATCTTATACCCCTGAAATTGTAACAGGATTAAAAACTGTGGAAGACGTTTTCAAACATTTTCAACCTTCTGTGTCTGTACAGCATGAAGCAGAAGACGGTGGAATGGTAGAAGAAGAATTCCGTTTTCAAAATCTTGGAGACTTTACTCCTAAAAACCTTACTCAAAAATCAGACTATCTACAGCAATTGAGCATGGAACAGGAGCAGTACAACAAAATTGTACGTCAGCTGAAAACAAATAAAATTCTACGCAATATGCTAGAGAACGACCAGACCAGAGCTGCGTTCATTGAAGTATTGAAAGAAGTAGCACAAGAACTTGAAAAATAATTAAAGACTTACATTAAATCATGGATAGCAAATTACAGGCGCAGGAAAGCCAGCAGCAGGGACAACAGCAGCAGCACTCTGGACAACCGAAAGGGAATCCGCTTGCAGAGCTCAATAAAATGGGAGGTTTTGGCTTTGTTGAATCCGTTGTAGACGGTATCGCCAATATGAACCCAACGAGAAAAGCAAGGAAAGAAATATTCCTTAATGATAGCAATAAAGCAGACGAAAGAAAAGAACTTCTTCAAAAAATCAACCTTTGGGTGAGCCTTTTAGAAGGAAGTGAATCTGCTGATAAAATGGCTGATACGTGCAAAAATAAAGCACAACAGGCTGATCAGAATTTAAAGAAAAACTTAAAAAATACACTTGATGCAGTTCGTCTGTTGGAAACCAACTATAGAACCGTAGCTCAATTCTACAAGAATACAGAATTGGATAAAGTGGATAACGTAAGTATCGTAAACGCAAGCATCGATCAGGTTTCAGACCTTGATAATCCTTTGTTTATCGATGCAATCTCAGAAGAATTCAAAAACTACTACGACCGTTTAGATCTTAGAGATAACTATTCAATCCTTGCTATCCCTGGATATTTAGGATCAAATAAAGTGATCGAAAAATGGGCGAAAATCTGTAACGAAAACAAAGTAATGATGGTTACAGACTTTGCCAACCTTGACAAACCGGATGATGTAGTAGACTTATTCCATTCTGCTAACCTTACAGGAGGTGAACTTCACAGAAGTAACGTTATTATGACGTGTAACTGGCTTGTAGGACGTGGAAAAGCAGAAGAAGTAGGTGAAGAAGAAAACGTAGAACTTCCACCTTCCACTTCATTAGCCGGAAAAATCCACAAGACTTTAATGTCTCAGGTAGCAGCAGGTAAAAAACATGGTAATATCAACGAAGTAGACGCTGTAAAATTCGAATTGAAGAAAAGTGAAATTTCTCAATTAGAAAAAATGGGTCTGGTACCAATGGTAAATGAATACGGAAAAATTATGGCTTTCTCAGCAAAGACATTATTTACAGGAGACAACATCGGTCTTCAGACGTATTCAGTAGTTCGTGTGTTCGACTATGTAACTAAAGTTTTACTTGACTTCCTGAACAGAAGAGCTTTCGAAAACTGGAATGCTAAAAACGAAGACGATTTGAGAAGACAAATTGTAACGTTCCTGGATAATATCAAAGGACCGGACAAATTGATCGAAAAATTCAAGATCGTTCGTTTCGAACAGGATAGAGTAAACAAAGACAGAGTATGGCTTGATATCCGTATGACACCTTATTTCCCTACAAAAAGTTTCGTTATCAAACTTGACGGACACAAAGGAGATGACGGTAACGAATGGGATGCAGAATACGCTCAGGAATAAAAAAACTTATTTTAAAATAACAAAAACCGATGCAATTTTACATCGGTTTTTTTCTACCAATATCTATGAAAATTAATATGAATAAAAGACTTATCATTGGTTTACCAGTTTTATTGATGATACTTTTGGTAAGTTGTGAAAAAAAATACCAAAGCCCGGGACAATACGAAGAAGATCTTTTCGCAGACGAACGTCAGGAAGGAAAAGCCTATATCATGAATGAAGAAGAATGCTTTGATGCAAGTGAACTGGTTATTGCAAGTTCTGAGGTGAAATTAGCCGATAGTTCCAAACGTGGAAAGCCATTCTTTATCTACAAAGTAAGATCAGGTAGAGTATTGAAAAGCATAAGAGATTCTGTTATAGATTATCCAATCGAATTTCTGTCAACATACAAACTAAAATTAAATAATAATAATAATGATTCCATGTATGTTTACATGAAAGCTTTACAAGGCTACAAATTTATTGCAAAAGACAGGGACCTTAGATATCAATGGTTAAGAGGAGGATCGGTATATCCTGTGAAAAAAAAGTAAAATAAACCTATCTTTGCAGTCTCAAAATAACACGCGGGAATAAGAATATGATCTTTCCTGGGTTAAATAGATTGGTTTTTGGAAAAAAATAGTACAGCCTCAGGTTTTCAACATGTAGGAAACAGGCTTTTGGAGTGGTATAAAAATAATGCGAGAGATCTGCCTTTCAGACAGACGAAAGATCCTTATAAAATCTGGATTTGTGAAATTGTATTTCAGCAGACAAGAATCAATCAGGGATTGAATCATTACAATAATTTTATTGCAAGATTTCCGGATGTAAAAACTTTGGCAGAAGCTGAAGAAAATGAAGTCTTATTATATTGGAAAGGACTGGGTTATTATTCAAGGGCAATCAATATTCATAAGGCGGCACAGCAGATCATGAATGATTATCAGGGAGTTTTTCCTGCTCAATATGATGAGATTCTGAAATTAAAAGGAGTAGGGAAGTATACAGCTGCAGCGGTTTCCAGTATATGTTTTGATGGAAAAATGCCTGCTGTTGACGGAAATTTCTACCGTGTTCTGAGCCGTTTCTTTGCCGATGATTTTGATATTTCAAATTCAAGAGCGTTTATCTACTTTTCAGAATTGGCAGCTTTGGTGATGCCTGATAATGTAGGAGATTTCAATCAGGCAATGATGGATATCGGTTCCGAGATCTGTAAACCTAAAAATCCTTTGTGTGGAGAATGTCCGATCAATGAAGACTGTCTCGCATTTTCATCAAATAAAATTTCAGAATTTCCCGTAAAAACCAAAAAAGTGAAGGCGGAAGACCTTGCTTTAACCTATTATTTCGTTCATCGAAATGGGCAATTTTTGATAAGACAGAGAAAAGATGACTTTATCTGGAAGAAGTTATTTGAATTTCCAGAGGCAATCCCTGAGGAAATGGAAGAATTTATTACCAGTGCGAAAATAGTTGCCCATAAATTGACACACAAGAACTTAAGCATTGAAATATTTAACGTGAATGTGACTTCTGAGAAAATATGGAGTGATTTTATCGCTGAAAATCAGTACCTGATTACAGACGTTCAGGGTTCCCATGAAAAATCCTTTCCAAAGCCTTTGGAAAATTACATTCAAAACTCATTGAAAGACTGAAATTTGTCTTCCGAAATCTAAAATCTAATTTGTACTTTTGCAAAATGATAAAAAAAGTCATTTTTATTTTTGTATCACTGCTTTTAATTTCATGTGGAAAAGATCCAATCCCGAAACCATACGGAGAATTGCGTCTTGAATATCCTGCACCGAAATATCAAAAGTTTGAAAATAACTGCGCTTATATATTCGAATATTCAAATTTTGCGAATATCACAGCAGCTAAAAGACCTTGCTGGTACTATTTGAACTACCCTGAAATGAAAGCAAAAGTTTTTGTTACTTATTACCCGATACAGAATGACTTTGCTGAACATATCAAGGAAGCTGAAAAAATGGTATACGAACACACCATTAAAGCCAGTGCCATAGATACAAAATCCTTTGAATACCCTGACAAAAAGGTATACGGAAACTTCTATGAGCTGAAAGGACAGACTGCTTCCAATCTTCAATTTTACATTACAGACAGTACGAAACATTTCGTGACTGCTTATTTATACTTTAATACGAGACCGAAACCGGACTCTCTGGCTCCTGCAGTGAATTATATCAAAAATGATATGAAACACCTGCTGGATTCTTTTGAATGGAAAAAATAATTACTTTTTAATATACATTGAAAAATATATGAAACTTTTAGTTGTAGGAAGTGTTGCATTTGATGCAATTGAAACACCATTTGGTAAAACGGATAAGATTTTAGGCGGAGCTGCCACTTATATTGGGATCACTTCATCTATTTTAGGCGTTAAATCCGGTATTGTTTCTGTAGTAGGAGGAGACTTTCCACAGGAACACCTTGATATGTTTACAGACAGAGAAGTAAATATCGAAGGAATTGAAATCGTAAAAGAAGGAAAAACTTTCTTTTGGTCAGGAAAATACCACAACGATTTGAATACAAGAGATACTTTGGCTACAGAAGTAAACGTGTTGGAGAACTTTGATCCGAAAATCCCGGACTCAATGCAGGATGCCGAAATTTTATTACTTGGAAACCTACACCCTGGAGTTCAGTTATCAGTACTTGAGAAAATGAACAACCGTCCTAAGCTTGTAATCCTTGATACAATGAACTTCTGGATGGATTGCGCATTGGATATCTTAATGGATATGATTGCTAAAACAGATGTGATTACCATCAATGATGAGGAGGCAAGACAACTTTCAGGAGAATATTCTTTAGTAAAAGCTGCTAAAAAGATCCATACAATGGGTCCTGAATATGTGATTATCAAGAAAGGTGAGCACGGAGCTTTACTTTTCCATGATAATAAAGTATTTGCTATCCCGGCACTTCCGTTAGAAGAGGTTTTTGACCCAACAGGAGCTGGAGATACTTTTGCAGGAGGTTTTGCAGCATATCTTGCTAAAAAAGGAAAATTCGATTTTGATACGATGAAGTCTGCATTGATCGTAGGATCAGCAATGGCATCATTCACTGTAGAGAAATTTGGAACAGAAAGAATTCAGGAAGTAGAAGAGTCTGATATGTTCAGCAGATTGAGACAATTCAAAGAATTAACGACATTTGATATTGAACTACAGTAAATAAGTCTTTTTAAGAAATATTTATAATAAAAAATTGAGTGAAATTCGTTAAGAATTCTAAATTTGCAACTTGTTAAAATAGTAAAATGACAAATAAACTAAAAATCACTTATCTTCTAGGGATTTTCATCATGATCTTTTCTTCTAATATGATGAATGCCCAGCTAAAACCAGGAGATTTAGTGGATGGTATTGCTGCTGTTATCGGAGATGAGATTGTTTTGGAATCTGATGTTATTGAGCAGATGAATTATGGAAAACAACAGGGTGCTGCCAATACAGACAAATGTGAATTCCTTGAAAACCTAATCAGCAATAAACTTCTTGTATACGAAGCAAAAAAAGATACGCTGATTGAGAATCGTTCCGCAGCAATCAAAGAACAAGCTAATGCAAAATATCGTCAGATGCTTTCTCAGTTTCCTGATGAAAAAACAATGCTTGCCGCTTATAAGTTCAGAAACTCATATGAATTGAAAAATGCTATCGAAAAAATCGATACAGATCAATATTATGGGCAGGCAAAATATCAGAGAGTAACTGAAAAAGCCGATGTGACACCAAATGAGGTGACTGACTTCTATAATCTGTATAAAATGCAGTTGCCACAAATCAAAGATGAGGTTACTTTATCTCAGATTATGATTTACCCTTCGTTGACAGAAGCTCACAAACAAGACCTTATTAATAGATTAAAAAAGATCAAGCAAGATATCCTTGGAGGTGAAACTTTTGAAAGCCAGGCAAGAATTTATTCTGAAGATGAAGGTTCTGCTTCTAACGGTGGATTATATAAAAACATCAACAAAGGAGCGATGGTAAAGCCATTTGAAGCTGCTGCGTTAAACCTTCAGGAAAATGAAATTTCAGATCCTATTGAATCTGAATTTGGTTACCACATCATCCAATTGATCAAAAGATCAGGAAAAGTATATGATGCAAGACACATTCTTTTGAAAGGAACTCCTACAGACGAAGAACTTAAAACTGCAAAAGCAAAGCTTGACAGTATCAGAGGACTGGTTCTTGATGGAAAAATTTCATTTAAAGATGCAGCTTTCAAATTTTCTGATGATAAAAAGACTAAGTTCAATGCAGGGATCATTCCTGGCGGAGACGGTTCTGATAAAATCGAAAGAGAAAGTATTCCGGGGACAATCAGCTACGAATTGGCAGGATTGAACAAAGGAGATATCACTACTGCATTTGAAGATGATGAAAACAGAAGAAAAGCAGTTAAAATTATCAAACTTGAAGATGTGATCCCGGCTCACCAGATTACATTGGAAACAGACTTCAGCCGAATCAAGCAGATGGCGCTGAACAAAAAGAAAAATGAAATGGTTGAAAAGTTTGTAAACTCTAAGTTACCTACAACCTTTATTTCTATTGACGGACGCTACGATACTTGTAGTTTCAAAGCCAACTGGAAAAAAGAATCAATCAAAAAATAAAATCAAAACCTTCAGAATTTCTGAAGGTTTTTTTATGCCTGAAAAGTAGTAAAATAGATATATTATACAAATATTGGGAATGAAGTGAAAATCAAATTTTGCTATTGAAAATCTGTCTTACTTTTATCCTTAAGATTTCTGTTTTTTTTCAAAGATTTCAAGCTGAAATTATTCCCGTAAAACCTTTGTTTTTAGTATTTTTACGCATGAGCAATTTTATAGATTTCAATTCAGCAAAAAAACTTCATGATATGCAGACTAACGAAAATAGAATTTCAGAGCTTTTTAATATAAAATATCCAATCATTCAGGCTGGGATGATCTGGCATTCCGGATGGAGACTTGCTTCTGCTGTTTCTAATTGTGGTGGATTAGGATTAATAGGAGCAGGAAGTATGTATCCTGATATCTTAAGAGAGAATATTCAAAAGTGTAAGCAGGCAACAGATAAGCCTTTTGGTGTGAATGTTCCTATGCTTTACCCGAATCTTGAAGAAATTATTCAGATCATTTTAGAAGAAGGAGTGAAAATAGTTTTTACTTCAGCTGGAAATCCGAAAACCTATACAGAAACTCTACAAAAAGAGGGGCTAACTGTTGCTCACGTAGTGTCTTCTACCAAATTTGCTGTAAAGTGTGAAGAAGCAGGGGTAGATGCAGTAGTAGCAGAAGGCTTTGAAGCAGGAGGACACAATGGAAGAGATGAAACTACAACATTCTGCCTGATCCCAAATGTGAAAAATCATATCTCAAAACCATTAATCGCAGCGGGTGGAATTGCTTTAGGTTCACAAATGAAAGCTGCTATGATCCTTGGGGCAGATGGTGTACAGATCGGTTCCCGTTTTGCTGCTACTACTGAAGCCAGTGCCCATGATAATTGGAAAAAGAAAATCACAGAACTTCAGGAAGGAGATACTCACCTTACCCTAAAAGAACTGGCTCCTGTAAGAATGGTTAAAAATAAATTCTTTAACGAGCTTGAAGAAATATACCAAGGCGGGAGAAATAAAGACGCATTAATCGCTTCATTAGGAAGAGCCAGAGCCAAAAAAGGGATGTTTGAAGGCGATATGGAAGACGGAGAATTAGAAATAGGGCAGGTTTCTGCTTTAATCAATGATATTCTTCCGGTTGAAACAGTTTTTAACCAGCTCTTAAAAGAATTTGAAGATACTAAGATCCCTAAATTTTAATATAATTTTATTCAATGGAAGGTAGAATAATTGATGTAAAGGACCAAAAATTATACATAGAATACAACAACTCATTTGAAGATAAGCCTACAATAGTTTTTTTGCATGATTCACTAGGTTCCGTGCAACTTTGGAGGGATTTTCCAGCGAAGCTATCTGCTGCTACAGAATGTAACGTGCTTGCTTATGATCGTTTGGGATACGGAAAATCTTATCCTATGTCTACGCATGTAAGACCGGTTAATTATATGGAACTGGAAGCCGATCTTCTAAATGATCTTTTAGCAGAATTAAATATTACTGATGCTGTTTTATTCGGACATAGTGATGGCGGAACAATAGCATTGATTACCGCTGCAAAATATCCCGAAAGAGTAAAAGCAGTTATCTGTGAAGCAGGACATGTTTTCGTAGAAGATGTAACCTTAAAAGGTGTTTATGATGCCTGGGAAGCCTATAAAACGACCAACCTACCGGAACGTCTTCAGAAGTATCATGGTGATAAGGTTGAAATGTTGTTCAAAGCTTGGACAGAAACATGGACTCGCGATGATTACAGAACCTGGAATATTGAATACCTTTTAAAAGATATTATTTGCCCACTTTTATTTATCCAAGGAGAAAAGGATGAATATGGTACACTGGATCAGTTAGAAAAAACAGTTTCTCAGGTAAGTGGTAGTAGTGAAAAATATATTATTCCTGAAGTAGGGCATACACCGCATAAAGAAGTACCGGAACTAGTATTGGAGCGATCTGTAGAGTTTATAGTCAAGAATAGTTAAATTTGGCGGTATTCAATCAAACTATAAAATAAAAACATCCTTTCAATAAGGGTGTTTTTGTTTATCACTAACTTAAATATAAAATTATTGTACATATTATTTGAAAATTGTACAATAATAATTAACGGTTTATCGGAAGATATTTTCTTTGACCTTAATGAGTACTGAATTAATTTTCATAAATATTTTTTTCCTGTAGTAGAATTTTTGTAACTTTTATTTTAATACAAAATTATCTGTAATAGTGATCGTTAATAGTTAAATTACAATAAATAAACAAGTAAAATCACGAATTGGTGATGTTTGGTTTCTTATTTTTGAAATGTCAGAATATAAAACTGAATCATCCTTATCCTAGTGTGAATATACGTCAAGCCTGAAAATGTAGAACTTGCTGATGATGCAAATCATTATAAGTTTGTGCTTGATATGAATGTGTTTGGGAGATGCAAATTTATTTGCATCTCTTTTTTATGGTAAAAAATTATAGAAGCTTAATTTCTCTGGCAATATTTTCTTTAGCCTGAGTTTCATATTTTTCTTTGAAATATTCGGACTTAAAAATATTGTCAAGCTCTAAAAAATGTTTAAGCACCTTTTTTCTTCCGGGTTTATAAAGAAGATCCGGATAAATAGAATATTCTTTTCTGATCATTTTAGTGTAGTTCAGATAAGTATCAAAGTCTTTTCCCAAAACTGAAAGATCGGCATCTAATAAGTAGTTGGTGTCTCCGTCCTCTGATTTTTGATGAGACTTTGTAGCTAGAATCTGAGTTGAAATTTTTGAAATTTTTTCTTTACTGAACCCAAGCTCAGAAAGTCTTGTTTCGGCAGTTAATGCACTTTTTTCTTCATTAGATTTGGAAGTGGCATCATAAATAACATCATGGTAAAAAACAGAAAAAGAAACTTCAGTAAAGTCTGAAATTTTATCTCTCACCAGTTCAAGTTCCTGAAACATATTTTCAAGATGAAGAAGATTATGATAATGCCTGCCTTTTTCAGAATATTTCTTTTCAATCTCTTTCCATAGAGTGCTGATTAATATATTATCTGCTGAAAATGGTAAGCAGAGTTGTTCAAATCGATTCTTTAGATCCATGACAAAAGGGTATAAAAAAAGGAACTTTTAAAAAGTTCCTCTATTAGCTTCAAGAACAGCCTTTAGGTCAGCCCAGCCTCCGCCGTTGTAACCATCATTTAGTCCTTGTGAGTTAAGATATTCCAATGCTTTTCCACTTCTGTTTCCACTTCTGCAGAATAAAATTACCGGTTTTTCAATAGATAGAATTTCTTCTTGTCTATCTTCTACTTCACCTAGAGGGATATTTTTTGCACCATCAATATTTCCGTCCATTTCAAGCTCCATAGGCTCACGAACATCGATTAATTCATAGTTTCCGGATTGTATTACTTCTATTAAAGACATAGTTGTTTATTTTAAACATTAAATTATAAACGAAATTACGTATTTTTTTCCGAAACTTTTATCCGTTTTGTATTTAGAATAGAGTATATCCTAATATGAAAGACGCAGCTCTATAGTCTCCATCTACATACATATAATTACGGAACAGACCTCTGTAAGTTCCTACTCTTACCTCCGCACTGAATTTATCATATTTAAATCCTGCTCCAAATATCATATTTCCTCCTGATTCTATATCCATTTTCGACCTTTCAATCGTTACAGTAGAATTCAAAGCAAAATCCAGAACATACGCTGCATTCAAAAAGATTTTTGATTTATCACTTAAAAAGAAATAATGCCTCACTCCGAAAGGAACCTCAATAGATTTATAATCAGCAGTTGCGGTGTACCTTGTTTCAAAAAGGCTTCCAGGAAGGGTAACAACTTCTGTACTGTTTTTATAATATTGGTAAGTAGGCTCAATGAATACTGCCCATTTATTTTTATTAAATGGAAGAACATATTCAAGTTCCAAACCTATTCTGAAAGAATTTTTATTTCCAAAATGATAGCTCGGAGTAATATTGGAAGGTTCGTAGACATTAAGCTCTGAAGTGTTTATTCCGGCTCTGATATTAAGATGAATAAGACTTTTTGCTTTTTCATCCTTCTTTTCATAATTGATGATCTGATTTCCTGAACACTCATTATATTGGATAAATGTTTTTGTAAGGTCTTTTGTTGTATAGTCGAGACGTTTAATCTGTTCAGCCGTGATACCACATTTTAATTGCTCAGCGATTTGTTTTTTGTAATCTTCATTATAAGCAATACTTGCCTGATCGATGTAATAAGGTTTATAAATTAATTGCTTAGGTTCTGAACTTTCTGATGAATAGAAGTATCTCCTCAGGTTACCGTCTTCATAATAAAAAAGTCCGGCTTTACCTTCAACAACATATTTAAGAAATATTGTTTCCTCTTTAAAATCCGGCTCATGAGTATAAGACATTGAATTTAGATTCCCGGAAGAACGGTCAAGCATTACTTTTGCTCTTATAAATTTTCTCCCTCCGTTAATACTGAATTCCTGAATATTGCTGATAGTTTCTTTCTGAACTTTTGAAGCATTATCAGTTTTGTATTCAATGTCTACAGGATTATTTTTCCAGTCAACGTTTCTGATTAAAACCTCCTTTTTTGCCCCTGAATTATCGATGAAATAACCTTCTTCAAATTTAATTTGTGCATAATACATGCTTGTAGCAAGAAACCCTGCTAAAAGACTTAATTTTTTCATAGCTATTATTAGTTGTTTTAAATTTCAGTGTTTTTTTAAGTAATTTTTTTTCGGGACCAAATATATAAAATAATCTTAATTTTGCACTGTGAAATTAATTAATGCAGGCGCTGAAAAATATTCTCAACTTATAAAATCCAAAGCAAAAAGTTTTGGGTTTCAAAGTTGTGGTATTTCTAAGGCAGATTTTTTGGAGGAAGACGCAGCACATCTTGAGAAATGGCTTAAAAATAACTTCAATGGCGAAATGAAATACATGGAAAATCATTTCGATAAAAGACTTGATCCAAGACTTCTAGTAGAAGGTTCTAAATCTGTTATTTCACTTTCCTATAACTATTTTCCTGAAGAAAAAATTTCTATTCTGGAGAATTTCAAAATCTCAAAATATGCCTATGCGGAAGACTATCACGAAGTCATCAAAGAAATTCTTCGTGAAATGGTGGCTGAACTGCAGGAAGAGATCGGCGAATTCGGATTCAGGGTTTTTGTAGACTCTGCACCGATTTTGGAGAGAAGTTGGGCAAGAAAATCGGGTATTGGCTGGGTAGGAAAAAATGCAAACTTAATTACAAAGCAAAACGGATCATTTTATTTTCTGGCGGAAATTATCTGTGATTTGGAGCTTGTTCCTGACCATGAAACTACTGATCATTGCGGAACGTGTAGAAAATGTATAGATGCTTGTCCCACAGATGCCATTGTTTCAGAAAAGATCATTGATGGGAGCCGTTGTATTTCTTATGCTACCATAGAATTGAAAAATGAAATTCCGGACTCTTTTAAAGATAAAATGGAAGATTGGATGTTTGGATGTGATATCTGTCAGGACGTTTGTCCATGGAACCGGTTTTCGGCACCTCATCAGCAGAGCAGATTCAAGCCAAATGAAGCTTTGAAGAACTTTAAAAAAGGAGAATGGAAGGAAATTACCCAAGAAATCTTTTCCGAAATCTTCAGAAAGTCACCTGTGAAAAGAACCAAATTTGCAGGACTGAAGAGAAATATTGAATTTCTACAGAAATCGTCAGACTGATTTTAGGCCAAACTTTTGGTGATGATTCCTACTTTGGAAATTTATTAAACTCCAAATAAAGTGGATAAACAGCCATTCCTTAGGTTTTCCAAGCTAAGGAGGTTAAGATTTAACTGAATAAATTACTCAAAAAGTCTTTCCTAAAAAGAAAAATTGACTTTCAGGAGATTAAAGTCTCACTGAAAATCAACGTTTTTTTTGTATTCTTTTTGGAGCAGTTTTTACTCTTACTTTAAATCTTTTCTGGGATTTGGTATTTTTACGCATATTTGTGAATATTTCGTAATTAAATATAGTCATTTTTCCGATTAAAACAAATACTTTTACGTAAAACTATATATTAAATTTTATTCAAAAACATGACTGTGAAAACTGTATTGATCTATGCATTGAAAGTAATTGGAATTATCCTGGGAGTGGTCATTATTTATGTTCTTCTCGGACTATTGATCCCGTACATTCCTGTTTCAGCAAAAGATGACGGCGAAAAGAAAGATATTCCAATTTATATTTATACCAACGGGGTACATACCGATATTGTAATGCCTGTAAGAAATGATCTTAAAGACTGGAGTCTGATGATTCCTTTTGCAGATACAAAATCCAAAAAAACAGATTATAATTATGTTGGAATAGGTTGGGGAGATAAAGGATTTTATCTGGACACTCCTACCTGGGCAGACCTGAAATTTTCAACAGCAGTAAAAGCTGCATTTTGGTTAAGTGATTCTGCGATGCATTGTACTTATTATTATACGATGAAAGAAGGAGAGGATTGCAAAATGATTATGATCAGCAGAAATCAGTATGAAAATTTAGTGAAATTTGTAGAAGATAAATTTGACAAAGATCAGAACGGAAAATTTATGTTAATACCTACGGATGCAGTGTATGGGGATAATGATGCATTTTATGATGCCAAGGGAACTTACAGTTTTCTTTATACATGTAATACATGGAGTAATAATGCCTTGAAAGCTGCAGGACAAAAAGCAGCTCTTTGGACTCCTTCGGATTTCGGGATTTTTCAGCATTATAAATAATAATGAGAATTATTTTTCTATTCTGATGTGGATAAATTAAAAATGATGTAAGATGAAACACACGCTTTTCCGCGAACAACAATTAAACTGTGATATAGAAACTGCATGGAAATTCTTTTCCTCAGCAAATAACCTGTCCGAAATCACTCCAAAAGATATGGGATTTATTGTGCTGACAGAAATGGAAGACGATGAAATATATGAGGGAATGCTCATTGATTATTATGTGTCTCCATTATTTGGGATTAAAATGAAATGGCAGACTGAAATTACCCATGTAGATTTTCACAAAAGCTTTATTGATTTCCAGAAAAAAGGTCCTTACAAACTATGGAACCATCATCATGAGTTTATTCCCAACGAACATGGAGTTTTAATGAAAGATACTATAGATTATGAACTTCCAATGGGCTTTTTGGGAGAAATAGCGCACTCTTTATTTGTAAAAAAGAAACTGGAATATATTTTCGATTATCGCTTTAGAGTATTGAGTAAATTGTTTTAACAGGAATTTTGCTGATTCAATAGAATGGAGCTTTAGCTCGTTAATAATAGATGAAAATTCAACAGGCTTTAGTTAAAATCTTTAATGATTTCATTGAGATTTTTCTGAAATGATAAACAGGATGTTATGATTGTACGTGTTTTCTGTCATTCCATAGAATTTTAAATTATATTTTGTAGAATTATTGATGCATTGTTTAAGTTTTTTTAACAGTTTAAAGACAATAACTCCATTTAAAATTCCTAATTTTGCAGGATTATTGTTTTTACTAAAAAACTAATGTATTCTGGTTGACATGGCAGGTCTGAGGTCATTTTTCTTATTTTATATCATGCTTGTTTTTACCCTTTTCAATTCGAATTGGGCGGAAAACTCGTTACAGGATATTCCTCACCTTCCTCATGTAAGCAATATTCATCTGTTGGATGTCTACGAAGAAGCAGACATGAACACCCATGCGTTGCCTGCAGCTTCCAAAATTGTAAAACATTCGCTACGTAAAGACGATCATGCAGTAGGAAATTTTTCAGCAATTCTGAAGGTTGCTCCTAAAATCAGTCTTCCTGATATTGCAGTTTCTATTATTTGTGGAGTGAAATCTTTTCTCCATCTTCTCCAGTTGTACTAGTTTAAGTTATTGAAATTCAGATTATTTTAACGAAATTTTTATAACTTAAACATCTATAAATGTATTTTAAAAACGTAATAATTTGCAGTTTTGCAATATTATTCGCTGTGTCATGCAGTAAAGACAAGAAAAAGAGCAATCAGAATGATAAAGAAGTTCCCGTACTGGAAATCAAGGAAAAAGATACCCTTGTAAGCAATCAGTTTGTAACTGATATCCAGGCAAAGAAGAACGTTGAGATGCGTTCCAGAATCGGTGGGATCATACAGCATATCTATGTGAATGAAGGACAGTTTGTACAACAGGGACAGCCTTTGTTTAAGATCAATGACGCTGAATTGCAGATGGAGCTTTTGAAGGCAAATGCAACTTTAAAACAAACAGAAGCAGACGTTCGTATTGCAGAAGTAGAATTGAAACAGATTCAAAGTTTACATGCTAAAAAGTTTGTGGCAAACAACGAGCTTGAAATGGTAAAAGCTAAGCTTTCGTCTGCAAAAGCCAAGCATGCCTTCTCTGATGCAGAAAGAAGAACTGTACTTCAGAAAATAAATTTCACAAAGATTACCGCACCTTTTGATGGGGTGATAGACGTTATTCCTCACAAAGACGGAAGTTTGGTAGAGAATGGAACTTTGTTGACTACACTGTCACAGCTTAATGAGGTTTACGCTTACTTTTCAATTCCTGAAAATCTTTACTTTGAACTTCTAGCCAATGATAAAATCGGAAGCCACCAAAAAATTGAACTAACCTTACCGAATGGGGTAAATTATCAGTTTAACGGAGCTTTAAAAACGGCAGAAGGAGAAATAGACAGAACTACAGGTTCCATTCGTTATAAAGTGCTTTTCCCGAACCCGGATCATTTGATCAAGCATGGTACTTCCGGAAAACTTATCATTTCTGAAAATCAGGATAACGCCATTCTTATTCCTCAGAAATCTACATTCTCTATTCAGGATAAAACCTATGTTTTTGTAGTGGATAAGCAGAATAAAGTGAAAATGACCAATATCAAGATCGGAAATACATTAAGGGATTCTTATATGGTGGAAAGCGGTCTTAAAAAAGGAGATTTAATCATTTATGAAGGTACCCAGTCCTTAAAGGATGGTGATATTATCAAAATCAAAAAGAAGTATTAACCTTTCATAATCTTTAAATCAACTTACTATGGTAGAAATGTTTATAAGACGAAAGGTTCTTTCGTTGGTTATTTCCATATTATTTGTATTGCTGGGAATCATGGCGTTATTAAAGATGCCTATTACACAGTTCCCGGACATTGTACCGCCTTCTGTAACGGTAACAGCAAAATATACGGGTGCAAATGCCGAAGTATCCGCCAATGCGGTGGCTCTTCCTTTAGAGCGTGCTATTAACGGAGTTCCGGGGATGACGTATATGTCTACGGTAACATCTAATGACGGGCTTACCCTTATCCAGGTTTTCTTTGAAGTAGGAACAGATCCGGATGTGGCAGCTGTAAACGTACAGAACAGGGTAACAACCATTCTTGATGAACTTCCTGAAGAGGTAATCCGCGCAGGGGTAACCACTGAAAAAGAGGTAAACAGTATGCTGATGTACCTGAATATTACCAGTACAGACCCAAGTCAGGATGAGCAGTTTATTTACAACTTCACGGATATTAATGTACTTCAGGAGCTGAAACGTATTGATGGAGTAGGACGTGCCGAGATTATGGGACAAAAAGAATACTCGATGAGGGTATGGCTTGATCCTCAGAAAATGGCAGCATACAGTATTTCAGCAGATGAAGTGATCACTTCGTTACAAAAGCAGAATATTTCCGCAGCTCCCGGAAAAGTGGGTGAAACGTCTGGAAAAACGTCCAGCCAGCTTCAATATGTTATTAAATATAAAGGTAAATTTTTTGAACCTAAACAATATGAAGAAGTTCCTATCAGATCTGATGTAAACGGAACAATTTTAAAATTGAAAGATATTGCCAAGGTCGAATTCGGGGCAATGAACTACGGAATGGTTTCCAAAACAGACGGAAGACCTTCTGCATCTATTATGATGAAACAACGTCCTGGCTCCAATGCATCCGAAGTAATCGAAAGTGTAAAAGCTAAAATGGATGAACTGAAAGTGACATCTTTCCCTCCCGGAATGGAATATAACATGGCTTATGACGTTTCCAGATTCCTTGATGCGTCTATCAGTGCGGTATTGACCACACTTATTGAAGCCTTTATTCTTGTGGGAATTGTGGTGTTTATTTTCCTTCAGGACTGGCGTTCCACTCTTATTCCTGTATTGGCGGTTCCTGTAGCATTAGTAGGAACATTTGCCTTTATGAATATGCTTGATTTCTCGGTAAATCTACTGACTTTGTTTGCCTTGGTACTTGCCATCGGAATTGTGGTGGATAATGCTATTGTTGTTGTAGAAGCCGTTCACGTAAAAATGGAAGAAGGTATGAATGCAATGGACGCCACCATCAGTGCTACGAAAGAAATTGCAGGTGCGGTAGTGGCTATTACAATTGTAATGTCTGCTGTATTTATTCCTGTAGCGTTCCTTGATGGTCCGGTGGGAGTATTTTACCGTCAGTTTTCATTAACGCTTGCAATCAGTATTGTGATTTCAGGGGTGAATGCATTAACGCTTACTCCGGCATTGTGTGCGATTATTTTAAAACCACATGATCACAATAAAAAGAAAACGATCATTGACAGAGCTTTCCAAAGTTTTAATACCGGTTTTGAAAGACTGACGAATGGTTATGTAGGAATCTTATCAAAATTCGCTACAAGAACTACTGTAACTTTTGGATTACTGTTTCTGTTTGTGGGATTAACGTTTGTTACAAGTAAGTTTTTACCAACAGGATTTATTCCTATGGAAGACCAGGGAATGGTATATGTAAGCGTTACCACGCCTCAGGGAGCAACGGTAGAAAGAACAGAGAAAGTATTAGATGAAGTGACCGTAATTGCTAAAAAAATAGAAGGTGTAGAGAATGTAACCACCCTTGCCGGATACAGCATTGTAACGGAAATCGCAGGTTCATCCTACGGTATGGCAATGATTAACCTTAAAGACTGGAAACAAAGATCCATTTCAGTAAATGATCTGATCACAGAACTTTCAGAGAAAACAAAAGGAATTGCAGACGCTCAGATAGAAATTTTTGCTCCGCCAACAGTTCCAGGTTTCGGAAATACAAGTGGGTTTGAATTACGTTTGCTGGACAGAACCGGAGGAACCATCGAAAATACTGATAAAATCACGAAAGACTTTGTCAAAAAACTGAATGAAGCTCCAGAGTTGCAGAACAGTTTTACCAGCTTTGATGCTACTTTCCCGCAATACATGATCAATGTAGACTATGATATGGCGGCAAAGAAAGGAATTTCTGTAGATAATGCCATGTCAACATTGCAAACCATGCTAGGTTCATATTACGCGACCAATTTTATCCGTTTCAGTCAGATGTATAAAGTAATGGTTCAGGCAAGCCCTGAGCACAGAGACACTCCTGAAAGTATCCTTAATTTATACCTTAAAAATGATAAAGGTGAAATGGTTCCGTTCTCCACGTTTATTACGATTGAAAAAGTATACGGACCGGAGGTACTTACGAGATATAATATGTATATGTCAGCAATGATCAATGGTGAACCGGCAGATGGTTACAGTTCTGGTGATGCCATTGCAGCTGTAGAACGTGTCGCTAAAGAAACACTGCCAAGAGGTTTTGATATCGAATGGTCGGGAATGACAAGAGAAGAAATCCTGTCAGGAAACCAGACTGTTTATATCTTCCTGATCTGTTTATTATTCGTTTACCTTCTATTGGCTGCCCAATATGAAAGTTTCCTTCTTCCTTTGCCAGTATTATTAAGCCTTCCGACGGGAATTTTCGGGTCTTATATTGCATTGGTACTCGCAGGATTGGATAATAATATTTACGCACAGGTTGCTTTAGTTATGTTGATCGGACTTCTTGCGAAAAATGCCATCCTGATTGTAGAATTTGCCGTAGCTAGAAATAAACAGGGATATGACATTATTCCTGCCGCTATCGAAGGAGCAAGACAACGTTTGAGACCTATCCTGATGACTTCCTTTGCCTTTGTAGCAGGACTTATTCCGTTGTGTATTGCCTCTGGAGCAGGTGCTATTGGTAACCGTTCCATTGGTACAGCGGCTGCAGGAGGAATGTTAATCGGAACAATCTTCGGATTGGTAGTGATTCCTGGGTTATATATATTCTTTGCAAAACTTGAAAATAAGAAGAAAGATGAAAAGATTAAATCATAGAAATATATTATACGGAATAGCAGTATTAAGCTTAGTTTCATGTGCTGTTCCAAAAGTTGCAGATATCAAAAAAGCCCAGGAATTACCAGAAGTTCCAGCTAAAAATGCAAACTCAGAAGAATTTAAGCAATTGAATCTGAAAGGCTACTTTACAGACACTCATTTACTGGAACTATTTGATAAAGTAGTACAGGCTAATCCTGATTTTCAGATTGCCCAGCAAAGAGTAGAAATTGCCAACAGCTTTTTACAGCGTTCAAAGATGGATCTCTTACCATCCCTTGAAGTAGGTGCAGAAGCTAGCGGAAACCGATACGGAAAATATACAATGGAAGGCGTAGGGAATTATGATACCAATCTTTCTCCAAATATTACCGAAGAACAGAAGATTAATCGAGATTTCACACCGAATTATTGGCTGGGAGCAAGAAGCAGCTGGGAAATTGATGCCTGGGGAAAGCTTAAAAATAAAAAAATTGCAGCCCAGAAAAAGTTTCTAGCTTCTACAGAAGGGCTGAGGTTACTTCAGGTAGAACTTTTCACAGATATTGCCAATCTGTATTATCAATTGGTAACATTGGATAACCGTCTTGAGATTTATCAGAAAAACTACAACCTTCAGCAAAGAGCCTTTGAAATTGTATTGGCTCAGCGTGAAGTAGGAAAAGCAACAGAATTAGCAGTACAACAGTTTAAAGCTCAGAATAATAACTGGCTTGCAGAAATAGAACATATTAAAGTAGAGATCGTTACCGTTGAACAGGCAATTACAACCTTAACAGGAAGCTATGGTGGAGATGTGAAACGTGGAAAAATACTGATGCCTACCAATATGGATGTTTTAAACAAAACCATTAATGTAGAAGCGGTCATTCACTCAAGACCGGATGTAGCCGCAAACTATTACGTACTGGAAGCCTCACAAGCAGATGCCAAGGCTGCAAGAGCTGCTTTCTATCCAAAGATTGATCTCGGTGTAGGTATCGGGATGAATTCTTTCTCCGTAGAAACACTTTTCAAACCAAGCTCACTGGCTGGGCAGCTATTGGGAGGGTTAATGGTTCCTGTTTTTAATAAAGGACAATTGAAATATGAGTTTAATGTAGCAAGTAAAGAACAGGAAATTGCTTTTTTGAACTATCAGAAAAGTATTACCACGGCTTTCAACGAGCTTCAGTCTATTTTAAAACAAACGAAGATCTATGAAAGGGTTTTAAAATTAAAATCAGAAGAAGTTGGCTTCCTGGATCGTGGGGTAGAAGTTTCCAATGACCTCTATCTTACAGGATATGCCAATTATTTTGAACTGATCAATTCCCAGAAAAGTAAACTGACCGCAGAACTGGATCTTCTGCAATTTCAACATCAGAACACCAGAAATAATGTTTTGCTGTTTAAAGCTTTGGGCGGAAAGCTAGACTAGATCATTAAAATATAAAGTCATTAAGGATAGTGGTTGCAAACCAAATGTGAAGCAATCTCAATTTATTTTGAAGCTGTCCTTAATGTTCTTTAAACTTTTAAAATTAAGAATATAATAATACTCTTTTTCGGTTTTAGAAACCGACCATTTTTATTTTTTACGATGTATGAAGAAAGCCACCTGAAAAGGTGGCTTTTATTATATAAAGTCGTTTATTATTATTTGACTATTTGAATCTCAACTGCTGAAAATCCTTTTGGAGACTTTTCTTTTTCGAAAGATACTTTGTTTCCTTTTTTTACAGGTTCTACACAGTTGTTATTGTGGAAGAAGATATTTTCTTTAGAGTTATCTTCAGTAATGAAACCATATCCTTTTTCACTAAGAAAAGTAACAATTCCTGTTTTTCTTGGATCTTCCTCAATAATTGGAGCTGCCCCCAACTGAATGTCATCAAGGTTTACTTCCTGTCTTTGTTCCGGTGGAGTAGAAGTTAATCTTCCGAATTCATCTACGTACATGAAGACGTCCTCCATGTCCTTACCTTTGTTGTTGTTCGTTTTACGTTCTTCGCGTCTTAACGCTTTTTCTTTTTGCTTTTGAATTTTTTTCTTGAAATTTTCCTTTTTAGAAAAAGAATCTGCCATAAATTATTTTTAGTATTTAGTTTCTATAAATTGTATTGTTCAATCCGGTCTGTCTTAGACCTTAAAGCCCGTCAATGTTTTCTGTCTTGGATTTTCCCAATCATACAGAGCTTTAAAATTCCGACAAATATTGCTCTTGGTAGAAGAATAAAAGTTAAAAATATGGCTGCTCAAAAAGCAAAGACTGAATAAATGATATTCCGGTCGTTACAGAAAACAAAGTAGTGACTTGGTTAATTAATGTACAAATATACAACAATAAAATGAATAAAGCCGTTTTAAATGATTGATTATCAGAAATGGTTTTCCGAATAATACCCCGAAAACAGTGTAATTACGGACGTTAAAGCGATATTCAACAGGTTTTAATAAAAAAAATCCTCAGAAAGCTGAGGATTTAAAAAAAATATATTAAGATTGAAGTGGTGTGTTAATACGGGTGATGAAGTATCAAATGTTATGCCTAAAATTCACTTAAGTTAGAAAAAGATAGAAAGTGTTTAATATAAAAAGCCTAGGTGAACCCGTATCTATCTGGAAAATAATGAGGTATTAAAACCATAGTGTTTATATATTGTTTTATTATTTTTTGATTCCAATAAAATTATATTATGAAAATTTAAGAGAACTCCCGAAAATTTCACCATGTTGAGACGAATTTTATTATTCAACTTTGCTTTATTAACATTTAAAAATAAAACTCATGTCAACACAAGATGTAAAAGGAAAGGTTGTTTTAATTGCTGGAGGTGGTAAAAACCTTGGCGGCTTATTAAGCAGAGACTTTGCCAAAAAAGGTACAAAACTGGCAATACACTATAATAGTGAAAGCTCTAAAGCAGAAAGTGAAAAAACATTGTCGGAAGTTCAGGCATTGGGAGCTGAAGCATTCCTATTTCAGGGAGATCTGACGAAAGTTGATAATATTGCGAAGTTTTTTGATGAAACCATTTCCCGTTTTGGAGGTGTAGATATTGCCATCAATACAGTAGGAATGGTACTTAAGAAACCCTTCTCAGAAACCACAGAAGCAGAATATGACACCATGTTCAACGTAAATTCAAAATCAGCGTATTTCTTTTTGCAGGAAGCTGGAAAAAAACTGAACGATCATGGTAAGATCTGTACTATTGTTACCTCATTATTGGCTGCTTATACAGGATTATATTCTACGTATGCCGGAGCAAAAGCACCAGTAGAGCATTTTACCAGAGCTGCTTCTAAAGAATTTGGAGCAAGAGGAATATCCGTTACAGCTGTAGCGCCAGGTCCTATGGATACTCCATTCTTCTATGGACAGGAAACTGATGATGCCGTGGCTTATCACAAGTCTGCATCAGCATTGGGTGGACTTACTGATATTAAAGATATTGCTCCATTGGTAGAATTTCTGGTAACTGACGGTTGGTGGATCACTGGTCAGACTATTTTTGCAAATGGTGGTTATACAACCAGATAATTTTAAAATAACTGCCCAAAAAAGAAAACTCACTGAAATACTACTTTCAGTGAGTTTTTTATTATTAAATAAGGATAAGCTATGAAACTTTCATCTTCCCTTTTTCCAGAATGCTTTTTACCATAAAAAACAGTCCCAGAATCACAAAAGGAATACTTAATAGCTGCCCCATGTTTAAACTCATTCCGTGCTCGAATTCTGCCTGATCTACCTTCACAAACTCAATCAGAATTCTCATGATAAAGATTAAAAGGATGCTGATCCCAAAGTAAAAACCTTTTCCTATTTTGAATATATCTTTTTTATAAATTACATAAATCAAAATAAAAATAAGTAAATAAGAGATCGCTTCGTACAACTGAGCTGGGTGTCTCGGCAGATTATCTACTTTTTCAAATATAAATGCCCAAGGAACATCTGTCGGGATTCCTATGATTTCCGAGTTCATAAGGTTCGCAAGCCTGATAAAAACACCGGCTAGAGGAAGTACAATTGCGATGGCATCCAAAACCGTCATTAAAGGAATGGAGAATTTTCTTGAATATAACAACAGCATAATCATTAATCCTATACCGCCACCATGACTTGCAAGTCCGGCAAAACCAATAAAGTGATAGGCTCCATCCGGACCTTTCTGTATTGGTAAAAATATTTCGATAGGATGTTGAGAATAATAATCAAAGTCGTAGAAAAGACAATGTCCTAATCTGGCTCCCACTAAAATCCCGATCAGAGCATAAGAAAATAAAGCTTCGTGTGCCTGTGTGCTTAGATTTTCTTTTTTATAAATTTTTTTAAGAATATTAAGGGATAAAATAAGTCCTGTAAGGAATAACAGCCCATAATATTTTAAAGGGAGCCCGGCAATATTAGCTATTTCGGGATCCACATTCCAATTGATGTATAATAAATCCATTGATATTGTTGTAGAATATTTTGGGTGCAAATATATGAAAATAGGATCTTTTACTTTTAAAGGAAAATTTATAAAGTATATATTTCTGATAATAGGTGTTTTATGTGAAAATTGCTTTGGATTATGATATAATTTAAAATCATTCTTGAAGAAACATTTTATAACTTTAACCTGAGGATTGGAAAACTCCTGTTGCCTAGGAAGTTAAAATCAGATAAAAAGTTATTTTCACATTATGCATCATCAATTAGAGAAACATTATGTAAATAGAGTAGGCTGGCTTCGAGCAGCTGTATTAGGAGCTAATGACGGTTTATTGTCTACGACTAGTATTGTTATTGGTGTAGCTGCTGCTGAGCCGGATCGTCATATTATTATACTCGCAGCATTAGCTGGGATGATCGCTGGAGCAATGTCTATGGCTGCCGGAGAATATGTTTCTGTGAGTTCACAAGAAGATACAGAAAAAGCAGATTTGATCCGTGAAAAAAGAGAACTTAACGAAATGCCGGAAATAGAGCTCCGGGAATTGGCTAAGATTTATGAAAAAAGAGGCTGCTCCAGAGAAACTGCGATGCAGGTAGCCATAGAACTTACAGAACATAATGCTTTGGAAGCCCATGCCCGGGATGAATTGGGTATTAATGAAATCACACAGGCAAAACCTTTGCAGGCTGCTATTGCATCATTTGGGTCATTTGCAGTAGGAGCGTTGTTACCATTTACGGTTTCTCTTTTAGCGCCTATTAAACAGATGGTGTATTTTCAATATGGTTTTTCGATTATCTTTCTAATGCTTTTAGGGGCAATTTCTGCGAAAGCTGGAGGATCAAGTATAAAAATAGCCGTATTGAGAATTTGTTTCTGGGGTACTGTGGCGATGGGAGTGACAGCATTAGTGGGACGTATTTTTGGAGTAAATATTTCCTGATTTTTAATAAACCTATTGATGTAAAGTCTTCTTTTTTTGGAAAAATATAATAATATAAAGCTTTGATTTACAGTTGATCAATATCCTAACGAATGTTAGTCGTAGAATTACTACACTTTTTTAAATTTCTAATTAAATGCTATTTTGTTATTGGGATTACTTCTATCTTTGGTGATATAGAAAACATCAAATTACACAATATTAACGATTAAAATTTACAATCATGGCAGAAAGAAATTCAAGAGGAATTTTAAAATTCAACAACGGGGAAGGTCAAAAATTATTAAAGCTTAATTATAGCGTCGCAAGATCTACAGACGTTTCCGGACGTGTAGCATCAGATCCTTCCAATGCATTAATCAAAATTACAGTAGAAGCTACTGAAAAATCAGATATTTTGGAAAGCTTACTGAACGGAAAGTACAAGCCTACTGTAGGTGAAGTGACATTCAACAAATCTCACGAAGAAGGTACTTTAACAACATTAAAGTGGAATAACGGTTATGTAATTCAGCACGAAGTAGATTTCGATGCGGTAGATGAAAACAGTATGTACATTACTTTTGTGGTAAGCGCAGAAAAAATTGAATTGGGAGCATCTGCTTACGACGGTGCATGGCCATCATAAGAAGTCAGTTCTTAAAATCAATAATATAAAACAGAATGGTATCTTTTACTGTTCTGTTTTTTGTTTTTAGGACTTCTGATAAAATGAATTATTTTATATATAATTGAATTATGTTTTTATTTAATTGATTGTATTTCAGTGTTTAGTGAAAAATTAGTATATTTAATATACACTAATCCATAAACTATATTAACATGAAAAGATCTATTATTTTAATGAGTCTCTTTACGTT
This sequence comes from Chryseobacterium ureilyticum, assembly GCF_900156735.1. Taxonomy (GTDB): domain Bacteria; phylum Bacteroidota; class Bacteroidia; order Flavobacteriales; family Weeksellaceae; genus Chryseobacterium; species Chryseobacterium ureilyticum. Next base: position 72,698 of record NZ_FTOL01000005.1, read on the forward strand.
GTTTTCTTGCAACGAAAATGATCCTTTAGAAAAAGAAAAACCTGAGAAGATTATTACCTTAGACGTTTCAAATACTATCAATTCTATTGATCCCTTGCTTCCTTACCAGTCACCTTATGGAAATAATATGTACACCCTGAATGGTCACCCTTATGCATCGGCTGCAGAGTATGTGTTTATCAATGAAACAGATTTTGGAATGACAATCTATCCAATGATAGGTCTTGCTTATTATGATGGAAAATATGATAACAAAAATTTCGGTTGGAACCTTAGTACAAGCCTTGATCCGAATTTGTTTGCAAATAATCATGAATATCTAAAAATTGTAACCTGTAAATCAATGTATTTCGGACCTCATACCTACGAAAGTTCAGTTGGAAACAATCAGTTACCTACTTTAGGACCTACAATACTTCCATCCAAACAGTTTTTTGATGCACCGATTTTAACTTCCCATGAAAACGGAATGTTGTATGAAGGAGGGAAGTTCTACGGTATGGAGGCAGGAGTGCACATTCCTTACGATCCCAATTTTCCTATAACCGGAACTGCTGGCGGTTGGCTGAAGTTTCGTTTTCTTCCTGATAATGTTCGGGATCCAAGACAAATATCTCCAGATTGGCAGCCCATGCCTACTAATAATATTTCTTCAAATAAAGATTACTGGTACAATACAAAAACCTATGAGATTTGTCCGGGAAATAATCCGGTGGTAGGGCAGGGTAATGCCTTCAGTGCTGTTCCTTCAGAAAGAAAGTTTTCATATAAAGGGAAAGATTATGAGTTAAAAGCTTATACAACAGCTACTCAGGTAATTGTTTCGCTCAAGCAGATTTAGAATCATTTAATTCATTGTTATATTAAAAAATCCCTAAACGAAAGTTTAGGGATATAATATCTAATGCTAATTGTTTCAATATGTTATTGAACAACCAGATAGGTGGCGTTTTCTGATGGAATATAAAACCAGAATGCATCCGATAAACTTCCGTCAACAAATGTGGAACCTGATATTCCACAGGTAGGAAATGCAGTAGGATCGCCCATCTGGAAATCAAGGTCTGGTGTTTGGTTACTGGTTCCGGCATATCTTGTCTGAAACCATGCAAATGACCAGCGGGTAAGTGGTGAAATGGTTGTCAATAATCCTGATGGGACAGGCTGTGTCAGTGCATTTCCAGTATAAGAAAGTCTCACAGACCATTGGTCAATATAAGGAAGTGAACTATTAAAATTAACAATGCTGTCCTGTGTATTTGCAGGGTAAGTCAGGCTTGCTATTGCCGATGGATTACAACCGGTTGGGCTGTTTGCAGCAAGACGCATGGTAAGATCATAGCCTGAGAAATTATTAATATATAACTTCCCTTGTGAGAAGGAAAGAGAAAACATCAAACTTAAGGTAAGGATAAGTATTTTTTTCATAATTTAATATTATTGAATTACAAAATAGGTTTGACCTGCTGAAACGAACCAAAATGCATCTGAAAATGGATACGGTCTTGCAACAGATTTTTGTAAATGGGTAATGATTGGAAGATTACAGCCGGTAGTTCCAATAGTTTCACCACTATAAGGAAGAGGGGTACCATTAGGATCTTCCACTGTAAATTTACTGAACATCCAGTCGGTGGCTGATCCCAATGCCATCAGTACTGGAGAAGTTGCAGGCTGTACAGAGCCGTTGTTTAAAGATAATATTACATCCCATCTATCAATAGGAGGGTTTTGCAGATGGCTATTATAATAACCATTATAACTTACAGCTCCCATTGGCGGAACTGGTACTGGATGATGACCTCCGGTGATTAGAGGATAGCAGTTAGGGCTGCTTTGATCTCCTGCACCAAGAAAATTGATTAGATTTAAAGATGTATAATTAAATATATTGATCGTTTTTTGAGCAGACACATGAAGGGCACCCATTACGAAAAGTGATACAAGTATTTTTTTCATAATAAGGAATTTTAATTTTCTGCCTTTTGGTTTGCTTTAATAGTGTTCAACTTAGCAAAATAAGCTTCAGTAGCTTTTACAATTACCTTTTCTTTTTCTTCTCTGCTGCTATTCTTGTTTGCATTCGTTTTACCAACTAATTCTAAAGATGCATTAAATAAAATATCCAAAGCTCTGTCATTTAGTTGTGCACCCCATCTTGCTTTTTCTTCAGGAGTAGATCTGTTTTCCGGTTTCATGATTTCCTTCATAGCTCTGTCAAAAGAAACCATTTCCGTAGATTTCATTTCTTCAGGAGAAGTAAGGCTTGATCGCTCAGAAGAACATGAGAATGCTACACAGAAAACGCTGGCATAGAATGCCGATAAAAGAATTTTTTTCATTGTTATTAAATTTTGTAAAAATTAGACTGCTAATATATTAAATATTTCACTATTTAGTTATATATAGTTAATATTTTTAATTATAAATGGTTTTTGTTTTTAATTTTTTAAATATTATTGTGTTTTGTGTTTAAAACTTAAAATTATTTAAGTGGTTAATAATCATATAGATAGTGTAATTACCCTTATGTAAAAATAATTCTTAAATCTATTGATCTTCAATATTAAAATAAGTCTGTCCTCCTACTATAAACCAGTAAGCATTGAATGGATATGGGATAGATGATGTAGGATGTATTTCTGTAATGATGGGTAAGCCACAACCTATAGTTCCAATAGTCTCATTGTTGTAGGGTATAGTGGCACCATTGGGATCACTTAAGAAAAATTTATTCATCATCCAGTCTGTTGCCATTCCTAAAGGAGTAAGTACAGGAGAGTTAGTCGGTATATTAGTTACATTATTTACAGCAAGTGTTACGCTCCAGGTTGGGATTGAGGGATTAGGACTATTGTTATAATAACCTGTGTAACTTACGGCTCCACCTGATGGAACAGGTGTGTTACTGACTCCAAATAGACTTGGATAGCAGTTACTATTGGTTTGATCAGCACCCATAAGAGCATTGTGTAAGTTATACTGAGTATTATTAAATATATAGATAGTTTTTTGAGCACTCAGCTGAAGAGTGCATACCGCAAATATTGAGAAAAGAATTTTTTTCATGATTATTAATAGTTTTGATTGGTTTTCTAAAATGAAAATCCCTAGTTCAGTCTAGGGATTATATATTTACACATTGAATTTCTTCAACATACTATTGAATTACCAGATAAGTCGCATTTTCTGATGCAACATAAAACCAGAACGCATCTGTTAAGGCTCCATCTACAAAAGAAGCGCCTGAAGCCCATGGGCAACTTGGAAAGGCAGGATCCCCCATATTAAAGTCAATATCAGATGTAAAATTATGTGTTCCCGGATCCATTGTATGGAACCAGCAGAATTTCCATTGAGTAATAGGAGAAATTGTAGTCAATAATCCAGAAGGAGCCGTTTGAGGTATTGCATTTCCTGTGTAAGAAAGTCTAACTGTCCAGTTTGGAGCGTATGATGCCATACTGTTGTAATCAGGGAATGAAGTCTGGGTGTGTGCAGGAAATGTAATAACACTTCCTAATGCTTCTGGAAAACAATTTGTTGGGCTTCCTCCCACAATACGCATGGTAAGATCATAAGCTGAAAAATTCTGAATATATAATTTCCCCTGCGAAAATGATAAGGAAAATATGCAGATTAAGGCAAGTATTAGTATTTTTTTCATAACTATAATTATTGGATTACAAAATAAGTTTCACCTGCTGAAACAAACCAAAATGCATCATTAAAGGCATATGGAGTGGATGATGTATTTTGTAAATGGGTTACTAATTGTCCGTTGCAGCCAATGGTTCCTATGGAAGCACCACTGTTAAGAAGTGGACCACCACCTGGATCTGCTACATAAAACTTATTCAGCATCCAGTCAGTAGATAGCGCTAACGGTCCCAATACATTGGAATTTGCCGGCATTTGATAAATAACATTATTAACTGCGAATGTTACATCCCATGCATTAATTGGCGGGCTTTGAGGAGCTGCAGGAAGCGGAATATTACTGTCTTTATAACCTTTGTATTGAGCGATTCCCTGTGGAGGAACCGGTATAGGATAATTTGTTCCCTGAATGCTCGGGAAGCAACTACTATTGGTCTGGTCGGCTCCTAATAGAGTATTAACGAGATTAAAGTTAGTATAATTAAATACATGAATGGTTTTTTGAGCATAAAGACCAAAAGAACTCATTGCGAAAAGCGATAAGAATATTTTTTTCATGGTCAGTATTTTAGTTTTCTGCTTTTTGATTAGCTTTAATAGTATTCAATTTAGCGAAGTAAGCTTCGGTAGCCTTCACAATTACCTTTTCTTTTTCTTCTCTGCTGCTGTTTTTGTTTGCATTAGTTTTGCCAACCAATTCTAATGAAGCATTAAATAAAATATCCAAAGCTCTGTCATTTAGTTGTGCACCCCATCTTGCTTTTTCTTCAGGAGTAGATCTGTTTTCCGGTTTCATGATTTCCTTCATAGCTCTGTCAAAAGAAACCATTTCCGTAGATTTCATTTCTTCAGGAGAGGTAAGACTTGATCGTTCAGAAGAACATGAGAACGCGACACAGAAAAATCCGGCATAGAACGCCGATAAAAGAATTTTTTTCATTGTTATTAATTTTGTAAGATTTAGATTGCTAATATATTAAATATTTCACTATTTAGTTATATATTATTGATGTTTTTAATAATTATGGTTAATTGTTTTATTTTTTTTCAAATCAACATTTTATTAAATAAAAATTATTTACGATAAAAAAATCCCTAAAATTAATTGCTTTAGGGAATGTTGTATTAATCATTGATATTATGGCTGAACAACTAAATAAGTTGCATTTTGAGAGGGAATATAAAACCAAAAAGCATCTGTTAAGTTTCCATCAACAAACGTGGAGCCTGAAGTTGGAGTACAGTTTGCAAATGCAGTCGGATCTCCCATCTCAAATCTGATATCATCTGTGGGTTGGTTGGGATTATTATTATCCATCGTCATAAATTGGCACTCTTGCCACTGAGTGAGAGGGGAAACTGTATTTAATACTGCAGAAGGAATAGGCTGTCCCACTATATTGCCATTATAATTAAATATTATAGACCAGCTATTTGTATAAGGGGCTGCGTTGTTGAAGTCGGCTATCTTTGACTGTGTATTTGCCGGAAATGACATACTTGTATATACAAGTGGGAAGCAGTTTGTAGGGCTGGCAGCTGAAATACGCATTTGAAGACCGTAGTCAGAATAGTTATTAATATATAATGTACCCTGCGAAAATGATAAGGAAAATATAAGTAAAGGAATAAGTATAAGTATTTTTTTCATAATGATGAGGTTTAATTTTCTGCTTTTTGATTAGTTTTAATTGTATTTAACTTAGCGAAGTAAGCTTCAGTAGCTTTTACAATTACCTTTTCTTTTTCTTCTCTGCTGTTGTTTTTGTTTGCATTAGTTTTGCCAACCAATTCTAATGAAGCATTAAATAAAATATTCAAAGCTCTATCATTCAGTTGTGCACCCCATCTTGCTTTTTCTTCAGGAGTAGATCTGTTTTCCGGTTTCATGATTTCCTTCATAGCTCTGTCAAAAGAAACCATTTCTGTAGACTTCATTTCTTCAGGAGAAGTAAGGCTTGATCGTTCAGAAGAACATGAGAACGCGACACAGAAAAATCCGGCATAGAACGCTGATAAAAGAATTTTTTTCATTGTTATTAATTTTTTGTAAGATTTAGATTGTTAATACATTAAATGTTTTCTGTTTAGTTGTTTATTTATAATTTTTTAAAATAAATAAGACTTTTTGTATGTTAAAAATATAATGTATTTCAATTTTTGTGATGATTAAAAAATCCCTAATACTAAAAGTTTTAGGGATTGTATGTTCATATTATGTTATGATGGCTGAACAACTAAATAAGTAGCATTTTCTGATGCAACATAAAACCAAAAGACATCCGTAAAATTTCCGTCTATAGATGTGGTTCCGGTATCAAATCCGCAGGTAGTAATGAAACTAGGATCTCCCATTTTAAATCTTGGGTCACCTGGAGACTGATTAGTATTGGGGTCTACAGTCATTAGGTCACAAAAATTCCATCGGGTTAGGGGAGAAATAGTAGATAATATTCCTGTAGGAGCAGTTTGTTCTATTGGACTGCCGGTAGGTACAAATCTTACAGACCAGCTACTAGCGTAAGGAGCCGTAGCATTGAAATTATCTATTGAAACGTCTGCATGCGGTCCAAATGACATACTTGCCATTGCATATGGATAGCAGTTATTAGCACTGGCAGCAGAAATCCGCATTTCAAGCCTGTAATCAGAGTAATTTTTAATATATAATTTTCCTTGAGAGAAAGAGAAGGAAAATAATATTACCGTGATAAGGGTTAATATTTTTTTCATAATTTAATATTATTGAATTACAAAGTAAGTTTGCCCTCCTGCGGCGAACCAGACCGCTTGATAGGTCACAGGAGATGATGGAGAGGAATTTACTTGATCTATTATTGGATTATTGTAACAACCTCCTCCAACTGTATCTCCGCCGTAGAAAGTTCCACTATTTGGGTCTGTAATGCCAAATTTATTTAGAACCCAGTCGGTTGATGAACCTAATGGTATCAGCATAGGGGACGTACTGGGTTGAGGTACAGCATTACCGGCACCAAGTTTTACCATCCACGAATCAATCGGTGGATTCGAAAGGTTTGTTGCGGGTGGGATATGGCTGTTATAATAGCCAGTATAAATAGCAGTTTCCCCCGGAGGTAGTGTATTTTTGCTTTCAATTAGCGGTAAGCAGGAATAGTTGCCTCTGTCACCACCTCCAAAAGAATTTGTTACAATATATGAGGTGTAGTTGAACATATTGATAGTCTTTTGAGCATACATACTAAAAGAGCTTGCAACCAGGAGCGATAAGAATAATTTTTTCATGGTAAATGTTTTAGTTTTCTGCTTTTTGATTAGCCTTAATAGTATTTAACTTAGCGAAGTAGGCTTCAGTAGCCTTTACAATCACCTTTTCTTTTTCTTCTCTGCTGCTGTTTTTGTTTGCATTAGTTTTACCAACCAATTCTAATGAAGCATTAAATAAAATATCTAAAGCTCTGTCATTCAGTTGTGCGCCCCATCTGGCTTTTTCTTCAGGAGTAGATCTGTTTTCCGGTTTCATGATTTCTTTCATTGCTCTGTCAAAAGAAACCATTTCCGTAGATTTCATTTCTTCAGGAGAAGTAAGACTTGATCGTTCAGAAGAGCATGAGAATACTACACAGAAAACCCCGGCATAGAAAGCCGATAAAAGAATTTTTTTCATTGTTATTAATTTTTGTAAGATTTAGATTGCTAATATATTAAATATTTCACTTTATAGTTATATATTGTTAATAATTTTAATATAAAAGTATTTTATATGTTAAAAATATAAATGTTTTTGTTTTCTTAATAATGAAAAAATCCCTAGAACTAAATGTTTTAGGGATCATTTATTTATATTAATTTTATGATGGCTGAACAACTAAATAAGTGGCATTTTCTGATGCAATATAAAACCAAAAGGCATCTGTAAAATTTCCATCTACATATGTCTCTCCGTCACCATATCCACAGGAGGTAATGAAACTAGGGTCTCCCATATTAAATCTTGGATCACCTGTAGACTGATTGGTATTAGGGTCTACAGTCATCATATCAGAGAAATTCCATCGGGTAAGAGGAGAAATGGTCGATAGTATTCCTGAAGGAGCGGTTTGGGTTATTGGACTGCCGGTAGGTGCAAATCTTACAGCCCAGCTAGTGGAATAAGGTCCTGAGCTATTAAAGTCAGGGATTTCAACATCCGCATGTGGTCCAAACGACATACTAGCTATTGCATTTGGATAGCAATTATTAGCACTGGCAGCAGAAATCCGCATTTCAAGTCTGTAATCAGAGTAATTTTTAATATATAATTTTCCTTGAGAGAAAGAGAAGGAAAATAATATTACCGTGATAAGGGTTAATATTTTTTTCATAATTTAATATTATTGAATTACAAAGTAAGTTTGCCCTCCTGCGGTGAACCAGACCGCTTGATAGGTCACAGGAGATGATGGAGAGGAATTTACTTGATATATTACTGGATTATTGTAACAACCTCCTCCAACTGTATCTCCGCCGTAGAAAGTTCCACTATTTGGGTCTGTAATGCCAAATTTATTTAGAACCCAGTCGGTTGATGAACCTAATGGTATCAGCATAGGGGACGTACTGAATTGAGATACAGCATTACCGGCACCAAGTTTTACCATCCACGAATCAATCGGTGGATTCGAAGGGTTTGTTGCAGGTGGGATATGGCTGTTATAATAGCCAGTATAAATAGCAGTTCCCCCCGGAGGTATTGTATTTCTGCTTTCAATTAGCGGTAAGCAGGAATAGGTGCCTATATCACCACCTCCAAAAGAATTTGTTACAATATATGAGGTGTAGTTAAACATATTGATAGTCTTTTGAGCATACAGACTAAAAGAGCTTGCAACCAGGAGCGATAAGAATAATTTTTTCATGGTGAGTGTTTTAGTTTTCTGCTTTTTGATTAGCTTTAATAGTATTCAATTTAGCGAAGTAAGCTTCAGTAGCCTTCACAATCACCTTTTCTTTTTCTTCTCTGCTGCTGTTTTTGTTTGCATTAGTTTTGCCAACCAATTCTAAAGACGCATTAAATAAAATATCCAAAGCTCTGTCATTTAATTGTGCACCCCATCTTGCTTTTTCTTCAGGAGTAGATCTGTTTTCCGGTTTCATAATTTCCTTCATGGCTCTGTCAAAAGAAACCATTTCCGTAGATTTCATTTCTTCAGGAGAGGTAAGACTTGATCGTTCAGAAGAACATGATAATGCTACACAGAAAACCCCGGCATAGAATGCCGATAAAAGAATTTTTTTCATTGTTATTAATTTTTGTAAGAATTAGGTTGCTAATATATAAAATATTTCACCATTTAGTTATATATTGTGAAAAATTTTAACAATTATAATCAATTACTTTATTATTTTAATGAAAATTATTCTGACAACATGATGTAGCTTTTTTTATAGTATTACAATCTAAATATTGGATAGAAATGGGATTAAGTATGGTATTGATGATCAATAATAATACTTTCTTTTCAGCCATAAACTTATTTTAACAAGTAAAATTAAAACAGGTACTTCTACTAATGGTCCGATTACCCCAACAAATGCCTGTGGAGAATGAATGCCGAATACTGCGATAGATACGGCAATCGCCAATTCAAAATTATTACCTGTAGCGGTAAAAGCTATAGAAGCATTTTTATCGTAAGGGATATTGAATGACTTATTGAGAAAGAAACTTACAAAAAACATCAGGACAAAATATAGAACCAGTGGCACGGCTACTTTTAAAACATCTAATGGTAAGTCTAAAATTTTATCACCTTTCAGGCTGAACATGAGTACAATCGTAAATAAAAGAGCATATAAAGTGAATGGTGAAATTTGAGGAATAAATTTTTGGTTATACCATTCCGGACTTTTTAGTTTGATTAAAAAATAACGGCTTAAAAAACCAGCTATAAACGGAATACCTAAGTATATCAAAACACTTTCTGTAACATCACCCATTGATACAGTGATATTAAAACTAGCTAACCCCAGTCTTTCGGGTAAAACATTAATAAAAAGCCAAACCATAAAACTATAACTGAGTACCTGAAATATGCTATTTAAAGCAACTAATAATGCTCCATATTCACGATTTCCTTTTGCTAAATCATTCCATACCAATACCATTGCAATACACCTTGCTAAACCGATAAGAATCAAACCAATCATATAGTCAGGTTCATTTCTTAGGAAAATAATAGCCAAGAAAAACATTAATAACGGACCTATTATCCAATTTAGCAATAAGGAAATTCCTAAAACTTTCTTGTCCTTCAAAACTTTTGGTAATAAGGAGTAATCTACTTTTGCCAATGGAGGATACATCATGACAATTAATCCAATAGCTAACGGAATATTTGTTGTTCCAATAGATAGAGTACTTGTGAAATTGGAAATACCTGGAAAGATATTACCTAAACTTATCCCAAGGAACATCGCTAAAAATATCCAAAGAGTAAGGAATCTGTCCAGGAATTTTAATTTTGGTTGCATTACTTGTTTTTTCTGTTTCTAATTATTGATTTGTGAAAAGACATAAAACATTTCCGTTCCTATCTCCAGGCTTCTTTCCTCATAAGTTTTGTTTTGTTCAGGGGTACCATCAGAGATTTTAGGATCTTCAAAGGTTATGGGAATACGTTGATCTGCTCCGGCTATGAAAGGACAGCCTGTATCTGCTTGTGAGCAGGTCATTACAGCTGCAAAATTGTGAACTGGATTAAATCGATGATCATATTTTTTAGAAAACCCTATAACCGGACGTGAATTTTCATCATATTTGATTACATAGACTGGGTTTTCGTTACTTGATAACTTTAATATCAGAAAACCTTGCTTCTGTAGGGTTTCTACAACTTTGGGAAATATTTCCGTTTCTTCTGTGCCTCCAGAATAGCAGGTTATATTTTGAATGTTGTAATAAGCACTGGCGATTTGAGCCCAGACTTGAGAAAAATGACTTCTTCTAGAATTGTGAGTACAGATAAAATTAATATTTACTCCTTTGTTGTCTTTTAATCTTTTTTGAATAAACTCAATCAAAGGTAGTAAGACTGCTTTTCGATCTTCACTTATTCTTTGATTTTTTAATAGCTCTATTGTTTCTAATAGTTTAGGGTACATATTTTATCGGATTTTTAATTTTGTTTAGCAACAACCAGATTCGGGAGTACAGCAAGAAACTTTACTAGAAGAAAGGTCTGATAATTTTATTTTTTGCTTTTCTGAAGGAATACCACAGGCGTCTTCTGCTAAACAAGCTGTTGTTTTGTTTTTAAGAATAAAAGTTTTCCCGTTAAAATCTAAATCATATTTTCCTATTGTGATATTTTGATATTCCACTTCAATTTCATCATCTTCAATCCCTAGTTTTTCTTCTGAAAGCTTGATGATATTCAAAAGTTTTCCAGGTTTTAATCTATGTTCAAAATCATTAGCATTCCACAATTGAAAATTAACCACTTTTTCCTGGCGAATTGTTCCTCCACAATCGATAAAGTGTTTTGTAACAGTTCCTACTTCTGTTACATGAAAATGCTCAGGAACAAAAGCTCCATTTTCTAATTGAAACGCAACATTATCTAATGTTGGTAAAATTTCTTTGATTTCAGATAATTTCATATTTTTTTTATTTCATCGTTTAAATGCAATATTGCGATATATTAGTTGAAAAAAATGCCTTAGCAGCATTTCTGATTTGTAGTTGCCTGAATTATATTTGAAAAATAGTCTTTTAATATTCCAAATGTGTTTTCATCAATGCAATAACAAATAGCAGTTCCTTCAATATTTCCTTTGATAAGACCTGCATTCTTTAACTCTTTTAAATGTTGAGAGACTGTTGCTTGTGCCAGAGGGAGTTCATTAACAATATCTCCGCAGATGCATGTATTTACTTTTAAGAGATATTCAATAATCGCAATTCTGGCAGGATGTCCCAGTGCTTTTGCGATAATTGCGATCTTATTTTGTTGCTCCGTAAAGTGATCTGTTTTTGTTGCTCCCATAATTTAAAAGAATTATATCGCAATATTACGATTAAATATTTGAATTGAAAAATTTATTAAAATTTTTTACACTGATTTTTACACGATAGATAATTGGATTTGATAATATTAAAAATAAAAATCCCTGTAAACATTGTTTACAGGGATTTTTTGTACCCAGGACCGAACTACCGTATATTTTTAGTTAATTTTAATGTTCTTAAACTATCTAATTATCAGTATATTTGAATAGTGTAGAATTTTGAATTATAATTTTGTCTGATTTTTCATTCACTTAATTTCAAAATAAACCACCTTTTTAGCCACCCTTTAATTTATTTAATTTAGGTTTAATTGAAATGAAAGTAAGTTTTGAATTAAGAAAAGAGAAAATTAATGCAAATGGATTAATACCTGTCCAGTTTGTTGTTAGAGCTGAAGGAGAAAGAATAAGAAAAAATGTAGGGGTTTCAGTATTGGAAAAATATTGGACTGGTTCTAGAGTTAAACCGAATACTAAAAAAGAACCAAGCAATAATTACCAATTTTTGAACGATAAACTTCAGAAAGCTGAAGAGAAAATCAATGACATCTTTTTCTTTTTCCTGGCAAATAAGCTCGAGTTTTCCAAAGAACTATTCCTGAAGAAGTATGATAGTGAAGAGGAAATTAAAACCGCTCATTTTGATTTCTTTGATTGTTTTAAAGAATTTATTGAAAGTGGCAAACTTTCAAAGGCTTACAATACAACAAAAGCTCAAAATACGGTTAAAAACTTTCTTGAAGAATTTCAAAATGACAAGAATTTCAAAATTGAATTTGAAAGTATTGACGACTATTTTTTTGAAGAATTATCGAAGTATTGTTTTTTTGAAAAGGAGATTAAAAATAACTACTTCGCTAAAATTATTGCTGTAATTAAAACAATGCTTCGATGGAGTATTAAAAAAGGTTATAACGAAGATCGGAAATTCGAAGATTTCAAAGCTTCAGAACATGATATCGATATCGTGTATCTTACTTTTGACGAGCTGATGGTTCTTTATAATAAAGAATTTGAAAGCGAGAGATTAAGCCATGTAAGGGATTTTTATTGTATGGGATGCTTTACTGGGTTAAGATTTTCCGATCTTTCAAAGCTTCATCTGGCAAATATTTCTGAGGAACATATTATCTTATCAATCCAAAAAACTAAAACTCAAAATCATGCTATTAAGCTAAATAAATACGCAAAAGAGATTTTGAATAAGTATAAAGGCACTATTTACGAGCCGTTACCACATATTTCATCACAGAAATTCAATGATTATATTAAAGAATGCTGTGAGGAAGCCGAAATTACACAACCTTTTACAATACATTGGTTTGTTGGTAATCAAAAAAAGTCATTGACAAAACCCAAGTGTAAGTTTATTACAAGTCATACAGCCAGGAAAACATTTATCACAAATTCTCTTCTTTTAGGAATGGAACCGAAAGCAATTAAGAAAATAGCTAACATTAAAAAAGATGCTGTTTTAGATAAATATATGAAAGTTACTGAAGCATTTACCGATGATCAAATGGATAAAGCCTGGAAATAAGTAATGAGGACAAACATATCGAATTTTAAGAATTTAAAAAGATCTGACTTTAAAAATCTATTAGATTTTACAGATAAAAATTTCAAAGGAGCCTATAAAGAATTAATTGAAATAAAGATTAATGATAAAACTGATGTTTCAAAACTGAAGGAAAAACTAAATAAATTAAGACTACTAGAATCATTTTATTTATTGAATTTATGTTTACCATTAAAAGAATACGAAAATATTGATTTTCTGATTTCATTATTTTTTACTGACGAATATGAAAACTTTGGTGACGAAATGTCATTTGATTTCAAATTAAAATTTGATCTACTGAAAAAGGAGATCCTTAGAGAATCGAGACAAAAGAACCCTCTATTTAAAAAAGAGATAGTATTTAAAATGTTTATTTCTGAAAATCTTAAGAATATTGAAGCATTACATCGAGTATTACTTAATATTCAATTATTAGGTAAAAAATTAAAAAAAGAATATAAACTTTTATATGAACTCTACATACATATAAATAAAGCCATTAATGCTAAGGTTCCAAACTTTGAAATAAATATTGAGAAGTTTAAAATCAAATATAAAGAAGAAGTTGAATTAGAAATTTTTAACAGATTTTGGGAAAAAACTTTTCCTCAATTGTATGAAAATAAATGCAATGAAAAAGGATTGTCATTGATTTTAGTACAAGTAATATTTAGAGATTATTTATTTAATAAAAGAGATACTTTAGTAATTGATGTTATCGCAACTAATAATTATATTAAGGAGTTTAGGGAGCTTGATGAGATAAATAAAAATTGGAAACATGAGATTTGCCTATATTTATATGAGCTCTGTGAGATGGATTTTATTAGAACAAAATCTAAAGATGATGTGATTTATTTTCTAAGTGTCATTTTCAATAGTTTTAGTGGGTTTTCATTTTCTTCAATCGAATTAAGGATCTTAAACTATAGATATGATTACGAAAAAACATGGGAGAATTTTATAAAAAACCATATAAAAGTGTTATAAAATTTTAAAAATCAGACTGTTATATGCTGATTAAATTACCCCAAAACATTCTCTACATTTTAACTGAATTTTACAACATTAATTTAAAATTCAAATTAAAATGGCAATACAACTTTATTCCTATTCTAAAAATGACTTAGAAAAAGCCGTAGAGATTATCCTCTCTAAAGCAGAAAGTTTCATTATTCCTGGAAAAAAATCAGAAGAACAGCCGGAAGATCTTATTTCTCAAACTGAAGCTTCAAAATTCTTGCATGTTTCTATCCCTACAATTATTGACTGGAGAAAAAATAAGAATCTTCCTCATTATAATTTCAGCGGGAGATTTTACTATTCAAAAAAAGAACTTCTGGAATACGGTAGAAGAAATCGTAAATAGTCAGAATTATAATGAACGAATTACAAAAACTGATTAAACATTTAGATTCTTTACCTAATAATACAGCCAGAAAAGAATTTTTGAATTCTATTCAAAGAAATCCAGAACTATCAAGACACCATCTCCGGAGAATAGCTTGTAATATTCTGGTTCAAGAAAATTTCGTAGACAAATATTACAGAGAGAATTTTAGTAAAATGTTAAAGAAATTATTTTCGAAAATATGTTCAATTTTCAAAGAATTTTTTAAAGCGTTACTGAGAAATTAAAAATGACACATATGTTTTCCGATCAAAATAGAAAAATTGTTAAAAGAAGCTATGATGATATTGAGAATGCTAAATATATAAAAATAAGTAATCAATTTGCCGATGACTTTTTGTTTCAGGATAATAAGGCAACAGACATACCCATAAATGCATTAAGAATTATTTTCAATATAATCTCAATTCTGAGAAATGATCAGTTTATGCCTGAAAAGCAGGTAAGACAACTTACTCTTTTTGATGAAGAATTCGAAACTGAAAATAATGTGTTTATCTCGATGAAAATTAGAAATAAGAAGATTTCAGAAAAAAGATCCAGTAAACAGATTGTTGAAGCATATGAATATCTTACAAAGTTCAGAATGAGTTGGTACACTTCAAAAAATATAGCAGGTAAGGATATTAAAACCTTTGGAGGACTAATCTCTTTACCTAGCTATGAAGAAAGAGGCTATACTTCTTTTTTAATAAGTAGTTTTTGGCTTAAAAAATTGATTGTCTTAACAGAATATAATCATGTTATGTATAAATTGGTTTATGAAATCAGAAATAACAAACACGTTTTGTTTGCAATATGGTTGTCCAAGATTCCTGAGAACGGTACGACTCTGAAACTTTCGACTTTTAATCAGAAGTTTAATCTCAATTATAAAAATTCAAATGATTTCTGTATTAAGTTTTTGAAACCAATCAGATTAAACCTTGATAAATTAAAGTATTTATCATTCAATTATAAATACGAAAATGATGCTATTTCAATTATTCCGTATTTAAATAAAAATAGTGAAGAAGAACTCTTAACAGAGAAAATTAATGATCCTAGGTTTATAAAGCGAAGGATGAGATATTTTAGACAGCGATATTATTTAGAAAATATCGACTTAACCAGATTCTTGTATAGTTATTCTAATATTTTAAAAATAAGGCATCAGATTGAAGAAGCTTACAAAAGATTCATTAAAGAAAACAGGATTAGAGGAAAAACTTCTACCAATGTTAGAGGGATTTATTTCCTTCAGAAATTACAAGAATTTCTGATTGAAGTTTACCGGGAATCAGAAACCGGAAAAAGATTTCCGGATGCATATCCAATCATCATATAATTTAGTTTGCGGTATTGCACTCCTGTGTTTGCGGTATTGCGCTCTCTCCAATTGCGGTATTGCACTCTCTGAAGTTAAGGAAATGTTAAAATATAAGTTTTTACCGTCAGGTTTGCGGTATTGCAGTCTTTTCCTCATTAAATTTTTAGCTGAAAAGTAGCAATTAGGAAAAAGCTTAGTGAATTTACTAGTTGTTTGCGGTATTGCGCTCGGACATAATTGATGTTTTTGCGGTATTACACTCTTGTTTTTGCGGTATTGCGCTCCTGTCAATTGCGGTATTGCACTCCTGTCATTTTTAAATCAAACGACTACCTGCAAAGGGTTTGCGGGAATTACTAAAATATATATTAAAAGTATTTAAAAGTTTTCTTTTTTATTAAAAGGAATTTTTGCTAATCAAAAAAAAAAAATGAAAAATTGTAAACAGGTCAATTCTTGGGAATTGCTAGAAGTTCTCATTTCTCTCGGACACCTTCCAAAAAAGCAAAATGAAAAAGAAGCTTGGTTTCTCAATCCTTTCGGAACCGAAACCGAAGCATCTTTTAAGCTCGATAAGCGCCAAAACATTTGGTATTTATACTCTGAAGGTGTTGGCGGAAATAACATCGATTTTTTAAAGAAATATTTTAATTATTCAATCAATGAAATTCTCTCCTGGGCATCCGAGAAAAGTTTTTCTTCTTTTCATCAGCAGACGGAAATTGTGAAACCAAATTACAGCATCACTGAAGTTGCGGTAATTCAAAATTGGAATCTTAAAAAATATTTATTTGAAAGAGGTCTTACTCAAAGATCATTCAAATTTTTAAAAGAGATAAAATTTACGATCAATAATAAAAAATTGTATGCTGTTGGCTTCGAAAATTTATCTGGAGGATGGGAACTTAGAAATTCATTTTACAAAGGTTCACTTTTGAAAAAAGATATTTCCGTAATAAAAAATGATAGTGATAGAATTGTTGTTTTTGAAGGTTTTTTTGATGCACTTTCTTATATCGAATTTCAAGAAAAATTGAAAGAAGATATTCTAATTCTGAACTCAATTTCGATGTTAAACAAAGCCAAAAATTATCTTCAAAACTATTCGGAAATATTACTTTTTCTCGACAATGATCCTGCCGGGAAAAAGACAAAAGATGAACTATTGTCTTCATTTTCCAACGCAGTAGATTATAGTTTTATGTATAAAGATTACAAAGATTTTAATGAGTTTCTCGTGGCTGATAAGGGTGGATTTATCCAGCAAGACGAAACTGGGCAGAGCCACTGTTTCATCTTGCCCCTTCGGGGAAATAACTGAACGTCAATAAATTAGAGTATTTAATCTTTTTGAAACTATATATCAGAGATATATAAATCTCTTGAAGAGCTTTATTCATCGAAGTTATTACATATAAATCAATATAATGGAGTCTACTAAAAAGCCAAATACAACAATTGCTATTTCTCAACAAGATCTGAAAAGACTGGAGAGTTTTGTAAGAAAAAAAGGACTTTCGAAGAAAGAATTTATTACAGTTTCATTAGACTTTTTTGAACGTACCGGACTGGATCCGGTTAAACATGAATCTCCAAAAGCCGAGCTTGAAAAAGTGATAAAAAGAATAGATCAGATTATTGCTTTTATAAAAACTCAGGAGAAAGAAACTATACGTCCAAGTTTTGAAGCAATTGTTTCGAGTGAGGAAAGAATTAAAAATGATCTTTCAAAAATTTTGAAAATTGAACATTTTAATGAGTTCATCAGAGGGTTTAATTCTTTTGCTATGGAAACAAAAAATTCTTTGAAATTATTAAATCAAGGCAATCACAATGAACATTAAAATTCAGGGTGGCGAAAGTGGGAAATATTCAAATTCCGGAAGTTCATCGAACCTGGTTGATTATTTAGAACATGAAGACCTAGAAAGAATGAAGGAGGGTAAACAGGTTGAACATTTTTTTTCTCATGACCAGGATAGAGTTCCTTCAGCTGAAGTTGTTGAATCGCTTGATAACAATAAACAAAAACTGACAAAAGAAGATGCAAAATTCTTTGTCATCACTGTGAGTCCTTCAGAAAAAGAATTGCAGCAGATTGGCAAAACGTCCCAAGAAAGAAGCAATGCATTAAAAGATTATGTAAGAAACGAAGTAATGCAAAGATATGCTGAAAATTTTGGCAAAGGATTACAGGCTAAAGATATTATGTACTACGCCAAAATTCATCACGAAAGAAACATGAAAAATAATATTGATATGCATGTTCATGTAGTTGTTAGCAGAAAATCTTTAGATAAAAGAATGAAACTTTCTCCAATGACGAACCATAAAAATACAACAAAAGGACAGGTTAAAGGAGGTTTTGACCGTAAAAATTTCATTCAAAAATCCGAAGATGCCTTTGATAAGAAATTTGCCTTTCAAAGAAACTATAAACAATCTTTTGAATATTGTAATGCGATTAAAAACGGTACAATCGAAGAAAGAAAAAGAGTTATAGAAACAGCTGTAAAGCAGGAATCTGCAAAGCAATATGAAATTAAAAAAACTGTCGAACAAAATAAAAAGAATAACCAGGGCTTAAGCCTATAAAAAATTATAAACATGGAAAAGGAT
Organism: Chryseobacterium ureilyticum; assembly: GCF_900156735.1. GTDB lineage: Bacteria > Bacteroidota > Bacteroidia > Flavobacteriales > Weeksellaceae > Chryseobacterium > Chryseobacterium ureilyticum. The sequence continues at coordinate 91,289 of NZ_FTOL01000005.1, forward strand.
CCAATTTTAATGATAAAATTTATCATTGTCGCAATGTCTTTATTTTTATTGTATGTGTTAGGAATGAAGATTATAGGTATTAATTCATTCTTATTCAATATATCTCAGCACGGATTTTCAGTAGTGGTATCTCCTGAGGCAAGTTTTCTGGCAAGATTAAAATTTTTAGTTGTGGGAATTTGTTTCGGATATGCAGAACTTTTATACATTCTGATTCAATTCTGGGTTATAAAATCTTTAATTCCGCCACTGAAAACACCTTTCAATTTTTATAAAAAACTAATTTTTTATCCTTTTGGACTTATTAATAAACAATTCACGGGCTTTTCATTATTGAAAGGTTCAAAGAAAAAATTTCAGGGATTGACCTTACAAACTAAAAAAAGAACCGTTCAAATTCCTAACCCTTTTCGTGGAATTTTGGTGATTGGCGGTCCCGGAGCAGGAAAATCTGAAAGTTTTGCAGTCCCCTTTATACGAGAGTTAGCACAAAAACAGTTTTCAGGTATCTGTTATGATTTTAAATATCCGGCACTGGCAAATGATATTGAACTTTTTTATTCAGATTCGGGTATTAAGCATTATGTTTTGAATTTTAATGATTCACTTAAAAGTCACAGATGTAATCCTCTAAATCCAAAATATTTACCTCATTCAGCGTATGCAAGGGAATATGCTTCTGCCATCACCAAAAATTTGATGAAAGAATCTATTAAGAAAGAGGATTTTTGGTCACGTTCTGCAACAGATCTTCTGACAGCATGTATTTGGTTCCTGAAGAAAGAATATCCTAAATATTGTGATCTTCCACATACATTAGCATTGATTGCGACAAATCACACTGATTTAATTGCTTTACTATCTTCAAATTCCGAAACCAGGGCAATGATATTGTCACTTGCTACAGCTCTGGAGAGCGAAGCAAATTCACAATTAGCGGGAGTAGTTGGATCACTACAGGGAGCAGTAGCACAAATTAATACGCCGGAGTTTATGTATATTTTCGGAGGGGAGGATTTTGATCTAAATATTAATAATCCGGATAATCCGATTGTCTTGACGGTAGGTAATAATCCTTCTATTGCAACCACATTAGCTCCTTTGTGTAGTTTGGTTATCTCAGTGGCTGCAAAACAATTGAATCAACGTCGTAAGCACCATTCTTTTGTATTACTGGATGAATTTCCAACTGTTTTTATTAACGATATCCAAACTCTTCCAAATACGGGAAGAAGTAATAAAATCGCAAGTATGTTTTTCTGTCAGGATCTTTCACAACTTACGGATGGTTACACGAAAGAAAAAGCAGATGTGTTATTTGCAAGCTGTCTGAATCATTTTTACGGTCAGGTTTCCAGTAGTCATACTGCAGATATTCTCAGTAAACAGTTTGGTAAGAAAGATCAATATTTTGAAAGTAATAATACTTCACGTCATTTTCTCAATCCATTTAAAAGAAATGTCGGTCAAAGCCGATCTGTACAAGAAAGAGACGTTTTTAGAAATTCAGCTTTTATGGAGCTGCCGGTTGGTGAATTCATCGGAAGAGTTGCCGAAAGTTCTGAAGCTTATATTCATGAGAAATTTTTACCTGTTAAAAGAAAGCAATTAGCGTATCAGATAGACAGTCAGTTTAAGAATCAGCCTGATTTTGTTATTACTGATTATTATGAAAAAGTTAGGGATGAAGTCAATGAAATTATTTCTCTTTTCAAGGGAGAAATTAATAAGAATGAAAGTAAGCAAGATCTATCCAGGCAAATGAATCCGGCTCCCGATAATTCTTCTGAAGAATTTAGTGGAATCAACATAATTGAAGATGAAGAAACTAATTCATCCGCTGAGCTTGATGAAAATGAAAGAAACTTTAAGTTTTCAAGCAGAAGTCTATAAATCAAACAATCATTAAATAATTATAAAAACAAAAAAGTTATGAAAATACAACAGAGCAAAATTTCAGTTTGGGGCATTGTAACCCTATTAATTGTAATGATCTTTTTGATCTCAATTGCAATAACTAAAGATTCAGTTAAAACAACAGCCGAAAAGCCGAAAGTAGATTATAAAGAACTTGATAAGGCTTTATTTGGAACTACAGAAAATAATTGAAATCTTTTTTGACAAAAATTAAAAAATTTATTTAAAGAAATAGTTTTGTAAAAATTTTTAATATGAAAAATCCATTCACAATGACCGAAAAACAAATCAATATTTGTAAGAATTCTCTTGAAGAGTTAAAGATTTTATACCTAGAAAATCAACACTTTTATACTCCTGTTGACGTTTACTATAAGCCTTCAGGTAAACAATTTAAAAAGTGGGCTTTACTTAGTTGCAATGAGCATAATTGTGAACCTTTTGAACAGGATATTCAGGATGCAAGGATATTAAGACGCTCTAAAAAATGTCCGGAATGTCTTTCTATAATTCAAAGTGAAAATACTCGCATTCCTATTGTTGAACTTAATAGAAGAATTCAACTTTCAACAGAGCCATTAGTAATAAACAAACAGACTGTTATTAAATATTCTGAAAAATTACATAATAACAATACTGTAGTAATGGTTAAATGTAATTTGTTTGGTCATCATAAAGAAATGTTTCCTCAAACCGCAGTGTCGATTGGGAAAAACAATATCTGTCCCGAATGCTGTAAAACAAGAGATTACAAAAAGAAGAATGGTGAAGATCTCATTGACAAAATAAATGATATTTTAAGGAATAAGAACAACTCTTTTTCATTCTTTGGTTCTATAAACCGAAATAATAAAGGTATTATTTTTTATGAATTAATTTGTAAAAATTGTGGATGTTCCGAATGGGAAAGAGAAAAGTATGTTGAATCTGTAAAATGTAAAGTTTGCTACCCAAATGATACCCTTGGTGAAAGTAGAGTTATCAAATATTTAAACTTTCAAAATATAACTTTTAAAAAGCAAAAGAAATTCCCTGGACTGAAAAATAATATGGAATTAAAATGTGATTTTTTTATTCCAAAACTGAATTTAATAATTGAGTATGATGGACATCAACATTATTATCCAATTGACTATTTTAAAGGGTTTAAAAGCTTTAAAAATACAATAAAGTGTGATTGGATTAAGAATAGATATGCGTTGAAAAACAGAATAAATATTTTGAGAATTCCTTTCAAAGAATATGATAATCTGGAAAATCTAATAGATGACGCTATTGCCAAAATCAATAGCCAAGAGCACTCATTTAAAAACTATTATAATTTTTTAAATGTTTACAGAATAAACTACATTTCTATAATTGTAAATAAAAGAATGAGGTTAAAGAAAATATTACTCGAAAATAAAAGGAAACCGTATTTTTTAGCCGATCTGGATAAAAAGAAATATCAATAAGAAAATTAAGTTAAAGCTTAATACTCAGCTTTTCTGAAGCTACTAACTAAATCAAACAATTTTTACGACCGCTGTGTTATAGCAAAAAAATTTTGGAACCTGTTCAGAACAGGGGTTTCCATATCTAAAAACAAACCTTAAACAATATTAATTTAAAATTTAAAAAAATGAAAAACAAAATCAATTTACTAATTATCAGTGCATTAATATTTTGTTCTAATTTGCTTTACTGCAATTCAATCGATCAGGAGATTACTGATCAGAATTTTAAAATGTTCTTTTCTTGCGGATCAGAAGATTTTGAAAATATTCCCGCAAGCTCCAGTTCTTTTGAAACAAATAGCTGGGTAAATAATAATATTACATGGACGGCTTCTGATTCGAGAACCGATCAAACAATTAATAATAAAGCTATTGTTATCAGGAATGGAAATCTAACCAGTTCGATTATAACAGGAGGGATCAAAAGCCTTACTGTCACTACACAATTAAAATTTGCAGGAAATCCGGGAAACCTTATTCTGGAAGTTAATGATATTCAAGTTGGAACAATACCTTTTAATTCTGGAGTTGTGACAACAACACTTGATAATATAAATATCGCAGGAAATATCATTATTAAGCTTGTAAATCCTAATACGGGGCAAAGAGTTGCTATCGATGATCTTTCCTGGTCATGCTATTCAAATCTGGGAATTATCGAAATTAATAAGGTGGCTCAGCTTTCAATTTATCCTAATCCAGTGCAAAGTGGGGAATATCTGTATCTTAATAAAAAGGTAAATGAAGTTCTTATTTATAATAGTGAAGGGAGACTGATTAAGAAATCAAACTTAAGAAGCAATTCAATATTAATAGATAATCTACTGAAGGGTATATATTTTCTTAAAACAGAAAATACGACACATAAATTTATAGTTAATTAATTATTTGAATTGTAGTCTTAAGACTAAAAATCCATCTCTAAAATTATTGAGATGGATTTTTGTAAGTTTATTTTTAACTTAAAAAGAAAAACTGTTCAGATTTTGTAAATCCTGCCGTTAAGCTGTTCAGATTTTATAAATCCTGTTTTTTCGTTGTAAAAATAAGCATATTTTTTAAAAAAATAAATATTAATGGAAAATATAACTTTTTGGCGTTATCAGATTATCAATAAAGGAACAATGGAAACTCCTTTTTATGGAGTGCACGAAGTTTATATCGACGAAAAAACTGCAAAAGTTATTATGTGGACAGAAGATCCGGTTGCTTTAGGTAATTACGAGGATATAGAAGAATTAAGAAGTGATTTGCAAAAGATTTTATCCGATATTAAAAAGCAACCAATTTTATTAGAACCCGATCTTGAAAATGATTTGGAAAGATAACATAGAAACTTTGTCTAGGGTGGCATCTCAGTTACAAATCCATATAAATCCTGCTGTTAAGCCGTTCAGATTTTATTATTATTTTTTCAAAAAACAAATTTTTAACGGGTGACAAGTATTTGTTTGTAAATTTTTCAGTTGTCACTTCCTCAGACTGCTCGTTTTTTCAAAACGCTTGTCATTCGTTGTTTCTTTGTTCAAAATTTATCCTTTATAATTAATGATAGAGCTACTTTTAAAACGCCCAGTTGTCAATCTTAAACAAAACATATCTAAACCTTAACTGAAAATAAATTAGATTGTTACGATTATATTGCTGTAAGAGTTTTTTTTAAATTAAAGATATTAAGCCATTATTTAAACCTGAATTAAAAAAAGTTACGAATGATTTAAGGGATAAAGTGATTTTCTGTTATCTAAATTCAGATGATAGCTCTGATCTTAACTAAATTTTCGGCTTCATCAACACTTATTCAGTACAAATTTTAGGTAATTTTTGTTTGGAGTACTAATAATTCTTAAGTAAATGCCAAGTGATATTGTTCTTCTTTCGCAAGTTGGGTAAATTCGTAAAAGATACGTGTTCTCCATTTATTTAATACTTTCATTGTATGCTCGTTATAAAATAATATTTTGTAATTTTAGAATTAACAAAACAAGTAATATACTATGAGAATTATACTAGATACAAACATTTATCGAAACTTGATTAGAGATAAAACCCCAGAGGAAATTGAGGCATTACAAAAAGAAATAATCGACGCAGCTAAAGCTAAATCAATAATTATAACATTTCCTATTATTCCAGCAATGGAACTTATAAATCATTATAATGATGCTCATCCAATTGAAAAAGATGAATGTAGAAAAGGTTTGACACTATTAGTTAATTTATCTACGGAAAAAGCAAACAATAAATTACATGTTAAATTTACGCCACCAATGGATGTAATTCTAGGGAACTATCTGTTCGGTAAAGAAGAAGATTTTTTAGAAATGTATTCCGAAGCAATAACATTAGCACAAAAACTGGTAGGAAATTATCCGATTTCATCTGAAGATAATATTGATGATGCCATTGAAGCGGTTGGTGATCAATTAGATTTTGAAAAAGAGATGATTAGACAAAACTATGAAAACTACATCAAATCTATCAATGAAGGAAATGTGGATTGGGCTTACTTTGAAGGCAAAGTCAAGAAAGAACAAAGGCGAAAATTTTTGGATAGTTTGAGAAAAGGGGAATTGTCATTTTTAGTTGCACAAAGTATGATTGATCGAGCATATTTTAATGCAAAGGAAACCTATCAAAAGGATGAAGGTTTTTTTCGAACGGTTGTTAAGTTCATGAAGGATTTTTGTCCGGCTCTTGTAATGAATGAATTATTATTGGACAACATCGGAAACGGAGTTATTGCAATTAGTGATTTGAAAGATAAACGCTGGAATACTATCCTAGATATTTCTTTAATATTTGGAACTCTTTATAATCCACAGGGTGAGGATGTTGTTTTAGTAACAGAAGATCAAAGTATAATTGATTCTTTCAATAAGTGTGGTTTTGACGGTAAGGCTATAAAGTTGACCGATTTTCTTGCATTACTAGGCTTGTAACAATAAAGATTCTTGCCTTCGGCTAAACTGTGATTTTTAAAAAATTCATGTTAGATATTTTTCTTTTACGGATTGCAGGAATGTATATGGAAATTCAAGAATGGGTGTTTACTGATAATGGATATGTAATTTCAATATTGTTTGATAAAAAGAAATATGAGATTTATCTTCAAGAAACTGCAATGTCAGGAGAAATAAAATTCTAAAACATCATAAAGCTGCCTCTTTTTTGAGACAGCTTTTTTAATAAAACCCATTCGTAATACTCCCGTAATCAATTAAATGTTCTAAATTATCCTGGATAATTCCATTCGGACTACTCCGTAAATATCTATCTATACCATGACCTATTACACTGACTTCACTTTCAGAATGCCAAGCTTTAGTTGTGTAATTCCAAATTACTGTCCATACAGAAATTCGTGGATTATCAAATAGAGCAATAGCGTCTGCTTTAGAATATTTAGTAGCTTGATCAAAGCTAAAGTGTGGAGGGTTAATGTTAGTCACAGCATGAACAGCATAATCTGTAATTGTGCCTGTAAAATCTCTCCATACACCTGAAATTACATAATTTCTCATAATTTTATTTATTTTAATTTATTAAAGAAATAACAAATAGTATGCAATTAAAATTTGTTATACTAAAAAAGAAGTATGAGTTTAAAACATTCATCAATAAAGTCTTTTTAATACTGACACTTTGACATAATAAATATTCAATATGCCATTCTATTAAAAATATATTCAAATTGAGCTCTCAATGATTTATATAATTTCTAAAAAAAATTAGTATTATTCTAGCATATCTTATTAAAACATATTTATTATATTTTCTCCTATTTATTTGGGGAATGACTGATTTATTTCCATATTTAAAGTATCATAAACAATAACTAGATTAATTAATATGCTAAATATATACGCTAACGAAGAATGGGCTATTGACGCAAAGAAAGCTTTAATCTTTTTTATCTCAAGAATGGGTGACACAAAATGGACAGAAAGAAGGGCAAAGGTTATTTCATATTTTCATAATGTAGAAAGTATTCAATATGGAACCAAAGAAATTAAGACAGATGAAAAAAAGGCAATATTACCAATAGCAGTATATGAAGATTGGATAGCCTGGTATATGTATTTAGTAGAAAGTATATTTTATCGTCCCTCTTGTGGTGATACTTTACAATCAGCAAGGATATTTCCTTTCTTTTCAATGATTGGGAAAAATCTTTCGACTCTTCTTGATATCGATGGGATAGAAACTAAAATTGATGAATTACTAAATGAAAAGAAAAACCAACCTGATGCTATTTTTTTTGAACTAGCAGTTGCAAATTTATATTGTAAGAATGGTTGGAAAGTTTGTTTTATACCAGAAAGTATTTTTTATAAATCTCCAGATCTACAAATAAGAAAAAATGGAAAACAGTATTGGGTAGAATGTAAAAGAATGCAAAAAGTATCTGATTATTCAGAAAACGAAAGATTAGAATGGCAAAAAAGATCAATAAAACTATCTGAATTACTTAATTATCAAAAATTATCATATTATATTGACATTACATTTAAGGTCCCAGTTGCAGATACAGATGAAAATATCCTAGTTGATACTTTTATAGACTGCTTAAAAGCAAAGGAATCTGGTAAGATTATGGAAAGTAAAACTTCTCAGATAGAGGTTATAATAAAAACATTAGATATTAGCTCTATTAATAAAAATTTAGAAGATAAAAATATTAGAAACAATTCCCCAGAAATAATTGAAGCTTTAATAGGTGAATATATAAGCGGTGGAAATTATGTAACGGCTTTAGGATATGACGAGCTGTATAAATTAGGAACGAACAAAGATATGGATGTTCTGAATATTTATGTAAATAAAATAAAGAATGCCTGTATTATGAAGTGGACAAATATCTCAGATCATTCAATTGACATGAAGGCTAAAGATATAAAACGTCTTCTCGTAAAAGCAGTTAATCAAATACCATCAGATAATCCTGGAATTATACATATTGGTTATGAAAACTTAGATGGACCTTATGTTGAAAGGAAAAGATTTCTAAAGATACAAAATACAATACAAAACTTTGATTATAAAGATAAAGACATTCAGGCCATATTCTGTAATAACATTCAATTACTTGCAACTAGTAATAATTTTGATTGGGCTGAAACAGCCTGTTTTTATAAAAAAAGTGTTGATCCTAATCTTAAAAATCATTTACTTTTAGCTGATTCAATTGATAAATTCAATCAACCACATTGGGAAGAAGATATTTATAATTTAGAAAAAAAAGATTCTGAAGACTAATATAAAAAGTGATATTTGCCAGTAATCAAATTTCATTTGAATAAGTTACCAATGGGTGAATCCTACTAAAAATACATTTTCAAATGTAATTTTTTTAAGTACATTTTCTTGAAGCGGGTTTAAGAAAATGTACTAAAATAGATTATACATTCTTATATGTAGCATTTTTAGAAAATTTCATTCTCGTTTTCTTTGAAAAAAATCGCATTTACTCTGATTATTCTCATTTGCTTTGAAAAGTGACATTATGTCTCCATACAAAAATAACTATGATCCAAATTTATTTATCCCGCTTTAATAAAATGTTCCCTTAATTTGTTCATATATTTAGATTGTTGTACTACATCATCCGAATTCATTATATCATGAAAAATATCAAATAATTCAGATTGTGTTAAAGGGTTTGAATCCATTCCATATTCATGTACTTTTCTGTTAAGTTCACAAATATGGATTGTGTATGATCCTTTTTTCGACTTTGAGATATAAATATCACCACAGTGATGAATATGATCATCATAATTATCAAAATGTGGATGAACAACTATAAATGCATTTGATGATCTAGGATACATTGTATAGAGTTTTCCATTTTTTGTCACTGTCTCAATTTGGCCGGAAACTTCTTTTTTGCTTTTTATAATGTTACAATCACTACATACAACACAAAGATTTCTTGGTTCAAACATAAATTGTATTTGTTCACTTTTGGGGATTATATGCTCTACATGACAGTTATCTACAGATCGAAGCGAAATCTCCTTTCTGCAATAAAAACATTTTCTTGTTATATTTCTATAATAATCACGAATGAACTTCCGGATATCTTTTATGTCATCATCAGACCAATCTGAACTTTTTAAATCAGACTTACTAAGAAAATCTAAAATACGTTTTTTGATTGCTGGAGTATAAACTATTGGTTGATCGATATCAGGCATTTCTTTTTAAGTCTTTAATTAAATCAAATAATTTTCTGATGGGATCATTATGCTGCATATTCTTGATCTGAGATTGGATAATTGTGAAATTCTCTAGATCCTCACTGTCAAACTTATTAGTTTTACCCACTTTAGAAATAATAGAAAAGGCTATCCTACCTAAATACTCGTTTTTAAAGCCAGGGGTATTAAAAACATTTGCGAGCTGAAAATCTGCTGAATTGTTTGCTATTAACTCTCCATCCATCAACTCACCCTCATCCATCTTCAAAACATAACAATTCTCATTGGATAATTTAGATACCAATTGTGGAGAGTGCGTCGCAATGATAAAATGACAACCTTTATAATGTTGGAAAGTATCCATTAGAAGTGTTATATATCGTTCTTGCCAAGCGGGATGCAAAGAAATTTCAGGTTCATCAATGACAATTAAACTATTGTCAGTAATTTTGCAGGCGATTCCTAAAAAAGTATTGAATATACATTGCTCTCCGGAACTAGCTTCATTGATAGGATAAATTTTATTGTTTTCAATTTTCCTTATATAAACATCTTTCAATCGAAGTATACCAGCTTCAAGCATAAATAATAAGTCCTCTAAATCCATTTGTAATTCAATAGAATCAGCATTGATCGTAACTGTTGGAGATCGCATGTATTTGGAAAAATCATATCTCCTAAATATTTTCTGTAAATATTCTAGTTTTTCAAAGTCCAGTTTTTCTCCTATTTCAAAAAAACCTGAATTTACACGTCCCCCATTGTTCTTGAAAAAGATATATCTAAAGTCATCTTCAGTTTTTTGACTATCTAAAAACCGGCGAATTTGTACAGATGATATAATAGCTTCAAATTTAACTTGTAACTCTCCAGAATAACCCAAGTAACCCAGTACTTCTATAATCTTATGAAACTGCTCTGGATTCCCTAATCTAACGTGCAAAAGTTCTTTTATAATTTTAGAAATAAAACCTAAAGAAAAATCTGATGAACGAATCTCTCTTATTCCGATGTAAGAATAAATACCTTCGGGGAATCGTATACCGTACAGCGAACGCGTCAATGGAAATTTATCATAAGGGCTAGTTGACACAGCTATAACTTTAGTTGGCTCGGATGAACGCATTAAAAAACCGTCTTTTGCCCTAGATATTTTTTTGGTAAGATCAGATGGAATAAAATTGCTTATTATCTCATTTAACAAGCGACTCTTTCCGCTTCCATTTTTTCCTACGATTATTGTATAAACATTTTTGGAATCAGTGGATGGCTTACAAAATTGATATGTTTTACTTCGTTTAGTATAACTTATAATCATAAATTTGATATTTCATGGTTAATGTTCAAAAATACAATGTTACTCAATTTAATATTCGTATCCAATTAAGGAACTGAATATTAATAATGCTAATTATTTATATACTATGCCAAATAATTAAAATATATTTCTATTGTTAAATTTTCTTCATTTTGATTATACGATTGCTTTTAAACACATTTATTGATTAAAGCAAAACTCCTGAAAATTTAGAAAGTTCTAACTAGATATTGCTCTTATTTTTTTCTTTAAAACCACGGTTGGGTTAAATCTTGTTGATGCAAATCTTTGTAGCTTTCTTCTTTAGTTTCTAGAGATAACTTTTAATCATTTTTTATTGAATTTGAAAATAGTTAGTTTCACGTTGTATTTAGAACCTTTTAAATTTTAATTATGCATGCGAAGTAATTTGTTTATATAATTCGTTAGTTATGCTTTCAACTTCATAAATATGGTTTGGTTCTAAGCCTCTTTCAACGAATTTGGTAAAGCTTTGGGATGAGATGTTTAAAGAATTTAAACTGTTTCTAATTTCCGACTCTACGTTAAGATCTTTCAACCATTTCATTTCAATAGAGGAATTTTTGTTTAGATGTCTTTTAAATTCTGATAACTTCCATAGTGTAATCAAAATTTCAAATTTCTTATCTAGATCGCCGTTCACAGATTTTTCCGGAAGCAAAACTCCAGGCAAATATTTTATTATTTTTTCTTCAATTGCAACAGGAAGTGCCGGAAAATTGATATCAATATTTTCAGCGCCTGTTATTAAGTCATCATAAGCCTTAATGAGTTCTTTATTTATTCTAAAGCCACTAACTGCTATATTATCTTTTACACTGATAATCGTAATAAATTGATAATCCAAATCTCTCAAAATACCTAATGAGAATAATAAACTTTCCAAGCTCTGAGTATCAGAAAAATCAAAATCGATTATTCCAATTGTCAAATAAGTAATGGTGTCAGTTTCTTCTATTCCATTAGGATAATTGAATTTAAAATCCGAACTAGCCTCAATTATTGTTAGAGAATGATTGAGATCATCAAGCTTAGCGTTTTTAGCCTTCATCCACCATTCTTCAACAGCCTTTCTCCCAACTGGAACAGGCATTTTATCTTCTAGCGGGATTTGTGATAAATAATATAAAATAGAAGCATAAAGTCTTTCATAATGTATATTTTCTTCTAAGCAAATGTTCTCGGAGTCAAAATAAGCAATTGTTTTATTTTCAATAATTCTAAATGCATTTTGCAGTACTTCTAGGTCAAAATAAACACCTTTAAAATTAATTAATGCCAATCTTCTGTCTTGTTCTTTTTTTGGAAGAAAAATGTTGAATATTTGACTGTTGATGTTTGAGAAAGAACTAATCCATGAATCTATTTCTTTTTCGCCTTCAACAGCATTATTCTTTTCATTATATTTTTTATAAACTGGATATTTTTTCTTAAGCTTTATAGTGTTGTTAAGAAGTTCTCCTTTCTGTTGTAGTTCTGTGAAATTTTTTTGGATCTTATTCTTGTTGCCTTCTAATAATCCGTCAATCATCCTTGTAACAATTTTAACCCACTCCAAAGCTAATTTTCTAATGTTTATTATTCTCTCTTGCCAACTGTAAGCAGAAGAGTCTAAATATATTTTCTGTATTTCATTATACCAGATCTGGTTTAGATGAATATCAAAAGAATTCCCAATTGAAGCCGGAGTCATTTGTTTACGGGCATCATTTCTAACTGTAGTAGTCATTTCTTCGGAAGGAAACGGGAACATTATTCCCTCAGTACAATACTGTTCATAGAATGGAAAGAATTCAAAAACATCTTCAATCCTTGATACACTCAAATTATTGGCGTGTTTTGAATCTTGATCAAATAGAAGATATTTAATATTAATTTTATTCCCGGAATCCTCTATAATAATAGAATTAGTATTGACTTTAAGATAACTGAAGAGTGTCTCTTTACTTTTTATTATGAAATCATTATATTCAACAGGATCGGTTAATTGTAAAAAAGACATCAATTCTTTCGCTTCACTAAAATCCATTTTTATTAGCTCATCGATACTGATATTGTTGTTTATTGACGGAATATTAAAGACTATTTTTAAATGGCTAAACCATTTTACCAAAAAGCCAAGACCTTTATAAGAAATAATAGCTGAAGAACGTTTTTGCAAATTTAATTTTAAAGCGTTTGCAAATATGACCACGTCAGAATTTTCAAATTGATATTTAGGTAATCTTTTCTTTAAATCTGCTAATCGTCTAAAATTAGCTCCTTGCTCACCAAGAATATTTGACATTTCTTCCAAGGTATTCAGTTCAGAGAAAGGAGTAGAGGTTACAGAAAATAATTCTATACCTCCTATATTATATGCTTCATCAAATTCTAATCTGTTTTCATTCAAATATCGATGCGGTTCAGCGTGCATAATACCATCAACAGCGACTACAATATTTTCTAATGAGTCTTCCGAAACTATTTCTGCTAATGTTTCGTAAAATTCGTTCTTATAGTTTTGATCAAGCAGAAAAGGAATATTATTAAAGAAATCCTGTTTATAATCATCAGTAATAATCTTAAACAGGTTTTTAAGAGATTCCTCTACAGGTATATTTTTGTGCAATAAATCTTTTAGATGTTGAGATCGAACAGGATGTAAGCCTTCTACAAAATGACCATCAAAATTTAGGAAATATTCTTTTTCCAATTCATTTAATAACTCACCTCGGTCCTGTTCGAATCCTATTTCCGTTTTTACATAACCAATTAATTTTGTTGTTTTTAATTTAATATTTAAACAATCCGCAAGAGAAATCATTCGTAATATTTCTAACTTTGCTCCTGAATTTGCTAGATAGTTTATTTGTGCTGAAAGTCGCTCTTCGATCATTTGACCTCTTGTGAGAAGATATGTATATTCAATCAGTAGTCCTTTTGGATGAATCTGTTCCCACACAGGTTGCCATTTTTGAATATCCGGATGTATTTTCTTTTTTCTTTTTAATTCTTCAAACATTTCTCTAGCTTCAGCCATTGATAGTGATATATCAACGGTAGTTAGGTTAATTCGTGAAATGTCAGCACCAAATCTAAACCAATCTTCTTGTCTAGTCGTAAGTAGATATTTTACAGGAATATCCCTTGTTGTCGAAACTATTTCAAACCACGATTCTACTAAAGTATTTAATCCATCTATAATTAATAGAGGCTTTTCACCAATTAGAATTCGGGATTCCAAAAATTCAGCAATAGAATTAGCTTCATTGTAGTCCTTACAGCTTCGTAATTCATAGATAGAATAATTGTTTTTTTCTTTTAGATCATATCCCGTTTGCCATGCTAAGGTAGATTTTCCTTGTCCGCTTGAAGATCTAATCACAGTAACATCTGATTCAAATACGCTATCATAAACTTTTTTTTGCCAAATCTTTCTTTTTACGGGTAATCCTAATTTGATATGAGCGGGTCTTGCTGCTTTTCCATCATAAAAATCTTCTGCATTATGACTTTCAGTAATATCATATGAAACTTTGAAGATCCAATTATTTAATATCGCATTATTAACAGGTGCTTTAGAGTAAGAGTCTTTTATATCCTGAAATAGGGCAATGATATCAGTATTAGTTACTGTAATCCTATTTTTTGACCAAATAAATACATTGTAAAATAATGATCTTAAAAATTGAAATTCAGTTCCTTTGTTTATTCCCCAATCCTTAAATAATGAAATCAGAATATCATTGAACAATTCTGTCGATGTTTTATATTCAAATGAGATATTTGATAATAGATCATTATAGTTAATATTGTATTTTAATGTTGTGAATTTTGTCTGCCAGAAATCAGATACGTCTTTTTTATGTATTAAAGAGTAAAGGTTTCCTTTAGCAATTTCCATATTATACACTAGCTTAAACTTACTATTAGGGTTAATTTCAAAAGTTTCAGCGAAATTTTGTATTACTCCTAAATTCCAAAAACTCCCAGAATCTATTTTATTGACAGATGATTTAACCTGAGTATATAGCTGATCATTAAGAATATTTTGAGAGGTATTTAAGTCAATATCCTCAATGCCCTCCATTGTTATTGATTTTTCAGAAGTTTCTTTAAGTTCGTTAAGTATTAAATAAGATGCATATAATATTTGATAGTAGATACCTCTAAAATTTACTGACCCTCCAATTCTTTTTTTTAACAAGTTTTCTAATTCTTCAGTAAACTTATTTAAAGTCGGTGCTTTTTGTGGAGTATTCATAGTGAGTAATAGTTGGTATTGATTTTATATAGTATTTACACAAAAATAAATCATTTTTGTATAATCTTTTTATGGGAATCCGTAATTGAAATCAACTTAAGTTGATTTCAAAGATGTCTTTATCAGTTTATTGGTCTTTGTCTACAGTAAAATTCTAAGCTTATTCACTTTGATTTTAATAGGAGCTTGGAAATATCTGTAATATAACTGAATTTTTATTTGAAGAGATAGTTTATATAATCATAAAGAAAAGGATAAAGGTCATTTTATGTATAAAATAATAGCCACCCTTTTGACCACCCTAAAAAGTAAAAACCTCTGAAAATCAAATGATTTCAGAGGTTTTTTGTACCCAGGACCGGGATCGAACCGGTACTCCTAAGAACTGGTGTTTGAGACCAGCGCGTCTACCAATTCCGCCACCTGGGCTTGATGTTTACTCCAAACATGTTGTTTGTTTCAAATTGGTGTGCAAATATAGGAACTTTTTTCAATGTTCAAAAGCTTTTTGAAGATTTTTTTTAAAAAATAAGCTCCAAACCATCGTAGGCAAGGTGTATTCCGGATGGAAGCTGCTTATCTTCAATATCATGCAATCCTAAATGATGGCTGATGTGAGTAAGAAATAATTTTTTAGGTTTTAACTCTTCAAACAGTTTAATAACATCCGGAAGGATAAAATGTGCCGGATGTGGGTCAAATTTTCTTATACAATTTAAAATTAATACATCCAGATTCTTTAGTTTTTCCTTTTCTGTGTCAGAAATAAAACCTGCATCAGTAATGTAGGCAAGGTTTTTAAATTTATATCCGAAGACGCTTATTTTAAAATGGATGACTTCAATAGGTGTAATTTCAGTATCCAAAACATGAAAAGGCTTGTTTTCAATCTCATGTAATTCAAAAGCTGGCGCACCGGGATACCTCACATCAGCAAAAGCGTAAGGAAAACGGTTTTTAATCTCATGTGCAACCCTGGAATAACAATAAAGCGGGACGTCTTTTCCACTTTTAAAAATTAACGGACGCATGTCATCCAACCCAATTACATGATCATTATGTTCATGAGTAATGAGCGCAATATCTACGGTATGCTCGTGGTTGGTAAGCATTTGCTGCCTGAAATCCGGACCACAATCAATGAGTATTTTTTTATTTTCCTCCGTAGTTACCATCACGGAAGAGCGTAAGCGTTTGTCTTTGGGATTTTCGGAGATACACACTTCACATGTACAGCCTATAACGGGTACACCTTGGGAAGTACCGGTTCCTAAAAATTTCAACTTCATTTTGTTTTGAGGTTGGTTTAATTTTGGTAAATTTACAAAAAATTTAATGTCCTAATGTATCAGAAACTAACTCCTAAACAAAAAGCATTAACAATTAATCTAGATCCTACTATTTATGGTACTTTCGCAGAGATTGGAGCAGGGCAGGAGACTGTTCGTCACTTTTTTAGAGCAGGGGGGGCTTCCGGTACGATCGCTAAGGCAATGTCTGCTTATGACAAAGATTTTAGTGATGCTATCTACGGAAAAGAAGTAAAGAACAGGTATGTTACTCAGAATAGACTTCGCAAAATGCTTCGCTATGAAGTGGCTTTGATCGAAGAAAGAATTTCAAGAGACAACAATCCTGACAGAAAGTTCTTTTCTTATGCCAATACTGTAACTACCATCAACTTTGACAAAACTGTAAGAGGTCACGGCTGGGTAGGAATTCGTTTTCAGACCAAAGAAAATGAAAATTACAACGAAATCGTAATCCATGTGAAATTCAAAGAAAATGATGCCACTTTACAGCAGGAAACTTTAGGGAATCTTGGGGTAAACCTTATTTTTGGAGCCTTTCATTATTTCGACAATCCGAGAACATTAGTAGAATCATTGTACGATGATATTGCAAAAGACAACCTTGAAATCGATATGATTGATTTCAGTGGTCCTGCTTTTGAATATGTAGATAACAGGTTGATGTCACTTCAGTTAGTGAAAAACGGAATGACTGATGCTGTGATTTTCAACTCTCAAGGGAGTAATATGCTTCCGGCAGATGTATTGTACAAAAAGAATATTTTTGCTGTAAGAGGAAGTTTCAGACCTGTAACAAAGGTGAACATCGATATGCTTAAGAACGGAATGGATATGTTCTTTAAAGACGCGATTTGTACCCACGACGAAACAGAAGTTCTTATTGAGATTACTATTTCAAATCTTAGGGCTGATGGAGATATTGACGAAAGAGATTTCCTGGATAGAGTAGATATTTTAGGTAAATTAGGATATACCGTTATTATTTCAAACTTCTCAGAATACTATAGACTTATTGATTATTTTGCATCTTACACAAGTGGAGATATCGGAGTTGCAATGGGTGTAAATAACTTATTGATGGTATTTGATGAGAAATATTATAAAAACTTATCCGGAGGAATCCTTGAAGCATTCGGTAAGTTCTTCAGAAACGGAATGAGAGTATATCTGTATCCTTATAAAGATCCGGAAACACATCAGTTATTAGACTCATCCAACCTTAAAGTGGAGGAGAACTTAAAAGAGCTGTACAAGTATTTCAAAAGAAACAACCGTATTGTCGATATTACAAACTATAATCCTGAATTTTTAGAAATATATTCAAGAGAAATATTAAGAAAAATCGGATGTTGCATCACAGGTTGGGAAACTCAAGTTCCGGATGGTGTTGCTGAAATGATCAAAGAGCGTGGAATGTTCGGATATAAAGAAGAACTTCCTTTAAAACAATTCTCTTAAAAAAATAATACAATGTCAGAATTAAAGAAAAGACTTTCCTCTATTCTTGAAAGTCCTAAACATAATACAGAAGAAAAACTTGAGAAAGTTTGCCATCTGCTAGATCAGGAGATCTCTTATTTTAACTGGACAGGATTCTATTTTAAAAATGGAGACAAAGATGAATTAATCTTAGGTCCTTACGTAGGAGCACCTACAGATCATACCATTATCCCTTACGGAAAAGGAATTTGCGGTCAGGTAGCTGTTTCCAATGAAACATTTGTAGTACCTGATGTACACGAAGAGAGTAATTATTTAAGCTGTTCAATCGATACAAAAGCTGAAATTGTTGTTCCAATCTTTAAAGATGGAAAAAACATCGGACAGATTGATATAGATTCTCATACTATTGATCCTTTTACAAGCGAAGACAGAGAATTATTGGAATGGCTTTGTAATGAAGTTTCCAAAGTTTTGTAATTCACTCAGAAAATAATATAAACTCCGGCTTTTGGCTGGAGTTTTTTATGTTTTATGGATTGTTTGTGGTGATGACAAACATAATTAAAGGCTCATTTCCGGTATTTTCAATAGAATGATAACCTATAGAGCTTATAGCTGTAATATCTCCTTTCTGGAGCATTTTTTTGCGGATAGATCCCTGTGTTCCTGTTCTTTCTCGATATTCTCCTGTTCCGTGTACAACAACATACAATTCTTCTTCGTTCCTTTCGTTGTGCGTATGGAAACCGGATTCATCACCTTTATTCAATAGAACCATATAAGCAGCTAGGCGATTATTGGCGAGTTCCTTCTGATCGAACATTTGTATCATATGTACAGTTCCGTTTCCACCATACATATTTTCACGTTTATCTATGCGGGTGAGGCTTCGTTCCTTCTTTCCAAACGGCATAACATACAGATGAATATATTTCGAAACTTCCTGTATAACATGATCAAATTCTTCTCCTTCAGATAATATAATAGTTCCGGACATATAAGGTAAGTATTTAAGGTTTAAAGTTGTTGGTTGAAAAATCAACTTTGCTGCATTGAGTGAATTTCCGCAAGAAGTTCTTTAAAATAATTCTCACATTTTGCAATATGCGTCCCATACCAGGAAAAAGCTTCTCCGTCAACAATCATGATTTTTTTGTCTGGATAAACAACACTTAGTTCCTCAATATGTTTTTCTTTAAAAGGAAACGGTTCCGAAGAAAGCATGATGACGTCAGCCTCAGCTAGGTCTTCAGCAATGATTTCAGGGTATCGGGTTTTATCTTTAAAAATATTTTCAAAACCTATTTCCGTTAAAATTTTATGGATAAATGTATCAGAACCCACAGTCATGTATGGTTTGTTCCAAATAAGATATGCTGTTTTTACAGGAGTCTCAAGCTTTGAGAGAGTAAGGATTTCGTAGATTTTAAGATTGAATAGCTGTGCTCTTTCTTCCTGCCCTAAAAGCTTTCCAAGATTTTTAAGCAGATAATAATTATCTTCAATGGTTTCTACATTGGTTACCATTACTTTGAAGTCATCCATTAAGGCTTCTACCTGTTCTTTAATGTTTTCTTCTTTATTGGCAAGGATTAAATCTGGTTGCAAAGCTTTAATCTTTTCAATATTAATATTTTTCGTTCCCCCGATTACAGCAATATTTTTTACTTTATCCTCAGGATGGATACAGAATTTCGTTCTTCCGATTACTTCATTTTCAGTTAATCCCAAGTCAAATAAAGCCTCAGTAATAGAGGGTACAAGTGAAACGATTTTCATATCGGCATTTTAGTTGATGCCTAAAATTACAAAAGTTTTCCGGTTAAGAAAAGCCCGGCTACCGTAAAATAAATAATAAGTCCTGTAACGTCTACCAATGTTGCTACAAATGGAGCAGAAGACGTAGCAGGGTCAAGTTTTAATTTCTTTAAAACAAATGGAATCATAGATCCCGATAAAGTCCCCCATAATACAATGGCAATCAGGGAAACAGAGACACTCAGTCCTACGTACACCCAATATTGTCCATAATCAAAAAGACCTACCTGCTGCCACAGCATGATTCTCACAAATCCAATAATTCCCAGAATAAGCCCAAGGCATATCCCCGAAATGATTTCTTTTCTCATGACATACCACCAGTCTTTAAGCCCGATTTCCTGAAGTGCCATCGCACGGATAATCAGTGTAGCAGCCTGTGAACCTGAGTTTCCACCACTTGAAATAATTAAAGGAACAAATAATGCTAGAACTACTGCTTTTTCAATTTCTTTATCAAAATATCCCATTGCTGAAGCGGTAAGCATCTCAGAGATAAATAAAATGATCAGCCAGGTTGCTCTCTTTTTGATCATCTCTGTCCAGGAAGTCTGAGTATACGGAAGATCCAAGGCTTCTAATCCCCCGAATTTCTGAATATCCTCGGTGTTTTGTTGCTCAATCTGGTCTAAGATGTCATCGATTGTTACAATTCCAACTAAAACCCCTGCTTCCGTTATAATAGGAAGAGCGCCACGGTCATATTTCTCGAAGTAAGTTACAGCATCCTCTTTTGAAGTCGTTGTAGTAATCGCTACAAAATGATTATCTGTAATATCAGAGACCAATGTATCCTCTTCTTCCAGTAATAACGTTCCGATAGCAAGGTCATCAATCAGGCGGTTTCTTTCATCTACCACATACAAGTAATTCATGGTTTCCACCTTTTTTCCAACCTTCTTAATCTGCTGAAGACAACGTTTTACTGTCCACTCCTTACGGATCTGGATATAATAAGGGGTCATCAGACGGGCGATGGAATCAGAGTTATAACCTAAAAGCTTTAAAGCAATTCTTCTCTCCTGTGGATTAAGATGATTGATGGAATACTTGATCAGCTCATCGGGAAAATCCTCAAATAAAGCTGTTCTGTCATCAGGAGTCATGGCATTCAGAATCTCAGAAACTTCATCGCTTCCGATACTTCTGATGGTATCTTCCTGAAAGTCAGGATCAAGATGTGAAAAAACCTCTGCTTTGTACTCTTTAGGAACCTTCAGGAACGCGAGTAGCCTCTCATCAGCATGAAGTTCGCTGAGAGTTTCGGCAATGTCGGCAGGGTTGAAGATAAGTTCGTCTCTAGAGTTCAAAACGTGAATTTTTTTGGATATGCAAAAATAATTCAAATTTTTAAGACTGAGTAATAAACTGGGAAATTTAAGGATTAATTAAAGTTTAAAGGTCAGAAAAGAAGATAAAAAAACACCCGTCAGGACGGATGTTAAAAATTAAATTTAAAAAATATCCTTTAATCAAGAATAGGTCCACATTCTATAATAGGTGAGGGAAGGCACATTCCTCCTGTACAGCATTCACCCGCATCACATTGTGTGCTGTTTCTACATTTTTTGATTTGAAGACTTCCTTTGATTTCTTTCTGTTCCTCTCTGTTCAGTTTTTTGAAATTTGAATTTTTCATAGTCATTGATTTTTAAAGTTAGAAATTAATTTTATTCTTCAAAACAAGCAAACTCCATACATACACCTCTACAGCATGCTCCATAAATACATTGTGAATCATCGCTGCATTTTCGAGGACCTGCTCCTTTAATTTGCTTTGCCGCTTCTCTGCTGAGTTTCTTTAGATTTTTCATAGTTTTTTAGATTTAAATGTTATACTAAAATAAAAAATATTTTCTAATTATTCATTAGTTGGTGAAAATATTTATTTGATAGTCAGTGTTTTATTTAAATAATATAGCGGCTGTGAAAAATAGCCGCTATATCTTTATTTATAATTTAATCCAATATACATGGGTTTAAAACACATACATTTTGACAGCATGCTCCTCCAGGACATTGATAATGCTCAGTACACCTTTTGATAATTCCACTGCCTTTAATTTCTTTTTGCTCTTGTCTGCTGATTTTCTTTAAATTTTTCATGTGATTTGTTTTTAATGTTTAATGATGAAATTTTTTTATTCTATGCAGATGAATGGTGAACAGATTCCGTTGCAGCACCATCCTGCAGTACATGGATTGAATTCATTACATCTGTCCATTTTTCCACCGTTAATCTGGCTGGCTTTTTCTCTGGAGATTTTTTTTAGATTTTTCATAGTCTACAGATTTTAATATTGTACTCAATTACTTTTACTAATCGATCATACACCTTTGCGGTTTGCAGACTCCCTGACAACACCATCCGATAGTACATGGAATGTTTTCACCACATTTTGGAGCAAATCCACCATTGATTTGCTTGGCTTCTTGTCTACTGATTTTCTTTAGATTTTTCATATGATTTAGATTTTAATGTAATACTAAATTAGTAAATAATTTTGTATTATTCATTAATTGGTGAAAATATTTAATTGAAAATCAGTATTTTGTATAGTGTTTTTGTTTTGTTGTACTATAATTTGATATACTTTTAACCAATGTAGGATATGGATAAAAAAAATTACCAATGAAACATTGATAATTAATTTGTTGGATAAAATTGACTGCTTACAATTTTATATGAATACCTAAGGAAAAGAGTTGTTTAGAGCTCAGCTTCTGTAGGTTTTAACTTTCTGAGTTGTTTTAAAATACCTTTTATAGCACCTTCGGTTCCTATTTTAATAGAATTGACTGTAGAACCCAATAGGCGCATGTTTTTTCGGTATGTATCATAATCTGTTTCGGTGATGAGACTTCCTTCAGCATCAAAGAGCTTCATACTTACCACAACCTGATTTGAAAAGACATATTTTCCAAGTCCTACTTTAAAATATCGAACTTTAGAAACAATGGCAAAGTCAGCATCATTATTGAGACAATAATCTGTGATTGTTTTTTTATCTATACTATCAAAAGGAACCTGTACTTCTGCGCGAAGCATTTTGTTTCTTCTTCCACTGAAATTGTCTGAAACAGCATCAAAGAAAGCATTGTTGGTAGGCTCTTTAATCTCGTCAATATCAGGCTCTACCTCAGGATTGAAGTATAGAACTTTTTTTATTTTATCGTCGGAATTCCTCTGTGCTTTTACTGAAGTAAAACCAACCAATAAAAAAGTAGCAACTGCTGTAAAGAATATAAATTTTCTCATTTGTAATTCGAATGCAAAATTACTGCCTTTTCGTCGAATTGTGTAAAATTTATTAAGAAATTTTTAACATTTTTTTCTATCAAATTTGATATATGAAATCAATAATGTTTGCAGAATCAAAAAATAGTCGTAATTTTGCACCCGTTACATAATAATCATTAAACAATATTGGAATGTACTTAACAACAGACAAAAAGCAGGAAATTTTCGCACAACACGGAAAATCTGCACAGGACACAGGAAGCGCAGAAGGACAAATCGCTCTTTTCACTTTCAGAATTAATCACTTATCTCAGCACTTAAAGGCTAACCGTCATGATTTCAACACAGAGAGATCTCTAGTGAAATTAGTAGGTAAGAGAAAAAGTTTACTAGATTACCTTAAGAAAAAAGATATCGCAAGATATAGAGCAATTATTGCTGCATTAGGACTAAGAAAATAATCTATAAAGATTTTCAAAATAAAGCAACTTCGAAAGAGGTTGCTTTTTTTGTTGTATCTCATCATCTGAGATGAAGTTGAAATATAGATTCCAAAATAAAATTATCACATTGTTTTTTCTGCGCAATAAGACTGCGTATTTAATTTTTTACTTTGTATTATCAAAAACAGAAAGCCTCAAGAAATAATACTAAAAAATATAATATGAAAATACGTTTTAAAAATAAAGAGATGGCATTAAAAACAAACTTGCTTCAGGATGAATATAGAGCAGTTGCTAAAGAGGCTGATCTTGGAGGAGGTTATACATATGTTTTTTTTAACGAAAATCTACAGGAGATGAGTGTGCAAGATACTCATGTAGAAATTACAGATGATGATATGTCTGATATGGTTCAGAGAAATGATCTTTGGTATGGACGTGAGTTTTATGTGAATGAGCTTTTAATGAATCAGATAGAGTTGAAGCAAGGGCATATTATCAGTACTCGTACTGTTTGGTTAGCAAGTAAAGCTTTCAGATATTTCGAAGAATATAATTATGAAATTCCAGATACTTATCGAGATAGGGTCTTTAATGAAAACTATAAGATGAATCTTATTGAAGGGTTTCTGATGGCTGTAAACCCTTATATGGAAAGAAAATTTGCTGGTGGAAATTATTTTGAAAGTTTTGAATTCTATAAAGGAAAAGCAATTTCGGAAATTGAGCTTGAAATCAATGATAGTATTGAAGAATTGAACGTCATAGAATATAAACAGCTTTTGAAAAGTTTTATAGAAAGGTATTTACACGATACCGAAGGGAATACAGAAAATTCCAAAGCATTTTCTAATACACTTTTTGCTTTAATTGATGCTCTTTTTATTTATGATATCACCCGTATATTTTCCTATAAAACCTTTTACGATAATTGTTTTGTCATAGAACATCAGAATGAATATTATTACCTAAATCAGTTTTGGTGGGGATAATCAATTATTCTTTGTTTTTTCCAATCTTTCCTAAATGTGTATTTTGGAAACTATCCGGATATTTTAGTCCATATCCTAATATTCTATCAAAAGCAGAGTGGGAGAATAAAATAGCTCCAGCCATCTGTAAATAGGGAAGCGATAAGGCTGTTCCTATAAGATAAACGGCGACAGCCACTCCGAAATGATGAAACAGATTGTAGCAAAATGCACCTACTTTATTATTAAAGGTATATCCCAGCATAGAAATATCCGGAGCAAGGAATAATCCAGCAAACCACCACCAGGAGTATTCTGTATGTGCAAAAGCTAGAATTCCAAGGGCTAAAAAAGCAGCATATTCGAGTTTTAATTGGATGTTCATCAGAATAGAAAATTTAAGTGATCTGTAAAATAGGTCGTAATTTCCAAGATAAAGTTACAGGCTATGATGGATAGAATAATTCGTGAATTCGTGGCTAAAAAGACGATAAGGTTTTATAAAATCAGCCTGTTTTATAATGTGCGATAATATCTAGTAATTGATATATGTAATCTATGAGGTTTAAAATATTTTTTTGTTTGTTACCACATAGGGGCATAGGAAGAAGTCATAAAAACAGGCTGCTTCAAAAAGATGAAACAGCCTATTGTTTTATTTATATGTGTATTATTTAATGTCCTGATTTGGCTTCAGTACTTTCTACATGTCCCAGATATTTGGTACAATAAGCACCGAAAATTAAAATGACCAGATAACAGAATACAGGAATAATAAACGAATGCTGTACTCCAAACTGATCTGCAAGATACCCCTGAAAAATAGGAACAATAGCACCTCCAAGAATAGCCATAACCACTAAAGAAGATCCCTGGCTTGTATATTTTCCTAATCCTGAAATCGCCAATGTATAAATATTAGAGAACATGATTGAGTTGAAAATCCCGATTCCTAAAACACTGTACATTGCCAATTCGCCATGATTTACCATTGTGGAAATCAGTAGAATAACGTTAATGGCTGCAAATATAGAAAGTGTTCTTGCAGGAGCTGCTTTTCCAACAAAAAATGCTGCGAAATTCAGTAATATAAACACAAGGAAGAAGCTGATTTGTGCAAAGCTAAGATCTACAATACTGAAAATTACTAAGAAAACCAGTGCTGCTGCACCTAGCATGTAAATAGCTTTTTTAGCCTGACTGATTGAATGGTTTAATGAAATAGCTCCTAAGAAACGCCCGATCATGGCACCTCCCCAATATAATGACAGATAGTTTTTACTGATTGCCTCATTAAATTTCATAGTCTCTTCAAGGAAACTGATGATAAAGCTTCCAACCGCTACTTCTCCTCCAACATAGCAGAACATCGCGAAAACTCCGAATTTTAAATGATTGAATTTCAATGCGCCCCATCCTTGTACACTTTCTTCCGTTTCTGTCTGAAATGAAGGCAGTTTTACTCTTGAAATTAATAAACCTACCAATAAAAGAATCGCTGCAAAGATTAAATAAGGAATTCTTGTTGCTACCGCACTGAAAGTTCCGTCTGGTTCAGAAAATAACTCAAAAATCAAATGTCCTCCCAATACCGGAGCGATTGTAGTACCGAATGCATTAAAAGCCTGAGTCATATTTAATCGGCTGGACGCCGAATCTTCCGAACCAAGCAATGAAACATATGCGTTGGCGGTAATCTGTAAAACCGTAAATCCTAGACCTAAAATAAATAAGGCTCCGAGGAATAAAGGATAATAAGAGAATGTAGCAGCCGGATAGAATAGAATACATCCTAATGCTGCCAAACCGATTCCGAATAAAATTCCCTTTTTGTATCCTACTTTATTGATAGGATCGCCTTTGGAAATGGAAATCAGAAAATAAATTAAAGATCCTATAAAGTACGCTCCGAAGAAACAGAACTGTACCAGCATGGATTCAAAAAAGGTAAGTTTAAAAAGTTGTTTCAGGTAAGGGATCAGAATATCATTCATACAGGTGATGAATCCCCACATAAAAAACAGCAGGGTGATGGTGATCAATGGAACCGTATAATTCCTGCTTTGAGATTGTACTTCTTTATTCATAAACATTTATTTATCTGTATTAAGGATAACACCTTAACTTTTTTTGCCTACAGCATTGTTATTTTGTGAAGCAGGGCAAATATAGGGATCAGCCTATGGTTTTGCAATTATTTTAATGGTTTTTATAATGAGGTGTATACTTTTTGAACGATAAAAATACCATTTTCTTTTTTTGGGACAATAAAAAATTAAACAATACTATTTAAAATAAAAAAAAACAGCCTTTTGGGCTGTTTATAGTGATTGATGAAAAACCAATTAGCTTTCTAAACTTGACTGATGCATGTCATTATGTAGCAAATGAAATTTTGAAGAATCTCCCATATATAAAATATTTTTGGAAGCAGCAGATGGTACATATGATGGTTTAGTAGGATCTGGACTTGGATAGTAAGCAAAAGAATTGCTTAGTGAACTCATATGTACCTTATCATTCGATAAATTATTAATAACAACATCACTGGCTCTACCTGCAATATTTTTACTAAACGTATTAGAAATTAATGATAAAGCAGTCATTGAGGTAGTCTCAAAATAAAGATCATGATTGGCGTTTCCTTCAAAATAATTATTAATTAAGCTTAAAGCTTCACGACCATTATAACCACCAAATGTAAATTGAAGCCCTACTCCAAGGTTGCCTTCGAAACCACAAGAATCAAATTTCACTGCATGCCCGGAAATAATGACAGCGCCATACATCACATTACCTAAAAAAGTACAATTACGGAAATTAAGCAGGTTGGGGTGAGTAAATCCCTCAGAAGCTATTTCATTGTACATCCCATAATTACAAAACTTAGAAACCAAAAAAGAAATCTGAGCATTGCAGGTATTAATCAGTTGAAAGCCGATATCAAAAGAAGAAATCTCAATATTGTTAACATTAGCACCCACAAAATCCTGAATTAGTAGCCCGGCTCCATAGCGCGTTTGTTCTTCCGGTTTAGTGATTGTAAGATCGCTGATAGAAAAATACGGTGGTGTGGAAGGGTCTGCCGGTCCTTTAATAAACAAAGCAATAGAGGTAGGTCCAGAATTTTTAATTATAGAATTTCCTACTCCTTTTCCAATGATCTGAATACGTCTCATTACGGTTTCTTGTAATGAAAAGTCTAAAACAAGTCCTTGAGTTGTTTTCATGGTTCCGGAAGGAAGAAGAATATTAAGCCCCAGTTTGCAAGCAGTATTGAAAGCTGACTGTAATGCTGAAGAGTCATCTTGAATATCATCAGCCTTTACCCCGAATATTCTTACATCTAAATTGCCACTTAAAACA
The DNA here is from genome assembly GCF_900156735.1 of Chryseobacterium ureilyticum. Taxonomy (GTDB): domain Bacteria; phylum Bacteroidota; class Bacteroidia; order Flavobacteriales; family Weeksellaceae; genus Chryseobacterium; species Chryseobacterium ureilyticum. Next base: position 119,085 of record NZ_FTOL01000005.1, read on the forward strand.
TCAGTTCTTAGATAATAAAAAGTATTACCCGAAAGATTTGTTTTTTTGCGGTAGATGATGTTATCAACTTTGGTATCATCCATTGCTGTTCCGTCGATCCATACACTGGTTTGTTTAAAGTTAACATTTTCATTGGTATAACTATCAATAAGCTGTACCAGACTGTCGGTATTAGTATTTGCTGTTGAAAAAAAGACATCGGTAAAAGTCATAATTTTGTTTTTTGTATTAATATAAATAATGAGGTTTTTTAGAGAATTTTTATCTCTGAAGCAAAAGTAATGAGTCAATACGCCAGAACTTGACGTATTATTTATTCATTCGAAAAAAATAATATATCATTATTATTAGTACCTTTGCATACGAAAATTTAAAGAGTTTAAATATTAATCATACTCAATACGGAGTATAAAGAAGCAAATTTATGAGTATACCTCAAGCGTTTACAGAAACGATTGCCCTTGCAGACGGAAGGGAAATCACTATTGAAACGGGGAAGCTGGCTAAGCAGGCTGACGGATCTGTAGTGGTGAAATGTGGTGGAACAATGCTATTAGCAACTGTTGTAGCCAACAAAGAAGCAAATCCTGGTGTAGACTTTTTACCATTAACAGTAGATTATAGAGAAAAGTTTTATGCAGGTGGAAGAATTCCTGGAAATTTCTTCCGTAGAGAAGCAAAGCCATCGGATGATGAAGTGCTTACTATGAGATTGGTGGATAGAGTATTACGTCCGCTTTTCCCTGAAGATTTCCACGCGGAAGTACAGGTGATGATCTCATTAATTTCTTACGATAAAGAAGTAATGCCTGAAGCTTTAGCAGGTCTTGCAGCTTCTGCAGCAATTGCTATTACAGATATTCCTTTCAACGGACCAATGTCTGAAGCAAGAGTAGTAAGAATTGACGGGCAATTGGCAGTGAACCCTAGCTATGAAAATTTATTAAAATCAGATATCGACATTATGGTTGGAGCTACTAAAGACTCAATCGTAATGGTGGAAGGAGAAATGAAGGAGATCTCTGAGCAGGAAATGCTTGAAGCAATCAACTTCGCTCATGCTGAGATCAAAAAACAGATCGAGGCTCAGGAAAGATTAGCTGAGAAAGTAGGAAAATCTTTCCCTAAAAGAGAATACAGCCATGAAGATCACGATGAAGAAATTCGTGAGAAAGTATGGAAAGAGTGCTATGACAAAGTATATGAAGTAGCAAGAACTCCATCTAATAAAGAAGAAAGAGGAGATAAATTCAAAGCGATTCGTGAAGAATTTTTAGCGCAATATGCTGAAAATGAAGAAGAATTAACAAGAGTAACTCCTTTCGTTAAAGTATATTACCATGACGTAGAGAAAGAAGCTATGCGTCAGATGATCCTTGAAGACAACATCCGTCTTGATGGTCGTGATCCACAAACAATCCGTCCAATCTGGTCAGAAATTGATTATCTTCCGGGAGCACACGGTTCTGCAATTTTTACAAGAGGTGAAACTCAGTCTTTAACAGCTGTAACTTTAGGTTCTGTAAAGGATGCAAACATGATCGACAGCGTAATCACGCAACACGACGAAAGATTCTTCTTACACTATAACTTCCCTCCATTCTCAACTGGTGAAGCAAGACCTTTAAGAGGTACTTCAAGAAGAGAAGTAGGACACGGAAACTTAGCTCAAAGAGCATTAACAGCAGTAATCCCTGCAGAAAACCCATATACAATCAGAATTGTTTCTGATATTTTAGAATCGAATGGTTCTTCTTCAATGGCAACCGTTTGTGCAGGTACATTAGCATTGATGGATGCCGGAGTTCAGATTACAAAACCTGTTTCAGGAATTGCAATGGGTCTGATCACTGATACAAAATCAGGTAAATTTACTGTACTTTCTGATATCTTAGGAGATGAAGATCACCTTGGAGATATGGACTTTAAAGTAACAGGTACTGCAGACGGTATCACTGCTTGTCAGATGGATATCAAAATCCAGGGACTTTCTATGGACATCATGGAGAAAGCTTTGATGCAAGCTAAAGACGGAAGATTACACATCCTGAACAAAATCACGGAAACAATTTCTCAGCCAAGAGCAGACGTGAAGCCTCACGCTCCGAAAATGGTTGTAATGGAGATTCCTAAAGATTTCATTGGTGCTGTAATCGGACCTGGTGGAAAAATTATCCAACAATTACAAAAAGATACAGATACGGTTATTGCTATCGAAGAGATGGGAGAAATCGGACGTATCGAAATTTCTGGTACAGATAGAGAGAAAATCAATGCTGCTATTGCAAGAATCAATGAGATTACTTTCGTACCGGTTATCGGTGAAGTTTACAAAGGTAAAGTAGTGAAAGTAATGGACTTCGGTGCATTCGTAGCTATTGCTAAAGGAACAGAAGGACTTCTTCATATTTCAGAAATTGAATGGGCTCGTTTAGACAAAGTTCCTTATGCTGAAGGTGATGAAGTAGAAGTGAAGTTCATGGGTTACGATGATCGTAAGAAAATGAAGCTTTCCCGTAAAGTTCTTTTACCAAGACCTCCAAGACCAGAAGGACAAGGTAGACCAGAAGGGCAAAGAAGACCAGAAGGTCAAGGAAGACCTGAGGGGCAGAGAAGACCTGAAGGACAAAAACCACAAGGTGAAAAACCTGCGGAAAATCAAACTCCTTCTAACGAAGCTTAATAAGATCTATTCTTAGATATAAAAGAAATCCCTCAATTTTGAGGGATTTTTTGTTTTATATTGCTTAATTTTTTATTAGAGACGCAAAGACGCAAAGACGCAAAGTTTTTTAATAGAATACTGTTTTAGGGCGCAAGAGAATCAAAGATTCTCAGTAAGGATACTGCTTTTTTTTGCCACGAATGCACGAATAAATTATTTATATGCAGTTATAAGTAAAAAATAATTCGTGCATTCGTGGCGATTAAAAATCTTTATTTTGTATACATCTATTATCATCTGCGTCATCTGCAAAATCCACGAGAGATTAACAATATTCAAATTTATTGCAGATAATCTTGTACCTTAAAGCATTATGCACATAAAAGAATTTTCATCTTCGTATTTTTCTAGCAACTGCATAAAATCTAGCTTCCGATTCTCTGTTTAAGGTCCTCGGCTCCTCCGGTTTTTCTTGGCTGTCCGTTTTTAGAAGATCCGAAATTGTAAGTGTAAGAAAGCGTCACTACACGCGTATCTCTTTTTACCGCAAAGTTTTCGATATAATCCGTATAATTGGTTTGTCCTTTTATATTACCTGTAAAAAATACATCCGTGAAGGAAAACTTCAGTACGCTGTTATTCTTAAACTTCTTTTGTGCACCGATATTCAGGGACCAAAAAGGGCTCATATTCAAATAAGCATATACTTCTCTTGCTTTGTAATTTCCGGTTAATTCTGCGGTAAAACCATTTCCAAGTTTGAATGAATTGATGCTATTAATATTAAAAGTAAAATTACCTTTATTATTGATCTGTGTTCCCGAAACATTTCCGGTGTAAGATCCGTAGTAGAAATTGGCACTGTTATTCATATCCCACCATTTTGTAACCTTTACCGGAGCGATCAGATATAACCCGAAATAAGAAGCAGAATTTAAGTTTTCAAAAGTCTGTACCGTTACATTTTCTCCATCTTCTACAATCGGTTTCAGAATATCTGTAATATTGTCTGAGGTTTTGCTGTAGCTTAATGTTGCGAAATATTTGTTACTTAAACTATAGGTCAGCTCATAATTCATAGTTGTCTGGGGATTCAGATCCGGGTTTCCAGATCTCATGGTGGTAGGATCGAGATAAAGCTTAAAAGGATTCAATTGATTGTAGCTGGGTCTTGTAATCCTTCTGCTTAGATTCACTTCCAGATTACTTTTTTCCGTCAAATCGTAAGATAATACTGCACTTGGAAACAATTGAGTATAATTTCGTTTGTTGATCTGATTGGTAGTAACCTGCGTACCTTTTACATTAGTGTTTTCTAACCTTAAACCAGCTGTAGCTTTGAATTTATCCCACTTTTTAGACAGATTTCCATAAACCGCATTGATGTTTTCCTCATAAATAAAATGATTAGTCTTTCTAAGATCAGGAACTAAATCCTTATTTTTGACATCGAAAAACTTCAGATCATTATCCGTTTTTACAAAGCTGGTTTTAACTCCGCTTTCAAGCTTCCAGTCATTTTTTAGATTTTTGGTAAGGTCAGATTTTAATGAATAGATATTCAGTTTTCCATCCAGATCACCTTTCATGATATCAAGCTGATCTGTGCCATCATTTATCTTGTGTGTTATTGTTTCAAAATTTTGTAGAGAAGAATTTGAATAATTGATATAATCAAAATCAGTAGAGATCTCCGAACCTAAAGAATCAAGAGTATATTTGTGGTTTACATTAAATGAAACATTGGTCCATTTGTCGTTCGATATGTTTTGAGTATTAAAAGTACTCTCTGGTTTGTAAAGACTGTTAAGCGTTGTATTGGAATTATCACCATTGAGATTGAAAGAATTCGAAATAAGCCCTACAGAAAATCCAAGAACGTTTTTATCATTCATATAATAATCCATCCCGGCTTTAGCGATATGATTATTGAATTTGAATTTCAGATAATTATCCTGAATGTAAGCTTTCTCGAAACTATTATCCTTGAAGAAATTTCTGTCCAGAACCAGCCAGTTATATGCTTCCCTGTAGGCATAGCTATAGTTCCCGAAAATATTGATCTTTTTATTTCTGTGATTGATAGTAAAACTATTATTGTTTTTCACGTATTTCCCCATTCCTAATGAAGTGGAAACACTTCCGTTAGTCCCTTTTCTCTGCTCCTTTTTAAGTTTGATATTAATAATCGAAGACCCTGCTGCATCATACTTTGATGAAGGATTCGTAATAAATTCTATCTTATCAATGGTGGAAGAGGGAATTCCTTTAAGATAATTGGCAAGATCATTTCCTGTCATTGGCGTGTTTTTACCATCAATCTGGATCAGAAGATTGCTTTTCCCTCTAAGGCTGATATTATCATTATTGTCAATATTGATGCCCGGTGCCTTTTCCAATACCTCAAAAGCAGAATTTCCGGTGCTGGCAATGCTGTTTTCTACATTCATGATCATTTTACCGTCCTGTCTTTCGATCATTGGTTTGGCTTTGGTGATGGTAACGCCTTCAATTGCTTTTACATTAAGATCAATAGAGGGAAGTGTTGTATTATTAGCCACCGAAATTGTTTCAGAATGATAAACTTCAGAGCCGTTTCTGTTGATTTTTAAACGATAAGTTCCGCCTTTCAGATCATTGAATCCAAACTTCCCGTTGGAATCTGCAATTTCTGTTTTAATTAATTTATTATTGGCATCCAAAAGGTTGATTTCCATCTGTTCTGCTTTGTCGGATTTTATATTTCCGGACAATGAGAAACTCTGTATCTGGGCTGAAAGTAAGCTGCTAAAGAACATCAGTATCCAGATAAAAATGAGTGAAAATATTCTGGTCATAGTGTTTTATTTTTAGGGTTAAGACAGTTTTCTGATATAGTAAGCAAAGCCGAATACATACCCTCAAGCTCATCCTTTGTGATCCCTTTCAAAGCAACTTCCCGGTTATTTTCTACGATGTTCTGAACCTCTCGGATTACTTTTTTGCCGGAATCTGTCACCTCCAGATTTGTTTTTCTGCGGTCTTTAGGATGAGCATGCCTTGTGACATATTCAGATTTTACCATTAAATCAATAATTCTCGTCACAGACGCATTGTCCTTAAAAACAAGATCACCAATTTCATTCTGAGTAATTCCCGGGTTTTCCAGAATCGCTTTGATGATAAGCCACTGATCAATCGTTATGGTAAATCCATGCGATTTCAGCTGACGTTGTGCATAGTTTCTGTAGGCTCTTATAGCTTTGTCTATGTTGTAGAATATAATTGAATTTAATTTTTCCATACTTTCAGATATAATGACTTATCAATTATTGATATGTCAATTAATTTGTTGATCACAATTTTCTTTTGTTACATCTTTCTGAAAATATTTTTAATAATACATCATCAACTGTAAATGTTATCACTCATTTTTCCTGTATTGAAAGGCATTACATTCAAATAAAAAAATTACTTTCCTTTAAATAATTGATCGATCTGTTTTTTGATCTGTTCATTGGGAGCGATTTTATAAAACTCATGAAGCAAATCCATTGAAGAGGGTTTCTTGGGATACTGATTATTGTTCAGGAAGTTTTTCAATGTTGTATTTACCTTATTTTCGTCTACTAAATCACTTAATTGAACCATCGCCACAGCTCCTTTGGAATAAGAAATATGAGGAACGTCTCCCGTAGCTCTGTAGATGGGGAGATCTTCGAATAATCCTTTCTCATTGTCGTAGATCTGTTGATGAACCTTTATTCTTTCCATCATTTTTGCTTTTCCATGCATCTTTTTATAAAGCATCATTTCTGTATACATGGCAAGAGTTTCAGTGAGCATTACTGCGCCCTCTCTATTATCAGGATTGATCTGGCTGTTTCCCCACCAAAGATGGGACAGCTCATGTCCAGCAAGTTCGTTAATCACATCTTGTTTTTGATCTGCATGAATATTGGCGTGAAAAACCATATCCTCAGGCATATAGATGACAGAAGGATAGGCAGTGGCAGCAAAGCCTCTGGTAAACGAAGATATTTCAGCAAAATTGATTGTTTTAAAAGGGTATTTTCCAAAATTCTGTTGACAATAATCCAATGTAAGTTTGGCATTTTCAAGAAGATGATTGACATTCTCAAAATGCTTTTTATGATAGAAAATATTTATGATTATTCCTTTGTAATCAATACTTTTTACCTGGTATTCTGCTGAAGACACGGCAAAACGGAAAGGAATATTCTCTGATTTATATTGAAAATAATTTCGGTCTGATTACGTCCATGATTTTACCAGATCACCGGTTCCTATAGCGGTCTGCTCTTTTTCAGTAGAAACAATCATGTTGAGATTGATAAAGTCTTTTTTAGACATTTCCGGAGCTTCAGGTTTTGAAATTTTAGTTAATTTTCCAAGTTTATATTGGTTTCTAACGTGCTGATCCTGAATTTCAAAATCCTTTTGATAACCGATGGTTGGATAATACCTGCTGATCCTCATAAAGGAACCGTTTTCAATGATGGCATTAAAAGACTGATGTCCATTTACTGCAAACCATTTATAGGAGATTTTAAATTCCAGGAAAGCTGTGGCATTAGGTGGTAATGCTTTTTTTAATGATATTTTAGAAGTATTTTGGGCAATATTTATGGTTTCAGTCTCAGATTTAAATATTGCCTTTTCCAGATTAAGATCAGCATTGAAATTGATCAGGATTTTATCGATGGATTTCTCGGTTTGATTTTTTAAGATGTATTTTCCGGTAATTTCATAATAATTCGCTGATGGATAGAGCTTTATTTCAGTGGTGACATCCGTAATATCAGGTTGTGGGAAATTTTCATATTTTCGGAAATTCTTTTCATACTGAGCCGAACTCTGAATCTCTTTCTCTGGATCTTTAGGAAGATAGCCTTTCATAAAATAACTTCCTGCAACGATTCCTGAAATACACAAGATAATGGTGAAAAGTAATTGCTTAAAGTGAATTTTTCTAAGCTTAATCAAAGCATTTAACATCCATAATGAAGCAATAACTCCAGCACCAAATAATAATCTTTGTGCAAACGCCTTTTCATAAATTCCATACCCATTAAAATCACTGTAAGTCCCTTTGAAATCTGAAAATATTCTGATAAGAGGATAGGGAAGAAGTTTGCCGGAAGCGGGACCAGCAAGGGTGAAAACAACCAAAACAGATATTCCCAGAGCAATAAACTTGTGAGGAATTCTATCATTAATCAACAAAATGAATCCGGAAAATAAGATGAGCGGAAAAGTATTGAAAAGAAAAACAGCGAGATAAGCATTCCAATCAATATGAAAATATTGATATGCAGCCTGAAAGATAATGCCTTCCACAATTAAAATGACAGAAAAAAAGAACAATAAAATACTTATGGAAAAGAAATGTCCTGCTAATTTATTTTTTGAATAAAAAGTACTTTTCTCAATCAGAATAAAACCTGATGAACGGGATCTCCAATATAGATCATTAATAAAATAGACAGTGATGATCAACCCAATGAAGTGGAAATTCTCTGAAATAGTTGTGGCAAGAAGTCCCGAGCTGGAATATTTCTGAGGAAGACGAATTCCTTTTTCAATTTCGGCATACATTTCCATCCCGACGGCAAAGATCAGGAGTATAGAAGCTGCGGGCACGGTAATGCTTTTGAAGAGGTATATCAAATCAATTTTAGCAAATGATAGTATTGATTTCAAGTAAGAAATTATTCCATAATCAGATTGAACTGTAGAGTATTTCGTTTGTGAAATATTAGATAAAGAATCAGTTAGGGTAATTGTTTTCTTTGCTTTTTGTTTTGAAATAGCAGAAAAGGAAAATAGCTTTAAAGTAAGCAATAGAAGCCCTGAAGATATAAGAAGGAAGATGATCCTGTTAAAAAGTAAATATCCCGTGATAGGTACAATCTGCGTGTTTTTTTGCTTAGCAGTAAGTGATCTTGCCTCCATAAAGTAAGAGGATAATCCAAAAGGATCTAAAATGGCTGAAATCTGTTGTGTTTCTAAAGATTGAGGTATGCTTCCAGCCATGAAAGGTGAATTGGAGAATAGCAAAATGATCATGTATAAAACATAAATTAACAATCCCCCAATCACTACCAATAGCTTTTTTCTGCGGGTAAATGAGAGTAGAAAAAGAAAACTGCACACCAGAAAGGTATTGATGAATCCGAAAATGCACAAAGGATAGAGATAATGAATACTATTGAATCCCGTCTGAATTTCACTTCCGTTACGAAGGTTCTGTCCTATGATAAAGCCCAGCATCAGAAAGACAAAACTTAAAAATGTATGTAGGAAATAGATTCCAAATTTTCCTTTCAGGTAAGTCTGTTTTGAGATAGGATATGAGAAGAGAACATTATCAAATTTTGAATCCTGCTCTTTAAATAAGATCTGTAAAGCATAAATCGTTGCAAAAAATATGATGGAAAGACTCAGCATTCCGGTCATGAATCCAATAGTGTAAGGTGAGTTTAGATAAATTCCTTCTCCTACGGAAAGATTGAACTGATTACCACAGAAAATACCGAGAAATACAAGAATTAAGGCAATAAGATATGTAAGCCAGTGCTTGGTATTGCGTCTGACTTCAAAGGAAAATATGGCGTTCATGACTAAGGTTTTTGAGTTAAAGAATAAAAGTAAAAGTGTTCCAGTAAAGGATTTACAGGCATGAAATCTTTAGGCGTTTCTTCAGAAAATACGGTGATATGATGTTTTCTTTCTATCAATTGTCTGCTGATAACTTCATATTGGGTGTAAAAGTTTTCCAGATTATTCTGATCTAAAGATCTGGACCATATTTTATTTTCCAATTCAGCCATTAATTTTTTAGGTTCCCCTTTTCTGATGATCTGTCCATGATTCATCACAGCAATTTCAGAGCACAGGTTTCTTACGTCTTCAACCAAATGGGTGGAAAGAATAACAATAACGTCCTGGCTGATATCATTCAACAGGATATTGAAACGGTTTCGTTCTTCGGGATCTAATCCTGCGGTAGGTTCATCTACAATAATGATCTTAGGATCTCCCAATAATGCCTGAGCCACCCCAAAACGCTGCTTCATTCCTCCTGAGAATGTATGAACTTCCTTGTCTTGGAAATCTGAAAGGTTAACTTTTTCAAACAGATTTAATATCTGTTTTTTACGGATGTTATTATCTGTAATGCCTTTCAATACTCCGATATGGTCAAGAAGGTCATAGGCTGAAATTTTAGGGTAAACTCCAAAATCCTGTGGAAGAAATCCTAAGTTTTTCTTGATAAATTCCGGGTTTTTAACAACATCAATATCATTGAAAAAAATGTTTCCCGAACTGGGTTTCTGCAAACCTACGATAGTTTTCATCAGGGAAGATTTTCCGGCTCCATTCGGACCTAAAAGCCCAAGCATCCCGTTTTTTATTTCCAGTGAAATGTTATTAATGGCTTGAAAACCATTTTTATACGTAAGGTTAAGGTTGTTGATAGATAAGGTATTCATAATGTTGAGTTTGGATAATAGAAAGTGAGGCAATCCTGTTGAGGACTACTGTTGTGTTGAATAATAAGAAGGATAAATAATAGACGAAGAGATGAGAGACCGAATTGATCTCTTCACACTCTAAACGTTACATCTTGAACTTTAAACTAAGGATTCACCTGTATTTATTCCTTGTATTCCAGAATATCTCCAGGCTGGCATTCCAGGATTTTACAGATCGCTTCAAGAGTGTCAAAGCGCACACCTTTGGCTTTTCCGGTTTTCAGGATAGAAAGGTTGACGGGAGTGATTCCCAGTTTTTCTGCCAATTCTTTGCTCTGCATTTTTCGTTTGGCTAGCATGACATCTAAGTTGACTATAATTGGCATTTTAAATAAATAAATCTTGTTCGTTTTGCAAATGTAGTCCTTGCTTAAATATATTGGCAAGAAACAGACAGAAAATTCCAAGCATAAAGTGAATAAACACCAGTCCCCAGATCATACTTTCTACTTCCACAAAGAAACTCGCGATAATCACTATGGGAAGCGGAATAAAAATATTAAACAGGTAAAATCTCTTAAGCTGAGCTATATGTTCTTTGGTAAAAAGTTTTGGCTGAAAAAATACCTTAAAAACTTTTGCAGAGAGCCAGAAAAAGATTCCATAAGAAAATAAGACCAGCATAAATGAAAAGATAATATAAGGATAATTGTTTTCTATATTCAGGAAAGGCTGTTCTGTAAACGGATAATTGATGTGAAGGAATTTGCCGTTTTTATAAGGCGTCACAGAGAAATCTGTCGCAAGGCAGAACATGGAGTATACTGCGGTTATTAAATATCCTCCCGATAAGATGGAGCAGATATAAAATAAAACTGTTGAAATAATTTTGGTCTGGTTCATATCACGATCATTAATTAGTATTGCAAATGTATAATTAATTATCGTAAAACAATAATTAATTTAAATAAAATTTTATTTTCTAAAACCCTTATGTATTAATGAAGTGAAATTAATGTTGTGATAATCAACGTTTTTTAATTAATTTTAAATGATAAAATATGAAATCATGGCTTATAGTACAGAACTTGCAGATCGGGTGCGTGAACGGCTTTCCATTGAGGATAATATTGAAGTTGAAGAGAAGAAAATGTTCAGCGGGCTGTCTTTTCTGGTGAACGGAAAGATGTGTATTAATATCAGTCATGATAATCTGATGTGTCGCTACGATGCTGAGCTGGAAGATGAGGTTTCGGAAAGGAAAGGATTTCTACCGATGATCATGAAAGCAAAACAACTTAAAGGATATTGCTATGTAGAGCCCATAGGTTTCCAAAAGGCGAATGATTTCGAATACTGGATAAAAATCTGCCTTGATTATAATCCGAAGGCGAAAGTTTCGAAGAGGTGAAGATTATGGGTTTGAGAGTATTAGAGTGGGAATCTAGTGTTGTAGTTTCCCACTATTCATTACTCATTATCAATGTTTCATGCGTATAGTTTTCCTCTTATTTCGATCAGAATTTTTGTTGTTTTTTCCAGATCCGGAGAATCTGGGAGATTAGATTCTATATAATGATTTTCAATGGACTGTATAAGAGCTTCCGCTTTTTGAAGTACTGCTTCATACGACCAGTTTCCGGCTTTAATATTCAGCAATTCATCACGGTTTTTTACCCGAATCTGTAATGATTTTGTTTTAAAAATCTGTTCACAGGATTGCAACAAACGGATGGTGTGCATCATATTTTTGCTGTCATAGTTCTGTCCATGAGTTTTGTTGACGTTATAACGGTCTTCATTGCGTTCTTCTACCCATTTCCAGTATTCCCTGTAATCTTTGCAGTACGTAGAGTAGGCATCCAGATTGCAGAACAGATAAGCTTCCGGTTTTTCATCCTTTGGAACAGAAGATACAGAAACCTGATTGGCTTCTTCATGCTGGATAATTCCTTTATATCCTAATGTTTGTGAATCATCATAAAATAAGGCAAACATCCCCTTTGTATGATCAATACCTGTTAATCCACATTTTTCCTGAACTTTTCTTTTTGCTAACAACCACTTTTTCAATGAAACAGAATCTTGCCCTTCAAGGATAAAGCAAAAATCAAGAATAGACTTCCTTTCTTTATCCATGGGATTCAGAATCTTTTTATTAAGACCTTTAGCCTTTTTAATCTGAGAAACAGCATATCCGGCAAAGGTATCTTTGCATAATTTAGAAAGAAAATCTTCCGGTTTCAGTAAATCCATTATCGGATCTTTATGAAGTATACAGTCTTCCGGGCTCGCCAAAACCTCCAGAATATTAGGGTTATTCTTTTGTAACAACTCCACAAACCTCCCGATTTCATAATAGGTAATATCATTCGTCTCATTTGAAATCTGCGGAATATAATTCAATCCAAAGAAATCTTCCTTCGGCAAATAATACACTCCACGGATATCCGTATCTGAAGTTTCTGTGGCAAGTCCGAAAGCACGGCTACCGGAAATGGCTTCGAAGAGGATTAGGTTTTTATTTTTGAGGTCTTGGATGGTCATTATTTAATTGTATATAAAAAATAAGGTGAAAAATAAATTCCTAGATATATCTGGCAATGAGTAAAACATGATCATCATTGTTTGTAGGAAAGCAGTGTAACTTTTTGGATAAAACTTTTTTAATCGTGTAATCTTTAAAATTTCCTTTATAATATGAGGTTATATTTATAAAAAAGACCTTCAATTTTTTATTTGAAGGTCATATCTATTAATGTAATTTAGCAAATTAAAATTTTTCGTTCGGATCTTTCTTCGCTGAATTATAATCTGTTAAAGTCTTAAATGCCTTTCTTAGTCTCTCTACAAGGTTTGTATCCATTCCAAAACTGAAAGGAACTCCATACTTCTTGTAATTAGGTCCACTAATTGATATTCCGTTGTAAATAATCTCGCTATGATCTTCTGTACATTTTGTAGAAGTTAGACCTTGTCCATAAACAAAAAAATCGCTTGAATATTCATCGCTTATTCCGGTAAGTTTATTTAGGTTGACTTTGTTTGTGCAAAGGTTACTTAATCCTCCGCCTCCAAATTCTCTCTGATAAATGAAAATTCCTTTTTCATATGAGACAAATTCTCTTCCCCCGGTTAAATATTCTTTCATTTTTCCTGCAATCCAATCCATCGTTTCTTCTTTGGTTGGTTTTGTTTCTTTGTTTGTAATAGCAGCTTTAGGTGTTTTAGTAGCTTTTTGAGCGGATAAAGAAGATAATGAAATTACAAATAATAATAGTAATATTCTTTTCATGGATGTTAGTTTATTTTTGGTAAATATAATTAATATTGTTTAACTCATAAATAAAATATAAATGATATTGATTAGTAAATGATAATTTTAATTTTTAATACAGCTATTAACAACAACTTCCAGTACTTTTTCTGCATCACAGGCATATAACCCTGAACACCAAGCCGGGTTAGCTTCAATTAATGCCCAGCCTTTCCCTTTGATAATCCCAAAATCTAATACAATCGCATTGGGTAATGTTGAAGAGTATTTCTGAATAAAATCTTTGAAAAATTTAAACAGGTTATTCTTTTCATTTTCAGACAGTGGATTTGTATTGAAGTTGTTGTTTCGCCAATAGGAGGAATAGGTTTTTATTTCATTATTAAAAACAAAACATCTTACTTCAAGTTCCCATTCTACAACTTCTGAAGTGAAAACACTACAGTTTAGATCTACAGTATCAAAACCTTTAATATCTGTCACTTTATAATAGACTCCTGCTTTAAAACTTTTAAAGTCAGAACATTTAATGAAAATGTTTTCCTCGTTAATAAAATCTTTCAATTGTCCATAGAAAATTTTACGTTTTGTAAACTCTTCTGAAATATCAGCAAGCCAATTATCTTTTGGTTTTGTTAAAGTCAGATTACATTGTTCAGCAACAATTTCGGAATAGATATCTTCCCCATATACGGCAATCACATCGGTGCGAAATTCTTCAGGAACATCCCATTTTGCATTGAAACGACTCAGTTGATAAGGCGAATTAAGTGACGCTTTTTTTAGATTGTTGCTGTCTTCCGTGTATATTGGAGAGAGCGCTATTATATTTTTCATTTTGTTTTTCTTTACATTTTTAATATTTCCCTAAAAACCCTTTCCATCTCAGTTTTATTTGGCTTTCCACCACTCAAACCCTTCGATTTTTCCTCATTATAAGCTATGGTTTTCTCCAAGAACCCAAACAATTCCCAATCATTCGGATGATAATAAGCCTCTTCTTTGGTGGCTTTTAAAGTTATAAGATTTTCTATTTTTATTCTGGTTTCATGGTTTACTAAAACAAGCAACTCACTGAACAATACTGGTGGAACCGTTTCTTTTTCTATGATCCACTTTCCTGTAAGTGCAGTTCTCAGACAATAAAAATAATTTTTTAATTTTACTTCATCAGTTCTGCAGGCTTCCAGATATTTTTTACTCATGCTTAAATAATGATAGGAAACCGCTATTGGAGAAAAGCAGGCATCAGCCAGTGGTCGGAAAAGCTCCACAAACTTTGTATTTTCCGTATAAACAATAGGAGAGTAAAACCAGCTCAATAAAGCGGCATTCGATTTCAGTAAAAGATGAAAAGTCTTTCTAAGATCCCATCCGGAACCATCCAGATCATCTTCGGTCATAAATTCTATCGTTTCATCTTTATCCCATGGAGAAAGATACCAGTCTTTTTCATGACGGTATATAAAACGTATGTCATAATCGCTGTCAGGCGATGCAAAACCCCAGGCTCTGCTTCCGGATTCAACAGCAAGAAGTACTTCTACACCACGTGTAGCTTCTACTTCTTTTATTTTTTCTAATATTCTTGGTGTCATTGTTTTCAATTTTATAGTGCAAAGTAAGA
The DNA here is from genome assembly GCF_900156735.1 of Chryseobacterium ureilyticum. Classification (GTDB taxonomy): domain Bacteria; phylum Bacteroidota; class Bacteroidia; order Flavobacteriales; family Weeksellaceae; genus Chryseobacterium; species Chryseobacterium ureilyticum. The sequence continues at coordinate 134,132 of NZ_FTOL01000005.1, forward strand.
GATGTTGTGCGCAATGTACTTACGTAGAGTTTTTTGTCTTTCATCTCTTCGTCTATTATCTGTTTTCTCTCTATCCATCCTCAATCCATTGTACAAACATTACCCACAATACTCCTTATTTCACTAATATTGCACTTTCTCTATTTAACATAACTACTTTATATCCATGTTGACAACAGAATTACAGCATAAAATTGATTTTAAAACCAAACCTCTTGGTGCATTAGGACATTTGGAACATCTTGCTCACAAAATAGGAATGGTTCAAAATACTACTTCTCCTCAACTATGCAATCCGCACATGGTAGTTTTTGCTGCCGATCACGGAATTGCTACGGCAGGAGTAAGTGCCTATCCGCAGGAAGTAACGTATCAGATGGTGATGAATTTCCTGGGTGGCGGAGCAGCAATCAATGTATTTTGCAGACAACAGGGAATTAATATTAAGATTGTTGATGCCGGTGTCAATTTTGATTTCCCTGAAGGCTTAAAATTAATAGATAAAAAAGTCAGAAAATCCAGCCGTAATATGTTGGAAGAACCGGCAATGACTTCTGAAGAATATCAGCAGGCTTTAGATAACGGAAGATCCGTAGTGGCTGAAATTGCTGAAACAGGCTGCAATATCATTGGTTTTGGTGAGATGGGAATTGGAAATACTTCTGCTTCTTCACTGATGATGAGTAAACTGTTTAATCTTCCTGTTATAAGCTGCATTGGACGTGGTACAGGTTTAAATGATGATCAGCTTCAGAATAAGATCAATATTTTATCTGCTGCCATAGAGAAATACCCTAATGTAACAGCTCCTGATGAGGTTGCTCAAACTTTCGGAGGTTTGGAAATTGCCCAGATGATCGGTGCCATGGAAGAAGCTTACCGTCAGAATATGCTGATCATGGTAGACGGATTTATTGCAACGGTTGCAATGGCTACTGCATGGAAAAAGAACCCTGAGATCCTTAAAAATTCTATATTCTGCCATGTAAGTGATGAAAATGCCCATCTTCAGCTGCTTGAATTATTAGGACAAAAAGCTCTGTTAAATCTTAATTTACGTTTGGGAGAAGGAACAGGTTGTGCCTTAGCATACCCGATTATCCAAAGTGCAGTTAATTTCCTGAATGAGATGTCCAGTTTTGAAGACGCTCAGGTTTCAAATAAAGAATAAATGAAGACCATAAAAAACGAACTGATCTACTTTGCAACGGCACTGATGTTCTTCACCAGAATTCCGGTTCCGTTTACCATTCCGTATTCCGGTGAGATCATGAATAAATCGCAGAAGTATTTTTCATGGATCGGGTTGTTAGTGGGATTGATTAATGCTGCCATTCTCTATCTTTCCACACAGCTTTTTAATCTGGAAATAGGAATTGTGCTCATGATGATCGGGAGTGTTTTGCTTACCGGAGCTTTTCATGAGGATGGTTTTACAGATATGTGTGACAGTTTTGGAGGCGGATATGGAAAGGAAAAGATCCTCACGATCATGAAAGACAGTAGAGTAGGAGCGTATGGTACCATAGGAATTATTTTATTATTTGCCTTAAAATTCTTTAGCATTCAGGCTTTAGGAATAGTTGATCTGTGGAAAACGTTAGCGATTGTTATTCTAGCTCACACGGTAAGCCGTTTTATTTCAGGAACGATGATCTATACCCATCAGTATGTGACGGATATTGATGTAAGCAAATCAAAACCTTTAGCCAATAAACCCTTGGATGGAATGGCTCTTATCATTGGTTTTATCAGTGTTCTGATTTCTTTTGCTTTAATTCCTGACTGGCGTCTGATTGGTGCTTTTGTCCTTGCTTATTTAGGGAAAATCTGTATGGGATGGTACTTTAAAAAACATATCGGAGGCTATACCGGAGATTGCCTGGGAGCTGTACAGCAGGTTTGTGAAGTTTTGTTTTACCTTGGAACAATGATCGTATGGAAATTCATCTGATAAGACATACAGCCGTAGAGAATCCTGAAAATCTGTGTTATGGGTTTGCAGAAATGCCTTTACGAAAAGAGTATCAGGAAGATTTTAAAGCTATAAATCTGGATGCCGATTTTGATTATATCGTTTCAAGCCCTGCACAACGTTGCTGCATTTTGGCTGAACATTTTCAATTCAAGTATTCTACAGATGAAAGGCTCCGGGAAATGAATTTTGGAAGCTGGGAACTGAAGAAATGGATTGATATTCCTGAACAGGAGATCCAGCCTTGGTACCAAGATTTTATTACTGTAAATGCTTCAGGAGGGGAGAGCCTTCTCGAAATGCAGGTTCGGGTACAGAGTTTTTGGAACGAACTGATTGAGCAAAAAAATATTCATAAAACACTGATCATTGCCCATGCCGGCGTTATCCGATTGATTCTTCAGGAAGTGCTTCAGTTTTCATTAGAAAACATGTTCAATATTCAGATTGATTATGGAAAAAAGGTCATTCTCAGGGTAAATGATGGTTGTTTTTCCATTCAAAGTATGAATATATAGCAGTTTATGTGCTTTGCTTAGACTCTAAACTATTAAAAATCGGTCCTGACCTAAAAGCCGAGCCTATTAAATAAGCAGTCGCTGCTCCGAGAATTGAAGCAATAATATCTTTATAGTCAAAAATATTATTTTTAAAAATACTTCCCTGAATCAATTCATACCCAATAAGTCCTATTACTGTAAACAGAGCATGTTTTCCGAATGTCATTTTTTGTTCCTGAATAAAATAGAAAAATACAAGAATAAGTCCCGCGAAAAAATTAGGTGAAGAATCGGCAATCCCGAAATCATTGATATGGTTAGTGTAAACATATTGCCTGTAAGTTGACTTAAATAGAATGGCTATGATCGAAAGTAGAATCAGAATGATCCATAAGTATTTAGTCTGAGACAGAGCCCTGAATTTCATTGTAGATTTCATGTATTAGTTTTTATTTGGCGATAACAAATAAGATGTATGTGATACCGACTGCTAAAATAAACAAAAACAGCGTTCAAATGTGTTGAACGCCATTTTTTATTTGAAAATTCTTGTAAAGCTGTCTTTTTCCAGCGTTTCCAGTGAGAAATCAAAATCAGCTTCTGTTTTTTCTGTTGTAATCTCAGCTCCCAGCTCTTTTATAAGTTCATTGAAGGACATTGCTTCATACCATTGCTGGTACAATGCGCTGGTTGCCATCACAGATACTTCCGTATTTCCTGAAACATGAGAATGACCCGCTCCGAAATTCAATAGCACGAAACACTGTCTTTCGTTTTTTGGCAGCAGCATTCCCAGAATCATCTGCTTTTGGACAGAATTACATCTGGCTTCGGCAAGGAGATTGTTAGGATTCATCATAAAGTCATAAGAAATATTATCTCCTTTTCCGATAACGATTTTATATCCACAGTTGACATCTCCACTGAAAACGTTGTTCATGACAAGCGTTGGAGTGCTCAGTCCTTTATTGGCATAAAGATACTCAACGGCACCGTTAGGAGCGGAGGTCATATCTCCGGAATACATCAGTTGTCCATCATCATAATTATAAGCGGCATTCCAACCTATTTTTCCGGCGATATTCAATCCTGAAAGGTCAAGGTCACGAGCGCCCCATTTATCTTCCCAATAGATACCAACGGCTAGTCTGTCTCCATAAAAACGCGTTCCTGTAGGAATATTTCCAACAAACATTTTTTCAGAAGTTGGAAGTGCAAATTCTATATTCTCAGGGAAATAGAATTTCTTTCCGGAAATATTTTCATACTTCAGCTTCAGGAAATCCAAAATAAATTCATAGTTGAACTGGTTCACATAGGTTTCCTTCCCTTTTTTAACCCACGATTTTCCGTTTCTGATTCTGTACACAAAAGTATCCTGACCATACATTCTTGAGTAACACGCTGATAATGCTTTGAATAACGCAAACGGTGTCGCGTTTTCCAGCCAATGCCAATCGCTGTTTTCCAGCAATGTATTAGTAGCGTCATTCAGTGGGTTCGAAATTAATGGCTTATGATGTACTTTAGACAACTTTGAGATTTTATTAATCGCTTTTGGAGCTCTGTTTTTATAAGCAAGGAATAATGGCTTAAATCTGTTGAAAATTTCTGCCAGTTTTTCCATCCCAAAGCTTTCAAACAGATAAGTTGGGTTGAAATTATTCTGCTTAATTAAATTAATCAATTCATCATTTTTGATTAATAGTGTTGTTTGAGTTGTCTTATAAATCACATAACGGAAAAACTCAACAGGATTCTCAGGATAAATGTCATACAGATCAGCTATTTTTATAATGGCTTCCTTATTTCTGATATTTTCTTTTCCTGTAAAATCATATTCCAGTTCCGTATGCAGAATATACAGCAAATCATCAATCGTTTCTTCCTTCAAAGCAATTCCGGATTTCAATAGAGAAAGACATTTTTCCCGCATTTCTTCTACGGTATAAGCCTTTATTACTTTAAAAATCAACTTCGTGTCAGGAATATTCAATACTTCTTTAGGAATATAAATTTCACTCTGAAAATTACTTCCGTAAGTTGAAATATAGTGTTGGATCTGTTCAAAAAACAAGTCAATTCTGGAAGCGTTCTTTATTTTCTCCCAAGATTTATGGAACGTTTTATTCAAATCATTTCCATTCAGTTTTTCTTTTGAATAGTAAGCGATGATTTCTTTTTTTGCCCAAACTGCATGAGGTTCAATAATAAAACCGTCATTAGAAATAAATGGCTCTGCATTCGATTCCTTAGCCAATACAGCATTGAATAGTTGTAATGTTTTCATTGTTTTCATTTAAAAAAAATAAGTGAGGAGTATGTTCATTAAAAGTGAAGTGTTATAGGAACTCCTTTTACCTATAATTTTATAAAAGCGGGGAGTAATTTATCCAAAAAATATAGGAACTCCCTTTGCCTTATAATTTGTAAAAAAGGCGGAAAGTATTTCTAACATATAGGAACTTTCTTTGCCTTAAATTGTATTGAGGAGCAGACAGGATTCGAACCTGTGACCCACAAATCTGGTGATTTATAGGAACTTTATTTGCCTGTAGCGAAAAGTAATTTTGTTGCTCTACCACCTGAGCTATTGCCCCTGCCGTTATGAAAAAGTTTTCATAAACTTTACAGACTTTTACACCCGTAAGGTTAGGTTATTAGTTTTTTGTTTTTTCAAACCTTATAGGTTTATATCTTATTAAATATTAAGCTTTTCTATATTTCTTTTTTTTCTTCCAAGGTGCATTTTTCTGCACGTCACCAGCCATAATACATCCGTAAGGCATCACTTCATCCAGTACTTCACAAAGTCCGTATTCATCAATCTGTGCTCTTACATTAGCTGCGTTTTTATAGGCGCTTGGTAATTCAGAGATATCAACCTCATTAGAATAGAAACGAATATCCAGTCCCGCAGTTTCCGTATTGAAGATTTCTTCAGTAGTTTTATGTGCTAAAGATTTCTTATGTTGGCTTCTGCTGAAATTTCTTCCTGCTCCGTGTGGTGCAAAACCAAGGTTTCTTTCATTCGTTTTACCCTGAACAATCAATACAGGTTCCGCCATATTCAAAGGAATCAATCTCGGTCCTGTAATATCAGGCATAAATTTATCATCCAGTGGAGTTGCCCCTTTAGCATGATAGAAAAGGTCTCCATCCTTGAAAACGAAATTATGTTCGTTCCAATATCTGTTCTCTTTTTCCATTTCAAGCTTATTCAGAACAGCATCATGAATGTTGGTATGATTTTCCTTTGTCCATGTTCTTATTAACTGAAGTGCTTCCCAATATGATTTCCCTTCTTCAGTATCATACGGAATCCAAGCATTTTCTCTTAATGTTTCAGGAGAAATATCCTGTCTGAAACGGTTGGCAACCTTCATTCCTTTATCATATAATGCAGCTCCCGGAGCTCTTGATCCGTGGTGAGTCACCAGCATTGTATTTCCTGTATTTTTAGAAATTCCAACGAAAAGGAAATGATTTCCATCTCCCTGAGTTCCCATATGAGAACGGGCGATACTGATCAGTTTTTCATCATTTAAGAATATATTTTCTCTGAAGGCATCCATCAATTCCTGAGACATCGGCATTTGCTCACCTCTTGGTCTTCCTCCATACCCGAAATGCGTTACAGAATGAGCTGCATCAAGAACTTCCTTAGGATTTGCCTTTCCAAAATCAGTCAACATCACAGAACAACAGATGTCTGCACTATGGAATCCAGGGTGAATGGCATTCTTTGCAACCACTACACCACCTACCGGAATCTGACCAACAGGACCTGTAGGACAAGCATCAGGCATTAAAGCTCCTCCAACCAATGTTGGCGTTTTCATCAGTACTTCCATCGTTTTGATGACCTTTTCTACATTGTCGTTTTCACTCTCATCTTCAGCTTTGATGTTGATTATAAAATCTTTAGCCGTTTCATGAAGCGGAATAATATCAGGTTGTTTGAACTGTTCCAGATATTCAGTGATCTGATCTTCATTCAGATTATTTTCATTGATATATGCAATGGCATCTTTAAACCATTTCGCTGGTCTATATCCTAATTCAATTAATTGATTTCCATTAAATTCCATCGTTATTTCATTTTGATAATGCAAAGTAATAACCTTATTACGCAATAGTTTTGCGTAGATAAGAAAATTTTGATTAATTTTACAAAAAATAGAAAAATGACAGAGAATTTCCGGTTTTGTAACTGGTTTAAAGTATCTGTTTACAATATAAAATCCATAGACTATGTTATTATTAGAACAACTACAGCATTTTCCCGAGACTATTCAATTCAGTGAGGTCATTACTTATATAGATGCCCACTACGATTTTACGCCTACAGCATTTAAAAACGGAAATACAAGAAATGAAGAAGGACAGAATAACGGCTCTTGCAAGATTTTCGGTTTTGCATCTTACAATGGCTTAACAAAGGGACAAACGCTTTCGCTTTTTGGGGAATTCTACAGAGATGATGTACTTAAAAACCCTCAAGGAACAGATCATCAGAATATCAGAAACTTCATGGAATTCGGTTGGGAAGGATTGATTTTTGAAGGAAACCCTTTGAAGGAGAAATAAATTTTTAAGCTGAGAAAGTAAAGATAATTGAATGAAGATGTTTTCTATTAGCATCTTAACCTAATCAGCTTTTAACACAAAAGAAAATTATGTCATCCAATAAAAATGCTCTTATCCGTTATAAGACATTAGATAAATGCCTCAAGAACAAGTACCGAAAGTATACCTTGGAGGATCTTATTGATGAGTGCTCCGAAGCTTTGTTTGAGTTTGAGGGAAAAGAATCCTTTGTAAGCAAAAGAACAATTCAGCTGGATCTTCAGAATATGCGAAGTGAAAAATTCGGGTATGAAGCGCCTATTGAAGTATATGAAAGAAAATATTACCGTTACAGCGATCCGGAATACAGTATTCATAATATTTCAGTGAATGAAAGTGATCTTAAAGCAATGAATAATGCCATTCAGATCCTGAAGCAGTTCAAGGATTTTTCGATGTTCAAAGAAATGAACGGAGTTATTCAGAAGTTGGAAGACTCCATTCACTCTACAAACCAGAAATCTATTATTCATTTAGATAAAAATGAGCAACTGAAAGGATTGGAACACATTGATATTTTGTATGAAAATATTCTGAATAAAAAAGTACTGAAAATCCTTTACAAAAGTTTTACCGCCAGAGAATCTAATGTTTATACCGTTCATCCGCAATTATTGAAAGAATTCAACAACCGTTGGTTTCTCGTTTGTCTTTATAAGCAAAAAATGTATAATCTTGCTCTGGACAGAATGGAGACTATTGAAGTGGATGAAAAAACAACTTATATTGATAGAAATCTTGATGGAGATGAGTACTTTAAAGACATTGTAGGTGTTACCGTTGCCGAATCAATAGTCCCTAAAAAAGTGGTTTTCTTCGTAGATTCGGCTAATGCTCCTTATGTTAAAACAAAACCGCTTCACAAAAGCCAGGAGATTGTAAGTGAAACAAAAGAAGGAACACTTTTTAAAATCTGTGTACAGATCAATTATGAATTAGAAAGGTTGTTACTTGGCTTTGGCGACTCTCTGGTAGTGCATAAACCTCAGAAATTAAGGTTGAGAATGGAAGAGAAATTCAAAGCTGGAAGTAGAAACTATCAGGACTTGGTACTTCCAGAGGAAAACTAGTTTTATATTGATTTTATAGGTTTTATATGAATTTGAATTCCTGCTTTTATGTGAATTTTTAATTGAAAATTTTTCCCCAATTTTTATCTTGGCTTGGAAATTGTAGTAATCAAGTACAAAATCACACTATGAAATCAAGAATATTTAAAGCATTAATTGCCATTATAGCACCTATAGCGATTGAATATATCGTTAAAAAAATATCTGAGAAACTTGACAAAAAAGAAGATCAGAAAGAGAAAGAACCAAAGCAGATTACTGCTTAAACGTAAAAGTAGTTTAAAATTTAAAATTATTGAAAAGAGACTGTCATTAAGGATGGTCTCTTTTTTTGTGATATTAGGAGTTGCAGGGGCTAGAAAACCACCCTGTCAAAAATCCTTTGAATTTTTTGCCACCCCTCTAGAGGAGGGGAATAAGCAGTCCTTCAACTGAAATTTTCTCTGTAGTATTCAAAAAATAGTAGATTTTCAAAAACTTAAGTGAACTTCTGAAGCAGTTAATAATAACTTTAAAATTACTTAAGTGTTAAAGTTCTTGTGGTTAAATAAATATTGAACAATTTATATAAAATCATAAATGCCATCCTTCCAGCCCAATACTTTAGAAGAATCCGCTTTTAGCCAGTTTTTTAAGATCGTAGCATATACTTTTCTGAAATCTTCTTTGTAAATCAAATCTCCTTCATTCAAATTCTGAAGATCCGGAAGATTGTTCAAAATCCCTTTCTTTTTCAGATTCCCACCAATAAAAAACATTTGATTGGCTGTTCCGTGATCTGTTCCGTTGCTTGCATTTTGGGCAACCCTGCGACCAAACTCAGAAAAGGTCATCAGTAAAATATTATTGAATAATCCATTACTTTTCATATCGGCAACAAATGATTGTACAGCCTCATTAATATCACCAAACAACTTTTTTTGTCTGTCATTCTGATTTACATGCGTATCAAAGCTTCCGATAGAAAGATAGTAAACCTGAGTGTTAATGTCTGATTTGATGAGTGAAGCAACCGTTTTGAAATCCTTCCCCAATTGAGAATTAGGGTATGTCTGATCTGTTTTTTTTGCTTTACTTTTTTCAAAAATATACCCAGCATTATTGATCGTAGAACCTAAGGTTTGATAAAGATAAGAAACTGTTTCATCGTCGTGATGATGATCATAAAGTGATTTAAAATATTTCTCCTGGCTCGTTTGATATAAACGCTTAGGATCTTTAAATGCGAAAGCCTTATTATTTTCACCCTTTAAAGCAAGACTGAGCATATCATCTACTTCCAATGCCTGTGTAGGATGCTCACAACGATAACATTCTTCATCCAGAAAGCGTCCCAGCCATCCTGTTTCCAGGAATTGATCACTTCGGCTTGCCGATTGCCAGATTTCCATGCTTCGGAAATGAGATTTGTCCGGATTAGGATAGCCTACATTATTCATTACAGAAAGCTCCCCATTATCAAAAAGCTCTTTAAAATAGGAGAGTGCCGGATTAATTCCAGCTTCATCCGTAAGAGATAAAGAATCCTGTATAGCAAGCGTTTTTCTCTTTCTGAAGTAAATATCGTTTTTGGAAGGAATAATGGTGTTTAGCCCATCATTTCCTCCGGTAAACTGAAGTACAATAAGAATATTAGGAGTTGTAGTACTCAAAGCTTCATCCATCGTCATTGCCTTTAAAAAATTAGGCATTAATAGGGAAGCGGTGGCAAGTGAACTGATCTTAAGGAATTCTCTTCTTTTGATTAGCATAACGATAGATTTAGGTTGGAAATAATGAATTACATTAATTGGTATTCAGGGGTTGACATCAGATTAATGATATTCATTTTTAAACTCTTATCAGAAAAATTATTTACCGTATTTATATCCAAGCTTTTGCCATTTACGATCAAATAATCTTCACAATTCTTACTGGCGAAAATTGTATCAACACGGCTCCAGTCTATAATGATATTAGGGTTTTTAAAGGTTTTGTTCAAAGCAGATTCTTTAGATTTCATTCCCATATCAATATCATCATCCTGTCGCGGACTGTATTCCAATGGACGAAGACCTGACCAAATCTGTGGAATTTGCAGCCTTAACATTAACGTAGAACTGTCAATCCATGCTTTTCCATTTACCCAGCCCGAAACATTGGGGGGATAAAGCAGCATTTGTCCCAATAATTTCTGATAAACGATGAGGTTTTCAGGATTTTGAATCTGCATAGGAAGGATTCGCATGATTCCAGCCATCAGTTCCACAGGAGATTTTATTCTGTTTCCCATATTTTTCTGATCATAAAACCATGTACTTGAGAATATTTCAGTCATGAGCTTTTTTATATCATAACCGGAATTGTAAAAGTTTGCACTCAGTTTATCAATGATATTCTGATCAACATTTTCATTGACGAAAAACTTGTAAATCTTAGTTGTAATAAACTTAGCCGTACTTTTTTGTTCCAATATAATATTCAAAACATCTGATCCGTTAAAATTCCCTGTTTTTCCTAGAAAAGTTTTTGTTCCTTCATCATGTTGGTTTTTTCTTTCCTTAAAATTTCCTTCTTTATCATAACTCCATCCTGTAAAAGCTCTGGCACCTTCTCTTACATCCTTTTCCGTATAGTTTCCTCTTCCTATCGTAAAAAGCTCCATTACTTCACGGGCAAAATTTTCGTTCGGATGGTCTTTTTTGTTCTGTTGATTATTCAGAAAATTGAGCATTGCCGGAGATTGACTTACTTCAAAAAGCAGTTCCTTAAAATTTCCGAGTGCATTTTTCCTGATTGTATTTAAAAGCTGTTGATTGAATTTCGGATTAACAACTCTTGAAGCAAAATGTCCATGCCAGAAGAAAGCCATCTTTTCTCTCATCTGTTCTTTGCTATTCACTATTTTATCCAGAAAGTTGAGGTTAAGTTCATTGTTTTGCTCTCTGTTGAGGCGCTGCATTTCCTTTTTCTTCTCTGCAGGAGCAGTGCTATTCATGTAGTCTTCTGTAGGAACTATATCGGGAGTGTCGTAAGTGATGTCACTAAAGTTGTCTTCTTGGAATAATTCATTGATCAACGTTGTTATATTCTTACTTTTCAAATCATCAATCTGATTGATTCCAACACCGAAACCGGCACGCCAAAGAAGATGTTTGTTTTTTAATAGTGAATCAGACATAGTGAAAAGGTTTATTTTTTTGATCTGTTAAGATGAAAAAGGTTAAAATAATAACGGGTTAAGGATTGTTAATATTATCATGAGTAATGAATTCGGCAGGTAGAATTGTTGGAAAATGAAAAAGCACAAGTCTTTTGCATGCTGCGTTGTAAGGCGTAAGGATTTTATCTGCAATAAAATTGTAGAAAGTTTTATAATTGCCACCAATGCACGAATAAAATATTTGATCTTCAGTTTTTAAAAGCTATGTAGTGATGGGATAAAAGCTAACAACATAGCCGCATAGTATAAAATTATTTGTGCATTGGTGGCAAAAAATAAAAAAATCCTTGCTAAAAATCTTAGATATTCTTGCGTCTTTGCATTTTCCAGTAATAGAATTTGTTTTATATCAATCTGTTACATTTTATTCTTTAACGTTTTATACTTATTTCACATTTCAGGCTCTATTTTTTATAAAAATTGTTAAACGTTTATTTAAATTTTAAGATAAATTAAACCATTGATAATCATTTGTTTAATTGTTTTTTATGTGTTAAAAAACTGTAGAACACGTTGCTTGGCACGATTTTTACATCCTCTTGTTTAGTAAAATTTAAAAATTAGAGTTATGAAAATGTTTAAACAAGCAATTTTGCTAGCTGGAATTTTAACAGCAGGTATAGCAAGCGCACAGGATTCAAAAATGAACAACATGATCAAAGTAGGCGCGAATGTTGGTTTAGCAGTTCCTTCAGATAACCTTTCAGCTGCCGTTGGTGTAGATGTAGCTTATCAGAACCTTATTACTCCTGGATTTGGATTAGGTATCGCATCAGGATATACTCACTATTTTGGAAAAGATAACAACGGTTATAAAAATAATGATGTAGGAGTAGTTCCTGTAGCTGCTTTAGTAAGAATTTATCCAAAACAGACAGGTTTCTATTTCGGAACTGACTTAGGATATGGTTTCCTTGTAGGAGATAAAACTGTAGCTTCAAACACAAACGTGGAAAGAGCAAACGGAGGTTTCTATATCAAACCGGAGATCGGATACCACAACAGAGACTGGAATTTCTTCGTACAATACCAAAAGGTTTTTGTAGGAACTAAAGGAGATTTAGTAGGACAGGACTATAATGTGGGGAATATCGGAGTAGGATTCGGTTATAATATTCCATTAGGAAAGTAGTTAGATTTAATATATAAACAATTATTAACCAAAACCTTTTCACGAAAGTGGAAAGGTTTTTTTGTTCTGTGCAGGTATTACGAAAACAATTATTATATTTGGTAAAATTTGAGGTTATGATTCTGAATCCAAAATTTCCGCTTTATTTACCAGGAGTAGAGAACAGTAATAATGATAATGTTTCTATCATTGGAGCAAGTCTTCGTGAAGATATAACAATCTTAGGCTATTTTGTTTCCGGTAACGGAGGTCTTGAGATAAAAATTCAAAATACATATTCTACTAAGGAATATGCTTCTTTTAATGATATTCTGAGAAAATTCATTCAGGATAATCAGTTAGAAAATGTAAAACGTTTAGGAATGGCTGTGCCGGGACCTGTGATTGACGGGAAAAGTAACCCTGCTAGATTAGGCTGGAACCTTGACATTGAAGAATACAAAAGAGATTTCGGTTTTGAAAAAGTAGAAATGCTGAACGACCTTGAAGCATCTGCTTACGGAATGGCTCTTCTTGAAGACGATGATCTGGATGCTATCTATACAAGTGGTCACCTTGAAAAAGGAAATGTGGCAATTCTTGCTCCCGGAAATGGACTTGGTGAAGCCGGATATTTCTTTGACGGGAAAAATCTTAGACCATTTGCTACAGAAGGAGGACATTCGGAATTTTCACCGAGAACCAATGTAGAAGTGGAGTTCTATCAGTTCCTGAATAATATCTATGGAATTGTAAGTTGGGAAAATGTATTATCAAAATCAGGATTATTCAATATTTATCGTTTTCTGAGAGATGTAAAAAGACATCCGGAACCTGAGTGGTTGAGCGATCGTCTTGCCAATGGAAATTTTGTTGAAGAATTATACAAGGCAGCAGTAGAGGATAATGTATTAATTTGTAGAATAGCTCTGGATACTTTCCTTGAGTTCTTAGCAAGAGAAGCCAATAACCTTACTTTAAAAGTTAAAGCAACGGGAGGATTACTGATTGCTGGTGATATTCCTCAGATGGTGAGAGAATATATTGACAAAGATAAATTCTATGAAAAATTCAAGATCAGTGATAAAATGGAGGGAATGCTTAAAAATATTCCTATCTATCTGGTCAAGCAAAATCACACCGCATTAAAAGGTATGGCTCTGTATACAGCCTACTATCAAGTATAAAATAAAAGCTCCGAAGAAATTCGGAGTTTTTTTATGGGATGATATTATTCATAAAAATAATTGAGATTCTTGATATACATCAATGAAATCTATCAAATAAGATGGCTATCTTTGTTTAAACTTAATTAAAATAATTCTAAACAATGAAAAAAATATTTTTATTAGCAGTATTAGCTGGTGGTTTAGCTTTCGGACAATCCAAAAAAGTAGTAGCATCTGATGTTCACTGGTGGGGATATAAAGTAGCAAAATCTGAAGCAAGTTCTCACGACGGAACTGTGAAGGTAACATCAGGTGATATGGTAATGAAAGGAAACCAGCTTGTAGGAGGAAGCTTTGTATTGGATATGACTTCTATCAATGCAACTGACGTTACAGGTGATTCTCAACAAAAACTGAACGGACACCTTAAGAATGGTGACTTCTTTGAAGTTGAAAAATTCCCGACAGCTACTTTTAAAATTACTTCTGTAAAGAAAAACAACGATAAAATCTACAACTCTCTGGTAACTGGAAATCTTACTGTAAAAGGAAAAACCAATGCGGTTTCTTTCCCTGCTAAGATTGCTTACAGCAAAGGAGTAGTAAGTTTAGTCTCTAATAAGTTCTCTTTTGACAGACAAAAATTTGATGTATCTTACAAGTCTTCTATGCAGGATGTATTTTTAAAAGATGACATCGATATGATTGTAAAGGTGACTGCTCAATAAATTAATCAAAAAAAGATTATTAAAAGTGTAGAAGTTCTACACTTTTTTTTATTTTTGTTGAATTGTAAATAAAAAAGAATGAAAAGATTACTATTGTTTGCTATGGTGTGCGCAAGCATATCATTTGTTTCTGCCCAAAAGAAATTTGATAAAGTTTCAAAAGTGACTTCATCAGAAATCAGATGGTGGGGATATAAGGTTGTAAAAACTGAAGCTTCCTCTCACTCCGGAACGGTAAAGTTAAAGAGTGGAAAATTCAACTTTGATCATACTGTTTTGGTAGATGGAGAATTCATTATAGATATGAGAAGTATGATGGCTGGAGATGTTTCTGATGAAGATCAGATTAAATTAACAGATGACCTGAAAAGCTCAAACTTTTTCGAAGTTAAAAAATTCCCGGTTGCGAAGTTTCATTTGACTAAAATTATTCCTTTAGCAAACAGTGAATACAATTCTACCGTGTATGGAGATCTTACTCTGAAAGGAGTGAGAAAAACAATCTCTTTCCCGGCAAACGTATATGTTACTCAGTTTACAACAGTCATTGAGTCTGCGAAATTCTCTCTGAACAGAAGAGACTTTAAAGTATTCTATCAATCTTCATTGAAAGATTATTTCATCAAGAACGAAATGGATATCCAGTTCAAAGTTTCTACTGAAAAAATTGACAATGACAACAGAGTTCCTGTAAAGAAAAAGAAGTAAGATTAAATACTATATTGATAAAAAAGAGCGGTTCTTAGGAGCTGCTCTTTTTTTGTAATTATATTTTTAAAACTCTGCGTCGAATTAAAGGTTATAATTTCATGAACGTATTCAATTTTTCATTCTGAAAGAATCTAAACATGTATTTTCTGGTAATTTTTAAATTTTATATTCTAAGTTTTGGATATCAAATTCTTTTCAACCTAAAATACTTCCTTTTCCTTATTTTTTATAAATTAGTACTATGAAAATTTATGTTGTAAGCGGTCTTGGAGCAGACTTTAAAGTACTTGAAAGGCTGGAGTTTCCCAAGCACTGCGAATTGATTTTTATAGATTGGCTTATTCCAAAGCAAAATGAGCCTTTTCATGCCTATGTAGAGAGAATGGCAGAGAAAGTAGATACTTCAGAACCATTCTGTTTAGTAGGATATTCTTTTGGGGGAATAATGGTTCAGGAGATTAACCAATTGAAACCTGCTGAGAAGGTTGTAATCCTTGGAAGCATAAAATCTGATAAAGAAAAATCCAAATTCATAAAAACAGGGGAAGTCACCAAAATCCCACGCATATTACCGGTAGGTCTTTTCAATACAAAAGCTGCCAATGTATATGCAATCATCAGAAAACTTTTTGATCCTAAAAACCCCAGGCTGCTTCAGTATTTTAGAGTAAGAGATCCTTATTATCTGAAATGGTCTGTAGAAAAGGTCTCGGAATGGAAATTTGATGAAAACCCTAATGTCATCCAGATATTGGGAGATAAGGATATTGTTTTTCCTATCAAAAATTCAAAACCGGATTATGTAATTAAAGGAGGAACCCATTTATTTCCAGCGACTAAATCTAAGGAAGTTTCCAAAATATTAAATGAAATATTTAAAGATTCAGAGAAGGAAATTTCCATTGAAAAGAAAGATACAAGTATAGTCTAGATTTTTATTGTTCCTATAGTCGCCAAAATTCTTAAATAATCATTAAACCTCTGCCGAATACTGATTTTTATTAGGATTTATCATGTATCTTTGCTTTGAGGAAAATGAAGAATCATTTATGGAATCAATATCGGTTTTTGAGATTATTAAAGTAGGGATAGGTCCGTCCAGTTCGCATACAATGGGACCTTGGAATGCAGCATCTGCATTTATCAGGATTATTAAAAGAGAGAGATCAATAGCTGAAGTTAAAGAAGTTTTTCTTGAATTTTTTGGTTCACTGGCAAAAACAGGGATTGGGCATGGAACAGACATAGCCGGAATGCTTGGATTGAACGGAGAAGATTTTAAGACGATCAATACTTCAAAAATTGATGAGAAAATAGACTATATAAAAAGTACTCAAACCATTAATCTTGGAGGTGAGAAGGTGATTCCGTTTATATACGGACATCATTTGATCTTAAACATGAAGAAAAACCTTGATTTTCACCCGAACGGGATGATCTTTAGGGCTGTTTTTGAAGATGGAACGGAGCTTGTTCAGGATTTTTATTCTGTGGGCGGAGGTTTTATCGCAAGCCAGGAGAAAAATTCTATACAAAAACAGTGTGTACGTACTTTGTACCCTTGTCATAAGGCTTCTGATATTGCTAAATATTGTGAGAAGCTTGGTCTTAAGAAAATTTCAGATCTTATTTTCATCAACGAAGAAAGCTGGAGAACACAGGAGGAGACAAAACAGGAAGCACTTTATATCTGGGAACAGATCAAGGAGTGTATTTATAAAGGTGTAAATAAAGAAGGAATTCTTCCGGGAGGATTAAATGTTTCCAGAAGAGCAGCCGGTATCAACAGAAAGCTGTTGGGTGATAAGATCTATAAAAATAAAGACGAATGGTTCCAGCAGGTAGTAGATGCAGAAGAAAACTTTACCAATATCAATAAATGGATTGCTTGTTTCGCGTTGGCTGTAAATGAAGAAAATGCAAGCTTCGGAAGAATTATTACAGCTCCTACAAATGGTGCCAGTGGTGTAATTCCTGCCGTTTTGATGTATTCCCAAGCCTTTACAGAGTCAAT
Organism: Chryseobacterium ureilyticum; assembly: GCF_900156735.1. GTDB lineage: Bacteria > Bacteroidota > Bacteroidia > Flavobacteriales > Weeksellaceae > Chryseobacterium > Chryseobacterium ureilyticum. Next base: position 151,241 of record NZ_FTOL01000005.1, read on the forward strand.
CAGTGAGGATGATATTATTCGTTTTCTATTGGTTGCAGGTGAAATAGGAACTTTATTCAAAAAAAATGCTACAATTTCTGCAGCAATGGGAGGTTGCCAGGCTGAAATCGGAGTGTCATCTGCAATGGCTGCGGCTGGGCTTACAGAAATCTTAGGAGGAAACGTAGGACAGGTATTGATGGCGGCAGAAATTGCTATGGAACATCATCTTGGGCTAACGTGTGACCCAATCAAAGGACTTGTACAAATTCCTTGTATTGAAAGAAATACAATGGGAGCAATGAAAGCGATTACAGCAGCGAATATTGCATTAGAAAGTGATCCTGCCAAAGCAAAAGTAACATTGGATGAGGTAATTCAGACCATGTGGGAAACGGCACAATCTATGAGTGATCGTTTTAAGGAAACTTCAGAAGGAGGATTAGCAATTGCGGTGAACGTTCCTGAATGTTAAGAATTATTTTAAAATATAAAAAACCTTAGATCTTGTGTCTAAGGTTTTTTGTTTTTATCGTTTATTATTCTGTAGGAACCTAACTGCTACATATCAAATCTCAGGTTATATTCCTACGCAATGACAAAAACCGGGGCTATTCAGTTGTTTAAGCTCTACTTATTTTTATTAAACAAAAAAGTCTTCCCGCCTTGAGTAAGCTTAAGCTGATTGTTTTCAAGAATAAAATCAAGCTTTATGCCGGCTTTATCAAATGTAAACTGATCTTTTTCTGTAGCTGTCAGAGGAAATTCAGCTTGATTGGAAGCCTGAGCATATAACCCTTCCTCTTTGATAAATACCTTTACTCCCAGATCAATATCTTTAGACGAATAATCTCCTACATATTTTTCCAGTTGAGCCACAGGTATTGTAGCATTGTTAAATACAGGATACGTATAATCTCTGTTGTAGATTAGATTCAGAAGAGCAATGTAAAATCTGTTATGAGCAAAGTTCTGTCCATTAATGGTAATGGCATAGGATAGCTGGTCATTAGGATCATAACCAAGCGTAGAATGACTTCCCGCAGTATCACCACCATGTCCGTAATAGATAATGTTGTAAAACGGCATTTTCATGATTCCTGTCCCGAAGAACTTTTCCTCTTTATTGGAAATCATCATGTCAAGGGTTTCTTTTTTTACAAATTTTCCATTGAATAAAGCATTGATAAAAATATTCAAATCTTTAGGAGTGGAAGTAATATCTCCCAGTCCGATACAATTATGAAAATCAAAGTCTTTAACTTGTGCCCAGCTGTCTTTTTTAAATTCATATGATTTAAAGATATTCTTAGGATTATCAAGAACAGAGAAAGTATCAGACATAGCGATTTTGTCAAGAATATTTTCTTTTAAAATTACATTATAAGGTTGATTATATATTTTTTCCAGAATTCTACTTAATAAAAAGTAAGCAGAATTGGAATATCTTGTCTTTTGTCCCGGTTGAAAGCTTACTCCATTTTTTTTAATGGTATCGATAATGGCTCTATCTCCCACAGGTTTGTCGAATAACCAGTTATTGTCACCAGGTTTTCCTACATAATCAGTCAAACCACTGGTATGATTCAACATATTTTTTATGGTGATTTTTTTAGCATTAGGAATTTCGGGATAAAATTTTGAAAGTGGATCAGACAGATTGAGTTTTCCTTTTTCAACTAGTTGAAGAAGCATAACTGCTGTGATCATTTTACTGATGGAACCTATCTGGTATCCTGTGTTTTGATCATAGGTAACATTCGCGGGTAAAAGTTTTTGTCCAAAATCTCTTTTGTAAACCTCTGTTCCATTTCTGAAAATAGATATACTTCCGATTTCCTGGTTGTTTTGAACCATATAATTTAAAAAATCATCGATCTTTTGAGTGTTAATAGCTTTTCCGTTGAGATAAGGAATGTTATCCTCTTCAGACTTGATTTCTCTGTAAAGATTTAATTTTAATTTCTGTCCATTTTGAATAAAATCACCTTCAAAATGATCAGTTTTGTAAACTCCTTTATAACCTGCATTGATACTTCCTATTTCAAAAGTAAGTTCATTGTTGTTGAAATCTGTTTTATCTACAGGAAATTCCTGAGAACTTTGCTGTGGGCTAGCTAATGTTGAAGTATAACCTTTCGCTTTTTTTGTTATTGTAATCACGAGAGGAAGTTTTGCAGATTGAGTATCCAATTTCCCGTTCCAGGTTCCTTCAATTTGGGCGTAACAAAACTGTGCCAGGAAGACTAGCACCAATAATAATTTGATTTTCATGGTATTTAAATAATTTGATTAATTGTAAGCTGACAAACTAAAGCACTAATCAGCGATACGATGCAGAAGAGTACAATATGTTGCCATTTTTTGATATTTGTTGCTGTTTTGAATCCATTGTAATAGAGAGTCATACTGTAGATGAGCGTAGTAATCGTAACAAGAGTCAGAGTGATCATGATCAGGAAATCTAAAAAAGGGAAAGTACCTGTGGGATTAGACTGATATTGTATGACATTTTTTCCTGCCTGCTTTAAAAATGGTATTTTTCCGATACCCTGGATAATAATCAAAAAGAGTTGGGATATTAAAACGGTGTTGATAATATCGATGATTCTGGTTTTTCTGTTGAGAATTTTTCCCAATACACAAAGAATTCCAATAGCTACTGCAAAGCTCAATAGAGTAGGAAGTGCTATATTTCTGAGAGTTGCATTTTCAATATTACTGATCCTGTAAATACTTGTAAAAGTAGTATTCGTCCAATAACCCATGATTATGGAAAGAATAATGGTTATAAGTCCAGTGAATAGAAGTAGTTTTTCGTTAAACCTTTCAAATGGATTAAAAATTGTTTTCCAGTTCATATATTTTGTTTTACAGGTTATTTTTCAGTTGTTCTACTTTTGTAATCAAGTCATCCATCTTATTTCTCATGGTAGGATAAGATAAACCCGCCTGTTTCGCCATTTCTTTGATGCTTCCGCTGGAAAGAAAAAAATTAAGGACAAAATCCTGCTCATCACGATTAAGTTTAAGGAGTACGGGAAGCTCATAATCTCCGCTTACCTCAGTTTTGCAGCTGGGGCATTTCATTTGACTAACATTAAGAGTATGGTCACAACTTGGGCAGATTATTGGTAACTTCATTGAATTTATTTTTTACGAAAGTAATATTTTTTTTAATAAAGTTAAAATTTATTTTAATTTTATTAAAATTTTATTTTTGATGAATATGATTTTTAAACCTGAAAGTAGAAAAAAATGAACAGCTATTTGTTCTTTATCTAAAAACAAATACTTTTGCCAAAAACTAATAAACATGAGAAAAGCTTTTATGCTGCTTTTTGCCTTGGCTTCATTTGCCGCATATTCACAAATCAGTATTCCTGAATCTTCTGAAAAAGGAATTATTATTACCCAAACTAATCAAACAATCCATTATAAGAAGTTGTCTTATACTAAAGGAAAAGTAACTTATATCAATACGCAAAATGGGGAAGAGGAATTTCTGTACGATAATTCTGTGAAAGGAATTCAGGAGGAAGGAAAGATAGCAGTTGGAACTATGTCTTCAGAAAGTCTTACTGAAACGGTAAAAAATCAAGACACTAAACTGACTGTTAAAAAAGACATCAAAAATTATCTAATTCAGAAGAAAGATCCACAATATATGAAAGGGCGTACTCTTAATAATATTGGAACTGGTTTAGTAGTGGGAGGTGCAGCATGCTTTGTAATTGGAGGACTTTCAAATGTTTCCAAAGCTAATGATAACAGTGTGAAAAATGGTGATTCAAAAGGATCTCCGATTCCACTTATTATAGGATTGATTGGGGCAGGTACCGGTGTTGTATTTAAATTGGTAGGACATTCACAGATGAAAGAAGCAATGAATAACTACAGTACAGCTGATATAAAGAGATTTAAGCCAGACTATTATGTTCTTAATGATAGAAATGGAGTAGGGCTGATGATGAAGTTTTAAAATTGATTTTATTATTCTGATCATTATAAAAGCCACAAGAGTTTACAATGGAAACTTTTGTGGCTTTAAATATTTTTAAAAACTATATATCTGTTATTTTATCTTAGAATACCTCTGATTCTGTTGGCGTTGGTAATCAGTTCTTCAAGGTATTCGTAGTTTTCCTTTTCTAAAGCAGACTTGAATTTTCTGAGCTGGCTGATATGTTCATTCAGAACGTCTAATACATTTTCTTTGTTCTGTTTAAAGATAGGAACCCACATTTCCGGATGTGATTTTGCAAGACGAACTGTACTGGAAAAACCAGAACTTGCAAGCTGGAAAATAGTTTCTTCTTCACGCTCTTTTTCCAAAACGGTATTGGCAAGGGCGTAAGACGTGATGTGGGAAATATGCGAAATATAAGCCGTGTGGATGTCATGATCCTCTGCATTCATGTAAATCATGTGCATATCAAGGGCATTGACAACTTTTTCGACTGTCTCCAATGCGTCATCTGCAGATTCTTCCTTATTGCAAATTACTCCGGCTTTCCCTGCAAAACTGTCTGCAATAGCAGATTTTGGTCCATTGTTTTCTGTACCCCACATCGGGTGAAAAGCTACAAATCTTGAACGTTTCGGATGATCTTTAACGGCTCCTACAATTCCTGCTTTTGTAGATCCTGCATCCATAACGGTCTGATGATCGGATATAAGATCCAAAACACTCGGAAGTAATTTTCTGGTAGCATCTACCGGAATGGCAAGAATAATAAGATCTGAATCTTTGATCCCTTGTTCCAAATTTGCTTCTACATCAATAATTTTCAGGTCTAATGCATCACTGATATGCTGTTTATTATGGTCAATTCCATAGATAAAGCTGGCGATGTTTTTCTGTCTTAATTTCAGTGCCATTGAACCTCCTATCAATCCTACTCCTATAATACTTATTTTCATCTTTTAATTTTTTTAAATAAAAAAACCTCGTCCTAGGACGAGGTTTTAAGTTATGTTCATAAGAATCCCTATCCCAGATCTGAGTTAAAAATTCTATAATAATATGTTCCGTTGTTAAAATTCACGAAGCAAATTTATAAAATATTTTTTTAAATTGAGAAATTTTATGCTGCTTTCTTTGAATGAATAAAATTTCATTGGTCACAAAATATTTTAACCAGTGCTGTGAGGAATATTTTTTTCATTTTCTGCTCAAGCTTTATGATACTTTTTTGAAAAGATATATTCTAGTATTTAATAGTCTTCGGATCATACTTCTCAAAAGAAACCAATCCAAAATCTTGAGATGTATAGGTAATTTCCTTATCTTGAGATGTATCAGGATATAGGGTTGTAAAGCCTAATTTATGTAAATCCAGAGATTTATTTTTCTTATTAAAAACGAATGTTGTGTATTTATTTTGTTGAGGCTGTGTTGAAATATTTTCCTCTATTGTAAAGAAATTGCTTTTAATGCTAATATTGATGAAACCTTCTGCATATGAATTCGGATTGTACGCATTGATTATCCTGCTGTTACTGTATTCTGTTAAACCTTTATCCGGTTTATGAATCAATACATATACTGTAGAAAATCTATTTTGAGCATCAATTTTTCTAGGTGAAAAGACAAGCACTCTGTCTGAGAGATTATCGTTGTTAAGATCACATTCTTTATTGAGAATCAGCTTATGTGTTTCGTTTTTAGATCGGACATAATCTACTATACTTTGATTGACATCTGATGAATTTAGCTTAGACATCATTTTTTCTCTCCATTTATTTTCTTCTGCCTCATCATTTTCGTTGTTTACAGCAAAGGTATCAATGGTATTCCAGATGTTTTTGTTGCTGTCATATTGATATAAAAATACCTTTCTTGGTACTTGTGGTGTATAGGGGGCATCCAGATTGGGAGTGTGTTTAAGATACTTTTTTGGGGTATGGAAAATACAGATATTAAATTCTTTGCTGAGGCTTTTGAATGATTGTTTACTCAAGTTAGCATCAATCATGGAATCTACATCTTGTCCTTGATATTGAGTGACTTGCTGGCTATACCAATTTTTCGCCCCAATTTTGGGAATGAGAATGAACATGGTTTCTCCATCTTTGTAATTGAAGTCAAAATTACGGTATACACCTTCATCACCAGTGCCTGTGATTCCTTCAAGATCATCAACAGGATAATTAATAAAATCTATTTTTGTAGAAGTCTTAGGAGAAATGTTTTTTTCAATATTGCTTTTCTCTGATTGTTTGGTTTGCATGCTGTCACCAACAATATAAAGCAAAATGGAAGTGTCTTTTTCATGATATTAGTTATTCAGGTAATCTTTTATGCTCATTTTGATAAAAAAATAGGATTCAAAAGAGCGATTTTGCTGCACAAAGAAAAGTTTTTTTATTGAATGAAACACCTTTACATCGTTTTTTTAGAACAATTTTATTTGAAATCTATGATCTGAAAAACAAAATATTCTTTCAATTATTTAGAGTTTTTGAGCTTCATTGATTTTGTCTGTGAAAGCGTTTCTTACTTTTACCGCGCCGTTCAGTATTGTTTCAATGATGATTTTATTTTTCTTTGAGGTGATGTTAAAATCTTTTTTATAAGGTCTTTCATTCTCAATATTGGGCTGGTCTACATAAAAATACCCCAAATAAAAGAGCTTCTGATGATAAAAGTGATAGACATGAAAAATAGAACTATAGTAATCATTTCCTTCGATCATAATGATTTTATCTTCCTGATCCTGTTTGTAATACCATACATTGATATTGGTACTTTCCAAAACTAATGACGTGAGATATTCATTATTATTGATCATTACATTAGAGCTTCCGTTATTGAATTTTAATTCTATGGTAAGATCCTGAAATTTGAAAAATGTTTCATCTTTTTGGTTATTAATCTTTTGTGCCTTAAAACCTTTTTTATTGTTGTGTTTCTCTGTTAAAGTATTGGTGTTTTCTTCCTTTTGACCTTTACAGGAATGGAACAAATACATGAATGCTATCAGAATTAAAATATATTTTGCCATCTGATTGAATTATATTTTGGAGATATTACCCTCTGCTGATATTCTGTATTTTTCCTTTTTCTTTCTGGAATTGTCTGCATAACTTACTTCGTATATATCGATTGTCATATCAGGATTGATAATAAAAGTGTCATAGGTTTCATTTTCCGGCATAGCATATCCTATCGATTGGTGGCTGATAATTTTATCATTATGGACCGTGATGATATCCTGTAAACTGGAATCTCCTTCATAATACAAAACATAAATATCAAAAGACGTTTCAATGGTGGATTGTATAGAAAATATACTTTCTGGCTGACCATCCTTAGTTCCGATAATTTTCATGATTTTATCGTATTCAGATATAGCTAAAGTAGGATATTTTTGCTGGCATTCGGAAGGGTTACCTGTAAAGCAGGTTTTTTGATAGTTTTCAAAATCAAAAGGAAGAGAAACGCTTGCCTTTATATCTTTTGAATCATTTTTTGTTTTAATGGCGGTGGAGAGAACTGTATCCGTAACTTCTTTTTTTATACCCTGTTTTTCATCTTTTTTCAGGCAGGATAGGAGAGTAGAGAGAATTATAACTACAGTAAATATTTTGATCATCAGTTATGGTATTAGAATTTATTTTATGATGTATTGATAAGTAATGGACGTAAGTTTTCAAGGGTTAAACTATTTTCAAAAGTACCATTTTTTATCTTCAGCGAGATATTATTCCATACCGGGATAGCTGATGCCACCTGTTTTTGTTTCTTCCCAGATCTTTTTAAAATCCTGAATATTGTAATAATTATTTTTTTTGAATTCTGTTTCATAGTTTTTACCTTCCAGATTGCCGTTGAGAGTACTGAAAAAAATATAATATATATTGCTGCTTTCAGTGATTTTAGTTGAATAATATGCCAATTTACCCAGCATTTCAGCTTTTTTCTCAAAACTTTTATCAGAGAAGATCAAAGAGTTATTGTCTTTAGTTTCTTTAATAATCAGGTCGGAAATGGAATTTAAGTATTTCGTTTTATCGCCGGATGAAAGGTGTGCTATCACATCTATCACATCTATCACTTCTTTATTGAATATAATATCACCATTACACCTTACATTGAATAAAACCTTTTCAAATTCGTCAGTATTGTTGTAATTATTTTGCAGAATAAAGTTTACTAGGTCTTTATCTTTTACATAACCGAAGTTCTTTACGAGTGTTTCAAGGAATTGTTTGTCATTTGACTTTAGCCATGCAAGATCAGCTTTGCTGTCATTGAAAAGGTATTTATTTCGGGCAGTGAGGATTTGTAAATTATCATTACGTATCTGTTGAAGATCAGGAATATCTTTCCATCTGGCTGCATTGATTTTTTCTCCTTCAACCTCAATTTCAATGGGTATATTTTCTAAAACAGTCAGTTTTGGATATAAGGTTTTATAATCGATGATGGTAGGTAAAGGATAAAAGTAAGTAATCAGATTATATTTTTTTGAGATATAAATATATTGGTTGTCTGCTGTAAATGGCTTGAAATTTAGGTCTTTATCACATTTGTCATTCGGACTTATTTTCAAATATGCTGTGGTAGATGCCGGATCAATTTTTCTATTAAATATTTCTTCTATTTTCTTTATAAAGTCTTCGTTGCTTATGTTTTTGAAGCCATTTTGTTGTAAGTAAGTGGCTTCAATTTCTACTAAGGCATCGAGGTCCTTCTTATCATAATGATCAAAACTCCCATATTCCGAAGCTGCACCAGCCATTATTTGTTTTTCTAAAACAGTATTGAAGGTGCTATTTACCTTTTCAGGCTGAACTTTTTCCTTTTTTATTGTTTTATTACAGGCAGATAAGGTAAGTATGGATAATATGGTAATTATGTTTTTCATGATGATAAATTTACTTAGATTTTATCCTGCTTTTACACACATATCTTTTTTTTCTTCTTTAGAAACTACCAGCCACCAATCTCCGTTCTGATTTAAAATCTCAATTTGTTCACCTGTGTTTATTTTTTGTAGGATTTGTGAGGAAGTATTTTTATCTTTTCTTAAATTAGTATAGCCATCAGCATCTTGGATGTAATAGGTGGTTATATTTTGAATTTTCTCTACTCTACATTTTTTGTCTTTTACATTTTCTTTAGGAATAAGAATCGCTGTTCCGAGAAGGTTTTCCTGCATAATATCTTCATCTGAAAAGTTAAGATTTTGATACGTTTTTAAAATATTCTCATTTTAAATTTTCGAGCAATCGAACTGAATGTATTACCTTTTTGTATGACATCATTTTTCATATTTATCCTTGTGTTATCGTTATATTGTGTTGGTAGCTCAACTCTTCTTCATGACTTAGAGCGATAGAGAATTAATTTTTAAAAATTGTAGTAAAACTATGATAAGACATTCCTGAAAATTTTGATTCAAACCCAAAGAAGTTTACTAGTTTTGTACAAAGAATTCAGTAAGCCTTTCAATACCTCAACACAATCCTATGAAAAATAAATATCTGCAGGGGATTTTTATCCTGTTTATAACCATAAATTCTGTCTATGCAGGAAACACATTTATTCCTCAAAATGATACGGTAAGAATCAAGGAAAGCCGTAATGAAGAAGATATTGAGCCTAATGAATACCTGAAAGATCGTTTAAAACCAATTCAGGCTAATTTTAAGAGAATCAATTCAATTACAAAATGGACCTCCATCAAAAAGAAATCTATTGAAGGAGAGTCTACCGAAGGAGGTGAAGCAACTTATTACTATAAAAATAAGCGACTGGAAAAGATAATGGCAAGACATTACGGTGAAACAGGGCAGGTCTTGATTGAATACTATCTGTTAAACGGAAATCTATCTTTTGTCTTTGAAAAAGATTATAAGTATAACCGCCCGCTTTTCTATGATAAAAAGACCATGAAAGAAAATAATGATACTGAAGCTTTTGATTTTGAAAAATCAGTGATCACTGAAACCAGAAACTATTTTGAAAAAGGAAGTCTTATCCATATTGTCAATAGTCAGGATTGTGGAGCACCTTTCAGTGGGCAATATATGGAAGAGGAGGATAAGAGCATGAAGGATGATTTTAGAAGGCTTTTGAAGCTGGAAAAAGAGAAGTAAAATATTAACAAAGTCAATAATCTGCTGAGTCTGTACAACTAGCGAGGGATATTATATCTAAAGTAAAAAATCTAAGCAGGCTATATTCACTGAGTTTCATTATTAGAGCAATGATCGCTAGGGTTTTATAATTGTGTAGAGTATTCTTTAAGATCGCCAAGGCGTTTCACTCAGCAAGGATCATTTTTTTTGTTAGCTAAAAAGTCTTAGCTGAATGGAATGTTCTTACGCTCAAAAAATATTCATTTCCATGATGTCTTTCTTTTGAATCTTAGTGTTTAAGAATCTGCAGAATTTATGTAATATAAAGAACCTACACTAGAATAAAGTACTACAATTATTATTGATTTTGTAGTCTAAATAAGACTCAGAAGTTAATTTTCACTAGTTTTTATTTACTATTTCGGATGATATTTAAACGCTCTTCAACCTCTTTGATTTTATCAATCCAATAATTAATTCCTTCCTGATTAGTTACCGTTTGCTTAAAAGCATTTTGGCTGATAGCCCATAATTTGGGACCATTTTTTTGATACTCAATCTCGCGTTCCCTTTTTGTCTCAGGCTCTACACGGTATCTCCAGAATACCAATGAATGCATATATTGCGAGCGGATTTTTTCAAAATATTTAATAATGGCTTCCCGGTCTTGAGGAATATATCCCGGACCTGAGCATCCGCAAGAGTGAAAAGTAATCCCTACTTTATAAAGATTTTTAATGTGTGCCCACTGCTTATGATCGTTTTTTGCCGGAGATTCAAAATCCAGCCCCATGTTTGCCATCAACTCTCCGCATTCAGGACATTTGGCTTCCACTGAAAATTGAGCATGTTTGTCAACATCTCTTAAAACTTTACGTTTAAAAGTTTTCTGGCAGTTAAAACAGGCATAATGACCTTTGTAAACCATCATGGCATATCGGCACATAGTATAATCTTTTGTTTTTGTGGTTATTTTTTGTTTTCCTCTTCATAATAGTTGATTCCCATCAGGCTGCTGGCACTTCTAGGGTCATAAACAGACCATATCTCTCCCCATGGGAAACTGAAAGTACACCTTGGGTAAGGCGTTTTCGTTTTTCGGGTTGGTGGTATTCCTAGAGCTGAAGTCAGGAACATATTATTTCTGTAAAATACCTGCATTTCCTTTTCCTCACTCCATTCATTCCAGTTCTTGGCATCGGTGCTTTCCCGTGTATTCATATGGATACTGTGAAGCTGGTCATCCCAAAAGCACAATTGAAAATGAACCTGATAACCTAGAATATCTATATGATGGAAGTAGTACCAGAAATATCCGGTCTTTACATCCCACATATTATAATACTTTTCCTTATAAAAATCAGTTTCCTGAAGCTGGCTGAGCAGCATTCCCTTATAAAGATTGGTGTTGAAGGCTTCCAGTTCTATGGTACCATTTTCATGATTAATCAGCATATCCAAAAAAATGAAGCTATAAATATATACGTTTTTTCTTTACAGACAACGAATAATATTTACAGCTTCAAATAGAAATAGAAAATATCTGTGTTACGGATTTGATATAATTAAAGTTGAAGGAATATCAGAAAGCCAAAGACTCTTCGTATCAATCAGGTTTTTCCAGCTTTTGCTGCTGATTAACATTAGGTCTTGTGAGTTCAGGAATTCTTTTTCAATTTTTTTCTCATTATATAAAGTAATATGATTCGGGGCAACCTGCTCAATGCTTCTGATCAATTCTTTTACCTCAATATTGTTGCGAATCTGTCCTGCAGCATCCAGAATGATAATTTGAGAATTATTATTGTTGATCAGTCTTTTCGCATATTCAAGGAGATAAAAATCGCTCAGGTTGAAAATCGGTACAAATACCTTATCTGCTACTGTGAAATCTTTTTCTACCAATACTCCTACAGGAATATGAGCTTTATCTAAAATTTGCAATGTAAAGTCGTCAAAAGGAGAATTGTTGAAGATATTTCCTTTGCCCTTTACTGTATTCAAAAGCTTTTCAGGATTGATAATTTTAGTAGTGAAACCTAATAATCTGCCCAGTAAACTTCCTTCATACATAGATTTTCCAAGCATGATGAGTAAAAGGTCATAATTTCCCTTATTCGTAATGCTGGTAAGGTCGTTTTCTATATCGGTAGAAGCTTTGAAAAGGGTTGTGACCTCCAGATTCAGTTCATGGGACGTTTCAATGACATTCTGAAACTGGGAATCCTCATATTCATCAATATCATAAGCATGCATTTCATCCACAGGAGCAATATTCATCGCAGTAATGCTTTTATTGCCATTCATTTTATTGGTGAAATCATGGGCTAATTTTAATAGTGTACTTCCGGATTCCGGCTTATCAAATGAAAGTAAGACTCTATATTTTGAGTCATTTTTATCATGAATAAGCTCGTCTTCATCCTTTTTGGATTTAAAAATGAAATTAATGAAGTCCAATGCCGGACCTGTCATGAAAGTGGTAAATAAAGCCATTATCACAAGCATGGCAAAGATTTCAGGACCTAATACTCCAAGATCATAACCAATATTCAGGACGATAAGCTCCATAAGTCCTCTGGTGTTCATCAAAGCTCCAATCGTTAAGCTTTCCTTCCAGTTGATTCCGACAAATTTTGCCGTTAAGGCACTTCCAGCAAATTTTCCCACAACAGCGGTAAGAATAATAAAGCCGGCTGTCATCCAAAGGTGGCTGTCATTTAAAAGACCAATTTGGGTACGAAGTCCCGTGAATACAAAGAACAAGGGAAGAAGAAGTACCAATGCCACATCTTCTACTTTATCAATAAATAGAGTTCGGAATTTGGTGTTTTCAGGCATAATTGCTCCTGCCATAAAGGCTCCGAATAAAGCATGAATTCCAATAACCTCCGTTACATAAGATGATAAAATCAGAGTAAGGAAGAAAATAGCAACCATAGGTTTACTGATCGTATTTTTTCCTGCCTGAAGATCTCCAATCCTTTTCAGGAATGGTCTTACGATTTTGATCATTAGAAATACGTAAGCAATTGCCATGATGATAACGTAGATTGAACTTGCAAAAGAACCGGCTTTCACAATAGCAATCACTGCTGCAAGGATACACCAGGCTGTAATATCATCGGCTGCCGCACAGGTGATAACAATAGTTCCGAGTTTGGTTTTCTGAAGATTCCTTTCCTGTACAATCCTTGCTAATACCGGAAAAGCAGTGATACTCATAGATATTGCAATAAACAACGCAAAAGAGGTAAACTGAATACCATCCGGTGAGAACTCCTGATAAATGAAGTAAGAAAGCCCAATTCCCAGTGCAAAAGGAATAATGATACTGGCATGGCTGATTACCACCGCGTCATGTGCTTTTTTTCTTAAAACACTCAGATCAAGTTCCATACCTACAATATACATGAATAGAATTAAGCCTATCTGACTCAAAAACTGTAAGTTACCTAACGATTCTTTAGGGAATAGAAAAGCTGAAAACTCAGGAAAGTACATTCCTACAAGAGACGGACCTAACACAATACCCGCAATCATTTCACCGATTACACTTGGCTGCTTTATTTTCATACAGATCCACCCGAAAAGCCTTGCGGTAAGGATGATCGTAACAATCTGAGCCAGTAATAATGCTAAGGGATGATGAAGGTTTGTTTTGAAGGACTCCAGGAAATTATCCCAGGTTGAGCCCGTACTGGTTTTAGTAACAATATTCTCTTTTACTTCCAGAGTTTGTCCCTCAATAATGAAGAAGTACATCAGGCAGGAAAAGACAGCTATTGTAGTGATGTAGAAAATTAAATTTCTGTATTTACCCAAGTTCATGATTCCTATATTTTGATGCAAAGTTGATAAGAATATATTTATCTTAAAAGACCTTGGTTTTTAAAATGTAATGAATGCAGTAAAAAATGTAATAAAAATCTCAATAGAGAAAAAACTCTAGCAGATTGTGCAGATAATGCAGGTTTTTATAGATTTATTATCTGCTTGATCCCCGAGATGAAAAAATAACATATTTGTAAGGGACTAAGAGATGAAGTATAGCATTTCAATGAAAAGATAATTCCTGAAAATCGCCTAGATTTATCTAAGTTATTTAGTAAACAACTCTATTAATGAATTTTTATAAGCATCACCGATCTGAAGCTTAAGAAAATGTTCATCTTCGGTAGGAATAGTGGTAATAATTTCATTGGTGCCAAGCACTTTGATGGAAGATAGAGCAATGATTTCCTTTTTATTCACCTGCGCGAAATCCTTGGATGGAAGCATTTCCAGAAGATTTTTGAAATTAAGGTTTTTTAGAACGATAGGAGTTCCGTCATTGAGAATAATATCCTTATCACGGCTGTCTATTTCTGATGTTTTGATGTAAGCAATCTGTTCCGTTAAGATAACCGTTTTACCGATATTGGTATTCCATTCGATAAAGGTTTTCTTCTGAATGGTATTGATTTGTTCCTTAGCCTTTTCAAAAGCCTGGATCAGTCGTTCTTTTTTGATGGGTTTTCTTACATAATCCACCACATTAAGGTCAAATGCTTCAGCAGCATATTCCTTATAAGCCGTTGTGAAAATAATTTTATGAGAACCGGAGATCAGTTCAGCTACCTGAAGACCTGTCATTCCGGGCATTTCGATATCCAGAATACAGAGATTGCAGTCCAGAGAATGAATTTCGTTTAAAAAGATTTTAGGATCATTGAATGCTTTTACCACTTCCACATCTTCAATCTGTTCGCATAGAAGTTTCAAATAGCTTATTGCCAACAATTCATCATCCAGAATAACGCATTTTATCATAGAATTCTCCTAAATTAATTTTTAATTCTGCAGTGAAGATACCGTTTTTTGAACTTTTTTCCAGCTGATAATATGTGCTGTAGATCATCTTAAGCCTTTGATCTAAAGACTGACTTCCGAAGCCGCTTTTTTCCTTCTCCAGACTGTTTTTTTGCGAAGCTTTATTAGTTACTTTCATGGTAAACATGCCATCTTCAAGCTCCAGATAAATGGAAATAAATGAATCCTGAGCCAGAAAATCTGTGTGTTTAAAGGCATTTTCAATAAGGTCAACAGAGATCAAAGGTGCAAAAACTTTTTCCTCATATACGGAATCAGATTTATTGATTCTGGATTTAATTCTAAAGTCAAAAAGAGGATTAATTTTAATTTTATTGATCTCGATAAGGCTTAAAGCAAAGTTCAGTTCTTCCTTTGGGCTTACGTACTTATTATTGCTTTCGTATAAAATATAATCAAGAACATTGGCAAGTTTATCCAAAGACATATACGTTTGGTACGCATGAGACTGAACAGAATTGAGAATGTTTTTGAACAGGTGAGGGTTCAGTTTTGTTCCGATATGTTCCAGTCGAACTTCATTCAAACGTTGTTCAATAATTTTATTGGCTTCTGAGAGTTTGGCATTTCTCAGCATCAGTTTTTGACTTTTGCTGAAAAGATAAATGCTTGTTGTAAGAAAAAGGAAAATGGCAAAAACTCCGATGAATATCAGATAATCATGAATCATGTAGTAATTGCCTTCCATAAAGAGTGATTATAAAAACTATTTCAGTTTTTTAAGACTATTTACCGTCACAGTTTCTTCACATTTTTCATAAATAATCTCGTAAGACGGATTTTTTTCAGGGTATGTTAAAAGATAGTTCGGGCATGGTTTCTTTTGTGCGTGACTTCTGTCAAAATCTACCTTTCCTTCAGTAATAATACTGTCTTTTATAAATTTTTCATCAATCTTGTAAGTAGCCATTGCTGTTTTGGCTTCTTCAGAATATTTGAATTCTTTGGACAGCGTTTCTGCAATTACGCGGCTGTTTGGAAGGTAACCGCTGCAGCTAGCTCCTTTTTTGTTTAATATAAAAAATACGATGATGAGCCCCGGAACGAAGCCTATTGCATAAAATTTAAGTTTTTTCATTTAGAAAATTAAAAGATTGATATCGTGGTACGTAAGTCCGAAACGGTCACAGATGATCTTTTTAGTATGTCTTCCTTTGTACATATATAAACTCTGCTTCATTTCATTTTTGCGGATCAGCATGTTTTCAAAGCCGCCTTCTTCATCATAATTCAATATATAGGAAAGGAAGAAATTGGAAATCGCTTTCGTAGTGGTTCTTGGCATTCTTGAAGTAAGGTTCGGAAGTCCACAATGGATAACACCATGTTTGATTACATAAGGGTCTTCCATTGTTGTCAGTTCCGATGTCTCAATCACTTTACCGTTGTCTATGGTAATATCGATGATGACACTTCCTTTCTTCATATTCATAACCATGTCTTCAGTTACGATAGGCGTCATATTTAATCTTGGAAGAGCTCCTATGACAACGTCTGCACGTCTTAAGCTCTTACTAAGTTCTTTAGGATCAATAATGGAAGTAGGAACGCGGCTATCTACCATGGTATGAAGCCTTCTTAGCTTTGATAATGAGTTATCAAAAACTTTGATGCTTGCTCCCAGACCTATTGCTGCTTTTGTTGCAAACTCACCTACAATTCCTGCTCCGAGAATAACTACTTCTGCGGGTCTTACACCTGTAATTCCGCCAAGCATTAAACCATTGGAAAGTGCCAATAATTCCGAAGCATATAAAATAGAAACGGTTCCTGCAATTTCACCGATTAATCTTACCAAAGCAAGTTGCTTGTATTCATCAACGATAAATTCAAATGCAATGGCATTTACTTTTTTCTCTGCAAGCTTAAGGAAATATTCTTTGTCTCTAAGGTTGATCTGAAGTGCTGAAACCAGATACGTGTTAGGCTTCATATAATCAATTTCCTCTTCTGTAGGAGGGTTGATCTTCAGAATCAGATCCTGTGCAAAAGCTTCCTTAGGGTCTGTAGTAATTCTCGCTCCCGATTCAGAATATTGTAAATCTGTAAAAAAGGAACCTTGTCCTGCTCCTGCTTCAATGATGATCTCATGACCGTGCTCTACCAATACCTGAACAGCGTCCGGAGTAATGCAGGTTCTCCTTTCGTTGAGACAGGTTTCCTTAGGAATTCCAATACTGAACTGTTTTCCTTTCTTAATAACCTCCAATTTTTCCTCTTTCGGCATCAATTCTTCTTCTGTGAAAGGAGTAAAAATATTTGTGCTCATCCTTAAATTAAATTATGTCTTACAGATTTTTATTTTACTATTGAAATAATAAGCAAAGATACATAATATTTAATCGAATGAAACTTCTCTGTTTTCACCCGTATTCACAATGCTCATTGTGTGGTAATTAAGCCCGTAAAGCTCCACTTCATACACTTCAGGCCATTCAATGATGCATAAAAAAGAGTTGTCCAGATACTCTTCAATTCCGATGTCGTAAACTTCTTCAACGTTTTTCAGACGATACAGATCAAAATGAAATACTTTTCCTTTTGGAGTATTGTATTCGTTAACGATAGAATAAGTAGGAGAGTTTACTTCATCTTCACTGCCCAGATTTTTAAGCAGAAATTGAGAGAAAGTGGTTTTCCCTGCACCAAGATTCCCTTTTAGTAATAGTATATTATGTTTTAATTGAGGAAGAATGCTGTCTACAACTTCCTGCCAGTCTTCGATTGTATGGATCGTATAATTCATTTTATTTTTTTCAAATTACTCAAATACAAATTGTAAAAATATGTTGCTCTAGCCCTTGCTCGTTCAGGGTTTCCATAGCGGTTATTTTTAATGGGATTTTCATATAGAGCAAGAATTTCTGCCATTTCTATTGATTGTAATTCTGTTGCGGGTTTACTAAATAGAGATCGAGAAACCTGATCAATACCTTTTCTTCCATATAAAAAGTCAAAATTACTGAAATTAAAATTCAAACAATCTTCCTGGTTATAATTTTGCTCAATATATCGTATGACAAGAAAATAATCCAATGATGATTTGTTTTTGATATCAAAGGTAGGCATAAGTCTGTTGCTCATAGTGTGGCAAGGACAAGCTTGGTCTATATCAGATGAATTGATCAATTGTTGGATATATAAATTCCATGAATTTTTAGACAGAGTATTTAGATATACTGTATTATAGAAGTTTTTAAAATTATCAGGTGATTTTTTGCTGGTTCGTATATGCCAGGTAATGATCTTTTTGTTTTCTTTATTTAGTCTGAATTTACCACCAAACTCTATGTACAGAATGGAGATGATAAATGTACAGCCTATAGCTAGCAAAGATATTTTTAAATATTTCATAGATCATTAAGTTTCATAGTTTTCCAAAAATAATGATAAAACTCATTAATTATATAAATGCAATGTATGTAATTGAGGTGTTTTTTAAATCCTTATTTTTGCATTATGATTTCTAAGCAGACGATAGACAAGATTTTCTCAACGATACGTGTAGAAGAGATAGTAGGAGAGTACGTTCAGTTGAAGAGAGCGGGGTCTAATTATAAAGGACTCAGCCCATTTCATGAGGAAAAGTCGCCAAGCTTTGTTGTTTCGCCAAGTAAACAGATCTGGAAAGATTTCTCTACCGGAAAGGGGGGGACGGCAATCTCTTTCTTAATGGAAATTGAGAACTTTACCTATCCAGAAGCCCTTCGTCATGCTGCTAAGAAATACGGAATTGAAATTGAAGAAGATCTGCGTGAAATTTCTGAAGAAGCAAAACATGCACAGACAGAAAAAGATCTTTTATATAAGATTCATGAAGTAGCAAATACCTACTTTCAGGAGATTCTTTGGGATGATAAGGAAGGAAGAAGCATCGGTCTTTCTTATTTTAAGGAAAGAGAGCTTAAGGATGATATTATTAAAAAATTCCAGCTTGGTTATTCTCCCGAAAAGAAAAATGCATTTACAGAATATGCTTTGGAAAAAGGGTATTCCAAGGAAATTTTGGAAAAGTCCGGACTTTCTATTTTTCCTGAAAATACGCCAGCAGGTGTAGACCGTTTCAGAGAAAGGGTAATCTTCCCGATTCACAGTTTTTCGGGTAGAGTGCTTGGTTTCGGGGCAAGGATTCTCAAAAGTAATGTCAAAACGGCAAAATATCTCAACTCCCCGGAAACGGAGATTTACCATAAATCCAATGTCCTGTACGGATTAAATCAGAGTAAACAGGCAATTTCAAGAAAGAATGGCTGCCTTTTGGTGGAAGGATATATGGATGTGATCTCTCTTCACATGTCCGGAATTGAAAACGTTGTAGCGAGTTCCGGAACTTCCCTTACTACTGAACAGATTAAGCTTATTAAAAGACTTACGGAAAATGTAACGATCCTTTTCGATGGGGATAATGCAGGTATTAAAGCCAGTTTCCGAAGTATTGATATGCTTTTGACAGAGGGAATGAATATCCGTGTTCTTCTTTTCCCGGATGGCGACGACCCGGATTCTTTTGCCAGAAAACATCCGCAGGATTACGTTGAAAAATACATCGAAAATGAAGCGATGGATTTCATCGACTTTAAAGCGGAAATTCTGTTAAGAGATGTAGGAAATGATCCTATCAAAAAAGCAGAAGCAATCCGTGATATTGTAAAATCGGTTTCCTTTGTACAGAATGCCCTGAAAAGAGAGGTTTACCTTAAAGAAGTTTCCAATAAATTTGGACTTTCTGAGCAGAGTCTTTTTAATGAACTGGATGTTCAGAAACAGATCACTCAGAACCAGACTCATCATGTTCAGCAGCAGCAAAAGGAGAAAGCGGCTCCAAAGATGGAAATTGTTCCTCCTGACAAGGAAAAAGAAGATCCATTTTTATTCGATGTGTTGTTTATGGAGAATAAACTTGTGGATCATATGCTGATGTTTGGAGACATTGTTCTGAAAAGAAGAAATGAAAATAATGAAGAGTATCAGATCACTGTCATTGAAGAAATTCTCCATCACTTTGAGGAAGAGCAGTATGCTTTTTTAGTTAAAGAAAATGAAATTATTATCGGGCAGGTACGTGAAGGAATTCAGAAAGACGAATTGAGAAGTGGAAACTTTTTTGTATCTTTTATGGATGAAGAAATTACGACGAAGGTTGTAGATGCCTTGATTCCTCTGGATGAGCTTGAAAACTGGGCTTCCAGAAATATTTATCCACCCAATTATGGAGATAAGGTAGCAGATCAGATTAAAGGTGATATATTATTACATAAATATAGGTATATTGATTATTTAATCACGGAAACAGCCAAAGAACTTGATCAGCACAGTAATACGGATGAAACAAAGTATTATGAACTGATTAAAAAAATAACCTTATTGAAACAAGCATCAATCAGACTTAGTAATATCATTGAATATTCGCCGATCAAAGGGATCTATGTGAATAGGAAAAGGTAGTTTAGAGACAATGTTTTCTCAGATTCTGTGACAAAAAGTCCTATAAAATTTTAGGAATAAATATTGTAATTTAAACATCAAAAATATTTTAAAATAATACATAATATAAATATGGACATTAAAAAGGAATTCAGAGATTTCTCTGTAAAGCATTTAGGAAACAACGGTCTTGTTACCGATCAGTATATGGGAATGTATGGTCCAACGAATCTTACACCATACATCATGGAAGAAAGAAGATTAAACGTTGCTCAGATGGACGTTTTCTCACGTTTGATGATGGACAGAATCATTTTCTTGGGAACAGGAATTGATGATCAGGTTGCTAACATCGTTACAGCACAGCTTTTATTCTTAGAAAGTGCTGATCCTTCTAAAGATATTCAGATCTATATCAACTCACCTGGTGGTAGTGTTTACGCAGGTTTAGGAATTTATGACACAATGCAGATCATTAAGCCTGATGTAGCAACTATCTGTACGGGTATGGCTGCTTCAATGGGAGCTGTATTATTAGTTGCCGGTGAAAAAGGAAAGCGTTCAGCGCTTAAGCACTCAAGAGTAATGATTCACCAGCCTTCAGGAGGTGCACAAGGTGTTGCTTCTGATATGGAGATCAACTTGAGAGAAATGTTGAAATTAAAGCAGGAGCTTTATGATATTATCGCTCACCATTCAGGACAGACTTACGAGTGGGTTGAAAAATCTTCTGACAGAGATTACTGGATGACTTCTGAAGAAGCTAAGAACTACGGAATGGTAGATGAGGTTCTTCAAAGAGCAGAGAAAAAATAATTGATTTTAAATCATATAGAAAACGCATCCAATCGGATGCGTTTTTTGTTTTAGCCACGAATACACAAATTTTTCATGAATGCCTCCGTCACAAATAAATATAATGAAGGATATCACAACTGAAGACGTGATATTCTCCTCCTTTGACGGGTGGTTACTTCTTCACAACCTTATGTACTGTAGATCCATTTTTCGTCTTAATTTCCGCCCAATACACGCCTGCATTTAAAGATTTGATATTGATCTTTTTCTCTTGGGAAGTCATTACTTTTTGTCCTAAAGAAGAATAAATATTCGTCTCTATGATATTTTCAGGAGATTGAATTTGAATAAAATCACTTGCCGGATTAGGGTAGATATTGAAACTTTTCTTATCAACAGAAGAAACAGACAACGTTGCATTATTTGCTTCAGTAGGAGTGAAGGGTCTTCTTTCTCCAAAACTTAATCCTAACCAGCCGTTATTATTCAGTTCTATCTGATTAAGATCTGCTTTTTGCTGCCAGCTTGAAAGATCATTTCCTTTATATAGTTTCCAATTTCCTGTTCCTGAAAATGTATTTAATGATAAATTTGAAACTTGGTGGTTAGCCTTAGTAAAACTGAAATATGAAGTCTGAGACTGAATAAGTTGTAAAGCCTGTTCCGCAGTAATATTTCCGTTATATTTAATTCCAAAAACAAAAGAATTGGCATTACCGTTAGTATTATCTGTTCCAAAGTCTATGACAACAAGGCTTTGGTTATTTCCTGTTCCAATCCAGTTGGTGATTTGGGATGAGGTATACCAATCAGAAGCGTATGCCGGAACGGGAGTGGATGGTGGTGTATCAATCTGATCGATACCATAGGTAATACCAAACCATAATCCATCCGTTAAATCAACATAGCCTGCGCCATAATTGTCATTCGACATATTTTGCGCATTTGATCCGGTCCATGGTATCCAGGAATCATCAGTGCTTGGAGTATGATGATTGTATGTAAAGCTATACAGATATCCTGAAGGAATATCGGCTTGAATTTTAGGTTCTGCGGATATAATGTCATTGATCATATCTTCCGCTTTTAAACCATCAGCATCAAAACGATAGCCCCATGCATAAGATCTAGGACTGTTGTTATCATTGAAATCGGCAATGAAATAAGCCTTTTTAGAACCTGTTCCCACCCAAAACTTAATGTCGTTTTCTGTGAATTGAGCGAAGAAAAACTGCGTACAAAGCAGTAAGAAAAAAAGATAGATTTTTCTCATAATATAATTAAATTAAAGTTTTATTCCCGAAACTTATCGTCAGGAAAGGACATATTGGTCTGCAATCCTGATATTAAAAAAGGTATTCAAGGCAGGTCTCCTGGCTCGCATCCTATAGCAGACCTTCCCGGATTTTTGATCCAGTGGTACGATGTAGCTATA
Source organism: Chryseobacterium ureilyticum (assembly GCF_900156735.1). Lineage (GTDB taxonomy): Bacteria > Bacteroidota > Bacteroidia > Flavobacteriales > Weeksellaceae > Chryseobacterium > Chryseobacterium ureilyticum. Next base: position 173,838 of record NZ_FTOL01000005.1, read on the forward strand.
GGTAAAACAGCTTACAGTTGCGGGTACAGCTCAAGATTTGAATAATATTCTTACTTGATTCCCTATTATGAACAGTGTTCAACCTTAAAAACGTGGCAAATATATCATATAATTTTTTGGAACTCATTTTGTGAATTATACATTGATCTTGTCTTTTCTTTGATGGTTAGTTGTATTTTGTGTGAAGTGTTGTGTTAATTAGTAATGATATAGGTTTGTTGGTATGTTTTTGAAGTTAAATGTGATTTTTTATTGTTTATATTGAATTCATCTTGGGGTTTTATTGTTAAAACACAATTATTATTAGATTTAAGATAAGTTTATAATCAATTTATACTTTCGCGCCATAAAAGTTAATATGAAAAAACTACTATTTTCTGCTTTGGTGATGACTGCGTTATTCTCTTGCAGTAAAGATGATGACAACAATATAAATAATCAGGATGTTAATTACTCAAAACTGCCACAGGAATTTCCATTTTCAAATCTGGCAAAAATAAATGGGGTAGATGTGATCAATGGAGGATTTGGTTCAGGAGCTGCAGCACATCCAACGAGAAAAGGTGAGTTTTATGTAATTACTGACCGTGGTCCAAATACAGATTACCTGAACGGGAAAAAGTTTTTAACACCTAACTTTACTCCAACGATTATGCATTTTAAAATCAATGCTGAAGGAAAAATTGAGGTGATTAAATATATTAAGCTTAAGAATCCATCCGGACAACCTATTACAGGCTTACCAAATCCTGTAGGAATGGGAAGTACTGGTGAAGTTGCTTATGATGCATCCGGAAATATCCTTGGAACAGATAATTATGGTTTAGATAGTGAAAGTATTGTAGCGGCACCAGATGGTACATTTTGGGTGTCTGATGAATACGGTCCACACATTGTTCATTACACCGCAGATGGTGTAGAAATGGAAAGAATAAGTCCTATCGGTGTGAATACGGGAACAAGAAAATTACCTGCTGTCTTAGCTAAAAGAAGAGCCAATAGAGGGATGGAAGGACTTTGCATCACTCCTGACGGAAAACTATTGGTGGGAACCATGCAGTCTATGATGTTTGTTCCGACAAAAGCTTTGGCAACAAACACTACTTTAACGAGAATTGTAACATTTGACATTGCAACAGGTAAAACCAAGCAATATCTATATAGACAGGATGGCGGTGCCTCAGATTCCGTTTGTGATATTACAGCTCTAGGTAATAATGAGTTCCTTGTGATTGAAAGAGATGGAAATTTCGGAACGCAAGGTGGGATTAAAAAAGTATATAGAATCAATCTTAGTGATGCCACAGAGGTAACCGGTGCTGACATTGCAGCCGTAGACGGAATGAAGGTGAATGGTAAAGCTTTAGAACAGTGCTCTTGGGATGAACTTACCACAGCCGGAATTAAACCTGTTACTAAAAAACTAGCGGTAGATTTGGTTGCAAAACTAGGATATGAACATGATAAATTCGAAGGAATTGTTTATTTAGGAAATAATAAACTTGCAGTCTTTAATGATGATGACTTTGGAGTAGTGGATGATGGAGCTGGAAATCCTAAAGCTAAAATATTACCTAAAACAGGAAAAGTAGACAAAGGAACTATGTATATAGTCGATATTCAATAATTAGATTTTTTTTAAAGAAAAGCGGCGGAATTTATTCCGCCGTTTTTTATTGAATACTTTAAAAATATTCAATAGAAACGGGCTTTAGCTCATTAAAAAAATGATATCCGAGCCAAAACATATAATAAAAGCCCTTGAAAGTAATTTCCAAGGGCTATATTATCTTATCAATTAGTTGAAACCTTCAATAATCTTAGAGAAATCTTCTAATTTCAAAGCTGCACCTCCAATCAGACCACCATCGATATCAGGCTGAGAGAAAATTTCTTTCGCATTGTCTGGTTTTACAGAACCTCCGTAAAGAATAGAAACTTCATCAGCTACTTCCTGCCCATATTTAGCAGCAATGATGCTTCTGATGTGTGCATGGATTTCCTGAGCTTGCTCAGGTGTTGCCGTTTCTCCTGTTCCGATAGCCCAAACTGGCTCGTAAGCAATTACTACTTTTTTGATCTCCTCAGCAGAAAGCGTGAAAAGGGCTACTTCAGTTTGGTTTTTAACAACTTCAAGGTGTTGTCCAGCTTTTCTTTGCTCAAGAGTTTCTCCGTTACAATAGATTGGCGTAAGACCTTTGTCAAGTGCTAACTTTACTTTTCTGTTACAGTGAGAATCAGTTTCTCCGTGGTATTGTCTTCTTTCAGAGTGCCCGATTAATGAACCAGTAGCATCGATAGATTCTAGCATATCAGCAGAAATTTCTCCAGTATAGGCACCACTTTCATGCTCGCTCATATCCTGAGAGAATACTCCGATTTCATCCTTTTCAAAGATGTCTTTTGCCATCATTAGGTATAAAGATGGTGGAGCAATCCAAACCTCACAATTGGTTGCATTATTGTTTTTATAGCTTAGTAACTGAATCATTAATTGTTGTGCATCAATTACATTTTTGTTCATTTTCCAGTTGCCTGCAACTATTTTTCTTCTCATAAGATTTATATTGATTTATTTTACTTTTTAATTAAGCTCATTTTGAACCTGTATTATCTGAAAGGTCTTTGGTTTTATAATCCCCATAAGTTTTTCAACAGGACGTAGAAAGTGTGTTCCTCCTCAGTTACCTTATTATCCGCTTTAATCAAAGATTTAGCAAACTGAGCAAACTTTACACGCTCATCTTCCGTAGAATCTTCGTTAAAACATCTTGCATGGAATTCAAAGTGATCTTTCCATTCTTCCGGCTGTAGAAGAGCAAGTGTTTCAAGCTCATTATCAAGGTTCATTCTGAATGGAAACTCATCCGCCAGATATTGCTGTACAAGCATTCCTTCCTCAGGAGCAAATTCTCCGTCCACAGAAGAAAGGATCATTAATAAGTGATAACCAGCTATAGATTTATTTGATTTTTGCATAATTTTTTACTGTTTTAAGTTTAATTTTTAAAGTTAAAGCCTTATTTCTGAAATTCACAACTGACTTTCAAAGCAAAATTGACTATTCACATTTATTTTACATAATCCTTTGCAGGCTGTTTGTCTACAATTTTTCCGTTTTGAAGGATCATTACAAATGGATTGCTTCTTGCAATGGTTTTGATTGCCGTGCCATCCATCATTGTATTTTTGATGGTTTTAAATGTATTCTGATCTGTTGAAACTCCATAAATAAGAGCTCCTTTCTGAGCATTTACTTTAGCTTCTACTTTTTGAATAAGATCGGCAGAAACTTCTTTCGGATGGTACGAAAATACTAAAATAGCCTTTGGAGCCTTAATGATTTCGTCAGTAAGTTCCATTCCTGTAGGATCTTCAATCTTAAATTTCACAATCTCAGATTTATATCCTTCTTTTACCAGAACAGACTCATTTTTTCCTTCTTCAATTTTCCATGGAGAACCCTCTGCCCAATATTTTGTTTCCTTGATGTAATCATCCTGATTTACCTTTAACACTTCACCTGTTTTTTGATTTTTAAGTGAATAGAAAGTTTTGTATTCAGAAGGATTTTTATTGATCTTTTCTTTTTCTGCTTTAATGTCTGTTCCTACTTTGTAATCACGGAAATCAATAATAGGCTCATGCATAATTCCCTGAGCCATAATATAGATCATTCCTAGAGAAAATATAGCAAAAAGAGCGTATTTGAACTTACCCGTAGATTCCTTTTTGCTGCTGCCATATTCATCCGTTTTACGGAAATCTTTTTTGTACATGACGAACAGAATGATAAGACCAATAAGAAGAGCAACATCCTTAAAGAAGCTCTGCCATGGAGTAAATTTAATAGCATCTCCAAAACATCCGCAATCCGTTACTACATTGAAGTAAGCAGAATAGAAAGTAAGAAAACCAAAGAACACACAAAGTGCTATTAAAGCTGATAAGGTAAATTTAAGCTTCATTTTCAGCAGCAGCATAAATCCAAGGAAAAGCTCCAGTACAACAACAATAATTGAAAACAGCAGGGCAAACTTTTCAAAAAACGGCATATTGAAAACAGCAGGTGAAAAATATTCTTCCATTTTGAAAGAAAATCCTACCAAATCCACAGCTTTCACAAAGCCTGAAAGGATAAAAATAACAGCAATAATAAAGCGTAATAAACCTTTGATCATATTAAATAGTTTTGGGTTCGAATTGATTTTTTTGTTCCGAGAATTTAATCAGACAGAAAACAGCATAATTCAGCATATCGAAATAGTTGGCATCAAGCCCTTCGGATACAATGGTTTTTCCCTGATTGTCTTCAATCTGTTTGGTTCTTAATACTTTCTGATAAATAAGATCTGTAATAGAAGAGATTCGCATATCTCTCCATGCCTCACCATAATCATGATTTTTTCTTTCCATTAAAGCCTGAGCTTCGTGAGCATATTTGTCATACAGACTTAAAATTTCTTCCTTATTTTCATTAAAATCATTGGAAAGTCCTTTCTCAAGCTGAATAAGCCCAATGATAGAATAGTTAACAATCGCGATAAATTCATCCTCTTCACTTTCATCCACCATTTTCACATCAATCATCTGCAACGTACGGATTCTGTTAACTTTTATATAAATCTGATCCGTAATGGAACTTGGTCTCAAAACCCTCCATGCTGCTCCGTAATCCTGTAATTTTTTACCGAAAAGATCACGGCATTGACTGATAATTTTCTCGAACTGTACTGATGTGTTTGACATAAAATTTCTTAATCTTCCAAATATACGAATTCGGTTTTGTTTATGAAATGAGTTTGATTTGAATCATGTTCGTGTATTGTTGTAGAGTGGGAGAGCTTGTTAGTAAAAGTGTCTTAAAGTGGGAAAATAGCGATCGTTTTGTCTGATTTCTTTCTCGTAACCCTTCAATTCAAGGTATAAATCACTAATTTTGCAGGATATAAAGTTACTCATCATCCATTACTTATAAATTTCTATGCTTTCAAATGCTCAGACTCCCAGACTCCCAGACTCTCAAACATTCTCTATCAACTGCAACGGCAAATTAATAGAACTGGACACTCCAAAGATCATGGGAATTCTCAATCTTACGCCAGATTCCTTTTCAGATGGAGGAAAGTTTAATGATGAGAAATTGGCATTAGTGCATGCAGAAAAATTATTGAAAGATGGAGCCGAAATCATTGATATCGGACCACAATCCACACGCCCCAATGCTGAATTTTTAAGTAGTAAAGAAGAAATCAGCAGAATTGGAAAATTGATTTCTCAAATTAAAAAAGAATTTCCGGAATCATTGATTTCTCTGGATACATTTTACGCTGAAACGGTGAAGTTTGGATTTGATGAAGGAATTGATATGATCAACGATATTTCTGGGGGACAATATGACGAAAAAATGTTTGATGTAGCCGCAGAAACAGGATTGCCTTATATTTTGATGCATATTAATCCGTCCTATGAAACAATGCATGATAAAATCAGGTTTGAAGATATCACTTTGGAAATTAACAGATATTTTTCTGAAAAGACCAATGAACTGTTACAAAAAGGAGTAAAAGACATCATTTTGGACCCAGGTTTTGGATTCGGAAAAACAGTAGAGGACCAGATGAAAATGATTAATGAAGTAGAATATCTCGGATTTGGAAAATTCCCTTTATTGATAGGGATTTCCAGAAAATCATTTATCTATAAACCTCTAGGGAAATCTCCTCTTGATATCAATGAAGAAACACAAAAATTACACTTAAAAGTTCTGGAACAAGGCGCGAAGATTTTAAGAGTTCATGATGTGGCTGAAGCAAAAGAAACGGTCAATCAATTTTTACGGAAAAAATAAAAAGTATTAAAAAAACTTGTGGGTTTTTAAAAAGTTTATACATTTGCAGTATGAATTTTATGAATCAAGAAAATATTATTGTCATTTCTATTACAGCTGTTGTGATTTACAACAGTCAGGAAACGGCATTTTAAAATAAAATTTTAATTTAAGTTATACGAGCCGTTTCATTTTTGAAGCGGCTTTTTTTATTTCAATTTTTAGAGTAAACAGTATGTATCAGTTATTCGCAGTAATTATTATCGTCATTATTATTCCCTTACGCTTGTGAGACGGAAGATGTATGACTGTACATATATTGAGCCCTCTCACATTGTGAGAGGGCTTTTTTTATTCCTTTTTGCTAATTTTTAAACCCTATAAACATGTATTACAACGACGACACGGTCATCTATTTTGATGGAAATTTCATGAAAGCCAAAGAAGCCGGAATGGATCTTTACGGACAATCTCTTCACTACGGATATTCAGTTTTTGAAGGAATCAAATCTTACAGTACGGAACACGGAACTAAAGTCTTTAAGGCAAAAGAGCATTACGAAAGATTGAAAAGATCTGCTGAACTGATGCATATTCCTTTCGATTATTCAGCAGACCAGCTTACGGAACTTACCTATGAGCTTTTAGAATTAAATGGTTTTACCGATGCTTATATCCGTCCGTTAGTCACATGTTCTCCCAATATGTCATTATCAAAAGGGCAAAAATCTTACTTATCCTTACTCGCCTGGGAATGGAATAATGGTTATCTGGCTGATAAAATGAAGATTATGACTTCTCCTTTTCAACGTCCTAATCCAAAAGCATTTAAAGTGGAAGCAAAAGTAGGCGGACATTATGTAAACTCTATTCTTGCTTGCCAGGATGCCAAAGACAAAGGGTATGATGAAGCTTTGGTATTAGATGAAAACGGAAATGTGGCAGAAAGTTCGGGCGCTAATGTATTCTATGAAAAAGATGGAACTCTGTTTACTCCGGCAAAAGGAAGTATTCTTCCGGGAATCACTCGTCAGACAGTTTTTGAAATCTGTAGTGAATTGAATATTCCCGTTAAGGAAACCTTTTTTAAACCTGGAGAAATGAGAGGAGCTGACGCTGCTTTTTTCTGCGGTACAGCAGCGGAAATTGTAGCATTGGATTCATTGGATGATGTTGCTTTTACAAAACAATGGGAAGATACAGCAAGTGAAAAGGTACAACAGGCGTATTTGAAATTAGTGAGAGTTCTGTCATTGTAAAATATTTACATATAAACAATTGATTTACATTAATATATGATTATTTTTCAAACGATTGGATATTGTATTTTTTAGAAAAATTGAAAAGTAGAAAATATTACAAGCTGTAGTTTTGGACCAGAATTTAGTAAAAAAAGAGTCATTTAAAGAGACAGGAAGAATAGCAAATGCAGGATAATATGTTAAATAAATATTCAAAAACATTCACACAAAATAGTGAACAGCCAGCCGCAAAAGCAATGTTATACGGGATTGGCTTTACAGAAGAAGATATGCACAAGGCACAGATCGGGATCGCAAGTATGGGATATGATGGAAATACCTGCAATATGCACCTCAACGATCTTGCTAAAGTTGTAAAAAAAGGAACATGGGATCATGGGCTTGCTGGATTAATTTTTAATACCATCGGAGTCAGTGACGGGATGAGCAACGGTACAGATGGAATGCGTTATTCACTCGTAAGCCGTGATGTAATTGCAGACAGTATTGAAGCTATTTGTGGAGCACAGTATTATGACGGGCTTATTGCTTTACCAGGTTGTGACAAGAATATGCCGGGAACCATTATCGCAATGGGAAGATTAAACAGACCTTCATTGATGGTATACGGCGGAACGATTGCTCCTGGATGTTATAAAGGAGAAACTTTGAATATTGTCTCTGCTTTTGAAGCTTTAGGGAAAAAGATAGCAGGCGAAATCTCTGAAGAGGATTTTGATGGAGTAGTGAAAAATTCCTGTCCCGGAGCAGGAGCATGTGGCGGAATGTACACAGCAAATACCATGGCATCAGCAATAGAAGCGCTGGGAATGAGTCTTCCTTATTCATCATCCAATCCAGCTTTAAGCAAAGACAAACAAAATGAATGTCTGGAAGCAGGAAAATACCTGAAGATACTCCTTGAAAAAGACATAAAACCATCGGATATCATGACCCGAAAAGCTTTTGAGAATGCACTTCGGCTGATTGTAGTTTTAGGTGGAAGTACCAATGCAGTTCTGCATTTTATAGCAATGGCTAAGAGTATTGATGTACCATTGACTCAGGATGATTTCCAAAAAATGAGCGATTGTACACCTGTATTGGCAGACCTTAAACCCAGTGGTAAATACCTCATGCAGGATTTACATGAGCACGGAGGAACACCTGCTGTCATGAAATATCTACTGAAACACGGATTGTTACATGGAGACTGCTTAACAGTTACAGGAAAAACATTAGCCGAAAACTTAGAAAATGTTCCGGAATTGGATTTTGATACTCAGAAAATTATAAAACCATTATCAAACCCCGTGAAACCTACCGGACATCTCAGAATTCTATATGGAAACCTTGCTGAAAAAGGAAGTGTGGCAAAAATAACAGGAAAGGAAGGCGAAAGATTTTTAGGGAAAGCCCGTGTATTTGATGGCGAAAAGAATCTGATCAAAGGCATTGAAGATGGAACGGTACAGCAAGGTGATGTAATTGTGATTCGTAATGAAGGACCGAAAGGAGCTCCGGGAATGCCGGAAATGCTGAAACCTACAAGTGCTTTGATCGGAGCCGGATTGGGAAGCAGTGTTGCTTTGATTACAGATGGCAGATTCAGTGGCGGAACTCACGGTTTTGTAGTTGGGCATATCACCCCGGAAGCTCATGAAGGCGGGTTGATTGCTTTTGTGGAAGATAATGATCTGATTGAAATAGACGCGGTAAACAATACAATACAGCTCAAAGTTTCAGAAGAAGAAATTGAAAGAAGAAAACAAGGCTGGAAAAAACCGGACCTGAAAGTAAAGAAAGGCTTACTCTATAAATATGCATTAACTGTATCATCAGCGGCAGAAGGTTGTGTAACGGACGAAATTTAAAATAAAACATCATGAAGAATTTAAACCTATCTACAGAAACAGAACTGAGCGGAAGCCGGATTATTCTTGAAGCATTTCTTCAGGAAGGAGTGAAAACCGTTTTCGGGTATCCGGGAGGTGCTATTATTCCTATCTATGATGCGCTTTACGATTATAAAGATCAATTGGAGCATATTCTTGTTCGTCATGAGCAGGCTGCGGTACACGCTGCACAAGGATTAGCAAGAGTTTCAGGTGAAGTAGGTGTCGTAATGGCTACCAGTGGTCCCGGTGCAACGAATCTTGTGACAGGGTTAGCTGATGCTTTGCTGGATAATACCCCTCTTGTATGCATTACAGGACAGGTTTTTGAACATCTTTTAGGTACAGATGCATTTCAGGAAATTGATGTGATGAATATTACCAGCCCTGTTACCAAATGGAATTATCAGGTGACCGATGCCAATGAACTTCCTGAAGTTTTAGCCAAAGCTTTTTATATCGCAAAATCAGGACGTCCGGGACCGGTGCTTATTGATGTGACTAAAAATGCTCAATTACAGAAAGTTTCATACAAAGGATATACTCGCTGTCATTCCTTAAGAAGCTATAAACCTGATCCGGTTCCATCTATGGAAAATATTGAAAAGGCAGCAGATTTGATCAACCATGCAGAACGTCCGTTCATTATTGCAGGACAGGGAATTATGCTTGGAAAGGCAGAAAAAGAATTCTTACAGTTTGCAGAAAAATCAGGAATTCCTGTTGCATGGACGGTTTTAGGAATGGGAGCTGTTCCAACCCATCATTCACAGGCGGTAGGAATGGTAGGAATGCATGGAAATTACGGTCCGAATATTCTTACCAATCAATGTGATGTGCTTATTGCAGTTGGGATGCGCTTTGATGACCGTGTTACAGGAAGATTGGACCAATATGCGAAACAGGCAAAGATCATCCACTTTGATATTGATAAAGCAGAAATCAATAAAAATGTAAAAGCAGATGTCCCAGTTCTTGGAAACTGTAAAGAAACACTACCACTTATTACGGCTTTAATACAGGAAAAAGAACATGCAGACTGGCTTCAAAAGTTCAAAGACTGCCTGGAAATAGAAAGCATAAACCTGATCAATGAAGAACTGTATCCCACAGAAGGAGAGATCACCATGGGAGAAGTTATCAGATGCCTTAATGAAATGACAAAAGGAGAAGCTGTTATCGTTACAGATGTCGGACAGCATCAGATGGTAACTTGTCGCTATTCAAGTTTTAAAAACTCTCGGACCAATATTACCAGTGGCGGATTGGGAACGATGGGTTTCTGTCTTCCGGCAGCAATAGGCGCCACTTATTCAGATCATCATCTTCCTGTGGTTGCTGTCATGGGAGACGGCGGAGCACAAATGAATATTCAGGAGTTGGGAACGATCATGCAATATCATCCGAAGGTTAAAATTTTAATTCTTAATAACAGCTATCTGGGAATGGTAAGACAGTGGCAGGAACTTTTTCATGAAGAAAGATATTCCTCAGTGGATATTCAAAGTCCGGAATTTGTAAAAGTAGCAGAAGGATATCATATCGCAGGAAGGAAAGTAACCCAGAGAGAGGATTTAAAAGACGCTCTTCTTGAAATGCTTGAACATGATGAAGCTTTTCTGCTTGAAGTAATGACAGGTAAAAAACACAATGTGTTTCCGATGATCCCCCAAGGGAAAAGTGTTTCAGAAGTTGTATTGAATGACAAACCGTAAAATAAATAGAAAATGAAAACAGAAAATAAAGAATATACCATAACAGCCTATACAGAAGATTGTTTGGGATTGATGAGCAGAATCAATGCTATCTTCTCAAGACGGAGGATTTCCATGACTCATTTTAATATGGGACCTTCAGAAACAGAGAATATAAAAAAGTTTGTGATTACGATCAGAGAAACAGAAGAATCGGTTCAGAAAATTACCAGACAAATGGAAAAACAGGTAGATGTACTGGAAGTACATTATCATAAAAACCCATATCTCACAGCAATAGAATATGCGAGCTAATAAAATAAAAAGCTTTTGTGATAAAAGATAAAGTGGTTAAAATTTAAAAATCAAACAACAAATAAAATCAAAAAAAATGGCAAAATTGAATTTTGGAGGAGTAGAGGAAAACGTAGTAACAAGAGAAGAATTTCCGTTAAATAAAGCTCAGGAAGTATTAAAAGATGAGATTGTAGCAGTAATTGGCTATGGAGTACAGGGACCAGGGCAGGCATTGAATCAGAAAGATAATGGAATTAATGTGATTGTAGGGCAGAGAAAAAAATCTAAATCATGGGATAAAGCTGTAGCAGACGGATTTGTACCTGGGGAAACATTATTTGAAATAGAAGAAGCATTAGAGAAAGGAACGATAATCTGTTATTTGTTAAGTGATGCTGCACAAATAGAATACTGGCCTAAAGTAAAGCAAAATCTTACTCCTGGAAAAGCTTTGTATTTCTCTCATGGATTTGGAATTACCTTTAATGAACGTACAGGAATTGTTCCGCCGGCAGATGTAGATGTTTTTCTTGTTGCTCCTAAAGGTTCAGGAACTTCATTAAGAAGAATGTTCCTTCAAGACAGAGGATTGAACAGTAGTTTTGCCGTTTATCAGGACGCCACAGGAAAGGCTAGAGATAGAGTGACAGCGTTGGGAATTGCCATTGGAAGCGGCTATTTATTCGAAACAGACTTTAAAAAAGAAGTATATAGTGATCTTGCAGGAGAAAGAGGAACTTTGATGGGAGCTGTTCAGGGGATATTTGCTGCGCAATATGATGTATTAAGAAAAAATGGACACAGCCCGTCTGAAGCATTTAATGAAACAGTAGAAGAATTGACCCAATCATTAATGCCATTAGTAGCTGAAAACGGAATGGACTGGATGTATGCCAATTGTAGTACAACCGCTCAAAGAGGTGCCTTAGACTGGTGGAAACGTTTCAGAGATGCTACTTCTCCTTTGTTTGAAGAACTTTATGAAAATGTTGCTAAAGGAAATGAGGCACAAAGATCCATCGACAGCAACAGTAAGCCTGACTACAGAGAAAAACTGGAGGTAGAACTTACAGAATTAAGAGAAAGTGAAATGTGGAAAGCAGGAAAAACGGTACGCAGCCTGAGACCAGAGAACAATTAATACAAAATGTAAAATGAAGACGGGAGAAACATATCTATCCATGTTGGATACTATTTATAAAGCAGCAGAAAGACTAGAAAATGTCTGTGTTAAAACTCCTTTGGCAATTAATAATAATCTGTCAACGGTTTATAATGCGAAAGTACACTTCAAAAGAGAAGACCTTCAAAGGGTAAGATCTTATAAAATTCGTGGGGCATACAATAAAATGGCAACGATGTCGAAGGAAGAGCTTTCCAGAGGAATTGTTTGTGCCAGTGCAGGAAATCATGCCCAAGGGGTTGCTTTTGCGTGCAATACCATGAAGATTAAAGGAACTATTTTCATGCCTTTGCCTACGCCGGGACAAAAACTGGAACAGGTAAAAATGTTCGGTGGAGATTATATTGATATTGTTTTGCATGGAGATACTTTTGACGAAGCTAAAGATGCTGCGATGAGGTTTTGCAACGAGCAGAACGGAATGTTTATCCATCCTTTTGATGATCCCGCAATTATAGAAGGACAAGCTACGACAGCATTGGAAATCCTTGAACAGGCTGGTGAACCTATTGATTATCTTTTTGTACCAATAGGCGGCGGTGGATTGGCTGCAGGTGTCTGTACTGTTTTTAAAGAGTTATCTCCCCAAACCAAAATTATTGGAGTAGAACCTTCAGCAGCTGCAAGTATGAAAAAGGCATTGGAAGTAGGAAAACCTGTTCATCTTGAAAAGATCAGTCGTTTTGTAGATGGTGCAGCCGTACAGCAAGTGGGAAATCATACTTTTGAAATTTGTAAAGATATTTTGCATGACATGGCAGTAGTAGAAGAGGGGCTTGTATGTGAGACTATCCTTTCATTATATAATAAAGATGCCATTGTTGTAGAACCGGCTGGTGCACTTTCTGTCGCTGTGCTGGAAAAATATAAAGAGCAGATAGAGGGAAAAAATGTAGTCTGCATCATCAGTGGAAGTAATAATGATATTACGAGAATGGAGGAGATCAAAGAAAAGGCTTTGCTCTATGCCAACTTAAAACATTATTTTCTGGTAAGGTTTCCGCAGCGTCCCGGAGCTTTAAAAAGCTTTGTTATGGATGTGTTGGGGCGTAATGATGATATTACTTTTTTTGAATACACCCAGAAAAATTCAAAAGAAAAGGGAATAGCAGTTGTAGGAATTGCTTTAAAACAAAAAGAAGATTTTACACCCTTGATGGATAAAATGAAGAAGTATGATTTCTTTGTCAATTACTTAAACAATGATCCTTCTTTGATGAATTTGCTGATCTAATTAGAAATACACCCACATTTTTACTAGCCACGAATACACGAATAAAATTATGGATGTTATTAATCTATGTGGTTTAAAAAATAAGATTCTGTAGCTAGAAAGATGAAGTTTTAAATGGTTTATATGCTTTAAGTTTGGTATAAAAGCTAACACTATGTTGATTTTCATTTATGTAAGAAGAAAAATGATCCTATTCAACTAAAAATATTCGTGCATTCGTGGCATTATAAAAAAACTCCGGCTCACATTCGTGAGCCGGAGTTAGTAGTTTATCTTTCAAGCGTAAAATTCGAAATCACTTTCGGACGTTCAGTCTCGTTAGCAACTTTCCAGGATGTTCTGTACATCCATTCTGTCATTTTATACAGCTTTTTATAGTTGATGTTTTCAGATTCATCTTGTGGTGTATGATATTGGTCGTGTAGTACGCTGGTGAAAAATATTGCTGGAATTCCAACTTTAGCATACGGAAGATGATCACTTCTGAAATAGAAATATTCAGCATGCTGTGGAGAATCCCAATCTTTCAGATACTTGAATTTTGTACTTTCATTATTAGCATCTTCAGCCATTTTTACCAATTCTTCAGAATTCTTATGAGGAGCGTTTCCACCTAATAAAGCGGCTTCATTATTATCATTTCTTCCGATCATATCTCCATTCAGGACAGCTACAATATTCTCTTTCGGTACTACAGGATGAGCGGCATGCCATCTTGATCCCAGTAAACCTCTTTCTTCAGCACCATGGAAGACAAACAGAATACTTCTCTTTGAAGGTTGTTTTTTGTAAGCTCTTGCCATTGCCAACATTGCTACACAAGTACTTGCGTTGTCATCAGCACCGTTATAAATGGTATCATTTTTTACAGGATGTCTGATCCCGTCATGATCCTGATGTCCGCTTATAAGAACATATTCGTTTTTAAGCACAGGATCCGTACCTTCTATCTTTCCGATGATGTTTACAGAAGGATATTTGTAGGTTTCAGTAATGAGATTAAGAGAAACCTTCGGATTGTTTTTTACCCAATTTGCATTTTCTCTTTTGATCCAAAGTACAGGAATATTATTGGTGATTTTCTCTCTTAAGCCTTCTACGCCATAGCTTCCTCTGGTCATTTGGGGAAGTACCTCTACCCAGCTTTTGTCAGAAATATCATCGGTAATGAAAATAATTCCTTTTGCTCCCAGTTCACTGGCTTTGTTATAATATTTTGTTCTTACAAATCCAGGATATCTTCTTACAAAAAGGGTCATTTCCTTATCAATATTTTTATCCGAAGCATTTACAGCAAGAACCTTTCCTTTAATATTCAGTTTTGAAAGATCTTCGGGTTCAGCATTTCCTGCGTAGACAATATCTCCGTCCAGAGTAGAATTTACAGGCTCAGCAACAAGAAAATCCTTCCATAACTTTAGATTCTGATCTCCAATTTTTAAGGTGCTTTGTGGGATAACCTGATGTCTGTACATTTCAAAAAACTGAAAAAATGTACCATTATCACCCGCAGGTTTCATTCCTGCTTCTTTAGCTTTATCGGCAAGCCACATCGATACTTTTAATTCATCAAGTGTTCCTGCTTCACGACCCCAGAACTGATCTGCGGCAAGTTCGTACATATCCTTTCTCAGATCTGTTTCCTTGATAGCAGAAACCAATGGCTTCTTATAGCTTTGAGCATTCCCGATATTAAATAAAAGAAAACTCAATAGGGAAAAAACATAATTTTTATTCATAAGCTTTTAATTTAAGGTGCCCAGTTTATCAGCAAATTGTTTTGAAAACTCTTTTCTGTCTTCTTCCAGTTTTTCCGGATCAGCAGGTAAAATATAGGTGAATAGGATTTTATCCTCGTTATCTAAAAATATAATTTCTTTTTCCTCTCCGTTGATCATTTGTGAGAAAATCTCCCACATGGAAGTGTCTTTCAGTTTTAATAATTCAAAAAACGCTTCTGCTTTTATTTCTATTCTCTGCATGTTTATGATAATATATTTTATGTGTGTAAAGATCGGAATTTAAAATTCAAGGAACTTCAGCTTAAACTGAATAGCAAAATTCTCCTTGAAATGCGGCGTTGCATAATAACCCACTCTGTAAAATAAGCCCAGATTGAAATAGCTGGATAGAAAATTATTCCATTCCAATCCAACTTCCTGATACAGGTGATCTAGCTTTCTGAACTTAAACTGGTGGTATTCCGGATGTTTCATATCTCCAATGGTTCCTCGCAATACAAAATCAAAGCTGGAAACATTGTGCCCGAAGCTTTTGAAATACCAGGGAAGTCTGTGTGTGAAATAATAGGCAACAAATTTATCATTATAATACTTTCCTCCTTCCAACGTAGCAAATCCAAGAAATGAAGTAAGGTTAAAATTAAAATCTTTCCCGGGCGATGCAAGTCCGTTCATCGTAAAGTTCTTCCAGATAGGAGCTGCCCCCAAAACCATTCCTCCATAAAGCCTGAATCCGGTAGTCCCGATCACGGTTTTGAAGTTGTGTACAAAAAGAGCATCAAAACGGGAATAATTAAAATCTCCACCTGCCATTTTGTAACTCTGCTCATAGTTGAAATACAATTCCGGATATTTCTGATCGATCAGAGATTTTCCCTGTGGGGTCATAATATTAGTAGAATTCGGGGAATATTTTAACGTAAATAATGTATTAAAGTTTTTAAATGAAGACCCACTATCCTTAAACTGGTAATCAAATTGAGCTTCCTCTGTATTTCTCCTTACCGCAAGAGCAAGGGTAAGCCCGTTCGTTACATCATTCAAATAAGAAAGTGAGGCACCTTTGAAATGAAAATACTTATCATTATTTAAATTATTCCCAAAGTTCATCATTCTCATTTTGAAATTCCAAAGTCTTCTGTAAAACTCTCCGGATGCGGTAACATCATCATAAAAATCAAATCTGAAAAATGAATTTTTCTCCAAAGTCGTTTTTACATCAATTCCCATCCCGTATTTCCAGGTTCTGTCTTTCACACCGTAAGCGAAATAATAATCCGGAGAAATATAAGGATTGAAGTTTTCATTCACTTTAGCTTTTAAACCAAGTCTGAAACCTTCGTATGAGTTATAATTAACGACCTCATCCACTGCAAAATCTACAGATCCTACTCTTATTGCCCCATTGAGCAGACCGGAAATCATTTGAGCTTTACTGTCGATTTTATATCTTTTACCAAGACTGTCAATCGTTTTGTAGGTATTTTGTTCTCTTTCTGTAAGCTGATCAGTTCTGTATTGATCCAGAGAATGTCCGTCAATATTCTTTACCGAAAAAGTATAGCCTTTAAAATCCTTGGCTTTTTCCTCAATAGGAGATTCAAAATCAAAGTATTTTGAGGTTAAATATGCATAAGTATTAAAATTCTTCTTGTCCTTTCTGTCGATGTGGTCTTTATCGCCCATAGCCATTTTACCCATTTTAAGCTTGGCTGTTTCATGAGCAAGGAACCATTTATTGCTATAAAATACCCAGGTACTTGTGATGATACCGTCATTTTTATTTTTACTGAAATTTTCAATCTTTTTGATTCCGTAGGTTTCAGTATCTACATAAATAGCACCATTATACTTTCTCTTTCTGTCTGGCTTTTTATAATTTACCTCACGGAATCGGATCACAAAGTTTTTTCTGCCATCAAGCTCTATAGTATCCGAAAGAAAGAATCTGTAAAGACCTCTGTTTTCTGGCTTTAACTGCTCAGGAACAACATCTCTGTTACTTTGCTGGAGAGCAATCATTTCATAAATCGGTTGTTTTAAACCGGAAATTCTGTTATCAAGAATATTGATCTTCTCTCCAAACTTTTTAGAATACAAAAACTCCTGTGCTCTTTCCCAAAGGAAGAGTTTGCTTTTTGCAAATATCTTTCTTGCATTAATGTTACTCAATGAATCCTTTTCTCTCTTTTTCTTAAAAAGATTAAGTTCATCAAAATACTGGTTGAACTGGGTAAGGCTGTCTTCGTCAATATCCAAAGATACTTTCTCGTAAGATTTAAAAGAATAGGAGCCCAGACTTTTGGGAGAATTCTCGTTGAACAGCTTGTTGACTTTTTTCAGAATTTCCAAGGCACGCGGATCACTTTTATCCTCAATGACAATGGCATCAATAGCTGTAGTCTTTGAGGAATTTTTAAGAAGAGAAACCTCCATACTGCTTTCTACAGTAGTTGTTTCCTTCTGATAAGAATTTGCTTCAATGTTGATGTTCTTGCAACCAGTCTGAAACTCTAAGACTCCCTGTGTATTGGTATAACCAAGAATTTTGTCATCGCAGGAAATTTTTGCATTAGGTACAGGTTTTTGGCTGGAATCATCCACAACTTTAATTTTCAATTGCGAATAACCCAAAAAGAATATCAAAAAAAATAGTAATTGTAAACTCTTTTTCATCTAAAAAAACAATGTCAAAATTAATAATATTTATTGTTGTACAAAAGTTTTTAACAGAGTATAACATTGATTTAATCTAATGTAGAGATGGGTTTTTCTTGAAAAAGCTAAGATTGAATTCGAATACAGATATTCTTATTATAATTCTTGAAGTTTTCCAATAAAAAAACTCCTGAATGGATCAATTCAGGAGTTTCTATATGTTTAAATAATGTATTAAATATTTAAAGCCTTTTGATAAGCGTTTTCTAATCCGTCAAGGTTTTTACCACCAGCAGTAGCAAAACCAGGATTTCCACCACCACCACCTTGGATTTCTTTAGCAAGATCTTTTACAATAGCTCCTGCCTGATAATCTGCTGCCAGATCATCAGAAACTCCAACAGTGATCATTGGTTTACCGTCTGCATCAGAAAGAATAATCGTTACCGAAGTTGGGATCTCTCTCTTTAACTGGAATACAATATCCTTTACAGAACCAGCGTCTAAAGAAGTCTTTTTTACCAATAACTGCTTGTTACCTTTCTGCTCGTAAGCATTCTTCCAGTCACCGATTTCTCCTTTTGCTTTTTCTTTTTTAAGAGCATCTACTTCAGACTTTAATGAAGCATTTTCCTCGATTAGTTTTTCGATAGATCTTACAACATCTTTAGATTTTAATAGCTGTGAAAGCTCAATAATCTGCTTTTCAAGATTCTTGAAGTATTCTTCAGATTTGTCACCTGAAATTGCTTCAATTCTTCTGATTCCCGCTGCTGCAGAACCTTCAGAAGTAATTTTGAAATGACCGATTTCACTAGTGTTTTTTACGTGAGTTCCTCCACAAAGTTCCTTAGAGCTTCCAAACTGGATCATTCTCACATTGTCACCATATTTTTCACCAAATAAAGCCATTGCTCCTTTCTCTAAAGCCTCAGCAATTGGAATGCTTCTGAATTCCTGTAATGCAATACTTTCTTTGATCTTGTGATTTACTTTTTCTTCAATTAAAGAAATTTCTTCTTCTGTCATTTTATTAAAGTGAGAGAAGTCGAAACGTAAATAATCAGGACCTACATAAGAACCTTTTTGTTCTACGTGAGTCCCTAAAACATCTCTTAAAGCCTCATGTAGAAGGTGAGTCACAGAGTGGTTTGCCTGAGAATTTTTTCTATCTGTAGCATTTACTTTAGCATAGAAAACAGCTCCTGCATCTTTAGGAAGACCATTAATTAAAGAAATGATAAGACCATTTTCTTTTTTAGTTTCCAGTACTTCGAAGCTTTCAGTGGCATTTTCAAGAATACCTTTGTCTCCAACCTGTCCACCACCTTCAGGGTAGAATGGAGAGTTGCTTAGCACAACCTGATAAAATTCTCCGTCTTTATTTTCTACCTTTCTGTATCTTGTAATATAAGTTTCAGATTCGATTTGGTCATATCCAACGAAAGCTTCCGGTTTTTCTTCTAAAACAACCCAGTCATAAACTTTTTGAGCAGAATCAGATTTGGAACGTTGCTTTTGCTTTTCCATTTCAGCCTTGAATCCTTCCTCATCAATCGTTAACCCTTTTTCCTCAGCAATAATTCTTGTTAAGTCATCAGGGAAACCATAAGTATCATATAATTCGAAAACTTCTTCGCTTGGTAATACTTTTAAATTATCAGCAATCGTCTGTTGAATCAATTTTTCAACTCTGATCAATCCGTTTTCAATGGTTTTTAAGAATGAATCTTCTTCACTTTTGATAACTTCTGTTACCAAAGTTCCTTGCTTCTCAAGCTCAGGGAAGAATGCTCCCATTTGTTCCTGAAGAACAGCAACCAATTTGTAAAGGAAAGGTTCTTTCATATCCAAGAATCGATAAGAATAAGAAATTCCTCTTCTCAAAATTCTTCTGATAACATAACCAGCTCCTCCGTTTGAAGGTAATTGTCCGTCTGCAATCGCAAAAGAAACCGCTCTGATATGATCAACTACCACACGGATAGCAATATCTTTTTCATCTTCTAAAATTCCGGTATATTTTTTCCCTGAAAGTTCTTCAACCTTAGAAATAAGAGGAGTGAAAACGTCGGTGTCATAGTTGGAAGACTTCCCTTGAAGCGCCATACAAAGACGTTCAAAGCCCATTCCGGTATCTACATGCTGAGCAGGTAGTTTTTCCAGAGAACCATCTGCTTTTCTGTTAAATTCCATGAAAACGAGATTCCAAACTTCTACCACTTGAGGGTGATCATTGTTCACCAATTCCAAACCAGAAACTTTAGCTTTTTCTTCAGGAGTTCTTAAATCGATATGAATTTCCGAACAAGGTCCACAAGGTCCGCTTGCACCCATTTCCCAGAAATTATCCTTCTTATTTCCGTTGATGATTCTGTCTTCAGAAATGTGAGATTTCCAGAAGTCAAAAGCATCCTGATCTCTGTTAAGGTTTTCAGATGTATCTCCTTCGAAAATCGTTACATATAAATTCTCCTTTGGAATTCCGTATACTTCAGTCAATAATTCCCAGGCAAAAGCAATAGCCTCCTTTTTGAAGTAATCCCCGAAAGACCAGTTCCCCAACATTTCAAACATGGTATGGTGGTAAGTATCTCTACCTACATCATCCAAATCATTGTGTTTTCCAGAAACCCTAAGACACTTCTGTGTATCGGCAATTCTTGGGGCGGTAGGCGTTTTGTAGCCAAGGAAGAAATCCTTGAACTGCGTCATTCCTGAGTTGGAAAACATAAGGGTAGGGTCGTCTTTCAGCACAATAGGAGCTGAAGGAACGATAAGGTGTTCCTTACTTTTAAAATAGTCTAAAAATTTTTGACGTATCTCTTGTGATGTCATAGTATTGCTTTTGCTTTTTTTAGTATCAAATTTTGATAAGATGCAAATTTAAGATTTTTAGGTGATTTAATATCTAATATTTGATATTTTCAAGGTGGATTTGTCAAATGTTAGACATAATAATTTATTACCACAAGGAATATATTGGCTGTATTTTTTTACAAATGCTAAGAGACAGAGTTTTTTTAAGGATCCTCTGCATATTGCAAGATATAAGGAAATCAAAGATTTCAGCTATAGAAAACCTTTCATTATTTTTTCGCCACGAATGCACGAATCCTTTTTTATTCGTGCATTCGTGGCTATATAAACTCGTGTACAATTTTATCGGATATAAAATTTGCACATTAAAAACATACATTCTATGTTAAAATTATTCGCGTCCTTTCGTTTTCCAACAAAAAACATTCACTCCATAATGTTTTTGCTTATTTCCATTTAACTTATTACCTTCGTTTATATCAGAATAAGACAAAAAAGTCCACTCAATCATGAAAAATGAAACCCTGAAAAGCTGGATAGAACAATACTCCGGACCTCTTTTGAAAAAGGCACTCTATCTGCTTTCTAACAAAGAAGATGCTCAGGACGTAGTTCAGGACGTTTTTATAGCTGCATTTTCCAATTACGAATCATTTGAAGGGAAAAGTCAACCGCTGACTTGGCTTATGGCTATTCTGAACAGAAAAATTGCTGACTTTTACCGTAAAAAATATAAATCAGAACCTAATATAAGGCTGGATCATTTTTTTGATGAAACAGGTTCGTGGAGAAATAATGATGTTCTGCAAGATTGGAATGTATCAGGAGAAGAAAATGAGCTTTTGGATAATACTGATTTTAATAAAACATTAGAGGAATGTATTGAGAAATTACCTGCCAGATGGAAGATTTTGTTGAAAATGTATTACCTCGAAGAAAAAAAAGCAGCAGAAGTAAGTCAGGAATTAGATGTTTCCGCGACTAATCTTTGGAAGGTTCTTCAACGGAGCCGGATGCAATTAAGAGAATGCCTGGAGTTTAATTGGTTTTCAAGAGTATAAAAATGATAAGAAAAATTCTACATATGTTGTTTTTGCCATGCAGTGAAGCCACTTTACTTATGGAAAAACGTAATGCACATTCCATTTCAGCTCAGGAAAACAGGAAGCTTAACAGGCATTTGATGATCTGCAAATGGTGTAAAATGTATAATGAGAAGCTTGCCGTTCTGGATAAAATTTTTGAAAAGACCTTTTCAGAAAAAGAAGCAAAAATTAATGAGTCTGAAATTCAGGATTTTAAAAATAAAATGTTCGATAAATTAAATTTTTAATTAAATTTTTGTCAGGATTATAAAAAGACACCGACTATACTTGTGAAAACAACGAAGTATTAATTTAAAATTAAAAAAATGGTCGGAACAGTACAGAAGTCTAAACAGAATCTCTCAACCCAAATCGGGTATTATATTTCACTTTTTGGAGCCGCTCTTATCCTATTGTGGATCGGTATTTTCAAATTTACCCTAACAGAAGCTGCTGCTATAAAACCTTTGGTAGAAAACCATTTTCTTACCTTTTTCGTATATAATATTATGAGCGTGCAGGTAGTGTCAAATCTTATCGGAGTGATAGAAATTATCATTGCTTTATTACTGATATTTAGTGCGAAATTTGCATTCTTAAAACGATATGCAGGAATAGGAATGATTGTCACTTTTCTGGTAACGCTAAGTTATTTGTTTACAACGCCGGGAATGTGGAAAGTAGTGGATGGAGTGCCTGTGACAGACTTTTTTATCCTGAAAGATCTGATGCTTTTAGGATTTGGATTGATGATAGTTCAAACAAAAAATAATGAATAAAAAGCTAAATATGAAAAATATATTAATCGTACTCGGTATTATTCTGGGTATAGCAGTTTTCGCTGCCGGAACAGGGCTTTTTAAAAAGAATAAGCCTATTGAAGTAGAAGTGAAAAAAGAAAAACAGGAAATTATGGATAACAAGAATCTTAGGGAAATTTATTTTGCAGGTGGATGTTTTTGGGGAACTGAACATTTTTTTCAGCAGATCCGTGGTGTTGTAGGTACGGAAGTGGGATATGCTAACGGTAATACACAGAATCCTACGTATGAAGAAGTAGTAAGTCACACGACAGGATTTGCAGAAACAGTGAAAGTAAAATATGATCCTGAGCAGATAGATTTAAAGTTGTTGATTGATCTGTATTTTAAAACAATTGATCCCACGAGTATTGATCAACAAGGCAATGACAGAGGGAACCAATACAGAACCGGAATTTATTTTACAGATAAAAATGATGAAACTGTAGTGAAAGGGGAAGTTCAGAAACTGGCAAAAAATTATAGTAAACCAATCGTTGTAGAAACCATTCCTTTGAAAAATTTCTATAAAGCAGAAGATTATCATCAGGATTATCTGGATAAGAATCCGGGAGGATATTGCCATATTGAACCAGGACTTTTTGAAATGGCTAAAAAAGCAAACCCGCTACCAAAGGCAACTTCTTATCAAAAACAGGATAAAAAGGTTTTAAAAGAGAAACTTACGGCAGAACAATATAATGTCACCCAGGAAAATGGTACGGAAAGAGCTTTCCAGAACGAATACTGGGATGAAACCCGCGAAGGAATTTATGTAGATATTACGACAGGAGAGCCTTTGTTTGTTTCAACAGATAAATTTCAATCTGGTTGTGGATGGCCTAGTTTTTCAAAACCGATTACAAAAGGTTTAATTGATGAAAAAATGGATCGCACTCACGGAATGACAAGGGTAGAGGTAAGAAGTAAAACAGGAGATGCTCATCTAGGACATGTTTTCAACGATGGACCAGAGGATAAAGGAGGTCTTCGTTACTGCATCAACAGTGCTTCTCTGAAGTTTATCCCAAAAGCTGAAATGGAAAGTAAAGGATACGGAAAATATCTTCCGTTGTTAGATAAAAAGTAATGTGAAAGAATGGCTGCCGATTGGCAGCCATTTATTTTTAGTTGAATGTAGATCTTTGAAACCTTTCTTTAAAGCTTACTATTGAAAAATAGGATAGTATAAGAAATCCCAATAGTAGAAAATAAGCCTCTTTGGTCAGTTGGGACAGAAAGTCTTGGATGTTATCAAAAATACTAGGCTCATATAAAGAAACTGAAAGCAATGGACCATCGTCTATTACTTCTATAACATCACCACAAAGCCCGCAAGATTCTGCCAACGGATTCAGATAAGTAACAGGAACAATTAAATTTCCGGTTTTTTCCAGGTCCAAGCCATATTCGTCATGTCTTGAAATATGCATATCATTGAGAATAGAAACAAAATCTCCATAGGTATTTTCTTTCCCTAAAATAAATTCAAGACCCGTATGTTTCTCATTTCTTTGTTGTAATGCTTTCACTTCCGAAACATATACACCTGAATTTTCTTTTGCTTTACCTGCAGGAACTTCTATTTTTTTGAAATTCCAGCTTCTTAATGGCTCATGAGTATCATTATAATTGCTATTGTCTTTTTTTAATTGGGCAGGAATTCTAAAATCTATTACTGAAGTGGTTATTTCTTCAATTTTTCTGTTACCAAAATGCCAAAGCAGAACAGGAATTACTAAAGCACTGATCAAGCCTGGAAAATAATACACTCTTTTCATACCAGTTTTTTTCTATGAAATTGAAAATTTTCTTTTATACTCAACATTGAAATATTTAAAAATAATAAAAAACCAAAGATCATATAAAACGATTGTTTTGGAAGTTCTGCGGCATATTTTAATTTCCCTAAACCTCTATGTTGAATTTCTTCTTTGTAATGAACGGTTGCTGCTGAAGTTCCGCAAGAAAAATAGTTGTTTTCATCTATTTTGTTAGAATCTTTATAATAATGAACCGCAAACAAGTGACCTGTTTTTTCGAAATCAATACCATAAACTTCCTGCTTGGCTAGTTCCATAGAATTGAGTAATGTTATGAAATCCTTATAATTATTTTTATTATCAAGTACAAATTCAATTCCAGTTTCTTTCTCATTTCTTGCCTGTAATTTTTTTAATTCAGAAATATAATATTGTTGATTCTCTGAAGCTGTATTGGGAGATACAATAATCTTTTTGTAATTCCAGTTTCTTATGGGTTCAAAAGTATATTCTAAAGGAGTTTCAGGTGTAATTTTGGGAGGTATTCCCAGATCCATCACTGTATATTGAGGATGAACCCTTTGATTGCCATAATACCAGAATAGTATCGGAAGTAATATAGCACTGATGAGCCCCGGAACATAATATATTTTTTTCATCCTATTCGTTTTTGATAAAATTATAAAATAATTTAAGATTGAAGGAAGAAACATCTGTAAAAATTAAGTTCTGTTATTAAAATTCAGGTGTGTTGATGAGAATTAAGATTAAAATATTAAATTTGATAGAACTAATAGGGAATTATGAAGTTAATTGAACTCGCAGAAGAACTGAATGTCTCTGCAGAAGCCATCAAACAGTTTATACAGGATTTTGACCTTGAATTGGTAGACTGTATCAGTACAAACTTTGACGTGAAAGAAGACTTTGAGAAATTTGCCCGTGAAAATGTAGATTTTTTAAGATTGTACGAAAAAGATCTTGATAAAAATAAAACGCTTGAGCAGATTGCCAAAGTCATCAATCAGCCTAAAGATAAAGTAGAAAAAGCAATAAAGGATAATAACCTCAATATTTTCGATAACGGTTTTTTCAAGTCTTCTATTTCAAGTTATGGAATAGATAATAAACTGGGCGGAAACTATAAATTTGTCTATGACTATTTCGGACATAAAACCAGTCTTCAGCAAAGAGATTTTATTGGATACCGAGACCTGTTTTTTTATACCTCAGCAGTGTTGGAGCCTTTTCTGAACCCTCAACAGATTAAAGATTGGGGAATCAATAAACCGGCAGGAATTATATTATACGGACCTCCGGGAAGCGGGAAAATTTTCTGGGCGAATAAAATTGCGCAAATTATCGGATATCAATTTAAAGAAGTTAAAAAACACTATCTGGGAACTTCGCTGGTTGATGGTAATGAAATCAATTTCAGTGATTTTCTTATTACCGTGATGAAGGAAAATAAAATGCTGCTTTTCATGGATGATTTTGATGAAATTATGATGCAGAGAAAAGCCGAAACAGATATCGCTTCGTGTAATCTGGAAGCCCAGGAATTGATACTCCATTATATCGGGAAATTTGAAAAAGAAGGTGTTTTGATGGTCGGTTCAGCCAATTCCGTTTCGGAAATTGATGAAGAAGTTTTGGCTCCTGGAAGATTTGATGTAATGATTCCTATATTTCCACCCAATGCTTCAGAACGCTCTGAAATTATTTTATATGCAATGACAAGAGGTCTTGAAGAAGACTCCTTACTTTATAAAATTCTTAAAAATAATAAAGCAGACAAAATTCCTTTCTGGCATGATATATCTTCAAAAATGAAGGTCTTCAGTAATACGATGCTGATTGATTTTACACAAAGTTTAAAAAAACGAATCAAAAATCTTTACCAAAGAACCCGTAATGAAAAGCTGAAGATAGATCAGAAGCTTTTAAACGGAGCCTTACGTGATGCTGCAGCCAAACTTACTGAAGAATATCTTGATCAGGTAGCAAGATTTTTAGCAGATGTGATTATCAATAATTTTGATGAATTTCAATTTAGAATTCAGGCATTGCGAAACGAATTGGAAACCTATAAGGTCGTAGAAGAACCAAGACGTGCTATTGGATTTCAGCACAATGATGAGAAAGAAAAGTAGCCGAGATGCTAGGTTTGGGATGTAAATGTTTAGTTTTAGTCTATTCATTTTATTATCTCTCATCCCAAGTTTTTCATTATTATTAATTACTTATTACTAATCATTCATTACTCATGATCAGCATCTGGGAACAGGAAACATTTTATCGTAAAAGAGATATTATTATCATTGGAGCCGGATTTTCCGGACTTTGGGCTGCCATATCCATTAAAGAGAGTTATCCTGATAAATGTGTATTGATTATTGAAAGAAGTAATATCCCTTTGGGTGCCTCAACAAGAAATGCTGGTTTTGCCTGTTTTGGAAGTCTTACAGAAATAATCGCCGATTCCAAGAAAATGGGTTGGGAAAAAACCTTAGATCTTGTTAAAATGAGATTTGACGGGCTTCATAAAATCAGACGATATTTTAAAAGTAATGAAATCGATTTTGAACTCAATGAAGGTTACGAAATTCTGAATAGTGATGAACCATTATCATCTATAGAGGAAGTAAATAATAGATTAAAATCCATAACCGGACTTGATAAAACCTATTCACTTAATCAGGGGAAGATCAAAGAATTCGGATTGGGGAAATCTCAGTTTTTGATTGAAAATTCTTGTGAAGGAAGTTTGCATTCAGGGAAATTGTTGCAGAAACTTTTAGAGAAATGCCATGAGCTGAAAGTTGAGTTCTTATTTGGAACAGAAGTCAAAAATACAGAAGAGAGATCAGATGAGGTTGAAGTTTATCTTTCAGAAGACATTTCAGTTAAAACAGAAAAATTGATTTATTGCACTAATGCATTTAGTTCAAATTTTTTGAAACATGAAAATATAATTCCTGCCCGTGGACAAATCTTATTGACCGAACCTATTGAAAATTTAAAATTAAGCGGAACTTTTCATTACGATGAAGGGTTTTATTATTTCAGAAATCTGGGAAACCGTATATTATTGGGTGGAGGAAGAAATCAGGATTTTAAAACAGAAGAAACTACAGTTTTTGAAACTACAGAATATCTTCAGCAACATCTGGAAAGATTTTTGAAAGAAGTCGTTCTGCCGGATCAGGATTTTAAAATTGCCCTTCGCTGGTCAGGAATAATGGCTATGGGTGATGAAAAAACTCCTATTGTAAAGCAATTATCAGAGAAACAGTTTTGCGCTGTCAGACTTTCAGGAATGGGAGTAGCACTGGCACCGAAAATAGGTGATATAGTGAAGAAATGATAAGTAACGAATGAAAATAAATGATTTATAGTTAGGGGATTTATATTTAACATGAATTCTAAAAATTCCACTTTAAATATTGAACTTTAAACCCTCAATTCTTCGCTTTCCACTCTAAAAGAAATCCTTATTTTTGCAAAAAGAAAAAATCGTGATCAACAACGACCAGATAAAAGAAGCTCAATCGAGAATTGAAGACTTACACAGATACCTTCAGATTGAAAAAAAGAAGATAGAAATTGCCAACGATGATGAGAAAACTGCAGCTCCTGAATTTTGGGACAATCCCAAAACGGCTGAAGCATTCCTGAAACAGCTTCGTTCCAAGAAAAAATGGGTAGAAAGCTATGATGAAATTCAGACACAGTTTGAAGATTTACAGGTTTTAGTTGATTTTGCCAAAGAAGATGCGGATTCTGAAAAAGAATTGGATGAAACTTTCCCGCAGTTGTTAGAAAAAATCGAGGACCTTGAGTTCAAGAATATGCTTTCCAATGAAGGAGATGAATTGTCTGCAGTTCTTCAGATCACAGCCGGAGCCGGAGGAACAGAAAGTTGTGACTGGGCATCCATGTTGATGAGAATGTATACGATGTGGGCAGAAAAGCAAGGGTATAAGATCCGTGAACTGAACTTCCAGGAAGGTGATGTAGCAGGAGTGAAAACCGTTACTCTTGAAATAGAAGGTGAGTTTGCTTTCGGATACTTAAGGGGTGAAAACGGAGTTCATAGGCTGGTAAGAATTTCACCTTTTGATTCCAATGCTAAACGTCATACCAGCTTTGTTTCTGTATATGTTTATCCTTTGGTGGATGATACTATTGAAATTAATATCAACCCTGCTGATATATCTTTTGAAACGATGAGGTCTTCCGGAGCCGGAGGTCAGAACGTAAACAAGGTAGAAACAGCTGTACGTCTTCGTCACGCACCTACCGGAATTATCATTGAAAACTCAGAGTCTCGTTCGCAGCTTCAGAATAAGGAAAAAGCAATGCAGCTCCTTCGTTCCAGATTATACGAAATGGAATTGGAAGAGCGTATGAAGGCAAGAAATGAGATTGAAGCAAACAAAATGAAGATCGAGTGGGGAAGCCAGATCAGAAACTATGTGATGCACCCTTACAAATTGGTAAAAGATGTACGCTCAGGTCATGAAACCTCAGATGTGGATGCTGTAATGAACGGAAACATTACTCCTTTCCTTAAAGCTTTCTTAATGGCTGATGGGACCGCGGTTTCCGATGATGACCTTGACCTATAAATATCATGTGAAATTTTAGTTAAAATCTTATAATTAATTTTTGTTTCAGATATTTTAGACCTACTTTTGTTGTTCATCGATATATATGGAAGATTTCAATAGCTGGAAGGATTTATTAAACCCGGAGTTTTATATTAAAATGGGAGGGTTTTGGCTTATTTTATTTATTGTTTTTGCTGAAACAGGTCTTTTTGTAGGATTTTTTCTACCTGGAGATTCACTACTGTTCGTTTCAGGGATTTATGCCGTTGAAATCATCAAAGAGACTTTTGGGTCTACAGGCAGTGATTTCTTAGACACAACTCTTTTGGCTACCGGAGTAGCACTTGCAGCAATTATAGGAAATGAAGTAGGGTATTACTTTGGAAGAAAAACAGGACCTTCTTTGTATAAAAGACCGGATTCAATGCTTTTCAAGAAGAAGTATCTTTATCAGGCACATGATTTCTTTGAAAAACACGGTGCACTGGCAATCATTATGGCAAGATTCTTACCGGTTGTAAGAACTTTTACTCCTATTGTTGCCGGAATTGTAAAGATGGATAAAAGAGAATTCCTTAGAGATAATGTTATTGGGGCAGTTCTATGGTCGTTTATTTTGATCTTTGCTGGACATTACCTGGATAAATTATTTATGGATCAGTTTGGAATCAATCTGAAAGAAAAACTGGAATATATTATCATCGTTATTGTATTGGTGACAACACTTCCGGTGATTATCAAATTTATGGTTGGTAAGAAAGAAGATTTCTCGAAATATGAGAATAAAGATTTTGAATAAAATTTCAATATAAAAATACACGAGGCTGTTTCAATTTTTGAGACAGCCTTTTTTAAGCGCTATAAATACACAAAAAAGAATTCGTGGTAAACTTTCCCTTAAACTAATTTTAAGAGTTTAGATAGGCTTAATTTTTAATCCAATTCAGAATATTAGGATAAATTATACTGTCTCTTTTTCTTTTACTGAAAAACCTTGGAACGTGTCCGGTTCTCTCCATGAAAATGAATTTATGAGGGACATTCATTTTTGTAAGAGCAGAATCCATGGCTTTTCCCTGATGTTGATTAACCAGAAAGTCATTATTTCCCTGAAATAATAGAGTAGGAACATTGGTAATATTTGCAATAGGACTGGCTTCTTTGAAGGCTTCGGAAAGATCTTTACGTTCAAATTTTGTTCCTACAACCTTTTGAAAAGTAGGAGAGGTGTATTGAGAATAGAAAGATTTCAGATACTCAGTGCTATAAAAATCTGTAGGACCGCTTAATGAAATAATTTTCTTGATCTGGTCAGGATTTTGGTATCCATAGAGCAAAGCAAGGTGTCCGCCAGCACTTTCCCCAAGAAGAATATAATTATTCGGTTGTAGTTCTGCTTTTTCTGCTAAAGAATTAAACTTTTGAATGGCAGAACCGATATCTTCAAGCTGTTGTTTGTAGGTGATTTTTTTTCGATGAGAAACTAACCGGTAATTCATATTGATACTGGGAATTTTATTCTCAAACAACATTTTCTGGATCTGAATCATATGTTCTTTCTTTCCCATCGTCCAAGCTCCACCGTGAACAATGAGAACAACAGGAGAATCCTCGGCATAATCTTTAGGAAGAAAAACATCCATTTTTTGTCTTTTATGTTCTCCGTATTTCAGATTATATATTTTTTGCTGACCATCAGGACCTACCCATACTCTGAACTTTGTATTACAGGACTGCAGCAGGAAACTGATGCATCCCATAATGAATAAATGGTATCTGAGAATGAGCCTTTTCATATATTAAAATTACAGAAAAAAGAGCAGCAAAAGTAGTAAAAAGATATGATTTGCATGAGTTTTTGTATTGCTTTTCAGGATGTTAATTTTAGTTTTATTATCTTTTCATGTATTTGATATAAAACAGCTTGTAAATAGAATTAAATATTTATTTTTGCTGAACTTAACAAAGATTAAAAAATTATTAAAATATGGCATCAGGCTTTTTTGCAATTTTGGATGATATTGCAGCATTGATGGATGATGTAGCAGTTACCAGTAAAATAGCTACACAAAAAACAGCAGGTATTTTGGGAGATGATCTGGCTGTAAATGCAGAAAAAGCCACTGGCTTTCTTTCTTCCAGAGAAATTCCTGTATTATGGGCAATTACTAAAGGGTCGTTTATCAATAAACTGATTATTCTTCCTATCGTTTTTTTACTCAATTGGTTGTATGCTCCGGCTATTAATTATGTGTTGATCCTTGGAGGATTTTATCTTGCCTTTGAAGGAGTGGAAAAAATAATAGAATTTCTTTTTCATCGTGACAAAAAAGGGCATGAAGTTATAGAGGAGATTGTAGAAGAAAAAAGTTCAGAAGAAATAGAAAAACAGAAAGTAAAATCGGCAATTACAACAGATTTTATTTTATCAATCGAGATCGTTATTATTGCTTTAGGAACCGTATTGGAAGAAAGCCATCCTTTCATTACACAGATTTTAGTAACGAGCTTGGTTGCATTTATTGCGACTGTTGGAGTTTATGGAATTGTAGCTCTTATTGTAAGAATGGATGATGCAGGGTTTAAATTAATAAAGAAAAGTAACGATAAAGGTTTTTTTGGAAAGCTTGGGCACATTTTAGTGAAAGCTTTACCTATTGTTATTAAAATATTAGGAGTTGTAGGAACAATTGCCTTAATAATGGTTGCTGGTGAAATTTTTCTACATAGAATAGAATTTTTTCATGGATTACTTCCAACTTGGCCGGATATTTTGAAAAAGCTTATGCTTGGAATTGTTGGCGGATTGGCAGCGGTTGCTGTCTTCACTTTAGGAAAAGGAATCTATTCTTTAGCGACAAAAAAATAAAACAGAATTATAATTAAATAACCAAAAAAATCCTGTATTCGTGAGAGTACAGGATTTTTTATGGTCTGGCTTAAAGATCATTTTGAAACTTTAAACAAAAAAAAGAGACTTTTTTACAAGTCTCTTTTTTATATTAATTGAATAAATCTTTTACTTTATCAAAAAAAGTTTTTTCCTTTCCGGATGGTTCTGCAACCATTTCTCCGCTGGACATCTGCTTTTCAAAGAAGTCTTTTTGCTCCTTAGTAAGCTTTTGAGGTGTCCATACATTGATATGAATAAACATGTCTCCTTTACCGTAGCTGTCGATGCTTGGAAGACCTTTTCCTGCTAATCTTAAAATCTTTCCGGATTGTGTTCCAGGGTCAACAGTGATCTTTACTTTTCCACCAACGGTAGGAATTTCTTTTTTAGTACCTAAAGCAGCTTCAGCAAATGATACATACAATTCCTGGTGAAGGTTATCTCCCTCTCTCTTGATGGTCTGATCTACTTCCTCTTCAATGATTACTAATAAATCACCCGGAGTTCCGCCGAATGGAGCATCATTTCCTTTTCCTCTTACATTAAGCTGGATTCCATCTCTTGCTCCTGCAGGAATATTGATTGTGATTTCCTCCTCATCTTTTACAAGACCCTGAGCATTTGCTCCGGCAGGAATTTTATCAGCAACTTTTCCGATTCCCTGACAAGTACTACAAGTTGTTTGAGTCTGCATCTGACCAAACATCGTGTTCATTACTTTAAGCTGAACACCGGAACCATTACAGGTAGGGCATGTTTTTGAAGTGGCACCTTCCGCCATCTTCATTTTTTTAACTTTAATGGTTTTGTGAGTTCCGTTTACCATTTCCTCAAGGTTCAGCTTGATTCTGATTCTTAAATTAGAACCTTTTACCTGCTGACGACCACCGCCGCCACCGCCGAATCCTCCGAAACCACCACCGAAAATATCTCCAAACTGGCTGAAAATATCCTCCATATTCATTCCGCCTCCGAAGCCTCCGCCTCCGAAACCTCCGTTACCACTCATTCCGGCATGACCGAATTGATCGTATCTGGCACGTTTCTGATCGTCGCTTAATACTTCGTAAGCTTCAGCAGCTTCTTTAAATTTTTCCTCAGCCTCTTTATCCCCTGGATTTTTATCCGGGTGGAATTTGATAGCCATTTTACGGTATGCTTTCTTTATTTCGTCGGCTGATGCAGATTTGCTGATCTCAAGAACCTCGTAATAATCTCTTTTTGACATGACAATTTAATAATTGATTATTGATAAATGATAAAAGATATTTAAAGCTAATAAGTGAAATATTCATCCATTATCACTCATCATTTATCATTTATGAATTTTAGTTACCTGTTACTACTTTTGCAAAACGGATTACCTTGTCGCTCAAAGTATAACCTGTTTCAATAACATCTACGATTTTCCCTTTAAGATCCTCAGATGGAGCAGGAATTTGGGTAATAGCTTCATGGAAGTCTACATTGAAGCTGTCACCAGCCTTCACTTCCATTGCCTTTAATCCTTTTTCGGTAAGTTTATTTTTGAATTTCTGATAGATAAGTTCTACACCCTGAAGATCAGCCGGATTTCCGTTTTTAGCGATTTCTTTTAATGCTCTTTCGAAATCATCTAAAACTCCCAACATAGATACCATCATATCCTGATTGGCATATTGGAAGAATTCCATTTTTTCTTTTGATGTTCTTTTTTTATAGTTTTCGAATTCAGCATATAATCTGATGTAACGGTCTTTCTCTTCTGCCAAAAGTTCCTCAGCAGTAGGAGTAGCTGTCACATTGTCCTGAGACGTTGCCTCATTCTGAACATTGTTATCTTCTTGATTATTGATGCTTTCTTCGTTAATATCCTGATTTTCCATAATTCAATATTTATTTACAGGAATGTTTCGCAAAGACTCTGCCAAAGGAAAAAACAGGACATTAAGGCAGAAAATAGTTATGGATAGATAAGTAGGAATGTCCTATGGAGAGTGCAGAAATTCTAATATTTTTTGACAGAGTGGTTAAATAATTTTGTACGCTTGGTTTGAAAATGAGGTCTAAAACCTATAAGGTTTAAATTTATAATCATTAATGATATTCCTATTCCCCAGTAAAAGTCTGATACAGCAAATACAGATTTAAAACAATAATAATTACCGAAATAATCCACACACAAACTTTCAGGAAAGGTTTGTTTACAAATTCTCCCATCTTAGCTTTATCATTGGTAAACATGACCAGCGGAACTACAGCAAAGCTTAATTGCATAGACAAAATTACTTGGCTTAATACCAATAATTCTGTAGTTCCCTGTTCACCATAGAGAATAGCCACAATAAGAGCTGGAATAACAGCTATAAGTCTTGTTATCAATCTTCGTAACCAGGGTTTTAATTTAATATTTAAAAAGCCTTCCATTACAATCTGTCCGGCAAGAGTTCCTGTAAGCGTTGAATTCTGTCCTGAAGCCAATAGAGCAATTGCAAATGCAATACTTGCCATCGACGCTCCTAGAATAGGGGTAAGCATCTTGTAAGCATCATGAATATCTGCTACATGTTCATTTCCTGTAGTGTGGAACGTTGCGGCAGCCAGAATTAAAATCGCAGCATTGATAAAAAAGGCAAGCATCAGGGATACGGTGCTGTCCAGAGTTGCGAACTTAATAGCTTCTTTTTTTCCTTCCGTATCACGGGTGTAGTCTCTTGTCTGTACAATACTACTGTGAAGGTATAAATTATGCGGCATTACGGTAGCTCCCAGAATACCAATGGCAATATATAACATTGCAGGATTTTGTATGATTTCTTTTTGAGGAACCAATCCACCCAGAATTTCATTAAAAGCAGGTTTTGAGATCACAATTTCATAAACAAAACAAGCCAGAATGATAAAAATAAGTCCTCCAACGATACTTTCGATCCATCGGAATCCTTTTGCCTGAAGTAAGAGAATGATCAATACATCTACGGTTGTGATCACAATTCCCCATGTCAATGGAATATGAAAGAGGAGGTTCAGTGCAATGGCGGAACCAATAACCTCGGCAAGATCACAGGCGGCAATGGCTATTTCACAGAATATCCAGAGAATAAAGTTGGTAGTAGGGCTAAAGTGGTCTCTACAAGCTTGCGCAAGATCTCTTTCTGCAACTACTCCAAGTTTAACGGATAAATGTTGCAGGACCATTGCGAAAATATTAGAAATAAGAATCACGGAAAGCAATGTATATCCGAATTGAGCTCCTCCGGCAATATCTGTTGCCCAGTTTCCAGGATCCATATATCCCACGGCGATCATAAGTCCAGGACCTGCAAATGCAAGATATTTTCTCCAGAAATTAGCCTTTTTAGGGACTTTTATGGAAGAATAAACTTCTGATAAAGAGTGTGATGTTTTATCTTTTCGCCAAGCGCTTTTTATATTGAAATTCATAATTGTTAGAAATGACTAACAAATTTAATTAAATAAATGTAAACACAAAAATCAAGGGCATAAAAAATCCCGGAAATGACTTCCCGGGATTTAATTTTTATTGATTCTAAAGATTATTTTGCAAATCTTACAGACATTTTTCTGTCAGCAGCTCTTTCAGCATCAGAAGCTTTTGCATCTACTTTAGCAAATTTGCTTCCGTACCCTTCAGCTCCAAGAACCTGAGCTCCAACTCCTGCTTTACCTAAAGCAGCTTTGATATAATCAGCTCTTGCCTGAGATAATTTTACATTAGAAGCTTCATTTCCTGTTTTATCAGTGTAACCACCGATTTTAATTTTTGAATCAGGGAAAGCTTTAAGGATAGCCACAAGGTTATCCAACTGTCCTTGTGATCCTGCTTCCAATTCAGTAGAACTTCCCATTTTGAAGTTTACGTGATCGAAGTCGTACCACTTATCTTTCAATGCTGCATCATCTGCTGCACTTTTGTAACCGTCAGATTTCAGGAATGAAATCATCTGATCTTCCATACCACCTTTGTAACCTTTTAACATTACTCCGTTAAGATCAATGTTTTCATCAGTTTTAGCTGCTGGTGTTGCAGTGGTAGCTGGTGTGGATGTAGTTGCAGATGCTGTATCTGTAGATGTTCCTGTAGAATCTGTAGAAGAAGACATTGTAGTAGTCGTCTCTTTTTTCTCACATTGCTTCCATAGGAAATATCCTGCAGCAATTAATAATAAAAGCGGAAGCAACCATTTCCAGATTGAACCTCCGCCTTGATTATCATTGTTATTGTTAAATTGTTCTCTTACTTCTCTAGCTCCTTCACTTACATTTTCTCTTGCCGTAGCAACACCTTCAGCGATGTTATCTTTAGCAGTAGATGTTACTGAAGAAACTGTTTCTTTAGCCTGTCCAAACCAATTTTCAGCTCCTAATCCAAATGAAGCTAAAGAAAGACCTGCCGGCAATAAAGAAGAAATAATGCCTTTCTGATCATTCAGTAAGCTGGAAATACCTGAAGCACCCAAATTATTGTCTGCCGCATATTTTCCAACAGTACCTACTGTAGCCCCGGTAACCAAGTTTAACAATGAACCTGCAGATGTATTGCTGATTCCTGAAAAACTGGCAATGGAATTCACTAATCCGCCAACCTTATCTCCAAAAAGTGAAGATAATAAAGAGGTAATAATAGGGTTACTAGATGATCCACCTAATAAGTTCCCTAAGATCCCACTGGAAGAGGCTTTTGTAATGGCATCCACAACACCAGGGTTGTCTGCGTTATTGGCTAATCCACCTACTACTGCAGGTAACAAGCCACCAATTGCTTTTGAAATTCCTGATTCGCTTTCTCCAAACTGTGATGCAGCCTGTGAAACCAAAGCGGGACCTAATTGCCCTTTAATTAAATCAATGACATTTAAAGACATAATAAATTTTTTTAGATTAATGTTGAGATAAATTTAAACAAAAATCCGTCTAAATGTCATTTTTTTTTGAATTATTCTCTAAAAATTAACAAAAATTTTTGAAATTGTTAATTTTTTTAATACGCTTTTGCGAATAATACACGTCTCTTAGATGGTTTTCCTGAAATTAAAGAAACACCTTCTTCTATATCATCATCCAAAGGAATACATCTGATCGTAGCCTTAGTTTCATCTTTGATTTGTTCCTCCTCTTCAGCAGTACCATCCCAATGAGCGTAAATAAATCCTCCTTTTTCTTCTAATACAGTTTTGAATTCTTCGTAAGTATCTACTTTAGTGATGTTATTTTTTCTGAATTCAAATGCTTTGTTATAAATATCCTGCTGGATTGTCTTCAATAATTCTTCAATGTAAGTATCCAGACCTTCAATAGAACGAACTTCTTTCGTAAGGTTGTCTCTTCTTGCAATTTCTACAGACTTGTTTTCAAGATCTCTTGGTCCCATTGCAATTCTTACAGGAACTCCTTTCAATTCGTATTCAGCGAATTTCCAACCTGGTTTGTTCTGAGTATCGTTGTCAAACTTCACTGAAATACCTTTAGCTTTCAATTTAGCCTGAATATCTAATGCTACTTCACTGATCTGTGCCAGTTGCTCTTCTCCTTTGAAAATAGGAACAATCACAACCTGGATTGGTGCCAATGTCGGAGGCAATACCAAACCGAAATCATCAGAGTGTGTCATAATCAAAGCTCCCATCAAACGGGTAGAGGTTCCCCAAGAGGTAGCCCATGCATGCTCTATTTTTCCTTCCTTGTTGGTGAATTTTACATCAAATGCTTTTGCGAAATTCTGCCCTAAGAAGTGAGATGTTCCTGCCTGAAGCGCTTTTCCATCTTGCATTAAAGCTTCAATACAGTACGTTTCATCAGCTCCTGCAAATCTTTCAGAAGGTGTTTTTAACCCTTGAACTACAGGCATTGCCATAAAGTTCTCTGCAAAATCAGCATATACTTTGTTCATTTTTTCAGCTTCTTCCACAGCTTCATCTTTTGTAGCATGAGCCGTATGACCTTCCTGCCATAAGAATTCTGCCGTTCTAAGGAATAGGCGGGTTCTCATTTCCCAACGTACAACGTTTGCCCATTGGTTGATAAGGATAGGTAAATCTCTGTAAGACTGAATCCAGTTTTTATAAGTATTCCAGATAATTGCTTCTGAAGTAGGGCGTACAATCAATTCTTCTTCAAGCTTTGCATCCGGGTCTACAATTAGTTTTGAAGGGTTGTCTGGGTCTGTTTTTAACCTGTAATGGGTAACTACAGCACATTCCTTTGCGAAACCTTCTGCATTTTTTTCCTCAGCCTCAAATAAGCTCTTGGGCACAAAAAGCGGGAAATATGCGTTCACGTGACCTGTTTCTTTGAACTTTTTATCCATTTCATCACGCATTTTTTCCCAGATTGCATAGCCATATGGTTTGATTACCATACATCCACGCACACCTGAGTTTTCAGCTAAATCAGCTTTTACAACCAGCTCATTATACCACTTGCTGTAATCTTCGCTTCTTGAGGTTAGTTTTGCCATTATCTTTTAAAATTTTTTTAACTTTTGCACATTATTGTTATCTAAAAATAAAAATCTATTTTTGATAGATTTTTTAATCAGTATTGGTACATTTTTGGTACAGATTGCAAATATAATTTAAATTAAAAATTTTTACGTTATCATGAAAAGAAATATACATAAAAATTTACTTGGTCTGTTAAAATCTAAAGGGGTTTTGGCAGTAGCAGGTGGATTATTGCTTATGTCTTGTGGTGCTCAGATGGGAGGGTATAGCGAGACGGACGGGGTATATTATGACCCTAATAAGGATACGCTGCCCGAAGGAGTTATCATTAATGGTAGCGGAAACAGAGTAGGAGAATATTACGACTACTATGAGGATTCTAATCTGATTCAGAATGCAGAGATCAATTCCAGAGATCAGCAAAACAGATATAACGACTGGAGCGGAACAAATACCAATTGGGGATCTGCTACAAATTCTGATTGGGGATTGTATGCCGGTTCTCAAACGAATTATTATGACAACTCGTGGGGATATGGATCTCCTTGGGGCTGGTACGGTGGTTATAGCCCATATTGGGGTTGGAACCGTGGCTGGGGCTGGGGTGCAAGTATGTCCTGGGGTTGGGGCGGATCATTCGGCTGGGGCTGGGGAGGCTCTATTGGATGGGGAAGCCCATACTGGGGATACGGATATTCTCCTTACTGGGGCGGATATTATGATCCATTCTGGGGTGGATACTATGGTAGCCCATATTGGGGCTATGGAGGTGGTTATTATAACAGACCTTACAGAAGAAGTGGTACAGACAGAGGCTTCCGTAATACGGGTATAAACAATGCAGTGTATGGAACGAATACAGCTAGAAACAATAACGGATTCCGAAATACAAGTACAGGAGGATTCAGAAACTCTACTTCCAACGGAGGATTCAGAAATGGAAATTCTGAAGGATTTAGAAATACCAATTCTGGTGGATTCAGAAATTCTACTTCAAGCGGTGGGTTCCGTAATGGAAATTCCGGAGGATTCAGATCTGGAGATTCTGGTGGATTCCGTAATTCTACGCCTCAACAAAGACCTAATTATCAACAATCACAACCAAGATACAATAACGGTGGTTTCAGATCTAATGATTCAGGTGGTTTCAGATCTGGTGGTGGTTTCAATTCCGGCGGCGGTGGCGGCGGATTTAGAAGCGGCGGTTCATCAGGTGGTGGTGGCGGATTCAGATCCGGTGGTTTCAGATAATTTTCAACTTCATAAACTATTAAAAAAATAATGTTAAAAATATCTTTAGTATTAATGAGTATTTCTGCTGCATTTTTTGCGCAGGCTCAGGATATATCAGTGATTAGAAACTCTGTTGAGATTTATTCAAATTCTCCTAACATCGGTTCCGCAAAGTTCAATGCAATGGCAGGATCAAACGGAGCTTTAGGAGGTGATGCCAGTTCACTATTGACGAACCCGGCAGGTTTAGGGGTAGCTATTTCGGGAGATGTTTCAGGAACTATATCTATTGTTAGCAATAAAAATACAAGTACATTAGGAGGATCTGCTGTAAAATATACAGTTAATAATACTGATCTTGGAAATGCCGGAGGGGTGATTGCAATTCCGTTATTGTCACAAACAGGATGGAAGTTCGTTAATATCGGTGTTAATTATTCCAATCAGGCACTTGAAAATTATGTAGAGACTGCAGGAAATTCTAAAATATCAGTTCCTAAGAAGCTTGTAGATAAAGACGGAAATGATGTTAATGCAAATATGTCTTATCTGGGACATAATTATGACAGATATGGAAATCAGTCTAAAATGAATATCGGTGTAGGTGCCAATTATGAAAACCGTTTCTATATTGGTGCAGGATTGAATTTCCACTACGCAAGTATTGATCAAAATGAAACTGCTTTGTTCGGGCTTGATGTAAATAATTCAGTAGATAGCTATAGCAAACAGTTTACTCCATATTCTGAGCGTTCAAACGGGTTCTCTGCAAGTTTAGGGGTTATCGGGAAGGTGAGCAATCAATTAAGATTAGGAGCTTCCATTGAAACACCTACCTGGTGGACTATTGACAGAACATTCAAGGAATATTATACAGATAAAAACGACGGATATATTTATTATCAGTTCTTTGGAGAAGACAGAACTTTCAGATCACCAATGAAAGCTACGGTGAGTGCTGCATTTGTTCCTAGTAAAAACTTTGCTTTAAACGTAGACTATACATTAGGATTAACAAAGCCGAAGTATAAAGTTCAGGGAGACTCAGAAAGTGTAATAAACTCTTTCTATAGTGATCTTTACAAGAATTCTTCTGAGGTAAAAGTAGGAGCGGAATATAGAATTCAAGGTTTTAGACTGAGAGGTGGATATTCTTACGCTTCAAGTCCTTTTGATGCTTTTGCAATCAATGCATATAATAATTCTGGAGCGATTGCGAATACAAATTATAGCGATATGATTTTGGGAGCAAGAAATACAGTTGGTGTAGGTATAGGATATGATTTTGGACAATTCTATCTTGATGCTGCTTATCAGAACATCAGCTCTAGCTATAAAAATCCTTTCTTGTATGCAGATTCAGGAGCAGGATATTACTCAGGTGACTTTGATGTTGAATCGCCAGCTTCTGTAGTATCTGAAGTTAAAAATAACAGAAATAATTTCTTCGTTACATTAGGATGGAAATTCTAAACTTTATCTAAGAGATTATCATAAAAATAAAAAGCTCCGGATTTCACTCCGGAGCTTTTTTATGCATAAAACTTTTTTGTTATTAATGATGATGGAAAAGATGCATAACCAATGCAAGGGAAACTCCCAATACTACCAATCCTATCTTTACCCAGTCAATATTGTGATTTTTATTACTTTCAAAAATAATCA
The DNA here is from genome assembly GCF_900156735.1 of Chryseobacterium ureilyticum. Classification (GTDB taxonomy): domain Bacteria; phylum Bacteroidota; class Bacteroidia; order Flavobacteriales; family Weeksellaceae; genus Chryseobacterium; species Chryseobacterium ureilyticum. Next base: position 214,927 of record NZ_FTOL01000005.1, read on the forward strand.
CTGACGAAATATGAAGGAAGATTCCGCCTACAATCGCCAGAAAATAAGGCTGAAGATTTGGGTTGAAATAATTCCCTAAAAGCATTCCCATAGGAGAAGCAAGGGCAAAAAGAGCCACAATCAGTAGCGATGGATATGATGATGAACTTTTTGATTCTCCTTTTCTGTTGAACAAAAATGCTCCCAAAATAAATGAAATAGGAAGATTGTGAAATACAATCCCAAGAAGATAAGGAGATAATTCATGTTCCTCATTAGCAAGAGGAATTCCTTCAATAAATGCATGAATAAAAAGTCCTACCATTAAAGCCATTGGTAGAATATTGTGCTCGCTATGATGGTGAAAGTGACCATGTTCAAAACCTTTGGTAAGCGCTTCCAGAATCATTTGCAGAAGAACTCCCGCAATAACAAATATTCCCAGACTGCTGCCTGCTGAAGAAGTATAGACTTCAGGAAAAACTTCATTCAGACATATTGTAATCAGGAAGCCGGCACTTAAAATTAATAAGTTTTTAGCCAGTTTTTCCTTTTTACCAAAGTGCTTTCCCAGAAATACTCCGGCAATTACACTGAAAATCAGTAAAAGTACTGTTATCATTATTTTTTCTTAAATAAATTGATGCAACGTGGGGAACTTTCTTTATTAAATTCGTTCAGCTGATAATCTCCCCATATTTTTATTCTTTCGAAACCACATTCCGAAGCATAATTATGAATCGCGTCCAATGTATGAAGCTTTACCTTTTCAAAGAAATGAAAAGACTGACCTTCTGTTTCAAAACGAATGTCTTTAATAACATGCCTTCCTTCGATCTTTTTCAGGATTTTAAAATCAATGTCACCACGGGTAATAACCGTTTCAGGAACCAGTGTATTTCTTACATATTCTTCATTCAGATAATCTAAAACAAAATATCCTCCCGGCTTCAATGCATTGTAAACAGATTGAAATACATTTTTATCGTCATTTTCATTATCAAAATAGCCGAAGCTTGTAAACAGATTGAAAACAGCATCCATAGGATCTGCATCAATCGGATTTCGCATATCATGAACTTCAAAAATCAAAGTTTGATTTTCGTATTGTTTATCAGATTCAATGCTTTGTCTTGAAAGATCCAGTCCCAAAACATCATATCCTAATTTATTAAGGAAAACTGAGTGTCTTCCCTTTCCACAGGCAAGATCAATGATCTTTGATTGAGGCGGAAGCTGTAGGTCCGCAGTAAGTTTTGTGATGAAGTTTTCAGCTTCAGTATAGTCTCTGTTGCTATAAAGCAAATGATAATAAGGGGTATCAAACCAAGATTCAAACCATTCCATAACGCAAAAATAGTTAAATTTGTGGTCTTAAAAGCAAAGTATTTTACAACATTAAAAGATTGAAAAATTCGATTGGGTGAGAAATCGAATAGTTAATCTTTTGATTGTTAATATTTTAAATCTTTTAAGTCAAAATTATGGACATAGAAAATCTACAAATACAGATAAAAACATTCTTCGGACTGGAACAGATTCTTGCAGAAGAAATCAAGAAATTAGGAGGAAGAAAGGTTGAAATTAAAAACAGAGCGGTAAATTGTGAAGGAGATCTTGGTTTTCTTTATAAGATTAATTACTCTGCGAGAACAGCTTTGAAAATCTTAGTGCCGATTCATCAATTTAAGGCTTTTAACCAGCACCAGTTCTATGACAGATTATTTAAATTTGAATGGGATGAATTTATGGATGTTGAGCAGTCGTTCTCTATTGATGCAACGGTAAATTCTGAAACTTTCAAGCACTCTCAGTTTGTAACTCTGAAAATGAAAGATGCTATTGTAGATTATTTTCAGGAGAAATATAAAAAACGTCCGAATGTAGAAACCAGAAATCCGGATATTAAGTTTCACCTTCATATTGACAGAGAATTGGTCATGATTTCTATGGACTCTTCCGGAGATGCTTTATTCAAAAGAGGCTACAGAAGAGAACAAGGAGAGGCTCCGATTAATGAAGTGCTGGCAAGTGGAATGCTACAGCTTGCAGGATGGGACGGAAAAGGAAACTTCCTTGATCCAATGTGTGGTTCCGGTACATTACTGATTGAAGCGGCGATGATTGCTATGGATCTTCCGGCACAGATTTTCAGAAAAAGATTCGGGTTCCAGAACTGGAAAAATTATGATGCTGATTTATTCTCAAAAATTAAAGAATTTAGAGTCAATAGAGTGAGACAATTTGATGGAAAGATTGTAGGATATGACATTGATGCAAGAATGCTGAATGCTGCAAGAATGAATGTAGAAGCTGCGGAAATGGAAGATGTTATTGAAATCAGAAAACAGAATTTCTTTGATTCTAAAAAGGATCTTTTCCCTTTATTAATGGTATTCAATCCACCATATGATGAGAGAATTTCCATTAATGATGATGACTTTTATAAAAAGATAGGGGATACGTTTAAAACAAATTATCCTAACACCCTTGCATGGTTGATCTCATCTGATCTTGAGGCGGTGAAAAAGATCGGTCTGCGTCCTTCAAGAAAGATTAAACTTTTCAACGGAAAGCTGGAAACCAGATTTTTGCAATACGAAATGTACGAGGGAACGAAAAAGATTCATAAATTAGAGGATAAATCATAAAATATAATTCTAAATTATGTCTTGGAATATCTTAGAAGTTGTAGGTATTATAGTGGATGTAATCTCTTATACGGGTAGTGGCTCAACGAGGATTTCCAGTGTCCAAAAGAAGGACAAGAAAAAAGATAAATATTTTACAGAGAAAGTCAGCGCAAGATTCATTCTTGCTGCTGCTGTTCTCTTTTTTATCGTTTTTTATAAACCGTTGCCAGTAGGAGATCAAACAACAGCTTTAATTGTGTCTTCATTAATAGGAGTATCCCTCTCAGCTTTACTGTTTTTTCTTCTAAATCTTATGGAGCTTTACTATTTCAAAAGTATTTTCAAACTGCTTCTTTTCAGCTGTTCTGTTATCGCTTTTTTTATAGCTTTGGTAATGTGTGTCTATTATAAGTCTGGAATATTTATTTAATATTATAAAAATTAATTCTTCCAATAAGCTGTTAAACCGTTTGTGGTTTCTTCCACGAATAAGTAATTTTGAAAAATTTTCAATTTGAAACCTAGTATTTCCATTGTTGTTGCTATCTATAACCGAAAAGATGAACTTTTTGAGTTACTGAATTCTCTTACTCAGCAGACTGATAAAGAGTTTGAAATCATTATTGTTGATGATGGTTCCTTGATCGATCTGAGACCTACAATCCAGAATTTTGATGAAATGCTTGATATTAAGTATTTCAAAAAAGATAATTCAGGACCTGGGCTTTCAAGAAATTATGGGGCAAAAAGAGCGGCAAATGAGTGGTTGGTTTTTGTGGATAGTGATGTGATCGTTGAAAAAGATTATATAGAACACATTAAAAAAGATATTCAGACGATTCCTTGTGATGCATTTGGAGGTGCAGATAAGGCTCATAAAGGGTTTAATCTGATGCAGAAAGCGATTTCATATTCTATGACTTCTGTTTTTACAACGGGAGGAATCAGAGGGAATAAGAAAGCTGTTTCCAAATTTCAGCCGAGAAGTTTCAATATGGGAGTGAAAAAATCAGTCTTTGAGAAAGTAGGAGGCTTTTCAGAAATGAGAATAGGAGAGGACCCGGATTTGTCTATGACTCTTTGGGAAAACGGATTTACGACAGCTTTTTTTGATGATATTGCGGTTTATCATAAGCGCAGAGTAGATTTTGGGAAATTTTCTAAGCAGGTTTATCAGTTTGGTTGTGCAAGACCAATTCTTAATCAGAGGCATCCGAATTATGTGAAGATTTCCTTTGCTTTTCCCACATTGTTTATGTTGGGATATATCATGGGATTTATTGAGTATTTCCTTTTGGGAAGAGGAATTATCCTTGCTTTTTATGGTTTGTATACTTTTTTAGTGTTATTCCATGCTCTTTTATTAACTAAGAATATCAGCATTGCCGGAATGGCGGTCATTTCTACCTATATTCAGATGTTTTCTTACGGTTATGGGTTCCTGAAATCATGGATTCTTTTGAATGTTTTCAAAATGAAACCTGAGGAGGCTTTTCCGCATCATTATTACAAGAAATAAGATTTGTATAATAAAAAATAAAGAAGGCTGTTTCCAAGGAAACAGCCTTCTTTTGTACAATAAAATTTAGGATATAGAAAGGTTTTCATGGCTAAGAACACCTACTTTTAGCATGCATTCTTTCATTTTATGATAGGTTCTTTTAATATCGTGATCCAAACCGATAGAGAATCTGATCAGTCCGTCAGAGATCCCGATTGACGCACGTTCTTCTTCCGGAATTTCAGATGAAGTGGATTTTCCTGAACATGAGAACAGGGTTTTATAGAAACCAAGGCTTACTGCAAGATAGCCTAGATTTTCTGTCTGCATCAGCTCCATCAGCTCATTAGCTTTTTCCGTTGTTCCAGCATCTAAAGTCAGTAGTCCTCCAAATCCGTATTCTTCATCGATCATACTCTTCATCAATTCATGATTTTTATGAGAAGGTAATCCCGGATAAGAAATTTTTAATCCGTCCTGTTCAAATCTTTCAGCCAGATACATGGCATTATGACTGTGTTGTTTTATTCTGATATGAAGCGTTCTCAGGTTTTTAAGAATGCTTGAAGCTCTCAAACTGTCCATTGTAGGACCAAGAAGCATACATGCACCTGAATTTACATTTTTAGTGTCATCTATAAAAGCCTGTGTTCCGCAATATACACCGCCCACTGTATCACTGCTTCCGTTGATGAATTTTGTTAAACTATGAATAACTACATCAGCACCGAATAACTGTGGTGAAATGGAAAGAGGAGAGAAAGTATTGTCAACAATTAATTTTAAATTGTGCTTTTTACAGATTTCTGAAAGCTTTCTAAGATCTGCTACTTCTAACAAAGGGTTGCTGACACTCTCACAATAGATCACTTTTGTATTTGGAGTGATAGCATTTTCAATAGATTCAAAATTATTGATGTCTACGAAAGTAGTTCCTACATTGAATTGTGGTAAGAAATTTTTAAGGAAAGCGTAGGTTCCACCATAGATGGTTCTGCTTGAAATGATATGGTCTCCGCTTTTACAAACCTGCATAAGAACGGATGTGATCGCTCCCATTCCGGAAGCTGTAACGTTTGCCGATTCTGTATTCTCCATTTTGGCAAGTGCCTGTGCCAGATAAAGGTTCATCGGTGATGAATGTCTGGAATATAAATAACATCCCTCTGCATTTCCTTCAAAAGTATCAAACATGGTTTTTGCTGAAAGAAATGTATAGGTAGAACTGTCGGAAATAGAAGGGTTTACTCCTCCGAATTCGCCAAAATACTGAAGATCCTGGATCTCGTTGGCTGCATTAAAATTTTCCATAAGTATTGTTTTTATTTTACAAGCCTAATTTGCGTTATTTTCATAATTATTACAATATAAAATTGAATTTATAGAATATAAAACTGTAAAATATTATTTATTTAGAAAATATAATTGTTATCTTCGGAGATATTAAAAATCAACCAAAAAATTATCTATGGAACTTGACGAAATTGATAAGAAACTGTTGTTGTTTTTGCAGGAAGACTGTAAACAAACCACCAAAGAACTGTCTGGTAAGCTGGGATTATCAGTGACGGCTGTTTATGAACGGGTAAAGAAATTGGAAAACTCGGGCGTTATCTCAAGATATGTTGTATTATTGGATAAGCGTAAGGTAAAACGTGATTTTATAGTATTATGTCATGTAAAATTAACACAACATAAGAAAGAATTTGTTCTTCAGTTTGAAAAAGAGGTGATGAATCTCCAGGAAGTTACAGAATGTTTTCATGTAAGTGGTGATTATGACTACATTCTTAAAATAGGAGTGAAGGATATTGAAGATTACAGAAATTTTATGCTGACGAAACTTACGACGCTACAACACATCGCAAGCACGCACAGCTCATTTATGATTTCCGAAGTAAAAAATACAACGGCAATTGTTTTATAAAATTAAAAGTCAGAATAATATAGTTTATAATAAGAGCTTAGTATCATTTATTACTCTTTGTTTATAAATTACACAAGGACTCCGTTTTTAGAAGCAATAGGATCCGGTAAATCTGTTTCTCCGGTCATTTGAAGAAGATCAATTTCAATAGTTCGGCAGATGGAAAGCATTGGAACGTCAAACATCAAGCCTGCAAAAGGGTTTTCCGAGTAATCACCCACAAGTTCCATAATGATATAAATCCATCCGATGATGATACAGAAAGGAATGGAAGTCCAGATTCCCCAATCTCCAAGCTTTGCAAATTCATTAACTAATCCTAATGGAAGTAAAGTGATGAACAGAATGTTGAAGACAAATGCTGTACTGGCAAATTGTCTTGGAGAAGGAAATTTTTTAATTCTTTCTGCTTGCCCCTGAAAACCATAGAACTCATTCAGTGTGTTTTGAAGCTGAGTTTGATTGAAATCTGTGATGGCATGCATGTTTTTCAGCTCATTGATATCTTTTGCCTGTTGAGAAATCAAATAGGTTGCAAAGTTTTTATATTCACTTTTCAGTTCATATTCTTCTTCTGAAAGATATTTATGTAAGAAAATAGGAGCTCTTCCGTAATCTGGGAATCCTGCTTTGATTAATCTGTTTCTTCTGAGATTGATATTTCCGAATTTATTATTTTCACTGCTGATGTGTTCCCATTCTGTAGGAACCAAAAGTTGTTCACGGAAAGTGTAAAGCCACGCAATGTGACGGTAAATGATCTTTTTTTTGCGGTCTTCGAGATCAAAAGTTCCTATTTCTTCATTTTTTGTATCAAAAGCCTGAACCATTGAAGCGAAGGAACGGCTTGAATTTACAATTCCGCCCCAGATTTTTCTAGCTTCCCAAAGTCTGTCGTAAGCCTGGTTGTTTTTGAAACCAACAAGGAATGCTTCTGCAGTACCGATTAATGCAACCGGAACCCACGGAATTGTCATCCAATGCCAATTAAAGAAGTAAAACAGAACGGCAATCAGGGTACACCATATAGAAATTAGTATAAGGTGTGTACCTGATAAATTAAGAACTTGTCTATAGTTGACGTACTTTGTAGTGATCATAGGGAACGTAAAATTTGGAGTGCATACAAACAAAATAGATACCAAAACCAGGCTATCTGTTCTGTTTATTAAAATTAATAAAAAAACCTCTAAAAAATTAGAGGTTTTGTATAATTAATATGCGAGCATTTCTTCGATCTTTTTGCTGAGCTTTTCAGCATTCGGCAGCATTTCTTTTTCCAGTACCAGATTGATAGGAACTGCAGGAGTATCTAAAGATCCCATTGCTTCTACCGGAGCATCCAGGTATTGGAAACAGTTTTTAGAAATTCTGTGAGCAAATGCTTCTGCAAAAGAGTTATTAAGCTGCTCTTCTGTCAGAACAATACATTTACCATGAGCTTTTACTCTTTCAAAAACTAATTCTTCATCTAACGGAATTAAAGTTCTCAAATCAATAACTTCAACTCTTCCATTGAAATTTTTTGCAGCTTCTTTAGCCCAGTAAACTCCCATTCCGTATGTAACGATCAATAAGGTTCTGCCTTTTTCGGTTTCATTTTTATCAGCTTCGATCACCACTTTACCTTTTCCAAATGGAAGGATATAATCTTCTGCCGGTTCTATTGTTTTAGCATCTTCGGTTCCAGGAACTTTGCTCCAGTATAATCCTTTATGTTCCAACATTACTACAGGGTTCGGGTCGTAATAAGCAGCTTTTAATAATCCTTTGAAATCGGCAGCATTACTTGGATAAGCAATTTTAATCCCTTTGATATTAGCTAAAATACTTTCAACACTACCACTGTGGTAAGGACCACCTCCTCCGTAGGCTCCAATTGGAACACGGATGATATTGCTTACAGGGAATTTCCCTTGACTTAAATAACTAGATTTTGAAATTTCGGTGATCAATTGGTTGATTCCCGGGTAAATATAGTCTGCAAATTGTACTTCAACAATTGGTTTTAATCCTACGGCACTCATTCCTGCTGTAGAACCAATGATATAAGCCTCCTGAATTGCAGTATTGAAAACTCTTTTGCTTCCGAATTTTTTTCCTAAAGTTACAGTCTCACGGAAAACACCACCAATTCTTTCACCTACATCCTGTCCGTAAAGAAGTGCTTCTGGATGCTTCCACATCAATTCCTGTATAGCATGGATAGCAGCGTCTACCATTACAATTTTTTCTCCGTTGGCAGGTTCTCTTGTTCCTGTTTCCTCAGTAATTGGAGTAGGAGCAAAAACATGTTGCATTACTGTTTCAGGCTTTGGATCTTCTGCATTTTTAGCTCTTTCAAAAGCTTCTTCAGCATCAAGACGTGCTCTTTTTGTGATTTGTTTTAAAAGATCTTCGTCAACACCTGCTTCAAGCAATTGTTTTCTAAGGATTTCTCCCGGATCTTTAGCTCTATGTTTTGTTAAATCTTCTTCGTCTCTGTAGAATTCTCTTCTTACTCCTGAAGTATGGTGCCCGATTAATACTGTTTTTGCACAAACAACCAAAGGTTTTCTCTCGGTTCTTACAAAATCAACAGCTTTTTTCATTGCCTCAAAACTTTCAGCAAAGTCAGTTCCGTCGACTCTCATTCTGCTTAATCCTGAAAATCCTGCTACAAAATCGTATGCATCACAAGTTCTGGCTTCTTCCTTGGTTACGGAAATTCCCCATTCATTGTCTTGTACCAGGAAAATAATAGGGAGTTGGTGTAAAGCTGCAAATTGTAACGCTTCACTTACTTCACCTTCTGTTACGGAATTATCTCCAAGGCTACATACTACGACAGGATTGTTTTCAAAATTCTGAAGTTCAAAATCCTGAATATATTTTATCCCTTGCGCCACTCCGGTAGTAGGAATAGTCTGCATTCCTGTAGCGGAACTCTGGTGGATGATTTTTGGTTTGTTCTCATCTCTGCTTGAAGGGTGTGAGTAATAGGATCTACCTCCGGAAAAAGGATCGTCAGCTTTAGCCAATAATTGAAGCATCAATTGGTACGGTTCAAAGCCGATTCCTAGAAGGATGCTTTCATCTCTATAATAAGGAGATACCCAGTCTTCTTTTTTTAACTGGTAGGCGGTTGCTAATTGGATGGCTTCGTGGCCTCTTGAAGTACTGTGAACGTATTTACAGATGTTTCTGTTTTCTTCGTAAATGTCGGCCATTGCTTTAGCCAGCATCATATGATTGTACGCTTTAAGTAAAATATCCTGAGAAACTTTTTCGTGAAGTGTATTTTCCATAGGAGACAAATATACATAAAAAAACAAAATACTAACAACTGTTAGTATTTTGTAATAAAATTATGGTTTTGATGATTATTCTTTAATGACTTTTTTAGTGATGATGTCATTGTCTGTTTTTATTTCGATGATATAAATTCCTTTTGTATATGTCGATAAATCAATTGTTTCCTTTTCGCTATTGATTGTTCCGCTTTGTAGTTTTTTGCCGGACATATCATAAATAATAAATGCTGATTTTTTAGGAGCTTTTAGAATGTTTGTGACATCTTTTGTAACGGAGGGTGAAATGATAAGGTTACTTAAAGCCCCCGCCTTAGAATCTTTGGTTCCTAATAATTCAGAATGACCGGTTACAATGATTGAATAATTCTGAGGGGCGTTTTCATTACTATTGTTTCGAAGTATACCTTTGTTTGTAATTTCTATTCTATAATTTCTTCCAGCTACAGGATTATCTACTATTACCTGTTCAACATTATCTACAGTGTTATCTCCTTTTAATGCTGTTAAAGGGTTATTGTAATCAAGTCTCCATGGAAGATAAACAATATTGTTGCTTGCATCAATAATTCTCAAATCTAAATCATTCATTAATTTTGAAATTCTATTATTGTTCAGGTTAGCTAAAGAAGTATTATTATCAACATTTGGATATTCAGGATCTACCCATGAAATAGTAACTTTTAGTGGTTCGCTTCCTGAAGCAACAACTGTTTTTTTGTTCGAAGTACCACTTGTTAATACTTCATCATTAAAAATAATGGTGTTATTAGATTTTCCTACAAGTAGCTCAGCTCCTTTTTTAGCATTGATGAAGCCCCAGCCAAATTGAGCATCTGGTCCAGGATTGCTGCCTGCTTCCAAAGCAGAATGGATCATTAAAGTTTTTGCAGATGCTGCATTTAACAAACTACCTGAAAATAATTGTTTGTTAATTTGAGTCCAAAGACCAATGATTCCTGTAACAATTGGTGCGGAATAAGATGTTCCGCTTCCGATTGCTACACCGTTACTTCCTACTGAATCATTTCCAGTAGTAGCACTTGCTACATTAGTTCCAACAGCTGTAATGTCAGGTTTAATACCACCATCATCTCTAGGACCTGCACTACTATATGATGAATGGATAACATCTGCAGATGCAATATATCTTCCATTATTTGCTGTAATTCTATCTGAAGCAGCAACAGAAATAATATTTTTGGCTACAGATCCGGGAGATATGCAATCGTATCCTTGTGCACAGTTTACAGCGGGAGGGGTATCTGTAGTGGCAAACTCTACCCAACTTCCGGTATTTACATAATATTTTTTAAAATTAGCTGTTGCTGGTAAATAAGCGTTGCTTCCCATTCCAAAAGAATTTCCAGCAGATTTTATAATAATATAAGATGGGTCGCTATAAACAAGTAAATCATACAGTCTATCATTAAGAATATAAGAACCCTGCATATCATATGTCGTATTGGATGGTGTAAAGCTTCCGTGCCATCCCCAGGCTTGAGTATTGTTAACTTCTATAACATCCCAGCCTGCACTGATGCCATAAGAATGATTAGAAATATTTGGTTGTGCTGTTAAGATTTTTTCAAACACATTTTTTGATGTTGTTTCTCCTTGTAGTATAGAATTTCCAAAAGAATATGCATCTATTGTACAATTAGGGGCAATACCTTTAAAATTGACTTGTCTTCCGTTTTGGGGGAAAGTGTAAGGAAAGTCCCTTGCTCCAATGAAACTAGCGACAGCAGTAGCGTGATCACCGTAATTAAGATTGCTGCTTTCTTTATTGGTAATTCTTCCAGGAGCATTATTGAAAAGAGTATGATTAGCGTATACTCTGGCATTACCAGATACTGTACTACCATCAAAAATAGTAAATTTTATATTTTCACCATTAAAAGATCCAGTTAGTCCAGTAATATTACCTCCTTGTAAGTAATCGGAATTAGAATTTTTAATTTGATCCATATCATGAACTTTATAAAAATAGGGCTTATTGCTATCTGTAAACCCCGCAAGACTAGTTTTTAGTTCATCAATTTCTTTTAAAGTTTCTGGATTTTTGTTACTCCCGTAACGCTTTGCTACATAAGCATCAAATTTTTTGTTGTTTTCTATTCTCTGTTTTTCAAACTCTTTCATCAGAGTTTCATTTTTCTGTTGTGCATTTGCTAATGTTAAAGCAAAAACACTAATCGAAATAAAGATTTTCTTCATAGTATATGATAAATGTTTAAAGATTTTTGTGTTTTATCAAATATATGAATTAAGTGTTTTGTTTATTTATTTGGTGTGAATAATTGTTGTTTTGATTTAAATTGTTATTGAATATTTAATTTATTGTTTATAATTTTGGTTTTTTTCTGTTTTTGATAGTTTGATTTTTAGGAGAAATGCAGTGGAAAGAAGGCGAAAAGTTTGCTTTTTCTTACTTTTTATTGTTTGTAAAGGATGCGTTGGTGGTATTTTATTGAAAGCATAAAAAAAGGATACCGAAATTCGATATCCTTTTATAGATTTATTTTATAGTGATAAATTACTCTTTAATCACTTTTTTAGCAACTACATCTTTGTCGGTTTTTACTTCAATGATGTAAATTCCTTTTGTGTAAGCCGATAAGTCAACAGATTCTTTGTCACTATTGATGTTTCCGCTTTGTAATTTTTTACCTGAAAGGTCATAAATTGTGAATGTAGATTTTTTAGGAGCATTTAAGATATTAGTTACATCTTTAGTAATAGAAGGTGCAATAGCAAGCTCGCTTAAAGCTCTACTGCCTTCTTTAGTTCCTAATGAACCTGCAGTATGACCTGTTACAATGATTGAATAGTTTTGAGGAGCTGTCACACCTGGAGTAGCGTTGTTCACCAATGTTCCTTTGTGAAAGATTTCAATCTTGTAGTCTCTTCCTGTAACAGGAGCGTCAATAATTACTTGTTCTACATTGTCAACAGTGTTGTCGCCTTTAATTGCTGGAGCTGTTGGGTTAATAGGATTAAGCTTCCATGGCATATATACTGTATTCGTAGTGGTGTCAGTAATTCTTAAATCTAGATCATTTATAAGTCTAGAAGTTCTGTTATTGTACGCAGCTTCCCAACTGATATTTTGAGGAAGTTTAAATTCTGGGTCAATCCAGGAAATCGTTACTTTAAGAGGTTCACTTCCTGAAGCTTTTACGATTTTGGTATTTGTACTTCCGTTGTTTAAAGTCTCTTCATTGAAAATTACAGTATTGTTAGACTTTCCAACTAAAAGTTCAGCACCTTTTTTAGCGTTGATATATCCCCAACCATACCATGCATCAGGACCTACGGTTCCTGCTTCATATGCTGAATGTACTGTCAATGTTTTAGCTGTAGCAGCGTTCATATCTGCATTATTAAACATTGATTTATATATTTGCATCCAAAGTCCGATAATCCCTGTTACCTGAGGTGCAGACATTGAAGTACCGCTGTTGATTTGCCAAGCAACGCTTCCTATAGTGTCTTGTGCAGTTGATGCCATCCATATATCTGATCCCGGAGCTGCAATATCTGGTTTAATACCCCCATCATCTCTAGGTCCGGCACTACTATAATCAGCTTTTACAACATCTGTTGAAGTGTTATATCTAAAGTTATTAGTAGTGATAACTTCTGTAGCAGCTACGACAATAATGTTTTTAGCTAGAGAACCAGGTCCTATACAGTCTCCACCGTTACCACAGTTTGTTGCTGGAAGGGTATCTGTTGCTGTAAATAAAGTAAGATTTCCATTTTCGTTTGTGTAATACTTAGGAGCTGCTGATGCACCTGGTAAAGCAGGTCCCATACCAAAATAGTTACCTGCAGATTTTACAATAACATTTGTAGGATTGGTATATACAATGTTATCATAGTTTTGATCATTAGTAAAATAGGTGCCTTGTAGATCAAAAGTAGCATAAGGTTCAGTAGCGGTAGCAGGATAGTAATCACCATTCCAAACCAGAGCGGTTGCGCCGGAAACAGTTGCAATATTCCATCCTGCATTATTTCCATAGGAGTGGTTAGAGATTTTTGGCTGAGCTATGACAATTTTTTGGAATACATTACTAGTTGCTGTGTTACCAGGTAGGGTTGTTGTAGCAAATCTATAAGAATTCATTGTCGAATTTAATGCTATTCCCATTGCATTTCCGCTGCTTGTTGTCCCATCAGGAGCTGTTGCGGTTAGGGGAGATGATTTTGCACCTACAATACTAGCAACACCAGTAGAATGTGCACTGTATGGATTTGTATCAGCCTCTTTGTTAGTAATTCTGCCAGCTGTATTGCTAAATGCAGGGTGTGCGGCATAAATTCTTCCTCCATCAAATATGGTATAAAGTATTCCTTCTCCATTGAAAGCTCCTGCCAATCCAGCAACACTACCCGCCGTAGTTAAAGCATCTACATTGTTGTTCAAAATTTGACTTTGATCATCTGCTTGGTAGAAATAAGGTTTGTTACGGAAAAACCCTGCTAGGTTAGCTTTTTCTTCTTCAATTTTTTTCTGAATGTCAGCTGACTTTGCAGTGCTTCCATACTTTTTTGCAACATAAGAGTCAAACTTAGCGCTATTCTCTTTGTTTTGTCTTTCAAACTCTCTTTTTAATCCTTCATTGTTTTGCGCACTTAGCATTGAAATAGCTAAAGTGCCGACCAAAAGTAAATGTTTCTTCATAATGGTTGGTAAAATATTAAAAAATTGTAATTGCTCAAATATATGTTAAAATTATCAAATTGATGTAGTTTTTATTAAATAATTATTGTTTTAGTTTGAGTATTGTGTAATTATTTAATGTATTACTTTGTGTTTTTGTATTGTTTTGTATGTTGTTTTTATTTTTAAATATGTAAAATATTAATCATTCTTTGTATTGTGGTTTTACATTAGTTATTAAAAAAAATGAAGTAACTTTACATTCTCTTTTTTATAAAAGTTAGAAAATTATATGTATTTAATTTTTGACACAGAAACAACCGGTTTACCAAAAAATTTCAACGCCCCGCTTTCAGATTCTGATAACTGGCCAAGAATGGTGCAGATTGCATGGCAGGTGCATGATGATGATGGTAATTTAATTGAAAATCAGGATTATATCATAAAACCTGAAGGGTATGATATTCCCTTTAATGCGGCAAGGATTCATGGGATTACGACGAAGATAGCGAATGAAGAAGGTCGTGATCTTCAGGAAATTTTAGAAGAATTTTCTAAAGTTCTTGATAAGGTAAGAGTAGTTTCCGGGCATAATGTAGAATTTGATTACAATATTGTAGGAGCAGAATTCTACAGAAAAAATATAAAGGATAACTTACAGGAAAAACCTAAGGCTGATACCATGATCTTAGGAACCGATTTCTGTCAGCTGGGCGGAGGTAGAGGAGGTAGATTCAAACCACCGAAACTTGAAGAACTTTACGAAAAATTATACGGAAATAAGTTTGATGAAGCCCACAATGCAGCCGCCGACGTAAATGCAACGGCTAGAGCTTTCTTCGAAATGGTAAGGATAGGAGTGGTTCCAGCTGATGTACTGAAAATATCAGAAGATCAGTTAAGTTACTTCAGAAGTCTTTATCCAGATCCGATTAAGCCTTTCAATATTGTTATCAGAAGGCAGGTTGCTGATTTTCATAATAAGAAAAAGCAGCAGGATTTCGGAAGTATTGATGAGATTGATCTTGGTAAATATTTCAATTTTGATAATCATAGTGTTTTTTCTACACTGACGGCGACTTCGAGTATAAATGACCTGATCAAAAAAGCTTCAGAAGAAAATTTCCCTGCTGTCGGAATGGTAGATCTGGGGAATATGATGGGGGCTTTCAAATTTGTTTCAGCGGTAGAAGGCGCCAATGGTGATCGTGCAAAAAAACATAAAGAATATTTAGCAAAAAAACAGGAAGCAGAAGAAAACGGAACTGAATTCAATGAAGAAGAACCGGTTTCTGAACCTTTAATTCCAGTTGTGGGCTGTGAGTTTTATATTTCAGATCGTTACGAACAAAAACAGTTTACCAAAGATGATCCGGATAGAAGGACTCAGGTTGTACTTTTAGCAAAGGATTCCAACGGATATAAAAATCTGGCAAAGCTTTCCAGTATAGGGTTTCTGAAAGGTTTTTACTTCGGAGTTCCAAGGATAAGCCGTGAACTGATTGCTGAGTACAAAGAAGGACTGATTGCTCTTACATCAGGGATTCTTGGAGATATTCCGGATGCAGTCCTGAATACAGGTGAGCAGAAAGGGGAAGAGCTTTTCAAATGGTGGAAGGATACTTTTGAAGATGATTTCTATGTACAGCTTCAAAACCATAAATTACCTGAAGAAGAACACTTGAACGAAGTTTTGTTATATTTTGCTGATAAATATAATGTTAAAATATTAGCTCAGAACGAAACCTTTTATACCAATAAAGACGACTCTAATATTCAGGATATTGTGAGTTGTATTAAAGATGGTGAAAAACTGTCAACTCCAGTAGGGAAGGGGTTTGGTAAGAGAAGAGGGCTTTCAACCGGAGAATATTATATTAAAAATTCCGATGAAATTAAGGAAGCGTTTTTGGCGTATCCTGATGCGTTTGAGGCTTATGAAGAATTTTTTGCAAAGTTTAAACCCTATACATTAAAAAGAGATGTACTTCTTCCAAAATTTGATATTCCTGAAGAGTTTATTCATGCAGAAGATGAGGTAGATGGAGGGAAACGTGGGGAGATGGCTTATCTTACCTACCTTACTTATGAAGGAGCAAAGAAGAGATATGATCCGTTTGGTGGCATTACAGATGAAATTAAAGAACGTCTTGATTTCGAGCTTGAAGTAATTGCCAACACCGGATATCCGGGGTACTTCCTTATTGTACAGGATTTTTGTAATGAAGCTCGTAATATGGGCGTTTGGGTAGGTCCCGGAAGGGGTTCTGCGGCGGGATCTGCAGTGGCTTACTGTATTGGAATTACCAATGTAGACCCTATTAAATACGACCTCCTTTTTGAGAGATTCCTGAATCCGGAAAGGGTTTCAATGCCCGATATTGATATTGACTTTGATGATGAAGGTCGAGACAAAATTATCAAATGGGTAGTTGAAAAATATGGAAAAACTCAGGTAGCGCAGATTATTACTTATTCGGTATTAGGTGGGAAATCTGCCATTAAAGATGCCGGAAGAGTTTTGGACGTACCTATTCCTGATACAAATAATATCGCTAAGCTGATTCCTCCAAGTCCGGGGATGAATATTGCAAAAGCTTTAGCTAAATATGATAAATTAAAACCGGAAGACCAGATGCTCGTTGATGAAATGAGATATGTTCTTAACAGTCCTGATGATGCACGACATGGAGTTTTGGCAAGTGCTAAAAAGATGGAAGGCTGTATCAGAAATACCGGGATTCACGCCTGTGGTGTAATCATTACCCCGGAAGATGTCAGTAATCTTGTTCCGGTGACAATTGCTGCAAAAGATGCGGATATCTTAGTATCACAGTTTGATAACTCTGTTGCAGAGAGTGCCGGTCTTTTGAAAATGGACTTCCTAGGGCTTAGGACATTAACCATCATTAAGGATGCATTGAAATTGGTTAAAGCAAGATATGGACTTGATATTGACCCCGATTTGATCCCATTAGATGATACAAAAACCTATCAACTATTTAAAGAAGGACGTACAGTCGGGATTTTCCAGTATGAAAGTCCAGGGATGCAAAAATACATGAGGGAGCTGAAGCCTACAGTTTTTGCCGACCTTATTGCCATGAATGCATTGTACAGACCGGGTCCTATTAAATATATTCCAAACTTTATTAATAGAAAGCACGGAATTGAAGAGATCGTTTATGACTTGCCTGAAACAGAGGAATACTTAAAGGAAACTTACGGAATTACTGTTTATCAGGAGCAGGTAATGCTTTTATCCCAAAAACTGGCAAACTTTACAAAAGGTGAAGCCGATACCTTGAGAAAGGCAATGGGTAAAAAACAGATCGATGTTCTTAATAAAATGTATCCTAAATTCATTGAAGGCGGAAGAAAAAACAATCTGAATGAAGAAAGACTGGAGAAAATCTGGAATGACTGGAAAGCCTTCGCTGAATATGCATTTAATAAATCTCACTCTACCTGTTATGCCTTTATTGCTTATCAGACAGCCTATTTAAAAGCAAATTATCCTGCCGAATACATGGCAAGTGTAATGAGTAACAACATTAACAATACGGATTCAATTACCATGTTCATGGAAGATTGTAAAAGTATGGGAGTGGATGTTTTAGGACCGGATGTAAATGAATCTCAATACAAATTCTCTGTAAACGAAAAAGGACAGATTCGTTTTGGCTTAGGAGCGATTAAGGGAATTGGTGAAGGACCGAGTGAAGGAATAACAAGAGAAAGAGCAAACGGACGATTTAAAAATATCTATGATTTCTTTGAAAGGATCTTGCCATCTCAAATGAATAAAAGAGTTGCAGAAAGTTTAGTACTTGCAGGAGCATTTGACGAATTGGATGCTTTCCACAGAGGTCAGTATTTTGATATTGACATGGCGGGAAGAACAAATCTTGAAAGACTGATCAGATATGGGCAGAGCTTCCAGGAAAGTAAAAATGAGATGGAGCACTCTCTATTTGCTGATTTTGCTGATGAAGTTCAGATCGAGCAGCCGAAATTACCTCCTTGTCCGGAGTGGCCAAACATGCATTTGCTTAATAAAGAAAAAGAAATCATTGGATTCTATCTTTCTGCCCACCCGCTGGATGAATTTAAATATCAGTTCCAGTTTATGCAGGGAAGGCTTTCCAAGAAGAATGTATTAGAAAAAGAGGAGGAAGAAAAAGCGGTAACAGATGAAGCTCCTGTTCTAGAGCAGGATTCTCAGGATGAGACAGTTGATATTACAGAAATTGTTTCAGATGATGTTGTTGCGGGAGAAGAAGAAGTAATAGAAGAAACTACTAAAAAAGCTGAACCAAAAGGAACTTTCGGATTTTTGAACCTTGATGAGGTGGATGCTTATAAAGAGCAGGCTTTTGCCAATAAGCCGGATGAACTGTTTGAAGAAAAAAAGAAAGATTGGAAGACGCTTCAGAAAGAAAGAGAAAATGGCGGCGGTGGAAAAGAGTATACCGTGGCAGGTTTAATTACTGAATATAGAGTTCAGGATGGTTTCAGAAGTGGTGAGAAAGTAGCTTTTGTGACGCTGGAAGATTATTCCGGTTCTTATTCTTTCAGATTGGGAGATAGAGATTACATGAGATTGAAGGAAAAGCTTGAGGTTCAGAGATTTGTGATTTTTAAAATCAAATTTGCTCAGGTGAAAGACGGAAGAGTTTTTGTAAATGTGAATGATGTGATTGAGCTTCAGGAAGCATTTGAAAGATTTGCAAAAAGTATCTCTCTTGTCATGGATGTGATGGATGTAAGACCTGAAGACCTTGATTTCTTCAGAACGGTTCTTGATCGAAATAAAGGAAATCAAAAATTAAAATTCTTTATTAAAAATATTGAAGATGATTCTCATATTGAAGTTCAGTCTATGAAACATTCGGTTGATTTGAACGGAGACTTGATTAAAGAAATTCAGTTGCTCAATAAATATGAGTTCTATTTAAATTAAAATAATAAAAATATATAAATTTTTAAAAGTGGCATTTTTGTCACTTTTTTTGTTTTTAAGAGTTATTATAGTTTACATTAATATCAAATAAAATAGACTAGGTAGGGTTTTAGATTTTTGGTTAATTAATTGATTATTATCGCTTTATGGTTTTATGTTGATATTTGTTTCAAATATGTTAAAAACTAAATATATGTTTAATTTTATTTAAAAATAATTTTGTTTTTTAGTGTTGTAATTAATAATTTTTAATAATTTATGATATTGTGTTAAATATTTTATACATTTATTGCCTTAACTATTATTATTACTATTTATGAAAAAAACTCTACTGATGTGTTTGATGTCCCTCGGAATAGGAGCTTCGGCACAGATTCAGGTCAATGACGGCTTTGAGGGTAGTAGTGCACTTCCTTCGGGATGGAGCTATTCTGCATTACCTTCTTCTGCTACACAAAACGCTTCTATCGGAATGTGGACAAATGGTACAGCGTGTGCCGGAACCAATATGGTATACAGAAATATCTATTCCGGTGTTACGGCTCAAAATGTTATTTATTCTACAACTTATTCCAATGGTTTGGCTCTTGATTACTCTTTTCAGTATGCTGCAAAAGGTTTTGGAACTTCCGGAGCTATTAAGGGGGGAGTTTCAGCAGAGTATTCAATTGATGGCGGAACTACCTGGGTGCCATTAATGACTCCTGTGGTTCTTAATAACCCAAATTCATCTCCGGTTCCATGTACTACTGTTTCAGGAACGCTTCCCGCGGGAGCTGTTCCGGCTGGAGCTAATTTTAAATTCAAACTTACTGGAAGTTTTACGTCTCCTGCAGATTTTTATATAGGTTTTGATGAGGTAAAATTAAATCAGCCTGTTGTGGATGTTCCAGGTTGTACAACATTAACTGCTCCAACAAATGCGGCTACCGGTATTTCCAGAACACCTGTGCTTAAATGGAATGGTGCGGCAGGAGCTTCATCATATACTATTAATGTAGGAACTACTCCTGGAGGAAGTGATGTGATTAATAATTTAAATGTTGGGAATGTTCTTACCTATACAATTCCTACTGCTACTCCTTTAAATTATTCAACGACTTATTATGTGAAAATTATTCCTGCAAATAGCTTTGGGAATGCTACGGCATGTACAGAAACCAGTTTTACTACCTCAGTTATAGGTTGTCCTAGTGTTTCTTTACCCGCAAGCAATGCTACAAATACAGTAATTACTCCTACTATAAGCTGGACTGCCGTTTCTGGTGCTACAGGATATAGATTGACGGTAGGAACTACTGCTGGTGGGACTGAAATTCTTAATAATGTAGATTTAGGTGATGTATTGACATATACTTTCCCTTCCAATTTAAATTACAATACAACTTATCATTATACGGTAAATTCATATCAAGGATCAAATAGTACTTCTGCATCATGTACGGTGAGAAAATTTACAACAAAATATGCACCACCTGCTAATGATGATTGTGCAAATGCTATTCCTTTAGGAGTAAATCCCGATATGAGTAGCTGTACGATTAAAGGAACAGGAAATACGCTTGGAGGAACGCTTTCTTCAGGAATGCCAACGTGTTCAGGATTTAGCGGGGCACCGGATGATGATGTATGGTATAGTTTTGTAGCCACCGGAGCAGCGCATACGGTTAGTTTATCTAATGTTGTATCAACGGGAGCTAGCTCTACAACAGATATGTATTTTCAGGTATTGAGTGGTACTTGTGGAAATTTCACCAATTTAATTTGTAATGATCCTGATAGTGCTACTATTTCAGAGTTAACTCCCGGACAGACTTATTATGTAAGGGTTTATACTTTTGATTCAGGTGCAGGTTATACAGCGAGTTTTGATATTTGTATTGGAACATTACCTGCTGCACCTGCAAATAATGAATGTTCTACTGCTGTTCCTTTGACGGTAAGTGCTACTTCATTATGTACAAACCCGGTAGCGGGAACTACATTAGGTGCTACCGATTCAGGAGTGGCAATTGCTCCTTGTACAGGAACTGCGGACGATGATGTTTGGTATTCATTTGTGGCAACTTCTGCATCTCATGTTGTTGCTTTAACAGATGTGGTATCGGTAGGTACAACTAGTTCTACAAGTTTATATTTACAAGTATTAGGAGGTGCTTGTGGATCAATGACAAGTGTTTTATGTGATACTAGTTATGGTTCACCAGCTGTGTTAACAGGTTTGACTGCGGGAAGTACTTATTATGTAAGAGTTTATAATTCCAGTACAGGTCCTGGAAATGCTAATACATTCAATATTTGTGTGACAACTCCGGTACCACCATCTAATGATGACTGTGCAGGTGCTATTGCTTTAACAGTAAATCCAACGACCAACTGTGCAGTAGTAACTGCGGGAACTACTCATAGTGCTACCAATTCAAATGTGCCAATATCTCCATGTACAGGAACTGCAGATGATGATGTCTGGTATACTTTTACAGCTACAAATCCTTCTCATATTATTACATTATCCAATATTGTTTCTACGGGAAGTAGTTCATCTACCAGCTTATATATGCAGGTGATGAGTGGTGCATGTGGAACATTAACCAGTGTTAAATGTACAACTGCATCCGTAACTATGGCTGAAGGGCTTACAGTAGGACAAACTTATTATATTAGATTATATAATTCAAATGGTTCAGGATATTCAAATAGCTTTAATATTTGCGTAGGAACGCCACCTCCGCCACCTGCTAATGATGATTGTGCAAATGCGGTACCTTTAACGGTAAATCCTACTTTAACATGTACAACGGTAACTGCGGGAACTACAACAAGTGCAACGAATTCTAATGTATCAACAGGTTCTTGTTCAGGAACTCCTGATGATGATGTTTGGTATACTTTTACAGCTACTGGAGCGTCACATGTAGTTAAGTTATCTGATATCGTTTCTACGGGAATTAATTCTTCTACCAGCTTATATTTACAGGTATTTAGCGGGGCTTGCGGAACATTGACCAGTGTTAAATGTTCTACTTCAGGTACGGCTGTAGTTGAAGGGTTGACAGCTGGACAGACTTATTATATAAGAGTTTATAATTCGAATGGCTCAGGATATTCGAATAACTTTAAGATTTGTGTAGGAACAACACCTCCGCCGCCTGTTAATGACGATTGTGCGGGTGCTATAGCTTTGACGCCTGGTGCGAATTTTAATGCCAATGCAATTATAGCAAGCAACACATCTGCTAGTACCAATGGGACTTCTTCATGTGTAACTACAGCATCTAACAATGTAAATAATGTATGGTTCACCGTTGTGGTGCCGCCATCAGGAAGTGTTACGGTTGAGACTGGTGCCGCGCCAGGTTCATCATTCAATGATTCTATTATGGAAGTGTATAGCGGAACTTGTGGTTCATTTATTTCTTTGGGTTGTAATGATGATATTGTTACAACAACTAATATTTTCTCTAAAGTTTCTGTTACAGGACAGACTCCAGGTTCAGTAATCTATGTGAGTGTTTGGAGGTATGGATCAAAACCAGATGGTGATTTTAAGATCTCAGCTTACGATGCATCATTGGCAACTTCTGAAACTTCAGTAGTTAAAAACGAGATCAAAGTTTATCCAAATCCATTTACTGATGTTCTGAATATTTCAGATATATCCAAAATACAGTCAGTTTCCGTTGTAGACCTTGCGGGAAGAGTAGTGAAAACTATTAATACACCGTCATCTGTTCTTCAATTGGGAGATTTGAAACAGGGAATGTATCTTGTGATATTAAATATGAAAGATGGATCAAGACAGATTATTAAATCAATTAAGAAATAAATCTGTTAATATAGTTATTTGAAGCGGCAACTTAAAAGTTGTCGCTTTTTTTTAATATTTTTTTAATGTTGTATTAAAAATATTGTTAAATTGGTAATCTATTAACACCTTAAAAAATTGTATATGAAGAAATTCTTACTCTTGTGCTTGCTGACAGTAAGCATGGTTCTTAGTGCTCAAATTACATTAGGTGAAGGGAGCACAAGCACCGGAATTGCACCGGTAAATACATACTATGGGTACTCCTATACCCAGCAGATTTTTACAAAACAGGAAATCAATGCTAATGCAGCAGGAAACATTACGGGACTTAAGTTTTATATAGGACCTAATGAAAATATTGATGATTCTGATGAATGGACTGTTTATCTTGGACATACTGGAGTTACCAATTTTGCCTCCACTACCAGTTGGGTTCCTCTTAGTGAATTAACGGAAGTATACTCAGGAACGGTAACTAACGACAATGGAGTGGTAGAGGTAGTGTTTACAACACCCTTCCCTTATAATAACACCCAGAATTTAGTAGTTGCAATAGATGAAAATGCCCCGGGTTATGACGGTAATAATATATTTCATGTATTTGGAGCAAGCTCAACTCAATACAAGACAATTGCCTACAGAAATGATGATACCAATCCGGATCCGGCAACGCCTCCAACCGGAAGCCTTATAGAATATAGATCTGTTGTTACTTTTACAGGGCTTACTCCAAGTTCAATACCTTTATGTACTACAATAAATTATCCTGCGAATAATTCAAATGCAGTACCCGCTTTACCTGAAATTAAATGGTCTTCAATGTCTGGAGCTACCGGTTATAAAATATCAATAGGAACAACACCAGGCGGAACAGATGTTGTCAATCAACAATTAGTAGCAACGACAACCTTTACTCCAACAGCGCCGCTTGCACTTAATACTACTCATTATTTAAGAGTAATTTCAGTAGGGACCGGAGGAGATGCTTCAGGCTGTACTGAATTCAAATTTAAAACTGTACCTCCTCAGCCAGCAAATGATGAATGTATAGGTGCTGTCAATCTGACGGTGAATCCTGATATGAATTGTGCTAGCTCAGTCGCAGGATCTACACTTTCTGCAACGGATTCAGGTTTAGATCCAGATCCTTGCTATGGTAATGCTGATGATGATGTATGGTACAAATTTACTGCTACGCAAACTTCTCATATTGTATCACTTATGAATATCACTTCTGCGGGGAGCGAGAATAGTACCTCTCTTAATTTTCAGATTTTGAGTGGTGGTTGTGATGGTTTGTCAAGTCTCGTGTGCGGTGATAGTGGATCTGCAGTGGCTTCAAACCTTACAGTAGGTGAAACCTATTATGTAAGAGTTTACAGTTATTTTGGAGACGGATATGCTCAAAACTTTAATATATGTGTAGGAACATTGCCACCGCCGCCTACAAATGATGATTGTGCAACAGCAGTAACATTAACTGTTAACCAAGATATGAATTGCGGAGTTAAAACATCTGGGCATACATTGGGAGCTAGTGACTCTGGTGTAGATATAACTCCTTGTGAAGGTGAAGCAGATGATGATGTTTGGTATAAATTTACAGCAACTGCAACTTCTCATTTTATTTCATTAAGTAACATGGTTTCTATTGGAGAGGAATATAGTTATGGAGCGGCATTCCAGGTATTTAATGGTGATTGTACAAATTTAACGAGCGTGGTATGTTCGCAATCATATGAAGGCTCAAAATTAGTTACGGGTCTTACGGTAGGACAAACCTATTATATAAGAGTATTTACTGAGTATTCTGATGAAGCTCAAAGTTTTGATATCTGTATTGGAACGTTACCTCCGGTTCCTGCAAATGATGATTGTGCAAATGCTTTAGTAGCATCTGTATTCCCTTACAACTATACTCAATCTGATGCAGCTGGAGCAACTAATAATAATGGATTTATCACTGCTTGTGCTAACAATGGAATGAATGATGGAACATGGTTTACCTTTACAGGTGATGGTACCGTTTATGATATTGCTCTATCAATACCGGCAAATAGTTATTTTGATGCCGAAATTGGAGTATTTTCAGGGAGCTGTGGTAGCCTTACTTGCGTAGGAAGAGCTGATAGTGGTTCTTCAGGAGAAGGAGAAGCTATATCAGTTTCAACGGTTGCGGGAACTGTGTACTATGTAAATGTAGGTGGTTATGCTGATGATGAAGATCAGATCGAAGGAACGTTTACGATTACGATTAACAAAGAAACGTTGGGAACTTCAGAAACTTCTAAAGTTAAAAAAGAAATAAAAGTTTACCCGAATCCATTCGCTGAGGTTTTAAATATTTCAAAAGTAGAGGACGTGAAATCTGTTTATATCGTGGATGTTTCCGGAAGAATAGTGAAAACGATTGATAAACCTTCTTCATCTCTTTATTTAGCAGACTTAAAACAAGGAATGTATATCATAGTGTTAAATATGAAAGACGGATCAAAACAAACCGTAAAAGCCATTAAAAAATAATTAGTAATTCATAAAAGACGGATCATTGATCCGTCTTTTTTTATATTCAATGAATTTCAGTTTTATTTTTTTGAATATCTATAAAAAAGATGATCGGAATTATTCCGATCATCTTTTTTATTCTAACTACTATTTGTCGCTTATCACTATTACCTGTTGTTTATTATTTATCCGGTACCGGTTGTATATCACCTGTATTCAGCAGATCAAAAACAGTAGGGAAGAACATGACAAGAATAAAATAAATGATAATCATAAGTACGATAAGTCCAAAGAGAATGATGACCAGACCATTCGGTTTGTTTTTCTTTTTTGGTTCCATGATTTTGTGGTATTTGGTGAATAAATTAAACTAATACCAAATATTAAGCTAATTTCTTGCCACATTGTTTGCAGTATCTTGCATCATCATCAATATCTTCGTTACCACAGCGCTCGCAAATCATTTCCAGGTTCTGTCTTTTATTTCTCATTTCAGCCGTTACAATTCCGGTAGGAACTGCAATGATAGAATAACCTGCAAGCATCAGAATAACAGCAAAGAATTTACCCATTGGAGTGATAGGAGAGACGTCCCCGTATCCAACAGTGGTTACCGTTACTACAGCCCAATAAATAGACTGTGGAATTGTTTCAAACCCTTGTCTTCCTCCTTCCACCATAAACATTAAAGATCCGACAATGACCGAGAAAATGATTAAAAATAAAAGGAATATATAGATTTTTCTTGAACTGTTTTTTAATGCTCTTACAATAAGATAGCCGTCGTTCATAAAATCCAGCAAATTGAAGATTCTAAAAATCCTCAACATTCTCAACATTCTGAAAATCAAGAAGTATTTTGTGATTGGAAAGAAAAAACTAAGAAAAAAAGGTACCAGAGAGAGAAAATCTATGACCCCAAAGAAGCTGAAAATATAATTCCGTTTATTTTTTACTACCGCAATTCGCATAGTATATTCTACAGTGAAGAATATAGAAATTACCCATTCCAAGACAAGAAAAGTATAGTGGAATCTTTTGTCCAATAACGGCACACTTTCCATCATGATAATGGCAGTACTTGCAAGAATTAATGATAACAATATAATATCAAAGAGTTTACCGAGTCTCGTATCGGAGCGATAAATTATTCGATAGAGGAATCTTTTCCAAAGTTTGTCTTCAGGAACAAGGTTATGTTCTCTTTCCATTTAAATTAAGTTATTTCCCAGCGAAGTTAATAATTTTAGCCAAGTATGTGTTAAATATCGGACTGTTAAAAGAAAGTTTAAATTGTTAAAGATTTTTTCATCATTTAAAAGTGAATTATTACAATTAAATATCATGGTTTTCAGTTAGTTATGTTATTTAATTTACAAATAAAATATGACAAATAAAAATTTATTTTTTAACATATTTTTAAATGGAGTTTGTAATTTTATCCTACAAAAAGTACGATCATGAGAAAATTATTAACCACATTTATTCCGATTTTGGTATATTGTTTTTCGTATGCTCAGGTTGGGATTAATACTACATCTCCAAATGGAGCTACAATACTAGATATTGTATCCAATCAGAAAGGTATTCTTATTCCCCGTCTTACCGATACCGATAGAGATACCTACCTTGCTGATAATGATGTTTTAACAGTACCTCCTGCAGGTGTTGTCAATACGAGTCTTACTGCAGGAACCCTTATTTTTAATACGACAACGAACAACTTCCAGTATTGGGACGGTACCCTCTGGAGACAGCTTTTTGTTCCCACATCCTCTCAGGCTGGTAATGACGGTGTCGTTAAAGTGAATTCTGGAAACGCAAATGCCAAACCTTCCCTCAATTTAGTAGCATCAGGAAATACATATGGTCCAAGACAGCAGGTGCTCTATGCTACACCATTAGTTTTTGCAGCAAGTCCCACTACTAGCTGGCCCGAAACAACAGTGCCGTTCCCTGGTCTTACCGCAAATATTTATGATGGTACATCCGGAAAATGGAGGGAAAACGAAATTTCAGGACAGGTACATGTTTGGAGACTTATTGCCAATGTTACTCCCGGGTCCAATTCATCAGGATCAGTAAAGGCTACATTTTTAAATCCCGATTCAGGGTTTGAAGTAAATTCTATCCAGCTTCTTCCGAGCGGTTCAAGTGGTTCGGGAAAACTTCTTACATTTTATTTCTATACCATTGCAGACCCTGCAAGTCTAGCACCGGGAAAAGGATATCAGCTTTTTGTGGAATCAGATACAGGTTGTAACGTCACTGTAGAGTCATTTACAAGAGTATCACTGTTCAAAGACTAAGAAAATTTTTTATGATTAAGATTAAATGAAGTCGGTCCGTAAGGTCCGGCTTTTTTATTACAGATAAGTTTTCATGAATCCTCGTAAAATTAATATCTTCGCTGTACTGTAAAATATAGACTAAATGAAGCTAAGAACTGTAATTTCAAAAATAGAAGAGGAGATAAGTATCAGACAGGCAGAGGACTTTGATAATGTTGGATTATTATGCGGAGTGCCGGACCGTGAAGTATCAGGAATTCTGGTTTGTCACGATGCTCTGGAAAACGTGGTAGAAGAAGCCATTGAGAAAAACCTTAATCTGATTGTATGTTTTCATCCTATTATATTTTCCGGGCTAAAATCTTTAACCGGAAAAAATTATGTAGAAAGAGCAGTATTGAAAGCTATAGAAAACAAAATTGCCATTTATGCCATTCATACAGCTTTTGATAATGACTTCTTTGGTGTAAACCATGGAATATGCAGTCAACTGGGGCTAAAAAACATGAAAATTCTTCAGCCAAAAGAGAATAATTTAAAACAACTGACTGTCTTCGTGCCTAAAGACTATTCGGAAAAAGTAAAAGAAGCAATGTTCTCTGCCGGCGCCGGAAGTATAGGTTTTTATGATGAATGCAGTTTTACAGTCAATGGAAACGGAACATTCAGACCAACTGAAGGTTCAAATCCATTTTCAGGGCAACAAAATGTTCGTGAGAATGCAGATGAAGATATGATCTCCGTAATTTTTGAAACTCCTAAAGAAGGACAGATTATTGGAGTAATGAAATCCGCTCATCCATATGAAGAAGTCGCTTATCAGGTATATAGTCTTGATAACAAGAATCATCATGCAGGGCTGGGAATGTACGGTGAATTGGAAGAGGAAATGGAGGAACAGGATTTCCTTAAATTTGTAAAAGAAAAATTTGGTTTGGAAGTCATTAAACACTCCGCATTTAATAACAAAAAAATTAAAAGAGTAGGAGTGTTGGGAGGTTCTGGAGCCAGTGGAATTCGGTCTGCAGTTGCCAAAAAATGTGATGTTTACCTTACAGGAGATCTTAAATACCACGACTATTTTCTTGCTGAGTCTAAAATGCTGATCTGTGATATAGGACATTATGAATCAGAACAATTTGTAAGTCAACAATTATTTGAAATTTTATCACAAAAATTTAGTACATTTGCAATTTCAAAATCTATTGAAAAAACAAACCCAGTAAATTATTTCATTTAAATATGGCAAAAACCAACGATATTTCAGTTGAAGAAAAATTAAGAGCTTTATACGATTTACAGATCATTGATTCAAGATTGGATGAAATCCGAAATACTAGAGGAGAATTGCCAATTGAAGTTGAAGATCTTGAAATCGAGATTGAAGGTCTTGAAAAAAGAGCTGAAAAATTTCATGCAGACATCAAAGATCAGGACGATCAGATCAAAACAAAGCATGAAGTTATTAACCATGCAAAAACTTTAATTGAGAAATACAAATCTCAACAGGATAACGTAAGAAACAATAAAGAGTTTGAAGCTTTAGGGAAAGAAATGGAATTCCAGGATCTGGAAATTCAACTTGCTGAAAAAAGAATTAAAGAATTCGGAGCTAAAATTGCTCACAAAAACGAAACTTTAAGCGAGTTGAACACAAAGATCAACGATTTGAAAAACCACTTGAAATTCAAGAAAGAAGAACTAGAAGGGCTTATTTCTGAAACTCAAAAAGAAGAAGAATATTTATTAGAGCAGTCTAAAGAATATGCAGGTAAAATCGATGAGAGATTATTAGCTTCTTACAACAGAATCAGAACAAACTCTATCAATGGTCTTGCTGTAGTAGGATTAGAAAGAGGAGCTCCAAAAGGATCTTTCTTCACTATTCCACCACAAAAGCAAATGGAAATCGCTCAGAGAAAGAAAATCATCATTGATGAGCACTCTGGGAAAATCCTTGTTGACGATGAGTTGGTAATGGAAGAAAACGAAAGAATGAATTCTGTAATTAAATTCTAATTATTGATTTTCAACAATATAAAAGCTGTTTCATTTTGAAACAGCTTTTTTTGTTTAAACCAAATAACACAAGTTATCCAGCAGTTCCTCTATTATTCCGACGAATGATAACAGAATAAAATATAAAGCTACATTCTTACAAAATAAAGTAAGTTGTATTTAAAAAATCTGCGTCATCAGCAAAATCTGCGAGAGATTAAAGAATTCAATAGAAACGGACTTTAGCCCGTTTTAAAAAATAAAAAAAATCCATTTACTTTAGCCAAAATCTAATCATCCATCAAGATTAAAACGCATAAAAAAACCGCTTCAAAACGAAGCGGTTTATATTATTTATTCATGATGTTCATACATCTTATTATAGAGAGCAATAAACTTCTCTTTAACAGCCTTTCTCTTCAGTTTCAGAGTAGGAGTCAGAAGCCCAGTCTCAATGCTCCAAACTTCAGGAGTTAATTCAATTTTTTTGATTTTTTCCCAGTTTCCAAGGTGTTCATTGATGCCATCCATTTCCTTTTCAATTCTTTGCTTAAGCTCAGGGCTGTTGGCAATTTCAGCCGGTGTGGAACCAATGTTGAGATTGTTTCTCATTGCCCAGCTTTTTGCAAATTCAAAATCAGGCTGTACCAGTGCGCAAGGCATTTTTTCACCATCACCCACTACCATAATTTGTTCAATGAACTTTGATGCTTTTGCAAGGTTTTCAATGGTTTGTGGAGCGATATATTTACCTCCGGATGTTTTGAACATTTCCTTTTTACGGTCGGTAATTTGTAAGAAACCATCACTGTCAATGTGTCCTATATCTCCTGTTTTAAAGAATCCTTCTTCTGTGAATGCTTCTCTTGTCATCTCATCATTCTGGAAATATCCTTTAAATACAGATGGACCTTTTACTGTAATCTCACCATCTTCCTGAATTTTTACCTGTAGGTTATCTAAAGGAACGCCAACGGTTCCTACTTTCATTTTTTCAAAACTGTTTACGGAAATTACCGGAGAGGTTTCCGTTAAACCATATCCTTCCAGAATAGGAATTCCAGCATTCTGGAACATTAAATTCAATCTTGTAGATAATGCAGCAGATCCTGAAACTAAAGTTATGATTTCTCCTCCTAAACCTTCTCTCCATTTAGAGAATACCAATTTATCAGCAATAAGCTCTTGAATTCCTGATGGTTTTGATACGGATTTCTTTTTGGTAATAAGGTTCAAAGCCCAAAAGAAGATTTTTGATTTTAATCCTCCTGCAGAAGAACCTGTGTTATAAATTTTATCATATACTTTTTCCACTAACCTTGGAACAACAGTCATGTAATGAGGTTTTACCTCTTTTACATTTTCACCCATTTTTTCGATACTTTCAGCAAAATAAAGAGAAAAACCGTTGTATTGGTAAAGGTAGAAAAGCATTCTTTCAAAGATATGACAGATAGGAAGGAAGCTTAATGCCCTTGTTTCTTTATAATCCAGGCTTTTTTTCTTCGGAATTCTTGGAATAGAACCCAATACATTGGAAACAATGTTATTGTTAGTAAGCATTACTCCTTTAGGTCTTCCTGTGGTTCCGGAAGTATAGATAATGGTGGCAAGATCTTCTGTATTGATAGCATTGGAAAGATCTTCTACTTCAATTTGGGTAGATTCGTCTTCCCCGAGATCAATAATTTCACTCCAGTTGGCGGCACCACTTATTTTATCAAAAGTAAAGATTCCCTGTAAACTAGGAATGTTATGCTTTACTTTCATTACTTTATTAAGAAGCTCTTTGTCCGAAACAAAACAATATTGTATTTCTGCGTTGTTGAATATAAATTCATAATCTTCTGGAGAAATACTTGGATATACCGGTACTGAAACCACACCAATCTGTGATAATCCAAAATCCATAATTGCCCATTCCGTACGGGAATTGGTAGTAATCAAAGCGATCTTATCACCAGGTTTTATACCTAGCTTCAATAATCCTCTGGATATCTTATTTCCCTCATTAATAAACTCCTGGGTAGAAGTTTTTTTCCATTCACCATGATACTTTGTTACAAACATATCCGTTTTAGGATATTTTTCTAAAGCATAGTGCGGAATATCGAATAATCTCTTGATCGTCATGATTTTTTAAATAATTTATAAAGAAATTTAAATATAAGCATTTTTTTTAATTGTAGACATCTGAATGTGATAATTAGAAATAAGTTGAATGTCTGCCATAATATATTCTATCATAAGGGATGCCATACCGTCAAAAACATTCGGAAAATTATAAGCCTTTTTTTAGAGATATTGCTCATTTTTGTTAAATAATATGAATTTTATAGATTACATTTTATATTCATATCCTGTATCTTATATCCCGAATTGTATGCATTTCCATCTCCCTTTATTACAGTCTTTTCCATCAACCTAATTTATTTTTTCAGATTTGCTTAAAAAGTGTAAATTTACGGCTATCTAATTATTTTTTTTATGGACTTTAATTTATCGGAAGAACAGCTGATGATTCAGCAGGCGGCAAGAGATTTTGCACAAAACGAACTATTACCTGGAGTTATTGAAAGAGACCGTGACCAGAAATTCCCTGTTGAACAGGTGAAAAAAATGGGTGAAATGGGACTTTTAGGTATGATGGTTGACCCAAAATACGGAGGAGCAGGTATGGACAGTATTTCTTACGTGCTGGCAATGGAGGAGATTGCAAAAGTAGATGCATCTGCTGCGGTTGTAATGTCTGTAAACAACTCATTGGTTTGTGCCGGTCTTGAAAAGTTTGCTTCAGAAGAACAAAAAGTAAAATATCTTACTCCACTGGCAAGCGGACAAGTGATTGGAGCATTTGCTTTATCTGAGCCAGAAGCTGGTTCTGACGCAACTTCTCAGAAAACAACTGCTGAAGACAAAGGAGATTATTACCTTTTAAATGGTATCAAAAACTGGATCACTAACGGTGGAACAGCTACTTACTATATCGTAATTGCACAGACAGATCCTGAGAAAAAGCATAAAGGTATCAACGCTTTCATCGTAGAAAGAGGTTGGGAAGGTTTTGAAGTAGGAGTAAAAGAAGATAAATTGGGAATCAGAGGAAGTGATACACACTCTTTGATCTTCAACAATGTAAAAGTTCCAAAGGAAAACAGAATTGGTGCTGACGGATTTGGTTTCAATTTTGCAATGGCTGTATTGAACGGAGGAAGAATCGGTATTGCTTCTCAGGCTTTAGGTATTGCTTCTGGTGCTTATGAATTGGCTTTAAAATATGCTAAGACAAGAAAAGCATTCAAAACAGAGATCATCAACCACCAGGCTATCGCATTCAAATTAGCTGATATGGCTACTCAGATTACAGCAGCAAGAATGTTATGTTTCAAAGCAGCTTGTGAGAAAGATGCAGGAAAAGACATCTCTGAAAGCGGAGCTATGGCAAAATTATACTCTTCTCAAGTTGCAATGGATACTACTATTGAAGCTGTACAGATTCACGGTGGATATGGATACGTTAAAGAATATCACGTAGAAAGATTAATGAGAGATGCAAAAATCACTCAGATCTACGAAGGAACTTCTGAAATCCAGAAAATTGTGATCTCAAGAAGTATCGCAAAATAAAAATTAACAAAACACACTACCTATGAAAAAATCTTTGTGGATTACCCTCGGCGTCGTACTGCTATTGTTAGGAGTATTTGTATGGTATAAGTACTTCTTCGTTTTTGGAGAAGGTGTAAAATCTGGATACCTGAATTATGCTATGAAAAAAGGCTATGTCTTCAAAACTTATGAAGGTAAACTGATTCAGGAAGGATTTGGAAAAGGTAAAACAGGAACAATTACAAGCTATGAGTTTGAATTTTCTGTAGATGATCCTGAAGTTTTCAAGCAATTGGAAACAAACAGCGGTAAAACCTTTGATCTCCATTACAAAGAATACAATGGTGCGCTTCCGTGGAGAGGAAACACAAAATTTGTCGTAGACAAAGTAGTGAACATGAAATAATTTGAAAGACTTCCAATTGTATTGGGAGTCTTTTTCTTTTAGTAGCTTTTTCCCGCTATCCACTTATACTCCTCGCGCCAAGCTTTGCCCAATCCTTGCTGTGGGGTAACCGTTACTATCGGGGCTAATTTTATGAGTGATAAAAGATCTTGTCGTTAAATAACTATAGCCATAATCATTATCCATTCGGATATCAACATCAATAGAGGTGGGCTTTAGCCAAAACCTAAAAATTAAAACACAAATCCCACAAATAATTTCACAAATATCACAACTGTGTGATGGTGAGTATATCGAAGCAATCTCACCCTATAATCAAAGAAAGAGAATCTATGGTTTAAAATAAATACTTTCCATATTCAAAATCAAAAAATCCACCCCTAAGGATGGACTTTAAAATCTATTGAAAATACTTATTTAGGAATGTTGTTGCTTTTCTTTTTATAAAAATAATATCCGGCACCACCAATCAGGTATATAGGCCATAACGGAAGAAGGAAAAGGAAAATGGAAGTAATGACATCCCATCCTGATTCAATGGCGGCTAATGATTTTCCGCCAAAGGTTTTAGGCTCTTTTTCAATTTCGGTTTTATCTGTGATATTGACGTCGATGCTACAGATAGTATTGTCAACATAGTTACGTCCTGTAACCTGGATGTCTTTGGTTTCAATATCTCCGATATTACTGTTTAAGGCTTCTATTAATCCATCAAAATGCTGAATTGGTACTTTGATGTTCAAACTGTAAACCTTTTGGTTTTCATCACGCTGATTGGCTGATTCAATATAAGATTGGTTTTCACTTTTAACATATCCGTTATTT
The DNA here is from genome assembly GCF_900156735.1 of Chryseobacterium ureilyticum. Classification (GTDB taxonomy): domain Bacteria; phylum Bacteroidota; class Bacteroidia; order Flavobacteriales; family Weeksellaceae; genus Chryseobacterium; species Chryseobacterium ureilyticum. Next base: position 249,334 of record NZ_FTOL01000005.1, read on the forward strand.
TTGATAGCTTCTTCTCTGATTATTTCTTTTACAGTTTCTGCATTATCCGCTTTTATCACAAGATAACCGGTTTTCACCATTTTATCTTTAGGTACATTTAGTTCATAGTTGTCATTTTTAGGTTTTTCTTTATAAATAACCTTTGTTTCTTTAATAACTTTGGGTGCGGGAACATTGACAACGATTTTTTCAGACTTCTGAGCTGTAGAATCTTTTTTCTCGACTTTCGATTCCAGTTTTGTAGAAGCAATTTTTTCAGATAAAGAATCTACCATTTTCGAAGTATTTTCTATTTTATCCTGAATGTCATTTTTAACACCTTCAATATCTTTTATTCTGATACTTGCAGAATCAAGTGCCTGGCTTGCTGTTTTGCTGGCATTATCAATAGCATCTGATGCAACAGCAGCTGTACTGTCTATACTATTAGCGGCTTCCTCTAGTTTGGAAACTCCACCTTTTTGGCTACACGCAATAAAAGCGCCAGATATCGTAACTAGTAATATGAACTTTTTCATAATATTATTTTTTGATGAAGTAAAATTAGTCATGAAGCTTCTGAAGCACTTGTAAATGAAATGTATTCTAATCGTAAAATTGTAACTGTAGCATTATCAGTGTTTTGTATTTGTTTTACAAAAGATTTACAAACTTTTTTTATACTGAATATTAGATTTTGAACATTCCAGCAGTGGGAAGTATTATAATTGAAGACGTGATAATTCTCCTCCTCCGGAGGGGTGGCAAAAATTCATAGAATTTTTGACGGGGTGGTAATAACAAAAATCCGCAGAAAAAATTCTACGGATCTATATTTTTTAGCAATTTTGCTTTTTGTTCTGATTAGCTATCTCTGAATTCACTGATGAAGTGAAGTTTCACATTCGGGAACTTCTCCTGTGTCATGTGAATAGTGAATGAAGAATCTGCTAAAAATACCAATTGGTTATATTTATCTCTCGCAAGGAATCTCTGTTTTAATCTTGCAAACTCTTTAAATTCTTCAGATTTCTCATCTGCTTCTACCCAACAAGCCTTGTGCATTGAAAGAGGTTCATAAGTACATTTTGCACCATATTCATGCTCTAAACGATACTGGATAACCTCATATTGAAGGGCTCCTACAGTTCCGATGATCTTTCTTCCGTTCATTTCCAAAGTAAATAGCTGGGCAACTCCTTCATCCATCAGCTGATCGATACCTTTTGCCAATTGTTTAGCTTTAAGCGGATCGCTGTTGTTGATATAACGGAAATGCTCAGGAGAGAAGCTTGGAATTCCTTTGAAGCTTAGCTTTTCACCACCAGTCAAAGTATCACCAATTCTGAAACTTCCTGTATCGTGAAGCCCCACAATATCTCCAGGGAAACTTTCCTCTACTACCTCTTTTTTATCAGCAAAGAAAGCATTTGGAGAAGAGAACTTCATCTTTTTACCCTCTCTTACCAATAGATAGTTTTCGTTTCTTTTGAATGTTCCGGAAACAATTTTTACGAAAGCCAATCTATCTCTATGCTTAGGATCCATGTTTGCGTGGATCTTAAATACAAATCCTGTGAAAGTACTTTCTTCGGGTTTTACTAAACGGGTATCACTTTCTTTAGGTTGTGGCATTGGAGCAATATCGATGAAAGCATCCAATAATTCACGAACACCAAAGTTGTTCAATGCAGAACCGAAGAAAACCGGCTGAAGATCACCTTTCATATAATCTTCACGATTGAATTCAGGGTACACAGATTGAATTAAGTCAAGCTCTTCTCTTAAAGTAGTCGCCGCTTTTTCACCAATAACATCATCTATTGAAGTGTCATTAATATCATGAAACTTAATAGAATCTCCAACTTTTTGTTTTTTCTCTTCTAAGAATAGCTGGATATTGTTTTCCCAGATATTATAAATTCCCTGGAAGTCACTTCCCATACCAATTGGTAAAGAAAGTGGACAAACTGTTAATCCTAATTTCTGTTCCACTTCATCCAAAAGATCGAAAGCATCTTTACCCTCACGGTCAAGTTTGTTGATGAATACCAACATCGGAATGTTTCTCATTCTACAAACCTTAACCAATTTTTCAGTCTGCTCCTCAACCCCTTTTGCAACGTCAATTACAACAATTACTGAATCTACAGCCGTTAAAGTTCTGTAAGTATCTTCAGCAAAGTCCTTGTGACCTGGTGTATCGAGGATATTTATTTTATGGTCTCTATATTCAAAAGCCAATACGGAAGTAGCAACGGAGATCCCTCTCTGTCTTTCAATTTCCATAAAGTCGGAGGTAGCTCCTTTTTTTATTTTGTTGGATTTTACCGCACCCGCTTCCTGGATAGCACCCCCGAAAAGAAGTAGCTTTTCCGTAAGAGTGGTTTTACCGGCATCCGGGTGGGAAATGATCCCGAAGGTCTTTCTTTTTTGTATTTCTTTGATTAAGTCTGACATATCGTATTTTGAATTTGCAAAAATCGTGATTTTTTATGAGGTTTTCAAATTTAAATGAAGGGAATCTTAATTGTAAGGGTAGAGGCTGATAATAACAGGTTTTTGATCGAAAAAGGATAGAATGGAGATGTCAAATTATAAATACTGCATTTTTTACTTATAATACCATTGTAGCAATAATACCAAAGCATATATTGCCCCAAAGACAATGATTATAAAACCACTTATGATAAGCACAGCTCCAGTAGTGTTTGGCTTTATATTTTTATTTTCGGGAGTCAGGTAATATCTTTCCAGAGTTAAAGGATAAATTTTTAGATCCGGTCGGAAAGTCTGTATTCCCAGGAGAAAATGTCTGTGAAGATAGTATCTGTTTTTAATCATGAAATAATCAAAATACAAATCAATAACGTCTTCTTCTATGGTTCCTGTTTCATTTTTTGTATGCGTGACAATCGTTGTTTTTGTCAGTTGTGCATTATCCCTATGATGTATATCTGAATAAGAATTTTGCCGGGAAGGCTGAAGGTTGGAATAGAAAACTTCTTTAACGATTTCCCCTTTGTAATTATAAATGACAATCCCTTTTTCATTCACAATAACCTTGTGAAAGAACTTTTTTCTTGGAAGAATCAGTGTGTACACCAGAAAAAGGCAACATAAACTAAGAGCAACAGAAATCAATATATTAAAAAATAAATCTGAGGTTTTATTAAGAAAATAGTTTTTTATACCATAATCAAAAAGATCATACATTATATAAAATACCAGATAAGCAACCATCAGTACGATCAGCCAGATAAGCCCAATCAGAAGGTAAGTGAGAGGTTTGTTTATCTTAGATTCTAAACTCTGAAATTTTTCTGTCATTTAGTTTCCTGTTTTATATAAAAATAATAAACGGGTAATTCCTAGAATAATTCCTACGACAATAATTACTGCCAGTAGTAAAAGCCAGCCTCCTTTTGATACTCCTTTGTTATTTACTTTCCAGGTATTGGGATCAATCGAAAAACTTTTCAATGCCATTGGATCTATTGTTAAGTCGGGGCGGAATATTGTAATTCCTTTTAGGAAATGAGCATATAGATCAGATTTATTCTTTACAGCATAAAGAGGCAGATTCATGTCAATTCGCCTTCTGGTAATATCTTTTTGGTCAGGTTGTAAAGTTATTTCAAGCAGTGGAACAATACCGGAACCTACCGGCGTTACCGTATAAATATCAAAATTTTGATTTGAAGTATGAAGTTCTTTATATAAGATATGATCAACGATTTCATTTTTTGAATTATAAAAAAGAAGTCCTGTAGAATCTATAATGATCTTATCTGCTGTTTTCTTTCTTCGGATAATATAATATCGAACGATAGGAATTAAAATAAGTAAAGAAAAAGCCCAACACGCCAAAGCTACTGGAAGCATATATTTAAATCCTTTATTATAAATTCCATAAACGGGACCTAAGATAAAAAGTGTAAAAAAAGAACCCAGGATCAGAAAGAAGACAAGTCTCAGTAATCCTGTCGTCCACCAGTTGATGACAGATTCTTTTCGCGGAAACTTTAATTCTTCGTTCTTCATTGCTTTGGTGATTCATGGATAAGGCTACTAAAATAAGAATTTCATTTTTCATTTTAGTTGTCTGTAGCATTCAAAAAAATTATCTTTGTTTCTATAAACTTTTACAGAGAATAAGAATGGAAAATAGCAGGTATCCGAAGTTTACTTTCACATGGTTGGGCGCAGTTGCTCTGGTAGCTGGGTTGTTTGCCGGAACAATGGGTGTTTCTTTATTCAGTACCTTTTGGAAAGTAGTTTTCAAGGAAAACCTGGAACTTAAAGATTGGTTTCTGATGGTGGCAAATTCAGCCGGCTTTCTTACAGCGATCGCCTTTTTTGATTTCTTCATTGTAAGACCCACAACAAAGATGAAGCTGAATTTCAACTTTTCATCAGTTAATTTCTATACTTATCTTCTGATTTTCCCTATGATGGCAGGGATGATGCTGATCTCAGAATTTATTACCTCACTGATTCCTACAACAGGAGTTTTTTTTGGAGATTTCTATGAATATTTTACCCAATTGATGAGTCAATTGACCGATGATCCGGTGATTATGCTGATCATGACGGTGATCATGGCTTCTATTTTTGAAGAAATTATCTTCAGAGGGATTATTCAGAAAGGTTTGATTAATAAAGGCGTAAAGCCGTGGAAAGCTATTTTGTATGCTTCCATTATTTTTGGAATTGTTCATGGGAATCCATGGCAGTTCATCAGTGCAGTGATGTTGGGATGTGTTTTAGGGTTGGTATATCATAAAACAAAATCCTTGCTGATGCCGATGCTTTTGCATGGATTTAATAACCTGACCCTTTCATTATTGGTGCTTTACGGGAAAAATGAAAGTTTTGCAAAATTTTTTAATGTTTCAGAATGGCTGATACTAGCCGTAGGACTTGTACTTTTCTCTTTATTCTACTATCTGTTTATGAAGAAATATAAAGTACATTATTCTGAACTTTAATTGAATTACAGCTAAAAAAGTAAAATTGGAAAATGAATATAGACATGGAATTATTGGTAGCAACACACAACGAGCATAAAAAAGAAGAGATCCAACAGATTTTAGGAAGTGATTGTACTGTAAAAAGTCTTACAGATTACAATATTCATGAAGAAATCATTGAAGACGGAGACTCTTTTCATGCTAATGCTTTAATCAAGGCAAAATACTGCTTCGAAAAGACAGGAGTTCCAAGTTTAGGAGATGACAGCGGTCTGGTAGTGGAATCTTTGGACGGAAGACCAGGGATTTTCTCTGCGCGTTATGCAGGAGACCATGATTTTGCTAAGAATATCGAAAAGGTATTGGAAGAAATGACAGGAATAGAAAACAGAAAAGCTTACTTCGTTACGGTTTTATGTTATTACGACGAAAACGGAGCTCAGTATTTCGAAGGAAGAGTTCACGGAAATCTATTGACTGAAAATAAAGGGTTCAAAGGATTCGGTTATGATCCTATCTTCGTTCCTGAAGGATATGAAAGAACCTTTGCAGAAATGGATCCGGAAGATAAAAATAAAATCAGCCACCGTAAGCAGGCATTAGATCTGTTCATGGACTTTTTAAAAGTTGCTGAATAATATAAGCAGATAACTATAAAACCATTTCTCTGCTTGGGGAAGTGGTTTTGTATGCTTTTCCTTTTAAATTTAAAGGTAAAATATACGTTTTCAATTTTCTGTCGTACATTTGTTATACTAAACTATTGATTTGAGTACTTATTTAACAATACTAGGTTTTAACTCGGCGATTCCTACCATCAATTCTTCACCAACAGCTCAGCTGCTGGAAATGGAAGAAAGACACTTCCTGATCGATTGTGGGGAAGGTACACAGGTACAGCTGAGAAAAGCAAAAGCCAGATTTTCAAAAATCAACCATATTTTTATCTCTCACCTTCATGGTGATCACTGTTTTGGGCTTCCGGGACTTATTGCTTCATTCCGTCTTTTAGGAAGGGAAAATCCACTGCATGTTTACGGTCCAAAAGGAATCAAAAAGATGATGGAAACTATTTTCCAGATTACGGAAACGCATCGTGGTTTTGAGGTGATTTATCATGAATTGGATAAAGACTATTCTGAAAAGATTTATGAAGACAATAGAGTAGAAGTTTATACTATTCCTTTGGATCACAGGATTTACTGTAATGGTTACCTTTTTAAGGAAAAACCAAAAGACAGACATCTTAATATGAAGGAAATCGCCAAATACAGTGAAATTGAGAGCTGCGATTATCATAATATAAAGGCAGGGAAAGATTTTGTATTAAGCGATGGCTACGTTTTGAAAAATGAAATTCTGACCGTAGATCCCGCACCGTCTGTATCGTATGCTTTCTGTAGTGATACAAGATATCTTGAATCTGTCATTCCGATCATTAAAAATGCGACGGTTCTCTATCATGAGTCTACATTTTTGCATGATTTAAAAGAAATGGCAGATTACACAGGACATACGACTGCATTGGAGGCTGCAACGATTGCACAAAAAGCTCAGGTTGGTAAGTTGATTCTGGGGCATTTCTCTAACAGATATGGGGATCTGACAGTATTTACAGATGAAGCCAGAAATATCTTTCCAAATTCATTCTTACCAAAAGCGTTGGAAAGTGTAAAAATTTAAATGAATATGCTGAAATTTGAAGAATTAAGGAGTTTTCTTGATGAAAAGGCAGATCAGTATAATGCTCCCAATTTTATTGAAAATGATCCGATACAGATTCCGCATCGTTTTTCCGTAAAACAGGATATCGAAATTGCAGGTTTTCTTGCGGCAACCATTTCCTGGGGAAACAGAAAATCGATCATTAATTCTGCCAATAAAATGCTTGAGATCATGGGAAACTCACCCTATGATTTCGTACTGAATTACTCTGAAAAAGACTTAAAAGATATTCAGGATAAAAGCATTCACAGAACCTTTAACGGAGAAGATTTTTCTTATTTTATTAAACAGTTTAACCGGATTTATAAAGAAAATGAAAGTCTGGAGAATCTGTTTAAAGTGAAAGATTCCGAAACCAATTTTCTACATGCCATAGAAAGATTCCGAAGCGGGTTTCTGGAAACTGAAAAACACAGAAGTCATAAACATATCAGCTCACCTTATAAAAATTCATCTGCAAAAAGAATCATCATGTTTCTGAGATGGATGGTACGAAAAGATAAACATGGCGTAGATTTTGGAATTTGGGAAAATATTGATCAAAAACATTTGTCTATACCATTGGATGTACATACCGGAAATATTTCAAGAAAACTGGGGCTCGTGTTAAGAACCCAGAACGATTGGAAAACGGTAGAAGAATTGGATATTGCCATTAGAAAATTTGATGAAAAAGATCCGGCAAAATATGATTTTGCCCTGTTTGGATTAGGAGTAACCAAAGAACTTATGTAAAAAACTTAAAGGATGAAAAATTATAACGAAAAAACAGAGGTTCTTGAGAAAATAGCAGATAGCATTACGTCCTGGATTGGATCCATCCAATCTCTGATTGTACATACTTTGCTGTTTGTTACTTCGTTTTTGCTTCCGATGCTGAATATTGTAGATTTTGATAAAATGCTTCTTATTCTTACAACGGTACTTTCCCTGGAAGCTATTTATCTTGCTATTTTTATCCAGATGTCTGTAAATAAAAGCCACGAGAAAATTGAAGATATCCAGGAAGACATTGAGGAGATCAGTGAGGATATTGAAGATATTCAGGAAGATATTGAGGAGATCAGCGAGGATATTGAGGAAATCAGTGAAGATATTGAAGAGATCAATGAGGATATTGAGGATATTCAGGAAGATATTGAAGAGATCAATGAGGAAGAAGATGATGAAGATCATAATGAAAGAGCCAAAAATGTAATACTGAAAAGCAATGTAAGTTCAAATAAAAACGAAATAAAAGCTTTAAAGGATATTATTTCTCAGCTTAAGGATGAAATAAAAGAGTTGAAGAAAGACGAATAATCTATAAAAATTTAATTTATATTTTAAAATAATAAAGAAACAGGTCAGTGATATTGATCTGTTTTTTTTGCTTAATATTTCTCTTTTTTAAATTTGCGGAAAATGTAAAAATAAAAAATATTTGTTGTGAATCTATTTGGTGAAATAAGTAATAATTGATTGTGATGCGGTTTTTGTATAGATATTTTTGTTACATTTGAGGAAATGAAATTAAAATGTTGAACTATAGATTAAAAAACTACTCTTTTCTTTTAACGTTTTTATTAGCTTCTGTTTCTGTATTTTCACAGCAAAGACCCGATCGTAATAATCGCAATGCGGTAGATGCGAGACCTTCGAGAGCAAGTCTCAGGGCAGGTGCATTTATAGATGTGAATGTACCGTCTTATACAGAATCCGGTTATACACCTGAACAACTTGTAAAAGATATTTTGATCAATGGGGGAACTGCCTGTACAACCGCTAATGTTTCTAATGTTACGGTAAGTCCTAACCATGCAGTATATGATGAAGACAGATTTTGGGGATATTTTCATAAAGGAACTACAAATTTTCCCTTTAAAGATGGAATTGTACTGAGTACCGGTTTTGCGAAAGAAGCGGGAAACGAGTTTATTAATTTGCTAAGTCAGAATGTAAACACTGGAAGTGATCCTGATCTTGTAGCAGCTACCAATCCTACTGTAACACTGAAAAATGCAGTGGCACTCGAGTTTGACTTTATCCCTAATTCGACGCAGGTAAAATTTAATTATATATTCGCTTCAGAAGAGTATACATCAGACTTTCCTTGCTCGGATTATTCGGATGCTTTTGCCTTATTGTTGAAGAAAGTGGGCGATCCTGCTTATGTAAACCTTGCTGTATTGCCCGGAACTGCGGGTCCTGTAAGTGCAACCAATATTGTGCCTGCGGGTAATGGATTCAGCTGTGGACCCATCAATGAAGCGTACTTTGGCGGAATGAATAAACCTCACGTAGGCATTAATTTTTATGGAAGAACCATTCCATTGACAGCAACTGCTGATGTTATTCCGGGGCAGACTTATCATTTTAAAATGGTTTTGGCTGATGCTCAGGATACCGGTCATGACTCTGCTGTTTTTCTGGAAGGAGGATCATTTGATATAGGAATTAAAATCGTAGACGAAGCTGGAGTAGGATTGCCGGGAAGTATCAATGTTTGTGACAATGCTCCTAAAGTATTAAAAGCTCAAGTAGCTACAATTCCTGGAATGACCTTTCAGTGGTATAAAGATGGAGTTCTAATTCCTGGCGCAACCAGTGCTACTTATATTGCAACTGCTCCAGGTGTATATACTGTAAAAGTAATGATTCCAGGGAATCAATGTCCGGGAGAAGCTACAATTAAAATTATTGGAGGAACGAGCCCTACAGTTCAACCAGCGACATTAAAGCTTTGTACAACCCCTACGGTTACTACATTTAATTTAGAAGATGCAAAACCTTTGATCAGTACAACTCCGGGAGCTGTATTCCGTTTTTATGCAAATCTGGCGGATGCGCAGGCTCAAAATAATAGCTATATCACCGCTCTTACGAATTATAATGGAACGGACGGTCAAGTATTACATGTTCTGGTTTCTAATGGAGCATTTTGCAGTAGAATAACCACTTTGACCTTAAGAAAAGAAGCTACTCCGGTAGTAACACTTACGGCTCCAAGGTTAAAAATCTGTGAAGGAGAATCATTGCTGCTAACGGCATCCGGCGGGGTTACTTATGAATGGAGCGATTCTTCCACGACTGCTGGGATAAGAACAGTGAGCCCTACTCAAACGACTACTTATACTGTGTATGCAATCGGAGCACAAGGTTGTAAATCGTTAGTTCCGGCAACAATTAAAGTTGAAGTAGTTCCGGCTATTGTTTCTACATTGAAAGGTGGTCATATCTGTCAGGGAGATAAAATTCTTCTTAATGCAGGTTCGGGTCCCGCATATACTTATCAGTGGAGTACGGGAGAAATTACTCAGTCGATTACTGTAGATACTCCGGGAGAATATAGTGTGACAATTAACAATGGAGTATGTTCGAAAGAATTTAAAACACAGGTAATTAAAGCCGTTGTTCCAGAAGTAATCAATGTAGACTATAATGATAAAGGAACAATGATCCTTACAGCAAGCAACCCTAGTAATGGAGTCTTGGAATATTCCATAGATAACGGGGTGACCTGGCAGGCTTCCAATGTATTTACAGATGTTCCTAAGAATAAAGTTATATCTATCCGTGTAAGAGTGAAATATACAAGCTGTGAAGGCTTCCTTGAGTTCTTTACTTTTGTGATGAAAAATGTAATTACTCCAAACGGTGATAATATTAATGATATTATTGATTTCAGAGGAATAAGTGATTATAAAGAATTTAGTGGTAAGGTTTTTGACCGTTATGGAAGGGAAGTGTTTAAAGCGGAGAGAATCAGACCATATTGGGATGGTTATTTCCAGGGGAAAAGATTGCCTACCGCCTCATACTGGTATCAGGTTACCTATGAAGATCCTGCAAGTAAGCTGCTTACAGTGAAGACAGGATGGATACTTCTTAAAAATATAGAGTAGTTTTAAACTATGATTAAAAGACTGGCAGTTTTGTCAGTCTTTTTTTATTATTATCAAATAAATAAAATTGATATTCTACTATAAATAAATTTGCATTAGTAATAATGTAAAATGTGTTAAGTTGAATTTTAATTAAAAAAAATAGTATTTTTGTTTAAAACAATATAAAATGTTAAATAGGAGGACGGGGAATTTATTTTTAGCGTTATTTTTTGCTTTTATTGGAAACATTGTTTTTGCTCAGAACAGAGGAAGAACACAGGAAGCCAGAAGACCGAATGCTGCAGCTTTGAGAGCCGGGGCATTTATAGATGTGAACGCAGCCAGCTATCCTGAATCCGCTTATAGCATTACTCAGCTAGTAAAAGATGTTCTTATATCTGGAGGTACATGTGCCAGCTCTAATATAAGTAATGTATCTGTCTCTCCAAATTTATCAGCAAGCAGCTCAAACAGGAGCTGGGGATTTTTTAGTAAAGGAAGCACGAATTTCCCTTTTAGCAGAGGAGTTCTTCTTTCTACGGGATACGCAAATAAAGCAGGAAACGTATATCAACCAGATTTGAATGATGATATCGGAACCGGAGGTGATAATGATCTGGCAGCAGCATTAGGACTTGCTAGTACTGATTTAAAAGACGCTACTTATATTGAATTTGATTTCGTAGCTGTTTCAACAGAAATTACTTTCAGATATTTATTTGCTTCCAAAGAATACCAGAATGGTTTTCCATGTACCATCAGTGATGGTTTTGCATTATTATTGAAGAAAGCAGGTGATCCTACCTATACGAATATGGCTGTTCTTCCAGGAGGAGCCGGACCGGTAAGTATTACAAATATCCATCCTGCAATTAATGTTGATCCTTTTTGTACGGCTGTAAATGAGCAGTATTTCGGAGGATACAATCCAAATAATATTGAAACAAATTTCAGTGGAAGAACAGTTCCACTTGTTGCAAAAGCGACAGTAATTCCTGGACAAACGTATCATTTCAAAATGGTTCTTTCTGATTATCAGGACAGGAGCTTTGATTCGGCTGTGTTTTTAGAAGCGGGATCGTTTGATATTGGAGTAAAGATTTTAGGTGATGGAGGTGTTCAGCTTCCCTCTTCTGTAAATATGTGTGATAATACTCCGCAAACCTTTACGGCCTCTGTACAGGTTCCTAATGTAACCTATCAATGGTTTTTAAATAACAATCCTATAACAGGGGCGAACCAAGCAAGTTATACAGCAACTCAACCGGGAGTTTATACTGTTAAAGTATATATTCAAGGGAGTTCCTGCCCGGGAGAAGCCACAATTACTGTAGTAGGAGGAACATCACCAACGGTTCAGAATTCAACATTGACAGCCTGTTATGCTGCTGGAAATGCAATATTTAATTTACCTTCAGCACAATCTGCAATAAGTACAACGCCGGGCGCTGTTTTTTCATATTATACAACATTCGCCGATGCTAATGCCGGAAATGCAAGTACAATACCGACTCCTGCAACATATTCAAGTCCGGGAGGGCAAACCGTATACGTTAGAGTAAGAAATGGTTTCTGTTCAAAAGTTGCAGAACTGCAGCTTATTAAAGCACCACAGATGACTGCTACTATTGCACCTCCAACGGTACTGACGTGTGCCAATTCTCAAATTACATTGGATGCATCTGCTTCAGTTTTCCCTACAGGATCTACATTTGCCTGGACTACTACAGGAGGCTTTATTGTTTCAGGAGGAAATACGCTGAACCCTGTTATCAATGCTCCGGGAACATATACTTTAACAATCACAAAAGCTTATCAACCAGGTAATGTAAATTGTACAACGGTAACAAATGTAGTAGTGACAGGAAATAGTGCACCTCCCGTAACAAATCTTACATCACCTAAGTTAAAGATCTGTAAAGGAGAATCTGTAGTATTAACAGCTTCAGGAGGGGCAACCTACAACTGGGGGAATGGGCTTACAGGAAATGGGAACACCCAAACCGTATTACCTACTACTACAACTACCTATACGGTAACGGCAGTGGGTTCTAACGGATGTGCTTCTCAAAATCCAGGTACTTTGACTATTGAGGTATCTGAGCCATTTACACCACAAAATGCAACATTGCATAAATGCTATCAGCCGGGGTTGACTTTTGACCTTACCGAAGCACAAACACAGATTACAAATATTGCCGGAATTAATTTTACTTATTATGTGAATCAGGCAGATGCCAATGCAGCTAACGGAAGCTTTATTACAACACCTACAACATATGCAGCTCCCGGAAACCAAACTATTTATGTATTGGTAAGCAATGGTGGATGTAGCTATGTGGTTTCTCTGCAATTGATAAAAACTGCTGAAACGACTTTAATTATTAATGCTCCGCAAACCGTTACCTGTACAACACCTCAGGTTACATTGGATGCGTCTACTTCTGTTATTCCTCCCGGATCTACTATTGCATGGTCTACAACTGGAGGAACTATTGTTTCAGGAGGCACTACACTTACACCTGTAGTAAGTGCCGGAGGAACTTATACTCTTACGGTTACTAATGTATCACAGCCAGGGAATTTAAACTGTCCATATACTGCAACGGTAACTGTAACACAGGATACTGTAGTTCCAACATCGGGATTAACGTCATCACAACCACGTATTTGTGTGGGTGAATCAGTAACATTGACAGCTTCAGGAGGCGCTACTTATATCTGGGGCAACGGTCTTACAGGAAATGGAAGTACTCAAGTAGTGTCACCTACCAATACTACTGTTTACACGGTAACAGCTGTAGGAGCTAACGGATGTGTATCTGCTACTCCTGCAACGGTAACGGTTCAGGTGGGACCACCTATTGCTGGGCTTACAGCATCTAAAATGAAAATTTGTGAAGGAGAATCTGTAACATTGACAGCTTCAGGAGGGTTTACTTACAGTTGGGGTAATGGTCTTACTGGAAATGGTAATACTCAGGTAGTAACCCCTTCAGTAACGACTACTTACTCAGTACATGCATTAGGAGGAAATGGTTGTAGTTCTGTAAATCCTGCAACAGTAGAAATACAGGTGGTTCCTGCTATTGTTTCTACATTACAGGATGTTTATGTTTGTGCCGGAGATAATGGAACTCTTGATGCCGGACCTGGTGTTAATTATACTTACCTTTGGAATACAGGAGCAACAACCCGAACGATCACAACAAATCTTCCGGGAACTTATTCTGTAACGATTAGTAATGGAGTCTGCTCAAAAGTCTTCACAGCCCAGTTGATCAATCCGGATCTTCCCCAGATTACCAATGTTGTTTATGAAAAGAATGTTTTAACTCTTACAGCAAGTAATCCTAGTGGTGGAACTTTAGAGTATTCAGCAGATGGAGGTACAACATGGCAATCATCCAATGTATTTTATAATATTTTAAATAATACAATGTACCATTTAATGGTTCGAGTGAAAGATGCAAAATGTGGTACATCTGTAGAGTATTATACATTGATCATAAGTAATGCAATTACTCCTAATATGGATGGCGTAAATGATACGATTGATTTTACAGGAATCAGTGGTTATAAAGATTTTGCAGCTTCGATTTTCGATAGATATGGAGCCGAGGTCTTTAAAGCAACAAAAAATGAAGCTATATGGAGAGGATCATTGAGAGGAATAAATCTGCCAACCGGTACTTATTGGTATAGAGTTCAATGGGAAAATCCTGCCAGTAAAAAACTGGAAGAACGCTCAGGCTGGATCCTGTTGAAAAATAGAAACTAAACAGTTAATAAAATAATAATTAACAAAGTCCTCCAAATCTGGAGGACTTTAATTTTTTTATAGCAATCCCTCTTTAAATTTGAAAATAGTTTAGAATATGGTGTTCTTCACATTGTAATAATAAAAGTAAATGAGTGTTTTTGTTGTAAAATATTAATTCTCAAAAGGATATAGCATAAAGCCTTTAAATAGTCTGCTTTATAGATACAAATTTTGATAATGATTTAAAATTGTATAATGAGGAAATTAGCTATAAGAGGTGTGTTTTTTTATATTTTTATTGTAAAAAATATAAATATGTATATGGTATATTTAAAAAAAAATTAAATTTGTTGAAACAAAAATATTATGAGAAGATATCTACCGCTTTGTTTACTTTTTCTGGTCGTCTCGACCTTTTTATTTTCACAAACTCAATCTCCACCGCCCAGAAAAGGGATGAGAGAAACCCTTACTGCAGAGTCCAGAAGAGCAGGGGCTTTTATTGATGTAAATGCTCCAGGTTATACTGAATCCGCTTTTGACATAGAAAAATTAGTAAAAGATGTTTTAATTTCATCAGGAACTAATACCTGTGTTACTCCGAATGTGACTAATGTAAAGATTACTCCTAACCACGCGGTAGGAAATGCAAACAGATCATGGGGATATTTTCATAAAGGAACCACCAATTTCCCTTTTAAAGATGGAATTATACTTTCTACAGGATTTGCAAAAAATGCCGGAAATACAGGAATCGCAGCAACTCTTGAAGATATAAACGGTGGTGGTACAGATACTGACCTTGCACAGGCAATAGGGGTACCATCAAATAATTTAAAAGATGCTGTACTTTTAGAATTTGATTTTGTTCCTACAACTTCGCAGATTAAGTTTAATTACTTATTAGCGTCTGAAGAATATACTTTAACCTTTCCTTGTAATTTTGCGGATGCTTTCGCAATATTATTAAAACCTACAACAGGAGGTCCTTATGTGAATATGGCTGTGCTTCCCGGAGGAGCAGGACCGGTAAGTATTACCAATATTCACCCGGCGATCCCTGGAGGCTGCCCAGCAGTGAATGAAATGTATTTCGGTGGCTTCAATAATGCTAATATTGAAACAAACTTTAACGGAAGAACAATACCTCTTACTGCTGTAGCTAATGTAACGGCAGGACAGGAATATCACTTTAAAATGGTAGTGGCAGATTACACTGACTTTAGATATGATACTGCTGTATTTCTTGAAGGAGGATCTTTCAATATCGGAGTAGAACTTTTAGACCCAAGTGGAGCTCAATTGCCATCTGATATTAATGTATGTGACAACGTTCCTCAGGTAATCACTGCTTCTGTAAGTGATCCTAACTTATTATATAAATGGTATCATAACGGTGTAGCTGTACCCAACGCAAACACCAATACTATTACAGCAACACAACCGGGAACCTATACGATTGAAGTAAGTGTGCCCGGAAATCCTTGTCCCGGAACCGCTTCGATAGAAATTCATGGCGGAACAACCCCGCAGGCAAATAATGCTACATTATTACTCTGTACCACGCCGGATATTACCACTTTTGATTTAAGTACCATCAAACCATCAATAAGTACAACACCTGGTGCAGTCTTCAAATTTTATGAAGATCAAGACGATGCTATTGCTCAAAACAATGATTATATACAAAACATCCTTAATTATAATGGTAATGACGGACAGATATTATATGTAGTGGTTTCAAACGGTATTTTCTGTAGTAAAATTGTTGAGTTGACACTATTAAAAGAAACAACACCTACAGCGAAAGTAAAATCTTCCAGAATAAAAATCTGTCCGGGAGAATCTGTGACGTTGACTGCAGAAGGAGGAGATACCTATCAATGGACAAATTTCCCTGGAACGGGCAATACACAGACAGCTACTTTATATCAGACTACAATATTTACAGTATATGCTGTGGGGGCAAAAGGATGTAGATCTTTAAACCCGGCAACAATACGAGTTGAAGTTACTCCTGAAATTACCTCACCTTTAGCAGACGTTGAAATGTGTCGTGATGACCGTGTTACTTTGGATGCAGGTGCAGGTACTAACTATAAATATTTATGGAGTACAGGTGCTAAAACACAAAAGATAGATGTTGATCAATGGGGAATTTATACGGTAGAAATAGATAACGGTATCTGTAAGAAAGTGTTTTCTGCGAATGTGATGGGAGCAGCCAAACCTTATGTCATAGGATTGAATTACGAAAGTATTAAAAAGACTTTGACTGTTACAGCTGAAAACCCACCAATGAACAACTTACCAAGCACTTTGGAGTATTCAATAGACAACGGAATTACATGGCAGTCGTCAAATGTATTTACCAATCTTCTGGATAATACAAACTATACAATCATGGTAAGAAGAGTAGGGACTCATTGCGTGGGAACATTAGACTTCTTTACATTGCAGATCAATAATATAATCACTCCTAATGAAGACGGAATTAATGATGTTCTGGATCTTACAGCTCTTACAGGCTTTAATAACTTTACAGGTTCTATTCATGACAGATATGGAGTTGAAATATTCAAATTTTCAAAAGAAACACCAATCTGGAATGGTACGGTAGGTGGTAAGAGATTACCTTCAGCAACATACTGGTACAAATTCAATTTTGAATATCCAAAATCAAAAGCTCAGATGGACTGGTCTGGATGGATCATGTTGAAAAACAGAGAATAAAATTTTAAATACATAAAAAAGCCTTTCAGTAAAATTGAAAGGCTTTTTTTATCCAAAAAAACAAAAGCTTCCCATAAAGAAACTCGTGTTTATATAAGTCTTATTGATTTTCTCTCCAAAGGTTGGCAAAAGAAATGAAATCAGAAACACTAAGTTCTTCCGCTCTCTTATCTAAAAACTCATGAGTTTTTAAGGCTTCAGGAATGTTTAAGACTTTCAATGCGTTGGAAAGCTTCTTCCTTCTTTGGTTGAAACCAGCCTTTACGATCTGTTTAAAAAGAACTTCGTTACCCGCTAGACCTTCCTTAGGGTTTCTTGTAAGCCTGATAACACCTGATTTTACTTTTGGTGGCGGATTAAAGACATTCTCATGAACTGTAAACATATAGGATACGTCATAATATGCCTGGATAAGGATTGAAAGGATACCATAATCTTTCGTTCTTGGTACTGCTGCCGTTCTCTCAGCAACTTCTTTCTGGAACATTCCTACCATTTCAGGGACCTGTTCGTAGTGATCTACAATCTGGAATAATATCTGCGAAGAAATATTATATGGAAAATTACCGATAATGGCAATCTGCTCATCTTTAATAAAATTAAAGTCCTGTTTCAGGAAATCTCCTACAAAAGTATCTTCTGTAACCTTGGAATAATTGTTTTTTAGATATTCAATAGATTCCGTATCAATCTCTGCAAGATAGATTTTCTGGTCTTTTTCAAGAAGATATTTAGTAAGAACTCCCATTCCGGGACCTACCTCCATGATATTATTATAGTTCTCAAAACTAAGACCTTCTACGATTTTTCTTGCGATATTTTCATCTGTCAGGAAGTGCTGCCCAAGATGTTTTTTTGCTTTTACACTCAAAGTTTTTTATGATTTTATTAACAATGATTTTCTTTTTTTCGTCCCAAATTTCGGAAGTTTTTTTCTATTTTAGCCAAAAATTTTAATATTAATGGCTAAATCTGTAGATGAGTTTAATAAGAAAAGGCTTCGGTCCAGCAATATTACAGTAGTGATAAGTATTGCCTTAGTGTTATTTTTGTTGGGATTAATGGGGCTTATTTTAATTAATGCTCAAAAGTATTCTGACTATATCAAAGAACAGTTGGTGGTAAACGCTTACTTTGATGAAAACTATGACGCGAAAGATTCTGTAAAAATTGCAAAACTAGAGGAAGAAACTTTTAAAAAGGTACAGACGTTAGCTCCTGTAAAAAAAGCGACCTATATTTCAAGAAGCATGGCTGCAAAAGAAGCCAAAAAAAGTATGGGAATCGATAGTGATGCATTGTTTGAAGAAAATATCTTCCCTTCATCCATCGAAGTTGCTTTGAAACCTGAATATGTAGACCCAGCAAAAATTGATGAAGCAATCAAGGTGATCAAATCTGTTCCTGGAATTATTGACGTGAAAAACGACAGCACCCTGATGGTGGATGTTTACAATAACCTGAGCAGAATTTTGAAATGGATTCTGGGATTCTCTGTATTATTTTTAGTATTGGCTGTAGTGTTGATCAACAACTCTATCCGTCTGAAAATATTCTCTAAGAGATTTATCATTAAAACAATGCAGTTGGTAGGAGCGAAAAGAAGATTTATCCTTAAACCTTTTATCATTGAAGCAATTATTTTAGGAGCCATAGGTTCTGTAATTGGTCTTATTGCATTAGGAGGGGTGTGGTATTACTTCACAAGTCAGATCGGTTCAGCTTTTGTACAGGACAACAATCAGTACTTCTGGTTAGTGATTCTTGTATTGGGAGTAGGGATCTTTATTTCTGTCTTAAGTACGATTTTCGCTACATGGAGATTCTTAAAATCAAACGTTGACGATTTATATTACTCTTAAAAATGAGCAAAAAAACAAATAAAATTTCCGCTTCAAACTTTGGGAATGAAGCAGAAGTGCCACAGGAAAACACATTCTATTTCGGACAGCAAAACTTCAAGTGGATGCTGATAGGACTAGCGTTTATTGTAGTAGGGTTTCTATTGATGATGGGACCGGATGCTAATACAGTAGACGGAAAATTTGATCCGAATGTATGGAATGATGATATCTTTTCCATCAGAAGAATCAGAATTGCACCGTTATTTGTTGTTATAGGTTTTGTCATAGAGGTCTATGCGATCTTGAAAAGAAAATAAATAAACAGTTTTTATTTAAGGATTAAAAAATTTAAGAATTAAAAGATTAAATATTAATTTGAAAATGTATACAGGTAATACACTTTCATCTATCAAATAATTAATATTTATTTTGGCTCATCGCCAGTCTTTCAATTCTTAAATCTTTTAATCTTTTAATTTTTTAAAGGAATATGGATTTAATTAAAGCAATTATTATTGCCATCGTAGAGGGATTAACGGAATATCTTCCGATCTCGTCTACAGCACACATGGGATTCACTGCTAATTTACTGGGAATGCCGGATGATGAATTTTTAAAAATGTTTCAGGTTTCCATTCAGTTTGGGGCAATTTTGTCTGTTGTAGTGGCTTATTGGAAGAAATTTTTTGATTTAAATAATATTCAGTTTTATTTCAAACTGGCTTTTGCGGTAGTTCCTGCATTGGTTTTAGGATATTTATTTGATGATAAGATTGAGGCTGTTCTTGGAAATCAGATTGCTATTTCTTCCGTATTGGTATTAGGAGGAGTAGTATTGCTATTTGCTGATAAATGGTTCAAAAACCCTAAAATTGATGATGAAAAAGGAATTACCATAAGAAAAGCTGTTACCATAGGATTTTGGCAATGTCTGGCGATGATGCCGGGAACAAGCCGTAGTGCAGCTTCTATTATTGGTGGAATGACTCAGGGATTGACCAGAAAAGCAGCCGCAGAATTCTCTTTCTTCCTTGCTGTTCCTACGATGCTTGCAGTGACAGTGTACTCGGTTTTTGTGAAGACTTGGGGTAAAGAAACTCCAAATCCACAGAAAGGATATGAAATGATCATGGCATCACAAGATCACATTATGATCTTTGTTATTGGAAATGTTGTAGCGTTTATTGTTGCATTAATAGCGATCAAAGCATTCATCGGAGTCCTTAATAAATATGGTTTCAAACCTTGGGGATGGTACCGAATCTTTGTAGGAATCGCTTTACTAATCTATTTTTATTTCTTTAAATAAAAAATTATCATATCCATTCATGACAGCGGAAGAACTGAAATCAGGATACATATTTTTATTAGATAAGCCTTTGGACTGGACCTCTTTCCAGGCTGTCAATAAAATGAAATATAAACTTAAAAGGGAGTTTGATCTTCCTAAAAAGTTCAAAATAGGGCATGCAGGAACCCTTGATCCAAGAGCTACGGGGCTTTTGATCGTTTGCTGCGGAAAATTCACAAAGAAAATTCCTGAAATTCAGGATGCTCCAAAAGAATACTGGACAGAGATCAAATTAGGTGTACAGACAGAATCCTATGATACTGAAAAACCGGAAATTCTGCATCAGGATATCTCGCATATCACTGAAGAGCTGGTAAAAGAAGCTTTAGAAAAATTCGTTGGAGAAATAGAACAGAAACCTCCCGTTTATTCTGCCATAAAGATTGATGGCGAAAGAGCTTACAATCTTGCCAGAGCAGGAGAGGAGGTAGAAATGAAGTCAAGAAAAACAACGATTCATTATATCCAGGGTATTAAAATAGAATTTCCTTTGGTAAGCTTTACAGTAGGTTGCTCAAAAGGAACCTATATCAGAAGTCTTGCTCATGATATAGGACAGGAATTGGGAGTAGGAGCTTATTTAACACAATTGAGAAGAACAAAAATCGGAGATTATAAAATCGAAGATGCTACAGATCAGTTTTTAAATAATGACTTTAGATTCCAAGGCGAATGAAAATAAAATTATCCTTTTTTTTAATTGTATTTACCTGTATTAAAGCATTCTCTCAAGACACAGAGAAAAAACAAAAAATGGATTTTTATTTCAATCCATCATTGAATGTTGGCTTTAATATTAATAACAAGTCTCAGAATAAAAACGATTCACAATACATTGAAACTCCTTCAGCATTAGGAAATTTGACCTATGGTATCACAGCTATTGGTGGATATAATTTTCTTCCTAACTTTGCCATTGGAACCGGACTTAAATACAGTTTTGCTCAGGATAATTATCATTTGATTTATTGGGTTATTCAGCCGAAATTTATTTTTTCCCCTGGTGATCGTCCTTTTTATATTGATGTGAATTATGGGAAACAGATTAACAGTTCTGCAGTTTCTGGCACTGAATTCTGGGGAGCAAGATTTGGAATGCAGGTTTCCTACTCAAAGAAATTAAGCCAGGAAGGAGGAATTGTTTTTGAATCACATAAACTGAAAGAAGGGCATGATGGCTTTTTCATCGGATTAAGCTATGGAATAAGCATTTTCAGTAATAAAAATTATACCGTTTACGGAAGAGACTAATGGAAAAGACACGTATCAATAAATATTTATCAGAAGTAGGTTACTGTTCTAGAAGAGCAGCAGATAAGCTGTTGGAAGAAGGAAGAATAAAAATTAATGGTAAGATTCCTGAATTGGGAACTAAAGTTTCCGATGAGGATCTTGTGGAAGTAGACGGAAAACCTATCAGAGAGCAACAAGAGAAGCCTGTTTATATTGTTTTTAATAAACCGGTAGGAATTGTTTGTACTACAGACACAAAACGTGAGAAAAATAATATTGTAGATTATATTAATCACCCGAAAAGAATTTTTCCGATTGGAAGGTTAGATAAGCCAAGTGAAGGACTTATTCTTTTAACCAGCGACGGTGATATTGTAAATAAAATATTGAGAGCAAGAAATAATCACGAAAAAGAATATATTGTACGGGTAGATAAACCCCTTACTCCAAGATTTCTTGAAAAAATGAGAAATGGAGTTCCTATTTTGGATACAGTAACCAAAAAGTGTGAGGTTGAGAAAATTGATGAAATGAATTTCAGAATTATTCTTACACAAGGTTTAAACAGACAGATCCGTAGAATGTGCGAATACCTTGGCTATGAAGTAAAAAAACTGAAGAGAATTCGTATCATGAATATCAAACTTGATCTCCCAATCGGGAAATGGAGAGATTTAACAGATGATGAATTGAATTCGTTAAATGAACTACTCACAGATTCAAGTAAAACAATTGATTAAGATTATATATCAGATATAAATGATAGGCAGGAAGTATTTTCCTGCTTTTTTTATGATCAAATTATTAAAGTGATAATGAATAATTTTTATTAAATTCACATATTGGTGTAATATTTTAAGTTTTTTTATTGGAATAGTATTATATTTATATAAACAACTAAACAATTGAAAACCATGAAATTAAAATTTAATTACATTCCCTCATTTATCATGATTCTGATGATATTTTCTAATTGTCAACATGATAATCACCCAGAGATTCCACATGATACAGCTTTTTATATTGACTATAGAAGCCTCACGGGACAATCAGATGGTATTGCTGTCATAGAGCTCGATCCTGAAGCTCCAGACTTTGGAAATATAAGTAGTAAACTTGAATTAGGTGTAGGTGTACTGCCTCATCATATTTATTATAATCAAAATGCAAACAAGCTGTATACAACTGCATTAGGTGGAAGCTATCTATATGAAATAAAAAGTGAAAAGGACAAAATCGGACAACCAAAATTAGTAAGTGCTACACCTATCAATACAGGAGAGAATACGGTAGGAGAAAATTTATTTTTCACCAATGACGGGAGATTTTTTATGACTTTCATGGGCGGAGCAGGCGGATTAAGAGATGGAAGTGTAGGTGTTTTTAATGCCAGTAATAATAAGCTTATCAAAACCATTAAAGCTTCAATTCAGGACAATCCAAATAAATTTATTATGTACCCGCATGGCATTTCTGTAAATGAAGAAAAAGGATTAATGATGGTTACCTCCACAATTCATCCAGACCTTACCAGTGGTTTTGGAAATACGTGTACTTTGCTGGATTTAAACACTTACGAGTTAAAAGAAACCTATCAGATTGCAGATTCACCAACAGATATGTCCAGTCCTGTAGAAGTGTTGTTGCTTCGTGGTAAATTTCCACAATATGCCCTTGCTACTACCATGCTTGGAGGAGATATTTGGATTGCCCCATACAATGCCGTAACCAAAAAATATGATGCTTTTACCAAAATATTTGATGGAAGTACACAAGGGTTAGGCTGGACTCTCGAAATGTATATTGATGATAATAACAGACTTTACGTAAGCTTTGCCGACCCAGGAAAAGTGCTTGTCTTTGACATCAGTAATCTTCCTCAATTAAAACTTTTAAAAACCCTTACAGCAGATAAAGGAGCCCACCATATGGTTTTCTTTAAAACCAAAAAAGGAAAAGAAGTTGTGGCGGTACAGAATAACCTCTTGAATATACCTAATTTGAATTCCGGAACCATTAGCGTCATTGAAATCGAGTCAGGAAAAACGCTAGGGACAGTTGATCTACGTGGCAAATACGGAATACTTCCTGAATCAATTGAAGGAACCAATGGTCCAAGCAGTTATATGCATCATTAAAGCATAATCCAATTTTGAATATTAAAAGCATCCCAAGATAGTGATACTGTTTTGGGGTGTTTTATATTCGCTGAAAAATATCAGATTACTTTAAATATAGTCTCATTCTTTCTTCATATTCAGGCTTTAATTTCAGAAACCTCCATATTTTCTTATCATCAGGATAGGTAGTGCGGTAGAATATAATTTTGTCAGCAGAATATTTGAAATAAGGATGATCTTTTAACCATTCTTCAGGAGCGTCTGTTAAAGTGTATCTCGGAACATTAGAATTGTCAAGAGGAGCAATAGAAAGTAACTTTTGTACCACCTCTTTGTCAATATTATAAGTACTTAATATCTGTTCTTTGTTCATAAAACCGCGTAGTTTTTTCCTGAAACCAATAATTGAGCCTGCACCTCTTTCGTCCAATCCAAATTCTATAAGCTGTTTAAATGTAATAACATTAAGATCCGTTTTTGAAAAATCTGTTTTTTCCTGTCTGGTTTCCTCTTTTTTTATTGTTGCAGAATTGAGTTTTATATAAGGTTTTAACTCCTGAAATTTCTCAGTAGAAATGACAAAGCACTTTTGTATATCTTCAAGATTTTTAAAACTTCCACGGAGATTTCTGTCACGGTAATTAACAATAATATTAGCTTGCTTGTCCGAGAAACCCAAAGTTTTCCAATCATCAATATTCAGTGTGTTGGGATCAAAATTACGATATTGTATTTTGTTCTTTTCAACATAATTGGAAGCAAAGGATTTGAAATTTTCCGGTGTCTTTGCAGGTAAAATCAAATAAGGTTCAAGTTTACTATAATTTTCAGAAGAAATAATAAAGCATTCCTTGAATTTCTCTTTACTCACAAAACTTCCACCCAAATAATTTTTATATTTTAAAATAGCTTCGGATTGTCTTTCACTGAAACCCATCTTTATCCAATCTCCAGAAGAAAGTCTATCAGGATTAAATTTTCCAGAGATACTGATTTCTTTTTTTGCAAACGTATTAAATTCTTTGGATTTACTTTTATCACTGCTTTCAGGAAGCAAAATAAAAGATTCAAGTTGCTCAAATTTTTCTTCAGAAATTGCATAGCATTTTTTCAGTTGTTCTTTTGAGGTGAAAGCTCCGCCAATAATATCTTTGTATTTGAGAATAGTAGTGACCTGTTTCTCAGAAAAACCAAGTTTCTGCCATTGTTCTTCATTTAAAATATTAGGATCAAAGTCTGATAAATTAACTGAAGTTGAAGCTGCAATAAACTTTACATCAGGAAAAGACTCTCTACTTTTGCTGGTGTATTTTTGAAAGGCTAATAAAATAGTCAGTACAATAACCATTAATGCCAGTTTCTGGTAATAGTTTTTTCTCATCATGCAGTAAACATATTGATAAAAACAAAGTGGAGCAATATCGAAGGTTTAAATGGTTAAGTTTAAGATATATAATGTCTGTAATTGATTTTAAATTAAAAGGTTTGTAAGTTTTCTATAGGAATATTTAAACTTATTGAATAAATTATTACTTAGAATTTCTGATAAAAAAATGTTATTTTAAATAGTCATTTAATCAGAAACCAGGTACATGACATCCATATTCAATATCAACCAATATTGAATGAAAACAAGTCGTTAAGAATTATAAAGCAGTTAAATTATTCAGGACTATCTCCTAAAGACTCTTTCAGCTTTAAAAGCTCAGCCTTTACAAATTCAAGGCGGTCAATAATCGTAATTGTTTCGGAAATTTTACTATTTGTTGTCAATGCAACACGTGCACCGTCCAAAGTATATCCTTTTTCTTTTACCAGATGGTAGATCATCTGTAGATTTTTAATGTCTTCCGGAGTGAAATATCGATTTCCTTTTTTGTTTTTTTTAGGCTTGATAATAGGGAATTCCTGTTCCCAATAACGTATTAATGAAGTGTTTACATCGAATGCTTTGGCTACTTCTCCTATAGAATAATACAGTTTATCAGGTAAGTTTATTTTCATTTTACAGCTCCTAAACTTCAAAGATAAAAATTTTTTAAAGTTTCATCCAAATATATTTTATAAAGGATTTATCATATTTAGTAATGTGGTGACGGGAATTTTACTCTTTATTGTGTGAAAAATAATTGTTCAATACTTTTTTTGTGTAATTTCGTTAAATTCAAAAAGCTATAATGATATGAAACGTTATTTTTACATTTTAACATTTCTGGTTCCTTTTTTAGGGTACTCACAATGGACGAGAACTGAAATTAAATCCCAAAAAGTAAAAAAATCACAGGAAAACCTTGAGTTTTCTGGACTTTACTCCTTAAATACTGATGAACTTAAAATTGCATTGAAAAATGCCCCTCAACGTTTTTCAAATGAAAAAGGAGCTATTGTTTCTCTTCCTACAGCCAAAGGAAAGATAGAAAGATTTCAGGTTTGGGAGTTTTCCAATATGGCACCGGAATTACAGGCTAAGTTTCCGGATATTAAATCCTATGTTGGGACCAGTGTAGAAGATCCTACTGTTTATTTGAGGTTCAGTATGTCACCTGTAGGGTTTTCTTCGATGATTACCCGTTCGGGAATATCAGAATTTATTGAACCTTATACTGAAGACAGAACTGTTTATGCAGTTTTTGATTCTAATGCAAAACGTGGACAGGATAAAGAACCTTTTGAATGTTCTACTATTGATCATATAGAAAAAAGCGCTGCTGAAAAAAAAAGCGCCGGCGAAACAAATAGAAGAACAGCAGGTTTTAATGTTTTCAGAATGGCTCTTTCCTGTACAGGAGAATATGCACAATATCATTTAACAGCAGCTGGAACTCCGGTAACAGCATCGGATGCTCAAAAGAAAGCAGTAGTTCTTTCCGCGATGAATGCTACTTTAACAAGGTTAAATGGTGTTTTCGAAAAAGAACTATCACTTCATTTTAATCTGATCGCTAATAATGACGCTATTATATTTTTAGATGCAGCTTCAGATCCTTACACAACAACTGCAGGTCCGGACGAAGCCCATGTAGGTATAACTTCTGTTATTCCTGTTGTGAATTTTGACATGGGACACTTATTGGATAAGAAAGGTGGTAATGGATCTGCCTATCTTGATGCTTTATGTGGTAGTAAGCCGGGAAGAGGATGGACAGCCCACAATTTTCCGGAAGGAGATAAGTTCGATATCGATTACGTAGCGCATGAGATGGGGCATCAAATGGGAGCTAATCACACATTTTCCAAGTATTTAAATGGTAATGGGTCATCAGAAATGGAACCTGGAGGAGGAAGTACTATTATGGCTTATACCGGAATTATGGGTGAAGTTTACGATATTCAGTATAATTCTAATGATTATTACCATACTTATAATTTAACAGAAATAAAGAACAGAATAAGCAATATAAGCTGTGGAGTAACAACACCCTTCGGGATTGCTGCTCCTACCGTAAATGCAGGGTTAGATTATATTATTCCAAAATCTACTCCATATATATTAAAAGGAACAACTGATGATAGCAACAGTTCATCATACACGTATGTTTGGGAGCAAATGAATAATGCCCCCAATTCTCAAACAGGTATGAATTCTCTTGCATATCCAGCTAAACCCTCAGGTCCTAACTTCAGATCTCTTCCTCCAAAAAGTACACCGGTAAGATATTTACCTGAGTTTAATAAAGTATTGGCGGGAGCTTTATCTACCCGTTGGGAATCTGTTTCAAGTGTAGGAAGAAACCTAAATTTCAGATTAACAGTAAGAAATAATAATCCATTAGCCCCGCAGACCAATAATGATAATATGCTGGTAACGGTAAATGCCGGAGCAGGACCTTTTCAGGTGACAGCGCCTTCATTCGGGCAATCTGCAAGTTCAGGAAGTGCATTTAATGTAACCTGGGATGTGGCGAATACTAATCAGGCACCCATTAATACAGCAAATGTTAATATTAAATTATCTACAGATGGAGGACAGACATTTACAACACTTGCTGCTAACACACCAAACGATGGTTCAGAACAAGTGATAATTCCTGCAGGATCTACTTCTGCCAATGCATTTATAATGATAGAAGCAGTAGGAAATATTTATTATACGGTAAGCCCAAGTTTTGTTATTGATTATTCCGTGACAGGTGAAACATGTACTACTTATACTTATAATGCAGGCACAGTTGCAATTCCTGATGGACCTGGAGGTAATGGAATTTCAGCGCCAAGAGTAAATATTCCGTTAACAGTAAACAATAACGGAACTATTACTAAGATTAAAGTAACACCAAATGTAACTCATTCTAATATTGGTCAGATAGCAATTGGTATTGAAAGCCCGGTAGGAACTGCTGCATTGCTATGGAATAGAGAGTGCCCAGGAGTATCTGGGATAACGGGAAGTTTCAGTGATACAGGAAATACTGTAGGGTGTACATCACCTGTTCAGGGGGCGGTAAAATCTAATGAACCTTTAAATGTATTCAAAGGACATTCTGCTCAGGGAGTTTGGAATTTATATGCTACAGATAATGTCAAAGGAACTACCGGAAGCATTAACGGCTGGTCTCTTGAAGTGTGTACACAGGAAACCCAAAGTTTAGGAACCAAAGATGCCGCTTCACCTTTAGCTGATGATATTAAAATCTATCCTAATCCAAGTGACGGAAATTTCTTCATCAAATCTCAAAATATAAAAGGAGATATAAAAGTGACTATGCTTGATGCTAGTGGAAGATTGATTTACTCTTCATCCTATAAAAGCGAAGGGAATAACACTAAAGAATTTAATGTAAATGTACCTAAAGGAGTATATGTGATAAGCATTGACTCTCAGAAAGGAATATATAATACTAAATTGATTATCAAATAAACACTGTGAATATTTTATAAAAGGGCTGACATTCTTGTCGGTCCTTTTTTGTTTCTAAACTTGTTGCGTGGCATTATTTATAGTACTTTTATAGGTCGTTATCAATTTTTCTTATAAAATATAAGTGATGAATTCTATTTCTGTCCTTCATATCGACCTTTTTCAGGCAGGTAAAAATCCCTCAGATTTTTATTTTAATACCATGAAAAATCATTTGGTAGTAGGGCATAAGCATATAGAAAAGCCACATAGACATGATTTTTATGCAGCTGTTCTATTTACCAAAGGAATAGGAATTCATGAGATCGATTTTCAAAAATATGATGTTTCGGAAGGTAGCCTTTTCTTTCTTTCACCCGGGCAGATTCATAGCTGGGAATTATCAGAAGATATAGACGGTTACATTTTCTTTTGCTCACAAGAGTATTATGAAATGCATTACGTGAATCAGAAACTTAGAAATTTTCCATTTTTTGGATCTGTATCGTTTCCCAGAAAACTTCAGTTGGATGCAGAGGAACTGCTTAAGAATATTCACTTATTTCAGGAGCTGGGAAAAGAACACGAGAGAAAAGATATTATGAAAGATGGCTTTATCTTGTCATTGATGTCTCAGGTTTTCATCAACGCGACCCGTTTATTTACAAAAGATTTTGATGTTCAGGCTTCTTCTGCAGGGCTTTCGTACTTTAAACATTATCAGGATTTTGAGAGTCTTGTTGAACAGCATTTTACAGAACAGAAATCAATTGCGTATTACGCAAATCTGTTAGGTATTTCATCTAAACACCTTAACCGTATTGCGCAGACCGTGGTGCAAAAGACAGCTACAGAGGTCATCACGGAAAGAGTAGTGCTTGAAGCCAAAAGAATGTTGATGTACCTGGATGAAAGTCTGGTTGAAATTGCTTTCAGGTTAGGATATGAAGAATATTCCTACTTTGTAAGAGTCTTCCGAAAAAGCTCCGGAATGACTCCTACTCAGTTTATGAGGAAATATAAGGCTTAATTTAATTCAAAGTTTTTATGGTTATTGATTAATTTTCTTATAATGCCAGCTTAAATGGTCCTTCAAAATTTGTCTCAAAAGAATCTACCAGCTTACCATTTTCATCAAAAACTCCAATGGTCATATTTTGTTTTGAGAATTTGATTTTATCTTCCGGGAAAGATATATTGATATTTCCTTTCAGAATTTGATCACCTTTTAAAATGATTTTTTCAGACCCAAAATAGGTGATTTCTGCATTCTCAGGAGTGATGACTTTTATAGTCAGTACTTTTTTCTCATTAGATTTATTCAATAGAGTATAGATAAAAGTATTGGTAATTTTACCATCTTTAATAAAGAATGTAGAGCCGGCAGGTTTGATGAATTTAGCCTCCATAGAACCACGGTCATACATCAAAAATCCAAGGAATCCGATTAATAAAGCTAAAATAACTGTCGTAGCCTTCATTCTTGAAGTAAACTTGAACTTTTCGCTATTTTCAATCTCAGATTCTGTAGCATAACGGATCAATCCTTTTGGAAGACCTACCTTATCCATGATCTCATCACAGGCATCAATACATGCGGTACAGTTTACACATTCCAATTGCTGTCCGTTTCTGATGTCAATCCCCGTAGGGCAGACTACCACGCATTGGTTACAATCAATACAATCTCCTTTTCCAGCCGCTTTTCTGTCCTCATTATTTCTCCATTTTGAACGACCTTCGCCTCTTTTAAAATCATAATATACGTTGATAGTCTGTTTATCTATTAAAACTCCCTGAAGCCTTCCATAAGGACAAACCAGAGTGCATACCTGCTCACGAAGCCATGCAAAAACAAAATAGAATGTCATGGTAAAAAAGATCATCGTGATAAACTTTAAAGGATGCTCAGACGGACCTTCAAGCATAATCTGGAAAACTTGCTCATAGCCTACAATATACATGAACATAAAGGTTGAAATAACTATCGAAATCAAAAGAAATACAGCCCATTTTGTCAGTCTTTTTCTGATTTTTTCAGCGTCCCATTCCTGTCTGTCAAGCTTCATCTGCTTATTTCGGTCACCTTCGATCCAATATTCTATTTTACGGAAAACCATTTCCATAAATAAAGTTTGAGGACAAAGCCAGCCACAGAATATTCTTCCGAAAACCACAGTGAACAGCATCACGAAAATAACAGAAGTTACCGCTCCCAATGCCAGAATGAAAAAATCCTGAAGATAGAAAGGCTGCCCAAGGATAAAGAATTTTCTATCGATAACATTAAAGAGGAAAAAAGGATTGTTATTAATCTTTATAAAAGGTAATCCAAAGAATAAAGCTAATAAGGCATAACTGGTATAGTCTCTGTAATTGGTGTATTTTCCTTTTGGTTTTCGGGGGAAGATCCATTTTCTTTTACCGGTTTCATCCATTGTTCCCACGGAGTTTCTAAACTCTTCATTTTCAATTTCCAAGGATTTGATGTTGTTAGACTCTGCGCTCATTGTCGTATGCTATAAAAGTATTTTGGTAATATTTTTCATCCTGATCAATTTTGTTTTTCCATCCGTTTTTTTGCTTGAAAAAACTTATTGATTCTGTTACTGCAAAGCTCCGGATTATATCATTGAACTACTAATATGATCTACTTCCAAAATAGGACAATTAGGACATTATGTTTTAAGATTGATAATAAATCAAAATGAGAAAATATTTTTGAAACCGATAAGCATATCGTAAATTGCAGCTTTAAAAATGAAGAATGAAGAATATCTGTAAAATAGGAATGATTGGTTTGGTTTTAGCATTGGTAAACTGCCAATCAGTAAATACCAGTAAAATGTTTTATGAAGGAGTAAAACCGAAAATGATTTCGGATAAATTTAGCTTTACAGAAGGTCCGTCAGCAGATCAAGAAGGGAATGTCTACTTTACGGATCAGCCTAATGATAAAATTTATTATTGGGACTGGAAGACCAATCAGGTCATCGAATTTTTAGATAAAACAGGAAGAGCAAACGGAACTCACTTTGATAAAGACGGTTTCCTGATTACCTGTTCAGATGATAACGGAGAAATGTGGAAGATTTCGAAGGACAAAAAAGTTGAGGTTTTATTCAGTAATTTTGAAGGTAAAAGACTTAATGGACCTAACGATGTTTGGAATGATATTTTTGGAGGAATGTATTTTACAGATCCATTGTATGAAAGAGACTATTGGACAAATTTCAAACAGGAAATACCTAATAAAAGTCTTTACTATAGGAATAAAGAAGGAAAGATCAGTAAATTGGATACTTTCACACAACCCAACGGAATTGTAGGTAGTGAAACTTTAAAAGAACTTTATGTTTCAGATATTGATGCCGGGAAAACTTATGTTTATGATATTTTAGACGAAGGAAAACTATCTGAGAAAAAACTGTTTTGTGAAATGGGTTCAGACGGAATGACCCTAGATAAACACGGAAACCTTTATTTAACCGGCGATGGAGTACATGTTTTTAACCGTGAAGGGAAAAAGATTTATCACATTTCAATTCCTGAAAAATGGACGTCCAATGTAACTTTTGGAGGAGAAAATAATGATGTTTTATTCATTACCGCTTCAAAATCGGTGTATACTTTTCCAATGAGAGTGAGAGGAATAAAATAATTTTTTGCCCCGAATTCATGAATAAATCATTCATGAATTCGGGGCAATTTTAAAATATATCTGATTAGAGGTATTTTAATAAGCTACTTCCATTTTCACTTTTTTCCCTTTAAGTTTTTCATTCTGAAGTTTTCTCAAAAGAGCATTTACCTTATTTCTGGCAACAGCTACGTAAGAGGTAGTATCTTTTACTTCAATGATTCCAACATCTTCTTTTTGTAGTTCTCCTTTTTTAAGTAAATATCCTACAATATCAACCTTATTGACTTTATCCTTTTTTCCTGCACTAATGTAAATGGTCTGGAAAGGTGTTTTTTGCGGAACCTTAGTAAATCCTGCAACACTTTCTTCAGGAGTATCATTCTTGATGAAGGGAAAATTATCATCTTCATTCATGATCAGGTAAACAAAACCTTTTGCATTCATTCTTGCAGTACGTCCGTTTCTGTGAATGAAAGCATCTTCTTTAGGAGGGAGTTGATAGTGTACAATAGACTCTACTTCCGGAACATCCAATCCGCGGGCTGCAAGGTCTGTCGTAATAAGTATTCTTGCAGAATCATTTCTGAATTTCAGTAACGCACGTTCTCTTTCGTCCTGTTCCATACCCCCGTGGAAAGTTTCTCTGTCGATTCCCATTTGGTGAAGAAGTTCAGAGATACGGTCTACTGCATCACGGTGGTTACAGAAGATCAAAGTTCTTTTGTTCCCGATTTTACAAACAAGGTTGAATAGTGTATCCAGTTTTTCCTCGGGAATAGTCATTACCTTTCTCAGTTGAATGTCTGGTTTTACATCATTTTCCTTAAGGAAACTAATAATTTTTTCATCTTTCAACCCTGTGAATGCAGGAATTTCATCCATCGCAGTTGCAGACGTTAAAATTCTTTGAGAAAGCCCTTTTAAAGAACTGCAAATAAATTCCATATCATCATGGAAACCTAATTCCAAAGCCTTATCAAATTCATCAAGAACTAGAGTTTTAACTGTTTTCGGATCAAAATTGTTATTTCTTACGTGATAAGTAACTCTTCCCGGGGTTCCGATTAAAACAGCTGGAGCCTCAATTAAATTATTGACTTCAATCTTTTTATCATGTCCACCATAGCAAACAGATACTTTAAAATCTGTTCCCATCGATTTGAAAACCTGTTCAATCTGTAACGCCAATTCTCTGGCAGGAACTAATATTAAAGCTTGTACTCCCTGAACATCTTTTTTCAGATTTCTAAGAACCGGAAATAAAAAAGCCAGCGTCTTTCCGGATCCGGTAGGAGAGAGCAAAACAATATCAGTATTGTTTTCAGACGCTTTATAAGTAGATTTCTGCATCTGATTCATATCCTGAATCTGCAGTTTTTGATAAATTGATTGTAGTTCCATGGGTACAAAGGTAGTGAATTTTGGAGTTTGAGGGTTTGAGAGTAGGGAGGAATTACTGCTCTTCTTTGATTGGGAATGCTGTCATTCTGAATGGAGCGTAGCGAAATGAAGAATCTTATTTTGCCTTCTACACTAGTTATAGATGCTTCGACTCCGCTCAGCATGACCACTACTATGCTGTTAATACCATATTATTCAATTATACATGGTCAAGCTGAGCGAAGTCGAAGCCTTTTAATATAGATTGGTGTTAAATAAACGATCTGCAGAACCGGTGATTTTTCACATTATAATAATTGATGAATGATTTGCTTAGCAAAATTCACTATTGGCGTTTTTAGACTATTTATGGTTTCCCATAATTTTAAACTATCAGCTGATAGTAGCTTTGAGGCAATAAAAAACTTAAAGCCATGAAACTCTATCAAACTCTTGAAAAACAGATTAAGAAAGAACCTAATTATGTTTCTGATAACGGAGAAATCAAAAAATGGGTAGTACTGAATAAAGCCCAAAACTTTGATGAAGAGCTGATCGGATTGCTGTTAGAAGACTCGGATTTGAAAGACAAATTTTTTGTAAAAGTAAAAGATATCTGGGTATTTAAACAAAATCTTTTCATCCAGTTTCTTGAACAGAAGAATTATTTGAATGACAGCTATACTCAATTCAAAAACAAAGTAGGATTAACGATTGATGGTAAGCATTTAAAACAACGCAATGAAGTATCCTTGGTCTGGCCATTCAAAGATTGTGTGTTGGAAGGAGGGCAAAGCCGTGAGGAAGATAAAAGAGAAGAGATTTTCTTTAATGAAATACTGGCACAGGATGAAATTACAGAACTGCTGGATCCAAAAGTACTAACCAATGCCAAACGTTTTGATGAAAGTGGTGAAAAGGCACTCTGTCATTCAGACCACAGGGAAGAATCTCTTTTCAACAGAAATGAAAACGGAACGATTACTGATAACCTGATTATCAAAGGAAACAACCTTTTAGCATTGCATTCTTTGAAAAAAGAATTTGCAGGAAAAGTGAAGCTTATTTATATAGATCCGCCTTATAATACAGGAAGTGATTCTTTTAATTATAATGATAGGTTTAATCATTCTTCTTGGTTAACTTTTATGAAGAATAGATTGGATATTGCAAAAAGTTTACTTACAGATGATGGAAGTATATTAGTTCAGGCAGACTGGAATGAAATACATTATTTAAAAGTTTTATTAGACTCTGTGTTTAATAGAGAGAACTTTAGAAATGAAATAATTTGGGCATACCATGGGCCAGGCTCTCCTAAAATGAAACAGTATAATAGAAAACATGATAATATTTTATGGTATTCAAAATCTACTTCTGACTGGATTTTTAATGGAGACGAGGTTCGAATGTCGTCCGAAGTTCATGTTGGTGGTTTTAATAATGAAATGAATGCAAATGTAAGCAGTGAATATACAGATAGAGGAAAAATTCCTGAAGATTGGTGGGAAATGGGGAGAGATAAAGAGGAATTTGTAGAGGAAATGTCTAATCTTTATGATGAATATGAAAAAATTAAAAATAAAAATTGGTGGAAGATGGCTGTTGCAGCAAGAATTAGAGTTGATGGTAAAAAACGTTCGGGTTATTTAACTGAAAAGCCTTACAAACTTATAGAAAGATTTATTAAAGCTCACACAAATAAAAACGATATTATACTAGACTTTTTTGCAGGTAGTGGAACGACAGGTTTTGTATCAAATTATTTGGAACGACAATTTATTCTGATTGAGCAACTCGAAAATACACATAAGATTATCAAAGACAGATTTGAGGGAATGAATTATACTTACCTCGAACTCAAAAAATACAACCAAACCTTCATCGAAAAAATAGAAGAAGCAAAGAATGAAGAAACGCTTCTTCAGATTTGGGAAGAGATGAAAGCGAAATCTTTTCTTAACTATAATGTAGATATTCAAAAGCAGGAGAAATATATTGAAGATTTTAAAAAGTTAAGCCTACAGGAACAAAAGCAACACCTTTGCGAACTGCTCGATAAAAATCAGCTCTATGTCAATCTTTCTTCTCTTAATGATGGAAACTTTGAGTGTACTCCGGAAGAGCAAAAAGTAACGAAAGCATTTTATCAACTTAAAAAGTAATCAGATGGCATTTTTACATGAAATATTCAATAATCCGTTTGCTCGTAAAGCTTTGGCGGAAGTTGCTTTGCCTAATGGAATCAATGATAATCTGAAGTTCAGTATCCGTTCTTATCAGGAAGAAGCATTCAGAAGATATTTATATACTGAAAGAGAAGATTTTGACTGCAAACCCAGAAAACCTTTACATCTTCTTTATAATATGGCAACAGGAAGTGGAAAGACAATGGTTATGGGTGGTTTGATGCTTCATCTTTATCAGAAAGGATATCGTAATTTTTTGTTTTTTGTGAATAGTAATAATATTATTCAGAAAACGAAAGATAACTTTCTCAATCCGCAGACTTCTAAATATTTATTCCGGGATAAAATAATCATTGATGGTAAAGAAGTTTTTTTAAAACAGGTTGATAACTTTGATGAATCCGATCACGAAAATATCAATATCAAATTTACTACGATTCAGCAGCTTCACATTGATTTAAACAATACCAAAGAAAACAGTGTTACCTATGAGGATTTTCAGGATAAAAAGATCGTCTTGATTGCCGATGAAGCTCATCACCTGAATAGTGGTACCAAAAGTGGGAACCTGTTCGGAAGCTGGGAGGATACTGTTTTGCAGATCCTACATCAGAATTTGGAGAATATCCTTTTGGAATTCACAGCCACGTTGGATTATGAAAGCCGGGAAATAACAGAGAAATACAAAGATAAAGTCATTTATAAATATGATCTGGCACAGTTCAGGACGGATAAATTTTCTAAAGAAATTAATCTTGTCCGTTCCCTGTATGACGAGCAGGAAAGGATTGTTCAGGCTTTGATTTTGAATTTGTACAGACAGGAATTGGCGACAACCCATCATATTAATCTGAAACCTGTTATTCTATTCAAAGCCAAGAAAACCATTAAAGAATCTGAGCAGAATAAAGAAAATTTTCACAAATTAATTGATGATTTTTCTGAAGAGATAATAGAGAAGATCAGGAAAACCTCAACTGTTCCTGTTGTTCAAAAGGCTTTCAATTTTTTTGAAGCTAGAAAAATCTCAAAAAGCGATATTGTAAAACGGATACGTACTCATTTCAGAGAAGAAAATTGCCTGAGCGCCAATAATGATTCAGAAGCAGAGAAAAACCAGATTTTACTCAATACACTGGAAGAAGAAAACAACCCAATCCGTGCTGTATTTGCGGTGCAGAAACTTAATGAAGGCTGGGATGTTCTCAATTTATTTGATATTGTAAGATTGTATGAAGACCGTGACGGAAAGGATGGTAAACCAGGAAAAACAACTCTTTCTGAAGCTCAGTTAATTGGTCGTGGAGCAAGGTATTATCCATTTACAGTGCGGGAAGGAGAAGATAAGTTTGTACGAAAATATGATGATGATATTGCAAATGATCTGAAAATTTTAGAAGAACTATATTATCATACGAAAGAAGACAGCCGATATATCTCAGAACTTAAAAAAGCATTGGTAGACTCCGGAATATATGAAGATGAAGCTAATCTTGAAACCAAACAACTTAAGTTAAAACCCATATTTAAAACCACAGAATTATATAAAAATGGAGTAGTGTTTTCCAATAAAAAAATCCCCAAAAGTTTTACGAAAATAAAGTCTTTTGAAGATCTTGGAATGAGTAGACCCAATTTCAGGCATCAGCTTTCTTCTGGAAGCGGAAAAACATCCAATGTGTTTTTTGAATTAGAGAAATCTGTGCTTTTTGATGAAAACATAAAATCTGAAGGCGTCAGAATTCAGGATATTCAGAAACATGTAATAAGATATGCCTTAAGCAGAAATCCATTTTATTATTTTGATAATCTTTCCCGCTATTTCCCTAATATAACATCCATCTGGGATTTTATAGATGATGAGAAGTATTTGGGCGGAATGGAAATCATATTCTATGGAACGCAAAGCCGTCTTCAGGAAATTTCACATTTTGATTACCTTCAGGCACTGAATGGATTATTGCAAACTATAGAAGCGGATATTAAACATAATGCTCCTGATTATGAAGGTTCATCGTTTCAGGCGCAACCTATTCATAAGGTTTTCAGAGATAAAGAAATACGGG
This sequence comes from Chryseobacterium ureilyticum, assembly GCF_900156735.1. Lineage (GTDB taxonomy): Bacteria > Bacteroidota > Bacteroidia > Flavobacteriales > Weeksellaceae > Chryseobacterium > Chryseobacterium ureilyticum. The sequence goes on from NZ_FTOL01000005.1 coordinate 287,036, forward strand.
TCACAAAAGGCAGTATAAAAGCAGATGGTCAGGAGAATGTAGTTGCTGAAGGATCCTGGTATGCTTATAATGCCAATTATGGAACCAGTGAAGAAAAAAGATTTGTAGAGTTGTTTTCCAGGCGTTTTAAAGGATTGAACCAAAAATTTCAGGATATTCATCTGATCCGTAATGAAAGAGAAGTTAAGATCTTTGATAAATTAGGACGTGCTTTTGAACCGGATTTTATTTTGTTTTGCAGTCAGAGAAAAGACAAACAGTTGAGCTACCAGGTTTTTATAGAGCCAAAAGGAACTCATTTACTTGACTACGATAAATGGAAAGACGATTTTTTGAGAGAGATGGGTGGTGAAAAGAAAACCATTACCATTCATACAGATGAATATTTAATTACTGCTGTACCGTTTTATAACCATGAAAATGAAAGAGAATTTGAAAGAGCTTTAGAAAAAACATTGATGAGCTAACCTTCGGATCTTTCCTAATCTTTAAATTTTTAAATCCTTCAATATTTTAATAAACTCCCTGGATGCCAGTTGTTTAAAGAAGAATTCTGAAACACAAAAGCTCTTGTTTATCTCAAATAAAATTTTTATCTTTGCACCCACTTTTGTGGCGAAAAGGTTTGATGAGTAAAATACTTATAATTAATTACTTCCGTATTTTTTAAATCCACATTTATTCAAACCGTTAAAAAAGAAGGAATACAAATTTTATTAGAAAATGTCAAAAGAGACAAATTCAGCAGAGGTTATTTTAAACCAAAACGTAGCACCAGAACAATTTGATTGGGATTCTTTCGAATCAGGTCTTGATGCAGATGCGAGAAAAGAAAAAAGCGATTTAGAAGAAATCTATAACGGATCTCTTAACAGCCTAAACGATAATGACGTTTTAGTTGGTAGAGTAGTTAGATTAACTGACAAAGAAGCTATCGTAGACATCAACTTCAAATCTGAAGGTGTTATTTCTCTTAACGAATTCCGTTACAACCAAGGCCTAAAAGTAGGTGACGAGGTAGAAGTAATGGTTGACAAGAGAGAAGACAAAACTGGTCAATTACAATTATCTCACAGAAAAGCTAGAACGCTTAAAGCTTGGGATAAAGTAAACGAACTTCACGAAACTGGAGAAATCGTTAACGGTTTTGTTAAATCTAGAACTAAAGGTGGTATGATCGTTGACGTTCACGGAATCGAAGCATTCTTACCAGGTTCTCAAATTGACGTTAAGCCAATTAAAGATTACGATCAGTTCGTAGGAAAAACTATGGAGTTCAAAGTTGTGAAAATCAACCCTGAGTTCAAAAACGTAGTTGTATCTCACAAAGCATTGATCGAAGCAGATATCGAAGGTCAGAAAAAAGAAATCATCGCTCAACTTGAAAAAGGTCAGGTTCTTGAAGGAACTGTTAAGAACATTACTTCTTACGGTGTATTCATTGACTTAGGAGGTGTTGATGGATTGATCCACATTACAGACCTTTCTTGGTCTAGAGTGAACCACCCATCTGAAATCCTAGAGGACGGACAAACTGTAAAAGTTGTAATCCTTGATTTCGATGATGAGAAAACAAGAATCCAATTAGGTATGAAGCAATTAGAAGCTCATCCTTGGGATGCTCTTTCTGCTGACATGAAAGTTGGTGACAAAGTAAAAGGAAAAGTAGTAGTTCTTGCTGACTATGGTGCATTCGTAGAAATCGCTCCAGGTGTTGAAGGATTAATCCACGTTTCTGAAATGTCTTGGTCTACTCACTTAAGATCTGCTGGAGATTTCGTAAAAGTAGGTGATGAAGTAGAAGCTGAAGTATTAACTTTAGATAGAGAAGAAAGAAAAATTTCTCTTGGTATCAAGCAATTATCTAAAGATCCATGGGAAAACATCGAAGCTAAGTATCCAGTAGGATCTCAGCATGTAGGAACTGTAAGAAACTTCACTAACTTTGGTGTATTCGTAGAGTTAGAAGAAGGTATCGACGGATTAATCTACATCTCTGATCTTTCTTGGACTAAGAAAATCAAGCACCCATCTGAGTTCTGTGCAGTAGGTGATAAATTAGACGTTGTAGTTCTTGAATTAGATATCCAAGCTAGAAGATTATCTCTAGGTCACAAGCAATTGACTGAAAACCCATGGGATAAATTCGAAACTAAATATGCTGAAGGAACTATCCACGCTGGTAAAGCTGTAGAAGTTCACGATAAAGGAGCTTCTGTACAATTCGAAGATGCTGAGGTTGAAGCTTTCTGTCCTTCAAGATTATTAGAGAAAGAAGATGGATCTAAAATCAAGAAAGGTGAAGATGCTCAATTCAAAGTAATTGAATTCAACAAAGAATTCAAGAGAGTTGTAGTTTCTCACACAGGTATCTTCAGAGACGAAGAAAAGAAAAACGTTAAAGAATCTTCTTCTAGAAACGTATCTTCTTCTTCAAACAACGAAGAAAGATCTACTCTTGGAGACATCGATGCATTAGCAGAGTTAAAAAGAAAAATGGAAGAAGGTAAATAATCCTTAAACCATTTGTAAATATTGAGCCGCTCATTTGAGCGGCTTTTTTTGTTTTTGAAATGTGATGCCTTATGTTTTTATTCAGTATATACTATTGTATTAGTTTTATTTATTGATAATTTTTAATAATATTTTGATTTTAATTAAAATATTTCACTACATAAAGAAATTATGTTATTTTTGGAAAGCTAAAACAAAATTTTAACTATGAAAAAAACATTTTTATTTTTCTTTATGGCACTTATGATGTCATGGAACGGTCTTAAAGCACAGGCTGATTACATTATCATGCTGGATAATGGAAGTTCTGTTACTAATGCTGAGTATGCTAACATGAAACGGGGAGCCATTAAGTTGATGGAACAGTTATTAGCATGTAATACCAGAAACAGAGTTGCTGTCGTGCAATATGGAACCGGAAAATATGGTGATACCAATGGAACAGGAGAGCCTTTAATTTATATTGAGTCTGATTTTACCAATGATCATTTTACCGCTCAGAATTTTGAGAGACGCCTTGATTTTGGTGATCTTTTTAATGAATCTCTTGCTTTGATTGCAGATGCCTTCAATGGAGCTGGAAGTGCTGGTATCATAAGCCCTCAAACGGCATTGAATAATGTGCAGCCTCTAAAATTTGTGGTGTTTACAGATGCAGAAAGAAATTCAGGTGGTCCTGACGGGTCTTATCTGGTGAATTATAATAATACAACGTATAGTGATCCAGCAGCTTTTGAAATGGCTGTGAAGTTTAAAACGATAGGAGCACAATTTACTATGATCCATGCTAATACAAATAGTTCGGCAGCAGGGGCAGCAGCGTCTATTGCAAGTGCAGGAGGTTTATATACAGGAGGATTGGAACCTAATGTTTCAGATCCTGATTATGGGGTGCTGCCAAGATTGTATTATAGCAGACCTAATGGGTTTAGCGTAGGGCAGCCGGAAATGGACTACTGGTCGGATCTTGCAAGTAATATATGCAATACCAATGGTATGGGGACGGTAAATTTCAGATATGAGCCGGGAGAATGTATACAACAGCCGTCAGGTATCGGTGGTTATTATAATCTGCCGCCAGGGGCTACTTTGGTAAATTTTAAACTGGAATTAATAGGTCTGCAGAATGGAACTGTATTTCCTGTGCCATTTAATCCTACTCTTGGAGTTGGGGCTCCAAACTTTTATAATTATTATTTGCAACCTTCTGATTTTGCAGCTGCTTTGAGTGGAGGAGCAATAGGAGAACAGAAATTTAGAGTTTCTATGATTTACCTTTATAATGGGAATTATGAGATTGCTTATGCCTGGAACAATTATCCGTTCTTTGATTATGATATTACGATGAAATGTCCGCATTTGAGAGCTGTAAAGTTGCAAACAGAAGAGAAAATTTTCAAATTAACACCAAATCCTACTAACGGATTGTTTAAAGTAATTCTGAATAAAGAAATTAAATCCGGTACGTTAGAAATCAGAGATCTTACTGGGTATGTAGTTTACAATAAAATACTACGTGATGAAAAAGAAATCGAAGTAGATTTAAGTTCACGAAAAGAAGGAATTTATATTGTTAATGTGACAACAGATAAAAACGAAGTATATTCTGAGAAGATCATTAAAAAATAAAAAAACGAAAAACTGTCCATTTGGGCAGTTTTTTTATAAATATTATTACGTAGAAAATTGATAATAAAAATCGTAATAATTATTGCTAAACGTAGTGTTTTAAGCGTAAAACTAGGCTTTGTTTCTGTTTTTTGAAAAATATTTAATAGCTTTTTTGTTTTTAATTTTCATTTTTGTTTTATTATTGTTAAATTTTATTCTTTAAAAATTAATTTTACATGTGAATTATTTGTAGATTAGCGACTTTAATAATGGATATGAAAAATAGAACTCTACCTCTTTTGTTTGCCGTATTTTCTGTATTTCCGGCGTTTGTATTTGGACAAGATAATGAAAAGCTCATTAAAGATTATATTTCTCAAAATAAAATAAGAGAATATAAAAAGTCTGATCTCAATAATTTTATTGTAGATAATGTAGATCCTTCAAAATCTTTAAATGGAGATGTTGTAAAACTGGTACAAACTTATAATGGTTTGCCTGTATATAGCTCTTCAGGAACAGCTCTTATCAGGGATAATAAAGTGATATACTTTGTAGATAATTTTGTGAAGAATTATTCAGCATCCACATCAAATATTGCTGTGATTAGCAAAGATGCTGCCCTAAAGAAGATTGCAGATGATTTTAAGAAACCTGAAATCGCTGATTATACTATTCTTGAACGTCTTGAAAAGAAAGGAAATGCTGCTACATCGGCTAATCAAAGACTTGTCTATGCTAATGATGAAGCTGGAAACCTTCGTCTCGCTTATGAATATAGTTTAAGAGAGCCTCAATCTCCAAACCATTGGATGGTAGTGGTAGACGCTAATAACGGAAAAATACTGGATAAAAATAATCTGACAGCGTCATGTAGTTTTCATCCTAATGCATATGCTTCAGATCCTGAACATAATCATGCTGAGCTTTTAGCAAATCCATTTATCGGACCACAAAATCAAATAGCAAATAATAGTTCTGCATTGTTGGTTCCGGATAATGCTACTTATAATGTATTCCCTTTACCTATCGAAGCACCTACTTTCGGAGGAAGATCAATCATTACAAACCCTTGGATTCTTAATGCTTCTCCAGAAGGATGGCATTATGATGGGGTTGACCATTATACAACTACCAGAGGAAACAATGTGTTCGCTTACGAAGATGTTTCAGGAACAGCTTTAACGGTACCACCAGGTTATCTTCCTGGAACACCGGCAGAAGGTGGCGCTGCAAGAAACTTTGATTTTCCTTTTAATATCAATGAGGTACCTGCTAATAATAGAAATGCTTCCATTACCAATCTATTTTACCTGAATAATAGAATTCATGATGTTTTCTATGAGTTCGGATTTACTGAAGCTGCAAAAAATTTCCAAGCGAGTAATTTTGGAAAAGGTGGTGCTGCTGCACAAGATGATGACTACGTATTTGCTGAGGCGCAAGATGGAGGAGGTACCAATAATGCCAATTTCTCTTCACCTGCAGATGGATTTAATCCTAGAATGCAGATGTATCTTTGGTCGCCTGTAGGAAGAGTTTTCTATTATAATGCGCCAAGTGCCGCTGTTTCTCGTGTTCCAGGAGCTGGAACTGCAGCTTTTGGAAGTCCTTTACCTCTTGTAGGGGTAACTGGAGATGTTGTATTATCATCAGTGTTAGATGGATGTACTGCCTTGCCGGCTGGATCACTTACAGATAAAATAGGTTTGGTAGAAAGAGGAACTTGTTCTTTTACAGTTAAAGTGAAAAATCTACAGGATGCAGGTGCTAAGGCTGCTATTGTTTATAACAATCAAGTAAATGGTCCTAATTTAGGTATTATGGGTGGAGCTGATGCTACGGTTACAATTCCATCAGTACTTATTACATATGATGAAGGTGGATACATCAAAAGTCAACTCACTGCAAATACAAATGTAAATGTTACATTGAAAAGTAATATGACTCCTGACGGAAGTTTCGATAACGGAATTGTAATCCATGAGTATGGGCACGGTATTTCCAACAGACTTACAGGTACAGGAGTAGGTTGTTTAAATGCAAACACAAGTAAAGAGCAAATGGGAGAAGGATGGTCGGATTTCTTTGCTTTAATGCTAACAAATAAATTAGGTGATAACGCTACTGTGGCAAGAGGTATGGGTACCTATGCTGGTGGTGAAGCAATCACTGGCGGAGGTATCAGACCTGCGAAATATTCACCGGATTTTGCTATTAATAACTTTACTTATGGAGCGACAAATCAAATGCAATATTTGAACTCAAATAATGTATTGGTTACAGATGTACATTCTATAGGTTTCGTTTGGGCAACAATGCTGTGGGATCTTCACTGGAAATATGTAGAGAAATATGGTTATTCTGCAGATGTTTTGGCTAATACAACAAATGGAAGTTCAAAAGTACTACAGTTGGTAACAAATGCTCTTAAACTTCAGGTATGTAACCCTAGTTTTATAGAAGGAAGAAATGCGATATTGGATGCGGATGTAGCAGCTACCAATGGAGCGGATAGATGTATGATTTGGAAAGTTTTTGCAAAAAGAGGACTTGGTATAGGTGCTTCAGCAGGAGTTAAAAGCGTTATTACTGACCAGGTAGAAAACTTTGATATTCCTGAAGACTGTGCTGCATCATTAGGTACTGATGAAGTGAAATCTGTAAAAGAAAACAAAATTTCAATTTATCCAAACCCGGCTAAAGATGAATTCTTTATCAACTTCCCAAGCAATACTATTGGTAAGGTAAGTGTAGAACTTTACGACATGTCTGGTAAATTAGTTTCTTCAGAAGATAAAATTTCACCTGAAACTAAAAAATCAATCTCTACAAACAAACTTGTCAATGGAACTTACATGGTAAAAGTGAAAGGACTTGGTTTTGAATCTTCTTCAAAAGTGATTGTAAAGAAATAACTAACTTATATAATCAATTATAAGGGTCGCCACAAGCTTGCTTGTGGCGATTTTATTTATCTATCACGACAACACCTCTGGAGATTTTAATTAATATATTGTACCTTTGCAGGCTGTTAAAAAAATTATGAAGAAGCAAAATATACTAAAAGGTGTTTTATTTGTAGGGATTGGTGCTAGTATATATGGTATGTTAGCCACTTTTGTGAAATTGGCTTACCATGACGGTTTTACAACTTCAGAAGTAACCACATCCCAGTTTGTACTAGGTCTTGCAGGACTTTTAATCCTGAACATTATTCAGACCCTAACCTCAAAAAAGAAATTATCTCTCCCAAGTTCTAAAGAAGTAAGAATGTTGATGCTTGCCGGAACTTCACTGGGAGGAACCAGTTTGTTTTATTATATAGTCATTCCTTAAAAAGCTAATTTTTCATTTTGAAAATTATACTTGCCTAAGAAGATTTTGAGAACAACTTCGAGCCAAAAAAGAATTTGTTGT
>NZ_FTOL01000013.1 GCF_900156735.1 Chryseobacterium ureilyticum
GGATAAGTATCATAGTAGTTGATACTTAAAATGGTTTCAATATCAACAAAATATCCATTACTATATTGAATCTGCATCCCGTTTTTAGTAAATCCGGAACCATTTCTTGCCTCTACGATGATAAGGTTTTCTGCCTGAGACTGCATACTTGTTCTGCTTCCTCCTCCAATAATCCCAGTATAAGCAACTCTTCCCAATGATTCATATTTAGTAATCAGCCATTTATTCTTCTCTCGCATATTAGCATCCTGAGTCATGATAAGTCTATCGGCTTTGTCATACACCATAAATTCCCAGCCTTTGCCAGGAAGTTTCTTTTCTACAAGTCTCCCTCTTCCATCATAACGATATTGGTAAGCTAACGCCTCCTGATCATCCCATTGCCAATGTACTTTCTTGGATAGCATAGGCGGAATTACCCATGCTAACTGGTCATATTCGTTATATACATAATAAGTATCTGCATTTTCTGTCCCGCTTAAAACTTTTCTTATAACAAGAACTTGCTCCTTACCATTTTTGAATTCAATGGTTTTGTTGCCGTCTTCATCGGTAATGATGTTTTTATACAATTGTCCTGCTCCATACATTCCCCCATATTCAATGGTTGATTTTGTAGCTCCATTTTCCCAGGTGGTAGTGGTGAACATTTTTATAACTTCCCCATCAATATTGGCATCATAGTCAAATTTCACAGGCTTTCCCGTCCAGTCATTTCCTACCTGAATCTGTTGCTGGATTCTGTCCAAAGGAGACTTCTCCAATGCTTTTTCAGAATAGATTTTCTCTCCACCATAGATGGAAGAAGCATTTCCCAGAGGAGAGGTATAAATTCCACCTGACTGCGTTCCTGATTGAGGAATGGGAAGAAAGTCTTTTGCCTGTCTTCCAAACTGGTCATATTCGATATGAGTGACAACATCTTTTCCTTGGGGAGAGGCTTTTACACCAATCACCTGCTTAGGTCTACCAAGCCCATCAAAATATTGAATAGTTTCAGAAGATTTTGTAGCCTGGGTTCCACTATAATCCAGATACGTTTTTATTTGAACATAGTTTTCGGTGTTGGATACCTGTGCTTTTACAGTCCCCAACATCAGAAATGCTATGGGAATTATGAATTTTTTCATCGGTTATTAGTTTTTATAGTTGTACTTCATTTCCTTCAGCACTTTTCCATCCACATCCACTACTTTCTCAAGCCTGTTTGCGGAATCATAAAGATATAATTCCCTGATTCCTGATGGTGGAGTGATGCTTCTTACTCCAATCAATGGATCATAAGTATAGGTTGTAATATGAAAACCAGTAAGGTTAGGATTATTTTTGAAATCATTTAATGCTTTGAGTAAAATTGTCTCATCATTATTGGTCCCAACAATTCCTGCATCTGTGTCAGAAGCATTAACAATATCATTAATATAGGGTAGAATCTGTTCATAATTAGCTCCTTCAACCTTAGCAATTGGTAATGTATTATTATATCCCCAAACAATAGATACAGGATTATTGCTGTTCCCATTTGCATCGGGTTTAGAATTATATTGGAGAAGATTTCCGGTAATAGGACTATATAATTTGTATAATATATCCGTAGCTAGAATATTTTTTTGAACATCAAGACTAGATACACTGATAGGCAATGGTAACCCTGCTGTTTTATTAGCTTCAGTATCAGAACTTGGATAAAGAGTTACTGTTTTTGAAATAGTTTTTCCTATATCTGTTGAGTTTAGTTTTTTAACTACAGTTGTTTCCATAGGAATACCAATCATATTTTTATTAATTAAAAACTGATTTCCTTTTTCATGTGCATATTGATATGTTGTTTCCTGAATCGATTTATCAGGAAAAGTAATCTTCTGTAATGTAGGCTGAATATGAGAAGGATTATTATAAAGATATTCTGTCTCTGTTCTTAATAGTTTTCCATTCATGTTTTCTTCCACAACCTCTCTGTCTTTATTTACCTGAGCTGATACTAATTTTTTACCATAAAACTCAAAATTTGCAGCAGCGTTTCGTACAGAACCTCCGCAACCTAAATAATATTCGGGGCTGGTAGCAAAAAACTGATAACTCATCTTATGAAATTCATTTGGCTTAGTTGGTGCTGTAAAATCCAAGCCTGATTCTATTTGTTGACTCGAAGGTGTTTGAATAAATGAATAATCATTGGATATAGTTTTGAGAGGAACAGGATTTCCTCTTTCAAAGATCTCCTGTTTTTTTATAAATCCCCTTTTCCAGGAATTATCATTGAACAAAAGATAAGGAGTATCATAATATAGCTTTCCATCATCCTCATCATAGAATGTATATATAGTCTTTCCATTATCAATCCCATTATTTGTGATACTTTCGGTAACTTTAGAATAAAATACTGTAGTACCATTATATCCCAAAATATCACTAATTGACATACTATAATATTTTGCGAGATTAAAATATTTATCAAGTACTTTACAAAATTCCGGATAATATTTAAAGCTATATCCACGTTCCAGTTCATAAGTAATTGGCTTATCATAAAGCTTCCCTGTTGAAATATTATTTTCATCATTGTAATTAATACTTTTAGTAATAAGGGGGCTTCCATTATGATCTTTTGAGATAACCTTTGCAATTCTAACACCTCCAACTGCTAAATTTTTTCGCCCTGAGTTTGTTACCACCTCTTCTTCAGCATACAAACGTATATAAGGATCTGAAAGCCCACGTGCTGATAAAGTCATAGAATAAGAACCTGGTTCTAGAATGAGATCTGCTTCCCCTCTACCTGTCATCGGAGGTAATGGAATCATTACATTTCTTCTTTTATCAGTTATATCATAAAATACTTGAGCTTCTGCTGTCTGTCCTCCTTCCTGAAAAGGAATATCATAGGTTAGCAAGAATTTAGTACGTTTGGGTACTTCGAAATTTTCAGTTTTATTAAAGTCACCATTATTTGATTCTTCATAACTATAAAAAATTCCAATACTTGTAACCTCCACGCCATACTCCTTATAATAAGGTTCATCATAAGTATTATTTTCATAAAAGAACTCATCACTTCCTTTTGTAGGGTAAATAATTTCTTTCAGTAAGGTGGTCTCACTACTACCCAAATTAGGTTTTTTCCCTCCGTAATAGTAATACAATCTAAAATCTTTAAAATTATATCTTCCACCACCGTCTCTGCTATAATACCCCCAAAAGTCCTTACTTTCATTATTCTTTTCAGGTATTGATTCCTCATTATACCTGAATGAATATCGTTTCTCATTGATCTTAACTGAATTAAGCTTAAGCCATGTTGTTCTATCATTCATAAGAGTTCCACTATTCATAGACTGAAAATAAGACTGATCAAACTCTGCTGCTGTAAAGCGATTTCCTCCATCCTGAATTTTAATTTTATCCAAGGCTGCAATTTTTCTTGTAAAATCATTTTTTACATCTACACGTGGGGTACTTTTATATTCAAAAGAAACTTTTGTCTGTGCATTCACTTTAATTTCCTTTAAAATGGGAAGAGTATGTTTAATGTTTAGTAACTTTAGATAAATATTTTACTTCAAATGAATTAGAATAGAGATCGGTTGGAATATCATAAACATCTTTAGTACTTCCCTTCATATATGTAGTCGCATTATCATAAGCATAATCAACATAATCATACAGAAAATCAATAATATCAGTTTTTGTCTTAATTTTTGAGAGATAGAAATTATTATAGATCAGATTTCCACCGCTATAAGGATAATAACCGTTCAACATTTGCATATCCGATTGTAAGGTAACATCATCCTGAATAGCATATTCATAAATATTACCCTGGATATCTGTTATAATAAATTTAAGACCATCAAATTGTATTTTTTCTTTGCCTACAGGCATTTGCTTTCCATTAAAATCTTTATCTAAAAAGAATTTACTACTCTTCCCGGGATAAGAAAAATGAAAAATATCCGGTTCTGTATCTATACCACTTACAGGATTTCGCATAAAAGTACCTTGTTCTTCCAATCTCGCATTTGAATTATCTCTTAGAAGAGCATATTCTGGATAATTGGCGGCTCCTGGATTTACAAAATCTACTTTTACTGGTGCATCTACAGGAAATCCATTAGGAAAAGCTGAATACTCTTTTGGTGAATGAAGATCATCCAAACCATTTACCTTATGCGAAATCTTCCCTCCTACTTCCAGATCCCATCCTAATCCAATATTAGATGCATTATCACCAGATTTAAATCCTGTAGATGTATAATTAAGAGTAATTGGGATTTCAAAATCTCTAACCTTTAATGTGTATATATTTAAAGGATAATTAATTGCTCCGGAAGAATAGTTGATCGGAATATCAACTCTTTTTACCAATCCTGACATTTCAGGAGTAGTAGGAACTATATTTTTTATATTTCCCAATTGGGCATAAAAACTCTGAGTAGCTAATAACGAAGCTACAAATATTATATTTTTTTTCATGGTTATTTCTTAATCAGCTTCGCATTCGCTGTTTTGTTATCATTAGTTTTTATAGTAATTACATAAGCTCCCTGAACCAACGCCTGAGTAGAGGATTTAATGTCCTTCTGCCAGAGAACTTCCTGAGCAGACACACTTAAGACTGTACATAATGTATATGCACCAAGATAGATTTTTTTCATCCTTTGTGTTTTTGTGTTTTTAATTCAATAATTATTCTTAATTAATCGCCATAAATGTATTTATTCTAATAAACAAATCACATAAAAATGATTTAATACTTATATTTTCAATAATTAATTTATTTATATCATTATCAATCTCTTTAGACAAAAGTATATCCAGAAAACGTCAAAACTTGACGTATAATTTATATCAGTTGAAACCATAAAAAAAGAAAAAGGAGTACCCAAATTGCATCTTAAACTCAAAAACAAAATTCAAAACCTTCAACAATGATTCTCAAAAAATTTCTATATTTTTGTTATAAGAAAAACAATCATATGAAGAAGATTTTAATTGCATCAATCCTAATAACCAGTCAATTAAGCTGGGCTCAATTTACAGACATCAATATTGTAAAGGAAGTAAAGGTTAAAAATAAAGGCGTAGTAGTATCTGCTCATCCTTTGGCAAGTGAAGCCGGGGCAAAGATCCTCAGAATGGGAGGAAATGCTTACGATGCTATTACTGCTACCCAATATGCATTGGCTGTAGTATATCCTCAGGCAGGAAACATTGGAGGTGGCGGATTTTTAGTGGGTGTAAAAAACAGTGGTGAAAAATTCACGCTGGATTACAGAGAAACAGCTCCTAAAAAAGCTTCAAGAGATATGTACCTCGATAAAAAAGGCAAAGCAGACACAGATTTATCCCAGAATGGAAGACTTGCTGTAGGTATTCCGGGAAGTATTGCTGGCTTTTTTGCCACTTTGAAATATTGTAAACTTCCGATGGAAAAGATCATTCAACCGGCTATTGATCTTGCAGAACAGGGATTCGCTATAACGGAACAGGAAGCTGATATGCTGAATAACAACAGGGAGCATTTTAAAAAACATAATAAATCTTCTACCATATTCGTAAAGGATACCCCTTGGAAAGCTGGAGACCTTTTAGTTCAGAAGGATCTGGCAGAAACTTTAAAATTAATTCAAAAGCTTGGAGCAAAAGGATTTTATGAAGGGAAAACAGCAGATCTTCTGATTGCCGAAATGAAAAGAGGAAACGGAATCATCACCCTTGAAGACCTTAAAAACTATAAAGTTGCGGAAAGAAAAGCTTTAGAATTTGACTATAAAGGAAATAATGTCGTTTCAATGCCTTTACCATCAAGCGGAGGTCTTCTCCTTGCTCAAATGTTGAGAATGGCTAGCTTTGAAAACCTTGAAAAATACCAGCAGAATTCTACAAAAGCCGTTCAGATCATGGCTGAAGCAGAAAGAAGAGCTTTTGCCGACCGTGCAGAATACATGGGTGATCCAGACTTTATCGAAGATAAAACACCCTACCTTATTTCTGATGAATATTTAAAAAACAGATGGAAAAGCTTCAGTTTTGATAAGGCAACACCCAGTTCAGAAGTAGGAAAAATCATAGCACAGCCTAAGGAATCAACACAAACCACGCATATCTCTGTTCTTGATAAGGATGGAAATGCTGCTTCTGTAACCACCACTCTAAACGGATATTACGGAAGTAAAGTCTTGGTAACAGGCGCAGGGTTCTTTTTAAATAATGAAATGGATGATTTCTCTATCAAACCAGGTGTTCCGAATATGTTTGGAGCAGTAGGCGGCGAAGCAAACTCTATCCAGCCTAACAAAAGAATGCTTTCTTCCATGACGCCTACGATTCTTCTTAAAAACGGGAAGCCTTATATGGTTGTAGGTACGCCGGGAGGAACCACTATTCCGACATCTGTTTATCAATCTATTGTAAATGTGGTAGATTTTAAGCTGAATGCCAATATTTCCGTAAATGCACCGAAATTTCACCATCAATGGCTACCGGAAACTATAAAAGTAGAAAACAATTTCCCTGAAAGTACAATCGCTGAACTGGAAAAGAAAAATTATACTATTGAAAAAGTAAAACAAATCGGAAAAACTGAAATCATTGTCCTGGATGAAAATGGAAACATTCACGCTGTGGCAGATGGTCGTGGTGACGATTCTGTGGCAGTAGAATAAATACTACATTACTTCCAATACATTATATAGCTTCGGCTTCATTCCTTAGACAGAGAGGTCTTTCGAATGAAGCCGAAGTTTTTTATATGCTATCAAACATAACTAGCAGATCAATTTTCATGACTTTTGTCAGTTTTTTAGATGAAATTTCTTAATTTTCGCCCTTAAAAAAACAAAACGACTGTTCATTGAAAACAAAACCTATACACAATCAGCTTTATTTTCAGGTAATTATAGCAATCACAGCCGGTGTTTTACTGGGGAAATTTTATCCTGAGCTGGGAGAAAAAATGAAACCTTTAGGAGATGGCTTTATCAAATTGGTAAAGATGATCATCGCTCCGGTAATTTTCATTACCCTTACTTTAGGGATCGCCCACATGACAGATCTTAAAAAGGTGGGAAGAATTGCCATAAAAGCAATGATTTACTTTTTCACTTTCTCTACTCTCGCTCTTATCATTGGGCTTGTGGTTGGGAATCTTCTACAACCAGGACATGGTCTGAATATTGACCCGGCAACCCTTTCGGGAGATGTCTCAGAATATCAGCAGAAAGCTCATGAATCTACTCTCACAGGATTTATCATGAATATCATTCCCGAAACCTTATTTAGTCCTTTGGTAGGTGAAAATATTCTTCAGGTACTTCTTGTTGCGATTTTAATGGGGGTTGCACTGGTTTTAACAAAAGAAAAAAGTCAGAAAGTAACTGATCTTCTGCAGGATTTATCAGCTCCGATATTCAAAATTGTTCATATTTTGATGAAGCTTGCTCCCATAGGTGCTTTTGGAGCCATGGCATTTACCATCGGGAAATATGGACTTCATTCTATTCTGAATCTTATATTCCTGGTTGCTACATTCTATATTACGTCTATTCTTTTTGTGATTTTAGTATTGGGAGCAGTGGCTTGGTATAATGGATTCAATATTTTTAAACTATTATTTTATCTGAAAGAAGAGCTTCTTTTAGTTTTGGGAACAAGTTCTTCGGAATCTGCTCTTCCGGGAATCATGGAAAAAATGGAAAAAGCAGGCTGCTCACGGGCAATTGTAGGTCTTGTGGTTCCTACCGGCTATTCTTTTAACCTTGATGGAACGAATATTTATATGACCCTTGCCTCTCTGTTTATCGCTCAGGCACTCAATATTCATCTTCCTATTGAAAAACAATTGATGCTTCTTTTGGTAGCTATGTTAAGTTCAAAAGGTGCAGCTGGTGTTACAGGTGCAGGTTTTGTGACATTAGCCGCAACATTGGCTGTGGTTCCGGAAATTCCAATTGCGGGAATGACTTTAATTCTTGGAATTGATAAATTTATGAGTGAATGCCGCGCTTTAACAAATGTGATTGGAAACTCTGTCGCAACTGTTGTAGTGGCAAACTGGGAGAAACAATTGGATAAAGAACAACTGCAATATTGTCTTGACAACCCAAATAAGATTGAAAAGGAATTGGAAGGATTATTTTCAAATAAAAAGTAAATACCAATAGTTTATTTTGTTTCGCAAGTGAATAGTGAATATAAAAACACCTTCAATTGCTTCAAAACATGAACTTAAATTAAAATATTCAAGCTCGCCGGCTGTACTTTCACATGAATTGGTGATTCAATCTTATTAAACTCACCGTCAAGATGCCAGTTTTTTGTATTTACTTTGAATGAAATCTCAGAAACAGGAAGATAAGTAACGTATTCATCATCCTTTAATCTTTTGGTAAACATTCTGAAAGCGAACAATGCAGAATAGGTCAAAGGAAATTTTTTCACCAAAACCATATCAACCAATCCATCGCTTTTACTTGCGTTAGGTGCAATATAAGCGTTATTCCCAAACTGACGGGTATTAGCAACATTCAGCATCAGGTATCTGCCGTTGTATTGCTGGTACTGCTCTTCAAGGAAGGTTACTTTTATTGGTTTATAATTAAAGAATGTCTTCAGCGAAACTTTAATATAGTTTTTGAAACCACGGCTAGTTTTCTCAAACTCCTTCACCACTTTTCCATCGAAACCAGTTCCTGAAACATTGATGGAAAGCCTATCGTTTACTGTAAATGTATCGATCTTTCTGGACTGTTTTGCTTTAATTTTTTCTAAAAGCTCATCTAAATTTTTACTGAAACGAGTCTCATTGGAGAATCCATTTCCTGAACCGGCTGGGAAAATAGCCAGAATTTTATCCGTAGAAATCAGGTTTTTTGCTACGGTAGAAATTGTACCATCACCACCAATAGCAACAAAAATATCTACCTCATCAAAATGGGTTTTGATGAATTCGTCTGTCCCCGGAATAGATTCAGAGACATAATAGAGAGGATTACCAACTTTATTTTTAAGTTCGTTCAAAAACGGCTGATAATTCTTTTTTGCCGAAAAAGGATTGATGATAAAAGCTACTTTTTCCATTACCGCAAAAATAGAAAATGCTTCCTGAACCCGGAAGCATTAATTTACTTAATTTTCATTCTTTCTTTAAATTCTTCATTTAAAGTTCCTTTCAACTCCTCCCATGAGACAGGAATGACGATATCACCTGCTGCATAAGCGGTAATTTCATAGGGGCTGTAATGAAAATACAGATTTTTGTCATCAAAATAGAAGTTATCTGATGCTGGGATTTTTTCAACCAACAGCATTTCTGAGTTTTTCACTTCTCCATCTGCATCGGATGCGTTGCCTTTTGTTTTATCAATATTTTTCATTAATAATGCTTCAAGCTTATTGTTTGGCATTGAAGTAATATCTTTTAATTCCAGTTTTCTATTCTTTTTAAGATCAAAAACCCTTTCTGAAAATCCATATTCCCCATGAGCTCCTCCAATATACGCTTCTGCTGAATACTGAATATGCATATAATCATTGGCATTGGATTTCAATTTCATATTAGAATGTGAAAACCATTCCTGAACATGACCAAGATCTGAATACAGTTCATCATCTTTTTTCATAGAAATGAAATATTTATCTTTTTCTTCTTCCAGGTATTTTTGCATTCCTGTTTTAGAGAAATCACTCAATCCCTTTTCATTAAAATAGATACTATCCAACAGCGCTTTATCTTTTAAACCAGGAAACACCAATAGCTTTGAACTGAAAGTAACGGATAATGAATCGCCAACCTTTGTAGAACCTTGTGCCTTAACGGAGTCTACAATAAATTCATAAGATTTTTGATTTTCAGTTTTTTCTATAGAGTTTTCCGTTACATCTTTTTTCTTACAGGCAGAAAAAGCAAAGAATGAAGAAAGGGCTAAAATGGCAATGGTGTTTTTCATAATCATAATTTGGGATATTGAATGCAAAAACCATTCAAAAATGAATGGTTTTTAAAAATTATTCTGTTTTTATTTTATTAAGCTGAAAATATTAAGACTTCTTAATCAAACTGATTACCTGATTTTCATGTTTTGAGGCAACTCCCCAAATTTGTTTGAATGCAGGATAATAATCTTTAGGATAATCTGCGCTGGAAATTTTTGTAGTGGAAGTTACTTCCAGCTTGTTTCCTTTTTGCTCAATAACATAGCTGTATTCTATTTCTTTATCTTCTGTAACAATCTTTTTATTCTTGGGCATTTCTTCGATTGTATAGCCTTCAGGAATCTCAAGCGTTACTTTTTTAACTTTTGTTGTGGGAGAACCAAAATCAATCGGATATTTTCGGGCTTCGGTCTGATCAAATTCGTTGGATGTCTTGCTTAAAAACAGCATCGGATTGATAATCATCTTCTTCCCTATTCTATCTATTAAATTGTTGGAAGAGAATTTCATTGTGCTTTCAAACTCTCCGTTATCCAATACTTTTGAATCGATGCCCGTGAAATCTATTGAGAAATTTTCTTTGTACTGTTTTTTATATTTTTCAGCATTTTCATCATAATTATCTTTCACATACATGGCAAAAGCTCCTGTATCTTTATCGGAATAAGACCCGGAAATACTACCATCATCATTGATTTTTGCATCAACGGTAAGATAGGTATTGCTTGGCTTCATATTCGTCATCTGAATCTGTAAAGCTTTATTCTTCGTCAATAAAATCCCATACTGATTCCAGTGTCTTAAAGGAAGTTCGTCCATAGAAGATTGTTTGGAAGTGGCATCATAAATATGAAAATGCTTGTCTATTTCTACAGATGCAAGTACAAAATTCATGTTGGAAACATTGGGAGATACAAGATTGATTAATCCGTTCTCTACCGTGGAAATCATCAATGGATCTGCCTTAATTCCAGCTTCACGGAAAAGCATGATAAGGAACAGATTGATCTCTGCAGCATTTCCGATCTTGGTTTCCAATAGCTTTTTGATTCCGTTTTCGGTATAAACTCCTTTATCTTTATTCCAGGTAAATGTTTTTTGGACGTAAGAAAAAATAGCGTTGGCTTTTTCAAAGTCTGTTTTCATTTCCATTACACCTGCCGGCATATTTTCTTTTGCTAGCTTGGTTTTCTTTAGCTCGCCTCCAAAGTCTTCATTTTCATAAAGTCTTTTACTGATCTGGTCCCATGAGGATGAGTAAAGCTTAAGCTGACTGAAATTGGTAGAGTTCAGCTCGGCGCTTATTTTTGTTCGGAAATTATTGTCATTTCTTATAAACTTTTCAGTTTTAAAGCCTTTCACATTATCATACCCGAATCTAAACGTCTTATACTGAGATCCATAAATATTTTGTTCTTCTATTACTCTGTACTTTGGAGCAAGTTCTCCTGTATAATTGATGTTGTAAGCAATATTAAGCGGTGCATCCAAAACATATTCCGTATAAATGGATGGGGTGTCTGTTTCAACTAAGACCTCAGGAATGATGAATAAAAAAGGGGATACAACATCATATTGATATTCCAGCACAGAACCGTTTTTCACATTGGGGAAAGCAAACTTCGTCATTTGCACGTATTTACTTTCCTTACTTTTATATTGTGAACTTTTTTCTACTTTTACGGGAACTACAGTTCCATTTTCAAGGTTATAGGTGAAAGCCTTAAATTTACCGAGAGTCTCTTTATCTCCGTTCATTTGATACAAAGGAACTTCAAGATTCAACCAGTTTTCTGCTTTATCTTTATCATAAATTTTCACTCTGTAGAAGTACTTTTTGTGCATACTTCCGGTAGAAGTATCAATCATAAAATGAACAGATTTGTAAAGGATTTCCGCCGGAGCATTTTCATCCAGCAAAGACTTAGGTTTTGAAAGATCAGCATCAGAGAATTTCGGAGGATTCAAAAACTCATGTTTCTGTGCCTTGATCATCATGATATTTGCTGAGCAAATGATTATTAGTATTATTTTTTTCATCTTTATATTTTTGTGATAAGTACTTTCGAGTTATCCATATTTAATATTTTCTTTCTGAAAGAGACATATTCATTGTATTTTTCTTTTGAATAGGTTCCTTTGTTGACCTGAATTTTTCTTGTTACTTTCAAGTCTTCTCCATTTTTAATAAAACTCAGTTTATAGTGTCCAAACTCGGAGTTGATGGCAATATCGGCGGGGGTTTCATCTATTTTATATCCTTTAGGAAGGGTAAATCCTATTTCATATTCATCTTCAAAAGATTGTCTGATCTCAAAAGGAAGCTCTCGGTTTTCTTCTGTTTTATAAATATTGTCTGAGAATATAGGAACGGCTCTGAAAATAAGACTGTTTCCTGCATTTTTGGAGTAATTATTGGTCTTAAAATCTATATCAAAAGTAATGACTGCCTTATCTTTATCATTAACAAAGTTTTTCATTTCAACTTTTTCAAAGTTTAAAACATCAAATCTTCTTTTCAAGGCATCATTTTTTTCTTTAGGATCAAGGTTCACAAATCTCAGATTATCATCATATTGGTTTCCGGTATAAAAGAAGTTTCCTTCTCCTG
This sequence comes from Chryseobacterium ureilyticum, assembly GCF_900156735.1. Lineage (GTDB taxonomy): Bacteria > Bacteroidota > Bacteroidia > Flavobacteriales > Weeksellaceae > Chryseobacterium > Chryseobacterium ureilyticum. Next base: position 12,545 of record NZ_FTOL01000013.1, read on the forward strand.
TAATACTGTTATCCTCTCCTATTTTAATAGTAAGCTTTTGTTTTTCTTTATTTTTATCAGCCTGATATGAAGGTGTATTGATCAGTTCTATCCCTGTTTTCTTTACAGAAAGCACATTTCGGTCTGTCGTATTGTATCCCAAATGATTAAATGCCGTTTGCTGTGAAGTATTTTCAAGCCAGATATTACCATTTTCTGTAGGTACCATCAGAATAGCGTGATTTCCTCCCATTTTAGGAAAATCCGGGTCAAAAGATAGTTGTGAAAGACCTGAATTGATCACACAGTAATAAGAAGGGATCCCAGCCTCATTTAACAATGTTTTCATATAGTTGGTAAGTCCTTTACAATCGCCATAGCCCTTTTTATGTACTTCTTCCGGCATCATCGGAAGCCAGCCTCCAATTCCAAGCCCTACATAAATGTATCTGGTTTTGGTCTGCATATATTGATAGATCTTTTTCACCTTATCTTCTACGGATCCCTGAAGTTGTAATGCTGCAACTTCTGCTTTAATCGCGGGTGTAGAAACAGCAACCGGCTCTACAAGGTTATTATAATACCAGCTTCCGAAATCTGTCCAATTGTTCAGCGTTCCCTGTCTTCCGGCAAGGTTGAATTTTGTAAGGACAAAGCTTACATTAGGTAAAATTTTAAGAGTTTGTGGAATTAATAAAGCATCATCAATTGCCGGAACATTTTTATAGGTATATGTCTTTTCGTTTCCATTACCTGTTTCAGCTACGGAAGCATAATTGTATTTTGAGGGATAGATTTTTGTACGCAGATCAATCCCAGAAGTATTAATAACCTTCATCTGCCCTTCTTCCAAAGAAGTATTGGTAGAATAAAACGGCACAAAATCAGGAATAAAAATAGTATTCTTATTTTCCGACTGATATGAAAAATCTATTGTATAAGGATATTGAACCGGTGTATAGGAAAAAACCATCACTCTGTTATCAGAATAAAATACCCCTTGTCTGTTATTTGCAAAGTCACTGAAATCAGATTTGGAGTAGCTTTTTATCTTTTTACCTGATTCATCATAAATAGTCACCTTAATATCAGAAATACTTGTTGCTTTATCATAAGGAATATAAGCTACAGCTTTCTCGTTTCCATCTTTATTTAAAACAGTGGTAACAGTATTGTATTGATATTTTATTTCATCAATTTTATTGATCTGAACGGTTGTAAAGTCCTTTCTGATAACAATATTGGCATTTTTCTTTAGATTTTCCGGAATAGATGCAACAGGATAGCTCTGTGCAAAGTACAATGAAGCAGCTGATAAGGCTCCAAGAAGTATTATTTTCATCATGGTTATTAAACTATACAAAAATAATAAAATCTTAATAACTGTTAAAAATAACTTAAAAAAACATATTAAATTTAAATAACAATCAAATATCTAATTAAATATCAATATTTTAAATTTAATAAACAGATATTATAAGATATAGAAAAGACCCCACAAAGTGGAGTCTCTCATAATACTTAAAAAAAGTACTATCCTAAATCTACCCTAGTATAAGTTATGAAACTCTTCTACAAAACAAATTATAGAAGAGTGGCTGAATGAAAACATTCCAGGTTAAGTAATTCTACCACCAAAGAACATTACGTTCTGTAACATGAGTGTCACTTTTATTATCTGCAATCCCAAAATTACTATAAATAGAGATTCAAATATTTCAATACATGTAGAAATAATTATACAAAAACGTCAAATAAATTCGACAATAAACATAAAAAAAGACCCCATAATGAGGTCTTTATATTTCCAATTATTTTCTTAGTCGTTAGGAATTCTTTTACTGTCATAGGTATCACTACCAAGTCCTAAAACTGGTATGAAAATGAAACAAAAAAAGAACAATAAAATAGTATAAATAGGAGTTTCCTTAGCAAAACCTTTGGCTAATCTATCATCTATTACCCAAAAAGCATAGATATTGATAAGCGGAATACAGCATAAAATGATCCACCAAATTGGTTTCTTTACAATGTCCAGCAATACGATAGCATTGTAAATAGGAACAAAAGCTGCCCACGCATCTTCTCTTCCTGCTTTTTTAAAGATTTTATACATGCAGTAGCCATAGAAAAGATAGACCAAAAGGCTCATGAACATTGATCCGATACCTAATCCTGCAGCTGCTGCACCGGAAACAGCATCTACCCCTTCATAAGGGTCTGTTTGTAAAAGAGTTAACATATTATTATTTTTTATTGGTTAACCCAAATATAAAAAAAGCTCCTGAATAATCAGGAGCTTTTTACATATTATTAAAAATGATTATGCATCAATTTTTGCATATTTTGCATTTTTCTCGATAAATTCTCTTCTTGGCGGAACCTCATCACCCATTAACATTGAGAAAACACTGTCTGCTTCTACAGCATTGTCAATAGTTACCTGCTTTAAGATTCTGTGTTCAGGGTTAAGAGTTGTTTCCCAAAGCTGCTCTGGGTTCATTTCTCCAAGACCTTTATAACGTTGTACTTCAACACCTTTTCCATCAGGAGACATTTCTAAAGTAAATTCTTCACGCTCTTTTTCGTTATAAGCGTATATTTTTTTGTTACCTCTCTTCAATAGGTATAAAGGTGGCTGAGCGATATAAATATATCCGTTCTCAATAAGCTCCTTCATATATCTGAAGAAGAATGTAAGAATCAATGTAGAAATGTGAGATCCGTCGATATCGGCATCGGTCATGATCACAATCTTATGATATCTTAGCTTAGCCATGTTCAAAGCTTTGCTGTCCTCTTCTGTTCCTACTGAAACTCCAAGAGCTGTATAGATATTTCTGATCTCTTCATTATCATATACTTTATGAAGCATAGATTTTTCTACGTTCAGAATTTTACCTCTTAATGGAAGAATAGCCTGGAAGTGTCTGTCACGTCCTTGTTTTGCTGTTCCACCTGCGGAATCTCCCTCCACAAGGAAGATTTCAGATTCTGCTGGATCTTTGGATGAACAGTCAGATAGCTTTCCAGGAAGTCCGGAACCTCCCATCGGAGATTTTCTCTGAACCATTTCACGGGCTTTTTTAGCTGCCTGTCTTGCTTTTGCAGCGAGAACTACTTTTTGAACAATAGTCTTAGCTTCATTAGGATTCTCTTCTAAAAAGTTAGTAAGCATCTCTCCTACAATTTTATCTACAGCACCAGAAACTTCAGAATTTCCTAATTTCGTTTTGGTTTGTCCTTCAAACTGAGGTTCCATTACTTTTACAGAAATTACAGCGGTTAATCCTTCACGGAAGTCATCTCCTGTAATTTCTACTTTTTCTTTTGCTGGAAGCCCCAATTCGTCTGCATATTTCTTTAAAGTTCTTGTTAAAGCCCTTCTGAAACCAGCCAAGTGGGTTCCTCCTTCATGAGTGTTGATGTTATTTACATAAGAGTGAAGATTCTCATTGAAAGAAGTGTTATAACGCATTGCTACTTCTACAGGGATATTATCTCTTTCTCCTTCCATGAAAATCACGTGCTCCATAATAGATTCACGATTTCCATCGATATAAGCAACAAACTCTTTTAACCCTCCTTCAGAATGAAAAATTTCTGATCTGAAAGAACCATCTTCTCCCTTCTCTCTTTCATCTGTAAGGGTAATGGTAATTCCCTTATTAAGGTAAGAAAGCTCTCTTAAACGGGTTGCTAATGTATCGTAGTTGTAAACTAATTCTGTAAAAATAGTATCATCCGGTTGGAAGAACTGTTTTGTACCTCTTTTATCACTGTTTCCGATCTCTTCTACTCCAGTTTGAGCTTTTCCTTTTGAATATATCTGCTGGTAAACGTTCCCGTCTCTGTAAACAGTAGTGATCATTTCGTTGGAAAGTGCATTTACACACGATACCCCTACTCCGTGAAGACCACCTGAAACTTTATAAGAATCTTTATCAAACTTACCTCCGGCTCCAATTTTCGTCATTACAACTTCAAGAGCAGATTTTTGTTCTTTTTCGTGGAAGTCAACCGGAATACCTCTACCGTTATCGCTAACCTCGATTCCGTTTCCTTCTTTAATGGCAACGAATATCGTGTCACAGAATCCTGCCAATGCTTCGTCGATAGAGTTATCTACTACTTCATAAACCAAATGGTGAAGACCTCTTAATCCTACATCACCAATGTACATTGAAGGACGCATACGTACGTGCTCCATTCCTTCCAATGCCTGAATACTACTAGCTGTATATTGTTTTTGACTCATATTAAATATTAAAAATCTTGCTATATGCAAAGACTTACAAATATCGTGATTTTTTTCGAGGTATGAAAGTTAAAAAGTGTCAAAAAAATGTAGAGTTTTCTTTAGAAAAACATAAAGAATAGCCAACCAATAAAAGATTCAAAATTAAAATGTATTGTTGAAATAACAACTGTTTTAAATCATACTCAACATCAATAATTTATGCGTAAATTTATTTACTGAAAAGTTGATATTATGGATGATTTTATAGCTGCCCGCGCCCAGATGGCGCTTTCTTTGGGCTTCCATATCATATTCTCCTGTGTGGGAATGGTAATGCCTTTCTTAATGGCTTTTGCCCATTGGAAGTACCTAAAAACCAATAATGAAGTATATAAAGGATTAACAAAGGCATGGAGTAAAGGAGTGGCAATTCTATTTGCTACCGGAGCTGTTTCAGGAACAATGCTGTCTTTTGAACTGGGACTTTTATGGCCTGGATTTATGAAACATGCAGGTCCTATCTTTGGAATGCCTTTCTCATTGGAAGGTACAGCCTTTTTTATTGAAGCCATTGCTATTGGTTTCTTTTTATATGGATGGGATAAGTTCAATAAGTGGTTTCACTGGTTTTGCGGATTTCTTGTAGGGGTAAGCGGACTTGCTTCAGGTATTTTGGTGGTAGCAGCCAATGCCTGGATGAACTCTCCTACCGGATTTGATTATATTAATGGACAATATCTTAATATAGACCCTATAAAAGCAATGTTTAATGATGCATGGTTTCCACAGGCACTTCATATGACAGTGGCTGCATTTTGTGCGACAGGATTTGCTGTAGCGGGTGTTCATGCCTTTATGATCATGCGAAAAAGAAATGTTGAATTTCATACCAAAGCTTTCAGAATTGCTGTAGGTTTTGCCCTTATCGGAGCCTTTGGAGCGCCTTTGAGTGGTGATATTGCTGCAAAATCTGTAGCAGAAAGGCAACCTATTAAATTAGCTGCAATGGAAGCTCATTTTGAAACTGAAAAAGGTGCTTCATTCGTTATTGGTGGAATTCCTGATGAAGAAAAAGAAGAAATAAAATATGCTGTTAAGATTCCTAAAGTATTAAGTTTCCTTGTAAGCAATGATTTCAATTCTGAAGTAAAAGGGCTTAAAGATTTTCCAAAAGACGAATGGCCACCGATTGCGGTAACTCATTATGCCTTTCAGATTATGATTTTCTTTGGTGTAGTTATGATCTGTATCGGTTCAATATACCTGTATGCTTTCTTCTTCAAAAAGGAATGGCTTACTAAAAACTGGTTATTAAAAACCTTTTTAATCGCAACTCCATTTGGTTATATTGCATTAGAAGCTGGCTGGACTGTAACTGAAGTAGGAAGACAACCCTGGATCATCTATGGAGTAATGAGAACAATAGACGCGGTAACACCAATGCCGGGAATACAATATTCTTTCTATTTCTTCACCGCGATCTTCGTATCCTTATCTTTAATTCTGGTTTTCCTTTTAAGAAGACAGATCCAAATGGTTCCGAAACTTTACGACCCTACAGACGCTCAGTTTAACGATAAAAACAAAAAATCATGATCTACATTGTTATAGGCTTTCTCTGGCTTTCCATCTGTCTTTATGTTATTCTGGGCGGCGCTGACTTTGGTGCCGGCATTGTAGAGCTTTTCACAAATAAAAAAGCCCGCCATAAAACCCATGAAATCATGTATGAATCCATTGCTCCTGTATGGGAGGCAAATCATATGTGGCTGATTATTGCAATTGTTATCCTTTTTGTAGGATTTCCTGAAATATATACAACAATGTCTACTTATCTGCATATTCCATTGGTATTAATGCTTTTAGGGATCATTGCCAGAGGAACTGCATTTACATTCAGACATTATGATGCTGTAAAGGATAACTGGCAGGTTTTATATACTCAGATCTTTTATTATGCAAGTCTACTAACTCCATTTTTCTTAGGATTAATAGCTGCGGCAACAGTTTCACATTCCATCAATCCAGATGCGAACAACTTCTTAGATCTTTATGTTTACAGCTGGCTAAATTGGTTCGGTGTTTCTGTAGGTTTATTTACGGTAGCACTTTGTGCTTATCTTGCCTCTATTTTTTCATTGAGAGAAACCCGCGGTAAAGAAGAGTTATTACTTATGATCAGAAAATCAAAACAGACGATGATTTTTGTTGTGGTAACAGGAATTCTTGTATTTGTAACTGCTTATATTTCAGATATTCCTCTTTTGATGTGGGTATTTTCAAAACCTTTGGGAATTATGGCTATTGCTTTTGCAACCATAGCTTTACTTCTTATTTTTAGAGCAATGAACAAACAAAAACTACTTCCCGTACGTGCTCTTGCTGGTTTTCAAATCGTAATGATCCTTGTTGCAGCAACATATCAGCATAATCCAGATATTATTTTATTAGGAAACGGACAACACCTATCACTTTTAGAGCATATGGCACCTGAGAAAACAATTGCAGCCTTGGGATGGGCGCTGATGTTGGGGTCATTATTTATTCTTCCGTTTTTATTTTATCTGATGGCTTCTTTCAGTAAACTGAGAAAATAATATAATGCAGAATTATAAGGATAAAACGGAACTGATCGAAGAGATAAAGAAACGATATTTTCTATATGATGAGGAGTTCAATGATATTAAAGAAGAAGAAAAAGATGTATTAAAACCTGATGTTGACAAAACACCATCACAAAATATATCGTATCAGATCGGCTGGACTCTCCTCTTACTTCAGTGGGAGGCTGATGAAAAGAAAGGAATTGAAGTAAAAACACCTACTCCTGACTATAAATGGAACAATTTAAAGGGATTGTATCAATCTTTTTATGATCAATATGGTTCTTACAGCTTAACTGACCAAAGAGAGCTTTTACAAAAACAGGTCAATGAAATTATAGAATGGATTGAAAGTATCGATGATAAAATCCTGTTTGAGCCCGAACAAAGAAAATGGGCAACTACACCTGCAAAATGGGCTGTCTGGAAATGGATACATATTAATACAGTCGCTCCTTTTAAAAACTTTAGAGCGCAGCTACGGAAATGGAAAAAAGAAAAAGGTACAGAATAACTCTGTACCTTTTATATTATATTTATTTTTTTATAATTTTTTTACTGTAAGTATTCTTACTTGTCTTTATTTCTGCGATATAATCTCCAGAGGGTAAAAACTTCAGATTACTTTTTAATTCTGTCCCAGTAAATACTAATCTTCCATCTATTGCATAAATATTTAACTTTTGTAATTTTTCGTTAGCATTTAATTCAATAGTAAGAATGTCTTCTATTGGATTGGGGTATATCTGTAATTTCTGAATATTTGCTTCAGACACCTGTAAAGCACCATCAACTCTTTTATATCTTATAATTCCAAGCTTATTAGTTGTCATACTTAATCTGGTTGACGCACTTGCCTTGTAAAATCCATCATTTGTTTTGACACCCTTAAATATACCCTCACTTTGAGTGTTTAGAAAATAAGAACTTCCTCCGTTAAAATTCGTATCTAAAATACCTGAACTTGTGATTTTTCCTATAAAAATGAATGATGAACTATATTTTGTACCATGTCCAAATATCAAAATTGAGTTATCATCGTCAAACTCTATATTTCTACCCCACACAGGTACATCTCCAAACATAGGATAGACCGGATTAAAAGAAGATATTACAAATGTACCATTAGTTCCAAACGATATATCTTTTTGACCACTCGTTGTATATTTTTCAATTTTATAATAATCAAACAGAAAGATCTCGCCTATATTATTAATATAAAATTGTACACTTGAATTCAATATGTCTATACTCCCCTGATTACCAAATGAATTATCTATTTCACCTTGGGTTGTATACTTTATTAATTTATAATTTGTACTTGAATCTCTCAATAAAAAAAAGCTATTGTTTACTCCTTTTAAAATAGAACGAACACCAACTCCAAAATATTTCATTCCAAAGCCTGTATCATAATTTCCATTAGGTAAAACTCTAAAAGTACTTACTGCATAATCTGTACTTTTTGTAAAAACATATACTGATCCATCTTCGTTTACAAGAATATTGGTTATTTTAGAATTATTTAAGTCACCAAAATTAGCAAAACCGTTTTGTCCATATGACAAATCAATAGTTCCATTTATATTATATTTTACGATCTGATTAAAAGAATAAAGATAAATTCCGTTAAGTGTTATTAAGAAATCCATTCCATTAGGGTTAAACGAACCATTTTGTCCAAAATTTGGATCTAAAGTTCCATTATCCAGAAATTTCTTTATAAAATTAGGATGCACACAATAAATATCCCCATTTTTCATTATTAAATTCTCAGGATTTCTAGTATTATTAAAAATGTACTCAAAAGTATCGGGAACTGTTACAACATTATAAGTATAATCCCTTTGCACATAATATTGCTGCCCATACACAATATTTACTATTAACAGTAAAAAAAGAAGTGGAAACGTTTTTTTCATGGTTTTTCCCCAAATTTAAGCTTTTTTATTACAATATAAAAAACTTATTGTATATTTATTAAAATGAAAAAAAAAGTATAAAATAGCTCTACACCTATTTAATATATTTATAATAATTAATTATTTTTTTATTATTTTTTTTCTATAAGTATTATTATTTGTCTTTATTTCTGCAATATAATCTCCAGAAGATAGAAACTTCAGATTACTTTTTAATTCTGTCCCGGTAAATACTAATCTTCCATCTATTGCATAAATATTTAACTTTTGTAATTTTTCGTTAGCATTTAATTCAATAGTAAGAATGTCTTCTATTGGATTGGGATAAACTGACAGTTTAGTACTAGCTATTTCTTTAACACTAAGATTCGCAACATCATTAGTACGGAGATACTTTGTAATTCCAACAGACCCATATGAAAGTCCAAAGCCTGCAAAATAGTCAGAACATATATAGGAATTATCATTTAATATATTTACATCTGTAATCGCTGCCTTTATTCTTTTATAGTAAAATGAATTTCCATTATTAAAACTATTATCCAATGTACCATCTGTATTGAACCTAATAATTACAGCTGTAACTTTATCCAAAGAATTTTGATTTTCACCAGTTCCTCCAAACAACAAAATTCTTCCGGTAGAATCTACTTTTAGCACTCTTATAAATTGTGGTCCTAATAAATAATCGGGATACCAATTATCACCCGCAGGTAATTGAAAAGTAGCAACACCATTAGTACCAAACGAAGTATCCCTAACCCCGTTCTCATTATATTTCTTAAGCTCAACAGGATAGCGTTCAGAAACAAATATATCTCCGGTGTATTTGTTAACCCCTATTCCAATAACACCCCAACTAGAAGAGGATTCTGAAACTCTGAGTATTCCCTGTATACCAAAATTTAAATCCTGAGCTCCTGATAAATTATACTTCTTAAATTGGTAATCTGATATCTTTACAATAATTGCGGTGTTTGTAATAAAAAAAGATTTAACTCCCGTTATTAATGAAAAACTGCTATCTAGCTGCCCAGTAGGTTTAATCTTATATAGCGAATTGTCTTTTTTTACAAATAATCCCAAATCATGATTGATCTCAATAGAGTAGATAGTTTGTCCCATATCGAAATAACCATTATTACCAAAACTTGTATCAAGGTTTCCATTTACATCATACTTTGCAATTATGCCATTGCTTGCCAAAAATATATTCTGGTCATTAACTGCTATAGCACCTGCGTTAACATTAGAGTGTACTAGTGGAATAACAGAAGTAGAAACTCCATTAACACCAAAGCTTAGATCATTCTCACCATTTGGTAATATTTTTCTTAAATAATTACTCTGATAAATATAAGAATAACCTAGAGGAGAGGATGCAGACTTAGTAGTAGAGCTTCTAGAAACTCTTGATGGAAGATGGTAATTAATATCTTCTCCTACATAGTATTGCTGGGCATTAATATTAAAAAAGAAAAGCAAAAAAAGTGTGTTAAAAATTCTCATGGTTAAGTTTTAAGTTATTTTTTTACAAAGTTATTTTTTTTAATAAAAAAGCTCTCACAATCTATTAAAAATATTACTGATATATAAATATATAAGAGGCTACCTCTAAAACGAGATAGCCTCTTACAATATTATAAAGCAGATGATATTATGCCAGTTTCATCAAAAGATTCTCATCTATTTTCTCAACTTTCACAATATTATTTTTTGTCAAAGTCTTAGAAGCTTTATCCCATTTTTTACCGGACAACTGGCTTCTTTCTTTTACTTCAGCTAAAGACATCGCCTCTTCCTGAGAATTAAGGATTTCAAGAATTACTTTTTCATCTTCTCCCAATTCAATTTGAGGAACAGCTTTTTCCGGTCTCATCTGAGGGAAGAATAGCACTTCCTGGATAGAAGCATTGTTCGTTAAGAACATGATCAATCTGTCCATACCGATTCCTAATCCAGATGTAGGAGGCATCCCATATTCAAGCGCTCTTAAGAAGTCCTGATCGATGAACATTGCCTCGTCATCCCCTCTTTCAGATAAAGCCATCTGAGCTTCAAAACGCTCTCTCTGATCAATCGGGTCATTAAGCTCTGAATAAGCATTTGCGATTTCTTTACCACAAACCATCAATTCAAAACGCTCAGTTAAGCCTTCTTTGCTTCTGTGCTTCTTAGTCAGTGGAGACATTTCAACAGGATAATCCGTAATGAAAGTCGGTTGAATGAAGTTTCCTTCACACTTTTCACCGAAGATTTCATCAATTAATTTTCCTTTACCCATCGTCTCATTCACTTCAATACCGATAGATTTTGCGAAGTCAAATAATTCCTTCTCAGTTTTTCCGGTAATATCGAAACCAGTGAATTTCAGGATTGCTTCCGTCATAGAAACTCTTGGGTAAGGTGCTTTGAAATCTACTTCATGCTCCCCGAAAGTAGCCGTTGTAGTTCCATTTACCTGAATCGCACAGAATTCTAATAATTTCTCTGTGAAATCCATCATCCAGTTGTAGTCTTTGTAAGCAACATAGATTTCCATTGCTGTAAACTCCGGGTTGTGCGTTCTGTCCATCCCTTCGTTTCTGAAGTTTTTAGAGAACTCATATACTCCGTCAAAACCACCTACGATCAATCTTTTCAGATATAATTCGTTGGCAATTCTTAAATATAATGGAATATCTAAAGCATTGTGGTGCGTGATGAAAGGCTTAGCCGCAGCTCCACCAGGAATAGATTGTAGGATTGGAGTTTCCACTTCAAAATATCCTGCATCGTTGAAGAAAGTTCTCATTGCATTGAACAATTTCGTTCTCTTCACGAAAATTTCTTTTACCTGTGGATTTACCGTTAAATCTACATAACGTTGTCTGTATCTCAATTCCGGATCTGTAAATCCGTCGTGTACAACACCATTTTCGTCTGTTTTTGCCTGAGGTAAAGGACGTAAAGCCTTAGTAAGAAGCGTAAAGTTCTTTACTAAAACCGTCTTCTCACCTACCTGAGTGGTAAATAATTCTCCTTCAATACCGATAATATCACCGATATCTAAAAGGTGCTTGTAAACTTCATTATATAATTCTTTATCTTCTCCCGGACAGATTTCGTCTCTGTTGAAGTAAACCTGGATTTTTCCTTTAGAATCCTGCAATTCTGCAAAAGAAGCCTTCCCTTGAATTCTGCGTGACATCAATCTACCAGCGATCTTCACCTGTTTACTTTCAGAAAAGTCCTGTTTTATAGATTCTGTAGTATCTGTGATTGTATACTCATCCGCAGGGAACGCATTAATCCCCATTTCAGTCAGCTTGTTCAGCTTTTCTCTTCTAATGATTTCTTGTTCTGATAATTGCATTTCTTATTTTTCTAAAAGCATACAAATTTAGTCATTTTTGACCTGATCGTCAATTGATTTTTTCAGAAATTTTAAAAAGTGGCTAAGATATGGGGAACTAGACGTTGAGATAAGGGGTGCGGGATTCGAGGTGCGAGGTATGAAGTTCGGAATTTAAGCTATCACTATATTAGGGTAAGCTTTGATCTTTTATATTTTCCTGTCCTTTTTAGGAACAAACGTCCAGACCAGTATTCTGCTTATCTTCTGTCCCTGAGCCATGTCAACTATTTTGAACTCTGCCTTTAACTTTTTTAAAAGCGAAGTCAGTTTAGGCAAATTATCCTTTTTGGAAACCAGACACGTAAACCAAAGAATCTGTGATGAATAATCCACACTCTCATTAATCATATTGGTAATGAACCTCAATTCACCTCCTTCACACCATAATTCCGATTGTTGACCTCCAAAATTAAGTAATGATTTCTGACTCTTTGACTTATTTAAATTCCTGTTTTTCCTCATATTTCCTTTTATCATAGACTCTTTTGAATCATGAAAAGGAGGATTACACATAGAAAATGTAAACTTATCTTCGGAACCGATAATATTCTTAAATATATGATTGGAATCAGGTTGATGCAGGAGTTCTATCCCGGATGCCACCTCGGGATTCTGATCTAAAATATGACGGGCATTTTTTAATGAATCTTCATTGATATCTGTACCAAGCATCTGCCAGCCATAGGATTGATGCGATATTAAAGGATACACAAGATTGGCTCCTACTCCAATATCCAAACCTTTTACAGAAGTTCCTTCCGGGATCTTTCCGTTGCCTTCTGCTAATAAATCCGCAATATAATGTACATAATCTGCTCTTCCCGGAATGGGAGGACAAAGATTAGAATCAGGAATATCCCAGCCTTTAATATTATAAAAGTGTTGTAATAAAGCTTTATTAAGCAGTTTAACAGCTTGTGGAATACTGAAATTGATCGTTCTTGTCTGATAAGCATTGACAAAAACATAGTGATTCAGTTCTGGCACACAAGAAATGAGCTGATCAAAATCATAGGGATTACGATGCAGATTTCTTGTGTGCAGACTGGATTTTTCGGTGGACATGTTTTATTTTTTCTGGCTTAAAATATATTCCACCATTTTTTTAGCATCTTCTTTAGATACTTGTGGATGGGCAGCCATAGGGACACCTCCCCAAACTCCACTTCCGCCTTCTATAATCTTGGAAGCCAGCAGATCAATATCCTTTTCAGAATATTTACCCGCTATTTCCTGATAAGAAGGTCCTATCATTCTTTCATTGACAGCGTGACATCCTGAACAATCCAACGTTTCAATGATCTGATCACCCGAAAGATTGGATTTTGCCGGTGCTGACACAGGTGCAGCATCGGAAGACGCTACTTCTGCCGTATTTTCTTTTTTAGAACAGGAAAAGATCAAAAGACCTAATGTTCCTGCCAAAAGTAATTTTTTCATTATTTTTTCGCTGTAGAATCTGTTTTAGCAGCTTCAGGAGCAGGGGTTGCAGCAGCTGGAGCAGCCGTTTTAGCAGTAGAATCTACAACTGTAGTTGCTTCTGGCTCTTCAAGCATAGTGTTACTATCTTGTAATGAATGATCTGCTTTTTTTGAGCAGCTAGCTAATAATAAACCTCCGATAAATGCGATTGCTAATACTTTTTTCATTTTTTCTATAAAATTTAGACAAAAGTATAAAAAATAAGCTTTTAAAACGATGATATATCCCCACTTTAAAGATATTTTTTTATAATTTTAATGGAATTATTGCTGTTTAATAAGGTGATATTTCTAAATTTAGCCTATGGTTTTAATTTCAAAAATTCTGTTTTTCACCAGCCATCATGGTTTTTATACTGTGATTATTCTTTTTTTGTTCTTTGGGTTGCTTTCAATGCTTACCAAAAAAGCATGGTTTTTGATTCCAATCATTCCTTTAGCCATCTTAAATGGATTTGGCGGACAGTTTTTAAACGCCTGGTTTCTGAATAAGTACGGGGTAGAAAGCACTGCTGTTATCACCTCTGATGTAGAAACCAACTCTACATTAAATGAAATGTACATCCACGATTATGAAGCTATTGTCAAAAAACAGGATGGGAAATACATTTCAACCTTTTTCTCTACTACAACAGCTTCTATCTACCCTATCGAAAATGCAATCAGAATTCCACGGGTGGAACAGACTTTTCCTGTTAAGTATATTCCCGGGTACGAAAAAAACATTGTTATTCTTTATAATCAATCTGAAGAAGGGAAAGCAGTACTTAAATACTCAAAACTTGCCCCTGTAAATTCGGCTAGAATTAAGTATGAAACAGATAAAACGAATAAAGAATTTATCAAAGAATACATCTCAGCCTTAGAAGATTACGTTAAAAACTATGACGATAAAGATTCTAAATTAAAAATTGAAGAATTAAAGCAAGAACTGGAGCTCCTAAAGTGATATATCCCAATATTAATTTTTTGTTTTTTTGAAGTTTTTTGTTTTTTGTATTAAAAAAATCTCTACATTTGTCCCATGTTTAATAATAGCAACAATATTTGGTGGTGGCTTTCAAACTCTTCGTCGGGTCTGAAGTTATTGTCATGTTATTAAACCAACAGCAGATATAAACAAAACAATATACAAGGCTTTGACGGATTCCGTTGAAGCCTTTTTTTATTCCTAAAATCTAAAAATAAAACAACAGATGTTTACTCAGAAAATCAAAATAAAAACCGTTTCGAAAAAAACTCTTGGAGATCTTCATACTCCGATGAATATTTATTTGAAAATAAGAGACAAGTTCAGAGATACTATTCTTTTGGAAAGCTCAGACTCAAAAAGTATTGATAATAACTTCTCCTTCATCGCCATCAATGCTGTTGCAGGAATTGAAGTAAAGAATTTAAAAGAATTTGAAATCAAACTTCCTGATTCCGCTCCGGTAAAACAATTCATCAAGGATCGTAACATCACTGATATTTTTGAAGATTTCCGCACCATCTTCGACTGTGAGAAAACCGATGATCCTATTGAACAGACTGCGCAAAGTCTTTTCGGATATACAAGTTTTGAAGCGGTCCAGTTTTTTGAGAATGTCAATTTAAAAGCACAAAGTCCAGAAGTAGAAATTCCTATTCTTCGATACAGATTATATCAATATGTAATTGCGATCAATCATTTTAATGATGAAATGTATATTATTGAAAATCAAATGAACGGCATAAAATCCGAAGTCAACCTTCTGGAAAACCTTATCAAAAATCAAAACACACCTGTTTATCCTTTTGAAAAGAATGGCGAAGAAACGTCAAATATCACCAATGAAGATTACCTTGAACTGGTAAAAACAGCACAAAAGCACTGCATGAGAGGTGATGTATTTCAGCTTGTATTAAGCAGAAGATTTGAGCAGAAATTCAAAGGAGATGAGTTTAACGTTTACCGCGCTTTGAGAAATATCAATCCTTCTCCTTATTTGTTTTATTTTGATTATGGAAATTACAAATTATTCGGATCAAGCCCTGAAAGTCAATTAATTATCAAAGACCACAAGGCAATCATCCATCCTATTGCCGGAACTTCCAAAAGAACCGGAAACTTTGAAGCTGATCTTCAAGCTATTGAAGTTTTAAAAAATGATCCAAAAGAAAATGCTGAGCACACCATGTTGGTAGATCTTGCCCGTAATGACCTTGGAAAACTTGGAAAAAATGTCACCGTTACAAAGCTTAAAGAGATACAGCTTTTCTCTCACGTGATTCACATGGTAAGTGAAGTAACTGCTGATCTTCCGGAACAAATTAATCCTCTTGACATGATTTCTGCAACTTTCCCGCAGGGAACTTTAAGTGGCGCTCCTAAACATAAAGCTCTTCAACTTATCAATCAATATGAAAAAGATTCCCGTGGATATTATGGGGGCTGTATTGGTATTATCGGTTTGAATGGAACCTGCAACCAGGCGATTATGATCAGAACATTCCTGAGTAAAAATAATACCCTTTATTATCAGGCAGGAGCCGGTCTTGTTGCAAAATCTGTCCCTGAAAACGAGCTGCAAGAGGTTAACAATAAATTAAATGCCCTGAAAAAGGCAGTTGAAAAAGCAGAGAAAATCGTTGAAAATTAAAAGCAGCAACAAAATTAACTTACAAAAAAAGAAAAAATGAATAACAATACAACCTCTCAACAACCGCAGCTTAAAGTTCTCGTTTTTGACAACTATGACAGCTTTACCTATAATCTTGTTCAGATTATTGAAAGAATACTGAATCAAAAAGTAGACGTGGTAAGAAATGACCAGATCACGCTGGAAGAAGTTGGGAAATATGATAAAATAATCCTTTCACCTGGTCCCGGAATTCCTGAAGAAGCAGGTATTTTATTGGAATTGATTAAACAATATGCTCCTACGAAAAGTATTTTAGGAGTGTGTTTAGGACAACAGGCTATTGCGGAAGCTTTCGGAGGAAATCTGATCAATCTTTCTGAAATATTTCATGGGGTGGCTACCACAACAGATTTAGTAAAAGAAGATACTAAACTTTTCAAAAACTTAGCTTCAGGATTAGAAGTAGGAAGATACCACAGCTGGGCGGTAAATCCGGAAAATTTCCCGGAAGAACTGGAAATAACCGCTGTAGATAAGGACGGAATGATCATGGCTTTACAACACAAAACTTATGATGTACACGGAGTACAGTTTCACCCCGAAAGTATTTTAACCCCGGATGGAGAGGTGATTATCCGAAATTTTTTAAATCATTAAAATTATCAATCACCCTTCCGGTAAAAGTTTAATGGAAAAGTGAAGCATGAAAACAATGACACAAGATTCTTCAACAATAAAAACACCCCAAATGAAAGAAATACTGCAATATCTGTTCAATCATAATACTTTATCAAAGTCTGAGGCAAAGGCTATGATGATTGAAATTGCACAGAACAAATTCAATGCTGCGGAAGTAACGGCATTCATCAGTGTTTTTCTGATGCGAAATATTACTCTAAAAGAACTTGAAGGCTTCAGAGAAGCCTTATTACAAATGGCTGTTCCTGTAAATATTGATGCAAATGATGCTATTGATATTGTAGGAACAGGAGGTGACGGAAAAAACACAATCAATATATCAACATTGGCAAGCTTCGTGGTTGCCGGAGCTGGGCAGAAGGTGACAAAACATGGAAATTACGGGGCTTCAACGACCACTGGCTCATCCAATGTGCTGGAAGAACTTGGATATCAATTCAAGAACAGTTCAGAAGAACTGAATAAGGACCTTGAGAGAGCTAATATCTGCTTTCTCCATGCTCCCTACTTCCACCCTGCCCTTCAATCTGTTGGATTATTGAGGAAATCACTGGGATTAAGAACGTTCTTTAATCTTTTAGGTCCCTTAGTAAACCCGGCAAAGCCTCAATATTCCATGATTGGAGTTTATAACCTTGAGATTGCAAGAATCTATCAGTATCTTCTTCAAAAGGAGGAAAAGGATTTTATCTTAGTACACGGGCTGGATGGTTATGATGAAATCAGCTTAACCCATGACAGCAAGATTATTACTAAAAATGGGGAAGAGATTCACTCTGCGGAAGATCTTGGATTTAATCCGGTGACATTGGAAGATATTAAAGCTGGAAATACCATTCAGGAAACAGCAAAAATTTTCATGGATATTCTGGAAGGAAACGGAACTGAACAACAGAATTCTGTAGTGTTAGCCAATGCATCAGTAGCTCTTTATCATACTCATAAATTCGGAACTTATGATAACTGTCTTCTTCTCGCTCAGGAAAGTTTAGAAAGTGGAAAGGCCCTAAAGAGTTTTGAACTTTTAATCAATCAGTAATCTAATCATTCAAAACACAGAAAATGACTATACTAGATAAAATTATTGAAAGAAAAAGAGAAGAAATTGCGGTTTCAAAATCTCATACTTCTATTGAACAATTGAAAAGTTCTGATCTATTTAAAAGGAAAAATTATTCATTAAAAGAGTCCATTAAAAATAAAAGCGGGATTATTGCCGAATTTAAGAGACAATCTCCGTCAAAAGGAATCATTAATAACAATGTTCAGCCTTTAGAAATTGCTTCAGCTTATGAAAGTTTTGGTGCGAGCGGAATCTCTATTCTGACAGATAAGGATTTCTTCGGAGGAAGTTTTGAAGATATTTTAAAGGTAAGAAACCATATTAATATTCCTATTCTGAGAAAAGATTTTATGATTGATGAATACCAGTTTTATGAAGCTAAAAGTATAGGCGCTGATGTTATTTTACTGATTGCAGCATGTCTTTCTCCTAATCAGGTTCAGGAATTTACAGAGCTTGCTCATCAACTGGATATGGAAGTTCTATTGGAAATTCACACGGAAGAAGAACTGAAACATTTTAATTCAGAAATTGATTTAGTAGGAATAAACAATAGAAACCTGAAAGATTTTAAAGTTGATTTACAACATTCCGTTCAGTTGAAAGATCAGCTTCCAAAAGATACTTTATCTGTGGCAGAAAGCGGAATTTATGCTCTTGAAGATTTTAAGTTTTTAAAGGAAAAAGGATTTGACGGTTTTCTGATGGGAGAATATTTCATGAGAAATCCTAATCCGGCAAAAGCATTTGAAGAGTTTCCTTTATCAATCTGAAATGAATTGATCTCTGAACTAGTACAAATCAACATCTATGAATGAGCAACCAACAAATAATATTTTCCCTGAACTCAAAGTCTGTGGTTTAACAAATCCGGAACAAATTCAGGAATTGATTTCCCTGAAAGTAGATTTTCTAGGTTTTATCTTCTACCAAAAATCGCCGAGATATGTTTTGAACCATTTGAGTCTTGAAGATATTTCAAAGATTGATCATCAGGGAAAAGTGGGAGTTTTTGTCAATGAAACGGCAGAAAAAATTGTGGAGACAGCAACAAAGGGAAAGCTCAATTTTATTCAGTTACATGGTGATGAAGATGATCAATTTATTAATGACCTAAGAGAAAAATTATCTTCTGATGTCAAAATAATCAAGGTCATCAGAATCGGGAATGGAATGAGTGAGAACAGAGAGAAAATAGAGCAGATTTTCACTCAAATAACAACCTCTAATTTGCAGCCTATCGCTTATTATTTATTTGATACAGACAGCAAGGCATTCGGAGGAACAGGACAACAGTTTGACTGGAATATATTAAATGAATTTGAAATCCCACTACCCTATTTTCTGAGTGGAGGCATTTCAGAAGAGAATATCAAAAATATTGAATCATTGCGCCAAAAACCTTTCGCGCTAGACATCAATTCAAAATTTGAAACAGCTCCAGGTGATAAAAATATAGATAAAATAAAAACATTCAAAACAATCATCCCAATGAGTCCCAACGGGACGATTTAACCCAGAATTTGAAACATTCCAATTAATATTAATGATAAACCATTCATGACAATATAAATACAAACCACAAAAAAAACACAAATGCCGCAATCATTAGTCAAAAATTACATCCATATTGTATTCAGTACAAAATACAGGAATGATTTTATCGATGAAAACATAGAAAAAGAATTGTATGCCTACATCGCCACATTATGTAAAGATTTCGAAAGCTATGCATTACAGATCGGAGGAACAGACAATCATATTCATATTCTTTGTAGATTGTCCAGGAAGATTGCATTAATGAAATTGGTTCAGGAAATAAAGGCACATTCTTCAAAATGGATCAAAACAAAAGGTAAGAAATACGAAAATTTCTTTTGGCAGGATGGTTATGGTGCGTTTTCTGTGGGTGAAAAGGATGTTTATATTGTGACAAAATATATTAAAAATCAACGCCAACATCATCAAAAACAGGATTTTAAAAATGAATTTATTGGAATGCTGGAAAAACATCAAATGGATTATGATGAAAAATTTTTATGGGATTGATATTATGGAATATATTGATACGTTATTGATACATTGATAACGTTGATAACATTGAAAGAAAGGATTCCATCCTTTCCTATAGATAAATCGTCCCTTTGGGACTCTTTGTTAACTTTGATTATAAATACCAATCATGAAATATCAGATAAAACAAACCAATGAATTAACAGAACAGGAAATAGAACATATCCTTCAGCTTTGGGACATTTCTGCATGGAATACGATGAAATCTGCCTTTTTCCGTACATTTTTTAAAGATTCGGAATTTCATTTTCTTGTAGATTTTCAGCAAAACATTCTGGCTGTTATCCGTCTTAATTTTGACTTTACGTTGGAAATTTCCGGGAAACCCTATGCTTATGCAGAAGCAGTTGGGTTAGTGGCTGCTCAAAAGAAAAAAGGATACGGAGCTCTGCTGGTTCAGTATTTTAAAGAAAATGTTACCCAAAGAAATAGGGAAACTATAGGGTTTTGTCATGAAGACCTTCGACCGTTTTATGAGAAATGTGATGTGGAAATATTATATGACAAGGCAAAATCAATCAAAGAAAATGCTGGTTCTGAATGGATCAATGCTGAAGACGATGATATTTTACTATTTCATATCTCACAAGAGAAAAAAGAACAACTGAGTACGCTGAGTACTGAAAATAATGCTTATTTAATTACTAAAGAATAAAGAAATGAATTATAAAAACCCTGATGAACATGGATATTATGGAGAATTTGGAGGTGCTTTTATCCCCGAAATGCTTTATCCGAATGTAGAGGAATTACAAAAGAATTATCTTGAAATCATAGAATCTGAAGACTTTCAGAGTGAATATCAGGATCTTCTTACAAACTATGTGGGAAGAGCTACGCCACTCTATTTTGCTAAAAATCTAAGTCAAAAATACAATACTCAGATCTATTTAAAACGTGAAGACCTGAATCATACGGGCGCTCATAAAATCAATAACGCATTAGGGCAGGTACTTCTGGCAAAGCGCCTTGGAAAAACAAGAATCATCGCTGAAACCGGCGCCGGACAACATGGAGTTGCCACTGCGACGGCATGCGCCTTACTTGGTTTGGAGTGCATCGTTTATATGGGCGAAATTGATATCCAGAGACAGGCCCCCAATGTAGCAAGAATGAAAATGCTTGGAGCAGAAGTCATTGCTGCTACTTCAGGTTCGAAGACATTAAAAGATGCTGTGAATGAAGCTTTAAGAGATTGGATCAACAATCCGGTTACGACTCATTATGTGATTGGAAGCGTAGTAGGACCTCATCCTTTCCCGGATCTTGTGGCACGATTTCAAAGTATTATTTCAAAGGAGATCAAGGAACAGCTAAACGAGAAAATCGGCAGAGAAAATCCTGATTATGTGATTGCCTGTGTAGGTGGCGGAAGTAATGCTGCCGGAACATTCTATCATTTTGTAGAAGAAAAAGATGTAAAAATCATTGCTGCGGAAGCCGGTGGTTTAGGAGTAGATTCCGGAAAATCTGCCGCAACTACTTTCTTAGGAACATTGGGCGTTCTTCATGGAAGTAAAAGCCTTGTGATGCAAACTGAAGACGGACAGGTGATTGAGCCACATTCTATTTCTGCCGGATTAGATTACCCAGGAATCGGACCGTTCCATGCTCATTTATTTAAGGAAAAAAGAGCTGAGTTTTTCAGTATCAATGATGATGAAGCTTTAAAATGTGCTTTTGAATTAACGAAACTTGAAGGAATCATTCCTGCCTTGGAAAGTTCACATGCACTCGCTGTTTTAGATAAAAAAACATTCAACGAAGACGATGTGGTGGTAATCTGTCTGAGTGGTCGTGGAGATAAGGATATGGAAACCTATTTGAAAAATCTGTAAAAAGTATCGTTAAAAAATGATTTTAAAACGATTTTAAAACGATTTTTCACATCATTAATTTAATACAAAATGAAAAAGCTAAACATATATTTCACCGCAGGAATCCCACAACTGGAAGATACTGCAGACATTATACAACTGATTCAGGATTCCGGAGCAGATATGATTGAGATCGGAATGCCTTATTCTGATCCTGTAGCAGACGGACCTGTGATTCAAAAGGCACACGAACTGGCATTACACAACGGAATGACCATTGAAAAACTATTCTCACAATTAAAAACAGTTAAAGATAAAATCAATGTTCCTATTATTCTGATGGGATATATCAATCCTGTATTGAGTTTTGGATTTGAAAAATTCTGCAAAGAATGTTCGGAAAGTGGTGTTTCGGGATTAATCCTTCCTGACCTTCCTCCCATTGAATTTGAGAAAAATTATCAGCAGATCCTGAAACAATACAATCTTAATTTTACATTTTTAGTGACTCCGGAAACTTCGGATGAAAGGATACAATATCTGGATTCTTTAAGCTCAGGTTTCCTTTATGCAGTAAGCTCCTCTTCTACTACCGGAAATGAAAATACAGTTTTGAAAAACGAAAATTATCTGTCCAGGTTAGCAGACCTTCCTCTTAAAAATCCTGTCATGATAGGATTCGGGATCAAATCAAAGGAAGATTTTGAAAATGTGACCGAAAAAGCAGACGGCGGAATCATTGGAACAGCTTTTGTGAATGTGCTTCTTCAGGACAAAGATTGGAAGAAAAATGCCATAGATTTTATCCATTCCATAAAAGGGTAAAATTCACTAAATTTGTATATCAAAAATTGAAATGAATACAAATCAAAATAAAGCAGTAGAATTTGAAGATTTAGGAATAAAAGAATATCAGCCCGCTTGGGATTATCAGGAAAAACTGATGAAGGATATTATTGACACCAAAATAAAAAACAGAGACTTACCTGCAGAAGAGCATATTACGACTCCAAACCACCTTCTTTTTGTAGAACATCCACATGTGTACACCCTTGGAAAAAGCGGTCATGAAGAGAATATGCTTGCCGGAATTGATAAATTAAAAGAACTTGAGGCTACCTATGTAAAAACCAATCGTGGTGGAGACATTACCTATCACGGCTTTGGGCAGATCGTAGGGTATCCTGTTCTGGATCTTGAAAATTTCTTTACAGACATTCATTTATATATGAGGAATCTGGAAGAAGTGATCATCAGAACGATTGGTGAATATGGTCTTAAAGGAGAACGTTCCCCAGGAGAGACAGGAGTATGGCTGGATGTAGGTAAACCTTATGCCAGAAAGATCTGTGCAATGGGTGTGAAAGCTTCCCGATGGGTTACTTTGCACGGTTTTGCTTTAAATATCAATACCGATATGCGTTATTTTGAATACATTATTCCGTGTGGGATCAAAGATAAGCAGGTTACTTCCTTAAAAAGAGAACTTGAAAGAGAATTGACTCCTGAAGAAATGGAAGATATAAAAGCCAAAATCAGAAAGCATTTTGCTGATGTTTTCCAGGCTGAACTGATCTACAAATAAACCTAAACAAAACATACTTTCCCTATGGATCTATAATAATGATGCATAGGGATATTTTTATCTAATAACCTAACTTATACATGAGAAAAGCCATTTTATTCATCTGTCTGTTTATAGCCGCTACAGCTTATACTCAAGAAATGAAGAAAGTCAGTTTTGACGAAAAATTTAAAAAAGAAAATCAGGGAAAAACCAAAATTGAAGTTGATGAAGTAAAAGAACTTCTTCACATTATGATTGCCATCACAGAGGTCGGATTGGATAATGATGATATGGTACAACAATCCGGAGATTATTATCAGGATGTTTTAAAACAGTTCAAGGCTTTTAAAGATGAAAAAATTATTGGAAAAATAGATTCATTGATGAAAGCTAATCCTACCAATTATGTTCTTCTGACCGGAAATGCCATCAGCTACGATTTTAAAGGCAACAAACTAATTCCCAATAAAAACTACCTTTTCCCAGCTCAAAGTGTTTCATCCCATACTACCGTCAAGATAAATCCTATCACAACTTACAAAACACAGCTTGAAGATTTTGCTAAGAAAACCGGATTCAGAGAATTTTATAAAAAACATATTCCCTATTATAACAGTTTAATTTCCCAGTATAATAAGGTTGCAAATCTGGATGAACAATGGAAATGGCTGGAAAAGAATTTCGAAACAAAAGTCAACAATTATACGATATTAACATCGCCTTTAATCAATAGTCTGAATTATACCACGACTTACAGAGATAATGATTTTATACAAATTCTAATGGTACTTCCCCCTGTTGAAGAGGTTAAAGGTTTTTCTGAAAAACAGAATATCGTTTTCAATACAAGAGTGATGTTTACAGAAATTGACCACAATTATACGAATGCTCCCACAAAAAAATTTACAGAAACATTGAATGAAGCCCTTAAAGACAGAGAAAAATGGGTGGATGTAAAACAGGAAGGGACGGAATATTATCCTAATCCATCCCGTGTTTTTGACGAATACATGACTTTTTCTGTATACTATTTATTCTGTGCTGATAAATATTCAAATGACACTCCTACTCTTACCTATGCTTATCAGGATATTAATTCGGTATTGAAGGCAAGAGGCTTTATTAAAATAAAAGAATTCAACGACGAGCTTTTATCTTTGAGAAAAAAATATCCCGGGAAAAAAATTGAAGAATTGTACCCTGAACTTATTGAATGGTGTAAAAACCAGTAATATCATAAAAGCAGCCATACCTTTTTATTTGAAATAAAACTTTATAATTTCCATCAATCTATTATTTTTTGCAAAATTTCTTGCATATGTTTTATTTTTTCATAATTTTAATATCACTAAATAGTGAATAAGAATTTACTATTTAGAGTAAAATCATAACCACCAAAATATTGAAAACTATGAAAAAAATTTTGCTATCCCTGATGGTATTTGTATCAGTACTATCTATTAATTCCTGTTCAGAGTCAAGTGCGAATCAGGAAGTCGTAAATTCCGAATCCAAGGAAATTGTAATGAAAGACTTTGGACGAACTGTTCCGGTTGGGATTGATAAAGAAGGTGATCAATTTAGAGTTTCCTTTATTCTTTCGGCTCAGCCTTATATGATTAAAGATACAAAGGAAAATGAAGTCTTTATTTCCATGATCAGCGAGGCTGTAAAAAATGAGTCTCCTGTTCGTATTTCCCTTAAAGGTAATTCCAATGAGATTGCAAAAGTGGAAAGCCCTACTATGGAAGACGTTCGTTTCTTTAAGTCTACCCTCACAAAAGAGGTAAAAACTGAAAAAGGAGCAGCTAACAGACTTGCAAGTGTTATTCCTGATGTGGCAACTTTAAACAGTTTATTTACTCAAATTAAAAATCAATCCTGTGGAACTACTACAGCATCTTCACCTTGCATTACTTTCAGATATCCGGTAGATGGATGCTATGCAAGGGCTCACAAAATGAGACAAATCCTGAACAATGCCGGATATGAATGTGAAAAGCAATTCGTATATGGTAATTTAAGAGCTTCTACTGGTACTTGTTGTGTATCATGGGTATATCACGTGGCTATTCTTGTAAGCTTTAAAAATGCTTCCGGAGTAGTGGAAAAAAGAATTATAGATCCTTCATTAAATTCAACTGGTCCTATTACGGATACAGCATGGAGAGCAGCATGTACAAACTCTACGTGTGGTTCTACTTCTGTTTCTTCTTATGCCAATACACCTGGAAATGTATATTACAGAAGTACATCAGGATCTTTATTATATGATAACAATCTGGTAAATACCAACTGTACATTAACGGCATTCTCAGCACTATCAGGCTGTTCAGCTCCGGTACCTAGTACAGCACATTGCGGATTCTAACTAACTTTTTATATAGCTCCTGCATTTATTCATATATTGCAGGAGCTTTTTACCTAATAATTTTATATTATGAAAGCCTGGACTTATTTATTATTACTGTTTACCATGATCACATCCTGTTCATCCAACTCTGAGTCTCAGAAACTCATCTGGTATAATAATGCTACCATCAATAATATCCTTGAAGATCCTGATAAACCGGAAGAAGTTGTACGGGTAGCCATTGGAATAAGTGCACAGGTATTTTATCTCTCAAAAAAATCTCCGGATTATAAAACAATGATGGAAAAAGTTAATCTAAGTTTTAAAAAAGGTAAAACCTATAATATAGGCGTTGAAAGCAAAACCAATATGATTAAACAGATCAATGAAATAAAGTAATTTTTTCATTTCTTCCTTCATTTATTATCTTATTACTGATATTCCGGCATCTACTTTAATTTCCGCACCATGGATATAGGAAGCTTCTTCGGAGGCAAGAAATGATACAACATTGGCAATTTCAGTAGGTTCTCCCTGTCTTTTAAAAGGAATTGTAGGGATAATATCCTGAACAGCACCTTCAATTTGCTCCGCTGTTAAACCTGTATTATTAAAAATATTAGTTTTAATATGCCCCGGACTTATTCCATTCACGCGGATTCCTCTTTCCGTAAGCTCTACCGCAAATGTTCTAATGAAAGACTGTACGGCGGATTTTGCTGCAGAATACACCGAAAAATTGTGCATTGCTATTTCTGTAGCAACAGATGTATTGAAGATTATTGAACTTCCTCGTTTCATGAGTGGCAATATTTGTTGAACCGTAAAAAAAGGTCCTTTTACCAATACATTAAAGAGTTCATCGAATTGTTCTTCTCCCACATTTTCAATAGAAGCAAATTTCCCATAACCAGCATTGGCAAAGATTACATCCAACTCTTCTGTATATCTTTTAACCTCTTGTTGCAACTGCATAAGATCTTTCATCCTTCCGGAATCTGATACTATTCCGTATGCTCTACCCCCTAATTTTTCTAAAGCATTATTCACTGTTTCTTCACTTCTTCCTGTAATAATGGCAATTCCACCTTCTTCAATAAATCGTTGCGCTGTCGCAAAACCCATTCCATTGGTTCCTCCCGTAATCAAAGCTGTTTTGTTTTTAAATTTCTGCATTGTTTCTTGTTTTTAAATTCTATTACAAAGATTGAAATAACCCTTCTCCGAAAAAATCCGAATCGTGTGGAAGTTCATTACAAAGCTTTAATTATTTTTTTAATAAATATTTTAAAACCAAAAAGCTCTTGTTTCTTCCTATCAATACAGCGTTTTCCACCAATTATGTTTCCCATACTCAACACTCAATAAAATCGGCATCAATAAAATTTTTCAAAATTAAATTGTGTACAATTTAATTTATTGTATATTTGCAATGTCATTTCGATTGAATCTTTTCCAAAATCAATAAAAATGACGGAAGTAGTTTAATTTAAAAACCAAAAGAAAATGTCATTAATAGAAAATTTAAACTGGAGACATGCGGTAAAAGCATACGATCCTACAAAAAAAGTATCAACAGAAGATTTAAATAAGATCCTTGAAGCAACAAGACTCGCTCCCACTTCATCAGGATTACAGCCTTTCCGCGTTATTGTAGTGGAAAATCAGGAAATAAAAGAAAAAATGGTTGCCGGAGCTTTAAACCCTGAAGTGATGAGAGATTCTTCTCATGTTTTGGTTTTTGCAGCTTGGGATAGCTATTCTAATGAGAAAATAGACAAAGTATATGATTATCATACAGATGTAAGAGATCTTCCAAGAGGACGTTTCGGTAGCTACACTGATAAAATCAAGGAAATGTACGGAGCGCAAACTCCTGAGGAACATTTTGCACACACAGCACGCCAGACATATATTGCTTTAGGAATTGCCCTTGCACAGGCGGCTGAACTTAAAATTGACAGTACACCAGCAGAAGGATTCAGTAATGCAGTGGTAGATGAAGTACTTGGTTTGAAAGAATTAGGCTTAAAAAGTGTAAGTCTTTTATACCTTGGATACCGTGATGAAGCTAATGACTGGCTGTCTTCTATGAAAAAAGTCCGTATTCCAATGGACGAGTTTATCATTAAAAAGTAATACCTTCACGAATCTTTCGTACTCAAACTTATGGAAAATTCAAATACCCCAAAACTAGAAAACCAAATCTGTTTCCCATTATATGTAATTGCCAAGGAAATCACAGGGCTTTATCGTCCTTTTCTTGATGAACTGGAGATTACCTATCCTCAATATCTTGTAATGATGATATTATGGAATGGTGACGGACTTACGGTAAGCCACATCGGGGAAAAGCTATTCCTGGATAGTGGAACATTGACACCACTCCTTAAAAGACTGGAAACGAAAGGATTTATAGTAAGAAAACGTAAAAAAGAGGACGAACGAGTGGTTGAAGTATTTTTAGCAGATGCCGGAAAAGAGCTACAGAAAAAAGCATGTGCAATTCCGGGAAAAA
Source organism: Chryseobacterium ureilyticum (assembly GCF_900156735.1). Lineage (GTDB taxonomy): Bacteria > Bacteroidota > Bacteroidia > Flavobacteriales > Weeksellaceae > Chryseobacterium > Chryseobacterium ureilyticum. The sequence continues at coordinate 40,860 of NZ_FTOL01000013.1, forward strand.
TTCAGGAAAAAATCGGCATACAACCGGAGGAATTGTTAGAATTAAAAGAAACAGTCCTTAAAATATTAAACAAAATTGAAAAATAAATGAAAACCTTATATACAACAAAAGTTACTGCTACAGGAGGAAGAAACGGACATGTAAAAAGTGAAAATGGAGTTTTAGACCTTGAAGTAAAAATGCCTAAAGCATTAGGAGGAGCAAATGATGACTTCACTAATCCGGAAATGCTTTTTGCTGCAGGATATTCTGCATGTTTTGACAGCGCACTAAACAGAGTAATCAGTTTAGGAAAAGTACAAACTGGTGAGACAACTGTTACAGCACAGGTAAGCATTGGGCAAATTGAAAACGGAGGCTTTGGATTAGCTGTAGAACTTGATGTGAATATTCCGGGAGTTTCTATTGAAGAAGCACAAAGTTTAACGGAAAAAGCACACCAGATCTGTCCTTATTCTAATGCGACAAGAAATAATATTGAGGTGAAACTTTCAGTAACGAACAACGATTAATCCAATTTTTTTTAATCATATTTATGAAATGATCTGTTTCGGATTCGAAACAGATCATTTTGTATTTTAATGTATATTGATAGGAAACAAAATGGTTATATTTCTCACACAAGTTTTTGTAACTTGCAGAAACAGGGTTAATATACGTGGCATATGAGAAAAATCGCATTATAACTATGAATTTAAAACAGTTACACACTCAATGAAGTTTATCATAAATATAGTAATTCTGACTTTCGTTTTTAGCTGTACAAAAACTCAGAACGAAGAGAAAAAGGAATTCATTTCAAGGGAATATTTCAGTGTATCTGAGTTTAGTAAAAAGATAGACAGCCTAAAATCCAATGCTGTTAAAGCCGATTCTTTAATGCCTATGATGCCAAAAGAAGAAAAGAAACTGAACAAAAATTATTTTCAAGGCAGTATTCATTTTTTAATTCTTGATGAAGATAATTCCTATTATATTATTAACTCTCTTGAACCCCAAATTTCAATGTGTGGAGTTTCATCAGAGCTTTCAAAACAAGATTCTCTTGCCTATATCAGCAATAGTAATCAAATTACTGATAGAATTCAACCAATAAAGACCTCAGAAATAACAAAAATCCTGAAAAAACATAGATCTGCTATCCTCAACTCATACAATAATTCTCCTCTTACCATATCTTTCGCTCTAAAAAAAGATACTCTAAAAGGACCCACTGTATACAATATTATTAGCTTTATGGAAAAAGATAAAATGCAATTGTATACTTTTCGAAGAATGAATGAGTATGAGCTGATAAAAGCAAAATAACATTCTGCTTATTGCTAATTAAAATTATAGAATAAACACAGATTATTGCATCTATTTAATGCATTTAATTTGTGAAATTTGTGCTAACATTCGTAAAATTAGTGTTTTCTAAAACACAAAGTTTAATTTCTAATAAAAAGCTTTGATTTTCTCTTAATCAAACGTAAATTCTCAAATTTCCTTAATGGGTTACAATTTGATGAAACAATTACTTATAGTATGTTTATCGTTTATTAAGATTGCTTTTTTGATAAGCATCTATTTTTTTATAAGAATCATTTTTCTCTTTTTCTTTTTTATCAGAAATCAGGATTCCGAAAAGATGATCAATTTCGTGCTGAAATATAACCGCTGTGAACCCTTCTACAATTTCTGAGTACTTCTGACCTTTTAAATCCACATATTCCAGTTGAATCACTTTGCTTCTGTAAAACTGATCTCTGAAATCGGGAATGGAAAGATCTCCCTCCGGACCAAGATTCTGTACATCAGATCTCCATACAATCACCGGATTAATAAAGTATTCCAAAGGCGTTCCTTCTTTATCAAAACGCTGTACCCAAATTACTTTTCTATTGATTCCGACCTGTGGTGCCGCAATTCCTACTCCACCATCTGTGGAAAGAAGCGACTCTTTCATTCTTTTTACCAAAACTGCTGTATTTGGATCTACAGGATCAATTTCTGTGGACAGGCTCAACAAGGTTTTATGTTGATGATCATCTGTAGTCTGATAAATAGGCAAAGCAGTGTTTACATCACCTTGATTAATAATTGATAATTCACCAGAGGTAAGTTTTTGGGCATTAAATAAACCAACAACAAATATAAATAGAATGGATAATTTTTTCATATGGATTGAATGTAGTACAAAGGTAAAAATTGTGGAAGAAAGATGGGTAATTATGTTGTTTTTTAGGTTTTGGCTAAAGCCATTGATTTTTTTGAATATAAAAAGCGGGCTTTAACCCGCTTCTATGGAATTTTATCCTATTTCTAGAATATTTATTTTGTTGAATTTTATTCACCTCAAGATCAAACAGTTGTGTTAGATTCTTACGAAATGATAAAACTATGTTTAAAATATTGCGAGAACAAAATCATTAAAAAGTCTTTGTCATATCACCCGGAATAATCAGATTAAATTCTGTAGGAATATAATCTTTTGAAGGGACTTTCAGTTCTGGATCTTCTGATTCAAAAACAGAAATAACAGCCATTTTCAGATTCGGGTTTTTCTGTTTGATGTACCAATAAGTTCCACCAAATTCTTTACTGTGATAGTTTCCATTATAATGAATGAAAGTCTTTCCTTGTTGGATATTTTTCATAATAGATTCTGCCATTGTAGCATCTTTTGTTGCCTGCGCAGAAATAAAGTTCATCACTTTTGTTCCTTCAGCATGATCTCCCATCATAGCTTTCATTTCAGTATATCCGGGAGTTTCCAGACTTACTTTGATTGGCAGTTGAGCAATATATGTTTTCTCCTTTTCACTCAATCTGTTTAGAGATTCCAACCCTTCTTTTGCTGTTTGAGATGCATATCTTCTGGGAATATTGGTTGCAATAAAGCTTAATTTTTTGTTTTTAGCAAAATCCACCAAAGGCTTATAATCGGTTGCATAATTATTCCATAAACGGGCTGAATCTTTCAATGTTTTTGCATCAAATTTTCCGCTTAAGTACTGGTTCAATTGAGCCTGATTGTCTCTTTCGAACATTTCTGCCCCAAGAATAAGCTGTCCGTTTTTCTTTTCATATAATGCTTCGGTAATTTTAAGCTGAAGCCAGTGATTGATTGAACTGTTATGATTTTCTCCGAAGAAAACTACATCATAATCAGCTAATTCCTTCACTAATTTATCAGTTTTTATTTCTTTTCCTTTTTTATCATAAAATTGATACGCTTTAAAGTCCTGACCACTTAAAGAACAGAAACCTGCAAGCAATATCGCGATGAAAATATTCTTCATTTTATATCTTCCTATTTAATTTAACCACAAATTACATAAATATTGGGTACAAATAAGCTTTATACTTTACCCTTTTACCATAAAAAAAGACCGCTTTGAATTTACAAACAAAACGGTCTTATTCAAATCATCTAATTATTAATTATCAAGTGTTGCCACTAGATCTTTCCATTCTTGAAGCTCAGGAATTCCCGGCTTTCTTTTTCCGAAGAACTGAGCAATGAAGTCTCCTTCTTTGTTGAATACCTCAACGGCTGTAACTTCTCCGTCTTCTGTTGGTTTTTTAACGATCCAGGCTTCAGCAATTTTCGTTACATCCAGGTGAAGGTTGAAATCCGGATCCATTACATTGAACCATTGCTGGTGCCAAAGTGTTTTCTTTACATTTCCTGTGTGAATCTGAATAATTCCTCTGTTTCCAACAAAAACCATGATCGGAGTGTTCTTTTCAGAAGCATCTTCAAGGATATTAACGACTTTTGAATTATCAATTTTCTTGGTAAATCCTTCTGGTGCTAATCTTAAAGCCTGAGTTCTGCTTACTCCGAATTTTCTGGTCATCATGAAGAAATCATGAGTATCTTTTAATTCAGTCCATGCCTTTTTGAATCCTTCTACATCTATTTCTGCATCTGGTTTTTCAGCCTGCTTAGGAGCTACTGCTTCAAAAGTGAATGCCTGATGCTGATCTTCTGCTTTGAATTTCTCAACGATTGCATTGAAAGCTTCGTCATTACTATTTTTTGTTAAATAGATCTTATGCAAAGCCAATCCGTCTTTACCGAAGAACTGAAGGCTTTTTTTATCTCCCTCCACTACTGCAAATGCAAATTTCCAGTGGTTAAGGAAGATTCTAAGATCAATATCCTCCCCTACGAAAAGCTGTGCATGTGGGCTGCTGAAATCACCATTCTGATAGATTCCTTTTCTTTCATGAACACATTCATCATTACGGGTAAGAGCCATTACTTTTCCCAATTGCTCTGCCTCAGTAAGAATTCCTGGAAAATCAGGGTTCAAAACCACTACTTCCTCTCCTATGCTTGTCACTAATAGTTCAGCTTCACTCACTTCTAATTGTGCGGCTGCATTTCTTATTCTTATGTGTGGATTTTCTGCTTTCAGAGCTTCCCATTTTTCCTTTAAATCATTAACTAATATGCTCATTATCTTATTTTTTTATGGTTAAAATTGTATAAATTCTTTGTATTGTTTCGTTTCCTGTTTTGCTTTTTATCTGTTCTTCTTTTTCAGAAGTTTTCATTCTTTTAAAATGGCTTTTGGAAACAATTTCTTCCATTTCATCATTGTTGTACAAGGTAAAATCATAGGCTGTAAACGGTAGTTTCTCCATGAAATCCCTTTGCCCGAAAGTAAGAACGAAAGTCCCGCTATCTTTTAAAACTCTATAGATTTCATTTAAAAATTCTACAGGATTTTCCCAGAAGTAAACGGTATTTACGGTAAATATTTTATCAAAAGTTTCGTCATCAAACGGAAGTTTATTCCCTTCATACAGTACAAAGTCTGCCTTGTCTCCGAATTCTTTATTCAGTTTTCTGGCTTCATTATGCATGGTTTCTGAGATATCGATCCCTATGTATTTCAGACCTTGGGCAAGATTCAGGATATTCTTCACATGTCCTGCATTCCCGTGTCCTATTTCAAGAATCTCTTCGTCATCTTCTATTAAAAGAGTTCTGATACTTTCTAACGTCATGCCGATGTTAGTGGCATTCATCATTTCACCGATTTCTATACCTTTTTCTCCCTGGGGATTGGCAAGATTTTGTGCAAGGATTTTTAGTTCTTCTTTTTCCATGGTTATCCAAAAATGATCATTGGGTTATTCGTAATAGGATGTCCGCAAATGGTACATGGAAAGTTGTAAGCTTTAGTTATTGTTTCGGCTGTAAAAACCTCTTCCGGTGTTCCATAGGCAGATACTTTTCCTGATTTCATTAAGAGTATCTTATCTGCAAATTGAGCAGCAAGGTTCAGATCATGTAAAACAACAATTGCACTGTTTGCTTTCTTCGTAAAATTCTTAATAATCTCCAATGCTTTGTACTGATGTTTTACATCGAGATTATTTAAAGGTTCATCTAAAAACACAAGCTTATGAGTAATATTATTTTGTAGCTGAGCCATTACTCTTGACAGATGAACACGTTGCTTTTCTCCACCTGACAATGTATTGTAATCTCTGTCTTTCAGGTGAAAAACGTCTGTTTCATACATCATATTATTCATTGCTTCAAAATCTTCTTTTCCCGGCTGTGCATCAAAGTAAGGATACCTTCCCATCATCACTACGTCTTTTACCTGTAAAGGAATCTCGTTGGAATTATGCTGCGAAAATTTGGATTTATGCTGAGACAATTCTTTTACATCCCAATCTGCAATAGGTTTATCTTTAAATAAAATATTGGTTTTCCCTTCTTTAACTTCATTGGCAAGAACACTTAAAAGACTGGACTTTCCTGCTCCGTTAGGACCTACAATTGCTAAAAACTCTCCATAGCCTAATGATACGTCTACACTGTCAAGAATTTTAAAATTCCTGTGAAGGTAATTGATCTGATGTGCTTTTATCATTAGAGTGATTTTTTAAATTTAATTAAAATAGCAATAAAAATCGGTCCTCCGATCAGTGAGGTTAAAATACCAATCGGCAGTTCGGATGGTGCCACAATACTTCTGCTGATGGTATCTGCAATTAAGAGTAAAATGCTTCCTAAAATAGCAGACAATGGCAAAATAAAAACATAGTTCGACTTAAATAAAAGTCTTAAAATGTAAGGCACAATAAGCCCTACAAAACCTATTGTCCCCGAAAATGCCACACAGGTTCCTATCATCAGAGAAGTGATAATCACAATCTGCTTTTTAAGCCTTTCTACATTGATTCCTAAGTGCTGTGCGTCTCTTTCTCCAAGCATCATTGCATTCAAAGCTTTTCCTTTTGGTAATAAAACGATGTAAGAAATGATCATCACCACTACCAAAACAATATTCTTGGTCCAGGTTGCTGCTGCAAGGCTTCCCATATTCCAGAATGACAGGTCTCTCAACTGCTCATCTTTTGAAATATAGATCAGGAATCCCGTAATTGAGAAACCAATGGAAGTAATTGCCACTCCGCTTAACAGCATCATAACAACGTTTGTTTTCCCTGCGCTTGTAGAAATCCTGTACACCAACATCATTGCAAGTAAAGCTCCTATAAAAGCTGAAATTCCTACTAACGAAAACTGTACGATTTCAGGAAGATATTGTTTAAAGTGTCCTCCCAAAACGATAGCAAATGCTGCCAGAAGTGTAGCTCCTGACGTTAAACCAATTGCTTCACCCGTTGCCAAAGGATTTTTAAACAAACCTTGTAACGTAGTTCCTGAAACAGCAAGCATACTTCCAATCAGGATTGCCATGATAATTCTGGAGGTTCTTACATCCCAGATTACATATTTGTCACTTAACGATAAATTCGGATCACCTTGAATAAATTGGTTTAAGACAGTAAACGGTGAGACACCATTGAAATCATAAACGCCAATATAAAGTGCCACAACAGCCAGTATAACCAGCAATATGGCACTTATTGTAAGATAAAAGTATAGTTTACTTTGTGTTTTCAATTAAAAGTTTGTTTAATCCTACTGCTGCTTCTCCTAGTCTCGGTCCGAAACCTGACACTAATCCTCCATCCATCGCGATGATCTTCTTGTTTTTCCCGGCATTGGTTTGGGAAACACCCGGCATTTTAAGTGCGCCTTCGTTTCCGCCAGCTCCCTGTAATCCTGTTTCAAAGAAGAACAGTACATCTGGGTTAGCTTTTACCACAGCTTCCGGAGTTAACGGTTTGAAATCTTCAAAATCATTCACTGCATTCTCTCCTCCTGCAAGGTTGATCAATGAAGCCATCGGTGTATTTTTACCGGCAACCATAAGCATATTTCCTCTTGCGTAGATGAACAATACTTTCGGTTTTTTAGCAAGTGGCTGTACTTGTTTAAGGTCTGCGTCTATTTTATCGTTTAATTTCTGATAATCTGTATTTCCAACTGCTTTTGCAACGTCTTCGATTAACTTTTTAGTTCCTTCAACAGTGTATTCCTGCTTGAAAACTTCTGCTTTAATCCCTGAAGTTTTGATTTTTCCTAATAATTCAGGATTGATATCTTTATCTGAAGCAAGAATCAAAGTAGGGCTTACAGCCATGATCGGCTCAATAGTCATCGATCTTACGTGTCCTAAATCTTTAGCTGTTGCTTTTAAGCTTTCAGGGTAAGTGCTGGTAACGTCTGTTCCCACGATTTCTTTTTCGTGACCTAAAGCACTTACGATTTCAGTAACTCCACCGCTTAGGGAAACGATTTTATTGTTGGTTTTCGGAGCTTCAGAGGTAGCTTCTGTTGTATTTTCTTTTTTGGCACCTTCTTCTTTTTTGCAAGAGTACACTGCTACAAGAACAGAAGCTGCAAGGATAAATTTCTTCATGATATACTATTATTTGATTTATTATAATGGATCGAAGTCAAAGCTTGTGAAACCACGTTCTCCTGCTTTACTTTTCATGGAGCGGAATTTCACTTTAAAATAAAAGCCATTGGTGTCTTTCAGAATAAAGAAACGGTCTGAATACACAAACGGAACAGGGTTATCTGACGTTCCGGTAGTAGTTCTCCATTTATCTCCAATAGCTCTGTGATCATTGAAAACAAACTTACCTGGATCTACATCCTTTAATTTAAATGCTGCATATGCCTGTTCAAGATTTCCGGTAACATTTACCTGATATGCACCTACTCCTTCAAGTGTATTAATGGTTACAAAATCTGCATAGAAGTAACTTCCGGCACTCGTTGTAGGTCCCATAAATACTTCATTGGTGAATGTTGTAAATCCAATATCCCAGCTCTTTTTCTTAGGCTGAATCTTTGCAGGCATTCCTGTTTTAAGATTGAAAAAGGCAAAATTATATTCGGGATCTTTAGCAATGATATATTCTTCAATTTTGCTTCCGTCTTTCACATCAGCGTAACGGATTTTGTATCCATTGGCAGCTCTCAGAATCTGAACTTTTTTCCATCCTATAATATCTCCGGACAATGATACTGAACCTGGACCGATATTGGAAACAGCTGGAATTTCTCTTCCTAAATTAATCAGATAAATAGGGTTTTCGGCATCGTTTTCTTTAATAGGGTCAATTCCTGTGGTCTGTGTCAAGAAATTACCATTCGGGTTGTCAACATACTTCATGTTTTCAGCATCAAATGTTCCTACCTGAGCAATTTCCTTCAAATTGGTAATATCCGATTCTTTTACTTTACTGATATCTGTAGCATTAGGTATTTTGATTACTGTCATAGCTAGAGATCCGTTCATGATGACTCTGAAATCATCACCGGTATAGAAACCAAGACTCCAGTCTGTTCGTTTATTAATCGTTTTTCTGGGTTCTTTCTCGTCTTTTACCATATCACTCAGGTCAATCCAAACCTGATTCGGTTCAGTAGCTCCTCCCACCGGAACATCCACCGAAGAACCGGCGATAGGTGGTGCGGGAACTTTATCCTCGTCAGCAGAAACACAAGATTGTGCAGCTAGCATTACGGAAAGGATAGAGAATATTTTTAAATACTTCATAGTAATTTATTATTTAAAATTGAAAGGTTAATCTGGCAAAGTAGCTTCTACCATAGTACAAATTCACGATACCTGTAGGAGCTGTTATAGAATGAGCCTCTGCCTTCATAGCTGTAGAATTGATACTGGTAACATCAAAGATATTTTTCACTCCGGCTGAAAGTTCCAGATGATCTTTCCAGAACGGCTGGCTTACAATGAAATCCATCATATGAAAACCGTCTGTTCTACCAAGTCTAAACCCTTTTTGTTCATTTTCAAAAACATACAATCTTCCTGGTCCTGTATATTTATAGTAAAGAGCAAATGAAGTTCCCGGATTCTTCAGCTTATAGTTGGCTGCAGCTCCTGCCTGAAACTGGAACTGATAATCTGTAGGTGAAGTATGGTTCATTGAGTTCATTGATACCGAAGTTCCTCCCAAAGCACTTCTTAAGGAAAGTCCAAACTGATCTTTTTTGAAATCTACATTGGCAGAGAACAACATATTTCTGTATTTGTCCATATTCCTGAACTGGTAGGTAGAAGGATCTTTTATAAGAAGCATCTCTATTTTGTCCCGCACATCGAGGTATAAACCACTTACGCTATATGCAATCTTCCAATCATTACCCGTTACAAAATTCTGATCCCAGAATGCCCCTGTAGAGAAACCTTTCTCTGGTGTCAAATCAGGGTTTCCTTGAATGTTATGATTAAGATTTACAAAAAATGTATACAGTTCCTCGTAAGTCGGAAAACGATTTGCTGTACCTGCAACAAGTCTTAAATTGGAATTTTCAGACGTTTTATATCTTGCAGAAAGTGAATAATTAAACTGATTATTGAATTTTTCACTCACTGAAAGTCTGGCTCCGGGTCTTACTGAGAATTTATCAGAAATATTCCATTCTCCTGAAATAAAGTTCGAGTATGTAAAAAGTGTTCTGTTGATCGCTTTCTGAAAAAACTTCCCGGCAATCAAAGAAGCATAACCATCCGTATAATCGAGTTCATAACCTAATTGAAAATCAAAAGTTTTACTATCAAGGAAATTACTAAACATCCCTCTTGAATAGATAACGTTCGTTTTATAGTAAGATCGTTCTTCTTCTTTATCTAAGACAGATCTGTTGGGAATGTCATAATTATAATCATAAAACTTTCTATCCTGGTTCTGGTAAGAAAAATCTCCCATATACTGAATATGCCCCAGATTTGTCTGGATATTGAACTGATGAATCCATCTGCTCGTATTATATTCTCTATCATAACCTCTGTATAAAGCTCCACCATTTCCGTCATTCAGAGGATCTATGTTTACTTCCGGATTATAGAAATTAAATTTCTCTTTAAGATAAGAAAGCTTATAATAGAAAGAGGTTTTGTTTTTTGTATATCGAATTAATGCGGAAGCATCATATTGATCTTTAGGATTCCATTCGTATCCTCTTCTTAGATCAGTTTCAAAATATTTATACCCTTTTTTATCTCCTTCATAGCCCATAAACTGATTATGGTTGAAGTTAATATTTGCAAACCAATTATTATCAATATTATAATCTAAGTTTATATTCTGGATATGTCTTCCGTTTCCTTTTTTCTTAATGTCGTAGTTATTTCTTACCGTTTCTTCTTGAGAAGAAGCTCTTACACTGATCTTTTTTGAACTTCCTTTCTTGGTAATGATATTGATAACTCCGGCAAGTGCACCGTTTCCATATTCTACTCCCATACTTCCCTTCACAATCTCGATTCTTTCGATGTTGTTCAGAGATAATTTGGTAAGATCTATATTACTTCCTAAACCTGTATCTCCTACAACGGGAATATTATCGATAAGGATTTTCACATAGCTACCATCTAATCCCATCATATTGGCAGTAGAGTTTCCTGAACGTGTATCTGGAGTGATTTGAATGTTAAGACTTTGATTTAAAACATCAGCCACATTGGTAGCAGCCATGTTTTTGATCTGTTCAGCATCTATTACTTCAACCTTATATATTGATTTGTTGATGGATCGCTGCATGTATTGCCCCGTGATGACAACTTCTTCAATTTTCTTTTGATTAAGAGAATCCTTTTCTTGTGCATTCATCCAAAAAGCAATGGATAATGAAAGAATGGAAAGCACTTTCTTCTTCATAACGGTAAAAATTTCGACAAATATAAAACTTTTATTTAGAATGATTAAAAATAAATATATACTTTTGTATAATAATTCTAAATAAAGATTGAGCTATGAAATTAAAATTACTTTTAGGAACTTTGATGTTTACCGCTTTTACAGCTAAGGCTCAGGTGCCTACCATCCACGAAAACTTTGATAATTTTACAATTGGAAATACTACATTCCCACAGTTTGGCTGGTCTGCAATAACAGCTCCTATGGTAACGATCCCGGGACCACCACCTGTTCCGCCAAGAATGCTTGTAGCAGGAACTACTAACAGAGCCGTTCAGTCATATTCAGGAACTAATGCTACAGGGTCATCGTATTTAATATCACCTCAGATACAGGCTCCTACAGGAGATAAAAGCGTTACATTTAATGCTACTTTGGTAGATCCATCTCCTGGTACGGGAACTATTCAGGTAGGTCTTGCCTCTAACCCTGCGGATATGGCTACATTTGTACCGGTAGGAGATCCAGCTACCGTAACCACTATAGGAGTTATTAAAAATATAAGTGTAAACATTCCAGCTTCATCATCGTCTTACATCGTATTTAAATTTACACCCACTTCTGTTCATACTGCGATCCAGATTGATGATGTAGTGTATGACACCGCTGCTTCATTAGGAGTAAATGATAAAGCTTTCTCAAAAGAAGAAGTTAAATTCGTTGTAAATTCAGATAATACTTCTCTTGAATTTATTTCTAAGAAAGATCTTAAAAACATTAAAATCTATTCTTCAGCTGGTCAGAAAACAACGGAAGGAAAACCTAGCGGACAGAGATTTAATATCAGTAATCTGAAGACTGGTGTTTATTTTATCGTGATAGAAACTGCTGATGGAAAAACCATTCAATCAAAATTCATTAAGAAATAAGGTTTATTAGACTATTATTCACCTTTATAGAGCCGGAAGATGCATTTCTTTCGGCTTTTATTTTACTCTAAACGTCCCTGCTAAGTTGTAAAACACGATAAAAATCATGTTTTTATTTAGAATCATTAAAAATAAATATATACTTTTGTGGAATCATTCTAAATAATGAATTAAAAAATAAGTTATGAAAACAAAACTATTATTGGCTTCTATGTTTGCTCTTACCGTTCAACAGACGGTTTTAGCACAGACAGATGCACTAGGATACACACAGGCAAACTTGTCGATGGGGAATGGATATCAGAATCGTGTATTCTTTAATTTTGCAGACGGAAATATAATTTCTCAGCCTGCAAATACATGGGATGTTGCTTTCTACAGAAATTCTATTTATGCAGTTGGAACAAGAATCAATGATGCTAAAAATATTGAAGTATATACAGCTGCTACAAGCTTAGCTGAATGGGATAATATCAACATCAGCAATGAAGCTTCATGGGGTGAGCCTCTTTATAATCCTGATCAAATTAATGATTGGAGCCAGGGAGCATTTGAACAGGGACCTATTACAGGACCTAACCCTAATACCCCTTCTACAGGATGGGGAGTTTACAACTCTGTTAATCACCACATTATTGGGAAAGCGATCTTTGTTTTAAAATACGCATCAGGAGCTTATGTAAAATTTGCTATTGAAGATGCTTATGGAGGCTATACATTTAAATATTCCAAGTGGAACGGAACAGCATGGGGGGCTACGGAAACCAGAACATTACCAAACGGAAGTGATGATTCTTTCTTCAATTATTTCTCATTTGATACAGGAGAAAAAGTTCCTAATATGGAGCCTTCAAAAAATTCATGGAACTTAATGTTTACCAGATATTTCACAGATTATCCTTATGTTGATCAGCAAGGAAATCCACAAACAATGAAATACAGAATGTCAGGAGTTATCCAGGCTCCAAATATTACGGTAGCTAAAGTAAGACCGGAAACCCAGGCAGCAGCAACAGGTAATATACCTGCGACATTCTCAAGCAACATTACAACAATCGGGCACTCATGGAAACCTACTTCGGGAGTATACTCTGATGCGGTTTATTATATCAAGCAAGGATCAGATTACTACAGAATGTATTTCGTTTCCAATGAAGGTACTCAAACAGGAAATATGTACTTCAAGTATAAAAAACTTTCCGGATCTCTGGGAATCACTGAAGTAAGTAAAAAAGCTTCTTTCGGAATTTATCCGAACCCTACTGCATCTGATAAAAAGGTAACCGTTTTATTCGATGTTAAAGAAAAAGCAAGCAATAAAGGGAATGTAGAGGTATATGATCTTACCGGAAAAAAAGTACACTCCGCTGAATTAACAAATCAAACTGGATTTTACAGACAGGATATGAATCTTTCTCACCTTCCTTCAGGAAATTATATGGTAAAAATTACCTATGGCGGAAGTACAGAAACTAAAAAACTTATTGTAAAATAATATTTACTCTAAATACTTTCTATTTTTTCTAATAAAAGGCGGTCTTCAGAACACTGAAGCCGCCTTTTTTATTTTAGTAGATCTTAAATCCTTTATATACTTCCACAGTACTTTCCATCATCTTGGAAGCATCCTTACGGAAATCCAATAAATGATCCTGCCCGTTGTGTCTGTTATGGTGATCAACACTTTCCCAAAGTTCAATCAGAAAAAAAGTGCCTTTATTATCTTTATCCTCGATAAGATCATATTGCAGACAACCTTCTTCTTTTCTCGTTTCCTTTACCAGGTTTTGAAAAAGCTCTACCGCTTCCATCAGATAGTTTTCATTAAACTTAAAAAGTGCAATGATATGTAAATTCATGTTCTAATATTTAGTGATGTAAAAGTAAAATATTTTCAAAACCAAATATATTTTTGATCTGTTTATTTTTCAACATGATCCTATATTTTTTAACTCAACACTGATTTATAAATAGTTATAGAACTCATTACAATCACCAGAATTCCGATTACAAGAAACATTTTTTTCACCGGAAGCTTTGCAGTAAGCATTGCAGAAAAAGGAGCAGTAATAATTCCCCCAATCAAAAGCCCAAGAATGATATTCCAGTGCTGAATTCCTAAAGTAAAAAAGAAAGTAACTGCAGCTGTAATCGTCAGAATAAATTTTGCCACGGTAGAACTTCCCACAGCAAATCTTGGAGTAAAAGCATTTTTAATCAATGTCCCGGTAACTAACGGTCCCCAGCCTCCTCCTGCAAAAGAATCTATAAAACCTCCGATCACTCCCAGCCTCGTAAGATTGGTTTTTTTCTTTAACGCTTTACTTTGTTTCTCTTTAAAAGCATTGGAAAGAATCTGAAATCCAAGATATAAAGTGTAAAAAGCAATAATTGTCTTGGTAACCTTTGCATAATATTCACCAAGATAAGTAAGACTGACAGCTCCGATAATGGCACCGATCACAGCCGGAACAGCAAGTTTCTTCACCAGACTTTTGCTTACATTCTTAAGTTTGATATGACTTACACTTCCAGCCGCTGTTGTAAAGCTTTCCGCAGAATGAATACTTGCACTTACAATGTGAGGCGGAATATTCAGGAACATAAGCGTTGTTGTACAGATCACACCATACCCCATTCCCATTGATCCGGCTACAATTTCAGCAAGGACTCCCACCAACAGCATCCAATAAAATATATAATTGTCTTTCGCCAGAATATTCAACAGCTCATCAAGATACCCCAATTCATACATTGAAAAAAAGGTAATCGATAGCAATGCGAGTGTAACAAAAAATACATTGAGTCTTATTTGAATCTTTCTTGTAATAACCATACTATAGAATTATCAATTGAACAATTTGGATATTACTTTTATAAGCATTCAGAATAACAGAATCTCTCCATATTTTCCCCACAGCAAACTGTTTTGCTATCAATGTATCTTCTTTTGAAATCATAGTCTAATCATTTGAAGTCTTACAAATATCCAATAAAAATATTATCCTACCAAAAAAGTAGACTAGTAATTCAAAAAAAAGGACCAGGTCAGTCGACCAGATCCATTAAAGTTTTTTTCTCCAAAATATTCAGTGATGCATCCCGAACTTCTATGAGTACATCATGCAGTCCACAGTGATCTTCGTTACAGTCATCACATTTTTCATAAAAGTTAAGACTTACACATGGAAGCATTGCTATTGGACCGTTTACAAGCCTGATAATTTTTGCAAGTTTTACATTTTCAGGATTTTCTCTCAGGAAATATCCCCCACCCTTTCCTTTTTTACTATCCAGGATTTCTGCTTTTTTCAGTTCAAGCAGAATATTTTCTAAAAACTTTAAAGGGATCTTTTTATGTTCCGCAATTTCGGAAATAAGAACCGGACCTTCATTTCTTTTTTCTACAAGATATGAAAGTGCCTTAAACGCATATTGAGATTTTTTTGAAAGCATTACGGCAAAAATAAGAAAATTGTTTAATATCTTTAACGTAAAAGGTAAAATTACAGATTTGCCCCATTCACTCTTCTACAGTTTTACTTTTGTCCATCCACAATTTTGTCTTTTTCCTATTAAATGAGTATGTTTGCCCTATGTTCAGTAAACAAGAAGCACAGCAACTAAAAAAGGAATTTTGGACAGCTTTTGGAAAATCATTTCCAAGAAAATGGATCCTGTACGATACCAAAGTAAAGGATATGGCATTTAAATTCTCTGCAGACAACAAAAAAGCAGAAGTTTCTCTAGACATCGAAATGAAAGATGAAATTTTCCGTAATGCTTACTATGAAAAAATCTGGTCTCTGGAAGATATTTTAAAGGACTTTATTGGAGATTTTCAGAAAGAAGAATACTTCACCCTGGATAACGGCAAGGTAATCAGCCGGATATGGGTAGAAAAACATGGTGTTTCAGTTTTTAATAAAAACACCTGGCAGGAAATTTTTGAATTCTTTGTGGACAGAATGGACGGTTTTGAAAGATTTTATTATGAATATGAGGATTTTATAAAGGACATATAAAATATTTACGAAATAAATACCGTTTTACACTTTAGGCTAAGATAAAAAAGAAAGACTATCTTTGCTTCAACCACTTAAACTAATAGATGAAACTAAATAACATGATTAAAAATGAGAAAAGTGTACAAAAACATTTTTGGAGAAGTCATCTCCAAAAGCAATGCTGTGAAATTAGATGAGTATCATCTGTATTATTACGAAAGTGATTCTGATATACTGAAAGAGATTGAGTTCATCAATGACGACAGTATATACAACATCAATTACTTCTTAAGTGAAGGTGATAATGAGGAAGAAGTCCTTAATTATCTGAAGGAAAAATCTGATTTCTTTGACATTGAAAAACGAGAATCTGCTGATGGATTCATTATTTCCACCAACAAACTTTATTCATTATCTGTAGATGAGCAACCTTTAATATCCAAAACAGTCTTTAAAGCTGATGACCCTGAAAATTTCATATGCTCACAGGTAATTGACAATGAAACCCAAGCGCCACAACTTGAAAAAACTGTAAAATGTTGGTATACAACTGACGAAAATGGTGAAAAATATGCTGCAGTAGAATGCAGCTATCAAGAGGATGGAAAGCTGGAGCTTGCCATTGCTAAAACAGCAGATCCTGATAACGAGCAAAATTGGGAACATTATGAATATGAAACGTTCCAGGAACTTCAGGAACAATGTCCTGTAGATATCAGTTATTATAAAACTGCAGTATTACTCCCAAAAGAAGCTTATCAGGACCACGAGTCGTAAGGACTTATATCAATCAAACCTAATTATTATATGGAAGAAAACTCAATCTTTTTTGCTGATGGAAATGATCCTGAAATGATCAATGCATTTAAGAAAGCACAGGAAACTTTTAAATATTTCTGGCGTGAACAATCTTGGGAATACAGAAGAATTATCCCGGGGCTTAATGTATCATGCGTAAAAGTAGCTTTTTCAGATAAAAATGAAACTGGAGAATTAGATGTTGAGCACATGTGGATCAATGACATTTTTTTTGACGGTGATAGTATCAAAGGCTACCTGATCAACGAGCCCAATACATTGAAGAATGTACAGGTTGGAGACTATGTTGAAATTCCTGTTACTGATATCAGCGACTGGCTTTTTGCGATCACCCCAAGTGTTCAGAAACCTAAGGGACTTTCTAAATTATTTTCTTCGTCATCAGAACCTCTTCCAAAAACATATGGTGGATTTACCATTCAGAAAATGCGTTCAGATATGTCAGCTTCTGAAAGAAAAGATCATGATAATGCATGGCAGCTGGATTTTGGTGATTTTAATGATATTCAAATTGTTAACAAACAGACTGAAGAGCCCGAAAATCTTGTTGAGCACCCGATGAGTGTAAACATGAAGGAAAAATTTCTTGAGTTTTTACAACAAAATCCTGACGAATTAAAGCATAGTGACGAGAATGGTCTTACTTTACTTCACAGAGAAACTATTGCAGGAAATCTAACGATTGTACAGGTTGCCCTGGAAGCCGGAGCAGACAGAAATATTCAGTCTAAAGCTGGTAAAACAGCATTAGATTATGCAAAACAACTGAACTGGGAGCATATTATTCCTGTATTGGAAAGATAAATTAAAATGTTTCACCTTCTGTTTATATACAGATGCGGAGATTAAATATAAAAAAGACTGTTTCTATGAAGCAGTCTTTTTTATTCTTACCTTTATTGTGTAACAAAACACATTCAATAAGTGTCTTATTATTAAAAACATATGAGATTGACTTTGTTATTTTTTGTCACCATTCCTTTGTTTATTTCTTCTCAATCCATTAGAAATACAAATGACATTACTTATCAAAAGGTCAATGATTCTTTACACGCGGAAATAAATACAATCTTCCAACAGGGAGATTTCAATGGTTTTTCTGTTTCCGTTGTGAATGATCAGACCACTCTTTATCAAAAAGGATTTGGTTTTTCAGATATAAAAGAAAGAAAACCTTATACCGAAAATACTATACAGAATATAGCCTCAGTATCGAAAACATTTGTGGGAATTGCTCTTCTGAAAGCCCAGGAACTTGGAAAACTGAATCTGGATGATCCTATTCAGAAATATTTACCTTTTAAGATAGCCAATCCTCTTTTTCCACAAACGCAGATTACCATCCGTCAACTTGCCACTCACACTTCTTCAATCCTTGATAATGAATTTTATTTATCTAAAAATTATTTTCTGAAACCTAATCAGGATTTAAAGGGAGCCAAGCTTAATTTTGACGATGAACAGGTATTCAATCCCTCAGATTCTATTATTACGATGAGTAATTTTTTGGAAAATGCTTTATCAGAAAACGGAAAATGGAATAAAGATAGTTTTTCGTCTCATCAGCCAGGAGCAATTTATGAATATTCTAATGTAGGAACCGCTTTGGCTGCATTTATTGTAGAACGCGCAACGGGAAAGGAATTTAGTGCATTTACAAAGAAATATATTTTAAAACCCTTACAGATGAATGATTCAGGCTGGAAGTTTGAAGATATTCAATTTTCGAAATTCTCTAAACTTTACGAGAATCCAAATACTCTTCTTCCTTATTATCAATCAGCTACGTATCCCGATGGCGGAATGATTACCAGCATTAATGATTTGAGCAAATATTTAACTGAGCTTATCAAAGGATATAATGGGAAAGGAACGATTTTATCACAAAAAAGCTATAAGGAATATTTCACTCCACAGCTTAAAGCATCCAATTTCATTGATCGAAATGACAAAAACCCATACAGCGAATCTTATAATTCAGGAATATTCATTGGATTTGGGTATACAGGCTATATAGGTCATACTGGCGGAGATCCAGGGGTTATGTCTATGATGTTTTTTGACCCTAAAAATAATTTGGGACGAATTATGATCTTCAATACTAATTTCTCTGATAAAAAAGGGAATGATGCTTTTTACGGAATATGGAATTTGTTGGAAAAGTATCAAATCAAACTGAATCATAAAAAGAATTAACTGATATCAATAAAAAAGAGAAGCAATTTGCTTCTCTTTTATTTTTTAACCAAATTTCTTCTTTCTCAACCAGAAGAATAGCCCGCCAATTAAACCAATAATAACCAATGGAAGTAATAGATTCAACCATTGCCAATTTGTTCTTTCTTCTTCTATTCTACGTCTGTCAAGAAGTCTTTCTTTGATGTTTCTGTTTCTTAATTCCATCAGATTACTGTCATCCAATAGATAATCTAATGCATTTCTAAGGAATTGTTCGTTTCCGAACTGCTCGTTTGTCAGCATATCAACTCCCAGCGGAAGTGGTTTCCCTTTGATCACTTTGTTTCTTCCAACGTCTCCATCGGCAATTACGATCATTTTATTTTCAGGGCTGGATGCCTTAAATCCGGGATAGGATTTTCTTTCAATCCTTGAAGCGTATGCAGAATTAAATTTTCCTTCCAATGCTACAGCAAAGATTTTCGGTGTACTTGGCTTTTCCATTTGTCCAAGACTGTCTACACTTGCTATTTCTTTAAGGTCAACATAGTTTGGAACCTGCTTCAATAATGTTCTTTCACTGGATTCAAAAAGAACTTTTGTTTTGATATTCTTTCTTCCTCCTAATGTATCAATGGATGTCGGGAATTCAAATTTTACAGGATTGATATTTTTTGTAATCGGATTATTATCTTCAGCAATACCAAGTGGGTAATAAGGCCAAGGAAGGCTTGTAAACTGAGGGTTTCCACTCACCTCTCCTGTTACCAGCTTCAATAAGGCAAATTTCTTTACATCTTTTACCAAAGCAGTATTGATTCTCAAACCATAATTGAAGAAAAAGTCTGTCATATTAACATCAATCGGGAAAGGCATTACCTTTTTAGATCTTGTCAGCGTATCCATTTCAGCATTTACGGCATCAATCATCCAAAGGGTTTTCCCGCCATTCATAATATATTGGTCAAGGATCACTTTTTCATTATCCGTGAACGCTTTTCTTGGTTTGGCAATCACCAACGCACTCATTTGCTTCAATAAAGGAAGGTCTTCAAGAGTAAGTTCCGTTTGATTTTTAGGAATAACAGGACCTGCATCGTAGTTTTCCATTGCCAGCTGTACAAAACCTTGAAATTCATCTGGGCTCAATTCATCCTGATTTACAAGAATCCCGACTTTCTTTCTTTTATCTGCCGCAATATTTTTAATATTTGAAACCAGACTGTACTCCAATCCTTCAATAGATCTTGTAAGCTGCTGATCAGCATCAATACCAGCCTGTTGTACAATTAACGGAATAGAAACTCCTGCTTTGTCATATTTGATAACAGCATATGGGAAAATGGTAATCTGAGTGAACTTTCCATCTTTAGAATCCGGAAGGTATGAAGGTTGCATCCCCATCGCAGCCAGACTATCATTAGACATTTTGGACTTTAGCGGATCGATAAATTTGAAATCAATCTTTGGGTTCACTTTTCGGAATTCTTCCAACATAAACTTTGTTTCTCCCTGAAGCTGTTTAAAGCTTGCCGGAAAGTCTCCTTCAAGATAAACTTCTACGGTTAAAGGTTTTTTAACAGATTCCAATACTTTAATAGTACTGTCTGAAAGGGTATATCTTTTTTCCTTTGTTAAATCTAATCTAATCCCTGAATAGGTAAGAATAATGACTAAAGGAATAATAGCAAATAAGAAAATCCCAAGTGGAGATTTAGCATTGATCTTCTTCATAATTCTACTTCTTTTTGTTAATAAAATGATTAGACAATACTAATGAAGCCCCGATTACCAGAATAAAGTAAGCAACATCTTTTAAATCTACAAGACCTCTTGTAAAGCCAAGGAAATGCTGATAGAAACCTATATTCTGAAGGATAAAATCTGCACCTCCCAACAATTTATAGCTTGCCAGCTGCTCGATTCCGAAATACATGATAAAGCACATGAAAACGCCCAGTAAATAAGCCATAATCTGGTTTTGAGATAGCGAAGAGGCTAAAATTCCTACTCCTGAAAATGCTGCGATTAAAATAATCAGCCCGATATAACTTCCGAAGGTCATTCCCAGATCAATATTTCCAGCCGGAACTCCTAAAACATATACGGTATAAAGGTAAATGAGTGATGGGATAAGGCATAAAACGCCTACGATCCACACTGAAAGGAATTTTCCTGCTATCAATTCAGAAACTTTTAACGGCTGTGAAAAAAGCCAGTTCAACGTTCCCGTTTGTTGTTCTTCAGCAAAAGTTTTCATGGAAAGAGCCGGAATGATAAACATCAACAGCCATGGAACCAATACAAAATAGCTTTGCAGCGATGCTGCTCCGATCTCAAAAATATTAGAGTCGTTGTCGAAAAAGAACAAGAAAAGAGTTCCTATTAAACTGAAGGCGGCAATAATCACCCATGCACTCCAGTTTCCAAAGTAACTCCAAAGTTCTTTCTTTAAAATTGCAATCATAGTTTTTTAGTAAGATGTATAAAGAGATTTATCTGCTCTTTTACAATTATTTCTTTTTTTTATTCTTATTAACAAGTTTTACAGTCATCATGATCAGAAATACAAGAACGAAAAATCCTGAAATTAATTGCCACCAGTATTCAATTGCCATAGATTTCAATATCACGGTAAAGACTACCAGAAATAAAATGAAAGTAGCAATCTCGTTCGCCTGTCTCAGTTTAATGTTTGCCGTTTCTAAGGTATTTCCATTCAAAGCCTTTAAATGAAGTACTTTTTTCCAGCACCAGTAATGATAAATGGCAAGACCGATCAGGAAAGTCAGTTTTAGATGAAACCAGCCCATCTTCATCAATCCTGGGTTTAAAAAGATCATGACCAGCCCGCAAACTGCCATGATAACACCGGCAGGAACGGTGATAATATTCCACAGCCTTCTCGCCATGAATGTATATTGTTCCCTCAAAATTTTCTTCTTTTCTTCCGAAAATTCGTCGGTATCTTTATAGTACACGAAAATTCTTACGAGGTAAAAAATCCCCGCAAAATAACTTACCATAAAAATAATGTGCAGCGCTTTGATGATGGTATACAGCATCCTAAAAATTTGTTTGCAAAGATAGCTTATTTCGGAAAAAAAGAGAATTTAATCTAAAATCTTTAGCTTCGAATAATAAAGTTTAAGGATTTTTTAGAATTTGAAAATGAATTTCATGTCAACATTAAAATTGAAACGCAGATTAGAGCCCTGCTGATTTAAATGATAATCAAAAGGAAGACCATCTCTGGGAGCATCTTCTTCTTCCCTTCCTCTCATATTATTGTAAGAAATATTCCTTTGTCTGATGCCAAAGCCTATTTTAGGCATAAAGCCAAACCATGAAGACTCTTTATGAAGCAAAATACTGTAGTTAATATTTAATCCATATTTGGTTCTTTTATAATCTGCTGAACTAAAAGAATAATAAACATCATTTTCATCATAATATTTTCCCGAAATATCTTTTCCTATTTGATTTAAATAGAAAGCTTCTGCTGATACAAAATGTTTTAATCTTGATTGTGGAGCCAGGCTGTAAAAAACTTCTGGTTTTATCTCAAAAATTCTGTTTTTTCCTTCAAAATGGTCAATACTTACGGGAGTTATTTTACTGGTTCCATATGCCAATTCGGTTCCCACCCACCATCTTTCATTTATTTTCCGCATATAGCCTATATTATAGCGTTGGTCACGAAAAGGAGCAAAAGCACTTACGGTAACTATTGATTTATAATCATTAGATTAAGCATTAATTATTTCAAAAAAACTAAAAAAGATAGAAATAAGTAAATATTTTTTCACAAAACGGTTATTAGAATGAATGTTTCAAATATATTATATTATCATCTATTCAGCAATAACATTTTTAACTGAATTCATTTAACAGATAAAAAAAATCTAACAATAGCTTTAATATTGATATATTTTTTAATATAGTTAAATTTTTAATGATTTTTATACCATATCCAATCCTCTTAATGCAACTTACCATTGAGAGATGTAAAATCTGATCTGTTCTTTCTCTATGATGGCTAATATGACAATGAATATTTTTCATAAAAAAACAGGATTTCTGTAATATCAGAAACCCTGTTTTTATTTTATAAACGTAGATTTTTTATCTTAAGAAATAACCCCTAATTCTTTTCCTACTTTTTCAAAAGCAGCAATTGCTTTATCCAAATGCTCTTTTGTATGAGCTGCAGACAACTGAACTCTGATTCTCGCTTTCCCTTTTGGTACTACAGGATAGAAGAATCCGATGACATAGATTCCTTCGTCCATTAGTTTTTCAGCCATTTTCTGAGAAAGTGGAGCGTCGTAAAGCATTACAGGAACGATAGCAGCATCACCGTCAGGAATATCAAAACCTTTAGCTTTCATTTCCGTTCTGAAATAGTCTGCATTTTCCATTACTTTATCACGTAATGTAGTATCATCAGAAATCATATCCAACACTTTCAACGCAGCACCTACAATTCCAGGAGCTAGTGAATTGGAGAATAAGTAAGGACGAGAACGTTGTCTCAGCATATCGATGATTTCTTTTTTACCGGAAGTAAAACCTCCTAAAGCACCACCAAGAGCCTTTCCTAAAGTAGACGTAATAATATCTACTCTACCCATTACCTCATTAGCTTCGTGAGTTCCACGACCTGTTTTTCCGATGAAACCTGTTGCGTGAGAATCATCCACCATTACCAGTGCATCATATTTATCCGCAAGGTCACAAACACCTTTAAGATCAGCAACGATACCATCCATAGAGAAAACTCCATCAGTTACGATAATTTTGAAACGGTGATTCTTTTCTGAAGCAGCAATTAACTGTGCTTCAAGATCAGCCATATCATTGTTTTTGTAACGGTATCTCGCCGCTTTACAAAGACGAACACCGTCAATGATAGAAGCATGGTTCAATTCATCTGAAATAATAGCATCCTCATCAGTGAATAACGGTTCAAAAACTCCTCCATTCGCATCAAAAGCAGCTGCATAAAGAATAGTATCTTCAAGACCTAAGAATTCTGCAATTTTCTTCTCTAAATCTTTGTGAATATCCTGTGTTCCGCAGATAAAACGTACAGAAGACATTCCGTAACCATGAGACTGGATCATCTCCTGAGAAGCTTTCATTACCTCCGGATGGTTTGATAATCCAAGGTAATTGTTAGCACAGAAGTTCAAAAGTTTTTTTCCATTCGCTTCTATTTCAGCACTCTGTTGAGACGTAATGATTCTTTCTCTTTTGTAAAGTCCGTCGTTCTCAATATTTTGAAGTTCGTTCTGTAAATGTTGAAGGTATTTTTCAGAAATCATTTTTAGTAATTTTTTAGATGTGCTAATTTACTAAAAAGGCAGTAAAATAAAACCTTTTATAAGCTTAATTCTAAAATTTCAGTTTTTAACATAATTAGTCTACCAATTTAGTAGGATAATATTTATATTTGTTTAAAATTTCAGAGTATGAAACTGATTCCGGTACAGAAAACAAATAAGATCAATTCAAGACAATTTCTCAATGAGCATATGAAACCACGCATTCCGATTATTCTTGAGGATTTTGTGGATCCCGAAAGTCCTGCTTTTAAAAAATGGAGCTTTGAATATTTTAAGGAAATTGCAGGAGACCAAAAAGTAAATATTTATGGTAATGAAATTGATTCACTGAACAGAGTTGCAAGCCAGCCTATCGCACAAAGTACTTTTTCAGAATATCTGGACCTTATAGATTCTACTCCTACAGAACACCGCCTTTTTTTATTTAATTTACTGACTATCAAACCGGAGCTTAAAGATGATCTTATCTATAACGATGCCACCAACGGGAAAATATTGAAATGGCTGCCTTTTATGTTTTTCGGTGGAGAAGGTTCAGCCACAAGAAATCATATTGATATTGACATGTCCCATGTTTTCATTACTCAGTTTCATGGAATTAAAAAGATCTGGCTTTTTCCATGGGAACAATCTGATCTGATGTATAAATTACCTTACAATTTCCACAGCTTACCTAATATAAAAGACTCGGATTACAGAGCCTACCCTGCTCTTCTTTATTTACAAGGATACGAAGCTGTTCTTCATCCCGGGGAAACATTATACATTCCATCCGGATGGTGGCATTATATACAGTATGAAACCGGAGGATATTCTGTTTCTGTACGGGCACTTCCTTCAAGTCTTCTTGAGAAATGGCGAGGTTTTAAAAACCTGGTGGTGACAAGAAATTTTGATAACCTTATGAGAAATCTATTTAAAGAGAAATGGTTTAATTATAAGATTAAAAAAGCCAGGGAACGCGGAGCAAAAGCGGCAAAAAAACAAAGAAGCTTTCAAATCTGAAAGCTTCTTTTAATTATTTAATGTTTAATAAACTTAATATTTTTTTCCTTCACCGTGAAGACATATGTTCCGGGAATCAATTCTGCTATTCCTATTGCTTTTCCTGGCTGATAAACAGATGTTCTTATTAACCGTCCGTCTACTCCATGAATGGAATACTCTGTAGCTTTATCAACCCCTTTAAGGTAAAGCTCATTCTTTGCAGGGTTTGGATATAAGCCAAAATGATCTTTATCTACCGTAGAAACACTCAATGTATTATCCTGAACTACCGTAGAATTTTTATGCAAAATCTGATATTCATAATTAAACTGAATGCTTGAAACCGGGAAAGGAACTGTTTCTGAAAAGTATTGATTGTTTGAAGTATTATTAAGCGCAAAATACGCAGTTTGTCCGCCAGTTCCGTTTACTTTAATAGGCAAAGGCATTTCAAAAAAGCTTACAGAAGGCATACTTTGGGTTTGGGAAACATTAAAAACCAGTTGATTTCCGGCTTGTTTCCATTTGATTGCATAGGTAGGATATCCTTCTCCATACAACCAATCATTAAAAAACTCTGTAAAATCTATTCCCGTAGACTGTAACAAAGAAGCATTAAAATCAGATGTTCTTACATAATTATAAGCCAATTCCGGTTTTCCAAGATAGTCTTTAAGTGCCTGATAAAAAGCATCATCACCAAGTTTCCATTTGATCATTCTCAATATATAACCTCCTTTAGCATAAGTCAGTCTGCTGTCGAAGATTCTATAGATATTGTTAAGCCCCGAATCAGGAACATATGTCGTACCTCCTACGCTACTTGTAATCATACTGATCTGCCCGGAAAGGTAATTCATGAATTCGGCATTGGTCATAAGCAGTTTTTCATTGGCTACATGTTCTCCAAGGGTTGCAAATCCTTCGTTCAGCCAGATATCATTCCATGCTCCACACGTTACTTTGTCTCCAAACCACTGATGCGCCAGCTCATGGGCGATAAGACTTTTTGCAAAGCCTCCCATTGATGACATGGTCTGATGTTCCATTCCGCCTCCATTCAGGTATTCCATGTGTCCGTATTTTTCATCCCGGAAAGGATATGGACCGAAATAGTTCTCGAAGACATTCATTATTTGTTTTGTCTGATCGATATTGGACATTTTCACCGGGTCAGCAGCTGTTGACGGATAAACATAATTAACAAACGGGAACGGCGGATTTCCAATCACATCATTGATCTTTGTATAGGTAGTAATCCCCAATGCTATAAGATAAGCAGGTGTAGGATACATTGTTCTCCAGAAAGTTAGTTTCTTTCCTGCCGTAATGATTTCTGACATCAGTTTACCATTTGCAGCAACATTATATTGTGAGGGAGTAGTAATTTTAAAATCAAACCTTTCAATTTTATCATTTAAACTTTGTTTGGTAGGAAACCAATCCTGAGCTCCATAAGGTTCATTTAAAGTTGAAAGTACAGGTGTACTTACGCCTGATCCCTGTGTTCCTGTTTTTACCGTACCATTTGCCGGATCAGGAGTACCGGAGTAATGAATGGTAAGTGAATCCAATGTATTGGCAGGAATAGAAGCAGGAAAGTCTATTTTAATTTCTTTGGTAGAAAGCTGCTGAAACGGGATACTATTCCCATGATACTGTACCTGTGAAACCGTGAGTACATTGGTCAGGTCAAAATAAATACTGCCCATGCTCTGATTAGGCTTAAAATGTGAGGTTACAGACCCCGAAATACTATTAAATGCAGGATCTAAACTAACATCCATTCTTTGATAGCGCAGATCATAATTAAGAGTATTGGGATTCACACTTCCAATTCCCATTCTATTGGCAAAGGACTTCATTTCCTTTTCCCTCAGTCCTTTCATTTCTATATTATGATCAGTCTTTTGGGCATAAAACTGTTGAGCAATCAATACTCCAAATATAAGTAAGTAAATTTTTCTCATATGCAGATATCTTCTATCATTCAAATATAAAAAAAACCTTTTAATCGTTGATTAAAAGGTTCTTATAATATATAAAATAAACATTTTAAAGTTCCAGAGCAGGCTCCAGAATTTTTTCCATTCTTTTCTTTACCATATCTACAGATCCGGAATAGTTATTGACCATTAAGGAAAAAACTAATGTCTTTCCGGAATTTGTTTTCAGATATCCGGCTAATGTTTTCACTTTATTCAGAGTCCCTGTTTTAGCAAAAATTTGTCCGTTTCCTTCTCCAAGGAACATTCTTTTCAATGTCCCGGATTGCCCACCAATTGGGAGAGAAGTTAAATAACATCTATAATATTTTTCTTCCATTAAAGATGTTAAGAATTTCACCTGAGAAATAGGAGTTACATTGTTACTTCTTGAAAGACCGCTTCCATCGATATAATTAAGACCTAACATATCAAAACCTGCTTCTTTTAAGTGCTCTGTAACAACTCCTCTACCTGTTTCCGAAGTCTGATCACCCAATTTCTGAAATCCTACTGTTCTCAATAATGCTTCCGCCAATGAATTATCACTACGCTGATTAGTATAGTAAACAATATCACTCAATGTTGGAGATTTATAAGCAGAGATCAATTTTCTGTTTTCAGGGGTAGCATCCGTCATTTTAGGTGTTACTTTCCCTGTTACAGGAATTCCGCTTTTCACCAAAGTAGTTCTGAAACTATTTGCTAAATAAGCAGGTGCATCAGGAAGTTTTGTTGTTAAAGTACCTTCTCCGTCATACTTTTCAGCATATACCATCTGATGCGCATAGGGTGAAACGTAGAAAAACTTCTTTTCAGTAGAGAAACCACCTTTCTTTACGATCAATTTTTCATTGGCTGGGTTTATTCCGCTGGTTGTTCCTACAGGCAGATAGTAATTATTATTTTCTAACCATACAACATTTTCCGGAAGCATTGAAATATTGCCTTTGAAAAGCGCTGTCTGAATAATAATATCACCGTTTACCTTTCTGATTCCCTCACGTGAAAGTCCTCCTATAAAATCTGAAATAATGTCTCTGTAAGACCACGCTCCTGCTTTGTTTGTTCCCAAAGACGGGTCTCCACTTCCTATTACATAAAGGTTCCCATTTAACGTACCGTTTTCATCCACTGATCCTGAATACTCCAATTGAGTCATCCAACGATAATTTTCACCCAACAGATGCAATGCCGTTTCTGTTGTCAGTAATTTTGTGGTAGAAGCCGGAACCAGTGGTGTACTCTCATTATATGAGGAAATAACCTTCTTTGTTTTCGGATCATACACAACGAATCCCCAGTTTGCATTTTTCAATACAGGGTCTGCCATCATTGTGTTTACGTTAATGTCTACAAGTTCTTTAGCCGACAACATCGTTTTTTCCACCACCGAGCTTACGGGTGAAGGAAGATTCAAACTGTTTTTCTGATTGTCGTAATTATGTGAGTAAAGAACAGTAGAAACGGTAGACTGAGCCAGGAAAAGACCGGAAGCCAACACCGCTGCACTTGAAATATATTTTCTGAAATTTACCATCTATCCTTTTTTTGTTCTATAGTTTGGAGCTTATAGAAAATGATAAGTTAAATCATTCAATAAAAGAGCCAAACACTTAATCAACGTCCAAAAGTAGAAATTATTGTCATATAAAGGACCACAGCCGCCTTATAAAAGAGTGTAAAGTTTGTTAAAAATTGTTAAAAATCGACAAAAACATCCTTTTTAATGCTTTGATAAGCAGTAATTTCGTCAAATTCTTTCAAACTTATCAAAACCATTTGCTTATACCTTTCATAGTTTTTCCCGCGGGGTAACTTAAGGAGAATTTGGAACTGATATAAATTATTAAGTCTTGCAATCTGAGCTCTTTCAGGTCCCAAAATACAGTCTTCAGGAAGATATTTTCTTAAGATAGAACCTAGAAACTGAGAAGCACGGTCTACCTTATCATCTCTTCGATGCTTCAGCTCAATCATGATAAGCTTGGTAAACGGCGGATAATGAAACTTCTGACGCTCTGTAAGGATATATTTATAGATCTTTGCAGGATTGTTCATCTTGATCAGCTGAAATACAGAATGATCAGGATTATAGGTTTGAATGAGGATTTTTCCTTTTCCGGAAACTCTTCCTGCCCTTCCGGAAACCTGCGTTATTAATTGATAAGCACGTTCTTCCGCTCTGAAATCCTGTACATATAATAAGGAATCAGCTTTTGGAATTGCCACCAGTTCAATATGGTCAAAATCAAGTCCTTTAGAAATCATTTGTGTCCCTACCACAATGTCTGTTTCTCCTTCCTCTATTTTTTCATAAAGCTTTTCGTAAGCAAATTTCTTACGCATAGAATCTACATCCATTCTATCAACTTCATTTTCAGGAAACAGCTTGGAAACTTCTTCGTGAATCTGTTCTACCCCAACTCCTCTTTCATTAAGGTTTTCGGAATTACATTTCGGGCAGGTTTTCGGTTTTGATGCTCTCTGACCGCAGTAATGACACTTCATTTCATTGGCTGCTTTGTGATAAGTCATTACAACATCACAATTGGAGCAATAATTGACATAGCCACAAGTCTCACATTCTACAACATTCGCATAACCACGTCTGTTGTGAAGAACTATTGCCTGGTTTTTATCATCAATTGTTGCTTTAATTGCATCGATAAGCCTGGTTGAAAAATTCCCTGATACATTTTTAGATTCCTGAGCTTCTTTGAAATTGATCAGTTCATATTCAGGTAAGTTCACATTCCCGAATCTTTCTTCCAGGAAAATGTATTTCATTTTATCTTTTCTGGCGCGGTAATAGCTTTCAACGGAAGGAGTTGCAGACCCCAGAATCACTCCTGTATCATACAGATTCCCCAACACCAAAGCCGCATCTCTTGCATTGAAATAAGGAGAAACGTCCCTTGGTTTATAAGCGGAATCATGTTCTTCATCCACCACAATCAATCCCAAATTCTGATAGGGTAAAAACAAAGCATTTCGTGTTCCCACAAGGACACGAATGTCGTTTTGCTTAATTCGTCGCCAAACTTCTACCCTTTCAAAATCAGTCAGTTTCTGATGATAAAAGCCTAGTTGCCTGCCGTATTTTTTTTCAAGCCTTTGAGTAATTTGTTTAGTCAAAGAAATTTCAGGAAGTAAAAACAGAACATTTTTACCATTTCTGATGCATTCTTCTATTTTTTCTAAATAAATATGAGTTTTCCCGGACGAGGTTACCCCATGAAGTAATACATTTTTTCCTTCTTGAAAAGCTTCGTCAATTTCCACTTTCGCAGTTTTCTGCTGTTCTGAAAGTTCTTCAATTTCTTCAATTTCTCCTTCATAGCTTTCAATTCGGTCTTTCTGCATGAAATATTCTTCTACAAGACCTTTGTCTGCCAATGCTTTAAAATGGGAACTTCCGAAATAGCTATCCTCAAACAGCTCAGCCTTTTTGATATGAAGATCTGGTTTTTCAGTCTGCTTCTCTAAAATAAAAAGAAACAGATCTTTCTGCTTAGGCGCTTTATTAAGTTTTAAAAGAATTTCTGTAAGATTCTGATTTCCTAAAACCTCATCATTGATCTTTACATAGGCAACTTCTTTTGCCTTATATTTTTCAGCAATTTTCTCGTCAATCTCAATATATTGAAGATCTATAAGTGAATTGATGGTTTTGATAATTTCTTTTTTGGGAATAAATGCTTCAATATCTGTAAGATTTACCAACTGTCTTACTTCCAATGCCTGAACCAGATACATTTCATTGACATCGAGGTTTTCGAAATCTATAACAATACCAGGCTTCAATTTCAGATAGGTTTCGCTTTCCAGTTTTAAAGAAGAGGGAAAAGCAAGTCTGTAAATCTCGCCCAGATTACACAAATAGTAATCAGAAAGCCAGTTCCAGAAACGAATCTGCTCTTCAGGAAGTATCGGTCTTTCATCCAAAATACTGATAATGTCTTTTGCTACAAAATTTTCCGGAGCATTATCATGAAGTTCAAATACGATTCCCGTATAAATCTTTTTCCCTCCAAATGGTACTAAAACCCGCATTCCCAACTGAATTTGAGACATCAGTTCTTCCGGAACCTTGTATGTAAAAGATCCTTTTAAATTCAGTGGTAAAACAATTTGAGCGTATTGCAAGGGAAATATTTAAAGTGTAAAATTAGATTTTTCCTGAGAGAACTGCAACTTTTGAAATATTTCGATATTCACTAAACTGAAAATTTAAAAGAAGAATTCTGTAATCTCATACCACATTGCCGATGTAAAAAATCCTACAATGATACTGACTCCAATGATAAGATTGGTCAGTTTTGTATTCAATCTGAATTGTTCTGCAATGATACTTGAAGTAACTAACGTTGGCATTGCAGCTTCAAATACTGTAATTTTAGCAACATCTCCTTTTATTCCCAATAATAAAGCCATTCCTAAAACAATTGCCGGGGCAAGAATCAGTTTATAAAGCATGGAAGCTGACATCTGGGGGATCAGTTTTTTCCATCCGTTAAATTTCAACTGTAAACCTACCGAGAATAAAGCTAAAGGGCTCACCGTAGCAGCCAATTTATCAAAAAACGGTTCTGCGATTGTAAAATCGATGAATTGTGATAATACCAAAGCTGAGATACAACCTATTAATGGTGGAAATGTGATAAGACGTTTTAAAATGAATACTGCGCTTACTTTCCCTGATTTACTGCCGCCTTTTACTGCTGCAATAATTCCCAATGTTGAAAGGGCAAAGAACATAGTTTGATCGCAAATAATTGCAATGCTTAACAATCCTTCCCCATAAAAAGCACTGATTAACGGAAACCCGATAAAGGATGTATTACTGTAACCGCTTGCCAGCTCTAATGTACTTCTGGACCGCCTTGAATAGCCACGGCTTTTACTGTAAAACATCATATAAATGAAGCAGAATACAGAGATTAAAAATGTAGCGGCAATCGGGAAAAGCATTTCCGTTGTCCATTGTACTTTGGGCAGATATTTAAATGAAACTGCCGGTAGAGCAAGATAAAGAATCCAGGTATTGATCCCCTTATGGGCATCTGGGTGGATAGATTTTGTTGCTTTGAATACCATTCCTGCAATAATGCACACTGCAATCAGAACAAAATTTACCATAATTGTAAAGAAATAATGTCCTGCAAAGTTACGGCTGATTTTTGAGGTAGGAATGGAAAATCTCTATTTTTTTGAGGATGATTTTTAATGAGAATCGTATAGCTATTTTCTGTTCATTCAACCCTTATAAGCTTTAGAAACCTATAAGGGTTAATTATTTCTGATTATTTATAACATTAATGCAGGTTAATCTCTTAATTATTAAATACATCATTCAAACTCATAACCTCAACATTTTCCAAAGCTTTGGAAAGTGTAATTCTCTTTGAAGTATTAGGTAACAGATCAAAAAAGTTATCACTGAAATGAGCATCACCAATCAGATAAATATCTTTAGCTAAAGTATCAGTTGCAACTTCAATTTCTGTTGAAGAGATCTTTTTAACAGTAATATTCGGTTTTGAAAGTTTTAACTCTTTAGGTTTCTTAAAGAAGAAAAGTTTTTCCAATGAATTTCCATCATTTTGAGAACTTATCTTTAAAACAGCTTTTGATACATCAAACTTAGACAATTCTGTTTTATTAATGCTAAAAATGTTCTCACTTGTATTGGCTTTTAAATCCTTCATTTTGCCTGACTTCCAAAGTTGTTTTCCCTGAAAATCGATCAACTCAAATTTTGCATCAATTTTTATCTCTTTCAGTAAATCACTAATAAAGTAAATATCATAGGTTTTATCAGTCTCAGCAACAGAAACCAATACTGGTTCAAAGCTTCTTTTTGCCTGATAATGGAATGCTTTCCAATTTCCGAGATAATCAATAGATGACCACGAAACTACGGGCCAGCAATCATTAAGCTGCCAATATAAGGTTCCCATATTATAAGGTTTTGCACGACGATGAGCCTCAATAGCAATCTGCATTCCTCTTGCCTGCAATAACTGGGAAACATAATTATATTTTACAAAGCTTGTAGGAATTTTATAATCCCGTTTCATGTATTCATTGATGATATCCCAACCTCTGACATGTTTTTCATGAGCTTTGATGGTTGGATTTTGTAAATCTAAATCTGATACTCCGGAAAACATTGATTTTGTTGTAGCTAAAGTAGGCATTCCCTGAAAACCATATTCAGACATGAAACGACCTACTTTTTCATTATAAATCTCAAAAGGTTGTTCTCCCCACCAAACACCCCAATAATGCGAGTCTCCCTGAGTAAGGCTTTCTTTGTGCCCCCATCCTATTGACGGAGAGCTTTCCCAATACAAATTTTTCTCCGGAGCAATGTTCTCTTTTAATGTCGTAGGAATTACATCGTGAAAAAGTTTTTTATAGTCGCTCCAAACCTGTAATGAATCTTCTTTTGAATATTTAAACTGTTTTTGGTATCCCCAATTGACAATAGCCTCGTCTATTTCATTATTTCCACACCACAAAGCTATGGATGGATGATTCTGAAGCCTGTTCACCTGATCTTTTACCTCTTCTTTTACATTATTCAGAAAATCATTGTCAGCCGGATAAAAACTTCCTGCAAACATAAAGTCCTGCCATACCATGATCCCGTTTTCATCGCAGGCTTTATAAAATTCTTCATCTTCATAAATACCTCCACCCCAGATTCTGATCATGTTCATATTAGCTTCTTTCGCTGCCTTAATTAGCTTCTGGTATTTTTCTTTGGTAATTCTTGGAGAAAAGCTGTCTGCCGGAATCCAGTTTGTACCTTTGATGTATAAGGGGTTTCCATTAACTTTAAAATAAAAGGATTTTCCTTTTTCATCTTTTTCCTGAATAAGCTCGACATTTTTCAAACCATAGGAAACATGAATATCGCGAAGGATCTGTCCTTTACTGCTATATAAAGTAATTTTAGTTCCATATCGGTCAGGTTTTCCTAATCCATTAGGTTGCCATAACTTAGGGTTCTTAATTTTATAGGGTAATGTAATGGTATTTAATCCTTTTGTAAGGTGAAAACGACGTTGTCCTCTGTTTAAATTAAACCATGTATAATATTCTCCATCTTCTTCAGCATAAACATTCATATTAAAAGAGACCTCAGCCAGAGTATCCGTCAGAGATTTCTGCTGTACCTGAATATTTTTAATTTTTGCTTTTTGCCAGAATTCAAGTTTTACATCTTTCCAGATTCCTGCCGTTACCAATCTTGGTCCCCAATCCCAACCAAATTGATACTGTGCTTTTCTTACAAAGCTCCTTGGTGATTCGGGCATGGTAAAGGGAACTTTCTTTGCCAGGTCTTTTCCAGTATTGACTGCGGATTTAAATTTTACCTGTAACAGATTACTTCCCTGTTTTATATAGTCTTTCACCGGAATTTCCCACTTTCGGAACATATTATCTGTTTTCTTCACCAGTTTTCCATTAAGATAAATCTCTGAAAATGTATCTAATCCGTTAAAAACAAGATCAATATTGGTATATGCAAATTCCTTTGGTGAAACTTCAAAATTGGTTTGATAGTCCCAATCTTCGTTTTCTACCCACTGTACTTTTTTTTCATTTTCATCTTTAAAAGGATCAGGGATAAGTTTATTGGTCATCAGATCCATATGAACCGTGCCTGGAACTTTTGCCGGCAGCCAGTTTTTATCTTTTGAATTTTTAAATTGCCAATTCGAGGAAGATAAGCTTCTTTCTGAAAATTGAGCAGAGAGTATACTTTGAATAAAAAGAAAGGCAAAAAGGAAAGTTTTATTCATCAATAAGTTTGTTATTGGATATAGTATTTTTGTCATTCTGAGGAACGAAGAAATCTCTATAATGTTTTAAGATTCTTCACTATACTCAGAATGACAAACTTAATACATAATTGTTATTTATTTTTCAATGCAACCACCTCATCAGGGTTTGCAAAAGAACCACCATCCGTGATCGCAGAAGAATGAAAATATCCAGCTTTTGTAAAGTCTCTTAGTCCTTCAATATTTGAGGAACGAAGACCTCCGCCGACAAGAATTTCTATTCTTCCATTGGAAAGATTTACCAGTTTTTGTAGATTTTCTTTTCCCTCAGATACATTAGGTTTCTGTCCGGAAGTTAGAATGGTTGTAAAGCCACATTCAATCACTTTTTCCAGAGAATCTTCCAAGTTCCCGGCTCTGTCAAATGCGCGGTGAAAAGTACAAGGAAGTGGTGATGCAAGATCTACTAAAGTCTTATTCTGCTCTACATTGACCTTATCATTTTCATCAAGGATACCAAATACAAAACCATCAACATTCAAGGATTTTAATGCTGACAAATCTGTTTTCATTTGTTCAAATTCAGTCTCTGAGTAGGTAAAGTCTCCTCCTCTTGGACGAATCATCACATACATTGGAATGTTTATTTTTTCTCTAAGCTTTTTGGTAGTTTCAAAATCAGGAGTTGTTCCTCCTTCGCTTAATCCGGCACACAGCTCTATCCTATCTGCTCCGTTTTCAAAGGCAATAAGTGCAGATTCGGGATTAAAACATGCTATTTCTATTTTTGACATGGTAGTCTTATATTTTAATTAAACTCAGGAACATCCTGTAATACATCTGCGATTAAGAATGAACCATTTTCTTTGATTACTTTTATTTTAATAGGATATACTTCTTTCATTGATTTATCGGTAAGAACCACATCAAACAGAAAATCGTTTGTATTTTCAGAAATCAACTGACATTTTGTAGTTTGTATTTTATCCCAATCCTGACCTGAAATTAGGAATCCAATGCCAACTCCGGCTTTTTTAGTATCAAATTTCCCTTTCCATTTATCATTAAATTCTTTCTCGGTAAGACTTCCATCTAAATCCATATCAACATTCATAGCATCCCCTTTGTAGTCATAATAATCGTCGGTTGTCATTTTCTGCATATTATTATCCAGATTGGAAAGACCTGAATTAAAGTAGGCTTCTATACTCTTTTCCAGCCATTTTTTCGCTTCTTCCGATTCATTAGCCTGAGGTTTCGTTTCCTGAACTACATTTTCTTTCACTTCAGTTTCCGATTGGTTTACTACAGCTTCTTTCTTCTCTTCTTTACACCCTATTATTAAAAACAGGGAAGCGATCATCATTCTTTTCATATTCTGTCTGTGAATTATTTATCTTATTTGTTGTTTTACGCAAAGGATTTTTTATCTTGATGTTATTTTTAAGGCGCAAGAAAATCTAAGATTTTCAGTTTTTAG
Source organism: Chryseobacterium ureilyticum (assembly GCF_900156735.1). Classification (GTDB taxonomy): domain Bacteria; phylum Bacteroidota; class Bacteroidia; order Flavobacteriales; family Weeksellaceae; genus Chryseobacterium; species Chryseobacterium ureilyticum. Next base: position 77,435 of record NZ_FTOL01000013.1, read on the forward strand.
CCACGAATGAATTTATTTGTGAATTCGTGGTGATAAAAATCTGTATATTATTTTATTGCAAATTCTGGTGTTTCAAGGCGGTTTCCTTTCTGGTCATATACTGCAAAGTTAAATCCGTCCTGAATACAGTAAGAGCCATATTCTCCTTTTTTATTAATGGCAATAAAACCTACCTGAATATCTTTCAGGTTTTTATTTCTCCTCTGATTAATCTTTACAATTCTTTCTACAGCTTCTTTACACGCTTCCTGTGGGTTTCTTCCCTGTCTCATCAATTCCACAACCAGATGCGTTCCCACGGTTCTTATAACTTCTTCACCATGTCCGGTTGCTGTAGCTGCTCCCACTTCATTGTCTACGAACAGTCCTGCACCGATAATTGGGGAATCTCCTACTCTGCCATGCATTTTAAAAGCCATTCCGCTGGTTGTACAGGCTCCGGAAAGATTTCCCTGAGCATCCAAAGCGATCATCCCAATGGTATCATGGTTTTCAATATTGGCGATAGGTTTATATTGACTGGTTTTTAACCATTCTTTCCATTCTTTTTCTGACTCCGAAGTGAGAAGATTTTCTTTTTTAAAGCCTTGTGAAAGGGCAAATTGTAACGCTCCGTCTCCTACCAACATTACGTGAGGTGTTTTTTCCATGACTGCTCTTGCTACAGAAATCGGATTTTTTATATGTTCCAGACACGCTACTGAACCGATATTGTAATTATCATCCATAATACAGGCATCCAGTGTTACTCTTCCGTCTCTGTCAGGTCTACCACCATAACCTACACTTCTTTCTTTGGGATCCAGTTCTACAAGACGAACTCCTTTTTCCACCGCATCCAGAGCTTTTCCTCCTTTTCCAAGGATTGTCCAGGCTTCTTCGTTGGCTTTTAATCCGAAATTCCAGGTCGAAAGGACTATTGGTTTATTGGTAATTTTATGATTATGATTATTTGGGGACAGATCATTTGCCATTATTTCTAACGGATTCACAGCAAGTGCCGCTGTTGCTATTCCCAATTTCTTGATAAAACTTCTTCGGTTATTGTTCATTGTATCTCAAAATTATAATACTCAACAAATCTAAAAAAAACTTCCATGAAATCCTCAAACCTGTGAAACTAATATCTGTGTACTATTTTTTTATTTATCTTTACTGCTGTAATGGATCTATATAAGACTTTCAGGAATATTGTTTTCTTTCAGGATTTATCTGATGAGGAAATTAACGTTCTGATCAAAATGAGCACCTCAAAATTTCTGCGTAAGAAGGAAAAACTGGTAGCTCCAGGACAGTCTTTCAATCATTTATTCATTCTATCCAATGGTCTGTTAAGATGTTTCTTTGATGATGAGAATGGTATTGAAACGAATCTTTTTTTACCTTCAGAAAAAGAAGCGGCAATTATGGAAAGTCCGGAATCCTACCTGAACGAAGAGGAAAAAAAGTATACCATTGAAGCCGTAATAGATTCACAGATTTTCCTATTTAATAAAAGTGAATTTGAGGAAACTGCATTCCAGTACAAAGGCATTTATACGATGTATCTGAGGTCTTTAAAACAAATCATCGGTACATTGAAAGTACGTACCGAACAGTTTTGTTCTTCATCCCCACATTTACGATACGAAGAGTTCCTGGAAAACCGTCCTTTTACCACCCAAAACGCCAACAGAAAGTACATTGCCAATTTTCTGGGCATTACTCCCAACTCTCTTTCAAGGATGACGGCACGCATTCATAAAAAAAGGAACGAAAGAAAAAAATAACTTAGGAATACTTTTTCTCACTTTATTCGGTCTATTTTTGCTTACTGAAAATACTGTTACACAAATCATTAAAAGCAAAATGAGAAAAATATCATTCACAAAACAATATTTATTATAGATTCATCTTTAATCTTCATATAGATTTAAGGTAACCGACCAGCGTTTGATGCGGTCTAGTTACCACCTTGTTTACATTCATTATTACCTTATACAATTATATTATGCAAAGAATAACCTTACTTCTCTGCCTGCTATTGTCATGCAATTTTGTTCAGGCATCCACAGGCGGAATGGAAGACAATATAGCTGATGTTGCATCGTGGCTCATTTTACTTGTTTTACCCCTTGCCGGCATTTATCTTTTCTGGAAAGTTCATATCTATCCTGAAAAAGTTGCCGAAAAAAAGAACCACCCTCAGCTTAACGCCATAAAAAGTATGTGCCTCCTTTCCCTTGTTTTTGGAGGCCTTTTATGGCCCGTTGCTCTGATCTGGGCAAACTATGACTATGACAATCAGAAGGAACCTCAGAATCTGAAGGAGATTGATGCTACTGAAGAAGAAGAACTCAACACAATTGAAAATTAATAGAAATGTTAGAATTACTTATCGCAATATATGCCGGAATATGCTGGCTGCTCATTAAAAAATTAAAATTAATTCCCTGGACGTTTACCACACAGGTTGTAGTGTATTCTCTTCCTATTTTCGGGTCCATTGCTTTAATATTAAGCCTTAACTATTATTGTCCTATCACTTCTGATGTAAAAGTAGGAAACAGAAGTGTGGATATTACCACTCAGGTTTTGGGAAAGGTAAAAAAAGTATATGTGAGTACGAATCAGGAAGTAAAAAAGGGTGATACTTTATTTGTATTGGACAGAGAACCTTATTTACAGGAAATAAAATCTCTGGAAGCTAAACTTAGCAATATGAAGGCTACCGTAACTTCATATAATACAGACATCTCTGCTTCAAGAAAAAATATTGCAGGATTACAGTCTCAGCTGGATCTTGCCAACAAAAGAGTAACTCAATATAAAGAGCTGGTGGAAGCTGGTGCGGCTAACAGGTTTGATCTTGAGCAGGCTATGACAAATGTTCAGGATCTGCAATCCCGTATCAGTGCAGCGCAATCTCAACAACAGTCTTTGGAAACAAAGTCCAATGCTTCTTATAACGGAGAAAATTCATCAGTTTCTGAAATTCAGGCAAAACTGGATCAGGCAAAATGGAATCTTTCCCAAACAGTTGTCTTGGCACCTACAGACGGGGTAATTCCTAATGTACAGTTGAATGAGGGTGCTATCATGGCGCCATTTAAATCTGCATTTGTTTTGATTCAGAAACAGCAGTCTGTGATTGGTTTTTTTGCTCAAAACGAATTGGAATCAGTGAAAAATGGCGACGAAGTTGAGCTAGCTCTTAAAACAGAACCTGGAAAAGTAGTTAAAGCCAAACTTGAATATGTAATTGATGCTACCAGCCAAGGGATTATGAATAACGCAGGAGGAATGTTGGGTGGAAACGGTTCTACAGCCGGGCTACCTGATACAGCAAGACAATTGCCCGAAACTGATGGAAAGCTTATCGCCAAGTTTGTTCTGGAAGATGATCAAAAGCAACTGACGGTAGGTGCCAGAGGTACAGCGGTTATTTATTCTGATCATATTAAACCTCTTCATCTTATCAGAAAGGTAATGGTTCGTATCAACAGTAAAATCAATTTCATTATTCCTAAACTTCATTAAGATGTATAAAAGATTAATTATACTGGGAGTACTTTCCATAGGGTTAAGCTCATGTATTGGTTACAAAGAGCCTACTAAAGAAGCTCTGGACAATTTGAAGGAAAGCAGTGAAATTGCCTCTCATGTTACGATTCCTGATGAATGGATTTTTGACAGAACAGCCAATGCAAGATCTCTTTCATATGAATGGATTTCTGGTCTTAAAACACCTCAACTGGAAACGCTGATCAAAGATGGAATGCTGTATAATGCAGATCTTGTGATTGCAAAGGAAAAGCTCAACCAGATTGAGTTGGCGATGGAAATTGCAGGAACTAATCTTTACCCAAGTGTAAGTGCGGTTGCCAACACATCCAATAATCTGGTAAGTGAAAGCCAGATTAGACGTCTTGCATTAAAAGCAAACTGGGAAATAGATCTTTGGGGAAAGAATAAATCTGCACAAATGGCGAGCACGAGTGATTATTTTTCGGCAAAACACCAGAATACTCTTCTGCATCAGTCTATTGCATCCATGATTCCAAAAGCATATTATCTAAATATTGCAGGAAATATTCAGGAAGATATGATTGAAAGCTATATCCTGAAAACCAAAGAGCTTGAAAGATTATTTTCAATTCAGAAAAAGATAGGAACAGCCAATGCAATGGATCTTTCTAATATTGCTGCGGAAATTATTTCTCTGGAGGGATATCTTGAAAAGGTAAAAAATGCAAATATTCAATCCAGAAGGTCTTTGGAACTGCTTACAGGAAAATATCCTGAGGGAAAACTTGCTACCCAGAATTTCTTTACTCCTGTAAAAAATGATATTCCTGCTTCTTTTCCATTAGAGCTTTTAGAAAACAGATCAGATATACAGGCTTACCATTTTCAGATTGAAAAAGCATTTTATGAAGTTCAGCAAGCCAATGCAGCAAGGTTACCTTCTCTTACCATCAGTTCTTCTCTTGGTACAGCCGGAAGTAATGTAGAAGCTATTAATTCTTTATTTTCCAATCCGTTACTGAAAGTAGGTGGTGGATTAGTTTCTCCGATCTTTAATAGTGGGAAACTGAAAAAGAATGTAGAGATAAAAAACTCACAACAGAAACAGGTTGTTGAGGAATACTCAAAAGCTGTACTGAATGCACTGAATGAAGTGGAATCATCACTAGCCAATCTGAATTCTGTTGAAAAACAGCTTAATTATAACCAAAAAGCTATTCAGGAGCTTAAAAATAATATTGACCTTACCCAAAAACAAATTAAGGTCGGAACGAATAACAGTTTTGTCATGATCCGAAAGCAAAGGGATCTTCTTAAAAATGAGATGAACCTTATCAATCTCGAACTTCAGGACAGAATGGAGCGCATCAATCTTTATATGGCATTGGGAGCGCAAAACTTCATTTTTTCATAATTTTGTATCTACAAAGCCTGCTGAAATAACATCAGCAGGCTTTTTTATACTATTATTTAAATATCAATGAGGTAATTTATCTCTGAAATACCCATACACCCAGGTTCCGGCAATGGCACTCAGAAGCGTAACGGATACAGCTAAAGCTCCGGTTCCGATCTGTGCAAAAAGAGGTCCGGGACAGGCTCCTGTGAGTGCCCAGCCAAAACCGAATATCAATCCTCCATAAATTTGCCCCTTACTGAATTTTTTAGGTGTAAAAGTAATAGGCTCGCCGGATATTGTTTTTATATTGAATTTCTTGATCAGCCACACGGAAATCATACCCACCAATACAGCACTCCCGATGATTCCATACATATGAAAAGACTGTAAACGGAACATCTCCTGAATTCTGAACCAACTGATTACCTCTGCTTTCACGAAAATAATCCCGAATATGATTCCTGCAATAAGATATTTCAGATTGTGATACCATTTCTGTTCAGGAATATTTTCATTGCTGCAAACAGTTTCTTCGTAATGATTTTGTTCTTTTATCATTTTGTCTGATTTTAAAATTAGGTTACAAGGAAAGAATCATAGGGAGAATAAGGTTTGCCATTATAAAACCTCCGATCATAAAGCAGATGGTTGCTATCAAAGACGGCAGTTGCAGATTGGAAAGTCCCATGATCGCATGTCCGCTGGTACATCCTCCTGCATAACGGGTTCCGAATCCTACCAGAAATCCACCCACAACCATCATGATGAATCCTCTGAGGGTAAATAAGCTCTCAAAATTCATAAGCTGAGTAGGAACAAGATTGGTATAATCTATAATTCCATAACCTGCAAGTTCGGTTTTAAGGTTGGAGTTCACAGTAATTTCGGAGGGATTAAGCATAAAATTGGCAGCAATCATTCCACCGAAGAAAATTCCGAGTACAAAAAACAGATTCCAGGCTTCTTTTTTCCAGTTATATTTAAAAAAATTGACATTGGCGGGCAGGCAGGCAGCACAGATATGTCTTAATGATGAACTGATTCCAAAAGGTTTATTCCCCATGATCAATAAGGCTGGAACGGTAAGCCCGATTAATGGACCGGCAATATACCATGCCCAGGGTTCTTTTATAATTTCTAACATATATACTTTTTAATTTTAATGATTTAAAACTTTCGTCTGACATACAAAATCACTTTTAGGAATAGCTGTGGAAGCAATAGCTTTAAATCCACCCTCAATTTCCGTAAAATTACGGTAACCTCTTGCCTGAAGAATAGCCGCAGCAATCATACTTCGGTAACCTCCGGCACAATGAAGGTAAAAATGTTCTTTTGACTGTAAGGTATGAATCCATTCATTAATATAAGCTAAAGGTTTACTGTAAGCACCGTTTACATGTTCTGCGGCATACTCACTTTCTTTTCTTACATCTATAATTTTGATGTCTTTATCTTTTATTTCGTTCTCAAATTGTTCAGCAGAAATACGGTTAACCGAATCTACCTCTTTACCGCTATTCTTCCATGCATCAAAACCTCCTTTTAAAAATCCTAAAACATGATCAAACCCTACTCTGCTTAATCTGGTCACTGCTTCTTCTTCATTACCAGGTTCAGTTACCAGAAGAATGGACTGATTTACTTCTGCAATAAGAGCGCCTACCCAGGGAGCAAAATCTCCATTCAACCCGATATTGACAGATTGCGGGATAAAGCCTTTGGCAAAATCGGTATTGTTCCTTACATCTAAAATCAAAGCTCCTGAAGCTTCCGCTATTTCCTCAAATTGTTCTGGAATAAGAGCCTGCATTCCGTTTGAAAGTACCTCATCAAAGCTGTGATAGCCATTTTTATTCATCATTACATTCATTCCAAAATAAGCGGGCGGTGGCAAAAGTCCGTCTGTCACTTCTTTAATAAAGCTTTCTTTGTCTTTTTGATTTAAAGCATAATTGGTTTTCTTCTGATTACCAAGGATATCAATGGTTTCTTTCTGCATATTTTTACCACATGCCGAGCCGGCACCATGAGCAGGATATACTGTAATGTCGTCATTTAAAGGTAAAATTTTATGATATAAACTGTAGTATAATAATCCTGCAAGCTCTTCCTGTGTCATATCCGCTGCTTTCTGAGCCAGATCCGGACGTCCTACATCTCCAAGAAACAAGGTATCTCCGCTGAATAATGCGGTTTCAGTTCCATTTTCATCAATCAAAAGGTAAGATGAGCTTTCCAATGTATGTCCCGGAGTATGAAGAACTTTAATCTGAATATTCCCTATCCTGAATATCTGATGATCTTTTGCAATAATGGCTTCAAATTCCGGATTTGCTGTGGGACCATATACGATGGGTGCTTTTGTTTTTTTGCTTAAATCAATATGACCGCTGACAAAGTCTGCATGAAAGTGGGTTTCGAAAATATATTTTAATACTACTCCATCTTTTTCCAGTCTTTCAATATAGGGTTGAGTTTCTCTTAAAGGATCAATGATGGCTGCTTCACCACCTGAAGTGATATAGTAAGCTCCCTGAGCCAGACATCCTGTATAAATCTGTTCTATTTTCATTGTACTTATTTTTTGATTTTGTTTTCTGATACAAATCTCCGGTTTCCTGCTTTCCTGTACAGCTACTTTTGTTACATAGCAGTATTTTGAAGCAAATATTTTTGTAAAAAGTTCACAGAAGGTGAAAAATAACAGATTTTCCTTACAGAAATATTTCCCGGGTAATAATGTAAATTCCCATTACCAGCACAAACCACCCAAATGCGGGTTTCAGTTTTTTACCGTCAATCTTTTTTGACAGTTGTGATCCGATTATAATTCCGGCTATGGCAATGGCAGCAATGGAAAGAAGAAGAGTCCATTCTATATTCACGTTGGTCATAGATGAAGAAAAACCGATTAAGGAATTTAAAGCAATAATTACCAGTGAGGTTCCTATTGCAGTTTTCATCGGCAATTTCAAAAGATTGACCAACGCAGGAATAATCATGAATCCACCTCCGGCGCCTACCAGCCCTGTTAAAATTCCAACAATTGTTCCTTGTCCCACAGCTAATGCAATATTACTGTGAGCTGAGCTATTTTCTGAAATCTCTGCAGAAGTTTTGCTCGTGATCATTTTATAGGAGGCAAAAATCATTAATACAGCGAAGACCAGTAGAAGGAAAATATTTTTGGTAATTGTAAAATCTTTTATGGTAAGAAGTTGCTCAGGAATTAATGGCAACAGATAGGTTGTTGTTAAAAAGATAGAAATAACTGATGGAACGCCAAAAATCAATGCTATTTTAAAATTGACTAATCCATTTTTAAAGTAAGATACTGATCCTACCGTACTGCTCACTCCCACAATAAAAAGTGAATATTCTGTTGCCAGAAAGGCATCCATTCCAAAGAGATACACCAATACCGGAACGGTAAGAATACTTCCGCCACCTCCGATCAATCCCAGAGAAATACCAATTAAAACAGATGCTGTATATCCTATTATTTCCATTTTATCATTCAATAATTCTGATTACAAAAATGGGAAGGTTTCGGAAAGGCTACAGCTACTTTTGTTACATAAGAGAATTGAGACAAATGGTTAATTATTTTTTTAAGATAAGAGTTTATTTTTAACCACCCCGTCAAAAATTCTTTGAATTTTCGCCACCCCTCCAAAGGATGGGAATTTGAGTGCCATTGATTTACTTGTAAAGTTATAATATTACCCTGTGATTGTTTTAAGGAGTGTGATTTTATTTCTGCCTAGTTTTAATCTTCCTTCTTCTTCAAGCTGTTTTAAAAGTCTTGATACAACTACTCTTGCTGTTCCCAATTCATTGGCAAGCTGCTCATGAGTAGTATTGATGGTATCAGACGCAGTAAGTTCAGCCTTTTTATTAAGAAGATTCAGTAGTCTTTCGTCTACTTTTTTAAAGGCAATAGCGTTAATGATATCCAATAATTCTTCGAATCTTTTGTGGTACAGTCTGAAAATATAGTCAAGCCATTCAGGATGTTCCTTAATGAACAGGGAGACTTTGTCTACAGGAAGAAAAAGGATCTCTGCATCTTCTTCTATTTCTGCTTTTACAATACTCTTTTCATTATGCATTCCACCCAGGAAAGACATGATGCAGCTTTCTCCGGCTTTGATATAATACAAAAGGATTTCCCGTCCGTCTTCTTCAGTTCTTATGACTTTCAGCATTCCTTTCATAACAATAGGAATAGAACGTATAGAAGCATTTTCGTCTAAAATAATATCTCCTTCGTGATAGTTTTTAGTAATTCCGTATTGATATAATTTTTCAACCAGTTCCGGTGAAGAGGAAAATTCTGAAGAAAGTATGGTCTCCTGCATATTGTAAAATTATCAGGACTAATTTACACCAATTTCATCAACAAACAGCCATGCTTTTGAGTCTGCTCCGGGATTTCCCGCTGGAATAATTCCTGCATTTTCAATGACAACTTTCAGATATTTTGTATTTTGCTTTCCTACGTTGAGAAGGATTTTTCCATTTGCTTTCTGTATTTCTTCTTTTCCTATTTCCTTGATCTTGGTAAAGTTTTTATTGTCATCTGAAACATAGATCTGCGCAGATTTTGCAAGATGAATCCAGCTTCCTTTGTTTTCAAGAGTATTAAAATAAACTTCTGTAAAAGCTGTTTTGGTTTCAAAATCTATTGTTGCCACCACATCTTTCCCCTGAAATCCAAGCCAAGTTTTGCCAAGTTGTCTTACGTTTCCGATAATTCCGTCTAACAGAGTAAAAGCTCCTCCAAATGAGTAATTTTCGCTCGGTTGTTGCTCAAGAGTGATCGTTTTACCTGTTGTTTTTGAAATTGTAAACTGTTGTGAAGAAACAGCACTTTTCAGTTGCCCGTCTTCAAAATAAGCTGATTTAACAGTTAAAGAATTAGGAATAGCAATCGGATTCTGATATGTTTGGGAACTGATTGTCGGAATACTTCCATCCAAAGTATATCTGATTCCGTTTGAGTTTTGCGAAGTTGAAAGTTCATAAGCAATTCCACCATTTGCCGGAATTACCTTTCCTGAAATATTATAAATACTTTTCGCATAGTTCACATTCATTTTATCCAAAACTTTGAACTGATTGATTACTCTTCCTTCAAATTCTTTATAATTTTTAGAGTCCGAAGTTCCCCATGCCACTTCTGAAAGTGCCATCAATCTTGGGAAAATCATATATTGAACTTGTTTGAAATCTAAGATATACTCTGTCCATAAATTTGCTTGAACTCCCAGAATATATTTTGCCTGCTCTGCATTCAGTTCTTCAGGAATCGGGTTGTAAGAATAAATTTTATCCAATGGTGTAAAACCACCGAACGCATTGGGCTCAGATTGAGGATCTCCCTGATAATGATCAAAATAACAGAATGCTCCGGGCGTCATCACAGCGAAATGTTTTGATTTTGCAGCTTCAATTCCTCCGTTTACACCTGTCCAGCTCATTACAGCAGCGTTTGGAGCAAGTCCGCCTTCAAGAATCTCATCCCAACCTATAATTTTTCTGCCTTTACTATTGATATATTTTTCAATTCTCTGAATAAAATAACTTTGCAGTCCATGTTCATCCTTTAAATTATTTTTCTTGATTAAATCCTGACAATGTGCACATTCTTTCCATCTTGTTTTTGGACATTCATCGCCTCCGATATGAATATATTGTGATGGAAATAACTGAATCACCTCGTCCAAAACGTTTTCAAGGAACTTAAATGTTTCATCTTTAGGACAAAAAACATCATCAAAAACACCCCATTTTGTAGCAGATTCAAAAGGTCCTTTTGTGCACGCAAGTTCCGGATAAGCCGATAATGCGGCTAAAGCATGTCCTGGCATTTCAATCTCAGGAACTACTGTAATATGCCTTTCCTGGGCATATTTTACCACATCTTTGATCTGCTCCTGAGTATAAAAATAAGGACCGTACGGTTTTCCGTCAAAGGTATTATCAACGTAAGCTCCAATCATTGATTCCTTACGTTTGGAACCGATTTCCGTAAGTTTAGGATATTTTTTAATTTCAATTCTCCAACCCTGATCATCAGTTAAATGCCAATGAAAAGTATTTAGTTTATACATGGCTAAATAATCGATATACTGCTTTACCTCATCCACCGTGAAAAAGTGTCGGCATACATCCAGATGCATTCCACGCCATGCAAATTTCGGCTGATCTTCAATTTTCATCGCCGGAATTTTTCCATCTTTTTTAGACTCTTCCAGCAATTGAATCAATGTTTGAAGTGCAAGAAAATATCCCTGTTGAGTGGAAGACTGTATTTGAATTTGCTTTGGGGTAACAGTCAGAATGTAAGATTCTTTATTTTCACCGGATTTTTCAGGTAAGCGCGTGTAAATCAATTGGGCATCTGCTTTTTTAGCACCCTGAAATTTCAGTACCATACTAAATCGTTTTTTTAAATATTCTGTTTCCTTTTGAGGTAAATCATTACTCAATTTTAAAACTTCAGGAACTGTAAAACTTCCGTCATGAGTTTCTATATTTTGAGGATAAGGAATTAAGTTCAGCTTTTTCTGAGCATACATAATATTCGAAATGATAAGCAATAATGCTAAAAATAGACGGGTCATTAGATAGGATTAAGATTGTAGCTAATATACTTATTTTTCAAAACTTTATCATGGTGAGCTTTGTTCCTAAAAAAGAATTGCAAAATTCTAAAAACATCAAAAAAACTTAACCTCATAACAATATACAAATCAAAAACATACAATAATTAAAATTGCATTAAGCAAACAAATAAAATTAATGGTTTATTTTTTGATAGGCTTACGTCACTTAAGATTAAAAATCTAAATTTGTAAAAAAATACGATGAGAAAAAGCATTTTTATAGCAGCCGGATTATTCCTTTCAATTTCTACTCAAGCTCAGCTTCTTGATATGATAAAATCAACAGTTAAAGATAAAACAGGAATTGATCTTAATAATCCACAGGCAACGAAAGGTACTACTACTGCAACAACAACAAATACGAAGACCACCACAACAGTTCCCACTTCTACTTCAACCCAAACATCTCTTCTTAATGTTGGAAACCTTACTTCCTCTCAGATCTCTTCCGGATTAAAGGAAGCTTTAAGTCTTGGTGTAACGGACGGAGTGAAGAAACTGGCATTAACAGACGGTTTTTTAAAGAATGAAGCGGTAAAAATCTTAATGCCTGAAAAACTAAGAAAGGTTGATACTACTCTACGTTCTGTAGGATTAGGAAGCCTGGCTGATGAAGGGGTAAAGTTATTAAACAGAGCGGCAGAAGATGCTGTAACAGAAGCAGCACCTATTTTTACCAATGCGATCACTTCTATGACGATTACTGATGCTAAAAATATTCTTTTAGGCAATAATAATGCTGCAACAAGCTATTTACAAAGCAAAACTCAATCACAGTTATTTACGGCTTTTCAGCCGAAAGTAAAAGCTTCTTTAGGAAAAGTAGGAGCTGATACTGTTTGGAAGAACCTGATTTCAAAATATAACACCTTTACAGGACAATCTGTAACGACTGACCTTAATGAATATGTTACTACAGAGACCATCAATGGGGTTTTCAAAATGGTGGCGGATAAGGAAAGCGGAATCAGAAATACTCCGGCTATGAGAACAACAAGCGTATTGCAGAAAGTTTTCGGGGCTCAGGATGCTAATAGATAAATAAAAACTTGAATAGAATAGAAAGGTTGTTTCACACTTGAAGCAACCTTTTTTTAATCGCCACGAACGCACGGATTCTTTTTTTATTCATGCATTCGTGTGATTAAAAATCTGCAGAATCTCCAGAATCTGCGAGAGAAAATGTGGTTTACAAAGAGATTCTTCATTACGCAAAGCTTCATTCAGAATGACAGCAATACTCCTGATTCAAATTCTTTTTCATTCCTAGGACATTATGAGGATTGAAATAAAAAAACCTTGCGGTTGGCAAGGTTTATATTGTATTTAGAATTGCATTTCAGGAATTTCACCTTCAATGATAAGATCTGCTTCTGTAGCTTTAATAATGTCTTCTACCGAAACTCCCGGAGCTCTTTCCAGAAGTTTAAATCCTTTTGGAGTTACTTCCAGTACAGCTAATTCGGTTACTACTTTTTTCACACAGTTTACTCCGGTCAAAGGAAGAGTACATTTTTTCAGGATCTTACTTTCTCCTGCTTTATTTACGTGCATCATTGCAACGATAATATTTTCAGCGGAAGCAACAAGGTCCATAGCTCCTCCCATTCCTTTTACCATTTTTCCCGGAATCTTCCAGTTGGCAATATCCCCATTCTCAGAAACTTCCATAGCTCCAAGGATTGTAAGATCCACTTTCTGACCACGGATCATCCCAAAACTAAACGCTGAATCAAAGAATGAACCTCCGTCTAAAATAGTAATAGTCTGTTTTCCTGCATTGATGATATCTGCATCTTCTTCGCCTTCGAAGGGAAAAGGTCCCATCCCAAGAACTCCGTTTTCACTCTGGAATTCTACGGAAATACCTTCCGGAACATAGTTGGCAACCAAAGTAGGAATTCCGATTCCCAGGTTTACATAATAACGATCTCTCAGTTCTTTTGAAATTCTTTTGGCAATTTGTTCTTTTGTAAGCATAATAAAAACTTAGACTGCAATTTAATTATTTTCAGCCGAATACAAAAGGGATTTTGAAAGCGGGAAGTTGGAAGCTGGAGGCTCGATGTTAGTTATGGTCGGAAAACTAATATACTCCTCTATAATTACTTATATGCTTTATAACTTCCTTTTTCTATGGTATGGTTTTAAATCTTCCTCAACCACAGAGTATTGTCATTAACAATTAACATCGTTAGTAAAAATAATATCATTAATTTTGCACCATTATTTACTAGAATGAAGATACTTTTAAAATACCTTAAACCATATCAATGGCTGATTGTTATTTCTTTGCTATTAGCCACTATCAATCAGGTTTTTTCTTTATTTGCTCCGGCTATTACAGGGAATATTCTGGACCAACTGGTTACCCATCCTAATTTTTTCGATAAGGAAAAGCTTTTACCCAGAAATATTGATGAATATCTTTACGGAACATCCGTATACCATGGAGCTTTCTATTTCTTAGGGTTATTGATCGGGACTGCCATGGTAAGCAGAATTGCCAAGGCATTTCAGGATTATGTAGTGAGTGTTATTACTCAGAAATTTGGAGCTAAAATCTTTACAGACGGGCTAAAACATTCGATGGCTTTACCTTATCAGGAGTTTGAAGATCAGAGAAGTGGTGAAACCTTATCTATTTTAACGAAGGTAAGAGAGGATTCGGTGAAGTTTATTACTAATTTCATTAATATATTCTTCGGGATTTTAGTCAGTATTATTTTCGTTTCTGTGTATGCTGTCCGTTTGCACTGGTCGATTATGCCGGTATATATCTGTGGAATTTTCCTGATTGCTTTTATCACCAATTTATTGAGTAAGAGAATAAAAGTAATTCAGAAAAATATTGTTTCTGAAACTACGGCATTAGCAGGAAGCACCACGGAAAGCCTTAGAAATATAGAAATCGTGAAGAGTTTAGGATTGACGAATCAGGAAGTTATCCGTCTGAACAATAATACGTATAAAATTCTGGGACTTGAACTGAGAAAGGTAAAAAGCATTCGTTCTTTAAGCTTTATTCAGGGAACGATGGTTAATTTTCTTCAGCAGATGATTACTCTGACGCTTTTATATCTGATCTTTAAAAATATTGTGACTCCGGGTCAATATCTTTCGTTGATGTTTTATGGATTCTTTATTTTCGGACCTATGCAGGAAATCGGGAACATCATTATTTCTTACCGTGAAGCAGAAGCTTCCCTTCAGAACTTTGATCGTTTGATGAAAAAAGATGTTGAAGAAAAACCACTTCACCCTAAGCAAATTGGTGCGATTGAGGAATTGGATTTCAAACATGTTTCTTTCAAACATCAATCAGCTCAATATAAAGCATTGAATAATATTTCTTTTGATGTGAAAAATGGAGAAACCATTGCTTTTGTGGGACCGAGTGGCTCTGGTAAAAGTACACTGGTGAAATTATTGGTTGGACTTTACCGACCTCAGGAAGGAAATATTTTTTACAATGGGATTAACGGAAAAGAATTTGATTTTGATGAATTGAGAAATCAGATTGGTTTTGTGACCCAGGATACTCAGCTTTTTGCGGGAACCATTAAAGAAAACCTTCTCTTTGTGAATCCTCATGCTACAGAACAGGAACTTGCCATTGCTTTGCAGAAATCGAGCTGTACGGCATTATTGGAAAGAGCCGAAAAAGGTATAGAGACTGTGATTGGAGAAGGCGGACTGAAACTGAGTGGTGGTGAAAAACAAAGAATTGCCATTGCAAGAGCGCTTTTAAGAAAACCACATTTATTGATCTTTGATGAAGCGACATCTGCTTTAGATAGTATCACGGAGGAAGAAATCACCTCTACTATCAAGGATATTTCTGAAGAAAGAGAACAAATTACGGTACTGATTGCCCATCGATTAAGTACCATTATGCATGCAGACAAAATCTATGTCTTGGAACGCGGACAGATTGTAGAAACAGGTTCTCATGATCATTTGATTACTGAAAAAGGACTTTATTATGCGATGTGGAGACAACAGATTGGGGAAAGGAAAACAACCATTCCACAATCGTAGAAATAAATGAGTAAAGATTTCGAAAAAGTCGCTGATTAAGCTGTATTATATTTTGCCACGAATGCACGAATAAAAAAGGATTCGTGCATTCGTGGCAATTGAAAATCTGCGGAATCTGCTGGAAATTTTATATTGAGATTCTTCATTCCGTCTTTGAACTACAACACAACAAATGAGCGATAAAAAGGTTAAAATTAATTCAATAAAGAAAGCGCTGAAAGTTCATTCAGCGCTTTTTTATTGTCAATGATATCCCTTCAGAAATTTATTCCTTAGTTCTAACAGTTCTTTGCTCGATTCTTTTTTCAAATTTTTCACCCTGGAAAATTCTCTGAATCATAATTCCCGGAATATGGATCTCATTAGGATCTAATTCTCCCGGTTCTACCAATTCTTCTACTTCGGCAATAGTAATTTTTGCTGCACCCGCCATAGGATGGTTAAAGTTTCTTGCAGATCCTTTAAAGATAAGATTTCCGGCGTGATCACCTTTCCATGCTTTTACAATAGAATAATCTGCTTCATAGGCATGTTCTAAAATATGAGGTTTTCCGTGAAATTCTTTCACTTCTTTTCCTTCTGCTATTTCAGTTCCGTAACCTGCAGGGGTATAAAATGCAGGAATTCCAGCCTGTGCAGCTCTGCATTTTTCTGCTAATGTTCCTTGAGGAGTAAGCTCTACATCCAGTTCTCCTGAAAGCATTTGTCTTTCAAATTCAGCATTTTCTCCTACGTAAGAGGAGATCATCTTTTTAATTTGTCTTTTGTGAAGTAATAATCCTAACCCGAAATCATCTACCCCGGCATTATTTGAAATGCATGTCAAATCTTTCACATCGCTTTCCACCAAAGCGTTAATTGAATTTTCAGGGATCCCACAAAGTCCAAAACCGCCTAGCATCAGCGTCATTCCATCTTTAATTCCTTCGATGGCTTCCTTTGCATTTTTTACTCTTTTATCTATCATGAAATATTAGATTTTTCTGTTGGCTAAATTTAATAAATTTTATTGTATATCCGATGAATGGAAAAGATCATAACTTCTGTTGTCTCATAAAGAACAATTTTAAGCATTTAAAATCATTACAATCAGTTTTTTACAGCTAAAAGTGAACAAATTGGTTCACTTTTTCATATATCTCGTAAATTTGATATATATTTGGGGTTTTAAATCTTCGGATATAATTGATTTAAACACAATTTCAATGTAAAAATTATTTCAGACAGGATAACTACTGTCTCTCCCATCGCTTTATCTGTTACTTATACTCCAAATGGTCTACAAAAGCGCACTAACCATAAATTAAAATCAAACTTAATAAAAAACATGAAAAAATTATTTACGTCAGCTTTACTTGCATTAGTACTCAGCATTAACGTATATGCACAGGAAAGAACTTATTTCGATGAAAACTGGGATAAGACTACCAAGGAAAACATGGAATATTACCGTGAAACCACTGCAAAAGGTAAACTTACCCTAATCAAAGATTTTTATAAAAACGGAACTCTTCAAATGGAAGGTCTTGCTTCTGATACCACTCCAAGCAATGAAGTTTTTGACGGTAAAGTAACCTGGTACACTCCTGAAGGAAAGGTAATGAGCGTGGTAACGTATTCTAACGGTAAACAAGTGGGAGTTTCTCAGACTTATGATGCGACTGGAAGATTAATTGAAGATGTGGTTTATAAGGCTGATGGTACTTTTTCAGGGAAAAGTTTCAGTTTTAAAGATCCGGAAAACGCTTATTACTATAATACTCTTACAGTATATGAGAACTCTAACCCATCGCAAACGATTATTTTTGATGAAGATATCAAAGGAATCAGATCTGAGACGATCAGAACTAAGAATGGTGAGTACGAAAATAAATATTATGGAGATAAGGGAAAATATTTAGGGAGTTCAACTTCTGAATCCGGCAGTGAAAATACTCAGGTAGATTATTATTATAACCCGATGAGAATTGCCAAACTTGAGAAATATAAAAGCGACGGAACTTTAAAGGAAGGGGTAATCTATGGGAAAAACGGAAAGGTTCTACAGGAGCAAAAAAGAGGTAAGAAAGATGGTTATAAGACGACTTACGATGAAAACGGAAAGAAAATAGCTCATTTAACTTATCTGTATGATAAAGACAACGATACCTATAAGCCAATGGATGGTGAGGATTATCAATTTGGTTATGATAATGAATATATTTCCAGTGTAGACATTTATAAAAACGGAGAAGCTACAGTGAATAAAGTGTTTGATGAGGAAGGAAAACTTTCCAGTGAAACTTATTTAAAAGATGGCTCTACACAAGAGATTAAGTATTATTCTCCTGACGGAAAATTAAAATCAACGTTGACCTATAAAGATGATTTCCCGTACAATGGTACTACATACGAAGGGCTTAGTGAAAAGCAATATAAGGATGGGGTTATTGTAAACTCAAAAGGATATTATGAAGAGAATAAGCTTAGAATTGAGAAGAAATTAAATGCTAAACAAACGGCTTATGACGCAACTGTATATGACAGTAAAGGAGCTATTTTATATACGTATAATCAACCTTTAAGTGAGGATGGAGATGATGATTATTCTTTCACAGCTCAGATTGTACAATATGTAAAAGGAAAACCAACAAGCAAATCTTCTGTAAAAGGCGGAGTTCTTCAGAGCGGAAAAATTAAAATAAAAACTTACGGCGGAGCTAAAGAACTTGAACGTAACGGAAAATGGATTTTATTAAAAATTTACAATGCTGAAGGTAAACTTGTTCAGGATACTAAAGTTTTAGCTGATACGGGTGATGATTATTTTGCTACTGACAGTCAGACTGTCATTCAGGAAGAGCAATTACAGCCTGATTATGATTAATAATAAGTCTATTTAATAATATAGCAGTTTCAATTTTTGGAACTGCTTTTTTAATGCTTATTTATTTCTCACTGATCTTTTATTTTAAGTAAGCCAAGACATAATTGATTTTCAATCGATTCTGAGGAAACGAACATTTTTTATATAAAAATCGGCTGTCATTACAGACAGCCGATTGTATTTTTAATGGATATTTATATTTGGCTTTTATTACTGAATGATCAGTTTTAAAGTAAATAATTTTCTTGTGTGAACTTTTACGAAGTAAACCCCTTTCGGAAGGTTTTCATTCACTAAAGAGAAACGTTGGTTGTGAATATTTTTAGATTCATACAGTAACTCTCCTGCTGCTGATACCAATTCGATTTTCTCAATCGGATAATCACTCTTGATGAATGTTGGCTCACCTGGTTTTGTTGGGTTTGGATAAAGAATTACATTTTTCTCTGTACTTTTTGCTTCATCTATTCCTAAAGAAGCTGAATTTACCTGGAATTGTACTCTATTTGAAACTTCTGTGTAAGAATCATTAGTGAACATTACCATATAATAGTTTCCAGGTGTGGTAGGTATTGCTGTTCCCTGAATGGTTTTCGTTCCCTGTGTAACTCCGTCAAAGTAAGTATAAGAAACGAAGTTGTCATCCGGTGTTTGAATGTTCTGAGGATAAATACCTAACCAGTCTTTGATAATTCCCGGAGAATCCGTCCATGAAGCAGTAATATTTTCACCTAATGAGTAAACAGGTTTGTTGATCCATAGTTCGGTAACGATATCCCCTACTTTAAAGAATACTTTCTCACCGATACCATTGTATCCGTCTTCCAATAGATATTGTGCATAGTAATATCCTTTCGGAAGACCTGTGAAATTAAGCGTTCCAGATGGTGTTGTCACATAGCTCCATTTGATGGAAGTGGTTGTTCCCGGAGTCTGTCCCATTTTATAAATCCCGATCCAGTCTTTTTGTAAGTTCGGACCATCTGAAAAATTAATCGTAACAGTTCCTCCTACCGGATAAGTGTCTGCTGTAGCCTGTAGCTGAACTTTCGGTCCTACATAGAAGTTTTTCCTTGGTGTAATTTCAGTATATCCTCCATTGGCAAAAAATCCTGCAAAGTATTGCCCCTTATTAGGCAAGCCATTGTTGAAAGTAACCGTTCCCGCTGTTTGTCCGTTCGTATAGATATATCCTTGTGAAGTTGCGGACGTTGGAATCTGCCCTTTTTTATAAATACCTACCCAGTCCTGCTGATTCCCAGGACCTCCCGTGAAAGTTCCTACGATAGGTTCGTTTTGAGTATATTCGGATTTATCTAATGTAAATGTTGGATTTGAAACCACGCTTCCTACAATTTCGAACTGTTTCACATCGCTCCATTCACTCCATTCAAGGTTTCTGTCTCTGTAACGTGTTTTCACATAATAGACTCCGTTCGGAATAGAGTTCGTAGCCAATGTTACTTTTGTAATATCTACTCCTTCATTCAAGTTTTTGGTTTTATCAGGATTTCCGTTTCCGTCTTTTCCAAACCAGTTTTCAAAATCACGGTATACTTCTTTTTCAATAACAGAAAAATCAGAGGCTTTGCTTATCAGGAATTGCGTTGTGTTTAACAGCTCTCCGTTTGAAGATGAAAACGCGCTTCCATCCAATGTTAAAGGCAAATTAATTGGTCCTGCAAACGTATTTGTAATAGATGGTTTGGCAGGTTTTGGCTGATTTTTATATCGGTGGAATGAGTCTACAAGTTCGTTATTTTTCTTTGTATAAACGCCCCCGATTGAATAACATTCAATATCTACTTTTCCTGTTGGAATATCTACTTCCACAATCTGATACGTCCAATCCGTTAATGTTTTCTGAACATCATCGAAGTCTTTCTCATTAGACATTCCCCAATACTGATCCCATGCCGTTCCTCCTGAAATAATCTGATAATTAGGTGTGTTTTTCAATTGCCCTCTATGATATAAATGATGATGAGCTCCCACATGCATCAGATATTTATTGGAAGTGACCAAAAGAGGCACTGCACTATCTCTTACCCATTGAGAAATATCTCCTACATACTGCTCTGCCTGATAAGGTCTGTGGCTTAAAGAAATAATCCAGTCTACGGTAGGGTCATTATTTGCTTCATTTAGAATTTGCTGAAGCCACATTTGCTGCGCGGATCCCGTGTGCTCTGAACTTAAACTTACAAATAATACATTTCCAGCCTGCTGGGCATAATAATTTTCATTTCCAGAACTGATATTCTTATACTTAATCTCATCTATATAAAAGTGAGCATAGTATGAATTCATTCCTAAAGTTCCGTAAGTCTCATGATTTCCTACGGTTGTCTGAATCGGCAAATAAGGTGATAACTTTACATTCTTTTTGAAGTGAACATTCTCATAATGATCCAAAGTGCCAACGTCTACCTGATCTCCCACCATAAAGGTAAGCGCAATATTATCGGATGGGTCAGAGTTTGCACCAAATTTTTGCTTTAATTTTTTAAAAGCATTTAAGGTAAGACTATCATATCTTGGTTCTGCTTTGATCTGGTTATCTCCCATGATCAGAAAACGAATCTTTCCATTAGCAGTTACAGGTTGTCCTGGCAATGGTAGTGTTCTGAAATTGTATACTGCAGACTCATTGGCACCTGTTTTTATTTTATAATAATACTTGGTATTAGGCTGTAGATTGGCAATTTTAGCAGTGTGATAATAATAATTATTATTATATCCTGTATCTGAAAAAATGTTGGTAGTACCGGTAACGGTCACATTTAGATTCGTGGGTGAATTTCCGTAGATTACGGTTGTTTCATTATTGGAAGCAGTCTTCCAATTGACGATCATAGAATTCGGGGTTGGGTTTTGAAGATAAGGAAACAAAACCTGCCCGAATGCCATCTGGACCACGAAACAAAAAAAGAAGAAATAGTGTTTCATAATAGCTTAGTTTTAAAATGACATAAAGAGTTATAATTTGTGAATCAAGAATTTAAAAAATCGTTACTCAGATTTTTATTTCGGGCAAAAGTATGCTTCCCATATAAACCCTGTCTGATGGAATCTTAAAGAAACTGTTAAATTTTTAGCAAAATCAAAATGAAAAAATTATAGTTTTTAGCACATTAATTATTTGGTGTATTCAAAAACTATTTTGTACATTTGCAACCTGTTATTCAACCTCTGACGATAAACGTGTAAGTTGCTTAGCTTTAACATTTTATTTTATTAATAATGGATTTATTAAAGTACGTACAAGAGAAGTACATTGCGAAAAAAGAATTCCCTGAATTCAAAGCAGGTGATACAATTACTGTGTATTACGAAATTAAAGAAGGACAAAAGACTAGAACTCAGTTCTTCAAAGGAACAGTTATCCAATTAAGAGGTACTGGTTCTACAAAAACTTTCACAATCAGAAAAATGTCTGGTGATGTAGGTGTAGAAAGAGTATTCCCTATCAACATGCCTGCACTTCAAAAAATCGAGGTTGACAGAAGAGGTAGAGTTAGAAGAGCTAGAATCTATTACTTCAGAGATCTTAGAGGTAAAAAAGCGAGAATTAAAGACGCTGCTTACAAGAAGAAATAATTCAGACAACAATAAATGCAAAAAGAGGCTGTTCGCAATATGTGGACAGCTTCTTTTTTTATGAGTAATTAGCACTATTATAGCTTTATATATTCACATTATCCTTTATAAGGAGTGCCCTTTCCGGTTTCCAGGAATAATTTCAGACTGCTTAAAAATTGCAGCCATCCATTAGAACATATTTCATAACATTCTACAGAAGGCTTTAAGCCAATATGGGTAAGATGCAGTAAAGTTGTATTTTCCCTCTTCTCTATTTCCCAAATGATCGTAGTTCCAATCCATTCTGTCTGATTTTTTAATTCAGGAAGAGCAATCAAGGAATCTTCAACATACCAGATCACCTTCGAATCTGCCACTGTTTCTTTTACTTTCATTGTTTTATGAATGTTCTCTCCAAATCTTATTGTAAAAACACTATCTGTTTCGGACGAAGATCCTTCAAACATATCAGTCCACCAAAGAGGAATTTCCCTGGTTAATGCCTCATATGCTTTACCAGCTTTCGTTTTTACTTCTATTATGTTTGTATAATTGTCCATAAGATCTTTTTTTGGTACTACAATTTTATGTAAATAACTTGGTATTAGACTTTTCATAGGGCAAGTTTTTGGTAATTTCAACCACCCCGTCAAAAATTCATAGAATTTTTGCCCCCCCTTGCAAAGGAGGGGAATAATTACGTCTTCAACTGAAATTTTTGTGTTTACTATATAAGATATACTGTGAAAATTTTATTCATTTTTCATCAAATACTGTAATGGTGTAGAGCCTGTATGTTTTTTAAAAAACTCAATAAAAGCACTATCGGAAGAGAAGTCTAAAATGTGTGCTACCTCTCCTATTGAGTTTCCTTCCACCAAAAGCTCAATGGATCTTTGAAGCCTCCATTGCTGTCTCCATTCCTGGTAAGATAATCCTGTTTCTTTTTTAAAAATTCTGGTGATTGTCTTTTCTACAGCGCCTGTTTTTTCTGCCAATTTTTTCAGCATTGGTGGCATTGCAAAACGCAAAGTCCATTCCTCTACAACTTTCTTAAAACGGTTATCTTGTGGCATTTTAAGGGTAAGTTTCTCTTCGGGAGCTACACTTATTTCGTTCCAAAATACATTTAAAATATTTTCCTGAGCACGATCAGGAGTTTTCCATTCCCAAAAACAAATTCTTTCAATAATTTCCTTTAATAAAGAGTTCACATGCAACACCTTAAGACTTGATCCAATATATTTTCCTGCATAATCTATATCAAAATAAATAGATCTATAAGCAACCATATTCCGAAAATTTACCCGGTGTAATTCATTGGTGGGAATCCAAAGCATTCTGAAGGGAGGCAGAACAAACTGACTATCAGAAGTTGTTACTGTCATACATCCAGACGGAGCATACAGTAATTGAGCTTTAGTTGTATGCAAGTGAAATCCGGAGTCATGCATTACCATATCGGAAGCAATACCAATTACTTTGCCCTTGAGAGAATCTGCATCAAACTCATCATTTTGCTTCAATATAGCCATGTCCTATTTTTGATATTTTTTGTTTTTTTATCATTATAAATATAGTCTGATTTTTTCAAAACTTTGCAGAAAAAAATGAAAAAGACAAATCCACTTTGGTTGCTAACGTTATTGGTAATGCTTCCTCAATTTGTGGAAACTATTTACAGTCCTGTTTTACCGATGGTACAGGAGAAATTCCGGGTAAATGAAGAGGCGGCAACATTAACGATTAGTTTATATTTTATAGCATTTGCTTTGGGCGTTGCTTTTTGGGGTATTCAGTGTGACAGAATAGGAAGAAAAAAATCATTGGAATACGGATTAATCACTTATGGAATCGGAACATTGATGGCTATTTTTGCTCAGGATTTTATGATACTACTTGCTGCAAGAGTTCTTTCAGCATTTGGAATTGCTGTAGGCTCTATTGTTACTCAGACTATTTTACGTGATACTTATGATAAAGATAATATCAGCAAGGTATTTTCCTGGATTGGCATTGGTTTATCCATTAGCCCTATCATAGGGATGACAACAGGTTCTTTACTTACATCATCTTCAGGGCATCAAGGGGTTTTCATTACTTTATACCTTGTGGCGGTGTTGTTTTATGTTTTATCGAGAAAAAATGTTTCTGAAACAATTATTTCCAACAAGGAAACAAACGTTCAATCTCTGTTTATTTTATTACAACGGATGATCCGAGATCGTGGTATCATCAAATGTTGCTTACTGATCATGAGTTTCAATGTATTGTTGTTTTCCTATTATTCTCTGGCTCCTTTCATCTTTAAGGAACAACACTATTCTTCTTATGTTTTCGGATATAGTAGTATTATATTGGCTGCCGGGACATTTATAGGAGCAAAGTTTAACAGGCTTCTGTTGTTAAAGAATCTTAATTCAGAAACATTGGTTAAAGCAAGTACCTTAGGAGCTTTTATAGCTTCTGTTTTCGTATGGATTTTAATACATCACGGGGTATATTTTTTAATTCCTTACTTCTTTATAGTCATGGCATTCAGCATTGCTATCCCGAATATTCTAAGTACGGCTTTAATCAATTATAAAAATGAAACAGGAAGCGCCGGAGCTTTATTTGGGCTTATGTACTATATATTGATTGGGCTTGGGTTGGTGATGGTAGGATATATTCAGAATCTGGGAATTTCAAGTGTTATTTTTTCAGGAATCGGAGCTTTTGCTTTACTGATATTCCAATCAAAGAGAAAGACCGTTTAGCGTAAACGGTCTTTTCTTAAAAATCTAACAGAAATTACTTCTAGACTTTTTATTATCAGTTATTTAACAACCACTTTTTTTGAAATAGTTTTCCCATCAGTTTTAATTTTCACTACATAAACTCCTGTTCCTACCTGACCAATAATAACATCATTAATTCCAGATTTTAATTTTTCAGATGGTTTAATCAGTTTACCTGAAAGATCAAAGATTTCATACTCAACATTTCCTTTAATATCAGACTCAATGGTAAACCTTCCATTATTAACCGGATTAGGATAAATTTTAAGCTGTTGCTTATCTGTTTTAACAACATCACTTACCGCTAAAACATTTGCACAGTTTCCTAATCCTACAGCACACCACGCATTCTCTACCTGCTGATGTTCGTTAGAACCTGCACCATAAAGATCTATAACTGCCTGTATCGATCCATTGTAAGCATCAATATATGCACTATTTGCCGTCAGGTAATTAGCTAAAGTTCTGTAAGCAATCTTTTCTGCCTTTTGTATTGTAATTCCAGAAACATTAAAAGCCGTTCCATTATCATTAGTGCCTGAGCCTCCTTGTGAAAGTAAATAAAACCAATAATTACCTACCCCACTATTTGTATGCACTCCGCATCTATCATTATCCGTATTGGGTGTACATGAAGCCGAAGCATCTTTCCAATAAGTTCCTTTATAGGTATCCGGCTGCTGGCTCCCAAAAGCAACAGGTCCACTATTAGGATTAGACATACTTCTCATAAAAGCACCAATAGCCGGGTTTGGGATTCCTTCACCCATAGTCCAATTTGGATTCACTCCGGAATAAAACTCGATTGCCGTCCCAAACATATCTGCAAACGATTCATTTAAAGCCCCTGATTCCCTCTCATAGGCAAGATTCGCAGTTCTACTTACAAGCAAGTGAGAATATTCATGCCCTGCAATATCTATCCCTACCACTGGATTCAATATTGGAATTAATTGACCTTGGTATTCAACCTTTCCATTTCCATATATCATTACAACAAGTCCTTGTGCATCAATTGCTCCAGCATTTGCTCCATCATAAGGTTCGTTAGAACCTGCTTTCATATTAATATTATAGTAATTTTTTATAATAGAACCATTTCCGTCATAAGAATTTCTATTATGTCTGTTCATATAATAATCATGAGATATCTCCATTGCCCAATGAACTTCTACTGCTGGTTTGGTAGCCACTGAAGTAAAATTAGCTGTACTATTGGTATACTCATTTATAGTACCTGTTAGCTCACCATTAAGAAAATCAGCATCACCATCCCAACCAGTCCCATCGCGTGTATAAATATTACGTGAAGTATTTTTTAAACGAAACTGTCCATTGAATGAATCAACTGTAATATTTCTATTCCCTTTATAATATGTAGCACTTGTAGATGAAGTATCTAGCAAGGGAGTAACAACAGGTACAATTCCTACAGACTTTTTTTCACTAACCAAGATAGGATTAATAACAGAAGGTAGATTATCTTTATAGATTTTACTCAATTTTTTAACAATTTTGCCACTTTTATTATCAATATAAAATACATAAGCTTTCAATCCCTTCCTAGTCACTGCATTAATCTGAGAAGTAGAATACAATCCTATTTCTTCACCTTCATCTACTTTTGTAATGAACTGTTCAAAGTCTGCAAAATTAACATTTGGAGTTCCCAGATCTTCACTAACGATTTTCTCCACCTTTTCTTTTGCAAGTGGGAAATCAACAACTAAGTTAATATTACCCGTTAATTCTCCATTTACATATAATACCTTTCCATCTTTTTCATGAACCAAAATCAGTTCATCTGCAACTTTTACTTTTTTATAAAAGTGCTGAAAAACAGAACGTTTCACTCCAATATCGTCTGTTTTAGCGCTTACAAATTCAAAAGTATGATTACTATCTATCCCAAACCATTTATTCAGGTTTGGAATTAAAAAGTCAGTCGAAACTTTTTTCCCATTAAAATTTGCGTAAAAATTTCCCATCGCAGAAGATGTTAAGATTCTAGGCAAGTCCTTTGTTGAAACTTCTATGCTTTTCTCCTGTGCCTGTACTAAAGTTAATGGTGCGAGACCAACAGATAGGCTAAAACATAAAGTTTTAATAATAGTAAGTGTTTTTTTCATCTAAAATTAAATTATTAATTCGACAGAAAATTAATAAATAAACTGACAAAACAAACATAAAAACAGAAAATTAATTAATATATTTTAAATAATAAATCAAAAACATAAATAATAAACATTTCATTAAAGTGTAACTTAAATATTTAATAAAAAAATAAATTAAAAATCCTAACACACTTAATAAAACACTTTACAGAAAATAAAGGAAAAGAGTAAAATATTTTTTTAACAACAGTAAGGACAATTCAAATTCAAATTCACTAAATTATATTATCCCGTTATTATTATTCTTTTTAAACAGCAAATCAACATAATATTTAAGAACAAATAAACCTATTGCCATCGGAATCATTGATAAACAAAAGATCACAAATGGCCAGAACCACAGATGCCAAAAACCACCCCGAATAGCTTTTGACGGATCTTCTTTATCAAAATAGACTGTTACATCTCTGAACCACGCCCTAGTACTACTGCTATAATCAGAATAAAGCGTGTGAGATTTATTTGAAGAATCATAATAGGAAATCACAGGAGAATACATCTTTCTATACCCTCCATCATCATCTTTTGACCAATGTTCTTCATAGCTTGTGATAAGACCATCGGTTTTGATACCATTTGATACCAGATTGATATGTTTCTGAAATTTATCTAGACTATAGTAAGCTCCTCCTACTCCCATTCCCAAGAGTAAAAGCGTAAATAGCAATGAGAAAGAAACAATCAGACAACCATCTTCTTGCTTTGGTGGAGTAAATTTTTTCATCTTTATTTAATAAAATCATACAAGGCATTAAAGAATTGAGGGTAAACTTCTATATGTGGAAGATGTCCTACATTTTCAAGTTCTACCAGTTTTGAGCCTTTAATTTCCAGCTGTGTTTTCTTCCCCAGTTCCTGATACTGTCCCATTTTAGACTGAAGTTCTTTGGGTGCCCGATCTTTACCAATTGCAGTTCTATCTCTTGTTCCAATAATTAGCAAAGTAGGGGTTTTTATATTTTTAAATTCATAACAAACAGGTTGATTATAAATCATATCAGAGGTAAGCGCTGCATCCCATGCTACCTGCGGATAGTCTTTATGAAGCGTCCATCCTGCAATCAGATCAAGCCAAGGTTGATATTCTTCCTTCCACTTGTTATCGTAATAGAATTTTAACTGATAGTTTTTATAGGTTTCGGAAGTATTTTTTAATTCTAACTGATATGCCTGATCAATGGTTTGATACGAAGCAAATGTTTTATAGTCTTCAAGCCCTATAGGATTTTCCAGGATAAGTTTTTCTACTTTCTCAGGATATAATAATGTAAATCTGGTAGCCACCATTCCACCCATCGAGTGCCCCAGAACAATTGTTTTATCAATATGAAGTTCATCTAAAACAGCTTTTGTATTTTCCGCCAGTTGTGAGAAAGAAAATTGATATTGATGAGGCTTAGAAGACTTTCCAAACCCGATCTGATCGGGAATAATTACTCTGAAACCTTTTGATGCCAGATCTTTCGCTGTTCTTTCCCAATATGCTCCATTAAAATTTTTACCATGAAGAAGCATGATCGTTTTTCCATTAGATTTTTGCGGTTTTACATCCATATAAGCCATCTTTAATTGGTTATCCTGAGATTTAAAATCCATAAAGTGAACCTCAAAAGGATATTGATAATTGGATAACATTGCATCTAAAGGTCTTATTTGAGAAGACATAAAACCGGAAATGGTTGTAAATATCAGAGCTGTTGTTATATTTCGAAAATAGTTCATAAGCCTTATTTAAAGTTTAAAAATAAAAAAACCGCTCCAAAGGGAACGGTTTTAAGTATGATTTTATTTAAATATTATTTTTTTAAGACATTTCTGCCACTGAAATTTCTTTTTCTTTTTTGGAAGGTAGATTCATTAAAACAATTGCAAAAAGAATCAGAACAATACCTACCCATTGTATAAACAGCACTTTTTCTCCTAACAGAACGAACGCCATAGTTACAGAAACCGGAAGTTCCAGTGATGAAACAATACTTCCCAATCCTAATCCTGCATTTGGGAAACCTACATTGAACAAAATTGGAGGAATAATGGTTCCAAATAAGGCAAGAATAAAACCATATGTCAAGAAAATTGAATAATTAAATGGATGAATATGTTCTGTATTTTCTGTAAAGTTCAGGTAAAATGATTTTAAACCATCAAAATACATAGGACCAATCTGAGCAAAGAACAAAAATGCAAAAACTACAATTGAACCTCCCGTAAGCATAATAATACTTTTTCTGAAGACCGGTAAATGAGTAGCCAATGTATTGGAAGTAAACATCGTAAGCGTATACGAACCTGCTGCCATCAGACCCCAGAATACCCCGTGCCAATCCAGTTCTATATCCATATTGATAAGATTTGTGGCTAAAACAGTTCCTAATAATACGATAATCACAGAAATTACTTTTCTCGCATTGGGTAGTTTTCTGGTCAGGATACTCTCTATCACTACACTGAACCATACTGATTGCATCAATAATACAATAGCAATAGACACATTGATATACTGTACTGCTATATAGTCATTCCTAAAAATAAATACAACGATTTGATATTCAATATTTTATTATCAAATTTCGCTTAAAAATGTTGTATAAAATTGCAGAAAATCGTA
>NZ_FTOL01000003.1 GCF_900156735.1 Chryseobacterium ureilyticum
TACGATTTTCTGCAATTTTATACAACATTTTTAAGCGAAATTTGATAATAAAATATTGAATATCAAATCGTTGTATTTATTTTTAGGAATGACTAATTATGAGAATTTTTCTTGTACTTCTAGTAATCATCCTTTCTTCTTGTTCTAAAACAAAAACTATAACCAACCAACAGGAAAATGTATTCTACGATAAAGCATTTGAGTTTCTTGAAAAAAATAATGAGGATAGTGCATATATATACTTTGACAAAGCCAAAGATCTATTCCAGCAGAATAAGGATTTAGTTCAGGAAGGGAAATGTTTAATAAATATGGCTATCATATCTACAAATAAAGGAGATTATTTTAGTGGGCAAACAATATCCCTCGAAGCTGTAAAATATTTTAATGAAAAAGATAAAGAGCAATATCAAACTATATGTTCAAACTATAATAATTTAGGTATTGCAACCACTAATTTAAAAGACTACAATTCAGCAATAAAGTTTTACGACTTAGCAATTAAATTCGCAAACAATAATATTAACAGAGTTTCCTATCTAAATAATAAAGCACATATTTATACTGAACAAAAAAAATATAAAGATGCCATTGATATCTACAATATTATTCTTCCTCAAACACAACACAAAGATTATAAAATATTTGCCAGATTATTATCAAATTTAGCATTTATAAAATGGATGAATAATCCCCGGTATAATGCAGAACCAGAACTATTAAATGCACTTAAAATCAATAAGAGCATTAATGATCTTTGGGGACAAAATGCGAGCCATTCCCATTTAGCAGATTACTATGCAAAAACAGATGAAGAAAAATCGCTATTTCATGCAAAGGAAATGTATAAAATTGCCACAGGATTAAATAGCCCTGATGATAGAATCGAATCTTTACAAAAACTCATTCAAACAGATCCTAATAATTATTCTAAATATTTTTCTCAATTTTTATCTCTTAATGATAGCTTACAAACAACACGAAATAATGCTAAAAATCAATTTGCCCTTATTCGCTTTGATGCAGAAAAATTAAAAACAGAAAACATACAAAAAGAAAATCAGATTCTGTTGCAAAACATTGGTATAGCTTCTTTGGTTGTATTATTAATAGGCGGAACCATCAGTGGCTCTATTTGGATTAAAAGAAGAAAAGAGAGATTACAAAAGGAAAACGAATTAAAAATCAAGGAAAATGAGCTAAAAATATCCAAAAAGGTTCATGATGTAGTAGCCAATGGTATTTACCAGGTAATGACCAAAATTGAAAATCAGGAACATTTTGATAAAGACAAGGCTCTTGATGAGCTTGAGTTTGTATATGAAAAGTCGAGAGATATTTCCTATGAAAAAGTTGACTCCAATGATATTCTTGAGTTTTATAAGAAAATTTCAAATCTCATAGGATCATTTAAAAATGAAAAAGTAAATACTTTTCTTGCCGGAAACGGAGCCAATATCTGGATGGATCTTAGCCATTCAGTACAGGATGAGGTTTACCAGATCATGCGTGAACTTTTAGTGAACATGAAGAAGCATAGCCGGGCAAATCTTGTCGCATTTAAATTTGAAAGAAATAATAACCTTATACAAATCCAATATACAGACAATGGAATAGGTATCCCCGGAGAAATTATTCATGGAAATGGGTTGACAAATACGGTTTCCCGTATTGAAAAAATTAAGGGGTCCATTATTTTTGACAATACAATCGAAAAGGGATTGAAGGTTTATATTTCATTTCCCATATCTTAAAAAACAAAAGAATGTTCAAAAAAATTTTAATAGCCGAAGACCACGAAAGCAGTAGTATTTCTGTACAAAAAACATTAGAAGATCTCAACATTACCAATACCGATTATGTTTATTATTGCGATGATGCCTTTGCCAAGGTTCAAAAATCCATAAGAGAAAATGACCTTTATGATTTATTGATCACGGATCTGTCTTTTGAGGAAGATCACCATGAGCAAAAGATTAAAGACGGTAAAGAATTAATTAAAGCAGTTAGAGAACTACAACCTTCGTTAAAGGCAATTGTTTTTTCAGCAGAACATAAGTCTGGGGTTATAGATTCACTTTTTAAAGAATATGAAATCAATGGATTTGTTCGTAAGGCAAGAAATGATTCCAAAGATCTGAAAAAGGCAATAGCTTCTGTATATGAAAATAAAAACTATCTGTCACTTGATATGAAGCAGGAAGTAAAAAAGCTAAACAGCTATGAATTCACAGACTACGATATTATCTTAGTCTCTCTTTTGTCTCAAGGTGTTCTACAGAAGAATATTCCTGTGTATCTTCAAAATAACAATATAAAGCCCAACAGCTTAAGCAGTGTGGAGAAAAAATTAAATAACCTGAAAGAAGAACTTCAGATCTCCAGTAATGAACAACTTATAGCTTTTTGTAAAGATTTAGGACTAATTTAACCCATTAAAAAGATATTTGTATATTTTTGTTAAGTTCAAAAAACTAATATCTTTTTAAAACACAAGGAAATGTCACGCGAAGATTCTTTACTCAACGATAATCTTAAGGGAATTAATAGCAATATCAATCACCTTAATAATAATCTGAACTCATTTAATTCTCAATTAGGTAACATCAACTCTGAAATTGGTAACATCACCGGCAAGCAGCAGGCTCTGGACGGCAGAATGGATGCTATGTCCGGCATTATTGATGATTTTATAAAAGCTGATAAAGAAAAAAGAGATCTTCAGTTTGCTGAAAACATGCAGGAAAGCCTGAAGCAGGATTTAAAGAATAAATTCGGTTATTATGAAGAGATCAGAAGAACGGTTCTAGGAATACTACAAGCTGTAGATAGTGGAATTGTAAGACATGAGATCATGCAGGATGCTGCTGAAAGCTTAATGATCAAAACGCCTAATTATTGGCTTGCTCCCGCAATGGTCGCCATTGTAGCTTGGGTACGTAATGATCGTGAAGATACTGAAAGAGCATTGAATGAAGCATTAAGAAGAGATGACTATAAAACCACCCTATTTTTCATGCTCCTTATGAGAAGATTGGGTAGAGATGAAGCATGTCATCAGTGGGTACAAAGATATCTGATGCATCAGGATCCTTATAATCTTGACCGTGAATTTGTAATGGTATTGGAAGCTGCTGCAACCGGATCATTCCCACAGTCTTCAAGAGAATTAATCATTTCAACCGTAGATGAATGGCTGAATTTATTGACGCAGACCGATCAATACATTAATGAACAAAAAAACGAATGGATAAAATTCTTTCAGTATAAAGGTCGCCTGGATAATAAAGAATACCCTTTTCTTGAGAAATACTGTACCAATTGGGAAGAACTTAAATCTTCTATGAAGAAAGTAAAATTGCATAAATTTCTAACTTCATATATTAAGAATATTCTTGACACACCTGTTGACTACTCAAAAACATCCAAAAATCAGTTAGATGAAATCCTTTCCCTACTGATCACTAATTTTGATGATGAAGAGTTTGAATTACAAAAAAAAATAAAGCTCAACCAACAGCTTATTGATCAAAAAAGAAATAAAAGATCTGGAACACCCGAATATTCTCAGGAAAAAGCATTCGATGAGAAAACAAATTTTCTTCAAATGCTTACTAATGTTGCTTTTATCCCTGAACTAACCGGCGCCACTCATGTTACACAACCTTTAGCAGTGGCAATAAGCAGCCCTTGGATTATAGATGCTCACGAAACCTATACAAAAGAATACAGAGCCAATAACGTTATCATTGCAAACTTGGTCATCGATAATTATAAAACTTCTTCAAATGGTACGGATCAAGAGGAACAATTGAAAACCCATGGTGAACATTGGGACAAGATTTTCACAGATGAGGTAAAAAAAGCTTCTTCAGGTAAAGGCTGCCTAATTGCTTTTACAATACCATTCATTGCACTTGGTATTGTCTCCTATTTAGCCGATGCTCATATTCTCAGTTATATCATTTTAGGAGTATCTTTTGGTTTCCTTGCATTAGGATTATCAGGATATTCGTCTAATAAAGATAACGCAAAAAAACGAGTTAATGGATTCCGTATAAAATCAAATGAAGCATTAGCAGGATCTCTGGCAGAACTTGAAGATTTCAAAGCCGAATACGATATGGAAGATGCAAAAGCTGAAGAAGTAAAAACAATGCTTCAATCTGTGCGTGCTGAAGAGTTTTTAGCCAATTCCAGAGATTCAAAAAATATATTATAATACTAAAAACACCATAAGATGAACAATCAGGAAGACAAACCAGAAATAAAACAGGAAGACAAACAACCTGAAAATCCTCCTAAAAAAGAAAATGCAAAGTTTCCGGATTGGGATATCCTTCCTCCCAATCAACCCATAAAACCAAGATAAAGATTATCCTTTTTACTATCACTATACAAACCTTTCAAGTTTTTGAAAGGTTTTTTCATTTTACGGGAACCCGTAAGGATTGAGGTGGTAAGCGTCATACTTTTGGAATACTAATTTTAAATCAACTACTATGAAAAAGTATTACGTAAACAAAAAAGCACAATCTAATGGTGACCATGAAGTTCATGATGAGTATTGTTCTTATCTGCCTAATTTTGAAAATAGAAAATATTTAGGTCTGTTCTCATCTTGTAAAGAAGCAGTAAAAGAGGCTAAAAAAGACTATTCTCAGTCAAATGGCTGTCGCTATTGTTCACCAGATTGTCATACTAAATAAGCATTACAAAATAATATTATGGAAAGTGCAACTCAAAATGAAACGACGTTTTATCAAGACAGCTCTGTGACAGTAACGCAATCTCGATTTGTGACCAAATCAAAGACGTACGCTATGAGAAACATCTCTTCTGTTCATGTTTTTAAAATTATTAAAAGTAAAACAAAAGCCATTATAATAACCATCATTGGACTATTTTTCCTTTTTTCTAAAAGTGTTTTTTGGGTAGGAATAATACTTTTAGCACTAGGTATCTGGTGGATCTTTTCTATTAAAAATGAATATGCTGTTCGAATAAGTACTAATGCAGGAGAAGCGAACAGTATTGTTTCTAAAAACAGAGACTATATTCAAAAAATTGTAAACGCACTCAATAATGCAATAGTTCATCGAGGATAAAATAACTAAAAAACAAAACTATGAAAAAACTACTTTTCACCAGCCTTTTAGGACTGGGACTATTATTACCGGCAAACTTTTCCGCTTCTACAAACAGCACTTCTTCCACAAAAGAACTACTCACTAAAAAACCAAGAAAAGGAAAGAGCAAAACAAGTAGAAAAAGTAAATCTACAAGATCAAATTACTCATCTTCCGGATCTTATTCTAAAAGCAGAGGATGTACTTATAATGGAAGCCAATTGTATGTAGGCTCAAGAGGAGGTTGTTATTATTATGCTGGAAACAGTAAACAATATGTAGACAGATCATATTGCTCAAGTTGTAATTAATCAAAAAGAAAAAAAAACTAAAAAACACTCAACATATAATCAACATTCAAAAGCGAAGGTTTTCTTCGCTTTTTTTATTATTTTAGAGAACTAAAACTCTAATAAATATGATTCAGATTCTATTAACATTATTAGGTTTATTATTTCCTTCTAACCATCTAGAAACAAATAATGGAAACCACACACAAACAACAATACAGACCAATATAACCCCGGAAGATACAAACGGTGAGACCGGAAGTACTCCCCCTAAAAAATAAAACCAAAACAACATTATTAATAAAGAAAAGGTATCTCGAACGAGATACCTTTTTATTTTATTTTCTAATCATTTCCGTATGCGGAATATCATCCTCCAGATATTTCTTTCCGGTATCTTTAAAACCAAAATCTCCATAAAATTTCAGCAGATAATCCTGTGCTGAAATCCTGATTTCAGAAGTATGAAAACGGTTTTCTATTGTCTCAACTGCATACTTGATAAGTAATTTCCCTAGACTCTTTCCTCTCGCCTTCTCTGTAGTCAAAACTCTTCCGATGGAAGTTTCGTCGTATTTTATTCCCTTGTCAAAAACACGGCAATAAGCAAGAACATCTCCATTTTCTTCTGCCCAGATATGAACCGCTTTCTGATCAGAATTATCCAGATCGGGATAAGGACAGTTCTGCTCAATAACGAAAACATCTATACGCGCCTTTAAAACAGCATACAATTCAGGAACAGTAAACTCATCAAATGTTTTGATTTTCCAAACAATATTACTCATCGAAACTTACACCATTTTGAATTAAAAAATCATTCGTCTTTCTTATAAAATCTAAAATAAGATCTCCACCTTCTTTCTTCTCAGCTGAGGTTATATATAACTCCGGAAGATCTTCCCAGGTTTTATGCAACTCTATTTTGTAGTCTTCTACATTTTTAACAACCGCATTCGGCTTTAGCTTATCAGCTTTCGTAAAGACAATTGAAAATGGTACACCACTTTCACCACACCATTGCATAAAATCAAGATCTATCGCCTGAGGTTTATGTCTTACATCTACCAATACGAAAAGGTTCACCAGATTTCTTCTGTTAAGGATATAATTTGTAATCAACTTCTCAAAATCCTTACGTTGTACCTTAGATACTTTTGCATATCCATACCCTGGCAAATCGGTAAGATACCAGTTTTCATTCACCAGGAAATGATTGATCAGCTGAGTTTTTCCCGGAGTCTGAGATGTTTTAGCCAAATCCTTATGATTCATCATCGCATTAATCAATGATGATTTACCTACATTAGACCTTCCGATAAAAGCATATTCAGGTATATTAGGCTCGGGACATTCCTGCCATTTTCCACTACTTTTTACAAACTCTGCTGTCTTAATAATCATTTTGAATATATTTTAGAAAAATAAACCACTAAGAAAAGCTCTTAATGGTTATTTATTATGTTTTTAAACTTTATCTTTTATCCAGCTATACAGGATTTCATTGAATTCATCTGGTTTTTCCATCATCGCAGCATGACCGCAGTGATCTATCCAGAATAAATCCGAATTAGGAATAAACTTATGCATATCTTCCGCTACTTCCGGAGGAGTTACATTATCCTGTTTTCCCCAGATCAGACAGGTTGGCGTCAGGATCTTAGGAAGATCGTTTAGCATATTGTGTTTAATGGCACTTCTTGCCAACATTACTGTTTTTATTCCCTTCATTCTATCATTCACCACTCCGAAAACCTCGTCTACAAGATCTTCTGTTGCAACTTTAGGATCATAGAAAACCTCTTCAGTCTTCTTTCTGATATAAGACTTGTCATTTTTTCGTGGGAAACTGTCCCCAAAAGTTCGTTCGTATAATCCCGAACTTCCCGTTAAAACAAGATTCTTTACAAGATCCGGTCTTGCCAAGGTTAAAATAAGCCCTACATGCCCCCCCATTGAGTTTCCTACAATGGTTACAGGTCCTGAAATATGACTCTCTATAAACTTGATAATATATTTTGCTAAAGTGGTAAGATTCGTATTGAGTACCGGTAAATCATAGATTGGCAACTGAGGAACATATACCTTATATCCTCTGTCCGAAAAAAAATCTACCATTTTATCGAAATTACTCAATCCACCCATTAACCCGTGCAACAGCACTAATGGATGTCCTTCTCCCGCCTCTACATAGGAATATTTCTTTTCTTTTTTTGTACTAAATATCATAAGTCGCTCTAATAAAGCCCTGCAAAAATACAAATTAAACCTCAAAAATATTTTGATTATCCTAATTTAAGATAAAAATAATATAATATTCTCCTTTTTAACTTTTTTTTTCAAAATCGCTTTATTATGGCTTAAATAACAGTTTTAACAATACTCTACATATCAACCAATTACATTCTTAGAACTCAATCTTTAATAAAACTTATTAACATTGAGTCAAAAAGTGGGAAAAAGTGGGAAATTTTGGAAATTATTATATAAATTTGTCCCAAATGAAAAATTTCATTGGAACATATGAGTGTAAAATTGACGACAAAGGTCGCTTAAAAGTTCCTTCCTCTCTGATCAAACAGATGGAGAACTTCGAGGATAAGGCGTTTGTAGTCAAAAGATCTGTGTTCCAACCTTGTCTGGAAGTATACCCAATGAATGCGTGGGATACACTGATGGGGAAAATTAATAAACTGAACAGGTTCATAAAAAAGAATGCTGATTTCATACGAATGTTTACGGCAGGAGTAAAAACAGTGGAATTGGACAACGCAGGAAGATTACAGATTTCCAAAGACTTGATGACTTTTTCAAATCTTCAGAAAGATGTAGTCATCACAAGTGCAGGAGAACTTTTCGAAATTTGGGATAAAGATGCCTACGAAAAAGTAATTTCCACCAATGAAACAGATTTTGCCAGCCTTGCCGAAGATGTGATGGGCTCTTTCGATGAAGAATAGCTGTAAAGGTTATTAAGGATTATATTAAATAAAAAACACAATTAAGCATGTATCATAACCCCGTTTTGTTGAAGCAGAGTGTAGATGATTTGGTGACGAATCCTGACGGAATATATGTGGACTGCACCTTTGGAGGTGGCGGACACTCAAGGGAGATTTTGAGCAGACTTTCCGAAAAAGGAAAACTGTTCAGCTTCGATCAGGATTTGGATGCGCTTAAAAATACAATTGATGATCCCCGATTTACATTGGTCAATCAGAATTTCAGATTCCTGGAAAACTCATTACTGATGTACGGAATTTCTCAGGTAGACGGTGTTCTGGCTGATTTAGGTGTTTCATCACACCAGTTCGATGAGGCAGACAGAGGTTTCTCTACAAGAAGCAACGCTCCTTTGGACATGAGAATGAATGTAATGCAGAATCTCGATGCCAAAAGAGTAATTAATGAATATGGAGAAGAAGAACTGGCTGATATCTTTTATCACTATGGTGAACTGAGAGAAGCCAGAAAACTGGCTAGAGATATTGTTCATCATAGAAA
Source organism: Chryseobacterium ureilyticum (assembly GCF_900156735.1). Classification (GTDB taxonomy): domain Bacteria; phylum Bacteroidota; class Bacteroidia; order Flavobacteriales; family Weeksellaceae; genus Chryseobacterium; species Chryseobacterium ureilyticum. The sequence goes on from NZ_FTOL01000003.1 coordinate 8,924, forward strand.
AACAAAAAGTATAGAAACTACTGAGGATTTGAAAAAGCTTTTCAGCTACCTTCCGCCTCATAAAGTGAATAAATTCTATGCACAGCTATTCCAGGCAGTAAGAATAGAAGTAAACCAGGAACTTGAAGTATTAAAAGAAATGCTTGTTCAGGCTTACAGTGTTTTAAAATCTGAAGGAAGATTAGTAGTGATTTCTTACCATTCTTTAGAAGACCGATTGGTAAAAAGATTCCTGAAAAACGGAATGTTCGAAGGAGAACCGGAAAGAGATATCTACGGAAATTATAAAAAGGCATTCGAATTGCTTAAGAGCAAAGCAATCATCCCGGACGATCAGGAGATTGAAGAAAACTCGAGAGCAAGAAGTGCAAAAATGAGAACAGGAATAAAAGTTTAAAAGTGAATTGTCAAAAGTGAATTTTAAAAACAAAATTGACCATTGACAACAAAACAAATTGACTTAATTAAATTGGCAAAAAGAACAACAAATCGCCCCCAGAAAAGACTCACTTTTATAGACATTATAAAAGGAAACTTTCTGAATCGTGATGAGATCAAAATACATTATAAGTATTTTCTCCTGTTGTTTATCTTGATGATGGCAATGATTTACAGTAATCATCTCGTCAACAAGAAAATTAAAATTGTAAATGCCTTAAAAGAAGAAACGGAAGAATATAAATCGAGAAACGCTTACGCCCAGAGTAAGCTGATCAAGGTAAAAATGGAATCAGAGCTGGGGAAAGAGGTTGCGCGGGACTCATTGATGACCCTCGAAAACCACCCTCACAAATTGCTAATAAAACTGGACAGTACAGATGCAAAAGCAAAATGAATACGACAACAAACGTAAAAAAACGTTACGATGGGGCTACCTCTTTGCAGTGGTAGCTTTGTGCGTGTTTGTAATGTTCTTGGCAAGGATTGTAATCCTTCAGAATACCAATGTTCAGGAAATTAAAGACGATTACATTAATAAAAATTACCGTGAAGCCACTTTAAAAGCTGCCCGTGGTAACTTATTTGCTTCCGATGGATCTATTCTTGCCACAACAGTAATGCGCTATGACATCTATCTTGACTTCAAAACGATGAAAGATACGATCTACAGCAACAACATCGGAGCATTAACGGATTCACTGAGCAAAATGTTCGGAAAATCCAGAGGAGAGTTCAGACAAAAATTCGACGAACAAAAGAAAAAGAAAAACCAATACTATACTTTGGTAAAAGGACTTGATTTTGATCAATACGACAGAATCAGAAAGTTCCCGATATTTAAAAGAGGTAAAAATAAAGGCGGTTTCATCGTAGACAGAAACTACAAAAGAGAACTTGCCACTTCAGAAATTGGTGCCGGAACCATCGGTATAGATAACGGAGAACTTAGATCCGGACTTGAAGGAGCTTTTTCAAAGTATTTAACCGGTACGGACGGAAAAAGATTAGAGCAAAGAATCAACTCTTCACAATGGAAACCTATTGATTTCTGGAAAGTTCAGGAGCCTGTAGACGGAGAAGATGTTTACACAACCTTAGATCTTAGAATTCAAGACATTGCGCACTCTGCTTTGGAGAAACAACTTACGCATTACGAAGCCAAACATGGAACCGTAATCGTAATGGAAGTAGAAACAGGAAAAGTACGTGCGTTGGTTAATTTAAGAAGAACAGAATCAGGAGATTATGAAGATTCTTACAACTATGCTTTAAAAGATAATATTGAACCGGGATCTACCTTCAAAACCATTTCTCTTTTAGCAGCAATGGATGATGGATTCATCGATGAAAATACCACTGTAAACGTAGGAAACGGAGTATGGACTTACGCAAAACAGAGAATTTCAGACGGTCACGGCGGAGGAACTTATGATATCAGTGATGTATTAGCTAAATCCAGTAACGTAGGAACAGCTAAGCTTATCACAAAATATTACGCTGAAAAGCCACAGATCTTCCTTGACCATTTGAAACGGTGGAAATTATTTGACAAAATGGACATCGAACTTCCGGGAATCACAAAACCGAAGATCGTTACCCCTGAAAATAAAAGATGGAATGCAGCAACACTGGCTTCTATCTCTTACGGATACTCTTCAAACATTAACCTGCTACAACTCGCAACTTTCTACAACGGAGTTGCTAACGGAGGAAAAATGCTTAAACCATTATTCATCGACAAGATCATGAAAGATGGAAAAGTAATGTATAGCTCAAAACCCGAAGTAATGGTTAATAAAATGGCATCAGAAAAAGCCATTAAAATGATGACCAGCGCATTAACCAAAGCCGTAGAAAAAGGAACGGGACGAAGCATCTTTACCCCGAACCTGAAAATGGCAGGAAAAACAGGAACAGCAAGATTTGAATACTGGTTACCTGGACCGATGAAATATAGAGCTTCATTCGCTGGATTTTATCCCGCAGATGCACCAAAATATACGTGTTATGTAATGGTAAGTGAACCGAATACTTCAATCGGATTCTATGGAGGTCCTGTAGCAGCACCGGTGTTTAAGGAAATTGCAGGAAAAACATTCCTGAAAACACCACAGAATATTGAAAAAGAAATGCTGGTAGACAAAAAGGTAAACCTGAGCAAAATGGTTGAACCTAATGTAAAAGTAGCAGTCACAGATAAACAAATGCCAAACGTAGTTGGATTGATTGGTAAAAACGTCATCCCACAATTGGAAAACTTAGGATACCGTGTAGACTATAAAGGAGTTGGAAGAATTAAAGAACAGTTTCCTTTAGAAGGTACCACAATCAGTAAGAACCAGAGAATATATTTATCTCTACAGAATTAAAAAACAGAGTCCAAAAGGGACGATTTAAGCCAAAATAGGATAAAGTCCTATTGATATAAAATGATAATAACAGAATTAGTAAACAGAATCCCAGTAATAGAAATCCACGGAGATAACAACCGTGAGGTATCAGAACTAGTGTTCGACAGCAGAAAGGTTACAGAAAACTCTCTTTACATCGCAATGAGAGGAACAGTGGTGGATGGACATTCATTCATTGAGTCTTCTATTGAAAAAGGAGCAAAAACAATTGTTTGCGAAGAACTTCCTGAAACCCTGGCAGAAAATGTAACGTATGTAAAAGTAAAAGATTCTGCTAAAGCTTTAGGACACCTTGCTTCCAATTTCTATGGAAACCCATCTCACAAGTTGAAACTGATAGGAGTTACAGGAACCAATGGAAAAACATCTGTTTCTACCCTGCTTTTTGATGTTTTCAAAAACTTAGGATATGATTCTGCATTATTATCAACAGTTGAGATCAGAATTGGTGAAGAAATTATTCCGGCAACACATACCACTCCGGATGTGATTACCATTAATAAAATCTTAGCTGAAGCAGTGGAGAAAGGATGCGAATTTGCTTTCATGGAAGTAAGTTCACACGGAATTGCTCAAAACAGAATTGAAGGATTACACTTCAAAGTAGCAGGATTTACGAATCTTACCCACGATCATTTAGATTATCATAAAACTTTCGAAGAATACTTAAAAACGAAAAAAAGATTCTTTGATGAATTAGAAGATACAGCCATTGCCATCACCAATGTAGATGACAAAAACGGCAATGTCATGCTTCAGAACACTAAGGCAAAAAAGAAGTCTTATGCTCTGAAAACAATGGCAGACTTTCACGGAAAACTTTTAGAAGTTGACTTTAACGGAATGCTCCTGAATTTCAACGGAAAAGAATTCTGGACGACTCTGACAGGAAAATTCAATGTTTACAACTTATTGTTAGTTTTCGGAATCGCAGAAGAGCTTGGTTTTGAGCAAGATGAAATTCTTCAGGCAATCAGTAAGCTAAAAAGAGTTTCCGGCAGATTTGAAACCTTCAAATCAGATGGCGGGATTTTCTTTATCGTGGACTATGCGCACACTCCGGATGCTTTAGAAAACATTCTGGACAGCATTAACGATATCAGAACCAAAAACGAAAGATTAATCACAGTTTTCGGTTGCGGAGGCGACAGAGATCACTCCAAAAGACCTGAAATGGGAAATATTGCCACTAAAAAATCAACATTGGCAATCATCACTTCAGATAACCCGAGAACAGAAGAACCGGGACAAATTATCAAGGAAATTGAAGCAGGCGTTGAACCTCAGAACTTCAGCAAATACACTTCAATCCCTGATAGAAAAGAAGCCATAAAAATGGCAATAAAGTTTGCAGAACCTAAGGATATTGTTCTCGTAGCCGGAAAAGGACACGAAACATATCAGGAGATAAATGGTGTGAAACATCATTTTGATGACAAAGAAGTAATTAATGAGCTTTGGAAATTAATGAGCAAGTAATTATTAACAAATTGAAACTATGCTATACTATCTATACGAATATCTAACCGACCATGGAATCCACATCCCCGGATTAGGAATGTTGAAATACATCTCCTTCCGTGCTGGAATGGCTGTGCTGTTCTCCCTAATTATTGCTCTTGTCTACGGAAAAAGAGTAATCAATTACCTGAGAACAAAACAAATGGGAGAATTGGTACGTGATCTTGGATTAGACGGACAGAAACAAAAAGAAGGAACTCCTACTATGGGAGGTCTTATCATCATTTTGGCAACTATTATTCCTGTATTACTGTTTACAAGAATTACCAATGTATATATTGTATTGCTGCTGGTTTCAATGTTCTGGATGGGAGCCATAGGATTCCTGGATGATTATTTAAAGAAAATCAAGAAAAACAAAGACGGATTAAGCGGAAAATTCAAAATTATAGGACAAGTTGGATTGGGGTTAATTGTCGGAGTTACAATGTATTTCCACCCGGATATTACTGTAAAAAGAAAATATGCTGATGCAAAAGTGGTAAACAGAAACAACGTAGAGCAAAACTTCATGCCTACCGAGAAAATCACAGTTTCTACTGTACCATTCGCAAAGAACAATGAATTTGATTACAGTGGAATACTGTTTTGGATGAATGAAAAAGATGCCCACGAATGGGCATGGATTGTCTTTATACCCATCGTAATTTTCATTGTAACAGCCGTTTCTAATGGAGCCAATATCACCGATGGAATAGATGGTCTTGCAGCAGGAACCAGTGCCATAATACTGCTTACCCTCGCGCTTTTCGCCTACCTTTCTGGGAACATCATTTTTGCGGATTATCTAAATATAATGTTCCTACCGAATATGGGTGAAACCACCATTTTTGCCGTCGCAATGGTAGGAGCCGTTATTGGGTTCTTCTGGTACAACACCTATCCTGCTCAGGTTTTCATGGGAGACACAGGAAGTTTGATGCTGGGAGGAGTAATCGCTGTTTTAGCCATTATTTTAAGAAAAGAATTGTTGATTCCTGTTTTATGCGGAATTTTCCTGATCGAAAACCTTTCCGTAATGCTTCAGGTAATCGTTTTCAAATACAGAAAGAAAAAATATGGGTTAGAATATGCCCAAAACAATAGACTATTCAAGATGTCACCATTACACCACCATTATCAGAAAGACGGATTTCACGAAAGTAAAATCGTAAACAGAATGATCATCATCGGAGTAATACTGGCAATTGTCTGTCTGATCACACTAAAAATGAGATAAACCTTAATTTAAAAATTGAAAGATTTTAACACTGAATCTTTTGATCATTAAATCAAAATAATATGAAAATAGTTGTTTTAGGAGGAGGAGAAAGCGGATGTGGAGCTGCTTATTTGGCTAAAAAGAAAGGTCTGGAAGTATTTCTTTCAGATAAAGGAGCCATTAAAGATAACTATAAGCAGTTTCTTACCGAAAATGAAATTGAATTTGAAGAAGGAAACCACGATGAAGAAAGGATTTTAAATGCTGACTGGATCGTAAAAAGCCCGGGAATCCCGAAAAAGGCAGAGATCATCCACAAAATTCATGAAAAAGGAATAAGACTTTCCTCTGAAATTGAATTCGCTTCTGAATTTACAGACGCAAAGATCATCGCTATTACAGGAAGTAACGGAAAAACAACCACAACTTCCCTGATCTACTACATCCTGAAAAATGACGGATTAAACGTAGGGTTGGGAGGAAACATAGGATACAGCTTTGCAAAGCAGGTTGCAGATGAAAACCATGAATATTATGTATTGGAAGTAAGTTCTTTCCAGCTAGATGATATTCAGAATTTCAGACCATATATTTCCTTATTGTTGAACCTGTCTCAGGATCACCTGGATCAGTACAACTACAACTATGAGGAATATGCTTTAGCAAAATTCAGAATTACTGAAAATCAGGAAAATGATAATTTCTTTATCTATAACAAAGATGATGAAATGAGTAAGAACCTTCTTGAAAAGCTAGAAATAAAAGCAAAAATGATCCCTTTCTCTACAAAAGAGAAGCTGGAAGAAGGAGGTTTTGTAAATGATGATCAGATTGTAGTAAAAATGAAGGACGATTTCTCAATGAAAGTTGAAGAATTATCACTCCTTGGAAACCATAACGTTGCCAATAGTTTAGCAGCTTCCATTGCCGGTAAAATATTAAAAATCAACAATGAAAGCATAAGACATTCATTGATGACATTCCAGGCAGTAGAACACAGATTGGAATTTGTAACTGAAACTGATGGAGTAAAGTACATCAATGACAGTAAAGCAACCAATGTAAATGCTACTTACTACGCGTTGGAAAGCATGAAAACTCCAACCGTATGGATCGTTGGCGGACTAGACAAAGGAAACGACTATACCGAAATAGAGGACTTAGTTAAAAGAAAAGTAAAAGCAATTGTTTGCCTTGGAATTGATAACAAGAAGATCATTGATTTCTTTAAAGATAAAAAAGAATTCATCTATGATACTTCAAGTATGGAAGAAGCCGTGAAAATATCAAAATCACTGGCTAAAAACGGAGACACTGTTCTTCTGTCACCATGTTGTGCAAGTTTTGATTTATTCAAAAGCTATGAAGACAGAGGACGTCAGTTTAAAGAACAAGTATTAAAATAAATGTAAAGTATTAATGTATTAAGTATTATCAACAATACATTTTACATCAATACAAGAATACAAATATTATGGACGAGCAGAATACAGAAAGCAGATTTGAATTTCTAAAGGGCGATAAAGTACTTTGGATGGTCATTCTTGTGATCTCCATTTTCTCTATTTTCCCAGTTTACTCTGCTAGTTCAAACTTGGAATATATCGTTAATAACGGAACCACTACAGGTCACGTTATCAAGCATATGTTCTTTGTAGTCTTAGGTTTAGCAATCATGAGACTTGTTGGAACCATAAAATACGAATACATCGGAAAACTCAGCAGTATATTGCTCGGGCTGATGATCGTGTTATTGATCGTTACCATGTTTACCGGACAAACCATTGATGGAGCCAGTGCTTCCCGATGGCTGAAAATACCGGGAACACCGATCTCGTTCCAGCCCTCATCATTTGCATTCCTGATGCTGATTATCTACCTGTGTAGATATTTAACCAAAAAGATCACAAGAGAAAGACTCCCAATTGAAAATATCATGTATATTTTCGGACCTATTCTTCTTGTTTTTGTACTAGTAGCAAAAGATAACGGTTCTACAGCTCTAATGATTCTGATGGTTTCCGTGATTGTTTTAATTATAGGACAACTTCACTGGAAATACATTGCAGGGTTCATTTCTGCATCATTTGTAGCCATCGTGTTCTTCCTGTTAATAGCATTGAATACAAACATGATCGGCGGAAACCGTGTTCATACATGGATGAGCCGTATTGAGACCTTTACATCAAGTAAAGCAAAATCAGCAGATACCGATGACGAAAGCGTAAAAGCTAAAAATTATCAGGTAATGCAGGCAAAAGCAGCCATCGTACACGGAGGAATTACCGGAATGGGACCAGGCAAAAGTGCATTAAAACAAATGCTTCCACAATCTGCTTCCGACTTTATCTTCGCTGTAATCGTAGAAGAATATGGAGTAATAGGAGCCGCCTTCCTGATCTGTCTCTATCTCATTATGATGATACGGATTGTAATGATCGCCAGTAAAATGCCAGCTTTCTTTGGATCGTTGCTCGTGCTCAGTCTTGGAGTGATGATCTTCATACAGCTTTCAGTAAACATTGCCGTGGCTGTTAACCTGATCCCGGTAACAGGACAACCATTACCACTGATCAGTTATGGAGGAACCTCAATGTTGGTAACCTATTTACAACTAGGAATTATCCTGAATATAAGCTCCAGAATTCAGATTTACGATGAAGAAGGAATGGGCAAAAAACAAAGCATAGCAGAAATAAACGATATCGCATAAACCAAAGAGTCCCAAGGGGACGATTTAACAAAAAATCGGACACAGTCCTATTATATAAAATGAACAAAAAACTAAAAGTAATACTATCAGGCGGAGGAACAGGAGGACACATCTTCCCTGCAATCGCCATCGCAGACGAAATCAAAAAAAGGTTTCCTGATACAGAATTTTTGTTCATTGGAGCCAACGGAAAAATGGAAATGGAAAAAGTTCCACAGGCAGGCTACAAAATAGAAGGAATTGATATCGCAGGAATCGACAGAGGAAATCTATTATCCAATTTAGGACTTCCTTTCAAGATTATCAAAAGCTTAAGCAGATCAAAAGCTATTATTAAAGAGTTTAAGCCAGACGTTGCAATTGGAACAGGAGGATTCGCAAGTGGTCCTGCTTTATATGAAGCTACTAAACAAGGTGTGCCGGTTTTTATTCAGGAACAGAATGCCCATGCAGGAGTTACCAATAAAATATTAAGTAAAGCTGCTAAAGCTATATTTACAGCCTATCCAAAAGTAGCCGGTTTTCCTGTAGAAAAGATAAAGTTTCTGGGAAACCCGATTCGTTCCAATATTATTTCCGGAATGATGGAAACTGCTCAGGCAAAAGAAAAAATGGGACTGAATAAAGACAAACTTACCATTTTATCGGTAGGGGGATCTTTAGGCTCCAGAACATTAAATAATGCATGGAAGTCTCATTTAAAAGAAATTGTCAACAAAGATTATCAGCTGATCTGGCAAACAGGAAAGCTTGATTATAAAGATATTATAGAAGAAACAAAAGATATTGACTCCCGAAATATTCAGATCCTTGAATTTATCAAAGACATGGAAACTGCATATTCCGCAGCCGATATCATTGTTTCAAGAGCCGGAGCCATTGCCATTTCAGAGTTGGCAGTAGCACAAAAACCGGTATTATTGGTTCCCTTCCCTTTTGCCGCGGAAGATCATCAAACCAAAAATGCCATGAATCTGGTTGAAAAAAATGCAGCAAGAATGGTAAAAGACTCTGAAATGCAGGAAAAATTCTGGAATACGCTATCAGAAATCTGCGAAAATGAAAATGTAAGAAAAGAAATGTCCGACAATCTGAAATATTTTGCCAAACCAAACGCAACAAAAGAGATTGTAGATGAGATATTTAAAGTGATTAATAGATAAATGAAAATGAATAATTTAGAAACATATCAAAACTTTTACTTCGTTGGAATCGGAGGTATCGGAATGAGTGCATTAGCACGTTATTTCAATGCGTCCGGAAAAAAAGTATTGGGTTACGATAAAACCAACACCAAACTTACTCAGAATCTGATGAAAGAAGGGATCGATATTGTTTTCGAAGATCTTATTGATGAAAGGATCACTTCCCTTCAAAAAGAAGATACATTAGTAATTTATACACCGGCAATTAAAACCCTGGGAATCTTAGATTACTTCAATCAAAATCAATTTGAAGTTTTAAAACGTGCAAAAGTTTTAGGATTAATTACAGAAAATACTGACTGTATCGCCATAGCAGGAACCCACGGAAAAACGACAACATCTACTCTGGTTTCTCATCTGTGCAAAGAAGCAGATCTACCATTTTCATGCTTTTTAGGAGGTATTTCTGAGAATTTTAAGTCAAACTTTTTGTACAATGGCTCTACTTATTCTGTTGTAGAAGCAGATGAATATGACAGAAGCTTCCTGAACCTTTCTCCGGATTGGGCAGTAGTAACATCAACAGATGCAGATCACTTAGATATCTATGGCGATAAAAGCCATATTGAAGAAGGTTTCAGACAATTTGCAGCTCTGGTACCCGAAGATAAACAATTGTTTGTAAGAAAAGGAGTAGAAATCGGAAGAGGACATAAAACTTATGCAGTAAACGAAAAGGCAGATTACTACTCAGATAACCTGAGAATGGATCATGATAAAATTTATTTTGACTTCCATACACCTACAGAAACAATAAAAGATTTTGTCTGGGAGATTCCGGGAATACATAATGTAGAAAATGCTACGGTAGCACTGGCTATTTTGCACAATTTGGGCGCAGATTTTGATACGCTGAAAAAAGCAATTGCCAATTTTAAAGGAATTAAAAGAAGATATACCAAACATATCTACGAAAACGGTAAAATTTATATTGATGACTATGCTCACCATCCGACAGAAATCAATGCGGTAATGGGCTCTATTAAAACATTTTATCCGGATAAAAAACTACTGGTAGTATTCCAGCCACACCTGTTCAGCAGAACAAGAGATTTTGTCGACGGATTTGCAGAAAGTTTAAGTAATGCTGATGAATTGATCTTATTGGATATCTATCCTGCAAGAGAACTTCAGGAGAACTTTGAAGGAGTTACTTCAAGCTGGTTATTGGAAAAAGTAACATTAGATAAAAAAGAAGTATCGAATTTATCTGATGCTTTTGAAAAAATAAAAGAAAAAGATTTTGATATCCTTCTTACAGTCGGTGCAGGAAACATAGATACACTGTACGACCCAATCTGTGAATGGGTAGAGAAACTTTGAGAATAAACGCAACGCTCGCGAAGAAAGTATATGAAAAATAAATACAGAATATTAAAAATTGTTATCACCGTAATCATCCTGGGATTGTTACTGAGTTTCTCGTTGAAGAGATTCAGCCGCCAGAAGATTACAGACAATAATATTTCTGTAAAAATGAATGAAAAAACTCCGGTTTACTTTGTTGATGAAAAAGACATCAGGAACATTGTAAAAAAAGAAAACCCATCAGGAAACGTAGGAGATCTTAACATCCCTGCTTTAGAGAAAAAAATCAATTTACTTCCTGCTGTAGATAGTGCCAATGTCTATCTGAACCTAAACGGTAAACTAAACCTGGATATCAAACAGAGAGTCCCGATTTTTAGGCTTAATAAGGACGGAAAAGACTTTTATGTAGATGAAAAAGGAGTTGAATTCCCAATTTCAAAGACCTATTCTCATCCTTGCATGTTGGTAACAGGAAATGTTAAACCGGATGAATATGAGAAACTGGCAGAATTAGTTGGAAAAATTGATAAAGATGATTTCAGTAAAAAATTCTTCATCGGAATCTCAAAAAGCAAAGACAGCTATAATCTTCTGACAAGCGAAGGAAACTACAGAGTAGAAATAGGAGATTTGGATAATATTGACTTTAAGGTAAAAGGATTTAAAACCTTTGTGGAAAAGTACCTGGTTTATCAGGATCCTCAAAAATACAGCATGGTATCTGTAAAATATCAGAACCAGATTGTAACCACTTTAAACCCTTATTTCAAAGAAAATGACAGTATCCTGAAAGCTGGTAAACTTGAAATGGCAAAAGCACCTGCGCTGGCAGCAACTGCAAAAAAGCCTGAAGTAAAACCAAAGACAACTGAAGTAAAAAAAACAAGCTCGACGTCCGTAAAACCGAAAGAAAGTACAAAACCAAAAACACAACAAAAGGAAACTAAAAAACCGGAAAAAAAATCAACAGTCCCGGCACAGTCTAAATCTAAGCCGAAAGCAAAGGTAAAAATAGAGTAAAAAACAGGCATAAAAGGACAAATTAACACAAAACAGGAGATAATCCTGATTATAGAAAAAGTAGAAAAAAATCAAATCGATATAAAAATGGAAAATCAAGAGTATTCAGTAGGTCTGGACATCGGGACAACAAAGATAGTCGCGATTGTCGGAAGAAGGAATGCACACGGGAAAATAGAAGTTCTCGGTGTAGGAAAAGCTAAAAGTCTTGGTGTTCATAAAGGTATTGTGAATAATATTTCACAAACAATTAATTCAATCAAGGCTGCAGTATCCGAAGCACAATCCAGTGCTGGGGTTCCTATCCGCAAAGTAACGGTAGGTATTGCAGGAAAACACATCCGTTCTCTGCAGCACTCCGATTATATTATGCGTGAACATCCGGATAAATTCATTACAGATGATGACATTGAAGCCTTAAAAGATCAGGTCAAGAAGCTGGTTATGCTTCCTGGAGAAGAAATTATCCATGTACTTCCACAAGAATATAAAGTAGATTCCGAGGGGGAAATTCAGGAACCCGTAGGAATGCACGGTAAGCGTTTAGAAGCTAATTTCCACGTGGTAGTGGGACAGATGGGAAGCATCCGAAACATTGCAAGATGTGTTCGTGAAGCCGGATTAGAAATGGAAGCCCTTACATTGGAACCATTAGCCTCTTCAGAAGCCGTTCTTACCAAAGAAGAAAAAGAAGCTGGAGTAGCAATCGTAGATATTGGTGGTGGTACCACAGATATTGCTATATTTAAAGATAATATCATTCGTCATACCTGTGTAATCCCATACGGAGGCGGAATTATTACCGAAGATATCAAAGAAGGATGCTCCATTATTGAAAAACATGCAGAACAATTGAAAGTAAAATTCGGTTCGGCTGTTCCCGAATTGGAAAAAGACAGTACTTTTGTAACAATTCCCGGGCTTCACGGGCGACCAGATAAAGAAATTTCACTCAAAACCCTTGCACAGATTATCAATGCAAGAGTAGAAGAAGTTTTAGAAATGGTAAACACAGAGCTGAAGGCATACGGAGCTTTTGAACAAAAGAAAAAACTGATTGCCGGAATTGTTTTAACAGGTGGTGGTTCAAACTTAAAACACCTTCGCCAGCTTGCCAATTATACAACAGGTTTTGACAGTAGAATCGGTTTTGCGAACGAATACATTGCCAACGATAAAAATCAGTATCTGAAAGGTCCTGAATTTGCTACATCTATTGGATTACTGATGGAAAGTTTGAAGATCAGAGACAAAAAACAGACTGTTGATGACATCGAAGAGACTGTAAAAGAGCAAACTAAGCCCGAAGCAGCTCCTATGCAGGCAGAAACGGTTCAGCCAATTCAGCAGGCAGCTCCTGTTCAGGAACAACCTGTTGCAAATGAAAAGCAAGAAAACAGAAAAGCGAAATTGACCTTTGGGCAGTCGCTTATGGAAAAAGTAAAAAAATTCTTTGAAGAAGTAGAGTAAATTATAAATGATGAATGATAAGTGATAAACGATCTTTTCCTTATCAATTATCAGTAATCAATTATCATTATTAAAAGTATAGTTATGGAAAATATAGGTACACAAGGATTTTCATTTGACCTACCAAAGGGAAATTCATCCATCATAAAAGTAATCGGTGTAGGAGGCGGAGGAAACAACGCTCTAAAGCACATGTACGAAAAAGGAATCCACGGAGTTGATTTCGTGGTCTGCAATACAGATGCCCAGACCCTGGATAATAACCCCGTTGCCAATAAGGTTCAATTGGGAACTTCTATTACAGAAGGTCTTGGAGCTGGTGCTGATCCTGAAGTAGGAGAAAAATCAGCAATTGAAAGTATTGAAGATATCAAAGCTGCTATGGGACAGAACACAAAAATGGTGTTCATCACTGCCGGAATGGGTGGTGGTACAGGTACCGGAGCTGCTCCCGTTATTGCTAAAGTAGCAAAAGACATGGGAATCTTAACTGTAGGTATCGTTACCGTACCTTTCAGCTTTGAAGGAAAAAGAAGATTGGAACAAGCCGAAAACGGACTTGATAAATTAAAAAATAATGTTGACTCATTAATCGTTATCAACAATGACAAACTGAGACAGCAATTCGGGAACCTTGGATTCAAGCAGGGATTCTCTAAAGCAGATGAAGTGTTAGCAAATGCCGCTAAAGGAATGGCAGAAGTTATTACAGGTTACTTTGATGTAAACATTGACTTTAGAGATGCTAAATCTGTGCTTCAGAACTCTGGTACCGCTCTAATGTCTACAGGTACTGCTTCCGGTGAAAATAAAGCCGAAGAAGCCGTAAGAAAAGCATTAGACTCCCCACTATTGAATGACAACAAAATTACAGGCGCTAAAAACGTACTATTGTTGATCAGAAGTGGTGCAGAAGAAGTTACTATGGACGAAATCGGTATCATTATGGACCACATCCAGAAAGAAGCTGGAAATACAGCAGATATTATTTTTGGGGTGGGTGCTGATGAAGAATTGGGAGATGCAGTAAGCGTACTTGTTATCGCTACAGGATTCTCTAATGACAATAAGAAGTTTTCAGGTCCTACAGAAAAGATCAGAATCAGTCTTAATGATAATTTAGAGACCCCAAAATCTTCTCCTTTTAAAACAAGAGAAGAAAGAGAGTCTGCCCCTGAAGTAACTCATGATTTCGGAGGAAAAAGCCTATTCAGACTAGATGACGAAGACCATGATACTCCGTTCAATGTGACTTCTACCGAAAAAAAAATGATCATTCAGGAAGAAGAAATCAGAACTGAAATAAAATTCTTTGATAAAGAAGAAAGTACGATCAATACTCCTGAGCAAGGATGGAGAAATGAAGATGAGCAGGAAGAATACAGTCTTTCCATTGAAGGAGAGGAAGAAGATCCAAACGATTTGGAAATTCAGTCTTTCTCATTTGATTTCGACAATAAAAAAGAAGATCCTCAGTCTGGAAATGTATTCAACAATAATTCTTCACAGGAGAAACCGGTTGAATTCAACTTTTTCGTTAATGAACCTATCAGAAACGAGCCTAAGACGGATTACGGACAGCCTAAGGCAGAGTTTAATGCTCCAACAAGTGCTGTAGCGGAACCTGAACAAAAAATTGAAACGTTCTACCAAAAACAGGAAGAAACAAAACCTGTTTATGAAAGCAGAACAGAAATTGAAACTCCAAAAACTGAAGAAGCTGGATTCACTTTCGTGAATAAAACAATTGATCAGGAAAGAGTAATTGAAAGAAGAAATAAACTAAAAGAATTCAATTCACGATACCAAAGCTTTGACAGCACAAGTGAATTCGAATCTATTCCTGCTTTCAAAAGAAAAAATATTTCGATTGACGGAACCAACGCATCGGATCAGAATATCAACACATATCTATCTGATAACAACGGCTCTATGCAGATCAGAGAAAACAGGTTTTTAAATAAAGACGTAGACTAATTAATATAACAATGTAAAAATGTACCAATGTAACAACATGTACTAATAATCATTGGTAAACTGTTACATTGATACATTGTTAAATTTAAAACTATGAGTTTAGAATATACAATAAGCGAAGCTATTAAAACAGCCATGAGAGAAAAGGACAGAGTTGCCTTGGATTCTTTACGTGCTGTAAAATCTCAAATTCTTCTTTTACAGACAGAAGCCAGAGGGGCTGAAGTTTCTGCAGAACAGGAAATTGCTATTCTTCAGAGAATGATCAAGCAGCGTAAAGATTCTTTTGAGCAGTTTTCAGCTCAAGGAAGACAAGACCTTGCAGAAGTAGAAGAAGCTCAGATGAAAGTAATTGAAAAGTTTTTACCTAAGCAACTTTCTGCTGAAGAATTAGAAACAGAAATAAAAAATATTATTTCAGAAACCGGAGCTGAATCTATTAAAGATTTAGGGAAGGTAATGGGAGCTGCTTCAAAAGCATTAGCCGGGAAATCTGACGGAAAAAGTATTTCCGAGATGGTTAAGAAACTCCTTTCATAATGGGAGCTAAGTTTAGGAGTTCAGGTGGATTACTGCTCTCATAAACGTGCATCTCATTCCATAACTAAGGATATACAACCTTTGCATATCGATTTGATTAAAGAAGCCCGGGACTTTGAGTCTCGGGCTTCATTTTTCGTGGGATATTCAAGTTCTTGATTCTGTTTTGAATTAAAAACTAAAGAAAGAGTCTAGATACTACCATATTTCAGACAGTATTTAAATTGTTGATTGCTTGAGGGAAAGCCGTAAATGTTTTTTTCATGGTCGTCTGTTTTTCAGAATCATTTCAAATTTAATAATTATATTTTATTATTCCTAATTTTAATTCACATTTTTATGAATATTGTTATATTATTAATATTCAATTAATTTTATATTGACTAACGTATTGATAGTTATTATGTATTGAACAAACGTAAAGAAATGTTTAACTTTGTACTGATAAAAAAACAAAATATATGTATCCAACAGATTTAGTAATGCCTATGAAGGCTGAACTTACAGATAAAGGTTTTCAGGATTTAACAACTCCAGCTCAGGTGGAAGATGCTTTAAAGCAATCAGGAACTACATTATTAGTAATCAACTCCGTATGCGGATGTGCTGCTGGTGCTGCAAGACCCGGAGTAGTATACTCTTTAACAGGAGATAAAAAACCTGACCATTTAACAACTGTATTTGCAGGTTTTGATACAGAAGCTGTAGTAGAAGCAAGAAAACACCTTGCTCCATTCCCTCCAAGCTCACCATGTGTAGCACTTTTCAAAGATGGGGAATTAGTTCACATGCTGGAAAGACATCACATTGAAGGAAATCCTGCAGGAGCTATTGCTGCAAACCTTCAGGCTGCTTATGACGAGTATTGCTAAGAAATAATAAGCTCAATAATAAACCGTTACATATTTTGTAGCGGTTTTTTTATTTAACTCCATAAAAAATTTTCTAAACATTCAAATATCATTATATTTGTTGGAATGGCAACAAAAGCACTTTTCAATACTGTGGTCAACTGGTTCATCCGTCAGAGGATAGATCAGATTCAAAATTTCATGGATCATCCCATTGAAACACAGAAAGGTATATTGTTTTCTCAACTGTTTCATGCAGAAGATACTGAATACGGTAAACTTCATGGTTTCAACTCAATTTCAAGTTATCAGGACTTTAAAAACAAGGTTCCGATTGTAACGTATGAGGATTTTGAACCTTTTATTGAAAAAGCAAGACAGGGACACAAGGATGTAAGCTGGCCCGGACTAATTAAGCATTTTGCAAAGTCTTCCGGAACAACCAATGCCAAGAGTAAATTCATTCCTATTTCTGCAGAAAGCCTTGAATATTGCCATATGAAAGCAGGAAAGGATATGGTGTCTATTTACGCCAACAATCACCCTGAAAACCAGCTTTTTAATTATAAAAACTTACGCTTAGGCGGAAGCTCCGAACTTTATGCGGATTTTAACACAAAATTCGGCGACTTATCAGCTATTCTTATCGATAACCTTCCATTTTGGGTTGAAATTACTACAACACCCAGCAAGAAAGTTTCTTTGATGGGCGAATGGGAAAGCAAACTTAGAGCAATTACATCTGAAGTAAAAAATGAAGATGTAGGAAGTATCCTTGGAGTACCTAGCTGGATGATGGTTCTCCTCCAAAGAGTATTGAAGGAAACCGATATAAGCAGTATTTCTGAGCTATGGCCTAATTTAGAGGTGTTTTTCCACGGGGGAATCAGTTTTAAGCCCTACAGGGAACAATTCAAGCAGATCATCGGAAAAAACATCAATTACTACGAAATTTACAATGCTTCTGAAGGCTTCTTCGGAATACAGGACAGATCGAACAGTGATGAAATGCTTCTAATGCTTGATTACGGTATCTTTTATGAGTTTATCCCAATGGATCAGTTCCATTTTTCAAATCCGAAAGTAGTAAGTCTTGAAGATGTAGAAATAGGAAAGAACTATGCAATGGTTATTACAACCAATGGAGGTCTTTGGAGATACCTTATCGGAGATACGGTTGTATTTACATCAACAAATCCTTTCAGAATAAAGATCACAGGAAGAACCAAGCATTATATCAATGCCTTTGGGGAAGAATTAATGATTACCAATGTGGAATCTGCTCTATCGAAAGCCTGTGAAGCAACAGGAGCACAAATCACGGATTTTACAGGAGCTCCGGTTTTTATGAAAGAAAATGAAGGAGGAGCTCATGAATGGATCTTTGAATTCAGCCAGTCTCCTAATAACCTGGATCATTTTATTGATGCTTTCGATCAGCATTTGAAGAAAATAAACTCGGACTACGAAGCGAAAAGATATAATAATATGACATTGAGAAGACCAATTGTTCACATTGCAAAGGACAATCTCTTCTATCATTGGCTAGAATCCAAAGGCAAACTTGGTGGTCAGAATAAGGTACCAAGATTAAGTAATGACAGAGAATATATAGATCCTTTATTGGAAATGAACAAAGTCATGATGGAGAAAACTTAAGCTACAGTTTTTGATTTCATCATTAAAAATAAAAAACCGCAATTGAGTTCAATTGCGGTTTTCTTTTATTATTTACTTAAATCGTCTTTTAATTTTTTAGCTGCATCTTCTACTTTGGCAGCTCCTTTTCTTGCGGCTTCTTTAGCATCTTTTCCTGCTTCCTGAGCCCCGGATTTGATGTCTTTACCTACTTTATTTGCTTCTGTTTTAATATCCTGCCCTGCTTTATTCAGATCCTGTTTTGTCTTATCCGCAGTAGCATCAATCTTATCTTTAGCTTTTTGAGCCGCATTATCAATCTTGTCGCCGGCTTGATCTAATTTCTTGTCAACGTTTTCTTTCGCCTGATTAACCTTTGCAGTGTCAACTCCTGACGGCGTTTCTGTAACAGTGGTTGTCGTTGTTGTAACTGATCCGTCCGGATTTTCTACCTGTTCTGATTTTGTTGTAGATTTTGTACATGCAACAGTGAATACTGAAATCACTAATGCTGTAAGAATTTGTTTTTTCATACTGTATATTTTTAAAAATGATGATTGGTTTATTCTGTCTTCACAACAGGTGCAGGTGAAGATTCGGAAGCCTTAGATTTCTTCTCAGCATCTTCTTTTTTCTTTTCTTCCTCGGCTTTCTTTTTGTTTTCCTTTTCAAGCTCTGCCTTTAGCTTTTTCTCTTCTTCCAAAGCTTTTTGGACCTGTTTTACGGAATCAAGATACTGAGGAGAAGACATTCTTATTTTACGGGCAATATCCACGGTAACAGCCCCTGTTGAAAAAGAATCAATAGCAGTCGTATCATATCGTACTTTTATATCCTGTTCAGCTTCAAATCCTGGAGATTCCTTCTTGGAACACGCTTCAAACAGAATGGTAAAAATAAAAATTGCCGGCAGTAAATTTTTCATGGAACTAATTTAGTAGAAATTCTGCAATTACGGGATAGTGATCCGATAATTTCACAGACTGATCTACTTTATAGCTCAGAGGAATAATTGATTTTGAACTGAAAATATAGTCGATTCTTAAAGGTATTTTATAATCATGGAAACTACTTGCACTCCCCTGTCCTGTCTTCACAAAGGCATCTTGAAGGTCTCTTCCAAGACTGTAGTATTCATAGGAATTCGGAACAGAATTAAAATCTCCTGCAACAATTACCGGATAAGGAGAAGAATCAATAGTTCTTCTGATCTTTTTAATCTGATCTTCATGAGCCTGAAACGTAGGAATCATATGGGAAAGAAGTGTTGATACATTCCCAAATCCAAAAGCATCCAGCTTTGTAAACATTGTTTTATGAAGTCTAAAAGGTTCAAGGTAAACATTTACAATCCTGATGATTTTTCCATTAATATTTACATCTGCATAAAAAGAGTTTCCTCTTGAATTATCTTCAATGATCTCTGCCTGTCTTATAATCTTATGCTTTGTTTTAAGAATTACAGAAGGATACTTTACCAGATCTTGTCTTACAGCACGGTTGGTGTCTTTTTCCTGAACTAAAATAATATCCGGATCCTGAGCTTTGATATAGTCTTTCACCTTATCCCAGCCATATTCTCCGTATTTAACATTAAATGTTAAAACTTTGATATCACGTATTGTTTTTAAATTATCTGGTTTGGGTGAATAATTGACCCATCTTCTTATTGGGTTGAAAAAAAGTAAAGTACCAAAAGCAAAAGCAATGGCAATTTTTTGTTTTTTAAATGCCCAGACCATAGTAAGGAGAAGGTGTGCCAGTATAAGATATGGAAAACCAAGAGACAGAAGATTAAGGTTCCCCAAAAGATTAGGTGGAACCCATGCGTTTCCCAGCGTGCATAACAGCAAAACGGCAACGGCAATATGTATAAATAGCAATATCTGATTCGACTTCATGAAAAAAACGGTCTTGGTACGTTCTTTTCTAAGCAAAAATCTGACCAAGCAGTTAAATTTTAACTATTTTTATGATTATTTTTCACTTAAGGACACCTCAGAAATCACAGGATAATGATCTGAAATACTGACAGAACGGTCAACAACGTAGGAAATAGGTGTTAAAGATTTTGATAAAAATACATAATCTATTCTGATTGGAAATTTATAATCATGGAAACTGGTTCCACTTCCTTTTCCGGTAAGTAAAAACGCATCCTCTAAGCCTTCAGAAACATGGTAATATTCGTAAGAATTTGGAACAGAATTGAAATCTCCGGCAACAATAACAGGATATGGAGAGCTGTCAATAGCCTTACGAATCTGCTTTACCTGATCCTGATGCTTTTTAAAAGTAGGAATTAACTTTTTTACAATACCTTTTACTTTTTGTTCATTAGCATCCGTATTCCCATCAAGCTTGATCATTTCTTTTTCAAACTGGAATGGATAAAGGTATACATCAATAAACCTATACATTTTTCCTTTTATTTCAATATCCGCCTGAAGTGCACTGGGCAGCCAGACACTTTCGTCTTCGGAAAAGATTACCTTTTCATTGGATATTTTATGCTTTGATAATATCGTTAAAAGACCATTTGAAGTGGTTCTATTATAATCTTTTAATGAGGGATATGAGATTCCACCATCCTCCTGTGTAAGAATAACATCAGCATGCTGAGCTTTAAGATAGCTCAAAACCTCTTCTTTTCCCATCGTCCCAGCCTTGATATTAAAGGAAACAATCTTTATTGGATTTGAATTCTCTTTTTTTTCTGATGAAAAATTAACCCATCTTTTTACAGGATTAATGAATATCAAACCGATAAACATGAATAAGAATGCTCTTTTTTTCCAGCTAAATATCCAGAAAAAAATCAGGATAATATAAAGAGACATCAGTAGAGGAAACCCTAGAGAAAGTAAATTAAACCACGGAAATATCTTAGGCGGAATATAAGCATTTAATAAAGAGCCCAGCAATAGAAACAGAGTTCCCAAATGCAGGATCAATATGATAAGTCGGAAAATTTTCACAAAAATTTTTTAATTGAATCTATACAAATGCTTTTTCCAAATTCGTGCCAAGATCCAGCCTACCAAAGCCCCACCAACGTGCGCAAGGTGAGCAATTCCTCCCCCATTTCCTGAAATTCCCAGATAGACAGAAACAACAATCACGATAGGTAGCAGGTACTTTACCTTTATCGGAACAGGAATAAACATAATTCCTATTTTTGAATCAGGATATAATGTTGCAAAGGCAGCAACTACGCCGAAAATTGCTCCGGAAGCACCTACCATAGGTGTTGCAACAATACCTTTCAAGTTTTCCAATAACTCTTTCTGCTTAAGAACGGCATCTGCATTTCCTGCAAATTCAACACTTGCACCAGAGAGATAAGCCCCAACATTAAATCCTAATTGTTGTAATTCACTTGAAAGTTGCTGAGCTTCAACGAAATTCCATAAATTAAATAAAAAGAAAGCACCTAAACCACTTAGGAAGTATAGAATTAAATATTTTTTTTCTCCTAAAACTTGTTCCAAAATAGGACCAAAGCTAAAGAGCGTCATCATATTAAACAAAATATGCATGATGCTTCCATGCATAAACATATGGGTAATAATCTGCCAAGAATGAAAAAATGGTGAAAATGGATAGAACCCGGCAAGGTAACCGATAACCTGGTTCCCCATAAAAGATGTAACAATAAATACGATCACATTGATAATGATAATATTTCTTGTAATTGGCGGTATATTGTTAAACATATTTTTTAGAATTTGTTTTTAAAATCATTAAACGGAACTTCATAGAAGCATCTTTTCCCATCCGGTAAAAACTCAGGAAATCCTAAAGCTGTAAAGTCTTTGATTACCTGTTCCGCATCTTTTTTATAAATAAAGTCAAACCTTGACTTTGAGTGTATTTTGTTCCATTGATTATGGTAATAATGCAAAAATTCGTCTTCAGTCTTATAATCAAGGATCTCAAAAAGGTTTTCCAGAAACTGCATTGCCTGTGTTTCTTTTAACCCCTCAGGAAGTGAATCTATTCTCAGTACACTTTCATGAGCAATTTTCATGTCAAACCCTAATTCCGGAAGATATTTTTTGAAAGATTCATACTTACTTTTCTCAATCTCATTCATATGATACTCCAAAGAAAATAATAGTGCATGGCTGTTTGTAGCAGATTTCCTGGTAGATTTATTGTTTTCAGACACCAATAATCTGTGCATTCTCCCAAGGTCCAGCATCAGGGTTACATCTCCTTTATTGAACAACCAATATCCGTTGGGAAGCCTCATCAGGTCTTCATCAAAATCTTCATCTTCAAATAAATTAATTTTTGAAGGTTCTGCAGTGATATTCTGATGGTACATTTCTGTAAGATTCTGAATTTCTTCCGGATGTACTACATTTTTTTCTTCCAAAAACGGATTATAATCTCTGTCTACAATAATCTCCGGCATTTTGATAACACCGCTTCCACCGCCATTTCCTTTGCTTGGAATTGGCTTATTCATCATTTCATCCAACTCCGGATCTCTGTCAAAATCGAGACTTGGGGAAACATTATAGATTCCCAGAGATCTTTTAATGGTGGAACGAAGCAAAGCAAAAATAAGGTGCTCATCTTCAAATTTTACTTCTGTTTTCTGTGGATGAATATTCACATCAATTTTCTCCGGATCAAGCTCCAGATAAAGGAAAAATGATGGTACATATCCTGGCTGAAGAAGACCTTCAAAGGCTTCCTGAACCGCTTTATTGAAATATGGACTTTTAAAATATCTGCCGTTTACAAAAAGGAATTGCTCTCCTCTTGCTTTTTTAGCGCCTTCGGGCTTTGCAACAAACCCATGAAGCTTACACCAGATAATATCTTCTTTAATAGGAATCAAAAGAGGTTGCAGCTTTCTTCCAAAAACATCTACAATACGCTGCATCTGACTTCCTTTTCTTAATCTGAATACCGCTTCGTCATCATGAAACAGAGAAAACTCAAGTCCTTCATGTGCTAATGCAACACGTTGGAATTCATCGATTACATGTCTGAATTCGATATTATTGTTCTTCAGGAACTTTCTGCGTGCAGGAACGTTATAAAATAAGTTCTTTACCAGAAAGTTTGATCCTTCAGCTGTTTGGGCGGGATCCTGAAATTGAAATACTCCGCCTTCGATATAAATATTGGTTCCGATAGCGGTACCTCTCTGTTTTGTTCTCAGCTCCACCTGGGAAACGGCAGCAATAGACGCTAAGGCTTCCCCACGGAAACCTTTGGTTGCAATTTTAAATATATCTTCCGTTCCTTTGATTTTGGAAGTAGCATGTCTTTCAAACGCCATTCGGGCATCTGTTTCAGACATTCCTTTTCCGTCATCTACCACTTGGATAAGGTTTTTCCCGGCATCTCTGATGATCAGTTCAATTTTCGTTGCATCTGCATCTATAGCGTTTTCCAAAAGTTCCTTCACGATGGATGCAGGTCTCTGCACCACCTCTCCCGCTGCAATTTGGTTAGCTACATGATCCGGTAAAAGCTGAATAATATCTGACATAAAAACGTAAATCAACTTACAAAAATAGTCAATGAAAACGGGAATAAAAATATTAAAACGGTGAATTAATATTTAATTATCAACATTTTTACCACATTTATCCCCATCATCTTTTTTAATGATTGTAATCACAGGCATTAGCAAGGGTTGAGATTTAATTTAGTGACATTCGATTTTATGACATCAAAAACATGATTACTGTTTTTTGCAGACAGACATTTAATTGTATTCAGAATTAAAAAACGCCCCCTTTCCATAGAGAAAAAGAGGGCATTCACAGCTAGTTTATACAAAAAATTAATAGTGATATTTACTTCACCTGATATTTTAGTCTTCAAAAACAAGTTTTCTTTTCTTCTTGCTTTTAGGGATACCATGGATTTTTTCATACAGATAGGCTAAAAGATTAGGTTTTCTGTAGATCCTGTTGTATCTGTATTTGGTATTAAAGTGTCTTACATGAATTTTATAGGCATCATATCCGATGACAACAAGAAGACATATGCTGATTACATAAAATACTCTAAATTCTAAATAATAATAAGTTAACCCTGAGAAAACAGCACCTAGCACATATGCAAGCATAATACTTGACAGCAGCTTAGCTCTTCCGATTAGCTCTCCGTTTTTTCTATATTTCTTTTGGGTAAACATAGAAACTAAAATCCCTAAATCGGTAGTAGTTCCGGTAAGGTGAGTGGTTTTTACAGAGAAGTTGGAAATACTCGCCGTTAAACCATTCTGTAATCCTGTTGCGAAAAGCATTATTGCTACCAATACTTCTGTTTCTTCCAATGTTTTTCGATAGTATAGCTGTCCGTATACTCCAACACCAAATAAACATATTATTTCCAATACAAGAGGCATTGCATGAGCAAAATATTTACTTTTTTTATTAAAATTAATTACAATAAAGTTGGAAAGAAAACTTCCGAAGAAGAATAAAAAGATCCAACTTCCCATTACTGCAACCTGAGACCAGTTACCTTTACTGATTTCTGCCGCCAGAATTGCGTAATGTCCTGTTACATTCGATGTAAAAGAGAGGAAGATAAGTAGGGATGCAATATTTATAGTACCTGCCGTGAAGGCAGTCAGCGTCCCCAATCTGATATTGTCTCCCAGTGTCCTGCTGTTACTATAATTTCTTAACATTTTCTATATTTTTAAATTGTGTTTCTATTTTTAAGCTTCCACAAAGATCTCTGCAAGCCTTCCTCTTTCCGGAAGTCTTTCTCTGATCTCAATCGCTATATCCTGAGATGTAAGATCTTTGCATTTTTTAATGTAAGGCGTAATATCAAACTTGCCTTTACCCTTACTTTTAATGGATGAAGAATAATATGCTTCTTCAATGTTTTCTGCTTTTACGTATTGATTGAAAGTTCTTTGAAAGCTTCCGGTAAAGACATCGCAGATAATTTTGTTAACCAAATGAGGATATTTATTCTTGATAATTCCATAACCATCACAGAATTCTTCAGGTCTGATTTTGTTGAAAACCGTAGTTTTTGTATTGAACAGAAGATCTCTGATAGAATCTCCGGAATCGTATCCTGAAGTTAGAATGATATTATATTGGTTCTGATCTTCTGAAGCGTCCTTCTCTTTTAATACTTTTTTTAATATGTTTAATGACTCAAGAGAATAATCTGTAGCAATTAAAATTGTTTTAGCCATGTTCTTATTATTTTGTTTTGTGTTGATCTTTTTTGATGATACAAAACTAGAACGGTCAGATTAGAAGATCTTTGGAACGGAATTAAAATGTCATTAAAGAGATTAAAATGAGATTAGAAAATTGTTAATGCGAATTAATATGGAAAAAACAGCAGCAAATGAAACAACACAACATGTTAATTATCAATGATATAAATTAAATCATTGTTTTTTTAGCAGATAAAATCTGAGATTTCCAAGTATTACGTTGAGATTTTTAAGCCACTAATGCACGAATAAATAATTCCTATAATATATCGGCTGATCTAAAAATGATTAAAAATAGTGGTATGTGGTTCTTTAGCAATAAAGATCCTTTCAAAGCATTTTCAGGAAGTCTTTGATCACTTTTATTTTCAGCTTTACACTGTTTCTTTCTGTGTGCTATAAAAGTTTGGGAAACGCATTTGTACTGTGGTGCCTTGATTTTCATTGGAAGTGACAATCAATTCTCCATGATGCATTCTTACAATGTTTCTTGCTAATGGAAGCCCAATTCCATAGCCTTCGTAATTATTGGTATTGGAGGCCCTGAAAAACGGATCATAGATTTTATTCATTTCTTCCTGAGGAATTCCGATACCGTTATCTTTGACAATGATATAAACATCAGTATCTGTAGCCCCAAGAGAAACTTTTACCTGCTGGAAATTAGAATATTTGCACCCATTACTGATAATATTGGCAACTGCAAGGTGAAGCAGTTGTTCATTCCCTTGTACTTTCAGTTTTTTAGGATTATCAGGAAGCATATTGATATCCAGATAGATATTATTTCGGGTATCAATTCTTCTAAGTGTTTCGATTACATCCCAAAGCAGCTGATCAATTCTCACTTTATCCATTTTCTGGATTTTCCCATCGAATCCGGTTTGTGCAATCATGAGAAGTGCCTTGATCTTTTTATCAAGTTTCTCAGCCTCGTCCAGAATAATTTCCAGTGTTTCTTTATATTCTTCCGGTGTTCTGCTGATAGAAAGCGCTACATCAGCCTCTCCCATAATAGATGTCAAAGGGGTTCTCAGCTCATGAGAAACGTTTCCGATCAGATGATTTTGGGTTTCAAAAGATGTTTCAATCCTGTTGAGCATATCATTGAATGTATCTACCAGCTCGTTAAGTTCTTTATTATCAGGTTGAGATTCCAGTCGAAGATGAAGATTTTCAGAACTGATTTCCTTTACCTTTCCTGTAATTTTAAGGATGGGTCTAAAGAGTGTTTTAGACAGATAAAATGAAAATATCATACTGAAGAACAATGACAATACGATACAGGTAAGCAAGGTTCTTTTCAGGAATCCAAGGTAATAGATTACATAATGGTTTTTGGCAGAAGCAATGGCAATATAATCTTTATCGTCATATTTGAAACTCTGACCAATATAATAGAATTCTTTATCGTTGAAGTTATCTTCTCCTTTTTTGAGAATATTTTTAAAAAAGTAGTCTGGGATATGGACTTCTTTTGAAATTTTTTTGAAATTAGAGTCTGAAGGAACGGCAAAAACATAGTCTTTTTCCATCGGAAGTTCCTCATCGTTCAGGCTACTGAGAATATAATTTTCTGGGAGATCCAGATGATCTTTACTTTTTTCGATCTGCACAATGGTTGCTGTACGGATCTTTAGAAGTTCATAAAATCTTTGATGCGAAAAATTAACGATTGAAAAGTAAACCAAACCACTGAACAACAGAATAATGGCGGTAAAAACCAACATTAAAAGTACCATCGTTTTGGTCTGATTTGTAATGACTTTATTAAACATTCATTAATTTTTTTTCAAAACGTACCCCATACCTATTACCGTATGAATCAGTTTATTATCATCCTGACTATCTAGTTTTTTCCTTAAATAGTTTACATAAACGTCTACAACATTAGTCCCCAATTCATAATTTACACCCCAAACAGTATCCAGTATCTCTGCTCTGGAGATTACCTTTTCAGGGTTATTGAGGAAATAAAGCAACAATTTATACTCTGTGGAAGTAAGTGTTATTTCTTCTCCTCCACGGGTTACCTTTTTGGTATAATCATTTACGATAAGATCCGAAAACTGAAATACGTGTTCATTATCCGGTTCAGGTTCTACAGTTTCTTGTGGTCCGTTATTGTTACTTCTTCTCAAAAGAGATTTTACGCGTGCCACCAGTTCGATAAATTTGAAAGGCTTTACTAGATAATCGTCTCCTCCGCTTTCCAGACCAAGCACTATATTTTCTGAAGTTCCCAAGGCTGTCAAGAACAAAATAGGAACACTTTGGTTGGTTTTTCTAATTTCCTTACAAACGTCCAGACCATTCATTTCCGGAAGCATAATATCTAAAATTACCAAATCAAAGTCGTTTGCCTGTACCAGCTGTACACCCGTACGTCCGTCAAAAGCTACGGAAATTTCGTATCCGTTTTCCTGAAGTCCCTTTTTAATAAAAGAGACAACGCTTGTTTCGTCTTCAATAAGAATAATTTTTTTCATAAATGAAATAAGGAGTTTTACAAAAATAGGGAAATTTTATCGGGATAGGCAAACCCGAAGTATATTGAAAGGAAAAGGGGAAAGAGAGGTTTAAAAATAGAAACCTATTGCAGACGATTTATGAACATAGTTTAAATAAATTAGATTTTAACGCAACAGTCGCAAGGAATTTCAGAATAATGACTATAAAACGATCGCAACGGCGTTTCACTCAGCTATGATAGTATTCTTAGCTGAATGAAGTGCCTCTGCTATCGAAAAATAAAACAGCATACTTAATAAACTTGCGAACCCGGCGTTTTTATTTTTTACAGTTCTTATCATTTTACCTTTTTATGAATTCCTGATTCTATCATGCAACCTATATAGAATAATATTACCTTTGCCTTTCATTGAATACACATGAATGATTTTTTAATAGGCATCGGAAAGAGATTAAAGGATATCAGAAAGAAGAACAATCTTACCATTAACGAATTGGCTTTCAGAGCTAACGTGAGTAATGGTCTTGTTTCCCGTATTGAAAATGGAAGAACAATTCCTTCTCTTCCTGTTTTATTAGATCTGATTCAGTCTCTCGATATTGATGCGAGTTACTTCTTTGAAGGCGTAGAGAAAAAGTCCAATGCAAAATTCATTTATGTTCCCAAAGAAAGCCAGCAGGTTATTGAGAAAGAAGTTGAGGCTGAAGGCTTTAAATATATGCATATCTTTAGTAAAAGTCTTCATTCTTTAGGTTTTGAAGCCGTATTACTTACTCTTGAGCCTAATTCTAAAAGGGAAAAGGTAATCACAGATGCCTGGGAGTTTAAATATATACTGAAAGGCGAAGTAAAATATATCATTGATAATGAGGAAGTCATTATGAAAGAAGGTGATTCATTATATTTTAATGGTAAATTTCCACACGTTCCCGTGAGCATCAGTAACGAAAGCTGTGTGATGCTTGTTCTTTATTTTTATACTGCGTAGAATCCATATTACATCAGTAGTTTTACAAATATATCTTACAAAAGTTTACTATTTGTAAACTTTTGCTTTTTCATTTTTGATTAAAATGAACGGTATGTTAATCAAAAATTCCTTTTTTATAGAAAACTCAGATTCCAAAAATCAGAAGACAAAATATCTATAATCATTTATAAATAAGCATTTTATTAAATAAAAGCATTAATTACTTTCTCTTTTCAAAAAGATTGAGAAAGTAAAATTTGGGTAATAAACAGCTTGAATTTGTTAAACAATACTTAATACGAAATATTTATATATATTAAAATTATTAGCGTGATTTGCATAAAAAATTTAATATATGTAAAAATGAAAACAAAATTAGAGAAATTACTTACCCTTGTTTTTGTCTGTTTCATCGTTTTTGTTTCAGCACAAAAGCAGTTAATTATAGGAACTGTTCTTGACGACAGCCAGCCACTTCCCGGCGCAACAGTCAAAATAAAAGGTTTATCCAGAAATATAACCACTGATATTGACGGAAAGTTCACCGTTAATGATATTAAAGAAGGATCATACAATCTACAAATCAGCTATATCGGTTATGAAACCACTGATATTACTATTACTCTAAAGACTGATGAAACAATAGATCTTGGAACCATCAAATTATCTCAGCCGAGAAAGAATATTGATGAAATTGTCGTTACCGGAACCTTAAAGAATACCGAAGCACGAGCTTTAAACATCCAGAAAAACGCCATAAATATTACGAATGTCATTGCTTCTGACGGAATCGGAAAACTACCGGACCGAAATGCAGCAGAAACTGTACAACGTGTACAGGGTGTTTCTATTGAAAGAGATCAGGGTGAAGGAAGATTCGTTTCTTTACGAGGTCTTCCTCCGTTCTGGGCATCTACAACTATTAATGGAAACAGGCTTCCGACAGCTGAGGAAGAAACAACTTCCAGGGCTACAGCCTTCGACTTTTTCCCAACGGAATTAATCTCTTACGTTCACGTCAACAAATCTTTTACTCCTGATCTTGAAGCGGACGGAATTGGTGGCGGGGTCAATTTTATTACCAAAACGCCTCCTATGAAAACGGAGTTTAAAGCCACATTAGGAAGCGGTTACAATGCTAAGGCTGATAAAGGTGTATACAACTTGGGGCTATTGTATGGCGGAAGAACTAAGGATAAAAAATTCGGATACCTATTCAATTTTGCACATTTTATCAGAAACTGGTCGACGGATAATTTTGAGGCAAGAAGAAGTGGTGATGAAGGGGTTTTCAGAATGGAACTTCGTGATTATAACGGCGTAAGAAAAACAACCGGGATCAATGCTGCCTTTGAATATGTGCTTTCACCTAAAAATACATTATACGTAAAAGGAATGTATGGAACGTTATCCGATGATGAGACCCATTACAAACACAGAGTAAGATTTGATAAATTCAGTTCTGCTAATAATACAGCAAGAGTAGAACTTCAGAATATTCATAATCTATTAATCACGCAGCTTACTTCTGTTTCATTGGGTGGAGTTCATAATTTAAATAAAGGAAAAATCGATTGGGATATATCTTATTATGATAATCAATTTAAGTACGGAAATATTCCTGATAAGCAGAACAATTCTTATTATGTAATCAAATATACTCAATCGGGAGTGGGCATCAATCCTGATTATATGTCTGATCGTGGAAATGGTCCGAGAGCTTACTGGAAGGCAGATGGCGGAAAGTTAGATTACAAAAATCCAGACGCTTTATTTGGCTTCTACAGCAATCCTGATTTTAAAATGGATGCTTCCCAAATGAGGTTTACCGACCTTGAATTTTACAAAGTTTTTGTACAAGAAAAGGATAAAATTGTAGCGGGTTTCAACCACGAAATCAATGCTTCGGAAAAGCTTACTTTAAAATATGGTTTCAAGTATAGAGATAAGGAGCGTAATGCAAAGTTCTCCGATATTTTCTACAACTGGAGCAACGGAACGGCGCCTCTTCTTTCAGATTATTCTCAATTTATTACGACTCAGCCAAACGGAAGGAAGTATTTAAGTGAAATGAATGCTCATATCGGAAATACTTTTGGTCCAGTACTTTCTACCGGAGGAATGAATCAGTTTTGGTATGACAATAATGGGAATTTAAAGATCAATACTGCTGATTCTGAAGCATTAGAATATAATAAAGCATTGGGAAGAAACTTTGATGTTTTTGAAAAGCATGCGGATGCTTACGGAATGGGAACTTATAAACTGAATGATAAGATCACTATTTTAGGAGGAATCAGGTTATCCAATACCAATACAAAAGTAAAAGGATATAATGTAATTGATGATGTTTTGACCCCTGTTGAACATACCAAAAATTACCTTGCTGTTCTTCCAATGCTTCATGTGAAGTATACTTTAAATGATAAAACCAATCTTCGTTTCGCAGCAACAAGAACTTTTTCAAGACCTAATTTCGGAGATCTGACACCTGGTGGAACTTATATTGAAGCGGATAATGAATTCAAAGGTGGAAACCCTGATCTTAATCCGACCTATTCCTTGAATTTTGACTTAATGGGAGAATATTATTTCTCAAATGTCGGAATTTTAAGTGGTGGTGTTTTCTACAAATCCATTACTGATCCGATCTTCCAGGATTCTTTCATCGGAAATTATAATGGTATGAACGGAGTACAGTTCTCTGCTCCCAACAACGGAAGTGCGGCATGGCTAGGTGGTATTGAATTAGGAATCAATAAAAGATTTGACTTCTTACCAGGTTTCTTACAATACTTTGGTGCTCAGGTAAATGCAACTTTTATGACTTCTGAAATGGAAAAGCCAAGCGGAAGAAAGGTAGCTCTTCCCTATCAGGCTAAAGAATTGTACAATGTACAGCTGTTCTTCGAAAAGAAAGGATTTAACGCCAGAATTGCCTACAACTACAAAGGAAAGTATGCTGTGGAATACGCGGAAACCGATATCAATGACTCTTATTACGGAAAATACAGCAGCTTAGACTTTGGAGGTTCTTATCAGTTTACCAAAAACCTTGGACTGTATATGGATATCAACAACATTCTGAATAAGCCCCTGATCTACCACTTCGGAAAAAACGAAGACCGTCCTGAGCAGGTAGAATATTATGGCGTAAGATGTAACCTTGGAATAAAACTGAATTTCTAACCCATCATCATGGACAGAACTATCAATAAAAAAACATTAGTAACACTGAAGGCTGCCTTTGCCGCCTTTGGTGTCTACTTCTGCATGTATGGCTTCAGGAAACCTTTTACCGTTGCTTCTTTTGAAGGGCTTTCTTATTTCGGAGTTGATTATAAGATATTGATCATCATTGCACAGGCTGTAGGATATTTTATTTCAAAGTTTATCGGAATTAAATTTATTTCTGAATTAAAACCTGCAAAAAGACTGACTTACCTATTCTCTTTTATTGCAGTTGCAGAACTTTCTCTGCTAGGATTTGCAGTGGTTCCTGCTCCTTACAACATTCTCTTTATGTTTCTGAACGGAATTCCGTTGGGAATGATCTGGGGCATCGTATTTTCATACATTGAAGGACGAAAAACTACGGAAATCATCGGGCTTTTTCTTTGTTCAAGCTTTGTAGTTTCTTCAGGATTCACCAAGTCTGTAGGAAAATTTTTGATGGATAATTTTGCTGTTTCAGAATTCTGGATGCCTTTTTCTACGGGACTAATTTTTATTATTCCATTACTTCTATTTGGGCTTCTTTTGGAAAGAATTCCCAAGCCTAGTGAAGAAGACGTGATGCTTAAAAATAAAAGGCAACCGTTGAATGGTAAAGAAAGAAAAGAGCTTGTTCAGCAGTTCTTTGTACCTATTGTCTGCATTATCTTTCTGTATATCTGCTTGACGGTTTTAAGGGATTTCAGGGATAATTTCAATCGTGAGATCTGGGACGGACTTCATTTTAGCTTTGACAGCTCTGTTTTTACCCTTACGGAGATTCCAATTGCCATTATGGTGCTTCTGATCCTAAGCTTTATGGTGAAAGTAAAAAATAATAAAAAGGCATTTGCTTACTATCACTATATTCTTTTTGCAGGAATTCTGACTGTAGGATTTTCTACTTATTTATTTCAGCAGAATGCATTATCTCCTTTTTTATGGATGACCATTTCCGGTTTTGGGATGTACATCTGCTATATTCCGTTTAATGGAATTTACTTTGACAGGATGATCGCTGCTTTTGATATTAAAGGGAATGTAGGCTTTCTGATCTATATTGTAGATTCATTCGGATATCTGGGAAGTGTTTTAATTCTGCTTTATAAAAACTTCGGATCGGCTCAAACTTCATGGCTAAATTTTTATATCAGTCTGAATTATATTATTACCATCAGTGTTTTAATCCTTTCTATTATTGCTTTTTTAGCTTTCAGGAAGAAGGCAAAACCAAATTCTAATTCAAGTTCAAATTCTAATCAATACATCAATTTCGATACTTCGAAAATCTAATAAATTATAGTACAATGACAACAAAATTTGATTTACTCGTTGTGGGTGGCGGAATTTTAGGAACATTCCATGCGTATCACGCGCTGAAGAAAAATCTGAAGGTAGCTTTACTGGAAAGAAATTCTGTACCTCAGGGTGCCACCGTACGAAACTTCGGACAGGTAGTACCTTCCGGAATGGATCTTAAATGGCAGAATTTCGGAAGAGAAAGTCTCGCGATATATAATGAACTTCACGCTCAGGCAGATCTTACCATCAGACAAAACGGTTCTGTTTACATCGCATCCAATGATGAGGAACTTCAGTTGATTGAAGAATTAGCGGAATTAAATAAAATTAATGATTATGAATCTGTTTTATTATCCAAAAATGACTGTATCAAGAAATATGATGGTCTTCGCTCCGATTATTGTAAAGGAGGATTGTTCTTTCCTCAGGAAATTTCTGTAGATTCTGCGGATATGATTGTAAAGCTTCACAAGCTTTTGCAGGAAAAAATGGGTTTACAGATCATTTATAATACAACTGTTGTGGAAACCCATGAAAATGATCAGAAATGTGTGGCTATTACTGCAGATGGAGAAGAATACACTGCATCAAAAATCATTATCTGTGGCGGACATGAGTTCAAAACACTATACCCTAATGTATTCAATGAAAGCGATTTGGAAGTCAGCAAGCTTCAGATGCTTCAAACTAAACCTCAGGGAATCTATTCTCTTCAGGGAAATATCCTGACTGGGCTTTCCATCAGAAGATATGAATCATTCAGCGAATGCTCTTCTTTCCAGAAAATCAAGTCATTAGAAGATGCGAATTCTTTTGAGAAAAAATTTGGAGTTCATATATTGTTCAAACAGGCACTGGATGGTTCCATCATTCTTGGTGATTCCCACGAATATGCTGATGCTAAAAATGCGGATGATCTTGGTTTTGATCTTAATATGGAAATTGATGAATTCATGATTCATGAAGCGAAGAAAATCATCGATCTTCCAACTTATGATATTCAGAGAAGATGGTTCGGGGTATATTCTCAATGCAAATCAAAAGATATTTTTGAACATAACCCATCACCGAATATTCATATTGTAACGGGTATCGGTGGAAAAGGAATGACAGGAAGCGGGGGCTTCTCAAAGTTTAACATAGAAAAAATTTACGCATAAATTTCAATGAAAAATATAGAATTATTGGTTCTGGATATGGCTGGAACTACAGTGGATGAAGATAATGTGGTTTATAAAACGGTAACCGAAGCAGTGAACGAACATGGCTATCAAGTCGGTCTTGAACAGGTTCTTATTACTTGCGCCGGGATGGAAAAGCTGGAGGCAATCACAAGTTTATTAAAGGAAATTGGTGGAAATGAAGAAGATGCTATGGCTATTTTTGAAAAATTTTCTGTCAAATTAAAAAATGCATACCAGAATCTTGAGGTAAAACCCATTAACGGAACTGAAGATTTCCTCCTTAAAATGAAGGCCCAGAATAAAAAAGTGGTGCTTAATACCGGGTATACTTCTGAAATTGCCCAACAACTTTTGGATAAGCTGCAATGGAAGGAAAATATACATTTTGATGCATTGATCACCGCGGATGATGTTTCAGAGAGCAGACCAAGTCCGGAAATGATCAATCTTGCAATGAAAAAATTCAATATCCATAAGCCGGAAAAAGTATTGAAAGCCGGAGATTCTGTGATTGATATTGAGGAGGGAAAGAACGCTGGCTGCGGATTAACGATTGCTGTACTTTCAGGCGCCCAAAACAGATCAGAACTGGAAAAAGCTAAACCTGATTATATTTTTAATACTATTTCTGAGGCTGAAAATATTCTTTAAATACTTGCTTTTATACTTTGACACAAATGTTTTTACTTGGCATTTGTGTCTTTTTTAAACCACCCTACCTACCCCGTCACATCTTCGATTTGCCACCCCTCCAGAAGAGGGAAATTATCGCTCTCTCGACTGAATATTTGCCTTCGTTGAAAACTTTGCTCACTGTCATTCTGAATGGAGTGAAATATAATGAAGAATCTCAGAATAACAAATGTCAAATTTTTAATATTAGTTAACTTTTAAATTTTCAGCAATCCCTAGTGGTGCTGTAACACACAGACGGTTTCCAAAATCAATTAAAACATTAATATTATTATAGTTACGAAACTAATTATGTTTCTAACACTTCATTCTCAAAGCACTTTTTAATTATCAATTAATTAATTTTAAGTTCACACATGTTTACAAATAGTAAATTAATTTTACAACTGTTAAAAATAAATTACTATTTGTAAACTTTTACTTTTAAAACCCTTTATCCCATGAAAACAAAACTATTCTCAATGGCTGTTGTAATGAACTGTTTCCTTGGAGCTCAAACCAAAAAAGTCCTTTTTATCGGTATCGACGGTTGTCGTGCAGATGTGATGATGTCTACGAATACTCCTAATATTCAAAACCTCATCAACCAATCTATCTATTCTCTTGACGGATTATGTGCCGCTACGACATGGAGCGGAAATGGCTGGAGTACCATGCTTACAGGTGTATGGCATACCAAGCATAATGTACAGGATAATAGTTTTACTAACCCCAATTATAGTAACTACCCTGACTTTATCTCACGAGCTGAAGCCTATAATCCTAACCTAAGAACAATGTCTCTTGTCAATTGGGCACCTATCAATGACAAAATCATACAAAATGCAGACGTAAAATCGAATTTAGGAACAGATCTCGCCGTGAAAAATGCAGCCGTCAATGCTTTACAGAATGATAATCCGGATATTCTGTTTGTAGATTTTGATGATGTGGATCATGCAGGACATTCGTATGGATTTTCGTCAGCGGTTCCTCAATATGTTTCTTCTATTCAGACTACAGATACTTATATTGGCGAAATCGTGAATGCCATGAAAAACAGAGCCACTTACAATAATGAGGATTGGATGGTAGTTTTAACAACCGATCATGGAGCTGTAGACAGTTCTCATGGTGGTGGAAATCTTTCTGAGCGAAATATTTTTACAATCTATTCCAATCCGGGGTTTACTCCACAGCAGATCAGTAAAACGGTTCTTGAATCCAATAAAACATTCAATCAATTGAGCCTTCCTGCAACAGCTTATGCAAAGCCTGTGAACCAAAACCTTTTTAATTTTGGAGCAAATCAGGATTTTACGATTGAATTTTGGGTAAAACCTAATGCTGCTTATTCAAGCGATCCTGTATTTATCGGAAATAAAAACTGGGCAAACGGAAAAAATAAAGGAATTATATTCTCGGGATACTCAGGGCAAACCTTTAAAATGAATATTGCAGACGGCACCAACCGAATTGATCTTGTAGGCGGAAAGCTTGAAACAAACAAGTGGAAACATATTGCGGCAAGCTTTGACAGAGATGGACTTGTTACCTTATATGAAGATGGAGTTCCGGTTACTTTTGCGAAAATGAATACCATCGGAAATATTAACTCTGTACTGCCTTTAACATTGAATCAGGATGGAACGAATACTTATAACGTTACGCTAGCTGCTTCTTATAAAGATGTCAGAATCTGGAAATCTGCTCTTCCAAATGATGTTATTGTCAACTGGGCAAATCAGGATATTGCTGCTTCACACCCTTATTATTCTCAGTTATTGGCAAACTGGAAATGCAATGAAACTGCTGGAAATACTTTATCTGACTCAAGCCCTAATGCGAATCATATGAATATTACAGGAGCTCCAACTTATACAGCAAATACTTCAAATACCTTCAAAATCTATGATTATACCTCAACAACAAGAGAAACAGATCATTTCCCAACGGTATTGAACTGGCTTTGTATTCCGGTACAGGCTTCATGGGGAATTGATGGAGTCAACAGAATTCCGGTTTGTTCAAATGATGTTTTGGCAACCAAAGAAACAAAAACAACCAATGAAGATTTCAAGGTATATCCGAATCCGGCTTCTACACAGATCGGTATCAGTTTTCAATCAGGAGATAAAGAGATAAAGGCTGAAATTATGGATGCAAAAGGATCACTTGTATTTTCAAAAAGCTTAAGATCATCCAATGGTCAATATGAAGAAAAGATCAATATTGAAAATCTTCCGGCTGGAATGTATTTTATTAAGCTGAATGGAATTAAAAAGTCTCAAACTAAGGCTTTTATCAAGAAATAAAAACAGTAAAACAATTAGATTTAAATTTGATATTGGAACAAGGATATGATCATCCGAGTTCCAATATTTTTTTATACTAAGAGGTAAGATCCAACTCCATTTGTACATCTACACGATCATAACCAGGATTGGTAATCGGAGTATGCTTAAATCCTAGCTTTTCATATAACTTTATCGCAGGAACTAATATAGAATTCGTTTCCAGAAATACTTTCTCTGCCTTCAATTCTCTGGCTTTTTCAATAAGAGCATTACCAAGCAGGTATCCTATTTTTTTTCCCTGCGCTTTAGGACTTACAGCCATTTTTGACAGCTCAAAAGCAAGAGGTTCTTCATGAGCTTTTACTAAGGCACACGTTCCTACCGGCTCACCATTCAGCAATGCAAAGGCAATGTGACCGCCTTTATTCAGAATGTGTTCTTCGGGATTATCCAAAAGTTTATAATCACTGGCTTCCATCACAAAGAACGTTTTGATCCATTCTTCGTTTAAAATCTTGAAAGCTTCTTTATATTGTGGTTCGTAGGCTATAATTTTTACTTCATTATTGATATCACTCATCGCTTTAGGTTTTTATATTCTGTTTTTTATCATTTTCCCTAGTTTCTCGAGATCGCTTTCTACACGGTCTGTCCATTCTAAGGCATAGTTTAATCGCATGCAGTTTTGATACTGATTGTATTGTGAAAACATTCTTCCGGGAGCAAAATTCACTTTCTGACTGACTGCTTCGTCATACAGATCTTCGGTACATATTCTTTTATCCAGTTCCAGCCATAGCATAAATCCTCCTTTGGGTTCTGAAATTTTAGTATTATCTGGGAAATACTGTGTCACCGACTTCTGAATCTGAAGATAATTGGCGTAAAGTTTCTTTCTGAACATTCTCAAATGATGATCATAGCGCCCATGTTCAAGGAAATCTGCAATCACATCTGAAAATAAAGAAGGGCTGGAAACGGTCTGCACCAACTTTTGTCTTATAATTTTTTCTTTAAATTTTCCTGGAGCCACCCAACCAACACGATAACCCGGAGCTAAAGTTTTGGATACTGAACCTACCCACATCACGATTCCTGCTTCATCATAGAACTTACAAGGTTTTGGTCTTCCTGCTCCAAAATAAATATTTCCATAAACATCATCTTCTACCAATGGAACATTATGTTCTGTAAGCATTTTTACGAGTTCTTTTTTATTATCATCCGGCATCTGAAAGCCCAATGGATTGTTATAATTTACAACAAAACAACATGCGGAAAGCTTGGGAAGCACTTTTTTCAAAGCATCCAGATCAACTCCGGTAATAGGATGAGTCGGAATTTCTACTGCTTTTAATCCTAATAATTGAATCGCCTGAAGAATTCCAAAGTAAACAGGACTTTCTACCGCTACACAGTCACCAGGTTTAGTAACAGCCATAAGGCAATTGTAGACTCCGTTCATAGCACCAGAAGTAATTACCAGATCGTCTTCTGTAATTTTTCCTTCCATTACTATAGACCATTTGGCTATTTCACGACGGAGTTTTTCACTTCCCTGTACAGGTTCATAATTGGTTCCGCTGTCATGTTTGGCTTTTATTACATTAATCATGCACTTCTTCATCTGAGCAACGGGAAGAAGACTTTTTCCGGGAATTCCCAGGGCAAATTGAGTAACATCTGTTCCTGCAATGGTTCCAAACACTTTACCAATGAGGTCTTCAGGGGTGTTTTCTCCTTCAGAAACCTTCATTTTTGCTACAGAAGGCAAGGCAAGCTTTCGCTGAGAGGTCTGACTTACATAGTATCCGTATTTAGGGCGTGATTCTACCAGGGAACGGCTCTCAAGTTCCATATATGCCTGCTTTACAGTATTTAAGCTTACATTGTATAGCTTTTGTGCACTCCTTAGAGAAGGCAGTCTGTCTCCGAATTGCAATGTTTCACTTTTGATCTGCTCTGTGACTGCATTGGCTATTTTAAGGTAAAGTACATCTTTCGACATGAATCACTGTTTTAAGTAAAAGTACAATTTTATCCCTGCTTTATTATTGATTAAGCCAATTAACCATCTTCTGAATACTACTTTTCAACTGTTCAGAATTTCGGAAGTTGGAAGTTGTACTTTTTTTGAAATAGCTGTCTACCCAAGACATAAAGTTTTTCTTTTCTGCTTCAGACATTCCAGGTTTTTCATAAATTTTAAAAGCAATTCTATCTTTTTCCTGTATAATCAGGCTTGCAAATCCTGACACTTCATTTTTCTTTTTTGCTAAAAGAAAAGGAATACCAAACTCAGGATTGATCTTTTTGATATTCTGTGTCTGTAGAAATATATTTTTGAGCACTGACATGTCTGAAATATAAACTTCTGCATATTGAAGTTGTTCCTGATGTTGAATGTTGGTTTCCATAGTATTCTGCTTTACAAAACAAAATTATGGAGTCTTTAAGATTGGATACAGATACAGAAGTATAGAATATTACGGGTACAGACTTTCGTAATGAAAGAAACGACTGCTTCAAAGAAACAATCGTTTTATTTTTAATATGATCAGGAGCGTTACTCTACTTTTCTCAAAGCTTCTTTTATCCCTTCCAATCCGTCTCCAAACTGGGCAAGTAATGCTACAATCTGAGACATCCTATCATTCTCACCTAATCCTTTTAAGGTTTTATTTTTAACAAAAGTCTTCTTGATTTCATCCCACCGTTCGGTTTCTTGTGTTGAGATTGTTTCAATCAGCTCTTTTAGCTTCAGCATATTGGCTTCTGCACCAGTTGTCAATGTTTGGGATTCATTCTGATAATGATCCAATACAATCTGAGTGACTTCATTTTCCTTTAAAATAGGCTGGATCTGAGTGATGAGCTTATTCATATTACGATAAGATCCCTGAAGCTTGAATGACGGTTCATTTCTGTAATCATCAGACATTGCAGCGGAAGCAATATATTCTTTATTAACTTTTAGAATCATATTCCTGACCATAATCGTATTTTTCAGAACAGATCTGAAGTCTGATATTTCATTGGAACTGAAGTTTCCTTTCAGGTTATCTGCAGGGTTATTGGTTACTACACAATCATATAATTCGTAGAGGTTTTCCATTCCCGGTTGAGTCAATCTGGTCAGATATTCATTGGACATCAGAGCGTTTTCGATAAGACTCAGATCAAAAAGGTCTGTTTTTGATCCTGATATTTCTCCAAGGTTATACGTATCTGAACGATTGGCAAGCATATCCGGAATTTTGAATTTCTCACCGCTTTCCGTGTATGGATTTCCAGCCATTACCAGGCAGAATCTTTTTGAACGAAGGTCATAGGTTTTACTTTCTCCATTATAAATTCCTTCAATCTTTCTCTGTCCATCGGCGAGAGAAATGAATTTCTGTAAGAATTCTGGATTACAATGCTGAATATCATCAAGGTAAAGCATCACATTATCTCCCATTTCCAAGGCAAGATTCAGTTTTTCAAGTTCCTGTCTTGCTCCTGCATTTTTGGCTTCATTCGGGTCTGTAGAAACAATATCATACCCCAGAGAAGGTCCGTTGATCTTCATAAATACGAGTCCCATACGTTCTGCCATGTATTCCATCAAAGTTGTTTTTCCGTACCCTGGAGGTGATACCAGAAGAAGCATTCCCATTCTGTCTGTTCTCTTATCTGAACCCACTGTTCCCAATTGTTTCGCAAGATTGGCTCCTATTAAAGGAAAATAGACATCATTGATCAGCTTGTTTCTTACAAATGAGCTTAATATCTGAGGTTGGAAAGTATCTAGTTTAAGTGCTTTTTTCTTCTCCTCCACCCAATTGTATTTCAATTCCTGAAGTCGCTTATACTTTGGAACGGTAACAGTATTGAAATGACTCAGTCGGGATACAAACTCAAAGTAATTAAGATGGTATTCTGTATCTTTTTCAAGTGATTTCAGTTCTTTTATGGCGATTTCATAAGAAACATGTCTGATATTTTTCGGATCAAACTTTTGAGTAATGATAAATGGGATTACTTCCTGGATAATATCATTCTCAGCGTTTGTATCAAAAGCTTTTAATGCG
The DNA here is from genome assembly GCF_900156735.1 of Chryseobacterium ureilyticum. Classification (GTDB taxonomy): domain Bacteria; phylum Bacteroidota; class Bacteroidia; order Flavobacteriales; family Weeksellaceae; genus Chryseobacterium; species Chryseobacterium ureilyticum. Next base: position 50,626 of record NZ_FTOL01000003.1, read on the forward strand.
CCTTCTGCGATATAATAACATGCCGAAGGATACTGATACATAGCCTGTAACTGAGTAATAAATTCAAGGTCTTTGCCTTTTTCTTTCAGTTCTTTTAAAAACAAACTGTATAAAGCGCCCCCTTTTTCAGAGATCAAAAAGTTTTCTTTATCCTCTTGTTTCAGATATATGGCAGCATTGATACAATCTGTTTCTGTAAAGATATTATTTGTAGATGCAAAAGATCTCATCTCTTCAGCAAGTTCCCTGCTTAGGTATTCAAATCCTTGTTTTACTGGGAAAGACTGGGAAATGATAGCTGTAGCTTCAAACTGCTTGGTATAATATTCTTTTCTTTCTGAATCTAACAAGAACCAGAAAAGTTGTGCTAATGCTCTTTCCTTGGTTGTAAACCTCATCAGTCCCAGTTCATTATACATTTGCTGAAGTTTACTAACGATGATCTGTGCATCTTTATCGTGAATCCCTTTTACCAATCCTTCTCCGAAATGATCTGCCGTAAACTGCTGAACAGCCTGCTCATTCTGTTCATCCGTCACGATTTCTTTATGGTTTGAAAATACATTCCAGGCTAAGTATTCAAATCTTTTAACCTTTGTATTTTCTGAAATAAATTCCTGATTCCAAACTTCTTTGAACTCATCAGCTGTATTGAAATTTAAAGGTTCATAAAAGCTTGTTCCGGTAAGGTGATAATAATATTGTGCATTTTTCAGAACTAATGTAAGATCAAGTTTCTGCTGATTGACTGCAAATTTATAATCACCAAGCGCTATAACGCTTTCGCCATCTACATAGATTTCTTTTTTATCTTTAAGTTTCCTTACTGATTCCTGCTGACAGGTCTTTAAAAGGGTTTGAATTTCTTCGGATTTTGCAGAATCTTCCAACTCAGCAAGCTGTCTTGCAAAATCTCTCACCTTTTCCACCATCAAATCGGAAGCAAAGTAACCATTGATTTCATTTTCAGCATCAAAAGACTCGGCTTTGGTCTGAACAGATTTCAGAATTCTTTGTGCTGCATCAAAGAGACTTTGAGTTCTTTTGTTTCTTGATTCTGTAAGCTGTACTCTTTTGTTCTGGAAATGTCCGTAGACTTCTTCTCTTTTGGTTCCTATCTTCTGGATAAATTCATCAAAATCAATGAATTTAGTTTCCATTTCTTCCAGTTGGATAGAAAGTTTGGTCAGATATTCATCACATTTCTCAGGGGTTTGTGAAAGTTCCAAAAAATTGATCACCGACTGATCAAATAAAGTAATCTGAGCCTGAAAATCTGAAGCGAGTTCTTTTCCTGAAATTTCTCTTTTTCTTTTAGAAAGCTCAAGCCTTTCCTGATTCAATCGGGCAAAGATCAATGATATGTTTTCAATGATCTGGGTAGACTGGGAAGTATCTTCAATCTTCAGATTATTGACAATATCTACCAAAAGCTCCAATTGTCCGGACAATGTGTTTATATGTTCATCGATGGTTTTAGCATCAATAGCCTTTTGTAATGATACAATATCCTCTGAAATTTTCTGAGCTTTTTCTTCATAAGGCAATAAAGATCCTTCCTGCAGTAAAAATTCAACGCAGGCATTAGAAAGTTCGTTATATCTTTCTGAAAGAGCTTTCTCAAGAGAATCCAAAAGATTGGAGTCTGCATATTTCAGTTCTCTTGCTCCTGTTACTTCTCCTCTTAACGCTCTTATCTGGGAAAGAGCATCAATGTATTCTGTAAGTTGTGAGTAGTGAAGTCTTTTGGTATCATCAAGGATCTTGTCACAAGATTGTTTTATTTTTTCTAACGCTTCTTCTGTATTTTTCCTTTGCTCAACTACCTTTTCGTATTCATTAATGGCAGAATGGGCAATTCCCCTGATTTCTTTCAACGGCTGATCCAGTTTCTGAACTTCTTCTTCTCCCAGGAAATAATAGGTATCCAGAATAAAGGTAGAGAGCTTTACAATGTCGTTATAAAGTCCGCTATAAGAGTCTTTTTTATTTAAAAGGGTAATCAATTCCTGGCTTTCCGCCATTACTCTTACGATGTCTTTATTCCCGATCTTGTACAATAGACTGTCTGCTTTTTCGGCATTGGGTAACAGTTCTTTGGAAAATGGGGTCTGCCAGATCTGAGCAAGGTGATTTTTTGTGGTTTCAATACTTTCTCTCAGATAGATGAGCCTTCCGTCGCTTAAAAATGTGAATCCACTGCAACGGATTGGTGTTTCAATCGTTTGGGTGATGATATTGTAGGATATCAACTGATAGTTGTTCGTTTTATCATCATAAAAAACGTACAGAAAGTTTTCTCCATTGGGTTCCAGAACCGTTTTCAGATAATACAGTCTGTTTTGATCCTGAGAAATAACTTTTAATCCCCCTGTTTGCAGCGCATATCCATTGGAAAATAATACTCCTTGATTTTCAGGAAGTAAAAGCCCTGAATATTTAAGAGCATCTGCCCTTGAAACAGTCTTTTCTTTATGATTGTAAATAAAATAGCGCTCTGTTTCCTGGTAAGGTTTTATTTTGAACAATACAAGGTTATCCAGATCACAGAAATGAATTTCGGCATCGTCCAGATTTTGATCTTTATGGATAACATCTTCGGAATAAATACCTTTTCCTGTATCTGTATTATCTTCAACTTTAATGGTAATATCTCCACCGATACTTTCCACAAAAACCTTATCTGCAAGGGAAATATGCGGGTGTTTTCCTGATCGCTGCATATCTCTTGTTGCCTTGGTCCATGCAAAGCCATGCTGCTGCGGATATGCTGTTTCTGAAGCACTTCTTGAGTCTATATAAATAAGCTGATTTTCTTTAATCAACCATTTAAATGCTTTAATATCCGTTGTGCTTTCCGAAAGCTGGAAAACCATATAGAGATAATTCTCCGTAAAGGTAAATCTGGCGAAGAATGTATTTCTGTAATATTTGTATAAATTTTTAAATTCATCAATAAAAATCTCATCATTGATCAGGGTATTATCCTGAGGTTCAAATCTGTCATTATTGATGGTATATATTGAGAAAACGTCCGAAATATTAATCTCAGTCTGTAGTCCTAAATGAGCATTGGAACCGAATATCAAATGATCACCCAAAGAATAAATATCCTTGGCAATACAGCTATGCTCCGTGGAAATTCTCTCATTGGCAATCAGTGAGAAATCTATTCCGCCGAAGATATTTTTGCGCTCATCATTAAGCTGTTGAAGTCTCTGAATAAGATCATTCTTCTGCTCGTTCAGACGGTTCTGAATAATTTCGTAGGTTCCTGAATTAAGTTGTTCTGACATAGTATTTTGTTAAGTTGTCCTGACTGCTTTTTACGGCAGGTCTTTGTGTAGAACTTATGATACTTTATTTTCATCTAAACCTTATAGGTTTTTGAAGCCTATAAGGTTTGTAAAGGTTTATAAAATCAATATTATATATGATTACCGTTCACCGGTTTATGATCTACCCCCATATGTTTTGCCATGTCAAGAGCTCTTTCCAGAATACCTCTTTCCTGCTGGTTTGCTACTCCATTCAGTTTAAAGATCAGGGAAGCAATACTCATGTTTTTAATATCGTCGGAAGAAATATTGTATTTATCTACCATTCCCATTACTTTAGCAATGATATTTTCACCATCTCCTAATAGGTTTTCTCTTATCATTTGGGCATTTTCACTGTGACTGACAAATTTATCCAGCCCTTTTCCTGCAGACACCTGACGAATTACATTATCAAAGAATGTATTATCACCTCCAACAATATCAATTTTCGCAGTTTTGAATGCTTCTGCCAATACTAATGACTGTGCATCTGCAATGTCTTTCTGGATTGCGATTTCAGCTAATTCCACTTCTTTTTCTTTATTCAGTCTCAGACGGAATTCTTCGTGATCTTTTCCTGCATCGTTCAGTTTCTTCATTGCTTCTGCTTTTTCGGTAATACCTGCTGCTTCTGCCAATGCTTTTTCTTTGATCACTTCTGCCTGTGCAATTCCTTCTTTCTTCACGGCATCTGCTTTTTTCTCGATAACTATAGCTTCTACAATACCTTGTCTTTCTGCGGCATCTGCTTTCGCATGCAGCACCTGAGCTTCAGATAGCCCTACCGTTGCTTCTTCTTTTGCTTTAGCATCTGCAATAATCTTGCGTGCTTCTGCTTCTTTTTCTGCTGCGTCTCTTTTCGCCTGTGCTTCGATTACATATTTCTGAGCATCTTTTTCAGCTGCTAGTTTACGGGCTTCAGCTGCTTTTGTTTCTCCAATTAACTTTTTCTCTGCTTCCTGAGTTGCTACAGTAATTTCAACCTGCTTGTTTCTTTCTGCTGTTTTGAATGCTTCAAGATCTTTAATTCCCTGTTGCTCTTCTACAACGGTTTTCTCCATTGTCAATCGCTCACGGATGGCATCCTGAATACTTTTCTTCTCAAGTTCTATTGCTTTGTCTTTTTCGATCTGTGCAAGGGAAACAATTCTTTCTCTCTCTGTAGCTTCTAAAGCTCTGTCCTTCATCACTCTTTCTGTTTCTACTAGATCTGCACGTTCTTTATTTTTAGCAGCAATAACTACCTGACGAAGTTTGTTTTCTTCTGCAATCTGTAGTTTTTCTTCTGTTGCAATACGTACAGTTTCATATCTCAGACGTTCTTCTTCTTCTACTTTTAATATTTCAGCATTTTCGCGAGCCTTGATATTTGCTACTTCTCTTTTCTGAGATTCTTCTTTCTCTGCCAGTTGTTTTTCAAGCTCAAGAATTGCTTCTCTAGCTTCTACATTTTGTTTCGTAATTGTTTTTTCTTCATCACGACGCACTTGGTTTGCTTTAATGTTTTGATTAGCTGTAAGTTCTGTAATCTTTTTAATACCCTCAGAATCAAGGATATTATCTTTATCTAGCTTGTCGATGGAAGTCTGCTCAAGATAATCGATGGCACAGTCATCCAAAACATAACCATTAAGGTCTGTACCGATGATGTCAAGGATTTCCTGGCGGAATTCACTTCTTGCTTCATATAGTTCTGTAAAGTCGAATTTCTTTCCTACAGTTTTTAATGCTTCTGAAAACTTTGCTTCAAAAAGTTCTCTTAAAGTCTGTGCATCAGAAGCTCTCTGACATCCAATCGTTTGTCCGACATTCACTATATCATCTACTGATTTATTCACACGGATAAAGAATGCCACCTGAATATCAGCTCTCATATTGTCTTTACAGATCAATCCGGCTTTTCCTTCTCTTGAGATTTCCAGTTTTTTTACAGAGATATCCATAGATTCCATACGATGGATAATTGGAATTACGATACCCGCGTTAAAGAAGACTTTTGTACCTCCATAACCAGTTCTTAAAATAACGATTCCCTGTACGGTTTTTTTATACATCGATAAAATCCAGAAAATCAATCCGATTGATGCTACCGCAACAATAATAATTCCAGCAATTAAAGGTAAGTTCATAGTTTTATAAGTTTATAGTTTATATATAAATGTGTTTTTTATTTTAAAAATCTTGAGAAAGAATCTCTAAAATATAGTTCAGCATGATTAAAAATAGATTGAACATGGTTATTAGTTTTTTAATATCTCATCGATTTCTGAACATAATAAAGGCGTTTTTCCGGGTCTTCGTCTACAATCATTACGTAGGTTCCGTGTTCCAGCTTTACTCCACCCTGACTTCTCACCATCAAGGTCATCGGATCACTGCCGATAAATACTTCCATCATTCCTATTTTATCATCCTGAATAGTTGATTTTAATCTTCCTTCTCTTCCAAGAAAGGCATAGGATGCTTCTCCTTTATGATTGATTTCCTTGAAAAAAGGATTTAAAGGCTTCAAAATGAATTTAGTAAGCAACATTCCCACAATCATCAATGGAAATAAGAGTAATATTCCCAGCCATGTTGGCATCGGAACGAAATAATTCAGATAAAATGACCCCAACCACGTGATTAGCAATGACAAAGTAAGGAAATACGTTATCGGAACAATGTCTAGATTAAGAAACTTCAGGAAGTGCATCCAAGCAGAAGCGTCGTGATCAGGAGCATGAATATGACCGTCCGGAACATTGGTATCTGCACCTACATCAAGATCGGAATGTATTCCTACATCAATATCCAGCCCGGTAATGATGGTAAATAACCAATACACCACTGACAACACAAGTAAAACACTCAATATGGTGTTTACCGGCGAAAATGCTATGTTTAAAAATTCCTGAAAGGTCATATTTAGCCTTTTTTAAGTGTTTCTTTTAATCTGTTTAAAGCTTCTTCAGCTTCCCTATCATTGCTGTTTACAATAGCATCTATTTCCTCATCAATTGTTTTTCCTGATTTTGAAATATCAGAATATGCCTCTGCAAGGGTTTCCTGCTGTACTACTCTATCTTTCAGCTTTTCAAGCATACTTACTGCACTTCCGGTATCCATCTGGGTCATTTTCTGGTTGATATCTTTTGTTGCTTCACTTACCTGAACTCTTGCCTTCAGGGTGTTCAATTCATTTTCCCATTTAGAAATACTTGATTTCAGATGATTGATCGTTGTCTGCATTTTTTCACAATCGGAATGAAGCTTTTGATGCTCTTCCTGTAATTTGTTGGTATTTTCCTGATAAGATGCCTGTCTTTTCAAAGCTTCTTTGGCAAGACGGTCTGCTTCTGGGGCTTCTACTTCTCCTTTTTCAGCTTTCTGAATAATTACAATTGCTTTGTTGTAATAATCACTGGCGATTTGCTCTTCTTTTTCAGCTTCGTTCTTTTTACGGATTGTCAAAGCCTTTAACTGAGCCAGTGCTTCGATGCTTTTCCCAAGCTGTTCTTTCATATCACGAATTCCCTCTTCTGTCATGTTTATAGGGTCTTCAAAACTTTCAATCACAGAATGAATTTCTGCTTTTCCTATTGTTAATAGTCTTTTAAAAATGTTCATTTTAAATATCTTTTGTGAATTACTTACTCATTTCAAGCATCTCGTTGGTAAATTCGCCCACCAGAATCCCCAGTGAGTTGATAGAAGCCATTACTTCATTCTGTGCCATATGATCTGTAGGAAGGGTATCCCTGAAGATGACACGTTTTCCTGTACTGTCTAAAACAAAAGCTCCATGTACAATATCTCTGTTTTTTTGGAGAAGTTTTCTGAAGATTTGCTCGGAAGGATTTTTGATTTCAAAAAGAAACTGTTCCATGATCAGAATAGAATCTGATATAATAAGGATCATATTTTTTATCCCGTTGGATTCTTTTTCTATGATTAAGATTCTTTGCGCTTCGTCTTCCAGGGTAATATTAAACTCATAATCTAACAACCACTCTTTGACTGTTCTAAATATTTGATTTTTCATGATTCCTGGTTTAGTGTTTTCTATTTCGTTACTACACAAATATAGCATATTTTTTTCAAATTGCAAATATTATTAGCAAATATTTATTTAAGATTCTCTATCTTTGCAAAAAAGATTAGACAAACAATGAGCTTCTTTGGAACTAATATTAAGAAAATAAGACAGGTTAAAGGATTGAGCCAAAAGGCTTTCGCCGATTTATTTGACTTAAACAGAGGAGTGATCAGTTCTTATGAAGAAGGGCGTGCAGAACCAAAAATAGAGACAATATTAAAGGTTGCTAACCATTTTAACCTTAATATTGATAAATTATTAACTGAAACATTGCAGGTAAATCAATTGGTAAGTGTCTCAGATATAGACCAACTGATGCTTTTTCCAGAACTGGCAATCAGTGAAAGGAACGAAAAAGCCGCTTTAAAGGAATCTGATTCTCAAAACAGCTCCATCCTGCAAAAAATATTAGCATCTGTAGATTTAGTCTATGAGTTTACTTCAGAAAAGCCATTGCTTTCTCCTTATCATTATGGTGATATTTTATTCCTGAATAAAGCTGATCTTAAAAAAGATCCTCGTCATCATTTATTAGTGCATACTAACGAAACTTTAAAGTATGCAGCAACTACTGACAACGAGAATATTTATAAAATCGTAGGGAATGTTTCCACATCAGAGAAAAACATTTTTACTGATATTTTTGAAAGGCTGGAAAGATTGGAAAATAAAGCAGAAAACAGGTAATTTATACTCCTTTCTTCTTTTTCTTAAACCACCATACTAGAAAACCAGTGATGGGAAGTGAGCCCCCGATAATTGTAATAAAAAAGTAAAGGATTCTCCCCCAAATTCCTCCCAAAGCGGAACCTACATGAAGATCGTAATTCAACTTTTGAACTTTGGTAGCAAAATCAGCCTGTTCAAATGAATTTGCATGAGCAGAATTTACAGATAACCTCACTCCCGTATTTCGATCATAATTAAATCCCCGCAGATTATAAAACTGCCGATGAGAAGGATATAAAAATAAACCTATTGTTTCTGTAGAGTCTTTTGGGACAGACAAGTAGTATCCTTTTGCATCTACCTTATCAATGGCGTCTTCCCATGCCATAAGCATTGATTCTGATAGTTTTTCCGGCTGATACGAGGTGATGTTCTTCACTTCCTGGCGTTCTGTTTTAGGTGATTTTCCAAGTGAAGTTGTAAAATACAGAAACTTATTGAACCAAGGCAAACCGTAATACATTCCGGTCATTGCTATCACTAAAAGAATGATCATGCTATAAAAGCCAAAAACATTGTGCAGATCATAATTCAGACGTTTTATTTTAGCATCCCATTTCACAGAAAAACTCTGTTTCCGTATGGCTTTGGTCCATTTTTTAGGCCACCAAAGAACTAATCCGGTGAGTAAGGTAATGAAAAATATAAATGTAGAATAATTGATGATAGGACGTCCAATTTCGGAAGGAAGCCATAAGAAGCGATGCCCTTTCAAGGTCCATTCAAAAAAATCAAATTCTTCTTTAAAGGTAGGTTTACGAAGTACTTCACCGGTATAAGGGTCAAGATGCAGAACAAAACCGGAATTTCTTTTTCCAAAACCTATCATTGAAGCTTTGCCCGTAGGTCGCCAGACAAAAGAAACTTCCTGATCCGGATAAAGATCCTTAGCCTTTTCATAAAGGATAACTGGATTAAGCATTTCTTTTCCCGGAATAGACTCTACTCTAAGTTCAGGGTTTAGCCAATCTTTGATTTCATCTCTAAAAGACCAGGTAATACCGGTAATACAAATAATAACAACAATAATACCTGAAACAAGACCCAGCCACAAATGTAGCCAGGCTGAGATTCTATAGAATAAACTTCTGTTATTTTTCTTTTTAGATTTAGGTTTTATGTTATTCATTTAAAAACTATATGAGAGATTCAGTCGGAAATTGACAGGATTGGTCGCTCTCCATCCATAATGGGTATATGACCAGGCTCCAGGATAAAAACCAACATAATTGTAACGATCAGTAAGGTTATTGACTAGGAAAGAGAGCTGGTAATTGTCTCTTTTATAAGAAACCCCTACATCTAAAGTAAAATAATCATCAGGCAGATACGGATGATCTAAAACGACAGGCCAAGCTGCTCTTTTCGCCTGATATTCATACCCGAAAGAGAATCCCAGACCTTCAAGATCACCTTTAGCAATGGTATATTTAATCCAAGCGTTGCTGATATGTTTTGCTGTTCCATATAGCATTCCGCCTATTTTTTTAGGATCATTATCTTCTGTTACTTTAGCATCTGTATAGGCATAGTTGAAAAGAATGCTCCAGTTTTTACTGATATTTCCGTTTAGATCAAATTCAATTCCTTTGGATACACTTTTCCCAGACTGTTCAAAAAGTCCTGGAAAATCAATCCCAGCAGAAGTCAACATATTTGTTTTAGTAAGGTGATAAAAGGTAAGGTTTGTCATCAACTGCCCATTAAACCAGGTTTTCTTTACACCAACTTCTGTATTTTTTCCAAAAGAAGGATCTGCAGAACTACCGTTGATAAGCTTTCCTGTCTGCTCTTGAAAAGTTTCATCATACAGCCCATAAACTGTGAAAGTTGGCGTCAAAAGCCCTGTGATACTTACTCTTGGGGTAACAGCTGTATTTTTAATTTCTGCCCCCTTGTCTGCGGCACTCGTTTTTGAAGTAGAGGTATAACGGAAACCTGCTGCCACTCTTAATTTGTCTTCAAGGAAACGAGCTTCATCTTGTAAGTGGAATGATGTATAAGAATAATCGGTAAGGTAGTTTGCTCCACGTTCTCTGAGTGATTTAGAACGGTCATATTCAGGAATATCGGATTTTTTCAGATGCCCGTAAACAGGATTATAGATATTGAATACAGGACCAATATTCTGCGGAAGTACACTCCAGTCTGCGACATAGGATTTCTTACCCATATCTATTCCGGCAAGAATATTATGATTGATATTTCCGGTAGAGAATTTCCCTCTTGTGAATACCTGCCCAATCATTGAGGTATTTAAAGCATCATTAATACTTATTCCACGATCTACATCACCTCTTTTTCTTCCCGTTACAGGATTATCAGCTAACGTAATAGAATTATACTTCGCATAAAGAGACTCTCCCTGCATCTGAGAACGAATGTATCCAAACTGACCGGTAATCAGCCAATTATCATTAAAGTTATGATTAATAGTTCCATAAACATTATGCTCCCATGAACGGGTAGGATCTATAATAGGGTCTGAAAAGGTAAAAGATCTTTTTAACTCTTTAAATCCGTCAATACCATACACATATTTGGCAAAGCCACCCTGAAAATTGTTTTGCGAAAGGATATATTCAAGAGTTACATTGGTATTCTCTGATGCCACATACTTGAAAGACGGGTTAATAACATATTGCTCATGCTCTACATATTGCTGAAAAGATCCGGATTTTGTTCCCATAAGGTTCAGTCTTCCCCAAAATTTCCCATCTTTACTTAGCTTTTTCTCAACATCTGCCGTTGCACGATATAGATTAAAACTTCCCAAAGTAAGCTGAACATTTCCTTTCTCTCTACCTACAGGCTTCTTCGTTACAATATTATAAAAACCTCCCGGCTGGGTATTTCCCATCATAAATCCAGCAGGACCTTTTACAAACTCTACACGATCCACAAAAGACATATCTTCACGAAGAGGACCGAAACTCCCACTTACATCCATCCCATTTCTCAGATTCGAAGCAGAAAATCCACGTACTGCAATTCCAACACTTCCTTCTTCCTGGTGGGTAATGGTACGAACACCACTCACATTCCGGCTCAATCCTTCAGCCGTTGTAAGGATTTGCTGATCACTCAATAAACGCTGATCTATTACCTGAATATTTTGAGGAGTTACCAAAAGGTTTTCCCCTAATCTCAACGTAGAAGAAGGAATTGTCTTCCTGTTTGCAGATACATTTACCGCTACAATCTGATAAGTATCTGTAATTTGCTCAAAATCATGCGAAATACTATCATTTGATTTTAATGTAAAAGAATAAGTTTTCTTAATATCAGGATCTTCAACTTTTAATATATAATTTCCTGCAGGAATATTATTAAACCTATAAAAGCCATTATCATCAGTATAAACTTCCGCTTCTCCATTATTCAAAATAACCTTCACCGCCGAAAGTGGCTCCTTTTGAGAGTTTACAACCTTTCCGGTAATCTGCGAAGTACTTTGCGCCCACATAATAGCCGGAAAAAGCAATACCGGAAAAAGGAATCTGTTCTTATTCATAATTGTTATTTAGAATTAGTTTAATTAAATTTACGCTGGCAAAATTAGCGGTTCCCATTAGGAAATACTTTTGAGCTTAGGATAAATACTTTAGATTTTGGGAGAGACTGTACCGGAAAATACAATAGCAAGACAGATTTTAGATTTTTTTGGGGAGAATCATCGCGGTAGTGTGCCCGAAATATTCATCAATGAACTTGGGAAATTTGAAACCCTGACGTTGTATGAAGGAGATGAGTTTTTGGTCAAAGAATATCAGTTCTCGTATGCTGAAGATTATACCATGAAGTTCAGGACTGAAGCTGTAAAATATATTGAGCTAGCCTTCTTTCTTGATGGAGCAGAGGTTATCCAGGATTTAGTGGGTGAAAAAAAAGGAGAATATAAACTCTTTCACCATTATATCTATTTTACGCCTGAAAATGCTGATGTGGAAATTTATTTTCAAAAAGAAACCAGTTACAAAAATCTGGATATATATGTATCAAAAGATTATTTTCATCAACTGGCTGGGAGCAATACAACATTACAAAACTTCATCAATAAAATCGACCAGAACACAGCAGCTAGCCTGTTTCCGGAAGGGCTTCCTATAACACCGCAAATGATGAGCATTTTATTGGAAATAAAAAAATGTAACTTAGAGGGTTTTTACAGAGATTATTTCATAAAGAGTAAGATTCTTAATCTATTATTCCTCATTTTTGAATTCACAAAAAGCACACAAAATGAAACGGTAACTAAATCCAGGCTTTCCATCAACACTTATGAAGTTCATCAATTGATGGAAGTGAAAAAATTTATAGAAGATAATCTGAAATCATTTTATACTATTGAACAGCTCTCCATAAAGTTTGGCATTAATGAATTTAAACTGAAAAATGGTTTTAAGGAACTGTTTGGGGATGGTGTTTTTCATTATGCCTCCAAACTTAGGATGAAAGAGGCGCTTTATCTGCTTAAAAACTCTGATTTCTCTATAAAAGAGATTGCTTATCATCTGGGATATGCCTCGCCTTCTTCTTTTAGCGTTGCTTTTAAAAATGAGCTAGGAATGGGACCGAGCTATTACAGAAAGAATTAAGCTGAATACAATTATCATAATTCAAAAAATAATTTTTAATCTATAACTATTTTAAAAACAAAAAACCCTCCGTATTCAAAATACAGAGGGTCTTGTACCCCAGACGGGACTTGAACCCGTACGTCCTTGCGGACACAGGATTTTAAGTCCTGCGTGTCTACCAGTTCCACCACCAGGGCATGGTGTAGACACGAAAATAGATTTGAATAAATCTTATGCTCTATCAGCTGAGCTATTTTCGCATTGTGCGGATGAAGGGACTCGAACCCCCACGCCTCGCGGCACCAGATCCTAAGTCTGGCGTGGCTACCAATTACACCACATCCGCTGATATATTATTCTGCTTTCGCAGATTTTGTTGATGATTCTTTTACAAATATAAGAATCTTTATTTAATGAACACTCTCTATAAAAACAAAAAACCCTCCGTAACGAAATACAGAGGGTCTTGTACCCCAGACGGGACTTGAACCCGTACGTCCTTGCGGACACAGGATTTTAAGTCCTGCGTGTCTACCAGTTCCACCACCAGGGCATGGTGTGGAGCGAAAAACGGGATTCGAACCCGCGACCCCAACCTTGGCAAGGTTGTGCTCTACCAGCTGAGCTATTTTCGCATAGTGCGGATGAAGGGACTCGAACCCCCACGCCTCACGGCACCAGATCCTAAGTCTGGCGTGGCTACCAATTACACCACATCCGCTGGTTTTTTTGTATTGTAAGTTTTAAAGAGCTTGCTTCGTTTTTGTGAGTGCAAATATAGGACAATTTCCTTTACCTCCAAACTTTTTCTCGAAAAAAATTAAAATTTCCAGATTTTTTTTCTGTGGCACCTATTATTACATTTCATTTTCTTACTTTTACAACGTTAATAATTACGATATGGAATTACAAGGAACGGTAAAGAAACTTTTTGAAACTCAAACATTTGCAAGTGGATTTCAAAAAAGAGAATTGGTTATTTTGACCCAGGAACAGTATCCACAGCCGATAAACATAGAGTTTTTGTCTGATAAGATTAGTTTATTAGATAATCTTAAAGAAGGAGAAAACGTAAAGATAGGAATCAACATCAGAGGAAGAGAATGGGTTTCTCCACAAGGTGAAACTAAATATTTCAACTCTATTACAGGGTGGAGAGTAGAGAAAGTTTTTGATAATGGTTCAGAACCTACTCAGGCTATGCCTCAGCAATCAGCTTCTCCAGTTTCTAATGAGAATCCGTTTGCCGGAGACGACGACGATGATTTACCTTTCTAATTAAAGAATTAAGATCAAATATAAATCCTGCTTTCTTAAAAGTGGGATTTTTTTTCTAAAAAATGGTCCGATTAGACGAAAACGAGATATCATTTCCTGATCCTGAAGTATATGACGGACACGATGGGCTTATTGCCTTTGGTGGAGACCTGTCTGTAGAACGGATCTGGTTTGCTTATCAATTGGGTATTTTCCCCTGGTACAATCCTGGAGAAGAAATATTATGGTGGTGTCCGGACCCGAGGTTTGTTCTCCTTCCTGATGAAATAAAGGTATCAAAATCTATGAGAAAGATATTAAACAGAAATGTTTTTACCTTTTCAGAGAACAGAAATTTCAGGGAAGTGATCAAAAATTGCCAGCAATCTGAGCGAAAAGGTCAATCCGGAACATGGCTTTCCGATGAACTAATGGATTCTTTCATCCAACTTCATGAATATGGTTTAGCAAAAAGTATTGAAGTGTGGCAGGAGGAAGAACTTGTAGGTGGTTTTTACGGTTTGCAGATCGGAAATGTTTTCTGTGGCGAAAGTATGTTTGCCAAAGTAAGCAATGCTTCGAAAGCTGGGTTTATTCATTTTGTGGAAAGCAATAGAAACCAACTAGAGTTAATTGATTGTCAGTCTCATACTGAGCACTTGGAAAGCTTGGGAGCAAAGATGATTCCTAAAAAAGAATTTTTAAAAATCCTACACGAAAACAATGAACGCAGATAGAGAAAAATGGCTTCTTTTGATTATCCTGAGCATTATTTGGGGATCTTCTTTTATTTTGATCAAGAAATCACTGGAACATTTTAATCCGTTTCAGGTGGGTTCTTTAAGAGTACTTATTGCAGGGATTATTTTACTGCCTATTGCCATTTCAAACTATAAACTTTTTCCTAAAAAACATTTAAAGTGGCTCATTTTAGCCGCTTTTACCGGAAATTTCATCCCAATGTTTCTATTTCCGATTGCAGAAACGGAAGTAAGCAGCAGTGTTGCAGGAATCATCAATTCAATGATGCCGATTTTTGTTATTATTGTAGGAGCACTGGTCTGGAAATTTGAAACAACCAAGAAGCAAATCATAGGAATATTGGTAAGTTTTACCGGGGTTTGTATTCTTGCTTTTGGAGGTGGAGATAGTGGAACATTCAAGATGATTCCCATCTTACTCCTATTACTTGCCACTTTATGTTATGCTCTGAGTACCACAACAGTAAAATCAAAGCTCATGGAGGTTTCTTCTACTGTTTTATCTGCTTTTATTTTCTCATTTGTTTTATTTTTTCCTTCTCTTATTGCATTAACGAGCACTGGATTTTTCTCTGAATTCAGTTTTTCAAAAGATAATCTTCTGGGGTTAATGTTTGTGAGTATTTTATCTATTTTCGGAACCGGGCTTGCCATGATGATGAACTACCGTCTACTGAAAGTTTCTTCACCCCTTTTTGCATCAACAGTTACTTTAGTAATGCCTATTGTTGCAATTATCTGGGGGATCATTGATGGTGAAAAGCTTACCTATCTTCAATTCATTGGTGCCGGAGTTATTATTGGTGGGTTAATATTTTTAAGAACAAAACAAAAAAAATAAGTTTGTTTTATAAATTAAATTATATTTGATTGATTTAATTTATAACCATGAACAAAATTTTACTATTCGGTGCAATTTCCGTATTCTCCCTTTCCTGTTCGTCATCTAATGATGACAATCCTTTCGATAATAGTGACCCTACCATTCAAAATGTAGTACTTCCTGTGAAAGTAACGAATGAAGGAGTCACCATGAAAGTGAATTATAACGGAACAAAAATCATCAGCTTAATCAGTACTACCAGCCCAGGATTCAGGATTGAATTCTCATATACGGATGATTACATCACCAATATTAAACATTATTACAATAATATTCTTGATACCTCCATTGACTATACCTATTCTAGCGGACGTCTGGCAACAGCGGTGAACAAAGAATATTCTGATTCAGGAGTGATCCAGGCAACGGTAACGTATACCTATACTCATGTAAGCACAACTCAGATCAATGTAAAGAAACAGGCAATTCTAGGTCCTAATACAAACTATACTATGAACAATGTATATACGTACAACAGCAACGGAAACATGGTAAGTTCAACAGGAACCGGAACTGGAGTTACCAGTGGAAATTCAGTAAATTACACTCAAAACGGGACTTATATTCACACGGAAAAAAATTATGCCTTTAAAAATGTAAAGGGGCTTGATAAAATCATCTTTAACGGAGATACCGATGATAATGTATCCATTCTATTTTCAAACATTAAAAACAGTTTAGGGACTTTTAAGAGCTCAATTGTTTCTACCACTGCCGGCGGAACGGGAAATGTGTTCTTAAATTATAAGTATACCACTACATTTAACCCAACTGGATATCCTTCTATAGAAAGCAGACAGGAACTGGATAGCAGTGGAAATCCCACAGCTACTCCTCCGGACCAATTCATCTACGAATACAATTATCAATAAAAAAAACCTGCATTTCTGCAGGTTTTTTTGTTATTTCAAGTGATATTTTAGTTCTTTTTCTTCACTTTACTTACTTTTACTTTTTTTACTTCATCCTTAATAAATGGATATTTTTTTTGCATATCCTTAACTAAAGACGGGTCTAATTCTAAAGCTTTCTGAAGTGATTCTATTCCTTTGTCCTGATCTTTAAGATTAAAGAAACAATTGCTTAACTGATAAAACAATTCTGCTCTGTGATGTTTCTTAACAGCGGCATTCAAAACAGTTATTGCTTCTTCATATTCTCCTACGAGCATTAATACTTCTGAATAGGCATACCAATTGTAAAATCTTGAGGGTTCAGCATCTACAAGTTTTTTCAAACATGAAAGACTTTCTTCAAATTTACCTGAATCAATGAATAAGAATGCTAATCTTTTCTGATAATCAAGATTATTTTCGTTCAATTGGGTTGCTTCTTTGGCAAAGTATAATGCTTCAGACATTCCACCCATTTCCTCATACAGGTATGATTGTTCCATCATAGCAAGATAAAACTGAGGATCTTCTCTCAGTGATTTCTGAAAAGAATTTAATGCTAAGATAGGTTGTTTTAATGCTTTATTGCACAATCCAATTTTATAGAATGTAAATGCTTTGGTATATTCCAGCTCAAGCATTTCTTCATAGGTATTGATTGCTTTTTGATATTGCCCTAAAGCTTCATAACAAGCTGCTTTATTGGCATATACTCCTACAGAGCTTGAATTGATTGCCAATAAATAATCATATCCTTTTATTGCTTCTTCGTAGTTCTTTCTGTTGAAGTAGAACTGACCATATTCTGACCAAGCGATCTCAGAATAAGGAAATTCATCTAAATATTCATTAAGAAAGGCAATAGCCTCCTCACTCTTATTCAAATCACTAAAGCACACCATAGCGTTCTCTAATGAATATTCATCAGTAGGGTCTTCTTTAAGTGCCTTTTTGTAATGCTTAAGAGCGTTAAAAGGATCTCCAAGATTTACATATTCATCTGCAATAAAGTTGTGAAGGAAATTTTCTTCTTCCTCCAGAGTAAGGGCTTTTTTACAAATTTCAATGGCTTTTCTAGGATTTCCCAGGTTCGAATAATACTTAGCATAGCAAACCAAAAAGTCTGTATTTTCCATGGAGGAACCTTTCAGCTCATTGATAAGATCTTTCGCCGTATTATATTCTTCCCATTCCAAAAGAATTTCAAGTCTTTTAATCTTGATATCTAATGAATTAGGATGAAGCTTCAGTCCGTAATTAACAGCCATATCGGCATAGTTAAAATCACCAAGCTCCAAATAATAAACAATGATATCTTCTAATTCTTCTGTATCGAAGTAGAATTCCTCATTGTTTTCCATCATTTCCTCGAACTTTTTTACAAGTTCATTTCCAAAATACTCTTCCAATAGTGTCCTCTTTGTCAACCCGATGTCTGAATTTACTTACAAACCTCGGCAAACGTTTAATTAATTAATATATCTGAAACTGATATTCGAATATTTATGCAAAGTTGCAACTTTTTTTTGAATTATCCATTTCATAAATTTCTATTATAAAAATAGTAAAAAAAGAAAACCAATAAAAGGATTGTGGATAAAAAAATGGAAATTGGGGTTAAATTCTTATTACAAGCCTTTTTCCGGTTTGTATCTCTGCATTCCACGCTGATTCGATATTTTTAATATCAACATCTTCTGTTTCTATTTTAAGCTTTCCATCGATGGCAGCCTGAAACATTTCAGGAATAATTTCTGAGAATAAAAGTGCAGATTCTTCTTTTGTCCAACTTCCCAATCCAGACCCTGAAATTTGTATATCTGTTGCTCTGAGAATCTGTGAAGACAGTTGAATAGTATCTCCACTCATTCCGCCTATGGTAATCAGTTTTGTTTTGTGAGAAAATGTTCCGTCCCCTTTAAATGCAGATAAGATCATTTCTACAGAATGCCCCCAGATATAGTCTACAATAATATCTATAGGTGTTTCATTATGAATTCCTTTTATCTTACTTTGAAAATCTTGATCATTCAAATGCAGGGAAACAGCCTCATCGGCACCCAATTCAAGAAGTGACTGTAAAGATTCTTCATTTCTTCCTGTGACAATAATTTTCTTAGCTCCATAGACTTTAGCAATCTGAACTGCTATTCTTCCGGTAATTCCTGTTGCTCCATTGACTAATACTACATTTCCTGGTTGTACCCTAGCCTTGAACTTTAATGCCATTGCAGATCCCATAACGGCGTTGGGTAACGCTGCTGCGGTAGAAAAATCAAGTTGCTCAGGAATTCTCACTATCTTATTCTTATCTACAACTGCTTTTTCTGCAACGGTTCCTTTTTTGCTGAAGAAATAGACTTTTGTTCCATCTTCTAGAAATCCTACCCCGTCCGAACCTACAATTGTAGGCTGATGAATTTCATTTTCGGTAGAATAGTGGTTTCCACTTGCTCTTGCTTTATCCAGATTTTTAATAGATGCTGCTTTTACAGACACTAAGATTTCATTTTCTTGCGTTACTTCCGGTTCCTGGAAGTCTGCATATTGAGGAGCATTTCCTTTTTCAAAAACGACTGCTGCTTTCATTGTTTTATATTTTTAAACAAAGGTATGAGCTGATAGGATGGTCGGACGATAACATTTGTTATCAGTTTGGATGATGGGGGATATAGAAAACAACGTAAAGATCGCAAGAGTTAAATTTATTATGTTTTATCTTTCGTTCGCAAGTGCACTTCGTCCAGCTAGGAGGGTAATCATTGCTGAGTGAAACGTCTTTGCGAACGTATAGCCACCATAATGAAAATTCTTTGCGTTTTCTGCGTTAAAAATTCAATACAATCTACCTCAAGCTGTCTATCATTTAAGATGCTTCCCACCTTAAGAAAGTTTTTCTTTCAGTATTTTACTCTTTATCCTGCTCAGATGTACAGTTGTAATTCCTAAATAGGACGCAATATAATGTTGGGGAACTCTTTTGATAATGTCTGGTTTTTGTTGTGCAAGCTGGATATATCGTTGTTGTGGTGTGTCTTTTATAAATGAAAAGAAATGTTTCATATAGTCAAACATTCTTTCAAAAAGAGCATCCATAAATAAAGTTCTTAGCTCCGGATTTTCATACACCTCTTCCAAAAATGCTTCAGCATCAGGTTTTTTAATCTTATATAAGACACAAGGTTCTATCGTTTCAAAGGAAACCATACTTGGTAATCCTTTTTTGAAGCTTTCCAGTGAAGAAAACATGGTATTTTCCAGAAAAAATTGAAATGTAGCATCTTTACCATCATTATTATACCATGCTCTGACAACTCCTTTTTCCAGATAGAAAGCGTTATTTGACACGTCTCCTTCTTTTAAAAGTAAAGTTTTGGCAGGCACTTCCATTTTTTCAAAGCTGCTTATAAATTTTCGCCATTTTTCTTTTGGGAAAGGGAATCTGTTTTTTATATGTTCAAACATATTGTATAAAAAAAGAACGGAGCTTTGTCCGTTCTTATATTTTATTTTAAATTAAACTTTTAATTTTAGCAATGATATCATCTCCCAATTTATCAGCTTCTTCCTGGGATTTAGCTTCTGTATAAATTCTGATGATAGGTTCAGTATTGGATTTTCTAAGGTGAACCCAGTTGTTTTCAAAGTCTATTTTAACACCATCTACGGTAGAAACTTCTTCGTTCTCATATTCTTTCTCCATTTTGCTTAAGATAGCATCTACATCAATTTCGGGAGTTAATTCTATTTTCTTTTTCCCCATGAAGTAGCTTGGATATCCTGCTCTAAGTTCAGAAACTGTTTTATTTTCTTTTGCTAAGTGAGTCAGGAATAATGCTACTCCCACCAAAGAGTCTCTTCCGTAGTGAAGATCAGGGTAAATAATTCCTCCGTTCCCTTCACCACCGATCACAGCATTTTTCTCTTTCATTAAAGTAACCACATTCACTTCCCCTACAGCACTTGCAAAGTATTCTGAATTGTGAGTTTGTGCTACATCTCTCAAAGCACGGCTAGAAGAAAGGTTAGAAACAGCGACTCCATTTTTATGTTTTAAAAGGTAATCTGCAACTGCCACCAATGTATATTCTTCACCGAACATTTCTCCTTTTTCATCAATTAAGGCTAATCTGTCTACATCCGGATCTACTACAACTCCAAAGTCTGCGTTTTCTTTTTTTACCAGTTCGCAGATGTCTCCCAAATGTTCTTTCAAAGGTTCAGGATTGTGAGGGAAATGACCTGTAGGTTCACAATATAATTTAATGGTTTCACAACCTAATTTGTCTAATAGCATTGGAATCGCGATTCCTCCTGTAGAGTTTACCGCGTCTAGTACTACTTTGAAATTTTTAGCTTTAATTGCTTCAGCATCTACCATTGGTAAATCAAGGATCTGCTGTATGTGAATATCAAAAGCATCATCTCTTGTTTCATATTTTCCAAGATCATCTACTTCAGCATAGTTGAAGTCTTCACTTTCTGCCAAAGCAAGAACTTCAGCTCCGTTTTCACCGTTTATAAATTCTCCTTTGTCATTTAAAAGCTTAAGAGCATTCCATTGTTTTGGATTGTGGGATGCAGTAAGGATGATTCCTCCATCTGCTTTTAATTCAGGAACCATTATTTCTACGGTAGGAGTTGTAGAAAGTCCTAAATCTACCACGTTTATCCCTAATCCCTGTAATGTTGCTGTAACAAGGGAAGACACCATTTGTCCAGAGATTCTTGCGTCTCTTCCGATGATAAGGGTTAAATCTTTTTTATTTTTATTGTTCTGAAGCCAGGTTCCGAATGCGGAAGCAAATTTTACGACATCCAGCGGTGTTAAATTATCATTTACTTTTCCGCCAATAGTTCCGCGAATTCCTGAAATAGATTTTATTAACGACATTATGTTTTTATATTTCTTTGTTAGTATAATAAATTGTCGAAACAAAGATACTTAAAAAGACTTTACGTTATAAAACAGGAATCTTTTTTTGAACTTTGTCATACGTGTCTTTTACCACTTTTGGAGGTGCAAAACGATAACCCACATATAATAAGCCATAGAGATTGTTGTTCTCAATCGTCTGATTCTTTGTCTGTTCATAAGCGTAGGCATTAAAATTCATTCTTCCGCCAAACAGAAAACGATCGGTATTATATCCCACATGCAGCCCTCCTTCCATTCGGATTGTTATGTACTGAGCTGTTTCCTTTGAGTTTCCGTTCTGAATATTACGATAACTTGAAAATTTTCCTCCGACACCTAAAGTCAGGTAAGGAGAAATATTTACATTCTTCCCAATAACCCAATTATAGAAATAGCCAATGTTTCCTCCTATTTTGTATTGAAACTCTTTGGTTTTTATATTGTCAATCTTATTTCTGAAAATCGTAAGGTCATAATCAAGAAACGGAACCCAGCTCCCGCTGCTTTTTCTCTGCCATTCTCCTTGGGTGTAGATAGTTCTGGCTGAAAAATCTTTATTAAGAATATAAGAAGTGGTTCCTCCAAAACTTTGGACTCTAAGGTCCGGGAATTGGATATGAGGATCTTTACCTTCCTGCCAGTTTGGAAAAAGGTCTTTCATATTTTCAATATAAAACCCTCTTACATTCTTGTAATAAACATTCTGAATGAATCTTTTTGGGAAGAACCTGAAACTAAAGTCAGTATAAGAACTGCTTCCTTTCAATGCATCATCATCATTACCGTTAAAAAATTTAGGAGCAAATGATAATGTGGCACTTATGATTTTATAATCGATGGAAACGGAGGTTTTCGTTTTGTTGTTTATTGACAGTACTGTCTGTTGTGCATTTTCTTCTTTACCTTGTGTAAAAACATAGCTTTCGATATTGGTATCCAGATTCACACGGATCATTACCTGATCTGCGTAGGATTTGGTATTAATGGTATCAGATTGAGCTTTGCTACAAGTCGCAAATAAAGAAAATAAAAGAACTGATCCTGCTTTAAAGAAGTTCAAAACGAATAATTTAAATTAAAAAATGAAAATACTCATTTTTTTTCAATTATCCGTTGAAGGCTATGTTAAGAACAACCACAGTCTTTATCGCAGCCCGATCTTTTAGAACTGAACTTACTGGGTGCAAAATTCTTTTTAAGTACTTTGTACAGAGAGTAGCAAGCAAATGCTACAATTAATGCAATAAGTACGTATTGAAAAATTAATGATGAGTCCATTACTTTAAAATTTGATATACTATCATCGACACAAAATATGCCAAACCTGTCATCATTGCCACCTGAAAGCCAGTCCATTTCCAGCTTTTGGTTTCTCTGTAGACTACTGCAAGTGTAGAAACACACTGCATTGCAAATGCATAGAATAAAAGTACTGAGATTCCTGTTGCAAAACTGAAGACTTTTTCTCCATTTGGTTTTACATCTCTTCTCATTTTATCAATCACTTTTATTTCAGGAGCATCATCTTCAAGGCTGTAAAGCGTTGACATCGTCCCCACAAATACTTCTCTTGCTACGAAGCTGGTAAGAATCCCTACTCCCATTTTCCAATCGTAACCTAAAGGAGCAATCACAGGTTCTATTCCTTTACCCATTTTGGCAAGGTAAGAATGATCAAGTTCTACATTGGAAGCTACAAATTCATTCGGTTGTTGTTTTGGACCGAAATAACTTAAAACCCAAATAATAATACTTACGATGAAAATGATTTTCCCGGCTCCGGTAATGAATTCCCATACTTTACCTAAAACCATTTTTAAATCATATCCGAAAAGTGGTTTTTTATAGGCAGGAAGGTCCATTACCAAATAGGTTTTTCCTTTATCTTTAATAAATTTCTTAAGAATAGCTGCTGAAAATAGTGCCACTAAAAAACCTAGCAGGTACATTCCCATTAATACAAGAGCTTTATATTTTATTCCTAAGAATGATCCTTCTGAAATGATCAGTCCGATGATGATACTGTATACCGGAAGCCTTGCTGAGCAGGTCATAAACGGCGTTACCAATATCGTCAGTAATCTTTCTTTAACGTTCTCAATGTTTCTCGTGGAAATAACTGCTGGAATAGCGCATGCCGTTCCTGAAACAAGCGGAACGATACTTTTTCCGTTAAGCCCGAATGGACGAAGAAGTCTGTCCATCAAGAAAACCACTCTTGCCATGTATCCTGAGTCTTCCAAAAGATAAAGGAAGTATAAAAGAATTCCGATCTGTGGTGCAAAAACTACAATCCCTCCTATTCCCGGAATAATCCCATTGGAAACTAGTGAATTGATAGGTCCTTCAGGTAAATGCTCATTGGTAAATGCAGAGAACCATGAGAAAAACTCTTCAATCCAGTTCATTGGATATTCTGCCAGGAAGAAAACACTTTGGAAGATCACCAATAAGATCAATAAGAAAACCACATATCCCCAGAATTTATGAACTAAAACTTTATCCAGTTTTTCTGTCAACAATTCTTTGAACTGAGGTTTTTTGGAGATCACATTCTCCAATATTTTATCTACATTCTGATATCGCCTAACAGTTTCCTGAACCTGCAATCTCTTAGGTACTAAACTTTTAGCTTGAGAATCATTGATTTGATCCATTACGGATTCCAACTTACCTAGATCTGTCCCCATAGAAAGACTCATCCAAGCCTTGTATTCATTATCAAAGCCTTTATGATCAATGATTTTTTGAATAAAATCTTTGTGCTCTCCAGGAGTTTCAAATGAAGCTTTATCCGTTTTCACAAATTCATTATTGAAAACAGCTTCTCTCACTTCATTGATACCAATTTGCTCTTTGGCATTGGTCTGAATAATTTTAATTCCCAGTGCTTCTGAGAATTTTTGAATATCGATGGTGATTCCTCTCCTTTCAGCCTGGTCAATCTGATTGACAATCAAAATCATTGGAATACCAAGATCCTGAATCTGCTGAAATAAAAGAAGTCCTCTTTTTAAACTTAATGCTTCAAGAATATAAACAACTCCCGCGTAGTTTTTTTGTTCCTCGATAAGGTATTTTGAGAAAATAGCCTCATCCTCCGAACTTGGATACACACTGTATGATCCCGGAAGGTCAATCACTTCAACGTCCTCATTTTTGTATGCATAGTTCCCCGAATGGCTTGCAACGGTAACACCAGCATAGTTTCCGGTTTTCTGCTTTTTGTTACAAAGCGCATTAAAAACCGTTGACTTCCCTACATTAGGATTCCCTACTAAAAGTATCTGTTTTTTCTTGTTTGCCTGCATTAATTCAATTCTTCAACAATGATATAATCTCCTTCTTCCTCACGAAGAGCTATTCGGCTTTTTTCTGCTCCAAATTCCACGTACATAGGTCCATTGAACGGAGCCTGGTACAAAATCCTGAAAACGGTTTCTGGGAGGAGTCCCATCTCAATGATTTTATTGGGCATTTTCAGATGATCATTATCATACCCCAATATCTTTCCCATTTTATTTTTAGGAAATCCACTTAATTTATGTAATTCTTTCTCTTTCAAAGCCTAAATTTTTGTGATGCAAATATACGCTATTTAAATTTAATCTAAATAACACTTCCACCATAAAAGAAATCACCCCAAATACATTTCTGTAGCTGGGGTGATTCGGAATATAATTTAGTTGATATGAATGCTTATTTTTTCTTCTTGTCGGAAGGTTGTTGTTTTTCTATAGGATTATCATTGGATTCAAAGAAATCTTTCACCTGTTTTTCCATTCTTTTCATAAAATCACCGACGGTTCCATCCGTTCCAGGCATCGATTTACTCATGGTCTCAGCTGTCATGTATGGACGAGATTCAGCAAAAGGATCTGCTTTAAAGGCATCAAATGACTTCTGGAATTTTTCTTTCGTAGTTGGAGTTACTGTATTACTAGACATTCCCATCTTCGCATTAATCTTATCGGCATAAGACACTTCATCATAGTTTTCTATTTTTTTATTTCCACTTAATAACCATGAATAATTTTTATCAGCGTCTTCAATTTTTACAATCAACCCTGGAAGTCCATAAAATTTATACGGTCCATCCTGAAAAGGAATATCTGAACTGAACCAAGCTGTCCATTTTCTTCCCCCGAATTCTGTAGTAGCTTTTTGAGTGTTATAGGTTCCTATTTTTTGTTTTTCAGGTAAAATATTCCATTGTAATTTTACATTATCATCATAAGAGAAAAAGTTTCTACTAATCTTATCCACATACTGCACTTTCATTTCAGGATAGTTCTTAAGAATCTTGTATGAAAACTTAGGCCATTTTATCATTTTACTCATGTCCTTAAATGACTTGGTTTTTTCCATCTCTTCTACCCGAACTTGAATAATGGAATCTTGGGCTGGCATTGTAAAATCCTGATAAATTGATTTTTTTGGAGTAATATCCAAAATAGTGATAAGCTTATCCAATCTTGCAGAATCTTTTTTAGGCTTAAAAGTCAGCTCATAAAAGAATCGGTTTGCCGTTTCTTTAGTATCCTGTGCATTAGCAAATGCAAAAAGCGTAATAAGAAATATAGAAAATAACTTTTTCATTTCTCAAGTTTTATTAATTAGTAATTACATGAACAGATTTGTTACAGTTTTTCTTCAATTTATTTTCTAACAAATTATTTAAAGTAAGCTACACAAGGCGAAATAATCTATTTTTCAAACACTTAACTCTATTCAAAAACAATACAAGAGATAAAAATTATGATTTTATTAAAACATTTTCAGGTTTAATTTTTTTAACTTTAGTCTTCCCAAAAACAAAATATTATGGACACTTTATCACAATTTAAAAATGAGCTGGAAGCCGAATATCAAACTACCAGAAAGTTTTTCGAAGCTTATCCTGAGGAAAAAAATGATTATGCTCCGCATGAAAAAAGCATGAAAATGTTACCTCTTGCCACCCATATTGCTGAAATTTTCGAATGGCCAAATACAATGCTGAAAACCTCTGAACTTGATTTCGCCAATGGAGATTATCAACCTAAGCAATTATCTACCCGTGAAGATCTTCTTCAAACGCTTGATCAAAATTTTAAATCCGGTAAAGAAGCGCTTGAAAATGCTCAGGAAAACGACCTTAATGCAAGCTGGGCATTGAAAAATGACGGACAGGAACTGGCAAAATGGTCAAAATATGAATCTATTCGCCATGCGTTGAACCAGATCACTCATCACAGGGCACAATTGGGAGTGTATTACAGGATCAATGATATTCCTTTACCGGGAAGCTATGGTCCTTCTGCCGATCAGCAAAGCTTTTAAATCACTATATATCTCAACAAAAAACCAATCCCTAGGGATTGGTTTTTATTTTTATTTAAAGTTGAATTTTACACTTAACATCACCTGGCTTGGGCGGAGCTGCATCGTTGTCTGTTCAATGGTTGCATCCCTTACGTTGATCCTTTCAAATACTTTTCTGTTGGAAATATTCATCCATTTTAATTCAAAGTCTACTTTTTTCTTGGTCCAACTGAACTGATAGGATACATCAAAGAATCCATTGTTAAATTTTGTATTTCCCATTTTAGAGTTGATCTGATCCCAGTAAAAACCTATGGTATGGCTTTCCAATGGATAGAAGAACACATTCAGATTATGATTATAGCTTTCACTTTTCCCTAAATCTCCCGTCGTGTAAATATTAGATTGTTTATTCCAGGATTTTGTCACATTGAAATCTACACTCATCCATGAGAAATAGGTATTGTTAAATTTAAATCCTAATGTATTTCCATCTGTCTTGGTATCAAATAAATCATCATTTCTCATCATCTGAGATTTTGATACGGTATTGTTGTAAGAAAATGAGGCGTTGGTTTTAAATTTTGGAAAATATTTTCCAATTTCTGCATAATAACTATTATTCGTTCTTTTATTTTCAAGCTCAATGTATTGGATAACACTAAAACCTGATGGGTTTACTACACTTGAAGCTAAGAGGTTATTTTTAGCATCGCTTAATCTATATCCTACATTGAAGAAAAGGTTATTCAAAGGGTTTCTGTATTCCAATCTTACTCCTCCATTTTTTGTAGTAGTTTCAGGAATTGGATTTTTAGGATCCATCACACTGAATCCTCCAGGGCTTGTTAAAATAGATCCGGCATAAGCCGTCTGTATATCTCCGAAGTTATTGCTGATACCTCCGCTTACACTTGCTTTAAAGAAAGAGGCAAAAGAATATTGCGCAAAAAGATTCGGAGTAAATGTAACTTTATTTAAAGATTTTGAAACATTTCTGAATGCATCTTCAGCTTTCATGCTGTTAAAATTCACTGGAAAACTTGAAAATAAGCTCCATGCTTCAGATTTATAATTAATTCCTACAGATGCAGATGGATTTACTTTCGTGAATTTCAAATCATTTTCATATGTTAAACTATTGAAATCAGGCTTGTTGTCATCCGTAATTCCGTCAAAATTGGTTATTAACCTATCTGATGAAAAATCGATTCCAACTTGCGGCGTGAAGGTCCAGCCTTTTGTAGAGAAGCTGATATTTGCAGAATGTGAAGTATCTAAGCTTTTAATTCTTAAACTCTGTAAAGCTGTAGTTCCCGGTGTAAATTTAATGGTTGTAAATTTAGTATCATCTGGGTCTTTATAAGGAAACTTTAAATAATCAGCTGGAGAAATTTCCAATACCTGCTTATCGTTTTGGTAGCTTATATATGATTTAAAATTAACCATTTTTTCTTTCCACGGAATGATTGTACTTAAAGAGTTCTGAAATGAAGAAGTAGGAGATTCCAAAGCTTCATTCCCGATTGAGCCCGCTCTTTCCGCCAAAGCTCTATCTGCGTTCCAGAATTGAGAGAACGTGGTTGTATTTTTGAAGAATCCTTTTTTAGCATTTTTAGTAAAAATCAATTCTCCTTTTAATTTATCTGTATAAAAATTATTAAGAAATCTGGTATTAAACTGGGTTCCCTGCTGGATATCTCTGGTGAGTGTATTAGACTCTCTTTCAACTGCATTATTCGTATAATTGGCGTTTGCTTTTAGTTCCCATTCTTTTTTCTTATCAATATTTGTCAGGTAATTGGCAGACAAATAGTGAACATTATTCAACAAGTATCTCTTTACCGGAAGGTTAGGAACTTCAGCATTTTCTACACTCAGCCAGTTATTTTGGGAAACATTTCCTCTTCTTCCTTCCCATGAGCTTCCAAACGCCAGAATATTTCCTTCATTTTCCACCTGTTCACCCATATTGTTGGTTTTATAATTAACCACCCACTGGCTTTTCTGTCCGAAAAACATTGGAGTCAATTTTACATTCCATAGCCATGGATCTCCAAAACCAGATCCTACTTCACCACGACCTGTCATGGTTACAGCGTTCTTAAGTTTAATATTAATAGCCGCTTGATCCGAAGGAACTTTATCCTGAAGAATCTTTACCGGTTGATGGTTTTCAAGAACTTCCACTTTTTGAACGGCATCTTTTGGCAACGAATTATTGATGGTACCGTAACCTCCTTCCATAAGGTCTTTTCCGTTAACATAGAATTTATTGATGGCATTTCCCTGATACTTGATGGTTCCGTCTGTACTGACTTCAATTCCTGGAATTTTTTTCATTACATCGGCAAGAGTTCTATCATTTTTACTGTTAAAAGCTTTCAGATCATAAGAAATAGTGTCTCCTCTTGCGGTGATCATTTTAGTTTTCAGCTGTACTTCCTTTATTTCCGTAGCTTCAGACTGCATTGTAAAATTCAATGTCTGGTCACTATTGCTGACTTGTTTGGTAAGAGGTTTCTGATTGAATGCTTTTACTTTAAGGTCAACATTCGATTCCGAAGAGGTAAAAGTTACTTTATATTCTCCTTTGGAATTGGTAATTCCATATGCAAGAATAGCATCTTTACCCGGTTCCTCAATGGTGACACTTGCACTTGGTATTGCTATTCCGTCAGTATCCGTGACTTTTCCGGAGACCGTCTTCTGAGCAAAGGTAAGAACCGTAAAAAAAAGCATCAGAAATAAGGAAATATTTTTTTTCATGTTTATTATTTGATTAATTAGTTAATCATTCTATTCTTTCGTTACACTTTTAAAGATATGATTTAAACTTAAAAGTTAAACTCTATCACTATAACAACCGTTATATATTTATTATTCAGTAATTAAAATTGCCTTCATGGTACATTTTATTCATAATTAAAGATGATAAATAAACAACCCATCATAAAACATTTACATTGGCAAAATAATTATGAACATCATATTAAGGCATCCTTAAAGTATATATAATAAATATGTGTTTTTATTTTTGATTCAGAAAACATTTACAGTTTTTAATTTTTATTTAAAATCTTAAAAATATCTCTCTTTTATTTGAATTAAATTAGTATAAGTATTTTTTCCTTCTTTATTTAATAACTTCAAGAAGCATTTTCTTTGTTAACTAAAATAATTATCAGTGATAAAATCGATTTTCCTTCCCTGGGATCATGTTTTTGTTCTGAAACAAATGAACTACACAATTTATTTTCATTTTTTAATAAAAAATATAAAAGCTTTATTAATAATAATAATTCCCAATTTTTTTATTTAGTCTAAATAGTAACATTACATTTAAATCATGGATTAAAAAAAAATTAAAAACAGGTACATAAATATTTATTTAATAATTTTGTAACATAAAATTTATAAAATGGGAATTATTTTAAAGCCTATAGATGTTGTAGATGATATTTCTAAAGAAGATTTCTACGAAAAATATCTAAAGCCAAGAAGGCCCGTTGTCATCAAAAATATGGCAAAGAAATGGCCTGCTTACCAAAAATGGACGATGGAATATATGAAGGAGGTCGTAGGAGATGTGGAAGTTCCGCTATATGACAGTTCAAAAGCAGATCCTTCTGCTCCCATCAATGCTTCAGCAGCCCAAATGAAATTCGGTGATTATATAGATCTTATTCAGAAAGAGCCTACTGATCTTAGAATTTTCTTATTTGATCCTATAAAATATGCCCCTAAACTTCTTGAAGACTATATTTCTCCAAAGGAACTGATGGGCGGATTTCTTGATAAGTATCCTAATATGTTCTTTGGTGGAAAAGGATCGGTAACGTTCCTTCACTTTGACATTGATATGGCTCACATTTTCCATACTCATTTTAACGGAAGAAAGCATATTCTTCTTTTTGATTATAAATGGAGAGAGAGATTGTACCAAATTCCTTATGCAACTTATGCGTTGGAAGATTACGATATTGAAAATCCTGATTTCACGAAATTCCCTGCACTGGATGGTGTAGAAGGTATTGAGTGTTTCCTTGAACATGGTGATACTTTGTTTATGCCTACAGGATGGTGGCACTGGATGAAGTACCTTGACGGTTCTTTCTCTATTTCCTTAAGGGCTTGGGATAAATCATGGGCGGTAAAAGCTCATTCTTTATGGAATCTTACTGTACAACGTAAGTTTGACGATGTTATGAAGTCTAATTTTAAGAATAAATATATGGACTGGAAAGAAAAAGTGGCCATCAAACGAGCGGAAATCGCTTTAAAAAGAGGTTTGCCAAGATAAAGACAAAAGACGTTTCAAATGAAACGTCTTTTTTTAGTTTAGTAATTAATTTTAAAATACTTACAGCACCCTATACACTGGATACTGTCTGAATGTTTTCTCTTCAAAATAAGGAGAATGCCTATAGACCCAATCCAGTTGTGCTTCACCGTCTTCTGAAATTTTTTTGTCTGATTTTTTTGCTGCTTCAAAGGCTTCTTTTAGTTTTTTGTCCGTTTTCAACAGTTCTGCAGCAGTATCTTCAAAGATATAAGCTGAATAATATTCTTTTTGTGCCAGAATTCCATCAAAAAAGTTCCAGTTGAAGAAAGAGTCTAATGCCTCAGGTTCAAGGGTTTCAATAATATATTTTACTCCATGCTGACTGGTAGAAACAAGATAATCTCCAGCAGCAAAGGATTGGTTTTTATTTGTTCTATCTACCGTTGTTTCATAATGCACATAATGTCCTTCATAAGGGTTTTTTACAGTTTTAAAGTCTTTAATTTTATAGGATTCTACTGCTATTGTGCTGTCCTTTTGAATTGGTTTCATCTGAATACCGTTTCTTTTGAATTCTTCAATCACTCTGTATTGCGACTGTGGAATTACATAATATTTCGGAATGGTGATATATCCTGTCGGAACTGCTGTAGTAAACAGTTTTATATTTTTTGTAAAAGGTTTATTTCTGTCATAATATAATCTTGGTTTTCCGGAAATTTCACTCGGTTTGTATTGACCTTCATATCCTTTGAAATCCATCGTTGTATACTTTGTGGAATCTATTTTCCATCGAATTCCGTATTGTTTTCCTGCCTGATATTGTTTTAAGTTTTCAATACGCAGCTGTTTTATTTTCTGATAGTCTTTATCAAGGTTTTGCAGATTAACCAGCATATATTTATAGGTAGCGTCTACTCTTTTATCATAAGGCTTTAGCATATGCGTTTCCGGAACTGTTCCCAGTGAGTTGAAGAGGGTTGTATATCCTGTTGAATATCTTGGGGAGTCTTCGAAAGAGGCAAATCCAACCTCGGGAATATCTCCATGAATATTCACATAAGGAGTGCTTTCATAGCCTAGTTTCTTCATATCATCAAGATTTTTAGCCTGATAATCATTGTAAAAATATGATCCTAAAACATTGCCTAAGCGTTCTTTAAAAGTTGAAATGTAAGTAAATGTATATTGATAATCTGCTCCGTTACTGACATGGTTATCAATAAAAACATCCGGTTTAAGCCATTGATAGATTTCCTGGAAGCTTCTGGCATTTTTGGAATCTGCTTTGATGAAATCTCTGTTGAGATCGTAGTTTCTTGCATTGCCTCGGAAACCATACTGTTCAGGACCGTTTTGATTGGCTCTTGAATGGGAACCTCTGTTCAGCATTCCACTTATATTGTAGGCAGAAATGGCAGCTATGATAAAGTTTTGAGGTGTTTTAATTTTTTTAGTTGCCAGGTCTCTCATAAGCATCATGGTGGCATCAATTCCGTCGGGTTCTCCGGGATGAATTCCGTTGTTGACAAACAAGATTGCTTTATCTTTTCTCAGATTTTCAATATTTTTTTCAGGAAAAGGGTTATAAACTACAACATAAATAGGTTTTCCGTTATCATCTTCTCCTTTTTTAAGATATTGAATGGTATTAAAGTTCTTTGCGAGATCCTGGTAATAGACATTCATTTCATCGTAAGTAACGGTTTGATTACCATTCCCTTTTTCAAAAGGTGTCTGAAATGTTTTTTGAGCCCAAACAAAAGACGAACATAGGGTAAGGAAGAGGTATTTCAATTTCATGGAGGTCATATTTTTCGGATTTAAAATTAGGTAATATGATTGGGGCAGAAAAACGAAATTTTACTCTTTAGTATATAAAATAGAACCTCACAAGTTTTGGAAACCAGTGAGGTTGTGTGCCTGAAAGCAAATATTTGCTTATCATTATTGATTAATTATTATTTACACTTATTTATTTCTTCCTTTTTCATCAGGATATAGAGACGGAAGCGGGTCGCTTTGCCAGAATTCCTTAGTATCGATATCCATCACGGATAAAGCTCCGGTAAAGGCTGCCCCTGTATCCAGATTCCAGATATTGGCTTTATTTGCAGGTGTAGTCATTCCAATATCCAAGGTTGGAGTATGCCCGATAAAGATTTCACTGTAAAGAAGTAGTCTTTTAGGGTACAATTCTGAGTTCTTTTGAAGTTTACTATCCATTGCCACTGCGGTTTCCCAAAGGGTTCTGTCCCAGCGGTAATTGCTGGAATAGACTTCTTTCTCAGGACCATGCATCGAAGAATATCCTGCATGAATAAACAGACGGTTTTGTTCATCAATGTGATAAGGCTTCATCCTTTGAAAAAATACAAGATGGTTTTCCAGCTCTTCCAAAGAATAATCTTTATAGCTTTCTACGGTACTTTTTCCACCATTGAAAAGCCAGATATCAGGTCCTTGTTCAAATGACAACCAATCTTCGCACCAGACATCGTGGTTTCCTTTGATAAAAATACATTCCTGTTTTTCGGAAATTTCTATTAAAAACTCGATGATCTGTGAAGATTCGCTCCATCCGTCTACGTAATCTCCAAGGAAAATCAATTTGTCTTTTTCAGTAACCTCGGCACGTTCAAAAGCTTGCTGTAATGCTTTAAACCCACCGTGAATGTCTCCTATTGCTAATGTTCTGCTCATTAATTTTTTCCAAATCTTTTATGATAATTGGGGCAGGTATCTACAATTTTTTTTGCTTCTGTCAACCCACACCTCTTATGCTCAATTATAAAATACAATACGTGAACTAGACCAGCTCCTTTTGCAAATAAGTCATTTACCTTATCTGTTAAGTTGTCTTTTTCAGGAGCAAAAGTTATTACTTCTTTTTCAAATTCTTCGAATGTCATTTTGAAATGTATTTCGGATCTACAAATTCTGTCAGCCATACTCCATTGGCAGACTGAAAGAAAGCAATTCCATCCTGATGCATTTTTCCGGTTCTGATCGTCAGAATCATTGGTTTCCCGTGTCTCATTCCCACCTTTGTAGCAGTCTCTTTATCAGTACTTAAGTGTACATGCTGACGTGTTCTTTTTTCAATTCCGGTTTCAAAAATAGAATGGATATTGGCTTCTGCTGTTCCATGATAAAGAAAATCAGGAGGCTGCACTGTTTCTAAAGCTAAGTTTATGTCAATAGAGTGTCCCTGACTGGCTCTGATTCTGGTTTTATCTTCATTGAAGGCAAATCTTTTTTTATTATTGGTTTCTACCACCTCATCCAGTTCTTTCATTGTGAAATGTGTTCTTCTTTTGGCTGATTTTGCGATCAGTTCTTCTACATCTGCCCAACCGTTTTCATCTAATTTGAGCCCTATAATTTCGGGCTGGTGCCTTAAAATAAGGCTTAAAAATTTACTTATTCTTTTTGTTTCTATTTCGTTCATGGTGTGTTGTATTAACAATTATAATATTCGGGGAGAAAGGTAACGGGCAAGTTTGTCACTTTTGATATTTCATCTGCATATTCATCAAAGCTATATTCGCCTGCTTCTGCAATTTCGCACGACTTACCATTGGCAAAGCATACTAAAATCCAGGAACCTCCGCCTCCTTTTGCCGGTAACATATTTTGTATTTCAAATCCTGTGACTTCACTTAAAATAAATAGTTTGCTTCTTTGTTCATTTGAGTATCCAAGCAAATCATTTTTTACATCTATCCATAATAAGTTCCTTTTATTTAAAATTTTCAATATTTCATCCGGCGTCTTAAACTGAAAATATTGTGATTTTTCTACTACAATATATTTAAATTCCATATACTTATCGACTTCTATTTTGCCATTGTATACGGGTAAATTTTCTTCAGGAATTTTCTCCTGTTTCTTCTTTTCTTTTGGAGAGAAAAGGGTTGTAATTATTTTAATTAAGCTTTTCATCTTCACCAGATAATTGATTTTGTAATTTCTCACAAACAGCTATAATGTCATCCTTTCTCACAAGTACTGAAACCCACTCCTGAGGAATATTTTCAAATCCATAATAAATTCCTGCAAGTCCACCGGTAATAGCTGCTGTAGTATCTGTATCTTCTCCTAAGTTGACTGCTTTCAATACTGATTCTGAATAATTTTCTGAGTTTAAGAAGCACCATAAAGAAGCCTCCAGACTGTGTAGCACATAGCCACTTGCTCTGATTTCATCTTCGGGATAAACTGAAATATCATTTTTTAAAATTCTTTGAAAAAGTCCGACTTCACTTGGGTTAAACCCTTGTAGTTCTGCATATTCTAAGGCTAACTTTTGCATGTGTACGTATGCTTCCTTTTTACTTTTACCTTTTATTAACTGAATTGCAAAGATGATATAGATAAAACAGGCAAAAACAGATCTAAAATGACCATGTGTAATTGCTGAAACTTCCTTTACAGTCTGATATAACTTCTGAATATCATCTTCATTTTCAAGATAAAAAGCTAAAGGAATAATTCTCATTAAAGAACCATTCCCGTTATCTTCTTCAAAAATATTTCCTGAAAATCTAGCGCTCTCTCCTTTTATCAATCTTGCAATAGAATGTCTTGTTGTTCCACCAATATCGAAAAGTCTTCCATGAGCGGTCCAATGCCCATATTTATTCCACTGCACAAAGCTTTGCCCTATTTTTTCTAAATCATAGCCTTTTGTAAGTACCTCAGCAAGGCAGAGCGTTAAAGAACTGTCATCACTCCAGGTACCTTTAGGTTGGTTCCAGGACATATATTCCAACATTCCCGTTACCGGAGATTTTTTCAAATCTTCTCTTTTTTTAAACTCTACAGGAACTCCAAGGGCATCACCGATGCATATTCCCATAATTCCTGCTTTTACTTTATTTTCCATCAGGCAAGATTTACCAGTTTATCAAATAAAAGTTTCATTCCCTGCGTTGCTGTCTCTTTCATCACTACAGCTCTCTGTCCGTAACCAAAGCCTGTTTCATTAGGATTAATAACGATTAAAAGACAATCATCTTTAATATCATGAATCAAACCAGCTGCTGGGTAAACCTGTAAAGAAGTTCCAATAACCAGGAGTATATCTGCTTCCTGTACCATTTTTCTTGCATCATGCAGTAATGGAACATCTTCTCCAAACCAAACGATAAAAGGTCTTAATTGAGCTCCATCTTCTGCTTTGTCACCAATATTGATGTCTCCTTTTTGTTCGTAAACAAGTTTTTTATTGTTACATGAACAAGACTTGAACAATTCTCCGTGAATGTGAAGGATATTTGTAGAACCGGCTCTTTCGTGAAGGTCATCGATATTTTGGGTAATGATCTGAACATCGAAATGCTTTTCAAGTTCTGCTAATAATTGATGGGCTTCATTAGGTTGTACTTCATGAAGCTGGCGTCTTCTCTGGTTATAAAATTCCAATACCAAAGCTCTGTCTTTTCTCCAGCCTTCCGGGCTTGCAACATCTGTTACGTTATGATTTTCCCAAAGTCCGTCTCCATCTCTGAATGTTTGTATTCCGCTTTCGGCACTGATTCCTGCGCCGCTTAATATGGTTAGTTTTTTCATTGGTTTTTTAATATTTCATAGTATTCTGTATCCTTACATGGATTATAAATTCCTGCTTCTTGCCAATTATCACAAACTGTAATTATTGAATTAGCATAATCAATGTATTCTTTATTTTTTTTAGGATAAATATCTATTAGTTGCTTTATTTCTCGATTATCAAAAATATAAAGACTATTATTCTCTTTAATAAAATAAGCTTCTCTAAATGCTGAAATAAATTCTTTTATTTCAGACTCTGCTTTTTTACTTTTATAAAAAACATAATATGATTCATGAGCTAAATCTAATCGATGTTTCAGAATTTCAAAATCAAATTTATTGATATCATACTTCAATTTCCTTTTTGTCTCATAAATTAATTTAAAATCTAGTTCAAAATTTGAAGGAAAAACCTCATAAAATTTTACATCATTATTTTCAAACAGCTTATAAAATGTCTCTTTGACTATTTCTGGTGTCTTAATTCCAAAATAGATTCCAGTAATTGCTGATGGGTGAAATTTTTTCATCCCATACTTATCAAAAATCAATCGAACTTCCTTCTCATGCTTCCACGCAGATTTCTTTGTTGCAAACATTTTTTGAATAAAGCTACTGCTTAGATTTGACATATCTTCAATCCCCAATGTAGGTACACTTTCTTTGTAATCAACCTTAAATTTATATTGAAAATCAAAATTTTGTTCTTTATCAATTAATATGTCCAAATCATACTCTATACAATATCCTGAATAAGAACTCGCATAATAAGCCCATAATTGTTCATTTAAAAAATCCGTACTCAAACAATAGATTCCAATTTTCTCTTTAAAATCTAAAACTTCCCCAAGACATTTTTTAAAATTATCCAATTCTGCAAAAGGAAATAAAATCTTTAAAAGATCTACTGAGTGAGATATTTCTTCATTAAAGTAAATATCAAAAGGATCGTTCAAAGCACTATAATTTGATGAATAAAAGGAATTCTCCTTAAGAGTTTTAATATCTCTATCAAAAATGTCCTTTTCTATTGATCGGTATTTATATACTTTCATAAATCTATCTTTTTATTTACTATTAATCAGTTTTATATTATTTCTTCAAACGGTTTCAGCATCTCTTCTTTCTTTGTAAGTACGGCAAAAACCACTCTTTTAAATTTATTTTTATATTTTCCCTGAAGATGTTTTTTGAACAGACCTGCAATTTCTTTCGGATCATTTTTGAAAACTCCACAGCCCCAAGCTCCTAAAATTAAGGTTTCATTTCCTTGATGTAAGGCTAGTGAAAGCATTTTATCTGTCCGGATATCCATGGTTTCCAGAATCTCATTTTCTCTCTGAGGTTCCTGTCGTTTTACTACGCCTGCATTTACTGCCGGAGAAGTAATGAAATTACACAGTACCGGTTTTGGCAGTAATTCTCCTTTATCTTTTCTGAAAACAGGAACTTTCGGACTGTAAATCATGGTATCTGTGTAAAAACAAGAGGTCATACTACGGTGTAATGTGTAATAATCTTCTGCCATTAACAGGCTTTCATATAATCCTGAAGTTCTGGCAAGGCTTTCTTCCTGTGCTTCTGCTCCATTGATAAATCCTCCACCCGGATTTTTTGCGGATGCAAAGTTCAGACACATTATTTTTCCCTGATCTTCTTGTTCTGCTAATTGTAAAATAGCTTTAAGAGAACTACATCGCCAGGTTTCAAATTGAGTTTCAAAATGAGTTTCCGGCATTGAAGTCGCTATGAGCTCAGAGAGCTGTTCAGGGTTGAAAAGAACGGTTCCTTTTTTACTGGTTTCCAGTTCTTTTTCGATATCTATTCTCTGGTGTTCTGTATTTATATAATATTTATTGGCTAGGATATCTAATGTATCTTTTGCCATTTCTTTATTGGTCATAATTTTTGTGTTTTAGCCACGAATGCACGAATTTTTTTTACAATCTTATGAATTCGCGGTGGTGTTTAAAGTATTTACAAGGCTTTCTATATTTTTATTGGCAGCCTTTTTAAAATCGTTCCCGACAAATACTTTTATAATTTCTATTTTTCCTACAATTGCCTGATTAAATGTTTCAAGCTCTTCTGAAGGTACCCACAGTTCATTATGGTTTCTGGCTCCTACATTCTGAGCTGGATATTGATTGGCTATTTCTTCCAAAACATCAAACTGGGTTACAAAACCAAGATAATTTCCAAACTCATCCCTCGTATTCCACTTTTCTGCAATTTCTGATGCGTAGTCTTCATCCAAAACAGGATAGAATATAGGCTGCCATTCTAATCTTGGAGGAAATTTTTGATATCCACTCTCCATGATCAGAACCATTTCTTTTTCTCCTACAGGTCTGTATAGTTTTGTTGTTTTCATTCTTTTAATTTTTAATCTTATTATTGGCAATTTCAGGATAAATAATGATCTCGTTTCAGGTGTTTCTATTATTTGCTATTCAAAATCATATATAAAAACCTCAACATTTTTGTTCAGTAATGTTCTCTCAATAATAGGTTCTATTTCTGTCCATTTTCCACCTGCCAATCCACATCCGATTCTCGGCATATGAATGCTTGCATTGAGTGATAAAGCTTCATTTGATAAAGTTTCCAGACATTTTTCAATAGCTTCATATCGAACGGGAACGCCGTTACTTCCGGTTTTTATTCCTTTTTGTCCAATCATATTGGCTACATATATATATTTTTCTACCTGTATGATCTGAATTTCTCCTAAAGCAAAATTATTTTTACTTCTGAAGCGATGCCAGTTCCGATATTCTTTTTCAGGTGCTTCCCATCTTTTGGAAACGGCAAGTACAAAACCTTTTCCCCAACCACCAATATCATTACAGATATGGGCAATTATTTTTATTCCTTTTGTCTGCGGAACCGTAGCATCACCTTTTATATATTGTATCGTTTTCATTGTTTTTAATTCTTAATCATTATCATCATTTCCGTCCACAATAAAAGTAAATTAAAAAAGCTTTTTAAAGTCTTCTGAATAAGGAGAAAATGATCCGTAAACAGTTTTAAATGTTATATCCAGCTTATCTAAATTCATTTCTTTATCAATCTGATCCAGACAAGTAATTACAAGATTCTTTTTTGTTGAATGTGTGTAAGCTGCGTCTAATTTTAAAGCATAATTCAGCAGTTTATCGTCTAAATCTCCTACTCTCAACTCTTTCTGATATTCATTAAAGATACAGGTTTCCTCTTCATTGTTTTTTAAAATAATCTCTTTTTCATTGCTCATCCAGCCATTTCCGTGACGGGTTGCATAGCTTCTTGTCACATAATACATTTCAATATCTTCAATATTAAGCTGTTTACATATTTCAGATGCGTTCTTTGAGGTGGTGTGAGCATACGTTACATTCGGAAAGACTCCATGATCCATATCTAGGAAAATTCCCTGGCTTCCTTCAAAAATGAGGTTATCAAATGATTTAAGATACTCATAATCATCTATTTTCCAATCTATCTGATCAATTGCTTCTAAAAAAGATTTCAAATGTTCTTTAATCTGATTTTCCTCTAAAAAACCGTAGTAATAAGCAATTCTTTTCAGTTTTTCCAACAGCATTTCTTTGGGTGCAATAAGATCAATTGCAAATAGTTTATAAGGGCTTTCATTTCGCTTCATTGTAGCTCCTACTCCTTTTCCGCAGGTTCCATGTTCCAGATTTTTTGAATTTGTTCTGTTTTCCCAGACATCAAACGGCGTTGTTATCTTTGCCAATGGATGGATATGAAGCTCTATATTACCATTCTGAGACTTTAATTCTTCTCTTTCATTCAATAAAAATTCCGGATGAATGGTACAATGTTCCGTAAAATAGGATGGTAATCCACGAAGCGCACCGCTTGCAAAGCTGGAATGAACATGTTTTCTATCATCAATCATTACCGTATGAGCTGCCTGCTGTCCTCCTGAAAATCTTATGACCACAGAATCCGGGTTCTGACTGGCAAGAAAGTCTGTTGTGATTCCTTTTCCTTCATCACCAAAGCCTAATCCTATAACTATTTGCGCCTTTTTCATAATCTTTAAAGCATTTGTACCTTATCTAATCCTTCTGAATCTGTATTTGTGTATGTTTTATTTTTAAACTTTTCACAAATAATTTTCTTAATAACATCCGGTATTTCCTTATGATCTTTTATCGATATACAGTTTTCTCCTAATAGTTCCATCCAATCCCTGTTTGCTCTCATTGCCTGATCTGAGTGAAGAACGTTGATATGGTATATTTCATAACGTTTCTTCGCTTCTTCCAAGAGATCATAATGAGTATAAGTTTGTTGCCCTGAACCCATAATTTCCCTGATTGCAGATGCCGGAAGTACTTTTAAGCAAGGTTCGTCTCCTACTGTGAACAGAATTCCTTTCTGATTTCTTTTTTCAAAAGCATCTGTTCTTGTATGAAAAGCGGCAAAATACCAAGCCAATAAATAGCTTTCTCCGGCATTTCCCCCACCTCCGGATTCTATATACGTACGGGTAAGCCACATATCCAGTTCTTCGTCTCCTGATTCAAATTGCCCTACCTGTAATGGGTAGCTGTCACACTCGTGATCTCCGATTCCCAGGAAAAGTAATGCCGGATCCTGTACTCCGCCTTGGATAATTCCCCCCATCAGTTTAGGCAGTCCTTCTCTGATTAATTCATGAGGAATGTGTCCCATGCTTCCTGTCACATCAAGTCCTAAGATAATAGGAACCGTGTTTGGATGTACTTCAGAATCTCTAGATTCCCTAAATGAAACTCCATTAGGAATCATTGCTTTATGTGCTTTTCTTTTGGCATTCTGAGTGAAAATGTCACTTGCGGATTTTGTTCCGTAACCTGCTTTGCTTGCTCTGTCATAACGAGCGTCTATATCGTATCTTGTGCTTCCCATGATTAAAATGTTTTTCCAAATAAATATTCATATCGTTTTTGGGTAACTTCTAGCTGAATATTCAGATTTCTGATTGTTAATGATAATTCCATGTCTTTCTGAACGAATGCTTCGGGATTAAAATCCGCAAAAGTCAAACTGTTTCTATCCAAAGGACTGATATCAATAAGTCCTTCCTGCTCCCGTTCAAGCCTCTTTATCTTGAGTTCAATGTCTTCTACCTTGCGTCTGTAGATCAATTCTGAATCTTCTCCGATCGTTCGCGCCCGGTCTTCTCTGATCTGATCATTATTTCTCTGTAATGATTCGATAAATCTTGGTTTTAATTCATCTTCCATATCTGATCATTTTTTTGTGTTATTATTACGCTAATTAAAAAAGGCATAATTATCCAATAATCCTGCATTTATTTTAACAGGAAGCCATTACATCTGTTCTTTAAATTTTTATCCTTGTAATAAAACGATTTATTCTTAGTTTTCAGTCTTTAAAAGAGAATCCTCAATCAAAAAAATCTATGGGTAGAGTTTTGTTTTTTCATGATTAATATTTTGTGTTTGGTTAGTCTGTTTTTACCCTCTCAATTCATCCCTTACTTCCATCAAAGCAAATCCTAAAAGGTTTTCTCCGTTCCATAATAAAGGATTTTCTGCTCTTGAATCTGTTTCCAACATTCCTATTCCCCAGATCGTATCATAAGGACTTGCCTCTACCAGAATCTTATCATTTGTAGATAAAAGAAAGTCTTTAAACTTTTTATTCTGAGAAAATTTTAAAAAGTTTCCTTGTTTTACGATCTGATACTTATGATCATTCCAGACAACCGGATCAAAGTTTTTAACTTTTCTTCCTAAACTTTTTACCTGATTAGGGCTTGGTGATTGTAGTATTTTTTCCAGTGTTTCAGGATCATTAAACAATCGGACTTTCCCAGCCATCATATAATGTTCTGCTGTTTTATATACAATCCCACTCTCTTCAAAATTACCTGAAAACCACTGACTAAAACATGATTTGGTAATTTCATCTTTTACAGTATGCCCCCAGAAAAACAAAAATTTTATCCTTTGCTTTTTTTGAAATTTGTCTTTAATATTTTGTATGGTGTATTTCATATTGTGTTATTTCTACGCAAATGTAAAGCAATATCAATTTATCTTCCAAATTTATTTGTGTCAATTTTACGCTAATAACCATAATTAATTGATTACCAATGATAAAATTTTATTATTATAATTACAAATGATACTAACATATTAGGTTTCGGCTGAAGCCAATGGAATTTTTGTCCATAAAAAAAACGGGCTAAAGCCCGTTTCTATTGAATGTATTTTCCTTGATATTTATTTGTATAATATATTTTAATATGAACTATTCTATTAGCATCTAGCATAGAAATTTGTGATTATTCGTGAAAAATATTTGTTTCATTTGTGTTTAAGAAACTATTTGATCTCGAAGTAAAATCCTTGTTCTTCCA
The DNA here is from genome assembly GCF_900156735.1 of Chryseobacterium ureilyticum. Classification (GTDB taxonomy): domain Bacteria; phylum Bacteroidota; class Bacteroidia; order Flavobacteriales; family Weeksellaceae; genus Chryseobacterium; species Chryseobacterium ureilyticum. The sequence continues at coordinate 93,578 of NZ_FTOL01000003.1, forward strand.
ACTCTTTATATTTTTCCTGATTGAAAGTGAATAGTTTACCTGGTCTTCCGCTTCCTTCTTTTTTAACATTATTGGTTTCATTAAGCAATCCATAGCTCATGATCTTTTTACGGAAATTTCTACGGTCTATTTCCTGTCCTACAATGGTTTTATAAAGATTCTCAAGGTCTGAGAAAGGGAATTCTTCATTCAGAAGGTTGAAACCGATAGGCTGGTATTGGATCTTGGTACGAAGTCTTTTTAAAGCAATATCAATAATTCCTTTATGATCAAAAGCTACAGTGGGAAGATTGTTGATACTGAACCACTGTGCATCATCCGCATCGGAGTCTGCAAAGAGTTCGTGATAAGAAGGGTTTACAAGCCCCAAATAAGCTACAGAAACTACTCTATTCCTCGGATCTCGACCAACGTTACCAAATGTATAGAGTTGTTCCAAAAAGTCAGGTTTTATGCCTGCTTCTTCATGCAGCTCCCTTTTTACAGCATCATCGAGATTTTCATCATCGAGAACCAGCCCACCCGGAAGAGCCCACCCTCCTTTAAAAGGTTCTATATTTCTTTTGATCAAAAGGATTTGAAGATCTTTTTTATCGAAATATCCAAAAATAACGGCATCTACCGCTACTTTGATATCCTGTAATTTTCTTGGAGACTCCATAAATTTATTTGCGTTATGAATACGCAAAATTATGAATAAATATTTAGTATTTTTACTAAATGATTAAAAAGCTGCTTTACTTTAGTCTTATTCTTGGGCTTTTCTCATGTAAAAAAGAATCTTCATTTGCAGACTCTATCATTTTACATCATGAAAAAAATGAGAAATTAACCTTCCAAAAGTTTAATGAAGGCCTTGGAGAAACTGGAACAGGAGTTATTTATATTGGAAAAGAAACCTCACATATAAATATAAAATATTTTCAAACCATGATGGCTCTGCCCCCGCCACCTCCAGGTTTTAAAATACAACAGGATTTGGTAAGAGATTATATTCTTTCGAAATATTTTTATCCCTCTTTCGACAAGACTTTTTTTTCCGACAAAAACATCGTTTACGATTCGCTAAGCTCGGAAAATTTAAAAATACTAGCTAAAGCACAAGATACGATTCCTAAATATGCATATAATTTTGAAACAAAGACATTAAAGAAATATAAATCATTTCCTGTATTTATAAAAAATATTTCTGGTCGTAAACTTATTTTACCAGAGTTTAAAAACTTATTTCCTTTTATTTTAAATGACAAGAAAAAATGGCAGTTAATACAGAATGATAATGCAATGGTTTGTGGAGATCCAGGATGGAATCGTATTTACTGGGAACTCGGACCTGGTGAAATTATAGTTGCTTCTGTAAATTTCCTCCCTGGAAAAGATAAGGGAGAGTTTAAATTATCTTTTGGTAGTGCTACATCAGAGCCATTTACAATGAATTATGATAAGAGAATAATCAAAGATCAAAACATCTATTTTGAAATTAAATAAAAAAGAGACCGTCTCAAAAGTGAGATGGTCTCTTTTTATTTTTATTGTTGATGATTAATCATTCAGCTTTAATACAGCCATGAACGCGGATTGCGGTACTTCTACTCTACCAATCTGCTTCATTTTCTTCTTACCTTCTTTCTGCTTTTCCAATAGCTTACGCTTTCTGGAAATATCTCCTCCGTAACATTTTGCGGTAACGTCTTTTCTTAATGCCTTGATGGTTTCTCTGGCAATAACCTTCGTTCCCAATGCTGCCTGAACAGCAATATCAAACTGTTGTCTAGGGATCAGTTCACGAAGCTTTTCACACATTCTCTTTCCAATATAGTAAGCATTAGAATCGTGAATCAATGATGAAAGAGCATCTACCATATCACCATTGATCAGGATATCCATTTTTACAAGCTTGGAAGCTCTGAATCCGATTGGGTGATAATCGAATGATGCATATCCTTTAGAGATAGATTTTAGTCTGTCATAGAAGTCGAAAACAACCTCAGCAAGAGGCATATTGAAAATCAACTCTACTCTTTCTGATGTTAAATAACTTTGGTTAACGATCTCTCCTCTTTTCTCGATACATAGAGTCATTACCGCTCCAACGAAGTCAGATTTTGTAATGATAGAAGCCTTAATGAAAGGTTCTTCTACTCTATCCATTGTGGAAGGATCCATCATTTCAGATGGGTTATTGATCAAAATCGGAACTTCAGGTTCTTTTTTAGTATATCCAAAATAAGAAACGTTCGGTACCGTTGTGATCACGTTCATATTGAACTCTCTGTCAAGACGTTCCTGAACAATTTCCATGTGAAGCATTCCTAAAAATCCGCAACGGAAACCAAAACCAAGAGCTGCTGAACTTTCCGGCTCGAATACTAAAGAAGCATCATTCAATCTTAATTTTTCAAGAGAGAATCTCAATTCTTCAAAATCCTCAGAGTCAATTGGATAAATTCCGGCAAATACCATTGGTTTTACTTCTTCGAATCCATCAATCGGACCGTCTGCGGGTTTTTCAAAAGAAGTAATTGTATCTCCTACTTTTACTTCACGGGCATCTTTAATCCCTGAAACCAAATATCCTACATCTCCACACTGAATCGTTTTCTTTGGAACCTGCTTCAGTTTTAGGGTACCTACCTCATCTGCTCCATATTCTTTTCCAGTAGCAAAGAATTTAATTTTTTCATTTTTAGTGATGCTTCCGTTTACCACTTTGAAATAAGCTTCAATTCCTCTGAACGGGTTGTATACAGAGTCAAAGATCAAAGCCTGAAGCGGACCATCAGGATTCCCTACAGGTGCAGGAATTCTTTCTACGATTTGTTCTAATAAATTGTGAACCCCTTCTCCAGTCTTTCCTGAAACTCTCAAAACATCTTCATATTCGCATCCGATAAGATTCATGATCTCATCAGTTACTTCTTCAGGATTCGCAGATGGAAGGTCAATTTTATTTAGAATAGGAATAATCGTTAAATCATTTTCCAGGGCTAAATATAAATTACTGATCGTTTGTGCCTGAATACTTTGAGCCGCGTCTACAATAAGAAGAGCTCCTTCACAGGCAGCAATTGAACGGGAAACTTCATAAGAGAAGTCAACGTGTCCCGGTGTATCAATCAGGTTTAAAATATATTTTTCTCCTTTATACTCATAATCCATTTGAATCGCGTGAGATTTAATAGTAATCCCGCGTTCTTTCTCCAAATCCATATCATCAAGCGTCTGAGACTGTAATTCTCTTTGGGTAACGGTATTCGTGTACTCCAAAAGACGGTCTGCCAGGGTACTTTTACCGTGGTCGATATGAGCGATTATGCAAAAATTTCGTATGTTTTTCATTTAAGAATCTTGTAATTTGCAAAGATAAAAAAAAGCGAGAGATTATTGTCTTTCATAATCTTAATGTATGAATTTATTTAAAATTACTCTCAGAATTTAGAATATAGTTAAGTACCCGTTTCGTTTTTTTAATCAAAAATATACTTCCCTGTTAAAGAATCCAGATATACATTCGGCATCTCTGAAGTATCCGTATTACTAGGTCTTCTGGCTGGGGAACCGGAATCAATAGCCGCACCGATAAGAGCTCCTACAATTCCTCCCGCCATAGCACCAATCATAACACCGTTTCCGCCAGACGTGTTTACTCCGTAAAGCTCTCCTTTTGTTGCCACTACAAAAAAGCCTTTATCATCTTTTGTCATTTCTAAATATCCTACAGGAGTTAGCTTGTATGCCTTCCCTCCTTCTACATACCCAAATACATTTTCATTTGAAACAATTTCATCTCTGTATTTAACTCTTAAAACAAATCCTTTTTTATTCTTTTCTGTATAATATCCAAATTCCGGTTTCTGAGTATAAAATGATTTAAAATCTTTATATACTCCTTCTTTTAATTCCGTAGTATTATAAGCCTGAATTTTTTTGTTCAGGTAATTCTCGTAGTTCATTAGCTCACTTTCAGGAATTGCATCAGCAATAGGTAAACTCGTGTAGGATTCTTTAATAAGACCTGAAATTGAACTTGAAATATTATTCGCAATATTTTTGGGTACATTAGGAGTCAACTTTGGTTCAGAAGTAAAAACATTATTAATTCTATTCAGGAAATAATACTTGTCATTTCTCTTAATAAAACTTGAAAGCTTAATTTTGGTCTTTCCAATAGAATTTTTATTTTCCCTTTCTATATTACCAACCTTCAGCTCTTCCAGTAATATTACAATATCATTATTTCCTTTTGTTTTATTATCATCCTGAAACCAGTTTTCAATATGATTTTTGAGATCCTCATTAGCAAATTTGATGTCAACCGTCTCCTTATTATAAATTACCGTCCCTATTTCTTTATCAGGTCTGCTATCTATAAATGTTATTGATTTTGTAGTTCCTTTTTTATCCTTAATATTTTGCTTAAGTTCTACTAATTCTGTTCTCTGAGCAGATAATAAAGCACTCATCATTAGAAATAAAAATATTTTTCTCATTGATTATTTTTTCGCAAAAATATACATTTAAGGCTATAATTAAACGGCTCTCACAAAAAGATTTGTAAGAGCCGTCCAACATTAAAAAAATAAACTATTATGGGTTTTGTTTAGGTCCCGTAGCATATTACTTTAATCTACCAAAATTTTCTGGTAAAATATATTCCCCAGTGAGAGCATCAATTCCCACTCTATAGTACTTTGCATTCTGCTTACGGGCTTTTGAGGAAGCAGCATCTATTACAGCACCTATTAAACCGCCTATTAAACCAAAAGCTGCTGCTCCTGTAATGGTCATTGCATTATTCTGTGGAAATAGCTCCTCTTCAGATACCATTATAAAGAAACCATTATTATCTTTTTCAATTTCAATAATACTTGTTGGGATTTTTTTATAGGCAATTCCATTATCGACAACTGCAAAAACTTCTTTGTTTAAATTATCATAATCATCAACTCTTTTCACCCCTTTAATTACTCCATCTTTATTCTTTTTTACCACAAGCTCCTTATCCGGATTTTGTTCCGCAAATGATTTATAATCTCTATAAACACCATCTGTAAAAGGCGCTGATCTAAAAATCGGTAGCTGTTCAGATATTACCTTTTCATAATTTTCTATTTCCATCTCAGAAAGTGGAATATTAAATTCTTTTATATCGTAAGAATCTTTTATAATACTAGATAATTCTGATGATATATTGGCGGCTATTGCCCTTGTAATATAAGCGTGATCTTTCTGATGATAGTCTTTTGAAATTCTATTCTTTTTAAGAAAATAGTATTGATTATTTTTTTTGAGAAAAGTTGATGCCCGCATATCCAAATGCCCTTTAACGGATCTTTCTGTTGGTACATCTTCAACTTTTAAATATTCTAGCATACAGAAATATTGATTATTTCCGCGCTCTTTATTATATTCTATAAACCAGTCTGAAAATAATTTTTCAAGGTCTTCCTTTTCAAATTTTACTTCATAAGGATCTTTTCTATGAGATACAATTCCTATAAACTTATCTTCTCTTCTGTCTAGTAAAGTAAGAGATTTAGCATGATGATTTTTATCTTTTATACTTTTTCTGAGTTCGATAAATTGATATTTTTGGGCAGAAATAAATAGAGGAAATAGGAAAAATAACAGTTTTATTTTCATAGGTGTTTTTTACAAAATTAAAAAATCTTATAAATAATTAAACGGCTCTCACAAAAAAATTTGTAAGAGCCGTCCAACATTAAAAAAATAAACTATTATGGGTTTTGTTTAGGTCCCGTAGCATTATTGTTTCCGTGAGGTTTTCTTTCGTTCATTTTATCTCTCATCATACCCTCAGACTGAAACAGCTTCAGAACTTTCTGGCAGGGAATTACCTGCTGCATTTTTTCTGCATATTTTTTTCTGTTATCCAAAAGCTTCTGCCCTATTTCAAAGCTTTGTTGCAGCTTAGCTTTGGCTTCATCATCTGATAACGTTTCAGGATTAAAGCCTGGATCAAATTGACTTTTTATCTGCTTCTGACTATCAAGATATTCATTATAAAGCTGTGTAAATTCAACTTTATCACCGGGATCTACATTCAGATTATCCATAATCATATTATTCCTGAATTTCTTAAGCAGTTCTTTTCTTTCTTCAGGCGAAAGATTATTGATGACCTCCTTTCTTTGTTTAGGATCCATCTTTTTCCAGTCATAATCTGTTCTCTGAGCATTTAAGCCAAAGCCATAAATAATAAAAAACGTCAATATTATCTTTTTCATCTTTCTTTATTAATTATATAAATCCAAATAAACGTCCTGAGTTGAATTGCTTGCCAATTCTGCAATTTCAGAATTAGTAAACGAATCCAGATATTCATTCATCCTGGTTTCTTCTTTTTTCTTTACAGGTTTTACAACACTTTGTGAAACTGTTTCCTTTTCATTCCCGCTATTATCTCTCAATGTAACTTCAGTGTTATTTTTCTGATTTACAAATGTTTGATTATTATTTTCAACAGAAGTTAAATCTGCCTTCAATGTTTCATATGCAATCTCTCCGTCCGTTTTAGGTTCTCCTTTATTTATAGCATATGTCTCTTTAGAATTCAATCCGTTTTGAATAGAATCATTATTGGAATTGAACACAAAAATTACTCCAAAGATCAGAGCCACTGATGCAGCTACGGCATACATCCAGTTTAATTTAAAGACGGGTGCCGGTGCTTTTTCCTCTGTCTTTATGTCATTCATAACCCTCTCCTGAATATTTTCAAACAAATTATCAGGGACTGTGTAAATGTTTTTACGTTCTAGTTTTTCAATATCGAACTCTTTCATCTTTGTTTCGTCAAAATTATCTTTCGTAATTTTCCTTTATATAATCTTCTATTTTCTGCTTGGCATAGTGATAATTCGTTTTTAAAGTCCCTACAGACATATCTACAATTTTGGATATCTCTTCATAGGGTAAATCATCATAATACCTCATCATAAATACAAGCTTCTGCTTTTCCGGCAGGCTTTGTATGGCATTCTGCAATAAAATCTGTATTTCTTCGGCATCTTCTCCCGCATTATCGGCAACAAGATTCTGCATATGGTACTCCGGATCTTCATCCGTCTTCTGCATTTTCTTTAATTTGTTAACCTGCTGTAGTGCTTCGTTGGTAGCGATTCTGTACAGCCAGGTATACAACTGGCTATCGTTTTTGAACTGGTGAAAATTCTGATAAGCTTTAATAAAAGTATCCTGCAAAGTATCCTGAGCAAGATCTCCGTCTACAATTATTCTTCGTATGTGCCAGTACAATCTGCTTTGATAGGCATCCATCAAGGCACGAACACCTTTATCCTGTGTCCGTGGATTCTGCATCAACGAAATAATTTCCGCGTCCTTAATCTTCATAAGATGCCTTTCATTGTTTTGGATTACAAAAATAACTGAAAGTTAAATTAATTCTTCAATTTTCAATGTAAATATTAAAAATAATATGAGACAGTTACGCAATAAACGTGCCTATATTGATCTTAGAATTTTCTGCATCCCGCTTCCTTTCCCGCTTCAGCTTAAAATCTTATATTTGTTATATGCAAATTGTAATTATCGGTTCCGGAAATGTTGCCTATCACATGGCAAAAGCATTCACTAAGAATGGGATTTCTCCAATCCATATTTTTGGGAGAAACGAAAAAGAACTAAGTAGAATTTCTGAAGAGCTCCATATTCCCTATTCTACAGATCATTTGAAAGATGCAGATTTATATATTATCTGTGTAAGTGATAATTCTGTAGAAGAAGTTTCGAAAATGATCACCAAAGAAAATTGTCTTGTGGCTCATACTTCGGGTTCTCTTCCTAAAGAAGTTCTTACAGGATCATATAGAAAAGCAAGCTTTTATCCACTACAGACTTTTTCAAAATCAAAGGAGCTGGATTACGGAAAAATTCCTTTTTTCATTGAAACAGAAAATGAGGAAGATAAAAAACTACTTTTTGAACTCGCTTCCCAAGTTTCATCAAACGTAATGGAAAGCGATCATGAAAAAAGAAAGTACATTCATCTGACAGCTGTTTTTGCCTGTAATTTTGTGAACCATCTCTTCTCAAGGGCTAAGGAAATTTCTGATTCTCAAGAGATTCCTTTTGATTATTTTTTACCCCTGATTGATGAAACCGTTCAAAAGATTCATGAAATAGAACCCAAACAGGCGCAAACTGGACCTGCTGTAAGAAATGATCTTAGAATTTTACAATTACATGAGCAGTTAATAAAAGACGAAGAAAGTCTTGAAATTTATAAGACAATGAATCATTCAATTCAAAAAATGTATGAGTTATAAAGAGAAATTAAAGGATATAAAGGCATTTGTATTTGATGTAGACGGAGTTTTCACAGATGGAAGCGTATATCTTATGCCAGGAGGAAATATGTCCAGGGTAATGAATGTTCTGGATGGCTATGCAGTAGTTAAAGCATTAAAAAACAATTATTTAATCGGTGTTATTACCGGTGGTAATGATGAAATGGTAAAACACAGGATCAATTACCTTGGAATTCAGGATTATTACCCAAAGTCTCACAACAAAATAGAAGATTTCGAGGACTTCAAAAAGAAGTATAATCTTAAGAATGAAGAAATTCTGACAATGGGAGATGATCTTCCGGACATCCATATCCTGGAAAGTTCTGCTATTGCCACATGTCCAGAGAATGCAGTACCGGAAGTGAAAGGCGTATCAGATTATATCTCGCCGAAAAAGGGTGGCAGTGGTGCTGTTCGCGACGTTATTGAACAAGTGATGAAGGTACAGGGCAACTGGCATGATGATAACACTCAATCTATATAATTGATAGATTATGAAATTACTTTTAGCTTCACAATCACCCAGAAGAAAAGAACTTCTTTCAAGTTTGGGTTTTGAATTCGATGTTGTAAAAATTGACTGCGAAGAAATTCTTCCTGAAAATATAAAAATAGAAGATGCAGCAGCTTATTTATCTGAATTAAAAGCAGATGCTTTCAGAAATTTAGCTAGTGATGAAGTTTTACTGACCGCTGATACTGTGGTTGCCATTGACAATCAGATACTGGGAAAACCGAAGGATAAAACGGATGCTCAAAATATGCTTCGAAGTCTTTCCGGAAGAACCCATCAGGTTTATACAGGAATCACCATTAAAACTACTGATAAAATTTTTACAGAGACTGATGTTGCAGATGTAACGTTGGATCAGATGAGTGATGAAGAAATCCATTATTATATTGAAAATTATAAGCCTTTCGACAAAGCAGGAAGCTACGGCATCCAAGAATGGCTTGGAATGGCAAAAATCACGAAGATGACAGGAAGTTTTTATACAATAATGGGACTTCCAACTCATATTGTTTATAAAATATTGAAAGAATCTTCTTTAATTTAGATAATAATGAAATTTTATGATATCTATTTAAGAAGAAATAAAATGTTTCTTAAAGAAATATAAATATTATTCATTATAAAATTTTATTATTTTTACAAAATCATCAAACTGCCGATAATAAAAAGCAGATTAGCGAGTTATATTGAATAATGAAAAAGAATATTTTATTCCTTTTAGTGATCTTTCTTGTTGCTTCCTGTGCTACCAAAACAAAAAAGCCAGAACAGCGATCAAAGCTTCTGAAGGGGTTTTCTACATACTACAACACTCTTTTTAATGCAAAAGACGCATTAAACAGTGAGTTTACATCAAGAGATAAAGGACACAAGGACAATTTTTATGCTCCTTATATTCCTATTCTTACTTTTGAAGACCAGCCTTTAGGAAGTGATCTTGGGCAAACTGCTGCTTTTGCTGAAAACTCTATGAAGATGGCTGAAGTGGCGAACAGACCTTCCTCCAGAAACAATTCCGGTATTCCTAATATGCAGGGACCTCCTGGAAATAATCAGACGAATTCCGATGGTAATTCATTAAGTAAAGGAGCTACAACACTGGAAATTGCTGAAGCAAAAGCTTTAAAAGCGATTAACAAATATTCTGTTACCAGAAACGGTGAGGAAAAAAATAAGCAGATTTTTGATGCTTATATGATTCTTGTACAGTCAAGGATCTATCAAAACAAACCTTTGGAAGCTTTAGATGCTCTTAACCCTGTGTTTACCCGCATGAAAGATGACAAAAGAATTCCATTGGCGAGAATTTATCAGGGAGTTGCTTATGATAAAATCAAGGATTATCACAGAGCGCATGAAACTTTTGCTAAACTTAGAGGGGAGAAGATTAATAAGACTTATGCTAAACTTTTAAGTATTTATTATGCTGAATCTCTTTTAGATGCGGGGAAAACTGAAGATGCAGCAAAGGAACTTGATCTGGCTTTTGAATTGAATTCCAACAGGAAATTAAAGAGTAGAATTGCTTATCTGAGAGGTCAGGTGTATGAAAATTTAGGACAGAATGACAAAGCGAGAGAGAGTTATGCGTCTGCCTATAAGTATTCTAATGATTTCGAATTTGAAGTAAAATCACAGATTGCCATCGCAAAAACCTTTAATGGAAAAGGAGATTATAACGGAGCAAAAAATTATCTGGAAAGTATCAGTAAAAAAGGGACGTATGGTTCCAGAAAGAATGAATTCTACTATGCTTTAGGCTTGATGGCGAATAAGGCTGGAAAGAAAGATGAAGCACAGCAGTTTTTCAGAAAGTCTTTATTCGAGAAAGTTTCGGATCCTCAGGTTCGTGGTTTGGCATACTATGAAATAGGGAAGAGCTACCTTGAAAAAAACGATTATATCGGAGCGGGAAGTTATTATGATTCAGCGCTTGCTGTAATGACTTATCAACCTTCAAAAATATTATTACAGGATCAATCTGCCTACATCAAGAAAATCTCTAAAAACTATTATCTGATCAAAAAGAACGACAGTATTCTTTCCCTGGCAAAGATGAATGACGGGCAGAGACAGGATTTTTTCTCAAAATATATTGCTAAGCTAAAAATCAAAGAAGAAAAAGAGGAGCAGGAGAGAAGAAGAGCTGAAAGGAGTAAAGGATTTGATACCGGAGATTATAATGCCAATTCACTTTTTGCGAAAAGTGGTAATGCATTTGAAGATTTTGGAGTGACTACGAAAGGCTTTTATTTCAGTAATACGGGTACCATAAGCAAAGGTACGTCCTCATTTAAGCAGATTTGGGGCGACAGAGCGCTTTCAGATAACTGGCGTTTTTCCAAGAAAATGGCTTCTCTTGACGATATGAAGAATGAAGCTTTGGGAGTAACATCAGCACCTAACCCAAGACGTTTTGAACCAGCTTATTATATTGAACAAATCCCTACAGATCAGGGAAGATTATCACAGCTGAAAAAGGATAGAGATACAGCTTCTCTCGGTCTTGGTATCATGTATCAGAATTACTTTACCAATACACCTTTGGCAACGAAAACCCTTTATGATCTTGTAGATGTAAAACCGGAAGAAAAGGTAATGCTGCAAGCTTTGTATGAGATCTTTGCCATGAACTATGAAAAGAGCCCTCAGGCATCGGAACGGGCAAAACAGATCCTTATGACTGATTATCCTTATACTTCTTATGCTGAATTTGCAAGAAATCCTAAAAACACATCATTTGTAAAATCTTCAGAAGATGTAGAGAGTGAGTACAAAAAAGCCTATGCTTTGTACGAATCGGAAAAGTTTGCGGAAAGTAAAGCTGTGATTGATCAGGCACTTCAGAAATATCCAAAGGATGCATTAGTTCCGAAATTGAACCTTTTAAATGCCTTTAATACCGGAAAATCGAGTGGGAAAGAGGTAATGATCCTTCAGCTTGAACAAATCGCTTTAAGCTATGCGAAAACGCCTGAAGGTATACGAGCAAAGGAAATGCTGAATTATCTGAAAAGTGATCTGGGCTTCCAGCCAACAGACAACAAAGGAAATCCTGTTATTCAGCAGCCAGCTTCCCCAATTCAGCAAGGAAACCAAAATAACAATCAGCCAATGATGAATAATGGGACTCTTAAAAAACCTGGCAGTTTAAATAATAGTCAGACTTTGGAAATGACCCAGCCTCAGAATCCTATTAACAATGCAGGGCAACAAATGGGAACAGGAATAGGACAAAAACCAAAATCAAATGTTCCGGCAGGTGGTCCGGGTGACTCTAAATAAAATAAAAAAAAGCGAAGAATAAATCTTCGCTTTTTTTTATGTGATTATTTTTGATCAAATTCTTATGTCCCTTTTTTCTTTACACCATGGAAATCCTTCAGGTAGAAAGGTTCAAAATAAGCCATATCTTCAAAATCTTTGTTTTCTATTTTCTCAAGAGTCTTTTTGATCAGATACTGTGCAGAAGGATATATATCATCTTTAAAATCAGCATTCGGAAGGTTCAAAATATCTTTTGCTTTCTTGGCGCCATCTCCTACAAAAATTACTTTTTTATCTTTAAATTCTTCAAAAGAGGTTTCATCAAGAATTTTGGCTTCGGTCTGAGACAACTCTTCTCCTGTAGAACCGTCATAAACGGCTGTATAAACCTCCATTCTCCTTGCATCGATCAATGGAACTACCAAATCATAGTTAGTGCCTAAAAAAGGCTCTATCATGCTTTCAAGAGAATTTACAGCTATGAACGGCACTTTCAATCCATAGCAAAAGCCTTTTGCTGAAGAAGCACCAATCCTTAAGCCAGTATAGGAACCAGGTCCTTTTCCCAGAGAAACAGCTTCAATGTCCTTAAGTGAAATTCCAGCTCCTTCCAATGCCCATTCAACATAGGTATGAAGGCTTTCAGATTGTTTATAGTTTTCAGAAACTTCTTCACACAGACACAATAACTTTTCATTATCTGATACGGCTACTGAACAGTTTTTAGAAGATGTTTCAAGATATAGAATTTTCATTTTCTTATTTTAAGCTAAACTGCAAGATTGCTAAAGGCAAAATCGCTTTTAATATTCTGCAAATTTAATCCTTTATTTTGATACTATTTTTTGTAAATGGTTCTTGGTTCTGCCTGAGCGCTTGGGTAAATGCACATATCGGCGATGGTAACATGTTTGGGGGCATTTACACAATATGCAATGGCATCTGCAATGTCTTCCGCTTTCAAGGCATCGTAACCCGCGTATACCGTTGCAGCTTTTTCACTGTCTCCTTTGAATCTTATTAAAGAAAAATCTGTTTCTACTGCTCCCGGCTGAATGTTTGTAACCTTAATACCGAATTCAGTAAGCTCCAGTCTCATTCCTTCAGAAATAACATCCACTGCCTTTTTCGTTGCACAGTATACAACTCCGTTTGCATAGGTTTGCCTTGCTGCAACTGAACTAATGTTTACAATATGACCTGAATTTTTAGTTTTCATAGCAGGGATGATCATTTTAGAAACATACAAAAGTCCTTTTACATTTCCATCAATCATAGAATCCCAATCGTCTGTCTTACCAGATGAAAGAGGATCAAGTCCATGAGCATTGCCTGCATTATTAATCAGAACATCAATATCTTTCCATTCTTCCGGAAGCGAATTAATCGCTGTCTCTACCTCTTCCAGATTCCTAACATCAAATGTTAAACTAAATATTTCGGTAAATTGAGATAATTCAATATTTAAAGTTTTCAGTACTTCGCTTCTTCTTCCACAAATAATGATTCTATTACCTTGTTTTGCCAAAAGCTCAGCAGTAGATTTGCCAATTCCGGAAGTAGCTCCTGTGATTAATATTGTCTTCATAAAATTGATTATTTATTTAATGTAACAATGTATCAATTTAATAATTTCCCAATGTCTGATATATATTGTCACATCGGTAGATTATTAAATTGATACATTTCATTATTATATATTGTATGGTTAATTTGCATCAAATGCCTGAAATGCATCGATAATATGATCAATCATTAAATTTTTTTGTTCATCAGGAAGAACGGATATAATATCAAATCTCACTTCATTCTGCCGGTTAAATTCTTCTAAATAATAATTAGCCGCAGAAACAATAGACTTAATCTTTGTTTTGGTCACAGCCTCCTGAGGCAGCATAAATATATCGGTAGACCTTGCTTTTACTTCTACAATAATTATAAAGTCATCTTTTTCAGCAATGATATCTACTTCAGCCTTTTGAAACCGGAAATTTCTGGACAGTACCTTATAGCCATTTTTCTGAAGATAATTTGCTGCAAGGTCTTCTGCTATTTTTCCAAAGTCATTATGATTCGCCATATTATTTGCTTGAGTATATGATAACCGGAGCGTAGTTTTACTTAAAAATCGATTTTTACTTTATCTCCAATCTTTACCCTAGCTGTACCACCAATTACAAGAGGTCTATTGTCTTTGATGTGTCCATTTGGAAAGCCAAATACTACTGGGAATTTATATTTTGAAATTCTTTCAGCAATCAGTTTGTAAGCAAATCCGTCAAAGCTTGCTTCATAATCTTTATTGTCTTTTTCATCACCCATATTGGTCATTCCACCTACAATAAGTCCTTTGATTTTATTAAAAACTCCGGCAAGTTCCAGACTCATAATCATTCGGTCAAGAGCGTAGAAATTTTCTCCGATATCTTCAATGAATAAAATTTTATCTTTAAAATCGAAAGAATATTTGGTTCCCAGAAGGGCATAAATAAGGGCTAAATTCCCTCCAATCAGTTCTCCTTCAATATCCCCTTTTTTATTTAATTTGTGAGATTTTAAGCTATACTTAGGCGTTTTTCCTTTTAAAAGATCAAAAATAAGTTCATAGCTTTCATCAGTAACTCCGAAACTGGAAGTTTTAATAGTTTGTCCGTGAATGGAAGCAAATCCTTTTTTCAGCAGATAGCTTTGTATAACTGTATTATCGGAATATCCGATGTACCATTTCGGGTTTTGTATAAAGTTTTTAAGATTCAGATGCTGGATCAGGTGCTGGCATCCATAACCGCCTCTTGATGCCCAGATTGCTCCAATTTCTTTATCATTTAAAGCCCAATTAATATCTTTTATTCTTTCCTTTTCTGTTCCGGCATAATTATAACCGTTTGAAAATTTACTGTAAAGATGTTCTCCTAAAACAGGTTCAAATCCTTTACTTTTAATTAATTTTATTCCCTTTTCCAGTTGAGTGGTGTCTACGGCTCCGGCAGGGGAAATAACAGCAATTTTAGCTCCTTTTTTCAAGGGTTTTGGAAAGATAACTTTTTTCATTTCGTTTTTTGGTATTTTACTTCTTTTTTCTCGGCTTCTTCCAGCTGTCTTTCAAACTGATTGAACTTTTTAAAGCTCTGTAGGAAGATAAAGAAACTAAATATAATAAGAATTACGCCAACAACTCTTCTGATCTGATTGGCTAATTTTTGAGTAAGTTTATCATGAAACTGTTTTGCAAGAAAAATCTTGGCAAGATCAATACAAAGATAGGTGGCTATCACAATGCCTATGTATAAAATAAAACTGCTGGTGTCCGGATATTGATTCCTTACGGAAATCACCGTTACCAGCCAGAAAAGGATGACCCCAACATTTAAAAGATTAAAGAAAAAACCATTAAAAAACGTCTTAATATAATTTTGACTAATGATCTTTTCTTCACCAGGCATATGCATTTTGGTTTTTGTTACCAACATTACAATCCCGTAAATAAAAATCAGGATAGAAGTGATCCTGTAAAAACCGGGATGTTTATCAATTAAAGTAACAATATCTGCACTGGCATAGTAAGCTGCTACAATACATAGTAAATCTGCAGTAATCACACCAAGATCCAATGATAAAGCATGCTTTGGTCCTCTAGAGAAACTGGTCTCAATTAACAGGAAAAATATCGGTCCTATAAAAACCAGACTCAACATGAATCCTAATATGACAGCAGATAGTACAAGTTCAAGCATTTAATAAATTTTAAAATGAAAAAAATTCATTCCGTTTTATACAAAGTTATACTTTATGATTTAATTATTCAATAAAGATGTGATATATCAACTTTTATTTTAGCAACTATTTGGACTTAATTTTTTGAGTAGAAGCGATAAAAGAAAATCCATTAAGCCAGAGCAGACAAATAAAAAATCCCCGTTACAAAGAACGAGGATATAAATTTAATTTTCAATTCGCTTGCTATATTCTTCCCAGTCAAACTCAAAGCCTAAGTGTTTGGTTACATAATCAAATATTTCATCAAAATCAGGCTCGTGCTCTTTGGCAAAATCATACCATCCTTTAGAAAACTCTGAGTATTCATCTCCTAAAGCTTCACCTTGTGTACGCATTCCTTTATGTGTACTTGCCAGCCAATATTTTTTCTTTTCATCAAAACTCATTTTGGGGTATTTTTCTTTCCAAAATTTATTCATTGAATTATCAAATTCTTGAATTTCTTTTAAATGATTTACTTTTTTAGAAGAGCCTAATCCAGAAAGATATTCATTATATTCCTTCTCTATTTTTTTATTTAACTCTTCTAGATTCATGTTAATATTTTTTTTAATTAGCTTTATCTCATAGACATTCCTGTAAGTCTAAGATATCCTTTTTTGAATTTTCTTCTTAATAATAACTTATCTTCACTGTGGTCTATGATTTTATTACTGTCTTCAAAATTGAAAAAATCCCCGTTACAAAGAACGAGGATATAAATTTAATTTTCAATTCGCTTGTTATATTCTTCCCAGCCAAACTCAAAGCCTAAGTTTTTGGTTACATAATCAAATATTTCATCAAAATCAGGCTCATGCTCTTTGGCAAATCATACTATCCTCTAGAAAACTCTGAGTATTAACCTCCTAAAGCTTCATCTTGTGTACGCATTCCTTTATGTGTACTTGCAAGCCTATATTTTTTCCTTTCATCAAAACTCATTTTGGGTATTTTTCTTTCCAAAATTTTTTTTGATGATTTTCCAAATCTTCTATAAATTTACTGAAATTTGATTTCATAGAATTTATTTTCTGATTAGCTTTATTTCATTGGTCATTACTCAACAATCTTAAAGTCTAATTGCTTTTGGATAAGATTTGCTTTCACTACTTTAATTTGAACCTGATCTCCCAATTGGTATTTATTACCATGTCTTACTCCATACACAGCGTGGGTTTTTGCATCATACATATATGAGTCGTCTACTAAATCTCTTAATTTAATAAGACCTTCAGCTCCGTTTTCAGGAATTTCTACCCAGAATCCAAATTCTGCCACTCCGGAAATAACACCTGTAAATGTTTCTCCAAGATGTTTCTCCATGAATTTCACCTGCATGAACTTGATAGAATCTCTTTCTGCATCAGCTGCCAGTCTTTCCATAGAACTGCAGTGTTTTGCTTTCTCTTCAAGTTCCGGTCTGTTTGGAGACTTTCCTCCATCCAGATAATGCTGAAGAAGACGGTGAGCAAGTAAATCAGGATAACGGCGGATAGGAGAGGTGAAGTGGCTATAATAATCAAATCCAAGTCCATAGTGACCAATTGGCTCTGTAGAATATACCGCCTTACTCATACTTCTCATCGCAAGGGTTTCGATCATATTTTCTTCTCCTTTTCCTTTTACATCATGAAGAAGTTTATTCAGAGATTCTGCAACCTTTTTGGTATTAGCAAGGTCCATTTTGTATCCGAAAGTAGAAACAAAGTCTCTTAGCGACTCCAGTTTTGCAGGATCCGGATCATCATGAACTCTATAAATGAATGTATTTTGAGTAATTTCTCCTTTTCTTGTAAGAGATACAAATTCTGATACTTTCTTATTGGCTAACAGCATGAATTCTTCGATCAGGTGATTGGAATCTTTACTGATTTTAAAATAAACTCCGATAGGTTCATTATTTTCATCAAGATTAAATCTTACCTCACTTCTGTCAAACGTAATTGCTCCTTTTCTGATACGTTCGCTACGCATAATTTTCGCTAACCTGTCAAGAACATTAATTTCCTCAGCCAAATCTCCTTCGCCGGTTTCAATGCGTTCCTGAGCTTCTTCATAGGTAAATCTTCTGTCTGAATGAATCACTGTTCTTCCAAACCATTGTTTTTGGATTTCTGCCTGATCATTCAGTTCAAAAACCGCTGAGAAGGTATATTTATCTTCATGTGGACGAAGAGAACACACATCATTACTCAACACTTCAGGTAACATCGGCACCACTCTGTCTACCAAATACACTGAAGTTGCTCTCTTATATGCTTCATCATCAAGGATTGTTCCCGGAACTACATAGTGGGATACATCAGCAATGTGAACACCTATTTCCCAATTTCCGTTTTCCAGCTTTCTCATGGATAAGGCATCATCAAAGTCTTTCGCATCCTTAGGATCAATGGTAAACGTACAAATATTACGCATATCCCAACGTTTTGCTACTTCTTCATCAGTAATACTTCTGTCAATTTTATCTGCATCTAGCTCTACTTCCTGTGGAAATTCATAAGGTAAACCATATTCTGCAAGAATAGCGTGTATTTCTGTTTCATGCTCTCCTGGAGCACCTAATACCTGTGTGATTTCTCCTTCAGGATTTTTATCTCCAGGTTTCCATTCTGTCATCTTCACGATTACTTTATCTCCATCCTCTGCATTATTGAATTTTGTCTTAGGAATAAAGATATCTGTATTGATTGATCTTTTATCACAAACCACAAACCCGAAATCCTTGTGAGCCACCTTCTGAAATGTTCCCACAAACTCTGTTCTTGTTCTTTCCAAAACCTCCAAAACAGACCCTTCCAGTTTCTTTCCTTTATAATGATAAGTTATAATAAGAACCTTATCTCCTTGTAAAGCATCCTTTACATTTTTAGCATGAATGAAGATATCGTCTTCCACTCCTTCAACACTTACGTAAGCATTTCCGCTTTGGTTGAAATCAATAATTCCAGTAAGAGTTCCTGCAATTTTTAGGTTCACAATATATTTTCCTCTTTCTACTTCTTTTATCTTTTCAGATCCTTGAAGTTTATGCAGTGCTTGGATCACAAGCTCTCTTTGTCTCGGATTTTTATAATCTATTCCGTCTGCGATCTGCTTATAATTATAAATTTTTGATGCGTTTGCATTCATGAAACGAAGGATCAATCTTCCGATCTCCATTAGTTTCAAATCATTTTTATGACTTATATATTTTCTTTTTTTTGGCATTTTAATTTTCTTTTAATTAAAAATAATCTTTATTTCTAAGATTACTGTACTAGTTTTTTTAATCAATCATTATCTAAACATTAATAGATAATTTTTGTTTTTTTCAGGATACCTATCTTTAATATATATTATATGTAGGTCTCAGCTTCTATATTAAAAATACTTATTATTAATCGGTAAAGCTACGGATTAACATTCCATACTCATTATTAATTTTAATTTTGAAACTGAAATTTTATCCAATTTAATTTTTCTGTAGTTGTATTATATCAAAGTGATGATTTGAATACAACAAAATTCTATCCAAATCCTTATAATAAATAATTTTTCAATGGGAATTTTTATCTGTATTATTCATATATATTTTACTTAATTCCTCAGCCAGGAAATAATGTAAAAACAAATATAATAAAGCTTACAATTTATTTTTATATAGCATTTAACTAAATGAATAGTTTTTAATTTAAAACTTAAACTTTAGTTTAAATAAGTTTAATAAAAATATGGAGAAGAAAAGAAGGAGTCCTTCTATAAATATCAATAAAATATTTAAAGGCTCTGGAATAGAATAGAGTGGTAACTTCTATTGGACATTGCAAATGTACGAATAAAAAATAAATAAGGTCTGCAATTCAAATTACAGACCTTAGTATATTTAGCAAACAGCAATTTTATCAACTCTGTTCTGGTGTCTTCCACCTTCAAATTCTGTTGAAAGAAATTTGTCAACAATTTCAATTGCCAGTTCCTTTGATATAAATCTTGCCGGCATTGAAATCATGTTCGCATCATTATGCAGTCTTGCCAGTGTTGCAATCTCCGGCATCCAGCAAAGTGCACATCTGATCTTCTGATGTTTGTTCGCAGTAATCTGAACTCCATTTCCGCTTCCACAGATCAAAATTCCAAGCTCATTTTCTCCGTTTTCCACAGAGGTTGCAGCAGGGTGCACAAAGTCTGGATAATCCACACTGTTTGTGGAAAACGTTCCAAAATCCTGAACCTCAAACTTTTCTGAAAGATAGTTCTTAACAATCTCCTTATATTCATAGCCTGCATGGTCCGCTGCGATAGCAATTTTTCTTTTCATAATACTCTTATTAAGCTTTTTTAGATTTTATTTCCTTACAAAGTTAAGAATAATAACAATTAGTGTTAGTAAACCGTGAGTTAATTGTGAAAAGGTATGTTAATAACTGTGGAAAACTTTTTTCAACTTTCTATTTTTAAACCTGAATTTATTTCGTAATAGAAAATCTTTCCGAAAGTTTTTCCCACAACTTTCCAGATCTTTTCTTTAGCTATCCCCAGGCTTTTCCATAATAAAATAACTAATAATCGTTTATTCTTAAAGTTATCAACAATTGTGAGTAAGTATGTGAATATACAGGTTTACAGTTGTTTATATTGTGAGTTAAATATGAATTGAGTACCAGTTGAGTATTATAAACTTTAAGCTAAAAACTTATCCCCGTTACTAACAATACATAACAACAACTACATTATTCTTTTTTTTAAAGAGAAAAGAAATGTTGATTAATGGATGATTGGGTTCGGGGAAAGTTTTTGAAAACTTTTATTTTAATCAATCTGTTGAAAAAGTTTAAAACCTTACATTTGTGAAACGAAAAATCAAAGAAATTTATGAAATTACTTCTGCCGGAATTTGATGAAAAGCAAACCCAGCTGCTCAGGGGATTTCATAAAAATGTCGAAAAAAATAAATCTAAATATGAAAATGAAAACAATCAACGACTTCAATTTTAAAGATAAGAAAGCTCTTGTAAGAGTTGACTTCAATGTTCCACTTGATGACCAGTTTAATGTAACTGACAATACTAGAATTGTTGCGGTGAAACCAACCGTTGATAAAATTCTTAATGATGGTGGATCTGTTATTTTAATGACGCATCTTGGAAGACCAAAAGGAGAGTTTAAGGATGAATTTTCTTTAAAACATATTGTTGAGGAAATTTCAAATGTTTTTGGACAGGAGGTGAAACTTGTTGAGGATTGTATTGGTGAAAAGGCTGAGCAGGCTGCTAAAGAACTTAAGCCAGGTGAAATTTTATTATTAGCCAATGTACGTTTTCATAATGAGGAAGAAAACGGAGATGAAGCTTTCGCTGAGAAATTATCTAAATTGGGAGATGCTTATGTGAATGATGCTTTTGGAACTGCGCATAGAGCCCACGCATCTACAGCCGTAATTGCAAAATTCTTTCCAGAAACTAAATTTTTCGGTTTACTGATGGCTAAAGAACTACAGGCAATAGATAAAGTTTTAAAGAGTGGTGAGAAGCCTATCACTGCAATTCTTGGTGGATCTAAAGTTTCAACTAAGATAACTATTATAGAAAATATCCTTCCTGCTGTAGATAATCTGATCATTGGAGGTGGTATGGCATTTACATTTATTAAAGCTCTTGGAGGTAAAATTGGAAATTCATTAGTAGAAGAAGATAAGATTCCTTTAGCTCTTGAGATTTTAGGTAAGGCTAAAGAACATAAAGTAAAAGTTTATCTTCCTTCTGATGCAATTATCGCTGAAAGTTTCAGTAACGATGTTGAAAGTAAAGAAGCAGATATTTATGCTATTCCTGAAGGATGGATGGGACTTGATGCTGGTCATAAATCAAGAGATTTGTTTAATGATGTATTGTTAAACTCAAGAACGATCCTTTGGAATGGTCCTATCGGAGTTTTTGAATTGTCAAATTTTGCTGGTGGAACCGTAGCATTGGGTGACAGTATTGCTGAAGCAACAAGATTAGGTGCTTTCTCTTTAGTAGGAGGTGGAGATAGTGTTGCATTCGTTAAGCAATTTGGATATGCAGACAAGGTAAGTTATGTTTCTACAGGTGGTGGAGCAATGCTTGAAAGTCTAGAAGGACTTGAGCTTCCTGGTGTAGCTGCTATCAATAATTAATAAGTATAAAAATTCAATATTTTAAAGCCTGCTAATAAAATTAGCAGGCTTTTTTTTGCTGTATTTTTCATTGAGGAATCCTGAATTGATCGTAGTTTCTATTGTATTTTGATATAACCTAAGGTTATAATTTGTTTAGGGGATTTGATTTACTGAATGTTACGTTTTCTTGTCATTTAGCACAGAGAAATTTAAGTTAATTTTCCTACTAAAATTGAAGAATTAATAGCATTTGGCTGATGGTTTTCTCTATTCAAAATTTATTATTATGTTTGAATTTTATAATTATTGGGTTGGCTTTAGGACTATATTTTATAACTTCTATTTTGGATCTGTTCAAGAATATTTTATATATATCCAGCTAATTTTAGTATCTATATTTGAGAGTTATGATATCTTAAATTCATAGTTGTTATGCTTCATTTTTTCTAAATAGTAGTGTAAGCAGGATTAATTCTTGCTCAAAAAATAACTTTTTACTGTTTAATTATGAAGGTAAATTCTAATAAGTATATTGATCTTTCTTTTGAGGCTTATTTTCTACATTTGCGAAGAAGTAGCTTATTCGAGAATCATTTATTGATGTACTTCTATAATGAAATAGAATCTCTGCTTTTATAATCTTACAATAGAGTGTTGTATGTTAATCACTTTTTTGTATTTAGGTTATGAAACTATGGATATAAAATTTTAAGATTACATTTTTATTCAATTTTTAATAAGTATTTACATGAGTTAATATGTTGATTATTAGATTGTATTATCATAATATTTTATTTACACGTTTTATTTTCCAATAATCATTCAGAAATTTCTCTTGTGGTTGATTTATTGTTTTAGCTATTTGATTTACAGTTAATAAGCTGGTTTTATTTATTGTTTTTAAATCTATAGATTTTGTGCAAACACTATTGTTTTTTAATTTTTTTGAAGTTTTAATCACTTTTTACATCTAGGAACAGATTTGAGGATTCATGCAAAGTCAATTTTATATTCATGTTTTATATAGAATTTTATTTTTTTGTAAAATGAAGATAAAATTTTTTACTTAAATTTTTTTAGTAATTGTTTAGGGTGACTTTGTGAGTTTTTTTAAACGAATGCATAATTTAAATTTAAAATTTTGTTTTTGGATAATTATTTGAAAAAGCCTAAAAATTGACTTTCAGAAATGGCTTAAAAATCAAAAAACTATAATTAATTATATATTTATATGTAAAAAGAAATTAGACTTTTATACGGCGTGTTTTTGGGGGAATTATTGTTATTGAATTTATTTTTTTCCTTTTGAGAATGTCATGTACAGTTTTTTTATTAGGTAGAATGTTTTAATGATCTTGTCATGGTTTTTAGAAAGATCATTATTTTGCTTTTTAAGGAGTGGTGACTTATATGATAGAGTAGGGGACTGGAAGAAAAATTAAATTTTAAATGAGTGTTTACTAAACTCCTGATCGTTGTGCTGTTTATATTTTGGAAATAAAAAAACTCAGAAGCAAATTTTCTGAGTTTTTTAAATTTTTTATTCTAAAATGCTAATTATTGGCTTTCAGAAATGGCTTAAAAATCGATTTTCTATCTTTTTTCGATAATATATATCAAACTTGAAAATTCGTTCGAAAATGAGGCTTTTATGTTCGAAATTGTTCCGTAGATACTTGCTTTTAGCCAAAATAGAGGTGATTTTTTATATTTTTCGCTTAGCATAGAGATATAGTATGAATCAAGGATCAATGGTTTAATCTTTCTCATTTTCCAATCTGATTTTTCTGAAATAAGATTTTCCATTCCATTTTTCGAAAAGTGGTAGATGTGTCTAGGAACATCATAAGCTGCCCAATATTCTTTATAATGTTTTGCATCGTATGAAGTAGGGTTGGGAACTGCAATAATAAGAAGCCCTTTCTCTTTTAATTTCGAATGAAAAATATTTAACATTTCATCCTGATTGTCGATATGTTCAAAGACATGCCATAGGGTAATAGCGTCTAAGCTTTTGTCTTCAATCTTTTGAATATCATCCAGAATTTTAGCTTTTGCTATCTTACCTTGTGCTGCTTTTCTGGCATCTGCGTCAGGTTCAAAACCAAAAGTTTCAAAATCATTTTCTATATACTTTACAAATTCTCCGGCACCACATCCATAGTCTAATACTTTTGATCCTTGTTGGATTCTTTCAACAAGAATATTTTTTTTGTACCGAAGATTAAATGACTGAAGAAATTTATATAATTTTTCTTTCAGGCTTCCTGAATCCTGGTGATGGGAAATATAATCTTCGCTTTCGTAGTACTTGGAAATATTAGATGGGATAGGGGTTGTTTTATACACACCCTGGGTTTCTGTTTCTTTAATTTCAAATATTTCCTGTGAAAGAAAATGATCTTTTATTTTCATTGAAGTCGAAATCTGTTATATTAAAAAATTAAGATATTCATCAACTTTAACAAGCTTAATAAATACCTTAATTTTCGTTTTTATTTTTATAAATGTTTCACGTGAAACATTTTCTTTTTAACGTCCTAAATACACTAGTAAAACGTTAATATCAGCTGGAGATACACCACTTATTCTTCCTGCCTGTGCAATTGTCTTAGGACGTACGTTAGTCATCTTCTGTTTTGCTTCTGCAGAAAGACTTGAAAGCTTCATATAATCAAAATCTTCAGGGATTTTAATGTTTTCAAGGCGATTTAGCTTAGCTACATTTTCTTTTTCCTTTTCAATATACCCTTTATATTTGATATTGATTTCCGCTTGTTCTCTTACTTCGTCATTATATTGTGAGGAAGTTTCTTTAATAAAATCAATCTCATCAAGTTTTTCTAAAGTGATATTAGGTCTTGTAAGAATTTGTGCTGCTCTATAAGCTTGATCTACAGGACTGCTTTCTACAGATGCCAGAACTGGGTTGATAACTCCTGGTTTTAAAGAAGTTTCTCGTAAAAACTCTTCAAGTTGCTGACTTTCAGTTATTTTGGTTTCTACTTTTCTTAATCTTTCTTCTTTTGCTAGTCCTAGCTTATATGCTTTCTCAGTTAATCTGATGTCTGCATTATCCTGTCGTAATAAAAGCCTGTATTCTGCACGTGAAGTAAACATTCTGTATGGCTCTTCTGTACCTTTTGTGATTAAGTCGTCAATCAGTACACCAATGTAAGCTTCATCTCTGTTAAGAATGAAATCTCCTTTTTCATGTACTTTATTGTGAGCATTGATTCCGGCAATCAGACCTTGACCTGCTGCTTCTTCATATCCTGTAGTACCATTGATCTGCCCAGCGAAATATAAATTGTCAATCAATTTTGTTTCCAGAGTATGCTTCAATTGGGTAGGAGGGAAGTAGTCATATTCGATTGCGTATCCCGGACGGAAAACTTTTACATTCTCAAATCCTGGAATATGTTTCATTGCTTTGATTTGTACATCTTCTGGAAGAGATGAGCTAAATCCGTTTACATAGATCTCTACAGTTTTCCATCCTTCAGGTTCTACGAAAAGTTGGTGTCTGTTTCTTTCTGCAAAACGATTAATCTTATCTTCAATACTTGGACAGTATCTTGGACCTAAGCTTTGAATTGTTCCATTAAACATTGGGCTTCTATCAAAACCTTCACGAAGAATATCGTGTACAGTTTCGTTAGTATATACAATATGACAGCTTAATTGTTTTGTTAATTTCGGAGTATCAAGGTAGCTGAACTTTTGAGGATTTTCGTCTCCTTTTTGTTCTTCCATTTTTGAATAATCCAAACTTCTTCCGTCAACTCTTGGTGGAGTACCGGTTTTCATTCTTCCGGCTTCGAAACCTAAAGTTACCAATTGTTCGGTGATTCCAAATGCTCTTGGTTCACCCATTCTTCCACCACCTAATTGTTTGTCTCCAACGTGAATTAAACCGTTAAGAAAAGTTCCGTTTGTAAGTACAACTGATTTTGCTTTTATCTCAATTCCTAAAGAAGTAATTACTCCGGTTACTTTATTATTTTCAACAACCAGTTGTTTCACCATATCCTGAAAGAAATCAAGATTAGGAGTATTCTCTAATGCAAGTCGCCATTCTTCGGCAAAAAGCATTCTATCATTTTGGGTTCTTGGGGACCACATTGCAGGACCTTTTGAAAGATTCAGCATTTTAAATTGGATGGCAGATTTGTCTGCTACGATTCCGGAGTATCCACCCATTGCATCAATTTCTCTTACGATCTGTCCTTTTGCGATTCCACCCATTGCGGGGTTGCAACTCATCTGTCCGATGGTCTGCATATTCATTGTAATCAATAGTGTTTTTGAACCCAGGTTGGCTGCCGCTGCTGCTGCTTCACATCCTGCGTGTCCTGCACCTACTACGATCACGTCATATATTTCTGAAATCATTTTTATCTCGCTTATTTAAGCTTTAAACCTTAACTTTAACCTTGATGTTTCACGTGAAACATTTTTGAAGAATGCACTCTAGGTAAACATATATTGTTGCTAGAATTGAGTACTTTAGATATCGGACTTTAAGTGATTATTTAATTCTAATTCTTTAAATCGCTATATTTAGCTAAGTACAGATCCTCCATTCTTCGCATCTCTTTTTCCTCTTCTTCCGTCTTATCTTTATAGCCTGCAAGGTGTAAAATACCATGGGCTAAAACTCTTCTTAATTCATCTTCATAATCTCGGGAAAGGGTAGAGGCGTTGTCTGAAATGCGTTGCAAAGATACGAAAATCTCAGCGCTTATTGTCTTACCTTTTACATAATCAAAAGTGATGATATCGGTATAATAATCATGCTGTAAATAATCCTGATTGATCTTCAAAAGATATTCATCATCACAGAAAATGTAATTGATTTCTCCTAGTTTTTTCCCTTCTGAAAGAATAAGATCTTCCAGCCATTTTTTGTAATCTGTATCTACCGATTCTGGTAAATTTTCGTAAAAGAATTGTATCATTGTATTAAAACCAGTGCCCTAAAATAACACTGAATATGCCTTTTTGATTGTTTTTTAATGAGTGGCTGAAGTTTACTTTTATCTGCCCGAAAGGAGATTTGTAACCAGCCGTAAGTCCAAGCGAGCTGAAATTTACTTTAACTGCATCTTCGAATTTAATGTCATTTGAAAGGTTTGCAAAGCTAAAGTTTCCGCTGATAAAATAGTTTTTATTAAACCTAAACTGAAGATCATTGGATGCTAAAATCACGTTATTGGTATGAAGTTGGGCAAAATAAAATCCTGCGAAACTTTTAAAATTAATAATATTCTGCTCAAATAATCCCCCCAGTCTGAACTGATAATAGGGTGGAAGGTTCTCTCCAAGAGTTACTCCCCCAAATAAGTTTAAGCGGTAGGTAAATTGTTTTCCAAGAGGAATATTAATCTTTAAATCTGCTTTGATCTGAACTATTCGTTTTTCAACTTCGGATTTTAAGAGATCTATAACCTTTCCTTCTGCTGCGAAATACACACCTTTAGTGGGGAATTCCTTATCATCCTGCGTATCTGTTTTAAGAAATACATATGGATTTAGAAAGCGGCTGTAGCGTCTATTATCGCCATTGATTTCCGCTTTAAAGTAATCATGGCTAATACCACCACCGATAGCGTATTTATCCTTCCATACAGACTGTATATAAGCCTCATTTCTCATCCATTCCCATTTATCAATAACATTATTATCTACATTCTTAAGATCAAAGCTCATTCCTGAAGAATAAATACCGAATCCTGGAATATATCCGTTATCAATAAAATAGTTTAGATAATATCGAAGTTTATCACCAACGATGACATCCACCGAAAGGTTTGAATTTTTAAATAATAGTCTCTTTGCTGAATAATTTAAAAGAAGCCCGGTTTTGAAAACTTCGTCATAATGAAGTCCGAATTTTAAGAAATGACGAGCATCATCTTCGGTCACATAAAGCTTTAAATAATTAGCATCATTCTCCTGAACTATATCATAATTGATAAATTTATAGTTGTTGGTAGCAACAAGTTTATCAATCATTTTATTGATGCTTCCATAGGTCTGCAGAGAGGGAAGGCGTAGTCCCATTTTACCTAAAGTATAGTTTTTACCATAAATTTTACTTCCTTCTATAGAAATACTATCTATCTTATATACGTTAGAGTATATGGGGTTTACACGTTGTCTGAGACGGTCAAAAGGACGCTTAGGTAATTGATCCAGTACTTGGGTATATTTTAAGCCTTCTACATAGCCACTGTCGAGAATTTTCTTTTTGTCATCATAGCTTGTAGCAGACATTCCTTTAAGATTAGGCTTAATATTGATGTCTGTATATTTATATTGTTTTCTGGTGTCTCTTTTAATCCCAAAATCAATAACCTGATTAAGGATGGAAATAATGTTATTTAAATCTTCTCTTTTGGAAAGGTCCTGGTTAAGGTCTACACCGATGACAATATCAATTCCTTTGTCTTTTAAAGGCTTTGATGGATAATTTACTGTCATTGCTCCATCTATATAAATACTATCTCCAATTTTAACGGGGTCCATTAAAGAAGGAAATGCTGAACTTGCCATAATAGATTGTACAAGATCGCCTTTTTCAAAGATCTGCATATTTCCACTTTCAAGGTTGGTGGCAACACATAAAAAAGGAATAGGCATCTTAGAAAAGTCCTCGATATTGGAAACATTTTTAAAAAGTTCTTTTAAAAGATAAACGTTTCTCTGTCCTGTACTGATGGAAGAGGGAAGTGTAATTTTCCCATTTTTTAAAGGAATAGATAAAAGATATTTGTCAACAGATTTATTAAAAAAGGTGGTTTCCTGTCTGGATTTTGGATCCATGATCAAAGAATAGAAATCGGTGTCCATGACAATTTTTTCTATTTCTTTACCAGAGTATCCGGAAGCATACAGTCCGCCCACGATAGCTCCCATACTGGTTCCGGAAATATAATCTACTTTTACTCCCAAAGAATCTAATACTTTAAGCACTCCGACATGTGAAAAACCTTTAGCACCACCACCGGCAAGTGATAGTCCTATTTTTGGGTTTTTGGGAATCACTAAATCTTTTCTTACCTGTGATTGAAACCACAGTAACTGGAATACGAAAAGAAGAATCAGGAGTTTTCTCATAGTTAATCTTTTATATAGATCCGCTTCACCCGAGGTGAAATGGATGTTAATACTTCATAGGTTATAGTTTTGCAGTAATCTGCGAATTCTTTTAAACTTGGTTTTGCATTAAATACGGTTACCATGTCACCTTCCTTTACATTAGGAACATGATCCACATTAAGCATCATCATATCCATACAGATATTTCCAACAATTGGAGCCAATGTTTTGTTGACACCAAGGCTTCCAACCTGGTTGCCTATTAATCTTGGAATACCATCTGCGTATCCTACAGGAATGGTAGCAATCTTGGTAAGATGGTCTGTTTTAAATCTTCTGCTGTATCCTACAGATTCGCCGTCTTCTACCATTGATATCTGTGAAATTACGGTTTTAAAACTTACCACAGACTGTAATTGTTTTTGTATTTGAGGATTTGGTGATTCTCCAAGCATTCCTATACCAATTCTTACCATGTCATATTGGTGATCTGTGTAGCTTGTAATACCGGAAGAATTTAAAATATGTCGGATAGGTGCATATCCTAATTTTTCAATCAGATAGCTTGAATTTTTATCAAATGTCTTTAATTGATTAAATGTAAATTCCTTTTCTTCAGGAACATCAGATGATGACAAATGACTGAACATACTTTGAACTTTAAGATTTTTACTACTTAAAGTTTCACTTAGCTGATCCAATTCAAAACCTTTAAATCCAAGACGGTGCATTCCTGTCTCTAGTTTAATATGGATAGGGTATTTCTTATCATATCCTGATTTTTGTACAGCTTCATAGAATAATTCCAAAACTCTGAAGCTATAAATTTCTGGTTCAAGATTGTATTCTATAATAGTCTGATAACTGTGTTGCTCAGGATTCATTACCACAATAGGAGTGGTGATTCCTTTTTTACGAAGTTCAACACCTTCATCGGCAAAAGCTACTCCAAGATAATCGATATGATGATGTTGTAAAAATTCCGAAATTTCATAACTTCCCAAACCATAAGCATTAGCTTTTACCATAGCCATCATTTTTGTCTGTGGCTTTAAAAGAGATTTATGGTAATTGATATTATGAAGAATAGCATTAAGATTAATCTCTAAAACGGTATCATGCTTTCTGAGCTCAAGAATATCTTTTAATTTTTCAATTTCAAATTTTCTCGCTCCTTTTAGAAGAATAATCTGATTTTCTATTTCAGACAAATGTTTACTTTCAATAAGTTCTTTGGTATCTATGAAAGTATACGTTTTAGATTTGAATAATTCACTATATTTTGAAATTTCATCACCAATCAGAAATACAGAATCGAAATGTTGTTCATTGACAAGCTCCGAAACTTCTTCATACAATTCCTGAGAATTAGTACTCACCCCTACGATGTCTGTTAAGACCAAAGATTTTTTCGGTTTATTATATTCATTCAAAAATTGAAGTGCAGTTTTCAAAGAATCGAGATCAAGATTGAAAGAATCGTTGATGACAATATTGCCTTTAATTCCTTCAATTGCTTCAAGCCTCATTTCGACGGCTTTTAAAAGATTGATTTTTTCGACGATCTTTTTATTTTCGACCTGTAACTCCTTTAGGACTGTAATAAGCGCTGTAGCATTGGTTAACGTCGATTCGTCTCTTTGATGAGCAGGAAAACTGATTTCTTCGCCAAAATAGTCAACAATGATGTTTTCATCTTTCGTATTTTTTTTGATGAAGACCTGATTTTTATTTTTAAGCCCGTAAGAGATCAGCTTTTTATCAGCGTATAATTTTTTTATTTTTTCTTCTACTAAAGAATGGTCACCATTATAGATGATCACTTCAGAATCTTTGAAAAGTTTAATTTTTTCATCGATCAGTTCTTCCTCAGAAGAAAAGTTGGCAGCATGTGCCGTTCCGATATGCGTTAATAGTCCAATTTGCGGATGGAAAATATTTTCAAGCTTTTCCATTTCATTCGGATGAGAAATTCCTACTTCAAAAATTCCCAGTTCATGAGAATCATTGATCTGAAGAAGAGAAAGCGGAAGTCCTATCTGAGAATTAAAACTTTTTGGGCTTTTTACCGTTGGAAATTCATTCCACAGACATTGATATAACCATTCCTTTAAAATAGTTTTTCCATTGCTTCCTGTGATTCCGATGGATCGTAAATGAGAATTTTCGAAGTGATGCTTTGCTAATTGTTGCAGAAAATCCACGGAATTCTTAACAATAATCCAAGTTATATTTTCAAACTGTGGATACTCATGTTCAGAAATAATAATATTAATTCCTCTGTCAATGGCAGCTTCAATGAACTTTTCACCAGAATTTTTATGTGTATTAATAGCTACAAAGGCAGTATTCTTAATTGAATAAATAATTCTGCTGTCATAAGCTATATTCTTAACCACTAGACTTTTGTCTCCAATAACCTGTGCATTGGTGATTTCTGTAATTTGTTGTACTGTATAGTTCATTGGTGCCCTTTCTGCTTTATTTTAAGGCGAAAAAGCAATAGGGTAAAATTGCCAAAAGAATAATAGCTCTTATTGTTCAGCTAATTTTTTCATCTTGAAATTTTAGAATATTGCTTTCACGTTTTTCATTTATATTAAGTGAATATATTTTATGTTTGATGCATTCAGCATTTACTGTGCGTCGTATTTATTATTATTTCCTTTTTGAAAGCACTTCATCAATAAATACACGTCGGCTTACAGCTTCATAGCTTTCAGTTTCTCCCAGCTCTACCAGATCGTTTCCTTGGGAAGTTCTCATAGAATAGTTGGCAAGATTACCTGTTCTCTTGCAAATAGCATGCACTTTTGTAACATATTCTGCGGTAGCCATCAAATTGGGCATCGGTCCGAAAGGGCGACCCAGAAAATCCATGTCTAATCCTGCAATTACAACTCGTATTCCGCTATTGGCTAATTGGTTGGCAACATCTACAATGCTTTCATCAAAGAACTGTGCTTCATCTATTGCAACTACATCACAATTGGAAGCAAGCAGAAGAATCTCGTTCGGATTTTCTACTGCAGTACTGCGAATTTTATTCTGATTATGAGAAACTACATCCTCTTCTGAATACCGGATATCCAGTTTCGGTTTAAAAATTTCCACATTCTGTCCTGCCATTTCTGCTCTACGCAATCTTCGGATCAACTCCTCGGTTTTACCCGAAAACATAGAGCCACAAATCACTTCCATCCAACCACTTTGTTTGGAATGATTAATTGTATTTTCTAAAAACATTTGTTAAATTAGCCGTATATTTTCAACATCAAAAGTAAGCAATTTTAATAAGAATCTTATTATGCAAAATATCCAAGATTTAAAGGAAAAGATTTTTTTTGAATCCATGAATATCATCGATAATCTGGACAAAATAAATAATGTGGACGAATTACTTTCCAAGCAAGATCTTGTAGATGAGCTTGCTAACAGGATTTCTTTTTTGAAATTACTGGAAAAAAATATCGAATACTTTGTAACAGAACAGCCCGTTCATCATTCCGAAATCCATACTGTTTCTTTTGCTTCAGGAGAGCTTGAACATCATGATTCCGGAAATGAAGTGACTGAGGAAGAAGCTATTTTTAATAACGAACTCAATGAAATTGATGAACATGAAAATGATAGCTTTATCATTGGATCTGACGAAGAGGAAGCGGTTTTCAATAATCAATTAAACGAAATTGTTGAGAATGAGTTTCATGAAAATATTGTCAGTTTTGTAGAAGAAAACAATGAAGATCAAACAGCTGAAAAAGCTCATGAAAATTCTTCATATGTGGGTGTTACAGAAGAAGAAGCTATCTTTAATAATCAATTGAACGAAATAGATGAAAATGAGCACTCAATTGCTGATGAAGCTGTTTTGAGTTTTGTAGATGAAGAAAAAATTCTTGCTGATGCTCAACCGGATTCTGACGAAGATATCAATGAAGATATGTTTACTAATGAAGACACAGAAGAAGAAGCTATTTTTAATAATCAGTTGAATGAAATAGATACTGATGATGAATCTGAAAAGAATGAAGTAGATTATGCTGTGGTAAGTGATACAAAAGAAAATAAAGTTACTGAGATTATTCCAAGTATTTTTGATACGGAAATGCTTGATGATGAAATATTAATGGAAGAAACTGAAGAACAGTTTGTCACTTCCAATATCTCTTTACAACAGGGAGAATTTGCATCTGAAACTTCTAATGTTGATAATATTCTGAATGAGATCAAAAATGACTATTCCGAAGATGAAAAAGAAGAAGAACAACTTCTGGCAGAAGTTTATGATCGAAGAAAAATTGTTGATATAGATAAACCTGTTCCCGAAGAAACAGAAAAACATCCTTCTGATGAAAGTTTTGAAAACTTAGATGAATACAATCAGGAGAAAAAAATAAAATTAGCCAATATCAAAGGGTTGAAAGTAGTTCAAACTCTCTTTGACGATGATCCTCTAGAAAGAGACTTCCCAAGAGAAAGCCAGTCAACACCAATAAAGGAGGATACGGGAAGTATTATTAAATCTAATATTCCTACCAACCTTATGGAAGTTGAAAAGTCTAAACCAGAGTTTAGACTTGATTTGAATGATAGAATTGCCTTTTCAAAAATGTTGTTTGAAGGAAGCCAGGCAGATCTGAATGATACAGTAGCCCAGCTAAATCATTTCAAAACACTGGAGGAAGCCAAAGAATACCTGAGCGACCTTTATTATGACAGAAAATGGAGTAATGTGGATGAATATGCACAGCGACTTTGGATATTGGTGGAAAATAAATTCTTATAATTTTGAGCGGAATCTTATATTTTGTTCCTACACCGGTTGGGAACCTTGAAGATATGACCTTCAGAGCGGTAAACGTTCTTAAGGAAGTTGATTATATTTTATGTGAAGACACCAGAACTTCTGGAATACTTTTAAAACATTTTGAAATCTCCAAACCTTTGAAATCCTATCATTTACACAATGAGCATCAGGCGACGGAGAAAGTTATTACAGACCTTAAAAACGGTCAGAATATTGCCATTATTACCGATGCGGGAACCCCGGGAATTTCAGATCCGGGTTATTTATTGGCAAAAGCAGGAGCTGATAATGATATTGAAATGATCTGTCTTCCAGGTGCTACAGCTTTGATTCCTGCATTAGTAGTTTCAGGACTTCCGAATAATGAATTTTTATTTGCTGGGTTTTTACCACAAAAAAAAGGAAGACAAACGAAGCTAAAGCAGCTTGCAGAAGAAAAGAAAACCATTGTACTTTACGAAAGTCCTCACAAGATCAATACCACTCTTGAACAGATCAAGGAATTCTTTGGTGAAAATACCAAGGCAAGTTTAAGCCGTGAAATTTCCAAAAAATTTGAGGAAACTAAACGCGGAACAATCACTGAGTTAATTGAATTTTCCAAGAGTAAAACTTTAAAGGGAGAGATCGTTCTTATTGTCAATAATTCTATTTAATTTTTAATTGAAAAAATTAGTTTTTGTATTGTGTTCTACAGTTTGTATGGCGCAAACTAACCAATACACTAAGGTTCTCCTTTCCAAAAAAACAGGGAAGGAGGTAAGCTCGTATTCTGATGGTTTTGGAATTGCTTATGACCCTGTTTCTAAAAAGCAAGGAGTGATAGATGCGAAAGGAAATATTACTTTTGAATCTCAATATAAAGGAGGGATTTCTCATATTTTCAAGAACAGGTTTATTCTTTATTCTGAAGAAGGAAACAAAAGAAAATCTGCTATTATCGACGAAAAAGGAACTGAATTAGTTCCTCTTGAAGATCAGGATTTTAATACGCCATGGTGGAGTAAAGAACGTATTATAGCTTCTAAACAGGGTAAAGAAATCCTTTACGACTATAATGGTAAACTAATTATTCCGGATTCGGATAGAATAAGGTTTGTGGGAAAGGATGCTTTTTTTGTTCTGAGAGATAAAAAATGGTTTCTGTATGATTTCAACGGGAAGCAGATTAGTAACAGAGAGTTTAAAGACGATTACAACTTCGAAAATGATAAGGCACTTATCATTAATGAAGAGAACCAGCCTGAAATCATTGGAAAAAACGGACAGACCTTACATAAATTTTCAAAAAATGTAGTAGATATCAATGCTTATCCTTATTTGATAACTCAAAATAAAGCAACTGGAAAGTATGGATTGATAGATATCAATGATACTCTGATAGCTGATGAAATTTACAGTGATATCACTCCTGAATACTTTGGTAAAAGAGACTATGTTTATCTCCGAAAAAAAGGTAAAGCAACTGTTTTTAATAAGAAAGACCAAAAGCTCTATCCCAATACTTTTAAATATCTAACTCCTTTATTCAATGATCTTTTCAGTGTTTATAGTGATAAAACTGATAAAGCAGGTATTGTAGATTTACAGGGAAATTTAATTATTCCCCAGGAATATGATTATATCAAAAACTTTACAATTGCAGGAAAAGATTTGATTTACCTTAAAAAAGGAAACGAAGAAAAACTTTTTGACACTACACTTAAGAATATTCTTAATGAAGAAGATCAGATCGTTGGTTTTTATCCCGATAATGTTTTGATTAAAAGAAAAGATCAATATTACAGATTTTCTGCTGCCAATCAGTCTGTTAGTGAGCTTAAAGGAATCAAAGTTGTTAAGAACCAAGGTCTTGAATATTTTAATATCCTCAATGAGTATTCCAAGCCTCTTGTTTGTATGAATAAGGATAATCTTTATGGTATTCTTGATGGAAAGGGTACGGAAATTGTACCGTTCGTCTATGAAGATATTATTACGTTTGATAATTTTGAAAATGAAATTGTTGTAAAGAAGGAGGGGAAATATGGGGTATCGAATTTTCAACATGAGCCTTTAACAGACATTGTTTACGATAAATTTTTCTGGATGAAAGAAGTTTTGAAAGTAACCAAAGATAAAAAAACAGACTTTATTTATTTCACCAGGTTTAGAAATGATTTGTAAGTACTTTAAAAAAATGACAGAAAATCTACAAAAAAACTAAGTATTTTAACGATTTCAATGTGTTGAATAACAATTTATAATATCTTTGCAAACCGTTTAATTCCGGAAGGGAATTATAAAGATTGAATGAGTCAGCGAACACAAGCTGAATGAGTTATAAAGAAAATAATTGTCATAGATATGAAAATATTAGAAGGAAAAGTAGCACTAATTACCGGAGCTACAAGAGGAATCGGTAAGGGGATTGCTGAAATGTTTGCTCAGCAAGGGGCAAAAGTAGCATTTACCTACGCCGGCTCTGTAGACAAAGCTAAAGAATTAGAGGCAGCTTTAAGTTCTGTAACCCAAATTAAGGGATATCAGTCTGACGCATCAGATTATGATGCAGCTCAAAAACTAGTGGAAGATGTAATGGCAGAGTTTGGGCAGATTGATATTTTGGTAAACAACGCAGGAATCACAAAAGATAACCTGTTGTTGAGAATGTCCAAAGAAGATTGGGATAAAGTAATCAAAGTAAACTTAGATTCAGTATTTAACCTTACAAAAGCGGTGATTAAGCCGATGATGAAGGCAAAATCAGGATCTATCATCAATATGACTTCAGTAGTTGGAGTAAAAGGTAATGCAGGACAAGCAAATTATGCTGCTTCTAAAGCAGGTGTAATCGGATTTACAAAATCTGTTGCGGCTGAATTAGGTTCAAGAAACATCAGATGTAATGCTATTGCTCCAGGATTCATTGAAACTGAAATGACTGCTGTTCTGGATGAGAAAACAGTTCAGGGATGGAGAGACGGTGTTCCTTTGAAGAGAGGAGGGCAGCCGGAAGATATCGCTAATGCTTGTGTATTCTTCGGAAGTGATATGTCATCATACATTACAGGTCAGACGCTAAACGTAGACGGTGGAATGTTGATGTAAAAAATACAAATAGGCTACACATTTTGTGTAGCCTATTTTTTTATGCAAATTTTTAAATTTTATCAGTTAAAAACTTGATTTTCCTGCTCCTGAACCCTGATAAAAGTAGTTCTTTTTGAAAGCTCTTTAAGCTTGGAAGCCCCTACATACGTACACGTAGAACGTACACCTCCTAGAATATCTTTCACTGTTTCGGCTACAGGACCTTTATATGCAACTTTTACTGTTTTTCCTTCTGAAGCACGATATTCTGCTACACCTCCGGAATGTTTATCCATGGCTGTTTTTGAACTCATTCCATAGAACATACGATATTTTTTACCGTTTTCTTCAATCATTTCACCGCCGCTTTCGTCATGTCCGGCAAACATTCCGCCAAGCATAACGAAATCAGCACCGCCACCAAAGGCTTTTGCAACATCTCCGGGAACCTTACAACCTCCATCTGCAATGATATGACCACCCAGCCCATGAGCAGCATCAGCACACTCAATAATAGCTGATAATTGTGGGTAGCCAACACCGGTTTTCACACGGGTAGTACATACCGAACCAGGACCAATTCCTACTTTTATAATATCAGCACCTACTAAAAGAAGCTCTTCTACCATTTCTCCGGTTACAACATTTCCTGCAATAATGATTTTATCAGGGAAATTAGTCCTTGCTGTCTTCACAAACTCAACGAAATGCTCGGAATAACCATTGGCAACATCGATACACAGAAACTCGATTTTTGGATGCTTTTCTAAGATAAGTCTGATTTTTTCTTCGTCCGCTTTTCCTGTTCCAGTACTTAAAGCAATATACTGATGAATACTTTCAGGCTGACTCTGCAGAAACTGATCCCATTCTTCAGGAGTATAATGCTTGTGAACAGCTGTGATAATCTTTTCTTTGGCAAGTTCTACAGCCATTTCAAAAGTTCCCACGGTATCCATATTGGCTGCAATTACGGGAACGCCACTCCATTTTTTCTGAGTATGTTTAAAAATAAATTCCCTTTCCAGATCTACTTCTGAACGAGACTTCAATGTTGAACGCTTTGGGCGGAACATTACATCCTTAAACCCCAGTTTTATGTCATATTCTATACGCATTTTGTAATTATTTGTCAGAATAAAGGTAGTAAATAATCTCAAATGACTTACTTTTGAAACAATGGATTTTCCTGTAACCTTTCATATATTTGGCAAAACAATTCTTGCACATCCTCTTTTCGAAGCCGTTGGAATGTTTCTGGGTATGAGGTATTATTTTTATCTTAAAAGAAAATCAAAAGAAAAACTTCCATTCAATACTTCTGCTGCCGTTCTCATAGGAGCAACTGCTGGGGCTTTGCTGGGTTCCAAACTGATAGGAAATCTCGAAAATCCCTATTTGATGTTTGATAACTTTAGTTTTCAAAAATTTTGGTCCAGTAATACCATTGTCGGAGGATTAGCATTTGGTTTATTGGGAGTAGAATTGGCTAAAAAAGTAGTGAATCATAAAGAAAGTACAGGAGATCTCATTGTTTTTCCTTTAATGTTGGCAATCATCATTGGAAGAATAGGATGTTTTCTTACTGGGGTTCATGAAGAAACGTATGGTATTCCCACGGACTCTATTTTTGGAATGCATTTGGGAGATGAATACCTTAGACATCCGGTTGCTTTGTATGAAATAGGCTTTCTCATTACTCTTTGGATCATTTTAAAATATATTCAGAAGCTTAGGAAATATCCGTCCGGTTTTCTTTTTCAGATCTTTATGCTGAGTTATTTTACATTTAGATTTTTGTTGGATTTTATTAAACCAAGAATTGAAATTGCAGGAAATCTGGGAACGATTCAGCTTGTATGTATTTGTGTAATTATTTACTACATTTATACTATTAAAAACACCAAATCAAATATTTAAAATGAAACCTTTAACAATTTTAGAAGCGGGTGATCTTACCGGATTGGTAATCATGATCGTTGGTATTATGATTTTGGGAGCTTTGTTCTTTTCTATAGTGATTACTTTTATTGTGAAACTGATCTATGAAAGTAAAGACAACAGAAAATTCAGTAGAAAACAATTTATCCAGACTTTTGTTATTTGCTTACTTGCCTTCGGTCTGATTAGCGGATATATCTGTGGATAAGCATTTTAAAAATCAATTATGCCAGTAAGAAACTATACCTATTACGATTATACCATAAGTCTTTGTCCAGAATGCCTGAAAAGGGTAGGTGCAAAGATCATTATAGAGGATGAAGCCGTTTTTATGACCAAAAGATGTCCGGATCATGGCTTTTTCAAAACAAAAATTGCTTCAGATGTCCATTACTATAAGAACATACGAAACTATAATAAAGCTTCGGAAATGCCTCTTCACTTTGGTACTGATGTAGAATACGGATGTCCGTATGACTGTGGGCTGTGTGTAGATCATGAGCAACATAGCTGTCTTTCTATTGTGGAAGTGACTGACCGTTGTAATCTGACCTGTCCTACCTGTTATGCTATGTCTTCACCCCATTATGGAAGTCATAGAAGTCTGGAAGAAATTGAAGCCATGTTTGATGTCATTGTTAAAAATGAAGGTGAACCGGATGTGGTTCAGATCAGTGGAGGAGAACCTACCATTCATCCTGAGTTTTTCAAGATCATGGATATTGCCAAGTCAAAACCGATCAAACATTTAATGTTGAATACCAATGGAATAAGAATTGCCAACGATCCTGGTTTTGCAGAAAAGCTAGCCACTTATGCTCCTGAGTTTGAAGTATATTTACAATTCGATTCTTTTAAGCCGGAAGTTTTAGAAGATTTCAGAGGAAAAGATCTTACTGCTGTAAGGATGAAAGCCTTAGAAAAATTGAATGAGCTTAACCTTTCCACGACATTAGTGATTGTGCTCCAGAAAGGCAAAAATATAGATGAAATCGGAAAAATTATTGAGTTTGCCCTAAAGCAGAAATGTGTTAGAGGAATTACTTTTCAGCCAGTAGAAATTGCAGGAAGAAACAGAGAAGATTCTGCTCATGAAAAAATTACCTTAACAGAAGTGAGACAGGAAATTATTAATCAGTTTCCGTTATTGAATTCTGATGATATTATTCCGGTTCCGTGTAATCCGGATGCTTTGGCAATGGGTTATATTTTAAAACTTGAAGGAGAAACTATTCCTTTAACCCGTTATATTAATCCTGCCGATCTTCTGAATAATGAATCAAGAAATACCATTGTTTACGAACAGGATCAAGGGCTTCATATGCAGCTGCTGGATATTTTCAGTACCGGTATTTCTGTTGATAAAGTAAAACCTAAGGTTAATCAGTTGCTTTGCTGCCTTCCGGAAGTATGTGCTCCGGATCTGGATTACGATAATTTGTTCAGAATTATCATTATGAACTTCATGGATGCCCATGATTTTGATGTAAGAGCAGTGAAAAAATCCTGTGTTCATATCGTAAACAAAGACCTGAAATTAATTCCGTTTGAAACTATGAACCTTTTCTACCGTGATGACAAGAAAAGCTATTTAGAGGAACTTAGAAAAGAAGATAAGGTATTATTTTAACACAGAAATAAATGAGTATTTCTAGCTAATTTTAAGCATAATCATCTGTGTTGATCTTCGAAAATCTGTAGTCCATCAAAGAATTTGGAATTTTTTATTTCCCATAGATTAAACTGATTTTCACTGATTATTGCGTATAAGTGATGGACATTGCTAAGTAAATCTGCGTTAGCTGCCCAATCTGCGAGAAAAAAACAAAAGCGTGAAATCAAATTTCACGCTTTTTCTATCTTAAAATAACAGTATTATTTAGATTCCTTCACGGCATTAAAAGCCATTACTTCTTCCAATGTTTTCATGTATTCGTAAGCTGTAAGATCAAACTTCACAGGAACAATCGAAATATATCCGTTTGCCAAAGCTGTTTCATCAGCATCTTCAGAATCATCCATATTGTTGAAATAACCTGTTAGCCAATAATACTTTTTACCATGCGGGTTTATTCTTTCGTCAAAGCTTTCTTCCCACTTAGCATTAGCTTGCTTGCACACTTTTACTCCTTTTATTTCCTCTGCAGGTAACTTTGGAATGTTTACATTAAGAACAATTCCTTTAGGCATCGGGTTCTCAAGAGTTCTTCTTACGATATTCTGAATATATTCTTTTGCCTGAGTAAAATCTGCTTCCCAACTGAAATCCAATAAAGAGAATCCAATAGCAGGGATACCTTCTACACCAGCTTCTACAGCTGCAGACATGGTCCCAGAATAGATTACATTGATAGAAGAATTGGCTCCATGATTGATCCCTGAAACTACAATATCAGGTCTTCTCGTAAGGATTTTATCCAATGCCATCTTTACACAGTCTACAGGAGTTCCACTACAAGAATAATCTTTTTGAGGTCCATCAAGAGTTACTTCTTCATAGCTTAAGGTAGAGTTGATTGTGATAGCGTGACCTTTACCACTTTGAGGAGAGTTCGGTGCTACAACAATTACTTCCCCGATTTCGTTCATAAAACTGATAAGATTTCTGATACCAGGAGCTGTAATTCCATCATCATTAGTAACCAGAATAAGCGGTCTTTCCATATATTATCTTAATTTTTTTTTATACAAATGCAGTACAATCTGTTCTTTTGAGAATAGAACAAAGTGAATTTTCAACACATCAAATGTAATCAAAAATAAGACGTAATAAAATAACAGACTTGTTATTCATTGCTTTAAGATGGTGAAAAGATGTTGTATTTCCCGAATTATAAGGATAAAATTTTACCCGTCATTCACCGTCAATAATTAATCAAGCGGTTTCTTTCCTGTAATGATGTTGTAAAGAATAACGATAATAGCTATTACCAATAAAATATGAATTAAGTATCCTGTGCTGATTCCTGGTACGATTCCAAGCATTCCTAATAGCCAAACGACGATGCAGATTACTGCAATTAACCATAATAAACTTCTCATGACATTACATTTTAAAGTTATATGTTTAATTATCAGCATATTTTGTGCCTTTATGAAGGAAAATGAGGTTTTGTGGTACCTATTTATGATTTTTTATGAAACCGTTTTATTTATGAATATCTTTTAACAGTTTAGAATTAATACCCTATTTTACTGTGAACTTGTGTGTTTAAAAATATAAAAAGGAAAGAGGCTGATATCACTTTGAATAAAAATACTTAAAACTGTGCGATATTTGTAAATAAGGTATTAAATTTGATCGTTTGTAACAGTTTGCAAATTATTGCTACTTATTACAATACTTATTTTTCAAAAATTAATAAATAAAGACAGTTTATGTGGAAA
This sequence comes from Chryseobacterium ureilyticum, assembly GCF_900156735.1. Lineage (GTDB taxonomy): Bacteria > Bacteroidota > Bacteroidia > Flavobacteriales > Weeksellaceae > Chryseobacterium > Chryseobacterium ureilyticum. The sequence continues at coordinate 135,886 of NZ_FTOL01000003.1, forward strand.
AATTTCAAACTGAATAAATTTTTACTTCTTATTCCATTAACCAGTCTAATGTTTTGCTTCAACTCGCCCAAGAACGATGATGAAAAAATGCAGACGATAATGGTGAGTGTAAAAAACACCCTTTCTTACCTGCATTATAGTCCCAAGTCTATCAATGATGCTTATTCTAAGGATGTTTATAAGCATTATTTCGAGTTAGTAGATCCTGCTAAAAGATATTTCCTGCAAACTGATATGGATGAATTCAGTAAGCATGAAACAAAACTTGATGATTATATCAATCAGGGAGATCTTACATTCTATAAATTGACAATCGACAGACTTTACCAAAGAGTAGATGAGATTGATAAGATTACTCAGGATATTTTCAGTAAGCCAATCAACCTTCAGGAAGATGAAACGCTTACCTTGGAACCAAAGTTAAAAAAAGTACCTGCCAACAAACAGGAACAGTATAACGAATGGAAAAAATTCATCAAATACAATATCCTTCAGGAAATTGAATCGATGAACAGCAAAGAGGAATTTCAAAAAGAGAAGAAAGATTCTGTTCAGAAATACAAATTAAAAGATACCATTAAGCTAAAAGTTCTTACTCAGGATGAGAAGATCAAAAAAGCTACAGACGAAGTAAAAGACCTTGTAAAAGATACCTTTACCAGATTCAAAAAGAGAAAGAAAATGGATTGGTTTACTGTGTATATGAATGCTTATACAGAGGTATTTGATCCACATACCAACTATTATTCTCCTAAAGATAAAGAAGACTTTGACACTCAGTTTACAGGAAAAGTAATCGGAATCGGAGCAATCATTCAGGAGAAAAAAGGAAACCTTTACCTTGGAGCATTGACTATTGGAGCACCGGCATGGAAATCTAAGCAGCTTTCAGAAGGAGATAAAATCTTAAAAGTAAGATCAAAGCCAAAAGATGACGCTGTAAACGTTGTAGGAATGCTTTCTGATGAAGCCGTAAGATTGATCAGAGGTGAAAAAGGAACGCCTGTTACATTAACTGTTCAGAAAAAAGACGGTAGTATCAAAGATGTAACAATGGTTCGTGAAGAGGTAGCTATCGAAGATACTTTTGCAAGAAGTATTGTAGTAAACGCACCGAACGGAAAGAAATACGGATTCATCAACCTTCCAAGCTTTAACGCAGATTTTGAAAATTCAAAAGGAAGAAATGCTTCTGATGATATTAAAAACGAAATCGTTAAGCTTAAATCTCAGAATATTGAAGGAATCGTTCTTGACCTGAGAAATAACGGTGGAGGTTCTCTAACGGAAGTAGGTGATATTATGGGGCTTTTCATGGATGCCGGACCTTATGTACAGGTGAAAGACGGAAATGGAAAAATACAGACTCTAAAGAACAAATACGAGGCTCCGATCTGGACAGGTCCGCTAGTGATTATGCAAAACGAACTTTCTGCTTCAGCATCTGAAATTTTAGCTGGAGTAATGCAGGACTACGGAAGAGCAATGATCATAGGATCTCCACAGTCATTCGGAAAAGGTACCGTTCAAACTTTTGTTGACCTGAACAGATTCCTTAATACTGAAGATGATTTCGGATCTTTAAAACTGACGATTCAGAAGTTCTACAGAGTTACAGGAGAATCTACACAGAGAAAAGGAATTGTTTCCGATATTCAGATGAAAGACTTCTTTACTTACGCAGAAGTAGGAGAACGTTATGATGATTTTGCTTTAGCCTGGGATAAAATTCCAGCTACCAAATTTGAAAAACTGAATTATTTCAACATTCAGGCTCTTGAAAAAGCAAGTGCAGACAGAATGGCTAAAAACAGCAACTACCAGCTTTTACTGGAATCTGCTCAATGGAGAGAGAAATTGGATAAAGAAGAAAATATTACTTTGAATATTAATAAGTTTAACGAGCTGATGAAACACAGAAAATCTCAGATCGAAAAGTTCAAAGTACTTACGAAATTTGAAAACGGACTTCAGTTTATCATGTATCCGGCTGAAGTAGAAAGAGAGAAAAAAGATGAAGCTTTCAAAAAGAAATCTGAAATGTGGATCAAGAATCTGAAAAAAGATCTTTACCTGCAGGAAGCAATGAATATTGTATCAGATATGGGAGTAAAATCATAAACATAAAAAAACCGATAATGAAAATTATCGGTTTTTTTATTGAATAAATGGATTACTTAATTTCTACACATCCCACTCTTCCGCCTGCATTTCCTGTAGGCTGAGTATGGAAATCATCGGCTGCGGCATGTACAATAAGCCCTTTACCGATAATGTTTTTGGATTCGTCTGTACATCCAAGACACCATTTATCCGTCTTGAATGTAAGGGTTGCAACTCCGTTTTGATCCGCTACCAGATTCCCTATATCTCCCATATGGAAATGCTCAGCACCCCATTTTCCATGGTCGTTCTTGGATGGGTTCCAGTGTCCGCCTGTAGAGGTTCCGTCTGCCGCAGAGCAGTCTCCTTTTTCATGAATGTGTACTGCATGGATTCCAGGAGTAAGGTTAGTTACATTCAGTTTCATGATGACATCATTCCCTTGTTGGGTAAACTTTGCCGTTCCTCCGGTTTGAGTTCCGCTTTTGGCATTTACAGAATATGTTTTTGTTGTTCCGCATGAAGCAGCTAAAAATGCAAATCCTGCCAATAATGCTAGTGTTTGTACTTTCATTTTTAAATGATTTATAGTAATATTTATGATAAATTTAAAAAAGTTTTTTCAAAGCGCTTTATGATTCTAGTCTTTTTTTTCGGAAGGAGTGTAGATGATACACTATGATTTACCCTGTTTTTATCTTGAAAAACAGCAAGAAAGGACAACAGAAATTTAAAATCAATCAATACTTTTGTAAGTAAAAACTTCTGATTTGGAAGAATATAAAAAACGGATTGTAAAAACAATTCAATACATCAATGCAAACCTTGACGCTGATCTTTCTTTGGAAAAAATTGCAGAGATCAGTGCCTATTCTCCATTTCATTTTCACAGAATATTCAGACTTATTACAGGAGAAACACTTCAGAATTATATTATCCGTAAGAAAATAGAGAAAAGCGCCCTTTTTCTGGCTGTTCATAAGCATGTAGAGATTAAAGAAATTTACCTCGATCTTGGATTTTCAAACCACTCCGTTTTCAGTAAGACCTTTAAAAAATATTACGGATTACCGCCTTCAGATTTTCGAAAAACGGCACCTGAAACTTTTCACAAGATTTTACAAACACAAAGCAAGAACGGACAAATTGATACGGTTTTCAGCCAATACATTTGTAGTATTGAAAACCTATTAAATTGGACTACAATGAATTTAAAAATCGAAGTAAAAGAAATGCCGGAAATGAATCTGGCAGCAGTAATGAGCCTTGGGATTGCTCAGGTAGAACCTTCCTACAACCTATTGATCAACTGGGCAAAAGAGCAGAACCTGTTTCCCAGAGAAAATGTTAAAATGATTTCTGTATACCATGACAGCTTTAAAGTAACACCCGCTGATAAGGTTAGAATTCATGCATGTATGCTATTGGATGAAAAATTGAGAGAACCAAAAGGTGAAGTCTTTTCCGAGACGATAGAAGCAGGAAGATTTATTGTAGGAAGTGGTGAAGTGACCCTTCAGGATTTTGAGCAATGCTGGGTATCATTGTTTCTATGGATGAATGAGCATAATTATTCCGTAAGGAGAACATTTCCGTTTGAAATCTATCATTCCAATTTTAAGGAACATCCGGAAGGTAAAATGATCGTTGATTTCTGCATTCCTATTCATTAATTTCCCGTTCAGTAACAAAACAATACCCTTCAGTAATTATTTTTTTACAGAAGGGTATTGGACGTGTTACTTTTGACATATAAAATAACAACCATGAAAACTCAGGTCTATAAAATATTCTTTCTCATTGCATTTACAGCCTTTATGATGGGGAATGCTCAAATAAAAATCTCTGGAAGGGTAGTGTTTAAGAATAAAGGAATAAGTGAAGTAAATGTCACTCTAAAGGATTCTTATGATGGGGCAACTACAGATTCACAAGGAAACTTCTCTTTTGAAACTTCGGAAAAGGGAAACCGTATCGTCACTTTCACTCATCAGAAATACGAAGAGGTTCAAAAATCGATTGGTATTGAAAATCAGGATATTTCATTAGGTAATATAGATCTTAAAGAACAGATCAGCGAGATTGATGCAGTAGTAGTTTCTGCAGGGTCTATTGAGGCAAGTGATAAGAAAAGAGCAACCGCTTTGCTTACTCCCATTGATATTTATACAACGGCGGGTGCAGACGGGCAGATTTCTTCAGCATTAACCTATCTTCCCGGAGTACAGAAAGTAGGAGGTACGGAAGGTCTTTTTATCCGTGGAGGTACCGGTACAGAATCTAAGATCTTTATGGACGGAAGTCTTATCAATAATTATTTTTCTAACTCTGTTCCCGGAATTGCAGGGAGAGATCAGTTCAATACTTCTCTTTTTAAAGGAAATATATTTTCCAGTGGTGGCTATTCTGCGTTGTACGGGCAGGCGCTTTCCGGAGCTTTAATGTTAGAAAGTGTTGACCTTCCAGATGAAACATCTTATAATTTCGGAATTTCACCCATTTTCCTGAGCGCAGGATTTCAAAAGCTGGGAGACAATAAAAATTACTCCTATGGTGCTACAGCAGGATATTCTCTTTTAAGTCTGATGCAGAAAGTCTTTAATTTTAATACAGATTTTGTGGAAGCTCCGCAAGGGCTTAACGGAGATATGAATTTCAGATTCAAAACAAAATCAGGCGGCTTTTTCAAATATTACGGAATGTTCAATTCCAATAAAATGGGAGTAAAATCAGAAAGTCTAGAGCCCGGATATGATTTCAGTCTGGTAAAACTTAATGGTAAAAATACTTTTCATAATCTATCTTTTAAGCAGAAATTTGGAAAATATCTCCTGAATGTAGGCGGTTCTTACTCTTACAACAGATCAAATCTTCATTTTTCTACGGAAACCAATGATCTTGAATCCAATCAAACTCAGCTTCTGACAGACGGAAATTATCTGAATTTTAAAGCAGTTCTTGAAAGAAAAATCAACAAAATAAGTGCCGTCAGAGGAGGAATTGAATTAAATAATACCGATGAAAACCTGAATTTTGAAACAGTGCAGAAACATTATAAAGACTTAATTTCTTCCGCTTTTGTGGAAACCGATTTTGGCTTCAGTAATGCATTATCTGCGAAAATAGGAGTGAGGGCAGAGCATTCTTCTTTTTTAGATAAAAACAATATTGCCCCTCGTTTTGCTATTGCCTACCGACTTGCAAAAGACTGGACAACTTCTTTAGCTTACGGACTTTTTTATCAGAACCCAGAAAGTAAATACATCAATGCTCCTGCGAATCTTGGATTTCAAAAATCTCAACATTATATTTTTCAGGTTCAGAGGGCTTCAGAGGGAAGAACTTTACGTTTTGAAGCTTTTTATAAAAAGTATGACCATTTGATTAAAACATTTAATGTAACACCGGATAAAGAACAAAATCAGCAGATTCAAACCGCTTTGAATAATGATGGATACGGATATGCAAAAGGAGTGGAGTTTTTCTGGAGAGATAATAAAAAGACATTTAAAAATATCGATTATTGGATTAGCTATTCATACCTGGATTCAAAGAGGGATTTCCTGAATTATCCTGTGAGCCTGCAACCAAGTTTTGCGGCTGAACATACTCTTTCGGCAGTAGCAAAAAGATTTATTCCGGAATGGAAACTTGGGGTTAACTTATCTTATACCTATGCAAAAGGACGCCCTTATTATGATATTGCTTCTACATTTGAGAATGGAAATGCAATTAATTATACCCGAAATGAAGGCAGGTTGAAAGATTATAATGCTTTGAATTTCAGTATCAATTATCTTCCGAATATTGGTAAAAAAGATGCTAAGGCATTTCCGGTATTTGTATTGAGTATCAGTAATATTTTAGGATCAAAGAATGTATATGGCTCCAATTTTTCTGCGGATGGTTCCAGAAGTTCTGCAATTGTCCCACCAGTGAATACTTTTGTCTTTATAGGAGCATTTATTAGTTTCGGAGTAGACAAAACGGATGATGCTATCAATAATAATTTATAAAAACATACCTTCGGGAAACGATAAAAACTAATTTTAAAAAATCAATTATTATGAAAAAATATCTTTTAAGCTTTGCTTTAGTTCTGATGAGCTTAACTTCTTTTGCACAGTCAGATTATGAAAAAATTATGTCCGAAAAGATTGCTAAAATTGAAACCTGCAAAACAGCTGAAGATTTCCAGACGTTGGCTAATGATTTTCAGAGAATAGGAAGTAAGGAAAGTTCACAGTGGCTTCCGGCATACTATGCTGCTTTTTCCTATATTCAGAAAGGAAGAATAATGATGAGAGATGGAAAGATGCAGGATCTGGATGGGGTGGCATCTCAGGCAGAAAAGCACTTGGCAATGGCTCAGAATCTTGCAGGAGCGGATAATGCCGAGATTCGTTTATTGAAAAAAATGGCTTACTCTTTAAGAATGATGGTAAATCCGCAGCAAAGGTATATGACAGATGGAATGAGAGCCAGTGAGGAGCTTAATATTGCGCAGAAACTAGATCCTGCTAACCCAAGAATTGCTTTGATTAAAGCAGAAGATATTTACTTTACTCCTGAGCAGTTTGGTGGAAGCAAAACTAAAGGATTAGAAATGTTCAAGGAAGCATTGGCGAAATTTAATGCTTACAAACCTAAAACAACATTAGACCCGAACTGGGGGAAAGGAGAAGCAGAATACTTTCTAAGTCTGCCAGCGGAACCATCAAAATAATAAAATGAACCTTCAGATAATGAAGGTTTTTTTATGTGATTTTAATAATAAAAAGAAAAAGTACCATTACTGATACTTTTTCAATTTTTTATATAAAAGAAGGGGGTTATACACATTGCTCAATGAATGCTGTACATCTTCCAAACTGGTTTCTGCACATAGTCCACCCGCATCCATCATCATTCCACGGGTCTTTTACAGGTAATTTACCACCTCCGATTTTCTTTTGCTCTTCTCTGGATAAGCTTTTTAAGCCCATCATTTTTTTAGATGTTTTCATTTTAATTTGTTTTTTGATAGTTCCTACTCTTTAAGCTTTTCGGATAACGCTGTTTTGTATTTCACTAAATTACGATAAATCTTAAAATAAATAAAATTATTTTCATTTAATTGTTTGTTTTGTAGGTTATTGTTTGTTAAAAATTCAAATTAATAATTAATTTGATAAATGCGTGAGTGCTATGTGAAGGATTAAAAATTGAAGCAATTTCTTTTATGATCCCGTTCAGCGAAGAAAAGTAACCGTTCGGTAAGAAATAATTTTTGATACCTTTAATAAAAGCTAATTTTGACTCAAGAAAACGAATCATGAAACGTAAGGATATTATAACGCTGTTTGTCATCTCATTCATTGTCTCTATGTTTTTCTTTTTTGCATTTACCTCAGAAAAGAGCATAGAAAACTTTATATACACAATACTTATTTCCTTAATTTATACGGTTGTATTGGGTGGCGGAAATGGATTTATTAACAGCTTTCTCAATAAAAGATTTCCCTGGTCTGAAGAAACTTCAAAAAGAGCGGTTATCAGCATCGTTTCTATTGTTATCGCAAATATTATACTGGTGTACTTCTGTAACTATATCAATTTTGTATTGATTCAGAAAGCAAGTACTACAGAAGAGTTTCTGGCTGGGAAATATAATATTACCAATTGGTTTACTATCAATATTGCATTGCTCATTTCAGCATTTTTACATGCGAAAGGATTTATGCAAGAATTGAAGAAGGCATCCAAAAAAGAAGTAGTGGAGCAGAAGCTTATTGCCAAATCTGCCAATGCTCAGTTTGAAAGTTTAAAAAACCAGCTTGATCCACATTTTCTTTTTAATTCTCTAAATGTTTTAAGCTCATTGATTGATGAAAACCCAAGCCAGGCACAGAAGTTTACTGCTTCAATGTCAAAGATTTATCGTTATGTACTTGAACAAAAAGATAAAGAGCTGGTAACTGTAGAAGACGAAATGGAATTTGCCAAAACCTATTGCGATCTTTTAAAAACAAGATTCGAAGACAGTGTGGATTTTATTTTTGAAGTCAAAAAAGAAGATTATAGGAAATATGTAGTTCCATTATCATTACAGCTCCTCTTAGAAAATTGTATAAAGCATAATTTTGCTACTTCCTCAAAACCTTTGATCATCAGAATATTTTCAGAGAATGATATTCTTTGCATTGAGAATAATCTACAAGTAAGAGAACAGATTAAAGAAAGCTCAGGAATAGGGCTTGCCAATATCGTACAACGTTATTCTTTACTCACAAAGAGAAATGTATTTATTGAGAAATCTGAAGATTATTTTAAAGTAAAACTTCCGATGCTGCTTAATAAACCTAATATTGTCAGTTCAGAACCGGATGAAAATTATAAGAGCTACAAAAAGGCACAAAAGCGAGTGAAAGAGCTTAAAGATTTCTATATGAATCTGATTTCTTATTGTATAGTAATTCCTTTTTTGATCTTTATTAACCTTTTTACGAGAAGCTCTTTTCATTGGTTTTGGTTCCCGGTATTTGGCTGGGGAATAGGATTAGCTTCACATGCCTTCCAGGTTTTTGGTGTCGGAGAATCTTGGCAGGAAAAGAAGATTCGTGAAATAATGAACAAACAAAAAAACAGAAATGATGGAAACATTTGACGAAAACGATATTGAATATCAGAAAGCAAAAAGACAGGTAGAAAGATTAAGAAGTTTCTATGCTCACCTATTTGTTTATGTGGTAGTAAACCTGATGATTGTCTATTACAACTATACTCATCTAAAGCCTGGGGAAAGCTACTTTCAGTTCAAAAACTTTTTCACGGCTACATTCTGGGGAATTGGGCTTCTTGCACATGCAGCAGTAGTTCTTTTATCCAAAAATGATTATTTACAAAGATGGGAAGAGAAGAAGATTCGTGAACTGATGGAAAAAGACCATTCAGAGAAGTTGTAAAAAGTTTCATCATTCGTCTAACACTAAATATCAATCCAATGAATGCTTTACACACGCTGTTTTTAATCTCTATGGTGGCATGGTTTCTTAGTGAATTTCTTTATAAAAACATGCTCAAATCCGGCAAAGAAGATAAAAGAGACAAAGATAAATCTACATTGAATATTCTTTGGTTGGCAATTCCTTTCTCCATTGCAGCAGCAGTTACCGTCTCCAATATTTCTTCACTGCCAATAATCCATCATATCTGGATTTATTATGTAGGAGAAGCATTCATCCTTATAGGAATTATTTTCAGGTTTATTATTATCAGATCGCTTGGAAAATACTTTACAGTAGATGTTACCATTAAACAAGATCATAAGATCAAAAAAGAAGGTTTTTACAAGTATCTGAGACATCCTTCTTATGCGTTTTCCCTGCTTACTTCATTGGGACTGGGGTTATATCTCAATAACTGGCTGTCACTTATTTTTGCTTTTGTACCACCATTTTTAGCCTTTGCTTACAGAATTAAAATTGAAGAACAGGTGCTTATAGAACAATTTGGTGAAGAATACATCAAGTATAGAAAAACAACGAAAAAGCTCATCCCGTTTATTTACTAAATTTCCTCACACATATAATCTGTTTTAAATAGCCACTAATGCACGAATAATTTTATTTGTGCATTAGTCGTAAAAAGTGTGGTTAATTAACTGAAAATCTCTGGTTTTATCACATCTTAAAATAGGGTGTTATTATACTGCTTTATGTACTCTAACAATAAGAATCTCCATCCATAAAATCTATTATTCCGGAATTTTTACCATTCAGTTAGCATTATCTACCACTCGGTAATATAAAGTTGATTTGATGCTTGTTGCTGCCATACCTTTGGCTCAAGAAAAAAACAAATTAACTCTTTAAAAATAAAAATTATGGAAACTTATACTAAAGAAACAACAGCTTACGAAAGAGCTTCAAAAAGAGTAAAAGAACTAAAAGAATTTTACGGAAACCTTACTTCTTTCTGTATCGTTATTCCCTTTTTAGCAATATTGAACCTGATGACAGCACCCGGATACTTATGGTTTTTATGGCCAATGCTTGGATGGGGAATAGGAATCGCTTTTCATGCAGTGAATATTTTCGGAATTGGGAAAAGATGGGAAGAAAACAAGATCAAAGAACTGATGGAGGAAGAAAAAAGAAAAATTAAAACACTTTAATAATTATAAACTACTAAAAACAAAATATCATGAATTACAACAACACAAACAACAGAGCTCAACAATTAAAGAAATTTTATAAAAACCTTATGTGGTTTGGAATCATCGCAGGAATCGTTATTGGAAATGATTTGATAAGAGAAGGGTTTCACTATAATGTATTGAGCGGACACTTTATATTGACTGTCTGGGCATTGATTCTTGTCGTAAAAGCAATATCTCTGTTTGTTTTTAATGACGAGTGGGAAAGAAAAATCATAGAAAAAGAAGAGGGTAAAAATAAAAAAATGATTGATTTATAAAATCTCCCTGTTTTTATCTAATTTTATTTTCTGAATTTAAAAACTATAAAACGATAACCAAAGATGATTAAAACAGTCATTATCGAAGACGAAAAACCTGCTTCAAGAAAACTGGAGAGAATGTTAAGTAACTTTCCTGAAATAGAATTGGTTGGAAAAATAGAATCAGTGGAAGAGGGGGTTGCCTGGTTTTCTGAAAACGAACATCCCCAGCTTATCTTTTCCGATATTGTTCTGGGTGACGGACTGTCATTTGACATCTTTGAAAAAGTACCTACCAAGGGCTTTATCATTTACACGACTGCATTTGATCAATATACCCTAAAAGCCTTTAAATTAAATAGTATTGATTACCTTCTGAAACCAATACTTGAAGAAGATCTTTCCGGAGCTGTAGAAAAATTTAAATCCTTTATTCCTTCTGGTGATACAATAGGATCGCAGGATATCAAGCAGCTGATTAGAAAAGAAAAATCTATTCTGTCCAGAGTGTTAGTAAAAATCGGGTATAATCTGAAGATTGTACAGACCCACGAAATAAGCTGTTTTTTCAGTGAAAATAAGATCGTTTATCTGCAGACTGAGGACAGGATTTATCCGTCGGATTTTACATTAGACGAACTCGTGGAGACTTTGGATGAAAAAAAATTCTTCCGGGTGAACAGACAGTTTATTATCAATTCGGATTATATCAAAAATATCCACACTTCACCGTATTACAAAGTAGAACTCAACTTCCAACCGGAAGAAGAAATTACAGTTAGCAGAGATCGAGTCAAAGATTTCAAAGACTGGCTGGTAAGTTAAATTAAACTATTTAAAACTAAAAATCACAACCATGGACCTTTTACTATTTCTTTTTAAACTCTTTCTCGCCATTTTTTCCTGAGCATTATTGAGCATAAAAATCACTGGCAGACTTTACGAAATGTTGGAAAGCCTCTGTAACTTCTGTTTTATTCTTATAAGTAAGAGGAAAGGGAACCATATGTGAATAATCGAACGGAAAATCCTTTATTTCAACTTCTACATTGATGTTCCTATAACCGCCTTGAAGAGTATTTAAAGCTTCCATTGGAGGAGCCACAGAATCTTTTTCCAAAACATAAGCTTTTATCTGAGATTGGATCTCTTTGATCCTTTTTTCCCTTTCATTTTGGAAATAATTGTACCTGAGCATCTTTTTGAACCAGCTTTCCTGTGGATGGAGATCATCATCCTGATAATGCTTTAATCTGTTATCAAATTTAAAGTCTGAACTCAATAGCTCTGTAAAAACTGATTGCATTTTAATGGTAGCCTGAGAATCCATAATGTATTTGGAGATAGGAAACATACGGTCAATAGTCATGCCTCCGCAGAAGCAAAAAACCTTAGATTGGGTGAAAAAACCCTGTGGATCTGCCATTTTAATGATCATAGATAAAAATGAACCAATGGAATAGCCAAACAGATCCAAACGTGCATCGGAAAAAATACTTTTGATCTTGCCCTCTCTGATTTCTTTTACCAATTCAATAATGTCAGAATAGGTCTGTAATCCGGACCAAAACATTCTTTGAGGGTGAGCTTCCAATCTTGAGCTTATAGCGGCATTTACATAAGAAAAATGAGTGTTTTCAGGATATTTGCTCTTTCTGAACTTTACAATTTCCAACATATGGTGACGATCACTCCAGATGGCTTCTGCACGATCCATATGAAAGGCAATAGGAAAGAGAATAACCGCTTTGTGAGTTCTCTGAGCCAATTCATGCGCCCAAGGAAGATATTTGTCCCATTTCTTTTCATTCAGCCCATGAAAAAAGATAATACAACCTTTTGTCATTTCCACATCAGCTCTTTTCAGAATATAATATTCAAAATTTTTATTACATTCAATATCAGAGTCTTTAATGTCTACGGAATGCTGATGGTATACTAAATAGGCATTTTCATTGATTTCCAAAGGTTGATGATGCTTCGGACAATCCAAATTTTTAGAACCATGAAGAAGATCTGAAACGTTGGATTCAAAGGGGACAGATTCAATGGTTAAGTTTAGGTTTTCGATCTCCACAATATTTTTTCCGGAATCAAAATGATCTTTCAAAACTTCATACAATTCATAATATTCCATAGCAAGATAATTGAAGGTTCATATTTAGAACAATCAATTTATGTAAATATTGCTATAACGTATTGAATTAAAGTGTTTAAATATATTCCAGGCATAAAAATAATTAAAATAAAAACCCAAAACAAATTCGTTTCGGGCTCATATGATAATTAGATTTTGATGTTTATTTTTCGCTTTTTTGATCATTTTTAGCTCCGTATTTCTGTACCATAACAGAAGTGAGAGCTAGTAAAACTACACATAAAATAAAATCAGATTTTTCCGGATGATAAATTTCCTGATAGATATTATAACCCAAAAGCATAGAAACTAAGAAGATCAATACATTATTGGCTGATGCATACTGATTGTTTGAAGTTGAAGTTTTCATAATAATATTTTTTTGTTGTTTATACAGTAAGTACGATAATTCAGAATACGTTACAGGGAAAATTTAATTTTTTTAAATATTATAAGAAGACGTATGATATTGTACTTGAAAAAGTAAATAAAGGCTTAACAAAAAAATACCCGAAACAAGACGCTTCGGGTTTTATATAAATATATTAGAATTAATTATTCTTTGGATGTGTTTTTTACCTGCTTATAACCGTATTTTCGGACCATAATAGAAGTCAAAACCACTAAGATAAGGCTTATAGCAATATTGGATTTTTCGGGATGTACAAATACCTGATAGAGATTGTAACCAAAAACCGCAGACACTAAAGCAATAAGAATATTGTTGGCATATGCATATTGATTGTTTGAAGATGAAGTTTTCATAATGATATTTTTTATTGTTATTTATCCAGTAAGTATGACAAATTGAAATACGTTACAAAATATTTTCAAAAACTTTTTATTTCAAAAGCAAACCCGAAACAAAAGTTGCTTCGGGTTTTATAATATCAAAGTATGATTTTTAATTTTTGTCTTAGTGAACAACCATTTCTAAATTCTGCCATCGGTATCACGTATCTCGAAACACGCACCCAATAACCAGGATCTCCTAAGAAATTACACCACTTCCGATAAGTTCTTCATCAATATACCATGATGCAAACTGTCCTTCAGCAATCGCAGACTGAGCTTCTTCAAATTCAACATAAAAAGCATTTTCAAACTGATGAAGTGTTGCTTTCTGCAAAGGCTGTCTGTATCTGAATCTTGCCATTACCTCCATAGATTGTCCATTCTGAAGTTTAAGATCCTCACGAACCCAATGAAGTTCAGAATTATCAATCTTTAAAGCTTTCTTGTAAAGCCCCTGGAAATGACTTCCTTCTCCTACAAAAAGAATATTGTTTTCCATATCTCTGGAAACAATGAAACAACTTTCTTTGTGTCCGCCTATTCCTAAACCTTTACTTTGTCCGATAGTGAAAAACTGAGCACCTTGATGCTTTCCTATTACTTTTCCATCGGCTTTTTTATAGTTGATTTTTTTTGAAAGGAATTCAAGTTCTTCTTCTTTAGATGAAAAAGCAGGTTGTTCTTCAGCAAATAATGGAGAATCTTTGAAAATTTCTACAATTTCTCCTTCATTTGGCTTTAATTGTTGCTGTAAAAACTGTGGAAGACTTACTTTCCCAATAAAACATAATCCCTGAGAATCTTTTTTATCAGCCGTTACCAATCCAATTTCTTTTGCAATTTCTCTTACCTGAGGTTTTGTTAATTCCCCGATTGGAAATAAAGCTTTTGACAGCTGATCCTGGCTCAATTGGCAAAGGAAGTAAGACTGGTCTTTATTGTTATCTTTTCCGGCAAGCAAATGGAATATTTCCTTACCATTCTCATCAAAAGTTGAGTTTACCCTTGCATAATGTCCTGTAGCTACCTTATCCGCTCCTAAAGACATTGCCGTTTTCATGAAAACATCGAATTTTACTTCTCTGTTACATAAAACATCGGGATTTGGGGTTCTTCCTTTCTCGTACTCAGCGAACATATAATCTACAATACGTTCCTTGTAAAGCTCGCTCATATCGATAACCTGGAAAGGAATTCCTAGTTTTTGTGCCACCATCAGGGCATCATTACTGTCCTCAATCCACGGACACTCATCTTCTAACGTTACGGAAGCATCGTTCCAGTTTCTCATAAACAAAGCCACTACTTCATGACCTTGCTGTTGTAGCAAATATGCTGTGACACTGGAGTCTACACCTCCAGAAAGACCAACTACTATTTTCATTATATTTCAATTTTACGAAACTCTTAACGGGAGTTCTTAGTTTGACCCGGCAAAAATACAACTAAATATATTCGTAAAAAAACCATAATTTTAAACATCGATAAAAACGATATTAATTATAATCATCATATTGATGACATAAAATATTACCAAAATAAAGTATTTACATATGAAAAAGTTTATTATTTCTATGATGCTGATGATCTCAGGATCAGTTTTTTCCCAGGTTTCAATAGGTGCTCCCGTACAGGAAAATAACAAATGGACTTTCGGTGGAGGAATCGGATTAGGATTTGGAAGTAACAGTTCCTTTTATTTACAGGCATCTCCAAGAGTAGGATACAGAATTACCGAAGATCTTGAAGGTGGAGCAGTGGGAAGTGTTTCATGGCAGACTTCAGATTATTACAGGTCTACCATGTTTGGAATAGGACCATTTATCAATTACTATATTGGACGCTCCTTTTATTTAAGTGGAAATTTTCAACACTATTTTATCAATTATAATGATAAATACTATGACTATAAATATAATAGAGAAGAAAATGCTCTGTACCTTGGAGGAGGATATATGCAAAGAATCGGAAATAATTCCTTTATGCAGATTGGTCTGATGTATAACGTACTTTGGAAAGAGAATTCTAGTGTATTCTCAAACGGTCTGGTTCCGAATATAGGATTTGTGGTGGGACTTTAATGATGGTATCCATTGAAAGAATCTGGCAGCATTCAATTGTATTGTAGACAAAATCTTTGCGTTTCACAACAATATTATTATTTAAATATAATCTCGGAGATTTTTCGGATTGACGCAGATAATTTTAGGCACTGCAATATTAATATTCAATAGGGATGGGCTTTAGCCCATCTTACAAAAATATAACATCAAATTGGCTTTAGCCAAAACTTATTAAAGTAAAAAGCATCGAGAAAACCCCGATGCTTTTCTATTGAAATTAAATTATTTATTTAAAATTAAGAAGACTTTTCTGCAGCTGAAGACTTCTTAGGTTTTGAAGTTTTTCCAACCAAAGCGTCTTTCGCTTCATTAAGATCAAGAACTACAGTTTCTCCTTCGTTCAGTTGTTTATTGACAAGCATTTCTGCTAATAAATCTTCAATATACTTCTGAATGGCTCTCTTCAATGGTCTTGCTCCGAAGTCTTTATCCCATCCTTTTTCAGAAATAAAGTTTTTCGCTTCTTCAGTTAATTCAACTTTATATCCTAATTTTTCAAGTCTGCCATAAAGCTTGTTCAGTTCAATATCAATGATTTTCTTGATATCATCCTGTACAAGAGAGTTGAAGATAACGATATCATCAATTCTGTTTAAGAATTCAGGAGCAAATGCTTTTTTAAGTGCATTTTCAATGGTACTTCTTGCTCTTGAGTCTGAAGTAGTTTTCTTCGCTGATGTACCAAATCCTACACCGTCTCCGAAATCTTTAAGATCTCTTGTTCCAATGTTTGAAGTAAGAATAATGATCGTATTTCTAAAGTCGATTTTTCTACCTAAACTATCTGTTACGTGACCTTCATCAAGGATCTGTAATAAGATATTGAATACATCCGGGTGAGCTTTTTCAATCTCATCCAAAAGAACCACAGCATAAGGCTTTCTTCTTACCGCTTCAGTCAATTGACCACCTTCTTCGTAACCAACATATCCCGGAGGCGCACCTACCAATCTTGAAACAGCGAATTTCTCCATGTATTCACTCATGTCAATTCGGATAAGAGACTCATCTGATTCAAAAAGTTCTCTCGCCATTACTTTTGCCAATTCGGTTTTACCAACCCCTGTTGTTCCAAGGAAGATAAATGTACCTATTGGACGGTTAGGATCTTTAAGACCAGCTCTGTTTCTTTGAATTGCCTTAACAACTTTTTTCACAGCATCTTCCTGTCCGATCACTTTTCCGTTCAGTTTCTCGTCCATCTGAGCTAACTTATCAAGCTCATTTTTGCCCACTTTCGTTACAGGAACTCCACTCATCATAGAAACCACTTCGGCTACATTTTCTTCGCTTACGGTTTCTTTTTTCTCTTTTACATCCTTATCCCACTTTTCCTGAGCGGCATTCAGTTCCATCTGAAGACGTTCCTCTTCATCTTTAAGCTTTCTTGCTTCAAGATAATCCTGAGCTTTTACAGCCTTTTGTTTCAGTTCTTTGATTTCCTCAATTTTCTTTTCAAAATCGATGATCTCAGTAGGAACTTTCATGTTCTTGATGTAGACTCTTGATCCAGCTTCATCCATTGCATCAATGGCTTTGTCCGGTAAGAAACGATCAGTAATATATCTTGATGTCAAATTGACACACGCTGCAATCGCTTCAGGAGTATAAATCACATTGTGGTGCTCTTCATACTTATCTTTAATCTGGTTCAGAATCTGAATGGTTTCATCAATAGAAGTAGGTTCCACCATTACTTTCTGGAATCTTCTTTCTAAAGCTCCGTCTTTTTCAATATACTGACGGTATTCATCCAGAGTAGTAGCCCCGATGCATTGAATTTCACCTCTTGCCAAAGCCGGTTTGAACATATTGGATGCATCTAAACTTCCTGTAGAACTTCCTGCACCTACAATAGTGTGAAGCTCATCAATAAATAAGATGACATCTCTGTTTTTCTCCAGTTCGGTCATGATTGCTTTCATTCTTTCCTCAAACTGACCACGATATTTTGTTCCGGCAACTAAACTTGCCAGATCCAAAGTGATCACGCGTTTTCCATAAAGAACTCTTGATACTTTTTTCTGTTGAATTCTTAAAGCAAGACCTTCCGCAATCGCAGATTTACCAACTCCGGGCTCCCCGATAAGAAGCGGATTGTTTTTCTTTCTACGAGATAAGATTTGAGAAACTCTCTCAATTTCTTTTTCACGTCCGATTACTGGGTCTAATTTTCCATCTCTAGCCAAAGAAGTTAAGTCTCTACCAAAGTTATCCAAAGTTGGAGTCTTACTTTTTGCAGAACCTAAATTTCCTGTAGGCTTTCTCATTTGCTCAAATTCCTCTCTTTCATCATCATCATCGTAAGCGCTCATCTGTGGAGACTGCCCGGAATTTTTAAGCATAGTCTGATACTCTCTTGAAACTCCTTCATAATCGATGTCATATGCTCCCAGAATATTTGAAGTAGGATCTTCATATTTATATAGAATACCTAAAAGCAGGTGAACGGTATTAATTTCATTGCTTTTATATTGACGACATTCTAGCTCTGCACGTTTAATGGCATGATCTGCCATCTTAGTGAAAGAAATATTGGTAACCTCTTCAGAAATAGGATTAAGACTTGTTGTATTTAAAGTTTCAATTTTTCTTCTGATTTGTGTTAAATCCGCATTAAGGTTTTGAAGGATTTCTTTTGCAGAGTTTTCCGTTTTTATAATACCTAAAAGTAGATGTTCTGTATTGAGAAATTCACTTTTCAGCCTTTTAGCTTCGCTTTTGCTTTGTTTGAACACTTGGCTCAAACCTTGTGAAAACTTATAATCCATAATATATCTCATTAGAATAAAGGCAACGTTACCATTTATTCATTATCTAAATTACAAATATTTTACCAAAAATCAATTAATGACTTTATGTCACAAAAAATTTTATTATCTTATTGAAAATGATTAAGTTTGTTATTCCTAAAAATTCCTCATGAATCCTGAAATTACTACTTATATTGGATACTCAGCCTCAGTTTTTATCGTATTGAGTTTCATATTGAAAGATGTAAGCAAAATCAGAGTTGTTAATATGATCGGGTGTATTTGCTTTGTCATTTATGGTATCTTTAATGGGATGCTTTGGCCGGTTATCATCCCGAACGGACTTATCTGCTTTATTCAAATCTATCATTTATTGCTTGGTAAAAAAGCTTGATGAAGAAAAAAATAATTACATCTGCCTTCAGTAATTTATATACAGACCAGCGTATTGAAAAGGTTTGCCGTACTCTTTATGAGAATGGATATGATATAGAACTCATTGGTAATGATTGGAATGGAGCTGAAGATATGCAGCGCCCTTACCCGTTCTCACGAATTCATTTATCGTCTAAAAGTTTAAAAACAGCTTACTTTGAATTTAACTGGAAGCTATACCATGCGCTGAAAAAAAAAGCAGATCGTAATACAATTCTTCATGCTAACGATATTGATGCATTATACCCAAACTATCTTATTGCTAAAAAGCTAAACATTCCATTGGTTTTTGATAGTCATGAAATCTTTTCAGAAATGCCTGCGGTTCAGGGCAAAATGTCACAAAAATTGTGGCGTTATGTCGAAAAAACTGTCATTCCGGAGCTGAAATGGATGATCACAGCAAGTGGAAGCTATGCAAAATGGTTTCAGAAAAAATATGGTATTCAACCGATAGTTGTTCAAAATGCACCAAGAAGATTAAATACTGCTATTGATATTCCTGAAAATAATCCTAAAATACTTTTATATCAAGGAGCAATCAATCCGTTTAGAGGTATTGATAAAGTGATCAAGGCGATGCATTACCTTGAAGATGTTATTTTAAAGATAGCGGGTGATGGTCCCAGAAAACATGAATACGAAAATCTTGTAATAAAGGAAAATCTTAATCATAAAGTTCAGTTTCTTGGAAAATTAATACCTGAAGATCTGAGAAAAATTACTTTAACAGCAGATTGCGGGATGAGTATTGAAGAAAATGGGGGAGATAGTTATCTTTATTCGTTACCTAATAAGGTTTTAGACTGTATTCAGGCTCATGTTCCTTTAATTCTGTCAGATCTTCCCGAAATGCAGAATATAAAAAACCAGTTTGATGTGGGTGAGATCATTAAAGATCATCAGCCGGAAAATATTGCAGCAGCCGTGAAAAAGGTTTTAAGAAAAGGAAGAATGAATTATAAGTCTGAACTCGAAAAAGCATCTCAGTTTCTTTGTTGGGAAAATGAAGAAATAAAACTATTACAGGTTTTTGAAAAAGCTTCTAACGCTTTATAGATGTGTTCTACAAGATAATGGTATTTGCCCAAGTAGACTTATGGTTTATGACTGAATGCCTAAAGCATAATTTATTATCTTTGCACAAAGAAATTTGATTAAAATGACCATTAAAGAAAAACAGCAGGAAATAATCGACGAATTTGCGTTTCTTGAGGATTGGGAGCAGAAATACGAGTACATCATTGATCTTGGAAAAGAACTGAAAGGACTTTCTGAGGATAAGAAAATTGATGACAACTTGATTAAAGGCTGCCAAAGTAAAGTATGGATCGACGCTGAATTTAAAGACGGTAAACTTTTCTTTAATGCTGATTCTGACGGAATTTTACCCAAAGGTATTGTTTCGCTTTTGGTGAGTATTTACAGTGGACATTCTACTCAGGAAATCCTTGATTCTGACTTTGAATTTATCTCAGAGATCGGATTGCAGGAATTTCTTTCACCATCAAGAGCCAATGGATTGATGGCAATGACTAAGCAAATCAAATTTTACGCAGTAGCTTATCAACTGAAATCATAACTGTGACTAGAATTTTAGCATATCGTTTTTCTGCATTTGGAGATGTTGCAATGACGGTTCCTGTTTTTAAGGAATTTCTTGAGCAAAATCCCGGTGTGGAGATTGTCATGGTATCCAGAAAAAACTTTGAAGCTTTATTTGCCGGAATTCCCAATGTTATATTTAAAGGAATTAATCTTGATGATTATAAAGGTTTTTTTGGACTGAGAAGATTGAGTAATGAACTGATGAGCGAGTTTAATCCTGATTATGTTGCTAATCTTCATGATGTGATCAGAACCAAAATTTTGGATAGATTATACCGAAGAAAAGGGTTAAAAGTTTTTAAAATAAATAAAGGAAAAGAGGAAAAAGAACATCTTACTGATGTATGGAATCTCGATAAAGTTCAATTGAAAAAAACAGTTGAGCGTTATGCTGATGTATTTAGAGAAATGGGTTTTAAAGTAGAATTGTCACATCAGCTTAGACCAATTTTAAGCCATAAATCCGGTGTTGGTTTTGCGCCTTTTGCACAACATAAAGGAAAGATGCTTCCTCTGGAAAAATCCTTTGAATTAGCTCGCATTTTAGCCCAAAAATATACTATATACTTCTTTGGGGGCGGAAAAAAAGAAACGGAAACCCTTGAAAAATGGGAAACCTTGATCCCCAACACCAAAAGCCTTTCCGGAAAACTAAGCCTTACTGAAGAACTTCAAAAGATTGCAGAACTGGATGTTATGATCTCCATGGATTCTGCGAATATGCACCTTGCCAGTATTGTGGGAACCAGATGTGTTTCTATATGGTGTGCAACACATCCTTATGCCGGATTTTTAGGATTCGGGCAAAAAGAAGAAGATGTAGTTCAGGTAAAGGATCTTTCCTGTAGACCATGCTCTGTTTTTGGAGATAAAGAATGCTATAGGGGAGATTGGGCATGTCTGGAAGAATTTACCATCCAGAAAGTCATAGATAAAATCTGATGAAATGAAGCTTTCTATCTGTATTCCCGTCTATAATTTTGATGTTCGTGAATTGGTTTTTGATTTAAAAAAAGAAATTGAAGCCGAAGAAATTGAAGCCGAAATTATTTTGATCGATGATGCTTCAAAAGAAAATTTTAAAGAGACTAATAAAAACCTTGAAGATCAGGTTTATCATTTTGATTTTCTTGAAAAAAATATTGGACGTTCCCGCATCCGTAACCGTTTTCTGACGTTTTCAACAGGAGAATATCTGTTATTTCTAGATTGTGACGGAAAGGTTATTGGTAAAAACTTCCTGAAAAATTATATTCAGTTTATACAAAATAATCCACAAACAGGTATCATTTACGGAGGTAGGACTGTTTCCGGATACTTTCCTGATTCTGATCATTATTTAAGATGGAAATTTGCTGTAGAAAGAGAAAATCTTTCCGTTGAGTCACGGATAAAAAAGCCTTATTTAAGTTTTCAGACTAATAATTTTGTAATCCGTAAAGAAATATTGGAAAAAATTGGTTTTAATCCTGAATTTCAGAAATACGGATATGAAGACCTTCTTTTTGCTATGGACTTAAAGTCTGATAATATAAAGATTGATCACATTGATAATCCAATTTTTAATAATGATTTAGAGAGTAATATCGTTTATCTGGGAAAAGTAGAGGAATCGGTGGAAAGTTTATCACATATGCTAAAGGACGAAATGCTGAGGTCAAAACTTTCAGAGGTAAAGTTGGTTAAATTATACAATAAACTTGCAAATTCACCTCTAAAATTCATTTTAAATATTTTCTTTAATATAGGTGAGGGAGGTGTAAAAAGAAAGCTTTCTAAAGGAGATGTGAGCCTTCGTTATCTTGATATATATAAACTGGGGCTTCTTTTAAGGAAGATGAAATAATATTTTTCTTTAGACCAGATTCAAAAATAAACAGATATATTTTTATTGAGATTTCCAACAATAATTGTTATAGATGAGGTTATAAGGCTATCCTTACCTTCATTAATTCTATTATATTTTAGTATTTCAACCGCAGAAATATTTTTTTATTAATATCTCTATTTTATCTAATTCAGTGGGAATTTTAAAATAAGAGATCTGATTAAAATTTAACCTTAGAATAGCAAAGTGAATAAAATTAATATAAAAGATATGAGCGTAATGTAGACTAGATGCTTACTTGTGTTTTGTAATGAATTATTTTCAATAAAACAGGTTGTTTGTTTAATGATTGTTGTTTATTTTGTTTATTTTATATTTTTTATTTGTTTTTTTAATATAATTGTTGAGATATTCTATTGTGTGAATATTGTTGAAAAACTAAAAATTTTAAAAAGATGAAAAAATTAATCTTAATTGTTGCTCTTGGAGTAACTGGAGTTATGAGTGCAAAAGAGGTAGCTGATAAAAAAGTTGATACTACGGAGAAGAAAGCTATTAGTAACAAAACTTCTAATAAAGCAAAGGCTGTTTTTTATCAGTGGATAGGAGTTTCTACTTGGTGTGGTAAAGTATTTTATCTAGATGCAAGTGATTATACAGGTGTAGGGGAGCTGAATGATGCTGCTACTCAGTTTACAAATCAGCAATGTGCTGGTGCTTCTACATTTACAGGTCAGTATACATAGGGGAAATTATTTTTAACTTGAATCAGTGGCTTTTAAGTTGCTGATTCTTTATTTATATTAAATCATGAAATATTATTTATTTATATTTTCTTTTATTATCATATTAACTAATGGACAAAGTATTATTACTCCAAATTTTTCAATTAAAACTTCTCCTTATGAAGTTACCAACTATGGAATAAGTTCATATAATATATATTATAGAGTGAATTTTCTTGATAATGCGCTATCTTCTACTAGTAATAAAGAGGTAATGTGTATTCTTGAGTTAGGGGATAATAACATTTCTAAATTTTTAGATTATAATCAGATAAAGATAGATTCCCTTGATGAGAGATTTAGTGGGCAAGATAGAATTGGATCTGAAGAGATGGCAGATTATCTGAAAGTAAGAGTTTTGTGGAATAATGTTGTATTCAAAAATAATAACTTATTAATAGTTCAGGATAGGTTCAAATCTGTATATCAATATGAGGAAAATCAGCCAAAACTTAACTGGAATTTGGAAAGTGGAGAAAAAATATTATTAGGAAGCAAGTGTAATAATGCGACAGTTCACTATAGAGGAAGAGACTACATTGCCTGGTATACTACTGATATTCCTATTAATAACGGGCCTTATATTTTTGGTGGGTTACCTGGACTTATTTTAGAAATTGAAGATGTTGATAAAAAGTATACTTTTGAAGCAGTGGGAATAACAAAAACACCAAAGCCTATCTATCTAAGAAAGGAGAAAAATATATTAAAGACTACCAGGGAGAAATTTAGAAATGTACAAAGAGCTTATAAGGAGAATCCTAGTGCTTTTTATAGTGGTAAAGCCTATAATGAAGACGGAACTCCAATAGTCTTGAAACAACAGAATATTAAATATGAACCAATGGAAATTGAATAATATTAATAAGTTTTTTTATTAGATTGTGAAAAATAGTATTGAATACAATCTAAAATAAAAAAAATCTCTCAGAAATCTGAGAGATTTTTTGTGGGTCCTGAGGGATTCGAACCCCCGACCCTCTGGGTGTAAACCAGATGCTCTGAACCAACTGAGCTAAGAACCCGAATTTTTTTTGAAAAGGTTTCGTTTCCTTTTTGTGGGTCCTGAGGGATTCGAACCCCCGACCCTCTGGGTGTAAACCAGATGCTCTGAACCAACTGAGCTAAGAACCCGAATTTTTTTTGAAAAGGTTTCGTTTCCTTTTTGTGGGTCCTGAGGGATTCGAACCCCCGACCCTCTGGGTGTAAACCAGATGCTCTGAACCAACTGAGCTAAGAACCCTCTAGACTTTTTTGTTGTTTTCTCGTTTAGAGTGGTGCAAATATACAACTTATTCTTTAAACTCTAAATTTTTTTCTAAAAAATCTCCAACAACAAAGTTGCTTCCGCCAATAAAAATCATTTCTTCACTCGTACATCGTTCTTTTGCAGATAGATACGCTTCCTGTACTGAATTGAAAATTTTATAAAAAATTTTCGCCTCCTGAAGTAAGTTTTCGTAATCTTCGGGGTGTCTTCCCCTGTTGATGGATGGTTTGGCAAAATAAAACTCAGAATTTTCAGGAAGCAATTCCATCACTTCATCTATCTTTTTATCATTTACAAAACCCAAAATGATGTGCTTGTACTTGTTAATTGAATTTAATTGAGAAAAAACATACTCAAGTCCTGCTTGATTATGTCCGGTATCGCAAATCGTAAGCGGATCTTTTGAAAACTCAAACCAACGTCCGATGAATCCTGTGTTTTGATGTACACTCAATAATCCGGTTTCAATATGTTCATTTGAAATATCTACCTGAAATTTCTTCAATTCTTCAATAATAGCTAGCACTACCCGGATATTCTTTTTCTGGTAATTTCCTTTTAAATCAGAAGAAAGATCTGTGTGAAGTAGAGTAGCATCAATAAAAGGAGCGTTTTCATGAGTCGCTTTTTCTTTAATAATGTTTTTTACCAATTCAGTTTCATCTCCGGAAATAATAGGAATATTCTTTTTAATGATTCCTGCTTTTTCCATTGCAATTTCTTCGATAGTATCTCCTAAAATATTCTGGTGGTCAAGTTGAACATTTGTAATTGCAGAAACCAAAGGATTGATAATATTGGTTGAATCTAATCTTCCGCCTAAGCCTACTTCAATAATGGCAAAATCAACCTGCTGCTGATAAAAATATTCAAATGCCATAATGGTGGTAAACTCAAAGAATGACGGACGAATATCTTCAGGTATATTTTTAAGTTTTTGAATAAAATCAAAGACAAATTCTTTATTACAGTTTTTACCATTGACTTTTATTCGCTCTGTAAAGTCTATAAGATGAGGAGAATTATATAACCCTATTTTATAACCAGCTTCCTGAAGGACAGAAGCCAGCATATTACTTGAAGAACCCTTTCCGTTTGTTCCTCCGATATGAATGCACTTTATTTTTTCCTGCGGGTTTCCAAAATATGCACAAAGCTTAGTAATATTGTCCAGCCCCGGTTTGTAGGCTTTTTGTCCATCTATCTGATAGTTGGGCATCTGTACGAAAAGCCAGTCAATAGCCTCCTGATATTGTTCATTTGTCATGATACAAAATTCTCAAAAGTTTTATGAAAAAAAAACAATTTTTTTCAATCTGTAACTTTTTTATATTTACTTCGTCTAATAGGGAAAAATCTTAACATGAAAAAAACTTGGATTATCGTTTTCGGATTAGCTTGCTTGAGCATGAATGCTCAAAAGAAATGGTCCTTAAAAGAATGTGTTAGCTATGCAGTGGAGCATAATCTTCAGGTTATCCAAAATCAATATACCAAGCAGAATCAAGACTATAACCTTAAAGCTGCCAGGAAAGAATATCTGCCTTCTGTATCAGGAAGTGTATCAAATGGAGTAAGTTTTGGGCAGGCATCGTTGGGAGCCGGAAGTTTTAGGAATGATAGATTTAATAACAGTGTAGGGGTAGGTGCAGATATTTTAATCTATAATAACGGAAGACTGGAAAAGAATGTAAGAAAACTTCAGTTTGATGTAGAAGCTAGCCAATACGATATTGAAGCAATTAAAAATGATATTTCTGTACAAATTGCACAGCAATATCTTACAGCTTTATTAAACAAAGAAATTGTTAAAATTTCTCAAAGTGCTGTGGAAAATGCTAAAAAGCAATATGACAGAGCAAAGATTACCACACAGGTTGGAACAACAGCCCAGACAGTTTTGGCTGAAGCAGAGGCTGCATTGGCCAGAGAAAAACAAAATCTTAAAACAGCAGAAGTTAATGTAGGAAGAGCGTTATTTGCTATTGTTCAGCTTCTACAGCTTCCTGACTATAAAGATTTTGATGTAGAAAATGTGGATGTTCCTGAACAGCTTGATTCACAGTTGGTAACTACAGACGAAGTTCTTACCAAAGCTTATGATCTACAACCCCAGATAAAAGCAGCAGAAAGCAGAATAAGATCTGCTGAAGCACAAACAGAAGTAAGTAAAACAGCATTCTGGCCAACATTATCGGCAAGTGCGGGGCTTTCTACATTCTATAATAATATTTTAAATGGAGGTCCTGTAAGTACTAATCAGGATGGGTTCTTTAAACAATATAAAGATCAGTTTGGACAAAATGTAGGACTATCCCTTAATATTCCTATTTTTAATAAAGGAAAAACAAAATTGCAGGTAGAGCAATCCAGGCTGAATGAAAGTGTAAGTAAAATTACCCTTGAACAGCAGAAACAATCTGTAAGACAAAATATTCAGAAAGCACAGTTTGATGCTGATGCCAACTATGAATCATATCTTGCCGCAGTAGAGGCAGAGAAGAGCTCGAAACTGGCTCTTGATTTTGCAGATAAAAGCTATACTGCAGGTAAAACAACGATTTATGACGTAAATGTTGCAAGAAATAATTATGCAAATGCACAGGGATCAGTAGCGCAGGCAAAATATAATTATCTTTTTAGTCTTAAACTATTGAATTTCTATGCAGGAATTCCATTAAGTTTGTAAGATGTCTATTCAATCATTAGAAAAATATTTACCTCAAAATACACTTAAATATTTAAGAATTTGGTTTTCAGACTACTATATTCATATAAAAGTCACGAGAAACAGAAATTCTAAACTGGGAGATTACAGAAAACTTCCGGATAATTCGCATGAAATTACGGTAAACTCTACGCTTACCCCACAACTTTTTTTCTTTGTGCTTACCCATGAACTGGCACATCTGATTGCTTTCGAAAAATATGGAAGAAAAATTTCTCCTCATGGTAATGAGTGGAAGGAAACCTTTAGAAATATGCTTATTGAAAGCCTTGAAATTTATGATGAAGACTTAAAGCCTATTATCGTAAAATTCTCAAAATCCCCCAAGGCAAAATTCATGGCAAGCCCCGATCTAGTAAGATATTTTCATACTGAAAAACAAGATGATAGGCTTCGGTTTATTGAAGAGCTTCAGAAGGGAGAATTTTTTATATACCGCAACGAAAAGTATTTATTGGAAGGTCTGATTAAAAAAAACTATCTTTGTAAGAACCTGGCTACTGGAAGGAAGTATTCTTTCAAGCCTTTAGCGAGGGTAGAAAAATGTAGCTAAGAATGTTAAAATCAGATAGATACTGTGTTATAATGGCGGGTGGAATCGGTAGCCGGTTCTGGCCGATGAGTACACAGAAATTTCCGAAGCAGTTTCAGGATATTTTAGGCACCGGACGTACAATGATTCAGCAGACCTATGACAGAATCAGTAAGGTTATTCCTAAAGAACAGATATTTGTAATTACAAATAAAGAATATGTAGCGCTGTCACATCAGCAGCTTCCGGAAATTCCTGAAGAAAATATTGTAGGTGAACCCCTGATGAAAAATACAGCGGCGTGTAACCTGTATATGGCAAATAAGATCACTGAAATTAACCCGAATGCTACTATGATTGTTCTTCCGGCAGATCATTTGATTCTAAAGGAAGATGTATTTTTGGAAAAGGTAGAAGTGGCTTTTGATCTGGCTTCTAAGCATGAGTATCTTGTAACACTGGGGATTACGCCTACAAGACCGGATACAGGATATGGATACATTCAGTTTGTAGAAAAGAAAAATTCAGAATATTTCAAAGTAAAAACATTTACAGAAAAGCCAATTCTTGAAATTGCTCAAAGCTTTTTGGAAAGTGGTGATTTCCTTTGGAATGCAGGTATTTTTATTTGGAACGTAAAAAGTATTCATCATGCATTTGAAATGTATCTGCCAGAAATGATGCAGCATTTTATGGCATGTGAATACAACTCTGAAAAAGAAAATAATTGTATTGAGCTTATTTACCCTAAAGTTCAGAAAATATCTATAGATAACGGAATTTTAGAAAAAGCTAAAAATGTTTATGTAATCCCATCAGATCTTGGATGGAGTGATTTGGGAACATGGACTTCCGTTTATGAGAATACAGAAAAGGATAAAAATGGTAATGCTGTAAAACTGAAACATTTGCTGGCATACAATTCAAAAGGAAATATTATCCGTTTAAAAAATAACAATAAGGCTGTTATCATCGACGGTCTTGAAAACTTTATTGTGGTAGATACTGATAAGGCCCTTCTAATTTGTCCTAGAGATAATGACCAACTTATCAAAGACTATGTTCTTGATCTTAAGAATTTTAAGAAAGGAGATAAGTTTATGTAATATTTGGTATCTTTTATGCTTATTTTTAGGCTATGATTAAAATTACACTCCGATTAGCAACTCTTACACTCTTGTTGTTTTCCGCTCTGGGATACGCTCAGGAGAAAAAGAAGTTTTCAAGTATTCCGAATATTTTACAGAAAATAAGCCCTGATGACAGAGTAGATTCGTGGGTTTTAGTATATAATAGTTACGGAAAAGGAGAGGAGATAAAAACATCAGGCGGTAAGCTAAGCTATACGCCTCAGTTTTCTGGATTTAATTTATTTCCCAGTGAGGATAGTTTTTATTATATCGCTTATTCTTTAGGAGGAAAAATTAATTACGTTATAGATGTAGAGGCACTTAAGAAGTTTGTAGGAAAGATTGACAACCCTCAGGAAGCTGCAATAATATTGACTGCAGACGGCTATATGGTCGATGAAGAATTCAAAGACCTTGCTGGAAATTACCATGAAGATCAATCGAATTACTACCTGGATCTTGGAAAAGTAACATCAAAAGAATGTCCTTATCAGAAAACACATTATACATTAACGGTAAATAAGTCTAACGGGCTTGTAACCAATGTAAAAGATAATGGAACTTATATTGAGCTTTACAATAAAAAATGTGCTAATAACCCAAGACTTTTAAAAGTCGAGAAAAAAGAAGAACCAAAGAAAGATGAGCCTAAAAAAACACCAAAACGCAGATAATACATATGAAACTGAGCGTTTAATACTTCGACCAATGTCTGCTGAAGACAGAGATTTTGTTTTTGAACTCTATAACAGACCGAAATTTATTCAACATATTGGTAACAGAAATGTGAATAGCGTTGAAGATGCAGAAAATTATATTTTGAATAGATTTGCTCCACAGATTGAAAGACTTGGATATGGAAACTATCTTTTAGTAACTAAGGATAATAATGAAAAAATAGGAGCTGTAGGAATCTTTGAAAGAGAAGGTCTTGATGTAGTAGATATTGGATATTCTTTACTGGAAGAGTTTGAAGGAAAAGGTTATGCTTTTGAAGCTGCTCAAAAGGTAAAATCAATAGGAATGGATAATTTCGGATTATCTAAAATATCTGCAATTATTTCAAAGGATAATCTTTCATCTCAAAAACTGATTGAAAAACTGGGATTAAAATTTAAAAAGCATGTAACCCTTCCTGGTGAAACAGAAGAACTAAACTATTACGAAACAGAATAGATAATAAAAAATATTCACAAATAGCACCGTCTATTTATTAGTGTTATTTGTGAATACTTTTGTGTTTAAAAACTATCCTTCCAGGATCTGATCAGCAGCTGTTTTTGAAGTTACTTTTTCAATCACTCTTGTACAGATTCCGTTTTCATCAAAGATAAAAGTCGTTCTTACAATTCCCATATAGGTTTTGCCAAATGTTTTTTTCTCCTTCCAAACTCCAAATTTTTCAATAATATCACGATTTTCATCAGCGATAAGGTCATAAGGAAAGGCAAATTTACTGTGGAAGTTTTTCTGCTTCTTTATGGTGTCTCCACTTACTCCCAATAATTGAAATCCTACCTTTTCAAGCATTGAATAATTATCACTTAGATTACATGCTTCCACTGTACATGTCGGAGTACTGGCTTGTGGATAAAAGAAAACAACCAGCTTTTTTCCGATTAATTGTGATGAGGTTACTGTTTCTCCATCCTGATTGAATCCTTCAAATTCAGGTAATTTGTCTCCAACTTTCAGCATAATGATTTATTTTTGTTCAAATTTAAGGGTAAAATGACAAAAAAGCAAAGAGCGGAACTCGTTCAGATAGAATTGGATAAATTATATCCTACTACACCTATTCCGTTGGATCATACCGATCCTTATACGTTGATGGTTGCCGTAGCACTTTCCGCACAAACTACGGATAAAAAAGTAAATGAAGTTACCCCAAATCTTTTCGAAGTGGCTGGAACTCCACAGAGAATGGCGAGACTGGAGGAATTTCAGATCAAGGAATTAATTAAAGAAATTGGATTATCCAATACCAAGGCAAAAAACCTGAAGAGAATGGCTGAGCTTTTACTGGAGAGGCATAATGGCATTGTTCCTCAGACTTATGAAGAATTAGAGGCGCTTCCTGGTGTAGGACACAAGACTGCTTCAGTAGTGATGAGCCAAGGTTTCGGATTTCCTGCTTTTCCCGTAGATACTCACATCCATCGTCTGATGACCCAATGGAAACTGACTTCTGGTAAAAACGTGGTGGAAACAGAAAAAGATGCTAAGAAATTATTCCCTGAAGAGGTATGGAATAAGCTTCACCTTCAGATTATTTTTTACGGTAGAGAATATTCTCCGGCGAGAGGAAAAGGAGAGAAGGACTTCATTACTAAAATGATGTTTGAGAAGTAAAAATTTGATGTTTTACCGAGCAAAATTCCCCTTCTTTGAAGGGGTGGATTTTTGCGCTGCAAAAAGACGGGGTAGTTTATAAGGATTATATGTCCAATAACCTTCTATGATAATTGATTTGCCCTAAATGATAGTCTAAATGAGCAATCAGGTGAATCAGAAAATAATCTGTAGTCATTGTATCCTCAAAGACAATAAGCGGATATTCCTTTTTCAGATCTTCTTCATTTAATTGTGGGAGTACAGAATCTATCATTTTTATAGTTGCTTCAATTTTTTCTATCAATTCTGTTCTTGGAATATCTTTTAATGAAAATTCAAGCTCCCGATGCCTTACATAACCCGTATTTCCAAGTTGTGCCCCTATAAAATGATTAAGATTTCCAATTAAGTGAAGGCAGAGATTTCCTGCAGAATTGGAAATATTCTTATCAAGCTTCCAAAGATTTTCTTCGTTTTGATAAGCTTCGATTTCAGTTTTTAATTTATTTAAATCCCTATCATAAAGAGATTTTAATGATTCTGTTATCATTGTGATTGTTTTTATGGTAAGTTTATTCAATAAAAAATGGGACAATGTAATGCCCCATTTATGTATCAATATTATTTTTGTTTTTTAGCCCAAAGCTCCATCTTTCTGTTCAAAACATCCAATGGAAGGCATCCCTGGCTTAATACTTCATCATGGAAGCTTGCCAGATTAAATTTATTTCCAAGTTCTTTCTGATATTTTTCTCTAAGTTCTCGGATTCTTAAAGACCCGATTTTATATCCTAAAGCCTGCCCCGGCATTGCCATATATCGTTCTACTTCAGCTACACCAGCTGCTTCGTCATAAGAAATATTACTTAGGAAATACTTAATAGCTTCCTCTCTTGTCATTTTTCCCGTATGTAAACCTGTATCCACAACCAGTCTTACTGCTCTCAGCATCTGATCACTCAGGTATCCCATTTTTTGATAAGGATCAGTATACAATCCAAACTCAGGACCTAAAGTCTCACAATAATGTGCCCAGCCTTCACCATAGGCACCAAACCAACCGAATCTCATGAACTTTGGAAGCTTTGTATTCTCCTGTTGTAAAGAAACCTGATAATGATGTCCTGGAATAGCTTCATGTAGGAAAAGAGATTCCATTCCTGAAGTCACATTGAACTTGGTAGGGTCTGGAAGAGGTACATAGAAAATTCCTGCTCTTTTTCCATCCGGAGTTCCCGGAATATATTCAGCACTGGCACTTGCTTCTCTAAATTTTTCTGTTTGTCTGATCTCGAATTTTGTTTTCGGAGTTACATTAAACATTGTTTTCAGTTTCGGTGTGATCTTAGTCAGAATGCTGTTGAATCCATCTAAAACCTCTTTTGAAGTTTTATAAGTCATTGCCTTTGGATCAGTTTTTACAAAAGTGATAAACTCTTCCAATGTTCCCTTAAAGCCAACCTGCTGCTTTACTTTTTCCATCTCTGCGCGAAGCATTGCTACTTGCTGCAATCCGATTTTATTGATTTCTTCAGGAGATTTCTTCGTAGTCGTCCAGTTTTTTACATAATAGCCGTAAATTTCATTTCCATTGGGAAGACTGTTGTACCCATCGGTATCACGTCCTTTTGGTAAATATTCTTTTTCCAGGAAAGCTCCCATTTTGGTATAAGCCGGAATGATTTTTTTCGTGATAGCTTCTTTATAAAGAGTAGAAAACTTATCCTTTTGAGCCTGAGTAAAGTTTTTTGGAAAACTCTTTATAGGTCCATAGAATATGTTTTTATCCATATCTGAAGTTGTAATTTCCTCAGCTTTCATTTGAGGAATCATTTTGACGATCAGTTTTTTAGGAAGAACAATTTTATTATTAATCCCTTCACGGAAATTTTCTGTAGCGGCATCCATCCATTCCGGAAACTTCTCCATTCTTTTCAGCCAGTCACTGTAATCTTTTTCAGTTTTGAAAGGTTGGCTTCCCTGTCCGCTTCCATATAAAGGAAAATTTAAAGGAAGACCTCCAAATTGCGTAAAAGGAATATATTCCGGATGATAGGCATAGGCTTCAATTTTATCTTTCAATGTATAATCCAGAACGTCATATACTACCTTATCATCATCAGAAAGAGATTTATAATCTACATTTTCCAATTGCTTCTGTACAGAATTGTAAAAAGCAACCTCTCCTGAGATGAAATCTTTATCAATATTGATGGGTAACTGGTCATTGTATCTTGTATCTCCTTGAGAAGTAGCATCTAAAGGATAGAGTTTAAGATACTGCTCATAATAATTGGATGCAATAGAATCCAGGTTGGTAGGAGTCACCTTGGTAAGGGGAGAATCGGATTTTTTGCACGAGGCAAGACCGATCATTAATCCTAGTCCCAGAATACTTTTCGAGATAATACTTTTCATTTTCAGAATCTTTATGATAACAAAAGTAAGTATTATTGGGAGATTCATACCCATTGGCAGTATTGATTTTAAAAAATAATTTTCAAAATCCTTTTCACATTAAATCAATTTTTTATCTTTGTCTAAAACGTTTAACAATCATATTATTACAGTTCTTTTTTAAGGAAAAATGAAAGGGATTTTAAAAATTTACCATCCGGACGAAACGCTAAAATACAATATTAGAAATACTTATTGTAAAGCAGTTTACAGTAACCAGCAACATTTTTTAGAAGTTGAAATTATAACGGATGACAGTTTGGATCACGTGGATGATGATTCATTACAGTACAACTTTCCTCAGCTTTCACTTGAGGTCTTCGATTTCCCTATAGATACGGCGGAAATAGAAGGAAAAACATTCAAAATCAATGATTCTGATGAAGACTCCTATACAGAGGTAGACCTTTTTGATGATGAAGATGCCTATGTCTATGATAATGAGCTTCTTTTTGAGAAAAACGAAGAAGGCGAGCTTCAGGTAATCTGGAAGGGAACCATTGACGATTTCTACACAGGATCAGATACGCCGATTCCGTTTAGGTTAAAATGTGAATTCGGACAGGATGATATTGAGGTAGACGAAGAGTAAGAACAGTCTCCCATCTTTTTATAAAATCAAATTTCTTTTCAAAATTTCTTTTTGGAAAGAAATTTGCTGTTTGCTAATTCTAACAAAATTTATGTTGTTTTTAAGCAATTTTTAAGATATCAATTCATAATATTCCACTACATTTGTCGTTGAAACTTTAATAAAATTCACATTTAATGCTGTTAACGGAACTTTCTCAGATTTTATTTGCACAAATCACTACGCCTGCAGTTGCCGCAGACAATTTAGAATTTTCATTTTGGAAAATCATGTTCCACGGAGGAGCTTTCGCTAAAATAGTGATGGCGACCGTATTATTGCTAGGCGTATTTTCCCTGTATCTGTTTTTCGAAAGGTTTTTCTTTATTAAAAGACTTACATCAAAGACAGATTCAAACTTCATGAATAATATTGAAGACTTTATCAAAGAAGGGAAGATAGAAGCAGCGGCTGACTATTGTAAAACACAAAACTCTCCCGAAGGAAGAATTCTGGAAAAAGGAATTTCAAGACTTGGGCGTCCTGTTTCTGATATTGTAAGTGCTATGGAATCACAGGCACAGGTAGAAGTTGCCAATATGGAAAAAAACCTGAATCTTTTGGCGGTAGTTCCAAGTATTGCACCGATGTTGGGACTTTTGGGAACCGTAATCGGGATGATTATTGCGTTCTTCAACCTATCTCATGCGACAGGATCTTTCTCTCCAAAAACACTTTCTGAAGGTATTTATACTGCGTTGGGACAAACGGCGGTAGGTCTTGCAGTGGCAATTCCTGCGAATTTCTGTTACAATATTCTTTTGACAAGAATTGACAAATTTGTATTGAAGGCACAGAATATGTCTGGAGAATTTTTAGATCTTATCAATAAACCTTTATAAATCTTTCTTAAGATGAAAATTCAAAGAAGAAATAAAGCAAATCCGGAATTCAGTTTAGCAGCGATGACAGATGTTATCCTGTTGATGCTGATCTTCTTTATGATCACATCTTCAGCAGCCAATCAGAGTGCTATTGATGTGAATCTGCCTAAAGCCGGAGCTGTGGATGATAATATTCCAAATCCTGTCATCGTAAGTATTAAGCCGGACGGATCTTACTTTGTAGATGATAATCCTGTGAATAAAGGTGAACTGGAGCAGATTATTGTAGATAAATTAACCAATCAGGCTAATAAGTCTTTCACGATCAGAGCGGACGAAAATACGATGCATAAAGATGTAGTTTTCGCAATGGAAATCGCTGAAAAACATAAGTTTAACATTGCGATAGCAACCGTTAAGGATAAATAATAAATAGTAAGAATCATTTTCAGATGAGAAGCTATACAGCAAACAAAAACGAAGAAAACCGAGACAGGATAAAGAGTGCTTTACTTTCTATTCTGATTTGGTGTGCTATTTTGCTTTTTGTTTTTTATTATAAACTAAAACCAGAACTGGATAAAGAACCAGAAGTGGTTACTACAATGCTTGTGAATTTCGGGGATAACAGAAACGGAAATGGAGTTGAAGAGCCAGCCGAACAGCCAGGAAGTTTAGCTGCCGCTACAGAAGAAGTTACTCCAGACCCGGTAGAGGTACCAGCTCCTGAAACGAAAACAGAAATCAAACCGGAACCTGTTCCCATACCTGAGCCCAAGAAAGTAGAAGTTAAAGAAAAGGTTGTTACAGGAAACAGTTCAAAAAATACAGTTCCTAAAAAGGAAGAGTCTAAAAAAGCTGAAAAGAAAGAAGCTACAAGTACAAGTGCTTCTAAAAATACTAAAAAGGCAGGTGCTACTACTGCCAATTCCAAAACAGGAAACGGAGACGGAAAAGGGAATGCAGCCATAGGAAATCTAATCAAAGGAAGAGGAACAAAAGCCGGTAGCCAGGGAACTGGTGAAGGGATCGGTAATGCGGGAGATCCTTTAGGAGGCGATGGAAATGGTGACAGTAAAGTAGGAATTGACAGAAAACTGGTTGGATATATTCCAGGTACAATGGGAAGAGGAGGAGCACAGCCATCTCACAGTTGTACAGCGAGTGGATCTATTACCGTTGCTTATACAGTAGATAAAGCAGGAAATGTAGTGTCAGCGAGAAGAGCTGGAGGAGTTTCAGATCCTTGTGTGGCATCTACCTCTGTAGCATGGGTGAAGAAATATGTAAAGGCAGAGAAAGCCAACGTGTCTTCTACCGGAAGTTATAAAATTACATTCTAAAAATATAAAAGCACTTTACTCAAGTGCTTTTTTTAATTCGTTGATTCTGTTAATCACAGGAAGTGCAAATATTCCGCTGGTTTGGAGATACAGCTCATAAAACGCTTTTGCTTTATCCTGAAAGTCTTTATTTTGCGCCTCTCTGCTCTTAAAGTAGAAAAGGTTTCCAAGCATTTCATAATAGTCTTTACGATCTCTTTCCTGTCTTTCATTCACAAGGGCAATCATATCTTCCTTAGACATTGAGGATACTTCTGTGAAATTCATTTTGAAAATATCTCTCATTAAAGTATCAAAATCTAGCTCCTTCTGCATTAAACTTTCTTCCGGTTTATCCAGAATAAGTTTCTCCAGTGCCTGGCTTAGCTGGCGTATAAGTCTTAATGTAAATTCTTTATCTGTAATCATAATGGGTAATTTTGTTGCTAGTTGCTAGTTGCTAGTTGCTAGTTGCTAGTTGCTAGTTGCTAGTTGCTAGTTGCTAGTTGCTAGTTGCTAGTTGCTAGTTATTGGGTTATGTACGCCAATTTAGCTGAACGTATTTTATAAAGTTATTTATTTTTCCTCCTAATAAGTTGTATTGTTCAGATTTCTCTTTAAATTTTGGGCTCAATTCTGGGTAAAGCCTTGTGATTTTTGATAAGTGACATACAGTTTCATCACAACTTGCCTGAGAGTATGTCAGGAATTTAATAAAATCTCCTTTATAGTTATTTCTTCCATAGCCTTCTGCAATATTTGTAACAACTGAGTCTGCTGAACGCCTTAATTGACTGCCAAGTTCATATAGTTCATACTTTGGTAGTTGCAGTGACAGTTGATGTGTTTCAATAAACAATTCAAAAGCAATATTGTAAATATCAAGTTTGTTGTAGCTCATATATCATTTTTTAGTGGTAAAAACTAGCAACTGACAACCAGGAACCAAATTATGCAAAGAATAAATAAGCCAACGCAATAGAAGTAATGATACCGACTAAATCGGCAAGAAGCATAGCAATTACAGTGTATCTTGTATTTTTAACAGCTACAGCCCCAAAATATACTGCAATGACATAAAACGTAGTATCTGAGCTTCCTTGAAGTACCGCAGCAAGTTTACCCTGAAAACTATCTGCCCCGAAAGTTGCCATAGTGTCTACCATCATTCCTCTGGCTCCTGAACCTGATAAAGGCTTAATGAGAGCAGTGGGAAGACCGTCTACAAATCTTGGATCAAGACTGGCTATATTGGCAATCCATTTCATCCCGTCAATAATAACATCAAAAACACCTGATGTTCTCAACAGAGAAATAGCGATCAGCATTCCAACCAGATAAGGAATAATCTTTACACAGGTTGTAAAACCTTCTTTAGCACCTTCAATAAAGGCATCAAAAACATTGATCTTTTTATAAACAGCACCAAGTACAATGGCAAGGAAAATAAAGAGAATAAGACCATTACTTAATACTTTACTGAAATCATCAAGTTCGTCTTTGCTCAATTGTACAAGATAGA
This sequence comes from Chryseobacterium ureilyticum, assembly GCF_900156735.1. GTDB lineage: Bacteria > Bacteroidota > Bacteroidia > Flavobacteriales > Weeksellaceae > Chryseobacterium > Chryseobacterium ureilyticum. Next base: position 173,642 of record NZ_FTOL01000003.1, read on the forward strand.
CTACCAATAACCCTATAATTGCTGAAATTCCTCCTACATAAGCAATAACAACCGGACGAAGAAGATTGATCTTTTGGTAAAGAGATACAATAATCATCGCTGCCAATGTTGCGGAAAAAGTGGCAATCATACAAGGCAGGAAAATATCAGTAGGTGTTTTAGAACCCATTGATGCCCTGATAGCAATGATAGATACAGGAATCAGCGTCATTCCTCCTGCATGGAGACACAGGAACATAATCTGTGAATTGCTGGCAGTATCTTTATTAGGGTTTAAAGTCTGAAGACTTTCCATTGCTTTTAATCCGAATGGAGTAGCTGCATTATCCAATCCCAGAAGATTAGCGCTGAAATTCATCAACATGTGCCCAAAAGCCGGGTGATTTTTTGGAATATCAGGAAATAATTTTGAGAAAAAAGGTTGAATCAAACGACTCAAAAGATTAATTCCACCTGCTTTTTCAGCAATACTCATGAATCCCATGAATAAAGTCATGATTCCAATTAATCCAAGACATATTTTTACTGCGGTTTCTGAAGTTCCGATAACACCATCTGCTTCCTGAACACGGTAAACTGCTACATTTTGTTTTAAAGAATCTGTTTTATAATGAATTCTGCTGTCTGCAAAATCATTTTTCTTCATCAGGCTGTCTTTTATGACAGGAGAAAGGGAGCTCATTGGCTGAGACACAATTTTCACGGTATCACCGCCTTTTCCTACCACCATATCATTGAAGATGGTTTTGTAATGGCTTGATGAAATATATTTTATACTGGCAATGGCAATGGCAATGATAATGAAAGCCGACCAAATTCTGCTGAGAACCATTTGATTGATTTAATTGTTTAAACTTATCAAAAATACTTTAAACCACAAAAGCTACAAAAGAATTAAGCATTTAAGTTTTTGAGTAGTGACGTGAATTCTGTTGATAATGGTTTCAAGCTTTTGAAAATCATTTGTTTTTAACGCAAAGTTCGCAATGATTTATTTTATGATGTAGATTTTCCGTTCGCAGCGGCGTTAGCACTTAGCAAAGAACACTAATTAGAGCACGTTGCTGAATGAAATGCCTTAGCGCTCAAAAAATATGCATAAAGCTTAATAACTTCTCTGCGTATTCTTCGCGGTTGAAATATAAAATATTACTCTTCTAAATAAACAAGATATCCTTCAAAATCATCATCCAGATTTTTTAAAACTTTAGCGTCATTCATCTTTTTTACTAATCCATCTACAAAGAAGCTTTTTTCGAAGAATTGGCGGTGGATTCCAGGCAAAAGCTCCATGAAATAATCCATTCCAAGTTTATTGTTGTGAAGATCCATTTTGGTTTCCAGCGGTTTGTTTGGAAACAGTTCTTCGTGGAGATCGGTCATTCTTTTGCAGAAGTCTAATGCTTTTTCAGGAGAAGAAACCTTACAGCAATACATCATAATAAAGCAGCACCAAAGGGCATGTCTGAAAGCATTTCCAATTCCGTTATTGGAGGCTGTTGCGGGGAATTTTGTCTGTGCAATCGTGAATGCTTTTACGGTAGCATGAAAACTCAGTATGGCAAAAAGAGGATGGGGAAGAACCAACGACAAAAGACGCATGATCTTCTTAAAGCTCATACTTCTGATGGTATTGAAAAAAATCTTAACAGTTCTCATAAATAAAAAATCTCTCCCCAATTAGAGAGAGATTGTATTGTTTTCGTTACAGTTGTTATGCTTTTACGGCTAATAAATTAACAGTTTTAGCAACAGTGTCCTGAATTTCTGTTCTCTTCACAATAAAGTCAACAAATCCTTTTTCCTGTAAGAATTCAGAGGTCTGGAATCCTTCAGGTAAGTCTCTACCGATTGTTTCACGGATAACTCTTGGTCCCGCAAAACCGATTAGAGCTCCCGGCTCTGCCATGATGATATCAGCAGTCATCGCGAAAGATGCTGTAATTCCACCAAAAGTCGGGTCACAAAGGTAAGCAATGTATAAAAGTCCTGCTTCTGAAAGCTGAGCCAGTTTAGCCTGTACTTTCGCCAATTGCATCAAAGAGTAAGTAGCTTCCTGCATTCTTGCCCCTCCGGATTGACAAATGATCATATACGGAAGTTTGTGCTTAATACAGTAATCGATAGCTCTTTTGATCTTTTCACCCATTACAGAACCTAAAGATCCGCCAATAAAAGCAAAGTCCATACAAGAAACTACCATTTCAGTTCCTTTTACAGTTCCTACAGCATTTCTGATGGAGTCTGTAAGCTTCGTTTTTGCTTTTACTTCTTTTAAACGGTCTTTATAAGGTTTTGTATCCTTAAAGTTTAAGATATCAATACTTTCAACATTGGCATCCAGTTCGGTAAATTTACCACCGTCAAAAAGGATGTCAAAAAATTCAGCACTTCCTATTCTCACATGAAACCCATCTTCAGGAGAAACATAGTTATTTCTCTTTAATTCATCATGTTCCACAACTTTTCCGGATGGAGTCTGATGCCAAAGACCTTTGGGAACGTCTTTTTTCTCATCAGTAGAAGTGGTAATGTTTTTTGCTTTTCTTTTAAACCAGTCGAATGCCATTTTTAATTGTATTAATGTATAAATGTAAAATGTATCAATGTAAATGCACTCTTTAGGAATACTTTTTACATTGATACAAATGTACAGTTCTTATTTTAAAGTATTTACGTTATTTAAATCTTCAAATGCTTGTACCAATCTTGTAGAGAAAGTATCCTCACCTTTTCTTACCCAAACTCTTGGGTCATAGAATTTTTTGTTAGGTTTTTCTTCTCCTTCAGGGTTTCCGATTTGAGTTCTTAAATATTCAACATTGTTAACCATATAATCTCTAACGCCTTCTGTATATGCAAACTGAAGGTCAGTATCGATATTCATTTTGATTACTCCATAGTCAATTGCCTCTCTGATTTCTTCCAAAGTAGATCCTGAACCTCCGTGGAATACAAAGTTAATTGGCTTATCAGCTGTTCCGAATTTCTCCTGAACATATTTCTGAGAGTTGTCAAGGATTTTTGGAGTAAGAACCACGTTTCCTGGCTTGTAAACTCCGTGTACGTTACCGAATGCCGCAGCAATAGTAAAGTTATCAGAAATAGCTTTTAGTTTTTCATAAGTATAAGCTACGTCTTCAGGCTGAGTATATAGTTTAGAGTTATCAACGTCTGAGTTGTCAACACCATCTTCTTCACCACCAGTTACCCCGATTTCTACTTCAAGAGTCATCTGAAGCTTAGCCATTCTTTCGAAATATTTAGCTGAAATTTCAAGGTTTTCTTCTAAAGATTCTTCAGAAAGGTCCAGCATGTGAGAAGAGTAAAGAGATTTTCCTGTCTGCTTGAAGAATTCTTCGTTAGCATCCATTAATCCATCGATCCAAGGAAGTAATTTCTTTGCACAGTGGTCTGTGTGAAGAATTACAGTTGCTCCGTAAGCTTCTGCAAGAGTGTGAATGTGTTTTGCCCCAGCAATAGCTCCTAAGATTGCAGACTTTTGTCCGTCATTGCTTAATCCTTTTCCTGCATTGAAAGCAGCACCTCCGTTTGAAAACTGAATAATTACAGGAGAGTTTAATTTCGCTGCAGTTTCCATTGTAGCATTTACGTTGCTTGATCCAATTACGTTTACTGCTGGTAATGCAAATTTGTTTTCTTTAGCATACTGAAAGATATCAGTAACTAACTGACCTGTGGCAACTCCTGCCGGAAAAATTCTGCTCATGTTTTACTTTTTATTATAAATTTATTAGGTGTTTATTTTCGTGTAAAGGTAATCATTTTTAAGAAATCATTAATTTCTTTTGTCACGTCCCCAAAGTAGCTTCTGACGGATGGTTTCGTAGAAACTTAAATTGTTGGGCTGTACCAGAAGAAGCTGAAAGTCTGCTTTCCTGATAATAATTTCCTTATCTGTTTCAATATGAATAAGTCTGGAGTCTAAAGAGAGAGAGTATTGTGGTACACGGCTTTCGACTCTGAATTTTATTTCTACCTTGTCATTTACTACTAAAGGTCTCACGTTCAGGTTGTGAGGAGCAATAGGAGTGATGACGAAATTTTCGTTATTGGGAGAAATGATAGGACCACCACAGCTTAAAGAGTAAGCAGTAGAACCTGTAGGTGTTGAAATAATAACTCCGTCTCCCCAGAACACGTTTAGAAATTCATCATTAATATAAGAATCTACCGTGATCATAGAAGTTGTTTCCTTTCTGGAAATTGTTACATCGTTCAATGCGTAAGGAAAGGAGCCCTCCAGGTTGGGAGAAACGACTTCAATTACTGAACGTCGGCTGGTTTTTACATCTCCTTTTAAAATGGAATCCAGTTCTTTAAAAGCTTCTTCCTTTGTAAAAAAAGCAAGGAATCCCAGTCTTCCGGTATTTACACCGACTACAGGAATCTCAAGATCTTCAATAAAGGTTAAAGAATTTACAATAGTTCCGTCTCCACCAAAGGTAAAGAACAGATCTACTTCCTTGTCCAAAAGGTCCTGTTTGTTGTTGAAAGTTTCGAATATTTTCGAAAACTGAAGGGCTTCAGCCATTTCATCATACAGAACAGATTTTACACCTCTGGTTTCAAGTTCAGAGATAAACTTGCTTAAATATAAAAAAGTATCAAGATCTTTTTTCTGAGAATAGATAGCTGCCTTCATGTTATATTTCTATAAATTTTTGGAAAAAACCGAATCGGTCCTTAAACAGATCGGTTCTCTCATCAGAATAGTATTTTTCTACGATTCTGTAATCATACCGTTCAAAAGTTGCGTCTATCGAGGCTAGATTTTCATTGCCGATCTTTATGGTAACATGAATGACTTCATCAGACATAAAGCTTATAAAACCACCATAAAACTTAGAATTGTTACCTTCAACAATATTCGCGATTTCCGTCATGGAGTATTTTCTGGCAGGAGTTTCTACAGTGAGAATAGCTCCGGATTCTGAAAATAAAGGATAACGGGAAAGATCCTGAAAAATGTCTTCACAGGTAATATAGCCCAGATATTTTTCATTCTTATTGATCACGGGGATCACATTGGAACTAAAGGTATAAAATAGGCGGATACTATCCATGATGTTATTATCTTCCAGAATGGCAAACCGCTCAATCTGATGTTCAAGATCCTTCAAGGTTCCTCCATCTTCTTCGTACAGGAAGTCTTTGGCAAGGGCTCCGTAAAAGTGATGGGATTTTTTGATGAAAATATGAGAATATCCGAAGTCCTCCAATGTATTTCTTGCCGACTCTATTGAATCCGACAGGCTAAAACATGGGAAGTCTTTTGAGATATAGTCCTTGATAAACATTGTGCTAATTTATAAAAAATTAAATGAAACTGTTTCTGAAAACACGACTTTTTTTGAGTTTAAATAAAAAAAATGGCTCCAAAATTTGTTTGTAAAGAAAAAAAAGGTACCTTTGTCGCCTTTCATTTTTACTTTTTATTAGATTTATTTCAAACTGCACTGTCTACTAATGACATATGCAGTTTTTTTATTTTAGGGCTTTTGCAAATTCCCACATCACAATTCCGGCGCATACACTTACATTAAGAGAATGCTTTGTTCCAAGCTGTGGAATTTCTAAAAATACATCAATATTGGGCAGGACTTCATCACTGATTCCTTCTACTTCATTTCCTAAAATAAGAGCATATTTTTTTGATCTGTCAATTGAGTAATCCGTGATCAATTGACTGTCGGTAGTTTGTTCTATTCCTATAATTTCATAGCCTTTGCTTTTCAGATCTGAAATTGCGGTATTTGTATCTGATTCATGTGACCAGTCTACACTTTCCGTAGCTCCTAATGCCGCTTTGTGAATTTCACGATGGGGTGGTTGCGGTGTAATTCCGCAAAGAATGATCTTTTCAATTAAAAAGGCATCTGCTGTTCTGAAGGCTGCACCCACATTGTGCATACTTCTGATATTGTCTAAAATGATGACCAACGGAATTTTTTCAACTTTCTTAAATGTTTCTACATCTATTCTGTTAAGTTCTTCCAATTTTAGTTTCTGTACCAATGTATTATTTTGTTGAGATTAATTTTCAGTCTTTGTAGACCTCTGTTTTTTTCAATGTTTCCGTTTTCACGGTATAGGCTATGTTGCCATTTCGTTTTTCAATGGCAAGTTTGTTTTTATGTAAAATTATATCAAAAGTAGTAAAATACTTATACTTAAACTCAAAATATTCTAAGAAAAAAGAATTCCTTTTGTTTCTATTGATTTTTATTTTTTGCTCATAATCTGATGAACGTTTTTCTCAATATTCTGAGCTAATGTTTCCATTGGAATATCATTCTCATCGTTGTTAAATGGATCCTCTATTTCTTCAGCAATAAGCTCAAGACTCATTAAAACATAGTATACAAAAACTGTAAGAGGAATCATGAAAAGTCCAATAGTGATTACATAAGCAATGGGAAGAGCAAATACATAAAGAATAATGAATTTCTTAATAAATGACGAGTAAGAATAAGGAATAGGTGTATTCTTAATTCTTTCACAACCGCCACAAACATCAAGAAATCCAGAAAGTTGGGTGTCCAAATATAACATTTCAACCTCGGTGATTTTTCCTTCTTTTTTTAATTGATTAAGCTTATGAGTGAGAAGAATGATAATTTCACTCGGTCCGTGGTTCTTTAATGTTTTCTCAATCTCAGAATAGTCCTCATCCAAAGCAAGTCGCGTAGATTCTTTAGAAAGATGTTTAGCTAAAAAGTGAGGAAAGTATTTTAAATACCTTGCAATCTGTTCTGCATCCTGACGGTTTTCTCCAAGAATTGTATTGATTTTTATGGCAAAATTTCGGGTGTCATTTACCAGTTTTCCCCAAAGTTTTCTTCCTTCCCACCATCTGTCATATGCCGTATTGGTTCTGAAAACAAGAAGCAGGGAAAGCACAAAACCTAGCAAAGAATGAATCATTCCCACATTACTGATTCCTGATTTTGTGGTAAGGTGAAAGTATTCTACTTCCAGATATTGAATTCCCCACGAGTAAAGTCCTACCATAATCATGCTTGGAAACAGTATTTTCAGGGTATCACTTTTGTGTAAGCTGAACAGGATTTTAAGGAAATGTTTGGTATTGTAGGCTCTCATAAATTCACTTAATACCACAAATATAAATTTTTCAGAATAAAGTAGGAAGTCCGAAACTTGGAGAGGAGAGCTATTGAAATCGAAAAATAAATTTAGATTTTTCATAAAAATCTTTTTATGAAATGATGTATAAAGGCTTATAGAAAATAGTAACCTCCCGCCTTCCTCTTCCAAGTTCCATGCTTTTTATCTTAATTTTCGCAGTTTTCAAAAAAAGCATTATTTTTATTTCGCATTAAATACAAAATACATGATCCTCGAAAACGTAGATGTAGTCAATGATATCAGTAAAGAAGATTTTCAGAAGAATTATTTCAAGAAGCACAAGCCGCTTCTCATTAAAAATTTTGCAAGCCGCTGGGATGCTTTTGATAAATGGAATCTTGCTTATATCCGTGAAAAAGCAGGCGATCAGGAAGTTCCTTTGTATGATAATAAGCCGGCAGACGCTGCTAAAAGTTCGGATGCTCCCGTAGCTAATATGAAGATGAAGGATTATATTGATACGATAAAAAGTAAACCCTCAGATCTTCGTATTTTTTTCTACATCATTACAGACAGACTTCCGGAATTACTTAAAAACTTTACATATCCTGATCTCGGAATGAAGTTTTTCAAAAGACTTCCTACTTTATTTTTCGGAGGAAGTGATGCACATGTTCTGATGCATTATGATGTAGATCTTGGTGATTTTATGCATATTCATTTTGAGGGTAAAAAGAGAATTTTATTATTTGATCAGGAGCAGTCTCCGTATTTATATAAAGTTCCGTTATCTGTACATACCATTTACGATCTGGATTATGAAAATCCGGACTATGAAAAATTTCCGGCACTCAAATATGCAAAAGGCTACGAAATTTTTATGGAACATGGTGATGCGCTTTTTATTCCCGGAGCTTTTTGGCATTTTAACAGGTATCTTGAACCTGGGTTCTCGTTATCATTAAGAGCTCTTCCTAATAAACCATCAGTTTTTGCTAATATGTTGTATCACGTTTTTATTATGAGATACACGGATAAATTGATGCGTAAACTTTTTAAAGCAAAATGGGTAGATTACAAGCAGAAATGGGCATATAAGAAAAGCTCAGAAGCTTTGGAGAAACACTTGAAGTCAGAAAGATAGAGTTTTTAATCATTTTAACGTAAGGAAAGCAAATTTGTAGACATTCCTCCTAGGAAGGGTTTGACTGAGCATTTCACTCAGCCAGAAGAGACTCTCGGTTGCTAAGCGAAGCGCCCTTGAGAACAAAAAATATGAAGAATCAATATTAACGTCTTTGCCTTTTAGCGTTAAATTTTAAACGTAACTTATTTGTTAATGAGTCCGAAAATTGTTGCATCCACAAACTTTCCTTTTTCAAAAAAATAGTCTTTTAAAGTCCCTTCTTCCTGAAAATTTAATGAGGTTAAAAGCTTTTCGGAGGAAATATTAGCAGGATCAATAAAAGCATCTACACGATGTAATCTCATACTTTCGAAACCAAATGTAAGAATAGGAAGAATAGCTTCTTTCATATAAGATTTCTGCCAGAAGAGAGGGTTCAATTCGTATCCTATTTCCGCTCTGAAATGTTCACGAAACCAATTGTGATAGCCACATGTTCCGATCACTTTTTTTTCCGATTTTAATTCTAATGCCCAGCGGAATCCTTTCCCTTTCTCAAATTCATTATTGAAGTGTTGGATGATTTGCTGCGCATCTTCGGACGTTTTGAAAGTTTCAAGGTCATAATATTCCATTACTTTATCTTGCGAAAAATACTCAAAAAGATCTTCTGTATCGTTCTGTGTAAGCTGTCGTAAAATAAGCCTTTCGGTTTCTAAAACAGGAAATTCCATGGATTTGATTTTATGGTGAAAATACGATTAATTCCTGATAGGGAAAAGTTTATTTAAGGATAAAACCCGCAAACAATTCCCCAACCCTGAATTTATTTTTCTAAATTTGGAGCTCATTTTTTACTATGGCAAAATCGAAGAAGGAAACTCCATTAATGACTCAGTACAATACCATCAAGGCAAAATATCCTGATGCGCTTTTACTATTCAGAGTAGGAGATTTTTATGAAACTTTTGGGCAGGATGCAGTGAGAACATCTCAAATATTGGGTATCGTTCTTACCAAAAGAAATAATGGTGAAGGAAGTGTAGAGCTTGCAGGATTTCCGCATCATTCCATAGATTCCTACCTTCCGAAGCTGGTAAGAGCCGGGATGAGAGTCGCGATCTGTGATCAGCTTGAAGATCCGAAAATGGTGAAAGGAATTGTGAAAAGAGGAGTTACAGAACTGGTAACACCAGGAGTAACATTCAATGATCAGGTTTTAAATTCCAAGAAAAATAACTTCTTACTTTCCTTACACAAAGAGAAGGAAAAATATGGAATTGCTTTAGTTGATATTTCAACAGGAGAATTTTTGGTGAGCGAAGGAAACCTTGAAAAACTCTTGCATATTGTCAATACCTTTGATCCAAGCGAGATTATTTTCCAGCGAAGCGTACAGATTCCGGAGCAGATCAAGAATAAAAATGCCTTTAAGCTTGAAGATTGGGCTTTTCAATATAATTTTGCCTACGAAAAACTGACCAGCCATTTTAAAACGAATTCTTTAAAAGGGTTTGGAGTGGAAAATCTTCCATTAGCTATCACTGCTGCCGGGGCTATTTTTGCTTATTTGGTTGAAGATACACATCATAATTTACTTTCACATATTACAAGACTTCAGGTTATTCCACAGGAAGATTACCTGATGATGGATAATTTTACATTGAGAAACCTTGAGATTGTTTATCCAAGCAATCCACAAGGAAAATCTTTACTGGATATTATCGATAAAACATCTACTCCGATGGGAGGAAGATTATTGAGAAGAAGAATTATTCTTCCTTTAAAATCTGTGGACGAAATTTCCAGAAGACTTTCCCTGATTGATTTCCTTAACGAAAATGATCACCTGAAATATGAAATCGGACAATTATTAAAGTCTATTTCTGATCTTGATCGTTTAATGGGGAAACTTGCTGCGGAAAAAATTTCTCCAAAAGAATTGGGGTATCTGCGTCAGAGCTTGATTAATATTCATAAAATCAAAGCATTATTACACCCTCATGCTGAGGTTTTGGCTTGGCTTGAGCCATTATTTGACCTTGAAGAATTGATTAATTTCTTACAAAATCGTCTTAATGAAGAGCTTCCGGTGAGTATTGCCAAAGGAAATGTTATTAAAGACGGAGTATCGGAAGAATTAGACAGACTGAGAAATCTTCAGAGTAAAGGTCGTGGATTTTTGGATGAAATGTGCCAAAGAGAGATCGAAAGAACAGGAATCACAAGCCTTAAAATTGATTTTAATAACGTTTTCGGATATTATATTGAAGTTCGAAATACACATAAAGATAAAGTGCCTTCAGATTGGGTAAGAAAACAAACCCTTGTGAATGCAGAGCGATACATTACCGAGGAACTAAAAGAATATGAAAACCAGATTCTGGGTGCTGAGGAAAAAATCGGTGTTCTTGAAAATGAGCTTTACAGAAATGTATGTTCAGAAACAATGGTTTATATTGACCAGATTCAAGGGAACTCAAATATCATTGCACAGCTTGACGTTGCAGCCGGCTTATCAGAACTGGCGGTTTCAGAAAGCTATACAAAACCTATCCTGAATGATGGGTATGCAATTGATCTGAAAGAAGCAAGACACCCCATCATCGAAAATGCTCTTCCCTTGGGAGAAAAGTATATACCGAACGATATTTTCCTGGATAAAGACTCTCAACAGATCATCATGGTTACAGGTCCTAACATGGCGGGTAAATCAGCGATTCTGCGTCAGACTGCAATTGTTTGTCTTTTGGCTCAGATTGGAAGTTTCGTTCCTGCAAAACATGCGGAAATCGGACTTTTAGATAAGATTTTTACTAGAGTAGGAGCTACTGATAATATTTCTGCGGGAGAATCTACTTTTATGGTGGAAATGAATGAAGCAGCAAATATTTTGAACAATATTTCAGAACGAAGCCTTATCCTATTGGATGAAATCGGACGAGGGACTTCTACTTATGACGGAGTTTCCATTGCATGGGCTATCGCAGAATATCTTCACCAGCATACTACTCAGGCGAAAACTTTATTTGCTACACATTATCATGAGCTTAATGAAATGACCGTGAATTTTGAACGAGTGAAGAATTTCCACGTTTCTATTCAGGAAAATAAAGGGAATATCATTTTTATGAGAAAGCTTGTTCCGGGTGGTAGTGAGCATAGTTTTGGTATCCATGTGGCAAAATTGGCGGGAATGCCTTCAAAAGTGGTGAACAGAGCAAATGAGATTCTTAAAACTTTAGAAGCAAGTAGAACGCAGGATGGAGGTACATCAGAGAATATCAAAAGAGTGACTGAAGAGAATATGCAGCTTTCTTTCTTTCAATTGGATGATCCGGTTTTAGAGAATATCCGTGAAGAATTAAAGAAGATAGATATTAATACTTTAACACCCATCGAAGCTTTGATGAAGCTGAATACGATAAAAAAAATGATTGGAGGATAATCCAATCATTTTTCTTTTTATAGGGTTTAAAACATGTAATTAGCAACAATAACCATCTTTACCTCTTGGTCCGATGATAAGAAAATGACTTACTCCTCTGAGTTTGCATAAACCTTCTGCACAATTGGCAGCACCTCCGTTAATCTCTTTTAACTCAGCCTTCGTGAGCTTTCTTTTTTGAATGTTGTTTTTCATATTGTTTTGTTTAGGTTGTCATTAACAGCAAAGCCCATCCTGGATGCCTGGAACCCCTGAGCGTTCTTCGCCGGTATAGCGGTCTGTACAGCTTATTACTCTTGGGCAGACAGGTCTGAATCCGCCACTGATCTCTTTCAGTTCATTTTTACTGAGCTTTCTTTTTTGTGTGTCTGATTTTTTCATAATAATTTTAATTTGGTGAATGAGGTATGTTTTATAAACGTAATTTATTGTAATGTAGTATTTTGTGTTGCTGGATGTAATATTGGATTTGCTGTAAAAACAAAAATGATTGAAGATTACTCTTCAACCATTTTCTATATCGTTATTTACTAGCAGCAATATCCGTTTTTGTCGCCGGCACCAAGTTGCCATTCTTCAAATTCTCCTCTACGGCAGAATCCTTCAAAGCAAAGTCTACCACTACCGTTGACTTCTTTCAACTCTTTTTTTGTAAGTTTTTTCTTTTGAATGTTTGATTTTCTCATGATAATTTGGTTTTAAATTTGAGATTTTATGATGTTGGATTAGCAGCAACGTCCGCCTTCTCCGATAAGACCCGGCTCAAGCATTCCTGAATCCGCTATGCAGAAACCAGCACGGCATCTTATACCAGCACCACCATTAATTTCTTTTAATTCTGTTTTTGTCAATTTTCTTTTTTTGTTCTCTGAATTTTTCATGATTTTTTTATTTAGTTTATACGAATATACAAGAAAGTTTTAATAAATCTATAATTGGTGAAAAGTTTAACGATTGATTATTCTCTATATTGTGAAAAATAAAACTCTTTTTCCTTTTGTAATAAGTATTTGTATTGTAAATGATTGTGCTTTATTGCTGTAAGAAATGTTGAAGTTGTTATTTTTGTATTGCCTTTACGATGTATAATAGGATTTTATACCAATAAATCTAAAACCGTATCTTTCGAATTAATAAAAACCAATCATGAAAAAAATATTTTTAGTATTCTTATTGATTTCACTATCCTCATGCAATAAAGCTGCAAAAGAAAGGGAAGAACAAAAAATTCATGATTCTGTAGCAGTGGTATATAAAGCGTATATGGATTCACTAGCAATAATTAAAAGACGGGATGATTCTATTAAAAAAATACAGGAAGAGTTTGACAGAACACACCCTAGACCAGCAGGATCAAGATATTGTGTTAACGGAACAATGGTTCATGTTGGAAGCGCTCCTGTTTCTAAACCAAAAAGTAAATCAAAAAGTAATAAATAAATATCTTTCACTAAATTTTCAGTGTGAGAATGATTAGGTAGCTTTCTGAATTACAATTATTTATTAATTTTGAATATGAAGAATTTATTAAAAATCCTGGTTGTTTTGCTATTTTCCTCGGTTTGTAACGCGCAACAGACAGATGTTTCAGTTTTGAAATATGAAGAGCTGGAAAAACGTATTCAGGAAGAAAAGGGCAAGGTTCTTGTGGTTAACTTTTGGGCTACAACCTGTGCGCCTTGTGTGAAAGAACTTCCTCATTTTATGGAAATCAATAATAAACACAAAGGAAATGCAACCTTTAAAATGATTTTGGTTTCTCTGGACAGGCTTGTAGATAAAGAAAGAGTTTTGAAATTTATTAAAAATAAAGATCTTACCGCTGAGGTTGTCCTGTTGGATGATATCAAAAGAATGAATACCTGGATTCCGCGTTTTGAAAAAGAATGGGATGGAAATATTCCGGTAACTTTATTTTACAAGGACGGAGAAAAAGTATACTTTAATGATGGTGAAATGAGTAAAGAAGATCTTGAGAAAACAATTACTGAAAATTTACAATAACAATATTATGAAAAATCTGAAAATTTTAGCAACTGCTCTTATTGCCGGGCTGGGGATGTTAAGCTTTACATCAGTAAATAAAGACGAAAATAAACCTCAGAAAGAAATAACCGCTGTTGCAAAAGGATACGAAGTAGGAGATGAAGCCACGGATTTTAAACTTAAAAATATCGATGGTAAAATGGTTTCGTTGAGTGATTTTAAAACAGCAAAAGGATTTATCGTGATATTTACCTGTAATCACTGTCCTTATGCCAAGAAATATGAAGACAGAATCATTGAGTTGGACAAAAAATATAAAAGCCAGGGATATCCTGTAATCGCTATCAATCCGAATGACCCTAATGCACAACCAGAAGATGGCTATAAACAGATGATTGAAAGGGCAAAGCAGAAAGGCTTTACATTTCCTTATCTGGTGGATGAAGGACAGAAAATCTATCCACAGTATGGAGCAACAAAAACACCACACGTGTTTATCCTGCAAAAAGAAAACGGTAAAAATATCGTGAAATACATTGGAGCTATTGATAATAATTATGACAATCCGAATGATGTATCAGAATATTACGCTCAGGATGCTGTAAATTCCTTGATAAAAGGAGAACCGGTGAAAACTACAAAAAGTGTTGCTATCGGATGTACAATCAAAGTAAAGAAATAATATATTTGCTAAATAACAATCGGTGTTCTTCTGAATGCCGATTTTTTATGCCCAAAATCGAATAAAACAATCCCATGAAATTCCAATTTAGCCTGAAATATTTCCTGATTTCCATTTTTATTTTCCTGATCGAAGTCCTGATTGCGACCAAGCTGAAAGATGTCTTCTTTGTACGCGCTTATCTTGGAGATGTAATTGTCGTAATGCTTCTTTACACTTTGATTAAGAGTTTTTTCAGCGTAAATAATGAAAAACTTATCCTTGGAATTTTAATTTTTTCCTGCCTCTTGGAGTTTGCACAATACTTTAATATTGCAGAAAAGTTAGGCTTCCGAAAGGGAAGCCTGATGTATATTATTATTGGAAATTCATTCTCGTGGATTGATATTCTGTGCTATGGCGTGGGATGCTTGTTGGTTTATCTTTTTGTAAAGCTTAAACCAAATTTTTAATTAAGTAAAAAAACTAAAGGTTGTCTCATTACCGCTCTTACCGGAACACCATTTTTTTCAGCAGGAGTCCATTTTTTATTGATCTTTTTCAAGGCTCTCAGAAATTCTTCTTTCACTACATCATTTTGGGAAGATTCTATTGCAAACTGTTTCATTACACCATCCGTATCTACAATAAAAGTAGCTATAGCCTCAGCTCTTTTAATGTTTAAGCTGGCAGGAACAGAGGTACGGAAATACCTGAGAACCTCTTGTGTAAAAGCTGCATGCCCACCAGGAAACTCTGGATTTTTAAAGGATCTTGCAGAATCAGCTACCGGAATTTTTGAAGGTTCTTTTTGAGCAGAGACAGAAGCTGAAAATAGGAATGCACTAACAAAAATTATTGCCAAAAATCCTTTGTATAGAATTGAAGTATTTTTTTTCATAAATATTTTAATTTCTATAAGCTATTCAAATCCTGTGCTATAAGCCATCCTTCACTCCAGCATGCCTGGAAATTGAAACCACCCGTCACAGCATCAATATTTAAAACTTCACCGGCAATATAAAAATTTGGAAGAAGTTTGGAAGACATGTTTTTGAAGTTAATTTCTTTTAAATCAACACCTCCCGCAGTTACAAATTCATCTTTAAAGGTAGACTTTCCTGTAACCTGGAATTTTTTTCTGCAAAGATTCTCAAGAATTTTCTGCATTTCTTTTCCTGAAATATTGGCAACCTGTTTATTAAGATCAACCTTTGAAATCTCAAGAACTTTCTGCCAGAACCTGTTCGTAATATCAAAAATCTTAGATTGCCCAATCGTTTTCTTTGGATTATTCTGTCTAAAGGATTGAAAAGCTTCTTCTGCTTCATCTATATCAATTGAAACGAAATTAACCTCTATTTCAAAGTTATATTTAAGTTTTGCAAGACTTATCGCTTCCCACGCAGAAATTTTTAGAACCGCAGGACCTGAAAGACCCCAGTGAGTAATCAGTAAAGGTCCGCTCTCCTCTGTTTTCAGTTTAGGGATAGAAATGCCCGCATTTTCAAAACTTGTCCCTGGAAGATCTTTTAACAAGTCGTCTTTGATATTAAATGTGAAAAGAGAAGGTACCAGATCTACAATCTTATGTCCCAGATTTTCAACCATTTTTAAAGATTTGGGGGAACTTCCGGTCGTGTAAACGATGTAATCCGCTTCAAAATCTCCGGAATTGGTTTTTACAAGATATTTTTCATCCTGTTTTTCAATCTCTTTTACCGTACATTTTGTTTTTACTGTGACATTTTTCTTCTGGGTTTCATTCAAAAAAGTATTGATGATAGTCTGTGAAGAATTGCTTTCCGGAAAAGTTCTGTTGTCATTTTCTATTTTTAACTTAACATTGCGTTGGTCAAACCATTCCATAGTATCTCCCGGCTGAAATTTGGTGAAAACACTTAATAGTTCTTTGTTTCCACGCGGATAAAACTGTACCAGTTCTCTGGGATCAAAGCATGCGTGAGTAACATTACATCTTCCGCCTCCGGAGATTTTTACTTTCTGAAGTACGTCAGAGTTCTGTTCTAAAATCGTAATTGTGTATTTCTTTTCGTCAAGGTTGGATGCGCAGAAAAAGCCTGCAGCACCGCCTCCGATAATAATGATCTGTTTCATGTATGTTGTAATCCTATGCTGAAGATTATTTTTTCAAAAGTACAATTTTTATAAACCATCTTATTTGAGTATTTTTGAAGATTATTATTTTTAATGATACCAAAAACGATTTTCATATGATTTTCTACCATAAATTTGAAGTGCGATGGAGCGACCTTGATGCCAACAAGCACTTAGCTAATTCATCGTATGTACAATATTGTGCACAAGCCAGAATGGCTTTTATGACCAAAGAGAAAATGGGAGTTACCCAGCTAAGCAGATGGGGAATAGGTCCCGTTATTCTGCATGAAAGGTATTCTTTCTTCAAAGAGATCTATGCAGATCAGACGGTAATTGTAAGTGTGGAAATAGACGGATGTTCAGATGATTCATCTATCTATCGTTTCGTTCACAAATTCTATACGCCGGATGGAGTACACTGTGCTACTTCTGAGGCAACAGGAGTGTGGATCGATATGATGCTTAGAAAAATGACAACTCCACCGGATGATGTAGTGGAAGCAATGAATAAATATAAAAGCCCGGAAACAGTGGTATTATCGAAGGAAGACTTCAAGAAGTTTCCTTTCCATCCACACAATATTGATCCGGCAGAATTTACAAAGTAATTCAAAGTTTAAAGTTCAGGGTTCAATGTTATGAAAGACTTTCAGGTCCCGAATACGTTTTACATTGTACATTAATACAACAAAAATATGTTTGAAGATAAATCACAGGAGCTGACGCCCATTTCAAAATTAGGAGAATTCGGTCTTATTAAGCATTTGACTGAAAGTTTTCCGTTATCCAATGAATCTTCGGTGCTTGGAGTAGGAGATGATGCGGCAGTTATTAATCCTGACAATAAAAAAGTGGTTCTTACAACCGATGTTTTGGCAGAAGGTGTACATTTCAATCTTGGATACGTTCCGTTAAAGCATTTAGGCTATAAAGCTGTAGTGGTGAACCTGAGTGATATCGCAGCAATGAATGCCGTTCCTACACAAATTTTGGTTTCTCTTGCTGTTTCCAACCGTTTTCCGGTGGAGGCTCTGGAAGAAATTTATGCAGGAATTCAGGCAGCTTGTACAAGATATAAAGTAGACCTTATCGGAGGTGATACTACCAGCTCAAATGCAGGATTGGTAATGAGTATAACGGCTGTAGGAATTGAAGCTGAAGAAAATATTGTGAAAAGAAGCGGTGCAAAGCCAAATGATCTTCTTGTGGTTACAGGAGATTTAGGAGGCGCATACATGGGACTTCAGATATTGGAAAGAGAGCATGCTGTTTACCTTGCCAACCCGAATATGCAACCTGAAATGGAAGGCTATGATTATATTTTGGAAAGACAACTGAAGCCTGAAGCAAGAACAGACGTTAAAACGATTTTGGAAGAACTGGATATCAAGCCAACTTCTATGATTGATATTTCAGACGGTCTGGCTTCTGAGATTCTTCACCTTTCCGATCAGTCGAAGGTAGGATTCAGATTGTAT
Organism: Chryseobacterium ureilyticum; assembly: GCF_900156735.1. Classification (GTDB taxonomy): domain Bacteria; phylum Bacteroidota; class Bacteroidia; order Flavobacteriales; family Weeksellaceae; genus Chryseobacterium; species Chryseobacterium ureilyticum. Next base: position 191,572 of record NZ_FTOL01000003.1, read on the forward strand.
GAAGAAAAAGTACCATTAGACAGTCTTACAATCTCTACAGCAGACGAAATGAATTTAAATCCCGTAGTAACAGCATTAAGCGGAGGAGAAGATTATGAACTTCTGTTCACCATTTCACCAAATGATTTTGACAAGATTAAAAATCACCCTGATTTTACCATCATCGGACATGCTGTAGAAAAAGAAGAAGGAAACTTTATGGTAGCAAGAGGTTCTAACCAATTAGTAGCTCTTACAGCTCAAGGGTGGGATGCCTTTTTAAATCAATAAACCCGAAAAATTATATTTAATTTTAAATATTGTAGAAAACCGCAGCACTTTTTTTGCTGTGGTTTTTGTTTATTACCCAACGATTTAAAAATACAGTGATGATTACCCCAGAAAAAGAGATCCCTGTTCACCATCTTACATCTGAAGAGTTTCAGATGAGTACTCTGAGCGCTGCAGGACCTGAAAATTTTCACGATGTTCACCGACATAATTTTTTTGAAATCATCTGGTTCAGAGAAGTATATGAATACAGCCATCTGGAATTGGATTTTGAGAGTTATAAACTTGATAACAATCAGATCTGTATCATTGCACCAGGGCAGGCATTCAATATGAAAATAGAAGGAGAAGAAGGATATGCAATGGCAATAAGCCGAGAAATCTTCAACGAAGCATGTGATATAGAATCGGTGCTCACAGGAGGTGTGCTTCCCTTTTTTCTAGATCCTAAGAATGAAAAAACCTGTAATACAATCATTTCACTGATTGAGCAGGAATATAAAGCAACTGCCAGAAAGGAACTTTTAAAGGCATATTTGAAAGCATTTTGTATTATCATTGGAGAACAGATTAACCCGGAGGAACCATTGCTGAATGACCGCCAACGCGTTCAGGAACTAGTGGGGCTTATCGAGAAGCATTATATTGTACATAAAGAAACCAGCTTCTATGCTGAAAAATTAAAAATAACCACCCATCATCTTAATGACATTCTACGTATTTTGAGAGGAACTACGGTGAAAAAAATGATTTCACAACGTCTTATTCTGGAAGCTAAGAGAGAACTCAGCTTTGGAGCGCTTACTGTGAAAGAAATTGCTTTCAAACTCGGTTTTAACGATACTTCATATTTTTCAAGATTTTTCAAGAAACATACAGGGCAAACGCCGGATTATTTTAAGAATAATGAAAAAAGGTGATCTTCAATATTTACAATATTAAAAGGTTAAAATCAACAAATTTCATCTTTTTTAGTGCTTTAATCTTCAATTTGTCCTATACTTCCTTCAGTTCTTTTATTGTAAGCGCTTACTTTTTAAGGCAATTTTGCATCCTGAAAAAAGTCGCCTGTGAAGGCTTATAATTTATGAAGAAGTTAGGCATTGTAGTGTTTATTTTAGCACTACTCAACACGTTAGAATCGTTAAGTATAGATCTTTATCTCCCTGCTTTCCCAAGTATGGCAGAAATTTTTAATACCGATATCGGGCATATCCAGGTGTCTATTTCGGTTTTCTTTGCCGGGTTTGCATTCGGACAATTATTATGGGGTCCTTTGTCTGATAGAACAGGACGTAAGCCGATGTTATACTGTGGGCTTTTCCTTTTTATCATAGGAGCTGCAGCTATTTATTTTACCTCAAATATTTATGTTTTATGGGCAATGCGTTTCCTTCAGGCATTCGGAGGAAGTGCGGGAATTGTTATTGGTAGGGCAATCATCATCGATCTTTATGATAAACAAAAATCTGTAGCAATATTTTCCCAGCAAACTCAGATCAGTGGAGTGGCGCCTATTATTGCGCCTTTATTGGGAAGTGTATTTCTTAAATACTGGGGTTGGAACAGTTCGTTTGCCTTTCTGGTAATACTAGGGATTATTACATTTATTCTTGTATATAAATGCGTTCCTGAAACTAATGCCAGATTAGTGTCCAAAGATGCTGAAAATGCAGAAGAAAGAACAAATCTGATGGAGCAGCTTAAAGTAATTATTGCCAATAAAGACTTTATAAGTAATACCATGGTAGGAAGTGTAGCTTTTGCATCTTTGATCATCTATATCTCCAATGCACCTTTCCTTTTTATGGAATTACACGGTTTTTCCAGTGAAGTTTTCGGGCTTATATTTGCCTTCAATTCTGTAGCATTGATTCTTGCTGCATATATTACTCCGAGACTGATCAAAAGAATGGAGGAAACCAGACTGAAATTTATCGCAACGGTTATTTTGTTTTCTTCATGTTGTCTGCATATTTTAGTCTCTATGTACCAATTATCTGTAGGATTGGAAATTATACTGTTACACATTTCATTACTGGCGATAGGAATCTTATTCCCGATAACCTCTGCTCATGCTTTATCATCCTTTAAAGAGGGGCGTGGTACTGCTGCTGCACTGATGGGCTTTATGCAGCTTATGGTCACCTTTATTATTTCGGGTATTGTAGGATTAATGGAAGCTCAATCTATCATTCCGATGGTGGCTACAAGAGCTTTAATTGCCATTATTGCTGTATGGTTTGCCTATCGTTCTCTGAAAAGTATCAGAGCATTTGCTTAGATATTCGAAAGTACTTAAAAACATCATCCTGTTACTTTATCTGTTGGTCATCACAGACCTGCACTTAATCAAGTAATTTTTGTAAAAAACCGTCAAAGGGCTCTCTTTGCATAAAATTTAGAATATGAAAAGAAACCTTTTGACGGCTTTTTGCTGTCTGTTGCCGTTAGGGTATTGGGTGAGTGCACAGTCGGGAATCTCGGCAGAACTTAAAACTGAATACATTCCTTCTTCCAACTACATTCGCCCGGAAGACAGTCTTAAAACAGATTCCAAAAGTGATTTTAAAAGAGCAACTCTGAATCTGAGTATCCCTTTATCTGTAAAGAAAGACAGTGCAGGAAGAATAAAAGCATGGTCAATGCTGTTGAGTGGATCATACGCAAAAATGTCTCATAAAAAATATGAAACACCTTTGTTTCCTGATCAAATGCTGAATGCTCAGGTAGGATTACAACATATAAGACCCCTAGGAAAAAAATGGAGTATGATGATGATGGCATCTGTAGGACTGTATACAGATCTGGAAAGAATAAGCTCTGATGATATTTTGGGACAGGGAGGAGTTTTGTTTATCAGACATTTTAATCCAAACCTGGCATTGGGAGGAGGACCGGTGCTTACCACAGCATTTGGACCGCCAATGGTTTTACCCTGGATTTATTTCGACTGGAAAACAAACGGGAAAGTGAAGTTTAAGCTGAACTTCCCCGAAGGTGCTGAAGCCGGATACGAATTTTCAGATGCGCTCACTTTAAAAGCTGTGGTAAACCTCAGTGGAATGGTTGTGGAGAGAAATAAAGACGGAAAATCTACTATGTTTGGCTATCAGCAGATTACGGCGGGGCTCAGACCGGAAATCAAAATTACGGATAAACTAAGCTTAGGAGTTACAGGAGGCTCAACTCTTGTGAGAAGCTTTAGCGAAAGCGAAAGAAAAATTAAAAGCATTTTTAAAGATAAAAAAATAGCAGACCCAAAGTTTGCCAGTACTTTTTATGTAGCTGTTTCTCTACGTTGGAATTTACCATAAAATAAGGAGAAAAGAAGCTGGAGTGCTTTTGAGATGTTTTTTAACTTCAAGAATTTCCCCGCCCAGTCTCCAGCTTCCCTCTTTTATTTACTGATCAACTTTTTATATACCACCTGATTCAATAGTTCTTCTTTTCTGGTACGGGAAATAGGAAGCTCCGTTTTATTAATGTATAATCGCCCTCCGGAAATCATATCAATGTGAATGATATTGATCAGAAATGACTTATGAATTCTGAAGAAATGTTCGGAAGGGAGTGACTCTTCAATTGCCTTCATCGTCTGATGGATGATCAGCGATTTATCCTTAAAATGCAGCTTGGTATAGTTCTGCATACTTTCAATATATAAAATATCTACCCAGGAAACCTTAATGAAGGTATCAGATTGCCTTACATACAGAAAAGGATCATCCAAAGAAGTGTTTTTCTTTAGCTTTTCACTGATGATAAACTGCTGCTGAGCCTTATTCACTGCCTGATAAAAACGGTTGAAAGCAATAGGCTTTAAAAGATAATCTACGACCTGAAGACGGAATCCTTCCAAAGCATATTCAGAGTAAGCTGTGGTGAAAATACATAAAGGCGGGTTTTCAAGCTGCTCCAAAAAATCAATACCGTTAAGATAAGGCATATTGATATCCAGAAAAATAAGATCGATTTCGCTTTCTTTTACTTTAGCATCAGCTTCTAACGCAGTAGCACATGTTCCTTCCACTGATAAAAAGTCAATCTGGTCGGCAAGCTCTTTAAGGTGGAATCTTGCCAGAGGTTCATCATCTACAATCAGGCATTTCATTTTAGGAATATTACTGCTCATTTTTCTCAGAGAGTTTTAAGGTTAAACTTACTTTATAGACAAGATTATCGGTTTCAATTTTCAGATCATAAGCTTCCGGATATTGCAGTTTTAAACGTTTTTTTACATTTTGCAGACCGATTCCTCCGTCCTTCTTTTTATGAATAGCAATATCAGAATATGAATTTTCAATATAAAAAAAGAGGTTGTTGTTTTCCTCCTTACAGAAGATTTTGACGTAACCTATCTGTCCGGGAAGTCTGCATACATATTTAAAAGCATTTTCAATGAAAGGAATCAGAAGTAATGGAGCAATAAAAGCTTTATTGTTACTGATTTCCAAGGTGGATTGTACGTTCAGTTCATTCCCCCATCGTAGTTTTTCTACTTCAATCAGATTTTGCAGGTATTCAACTTCCTTATCCAAAGGAACCAGATTTTGATTACAGTGATACAGCTGATATCTTAGAATATCTGAAAACTTCATTAATAAAAAGTCAGCAAGTTCAGTATCCCGTTTCATCAGGATATGGATGTGATTCAGAATATTAAAAACAACATGCGGATTGATCTGATCCTGAAGAAGTTTAAGTTGATTCTCAAGATGTGCCTGCTGAAGAAGAATATGATCGCGTTCTATTCTTCCATGTTCTTTGTAGAATTTAATTCCACAGGCAGATCCGTTGATCAGGAAAGAAGCGGGCAAAGACATATAAAATCCCCGCCACAAAAAAGGTACATGATCTTTGAAATCCGGAGGAAGCTGATGTTTGGGACCAGCTTCAAAATATGTGAAAATAACAGCAAAAATTATACTCAGAATAAAAATAACCATGACCGTCTGAATCAGAAACTGTTTCATTTTTTTTTCCCGTAAAGCTTTTGGAAGCAGTTTGCTGGTTAAAAAATGAGTAAATGTAAAGGAGCTGGCAGATATAATAATTGCTTGCGCTATTGCAAGATAGGTGTCTGTCTCAGTCTGAAAGTTACACCATAGTACAATCGTGAGGACAAGCCAAAAGATGAATGTGAAAATGTATTCTTTTAAAACAAAAGGTTTTGTCATGAGAGCAATCTGAAGAGAGTTTATAAAAAATTAGAAACTGCAGGGTCACAGTTTCTAATAAGTAAAGATAATTCAAGTTTTTAGAATAAGAAATAACCGATCCCAAGACTAAAACTGTGGGGTTTGGATTTAAATTCCTTACTGATATTTGAAAGCCCGTTTTCGTACCGCAGATCTACAGTGAAGTTTTTATAATCTATTCCTATACCTCCCGTAATTCCGATATTGGATTTATCAAACTTATTAAAACCCTCCTGTATAGATTCGGACGTTGATAGCTTGTTGTTGAATGCATAGCTGTAAACACCGCCGGCAAATGCTCTTAAATTGAAATCATCTGTCTTGATGATCTTATATCCTACTACCACTGGAATATCAATAGCATTCCATGTCAGTTTTGCGGAACCACCAGACTTTTCTTCGTACGATGCTTTTCTTTTGTTGAATAGCGCTTCTCCTTGTACATACAGGCTTCCAATATCTACTCTTGTCATTACCCCTGCCTGATAGCCAAAACCGTATTTCCCTTCCAAGGAAGAAGATTCCGTTGAGGTTTTTGTAAAATTTGTTCCTCCTTTTACTCCTACATGAAGAGTTGGCTTCTGCTGTGCCTGTGTTTCTACAGAACAGGTAATACATAATAACAATGAGCAGAATGCTAAAAATTGTTGTTTCATAATTTTAATTATTGTTAGAAATTTGATGCAAAACAACAATTCTGAACGGAAGGCAGAAATTTTATTTGATGAACGGTAAAAGGATGTTGACGAGCTGTATATTTTTCAGGAATACACAGGTGTATATATTTATTTTAGAAGAATAGTTGGAGCAAAAAATAACCCCGGTCATCTGTACCGGGGTCAATTTTATTTTTTGAATGTTAAAACTAAAGGCATAATCACTGTAGATGATATCGGTTTTCCATTACTTTCTGCAGGTTTCCACTTGCCATTTTCTTTGATACGGTAGAAGGCTGCTTCAATGAATGCATTTACATCTTCATTATTTCCTTTTACATGAGCATCAAGAGCATTTCCTTTAGAATCTACTACAAAGGTTAATGTCGCTTTATAAGAGTCTGAAGAGTAATTTAAGAAAGCAAGATCAACTGCTTGGGATAATGACTTCTGAAAAGCAGCTTTACCAGTTTCGTAATCTGCTTCTTTCGTCACTTTTGTTTTTACAGGCGGATCGTTATTTAACACCTTTTTCTCGTCTTCAGCAATTTTATCAAGAGCATTTTTATAAGACGTTATTTTGTCTTCCGTAAGAAGCCACTCCAGCTTAGTTCTTAAATCGTTAGGCTTAGGATATTTGTTATACAGAGCCGTTTTCTTTCTTTCATATTTGGAATCAGCTTTTTGAAATGCAGATACCTGTGCACCCGCGAAAGCAAATGTAGATATGAACGCTAATGCTAAGAGTTTTTTCATCTTAATTATGCTTTTACGATGTTAATAATAACCTCAGTTGCTTTTTCCATGCTTTCTAAAGCTACATATTCGTATGGTCCATGGAAATTGATTCCTCCAGCGAAGATATTAGGACAAGGTAATCCCATATAAGAAAGCTGAGCACCATCCGTACCTCCTCTGATCGCTTTGATTTTTGGCTCAATACCAGCTTCAGTCATTGCTTTTGCCGCAAGATCTACAATGTGCATCTTACCTTCAAACTGCTGCTTCATGTTTCTGTATTGTTCTTTGATCTCCACTTCAGCAGATCCCTCACCATGTTTTTGGTTGAATTCAGCTACTTTTTCTTCCATGAATTTCTTTCTTGCTTCAAATTTGTCAGCATCGTGATCACGAATGATATACTGAAGTTTCGCCTCAGAAATGTCAGCATTGATATCCATTAAATGATAGAATCCATCAAATCCTTTAGTGGTTGCAGGAGTTTCATTAGCAGGAAGCATTTGAGCAAATTCAGAAGCTAATAATGCTGCATTGATCATTTTACCATAAGCATAACCTGGGTGTACGCTCAATCCGTGAATTTTTACCACAGCTCCAGCTGCATTGAAGTTTTCATACTCCAATTCTCCAACTTCTCCACCATCCATTGTGTAAGCCCATTCAGCACCGAATTTAGCTACATCAAACTTATGTGCACCTCTTCCGATTTCCTCATCAGGAGTAAATCCTACAGCAATTCTTCCATGCTTGATTTCTGGGTGAGCGATAAGATATTCAGCAGCTGTTACAATCTCTGCACAACCCGCTTTATCATCAGCACCTAGAAGCGTAGTTCCGTCAGTAGTAATTAAAGTCTGCCTAACGTATTTTTTTAAACTTTCAAATCTTGATGGAGACAAAGTGAATCCTGTAGTCTGGTTTAATAGAAGATCGTTTCCGTCATAGTTTTCCCAAACCTGAGGTTTTACATTTTCTCCACTGAAATCTGGTGATGTATCATAGTGTGAAATGAACCCAATGGTAGGTCTGTCATCATTTTCAAGGTTAGAAGGAACGTAGCCCATAATATAACCGTGTTCATCAATTGAAACATTTTCCAAACCAATTGTCTTAAGTTCTTCCGTAATGTAATTGGCAATATTCCACTGACGCTCAGTAGAAGGAGTAGACTCACTTTCAGCATCACTCGTTGAATATATTTTTACATAGCTAAGAAAACGGTTCAGTAATTTCTCTTTCCATAAAGGATTGAATTCTATTGTACTCATCAGATTTATCATAAATTTTAACAAAGTTAGCAAATTTGACGCTCAGAATGCATTATTTGATACTGAATATCAGTTATTGAAATTATAAATCAGTTATAAATATTTGAAAATCAAAATAATGTTAGCTTTGTATGTATTAGATACTAAATAGTTTAGTTTTATTATATTTGAGAAAATCAAAAAGTAAAAATGTTTCTTACCGAATGTCCTAGAGATGCAATGCAGGGATGGGGAGAATTTATCCCTACCAACAAAAAGATAGATTATATCAACTCCTTGATGGATGTTGGTTTTGATGTATTGGACTGTCTGAGCTTTGTTTCTCCAAAAGCAATTCCCCAGATGGCTGACTCTGATGAGGTTGCTGAAAATATAGATAAATCCCGTTCCAAAACTAAAGTTTCTGCAATTATCGGAAACTATAGAGGAGCAGAAAAAGCACTGAAGCATGAGTCTGTGGATATCCTTGGATTTCCGTTCTCTATTTCTGAAACATTTCAGCACAGAAATACCAATAAGAGTCAGGATGAAGCTTTTGAGGAGATCATTAAAATGCTGGAGCTGGTAAAAAGCGAAGGAAAACAATTGAATATTTACTTTTCCATGGCATTTGGAAACCCTTACGGTGAAATGTGGAAGTGGGAGGATGTAGATCAATGGGCGCAAAGATTCTCTGATATTGGAGTAAAGGATATTCTGCTTTCTGATACAACAGGGGTGGCAACTCCGGAAACCATTGCCCTTTTATTTGAAAAAATTCCGTCTAAATATCCTGAGATCAACTTCGGAGGACATTTTCATAACCGTTATGAAGAATCGTATTCAAAACTTAAAGCAGCTTATGACCAAGGATGCAGAAGATTTGATAGCGCGATCAAAGGAATCGGCGGGTGTCCTATGGCTAAAGATGATCTTGTTGGAAATATGCCTACAGAGCAGGTAATCAATTTTATGAGCGTTGAAAAAGCAGATCATAAACTGAATCTGCTGAACTTTGAAAGTTCTTATAATAAGGCGAAGGATATTTTTCATTTTTAAAATTATTTGAAATCTCTCGCAGATTTAGCAAATTACGCAGATAAGAAACTTGAAAATCAGGATCTGCGAAATCAGTGTGAAATAAAAAAATATAAATAGGAGCGGGCTTTAGCCCGCTTTGCTATATAGACCATTCATTGGTTTTAACCAAAACCTAATTAAGTTTAATCTAAAACAATCAGCAAAATGTCTCCAATCATATCATCATCCCAATTAAAAAACATTTCCAAAGATCATCTTGTCATCCTTGATGCAAGAGTCGGGAAAGAGGTAAAACAAAATTATTTTGATAAACATATCAAAGGAGCAAGATTCATTGATTTGGATACAGATCTGGCTGAAATAGGAGAAAATGCCGCTTTCGGAGGCAGACATCCGCTTCCGACTCCAGAAAAATTTGCAGAAACGCTTTCCAATCTTGGAGTAACTGAAGATGCTCATATTGTAGTTTATGATGATAAAAACGGTTCCAATGCAGCCGCTAGGGCTTGGTGGATGCTAAGGTCTTTTGGTTTTGAAAATGTACAGGTTTTGGATGGCGGAATTCAGGCTGCTGAAAAAGAGGGTGTGGAATTTTCATCAGGAGAAGAAATCTTTGAAAAAGCTCCACTGATTAATAGAATAGATTGGTCTTTGCCTGTTTCAAGCCTTGAAAATGTTGAAAATGAATTGAATAATAACTCTTCTACTGTTGTTGATGTAAGAGATGCTTACCGATATAGAGGAGAATCTGAACCAATCGATCTTGTTGCGGGGCATATTCCTGGAGCTATTAATATTCCTTTTTCTGAGAATCTGGATGAAAACGGATTATTCCTAAGCCCGGAAGCTTTAAAAGAAAAATACAGCCAATTATTGGAGAATAAACCTGAACATCTGATTATTCACTGTGGCTCGGGAGTGACGGCGTGTCATACGATTTTAGCGTTAGCTCATGCAGGATTTGATACTCCCAATCTTTATGTAGGTTCATGGAGTGAATGGAGCCGACGAGAAGGAAAAGAAGTTGCTAAAGAGGCATAAACCAGCCAAAACACCGGTTTTAAGAATACAAAAAAGGATGTCATTACTAGTATGACATCCTTTTTATATTTTTGTAGTTTACTTTTTAATTAAGTGAAATAAAGAGATTATTATAAATCCTATTCCTGTAATAAAAGGTGGCTGAGCCTTCATTTGAGCTCCTAAATAAAGCATGTATAACCCCAAAAAAGCAAGTAATATTGCGCCAATTTTTTTAATAACCATGATTTCTTAAAATTTCAAGTGCAATATATGATTTTATTGGGTTCAAAATGCCAATTTTTAAAGCATTCCTAATTCAAACTTTGCCTCTTCACTCATCATATCCTTATTCCAGCTAGGTTCGAAGGTAAGCTCTAAATCTACACTGTTTACATGTTCTACTTCTCCTACCTTGTCTTTTACTTCCTGAGGAAGTGTTTCTGCAACAGGACAGTTGGGAGTAGTAAGTGTCATGATAATTTTTACGTCAGCATCATCGGAGATCTGTACATCATAAATTAGCCCTAACTCGTAAATATCTACCGGAATTTCGGGGTCATATACGGTTTTCAGTACGCTGATGATTTCCTCACCAATGTCAGCAATTTGATCGTCTGTAAATTTCATTTTTTAATCTAAATTGATATTCCTTTTCAACAAATCTTCCTGACGCATACGTCGGAAAATATTTGCCAAAGTTAAGACATCTTTTTCACAATAGTCAACAATTCTCTGCAAGTCTTTTTCTATGTAGTAAATTGATGAAACCATTGAGCCGTCAATATCATCTTTTGGAGTAGGAATACCAAAGACATGAGCTAATAATTCCAATGATACAAAACTTTTATAATCCCCAAATTTCCACAGTTCCATCGTATCTATATGAGGAACCTCCCAAGGTTTTTTTCCAAACAATTGAAAAGGAGCCGGAGGTTGTATTCCATTGATCAGATATCTTCTTGCGATCCAGGGGAAATCAAATTCTTTTCCGTTGTGAGCGCAGAGAATGACATTATGAAGTCGCGGACTGTTGAAGATTTCTCCAAATTCCTGAAGCAGTTTTTTTTCATCATGTCCGGAGAAGCTTTTGATCTTTAACGTCTCGTTCTTTTCCAACATTCCAATGGTAATGCAGATGATCTTTCCAAATTCCGCCATAATACCGGCTCTGTCATAAAACTCTTCTGCTGAAATTTCTTCTTTTCTCTGAAACTTGGTTTTTTTATCCCAAAGATGCTGATCGGTTTCAGATAAATCATCCCAGGATGAAGCCTGAGGCACGGTTTCAATATCAAGGAATAAAACTCTTTCTAATGGTATGTTCTGTATCATTTGTGTTTTGTATTGTTATCCTACCTGCATTCCGTTTTTTGTAGGTAAAGAAGGGGTTAAAAGGGTGACATCATTTTTATCTTCACCATATAATCCTAAAACTAAACATTCACTGAAGAAATTGGCAATCTGCTTTTTAGGGAAATTCACTACCGCTAAGATCTGTTTTCCTATTAATTCTTCTTTTTCATAAAGAGAAGTAATCTGAGCAGAAGATTTTCTTATTCCTAAATCTCCAAAATCTATTTCCAATTGATAAGACGGGTTTCTTGCCTTTTCAAAATCGTTTACCGAAATAATCGTTCCGCATCTGATGTCTACTTTTTCAAAATCTGCCCAAGTAATGTCTGGTTTTGTGGTCATAGTAATGTGTTAATTAAATGTTCTACTTCTGTTTTCTGTTCTGCATATTTTTGTTGTAATTCTGAACCTTCACCCATTCTTTTGTAATATTCCAAGGCTTTACCACCGAAGAATTTTTTATGAAAATCCGAAACTTCAGGAACCTGTGGAAAAATTTTATGAAAAAGCATTTCATAGTACGCCTGAAATTCACGTTCATTTTTGTCTTCAATGACTTGTCCGTGAGCTTTTTGCCTTACATGAAGCATTTCATGAGCAATCATATTCAGGACCAGGTTCAGATCAAAATCAAATAAATTTCTGGGAATCATTACAGTTTGAGGTCCTCCCAATTCACCTTCTGCGGTAAGTAGCATTGAGGTTGGAGAAAGCTCTTCCCTGAAACCAAAACCTGCAAAATTCTCATGCTCAAGATCAAAAGAATGAATCAGATATTTTGCGGCATCCAGAATTTGATTGTGTTCCTTATAGGCGTCAAGGTGTAAATGGATCTGCTCGAAATTCATTTGGAATATGTTTTATAACAAATGTATTAAAATATTGAGAATACAAAGACTGTTTGCTGGAATATTGACCTTTAAATATTGTTGAATTAATCATTTATATGATCATCTGCGACGAAAATGCTTTAATTGTATCCGTTTAAATTAAAAAAACTGTATCTGTGCTTATTCATACATTCTTCAGAACTTTACTTAAAGATAAATACATAATAACAGAAGCATGAAAATCACAATAGTAGGCTATAAAATGGAGAAAAAATTTTCTCAGGGTGTGGCGAATGATGAGGATACGGAATTAATTAATTTTTTGATTAGTAAAGGTTTGGATGTTGTTACTTCCATCTGGAATGATGAAAATATAGACTGGAGTAATTTTGACGTTGCAATTATTAAATCTCCGTGGGATTACCATAACCATTTGAATGAATTCGTGGATTGGCTGGAAAGGATTGATAAACTGGGTGTTAGAGTGTTGAATCCGGTTGAAATTATTAAATGGAACTCAGACAAGCATTACCTGAAAGACATTGCTGTTAAAGGACTTCCGGTAATTCCAGCAGAATATCTTGACAAAGACTCTTCTTTTAGCAATCATTTTTTTGATCTTTTCAAAACAGAGAAGCTAGTGGTAAAACCTTGCGTAAGTGCGGGAGCCCAAAATACAATTACCGTAAGCAGAAACAACTTTGATGAACGTTCAGCAGAAATAGAACAGCTTTTGAAAGGGCAGGATTATATGGTACAGCCTTTTGTAGAGGAAATCCAAAACGGAGAATGGTCATTCCTTTTTTTCAATGGAAAATACAGCCATTGTTCACTAAAAAAACCTAAACAAGGTGACTTCAGAGTACAGCATTATCATGGCGGAACAATCAGCTATCCTGTGCCAGATCCTTTACATATAGAGCAGGCAGGTGCTTATTTAAAAAGTTTACCACAATCAACTCTTTATGCGCGGGTAGATGGAGTTCTTATTGATCACTCATTCAGGTTAATGGAACTGGAACTTATTGAGCCTTATCTGTTTTTGAATGGAAACAATACTTTATTGGAAAATTATTATCAGGCATTAATGACCCTGGTTTCTTAATTTTTAAATTATTTTGTAATAGACCGTTTCTGCTTTGAGACGGGTTTTTATTTAATAATTGAGAGTGATATTTTAAAATATAAAAAGGACCGGAGGGCAAGTTCCGGTCCTGTTAAACAAGATTAAGTGTAAAATTTAGCCTTATAAAGGCAAAAAAGGATACAAATGTGTACAGATTTTTATTGAGTCTTAATCTATGTTTAGGGGGATTGATAGTAATGGTACTTTATTTTTATACGCCATGATGGCTGTTTTGCTTCGATGGAAAAGAGATTCTACGAGATTGTATCGATAAGGAATCATAGTCAAAAGGTCAGCATTGGTCAGTTTTACTTCCTCTTCAATGGCTTTTACCACTTCCATAGACTGGATCATTTTAAAACTGTATTTAATATCATCCATGTCATATCCGGAATTCAGATCTATATCTTGAATGACTTCCGTAAAATCTTCGAGACTCTCACTTACATTGAATACTTCAATCTCTGCATTGAACTCATTGATGAAATAATAAATATCATTCATCGCAGACCAGCTCATACATTTATGAGTATCATACGCAAAAAGAATCTTTCGTACGCCAGTATATTCAATATGTCCGGGAACAATCAATATTGGTTTTTTGATTCTGTGGATGGCTTTTGTAACAGTATTTCCCAGCAGTCTCTGTTCAAGAGTCTTCTCTGCCATTCCCATAACGATAAAGTCACAGTTTGTGATCTGGATACAATTATTAAGCTCGTCAATGAAACTACCTGAGGCAAGATGATATTCTGTTTCTATAGAATACATTGTATTGATTTCATTTACCTTATCAGACAGTTTTTTTTGATTTTTAAGAGTCTGTTCATAGAAAAAATCAGCAGAGGCTTGGGCATTCAGGGCGTGAATGGAAACACTCTGTAAATTGAACAGAACCATCTTATATTGGTTTTCCTTGGCAATAGATGCCGCATAATGAGTGGCATTTTCGGCTTCTTTGGAAAAATCTGTGCAGACAATAATTGTTTTCATTGTACAGGATTTAATAAGGTAAAATTATAGAAGAAACAGATCTCTTGTCTTAAAAATATGGTGATGTTGCATAAAATGATGATGAAATGTATTTTTCAGGTGATGAAACGTCAGCCTTCATTTGAACTCCTGTATTTTACGTTTCATATGCAGTTTTGGCGGTCTCGTCTAAAATAGAACAGAGTCTTCTAAAATCTATTTTTATATTTACACTCACAAAGACCCGGAAATGAATAAGATTTCTACCATAAGAAAAAATTTAATACGCAGTAAAAAGATCCTTTCCGCAATGAAAAGGAGGCTGGTGATTTGGGCGGTGGCGGTGCTGGCTTTCTGTGGGTTTTCTTATCTGATAGATCCTTTTGATCCCGTCTGGCAAAGTTATTTAGATACTCCATTAAAAATGGTGGTGGAAGATGCTTTATGGATTCTTCTTTTCTCCGTTATCATTTCTGAAGTAAGTATCCTTATTGATATGGCACTCAATAAATTGCTTCCCTGGAAAGACAGGACGGTCAAGAGATTACTTATTCAGGGTTTTATTCAGATTGTAGGAAGTGTTCTTATTGTAGTGATTGTGAATGCTATTGTAGAATGCACATCAGACAATTTACCGGAAATGGATTCCCGAAAAGAATATACCTTGATGGGGCAATGGGTAGCAACCAATATTGTAATATCATTGATCATAAGCGGTTTTAATACGGTGGATTATTTACTTCAAAACTGGAAAAGAACAGCGGTAGAAGCAGCTCAGCATAAAATAAGAGCTTCCAAACATAAACAGGCGGCAATGGCAGCAGAACTTCAGGCACTCAAACTGCAGATAGATCCTCATTTTATCTTTAATAATCTGAGTGTGCTTTCTGAGCTTATCCTTGAAGATCAGCAACTCGGATATGAATATTCAGAAAAATTTGCACGTGTGTACAGATACTTATTGGTTAATTCCAAAAAAGATATCATTGCTGTAGAAGAAGAATTGAAGTTTTTAGATTCTTATATCTTTCTGATTGAGAAAAGAATAGGAGAAGGGGTTATATTTAAAATAGACATTCAGGAAGAATATAAATCGATGTACACCCTTCCATTATCTCTACAGCTCTTGGTTGAAAATGCCATCAAACATAATCAAACCTCTAAGGCGAATCCACTTGAAATCCATGTATATACAAACACACAAGGAGAACTGGTGGTTTCCAATACGTTTTTACCTTTGATCAATAAGCCGGATTCCTCAGGTGTAGGGCTTACCAACGTTATGACAAGATATGAGATCCTTGGATATGCAAAACCGATAATAGAAAAGACTGAAGATACATTCACTGTAAAACTACCATTGATATGAAGCTCAACAAAATTTTAATAATAGAAGACGAAAAACCCAATGCAGACAGGCTGAAAAGACTTTTACTAAAGCTACGACCTCATGTGGAAATACTCTCTGTAGAAGATTCCATCGTTTCAGCAGTTCATTGGCTTGAAAACAACGTGGTTCCGGATATGATCATGATGGATGTAAGACTGGCAGACGGACTAAGCTTCGAGATTTTTAATAAAATTGAAATCAAAAGCCCCGTAGTTTTTACAACGGCTTACGACGAATATGCAGTGCAGGCTTTCAAATATAACAGCATAGATTATCTTCTGAAACCTATAGAAGAAGAAGAGCTTGAAGCGACTTTAAAACGGTATGAAACCTTTATGGAATCAGTTCCTTTCATCGGTTCGGCTATTGAAGGGTTATTAAATTATATCCAACCTAAAGACTATAGAAAACGCTTTTTAATTGTACATCGTGACGGATATAAAACGGTGCTCGCCGAAGATATTCTCTATTTTTATACAGAATTAGGAATAAGTAAAGCCATGTTGAATACCGGTGTAGTAGAAAATATTCCTCAAACGCTGGAAGAGCTTGAAAAACAATTGGATCCAAGATACTTCTTCCGTGCGAATCGACAATTTATTATCCACATTGATTCTGTAAAACAGATCTATAACCATTTTAACGGGAAACTGAAGCTGGAACTAAGAAAACAGCCTGAAATGGAAGTGATTGTAAGCCGGGAAAAGGCTTCTATATTCAAATCCTGGATGGATTATTAATGAAAGAAATTAAATACTTAAAAGCTGTCTCAATGGGACAGCTTTTATTTTTTCTGCTTTGTCCTTTACACTACATTCTCTGAAATTACAATTACTAAAAATTTAAATTATTGTCTTATTCTTTGTTTTATTAATACCAGATAGTCATATAGAAAAATAGGCAGAATCGGGAATTTTAAAAGTGAAACGTAGAAATTTAAAGCTTAACCGTATTTTTAGAATACTAAACCGAAAACACTCTTTTTTATCGATCTGAATAGTAGGAATACCCGTCTTTCCTTTCATTTTTAGTATGCTACGTTTCACCTGCGATTAATTACGCTTCACCTTATTTTTAGATCAGTATCCTTATTATATGAACTTATTTTGCTGTTGTAAAATTTAAAATCAAAGGTTATGAATTATAAAAAAGGATATCTGGCACTTTCACTCGCGGCGGCTGCAATATTGTATTCGTGCGGTTCGGGAAATGCTCAGGAAAATGCTCAGCAGATGCAGCAGGCTCTTCCTACAGACTTTATCCAGGTGAAATCCGGAAATGAAGATGTTTCCACGGGATATCCCGGAAGTATAGAAGGGCAGGATAATGTAGAGATTAAAGCTCAGGTAACAGGATACCTGGAAGCGGTTTATATAAAAGAAGGACAGTATGTGAGTAAAGGGCAAACTCTATTCAGGATCAATCCGTCTGTGTACAATGAACAGGTGAATACCAATGCAGCAGCTTTGAAATCTGCTTTGGCAGCTCAGGAAACAGCAAAACTGGAAGTGGAAAAATTAAGACCTCTTGTAGAAGGAAAAGTAGTTTCTGATATGCAGCTGAAAACAGCTCAGGCAAACTTAAAAGCAGCATCAGCACAAGTGGCTCAGGCACAGTCTTCATTAGGCTCTTCAAAGATCAATGCCAATTTTACTTATATCAAGGCTCCTGTAAGCGGATACATAGGAAGAATACCAAACAGGGTAGGAAATCTTATCAGCCCTTCTGATGCTTCACCGCTGACGACTTTATCAAACATCAGCACCGTAAATGTTTACTTCTCGATGAATGAAGCTGATTTTATTGCACACAGCAGAGCTACGGCTTCAGGTGAAAATGCAGAAAATGTAGAACTTATTTTGGCAGATGGTTCCACTTATGGCTTCAAAGGAAGATTGGAAAATGCGAGTGGGAATTTTGACAGAAATACAGGAAGTATCCAGATGAAAGCTGTTTTCCAGAATCCTGATAAACTATTAAGATCAGGAGGAACCGGAAGAGTGATGATCCATAATGCTTTAGATGGAGTTATTAAGCTTCCGAAAACATCTGTAAAAGATATTCAGGATAAATTCTTCGTCTATAAACTTGCCGGTAAAGATAAGGTGAAAATGACTCAGATTAAAGTATCAGGAAGTACGCCTGAAGATTACTTCGTGAAAGAAGGAGTTGCTGCAGGGGATAAAATTGCTGTAAACAGAATAGATGCCCTTACAGACGGAGCACAAGTTGTGGCTAAAGTAACTCCTTCGAAATAATTTTATAATCATTCTTAGAAAATTCGAAAATGTTAAAAAAGATAATAGACCGTCCGGTATTGGCGACGGTAATATCCCTTATCATTGTCATTTTGGGGATCATTGGATTAAACCAATTGGCAGTGACCAGATTCCCGGACATTTCTCCACCTACCATTACGGTTTCAGGTTCTTATCCTGGGGGAAACAGTGAAACAGTGATCCGTTCTGTGGTAACTCCCTTGGAAGAACAGATTAACGGGGTAGAAGACATGAGTTACATGAAATCCACGGCAAGTAATGACGGTACATTTACCATCTCAGTTATATTCAAACAGGGAGTGAATGCCGATCAGGCTGCGGTAAACGTTCAGAACAGAGTGCAACAGGCAACTCCGATCTTACCTCAGGAAGTGATAAGAATGGGGCTCACAACCTCAAAACAACAGAACAGTATGGTGTTGATCTTCAATATCTATACTGAAGATAATAAGCAATATGATGAAACCTTTCTTCAGAACTATGCCAATATCAATCTTATCCCACAGATCAAAAGGGTAAAAGGAGTAGGACAGGCACAGATTTTCGGGGTAAAAGACTATTCCATGAGAATATGGCTTAATCCTCAGAAAATGTCCTCTTACGGTCTTGAGCCTTCAGATGTTTCCAATGCAATTGCCGATCACAGTTTAGAATCTGCTCCGGGTAAACTGGGAGAAGAATCAGATGCGGCACTGGAATATGTAATCAGATATAAAGGGAAAAAGAATAAGCCAGAACAATACGAAAACATTGTGGTCAAAAATGACGGAACAAATGTCATCAGGCTTAAAGATGTGGCAAGAGTAGAATTTGGGTCTATCAATAACAGTGGAGATAACCTTTCTAATGGTAAAAATGCCGTTACTGTTGCCATTATGCAGACCACAGGTTCCAATGCGAATGAAATTGAAATTGGAGTAAATAAAGCCATTGACCAACTTTCAAAATCATTTCCTCCAGGTATCAAATATACCAAGGTGATGAGTACTAAAGAAAGATTGGATGAAGCAACAGGACAGGTAAAATCTACATTGATAGAAGCATTTATCCTTGTATTTATCGTAGTTTTCATCTTTTTACAGGATTTCAAATCTACGATCATTCCAGCGATTGCGGTTCCTGTAGCAATTATTGGTACATTCTTCTTCCTTCTGGTGTTAGGATTTACCATCAACGTACTAACGTTATTTGCCCTTGTACTGGCAATCGGTATTGTCGTTGATGATGCGATTGTAGTGGTGGAAGCAGTTCACAGTAATATGGAAGGAACAAACCTTTCAGGAAGAGATGCTACCCACAAAGCGATGAATGAAATTACCGGAGCTGTTATTTCCATTACATTAGTGATGTCTGCAGTATTTATTCCGATTGGATTTATGTCTGGTTCTGCAGGATTATTTTACAAGCAGTTTGCTTACACATTAGCAATTGCGATTATTATTTCCGCAGTAAATGCATTGACATTAACGCCGGCTTTATGTGCGGTATTCTTAAAGAATCACCATGCAGAAGAAGGTGGAAAGCCAAAAGGATTTGGACAAAGATTCGCGGTTGCTTTTAATGCCGGGTTTAATAATATGACAGACCGTTATGCAAAAGGAGTAAGATTTTTGATTGGAAAAAAGTGGATTGCAGCAGGCTTGGTAGCCGGAATTATAGGACTTTCAGCATGGTTGATGTCAAGCACAACCAAAAGTTTTGTTCCAATGGAAGATGACGGGTTCTTCATCTATTCTTTGAGTATGCCACCAGGAACGGGATTGACAAAAACAACAGAAGTTTCCAATAAAATCAATGCCATCTTAAAAACTGTAGATGCGGTTCAGGAAAATACTTCCATTACAGGTTTTAACCTGTTAAGCAACAGTGCAGGACCTGCTTATGCAATGGGATTTGTAAAATTAAAACCTAAAAAAGAAAGAGGAGCGGTTCAGAATATTGATGAGATCATGAATATTGTTAACGATAAATTATCCGTGATCAAGGAAGGAAGTGTAATGAGCTTCAGAATGCCTCCGGTAGAAGGATATGGTGTAACCAATGATGCAGAGATCGTGCTTCAGGATCGTATGGGGAGAGATCCACAGGTTCTTAAAGCCAAAGCAGATGATGTGATCGGACAATTGATGCAGGTTCCGGAAGTTGCTTACGCATATACCATGTTCAGAGCAGATTATCCACAGCTTGAACTTGAAGTAAATGAAGACAAAGCGAAACAATTAGGAGTAAGTATTTCTAATTTATTGGGATCAATTCAGACCTATTTCTCAGGAGATCAGTCTCAGAATTTCTCAAGATTTGGGAAGTTCTACAGAGTGAATATCAAAGCTGATGGTGTTTTCAGAATGGATGAGCAGGCTTTCAATGATATCTTCGTAAAGAATAATAAAGGAGAAATGGTTCCAGCCAATACTTTAATCACCTTGAAAAAAGTATACGGTCCGGAATCAGTACAACGATACAATCTTTATAATTCATTGAACATTAATGTGGTACCGAAACCTGGAATCAGTAATGGAGCCTTGATGGATAAAATAGAGCCTACATTGAATAAACTTCCTTCCGATTATAGTTATGAATGGACAGGTTTAAGTTTGGAAGAAAAATCAGCAGGAAATCAAACTGCAGTAATTCTTGGATTGTGTTTACTCTTTGTATATCTGTTACTTGCAGCCCAATATGAAAGTTACATTCTTCCGTTAGCTGTAATGCTTTCCATCCCGACAGGTATTGTAGGAGCATTCCTGGGAATCAAAGCTATAGGACTGGATAATAATATCTATGTACAGGTAGGATTGATCATGCTTATCGGTTTGTTAGCAAAAAATGCCATCCTTATTGTGGAATTTGCAGTTCAGCGAAGAAAATCAGGGCTTTCCATTCTGGATTCAGCATTGGAAGGAGCAAAAGCGAGATTGCGTCCGATTATCATGACATCACTTGCCTTTATTGTGGGAATGATTCCGTTGATGATCTCTACAGGAGGAATGGCTTCGGGAAACAAATCCATCAGTGTAAGTGCTGCCATAGGAATGTTGAGTGGAGTAGTGTTGGGAGTATTTGTAATCCCTGTACTTTATATGTTCTTCCAATATCTGGATGAGAAATTTTCATCTAAAAAGAAGTATCCTGTAATCCAAAATCAATTGACAAATGAGAATATTTAATATAAAGAACTTCCTTATTTCAGGCGCATTGGCATCAGTATTGATGTCCTGCGCCGTGGGGAAACCCTATGCAAGAACAGATCTTCAGGTACCGGAAACCTATAAAGAATCCGTACAGGTAACAGGAGATACAGTGGTGCTTCCATGGAAAACTTTCTTCAAAGATCCTAAATTGGTAGGATTAATAGATAAAGCTTTAACCAGAAACAATGAGGTAAATGTTGCTTTAAAAAATATAGAACAACTGGATCTGATCTACAAACAGGCTAAGCTGTCTCTCCTTCCAACGCTGGATTTCAGTGCAGGAGCCAACAGAAGCTGGGCTTCCACAAATACGCTTAACGGATCACTTAATGAGCAGTTTGCTGGAACAACTCATATGGATGATTTCAGTGCCAGTGTGAGACTTTCGTGGGAAGTAGATATCTGGGGAAAAGCAAAAATGCAGAAAGAGTCAGCCGCAGCAGAATACTTTGCTCAAAAGGAAAACCTGAATGCCATAAAAAGTAGAATCATCGTTCAGGTAGCACAGGCTTATTACAACCTGATCAGTCTGGACGAGCAGATGAAAATAGCAGAACAAAATATTGAGCTTAGCAATAATACACTTAAAATGATGGATCTTCAGTTTAAAGCCGGACAGATCAATTCATTGGCGGTACAACAATCTGAAGCACAAAAGAAAACAGCTGAACTCCTGATTCCTCTGGCAAAACAGAATATTTCCATTCAGGAAAACGCCTTGAGTATTCTTTGTGGTGAATATCCTGCTAAAATTGAAAGACAGGGTAATCTGAAAATGATGATTCCTGAAAACAAACTTTCAGAAGGATTACCGGCACAATTGTTAAGCAGAAGACCAGATCTGAAAATGGCAGAATTTAATGTCATCAGCCTGAATTCAAAAACAGGATTGGCAAAAGCAGCCATGTATCCAAGTATCAGTTTAAGCCCACAAATTGGGGTTAATTCTAATAAATTCAGCTCATGGTTTGATATTCCGGGATCTATTACAAAAGCTGTTGCTGCCAACTTAGCGGCACCTATTTTTCAGAAAAAACAGCTGAAAACAGCATATGAAACCGCTTTGATAGAACAGGAGAAAGCTGCTATCAACTTTAAGCAATCGGTAATGACGGCTGTAGGAGAAGTTTCTGACGCTATGGCAAAATCTCAGGGATCATCCGAAAGATTACAGCTTTTGGAACAGAGAACAAGCATTTTAGACAAAGGGATCAATGATGCATTGAAATTGTATAAAAGCGGAATGGCAACCTATCTGGAAGTCATTACAGCACAAAACAATAAGCTTCAGAACGACCTAGAAGCCATCAATGTTACCCTTGAAAGATTAAATGCTGAAGTAGACCTATACAGAGCACTCGGCGGCGGAACAGAATAAAATTTTAACGATTAATACAGAAGAGGAAGTTACACTATGTAGCTTCCTTTTTTAATGTGAAATTGAGAAGAAATATTAATTTCTGTTAGAAAAGTATTTGTTTTAATTGAATTTTTCATTCATTAAATCAATTAGTTATGAAAAATGTTGTCTTTTTTAAAAAATATCATGCAAGATTTCCGGAAAAGACGATTTATATCAATGAGTACTCGAAATAATTAATGTTTAATGAAAAAAATAATGTACAATGAAAAAATTTACAGTAACTCAACTTTTGACAGCTATTTTAATTGTAATGACAGGTTTCTCTTTGTTCTCATGTAATAATGATGGTCCGGATATTCCTCCCGTAAAGCTGGAAGATGTTAACGGAAACTACAAAGGAAGACTGATTACCATACAGGGAAGTGTAAAAACAGAAAAAATTAAAGATTTTAAAGTCAAAAAAGATACGATAACGTTTGCAGAGTTTCCCATACAGGAAATTGTAAGAACAGTGATAAAAGATCCGGCAAAGGCTGATGAAGCAGTCAAAACAATAGGAAAAGTGAAGTATAATATTAAATACACCTCATCAATAAATACAACCAGCAATGTGATAGAGTTATCCCTTGCTCCCAAAACTCTGGAAATAAGAATTCCGGTAGATGGCGTTTTAAAAAAGACAGAAGTAGCATTGGCAAGCAAACAAAAAGGTTTTTATGTGGGGATGGATGAATCATTGAGATTTGCATTGGTGGCAGAAAAGATTACGGTGGATGGTACGGTACTCGGTTCCTATGAAGCTATTAATTATAATTTTCCGTTCTGTGTAAAGAATTAATGAATAGATATTATGATAATGGATTGCATTTATAAGATGCAATCTATTTTTGCCTTCAAATTTTAATTAATAGTCGAGGATACTGTAGCAGTACATGGAAGAAAGTAAAGAACAGATTTTGGTAAAACGCCTTCTACAGAAGGAAGAATCCGCCTGGAAAGAGCTTTTTGGAGCTTATTCCGGTAATCTGACCTATGTGTGTGCCAGATATGTATCCGAAAGAGAAGACGTTCATGATGTGCTTCAGAATAGTTTTATTAAAATGTTTCGTTGCATAAAGTCATTTGAATATAGAGGAAACGGCTCTTTGAAAGCGTGGGTGACAAGAATTACCGTCAATGAAGCCCTGAAGCATATAAAACAGAAAAATGATTTCAGATCTACAGTTGAGGTTGAGGAGCTTCCGGACATTCTTGACGAAGAAGAACCTGATTTTGAAGAAGTTCCTAAAACAGATATCATGGAAATGATAAGATCACTTCCGGAGGGTTACAGAACCGTATTCAATCTGTATGTATTTGAAAAGAAAAGCCATAAAGAAATCGCTGAATTATTGGGAATTGCAGAGAACTCTTCTGCATCACAGTTCCACCGGGCAAAGGGGCTGCTTATTCAGAAAGTAAAAGAGTTTAAAATGTCAAAAAAAGCACAGTATGAGTAATGAATGGCTGAATAACCTGCGAAACAGAATGGACGACCATGAAGAGGAAGTCCCGGACGGGTTGTGGAATGACATCAGGGATGAGCTGTTCTCAGAAAAAGACGAGAATGCCATCATCGCAGGAAGCATCCCGACAGTAGGTAATGAAGAGGAGAAAAATAATGAAACAATAGCACCAAAATCAGGAAACAGATCTTTGTTTTATCGTATCGGAGGAGTAGCCGCAGCAGCTGTTTTAGTATTTATGATGATAAAGCTTTTGCCTGAAGATGATAATAAAATCTTTTCAAAAAAGACTTCGGATTTAAATAAGGAATTGCATCGTAAGGAAAGTTTAAAAACAATTGAAAATCAGAATAATATAGATGTTGAAGAAAGTTCTAATGTGGACATTCCTTTAGCTCAGAATCAATCAAATAATATAGAATCAGAAAAAAATATAAAGAAAATAAAGTTTGAAAATGTAGAAAGAAAAAAATCGGGAAGTAATGAAAATTTCCAAGTGATCACAAAAGTTACTGATGTTATAACGCCGGTAGCTCAGAATGATAAAAATTCACCGGAAATACCTTTGGTTAGTGAATCTCAGGAAAAAAAGATCAATGACAGGGAGGTAGAAGAGGATATTTTTAAAAAAGATGAATCTAAAAAGTATGCCGACAATACAAAGCATAAAACATCGGAGACAAAAAGAAAATGGATGCTGAGTATGCTTACAGGAAATGCGTCATCCAATGCTGCAGAACAGCAGTTTCCAGGCTATGCTTCCATCAATGGAAAGCCTATGGATGTGGAAGAAGTATGGTGTGCTTCTGAATTTGTAGAGGATCCTTTGACGCAGATATTACTGGCAAATCAAAGCCAGCCTGTAGAGGCAAGAATCAGACATAGACTTCCGGTAACATTCGGGTTATCGGTTTATTATAATCTTGGCAAAAGATGGGGAATAGGAACAGGATTGAATTATACAAAACTGGTATCTGAACTGCATTCAGGAAGTAATGAAAATTATATTAAAGGAGATCAAACCATCCATTATGTAGGAATTCCGGTGCAGGTCAATTATAATGTGATTCAAAAAGGAAAATTTACAGGATATGTAACAGGAGGAGCGTTGGTAGAAAAACCTGTGTCTGGTAGTATTACAACAACATATGTAGTGAATGATGAGGTACAAGAATCTTCAAAAGAAAGCCTGAATAAAAAGCCAGTGCAATTTTCTGTGAATACTGCAGTAGGAGTTCAGCTGAAAGTTATTGATCGATTGGGGATCTATGCAGAACCTGGGATAGGTTATCATTTCAAGGATGAGAAAGCTCCCAATACTTTTTATAAAGAAAAGCCATTGCATTTCAATGTGAAATTCGGGATCAGGCTATTGATCGATTAAATATAGAAATCAACCTTAAATGTCTACATATGAAAACAAAACTAATTTTTTTAACATTTTTACTGTTCGGTCTTCTGAGCATAAAAGCACAGTGTAATCCTACCATTACCAGCCCAAGGCTCGGACTGAGAACACCCAATACGATCTTATTCTGCAGTGATGAGAATGAAATACTTTCTACTCAGGCATTCGGAAGCTACCAGTGGTATAAGCAGGAATGGACGTGGCAGACTCCTAATAATAATCCTTGGGTTGCTATTCCCGGAGCTACTTCACAACAATTAACTCTAAATGGATACAACGACCAGCTTTTCTATTATAAAGTAGAGGTCACTCAAGGAGATTGTACAGCGGAAAGCCAAGCTGTTTTTGCTGATGGATATATGTATGGGCTGCCGGCGATGATGTCTACTTACACGCCTGGGACTTATCAGGAAGTGGATATGGGCGTGGTAAATGTATGTAAAGGAGCTTCTGTGAAATTTGATAATGTTTTTCCTGTGGTTTACGAAAATCATACATGGTTTAAGTGCGTTCCTACCACAAACGCTCCATTTTCAGGAGATCCTTGCGTTGTGACCGGAGTGACCGGAGATACTTTAATTGCTACAGAATCTGGTAAATACGGGTTTTATGCATGTACAGAATATTGTCCAAGCCAGTGTGAACTTTTAGATCCTTTTTCATTCGTTCAGCTGAATTTTGGAGAGTGGGATTTCTGTGGCGAATTGGGAACCGGAGAAACCAAGCTTAAAGACAATAATCTTAAAGTATATCCAAATCCTACAGCACAATTACTTTACATCGGTAAAGAAACCGACAAAGCATATACTAAAGTGACGATCTTCGATATGTTCGGGAAACTTGTCATGCAGAAAAATGATCATAAATACAATCAGCCTATTGATGTAAGTGGTCTTACAGCAGGTAATTATATCATTGTTTCTGTAGCTGTTAATGGTACAGAATACAAGAATAGATTTATAAAGAAATAAGGATTTTAATTAATCTTTTCGTTAGTTTTTAATAATGGTTAGGTCGGTGCAAAGCAATTTGTACCGGCTTTTTTAATTGCATTAATCACAGTATGACAAGCGAAAGAACTTTAGAGCAGAGACGAAGGTATTATTATATTTGTAATTGATAACCTTTTTAATATTAAACTATGATCAGTTCCGCCAACATTATTTCAGATGAATTTGTCTTTTTCTCACTCTTTTGTGCTTCTTTGTTCCTGCGGTGCTGTACACAGTTTCTGTTTTAATCTATCATATCATTAAAAAAGAGCTGAAAAGCTTTCTATATTACTTCTTATCTTTTATTCTTTCAGGAGTTGTAGGTTTGGCTTTTATTGCATTCTTTGGTTATACTCTTTTGGTATGAGAATTTTAAAAGTATCATCTTTTTATAATCAAAAAACCAGACCCAATAATGAGTCTGGCAAAAAACAAAGATGTTAGTTAGTTATTATTTATAAAGTCCCGCCTGATCTCCAGATTCACCGGCTTTCCAGTACGAAACGGCATGTAGAGATCTTGCATCCAGAGATTCATCCGCTTTGAAATATTCCCGAAGTTCTTTCACTGTAGTATATTCTGCAGCTACATACACGTACTTTTTCTGTGCTTTTTCCGGAAATTCAAACCTTTTAGCTATTTCTGTAATTCGGCTTCCTTTTTCCGGGGTAGGATTATGAATCCATTCAATATCTACGTTGGCAGCAGAGCAGGAGAGGATTTCGTCTTCCTTTCCGAAGGTTTCCATGATCACTTTAGCTTCCACACCTGCAGGCAGTTGTTCTACAATAGTGCTGATAACGGGAAGTGCTGTAGCATCACCCACCAAAAGATAGAAATCTGCATCAGGAACCAAAGGTCTTGTGCTTTCCTTCATTCCTATACCTAGAAAATCTCCTTCTTGTACTTTTAATGCCCAGGCTGATGCAGGACCATTATCTCCGTGCGCTACAAAGTCAATGCTCAGCTCCCTGTTTTCAAGGTCAATTTTACGGTTGGTATACGTCCTTACGATACCTAAAGAATCAGGTTCTCCGTTAGGAATAAAAATTTTGTTATTTGAACCAGATTTTACATGAGTAAGCATTTCTGCCTGACTATCATTTATATCGAAAATAACCCTTATGAAATGTGGCGTAATATATTCCTTATGTTTCACATGAAACACTGAGCGTATTTTTTTTGTTTCGGTTGAGTTCATATTATTCAATTTTTATTGGAAAAGCTCAAATTTTACTTTGTTATTTGTTGTATGATGAAGTCTGTATTGAATTGTAATTCCTGAATTACGCTTTCTACTCGTTCTTTGGAACTTTCGCCAAATATTTTCCATAAGTAAATATTTAAATTATATATGTTAAATGATTAAGAGTGTTTGTTTTAATAATGTAAAGGAAGATTTATAATCTATCATTCCTTACTGAGGATTAATTTGATGTTGCAAAGTTGGGCATGCCGAAAATGAAAACCTTTGAATTAGGTTAAAAAAAGTAAAAAAATATCTAATTTTTATATTCCAGAGTTTCCATTTCATGATGTACTGTGGTTGTCCAAAAGTCTAATTCCCATTCTTTTTTGCGGATTACTTCAAGTGAATATTCACCTTTGTAATAATTTTTAATAAGTTCCTTTCTTTGAAATTCTATCAGCTGAAGCTCAATGTTGAAATAGGTTTTTCGCCATTCTATACGGCTGGTAGATTGAGATATTTCATTTTTGGAAAGCTCAGTTTCCTCTTTTTTCAGTTTTTCAATCATTCCGGTTACAATTTTATCTGTCATTGTTTTACTTCCATTCATGTTTTCTAGGTATAAAAGGGATTGATCAATCAGAAGAATATTCAGCTCTTTTTCGTTCTTTTCCTCTTCTTCAGCAGGTTTTACAAGTTTTATAAGATTAGGTAAAGTCAAACCCTGGATCAATAAAGTAAAAATGATAACCACAAAAGTGATAAAGAGAATGGTACTTCTTTGTCCAATTAAAATACCATTGTCATCATATAGAGGCATTGCCAATGCGGCAGCCAGTGATACAACACCCCGCATTCCCGACCATGATAAAATGATATATTCTTTCTTTGCCTGCGAGAAAAATCCAGTCTCCTTTTTTACCTGATTCACAGAGAATAAAGGGAAAGAACAGATGACAAACAGACGGATAATGATTAAAATCCCAAAAATAAGCAAGCCGTAAAGAATGAGAACCGGAAGATTCGAATGCGGAATATCTGCAATGATCTGAGGAAGCTGCATTCCCAGGATAAGAAATACCAATCCGTTCAAAACAAAGACAATCACATCCCAAAAATGACTCATCTGTATTCTGCTGCTGGAGCTGAAAAGAGAAAATGAATTCCATGAAAGAAACATTCCCAAAACAACAACCGCCAAAACTCCTGAACATTCAAGATGCTCTGCCATGCTATATGTAGCAAAAGGTAAGAGGATAATCACGAAAGTTTCTGCGTTACTGTTCCCATTAAGAAATCTGTGAAGTTTAAGGAAAGCGTATCCGATGGCGAGCCCAACGATTATTCCACCTAAACTGATTGTCACAAATTGAAATCCTGCCTCACGAAAAGAGAAAACACCACTTACAATAGCAATCAGGGCACATTTATAAGCAATCAGAGCAGAAGCATCATTCAATAGACTTTCTCCTTCAAGAATGGTAACCAGTTTTTTAGGCAGCGGAAGCCCTTTGGTAATACTTGTGGCTGCCACAGCGTCCGGAGGTGAAATAATAGCACCTAAAATAAATGCCAATGACCATGAAAACCCGGGAATGATCATATGAGCGATCAATGCAATGATTGTAGTTGTAAGAAAAACAAGCCCTACTGCAAGAAGAGATATTTTAGAGAATTCTTTTTTAAACTCAGGAATTGAAGTATTCCATGCTGCATCAAACAAAATTGGTGGTAAAACAACATAGAAAATCATTTCCGGGCTCATATCTATTGATGGAACCAATCTTGTAAGACTTAAAATAAGTCCCGCCAAAAGAAGTAAAAGAGGAAGTGCCAATTTCAGCTTCTCTTTTACCAAAATAATGACGATCAGAATAATAGAAATCCATATAATTTTTTCAAGTTCTGCCATGTTTTTTTATTATGGAGCAAAATTATAGAGCAAGGAAAAGCAAAACTTTGACTTAGATCAAAAACGGTAATAATGAAAAATAAGTAGTCGAAAATATAAAATAAAGCCCTCCAATAAGCTGGAGGGCGAAAATAATGATCATTTTTTTATTATTTCTGCTGGAGAACAGAAGTAATAAATTCTCTGGAGTTATTAAATGAAGAGTCGATGATTTTATTTTGCCTTAGCTGGTAAAAATTATCAGTGATAATTCGTACTGCACTATTGGCTTTATTTCTTTTTTCAAAGATGATGTTGTATAACGAATCTAAATTCTCCTTTTGTAACTTCTGTTCTAAAATATCATAGAAAAATACATCTCCAAAGACTACCTGCTTTGCACTAAAGTCTATTTTTTCCTGACGAGACTTATTTCGGGCAATCTTTTTTTGAAGAGCTTTTACAATCTTTTTTTGATCAGAAGGAGTAATGCTGGCATCATCCATTGTCTTTTTCAACATTATCATTGCCTTAGACGTGTCTTTCCCATAGCGGTTATAAGAATCATAAAAATCCTTTATATCTGCTAATTGAGCATCAATATTGTTGATATTCTGTGGTTTCGTAAGCTTTTCAACAGCTGGTTGATTATGCTCTTGCTGTGCGTTATAACTTGCTACAATAAACAGGAATACTATTGATATGACTTTTTTATACACCATACGAGATTAATAAATACTACATTGAGTCCACCAATCTCCGGTATCAGAGGTGTACTTTGTTACAACATTATTATTTTGAACACCTGTGATCGCGTTAAGACCTCTGATATTAAGCGAACTTAATGCTACGGTTTCAAAACCTCCGCTAGCCAATGAGTTTGCCATTGTTACCATTCCGGTAGATACATCTATTCCTGTGATTACTGCTGCGTGAAGACCTCCATCCGGCATTATTAATGTTGCTAAAACAGGATGCCCTTGTCCTACATGCGTGTTTATATCCGTTGAAGACGAAATATTAGTACTGGTAAAGAAAGAATTAATAGCGGTAAGGTATTGTGATGGAGTTGTTCCAGCACCTATTTCAAAAGTATTGAAGGCATCTGCAGGTGTTTTTGCTCCGAAAAATTCAGCAAAATCATCTTTATTCAGACCTGAAACACCTAAATATTTACCTACCCAATCCAGTGCTCTTACAGCGCAACTTCCTGAATATGATGCTTGTTGACACATTGCAGGAAGAGTTCCTGGAAGATTATTGGGTGGAGGTGGGGTGTTGTTATCATCAATACCACCTCCGTCTGGTGGAAATGGATCATCGCCATCGTTCCATCCCGGTGGATCATCATCATTCCATCCTGGAGGATTACTGCCATCATCGAATCCGCCATCGTCATCGCCACCATGATCTGGAGCTGGGATAATGACTTCAGGGATTTCTGTTTCACTCTGCCCTCCGGCAAGTCCGCCTTTGAATGAATACAATTCATTCTCGTTCAACAGCTCCAGTGTGCTGTTGAGTTCTACTACGTTTGAGTTTCTCATTTATTTAAAAGTTTAAAAAAGGTTATTATCAGTAAGTAATCAGTTTTCCCGTATTATCTGTTTTAATGGGAGCGATAATACTGTCAATAGAATTTTCTTTTTGTCTATGGGACCATGAAAAGACCTTAATATATTTGTCCCAGTTTTTATACATTTTGTTTAAAATTGATTCGTGATTTTGAGGAAGCAGGATAGGAGCCTGGTGAAGACTATATTCTTTTCCAGGAAGATAATCGCTTGTATAGGCTTCATACCCATCAGAAGTAATGAATGAATTTCCTCTATGAAAAAGCAACCAGATATCTACAAACGGGAAGGTGTATTCATACCCATTTTTGTATTCACCATTTTCATAAAAAAATTTATAATATTCAAATCCTGTTTTATGCCAGATGCTTTTAGTGTATTTTATAATATTTTCTTCTTGAACCGCATCCAGAAGAGTCTGAATTTCTTGCTCATCCATACATAGATCTACATCATCATCCCAAGGCATGATATCATCGTGTCTGACAATTCCCAATAATGTACCTGCATGGGCAAAAAGGTTTAAACTAAGTTCTTTTGATTTATTGGCTAAATAAGTCATAATGCTAATAGCCTGTTCTTTATGGTTGCTTTCCCATACATTAATCTCCTGTATTTTTTCAAGGAAGAAGGAACTTCGGCTTTGATATACCGGACAATTTTTTTCATTAAACTCAAACCAATCCGTATCTATCAGAAGAGTCTTTAAGGTATTATTGAATGATGCTTCAAGAATTTCCTCATCTACAGGCTGTCTGATGGCTTTTAGAGATAATAATTTCTCAATATTTCTACCATTAACAATATAAAAGTAGCTTCCCCAATAGTACCCAAGCCTACTTGGGAATATTTCATTCTTTAAATCGGTTTCTACATTCAGTTTATTGTAAGGAATTACGATATCCCAATCATTGGAGGTGGGTTCTGTATCATTAGCAATTGTCTCGTAAGTGCAATTTAACCTTACATCATTTTCGATGATAACGCAAGGAGCTTCAATATTGTGTTTTAAAATATACTCCCAAATAAATATATGTGCAGAATAGTTTTGAATATCTTGTGGACACATTTCGAAGCCATACTTTTCAGTATGATAATGGGTATTGCTCTTTTGTAAAGGGGTGTCAGAGGAAATTTCAATGATTTCATGATTATTATGAAGAAATACAGAGTCTCTATTAATGTGGAATATCATATTCTGGGGTTTTAGTTCTTAATGCTTTAGCGGTTATATAGTCTATAGGAAGGGTTATTTTGATATTTTCTTCATTTCCCTCTATGAGCTTTATCGTGTACCCGGAATATTCAGCCACTGTGGCATCATCAAAAAAATGTGATTGGTAAGAGGTTTCGTAAGCTTTTTTTATCACATCGGATCTGAATACCTGAGGAGTCTGAATGACTTTAAATTCATCCCGGTTCACCCCTATATTACCCTTTTCATTTATCCTTCTGATTGTTGGAATCATTGATATAGAAGGAACAACGGCGTCATGCTCTCTTATCTCAGTAAAGGCTGTATTGATCACTTTTTTACTTACAAAAGGTCTTACTGCATCATGAATTCCGATGTAACAATGAGGATCTTCAATAGTATCCAAGGCATTTTTTACAGAATGAAAACGTTCCTTGCCACCTATCACAATTCTGAATGAATGGTCATAATTGAATAGTTCACAAAAGCTCTTCCATATTTGTATATCATCTTTGTTAAGGACGAGGATAATTTCAAAGTTATGATCTAGATTATTGATGAATTTATCAATAGTGTGCATAAGGATGGGCTTGCCATTCAATGGGAGAAACTGCTTTGCCATTTCGGCTCCTAATCGGTTTCCTTTTCCGGCTGCCAGTATAATAATATAATTCTTCATGTATTTCAATCGTTTCCTGTTTTTATGGTCGGGTCAAAACTATGACATGTAGAAATTCTTTTTATTAATGGACTGTGAACATATCTTTAAATCTCTGGTGAAGGGTTTTTTGGTGTTTTTTAGTGTCCTTATTTTGCAAAAAAAACTAATGATAAGACGATTTCCGCAGGAAAGGCAGTATGATAAAATGGATTGCGGTCCCACATGTCTGAAAATAGTAGCCAAACACTATGGACGATTTTACTCACTTCAATTTTTAAGAGAATTATGCAGTGTGACGAAAGAAGGCGTTTCACTTGCGGATTTGATTTACACCGCAGACAAAATAGGGTTAAAGTCGCATGCCGTTAAGTGTACCGTAAATGATTTAAAGACACAGGTAAATCTGCCGGTTATTCTTCATTGGGGAGAAAGCCATTTTGTCGTTCTTTATAAAATTAAAGGCAATAAAATCTATATATCCGATCCAGCAAAAGGAAAAATCGTTTACGGATTCGAAGCTTTCCAAAAAAAGTGGCTTAAAGAAAATAATAAAGGAGTTGCTCTTTTATTACAACCCTCAACTCATTTTAAGACGATCAACATAGAGGAAAGTGTTGAACAAAAAAACGGTCTGTTTGATTTCTTAAAATACTTTTCAAATTATAAACGAATACTACTCCTATTACTGCTCGTAATGGGTATAATAACAGTGTTAAACCTGTTCTTACCATTTATCTCGAGATCAGTGATTGATATTGGAGTAAGCAAAAGAGATCTTAAGTTTATAGAAATGATTCTTCTGGCAAATCTGGCACTCATCGTGTGTTCATTTTTTGCAACCGTTGTCAGAGATTGGATCATTCTTCAGGTTTCAAATAGAGTGAGTGTGAACATTATCTCAGACTATCTGGCAAAATTACTAAGATTGCCATTCAGTTTTTTTGAAAATAAACATCCGGGAGATATTTTACAGCGAGCACATGATCATGAGCGTATCCGAAGCTTTATTATGGGAAACTCTCTAAATATTAT
Source organism: Chryseobacterium ureilyticum (assembly GCF_900156735.1). GTDB lineage: Bacteria > Bacteroidota > Bacteroidia > Flavobacteriales > Weeksellaceae > Chryseobacterium > Chryseobacterium ureilyticum. The sequence goes on from NZ_FTOL01000003.1 coordinate 225,702, forward strand.
CTTCTCTCTGCTGTCATTTTCAGCATTTATATTTGTATTGCTGATCTATAATGTTCCTGTTTTTCTGATTTTTATGGGAGGTACCATAACTTATCTTGTATGGATATTTCTATTCTTTAAGGCAAGAAAGCAGGTTGATATGAACTATTTTGCATTAATGGGTAAAGATCAGGGATTTTGGATTGAAACAATCAATAATATCCAGGAAATCAAGATCAATAACCATGAAACCGCAAGAAAGTTAAAATGGGATGAGATTCAAGCCAAAATTTTTAAACAAAACCTTCAGATGCAGTCTATTACGAATAGACAGAATTCTGGAGCACAGGTGATTGATAACCTTAAAAATGTGAGTATTACATTTTATTGCGCCATGCTGGTCATTGATTCCAAGATGACGTTGGGAGAACTGATTTCAATACAGATGATTTTAGGTTTACTTAATGGACCGATTCAGCAGCTTGTACAGTTTTTTCTGAGCTTTCAGATGGCTAAGCTGAGTTTTAACAGGATTCGCGAGATAAAATCATTGAATGATGAAGATCAAAATGAGAACAATAATAATGAGCAGCTGTTCTCTTCAGGGGCACTTCGTTTCTCAAATGTTTATTTTCAGTACTCACCAAGACAGCCTTATGTGCTTCAAAATTTAAATTTTACAATTCCGGATGGAAAAATAACAGCTATCGTAGGAGATAGCGGAAGTGGAAAATCTACCATTCTGAAGCTATTGTTAAGACTCTATGAGCCATCTTCAGGAGATGTGAAAATAGGAGATATGAACTATAAGCATATTAATATTTCTCATTGGCGTAATCAGTGTGGAAGTGTGTTTCAGGACGGAAAAATCTTTAATGATACTGTTCTCAATAATATTGTTATGAATGCCGAAGATGTTGATTACGAGCTGTTAAAACAAGTGGTGAGTGCCGCTAATATGACCGGGGAAATTGAAAATATGCCGCTAGGTTATAAAACGAAAATAGGAGAAAACGGCAGAGGGATCAGCGGAGGGCAGAAGCAGAGAATACTTATTGCCAGAGCATTATACAGAAATCCAAAGTATGTCTTTCTGGATGAAGCAACCAATGCATTGGATTCTATCAATGAAAAAAAAATAGTCAATTCTCTTTCCAAGCTTTTTATCAATAAAACAGTGGTGGTAGTGGCACATCGTCTCAGTACTATTGTAAATGCAGATCAGATTATTGTAATGAAAGATGGAAGAATCATTGAAAAAGGAAATCATCAAACTTTAATGGAACAAAAAGGATACTATTATCTATTGTTTGAAAGTCAAATAAATGTTTTAAATGGAGCTGAAAAATTATACACAGAAGTTGAAACAAACTAATTCGGAAGAGATCACATTTTTGGTTTCAAAGATTCCCAGTAGTATCAATATCAAAATATTTACGCTGATTAGTATTCTGTTAATCATGATTCTCATTGGAGTATTCAGTATACGATATCCGGATTCATATAAAGGGTCTGTTACCATCATTGCAGATAACCCGTCTTTAAACCTGGTTGCCAGCTATCATGGACCTATTGTAATACTGAAAAAAGACCATGAGATTGTAAAGAAAGGAGATGTGATTGCTTATATTGAAAATGAATCAACATTTGATGAGCTTATAGAACTTGAGAAAACGATTTTAGCCTTTAATTCAGAAATGGATTATAACCATTATTACAATACACTTCCTAAAATTGTTCATCTTGGAGAAATAAACAGCAGTTACTTTACCTTTATGAATGCGTTGCAACAATATATATTCTTTGCAGAAAATAAATTGTATGATAAGCAGCATCAATTATTGAGTGATCTTGCTCAGAAGCAGGAAAAACAGCTTCAACTACAGCAGCAGAGAATCCATATATTGAATAAAAACGATAAACTTGCTCATAATAAAGTAAAAAGAGATTCCCTATTAAAGCAATCTCTCGTAATCAGCCAGGAACAATATGAAAATACAGAACAAAATTATTTGAATTCAAGACAATATAAGAATGCAACACAACAGGATATCTATAAGCTGGATCAGGAAATATTGAGTACAAAAAGTAAAGGCAATGAGGCTTTAATTTTAAAGACAGAAAAGACAGAAAAACTGGCATCTGATCTGTATAATAGTTACAATGATCTGGTGAATAAAATTAGATCCTGGAGAAGAACTTATCTCATTACGGCTCCTGTTCACGGTAGAGTGCAATATTTGAGCTTCTTGAAAAACAGTCAGTTTATTAATCATCAGGATCCTATATTTGCTGTAGTCCCTATCTCAAGTAAGATGAACGGGCAGATGCTGGTATCAGATTTTGGGATGGGAAAAATTAAAGAAAATCAGGATGTTTTGATAAGACTTAATAACTTTCCGCATGAAGAATATGGCTCCATAAAAGGGAAAGTTTTGAAAGTTTCATATGTAGGAAACCTTGTGAAAACAACGAATGGGGAAGAAAAAAGATACCTGATAGATCTTGCCATTTCATCTTCTGATAATCATATTACATTAACGGATGGCGTGATGGGAGAGGGCGAAATTATGACAAATAATAAGAGGCTTTATGAAAGAATTCTTGAAAGAATATTATTAAGTGTATATCGCTAGTTATCGTTCTTGTCAGTTTTTTCACGATATTTATCAAAATATTAAAACGATGAAACTGAATTTTAATAAAGTATTTTTATTTCTCATGGCATTTTGCAGCATGCTGATGTATGCTCAGAAAAATACTGAAAACTTTGATGGTGTTTATAACTCCAAAGGAGCGGCTTTTGTGATCAATAAAAATAAAACATTTTTAGTTATCGCTTATGGAACCCTGATCAAAGGAACATGGACTGTTGAAAAAGATATTCTTCATCTTAAACCTAAAAACCCTGATGCAAAGTTTTACGTTTACGCCCGAAAGAATCCTGATATTAAAAAAGGAATGCGGATGAGTTTCATGGGAGATGGTGTTGGAAGTAATATTTTAGTAGGAGAGTTCCCTAATAAAATGCAGCCACTTTTTAATGATGATGCCAATTGTATGGATTACCCTAATGTTCATGTTTTTAAAGAAAAATTGCCTGCAATAACATTCTTGGAAGAACAAAATTATGAAAACGGAAGAGGTGTAGATATTCCGAAGTTAATGTATAATTTTCCCACTGGTGAGTACAACGATTTTATTGTACAATACATGAAGGATAGCCTTTATTATAATGATTTTGTTTTTAAAATAACAAAACAAGGATTATCAGAAATGAATGAAGGAGCAGAAAAGCCTTTAAAGAAGTCTTCTCAAAAAGAACTTTCCGATGAAAAAGAATTGAATTTTCTTAATCAATCTTTTGACATGGCATTTGATGCAGATTACAAACTTGTAAACAATGCCTACAATATGAATGATGATATGGCTGAAAAAATAGATTTAGCGAGCTATAAATATGACAAACAAAGAAATATCTATGTAAATCCCACTGTTCCGGCAAAGGAACTGAATTATAAAAGCGATGATTTTCACTATAATGATGTTCTGATGAAATTTGATAAAATTACAGGTACTTCACAGGCACAAGTTACAGTGAAAAAATTATCAAAGCCTTTATTTGTTGCTAATTGTAATAACTAGGTATAACCTCGAAATAAATATAAAGCCATTGCGTTTGCAGTGGTTTTCTTTTTTCTATTACTGAGAATATTCTATTCATATTAAATCTACGATTGGATTTTCTAATCTTCATTTTTCTTAAAAGTATTTTTATAATTTATTGTAAGATAGAATATTATGCATTTAATTGTCTTTATTTTAAAATAGTATATTCATTATTTTTACCTCAAAAACACATTATGCTGATTAAAATTTACGGCAGTGCGATTCATGGAGTTGCTGCACAGACTATAACCATTGAAGTAAATGTAGATACCGGAGGCGTAGGCTATCATTTGGTGGGACTTCCCGATAATGCAATCAAAGAAAGTAGTTACAGAATTTCTGCCGCATTGAAAAACGTTGGTTATAAAATTCCAGGAAAGAAAATTACGATTAATATGGCTCCGGCAGACCTCAGAAAAGAAGGTTCTGCTTATGATTTAAGTATAGCTATTGGAATTTTAGCCGCCTCAGACCAGATTCTTGCTGAAGAAATTCAAAATTATATTATTATGGGTGAGCTTTCTCTTGATGGAAGCCTTCAACCTATTAAAGGGGTTTTACCCATAGCGATTCAGGCGAGAGAAGAAGGTTTTAAAGGAATAATTCTTCCCATTCAAAATGCCAGAGAAGCAGCAATTGTCAACGATCTGGATGTATATGGAGTAGAGAATATTAAAGAAGTGATTGACTTTTTTAATGAAGGAAAGCCTATCAATAAAGTTATCCTGGACACCCGAAAAGAATTTCATGAAAAAATCAATAATTTCCCTTTTGATTTTTCAGAAGTTAAAGGGCAGGAAACGGCAAAAAGAGCTATGGAAGTAGCTGCTGCTGGTGGTCATAATATTATTTTAATAGGTCCTCCAGGCAGTGGTAAAACGATGTTGGCAAAACGGGTTCCCAGTATTTTACCTCCTTTGACTTTGAAAGAAGCTTTGGAAACGACAAAAATACATTCCGTAGCAGGAAAAATAGGAACAGAAGCTTCATTGATGACGGTACGTCCCTACCGTGCACCTCATCATACGATCTCAGATGTTATTGTATATAATGTAACCATTAATGAAATTATTCTATTTGTATCGGGTATAATTAATTTTTAAGTTTTATCTTGCAGAAAATGAAAAAGCTTTATATTACGTCTTTTTAGCTAAAAAATTAAAACTAATAATCTGATAACTTTAAAATTAATAACTATGATATTTCTATTATTCGAAATTGCCGTTGCGTTTGATTGCATAATTTTATCAAAATCTACTATAATAACTAATAGATAGGTTGTTATTACACGTAAAGTAAAAGTCTATTAATTTACAATTGATAAAATATTTTGCAAGAAGTATAATTCTACAGTTATCTTAAAAATCTTAATAATCATTATTTTATTCAGATATATGAGCGATTTAATAAACAACGATTCTAACACTGAAAAAGAAGGTTTTTTTTCAGAAAAAACAGGAAAAAGAATAAGCATATTTGGCTTAATTGTAATTGCTATAACAATATTTTTGTACTTGATTTTTGGCAGTTGGTATTTTGAATGGTACTTTGATGAAGCCATTATGGGACAATTTGGTGATTTTATTGGTGGGTTTATTGGTAGTTTATTTTCGCTTGCTGGTGTAATACTTTTTTATGTGGCATTAAAGGAACAAAGAAGGGATATTAATATAAACCAGATGAATCTAGGTCTACAGACTGATGCTTTGAATCAGCAGGTTCTTGAATTTAAAGATCAGAAAGAAGAGCTTGTGGAAACAAGGAAAGTTTATGAAGAGCAGACCAAGTTAATTATGGAACAAACAAATCTCTATAGATTACAGAATCGAGAATTGAAGGAGCAGTCTGGTATTGCCAAAGTTCAACAATTTGATACAAGCTTTTTTTCTTATCTATCTGTTTTTAACAATTATAAAAATTCTCTTAATATTGAAACAAAGAATTTTTTTGGTACACTTACTGATAAGCTAAAGGATGTTATATTAGATGATCGAAGTGTGGGGAAGTCCATTGAAAATATTTGTGAAAAATATTTAGAAATTTATAATGAGAATAGAGATAAATTATCACCTTATTTTAAAACTTTGTATAGATTAATGGTATTGGTAGAGTCCTCCAATATTGATGATTATAAAAAAGTTGAATATTTCAAGCTTATAAGATCTCAGTTATCAGATGATGAATTGCTAATACTAAATTACAACTACCAAACAAATCTTGGAGTTAAGGTAAGATCTTATGTAATTAAATATGAGCTATTAAAACACTTAAATATATTGGATAAGTTTGAATTTGAATGCGGTTTAAGTGGTATAAAAAAGTATAAGCTAGAACAATTTCTAAAATTTAATGAAAGTTTTATAGTTGATGGTTTAAAAGATTTTGGGAATATTGAAACTACAACAGATGTAAATAAATCAAGTCTAGTTAAACTATTTAATTTGGATGTTGAGTTAAAATTAATAATTACAGATAACTTCTTATTTTCTGTAACATTTAAATTAGACGATTTCAATAGTAATACTGAACTTACTAGGGAGCTATTAAAGAAAATTATTAGTCGACATTTATATACAATCCTATTTTTTTCAAAATATCAATCTCCAACAGAGACTGAATTAAATGCTTCTTTTAAGGAGGATGATGAAACTATAGAATTTTTGTTTGCTATTGAAAAATTAGAAAATTTATAATATGAGTAACTTAACTGAAAAAAATTTCATAGATATATTTAAAGGAAGTCTAAAGATTACTCCTAGAACCATATCCATAAAAACATTACTAAGTGAACGCAATCTGCGTAGAATTGATTATAAGCCTTATTATCAACGTAATTATGTCTGGGATAATGTAAAACAGACATTCTTTATTGAAAGTGTAATTTTAGGAACAGAGATTCCTCCATTAATTTTATTTAAATCGGGAACTAATATTGAAGTAATTGATGGTAGGCAAAGATATGAGACTTTAAAAAGATTTATTGAGAATGATTTTTCTCTAACAGAGAAGGGACTTTTGTCGTTACCTGCACTTGCAAAACAAAACTATAATAAATTGAATGATGCTGTTAAAGAAATATTTTGGAATTCTAATATAAGAATTTTTGAATTTGAAGTAATTGTAGGAATTGATGAGAAGTTGGAAGACAAGATTAAGAAGGAGATTTTTAGGAGATATAATACAGGTATTACTTCTCTAACTTCAGTTGAAGTTGATGCTGCAAAATATGACACGGACTATCTTTCAAAATTATTTGAAAAAGAAATTAAAAAAGACCAACAATTTTATTCAAATATCAAAAAATGTTTTTTCGCAAATGACTACGCTACTGCTGATATTATAGAGAAAATGATAGATTTTTTGCGAAGATCATTTATTCTTTCAAAATTTCCAATATCCCAATACGCTAGGGGCACTAGAAGGAGTGAAATAATGTCAATACTTTATGAGACATTTGTAAATACAATTGAAGATCTGGATTCAGAATTTTTGGTATATAAAAAGCAACTTAATAAATTGTTTGCAATTAATAATTTCTTTCTCACTAATGGATTTGATCATAACAATAGATTTATTAATGAAACATTATTATGGGGTATTCGGATTTTAGAACAGGAAAATATTTTCATTAATATATCTGAGATACAACAAGATTTATTGAAGTATTTAAAGGAGCATCAAATAATATATGCAGAAGATAGTGCATATTTTTATAAGAATATAATTGATAGATTTGGCAACATTTCGAAATTTTTTAATAAAAAATATAAATTTGATTTTGAAGTATATTTACGCAAGTCAGATTTTAAAGATGAATTAAAAGATTTACTTCAGACTGACAGTGATGCACAAGATGTATTAAAGAATTTAGCTAATTTAAGGATAAATAAGCCATCCCCAGTTTCAAAGCCTATAGAAGAAATTTTATCTGATGTAAATTCATATAAATATTTAATAAGACCATCTTACCAAAGACAAGAAAAAATATCTGTATTTAAAGCTTCTTCGATTATCGAAAGTATTTTACTAGGCATTAATTTACCACCGATATTTATATATAAAAGAAAAGATAATGTAAAAGAGGTAATAGATGGGCAACAAAGATTATTATCTATTATAGCATTTCTAGGAAGGACTTATGTTAATGAGAATGGGGATTTAACTTATTCAATAAATAATAATTTTAAATTGAAGGGGTTAAAAATTCTTGATAAAAATGGGATGAATTATTCTGCATTATCAAATTTGGAAAAAGATAAGATTTTGGATTTCATTATTGATGAAATTATAATTGAAGAGAGCTTAAATGAACAGTTCTCGGCAACGGATTTATTCATTCGTTTAAATCAAAAACCATATCCTATAAATAATAATTCTTTTGAAATGTGGAATTCCACTGTAGATAATGAGGTAATTAACAAAATAAAAAAAGTCACAGAGGAAAATATTTCTTGGTTTTATAGTAAAGAAAGAACTGAAGGTAAAACTGATAGAATGGAAAATGAAGAGTTAATTACCATTTTGTCTTATCTGATCTATCAATTAGATAAAAACGAATCTTATGACAAGGTGTTAGGTCTATTTTTACGAATAGACCGTATTACCTGTAGGATAAAAAATAAATCATCGATAACAGATTTCTTGACGAAATTAGATGAAAACAGTATGGAAAAGCAGATGTTTATGGATAGTATAGACAAAACAAAAAGACTGATAGAGAAATTTGGTGAGTTATTTAATTCTGAATTACAAAAAGATGAAATAAATGATTTTTTTAATGTTAAAAAAACTAAGTCTTTTAGGAGATCCTATCAAGATTTCTATATAACTTGGTTAGTATTAAATTCTGAGAAGAGCAAAATGCAGCCAAATACAATTAAAAAAACAATAGAAGATATGTTAATTCTCTTGAAAAATGCAAATAATGAAAACGTAGACGATGCCTATTTTGACAGATTTTCTTCAAAATTAAACGCTATTGTTGAAAATTAAGATTATATAGTTTGAAAACTATCAAAATATTTGTTAAGTAAGTATTTTAATCAATTAAAAGCATCATATCTGTAAATATATAAAAGATTATTGTATGTTAGGTATTTACGCAAGAATATCAAAAGAGAAAGAAGAAGGTAAAGATAGATCAATTAATGACCAAGTTGAATTGGGAAAATCTTTAGCGAATAAATTAGGGATTAGTTACAATATATATATTGATGAAGGATATTCAGGAAGTCTCGACATTGATAATCGACCAGGATTAGCAAACTTAGTTGAAGATATATTTGATAATAAAATAACACATGTTTTTTCTTTCGACCAATCAAGATTAGAAAGAAATAATGATATTTGGGCAAAGCTTTACAATTTATTTCAAAATAAGAAAGTTAGACTTTTCTATAATGGTACTGGAGAATTTGATTTTAATAGTGATGAAAACTATTTACAATCACATATTATTTCATTAATGAATAATTTCTACATTAAGATAGGAAGTAGAAAAATCAAAAGTGTATTAAAGAGAAATATAGAGGCGGGTAAAGTACATGCAATCCCCCCTTACGGGTATAAAAAAGATTCTGAAGGGTTTTTGGTTATTGATGAACAGGAGAAAGAAATTATTCACAAAATATTCAGTTTATCATTGGAGGGGAAAGGTACAGATACAATTGCAAATGTTTTAAATGATACAAATATTCCAACATCATATAATAAAATTGGAAAAGGCGTATATACAACAAAAAATAAATATACAGGTGAGATTAAAGAAATAAAAAAAACTGATGCAAAATGGAGAGGAAATACCATAAGAAGCATTTTAAAAAATACCATATATAAAGGGCAAAGAAAATGGAAAGATGAAATTTTTGAATCTCCAATTGTAATTTCAGAGGAATTATGGGATAAAGTGAATGAAAATCTTATTAACAACTCTAATAATACTGGTAAAAAGGTCAATTACAGATATTTACTAAAAGGATTAATCCGTTGTGGAAAGTGTGGAAGGAATATGGTTGGAAGAAGTAGAGAGAACAAAAAAGACCATGCTTATCAATGCTCATCAAAAAGATATAAAGGAGAAAGTTGCGGTAATAGGAGTATCAACATTGATAAGATTGAAGGAATAATTTGGTCAAGATTTTTTAAAGGTTCCGATTTGTTAAACCTTTTACAGAAGGATATTTCAATGAAAAGAGATAATAAAGAATCAATTTCAGAAAATATTTTTGCTGTAAGAAAACAATTATCAAATTTGCAACAGCAGAAAGATAATTTAATTATTGCTGTGTCAAAAGGGTTACTAAGTGAAGAAGAAATAAAAAAGCAAAAAAATAGCATTGATTCGGAAATAAGAGGGGCTGATATTTTATTGAAAGATTACGAATTACAACTAAGTAATGTAGTTAATAGCGATGAGTTGATAAACAATTATGAAGAAGAATTTGAACAATTTACAGATTCACTTTCATTTTTAGAGCAAAAGGAAATAGTTAATAAATACATCCAGAATATAAAAGTTATTTCTTCTGAAAAAAATCAAGATGTATATTCTTTAATTATAAGATTTAAAATTAAGTCAGAAGAAGAACATTATTTATTCTTTAGAAAAAAAGATTTACTTTATTCCATTACAGATAATGAACTTTTATTTTCCAAGTATTTTAACAGTAAAGCGGAAAATATGATAGATTTTATTGAGAGTTCAATTCTGGAAAAAATTATCTTTATTCCGTCTGAGGAGAAATTTGTTTTACCTCCATATATCCAAAATGGAGAAAATTTACAAATTATTAGTAACTCTATATATCCCTATGGAAACATTCAAAATTGGACTTCTGGAAAAATAATTGAATTTTATTCCAAAAATCCCGAATTACTATGTAAAGATTCAGGATTAAGCACATTATCAGTTGCTAGGGAGAAAGACTCTTATGCATTTTTTTGTGAAGAATATAAACTATATAAAAATAAACCTCTTGCTAGTTGGGTAAATATATGGCTTAAGAACCAAGCACTTTTTTCACCTTCTGAACAGTCCCCAAACTAACATTACATAGTTTAGCTGTATTTCTGAGGGATTGACCTTTATTTAAAAATTTAACAATTTCCTTATATTTTTCTAAAACTTGCTCATTGGTCTCAACAGAACCTTTAAGCCTACCTTTATAAACACCTTTAGCAACAGCAATTTTTATACCTTCCCTTTGTCTTTCAAGCAATGTTTCCCTTTCCATTTCTGCAATATTAGCCATTACAGATATAATTAACTTAAAGGCAGAATTAGGCTTTTTATTGACTAAACTTTCAATTCCGAGGTTGTCCACCTTTAAAGTAATTTTCTTGTCATTAAGAAGCTCTAAAGTGGCTAAAATGTCAAATAAATTTCTGCCCAACCTATCAATGGAATGAACATTAATATAATCTATATTTCCTTTCTCAATATCTCTTATTAGTTCTTTTCCTTTTTCTCTTTCCTTAAATGGAATTGCCCCACTAATAATATCAATGTATAGCTTTTCATCAGGGTAACTTTTCTGTAATTGTCTTTCCGTCTTTTGGTTAGCAGTGGAAACTCTTATATATCTTGCTTTCATTTTGAAATAACTATAAAGTGTGATAAATTTAATGTGGGTATATTTGACACATAACTAAGCTCTTATTAACTTATTTTGCTAAGTAAAAACCGTATTTTATTTAGAGTATAATCTAAATTTGATACATTTATAAACTCAATATTCATGCCAATTAACAGAGGTTTTAACTTTAAAATAAAAGTTTTAGAAATATTTTCAAGCATAAACCGCCACAAACAAAAACTGTCATAAAATCAAACTATAAAACCAACAGTCTAAAAGAATATCATCATTAAAAAAGAGTAAGTGGAAAATAAAAACAGATCCAGAAAAACCAAATAAAACAAAATCTACTTTTGAGAAAAGATTTGACAGTTGGTGGGGGGATATAAAATTTTTTTAATTTAATGGCATGGTTAGGGGGAAAGTGGGTTGAGTCTGTACAATCAAAATAATTTTACTGGTATTAAATTGTTACAAATTCTACTATAAAGTAACATATGATTTTTTGAGAGATATTTAGAGGGGGGAATTTGTAGGAGGAGATTCACCAATGTGTTTTTTCACCCCAATAAAAAAAGGGTAAAAATTTTTTGATAATTGTTTATTCAAATGACCCAATTCAATTATTAGAAGTAGATTCTAATTTGTAAATTGCTGGTAAATTAATAAATATGGAAGAAACTAATAAAACATTTGAATTACATTTAAACGAATATATTATTAAAGGAATAATTACTTCGCTCAATGATGAAGAAATTGACACAATTGAAAATTTAGGAAGTAAAGAATATTCAGAAGCTGTTTTCAAGGTTATGGTAAGCTCTGAGCCTCTAGTTGATTTAGAGCTATTTAATATTTCCACTACAAAAATTTATATTGTTGGCTATAAAGGTAGAGAAGGACAGTTAGGCTATCTAAAAAATATGCAATTCATTCCAGATGATGAAGAAAATCACTTTGTAAATGTTATAAGTACAAATATTTTGAGTGTCTTGATGCTAAATGGAAACTCTGGGCATTTTACTTCGAAATAAATTTAAGAATATAGAATGAAAAATATTTATTTTAATACTGAAAATGTTGAATATGTAATTTTAGAAGTCGAAAACGATCAGAAAATAATTTCTGGAATTGAAAGTTATGTGAAGACAGATGGGAAATTAGAAGAAATCTTGTTAAAAACCTATTTTAATGACTTTCAATATATTCTTTTAGGAAAGTTATCTGACACATTTCTTTATTCAAAAATTCACGATTATGAAATTAATACTAAAGAAAAGTTTCAAAGTTTTATTTCAACGAACCATATAGAACTTGATAAAAATAAAATATACTATTTATTTAAAAAGAACAAAAATGGCTAATGTAAAAATTATTAGAGAAGTTACAAATGGATCTCCTGGAAATTGGAGACTTTGTTTTCAGTGGTGTGAGTATATTTATGATAATGGTTCAACAGAAAAAGGATATAGATTCATATGGAGAAGAGATGATGATACACTCCAAGCTGCAAGAGGACAAGCAAGAATACCAAGTTTCAGAGATATGCAAGAGTTAATTTTTCTTGCTGCTCAAGATGGATGGTTAGCAAGTATAGAATAAATACACTATACCTAGTAAATAACATTTAAAGGAACAATTTTTGCTTATGAAACACAGATTACAAAAATTTATATCTTTGTAATTCAAATTTTATCGAAAAAAGAAGCATAGCTTTTATTTTGTTTATAGAAATCTGACAGTTTCAAAAAACGATACAAAATAAATAGTTGATGACTCGTGCTATATGGCATGGGTTATACCTATTTGTATCGTTGGGTTTTGTCAGAACCTCTATAAGCAAGTATGGTTGATCCCATGCTTTCTTCATTTATAACCTTTCACTTTTGGGACTGAGTGAGTAAAATATTCACTTATGAAAAAACTATTATTCACAGTTTTTACAGCATTATCATTTATTGGTTGTTCAAATCACGATGATGAAAACACACAAACAACAACCAATCCAGTAGCAACACAGTATTTCCATCCTCCAACGTGGATTCAGGGGAAATGGCAGAAAGACGGTACGGCACTCTACAAGTTTACTAATGATGATTTTTATACTATTGCAGGGAGTATCGAAACAAGTTATAAATCAATATTACAGCAAGGTGCAAGTTTAGGAGCCTCTTCCAGTGTTCCAGAAAATATTTCCGAAACTGTATATGAATTTACGATTAAATCAGGTTCTGCAAATGCAGAATACAAGTTCAAAAAGATCAATTCTACCACAATTGAATGGGTAAATTATCCTTATGCTTCAACAGTAGGTGCATTTTATTTAACTAAACAATAATAATACTATCATGAAAAAGTTTTTATCAGCATTAGTAATTATTGTTTCAACAATAACTTTTGCACAACAAACAGAAAATCCAAAACAAACTGTCAAAGAATGTGATCTACCCTCCAATTATCAGGAGCCAAAACAAGACAAAAAAATCCAGTCTTGGTTAAAACGAGGTGATGCTACTATTGAAGATTTAAGAAAACATATTGCAGTTGAAAATGACTGTAACGAGAAAGATGTAATCTTTTTAAGAATTTCAGAACAGAAAGGAAATGGAATGTATTCCGTTTGCGTTGAAGGAAAGCCAATGAAATACAAACGTATGGGGACAGTTTTTATGGGTGCAGGGGAAAATCCTTTTAATGTGGCAAAATAATGGAAAATAGTGCAGAGTTACAATTAAAAGAGACTATCAGCCAAATGGTCGAAAAGTGTCTTGTAGCGGATCTGAAGGACATATTTATGGGTAAGAAAAACTATAAATCTAGCCTTGAACTCATTCTGGATTATGAGAAGTATTGGAATACCTCAGTCAATGAAATTTCAATGACTGCCAAAATTTCTAAAATCAAAATACAGGCTATTATCAGTGAAACATTTCAAACTATTAGAAAAACTTATCATCAACAGCCTATATATAGTGATTTAAGTCATATCATAGACAAGTATGTGAATAAATTAATTTCAGATCTCAACCATACAATCTCCAACTATTTAAAAGAAGACATAAAAGCAATAAAATACAAAAACAGTGATGATTTGAAGTTTATTTATGAAAATATGATTAATCACTATTTCATAAAAACTTTGAATATGAAAGAAAAATTTGCAAAAGGTTATTCGATTGAAGAAAGCCTTACAGAAAAGGTTATTCACAATATTTTTTATCAACTTAATAAAGATTATACCAAGGAGAGCAATTCAAGTGATTTGAGTTTACAAAGCCTTCTATTAAAAATGGAAAATATAAACACTAAAAAGAATTAAAATCCAATATGAAAAATCACAAAATCCATTTAAAACAATACGACAATCTGTTTCCTACTGATAAGGAAATTCGGATAGCACTACGAAAGTTAGGATTAAAAGATGTTGCATTCTCCATATTGAAAACTGTTGAGTTTGCCGAATTATCTGAAAAAAATTTAAAAACTGTCATTACGAGCAAACCTCAAAGTCCTTTAGAGGAATTATTAAAGACTCAACTTTTAAAATAAAAAACGTCAAGTTTTGACGTGATGCTAAAATATATTGTGAAAAAACTATACAAATTGTTATTTTCGTCATTCTATGGCTAAAAAGCTTTTTGATACAATGTATTTGGATTGGTTGGTATCTTTGAAAACTGAATGATTAAAATATAAAGATACAAGATTACACAACTAATAACTGTCAGATATTTATAGAGAAAATATGTTTTATTTCAGAACATCAATTTAGTATCTTTGAAACACCTGATTTAATAAAAAACTAATATTATGCAAATTGATATTGCTGGAAAAGTAAGAGAGAAAAAACTTGCTCATAATAATGTCCTCCTGCCTTTATATGAGGCAATAGTTAATTCAATACATGCAATTGAAGATGCAAAATTAAGTGAAAAAGGATTAATTGAAATTGATTTAATAAGATTAAACCAAGAAGAGTTCCCTTATGATGATTTACAAAAATTACCCCCTATTATTGATTTCCATATAAAGGATAATGGCATCGGATTTAATGAAGAAAATTATGATTCTTTCAATTTTGCTCATTCATCATATAAATTTGAAAAAAGAGGAGGGAAAGGAATAGGACGTATAACTTGGCTAAGAGCCTTTGAAAAGGCAATAATTGAAAGCCAATTTAAAGAAGGAGAAGTATTTAAAAAAAGAACATTTAATTTTGTACCAACTAAAAAAGGAATTGAAAAGGAGTCTTTAATTGAAATTGAAAGTAAAGAAGATTTTTGGTCAACAATTGTAATTTTAAAAAACTTAAAAGAAAA
Source organism: Chryseobacterium ureilyticum (assembly GCF_900156735.1). Classification (GTDB taxonomy): domain Bacteria; phylum Bacteroidota; class Bacteroidia; order Flavobacteriales; family Weeksellaceae; genus Chryseobacterium; species Chryseobacterium ureilyticum. The sequence goes on from NZ_FTOL01000003.1 coordinate 241,243, forward strand.
TTACAGAAGATGGTGTAACAATAATTCCGAAGATATTGCATTTAAAATTATAGAGCATTGTTTTTCATTTTTTTTAGATTCTAATTGTCCTACAATTGTTTTAAAAGATGTAAATAAACCGATTGTCGTAAATGATTATTTCTCAATGTATATTAATAAAGCTGTTGAAGGAAAACCATTTACTATTAATACAAACAAATTTGATCTTGATATAGTAAAGTTATATAACACAAGAACAGATAATAAAGTACACTTACTTGCGCACAAAAGAGAAGTTATAAATTACCCAATTTCTGATACAATTCCTGAAATACCCGATTATTTTGTTGATGAAATTGGACAAAAATTTTCAATCAGCATATATGTCTCGGGAGATTATTTTGACGAGAATGGAAGGGTGAATGAAGAAAGAACAGGAGTTATTTTTGATAATGAAGAAAGTATGTTTGAAGAAGCTGTTACATTTCAAGATTTAAAAGATGGTGTTGCAGAAATCATTAGGGAACATTTCAAAGAGCATTTGGTTGAGTTTTCGGAGAAAAAATTTAATAGGGTTAGAACCTTTGTTACTTCTCATCCAAGATATAGACATTTATTGAAATATAAGCCTAATGATATTCTCAAAATATCTAATTCAAATGATGATTCAAAACTTGAAGTAGAATTATTTAAGATTCAACAAAAACTTGAATTAGAGGTTTTAAATGAAACAAAAGTTGAATTGCAGGGTATTGAAAACAAAGAGGATAAAATGAACGATGGTTTATATGAAAAAATTCTGGATGTTGGAAACGCTAAGCTTTCAGAATATATTCTACATAGGAAACATATTTTAGATCTGCTTGAATTAAATTTAAGAAAAAAGGAAAATAAATATTCTACTGAAGAAGTTATACATAATCTAATATTTCCACTTCGTAAAACTTCAGATGAAATTTCCCTTGATGAACACAATTTATGGGTGATTGATGATAAATTATCCTTTCATGATTATTTGGCATCTGATAAAACTTTTAAGTCAAACGAACGAACAGAATCAAAATCTACAAAGGAAACAGACTTATTGATTTTCAACAAAGCTCACTTGCTAACAGATGATGAAAAACCTTATTCATCGATAATAATTGTGGAGTTTAAAAGACCAATGAGAAATGATTATACAGATAGTGAAAATCCAATAAACCAGATAAATACTTACGTTAGGGAAATTATTAATAATAAAGTATTGGATAAGGACGGTAGACCTTTTGATATTAAGGATAAAACTCCAATATATGCATATATAGTTTGTGACTTAACCCCTAATATGAGAAAATTTGCTGAGGATCAAAATTTCACTGTTTTACCTGATAATGATGGTTATTTTAATTACAATAGGAATTATTATTTATATGTGGAAATAATCAGTTTTGATAAATTGATAAGAGATTCTAAGAACAGAAATAAAGTCCTTTTTGAGAAACTTAATTTACCAACTGTCTAAATTGAATAAATCAAAATATGTAAGATTTAATATCATAAATGAAGGGTTTTACTATCCATATCACTATAGTAAAACCCTTCATTTTTAATAATTAATAGGAAGAGGGTAAGATTTATTACAATCTTCAAATAGCTGGTTAAATTTCTGAATAATCAAATCTTTTATATATATGAATTTTTTATCCATTTTTTTATCCTCAATAAACTTCAACAATTTCTTTTTATGTCTACTTTTTGTAGATTCTGAAAAATCTTTTCTTTTCCAATAAGAATATTCCAGTTTGTTGCCGAGATTTGCAATTTCTTCCTTAGAAAGTCCCTCAGTAAATCGATCATCAATAATAATAAGATCTTCAAACTTTTTCATAAAATCATTAAATAGACCCAAGTTTTTATGAGGGTCGTATAAATCAAGAAAGTTGATTATTCCTAATTTCTTTAGCTCTTTCGTGTTATACTTCAATTCGACTCTTAATAGTTCATAATCAAGCTTATTTTGTCTGCCTTTATCATAAATTTTAAAGATGTGATTTCCTGATTTAAACTTTTTAAGTACAAAATTTTTGTTATCTTCAAAAACATAATGGGGTTTAAAATTATATAATAAAACATTTTTTTCAATCAGATCCTTTACGTTTATATCTACTGCAAGATTGAACCCAAATTCCAATGATGTAATTTTAGTATCTAAGAAATCATATTCAGGAAATTCATTTAATAATTCATCTAAGGTTTGTACCAGATCACAATAAGAAAAATCGTTATAATTATATTCTTTTCCTGTCATAATTAAATTATGATACTTATGTATAGAATTTTCAATATAAGCACTTTGGGGGTTTATGACATACACCAATGATCCAATTTTTCCTTTAATTGGATAGTATAAGGCTTCTGGATTATCATTTTTTAGATCCTCACTGTCAATAGTACAATTGAATTTTCTATTTTTCTTAATTAAACTTTCAAAATGCATTTTGTCTTTAAAATAAATTCTCAAATTATCCTGCATAGCTTCTTATTTTATGTTTAACAGATAATAATTGTTGATTACTTTTCCAACCTTTATTTTTGAAATAAAATTGCTTCTCATTTTTTAACATTTCTTTGTTTTTCTTTGTCTTCATTTAGCAATTTTAGTGAGCGATTTTGGAACGACAAAAAATGTTAAAATTATTTTAATGCTTTTGGTGTATTATTTTGTATTACAGCAAGTTAATTAATTTTATAAATACCCCCACATTTGATAAAATAACTGACGTAGCATTAGTTGGTGGGGGAAGTTATCCTCAACCAGGAGAAATTTCTCTGGCTCATAACGGAGTCTTGTTTCTGGATGAAATGCCGGAATTTAAACGAACTGTTTTGGAAGTAATGCGTCAACCGTTGGAAGATCGGGAAGTTACTATTTCAAGAGCTAGATTTACCGTTAACTACCCGGCAAGTTTTATGTTGGTTGCCTCAATGAACCCAAGTCCCAGCGGCTTTTTTCCGGATGATCCCAATAACACTTCATCCGTTTACGAAATGCAACGCTATATGAACAAGCTTTCCGGACCGCTTCTTGATAGAATTGATATTCATATTGAAGTTCAGAAAGTTGAATTTGAACAGTTGTCTGAAAAAAGGAAAGGAGAGAAGAGTGAAGATATAAGAAAACGTGTTTTAAAAGCAAGAGAAATTCAGAATGAAAGATATAAAAATCTGAATATAAGCAGTAATGCACAGATAGGACCTAAAGAACTTGAGGCTTTTTGTGAATTAGATGAAACCTCTTTACAACTTATAAAATTAGCAATGGAAAAACTTAATCTGTCGGCAAGAGCATATGACAGAATACTGAAAGTTGCCCGTACTGTTGCTGATCTTGAAGAATCTGAAAAAATTCTTTCACATCATATTTCCGAAGCAATACAGTATAGAAGTTTAGACAGAGAGTTTTGGAATGGCTAATTAAAATTCAGGTATTAAAATATAGGGAGTGAATAGCTAAACTCCCTTTTTTCCATTCAGGATCATTTGTATCATTTTGATTTTTCTGTTTTCTCTGGTTTCCGGTTTCTTTGCTTCCTCTATCCAGCGGATATATTCTTTTTTGTGAGTATAGCTCATCTTATCAAATAATAACTTGGCTTCCGGATTATCATTAAAAACCAAGGTAATATCATTCGCTATTTCAACAATTCGTTCTTCTTTATCTTCAATAAGAGAGACAATTATTTCATCTCCAAAAGTTTTTCCAAGCTTCTTTCTGATCACCTGTGTTATGCCTAAAATATGACAATCAGATTTCATTTTGGCAAGGCTTCCACGATATTCGATTTTATGATCAAATATTGCCTTCACTTTTATCATCCCTTTTTTATTAAACAGTTCTTCTGTGGAAAAGGGAAATTCGACAAATGCGGCATTCATCTCTTCGTTTTGTTTAATAATTGCAGTAAAGTCTATAGGCTGAAGTTTCATAACAGAACAAATTTTAATGATCAAAAATAAAAAAACCGTGAAAGTAAATTTCACGGTTTCAAAATATATCAAAAAAGATTATTTTTTCTTTGTTTTCTTAGGAGTTGTTGTAGTTCCTGAGTTTTTAGTTTTTGTATCAGCCGGAGTGTTTTCATCTCTTACAAGCTTTAATTCATCCACTAATCTTCTTGCACCAGCAAACTTATCAATTGTCCAAAGTACGAAACGAACGTCAACGTTGATTGTTTTCTGCCATTCAGGCTCAAATACGATATCTCCGCTTAATGCTTCACTGTTTCCATCGAATGCAATACCGATAAGGTTTCCATCACCATCAATTACCGGAGAACCAGAGTTCCCTCCTGTAATATCATTGTTTGAAAGGAAGTTTACAGGCATATATCCTTTTGCATCAGCATATTGTCCGAAATCTTTAAGGTTATAAAGATCAATTACTCTTTGAGGAAGATCGAATTCTTCATCACCTTTCTTGTATTTTCCAACAAGACCAGCCATGTCTGTATAGTAGTTATCTGTAACACCAAAGTAGTTTCTGTCTTCTCTGATAGGAAGCTTATCTACTGTACCGTAAGTTAATCTCATCGTAGAGTTAGCATCCGGGTAGAATTTCTTTTCAGGCATTGCTTTCACTAAACCAGCTAAGAATAGACGGCTGTTTTTTGCAAAGTTATCATCTACTTTTACATATCTTTCAGTGCTCATTTTCTGATCAGCAACAATACCATTAGCTGCTTTCCAAAGTGGATCAGCATCAAGTTTTAACGCATCTGGATTTAATAAGAAATTTGTTACAGAGGTTTTGTTAGCAAAAATAGAAGAATAAGCAAGGTTAGATACATTTTTAGCATCTAATCCTAAGATTGTAGCAGACGCCACTTCAGTATTTTTTACTTTAGCTTGGTAAAGACTAGTCATTGCGGCAAGCATTTCACCTTCTAAAGAAGGGCTGAAGTTTTCATAAGCAGCTTTAACCGCAGCTTCAGTTTTAGCTTTCATTGCTAATCTTCCTTGCATATCCTGAGCTGCATAAGCTTTTAATACAGAACCTACTTGTAAAGCAAGAGAAATATATTTAGCATTTCTTGAAAACTGAGAAGCATAGTTTCTTTCAACATTTCTGTCTGAAGTTTGCTTATAATAAGCTCCTATATCTTCTAAAACACCATCATACATGTTGTTTGCTGGCATAGCAGCCCATGTTTTGAAGGTTTCTTCGATTTTCATTTTGTCAGAAATTGTACCGTTTTTCTCTACAGCATCAATTGTTCCTTGTCTGTTTTTCCAGTAGTTTGCTACAGAAGCGTACTGAGAAGCATAGTTAAGCTGAGTAGCTTTATCTTTATCCATGTACTTCTTCATTACATCCATTGCAGTTTTAGAAGCCTCAACCCAAGCTGGGTAATCTTTTCCTACCATCTGCTGAATTCCGTAAGAAGTCAGGTAACGGTTTGTTCTACCAGGATATCCCATGATCATTGAGAAATCGCCAGGCTTAATTCCTTTAAGAGAAACCGGTAAGAAATGCTTAGGTTTCATAGGAACATTGCTTGGAGAATATTCAGCAGGGTTACCAGCAGCGTCAGCATATACTCTGAATACAGTGAAGTCTGCAGTATGCCTTGGCCACTCCCAGTTGTCAGTATCACCCCCGAATTTTCCTAATGATGAAGGAGGAGCACCTACTAATCTTACATCTTTGTAATCCTGGTATACGAAATAGTAGAATTCATTTCCGTTGAAGAAATCTTTTACTACTACAGTATATTTTCCGTTTTCAGAGTTTTCTGTTTGGATTGCTTTAGTTTCAGCATCGATAACAGCTTTTCTCTCTGCTCCGGTCATATTATTGTTTAGCTTAGACGTGATTCTTTGAGTAGCATCATCCATTCTTACTAAAAATCTTACATAAAGATCCTTTGCATTGAACTCGTCTTTTTGCTTCATTGCCCAGAAACCATTCTTTAAATAGTCTTTTTCAGGAGTAGAAGCTGCAGCCACAGCACCATAACCACAGTGGTGGTTTGTGAATAAAAGTCCTTTGTCAGAAACAATCTCACCTGTACAGAAACCACCGAAACTTACGATAGCATCCTTCATGCTGGAATTGTTCACTGAATAAATTTCTTCAGGCGTCAGATGTAGACCCTCCTTTTGCATATCAACACCGTTAAGTCTTTTGATGAGCATTAGCAGCCACATCCCCTCATCCGCCCTCATCTGAGCAAAGCTCAACAAGAAAGTGAATAGTAGAAATAGTCTTTTCATTTTATAAAATAATTTTTGTGATGCTAATTTACTAATTTTTACGAGATTCTGCAGTGGATTGGTATGAAAATGGGATGATAAAGCGCATGAAAAGAATACTATTATCCCTTTTGGCTGTTTTATTTTTAGGAGTTGTTCTAAATTGTTCAGCCGTTCCTCAGGTCAAAGATTACAAGATTCAGAGACAATGGATGTTGGTTTCCCTTGAAGGATTTTCTAAAGACCAGCTCATTGCTCATAAAGCAGAGCTTAATTTGACATCCCCAATAGAAGATGGTAAAATTCAAGGAAGTGTATATATGGGTTGTAATCAAATGTCTTATACCACTGAGTTTAAAGAAAATGGGACTGTGAAAATTTCAAATGGAATAGGCACCATGAAAGCATGCAGCGACATGAATCTGGAAACTGCTTTTCAGAAAAATTTTAATACGATGACAAAATATACTGTAGAAGGACATTTCCTTACTCTGTCTGATGATAAAGGAAACTCAATGAAATTTGTTGCAGCAGATTGGGATTAATTTATCCTGAATAAAAATATAAAAAGTCCGCTACAAAGCGGACTTCTTTTTGTTTGAAAAATCTAGTTTGGTTATCAGCTTTTGAGAGTTACTAGTTTTTGAGGGTCATTAGTTTTTAGGGATTGTTTTTTTTATTTCCTCTAAAGTTGCCGTGTTTGGCAGTCCAATGGTTGTTTTACTTGTGTTCCTAGAATTTATAGTATGAGATGCCTGTCTGTTGGGAATCGTTTTTTTGATGTCTTCAAGACTTGCTGTATTGGGAAGCATTTTGCCTGAAGAGTTGTCTGTGGATTTGGGTTTAGACTCTTTATTTTTAACTTCAAGTCCATGATCGGAAACAAATCCTGTTTGTGTCGTTTTTTTCTCCACATTTTCTTTAGTCTCCTTCAATATCTTTGCTTCATGCTCTTTTACCTGCTTTAATGTTGATGTCTGATCTTCTACAGGAGCAGATTTTGTACTTTCCTGGGCGTAGGTAATCATGCTTAGAAATAATAGCGGGATGATATATGCTGTTTTCATGACGGTTTATTTTATGTTGACTAATACTTGAATTTTTCCAATCTCTTTTTGATCATAATCCTGAAGTGCTTTTCCGATGACCTGTCCTATTTTTACCTTTTTAAGGTCAGCTTTCATTGCAGTACCAGCTTTGGATGAGGTAACCAAGAGATCTCCTCTTTTGATTTTACCGTTCTCCAGACAAACTTTTGTAGGTATAACGCCGATCACGCCCATCGGAACTTTATTGGAAAGGTCTGTATCAATATGTTCCTCAGTAAGAAGTACTCCTGGTTTGGTAGCATACACTCCGGCTACAAGATTAGAATAGGGGCTTGAAGATTTTTCTACCGTTCTGTCAGCTGTTGTTGAAATAGTAAGAATGTCACCCGGCTCATATTCAGAAATATTTCCATTTACATCAAATGCTTCTGCAACATCGGCACCACTGTTTTGTGTACCTCCGTTAAAAAAGCCTTTTCCGGTATTATCTATACGAGCCACATTTACCGTTCCTGGATTTCCAGATTTAAATACGGCAATAGATCCGGCACTATGGGTTTCTGCTGTAAGGACAGGATTAGTATTGGATGTATTAAAATTGACAAGTCTTGCTGCCCGTCCGGTTCCAAAATTAGGAACCCATGCGAAAAGAGCGTTTCCTGATCCGTCTGCTGTTGTTTCAACTCCATCTCCTGTATTGGATGCGTTGGCGGTGATTCCATTCCCGTTTCCATCTGCAATAGCAACTAAAGCAGGTCCGTTTCCGGCGGGGTTACTTGCATGAAATAAGCCACCAAACCCTCCTGTTCCTGAAGATATTCCATAAATACCGGCAGTTCCGAAATTAGCAAACTGAGAATTGACTTCTCCTTTTACTGCAGGAGATGTACCAGTAACCCTATCTACTTTAAAACTTCCGGCAGTACCATTTCCTATGGTCTTTACTGTTACGACATCACTTGTGTTATTTTCATTGAAGATTTCAAATCTACCAGCTCTTCCGGTTGAAAAAGAAGGAACCCATGCATACAAAGCATTTCCTGCTCCGTCAATATTGGTTTCCACACCATTTCCGTCTTTTCCGGCATTGGCTGTAATAGCATTTCCGTTTCCATCTGTAAGCGCAATTAAGGAAGCTCCGTTTCCTGAAGGATTGGATGCATAGAATAATCCGGCACGTCCTCCTGTTCCTGAAGACACTCCAAATACTGCTGCTGCTCCAAAGTTTCCGAAAATAGTGTTCACTTCCGCTCGTACTGCCGCTCCCACACTGTTAGTATTATCAAGCAGGAAAGAAGAGGCATTTCCTTTTGTATTGTCTGGAATATTACCATTTCCGTTTGATTTAACTTCAAAAGTATTGGCTTCGGTATTAGATTGATTTGTATTTTCAAACCTACCAGCCCGTCCGGTACTGTTGTTTAATCCTACCTGTCCATATACACCAACTCCGGTTCCTGCTGTATTGGTAGCGATGAAACCTCTTACTCCATAACCTCCGCCATCATTTCTTCCAACGACGGCTCCTGCGATATCACTTGTGGTAAGCCCTACAACAGCTTCTCCATTGCCATTATTACTACCCAACACCCCGGCAGAAGTCTGCGCACTGGTTGATCCTCTGAGGGCAATACCTGCTCCTGTAGAACTGGCTACACCATCACCATTACCTGATGTAGTAACGGTTACAACTGTTCCGTTTCCTACACTGGAAACATTGAGAGCGTTATTATTATTGGCATTATTGAAAATGGAAATACTTGCTGGAATACCATTATTACTGGTTGCTGTAAGTCCGGTACCTGTATTACTGTTGGCATAAACTCCGGTTCCGTTTGCTGTAGCGTTACCATAGACACCTAATCCGTTTGGAGTGGTACCATAAGCACCCCAGCCGCTTCCAGCCTGACTTCCCCATACTCCAATTCCAAGTCCTCCGGTTCCGTTATTAATTCCCCGAACGCCGCTGGAGAACCCACCTGGTGCTGTATTGCTTACAATACCTCTCACGGCGGTAATACTTGATGTGGTTGTATTGTTGACTCCTTCCAGTGAGGTTCCATCTCCGTCATTTGTTAATGAAAATAGGGTAGATGCATTATTAACCGTATTGGTGTAAGGAATGGTGAAACTGCCACCACCGCCACCTGCCGATTTTGCATACATAGCATAAGGTACACTTAATAGCTGGCTGGTTCCTACTATTGTATAGCTGGTTCCACCTGCTGGGTCAGTTTCTGTTTTTAAATAATAACTTCCTGAAGACCAGTCAATAGAAGCAAACGTTCCTGAAAGTACAGTTCCAGTACCTATTTCCATACTGATTAATCCATTGGCATTGGTATTTCCGGTAAGTCGTTCCGAATAAACAGCTGCTCCTGCGGGTGAGCCTTGTAGTACACTTACTCTAATGGCTATTGCCTGATTACCTAAAAGCTGTCCGGAACCATTTCTGATTACTGCTTGGTAGCTCATTTTTTCTGGAGCCTGTGAAAGCCCCATAAAGAGCCCAGACAAGATCCAAAACATGGATAATATTTTTTTCATGGTGATTATTTTTTAATGATTTTAAAGGTCTTGATGTTTTCTCCCCCCTGATTGATCCTTATGATGTACATTGCAGATGGTAGAGAAGAAAAATTAAGCTCGGATTTTGATTGTAAAATCATGTCTTTTTTGATCAGCTTCCCTTGTGAGTCGAAAAGCTGATATTCTGAACCTTTATAATTATTTGTGGTAAAATCAAGATACAGATAGTCTTTGAAAGGATTAGGATAAATTAAAATACCTTCAAGGTTTGAGTACGGTTCGAGGGTGGCAAGTGTAATGATTTCGTAAGGTTGCTGTACACCCTCCATGACCTGAGGATCAGTACCTTTGAAAAGATATGTGATCTGACCTACACTATAACAGCTTGAGCCATTACCTCCTGAGGCATCCGTTCCGGTTGCTAATACTGCTGATTGGGCATGCAGGATTGAAGCGGGAAAGATGAACAGAATACAATAATAGATAGATATTCTTTTCATGAATAACAGTTTTAAGTTACTAATAAATGTCTTTTCTCAATGTGAAATTTGGGAAGACTAAATTACTGCCTATCAGAATTGAATAAGAGAAAAATAGACGAACGGCAGAAATAATCGACCAATAGCATTTGGTGAATTATTATTGGAAATCAGTGCTTGATTTTTTAGGATTCAAAAAAGGAAAGATTATCCTTGTAGGTCCTTCCGATAGGAAGTTTGATCTGGTGTATCAGTTCTATTTCATGACAGTTTTTCCCACGGATGAGATGACGGGGTACAGCATAGCTCCGGTGGATTCTTACAAAAGAGTCAAAAAAGCTTTTATGAAGAAGATTACCTAGAGAATCCAGAATACAATGCTTTTTTTCAAGGGTAATAATTCTGGTATAATCTTTTAACGCTTCCAGATAGAGAATATCTGTTTTTCTGACCTGAAAAATATTGCCGCTTTCTTTTAATTTGATAAAATCCTGCCCTAGGATGGCATCGTAGCATTCACACTTTTCTTTTGCCTTAAAAAACTCAAACAGTCTTTGCATAGAATAATGAAAACGCTCTTTAGTTAAGGGCTTGGTAATAAAATCCAAAGTGTCCATTTCAAAAGCAGATGCAGCAAGTTCGGGATAAGAACTTACAAAGATGCATGCCGGTATTTTTCTTGCCAGTTTTCTAAATTCCAGACCACTCATAGCTTTCAGATTAGTTCCTGTGATGAGAAGATCAATGGGAAGTTCGAGATAAGGAATTGCTTTTTCTGCCGAATCAAAAGAAGCAACAATTTCAATATTTTCATATTGTCTGAGATAACGCTGAAGAACCAGCCTGTCCAGTTCATCATCATCAATAATCATACATTTGATATAGGGAATCATGATCTTCTGGGGTGTTAATTTTTAATTTAAATATTTAAAAATCAGAAAATTATTACATAAAGTTATTGATTTTTTATAAAACAATACGTATGTCAACTTAAATTTATATTAAAAAGTGTTATTAAATAAAAATTGATTTTGTTTTTTTTCTGAAAAATATTATCTTGTAAAAATCATAAACATAGACAGAACTTAATGTTAGAAAAGAAAGAACATAATTATGAGAAAGCAGTCTTGGTGGGAATTGTAACCCAACATCAGGACGAAGAAAAACTTACAGAGTACATGGACGAACTGGAGTTTTTAGCTTTCACTGCCGGAGCAACTGTACAAAAGCGCTTCACTCAAAAATTAACACAGCCTGATTCCAAAACCTTTATTGGAAGTGGAAAAGCACTTGAAATAAAAGAATATGTAAAAGAAAACGAGATTGGAACCGTCATTTTTGACGATGAACTTTCTCCTTCACAGCTGAAAAACCTGGAAAGAGAAATGGAAGTCAAAATTTTGGACCGTACCAACCTTATTCTTGATATTTTTGCGCAAAGAGCACAGACTTCTTATGCAAGAACTCAGGTTGAATTGGCTCAGTACCAATATCTGCTACCTCGACTGACAAGAATGTGGACTCACTTGGAGCGTCAGAAAGGGGGAATCGGGATGAGAGGTCCTGGGGAAACAGAAATTGAAACTGACCGTCGTATCATTCGTGACAGAATCACTTTGTTGAAAGATAAGCTGAAAACGATTGATAAGCAGATGGCAACTCAGCGTAACAATCGCGGAAAAGTAGTTCGTGCTGCGTTGGTAGGGTATACCAATGTCGGGAAATCTACTTTGATGAATTCTCTTTCAAAGTCTGAAGTTTTTGCTGAAAATAAATTGTTTGCAACTTTAGATACTACGGTACGAAAAGTTGTAATCGGGAATCTACCATTCTTACTTACTGATACGGTAGGATTCATCAGAAAACTACCTACACAGCTGGTAGAATCGTTCAAATCTACATTGGATGAGGTACGTGAAGCAGATCTTCTGATTCATGTGGTAGATATTTCCCATGAAAGTTTTGAAGACCATATTGCTTCTGTTAATCAGATTTTAATGGATATCAATGCTCATCAGAAACCAATGATCATGGTGTTTAATAAGATTGACGATTTCAGCTATGAGAAGAAGGATGAAGATGATTTGACCCCTAGTTCAAAGAAGAATATTTCTCTTGAAGAATGGAAAAAAACATGGATGGCGAAATCCAAGTATCCTACTGTTTTCATCTCTGCACTTACAAAGGAAAACTTCCCGGAAATGAAAAAGATGATCTACGATGAGGTTATGAAGATTCATATTTCCAGATTTCCGTACAACGATTTCCTTTTTGAGTACTTTGATGACGAGGAGGAAGAAAACAACAAATAATGAGATACCATTTTTTCCTTTTATTCATTCTGTTTTCGGTTTTTGGGTTCAGCCAGAAATCAAAAGTAGATTTTAAGGCTATTGAAAAAAGTCTGAAAAAAACTGATTCTCCATACAATTATGAGAAGCTTATTTTTAAATATAAAGGTTATCCTAAGTCTTTAGATAGTATAGAATCTCAATATCTTTATTATGGAAGGAATTTTAGAAATGATAAGATAACGACTTCAGATGATGGTTTCAAAAACCTGGCAGAGGCTTTTAAGCAAAATAGTTTTGAAGAATGTATCAAGCAAGGGAAGGCTTTGTATGATAAAGATCCTACCAATCTTGATATTCTTTTAATTCTTCTTAGGGCATATGATTCTAAGAAGGATGGTAATAATTTTATGCACCATCTTACTCAGTTTCGTTCACTTGCAGATGGAATAAAGAGTTCAGGGGACGGGAAATCCGAAAAAACGGCTTATTTAGTCAATTCCGTAGGGGATGAGTATATTCTTCTTAATATCCTGAATATAGGAAAGGATTACACAAGAGGTTCAAAACCATCCAAAGACGGGATGTATGATATCTGGGAAAAAGATGGTAACAAAATTTATATCAAAGTACTTTATTTAGAACTAACCAATTAATCTTAAAAAACACTTAGTGGAATTATATTATTCATTTTCAGCATTAATCGTATTAGCATCTATATTTGCATATCTTAACTACAGATTCTTAAAACTTCCAAGTACTATTGGGATTATGGTGATTGCCATTGTGGTTTCCATCTTTCTGGTATTGTTTGGAGAAACTGTATTACCAAGAACTTTCGGACACCTTAATAGCCTTATGGAAAGTATTGATTTTACGGAAATTCTGATGGGAGCAATGCTTAACTTCCTTCTCTTTGCAGGAGGAATTCACATTAATATTAATGATCTCAAAGAACAGTTTCGTCCGGTACTGATATTTTCCACGGTGGGAGTGGTGATTTCCACTTTTGTGGTTGGTTTCGGGATGTTTTATTTGCTTCCTTATGTAGGAGTTAAGCTTCCGTTTATTTACTGTCTTGTATTTGGGGCATTGATTTCTCCTACGGATCCGGTAGCGGTACTAAGTGTCTTAAAACAGGCAAAGGTATCAAAGTCTCTGGAAACAAAAGTTGCCGGAGAATCTCTTTTCAATGATGGTATGGCTGTTGTGGTCTTCACAGTAGTTTTACAGCTTGCAGTGGGGAAAGAAGTGGATCTTGGGGTGGAAAGTATAGGTTTACTGTTACTTCATGAAGCTGGTGGAGGTATTCTATTAGGTGTTTTGCTGGGATGGGTAACGTCCAGATTGATGCGTGAAGTGGATGATTATATTATTTCCGTGCTGGTAACACTTTCTGTGGTGATGGGAGGTTATCTTATTGCCAGACAAATGCACATTTCAGGTCCATTGACGATGGTCGCGGCAGGATTATTTATGGGGAATTTTAACAGAAACTTCAAAATGAAGTCCGTTACTCAGGATTATCTGATCAAATTCTGGGAACTGATTGATGAAATTCTGAATGCTGTACTATTCCTGTTTATCGGATTTGAGCTTTTAATGATCAAAGATCTGAAGCACTTCATGATTCCTGGATTACTAGCGATTTTTGTGGTTCTATTTGCAAGGTTTATCTCAATATGGGGTCCTACAAAATTTACTTCTCTAAGAAAGAGTTTCAGCCCGCAGACGGTGAAAGTATTGGTTTGGGGAGGAATTCGTGGTGGGGTTTCCATTGCATTGGCGATGTCTATTCCTAAAAGTGAATATAGTGAGATTATTCTTAGTATTACCTATTGTGTGGTAGTGTTCTCTATTATTGTTCAAGGACTTACCATAGCTAAAGTAGCAAATCCCAACCAGATTGTAAAAGAAGAAGAGGAACAAGGGATTTTAGAAGATGAAGCTTAGTTTTTTTTAAACAGATTGTTATTAAAATGAGTAGTATTGTTAAAGAAATCAAGGAAGCTCTTGCCGTCTTATCCATTCCTGAAAAAGCAGAATTCTTTCCAAGGTTTTTCAAAACAGGAAAAGGAGAGTACGGTGAAGGAGATCTGTTTTTGGGAGTGAAAGTTCCTGATCAAAGGTCGGTGGCAAAAGAATACTACTCAAAAATTAACTTGAAAGAACTAAGTGAGTTACTTTCTTCAGAATATCATGAACATCGTCTTACAGCTCTTTTTATGCTGATTTCAAAGTTTGAAAAAACAAAAGATATTGCAGTAAAAACTGAAGTGGTGGAATTCTATCTTAATCATCTTCCTTACGTTAATAATTGGGATCTTGTAGACTCAAGCTGTTATAAAATTCTGGGGAGATATGCATATGAAAATAAAAAAGAAAATCTTCTGAGAGAACTTTCGGAAGCTGAAGAAATGTGGCATAAGAGAATAGCAGTGGTAGGAACAATGCATTATATCAAAAAGGGTTCTTTTGAGCTTACTAAAGAATTTGTAACCAGAAACCTAAAGCATTCCCATGATCTGATGCATAAAGCAAACGGCTGGTTATTGCGAGAAATAGGAAACATAAACGAAGGAGAGCTCATCTCTTATCTGAACTCATATTACAAAGAAATGCCAAGAACCTGCCTGCGATATGCTATAGAAAAACTAGATGAAGGAATGAGACAGGATTATTTAAAAGGGAGAATATGATGGATTGTCTCTTTTGGAAATCATGTACTCATTATTTTTTGCACTTTGGTTTTCCGGTATTCATTGCATTGATCTTTTATCGTAAAAATTGGAAAAAAGTTTATCTCATTCTGTTGGCGACAATGCTGGTAGATTTGGATCACCTTTTTGCTAACCCTATTTTTGATCCTTCCAGAAACAGTATCGGATTCCATATTTTACATTCATATTATGCTATTGCAGTGTATTGCGCGATGCTATTTTTTAAAGGTAATATCAGAATTATTGCCATTGGACTTTTAATTCATATGATCACGGATTTTCAGGACTTTACCTTTTGGTGTCATTAAAATATCATTAATATTTTCTTTTAGTCTTTAAAAAGTTATAGTTTTTTTGTATTTTGTAGTCACTTTATGAGATTTAGAGAACTTTTACATTATACTTATATTTTTCCTGTCCTTGCGGTAGTTTACTACTTTTCAGGACTGATGGGTGGTGGTGTCATTTATGATATCATTGCCGGAATTTTACTCATTGGGAGCGTTCTATCGGCAGTGCATCACGCTGAAGTTGTAGCCCATAAAGTAGGAGAGCCGTTCGGGACTATTATCCTCGCACTTTGTATTACCATTATTGAAGTCGCTTTGATCATCTCACTGATGGTCGCCGGCGGAGATCAGGCGATCACGCTGGCAAGAGATACCGTTTTTGCTGCCGTCATGCTTATTCTTAATGGTATTTTAGGAATCTGTATTTTAGTAGGTGGCGTTAAATACCACGAACAATTCTTTGCGAGAACTTCTGCTACAACATATCTGGTAAGTATTGTTTCTATTTTAATACTGACCCTTGTTCTTCCTAATTTTACTTCAAGCGTTAATGGTCCTTTCTATAATGAAGCTCAGCTTATATTTGTATCCATCGCATGTCTTGTTATTTACGGAGTTTTCCTGATGGTTCAGACGATGAGACACAGAAGCTATTTCATTGTACCTGATGAACATCCTGAAGAACATTATATTCCTTCATTATCTAAAACTTTAATTAGTTTTGGTTTTCTGGTTGTTTGTCTTGTTATCGTCGTCCTTATGGCAAAAGGCTTGTCTGATACCATTGAAAACATGGTTCAGAGCTTAGGAGCGCCAAAATCCTTAGTCGGAGTTATTATTGCTGCGGTAGTACTTCTTCCGGAAGGTGTGGCGGCTATTCGTGCGGCAAGAGCCAACCAAATTCAATCCAGTTTAAATCTGGCTCTGGGTTCAGCATTAGCGAGTATAGGGCTAACGATTCCGGCAGTTTCTACAGTTTGTATCATGTACGATATTCCATTGGTTTTAGGATTGGATAAAAAAGATGTAATTCTGCTTTCCTTATCAGTGTTTATAGTGATGCTTTCCTTAAGCCGGGGAAAAACAAATATCCTTTACGGAACCGTTCTTCTCGTGAATTTAGCAGCCTATATTTTTACAGTGATTGTTCCTTAAAATCGTAAATCATATTTTTAAAAATAAAAAGAGTCTACAATATTTAAAATTGTAGACCCTGTATTTACTGTTTTTATCTTTTAGTCTTGCATATCCCATAGTTCTCCTTCTCCTTGGTAACCATTCTGTAACCACATTTTGTCAAAAGCATGGCTAAGCGTTTTACCCTTTTCTTTGCCATAGCAATTGAAGGAAACTTTATTCGGGCTGTGTACTACCAGTTCCCACTCTTCGCCTTCTCCCTGAATACCGTTTTGTAACCATAATTTATCAAAAGCATGGCTTAAGTATAGCCCTTTTTCTTTGCTGGTACATCTTAATGCCACTCTGTTGTTTGATAATTTTTCAAGAATGAAAACTTCGCCTAATCCTCTGATGCCATTTTGAAGAAATACTTCTCCATTTCCATGACTTAAGAATTGTCCTTGTTCTTTTCCTAAGGCTTGTAATAATACTACCTGAGCTGTTTCTACGTTTTCTTTAACTAGTTCCATGATTTCTGAGTTTTTAAAAAATTTCCTACTCTGATTGCTTTTCGGATACCGCAGTCAAAATTTGTTTAAGACGTCTGTAGTAATTTTGATGAAGTAAAGGTAGATATTAAAAAAACGAATTCAATCAGTAGAAATACTTAAAAATCAACTATTTACAAATATAACCAAATGGTGAGTTATTTTATTTCTTCTGATTATTCATGGCGTTTTGCACTTTAAAATTAAAAATGTACCTATGTTTGATGACGGAAAAATCTGATAATTTTCAGGGGAATGATAAGAAAATTAATGGAATATCTGCTTAAAGTCTTCTTGCCAGTTCCATTTTGAAAGCCATAAGCTTTGCTATATTTTCAGATTTGTAGATTGCCATATCTGCGTTTTCACCTACGAAATTCTCTTCGATGGTAGTTCGCCACAATTCCAGCCATCTGTCGAAATGCTTTTGTTCCATTGCCTGAATTTCATTAATAGGAAAATGTACCCCCATAGGATTTCCTTTGTAAGTCATCTGTCCAAATAAAATAGACTCCCAAAAAGAATACATCTTTGGAAGGTGCTTATCCCAGTCAACTTTTGCGACATCATTAAAAAAGAAGCTAATAGTTTCATCCTTAACGACTTTTGCGTAAAATGAATTCACAAGGTGTTCAATGTCTTCTCTTGATTCAAGCTTTTTCATATTTCAAATGTACAGCAAATTCAAAACATAAATCTATAGATTGAATTGATAAATTTCATAAAAACAATATTTTATCTTTGTACCCGGAGATGAAATAAAGAATGAATTTAGACTTTTATAAAAAACAGGCTTTACAAAAGCAGAAAGAACATAAAAAATTTCTGGACGGATTAAAGAAGAAACCGCCCAAAAATCTTGATTATATTGTACAGGAAACCCATGATGAAGTCTTTGATGAAATAGACTGTTTACAATGTGCCAATTGCTGTAAAACAACAGGTCCTCTATATACTGAAAAAGATATTGAACGTATTGCAAAGCATCTTCGTATGAAGTCTGCTGATTTTGAAGCCAAATTCTTAAGAGTAGATGAAGACAATGATAAAGTACTTCAGAACCTACCATGTTTCTTTCTAAATAGTGATAATACCTGCTCTATATATGAAGTAAGACCAAAGGCGTGCAGAGAATATCCGCATACAGATCGTAAAAAGATTTATCAGATTAATAATTTAATGCTGAAAAATACAGTCATTTGCCCAGCTGCATTTGAATTTGTAGAGAAAATGATGAAGAATGTCGGCAAATAATCAAGGTGAATAAAGAGCCGTAATTTATTTAACAGTTGTTATATCATGATAATGATCTTTAAAACAATTATTAAGGCTAAGAAATAGCGATTTTTTCAGGGTTTAAAATTTTCAGATACCTTTTTTCGGATTTCGGTCTTATATATAATTGCTCTTAAATAATTATAAAGTCCGTTAAATTAGTTTGTTACAGATAATTTTGTAAATAATGTCTCGTTTAGTTTAAACAATCATTTAAAATATTACATTATGAAAAAGTTATTTTTAACTGCGGCATTTACATTAGTTGGTGTCATTGCAGTATCAGCTCAAACGGAAACACAAAAGAAACCGGCTGAGACACCAAACACTACCCAAACACAACCAAAAACAGAAGAAATGAAAACAGACTGGAATACGCCTACAACGACAACCAGTCAAAAGCCGAGTACTCCCGCAACGAATGCTCCTGTTACAGAGCCGGCAGCTGATCCATCAGTAAACCCGGGAACGACTCCTGAAGCTACAAAACCTTCTGATGCAACCAAAGAAGAAAAGAAATCTAAAAAGAAAAAGTGATAGTATTTTAGTAAACAACTAGTCTGAATCCTGAAGTCTTGTATTTCAGGGTTTTTTCCGTTCTATTTCATCAATCCTAAATTCAACAATTTTAGTAATTAAATCAAACGGAAGACTTTCTGTGATGGGAAACTGTACAGCCCCTTTAGAAAATTTGTATTTTCTTTCTTCGAAATCTCTTTCGAAATTCTTAATTCCTTCAGCTCCCGGATAAAATCCGATATGTTTTTGATATGCTGCAAAGTAAACTAAAGGTTTTCCTTTATACTTGAAAGCAGGCATCTGATATCCTATATACTCCTCTAAATCTGGGGTAGCCGTATGGATTGTATTTCTCAGTTCAAGTAGTTTTTCCTGCACATTTATAGGAAATAGGAGAACATATTCATCAATATTTTTAAAGGTGTTTTTCATACACATAAAAATAAAAAAAGCGCTGCATATAGCAACGCTTTCTCCTTTCACTTTTTACTTTTTTCCCATTAACCCCGGGAACAGGCTATATTAAAAAAGGTCGGGAGTTTTTCCCAACCTTTGTTTTTTTATGTTACACAACTCCTTGAGCCAACATTGCTTCTGCTACTTTTACGAAGCCGGCAATATTTGCACCTTTTACGTAGTTTACATAACCGTCTTCGTCTTTTCCATAGTCTCTACAAGCTTTGTGGATACCGATCATGATCTCCTTTAATCTTGCGTCAACCTCTTCAGACGTCCAGTTAAGACGGATAGAGTTCTGAGTCATTTCTAATCCTGAAGTTGCAACACCTCCAGCGTTGGAAGCTTTACCAGGAGAGAATAATACTTTATTATCTAAGAAATAGTTGATTGCATCTAATGTAGAAGGCATGTTAGCCGCTTCAGTTACACAAAGACATCCGTTTTCAACTAATTTTCTTGCATCATCTAAATCTAATTCGTTCTGAGTCGCAGAAGGGAATGCTACGTCACATTTAACCTCCCAAGGACGTTTTCCAGCGTGGAATTCAGCAGATGGATATTTTTTAGCATAGTCCTCAGCTCTGTTGTTTCCAGAAGCTCTAAGTTCTAATAAATAATCAATTTTTTCTCCGCTGATACCATCTTTATCATAGATGTATCCATCAGGACCAGAAAGCGTTACAACTTTTGCTCCAAGCTCAGTTGCTTTTTTGATAACTCCCCAAGCTACGTTTCCGAAACCTGATACCGTTACAGTTTTACCTTGGAAATTCTCTCCAATAGTCTTAAGCATTTGCTCAGCGAAGTATACCACTCCGTATCCTGTAGCTTCAGGACGGATCAATGAACCTCCATAAGCAAGACCTTTTCCTGTAAGAACTCCTGTAAATTCGTTTCTGATTTTCTTGTATTGTCCGAATAAATATCCGATTTCTCTTGCTCCTACACCGATATCTCCTGCAGGTACGTCTGTTTCAGGACCGATGTGCTTGCATAATTCTGTCATGAAAGCCTGGCAGAAACGCATTACTTCCATATCAGATTTTCCTTGCGGATCGAAATCTGAACCTCCTTTACCACCACCCATTGGAAGAGTAGTCAAAGAGTTTTTAAACACTTGTTCGAAAGCTAAGAACTTAAGAACTGATAAGTTTACAGTAGGGTGGAAACGGATTCCTCCTTTGTATGGTCCAATTGCAGAGTTCATTTGAATTCTGAAACCTCTGTTAACCTGAATTTCTCCTTTATCGTCAACCCATGGAACTCTGAAAATAATAATTCTTTCAGCTTCAGCCATTCTTTCAAGCAGCTTCATTCCGTTATATTCTTTTCTCGTAGCAATGAATGGAATTACGGTTACGGCAACTTCTTTTACAGCCTGTAAGAACTCCGGTTCGTTAGGATTTTTTGCTTCAATTTTTGCAATAAACTCTTGGATTTTCTGGTCAATATTATATTGTTCCATATATTAAGGTTGAATATTATTGTCAACAAATTTAATTTTTTTTTCAAGATTCACAACACTCTATTTTAACATTGTTAAAAATTAAATAATAATGTTTCGTAATATTATTAAATTGATAATTTGTGAGCAAAAATTATTAAAAATGAAATGTTATTTGTGAAATAATGCAATATTAAGAAATCGTTAATTCTTAAATTGCTATAAATTGCCTCCCGGAAAATGATTTTACTTTCCCTAAAAGTTCCAATTCCAAAATTATCGGTAAAATTTTATAAGTAGAAACAGCAATTTCCTGTGCAAGATTGTCTAATGAAATCTGAGGATTGTCTTTGATAGATTGGAAAATAATATTTTGATTTTCAGTTAATTGTATTAAAGTCTCACTATAGGGAAACAGTTCTTCAATTTTTCCTGAAGGATTGTTAAATCCCAAAAGATTGATAAGATCTTTGATGGTAGAAATAGCCGTAGCTTTGTTATGGAAAATCAATTGATTACAACCTTGGCTATAAATGTCAGAGATTTTTCCAGGAAGAGCAAATACATCTCTGTTATAATCATTGGCAAAAGCTGCAGTACTTACAGATCCTCCTCCAAAAGCTGTTTCTACAACAATAGTAGAAGGGGAAATTCCGGCTACAATTCGATTTCTCTGAATGAAATTTTCCC
Source organism: Chryseobacterium ureilyticum (assembly GCF_900156735.1). Taxonomy (GTDB): domain Bacteria; phylum Bacteroidota; class Bacteroidia; order Flavobacteriales; family Weeksellaceae; genus Chryseobacterium; species Chryseobacterium ureilyticum. Next base: position 262,868 of record NZ_FTOL01000003.1, read on the forward strand.
GGTCTGGTTTTCTTGATGAATTGAATTCTGTCAATAATGCTCCTCCTTCCTCAAGGATTTTTTCAGAAAGCTTTCTGTTTTTGGCTGGGTATAAAAATTCAAAGCCGTATGCAAGGACTGCTATGGTTGGTTTTTGTTTCTGGATTGACTGCTCATGAACCTCTTTATCTACGCCTAAGGCAAGACCACTTACAGAAGTATATTTTGAAGAGAAGCTGGTCTCAAAGAAATCTTCAATGAACTGTTTGCCGTAGACAGTCATATTTCGTGTTCCTACAATACTTACTTTTTGAAGGTTATCATCTATATTCCCTTTCTGATAAAGAATTGCTGGTGCATCTGTACATTCGTTAAGAAGGGATGGCGTTTCTCCAAGATGCCTTAATCTTATCTGAACATTATTTTTTTCACAAAATGTTAGTTCTTTTTCAGCAAAGCGCAAGTGAACATCGTTTCCTATATCAGAAACAGTTTTAAGCCCCATTCCTTCTACCTTCTTGTATTGCTTTCTCGCATGCATCCATGCTTCCTGTGCACTTCCGAATGCTTTGATAAGTTTATTGAAATTAATATCGCCAATCTGGCTACATTCACGTAAGGCGATTGCATAGAAATATTCTTCGGTGATCATGTGTGTTTTTTTTCAAATGTAGTGAATTAAGTTTTTATTTTTTCCTTAATTCATCCAAATGATTCCAAATGTCATCTCTCTTTTTATAAGGCAGTTCCAGAAAGTCTTCCGGGTGATTTTCTTTGTATTCCTGCCAAAGTTTGTCGTCTTTTTCACTGTAATAATTAGGAAATTCCCAAATGTATTTTTTCTTTTTCTCACCTACATTTTTAAAGAGAAAAGCTATAATACTCCCGACTAAAGCACCGGAAAGGTGTGCTTGCCATGAGATTTTACTTGGTTCCTGCATATTATAGAAAAGCTCTTCAGGAAGCATTCCCCAAACTAAACTACCATAATACAATACCACAAGCAGTGAAATGGTAAGCAGCTTCATATTCCATTTAAATACTCCACTAAAGAAAAGAAAGAATGCAAGAACATATACTACACCACTGGCACCAATGGTACAGGTGTACATATATTCTCCTGTCATGATGTCAATAGGAGGAAGAAGCCATACCAAAAGTCCTGTTGCTATCCATCCGGTAAAGAAAACCTTGTTGGCGACCAATGGATAAAACTGATATAAAAGAAACATCAAAACTGCAATAGGAATTGAATTTCCAATGATATGATCCATGTTTCCATGAAGAAGAGGAGAAGTGATTATTCCCAACAATCCTTCCGGAACAAGAGGAATAATGGCTCCGAAGCAACTTCCAAAAAAGCCATGCATTTGTAAAAAGTACCCGAACCACATCGCAGAAAGCATCAGCAATGGGTATATAACCGCTCTTTTGGAAATTACATTTTTAAACATGAAGGTTTTACGTCAAATCAAAAGCCAATGATAAATTTCGGAAAATTTGTCGATGAATAGACTTCTAGTGATCTGATTTTAAGACAAAATTTGTCAATTTTAACGTTTAAGCTTTTTATTTTGGCATCAATTTTACTAAAGAACCTTATTGTTAGGGGATTAAACTTTACAAAAAAGTATTCTTTAAGGTTCAATTTGCCTTTTAAAAAAAATTATATTAATATTTTTGCATTGAAAAATTATTTAGAGTAATGAAGAAGTTTTTATTGATTCTCTCCTTTTTTACTGGTATTTATGCGAGTGCACAAGAAGAATTAAAAAAGGATTCCATAGAGGTAGACACAGTAAAGTACTGGTCGGTGTTAGGAAAAAACACTTTAATGATTAATCAGGCTGCCTTTTCAAATTGGGTAGGTGGTGGAGCTAATAATGTAGGTTGGCTTGCTGGTGCCAATTATAATATTACCTATGAAAAAGACAACGATCTTTGGGAAAATATTATCATCCTTGGCTACGGGCAAAATGATACTAAAGGACTTGGAGTCAGGAAGACACAGGATGTGATCAATGTTTCTACAAACTATGGGCGTAAGTTTTCGAAAAGCTGGTATTTCTCATTAGGAGCAGGGTTACAGTCTCAGTTTGCCCCAGGGTATGAAGATGGAAATAATCCGGAAGCAAAAAAGATTTCAAATTTTATGGCACCGGGTTATCTGAACGTCGGGATGGGTATCACATACAGACCTAATGATAACTTAACGGTAACTTTACGTCCTACCAACGCCAGATGGACTTTTGTCTTAGATAAAGATCTTCAGCTTGCAGGAAACTATGGTTTGAAAAGTGATGGTGATACTTCATTACTACAATTCGGTTTCTTGGGAACAGCGATGTATAAGCTGAAAATTATGGAAGATGTTCATTTGACGAATACAGCGTCTGTCTTTTCCAATTACCTGGATCGTCCGGATAGATTGGTTCTTGCTTATGGAGCGATTTTAAACTTAAAAGTTAATAAGTATATTTCATCCAATATAACATTAGATGTGCTATATGATCATAATCAAATCGAAAAGACCCAGTTAAAACAAACTTTGGGTATTGGTTTTGCTTATACATTGGATAATGGGGTAAAACGCTCTGACCGTAAAGACAGTCAATGGTGGATCAAAAAATAAATGAATAAATATATTAATAAGAAAGCACTTCAGGAATGAGGTGCTTTTTGTTTTAAATTATACTACAATTTTAAGTTTCTTTAAGTTTGTTATACAGAAATAAAATATTTAATTGCTTTAATTCTATTGCATTACATTGGATTTTTAAGTGAAATTAAATTCATTTCAGGGTGAATTTTGGGAAGGTGTAGATTATTATTTTATACATTTGTAAAAAATCGTTGATTATGAAAAAAGTTTTATTAATCGCCTCCATTTCTTTTGGGGCTATTGTAACAGCACAAGAAACTAAAGCTGATGCTCCGGCAGCAGATACCGTTAAAGCCTGGTCTATTCAGGGGCAAAACACATTAATGCTTAATCAGGCTGCCTTTTCAAACTGGGTAGGTGGTGGAGCCAATAACGTGGGATGGCTTGCAGGTGTCAACTATAACCTTACTTATGAAAAGAATAAAGATCTTTGGGAAAACATCATCATTCTAGGTTACGGGCAAAACAATACACAAGGTACCGGAACAAGAAAAACTCAGGATGTTATCAACTTATCAACCAATTATGGTAGAGAGTTCGCTAAAAGCTGGTATTTCTCTGCAGGTGCAGGTCTTCAGACTCAGTTTGCACCAGGTTATGAAGATGGAAATAATCCGGAAGCAAAGAAGATTTCAAACTTTATGGCTCCAGGATATCTGAATCTGGGTGCTGGTGTTACTTACCGCCCAAATGATAACCTGACAGTGACCTTACGTCCTGCAAATGCAAGATGGACTTTTGTATTGGATAAAGATCTTCAAACAGCCGGAACTTACGGTCTTAAAAATGATGGAGATTCTTCTCTGTTCCAGTTTGGTTTCTTGGGAACAGCAATGTATAAGCTAAAAATTATGGAAAACATTACTTTGCTTAATACAGCTTCTGTATTCTCAAATTACTTAGATCATCCTGAAAGACTTGTATTGGGGTATAGTGGAGTATTAAGCATGAAGATTAATAAATACATTTCTACAAATGTTACTCTGGATCTACTGTATGACCACAATCAGATCTGGAAAACACAGTTAAAACAAACATTAGGAGTAGGTCTTGCCTATAACTTTGATAACGGGAAAAAACGTTCCGAGAATAAGGATAATCAAGGCTGGTTGAAAAAATAATCCGAGAATTATGATACATAAAAAAGCACTTCAATCCGAAGTGCTTTTTCTTTATCAATATATATAAATTTTAAAATTCTATATCTACTCCAAGTTTCTCTGCCAAAAGCTTTGAAATCTTCTCTTTTAGAGGTTCAATATCGATATTCTGCATGGCATCATTCGCAAATGCATATAGAAGTAATGCCTGAGCTTCTTTCTTAGAGATCCCTCTTGCTCTCAGGTAGAATAATGCATCTTCATTAAGTTGACCTACTGTACATCCGTGAGAACATTTTACATCATCTGCAAAAATCTCCAACTGAGGTTTTGTATCGATGCTTGCTCCTTCGCTTAGCAATACGTTATTGTTTTGCTGATAAGCATTGGTTTTTTGAGCAATTTTATCAACAAATACCTTTCCGTTGAAAACTCCGTGTGCATTACCATCAAAGATTCCTTTGTAGTTCTGGTAACTCTCACAGTTCGGGAAATTGTGGTGAACTGCCGTATGGTGGTCTACCAACTGATCTTTTCCGATAATCGTAATACCATTCATGAATGAATTAATATTAGAACCATTCTGGATAAAATCAAGGTTGTTTCTTACCAGTTTACCTCCGAAAGAGAATGTATTTACAGTCGTTAAGCTGTCTTTCTCCTGTTTTGCGAAAGTATTGTCAATAAGATATGAAGTATTGTTATCGTTCTGAAGTTTGTGCCAATCTGCTTTTGCATTTGGATAAGTGAAAATCTCAGTCACAGAGTTTGTCAATACATAAGTACTGTCAAAATTGTGGTGACTTTCAATAATTTCTACTTTTGCTCCTTCTTCTACGATCAATAGATTTCTCGTGTTGTAAAACGTGTTTTCTTCTTGGTTCTGAGAAATGTAGAAAACATGAATTGGCTTTTCAATCACTACATTTTTTGGAACTTTCAAAAAGAAACCGTATTTGCAGTAAGCAAGGTTTAAGTTAGTGAAAGCTAAATCCTTAGAAGCAATTGTGTTGAAATATTTTTCAAAAACCTCTTTATGTTTGTCATCATTCAATGCATAATTGAATGAAAGGAATTCTACATTTTCAATAGATACTTTTGAAAGTTCTTTGTGAAGTTTACCGTTTACGAAAACAATCCAATCAAAATTTTCTTCACCAAGGTGCAATTGGTCAAACTGCTCTTTAGTGATATTATGGTGCTCATTCGGAAAGAAATTATAGCTTTTTTCCGTGATCTCCTTTAGATTGGTATATTTATATTCTTCGTCTTTTTTTGTCGGAAAACCAACACCTTCAAATTTCTGAAGAGCACCTTTTCTATCGTCATCCAGAAATCTGTGACGAAGGCTCTCCAAAAACTCATTATGGTTTTCGATGATTTGTTCTTTTAATGCCATTACTGGTATATCTGTGGTTTGCACCATTTTTTCTTTTTATTTTGAACTAAAAATATTGCTATTCCGAAGAATAGGTAATCCAATTTTTAATATTAGAGATTCTTTTTTGCTGCGTTTATGAATGAGTGCGAAAATTTTTAATCTCTGAAATACTGCTTTTTATTAATTTAAAAGCCAGTCGTATCCTTTTTCTTCAAGTTCTAATGCTAAAGATTTATCACCTGTTTTGATGATTTTTCCGTTGGCTAAAACGTGAACGAAGTCAGGCTGAATATAGTTAAGCAATCTTTGATAGTGAGTAATCAAAAGAACTGCATTTCCTTCATTTTTAAAAGCATTTACACCATCTGCAACGATTCTCAATGCATCAATGTCTAATCCTGAATCTGTTTCGTCAAGGATAGCCAATTTAGGGTTAAGCATCATCATCTGGAAGATCTCATTTCTTTTCTTTTCACCTCCTGAGAATCCTTCGTTCAGTGATCTTGAAAGGAAATCTTTTTTGATCCCTAATTTTTCAGATTTTTCACGAATCAATGCAAGCATTTCTTTTGCCGGCATTTCTTCTAATCCGTTTGCTTTTCTTGTTTCGTTTAAAGCAGCTTTGATGAAGTTCGTTACAGAAACTCCCGGAATTTCCACTGGATACTGGAAAGATAGGAAGATCCCTTTGTGTGCTCTGTCTTCTGGAGCATCTTCAATGATGTCTTCTCCTTGGAAGATAATCTCTCCACCTGTCACTTCGTAATCCTCTTTTCCAGCGATTACAGAAGAAAGGGTAGATTTACCGGCTCCGTTTGGTCCCATAATAGCGTGAACTTCGCCTGGCTTTATTTCAAGGTTAATCCCTTTTAATATTTCTGCGCCGTCTTCAATTTTGGCGTGAAGGTCTTTAATTTGTAACATTCTTGCTAACTTTTTCTTTTTATAATTGTACTAGCTTCCTCTGTATGTGGAATATCCAAAAGGTGATAAAGTAATCGGAACATGATAATGCTCGTTGTCCTTGATCTTGAATATTACTTCAATAGACGGATAGAAGCTTTCTATATTTTTATGTTTGTAATAATCTTCTATGAAGAATATAAGTTTGTATTTTCCGTTATTACCGGCTTTTTGATATGGTAAAAAATCTGAAACCCTGCCATTATTATCAGTTTGCTTTTTACCCAGAGAAACCCATTGTTTTGAGGTTTCATTATATTTTTCCAGTTCTATTTCAACTTTTCCAGCAGGTTGTCCCTGTGAGATATCAAGAATATGACTTGATAATTGAAATCCTGTTTTCTCCTGCGCGGAAAAACTTAGAAAAATAAATCCAAAAAATGCCAATAAGAACTTTTTCATAGAGACTATCTTTTTCAATTGGTTATCCAACTGAACCTTCTAATGAAATTTCTAATAATTTTTGTGCTTCTATAGCAAATTCCATTGGAAGTTTATTTAATACTTCTTTACTGAAACCGTTTACGATCAAAGCAATTGCTCTTTCAGTATCAATACCTCTCTGATTACAGTAGAAAATCTGATCTTCTCCAATTTTTGAAGTCGTTGCTTCGTGCTCCAATTGTGCGGTAGGATCTTTAATTTCAATGTAAGGGAAAGTGTGTGCTCCACATTCATTACCCATCAATAAAGAGTCACACTGAGAGAAGTTTCTTGCTCCTTTTGCAGAAGGCATTACTTTTACCTGTCCTCTGTATGAGTTTTGAGATTTTCCTGCAGAAATACCTTTGGAAATGATCGTTGACTTGGTATTTTTTCCAATGTGGATCATTTTTGTTCCTGTGTCTGCATATTGGTGGTTATTCGTTACCGCGATAGAGTAGAACTCTCCGATTGAATTGTCCCCTTTCAGAATACAAGATGGGTATTTCCATGTTACAGCAGAACCTGTTTCCACCTGTGTCCATGAGATTTTTGCATTTCTTTCACAAAGACCTCTCTTCGTTACAAAATTGAATACCCCTCCTTTTCCTTCTTCATTACCTGGGTACCAGTTCTGTACTGTAGAATATTTGATTTCCGCATTATCCATTGCGATCAACTCAACAACAGCGGCGTGAAGTTGGTTTTCGTCTCTTGACGGTGCTGTACATCCTTCAAGGTAAGAAACGTAACTTCCTTCGTCTGCAATCACAAGCGTTCTTTCAAACTGCCCTGTTCCTGCCTGGTTGATACGGAAATAAGTGGAAAGTTCCATAGGGCATCTTACCCCTTTTGGAATATAACAGAAACTTCCGTCAGAGAATACTGCGGAGTTTAATGCTGCATAAAAGTTATCACCTCTTGGAACTACTTTCCCAAGATATTTTCTTACTAAATCAGGGTGATTTTTGATAGCTTCAGAGATAGAACAGAAAATAATTCCTTTTTCCATCAATGTTTCCTGGAAAGTGGTTTTTACAGAAACTGAATCTATTACGATATCTACAGCTACTCCTGACAGTCTTTTTTGTTCCTCAATATTAATCCCTAGCTTTTCGAAAGTTTTCAATAATTCAGGATCTACCTGGTCAAGGCTTTCCAGTTCTGGTTTTGCCTTTGGAGCCGCGTAGTAACGGATTGCTTGAAAATCTGGTTTTTCATATTTGATATTTGCCCACGTAGGCTCTACCATTTTCAACCAGATTTTGAAAGATTCCAAACGCCATTCAGTCATCCATTCCGGCTCTTCTTTTTTAGCAGAGATGGCACGGACGATATCCTCATTTAAACCAATTGGGAAGTCTTCGTAATCAATCTTAGTTTCCCAACCGAATTCATATTTTTTATTTTCTAGATCGACTCTTAAATCGTCTTCAGTATATTTACTCATTACTATTTTTTAGATTTCAGATTTTAGACCTCATGTTTCTGGTGTCTAGTATCTTATGTCTTTTCTCTAAAGACTAAATGATTCTCCACATCCACATGTTCTGGATGCGTTCGGGTTGTTGAAAACAAACCCTTTTCCGTTCAATCCTCCTGAATATTCAAGAGTAGTTCCTGCTAAATAAAGGATGGATTTTTTATCTATAATAATCTTAATATTATTATCTTCAAAAATCTGATCTGTGTCTGTTTTTTGGTTGTCAAACTTTAAAACATACTCTAAACCAGAGCATCCGCCGCTTTTCACCCCAACTCTTATATAATCTTCAGCAGGGTTAAAACCATCTTCCGTCATAAGTTGGATGGCTTTCTCCTTTGCATAGTCTGATACTTTTATCATTGTATTTATTTAGAATGATTTAATGAGGCAAAAATACGAACAAAAATCAGGATATAAAAATCAGCATTTTTATTTTATCGATTTTTATCATTGATGAGTTTAACCTTGGTAATCTTTTGAAATCCAAAACATAAATTGACTCATAATGAAAAAATTAGGCATTATTGCTCTGGCGCTCTTTATACAGCAGGTTTCGGCACAGACAAACAGGTTTGTATATCAGGTAACGATGAAGCCGGATGCTGAAAATAAAACAGATATTAAATCTGAAAATGCATATCTCGATATTTCTCCTGAAAAATCTGTTTTTTACTCCGAAAACAGAATTAAAAGAGATTCTATCATGCAGAAAGCCTTTCAGGGAGGCGGTGGAAGAGGAAATATCAATAGGGATCAGATGGAAAGTTTAAGGACTAATATCAATTATACTGTAGAAAAGGATAAGACGAATCAGAAAACTTATTTTAAAGACAGAATAGGGCGAGATTTGTATTCTTATGAAGAAGACAGACCATTGGTATGGAAAATTTCTTCGGAAACTACAAAAATAGGAGAGTACAAGGTTCAGAAAGCTGAAACGGACTTTGCTGGAAGAAAATGGACGGCATGGTTTACTACGGATCTACCCTATCAGGATGGTCCGTATAAGTTTGGAGGGCTTCCGGGATTGGTGGTAAAGGCAGAGGATGACAAAGGGGATTACTCTTTTGATTTAATGAAAAATTATAAAATTGCTGAGTTTCCAACTTTGAATCAGTTTGGTAATACTTTAAAAGTGAAAAGAACGGATTTTGTAAAACAACAGCAAAAGTTCAAAACAGATCCAATGTCATTTATGACTCAGGGAACAGGAGGAATATCTGCTCCAATGAGAATGGGTGGTGGAAGAGGTCCTGGCGGAGGGGGGAATCAGAATCCTGCCGATATGAGAAAAAGAATGGAGGAGAGGGTAAAAGAAGAAGCAAAAAAAAATACGAACCCAATTGAATTACAATAAATGAAAAGACTGTCTCATGAGACAGTCTTTTTTATTTTTAATGGTGTAATTTACTTATTTTAAAAGCTGGTTAAAAGTATCACCTTGTCTGATATCTCCGGTATTATATCCTTTCATAAACCATTCTTTACGCTGTGCAGATGATCCGTGAGTAAAGCTTTCCTGATTCACATATCCTTGCCCTCTCTTTTGAATATTATCATCTCCTACGGCTTCAGCAGCATCTATAGCAGATTGTATATCTCCCGGTTCCAGAATTTTTTTTGAATCATCGGTACGTCTTGCCCAAACTCCGGCATAAAAATCTGCCTGTAATTCTGTAGCAACAGATACTTTGTTCATTTCTGCTTCTGAATATCTTCCACTTCTTCTTAAGGCGTCTACTTTCTGTGTGGTTCCTAAAAGTGTTTGTACGTGGTGTCCTACTTCATGAGCAAGAACATAAGCCACTGTGAATTCAGTTACTTTAGCCCCAAACCTCTGTTGAAGTTCACCAAAGAAGCTCATATCCATATATACTTTTTGGTCGGCAGGGCAATAAAATGGACCCATTGCAGATTGAGCGGTTCCGCATGCAGAATTTGTCGTGTCTTCAAAAAGTAAAATTTTAGGATCAACATATGTCATTCCGTTTTCTTTGAAAACCTGATTCCAGGTTTGGGAATTCCATGCATCAAGCATATCAACCATTTGTCCGATCTGTTTTTCTTCTGCTGTAAGTTCTCTTCTTTCAGAATTACCGGAAGATTGTACGCTGCCGGAATTCAAAATACCAGAAGGATCTCCGCCTAAAAAGAAAACAATGGCTGCTATAATTAAAGTTCCGAGTCCGCCACCTACGATCATACCTCCTCCGCCACCGGAGCCACGGCGATCATCAACGTTGCCGCCTCTGTCGTCTGTCCATCTCATAATAATATGTTTTTTTGTATCCGTAAATTTATAAAATTAAAGTTTACGATAATTTATTAAGTTACATATGGTTTACTGATCATTGAACTTTTCTACTAAGATTCTTTTATAATAGTCTTTATTATGTCCGTTGATATGCTCAAGGTAATTGTATTTATCTATAAAATATTGTTTTTGGCAGCTGATAGGAAGGTGTTGAATACTATCATCATCCGTATGCTCTACAATAGGATATGTTGGAAGATTTATCTGTAAAAATTCTTGGTTTTTTGCTAAGGTTTCAATGATACTATAATCTAAGAAGTTACTGCACCGATATGTTTTTATATCTGTTTCTATGTATTTTTTGTAATAATAATTAAGAGCTTCTTTTCTGAAGGTTTTATCTCTTCTGTTAAAAGTAGAGAATAATGTAGAAAGCCAATTATATTTAATACGGTTCTTTAATCTTTTTATTGAATCTTTATCTTCAGGAGAAACAATTATGCTGGATAGTTTTACTTTCTTTAATATGTCTACTAGCAGCAGTTCTGAAACGGTTTTTTAGTTCGTTGAAGTTTTTCTTTTCACCAATTTGTTCATAAAGAGGAATCTTTCCAAAGAGATCTACATTTAGTGTTTCAGAAATATATTCATGAAGAAAAGAATGATTTCCGGTGAATAATAAATTTTTATCCTTTTCAATAGTTATGGATAATTTTTCTTTAGGTTCTAAAAATATATTGATAGTTCTGGATAGGTTTGAACCGTTGATTGAAATAGAGTTTACCCCTGAAAATTCTTTTTTACTCTCATTGTTAAGCTTTACAGACTGATTATTATTCTTTATCATCACAGACTCATTGGTTGCATTGATAACTGTAATATTTTGGCTCTGTAGTGTTATAAAACAAAATAAGAGGATACCGAAAGTTATCCTCTTATTTAAAAACGAATATTTCATATTCTAAAATATAAAATTATCTGTTAAGTTGTTTGGTTTTCAGCCAATACGATGTTGACTGATATGCTGAAATGGCATCATCCACTAGCTTTTGATCTGTGTTTTTTAATAGCTTCTCATCATAATACAGTTTGAACGCAGGTGCTAAATTACTCTTTTCCAGTTCCAAAGAGTATTGTTTTGCTTTTTTAACAGGAGAAATGATGGTTAAACGATTGTCTTTTACAAGTCCAAGGTCTTGATAAGTAGCAATATATGCCTTAGGCTGAAATTCTGGTTTGAAAACATCCTGTCCCAGAAATTTAGATTTATAGCTGAAGTTCAATAAACCGAAAAGAGTAGGCATTAGATCAATCTGTGACATCAAGGTATCAAACTTTTGTGGCTGAATAAATCCTTCTGAGAAGATCATTGCAGGAATTCTGTATTTGTCCATAGGAAGCTCTGTTTTTCCTGCACTTGAAGCACAATGGTCTGACACAATTACAAAGACCGTATTTTTATACCAATCCTGCTTTTTTGCCATATCGAAAAACAGCTTTAAAGAGTAATCAGTATATTTTACACCTCCTTCACGGGATTTAGCTGTTCCCGGAATATCAATTCTTCCATCAGGATATGTAAAAGGTCTGTGATTGGAAACGGTCATCCAGTGATTAAAGAACGGTTTTCCCGATTTTGCTTCGGCATTCATTACCTTAATCGCTTTTCTTGCCATATCTTCATCAGCAACACCCCAAACATTAGCAAAGGTTATTTCTTCCGGTTTAAAGTTATTTCTGTCTACAATATCATATCCATTTCCTCCAAAGAAGTCCTGCATATTATCGAAATAACTATATCCACCATAAAGATATTTAACATCATATCCTTTTGATTTGAAAACACTTCCGGTCGTGAATTTGTTCTTGTTATCATCTCTTTTAATGATACTTTCTCCAGCCGTAGGAGGAATACAAAGGGTTAAAGCTTCCAAGCCGCGTACAGTTCTGTTTCCTGTAGCATAAAGATTGGTAAACATAAGTGATTTTTCAGCAAGACTATCCAGGAATGGGGTGATCTTCTGAGTATTTCCATAATGTTCAAGGAAATCTGCGGAAAGGCTTTCAATAGAGATTAAAACAACGTTTTTCTTTGCCTCAGGCTGTTCTGCAACAATGTTTCTGGATAGTGTATGTTGTGGATACTGGCTTAAGAAATTCTTTTCTGCCTGCTGTTGATCAAGTTGTGAATAGAATTGGAAATAGTCCAGTTCATTATGAGTAAATGCCCAATAGAATTTAGGAATTCCGTTAGCTTCAATTTCATCAGCGAAAACGTTATCGGACTTTATTTGCATTAATGAAGGAATTACCATTAAACTGACAGCGCAGAGAATTGTAAATGTCCCCAGTAAGATCAATTTCTGTTTAAAGTTTGGAAGCTCAAGCAATTCATCCTTTGTCTTTTTATAGATAAACCATGTAATAGTAAGGGTAACAATCAGTATGGCTGAAAACAATGGAACTACAGGATAACTTTCCATGATGTTTCCAATCACTTCATTGGTGTAGATCAGATAATCTACCGCGATAAAGTTATAGCGTACTCCAAATTCATTGTAGAAAAAGTATTCACTTACTCCGTTGAATATGATTGACAGAACATATAGAAGTAATGTGATAAAGTATAACACATTACGGATTTTGATTCTTTTTGTAGGAAGGAAAAGCATTAATCCGAAAAGGAATGTTTTTAATCCAACAAAAGCAAGTGCAATTTCCGTTATTGAGCCACCGTACTGTTTGAAAATATTATTAGGAATCAACCAAATGTAAAGGAAAAATAAAACCAAAGCACCAAAAATAATATAGCCGTAAGGTTTCTTATATTTTGAATTGGAAAGAAACAAGAAATAGAGGGCTAGTAGGGCACTGGCTAAGATAAAGACAAAAAAATCATTGACAATACCTACAAAGAGTACTTTAATCACCTCAAAGAAACTGAAACTAGCAGTGGTAATGGGATGAAAAAAGAATACTGTTCTTATAATTAGAGATAGAATAAGATAAAAAACTCCTAAATACAGGAATGGTTTTACTTTTTTTAGAAACATGGATTTATGGTCTATACGATTTTCGCAAAGATAGTTGTTGTATACAACTTTTAGCTTAAAAAAAGTAAAACATACTATTTATTAATAAGATTTTAAGAATATAAGGTAGTGATTTAAACAGATGTTTAATGGATTTGGCATTATTTTAAAACCTTTCAACAAAAAAGGACTATTAAAAAAATAGTCCCATATATTGTTAAAGTATATCAAAGTTTAAGAATGTCCAAAACCGATATTTCCTTTTTTATCAGATAGATTCTTTTTGAAATCAATCATTCTTAAAGCAGTAACTGCTGCTTCAACACCTTTATTTCCAAGGTCGCCTCCGCTTCTAGCGATAGATTGTTCCTTTGTATCATCTGTTAATACACAGAAAATAGTAGGAGTATCCGTCATGATGTTACAATCCTTAATACCTTGTGCTACTGCAGAGCATACATAGTCGAAGTGAGGCGTTTCACCACGGATTACGCATCCGATAGAAATTACTGCGTCGTATTTTCTTTCTTTACAAAGCTGCATACTTGCATAGCTCAATTCAAAAGCTCCGGGAACAGGGAAAAGCTTAATGTTTTCAGGTTTTACGCCTTCTTTTTCAAGAATTTCCAAAGCTGCGTCACGAAGATTGTACGTTACAAAATCATTCCACTCAGAAAAAACAATGCCGATAGAAAAATCTTCGGCATTAGTTATATGAAGTGGCTTGTAATCGGAAAGATTAACTGTTGCCATTTTTTAATAATATTTAGTCATTTCAATGTAAGAATCAGACATTCCGTTGTCATAATCCTGGTATTTCTCGTCAATTGCAGAGAAGTATTTTTTAGCTTCTGCATTTTTCTTTAATCCTAATGCTACGATACCTGCTTTTCTTGTGAAGAAATAAGTTGTATATGGATCATCAGAAGCAGTAGCTGCTTTGTCTAATAGTGATAAAGCTTCATCATTTTTATTCAATCCTGACTTCGCATCTGCCATAGCACCATATTTCATTGCTACTAACGTTTTGTTGTCTGAAGAGAATTTATCTAAAAGATCATAAGCTTCCTGAAATTTTCCTTCTTTGAACTTCAATAAACCAGCGTTGTAAGCAGATAATTGTCCGATGCTTGTTCCAGAATATTCATTAGCCGTACCAATGAAACCTGGGTTTGCAGCAGATTTTCCACCTAAAGCTTCTTTCTCTTTATTTTCATTAAGATTTTTCTGAGCAGCAAGGAAACTTTTTACAGCTTCAACATTTTTAGGAGCAACTACAAATTGCTTATATCCGAAGAATCCTAAAACTCCTAAAACTAAAACTCCAAATACAATACCTAAAGGTTTTGAATATTTTTCAAGAAATCTCTCAGTGTTTAAGGCTTCTCTGTCAAGGTCTTTGAAGAACTCAACGGTTTCTTTACCTTCTTGCTCGTTCTGAGCATTCTTTCCCAATTTTGCCATAAGTTTTTAAAAATTGAATTGCAAATTTAATTGTTTCTTAGAGATTTACAAAATACTTTTAGAGCATTGTTCTATAAATGTTATGAATTATCAATCATTAACAATAAAAATGCCTCGAAAACATAGTTTACGAAGCATTAATTTTTTTGTCTGTGTAGATTAATATTCTAAAATGTGGTAAACTTCTGCACCGAATTTTTTTAGTTTTTCATCGCCATTCAGTCCTTTTAAGCCAATCAGGAAACTGAATTGAGAAACAGTTGCGCCTTGTTTTTCTACTAATTTAGCGGCTGCTTCCGTAGTTCCTCCTGTTGCCAAAAGATCATCATGAATTAAAACCCTTTGTCCGGGCTTTATTTGTCCTTCGCGGGTTTCAATGATAGCACTTCCATATTCCAGGTCATATTTTTCTGAAATGACTGGTGGTGGAAGTTTTCCTGCTTTTCTTATTAAGATAAAAGGAACTTCTAAAGCTACTGCAATAGCAATTCCGAAAAGATAACCACGGCTTTCTATTCCGCATACTGCATCTACTTTTCCTTTACTGTTGGCAGCAAGGTCTGCAATTACATCTTCATAAAGTTTAGGATCTAAGAAAATAGGGGAAATATCTTTAAACTGAATCCCGGGAATGGGAAAGTCTGAGATATTTTCAATTGTTTCTTCTAATTTTCTGATCAGTTCTGGTGAAGCCATTTATGGATTGATTTTATAGCTGGAAATTTTCCAGTCTCCGTTTACATTTTTAAGTCCGAAAGTTACTTTCAGAGAAGTTGTTTTACCGCTCTTATCCGTTACATCATACGTAGCGTTTACACTTGCGCCATTAGCATTAGAAGCACTTGTTGTAATGTTTTTTACACTTACATTTTTTACTGCACCAAAACCAGAGTTAGGATTAGAGAATGACTCATAGCTTCCCCAGCTTGGATTATTGGATGCGTCATAAGCTGCTTTTAGATTTTGAGAGCTTACACTGCTCAAGAACTTGCTAACTGTATTTTTAGGATCTGCAGCTGGCTGTTTTGGAGCCGCTGGAGCAGTAGGTGTTGCTGTTGCAGGATCTGTTGTTGCAGATGGAGTAGTGGCGGATGGATTATTTGGATCTACCACAGCACTTGGTTGTTGTACAACAGCTGCTGTATCTGTTTTAGGAACTGCTGGAACTTTCAGGGCTGCTGCGTTTACATCAAGCCCGATTTTTGACATTTTAAAGGTCTTTGCAGTTGTTTTTACTGAAACTGTAATGTCGATTTTATTATCTATCACTTTAGATGCCGGAATAGAAGAGAACTTAAGGTTAAACCCTTTAAAGTTGTTATCCTGCATTAAGTTTTTAGCTGTAGAAAGTCTTACCCCGTTGCTGAATACTTCCAATGTAGCTTCAAGCCCAGCTCCAGTGAATGATACAGGGTTTCCGGCAGCATCTACAAGTCTAGGTACAATTTGAATAGAAGTAGGTGCACCGCTTCCGTCATCACCAGTTGGTCTTGTGACAATGCTTAATGCTCCAGCTTTTACATCATTCGGATCGCTTTCTTTAGCTTTATCATCCCCGAAGATATTCATTTCACCTAGAGATGGCGGGTCAGTACTTACCCATTCTATACCATTTTTTTGAGCGACTTCGTCAGCAAGAGTCATGATCTCAGGAACTTTCTTTCCGTTAATCAGTTTTCCAAGAGCTTTTAACTCATTTACATCACCATCAGCCTCTACACCAAATGTTTTAAGGATATAAAGAGCTTCATTAAACTTAATCTGCTTAATGGTTGGTAGGCTGGAAGTCATATCATTAATACTTGACTGCAGCGTTTTAGTATTCGTAGCATCTACATGATCTTTCTTACATGCTGTAAAAAGCAACAGACTGAAAACAAGTAGAAAAGAAAACTTTTTCATTTTTATTTGGTTTGTTGCAAATTTAGTAAAACCTTTATTAATAGTTGATTTTATTTTTTGTTTTGTTTTTCCTGTAGATCGCCTTTAAAGAAACTACTGAAAATAGTCTGCATATTAGGGAATGAAGCGTCTTGCCAGTATTGAGTTTTATAATTGCTTATTTCTGTATTGAATTTTACACTTTCCATCTTATTCTCATTGCTGAAGCTGATTTCAGTAGTGTAAAAATTTTCATAGGAAATAACCTGATTATAGTCTTTCTCACTTTTATGTTTTAGCTTAATATATTCTATTTCATTAAATTCAAGAAGGTCTTTGAGGGTTTTCTGAGAATTTTTTTCAAAAGCAATATTTTGAATACCTCTTAAATCAAAAAATCGGAATCCAAATAGTGCAAACTCTTTTTTCTGAAGATATTCTCCTATAACTTCTATTTCATCTTTTGAAGTTCCTTTAAGTTCTTTAATTCTTGTATTCTTCTTTTTAAATTCTTCAAGATTACCTACCTTTTTCAGTTTAGGAGGATTCAGCGAGTTTCCATAGTCCCAGCTTGCTGTTTGTTTTTTTTCTTCTTTTGGGTCATTCAGTCTGAAAATTCTGTATTGTTCAACATTTGTACTTTTTAACTTTTTCGTTTTATTATCAAAAATATAGGTAATGACTCCATCCGCATAACCATTTAATTTGCTGTTGACCGTAACATATGAATTGAAGTTTCCTTTAATAAGAATATATTTTGCCGGTTTATTATTCTTGATTACTACAGTTTCTATTTCTTTTACCTGATCATTGATTTTGATGACAGACTGGTCTAGTTCTGAATACGAAAGATTGGCAACCGGAAAATTATTATAGACTAATTGAAATTTCTCCTGGGAAGGGGATAATGATTGTTTTTCAATTTTACCATCAGTATCTGAATAGGCGAGGATACTTCCATCTCTGCCAAATACTGAAACTTTAGAAAGCGGTTTATTCGTTTTTTCGGATATGAATGTAATAGTCTGCGCATTTGTAAAGACGGAGATTAGACTAAAGATAATGTAGAACAGGTAAATTCTTTTCATAGAAGGAGCTTATTTTGGTTTTAAAGATGAAGGCAGTCTTACTTAATGTGAGAATGAAAAATGATTGTTCTAAAAGACAATTATTCACCTCATGGCATAAAAAAAGACTGATCGTTTTAACAATCAGTCTTTTAGAATTTTATTTTGTTACAAGCTCCTTAGAAAGGATACTCATAAATTTCAGATTCGTGTAGGTAAGGGTTTCCTGTAGGGATCAACTTCAGTTTAGATAAAGCTGAAAGTACAGTAAACATAAATAGTCCAGCTACGAATAGAACCGCTCCCAGGATTAACAAGAATACTTCAGGAGTGTTCCAGAATGGTCCTACCGTTCCTGGCATTACCATGTTGAAGTAATCTAAAAGGTGTCCTAAGATAACTACTACTGCCATTGTGGTAACCACTTTGTAGTTTCTCTTGATGCTGCTACTTACTAATACCAATAGTGGTAATAAGAAGTTAATAATCAACATTGGTAAGAATGTAGTACCGTAGTGTTGGAATCTTCCAAAGAAGTAGTTAACCTCTTCCGGAACGTTTGCATACCAATAAAGCATGAACTGAGCGAACCATGTATATGTCCAAAGCATACTTGTAGCGAAAAGGAATACTCCTAAATCGTGTAAGTGATTATCATTGAACTGTGGTAAGAAACCATTTTTCTTAAGGTAAACACTTAATAGAATGATTACAGCAATACCACTTGAAAGGCAACTAACCATTGAATACCAGATATACATTGTAGAATACCAGTGAGGGTCAATAGACATCAACCAGTCCCAAGCCCAAGCAGCAGAAGCAAATCCGAAGAATGCGATATATCCTACTGCCCATCTGTAAAGCATTTGATACTCAACTTTAGATTTAGTATCATCCACTTTTTTAGACTGAGCTTTAAGTTTCCATGCGAAGAAAGAAGCACCTACTACGTAAATGATCGTTCTGATAGCATAGAAAGGTATGTTTAAGAATCTTTTCTTTTCGAATAAAATTACGTCAAAGTGTGCAGATTCAGGATTCGTTAATTCCGGATCCATCCAGTGGAATAGGTGACCATTGTGAGTGATATTTAAAATCATCATGATAACCAGAATAGCACCTCCGTAAGGAATATAAGAAGCAATAGCTTCCATTACTCTTGTAATAATAATTGGCCAACCAGCGTGGGCAGCATGCTGAATACAGTAAAAAAACAATACAGCACAACTTACTCCAAAGAAGAACACAGCTACAAAGTGCAGCGATGCTAACGGCTGGTTGTGTACTTGCATAGTAGCATGCTCTAAGTGAGCAGCATGATCCTGCGGTCCAACCATTTCACTTGAGTGTGTAGGAGCATCATGTCCAGAAGCGTGAACAGCTTCCATCATGTGTTCTATTTGCTCAGTAGAAAGTCCTTTGTTCATAAAGAAACCAATACCAAACAGAACTAAACCTACAACAAGAAGTATGATAGAAGTTGATTTTAATTTTGGTGAAAAACTATACATTTCTTTTCTTATTTTTTAGTTTCGGTAGTCGTTTCAGTTGCTGGTGCCGCCGCTGTAGCTGCTGCCGGTGCTGCTGCTCCTTTTTTGAAAGCACTCATCACATACATAGCTACTCTCCATCTGTCTCCTGCGTTTAATTGTCCCGCATAAGATCCCATGGCATTTCTACCGTTTGTTAATACATAATGAACAGACCCTACTGTAAGCTCTCTATCAGCATAGTTCGGCACTCCGGAGAATGCTCCTGTTTGTACAATTGGTCCTTGTCCATCACCTCCTGTTCCGTGACATGCAGCACAAGTGTGGTCGAACAATACTTTTCCTCTTTCAAGATCCTTAGCTGCATTAGCTGGGTTTAGAGGAGAAGCAGTAAGTTTTTTAGAAGCATCATAACCTGCGTTGTACTCGTCAACATTCTTTGGTTTCAACCCTTCTTCAAAAACTCCATCTTTATTTTGAGCAACTGATCCTTCTACTGGAGAAAGACCTGTTGCACCATTATTTCTAACAAAAGCCGGGATTTCATTTTCATGATCTGAATACGCATCCTGAGCTTTCATCAATGGATCATAAGCTACCGGAAAATACATGTCCGGGAAGTATACCAATGGAGTGTTCTCCTTTGGTCCGCAAGAGTTAAGTAAAACTGTTGTTAAACCTAAAACTGCTGTAATTCTTAATACGTTCTTTTTCATTTTAAGCGTCTTTAACAGTTATTTCTTCAACTCCAGTTTCAATTAGCAACTGCTTTACAGATTCTACATCTTCAGTTACGAATTCCATCATGAATTTATCGTCAGTAGTTCTTGGATCAGGATTCTGAGCTGGAGCTCCTGGATACATTTTGTTTCTAACTAAGAAAGTTAAAGACATCATGTGAGCTGCACAGAATACCATTAATTCAAACATTGGAACTACGAATGCCGGCATGTTGTGTGCCCAGTCAAAAGCAGGTTTTCCACCGATGTTCTGAGGCCAGTCATGATTCATCACATACCAAGTTATTGTAGCACCAATGGTAACCCCATAACAAGCATAGATGAAAGCTGCATCAGAAATTCTGGTTTTCTTTAACCCTAAAGCTTTGTCTAGTCCGTGAACCGGAAACGGAGTATAAACCTCGTTTATTGCGATTCCTTTATCGTTGAATGCTTTAACGCCGTTCATTAAATCGTCGTCGTCAGCATAAAGTCCGTATACAATTTTAGTGGTGCTCATCTCCTTCTTTTGCTTTATAAGTTTCACCTGAGATTTTCAAAATCGATTTTAATTCAGCCTGTGCAATTACAGGGAATGTTCTTGCATATAATAAGAATAATACAGAGAAGAATCCGATAGTTCCTAAGTATACACCTACATCAATGATCGTTGGCTTAAACATTGTCCAAGATCCTGGTAAGTAGTCTCTAGAAAGGTTGATAACGATGATATCAAAACGCTCAAACCACATACCGATGTTGATGATCAATGCAACAATGAATGTCCAGATAATGTTCGTTCTAGCTTTTTTGAACCAGAAAGAAGCAGGAACCACAAGGTTACAGATAATCAATGACCAGAATGCCCACCAGTAAGGTCCTACTGCAGCACCTGGAGAAAGGTAAGTAAAGTCTTCAAATCTAGATCCTGAATACCATCCGATGAAATATTCAGTAGCATAAGCTACAGTTACCATACCACCTGTAAGTACGATTACGATGTTCATAATTTCGATATGATACATTGTAATATATTCTTCTAAGTGACATACTTTTCTAGCAACCAACAATAGTGTTTGTACCATTGCAAATCCTGAGAAGATCGCACCAGCAACGAAGTAAGGAGGGTAGATAGTTGAGTGCCATCCTTTAATTACTGAAGTCGCGAAGTCAAAAGATACGGTTGTGTGTACTGAGAATACAAGTGGAGTTGCTAAACCTGCAAGAACCAAAGAAAGTTCTTCGAATCTCTGCCAGTGTTTTGCTTTACCACCCCAACCGAATGCAAGGAAAGTATAAATCTTCTTAGTCCAAGGAGTCTTAGCTCTATCTCTGATCATTGCAAAGTCAGGGATAAGTCCCATAAACCAGAATACAGTTGATACAGAGAAATACGTAGAGATCGCAAATACGTCCCAAAGTAGAGGAGAGTTGAAGTTCCCCCAAAGAGAACCGAATTGGTTTGGTAATGGGAATACCCAGTATCCTACCCAAACTCTACCCATGTGAATTACAGGGAAGATTGCTGCCTGTACAACCGCAAAGATCGTCATCGCCTCTGCAGATCTGTTTACAGACATTCTCCATCTCTGTCTAAATAATAATAATACCGCTGAGATTAGGGTTCCGGCGTGACCGATACCTACCCACCATACGAAGTTGGTAATATCCCAACCCCAGTTAATAGTTCTGTTAAGCCCCCATGATCCAATACCTGTTCCGATAGTATAAGCGATACATCCGAATCCATAGATGAATAGAACTAAGGCTGCATATAATGAAATCCACCATAATTTACCTGCTCTTTCTTCGATAGGTCGTGCAATATCTTCTGTGATATCGTGATAAGTTTTGTGACCAATAATTAGAGGTTCCCTTATCGGAGCTTCGTAATGTCCTGACATTTTTTACCTATTTATTATTTAAACTTTATTTTTCTACTCTGTTTCTTACTTTAGTGTGATAGAACACGTTTGGTTTTGTTCCGATCTCTTCAAGTAAATAATATCTTCTGTTAGAGGCATATACCTTTCTAATTGAAGAATCTTTATCATTCATGTCTCCAAATGTCATTGCACCAGTAGAACAAGCTTTAGAACAAGCTGTCTGGAATTCTCCATCCTGCACTCTTCTTCCTTCTTTCTTAGCCTCAAGAATTGTATTCTGAGTCATTTGGATACACATTGAACATTTCTCCATTACCCCTCTAGTTCTTACAACTACGTCTGGGTTAAGTACCATTCTTCCTAAATCGTTGTTCATGTTGTAATCGAACTTGTCATTTAGGTTATAAGTAAACCAGTTAAAACGTCTTACTTTGTACGGACAGTTGTTTGCACAATATCTAGTACCGATACATCTGTTGTAAGCCATATGGTTTTGACCTTGCTTACCGTGTGAAGTAGCCGCTACCGGACATACAGTTTCACATGGAGCGTGGTTACAGTGCTGACACATTACTGGTTGGAAGATTACATCCGGATTATCAGCAGGGTGGTTTAATGCACCTCCGTCTTTGTTGAATGCAGTACCATACAATTCAGGTACAGCCATTCCTTCTTTTAATCCTTCATATACTTCTACTTTCTGTCTTGAAGAATAGTAACGGTCAATTCTTAACCAATACATATCTCTAGACATTCTTACTTCTTCTTTACCTACTACAGGAACGTTGTTCTCAGCTTGACAAGCAATGATACATGCTCCACAACCTGTACAAGAGTTCAAGTCGATAGATAAGTTGAAGTGAGGACCGTCAGTATCATCAAATGCATCCCAAAGGTCGATCTTTCTTGCTGGAAGAGCTCCACTGATTGTGTGGTATTCCAAAGGTTTATTCCATCCTTTGTGCTCGTCATCAAATGGTACATTGATGAATTCAGCTAAAGGAACTTCTTTAGCGATTTCGTAACGACCCATTAATGTATTTTGAAGCTGGATACCTGCGAACTCGTGATCTTCTCCTGTTTTCTCAATTTTAACACCTGAAATAGCAAGGTTAGAACCATCGAATAGAGGATAAGCATTTACACCAGTATCTGCTGTAGCTCCTGAGTTTTTCTTACCATATCCAAGAGCAAGACCTACTGATCCTTCTGCTTGACCTGGCTGTACGAATACAGGAACGTCTTTTATTGTAACTCCGTTTACAGTAAGGTTTACGATAGAACCATCTAACTGCATTCTTGCGTTAAGATCGTTATCAATAGCAAACTTTTCTGCGTCTTTTGGAGAAATTGTCAAGTAGTTATCCCAAGCCATTCTAGTGATCGGGTCAGGTAATTCTTGTAACCAAGGGTTGTTTGCCTGAGTTCCGTCTCCCATAGAAGTCTTAGTGTATAATACTAATTCTAATTCAGAAGCTTTGAAGTTTCCTAATTCAGCAACAGCCTGTGCAGCGTTTCCACCTGCATAAGATAATGTTGTTGAGTTAGTAGAAGGATTGATACCGTTGTATAATGCTTTGTTGAAAGAAGTACCACCTAAAAGAGAAGCAGAGTTTGCTTTTAAATAATCGTAGTAGTTATTTGCAGCATTGTTCTTACCATTTTTCCATACCAATAGAGATTCTTCAATCTGTCTTGATTTGTAGATCTTTTGGATCGTAGGCTGCATTAATGAATATACTCCAGTCTGTGGTTCGATATCTCCCCAAGACTCTAACCAGTTAGCAACTGGGATAACAGCCTTAGCTGCTTTGTACATTTCATTTTTCTTATCAGCAACAGCGATTACGTAAGGAACTTTAGATAAAGACTTTTTGAAGTCTTCTCCTTTTGGATGAGCATAGATAGGATCTACGTTGTTTGTAATTAATACACCAACTTGTCCACCGTTTACCCATCCTAGGAATTCCTGGTATCTTGCACCGTTGAATTCTTTTAGGAAGTTTGCTTTACCTGTGAAAGCTACTGAACCTAATTTTTGGTTGATTAAGTGAGCTAAAACCTGTGCTCCTTTAGAACCGTCAGCGAAAACGACAGCCTTGCTACCTTTTGCTTTCAATTCGTTTGCAATTTCAGTAGCAGTCTTATCAGAAGTACCACCACCTACGATTGCATTGTAAACTTCAACTAATGTTTTGTTTACTGCACTTGGTTTTAATCTATATCTTGAGTCAGCATTAGCACCAGTTAATGACATGTTAGCTTCCACTTGGATGTGTCTCAACATGTTTGCTCCCGGTTTTCTAGCTGCTGCATAAGAAGACTCTAAGCTTGATGCGTTATAGTCCCCTAAGAAATCAGCTTGGAAAGAAACTACCAATTCAGAACCGTTAAGGTCATAAACAGGTAATGCTCTTTGCCCGAATACTTCCTGAGCAGCATCTAGTCCTGCAGAGTAAGGGAAAGCATCGAATGTTACTAATTCAGCTGTAGGATATTTTGCTTTGAATTCAGCAAATAACTTTTTGAAAGTTGGTGAAGCAAAAGAGTGTGATAGAACCACAATCTTTTTGCCTGACGCTTTTGCTTCTTCTAGACCTTTAATAACAAAACTATCTACTTTATCGAAAGTTTCATCTTTACCGTCTAGTTTAGGCTGCTTTACTTTATCGTTATCATAAAGAGAAAGTACACTTGCCTGAGCTCTTGCGTTAGTTTTACCTAAATCACCACCAGCTGGGTTTGGTTCAATCTTGATTGGTCTACCTTCACGAGTTTTTACTAAAACACTAGCAAAGTCGAACCCATCAAAATATGTTGAAGCGTAATAATTAGGGATTCCCGGAATAATATCATGCGGTTTTACCACATAAGGAATCGTTTTGATTACCGGAGCTTCACAAGCAGCTAATGTTACTGCTGCTGTAGAGAATCCTAGTAATTTAAGGAAATCTCTTCTTGAAGTACTTGATCCGTTTGTCTCAGCATCTCCAAGGAAATCTTCTACCGGAATTTCTTCCTGAAACTCTTTCTGAGCCAGCTTATTATTTAAAGCTGGATCTTTAAGTTCATGAATACTTCTGAATTGTATTTTGTTTGAAGCCATTTATACTTCTAATTTTTTAGTTATTAATAATGACATTTACCACACTCAAGACCTCCAATTGCATCTACCGTGATTTTACCTCCATCTTGTGGATATTGTTTTTTCAACTTGTCGTGTAGATTCTTGAAGTACTCTTTATTATAACCGTTGTTCATATCAACCTCAGTCGTTCTGTGGCACTCGATACACCATCCCATAGTAAAGTCGTTAGCCATCTGAACAACATTCATTGTATCAATTTTTCCGTGACAAGCTTTACATACAACATCAATTTTGTTGTTAGGATTCTTTTTGTTGAAAGAATTGATGATCGCTTGTTCACCAGCAATTACGTGCTGAGAGTGGTTGAAGTAAACGAAGTCTGGCATGTTGTGGATTCTTGTCCATTCAACCGGTTGTGTTTTTCCTGTGTACTGTTGTTTCGCAGGATCCCAACCTGTAGCCGCATAGATCTTCTGGATTTCTCCATCATAGAATGCCTTATCTTTTCCTGGCTCCATGTAGTGATCTGCGTTGTATTCAGAAATTGTTCTGTGACAGTTCATACAAACGTTCATAGAAGGAATTTCAGATACCTTTCCGTATTTAGCACTAGAGTGACATAATTGACAGTCAATTTTTTGTTCTCCAGCGTGGATTTTGTGTGAGAAGTAGATAGGCTGCTCAGGCTTATAACCTTTGTAAACACCGATCCACATTAGCCAGTTCCAAACTCCGTAAGCAGCAAGAATAGCAAGAATAGCTATTAATCCTTTTCCTACATAGTGGAACTTCTCATACATTTCCTTGAACGAACGAACTCTCGTTTCGTTAAGCCCTGTCAGTTCTTCAGATTGACCCAGTTTCACTAATTGTCTTAGTTTCACCAAAATCCAAACTAATAAACCAGCGATTGCTAATAAGGAAATGATTACAATGTTTGTAGTAGATTTGTCTGCAGGAGCTGCTGTATCAGCGCCAGCTGCAGGAGTTGCTTCCGTTTTTTTCTCTTCCGGAGCTGGTGGATTAGTAGTGAAAGCTAAAATGTCGTCTATATCCTTATCTGTAAGATTTGGAAAGACCTGCATTTCAGTCTTATTATACTTTTCAAAAATCTCATTGGCGTATTTATCCCCAGAAGCTCTAAGAGCTTTGTTGTCTTTGATCCACTTGTGAAGCCAATCTTTGTCTACACCACCTTCTGTCTTTACACGTTCTACAACCCCTTTTAATGGAGGTCCTACAACTTGTTTGTCCAGCGCGTGACATGCAGTACAATTCGCTTTGAAAAGTTTCTCTCCGTTTTTAGGATCGCCGTCTTGCCCGTAAAATGAAGCACTGGTTGATAGCAATAAGCCTATTGCGATCAACGTTTTTTTATAATGCTTTCTCCAACTAATCATTTAAATTATCTTATGTTAGTAAATTATTGAACATTCAATCAATTCCGCAAAAATAATATTTTTAACAGAAATTTAACGGCATATCTAAAAGGGAAAATATCATTTACGTTTAATTTGTATTGATTCTAAATAACCTGTTTGGTATAGTTTTTTAATTTGTATAAATTTGCGGAAACAAGTTTAAATGAGAAATTTGATCAAAATATTTTCGATATTATCATTATTTGGTTTTTATAGTATTGAAGCCCAGCAGGTTGTTAAAAAAGATACGCTTTCAGGAACGGAGCTTGTCATGACAATGGATTCTAAAATAAGTGCAGCCTTGGAAGGAATCGAAGGCAAATGTTCTAAGGTGGCTACAAATAATTCCACCAAAGATTATAGCAATAATGATTCTGCTATCTCTTCAGGAGCGATTACCAAACCTCCAAAGATTTATGTACCGAATAGGGAATTGACTAACGCTGAAATCTGTAAGAAAAATCCTAGAATTTTGGGATATAAAATTCAGATTACAACGGTGAAAAGTAATGAAGAAGCAAACGAAGTAAAGTCTTATTTCAGGAAGAGATTTCCTAATCTGAAAGTAGAAACAGATGCTTCTTTAAGACCGAATTATAAAATTCTGGCAGGAAGTTATTTCACTAAACAAAGTGCTTCTGGAGATCTTTCAAGAATCAGAGAATACTTCAAATCTGCGGTTGCTGTACAATATAGAATTTTCTGTGCTGAAGCAAAATAGAATGAATAAATTTAGGTGTAAGAAATATAAAAGCTGAGAATTTTCTCAGCTTTTTTTTATTGATAATAAGTTTCTAAAAACCAAAAAAATTCTGACATTCTAGTGATGTTATTTGAAAGTAAATAGACGAATAATATACTGACTGTTAAAGTTAAGAATGCAGTCATTTTTGATGATGATCTGTAAGTGTAGAACAGCCATCCTATGAGTATTGGGTATACGAAAACGAAGTGTCCGCCATAGATATAAGAAGTATGCAACCCGAATCTCATGATGCAATGAATGATGATGTCTATGAAAAATGAAATGGCGATTATCTGCACCCATTTATTTTTAAAATTCTTTATATAACTCCAACTTACCAGCAGTAATATTACGGATACAAAAATATAAGGAAATACTGATGAATAAAGGTCCATATAAAGAGCTTTAAAGTGAAATCCTTTCATATTGTGCTTGTCTGAAATAATGAAACTCGGAAATAATATATTGCCTCCGAAAAAGAAAGAAATAATCATGTCCCAGGTTGGCATAGACTCTACATTGGAAAACTTTTCATATTGTTGGTTTGTCTTTGAAAAGATATTCTGATACTTGAAATCAATTCTGTTGAGATAGAGTAATGCGTATATGATGATAGCGATTGATCCTCTTAAAATGGCGCTTGCTATTTTCTTCCAATCTTTAAAAAGTTCTTTTTCAAATAATACAGGAATAAAAACTTTTACAATGTTTGTAACGGTAAGTCCCCCGATCGTAATACTTGCCATTGATAGTGCTCCTGCAGGTATTTTTTGTTCCCTTTTTAGCTTTATGGCAGCGTAGTAATTGTAAAGTGAAAGGAAAAATAGGGTGTAAGTAAAATTTTCCGGAGTAAAAGAAAGAATAATATTTGTTGAAAATATTCCGAAGAATAAAGTAATCAAAAGACTGTAAAATAAGGGAAGCCGGATAATGTTCTTTAGGTATTTAAAGATCTGAACAATATTTAACGTAATGATAATATTGCTCAACCAAGCTAATGTAAGTCTGAAATTTACATCCATTTTTCCACCTGATATGAAAAGACAGAATTCTCTGATCCAATTGAAAAAATAATAAGAGAGCGGGTGTCTTTCAAAACTACCTCCGGTCATTAGAATTGATTTGTTATCAAAGCTGAAATAGGCATCCCATGGAATTCTGCTGTCAAAGATGATTCTGTAATGGACAGCAATGTAAGAACCCAAAATTCCATAACAGGTAATGAAAAAAAGGAAAACAGCTAATTCTGTATAGGAGGATGGGAAAACCAACCTGAAAAAATGAATGAATTTTGTTTTGATAAGAGACACGGGTCAAATTTTTTGCAAAAGTAAAATAAAAAACCACCAAAGTAGGTGGTTTTATTAATATTGTTAATTACTAAGAGCTGCAAGAAAGAGTAGAGCACCCCGCTGTGTCATCATAACCGGAAGGTCTTTTGGAGGAAAACTCAGGGAATAACTCCTGATATGGATTTTTAAGCGCCTTGGTTAATTTTTCAAGCAGTTCTGTTTTTCCGTTTTCAATTTCCTCAATGCATTCATAAAGAAGATAATTTCTCAAAGTGAATTTTGGATTCGATCTTTCCATCATTTTTAGAGATTCTTCTCTTGAAATTGTATTAGATTTCAATCGTGATTCGTAGCTTTCAATGAAGTTTTTAAGTTTATTACTATTTTCTTCATTCAAAAAAGTGTAGGAAGCATTACTGAAATGCTCTTTGATGTCAACGTTTGAAGTTAATTTTTCCAATTGATTAAAAAATAGGGTGTAGTCAAATTGAAGTTCCTGCATCAATCCCTGCCAGTTGGTGAAAAATTCTTCATCGTTTTTTTTCAGTTCATCAAAGCCGAATTTTCTGCAAAGCATTTTGTCGTGGGCTTCCCAGAAATAATTTCCATATCTGTTTAAAGTGTCTTCCAAAAATTTTTCATCTTTGATCATAGGGTGGAGTGCATTGGCGAGTTGCCAAAGATTCCACTGGGAAATCTGTCCTTGTTTTCCAAAGGCATATCTTCTTCCCGGAAGATCGGTGGTATTTGGTGTGAAATTTAAATCATATTCATCCATCATTGAATAAGGACCATAATCGATCGTTAATCCTAAAATGGACATATTATCGGTATTCATAACACCGTGTACGAATCCTACTCTGAACCATTCTACCATAAGGTTGGCAGTTCGGGTACAGATATTTTCAAAAAAGTCCTTGTATTTTTGGGAGTCTGTGGAAGTAATTTCAGGAAAATAATTTTCAATGGTAAAATCCAGCAATTCTTCCAGGGTGTTGTATTCTCTTTGGGCAGACATGAGTTCAAAATGACCAAAGCGCAGAAAACTTTCAGCTGTTCTTATGACTACTGCTCCTTTTTCCAATTGAGGATTTCCGTTATACATAATATCACGAACGACCTCTTCACCTGTGAATGCAAGGCTTAAAGCTCTTGTTGTAGGAACTCCTAAATGAAACATTGCTTCACTCATCAGATATTCTCTTACCGAAGATCTGAGAACGGCTCTTCCGTCTGCATGTCTGGAATAAGGTGTCGCGCCGGCTCCTTTCCATTGGATTTCTGTTCTTTTTCCTGCATCATTTGTAATCTCTCCCGCTAAAATTGCTCTTCCGTCTCCAAGTTGTCCTGCCCAGTTTCCAAACTGATGTCCTGCGTAGGCTGTAGCATAGGTCTGAATATTTTCAGGAAGATGATTTCCAACGAGAAAATCAAGGTCTTTTTTTTCGTACTTTCCTAATCCTATTTCTTCTGATAATGCTTCATTAAAAGCTATTAGCTGTGGTTTTTCAAAGCCGGCCGGCTTAATTGTAGAGAATAAAACTTTTGGAGTATTTCTCTGCATTGGATTGTTGGAAGTGTCTCCTGGAAATATTTTGATGAAAGGCTGTTGGATGCGTTCGATATTCATACATCAAAGGTATTAATTATAAAAGAAAAGACCTTCCAAATTATTGAAAGGTCTTATGTATATCTAAAAGAGAATTTATTTATTGAAGTCTACCTCATCGTTAGAATGAAGGTTTTCATTGATGTTTTCTTCTTTCTTTTCTGTAGGTTTCTTGGGAGTAGGGTCTGCTGCTCTTGGATTTTTGATCTCGTCAATCGTTTGAAGACTTCCGTCATCGCCGTATCCGCCGCCTAGTCCTTTAAGGTTTGAACAGCCGTCTTTCCAGTCAGAAGGCTTGATAAACTTATCATCAGGAGTTACTCCCAGTGTTTTGTCTGCCCAAACTTTCTTCATGAAGATTGCCCAGATTGGTAATGCCATTCTCGCACCCTGTCCTTCACCGGTTCCGAAGAAGTGGGTTGCTCTGTCTTCCCATCCAACCCAAGCTCCTGTTGCCAGTTTTGGTGTAATACCCATGAACCAACCGTCTGAGTTATTCTGTGTAGTACCCGTTTTGGCAGCAATTTCAACTGCTTTTGAGATTCCTCTTCTTCCAAGTTCTCCTGATGCAGTACCGTATTGTGCAACACCTTTCATCAATTCGATCATTGTGTAGGCATACATTGGGTTCATTACTTCTTTAGGCTCTACGTTTACCTCTTTGATAACTCTACCATTGGCATCTTCAATTCTCCAGATCATTTCCGGTTTGTTGTGGTTACCGTAGTTTGCGAAGGTACTGTAGGCACCTAGCATTTCGTAGATTGTAATATCTGATGAACCTAAGGCGATGGTATTGTTTCTAGGAATATCTTCCGTTACTCCTAGATCTCTTGCTGTCTGGATAACGGCATCTACCCCTGTCATTTCAATAAGTCTTGCTGCAATCGGGTTTTGAGAGTGTGCTAAACCATCTTTTAATGTAAGCATTCCTCCTCTTCCCGGTACATGCCATCCGTTGTGGTCATATGTTCCGTTGGAAACTGTAGAACAAGGTGTCATGCCTAATT
Source organism: Chryseobacterium ureilyticum (assembly GCF_900156735.1). Classification (GTDB taxonomy): domain Bacteria; phylum Bacteroidota; class Bacteroidia; order Flavobacteriales; family Weeksellaceae; genus Chryseobacterium; species Chryseobacterium ureilyticum. The sequence goes on from NZ_FTOL01000003.1 coordinate 293,820, forward strand.
TCATAATTGCTGTTGCATATACGAAAGGCTTGAAGGTAGATCCTACCTGTCTTTTACCTTGTTTAATGTGATCATATTGGAAGTGTTGCCAGTCAATACCACCTACCCAAGCTTTGATCTCTCCGGTTCCTGGAACCATTGACATTAAACCTGCCTGTGCAATTTGTTTGTGGTATCTGATAGAGTCCCAAGGTGACATTTCAACCTCTTCCTCACCATTCCATGTAAATCTTGAAGTTTTGATAGGCTTTTTGAATTCCATCATAATGGAATCATCCGGCATGCCATCAGCTTTTAACAGTTTGTAACGTCCGGTTCTTTTCATTGCCTGAACCATTACATCTTTGATTTGTTTATCTGTAAGGTAATAGAAAGGTCTGTTCTTTCTTCCTCTTTGTTCAGCATCAAATCTTTTCTGAAGATCAGTTAAGTGCTCCTTGATTGCTTCTTCTGCATATTTTTGCATTTTAGAATCAAGAGTAACATAGATTTTTAAACCGTCTTTGTAAAGATTAAGTTTTTTACCTGTTTCTTTTTCGTGAGATTCAAGGTATTTATCAATCTCTTTTCTAAGATAGAACTTATAATAAGCGGAATATCCGTCAGTAATGCTCTTAATAGGGTGGAAGTCTACTTCAATAGGAGTGTTCGCTGCTTTTTCATAAGTTTCAGCATTGATATATCCGGTTTTCTGCATCTGATCCAATACCACATTTCTTCTTTCCTTTGCTCTTTCAGGATATCTGTAAGGGTTGTTTTTTCTTGGGTTTTCAAGCATTGCTACAAAAGTTGCAGCTTCCGGTAATGTAAGCTCAGAAGTTTTCTTATTGAAGTAAACTCTTGATGCCATTTCAATACCGTTTGCATTGAATAAGAAGTCGAACTTATTGAAGTAAAGAGTGATAATTTCTTCTTTAGTATATCTTTTTTCAAGACTTACTGCCACTACCCATTCTTTTAACTTTTGAAATGCTCTTTCAAATTTGTTTTGAGAAGCTGTTCCTGTGAAAAGAAGTTTAGCAAGCTGCTGAGTAATGGTAGATCCACCACCACGACCACCACCGTACACTACGGCTCTGGCAACTGAGTATAAGTCAATTCCTGAGTGCTCTTTAAAACGCTCATCTTCTTTAGCCTGAAGGGCATAGATAAGGTAAGGAGGAAGATCCTTATAAACGATAGGCTGAGTTTTTTCTTTCTCAAATTTACCTAATGTTACCCCGTCTGAAGAAATAATTTCAGAAGCAACAAAGATGTCCGGGTTTTCAAGTTCTTTTACATCTGGCATTTCTCCAAGGAATCCTTGAGAAACAGAAAAGAAAAGTCCTGAAACTCCTAAAACTACCGCAATGAGTGCAATCCAAATAAATGAAACCCATTTTTTCCAGGAGGTATCTTTCTTTTTTTTGGGAGGCAGAGGAAATGTTTTCCCCTTGCTTCCTGCATTTTTTTTGTTTTCTTCCATTTATGGTTACGGTTTAGCCGTTTCTATTTTTATCCCAACATCCTCAATTCCCGGAAGGTTATCATTTCTCATTGCCTGTGTAAGATCAATTTCATATTTTCCTTTACCTTGGAATTTGTAATTTACTTTGTATTGAAACAATGTTTCCTTCGTATCACCAAAGCCTGTACCAAGCCATTCTCCGTTTGGTTTTGCCAGAACATAATTCAGGGTGTCTGTTTCCTTTTTCTTGCTCTGTAGGTTTGTGAAATTCACAATAAATCTTATATTACTATAAGGATAATTGTTGTTGTTTCTTACGACAAATATAATATTTTTAGGATTCTGCGGATCTGAAATTTCAAGATTAAATTTCTGTTCACTTTTCTTATTCCACTTATTGTCAACGGAATTCATGATTACATCCTCTCCTGAAGAAGAGTTGCAGCTAAAGAAAAGAATAAAGGTCAGTAATCCTAAAAATTTACTCATTTTTATCTTTTTTGGGAGGATATTTCTTTTTAAATTTTTTCTTGTTCGGGTTGCTTTGTGGTGCTTTCTCTGTACCAGGATTAGTTTCAGCTTTTACCTTTTCCACAGGTGCTTTTGGCTGTTGCTGTGGCTTGGGTTGTCTCGGCTGATTTCCGGAATTAGCATTAGCAATAGGGTTTTCAGGCTTTTCAGATCTGTTAGGTCTCTCTTGTCTTTCAGGTCTGTTTTTCTTTGGTCCTTGTCCTTGAGGTTGCGCTCCTTGTCCCTGATTGTTATTATTTGGCTTATTCTGGTTGTTTCTGTTTCTATTGTTTCTGTTTTTCTTTTCGAAACGGTCCACATTATTTTCCTGAATAAGATCAATGCTTTGGTGTGATGTCTCAGGTTGTTTCAGGTCTTCTAAAGGAAGTGTTTTTTCACCTCTTTTATTCTTTGAAATTAATTTCTTAACAAGATCAATATCAAAGTCATACCAAGCGATAGAGCTTTCAACGTAGGCAAACCACATTTTCTTTTTAAAGACATCTATTTTGATGCAAAATGCTTTTCCTTTTTCGGTTTCCAGAGTGGTAGACGAAGAAGGGAAGTTGCTTAATGCATCCAGATAGCTATCAAGTTCGTAGTTAAGACAACATTTAAGCTTACCACATTGTCCCGCAAGTTTCTGAGGGTTAATGCTTAATTGTTGGTATCTTGCCACATTAGTGTTTACAGATCTGAAATCTGTAAGCCATGTTGAACAGCAAAGTTCACGTCCACAAGATCCGATTCCTCCTACTTTTGCCGCTTCCTGTCTGAACCCGATCTGCTTCATGTCGATCTTTGTTCTGAAAGCTCCTGCGTAATCTTTGATTAATTGTCTGAAATCTACTCGGTTATCAGCTGTGTAGTAGAACGTGATCTTTGAAGAATCACCCTGATATTCAACATCTGTAACTTTCATTTCAAGACCAATTCTTTGAGCTATTTTTCTAGCCTCCAGCTTTACTGCGTCTTCTTTTTTTCTAACTTCCTGCCATACCTCAAGATCCTTTTGGTTGGCTTGTCTGTATATTTTAAGTGCCAATTCTTCAGAAAATTTCTTCTTTTTCATCTGAATTTTTACTAATTCTCCCGTAAGGCTTACTACGCCTACATCGTGTCCCGGACTAGATTCTACTGTAACTACGCTACCTATATGTAAAGGAATATTATTTACATTCTTATAAAACGATTTCCTGTCATTTTTAAATCTAACTTCTACAAAATCACACCTGTTTGGTGCCGGATTGTTGATGTTAGAAAGCCAGTCAAAAACACTTAATTTATAACTATTCCCGCAGGTATTTACATTTTCACAACCAGTTGCGGTTTTTTTAGGACCGCAAGAATGTGCAGAATCGCCGGATGTTTTACATCCACAACTCATATTACTATTATTTATAATCTTGCAAATTTATGTATTTTTATCTTTATGCAATTCTAAAATACTGAAATAACCTGAATTCGGATAAAACATTTCTGTATTTTAAGAATGGATAGAAGTTTTGGTCTGGTAGAAAACAAGTTATGAGTACTTTAAAGAAATAATTGTTTTGCTGTTTCTCAAGATTTAAAAAGTTTTACCAGATAAAATTTTCATTTATAGTTTTTCTTTCTCAATTCCAATTTTAAGCTTTAGGAAAATATTAACATGATTTTGTTAAACGATAGTTTAATATTAAACAGTTGAATAATGTTTGTTTTATTGTTTAATTAAATGCTTATTATATATTGTTTTATGGTTTATTATGTTTAGGATGTTATTTTAAACATAGTTTTCTTTTGGCTTATTGTTTAAAATATTAGGAAATATTAACAGACGTATTCAAAATAATTTTATATTTGAATTATATAATAATAGTCTATGAAAAAAATATTAGTATCAACTGCTTTATTGGCGGGCGTTCTATCTTACGCGGGAGGCTTCAGAGTTTCCTTGCAAGGGGTAAAACAATTGGCAATGGCGCATACTAGTGCTCATGCCGAAGATGCGAGTGTGACATTCTTTAACCCGGCGGGTATGTCATTTATCCCTACAAAGCTGAGTGTAGTAGCTGGAGGGTTTGGCGCAGGTAATAAAGTTACTTTTCAAAACTTAAATACCTTACAGAGTACAGAGACGGATAATCCAATAGGAACCCCAATCTATGCAGCGATTACTTATAAACCAATAGAAAATCTTTCCGTAGGTTTTAGTTTTTCAACTCCTTTTGGAAGCACAATTAAATGGCCTGAAAACTGGGAAGGCAGAGAGCTTGTACAGAAAATGGAACTGAAAAGTTACTACTTCCAGCCAATGGTTTCTGTAAAACTGGCGGATTGGGTATCTTTCGGAGCGAGCTATATCTATGCTAGAGGAAAGGTAGATTGGGATAAGGCTGTTACACAATTCAGCGGACAGGTAAATATCAATGATGAAAAAGCAAGCGGACATGGATATGGTTTCGGTTTCTATTTCAGACCTGATCCAAAATTGGATGTTAGTATTGCGTACCGTTCAGCAATCGATATGAAAGCAAAGAATGGAACAGCTACATTCAAATTCCCAACACAATCTCCTTATTCTTTATTAAAATTAAACGCTGCGGGACAGGATGCTTTCACTGCAACCCTTCCTTTAGTTGAGGAGTATACAATTGGTTTAACGTATAAGATTACTCCAAAATGGTTAGTGTCAGCAGACTTTAACTATCACGGATGGGAAAGATACAGTAAACTTACTTTAGATTTTGCGAATGCACCTATCGGAAACCAACCTTCAGATCCTACGGTTCTTGTAAACCCTAAGAATTTTAAAAATTCAAAAACATTCAGATTGGGTACTCAGTATGCATTCTCTAGTATAATTTATGGACGTTTAGGAGCTTATTATGATGAGGCACCTTATACTACAGATAATTTTATTCCTGAAACACCTTCATTCGATACATTTGTGCTTACAGGTGGGGTAGGATTTAAGTTGAAACAATTCGGAATTGATGTAGCAGGAGGATATGCAATGCCTAAGTCCAGAGATGTGAACAATGCTAATATTGGATTTTATGGACAGGCTAAGGCAACAGCATTTTACTTTGGTCTAGGTTTATCTTATAACCCTTTTTAAATTAAAAGAAAGACTATGAAAAAAATTATAATGTCAACAATCGCAGTATCTGCAGTTCTTTTTACTCTATCCAGCTGTAAAACAGATTTTGATACTGATGTAAAAGATATTCAGGTAACAAGCGGAGAAGCGGATTTTTCAAGATATATTTCATTAGGAAACTCATTGACAGCAGGATATAGAGACGGTACTCTTTATAGCAGTGGACAAAGTGAATCTTATCCAAGTATGATTGCAGGACAAATGCAATTAGCAGGTGGAGGAGCTTTCAAACAACCTATGATGCCTAATGATGTAGGAGGGTTTACAGGAATTCCTGGTTTTTCAGGAAAATTGACTCTTCAGATGGTTAACGGAAGCTTAGTGCCGGTAGAAAGTGCTCCAGCAGCAGCATTAGATAATGTTACAGCAGGTGGTCCGTACCAAAATATGGGGGTGCCTGGGGCAAGAGTAGCACATTTATTGGCTGATGGATATGGAAACCCTGCGGGATTGAATCCACTTGCACCTACTGCAAATCCATATTTTGTAAGATTTGCATCTACACCTGGTACTTCTGTGGTGAAAGATGCTTTAAAACAAGATCCTACTTTTATTTCTTTATGGATTGGTAATAATGACGTCCTATTATATGCTACTTCCGGCGGAGCAGATCCTAATGCACCGATCACTCCTGTAGATGGACCGGTAGGTGTTGGATTTAGCAATACATATGCATTTTTAGCAGATCAATTATTCCCTGCAGGAACAAAAAGAAAGGGTGTCGTTGCGAATATTCCGACAGTGACCAATGTTCCTTACTTTACAAGAGTTCCGGCTATGCCACTTACTGGATTAACGGACGCTCAGGTAAATCAATTGAATACAGGATATGCTACATATAATGCAGGTTTGCTTCAGGCAAAAAGCTTAGGAGCTATCAATGATGCTGAATATCAGAAAAGACTTATCAAGTTTACGGCAGGTGCTGTAGCTAACGGTGCTGTTATTGTAGATAAAGATTTATCAACTGTTCCTGGGCTTCCAAAATACAGACAAACTACAGTTAAAGATTTAATTCTTTTACCAGCAAGTAAAGTTCTTACTCCACAAGCAGGAGGTGGAACATCAGTTCCTTTAGATGATAAATATGTATTGACTGAAGTTGAAACAGCAAAAGTATTGACAGCTACCACTGCATATAATGCAGCTATTAGGAAAGCAGCTACAGATAAAAATCTGGCTTTTGTAGATATGGACGCTAAAATGAAAGAACTAAACTCTCAGTCCGGAATTATCTGGGATGGTGTAAGATATACTGCAGCATTCGTTACAGGAGGAGCTTTCTCTCTTGATGGAGTTCACCTTACGGGTAGAGGATACGGTATTGTTGCAAATGAATTTATTAAGACGATCAACATGAGGTATAAATCTACATTACCACAGGTAAATCCAAGTAAATATTCAGGAGTTACATTCCCATAATTATTTGATTAAATAAAAACTTAAAAACCACAGGAGTAAATCTTGTGGTTTTTTTTTAAATTTGCAAAATCTTTTAAAAAGTAAAAATGGCCGATCAGTTAAGTTATCTATTTTGTACAAGAACCAGCAGGGACTTGGCAGAGAAAATTGCCCAGAGTTATGGGAAAGAATTAGGGAAAATCAACTTTCAGGAGTTCAGCGACGGGGAATTTGAGCCTGTTTTGGACGAATCTGTAAGAGGAGGAAGAGTTTTCCTAATCGGATCTACGTTCCCACCTGCAGACAATCTTTTAGAGCTTCTTCTAATGATTGATGCAGCGAAAAGAGCTTCTGCAAAGAGCATTACCGTTGTAATTCCTTACTTCGGACTTGCCAGACAGGACAGAAAAGACAAACCAAGAGCGCCGATCGGTGCTAAGTTAGTTGCAAACCTTCTTACTGCAGCGGGAGCAACAAGAGTGATGACAATGGATCTTCACGCGGATCAAATTCAAGGATTCTTCGAAATTCCTGTAGATCACCTTTATGCATCTACGATTTTCGTTGATTATATTAAATCCTTAAATCTTGACAACCTTACCATTGCTTCTCCGGATATGGGAGGTGCAAAAAGAGCGAAAAACTACGCAGGTCACTTAGGTGCAGAAGTAGTAATTGCTTATAAGGAAAGAAAGAAAGCAAATGTTGTAGAAGAAATGTTCCTTATTGGGGATGTGACAGGAAAGAACGTAATCCTTATCGATGATATGATTGATACTGCAGGGACACTTTGTAAAGCAGCAGACATCTTAATTGAAAAAGGAGCAAAAACAGTAAGAGCAATGGCAACTCACGGAGTGCTTTCAGGAAAGGCTTACGAGAATATTGAGAACTCAAAAATCTTGGAAGTTATTGTAACTGACTCAATTCCTGTTAAAAATAATTTGTCAACTAAAATAAAAGTGCTATCTTGCGCCCCATTATTCGCGGACGTTATGACAATGGTTCATGAGCACAAATCAATTAGTAGTAAATTTGTTATTTAATTGATTTTAAATAGTTTGCAAATTAAAATTAGAACAATTTTTTAAATTTTTATAAATGAAATCTATTACAATTCAAGGTACAAAAAGAGAAAGCGTGGGCAAAAAGTCTACAAAAGCTTTACGTGATGCTGAATTAGTTCCTTGTGTTGTTTATGGAGGTGAGGCACCTTTAAACTTCTCTGCTGAAGAGAGAGCTTTCAAAGGATTAGTATACACTCCTGAAGCACACACGGTATCTATTGAAATTGACGGGGAAACTATTCCTGCTGTTCTTCAAGATATTCAGTTCCACCCAATTACGGACAAAATTCTTCACATTGACTTCTATCAATTATCTGACGATAAGCCAGTTGTTATGGAAGTTCCAGTAAGAATTACAGGACGTTCTAAAGGTGTTGTTGCTGGTGGTGTTTTACGTCAGTCTTTCAGAAAACTAAAAGTAAAAGCTATCCCTGCTAACCTTCCTGACGAAATCGTTGTTGATGTTACTCCATTGAGAATCGGAAACAAACTTTATGTAGGAGGAATCAAAGCTGAAGGATATTCTTTCATGCACCCAGACAACGCAGTAGTAGTTGCTGTTAAGATGTCTAGAAATGCAATGAAAGGTGGTGCTGCTGCAATGGATGATGAAGATGAAGAAGAAGCAGAAGAAGTTGCAACTCAATCTCCTGACGTTCCAACAACAGAAGAGAAATCTGCAGAATAAGAATTGCTTATTTCAACAAAATAGAACCCGTCATTTTTTGGCGGGTTTTTTTATTGAATTGACAATAAAAAATAAAAGGAGTTTAGATAGGTAGAGAAGGTAAATGTAGTAAGGTTTTTATTGAAACAATATTTTATATTTCTTAGATTGCCCTTCCCTCATCAGCTTTCTTTATTATAAACCATCGAATATTTCTATCAGCTGACAACTATCACCCTTCAACTCCATGCTTCCTTTCAAAAAAAAAGCCGTAAATTTGAAGGGTTCTAAATAAGAACGTTTTAATTTAAAAAATAAATAAATGTTTGACATTCAGGAAATAAGAAGCCAGTTTTCTATATTGGACAGAGAAGTGAACGGTAAACCATTGGTTTATCTGGATAATGCAGCTACATCTCAAAAGCCAAATTCGGTTTTAGAAGTCTGTCACGCATACTATACGGAGCTTAATGCTAATGTTCACAGAGGAATTCACACATTAAGTCAATTAGCAACAGAAGAAATGGAGCTTTCCAGAAGAAAGATCCAGAAGTTCATTAATGCTGAACATGATTTTGAAGTAATCTTTACCAAAGGGACAACAGAAGGGTTGAACCTTATTGCCTATATTTTAACACAAAAATTGCAGAAAGACGATGAGATTATCATTTCATATCTTGAGCATCACTCTAATATTGTTCCATGGCAAATGCTTTGTGAAAGAACAGGAGCAAAACTTCGTGTTATTCCTATTGACGAAAATGGAGTTCTTCAATTAGATTATCTTGACCAGTTTCTAAGCGAAAAAACGAAGGTTGTTTCTGTAAACCAAGTTTCTAATGCATTGGGAATTGTAAATCCTATTGAAGAGATTATTGCTAAAACCAGAAAGAATTCAGATGCGTATATTGTAATTGATGGTGCTCAGTCTGCTCCACATTTCAATATTGATGTTCAGAAAATGGATTGTGATTTCTTTGTTTTCTCAGGACATAAAATGTATGCTCCGATGGGAACAGGTGTTTTGTACGGAAAACGTGAAATTCTTGAAGCCTTACCGCCATTCCATGGAGGGGGAGAGATGATTGCAACATGTTCTTTTGAAGGAACAACATATGCAGGACTTCCATTTAAATATGAAGCGGGTACTCCGAACGTAGGAGGGAATATTGCTTTAGGTGCAGCCGTTGACTTTATGCAGAAAGTGGGTCATCAGAATATTCAGAATCATGAAAATGCATTATTGGAATATGCTCAAAGACAGCTTTTAGAACTTGAAGGAATTAAAATCTACGGTGAAAAAGCTCATAGAACAGGAGTAGTTTCCTTTAATCTTGAAGGAATCGGTATTTCTTCCGATGTAGGAATGATCCTGGATAAAATGGGGATTGCAGTGAGAACAGGACACCATTGTACACAACCGATCATGAACTTCTTTAATATTGCAGGTACGGTAAGAGCGAGTTTTGCTGTTTATAATACTTTTGAAGAGATTGATGCCTTGGTAGAAGGTGTTAAAAAAGCTCAGAGAATGTTAAGCTAGTTTTAGAGAAAATATATAACAAAGCCCTGTCAGTAATGATAGGGCTTTGTTTTTTTATTCTAAACTCTCTTTTTGAAAGTTAAATTTTATTTTATAGGTTTGGTTTCCAGTCCACAACGGCTCTGATGAATGCCTCTGCATTTTCTACAGGTACATTTGGAAGAATACCATGTCCTAGGTTGGCGATATATCTGTCCTTTCCGAAACGGTTAATCATTTCAGTAACCATTTTCTTGATTGTTTCAGGAGTAGAATGCAGCCTTGCAGGATCAAAGTTTCCTTGAAGAGTCATTGTATGGTTTGTTAAAGTTCTTGCGAATTCAGGTTTGATTGTCCAGTCAACACCAAGAGCAGACGCTTTAGACATCGTCATGTCTTCTAATGCAAACCAGCATCCTTTTCCAAATACGACAACATGAGTAAGCGGACTTAATGCTTCAACGATTTGATTGATGTATTGCCAAGAGAATTCCTGGTAATCTGTTGGGGAAAGCATTCCACCCCAAGAATCAAAAATCTGAACCGCAGAAACACCTTTTTCTACTTTTCTCTTTAAATAAGCAATAGTCGTATCAGTGATCTTCTGAAGTAATAAATGAGCAGCTTCAGGTTGTTGGAAACAGAAAGATTTTGCAATATCAAATGCCTTACTTCCTTTTCCTTCTACACAATAGCAAAGAATCGTCCATGGAGATCCAGCAAAACCGATCAATGGTATTTCATTGTCTAATTTCAGAAGAGTAAGTTCAATAGCATCAAAAACGTATCCTAAAGTATCATTCACATCCGGAGTTTCGATATTCTGAACCTGTTCCATTGTTCTGATCGGAGTATCCAACCAAGGACCAACGGATTCTTTCATTTTGAAATCGATTCCCATTGCCTGAGGAACTACCAAAATATCAGAAAACAGAATCGCAGCATCTAAAGGAAATCTGCGGATAGGTTGTAATGTAATTTCAGCAGCAAGTTCAGGTGTCTGACATCTTGTAAAGAAATCATATTTGTCTCTTAAAGCAATGAATTCCGGCAGATATCTTCCAGCCTGCCTCATCATCCAGACAGGAGGTCTTTCAACGGTTTCTCCGCGAAGTGCTTTTAAATATAGGTCGTTTTTTATCATAATCTATTAAACTAATATTACCGTCATTTCCGGTAACAGATATTTTAAAATCTACTTCCAATTTCCTTTTTTATCAATCCGAAGATCGATGTCAAGGTGTTTTCTTCAGAAGTGAAAATATTATTATGGGTATATTTTCTCAATTCCCCGGATGTGGTTTCTCCTATAGAAAACAGCTTCATCTCTTTCAGGGAATTTTGCTTTGCAAAACTACGAACTCCGCTTGGACTAAAAAATACTGCAGCATGATATTTTTCAGGTATTAAAGGATTGATTTCCTCCGTGTTGTAGATCGTAATTTTTTTATACTTAATATTCTGAAGCGGAAGTTCCTTGTCCAGTACATTGATCGCCAAGTTACCACAAAAGTGAAGAAACTGTTCGTGCTGGCAGTTTCCGATAATGAATCTGGAAAGTGTGTCAGCATTTTTCAATACCTTAAATGTTCCAAAGCCGTGTCTTCTCAACGCTTTCTTTGTCTTTTCACCCACGCAGTAAATCTTGTTGTAATTTTTTGCCGTGAAATTTTCATTAGGCTTGAATCTGTTTTTAAAAAACGAAGCCACGCCATTCACGCTGGTGAAAATCAGAGAGTAGTTTTTAAGATCAAAAGGGCTAATCATGATAGGTTTGGTCTTAATTACCTCAACACAGTCAACCAAGATATCCTCTCCTAATTCTTTGGATATAATTGACGGGTCTATATTTTTGGTAAATAAGATTTTCATGACTGTTGGGTTAGAAAATGAAAAGAAATAAAAAAAGAATTGATAAATATAAGGTAACCCTTAGATTTGGCTTTTGATTTCTGCCATTAATTCTTTTCCACCATTTTCAAGAACAACTTTCGCAAACTTCTCTCCAAAATTTTCCGATGGATCATATTCGAAGTTCTCATCGATAGCAATGCAGTTTTTACCATCTAAAGAACAAAGCGATGCTGTAAAACGAATCTGATCTTCAATAATTTCAGCAAAAGCTCCGATAGGTGCTGTACATCCTCCTTCTAATGTGCTTAAGAAGTTTCTTTCGATCTCTACACAGATCTGAGTAGGTGCGTGGTTGATTTGTTTCAGTATTTCATTGATCTCTGGCTTATCAGAATGTCCTGCAACGGCAATTACGCCTTGTGATGGTGCAGATATCATTACCGGAAGCATTTCATAATCAATTTCCATTTTCATTCTTTTGATTCCTGCCAAAGATAATATGGTAGCATCAAAATCTCCATCTTCAAGTTTTTGAAGGCGAGTCTGAATATTTCCACGGATGTCTGAAAATTCGGTAGTAGGGAAGTGTCTTAGCCAGAAAGCTCTTCTTCTCAAACTACTTGTAGCAAGTTTAAGTTCGTGAAGTTCTTTATTTTTAGCTGATTCTTTTCTGATCAGGATATCTTGAGGGTAATCTCTTTCCAGATAAGCAATCATCTCAATATTATGAGGTAATTGAGTAGGAACATCCTTTAAAGAATGAACGGCAATATCTATTTCATCATTCAATAAGGCTACATCAAGGTCTCTTGTGAAAACCCCTGTGATACCCAGTGAATATAATGGTTGATTAAGGTTCTTATCGCCAGAAGAAACGATAGGAACGATTTCCGTTAAATAATTATTGTTCTGAAGATGTCTCGCGACTTCTCTAGCCTGCCAAAGTGCAAGTGCGGAATTTCTTGTTCCGATTCTAATGCTTTTCATTGAATTCGTTGTTTGGTTGTTCAACTAATATTTCGTGCATTAATTTACTAATTTCTTCAGCTTTTAAAGGATTGTCTATGATATATTTTGCAAAACGGTTGGTGATTTTCTGAATCATTTTGTCTGAAAGTTCCATATCCGTGATACCTATATACTTGTTTTTCTTATAAAAGTTATGCATTTCATTGCGTTCCATGTTCTTTAAAACCGCTTTGAAATGATGAATATTTGGTGCTAGTTTTCTTTTTTTCTCCCATTCAATGAAGTCTTTCATCAGTTCCTTGATAATTTTTTCAGCTTTTGGAATTTCTCTTTCTCTTTGCTGAATTGTTTCCTGGATCTGTTTTGAAAGCTCATCCACATCAATGAGCGTTACATTTTCATTTTCCGTCACATTCTTTTCAACGTTATGTGGAATAGAAAGATCAATCACTAATGTTTCCTTTCCGTTAGGGAAATGAGACCGATTGATAATAGGGTGTTTTGCTCCCGTTGCAACGATAAGAATGTCTGTATTTTTTAATTCCTTGTCAAAATCAGAATAATCAACGTGAGGAATATTATATTTCTCGGAAATCTTTTCTGCTTTCTCCTGAGTTCTGTTCGCAATTTTAATTTTTGGCTGATAAACATGTTTTACCAGATTATCGACAGTATTCTGCCCGATTTCACCAACGCCTAAAAGAAGAATGTTTTTTTCAGTAATTCTCTTCTGGCTGTTTAAAATATAATGAACTGCTGCATAAGAAACAGATGCCGCTCCATTAGAAATTCCGGTTTCATTCTTGATCCTTTTTGAAATCTGAATCGCGGCATTAATCGCTCTTTCCAGATAAGGATTAGAATTCTGTCTTTCCTTTTTGAAACGGTTGTATGCTTTTTTGATCTGCCCGATAATTTCAAAATCTCCAATGATTTGACTCTCAAGTCCGGCTGCTACTCTGAAAAGGTGAATCAAAGCCTCTTCTTTGGTAAGGATATTGGCAAACTGAAGAAAATCCGTAAGGTTTACTCCGATAGTTTTGCAATATTCTTCAGCCACTAAAAGATAATTGGAAGATGTTGTATAGATTTCGGTCCTGTTACATGTGGAAACCACAAATGCATCTCCCAGATCTTCGTTATGAACCCTGGAGACAAAGTTTTTGATGTTTTCATCAAAGAATGCAAATTTTCCTCTCGTTTCTACATCAGCCTTTTCGTAGCTGATAGAAAGCACGGCAAAATTCGATGTTTGATGGATGTTGGAATACTGTAACATAAGCAGTCGCAAATTTACGATTTTTTTAATTAATCACCCTCTGAAAGTGTATATGATAATTATCGTAAAAAACTATATTGTGAAAAGTAAATTTTGTCAAAATGAAAAGCTCAAAAGTAAAGCTGGCAAAGGTCTTTTTCTAAATCTGTGTATTGAGCTGTTTGTTTTCTTTGTTTTTCTTCATGTTTTCATGGTCAAAATCCTTCGTTAATTTTGGTTGAAATCAAACTCTGTAATTGTCTAAACAGAAAGTTAATAAAGAATTATAAATTTTAATAAAATTTTAACCAAATTATGTTGTGTGGAAATTTCTTTCGTAGTCTTAAATTTATATCTTTGTAAACTTAAAATCAGAAGAAAAATATGAGTTTATTTGATATGTTTACGCAAGAAATTGCGATAGACCTGGGAACAGCTAATACCCTTATCATCCATAATAATAAAATTGTTATAGATCAACCTTCGATTGTTGCAATCGAACGTTCGTCGGGTAAACCTATTGCTGTGGGTGAACAGGCTAAACATATGCAAGGTAAAACTCATGAGGATATCAAGACAATCCGCCCTTTGAAAGATGGGGTAATTGCAGATTTCCACGCTTCTGAACATATGATTAAGGAATTTATCAAAAAAATTCCTGGAATTAAAGGTAAATTCATACAGCCTGCATTAAGAATTGTAATCTGTATCCCTTCTGGTATTACTGAAGTTGAAAAAAGAGCGGTAAGAGACTCCGCTCAGAAAGTAAACGCAAAAGAAGTAAGATTGATCTACGAACCAATGGCAGCCGCTATAGGAGTTGGAATCGATGTACAGAAGCCTGAAGGAAATATGATCATCGATATAGGTGGTGGTACTACAGAGATTGCTGTTGTTGCTTTAGGAGGTATTGTATGTGACAAATCTGTGAAAATCGCAGGTGATGTATTTACAAATGATATTGCTTATTACTTAAGAACTCACCATAATCTTTACATTGGAGAAAGAACTGCCGAAAGAATCAAAATTGAAGTAGGTTCAGCTGTAGAAGATCTTGATGTAGATATTGAAGATATCCCGGTACAAGGTAGAGACCTTATCACTGGTAAGCCTAAAGAAATTATGGTTGGATACAAAGAGATTGCACGTGCATTAGACAAATCTATTATCAGAATTGAAGATGCTGTAATGGAAACACTTTCTCTTACTCCACCGGAATTGGCAGCTGATATTTATAAAACAGGTATTTATCTAGCAGGAGGAGGTGCGTTACTAAGAGGTCTTGCGGACAGAATTCACAAAAAGACAGGTCTTCCTGTATTTGTAGCTGAAGACCCGCTAAGAGCTGTAGTTCGCGGAACTGGTATTGCACTTAAGAATATGGATAAATTCAATTTCTTAATTAAATAATTTTAACTTTTTACGACTATATATCTGAATGGGATTTTTGCTGAGATTATTTTCGAAGAACACACTCTTTGTCTTCTTTATATTCCTGCAAATTATTGCTCTGGTTCTGATATTCTCTAGAAACGCCATGCAGAAATCCTGGATTGCCGGGCAAACTGCTGCATTTAATTCGTGGGTTTCAGGATATATTGATGAAGGAGTGTCTTATCTGAAGCTAAAACAGATCAACGAAGATCTTGTAGTTCAGAATAAAGCCCTTATGACTGAACTCTACGGAAAAGATGGGGCCAAAAATCCAGTTTTCAAAAGAGTTCACGATACTATCGGAGGTGGTCAGATCTATACTTTTGTTGATGGAGAAATTGTTTTCAACAGTATCAACAGAAGAAATAATTATTTTACAATTAACCGTGGTCGCAGAGATGGTGTTTTCCCACAAATGGGGGTAATGGCACCAAGAGGGATTGCGGGGATCGTTATTAATTCTACTGACAGCTATGCGTTGGTTCAATCTGTATTAAGTGTAAACAAGATCAGAATTAATGCAGCACTGAAAAACTCAGGATATTTTGGTACTTTAACCTGGAATGGAGATAATTCAAGGGTAATGCACCTCGCTGATATTCCTAAATATGTTGCTTTGAAAGTAGGTGATACCGTTGTTACAGACGGGAAATCTGCGATCTTCCCGAAGGGAGTGGCAATAGGAACCATTGCAGGATATTCGGTAGATAATAAAACCGGCTTTTGGGATATTTCCGTAGAGCTGAGTGAAAAGATGGGAGCGTTGAATAAAGTGTATGTAGTAAAGAATCTTAAGAAAGCAGAAGTGCAGAAGATTCAGGATACTATGCAAGCTGTAATAAAAAAAGAAAATGATTAGCAGGACTTTATTTACCGACATATTGATTATGATTTTTCTTGTGGCATTACAGGTTTTTGTATTGAACAGGATTACTCTTTTCGGGAAATATACTCCGGTATTATATCCTGTGTTCGTCATGTTTTATCCTTTCTTTAGAAATAAATTCCAATTTCTTGCTTTAAGCTTTTTAATGGGGTTGGCTATTGATGGATTCCTTTACTCATGGGGAATCAATGCTTTTGCAACAACCTTAATTGCTTACTTTAGAACCTTAATATTCAGGACGTCTACAGATACGTCTACAGACTTTTTCTCTTTTCAGTCCCTTCAATGGGCGCAGTTTTTGCTGTTTTTATTTTCAAGTATTTTCCTGCATCAGCTTTTAGTACAGTATATTGAGTTCTTTAAGTTTAGCAGGTTTTTTGAAATATTATTTAATGTGTTGGTGACAAGTGTAATTTCATTTATATTTATAGTTATTTACGCATTAATATTTAAAATCAAACAAAAAGTTTGAACACACGTTATTTAAAAATCTTTTCCGTCCTTGTTGTAATCGCCCTTATTTTTGTGGCGAGGCTTGCTTATTTGCAGTTGTTTACAGATCGTTATGCGCTGAATGCAGCCAATACTTCTATTAAAATTGAATATGTAATTCCCCAACGTGGAGTTATTTTTGACCGAAACGGAAAGATCATGGTAGGAAATCAGCCTGCTTATGAAGTTTCTTTTACTCAGGCTTTAATGAAACCTGATTTTGATACATTAGGCTTTTGCAGTCTGATGAAGATCAATAAAGCGGATTTCATCAACAGGATCAATATTATTAAAAAAGAAAAATACTATTCTAAGCTGACTCCTATGACTTTTTTAAAGGATCTCAGCAGAGAAGATATTGCAAGAGTACAGGAGATTATTTTTAAATATCCTGCATTTAATATTGTACAGAGACCTCAGCGTCAATATGAAGTTTCTACTTCCGGAAACCTTTTAGGGTATACCAGTGAAGTAAACGAAAGAGAAATTAAAAAAGACTCAATTTACTATTTACCAGGTGATTTTATCGGGAAAACCGGAGTAGAAAAATCTTATGAAAAGGAACTTCGTGGGGTGAAAGGAATGAAGTACATTCAGAAAGATATCAGGCTACGAAACATCGGATCTTATAAAAACGGAGCTCTGGATAAGGATGTGATTACCGGTAAAGACATTACTTTAACCATTGATTACGATCTTCAGAGAACCGCTGAAGAAATGCTGGTTAACAAACACGGAGCAATTGTAGCTATCGACCCTAATAACGGGGAAGTATTAGTTGCTGCTACCGGACCGGATATTGATCCCAATCTATTTACCGGACCATATAAATCTAAAAATTTATACGCCTTATCAAAAGATACACTTTATGAAAATAAGCCTACTTTTGATCGTTCTTTACAGGCGGGCTATCCTCCAGGTTCTACCTTCAAACTGTTAACTGCTTTGGCAGCTATGCAGATGGAAGTAATGGATGAAAAGACTATTTTCCCTTGTGGTGGAGGTTTCTTCTATAAAGGTAAAAGAATCAAAGGTCATGGTGGAGCAGATCCGCTAATCCCTTCTATTCAGGTTTCCAGTAACTGTTTTTTCACATATGCATTTATTGCAATCATCAAAAAATATCCGGGAAACCCCTCAAAAGGTGTTGATGAATGGAAAAAGATCATGAGCAGCTTTGGAGTTGGAGAGTTTTTAAATAATGACTTTGCGGTGGGAGCGAAGGGTAGAATTCCTTCCGGAGACTTTTACGAAAAAAGGTTTAAAGCCATCATGAAAGCAAGCGGATCCCAAAGAACTGATTTTAAAAACTGGGATGAAATGTCAACCGGTGCTATTTATAATGGAATGGGACAGGGAGACGTCTTGGTAACGCCTATTCAGCTGGCCAATTATGTGGCTGCTATTGCCAACAGAGGATGGTACTACACACCTCATATCGTAAAAGCAATTGACGGAAAGGCAAATCCTGATCCAAGATTTAAGGTTAAGCATCAGACTTTGGTAGATCCAAAACACTTTGATCCTGTTTTAAAAGGGATGGAAGCCGTAGTTCTGAGAGGAACAGCAAGAGGATTGAAATCCAATGATTTTACACAATTAGCTAAGACAGGTACAGCACAGGTTCCACAAGGAAAGGATAATTCCATCTTTGTATTGATTGCTCCTGCCGATAAACCGAAAATTGTTGTAGTTGCAGTAATGGAACACGCCGGATTTGGTGCTACGTGGGCAGGACCAGCTTGTACAGTGATTGCTGAAAAATATATTACCGGAGATCTGAAAAGAGAGAATCTGTATAAGAAAATGATTACCTCGAGTTTCATGCCGGAATACAAAAGACAATGGATTGCAGATTTGAAACGTAAAGGACTTTATAAAGACCCTAAACCGGATTCAATAAAGCAAAAAAGGATAAAGGACAGCCTGGAGCTTGTAAAACAACAAAAAGCCAAGCTTCAAAAGAAAATAGAAGACGAAGCCAAAAATAATAACACTGCTAAAAAACCTACTAAGCAATGAAATGGACAGAAGGAATAGATAAACTAGGTCTTGGACTGTATTTCCTGCTTTGCATTTTTGCCATTGCCAATATTTACAGTGTTGATCAGAAGCTGGGAGAAAAACAGTTGATGTTCTTCTGTATATCCGTTTTTGTAGGATTGGTCATATTTGTAGGAAGAAGTAAGTTCTTTGAAAATATGGCTGGAATCATTTACATAGGAGGTGTTTTGCTGTTAATCGGGCTTTTCCCTTTTGGTAAAGAAATCTTGGGGCAGAAGAACTGGTATAAATTCGGAAGTTTTACTATGCAGCCCGTGGAGTTTGCAAAAATCGGAACTGCATTGATGCTTGCCAACTATGTTTCAGGACCGGACTTTAATCTCAAAAACAGGAAGTCTTTATTAACAGCCTTAGGAATTATCGGTGTTCCGGCAGCTGTAGTGCTAGCTATTCCTGATGTGGGATCTATGTTGGTATTTATTGCATTCTTTATCGCTTTGTACAGAGAAGGATTAAGTGGAATGCTGTTTGGGATAGGCTTTATTTTTGCTGCTGTTTTTTTAGTAGCTCTAGCAATTCCTCCAGTATATGTAGCTGCCGCTATTTTAATTATTGCCGGTGTTCTGATTGCTATGAATTATCATAGAATGTCCTGGGATGTAATCTCTATTTCAGGGATTTCAGGATCTATTCTTTTACTTTGCGGACTGGCATTCGGTTCTCCATATATTTTAGAAAAACTTCCAAAACACCAGAGAGAAAGAATTGAGGTTCTTTATAAAGGGGAAAAAGCATTCAGAGATACATCGGGATACAATTTATTATATTCTAAAACAGCAATCGGTTCCGGAGGGCTTATGGGAAAAGGATATCGAGAAGGTTCCGTTACCCAGGGAAAATTTGTTCCCGAGCAGGAAACCGATTATATTTTTTGTACTGTAGGCGAAGAATGGGGATTTATCGGAAGCGCCGTTCTTGTTTTGTGTTATATGGTATATATTGGACGAATCTATTATCTTGCTGAGAGACAGAAATCCACTTTTAATCGTGTATTTGGGTATTGCTTTGCTTCGATTCTTTTAATGCACTTTTCGATCAATTTAGGGATGGTTATGGGGCTTTTTCCAACGGTAGGGATTCCCCTTCCTTATTTTAGTTATGGAGGAAGTTCTTTACTTGCCTTTTCTATTATGACCTTTATTTTCTTTAAACTTAATTATTCTGACAAAAACAGTTTAGTATAATTTTCAGACTTAAAATTAAAAGTTATCTTATTTCCGTATTTAGCGGAGAGTATCATTGTATCCATTAATCATTTATTCTATTATGAAAGAAGCTTATGTCTTAGATCAAAACTTTGAAAGTACAGATTTTACTCAGCTTCCTTTGGAAAAAGGAGAATATGAAAACTGTACGTTTAGAAACTGCAATCTTGAATTTGTGGATTTATCAGGCTTCAGCTTTACAGGTTGTGAATTTATAGAATGTAATCTCAGTATGGCAAGGCTTGCAGGAACAGCATTTCGAGATATTATATTTAAAGAATGTAAAATGCTTGGTCTGCAGTTCAGTGATTGTAATCGATTTGGTTTGTCTTTCCGATTTGATGGCTGTATTCTTAATAATTCAACTTTCTATCAAACGACAATCAGAAAAACAGTTTTTAATAATTCCAGACTGATTGAAGTTGACTTTACGGATTCCGATTTATCTAATTCAATAATTTTTGGCTGTGATCTTTCAGGCGCAGTTTTCGATACTACTAACCTTGAGAAGGCAGATTTGAGAACATCAGTCAATTATATGATAGATCCTGCTTTAAATAAGCTTAAAAAGGCTAAGTTTTCGCTTTCAGAAGTACATGGACTCCTGTATAAGCTAGATATTGAAATAGACAGGAATGGCTAGGTTCTAAAGGCTGATGCTGGTTGCTGATATTTCTGAAACCCTTTTTTAACCAAAGGTATTTAACCGTTAATCATCAAATTCAATAAAAGAGGAATTTAGCTCACTTTTTTATATCAATATGTTCCATTGGCTTTAGCCAAAATTTAATAGGAAGTATGATACATAAAAAAGCCATCAAAATCTTGATGGCTTCATTATTTAAATCAATTATTTATAAAATTAAAAATTTGCTGGTGTAGCTGAAGTAACAGCGGCTAGGTTGTTGTAAGCTTCTCCTTGTTCGTTAATTACTCTTTTTGCGAATCTGTATTTAGGTCCCCAATAAGAATCATTAAGTGAAGAAACCATTACACCTTTAGAGGTTGCTGCGTGGATAAATTTAATCTCTCCTTCTTCAGTAACACTTTCTACAATACCTACGTGAGAAATTCTTCTTCCGTGAGAAAAGAAAATCAAATCTCCTTTCTGTAGGTTTTCTTTTTCAATTCTTTCACCTTCCTGAGCCTGAGAAGCAGCTACTCTTGGTAAAGTAAGACCTGCAGCAGCTCCGAATACAGAAAGAACAAAAGCTGAACAATCAATACCTCTTCTTGTAGTTCCTCCATATCTGTAAGGAGTTCCTAGGTATGTTTCAGCTTCAGTAAGAATACCATCAATGGTTTTATTATATTTGATTGCTTTTGCAATCTCAGAATTCTTAATTGCTTTTTTAGCATTTGCTATAGATGCAGCCTTTTCAGCTAAGAAAGAGTCGATAAGTTTCTGCTTATCCTGCTCCATTTTTTTGTTATCTATAGAAGCTAGTTTGGCATCTGTTTTGTATTCTTTTGTGTAAGTTGCTGGTTTTGAAACCACATAATTTGTAGCACACGATTGCAATGATACTGTAGTAACTAAAGCAACTAAATAAAACAAAACTCTTTTCTTCATATATATTTGATTATCCGTGTTAAAAAGGAATATTTATTTTCAAAAGCATTACAAAAGTAGAGATTCCGAGCAAAAGACCCCTGATATGATAATTGTCAGGAACTTATTTTAACACTATTTAACATATTAATTACATATGTTAAAGAAAAATAAACCGCAACAGCCTATTTTTGGTAAGTGTGCGGTTTTTTTTATTAAGATTCTTTAACAAACTCTATCGATATTCTTCTATAAATCGGGATTTGTGATCTAAAACTCTAATTTTCAGGGCTGTTAAAAAAACAAAATGAATTTAATGAAAACATTGTATTGATAGTGCTTTTAGCGTTGTTTCGGTTATTTTCCCAAATTATATCTCATATTACTGTATGAATAGAATTTGAATTAATGTTTTTGTTTAACAAACTATAAATATTAACAAATAGAATTGGTCTGGGATATAATAAAAATTCCCCGGAAAAACCGAGGAATTTAAACTAATATGGAACTTTACAGATGTTATTTTGTAAACAACATTTCTCTGTATTTTGTCATCGGCCAAAGCTCGTCATCTACCATCATTTCAAGGTTGTCAGAAGCATCTCTGATCCCGTCAAATAAAGGTTTTACTTTGTTACAATATGCTTCTGCCTGCTTTTGGCTGTCTGTTATGCTTTTTGCTGCTTCTCTGGCTTTAAGAAGTTCTTCAACGCCAAGTTTAATTATAGAAACATTTTCAGAAATGCTGGTAATTAAGCTCATTTGTTCTTTTGCTAAAGATTTGAATTCTTTATCTCCAAAGATTTCTTTAAGACCTTTTACGTTTTCAATTAATCTGTTCTGATAATTTAAAGCTGAAGGAATGATGTGATTTCTTGCGATATCACTTAATACTCTCGCTTCGATATCGATTACAGTAGAGTACTTTTCTAATTTGATTTCGTTTCTTGCTTCAACTTCTCTGTGGTTAAAGATTCCCATTTCCTCATAAAGGTCAAGGAATTTTTTGTCCATTTCCTGTTTTAAAGCTTCAGGAGTTGTTTTAAGGTTGTTCAATCCTCTTTTCTCGGCTTCTTTTGCCCAGTCATCAGAATATCCATCTCCTTCAAACATAATGTTTTTACACTGCTTGATGTATTCTCTCAATACATTAAAGATAGCTTCGTCTTTCTTAAGACCTGTTTCAATTAAAGCATCAACTTCTTTTTTGAAATCATTAAGCTGTTTTGCGGCAATCGTATTCATTACCGTCATAGATTCTGCGCAGTTTGCAGATGATCCTACGGCTCTGATCTCAAATTTATTTCCTGTAAATGCAAATGGAGAAGTTCTGTTTCTATCTGTGTTATCTAATAGAATTTCAGGAATTTTTCCAACAACATTTAATTTTAATTCTGTTTTCTCTTCCGGAGATAGTTTTCCGTTCGTTACTTTTTCAAGTTCTTCTAAAACGCTGAATAACTGGCTTCCGATAAATACAGAAATAATTGCCGGTGGAGCTTCGTTGGCACCTAATCTGTGATCGTTGCTTGCAGAGGCAATACTTGCTCTTAAAAGGTCTGCATATTCATGTACAGCTTTAATAGTATTCACGAAGAATGTTAAGAACTGTAGGTTTTTCTTAGGGTTTTTTCCTGGGCTTAATAGGTTTTCCCCAGTGTCAGTAGCTAAAGACCAGTTGTTGTGCTTCCCGCTTCCGTTTACACCAGCAAATGGTTTTTCGTGGAAAAGGATGTGGAAGTGGTGTTTGTGAGCCACTCTCGCCATGATATCCATCAATAAAGAGTTGTGATCCACAGCAACGTTTACTTCTTCAAACATTGGAGCCAGCTCAAATTGGTTTGGAGCTACCTCATTGTGTCTTGTTGTTGCAGGAATTCCAAGCTTCATACATTCGATTTCCAATTCTTTCATGAAGTTCATTACCCTTGTCGGGATAGAACCGAAATAGTGGTCATCCAATTGTTGTCCTTTTGCAGGAGAATGTCCTAATAAAGTCTTTCCTGTTAATACAAGGTCAGGACGAGATTGGTATAATGCTGAGTCAACCAGGAAATATTCTTGCTCCCAACCTAAAGTAGGAGTTACTTTCGTTACATTTTTATCAAAATACTGCATTACATTAGTTGCAGCCTCATCTACAGCATTCAAAGCTCTTAATAATGGAGCCTTATAATCTAATGTTTCTCCCGTATAAGAAATGAAGATCGATGGAATACATAAAGTTGTTCCCATGATAAATGCAGGAGATGTAGGATCCCAAGCAGTATATCCTCTTGCTTCAAAAGTATTTCTGATTCCTCCGTTCGGGAAAGAAGATGCATCCGGTTCCTGTTGGATCAATAAGTTTCCACTGAATCTTTCGATTGCTCTACCTCCTTCAATAGGTGTAAAGAATGAATCATGCTTTTCAGCAGTAGTACCTGTCAAAGGCTGAAACCAGTGAGTATAGTGAGTTACTCCTTTGCTCATTGCCCAATCCTTCATTGCTACAGCAACCTGATCTGCAATGTGCCTCTGGATTTTAGTCCCTTTTTTTACTGCATCCATAATAGACTGGAATGCTTCTTTCGTTAAATATTCTCTCATTGTTTCTTCTGAGAAAACATTTTGGCAGAATAGTTCTGACAATTTCGCTGGGATTTCGACATTGTTGTCTTTTCTGAAATCCTTAAATGGAAGGGTTTCTAATGCTTTGAATCTTAAGGTTGACATATTTGGATGAATTTTGATAGGGCAAATTTACAAAAAAAATGAAACGAAAATGATTTGACCCTAAAAAATTTAGGGGTGTTTTCAAATTTTACACAAATTAAACAATTGTTTGGTGTGTTTTTGATAGGGGTTGTCTGTTGTTTCTTGTTTAAAGCTGAATATCCAAGGCACTTTTAAAAGAGACGAGTCTGGTAAATACATTTTACATGATACATCATGGAATCCTGTGCGAATAAGGTGGTTTAATTAAAAGATAGTTAAAATAAAATGGGCAAAGATTTTGTATATTTGTGTGAAATTTATTTTATGACAAATTCTAGAGCAAGAGAAACAACAGAAGCTATTGAAAGACTATATATCTCTATGAGACACTTATTTTATAGAGGATTTTTCAAGCCGGCTGGGGTTTCAGGAGAAAGTATCAGAAGCTTGTTGAAAACCATCAATCCGGAAATTTATGGAACCATGAATATTCCAAGTAAACTTGAACTTGATGGTTTAATGTATGTATTAGACAGGCTTCCGGAAGGGATTGAGGAATGTGCTTTTATTCATCTTACATCAGATGAAGGGTTTGATAAAGGAAGTTTCGAACCTATTGTTCCAAAAAAGAGAAGAAGAAACTGTTATAGAATAGACGAACACCAGATGAATATAGAAGTTCTTTTGGGACGTTCTGAAATTTATGACATTCTTACCCACCTTACGTTCCTATTTATAGAAGCAGATAAAATCCGTCACCTGGCATTCATCCAAGATGAAAACTGGAAGCCTACACGTGCTTTTAAGATTATTGAAGAGGTAGTAAAGGGAGAAAAGAAATTCAGCAGAAAAGAAAAAGAAGTGGCATTGATCCACCTTTCTTCTTTAATAGGTAGATCTTTTGATGAAACATTAAGAGCTTATAATACTTTTGGTGATGATAATAATCCTGACCGTTTATTCAAGATCATCTACAACCTTGGTAAAGTAAGTCTTGAAGATGCTAAAGGTGCCAGAGAAAGAGAAATTTATTTCAGTGCTATATTAAAAGAAAGAGTAGGACATCACTATTTTGGTGAGAAATGGGCGAATAAAGTAAAAGAAGTTTTATTTGAGAATAATCTTCACATGCGTCCATTACATATTATTTCGGCAAATATGCACTCGGTAAAAAATATGCTGTATGCCAATGAGGCTCTTAAAAAGAAGCATAATAATGAGGTGGATTATAAACTGTATGAAGAAATTTCAAATAAGAAAGACCTTCGTGATAAAGTATTGAAGTATGCTTTAGATGAAGGAATGATTCATATTGCAGATAAAAGCGGAAGTAATATCGATGTTCAGATCATTGACCTTAGCAAAATGAACCTAAAGAATACTCCATTTGCAGATTGTAAGTTTTCCGGAGATGATGTTGTGATGGTATTTGACTATGCATTCGGAGAGCAGGCTTTTGAAGTAATGGATGAGCTGTTGAAACCTTTTGAACATAAAGGAGAGGTATACATGATGCATGTGAAATCTGTGTCTATTATGGGGAAAGCAGGGATTCTTACAGGAGAAAAAGGAGATATCATGATTCCGACTTCTCATATTTTTGAAGGAACTGCAGATAACTATCCTTTTGAAAATGCATTGAAGCTTGATGATTTTGTAGATGATGAGCTGAAAGCTTTTGAAGGTCCTATGATTACAGTTTTAGGAACATCACTTCAGAATAAAGACATTCTTTCCTACTTTATGAATACTTCTTGGAAGGCTATAGGTCTTGAAATGGAAGGAGCGCATTACCAGAAAGCAATTCAGGTAGCATCTAAGATCAGACATCATATCTCACCGGATTTATTCGTTTGTTATGCTTATTATGCTTCGGATAATCCTTTGGAGACAGGAAGTACATTATCTTCAGGTGGTTTAGGTCTTACGGGTGTAAAACCAACTTATCTGATTACTTTAAGAATTCTTGAAAAGATTTTAAGAAGCGGGAAAAAAGAAGCTTCTGCAAAGAAGTAATCTTAATTTTCTATTAAAATATAAACCTCAGCTGTTTCTATAGCTGAGGTTTTTTTGTTGCCACTTTATTCTCTGTAAAATAAGTAAGGATTTAAAAAAGACACAATCTTATTTAACAAATCAAATAAAAAAGTATCTAAAATCATATTAAAAAGAGAACAAAAACCCTGTTATAACTCCACGTTTGAGGGTTTTGTTTAAAATACCTACCTTTAGAAAAAAATAAAATTTTAAATGAGAAAATCGGCTGCAATCATTTTTGCGTTTATCATTTCACAATTTCATGCTCAGCAAGGAGCTTATTATCAGCAGGCTGCAAAGTACAAGATGGATATCGATGTGAATGCTGAAAAATTTACCTACCAGGGAAAACAAACCTTAGAATACACGAATAACTCACCCGATGAGTTGAATGTGGTATATTTCCACCTGTATTGGAATGCTTTTAAGCCAAATTCCATGATGGATCAGAGAGTGTCTTCGCAAGGGAAAAATGGTGACGGAAGATTGCAAAAAAACGGTATTTCAACACTTTCTTCTATTCCGAAAGATCAGGAAGGTTCCCAAAATATTCACTGGATAAAACAGAACGGGAAGGATCTGAAATTTGAAGTTCAGGAAACTATTATGAAGGTTTATCTTGCAGAATCTATTAAACCAAATTCTACAACAATTTTTACGATGGATTGGGATGCTGTAATTCCTCAGCAGATCAGAAGAAGTGGGAGAAACAACAGAGAAGGAGTAGATATGACGATGACGCAATGGTATCCAAAAATTGCAGAATATGATTATGACGGATGGGCTACTTTTGATTATCTGGGAAGAGAGTTTCATGCACCATTCTCAGATTTTGATGTAACCATTAAAATTAATAAAGACTATGTAGTAGGTGCTGGTGGTATCCTTGAAAACCCAACAGAGGTAAAGGGATATGATGCCGCAGCTAAGATAAAAACAGAAAAAGACAAAAAAACAACCTGGAAATGGACTGCAAAAAATATCCTTGATTTTGCATGGAGTGCAGACAGAGATTATTCTGTAGAAAGTTTCAATGTTCCGGAAGGTCCTAAAGTCTATTTGGTATATCAGAAAAATGATAAAACTAAAGCTTGGGGAGAATCTCAGCCTTATATCACCAAGTATTTCCAGATCATGAACAATCATTTTGGGAAATATGTATATCCTACGTATGCTTTCATTCAAGGAGGTGATGGCGGAATGGAGTACGGAATGTGTACGATGATTCTTGGAGAAGCTAAAAATATTAAAGACTTAATGGGCTTAATGGCTCACGAAGGGTCTCACTCTTGGTATCAGCAAATGCTTGCTACGAATGAATCTGTACGTCCGTGGATGGATGAAGGGTTTACAAGCTACGCAGAAGGCTACACTATGTACCAGTTATTCCCTGAACAACTACCAAATCCTTTCATTGAAAGATTGAATGCTTACAGAAACTTTGTTAAAAAAGGAATCGAAGAACCTGCCGTATGGTTAGGAGATCACCATGACAACGGAACAGCTTACACATATGCATCTTATGTAAAAGGAGAATTGTATCTTGTACAGTTAGGTTACATCATGGGTGAGCAGAATCTTGCAGAAACATTAAAGCAATATTATGATCAGTGGAGTATGAAACATCCTTCAGACAGAGATTTCCTTCATATTGCTCAAAAAGTGTCAGGAATGGATTTGAAATGGTTCCATAATTACTGGATTAATACTACTAAGACAATTGATTACGGAATTAAAGATGTAAAATATGATGATAAGTCTACAACGATTACGTTGATCAACAAAGGGCAAGTTCCAATGCCTATAGATTTCAGTGTAATGACTAAGGATAAAAAAGTGGTTACTTATCAGATTCCGTTAAATATGACCCATACATGGAAAGAAAAAGATATCTATGGTGAGTTTAAAACAATGCCATACTGGGCATGGACGCAAAAGGAATATACAATCACTGTTCCATATAACAAATCTCAATTATCGGCTTTAGGGATTGATTTCAGCCAGAGAATTGCTGACGTAAATCCTGAAGATAACTTTGTAGAAGTAAAATAAAAAGATAAACATATAGATAAAAGGAGTATTTGGAAGTACTCCTTTTATTTTTTTATAAATTTGGGATTCAAATTTTTTCAAATCATAGCCTGCTAAAATATAAATGAATTCAATTGTAATAAACGTAGGAAACAGTAATATCAGATTTGGTCTTTTTAATGGCGATAATTGTGATATTTCCTGGGTAATCAACACGAAGCCTTACAGAACGGCTGATGAACTGTATGTACAGATGCTGATGCTTTATCAGACTTATAAGGTAGAACCTAAAGAAATTGATAAAGTAATTATCGGATCTGTGGTACCTCAGCTTACCAAAGTGATGAGCTCTGGAATTAAGAAAATTCACGGAATTACTCCGGTTATTGTTGATAGAACCACTCCGTCAGCTGTAGTGGCAAAATCAAAGCAAATGGGAACAGATATCTATGCCAATCTTGTAGCAGCTCACAATCTGTATCCTAATAAAAAGAAAATCGTTATTGATTTCGGTACCGCTCTTACCGCAAGCTGTGTTGCTGAAACCGGAGAAACATTAGGAGTGATTATTGCTCCGGGAATTGTTACTTCTTTAAATTCTCTCATCAGCCAGACGGCGCAACTTCCGGAAATAGAACTTAAAAAACCAAAAACAGTTTTAGGGTTAGATACCGTTACCTGCATGCAAAGCGGAATGGTATATGGTTTCCTTGGAATGGTAGAAGGATTTATTGATCGTATTAACGATGAAGTGAATGAAGACTGTTTCGTTGTAGCGACAGGAGGGGTTTCACATGTTTATAAGCCTTTAACAGATAAAATTCATGTGATGGATAGACTTCATACTCTGAAAGGGCTTTATTTCCTTGGAAAGGATTTATAAGTAATATCATTAACACTAGCCATGAGCACAATGCAAGAATTAACAGAATTCCCAAGAATAGAAACAGAAAGACTTATTCTCTCTCAATTGGAAGAGAAAGATACTCCTTTTATTATTGAGCTTTTACAGCACAGGATTTTTTCAGATCTTACATCTAATATTCCTTATCCTTACACGGAAGATGATGCAAAATTTTGGTTAAAAATGTCGAAAGAAACGTTTGAAGAAAAAAGCGGCTATACTTTTGGAATTCGAAACAAAGAAGGACATCTTATTGGTGCCATCGGACTTCATGACAGAGAAGATGATAAAGCCGAATTGGGTTATTGGATGGGAATTCCTTATTGGAACAAAGGATACGTTACTGAAGCAGCGAAAGCTATTGTAGATTTTGGTTTTAAAGAATTAAAACTTAATAAAATTTTTGCAACTCACTTTCCTCATAATCCTGCTTCCGGTAAGATAATGCAAAAGATAGGAATGGAAAAAGAAGCGCTTTTAAAAGAACATGTAAAGAAGGATGATGAGTATTTTGATCTTGTCATGTATTCTATCTTTAAAGATTAATTTAGATAAGACTTTATAAAAATGAAAAACAGCCCGAAAGGCTGTTTTTTTATCTGCATGGCTGGCACTCTTGTCCTGGAGTAGGATATGTCCACCCTCCACAGCAATCAGGAACTGGGCGCAACAGGCATCCTAGTTTTGAGTGTCCCGTTTCTGGATCTGTATAAATACATTGACCGATTCCAACGCTACCATTAATTTTGGCAGCTTCTTTTCGTGTTAACTTTTTCATTGTTGTTTAAATGGAATTAGTTTATTGATCTCTAAAGCCCTCCTGTACATGGCTGGCATGCATACTCAGGATTTGGATAAATCCATCCTCCACAACAGTCTGGAATAGGTTCCAATTGACATCCAAGTTTTCTTTTACCTGTATTAGGGTCAGTGTAAAAACATTGTCCAGGTGCGATACCACCATTGATTTTAGCTGTTTCTTTTCTTGTTAACTTTTTCATATTGTTTTAATTTGAATGTATATCAAATGTAATTAATTATTTGATTACTTGTATCTTATTTATTCAATATGTGGTGAAGAAAAAGAAAGATTTATCTTTTGCTTTTGAAAAAATTTTTAACAATAGCAGAGCATTCATTTTCCATAACGCCTGTGATAACTTCAGTTTTCGGATGTAAAGTAAGATGTTTGTTGATGAAACCTCTCTGCTCATCTCTGGCTCCAATAACGACCTTTGAAATCTGTGACCATGAAAGAGCCCCGGAACACATAACGCATGGCTCCATGGTAACATAAAGAGTACAGTCTTTTAAATACTTTCCCCCTAAAAAGTTGGCGGCAGAAGTTATAGCCTGCATCTCTGCATGGGCGGTAACATCATTTAATGTTTCAGTAAGGTTGTGAGCTCTGGCAATAATACGGTTATTGGAAACTACTACACACCCAATAGGAACCTCATCCTGTTCCAATGCGGCTTCTGCTTCTTGCAGTGCCATTTTCATATAATATTCGTCAGTAAACATAATCAAATCAATCAACCATCGTTAAAGTCAAAGGAATTCTGAAACGGAATCTAGCCGGATCGCCTTTTACCAAAGCTGGGGAAAATTTTTCGGTAATAGAGTAGAGGGCAATCTCTGCCTGTCTGTTAAAAGTAAAATTGTCTCCTTGCGCATGAACATTGCTCACGCTTCCATCTTTTTCTACAACGAAGACAACATCTGTTTTCACTGTTTTTAAATCCGAATTTACCCCGTCTACATAAAGCAGATCCGCAACTTCCTGTCTCAGAGTATTTATTCCACCAGGATAATCGGCAATTTTTTCTACATCAGCAGGTTTATCTGTCAGATTTTTAGAAATTTTCGTCGTTTTTAGAACCTCAAGATCTTCGATATTTCGAACTCTTAATAAAGCGCCAATTAAAGCGGTATTTTCAATACTATCCATCTTTTTCATAAAAAAGACAAAGTCTCCTTTAATAGCTTCTTTTTTGAAAGTATTGGTTTCTGCATCAAATTTTTTCTTGAATTCTTTATTCAGCATGCTTCTGTGCTGGTTGTAATAGTTTTTTACAAGCCGGAATTCTTCTTTCTGCTGTGATAAACAAAACGAAGAAATGATACAGCAAATACAAATGAATAAAGTTCTCAATAAAGGTATATTTATGTAAATATACTTAAAAAATGTGAGAAATATTTAAGATATATTAGCTTTCCAGATAACGATTTAAGGATTCCTGAAGGTGGTTTCGGATATCATCAACTAAAGCTTTCGGCTCCAAAACAGTTACTTCTTTTCCATAGGATAGAATCTCCTGCATAAAGTCGTAAGTAGGATGGAGGAAAAACTCGAAATAGATTTCTTCTGGAGTTTCTTTAGTCTCTTTTTGCGATTGATGAAGAGGGAAACTTCTGATATATTCACCTTGATGACGGCTACACTTTAATACTATATTCTGTGGTTTCTGTTCCGCCAGATTCATTACCCCAAAAGCATTTTTGAAATGTTCTCTGAAATTATATTTGTACTTTTCTCTAAATTGATTTTTTGCTACATCCAGATAATTGATTCTATCCAATCCGAATGATTTTAAAATTTTATCCTTGGTGTCAATGGCGATGAGATACCATCTGTCTTTAGATTCTTTTAATGCTAAAGGGTGAACCTTTCTGGAAGTCATCAACTTATTTTTATAATTGTAATGCTCAAAGCTTACGACTCTTTTATTACGGATCGCAAAGAACAGATCATAAAAATGTTCTATACCTGTTGGTTTACGGCTTTCAAAGAAAATAAAGTCTGAAAAATCCGGATGAAGGTTCAATGCATTGCTTACCTGGAAAGACTCAAGAAGCTTTTGGTTGTATTCATCTACCTCCATGATCGGGCGACTTTCTATATAATATCGATTGTCACCTTTTTTCTTGTTGTGAATAGAAAGATTGAAAAGATCTGAAATCTCACGGATATCTCGCTGCAAGGTACGGATAGAGTAGCTCTTGATATCCGCATCCTGGAACTCAAAAGAATTTAAAAGATATTCCTCCATCTGCGAATAAGTAGCAGGAGAACTTTCTAATCTTTTAATAATTAAGGCATATCTTGTCAGATAAAAATCTTTCTTCATGGTAAAATTTTGTACCACAAATATATGGGCTTAATGCGACAAAACGTGTCGTGTTTTATTTTTTGTAGGAAAATATATCTTAAATAATATATTCCGCTTTTTAATAATAATTTCCATTATTGTTTTTTTTTATTTCATGAATTGAGTGTTTGGACTGTATATACAATGGTTCCCCGGTAATATCTGAAAATACTAAAAAATCAAGTGAATCAAAAACAGGTTCGTTTATAATAACTACCCAGGTATTGATAATTTTACCAGCGGGTCTGGCTACTTCATCTTTTTCGTTGTATACCACACTGCTGATATTTCCTTCATTAAAATAAGCAGGGTTTAAATCTTTTAAAACCTTTTTTGCTTTTAATAATATTTTTTCTTTAGTATAATTCATTCTATTTTTAATGATTTAGTCCAGTGATCTAAAAATTGTTGATATTTACTTATTGTCCATAATCAATAAAAGAATTCTTATCTATAAATAAACGGAAGGTGGCTGGTGTAAGTTCTATTTTTGTGATAGGGCTGTTGGCAATAGTGAGAATAGTTTTATCATGTGAGGTTTCTTCAGTAAATGATTTTCCTTTCAAACCAGTCTTTATTATACTTTTTAATGTTTGCAACGGTTCTGGAAATTCTATGAATACATTATCCAAATATTCAGTATTGGCTCCAAAGACAGTTTCTACACCATATTTAAAATCAAATTGTATTTTCTTAATATCTTTTCTTTTAGAAGACTCTTTTTTTGTTTTTATTTCATAATCTACAATTCCTGTCCAGACAGGCAATGGGTTGGCATACTTTTCCTTGAAAATTATTATTAAAGTAGAAATTAATTCAGAGAGCGTGCATTTTAATAATAATTCCTCCAATACCTCTTCTTTATTTAAATTCTCCATTGCTTTGGGATCATATTGTTGTTGATCTAATGCAGTAGCTCTGTATTGTTTTGGTGTTACATAATATAACACGTCATAATCTTCATCTGTGATCATTATTTCTCGATTTTATAGTTCATCATCATCTTCCCATTCTTCAGCATAGCCATGCTTGGTATAGGTACAATGTACTTCACCTGTTTCTGCATCTACAATAACAAATTGAGGGATAGGTTCTTGATAACCTTCAAGGTAGTAAGTTACCACAAAAATATTCCTTATCTTATCTTCATACTTTCCATAATTTATCATTTTTTGTTCTTGATAATAAATCTCATCTTTCTCATCAATAGAAATATATTCTCTCTTGCGATCTTGTAAGTATTGTTTGACGATTTCTAATGCTTGTTCTTTTGTTATCATTATTAGTTTTTTAGGGGCAATTATAAATTTAAAAAGGAATATTATTTTTTATTCTTCTTATACTTTCATTGATTAGCTCAGAGAAATTCCAGTTATTAGCCTTTAGTAGTGGCTGAGAGCCTTCTTGGGCTAAAAATGGCATCAGTAAATACACTTTTGGATCTGAACCTACTTCATCTAAAAGAATAATGTTATATATACTATCTAGAACACTAAATGCGAAAAAAGGTTTAGTGATTTTTTGACCAGCCATTTCTAAATCCTCTTTAGCATATTGTTGAAGTTCTACTATTCCTTCAATATCGTCAAATCCCCAATTATTAAAATCTCCAGCAAGGAATAAAAATTCTCTAAAAGCTTTAGGAAATTCTTTTCCTGCATTAAATGTTTGTTCAATCTTTTTGATCTTATCTAATGAAAACCCCTTGTTAATAAAACCATTTAATGAAGGATTCTCTTTTGTTTGTAGCAAATATTCGATATTCATATATTATTTTACTCTAAGATTATTTTCTTAGTGGGTTCAGAGTTCATCTATGGATCTTATCGCTAAGAAATCTTCCAGACTAGCATTGTAAAGTACAGGATTCATTTCATCATAACGGAAAAGATATATTTTTCCATTGTTATTAGAGCTTCCTGTGTTGATACAGATGATATGACCAACAGGAGTTGTTGCAAAAGGAAGGTATTCCCGGGGTATATGCTCTTCGGTAATCTGAAAACTATCGATATTTTCTTCCATTCGTGAATTTCCATATTTAATACTATCTAAATCATAGGAATCTTCGCCAATATCTAAAATACCACCATTATATTTTAAATACAGTTTTTTAAGATTTTCAGGCATTTTAAAATTAAACTGATTTTCAATTTGCTGTATATCAGATAATGTAATACTTTGCTCTTGCTTTGTAATTTTCGTTTTCATGATTAGGTAATAAGGAAGATTAAAAGTAAATAAATTTCTATGCCTCTAATTTCATGATTATTTTCTCAAACTCATTCTTCTGTATAATTTGGATCTCGTCGCTCATTCTTATAAAGAAATAATTCAAATGCTTACTTTCTATTGAAAATGCCGATATTTCATTAATATGTTTATCATAAAACTGAAGTATATTGCTGATATATATAGTTTCTTCTATAGCTGGAATAAGTGTGATGTGAGGCGATTCATATTCTCCATCAATCTTAAATTCATCTTCAATTTTCAGAACTTCTAAAGATTGTTGAGTGGTCAATATCTGAAAAGTTTCTTCTCCTTTTAATATAATTGAATCTTCAAGAATATATTGAGTTTCATCTTCTAATAGAGCTATTCTATAGACACCATTAAAGGTTTTATCTTTTAATTCTGATAAATGTTTAATTTTCAATTTTTTAATTTTATTTTTCAATATCTTCCGTAATCTATAAAAGAATTTTTATTGATAAACATGTGAAAGCTATTGCTTGTAATTTCAATTTTTTGAATCGGACTATTACTAATATAAAAAACAGTTTTGCTATTATTAAAGTCTTTATTTAAAACCTTTCCCTTAAGAGAAGCTACTATTGTATTTTCTAATTCTGGTAATACACTATCAAATTCTATGAATAAATTATTAAGATAGTCTTTTTTAACATTAGCAATGTTTTTTACTTCATTTCTAAAATCAAATACTACGTTTTTTAGATCTTTTCTTAAAGGAGTCTGTGTCTTAGATACTATATCATAATCAATGGTTATAAGCCAGATGTTTTGAGCGTTAGCATATTTGTTTTTAAAAACCTTTATTATTGTTTCAATAAATTCATATTTGGAGCATTTTAAAAGTTTTTGTTGCAATTGTTTTTTCTTTTCATAATTAAGAGATGCGTTAGGATCCTTACCACCATCTAGCTTAAATCTATATTTCTCAGGAGTTATATAGTACAGAAAATCTAAATCTTTATCTGTGATCATTATTTCTCGATTTTATAGTTCTTCTTCTCATTTTTCAGCGTTACCATAGGGCGTTGAGGTGAAAAAAATATGTATCCCTCTTCGGTATCTGTAATATATGCTCGATCTTGCAAGTATTGTTTGGCGATTTCCAATACTTGTTCTTTATCAATGCCTATGCCTTTCCCTATTTTTTACCAACCTTCTTCCCATATTTTAAAGGCTGTGGCTATTTTTTTCTCAATAAAAGTACTGAAATTTACCCGTAAGGATTTAATTTCTCTTTTATGATCATCAATGAGAGAATAGTCTGCCAGATAGACGGTTGGGTTGTTCCCTTCATCTCCTGAAACTTCTTTATTAGTGGTTGCCTGGAGCTTTTTTAAATATTCTATGCATCTAACAAAATGTACTATTTCCAAAATTCCTGAAAGAAATCCTTTTCAATTTTTAAAGCCTCTTCTTCAGTCATTTGAATTGTTTCTTTATTGCTTAAAACCTGTTTTACAAATTCAGGGTTAAGCTTTATATTGGGATATTTTTTTATATATTCAATGATGTACTGTGGCCATAACCATATTCCATCAGTATAGATTGTATAGTAGGCTACAAAGCTTTTATCGTTGTAGTGATCCGTTTCAAATAAGGGATCTTTTGCATTTTCAACACATCCCATTAAAGGAATCACCATACTTCCCTTTTGTAAATACTCAAGTACTTTATCTTTATTGCCATCTATATGAGTATAGCTTGAAATAAGGTCATGAATACTTTCTGATACAGGGTAATCATCATGTTCTTTTATAAATCCAAAATATTTCATATTACCAGAATGATTAAAGGTCGTTTTTATATTGTGAAAGGTATGGTATTCCAATCTTATTTTGGATATCATTTTTTTACAATGAGTTTGTAAAAAAATAAACCACAGATTTACTGTGGCTTATTGGTTATTAGTCAAGGTATTATTCTATCCAATATTAGGAAAGAAGAGAATTGTTATTTTTTAGACATTGTTCTGGCTGTCCAGCATCTTGTGAATGGTGAATTCAAAGGAAATTGAGAATGTTTAATGAGATTGCTTGTGCGGATTATTGAGCTTTCAAGGTATTAGTGGACAGCGCAGAACTTGTCATATTTAGAAAATATATTAGAATGTGTCTTCTTCGATTACATCATTTTCAAAATCTTTTCTGAAGAAGTTTTCAATGTCATTGAGATAATTTTCATAATCCATCTCAGCATTTTCGATATCGCTCCACTCAATGGTGTAAAGGTCCTCATTGAAGACTGTGTCGGTGTTGTGATCTGGTGTTTTCATGTTTTGTGTTATGATTGGGTGTTGGTTATATTTTGAACACGCTTTTGGCTGTTCTGCATTAATGAATGGTGTATTCAAATGTTATCTGAGTTTTATGTTTATTATTTCTATGACTTTATTTATACTCCAAAAGTAGTAGGGAGAAGCGACAAAACTTGACGTGTTAAAAAAAGATTTTATTTTTTTTATTATAATCTTTGAAGCTTATATTGAACGTTTATAAGTTAAAAAGCTTATATTTTATTTTTGATGAGCTTCTGTACAATCTGATTCAGTGTTTCTCTATTATCATCAATATAGCTTAATCCGGCTTGTATAAGGTTTTCAATATTGGATCGTTTTACATTATCCATTGCAGGAGAAGCATTTTTCAGAGATGGATTCAAACGATAATAATTCTTTTGATTTCTTAAACCTAAAGTTTGGAACATTTGAGCCAGTTGATAATCCACTGTTTCCGCATTGGCAGACATCAGAATATCAATAATTGGGTTTACCCAGCCTATTTTTCCTGCTTTTTCCAGTTTTTTAAAAGAATAAGATTTGGCTTCAATTCCCGTTCCGATTGAGATGATAATCATATCATTCACGCTGGGATGGTTCGTTTTCTGATGATTTTTTAAAACCTCTGCAAAAGGTATTTTTCTTGCCTCTGCGTAAGCGCAAAGTGCCGGATTATTTGCAAACATACCACCGTCAATCAGGCTGAAAATCTGCCCGTACATCGATTTGATCTGTACCGGGCTAAAATAAGTGGGTGCTGCTGAAGTTGCTCTGCAAATATCCTTTACATAAAAATTGTCAGTGCTGAGATGAGCTTCCCAAGAGTTGAAAAGCTTAGCTCTTCTGTTTTCTATATCATAACTTGTTATTAAACAGGGTTTTATTAATTCTTTTAGTTCCAGATTTCCAAAAAAGTCGTTCAGGTTTTTTTGAAGTGCTTCCTGAGAAATCTTTTCATTCAACAATCCGAATGGATTCACCAGTTTTTCCCAAAAAGAAACCTGGAAGATATCACCGCCTTTTTCAGCGTACAGTTCTAATCCCTTTTGAATAGAATACTTTGCTTTACGCAATTCGTCAGGACACAGAATAATAGATGCGATCAGACCTCCTGTGCTGCTGCCAGCTACCAAATCAAAATAATCTCCAAGCTTGGCACTCGGTTTATCATAATACTGGAGCTGTTCTTCTATGTAGCGTAGAATAATACAAGTGATAATTCCTCTTATTCCGCCTCCGTCTAAAGAAAGAATGGTTGTCTTTTTCATGTGATATTTTTAATTGTTTTTTTTAAGAATACATGTAGTGTTGAATCAATGGAATCTATTGTTTATTAAAAAAAATATTTTATTTTAAACGGTTGATTTTCATTGTCTTTTGGCTGTTTTCTTATAAATCAAAGATAGGACGGAGAAGCGACAGAACTTGACGCATTATATAAAATCGATTAAAAATTTTAAAAAAAAATAACTCTGAAAATGAATAGTTTACATTTTGTATTTATGAATTTTCTTTCAATAAAATTGAGTTGGAAAATAACACTGCCAAAGGTTCTGTTTTGTTATAATACAACATATCCGGATTTATCTCTGGTCATCTTTATAAATGCTCTCCAGCTGGTTTTTATCAATCCTTTTTTTGATGGAATATTTTTCTTTTCAAAATGAGGCAAATCTTTGAAGGTTTTCCAGTTTCCGCCCCAGTCCCAGCCATGTCTGGCGAATATTTTTACACATTCATACCAATCGGCAACTTTATCATTATCCCAGTCTTTTACAGTGTCCCAACTTGCTGTTTTTCCATCAATCATAAGGCAAATATCTACCGCAAGTCCGTAATTGTGGATACTTTGCCCAGCTTTTGCGTTTGTTACCTTTTTTCCTGAAGTAATTCTTCCGATGGCATATAATTTTTCCTGTTCCTCAAAAGATCTTAATCCTTGAGTAATTCTGATTTTTGCTCTTCCTGTAAGCGCATCATCACATTCCTTAATGATTTGCTTCATTTCATCCCTTACAAACGGATGGAGCTTCTGAATTCTTTCGAGTGTTACTTTGTCCATAATTTTTATTGCTTTGAGACAAAAGTAGGAGTGGACAGCGTCAAAAATTGTCGTGTTTTAATATAAATTGATTGGCAAGAAGTATTTTTTAAGGAAATGTTTTTGAAAACAAAGCTATAAGGCTAATGCGACAAAAGATGTCGTGTTTTAAAATATTATCCATTTGTTTTTCAGATTGTTAAATATGGTGTTAAAACTTGATTAAAGGAAGATTTTATTCTTTAAAAACGATAATTTTGTACATATATTTCCAATACAATCATCATGTATGCGCTGGTAGATTGCAATAACTTCTTTGTATCCTGTGAAAGGACTTTGTATCCTGAGCTGGAAGGCAAACCTGTTGTGGTTCTTTCGAACAACGATGGATGCGTCGTGTCCAGAAGTAAGGAAGCAAAAGATTTGGGAATTCCCATGGCAGCGCCAGCTTTCAAATACAAGGAACTCTTTAAACAGCATGATGTAAAATGCTTTTCTGCTAAATTTGAGCTGTACAATTACAAAAGTCAGCAGGTGATTCATATTGCGAGCTCTTACGTTGTGGATTATGAAATTTATAGCATAGATGAGTTATTTCTTGACCTTACCGGTTTTAAATACATAGATATTCATGAGTATTGTCTTAAAATTAAGGATGAGATTTTGGAAAAAGAGAATATTCCGGTGAGTATAGGAATTGCACCCAGTAAAACACTATGTAAAGTTGCGAACAGGATTGTAAAGGATTTTCCGGAACAGTTTAATGGGGTTTATATTATGGACACTCCGGAGAAAATAGAAAAAGCGTTGAAGTGGCTTAATATAGGAGATGTATGGGGAATAGGGCGAAAGTTGGCAGTGAAAATGAATGACAGTGGAGTATATAAAGCCTGGGATCTTCTTCAGAAGCCGGAAATGTGGGTGAGAAAAGTTATGGGTATTCACGGAGTAAGGATGTTGAATGAATTAAAAGGAATTCGTCAGTTGGATCTGGATGCTCCTTCACCTAAAAAATCAATTGCGGTCACCAGAAGCTTTATGGAAATGCTTACCGATAAAGAAGCTGTTCGGGAAAGAGTGGAAACTTTTGGAATGTATTGCTCGGAAAGATTGCGAAAGCAGAATACCTGCTGTAAAATGATTACCGTATTTGTACAAACCAATCGTTTCAGAAAAGATCTTCCTGAATACAGAAACGCTATGACTCAAATTCTTCCAAATCCTACCAATTCATCTATTTTGATAGGAAGAGTAGTTAACGAACTTTTTGAGGCTATTTATAAAGAAGGATTTCATTATAAAAGGGCAGGAGTGATGGTCAATGATTTTGTTCCGGAAGATCAGAGACAGATCAGCCTTTTTGAGGATGATATTCAAAATCAACACCTTCCTGTAATGAAAGCAATGGATGCCATGAATCGCAAATTCGGAAAAGATAAAGTACGTTTGGGAAGTATGAGTGGGGAGAATACTTTCGGTCGTGCTCAGCTATCACCAGAATACGAAGCTTTTTTAAAAAATAATACTTTACCTGAAGCGAACTTTAGATTTCATTAAAGGAGGTTCTAGTTATGAAATTAGGAAAACAGGAATTTATTTCTTCTCATACTTCCAATTTCTTCCTTTTCCTTCAGCAATCCATTCTAAAGCCTGTTCCATTCTTTTATTTCTGGTGGCTTCTGTTTTTGCTTCTGTTATCCAGTTGATGTATTCTTTTCTGAAGGATGGTGAAGCTTTTTCGAAAACGTCAAATGTTTTTGGTTGTTCCTGTAATGCAGATAAAAAGTAACTGGGAATTTCTACCTCCGTTTTTGACGGAGCTGCTTTTTTCATCGTTACTCCAATATCCGTAAGTTCCATTGCTTCTTTGATTGCTTTTTTAAGCTGAGGTTTTGATGGAAGATCTTCAACCTTTGTGATTTTTCCTAAACTGAACATTGATGTTTTTTCAATATCCTGAGTTATTTCCTGCATGGTTTTCATTTCTTTTTCCAGCCAGAATCCAAAGGTACAATGTTGCTTGAATGATGCCATAGCACAAAGATTTTTTCCCTTGTAAGTAAAATGTGGAAAGCTCCATTTCATCGTTTCCTCTGCATCAGGACAAAACTCATGAACGATCTCTCGAATATAAGTAAGAATTGGCTTTGCAAAATCCTGAGATTTCTCAATATAAGTATCTATTTGTGAGCTGTATTTATCCATACTTTTTATTGAAATAATTGAACCGTTTCATTGACAAGGAACTTTACCTGATCGGGTCTTCCTCTGTCATTCTTCGGATTGTTAACATAGCTTCCTGTTTTTACAATTACCATATTATGTTCCGGAACCATAATGATATATTGACCTTGTAAGCCAAGAAAATAATAATGCTTTATTGGATTGTCATGATTGATCCAGAGTCCCATACCATAAATATTCTCAGATTTCTCAGTTGGAGTTCGCATTTGCTCAATAAAATCAGTGTTAAGAATCTGTTCTTCTCCCACTTTACCATCGTCCAGAAACAATTGTCCCAATTTTGCAAAATCTCTTGCATTAGAATGAATACAGCAATATGTTTTTTCCATTCCATAGTTATCTGTGCTCCATTTTGCATTTTGTTCCATCCCTAAAGGAATCCAGAATTTTTGGGATAAATAATCTGATAATGATTGTTTCAATGCTTTTTTCAGCGCAAAACCAAGAAGTTGGGTTGATCCGCTTTGATATTCAAATCTGGTTCCGGGCTGCTCTTTGAATTTTCTCGAAAATACAGCTTTTACAAGATTTTTCCCATAATAGGCTTTGGCGTTAGGAAGGAAAGGACTGTTGTAGTTTTCATCCCAATCAAGTCCGGCTTCCATTTGGGCTAAGTTTTTTAATGTGACTTCATTGCCCAATGGCTTTTCTTTAAACTCAGCATAAAAATCTGAAATCCTTTCATTAATATCATGAATAGTTCCTTCTTCAAGAGCTTTACCTAAAAGCATTACTGTAACTGCTTTTGCCATGGAAAAAGAATTGGTCTGAGAAAGCTGATTATACCCATCCCAATATTGTTCATGAAGGATTTTACCATTTTTAATGACAACAAAAGCTGCTGCTTTGGAATGTTTTAAGTCTTCAACTAAATGTTTAGGTAATTCTTTTTTATTGTATTCTGAATCCTCTTCCCAAAGCTTGGGAGATGTAGTGGTAATGGGATTGCTGGGAAACAGGTCTCCATCATCAATATAAGCACTTGATTTTCCTTTAAGGTAAGTTTTGGAAATACCGCTGAATAAATAATCATATCCAAAAAAATAAGCCGCTGCTGCTCCGGCTACAGCGCCTCCTATCATGTACTTTAGTATTCTCATATTGTATCAATCGATCTTTAACAAATTTAAAATAATTTGGTTGAAAAAATAAAAATGATCTGTAAATAAGTTGTTTTTATTTATTTGATGAAAATGATCTCTGAAAATCTATGAGAATGTCTGATTTTTAAATGTTGAGGTTGCCATGTTTTGCTTCTTGGAAGGCTAGAGAAAGGAGAGGTATAAAAAAGCCTCGAATAAAATTCAAGGCTAAGTATAATAAATAAGTAATCTTATTATTTGTTGTATTCGTAATTATAAGTATGATTGTTAGATCCGAAAGATGAACTTGTAAACTTCATAATAACCTTAGTTGGATATTTGGCACTGTTAAGTGTGTATTCTCCTTTTATTGAGCCTGTTCCGTTTAAGGCTCCTACGTGATTTCTACTTTGACTTATCAGATTATTGTGTCCAAGTTCAGTATCATAGAACATGTTAATTTTTACATATCCTTTTACATTCCTCATTGGGTTGTTATCATTATCAAAGGTGTTGTTCAAATAATAGGTCGTTCCATTATTAGTATATTTAGTGGAAGCTAAATTACCATTGCTTGATAAAGAAGCTTC
Organism: Chryseobacterium ureilyticum; assembly: GCF_900156735.1. Lineage (GTDB taxonomy): Bacteria > Bacteroidota > Bacteroidia > Flavobacteriales > Weeksellaceae > Chryseobacterium > Chryseobacterium ureilyticum. The sequence goes on from NZ_FTOL01000003.1 coordinate 336,602, forward strand.
TACATCATCAAAAACAGCAGTATAACCTCCTGATGGATTTACAGTAGCTCCAGCATATCGATTAAACTTAACTTGAGTACTAGTAAGATACTGATAATTGACTGTATACACCATCATTTGTGAAGTGGTAGGATCTGCTTTAGAAGTTACTTTCTCAGCAGTAAGCTTTCCGTTCAGATAAGTAAATTCTCTCTTTTGTTCTAGAGTTGTTCCAGCATATGTTTCTGCTGTTGCAATATTATCACCAGCATATGTGTAAGCAATTCTTCTGTTTTGAGTGATATTTTTCTCTTCAATGATTTTGTCTCCGTCGTATTTGTATTCAGTTACAATAACTTGGTTGTCCTGAGTAGTTTCAGTAAACTTTTTTACAAGATAAGGAGTATTGATCGTATTGTCGATACCGTTGATGATTTCAGAAACCTCATCATTTGTAGAGCTACAACTTGTAATCACCGCTATTGCCAGTGACGACATTATTAATTTTTTCATGGTTAACTTTTTTAAGTTTTTAGTCAGCCAAAATTAATAATTTTCATGACATATCATTCAATAATGTTAAAATAAAAAAACGCCCTGAATTTCAGGGCGTTTTTGATTATATTTTAGAAAGTAAATTTCTGAAGTTAGTCTTCTCATCAATGATTCTTCTTAACTCTGAAACAGGAACTCTTTCCTGCTGCATCGTATCTCTGTCTCTGATGGTTACTGTGTGATCCGTCAATGAATCGTGATCTACCGTGATACAGTATGGAGTACCAATCGCATCCTGTCTTCTGTAACGTTTTCCGATCGCGTCTTTTTCTTCGTAGAATAAGTTGAAATCGTATTTCAGATCGTTGAAAATTTTCTCTGCATATTCTGCTAATCCATCTTTCTTCATTAATGGAAGAATAGCAGCTTTAATTGGTGCTAAGGCTGGAGGTAAAGATAATACTGTTCTTTCTGAACCATCTTCCAATACTTCATCTTTTAAGCAGTGAGAGAAGATAGAAAGGAATAATCTGTCTAAACCTACAGACGTTTCCACTACATAAGGTACATAGTTTTCATTTCTTTCAGGATCGAAGAACTGTAGTTTTCTTCCTGAGAATTTTTCATGCGCTTTTAAATCGAAATCCGTTCTTGAGTGAATACCTTCCAATTCTTTGAAACCAAATGGAAAGTTGAATTCAATATCTGCTGCAGCATTCGCATAGTGAGCTAATTTCTCATGATCATGGAATCTGTAGTTGTCATTACCTAAACCTAATGCTAAGTGCCAGTTCAGACGTTTTTGCTTCCACTGCTCATAGAATTCAAGTTCTGTACCCGGAGCTACAAAGAACTGCATTTCCATTTGTTCGAATTCACGCATTCTGAAGATAAACTGTCTTGCAACAATTTCGTTTCTGAATGCTTTACCAATCTGTGCAATACCGAAAGGAAGTCTGTGACGTGAAGTTTTCTGAACATTTAAATAGTTCACAAAAATACCCTGAGCCGTTTCCGGTCTTAAGTAAAGATCCATCGCGCTGTCTGCAGAAGCTCCAAGCTTAGTTCCGAACATCAGGTTGAACTGTCTTACTTCCGTCCAGTTTTTAGAACCTGTATCAGGATCAGCAATTTCAAGCTCTTCAATCAAAGCTTTTACGTCAGCAAGGTCTTCGTTTTCCAGAGATTTTGCCAATCTGGAAAGAATAGCCTCTCTTTTTGCTCTGTACTCCAAAATTTTTGGATTCGTAGCCACAAACTGATCTTTATCGAAAGCCTCTCCAAATCTTTTCGCAGCTTTTTCAATTTCTTTATTCTCTTTATCTTCAATTTTAGCACAATAATCTTCCACCAAAACGTCTGCTCTGAAACGCTTTTTAGAATCTTTATTGTCAATCAATGGATCGTTGAAAGCGTCTACGTGACCCGATGCCTTCCATGTTGTAGGGTGCATAAGGATTGCCGAATCAATACCCACAATATTTTCGTTAAGCTGTACCATAGCTTTCCACCAGTATTGTTTGATATTATTTTTAAGTTCAGCCCCGTTCTGTCCATAGTCATAAACAGCGGATAAACCATCATAGATCTCACTGGAAGGGAAAATAAACCCGTATTCTTTAGCGTGAGAAATTACTTTCTTGAAAACATCTTCTTGCTTTGCCATAATTTTTTTACGTCTGAAATGCAAAAATATGAATTTGGAATCAAAATCATGAGTTTCAATAAAAAAAGCAGTTAATAAACAGACAAATATTTACATTTTAATTTTGTAAGAGCCGGGAACCTGCTTTTCACTATATCTTTTGCTTGGCAAAAGGATGCCGTTACAATCAGGGCTAGATCGGTTGAAAATTTCTACTTTTGCACCATGTTAGAAATTCTTTATCGTGACGAGCATATAATTGCCATCAACAAACCCAGCGGATTACTGGTTCATAAATCTTTCTATGCGGGAGAAGCCGATACCTATGCTATTCAAGAGCTGAGAAAACAGATTGGACAAAAAGTGTTTCCTGTACATCGTTTAGATCGAAAAACTTCAGGTGTTCTGCTGTTTACGTTAGATAAAGATACCCTTAGAATAATGAGCGAACAGTTTGCATCACGCGAAGTGGAGAAAAAATATCTGGCAATTCTCCGTGGCTGGACAAAAGAAGAAGAAACAATTGATTATGATTTAATTAATGAAAATGAAGTCAAGCAAAATGCAGTTACCTACTATCGCCGTTTGCAGACCTCAGAAATAGATTTACCTTTTTTAAAGCATCAGACTTCGAGATATTCTTTGGTAGAAGCAATTCCTGAAACAGGAAGGTTTCATCAGCTAAGAAAACATTTTAAACATATCCTGCATCCTATTTTAGGTTGTAGAAAACATGGCTGTAATAAACAAAACAAGTTATGGCTTCAAACATTTGAAATCAACAAAATGACGCTTCACGCCCATCAATTGATTTTTAATCATCCTATTTCTAACGAAAGAATTACGGTAAATGCTACTGTAGATGAAGAATTTAAAAGAGTAGGAGATATTCTGAAATTTGATTTGAGCCAGTATTCTTAACCGATAACCAAAAGAAAGGCAAAGCCTAGATCCTTGTCAAAGTTTTAAACCTTGAAAGGATGATGTTTCTAAGTGCCTGAAAAGTATCCTTAGTGGATAGTGGTGATATTTCTCTGTGCTTATTGTTTTAACACGATGTTCGCAAAGTTTTTATGATTAAATGATTTTTATTTTTCGATCGCTGAGGCACTTCGTTCAGCAAAGATTGATAGTGCGTACTTCGCTTAGTGAAACGCCCTTGCAAACCCAAATGTTTTCAGGATGGTTATGTTTCTTTGCGATGGTAGCGTTAAAAAATCTCACTGATTTGTTGAATATATAGTTGTTTTCCAGCTTATAGATACTATATATCAGACATTTTGATAAAATGTCATAGGTTAATCTATTATTAATTTTAAAATGAGTAATTTTGTAAAACTTTTTTTCAATGTACAAATCGCTCATTCGTCCGATTCTTTTCAAATTTGACCCTGAAGATGTTCATCACTTTACATTTTCAATGCTAAAGAATTTTGGATTTCTTACTAAATTATTTTTTCCAAAACCTATTGAAGACAAACGTCTGGAAAGAGAAGTTTTCGGATTAAAGTTTAAAAATCCTGTAGGACTTGCAGCAGGTTTCGATAAAAATGCGACACTTTTTAATGAGTTGGGTGATCTTGGTTTCGGATTTGTAGAAATTGGGACTGTGACACCAAGAGCTCAGGCTGGAAACCCTAAACAGAGACTGTTCCGTTTAATAGAAGATGGCGGAATTATCAATAGAATGGGATTCAATAATGATGGTCTTGAAGCAGCTATTGAAAAGCTGAAATCTAATAAAGGAAAAATAATCATCGGTGGAAACATCGGAAAAAATACAGATACAAAACCGGAAAACTATACCCAGGATTATCTGGATTGTTTTGAAGGACTTCATCCGCATGTAGATTATTTTGTACTGAATGTAAGCTGCCCGAATGTAGGAAGCCACGCGAAACTGGAAGATGTAGAATATCTTCGCGAGTTGATTACTGAAGTAAAGAAGATCAATGAGTCGAAATCTGTAAAGAAACCAATATTGCTGAAAATTGCACCAGATCTTAATAATGCTCAATTGGATGAGATTGTAGATCTTATTGCAGAAACAAAAATAGACGGAGTAATTGTTTCCAATACTTCAGTAAACAGAGAAGGGCTGAAAACTTCAGCTGAAACTTTAGCACAGATAGGAAATGGAGGATTAAGCGGAAAACCGATTCGTGAGAGAAGTACAAAAATGATCAAATATCTTTCTGATAAAAGCAACAGAGCGTTCCCGATCATTGGGGTAGGAGGAATTCATTCAGCAAAAGATGCTATTGAAAAACTGGATGCCGGTGCAAGTCTGGTTCAGTTATATACCGGGTTTATTTATGAAGGACCTGAGCTGATCAATGAGATCAACAAAGAGATTCTAAAAAGAGCAAGCAGATTGCCAAGATAATATTGAGAGACCGTTTGGTCTCTTTTTTTGTTTTAGCCACTAATGCACGAATTTTCTTTGTTGTGTTTTTGTAAATTTGCTAGGAAATTTTATTTCAAAGAAGGTTACTTAAAAAAAAATGTCATGAAATACAATCATTGTTTTTGAGCATACAAAATAAAAATTCGTGCATTAGTGGCAAAATAAAGTGTTACCTTTTACTTAAATTTTAGGATAGAATATTTTTTTAATAGTCACTAATGCACGAATGATCTTTGTGGTTTTTTGTAAATTCACAAGGATATTCTGCTTCAAAGTGGTTACTTAAAAAGACTGTAATCAATTACGATCTATACTTTTAGAATATGTAATAAAAATTTGTGCATCCGTGGCAAAATAAAATGTAACCCTTTACTTTGACTTTACAATAGAAGAATTTTTTGTGTCAACCGTCAAAGTATAAGAAGGTGAAGAATATGATTTTGGGATTTTAAACTGAAGGACATTCGGGTCTTTGGTTTTCACCTTTTGAGTTTCAAATATACCTTCACGGCAACTTTCTGTTAAATACTCTGCATAGTTTTTATAATTCCAGTCTTTGGTAAAATAAAGCACTCTATATCCTTTTTCTCCATCACTGGCTCCGCACATTCCACAGAAGTTAAAATTGGAAACTTCTTCAAAATAAAGCAGAATTCTGTTCGTATTACTTTCTGATGTATATGAAATCAACTGATTACCACCAGCTTTGTTAATAATGTCATACGTGTTGATCTTTTTATTGTTTGGTAAGGTCAGATAGTTATTATAACGGTAAATCATATCATTACCGGTGAAAAGTTTTGCGGGATGTATTTTTTTATTCAGTTGAAAGTACCCGGAAATAATATTTCCTTTGGATGAAGAATGTTCAAAGATGAGTGACTCCTGAGGTGCTAATGTTTGTGCTATTTCATCCGTTTTTTCTATTTTTTGTCGGGATGTAATTTGTTCTTTAAGATTTTTAGAGTTTATTTTTTGCTTATTACCAAAGTTATACAAGGATAGATTTCCATAAAAATCATAGATTCCTGTTAAAGGAATTTTCTTCTGATACTTATCATAATAATACCATCCGTCTACATAATGCTGATACTGGTCACAATCTACAATTCCTGTGTAATTAAGCATAATGGTAATAGGAACGCCTGCAATTTCTCCTTTAAAAGTCTGAGAAGAATCAGTCACAGCTTTTAATTCAACCTTTTGACTTTTCCCGGAAAAGAAAAAAGATAGAAAGAGAAGAACAAAGATTTTTTTCATGGTTGTGAAGTCAGTATTTTATTTTTTAGATGAAAAAATGAGCAATTGTGTAGATAATTAATCCAACCAAGCCGCCTACGAGAGTTCCGTTTACACGTATAAACTGTAGATCTTTTCCTACTTCCAGTTCCAGCTTTTCACTGAGTTCTTTTCCTTGCCAGTTGCCGACGGTGGTACTGATGAGGTTTCCGAATTGATGTGTGTTTTTCAGAATGTATTTGTATGCCGTCACACGAACCCAATGATCAATTTTATTTTGAAGATTTTCATCCGTTTTTAAATTTTGCGAAAACTCATTCAAATTTTTAGAGAGATAATTTTTGAGAGCAGAATGATCTTCCTGTAATTCTTTCATTAGCGTTTTCTTGATGGAAACCCAGATGTCATTGGAATATTCATCCAGCTTATCATTTTTCAGGAGCCCGTTTTTAATCGTTTTAAACTCGTCATCCCATTTAGTATCTTCCTTAAGATCTACTGAGAATTCATGAATTTTTTGAGTAATTAATGCTCTTACTTCATGTTCCGGATTTTCCTCAATTTCTTTAAAGAAATCAGACAGCCCATCGGCAATCTTATCAGCAATCTTATTATCTACAAAAGATGGAATAAACGAGTAGCTTCCTTGCTTTACACGATCTTTGATCATCTCATCATTGGCGATAATATATTCCTTAATTTGTTTTGAGAGATTGGTAACAATTCTTTGATGGTCATTTTTTTCCAGAATATAATTGATCCCGTTTCCTACGACTTTATTAAGTTTAATGTCATCGGTCATATCAGATACTTTTTTACTGATAAATTGACTTACTGTAGAATCATCAAGTTTGTTGAGAATATCAAGAATGATGTCTGAAATGTTTTTGATCAGAATCTCCTGGCTTTTTTCCTTTCCAAGCCATTCTCCTACAAAATTGGAAATTTTAAGTTTTTGAATATAAGGACGAATATTTTGTGGTGAAAGAAAGTTACTTACTACAAAACTTCCCAGATTATCCCCCAGTTTTTGCTTACTGTTTTCAATCAGATTGGTATGAGGAATAGGAAGCCCAAGCGGATGACGGAATAAAGCGGTTACAGCAAACCAGTCTGCTAGAGCACCTACCATAGCTGCTTCTGCAAAAGCACGTACATAGCCGATCCAATGAGAATCATTAGACTTCTGGAGAATTGTCGTAACAATAAAAATAAGAGCCATCAGAACAAATAGTCCTGTAGCAAATGCTTTATATTTCCTGAGCTGTTTTCTTTTTGCTTCGTCATTCATATTCTCAAATTTACTAAATTTGGTTATCAAATCATCCAATATTTAAACCACAATAGAACCAAGAGTTTTAAATATACTATCACTTTTGTGGTTAAGAAATAAATAATTAAAATTTGTGATGAAATTTTTAGTTTCAATCATCATATTAATCTTTCTGCAGGCTTGTAAGCAGAAACAGCAACCCATTAAAATTACTTCTATGGAAAATACAGATGCAAAAAATAATCCATACTATTCAAGAACTGATACCACAAAACTGAATGTTTCCAACGATGAATGGAAAAAAATTCTTGCTCCAGATCTTTACGCAATATCCAGAGAAGCTGCAACAGAAAGGGCTTTTACCGGAAAATACAATGAATTTGATGAAGTGGGAGATTACTATTGTGCTGTTTGTGGAAACCATCTTTTCCGTTCTACCTCCAAATTTGCAAGCAGTTGTGGCTGGCCAAGTTTCTTTGAGGCAGATAAAGAAGGTGTTTATTATAAAAGAGATCAAACCTACGGAATGGATAGGGTAGAAGTGCTTTGTAAGAGATGTGATTCTCATTTGGGACATGTCTTTGATGACGGTCCAAAGCCTACTGGGCTGAGGTATTGCATGAATTCTGTGAGCCTGGAGTTTGTAGGAGATTCACAAAAATAATGAGCTTTATTTCACAGAATCAGGACGTTAAAGTTTCTTAAATTGAGTTAAACTTTGTAGAGTTATAACTTGTTGATAGCTATGTTTTTATAATTTTGCCCCACTAATTTGGAATTAATATATTATTGAATGAAAGGATTTTACGGCGTATTAAGCCTTGTTTACATGGTGTCGACTTCATTCTATCTTTCTCCAAGAATGGTGGTAAAGAATGAAAATGTCAACACAACAAAAACCGAAAAAGTAGCTGAAACGAAATCTGGGAAGAATACCACAACTGTTGCTGTGTCTTCGTCAGAAGCATTATACCAATCAATTGAATTTGATCCGGAACATGAACTTAACTATGAAGTTTTCTCTAAAGCATTAACGGGATTTGAAAATCTTAAAAAAGCAGGATTGCTTACCGATGAGTCGCATTTATTGACTATCTGCGATTTTTCTATGTCTTCTAATACGAAAAGACTTTGGGTAATTGATCTTAATGACAAAAAAGTACTGTTCAACTCATTGGTTGCCCACGGTAAAAATACAGGCGAAGAATTTGCTACGAATTTTTCTAACACGGAAAGTTCGCGGCAGAGCAGCATGGGATTTTATATCACAGATGCAACATACCAGGGAGATAACGGATATTCATTAAGATTATTAGGAATGGATAAAGGATTCAATGATGCAGCGTATAGAAGGGCTATTGTCATGCATGGAGCAGATTATGTAAGTGATACATTTGCTACAATACATAAGAGAATTGGAAGAAGTTGGGGATGTCCGGCAGTTCCTAGAGAATTATCACAATCCATGATCAATACAATAAAAGGGAGAAATTTACTTTTCATTTATTATCCTGATCAAAATTACCTTTCCTCTTCGGAATGGTTAAAAGCATAAGAAAAAGCAGTCTAATCAGACTGCTTTTTTATTTTTAAATGAAAACTCTATGGTAAATATACTTCCTTTAGAAATCTTCGAATCTACATAAAGATTTCCACCATGAATTTCTACAATTCTTTTTACAATAGAAAGCCCAATTCCGTTTCCTTTTTCAAAATTTTTATTGGAACCTCTGTAAAACAATTCAAATATTTTTGATAGATCCTGTTCTGATATTCCTATACCATGATCTATAAAACGGATTTTTATAGATTGGCTGTGTGCTTCAATTTCTACACGGCAGCTTTTGTCTTCAGAATATTTACAGGCATTTTCCATAAGATTTGAAAAGGCAACTTGCAGTAGATAAGGGTTGCCATACCAATCATAATTGCTTTCTTCTTCATCATTACTTATATAATTGATCCCGATTTTATAATGGGTGTTTTTTTTAATCAGTGCCAGCTTTGCTTCTGCTAAAATTTCATCTAAACGAATATTGGCAAAACTAATCTGTGAAACGTCATAACTAGCTCTCGCAAAATCTAAAAGTGCTGATGAAAGTTCTGATGCATCATTAGCATCCTGAAGAGCATTGTCAATAGAAAGTTTATAGTCATCCAATGTTACATTCAGCTCTTTCGCAAGTTCCAGTTCTGCAATAAGGATAGAAAGCGGCGTCCGAAATTCATGAGAAATGGTAGTAACAAATTGTTTATGATTATTAAACGACTTTTCCAGCCTGTTAAAAGTAGAGTTGAACGTTTCTGTAAGTTCGTAAATTTCATCTTTGGCTTTTGGAATATCAAGACGTTTGTTGAGATTATGTTCTGAAATATCACGGATTTGAAGAATGATGTCTTTTAAAGGTTTCAAAGTATAATATGAAAAAAGAAACCCGATAATAAAAATAACAATAACCGAACTAATATAAATGATAATAATATCTTTCTTAAACTCTGCGATATGAGCATTTCCCGTTACATCCACTGCGCTTCCGATGATATAATAATCTTCTCCTGCTGATTTGAATTTAATAGCGATGTATTGGCGGTCACCCTGTTGCCAGAATATTCTGTTTTTGTTGGATTTGATGATTTTATCAAGATACTTTTCATTGCTTTTCAATGGTGGAATATCCGTAAATGTCAGATCTTTTTTACTGTTATAAACACTGATATCAGCCTCATTCAATAATTTCTGATTTCTCTGGTGCAGTTCACGGATTTTTTCATCACTGATTCGGACATCAAAAATAAATTCAGAACGCCAGATTACTTTATATCCTAAACGATCATTAAACTCATCTTCCCTGTTTTTTTCAGAAACAACATAAAGGACATAGGCAAACATAAAGAGAATACCTGCTGTAAGGATTGCGTAAATTAATGCTGTTCTGGTTGCTATTTTCATAATTCTGAAGCGAAAATAAATCCTACACCCGGCTTGGTGTGAATAAGTTTAGTATCAAAATTTTTATCAATTTTTTTTCGTAGATAGGCTATGTAGACATCAATGTAGTTGGTTCCGGTATCAAAATGATTTCCCCAAACATTATCGGCAATTTCTTCACGGGTGAGAATTCTTTCCGCATTGCTTACCAGAAAAACAAGGAGTTTGAATTCTTTCGGCGTAAGTTCTATTTCTTCGCTGTTTCTGAAGACACGATTGATTTTTTTATTAATCTTAAGATCATGATATTCCAGATCGTTGAGGTAGGTTTCTTTGGTTTTGTTTGAGCTTCTTTGGAGAATGGCTTTTATTCTGACAAAAAGTTCTCTTATTTCAAAGGGCTTTACCATATAATCACCAGCTCCTGCATCAAATCCTTCTACCTTCTCATCAATTGTTCCTAATGCTGTAAGCATGATAACCGGTAAGTCAGGATATTTCTGTTTAATAAATTTGCATAAATCTATTCCGTTCATTTTGGGAAGCATAATGTCTGTAATTGCCAGATCAAAGGTTAATTTATTAAGCAAAACGACAGCATCTTCCGCGTCTTCTGAAATGTATACCTGATAGTCCTGGCTTTCAAGACCTCGCTTTAATAAACTTGAAACCCGTGAATTATCTTCTATTATTAAAATTCTCATAAGGAAATATTAAGGGTGTTGAAGGCTGATATTCAGGTTAGTATTTTGTTTTTAAAATATTGATTCTCAGATTGCCTTAAGCCCTTTGCAAAGGTATTTCTTATTTTCTTTTTATGGTAACAGATTAACTCTTTTAATAGTTTTCTATAAGGTTTCTAATAGTTTTCTAATAACGGTACCGGCTTTCCCGATCTAATTTTGTCCCGTTGAAATCAACAAAAAAGATTAGAACAGAAAAATATGAAGACAAGATCTTTCAGAACCGGAATCGCTTTATTTGTCCTGTTGGGAATTGCGGGAAAATTAGAAGCTCAGAAAAAAAATGATTTTAATAATCCGGGATTGACTCATTATTTTAATGATGAACATTCACGTTATATTTCCCTGAGCGGTTATGCAGAATTATGGGCAAGATATACCCAGCTTAACCCTGGGAGCCTTATCAATAACGAAGCTAAATCAGATGCTTCCGACCTTTCTCTTCGCAGAGTTCGGGTAAAAATGACGTATAAACCTACTGAAAAATTAATGTTTGTATTACAGGGAGGAACTACCAATGTCAATGTCAATGCAAAAGGTAGTAATTACTTTGATTTATTGGATGCTTATGCAGAATATGCTTTTAGTGATAAAATAGCTTTTGGGGCTGGGCGTTCTACATGGAGAGGGCTTTCAAGATTTACCACAGGTCCTTTGAATACACTGCTGTATGATTTACCGGCATATGCGACATCTAATGCAGGTGCTACCGATTATACTGTACGTGAACTCAGTGCTTATATTAAAGGGCAGCTTGGTAAATTTGATTATCGATTGGTTGTTGCGGATCCTTATACCATGGCTACTTCAGATCCTAAATTTAATGTGGCTACTTTCAGTAAAAATTCCCCAGGAAAAGATTTTTCAGGTTATTTCAGATATGCTTTTTTGGATAAAGAAAATATTTCAACACCTTTTAATTCAGGTACCTATGTTGGAAAAAAGAATGTGTTGAGTCTGGGAGTAGGTTTTGATTATATCCATAATGCTTTATGGCACCAGGATGCTGCTAAGAATACTGTGAATGATGATATGAAGAGTTTTGCAGTAGACTTGTTTTATGATGCTCCTTTAAATAAAGAGAAAGGAACCTCGGTAAGTGCGTATGGAATGGCAATGCATAACGACTATGGACCTAATTATATCCGCTATGTAGGGACAAACAACCCAGCTACTTCAGTAGACGTCACACAAGCCAGTCTAAACGGTCCCGGAAATGCTATGCCGGTGATTGGAACAGGAAATACCTATTATTTACAATTAGGAGGAACGCTTCCTTATTTAGATAAAGAAAAGAAAAACCTTCAGCTTCAGCCTGCTGTTGGAGTACAGTTGTCCGATTTAAAAGGGCTTCATGATAATGCTGTAGTCTATGATGCAGGAATATCACTATTGATGAATGGAATGTCTTCGAGATTAACCTTTGATGCTCAGAATAGACCTGTCTACGCTAATGATCCTTCGAATAATGCGGTTGTTTCAGATAGAAAATGGCAATTTGTCCTTAAATACAGAATTGATTTTAATTAAAATATATGACTATGGAGAGAAGAAAGTTTTTATTCCGGTCGGTACAGGCTTCAGCTTTGTTACTTATTTCCGGAAATATGTTTGCCTCTGCTTTACCAATGTTTAATCCTATAAAAAAGAAAAAAATGTACTTCCATTATTTATTATTCTGGCTCAGAAAAGACCTTTCGGAGCAAGAAGTTAAAGAGTTTGAAAATTTTTTTGAAGGTCTTAAAAAACTTCCTTACCAGAAAAATCTCCGTTACGGAAAGCCCGCCGCTTCAAGCCCGCGAGATGTTCTGGACAATACGTTTACCTATAATGCATCTATGGAATTTGACAGCCTGGAAGAACTGGAAGCTTATGGGCAACTTCCTGAACATCTTGCATTGGTGCAAAAATACAAACCATTCTTTGAAAGAATGTTAGTTCATGATACTGTATATAATTAAAAATAAAATTTAAATTTATAATGAAAAAAATCATTAAAGGCTTCAGCCTTGTTTTAGCATTAAGCACCGTAGGATTTATGAATGGACAACATAAAAATCATAAAAACGTAAGCGTAACCCCGGAAGAATCTACAGAGTTTATTCCTGCTATAAGATTAATTAATAATCCGGATGGCTCATGCTCTTTCGAAAAAGGAAAGATTCCGACTCTTAAACACATGAATACAACCACTTTCTGGATGAGCAACAAGACAGAAGAATGGGAGAAAAATGCCCATCCTGCTCCCAGAAGGCAGTATGTGATTACCATTAAAGGAAATATCAGATTTAAGGTAACTGATGGCTCTACTTTCATGATTAAACCAGGAGTGGTACTTCTTGCTGAAGACCTTAAAGGAACGGGACACAGCTGGGACATGGTGAAAAGTAAAGAGTGGGAAAGATTATATATTCCTATTGCGGAAAATGCGGATGACTTTTTCGTACGCGACGGACAATAACTTTTAATACAACTCTTTTATAGAGTATATTCGTTATGTTTTGAAGCAGCCAATGGGCTGCTTTTTCTTTATAATAAAATCTGCTTTATCTGCTCAATCAAGGAAACAAAATAAAAATCCCTATGCAAAAGCACAGGGATTAAAAATTATTATTTTAGAACTAGCTGAATTTTTTGAAAACTAAAGTAGCATTATGTCCTCCGAATCCGAAGGCATTACTTAATGCAAAATTGATATCTTTCTCTTTAGCCTCTCCGAATACAATATTTATATCTTTCGGAATAGCCTCATCAATACTATGAAGGTTAATCGTAGGAGGAATAATACCATTTTCAATAGCTTTAATAGAAAGAATTGCTTCAACAGCTCCTGCAGCTCCTAATAAGTGCCCTGTCATAGATTTTGTAGCGCTTATATCAAGCGTTTTATTTCCTTTAAATGCCTTATTGATCGCTTTTAATTCAATCAGATCACCTAATGGAGTAGAAGTTGCATGCGGATTGATATAATCAATGTCTTCCATATTAGCACCTGCTTCTTTTACAGCTAACTGCATGGCTTTGATCGCTCCCACTCCTTCCGGATGAGGTGCCGTCATATGATAGGCATCTGCTGTCATTGCTGCTCCGGCTAATTCTGCATAGATCTTTGCTCCTCTTGCTTTAGCATGTTCGTATTCTTCAAGAATTAATGCACCTGCACCTTCACCCATTACGAAACCGTCTCTGTCTGCGTCATAAGGACGGCTGGCTGTCGCAAAATCATCATTTCTGGTAGACATTGCCTTCATGATAGAGAAACCTCCTATTGAAGCTGGTGTAATGGCTGCTTCGGAACCTCCACTGATGATTACTTTTGCTTTTCCAAGACGAATATAATTGAAAGCATCCATTAATGCTGTATTTCCTGTAGCACATGCAGAAACCGTTGTATAATTGATTCCCTGAAGTCCATATTTCATAGAGATCATTCCTGAAGCCATATTGGCAATAAACTTAGGAACAAAGAAAGGATTGAAACGTGGTGAACCATCACCTTGTGCAAAATCCATTACTTCCTTTTCAAAAGTCCACATTCCGCCTTGCCCTGTTCCCCAGATCACTCCAGTGTCAAATGGATCCATAGTTTCAAGCTCCAGACCTGAATCCTGCAAAGCCTCAGCAGAAGCATACATCGCATATTGTGTAAAGAGATCACTTCTTTTGATCTCGTTGTGATTAAGATATACCTTTGGATCAAAATTTTTCAGCTCACAAGCGAAGTGTACCTTAAATTTTTCTGAATCGAAATGAGTGATTAATCCCGCTCCACTAGCTCCGTTAATGCTATTTTGCCAAAAATCTTCGACATTGTTTCCCAGGGGCGTCACTGCTCCCAATCCTGTAATGACAACTCTCTTCATATTAGTTATTAATTTAAACAGATTAGATTTTCATGCGGTAAATCCGATTTACCCATGCTTCATTTCACGTCTTTCTTCTATCGTTGTGTTTTTGCGTTTGCAATATTATCATTTTAATTTCGCTACGAACGAATATTTCAGTGTATTATTTGTAGCATAACGAATTTTATTTTGAAAAAATCACTATTTCTTACTTTTCTATGATCATCGTTACTCCCTGTCCACGAGCTGCACATATAGAAATAAAGCCTTTTCCACTACCTTTTTCATTCAATAGTTTATCTAATGTTGCAATGATTCTTCCACCGGTAGCCGCAAAAGGGTGAGCGACAGCAAGGCTCCCTCCTTTTACATTAAGTTTGCTTCTATCAATCTTACCCAGTGCTTTCTCCAATCCGAATTGTTTCGCCAGATCGTCATTTTCCCAGATCTTTATAGTTGCTAAAACCTGTGCTGCGAAAGCTTCATGGATTTCATAATAATCAAAGTCTTCCAGATTCATCTCTGCTTTTTTCAACATTCTTTCTGCGGCAAATACAGGTGCTAATAATAGATTCTGTCTGTTTTCTACATATTCTATTCCAGCAAGTTCAGAAAAGGTAATATATGCCAGAACCGGAAGATTATTGGCTTTTGCCCATTCTTCACTAGCTAATAAGACCGCTGAGGCACCATCGGTAAAAGGGGTAGAATTTCCAGCAGTTAAAGTCCCGTTTTGTTTATCAAAGGCAGGTTTTAATTGTGAGAGTTTTTCAAGGCTGGTATCACGACGCAGATTATTATCTTTATCCAAACCAAATGCAGGAGTAATCATATCATCAAAGAACCCTTCATCATAAGCTTTTGACATATTTTGATGGCTCTTCAGTGCTAATTCGTCTTGCTCTTCTCTTGAAATATTGTAATATTTTGCTGTAATCTCAGTATGTTCACCCATTACCAATCCTGTTTTAGGCTCCTGCCCCTTATAAGGAATAGGCATCCAGTCTTTCAGTTTTGGACTTAATAGCTGCTTTAGCTTTCCAAAGACAGACTTTTCTTTATTAGCATTTAAAAGAGCTTTTCTCAATCGGGGAGAAGATTCGAATGGAATATTGTTCATTGCCTCTACACCACAAGCGATACCGCTTTCTATTTGCCCTAAAGCTATTTTATTTCCAATGTAAATAGCTGCTTCTATTCCTGTATCACAAGCTTGTTGAAGATCACAGGCAGGAGTAGCGGGGTCTAATGATGTATTCATTACCGTTTCTCTGATGAGGTTACTTTCAGAAATATGTTTGATGACTGCACCGCCGGCAACTTCACCGAGTAATTTGCCTTTTAATTTATATTGATCTATCAATCCGTTAAGAGAAGCCAACAATAGATCCTGGTTTCCTTTTTCTGCGTAGGCTGTATTCATTCTTGCGAAAGGAATTCTGTTGTATCCTACAATTGCTACTTTTTTTGTTTCCATATTGTGTTATTTATAAAGGAAGAATAATTAATTCATATTCGATTATGTTTTTAATTTTATCTAATGCCTGATTCAGGAATTTTTCGTCATCCATTGTTTTTGAAAGTAAAATACCCCCCTCAATAAGCATAATAAACAAAGAAGCATATTCCTCTGCGTTTACTGATTTATTCAGTTCTCCGGATTGCTGTCCCTGTTTTATTACCAAAGAGATTCTTTCAGTCCATAATGTAAAAGATTGCTGAACACATTTTTTAAGGATGGGGAAGGAATCATCTGCTTCCGTTGCTGCATTCATTAACGGGCAACCTCCATTTGAAAACACAGAGCGCCAGTTTTTCCTGTAAAAAGCAACAAAAGCATTAAGTTTTTCCGTTGAGGTTGAATATTGTTCCCCAAGAGATTCATTCATTACTCTGCTTACAAGTCCGGCATTGTATTTATAGACTTCAATTGCCACCTGATCTTTATTCTCAAAGTTTCCATAAATACTTCCCTTAGTCAGCCCGGTTGCCTGGGTGATATCTGACAATGAGGTAGCACCATAGCCTTTAGTATTGAACAAAGTTGCTGTTTTCTCAATGATAAATTGTTTTGTCTTTTCTGCCTTTGACATTTTAAGTGCTTAATTATTATGCAAATATACAAAAATATACCAATCGGTATATTTTATTTTAAAATAGAGTCTGAGTACTTAATCAGAACCCAGACTTATTGTATTGGTATCTTTGAATTCTATGCTAAAGTAGCATTCAGAGTGATCTCAAAATTAAAGGCAGCACTTACAGGGCATCCTTCTTCTGCGATTTTAGCAAACTTTTGAAATTCTTCCTCAGAAATTCCAGGAACTTTTGCAGTCAATGTCAATTCTGATTTTGTAATTTTTCCTATGCTTGGGTCAAGAGTGATGACAGAAGTAGTTTTTAACTCTTCAGGGGTATAGCCGGCTTGTGAAAGTTCTGCATCCAGTTTCATCGTGAAACATCCGGCATGAGCAGCTGCCAGTAGCTCCTCAGGGTTGGTCCCTACGCCATCAGCAAAGCGGCTGCTAAAAGAATATTGCGTTTGGTTCAGAGCTGTGCTTTGAGTAGTTAAATGACCTTTACCTTCTTTGATTGTTCCGTTCCAAACGGCTGTTGCATTACGTTTCATACTATTATATTTTATTTAAAATTAATGTGATACTATGTCCTTTTTTGTAAAAAAAGCTTTTAATATTTTATTTAAAGATACAAAAAAGCATAATGTTAAACGCATCTAATTACTTAGAAGAAGCTCATTTATACGTTTCTTATGAAAAAAAGAAAATTGTATCGTTATATTAATAATATTTTATCAATTTTACGAAGACTTGTACTTTACTCCGAATTATATTAACCTTTTGAAAGTGGGCTGTATGAATGAATTAGAAAATATTCTACGAGAAATAACTCCACTATCTCCTGAAGATAGCTTTTTGGTATTTGACAGAATCAAGGAATCTTTTGAATTTCCATATCATTATCATCCTGAAATTGAGATCAATTTTGTGTACAAAGGAAAAGGTTACCGCAGAATGATAGGAGATCATACAGGAGAAATTGGGAACTTGGAATTGGTATTGGTGGGTCCCAATTTACCACATTGCTGGGCAAATTACAGATGCAAACATAGAAAGACCCATGAAATCACAATACAATTCAATCAGGATTTCTTTAATCAGTCTATGATGCAGAAGAATATCCTTAAGCCGATCAATAATCTGATGAAGGATTCCATAAGAGGGATTCTTTTTTCAACGGAAACTGCTGAGAAACTAAAAGATTCGTTTTTAAATCTTTCCAAGATGAATAGTTTTGAGTCCTTTATAGAAATAATGAAGATTCTCAACGAACTTGCCACAGCAGAAAACAAGACTTTACTATCTTCTTACAGTATAGAACTTGAAACTTTTGTAGATAATGATAAAATGAAGGTTATTCATGATTTTGTGCATGAAAATTTTGAAAATAAAATAACGCTTGATACCGTTGCTGCGCTCGTGAATATGAGTAATGTAACGTTCAACCGATTTATCAAAAAGAGAACCGGAAAAACATTTATCAATTATCTGAATGAAATAAGAATCAGCTATGCCGCAAGATGGCTGATGGAAAAAAATCTTACCGTTTTTGAAATCGCTTTCGAATCGGGATTTAATAATATTGCTAATTTCAACAAGGTTTTTAAGTCAATTAAAAATACTACTCCTACTGAATTCAGAGAGCAGTTTAAAGGAGTGAAAAAGATTGAATAAACTTCGTTCCATACTTATTTTCTTAGATGTAAACTTTTCTTATGATCAGAATATGATGAAAATAAAATAGATTATTTTCTGATTTGTTTAAAAAAAATATTAAGATAAATCCTCTTCTTTTGAGTGTTGTTATAAGAATGTATTTTATTGATAACCATATGTTTAATTGTGTGTTTTTGAAATTGCTGAAAAAATAATATCGTTTTATGATAAAATAGTATTATATCAGGCTGGTAACAAAATTTAGATTTGTGAATGTGAATTAAATCTTAACAGAATTTTAAATAATTTAATACATAAACGGCAAAATATTGCTTAAAACTTAATAAAGTATTTGTATTTAATTTGTAAAGCGATGTCATTGATTCTCAACTAAATCTAACTAATCTAAGCCTTATGAGAAAAGCAGTTATACCGGTTCTATTCGTTTTTTCACTTTCTGCCAATGCACAGGAGAAAAAGACAACCGATACTACGAAGACAACCGATATTCAGGAGGTCGTAGTTACCTCTTTGGGGGTTAAAAGACAGGCACGTTCACTTACTTACTCCAGCCAGCAAATTGGCGGCGATGAGCTGACAGAAGTGAAAACGCCTAACCTTTTAAATTCCATCAACGGAAAAGTTTCCAACGTACAAATCAATAGAACCAATGGTGTAGGAAGCTCGGTAAGGGTAATAATGAGAGGTAATAAATCTGTTTCTAATAGCCAGCCTCTCTATGTAATTGATGGTATTCCTATTATAAACGGAACAGGAAAATCAGCGGATATTGGACAGTATTCCAATATGCCGGACCCGGGAGATGTATTAAGTTCTATTAATCCTGATGATATTGAGAGTATCAATTTCCTTAAAGGGGCTTCTGCTTCTGCGTTATACGGTTCTGCCGGAGGAAATGGAGCCATCTTGATTACGACTAAAAAAGGAAAAATGGGCAAAAGTTCTATTACATATAGCACCAGCCTTACCGTAGAAAGAGCTTATAGTCTTCCAAAACTACAACACAGCTATTTATCATATGATCCATCTGTACCAGATCAGCAGCCTGGACAATCGATATACAGCTGGGGTGCAAAAGGAGCATCAAAAGATTATCTTAAAGATTTTCTGCAAACTGGAACTACATGGGTGAACAGCCTTTCTTTTCAGTCCGGAAATGAAAAATCAACAAATTATTTCTCTATCGGGAATACAACGAATAAAGGAGTGATTCCGATGTCTTATTTTGATCAGTATAATATCTCTTTTAGAAATTCAAGTAAGTTTCTGGATGATAAACTGACATTAGATGCTAATTTTATTGGATCATTACAGGAAAGTAAAAACAGACAGACTCCGGGAGCTTCTTTTTCTCCTTTAACGAGTTTATACTGGTTGCCAAGAGGAGTAAATTTTGATCAGTACGGTGCTGATAGCTATACTATTTGGGATAAAACAAGATATTTGCCTGCTCAGAATTGGTGGGAAGTTAATCCAAACGGATCTTTCAAAGGAAATCCGGCAACACAAAATCCTTATTGGATCTTAAATAGAAATCCGGTGACAGTGAGCAATAAAAATGCTTACGGTGCTCTTTCTCTATCTTATCAGATCAATCCATGGTTATCTGCAAGAGTAAGAGGGAACTATAGCTGGAATACATCAGACAGCCAACGTGATATTGCTGCTTTTTCAGCACCGAGCTTATTGGCAGAAGGGGCTAATGGAAGAATGCTTAAAAATATCTATGAAAACTCTTCTACTTATGGAGATGTCTTGCTAATAGGTAGCCCTAAGATAAATGATGCTCTTTCTTTAGATTTTACGGTAGGAGGAAGTATCAATACTACAAGAAACAAAATCACTCAGATTGATAATGCTTATCTGGCGGTTCCGAATCTTTTCGCAGCAAATAATCTTCAATGGAATGTGAACAGGGCGCCGGGAGATGGCTACCATAATATTTACACCAATATGAAAAAGCAGGTACAGTCTGTATTTGCAAGTGTTTCATTAGGATATAAAAATATGTTTTATGTAGATATGACATTCAGAAATGACTGGGATTCTACGTTAGCTTTGACAGATCAAAAAGGGGTTGATTACGAATCGGTAGGGGCAAATGCAATATTATCTTCTATTTTCAAACTTCCGGAAACGATCAATTTCTGGAAAGTAAGAGGATCATATGCCACTGTCGGATTAGGATTGCCTGCCAATATTTCCAATGCAATGGTAGAATACAGTAAAGGTTATACCTATGGAGTAGATGCGGGAACTATTGTATATCCTAAGAGTTCTTTTGCTACGGGAGCTGGTTTTGAAGCACTACTTCCAAGACCTGAACTTAATAAAACATTTGAAGCCGGAACCGAAATAAGGATGTTAAACAACAGACTTAGTTTTGATATTACTTATTATAATTCCAATACTAGTAACCAGCTGCTGGAAACTTCTATTTCTTCTAACTTAGGAGGATTGGCACCGGGATCATACTACATTAACGCAGGAAAGATCAGAAATACAGGTTTTGAGTCTTCTTTATCCTATAAAATCTTTAATTCTGAAAAATTTGGCTGGACAACGATGGTGAACGCATCGGCAAACAAAAATAAAATTGTTGAGCTTTTCCCATCAAGTTTGAGTATCAAAGAAGATCAGCTATTCTCATTGACGGGAGGAGGAGATTATACAAGGCTTAAACTGGGAGGATCTTTCGGAGATATTTATGGAATAAAATTCAAGAGAGATGATCAGGGACGTATTTTAGTGAATGAAAAAGGAGCTCCGTTAGCAG
The DNA here is from genome assembly GCF_900156735.1 of Chryseobacterium ureilyticum. Classification (GTDB taxonomy): domain Bacteria; phylum Bacteroidota; class Bacteroidia; order Flavobacteriales; family Weeksellaceae; genus Chryseobacterium; species Chryseobacterium ureilyticum. The sequence continues at coordinate 357,688 of NZ_FTOL01000003.1, forward strand.
AAGGAACGCCTGCTTATCTTGGAAATCCGAACCCTAAATTTATCCTTGGATTTAATAATACATTTAACATCGGTAAACTTGGAGTTTCCTTCCTTATTGACGGAAAATTTGGAGGTCAAGTTCTTTCTCTTACAGAAAAAGCGAATGATTTATACGGAGTTAGTAAAGCTTCTGCCGATGCAAGAGATGCAGGTGGAGTGTCTATTCCCAATGCGGTATATGCACCGGGAACACCTAATGCAGGTCAGGCTTATACAGGCTTAACAAATCCTCAGGAATATTATAAGGCTGTAGGTACATCAGAAGGTTATGCAAAAGGAATAGATGAAGCTTATATGTACAGTGCTACAACAGTACGTTTACGTCAGGCTTCCGTTTCATATACTTTTGACATCAATTCAAAATACATGAAAAATGCTACAGTAAGCTTAGTGGGAACTAATTTATTTTTCTTCTACAAAAAAGCACCGTTTGATCCTGAACAAGTGTCCGGAAATACACCTGGAGGGGTAGGAGTAGATTCATTCGGACTACCGGTTACCCGTTCTATAGGACTATCATTAAAGGCAAACTTCTAACTTTTTACAATTACAAAATGAAAATAAATACCATTAAAATATTAACATTAGGAGCAGTAGCATTATTTTCTGCCATAGGATGTACCAATGACTTTGAAGAATATAATCAGGAGAAATTAGGAGGACCTGAAAACTTCTACGCAGATTTTTACGCCATAGTGGATCCTATGAAATCCATACAGAGAGGATTGCAGGCAGATTATCAGCGTTACCCCAACCTAAGTGCAGATATGTACAGTGGAATGTTCAGTACTGCAACGCCATTCAACAGTGGAGTAAATAATCTTACTTATTCTATGGTGGATGACTGGAACAGTAAAATCATTGCTAAGCAACAAGATATTTTCAATTACTCTATCATTATTGATAATACAGCTAAAGTAACTTACAAAGGAGTAGATTTTACAGGAACATTTGCGGTTAAAAAAATTCTGAAAGTTATTACTGCAGCAAGAGTAGCAGATAGCCATGGTCCTGTAGTATACAGTAAATACGAAACTCCAAATGCTAACGGAGTTACTGATTTTGATTCTCAGGAGCAAGCGTACAACTATTTCATCGCAGATCTTACAGCTGCAATCAATGACTTACAAAAAGTAATAGCAACACCGGCAACAGAAAGTGTAGAAGATAAGTCTGCATTGAAAAAAGCAGATCTGGTATACGGCGGAAGTATGATTAAATGGGCAAAACTTGCCAATTCGCTTAAGCTAAGACTGGCAATGAGAATGAGCTATGCAGACCCCGCAAAATCAAAACAATATGCAGAAGAAGCATTGTCTTCATCAGCAGGACTGATTACGGAAAATGCTGATAATGCTTTAATAAGTGTAGGGCAGTCTGAGTTGAGTTTTATTATTTATACGTATGGAGACTGTATGATAGGAGCACCTTTGATGGCTTATATGAATGGATATAAAGATCCGAGGCTTTCAGCGTATGCAATTCCTGCGACAGACACTCAGGTACAAGGAACGTTTATTGGAATACGTCAGGGAATAGATCTATTAAATGGTAAGACAACCTATGGCGGATTCTCTCAGCCTCAGGCAAAAGCAGCCTCAGGAGACTATTTCTCATCAACAGATGGTAAACTGAAATTATTCACAGCAGCAGAAACATGGTTCCTGAAAGCAGAAGCAGCCTTGAGAGGATATGGAGGAGCAGGAGATATAAAAACAAACTATCAAACCGGAGTTCAGCAATCCTTTGGAGAATGGGGAAAAAGTGCAGATGTTGTTAGCTATCTTGCCAATACAACAGATACTGAAGCACCATATGTTGATCCTAAAAATACAGCCAATAATATAAATGCAGGAGACTCTCAGCTTAGTACCATTACAATTGCATGGAATGATGCTGATTCTAATGAAAGAAAGCTGGAAAGAATCATTACTCAAAAATGGCTTTCTCTTTACCCGAACGGACCAGAAGCATGGGCTGAACAAAGAAGAACAGGATATCCAATCCTTTTCAAAGTGAGAAAAAATGATAGTGGAGGAACCATCAGTACAGAAGCAATGATTCGAAGACTTCCGTATACGATCAGTACAAAAACCTCACTTTACAATTATCAGCAGGCATTACAAATGCTTAACGGACCTGATACGGGAGGAACCAAGCTATGGTGGGATAAAAAATTATAATATCAACATCACGTAACAATACAGAGACATCTCAAGGTCAGATTGCATCTGATTCATTCAGATAGGAGAGTAACGTAGGCTCTCTGATAAATTTATAGTTTCGTTTTTAGCTGAATGAGCTTTGAGATGTTCTCTTTTTCTTTAGAATCTTATTTTTAAATATGGGAAAAAACAACTCCGGAACCCGTCGGATTCAGCCGATTCTTTGGATATCCACATTATATTTTGCAATGGGTGTGCCTTTTGTGACCATTAATGCGGTGTCGGGAATCATGTATAAAGATATGGGTGTTTCGGATTCACAGATCACTTTCTGGACGGCTCTTATTATGTTTTCATGGACATTGAAACCATTCTGGAGTCCTTTTTTGGAGATCTATAAAACCAAAAAATTCTTTGTTGTTTTTACCCAGTTTGCTATGGGAATTCTCTTTGCATTGGTGGCATTAAGCCTTCCTTTACATGATTTTTTCAAGTATAGTATTGCTCTTTTTGCTGTCGTTGCATTCTGTGGAGCAACCCATGATGTAGTGGCAGACGGAACTTATATTGGGTTTCTTACCAATAAAGAACAGGCAAAATATATTGGCTGGCAGGGAGCTTTTTATAACCTTGCTAAAATTATCAGTAGTGGAGCATTAGTCTATTTTGCAGGCATTTTAGAAAAAACAAAAGGATAAAAAAGATGAAAAAACAACAGGAAACGTCCGTAAAGAACTGTTGGATATCATTACCTCCTTTTTTACCAAAAAGAATATTCTATGGTCTGTACTGTTCATTATTTTGTATCGTTTTGCAGAAGGTTTTGCTATAAAAATTGCACCATTATTCTTTAAAGCATCCAGAACCTCAGGCGGGTTAGGCTTATCTACCTCAGATATTGGGCTTATTTATGGAACATACGGATCTGCAGCCTTTATTTTGGGATCTGTTCTTGCCGGGTATTTTATTTCCGCAAGAGGCTTGAAAAAATCGTTGATATGGCTGTGCTGTGCATTCAATATTCCTTTTGTGGTTTATGCCCTGTTAGCACATTATCAGCCGACAGAACTTTTACCTGTAGGAATTGCTGTAGTTGTGGAATATTTCGGGTATGGATTCGGTTTTGTGGGGTTGATGTTGTATATGATGCAGCAGATCGCACCAGGAAAACATAAAACAGCCCATTATGCCTTTGCAACAGGAATCATGAATCTTGGAGTAATGATTCCGGGAATGTTCAGTGGGATGATCAGTGACTGGATCGGGTATAAAATGTTTTTTATCTGGGTATTGGTCGCTACAATTCCTGCATTCCTTGTGACTTTATTTGTTCCTTTCCCTTATTCAGAAAATAAGAAAGAAGAATAAAATCAATTATTAAACAAAAATTAAATAAAAGTAAAAATACTTTATGACAACTCAATCAGTAATGATTCCTTGGCAGGATCGCCCGGAAGATTGTAATGATATTATGTGGAGGTTTTCGGAAAACCCTATCATTAACAGATATGCTATTCCTACATCGAACAGTATATTCAACAGTGCCGTAATTCCTTTTGAAGATGGATTTGCAGGAGTATTCCGTTGCGATAACAAAGCCGTACAGATGAATATTTTTGCAGGGTTCAGTAAAGATGGAATCAATTGGGATATCAATCATGATCCTATTGAAATGAAAGCCGGAAATACTGAAATGATCGAATCTGATTACAAATATGATCCTCGTGTCACCTTTATAGAAGACCGTTATTGGATCACATGGTGCAACGGATATAATGGTCCTACCATCGGAATAGGATATACTTTTGATTTTAAAGAATTCTTCCAGTGTGAAAATGCTTTCCTTCCTTTCAACAGAAACGGAGTGCTTTTTCCAGAGAAAATCAATGGTAAATATGCAATGTTGAGCCGTCCGAGTGATAATGGACATACTCCTTTCGGAGATATTTATATCAGCTACAGCCCTGATATGAAATACTGGGGAGAACATCGTTGTGTAATGAAAGTAACTCCTTTTGAAGACAGTGCATGGCAGTGTACGAAGATCGGGGGAGGTCCGGTTCCAATCAAAACAGAGGAAGGATGGCTGCTTTTCTATCACGGAGTAATCAATACCTGCAGAGGATTCAGATATTCAATGGGGGCAGCATTACTTGATCTTGAAGATCCTACAAAAGTATTGTACAGAACAAAACCATATCTATTGGCTCCTGCGGAAATCTATGAACTTACAGGTGACGTTCCGAATGTAGTTTTCCCTTGTGCTGCATTAACGGAAGGTGACAAAGTAACAGTATATTACGGTGCAGCCGATACTGTAGTGGCAATTGCCTTTGGTTATATTTCAGAAATCATTGATTTTATGAAAAAGAATTCAATCTAAACCATATAAAGTTTTTTTAATATGTTGAACGCCTTAATTTCCTTCATTTCTGTGATTTTTATTACGGTTTTCATATTTTTAAACCAATTTTATAATTAAAAAAAATCCTGACCTCTACTATCATGAAAAAAGAACTGCTTATTTCCCTTTTTACAGCTCTGGTTTTTACCGCAAATGCCCAGCAAAATAAAAATGACATTTTATCCTGGGTAGATCCTTTTATAGGAACAGGAGGACATGGGCATACGTTTCCGGGAGCAACTACACCCTTTGGAATGATTCAGTTAAGTCCGGATCAAAATACCAAAAGCGGAGACTGGGATTGGTGTTCCGGATATCATTACAGCAGCAAAACAATTATGGGATTCAGCCATAATCATCTGAGTGGAACAGGCTGGGCAGATCTTGGAGACATTTTAGTGATGCCAACGGTAGGACAGGTAAAAATGACTCCCGGATCGGAAGATCAACCAGGATCAGGATACCGTTCAACATTTAGTCATGATAAAGAAACAGCTTCTCCTGGTTATTATTCCGTGATGCTGGATAGCTATGGTGTGAAAGCTGAACTTACAGCTTCTCCAAGAGTGGGATTCCATAAATATACTTTTCCTAAAAGTGAAGAAGCCAATATCATTATTGATCCTACCAATAAAATTTTCGGAAATATTTACCATACTTTGGTGAGTGTAGAAGGGAATAACAAGATAAAAGGATATTGTTACAGCAATGGCTGGGGCGGAAAAAGGTTCGCTTATTTTGTAATGGAATTTTCGAAACCTTTTAAATCTTACGGAGTTTATGCAGAAGGAAAAATTAAAAACAATGAAAAGATTGCATTGGCAAAAGACGCTAAAGCATTTGTAAGATTCTCTACAGAAGACAGTGAAAGCATCGAAGTAAAAGTATCTTTATCTCCTGTAAGTACAGAGAATGCGCAGGCAAACTTTGATGAAGAAGCTAAAAATGTAGATTTTGCACAAGCGAAAGAAACAGCACAAAAAACATGGCGGGATCTTATCGGTAGATTTCAGGTATCAGGAGGTACAGACAGTCAAAGAAAGATTTTCTATACAGGCGTTTATCACACTTTTATAGCACCTAATCTTTACATGGATACCAACGGAGATTATGTTGCCGCTCAGGAAAACATGAACACGAAATGGTTCACAAATTACAGTACCTATTCCTATTGGGATGGCTTCAGAGCAACACATCCATTGCTTACTATTATGGATCAGAAGCATACTAAAGAATTTGCCAATTCTCTGATCAGCAGATATACAGATCGTAAAGATCACATGCCTATCTGGGAACTTTGTGGGTATGACAATTTCTGTATGCTTGGTTACCACAGTGTTTCCGTAATCTGGGATGCTATTTCTAAAGGAGTACCGGGAATTGATGGTGAAAAAGCTTTTGCTGCGATGAAAGATGCTTCTCTTACCGATAAAATGAGCAGTAGTGATGGTGGTGGAGGTCTTAATGATTATATTAAGCTTGGCTACAGCCCATCTGAAAATGGCGCTTCAGTTTCTGCAACTTTAGAATATGCCTACGACGATTGGTGTATCCAGCAGTTAGCTGAAAAATTAGGTAAAAAAGAAGAAGCAGAAGTTTATAAAAAACGATCTATGAACTTCCTGAATACGTTCAATAAAGAAAATAACCACTTTTGGCCAAGACAGAAAGACGGCAAATTCATTGCGGATTTTGCGCTTAATGACTGGAAAAAACTTCAGCCACATTGGGTTTCAGGAAATATCTGGGCTTACGATTTCTTTGTTCCGCACCAGATTGATGAAATGATGAATCTGTATGGTGGAAAAAAAGGATTTGAAGAAAAACTTGATAAAACCTTTACAGAAGCCTTGAATATGGAAGGAGAACAACATGTTGATATCTCAGGATTCATTGGTTCCTTAGGATTTGGAGATGAACCGGGACATCATGTTCCTTACTTGTATAACTATGCAGGAAGCCCATACAAAACTCAGAAGATGGTAAAATACATCCGTGATAATATGTATGCTGCAAAACCGGACGGAATTGTCAATAATGAAGATTGCGGACAAATGTCAGCTTGGTATATTTTCTCATCATTAGGATTTTATCCTGTTACACCAGGGAAACCTGTATATGCTATTGGAGCACCTCAGTTTCCAAAAGCTTCTCTTCAATTGGAAAATGGTAAAACATTCACTGTGATAGCAGATAAAATATCAGATAAAAATATCTACGTTCAGAAAATTTTCCTGAATGGAAAAGAATATAAAAGCTGGGAATTAAACCATGCCGACATCATGAATGGTGGTGAGTTGAGATTTGTAATGGGAAGTAAACCTGTAAAATAAGACTAATAAAAATAAACGAAACAAAAGTATCAATGGAAAGGAGAGATTTTATTAAAACAAGTGCATTGGCAGGAACCGGATTGCTGTTTACACAAAATGTTTTTGCTAAAAATTTGGTTACGGAAGGTTTTCCTGTAGTTCGTGTACCTAAAGATAAAAGACATTTTACCAGTGAATCCGTGGAAAATGCAATCGTGACTTTTAAAAAGAAAGTTAAAAATAAAGAATTAAGCTGGCTGTTTGAAAACTGCTTTCCCAATACATTGGATACTACCGTTTATTATACTGAAAAAAATGGTACTCCGGATACGTATGTGATTACAGGAGACATTGATGCCATGTGGCTTCGTGATAGCTCTGCACAGGTTTTTCCTTATCTGCGGTTCTCAAAACAGGATGAAAAGTTACACAAGTTGATATCAGGAGTTATTCATAAGCAAACGACATTCATACTGAAAGATCCTTATGCGAATGCGTTTTACAATGATGACAACAAAATAAGCAAGTGGAAAGAATATGACCACACCGATATGAAACCGGGAACCCATGAAAGAAAGTGGGAAATAGATTCATTGTGTTATCCTATCCGTTTAGCATATCACTTCTGGAAAACGACAGGAGATACTAAACCTTTTGATGATAATTGGTTAAAAGGAATTAAACTTACCCTACAAACTTTCATCGAACAGCAAAGAAAGAAAGACCTTGGACCTTACAAATTTGAGCGTACAACCGCTTGGGCAACCGATGGAGTTCCGATGGGAGGATATGGCTATCCTACGAAACCTGTGGGATTGATCAGTTCAATGTTCCGTCCAAGTGATGATGCTACAATCTATGGATTTCTGATCCCTTCCAATTTATTTGCGGTAGTAAGTTTACGCCAGGCAGCAGAAATGGTTTCTCAGATAAAAAATGATAAAGCATTGGCTCAACAGCTTACAGATCTTGCTGATGAGGTAGATGCTGCTATTAAGAAATACGGAATTTATAACCATCCTGAGTATGGAAAAATATATGCTTTTGAAGTAAATGGTTTTGGAAGTTATAACCTGATGGATGATGCCAACTGCCCAAGTTTGTTAGGATTACCTTATCTGAATGCTGTAAAAGCAGACGATCCTGTTTATCTGAATACAAGAAAATTTGTATGGTCAGAAAACAATCCTTTCTTCTTTAAAGGTAAGCTGGCGGAAGGAATAGGAGGACCACATATTGGGCTTGATATGATCTGGCCAATGAGTATCATTATGAAAGCACTCACTACTAATGATAAGAGTGAAATCAAATGGTGTATTGATACTTTGCAGAAAACACACGGTGGTACAGGTTTCATGCATGAATCCTTCCATAAAGACAATGATAAGAAATTCACCAGAGAATGGTTTGCCTGGTCAAATACCTTATTTGGAGAGCTGCTATGGAAGACCTTTAATGAAAACCCTGAGCTGCTGACGTAGATTTTTTTGAATTTATATTGACTTGATTTTTAAGCACTTCTCTTGATAAAAGAGAAGTGCTTAAGGATACCTATGTCAAATTTTAACACAAAACATTTCCAAAAAATTATATTATGAAAAAAAAATCCCTTCTTATTCCCCTGATGGCAATGATGCTTCATACAGGTTCTCAACTCAATGCACAGCAGCTCAATCCGCTTGGAGTTTGCTATGTGGAAGTGAATAATAACAATATGCTGAATGCAGGTTCTTATACACTTCAGAACACAAACAGGCAGCTTTTTGACGTTGCAATCATCTTTGCAGCCAATATCAATTATGATGTTTCCAAAAGCAGAGCCTATATTTCAAGTAACAATAACGTTACCAAAGTTTTGAATGATGTAAATACCTATGTGAAACCCCTACAGCAAAAAGGAATTAAAGTTCTTCTCGATATCTTAGGAAATCACCAGGGTGCGGGAATTTCTAATTTCCCCAATCGTGAAGCTGCAAAAGATTTCGCTTTACAGGTTGCCCACACCGTCAATACTTATGGACTGGATGGTGTAGATCTGGATGATGAATACGCCGGATACGGTAATAACGGAACAGGGCAGCCTAATAACAGTTCTTTTGTAATGCTATTACAGGAGCTTAGAGCGGCAATGCCGGACAAACTGATCACATTCTATTATTACGGACCAGCAGCATCAAGACAAAGTTATAACGGTAATGCAGCCGGAAACTACATCAATTACAGTTGGAATGCCGTGTATGGGACCTACAGCGTTCCAAATGTTCCTCCTCTTAATAAAACAAAGCTTTCTCCAGCCGCAATATGGATCCAAAATACCAACTCTGGCTCTACTTCCGCCTCTACACTGGCAAGTTTAGCAACAAGTACAAAAAATGATGGCTACGGTGTTTTCATGTGGTATGATTTGGGTTTCGCCAATGTTGCCAACTATCTGAGCACAGGCTCTAATATTCTTTATAACGAAAATACACAGCTCAGTGGACAGTTATACTCGTGGTCCCAAGGGCAAAGCTGTGATCCGCCATTGGGATTGGATATAAGTAACGTTACAGGAACTTCAGCAAAATTAAACTGGACTTCCAATGGATCGCAAACCTATAATATCGATTATAAGTCCGCAAATTCAACAGTTTGGACTAATGCAGCCACTAATTATTCGGGAAATAATGTAACGATCAATAACCTTACCTTGAATACCGATTACGACTGGAGAATACAATCCAATTGTTCGTCAACATTAACGAGTACTTATCTTTTTGCTCCAAGATTTAATTCAGGAAACGGATGCGCAACTCCTTCAGGGTTAACATCTGGTAGCTATCTCGGAAATACCACTCAATTATCCTGGACCGGAACAGCATCTTCTTATACATTACAATATAAAACAGCTGCGGCAACTACATGGAACGAGGTTCAGAATATTACCACAAATAATTATTCTCTACAAAACCTTACCCCTAATACAAACTATGTATGGAAAGTACAATCTGCCTGTAATGGAGGAACCACAAGCGCTTATTCAGCAGATGGAACATTCAATAGCGGTTTGGCTCCTATCACAAGCCCTGGTCCAAGATCACTTTCTTTCAACGGAAGTACAAATTATCTTAATGCAGGACAATTTAATCTGAGTGGGAATGCTTTGACATTTGAAGGTTGGGTAAAAGTAAATGCTTTTAAAACAACGTTTCCTAACATTTCATCTGTCATGGGAATTGAAGTGGGAGACAGTAATTCTGCAATGTTAAGATTTGGAGACGGAAATCTTGCCAATAACAAACTTCAGTTTATATTAAGCTTTGGATCATCACAGGTAAAGCTAAACAGTAATGCCTCATTTAATACAAATACATGGTACCATATCGCAGCAACATATGATGGAGCGTCCATGAAACTGTATGTGAATGGCAGTCTGGATGCAAGTTCGCAGGTAACAGGTAACTTTACTGCTAACGGAATTCTTTATCTTGGAAGAAACTATGATAACTCACGTACAATCAATGGTTCTTTGGATGAATTCAGAGTGTGGAAAAGAGCATTGTCTGCTCAGGAAATAGTAGATAATAAATGTAATGTTGCTCCCAATTCAACAAATCTTGAAGCCAACTGGAAAATGGATGAAGGAAGCGGAACGGCAGCACTGGATTCAACTCCAAATACACACTTTGCAACATTGGTGAGTATGACAGATGCTAATTGGAAAACAGATGTTCCCTGTGCAACGTCACTATCTGTGAGAGATACTGAAGTCTTAAAAGAAAGTGGTGTATATCCAAATCCAGTCAGAAAAGGAAATGACATTCATTTTACAATCAATGACAGCTCTGCTACTGAAGTGGCATTGTACGATAATGCCGGAAAACTATCAAAAAAACAGAATATTAGTCAAAATAATAATACAATCAATACACAGGATTTAATTAGTGGTACTTATATTTACAAAATTACATCCTCAAATAATAAAGTCTTGTCATCAGGTAAGATTATAGTAAAGTAAAATACAGATATAGAATGTTTTAACTAAAATATAGTTAAATTGTAAACAGGCAGACAGGTTGTATATTCTTGTTTGTCTGTTTTCAGTCATAAAGAATTGATTAAAATTAAAAACAATGCAGAATATATTAGGAATTGATATTGGCGGATCACACATTACGCTGGCACAGATAAATGCTGAAAAACGAGAAATTATTACTTCAACCTACGTAAGAGAACATGTCAATTCATTTGATAATAAAGAAATTATTTTCTCTGCATGGGTTTCAGCCATTGAAAAAGCCGCTCACGATCTTTCAAAAGATGACCTTTTAATTGGAATTGCAATGCCTGGACCGTTCGATTATAAAAACGGAATATCTTTGATGCAGCAAGGAAAATTCATCGATATTTATCAGGTTAATATTAAAGAAGAATTGGCAAAAAGGCTATCTGTTGATCAGAACCAGATTCATTTTGTAAATGATGCTGCTGCATTTATGGAAGGAGAAGTATTCGGAGGATGTGTTCAGGATTTCAAAAGAGTTTTTGGGATCACACTAGGGACAGGCTTGGGAACTACTTTTTACAACGGAGAAACAGCTACCGATGAAGACTTGTGGGATACCGCATTTAAAAATTCAATATCAGAAGATTATCTGGCAACGCGTTGGTTTGTTAATCGCTATGAAGAACTCACCGGTGAGCAAATTTCAGGAACCAAAGACTTATTGGATAAGCCAAAAGAGATTCAGGATCAGATATTTAATGAATATGCCGATTCCCTTTCGGAATTTATCATAAAATATGTAGCTCATTACACTCCTCAAGCCTTAGTTTTAGGAGGAAATATAGCAAAAGCCTATCCTTACTTTGAAGAAAGGTTTATTCAGAATTTAAAAAAGAATAATATTAATCTAGACGTAAAAATTTCTGCTATTTTTGAAGATGCTGCTATTTTAGGGGCGGCAAGTTATGCTTCGAAAAAAGTAACAATAAACTAATCAACGAAACGATATAATGAAGTCAATATTTTCTACTTTCTTTCTACTGGTACAGGCTTTGGCTTTCGGGCAAAACCTATCCCCTGTAGACTATGTAAATCCATTGATGGGAACCCAGTCAAAACCTTCCTTATCTACCGGAAACACTTATCCCGCAGTAGGATTGCCATGGGGAATGAATATCTGGACGCCCCAAACCGGAAAAATGGGTGACGGATGGGCTTATACTTATGATGCAGACAAGATTAAAGGATTCAAACAAACCCATCAGCCTTCTCCATGGATGAATGATTATGGTGCATTTTCTATCATGCCGGGAGTAGGTAAAGTTAAATTTAAAGAAGATGACAGGGCAAGCTGGTTCAGTCATAAAGCTGAGGTTTCAACTCCCTATTTCTATAGCGTATATCTGGCAGACATTAATGTGACTACTGAGTTTACTCCTACTGAAAGAGCATCCTTTTTTAAATTCGATTTTCCAAAAACAGACAGTGCTTACGTAGTAATTGATGCTTTAAACAAGGGTTCATACGTTAAGATTCTTCCTAAAGAAAGAAAAATTTTAGGATACACTACCAGATATTCTACAGGGAAATATGACAACTTTAAAAACTACTTTGTTATCCAGTTTGATAAAGACTTTGAACTGACAAGAGCATGGAAAGATGATAAATTTGTCAATGATCAGCTGGAAATTACAAGTGATCACGCAGGAGCGGTAGTAGGTTTTAAACTAAAAGATAAAGAATCGGTGTATGCTAAAGTAGCATCTTCCTTCATTAGCTTTGAGCAGGCAGAACTGAATCTTAAAAGAGAGATTGGAAACAGAAATTTTGAACAGGTAAAGACAGATGCTAAAAATATCTGGAATAAAACTTTAGGAAAAATAGAAGTAAAAGGAGGAACAGATCAACAGATGAGAACTTTTTACTCATCGTTATACAGAACCTTATTCTTTCCGCAAAAACTATACGAAATTGATGCTCAGAACAAAGTAAAACATTGGAGCCCATACAATGGGAAAATTCTGGACGGAAAAATGTTTGCAGGAACAGGATTTTGGGATACTTTCCGTGCATTATACCCTTTCCTAAACCTTGTTTATCCAAGTATTAATACTGAAATGCAGGAGGGACTAGTGAATGCTTACAAAGAAGGAGGGTTTTTACCGGAATGGAGCAGCCCTGGATATTCTGATATCATGATTGGGAACAATTCAGCATCAGTAGTTGCGGATGCTTATATTAAAGGACTTCGTGGTTACGATATAGAAACCCTTTGGCAGGCAGTAAAACATGGAGCTGATAATGAAGGACCAATAGAAGCAGTAGGGCGCGCAGGAGTAGAATATTACAATAAACTAGGTTATGTTCCTTACGATGTGAAGATTAATGAAAATGCAGCCAGAACATTAGAATATGCTTATGATGATTTTGCTATTTATAAATTAGGAAAAGCATTAGGAAAACCTGCGTCAGAAATTGATATTTATAAAAAAAGAGCGTATAATTACAAAAATCTGTTTGATAAAGAAACAGGTTTAATGCGTGGTAAAAATAAAGATGGTAATTTTCAAAAGCCTTTTAATCCATTTAAGTGGGGAGATGCTTTTACAGAAGGGAACAGCTGGCATTATACATGGTCGGTTTTCCAGGACGTGGATGGTCTTGCTGAGCTGATGGGAGGTAAAAAGAAATTTGAGGCTAAACTAGATGAGGTGTTTTCACTGCCACCTGTTTTTGATGACAGTTATTATGGTGGGGTAATCCACGAGATCAGAGAAATGCAAATCATGAATATGGGACAATATGCTCATGGAAATCAGCCTATTCAGCATATGATTTATTTGTATAATTATGCCGGAGCTCCTTATAAAACACAATATTGGGCAAGACAGGTGATGAACAAATTATATCAGCCGACACCTGATGGATATTGTGGTGATGAAGATAATGGGCAGACCTCTGCGTGGTATATTTTCTCAGCTTTAGGTTTTTACCCGGTAACACCAGCAACAGATCAATATGTATTGGGAGCACCATTATTTAAAGAAGCTACCATTCATTTGGAAAACGGAAAGAAAATTGAAGTGAAAGCACCGGAAAACAACACAGATAATTTATACGTAAAATCATTGAATGTAAATAAACAGCCTTATTCCAAAAATTGGTTAAGTCATCAGGAACTGATCAAAGGTGCTGTTCTGGATTTTAAAATGGATAGTAAGCCAAATAAAGAGAGAGGATCACAGGAGAAAGACTTCCCGTATTCAATGTCAAAAGAAGAATCAAGAAAATAAATATTAAATTAGAAATACCATATAACTGTATGAGTACAGAAAAAAAAGAAATATTCGATAGAGTAGAAGGCATGCTGCAGGCACAAGGTTTTACCATTGCAGCAAAAGATGATACAAGACCATGGGGTGGTTTTTTCGTAATTGATGAAATACAGGCACAGGATTTTGCCAATCAGTATTTTGATGGAATAGATGTAGAGAATCTTAGAATAGGAGGAAAGTTAAGTCCAAAAATTCTTATTGTAGCTCCCGAAGCTAGATTAAGCTGGCAATATCACCACAGAAGAGCAGAGATTTGGCAGGTAGTAGAAGGAACTGTAGGAATCAAAAGAAGTAATACCGATGAAGAAGGTGAACTTGCAGAATACAAACCGAAAGATCAGATCAAACTTCAGCAAGGCGAAAGACACAGGCTTATTGGTTTATCAGGCTGGGGAATTGTAGCAGAGATCTGGCAGCATACAGATGCATCCAATCCTTCAGATGAAGATGATATCGTAAGAGTACAGGATGACTTTGGAAGATAAAATAAAAAGCAGCATCAATTCTGATGCTGCTTTTTTATTTTGGTAAGGAAGCGGGGCGCGGGAAGAGGGAAGTTATTGGAGGTTTTATGAAAGGTCATTTTGGGAAATAATCTAATTGTTCAAACTGAAGTGAGCAGATAAAAAAATAAACGTTATAGGTTTCAAAAACCTATAACGTTTTATTTATATTAATGTATCGTAGCTAAAGCAGTCTGTCGGCAAAGAATACCTCCAGCCTCACTTTTCCTTCTTTTAGAACGTAACATCCAATCCTACATAGAAATTCGCTTTCATAATAGGAGCATATACCATTCCGCCATCAAAATAATTTCCGAAAGGATTTTTGAAGTCTATAATCGCATTTTTCTGATAATAAGAAGTAAGGTTTTCTCCTCCCAAATAAGCTCTAAGCTTCTTGTTGAAGTTTTTTGAAATCTGCGCATTCAATACAGCGTAAGAGTTGGAATAAACAGGTAATTGAAACTCTGCAGGATTCCCAGCCATATCAGGAAGTCTTTGCTTTCCAACCCAGTTTAAAGTCGTATCAAAACTCCAGAATCCACCCTTATCATTTTTATTGGTAGAATATGCCAGATTAACAAATCCTCTGTGTTTTGCCATAAACGGAACCTCTCTTCTTCCATCAATATAATCAGCCTGCACATCATAATATTTATAAGCAAGCCTTACATCAAAATTTTTGAATGGAGTGAAATCCCACTGAGTCTGGAATGAATTGGCAAATGATTTTCCATCAAGGTTATAAAACGTCAGCTGCTGAGGAGATCTATCCAAATCTACCAATACCTGATCCTGGAAATCCGTTCTGAAAAAATCTGCAATGATACTGGATTTTCTTCCGAAAAGCTTAAACTCCTGTTGTAAACTCGCTCCATAGTTCCATGCGATTTCTGGCTTTAATCCATAGATATTTCCTCCGTTTGGTAAGATGTTGATTGCTCTGTTTGATGCAAAATACTGTTGGTTTTCCGCAAATACATTCGCCGTTCTGAATCCTCTTCCCGCAGAAAGTCTTAAAATAGTCTGTGGCGTGAAATCATACTTGAAATTCACCCTTGGTGTAAACTGAGTACCCGCTAGATTATGAAAATCAACCCTTGTTCCAGCCACTAAAGTATATTTTAAACCTGTTAAAGTATATTCAGCAAAAATTCCCGGAACAATTTCGTTTCTCTTCATATTATCAATCAGATAATTCTCTTCATAGCCATCATATAAGAAACTTGCACCAGCTTTATACTTATGGTTGGTATTTCCTAGAATACTCTCAAATATTAAATTGGAATAATACGTATGCTGTTTTCCTGCATAGTTTCTCAAACCAAAAAAACTGTCTTGTTGATGATACACGTACTGGTTCATCCAGCCGATACTTTGGTAAGGTTTTCCTTTAAAGACATATCCTGTTTTATTCCAAACCTGAAATCTTGAAATATCAATACCTACTCCATAGGCAGGTTGCTTATCCTGAGCCAGTTTTTTATCAAAGCCAATCTGTCCTGCAGTTCTTTCATCTCTGATAAAATTGATTCCAAAGTGAGACCCGAATCCTGACTTTTCAAGATCATTATAATTTAATAAATAAGCTGCGTTGATCTGAGTTCCCTTTGGTCTGTCAAGGAAACCATCATCATTCATATCTGTATTCCCGAATGTTCCGTTTCCGTGAAGTAAAAAAGTCTGTGACCATTTATCATTGATAGGAGACACATTAGTAATATTGATTTCCGCTCTTCCGTTAAAATCTGAGAAAAGGTTCAATGACGTTTCCGGAGTTTTTGCATTTTTCAGAAGCTCTGTATTGATTTGTCCTGTGATACTCTCATAGCCATTTGTTACAGTACTTCCTCCTTTCGTTAGCTGAATACTTTCAATCCATCTTCCGGGAATGAAATTTAAACCATACGCAGAGGCCAGTCCTCTGATCTCAGGCAATTGTTCCTTTGTCAAACTGGTGTATTTCTGATCCAAACCAAGCATTTTCAGCTGTTTTGTACCCGTTACCGCATTACTGAAAGACACATCTACTGTTGCGTTCGTTTCAAAACTTTCAGATAGATTACAACATGCAGCTTTTAGTAGCTCCTTTTTATCAATATTAAAAACAAGCCCTGTTTCTTTTTTACTTACAGAAGTGGCAGCTTTAGAACCGGTTACCACAACACCTTCAATGTTTTTCTCATGCTTGCTGTGAGACTCATTATCAGATTGTGCCTGATGTTCTTTATGTTCATCATGTTTTGTTTCTTCTTCATAATGAACCTTTGGATTAGCTTCCCCAAAAGCAAAATCCCTATCGTACAAACAACATCCCGGCAACCCCTTATAAACATCATCGGCAGCCTTATATTTTTCATTATCGTGTCCTGCATCAGAAATTGACTTTAAAATCTTATCTGATGAGGTTTTTGAAGGATCGAAGTTTAGGATAACGGTTTGTTTCTCTGCATTCCATTCAGCTAGATCTGCGCCTGCATTTTTGGCTGCTTTTTCAATTCTTGCTTTACATGAAGCACAGTTTCCTCTTACATAAAACTCATTATTTTTTTTAGCTGGAGCAGCAGTATTGGCATGATGTTCATGGTGAGATTCTGCTTGCTCAGGTTGTAGATCTCTGTCATATAAACAACATCCCGGAAGGCTTTTGTAAACATCATCAGAAGCTTTGAATTTTTCATTGTCATGCCCTGCTTCTGCCACTTTTTTCAGAATGTCATCTGTAGAAACTTTATCTGTTTCTATGGTCAGTGTTTGAAGATCAATAGAGTAAACAGCAGTTTTTGCCCCTGCTTTTTTTGCAGCTCCTTCAATTCGGGTTTTGCACATTTCACAGTTTCCTTTTACCTTGAATTGGTTTTTGGAAAGATTTTGAGCCGATATAAATTGTGTAAATAAGAATAACGCACCAAGTATAAACCTGGAAATATATAATTTCATTTTGTTTAAAAGTTTAGATTAATTAAAAAACGGTTCATTACATGGTATAATGAACTCACAAAGCTTTAATTAACCTATTTTAGGCGGTTGCCAGATTTCCTTTAAACGGTCCGAAAGATGCGGAGCTGAGTATTGAAACTGTGGATTCTTATTCGTTTTGTAATAAGAAAGTTCCAGTCTTAGATTTTTTGAAAACGGAGTTTCAATAAAAGTGTAGCAGATAACACATGAAGAACAGCAGTCATCATTACAAGATGATTGTTTAGAATCATCTTTGCCGTCTTTTTTTGAAGAATGATTTTTACAGCAGTCACTCTTTTCAGATTTTGCTTTACAGCATGTATCCTGCATGGATTGAGTATAGAAGCTATCCTTGGGAACTAAAAAAATTCCCAGACAAAATACTATTGCAAGTATGTGAAACAGCTTCATAACTGCAAAATTACAAAATTTATAGCAATGGATCACCAACTTTTAGGGAACAGTTGTGCCAAGGTTCTCCATGTGCAGGGTTTAATTTTGGTTTTTCACCCTTTGCAATATTCTGAGTTGCCGGGGCAGGAGTAGGAGCCGGGGTTGTCTGTACGATATTTTGAGCCGGAGCAGATGTTGGAGCGGCTTTGCTGTTTAATGGCTGTCCTACAGGGATGTCACAACGGTGTCCTGGTTGTCCGTGAGGAGGATTCATTCCTGGAGCAGTTTTAGCCAGTCTGGCATTATTTGCAGCCACAAGATTTGCCGGTACAGTATTAGGGTCTACCTGAATAACATTCTTATTTCCAGTGCTGACATTTTGTGGAGAAGGAGTAGCTGCAGGTTGGCTGTTTAAAGGTTGTCCCACAGGAATATCACAACGGTGTCCAGGCTGTCCGTGCGGAGGATTCATTCCAGGAGCGGTTGCCATAGGTGCTGGAGCTGGGTTGGATTTAATTCCTGCCTGATCCATCAATGATGTTTTAGAAGTGTTGTTTATTGCTACTGAGGGTTGCTGAGAACCTGCTTCTTCTTTTAAATAAGTTGCTCTTTCATCCTTTTTACAAGAGACTGCTAATAATGATACGGTGATCAAACCTATAAATGTATTCTTCATATCCATTGGTATGAAACAAAATTAGCAAAACATTTTCAATTGTTTTGCTAATTTTATATTTATAATATGATTTTAGATTAATTTTTCACAAGAAGTCTGAATCCTTCTCCGTGAACGTTGATAATTTCCAATCCTTCATCATCTTTTAATAATTTACGAAGCTTAGCAATATAAACGTCCATACTTCTTGCAGTAAAGTAATTTTCTTTCTTCCAGATCTTTCTTAAAGCAAGATCTCTTGGCATGAAATCGTTTCTGTGAATGCAAAGAAGTTTCAATAATTCGTTTTCTTTTGGGGAAAGCTTATATTCTTTATCACCTACTTTCAATTGTCTCAGCATAGAATCAAAGAAAATATTGCTGATCTTAAACTGTTCCTGTTCTTCATTTTCAAGTGTAGAGCTTCTCTGAAGAATAGCTTTGATTTTATATAAAAGAAGTTCAGTGTCAAATGGCTTGGTGATATAATCGTCAGCTCCCAACTGATATCCCTTCAGGATGTCTTCTCTCATATTTCTTGCTGTAAGGAATATGATGGGTGTATTTTTATCAATTTTTTTTACGTCTTCAGCTAATGAAAATCCATCCTTCTTAGGCATCATTACATCAAATATACAGATGTCGAATTCATTTTCTGTAAATTCTTTAAGTCCCTGTTCTCCGTCAGTTGCAAGGGTAACTTCAAAATTATTGATTGTTAAATAATCTTTAAGCACCGCTCCGAAACTCTGATCGTCCTCTACTAATAATATTCTGTTGCTCATAACTTTTACTAATTAATAATTAACAATTAAGAATGAACTCACTCACTCTCTCTTCTTATATTTTGTTATTTGGTTTCTTATTTATAATGAATGAGGGTAAATAATATTTACATTTTATATTATTTATTACTCATCACTTATTACTTATGTTTTTAGCTCATTGGAAGTTTGATTGTAAACGTACTTCCTTTTCCTTTGTTGGAGTCTACAATAATCTGCCCTTTGTGCAGTTCTACAATTTTTTTAACATAGGAAAGACCTAATCCCTGTCCTTTTACATTGTGAATATTCCCGGTTTCTTCTCTGAAGAATTTTTCAAAGATCTTCGTTTTGTTCTGGGTTTCCATTCCCATTCCTTTATCAGAAATTTCAATCACATACCAATGTCCTTCATTTCTTGTTTCCACATGAATTTCCGGTGATTCAGGAGAGTATTTGTTCGCGTTATCCAAAAGGTTGACCAGCATATTCGAAATGTGGAACTCATCTATTTTAAAATTATAATGAGTTGCATTGAATTCTTGGGTAAGCGAACCATTTCTTTGCTGTACAATCAGGTTGAAAGACTCTGTAGTTCTCTTGATCAATTCTCTTACATTGGTTTCTTTCAGGAATAATTCCACTTCATTTCTTTCCAGCTTAGACATATTCAGTACATTTTCTACCTGTTTTTTCATCCTCAGGTTTTCCTGTTTGATTAATTCTGAATAATATTTTACCTTATCAGGATTGGTTGCAATCTTATCGTTCGCTAGTGAATCTGTTGCTACAGAAATGGTTGCCAAAGGAGTTTTAAACTCATGAGACATATTATTAATGAAATCTGTCTTTACTTCAGCAAGTTTTTTCTGCCTCATCATATAGTTGATAGAAATAATATAAATTCCTAAAATCGTTAATAAGGAAAGGAAAGTTCCCAACAGCATTGGCCAGTTGTTCATTGCCAAAGAGTATTCTTTTTTAGGGAAAACCAAAGCAAGGCTGTATAAAGTGTTGTACTTTTTATCCGTAAAAAGGGGATAACTGTAAGTGTTGCTGTCCTTTTTTTCTTTATATGCTTTATTGGCTATACTGGTAAGTTTATTGTCTTTATCAACGATTCCATACCCGAATTTTGCCGTAATTCCTCTGATCTTAAGCTCTTTTGCAATAACTGAGTCAAGGGTAGCGGGATTTACTCTTTGAGCAATAGGAAGATTATTTCCGTATACTTTTACGAATTCTTTTACTGCATAATCTCCGGTTTCAATATCCTGATTGATATCTGAAGTAAGAATTTCACGACTGGTAGTGTCTCTTTTTATTTTGTATGCTGCTTCATCGGTGTATAAAGTTGTAAGTTTTACAGAGTCACCTTTTTTAGAGATGGGAAGCTGTGCATTGGAAATAATATTCTTGGAATAGATGATTTGTCTTTGAGTACCGGAATCTTCTACCTGCTGAATCGTTGTAAGTGAAGGGTTTTTGCTGTTGGCAAGAATAGTACTTCTGTTGTCTTTGGTAAGGTATTTATCAGCTTCAATTTCCTCGACGGTTTTAGAGGTGTTTTCTAAAACAGAGTAAACTTTATTTGAAAAATCCTGTTCCAGTACACCGTAATACCCTTTCAGCCAATAAAATTGGAGCGTAACGAAGACAATCAGTGAGATCGTCATAAACACCGAAATTATTGGGATGAATTTATTATTCATTATTTAATTATATATGTTTTGAAAAAATGAATGTTAAAATTAATTGTTTTAAGATTACATAAACAAAAAACGAGCCAAAAAATTATGTTTTTTTTCTTAAAAGAGTCTTTTTTAACAATTATTTATGAATTAATAATTACTTGTCATATGAAAAGTCCTTTCAGTAAATAAAACGGTAACTTTATTAAAAATAATTACTTATGGAATCTAATATCGTTTTCAACAAAGATTTTGACTCTGACAGTGTGTATGTAATGAAAATTTACAAAGCTGATGTTTCAACAGTATGGAGCTATTTTACCCAATCCGGATTATTGGATCAGTGGTGGGGACCAAGACCTTGGAAATGTGAGACCGTAAAACAGGATTTTACAGAAGGAGGTGTATGGCATTATGCTATGGTAGGTCCCAATGGTGAAAAATCTTATTCCCAATCCAAGTACGGAGAAATCATGGAGCACAGAAGTTTTGACTGGATGAGCTCTTTCTGTGATGAAAATGGAAATATTAATAAAGATTTTCCAAGTTCCAATTGGCTATTTGGATTTACAGGAGTGGAAGAAGGAACGAAAGTAACCGTGAATATTCATTATCAATCACAGGAAATCATGAAAAAAATGCTGGATATGGGATTTGAAGAAGGTTTCAAAATGGGGCTTAATCAATTAGAAGAAATTTTGGAGAATTTGAAGAAATAATGATTTTGAACCGTTAAAGAGGAAGAAGAAAACAATGACGAAATTAATTTTGTATCATTATAAGAACAGAGCACTCCAGTGGAATACTCTGTTTTTATTTTTATTGCTTCGTTTTTACCGAAACTAGAGCTTTTCTATACTGATGAATGTTCCATCTGTAGGAACAATTTTGTAATTATCAGCTACGGTAAGGATAGAAACACCTCCGGATACCTGTACTTTAAGTTGATCGCCTTTATCAAACATTGCCAAAAACTCCATGGTTCCGACTCTGTTAGCTCCGGCTGTAATTAAAATTGCTTCGTTCAGAGAAACGTCATTTCTTGCCAGTACATTTCCGTTTTTTAATGCTCTGAAAGAGATCACTGGCGGGCTTACGTGTATTCCTGAGCTTTTTACTTTTAAGCTGATAAGAACTTTGTAAAATCCGGATTCTTTGAAGGTGAAATTATTAAAGTTACTATTTACTGCTCCCTGAGGATTAATAATTCCCAGTTTATCTGAGTCTAAAGAACTGTTATAAAAACCGAAAGGAACATCCTTTTCACCACACCCGATAAGGACACAGGTTACTGATGGAAAATCATTTTCTGCTGTTGCAGGATTCATGCTGGCTCTTGTCGTTCTTCCGCCACTTTCATAGAAGGTAGGTTTCCATTTTTCACCATCATATACAACGGCTCTTTTAATGTCTTTTTGATAGAATATCATTCCCTGCATGGTAGAGTCGTCATTGAAATGATCCGGCTGGCTGGCATTATACAAGGGTAGTTCTGTTTCGTTGTTTACTGTGGGAATCATCATTCCTTTAGAATTAGAAGCATTGTCTTCTTTATTCACCACACTGAATATAGAGTTTGTGCTTGGATTGTTGCTGTCACCCATGATGACTTGAGCAAAAGCTATCTTAGCTGTGAGCAAAAATGCTGTGAAGTATATTTTTTTTATCATCTTAGTTTAATTTTTCTATGTATAAAAATGTGTCTTTATCACTCATTTTAAAAGTAACCCCAGCTCCTACATTTAATCCTGTATCAGCCTGTATTCCTCCTCTTAATCGGATTTTATCGCCTGCTTTAAGAAATTTTGTGGTAGAAAAACTATTGATGGAGTTGGAGCTTCCGGCTGTGACTAATAATCCATATAATAGAAAACTGTTTTCATGAATTTTTTGCCATCCATCTCCTGAGGCATTTACATATAAAGCCTGAAGTGAGATAATGGTTGCGGCATTTCCTACTGAAAGACCTCCTGCATTGCTTGATTTTACTGAAGGATTGATTCTGTAGAACCCGTCCGAAGGAATTGTAATCTCTCCATCTGTATTGACTGCTAATCCTAAATTGTTGACATTGTTTCGTTCAAAATCATTTAATATTTGAAACTGTAACGTAGGACGTCCTGTGATTCCAAGTACATTGGCAACAGTTACATCTGCGGAACCTGATCCAAGGATGCTTAGATTTTTATAATTTTTTATACTTTTTTCGGTAGCAGCTATCCATCTGTATCCATCGTACTTTACAACATCTTTTATTTCTTTGCTGTAAAATATCAATCCATTATCTTCAGGTTTATTTTCATACAAATCTGGTTGTGAAGGATTATAATGAGGAAGTTGGGTGTGTTTCTCAACATTGGGTAGCATAATTCCTTTTGTGTTGTTCTCTACCTGTAACATCGCTCTGGGATGTACTGTTTCAGGTCTGTTACCGATTTTCACCTGAGCAAAAGCCATGCTTCCTATGGTGGCTACCATAAATATACTTAGTGTAATAGTTTTCTTAGTCATCTTAATCACTTACTTTGGTAAACATTATTTCTCTTGGATAGTATTGGGCAATGTTGTTATTGGTAGCAGCGGTAAGGGTAATTGCTACAGAAACTGTTGCTAATGGGGAATGTATCCTGGAAACGATATAATCTCCGGCATTTAAACGAATTCTGGTCGTTGTGAATGCAGCAGTATTATTATCGCCTCCAATTCCAAGGACGCCATAATAGTCAGGGAAGAACGTGGTGAGTTTTACTTCACTGTGAGTTCCGTTACTTTGTTTAAGATAGGCTCTCAGTTGATATTGCGGACCACTCGTTAACGAAACGGCGCCTCCCGTTTTTGAAGGTACATTTAAGTAAATGTCATAAACACCAGGTTCATTGATGGTGAATTTAGCATTGTCATAACTTTTGTCAATGTAGGCTCCACCGCCAGGAACTACCACGGTTTCTCTTGTAATGTTAAGATTGTTGTAAGATTTCTGCCCGTCTATAGGAGCACCGAAACTAAGCCCCACATGTCGTCCACAGCCAAGAAGTACACAAACTACACTTGTTTCTTCATTGGCAGTAGATAAAAATCTGGACTGTTTCATTTTGAAGTCTGCGGCGGTGGGTTCGTTGTTCCATTTGGCTCCATCATACGAGTAGAAGGTAGCATGGGTTTTTTCGAACATCATCATTCCTGTCATCTCACTATCGGCAGCAGATGGGTTGTATAATGGAAGATGATCCGGCTTGGATACCTCAGGGAGCATCATGCCGAGATTCATTCCTTCATATTTACCATCTATCTGTAAAATGGCTTTGTTGTGAATTTCAACAGTAGGATTTTTCGAAATGCCTACTTGTGAAAAAGCCAAATTAACAATGAGCAACATCAAAGAAGTGTTAATTTTTTTCATGGTTGATTTCTATTTAAATTTTAATCTGTTTTATCCAGAAGAATTTTTATCGAAATGCATAGTTTTTTCAGTTTTTAGTTTTTTTTATGTTTTTTCAATTCTTTTCCTTCCCGGCTCATAATCATAATATGAACTGGGTTCTTCATTTGTTTTGTGGTTTTTTTCAGCTTATACATCATGTGTAAACCTGAAAAATGGACCAATGTATTCTGAGGGAAATTGACCATAGGAGCAGGTCAAAAGAATGCGGTCTGTAAGTGTCTAAAATACAAATCTAATGTGGTATCAACCAACCAATTTGTGAAATATTCTATAGATTACCTTGAATATTGAGGAAATAAAATGATAATACGTTGTAAATGAATTGGTTTAAAATTTTAATTATTTTTTATATTTTAAAAAATATTTTTCGTTATTTAGGTAGTGGTATTAAAAAAAATAGAGATAAGTATAATCTTATCTCTATTGTATGTATGGGAAACTGTATTTTAGTTAAGGTTTTGATAAATAAGACATGTTTTCATTGTCAAATTTTCAAAGATTAACGTTTTTGGTTTTAGATCAATTCTTCCTCCTGAAAGTACTGAATAATCGCTTTTTTCATAAGCAATGCCTGTTCATTCGGTCTTAATTCAGGAAGTTCTTCCAATTTTTCGAATTGAGGCCATCCGTCTTCATAGTGTGTAAATTTATAATATCCAAACGGTTCAAGTAATCTGCATACTGCAATATGGATGAGATTTACTTTGTCATCTTTTGTATATTTCTGCTGCCCACTTCCCAGTTCCTGTAATCCTATTAAAAACAATAACGTTTCAATGGGAGGATTTTTTTCCGTTTGGAAATTATCTTCAAAGAACTGTTCTATTTTTTTCCAATATTCTGATTCGTTCATATGTTGATATCTGTCACTTTTTATAATGACGATATATTTTAAAATTTATTGTTTTCTTAATTCTTTTTATCAATTTTCAGAAGAAAAGCATATTCCAATGCATCTTCCTTCAATGATTCAAATCTACCACTTGCACCTCCATGCCCGGAACTCATATCAGTTTTAAAGACTAGAATATTGTCATTTGTCTTTAATTCTCTAAGTTTTGCCGTCCATTTTGCCGGTTCCCAGTATTGTACCTGAGAATCATGGAATCCAGTGGTGATCAGCATATGTGGATAGTCTTTAGCTTCTACATTGTCGTATGGAGAATATTCTTTCATATAGTGATAATATTCTTCATCATTTGGATTTCCCCATTCATCATACTCTCCGGTTGTTAAAGGGATTGTATCATCC
Source organism: Chryseobacterium ureilyticum (assembly GCF_900156735.1). Classification (GTDB taxonomy): domain Bacteria; phylum Bacteroidota; class Bacteroidia; order Flavobacteriales; family Weeksellaceae; genus Chryseobacterium; species Chryseobacterium ureilyticum. The sequence continues at coordinate 383,591 of NZ_FTOL01000003.1, forward strand.
AGCATGGTAGAAACAACATCCACAAAAGGTACCTGTGCTACAATTCCGTTAAATAATTGAGGTTCGTAGTTAGCAACGGCACCTACTAAAAGCCCTCCGGCACTTCCCCCCATCGCATAAAGATGCTGAGATGAAGTATAATTTTCTTTGATTAAATATTTTCCGGCATCGATAAAGTCGAAGAACGTATTTTTCTTGAATAACATTTTTCCATCTTCATACCATTCTCTTCCCAGATATTCACCACCTCGGATATGAGCAATGGCATAAATAAATCCACGGTCAAGGATCGATAGCCTTACATTGGAAAAACTAGCATCCACAGTGTGTCCATAACTTCCATAACCATATAAAAGAAGAGGAGTATCATCTGACTTTTTCGTGTCTTTATGATAAACCAAAGAAATAGGAATCTTCGTTTCTCCATCTCTGGAATCTGCCCATATTCTTTCTGAAATATAATTTTCCGGAATGAATTTACCACCCAAAACTTCCTGTTGCTTCAATAGCTTGGTTGTTTTGTCTTTCATGTTATACTCATAGGTAGAGCTTGGCTGCGTTAAAGAAGTGTAGCCATAGCGTAAAACTTCAGTATCAAACTCTAAATTGATTCCTATGTAAGTCGTATAAGTAGGATCAGAGAAAGGAAGATAATGAGACTCCTGTGTTTTTTCGTCAATAATTTTGATTTGAAGTAAACCTCTTTCTCTTTCTTCAAGAACCAGATAATCTTTGAAAATTTCAAAACCTTCTAACAGAACTTCAGCACGGTGAGGGATTACATCCACCCAGTTTTCCATACCACAGTTATTGATCTTTGTTTTAACGATTTTAAAATTCGTAGCATCATCAGCATTTGTGATGATATAGAACTCATCTTCGTAATGTTCCACTGAATATTCAAGATCATCAATTCTTGGCTGGATCACCGTCCAGTCTGCAAAAACATTGTCAGAAGGAATGAAGTGATGTTCATCCGAAATTGTACTTGAGCTTGCTATGAAAATATATTTTAAAGATTTTGTCTTAAAAACATTTACATCGAAGGTTTCATCCTTTTCGTGGAAAATCAGAATATCTTCGGAAGAATCGGTACCTAGTTCATGTCTATACACCTGGAATGCGCGAAGGCTTTTATCTTTTCTGATGTAAAAAATATGCTTGTTGTCATTAGCCCAAACTGCTTTTCCTGTAGTATTAAGAATTTTATCATCAAGGATCTCACCTGTTTTTAGGTTTTTGAAATTTAACGTATAAATTCTTCTTCCCACATTGTCTGATGAAAATGAAGCTAACTCATTATTCGGACTTACCGCCACACTTCCAACTTCAAAAAAATCCTCACCTTCTGCTAAAATATTAACATCCAGTACAATCTCTTCAGAATTGTCTAAACTCTTATGTCTTCTACAGAAAATAGGATATTCTTTACCTTCTTCATAACGTACGATATACCAATATCCGTTGAAGAAATAAGGTAGAGATTCATCATCCTTTTTGTAGCGTGCTTTCATCTCTTCGAAAAGCTCTTCCTGGAGCTCTTCCGTATCTTTCATGATGAATTCTTCGTAAGCATTTTCTTCCTCAAGATATTTGATGACTTCGGGATTTTCCCTTTCATTGAGCCAGAAGTAATGATCTGTTCTTCTGTCACCATGAGTTTCCAGTATTTTTTCTATTTTTTTTGCTTGTGGAGCTTTCATCCTATATTTTTAGTTGTTTGCGTTCTGTGTATTTTTCAGACACGCCATATTCAATATTAATTCTTGTTCAAATATAAGAAAGGCTACCAAATTTTTGATAGCCTTTTCATTAATATTGGATAATAGGGTTATTTTTTGATAGCCTTAATCGTTTTTTTACTTCCGTCCTTCATCTTTAATGTTACAAAATAAAGACCTTCTTTTAAATCATTAAGATAAAGAGAGGATGATGGTTTCTCTATAGTTTTGATCATTCTTCCTGAAGTATCCGTAATGAAAATTGAATTTACATTAGAAATATCGGAGATTGTGAGGGTATCATTAAAAGGGTTAGGGAACGCTGTAATCTCCTTTTCATTTTTGGAAATTTCGTGAGTTGATAATATAGAATCATCGTATGCTGAAATTAGGAACTTTCCATTGTAGCTATATGGATTGTATTTCCATACGCTTATATACAATGTGGTGCCAGGAGTCTGCGATGTTAAAGATATAGAAGAATAAAAATCCTGATTGCATTCTATTTCCGTTAAAGAGTTGCAGTCTCCACTATATACGGTAGGGAGTGGGTTGTAAAATGGTGAATCGGGAGCGTCATTTGTTTCAATTGTAAGATTTCCACTTGCTGGAACAATAACTTTAAACCAAACATTGTCTTTTGCCTCTGCATTACAACTAGGTAAAGTACCATCAGTAGTGGCTTCTGCATTGGTGGAAGTAATTACATTTGAATCAAAATCGGGTCCTACTGTTAAAAGTGTTGCCTGGGAGCAGTTATCATTAGTAGGTGGGATAGGATCGTAAGCGGAAATTTGAAACTCTCCATCTTCAATATTTTGATCTTTTTTCCATACACTAATATATATGGTTGTGCCTGGTACTTGACCTGTTAGTAATATGGATGAATAATCATAATCAACACTACAACCTATTTCAATTAAAGAATCACATGTGCCTGTATAAACACTAATGGTTGGGCTATGAAATAAAGATTCGGGAATGTTTTTGGTTACTATTTTTAACTGACCACTTTGAGGGATTACTGCGGTGAACCAAATATTATTAATAGAATATGGGTTACACGAAGGTGGGGTTCCATCACTAGTTGCTTCAAAATTATTGGCAGTAAATACGTGTGAATCAAAATCAGTTCCTACTGTTAGAGGTGTTGCCTGTGAGCAATTATCATTTCCTGGAGGTATAGGATCATAAGCTGAAATTTGAAACTCCCCATCGTCTATGTAAGAATCTTCTTTCGATGCACTTATGTAAATGACTGAACCTGGTGTTTTCCCTATTAATGATATTGTTGAATTAGTATTACAATCAATCTCTGTTAAAGAATCACACGTGCCATTATAAGCAGTAAGTGTAATTCCATAAAGTGATGAATTACTTGTGCTTAATGTAGTGACTTTAAGATTTCCACTTTGAGGAACTACTGCTGTAAACCATATGTTATTTAATGCATTTGGTGCACATGAAGGAGTTGGACCGTCAGTTGTTGCTCCCGTATTGTCTACAGTGGTTGCTCCGGTTGAAAAATCTACTCCTACTGTTAGAGATTTGGCTTCTGAACAGTTATCATTAGTAGGCGGAATGGGTTCATAAGCAGAAATTTGAAACTCCCCATCGTCTATTTCTGAATCATATTTCCATACACTTATATATAAAATAGCTCCTGGAGTCTGCCCTGTTAATTGGATCTTTGAAAGACTATTTTCATTACTATAATTATCATCATTACAGCTAACTTGACTGAGAGAACCACAGGTTCCACTGTATACGGTAAGTACAGAATCATCAAACGCAGAGTTGTCTGTTTTACGTGTTTCTATGGTGATTTTCCCACTTTGTGGTACTACAGCTGTAAACCATACGTTATCTACAGCATATGAAGCGCAGGAAGGAAGATTACCATCAGTAGTAGCTCCTGAATTGCTTGATGTAATGACATTTGAACTGAAGCTTGTTCCTACATTCAGAGTAATAGCTTCTGAACAATTGTCGTTTTGGGCACTGACAAATACAATTGTCAATAAAAATAGACAAAATAATAATTTTCTCATTCTAAAATTTTTTTTAAATATATATAAAAAAGATTGTCAATAGGGGAAAGGGGATAATATTCTAACTATTTGATTTTTATTGTGAAAATGTTAATTCTTGGTGTGTTTTATAATAAAAAAACCATCCTTTCGTACTGAAAAGATGGTTGATTATTTTATAAAAGTAAAGGCTATTTATGAAGAGCTTTTACATATTTCTCAAGAGCCATTGTCATGGAAGGAGTTTCCTTCGTTGGCGCCATTAAATCTACTTTTAATCCTGCTTCTTCTGCGGCAGCTAAAGTGGTGTTTCCGAAAACCCCAATCTTTGTTTCATCCTGTTTGAAGTCAGGGAAATTTTGTTGCAGAGACTTGATTCCTTGTGGGCTGAAGAAAATCAACATATCATAATCTTTAATGTTGATATCTGTAAGATCACTACATACCGTACGGTACATGATTGCTCTTGTCCACTCTACGTTTGCAGAATCTAAAGTTTTTACAATATCCGGGCTTAAAACATCTGAAGATGGTAACAGATATTTTTCAGTTGGAAATTTTTTGAACAGAGGAAGCAGATCCGAGAAGTTTTTCTCCCCAAAGCTGATTTTTCTTTTTCTGTAAACAATATGCTTCTGAAGGTAGTTGGCTATTGCTTCCGACTGGCAGATATATCTCATTGTATCCGGAACTGAAAAACGCAGCTCTTCTGCAAGTCTGAAGTAATGGTCAATCGCATTTTTACTGGTAAAAATGATACCTGTATATTGCGTCAGATCTATTTTCTGAGTTCTGAGCTCTTTATTGTCAACCCCTTCGACGTGGATAAATGGACGGAAATCAATCTTTATTTTTTCCTTCTTCGCTATATCCAGATATGGAGAAGACTCACTAGGCGCTGGTTGAGAAACCAATATAGACTTTATTCTCATCTTTGACATTTATTAAAAAAATAACAACTTCCAAAGCAGTAATAATGGTGCGATTTGGAGCGTGCAAATATACAAAAATTTATAATACCATTTCTCCGGAAGAATCTTGTTCTTGTGAAATAAATAGAAAAAAACTTTGAAAATGAATACAAAAGAAAAGAAGGAGACATAATATAAGAATATTTTATTTCTGTCTATAGGGAAGTAATAATGCATGATACACAAGATTATTAATAAAAAAGACAGGATAAAATAGAACTTTGTGGAGGTGAAATAAAATATGGTCCATTTTTTTCCATCCCCTATACTTTGGTAAAATAAAAATCCTAAAGCAGACTTTGTTAAATAAAAAAAGATAACTGCCATTAAAGTATAACCAAACTTATTAAGCTGATATCCCAACACTTGTAAATCTGCAATGTATTTTGGGACTACAGGGATATACTGCGAAATAAGAACAGAAAGTGTAAGCGTGATCACACAGGAGGTAATGATCCAGCTCGGCAGGTTATTACTGGCGTCAAAATACTTTTGAAGCAGAAAATCCTTAAGACTGGCATCCCTTTCTATAATGTTCATCATGAAAACATATAAAAATATACAGCCTATTAGTATAAAAATTACCCAATCGTTGTTCTCAGGTATTCTTACATGATTGATGAAGTTTTGTGATGACGGCAAATTTTAAGTTTTTTATTTTTTTATTTAACGATAAATAACACAACTTGGCATAGATTTTCTTTTGTTGCTTCACTTATGAAATTTATGCTAAAGTATATTTCTCCATTGATTTACATGCTATTCAAAACTGATAAATAAAGTTTTTGTTTATATGATATAATCTCTTCGAAATATTTTTGCAAAATTATAGATTATTTTGTATAAAATAAAAAGGTTAAATAAACTATCTTTGCAAACTGAAATGAAAAAACTCGTCATCATCCCGACATACAACGAAAAGGAAAATATTGAAAATATTATTTCCGCGGTTTTTGCATTGGAGGATGGCTTTCATGTTTTAGTAGTAGATGACTCTTCTCCGGACGGAACAGCAGAAGTAGTAAAAGACTTACAGCGAAAATATCCTCATCATTTACATTTGTCAATAAGGCATATCAAAGATGGTTTGGGAAAAGCATACATTCACGGGTTTAAGTGGGCTATTGAGAATAAATATGACTATATTTTTGAAATGGATGCCGACTTTTCTCATAATCCCAATGATCTGCCTAAACTTTTTGAAGCATGCCTGAATGCTGATATGGCAATCGGATCCCGTTATTCAAAAGGAGTAAATGTAGTAAACTGGCCTATGGGAAGAGTGTTGCTGTCTTACTTTGCTTCAAAGTATGTGAGATTTATTCTGGGACTTCCTATTCATGATACAACAGCCGGTTTTGTCTGTTTCTCCCGAAAAGTATTAGAAGAAATCGGATTGGATAATGTAAAGCTGAAAGGATATGGATTTCAGATTGAAATGAAATTCAGAGCTTTTAAAAAAGGCTTCAAAATTGTAGAAGTTCCTATTATATTTACCAATAGAATTTTAGGAGAAAGCAAAATGAACGGTGGAATTATTCATGAAGCTGTTTTTGGTGTCTTAAACCTAAAGTGGAAATCAATAATCAACAGGCTATGAAAAAACTGATCTTTATTTTCGTTTTGCTGAGTATGTTTTCATGCAGCGATTATATCGATAAGCCTAAAAACCTGATCGATCAGGATGTGATGGCTGAAGTAATTGCTGATCTTATGATTAATGACCAGGCGATTTTTACATATCAGGACAAGAATATGGAAGCCGGCACACGTTTCGTTTTAAAAGCTCATAACGTAAAACCTAGTGACTTTACAGAAAGTTTCAAATATTACGTGATCAAAGAGAAAATGAACGATATCACAAATAATGCACAGGAAATTTTACTCAAAAAAGATCCGAAGGCAGAGAAATATGTAAAGGAAAAATTGAAGCAAAGCGGAAACACTTCTCCTTTTGCACAATAAATAAATGATGAAACGGGGCTTCCCCGAAAAGATCGCTGATGGCGGTGAATTAAAATAGTATACAGATGAAATTTTTTAATATAGAAAAAACCTCTGAAGGAAAAGCTAGGGCAGGGGAGATTACTACAGATCACGGAAAGATTCAAACTCCTATTTTTATGCCTGTAGGAACTGTTGCAAGTGTAAAGACAGTTCATCAGAGAGAATTAAAAGAAGACATTAAAGCTCAGATTATTCTGGGAAATACTTACCACCTTTACCTTCGTCCTGGAATGGAAACAATGCAGGATGCCGGTGGATTACATAAATTCATGAACTGGGATCTTCCTATTCTTACAGATTCAGGAGGTTTTCAGGTGTTTTCATTAGCAAGTAACAGAAAAATGACAGAAGAAGGTGCGAGATTCAAATCTCACATCGATGGAAGCTATCATATGTTTTCTCCAGAAAGATCTATGGAAATCCAAAGACAAATCGGAGCAGATATTTTCATGGCTTTTGACGAATGTACACCTTATCCTTGTGATTATAACCAGGCAAAATCATCGATGGAACTTACACACCGTTGGTTGAAGAGATGTATTGAATGGACAAATGATAATCCTGAACTTTACGGACATAAGCAAAGACTTTTTCCAATCGTTCAGGGATCTACTTATTCAGACCTTAGAAAAATTTCTGCAGAAGTAATTTCTGAAGCCGGAGCAGAAGGAAATGCTATCGGAGGACTTTCTGTAGGAGAGCCTGAAGAAGAAATGTACAGAATTACCGATGAAGTAACAGATATCCTTCCGAAAGAAAAACCAAGATACCTTATGGGAGTAGGTACTCCTTGGAATATCCTTGAATCTATCGGATTGGGAATTGATATGATGGATTGTGTAATGCCTACCAGAAATGCCAGAAATGCAATGCTTTTCACATGGCAGGGGGTAATGAACCTTAGAAACGAAAAATGGAAGCGAGACTTTTCGCCTTTGGATGAGTTCGGAACCAGTTTTGTGGATAAAGAATATTCAAAAGCGTATCTTCGTCACCTGTTTGTGTCCAAAGAATATCTGGCAAAACAGATTGCTTCAATCCATAATCTTGCTTTCTATCTTGATTTGGTGAAAGTAGCAAGAGAACATATCCTTGCGGGAGATTTCTATGAGTGGAAAAACTCAGTAGTACCAATTCTTAGACAAAGACTGTAATAGAACTATGCTTAAAATTGTAGACAGATATATTATCAAAAAATACCTTGGAACTTTTAGTTTCATGCTGGTACTATTGTCTATAGTGGTGCTTGTCATCGATGTACAGCAAAAGATCCCAAGGATTGAAAATGCAAAAGCCCTTGATTCAAAGCTTGATCTTGGGTATTTTCTTATTCATTTTTATCCTTTCTGGATCATCAATCTTGTGGTGACCTTCCTTTCCATTCTTGTATTTATTACCGTGATTTATTTCACTTCAAGAATGGCAAATAATACTGAAATTGTAGCGATTATCAGTAGTGGGGCAAGTTTTCACAGGTTCTCAAAACCCTATCTGTATACTTCAATTTTAATTGCCTTGGTTGCACTTTTGGTGTATCATATGATACTTCCTTGGGCAAATATTAAAAAAAATGAGTTAGAGGCTTATACCTATAACGCAGCTAATAAAGAAAAAATATTAGGAACGGCTCCCGCTTCCTCACAGCTCAGCAAAACCGAATATATCTTTGTAGACTCTTGGAATAAAAGAGAAAAAAGAGGTTCCGGATTTGTCTATCAGAAGTTTGATAAAGGTAGAAAAATGACGTATGAGCTTAAAGCGAGTGACGTATATTGGGATCAGGAGAAAAAACAATTTGTCTTAAATAATTATTACGAAAAGACCATCAATAAAGATAACTCAGAAAAGCTGGGCAACGGAACAGAGCTTAGGAAAAACTATGGACATGCCCCTGAAGAACTTTTCCCGAATGAGCTTTTAGGACAAAATAAAACAACCCCAGAACTTCTGAAATTTATCGAAAGAGAAAAAGCAAGAGGAAACAGTAACCTGAATTCTTACCTGAATGAACTTCATCAGAGGACTTCCATGCCTGTTTCCATCATTATACTTACCTTTCTAGCACTTTCTCTGTCTTCTCAAAAGAAGAGAGGAGGATTGGGAATTAACCTTGCAATAGGTATCTCATTGGCATTCCTTTTTGTTTTCTCGTTTGAGGCTTTAAAAGTGGTTTCAGAGAATAAAAGTTTAACACCAGCATTGGCAATGTGGTTGCCAAATCTTGTATTCCTGCCGCTTACCCTTTATCTTTATCTTAAAAGAGCTAATCAATAAAGAAGTTTTACCTCTTTGTGATAAAAAGAGTGCATTCCGTCTTCCAGTTCGATCCAAAGATTACCTTTGTCATCTGCCTTTCGGATAATGCCATTTTGTCTTTGTTTGTCAATCTCAAAAACCGATATAGTGTCTTTTCTGAACAGGTTATCATTAAATCTTTCTAAAATTTCCTGGTCATTCGGAATATTTTTCAGTTTTTCAGAAAGAAATTCATGGTAGTTTAAAGTAAAGTCTTCAAGGTCAAATGCCTTACCTGTTTGCGTCAGAAGTGAGCCTGCATTGGATATCTCTTCAAATTTATCCTGGAGAACATTGATTCCGGTTCCGATAATGAAATAATTATTTTGATTAATTTTTTTCTTTTCAATTAAAATTCCAACGATTTTTTTACCTTTAAGGATGATATCATTCGGCCATTTAATCTTTGCGTCATTATCAGCCAAATTGGCAAGGAAATCCCTGACAATAATTGCGGTATAATAATTGAATATAAAGTCGGAGCACAGGATGTTTTGAGTATTCACTGCCAGCGTATACGCCAGGTTTTTTCCGGCAGTCGGAGTCCAGACATTTCCATACTGACCACGACCTTTTGTTTGATTGAAAGTATGCAATCCTATAAAATCTGAATTTTCATAAAGTAAAAACTTTGATATTTCGTCATTAGTAGAAGAACATTCTTTCAGAGAGAATAGTTGACTCATTTAAGAAAACTTTAAGACATTAAGGGAGTAAAAGTAAGGTTAAAGTAAAGAAAAAACAATAAATTTGCAGATTATAGTATTTTTTTAATGAATAAAACAGCAGAAAAACAAGCACTAATAGATAAAATCGTTGAAGCACTTCAAGATGTAAAAGGTGAAGATATTATGATCTTCGATCTTTCTAATATTGAAAACTCAGTAGCGGAGACGTTCGTAATATGTAGCGGTAACTCGAATACACAGGTCGCAGCATTAGCTGGTAGTGTAGAAAAAAAAGTGAGAAACGATCTTAAAGACAGACCTTGGCACGTAGAAGGTACGGAAAATGCAATGTGGGTATTGGTAGATTACGTTTCGGTAGTAGTTCATATATTTCAAAAAGATGTACGTGAGTACTATGATATAGAAGAGCTTTGGGGTGACGCAGTCATTACCAAAATTGAAAATGAATAATAAAAATTTTAAAAAGTATAAATGAATAATAAAGGATTCAACTGGTTCTTTCCTATTGTAATCGTAGCTCTTTTGCTATATTTTGGCTCCAATTTTTTAGGAGGAGATGTTGCAAAATCTATTGATGAAGATGGTTTCTTTAGAGAAATGCAGGCGGGGAAAGTCCAAAATATAATTATATACAAAGACATAGAGAAAGCTGATGTTTTCCTTACCAAAGAAGCGAAATCAGCAATGGTTTCTAAAACAGCTAAAGAAAACAACCCTCTTTCCGCGTTTGAAATGGCTCCTAAAGCAGATTATTCTGTGAAATTCGGAGACCTTCAACTTTTCCTTCAAAAATTTGAACAGATCAAAGCTACGGATCCGGCTATTAAAACGGCTAAAGATTACGGGACAGGTAAAAGTCCTTTTGCTGATATTTTAATCTCAGCATTGATCTGGATTGCTATTTTAGGATTATTCTACTTCCTTCTTTTCAGAAAGATGGGTGGAGGCGGAGGTCCTGGCGGACAGATCTTCTCTATCGGGAAATCTAAAGCTAAGCTTTTCGATGAAAAAGAAAGAATTCAGGTAACATTTAAAGATGTTGCAGGATTGGAAGGTGCTAAAGAAGAAGTTCAGGAAGTAGTAGATTTCTTGAAGAATTCTGAAAAATACACAAAATTAGGAGGTAAAATTCCTAAAGGAGTGCTATTGGTAGGTCCTCCGGGAACAGGTAAAACCTTATTGGCAAAAGCTGTTGCAGGAGAAGCTAAAGTACCTTTCTTCTCACTTTCAGGGTCAGATTTCGTGGAAATGTTTGTTGGGGTAGGAGCGTCAAGAGTAAGAGACCTTTTTGCTCAGGCTAAAGCTAAATCTCCGGCGATTATCTTCATCGATGAAATTGATGCTATCGGACGCGCAAGAGGAAAAAATAATTTCTCAGGCGGAAATGATGAAAGAGAGAATACATTGAACCAGCTTCTTACTGAAATGGATGGTTTCGGTACAGATACGAACGTTATCGTAATGGCAGCAACCAACAGAGCGGATATCCTTGATAAAGCTTTGATGAGAGCAGGACGTTTTGACCGTTCTATCTATGTAGACCTTCCGGAACTTCATGAAAGAAGACAGATCTTTGATGTTCATTTGAAGAAAATCAAACTTGATGGTGATGTAGACCGAGAATTCCTTGCTAAGCAAACTCCTGGATTCAGCGGAGCAGATATTGCAAATGTTTGTAACGAAGCAGCCCTTATTGCAGCAAGAAATAATCATACTTCAGTAACAAAACAGGATTTCCTTGATGCTGTAGACAGAATCATTGGTGGTCTTGAAAAGAAAAATAAAGCGATCAAACCTTCTGAAAAGAGAAGAGTGGCTTATCACGAAGCTGGACACGCAACTATTTCATGGTTGGTAGAACATGCTTCTCCACTTTTAAAAGTGACCATCGTTCCGAGAGGACGTTCACTAGGAGCAGCTTGGTATCTTCCAGAAGAAAGACAGCTTACAACTACTGAACAGATGTTGGACGAAATGTGTGCAACATTAGGAGGTAGAGCGGCTGAGCAGGTAATCTTCAACAATATTTCAACAGGAGCACTTTCTGACTTGGAAACTGTTACGAAGAGAGCGCAGGCAATGGTAACGATTTACGGATTAAGCCCGAATATCGGTAACATTTCTTACTATGACAGTTCAGGGCAGTCTGAATATTCATTCGGAAAACCTTATTCTGAAGAAACAGCCACTAAGATTGATGCAGAGATCAAATCAATTATTGAAAATCAATATGAGAGAGCGATCAGAATTCTTGCAGATAACAAAGATAAATTGGATGCTCTTGCGAATAAGCTTCTAGAAAAAGAAGTAATCTTCCGTGAAGACTTAGAAGAAATCTTTGGTAAAAGAGCTTGGGATCCTGAATTGACAGAGAAACCTGTTACCAATACAATTCCTGAAAAAGAACAACTGGAAGTATTGGAAACACCTCAGATTAAAGAAAAAGAGGAAGAAAGCGAAATACAGGCACCAGAAAGCCCAACACAGCTTTAAAATCCTTAAAAATTGGATATATAAAACCTGACAACTTTAAAATTGTCAGGTTTTTTCATATTTAAGGAGATATTTTGAAATCTATTGTAATTTATTTTCTATTTTTGTATAAAGTTGACTAAAAATAGATTAAGTTGAATTTATTCAAGAGGATTGTAAGCAAACTTACCAACCAGCCTGAGGAAGAAGACAAACAGAGCCTGGAAAAGCTAGGGGACTCGCTGAAAAATGCGGATCTTGACTATAAGTTTGCGCAATTATTTACGCATTCGGGGGGATTTTTTAATTATTGTGCAGATGAAGCGGAAGCTCTACAAACTTTAAATCAAATTATCAAAATAGAAGGTATAAACAACCTGTTCTGTTGGGATAAGGAACTTCAGAACTTCTTAAATGTAGTGAAGTCTCCTTACACTTTAGAACTGCAGTCATCCAATGATGCTGCATTTATCACATGTGAATACCTGATTGCATATGACGGAAGAATTATGCTTTCTCACAATAATATCCTTCATTATCATTCCTCAAGGCTACCTGAGAAAATTATTATCATAGCCAATGTTTCACAGATTGTAAACAACCTGAATGATGCCATGGGGAAAATAAAAAGGAACGGAAATATCAAGAACCTTACTTCCATCAGCGGAAGCCAGTCTAAAATGGATAGTTCTTCGAATTCCAATACAAAATTGTTTTTATTGCTGCTTGAAGATTAAGCACCCACATCTAAATTTTAAATTTTGGACAAAAACCTCATTCAAAGAACCATTTCAGGTCTAGTTTATGTAGCCATTATCATTCTTTGTACGACTCCACTGGGAGCGCAACTTATCAATAGTGTTTTTCCTGATCTTATTCAGCAACAGTATCTTTATCATGGTTTGATAAGCCTTTTGCTAGTTGTAGGGACATGGGAATGCATTAAAATAATGAAATTCGGGAAAGGATATGAAAAGTGGGTTGTTTACCCATTGGTTATTTTTATATTCTATATCTTTTCCAAACGATATTTTCACCATGATTTCTTTTTTGATTTCAGATTGAGTGAGATATTAGCACTGGCATTGATTGCGATTGCTGTAGTGACCTTATTTAAGTTTCCGAACGAATTATACTATGACAGCGGGAAATTGATTTTTACGGTCATTTATGTAGCTCTTCCGTTTAGTTTTGCTTTGGGATTACCAAAGTTCTCAAGTTATGATCATACTTTTTCACTGGAAGTCCTTTTTCTGTTTATTCTGATATGGAGTAGTGATACTTTTGCGTATCTGGTAGGAAAGTTCTTCGGAAAACATAAAATGGCTCCTAAAATTTCACCTAAAAAAACATGGGAAGGATATGCCGGAGGTGTTGTTTTAACATTGGTTTTATCTTATTTCATAGAACATTATCAGCCTGAGCTTCGTGCGAACTGGATGGTAGTTGGATTTTTAGTGGCTGCTTTTGCTCCACTAGGGGATTTGGTAGAGAGTCAATTGAAAAGAAATTTCGGCGTAAAAGACAGCGGAAACATCATTCCGGGACATGGAGGAGTATTAGATAGGCTGGATAGTTTTATTATCTGCGTTCCTGTCGTATATTTGTACTTTATTTTAGAAAAATTTATTTAGTCTCATGAAATTGCATAGAGAATCAAAAGGAACGATTACGGTAGCAACGATACTTTTTTTTGTATTGGGAGCTTTAGCCATCTATTTCCTTAAAATATGGTCATTATTGATCATCATGCCTTTGTTGGTAATTTACTGTCTGGTATTCTGGTTCTTCAGAGTTCCGAACCGTACTATTCTTGACCACAAAGAGAATGTAATAGCTCCGGTTGACGGAAAAGTAGTAATGATCAAGGAAGTGGAAGAAAATGAATTCCTAAAAGGAAAGGCAATTCAGGTTTCTATCTTCATGTCTCCGCTGAATGTACACATTTGTAGATATCCGGTTACCGGAAAAGTTATTTACAAAAAATACCACCCAGGGAAATATCTGGTAGCTTGGCATGAAAAGTCTTCTACAGAGAATGAAAGAACAACAGTAGCTGTAGAAACTGAAACAAACCATAAAGTGGTATTCAGACAGATTGCAGGATATGTAGCGAGAAGGATCGTGTTCTATTGTAACGAAGGAGATAAGGCAAGTGCCGGACATGAGTTCGGATTTATTAAATTCGGGTCAAGAATGGATGTATTCCTGCCTTTAGACACAGAAATCATCTGTAAGATTGGTGACATTACCAAAGGTGGTTTGGATGTGATCGCTAAATTGAAAGATTAAGATTTATAATCATCATACTAAAGACTGTTCTGAAAAGAGCAGTTTTTTCTGTTTTTAAATACTAATGACAGAAATAATTTAAACGAATATCACTAATAAAAAAAACGGAGACGATCTCCGTTTTATATATATCATAAACTTAAGCTTTAATATACTGCTTTATTTCATCTAATAAGCTTAATATAAAATCTACAGGCAGATCTCCCTTTGCATCAATTAAAAGGATTTTAAACTTCTTTCTGCCATCTTGGGTAAGCTCCGGATAATCCAGTTTATCACCGTGGTAAAAACTAAGATAATGTTTTTTATATTTTTTGCTATAGTAGAAATAGCACAGCATTTTCTTTTTGTACTTGATAAAAGGAAGTCCGAAACTGAATGTTTCTGTAATATTTTCAGTATCGGATGCCAGGATCTTTTCACGTAAAAAAAGAAGAGTACTTCTTTCAGGCTCTTCGATTCTGTAGAAATACTCTTGTATGGGATTCATTTAAAATTAATTAAAATGTTTTAGTCAAAGTTTTGTAGCTCAACAAGCTTGTTGTACATTCCTTTTCTGGCAATAAGATCATGGTGGGTGCCTTGTTCTACAATGGTTCCTTTTTCCATTACTACGATCCAATCTGCTTTTTGGATGGTTGAAAGTCTGTGGGCAATAACAAGAGACGTTCTGTTTTCCATCATCTTTTCAAGGGCATCCTGAACGAATCTTTCGGATTCTGTATCCAAAGCTGAAGTAGCTTCATCAAGGATCATGATCGGTGGATTTTTCAATACAGCTCTTGCGATAGAAACTCTTTGCTTCTGACCACCGGAAAGCTTATTTCCATCATCTCCGATATTGGTATCATAACCTTCAGAAAGACCGGTGATGAAAGTGTCTGCATTCGCAATTTTAGCAGCTGCAATTACTTCTTCTCTGGTTGCATCAGGTTTCCCCATTAGGATATTGT
Source organism: Chryseobacterium ureilyticum (assembly GCF_900156735.1). Lineage (GTDB taxonomy): Bacteria > Bacteroidota > Bacteroidia > Flavobacteriales > Weeksellaceae > Chryseobacterium > Chryseobacterium ureilyticum. Next base: position 399,021 of record NZ_FTOL01000003.1, read on the forward strand.
TATACACAGAATCATTGAATAATACGGATTCCTGTGTTACCATCCCAAGAAGCTGGCGGTATTCCTGTAATTTTAAATGTTTAATATCCGTTCCATCAATTAAGATTTCTCCTTCAGAAACATCATAAAATCTGGCTAAAAGATTGGCAATCGTTGTCTTACCACTTCCACTTTGTCCTACTAAAGCAACGGTTTTTCCTTTTGGAATCGTAAGATTGAAGTTTTTAAGGATCAGATTAGCTTTATCATAGTAGAATCCAATGTTCTTGAATTCAATATTATTCTGAAGTGTAGAAATAGAAACGGGTTCTGCAATTTCTTCAATTTTAACGTCGGCATCAAGGATTTCCAATACTCTTTTCAGAGAAGCTTCCCCTTTTTGTACATTAGAAATAGATGAAGATAAAGTTTTTGCCGGTGGTAAGATCTGGAAGAACATTCCTAGAAATACTAAGAAACCTGCTGGTGATAAACTTTGATCAACAATAATCTGTTTTCCTCCATACCATGCAATGATCAAAAAGGTAATAGAGCCTAGAAACTCACTCATTGGCGATGCTAATTCTTTCTTTCTTCCCAAGCTCATTGAACTTGAAATCCATCTGTTCATAGATTGCATAAATCGGCTATCCATGATCTTTTCAGCATTAAATATTTTAATAACCTTTGAAGATTTCAGTGTTTCATCTACAATGGAGAAGATGGTTCCCAATTCATGTTGTGCTTCATGAGAATCCTTTTTCAGGCTTTTTCCAATTAAAGCGATCATCGTTCCCATTACAGGCAGTACCAATAAAGAGAAAAGAGTCATTTCCGGACTTACAATAAATAAAGAGATCAAAGTACTGATCAACATAAAAGGAGCGTTGATTAATTCAACTAAGCTGCCTAAAATACTTCCTTCAACTTCTCCCACGTCGTTAGACATACGGGACATCATATCTCCTTTTCTGCTTTCGGTAAAAAAGGAAACAGGCAATGACAATATTTTTCTGTACATTGCTCCACGCAGATCTTTGGTAACCCCTACACGGTAATTGATCAAAAGTAATGCTCCTAAATATCTGAAAATATTTCTTAGAAGGAACATAAAGGCTGTAATAATACACAACCAGGCAAGAACTTTCAGAGAACCATACTCTGAAACTAAAGATTGTATATAATAAGTAGAATAATGCTTTGCATAAGAGAAGAAGTCTATGATTTCACCGGAATAAACTGGTGCAGAATCTTGTTTTTCTGATTGTATAGTGCCGAAAAGCATTCCTAAAACCGGTAAAATGGTTCCCAGAGAAGCAATCTGAAACACAGAATACAGAATATTGAAAAATAAACTTCCGTAAATATATTTTTGGTGGGGTCTCGCGAACCTCAGAATTTTTTTATACTCGTTCATTCAATGAAAAAATTGGATAGCAAAATTACGCAAAATTAAAAGATAAGACGTTCTTAATCTTGTTTTACTTTAATGGATATGTTTCAAAATAGATGTATTTGTTACAAATGACTGAATTTTAAATGTATAATATCAAAATCCGCATTCTGCATTGAAATGTAAGATACCTATTATGGAGAATAGTTTTATGCAAAAGTATGAAGTAGGAAAGTAGAAGAACACTCAGGAGAAAAGTGTTGAAACCCTTCTGTTTTAGATGGTTTTGCTTTTTTTTAGCCACAAATGCACGAATTATTTTTATTTGTGCATTTGTGGCAATTAAAATGTGGTATTGAGAATATTTTAAAATTTTACCTGATCATTATATTTTGGAGCGAAATTTTTAGGATTCAATTTTTCCAGCGATTTTCCAAAGTTATTGATGATCTGAGTCATATTGTCAAGGTTGACAACGCTCATGTCGTCCTTTTCATGATGATAATGAGTTGCTTTTGACATATCAACTGTTGAAAAGGAGTGGGCAATAATTTTCTTTTTTACAAAGCTTACATTATCTGAGCGGTAAAAAAGCTGTTGTCTGGCATATGGATCAGCATTTATTTTCAATCCATTTACTGCATATTTGTTGAATAGTTCATCAAGATCTGAAAACCCGTCACCCGTCATGTACAATGCGTTTTTTCCCCATTGAGACTCCGTAGCGACCATTTCAAAATTGAAAAGAGCTGTCATATTATTGTAAATCGGGTCTAGGTTTTGATCTGCAGAGATCGCTTTTGATCCCAGCATTCCTTTTTCTTCCCCATTAAAAGCCATGAAAACCATAGAAAACTCCGGTTTTTTATTTGTAAAATAATCGGCAATACCTACTAAAGTAGTAATTCCGCTGGCATCGTCATCTGCTCCATTATAAATATTATCACCTTCATTATTACTGGTTCCGATGTGATCAAAATGACCGGAGAATCCTAGAAATTTATTCGATTTACCCTTTTTTACGCCGCATACATTGTAAGCTGTTTTTCCTTTGTAATCAAAAGGAATCAGATAAGAGTTTCCTGTGCAGTATTCAAGTTTGTTTTCTTTGAAAAGACTTGCGATGTAGTTGGCTGCATTATCGTTTTCAGAAGTTCCGATTTCACGCCCTTTCATTTCATCGGATGCAAGCGTTGAGATTACTGTTTTTATTCTTTCCTGTGATACTTCCTGTGCAAAAGTAAAGGCTGAAAACAGAGATAAAGTGAGATAGGTTATTTTTTTCATATGGATATGATTGATATTATTTTTAATGATTATAAATATCTTATCGTGTAAAAATAAAAAAACAGCTCCAATAAGGAACTGTTCTCACTCAAAAAATCGTTGTAAGGCTATCGAAGTCTGTCTACAGATTTTACGAGCCTCTCATCTTTACGGATGTATATGTTTGCTATAAGCAGACAGATTACCGCAATTAATGGGAAAATCGGCTCAATACCCTTCTCAGGAAAATGAATTCCTCCGGATAAGTTTAGTAACCAGTACGCCAATACACCAATCAACAAAGCGTTTATAATGATGCTGATGGTATTCAGCAAAATTTGTCTTTTTCTGTTTTTGAAACTAAAAATACTTAATGCACCCATGATGACAAGTACTATTGCTCCGATATTAATTACCGGGATAGTGTCTGATAAAACAACATCCTGTCCCGTTATAAAAAGGAAAACAGCAGCTAAAACTGCTAATAAGGTCCATATAGTTTGTATTCTCTGTAGCATTGAATATTAAATTCTTGGCAAAAATAACATAAATTTTGCACAATTCAAAAATAAGTGTAGATTTGCATTATACAATGTACTTGAAAACAAAAGTCACCGGACTTACTTTTCTTACTCACAATTAATTACATTTTTACATTAAATATGTTTAACATAGAAACGTTAAGGTCAAAATCCGTAACGGAACTGACTAAAATCTTAAAGGATTTGGGCGTTAAAGTTGCAAGAAATAGCAATGAAAATGACAAGATCTTTGCAATTCTTGACTTTCAGGCTTCCAACCCAAAAGTCTCAAAAGATTATTTCAACGCCACTGAAACCAGCACAAATACTGAAGAAGCTCCAGCAGAAAAAACTGTAAAGGCTCCGGTAAAAAAGGCTGCCCCAAAGAAAGCACCAGCTAAACCAAGAGTGGCAGCAAAAGCTCAGACAGAACCAGTAGTAGAAGAAAAAGTAGAGGATAAAACGCCGGTTGCTGAAGAAATAAAAGCTGAAGAACCCAAAGCAGAAATAGTTGCAACAACAGACGAAACAGCTGCAGCAAATTCAGCCAAAAAGAAAAGAAAAAGAGTTCCTACCAATACTGGTAACACTGAAGTCTCACAAGAGAAACCAGAAGCTCCTAAAAACACAGAACCTCAAGAGCCTGCTCAGGCGGAAGAAAAGCCCAACACTCCTCAACAACAACAGGCTAATAAATCTCCAAGAGGAAACAATCACCCGCAAAACAGCGGAAACCAACATAAAAATCAACATCAGCATCAAAACCAAAACCCTAATCAGAATCAAAACAGACATTCTGAAAAGGCAGAGGAACATGCAGACCACAAAAAAGAGTTCAACTTTGATGGAATGGTAAGCATTGAAGGGGTGTTGGAAATTTTACCTGATAATTACGGATTCCTACGTTCATCAGACTTTAGCTATATCTCTTCTCCCGATGATGTGTATGTTTCTACAGCACAGATCAGAAACTTTGGTTTAAAAACCGGAGATACAGTAAAAGGAATCGTAAGATTGCCTAAAGAAGGTGAAAAGTATTTTTCATTATTAAGACCTACAGAAGTTAACGGACGTGATCTAGCGTTTATTAAAGACAGAGTAGCATTTGAATATCTTACGCCACTTTTCCCTGAGGAAAAATTCAACCTTGCGGGAAGCGGATCTACTGTTTCTACAAGAATCGTTGATTTATTTGCACCTATTGGTAAAGGACAAAGAGCAATGATTGTTGCACAGCCTAAAACAGGTAAGACAATGTTGCTTAAAGATATTGCTAACTCTATCGCAGCTAACCACCCGGAAGTATATATGATGGTTCTTCTGATTGACGAACGTCCGGAAGAGGTAACTGATATGGAAAGAAGCGTAAATGCAGAAGTAATTGCCTCTACATTTGACGAAGCTGCAGAAAAGCACGTGAAAGTTGCTAACCTTGTTCTTGCAAAAGCACAAAGAATGGTAGAATGCGGACATGATGTTGTAATTCTGTTAGACTCTATTACCAGATTGGCAAGAGCATACAATACAGTAACTCCTGCATCAGGAAAGGTTCTTTCCGGTGGGGTAGATGCCAATGCACTTCACAAGCCGAAGAGATTCTTTGGAGCTGCAAGAAAAATTGAAGGTGGTGGATCTTTAACGATTATTGCTACTGCTCTTATTGATACAGGTTCTAAAATGGACGAAGTAATCTTTGAAGAATTCAAAGGTACAGGTAACATGGAACTTCAGCTAGACAGAAAAATTGCAAACAGAAGAATTTATCCTGCGATTGACCTTGTTTCATCCAGCACCCGTAGAGATGACCTTCTTCTTGACGAAGTTACTTCACAGAGAATGTGGATCTTGAGAAAATATCTTTCTGAGATGAATCCTGTAGAAGCAATGGAATTTGTAGATAAGAACATCAAAGGTACCCTTAACAATGAGGAATTCCTGATGTCTATGAATAAATAAATTTAATTATTGTTAAATAGAAAGCACGTATCGTATTATATGATTCGTGCTTTTTATTTTTATTCTAAATTCCGAATATTAAAAATATTTTAAAACTTAATTCATTCTAAATCAATATATCAATGTTAAAGATTTATTAAAGTAATCTCCAATCTTTGATAATACCTTAAATATTGGCTAATTTTGAAGTATAACATTAAAAATAAAGATTATGTCATTTGAATTACCAAAATTAGGATATGCATATGATGCATTAGAACCTACGATCGATGCAAGAACTATGGAAATCCACTATACGAAGCACCACCAGGCGTATATTGACAACTTAAATAAAGCAATCGAAGGAACTGATCTAGCAGGAAAAACTATTGAAGAAATCTGCCAGACAGGAACTGACAAACCAGCAGTAAGAAACAACGGTGGAGGACACTTCAACCACTCTTTATTCTGGGAAATCTTAACTCCTGGAGGAAGCAAAGAGCCTGTAGGAAACGTAAAAGCTGCTATCGAAAACTATGGTGGTCTTGAAAAATTCAAAAACGATTTTTCTGATGCTGCTAAAACAAGATTCGGTTCAGGATGGGCTTGGTTAGTAAAAAATGCTGACGGTTCAGTATCTGTATCTTCTACTCCAAACCAGGATAACCCATTAATGCCTGTAGCAGACGTTAAAGGAACTCCGGTATTAGGATTAGATGTTTGGGAGCACGCTTATTACTTAAACTACCAAAACAGAAGACCTGACTATGTTTCTGCTTTCTTTGAAGTAGTAAACTGGGATAAAGTAGAGGAATTATTCAACAAATAATTTTCAGCTATTATAAAAATAAAGGTTCAGAATTTTCTGAACCTTTTTTATTTGTAAATATTAAGATTACCATCTCACAGCATCGCTTCCAGATAATCCGTTCATTCTTAATTTGTATTTCCAATTTACATACACGAAAACCTGATATAGTTTATATTCAAATTTGATCCCGTAATTTTCTTTAGGATCATAGTCTATTCCAGATTCTATAATGTTTTGATATCTCCCTGAATTGTAATAGCTATTCCATTCATTCACAAGAAATGTATTTTTTGTCTTAAGATAAGACTCAGAGTACTGGCTGATTGGTTTTGCCACAGCACTCAGAAAGTAATCGAATTGAGTATCAATTACAGTAAGTTCCCATTCTCCGTCTTCATTTTTTGAAGGCTTCATTTCATGCTGCTCTTTATCTTTTTTCGGTGTGTTTTGTGAATAACAACTGTAGGGGATAAGAGCAATACATAATAGTAGGATAAAATTTTTCATGATCTATTATTTACATAAAAAAAGCACTCCAATAAGAGTGCCTTTCTATATTATTTTTTAACAAATTCTTTCTGAATTACAGAAACCGCCGGGAAGTGGTCACTGTATCCACCTGTAAATCTGTCTCCGTCCCAAGAACGTAACGGGTATCCTTTCCATTGTCCTTCTTTGTTTACTAAATAAGCAGGAGCATAAATCTCAGCCTTGTAAATACTATAAGTAGGAGTCAGCTTTTCTGGAGAATAAAGGTTTCTTGAAACAATGATCTGATCAAATAAGTTTGGAGCATCTCTATAAGCTAAAGAAGCTACACCTGCTTTATATAATTTATACATTAAGTTATAATAAGGTGTCTTGTCAGATAATTCACTTGGATCACCTACAGCTGCAAGGTGTTTTTTCAAACTTGGGCTTACAGGATCGTCATTATAGTCACCCATTGCAAATAATTTTATTCCAGGGTTTTCAGCAGTTACTTTATCCATTTCAGCTTTTAGGACGGTAGCTGCAGTATTTCTTTTGGCAAGAGAAATTGCTTCACCTCCTCTTCTGGAAGGCCAGTGATTCATAAAGATACCTACTTTTTCTCCGTCCAGTAATCCTATTGCGATTACAATATCTCTGGTGTATTCTCTTTTTCCGTTTTCATCATAGATCTTGATTTCTTTTTTATAAGAATCAAGCACAGAGAATCTTCCTTTCTGATAAATGATGGCTACATCAATACCTCTGGCATCATAAGAATTGAAATGTACAATTCCATAATTGCTTTTTGCCAACGCAGGTTGTTTGATAAGATCTTCAATAACTTGTCTGTTTTCAACCTCGATTAATCCGCAGATCGCAGGATTGTCATTGGTATACTGTCTTCCAAGTTCTGAAATAACCTTAGCTTCGTTCGCCAGTTTTTGGTTATAATACTTTGTTCCCCATCTTTTTGGGCTGTTTACGGTAAAATCTTCAGATAGGAACTGTTTTCTGATCACTTTTTTTCCAATTAAAAGATCGTCACTCCATTCTCCTTTATAATCTTCTGTAGTTTCAAGATATTTCAAAGAATCTACAGGTACACTTCTGTGGAATTTAGGGTTGGAACGAGGTAAAGTCCCATCGATATAATCTGCGGAAGGAATTGTATCCCAAAGGTTTTCTACGTTTAGGAAAGCAACGGCGGCTCTTCTCACTTGTTTCTGTTGTGAGAAAGCGGAACCAAAGCAAAATAGGGCAGCAATGACTAAATATTTTTTCATATTCTTAGTATATTCAAAAAATTGAGGGGGTAAAATTACTAATTTTATATAAGAATAAAGAGTAAAATGATCTGAGTTTAGTTTAAGAAAAGGTTAAGTATCAGATTGGATGATGAAAAGATGAGTATTAAAAGGGATGTTGATAGGGTAGTTAATTTTTTTCGATATCTGTGATTTTTTTATGAAATATGTTATTTGTTTTGGAATTAATAATTTTAATACAAGATTGTTATGGTTTCTTTATAGAAAATCATTCTTGTCTTTTTGTGATTCATTAAAATTGGGTGTTTTTTTTAGGATAATATAGGTAGGTTAAGAAAAATTAATAGAATAAATAACTAAAAATGTTTGAGTTAATGAAAATAGTCCTAAATTTGTTGCCCCTTAAATAAAGAAGGAGTTAAAAATAAGTTTATTATGATTAAAAAACTATCCCTAATCTCTTTGTTTACGTTAATGCCGGCATCTTTTTACTTTGCACAAACTACTGTTTATGCGTATGTTAAAGATCAGGATGGTAAGCCTTTAGAGAAAGCAGAAGTAGATCTAGCACAATCCAGCAACGATGTTGCAGCGGATAAAATTGGGTACTTCCAGTTTGTGGATTTAAAACCTGGCCATTATCTTATCACAGTAACAAAACCAAGCTTCGAGTCTAAGATCTTAGAGTTTGATGTAACTGCAGATGAGAAGAGAAAAGACTTAGGTGTTATTACACTTAATTACAACTTAGGATCAGATGCAGGAGTAATAGTTATTGATGATTCAGCAAATGATACCGAAGATGGAGGCTCTTCAATGCAGCCTACGGTAGGACTTTTAAGCTCAGGAAGAGATGCTTTCCAAAATGTTTCCGCTTTTGAATTAGGTGCTTACTGGTTCAGACCGAGAGGGGTAGACAACAGATTTGAGGATGTATTATTTAATGGGGTTTCCATGTCTAAAAATGATGATGGAAGAATAGACTTCAACAATTGGGGTGGTCTAAATGATGTGACAAGATACCCTTATGAAAATGTAGACAATATTACTCCTTCAGAATATACTTTTGGTAATTTAGGTGGAGTAGTATATTATAATACGAGAGCCTCTTCTTATAGAAAACAAACTTCGTTAGCATATTCATTTACTAACAGAAGTTACCTACACAGAGCAATGGCTACTTACTCTTCCGGGCTTACTAAAGACGGATGGGCATTTACTTTCTCAGGAAGTAGAAGATGGGGAGACAGAGCTATTCTTGATGGAGTATATCAGGATGCCTACGCTTACTTTGCATCTATCGAAAAGAAATTCAGCGATAGGCACTCTATCAATTTAACAGCTTTCGGATCTCCTACGTACAGAGCTTCCAACTCTCCAAATACTCAGGAAGTATATGATATTATGGGGAAAAACTATAACTCATACTGGGGATGGCAAGATGGAGAAAAAAGAAACTCCAGAATCAGAAATGTTTTTGAACCCATGTTCATCTTAACTGATTATCTGAAAGTTGGTAAAAACTCTAACTGGAACAATACTGTATCTTATCAGTTTGGTAGCGATGCAAGAAGCAGACTAGACTGGTTCCACGCTACGGATCCAAACCCTACTTATTATAGAAACCTTCCAAGTTTTGGTGTTTATTCAGCTGATGAATTCAGAGATCGATCTCAAATAAACTGGAATTCTTTATATAATGCAAACCGTCTTAATCTTACTCAGATGGATGGTACGACATTAAGAGAAGCTATTTATACAGTTGTAGAAGACGTTAATAAAGATAAAACGTTCAATTTCTCCTCTCACTTTGATACAAAGCTGAAAGATAACTGGAAATTGAATATTAACTTCAATTATCAGAACTTAAAATCTGATAATTTCAGAAGAATTAAAGATTTATTAGGAGCTAACTTTGCTAAAAATCTTAATGCATTCAACGGTGATGCAAAGTATGATGCTGATAACGCTGATATTACAGTAAGAGAAGGAGACAGAACTCAGTATTCTTACGAACTTACAAGAAACCATTATGCATTAAACATTTCATCTGAAATAGATTTTAACAAATGGAGTTTTGTAGCCTCAATCTTCTCTTCATATTCTGAAGCTTACAGAGAAGGACATTTTAGAAGTGGAATTGCAAGATTCAGAGATAACTCGAAAGGAAAAAGTGCTGTTTATGATGCTTTAGATGCAGGAATTAAAGGTAAGATTACTTATAAAATCAACGGAAAGAACTTCATCGTTTATAACGGAGCATTCTTTAGCTTAGCACCTACACTTAATGAGATTTATATTAACCCAAGAATGGTTGATTTTGAAACTCCGGGAGTTAATAATCAGATGATCAATTCTAATGACCTTAGTTATATATTAAGAGGACAAATCTTAAAATTAAGATTATCCGCATACTATACAACTATTCATAATTCTACTGAAATTTCAAGATATTATGCTGACGTAAACGATGGTGAATTAGGAAACTCATTCAGTACATTAGTTAACGAAGCGATGAGTGGTGTGAATAAGAGATACATGGGACTTGAATTAGGGTTTGATGTAAAGGTAACACCTACCGTAAGTGCAGTGGGGGTTGCAAGTATCGGAGAATATAAATATACAAACAATCCCGATGTTGCTACTTTTGATGACCTTAACGGATTTAGAGGAACCGATTACTGGGGGAAAGCAAATGTAAAGGATTATAAAGTTGCAGGAACTCCTCAGAAAGCCTTCTCATTAGGATTGAAATACAACTCTCCAAAGTATTGGTGGGTAGGAGCTTCAGCCAATTACCTGATGGATCAATATCTTGATTTCTCAGCATTGAACAAGACTCCTTATATGTATACGGAAAGACAGACTAATGACCCTTTCCCTGGAGTGACACCTGAATTAATTGATCAAATTACAAGACAGAAAAAATTTGACAATCAGTTCATGCTAAATGCTAATGCAGGTAAATCTTTCCAATTTGGAAAATATAGAATGGGTATCAGTGTATCTGTAAATAACATTCTGAATAACAGAGATTATGTAACCGGAGGATTTGAACAAGGAAGAAACGTAAACTTTGCCGAAGCACTTACTGATTCGCAAAGAGCAACTCCTTATTTCGGACCAAAACTTTGGTATGACAGAGGAAGAACTTTCTTTACTAATGTTTATTTAAGATTCTAATAACGATGATAATGAAAAAATATAATTCAGTTTTAAAATATATTTTTGTTGCAGCTGCTTCTCTGTTTGTAGTTACAGGGTGTGTGCAAGATGATAAATACAATCAGCCTAATCTTGACGGATATGATTGTGCAGATAAAAAAGGTATTGTAGTACCATTTGCAGATGTAAAAGCAAAATATGTTCCTAACGGAGAAGCCTATGTTTTCCCTGAAGATACTACTCCCAATAATGAATCTGATGATTTATACATGGTAGGTTATGTTTCTTCCAGTGATGAAACAGGAAATATTTATAAGACAATTTACATTCAGGATGCCCTTGAAAATCCTACGCATGGTTTTACGATCAGTGTAGATGCGGTAAGTAATTACACAAAATATCCTCAAGGGTCAAAAGTTTATGTTAAACTTAACGGGCTTGCTGTAGGTAACTACGGAACTCTTGTACAGCTTGGTGTAAAAACAGGAACTGAGATTAAAGGAGCTGTATCAAGAATTCCAGAAAAACTTGTTGGAAAATATATCTTCAGATCTTGTGCTCCTAAAGGGAATATTGTTCCTAAGGTGATGAAGTTAAGCGATATGACAGCTGCGAATGACCAATATTTCGGATGTCTTATTGAGATTAATGATGTAGAATTTGATGCAAGAGCATTATGTACAACTTACGCTCCGAATGGTGTAACTGTAGATAAAACAATAGGTGAAGGATGGGCAAACGGTAAATATGCAAAAACAGCTGTTGTAAGAAATAGTGGATATGCTTCATTTGCTAGTCAAATGATTCCTTCAGGTAAAGGTAAATTCGTTGGAATTTACAGTAAATTTACAACTACTTATCAATTATATATCAATAAAAGCGAAGATCTTAAAATGACTAATTTCCCTCGTTTGGATGGTCTTAATTCTGGTCCTTGTGATTTTGATCAAAGTATGCTTACTCCTAAAACTGTTGCAGAAATAAAACAATTAGCAGCAGGAACTACAAATTGGGTACAAATTACTGGAGATTTCTCCCTTAAAGCTCAGGTTGTTGCAAATGACGAGACAGGTAACCTTTACAAATATGTATATGTAGAAGATGCAACAGGAGGAATCAGAGTGAATATGAACAAAACAAACCTATACCTTGACAGCAGATTCAGATTAGGTAAGGATGTTAATATTAAACTTAAAAACCTTTATGTAAGAAGTGTAAACGGTGAAGTTCAACTTGGATCTTTATTTAGTAACAATACACAGTTTGGGCAGATTGAAGAAGCAGAAATGTACAAATACTTCTTCGATAGCAATACTACAGCAAGAGCTGTAGTACCTACAGAAAAAACAATTTCTCAATTAACAATGGCAGATGTCGGAAGATTGATTAAAATCAAAGATGTTCAGTTTGTAAATGGAGATTTAGGAAAAACATTAACAGATGGTACAAATGTTACAAGCAGAACTCTAGAAGACTGTTCAGGAAATACTATTGTTTTGAGAACAAGTGGACAGGCTAAATTCGGAAATTATGTTCCGGGATCTTATGAAGTAAAAGGCGGAAAAGGAGATGTATATGCTGCTCTAAGTGTTTATAATGGAACTTATCAGTTATGGATCACAAGATTGGCAAATATTGATTTCGATGCGCCAAGATGTGATGGTAGTATTTATACACCACTTCCTGTTATTTATAGTGATTCATTCTCTGCAGGAGGATTTGGTTCTGATTGGACAATAGTAAACAAAGTGGGACCAAACCAATTCTGGCAATCAGTTAACCTGGGAGGTAACGGAAGTAACTATTACGCTTATATGAATGGTAATTCAGGAGGTAATATTGCCAATGAAGACTGGTTAATCTCTAAAGCAGTTAGCTTAGTTGGAAAAACTAAAGCAGCTGTAAGCTTCACATCCGATGTAAGATATTCGGGAAATGCTTTGCAGGTGTATGCTACAGATAATTATACCGGAGATGTTGGTACTACTAACTGGACTCCGCTTTCTGTTACTTTAGATACCAATACAGGAGGATTTGGAGACTGGGTAGGTTCTGGAAATGTAGACTTGAGTGCTTACTTAGGGAAAAATGTAGTTATTGCATTTAAATATACATCCACTACATCTGCTGCTGCAACATGGCAGATTGATGACTTCAAAATTAAAGGAGAATAATTATTTATTCCTATAATATCAAAACCGGTTCACTAGAGCCGGTTTTTTTATTGATTGAGATAAACTTTTCCTTGTATTATGATCAAAAGCTTTCGTGTTTTTAAAGTTTTATCTTGAATGATTCTCAAACGTAAATAAATTGACAAATTAAATATTTTGTATATATTAAATCATGCCTGTATCAATCAAAATATGATTAATACTAAGTCTACCGGAATCTTTAATCTCTATGAGCTAAAACGATAAGAAGGAGTTTAAAGATTATTCCGATGCGAAAGTATATCTTAAAGACATGATATAGGAAACTGGATTTGGAGACTCTTAAAAAACAAAAAAACCACCGCTAAAGCAGTGGTTTTATATTACAAAATTATTTGATTAAAAAGAAACTTCATTCACTTCTTTTCCTCTTTGGAAGTTCATCGTTTTCTGGCTGCCTTTATAGGCAATATTAACCAGGTTGATTTGCTTCGGAAAAGCGCTTAAAAGGATCGTATTTTTTATCTTTAAGGTATTGATATCCGAAACCCCTCCGGTCTCAAAATATACCCATACAGTTTCTCCGCTTATCTGACTGCCGGTGAAGGTAATTGTTTTGGGAGCACCATTCACAAATACATCAAAGTTATTATTCACGTATTTTTTCACCTCTGCTTCAAATCCGGCTGTGTTCGGATTGATCTTAATTGCATCAGAGATATGGCTTGTATTCATTTTTGTGGTAAACTTCAATGTCTTGCTTCCATCAATATAATCCACCTTGGTCATTGAAGAGAAAAAGTCTACATACATAAAACTCATTAACACAAAAAATGTTAAAATTCCTGATATATATAAAAGTTTTTTCATCTTAATTAATAGATTTACAATCATACTTGTTAGTTATAGGTCACAAATAATATGCCAATTAAAAATTTACATTCACAGAATACTTATCATAAAAAGCCTTAATGTGTGCTACCGCCTCATCTGCAGTGTCTACCACTCTGTAAAGATCTAAATCATCTTCTGCAATCATACCCTCTTTTAACAGAGTAGCCTTGAACCAATCTAATAATCCACCCCAAAATTCGCTTCCTACCAATACAATCGGGAACTTACCAATCTTGTTGGTTTGAATAAGAGTCATTGCTTCAGTCAATTCGTCCAAAGTACCAAAACCTCCGGGCATTACTACAAAACCTTGAGAATACTTCACAAACATTACTTTTCTCACGAAAAAGTAATCAAAGTTCATAGAATAAGACTTATTGATATATGGATTAAAATGTTGCTCAAATGGAAGATCAATATTAAGCCCGATCGATTTACCCTTAGCATTGAAAGCACCTTTATTCCCAGCTTCCATGATCCCTGGTCCCCCTCCGGTAATGATTCCAAAACCTAATTTGGTGATTTTTTCAGCGATTTCAACAGCCATTTCGTAGTACTTATTCTCTGGTTTCAGACGTGCTGAACCGAAAATGGATACACATGGACCTATCTTGGCAAGTTTTTCATACCCATCCACAAATTCAGCCATGATCTTAAAGACCATCCAGCTGTCTTTGGTGATTGTTTCATCCCATGTTTTTTGTCTGAAGCTATTGTGTAGCTTTGTTTCATTAATGTCAAATTCCGGATTTACTAAACTTTCATCCCTAGTTCCATCAATTTCCATTTGCAAAAATTATTTAAAATGTTTTTCGGCTTCTATTACAGATTCCGGTCTTCCGACATCTATCAGAATACTGTCATGTACATAACCGTGAATATGCTCGGTTTGCATTAAATCCAGATATTCTTCCATAACAGAAAATTTGCCTTTTCTTTTTATTTTTTCAAAGATGACAGGATTGATGCAGTGAACACCACTAAAGGCAAGTGCTTTAAACCCTTTATTGAATTCCGCAAGCCTTTGTTCTCCTGTTTGTACATTCAGCCAACCCCTTAAAACCATATCATCATTGAAAAGAAGTTTTCTCGAACTTTCACGGTCCGAAACTGCTAAAGTAGCAAAATCTTTTATCTTTTTATGATATTCTACCAATGCATTGATGTTTATATTGGTTAATATATCAGCATTCATGATTAAAAAATCTTCTCCGTGATCAAGAAATTTTCTAGCAAAAATTAAGCCGCCTCCGGTTTCCAGCAGTTCGTTCGTTTCGTCGGAGATTTCAATTTTACAACCGAATTGATCATTTTTATTTAAAAAATCAACAATCTGATCCCCAAAGTGATGGATGTTGATCACAAAATCCTTTATACCAAAACTTTTAAGATAATTGATATTTCTTTCCAAAAGAGGAATACCATTTACCTTTGCCAAAGCTTTAGGATGGTGATTTGTAAATGGCTTAAGCCTGGTGCCTTTTCCGGCTGCGAAAATAAGAGCCTTCATATCGTATGAATAATGAGTGATAAGCAATAAGTAATGTAGCTGGTAATAAGTATAATCTTACCTTTTGCTTATTACGGATTGCTAATGTTCAGTTGTGGTTGTTCGTCGTGGTGAATGGTTACTTCTGTTCCGTTCGGATATTTTTCCTTGATGAATTCGGCAATTTTTATCGCAGAATATACAGATCTGTGTTGTCCGCCGGTACATCCGAAGTTGATTTGAAGATTTTCAAATCCTCTTGCCAGGTAATCCTCAATATTGATGGATACAAGAGATTTTATTAGTTCTAAAAATTTTGGCATTTCAGTTTTTGTTTCAAGATACTCTTGAACGCCAATATCATTACCGGTTTGACTCTTGTATTCTTCGATTCTTCCCGGGTTTAAGATTCCTCTGCAATCAAAAGCAAAGCCGCCTCCGTTTCCTGAATCATCTTTTGGAATTCCTCCTTTCTTGTACGAAAAACTGTGTATGTCTATGTGTAACATTTTCTTTTTTATTTTGGTTTTAAACTATTAAGGTATTTTATATTAAAGCATCTTAATGGTTCAATATTCGCTCAATTTTTATTTTAGTTTCCTTTAATTTTAATTGCTGAATGACTTTTGTGAGTTCAGGGTAGTTGTTCATCTCATTCCAAGAAGATGCAAATTGGGTGATGTTTTGGATTCCTTGTTCAAGGCTTGCCATAAAGTGTTGCTTCCTTTGGATCAGCCCTCTGAAGCCATACGCTCCCAATACCTGAAGGAATCTCATCATTTGAATTGGTCTAACCGAGTTTTTTAGTTGATGTTGGACTTCTTGGTTTTCAAACAATTGAATGTAGAAGTTTAACATTTCATTTTTAAAATCTTCAGGGAAATTTGCTTTTGCTTGAAATAAAAATGAAATGACATCATACATCAAAGGTCCTTTCATTGCAGACTGGTAATCAATAAATGAGACTTCGTCTTTTTCATTTACCATTATATTTCTTGCCTGAAAATCACGAATCATGATTCCTTTGGGTTCAAGATTTTCAACCAGTTCAGCTATTTTTTTAAACTCTTTCAGTAGAGTAGATTTGTTGTATTCAAGTTCAAGAACGTCTGCAACAAAGTTTTTAAAATAATAAAGGTCATGAATGATTGGAAGTTCATCATAACTTTCATATTCAAATGTTTTGGTGAAGTCGATTTTCCCTTGAGTCGCCATTTGTAGCTTGAAAAGTTTTTCCAGAGTTTGCTGTACCAATGCTTTCACTCCAGGTGATAGACTTTCTGCGGTAATGATTTCGGAAAGTGTCTTTTTACCCAAAAATTCCTGTACATACATTTTTCTGTCATCTGAAATGGCAAGAATAGCAGGTGTATTGAGGTTTAAATCTGAAAAAACATTAGAATAATATAGGAAGCTTTCGTTTTCCGGAATATTTTCATTGTAAGTGATGATGTACTTTTCAGAATCAGTTTCGGACAGGAAATTTACTCTCGCCGAACCACTTTGAGCCAGTGTGATGAATTCAGTGGATTTTTTCCCCAAGCGGTTTTCAAAAAATCGTTTTGCGTTTTCGGAAGTCATAATATGAAAACAAATATACTAATTTAACATGAGTTGGAAATAGAGAGTTAATTTTGTTTTAGATTGGATAGAAATAGTAAGGAATGTGATGCTTAAATAAATATATTCATCAATTTTATGAAATAAATTTCGGTAATTTATCACTCAGTAGTGGCTTTTTATAGGATTAATTCCTTTGATAGAAAGGTATTTGAACTTTCTCACTTCGGGTTCAGGATATTACATTCGAATTTTTATCTTTGTACTATGCTAAAGGACTTTAAGCCGGTGTTAGGTATTTTACTTCGTTTCATCATTATTTATTTGGTGTTGCTTTTTGCGTATCAATTTTATCTGAATGGAAGCAAGGATTTCGGACTGGATCCTTTTTCAAGGGTTATAGCGAATCAGGTAAATGCTGTACAGAATGTGTTGAATTATCCATCAGCGCTTTATGATGATGCCAAGAATGAGCAGGTTTGGTTTTACGTAAAAGAACAATATGTAACGAGAATGGTGGAAGGATGCAATGCAATTTCTGTAATGATATTGTTTGTCTCTTTTATTTTTGCATTTTATAAGGGACCAAAAACCTTTGTTTTTGTAGGGGCAAGCTTGGTTATACTTTATATCATGAACCTTTTGAGAATTGTAGGGTTGAATGTCGTGATGGCTGAGTACAAGGAATACGGAAAAATGTTTCATGATTTTGTGTTTCCGGCTGCAATCTATGGAAGTGTTGTCGTACTTTGGCTGATATGGATTAAATTTTTTGCTTTAAAACATGAAAGTGCTTAACTGGATTTTAATTATTTCAGGAATTTGTGGTCTGATAGGAGTAAGAGGATTGGAGGAAACTCTTTTTTATGATCCCTTTCTTGGATATTTTCATGAAGCTAATAAAAATATTGAATTCCCATCTTTTGAATGGGGGGAACTTATTCTGGGACATCTTTTCAGATTTGCTCTGAATTTGTTTTTTTCCTGTCTGATTATTCAAGGGATTTTTAAGAATAAACAATGGACAATGCAGGGAGCGGTGATGATGATGATCGTTTTTGCTATTGCCTTGCCTATTTATTTTTACTGTATCTATGATCAATTCGGAATAGGGTATCTTTTCTCATTTTATATGAGAAGGTTTGTGATTCAGCCTTTGATTATTCTGCTGATCATTCCGATGTTTTATTATAGAAAACAGATGATGAGTAAGAACAAAGAGAACTAAATTGTTTTTTTAGTTATTCTACAGTATGTTTGTCCACACTGGTCACATTTTCAGGAGTCCATTCCACTCTTTTTACAAAATCTTTCTCACGAACAGGGCAGTCTTTAATCTGACATACAGAACATGAAATAGGTTTGCAGTCATCCATATGGAAATTGAATTCAATGCTACGTTTGATATTTTTGGCAAGAAGAATGATTACTTTTTCCATTTCGCTGTGGGCGTCTCGAAGGTCGTAATACCAGGGAAGGGTAATGTGAGCATCTATATGAAGTGAAGCCCCGAATTGTTGGATTTTCATATTGTGCACATCAATCCATTCTATTTGTCTGTTTTCTTCAAGGATTCTGATGACCTGATTTAAAATTTCCGGGTCTTGCTCATCCATAATTCCGCTTAATGATTTACGAACGATCTTATAGCCTACAAAGATGATATAAAGCCCAAAAACTAATGCTACAACAGAATCCAGCCAATAGATCTTTGTAAAATATACGACCACTAAACTCGCCACTACACCAAGTGTTGTAATAGTATCAGATTGAAGATGTTTTCCAGAAGATATAAGTACCAGAGAGTTTTCCTTTTCTCCTTTTTTAATAGAGATATATCCTAAAAGGTAATTGATGACAGCAGTAGCTGCAATGATCCAGATTCCCAGATCAATTTTGCTCAGGGTTTTTCCTACGATAAGACTGTGTATGCCTTCATAGATGATCATAAGTCCAGCAATGGCAATCAAAGCCCCTTCAATACCTGAAGTGACGAATTCTACTTTACCATGACCGTACGGATGGTCTTCATCTTTAGGTTTGGCTGCAAGATGGAGTGAATAAAGCCCCATAAATGCGCTGATAACATTTACAATACTTTCCATTGCATCAGAAAATACAGCATCGGAATTGGTAAGTTTCCAGGCGATGATTTTTCCAACGAAAAGAATGACTCCGAAAGCAGCAATGATCTTTTGGAATCCTATTTTGTCTTTGTGGGTATTCTTCTGGGTATTCATACTATGTTTGATAAAAAAAAGAATCTCAATTCTGAGACTCTTTTTTATTTTGTTAGTTTATACTAAGTTGTTTGCTACAAGGTATTCTGCGATTTGTACAGCGTTGGTTGCGGCTCCTTTCCTTAGGTTATCTGCTACAATCCAGAGATTAAGCGTTTTCGGCTGCGAAAGGTCTCGTCTTATTCTTCCTACGAAAACTTCGTCTTTTCCTTCAGAATACAGAGGCATCGGGTAGTGGTTGTTTTTAACGTCATCCATTACTACAACTCCTGGTGTTTCTGATAAGATTTTTCTTACTTCATCCAGTTCGAATTCATTTTCAAATTCGATGTTTACACTTTCTGAATGACCTCCCTGTACCGGAACTCTTACCGCTGTTGCTGTTAAATTGAATGTATCATCACCCAAGATTTTCTTAGGTTCTTTCATTAGTTTAATTTCTTCTTTAGTATAATCATCATCAGCGAATACATCACAATGAGGTAATGCATTTTTGAAGATCTGATATGGATATACTTTTTCAGTTTCATTTCCGCTGATTTCACCATTCAACTGGTCTACAGCAGCTTTTCCTGTACCTGTTACAGACTGATAAGTAGAAACAACTACTCTTTTTAAATCATATTTTTTGTTCAAAGGTCCTAGAACCATTACCAACTGAATGGTAGAACAATTCGGATTTGCAATGATCTTGTCTTCTTTAGTCAATACATCTGCATTGATTTCAGGAACAACCAATTTTTTGTCTGGGTCCATTCTCCATGCTGAAGAGTTATCGATTACCGTTACTCCTGCTTCTGCAAATAGAGGTGCAAATTCAAGAGATGTAGAACCGCCTGCAGAGAAAATCGCAATATCCGGTTTGGCAGCTATAGCGTCTTTCATGCTTACGATCGTAAATTCCTTCTGTTTATACTTCACCTTTTTACCTACAGATTTTTCGGATGCTACCGGAATTAATTCTGTTACAGGGAAGTTTCTCTCCTCCAAAACTTTAAGCATAACTTGTCCAACCATTCCTGTTGAACCTACTACAGCTACTTTCATTGATTTAATTAAAAATTTAAGATTAAACTATTTATAAATTATAACGCATATAATTTCTTTGTCTGTTTTAAGCTCCAAAGACTCTTGTCCAAGGGAACGCGAATGCAAATAAACCTACAGCAATCAATCCCATGATCACAACTCCTATAGAGATGGTATCGTTTGATTTTACTTTTTTGTTAACGATCGTCATTAATACTGCTGCAATAAGCATAGAGAATGGATGTTCAACATATTGGAATCTCAAAGCTGCATTTTTCATTACTTCACCCATATTTAATCCTTTTGTGAAAGTAGTAACCAACATAATGATTCCTAATAAGAATTGAACGTGGAAGAAGATCATTGTGAAAAGGGTAGTTTTCTTTAAAAACTTGTTTACTTTTCCGCTGAAACCGAACATGGTAGCTAAAAGTGCAATGATAAATAATGTCACTAAAAGAATTTCAAGATACCCGAATCCTTTGTGGGCATTAAGCAAAATGTTGTAAAAATCCATAATCCTATTTTTTTGTACACAAAGATAACAAAAATCCCGGCTCAAAGCCGGGATTCATATTTATAAAATCTAATATTGTGATAATTAGAAGTTGAATGATAGAGTAGCAGTCCAAGTTCTACCGAATCCGAAGAATACCTGGTTAGTCTGGCTAACTCCTTTATAATTACCTGCTGCTTGGTAAGCTGCATATTCTTTAGCAAGACCTGCAACAGTTCCACCTTTGATTTCAGCATATTCCTGAGCTGAAAGGTTAGCGTGAGTATTTGTATTTGATTCAGCAATGTATGTTGTATCAAATAAGTTATAAACGTTACCTCTGATTGTGAAATACTGTTTGCTGTTTAGGTTGATTCTATATGATAGACCTAGATCAAACAGGTTGTAGCTTGGTAATTCTAGTGTTCCTTTTTGAGCTGCAGCTTGAGTTCTGAAGTTGAAAGCATCTAAGCTAGCGTATAGGTTGTTAGTATTTCTCCAAGTAGCATCAAAGCTTAGGTTTCTAACAGGTTTTACTGTTACTCCTAAAGCAGCTGTCATCTGTGCAGCATCACCTACTTTTACTTTATCTAAGTATAATGTAGCTTCATTACTTGTACTTCCTGGGAAGTTAAGAGGTTGGTTTGTACTGTCTTCAAAAAGAGTTGCATTAGCATTTCCTTTATAGTACCAGTCTCCTAGAGAGAACATACCATTGATGGTTAATATCTTATTAAGAGTATAGTTAGCATCTACTTCTACTCCCATGTGAACCTCATTCAGTCCGTTCATTTCTACATAAGCCGTTTTACCTGCAACAACATCTCTTAGGTTAGATTTTCTAAGGTATCTATCATCCCAAGTTGTTCTGTATACGTTAACGTTAGCATTGAAGTTTGCAGATCTGAATCCATATCCTAATTCTACACCGAAGATTTTTTCATTCGTAAGATCCGGAGATACAATGTTTTCGTTACTTCTGTATACTGCATTGAAGAATGGTTGTTTCTCATAGTATCCAACATTTCCGAAAACGTTGTGTTGCTCGTTGATGTTATAGTTAACACCTGCTTTAACGTTGTATCCGAAAAGATTTTTGAAACCAGTTTTAGTATTCATGATTTCTCCTCTCTTAGAAGTTGAAACTCCGTCAATAATGAAGTTGTCAATTCTTTGGAATCCTTGGTTAGATACTGATCCTTGAATAAATGCAGAGATCTTATCGTTAGTATATTCGAACTGTCCGAAAGCTCCGTACCAAAGTACTTCACCATCGTTACTATATCCGATTCTATTGCTCATCGGATCAATTTTCCCTCCAAATGGGTTCCAGCTAGCTTCTGGTTTAGATACTGCTGTTACCAAGTTAGGTGGAATATTTTTGTTGTTTTTATCAATATATCCGCTTGCTCCTAATAAATCAGTTGCTACCTGATAGTGGTATCCATAGTAATATCTTGCATCAACACCCGCAGAGAACTTGAAGTTATCATTGATAGTGTGGTTGAAGCTTGAAATTAAACCAAACCAGTTGTGTGAATTGATAGATGCATTTCTAATAAGTACTCCTTTATCTGGTGTAGAAGCTTGGTTAGCTGCAAATACATTATCAAAATTATATAATCCAGTATTCTGATCTCTGAAAGTACTTAAGCTCTTTCCGTTAGCAGAACCGGTAGTGTTTGTTCCCCCACCTCTACCAAAAGAACCATACAATACAGTGTTAAGTTTTGACTTCTCACTCATTGTCCAGTCCCAGTTTAATGACATTACTGGCTTATGGTAATAGTTTACTCTTGCAGAATATTGTCTTCCGTTCAGATAACCCCAGTCTGAGTTATATTTTCTGTCCGGAGTTCCATCATGATCAGGATTGTATTTTATATAATCGGAAATAGCGATTGCGTATGATCTTTGGTTGTGCCATTGTGGAGCTCCAGTAATTGTAAACTGAAAATCATGGTTACCTCCTGGCTTTTTGTATCCTACTGCGAAATAGTAGTTGTATCCTTCAAATTTAGTTCCGTCTGCGTACATAGAACCTGCAGTTCTAGACATTAAGAATGAAGAAGACCATCCTTTTTCAGATTTTCCTGTATTGTAAGCGAAAAGAGATTTTACATAGTCATTGTTACCAACTCCTAGAGAAACTACTCCGCCTTGCTTTTTGTCAGCTGCTCTTGTAATAATATTTACAGTACCACCCACAGAAGCGATTGCTAATTTGGATGATCCAAGACCTCTTTGTACCTGCATTGCAGAGGTTACATCAGATAATCCTGCCCAGTTTGACCAGTAAACTGATCCTCCTTCCATATCGTTTACAGGCATACCGTTTACCATTACGGCAATATTGTTCTGGCTAAATCCTCTAATATTCAGTTTAGAGTCACCAAAACCACCTCCACTTTTAGTAGCATAAACGGATGGTGTTGTGTTTAGGATCTCAGGGAATTCCTGGTTACCTAATCTTTCAACAATTTGTGCTTCTTTAATCGTTGAAACTGCTACTGGAGTTTTTCTATCTTTAGCGATATCTGCAACACCAGTTAATACAACTTGTTCAATATCATTGGACTTAATTTTTGTAGAGTCCTGAACTTGTTGAGCATAATAGACACTAGCTGTAGATAAAGTAATTACTGCAGTTAGCATCGATTTGTTGATTAATTTCATAATCGTTAGTAATAATTAGATTTAATTTTCTGCAAAATTCGCAAAATTAAATTTAACTATTATTAACTCAATGTTAATTTTTAATCAGTCTTAATAATATCAAGTGCTTGATTCTCAATATTGTAAATAAAAATTGAATTTTTGTATGAAAAAAGTCATGTTATTGAATTTTTAATAAAATAGGGGTGTTTTTGTTAAAAATACAACGCTATTTCACTGCTTTGAGACTCAAATCAATATTCTCAGCCGAGTGTGTAAGGGCGCCTACAGAGATATATGTGACCCCTGTGGTCGCAATTTCTTTAATCATATCACGGGTAATTCCACCTGATGCTTCGGACTCACATGAACCATTGATCATCTTTACAGCCTGCTTCATTGTTTTAACATCCATGTTATCAAGCATAATTCTATCAACTTTTGCATTGATTGCTTCCTGAACTTCTTCCAGATTTCTTGTTTCAACCTCGATTTTTAACTTTTTCTTGGTCTTTTTAACATATTCCTTTGCCATTTTTACGGCATTCGTAATGCTTCCGTTGTAATCAATATGATTATCTTTAAGCATGATCATATCATAAAGACCATATCTGTGATTGGTTCCGCCACCTATAGCGACTGCCCACTTTTCACATATTCTGAAATTCGGAGTTGTTTTTCTTGTGTCTAAAAGTTTGGTTTTTGTTCCTACCAATCTTGAATCCCATTCGTGAGTAAGAGTGGCAATCCCGCTCATTCTTTGCATACAGTTAAGAACAAGCCTTTCTGTAGAAAGTATAGATCTTGCACTTCCGGTTACTATAAAAGCGATGTCACCAACTTTTGCTGCCTCACCATCTTTGATAAATGTTTCAACCTTTAGATTTTTGTCAAAGGTTTTGAAAATGATCTCAGCCAATTCTACTCCAGCCAGGATACAATCATGTTTTACCAAGAGTTTTGCACTTTGCTCCAGCTCTTTTGGTATTGTAGAAAGAGTAGAGTGATCTCCATCCTGAATATCTTCTTCTAAGGCATTATTTATAAAAGTTTTTAATGCTTTATCGGTAACGTAACTTGGTTTTTTCATTATAGTATGTTTTTAGGCTAGATCTTTATTATAAAATGCCCCTTTATTTTCTGTCATTTCCATAGATTGGGTAATGATTAGGAGAGCAACGGTAGTTAGGTTTCTTAATTCTGATAATTGTGGCGAAAGAATTGAGTAGTGGTAGATTTCATTTACAGCTGCGGCAATTTCCTGGTGTTTTTGCAATGCCATATTTAGACGCCTGTTGCTTCTTACAATTCCTACAAGGTCACTCATCATTTCCTGAAGCTGTTTTCTAAGATAGCTGATGATTACCATTTCATCCATGATTTTCATTCCTTCTTCATTCCATTCTGGAACGGCTTTAAGGTCATCGAAGTTGAAATTATTTTCATTTAATAGGTTGACAGTTTTCATAGCGGCATTATGCCCGAATACCAATCCTTCAAGAAGAGAGTTTGAGGCAAGTCTGTTAGCTCCATGCAAACCGGAATTGGTGCATTCTCCTACAGCAAAAAGGTTTCTGATAGAAGACTGTCCGTCTCTGTCTACTTCAATTCCTCCCATAAGATAATGACATGCCGGAACAACCGGGATTAATTGAGTGAAAGGATCAATTCCTTCATCCTTACATTTTTTATAGATGTTGGGGAAGTGTTCTAAAAATCGCTCCTGATTCATTTCGCGGCAATCCAGACCTACATATTCATCTCCTGAAATTTTCATTTCATTATCGATGGCTCTGGCTACAATATCTCTTGAAGCAAGTTCTTCACGCTCATCATATTTTTGCATGAATTTTTCGCCTCTTTTGGTTCTCAGTTTTGCTCCGTCACCTCTTACAGCTTCAGAAATAAGGAAAAGCATTCCGTCAATCTTGTTATATAAAGCGGTAGGGTGGAACTGGTAATACTGCATATTGGAAACCTTTCCTTTTGCACGTGCTACGAAAGCAATTCCGTCTCCGGTAGCAATAGTAGGATTGGTAGTGTTTTTATAGACATGTCCGGCACCTCCTGTAGCGACCAGTGTTATTTTAGAGGTAATTTTTTTTATTGTTTTGGATTTCTCATCCAGAATATAAGCGCCATAACAGTGTATATCCCCTTCATTAAGCTCTTTTCCGGGAACGTGGTGCTGAGTAATGATATCAATTACATAATGATGATCAAGGATTTCAATATTGGGGCTGCTATTGGCAGTCTCAAGTAATGCTCTTTCGATTTCGAATCCAGTGATATCTTTATGATGAACGATTCTGTTTTCGGTATGACCTCCTTCTCTTCCCAAGGCAAATTTGCCATTCTTCATATCGAACTGAGCACCCCATTCTACAATTTCATTGAATCTTGCTGGGGCTTCTTTCACAACCATTTCCACGACATCGCGTTTGTTTTCCCCATCTCCGGCACGCATGGTGTCGTCAATGTGCTTTTCAAAGTTATCTTTCTGAAAATCTGTGACTACTGCAAGCCCGCCTTGTGCATACTTGGTGTTGCTTTCATCCTCATCAGATTTGGTTACAATAATGATTTTGGCATCAGGGAGCTGTTCAGAAACTTTAATGGCATAGGAAAGTCCGGAAATGCCGGAACCAATTACTAATACATCCGCTTTTATCATATGCTGGCTTTAGGTACAATCGTTTGAAATATTAAATAAATTTAAACAATTTTTCGTTTGGTTTTCTTACTTTTTTCATGTATTGGAAGTGGTCTTCCTCAGAACGGTAGCCTAAAGCGAGGGTAACGGTTACTTTTTCTGTTTCGGGATTTATATTAAGAATCTCTTCTATAAGATCCTGGCGAAAGCCTTCCATGGGGCATGAGTCTATACTTTCAATAGCTGCAGCATACATAAGGTTTGCCAATACTATATAGGACTGTTTTTCTGCCCAGTTGAAAATCTCAGCCTGTGTTTTTTGATTAATATGTTGACTGATACTATTTTTGAATGGGTCAAGTTGCTCAAGAGGAGTCTGCCTTACCTCAGAAATATGGTTGAAATATCCACGGATATAGCTTTCTTCAATGTTTTTCTTTGAAATAATAACAACAAGATGAGAGCAGGTGGAAATTTGTGATGGATTATAAAAAGCAGGAATTAATTTCTGTTTCATTTCCTCACTTTCTACAATTGTGATTTTATAAGGCTGAAGTCCCAATGAACTTGCAGACAACTTTCCTGACTCAAGAATGTTGTGAAGTGTTTCCTGAGGAATGATCTGATTGTTAAATTTTTTTACAGAGTATCTTCTGCTTAAAGCCTCCAAATAGTTCATAGGACAAATTTAAGAATTGAATATGAATAAAGCGTCTTTTAAATGAAATATATCCTCCCAATGAATACAAAAAATCACTCCGAATAACGGAGTGATCTTTATAATATGAATGAGTGTGTAATTAATCTCTGTTTTTAACAATTATCCAGCCTGAGAATTTTACAGGGGTGCTGTTTTTATTGTTTTCATTCCATGAAACGGAGTACCAGTAATTTCCGGTAGGAACTCTTCTTCCGTTTGCTGTTCCGTCCCATCTGTATTTATTGTCTTTATTTGCCTGATAGATCTGAACACCGTATCTGTCATAGATATTCACCTCAAGACCTTTCTTGACAGCTAATGCAGAATAATCAATCGAATCATTGATGCCATCATCATTAGGGGTAATTACATTAACAAGATTAGGTACGGTAATATTGACTTCAATAGGCTGGCAGTTGTAATTGTCTTTTACATATATCTTTGCTTCGCCTCTTACTACATTGGTGAAGGTATTGGAATCCTGCCAAAGAACATTATCTATTGAGTATTGATAAGGTGGTGTTCCTCCTTTTACATATACAGTAACAGTGCTTCCTGAAATATCAATACTTGAAACTACAGGGTTTTCTGATGCGTAAACGGTAACGGTTTGTACTACAGAACATTCTCTGGTTTTTAATTTTACCCAATAAGTTCCAACGCCTACATTGGTGATTTTCTGAGTTGTTGCACCAGTACTCCATTCATAAGCGTTGAATCCTGGTCCGGCATCTAATGTTGTTTTGCTTTCCATGCAGATTATTTTATCCTTCAAAATTGGAGAGTAAGTTGGAGGAATTACTGTTAAAGTAATTTTAGCGATAGAATAACAACCTGTTGAATTGCTGGTAACTTTTACATATACTACCCCACTAGGTGCGATGTAAGTGGTGAAATTTGATATTTCGTTGGTTCCGTCAATGGCGTCGGTTAAAGATGGATAATATTTTTTTGTAGTTCCAGTCATTAAAGTAACGCTCACTGAGGAGAGATTGAAAAGAGCAGTGGAGGAGTTGGTTTCTATAAAACAAGATGATATTGGGACATTGTTTACAGTAACTTCAGGGTGAAGTTTTAATGTAACTTTTGCAGTACTTACACATCCTTGGGCGGTGGTCACTTTTACATATATTGTTGCCGGACCTGATGCGTAGCTGAAAGGATTGGTGATTTGGTTTGTTCCTGCGTTCAAGTCATATAATGTTGGATAGAATTCTTTTGTTGTCCCTGTTAATGTAGTCACATTAGCAGCGTCGAGATCAAAGGTGGCTGTTCCTGCATTGTTGTTATTACATCCTGTAAGAGTTGCATCAGTTGCAGCAAATGGAGTAGGAGTAAGCTGTATAACTCCATCGCCATTATCACACAGGGTAGAGGTAGGATCTTTGATGACAACCTTTATGGTTGTATTTCCTGTGTATTGGAAACTTGAAGGGGTAGCAATAGGAACAGGATCTCCTAATACATAATATGTGAAAATATAGTTCCCAGGATTATTTACGAATTGTGAATTATAAGAGGTTAGGTCTACGGTACCATGTCCTGTAGCCGGATTTGTACATACGAACGGACTGATAGTGTTGTTTAAAATAGGGACTTTGTCTACGAATACCTTTGCGTTTTTAATCGAATGTCTTGCGCTGGCGCCCCCCGTAGCAGCTGAAAATCCAAAATATCCCTGTGTCATTCCTGCAGCATTACCGGAAGGAGCAAATGATTGGTCAACGATAAGAGTACCGTCTATTTTGATCTTAATAATCCAGTTGGTGGGATTGCTGAGGTCTGTTTCTCCGTTCACTTCTACGTGTCTGTAAGTATTTCCTACAAAAAGAATGGTAGCATTGAGATCCGGAGAGTGGAATGTGCTTCCAGCAGTATTGTTAAACTCAATATTGTTCCCTGCAGTATTATTTGTACCATATAAAAGATGTACTTTACTCATCTGACCTTCGGTGGTATTGTTGAAGATATCAAACCCTACCATAAGCCCGGAAGCATTAGCAGGAATACCTAATCCACCTCCTGATACGAATCCTGTAGGAGGATTAGCAAGGTACCAGAATGTGAAACCGTCTCCTCTTCCAAATTGAGTGGTTCCGTTTCCGTCAATTCTAAAGTCGAATTCTACTTTCCACTTATCACAATAGCTCAAAGTAATAGGGGTGGATAATTTAATAGCTCCATATCGGCTAGTCTGATCAGTAGTAAGCCTGATGAAATCATTGTCTACAACAGCATCTGAAACAAGATCCCAACCTGTTGTATTTACAGGATTTCCTGCAAGTTGGTAGGTTTGCGAAAATGATTTTCCAGGAAGGCATAATAAAATTGCCAATAAAAAAAAGAGTATATTTTTTTTCATAGAGGAAAAGTTATGAGTTGTTAGTTGTTATGAATGGTTAAATTGTAATCATTTATTTAATTAAAATATTTACGTGTGATTGATAATTGTTGTGTCGTTTATTTGCTTTAAAAAGTTATTCTCTGTTTTTTACCAATACCCAACCTGAGTATTTAGTTTCTGTATTCGCTTTGTTGCTTTCGTTCCATGAAACAGTATACCAGTAAGTTCCTGTAGGGACTCTTTTTCCTGAGGCAGTACCATCCCATGTGAAATTTCTTATTTTATTCGCTTCGTGGATTTTGTTTCCATATCTGTCATACACGATGAAAACCAAGTTTTTCTTATAAGCAAGTGCAGAATAATCTATGAAGTCATTTACATTATCACCATTTGGCGTAATAGCGTTGATAAGGTTCGGAATAGTAATCTGAATATGGACAGGTTCACAATTGTAGAAATCCTTTACAAAAAGTTTTACTTCGCCTCTGGCTAAGCCTGTGAATGTATTTAACAATTGCCAATCAGCACCATTCAGAGAATATTGATAAGGAGGAGTTCCACCAGATACATTAGCTGTGATCGTATTGTTGTGAATGTCTACGCTTGAAATGACAGGATTGGGAGAAGGCATTACTCTTACTATTTGAGTGGTAAAGCAGTTTCCGGTTTTTAACTTTACCCAATATTCACCTACGCCTATATTTTTAATAGAAGAAGAGGTTTCCCCGGTGCTCCATAGATATTCGCTAAAACCAGGACCCGCATCCAGATCGGTTTTTTCTTCAATACAAATAGTTTTATCCTTTAATATTGAAGATTTAACAGGCGGAATAACAAAAAGATTGATCTTAGCAAGGGAAAAACAGCCGTTTGCATCCGTCACTTTTGCATACACTGCTGTGGTTGCAGACATGTACTGCAGAGGGTTGATAATTTCATTCGTATTGTTAAGTGCATTGGAAACAGAAGTGTAGTATTTTTTACTGGTTCCCGTTGTTAAAGAAGTTACGTCAGCTTTTGTCAGATCAAAGATGGCATTAAAAATATTACCCTCAATAAAACAGGACTGTAGAGTTGCTTCTTTTACAGGTGTTTCAGGATAAAATGTAAGGTTGATTTTTGCTGTCCCTACACATCCTTGTGGAGTCGTTATTTTTACATAAACGGTTCCTGGTACTGATGAATAAGTATCCGGAGATAAAATTTCATTAGTTCCTGCATTCAGATCATTAAGTGTTCTGTAGAATTTTTTACCAACACCCGGAATATCTGTTACAGCAGCAGAATTAAGATTGAAAACAGCAGTTCCCATTTTGTTATTATTGCATCCGATGAGTGTTTTGTCTTCAGCTTTCAATGGAGCAAGTGTCAATAGAATCTTACCATCAGGATTATCACAGAGAACCCCTGCATTATCTTTTATAACTACAGTTACGGTTGTATTGGTATTGAATTGATAATTTGTGGGATTAGAAATAGGAGTAGAATTTCCTAAAGGATAATAAGTGAAGGTATAGTTTGAAGGATTGTTTATGAACTGAGAATTGAAACTGGTTAAATTCACATTTCCATAGCCAGTTGTAGGATTAGGGCAAAAAGATTGGGTTGCCGAATTATTTAATATAGAAACTTTATCGGTGTATATTTTTACATTTTTAATGGAGTGTCTTGATCTTGCCGATCCGGTGGAAGCCGAAAATCCGAAATATCCTACCGTCATTGCTGCAGCTGTACCTGAAGGAGCAAATGATTGATTGCAGATTTGGTTTCCGTCAATAGTGATTTTTATGATCCAGTTAGTTGGAGTTGTGGGATCTACTTCTGCCGTTACTTCAACATGTTTAAAAGTGGTGCCTTGAAACGGCTGTGTTGAGTTTAGATCTGGTGAGTGAAAAGAGCTTCCCGGAACATTGAAGAACTCTACATTGTTTGTATCACTTGTATTGGTAACCTGCCCGTAAGCAACATGCACTTTGCTCATTGTGGCAGTTGTTGTGTTGTTGTAAGTGTCAAACCCTACAATGAAACCAACCGCATTTTGTGAAACTCCTAGCCCTGAACCTAAAACACTTGCAACCGGTGGATTGGCAAGATACCAAAATGCTAGTCCATCCCCATTGAAACTTTGGCTGGAATCCATTCTGAAATCGAATTCTACCTTCCATTTATCACAGTATTTCAAATTGATGGGTTCATTCAGTCTGATAGAGCCGGATTGGCTGGTGGCATCTGGTGTAAGTTGGACAAAATCTCCGCTTACTTGTGCCGGAGAAACAGTTGCCCATCCTGTTGCGTTTATCGGGTTGCCGGTCAGTTGATACGTCTGGGCAAAAAAATTACCAGATAATAAAAATAAAAGAATAGAAAGATAAGATAATAAATTTTTATTCATTTAGTTGGGATTTAGCATCTTGTAAAGATATTAAATCCCAACTAAAAAATATGTATTTAATGTTAATTTTGTTAAAAAAATTAATTATTATTCAGAAAATAGTATTTCTTATGATAAAATAATGAATCTTATCTGTGTATTTGTAGAATTTTATTAATTAAATTAAAACAATGTGTTATTGTCTAATCCCTCAAAATAAGTATCAATTTCGAGATCAGGAGAGGCGGCTGCAGCTACGGCTAGTTTATCACAAAGCTCATTCTCAAAATGTCCCGCATGTCCCTTTATCCAATGCATTTTAGGGGTATGTTTGTTGTATAGTTCAACAAATTTTTTCCAAAGATCAGGATTTTTTACATTTTTCCAGCCTCTTTTAATCCATCCGGCAATCCAGTTTTGATTGATTGCATCAGATACGTATTTGCTGTCTGTATATACATGAATATCATTTTCCGCAGACTTAAGTTTTTCCAAAGCGGTGATTACAGCCAGAAGCTCCATTCTGTTATTGGTGGTTTTTCTGAACCCTTTAGAAAATGTCTTCTGATAATTTTTTTCAGGAACGCGCATAAGAATTCCATATCCGCCTTTCCCTGGGTTTCCGCTGCATGCGCCATCTGTGTAAATCTCGATTCTCAAACCTGCCTTATAAAATTGAATTATGCTAAACTTCTGATATTACAAAATGATATGAATATTTTAATGGAGTAATTTACCTATTAGTAGTATTAATCTTAATGATTAAAACTTAGAATGGAAAATCATCATCATCATCAAAATCATTCATGGATGATCCTGAAAGTTTTGAGCTGTCCGGAAGATCAAATGCTGCTCCAGGTTGGATAGTTGTTTTTATTTTATCAAAACCACTTGGTTCTCCGAAGTTAGATGGATATCCTCGTCCTGCGCCACCATCAAAAGCGGCTTCAATATCTCCGAATTTTGCAAAATGTTTTAAGAAAGATAATCTTACATCTGCTGTAGCACCATTTCTGTGTTTTGCAATAATCAATTCCGCCTGATTTTCAGTTGAGGTTTCCTGTCCTTCCTCATCATTGTCCCAAACAGTAATCTTGTAATATTCTGGTCTGAAGATAAAGGATACGATATCGGCATCCTGCTCAATCGCTCCGGATTCCCTTAGATCTGAAAGCTGAGGTCTTTTCCCCGGTCTGGTTTCCACACTACGTGATAGCTGAGAAAGTGCAATTACCGGAACATTTAATTCTTTTGCAATGGCCTTCAATGAACGTGAGATCATGGAAATCTCCTGTTCACGGTTTCCTACTCCTTTTCCGCTACTACCGGCAGTCATTAGCTGAAGGTAATCCACCATGATTAATCTTACACCATGCTGCATTACAAGTCTTCGGCATTTTGCACGGAAGTCAAATATGGAAAGTGATGGAGTTTCATCAATATATAAAGGGGCATTTTCCAATTCTGATACATTGGAGAACAGTCTTTGCCATTCTTCGTCGTCAAGAGTACCTTTTCTCAGTTTTTCAGAGGAAATTCTGGTTTCGGAAGCAATCATCCTTGTGATAAGCTGTACTGATGCCATCTCGAGAGAGAATAATGCCATTGGGATCTTGTGACCTACAGCAATATTTCTTGCCATAGAAAGAAGAAATGCTGTTTTTCCCATCGCGGGACGTGCTGCAATGATGATAAGGTCAGAATTCTGCCAACCACCAGTTTCTTTATCTACATCTCTGAATCCTGAAGGAACTCCGGAAAGACCTTGTTTGTCCTTTAAGGATTTGATGGTGTCAATTGCTTGTTTTACTAATGAGTTTGCTGTATCAAACCCTTTCTTGATGGTTCCGTTAGTAATCTCAAAGAAAGATTGTTCTGCTTTATCCAGAAGTTCGAAAACATCAGTGGATTCTTTGTAGGATGAATCAATTACATTAGCAGAAACGTTAATAAGGCTTCTTAAGATATATTTTTCAAGAATAACACGTACGTGGTATTCAATGTGGGCAGATGAACTTACTCCCATAGTCAGATCAATGATGTAATGATCACCGCCTGCCTGGCTTAGTTTGTCTTCTTTTTTTAAATCCTGAATAATCGTCATTAAGTCTACCGGGTGATTGCCTTCATAAAGCTTTAATATGCTAGAAAAAATAACTTGGTGTCTGGGATCGTAAAATACCTCTGGGGTAAGAAGGTCAATGGAATGGTCAAGACCTTTTTTGTCAATCAAAAAAGTTCCGATAACAAGTCTTTCAAAATCCACTGCATTAGGAGGCATTTTTCCATCCGCAATAGACAGTTCTTTTGCAAAGTTTCCGTGTGTAAGGGATGATAATGTTTCTTTCTGCGCCATGGTGCAAAGATAGCTTATTTAAAAAATATTAAGAAAATAGTATTCAACAAATTATTAGCAGTCTTTCGGAAAATACTGCCAATAGGAGATTAAGGTTGTTGATAAAAAAAATCACCTCATGTGAGGTGATTTTTTTATATAAGAGAAAGTTTCTTATTTATTTTTTACCAATACCCATCCTGAGTATTTAGTTTCGGTATTTTCCTTGTTGTTTTCGTTCCAAGAAATAGTATACCAATAAGTTCCTGTTGCGATTTTTTTGCCGGATGCAGTTCCGTCCCAAGTGTAGTTTCTTATTTTATCTGCTTTGTACAATTGATTTCCGTATCTGTCATATACTGTAAATACAAGATTCTTCTTATATGCTAATGCAGAATAGTCTATGACGTCATTTACGTTGTCTCCATTGGGAGTAATTGCATTGATCAGATTTGGTACTGTAATTTCAACTTGAATAGGTGTACAGTTGTATGTATCTTTTACGTATACAAAGTTCTGACCTCTTGGAAGCCCTGTGAAAGCGTTAGAATCCTGCCATGCAACACCATCTATAGAATATTTGTATGGAGGGTTTCCGCCAGCTACAGTTACTACAATATTGTTATTTGTGATTTCAATATTTGTAATGGCAGGCTGTGTGCTAGGATTTATACGTACTTCCTGAAGAGTGAAACATTTTCCAGTTTGAAGTTTTACCCAGTATGTTCCGATTCCTACACTGTTGATAACCTGAGTTTTTTCTCCAGTGCTCCATTCGTAGCTATCAAAACCTGGACCTGCGTCTAAGGTTGTTTTCGCTTCAGCACAAATGATTTTGTTCTTTAAAACTGTAGATTTTACTGGAGGAAGTACTGTTAATACAATATTTGCAATGGTATAACATTGTGTAGCATTGCTTACTCTAGCATATACCGTTGTACTTTCCGTAAGATAAACAGTAGGGTTTGTAATCGGGTTAGTTTGAGTTTTAGCATCAGCTACTGTTTTGTAGTAGCTAACAAGTGTTCCTGCTGGAATTGGGAATGGAACCCCAATGGCTGCTTTAGTTAAATCAAACGTTGAACGAGTGATATCCGTTTCAATATAACAGTTTTCAATAACAGCATCAGTTACTCTTACAACTGGATGGAATTTTAACGTGATTGTAGTTGTAGCTTTACATCCAAAAGCAGAGATAACTCTTACATGTACAGTTCCTTCAGGAGAAACATAATTAACAGGATCTAGAATTTCATTAGTCTCCGCATTCATATCTGCAAGAGTAGGGTAATACTTGATGGTTGCTCCTGCTCCTGAAAATACGGTTGCTGTTGTTAAATCAAACTTAGCGGTACCTTCCTTGTTGTTGTTACAAGATAATAGGGTGGCTGTATTTGCAGTAATGCTGGCATTTACAAATTTGAATTTTCCTGAAATGAAACATCCGTTCCTAGGGTTGTTCGGATTGTTTGGATCTTTGTATAAAACTTTGTAATAATATGTAGTAGTAGCGTTTACTGTTTCAATCGTAAGAGCATTGTCTCCTGTGATTACATCGTTAGTATCCTTATAGTAGCTTACTTTGAAGTCTGGGCTGTTTCCATTAAGGATTCCTGCTGATAACGTTGAGAAATCAAAAGTTGTAGGGAGTCCACATACCATTACTTTACTTGGATCTGTTTCTGGTGTAGAAGGGATTCCTGGAGTGATGAATGGGTAAGGTGCTAAAACAGGATCATTAAATGCAGAACTTAAACTTGCGGTTCCAGTCCACGTCATAGAGAAACCATCATCAGTGTGGTCAAAGTTATCTACAACCAAATAATAAGTTTCGCCTGGTAACACATTCATATAAGGGCTCCATTCCTGATTATTCATTGTAGATGTGGTAGGTGGCATTGTCGCTGGGGGATTCAGTGTTAAGCTTAATCCTGTTTCACCTGAAGCTACTTCACCATAATAATTACATCTGATAGGCTGTATGAACTCGTGAGCCGCATTTTGTAAAGAAGCACATCCGTTTGTAGTAGGGCCATAAACGGCAAAGTCATAATCATCTGTAAGAACATTTGATTTAATTTTAAACGCCAAAGTTCCCGGTGTTGAAACGGTAAAAGTATACCAAACAGAATAATGCTCATTACTTGAAAGACATCCTCCGTTTTTATTCAGTAACTCTATGATCTGCCCAGGTCCGGAAGGAGTGTAGGAGATATCCGAGTTTCCACAAATGGGAATCGCTGAAACGCAGTCTGATTGTGAATAGACTGCTTGTGTTATAAATAAAATAAAAAGAAATAGTATTTTTTTCATTGTTTAAAATGATTTTTATGAAACAATCTGGGTTAACTAGTTTTTAGTATTACAAAAATAGAAAAAGCCGCCTTACGCGGCTTTACATATTTAATGAATTATTCTCTGTTTTTTACGGCAATCCATCCTGAAAACTTGAAAGAAGTATTTTTCTTATTGTTTTCATTCCATGTTAATGAATACCAATAAGTACCGGTTGGAATTTTTTTGCCTGCAACAGTTCCGTCCCACTTATATCCATTTGATTTATCAGCCTGGTGAATTTTAACGCCGTATCTGTCATAGATGCTTAATACAAGATCTTGTTTATCAGCCATTGCGGAATAATCGATTGCATCATTTATTCCATCTCCGTTTGGAGTGATAAGATTGATAAGATTTGGTACCAGAACAGAAATTACGATAGGCTCACAGTCATATGAATCTTTTACATATACTTTGTGTGTTCCTCTTGCAACATTGTTGAATGTATTGGAAGTTTGCCATAGAATATTGTCCATAGAATATTGATATTCCGGTGTTCCTCCTATAACGTTTACAATTAAGGTGTTATTTGAAATGTCAACATTAGTAATCACAGGTTGTTCAGAAGCGTATACTTTTACATTTTGAAGAGTGACGCAATCCCCTGTTTTTAGTTTTACCCAGTATGACCCTACGCCCACATCTCTGATCGCCTGTGTAGTTGCACCAGTGCTCCATTCGTAGCCGTTGAACCCAGGTCCAGCATCCAATGTAGTTTTATCTTCCATACAGATGATTTTGTCGGCTAAAATATTAGACTTTACTGGAGGTAATACTTTTAGAGTGACTTTTGCAACGGTATAACATTGACGGTTATCCGAAACTCTTACATATACAACGCCATTTGGAGCAACGTAATTTGTCGCATTTAAAATCTCGTTTGTTGCATCAATCGCATCTGTTAAAGAAGGGAAATATCTTTTTGTAACAATTCCCGTTCCTGGGGTTGTCACCACTGCCTTATCAAGAT
The DNA here is from genome assembly GCF_900156735.1 of Chryseobacterium ureilyticum. Classification (GTDB taxonomy): domain Bacteria; phylum Bacteroidota; class Bacteroidia; order Flavobacteriales; family Weeksellaceae; genus Chryseobacterium; species Chryseobacterium ureilyticum. The sequence goes on from NZ_FTOL01000003.1 coordinate 436,056, forward strand.
CAAAAAGTCCTGTTGATGGATTTGTTTCAATAAAACAGGCTTTGATTTCTGCATCTTTTACCTGTACCGGAGCGTAAAGTTCCAAATTTATTTTTGCAATATCAGAACATCCTTGAGGTGTTGTTAGTGATACATAAATAACATTTGTTGAAGATAGATATGCATATGGGTTTGTAATTTCGTTGGTACCCGCGTTCAGGTCTTGCATTGAAGGATAGTACTTCTTTACAACAGTCCATGCAGGATCGTCAAATACGTTTGCAGTTGTCAGGTCAAATAAGGCGGTATTCGCATTATTGTTATTACACATTGTCAATGTTGCGTCCTTTCCTTTAATATTTCCTTGCTTGAATTTGAATTTTCCGATTTCCCTACAGGAATTCATTGGATTGTTCGGATTGATAGGATCTTCATATCGGATACTGTAGAAATAAGTCGTTGTAGTATTTACGGTCTGAGGAGTTGTAATCGCATTGTTTCCGGAAAGAGCCTCATTTTGGCTGTAGTGGTAACTCACAATAAAGTTGCTGTTTCCGTTTACAATTCCAGAAGTTAAGCTGCTGAAATCAAAAACAGCAGGGTCTGTACAGATAATTACTTCATTCGGATCCGTTGGAGTAGCGTTAAGAACTCCTGGTGGAATGAAAGGATTAGGAGTAAGTGCAGGGTCATTAAATGGAGACGCTAGTGTTGCTGTACCTCCCCATATCATAGAAAATCCGGCAATGTTTATGGAAAAATTGTTAATTAATAAGTAATAGGTTTCTCCGGGTAATACATCCAGGTATTTTGCCCATCCGTCAGCGTTTGAACCTGGCTGTCCAAAATAATCATAAGGATCCGTTGAAGTCATATTAAGACCTGTAGGACCGCTTCCACCAGGTGTTGAACATCTGATTGTGTTTCCTTTGGTGGCACAGGTTATGTTAGGTCCCCAAACATACCAATCGTAATCTGAAGGTGAATTGGGAGTAATAGCAAATGTTAAAGTTCCTGCCGTTGCTGCGGTAAATTTGTACCATACAGAATATCTTTCCTGATAGCTACCACAGTTACTTTCAGGTAGTTCTTGGGTCCCAAATCCGTCAGGTGTATAAGATATATTAGAATTACCACAAACGGAAAGAGCATCAACGCAATCGGACTGCGAGTAAAACGCTTGTGATAAAAATAAGATAAAAAAGAGTAATGCTTTTTTCATTTTAATCAATTTAAAATTTTCAATCCTAGTAAATTGTTTTTTTGTTTTATAACTAGTTTCATGTAATAATCAGCTTCAGAATTAATAAAATCCTATGAAGGCTGTACATACAGCATTCTGCCAAATTATTTTAGGATAATCAATATCTAATACGGGAAGTGTGGTAGAAGTTTTCATCCTTTTGAAGCGTTCTCTGAAACAATGTTCAGGTCTTTCTCTGTTTCGTTAAGGTGTTCTAAGAAAGGTCTTAAAACAATACTTTATAGAGTGTTATCCCGTTGAAATAAGTAGTTTTTCTATCCAAATATGGATTATGGAAAATGGTAAAATTTGTAAAGGTTCATTCATAGACGCGTATTTTGTAGCAAATATAAAAAATTATTAATGTTAAATTAAAGATTTTAAAATATATTTAAATAAAACGAATGATTGTCGTATAATATTGTATTTCTTTTTTTTACAATACATTTAATTTTTATAACGAATGTTTTTTGAGTGGATATTATATTGGCTTTTGGATTGTTAAAGTGTAAAAAAAAATCTCAGGTTAAAATATTTTAACCTGAGATTTTTTATTGTGATAATAAATTCTTTTTTTATTCTCTGTTTTTCACCGTGATCCACCCTGAAAACTTGAATAAGGTGTTCTTTTTATTATTTTCATTCCATGTTAATGAATACCAATAGGTAGCGGTTGGAACCTTTTTACCAGAAATGGTTCCGTCCCATTTATAATCGTTGAATTTATCAGCTTGGTAAATCTTATTACCATATCTGTCATAAATGCTTAATATAAGATCTTGTTTATCTGCCAAAGCAGAATAATCTATTACATCATTTATTCCATCTCCGTTTGGAGTAATCATATTTATTAGATTAGGTACAATAACAGAAATTGCTATAGGCTCACAATCATACGCATCTTTTACATATATTTTGTGTGTTCCTCTTGGGATGTTGGTGAAAGTATTTGAAGATTGCCAATTAATATGATCTATAGAATATTGATACTCAGGGGTGCCTCCAATAACATTTACATGTAAAGTATTATTTGAAATCTCAACATTTGTAATTACAGGTTGTTCAGAAGCATATACTTTTACGGTTTGGAGAGTAATACATTTTCTGGTCTTTAATTTTACCCAATATGATCCAACTCCGACATCTCTTATTGACTGAGTCGTATCACCTGTGCTCCATTCATAACCATCAAACCCAGGTCCGGCGTCCAATACCGTTCTGTCTTCCACGCAGATGATTTTATCAGCCAAAATGGTAGATTTTACCGGAGGTAATACTGTTAAAGTGATTTTTGCAATGTTAAAACATTGTCGACTGTCAGAAACTCTTACATAGACTAAGCCATTCGGAGCAATGTAATCCTGTGTATTCGTTATTTCATTGGTTGAATTTACAGCATCAGCTAAAGAAGGAAAATATTTTTTTGTAAATGTTCCGCTTCCTGGAGGTGTCACTACTGCTGATTCAAGGTCGAAAAGACCTGTTGATGGATTTGTTTCAATAAAACAGGCTTTTATTTCTATGTCTTTTACCTGTACCGGGGCATAAAACTCTAGGTTGATTTCTGCTATATCAGAACAGCCATCTGCTGTTTCTATCAATACATAGATTATGTTAATTGAAGATAAATAAGCGTAAGGATTGATGATTTCATTCGTTCCTGTATTAAGGTCCTGCATAGACGGATAATATTTCTTGGTTACAGTGAATGCAGGATTGTCAAATACATTAGCTGTTGTTAAATCAAAGACCGCAGTATTAGCATTGTTGTTATTACACATTGTCAATGTTGCGTTCTTTCCTTTTATATTTCCTTGTTTGAATTTGAACTTTCCAATTTGTGTACAGGAGTTGATCGGATTATTTGGGTTAATGGGATCCTGATAGCGAATTCTGTAGAAGTAAGGTGTCGTGGTATTTACATTCACGGGTGCTGTGATTTCATTGGCGCCGGAAAGGGCGTCATTCTGATTATTATGATAAGTGACTACGAAATTGTTATTTCCGTTTATGATTCCAGAAGTTAAGCTGCTAAAGTCAAAAACGGTAGGATCTGCACAGATTATAACCTCATTTGGTTCCGAAGGATTGGCATTAGGCTGTCCAGGCGTAATAAATGGATTAGGAGTAAGTGCTGGATCATTAAATGGTGAGGCTAATATGGCTGTACCTCCCCATATCATGGAGAATCCATCAGTATTGCCTGTTGTGTAGTTATTGATTAAGAGATAATAAGTTTCTCCGGGTAATACATCAAGATATTTTGCCCATCCATCAGCTCCGATGAAATAGTCGTAGAGGTCTGTAGAGGTCATGTTAAGACCTGTTGGACCGGTTCCTCCAGGGGTAGAACATCTGATGGTGTTTCCCTTATTGGTACATGTTACGTTTGGTCCCCAAAGATACCAGTCATAATCTGAAGGAGCATTTGGGGTAATGGCGAAAGTTAAAGTTCCAGCTGTTGCTGCTGTAAATTTGTACCATACAGAATATCGTTCCTCATAACCACCACAGTTACCCTCTGGTAATTCCTGGGTTCCAAATCCGTTCGGGGTATATGATATACTAGAATTACCACAGACTGCAATAGCATCAATACAGTCAGATTGTGAATATAATAGTTGTGATAAAAGTAAGATAAAAAGGAGTAGTGTTTTTTTCATGTTGTTCTTGTTTTAAAAAGTAATGAATATTATTTTTATTAATCCCAAGCTGTTCATATTATTAATTAATATTAGAAAAATGTAGAACAATAGCATCTGTTAAAAGTTTATTCAAACTGAAACCTTGAGCGTATTTCAGGTATTAACGCAATAGCAAGTCTATCCCAAAAATGATTGGGATTATTAAGATTAAAATAATGTTCATGACGAAATAATTTTTATATTCTCAAATATAAAAAAAATACAAACCGAATGGTAAATGCTTGTTAAATAGGTATTTATTTTGAGTATTCGCTAATTAAAGTGAATTGTTTGTTGTTGTTTTAATAAAGATTGATAAAAAATTCTATAAAAAAAATATTTTCATTAATGCTTCAATTAGTATATTGCTTAAGAATGTTTTAAAAAATTGATTTTTTAGCCCTCTGTATAGACTAATATTGCATTTTTCTTAATTTAGGATTGGTGCTTCCAACAAGTAAAGCAATTAAAACAGTCATTGTTCCGCCGAAAACAACAGAACGTACAACTCCTAATAGTTTCGCCATAAGCCCGCTTTCAAATTGTCCCATTTCATTACTGGACATGATAAAGATTGAATTCACACTGAGAACACGTCCTCTGATATGATCAGGTGTTTTCAATTGTACAATTGTACCTCTGATAACTACAGAAATACCATCCAGCATTCCGCTCAGTACAAGGAACATGAAAGAAAGCCAGTATAGTTTTGATAAACCGAATCCTATGATACAAAGTCCAAATCCTGTAACAACAACAAGCAGGATTTTCCCTTGATTTTTTCGTAATGGAACAATGGATAAAAGAGTAATAATACACATGGAGCCAATATCAGATGCTGCATTCAATAAACCAAATCCTTCCGCACCTGAATTTAAAATATCCGTTGCAAATACAGGAATCATTGCCACTGCACCTCCAAAAAGTACTGCAAACATATCTAGGCATAATGCACCCAGAATTTCTTTGGTTTTAAAAATATAAGAAATTCCCTCACGCATACTTTCCACGATATTTACGTTTTCTTTTTTATACTCGGAAAACTGTTTTTTCAGCTGCCAGAAAAATAGAGAAGCAATAAATATAAGTGATAATATAACGACTAGCGTCCACTTCACGCCAAAATATCCGATTAAAATTCCTCCTATTGCATGCCCACACACCGATGAAATAAGAAATGTAGCCTGATTCAAAGTAACTGCATTGGGGAGATTCTCTTTTTTTACAATCTTTGGAATCATAGAAGGAACAATAGGACCAATGAAAGCCCTTGCAATCCCTGTAAAGAAAATAACACCATAAATATAATACGTGATCTGATGACCTGTAAAATGCATATTTACATTGAAAAATGCAGGAATCAATAGAAGTGCAATCAGGAAAATATAAGCATAGTTGCAGATAAGCAGTAATCTCTTTTTCTCGTTCATGTCGATAACGTGACCCGCGTACAATGCACAGCTTACCGCCGGAATTACTTCAGAAAGTCCAATAAGTCCTATGGAAAAAGGATCTTTCGTTAATTGATACACCCACCATCCTAATAATGTGGCAAGCATTCTGAAAGCTAAAACAATAAAAAATCTTCCGGTAAGAAGATTCCTGAACTCAGTATTTTGTAAAGTTTGTAAAGGGGTAAAGGAAATCATGAACAAAAATAGCCCTAAAAATTTATTTAGGGCTACTCATATCTTGTTTTTTAAAAGATATATTAAATATATATCAAAAGATAAAATCTATTTTAGTTTGCTCTTGAAGAACTGATTACAATGGCAGCAACACCTGCAGCCCCAATGATGGTAGCTCCTACACCAATTCTTGCTTTTCTTGTATCTTTTACCGCAGCCACATTAGACTTAGGAATAACCACTTCTGTACTGTCTTTTTTTCCAGCCGTACCTACAAGATCATCGCCAACAATGTTTCTGAATAATATTTTTTGCTTTGGAGATCCGTCTCTCATGGTAACCTTATACACTTTTCCGGCTTCCAGATTAGAATAATTGTTTTTTGAAATATCTTCGCTGTATTTTGTAGTAGCACAAGATGTAATAACAAATAAAGACGTTAATAAAGATGATTTCAACAGTACAGATGCTTTCATTATTTTCGTTTAGTTTTTCAAATTTATAATTTTTTTCGAATATACGTTTTTGGAATTTAAAAAATATCTTTAAAGTTTGTAAATTTCTAAGAGATTAGCAATATTTCTGTCATTGGCTAATCTTGGTGTCTTATTTTGACCGCCCAATTTTCCTTGAGATTTCGCATATTCATGAAAAGCATTCTTCTGAAGTCTTGAAATTTGTAATTTCTGTAAGATATTTCCTGTAATCAGATCATCATAATAAGTGTTTCTTTTCCTTAGCTGCTCATCCAGCTCGTTTCTGAATAACTCCAGATCTGAAGGTTCCTTTTCGAACTCTATCAGCCATTCATGGTAAGGCAAACCTTCTTCCGGATTTACTTGTGGGGCAAGATGAAATTCTGTAATCTGTGCAGGATGTTTCTCAAGAGCAGCCTTCATCGCTTCTTCTACCTCAAACGCAATTACATGTTCTCCGAATGCTGAAGTGAAGTGTTTGGTTCTTCCGCTTACCAAAACCCTGTAAGGTTTCTTATCAATAAATCTTACTACATCTCCGATAGAATATGCCCACAATCCAGAATTGGTCGTAAGAATCAATGCATAATCTTTATTGAGTTCAATCTCTTTTAAAGTTAATCTTCTTGCATTTGGTTTTCCATATTCTTCCAACGGAATAAACTCGTAGAAGATTCCGTGATTGGTTAGAAGTAATAATCCCTCTTTCGTATAATCATCCTGGAAAGCAAAAAATCCTTCAGAAGCCGGGAAGGTCTGGATAATATCTACTTTTCCTCCAAGAAGATCTTCCATTTTATCACGATAAGGCTCATAATTGACACCTCCAGTCACGATAAGCTGTAGATTAGGGAATAATTGCTTTATTCTTTTACCATGCTTCTCTGTCAGTTTCTCAAAATACATGATCAACCATGGCGGAATCCCTGAAATCAGAGTCATGTTTTCTCGTTCTGTTTCCTCAACGATCTTGTCTACTTTTTCTTCCCAATCTTCCATGATATTAGTTTCCCAGCTTGGCAAACGATTTTTCTGAAGATAATTAGGGATATGGTGGGCAACGATACCAGATAGTCTTCCGGTTTTTATTCCGAAAACCTCTTCAAGTTCAGGGCTTCCCTGAAGGAAAATCATCTTCCCGTTGACAAAATCAGCATTGTTTTTTTTGCTTATATAATGGAAAAGCGCACTTTGAGCTCCTGCAATTTGAAAAGGCATTCCTTCCTTAGAGATAGGAATATATTTTGATCCTGAAGTGGTGCCTGAAGTTTTAGCAAAATACTCCGGAGTTTCTGTCCAAAGAATATTGGCTTGTCCTCTTTTTACCTTTTCAATATAAGGCTTAAGGTCTTCATAATCTGCAACAGCAACCCTTTCCTGAAAATCTTTTACAGAATGAATGTTTTCAAAGTCATGCTCCCGTCCAAAAAGTGTTTTCTGAGCAGTATTGACAAGGGAAATTAACAGTTCCTCCTGGTTTTTCTCCGCATTATTTTTGTATTCCTCTGCTTTCTGAACATGTTTTTTTGCCCAGATGAGTGCTGCATTTTTCTTGAAGAAGTTTAACATGGTTCAAATTTATAAATAACTATAGAATTTGTAGCCATTTTTTACAAAGGCAGGCATAAAAAAACCGATGAAATGAGTTTCATCGGTTTCTCGAAATTTGATTATGAAAATAACAACTATATATGTTGATGTTATGCTTATTTGTTTACTTTATACCTTTTATCAGGAGTGCCGTCTTTTTTCAGACGCTTATTTTCCTTATATCTTTTGTCCGGAGTACCGTCCTTTTTCATTTTTGCTGCAGGTTGAGCAGGTTTTACGTCTGCCGGTTTAGCGGTATTTACAGTGGCAGCTTTTGCAGCTACTGGTTGAGTCGCTTTTGCTGTAGTTTTTATAGGAGCTGGAGCGGCACTTTTAGCGGGAGCAGTCTGCTGGGCAGTAGCAAAGCCTAATCCTAAGATTATAGACATTGCAGATAAGAATTTTTTCATAAGAATTATTGTTTATTTTTTTGTTGAATAAAGATATACAAAAAGTAGGCTAGAAAATTTGGAAATTTAAACTTAACTAAAGTTTATTACAGCTTAAAAAAAAATTAAACAGATGATAAGAAAAAAACAAAAACCTGCTTCAAAAGTGAAACAGGCTTTCTTATTATATGAATAGAATGTTTATCGCGTACAGTTGGCTGTCCAGGTCTTACCGTCTTTCATAAACAGAATCTTTAGTTCATTATTGTCAATTCTGATGTAAGAAGTTCCTGTAGAACCTATCATGACCAATGTGTGATCTCCTTGTTGGTTAAACTCAATCCCGTTAAGATCAGGAATGCTGTTGGAGAATGCAAAATTGTACTTTGTTCCGCTGGCAATCTTTGTTACAAAAACACTGCCGTTATCTGTACTGATATTGGTGGAGCCTCCGTCGTTATAAGATACTTTTCCTTTATAAGTTCCTGCGAAAAAATCATTGTTGGTAGGGTCGTCATCTCTGCTACACGACGAAAAAGATAATGCTGTAAAAACCAACAGCATCAAAACTCCTAAGATTTTAATTGCTTTTTTCATAATACTATACTTTAATGTTTGGTGAGTTGGAAATGCCAAACACTATGCCACGAGAAAATATCTGGTTTTTTTTAACAGGTAATTAAATAAATTAATAAAAAATTAAGATTTTAGTGTATAACTCATTCATTTTAAATCTAAAAGTCATGCTACTTCTTTGGGAAGGAAAAAATATCCGTACATTTGTATAGCATTAAACGGTTTCGGAAAACTCCCGAAATCGCTTTTGTCGTTTTATACCATTACTATTTATGCAGTTAAAATCCATCAACGAAAAGTTTCTTCCAGATTTGATGCAAAAAGAATTCGGGAAAGAAATTTTTGATCAGCTAGAAAACAATCCGCATATTGCTGTGAAAGGAAGTGTAGGATCTTCAGTTTCAGTTTTTGTTGCTGAACTTTTTTTGGTTCAAAAGAAAAATATCCTTTATCTGATAGATGATAAAGAAGATGCATTGTATGCCAATACGGAAATGGAAGATCTTTTGGGAAAAGAAAAAGTGCTGTATTTTCCGGCAACCCATCTTGAACCTTATCAGATTGAAAAAACACAGAATGCCAATTTGGTGTTAAGAACCGAAGTCTTGAATAAAATCAATTCCGGAAGATCTCCAAAAGTGATTGTGGCTTATGCTGGCGCTTTATCAGAAAAAGTATTAAAGAAAGAAGATTTTAAAGCAATTTCTCATCATATAAAAGTAGGAGATCAGCTTGATTTTGATTTTGTGGATGAATTGCTCAATCACTATCATTTTCAACAGGCAGATTTCGTTTCTGAACCGGGAGAGTTTTCCGTGAGAGGTGGGATTGTAGATGTGTTTTCTTACTCTTATGAAAAACCGTACAGAATAACCTTCTTTGGAAATGAGGTAGAAAGTATTAAGACATTCGATATAGAAACACAGCTTTCTGTAGATAAAGTAAAGGAATTTCAATTGGTCTCCAATATGAACTTCTCCGTTACCGCAAGCAGAGTGTCATTACTGCAGCTATTAGCTAAAGAGAGCTATGTAGTTTCCAAAAACGGAATGATAGGAATGCATAAGATCCGAACATTTTATGAAAAATCGCTGGAGAAATATGAAACTTTAAATAAAGATATTGCCCATAGAGCACCACAGGAACTTTTTATTTCAGACCAGGAGTTTTTGTTTGATTATAAGAAATTTAAAACTATAGATTTCGGAAGCGCTTCTATTGAAGGCTTAAAAGAGATTGTATATGTTAAAATGGAACAGCTTCCACAACCTTCATTCCATAAGAATTTTGAATTGCTTATTGAAGATATGGAAGGAAAGCAGAAAGATGGATTTGATACCTGGATCTCCTTTTCTACAGAAAAACAAAAAGAAAGGCTGGAGTCTATTTTTGAAGAACTGGAACATGAACTTCCTTTTAAAAGCTTTAAGTCTGAATTGCACGAAGGTTTTGTAGATAACGGACATAAATTATTGGTATATACTGATCACCAGATCTTTGACCGCTACCAGAGATATAAGGCGAAAAATACCTTTGCCAAATCTGAACAGCTTACTCTAAAAGATCTGATGTCTCTCAAAATAGGAAATTATATTGCCCATATTGACCACGGGATCGGTAAGTTCATGGGATTGGTAAAGGTGAATAATGATGGGAAAATTCAGGAGTGCTTTAAACTGACCTATAAAAATGGTGATTTACTATATGTAAGTATCCATTCATTACATAAGATTTCAAAATATAATGGTCCTGACGGGAAAGAAATTGTATTAAGTAAACTGGGATCTCCTACCTGGAAGTCCCTGAAACAGAAAACTAAGGCTAAAGTAAAACAAATTGCTTTTGACCTTATTCAGTTATATGCTCAAAGGAAAACGGCAAAGGGTTTTGCCTATACACCAGATTCTTATCTTCAGAATGAATTGGAGGCAAGCTTTATTTATGAAGATACTCCGGATCAGGAAAAGGCTACCGTGGACGTGAAAAAAGATATGGAAGCGGATACGGTGATGGACAGGCTGGTTTGTGGGGATGTTGGATTTGGTAAAACCGAAGTTGCAATTCGTGCAGCATTTAAAGCTGCTACAGACGGAAAACAGGTTGCTGTATTGGTGCCAACTACTATTCTTGCTTTTCAGCATTACAGAAGTTTTAAAGAAAGATTAAAGGATTTTCCGGTAAATGTTTCCTATGTAAACCGTTTCAGAACAGCAAAGCAAAAATCAGAAACACTGGAAAATTTAAAAAATGGAAAAGTAGATATTATCATTGGAACTCATCAATTGGTAAGCAGTTCGGTGAAATTTAAAGATCTTGGATTGTTGATTATTGATGAAGAACATAAATTTGGAGTTTCAGTAAAAGATAAGTTGAAAACCTTAAAGAATAATGTTGATACGCTTACTTTAACTGCCACTCCGATTCCAAGAACACTGCAGTTCTCGCTAATGGCTGCAAGAGATTTATCAGTTATAAAAACTCCGCCACCCAACAGACAGCCAGTAGATACTCAATTGATAGGATTCAATGAAGAAATTCTTCGTGATGCCGTTTCTTATGAACTTCAGCGCGACGGTCAGGTTTATTTTATTAATAACAGAATTGAGAATCTTAAGGATATTGCAGGACTTATTCAGAGGTTGGTTCCAGATGCTAGAGTGATCACGGGACATGGGCAGATGGAAGGAAAACAACTTGAAAAAAATGTTCTGGATTTCATGGAAGGGAAATATGATGTTCTTGTTTCTACGACCATTGTGGAAAGTGGTGTAGATGTTCCGAATGCCAATACGATTTTCATTAATGATGCTCAAAGATTCGGTATGGCAGACCTTCACCAGATGAGAGGAAGGGTAGGACGAAGCAACAGGAAGGCTTTCTGTTACCTGATCACTCCTCCTTATGATATGATGACTTCCGATGCAAGAAAACGATTAGAAGCTATTGAACAGTTCTCAGACCTTGGAAGTGGTTTCCAGATTGCAATGAAAGACCTTGAAATTCGTGGAGCTGGTGATTTATTGGGTGCTGAGCAAAGTGGGTTCATCAATGAGATGGGATTTGAAACCTATCAGAAATTAATGCAGGAAGCACTTGAAGAACTGAAAGATGATGCAGATTTCGAAAACCTGTTTGACAATGAAGAAGATCGTCAGAAACTTTTCAAATCTGTGAAAGATGTTAATATTGATACAGATCTTGAACTAATGTTACCTGATTTCTATATATCAAATACAGAAGAAAGATTATTGTTGTATCAGAAAATAGCAGAAATTAATAATGAAAAAGACCTTCATCAGTTTGAACTTGAGTTGATTGACCGTTTTGGAGCGTTGCCGAAAGAAGCTGTGAACCTATTGAAGAGTGTCTCTTTAAAATGGCTTGCCGCAGATATTGGCTTTGATAAAATCGTTATGAAAAACGGAATATTCCTGGGATATTTTCCAAGTAATCCTCAGGATAAGTTCTATCAGACAGACAGATTCAGGCATATTATTAATTATTTAACAAGGAATCCTGCGGAAGCTCAGCTTAAAGAGAAGGCTGGTAAAGAAGGAAATCAGTTGATGATGAGAAAGGAAAGGGTGAAAAATGTAGATGAAGTAAATATTCTGTTAAAAGCTATTATTGAGCATCAGTAAAATGCTCTTTTAAATGTATAAACTTCAATAAAAGTCAAAAAAAACATATAAAAATTTTAAGTTTTTATATGTTTTTTTATTTTTATCGTGATTATTGTCATATTTTTTCTTTAAAATACTCATTCTGAAGAGAATTAATCGCCTTTTAGTGTCTTAAAAATCACATTTTAATGATTAAAAAATAGGTTGTAATGTTCAGTCCAGAAAGGGTTTGAGACGTTTTTAAATTTTTAAAAGATAGTAAAAGTAGAGTTATGTAGAAATAATTCTACTTTTTTGTGTGATTAATTCTATCTTGTAATGTGTTTATTTCTATAGGTTTAAAGATATATAACTGGAATTTTTAGGACTTCAATTTGTACCTTTGTGGTCCTTATTATGAAAAAAATTATATATTGCTTCGCGGCTGGTTTTCTGTCATACTATGCTAACGCACAGGTGGGAATCGGTACATCTAAACCAAAATCTATGTTAGATGTCAATGGTAAACCCACTTTGAGAAAAGAGCTTAGAGTAGGCGGAACTTCAACTGATGCTGGAAATGCCGGGTTGAACGGTCAGGTTTTAGTTTCCCAAGGCGAGGGGAGTGCCCCTGTTTGGAAATCATTGAATGTTTCCTTTATGGAAGAGGGACAATACAAATTGATCAATTCGTATTTGTCTTCAGATCAGATTGGTATTAAAGATTTATCTAATGGTGTTGCTGGTGATAACGTCAACAAAAACAGTGTTGGTGATGATATTACAGATACAAGCAAAGGAAAATGGGTGAAAATTACCGGTCTTGCCAATAGTTTTGAGATTAAAAATGGAAAAAACAGACTTACGTATCAGTTTCAGACAGGAGTTGAAATGAAAGCACCTCGAGCTGCTACTCCTCAAAACGTAAGATTTGTGTGTGGTGTTTTCAGAAATGGAAAGCTGGTTGCTGTACGCCCTGATAGAATTGCGACAAACAACAATACAGAAAAGTCAGGTCTTATGGATTATATCTTTACACTGAGCTATACTGAGCTCAATGTTCCGGTAGGGGTTCAGAATCTTGAAATTGCCTGTAGAAAAATCTCAACTTCTAATTCACTTTCTCAATTTACGATAGGAAGAGATGTTGAAGATTCTAACGGTGCTTCCAATGCATTTACTTTAGAATCTACAATGAAGATCGATGTTATTGAATATGTAACTTATAAATCCAATTAATCAGGTGATGAAAAATATACTATCTGCTATATTTCTTGCTTCGAGTTTGATTCTTTCAGCTCAGGTTGGAATTAATACTGCTTCTCCAAAAGCAAAACTTGATGTAAATGGAGATCTGAATTTAAGAGGTAAAATTACTGTTGCCAATAGTGACGGTACTCTTTCACAAGGAAATAATGATCAACTTTTAGTTTCGAGAGGTGAAGGGTATTCTCCCATCTGGAAAAGTCTTCGTATACCAGAATATGAACCGAATAAATTCTATTTAATATTCAATAACTCTTTTTCAGATAGAGAAGGGATTGAATTTCAAAGCTGGGAACAGGCGAATATAACTACTTCCAGAGCTGCTACTTTTAATAAAGGAACAGAATTTGGAAATCTTCCGGGATTTAAAAAGATTAATAATTTAACTCAAAAAATCTACGTATACAGTACTCAGAGTAAGGCTTATTTTCAGTTTGAAACAGTTGTTCAGGCAAATTTCGGAGGAAATGGAAATCCGGATACCTCTATCGATTACGCTTGTGGGATCTTTGTTGATGATAAACTAATCAATTTAAGACAGAGAAACTTAAAGGCAAGTAGTGCTCAATATCCTTTCCTGACTCATAATCAGATCGGAATCGTAGAAAACCTTACCAAAGGAGAGCATACTGTAAGTGTAGCATGTTCAAAACTTGCTGCATATGGTGATACCAGCAGAAAGATAGCAATAGGTAAGAACACAAATACCAATATCAATGATTTTATTGCACAATCGTCTTTAAAAGTTGATGTATATGAAATACCACAAGAATTTAAACCTATCATTAATTAAAACATACTATGAAAAAAATATTTTTTGTTCCATTTTTACTGATTGTTGGATTGATGGATGCGCAGGTGGGAATTAATACTCCCAATCCTGTTAATATGTTGGATGTTAATGGTGATTTAAATGTAAGGAAAGAGTTTAGAACTGGTGGTACAGATGTATTGAGAGGCTCAGCAGGAAATGCAGGAGATATATTGCATAATAATGCGAATATGGCAGCTAACGACTGGAAAGCAATTAAAATAGCTGATGGACAGGGAAGTATGTCTGTATTTTCGTTAAATACTGTAGCTGACCAAGCAGGAGTTACTTTCGACTCTAGTGGTGATGCTATACCTTATAATGAAAATGCTCCTTTGACAGGAAATTGGAAAGTGTTGCCACAAGCTGTTGATACTTTCTCTGTAACAAATGGAACGAATAAAGTAACATTTTCCTTTCAGACAATAGCACAAAAAATAAACGGTACTTCATCCGCAAGTTTTGCGTGTGGCGTTTTTGTTGATAACGAGTTGAAGGCTGTAAGAACTGATGTTTTACTTGGAGATAGTGGAGCTTATAAAATTTTTAATCTTAATGCAACGCTTGAAAACCTTACACAAAAAAATAACTACTCTGTTAAAGTAGCATGTATCAACAGAACATTAAATAGTACAACTCTTGGGATAGGAAGAGCAGTAGATACGAATGCTCTTAGCGGTGATATGGCGCAGTCTGTTTTAACGACATCTGTATTGCAACCTTATTAATTTTACAATTTATATAATAAATAAGAATCTAAAAACGTTATGTTTTTAGATTTTTTTGTTTATTAACTCTATTCTTTGTGAATTTGTTTGGATAATGTGCCCTCTATTAGTAAAAATTGAATTATATTTGGGCGAGTTAAAAAATTTGTTTATGGCAAAAAACTATTTTCTTAAAATGTTTGCTGGGGTTGCACTTTTCGGGCTACTGGCGTCATGTAATACAACATCAGACCCAACAGAATCTATTCCTGATCCTGTAGGAGGTCCATCACCTAAAAAGTTTGTAGCAAGGGTTGCTATGGATAATATTACTCAGGAGGAATATACTTCAACTACTGCAGGGGTTTTGCAGCAGATCACATTTAAGGATGATAATGCACCTGCCTTTAATTATATAGGAAGTGTAACTTATCAGACCGGTAGTAGTGATCCTACAATTCAGGATATAAGCCAAGTAACATTTATGAGCCCAGCAACAGGTAGCTTAGATTATACTTTTGATATCATTCCTGCGGAAAAAGGTAAAATTTTTAGTGCATCATGTAAAGCAACAGGAGCTACGCCGTCATTATCTTATTTAAGCGATTACGCATTCTCCTACGATGTAATAACCAGTAAGCTTACTAAAATTCTTGAAAAAAGAAAAGATGGAGGGATATCTGCTTATAATAAATTTATAGAATATACTTTTGTATATGCCGGGAAAAATATCTTCCAGGTGATTTGTAAAAAAGGGATCTTAAATAATTTAGGAGCTCCTGATTTTGCAACAGCTAAGACTTCTACTTATAATTTTCAGAATTATGATTCAAATAACAGCCCGTTTTCTATGCTTCCGCAAAACTTCTCTCTTATACGAGGTTTAGTGAATCCGGCGCTTTTCTACAGAATGTCTCCTAATAACCCTACGTCTATGTATTTTGAGATGCCGGCTCCAACTCCGTCAGTGAATACAGGACAGAGCTATTCTTATGATAATGAGAAATATCCTGTGGTAGAAAAAAATCAAAAGGTTACATTTACTTATAAGAAATTAGAAGGAATATAACAGTGTTAATCCAATCAGTATATAAATAAGGATATAATTTTAGACAAAAAAAATTATATTTGTCAAAAAAATAATCAATTACCAGGAAATGAAACAAATTTTCTATTTTATCTTACTAATTGCAGGGTTTTCTTCAATACATTCCTGCAAGGATTTATTAGATGAAGACGGGAATCCACTATTGGATCTTAATAATACAGGAGGACTAAATGGTCCCAGAGCTTTGTACAGAGAAATTACAGATAAAGATACCATCGCAGAGTATCAGTACAGCGGACTTCTTGTAACCAGAGTAATCTCAGACAGTGCTTCTATTACAGACATTATGTACAGCGGTGACAGAATAAGTCAAATCTCTTTCAATGGTTTCCTGGATTTGGATGGAAACGGAAAGCTTGATAAAGACAGTATCTCTTATACACAGCAATTTAATTATAACAATAAAAATCAGATTGCCATCATCTCTGAAAACCGTTCTATCTACAGAAGACCGGCACCGGTTCCGCCTGCTACTACGCCAGGTCCGCAGACATTATTACAAAAAGAGAAAAAGCAGTATAGGTTGGTATACAGTACAGCTACAGCAAAACTTGATTCTATCACGATGAAAAGTGGTTTAGATGTTCCAGGAACTACATTTGCTTTTGATAAATATTCAAAAATAGGTTATACTTATGTAGGTGATAATGTTTCTGGTGTTGTGAAGCATTCAGGTGCTATGTTGCCAGGAGATGTATTTGGAGCAGTTAACTTAAAACATAATTATGTGTTCTATGAGTATGACAGCCAGATAAGCCCATTCACATTGGTGCCATTTGCTTATAAAGTTTCAAGACTTGTAGCTACAGATAAAAATGAAAGAGAATCCCTTATGCTTTCTCCAAACAACCCTAAGAGATGGTCTTTCACCAATACTACAGCATTGCCTTACCCGCCTCCTGTTGTGAAGAGTACGAATTATGTGTACGATCTTCAGACTTACATGACGAAAGGATACGGTATCAACTATATCTATAAACCACAATAGAAAAGTTTTTTACAATATTTAAAACTCAATCTTTCTGAGATTGAGTTTTTTATTTTTTATCCCTTAATTTTGCAAAAAATTTCTGATGAAATATTTAATTGTCGGGCTTGGTAATAAAGGCTCAGAATATGAAAATACACGCCATAATATAGGATTTAAAGTAGCAGAGAAAATTGCTGAAAACCTTGAGGTATCATTCAATACTGCTAATTTTGGCTGGATGGCTGAAGGTAAACATAAAGGTAGAAAAGTATTTGTGCTGAAACCGGATACTTACATGAATCTTTCGGGGAATGCTGTGAGATACTGGATGCAGAAAGAAAATATTCCATTGGAGAATGTTTTGATTGTCACAGATGATCTCGCCCTTCCTTTTGGAACATTAAGAATGAAAGGAAAAGGCTCAGATGCAGGACATAACGGACTTAAAAACATTAATGAAGTATTACAGACGCAAGGGTATGCCAGACTTCGTTTCGGAATCTCTGCAGACTTTTCAGCAGGTAGACAAGTAGACTATGTTCTTGGAACTTGGAATGAAGAAGAAACAGAAAAGCTTTCGGAAAGAATTGAAACTTTTGCTAAAGCGAGCCTTTCTTTTGTTTTTGCAGGATTGAACAATACAATGTCTGCGTTTAACGGTAAATAGATAAAATTATCAGAATAAAATAAAGCCCTTCGGAGTTATTCGGAGGGCTTTATATATAATGATTTATAATGAGAATTGTGTCTTTTTTATAACCAGCTTACTGCTCCGGTTTCAACATCATAATTAGCTCCAACGATTTTAATTTTGCCTTCAGCCTCAAGATTTTTAAGTGTTGAACTTTGCTTACGGATATCTTCAATCGCACTTCTTACATTTTGCTGATTAAGCCTTTCAAGAAGTGAACTGTTTTTTGATGAACGTTCTTCATTCTCTTCAATGATGTCATTGATAATAGGGTTGAAGTGGTTGATAAGGTGGTTCAGGTTGTCCATTCCAAGACCTTCAATTTGAGCTGCGTCAAGACCTCCTTTTAATGCGCCACATTTAGTATGTCCTAATACTACAATAAGTTTAGAACCTGCAACATTACAACCAAATTCCATTGATCCAAGGATATCCTGGTTTACAAAGTTACCGGCAATTCTGATACTGAAAACATCTCCTAATCCCTGGTCAAAAATAAGTTCCGCAGAAGTACGGCTGTCTATACAGCTTAATACCACAGCAAAAGGCCATTGTCCTTCACGAGTAGCGTTTACCTGCTCAAGAAGGTCTCTGTTTGCTTTAAGGTTATTCACAAACCTTTGGTTTCCTTCTTTTAAGAATTCTAGTGCTTTTTCAGGAGTGATTGTCGATTGAGTTTCGTATGTATGTGCTTTCATATAATTTAATTGTTTTTGAATTTTAAAGTTAAAAATAATAATAATTAATAATAAATAAGATTACATTGCCCTCTTATGAGTAACCAAAATGTGAGAATCCTCACTTTTTTCGTAATCTGTGTATGAAGTTTTAAAGCCTAAAAGTTCTACGTTGATATCCTGTTCTTTTGCTCTGATATTGGCAAAGTCCTGAATCATTTCCAGTACATCGGTTGCAATGTATGAAGTACTCCTTGCATCAATAAGTACATTAGAATTAGGCTTAATATTTTTAAGTGTTTTTTTGATTGCTGCTTTATTTAAAAATGAAACTTCTTCAGCCAGCTTGATCTTTATACCATCTGCATCATCCAGAATTTCTCTGCTTAGATAATAAGCCCTCTTCATATTTCCCTGAAGAATATAGAAAACAGAAATTGCAAGACCAATTCCAACACCTTTTAATAAATCTGTTGCTACCACAGCTACTACAGTTGCTACAAACGGAATGAACTGGAACTTTCCTAAATGCCAGAAATGTTTGAATGTAGCAGGTTTTGCCAATTTGTATCCTACTAAGATCAATACTGCAGCTAATGTTGCAAGCGGGATCAGATTTAAAATTACAGGAATGGAAAGAACACATACCAATAATAATACACCATGAATCATCGCAGATACTTTAGATGTTGCTCCTGCATTAGCATTTGCAGAACTTCTTACAACTACCGAAGTCATTGGAAGACCCCCGATGAAAGAACTGATTAGATTTCCGATTCCCTGAGCTTTAAGCTCAAGATTCGTATCTGTAATTCTTCTCTGTTTATCAAGACGGTCAGATGCTTCAATACAAAGTAAAGTTTCAATAGAAGCTACAATGGCAATAGTTGCTCCCACTATCCATACCTTTGGATTGGTAAAACCTCCAAAATCAGGCATCGTAATCAGATTTTTGAAGTCATCCAGAGATTGTGGAACAGGTAATGAAACCAAATGTTCTTTACCGATTGCCAATGAGCTTCCAGATAATTTAAAAAGTTCATTCAAAAGGATTCCAGCCACTACAGCTACTAAAGCTCCCGGAAGCATTTTCATTCTTTTCAGTATGTGAACTTTATCCCATGCGATTAGGATAGCCACAGAAAATAAAGTAACAACGATAGCGCCCAAGTGGATAGCCCCGAATAATTCTGTAAAATACCCGAAGTTCAGACCGTTATCAAAAATAGATTCATGACCTTCATAATCTTTATCAAATCCTAAAGCATGTGGAATCTGCTTTAAAATAATGATAATTCCTATCGCAGCAAGCATTCCCTCAATCACATTGTTTGGGAAATAGTTGGAAATACTACCTGCTCTTACAAATCCTAATATCAGCTGTATAAGCCCTGCAATGATTCCGGCACAAAGGAAAAGTTCAAATGCACCTAAATCTGTGATGGCAGTTAAAACAATGGCTGTTAAACCTGCTGCAGGTCCTGAAACTGAAATATTTGAATTACTGATGAGTCCTACTACCAGACCTCCCACGATTCCGGAAATAATTCCTGATAATGGCGGAGCGCCTGATGCTAATGCAATTCCTAAACATAGTGGAAGTGCTACTAAAAATACCACGAGTCCTGAAGGGAAATTCTCCTTTATTCCTCCTATTAATGATGTCTTTTTCATGATGTAAAGCTGTGAAAGATAACCGTCCTATTTATTTTTAAATAAGGCAGTTATAAAAGTTTTTAAAATTTAATTTTTAAAGTACATGTGTATCCAATATCAGTAACTGATATGAATAGGTATCAAAAAAATCTAACTATTAAAAACTAAGCTTCGGGAGGCGGAGAAAATATAGTAAGTAAAGGTGACAGATGAAAAGAATCATCGATCAGTACAAAAGACATTCCCTGAAAATCAGGTTCAGAAAACTTCAGATAATCAAATACATCCAGAGTTTTTGGAAGTGTCTTTTCATAAACAATAAATGAAGATGGGTGAGAATGTGGTTCTTCTTCATTTATTATTATATTCGTTCTAAGAATGTCCCAGCCTGCCACCGCAGCAATGCTTGGCAGCGCTGTAAAATTCAGAAAAAACGTTAATATAATAATACTCCAGAATTTCATCTCACATTCTTTTAAGAAAGACTATTTCGTCTTTCTGCTCATTACCCAATCAGAACTTGTAAGGTTGTAGATTTTTTGGATGTCTTTTAAGGTTTTCTCAAAATCAATCTCCAAATCAATAATCTTACCTGTTCTAAGATCAAATACCCAGCCGTGTACAATAGGTTGCTCTTCTAAGATATATCTTTCCTGTACACAAGCCATTTTAATTACGTTGATGCACTGCTCCTGAACATTAAGTTCTACAAGTCTGTCATAACGCTTGTTTTCGTCTTCGATAGAATCAAGTTCAGCCTGATGTAATCTGTAAACATCACGAATATTTCTCAACCATGGATTTAATAATCCTAAGTCTTGAGGGGTCATCGCTGCTTTTACACCGCCGCAGTTGTAATGTCCGCAAACAATAATGTGTTTTACTTTAAGATGTTCTACCGCATATTGAATAACTGCTGTGGAACTCATGTCTAAAGTATTAACCACATTGGCAATGTTTCTATGAACAAATACCTCTCCGGGTTTTGCACCCATCAATTCTTCCGCTGTTGCTCTACTGTCTGAACATCCGATATACAGATAGTCAGGAGTTTGAGTTTTAGCTAAATTATGGAAGAAATCAGGATCTTCTGCTACTTTTGACTCTACCCATTTTTTGTTGTTTTCGAAAATAACTTCGTACGATTGTGACATAATTCTAAAATTTATAATTATTTATTTCGTTTAAATTATTTTCAAAATCAATAGACTAAATCAATAATTGTGCAAAAATATACTTTTTGCTGAAAAATTGATCAGTTTTAACAAAGTTTAATATTAAAATATGCTTAAAATCATGTCTAATATCCCGATATACTTTGCCTTATATTACTTATTGGCTGTTTAATAATCCAAACGTTTAAAAAACTTAGATAAAATTACAAAGTATTCATTACAATTTGAGAATTGTAGATTAAAATATTTTTAAATTATTCCAATTCTCTGATCATGGTGGATCATATTGCTTAAAATAAATCGTTATTTACTGTGTAAAAATGGATAAATTAACGTCCTGATTTTAATTCTATATTTTCAATGGTTGATTTTGATCTGGGAATATTTTATTGGGCAGGCGTGTTTATCGCCTTCTTTTCTTCGTTTTTGATATTGGGAAAACAGAAAAAGAGAACACAGGATTTCCTTTTGGCAATCTGGTTTTTGATTATTGGAATTCACCTCATTTTTTTTATCATATTTCGTGCAGACGGTTTCTTAAAATACCCTTATTTAATTGGATTAGAACTGCTTCTGCCCTTCATGCATGGTCCAATGCTGTATTTGTATATTATATCTGTTACAGGTAGGGAGCTCAGTAAAAAGATCTGGCTTTTGAGCGGGTCATCTGTTCTCGTTGTTTACTTATTACTGTTTCAATTCCTAACACTATCTCCTCAGAATAGAGCAATGGTGTATCTCAATAATGGGAGAGGATACGAACTATTGAGTGATATTATTAAAATTTTAATGATGTTTTCTGGAGTATTTTATGTAACTCTAAGCTGTCTTGAAGTCAGAAAATATAAGAAGAGGATTTCTGAACAATATTCCAATACAGAGAAAATCAACCTGAATTGGGTATATTATCTCATTTCCGGGATTGCATTCATATGGATTGCGGTAATTATAAGGAATGATATTCTTATTTTTTCAATGGTTGTTTTGTTTATTTTGGTAGCAGCTTACTTTGGAATCAGTAGGGTTGGTATTTTGGATTTTCCGGTTATAGCTGTGGAAAAAGAAGCTGATAATGAATCAATAAAGTACCAGAAAAATTCTCCCGGAGATGAAGTTATTCAGACTACTTATAAAAAGCTTGTAGAGCGGATGAAAGGCGAAAAACTATATAAAGATTCTGAGCTTAATCTGAACCATGTTGCACAATTACTTGAAGTTCATCCGAACATATTGTCCCAGACAATCAATTCTATGGAGAACAAAAATTTTTATGATTACATCAATAGGCAGCGGATTGAAGAGTTTAAAAAATTAGCAGTCCTTCCGGAAAATCAAAAATACACTATTCTGTCATTAGCCTTTGAGAGTGGATTCAATTCAAAGACGTCATTTAACCGGAACTTTAAAAAATATATGGATTGTTCACCCAGAGAGTTTTTAAAAAGCCAAAATCTTGACATGAAATAGTAAGTATCAGATAATAAGTGATATAATGTTAGTTTCATCTTTCATTTTGGAACAGTTGGAGTAGTTTTTATGTTCATTTTTGCAGAAAATTCAGTCAATAATTATGAAACAATTCTTATTTATCATCATGTGTTTTTTTGCATTGCTTATCGGGATGTATCCTCTAATCTATATTTTTCTTGAACATAAATATACTTTTTTAGGTTCAAAATCTTCGGAAATACTGAGAAATCAAATCTGGAATTTTGCCTTTTATGCCCATATTATTTTTGGAGGAATAGCTCTTTTTATAGGTTGGCGTCAGTTTGGTGCTAAGTTTCGTACTCAACATCTAAAGTGGCACAGGTTGATTGGGAGAGTTTATGTAATCGCTGTTTTAATAAGTTCTGTTTCTGGAATTTATATAGGAATGTATGCCAACGGAGGAATTATATCATCTGTTGGGTTTATCTCCTTAGGATTAATTTGGTTTATTACGACTTCATCAGCAGTTGTCCATATCAGAAAAGGCAGTGTGGAAAAGCATCAAAAATTGATGATTTATAGTTATGCATGTACATTTGCTGCGGTAACATTGAGGATTTGGCTTCCTCTGCTTGGAAATCTTACCCACGATCCTGATAATTCCTACCTTGTGGTGGCATGGTTATGCTGGATTCCTAATCTTTTGGTAGCGTATGTTATTAATAAAAGAAGATTTACTACGAACTAAACTTTATGATTAATATAACCTTCTGTCGCATTTGATTTAGGATAAATCTTTCCGGGATTTCCCATTATCATAGAATCTGCAGGGACATCAAAATTCACATAGGAATTGGGAGCAATCAATACATTATTTCCAATGTTTACATTGCCCACGATAACGGCATTAGGACCTATCCAGACTTCATCTCCAATGACCGGATAGCCTTCATTTTTGCCACGGTTTTGCTGTCCTATTGTAACACCTTGTGCAATATTACAGTTTTTACCAATTTTTGCTTTAGGGTTAATTACAAGAGTTCCCCAATGTCCAAGATAAAAGCCTTCTCCAATTTGAGTCTCAGGGTAAATCTGGAAACCGTATTTTATTTGATAATGTCTTAAAGCTAACCTCCAGAATATACCTGGGATAGATTTCTTGTTATATTTCTGAGCTTTTCTGAGAACATAAATATAATGTAGATTAGGATTGATACACTTTTTCCAAATTCCTAAAGTGGAAAGCCATTTCCCGCTTTCCCTGTAAAAATCTTTCTGTATTACGCTGTATTCTGGCATTACAAAATCTTTTTATGCTTGATCAATGATTTCCTGAAGATGTGCAACTGATTTTTCCAAAACAAATGGAAGATCGGTATTTGCTATTTCTTTCTCATATTGTGCGGAAAGTTCTTTATTGGTAAGGAATGTTTTCATTCCCTCATAGATTCCGTCTTCTGAGTTTGGAGTGATAAGTCCTAATTTTCCATTCTGTAGAAGATCTTTGATTCCGGAAACATCCGTAGAAACTACCGGTTTATTTAGGATAAGGGCTTCTGCAATAATGGTAGGGAAACCTTCATGGCGTGAAGACATCACATAGAAATCAGACTTTTTAAGATATGGATAAGGGTTGCTTCTGAAACCAAGCATTTTTACCGTTTCCTGAACTCCTAATTGATTTAGTTTTGCCTGTATATTTTCCAAGTCATAACCATCACCAATGATAATGATCTGGTGTTTCAGCCCTTCATCCATCAGTTTTTTATGAACATCTAGAAGTCTGTCGTAGCCCTTCTGAGGATATACAGTACCAATCGTTACAAAAGTCGGAAGATCATTAGAGAAAGGATAGTCCTCAATTTCCACATTGGCTTTCTGTAAAGTATCCTGTTTATCTATAGGATTAAATATTTTTATAACCGCCTGTTTTTCCTTTTCGCTACCGGCAAGCTTTTGCATTTCTTCCTTCAGCTTATTGGAAATCACCAGTATTTTGTCAAATTTAAAAAACTGTCTTATTACATCCGGCGTATATTCTTTCAGATTAAAAATATCATTCTGAATCCAGATAATCTTCTTTGAATCTTTCTGAGGACTGGATAGCAGTTCTCTATACATTCCATGAATAGCTGCGATTTCTACATCGTATTTTTTATCCTTTAAAATAAATTTATAAAGAAGAGACGGAAACATAAGAAGCATTTTCTGATACAGCACTCTGAATGCTTTTACCGGAATTTCATGAGGCTTATTGGTAGTGATCATCTCGCCTTTTATCAGATAATGTAGCTTTACCCATGACGGTACTTCCTGAATATACATTCCAGTATATAGATTGATGAGTAAATCAACCTCATATTTGTCTTGCGGGAGATTTTTCAGGAAATTGATCAAAACTTTTTCTGCACCTCCATGTCTTAGGGAACCAATTCTAATAAGGATTTTCTTTTTTTCAGTCATTTATTTTTTTATAGGTTTGTAGGAGTGAGGGAGGTGTTCTTTTACATAAGCTTCAAGCTTAGGTCTGTCGGTTTCAAGCTCTCGGGGATACATGACGTTATTTTTTAATGCCTTGTCTCCATACTCTTCAATAGTACAGATGAATTTAGCGGGAATACCAGCATAAACGGTTCCATTGGGCATTGAAGAAGTTAAAATAGAACCCGCTCCCAATACACAATTATCGCCTATCTCTGAGCCTAACATGATAATGGTATCTGCACCAATAAAGCATTGCTTTCCAATCTTTATACGTCCGAAAGCCCTTACATCTTTATACTTTTCGAAAAAATGTAAAGCGTTATACCCTCCATCATGATTAATGAAACGAACATTATTGGAAAGAGTAGTCTCGTCACCTATTTCAATTAAAAAAGGTTCCGTACCCAATTCGGGAACTTCCACAAAACGAACATTTTTTCCTACCTTTAATCCTTTAGCAATACAAATTTTGAGATAGATCCTCTTGATCAGGTATTGATAAGTAGTATGTATTTTTAATATGATACGATATATAAATATCATTCTTCTAAATTTGTTTTCCTCCTACAAAGAAAAGAATTTATATGATAAAAATTTCTAAAATAGAATATTATTTACCTGAATTAGTTCTTACTAATATGGATTTGGAAAAGGAATTTCCTGAGTGGAGTTCAGAAAGAATTCAGGAAAAAGTAGGGATCTCACAACGGCATATTTCTGCCGAAAATCAAACAGTGCTGGATCTGGCTATACAATCATCAGAAAAGATTTTTAAAGAGTATGACAGGGATAAAATTGATTTTATTCTTTTCTGTACTCAAAGCCCTGATTATTTTCTTCCCACTACAGCATGCATTTTGCAGGATAAGCTTGGACTGAGGAAAAATATTGGAGCCATGGATTTTAATTTAGGATGTTCAGGGTTTGTTTATGGACTGGCTATTGCTAAAGGATTACTTGTAGCAGGAGTCGCCAAAAGTGTTTTACTGGTAACCTCAGAGACCTATAGCAAACATATTAATCCAAAAGATAAAGGAAACCGTTGTATATTCGGGGATGCTTCAGCTTCAGCAATTATAGAGAAAAATGAAAATGCTGGAGATTATAAATTCTGTTTGGGAACAGATGGAAGTGGAGCGGAGAACCTTATGGTAAAAAAAGGAGCATTCAGAACAGATTTTACACTGAATCCAAATCATGAGTTCAATCCTGAGAATCTTTATATGAACGGACCGGAAATTTTTAATTTTACAATAGAAAAGATTCCTGGGCTAGTAAAGGAAACTATGGAGGTGAATGGCTTTACAATGGATGATATAGATTATTTTGTTTTTCATCAGGCGAATTCTTTTATGCTGAATTATCTGAGACGGAAAACTAAAATACCAGCCGAAAAGTTCTATATCAACATGGAAGAAACAGGAAATACCGTTTCTGCAACCATTCCGATCGCATTAAAAAATATGATGAATGAAGGAATGCTGAAAAAAGGAGATAAGGTATTGCTTGCCGGTTTTGGAGTAGGATATTCCTGGGGAGCTACGATAGTGGAATTTTAATAATCAAATCAATCACAAAATAAGAATATATGAAAACTTCCATTTTTTTAGAAAAACTACAAGAGGAATTAGAAGAAAATCAGGCGTTGAGCCTGGATACTAAACTGAGTGATCTGGAAAACTATGATTCTATCAGTTTACTTTCGGTAATTGCCTTTGTGGATGAAAATTTTAATAAGCAGCTTGATGTCAACCATTTTAAAGATATGGAAACCGTTTCCGATCTTGTGAATATTATTGGTCCGGAGAATTTTGAAAATGAATGATGATAGCTATCATCATTCATTTTGCTTTTGCTGATAAAGATTTTCAAGAATTTCTTCTACAGCATTGAATATTTTTTGATTATCAAATTGTTCTTCAATAGTTTCAAGATTCTTTCTGATTTTGGAGATCAATTCCGGATCGGTAAGAAATTTTTTCATTGCTTCATACATTTCGTTGGTGTCGTAGTTGATCAGGTATCCTGTTTCACGGTCTTTGATCATAATTCCTACATCACCGGTTTCAGTTGCAATAATTGGTTTTTGAAGAATCAATGCTTCGGCAATTACAAGTGGCCAGGCTTCTGATTCGGAAGGAAGGATGAAATAATCCGCATTTTTAATATAAGAATACGGGTTCATCTTATTACCACCCAAAATAAAGGTATCCTGAACATTATTATTTTTTATCTGCTCTGTAAGATTTTGCATTTCCTCTCCGTTTCCAAGTACAATGATGCTGTGATGAAAACCTTCATCAATAAGTCTTTTGTGAGCGTCAATAAGTTTATGGAATCCTTTTCTGTGATGAAGTCTTCCTACGGAAACGAATACGGGTCCTTGAGGAAATTTCTCTAGCTTTTCCTCAGCTTTTCTTTTTATCTCTTCAATAGGAATAGCATTAATTACAACACTTTCTGAAGGATATTTTAAATCAGGATAATAAAGATGCATCATCTCTTTGATTCTTTGGGAGCAGTAGATCATATGATCAAATCTCTGAAAATTCTCAATGATTTCAGGAACTGCTGGTTGTAAAGCAGGAAGATTGATCTCCGAGTGAAACCAACCTATTTTTTTTGAATCCTTATTGCTTGAGTTGTTGACAGCTGAAAAAGTAGCGTAAGAAGGGGAAATCTCTATATCATACTTTTGATTCCCAAGAATATGGTCTGATATTTTGTGATTTTTTAATATTCTTGTGAGTTTTAGTCTTCTTCGAACGAGCTGTATCTTATTAATAATAGGATTTTGGGAAAAACTCTCTTTGCCCTCGGTAAGATATATCTTTTTTACATGGTTGGGAATTTCGTTTCGAAGCTCTCCCTGATTCATGTTGAGACATATCGTTAAATCAAATTTATCTGGATTAAGATTGTTGAGCATACTTAATACCACCTTTTCTACACCCCCCATTTCCATAGAACGGTGCCTGAAAAGGACCTTTATTTTTTTATTTTCAGTCATCACTTGAAAAGTTTTTGTAAAGTAATAATAATTTTTTTCTTTATCCTATATAAAATTCCATTTTGATATTCTAAAAGAGCAAAAATCTCTTGTTGATTGGTATATGTTTCCGGGATTTTTTTTCCATTGATGTGAGTGAGCTTCCTTCTCTTCATGGTGTTAAAAATTACCTGGGCAAAGTAATCATAGGATTTTGCCTTGTTGTTATTTTGAGAAATCCCACCTGCATGTGCTCTGTATAAATAGTTGATGTCATCAATAAAGTATACATCTCCTTTTTCATACATTTTTAAGTAAAGATCCTGATCTTCGGCAATCCTTAGTTCAGTGTTTATTTTTTCAGTTTTTTCATAAACGCTCTTTCTGAATGTTGTAAAATGATTAATCTGATTAGGATAGTTGAAAAAATAAGGGTCTCCGTTTCTTACCTGCATTGCCGATCTGAATGGAGCTATTGATTTAAGATCTTTATTACAGCTCATAAACCGGGAATAGGTAAGCACTACATTTTTTTTCTTTTCAAAAACATGGATAGCTGATTCAATTGCTGAAGGAAGAATAGCATCATCGGGATCTAAAAAACCGCAAATTTCACCATTTGCTAATTCTATCAACTTACTTTTAGTAACTCCTACACCGCTATTTTTTTCATTTTCATAATACCTAAATCTCTTGTTTCCTGAAATAATGCTTTTTATCAGCTCCTTCTCGTTATCAAAAGATGCGTCATCGAGAATAACAGCTTCCCAGTCTGTGTAGGTCTGCTGAAGCAATGATTCATAACAATTTTTGAAGAAAACTGCATTGTTATAGTGAGCAATAAGTACGGAAAACTTCATATTATTTAAAAGGGAGTTAAGAACCAATTTTTACAGGATAACAATGATTATTAATGTCAAAGAATCTGTAATGGACTATACTATTTGTTAATTTTAAATACTTCAGAAAATGAAGGAAACGGTTCATTGTATAATTAAATTTCAAGTAGTAAAGAGAAATGTTTCATAAAGGATACCAGCTATATTTTTTTCATTTGAGCTACACAAATATAGCTTGTTTTTATATAAATGAGAAAAAAAACGTTTCCAACAATAATGTTTTTTCTCAATTCTTTTTAAGCTTCATAAAAAATATGCTTTTTGAATAGTAATTTTTTAATAAGCGTAACTTTTATTAAAGTGAAGTATTAACAATATTAGGGTGTTATGGTGTAAAGTACATATGAAAAAATTAAGAACTACTGCAACCTTATTTCAAAATAATCATCCCAATATATTCTTTACTCCTAGGCGGTAAAGAATAATAAATTACTGATTAGATAAAGAAATATTCTTGATGTGAATTTTTTTCATGAAATTCGAACAAACGTAATTGTTTTTCATGTAAATGAGAAAAATTATTTATTTTTGTTTTTATTAAAGGCAAAAGAGTGAGTGAAGTAGCAAGAGTTCTCAAAACATTTATCGGATATCTAAAAAGACCAGACCTTTATCCGGAATTAGGTCGAAAAATTATAAAGAACACTATCAATAGAGGTAATGCCTTTAAAGGAAAAGAAAAAACAAATTCCTGGGCAGCTGAAAGAGCAGTATCGCAGAAAGAAGCGGTTTTACATTTGTTTGGGGTTGATATAGATGGGTTTCGTAAAGATTATCAGGACATTTTATCGAATGCAGCAGAAAAAGAAAGGGTATGTCCGGTAAAAATGGGTGGTCCAGGAGCTTTGGAACTAATCTATTACGCTTGTGAATTTGCGAAAGCTGAGCATGTGGTGGAAACAGGAGTTGCCTATGGCTGGTCTTCATTAGCATCCCTTTTATCTCTGGTAAAAAGAAATGGAACTTTGTATAGTTCAGATATGCCCTACCTTGCACAGGATGGCGATCAGTATGTAGGATATGTAGTTCCGGAGAATCTTAGAGAAAACTGGAAGTTATTCCGTTTCGCAGACAAAGAATCTTTACCTAAAATTTTCACTGAAAACAAAGTATTTGATGTACTTCATTATGATTCAGATAAGAGTTATAATGGTAGAATATGGGCTTATCATGAACTTTACAGACACTTAAGAAAATGTGGTGTTTTCATCAGCGATGATATTGGTGATAATTCTGCATATCAGGATTTCTGTGAGCAAAATAATATTGAGACCACAGTAGTAGAGTACGAGGGAAAATATATTGGAGTTTTCATCAAATAAATTTTAGAAATTCCGGGATTCTGTCTTTTCTATTTTTTTGATAAATTGCGGAAAGATTTTGTTCCATGAAAATAATATACGGCATTGCTCTTACAGTAAAGTATAGAGTGGGGTTTCCAGGTGAAAAATATGTAAATAAAACTCTTAGTATTACTGTTTAGTAGTTTTATGAAGATTACTCAGATTACTTTTACCAGGTTTCTTGCGGCAATGGCAATTGTCATCTCGCATTTCAATAAAGACTTATTTTTATATAAAATTAATTATATATCAAATATTTTTCTGAAAGCTAATGTCGGGGTAAGCTACTTCTTCATTCTTTCAGGTTTTATTATGATTGTAGCTTATCATAAAAAGGATAAGATAGAATATTTTGATTATTATAAGAATAGGTTTGCGAGGATCTATCCCTTATATGTTCTTGGTCTTTTATTATATCTAGTAACCAGATTTTCCAATTTTAGTATTTACAAAGGATTCCTGTATTTGTTCGGATTACAGAGCTGGATTCCTGGGGAAGCCATGATTCTCAACTTTCCTGGCTGGTCTATTTCTGTAGAATTTTTGTTTTATCTGATTTTTCCATTGCTGTATAATCGTTTTTATTCCAAAGGAAACAAAAGCATATGGATAGTGACAATTCTTATCTGGCTTGCTACACAAGTAGTTTGCAGTTTATATGCCGACTCTTCTTATTATGAAGGACCTCATACAGAAAGCCATGAACTTTTGTATTATTTTCCGCTGATGCATATTAATGAATTTTTAGTAGGAAACCTCGCAGGCTTATACTTTGTGAAACATTCGGGACAGAAAAATTATGATGTTCCTGTAATTTTAATCTTCGGTGCCATTTTACTATCATTGATTTTTACTTCGTTTTTCTATCACAATGGGCTGATGGCATTATTGTTTATTCCGCTTATTCTTTTGATCTCGAAAAATAATGGAACACTTACAAAGTTGTTTTCATGGAAACCTCTGGAGTATCTGGGAGAAGCAAGCTATGCTGTGTATATTACTCATATTCCGGTTTTATATATTTTGAGAGAAGTAATAAAATGGAGCCAATATGATTTGAATATCAATACTGTATTTGGAATTTACACTATCGTTCTCATTATTACTTCTGTTGTATTTTATCAGTGTATTGAAAAACCATTAAGAGATTATTTAAGAAAACTGAATCTGTGGTGAAAAATTTTAGATAGTTGGGTTTAATCATTGAAAAATGAAAGAATAATTGTAAAGAGTCGTTGATTTTAAACCGAAAATTATTAGAAATAATATATTTTTGTAAAAACATAAAAGCAACCACAGTGATCGAAATAACAAATGTTCCCATAATAGCAAAGAGTATTATTACAGAAAAAGGCTCATTATTTATTTTGTTGAAAGAATAGACTGAAGACTGAAGTCGTAGGTATTAATAATTTCTAAAGCTATAATATGCTATTCAATTCAATAGGGTTTCTCATTTTTTTACCAATCGTTTTTTGTTTGTATTGGTTTGTTTTCAATAAAAAATTTCAACATCAGAATAGGCTGTTATTATTTGCGAGCTTTTATTTTTATGCTTGCTGGGATTGGAGATTTCTTTTTCTATTAATGTTTTCGATTGGATTAGATTATTTATCAGGTATTAAAATTGAGAATAGTAGGAGCAAAAAAGAAGCTAAATTCTGGCTCACCTTGAGTATTGTTATTAATCTTGGATTTTTAGGTTTTTTCAAGTACTATAATTTCTTTGTAGAAAGCTTTGCCGAGCTTCTTGGAGGTTTTGGTTTCAAAGCCAATGTTTGGCTTTTGAATATCATTCTTCCGGTAGGAATATCATTTTATACATTTCATGGCTTATCTTATGTGATTGATGTCTATAAAAAAAGAATCAGTGCAGAAAGAAACTTTACGGATTATGCTGTTTTTGTGAGCTATTTTCCGCTTTTAGTTGCGGGTCCTATAGAACGTGCCACCCATCTTTTACCTCAGATACAAAAAGAAAGAATTTTCAATTACGAACAGGCTGTAGATGGCATGCGGCAGATACTTTGGGGCTTTTTTAAAAAAATGGTAATTGCAGATAATTGTGCACCTTTGGTCAATGAAATTTTTAATAATTACCAGACAGAAAATCCAGTAAACCTGGCAATAGGTGCTGTTTTATTTGCTTTTCAGATCTATGGTGATTTTTCAGGGTATTCCGATATTGCGTTGGGAGTTTCAAGATTATTTGGAATAGAATTACTAAAGAATTTTTCATTTCCATATTTCTCGAGAGATATTGCCGAGTTCTGGAGAAGATGGCATATTTCGCTTTCGTCCTGGTTTAGAGATTATCTTTATATTCCATTAGGAGGAAGTAAAGGTGGGCTTGCTATGAAGATCAGAAATACTTTCATCATTTTCCTGGTTTCGGGCTTTTGGCATGGGGCGAACTGGACATTTATTATCTGGGGAGGATTGAATGCACTGTATTTTATGCCATTGCTGATCATGAATAAGAACCGACAGAATATTGAAGTAGCTGGCCAAGGGAAGATTTTACCGTCCTTTAAAGAATGTCTTCAGATGATAATTACATTTTTTGTGACGTGTATAGCTTGGATTTTTTTCAGGGCAGAATCTGTTTCTCAGGCATATCATTATATTGCAAGAATTTTGAGCAAAGATATATTTTCCTTCCCAAATTCATTACCTGTGAAAACAATGGCTCTAATAGGTCTTATGTTGCTCATAGAATGGATTAATAGGGAAAGATTCCATGGATTGGAAATAAAGAGATTCAGACCTTGGATAAGACGTGCTTTTTATATTGCGATCATTTATATTATTCTTCGTTATGCCAATTTTGGAAATAACGAATTTATCTATTTTCAGTTTTAGCATGAAGAAGTTTTTAATTAAAATAATACCTTATTTTGTTGCGATCATTATTGTGCTTGCTGTATTGGGTTCCTTTGCAGACGGAAATACGGATGACAATTATATGCACTTTGCTGTTAAAAAGCCACAAAACATTATCCTGGGTGATTCCAGAGGTTCACAGGGAGTTGTGCCGGGAGTTTTGAAGAAAAAGCTTTCTACACAATTTGATAACTTCTCTCTGAATATTGTAGAATCTCCTTATGGTCCGGTTTATTTTAAAGCAATAAAAAGAAAGTTAGATCCTGAAACGAAAAACGGTATTTTCATCTTAACAGTAAGCCCATGGAATCTTTCCGCAAGCTATGGAGCTAAAAGTGAAAAAGATTTTCCAGAATTGAAATCTCCACTGAATGATATGTATTTTTATGACAGGTCTCCTAATTATGAATACCTTCTGAAACGGTACACCAGAAGCTGGTTCAAAATTTATACTGAAAGAGCAGAAGTAGAACGTTCCAATACCTTTTTACATGAAGATGGTTGGCTGGAAGTAAATATTGATATGCATAAAGATTCTGTAGCCGCGAGAACTCATAAAAAAGAAATATTCTACAAAGACATTGCGAAAAATATAGATCTGTCTCAGGAGCGATTGAAAGCATTTAATGAAATAATAAACTATTTACGAACTAAAGGAAAGGTTTATCTGGTTCGTATTCCAACATCTCAAAGTCTTACTAGTCTTGAAAATCAAAAATATCCTCATTTTAGCAGGCTAATGAAAGATGTTGCCCATAAACAAAATGTCAAGTTCTTTGATTTCTCAAAAGATTATAATAAATATGATTATACAGACGGAAATCACATGTATAAAGAATCAAGTAAAAAGTTGACGGCACAGATTGCTGATTCTATTGTTTTCAGCAGAAAGTATTAGGTTTTTAGAATAAATTATTCCTGAAATTAATATTATAGATTCCAGATCGTATGCTCTGATAATCTGTAAACAGGTATTTAAAAATCATTCCCCATTTTTTAGAAGCAGGAGAATTGGCAATCTGAAAACTTCTGTACATTCTATTGATATGCTGTTTTACATGATCAGGGATTGTATTTTCATTTTCAGCCCAATCATTCACTTCTTTCCATAAAAGAACCCTGGTGGTTGCTGGATTTATTTTTTTAGAATCTATAAGTGTAATTCTGTTACTTTCATGAACCCCTCTTATAGCCACAGCTTTATCCAGAATTCCCGGATAAAGATCAAGATAATATGATAAACGGTATAAAAATTCGGTATCTTGGTGCAATCTCAAGCTGGACTTAAATAAAAGATTCATTTTCTTCATCAAAGAATCCCTACGAATCGTTAGTGCATCAATACTAAATAGCCCAAAGCTTCCCAGCATATAAATCTGACCCGGAAATACCTCCTTTGGATCATGCCTTTTATAAACTGTAGTCAGTTTATCTTTGAATAATGAATAATATTGTTCTTTTGCCTTTTCTGTGTAATAATGTACGCCAAGAGCACCATAAACGCCTTCTACTTCTGGACGTTTAAATAGTTCTTTTTCAGCATCAAATCTATTAGGAAGGTAATAATCATCAGCATCTAAAAATGCAATAAAATCACCTGTTGATTTTTCTATTCCCAGATTTCGAGAGGGACCAGCTCCATGGTTTTCCTTATCAGGATGTTGATAAAGTCTTACCCTATCATATTTCTCGGTAAGCTGTTCACATACTTGTAATGCTTGGTCAGGCGATTGATCCTCAACCAAAATAACTTCGTGCACTTCATCAAACTGAAGGGCAGATTCTACCGCTTGGGTTACGAATTTTTCGGCATTGTATACAGGAATAATGACTGAAATCTTCATGCTTTTATCAACTTAATTCTTTTAGATCATGTGTGTGGAAAGTGAATGCAAGATAATCAATTCTAAAGACTTATATCTTATTTTTTTACATTAAAAAAAGTAGACCTATTTTTAAGTGAGTTTTATATTGAAAAATGATATATAAAATAAGAAAACCTGCTTATCTCAGCAGGTTTATTTTTTTTTGTTGACAGGTATTCAGGATATCAAAGAATGCCTGAAATTAATATTATACAATCCGGATCTTATGCTTCTATAATCCGTAAATAAATACTTAATAATCATTCCCCATTGTTTGACCATTGGAGCTTTTGCAATTTCGAAACTTCGATGCATTCTTTTAATGTGGATTTTTACATCCTCAGAAATGTTGCTTTCGGTTTGTGACCAAAGATCTACTTCATGCCAAAGTATAGCTCTGGAAATTGCTGGATTTATTACACGCAGATCTACTTTTGTAATTCTGTTATTTTCGTGTACTCCTCTCACCGCTATGGCTTTATCTAAGATCCCGGGATAAAGATCTAGGTAATAAGAAAGACGGAAAAGAAATTCTGTGTCTTCATGAAGTCTTAAATGTCCTTTAAATAAAGGATTCATTTTCTTCATTAAGGATTCCCGACGTATCGTTAAAGTATCGATGCTGAAAAGCCCAAAGGTTCCCAACATATGAAGTAGCCCGGGGAAAACGTCTTTTGGACTGTGCCTTTTATAAACTGTGGTTAATCTGTCCCGAAATAGCTTATAGTATTGCTCTTTTGCTTTTTCTGAATAATAGTGAACACCAAGTGCACCATACACTCCTTCTACTTCCGGGTTTTTGAAGAGTTCCTTTTCTGCATCGAATCTATTGGGTAGGAAATAGTCATCTGCATCCAGAAACGCGACAAAGTCACCTGTTGATTTTTCAATACCCAGGTTTCTACTAGGTCCGGCTCCATGATTTTCTTTATCAGGATGTTGATAAAGTTTTATTTTACTATGTTTTTGGGCAAGT
The DNA here is from genome assembly GCF_900156735.1 of Chryseobacterium ureilyticum. Lineage (GTDB taxonomy): Bacteria > Bacteroidota > Bacteroidia > Flavobacteriales > Weeksellaceae > Chryseobacterium > Chryseobacterium ureilyticum. Next base: position 472,154 of record NZ_FTOL01000003.1, read on the forward strand.
TCCTCACATACCCTTAATGCATTATCCGGAGATTTATCCTCAATCAATATGATTTCATGAACCTCATCAAACTGGAGAACTGATTCTACCGCCTGATGAATATATTTTTCTGCATTATAAACGGGAATAACTACTGAAATCCTCATTTTTATTTCTCCTTTTTACAAAAAATTAGAAAATTAATTGCGCTTTTATTTTTAGTACCTTTTAAGTACGAAATTTAAGATTTTAATTTCATTTTTGACTATTAAGAAATGTTTTTTTACATAAAATAAAGAGTTACTAACGTAGGAGTAGTTACAACGGTGATTTTACCGCTTAAGACACTCTTTTTTGTCTTATGAGAAACATTAAAATCTCTATGCTGGGAAAAATATTTTAACGAATTTTATCCTAAAATTGGAGTTTAAGGAGAAAATTTATAACATAATTTAATTATTTTTTATGAATGATAATAGGTGTATCTATATTTTGTCCTTAAAATATTTGGATTTTTAAGCATGACATTTAGGAGACAAATTGCTTTGGAAAATCCACTTTTTCCGGTAAGTTCAAATGCTTTTTTCTGAAGAAAAATATGCTGCGCTGCATCCGAATCTAATGGTAAAGATTTGGACCATTCATATAAGGAATTCCAGAAAAGAAACTGTCTTTGATTATACTGTGGAGAATACCGTACAATTTTAGTAATTCTGTTGTTATCATGAATTCCTCTCATCGCGACTGCCTGATCAATAATTCCTGATTTCAGGTAACAATGATAAGCAAGTTTTATGATGAAATCCGAATCCTGATGTACGCGAAGAACTTCATTGAATCTCAAATGATACTTGTCAATAGCAGACTTTCTTATCGTTAAGGCATTCAGATGAAAAAAAGTACCGAAAGTTTTCGGTGTAAGACTCAGAAGACCTCTGAATACTTCCTTTCCTTCCGCAGCGTAGTTGACAGTGGTAAGTGAACTGTCTGCAAATTTAGATTGAAATTCTGCCTTACCTTTTTCGGTTAAATATTCAATGCCAATCGCACTGAAAACACCTTCTATTTTAGGATCATTAAATATTTTTTCTGCATCGAATCTGTTGGGAAGATAATAATCATCAGCATCCAGAAAAGTAATGAAAGCGCCTGAGGATTTTTCAATCCCAAGATTTCGCGAAGCTGCTGCACCATGATTTTCTTTATCAGGATGCTGGAAAAGTTTTACTTTTGGATTTTCTACGGCTAATTTTTCACAGATTCCCAGAGAGTTGTCAGTAGATTTATCTTCTACCAAAATCACTTCTTTTACTTCTTCAAACGGTAATGCGGAAAGAACTGATTTTTCTAAAAATTCAGCAGCATTATATACAGGTATAATTACAGAAATATCAAGCATTATAATACAGTTTGGTTATTGTGAGCCCAAAGAGCAAGATTGAGAAGATTCCAGTGTTTATGATCCTTGTTCAGGAACTTTTGTGCTGCACCAAAATCAATATAATTGAATATTTTTTGATCTTTATTTTTCAAGAGATCATTGGATAGCTTCATTAGGTTTTCTTCTTCAAACCAGCTTTTAACACTAAGCCCAAAGCCTTGTTTGTGTCTTTTCCTGATGGTTTCCGTCCAATAAGATCCCATTGTTTCACGAAGGATGATTTTATCGTTTTCATTGGATAGTTTCAGCTGGTCAGGTAGTTGAATACAGAATTCTGCAAAATCCAGATCGAGGAAAGGAGTTCTTACTTCAAGGGAATTTGCCATAGCCATTCTATCGGATTTTACCATCATATTGCCAGGAACGTAATTTTCCATGTCTACTCTCATGATATCGTTCAATGAGTTCGGATTGGGAGTAAAGCTGTATCCCTGCTTATAATCTGTTGAGATACCAAGCATTCTTCTTTCTTCTCTGTTGAAGTCGTTTCTGACCGAATTGAGGTGGAAATCAAGAATAGAACTGTACTTCAGATTTTGTTGAGTAAGGAAAGATATAGGTTTTACTTTCTGGTAAAGATTCAGTCCAAATTTTGCAATAAGATTCTGATAGCTGAAATGATTTTTCAGTTTATTTTCTACAGTATAAAAATGATAACCTCCGAATAGCTCATCGCCCACATCTCCTGAAAGAGCTACCGTAAGATTTTTTCTTGCATTCTTACAGATTTCATAATGTGGTAAATAGGAAATATCAGCAAAAGGTTCATCAAAGAACGGCGAAATATTCAGCAGTGATTCTGACAGATCTTTTTTCTGTTCGTGAACTTCGATGTGATTGGTTCTATATTTATCTGCTATTTCCTTGGCATATTTCAGTTCACTGTCTTTGTGATCATAACCAAAGCTGATGGTGGTCTGATGAGGTAAAAATTCATCAACAAGTGCAACTACAGAAGAAGAGTCTAAGCCTCCACTTAAAAAGCTTCCCACCTCTACATCTGCAATAAGTTGTTTTTTAACTGCATTTTTAAGAAGGTAAATAAATTCTTCTTTAGCATCGGATAAACTGATGACTCTGTCCTTTGACGGAAGGCTGTAGTAGCGGGAAACAGAAACCTTTCCATCCTTCCATATCATCTGGTGAGCTGGAGGAAGAGTAAAAATATTGCTGTAAATACTCTGGTATGTGCTTACATATCCATATTGCAGGTAATTGGAAATGCCTTCAGGATTTACCTTAGGCTGAATTAATCCGGATGCAAGAATAGCTTTGATCTCTGAGGCAAAGATAAATTCATTATTCTTTCCGATGGCATAGTAAAAAGGTTTTTCACCAAAACGATCTCTGGCACAGTATAACTGTTGTTTTTTCTCATCCCAGATGGCGAAGGCAAACATCCCCGGAAGATCATGGATGAGGTTTTCTTGTTTTCTCTGATACATCGCAAGAATAACTTCTGTATCAGAACCTCCATGATAGGGATATTCTGAGTATTGTCTTTTAATATCCTGGTACCCGTAGATTTCACCATTCAGGACAATACATTCGTTTTTTGTATTGGAGAACATGGGTTGCTTTCCGTTTTCAGAGAGGTCTATAATGGACAGTCTGCGATGACCCAGTGCTGCATTTTCATAAAATTCATAATGTGAAGAATCCGGACCACGATGTATCATGGAGTCTGTCATCTTTTGGATTTCTTCCTGATAATTTCTGGCATTATTGCTGATAATTCCTGCTATTCCGCACATAATATTTTATTTTTCATCATTTATTTTCCAGTTTTGGATATGCTAATTTACGACAGATTAAGAAAAGTACTGCCTGGTTGAGATACCTTATTTTTAAAATCTATAAGTTTTGCAGCGTCTCCACTGATCTTTTTATAAGCAGAGGATAAGGTTTTATAGTTGCCGATATTACCCATCATAAGGTTTTTTAGCATACTTTGTTTGAGATGTTTTTTTTCAATTTCCAATCCATTTGGTATGCTTGGATTCATGATATTGGTTTCAATCCGTAGGTCGGGATACTTTTTTAGATCTATTTTACGGATAAGCTGTACGCCGTCATGTACTGCTTTACTTCTGGGAACAAGAAGTACCTTTTTTTGATGGAAATGAATTCTGTTTACATATTCGTCATCTTCTCCATAATGGAAAAAGTAAGGATTAAAACCTCCGATTGTTTCAATTGTCTTTTTTGGTAACAGCCAGTGGGCGGCATTGATAAAATGAATTTCGTAGTAAGGTTTTAAGGTCTGAAAATACAGGTCAGAGATCATTCTTGTTTTTTCATAATTTTTAGCAATATACTGATCTACAAAAATATCAAGGTATTTTTCGGTACCGTCTATATGAATTGGGCTGATAATTCCTATTTCATCTTTATTGGGATACTGATTATAGATTTCCAGTAAATTTTCCATGCTGTTTGCATAGAGCCATGCATCTTGGTTCATTAGGTAGAAAAATTCAGCTCCGTCTTTATATGCCTTTTCAATACCGATATTGTTTGCCTTTCCGAAGCCAAGGTTCATTTCAGATTGGGTAAAGTTAACTTCAGGAAAATTATTTCTGATATACTCTTGAGTTCCGTCTGTGGAACCATTGTCTACTACGAAGCATTGTATAGGAACAGAGGATTTTCTAAGGCTGTTAAAGCATCGTTCTGCCCATTTCATGGCATTATAGGTAACAATAATAACGTGGATCTTCGACATTTTTGTTTTAATATTTTGTTTCAGAAGCGTTTGGCATCCGTGTTTTACAGCAAATTTGAAATTCTAAAATACAAAAAATAGTATAGCTTCTTAAGTAAAGCATCAAATTCCGGGAAGACCAGGAATCCTTGGGTCATCAGCAGCATTTTCCAGGAAAGATTAAATAAAATCAATAAAACTGTAATAATGACCTGCTTTGCTGTAAGGACAATTTTCTGCTCAGTAGCAATCCAAATCGTTAATAAAGAGAAAAATATATAAGTCCATCTACCCCAATCTACCGCCATATAATATAACGGGATTAAGAAGAGTATCTGTACAATAAGGAATACTGTATTGATTTTAACTTTATTGAATCTGCAGTATATATAAAACGTCAGAGCACCGATTAGAATGCTGATAGAGTAGGTTTGATAATCATATAAATGAGACTTGTAGATATTGATCACATTATAATTTGGATCATAATCAAAGATTCCCATTTCGGTTAGAGCCAATCCGTGCGCTTTAAAGAATGTAATTGTATTTTCTGTTCGGAGGCTGATCCCGAATTTATAAAGGATAAGCATGATAATGACAGCCGGCAGGAATTGATAGATCAGTATTTTCTTTATTTTATAAACTGAAGAGCCACTATTGTTCATATAGTAAGCCATTCCTACAAATGGTAAGAAGAAAAATGCTGCCTCATGGGTTAAGATCGCTATGATGATAAAAAAAGTAATGCTAAGGTCCTTTACAATAACTTTGGAACGAAGACGAAGAATATAGATCAGATATAAAAGGAAGAACAAAATTTCCTTTCTTGTAGCAATATTTGGATCTTTTATCATCATTCCTAAACCAGCTGGAAGCAAGATTAAAGCTATAGAAAGAAGATTATTGTTTTCTTTCCGGAAAAGCTGGATCAAAAGATAAAATAGTGCCGTATACAATAGAAGTACAAATGCAAATACAATATACTCAAGAGGAATATTAGTAAGTTCATTGATCAAAATAAATAAAGTCCCGAAAAGTCCCCTGCGTTTAAAACCACCATCCTGGTAATTAATAATCCAGTCTCCAAAACACCAGCCTCCTTTTTGAGTCACAATAAGAAAATACGATGTCTTTATACTGACAACGTAGTAAATGACAAAAAGTAAGCTGATGATATAATTAATAATTTTCGTTTTCATATTTGTAATCTCAATCAGAATGAAGGTTTATACCTTTTTAAAAAAGTTTAAAATAAAAGAAATAATAGAGTTTTTTGATCAGGGTATCAAGTGCCGGGAAAGTCATGAAACCTGCTGTAAAAAGCATCATGGTCCAGAATGTATTGAATATGATCAAAGCAACGGCTATTATATCATGTTTTATAGTACTTGTCAACTGCTTTTCACCTGCGATAAAGATGGTTAATAAAGTAAAGAAAATATTAACCCATCTGCCCCAATCGTATGCGATATAAAACAAAGGAAGCAGGAAAAGGGTCTGGATGATAAGAAAACTTCTGTTGATATTAATCTTGTTTGTTTTACAATAGATAATAAAAGTAAAGGAAGCCAAAAATATACTTATCAGATAGGTAAGGTATCCATACGAATGTGATTGATAAAAATTCAAAGCATTGTAATGAGGGTCATACCCATAAATACCTTTAAGAACAAGCTTTAATCCATGATTTTCCAAAAACTGAATAGAGTTTTCCGTACTTATGCTGTACCCAAATTTATAAAGGATAAGCATTACAACCGTTGCAGGAACAAGATGGTAAAAAAGTATCTTTTTTATTTTGGTAATAGTCTGTGAAGGGTCTTTCACAAAATAGGTAAAACTTACAAAAGGAATATAAAAGAATGCGGCTTCGTGGTTCAGAATTGCAATAATGATGAAAAGCGTAACCATAATATTCTTTACTACTTTTTTTGATTCAAGGAGTAAAAAATAGATGAGGTAGAATATAAAAATAACAATTTCCTTTTTGGCAATAATAGTCGGATCTTTCAAGATCATGCCTAATCCTGCTGGAAGCAACAATATACTTATCGTAAGCAATGTGTTTTTCTTCCGGACAAAAAGAGAGATAAGAAGTGAAAAGAACAAAGAGTATAATGCTGCTACAAAAGCAAAAACAATGAACTCCAGTTTTATTCCGGTAAGTTCATTGATCCAGACAAATAAGGTTCCGAAGAGTCCTCTGCGTTTAAAACCTCCGTCCTGATAATTAATCAGCCATTCACCAAGATACCATCCGTTCTTATGAAAAACGATCTGAATGTAACTGTTTTGTATACAGATCCAATAGTAAATAATAAATATTAAACCAATTATGTAATTGATTATCCTTGTTTTCATATATCTGCTGATTGGTAGGTTATTGTTTTTAAATATTTTTTAATCAATAAAAACTTTTTTAAATGTATCCATCACGGGATGAGGTAAAAACTTCTGATAAAATTCTTTTGGAGAAAGTGTCAGGTCTGCATCCAAAATAATATCCTGAAGTTCTTTACTGTCATTATAGTAATAGGCATGGTCTTTCATATGGCTGATATGAGCCTTTTCCGGAGGGTTGGCAAAAGCAATGACTGGTTTTCCCATGATAGCAAATTCCGCAACGGTAATCCCAAAGGTTTCTCCTCTTTCGCGGGCATGAAGTAGTGCATTACAGGTATTGATGAATTTTTGCTTCATCACAATCTCTGAGCTTGGAGGAAGAAATATAACATTGGAAGGAAGTGATTTCCACCATTTCTTTTTAATAAAAGGATTTACGCCCATGAAAATAAAATAGACGTCTTTGTATTTAGATGCTATTTTCTCAATGGTTTTTTGCGCAAAAAGAATATTAAAACTGGCATGTCCGCCATAATATCCAAATACTTTTGCTTTGGAAGGAATATTAAGTTCTGCTCTCAGATCCTGTTCTGTATGGGTTTCAAAATTAACCATATGAGGAACGTAAGGGTATTTGGATCCTGTCATTTCTTCGCTTAGCCATTCCGAAACATAAGCATACACATCGCCGTGAGGTTCAAAATGAGTAAAGACGCTGTGTATTGCGGTTTTGCATTCTTTGGTGTCTATTCCGTCGACATATCCGTTTTTGATGGCATAAAACAGATCTATATTATTTTCACGAATCAGCTGATCTACTTCCTTGAAATCTGAATATCCATGTACACGGAAACGCTTCTCAAACTTTTCAATTCCGAGCGGGTGATTGGTTTTTGAGTTTTTGTTGTACACAATTATAGATTCATTTCCCAGATATCTTTCATTGAAATCTGCGTAATCGTAAACTGCGATGGAAGTTCCTCTGTAGTTGAGTTCATCCTCATGGAAAAGAATTTTCATCCTGATCGTGTTATTTAAATTTATTTTTCAATCTTCCTATGACTTTCTGAAGAAGTGTTTTCTTTGGATATTTGGTAAGGTCGTTGTGCATAAAAAGTCCTTCTCCCTGAGCTATTTTAAAGCTTTGCTTTACCCACCATGCCGCAATATTTCTTTCCAGAGAAGCCGTTTCCCCTGAAAAAGGAATAATGGTGTCCAGTAGGAAATTTTTTCTGACAAGATAAGGATTATTGGTCCAGTTTGCCCAGCGTGAAGTGGTAATAAAATACTCACCTTGTTTTTGTATTTTATCAGGAAACTCTGTGGCGGGATTCAGCCAATGTAAGGATTCCAGCAGGTGAGGGGAGGTGCATTCATGCCAGTCATCATAATAATCCAGTTCATTTCCTTTATGTCTTATCGAGATAAGAGGATATCCTGGATTTTTTCTGCTTCGGTAACGAACTACATCAAAACCATTGTCGAGCATTTCAAGTCCACTTTTAAGTCTTGAAAATGTGGCATTCTTGTCTTCAAGAAGTTCCCAGTCATGTTCTAGAAAGAGAATATTTTCGCAAGTAGCATTTTCTGCCAGCATTTTCATTCCTTTTCCGATCCCGATGTTTTCTTTCAATCCAATATACCTGATATTATATTGATCTGCCAGTTTTTTATCATCCTCAGTAACTTCCTGAAAAAGAATAAGAATATCATCAACGATATCCAGAAGACCGTATTTTTTGTAGGACTTTAGTGTGTTTTTCAGGGTTTTTCCGGTTTTCCAAGAAAGGATACAGATGCTTACAGGTAATTTTTCCATATAGATCGTGTCTTAAAGATTCAGGAATGGATGTTGCGCGGTCATAGAAGTTTTTCTTGCCGTTTCTATCTCTTTGAATTTTTTGGAAAAATACTGATATTGTTCCTTATAGAATTTGTATTCACTGATATTTCCTTTAGCTCCCATTTTCAGGGTAAAGGTGAGGAGTGCATTTTTCTCTTTTTTAGTATCAAAAGGATAATTGGGATCAAGATATTTTGTTTCCCGCTGCATGATCATGGAAAGTCTTTTGTTCTTTAACAGCTCTTCCCTGTTAGTAGGTTCTTTTTTATAAAATGACTGTACGGTGTCATGAACAACTTTACTTTGAGTACAAACCACTGTTTTAAGTCCGAAATAAGTAATACGGTTTACATACTCATAATCTTCAGCTCCATGGAAAAAGTAAGGATTAAAACCACCTACTTTCTCAATGATTCTTTTTGGAATAAACCAATGTGCCGCATTCACAAAACCTATTTCATAGAATGCTTTTGCTTCACCAAAATAAATATCGGAAAGCATTCTGTTGTGTCTGAGGTCTTTTGCAAGATAATCTTCAAAATGGAGATCAAATCTCTTTTCACTTCCATCAAGGTGCATCGGGCTTAGAATTCCTATCTGATTTTTGTCTGGATAAGAATTGTATACATCCAGCAGTTGTTGAATACTGTCCGGGTAGATCCATGCATCCTGATTCATCAGATAAAAGAAGTCTGCTCCTTCTTTATAGGCTTTTTCAATACCGAGATTATTGGCTTTTCCAAAACCTGAGTTTCCCGGAGACTGAATAAAATCAACTTCCTGAAAATGAGTTTTTATATATTCCTGAGTGCCATCCGTAGAACCATTATCTATGGTGATACATTTTACGGGAACAGAAGAAAGCTTTAGGCTTGTAAAACATCTTTCTGCCCATTTCATGGCATTATAAGTAACTATAATAACATACACAACCATTTTAAATATACTTTTGAGTTAACGTTTCCAAATAATTTTTCGGATCTATTCCTGAGAAAAATTTTGTAATATTATCATCAAAATCCACTTTATAGAAATCTCCTTCATTGGCTTCTGAATATATTCCCTTCTGGCTGGTCTCTTTTTCAATAGCAGTAATGATTTCTTTTAAATCATAATAGTAAGGAAAAGAACAGTTTACAATACAATTATCTAGAAGATGACCATTTAATTTTAAAAACAGGGTAATATCATCCATATCAATCAGTAATCGTCTGGCTTTGTTGTGTACGACAAACTGATTGTTATTGATAATCTGGCTTTTCAGATAATTAAAAAGTGTATTTGGATTTCCTCCTTTTCCTACAATATTACCAATTCTTAGGATGAGGTAGCTTTCCGAATTGTTTTTAATATACTCTTCCATTGCCAGTTTATGGAAAACATACAGGCTGTTTTGCTTTGACTGGTCTTTTATACTTAATGTGGAAAAATATATAAGTTTGACACCGCTGCTATTCTCTAAAGTATTTTTTAAAAGAGAGAATTCTCTTTCAAACTCAGAGCTTCTGGTTTCAAGGGAATTCGAAACACCGGATGCAAAGAATAAATAATCCTTTGAGTCAATACTTTTTAATGAATTAGCGATAAGCCCGTTTCCTATAATCATATTAGCTAATTATTTCCCTGTGTTAAATTGATTTTTTTATTGATATCTCCAGAATGCCTTATATAGTTAAAATACTTTTTCATTATTTCCACGTGATCCTTGAGCTTAAGCTTTTTGGGATAAAACTTCAAGGTAAATAAAATATTTGTTCGGTTGATCAGGTAATACGTGAAATAACGATAAAGGAAGCTGATAAATACACCTTTTTCAACTTCAGAATCTGTATATGAGTTGAAATTGGATCCTAATTTTAATTTAATAGCCACATTTGTATCAAACCAGCCCTTGCTCAAATTCCCTTCAGAAAAGTGTTGAATAAGGATATCATCTACAACGTAATTCTGAAATTTTTGAGAAGCTCTCAGGCTAAAGTCAAGATCGTATCCGTGAAATCCTTTCAGGTTTTCATCAAATCTGAGCTGAATATACTTTTCTTTTTTTATAGCTAAAAAAACACCATCAACAGCTAATACTTTCATTGTATTTTCTGTCATGGAATAGAGGTGTTTATATTCTGTATTTTGTTTATTTCCCTGTAAAATATTTACAAAATTATATTGTGTTGCTACGGTCCAGCTTGAAGGAGCTGTCGGAACATAAGAAGAACCGGCTATTCCAATGACTCCTGTTTTTTCTTTGTTTAGGTGATTTAAAAGTTTTTCACCCCAGTTTTTGGTATGAAAAATAATATCTTCATGAAGGAACAGAAGGTTTTCATACTGAGTTTTTTCAGTTCCTAAATTGTAGGCTTTTGTAATACTCATTAGATCAGGATTCCATATTTGAATAATTTCATAGATAAAATTATCGCCTATAGTCTCATTAATATTTTTAACAAGCTGGTCGTAATAGTACTGTTGATATGATGAAATTATGATGGATAGCATTCTTTTCTTTTTTATATGAATGAATCATATTCTTGGGATGTGTGTTGCCCTTCTTTATTAATCTTCCATGAAGAAGACTTATTTGCGGTCTCTATATAAAACAAATTTTCTTCTGTCATATTATTAGGATCAATATACCAGCCACCGTGTAGACAGGTATAAGAACCAGCCATCCTTATGGCAGTCATGAAATTAAATAAATTAAATAATGTTTTTGGATACTTGGGCTTATATAATGCAAAAGTTGTATCAATATTTGCAAAAAACAAATCTTTTTCCAGTTCAGTTTCCCAAAATCTTTTTTCCCATGCCTGTACTTTTTGCTTCAATGGATAATAATCCGGAATTGATTCGGTATCTATGGCAAATCCAATTTTATTAATTTTTTTATAGTATTTTAATAACAGACTGAGCATTGCAGAAGGAAAATCCTTTGGCAGATTCTCATTAGGAACAATATCTGCATCAGTCAAAAAATAAAATCCTCTTGCATATTTTTTCTGTAAGTCTTTATTTTTGAAAAAGACGTCATGACCCTCATTTATAGTTAGTTTCTCAACTTTTATGACCTTTTTATTTTCCTCATAATATTTTAATAAAGGAGGGTAAGTTGAAGCATTATCTATAATAACAATATTTTTAAATTCCCTTTTCAGTAAAAAATCAACTAGTTTTTTTAAAAAAAATAACTGATTAAAATTAATGATTATGATAGGGATTTCTTTTGGGTTATTAATTTGATTAAAAACCGTTTTGTCAAATTTCATCAGGAACTTGAGGTATAAGAAATCCAAATGTAGTTGAATTCTCCGTTTAGTAATCATTTCTTTATGTTTTTATTGATCTTTGTAATATACTTACTCATCGTAATATATCTATTAGGATAGCCTCTTAGAAGGAGTATTTTGAATAGATTTAACCTTGGAGAGATAAGGTTTTGATCACAGAATTTAAGGTAATCATTGAGCAATCTAATTAAAAAGCTTTTATCAAAATATTGAGAATAACGATTTAAAACAATTTCCCGCATGCTGTTATAAGCTCCGTCTTTTTTATTTTGTAATGAGAGATTTCCGGAAATGCTGGAAGTTGATATTCTTACATTCACATAAGCATTTGAGAGATAATAAATATCTTTGAACCCTGAAAAAGTTAATAATGCAAGATCATCTGTTCCCCATGCAAAAGGTATTTTTTCAAATTTATATTTTTTAAATGCGGCTAAAGAAAATATGTTTTCGGATAAACTGCTTGCAATAATTCCTTTATATTTCATTTTGAAAACTTCGGTGGAAGGAATAATCGTTTGACCAATATTAATAGATCTCAATATATTATTTTCTTCATCTATAAGATGGTGTGAAATTTTAATTGTAGATATTTTTTTTGATTCTACAGTTGATATATGCTTGTGAAATTCTTCTACAAAATTTGTGGAAATCATATCGTCATCTCCCAAAATCTGGAACCACTCTTCCTCTACGTTTTCTAAAATTCTTTCCCACTGTTGAGCCGGATTTTTGCCCCCCATATTATCTGAATAGTGGAAATATCTGTAGTCACCTTCTTTAAAATACTTTTCAATAATTTTTATAGGATCTGTAGAGCTTGCATCATTTCCAATATATAAAGTGAAGTTTTTATTTGTTTGTGCAGCAACAGATTGTATAGATTCTTCAAAAAAATCTATTTTATAATATGGAATAACAATCGCTAGTTTTTTCATTACCTATTAAAAATTGAAAATAATTTTTCCATTAATCGGTATCTTTTGGAACTAATTAATTTCTGTAGTTGTTGATTATAATATTCTGCTTTTGCTTGATTTTGTTCCTTTTCAAAGTTTAAATCATGTATACTTCCTAAATGTTGGTGGAAAAAATCCAGATGTTTTTTCTCAATATAGGAAAGCATCAACATTTTTCTTGCCCGGGTAAGTTCTGTGATCATAGAGTTTTCTTTGATTCTGTAATAAAAACATACCTCATCAATTCTATACACCTTACCTCCATCTTTTAAAAGAGAAATCCAGAATTCCCAATCTTCTAATCCATATAACATATTAATATCGTAACCGCCTACTTCTTCCCAACTTTTTTTTCTGAAAAATGCGGTACAAAATATTATATTGGTTCGGGCTAAAGTTTTAGGGGTGAAGTCAAGAAGTTCCCAAAATTCATTGATAACTCCAAATTTTTCAGCTTTGCAATAAATAACTTTGTAATCCTTATCAAAAACCTTTTCAGCTAATTCTAAATATTGATTACTGATTTTATCATCCGCGTCTAAAGGCAAAATCCATTCACCTGTGGCAACTTCTATACCAGCATTTCTAGCTGAAGATAATCCACCATTTTGTTTGTAGAGATATTTAAAACGGCTGTCTTTTTCAATCCATTTTTCCACAACCTCTTTTGTGTTATCGGGAGAGTCGTCATCTACAATAATACATTCCCAATTACTGTAAGTTTGGTTAAAAACAGACAGCAAGCACTCATCAAGATACTGTGCCTGATTGTAGCATGGGATGATAATGGAGATCTTAGCATTCATTTTATAAGTAATTGATTAAATCTGTTTTATCTTTTTCCGAAAGAAAAAATGATGAAAGAGTAGTTTTATTTTCATTTATTATTGTTGAATCAACTTGTTCTTTATTTTGTGATATCTGTTTTAAAAGGTTATATAAGTCTTGATGGTTTCTACAAAAAGATTCCATAGTATGATTAGCATTACTTATAAGATTGAAGTCAACATTATAGAAAATTGTTTTGAACTTTCTTTGAATACACTCAATTGAAGAGTATCCAGCAAAATCACCAATACTTGCATTTAGAAAGTAATCATTTTTGGTCGGATTTATTTGAGTTAGTGGAATAGATTTTTTTGTGAATTCTATTTCATTATTAATTTCAAATAATTTTGAAGTCCTGACAATATTATTATAAATAGCTGCATTAAAAACTTCACCAATGAACTTTAAATTAACGATTATTTTTTCCTTTCTAAGTAAATATAAGACAAATAAATAATCAGTAAAAAAGTCTTTGTCAACATCAATTCTGGAGATAATATTAAGTGTTATCATTATTAAGAAATAATTTAAATAAAGAGACTTTACAGTTTATATTTTTGTATTGTTTTACAATTTCCTCAATCTGGTAAGGGTTAATACAAATAAGTTCATTATTGACATTGCTAAATATTGCCTTGTCAAAAGGTAGCTGGTAATCGGGGTATTGTATGGCGTTGCCTACGTGCCAAAAGACCTTTTTCTTATGTCGAAAAAGATTATGATATGCTGATGCAACTCCTAAATTGATGAAATGAATTCTATCAAAATTTTTATTCAATAAAAATCTAATATATATATTCCAATAAAAGTCTTTACTGAAGAGATTTCTTAAAATGTCTTTTTTAGAGAAAATTTTAAACCGGATTACATCAATTTTCTTTGATTTAAAATAAATGTCATAGTATTCTTCTTCCAAATTGTTTGGAATCATTATTGTAGGATGTATATTGTGTTGTAAAGAAAAATCACAAATTTCCTTTATATATTTTTCCCCACCTCCTAATCTAAGGCAGTGATGTATGAAAAGTATCCGTTGCATTATCTATAACCATTTATTATTTTAACAATATACTCGTAGCTCATCTAGAACTGAAGAAAGTCATATTATTCATTTTCATCAATTTGTGATGGTATTTGTATGGTATAATCAAAATGAGGCCTTGTAATTCCTGGGTATAAATGTAACTTACTTCCTACCTTAACATTTTCAACTTCAAATCCGATGAAATTATCAAGAATGAATAGAGCTTCTGATTGGTCTTTTCCAAAAAACAATTTAAAATAATAATTACCAGCATTTAATAGACCTGGTGGGATATTGAACTCGACAGAATATACTCCTTTTCTAGAATCTTGATTTTTAGTAATTATTTTCCCTACATGAAAGATCGTAAGTTCTTCATAGTTTCTCAATTCAAAAGTTGTATCAAGATTAATATTAGGACAATTATTATGGAAAACTAATTTAACCTTTATACCAGAATCAATATCAATAAGTTTACCATTTAATGCAGATACAGAAAATTCTTTAATTCTGATTTTGTCGTTACCTAAAGCTTCTTCAATATTTCCATTGTAGTGATATTGAGTGATCGCCGCACTATTTTTTTGGTATTCTATAATTGTATTTAGCATACTTCCCTGATAATCTATAAGACCTTGATTCAAAAGTATTCCTTTTGTACATAGCTCTTTAACTGCGGTCATATTATGGCTTACAAACAAAATCGTTCTTCCTTCACCTTTTGTAACGTCTCCCATTTTTCCAAGGCATTTTTTCTGGAAATCAGCATCTCCCACAGCTAAAACTTCATCTACAATAAGTATTTCAGACTCCAGATGGGCTGCTACAGCAAAAGCCAATCGCACATACATTCCTGACGAATATCTTTTTACAGGGGTGTCAATATATCTTTCTACACCGGAAAAATCTACAATTTCGTCAAATTTACGTTTGATCTCTTTTCTGGTCATTCCAAGAATAGCACCATTCAGAAATACATTTTCCCTTCCTGTCATTTCAGGGTGAAATCCTGTTCCTACTTCCAGTAAGGAAGCGATTCTTCCGTTGGTGTATATTTGTCCTGTCGTAGGCTTGGTTACTTTACTTAAAAGTTTTAACAGAGTAGATTTACCAGCTCCGTTTCTTCCGATAATTCCTACAGCATCTCCCTGCTGTATTTCAAAATTAATATCACGCAGCGACCATACATATTCTGAATCTCCTTTGGAAGTTCTATCATTGGCTTCTCCTATTTTCAGATAAGGATCTTCTTTCCCTCTTACTTTATGCCAAAACCTATTCAGGTCATGAGATAAAGTTCCGGTTCCCACTTCTCCCAGTCTATATTGTTTTGATATATTTTCTGCTTTTAAAGCTAGCATGTTGTAATGTTTTAAATTTTTTATTCAGGTGTTTTTTAGATCTAAAATACAGTTTAAACCGTATCCATAAATGTTTTTTCAACCTTATTGAAAGTAACTACTCCTATAACGAGAAGAATTAAAATAATAACGGTACTGGCAATTAACATTGTCGGAGAAAAGTCTCCTACTCCCAACCAGCCATATTTGAAACATTCAAAAATACCTGTTAATGGATTGAAACTCGCCAGTTTTTTAAAATATCCAGGTAACATGGATACAGGATAAATTACTGGTGTTGCATACATATATAACGTTATACCAAAACCTAATAGCATGCTTAGGTCTTTATATTTTGTAGTCAATGCTGAGAAAATCATTCCTACTCCTAACGCGAATAAAGCCATAAGTATAAGTAGGAAAGGGGTGGCAAGAATCCACCAGTTTGGAGAGATCTCTTTATTGATCAGATAATATGTCCAGACAATAAGAAATAAAACAAATTGTACACTTAGGCGCATAAGATTGGAGATCACGATAGAGATGGGGGTTACCAGTCTTGGGAAATATACTTTACCGAAAATATTGGCATTTCCAGTAAAGGTAGCTGATGTTCCGAGCAATGCACCTGAAAAATAATTCCATAAGGTGACTCCTGCAAGGTAAAATAATACACCGGGAGCTCCATCTGTCGGAAGTTTAGCAAATCTACCAAAGATAATTAAATATGTGATCGTCGTGAAAATAGGATTAATAAAGAACCAAATAGGTCCTAAGATCGTTTGTTTGAAACTTGATATGAAGTCTCTCTTTACGAACATGTAAATAAGATCTTTATACTTCCATACTTCTTTGAGTTTTAAATCAAATAAAGAATGATTGGCTTCAATCGTTTCTGTCCACTTTTGCTGTGGTTCATTCATCTGTGTAAGGTTTTTACAAATTTATAATAATTAATTCTTACCATGCTTTTTGAGTTTGTGAATTATTGTTTACATAAACCTAAAAATTACAACTAATATATTGATATTTGTTGTTATGACAAAAAAACTATTGACTGTAAAGTCAATAGTCTGTAAATTTTATAAATTATATTGTTATTTTCTAACAAGTTGCTTCAGGTATTCACCATAGCCGCTTTTGCCATATTTAACTGCTGTTTCCAATAATTTTTCTTCATTAATGAATTTATTACGGAAAGCAATTTCTTCAATACATCCGATTTTAAACCCTTGTCTTTTTTCGATAACACTTACAAACTCAGATGCATCATGTAAGGAGTCAAAAGTCCCTGTATCGAGCCATGCGGTACCTCTGTCCAGAACACCTACTTCCAGTTTGCCATTTTTCAGATAGACATTGTTGATGTCTGTGATTTCAAGCTCACCCCTGGCTGAAGGCTGTATGTTCTTAGCGATTTCTACCACATCATTGTCATAGAAATAAAGTCCTGGGACAGCATAATTTGACTTTGGTTGTAAAGGCTTCTCCTCAATAGAAATAGCTTTTAAATTGTCATCAAATTCTACCACGCCATATCTTTCAGGATCCGCAACGTGATAAGCAAAAACAACTCCTCCCTCTGGATTAGTTTTGTTTTTTAATAAAGTCCCCATTTCAGAGCCGTAGAAAATATTATCACCTAATACAAGCGCGGCAGGGTCATTTCCTATAAATTTATCCCCCAGAATAAATGCTTGTGCCAGTCCATCTGGGCTAGGTTGTACAATGTATTCTATATTGCAGCCAATCTGAGAGCCATCACCTAAAAGTTTGATGAAACCTTCTTGATCGTGCGGTGTTGTAATAATAAGAATATCCTTTATTCCAGCCAAAAGAAGCGTAGAAAGCGGATAGTAAATCATGGGTTTGTCATAAACAGGCATAAGCTGCTTGCTTACAGCAATCGTTAGAGGGTAAAGTCTTGTTCCGGATCCTCCGGCTAATATTATTCCTTTCATCTTTTTATTATTTGATATTCTCTATTGTATAGTCCATTTCATTCTTAACATTCAAATCTATATAATTGTTTTCTGGTATGAAAGAGAATGAACTGTATAATGAAATTTTAAAATCATCAAAATCAAATTTTTTTGATGATTGAGCTGGCTTGTTCCTTTGTCAGTAATTCTTTAGGAGGATCTACCGAATAATTGAACATTTTAAGCTCTAATATTCTTTTGCATAATTAATCAATGCTTCTTTATAATATAATGTGAAACTTCTATAAATTCATCAATCAGTTTTTATTGATATGAATTAGACATAGCCGGCGGCGGGATCGACTGTGCGCCAGCTAAAGAAGATACAGTTATAAAAAGCAATAGAAAAATATGCTTCATTATCTGATTAGTTATATTGGTTTTCGTAATATTTCTGATAATCTCCGCTGGTCACATTTTCTAACCATTCTTTGTTTTCAAGGTACCAATCAATTGTTTTTCCTAACCCTTCTTCAAAAGTTACAGATGGTTTCCAGCCTAGATCTTTATTTAATTTAGTAGCGTCAATTGCATAACGCTTGTCATGGCCTGGTCTGTCTTTTACAAATGTGATAAGCTTTTCAGAATGACCTGCTGGTTTTCCAAGTTTAGCATCCATCTGTTTGATTAGTTCTTTTACAAGATCAATATTCTGCCACTCATTGAAGCCTCCGATATTGTAAGTTTCTCCTGTTTTTGCTTCGTTAAAAATCTGGTGAATTGCTCTGGCATGATCAATTACGAATAACCAATCTCTGGTATATTTTCCATCACCATAAATTGGCAAAGGTTTTTCATTGATAATATTTGAAATACAAAGAGGAATCAGTTTTTCTGGAAAGTGGTTCGGTCCATAATTGTTTGAACAATTTGAAACAATGAATGGCATTCCGTAAGTGTTTCCATATGATCTCACCAAATGGTCAGATGCTGCTTTAGAAGCTGAATATGGAGATTGAGGATCATAAGATGTTGTTTCAAGGAAGAACCCTGTTTCTCCTAAGCTTCCGTATACTTCATCTGTAGAAACATGGTAGAATAGGTTGGTTCTTTTCTCATCAGGGAATCTACCGTGAGTATGATCTTGGTTTAATGTCCAGAACTCTTTACAAAGATTAAGTAGGTTTGCCGTCCCATTTACATTGGTATTTATGAATGCCATTGGATCGGTAATACTTCTGTCAACATGGCTTTCCGCAGCTAAATGAACCACCGCATCAGGATTGTACTTTTCAAAAACCTTTCTTAGCTCTTCTGGGCTGGTAATGTCAGCTCTTTCGAAAACGTAGTTAGGCTCATTTTCAATATCTTTTAAATTCTCAAGATTTCCTGCATAAGTAAGCGCGTCAAGATTAATAATCATGCTATCCGGATTATTTTTTACAAACTCTCTTACAACATGGGATCCAATAAATCCAGCACCTCCTGTAATAATTATATTTTTCATTTATCTATTTTAATATTGTTTTTCTACCTATACTTTTATAATAAAATCCATTTTGCTCTGGAATTTCCAGAGGATACATATTTCTTCCGTCAAAAATAACTTTATTTTTCATTCTCTTAGCCATAAGCTCAAAATTGGGATTTTTGAATTCCGGCCACTCTGTCGCAATAAGTAATGCGTCTGCATCTTCTAATGCGTCATACATTCCCTTTGCATATTGTATGCTGTCACCAAGGATTTTTTGAACATTGGTTTCTGCAATGGTGTCATATGCTACAATTTTTGCGCCCTTTTTTAATAAAAGAGCAATATTGTCCAAAGAAGATGCTTCTCTGATGTCATCTGTATTAGCTTTGAAGGCAAGTCCCCACAATGCGATTTTCTTTCCTGCAAGGTTTCCATCAAAATATTTTTCAATTTCAGAAACAAGGATTACCTTTTGAGTTGTATTTACATTTTCTGTAGCTTCTAGGATTTGGAAGTTAAAATCTTCTTGCTTACCGGATTTAATAAGTGCCTTTACATCCTTAGGAAAACAGCTGCCTCCATATCCGATTCCAGGAAAGAGGAATCTGTGTCCAATTCTGTCATCGCTTCCCATTCCAAGTCTTACTTTGTCTACATCAGCACCTACCTTTTCGCAATAATTGGCAATCTCATTCATGAAAGTGATTTTCACCGCCAAAAATGAGTTTGCAGCATATTTTGTAAGCTCAGATGATTTTTCATCCATGAAAATAATAGGAATACCGGTATTCGTAAATGGCTGGTAAATTTTAGCCATGATGTCTTTCGCTTTATCAGAACTGGCTCCTACTACAACTCTTGAGGGATTCATTGAGTCTTCAACGGCAAAGCCTTCCCTTAAAAATTCAGGATTCGAAACTACATCAAAAGGGATATCTGTTTTAGAGGAAATAGCTTCTCTTACTTTATCAGCAGTTCCTACGGGTACTGTGCTTTTATTGACAATTACTTTATATTCCGTCATCATTTCGCCGATGTCATTGGCTACCTTTAATACATAAGAAAGGTCCGCAGATCCGTCTTCTCCCGGAGGGGTAGGAAGCGCCAGATATATAACTTCGCTTTTGTCTAAGGCTTCTTTAAGATTTGTAGTGAAGAATAATCTTTCAGATTGGATATTTCTAAGAAACATTTCCTCAAGGTTCGGCTCATAGATGGGAACTACGCCGCTTTTCATACCTTCTACTTTTTTTTCATCAATATCAACACAGTATACTGAATTGCCAAGCTCTGCAAGAGTAGTTCCTGTAACCAGTCCTACATAACCTGTTCCTACAATCGTTATATTCAAAATGTTTGTTTTTAAAATTCAAAGACAAAAATAATAAAAATACTTTCACGCGCTTCTTTAATTTATTGTAAATGAACGTTGCGCTATTTGTCTGATAATAAGATAATTTTGCTTTTTTAGAAAAAAAGCGTATATTTGCAATGGATTTACGGAAAAAATGGGAAGGCTTCGCAAGAAAGCCTTTTTTCGTACTGTAAATCAAGATAAAAGAATGTATGGAGTTTAAAAAAAGAATTGAAGAATTATTAAATGAATTCCTTGAGACCAGAAAAGATCTGTTTCTTATTGATCTTAAGATCTCTACAGGGGATGACATTACAGTGATTTTAGATGGTGATAATGGAGTTTCTTTGCAAGACTGCCTTGACGCGAGCCGTGCAATAGAATTCAATATGGATCGTGAAGAGCATGACTTTAGCCTTCAGGTGATGTCTGCAGGATTAAGTGAGCCATTATCTACTCCAAGACAGTTTAACAAGAATTTAGGAAGAGAGATCGAAGTAATGCTTGAAGATTCTTCTAAAATTGAAGGAGAGCTGTCAAAGGCAGATGAAGATAAGATCACACTTATTTTACGTTACCGCAAGCCGAAAGATATCGGAAAAGGAAAGGTAGATGTGGAGGAGGAAAAGGAAATTCCTTACTCTGAGATCAAAAAAGCATTAGTAGTAATTAAATTTTAAAAAAGAAAAAAGAATAGATGGATAATATAGCGTTGATTGAATCCTTTGGTGATTTTAAAGACGAAAAGGGGATCAGTAAAATTGATCTTATGGCAATTATTGAAGATTCACTGAAGACACTTTTGAGAAAAAGATTTGATTCAGATGATCATTTTGATGTAATTGTGAACCCGGATAAAGGAGATTTTCAGATATTTTTAAATAAAACAATTGTAGAGGACGAAATGTCTGAAGATGATGATTTGGAAATTGAAATTTCTGAAGCAAAGAAGATTGACCCTACTTTCGAAGTAGGTGAGGACTTTACAATGGAAATTCCTGTTGCTCAGTTAGGAAGAAGAAATATTCTTACTCTTAAGCAAATCCTGGCTACAAAACTTCAGGAACACAATAATGCTATGCTGTACGAACAGTTTAGAGATAAAATTGGGGAGATTGTAGTAGGAGAAATTCACCATATCCGTCACAAGCACGTGATTTTGTTGGATGATGAAGGGAACGAATTCATTCTACCGAAAGAAAACCAGATCCCATCCGATTTCTTTAAAAAGGGTGAGAATATCAGAGCTATTGTTGAAACAGTAGATTTTAAAGGTTCAAAACCACAGATTATTATTTCCAGAACTGCACCTAAGTTCCTTGAGAAGTTATTAGAGCTGGAAATTCCTGAGATCCAGGATGGAACAATTATCTTGAAAAAGGTAGTGAGAATCCCTGGAGAAAAGGCGAAAATTGCAGTAGATGCTTATGATGACAGAATTGATCCTGTAGGAGCTTGTGTTGGGGTAAAAGGATCCAGAATTCATGGGGTTGTAAGAGAGTTGAGAAATGAAAACATCGATGTTATTCAGTGGTCTAAAAATCCTGAAATTTTGGTGAAGAGAGCTTTAGGAAATGTTACCATCAATAAAATTGACATCAACGAAGATACTACCTATGCGCTAGTATATACTCCTGTTGAAGAGATTTCTAAAGTAATTGGAAAACAAGGACAGAATATCAGACTAGCTTCTTGGTTGTCAGGATATGAAATTGATGTATACAGAGAGTCCAGCGAGGATGACGATGTTGAATTGAGAGAATTTAATGACGATATCGAGCAGTGGATTTTGGATGAGTTTAAGAAAGTAGGACTTACAACTGCAAAATCAGTATTGGATAAAGAAACTGAGAGTCTTTTAAATATGGTAGACCTTGAAGAAGAAACAATCGAAGAGGTTAAACGTATTCTGAGAGAAGAATTTGAAGATTAAGATTTAAAATAAATCTTAATAAACAGTAAAAAAGAAATACTTTAATTTTAAAAATTAAAAAACAGTAAATAATATAGATGCCAAAAATTAGATTAAATAAAGCGGTTAAGGAATTCAACATTTCGATGTCCAGATTAGTAGAATTTTTACAGTCTAAAGGATTCGAGGTTGAAAGCAATCCTAACGCTCAATTGGAAGAATCGGCATATTCTGCATTGGAGGCTGAGTTTGCTAAAGATGGCGAACAACGAAAGGCTTCCCATGAGGTGGTGATCACTAAAGTTCCGGAAGAAAAGCTGGAAATTGAAGAAAAGAAAACCCCTGAAGTGATAAGAGCTAAAGCAAATAAACCAGAAACTAAAATTTTAGGTAAAATAGATTTGGAACCTACTAAACCTGAGGTGGAAGAAACCCCTGCTGCTCCTGTAGTAACACCGGTTGAAGAAAAGAAAGAAGAAATCGTGAAAGAAGAACCGGAAGTGAAAGCAGTTCCAGAAAAGCAGGAATTTAAGGTTTTGGATAAAATTGATTTGTCTCAGATAGAATCTAGAAATAGACCTGTGAAAAAAGACAAACCAAAAATGGAGGAGAAAAAAGAAGATATAAAACCAGTGGAACCAGTAAAAGAAACTCCAAAACCTGTAGTGGTAGAAGAGAAAAAAGTAGAGACTCCAAAAGCTGAGGCTGAACCAGAGTCTCAGGAACCACAAAAAATTGAAACAGTTTATCAGAAACTTGATGGTCCTAAGATCGTAGGTGAAAAGATCGACTTAACTCAGTTTGCACCAAAACCAGGTGCTGGAGCAAAAAAGAAAAGAAAGAGAATTGAAAAACCGGGCGGAGGTCAGAATAACCAAGGTCAAGGTGGAAACAATCAAAACTCTGGAAATAATAACCAAGGAGGTCAAGGAAACCGTCCACACAATAACAATGGTGGTGGACAAGGTGGAAACCGTCAAGGTCAGGGTGGACAAGGAAATCGTCCACAAGGTCAAGGTGGTCAAGGAGGAAACCGTTTCGGAAATAACCAAGGAGGAAACCGTCCAGGTGGACAAGGTGGTGGATTCAAGAAAGGTGGACAAAACAACAGACCTGGTCAAAGAGTTATGCCAGTTGAATTAACTGACGAACAAGTTAAAAACCAGATCAAGGAAACCTTAGAAAAACTTACCAATAAAGGAGGTAAATCTAAATCTGCAAAACACAGAAAAGATAAGAGAACTTTCCGTAGAGAACAGGATGAGCGTCAACAGGAGCTTGAAGCACAAGACAGAACACTTAAAGTAACGGAATTTATTACTGTAGGTGAATTGGCAAGCTTAATGAATGTTTCTCCAACAGAAGTAATTTCTGCTTGTTTCTCACTTGGGGTAATGGTTACCATGAACCAAAGATTAGAAGCGGATACTTTATTATTAGTAGCAGATGAATTCGGATACAAAATTGAATTCTCTGATGCTGATCTTGAAGATACAGATGCGGAAGATGAAATTGATTCTGAAGAAAGCTTAGTGTCAAGAGCACCAGTAGTTACTGTAATGGGACACGTTGACCACGGTAAAACTTCATTACTGGATTACGTTAGAAAAACAAACGTAATTGCAGGTGAATCAGGAGGTATTACACAGCATATCGGTGCTTATAATGTGAAATTGGAAAACGGTCAGAGAATTACATTCTTAGATACTCCAGGTCACGAAGCCTTTACGGCGATGAGAGCGAGAGGTGCACAGATCACGGATATTGCGATTATTGTAATTGCTGCCGATGATGATGTAATGCCACAGACGAAAGAAGCAATTGCCCACGCTCAAGCGGCACAAGTGCCAATGATTATTGCAATTAACAAGGTTGATAAGCCAAATGCTAATCCGGACAACATCCGTCAACAGCTTTCAGGTTTAAATCCTCCGGTTTTAGTTGAAGAATGGGGTGGAAACGTTCAGGCACAGGAAATTTCAGCTAAGTTTGGTAATAATGTTGACGTATTATTGGAGAAAGTTTTATTACAGGCTGAAATGCTTGAACTAAAAGCGAATCCAGAGCGTTCGGCAAATGGTGTTGTTATTGAAGCATCTCTAGATAAAGGTAGAGGTTATGTTGCTACAATGTTAGTACAAACCGGAACCTTAAGAGTAGGAGACTATGTGGTAGCAGGTAAAAATCATGGTAAAGTAAAAGCTTTACTTGATGAAAGAGGAAAAAATCTTGCAGAAGCAGGTCCTTCAATTCCGGCAACAATCCTAGGATTAGACGGGGCGCCAACAGCTGGTGATAAATTCCGTGTATATGCTGACGAAAGTGAAGGTAAAGCGATTGCAAATAAGAGAGAACAGCTTCAGAGAGAACTTTCTATCAGAACGAAAAAACATACAACACTTGAGGAATTAGGTAGACGTATTGCTTTAGGAGAATTCAAAGAATTGAATATTATCCTTAAAGGTGACGTGGATGGTTCAGTAGAGGCACTTTCTGATCAGTTACAAAGATTATCAACTGAAGAGATCAGCGTGAAAATTCTTCACTCAGGTGTAGGACAGATCACGGAATCTGATATCAACTTAGCGGCTGCATCTGATGCAATTATTATTGGATTCAACGTAAGAGCAGGTGCTAATGCTAAAGAACTTGCAGATCGTGAGGAGATTGAAATCAGAACTTACTCTGTAATCTATAAAGCAATTGATGAAGTAAAAGAAGCAATGGAAGGAATGCTTTCTCCGGAAATCCAGGAGCAGGTAATTGGTAATGTTGAAATCCGTGAGGTATTCAAGATTTCTAAAGTTGGATCAATTGCAGGTTGTATGGTTCTTACCGGAAAAGTTACAAGACAATCAAAAGTACGTCTATTGAGAGATGGTATCGTTAAGTTTGATGGTGAGCTTGAAAGCTTGAAGCGTTTCAAAGATGATGTGAAGGAAGTAACAAAAGGTTACGAATGTGGTCTTAACTTGAAAGGTTATAATGATATTGAAATCGGTGATATTCTTGAAGTTTACGAAGAAGTTGCTGTTAAGAAAAAGCTGAAATAATTATTCAGATATATTATAAAATAAGCCGTCTCATTGAGACGGCTTATTTTTTTTCTTTTATTTTGAATTTATAAAATTTTCTTAATTCTGATTAAGAAAAGTAACCAATTTGATTAGGTCTTCATCTTTGTCAAATTTGATCTTATTAGACTTAAAAAATGCTGTTAAAGCATCTTTTTTATCTGGGAACTCTGCTATGATTTCTTTTTGATTTTTTGGTTTCTTAATGAAGCCTTTTTCTGTTTTAATGTAATATATGGGGTCTAGATTACGGAAATTAGCTGGTCTTTCAGTTGCGTAGCCATTTGCTGCCGGAACAACATCTACAAACTTTGTTTTAATTTTTTTGTACAAAGAATTTTTGCCGTTTACAAGCTCAAAAAAATATCCGCTTAATTCATCTGATGTTTCAATTAGAATCATTGTTTGCTTAGGTGATGAAATTTCAATTCTTGCAAATTCAGCGCTTTTTGGAAGCACTTGAGTTTCGTTATTTTTTTTAAATTCTATTTCATCTGTATAACTATTGTATCGTACTGGTATCTGCTCATAGTTTGTTGCGATTTTAGCTGTGACAAAGTCTTTACTATAGTAAGGGGAACCAGCAATATCTTCATATTTAAATGTTTTGCCTGTTGTTGATTTTATACCATCAAATACTGATTGAGTATGTGTGGCTCCGTTTACTGAAAGTGTATTTTGTGCAAAGCTAAAATTTATACCTGCTAAAATTAATGTGGCTAAGACTGTTTTTTTCATTCTTTAAAATTATGATTTTTTAGTTTTTCTTTCAAAAGTAAGAATATATTATTCTAAATAGAAGTATTGAGATGCTTTTTTAGGTTTATGAAAAATAATATTTATTGTTTATTTAAGTAAAATACTAATATATAGACTTTAACTGATTGATTTTTTACTTTAAAAAGCAAGATGAGTTGAGAATAAGGGTTGTTGTAATTTAGATTGATTATAAATAATTTTACACTAACTGATTATTAATTGTTAAAATTTAATGTTTTGATTAATGATTTTAAAATTTGTTAAATTTGAGTGAATGAAAATTACGGAATCTTCTATATATAGTAGGTGAAGCTTGTAATATTGTGAATAAAAATGCTGTAGGACTGTATAAAAAATTTGCCAGTGTTAATATTTATTAACATATTTGCCTCTAAAATATATTAAAATTTGTTAATATGAATGTTAAACTACGTGTATTAACAGCTGGTGTTTTGTTTTTTACAGGACAGGCTGTATTTGCTCAGGAGGGTAAAAAAGACTCCAAAGACAAAGAAACGAAAATTGAGGAAGTAGTTGTTTTGGGATATAGTAAAACATCCACAAAAGCTAAGTCTACATCTTCTTCGGTAACTGTTGGAGCAGAAACATTAGAAAACAGACCTAACATTTCTGTTTTGAATTCCGTCCAAGGTACGGCTCCTGGAGTTGTTGTTAACTCAGGTTCTGGTTCACCTGGTTCAGGGAAATTCAATATTTTGATTAGAGGTATGAGTTCATTAAATGGTTCTACAGATCCTTTGTATGTAATTGACGGTGTTATTACTTCAGGATCTCAGTTTAGAAACTTGAACTCTTATGATATTGAAACTTTCAGTATTTTAAAAGATGCTCAGGCAACTGCTATTTATGGTAACAGAGCTGCAAATGGAGTTGTTGTGATTACGACTAAAACAGGAAGATTTAATTCTGGACTAAAAGTATCATATGATGCATTAACTTCTTTTAGTAAAATGCCTAATGTTGATTATAACATGGCACATGGTAAAGAGCAGTTACAAATACAGAAGAATTTTGGAACCAGTGATGGCGCAAAAATGACTCAGCAACAGATTGATAACTGGGGAGTAGATACAGATTGGAATAAACAATTTACTCAAATCGGTATTGGTCAACAGCATAATTTATCAATCACTGGCGGAGGTGAGAATATTAATAATTTCTTGTCTTTAGGTTATCTAGATCAACAAGGAACAATAAAATCTACAGACTTTAAAAGATTTACTTTAAGAAATAACCTTAATGGAAAGTCTAAAGATGGTAAATTGACTTTTGGAGCGGTTTTAGGACTAGGTTACTCTAAGAGAAATCAGTTAGATGATGAAGAAAATGCAGCAATTAATGCTAACCCATTACAGAACCCATTGTTCGGAGGTGTACTTTCTTCTACGTATAAAACTCCTTCTCCATATGCAAGTGGGCAAGAATTATTTAACAATATTGGGCAATCAATTACAGGTAATACCCAATGGATTCTTCAGGATAACATTAATGGAGGAATTAGAAATAAATATACTGAGCTAAGTATCTCTGCTAATGCTAACGTTAACTATAAGCTTACTGATTATTTAAGTGTAGGGAATAGAACTGGGATTGATTATAAAGAATACGAAAGAATCTTTGCTAGAGCTGCTCAAGGATATCTTGCGCTTTCTGTTGCAAGAGGTCAAGGAGCAAAATATGCCGGTATTGAAACATTTGATACAACACAGGATTTGACTTTTAATAGTATCACAAATATTACATTTAACAAGTCTTTTGGTGATCATACCATTTCAGCTGCGGCTTATATGGATTATATCAAAGTTCATGTTAATCGTAATAGCCAAACACAGAATGGACTAAATCCTTTACAGTGGCAATTTGGAGCGGGTACAGGTTATATTCCATTTAACCCGGATACACCAAACATTTACAGACCTACTATTTTTGCTACGAAAGTTACTGCTGGAACTTTAGCTTACTTTGGTACATTAGACTACGACTATAAAGACAAATATGGTGTAAGTGGGGTGGTAAGAAGAGATGGATCTTATCGTTTCCTTCCTACCAACAGATGGGAGACTTTCTGGTCTGTGGCTCTAAGATGGAATATTGATAAAGAAGATTTCATGGCTAACTCTGGATTCAGATTATTGAAACTTAGAGCGTCAATGGGAACAACAGGGAACCAAAACTTAGGTGTAGCAGTAAATAATGTTAACCCATTAGTTCAGCTTCCAAATAACTTCCTTGATTTATATAATGGTATTTCAGGATATCAAAATCTATTAGGATATAATTTCGCTAACTTATCGAATCCTTATTTAAGATGGGAGCAAGTAAAGCAAACCAACGTAGGGGTTGATTTTAACTATAAAGGTATTGTAGAAGGTAGCTTTGATTATTATCAAAAGAGAACTTCAAGAATGTTTAACAACCTACAAAGGTCTGCAGTTACTGGAGTTTGGGATATAAGAGGAAACGATGGAGTTCTTGATAACAAAGGAGTTGAAGGGTTAATCAGATATAACGCTATCAAAACCGAAAATACGAAGTTGTCAATTTTCGTAAATGGAGCTTATAACTCGAACAAGATTGTCTCAATGAACAATGAGGATATATCAGATGATATTGCAGATGCAATTGGAGGTCCAGCTAATCAGTTTATTATGTATCCTTATGTAGGTGTAAATCCTAATAATGGAAACATGTTATTCCTTGATATTAATGACAATATTACAGAGAATCCACAAACAACTGATAGAAGACGTACAGGGAAGTCTCCATATGCAAAATTTACAGGAGGATTTGGATTTAACTTCCAACATAAAGGATGGTTCTTAGATACATTATTCTCTTTCCAACAAGGAGGATGGATTTATGACAACTTACTTTCTTGGGCTATGAACCCTAGTTATTCAAGTGGTAATAATGTTTCTGCAGATTTATTAAACGCATGGACTCCAAATAATAGAAACACAGATGTTCCAGCTTTAGATGCTGAAAATACAGGTAGAGATGGTTCTTCTGACAGATTCTTAAAGAGTACGGATTTCATCAGACTTAAAAATGTTTCTTTAGGTTATAGCTTTACTAAAGATCAATTAGGAAAATTACCAGTTAGAGGTATTAAAGTATTTGTTCAGGCAGAAAACATTTATACATGGACTAAGTGGAAAGGGTTTGATCCTGAACCAGTTACAACATCTTCGTTAAATGTATACCCTAACCCTAAAACAGTGTCAGTAGGATTAAATGTTGATTTTTAATAGAAAAAAGTTATGAAAAGAATAATAAATACAATATTAACAGTTGCAACGTTATCGACAGTAGGATTCACTCTGAATAGCTGTCAGGATGCGTTAGATATTAAACAGGCAGGAGAATTGCAGCCAGATGATTTATTTACATCGGTAGCCAATCTTAATGATGCTTTAAATGGATCTGTTTATGCTCAGTTAGAGCCTATAGAAGAAATATATTTTACAGCCGTATTTACAGACGAAGTAAAGCCTGGTTTCGGTAGTGGTGGACAGGAGTATGAATTACATAGACATTTCTTAGATGCATCTTCCGCTACAGTAGGATCAAGTGCTTCTATTGCTGCTGGAGCAACTAGCTATGGAATATGGTTAAATCATTACAGAGTTATTAATAGAGTTAATAGATTACTTGAAGGGGCAAAAGGAATTACTCCTAAATCAACAGAAGTAGCTCAGTATAATAGTATTCTTGCACAGGCAAGAGCAATTAGAGCGTATTCTTATCTTCAGTTGGAGACTTTTTTCTCTACTGATATGAAAGATCCTAATGCGTTAGGCGTTATTTTATTGAAAGATGTTCCTGCTACAGATGCTAAATTACCAAGAGCTAAAAATCAGGATGTGTACGACTTTATTAATGCAGATTTAGATTATGCCAGAGGTATTTTACCAAATTCTACAACTGCTAGAAGATATGCTGTTGATAAGAATTTTGTAAATGCTGTTGCAGCTCGTTTAAATCTCTATAGAGGAAATATGGCTTTAGCAAAACAGTATGCAGAAACAGTAATCAATAATTCTGGTTTAACTCTTACGGTTGCAACCCCAATGACAGGTACGAACTCTGCAGTTCCAGTTACAGAAGCAAATGGAACACCATTTCAATCTGGTAACTTTACTGAACCGCCAACTAATAAGTGGAATATAGCATTTTATGGAGGTGTTACTGCTGCCAATGGAAATGGTATTGTAGGTGGATCTTTCAACCCATATAGAAGAATGTGGGCTGATTCTGATAACGGAGAAGTTATATTCTCTCTTAACAGACTTCCTTTAGGTGCCGGTGTAAATATAGGTTCAAGATGGAACACAAATGCATCTAATATTAATGGTAACCCAATGTGGAACTGGGGAAGAAATTTATACAATTTATTTGAGGCTCTTCCTGGAGATATTAGAAAGTATGCATATGTAGATCCTACTTTTGAGGATAACCCAGATTGGGATCAGCCAGGTCAAGATACTCGTGATGATGTTTTGATGATTGATAAATATCCTGGAAAGACAGGTACTGCAGTTAGAAATGATATTAAAGTTTTCAGATTATCTGAAATGTATTTCATTTTAGCTGAAGCAGAGGTGGCAGCAGGAAATATGACAGCAGCTCATGATTTGATTCAAAAAGTAAGAGTAGCAAGAACTTTTGCTGGGACTCCAACAACTCCTACTTATACAAGTACTCAAGTTGCATATGCTGACATTTTAAAAGAGCGTAGAATTGAACTTGCATTAGAAGGTCACCGTTATATTGACTTGAAAAGGTTAGCTGTAGTGGCTGGTGTTTCTATGGATAGAAATCCTACGGATGATATCATTACAGTAAAAAATCTACCAAACGGAGATTACAGGTATACACTACCTATTCCTTTGAAGGAAATATCTGCAAACCCTAATTGCGTACAAAACCCTGGTTATAACTAAAATATAATCATATTATATACAACCCCTGCTCAAAGCAGGGGTTTTTATTTACTATTATTTCTTATTTTTGCTGTACAATAATGAATAATGAAGTACATACTTTTCATACTTACTTTCTTTGGCTTTGCTGCACACGCACAGGTTGTTAATACACCGGATAATAATAAATCTCAACCAAAACCGGAAGATACACTTGTCATAGACTCAGGAAAAAAAGACTCCTTAAAGATTTTTAAACCCACTATCAATGATTATCAATATCAGACGCAGTTTTCAGAGAAAAAAGTGTTCGATACGGTGATGACATTTGATAAAACCTATATATTTTCACAGTATAACAATACAGATAACTTTGGAAGAGTACAACCTGGAAATATCGGGTCAGGTTTTAATCCTTTAGTATTCGAAGTGAATGCTGAACAGAATTTATCTCTATTACCGTCCAATAAATCTTACATGATTTTGGGAGCAAATGACGTGAAATATTATGATGTAAAAACTCCGACAGCAGCATTTGTCTATCACAATGCAATGAGAAATGGAGCAGCTTTAAGATCTACATATACTCAAAACATTGGTAAAAGGTTTAATTTTGCTTTAGAATATACAGGGCTTCGTTCACAAGGTCTTTATAGAAATTCATTGTCTGCCAATAACAATACAATATTCTCAGGACACTATACTTCAAAAAGTGGAAACTATGAACTTTTTGCTCACTACATTCACCAAAATGTAAATAACCAGGAAAATGGCGGTATCGTAGAAGATGATTTGTTTCAAGCTGGTAGCAGTGATTATAAAAACAGACAAAATGCCAGGGTTAATTTAGAATCAAGCAGCTCGCAATTTGCCTACAGAAGATATTATTTAAGTCATCAGTTTACTCCTTTCAATTCAGAGAAATTTCCTTTCAGCATCAGACATACAATTTCTCATCAAGGAAATAAATATTACTATAACCAAGGAGCATTGGAGGGATATTGGTATAAAGATCCTGTAGAATTAGTCAATGGATTTCCTTTAACAACAAAAAAATATTCAAGTAATTTCAGCAATACTTTAAGCTTGGTTTTTAACAATGAAAAATTCAAGTTGGATGCCGGAGTTCGTTATCAATCCATTAAATTGGGGATAAGAGATGTCGTTGCATTAAACGGAGTTCCTTTTCCTGAAGAACTTAAAGAAAACAGAATTGGTGCCGTAGGAAACTTACAGGTAAAACTTTGGGACAAAATTCAATTGAATTCATTCTTAGAATTTTCAAATGGAAGTCAATTTAAAAGTTATCTTAAAACAACCAATAATCTGAAGTTTGAGCCAATAAAAGATTATTTTGTGAATGCAAAAGTAAACTTTCAAAGCGCTTATCCTTCGTTCAACTACTTGTTAAACACATCTGTTTACAACAAATTCAATTATTATCTTGAAGATGCGAAAAACCAATCCGTAATGGAACTTGGCGGAAGTATAAATTTAAAATGGTTTAAAACGGAAATCTTCGCCAATTATTTCAGAATAGATAACTATACCTATCTTGATAGCAATGCAGCTCCAAAACAGAGCGAAAGTTCATTGAATATTTCTCAGATCGGAGGAGACGCAACATTCAGCTATGGTAAATTCCACCTGAACACAAGATTACACTTCCAAAATGCATTGACCAATAAAAATCTATTGCCAATGCCAAGCTTTATCGGAAGAGCTAACTTTTTCTATCAAACACTTGCATTTAAAAAGGCAGCAGAAATCCAGGCTGGGGTAAAAGTATATTACTTCTCTAAGTTTGGTTCAAGAGATTATTCTCCTATTCTTAACGAATATCTCCTTCCGGACTCAAAGGCTTTTGTCATAGGAGGGCAACCCATTGCAGATTTATATATTAATATGAAGGTTAAAAAAATGTTTTTCTTCATAGAAGGACAACAGATAGGAACCTTTATTTCTCATAACAAAGCATATGCATTTCCGCATTATCCGGTATATGACTTCAGATTGAATATCGGAATTGTGTGGTATCTGTTCAACTAAAAACTATACAAGTTGAAAACAATTAATAAAATATCATTTAACGATATAGAAAGCATACCTCAATTGGTAAAAGATTTTCTGAATCAAAAAATTGAGGGTTTTGAAAATAAAACATTTTCCTTAGATCACTTTAGCCAACAGATTCATCTGAAAAAAGAGTCCTTTTCTGAAGAGCAAAGAAATATCTTATCAGAAGTATTTGAAAAACAGCTTTCAGGTCTTTCCCTTTCTTCAAAGCAAAAAGAAAATCTGGAAAACCTTAAGTTGCCCAATACATTCACTATTACAACAGGACATCAGTTGAATTTGTTTTCAGGACCTGTTTTCTTTGTCTATAAAATTTTGCAGACCATTAAAACATGTACTTATCTGAAAGAAAACTTTCCGGATTTCAATTTTGTTCCTGTATATTGGATGGCTTCAGAAGATCATGATTTTGTAGAAATTAATCATTTTAAGACAGAGAATAATTACTACGAAACCAACGAAAAATCAGGAGGTCCTGTAGGTAGAATTGAAATTAATGATACTTATTTTATCTCAGAATTTGAAAATGAATTCAAAGATTCAGTTTTTGGGACAGAATTGATTTTGATGTTGAAGGAAGCTTATAAAGTAGGAAATACTTTAACTCAAGCTATTCAAATTCTTGTGAACCGTATTTTCTCTGAATTCGGACTTCTGATTCTTGATGGAGATTCAAGTGAACTTAAAGAACAGATAAAACATGTTTTCAAAGACGAATTGCTTCATTTTAGCTTACAGAAAACATCCAAAGAGAAAGTGAACTTACTGACTGAAAAATATGGAAAGGTTCAGGTAAACCCACGTGACATTAATCTTTTTTATCTTTCAGAAACAAGAGACAGAATTGATTTTAACGGACAGAAATATATTGTTGTAGACACAAATATTCAGTTTACAGAAGAAGAACTTCTGATAGAACTGGAAAATCATCCTGAAAGATTCAGTCCCAATGCATTGATGCGTCCCGTATATCAGGAAAAAGTATTACCCAATCTTGCATATATTGGTGGAAACGCCGAAATCATGTATTGGCTGGAACTTAAAGACTATTTTTCAAAAGTCAATATTCCTTTCCCGATTTTGATTCCAAGGAACTCCATGCTTTTCCTTAAAGAGAAAACATTAGGTAAAATTGAAAAACTGGATCTTAAAATAGAAGACTTCTTTCAAAACTTTACCGCTATTACCAATCATAAAATTTTAGAAGATAATACGATTTTAAAATTACTGGAAGAGAAAGAAGAACTGCTTGTTAATAATTTTAATCAATTAAAACTATCTGCAGAAAGCACAGAAAAATCCTTTGGAAATATGGTGAAAGCAGAAGAAGTAAGACAATTGAAATCATTCAAAAGAATGAAAAAGCGTTTGCTTCATGCTGAGAAAATAAAGCAGAATGAATTATTGGAAAGGCTTGAAAATCTGTTTATGGATGTTCACCCTTCTAAAACATGGCAGGAAAGAGTATATAACTTTAGTGTATTCTTTTCAGATTATGGGTATTCGTGGCTTGAAAATTGTTTGGAAGAGATGGTGGTTCAAGATTCCAAATTAATAATTGTTGCCATTTAATTTTAAAGAAGTATTTTTGTAAATTATAATTATCTAATATGATAAAGAGGTTTTTTATTCTATCCAGTTTATGTATGGTTTTGGGAGTTTCAGCCCAGAAATCACATACGGTTGTACAAGGCGATAACCCTTACAACATTGCAAAAAAGTATGGAATGACTGTAGATGAATTGCTGAAGCTAAACCCAAAGCACAAAGATGGTAAATTGGCTATCGGAGATGTTTTAACTATAAAATCAGAGAAGGCAGCAACTCCGGTTGTAACAAAAACTGCCGTAGCTGAAAAAGTAAATGCCACTGGTGGTGTTGCTGTAGGTAAAATAGTTTTACAGCCAAAACAGACCATTTACGGAATTACAAAACAATACCGAATCTCTGAAACTGATTTAAGAAAATTGAATCCCGAACTGGATTCTCACATGAAAATCGGTGACGAAATTACTTTACCTCTTGCAAGCATCAAAAAATATGGTGATCAGCAAACGGTGGTTGCTCCTCCTAAACATGTGGAAACCCCAGTTGAAAAAGTAGAAACTGCTACACCTGCTGTAGAAGGAGAATCTTATGTAATTCAGGCTAAAGATAATTATTACAGAATTACAAAACAGTTTGGTATCAGTCAACAGGATCTTTACGCTTTAAATCCAGGATTGGAAGAAAAAGGATTAAAACCTGGTGAGACCATCAAAATAAAAAGATCAAATAACAACGATACCGTTGTTGAAACAGCTAATCCAAAAGAAAAAATGGATTCAGGGAACGAAAAAACTTCCACTGTTTCCAATAATGTGGTTGTAGGAGAGGATTACGTTACTTATACCGTTCAGCAAGGAGACACAGTATTCTCTATTGTGAATAAATTTGGGGTAAGTATTGATGAATTAATAGCTCTTAACCCTGATCTTTCAAAAGGATTAAAAGCTGGAATGGTTCTAAAGATTAAGAAACAGGATCCAGTATATATTAAGAAAAATGGAGATGCTCTAAGTGTTGTATTAATGCTTCCTTTTGGATACAGTACCAATGAAACGCAATACAGAACAATGGCTCTTGACTTTTTGACAGGTGCTAAACTTGCAATCGAAAGAAATGCAAAAGGAGGGCAGAAATTGGATATTAAAATTGTAGACTCAGGAAATGAAGCTTCTTTCAAAAATTCCCTGACTCAGATTAATCCTGATAATACAGACCTTATTATTGGTCCATTCTTTAAGTCTAACGTAATTGATGTTTTAGATTTTACTAAAAATCAAAAAATTCCTGTGGTGGCACCATTTGCCAATACACCGGAACTGTACAACTATAGCAACTTGATTATCGTAGAAACGAACAATCAAACCTATGCAGACAAAATCGTAGAAGAAGTAAAAGGAGTATATTCAGATCAAAAAATATATGTAGTAGCAGATTCTAAAAAAGAAAATGCAAACTATATTAAATCAGGACTTGAAAAAGCTGTGAAAAATCCTAATATCGTGATTGTAAATTCCCCTGCGGAAATTCAATTAGACCAGAATATGATGACAGGACAATCTGCTCCGGTTATTGCAATTTTGGCGAATGATGATATGGGGGATGCCTTTGCAAACAAAATCGTAAGTCTTTCTAAAGAAGTACAGGGAGTAAAAGCATTCAGTATGTTCTATTCTCCGGTTTTCGAAAAGAAAGTAGATGAATTGAGCCAGGCTAGCTTAGTATACCTGATGGATAGAAAAATCAATACGGACGGTAATTTTGAAAAAGAGATCCTTGCAGCTTATAAAAACAAATACTGCAAAACACCTCCAAAATATGCCATCGTAGGATTTGATGTTGTTAATGATATGTTGACAAGAGAAAATAAAAAAGGAGAAATTTTTAAGCAAATGAACAAGGTTCAGACTCAGCTTGCAACAAAATTTGAGTTTGTAAAATCTAAAGCTAATGGTGCTTATGTAAACACAGGTTACAGAGTAATCAGGTTAGTTCCTTAATGATTTATAACTCTTACACAGAATATTGTTAACATTATAATTATATTTGCATAATATTTAATTCAATACATGAAAGCACTTGTATTTCCAGGTCAGGGTTCTCAGTTCGTAGGAATGGGAAAAGAATTGTATGATTCTAGAAAAGATATTAAAGATCTTATGGAATCTGCCAACGAAATTTTAGGTTTCGACATTCTTTCCATTATGTTTCACGGAACAGATGCGGATCTTAAGAAAACAGAGGTTACCCAGCCTTCAATTTTTATACATTCAGTAGCAGCATTAAAAGCAGTAAACGGGCTTGGAGCTGAGATGGTAGCAGGACATTCCTTAGGAGAGTTCTCTGCATTGGTAGCAAACGGCGTTTTATCTTTTGATGATGGTTTGAAACTAGTATCAGAAAGAGCTAAGGCTATGCAGGATGCTTGTGATGCAAATCCAAGTTCTATGGCAGCAATCCTAGGATTAGAAGATGCTAAAGTTGAAGAAATCTGTGCTCAAATCAGTGGAATTGTAGTTCCGGCAAACTATAACTGCCCAGGACAATTGGTAATTTCAGGAGAAACTCCAGCAGTGGAGGAAGCTTGTGCTAAGCTAAAAGAAGCAGGAGCAAAAAGAGCCTTATTACTACCGGTAAACGGAGCTTTCCATTCACCATTGATGCAGCCTGCACAAGAAAGACTAGCAGCAGCTATAGAAAAAACAAAATTCAGAAAAGCAACGATTCCTGTATATCAGAATATCACTACTACAGCTGTCACAAATCCAGATGAGATCAAACAAAATCTGATTGCTCAGCTTACAGGTCCTGTAAAATGGACACAGTCTGTTCAGAATATGATTAAAGACGGTGCATCTAATTTCGTAGAAGTTGGACCAGGAAAAACCCTTCAGGGATTAATCAAAAAAATTGACGGATCAGTAGATGCTACTTCTGCAATCTAATTAATAAAAAATATGAACGCGATATTTTCACCGGGCAAGCTTATGCTTACTTCAGAATATTTCGCAATAGATGGAGCTCTTGTCTTAGCGGTACCTACCAAGCTGGGACAAGAGTTTTTCTTTGAAGAAAAAGATGATAATCAATCATTGATTTTCTGGGAGGCGCTCCATCAAAACAAACCTTGGTTGAAAGCTGTCATCGATTATAAAAACTGGCAGATTCTAGAAACCAATATTCCTTTAAGCGCTGAATTTATTTTAAAGACATTAAAGAATGTTCAGCAGCTTTCTACTATTAAATTCAAAAAAGATTTTACATATCATTTAAAGACAAATCTTCAATTTCCCGCAGACTTTGGTCTTGGAAGTAGTTCCACACTAATGAATAATCTCGCGGAATGGGCAGAAATTGATCCTTTTTACTTAAATACTATCAGTTTAGGAGGAAGCGGATATGATATTGCAGTCGCAAAAGAAAAATCTGCAGTGCTTTTCCAGAGCAAACCTGAGATTAAATTTGAGAAGGTAGATTTTAATCCTTCATTTAAAAACGAATTAATTTTTATCCATTTAAACCAAAAGCAAGATAGCAGAGAAGGGATCAATCTTTACAAGTCTAAAAATAAATTTCCGGAGTTGATAAATGAATTTTCTGATATTACAAAGAAAATTTTATTATGCAATGAATTGGATAATTTTTCTGAGCTAATGATGATTCATGAGCGAAAAATTTCTGATTTTATTGAAATTCCTACAGTTAAGGAGAGGTTATTCTCAGATTGCCCCTCTTTTGTCAAAAGTTTAGGTGCTTGGGGCGGAGATTTCGTGATGAGTGCCAAATTTGGGGGTTATAAAGACTATTTTTGGGAGAAAGGTTTTACTACGGTTTTTGAATGGTCAAATATAATTGATTTATAATCAATAATTTACAATCCTGTTTTTTTATTTGTCATTCTGACTTATATCAGTATATTTAAACCACCTTTAACAAATAATTAATATTATTTTTGTTGAAGTCAATAAAGAAATAGAAAATATAAGTAAAATGAAAAACACTAAAATCATCCAGGATTTAGAGAAATTAGGGATTAAAGGAAACTATGAAGTAGTGTATAATCCTTCTTATGAAGAATTATATCAGGCTGAAGTTTCTTCTGAAAATCAGGGGTTTGAGAAAGCGGAACTTACAGAATCGGGCGCGGTATCAGTAAAAACAGGAATTTTCACAGGTCGTTCACCTAAAGACAGATATATTGTTCAGGATGATGTTACAAGAGATACAATTTTCTGGGATGGTAAAGTAAATTTACCAACTACGTCGGAAATTTTCGGGTCTTGTAAAGAATTAGTGATGAGCCAGCTTTCTGAAGCTAAGAAAATTTATGTTGTAGATGCTTTCTGTGGAACAAATGCAGATACAAGACTTAAAGTAAGATTTATTGTGGAAGTAGCATGGCAGGCGC
The DNA here is from genome assembly GCF_900156735.1 of Chryseobacterium ureilyticum. Classification (GTDB taxonomy): domain Bacteria; phylum Bacteroidota; class Bacteroidia; order Flavobacteriales; family Weeksellaceae; genus Chryseobacterium; species Chryseobacterium ureilyticum. The sequence goes on from NZ_FTOL01000003.1 coordinate 511,363, forward strand.
ATTTTGTTACAAACATGTTTATCCGTCCTTCTCACTATGAACTTGAGAACTTCGGAGAACCAGATTTCACAGTAATCAATGGTTCCAAAACAACTAACCCGAACTGGGAAGCTCAAGGATTGAACTCTGAGAACTTCATTATGTTCAACCTTACTGAAAAACTACAGATCATCGGAGGTACTTGGTACGGAGGTGAGATGAAGAAAGGAATGTTCGCTATGATGAACTATTACCTTCCATTAAAAGGTATGGCTTCAATGCACTGTTCTGCAAACGTAGGAGAAAAAGGTGATGTAGCTTTATTCTTTGGTCTTTCAGGAACAGGAAAAACTACTTTGTCAGCAGATCCGAAAAGATACCTTATCGGTGATGACGAGCACGGTTGGGATAACAACGGAGTATTCAACTATGAAGGTGGATGCTACGCTAAAGTAATTGATTTATCAGAAGAAAAAGAACCGGATATCTTCAGAGCAATTAAGAGAGATGCACTTCTTGAAAACGTTGTTATTAACAATGGAGTAGCAGATTATACAGACGGATCTATCACTGAAAATACAAGAGTTTCTTATCCAATCTATCATATTAACAAGATTGTATTACCATCTAAGGCTGGTCATGCGAAAAAGATCGTTTACCTTTCAGCTGATGCATTCGGAGTACTTCCTCCGGTTTCTATCCTGAACGAAGATCAGGCACAATACCACTTCCTTTGCGGCTATACATCAAAATTAGCAGGAACTGAAAGAGGAATCACTGAACCTCAACCATCTTTCTCTCCGGCATTTGGTGAAGCGTTTCTTACATTACACCCAACAATGTATTCCAAGACGTTGATCGGTAAAATGCAGGAGCACGGAGCTAAAGCTTATTTGGTAAACACAGGTTGGAATGGTACCGGAAAGAGAATTTCTCTAAAAGATACAAGAGCAATCATTGATGCTATCATCGACGGTTCTATTGATAACGCTCCTAAAACTCAGGTTCCAATCATGAATCTTGAAATCCCTACTGAACTTCCAAATGTTTCTACAGGTATCCTTGATCCTAGAGATACTTATGAAAATACTTCAGAATGGGAAGAAAAAGCGAAAGATCTTGCTTCAAGATATATCAAGAACTTTGAACAGTACTGTGATACTGAAGAAGGTAAGAGATTAATTGCTTCAGGACCTCAATTGCAAGAACAAACTATCTAATCAGATATTTATAAATAGAAAGCCTCATCATTGATGAGGCTTTTTTATTTTATATCTCGCTGATAACGCAGATTTTGCAGATATTTGCGCTGTAAATAAACACATGAAAATCAAGATCTGCTTCATCTGTTAAATCTGCGAGCAAATAATATTACATCTTGTATAAAGAGTAAGATTTGTTATTACTTCAAACTAATAATAGCCAATCTGTACCCATCCATCCCAAATCCGGATAAAACAGCATCGGTATTGGCAGCAGTTACAGATTTTTGTCTGAATTCTTCTCTTTTGTAAATATTACTGATATGAACCTCAACTTTAGGTTTTCTAATGTTTTTCAGACAATCTGCAATGGCATAAGAATAATGAGTGAAAGCTCCGGGGTTAATCACAACAGCATCAAAATCATCTTTCTGCAATCTATTAATAATTTCCCCTTCAATATTTGACTGGTAATATTGAATTTCATGAGATACAAATTCGGATTTTAAATTTTCCAAATAAGTTTCCATAGAAACAGTTCCATAGATTTCCGGTTCTCGGGTTCCTAACAGGTTAAGGTTAGGACCATTTATAATCAAAACTTTCATTCTATAAAATTAAAAAGTTTTTTTAATTAAAGGTTAAAAATATTTGCTCAGTATGACATTTGCTTCATTGAATTATTAATAATGATATTTGTCATGTTTAAGAAAGTGATAATTTTTGTAAGTCCTTATTTTAAGGGGTTTTAATATAATCTTATGTTAATTTTTGAAAATTTATCATGAAAAACAAATAAGTCTACTTGTTTTGTAGACTAAAAGTTTATAGCTTTGCAACCATATTTCGATCGGCTTATAAAGAAAGATGGAGGGAACTGACCCTGTGAAGTCTTAACAACCTGCTACGCGCAAGGTGTTACATTCAGCCTTTAAAGGAAAAATAAGCGTTTGGTTTATCGTATCAATCGATGCCCTTTGCTGACTTTTCTGCAAGGGGCAAAATTTTAATATATGATAAATAAAATTGATTATGATTAATAAAAAATTAATTAATTCTAAAATTTGGATACCACCTGTGGCAGCGTTTTTCTTAGGAATTGTAAGTGTAAGCGGGCAGAATTCCAAACCTAAAAAAGATACACTTAAAGAAAAAGAAATCGATGAAGTAGTGGTTGTTGCTTATGGTAAAGCTAAAAGAAATAGCTATACAGGTTCAGTGGCTACTATCTCCAGCGATAAAATCAATAACAGACCGGTAACCAATATTACAAAGGCATTGGACGGACAGGTGCCAGGTGTGCAAATCACAGGTGCTTCAGGACAGCCGGGAGCCATTTCTACTATCCGAATCAGAGGAGTTGGCTCTGTAAGTGCCTCAAGTGATCCTCTATACGTAGTGGACGGAATTCCTTTTGATGGAAATTTAAATTCAATAAGCCCAAGTGATATTGAATCTATCAGTGTACTGAAAGATGCTACGGCAAGTGCATTATATGGTTCAAGAGGAGCAAACGGGATTATCATCATTACAACAAAATCCGGTAAAAAAGGCGAGGCTAAGGTAAATTTTAACATCAGCCAGGGATTTTCTAACCGAGCAGTAAAAGATTATGAACAGGTAAATACTGATCAATATTTTCAATTGTATTGGGAGGCGATGAGAAACGGATATCAGTCTAAGCAAATTTCTGCACAACAGGCTGGGCAGATGGCTTCAGATAATCTTATTTACGGTCCAGGAGGTTTGTCTATCAATCCTTATGGAGCTAATTATCCTAAGCCAGTAGGACCAGATGGAAAATTATTACCAGGTGCAAAAGCATTGTGGAATGATGACTGGAGAGATATTTTACAAAGAGTAGCTTCCAGAAATCAGGTAGATTTAGATATTAGTGGCGGAAGTGATAAAAGTAATTATTTCTTTTCATTAGGATATCTTGATGATAAAGGTATGGCAATTGAATCCGGATTCAAAAGATATAATACCAGATTAAAGATCAATTCTGAAGTAAAAAGCTGGTTGAATGTTGGAGTGAATTTAAGCTATACCAACAGTATTCAGCAGGCGCCTCCTTCATCAGATTCTAAAGCAAGTAATATCATTCATGCTGCAAGATCTATTCCTTCGTTCTATCCTTATTATGAAAGAAATGATGACGGGTCTTATGTATTGGATAAAGAAGGAAATAAAATTTATGATTTTGGTAAATACAGACCTACGGCGGCTCTTCAGAATCAGAATGCTGCGGCAAGTTTACCATTGGATAAGAATGAGAATAAGGAAGATAACTTCTCTGGAAAAGGGTTTATGGAACTTACTTTCCTTCCGGAATTGAAGTTCAGATCGAGCTTTTCTGTAGATCTAGTGAATTATAACGGTCATTTATATTCCAATCCGCTTTTAGGACAAGGTTCTGAAATCGGAGGTTCGGTGACAAGATCGAACAACAGAACGCTTTCTTATACTACCAGTAATATTTTGACGTACGATAAGAGATTTGGTAAACATCACGTTAATGTTTTAGCGGGACATGAATTTTATAAATATGATTACCAGACTATTTCAGGAACAAGAAATAATTTCTCTCTTCCTTATTACTATGAGCCGGATGCGGCTTCTTTATTGGTGAGCTTCAGTGGAAACAGTGATAAATTAAGCTTATTGAGTTTCCTTGGGAAAGTAGAGTATGATTATGCTAATAAATATTTCATATCAGCTTCAGGAAGAGCCGATGCATCTTCAAGATTCTCTCCTGATAACAGATGGGGTAGATTCTGGTCAGTAGGAGGTTCTTGGAAAGTTTCCAATGAAGACTTTATTAAGGACCTGAATTTCTTCAACCTTTTAACACTACGTGCGAGTTATGGTGGACAAGGAAATGATAAGTTGCTAAGACCAAATGGATTACCTCTTTACTATGCTTATCAGGAGCTGTATAGAAATCAAAATCTTGGTGGTGAGGCGGGAACAACATTGGAAAAGGCAAGAACTGAAGATTTGAAATGGGAAACCAATCTTAACCTGAATGTGGGACTTGAGTTTGCAATTCTTAATAACAGAATTAAAGGTAATATCGAATATTTCCAGAGAAAAAGCCAGGATCTTTTGTTTAACATGCCTGTAGCCCCATCTGTGGGAATCAGTGATTTTCCTATGAATATCGGAACGATTAAAAATACAGGATTTGAGTTTTCATTATTTACAACCCCTATAAGAAATGATAATTTCCAATGGAATGTAGATTTGAACTTAAGTACTTTGAATAATACAATCACCAAGTTACCTGCAGGTTCTATAGTGTCAGGAACAACCAAACTATTAAGGGAAGGAGGTTCTGTATATGACTTCTTTATCCCGGAATGGGTGGGAGTAGATCCTACTAATGGAAATCCGCTATGGAAGACTATTTATAAGGATGCTAATGGCAATTCAGTAGAAGGAACAACTTCAGAATACGGTAAAGCAGTAAAAACATTACAGGGATCTGCATTGCCAAAAGTAACAGGGGGAATCAGTACAAGTATTACGTATAAAAACTTTGATTTTTCAGGATTGCTGACATTTAAGATCGGTGGGAAAATCCTGGATACGGATTATACTTCTATCATGCATAATGGTAGCGCAGGAGGACGTTCATGGAGTGCAGAAATGCTGAACAGATGGACTCCGGAAAACCGTTACACAGATGTTCCTGCTTTGAGTACAACAACAAATAACTGGACTTCAACGTCTTCAAGATTTTTATATTCAGGGACATATGCGAGACTTAAAAATGTGAGCTTAGGATATACTCTTCCATCTGATTATTTTGAAAAAATAGGACTTAAAAAGTTCAGAATTTATGTACAGGCAGAAAACCTTCTGACTTTCTACAAACATAAAGGAATGGACCCTGAGCAAGCGTTGGATGGTACAACATATTACAGATATCCGGCAATGAGAACGATCACTTTTGGCCTTCAGGCAACTCTTTAATCTTTAAAATTGAAACAATGAAAAAATTAAAATATTTATCTTTTGCTCTGATTGGATTATGGTCATTGACAAGCTGTGAAAGCGAACTGGATACGGCTCCTACAGATCAATCCAACAGTACAGAGGTTTTCAAAACAGCAGAAAGTGCTGAAACAGTTATCAACGGAACCTGGGCAAAATTCAATAATGACGGGACAACATTTGCGAACATTGGTTTTTCAACTGTTATGAGAGCAAGTGATGCAATGGGAAGCGATGTGGCTGTATTGACCAACAAATATGGTTTTGCAACTACTTATACTTTTTCCGAAATGGAAAATAGAACTGCTGGTCGCCCGTTATTTATTTGGGGAATGCTTTATTCTGCAATTAATAACATGAATAATGTTATTGCAAAAATTGACGCGACAGAAGGCAGTCAGGAAAAAAAGAACCAGGTGAAAGGTCAGGCAAAGGCATTGCGTGCTTTTTGTTATCTTAATATTGCCAGCTTCTATCAGTTTAGTTACCTTAAAGATAAGTCTGCATTAACGGCTCCGATTTATACAGAACCTTCTGCGATCACTACAGTTGGAAAAAGCAAATCCAGTCTTGAAGATATTTATACTTTGATCAAAAGTGATCTTACAGATGCAGACAACTTATTGAAAGATTATACAAGAAACAATAAGGATAAGATCAACAGAAATGTTGTTAACGGAATTTTAGCGAGAGTTTATCTGAATACCGGAGAATGGAGCAAAGCTGCAGCGTCTGCAAAGATTGCTAAAGAAGGATATCCTTTAATGGCTCCGGAAAAATATAAAGATGGCTTCAATGATATTACCAATGTAGAATGGATCTGGGGACACGCTCAGACTCAGGAACAGTCGGATGCAAGTTATGCTTTCCACTATCTTGATGTATCTTCATCAGGAAGTTTTTACTACAGTTTTATGGCTGATCCATACTTTAAGGCTTTATTTGATACCAATGATATCAGATACCAGTTGTTCTCATGGGATAATCTGCCTTCAAGAGAAGGGTTGCTGAAATATGCGAAATTTAAATTTAAGCCTACCCTTATCGGAGATATTGTGTATATGAGAGCTGCTGAAATGTACCTTATTGAGGCGGAAGCAGAGGCAAGAAGTGGAAATGTATCTCAGGCGGTAACAGTTCTGAACCAATTAAAATCAGCAAGACATGCTAATACTTACAGTGGTTCACTGGCTCAGAATAATGTAATAGATGAAATTCTGATCGAAAGAAGAAAAGAATTGTTTGGAGAAGGTTTCTCTCTTTCAGATATTATCAGAACACAGGGAACAGTAGTAAGAAAACCTTATGTAGATACAGAAGGAAAACCTATCAAAGTTCAGATTACGACTCCGAACGGAACTGTAAAAACGGTTGATGGAAGAGGACATTCTATCTTCAATTTCCCTGATAAAACAGAATTTGTACCGAACAGCAGATATTATTTATTCAGTATTCCACAAAAAGAATTTGAGAATAACCCGAATTTATAATCTATAGTCCATAATTAGATTTGATTTTTTAGCCACCGCTTTTGCGGTGGTTTTTGTTTTTACAAAAGGTTTTAAATTATTTACCTCGAGATCTGTAATAGACCAGAGAATCAAAAGTCTTCATAAATTTATTGAAGCTGATACTCTTTACACTGTCAAATTTTTCTCTTTCCCCAATAAAATAACGGTATTGCATTGATAACAGCCTTTTATTAGTCCTGATTTTAAACCTATCGGACATATAAATAGAATTAACTCTTCGTCCTATTTTTGTATTGTCATTGATAAGGTAAATCTGATTCTTGTCAAAGCTTTCTCTTAAAATAGCCCAGTCCTTTTCTGTTAATTTAAATCTAAGAGTATCAGAAGTATCCGGTTCGATCAGAAGATCCGATGTATAAATATCAGTTCCAAGAACTGTAGAAAGGTTTCTAACTGGGGTTAAAATAGTAATGTCATTACCTAATATTTCCTTTTCCTCACATGAAAATGTAATAAAACAGAAAGATATAAGAAGGGCTTTTATATTAAAATATTTCATTTAAATGTTGAATGTTTGTAGAGTTATATAAAGAATAAAAAGTAATATCTAAGTCATTAATTTATTTCTAAAACTTAACCTGTATACTATCCTTGATCACAAAATCATCCAGATAAATTTTATATTGTTCGTCCTTCCTGCATTCCAGCATTTTTTGTAACATTTCTAAATTATATGGAGTATTTAAAATATCTCTCATTTTGCTGAAACAAGTCTTGTATTCCTTATTTAAGACGAAGTTATTGTTGAATTTATATTCCAGCTGTTTTGTACTTTTTTTCTTGACGAATATCGCGGTAGGAAACAATGTCTTAATGTCATTTGGCGAAGCACTTGGACTTAAAGAAGAATTGATGGAGTCAATTTGTTTAGAAAAAACAGTTTGTTCTTGGTTGACAAGATATGCATTCACAGGTTTGTTCTCTTCAAGTTTTTCACTTCCCGAATGCTTCCCGTCAAAGTTCAATGTTTTGGAGATAATAACCAGGAAATCCTCATTGGTGTCATTATGCAACATCAAGTTGATCTTATTTTCTTTCTTCTCAAACGAATAAGATAATTCTATTCTATCACTATTGTTTTTTGTACAGGAAATAACACACAATAAAAATGATAATAAAATAAGGTGTTTGAATAATTTCATGGGTAAAATTCGGATGAGATAAATAAGCCTGTTTGATTTTACAAAGGTAAGAACATTATTTTGGGATCACAGAAAATTAGGAAATGATATTGGTTTTGGTAACAGATAAATATAGTTTGATAGTAAATACTAAAACTATATTAAAGACTTCAGGATTCACCCATTTTATAAAAAATCTTTACCTTTGTCACAATGAACTTCTTAAGATGGATATTGGCAATTTATTTCATGGCGTTATCACTGATGCCATGTGAAGATGTGTCCCGTCTTTCTTCGGATTCAGAAGGTCAGAAGATTTCATTAAGTATTCACGGAGCACATTCTACAGAAAACGGAGATATTTGTTCGCCACTTTGTGCATGCAGCTGCTGCCAGATTACGGTTTCAGCATTTAAAATGGATCCTTTATTGGAGATTCCTGAGCAAGTTCCTGCTTATTTTTCAAAAAAGATCTTATTTCATAAAAACGACTTTGCCTATCAGGTATACGATCCTATCTGGCAACCTCCTAAGATTTAATTTTTATTGATTTTTAGAAAGTTATGCTTTCTAAGCCTACTTGAAACTTTGCAATACCATTGCAGAGGTTTTCAAGATATTTTTGCTGCAGTATTTTATGCTGTGTGCATTTATTTTCAATATAAATTAAATAAAAATCGTGTTAGATAAAATCATAAAATTCAGTATCAAAAACAAGGTGATCATTGGTGTTATGACCTTGTTGTTGGTCATTTGGGGTGCCTGGAGTGCTACAAAATTACCCATAGATGCGGTGCCGGATATTACCAATAATCAGGTTCAGATCATTACGGCATGTCCTACATTGGCAGGGCAGGAAGTAGAACAGCTAGTAACCTTTCCCATTGAACAAAGTATTGCTAATGTTCCGGATATTCAGGAAACGAGAAGTATTTCCAGATTCGGACTTTCTGTAATTACCGTAGTTTTTAAAGAGAATGTAGACATCTATTTTGCCAGACAATTGATCAATGAACAATTAAAAAATGCTGTCGAAGAAATACCTAAAGGTGTCGGAACTCCAGAACTGGCTCCTGTAAGTACAGGTCTTGGAGAAGTGTATCAATACATTCTTCACCCTAAAAAAGGAAGCGAAAAGAAATACAATGCCAAAGAACTCAGAACCATGCAGGACTGGATTGTCCGAAGACAGCTTAACGGAACACCGGGAGTAGCTGAGATCAACAGTTTTGGAGGTGAATTAAAACAATACGAAGTTGCCATAGATCCTAACAGGTTGAAAGCAATGGGAACAAGTATTACCGAAATTTTTACAGCTCTTGAAAAAAATAATCAGAATACAGGAGGTGCCTATATTGATAAAAAGCCAAATGCCTATTTTATCCGTGGAATTGGTCTTGTAACGTCTCTTGAAGATATTAAGAATATTGCTGTTAAAAATGAAACAGGAAGCGTTCCTATTTTTATAAAAGATGTTGCAGATGTTCGTTTAGGGAGCGCTGTGCGTTACGGAGCTTTGACTTATGATGGAAAAGTAGACGCTGTAGGAGGTGTCGTAATGATGCTGAAAGGAGCAAACAGTAATGAAGTTGTAAATAATATCAAAGAAAAAATACCCACCATTCAGAAATCGCTACCTGATGATGTGGTGATAGAACCATTTTTGGATAGAACAGACTTAGTAGGAAGAGCGATCAGTACCGTTGAGAAAAACCTCATCGAAGGAGCCCTGATTGTTATTTTCGTTCTCGTTATTTTCCTTGGAAATCTGAGAGCCGGGCTTATTGTGGCTTCGGCAATTCCGCTTTCTCTTTTATTTGCTTTGGGAATGATGAATGTCTTTGGAGTAAGTGCCAACCTGATGAGCCTTGGAGCAATAGACTTCGGGTTGATCGTAGATGGAGCAGTTATTATTGTAGAAGCAACCTTACATCATTTAGGCTTAAGAAAATCCACCCGTGCATTGACGCAATCTGAAATGGATGAAGAAGTATTCCTTTCCGCCTCGAAGATCAGAAACAGTGCAGCATTTGGTGAAATCATTATCCTGATTGTATATATCCCGATCCTTACATTGGCTGGAGTAGAAGGTAAAATGTTTACTCCGATGGCGAAAACCGTAGGATTTGCAATCTTGGGAGCTTTGATTCTTTCATTGACATATATTCCGATGATGAGCGCCTTGTTTTTATCCAAAAAAATATCACACAAGGAAACATTCTCAGATAAAATGATGAATCGTTTACAAAGGATTTATCAGCCATTACTACACAAAGCGATTAAAGTAAAATATATTGTCGTTTCAGCTACAGCAGTTGTTTTTCTTATATCAGCTTTTACATTTAAAAATATGGGTGGGGAATTTATTCCTCAATTACAGGAAGGAGATTTTGCTTTCCATTGCATATTACCACAGGGAAGCTCACTTAGTCAGAGTATAGAGACTTCAATGCAGGCTTCCAGAATCATTAAACAATTCGATGAGGTGAAAATGGTAGTCGGAAAAACCGGATCCGCCGAAGTTCCTACAGACCCGATGCCGCCGGAAGCTACCGATATGATCGTCGTATTAAAGCCACAAAGCGAGTGGAAAACAAAAAAATCTTACAACGAACTGGCAGATGAGATCAGTGAAAAATTAGAAACCATTCCAGGGGTGTTTTTTGAGAAAAACCAGCCTATCCAGATGCGTTTTAATGAATTAATGACCGGGATCAGACAGGATGTAGCCGTAAAGATCTTTGGAGAAAACCTTGATTCACTGGCGGTATATGCTGATAAAGTAGGAAAGATCATTCAGACCGTTGATGGAGCTACCGCACCTCAGATTGAAAGGGTAAGTGGGCTTCCTCAGATCAATGTACAATATGACAGAACAAGAATTGCCAACTACGGATTAAATATAGAAGATGTAAACAATGCCGTGAGTACAGCCTTTGCAGGAAAATCGGCAGGGCAGGTTTTTGAAAATGAAAGACGTTTTGATCTGGTTGTACGTTTGGACAGTCTTCACAGAACCGATATTTCTGATGTTAATAACTTAATGATCACTTCTGCAACAGGAGCTCAGATTCCGTTATCCCAGGTTGCGAATGTAAGTTACAAGCTCGGTCCGGCACAGATTAGCCGTGAACAAGGGAAGCGTAGAATTGTAATAGGATTTAACGTTAAAGATCGTGATGTTCAAAGTGTGGTGAAAGATATTCAGACTAAATTAGATAAGGTGAAATTACCTTCAGGATATTACTTTACCTACGGCGGACAGTTCGAAAATCTTCAGGAAGCAAGTAAACGTTTAATGATTGCTGTTCCCGTATCGCTATTGCTTATTTTCATGCTGTTGTATTTTACATTCAAATCATTCAAGCAGGCAGCTTTGATCTTTACAGCCATTCCAATGAGTGCGATCGGAGGTGTATTTGCTTTGATCGTAAGAGATATGCCATTCAGTATCAGTGCCGGAATCGGGTTCATCGCCTTATTTGGAGTTGCCGTTCTTAACGGAATTGTATTGATTGGAACTTTTAATCAGCTCGAAAAAGAAGGAGAAAAAGACATTTTAAAACGTGTTTTTGAAGGAACCAAAACAAGGTTGAGACCCGTTCTGATGACCGCTACCGTGGCTTCATTAGGATTCTTACCAATGGCAATTTCCACCGGAGCCGGAGCAGAAGTGCAAAAACCTTTGGCAACAGTTGTGATTGGAGGTTTGGTAACGGCAACGTTCCTTACGCTTTTCGTTTTACCAATGCTTTACATCATTTTTAACACAAAGATTTTGAAAAGAAAGAATAATAACACACAATCATTCACAATTGTTCTTATTTTAGGATTAATGATGCTGGGGCAAAACTTTAAAGCTCAGTCCAGACCTATTTCCGTAGATGAAGCAGTAGAAATGGCAATGAGTAATAACTTAACCTTGCAGTCAAAGGATTTAAGTATAAAATCAGCAGAAGCTTTGAGACCTACAGCGAAAGAACTTCCCAAATTAAGCTTTGATGCTCAGTTAGGACAATACAACAGCCCGAAATTTGACCAGTCTTTTGCCATTTCACAGAGTATTCCTTTTCCGACATTGTTTAAAGCAAGAAAAGAACTCATCAATGAAACCGTTAAGAGTAAACAGATCGAGAAGGAAATCACAGTCAATGAGCTGATAAAAGACGTTCGTACCTATTATTATCAAATTGAATATCTTCAGTACAACAAAGAAAAACTGACAAGTCTGGCAGATTTTTATGCAGAATTTATCAGAATTGCAACAGTGAGATTTAAAGCCGGAGATATTAAAAAGATTGAAATTAATACAGCAGAAACCCAGAAAGGTGAAATAGATCTGCTGTTAAGACAAAATGAAGTGTATCTGAATAACGCCTATAAAAATTTAAAAACCCTTCTCAACACCTCAGAAAACCTTGAAATTCCATTCAAAAAAGATTATGAACCGCTGAAAGCAGAAAATGTACTGGATAGCGCTGTTGTAGCAAACAATCCTAATGTAAAAGCCTTCTATCATGAAATGGAAATTGCTGAGAAGAATAAGAGAGTAGAAAAAGCTACAGGATTGCCGGATTTTAGTCTGGGATATACCAGTCAGTCACTGATAGGCTTTCATACGATTAATGGACAGGAGAATTTCTATGATTCAGGGAAACGTTTTCAGTCGGCAACAGTAGGAGTATCTATTCCTTTGACATTTGGCGCTACCAAAGCAAGAATGCAGTCGTTGGAATATGAAAAACAAGTTGCAGAAACCAATGCAAAAATGCAAAAGAAACAGCTTACTGCACAGCTGGAGAATGCTTTTAACCAATATCAGCAGGATATACAGCAGTATGATTATTATAACAATCAGGCACTTCCGAATGCGGAGAAAATTGTAAAAGCAGCTCAATTGGGATACAAAACAGGAGAAATTTCCTACGTTGAATATCTTTTTGCCTTACAAACCGCTACCAACATTCAGTTGAAATATCTGGAATCGATTCAGCAGGTGAATCAGTCTGTAGTGACCATTAATTCAATCATTAATAAATAATATGAAGTCGATTTCAAACGACCTTAGAAAAAATAAAAATTCGAATATGAAACTCAAATATAATATCATACCCCTTGTATTCATCTCCATCTTAGCAATAAGTTGCGGAAAAAAAGAAGCTACAGAAGAAAAAGCTCCTGAAAAGACAGAACAGAAGGAGCATGCACATGAAGAAGCACCACAAACGATTGCTTCCCTTACAGAAGAGCAGATGAAATCAGTAGGAGTTACTTTGGGACCAATAGAAATGAAAGAACTTACTTCTACCATCAAGGCAAACGGTCTTTTGAGTGTTCCCAATAGTAATAAAGCAACCATCACTTCATTGTATGGCGGAATTATTAAAACCATCAATATCCAGGTCGGAAGCATTGTGAAGAAAGGGCAGGTGATTGCAACCATTGCCAATCCCGAATACATCCAGCTGCAAGAAGATTATTTGACCACAAACAGTCGAATTACTTACGCTGAGCAGGAATTCAGAAGACAAAGAGAACTTTTTGATAACGATGCCGGAGCAAAGAAAAACCTTCAAAGCGCAGATGCAGAATTGAAAACCTTAAGAACCAAAAGAGCATCTCTGTTAAAACAGCTTCAGATGATGGGAATAAGCCCAGGAAGTGTTAATAACGGAAACATGAAATCAGGATTGGTAATCACCGCTCCGATTAGTGGTACGATCAGCAGTATTTCAGCACAGATAGGAAGTTATGTAGATATTTCTTCTCCTGTTGCAACAGTGATTGATAACGGATCTATTCACCTGGATCTTCAGGTATTTGAAAAAGACCTCCCGAAAATGAGAGTAGGACAGATCGTACACTTCAAACTGACCAACAATCCGGAAACGGAATACGATGCAAGAATCTACAGTATAGGTTCCTCTTTTGAAAATGAAAGCAAAACCATTTCCATGCATTGCGAAGTAATAGGAAATAAATCAGGATTGATTGATGGAATGAATATCACCGGAATTGTAAGCCTTGATAAAAGTACTACACCTGCAGTGCCTACCGAAGCTATCGTAGAAGCAGACGGAAAATTCTTTGTCTTTATTCAAACCGATAAAAAGGTAGAGGAAGAACATGATGAAAAAGGAAAACCTCATCCTAAAACTTTAAACTTCGAGAAAATAGAAGTGGTAAAGGGAACTTCCGATATGGGATATACTGCGATTACCTCCGTAGGAGATATCCCGGACAATGCGAAAATTGTAGTGAAAGGAGCCTTTTTCGTTAATGCTAAGCTGGTGAATTCAGGAGAGCATGAACATTAATGAAGGAGATCAGAATCAGTGAAATGTCGATTTTTATGCTTAATTTAGAGCTGCTTACGGAATAGCTTTATTAAGCATAAAAACTGACTGAGGAAAGTAAAGATTATCTTACCCAATTTAATACATGAATCATTATGCTATTAAACAAAAAAATATCAGTCTGGTATTTCATCCGTGAAATAAAATCTCAAATTCTGTTTATAGGAATATTTGCCATTGCCATAGGACTTTTGGATATGTTGCCGTGGTTCAGAAAAATTTCACTTCCCTTGAATATTCCGGCACTTCTAGGAACAGCAGTATCATTACTATTAGCATTCCGAACCTCCCAGTCCTACGAAAGATGGTGGGAAGCAAGAACGGTTTGGGGAGCAATTGTAAATGATTCCAGGACATTCGTAAGGCTCGTGACTCAGTTCTTGCCTTCGGAAGATCACAACACAATCAGAGATTTTGCCGATAGACAGATCATCTGGACATATGCTTTGGGTGAATCCCTGAGGAAGCTGCCTTTTTCAGATAAAGTTCAGAAATATCTGGATGAAAATAATATCAATGGACTCAATATTCCTAATGCTCTTTTAGATGCACATTCAAAACAGATTAAAGATGTTTCGGCATCAAAAGGACTGACAGATTTTCAACAGATACAGTTAAATGATATGGTAACAAGGCTGTGTGACAGTATGGGGAAATGTGAAAGATTAAAGAACACTGTTTTTCCGAGATCTTACAGTATTTTAGTACATATTTTGATCTATGTATTTGCACTGGTACTTCCCTTCGGATTGGATGATTCTCAGCTGACCATAGAAATTATCATTACTTTCCTGATCCCGATTGTATTCATTGCCATAGAAAAAACTTCGATCATAATGCAGGATCCATTTGAAAACAGACCTGTAGATACTCCGGTAACTTCTCTGGCGCAAACAATAGAGATCAATATCAGACAAATGATTGGGGAGCAAAACGTCCCTTTGAAAAAAGAAAATACATCCTATTATGAAATGTAAATAATCATTAAGTATGGAAGCCAAAACACAAATACAAACTCCGTCCGCAGCAAGCCGGCATAAAAAAAATCTGCTGATTGTACTTTGTCTTAGCGGGACCTATCTCATCGCTGAGGTTATAGGCGGAATAGTTACCAATAGTCTTGCTCTATTAGCAGATGCAGCCCATATGTTGACCGACGTTGTTGGTTTATTACTGGCTTTTATAGCCATAAAAATAGGAGAGAAAAAAGCAGATCCATCCAGAACGTTTGGGTATTATCGTACAGAAATATTAGCCGCGGTTATTAATGCTGTTGTTTTGCTGGGGATTTCCATATATGTATTATTTGAAGCCTATAAGCGTTTTCAGAATCCGCCGGAAGTACAAAGTAAATCCATGTTGATTGTAGCTGGAATAGGATTGCTTGTGAATGTGATTGGAATGATGATTCTAAGAAAAGACTCTGAAGGAAGCTTAAATATGAAAGGAGCTTATTTTGAAGTGCTTTCAGATATGTTAACCTCTGTTGGAGTAATGATTGCCGGAATTATTATGCTTACAACAGGCTGGTATTATGCCGATCCGTTGATTTCAGCAGCCATCGGATTATTAATATTCCCAAGAACATGGAGATTACTGAAAGAAGCCATAAATGTACTGTTGGAAGGAACTCCGAATGATGTAGATATTCATCAACTTCGTAAATCACTGGAAGAAACTCCGGGAGTAAAGAATGTTCACGATCTGCATGTGTGGTCACTCACTTCTAGTGTAAATGCAATGAGCGCTCATATAATAAAAGATACAGGAACCTCTCAGAATCAATTATTAAAAACATTGACGGATACCACCGTTGAAAACTTTAAAATAAACCATACCACTTTTCAGATTGAAGAAGAAGGATACGAAGAAAATGAAGTACATCTGTAAAATTTAAAAAGTTTAAAATGAAAAAAGATATAGAAAACAAACTCATTGATAAAAATACCAAACCTACAAGCATGAGGATTCTGGTGTATGATTTTCTAAGCTCACAGGATGCAGCGTTATCTCTGTCTGAAATAGAAAATCACTTTGAGCATGCAGACAGAATTACAATATACAGAACATTAAAAACCTTTGAAGAAAAAGGAATTGTTCATAGCATACAGGAAAATACAACCACAAAATATAAACTTTGTGATGACGATTGTGATGAGAAAACCCATAAAGACTGGCACCTTCATTTCTATTGTAAAATATGCAAGCAGACCACCTGTAAAGAAGATATTTCCTTCCCTGAAAACATACAAACCAATTTCAGAATAGACGAAATAAGACTCTTTGCAAAAGGAATCT
Source organism: Chryseobacterium ureilyticum (assembly GCF_900156735.1). GTDB lineage: Bacteria > Bacteroidota > Bacteroidia > Flavobacteriales > Weeksellaceae > Chryseobacterium > Chryseobacterium ureilyticum. The sequence continues at coordinate 527,850 of NZ_FTOL01000003.1, forward strand.
GCGAAAATTGTCTTGAAAGTTTGCAATAGCATTGCATCAGTCTCATCATTAAATTTGAATAAAAATATCAGTTATGGAAAAGTGCTGTAGTACAACCCCAGAAAAAACAGATCCAAAAGGACACAAACATAATCACTCAGAAGGAGATGGACATGACCACTCTCACGATACCGGAGATCAGAGTATCTTTCAGATGTTTCTTCCGGCGATTATATCCTTTGTGATTCTGTTATTAGGAATTGCATTCGACAATTATATAAAACCTGCGTGGTTTACAGGCTGGGTACGTTTGGTATGGTTCCTTGCTGCCTATATTCCTGTCGGATTTCCAGTATTGAAGGACGCTTATAAAAGTATCATCAAAGGAGATGTATTTTCAGAGTTCTTCCTGATGGGAATTGCAACTATCGGTGCCTTTGCTATCGGAGAATATCCCGAAGGAGTTGCCGTAATGCTTTTTTATGCAGTAGGAGAGGTTTTCCAATCTATGGCGGTAACCAGAGCAAAAGGAAACATCAAAGCTTTATTAGATCAGCGTCCAGATGAGGTAACGATCATGGAAAATAATCAGCCGAAAACCATTAAAGCAAAAGAAACCAAAATAGGAGATGTGATCCAGTTAAAACCTGGTGAAAAACTTGCGCTTGACGGAGAGTTACTATCAGATTCTGCATCATTCAATACAGCGGCATTGACAGGTGAAAGTAAACCGGATACCAAAAATAAAGGTGAAGTAGTACTGGCAGGAATGATCAATATGAACAGCATTGCTCTTGTAAAGGTAACTACAGCGTATGAAGACAGTAAGTTAAGTAAAATATTAGAACTGGTTCAGAATGCAACAGCTCAAAAAGCGCCTACAGAATTATTTATCAGAAAATTTGCGAAAATTTACACCCCAATTGTAGTATTTCTGGCAATAGGAATCACATTCTTACCTTACTTCTTTGTCAGTGACTATCTGTTCAGAGACTGGTTGTACAGGGCGTTGATTTTCCTTGTAATTTCTTGCCCTTGCGCGTTGGTAATTTCTATTCCTTTAGGATATTTCGGTGGAATCGGAGCAGCCAGCAGAAACGGAATTTTATTTAAAGGAAGTAATTTCCTGGATAGCATTGCAGAGATTCAAAATGTAGTGATGGATAAAACCGGTACCATGACAGAAGGAGTTTTTAAAGTTCAGGAAGTAAGCATTAATTCTGGATTTAATAAAGATGAAATCATGCAGTTGGTCAACCTTCTGGAAAGTAAAAGTACACACCCGGTAGCCACTGCTATTCATAATTATGTTGGAGAGATTAATTATTCTATTCCAATGGAAAATGTGGAGGAAATCGCTGGGCATGGGCTGAAAGCAACGGTCAACGGAAAAGAACTTCTGGTAGGAAACTTCAAGTTAATGGATAAATTCAATATCAGTTATGATATCAACCATGCAAATATTGTATACACACTTATTGCTGTAGCTTATGACAAGAAGTTCGCCGGGTATATTACCATTGCAGACAGCATTAAAACAGATGCTAAAGAAACGGTAGATAATCTTCACAAAATGGGAGTGAAAGCAACCATGTTGAGCGGAGATAAAGGAACCGTGGTAAAATATGTTGCGGATCAATTGGGTATTGATAATGCATTTGGAGACCTTTTACCGGAAGACAAGGTGAATAAAGTAAAAGAGATCAAAGCAAAAAATCAGACAGTAGCTTTCGTAGGAGATGGAGTAAATGACGCTCCGGTAGTCGCTTTAAGTGATGTAGGAATAGCAATGGGAGGTCTGGGAAGTGATGCCACCATTGAAACGGCAGATGTAGTTATTCAGGATGACAAGCCAAGCAAAATCCCGATGGCTATCAATATCGGTAAACAAACAAAAAAGATAGTCTGGCAGAATATTATTCTTGCATTTGCTGTAAAAGCGGTTGTGTTAGTTCTCGGAGCAGGAGGTCTGGCAACAATGTGGGAAGCTGTTTTTGCCGATGTGGGAGTTGCATTGCTGGCAATTTTAAATGCAGTGAGAATTCAAAGGATGAAATTTTAAGAAAACAGAAAATACAATAAACGTTCAACTAAATTATATTTAAAGGCTCTGCTGGTTTTCAGTGGAGCTTTTTTTGTTTATTGCCACGGATAGACGAAGGAATTAATTAGTGTATTCATGGCAATAAAAAAACAGCCCTCAATTTTATCAGAAATAAAATTCTTACTTCTTGTAACAAAATATATAGCAAAAAAAGCCCCGTTGAAAATCAACAAGGCTTGACAAGATTAAACTTTTATAAAGAACTAAATTTTTATTTTTTTGAGCGTTATAATCAAAGTTCGGGATAATGTCACGATGATAACAGATACAGTTTTGATAATTTTATGGGTAACAGATAAGTCAATCTTTTATTAACATCAGTTCAATCAAAATAATCAGCCAGAGATAAAATTTTTCCTAGCAAACATATAAGAAAAATTAGTGCATTTGTGGCAATTAAATAAGTATCCAACGTATTCATAGATTGAATCCTTATTCCTTACAACGGTTTTTTGTATTCGAACAGAACAAGCAGAACAACAAATGACATTCATCATAAACAGAACGGAAAACAATTTTGAAGTAGTATATTTGTAAAACAGAACAGAATAATTGAGGTTATTGATTTACATATCCATCATTTTTACCATTGCACTACGCCCGGTTTTGCCATTGGTAAACTATGTGGTAAATTATGATTATATTGTAAAGAACCTTTGTGAAAACAGAGAAATTCCTCAGTCTACCTGTAAAGGAAAGTGCTACGTAAAAAAAGAATTAGCAAAAACAGAAAAACAAACCGGGAATTCTCAAACCATAAAAATTGCAGGATTAGATGTTTTCCTTTCTCATGATATTCTTTCCTTTTTAGATCAAAAATATTTTGAAAAGTTGATTGCTATACCGGATTCAGGGTATGTGAATCTCCATTGTTCGGATTATTTCTCAAGGATTTTCCATCCTCCTTTGGTTTAATTTTTATTATTAAACTATATGTTTAGTTTATTGTAATTATCGCTTCAGTAGTCAATTAAGAATACTAAACGTATTACTTAGGTCTTCAAAAGATTTCTTTTTCGAATAAATAATACTCGTGTTATATGAAACTTTATGAGAAATTGAAAAACATTTTGGAGCAAATATTTTATAATTAATTACTGATCATAACTTTATTCAATACTATTAATTTCAATTTAACATTAAAATGAAATCTCCAATTATTTTGACTGCCCTGCTGTCAATATTACTTCTGTCGTGTGCAAAAGAACCACAGGTAAAGCATAAAATGAATATGAATTCTTCTAAAGAAAATATGAAGAATGTACAGGTTGTAAATGATGAAGATCCGATCTGCCATATGAAGACGGCACAGTTTCTGAAAGATACTGCTATGTATAAAAATAAAACATACGGTTTCTGTAGTTCATATTGCAAAGACGAATTCAAGAAAAATCCTGAAAGCTATGCCCAAAAATAAACAGACAACTAACAAAGGTAAGGTCATTATCCCAATTGCGGTTATTGCTCTGCTTTTTCTGGGAATCGGGATAGGAATGGGATACTTCAAAAAGAATCTTTATACAGTAATGAAGGTTCCTGATTTTGAACTGACCGATCAAAACAATAAAAAAATTACCAACAAGGATATGCTTGGAAAAGTGTATCTGGTAGAATTTTTTTATAGCAAATGTCCCACTATATGCCCCGTGATGAATACCAATATGAAAGCTATCCAAAATCAGATCAACAGTTCAGAATTTGGTATTGTATCCATCAGTATTGACCCGGAAAATGATACTCCGGAAGCTTTGAAGGAACATGCAAACAGAATTGGCGCGAAATCTCCTAATTGGCATTTTCTAACAGGAGACAGAACCTATATTGGAAATCTGGCGGATAAATTTAATATCTATGTAGGAGACAAAGAAGATGATGCAGAAAGTCTTAACCATAGCGGAATGATTGCTCTTGTGGATCAGGAAGGAAACATCCGTTGCCGATACAATAAAGAAAATATGCCGATCCTTTATTATTCAGGATTAAATTATGAAGATCCAGAAGGAAAGAACCCAAGATTAAATGGAAAATACCATCCGGATAGAGAAATTCTGATAGAGGATATTAAGAAGTTATTAAAGTAGGATGGAGGAAAGGGAGAAGGAAGCTGGAAGTACCGAAACTTAAGCAATTTTATAGTTGTCTTTAAAACTTCAATTACTTCCATATTTCAACATCAGGTTTCCATTCTTTAGAAGAATATTGTTTAACCATATAACAAAAACATTATGAAGATTATGAAAATAGCTGCTTTAGGGGCAGTATTTGCGGCTCAGTTTACACTGGCTCAGTTTAAGCAGACGCCTTTGCCATATGCGTACAATGCATTGGAAGGATCAATAGATGCACAGACAATGGAGATTCACTATTCAAAACATGGTGCAGCTTATGCAACGAACCTGAATAAAGCCATTGCAGGAACTCCACAGGAAAAACAAACGTTGATTCAGATTTTGTCTGAAACCTCAAAACTAACTCCTGCAGTAAGAAATAATGCCGGCGGGCACTATAACCACGAACTTTTCTGGATGATCCTTACACCAGAGAAAAATACTCAGCCATCTGCAAAATTAGCAAAGGCTATCAATGAAACATTCGGAAGTCTGGATGCTTTTAAAGAAAAAATGAGCAAAGCCGGAGCAGATCGTTTCGGTTCAGGATGGGCTTGGCTTTCGGTAGGTAAAAACGGGAAATTATTCGTTTCTTCTACGCCGAATCAGGATAATCCATTGATGGATATTGTAGAAGAAAAAGGAACTCCTATTCTTGGAATTGATGTTTGGGAACATGCTTATTATTTAAAATATCAGAACAAAAGAGCCGATTATCTTTCTGCAATCTGGAATGTGCTGAACTGGAAAGAAGTAAGCAAAAGATATGATGAAGCTTTAAGTAAAAAATAATTTCATGAAATTACTTTACAGCATACTTTTTACCTTTTATATGGTGTTCAGACCTCTGATACCAATGGTAGAGTATGCTGTAAACTATGATTATATCGTTAATACCCTTTGTGTCAATAAAAGTAAGCCTGAAATTCACTGTAATGGAAAATGTTACCTGAGCAAAGAACTGGCAAAAACAAATAACGATACAGAATCTACACCCTTCAATAAAGTGAAAAACTCTGGGCAGAAAATCCTTGATATTTATATTCTTCCCGAGATAGCAGAACTCATCATTACTGAAAAGATTCTTTTTTTCAATTTCTCTTTTACATACGAAGCAGCCTATTCTTTTCTGTTTCTGAAACATATTTTCAAACCACCGGTTTTTTAAGTAGGAAATCACTATTCAACTACAAACTACAAAAACTCTTAATAAACTTAAGAGGAAGAATTTCTTTGTGTTTTGTAGTAAAAAGATGAATGTTTTAAGCATTCAAAATCATCTTATTGTATTTACTCAACTTAAAAAATCAACAATGAAAATTTATAAATTTTTATCATTACTATTTATTGCCATTACTTTACTTTCCTTTTCATCTTGCTCAAGCAGAGACGATGATGATAATCCACAGGATACAACCCCGGGAAACCTTCAGATTAAATTTGAAAACGGTTTTAATAATTTGGGAAATATTGTACTGAACCAGACCGTACAAACCTCTTCACAAGGGCAAAAACATAATTTTTCAACTTTAAAATACGTCATCAGTAATATTACGTTGATCGATGAAAATGGAAAGGAGTTCAGATATAATGAAAATAATCCAGATAAGGGAGCATTTATCATTGATCAGGCAGATGCTGTGGCAGGAGTTGTTTACCTGAACCTGAATGATATTCCTAAAAATAATTATAAGAAAATAAAATTCGGATTGGGAATCAGTCAGAATGCTTATTTGCTGGGAATGGACGGACAGGCTGAATTCTGGAACAGAGCAAAACAGAAAGGGATGTCATGGTCTTGGGCAGCAGGTTATGTTTTCGTAAAACTGGAAGGAAAGTATGGAACCGGTTCAGCAACCACTGAATTTATGAATCACACCGGAAATATGGGTAAAGTAACAGAAAATAATACACCGGATCTGTACAGAGAAGTTACCTTGAATTTACCTACAACTGCAAGAGTAAATGGTAAGATCAGACCATCTATTCATATTCTTGCTGATCTCAACCAGTTCTTGAGCGGAGAAAAGCCATTAATACTTACAGAATCTAATGCAATGCTGATGGGCTCAAGCCAACATTTAGTAGATGTGACAAATAATCTAACAAAAATGTTTAAAGTAGACCATGTACACAATGATTAATTTCTTTTTGAAAACAGTATTATTTCTGACCGTTGTGTTGCTGAGTTTTGTTTCCTGCTCAGATGAGGTGATGCAGCCATTGGAAAAAGATGAAGCATATAATCTTAACTTTCCGTCTTACTTCCCGAAAATGACATTCGATCAATCTGCCAATCCGATAACAAAAAATGGAGTGGAGCTAGGCAGAAAATTGTTCTATGAAGGGAGACTTTCAAGGAATAATACTATTTCATGCGGCTTCTGCCATATTCAGGAAAATGCTTTTACGCATCATGGGCATACAGTAAGCCATGGAGTAGATGACCGAATCGGGATCAGAAATGCACCACCGATTCAAAATATGGCATTCTTAAAAAGATATATGTGGGATGGTGTTATTCATAATTTAAACGAACAACCTATCATTCCGATGACAGACGTTAATGAAATGGACAGTTCCATGCCGGAAGCGATTTCAAAAATAAAAGATGATCAGAAGTATAAAAAACTCTTTGCTGCTGCTTACGGCGATGAAAATATTACCGGGGAAAGGGTTTTAAAAGCATTATCCCAGTTTATGGCTTCAATGATTTCTGCAGATTCCAAATATGACAGAGTGAAACAGGGCAGAGAAAGTTTTACTTCCGAAGAATCTCAGGGGATGGCTTTGTTTAATAAAAACTGTGCTTCCTGTCATAGCGGAGGACTGTTTACTGATGAAAGTTTCCGAAATACAGGAATGTATTATAATAATCAGTTTAAGGATGCAGGTCTTTATCGTGTGACTCTGAGTCAAAATGATTGGATGAAATTCAGAGTCCCAAGTTTAAGGAATATTGAATATACAGCTCCATACATGCATGATGGAAGATTTTATACACTGGAAGCAGTGCTCAACTTCTATTCTGATAATGTAGAAGATAATCCAAACCTTGATCCGCAGCTGAAGCAGAACAATCACATCGGAATTGCCATGAACAGTGAAGAAAAACAATTGATCATTACCTTCCTGAAAACATTATCCGACAAAAGTTTCATTACCAATCCAAAATTTGCAGAATAATTAAATGTAGACATGAAGAAGATTATTTTAATCATAAGTCTGGTTTTAGGGACAATAAGTCAGGCAAAAACAATGATAGACAGTGCTTATATTCCTCAGGAATATTTCAGTACAATAGATTTTGATGAAGACTGTGATGCTTGCGGGTGTGCAGCAGGAAACGGATCATCTGGTTTTGAATCCTTATTGAATCCTCAGTTTATCGGAATTAAATATTTTGCCCAACATTATAAAGCAAAAGAAAACCTATTTGTAAAAGACCTTACGCAGGATCAGTATTTTAATACATTACAACTTTGGGGCAAGATTCCTTTAACTAAAAAATTAAGTGTGTACGCAAGTCTGCCCTTCCATTTTCATGAAAAGAAAACTATGCAGGGGGATATAAAGATCAATGGAATTGGAGATCTCAATGTAATGGGAATTTATAAGCTTCTTGTTTCTAAAGATAACTTTCATCAGTTAAGCGGAGGTTTGGGAATAAAAGTTCCTTTAGGAAAGTTTGATGAAAAAGGAGCATCAGGGGTCAATCCGAGTTTTCAGCTGGGAACCGGAAGCTGGGATTATCAGGCAGCCCTGAATTATAAATTTCAGAAAAATAAAGTGGCTGTATTAATCAACACAGATTATACTGTAAAAACTGAAAATAAAAAACATTACCGCTTCGGAAACCAATGGAATTATGCTGCTACAGGTTTTTATCAGATCGCAGGGAATGAAAAGACTATTTTTTCAGCAAAAGCCGGACTTCAGGGAGAAGTATATGATCAGAATAAACAGTTTAACGAAGCCTTACCTAATACTTCAGGAAGTGCTTTATATGGAAAACTGGGGTTTGAAGCTTCTTATAAAAAGTTCAGTTTGGGAAGCGAAATAATGCTGCCGGCATATACCAATCTGGCTGGAGGAGATATTGAAGCAAAATCACGTTTCAGTATTTTCTTAAACATTGGAATATAGTAGACTTTTAATTTTCTGACATCAAGAATCAGATTACCATAAGTAAAACGGGGTTATTTCATTTTGGAATAATCTCGTTTTTTATTTCTACAGTGAGCAGAACAAAAGTTGAAATATTGTGCAGACAGCTAAAATTAAAGTGTTGCTTTATTATATTTAATTTCTATATCAACAGTCACTATTCTGATCCATTCTTTTATAATATTGTAAATCATTTTGTTATTTGTGGCATTATATTAATAATTGCCTATCTTTGCCGAAATTTGGTGAGCCATAAAAAGCTCTTAAAAGGGAATCCGGTGAGAATCCGGAACAGACCCGCTGCTGTAAGCTCCGCACCAAAGATTTTGAAGATTATATCCACTGTTTTTTTAATGGGAAGGATTTCAAAAATGGAGTAAGTCAGAAGACCTGCCAGACAATTAAACGTTTGACGCTTTCGTGGAATAAAGCTTAGGACATCAATGATTCTGTGCAGTGAATGCTGTGCTTTGTCGTTGCTTTCTTACATCCATTAGCGTCATCATTATCCCTAAATGAGCTAATGGTGGCAAAACTGACTACATCTCAACTTCATAAAGTTGTTTTCACATTATGTGTGTTAACATCACAATTTCTGTTTTCCCAATCCAGAAAAAAAGACAGTATTAAGGAAGAAGCTATTAAGACTGTCAATATTTATAAAAAGAATTTTAGAGAAATCATTCCTGCTCAGGTTCTGCAAGGTGAAGAGCTTGAAAGACTGAACAGCCACTCTGTTGCAGATGCACTCCGTTATTTTTCCGGTGTTCAGATTAAAGATTACGGAGGAATGGGTGGTTTGAAGACCGTTAATATCCGAAGTATGGGAAGCCAGCACGTTGGAGTTTTCTATGATGGGATTCAATTAGGAAATGCTCAGAATGGAGTGGTAGATTTAGGGCGATACTCTCTGGATGATATTGAAGAAATATCATTATATAACGGGCAGAAAAGCGAAATCTTTCAGCCTGCAAAAGATTTCGGGTCCTCAGGATCTATTTATATGCAGCCCAAAACTCCTGTATTTAAAGGAACAAGAAAAACGAATCTTATCATAAGGGCGAAAAGTGCCTCTATTGATCTGTTTAATCCATCTTTCCGTCTTGAGCAAAAGATTTCCGAGAAAATATCCAGCAGTTTCAGTTCTGAATTTCTACAGAGTGACGGGGTTTATAAGTATCGTTACGGAAAAAAATACTCTAATGGGCAGACTGCTTATGATACGATTGCCAAAAGGTATGATTCCGATATTAAAACAAAACGTTTTGAAACATCCCTCAATGGAATTTTAAATAACGGAAACTGGAATGTGCGCGGTTATGGTTTTATTTCAGATCGGGGGATTCCCGCACCTATTGTGAACAACCGTTTTGATGCCAGGGGAGCCAGAATGAGGGATGAAAATTATTTTGTACAGGCAAATCTCAGAAAAAAGCTCTTCCCTAAATTTGAAACCCAGCTGAAGGCAAAATTTGCTTATGATTATACTTATTTTAATGATACCGTATTATCACAAGCTGTTTATCCTGCACAAAATACCTATATCCAAAGAGAGGTTTACCTTTCTTCTTCCAATATATATTCTGTCAATTCCAATTGGGATATTAGTTTGAGCGGAGATTTCCAGTATAATAATATGGATGCCGACTTAAAAAACTTTTCTTTTCCTACCCGATATACAACACTTGTGGCATTGGCTACAACGTATCAGTGGAATAGATTCAAATTCTTAGGAAGCCTTTTAGGTACTTTTACTTTTGAAGAAGTAGAGCGTAATCTAAGACCTGACGACAGAAGAGAGTGGACACCAGCCTTCTTTATGAGCTACCAGCCTGCTGCGATTCCGGAGCTTACCATCAGGGCTTTTCATAAACAGATTTTCAGGCTGCCTACTTTTAATGATTTGTACTATACCAATATCGGGAGTTCTTATCTGAAACCCGAATTTACCTATCAGTATGATCTGGGATTTACCTATCAGAAAAAATATGATAATGCTATCATGAAGGCTTTTTATATAAAGGTTGACGGATATTATAACAGGGTAAAAGATAAGATCGTTGCAATGCCTCAACTCAATTTGTTCCGTTGGACGATGCTGAATCTTGGAAGAGTTGAAATTATTGGAGCTGATGTGAATGTTCAGGCTGAGGTAATGCTTGGGCAGGTGAAATTGAAACCATTATTGTCTTACACCTATCAAAGTGCAGTAGACAAGACTAATAAAGGATCGGGAATTGATGATGGCGATACATTTTATAATAAGCAGATTCCTTATACACCATGGCATACCGGTTCATTTACCCTGATGGCAGATTACAAAGACTGGAGTTTCAACTATAGTACAATCTATGTAGGGAAGCGCTACGACGGACAGCTGGATAATATCAGAGCCAATTTTATTCAGCCTTGGTATACGCATGACCTTTCTGTTCAGAAGAAATTTAATCTTGACGGGCATCCGTTTAAGGTCAATCTTGAAATGAATAATGTTTTTAACCAAAATTATGATGTTGTACTCAACTATCCTATGCCGGGAAGAAACTTTAAACTCTCTTTAAATTTTACATTATGAGAAAGCTGAACTTATACTTTTTATTTTTTGCATTGCTATGTTTTACAGCCTGTCGTACAGATGACACGATCATTCCAATAGAAGTGGTAGACGGTCTTGCTCCTGTTGAAAATACAGCGATCAAAGGATTCTACGTCCTTAATGAAGGTAATATGGGAAGCAATAAATGTACACTCGACTTCTTTGATTACACAAAAGGAACTTACTATCGAAATATCTACGCCGAGATCAACCCTGAAGTTATAAAAGAATTGGGAGATGTAGGAAATGATATTAAAATCTATGGAAGCAAACTGTACATCGTGGTTAATGTTTCCAATAAAATAGAAGTGCTGGATGCTAAAACAGCAAAACGTATTAAATCTATTCCTCTTCAGAACTGCAGATATTTAACATTCAAAGGAGGGAAAGCTTATGCAAGTAGTTATGTAGGACCTGTAGATATCAATCCCAATGCACCCAAAGGAAAAGTAGTGGAAATTGATACCGTATCTCTTTCTGTGCAACGTGAAGCAACAGTGGGATATCAGCCTGAAGAGATAGAAATTGTGGGCAACCAGCTTTTTGTGGCAAATTCAGGAGGCTATATGGTTCCGAATTATGACAAAACGATTTCAGTGATAGACCTGAATACTTTTACAGAAATAAAGAAAATTGATGTAGCGATCAATCTTCACCGTCTTAAAAAAGATAATTACGGAGATCTTTATGTGACATCAAGAGGAGACTATTATGACGTTCCTTCCAATTTATACTTAATTGATGCTGCTACAGGAACCATCAAGAAAAACTTCCATATGGCTGTCAATGAAATGACAATCGTGAATGACAAGCTTTATTTCTATGGAAACGAATTCAATTACAATACCCATACCTACAAAAAAACATTTGGAATCATTGACGTAAAGACCGAGCAGGTGATTTCAAATAAAATTATTGATTCCGAGTATGAATCTATCATCAAAACACCTTACGGAATCGCTGTAAACCCAATCACAGAAGATATTTACATTACAGATGCCCGAAATTATGTGTCCATGGGATTTGTGTATTGCTTCGATAAAAACGGAAAGTTTAAATGGAAAACCGAAGGCGGAAATATCCCGGCTCACTTCGCTTTCTTATATAAATAGTAAAACTGAGAAACATGAATAAAAAAACTGTTAATTATGTTATAACCGGGCTTTTATCTCTTCTTTTTGCAGGAATGATAGCCTCTTGTAAACATGACGATGATGAGGTGAATACGCCTACAGATCCTATTGTGACAGAGCCTTTCAAAGGATTGGATTCGGCTTATACGATTGAGCGTTTCAGAGTATTGAGTATTCCTACGAATATTCCCAATAACATTACCTGGAGCATTAATGACTCTATTATTTCTCAGAATTCTGAATTGGAATTTATCAGTACCAAGGTAGCTACTTATCCTTTAACCTTAAAGATCGGAAGTACAGGAGAAGTATTTCATTCTAAAATTAAAGTAACAAAAGAAGCCGGTACAATGAGTAAATATATTTCTGATGTATTGGATTTCCGTCCGGCTGTAGGACAGTTTATGAACGAAATTCCTGAATATGAACCGGGACATACAGCTAATGATATACTTGCCAAAGTAAAAAAAGCACTAGTTGGTCCTACTACTTCAGATATAACTCTTGGTGGTTTCGGAGGTTACGTTGTTTTTGGCTTTGATCATACCATTCCAAATAAGGAAGGAAGAGATTTTAAAATCCTTGGGAATGCATTCTTTGGAAACGCAGCTACTGATCCCCGTTCAGGATCTTGTGAGCCGGGAATTATCATGGTTGCCTATGATCGAAATAAAAACGGAAAACCAGATGATAATGAATGGTATGAAATAGCAGGAAGTGAATATTTTAAAAATACAACAATAAGGAATTACAGCATCACTTATTTCAAACCGGATGAAAATAAAACACCTGTCCCAGGAAATCTGGGGTGGAATATAGATGTGGAATATATCAAATGGCAGGATAACCAAGGAAACAGTGGTTTCAAAACAAAGAATGTCTTCCATTTACAGAGTTATTACCCTCTTTGGATCCCTGGTCCTTCTTATGCTTTTACAGGAACAAGGCTTAAAAATAATTTTTATGATCAAAGTGGTAATGGATCGTATTGGGTAGGGAAATCATATGAGTATGGATATGCAGATAATGCTCCCAATCAAGATGAGGCATCCAATATTGATATTTCCTGGGCTGTTGACCAAAGTGGTAAATACGTAAAGCTTCCGGGGATCGATTTTGTAAAAGTATATACAGGAATCAATCAGGAAGCTGGAAGGCTGGGAGAGGTTTCTACAGAAGTTTCAGGAGCATATGATTTACATTTTAAATAAAAATCAATAATTCAACTATAAATTAATAAAAATGAAAAAGTTTTATCTTTTGACCCTGCTTTTTCTGTTTGCATTTTTTACGAATGCACAGATTCAGGTACAGGGTGTTCTGAGGAATGATATTCCTGGGACGGCGCAAAGCCAGCTTAGAGCAGCAGCTGCTCCATCAATCAGTTTTTCTGATATCAAGTATTGGGTAGGAACCGGTACCAATGAAGCTGCTTTTGTGGTACAGTGGAATGACAGTAAAAATCCTGATGCTCTAGTTTGGGGTTTCAGATGGAATGGAACGGCAACAGGAACAGATATGATCAAAGCAATTGCTAAAGAAGATCAAAGACTTTTTACTTTACTTTATCAGGGAACGCCACAGGGAACAGCTGTAGGAGGCTTCGGTTTTGACCTTGACGGACAGAATTTGCCAGGTCTATATTATAATGGAAATACATCTGCTCCGCTTCTTCCTGTAAACGGAATCGTTAATACAACAGCATATAATTTTGATGGTTATACTGCGATAGATACTAATGATCACTGGCAATCTGGTTGGGCAACTAAAGGATATTGGTCTTACTGGATTAAAAACCCTGCAAATGCTAATTTTGGATATTCAGGAGTAGGAGCATCTTCCCGTGTATTACAAAACGGATCATGGGATGTATGGAACTTTAATCCATCATTTAGTACAGTTCCAATTTCTTCAACATTGACACCTGTTTCTCCTTATGCTCCATCCGCTGCTTTAACAAGTGTGATGAATTTAAGGTCAGCAAATAGACTGAACAATTATACCAACGGATTCTTTATCGTAAATGAAGAATGGTTCGGACACACCAACGGATCTGTAAACTTTTTAGACAACAACGGAACCACTGAGTATAGAGTATATAGCAGTGCAAACAATAATCATGCTTTCGGAGCAACTACTCAGTACGGAACCATTTATGGAGACAAATTCTACTTTGTTTCAAAGCAGGAAGCTGATTTTGGTGACACACAATATACTCCTGGAGGAAGACTTGTTGTGGCGAATGCAGAGACTATGGAGAAATTAGCTTCATTCAATGATATTGGCGGTGGAGATGGAAGATCATTTGTCGGGGTGAATGAACACAAGGGATATATCGGTGCTTCTAATGGGATCTTCGTATTTAATATTGATAATCTAACGATAGGAAATATAATCCCGGGAACAGAAGGAACAGATCTTTACAGTGAGCAGATTGGGAATCTGATTCGTACCTCAAAGCATGTATATGCCGTAAAACAAGGAGTAGGAATTTTAGTCATTGATCCAAATACGGATACTGTAATTCACACGGTTGCTGGAGACTTCGATTCAGTAGTTCAGGCTAAAGACGGAAGTATCTGGGCAATTCAGCAGCAAGCTGTTGTGAATATTAATGCAGCAACATTTGCAACGCAATCTTACAATATCCCAACTTCAACTTACCTTAGTTCTTGGGGAGCTTGGACTGCAGGTAGTTTTGCAGCGAGTAATACTGAAAATGTTCTTTATTGGTTCAAAGCAGGAGCTGTATGGGGAATTGGTAGTGAAGTTGTAAGATTTGATGTGGCTACCAAAGCATTCAATGAAAGCTTTATTACAATACCTGGGCAACAGGCAGGAGTTGATAAGCAAAGTCCTTACGGTTCAGCATTACGAGTAAATCCGGTAACTGGAGAGCTTATAGTAAATACGACTAACAGTCAGTATAACAAGAACTGGGTACATATATATAATACTAGCGGAACGTTAACGAATACAAGATCATTGACTGATTATTACTGGTTCCCGGCATTAACGGTATTCCCGGATAATACAGCTCCAACAGTAAATAATACATTCCCATCACAAGCTACAGTTGGAAATATTACAACTATTGACCTGAAAACAGTAGTTTCAGATACGGATAATTTCAATGTTGCAATTGTAAAATCAATCAAATCAAACAGTAATTCTTCTGTAGTTTCAGCAGAGATCAATGCAAATGATGAATTAGTTTTAACTCCGCTTAGTGCAGGAACTGCAGATATTGTAATCAAATTTAATTCTAATGGAAAACTTGTTGAAAAAACACTTACAGTAAACAGTCTTGGTAATACTTTATCCACAGTTGAGGTGAAAAAACTTCAATTCAGTATTTATCCAAATCCAGCTACGGATATTGTTTATATCAAAACACCTGAAAAAATTATAAGCGTATCTATTTATGATGCTTCAGGTAAATTGGTTAACGCACATTTCAGTAATGGGCAGGTAAATGTAAATACGTTGCCAAAAGGAGTATACATTCTAAAAGCTACAACTGATAAAGCTTTGTATCAGGAAAAAATAATTAAAAAATAATTTTAGCATAGCTAATTTTTGTTTCACTCTTGCCTCGTTCAATTTTTTGGACGAGGTTTTTTTATATTAATGGAAAAGTTGTAGTGATGATATTTGAATCCGTGAAAGAATTTTTCAAGTGAATGTTTCTTAACTTTAAGAAACATTTCTATTTCTGTAGATGATATAAAACAAAAACGGCAGGCTTAAAAAGCCTGCCGTTTTTTCTGGTTGCAATATTTTATTTAATCATAATTTTTTGAGAGTAGATTTCTCCTTTTTTCGTTTGAAGAGTCATAATGTAAACCCCACGAGGTTGATTGGTCTCAAACGTATTTGACTGTAGTTTCGTACGGAAGACCTCTTTTCCTGATGTATTTACCAATGTTACTTCAGAACCTTCTGCCGGAAGACTCTTATCAAGAGTAACCTGCCCATTTTGACTAGCAACTTTCATGCTGATGAATGGATCTCTATATTGGTATCCATAATATACTCTAAGTTCACCACCCAAACTCAATAAACCTGCATTTACGTTAATTTTAATACGATCATAAGGGATATTCATTGTAAGTTCAATTTCTCCTTTACTAGGGTCTGTATCTCCAAGTTTAAGAATCTTGTTGGTTAAGTTTTGATAATCATTATTGGAAACATCACCATTGAAAGTCTCAATAGAAACACCTCCTAATACCTGAGCATTTAACGGAGTTCCATTAGAGCCAATACCAATAACTAGCTTGTTGGTATAAGTACTGTTTGGGAAAATTAATGTTTGTTCAGTACGTGCCAGTAACCCAACGGATACTTGTAATACAGAGTAATCATTTTCGTTAGGTCCAATTGCGTTAAGAGGATTTACCACTCCACAACCTATACAAACACCATATACCTGACTGGTTTGAGCATTTGCATAATACTTGGTGATCTGTGCAGAAGACATAGAGCTCATTAAGAACAAAAATAGGGCTGACATAGCGGCTTTTGCTGCCCCTAGTCTCACAAATAAATTGGTTTTCATATGTTGATATTTTAAGATTTTAGTTTTTGTAAATTTACATATAAAATGATTATGTTAGTGAATTTATTTCTTTTTTTTGTGATTTATTAATATTTCATTTAAATAAAATTAAAATTTTGCTTTTGTTTGAATGAAATGAAATAATTGTTGTTCTTGCTATTAAACATAAAAAAACGGTAACCTCCAGATGAGATTACCGTTTAATTTTGTTAAATTATTTGATGATAATTTTTTTAGAATAGGTTTTACCGTCTTTAGTTTGAACCGTTATAAAATAAACACCTTCAGTTTGATTAGACTCAAACGTTTTTGATCTTAATGTAGAACGGAAGACTTCTTTTCCTGAAATATTGGTTAATGCTATTTCAGCACCTTCCAAAGGAATATTTGCATCAAGGGTTACTTGTCCTCCTTGGCTATGAGCTGTAATATTGATCAATGGATCCTGATAAGCGTAGTAGATTCTAAACCCTCCGCCAAGACTTAATACACCTCCTGTTAAACCGATTCTTATTCCATCATAAGGTTTTTCTGGTTTGAATTCTACAGTACCTCTGTTTGGAGTTGCTCCAAGCTTTAATAAACTTACATCAATTGTTCTTCTGTCTTCATTGGATGTTCCACCATTCATTGTTTCAAGAGTTACGCCACTTAATAATTGTACAGATAGTGGAATATTATCTGTTCCGATGCCTACTACTAATCTTGTATTTGATCTAAGATCTGGAAATGTCAATGTTTGTTGGATACCACCTAATAATGCAGTCCCTAGCACCATAGTAGAATAATCATCTTGATTGTTTCCAATCGCATTCTGAGGATTCTCTACACGACATCCTAAACATGCTACTCCAAATACGCCTGAACTTTGAGCGTGAGCATAGATTCTGTTCTGTGCGAATGACATTGTACCTGCTGAAAATAAAAATAAAGCCATCAATGAAGCTTTAAAAGAGGAGCGATTTCCCAAAAGTAAATTAAATTTCATGTTATTTATTTTTAAATGAATAGTTTTATTCAAATTTAAGCATTAAAAGGAAAAGGGAAAAATAATATTTCCATTTATGGTGATTTTTACATGAAATTTAATATTACTATATAATGAGATATTGAGAATGCCCTTTTAAAAGGTTTTCTTAGATTAACTTTTGAAGATGTGCTCTAAAATATTAGGATTAAAAGAGCTATAGTATTGATGCAGGCTCTTGTGAATGTAGAAGTGATTATTAGATAAATAGGAGAGGTATATATACAAAAAAAAGGACTTTCGAAAAAGTCCTTTTTGGTAGCCCGTAGGGGAATCGAACCCCTCTTACCAGAATGAAAATCTGAGGTCCTAACCGATAGACGAACGGGCCCTCTATCTTCCATTACCGAAATAATGTGTTAGCTTTTGTTTTTATAAGTATCAACTCTTATTGTAGCCCGTAGGGGAATCGAACCCCTCTTACCAGAATGAAAATCTGAGGTCCTAACCGATAGACGAACGGGCCGGTTAGATTATGAAGTAATAGCTTTCTACTTTGTTTTTAAAAACCACTATAAAAACAAGTGGTTTTTAAAAATTAAGTAGCCCGTAGGGGAATCGAACCCCTCTTACCAGAATGAAAATCTGAGGTCCTAACCGATAGACGAACGGGCCGCTATACTTATTACGCTAATTTATTAACGTGTTTTGTCAATTTGCTTTTCAAGTTAGCCGCTTTGTTCTTGTGGATAATATTTTTCTTAGCTAATTTATCCAATAAAGCGATAACTTTTGGCAGTTGCTCTGTTGCAGCAGCTTTGTTTTCCTCATTTCTTAAGGCTTTCAATGCTGTTCTAGCAGTCTTGTGATAATATCTATTACGAAGTCTTCTAGTTTCGTTCTGTCTGATTCTCTTTAGTGCTGATTTATGATTTGCCATATCGTTCAAATGTGAGTGCAAAACTATAAACTTTTTTTGAAACTACCAAATTTATTTTTAAAAAATTTAATTTTCTTCTGAAAGGTACTTTCTAAGCTTATCTATTGCTTGTTCTATTTTTAAATTTTCTTGTTCTTTTTCTATTTTTTTGATCGTATTTCCCAACATGATCAGTGCGTTATTCCATTCTCCAGTAGTATTGGTGAAAGTAAGTCCATCTATTGTTACTTCAAAAGCAACCCTTTCTCCGGTCCTGTAAAGCCTGAAACTTATTTTATCATCCTTGCCTGTAATCCCTTCTTCATTGATTTGTAAATCATAACTTTTTGGGTTAGAGTGGATTTTCTTAAAAAGCAATTTCGCTTCTTGTATTTTTAAATCCGGCATGATATAAAATTTGATAATCTGTAGTCTCCTACAGACTGTGGGTTATCAATAATATTTTTCATCAGTGTCACCATATTTGTTGACCAATTATGGTTAAATTTATTAAAAAATTTTTGCAAATATAATGCTTTTGTGAGATATAACGTAAATAGAATGCTTTTTTGAAAGAAAAGTAATGGTGTTTTTATAGTGTTAGAAAATAAATGGCTCATTACCAATGTGCTATAATTCCAATATTTTCAGTGATGATCTTACAATTTAATGAAAATATCCAGTGAAAGAACAAGAAAATAGTCATTCAATGTTTTATACTGAGCCATAATAAGAGAGAAATGAGCCTCGTAATCCATAAAATGGACTGTGGTTAAAAAGTAGCCGATGGGTTATTTTTACTAAGAAATTTGGTTTTAATAGGAAAAGCATCAAATCACCAGAATAATATCTTTCAGATTAGCCTATAGTTTTAAAATAAAAAAAGGAGAAATGATCATTGTCATTTCTCCTTTTTTGTAGCCTATAGGGGAATCGAACCCCTGTTGCAAGAATGAAAATCTTGAGTCCTGACCACTAGACGAATAGGCCAAATTTTTGAGGTAGCAAAAGTAGAAAAACCTTTTGGAACCTCAAAATTATTTTTTAGTTATTTGTAAACTTTTTGAATCACGGTATTCTTAATTCCTTTGGCTTCAACTTCTTTCTGTAATTTCACAGCATCTTCCAAAGTATATACCTTTCCGTAAGTATAATAGAAAACGCCGCTATCCTTCTCTCTTTCTACATCTTTAAGGTTCTGAAGAATGTAAGAGTTTCCATTAAGTTTTTCACCCGTATAAACCTCAATGGTATAATATCCCATGCTTATTTTCTGATTAGGCATAAATCCTACAGCAAAAGCATTTCTGAAGCCTGCATCCTTGGCAGATTTAAGGTTGATATCCTTTACAGAAGCCATATTCGTTACAGCGTAATAATACTTGTATTGTCCGTTTTCCTTAATGGTAAGAATATAGCTAAGCCCTTTTAAAGCTGGGTCATTTTCATTGTATTTGGTAGGAGAACTCATCAGTAGTATTCTGAAATCATTTTTCAGAGGTACTTCGGCAGGCTTTTCAGGTTCCTGCTTTTTGATAGCAATAGACCCTCCAGATTTTCTGTCAATCGCTTTTTTATAATCGATGATAGCATTATAAATACTTTCAGAAATTTCATTCTGTCCTTTTTCGGATGCTATATAGTGACTTTCTTCCGGATGGTTAATGAATCCAGTTTCAATCAATACTGAAGGCATGGCATTCATACGAAGAACGTGAAGGTTCTTCTGGAAAACACCTCTTGAAAATCTTTTGTCTTTATTAACAAAGTTGCCTTCTACTAATCCTCCTAAAAGAAGACTTGATTCAAGATATTTACTTTGTTGAAGTTTCAATGCAATCAAAGATTCAGGAGAGTCTGGGTTGTAAGAACCGAAGGTCTGCTTATCTTTTTCATCCAAAAAGATTACATCGTTTTCTCTTTTTGCCACCTCAAGGTTTTCATTATTTTGATTCGGTCCCTGTACGTAAGTTTCCGTACCATAAGCGGTAGGTCTCGCTGAGGAATTACAGTGGATAGATACAAAAAGATCCGCTTTACTTCTGTTGGCAAGGTTTGTTCTGTCAGATAGAGATGGGTATTCATCAATCTTTCGGGTATAGATTACCTTAAAGTCTCTGTTTTTTTCTAGCATGGCGCCTACTTTTAGCGTAATTGCCAGTGTAACATCTTTTTCTGCTACTCTTCCAATGTCCGAATAAGACCTGTTAGCTCCATGATCACTTCCTCCGTGTCCTGCATCCAGAACGATTGTAAACTTCTTTTGAGAGAAAAAAAAGTTACTGATTAGAATAAGGAGAAATGATAAAATTATTTTAAAATTTTGTTTGTGCATCTTACAGTTATAAAAATTATATTAATTTTGGGCCTTAATTATATAGCATAAAATTGACCAAAACCGTCCTCAAAAATATATTACAAATTTTAATTATCCTAATTTTTAACAATTTTTTAGCACAGAAAACGCCCGAAAAATTGCCTAAAAATGTGGTTAATGATACTATTTCCAAAAAGGATACCATAGTCGCAAAAAAAGAAACTTTAGATGACGTACTCCGCACTAAAGCAGATGATCAGCGAAGAGATATCCCCAAGAAAATGACGTTCCTGAACAAGAACGCTCAGGTAAAATACCAGGATATGCAGATTGATGCAGATTATATTTCGATTGATGATAATAAAAATCTGATCTATGCTCGTGGTAAACAAGATTCTTTAGGAAAGATTATAGAGCCTGTAATCACTACTCAGGCAGGGAAAAAGTACGAAACCAACGAGTTTAGTTATAATACAAAGACAAAACAGGCAATCGCTTTCAATGCAAGAACAGAAGAAAGTGAGGGGGTAATCATCGCCCAAAAAACTAAGAAGTATAATGATACGGTTTTCGCAATGAGAAACGCAGATTATACGACCGATGATTATTTTATTAAGAAAAAAGATACTGCTGCCGATTACTTTATGAGAGCTTATTATATCAAGCTTATTAAAACCAAAAAGAAATCTCAGATTGTTACCGGTCCTATTCAAATGTATATAGAAAAGGTTCCTACGCCTTTATATCTTCCGTTTGCTATTTTGCCATTCTCAGATAAAAGGGCAGCCGGGATTCTTATACCAAGTTTTGGAGAAAGAGAAGATGTAGGTTTCTTCCTTAATGGAATTGGATATTACCAGCCGATAGGAGAGCACTTCGATCTTAAAGTTCTTGCGGATATTTATACAAAAGGAAGCTGGAATGTACGTCCGCAAATGAATTATCAGAAAAAGTACCGTTATTCAGGAACTTTCAATGCTGATATCGGAACAATGGTAAGAGGAATTAAAGGATTGGATGACTACAGCAGAAACAGCACATATAGAATCAACTGGAGTCATTCTCAGGATTCTAAAGCAAACCCTTTCCTTACATTCAGCGCTTCGGTAGATGTTGTAAGTACAAAGTTCTATAACAATCCGCTTAACAACAATTATATTTTCAACCAAAACGTTCTGAATACTCAGCAAAACTCAACAGTAACCCTTACCAAGAGATTTTTAAAGCTTCCGGTAACGATTACAGGTACCGCTTCATATTCTCAGAATTTTGCTACTGGATTTGCAGACCTTCGTTTGCCACAAATGAATGTTGCTATTAATCAATTTTATCTGTTTAAATCAAAAACAGGGGTAAGACAAGGTCTAATTGAAAATATTACAGTAAATACAGGTTTCAACCTTACCAATTTTGTAAATACTCAAGAGAACGAATTGTTCAAAAAAGAAATGTGGGACAAAATGCAGACAGGGCTTAAAAATAATATCTCCCTGGCTACAAATACTACATTGGCAAAATATTTTACTTTCAGTTTAAGTGCGAATATTGATAATGCTTTAACTACAAAAACATTGAACAGATATTATGATCCTGTGAAAAATGTTACCGTAGACGAAATCAATAAAAATTTTACAGGTTTTTCTACTTTTACTACCACTGCAAGTCTTCAGACAACATTGTATGGTATGATGAAATTTAAAAAAGGATCAATAGTAGAAGCGGTTAGGCATATGGTAACTCCAAGTCTTGGATTCAGCTATTCTCCGGATTTCTCAAGCCCAGGTTTTGGGTATTACAGAAACTACTACAATGCAAACGGAGCGATTACTCCTTATTCAATTTTCGAAAAAGGGATTGTAGGAAGCCCTTCAATAGGACCTGTTGGAGCATTAAACTTCAGTATCGGAAACAATATTGAAATGAAGGTGAAATCTAAGAGCGATTCTACCGGAGTGAAGAAGGTGAAGATTTTTGAATCCTTAAATATTACAGGAGGATATAACTTTGCTGCTAAAGATCACCCTTGGTCTTTGTTCAGTATTAATGGGCAGTCATCTTTCTTTAATAGCAAGCTTACAGTAAATACGAGTCTTACCCTTGAACCTTATAAAATTGCCTTTAACCCGGGAGAAACTTCAGGGATCAGAACAGAGCAGTTCGGGCATTTCAGTGTACAAGGATTCAATGTTCAGCTTTCATATCCGTTAAGCAGCGAGATCTTTGGAGAAAAGACAGATTATGCTAAAAAATACTCTTCAAAAGGAGAAGTAAGGAATGAAAATTATTATTTTGATGATGATAATTATGCTCATTTTGATCAGTCATGGACATTAAATGTAAACGCAAACTATGCTTATTCAAAAGGATTAAACAGGTTTGGAAGCAAAATTGCATCAATAGGTCTTGACGGAAGTATTAAGCTTACTCCTTACTGGAATATCAACGGAAGTACGCATTATGACCTGGTGACTAAAGAACTTGCATATACAAGGATTGGTTTCTCAAGAGATCAGCGAAGTTTTACAATCAATTTTAACTGGGTTCCGTTTGGGCAGTACAAAGTATATGACTTCTTTATTGGTATCAAAGCCAATATCTTAAGTGATGCACTGAAGTATAAGGACAGAAGTTTTACTCAGCCTAATGCACCTTTCTAATATCAGATTGGCATTTGTGAATATAAATTTTATATTTGCAACCAAAATAAACTTTAATGAAATTTCTATTGATTATCTTTTTTAAAAGTAAATAATGGTGATTTCATGCATAAAAATAAATATCCGAATATGAAACAAATAATCAACACGGTGAATGCACCAGCAGCTATCGGACCTTATTCACAAGCTAATATGGCGAACGGAGTTTTGTACATCTCTGGACAGATTCCTGTAGATCCGGCAACTGGTAAACTGGTAGAAGGAATTGAAAAAGAAACGCACCAGGTAATGAAAAATCTTGAGGCAATTCTTACTGAAGCCGGAATGACATTTAAGAATGTTGTAAAAGCAACCATCTTCCTTAAAAGTATGGATGACTTTGCTGTAATGAATGATATTTATGCTTCTTATTTAGATGCGGAAAGCTATCCTGCTCGTGAAACAGTACAGGTTTCTTGCCTTCCTAAAAATGTGGATATCGAAATTTCTATGATCGCACATCAGGATTAATGAATTTTATAAGAAATACAATTGCGGTGTTAGTGGGTCTTGGTATAGCAGGGCTTATCATTACCCTTGGTATTAGGGTTTTTCCGCAATGGGTTACTTTCGAGGCTTTTGCTCCTTTTGAACATTGGCAAAGGTTTCTTTTCAGTATGAAGGATGATAAGGCGTTTTTTGGTTTTCTTTTGTTTATTTCCGGACTGGGAACTACGATTGGAGGTGTTGCAACCGCTATCA
This sequence comes from Chryseobacterium ureilyticum, assembly GCF_900156735.1. Lineage (GTDB taxonomy): Bacteria > Bacteroidota > Bacteroidia > Flavobacteriales > Weeksellaceae > Chryseobacterium > Chryseobacterium ureilyticum. The sequence continues at coordinate 552,099 of NZ_FTOL01000003.1, forward strand.
TCGTTAAATATGCCAAAGTTGCCTATGCTATTCTGATTGGTTTTATTATGCTTTTCATTGCGATGCTGGATGTGATTATATTTCCTTATCACCCTACATTCTATAAAATCTCAATCTTTCTTACTTTTTTTCCGTTTTCATGGATTGGTGGTAAGATTGTAGAAGTAATCTACGAGCGTAATAAGAAGAAAAGAATCTCAGAAAAAATAAATAAATCTAAATAACCTGAATTCAGGTTGATAAATAATTAAAAACCGCTGCAAATACTTGCAGCGGTTTTTCTTTGTGATATGAAAATAACTATTGTTTAGTTCTTGATTAAGGCATTTTAAATCCTTTAGTGTACATTCTTCCGTAGTCATCTACAAATTTCACCTGAACATTTCCTTGGTATTTATTCAGAATGCTTTCGATGTCTTTTTGCGAATTCACTGGCTTGCCATTGATTTCAATGATGATATAGTTGTCTACGATTCCGATTTTAGCCATTTCACCTCCTTCAGATACATTTTTGCTAACTACACCACTATTAAGACCATATTCTGTTTTGAATCTTTCAGTAAGAGGATCAAATTCAGCTCCGATTTTTTCCGTTACGCTAAGGTCAGCTTTAGTTCTTGTAGAAGTTCCTCCTTTCTGGTCTCTTAAAGTTACACTTGTTGTAGATTCTTTACCATTTCTTGAATAAGTTACCTGAACTTTATCACCAGGACGTTTGCTACCAATAGACATAGACAGGTCAGCAAAATCGGTGATGTCATAGTTGTCTATTTTAGTAATGATATCTCCTTTTTTCAATCCTGCATCTTCTGCACCACTATTATCTCCAAATCCAGTTACATAGACTCCGCTACCTGACTTAATTGTAGTCTTGTATTGTTTGTTGTAAGCCTGAACCTGTTGGTCGTTTGAAAGATCTAGCGATGAAACTCCTAAGAATCCTCTTTGTACGATACCGAAATTCTTAATATCCTCAACGATTTTTCTCGCTAAATTAGATGGAACGGCAAATCCGTATCCCTGATAATATCCTGTTGTAGATTGGATAGCAGAGTTAATACCGATAAGTTCTCCGTTAGTATTTACTAATGCACCACCAGAGTTACCCGGATTAATAGCAGCATCCGTTTGAATAAAGCTTTCTATTGGGTTAGTTGCTTTCCCCTGGCTTCCTAAAATACCAATTCCTCTTCCTTTAGCAGAAACAATCCCTGCTGTTACCGTAGAATTTAATCCCAGTGGGTTTCCTACTGCCAATACCCATTGTCCAACGTCAATATTGTCTGAGTTAGCAAAGTTCAAGTAAGGAAGTCCTTTTTCTTCAATCTTTAATAAGGAAATATCCGTATTCGGGTCAGTTCCTACTAAAGTTGCGATATATGATTTTTTGTTGCTTAGTACAACTTCAAGTTTATTGGCACCAGCTACAACGTGGTTGTTTGAGATGATATAACCGTCAGGAGAAATGATTACCCCAGAACCCATTCCTGAAGGCATATTTTCCGGAGCCTGTTGCTTTTGCCTTTGTTGTCCTCTTCCTCCAAATGGATCTCCAAAGAAGAAATCGAATAAATCCTGCTCAGAAGCTCTGCTTGCTGTTCTGCTTTGATAGTTTTTAATGGTAACTACAGCCGGAACGGTTGTCTTAGCTGCCTTTACAAAATCATCACCCACTGCTCCCGTATTCATTCCAGCGAATGATGCTGTAGGGGCTGCTGTTGTGAAATAAGATTGATCTCCATTATTAGAGCCATGACCAAAATATTGTATAGCTCCAACGGTAGTAGCTCCTGAGATTACTCCGACTACTGCAAATGGTAATAGTTTTTTTAAAGTACTCTTCATTGTATATCTTTCTTGTTTATTAATTAATTTATAATTATTGTTTTTGAGTAAACAAATTTAATGTTAAATAAGTAAGCAATTAGTATGCTATGTTTCAATTTTAACTAAAATTTAACGGGTATTATGTCATTTTATGCATTATGTCATAATTGTTAATGCCAGAGTTAACAAAAATTAAAAAAATATTAAAGGAAATGTGACGCAATATCACTTTGTAATAGTATGATCACAGAAAATAATAATATGAAAAAATGAACATTTACAGAAGCTGTAATTACTCATGATTTATCATTTATTAAAAATGACTATCTTTGCAAAAATATTTTTCTCACTTAAAACGTTTATAGCATGCAACTGTATAACACCTTAAGCGCAGAAGAAAGAGCTAAACTTATTGATGAAGCTGGTAAGGACCGCCTTACATTGTCTTTCTATGCGTACGCCAAAATTGAAGATCCCAAAAAATTTCGTGACGACTTATTTATAGCCTGGAATGCCCTTGATGCATTAGGTCGTATTTATGTTGCCCATGAGGGTATAAATGCTCAGATGAGTGTTCCTGCAGACCAGTTTGAGGCTTTTCGTGATACGCTGGAAGTTTACGACTTTATGAAAGGAATCCGTTTAAACGTAGCGGTTGATCAAGACAATTATTCCTTTTTAAAACTTACCATTAAAGTAAGAAATAAAATTGTTGCTGACGGACTGAATGATGAGACTTTTGATGTTACCAACAAAGGAATTCACTTAAAAGCACAGGAATTCAACAATATGCTTGATGATCCGAACACAATTGTAGTGGATTTTAGGAACCATTATGAAAGTGAAGTCGGTCATTTTGAAGGAGCAATTACTCCGGATGTTGAAAACTTCAGAGAAAGTTTACCGATTATCAACGAGCAATTACAGGATTTTAAAGAAGATAAAAACCTTTTGATGTATTGTACAGGAGGAATTCGTTGTGAAAAAGCGAGTGCCTATTTCAAACATCAGGGTTTCAAGAATGTTTATCAATTGGAAGGCGGAATTATTGAATATACGCGCCAGATAAAGGAAGAGAATATTGAAAGTAAATTCATTGGAAAGAACTTCGTATTTGACCACAGATTAGGAGAAAGAATTACAGATGATATTATTTCTCAATGTCACCAATGTGGAAAGCCTTGTGATAATCATACAAATTGCGCAAACGATGCTTGTCATCTGTTATTTATCCAATGTGATGAATGTAAGGCTGCTATGGAAAATACCTGTTCTACAGAATGTCTGGAAACTATTCATATGCCTTGGGAAGAGCAGGTGAAACTCAGAAAAGGTTTACAGGTTGGAAATAAAGTTTTCAGAAAAGGTAAATCTGATGCGTTGAAATTTAAAAATTCAGGAGACTTATCTACTCAACCTTTAGCAAAGGCTGAAACAAAGAATATCAGACAGAAAATTGCCGTTAAGAAAGTATTGGTTGGAAAAGCTGAGCACTATTACTCAAAATCAAAAATCGGACAGTTTTTAATTGAAAATCAAGAATTATCAATTGGAGATAAAGTTTTAGTTTCAGGACCTACAACTGGTGAGCAAGAACTTACAATTACTGAAATTTTTGCTAATGGAGGTCCTTGTGAAACAGCAAAGAAAGGAGATCAGATCACTTTTGAAATTCCATTTAGAGTTCGTTTATCAGACAAATTGTATAAGATATTACAACCCGCTGAAAACGCATAGCCTATAAATATACTGGTTCGGTAAGATTATTTTAATTATATTTAATAATGTTAAAAGCTGAACTTAGAAAAAAATATATGCAAAAAAGAAAAGCCTTATCTACTGATGAGGCTTTTTTGCTATCTGAAAAGATCTTTGCAAACTTTATAGACTACTTCAACCCTAAAGAATGCCAAAAAGCGCATGTTTTCCTTCCTATTTTGACTAAAAAGGAAATTGATACCCAAATCTTCATTAATTATTTTTTTGAGCATAATATCCGTGTTTTTGTCCCTAAAGTTGTTGGTGATGAACTTGTCAATATTGAAATTTTTGAGGGTTCGGCTTTTGAAACGAGTCAATGGGGAATTTCTGAACCTGTTTCTAATGAAGATTCGGGAGAGAAATATTTTGACTATGTTATTACTCCGCTTTTATATTGCGATAAAAAAGGAAACAGAGTAGGGTATGGAAAAGGTTTTTATGACGGGCTTTTTCAAAGTATTTCCCTTGAGACAAAAAAAATCGGAGTCAATTACTTTGACCCCGATGAATATATCGATGATGTCTGGAAGAATGATATTCCCCTGGACTATTTGGTTACTTCTACAGAAGTACTGTCTTTCTTAAGCGGCTTGGAATAAAAGTCTAAGAAATAGAACTTGAATTCTTTTTTCAGTTTGGATGTTGACAACAGGATATACTGTGCATTTTTCTCAAAACTTCCCAAAGACTTATTCTTATCGTCAAAATATTCTACATTGAATTTGGCGTAATCTAAGGTGTCTTTCTTATAGAATTCCTTGTAAACGTTAAGTGAATTTACCTTTGCTGCCTTTACTTTCATACTGTCGAGTTCTTTAAACATTCTTTTAAAGGTCAAAGAATCCGGCTTGTGGAAATAGCTTTCCATCTGAGAATATATAAAGCTGTCTACTTCCGTATTTCTGTTTCCACTTACATAAAGTGTGGAAAGATCAAGAAGTTCCTGAACTTTCTGCTTGGTAATAGTATTGATGGCCTGCATGCTATCCATTTGTACAGCCGGATAGCTCTTTGTGTTATTGCTGTTTCGAAGTTTATCTAAATCACTAGCTTCTGTCTTTTTATTACAGGCAAAAAATAAAGTCAGAAGTATAGAGAGAAGTAAAAAGTTATTTATTTTTTTCATCTGTAGTCGCAATTTTGAATTTAATGGATACGATCTTACCGTTGTCTTTTTTCATTTCTATTACATTCAGATTCTTGAGGGATGTAGTAGGGGTTGTAACGAGGGTGATATACTTTTGTTTGTCTATTTTTTCAATACCATAGGTGTTGTTGTCATACACCTGATAAATAACCGCATTATTACTGATTAAGTTTTCCAGCTGATTTCTTTTCTGCTTAATAAGGGCTACCTGTTCTTCTGAATTTCCTGTAATATCTTTTCTGGAGAAATAATAAGCCGCCATCTTGTAATCATCAGGTTTAAGCTCGATTTTTTCTTCTCCAGGAGCATTCTCCAGGTTTCTGTTGACTTCCAGCGGTTCATAAAATGCAGCACTGATCTTCATTTTAAGGTTTTTATCCTTGGTAGAATATGAAAAACACTCGCCTGGTTTTATTTTATACATCAAAGGAGATTCGTTTTCCTTGATTACCATTATGTCTAATGTGTTAATCACAGAAACACCTCTGTCCTTATCGATAAAACAATACGTGTAAGTTTTTGAAAAAAGAACGTCTTTGAATCCTAACAAACCAGTAATTGCAATTAATACTGAAGTAATAAGGGCCCAAGCATTCTTTTTGAAGAAATTTTTCTTAGTTGGAATTGTTGAAGTTTCAACTTCAGTTGTGGTTGTTGGTTTTTTATTAACTTCTTGATTTTCAGTGTTTGTTTTTTGTAAATCAGCGTTTTTGGGAGTCTGGATTTCAACTTTTTTAGGCTGAATTTCAGTTTTTAGAAGTTCAGGAGCTTCAGAAACTGTTTTTTCCAATTCATTGATGTCTTCTTCTTCCAGATTTTCATTTTCCAATAATAATTCTCCGGCAAAAAGATGCTGTTTTTTGAATTCGTACCATGAGTCGTAACCCGCATAAATACTCAATAAATTGAGCATGTCAATTCTTGGTAATTTGGTGACCGGTGAGTTTTTGAAATACGTGTAAAATGATTTTTCGCTGATGTTACCTTTCGCTTTTTTGCGTAGGTCTTCCTGAAAATATATGATATCTATACCCTTCCACTTGGATATGTCATCCTGCGAAGGGGTATATTCTTTTAAATATTGACCTTGGACATCCTTTTTTAGCTGTTCAAAGTGTAATAGATCTAAATCTGTCAATTTTTTTTAAAATAATTAAATTGTTGATTATCAGTTATGTTTTTTTGTAAAACTATTTTACAAAGGTATTACAATTATTTTTCATAGACAAACTTTCTAACTGCTATACCTTTGTCTTGTTCAAATAACAGAACAGAAGAAAATTTTATAAAACAATATTAACAAAATTAAATTTAATTTATTATGAAAAAGTCATTATTCGTAGCTGCTATCGCTGCAATCTCTCTAGTTGCTTGTAAAAAAACTGACGCTACAGCTACTGAAGGTACAACTGATTCTGCTGCTGCTACTGTAGCTGATTCTGCTGCTACTGTAACTGATTCTGCTGCTAAAGTTGTTGATTCTGCTGCAACTACTGCTGTAGAAGCTACTAAAGATGCTGCTGCTGCTACTACTGCTGCTGGAGCTGAAGTTGCTAAAGATGCTGCTAAAGGTGCTGCTGACGCTGCTAAAGGTGCTGCTGATGCTGCTAAAGGTGCTGCTGATGCTGCTAAAGATGCTGCTAAGAAATAATTCTAGCTTAAGCTTAAAAATAAAAGAACCGTTTCCCTGTGAAACGGTTTTTTTATGCTTTATAATCAATCATTCCCTTAGCCTGCATCGAAGGTGAAGTAGTCTATAATAAATAAAAGGAATATAGCGATGTTATATTCCTTTAGTGTTTATCCTTTCTTTTGTTTTAAAGATTCATAGCAGGTGATTGCTACGGCATTACTTAGATTTAAAGAATCTATACTTCCAGCCATCGGAATCAGAGTGTTTTTTCCTTTTCCAATCCAGAAATTACTTAACCCGGAATGTTCTGTACCAAATAAAACGGCAGAACGCTGCGTGAAATCTCTTTTATAAAGATCTTCAGCAGTTTCATCCATCAATGTTGTATAGATATTAAAACTGTTTTTCTTAAGAAATTCGAATGTTTCTTCGTTTTCAGCCTGATAAACTTCCATTCCGAAAAGGCAGCCTACGCTTGATCTGATTACATTTGGGTTATAAAAATCTGTTTTTCCATCAGCAACAATCAGGGCATCTACTCCAAATGCTTCACAGCTTCTCAGTATAGCACCTAAATTTCCCGGTTTTTCTACTCCTTCAACGATGATAACAGTGGAATTATCTTTTGGTTTATAAGATGTAAGAGGAGTGTCTTTTGTTTTATATACACCAATAATCCCTTCGGAACTGCCTCTGTAAGCTATTTTTTCATATACTTTATCGCTTACATAATGAATTTTCCCATTAGGAAGCTTTTCCTTAAAGATATTTTCACAGATAAAGAATTCCACAGGCTCAAAATCATATTGTATGGCTCTTGCATTTTCCTGCTGCCCCTCTACAACGAATACGTTTGATTTTTTACGAAACCTGTTGTCAGTAAGAAGCTTAGTGACATTTTTTATTTTTTCGTTTTGAAAACTTTCTATCAACATTTCGCAAAATTATGCAAAATTTATGATTGAACTTCTCTAGTTTTTATAAAAAGGGTTTTCCCAGTAATCTGAAATGTCTTTTTCTTCTTCTTTTTATCGTAAATCACGATACCTGTAATAAGAATTATAGATAAAAGTTTATAAAGGTTCCCATAAAAGTTTCCGGAAACATTCTCCGATACATTGAATACTTCCCAATATAGGTTCATGAAAAAATGTAGAAATATAGCAGCCCAAATATTGAAATCTTGTTCAAAATATACCCATGTGAAAAATACAGAACCTAAAAATGTAATGGCAAATATCTCAATAAGTTCTATTGTGTTCTGACTTTGATATAAGTGAACCTGCGCAAATAATAAAGATCCGAATAATATAGAAGAAAGAAATCCCAGTTTAGTAAACCTAAATAATATTCCTATGAGAAAGGCTCTGAATATGATTTCCTCAAAAAATGCTGATGAAATAGTATTGATGAACAGTGACTCAAAGCTGAGTGTATGTGCTATTTTAAAATGTAATATGTATCCAATTAAAATGGGAAAGGTTCCAATGAATGCTAGGGTAAAGCCTTTAAGTACATTTTGATCTAAAGAGAACAAGTTGAAGATTTTCTTCTGGGGAAATAAAATTTTCAGAGTAATGATTATAGGAATTAAAGTAATAGTGTATGCTAATACATGGGCTAGAGCCTTACTGCGAAATAATTCTTTTATAAAATGCTGTATATTTTTAAAGTAAAATAGATCAAAGAAATAATAGATTACAAACCCTAAGATAAAGATCAAAAAGAAGCGAATGTTTTTACTCATGTTAATTATTTTGAGCAAAAGTGTAGCTTTCCAGAATAGAGAACAATTTAATGTGATGAACATCAAGAAATAGTGACTAATAGCAAACCTTTATGTTTTAATATGTTGTAATTCGGGAATTATAATTGATATAAAGCTTCTCGATACCGGAATTTCAAAATCTATTTCCGGAAGAAATAATTTATAACCTTGAGCATTACCTTTAATATTCTTTACTTTTCCGAGGTTGATGATATAAGAACGATGACATCTTTTGATCGTTTGGGTTTGGATCTGAGTTAATATATTAGATAAACCTATTCTAAGCCATATTTTTTTAACTGTATTGCTTTCCAAATAATATAACGTACAGTAGTTTTCCATAGATTGAACACATAATAAATCTTTTTCAGCAATGGTCAAGATTGTATTGTTTGCAGAAATCCTAAGAATAGTATTTATAGAATGTTCTGGAGTTTCAATCTGCTGTGGAGTATTATTTGGGGTTATATTTTTATGGGAATTCAAATAAATATATCTTGATAAAATATAAATAGCAGAAATAGGAATACCTATAGAAAGGGAATACAAAAACATATAGCAATAATTTCCGAAACTAAGCGCTACATGACTTATAAATAATGAATTATAGAAATAAGAAAGAGTAGATCCCAGAAATAAAATCAAAAGTATTTTTAAAAGTTCCGAGATGATATTCCAATTCTTAAATCTGGAAGTGCAAAGATCTGAAGCAAAGAAAGAGCTTCCAAAAATAACAGTGTAAGGAAAGAGAATTAGATATTTGTAAGGATGATGGAAACTTTCCGTACCAAATGGCTGGAAAATAATCAGGAAAAGATATACTAAAATTCCTGCTGCCAGAGAGGAAAATAATATCTCTTTTATAGATTGGGATTTAGGATAGGGTGTAAAAGCAAGCATACCTTAGATTTTTACAAATTATAGGTTTTATCCTAAACTTTCTTAGAAGTAATCATAAGAATAATACTCCCCAATAATAGAGTGAAGCAGCTTGCCATCCAAAGAAAATATCCAGGTCCATATCCTGTAATTGGAAATTGATGTCCAGCTTCGTTTACTGTAATTTCGCCAACGGATAGATAGCAAAAGGTAAGTCCAAATGCAATCAGGCTGATGGCTGCTGATATTTTAGTTTTTTTTAATAAAAGAGAAAAAGCAGCAAAAAATAGAAGTGGATTTGCCAGCCATGCAATTCCGCCGCCCTCCATTTCTGCCCAGCCTAATAATGCGCAGGCTAGTCCGCTCATTTCATGGTCCTTTGCATATACTGCTGTGAAGGGAAGTGAAGCGAGATAAAAAAGAAGGCATATTAATAGGATAAGATTGGATTTTTTCATGGTGTTTCAGTTTTTATTCTATTAAATTACTGTTGTCAATGAGGCTTTGAGGGAGATCCTTTTTGTTTTTAATTCCCAATGATTTTAGTTTTTGAGTCTGGATCACAAGATTATCATTTCCCGTGTAAAGTTGTTTATAAGCATCATTGTAAACATTTTTGGCGAGATCAAGATTTCTTCCTACTTTTTCAAGATTATCTACGAACCCTACAAACTTGTCATATAGTTTTGCTCCTCTTTCTGCTATTTCAAGGGAGTTTCTGTTCTGGTATTCACGTTTCCAAAGGTCTGCTATCAGTTTCAGGGAGGTGATCAGGTTACTTGGATTAAGGAGAAGAATTCTTCTTTCGTAGGCATAGTTCCAAAGATTTTGGTCTGCCTGCATAGCCGCAATATAAGCGGGTTCACTTGGAATGAACATCATCACAAAGTCTAAGGATTTTCCATAATCGTCATATGCCTTTTGGCTAAGCTGCATAATATGGTTTTTGATGGAACCTAGGTGCTGATTAAGTTTCATCATATAAACATCCTGATCGGTTTCGTCTACCAATTCTGTGAAGGCTGTAAGGGAAACTTTAGAATCTATGATGACATTTCTTTCATCCGGATATTTTACAACAGCATCGGGACGCATTTTTTTACCGGAAAATTCTGAAAATAAAGCTTTGTTGTCTTCATCACGAAGCTCATGTTCCAGGAAATATTCCCTGCCTTTTACCAATCCTGATTTTTCAAGGATACTTTCCAGAATCATTTCGCCCCAATTTCCTTGGGTTTTACTTTCTCCTTTTAATGCACGGGTTAATTTTTTAGCATCTTCCGAAATCTGTTGATTCAGTTCAGCAAGTTCTTTTACTTTTTCAGCAAGAGAGAAACGCTCTTTGTTTTCTTTTTCATACGCTTCGTTGACTCTGTTTTTAAGGTCAGCGATTTTCTCTTGAAATGGCTCAAGGATGTTTTTTAAGTTATTTTGATTTAAAGTGGTAAACTTCTCTGTTTTTTCTTCCAGAATTTTATTGGCAAGGTTTTCAAACTGTAGTTTGGATTCTTCCTGAATTTTTGTAATTTCTTCTTTTTGGGTAATAAGAGATTTTTGCAGGCTTTCGTTTTGTGCAGAAAGTTCGGAGTTTTTAGCAAAGAAATTCTGCTTCTCAGCAATGAGAGTTTCTATCTGATAATCCTGTTTGGTAATTATTTGTTTTTGTTCCTGAAATTGAGCGTTCAGTGAAGAATGTTGAGCGGATATTTTTGCAAATTCATTTTTCAGATCATTCAGAAGATCTTGATGTTCTATATTTGAATCTTTTTCTTTAACAAGGTTTTGTGCCAGTTCCTGGATTTTTATATTTGAATTTTCAAGATCAGATTTGTTCTTGATATGTAAGAAATTTAATTCATCAAAAGAACTTCTTGAAACCGTAGACGATTTCAGGGCAAAGTATAAAATAATGGCTCCTAATGCTCCACCCACAATACATCCGATAAGTAAATATGTCATCTCCATTCTTCAAAATTATGAAAAAAGGCTGGAAGTTTGCATCCTATAATTCAGTTCTGAAAACTTTGGAAGTGATTCCCTCAACTTCCTTTCTTCAATCAGAATCCTTATATTTATGGGAAATTTCAGAAACATTATGAATATCTTATTGGTAGAGGACGATCAGAGAATTAGCAGTTTCCTCTTGAAAGGGCTTTCTGAGGCGGGACACAATATTACGCTTGCAGATTCCGGAGAAAAAGCCCGCGAAATTCTTCATACCTATGATTTTGATATTATTTTAATGGATATAATGCTTCCCGGATTGGATGGAATGCAGCTTACTCAAATTATAAGATTTAAAGGGAACTATACCCCAATTTTGGTTTTAAGTGCATTGAACAGTCCTGATGATAAAATTAAAATGCTGGATCTGGGAGCAGATGATTATTTATCTAAACCTTTTCACTTTGAAGAATTGATTTCAAGGATTAAAGCTTTAACAAGACGTAATAAATTAAGCTATCAGAAAGAAGATACTCTTTTGTCTTGTGGCACGATTACGATCGATACGGATCTTCATAAAGTGACTCAAAATGGGAATGAAATTGAATTTTCTCCTACAGAATACAAGCTTTTTACTTTCCTTATGGAGAATAAAAATAAAGTATTGAGCAGAACTCAGATTTTACACAACGTTTGGGGAATTGATTTTGACAGTGCAACGAATGTAGTAGATGTTTACATTTCCTATGTCCGTAATAAAATTGATGAATCGGAACAGAAAATTATTCATACGGTAAAAGGAACAGGATATTTAATTAAAGATTAAATGACGCTCAGAAGTAGATTTACCCTTATTTCCAGCCTTTCGTTTGGCATTGTTTCTATCATCACATCTGCGGTGATATTTTTTGCTTATTATGACAGTACGAAGATCTTTTATTTTGAAAAGCTAAGGAATACGGCGCTTATTTCTGCTATTTATTATTTGGAAAAGGATGAGTTGCCAAAGGACAGACATGCCCAGATCAAAAATGAATACAATCATCTGATCCAGAATAATAGAGTAGCGGTTTATAATCAGAATAATGAAGTAACGTTCGGGCAGAATCTAAATGACAAGAACATAAAACTATCTCATATTCAGGCTGCAAGGAACAATAAAGGAACGCAGTTTATGTCTGATAATCAGTTTTACTATGGGATTTTTTATCCGGATAATCAGGGGGATTTTGTTGTTTTCGTAAAGTCACCGAATGATTCCTTCCAATCGCAGATATGGCGGCTTTCCATTATTATGCTTTCTGTGCTTATTATCGGATTGCTGGCGATTTATTTCCTGAGCCGTTATCTTTCAAAGGTTGTTTATAAACCGATTTCAAATGTGGTGGAACGTATTAATAAAGTAGATTACAATAATATTTCTACAGCTATTACATCAACAAATACCAACGATGAGATTGAAGATCTTATCAAATCTTATAATAAATTATTAGGTCGTATCTCAGAAAATGTTTTGCTCCAACAGAATTTCATCAATTATGTTTCTCATGAATTCAAAACTCCTTTAGCTGCTATTTCCGGTAATCTTGAAGTTTTTGCTCAAAAAGACAGAACCCCTGAAGAGTATAAAAAGGTAGCCAAAGAATCTTTGGAAAACGTGTATGAAATTGAAAATATACTCAATAATCTTCTTTTAATGTCAGGAATGACTAAGCTAGAATCCTCACACAAACAGGTAAGAGTAGATGAACTGATCTGGAAGATTTATGAGAAGCTGGAATCTAAGGCAAAAGAGAAAAATTCAACTCTCAAAATAGATCTTCAGGTAGCAAAACCAACTTTGCTTGAATTACCCGGAAATGAAACTCTTTTATATCTTGCTCTTTATAATATTGTAGAAAATGCGATTAAATATTCTCAGAATCATCCCGTCGTTATTACGCTGTCTGAAAATAATAACAGATTGAATATTGAGGTCAAAGATCAAGGGAAAGGAATTGATGCTGAAGATCTTTTGAAAATTACAGATACTTTTTACAGAGGAAAGAATGTGGATGATGTTAAAGGAAGCGGCATTGGGTTGTCATTATCTAAAAGCATTTTTGATCATCATCATATTGTAATGAAAATTGATTCTACAATAAATGTGGGAACGAGTGTTTTGCTTTTGTTTCCTTCAATCTAAGTATTTTAAGTTTTGGCTAAAGCCAATTGGATTTTAAATACAGAGATAAACGGACTAAAGTCCGTTTCTATTGATGTTTGTATGGCTCTCGCAGATTTTGCAGATTACGCGGATGTTTGTGAAAAAAAATATTGTGTGATATGATTTTATCGTGTTATTTATGTTTAAAAAATCTACTCAATCTCCTTAATCAGTGGGCACAGTAAATAATTTTTTCATCAGAATTGATCTCCCAGCTTTCCATAACTTGTGTTCTTCGTGAAAAAATTGGTGTTATTCGTGTTAAAAAAATCTGCTAAATCTCCATAATCAGCGAGCATATTTAAAAATATTCTAATCGAACTCTAATGTTGAACTAATTGAATTTTAATTTCACTCGAAATTCCCTCTAATATTAGACGAATAGCTTTGTGGTCTTAAAATAAAGACCTTGAAGAAAATCTTTTTTACACTATTTTATATTCCTTGTTTCAGTTTCTTTTCAGCTCAGATTTCAGACACTTTGAAAATTGACAGAAAGGAAGCTGAAACAATTTTTCTATCCAAAAATCTGGATCTTATTGCTCAGAAACTTGAAATCTCTCAGGCAGAAGCAAGAGCTGTACAGGCTAAATACTGGCCTAATCCTACCTTAAGTATCAGTGAAGTAAATCTTTGGAGAACTTACGATATTGAAGAACAACCTGCACTTATTGGAAATTGGGGGAAGAATACTCAGATCTCTGCGGAAATAGAGCAGGTGATTCAAACGGCAGGAAAGCGAAGAAAAAATATTGAGCTCCAGAAAATAGAAGTAGAAGGTGAGAAATATGAATTGCAGGAAGTATTACGTGAAATTAAAAAGACGCTGAGAAATACGATTACGGAGATCCTATATAATCAGGAACAGCAGAAAATTTATCAGGGACAAATCGCTTCTATCGAAAAATTAACAAAGTCTTACAATAACCAATTAAACCTTGGGAATATCAGTAAAGCGGAATATATCCGTCTGAAGGCACAGGAAATTGAGTTTAAGAAAAAGCTTGTTTCGCTAAAGCAGGAAATTGAAGATCAGCAGGCAGAATTGAAGTCTTTGTTGATGATTCCTTCTAATCATTACCTCGTAATTTCAGATGCTTTTACCATGCCGGAGAAACAGCTTTCCGAAGTTGAATTAACGCAATGGCTGGATAAAGCAAAAGAAAATCGTCCAGACATTCTCATCTCTAAAAATAAAGAAAAACACGCAGCAAAGAATCTTGAAATTCAAAATGCGATGAAAACACCTGATGTAGCGGTTTCAATAGGATATGACCGTGGCGGAAATATTATGAAAGATTTTATTGGATTAGGTCTTTCCGTTGATCTTCCCATTTTCGATAGAAATAAAGGAAATATTCAGGAGGCGAAACTTGAGATTGAGAAAAGTAAGAATGAAACCCGTAAAAGTATGCTGAAATCTGAGAATGAAATTGTTTCCATCTTCAGAAATTATATCCGTACTCAGGAAGTTTCTGAAGAAATAGATGATACTTATGAATCCACACTGGATGGATTGTTGGTAAGCCATGAAAAGAATTTCAGATTAAGAAATATCAGCATGCTGGAATATATGGACTTTCTGGATACCTACATCGGAAATAAGATGATCATTCTGGATACTAAAAAAGAACTTAATCAATACTATGAAAACCTGCAATATGTTGTAGGACAAGACTTATAAGGCATCATGGTTTTAAAATAAAATTCCTCATTTCCTTATCAAAAACATAAACATCTATAATAATGAACACTACCAAATATATTGCAGCAATATACCTGTCTGCCCTAGTTACACTTACAGGCTGTAAAGATCAAAAGCAGAATGCTGAAGCAGAAAAAAACTATTGTATCAGTAAAGAACTTAAAAAAGATATTAAACTTGCCAAAGCAGAAATGCTTCCCATCGAAGAAAGTATAACGCTTACCGGAGAAGTGGAAAGTAATTCTGATAAAACAGTTCCGTTCGTAAGTCTTGTGGATGGAGTTGTTACAGATACTTATTTCTCTCTTGGAGATTACGTGAAAAAAGGGCAGGTGCTGGCAAGTGTAAAAAGTACAGCGGTGAATGAAATGCAGGACGATACCCAGACATTGCAGGCACAGCTTGCAGTTGCGAAAAGAAAGCTTGCGTCCGTAGAAGCTATGTACAAAGATGATATAGCCTCTCAAAAAGATCTTCAGGAAGCAAAAGCTGAAGTTACCATATTACAATCTAATATTTCCAAGACCCAGAAAAATATGCAGTTGTATTCCGCGGGAGGAAGTACACTTCAGATTAAAGCACCAGCAGACGGTTATGTGATCACTAAAAATATTTCTAAGGGAATGCCCGTGACTGCTGGCGGAGATCAGCTTTTTACTATTTCCAATTTGGATAAAGTCTGGGTGATGGCAAATGTATATGCTACCAATATGAGACATGTTTATGTAGATCAGCCGGTTGTTGTAAAGACTTTGGCTTATCCTGATGACAGCTTTTCAGGAAAGATCAATAATATTTCGCAGGTTTTTAATGAAAATGAAAGAGTATTAAAGGCGAAAATCATTATGGATAATAATGGGATGAAGCTAAGACCGGGAATGTCAGCAGATGTTGTTTTACCAGTTAACTCCCAGAATAAAAGTGCGCTGGCTATTCCAGCGAAGGCTTTAATCTTTGATAATAACCAAAGCTATGTAGTGGTGTATAAAAAAGATTGTGAACTGGAGATCAGACCAGTGACGGAAATAGCTTCCAACAACCAATACATCTATGTGGAGGGTAACTTAAACCAAGGTGAAAATGTCATTGCATCCAATGGATTACTGATCTACGAAAACCTGAAAACACAATTAAATAATTCCAAGAAGTAATGCGAAAATTTGTACAGAATATAGTTTCCTTTTCTTTAAAAAACTCATTGATCGTTCTTCTGGGGACTTTCCTTTTGTTGATTGGAGGAATCTATTCCTATATACATACACCTATTGAGGCATTCCCGGATGTTACCAATACAAGAGTAAGAGTAATCACCCAATGGCCCGGAAGAAGTGCCGAAGAAATAGAGAAATTTGTTACCCTTCCGATTTCCAAAGAAATGAATGCCATTCCCAATAAAACATCGGTGCGTTCCATTTCTTTATTTGGATTGTCGGTGGTTACCGTGATTTTTGATGATCATGTCAATGACTTTTATGCGCAGCAATATGCCTCCAATAAACTCGGGAATGTAGATTTACCCAACGGTGCGGAATATAGTATTGAGCCTCCATCAGGAGCAACCGGAGAAATTTACAGATACATTATTAAAAGTAAACTTCCCATTAAAGAAGTTACGGCTATTCAGGATTGGGTGGTTGAAAGAGAATTGCTTGCCGTTCCCGGAGTTGCTGATGTTGTGAGCTTTGGGGGAGAAGAAAAAACATATGAAATAAAAATTAATCCTACGGAATTACACAATTATGACCTTTCCCCCCTGGATGTGTATGAAGCGGTTTCGAGGAGTAATATTAATGTAGGAGGAGATGTTGTTGCAAAAGGAGATCAGGCTTATGTAGTGCGGGGGATTGGTCTTTTAGAGAAAAAAGAGGATATTGAAAACATTCAGATTGAAGTAAAAGGTTCTACCCCTATTTTGGTAAAACATGTTGCTGAAGTAAAAATTTCTGCAAAACCAAGATTAGGGCAGGTAGGTTATAATAAAGAAAATGATGTTGTAGAAGGAATTGTGATCATGCTTCGTGGCGAAAATCCAAGCGAAGTTATTGCAAGACTTAAAGACAGAATTGAAGAGCTGAATGGAGGAGAACTACCTGGCGATGTTCAGATTGTTCCGATCATTGATCGTACTGAGCTGGTGAATACAACTGTAAACACAGTTTCCAAAAACCTGATCGAAGGAGTTATTTTGGTTTCCATCATTGTATTTATATTCCTGTACAATTGGAGAACTACTTTTATTGTGGCTTCAGTAATTCCGTTGGCATTCCTTTTTGCTATTATTATGCTGAAAATTCAGGGACTACCGGCTAACCTTATTTCTATGGGAGCGCTTGACTTCGGTTTGTTGCTGGAAGGTACGCTCGTTATTGTAGAACATGTATTTGTCGCCCTCGAACTTAAAGCCAAGAAAATAGGACTCAGAAGGTTTAATAAAATTTCCAAGCTTGGAATCATTAAGAAGAGCGCCGGAAGTGTAGCAAGCTATATTTTCTTTGCCTTATTAATTCTGATTGTTGCATTGTTACCAATCTTCTCATTCCAGAAAGTGGAAGGTAAAATGTTCTCACCATTGGCATTTACATTAGGATATGCTTTGCTAGGTTCGTTGATTTTGAGTTTAACATATGTTCCGGCAATGTGTAAGCTTTTATTGACTAAAAATATTGAGGAGAAAGAGAACTTTATTTCGAGATTCTTCAGAGTGAATATCTATAGAATTTATGAATTCAGTATTCGTTATAAAAAAGGCTTTTTGATTGGTTTTCTCACCCTATTAGCAATTTGCGGATGGAGATTTTCAAACTATGGATCAGAATTCTTACCTAAGCTTAATGAAGGGGCAATCTATGTGCGTGCAACACTTCCGAATAGCGTAAACCTTGACGAATCCGTACGTCTTACCAAAGAAATGAAGGAGATTTTAATGAAGTATGATGAAGTGAAATTCGTAATGACCCAAACCGGACGTCCCAATGATGGAACAGACCCTACGGGATTCTTTAATATTGAATTTAATATCCAGTTGAAACCTGAAAAAGAATGGAAGAAAAAGATCTCCAAAGAAGAACTTCTTGAGGAAATGAGAACTTCCCTTGAAAAATATCCGGGAATCAACTTTGGTTTCAGCCAGCCGATTCAGGATAATGTGGAAGAATATGTGGCAGGAGTAAAAGCTCCATTGGTAATTAAAATTTTCGGAAACGATTTATTTGAACTCGAAAATTATGCGAATCAGGTAGCGAACTCCATCAGAACTGTTCCGGGAATTTCAGATGTCAATGTCTTTAAAAATATCGGACTTCCTGAATTGAGAATACAGCTTCACGATTCAAAAATGGCAAAATACGGAGTTTCCACAGCAGATGCACAGGCGGTTATTGAAATGACGATTGGGGGACAGGCAGCGACCAAGTTTTACGAACAGGAAAGAATGTTTGATGTCATGCTGAGATTTGAAAAAGATTATCGTGATACCCCTGAAAAAATGGGTAATATTCTGATTCCGACTCAGGATAATAAAAAAGTGCCATTGAAGGAAATTGCAACCATTGATTATCATACCGGACCATCTTTTATTTACCGTGAAGGGAACAGCCGATACATTGGAGTAGGATTTAATATTGAAGGGCGAGATCTGGGAAGTGCTATTAAAGAAGCAAAAGAAAAAGTAGATAAAGATGTGAAACTTCCAAAAAACCATAAAATGACGTGGGCAGGAGAGTTTGAAAGCAAAGAAAGAGCGGCAAAACAATTGGCAATGGTAGTTCCAATATCGCTTGTATTGATTCTAATGTTGTTGTATTTCAATTTCGGGAATGTAAAAGATACTTTGATCTCTTCCATTACATTGGCATTTGCATTCATCGGAGGATTCTTATCACTATGGTTTACGGGAACTATTTTCGGAATCTCTGCAGGAATTGGTTTTATTATCCTTTTCGGGGTAGCTACCATTGACGGTATCGTCCTGATTGGAGTGATGAAAGAAAACCTTCAGAACAGAATGTCTCTTAAAGAAGCGATCTCTGAAGGAGTGAAAAGCAGAATACGTCCGGTGGTAATGATTGCCTTGATGGGTTCCATGGGACTTCTTCCGGCAGCAATGTCCAACGGAATGGGTTCTGAAATCCAAAAACCTTTAGCAATCATGATCGTAGGAGGATTGATTATCTGTATGCTGTTATCATTTACAGTATTACCGATTGTATTTTACTATGCTTATCGAAAAAAGCATAAAGAAGCAATATAGTTTCTTTTTATTTGTTCATTATTTGGTCGGGATCCGTGAGGAAGATCCCGACCTTTTGTTTTTAGATTAAATAGACTTTGTAGATTCCAGAATCTCAATATTTTTTACAACATCATTACTTTCACATTTCTTAAGTTCTTTGAGAAGGGGAGGAGTAAGGATTTTCGGATTTAAAATCTGTGTGGCTACTTTAGCAGCTGCATAATCTACAATATTGATGACGGATTCTCTCAGGAAATTAGGAGTGTTTGATGCAATGACCGCTGTAGCCCATGAAGTGTCTCTTGCTTTTGAGATGGCAAAATCCAATACTGCATTATCCTTTCCATCAGAAAGCTGATCTATGAGTTGTACAGGATAGCATATCTTATTCAAAGAATCCTGAACCTTCTGATTAATGGAAGCAATGACATTATTAATATTCTCAAAATCCTTTTTCAAAGGATTGATCTTTCGGTAGGGCATAATGGTTGCTGCCGAGATTCCGAGATCCAGATTGATGTGAGCATTCATCCCCAGGAAAATATGTTGTAATATCAGGAGGTCCTTATTTTTGGTGGCTTCAAAAGCGATATACCATGAATGGGTACATTTCTTTCCTTTGCTGTAGTTTTCCCATGCTTCGAGATATCTTTGGGCAAAAGCAATATCCAGTAGAACCATTCTTGGATTATCTTCAAACTTTTTCTGTTGAATTCCTTTTAAAACCTGAGCGGTCATAATTCTGTAGGTACAGGCAAAATATCCGGCAGGACTTTTATTTTCCTTGCACCAGATGATAATTTCATCAAGTTTTTTCAGGACTTCTTCAATGGTTTTCATGGTGAATTTTCTTTATTTAAAGATAATAAAAAAGTGAGCCGGAAAGCTCACCTTGTATGTTGTTTATCGTGTTATGGGGTAATTATTATTGGATCTGGAAAAGGTTCAAGAATCAATGGTTTGCACATTGCAGCTGGTACACATTGGTTTCCCATGCATATAAAATTTGTCATTGTGGTAGAACCGTCAGGACATCTGATCATAGCTTCACCAGGGCATCCTCCAGGACATGGTGCGGGATATAAATATCCACCAAATACTTCTTTCAGATCTGTTCTCGAAAGCGGAGATAAATTCAATTTTTTCATGTGATTAATTTTTAATATTAGTTTGGTTTTGTAATAGTCTTATAATGAATAAACTATATTATTTTTTGATCATGTTAAATTAATAAAAATAAATCATTAAATAAAGAAATACTTAAGTGTTATTTTGTTTTTTATTTAATATAATTATTTGAAATATAGTATTTTGATAATTATATTGTATATTTAATTCAGTTTAGAGAGAAATAAAATAAGAGGTATCCGAAAATCTTAAAGAGTAGGAATGACTATAATTAAAACAACCATGAAAAACGTAAAAGCTTTAAACAGAAAAGAGTTAAAGTCTATCAATGGTGGTGAGTACACCAACTGTGAAGTTCCATTAGAATATGGAGTTTGCAAACCTGGATATACTTTCTGCAGCAACCCATATTGCTGTGTACAGCCAAGAAGACCTTATATGTGTATTGATTATTAAAAAGAGAAAAGAGGCTTTCACCATTGAAAGCCTCTTGTTATTATTGAATGAAATATTAAGGGTTCTCCTGTGTTACTTCATCATGATGTTTAAGATATAAAGGTAATGCCGCTGAACCATACCATGGGAAGATTTCATAACTAAAAACTCCAGCCTGAACAGCAGGGTCCGTTTTTACCCATTGTTCCGCTTCTTCCTTAGATTTTGTATTGAAAATAAACATTCCACGGTAGTTTTCCTTATTCTTTTCCAGAAAAGGTCCTGCTACAATAATTTTACCTTCATCAGCTAGTTTACCAATGTTGGTCATATGTCCTTTCATCAAGATTCCCATTTGAGCTTTGTCTTCAATTTTTGCGGAACCGGTAGTTAGCATTACAATGGTGTACGCTTTCATTCCATATTGATCTGCGCCAAGAGAAGTCGCTAACTCTTGATTAAACTTTGGTTTTTGGGTTTTCTTTTCCTGAGCAAAGGAGAATACTGATATAAAGAGAGATATAGTTAGTAATATTCTTGATTTCATCTTGTTTTATTTTGATAAATATAACAAAACCTTATTGAATTTTGAAAACTAAATTATGACACAAAAAAAAACCTCGATGGTTACGAGGTTATATTTAATAGTCTTAATGAGGTTACATTAATTTTTTATTCTTAAAAATTCTTTGGCAAGCTCGATCATTTTAGGATCACCCGTATATTTACCATGCTCATCAGAAAGTTTTACCGTAGGAATCCATTCTTTATTAGGAGCCTGTACACCGATAAGTTTCATGACAATATTCATTGGTTTTAATCCTACATCATTCGTAAGGTTGGTTCCTATTCCGAAAGAAATACCTATTTTTCCTCTGCAGTAATTTGTAATTTCCTCTACTTTTTCAAGATTTAAAGCATCTGAGAAAATAATATACTTAAACATTGGATTAATGCCATTTTTCTGATAATGAGCAATTGTTTTATCTGCAAACTCTAAAGCATCACCACTGTCATGACGTACACCATCAAAAAGTTTCGCGAATTTTTTATCAAACTGCTGGAAGAATACATCTGTAGTATAAGTATCAGAAAGAGCTACTCCAAGATCTCCTCTGTATACATCTACCCAATGCTCAAGGGCTAATTCATTTGCCATTTTGAAGCCATATTCCGCAGCGTGGAACATAAACCATTCATGAGCATGCGTTCCGATTGGTTTTACACCATACTTCATCGCAAAATGTACATTGGAACTTCCGATAAAAGTAGATTCTTTTTTCTGAGTTAAAGCTTCCATAACAAGGTTTTGCACCTTATAAGAATGTCTTCTTCTTGTCCCGAATTCGGCAAAAGTAACTCCTAATCTTGCCAGTGAATCTGCCTTTTCAATCGTTTTACTCATCACCACTTCATTAGAATCTCTTTCCATGTGATTCATCTCGTAATGAAGCTCGCTGATCAAAGCTAATAAAGGTACTTCCCAAAGAATAGTTCTGTACCAAAGTCCTTCAACGATCACGGAAAGATCTCCTCCCTCCTGGTGAATTTTTACTTCAGATGGATCATAATGATAGCCTTCAAGGAAATCAAGGTACGGAAGATCAATATAAGGACAGGTTCTTGCCATGAATTTCTTTTCATCCTTGGTAAGCTTCAGTTCAGCCATTTTGTTCACAGCTTCTCTTAAAGCTGCAGCAAAGCCTTCCGGAAAGTGATGTTTCCCTCTATTGATAAATTCATATTTTACAATAGAGCTAGGGAATAGTTTTACCACTGCATTCTGCATGGTTATTTTATAGAAATCGTTATCTAAAATAGAGTTTAGTCTTACGTCGTTCATAATATGTGTAATTTTAACGCAAATATAAAAAATTAAAATAAAAATCGCCTAAATGTAAGGCGATTTTTTTGAAATATTTTGATGATCTTCATTAGCTTATTTCCCCAGATAGGAATTGTACATCCAAACTTCTTTCTCCTGCTCCGTAATATAGTCGCTCATCTGAGAATTCGTTCCTTCATCTCCAGCCTTATCTGTAATGTCCAAAAGTTCTCTCTGAAGATCAATTACTACTTTGAAAGAGCTTAAGATCTGCTCAACACTTTTCGTACCATCTGATACCTCTTTGCTTTCCTTGATCGTTGCTACTTTTAAGTAATCCGAATAATTGTGAGCCGGAGTAGCACCCAACGTTAAGATTCTTTCGGCAATTTCATCAATTTTTAAAACAAGGCTGTTGTAAAGTTCCTCAAACTTTGGGTGAAGAGTAAAGAACTGATCCCCTTTGATGTTCCAGTGAGATCCTCTCGTGTTCTGATAAAATACAGAATAGTTGGCTAAAAGGATATTTAATTTTTCTGAAATGTTTTTGCAGTCGACTTCTTTAAGTCCGATAATACTAGCGTTTTTCATATGTATATATTTATTTTTTAAAGTTGTGTATCATCACCGAATTTTAGATTTTTAAAAGAAGATTATTGCGGTGATTGAATCATGTGATCTTCTTATCATATCAAATTTACGAAATATTGTGCCGAACTGCCTGCTTTACCAATAGAAGATAACTATGAGAAAGTTTTTTAAAATAGTTTGAATATATTGAAATTTAAACCTTAAAAATAATAATAGAAATATAGTTATATAGAATAATTATTTCTGATTTGCAGGTTTACTGCAGATGATCCTTATCTTTGAAACTTATATTTATCATTAATCATGAAAGCATTCCAACATATAAGATTACGAAGTTTTTTATGGTCTTTTATTATTTTTTTCTCTATTTGCCTGTTTTACTACATCAGTTCATCGATGAAAACAGAAGGACATTACACTTATCTTTTGGACGATGCTTACATTCATCTTGCTATCGCAAAGAATTTTGCGTTGTATGATGTCTGGGGAATGACGAAATACCAGTTTTCCTCTACTTCATCGTCACCATTATTCACCTATATTCTTAGTTTACTGATTACTCTTTTTGGGAATAATGATCAGATCCCTTTGTATTTCAATATTATTTTCAGTGCCGGAATTTTATATTTCCTTTCCACCTATTATGCTCAGGTTCTCAAAGGAGTAAAAGAAACTGTTCTGGGTGTTCTTTTCACTGTATTTTTTATTGTGCTTCAGATCAATCTTCTTTCAGGAATGGAGCATGTTTTTCAGGTATTTCTTTTTGTTGTTAATATCTTTTGTTTTTCCCATAAAAACCAGAGTAAAGTTGCTCTGTATGGTTTCTATCTAAGTATTTTGCTGATGGGGTTGGTTCGCTTTGAGAGTATGTTCTATTTCGTAATTCTGGCATTTATGTTTGCTCTTGTCAGAAAATGGAAAGATGCTATACTAATTTTACTATTGGGATTTATACCGATCATAGCTTTCTGTGCTTATAACTATCAGCAAGACGGATTCTTTTTTCCCAATTCTGTAGTGGTGAAAGGAACAAAGCTGAGTCTTGATTCCAATATAGTGCAGCAGTTGAAAGTAATTTTACTGGATAACTTTCTGTTGAATGTGAGTTTCTATAAAGTAGGTGTTTTTCCTGTTTTACTTTGTCTTATTGTGGTTTATAGGGATTTCAGAGTAAAGAATGTACAGGATGTATTAAAAGATAACTTTTTACTGATTGTATTTTCCCTACTTATGATCTGTCATTGCATGTTTGCTGATTTGAAAGGACATCTGCGTTATGAGGCTTATATCCTTACCGGATTCTGTATGGCATTGATTCCAAAGTTTAAAGAGCTGTTTTCTGATTTCCGGAATTATATTAAAAAGGAAAAATTAATTACCATATTGATTGCTGCCAATGCTTTCCTTCTTATATATAAAGGAGGAGTTGCTCACAAAATAATGATGGGTGGAGGGAAAAACATCTATGAGCAGCAGGTGCAGTCGGCAAAATTTCTGCATCAGTTTTATAATAATTCTAAAGTTGTAGCTAATGATATCGGAGCAATATGTTATTATACCAATATTCATTTGCTTGATATTGCCGGTCTGGGTTCTGTGGAAACCATTCATTTCAATGAAGGTAAAAAGAAGTTTGACGAAAAGTTTGGAAATTTCCTTACTCAATATAGTACAGATAATAGATATGATATTGCTGTTGTATATGAAGGTTGGTTGCAAGGATATGTTCCTGCCGGCTGGAAAAAAGCAGCTGTTGTGAAAATTGAAGAAAAGGTTACGGTAGCAAGACTTGAAGTTTCTATATATTCCATAGATGTGAGGAATCTGGAGCAGTTGAAACAAAATATTAAAAAATTTAATTGGAATAAAAACGTTACCGTCACAATCGTTGATTAAATGTAAGTGTCTGTTAATTAATTTTTAATAAAAAAGATTATTTATATGCAACCGCTTGTTAATTAAAAAAAAATTACTATTTTTGCACCCTAAAATAAAAAGCAATTAAATGCCTACTATTCAACAATTAGTAAGAAAAGGAAGAGCCACGCTTGCCAAGAAGAGCAAATCGGCTGCCCTTGATTCTTGTCCACAAAGACGTGGTGTATGTACGAGAGTATATACAACTACACCTAAGAAACCTAACTCTGCACTTAGAAAAGTAGCAAGGGTAAGACTTTCTAACGGTAAAGAAGTTAACGCCTATATCCCGGGCGAAGGACATAATCTTCAAGAGCACTCGATAGTATTGGTTAGAGGCGGAAGGGTGAAAGACCTACCGGGAGTACGTTACCACATCGTAAGAGGTGCATTAGACACAGCTGGTGTAAATGGAAGAACTCAGAGAAGATCTAAGTACGGAGCTAAGAGACCTAAACCAGGACAAGCAGCTGCTGCTCCTGCAAAAGGAAAGAAAAAATAATCATTAAATAAGGTACAGAAGCAATGAGAAAGACAAAAGCGAAAAAAAGACCGTTGTTACCAGATCCGAAGTTTAATGATCAATTGGTAACGAGATTCGTAAACAACTTAATGCTAGACGGTAAGAAGTCTATCGCATTCAAAATTTTCTATGATGCATTAGAGATCGTAGAAACTAAAAAAGGAGAAACTGAAAAAACTGCACTTGAAATCTGGAAAGATGCATTAACAAACGTTATGCCTCACGTAGAAGTACGTTCTAGAAGAGTAGGTGGAGCTAACTTCCAGATTCCTATGCCAATCAGAGCTGATAGAAAAATTTCTATGGCAATGAAATGGTTAATTAGCTACTCTAAAAAGAGAAATGATAAGTCTATGGCTTTGAAATTAGCTAATGAAGTTGTAGCTGCTTCAAGAGAAGAAGGTGCAGCTTTCAAAAAGAAAACTGATACTCACAAAATGGCGGAAGCTAACAAAGCGTTTTCACACTTTAAATTCTAATCTGAAATGGGTAGAGATCTTAAATTTACAAGAAATATTGGTATTGCTGCTCACATTGATGCGGGTAAGACTACCACTACAGAAAGGATTTTATTCTATACAGGTGTAAACCACAAAATTGGAGAAGTTCACGATGGTGCTTCTACAATGGACTGGATGGAGCAGGAAGCAGAAAGAGGTATTACTATTACTTCTGCTGCAACTACTTGTTCTTGGAACTTTCCAACGGATCAAGGAAAACCTGTTGCTGATACTAAACCTTACCACTTCAACATTATCGATACACCGGGACACGTTGACTTCACTGTAGAAGTAAACAGATCTTTAAGAGTATTAGATGGATTGGTATTCTTATTCTCTGCAGTAGATGGAGTAGAGCCTCAGTCTGAAACAAACTGGAGACTTGCTGACAACTACAAAGTTGCTAGAATGGGATTCGTAAACAAAATGGACAGACAAGGTGCTGACTTCCTTAACGTGGTAAACCAGGTTAAAGACATGTTAGGATCTAACGCAGTTCCAATCGTTTTACCAATCGGTGCTGAAGAAGATTTTAAAGGTGTAGTTGACTTAATTAAAAACAGAGCGATCATCTGGGATGAAGCTGGACAAGGTGCTACTTTTGAGGTAGTTCCAATTCCTGAAGACATGAAAGATGAAGTTCTTGAATATAGAGAGAAATTAGTAGAAGCTGTTTCTGAATATGACGAGACTTTGATGGAGAAATTCTTCGAAGATCCGGATTCAATTACAGAAGAAGAAATCAATGCTGCATTGAGAGCTGCTACTATCGATTTATCTATTATCCCAATGACTTGTGGTTCTTCGTTCAAGAACAAAGGAGTACAGTTTATGTTGGATGCAGTATGTAAATACTTGCCTTCTCCATTGGATAAAGATGATATCAAAGGTACTGACCCAAGAACAGACGCTGAAATTACAAGAAAGCCATCTGTAGATGAGCCTTTCTCTGCTCTAGCATTTAAGATTGCTACTGACCCATTCGTGGGAAGATTAGCATTCTTCAGAGCATACTCTGGAAGACTAGATGCTGGTTCTTATATCTTGAACACTCGTTCAGGAGATAAAGAAAGAATCTCTAGAATCTATCAGATGCACGCTAACAAGCAAAACCCAGTAGAATATATTGAAGCTGGTGATATTGGTGCTGCTGTAGGATTCAAGTCTATCAAAACTGGTGATACGATGTGTGACGAGAAAAACCCAATCGTTCTTGAATCGATGGTTTTCCCTGATCCGGTAATTGGTATCGCTGTTGAGCCTAAAACTAAAGCTGACCAAGATAAAATGGGTAACGCTTTAGCTAAATTGGCTGAAGAAGATCCAACGTTTACTGTAAGAACTGACGAGGCTTCTGGACAAACGATCATCTCTGGTATGGGTGAGCTTCACTTAGATATCATTGTAGACCGTATGAAGAGAGAGTTCAAAGTTGAAGTAAACCAAGGACAACCTCAGGTAGAGTACAAAGAAAACTTAACAAGAGTTGCCAACCACAGAGAAGTTTACAAAAAGCAATCTGGAGGTAAAGGTAAATTTGCTGACATTGTATTTGAACTAGGACCTGCTGACGAAGGTAAAATTGGTTTAGAATTCATCAATGAGATCAAAGGTGGTAACGTTCCTAGAGAATTTGTTCCTGCAATTGAAAAAGGATTTAAAGCTGCAATGAAGAACGGTCCTTTGGCTGGTTTCGAAGTTGAAGGTATTAAAGTTGTTCTTAAAGATGGATCTTTCCACGCAGTGGATTCTGATGCCCTTTCTTTTGAAATGGCTGCTAAATTAGGATTTAAAGAAGCGGGACGTGCTGCTAAGCCAGTAATTATGGAGCCTATTATGAAACTGGAAGTTGTAACTCCAGAAGAATATATGGGTAACATCATTGGTGACCTTAACAAAAGAAGAGGTACTATCAGTGGTCAGGAAGAGAAAAACGGTGCTGTTGTAATCAAGGGTTCTGTTCCACTTTCTGAAATGTTTGGATACGTAACTACTCTAAGAACACTTTCATCAGGAAGAGCTACTTCTTCTATGGAATTAGAGAAGTACCAAGCTACTCCACAAAACGTTGCTGACGATATCATCGCTAAAGCAAAAGGTTAATTTTTAAATTAAAGAAATGTCACAAAGAATCAGAATAAAACTAAAATCTTACGATTACAACTTGGTAGACAAGTCTGCTGAGAAAATCGTAAAAACGGTAAAGGCTACTGGTGCTGTTGTAAACGGTCCTATTCCATTACCTACGAATAAGAGAATCTTCACAGTGTTGAGATCTCCGCACGTAAACAAGAAAGCAAGAGAGCAGTTCCAATTATCAGCTCACAAGAGACTAATGGATATCTACTCTTCTTCTTCTAAAACTGTTGATGCTCTAATGAAATTAGAACTTCCTTCAGGTGTAGACGTTGAAATTAAAGTGTGATAACTGCATACTTTGCAATGATTATAGAATCCGTTCCTTTTTAGGGACGGATTTTTTGTTTTTAAAGCTAATTGTATTTTAGTATCTCAAACATTCTTGATATTTTTGAATTAAATTAATACCATGAAAAAACTAATACTGCTGCTATTCCCCTTATTGTTTAGTGCGCAGACCCATCGTTTTATTTACCAGTTTCAGTATAAAACAGACTCATTGGCAAAAGAACTGAGTAAAGACAATATGATTTTGGATATCAACCCTGATGATGTCAAATTTTATCCTTATTCCTACGCCGAAACAGACTCTTTAAATATTATTCGCGGTCAGAGAAGATCGAGATGGGATGATCACCTTCCTGCTCTTATCAGAAAAAAAGATTCTTTTGAAAATACTTCATTGATTTTACTGAATGATATTTATTCTTTAAAATCAATAGACAAAATGAACTGGAAACTGCTGAATGATACAAAACTGGATGGGCAATATACATTACAGAAAGCAACAACAACTTTTGGAGGCAGAAAATGGGAGGCATGGTTTTGTAAAGATATCAGTTTAAGTGAAGGACCTTATAAGTTCCGTGGACTTCCGGGACTGATATTTGAAATAGAAGATACTCATAAGAATTATATTTTCAAACTGGCTAAAAGTGTGAAACTTCCCAAAACCTATGAAACCTCATTTCTGGAAAGCTTTATGGGAAAGAAACCTATTCCTGTAAATGATAAGATCATCGCAAAAAAACAATTGGAACTTTATAATGATCCGTTACGTGACGTTGCAGAAGCATTTAAATCTAATACCAATCCAGACAATACATTTTATGTTTTAGGAGTGCAGATCAAAAGCATAGACCAGCTAAAAGGAATGTCTGATGAACGAAGAAAGAGGATCTTAAAAGAAAATAATCCTATTGAGATTGATAAAGCAGTAAAATATCCTTCAAAGTAAACAATCGATCTATATAAATTCATCCCTCGTTGGAATTACATAAAGTTTGAAAACATAGTGAAAGAAGTATAAGTTAAAGAAAAAGAATAACTCATTCTTAGACTTTAACAAATTGATATTCATATTTAAAGAGATACTACCATCCCGGAAGTATCTCTTTTTATTTTATACCCGATCATGTTTATTATTAAGATATTTTTTAATATCCCCAGTGAGATTATGAATGTCATAATTGGTAATTCTAGGCAATGACATATGTCACCTGATTTTATTTATTTAGAATCATTAAAAATAATAATTTTGCAAAAAAAATTATTGATGATAAGAATAGTATCTTTTTCTTTACTGGTTTTAGGGACAGCTTTTGTAAGCGCTCAAAAAAAGAAAGACTCTTTGAAGAGTAGTAATATTGATGAAGTGGTAATCACAGGATCAGGATATGCTCAAAAAGTAAAAGATGCTCCGGCTACGATTTCTGTGATCAGCCAGGCAGATATTAAAAAAAGAGCTTATAGAGATATTACAGATGCATTGCAGGATATTCCGGGTGTATTTATTACTGGAGGAGGAAGTACCAGTGACTTCTCAATAAGAGGAGCAGAATCTGGGCAGACTCTTGTTTTGATCGATGGTAAAAGAATAAACACCAGAGAAACAAGACCAAACTCTGATGGTCCTGGTATTGAGCAAGGCTGGATGCCACCATTAGAAACCATTGAAAGAATAGAAGTTGTAAAAGGTCCTATGTCTTCTTTATACGGATCAGATGCAATGGGAGGTGTTATCAATATTATCACTAAAAAATTAACTAACAACTGGAGAGGATCTGTTGCAACAAGCTTAATTCAGCAGGTGCACAAAGAATCAGGGAACACTTACCAGATCGATGGATATACTGCCGGTTCTTTAATAAAAGACCGTCTTCAGATGAAAATCACTGGAAGCTATTCTGACAGAAATGAAGATAAATTCGTAGGCGGATTTACTGAAAGAGTGATTAAAGCTTTCGGGACAGAATTCAGCCTTACTCCCAATGAAAAGAATGTATTTAAATTAAACTACGACTATAACCGTCAGGAGAGAAACCAGAATCCAGGATATTCATTGGCTCCTAATGCAAAAAGCTCTCGTAACAATTACGAAAGAAACGTTTTGTCGTTAAGCCATAAAGGAGATTATACAAACTTCCATACGAATTCTTATATTCAATATGATAATACCAATAACCCAAACAGGGATATGAGGTATGAAACTTTTCTTGCATACAGCTTCAATAACTTCAATATTAAAAAACACGTTATCAGCTTCGGTGGTGAGTACAGATATGAAAGACTGAATGATTTAGGAAACAAAATTAAATCAGAAGGGGAGATCGTTACCAAACTTACCCGTTGGAACTGGTCTGCTTTTGCAGAAGGAAACTGGAACCTTGTTGATAAACTTCACTTAGTAACAGGTGCCCGTTTAGACAACGATGAAAACTATGGTTCCAACTTTACGCCAAGAGGATATTTAGTATGGAATGTTAATAACAATTTTACCGTAAAAGGAGGTACTTCATGGGGATATAAAGCTCCCGGATTAAGAGCTGTAAACCCAGGTTGGGGACAGGTAACCGGAGGTGGAACTCAGGATGGAGTAATCATCGGTAATAAAGACCTTAAGCCAGAGAAAAGCTTTAACCAGGAAGTTACTGTGATGTTTGAAGACAATAAAAAGGTTATTAATTTAAGCGTAACCGGATTCAATACAGACTTCAAAAATAAGCTGGTAGAAGTAAGGAAATGTAACAATAGTGAAGAATGTAAACAATTTGAAAACATTTACAATCATATCTATGATTTCATTTCAACAAGAGAAAACTTAGGGAAAGCAAACAGCATGGGATTAGAAGCTAACCTTGGAGTAAATGTTAGCAAAAGCGTTGTATTAAAAGCCAATTATACCTATACAGATACAAAGATCAAGTCTGATGAGATTCCTGCACTTTACAACAAACCTTATGCAAGAATTCCTAAGCACATGATGAATGCCAATGTTTCATGGAAAGCAAACGACAGCTTTGAATTCTGGACAAGAGGAAACTACAGAAGCGAAAGCCAGCCTGGTGTAAGCAGAGGTAAAGCACAGGAATTCCCGATTCCTGCATACTTCCTATGGGATCTTGGAGCGGTCTACAGACTGAATAAACATGTACGTTTCACTTTTGGAGTTTACAATTTATTAGACAAGAATATACGTAATGATGCATCTGATCCTGCCAATAACTTTGGTTTCAGAATCGATGGAATCAGATATCAGTTCGGAGCGAACTATTTCTTCTAACAATTTTTAAAACCTTAAAATAAAGTATAAATGAAAAGCGCTTACATCAAAACTATCACAGTAGCATTTGCAACATTATTCGTTGTTTCATGTTCAGGAGACAAAAAGAAGGGAGTAGACTACAACCAGTTTAAGACGGAAGTAAAACTTACTCCTGAGCAGGAAAAAAGCTTCGATGAGATTACTGCAAAGTATCAGCAGTTACAGGAGCAAAACTATCAGGCTGCAAAAGCTCAGGGTGGAAATATGGACCGTGTGGCATTAGGGATCAAAGGTGAAGAACTGAGAGCACAGCAGGCTCTTGATATGGCTAAAGTTCTTGATGTTCAACAAATGGAAAAGTTCAACAAATTTGTTGATGAAAACTCAAGAAAAAGACCAAGATATAACAACGAGCTATTAGAAAGAATCAAAGCGGAAGCTCAACTTTCTGAAGACGAATTCAAAGTGGTAAATGCAGCAAATGATGCCTTCGAAAAAGCATTCAGCGATGCTCACGATGTATATCACGGGAACAATGATCTTGCAAAAGAATATTGGGAGAAATTTGATGCCCAAAGAAAAGCAGCTATTCAAAAAGCGTTAACGCCTGAGCACTATACAATTTTTGAAGAAATTGTAAAAGATGTTCAGTTCAAAGGACGTAAATAATCGATATTAATACCGGTGAAGGCTGAGAAGTATGAGTCAGAATGGCACTTACTTTTTACCTAAATTCGTATTGACTTTTTTTAATTTATTCATATCAATTTAAAAACATTAAGATAGTAAAACTGTCTTAATGTTTTTTGCTGTTAATACCAAAAATGAAAACATTGTTTAAAAGCCTTTACAGGAAAAGAAGAAAGAATGAATCAGTCATTAAATATGTAATGTGGATTATTCATCTTTGGCTTGGACTTTTATCAAGTATCGTCGTTTTTGTAATGTGTCTATCCGGGTGCCTTTATTCATTCAAAAATCAGATTATTGATTTTAGTAACAGGGATAAAGTTTATATCAGTTCAACATCCAGGCAGGTCAGGACTCCGGGTCAGATTCAGACAGAATTTTTAAAGCAGAATAAAGTGGTAACCTCCTTATTAATTCCGGATGATGCGGGAAGAAGTTATGTAATCGGCTACAAAGAAAATAATGTAGACAAAAGCACTTATTATAATCAGTATACAGGACAGGCTCTTGGGCAAGCAGATGTAGGATCGGGTAAGTTTTTTGATGTCGTTCTTGATATTCATAGAAATCTGATGATGGGAAATGTGGGACGCCAGATCTTGGGAGCCGGAGTGCTGATGTTTTGTGTATTATTGATTTCCGGATTGACTCTTTGGTTGCCTAAAAAGCTGAAGTTCCTGAAACAGGGATTAACAGTAATGTTCAAAGCCAAATTTCAAAGGGTGAATTATGATCTTCATAACACCCTTGGTTTTTACACGTTCCTGATGTTGTTTTTCATTGCAGTTACCGGATTGTATGTAACGTATCCTTGGGTAAAGAATGGCTTAATCGTCAGTCTGGGAGGAACATCGATTGATAATATTTCAAAAGATACAGATAGTGGAGACGATGCATTCGGTGGACTTTTGGAAGATATGCTTGAGAAACAGGATGAAAAGAAAAACCTTAAAGATTCGGAATCTGCTTCCATTGATAAGATTTTAAAACTGGCAGATCAACATCTTCCTTATCGAGCCGTTACAAGCATTGAATTGCCCAATAAAGATAATCCAAGATACGTCGTTATTAAAACCAATACACAAAACTTTTTGGGAATGATGCTTCCGGATGAAGTGACATTTGATAAAACCGGAACCTTTAAAACTAAAGAACTGTTTTCAGACAAACCGTTGAACAAACAATTTACTTCTCTGGCAAAGCCTCTGCATACGGGAGAAATCATGGGATTACCAAGTATCATCCTATACTTTATTGTTTCACTTATTGGCTGTTCTTTGCCCATTACAGGATTTTTGATCTGGTGGCACAGGTTTAGAAAAATGAAATAATAGGCAATAAGTATGGAATAA
This sequence comes from Chryseobacterium ureilyticum, assembly GCF_900156735.1. Classification (GTDB taxonomy): domain Bacteria; phylum Bacteroidota; class Bacteroidia; order Flavobacteriales; family Weeksellaceae; genus Chryseobacterium; species Chryseobacterium ureilyticum. The sequence goes on from NZ_FTOL01000003.1 coordinate 585,844, forward strand.
CATGTTTTTTAAAGAAGAAGATTACTTCTTAAAGACTGTCATTGCAGCATTTCATAATAAAACGTCTATCCTCCATCTTCCGAATTCTACCTTTATAATCAATAGTATAGCTTTTTGTCCAAGTTAATTTTATACATTTATTATGTAAAATAACTTGATCATGGAGCATAAAAGTAAAAATCTGTTTGAGACATTTTCAAACTGGGCGGTAAAGTTTACGGGAAGTCCACATGCTTTTCTTGGAGCAATGGCAGTGGTGATTATCTGGGCAGTATCCGGACCCTTCTTTGATTACTCCGAAACGTGGCAGCTCGTTATCAATACCGGAACGACTATCATTACTTTTTTAATGGTTTTCCTGATTCAAAAAGCGCAGAATAAAGATTCAAAAGCCATTCAGATCAAGCTGAACGAACTCATTGCAGCTCATGAAAAAGCAAGCAACAGAATTGTAGATATTGAAGATCTTACTGAAACAGAACTGGATCAGCTTCATTACTACTATGAGAATCTGGCTCAATTTGCGAAAAAAGATGCAGATATACATATGTCCCATTCCATAGATGCCGCACAAAGAAATCAGGACTACAAATATGAATTCTTCAAAAGAAAACATGAAGAATGGCTGCAGAAAAATGGACAACAAAAAAAGGAATCGCAATGATTCCTTTTTATTTTATATCATGTTAAAAGCTGAATTAGTTTAAAAACTTCTTATCTCTTCATGAAATAGCTAAAGTAACTGCAGCTTCCCATAAGATTTTTTGTAGTTTCAGCATCTGAGTACTGGTTTTTCAACTGAGCAAAATAAGTTCTGTACTTTTGGTTTTTAAGATCATCCATTTGTTTTTGACGGGCATCTTCTTTCTCAGACCACTTCGGATCAGAGTAATCAAAATCTTTTGGAGCTTTTGCCTCATATTGGTAATACTTTCCTTGCTCGGCACTTGCCATTTGGAATAATATTCTTGCTTTTTCCTCCTTATTGGTTGAAAGTTTAAGAGCCTTCTGATAATAGTTGATTGCTAGATCGAAGTTATCAGGTTCAATATAAGAGGTATCAAGGAAATTCTTATAATAATACTTGTAAGGATTACCCTTATCATTATTCCAGAAGTAATATTTTCCGCCGTTGCTGTTGTCAATGTCCATCACAAAAACATGTCGGTAATACCCTAAAATGGAAGTGTTATATAGAAGGTTTCCAATAAGCTGGTTCGCTTTTGCTGCTTTTTCATCATTACCATTTCCAATCTTTTTAAGCTGAATCAGAATATTGGTAAGTTCCAGTTTATTCATATTATCCTTGATGAAAGGGAAGTCGGCATAGCCCTCAGACTTCATTGATTCCGCATCTGGACTTTGGTAGCTTTCCCATACATTATGCCCGAAGATTAGCCCTGGAATATTATTAAATCCATTGTATTCGGTAGAAGTGTATTTCTTTGGAGTAACTACTTGTCCTTCTTTTTCTGTCCAGTCATAATTTTCTCTTGGAACGCCGCCAAACTGCTGAGCCTTTTCGTAATATGATTTAGCTTTTTCAAAATCTGCAAGTCTCATCGCTCTGTCTCCGTAAATAGTATTAAAGAAAGCTTCAATATTTCCTACGCTGTTCATGTTTTTAGCAATGATCTGCTGTTCAAACTGAGTCTTATTTGGTTTTCTGTAGAAGTCTTCAACACTTTTTACAAGAGTCGAATTAGGATTGTATTGCAGATCCGAAAGCTCATTGTTCATCAGGAAAGATTTTCCGTCCTCACCCTGAAGGAGATATCGGTTTGCCATAACGTCTTTAAGGAAATCTGCTGTAGAAGGAGCGTCTCCATAATAGTTGTATTCACTATTAACGTTTGCAGTATCCTTTTTCACTTTTTTTTCCACAAAGTATTCCGCATAATCTTTCATCAGGTGATCTTCAAATGCAGCATCAACTTTTGGTTGAGAAACAATATCGTTCAGAACTTTCATCCTTTTGATTTCTTCCAGATATTCAGGATTGGTTGTCTTGATTTCGTTCAGGATTTCAGTACTTTCTTTATAGTCTTTCTTTAAGAACTTAAGATAAGCATCTGCAATCTGCCAATATTCATCTTTGGATTTTTCCTTAGTTTTCGAAGTGAATTTTTCAAGAGCATCAAGATAATCTTTAGTGTTGTCATCATATCCGCCATATCCCGTTGTGTAGAAAGGAATTCTGTTTGGGTTATTCAATAATTCATCATCACTCTGATCTGCTTTATTTCCGTTTCCGGATGCATCAGATTTAGAACCACCGAAAAGATTTTTGAAGAACCTTACAATTTTCTGCCAGAAAGAAACCTTTTCCTCCTTTATCTCTTTTGTTTCTGGGGCTACTTTATCGGTGTCAGCATCCTTTGATGCTTTGGTTTCAGTATTTCCTCTGTAAACGGATACTTTGCCATACGCATCAGAAGTGTAATAATAAGTTGGAAGGTAGCTTCTTTCCAGCTCATTGATACTTCTTACAGCCATTACTTTTAAAATTTCAGAATCAGGGTTGATGTCAAACATCTTTTCCATAATAGGAATAGGATTATTAAAATCTTCATACCCTAAAAGGAAATATGCCATATTCTTTTCCTCATTCGTGTTTGCTCTTTTCATGATATTACTGAAAGAAGCTGTATCCGAAAGCTTCATGGAAACAAAAGCAGATTCTTTTTTATCCTTTCTGTTCATGAATACCTGGAAGAAGTTCCAGTTGGCATCACCATTCATTTCAAGCCCTCTCTGAGCACCGGCTAGCTGATCCAATGCCATATAATAAACCGTACCTTTTAGTTTAACAGGTTCAATATAAGTCTTGAAAGCCTGTAATGCAGCATCGTAATTTCTTGTGTAGTGATTCAGACGCACCAGCTGATATCCATAACGTTGCTTGATCTCAGGATTTCTCGCTGCATTATATAAAGACGTAAGAGCAGCGATATTTTTATTATAATCAAGAGAAGTAGCATTTTCTTTGTTCTCATCTCTTCCATAAGAATAAAATGAGTTCTCGGTTTCTACGTAATTGATGCTCATATAAGGCTCCAGATACTTAGCCTCAATTAAATAATCAATTCCTTCTTTGTATTTCTGGTAAAATCCCGTTCCTAGCTTTTGTAAAAGAGGATTTGTCGGAGTTCCGTTTTTAAGAGCATTCAGATCATTCATGCTTATTTTATACACAAGATTCTGAGCCTCTGCATAACTAAGCTGATTGTTAAAATACTTTTTCCATGCCTCGATATTATCATCAGGGATCAATGACGGATTATAATTGCCATAGAACCTGGTGGAGTAAGTATGTAAAAAAGGAAGATAAGATTTATCCTTAATGATACTCTGCGTAAAAAGATTGAAGTATTCATAATCCGGATCTGACCACGCACAGGCGTCAGATTTTGTATAGAAAAGAGATACAACCGCAAGTGAAAGAATATACTTTTTCATAGGGTTTGTAGTGTTTTTTTAATTTTTTATATAATAGCTTGTAATTCGGGTGTGGACAGAAATATTTCAGTATATCAATACTTTATGATCTGTCTTTATCTTTAAAAGATTTAAAATTTTCGATCTAACACAAATTTACTATCTAATTGATAATAAATAATATTAAAATGCTGGATTTTTTTCTCCAGAAAGTTGGTTACATCTTCGAGTTGTTCATCAGTGATTTCTTCTACCTTTATTTTGAATCCTTTATTCAGATAGTTTCTAAAATAAAATCCGTCCTTCATGATCTCCACTTCATGATCGGATATCTTTTTGAAATTAGGGTTTTCAAGGTCCTTTTTTGATAATGCATTGATCAGTTTATGTTTTCCCAGATGATTCGTAATTATTCCCCACGAGTAAATGGGTAAAGCAACCTCGATATTTTTGATCGGGTAATCTTCTATTTTGGATAGGTAGCTTTTCAAAGTGTTCACATCCAGGATAGAATTTTTATCTGACTTTTCCAATGGCGAAGACGTGGAGTAGCACATCAGGTAAACCTTTTCCACAGGAGGAATTCCGGTTTGTTTCTTATCTTTTACCTGATGAAGTCGCAATGTACATGTGATATTTTTTCCTGAAACCCTCTTGAGTTCCTTTAAAAACTTGAAATAATCATCCCGCGTACCAGCTGTCCAGTCACAATCAATTTGAATTTCATTATTGACCTTTAAATGATATTCTTCTGTTTTCCTTTGTACCAAATGATGAATACTTTCCGCCAGAAAACTGATTTCCTCCTGAGAAATTCCTAGCATCGTTTGATTGGTAATAAAAACTGTTGGAACAATCTGTTTATCCGTTTGAAAGCTTTTGTCTTTTGTAATAACTGCAACGGGCTGAAATTTTCCGCTAGCTTTGTCAACATCAAAAAACCTCGTGTACAGAAAAGAAACAGAAGCTTGGTCTAACACTTTTTTTTCATCCTGATCCAGCTTCAGATTCGTTTTCCAATAGTAAAATGTATAAGGATGATTCTCTTTCTTATTGCAGGAAACAATAAAAAATAAAACCCATAAAAATTTTAATACTTTCATCCCGTATCTATTCGTATAATTCACTTTCGCAGTTACAAGTCTCTTTGTCTATACTTTCTCTGGCAGAGCAGCAGCCTTCAAGATTCTTGATATTTCCTTTTTCATCAGTAAGATAAATTTTGTCTTTATTAAACTTCAATAGAAACGTTTCCTTGTACTTTTTGAATTCTACTTTCATTATTTTATTGACAGCATATTTCCCGGCATTTACTTCTTCTTTGGTTTCCTTCCCATTAGCCTGATTTACCTGAACATATCCAAAATATACATCTCCATTCTTTTTCACATCCAAATAATAGTGCGGAGTTCCCGTCCCGCTATAACCTTTCAAAATATCAAAACTTCTATGTCCCACAAAAGGAACTTTGACCTGTGCCAGAGCAAAAATACTGATGCAAAGAATGATTAAGCTGAAAATCTTTTTCATATTATTTTTTTTCAAAGGTAAAGATATCTGTTGAACTCATAAATAGTGGAATCCCGGTAATTTTAGGCAAACAAAAAACCACTCCAAAGAGAAGTGGTTTATCTATAATTTAGTTTAAAATCTGAATTAAAAGACTGTTGCAGCCAATTGAATTCTTGCATACTTATTCGAAGGATTCCACATTGCCATCATAGAAACCGGAAGACTGTAATGTTCCGTGATTTTGATAACCTTTCCTGCTTTTACTCCTACATTCACAATATCAAAATTGTTTTTTCCATTTCCATACAGAAAGGTATCTCCGTTCAATGAAAATCCTGCCCCCACAAAAGCATCCAGATTTACTTTCTGTCCGCTGATCACAGGATAGCTTGCCTGAACGTAGGTGGAATATCTGTTTTTCTTATAGCTTCCATCCGGCTCCAGAATAACTTCTCCGGCATTCGCTCCTCCATATAGCATGATGTCTGCTTCAATATTGATCGGAAATGAAGATCCGAAAGTATAATTCGTTCTTAGATCAATAATATGAGCTGTTCTTCTCTGCGAATAACTGAAAATATCATCCGCAGCCACCGCCGTATTGATATTCCTGGAATTATAAAGGTCCCATAATCCGATGTAAAAACGTCCGTCAGAATATTGAATATAATAATTGATCTCTTTATAATGAGTGTTGTCCTTGTCATCTGCTAGGGCAGAAGCTCCCCAAATACCTACTTTCCATTTCTTTTCCGCATCCAGAGCATAAGAAAGATTTCCCATGACGACAGGTTTATCTGTAATGATCAAACCTCTCCATAAATGGTTGTTCTGAATATTAGCTGTAAAGTCTAAACGACTTTCTTTGGCTTCTTTTACGTCTCCATTTTCCTGAGAAAATAATCTTCCTGTGCCTAAAACGAGCAGGAAGATTCCTTTTAATATTTTCATCATTTGTGTTTCTATTTTAATATCATGAATAGTAATGCCGCAATTACAGCCCCTGCAACAGGTCCTACTACAGGAATCCATGCATAGCCCCAGTCGCTGCTCCCTTTTACCGGAAGAATGGCATGCATAATTCTTGGAGCAAGATCTCTCGCAGGATTAATAGCATAACCGGTAGTTCCGCCTAAAGAAAGTCCTATTACCCAAACCAGAAAGGCAACGGGTATGGCTCCTACAGTACCTAATCCTACTTTTGCATTAGGATCAGCCTGTAAAGTGATACTTGGATCCGAAATATAAAAAATAACGAATACCAGAACGAATGTTCCAATAATCTCACTGATAAGATTGGATGAAACTTTTCTGATCGCAGGACCTGTACTGAAACACGCAAGCTTGGCACCTTCATCTTCCGTTATGGCGAAATGATCTTTATGGAATAACCATACAAGAAAAGCACCCAGCATTCCCCCAATCATTTGGGCTGCAATATAAGAAGGTACCAGATCCCAGGAAAACTTTCCGGCAGTAGCTAAGCCTATAGTTACAGCGGGATTCAAATGGGCTCCACTTATTGGACCTGCAACGGTTACCCCAACAAATACAGCTAATGCCCAAGCGGTGGTAATAACGATCCATCCGGAATTATTTCCTTTGGTATCCTTTAAGACAACATTAGCTACAACACCGTTGCCTAATAAAATAAGAAGCATCGTCCCGATCACTTCTGCGATAAATGGAGTCATATGTGTATTTTTAAGGTAAGGAAATTAATCTTCTATCCAGCACTGTGCACGAGATACGGCTTTATTCCAGAAATGAACCATAGAATCTACTTTTTCTTTTTCCAATTTTGGATGAAAATCTTTATCTACAATCCATTGAGCTTGTATTTCGTCAATGTTTTTCCAATATCCCACAGCAAGTCCTGCAAGGTACGCAGCTCCTAGTGCGGTTGTTTCAAGGGTCTTTGGTCTTGTAATTTTAAATCCGAAAAGATCAGACTGTATCTGCATTAAAAGATCACTTGCAGAAGCGCCACCATCTACTCTTAGTTCAAGACTTGCTCTTCCGGAATCTGCCTCCATAGATTTTACAATATCATAAACCTGGAATGCAATTCCTTCCAAAGTTGCTCTTGCAATATGTCCGTCAGTAGTTCCTCTTGTAATACCTACAATCGTTCCACGTGCATATTGGTCCCAATGAGGAGCTCCCAGACCGGTAAGAGCAGGCACAAAGTAAATGCCGCCATTATCTTCAACAGATGCTGCAAGATCATTTACCTGATCAGAAGAATGAATCAATTTAAGACCATCTCTTAACCATTGAATTGCTGCCCCGCCTACAAATACACTTCCTTCCAAGGCATAATTTACCTCTCCATTAATTTTCCATGCAACTGTAGTTAAAAGGTTGTTTTTAGATAAAACAGCTTCTTTTCCGGTATTCATAAGTAGGAAACATCCTGTTCCATAAGTGTTTTTTACCATTCCCGGCTTTATACACATTTGTCCAAAAAGTGCAGCCTGTTGGTCGCCTGCAATTCCAGCAATAGGAATTTTAGTGGAAAATAGAGTAGTGGCTGTTTCTCCATATACTTCACTGCTTTGTTTTACTTCAGGAAGGATGTTCTTTGGAATATTAAATAATTCCAATAGATCATTGTCCCATTCTAATGTATGGATATTCAGAAGCATCGTTCTGCTGGCATTGGAAACATCAGTGATAAACATTTTTCCACGAGTAAGTTTCCATACCAGCCAGGTATCAACAGTTCCAAAACAAAGTTTTCCGGCTTCAGCTTTTTCTCTTGCTCCTTCTACATTATCAAGAATCCATTTCAGTTTGGTAGCAGAAAAATATGCATCCAGAATAAGCCCTGTTTTTTCCTTTATCATTTCTCCATGACCTTGTTCTTTCAGTTCATCGCAATATTTAGATGTTCTGCGGTCCTGCCAAACGATAGCGTTGTAAATAGGTTCTCCCGTTTCTTTATCCCAAACGATAGTCGTTTCACGCTGATTGGTAATTCCGATTGCGGCAACTTCCAGCCCGGAAATGCCTGCTTTGGCAATAATTTCTGCTGCTACGGAGATCTGTGATGACCATATTTCATTCGGGTCATGTTCTACCCAACCCGGAGTTGGGAATATTTGTCTGAAATCTTTTTGAGAGATATATCTTATTTCTCCGCTATGATTGAATAGAATCGCTCTAGAGGAAGTTGTCCCCTGATCTAAAGCGAGTATTAATTTTTCATTCATATATCGTGTATTAATTTAGGTTAATAACTTTAGGTGAATAAGGGATTAATAAATACCCTTTTGCTAATTCAATGAATTCATTTTCCTGCTGCTGAGCCCATTCTTCAGACTGTCCTCTTTCTTCTGCAATGATTCTTGCCACATTATGTGCGCTGTCTATCGCAGCTCTTGCGTCTAAGAATAATAGGCGAGCTCTTCTGGCAAGAACATCTTCAATAGTTTCTGCCATTTCATTTCTTACAGCCCATACCACTTCCGCTACAGTGAATGGATGGTCTGGGTGTATTTTCTGTGAAAATCGTGGATTGCTTTGTTGTAATGCTTTTATAGCAGGGATGTCGGACCCGTAGACATATAAATGATTCGTTCTGTCTACCTGTTCCGGTTTTATATTTCCGTGTATAGAAAGATGTTCTGTTTTGGAAGTTGTATTGCCAAGTTTGTGAACCTGCATAGCTTTATCAATAGTGTCTTCAGCCATTTTTCGGTAAGTAGTCCACTTTCCGCCAATAATAGAAATCAAACCTGTATCAGAGGCGATCACTTTGTGGCTTCGGGAAACCTCTTTTGTGCTTTTACTTCCGTCTTTTGGAGCGGCAAGAGGACGAAGTCCGGCAAATACAGATTTTACATCTTCACGGGTTGGCTTTTTAGATAAATATTGTCTTGCAGTATTTAAAACAAAGCTGATTTCTTCTTCCAACGCACGAGGCTCAAAACTTTCGTCTTTTAAAAGTGTATCTGTTGTTCCTACTAATGCTCTGTCATGCCATGGCACTACGAATAAAACCCTTCCATCTGAAGTTTTCGGAATCATGATAGCATCATCACTTTTCAGGAATGATTTATCCAATACTAAGTGGATACCCTGGCTTGGAACCACCAGTTTACCATGCTTAGGATTATTCATATTAAGAATATCATTCGTGAAAACACCAGTAGCATTGATAACAACTTTTGCGTAAAGCTGATATTGCTGTTTTGAAAACTGATCTTCTGCAACCACTCCGATGATTTTGTCGTTGTCATCTTTCAAAAGGTTAACCACTTTCACGTAGTTAACAGCGCTTCCTCCTTTCTCAATAATTGTTTGAGTTAAATTGATTGCAAGTCGGGAATCATCAAACTGTCCGTCCTGATAAACAACACCACTTGCTAAGTGGTTTTGTTCAATAGTAGGTAGTTTTTCAACAGTTTTTGATTTGCTAATATATTTTGTTTTACCCAAACTTAATTTTCCGGCAAGGAAATCGTAAACGGAAAGACCTATTTTGTAGTAGATTCCGCCCCACCAAGTATAATTCGGAATAATGAAAGATTGGTTTTTTACAATATGAGCAGCATTTTTTGCTAATAATCCCCTCTCTTTTAAAGCTTCTTTCACTAATCCTACATCTCCCTGCGCTAAATATCTTACTCCACCATGTACAAGCTTAGTACTTCTGCTGGAAGTTGCTTTCGCAAAGTCATGAGATTCAAGCAATAATGTTTTAAAACCTCTGCTTACTGCGTCTAATGCTGAACCTAAACCACTGGCTCCTCCTCCTATGACTATAAAGTCCCATTCTTTTACATTGGTTAATTTACTGAGTTCTTCGTTTCGTTTCATAAATGTTTCGTTTATGTTTCGTTTTCAAATATATAAATTAAAAATGAAAGCAAAAAGAAAATAAATGAAATTTAAATGTTTGAAAAAAAAACGTTAATTTTGAGGAAACGAATAAAATGGAAAAGCTAATTCCAAGGCATGATGAAATATTAAAAGAGCTTGATGAAAAAGGACATATTCTCGTTCAGGATTTGTGTGAAAAGCTGAATGTTTCTTCAGTTACAATTCGAAAGGATCTGAACTATCTCGAAAGTCTGGGGCTTCTTTTTAGAAATCATGGAGGCGCAAGTAAGCAGGTGAGATATGCTTATGAAAAAAATGTAGTAGAAAAAGAAAGTATTAATGTAGAAGCAAAACAATCAATTGCTAAAGCCGCTTTACCGCTGATTCAGGAAAATGACTGTATTATACTGGCGTCAGGAACTACAATGCATTATCTGGCAAGAATGTTGATGAATTTTGGTCCGCTTACAGTTCTTACATCTTCTTTAAGAGTAGCAATAGAGCTTTGTAATAATCCTAATATTAATGTTATTCAATTGGGAGGAGAAGTAAGGAAAAGTTCTACTTCTATTGTAGGTTCTATATCTGAAGGAATACTTAAGCAATTTTCATGTAATAAGCTTTTCCTAGGTGTAGATGGTATTGATTTGGAATTTGGAATCAGTACATCCAATGCTTCCGAGGCACATCTGAATCAAGTTATGATGGAATGCGCCGATCAAACTGTGGTTGTTGCAGATTCTTCAAAATTAAACAAGAAAGGTTTCGGTAAAATTGCTTCTTTGGATCAGATAGATTATCTGATTACGGATAATGGTATTTCCATCGAAGATCAGATCGGATTAGAAGAAATTGGAGTTAATGTCATTAAATAGTGATAAATACTGAAATCTGGTTAAGTTTTTGTTTTTCAAATACTTGTTTGTTTTAAAAATGTTTTAATTATTTTATCATCAATTGGTGATTTTTTTATTAAAAAATTTGCTTGTTTGCTTTTTTTTTAATTATTTAGTAAAACTAAAACAAAAAAATATTACCATGAAAAAATTATTCTTAGTAGCAACATTAATGGTTGCTGGTCTGATGAGTGCAAACACAATCGCTCCTGAAGTTGAAATTACAGAAGAAAATACACCTGCTGTAGAAGCAGTGGAAGCAGAATCGGCTTTTGCGTGTGTTTCTGCAACGCTTTCCTGTGGAATAGAAGGGGTAGCTTGTGGAGATACAACCGGAGATATTGTAGAAGTTGTTCTTATAGCTGATGCAATATTGTGTCCTTAATTATTAATACGATAATCTATATTATGAAGAGGATGTTAAATCCTCTTTTTTATTAATTAAAACTGAAATTTTTATGCAGAAACTTGGAATGGTGTTGTTGTGTTTTTTCCTTACCATTTATGTGAAAAGTCAGAAAGTAGTTAATTTGGATGTGGTGAAATCTCAATATGTTTATTTACTGACCAGTCAGAGAGATTCATTGGATGTTGAGAACAGAGGACAGGAGTATTTTGTTTTGCAAATAGGAAAGGAGAAATCGCAGTTTATGAGTTTGAATTCTTACAAGAGAGATTCCATAACAGCTGCTCTTATTGCTAATAAGTCTTCTATTTCTAATTTGAATTTAGGAAATATTCCAAAAACTGATTTTTCATTTAGGATCGTTAAAGACCGCGGACAGAATAGAATTGATTTCTATGATAAAATAATCAGGGCTGATTTTTCGTATGAAGAAAATCCTGGGTTCAAATGGGTAATTGCTGATGAGAAAAAGAAAATAGGTGATCTCAAATGTCAGGCTGCACATCTGGATTATGCAGGACGTCATTATAAAGCTTGGTTTACAAATGATATTCCGGTTTCGGACGGACCGTATAAATTTTATGGGCTTCCGGGGCTGATCGTGGAAATGGAGGATAGCAAAAATCATTACAAATTTGAATTGTTGAGCTATAAAAATCTTGCCGATGAAAAACCTTTGTGGATTTCGGAGGGTAAACTTAGTGGGAAAAAAGTATCTAAAGCTGATTTTTACAGAGCATTAAAAAACAGCCAGGAGAATATTATTCAGGAAATCTCGAAAAGTGGATTCAGTCTTAATCCTAATGCAGAAAGTCAGGTGAGGGAAAAGCTTAAGAAGCGTAATAATCCTATAGAATTGGTTCCATAACTTAATATGGATTATTAATAGTTAAAAGCCTATGAGTGATCATGAGGCTTTTGTTTTTTTAGAACCGCTATGTTTTTCAGTTATATTTTTATAGTAGGAACAAAAAAATATTTAATAGTTGGTCTGTATACTGATATTTTGACAACAGAAACGGCGAAATGTTTCATTATCGTATAGTTATGGCATTTATTTTGCTTCTTGCAGTAGGCTCTGAATTATTAAAATTAATGATTGGAGAAAAAAGTGCAATTTTTATGATTGATTCATTTTGGTAAAACCCATTTTCTTTCTGAAAATTATCTAAATGATTAAAAATCAAAATATTTTAGTTGAAATATTTGTCAGTTACAAAAATATTCATAAATTTGCACACTCATTTTAGGAGCGTAGTGTGCCTATATCAAAAGTAGAAATCACTTCAGACTTCCGAAAAATGGAAAAAAATAAAGGATAAATTTTATTATAATATAAACAATGTCAGGTATTATTGGTAAAAAAATCGGTATGACATCTTTGTTTAACGAAGAAGGAAAAAACATTCCTTGTACAGTTATTCAAGCAGGTCCATGCTCGGTTTTACAGGTCAGAACCTTAGAAAAAGACGGTTATAAAGCTGTTCAATTAGGTTTCGATGACAAGAGTGAGAAGAACGTTGGTAAAGCGTTAGCTGGTCATTTTAAAAAGGCTGGTTCTGCTCCTAAAGCTAAATTAGTTGAATTCTACAGAGAATTCGTTGATGAAGTAAAAGTAGGAGAAGAAGTAAAAGTTGATTTATTCGCTGAAGGTGAATATGTTGACGTAACAGGAACTTCAAAAGGTAAAGGCTTCCAGGGTGTTGTTAAAAGACACGGATTTGGAGGTGTAATGCAGGCAACTCATGGTCAGCACAACAGACTTAGAGCTCCAGGTTCTATCGGTGCTGGTTCAGACCCTTCAAGAGTATTCAAAGGGATGAGAATGGCTGGAAGAATGGGAGGTAAGCAGGTAACTGTTCAAAACCTTCAAGTGTTAAAAGTTGATCAAGAACAAAATCTTTTAGTAGTAAAAGGTGCTGTTCCGGGAGCTAAAAATTCTTATGTAATTATCAGAAAATGGAACTAGTAGTATTAAATACATCAGGAAAAGAGACCGGAAGAAAAGTAACTCTAGACGAAACAGTATTCGGAATTGAGCCAAATCAGCACGCGGTTTACTTAGAAGTTAAACAGTATCTTGCTGCTCAAAGACAAGGTACTCATAAAGCAAAAGAAAGAAGCGAAATTACTGCTTCTACTAAAAAGCTTAAGAAGCAAAAAGGATCAGGATCTGCTAGATATGGTGATATCAAATCTCCAACTTTCAGAGGTGGAGGTAGAGTATTCGGACCAAAACCAAGAGACTACAGATTCAAATTGAACAAAGCTCTTAAGAGATTAGCTAAAAAATCTGTTTTATCTCAAAAAATGAGAGACAACAGCATTAAAGTTTTAGAAGATATGAGCTTTGACGCTCCTAAGACTAAAGATTTCATCAATGTATTAAACGCATTGGAACTTAACGGTAAAAAATCTTTATTCGTTCTTCCTGAAGCTAACAAGAATGTGTATTTATCTTCAAGAAACTTGCCTAAAGCTAAAGTAATGAACTTCAACGAAATTAGTTCTTACGATTTAGTGAACGCTGGTGAGATTATTTTCTTCGAAGGTGCAGTTGAAAAATTCCAGGAAAATTTAAAGAAATAAGTCATGTCAGTTATTATTAAACCAGTTATTTCAGAAAAGGCTAACTACCTTACAGATTTAAGAGGTACTTATTCTTTCTTAGTTAACCCTAAGGCGAATAAGATCGAGATCAAAAAGGCTGTTGAAGCAGCTTACGGTGTAAAAGTAGCAGACGTTAACACAATGATTTATGCTCCGAAGGTTTCTTCAAAATACACTAAAAAAGGTCTTCAAGTAGGAAAGACAAACAAATTGAAAAAAGCGGTAATCAAACTTGCTGAAGGTGAGGTTATCGATATTTTTGCTGTAAATTAATTATTAATTATAAATAATAGTAATGTCTGTTAGAAAATTAAAACCTATCACCCCGGGACAGAGATTCAGAATTGTAAACAATTTTGAGGAAATTACTACCAACAAACCAGAGAAATCTCTAACAGTTGGTATTAAAAAGTCAGGTGGACGTAACCAAACAGGTAAAATGACCATGCGTTACACCGGAGGTGGACACAAAAAGAAATACAGAATTATTGACTTCAAAAGAAACAAAGCAAACGTTGAAGCAACTGTAAAATCTGTAGAATACGATCCAAACAGAACTGCATTTATCGCTTTATTAGAGTACGCAGACGGAGAGAAGAGATATATCATCGCTCCAAACGGTATCAAAGTTGATCAGAAAGTAGTTTCAGGTGAAAGCGTTGAACCAAATGTAGGTAACGCAATGAAGTTGAAAAACATTCCTTTAGGTACTGTTATTTCTTGTGTTGAAATGAAGCCTGGTCAAGGTGCAATTTTAGCAAGAAGTGCTGGTTCTTCAGCTCAATTAACTTCTAGAGATGGTAAATATGCAATCATCAAATTACCTTCAGGAGAATCAAGAATGATCCTTACTGAATGTATGGCAATGATTGGATCAGTTTCCAACTCAGATCACCAATTAACTGTATCAGGTAAGGCTGGTAGAAGCAGATGGTTAGGTAGAAGACCAAGAACAAGAGCGGTTGTAATGAACCCAGTTGATCACCCAATGGGAGGTGGTGAAGGACGTTCTTCAGGAGGTCACCCAAGATCTAGAAACGGTATGCCGTCTAAAGGTTACAAAACTAGAAAGAAAAACAAAGTGTCTAACCGTTACATCGTATCTAAAAGAAAATAATTATGGCAAGATCACTTAAGAAAGGACCGTTCATTCATCATACTTTAGATAAGAAGGTTCAGGCAAATATAGAGTCTGGTAAGAAGACAGTTATCAAAACTTGGTCTAGAGCATCTATGATCTCTCCGGACTTCGTAGGACAAACTATTGCTGTACACAACGGGAAATCTTTTATCCCAGTTTACGTTACAGAAAACATGGTTGGTCACAAGTTAGGCGAATTTTCTCCAACAAGATCTTTCAGAGGTCATGGTGGTAACAAAAACAAAGGAAGCAGATAATCATGGGATCAAGAAAACAAGATAGTTCAATCGCAAGAAAAGAAGCTAACAAAGACGTTGTAAAAGCTTCATTAAATAATTGCCCGTCTTCTCCAAGAAAAATGAGATTAGTTGCTGATATCATTAGAGGAGAGCAGGTAGACAAAGCACTTTACATCCTTAAATATTCTAAGAAAGAGGCTTCTAACAAGTTAGAGAAATTACTTCTTTCAGCTATTGCTAACTGGCAAGTGAAAAACGAAGGAGCTGACATCGAGGAAGCAAACCTTATCGTTAAAGAAATATTCGTGGATAGTGCAAGACAATTGAAGAGACTAAGACCAGCTCCACAAGGTAGAGGGTATAGAATCAGAAAGAGATCTAACCACGTTACATTAATCTTAGGTAATAAAGAAAATTAATCAAGGTATGGGACAGAAGACAAATCCAATTGGTAATAGATTAGGTATCATCAGAGGATGGGATTCTAACTGGTTTGGTGGAAACGATTATGGAGACAGAATCGCTGAAGACTACAAAATCAGAAGATACCTTGAGGCTAGATTATCTAAAGGTGGTATTTCAAAAATCTATATTGAAAGAACACTTAAATTAGTAACAGTAACAATCACTACTGCTAGACCGGGACTTATCATCGGTAAAGGAGGTCAGGAAGTTGATAAATTGAAAGAAGAATTGAAGAAACTTACAGGTAAGGATATTCAAATCAACATTTTCGAAATCAAAAGACCTGAATTAGATGCTGTACTAGTTGCTGATAGTATTTCTAAGCAAATTGAAAACAGAATTTCTTACAGAAGAGCTGTTAAAATGGCAATGGCAAGTACTATGAGAATGGGTGCTGAAGGTATCAAAGTTCAAATCTCAGGTAGATTAAACGGAGCTGAAATGGCAAGATCAGAATCTTTCAAAGAAGGAAGAATTCCATTGTCAACTTTCAGAGCTGATATCGATTACCACTGGGCAGAAGCTCACACTACTTACGGTAGACTAGGTGTAAAAGTTTGGATCATGAAAGGTGAAGTTTACGGTAAAAGAGAACTTTCTCCACTAGTGGGACAACAGAAAAAAGGAGGTCAGTCAGACAGAGGAAACAGAGGAGGAGACAGAGACAACAGAAGACCTAGAAAAAACAACAACAATAACAATAATAATTAAAATTTTAGATTAGAAATTTTGAATTTTAAATTACCGTTACTTTTTTAAAATTAAAAAAAATCTAAAATCTAAAATCTAAAATCTAAAATTTAGAGATTATGTTACAACCAAAAAGAACCAAATTCCGTAGAGTTCACAAGATGAAGATGAAGGGGAATGCCCAAAGAGGTAGTCAACTTGCATACGGAACTTTTGGGATCAAAGCAACTGAAGGTGCTTGGATCACTGCAAGACAAATTGAAGCTGCTCGTATTGCTGCGACAAGATATATGAAGAGAGAAGGTCAACTATGGATCAAAATCTTCCCAGATAAGCCAATTACTAAGAAACCAGCGGAAGTACGTATGGGTAAAGGTAAAGGTGCTGTTGAATACTGGGTAGCTGTAGTAAAACCAGGTAAAATTATGTTCGAAGTAGGTGGAGTTCCTTACGAAGTTGCGAAAGAAGCTCTTAGACTTGCTGCACAAAAATTACCAGTAGTTACTAAATTCATCGTTGCTAACGATTTTGTTAAACCTTTATAATCTTTGAGTACAATGAAAAATGCTGATATTAAAAATTTAAGCGCGGGTGATATTCAAGCTCAATTAACTGAAGCAAAAGCTCAATATTCTAAATTGAAATTGGCTCATGCAATCAGCCCAATTGAAAACCCGATTCAAATCAAAGATTTGAGAAGAACAATCGCTAGACTAAATACTGAGTTAACTAACAAACAATAATTTCATTTTACAATGGATAGAAATTTAAGAAAAGAAAGAATCGGAGTGGTTTCCAGCAATAAAATGGAAAAAACTATTGTTGTTAGCGAAACTACAAGAGTAAAGCACCCGATGTACGGTAAATTCGTTTTGAAAACGAAAAAATATACTGCACACGACGAGAACAACGAATGCACAGAAGGTGATACAGTTCTTATCCAAGAAACTAGACCTATGAGCAAGAGCAAGAGATGGAGATTAGTAAGAATCATTGAAAAAGCTAAGTAATAATGTTACAAACAGAATCAAGATTAAAAGTTGCTGATAATACAGGTGCAAAAGAAGTACTAGTTATCAGAGTTCTGGGAGGAACCAGAAGAAGATATGCTTCAGTTGGTGATAAAATCGTTGTTACGATCAAAGATTCTACACCATCTGGAAACGCTAAAAAAGGTCAGGTATCTAAAGCTGTAGTAGTAAGAACTAAAAAAGCAGTAAGAAGAAAAGATGGTTCATACATCAAATTCGACGATAATGCTTGTGTATTACTAAACGCAGCAGGAGAAATGAGAGGAACTCGTGTTTTCGGACCGGTTGCTCGTGAGTTGAGAGACAAAGAATATATGAAAATCATTTCATTAGCTCCTGAAGTACTTTAATTTTTAAAATTTTTAAAAGAAATGTCAAAGTTAAAAATAAAAAGAGGAGATAACGTAATCATTACTACTGGTAAGAAAGATATCAAAGGTAAGACTGGTGAAGTTATTGAAGTGATCAAGAAAGAAGGAAGAGACCCTAGAGTAATTGTTGCGGGACTTAACATCATCAAAAAGCACGTTAAGCCTTCAGCTTCTAACCCTCAAGGAGGAATCGTTGAAAGAGAAGCTTCTATTCATATCTCAAACGTAGCTTTAGTTGGTAAAGACGGAAAAGCTATCAAAATCGGTTACAAAATCGAAGGAGATAAGAAAGTAAGAATCAACAAAAAAACGGGTGAAACTTTATAATTTTAAAT
This sequence comes from Chryseobacterium ureilyticum, assembly GCF_900156735.1. Lineage (GTDB taxonomy): Bacteria > Bacteroidota > Bacteroidia > Flavobacteriales > Weeksellaceae > Chryseobacterium > Chryseobacterium ureilyticum. Next base: position 603,805 of record NZ_FTOL01000003.1, read on the forward strand.
AACACATGGAATATATAGCAAGACCCAAAAAAGCATATAAAGAGACAATTGTTCCTGCAATGATGGAAGAATTCGGGTATAAGTCAGTAATGCAAGTACCTAAATTAGAGAAAATCGTTGTATCACAAGGTTTAGGTGATGCTACTGCAGACAAAAAAATCATTGATTATGCTATAGAAGAGCTTACAAATATCACAGGTCAAAAAGCTGTTGGTACGATCTCTAAGAAAGACGAAGCTGCTTTCAAATTGAGAAAAGGTATGCCTGTAGGAGCTAAAGTTACTTTAAGAGGAAATCAAATGTATGAATTCTTAGACAGACTTACTGCTTCAGCTTTACCACGTATTAGAGATTTCTCTGGAATCAAAGCTGATGGTTTCGATGGTAGAGGTAACTACAACTTAGGTATTACTGAGCAGATTATCTTCCCTGAAATCGTAATCGACAAAGTGAAAAAAATCCAAGGGATGGACATCACTTTCGTTACAACTGCGAAGACAGATAAAGAAGCTAAAGCATTATTAACTCACTTCGGTTTACCATTTAAAAAGAACTAAGAAATGGCTAAAGAATCAATGAAAGCGCGTGAGCGCAAAAGAGAAGCACTAGTTGCTAAATACGCTGCTAAAAGACAAGCTCTTAAAGAAGCTGGTGATTACGAAGGTCTTCAAAAATTACCTAAAAATGCTTCTCCTGTAAGATTACACAACAGATGTAAACTAACAGGTAGACCAAGAGGATACATGAGAACGTTCGGTATTTCCAGAGTAACTTTCAGAGAAATGGCAAACAACGGTCTTATCCCAGGTGTAAGAAAAGCTAGTTGGTAATAATTACTAATTAAAAATCGGGACAATTAAGTTGTCAAGATACTAAAGAATAAAAATATCAGACCGAAGATTTCTGACGTCTGATATTTTAATCTTCAAGTCTTTTCAATACTGATTGTTCTTTAACCAATAATTTATAAAAGAAAAATGGTAACAGATCCAATTTCAGATTTCCTAACAAGAGTAAGGAACGCACAAAGCGCAGGCCACAAAGTGGTGGAAATTCCTGCATCGAAAATCAAAAAGGAGATTACTAAGATCCTATTTGATCAAGGGTATATCTTAAACTACAAGTTCGAAGATAACGCTGTTCAAGGAGTGATCAAAATCGCTTTAAAGTACGATAAGCAAACTAACAAACCTGCTATTAAGTCTATCCAAAGAGCTTCAAGACCAGGTTTAAGACAGTACAAAGGTTCTACTGAACTTCCAAGAGTACTAAACGGTTTGGGTATTTCTATCATCTCTACTTCTAAAGGAGTAATGACTGACAAGAAAGCTAGAGAAGAGAAAGTAGGCGGTGAAGTAATCTGCTATGTTTATTAATTTTTAATCAGAGGAAAATGTCAAGAATTGGTAAAGCAATTATAACAGTTCCAGCTGGAGTTACAATCACTGAAAACAATGGTGTAGTAACTGTAAAAGGTCCTAAAGGAGAACTTTCTCAGGAGCTTACAGCAGGAATTACTATAGAACAAAAAGATGGTGAACTGAATGTAAACAGACCATCTGATTCTAAACAACACAAAGCGCTTCACGGTTTATACAGAGCGTTAATCAACAACATGATTGTTGGTGTAAATACAGGTTTCGAAAAGAAACTAGAACTAGTAGGGGTAGGATATAGAGCTTCACACGCAGGTCAAAAACTTGAGTTAGCTTTAGGATTCTCTCACGGTATCGTATTAGAACTTCCTAGCGAAGTAAAAGTTGATACATTGACTGAAAAAGGTAAAAACCCAATTATTACTTTAACGTCTCACGACAACCAACTTCTAGGAATGGTAGCTGCAAAGATCCGTTCTTTCAGAAAGCCTGAGCCATACAAAGGAAAAGGTGTAAGATTCGTAGGAGAAATTGTTAGACGTAAAGCTGGTAAATCTGCTTAATAAATTATAAGTATTATGGCATTAAGTAAATTAGAAAAAAGAATAAGAATTAAAAGAAGAGTAAGAGGGAAAATCTCTGGATCTTCTGAATTGCCAAGATTATCTGTATACAAAAGTAATAAGGAAATTTACGCTCAGTTAATCGACGATAAAAGTGGCAAAACTTTAGCATCAGCTTCTTCTAGAGAGAAAGGTGTAGACGCTAAAGGTACTAAAACTGAAATTTCTGCTGCTGTTGGTAAAGCTATCGCTGCTAAAGCTATCGCTGCAGGAATCGAAAATATTGTATTTGACAGAAACGGATTCGTATATCACGGTAGAGTGAAAGCTCTAGCTGATGGTGCGAGAGAAGCTGGACTTAAATTCTAATCATTAAATTTCGGAAAATATGTTAGGACTAGATAATATAGAAAGAGTAAAACCGGGAGGATTAGAATTAAAAGATCGTCTCGTAGCTGTTAACAGAGTAACAAAAGTAACTAAGGGAGGTAGAGCTTTCGGATTTTCTGCTATCGTTGTAGTAGGAAATGAAGAAGGTGTTATCGGTTTTGGTTTAGGAAAATCTAAAGAGGTTGCTTCTGCAATTGCTAAAGCAGTTGAAGACGCTAAGAAAAACCTTGTTAAAGTTCCTGTAATGAACCATACTATTCCTCACCAAACTACTGCTAGATACGGAGGTGCAGATATCTTCTTAAGACCTGCTTCTCACGGTACAGGACTTATCGCCGGTGGTGCGGTAAGAGCGGTATTGGAGTCTGCTGGTATTCACGATATCCTTTCAAAATCTAAAGGATCTTCTAACCCTCACAACGTGGTGAAAGCTACTTTCAAAGCGTTATTAGATATCAGAAGACCTGAAGAGATCGCTAGAATGAGAGGAGTTTCTCTAAGTAAAGTGTTTAACGGTTAATAATTAAAACAATGGCAACAATTAAAGTAAAGCAAGTAAGAAGCGCTATTGGTAGAACAAAAACCCAAAAGAGAACGCTTGAAGCATTAGGATTAAAAAAACTTCACCAAGTTGTAGAACACGAAGCTACTCCTTCTATCTTAGGAATGATAGCTGCAGTAAGTCACTTACTTGAAGTTCAAAAATAATTTTAAAAAAGAGAAATTAAAATGAATTTAAATAACATAAAACCAGCTGCAGGATCTACTTTCAACTCAAAAAGAATTGGTAGAGGTCAAGGTACTGGAAAAGGAGGTACTTCAACAAAAGGACACAAAGGTCAGAAGGCTAGAGCTGGTTATTCTCAGAAAATCGGTTTCGAAGGTGGACAGATGCCTTTACAAAGAAGATTACCTAAATTCGGTTTCAAAAACGTAAATAGAAAAGAGTTTAGAGGAGTTAACCTTGATACTATCCAAACTTTAATCGAGAACAAATCCATCACTGGAGATATCACGAAAGAAGTTTTAGTAGCAAACGGGATAATTTCTAAAAACGAATTAGTGAAAATTATGGGTAGAGGAGAATTGAAATCTGCGGTTTCAATCTCTGCTGACAAATTCACTAAATCTGCTGAAGAGCTTATTGCTAAGGCAGGTGGAAAAGCAATTACCTTATAATACTTACTAATGAAAGAATTTATACAAACACTTAAAAATATTTGGAGTCTTAAAGAATTGAGAGATAAAATTCTCTTCACTTTAGGTATTATCCTTGTGTATAGATTCGCATCTTATATCTCACTTCCCGCAATTAACCTTGCAGAGGTGGGAGATCTCTTAGAGCATTATAAAAATCAAGGCGGTAACAAGCAAGGAGCAGGTCTCCTTGGCTTGCTTTCGTCGTTTACGGGGGGAGCTTTCAGCCACGCTTCCGTAATGGCGTTAGGTATCATGCCTTATATTTCTGCTTCTATTATTGTTCAGTTGATGGGGATGGCTATTCCTTATCTTCAGAAGCTTCAGAAAGATGGAGAGTCAGGTAGAAATACATTGAACCAAATTACAAGATGGTTAACAATCGGAGTTTGTCTGGTACAGGCACCTTCTTACTTAACTTCTATTACTCAATTATTCTTACCGTATGCTCAATTCCAATCTGCATATTTTGTAGAACCAAATTCAATCATGTTCTGGTTACCAAGTATTGTTATACTTGTAGGTGGTTCAGTGTTTGCAATGTGGTTAGGTGAAAAGATTACCGATAAAGGAATCGGAAATGGTATCTCTATCCTTATTATGGTGGGGATCCTTTCAAGATTACCTGAGGCATTCGTACAGGAGATGGCCGTGCAGAACGGAAAAGGAGGAATGGGGTCTATCATGATCCTTATCGAAGTATTATTCTGGATGTTGGTAGTTCTTTTAGCTGTGATTTTATCAGTGGCTGTAAGAAAAATTCCTATTCAGTATGTAAGCAGAGCTCAAGCAAGAGGAGGTGTAAACAAGAATCTTATGCAGGGCGCAAGACAATGGATTCCATTGAAAGTAAATGCTGCTGGTGTAATGCCGATTATCTTTGCTCAGGCATTGATGTTCGTACCAGGATTATTAACAAAATTCGATGAGTCTAACACTTTTCTTGCAGGTTTCAAGAATGTTTTTAGCTGGCAGTACAATGTATTGTTTGCACTATTAATTATTATCTTCTCGTTTTTCTATACTGCAATTACAATTCCGGTGAACCAAATGGCTGATGACTTGAAGAGAAATGGAGGTTTAGTACCGAAAGTAAGACCCGGAAAAGAGACAGCTGATTATTTAGATGATATTTTATCAAAAATTACCTTGCCAGGTGCAATTTTTTTATCTATCTTTGCAGTCCTTCCAGCAATTGTGCATGGAAGCTTTGTTCAGACAGATGCGTTCGCCTTATTTTTCGGGGGAACGTCACTATTAATTATGGTGGGTGTAATTTTAGATACAGTTCAACAGATTAATACATATCTGCTGAACCATCATTATGATGGCTTAATGCAGTCTAAACTGTCTAGAACGACTGGATATTAATTTATGGCAAAACAAAAACATATTGAACAAGACGGCGTTATAACGGAAGCACTTTCGAACGCTCAGTTCCGTGTAGAACTTGAAAATGGGCATATTCTTATTGCTCATATTTCTGGTAAAATGCGAATGCACTATATTAAACTTTTACCTGGTGATAAGGTAAAACTAGAAATGTCTCCCTATGATTTAACGAAAGGGAGGATCACATTTAGATATTAAAAACATTTAGCCAAATGGAATTCTCATTCCATTTGGCATTTGTAAAAAATAAATACTATCAAAATGAAAGTAAGAGCATCAATTAAAAAAAGAAGCGCTGATTGCAAAATCGTACGCAGAAAAGGTGTACTATTCGTAATCAACAAGAAGAACCCAAAATTTAAACAAAGACAAGGTTAACATTAAATTATGGCGAGAATTGCAGGTATTGATTTACCAAAAAACAAAAGAGGTGTTATCGGTTTAACTTACATCTATGGAGTAGGAAGAAGTACTTCTTCTGAAATCCTTAAAGCTGCCGGTATCAGCGAAGACAAGAAAGTCAACGAATGGAATGACGATGAATTGGCTGCAATCAGAACATATATCTCTGAAAACGTAAAAGTAGAAGGAGAATTGAGATCTGAAGTGCAATTGAACATCAAGAGATTGATGGACATAGGATGCCAACGAGGAATACGTCACAGACTTGGATTACCTTTAAGAGGCCAGAGAACGAAAAACAACTCTAGAACACGTAAAGGGAAGAGAAAAACTGTTGCTAACAAGAAAAAAGCTAGTAAATAATCGTTAGGAATTATGGCAAAACAAACTAAAGTAGTTAAGAAAAGAAAAGTAAAAGTTGAAGCTATTGGTGAAGCTCATATTCAAGCTTCTTTCAATAACATCATCATTTCTTTAACAAATAAAAACGGAGAGGTTATCTCTTGGGCTTCTGCCGGTAAAATGGGTTTCAGAGGTTCTAAAAAGAATACTCCATTTGCTGCTCAGATGGCAGCTGAAAATTGCTCTGCTGTAGCTCACGAAGCTGGTTTAAGAAGAGTAAAGGTGTTTGTGAAAGGACCTGGTGCAGGTAGAGAATCTGCTATCAGATCTATCCACAATTCAGGAATTGAAGTTAGCGAAATCATTGATGTGACTCCTATGCCACACAATGGATGTAGACCACCAAAAAGAAGAAGAGTTTAATTTTTAGAATTTACCCATTATGGCAAGATATATTGGACCTAAAACTAAGATTGCTAGAAAGTTTGGTGCTGCAATCTACGGAGATGATAAAAACTTCGAAAAAAGAAAGAACCAACCGCCAGGACAACACGGTCCTAACAAAAGAAGAGGTGCTAAAAAATCAGAATACGCAGTTCAGTTAGCTGAAAAACAAAAAGCTAAATATACTTACGGTATTTTAGAAAGACAGTTTGCTAACTTATTTGAAAAAGCACACAGAAGTAAAGGTGTAACAGGGGAAGTTCTATTACAACTTTGTGAATCAAGATTGGATAACGTTGTTTACAGATTAGGTTTTGCTAAAACTAGATCTGGAGCAAGACAATTAGTTTCTCACAGACACATTACTGTAAACGGAGAAATTCTTAACATTCCATCTTACTTGGTAAAAGCTGGTGATGTAATCACTGTAAGAGAAAAGTCTAAGTCTCTTGAAGTTGTTACCAATGCATTGGCTTCTAAGTCAAACTATGAGTGGTTACAATTCAACGATGAGAAGAAAGAAGGTACCTTCATTTCTGCTCCTGAAAGAATCCAAATTCCGGAAGACATCAAGGAGAACCTTATCGTCGAACTTTACTCTAAATAATTTTTTAATCAAATTTTTGCTCAACCCAATAATATGGCAATTTTACAATTCATAAAACCCGATAAAGTAATTTTACTTAACTCTGATGAATTTAAAGGTCAATTCGAATTCAGACCTTTAGAACCAGGTTTCGGGCTTACAATCGGTAATGCTTTGAGAAGAGTGTTGCTTTCTTCTCTGGAAGGATACGCTATTTCATCTATCAAAATAGAAGGTGTAGAGCACGAATTTTCAACTATTCCAGGAGTAATCGAAGACGTTACCGAAATTATTCTTAACCTAAAGCAGGTAAGATTAAAAGCTGCAGCAGAAGGACAGGCTAATGAGCAGGTTGTTGCTAAAGTTTCAGGTCAAACGATTATTACTGCTGGTGATTTAGGAAAGTCGATCAACGGATTTGAGGTTTTAAACCCGGATTTAGTGATTTGTAACCTAAACAGTGATGTAACTTTCGAAATTACTTTCAATATTGAAAAAGGTAGAGGATATGTTCCTTCAGAACAGAATAAGTCAAACAATGCACCTGTAGGTACTATTGCTATTGACTCTATTTTCACGCCGATCAAGAAAGTACAATACAGCATTGAAAATTATCGTGTAGAGCAAAAAACAGACTACGAAAAACTTGTATTAGATATAGAAACTGATGGGTCTATCAGCCCTCAGAATGCTTTAACAGAAGCTTCTAAGATATTAATTTATCACTTCATGTTGTTCTCTGATGAGAGAATCACTCTTGAAACTGAAGCTGTAAAAGCATCTATCCAATATGACGAAGAAACTCTTCATACAAGACAACTACTTAAGTCTAAATTAGCAGATATGGATCTTTCTGTAAGAGCCCTTAACTGTCTGAAAGCAGCTGAAGTAGAAACTCTTGGAGAATTAGTTTCTTACAGTAAGTCTGATTTGATGAAATTCAGAAATTTTGGTAAAAAATCTTTGACAGAACTAGAAGAATTAGTGCATTCAAAAGGTCTTAACTTCGGTTTCGACGTTGCAAAATATAAGTTAGACGCTGATAAATAATTAATAATGAGACACGGTAAAAAATTCAATCACTTAGGAAGAACAGCTTCTCACAGAAGCGCTTTACTTTCTAATATGGCTTGTTCTCTAATTGAGCATAAAAGAATCAACACTACTGTAGCTAAAGCTAAAGCTTTAAGAGTATATGTTGAGCCTCTATTAACAAAAGCAAAAGAAGATACTACACATAACAGAAGAGTAGTATTCTCTTACCTTCAAAATAAATTTGCGGTTGCTGAATTATTCAGAACTGTAGCTCCTAAAATCGCTGAAAGAAACGGTGGTTATACAAGAATCATTAAGACAGGTTTCAGACCAGGTGATGCTGCTGATACTGCTCTTATCGAATTAGTAGATTTCAACGAGCTTTACAACCCTAATGCTGAAGAGAAAAAGACTACAAGAAGAAGCAGAAGATCAACTGCTGCACCTAAAAAAGCTGAAGCAGTAGTTGCTGATGCTCCTGCAGTAGAAGAGAAAGTAGAAGAAGCTAAAGCTGACTCTACTGAAGAAAAAACTGAAGAATAATATTCATTCAGATATAAATTAAAAACCATCCGGATTCCGGATGGTTTTTGTTTTTTGTAATGGTTATCGTATTTCTATTAATAACCATCATTTTATTAAATTTTTGTTCTTTTCAACTCAATAACATTATTACCTTGTTCCAGGTGTAAACTATCTCCTTTTACTCTTGCTGTCATATCATCTTTCTTATAGATGGTTTCCTCACCTTTAGTTTCTGTTTTAGGAAGAGTAAATGTTTTCTTGTTGCTGGTAATAGCTACGGTACTTTCCTTTGGATCATTCTTGAATATTACTTTTACCAATGTTCCGTCAGTTGCTTTGTATACAAAATCAGTTTTCTCAGTTTTCTGCCCATTCACATCTATTGTGGACGAACTTTGAGTGACAGAATCAATTTTTCCATTGTTGTCAGTAACTAGTGTTTCAGTGCTGTCTGTTTTAATCACACTTTTGTTTCCACTTTCACTTTTTTTGCAGCTTGTAAGAAGTAATGCAGAAGCTGAGACTGCTATTAAAAGTCCTTTTTTCATAATGGTTATTTTTTATGTATCGAATATAGGTTTTTCTTCCAATAAGAAAGTTTTTAATTATTTTAATGAAATCAAAAAGCAAACCAATGGTCTCAATTTTAACCTTGAAAATTACATAAAAGTAATGGAACTATGTATTTTTTTATGCTGAATTTGAAAGCTACTGGAATTTATAAAATTAACTAAAATTTAACTGATGATTTGTGGTAAAAGATCCCTTAGAAATACCCCCAAAAGTTTAATTTTGATTAAATTTGTATAAACTAAAAAAAATAAAAAATGAGTGCAATTTCTTACATAGAAGCAAGACAAATTTTAGATTCCAGAGGTAATCCTACCATTGAAGTGGATGTATTTACAGAAAACGGTGCTATGGGTCGTGCAGCTGTTCCTTCAGGAGCATCTACAGGAGAACATGAGGCTGTAGAATTACGTGACGGAGGTTCAGAATACCAAGGAAAGGGAGTTTTGAAAGCTGTTGAAAATGTAAAAGAAGTAATTGCAGAGCATTTAGTTGGTCAGCCTGTTTTTGAACAAAACTATATCGATCAGATCATGATTGATCTTGACGGAACAACTAATAAAGGAAATCTTGGAGCTAATGCAATCCTTGGAGTTTCTTTAGCAGTAGCAAGAGCTGCAGCTGCAGAACTTGGAATGCCTTTATATAAATATGTAGGTGGAGTAAATGCAAACACTCTTCCTGTTCCAATGATGAATGTAATCAACGGTGGTTCTCACTCTGACGCACCTATCGCATTCCAGGAGTTTATGATCATGCCAGTAAAAGCTGACTCTTTCTCTCACGCTTTGAGAAAAGGAACAGAAATTTTCCACAACCTTAAATCTATCCTTAAAGGAAGAGGTCTTTCTACAGCAGTAGGAGATGAAGGAGGTTTTGCTCCAACTTTTAATGGAACTGAAGATGCTTTGGATACATTGCTTCAGGCGATCGAAAAAGCAGGATATAAGCCTGGTGATGACATTATGTTGGCATTAGACTGTGCTGCTTCAGAATTCTACAAAGACGGAACTTACGATTATAGAAAATTCGAAGGAGATAAAGGAGCTCACAGATCAAGAGAAGAGCAGGTTTCTTACCTTGCTGAATTAGCTGCTAAATATCCTATCATCTCTATTGAAGACGGTATGCAGGAAGATGACTGGGAAGGATGGAAAATGTTAACTGATAAAATCGGTGACAGAGTACAATTAGTAGGTGATGACTTATTTGTAACAAACGTTGACAGATTATCAAGAGGAGTAAAAGAAGGAATTGCAAATTCAATCCTTGTAAAAGTAAACCAGATTGGTTCTCTTTCTGAAACAATGGCAGCAGTACAGATGGCTCAGAATAACAAATTCACTTCAGTAATGTCTCACAGATCAGGAGAAACTGAAGATTCTACAATTGCTGATTTAGCAGTAGCAATGAACTGTGGACAAATTAAAACAGGTTCAGCTTCAAGATCAGACAGAATGGCGAAATACAACCAATTGTTGAGAATTGAAGAAGCTCTTGGTGAAACTGCAATTTTCCCAGGTTTAGAAGCATTTAAAATTAAAAGATAATTGAATTTATAAATAACGGCAAGCGATAATTTTTGTTTGCCGTATTTTATGGAAAGTGGTATATTTAAAAAAAATAAATAAATAATGTCAGACAACAAAGTAATATTGAATTACGACGGTAATTCATATGAATATCCAATCGTGGATAGTACTATCGGAGACAGAGGGATTGATATTTCAAAATTAAGAGACCAGACAGGTTTAATCACTCTGGATTTAGGTTACAAAAATACTGGAGCTACTATTAGCGACATCACTTACTTAGACGGAGATAAAGGAGAATTATTCTATAGAGGTTATCCTATCGAGCAAATTGCTGAGAAATCTAACTTCACTGAAGTAATGTATCTTTTATTACATGGAGAATTACCTACTCAGGATCAATTTACTTCTTTCGACAACAACATTAAAAAATATAACTTCATCGCAGACGAAATGAAAAAGATCATTGATGTTTTCCCTCGTTCTGCTCACCCTATGGGAGTTCTTTCTTCTATGACTTCTGCTTTAACAGCTTTCAACCCGAAGGCAGTTAACGTAAACTCTAAAGAAGAAATGGATCATGCTGCTGAGCTTATGATCGCTAAATTCTCTCACCTTTGTGCTTGGACTTACAGAAAAACTCAAGGTTTACCATTAAACCACGGTGATAATAACCTAAGCTACGTAGAAAACTTCTACAAAATGGCATTCAGACTACCAAACGCAGATTTCGAAATCGATCCGGTAGTTGTAAATGCATTAGATAAATTATTAATTCTTCACGCTGACCACGAGCAAAACTGTTCTACTTCTACAGTAAGAATGGTAGGTTCTGCTCACACAGGTCTTTTCGCTTCTATCTCTGCTGGAGTATCAGCTCTTTGGGGACCACTTCACGGTGGTGCTAACCAGGCTGTAATCGAAATGCTTGAACTTATCGAGAAAGATGGTGGTGACGTATCTAAATATGTTGCTAAAGCTAAGGATAAGGGCGATAACTTCCGTTTAATGGGATTCGGACACAGAGTTTACAAAAACTTCGATCCAAGAGCAAAAATTATCAAGAAAGCTGCTGATGATATCCTTAAAGCATTAGGTATCCAGGATAAAGCTCTAGACATTGCAATGCAGTTAGAAAGAGTAGCGCTTGAAGATGATTACTTCGTAGAAAGAAAACTATATCCAAACGTAGACTTCTATTCAGGTATCATCTACAGAGCTCTAGGAATTCCTACAGAAATGTTTACAGTAATGTTTGCTTTAGGAAGACTTCCGGGATGGATTTCTCAGTGGAAAGAAATGAGATTGAAAGGAGACCCAATCGGAAGACCAAGACAGGTTTACCAAGGTGCTCAGGAAAGAAACTATATCGATATCGCAAGCAGATAATATTTGCTTATACCATATCAAAATCCCAAAGCTTGCTTTGGGATTTTTTTATAATAAAAAAAACCTGCTTGAAAAAGCAGGTTCTTATATTTATGGACACTGGCATCTGTCACATGTCCAGATATAACATTTACCGTTTTGATCCCATTCGCAACATCTTCTTCCTGTTGAAATAGGAGCACCTCCCATTACAGACTTCTGTTGATCTCTTCCTAGCTTTTGTGCGTTTCTCAGCACTGAATTGTTTTTAGTCATGATTTTGATTTTTGATGTTAATAGTAAGTTTTAAAATATATAATCTCGCGAAAATTATATCACTAATATAGGAATTTAAATTATAAAAATATCTGTTTTGTTGTGCTTATGTAGATGAAATATAGTATGTTGTAGATATTTGTATATGCTGAGTACTGTAGATGGCGTGATAGAAGGGAAAATTTACTAGAGGTCTTCAATTAAAGCATTTAAAATTAATATATAAAATAAACCAAAAGTTTTATAGGTAGAGACCTTTACTTATATTTGTAGTATTGCATAAATCTTTATGAGACTAAACATTAAAAACGAAACGGGTAGGCTGAAGTCTGTAGTACTAGGTCAGCCTAATTCATTGGGACCGGTTCCCACACTAGAGGAAAGTTATGACGCTAAGTCATATTACTCAATCGAGAATAATATTTATCCTAAAGAAGAGGATATCATTAATGAAATGAACGCTTTTGAAGCTGTTCTAAAAAAGTATGACGTAGAAGTATTACGTCCAAGCATCATTGAAGATTACAATCAGGTTTTTTCAAGAGATGTGGCATTTGTAATTGATGATAAGATGATCATTTCAAACGTGATTGCAGACAGAGCTGATGAGCAGGAGGCATATAAAAGCGTTTTCGAAAAAGTTGCATGGAGAAAAATTATCAACCTTCCGGAAACAGCACATATTGAAGGTGGAGATGTTATCGTATGGAATGATTTTATTTTCATCGGAACATGCTTCAGCGAAGATTACAGAAACTATAAGACGGCAAGAACCAACGAGTATGCCATCGAAATATTAAAAGAATATTTTCCTAAGAAAAGAATTATCGATCTTGAACTGAAAAAGAATGATAAAGTTCCGTTTGAAGGAATTCTTCACTTAGATTGTACTTTCAATCCTGTAGGTGAAGACAAATGTATTATCTACAAAAATGGTTTCGTAGACGAGAGTGATTATCGTTTAATCATTGACATTTTCGGAGAAGAAAACTGTTTCCACATCAATGATGAAGAAATGTTTGAAATGTTCCCGAATATCTTCTCTATCTCTCCTGATATAGTAGTCTCGGACAAAGCATTCACAAGAATGAACAATCATTTAAGAAACGAATGGGGAATGACTGTTGAAGAAATTCCTTACAGAGAAATCTCTAAAATGGGAGGCTTACTGAGATGTTCTACTATGCCGCTTGTAAGAGAGTAATAGGTTGTAGAGTAGAAGAGTTTTAAATCTTTTAATTTTTAATTCAAAAAAATGCAAACAACAGATACAGTATTAATGATAGAACCGATTGCATTCGGTTACAACGCAGAAACTGCGAAAAATAATTACTTTCAGGTAGAACAGACAGGTTCTGATATTCAGTCAAAAGCTTTGGCTGAGTTCAATACTTTTGTAGGAAAACTGAGAGGAAAAGGAATCAATGTAATCACCATTAAAGATACATTAGACCCTCATACTCCGGATTCTATTTTCCCTAATAACTGGGTAAGCTTCCATAAAGACGGGAAAGTGGTTTTATATCCCATGTTCGCATCCAACAGAAGAGTAGAAAGAAGAGATGATATTCTTGAAAGCATCAAAGCTCAGGGATTTGATATTACTGAAATAGACGACTGGTCTTTCCCGGAAACACAGGGACATTTCCTTGAAGGAACAGGAAGTATGATTTTTGATCACGATAATAAGATTGCTTACGGTTCAGTTTCTTTGAGACTGGATGAGAACTTATTCAGAGAATTCTGTGAGAAATATGGGTTTACACCAATCGTTTTCCATTCTTATCAGACAGTAGGAACAGAAAGACTTCCAATTTACCATACCAACGTAATGATGTGTGTAGCGGATAAATTTGTTGTTATTTGTCTTGACTGTATCGATGATGAACTGGAAAGAGAAAAAGTAATTGAAACGATTAAAAACTCAGGTAAGGAAATCGTTGAAATCTCTGAAGAACAAATGCAGCAGTTTGCAGGAAACATGCTTCAGGTTCAAAATAAAGAAGGGGAAAAGTTTTTGGTAATGAGCCAAACTGCTTATCAGTCTTTAACACCGGAACAGGTTTCAGCTATTGAAAAACACTGTGAAATCATTTATTCAGACCTTAATACCATTGAAGTAAATGGAGGTGGAAGTGCAAGATGTATGCTTGCAGAAGTATTTCTTCCAAAAAAATAATATATTTACGAAAAAATTAATTGAACCCATTATCAAATAAAGGTTTACATATTCTTCTGACTTTGGAAACAGAGTCAGAAGATTTGTTAATAGACAGTAACAGTTTCCTTGCATTCACAGAGAAGATGCTTGAAACTAAAGAAGTGGAAATCGTAGGGATTACCAATCATATTTTTGAGAATCAAAGTTTTACTTCGGCGGTTTGCCTTAAAGAGTCACATCTTTGCATCCATACATGGCCGGAGTTTAAACAACTTACCTTTGATGTATTTCTTTGCAATTATACTCAGGACAATACAGCAAAAGTAGAGCAGATTGCTGATGAAGTGGTTCAATATTTTAAAGCTAATACCATTCAGAAACACAAAATTTACAGATAAAATGGATCACATTTGTCCCATTTGTAAAACCAATAACAACCAGATGGCAATTGATTTTGCCATTGAAGAATTTATCTGCAGTCATTGTAAAAATCTCATTTCATCAGAAGGAATCTCTGTTAAGAAAAAGAAGGTCAAAGAACCTGTAGAAAATGTTGTATTGGAAGTAGGGAGTAAAGGCATACTTTACGGTACAGAATATTGGGTGATCAATATTGTCATCAAAAAATACGGTTCAGATACCTTTTGGCGGGAATATACCTTGAAAGACCGTGCCGGGAATAACATTTATCTTAGCGAAAGTGACGGACATTGGGTTTTTCTTCGTCAGGGAGATTTTAAATTGATAGAATATCAATATTATGTTGAAGCTGACGGAAAAAAATACAGATGGTATGAAACCACTCCATGCACAGTTCATGCTGCATCCGGCTTTTTTGAAGATAAGCTTCCGTTTGGTTTAAGTACCTATAAAGAATATGTAAACGGGACAGAAATGGTTTCCTGTGAGCAATACGGAAATGAATTTCAGTTTTTCAAAGGAAATCATATTTCAAAATCTGTAATAAAAAGAGCTTTTGGAATTACAGGTATGCCGTTTTATACAGGAATAGGGATTGTACAGCCTTTTTACTATAACGTCAAGCAATGTATCAATATCATGGCAATTACAGCTTTACTGATATGTTTACTTCAGCTTTATACCGTTACATCAAGAAGTAATCAGACTGTATTTGAACAGACCATTGCTTTTGAGGACGTGAACGACAAAGAACTGGTGAGTAAAAGCTTTACTCTCTCAGGAGGTTCTGCTCCGTTAAAAGTAAATCTTTTCTCTGATGTGGATAACTCCTGGGCTAACGTAGGCCTTGGACTGGTGAATGAAAAGACCAATGAAGTGATTTATGCTACAAAGGATATTGAACGCTATTCAGGTTTTGAAGACGGAGAAAGTTGGAGCGAGGGAAGTCAGAGCGAAAATTTCAATATGTGCGGTATTCCTCAGGGAGCCTATCATTTTATTGTTTCGGCAGAAAAAGAAGGCGGAGGCAAAAATCCGTTTCAGTCGGGATACAGACCTGAAAATGGAGATTTCTCTGTTATTCAAAATACAACAGGAACTTTCTTTCTTAAAAATGATAAGGATAAAAGTATCGAAACTTTTACAGATAAAGAGTCCTTGAAAAATGAAATTATATCGAGAACAGGGCTCCAGAATACTGAAAAAGAAATGAATAAAATGGATTCCATACTTGTGAATATGCCGCCTAATTATGATTACACAGCCAATGGCGAGAAAAACCTAAGTGTTAATATAAAAGCTACATGGTTACCGGTTTCATTTTGGAATTTTGGTATTGTTATCTTCATTTTGGCTTTGTTTACCGTAGCAAGTTATATCGCTAAAAGTATTTTTGAAAGCAGTAAATGGAACAATAGCTCAAATTCACCTTATTCTACTAATTAAGCGATGGAAAGATTAATTAATTACATCAGAGACAACTGGATGCTCTTTGCCATCGGAGGATTTTTCTTAGGATGGTTCGTTTATCTGACATTTACAGGAAATCAATTCTGTGATTGCGTAAAAACAGAAAACTATCGGGACGGAACCACAAGAAGCCATTCCAGAACAGGATTTTACAGATACTATCACAAATAAAAAAATTAAAACTATGGACAATATTAATCTAATACCTATATTCAATTCAGTTCTATATTCATTCCTGGGAATTGCTATTTTACTGATCTGTTATTTCATCATTGAGAAATTAACACCGGAAAAAACATGGCATGAGATCGCTCAGAATAAAAATATAGCTTTGGCTATCGTTTTCGGGGCATTTATCATCGGTATTTCAATGATTATAAGCGCTGCGATTCATGGATAAGAAGAGGATTCCTCTTGAACTGCTTTTACTGTTTTCTGTTTTTGTCATTGCGACATGTGGATTGATCTATGAATTGGTGGCTGGTGCATTGGCAAGTTATCTTTTGGGAGACTCTGTCAAACAGTTTTCCTTTATCATTGGCGTCTATCTGTTTTCTATGGGAGTAGGCTCCTACCTGGCAAAATTCATCAAGGGAAACCTTATTGATAAGTTCGTAGAAATTGAAATTCTGGTAGGAATTGTAGGAGGGATAAGTTCCGTGGTGCTGTTTATTCTCTTCAATACACTGGCTCATTTTGAGGCGGTTCTTTACCTGTTTGTATTTTTTACCGGATGTTTAGTGGGAGTTGAAATCCCGCTGTTGATGAATATTCTTAAAGACAGAATAGGTTTCAAAGATTTAGTGTCTAATGTTTTTGCCTTTGATTATATCGGGGCGCTTTTGGCATCAATCTTATTTCCATTGGTGCTTATTCCACATCTTGGAATTGTAAAAACACCTTTATTCTTTGGATTGATCAATGTTTCAATTGCAATATTTCTGTGTTTTTACCTTAAAAAAGAACTTTCAAAACCTATATTTTTAAAGATAAAATCTATAGGAGCCTTTTTACTTCTTCTCGCTCTTTTTATTTTTTCGGATACCATCCTTTCTTATTCTGAAGAGAAGTTATATGGTGAAAATATTGTTTATACAAAAAGCTCTCCCTATCAAAGAATTGTTTTGACGAGAAATAACAGGGAATTCAGATTATATTTAAATAATAACTTACAGTTTTCTTCTACCGATGAATACCGTTATCATGAAGCATTGGTACATCCTGCGATGTCAATGGCTAAGAATATTGATAATGTCCTGATTTTAGGTGGCGGCGATGGTTTTGCTGTCCGCGAAGTTCTGAAGTATAAAGAAGTAAAAAAAATAACGCTCGTAGATCTTGACGGAGAAATGACAGATTTCTTCAAAACCAATGAAACGATGCGAAGACTGAATCAAAGTTCATTATCAAGATCCAAAGTGGAAGTTATCAACAAAGATGCTTATATCTGGGTAAAGGAGAACAAGAAGAAATATGATGTCATTATTATAGACTTTCCGGATCCCTCCAACTACAGCTTAGGGAAACTATATTCATTACAATTTTACAAAGAGCTTGAGAGACTGACAACTCCGGAAACTAAAATTGTAGTTCAAACGACTTCGCCTTACTTTGCTCCAAAATCTTTTTGGTGTATAGAAAAAACAATGAACCAGATTTTCCCTTTTACATCAGCATATCATACCTATGTACCATCATTTGGAGAATGGGGATTTTCAATGGCTTCATTTGAGCCTGTCAATAATAAGATTTACAGGAGAATTTCTAATCTGAAGTATTATGATTATGATTTTTCACAATTATCATACTTTAATAAAGATATGAAAGTCAATGATGTTGAGGTTAACCGTCTGGATAATCAGATATTAGTTCGTTATTTCGATGAAGAGTGGGGAAAAGTACAGTAGGAAAGATTTCCTGAAAACATTGCTATTAGGTGGCATGGTGCTCCCTTTTCTGCAATACTGCGGAAAGAAGGTGAAGTCTCTGTTACTGAAAATAACCGGAACCGATCATGTTTTGGGGCATAAACTATGGGCTAAGGATTTTCCACAATTTTCAGAAGTTATCCACACAAAGTATCTTATTGTTGGCGGTGGAATCTCAGGACTTTCTGCATGCAGATTTTTTAATCAGAATAATGAGAAAGATTATCTTCTGCTGGAAATGGAAAACCATATAGGTGGAAATTCTTCAAACGGACAAAATAAATTTTCAAAATTCCCTTTGGGAGCCCATTATTTACCTTTACCCAACAAAGAAAACAAAGAGATCATCGAATTTCTTACAGAATGCGGAATCTGCCAGGGAACAGAAGAGAATGGAGAACCTATTCTGGATGAATATCAAATGACTTTTCCACAGCAAGAAAGACTTTTCTATAAGAACTCGTGGCAGAACGATATTGTTCCTCAGAAAGGAATTACAGCTGAAGTTCAGAAAGAGTTTAATCGTTTCTTTAAGTTGATGGACGAAATGCGTCAGAAGAAAGATGCTCTTGGAAATTACTGGTTTGCGATTCCTGTTCATGATTCCAGTAAGGAAGATGAAGCAATAAAGCTGGAAAAGATTCTTTTTAAAGACTGGTTGAAAGAACACGATTATAAGTCTGAGGAGCTGCTTTGGCTGCTGGACTATTCCTGTAGAGATGATTACGGATTAGGAATTGATTACGTTTCAGCTTGGGGTGGGATTCATTATTTTGCAGGAAGAAAAAACAACTGGAGTAAGAAATATAAAGATCAGGTCTTCACTTGGGCAGAAGGAAATGCAAGATTAACAAAGCATTTTGGAAAATATACGGGAGACAAGAAATTATCCGGACATTTGGTGTTTGATGTAAAGATCAATGATAAAGTTGAGGTATTAAGTTTTGATAATACCGGGAAGAAGACAAAGAAAATCATTGCAGAAAAGGTTTTACTTGCAACGCCACAGTTTGTAAATGAACGAATTTTAAATAATAAAAAAGCAGCTTCTTTTCAATATGTTCCATGGCTTTTAACGACTATAACCTTAAAGAATGAATTTGGTGGAGATGAAGAACTGGCATGGGATAATGTTATTTACGGATCATCAGGTTTGGGGTATATTGATGATCAGCATCAAAACCTTAACCAGATTATAGGTGAGAAAGTAATTACATATTACAAAAGCTTTTCCACCAGCAATTGTAGAAAGGCAAGGAAGAAGTTATATTCCATGAAAGAAGTAGAACTGAAAACTTTAGTTTTGGATGATCTGAAAAAAGCGCATCCTTTGATAGAAGACTTTATTCTTGAAATGCAGTTCCATAAGATAGGACACGCAATGATTGCTCCCATTCCTGATCAGATTTTTGGAGAAAAAACGAAAGCTGCTAAAGAATCTATTGAAGGAAAAATTTTCTTTGCTCACTCAGATCTTTCCGGAATTTCTATTTTTGAAGAAGCTTTTTATCAGGGACTCAGAACAGCCCGACAAATGATGTAAAACGTATATGAAACAACCTTGGATACATAATGCAAAAACAGATTGGTGGTTTATTTTATCGCCACCATTTTTGGTATTGCTGATTATTTTTCTGTTTCAGAAACAGATTCAGGGATTGGAAGATCATTATTCCTTTTATACATGGCTGCTACTCATTGTTTTTGTGGATGTAGCTCATGTATATTCTACTTTGTTTAAGACATACTTTGTAAAGGGAGAAGTGCAGAAACGAAAGTTATTGTACTTTGGAATTCCTGTTATAAGTTGGGTATTGGGAATTGCTTTATTTCAGTTTGGAAGCCTGACGTTTTGGTCTGTTCTGGCTTTGATTGCCGTTTTTCATTTTATACGTCAACAGTACGGTTTTATGAGAATCTACGCCCGTTTTGAACCTAATAATGGGAGCAAGAGAATAGATGAGGTTGCCGTTTATGCAGCTACCATTTATCCAATGCTATATTGGTTTAAAACTCCACGAGCGTTTACCTGGTTTGTAGATAATGAATTTGAATGGTTTAAAAATCTTCCGGATTATGTTAGTTTTATCACTGTTCTGTATGTGATTATTCTTACGGCTTGGATCACTAAGACAATTGTAGAAGCTTTTAAAACCAAATCACTTAATATCCCTAAAACAGCTCTCATTTCAGGAACATTCCTTTCCTGGTATTTTGGAATTGTATATTTTAATAATGATCTGCTTTTCACTTTTCTGAATGTTGTTTCCCACGGAATTCCTTACATAGCTTTAGTCTACATCAGTGAAATAGAACAGAAAGGCAATCATCAATTAAACTGGATGAAAATCTTTAAATCCTTTTCAGGAATCTTCCTGTTTGTAGGTATTATTTTATGCTTTGCCCTTTTGGAAGAATTTCTATGGGAAACCCTTGTCTGGAATGAACACTTTTCACTAGATCTTACTGTTTCAGAGCATTTATTACCATTTTTAGTCCCTTTACTGGTGGTTCCACAGCTTACTCATTATCTTCTGGATGGATTTATCTGGAGAAAACCTAAAAGTACTGCTTAAACATTTCTTCAATATTATTAAAAAACCTGCCGATAAATCAACAGGTTTGGATACAAAATAATTTGAATATGAAGAAAGATAGTTTCTATCTTGTTCTGCTTTTGATGGAATCGGAAGCTCCTTCGATATCTCTTACTTTTTTAATTTTTTTATTCCCGAAGGTATAAGTAGTCATTCCTTAAAAAGCTAATTTTTCATTTTGAAAATTATACTTGCCTAAGAAGATTTTGAGAACAACTTCGAGCCAAAAAAGAATTTG
>NZ_FTOL01000011.1 GCF_900156735.1 Chryseobacterium ureilyticum
AAAAATCAATATATTTACCAGTACAAGGATCACCTTGGAAACGTGAGAATAAGCTTTGGCAGAACCAGCGCAGGCGCTCTTGAAATTACAGATGCTAATGATTATTATCCATTTGGAATGAACCACCTAAAAACCGGAAATGCTTTCTTTGGACAGGGGAATTATAAGAATTATAAGTACAACGGTAAGGAGCTTCAGGAAACGGGAATGTATGATTATGGAGCAAGGTTTTACATGCCTGATTTAGGAAGATGGGGAGTTGTAGATCCAAAGGGAGCTGAGTTTCCAGGTTGGTCACCATATAGTTATAGTCTTAATAATCCTATTCGATTTATTGATCCTGATGGAATGGCACCAAATGATATTGTATTTA
Organism: Chryseobacterium ureilyticum; assembly: GCF_900156735.1. Lineage (GTDB taxonomy): Bacteria > Bacteroidota > Bacteroidia > Flavobacteriales > Weeksellaceae > Chryseobacterium > Chryseobacterium ureilyticum. Next base: position 374 of record NZ_FTOL01000011.1, read on the forward strand.
TTAATAATCGAGGTGTAGAAGTTCATCGTATTAAAAGTGACACTCAATTTAAAACATATATACAAGAATCTACAAATGCAAGTAATAACCCTGCCCAAAGCACTGCAGGCTGGAAGTCAGTTCCTATGCCTAATATAATTCAACATAGACCGCAGTCTAATGAAGATGTATCTGGCGCAGCTTATCAGGAAAACGACTATCAAATTGCAGCAAGAACAGGCTATTTTAATCAGGCTAAAAATTCTGGACAATTAAATTTAGTAACTGAAGGAGGGAATTCTATTCCGACTGAAGCTACAAAGGGAATTCCTGACTTAGACCCTACTTTAGTTAAAGCTGTTACAGTTCAAGAGTCGAATGTAGGTACAACAGGTATTACAGATATTATGCAGGCTAATGTTCCTGGAGATTGGTCTAAGATGAAAAGCAGTTATCAATTAACTAAAGGTGAAAAAACAAGCGAAACAAACTCTTTGTATGCGGGAACCAGAGTATTAGCTACAAAAGGATTTAAAGGAGGCGTTTCAGTTGATTCAAAAACAGGAAAAGCTACCTATAAATTTCAAGGATGGGCAAAAGCTGTAGAAGCATATAATGGTGGTGGAACAGCAGGTTATCAAAAAAGTGTCTTACAAATGCAACAAGAATCTAAAAAACCTAAACCCTCAGATTATTAAAATATGAAAAGATTTTTTTTGAGTTTAATTGTAATTTTATTTACGAGTTGTAATAAGTCAGATTTACAGCAGAATAGTAAAAATAAAGTTATTGAAACCAAGTTGGACTATTATGAACGTTGTAGAATATTAGTTTTAGAACAAAATACTCTTAATCAAGATTTTGGATTTACAAAAAAAGGAAAAGAAATTGATGAACAAGTAGTCACATATTTGGGGAATATCATCACCTCTAAAAAAGATACTCTAAAAATTTTAAACTCTGTTCATTACACAGGTGTTTATGATGACTCGAAGAGAGGAAGTGGACAAGTGTATATTTATACTGCACATAATAAGCTTTTAGGCTTTTATAATTTAGGTTCTGCAGATGCAGTACCTAGCAATATTGAGAATAAAGAGTTGATTTTTAAATACAACAATGAGAGTTGTAATCAAACTACCAAAATAAGTTTGAAAGATAGTATTCCAAGACAAATATTTATACAATGTACAAAAGAAGGCGGAGATATATATAATTTAGAAGCTGCTCATAATTAAACTAAAGCCAACTCAATTTGAGTTGGTTTTGTTGTTTTATAAGATGCTTTGCAGTTTAGTTTGTTTGAGAAATGCATCCAGGAGAGCGAAGACATGCTTTTACTTCCTCACGCTCATATCTACCTATGACAGCACCGTGGACACCTACGAGTTTGCTCACTTCGTCCTGTCACATCTTTTTATTTTTTCTTACTTCTGTAAGACCCTTACCAAAGGTTATAGATTTTATAAATGTATTAAAATGATAAGAAATTAAAATTCTCATGAATCTGATTTGATAAGCTTACATTTATGAGACTTATAAATTGAGATTGTTTTGATTTTGTGAAAAATCAATATATTTACCAGTACAAGGATCACCTTGGAAACGTGAGAATAAGCTTTGGCAGAACCAGCGCAGGCGCTCTTGAAATTACGGATGCCAATGATTATTATCCGTTCGGGATGAATCACCTAAAAACTGGAAATGCCTTCTTTGGACAGGGGAATTATAAGAACTACAAGTATCAAGGACAAGAGTTGCAAGAAACTGGCTTCTATTCTTTTAAATGGAGGAACTATATGCCGGATGTAGGACGGTTTTTTAATATAGATCCATTGGCAGATAAATATAGAAAATGGAGTCCATATACATTTAGTGGGAATATAGTAATTAATGCTAGAGAAATTGAAGGTTTAGAGCCATACGTTTTATTTGGATCAATAGATGCTGCTGCAGAAAATTTTGGTCAATAATATAATGGGTTTTCAATTATGATGAATAGGGAGTATGGGTCAACAATTTATAGTGTCAAAACCTCCGTAAATGGTGTTGAAAACACACAATATGCATATTCACAACCTGCAATAGGTGATTCTACAGGTGCTGCTGTAACACCTAGCTTACCACCTAGTGGAACAACTTCTGTTGCGGACGCTCATACACATTCAGCGTATGATAAAGCTTATGATAATAATGAATTTTCAGGATCAAAGACAGGTGATAATCTAACATCTAAAATTGGTGATATTGGAGACAACAATAAAACAGGTTTAACAGGATATATTGCAACACCAAATGGCTCTTTGCAAAAATATGATCCCAAAAGTGGTCTTATATCGACGATTAATACAAATTTGCCTAGTGATCCTAATGATCCTAATCGGTTAAATAATATTTCACCGGTTGTTTCACCAACAGTTACAATACCTCCATTACCTGCACAACCAACAACTATAAAACCAGTTGAAATAGAACAAAAAATTGAAAAACCTTAATATTTATATTATGAAAAAAAAAATCTTATCAATATTTGTATTATTTATATTCTATTCATGCAAATCACAGATAAATGACACCGTTAAAGCAAGTAATTTATCAAATATTAATGATTATATTAACACAAAAGAGGTTGCACTTAAAATAGCTGAAGCTGTCTGGCTTTCCATGTACGGAGACAAAATTGAAAGATCACGACCATTTAATGTCACTCTAAAAGATAATATATGGATAATTGAGGGTACTCTACATGAAAGAAAAGGTGGTGTTCCATATATCAAAATTCAAAAAGACGGGAAGATACTAAAAGTCACACACGGAAAATAAGTTTTAGTTTTTAAAAAGATTGAAGAAGATAATGCTATTATTAAAAGTAAAAACTCTCTGCCTTCCATTCAATAATTAGTTGCTAAATGAACATTAAGAAAATAGAAATACTGGTATATTGAAAATAAGAAAATATCAATTGGTGTTATAAAGAGAAAAAAGTATACTTAATAAAATAAATAAGCTTTTTAGCACAATTAATAAAAACCATTGCAAAATTGCAGTGGTTTTTTATTATTCTAAACTTCATAAAAATCATTTGAAAAATGCATTACTAAATTTAAACTACTCCAAAATGTAACAAATTCACCCCAACATCCCACTAATACAATCAAAAAACTAATTCCAATGAAAATAAAATCCACACTATTATTACTACTCCTTGCCAATTCCGTTTTTGCTCAGAAAGTATGTAATGAATTTTATCATCAAAAATTTACTCAGAAACAATTGGAGCAGGATGTGGATTTTATAAAAGAAAAGATTGTGAATGCTCATGTAAATCCTTTTACGGAAATTTCAAAAGAAGAGTTTGAGAAGAAATATACAGATATTCGCAAGTCCATGAAAGATGGAATGACCCAAAAGGATTTCTATTACCTTGCCAAACCGTTGATTGTGACATTAAACGATGAACACAGCAGCTTATCTGATTATTGCGTGACAGACAGTATTAAAAACAATATGAAGGTTTTACCACTGAAATTTAAGTATGATAGTGTTAAAATGATTTTGACGGAAAACTATTCTGATAACCAACTGAATATTGGAGATGAATTAACTTATTTAAATAATATTCCTATCAATGAAGTATTGAAAACCTGTGCTCAGACCATTCCCGGAGATAAAGACGAAAGGGTTTCGATGGCTGTCGACAAGTTCTGGATTATGATCAATAAATTCTGCTATTTCATCAAAGATAATTATGATCTGAAATTCAAAAGCGGAAATCAAACGGTTGTCAAAAGTATTTCTTTGGAACAGTTAAGGAAAAACGCTTCAAATACACCACAGAAAAAGCAGGAAAAGTTTAAGCCTATTGATTATAAGAAAATTAAAGATGCTGGCTATCTGGCTGTGAATACCTTCAATGACAGACAAACATATCCTATTGAAGAATGGAAAAAAAAATTCGACAGCATTTTTACCCAAATTAGAAAAGATAATGTAAAAAAGATAGTCATTGATGTGCACAACAATTCAGGCGGAAATTCTGCGATAGGTAATCTTTTGATCAGTTATTTTTCAGATAAATCTTATAATACTTATCAGGGAAGGTGGAAGAAAAGCCAGGAATATGTAGACTATCTGAAAAAAGAAAATGAAAGCGTTCCTGATTATGAAAAACTTAAGAACGGAGACTATTATCCCATGAAGTCACATTCAGTAAAAGCCTCAAAGATTCCATTAAAATTTAATGGAAAGACTTATGTGATTGTAGGAAAAAATACGTTTTCAAGTGCAATGATGTTTGGTGCAATCGTTTTGGATAATAAACTGGCGGAAGTAGTAGGAGAGATCCCCGAAAAAGGACATCCCAACCATTTTGGGGAACTTATCGAATTCCAGACACCCAATACGAAACTTGATTTCCGTTTTGGCGTTAAAGAATGGATAAGACCCGCAGGAAACATTACCCCGAACAAACTTATTCCTACAAAAATCATTGATTTAAATGATAAAACAGAAGAACAGATTATTGAACAACTTTAATCTGATTTTAATAAATGAAAAGCAGAACAGAAATCAATCCTGTTCTGCTTTTTTATAAAGCTCAAAATACTTATCTGTCAATCAGAATATTTTTGACAAGTGTTTGATCACCTACTTTTAAAATCCCAATATACAATCCTTTTTCTAATGTTGAAACATTGATGCTGGTTTGATCGTTTACTTTAAGCAAAGATCTTCCTGCTAAATTGGTCAGTTCAAAACTGAACTTATCATTTTTTTCCGGTAACTCAATATTTAACACATTACGTGCTGGGTTAGGATATATTTTCGCTGTTTCCAAAGAGTTATTGGCTGCTGTTTTATTCATTAGCAGAGTAGTGGAAGCAGTAGCAAAATGCTGTAAGGCTCCTACAGTTGCTTTTCCTATATTATAAACATAAACAGGATCTACATTGGCAAAAGTATCCTTGGAAGTATGTGGATAGCTGCTTCGTATTCTCTCAAAGAATCCTGTAATTACTTCACCTTTCTGTTCAAAAGGAATATAATCTGTATCTTCCGCAGGATCTACAGCCGTTTGAAGAGGAGAATAAAGCGCTGTACAGTTTCTAAGTTGTTGTGTCACAGCTGCAGATGCTGCATTATTACTGGAAAGTCCGCCCTGATCTTCATCACAGTATACGGTATTGTTATTATTGCCTTTTACACCGCCTACCTGATCCAGGTTAAATACCAATTTTATATCCAATTTACGGATACCTCCCTGATAAACAACATTATTTACATAGTGAGAACTCCCTATTAATCCCTGTTCTTCTCCAGAAAAGTGAATGAATTTAATAGAGTAATCTGTAGGAACATCTTTTAATATCCTTGCTGCTTCCAGAATAATAGAAGTTCCGCTTCCATTATCATTCACTCCCGGACCATTAATGGTATCAAAGTGTCCGCAAATAATCACATATTTGTTGGGATAAAGAGTTCCGGTCTTAGTGATGATCAGGTTTTTAGAAGTTGCCGAGCCGTAGGTAAAAGGGCTTTCTACTATTTGACTTGCCGTGTATCCATAAGAAAGATACTTATTTTTGATCCAGTTTAAAGCATTTGTATTAGCTTGGGTTCCTGTTTTTTTGATTCCAAGATTTCCAAAATCCTGAAGGTTTGCCGTAATGTTGGCTTGGGTAACCATATCAGCTCTATCTTTATAAGCCTGAATAAAATTTTGTGCAGCAAGACTCTGCATCATCAATGCAGCACATGCAAATGTGGTAATTCTTTTCATATAATTTATTTTGTTTGGTAACGCGAATGTAGTAAATAAATCACAATGAAGTGTTTAAAATTTTATGGATTCCATAATTATTTTATAAAAAAATAAGAGAGTGTTATTTAATGTTTTGATAAACAATATATTGCTATAAAACAAAACCCTTTGAACGGATTCAAAGGGCTAAAATATTTTCAATAGAAGATGATTTTAAATAAAACTATCTTGCTACAAGAACTTTTCTTACCACAATTTGATCTCCTGTTTTTAAAACTCCTACATAAGCACCATTTTCCAGATTTGAAACATCCACTTTTGTCTGATTTTCAGTTTTAAGTAATAATCGTCCTTGAAAATCTGTAATTTCAAAACTGAAATTCTTTATCTTAGAATCAGGTAATTTAAGATTAATGGTATTTTTTACCGGGTTAGGGTAGATCTGTAGTTCTTCCAAAGAATTCTTTGAAGTGACCTCATGCGTTCCTAAAGTTTCTAAAGCCGTTGCAAAATGTTGTAATGCTCCTACAGAGGCTTTTCCAATCTTGTAAATATATACCGGATCAGTATTGGCAAAAGTATCATCAACCGAATGAGGGAAATTACTTCTGATTCTTTCAAAAAAACCGGTAATGATTTCACCTTTCTGCTCAAAAGGAATATAATCCGTATTTTCAGCAGGATCAACCTCTGTCTGCAAAGGAGAATATAATGCCGTACAGTTTCTAAGTTGTTGTGTCACAGCAGTAGATGCAGCATTGTTACCAGGAAGTCCTCCTTGATCTTCATCACAGTATACCACATTATTGCTGGTGCTATTGCTCATTTTTCCTCCTACCTGATCGAGATTAAAGACCAGTTTAATATCAAGAACACGAGTACTTCCCTGATAGGCTACATTGTTGGCGTAATGATAACTGCCTTTTAATCCTTGTTCCTCTCCAGAGAAATGAATAAATTTTATTGAATATTCTGTAGAAACCGTTCTCAGAATTCTTGCAGCTTCAAGCATAATGGAAGTTCCGCTGCCATTATCGTTTACGCCAGGTCCGTTAATGGAATCAAAATGTCCACAAATAATAACGTACTTATTAGGATATAAAGTTCCTTGCTTCGTAATAACAAGGTTTTTTGAATTAGTAACTGAAAAGCTGAAAGGATCTTCCACAATTTGATCAGCAGTATATCCGTAAGAAAGATATTTTTCTTTAAGCCAGTTGAGGGCGTTTGCATTTTCCTGTGAGCCAGTGGTCTTTATTCCCAAAGCGGCAAACTGCTGTAAATTCGTAATGATATTGGATTGGGAAACAGCGTCAGCTCTGTCCTTGTAAGCCTGAATAAAACTTTGAGCTCCAATACTTTGCATTGCTATTGATGTGAACAAAAATACAGCGATTTTTTTCATTTTATAATTGATCTGTTTTTCGGGTGCTAATATAGTAATTAATCAGTGTTTTCTGTAGGTATTTGGTATATATTATTTTGTTTGATTTGTGAATTAATAATTGCGTTATGTCAAAATGCTTATTACTAATGAATTATCTCTTATCTGTATTCATCTGCTATTAAACAAAAAAATCCCGGAAAATTCCGGGACTTATATTGATAACAAAAATAGTATTCTACATTATTTTACTTGATCTACAACTGCTTTGAAAGCTTCAGGGTGATTCATTGCTAAATCTGCTAAAACTTTTCTGTTAAGCTCGATGTTGTTCTTTTTAAGAGCTCCCATAAATTGAGAGTAAGACATTCCGTGCTCTCTAGTTCCCGCGTTGATACGAGTGATCCAAAGTGCTCTGAAATTTCTCTTTTTCTCTTTTCTACCACGGTAAGCATATTGCATTGCTTTTTCTACCGCGTTTTTAGCTACAGTCCAAACGTTCTTTCTTCTTCCGAAGAAACCTTTAGCTTGCTTAAAAATTTTCTTTCTGCGAGCTCTTGAAGCTACTGCATTTACTGATCTTGGCATAATTTAAATTGTTTTTTTGAAAAGGGCGGCAACTGATGTTACTCTTATTTGCACCGTTTCAGGGTTAAATTGTTGAATTTGTTTTTGAATTCTTATAAACCGAATATAGATTTATAAAAACTACTTAATTGCTAATTGACGTTGAACGCTTTTCTCGTCCACTTTAGCTACGTAAGAAGTAGTAGTAAGATTTCTCTTCTGCTTAGTTTCTTTCTTAGTTAAGATGTGGCTTTTGTAAGCGTTTTTTCTTTTGATCTTACCAGATCCGGTAAGAGCAAAACGTTTCTTAGCACCTGATTTCGTTTTTAATTTTGGCATTGTTCTGCTTTTTTATTGTTTTTGTTATCAATATCTGTTTTGGCTATCCCTGAAGACATCAGGAATAATAGTGTGCAAAAGTACGAAAAAAATATCAATCTTTCCTTTCTAAAACAAGACTTTCTAAAAATATCTTACTTTTTGGGGAGATTATAATGGTTAACTCGCCGTTTTTGTAAGCAATATCAGTATCAAAATCTAAATTTTTACCTGTTGTTTTTACTATAAACCAGTTTCCTTGAGGAATATTATGAAGAGATAGAGTGTATTTTTTTCCTTTATCCATCTCTTTTAAAAGTTTATTTTCCGAAAATATACTTACATCTTTCGAAGAAGAATCGAAAAGAAATGCAGGAATTGACAGGTTTTTTCCGTTTTGTTGAACTCCTGTATTCTTACCATATTTATTAAAGAATAAAGTATACTCCTGATCTTTTTCCTTTGTTTTCACTTTAACATAGTCATTGTTAAAAGTCTTATTAATCTTCAATTGTTCCCCTATATTAAAGTTAAGCTCACCACCAATATGAAAAATGATAATATCCGGATTTCGTTTTATGACATAGTTGGCATCACCCAATTCATGGGCTAAAGCTCCGTTTCCAAAGTTTTTAGGTGGATGTCTTGGAATATAATAATCATTCAACCCAAGCATGTCCAAAGTAGGTAGTTCAGAAGCATAAGGGATACATCCTGCTGCGGTTACCGCAATCAGGGTTTGATTGGGAAATGCTTTCTTTAGTATTTCTCCAAGACTCATTCCTCTGAACTCCCATCTTTCGTCAATGGCGCGGTCATTATCAGGTATTTTAGATTGAATCAAAGCGTTGACAACCAATAGGAAAATGAAAGCAATACTTACTTTTTTTGATTCCAGATTGATTTTTTGAATATAAGATAGTCCGAAAATAATAGAGAAAACAAATGTAATCAATACAACATAATAATGTCGGAAGGCAGGGAAAATATCACCGCCAACCATAGTTACATAGCCCACCCATGCAGCAGTAATCAATAATAAATAATATCCGAAAGGGTGTTTTTTTCTCACAAGGAAATAAAGGGAAGCCAATCCCAATCCTGATAATAGAAAAGTTCCAAAGAAAGCCTTGAAATTATAAAAACCACCTCTCAGAATATGATGGAAAGTCACTTTTACCTTTACCAAAGCTGTATTAGGAACCAATTCTCCATAAAAACTATAACGGAATGCAAGCTGTCCCAATAAAAATAGGGCAGGAATGATAGCTGTCGCTAAACCTATTGTAATCAATTGTTTTCTGTTTTTTCCAAAACTCAACAGCAAAAATCCGGATGTTAAGATCGTAAACAAGAATCCATCAGGTCTGGTAAGGGCTAAAAGTCCAAGCCATAAGGACAAAAGATAAATTGTTTTAAAGCTTTTATCATTGATGATTTTAGATACTTCAATAACTATCAAGGTAAGCAAAAAAGCATATAAAGGCTGTTCAAGACCACCGATTGCCCAAATTGGAAAACATGGAGTAGTTACCAATAAGGCTACTCCAAGAAAAACATATTCCTTTTTTATATCTTTATCTTTAAAATAATAAAGAATACTTCCCAAAGTTCCCAGAGAACAAAAAATACCCAAAATTCTTGCGGCAAGAATGAGATCCATTCCTAATTTCCCTAACGCTGAAACTCCCAAAACCCAAAGTAGATTAGAATAACCTTCCACAGGATGACCGTCGTTCCAGGTAAGACCTTTTCCTTCTATAAAACGTTGCGCGTAACGAAGTGATATTAAGCTGTCATCGGAAAAAAAAGGAAAGTAATAATAACATCCAAGACAAAAAATGATGGCTGCAAGTAAAAAAAAGGATAAATATCCTAATCTCATGGTTAATATATATTTATACTGAGGCTTCCTAAGCTTTTTAGGAATAACAGATGCAAAATAACGAAAATAAAAAAAGCTACAGACCATTTTATCCGTAGCTTTTCTTTATATCTGTAAAGAATTTATGACTTAATAAACTCTAAAAGATCTCTGTTTATCGTTTCTGCTTCTGTAGTTGGCATACCGTGTGGAAAGCCTGGGTAAGAAATCAATTTTCCGTTTTTAAGTAGAGTAGCAGCTACTTTACCTGTCGTTTCAAAAGGGACAATCTGATCATCTTCACCGTGCATCACCAATACCGGAACATCCACGCTCTTAAGATCTTCGGTGAAATCTGTTTCAGAGAAAGCTTTCACACAATCATAATGCGCTTTTATGGAACCGTTCATTCCCTGTCGCCACCAGTTTCTCTGAATTCCTTCAGACACTTTTGCCCCATCTCTGTTATATCCGTAAAAAGGGAAGGTGATGTCAATAAAAAACTGCTGTCTGTTGTTAGCCGTATTATTTCTGATATCATCAAAAACAGAAATAGGAACTCCATTTGGGTTATTCTCGTTCTGAACCATGATAGGAGTTACCGCGCTTACCAATACAGCTTTAGCAACTCTTCCTTTACCATGTTTAGCAACATATCTTATCACTTCACCACCACCAGTGGAATGTCCGACATGGATAACATCTTTTAAATCCAAAGCGGCTACAATCTCAGCAACATCGGAAGCATAAGTATCCATATCATGTCCGTAAGGGGTCTGTTCAGATCTTCCGTGACCTCTTCTGTCATGGGCAATCACCCTATATCCCTTTTCCAAAAAGAAAAACATCTGAGCATCCCAATCATCGCTTGATAATGGCCATCCATGATGGAAAAATATAGTTTGACCTTTTCCCCAGTCTTTATAATAAATTTCTGTTCCGTCTTTTAATGTAAGTTTGCTCATAGGTTCTTTTTTTATGATTAATAAAATAGTTTGTTTGATCTTTTTATATTCACAAATCTAGATGGAAAATCTTCCCTATCCGTTGATCTAAGATAATATAATTGATTAAGTTGTAAAAGAAACGAGAGATACATTAACGATAATTTAACAGCAGAATTTAAAATATAACAATTTATAATACAATGGTTTGGGAAGGTATTAAGAAGTTGTAAAAGTTGTCAACCATATAAAATATGGCTGATAGTGGGGATTGTTTCAAGTACTGTATCTCTTTAATATTGCTTAATAAGACGAATAGAATTTTGAAGTATGAAAATAATAGCATTCAGTATTTTATGTGTGTTGACCTCAATTACAGCCTGCACACAGGAAAAAAAAGATAATTCTCCATGGATTCCTTCAAAAGCAAAGACAATCTATACAGTTCCGTTTTTAACGAAGCAAAATGATTTTATATATGTAGATAAAACCAGTTTGAAACCTGTTAATAATCAGAAATTCCGAAACGCTTTTGTATTAACTCCTACAGGTTTTGCAGTAGTTGAAAATGATAAAAATGAATATGCTGTTATAGACGAAACAGGAAAAGTAGTATTAGATTTTTCTGCAAGCCCAATCAGCTTGGATGTGATCAATGGACTTACATTCTATAAAAAAGATATTGAATATGAAAAGAAAATGCCTGTATGGAAATGGGATTGGAATATTTTAGGAGGTGATGTTAAGAAAGAACAGACTTATCATAAATTTGAGATTGGCGTATTAGAAACCAAACAGGTTTTACTTCAAAAAGAGGTTCCTTATCTGGAGGACAATTATTCTCTGAATTTTGTTTCGGTAGATGAAAACCATATTTTTTGGAACGGAACACTTTACCTAATCAAAAAAGGACATTTAAGCAAAATAGAAAACAACATTGCTGAATTATTGGAAAACAAGCGTTATATTAAAGCTTTAGGAAACTCTTTTTCAATCTATGGTTTGGATCAAAAAAAAGCTGTTTATAACGGTTTAAAAGGCACAGAAACACTTTCGATCAAGTTTGGGAATGAAGATATTGTTTTGAAAGAAATCAATAAAGAACGTTATGAGCCGGAAGTTCCTAAGCTTTTAACAGATACCAACACCAATGATATTTATCCTTTTCCGCAATATGAAAAGGTATTTCCAAAAGAGATAACAAAGGCAACTACTGCTCAGATTGATTTCATTAAAAAGACATCACTTGTATATTCTATAACCAATTCACCTTACTTTTTACTTGGTGTTTTTAATTATGATCATGAGGTATGGGCGTTCGATTGGCTTTATATTGATACAAAAGGAAATGTTACAGATTCTATTGATAAGTATAATTTTAAGGTTTTGGATCAGATTGGAAATATCGTCTGGCCTGATCGAAAAATGATTATGCCTACTCAATTTGTAGATAAAAGCTGGAAGTTCGGAAAGATTACTTCTTATAGTGACATGAATGATCTGTATATTATTCCTATTGAAGATAAAAACCAATTGAGAACGAAGGGATTGTGGAATAGTGATAAGAATGTATGGGAAATCAAACCTGAATATTATACCATTTCAGTGTTGGATACAGAAAAGCAGATTTACTCGCTTCAAAAAGAGAAAGACGGCTTGTACACATTGTATGATAATAAGAATAAAAAAAGTATTGGTTCTAAGGCTTATACCTCTGTTAATTCCGATGGTTTAGTCAATATTAAGCAGAATTCTGGTGAAAATATATACTATTATATCGATATTTACTCCGGAAAAGAATATAAAGAGAATTAAAAACAACTTCAAAATACTATAAATTATGACTTTCAGAAAATTATTACCTGTTCTTGCCTGTGCCGTAAGTCTTTCATCTTTTGCGCAAATGAGAACGGGAGTATATTTTTCTTCAGATAAAAAATACAGCGAAATTATTGAAGATATTGGAAATCCATTACAGGGAAAGCCCGTGATGATCGTACAGACGTTTGTTCCTAATCATGGAAGTTATGTCTGGTATCTGAACGAAAGCAAAGCTAAAAATGAAGGCTATTTAGACAATAAGCCAAAAGATCTGCATTCAGGTATTTTTCTGGAAGATCACGGTGGATTAATTCAGCAAATCACTTTTAAAGACTTTGCAAAAGGTCTGTCACAACCTAAATATCTGATTAATTTCTGTGAGATTGGAGATGCCAACAACGATGGTTTTCCCGAGTTTTATCTTACTTATTTTGAAGAATCAGACGGGTTAGATGCTAAACCTTTAAAGGTAATCGTATACACAAGTATGAGTAAAAAAGAATTCTCGAAATCTAAAATTACCGGCTGGATTCCTTTTCAGGAAGAAGATCAATACCGTGAAGAAAAAGATGAAAATTTCAAATTATTACCCAATGCAATAAGAATGAAAGCAGAAAAGATCTTAAAGGCTGCTAAAAAAGGACTAAACTAAAATGTTTTTATCATTATTAAAAAGCATAAAAACCACTATTATCAGGGATATTTTCATGAGAAACCTTTCGTTATCTTTAATTTAAAAATAAGGTAGTGAAAGATTTCATGATTTTAACTTCATTCTTAACTCTGTTTGGTTGCAAAACTGATGCTCAGAAATTACAGGTATCTACCATTTATACGGAACCGACTAAGGTTACAAGAGAAGTTCCGGGAACAGATTCCACACATACTTTCACAACGAGAACGGAAATTACGGAACGTCTTGATTCCAGAATTTTTATGCGGTCTAAAAATGCGGAGAACTTGAAATTTAGAATCCAGGGAAATATCAGCTCTGGTGGGCATACTATTCATCAAATTAGAAAAATTCGTTTTGAAAAAGGAGCACAAGTTGGGAATAGTGTAACATTAAGATATTATGTTGAAATAAAGAGAAAGCCTGGCAAAGAAAACGCAAATGTAACAGGGTATAATTATGTAAAAGATGAAAATTACAAAATACCGAAAGATGTTAAGATTATAAACGTTGAGCTGTACGAAGAACACATCAATACATCTGAGGTAAAACCCAAGCTTATTGCTCAGCAAACCTTTAATTTCTTTGCGAAAATCTAACTGTTTTGAACCCTATCTGAGTGTTTAAAGTAGAGCCATCTAAAAAATTAAATTAGTAATCAATGTCAAATGCTGATAAAGTAATAGAAGAAATTGGGTTTTATTTAGAAAAATCAAGTCTCAAAAAATCAAAAATTACCAAAGAAGAATTAATTGCGTTCATTGAAGAAAAATGGGCGGAAGCAGATGATGAAAAATACAATATTCATCAGGCAAGTATTTATATTGGAAGGATGACCAACGAATACATTTGGGTAAAAGATTTTGATAATATGATGCGCTGGCTGGCAGAAGACGAAAAACATACATCTTCTCAAAAACATGAGCCTTATATCATTAATTACTATAAAGGACAATGTTGTTTAGAGTGTGGAAATGAAGAAAAAGCCTTAGAGTTTTTCAATCTTTCGTATGCTGAAAATCCTGACTATATTTTTGAAAGAGCTCCTTTTTGCTATGAGTTTTTTAATAAGCATCTTGAAAATCCAAGAGATATAAACTTCAAAATAGAAGATGACGAACCCGAAATAGATTTCTATATTCAATTAGAGTACTGGGAAAAATTCTTTGAAGAAGAAGGCGAACTTTGCTATAGCTTTTTAGATGAAGATAGTGAAATCACTGAAAACGCGACACTTTTACAGGAAAACGGCATTGAATATCTGCAGGAGAATCAGGAGCAGATCTTACAAAACATGCTGGGGGAACTTTTAAAGATTTATCCTGAATTACAAAAGGCTTATGGCTATGTAGGAGATTACAAAAAAGAATTCATGCCTGATCTAAAAACGATTAAAGGCTTTTCCGGTTTATTATCACCAACGGTATTCTATGTGACATCAGTGGTGAAAGATGATTATCCATACATAGGTTTTAGCTTTAATTGTTCATGGGATAATGAGCATGATCTGGGTTTTATGATCCATAAAGATCGAGTGGTTGAGATTGGCGATGCTGCTTTGGCTTTTGACATATATACTGCGGAAAATGATGCTCAGTTAAATTAGAATATATGAAGACAGAATTAGCAAACCCGCCTTCAAATGAACGTGACCGTGAATTGTGGATGCAGCATGGGGCAGGGTATATTATTTTCGAAAACATTAGGAAGTATGCCATTGATAGACTGCCGGCAGAGATTGACGAAAACCTCCGTGAAGCTCATTTAAAAACTATCGACAATACTATTTATGGAATGATGATGCAAATGGACGGAATTTTTGATCCTCTGGAAAATGAAAACTATCGCTTAGCATTACAAACCAATATTGTTTTATATAAAGATGAAGAAGTGATTGAAGAACTCAATACTCTTGATGGTGATGGAATGTGCATGGGATTCCATGGATGGATGGAAAACGATTTTGGGAGTGATGAAATTGTAAATCATTAAATTAATATGTCTGATTTTAGAACATGCAAACACTTCTTATCAATTATCCGAAAGGCTTTTATCCAAAAACAACTATTGTATTTGATCCCAAACCATTGTATGAAAGTGAATTATTAATTCTCGATTGGATTTTTCAGAGAACAAATGGGGAGGAAAGCTATGTTTATTATGAAGAAGATAATATAGACTATTGGTTTGAAGAAGATTGGAAAAAGAATATCAACCGTGCTGAAACCTCAATTGAGCTATTCAATATAGCTTATTTTATAAATGAACCTGAACATGCAGATCTGATATTACAGCATCCGCTATGTGATAAAGGAATTGCAGTGCTGGTATTCTGGCGATTGTATACCGAATGTTCTCTATATACAGATACAAACGACAAGCTGAAAGAAATTATTAATAATATCCTAAACAATAGGTATCCTGAAATATTAAGCTACAACCCTCAGTCTGATGAAAAAGTAGTTTACAAAAAGAAAAAAATCGCTTGGGAAATACCTGAAATATTCAGAAAACCTGTCTAAATAATACAGCTATCTTTAATAAAATAACACTATGAAAAGTAAGTTTGCTTTCTCGTTTTTAAGTGCCGTTTTGGTAACGGTTCTCAGTTGTAAAGATCCTGAAAGAAAAAAAACAAATTTCCCGAATACCCTGAAAAATACCCATTGGATTATTGAGGCTGGCGGATTAGTAAAGCCGGATGGAGCAAAAGACTATTATCTTTCTAAGAGGATAGATACTGCATTTATTTTAAATTTCCATGCCATAGATTTTCTGGATGCTGAGAAATTCAAAAGTTATGATAGCTGGGAATGTGGAAATGATTGCTTTACAGAAGTACATGGAAAATATTATTTTACAGAAACCAATAGGATAGATATGGAGGTTGATAGCATTACCCATTGGGGAACTTGTGATGAGCCTAAACAAATTTTTAAACCTGCAAAAGAGATGTCATTTAATATTGCAAAAGATGGAAAGCAACTCAGGTTGGTAAGAAATAAATAGACACAAGAAGGAAGATGTAAGAATAGAACTACTCGTGTAATTGATAATTAAAATCAATTTCCTGCCTCTTTCTTCAAGTTTCAAGCTTCAACGCATCAGAGGTATTTTTCCTATATTTACGCTCTTTAAGGTAATAAAATCCAATAGATATAAAGGTTTGATATACAGATTATTATTTATATTCATTTTATGCATTTGTCCGTTTTTTGCTCAGGCACAAGATGTTTTAAGCAGATTAGAAAAGGAGTATAACAATGCTTCAGACAAGACAATAGAGCAGCTAAATCTGGCTCCAAAATATGCGAAAGCATTATTCTTACAGAACTTAAAATCAAAATCTTATCAGGTTTTAGAATCCAATATCTCTATCGCAACAAAACAGACTGACGGGAAATATGCTACCATTTTGTATGCTGTTCAGGCGATGAATTATCGATTAGATAATAAAGCATCTGAATCTTCAAAAAGCTTAGATAAGGCAAGAATCTACAGCTTAAAAACAAACAGTAATGAAGCCAAAGGTTATTTTGAATATGCAAAAGGATGGATTCTGGTAAGAAATAATAAAACGACAGATGCTGTTGCTGCTTACCTTAAAGCAATTGATTATTACGAAAATTCACCTACGACTTCCACACTTTACGGAAGATTTGGAAACGTAGCTAAAGAATTATCCACTATTTACTCTAATCTTAATGAATATCAGTTAGAAGAAAAATATAGCAAACAGTTTATGCTATTGGCTTCCAAGCAGAATGACCCCAACCTTACCTTTGATGCTTATATGCGAATGGGGTATGTGTATGAACAAAAATACATTCAAAATTCCTCTGACATTAACTGGCGAAATAAGTCAGAGCAGTATTATTTGTTAGCCATTGCTACTTTCAATAAAAGTCAGGATGCGATGCTTAATAAGAGTAACCTTTCTTATGCAGCGATCAACCTTGCCAATTTATACATTAGTTTTGATCGGGAAAAAGCAATGAAATATGCCCAGATAGCCAACAAGGTAAGTCTGGAAACAGGAGATCCTATTCATATCGCTTCTTCCTTTGGAATTCTTGCAGAACTGGCAACACAGGATAAAAACTATGATCTGGCAAAATCTTACTTTTTAAAAGCCTCCATGGAAATCGGGAGAGGTCCGGTGAGAGATCATAATATTGAATTGTCTATTCTTGAATCCTTATCCGAAATCAGTGAAGAACAAGGCAATTATAAAGAAGCACTGACATATTATAAAAGCTATGTAGAGAAATACAAAAGCATTTATGATCAGGAAAAACTGGATATAACCAAAAGACTGGAATCCCAGTTTGAGAAAGAAAGACAGGAGCAAAAGTACATAAAGCTACAGCTTGAAAGTGATAAGAAAGCACAACAGATTAAGTTGATCAATATTCTTAGGGCACAACGTGAGCAGGTTTATAACAACTTAAAACTTGTTGAAGAAAATCAACGGGAAAGACTCAAGTTTTCAGAACTTGAATCAGAGAAAAAAGAACAGCAGCTTCGTTTGGCAAAACTGGAAACCCAACAGAAGAATAATGATATTAATAGTTATAAAAAGTTATTGACCTTCAAGGAAAAGATCAATACTTACTATATTACTTTTATCTTCATTTTCATTGTTCTGATCATCTTATTGCTGTATGCTTATAAACAGCGTGTAAAATCTATGAAACAAAGAGATGAGCTGCATGCTTTGGCATTAGAAAAAGAAAAACAAAACTCTAAAATATCTACGCTTACCGCTTTGCTTGAAGGACAGGAGCAGGAGCGTGGTCGTTTGGCGCGTGATCTTCATGATGGATTAGGCGGTTTACTTTCAGGAACGAAACTTCAGCTATCCTCTTTAAATCCTCAACAGTCCGGAAATATAGAAGAAGGAATTTCAAAATCGATTAACCAGATTGATGGTGCCGTGGAAGAACTTAGGCGTGTTGCGCATAATTTAATGCCGGATTTATTGATAAAATACGGTTTGGAAGCAGCTATTCAGGAATTTGCATCCCGTATGTCGAGCAGCGCATTAGAGATTCATACTGAATTTATAAATTACAGCAATTCCATGCCGGAAGAAAAGCAATTGATCATGTATAGAATCATTCAGGAATTGGTCAATAATGCGATAAAACATGCCGATACTTCCGAAATCATTATCCAGATAAGTGAAGAGGAAAATGTATTGAATCTTACTGTAGAGGACAACGGGAAAGGCTTTGATCCAACACAATTAGACAAACGTAAAACAGCAGGTTTTCATAATATAGAATCAAGAGTACAATTTTTAAAAGGAACGATGAATATCAGATCCGAACAGAATATTGGTACCAGTATAGAACTTCAAATCCCTATTAATTAAACATGATAAAAGTAGCCATAACAGATGACCATCCACTTTTGCTGGAAGGACTGAAAAACATTTTAGGAAGCAGCGATACCATTGATGTGGTAGACTGTTTCAAAAGCGTTTCAGAAATGAATGAAGGCTTGGCAAAACACAATGTCGATATTTTATTGCTGGACATCAATCTGGCAGATATCAACAGTATTGAACTCATAAAACCTTTAAAGAAAAAGTATGAAAATCTCCAGATTATTATGCTTAGCGTTCACAATGAACTGCCTGTGATCAATAGTACTCTTGCAGAAGGAGCGTTGGGATACATTCAGAAGAATGCTTCGGTTTCTGAAATTCTGGAAGGAATTAATACCGTATATACAGGTAATCGGTTTTTATGTTCACAAACTACTTCTGTTTTAGAGAAAAAAACAGCGGACGGATTACATCAGGTTCCAAAGTTGACGAGAAGAGAAAAAGAGATTTTAGCAGAAGCCGCAAAGGGACTTACAACCAATCAAATGGCAGAAAAACTCTTTATCAGTCCTCATACTGTAGAAAGCCACAGAAAGAATCTCATTGAAAAATTTCAGACGGCTAATCTTAGTTCAGCAATTAAGCTGGCAATCGAATATGGTTTGATTATCGAATGATATTTGGTTATAAAAACATTCCACCAATTTCACAGATGATATTGTGAATTTTATTTATAGATTATAAACCTATGTGGTTAAAAGTAAAGAAGTAGATGCTAAGCTCTCGCTTAATCAGAATCAATAACCATCGCTTTACTTCTCAGCTAATCAGCAAAAAGGTCTGCTTACATCGTAATAGCAGACCTTTTCTATATAATTTAAAATTAGGTGTTCAATTATTTAATCTCTGAATCTCAGCGCAGCCTTAAACAGATCTTTTTTTCCTGTTAAATCATAGTCATTGTTATACACAGGCTCATACATCAAGACAAAAACATTTCCGTTAAAATCTTTTAAATTGATGGGTTGCGCAACCATTACATCATAAAACCTTGTAACAGTACGGGTAGCAGTCCATTGTTTTAAATTTCCTTTAGGATTCTTATCAAATCTATGATCTTTTGCATCCGTATAATACCAATACGATGGTGCCTGATCCATCAAAAACATTTCTTTATCCTTGTTATATAATTCCTCAGCCATTCCTGTATTCTGGAACCATGGAACTTCAGCTTTGTAAACTCCTAAAGCAGCGGCATAAATATCTTTATCCGTTGTTGCCCCGATTAAAAAACCTTCCAGATTGTTCGAAGTAAACTCAAATTGGAATGGTGTTTTTTTTAATACATAAACATCATTTACAGGCTCAATTACTTTTCCGTCCTGCTTGATCACCACTTTTAACGACTGTGCGAAAGTGACGATGCCAAGTAAAGAAAAAAGAACAGTTAAACTTATTTTTTTCATGGTTGATCTTTAAATAACTGTTGCAAAGATATTAGACTTTATCCCCATAAACACTGGCTGATTTCAGGGGTTTTTATTTTTCAAAACTTATATTAGTAACAATAACTCTTTTTTTACGTCTTAATAATTTTATCATTTAGCTTTTTTCTCTAAAGTAAATTGGGCTTCAATTTAATCTTTATATAAGCCGTCTTCTGTTTCTTACCTTTTGAAGCCGCTGAATTTACAGGGTATACTTCAGCATAGAAAGTTTCCTGATCTGCCCAAAAAGCTTTTGTTTCATCAGCAATTTTGAAGGTAGTGAAGTTTACATAGAAAAGACTTTCCTGACCGGATCCTTGTCCCGGATATTTACTGATCTCAAAATTGCTTCCTACATCGTCATTTGAACTTATATAAGAAATCCAGTTTTTACCAGGTAGAATATGAGGAAATCCGCCTGTAAATAGCGCAAAATCCGCCGTTGACTTTACATTATAGAAAGTATAATAGGTGTCTGAAACCTCTACTGAGTTTTCTTTGAAAATCTCTAAATTCAGGGAAGGGGATTGTCCTATATATTCATTTGATAACACACCGTCTTCAGTAGATACATTTTCGTGTTGAGTAATTATAGTTTCCTTACTATTCCCAGTAAAGATCCAGTTATCATCTTTCAGTTTTACAGAAGGATTTTTAACTAAAACTTCATCAATTCTATTTTTTGAAACTGTTTTAAATTCCTGTTCAGAAACTTCGGTTATTGTTCCATATGTATTGAATGATTTGTTCTTTAAGTCCTCTTTCCCCTTTAATCTACTACTTCTGATCTCAGAAAGATTTATCCCTTGCAGGGTAAGCTCAGATGCCGGAGTGAATTCTGATTTCAAAACAAAAGCCTCAATACTATTGGAAATATTGTTATTGATGCTGTAGTGAATAGAGTAGAAGTCATCAAATTCTTCAAAGCCATAATAGTTATCAAATTTATTGTAAGCCACTTTAAGACGGGGTGCATCTTTATTTGGAGATACAAAAAACTGTACAGAATCAAGTTTGGTAAATAATTCAAAAGGTACATTAAGCACATTATCCACACCTTTTATCTTTTTGAAATCAGCAAATGTTATGACTTTCTGTGTAGTACCCGTTTCAGATTTGTTTATTTCTGATGTATTATTTTTCGAATTACATCCTGTGATGGTTACCATTGAGGATATAAATAAGGGATATAAGATTTTCATTTTTTTCTGCAAAAGTATCGGTAATCATACACGCAGCAAATAAAACCGCAGAAAATGGCTGAAAACAGGGATATAATAAATGATCTATTTTAGAGAATTTTACAAAAGCTAAATTAAAGGTATTATAAACCGTTTTATATAGATGAAAAACATAATAATCAATTGCTCATTTCTAATAACTATACTGGCTTCCTGTTCGCCTGCTACAGACAAAAAAGTGAATACAGCAGATTCTACAGAAGCAAAAAAAGCCGATACTGTAGCTACGCAGAGTCCTGTAAAAAATGAGATCATCAAACCAGAGATGTCTGTCGATTTTTTGACCTTAGTTCCTATTGATGTATTGAATCCAAAAAGTACAAACGTACATGAAAAATATGGAATAGAATTCTCAGGAAACTGTTATTCATGCGATTTGGCTAGTTTATCTGTTACAAACAATACCATGACATGGACGAATGTTTGTGATGACAAGGACACCTTTAAAATTAATGATTTTTCATTCACTAACGAAGGAGACAAGACGATTATAAAAACTGCGGAAAGAACTTATATTTTAACACAAATAGATAAAGCTCCTGTTTATGAACTAAGCATAGAAGGGCAGAAACTTGAATTAAAGAATAAAAGAGTATCGAAATATTTTACAACTCAAAAAACTTTACCTCTTTTTACAGAACACGACTGCGGGGATTTTGAAGGGTAGTATAACCTTATAAATCTATTGCAGACACCATGAAAAACTAATTAAAACAACAGAGTAGTCTTAAAAGTTAGGGGAGGATCTTGTACATTTAAAATGATTGACTTGTATAAAAAACACAAAATAATATATAGTCATTTTATCTGTAAATAAGCTAAGGACATAATGATATTCGCAATATTGCAATCTCCCCAACTTTTATGCTAAATCCACTCCATCATCTTTTAACTTTTTCCATGAAAACTTAAACAAAAAAACCTCAAATTACTTTGAGGTTTTTTTATATTTTAAATAAATTGAATTATTTTGCTGGTTTTTTAGGACTCATCATCATAATCATTCTCTTTCCTTCAAGCTTAGGAAGCTGGTCTACTTTTCCTACGTGCTCTAGTTCCTGAGCAAGTTTTAAAAGCAAAATTTCTCCCTGGTCTTTAAAGATAATCGAACGTCCTTTAAAAAATACGTAGGTTTTCAATTTAGAACCTTCTTCAAGGAATTTCTCAGCATGTTTCTTTTTGAATTCATAATCGTGATCATCAGTCTGAGGTCCGAAACGGATCTCTTTTACAACCACTTTTACTTGTTTAGCTTTAAGTTCCTTTTGTTTTTTCTTTTGCTCGTATAAGAATTTCTTATATTCTAATATTCTTGCAATGAAAGGTTCTGCCTTATCAGAAATTACTACTAGATCCAATTCTTGTTCCGCAGCAATTTGTCTTGCTTTGTCAATTGGATAAATTCCCGGCTCTACGTTATCGCCCACCAAACGAAGCTCTCTCACACGAATTTTATCGTTGATCAAGTGTAAGTCCTCCTGTACAGGACGTCTTTGTGGGCCCCTGTTGTTAAATCTTTGTGCTATTGTATTATAATTTTATTGGTTAACTACTTATTTATAAAAGGATTGAGAGCATTTGATATATTCATCTCTCAATACCTTATTTTCTTTTTTAATTAGATTGCTGCTTCTTTTTTGAAGTAAGTCACAAAATCTTCCATTTTCATTACTCCAAGATCTCCTTCTCCACGTCTTCTTACAGAAATTGTACCTTCCTTCTCTTCATTTTCTCCTACTACAAGCATGAAAGGAATCTTCTTTAATTCAGCATCACGGATCTTTTTACCAGTCTTCTCGTTTCTGTCATCAATCTGACCGCTAATATCGTGATTTTCCAAAAATTGTGAAACTTTTTTTGAATAATCTACATACTTTTCACTAATCGGTAGAATAATAAACTGATCAGGGCTTAACCATAATGGGAAATCACCTGCCGTATTCTCTAATAAAATAGCGATAAAACGCTCCATAGAACCAAATGGTGCTCTGTGAATCATTACCGGTCTGTGTTTTTCATTATCATTTCCAATATAATGAAGATCAAATCTTTCTGGTAAGTTGTAATCCACCTGGATTGTTCCTAGCTGCCACTTTCTTCCTAAAGCATCTTTCACCATGAAGTCAAGCTTAGGACCGTAGAATGCTGCTTCACCATATTCTACAACTGTTTTTAAGCCTTTCTTCTGAGCGGCATTGATGATAGCGCTTTCTGCTTTCTCCCAGTTTTCGTCAGTACCTATATACTTTTGCTTGTTTTCAGGGTCTCTTAATGATACCTGAGTTACAAAATCTTCAAACCCTAAAGATTTGAATACATAAAGCGTAAGATCAATTACTTTCTCGAATTCTTCAGAAAGCTGATCCGGAGTACAGAAAAGGTGAGCATCATCCTGAGTAAATCCACGAACTCTTGTTAATCCGTGAAGTTCTCCACTTTGCTCATATCTGTATACCGTACCAAATTCCGCATATCTTTTTGGAAGGTCTCTGTAGCTCCATTGTGAAGTCTTGTAGATCTCACAGTGGTGCGGACAGTTCATTGGCTTCAATAAGAATTCTTCTCCTTCATTTGGAGTTTTAATCGGCTGGAAGCTGTCTTCCCCATATTTATCCCAGTGTCCTGAAGTTACATATAATTCTTTTGCCCCAATGTGTGGAGACATTACAAATTCATAACCTCCTTTTTTCTGAGCATCAGAAAGGAAATTTTCTAGTTTTCTTCTTAAAGCAGTTCCTTTTGGTAACCATAAAGGTAAACCTGCACCTACTTTTTCAGAGAATGCAAAAATTCCAAGCTCTTTACCAAGTTTTCTGTGGTCTCTTCTTTTAGCTTCTTCTAATCTTTCAAGATATTCAGTAAGATCTTTCTGTTTAGGGAAAGAAATACCATATACTCTTGTCAATTGAGGATTTTTTTCATTTCCTCTCCAGTAAGCTCCTGCTGCATTTAAAATCTTAACCGCTTTTACAATTCCTGTGTTTGGAATGTGTCCTCCACGACATAAATCTGTGAAGTTATCATGAGTTACAAAAGTGATTTCTCCATCATTAAGATTAGAGATCAATTCCACTTTGTAAGGATTATCAGCATATGTTTTTAAGGCATCTTCTTTAGATACCGGGTATAAAGAGAAAGTAGAACCTTTTTTAGCGTTCTCAAGAATTTTCTTCTCAATCTTCTCAAAATCCTTTTCAGATAAGCTTTCATCACCGAAGTCTACATCATAGTAGAATCCGCTTTCGATTGCCGGACCAATGGTCAACTTAGCATTCGGATAAAACTCAAGGATTGCCTGCGCCAAAAGGTGAGCAGAAGAATGCCAGAAAGCTTTCTTACCCATATCATCATTCCAGGTCAAAAGCTGTACCGTAGAATCCGTGGTTATAGGTGTGGTTGTTTCTACTTGTTTGTCATTAACAATTGCGGAAATGGTATTTCTAGCCAATCCCTCGCTTATAGATTTTGCCACATCTAGAGGAGTCACTGCTCCTTCGAATTCTTTGACACTATTGTCTGGAAGTGTAATTTTTATCATTGTTTACTAAGAAATTTTAAGATGCAAAAATACGCATTTTTTAGATAAAATACTATATTAGCATATATTTAGAATGATAATTAATATTATAGATGAAAAAGATATTCGTAGTTTTTGTTTCACTGGCTTCTACATTCGCCATTTCACAGAAAAATACCTCTAAGTTTTCCGTAACTTACAATAAAAATGTAGAAACCTATTTTCTTGCCGAAATTCTTTCAGCAGAACACCGAAAAACAAATAAAGACTTTGAACTTTATAAAATAAAAGAATGTTCAGTATATCAGCCAATTGTAAAAAGTACTTTGGCTAAATACAATCATTTGAAAAATTCTGAGATTGCTATTTTAACAGCAAAATTAAATGATGCTTTGATCGAAAAATTCGGTTCAGGAAATGATTTTCTGATGAAACCCCTGATGTATCATAAAGAATTTCCGGCAACGGGCTGGATCAACGAATATCAATTTGACAACAATAATTTAACCAAAGAACAGAACAAAGAAGCTACGGATTTAATTAGAAATTACCTTTCAGAACTATCAAAATTCTACAAACAGGAGAATCTTGAACAGTTTTTTAAGGAGAACAAAGACTTTTATGCTGGTGGAATAAATGAATACAGCAAACAGATCCCGGCTGGTTTTACGAACGCAATGGAGCAGTTTTATGGTGAAAGTTTTAATAGATATACCATTCTTATCTCTCCAATAATGATGTGGCCTATTGACAATAATGAAGGAAGGGGAATAGGTGCCGATGTTCTTTTAAAAACAGGGAAAAAGAATATTTATGAGATTGCAAGCCCCTTTGTAAAGGTTGAGAAGCAAGGACAGTTTGGTTATGATAATCAATTTCAGGCTAGATTTTTAAGTGTTCATGAGTTTGGGCATTCCTTTGTGAATAAAGAAGTGTATAAGCATAAAGACAAACTTAAAAAGTTCAAAGATCTGTTTGAAAACTCAAAATTAAAAGAAGCAATGATCAAAACCGGAGGGTACGGAGACTATCAAACCTGCGTAGCTGAACATCTGGTGAGATTGGGAGAAATTCAGACTGCAAGACTTCAAAAAGATTTTGAAAGAGCAAAGAGACTGGAAGCTTATCATCTGAAAGAAAACTTTATTTTCCTTCCGAAATTGGAAGAAAAACTGAAAGAATATAATGCCGACAGAAAAAAATATAAAACATTCGGGGATTTTGTACCTCAATTGTTAGAAGTTTTTGAAAATACAGATATTGAATCTATCAATAATATGTTGGCTCAAAACAAGTAATAAAAGCTATAAATTGTCATCCACTATGAATACAATAAATATTGATTTACACTGCGATCTATTATACTATTTATTAAGATCGAATTCAACCATTGATGATAAAGAATTAGGCAGCTCTTTACCTTATTTACAAGAAGGAAATGTAAAGCTGCAGGTAATGGCTATTTACTCGGGAACGGGGGCAAACAGTACTGTTCACGGTTTGGAACAGAGTAAATTGTTTTCAGATCTGATAAAAAACGAAAATTTCTTCCTATTTAATCCTGAAAACTATAAATCTTCTGAGAATGAAAACCGGGTTGGAGTCATTGCTTCCATAGAAAATGCTTCTTCTTTCTGTGACGAAAATGAAACTCTGGATTCTGGATTTAAAAAGCTGGAAACCATTATAGAAAATACCCGCAAAGTTTTTTATATTGGAATTACCCATCATTTGGAAAACCGTTTCGGAGGCGGGAATAATGCTACAGCAGGACTAAAGGATGATGGAAAAGTGCTGATTGATTATATCGCGGATAAAAAAATAGCAATTGACCTGGCACATACAAGTGATCAATTGGCGCATGATATTTTCAATTATGTGGATCAGAGAAACTATTCTATTCCTATTTTGGCAAGTCATTCCAACTTCAGGTCTGTCTATAAAAACAATAGAAATCTTCCTGATGAGCTGGCAAAAGAAGTCATCCACAGAAAAGGCTTAATCGGACTAAATTTCATCAAAGACTATGTTGATCTTGAAGATCCTAAAAGATTGTATGAACATATTCAATATGGCTTGGATCTTGGAGGTGAAGACAGCCTTGCTTACGGCGCAGATTATTTCTATTGGAAAGATCATCCGGACATTTCCCGTCATCCTTTCTTCTTTGAAGAGCATTCAAATGCATCAGTTTATCCTGCCATTAATCAGGAAATTGGGACAAGATTTTCTTCTGAATTGACGGAAAAGATCAGCCATGAAAATGCTTTAAGATTTATTGAAAATATTTATAAATAACTTATTTAACTCTTTATTTAACGCAAAGTTTTATTATGAATCTTTGCGTTAAATAAATGCATGTAAGTTTTTGTTTGTTAGATTTTTACTTGGTTTTTATTGAAGCTTTTTTTATGCCCAAAATATTACAGGAATCCTAATCAACCTTTCCTTTTATACTTTACCTTCTTTTTGATAATTTCAATCACATCCACGTTCCTCACTTTAGACTGAATCCAACCATGAATATCTATGTAAAATAAAGACCTTCTGTAATATTCGTTGTGAGAAAATTCCTCTAACTTTTTATCAAATGCTTCAAATGCTTTCTGTCTTTGATCCAAAACTTGGTTATTCAGGTTCTTAAAAAATTGAATACTTTCAAAGTGAAAATCTTCCGGTTTTTTCATCTTTTTGGCAAATTTCAGTGTAGAAGCAATGAATTCGTCATAATCCTCATCATTCCCAGACTCATATTTTGACATTAAAATAAGAATTCGGGTATGGAATAAAAGATCTTCCTGCACATTTCCTTTAGATTCAATCACTCTCATTGAGTATTCAATGGCTTTTTTGTACATTTTACTTCCAAAAAACATGGCCGCCATTTTAAGGTAAAGGATCATAAAATGGTGTTCGTCAATTCGTTCCCTGAGCTTTTCCATTTTTAATTCAATCTCAGGAATAAGTTTTGTTCCGGTAAAAAACTCACCCTTCACAAAGTGAATATTCATCAGTGTATTGTAATGGGTAAGGAAGATAAGTGACTGTAAATTTTCATTCTGAGCGAAGTTTTCAGCATTTACCATCTTATTAAAATCTGCAAAATGTTCTTCCAGAATATCAATATTTCCATACAGGAAAAGAATTTTCAGTAAATAAGTGTTTCCTTTAATATACCAAACCGGATGGCTGTAAATCATCTCTGGGCTTTTATGAAAGAGATCAACCCATTGATAGGCGTATTTTAAAGTATATTTATAATCCTGTAACAACTGATTTTTCCAGACATGTGCTTTGAAATACCAAAGTTTCTCCGTGAAATTCAATTTATCAAAACTGATATTTTTAATCTGTGCATTGAAAACTTCCATAACTTCCTCACGGGCAGTATTATTTTTCACATAGCCATGCGTAAGCATTTCACTGTATAATTTCAATGAAAGATTGGAAAGTTTGGTAGTATATCGGTTCTGTTTACTTAACTCCTGAGATTGTCTGATCAGTTCTTCAGCACGTCCTTCAATACTTCGGGTAATGAATTGTGATTCAATGACTTTTTCAAGATCTATAACCTCGGAAGCAATACTTTTCTCATCAAGTTCTAAAGCAGTTTGTTTCGTCTTATCTAAAATTTTTAATGCCTGTTTATAAAGCCCTTTCTGATATAAAATATTGGCAAAATCCAACTGTTCCCTAAGCTGTATACGATAGTTCTGATGACTTGGGTTCATGCGGAGACTTACAAGAATTTGCTTGTAAAGATGAGCTTTTAGGTTTGAAAGCTGCTGTTTTGTAGAGATTTTCTTCTCAATAATTATGCTTTCATCATATTCCTTCATCTTATCCATTTCGGAAAAGAGGAGTAAAAATTTTGCATCTACATTAATTCCGAGACGGTTTACATACAATTTAAACTGTCTTTTTTCAGAGGTGGTCAATGACTTTACCAATACAAACAAAAAATCTTTCTGCAATTCTGCCATTGTAAATTTTAAGGATTTAAATAATTAAATATCAGGATGATAAAACTATTTTTTCAACTATTGAATATTGTAATTTTCAGGAAAAATAAAAATCAAAAAATATTGCAAGCTGTAGTTTTGGGTCAAAATTAAGTAAAAAACTTCATTTATGAATTCCGAAAAAATTGAAATTTTTGATACCACACTACGAGATGGAGAACAGGTTCCCGGATGCAAACTAAACACGGAACAAAAACTGATTATAGCTGAAAAGCTTGATGAACTGGGAGTTGATATCATTGAAGCAGGTTTTCCGATTTCCAGCCCTGGAGATTTTGAATCTGTTTCTGAAATTTCAAAACTCGTAAGAAATGCAAAGGTCTGCGGACTCACAAGAGCCAATAAAAAAGATATTGATGCTGCAGCTGAAGCTTTAAGATATGCCAAGAGACCAAGAATACATACCGGAATCGGAACTTCTGATTCTCATATCAAATATAAATTCAACTCAACAAGGGAAAATATCATTGAACGCGCAGCAGAAGCTGTAAGATATGCAAAGAGTTATGTAGAAGACGTTGAATTCTATGCAGAAGATGCGGGAAGGACAGATAATGAGTATCTGGCTAGGGTTTGTGAAGCTGTCATCAAAGCCGGAGCAACTGTTCTAAATATTCCTGATACTACAGGATATTGCCTTCCTGAAGAGTACGGACAGAAGATAAAATATCTGAGAGAGAATGTAAAAGGCATTGAAAAAGCAGTTTTATCATGCCATTGTCATAATGATTTGGGATTAGCAACTGCAAATTCAATTTCGGGAGCCATCAACGGGGCACGCCAGATTGAATGTACAATCAATGGATTAGGCGAAAGAGCAGGAAATACTGCTTTAGAAGAAGTTGTAATGATCTTAAAACAACATAAAGACTTAAATCTGTATACCGATGTGAACTCAAGAATGCTGAATGAAATGAGTGCAATGGTTTCTGATCTGATGGGAATGTCTGTACAGCCGAATAAAGCTATTGTAGGAGCTAATGCATTTGCGCACAGCTCAGGAATTCATCAGGATGGAGTGATCAAAAACAGGGAAACTTATGAGATTATTGATCCGGCTGAAGTGGGAGTGAATGAATCATCTATCATTCTTACTGCAAGAAGCGGACGTTCTGCACTTGCCTATAGATTTAAACATATCGGTTTTGATGTTACGAAGAATGAACTGGATTATTTGTATCAGGAATTTCTAAAAATAGCAGACCTGAAGAAAGAAGTAGGAAACGATGATTTGGCTCTGATCATGGATGTTTGTAGCCGAAAAATAGGATAGAGTTTGATATAATTCAAGTAAAAGTAAAAATGAACAACGATAAAAAAACACTTTTTGATAAAGTTTGGGACGCTCATGTTGTAGACACTGTTCCGGACGGACCACAAATCGTATATATTGATAAACACCTGATTCACGAAGTTACCAGTCCACAGGCTTTTGCAGAGCTTGAGTCCAGAAATCTTGAAATATTCAGACCGGAACAGATTGTAGCAACAGCAGATCACAATGTGCCCACACTTCATCAGGAAAAACCTATCCGTGATGAATTATCAAGAAATCAGGTTCAGCAATTAACGGAGAACTGCCAGAAAAATAATATAGAATTATTCGGATTGGGACATCAGTACCAGGGAATCGTTCATATTATTGCTCCGGAATTGGGGATTACACAGCCGGGAATGAGTATTGTTTGTGGTGATAGCCATACTTCAACACATGGTGCTTTTGGAGCCATCGCTTTTGGAATTGGAACCAGTCAGGTTGCTCAGGTATTTGCCAGCCAGTGTTTGTTGCTTAACAAGCCAAAGTCTATGAGAATTACCGTGAATGGTAAGCTTAATGAAAATGTTCAGCCTAAAGATGTGATTCTGTATATCATTTCAAAGATCGGAACAGATGGCGGAACAGGATATTTCTGTGAATATGCCGGAAATGTTTTCGAAGAAATGTCGATGGAAGGAAGAATGACCGTTTGTAATATGAGCATTGAAATGGGTGCAAGAGGAGGAATGATTGCTCCTGACGATACCACTTTTGAATATGTTCAGGGAAGAAAGTTTGCTCCAAAAGGTGAAGAATGGGATGAAAAAGTTGCTTACTGGAACACTTTGAAAACTGATGGAGGAGCTGTTTTTGATAAAGAATTAAGCTTTGATGCATCAGATATCTATCCAATGATTACTTACGGAACTAATCCTGGTATGGGGATATCAATTCATGAAACAATTCCTGCGCCACAAAATGAATCGGAAGCAAAAGCATTAAAGTATATGGGGTTGGAAGCGGGACAGACACCATCCAGCATTAAGGTAAACTACGTGTTTATAGGAAGCTGTACCAATGCAAGAATTGAAGACTTCCGTTCTGCGGCTCAGTATATTAAAGGGAAAAGTAAATCAGAAGCTGTAAAAGCATTGATAGTTCCCGGTTCTCAGCAGGTGGTAAAGCAGATCTATGAAGAAGGTTTGGATAAAATATTCAATGATGCAGGGTTTCAGATCCGTCAGCCCGGATGTTCAGCTTGTCTGGCGATGAATGATGATAAGATCCCTGAAGGAGAATATTGTGTTTCTACTTCCAACAGAAACTTTGAAGGAAGACAGGGGCAGGGAGCGAGAACAATTCTGGCAAGTCCGCTTACAGCAGCAAAAGCCGCAATAGAAGGTAGAATTTCTGCTTTTGAAAGTTTAAATTAAAAAGAATACATGCAAAAATTAGTTATAATAAAATCCACCGCAGTTCCGTTGCCTGCAGAAAATATAGATACAGATCAGATTATTCCGGCAAGATTCCTGAAAAGTATAGACAGGAAAGGTTTTGGAGAAAATCTGTTCAGAGACTGGAGGTTTAATATTCATACCAATGAACCCAATCCTGATTTTGTCTTAAACAATCCAAAGTTCAATGGTGAAATTCTGGTGGCAGGGAATAATTTCGGGTGTGGAAGTAGCCGTGAACATGCAGCTTGGGCGTTGACAGATTATGGTTTTAAGGTAATTATATCCAGTTATTTCGCAGATATTTTTAAAGGAAACGCTCTCAATAATGGACTTCTTCCAGTAAAAGTCTCTGAAGAATTTTTAAAGGAGATTTTGGAAGGAATCAACGAAAATCCGGATAATGAAATTGCTATCGATGTAGAATTGCAGTCCATCAGTTTTAAAGATACTACAGAAACTTTCGAACTTGATTCTTATAAAAAAATATGCCTATTAAATGGCTATGACGATATTGATTTTTTAATCAGCAAAAAACAGGCGATCACAAATTTTGAACTAAAAACACAAAAAACAAATGAGCAACAATTATTTTAAAATCGCAGTACTTCCCGGAGACGGAATAGGTCCTGAAATCATCAGTGAAAGCATCAAAATATTAGATGTAATTGCGGAAGCATTCCAGTATAAATTTGAGTTTGATTATGGATTGATTGGTGCTGAAGCTATTTTTAAAACAGGAAATCCTTTGCCAGATGAAACTTTAAAAATTTGTAAAGAATCTGATGCCGTGCTTTTCGGAGCGATTGGTGATCCTGCTTTTGACAATAATCCGGAAGCAAAAGTACGTCCTGAACAAGGATTATTGAAACTTCGTAAAGAGTTAGGATTATTTGCGAATATCCGTCCGTTAAAGACATATGCCTCTCTGATTGAAAAGAGCCCATTGAAAAGAGAAATTGTTGAAGGAGCAGACATTCAGATCTTCAGAGAATTGGTAAGCGGTATTTATTTCGGTGAAAAATTTACTGATCCTGAGGGGGCTTACGCTTATGATATCTGTAAATATAGCAGAGAAGATATTCTTCCGATTGCTCACATGGCATTCCAGGAAGCGCAGAAAAGAAGTAAAAAGCTGACATTAATTGATAAAGCGAATGTGCTGGATACTTCAAGGCTATGGAGGAAAATCTGTCAGGAAATTGCTTCTGAATATCCTGATGTACAATTGGATTATATGTTTGTAGATAATGCGGCAATGCAATTAATCCTTAATCCAAAACAGTTTGATGTTATTTTAACAGAGAATATGTTTGGTGATATTATTTCTGATGAAGCGAGTGTAATTGGTGGGTCCATCGGTTTGCTTCCATCTGCATCAGTAGGAGAGAGTAATGCTTTATTTGAGCCTATCCACGGTTCTTATCCACAGGCGAAAGGAAAAGGAATTGCCAATCCGATAGCTTCCATTTTAAGTGTGGCAATGATGCTGGATCATCTTCATCTTCATGCTGCCGCTAATAAACTGAGACAATCTGTAGAGCATGCTATTGAAAATAAATATGTTACAATAGACCTTAATAGTAAACAATATTATTCTACAAGCGAAGTGGGAAGCTTTATTGCGGATCACATTAAATATTCTGAAAAATCATATTATAATTTTGAAAATATAAAAATTGGTAAATCTACCATTGTATAATAAAAAAGTTCACTTAGATAGATAGTTAGAAGAAAGACTCTGTTTCATATGATACAGAGCCTTTCGACTTTTTAAACGGTAATATTTCTTTATCATAATTTTAAATAGATACAATTAAAAAGGTTCCGCCTCATGTAGAGACAGAACCTTTTGTTTTTTATTCTAAACTGAAATTAAAATCAACCTTCATTGGTTTATCTTAGTCCTTTGTGTTATCCGTTTTTCCTGATTTGTTTTTAGAAGATTTTTGAATGTCTTCTTTGTCAATGTCAGGGGGATTAATCTTTTTCGATGAAGCAGGAATATTCTGGAAATCCTGATTCTGCTTTTTAGTCTCTGCTGTATTGGCAGATTCTTTCTTTTTGCTGTTTCCTTTTGAGTCCATTGCCTGAATTATTTTAGAGTCCAAGAACACCGATCTTTCCGGTCTTATCTTCTATAGTATAATTCAAAGCTTTTGCCAAAACGAAAATATTATCAAGGTTTTCCATTAATTGTTTGCGTCCTTCACTTCTCAATTGATTCTGATCAATAGATTTAACCGCAGTTTCCTTCGCTTTTGTGGTTACATTTTTTATGTCTCTTTCGGAAATTCTATTAAAAAATGAATCATCCAGCGATTGAATTTCCACACTTGGTGTAATTCTTATATCTGCATCAGGAAGTTCCGCGATGATCAGCTTTTTATTGATGGAATCTACTTCAAGCTTCATTTTATTAAGATCATAAGAAACCTGAGCATTGGTTTTTGTGTAGGTAATGATACTGTTGCTTGAAACTTCTTTTCCAAGAAATTCATAACCCATTTTGGTTTTCTGCATGGTAGAACTGTTCTGTTCTATCACCACCATCTTATTCATCTTGGAGATTTGGTTGGTCAGAATATAATAATCTGATTTCTCCGTTTTCTTTCCAAGGTTAAGACAGGATTTAAGACCAAAAAAGAGCAGTACCATCACTCCGGCACCGGCTGCAAATGATAAAATTGTTTTATAATTTCTCAAAATCTATTTAAAAATATCTTTAATTACAGACGAATCATTCTTTTTCAGGATTTCAACCATATCTCTTTCGATATAACCGGTAGTAGGCATTTCTATAATTCTTCCGGCTTCCTTGCCATATCTTTTCAGGATAATGGTAGGTACTTTCTGTACATTATATAGAGATTCATCCCCTGTTGGAGATTCTTTTTTACGGTTTACCGCAATAATGGTGAGCTTACTTTCCGGAAAACCTACTTCTTCCAATATTTTCATTAATCTTGGAATATCTCTATGGCTGTCTTCACACCAGGTTCCCATGAAAACTATGATATCATAAGATCCAAGTCTTTCTTTTTTCAGTTCACTGATTGCCTTTTGATCCAAAGCATATTCATCGTGTTCTTTTACATACCAATCTGCATAGGGAGCCTTTAAGAACTGCTCTTTCAGCTGATGTCCCAAAAGCATTTTGCCATCTTTTTCTGTATTTACTTCGCGGTTTACCACTACTTTTTGAGCGCTAAGCTGCTGGGTAGCTAAGAATAGACCTGAAACGGCAACAAGGTTTGTAATAAATTTTTTCATATTTTATTTCTCAATAATTGACTTTAGATCAGCAGGAGAGTAGTATTTGTTTTTTAATACTTTATGATCTGCCTTTCTGTAAACGTTGAACTTTTCACCAGACTTTTCATAAAAAGATTCTACTTCCTTTTCTTTATAGAATTCAACGGTTTCATTAGCCTGCTCTTCATTGTCACATGCTTTAGACATATTAGAACGCTGAACTTCGTTGAATAGTTCTACAAATTTATTGCCAAGACCGAATTCCAGAACAGCACCACTCAAAACATATTGTAAATCACAAAGAGCATCAGCAATTTCTACGATATTGTTATCGGCAATTGCCTGCTTAAGTTCGTTTAATTCTTCCTGCAAAAGTTCAACTCTAAGGTTACATCTTTCAGGAGAAGGAATTTGTGGGGTGTCTAGAATAGGGGCTTTGAAAGTAGTATGGAATTCTGCTACTTGGTTCAAACTATCAATTTTATCCATGAATTTTTTTATTTATGACAAAGATAGAAAACGATTCGTTAATGGTGAAATGTCTGATGTAAATAAGCTTGATTATTTATAGGCAATTATTTGTACTAATCTTTGATTAAAAATACAATTTATAAGCTTTAAACTAAAACTATAAAAAAGCCACAACTCTAAAGTTGTAGCTTTGTTTTGTAATGTGTTCAATTTCAGTTATTTCAGTTCCTGATACTCCCAGATTCCTGAGATTTGTAAGATTTCTAATCCCGGCTGTCTTTCTCCATAACTGAATACGCAAATATATTTTGACAGGCATGATGGGCAATCTGTTCCGAAATATAGAGTTGGTAAATCATTTACCGTCAGCTCTCCCAAATGGATCATTCTTTGTGAAGTTTCTGCAACCATTCCGTTTTTTAATAATCCGGATTTAGGTAAAACTTTATCTTCATGATAAACCTGAATGATTGGAAATCCTGATTGGTAGGGAGATATTTTAATGGTATTTTCATGATTACAGCTACAGCATGTAAATTGGGTAATCGCAGCCGGAATTGCTTCATCATTAACAAATCTGTCTTTTGCTAGAGTAGCTTTTTTACCAATGCTTATTTTCTTTGATATTGAATACATCTGAATTTATTTTTTACTGAATAACGGTTCCTACACTATTAGGGTATTTTCCGCTTGGACTTTTTTTGATGGTGATTTTTACATAACCTTCTTCTGCTAATTTATTCCATGTTTTTTGATATCCTGTTGCAATATCAATCGGAATTTTCCACATAGTTTGTTTGCCTTTACCTTCCATATTAAACCAAGGGATAATATCCGCAGTTTGTGATTTGAAAGGGAGTGCATTATTTACCACATCAATCTCGTAGTAGAAATCATATTTGTTTTCCGGCTGATTTAATGCTCTTTGAGTAAAGGTGTATACATATCCGTTAATGATAGGACTTGTAAAGCTTCCTCCCAATGTAGGAACACCCGTTCCGTCATAGCTTCCGATAGCCACGCTGTATCTGTCGAATTTTTGTCCCGCTACAAAAGGTACATCATCTACAATATTATACCCTCCGTTTGCCGGTGGCCAGCCTCCGTTCAGGTTATTTGCTTTGAAAAGAGCTTCAAGTTCACTCCATTTTCCCTGTTTGTATAAATCGTATGCCTGATTTCTGATGGTGGCACTTACGGTTCCGGCTGTATCATAGGTGATGGCAAGTTCATCTGCGTTTTTGTAGAATACAATTTTTACAGGATTGTTGTCAACTTCTTCATCTCTGTCTGAGCTACAGGCAATTGAAAAAGTGGCAATTGTTAAAACAAAAAAGTACTTAAATAAATGTTTCATATAATAAATTTTAAATTATGTAAAAAATTAATTAAGTATTATCAGGGAATGCTGAGTGTGATTTACTGTTGTGGCTTTGTAAAAATGATTTAAATATAAAGAGGGTTAAAATTGCACTTTTGAACTTATAATAACTTTTAAAGTATAACCAATCAATTTTTATCAACGAAATAAACCTGTGTGTTGCCTGAAAAGCACAGGTGAAATTCCCTTAAATACAAATTAGAGTACGGTACAACTAAAAGCAATGTATTGAATGGTAAATTTAATTAAAAAGTCAATTACTAGTGAAATTATTTATAATAAAACATTATTTTAGAATTAATTATATGAATATTAATGTTTTGTGTTTAAATGTTTAATGATGTGTGTGCTGGATTTTAAATAATGCAACTTATTTAAAATCAAAAAGCTGCCCTTTGAAGAGCAGCCAATTTGTTTTTGTGGTAAATATGAGCTTATTCTTTAATGAAGATCTTGGAGAATTTTCCAATCTGGATTACATAATTTCCTTTTACCAATATTCTTACGTCAGCTGTTCCTCGCTGAAGATTCCCTGACATTACCAGTTTTCCTGACATATCATAGATTTTGTAATCCTCGGAATTTGTATTAGATAATGTAAGAATGTCTTTTACAGGGTTAGGGTACAGTTTTATTTCTGTAGACTTAGTAAAACCAGTTTCTACAGTGGATAGTTTCCCTGATTCTGTAACAGATATATTTGCCTTATTCACATTAAAGAAAATATGGTTACTTCCTTTTACCATAATTCTTCCGGAAGTAGTTGCCGTATCTGGAATCATTACAGATTCTGAACCATCATTGGGTGTTTCTGCTAATAGAGTAGTCCAGGTATTTCCATTGTCTGTAGACCAAAGAATATCTACGTTGGCAGCATTGATTTTGTTTGCAGTGGTTCCTGCAATATTCCATGTCACGGTTTGTGAGCTTCCTCCTGTGTAAGAGATGGCTTCACTTTGTGAAGTAACAATGAAAGGACCTGCAGCAGCATTTACTGTGACTTTTGCATCATCCGAATTATTTCCGGCACCTCCTAATCTGTTATCTCTAACGGTAAATCTGAAATTTAAGTTCCTTGATACTGAAGATAAGGCTTCTACATTTATCTCTGCTCCCATGGTGTTAGTTGCACCAGCTAAAACAGATGACATTCGTGGGAAATATCTTACAGGAGATGTTGTAGGTGTCCATGATCTGAAGGTTGGTCCCACCGTTTTTGTAGCAGTAGCAGCAGAATTGCTTCCTGTTTGAGAAGACGTTCCTCTATCCATCTGTTCCCAGATATAAGTAAGTGAATCCCCATCTGCATCCGTTCCGGAACCTGTAAGTACAAATGGAGTACTCTTAGGAATTGTATAATCCTGTCCCGCATCCGCCGTAGGAATTGAATTTCCGGTAGGAGAGTTTACAGAACATGTTTTTGTTTTAATATTATCGGTAATCTGTTCAATGCTTCGGGCATGAAAGAAAGGATCTGAATTGCGCTGAACATCATATCCGGTAATACCAGCATATCCCATAATAGTAGATCCAGAGCCCGGTTCTACAGGTTGTAAATCCGTCTGTGTACTATAAGACCATGTGTGATTTCCACCGAATTGATGTCCCATTTCATGAGCTACGAAATCGATATCAAAAGTATCACCTGAAGGAATTCCATTAGATGGAGAAGTATATCCGGCACCTTTATAATTATCAGGATAAGTTCCCATGTCAAGGTAGGTTCCCATATCATCACTGCATATACAGCCGATACAGCCTGCATCACCACCACCTCCTGTGGCTCCAAGCAAGTGACCGATGTCAAAGTTTTCATTACCAATAGTGGAGCTTAGTGCATTCATGAGCTCAAGATTCCATCTATTCATTTGTCCGGATGGAGAGAAAGGGTCTGTTAAAGCATTGGTATAAACAATAACATCATTATTGGGAATCAAGACCATTCTTGCAGCAAAGTCATTTTCAAAAATACCGTTTACGCGGGTAAGTGTATTGTTCATTGCTGCTAAAGCCTGTGCTTTAGTGCCACCAAAGAATGCTGCATATTCTCCTGTACAAGCAAGTGCCAGTCTGAATGTTCTTAAAGTAGCATCATTGGCATTCCTTGCGCTGATAGCACCGGAAGTGTCTTTTTGTGCTGTTTCAAGGACTTTACATTCAAGCTTGTTTAAGTTATCTTTTCTGTCAGATCTTTTATATACTACATAAGTTGACTGATCTTGGGTATAAGGTTCAATAAAAACCGCAGATTTATCTCCGTAAATCTCCATTGAAGAAAGCCCTAAAGAAGAAATACTGAAGTAAATAGTCGAAGAAGGATCTTCTACACCTTGCCCTACGTAAGATTTGATATCAGGGTATCTGGCTGCCAGCTCAGGAGTGAAATTTGAATTTTCAGTGACCTTGAAAGCTTCCATTTTTCCATTGGAGTTTGGAAAAGAAATTGTAACTCCCGATTTTTCAGTTAATCTTTTTGGCGTTTTTGCCAATGAATTCTTTAAACGATCAATATCCAGATGAAAAACCCTTGGATTATCAATACTTTTCATGTTTTCAAGAATGGGTGAGGAGTTTTTCTCAGATCTTTTGGACCAAAGACGGTCTGTTTGCGCAAAAGAAACGCCAGATAACACCAGCATCCCCATCATTAATAATTGTTTTTTCATGTTGCCGTGAATTTTTGCAGTTCAAAACTAGGAAAAATATTAGTAAAAAAATAATTTTTCTTTAGAATAATTTAAAATAAGAAATAAGTGAAATACATAACTTGTTGATTATAAATAAAAAAAAGACTGCCCTTGTACAGGGCAGTCTTCACATCGTTTAAAATTTTATAGACTATTAGTTCTTAATGAATCTTTGAGCCTTATCTCCAACTTGGAGCATGTAAGCACCTTTTACCAGGTTACTTACATTTACTGTACCTCTCTGAAGTTTTCCTGAGTCAATTAGTTTTCCACCCATATCGAAGATTTTATAATCTTCAGATGACGTATTTGAAATATGCATGATATCTTTTGCAGGGTTTGGATATAGCTTAATATCTGTGATCAGATCGTTGGTATTAGATAAATCACCTCTTCCTGAAGAAACGATATTCACCGTATAGTCTTCCACCTGCCCATAGGTATAAGCTTCACATGAAGATGTAGGAATTGAGCTGTACTTCATCATAACTCTCATTCTTGTTGAGCCAATTGTTGCAGTTGCAGGAATTGTAATAGATCCTGTAACCGGAGAAGTGGTAGATCCAGCTTTTGTCCAAACTAACTCTCCGCTGTCTGTGAAGTCACCATCACCGTTGTAGTCTATGTAAACAGCATATGCTTCGCTGTATTTGGTAGATGTCCAAACCGGAGTGATAGAGATAGTGTAAGTGTTTCCTCTGGTAACGTTTGTAGAAACAGAAGTGAAGTTCTCATAACCTGCAGTTCCTGTTGAAGTATTATTGATCGTTCCGAAGCTTACATTTCCAATTCTTTCATCAGCTGTATTGGATGCGGAAGATGAACAATAAGTAACTGTACCTCCTCCTGCAAGAGTAGTAACGCTTACTGTGTTACTTGAAGAAGAAGTATTACCTGCTGCGTCTTTTGCTTTCACAGAGAAACTGTATGTTGTAGAAGGAGTCAATCCTGTTGCAGTAAGAGTGGTGGAAGCTGTAGAACCAATCAATGAAGACCCTTGATATACATCGTAACCTGTAACTCCTACATTATCTGTAGCTCCAGACCAAGATAAGTTTGTGCTTGTAGAAGTAGTTCCTGAAGCCGCAAGGGTAGGTGCTGTAGGTGCTACAGTATCAGGTGTTCCTGAACCTGCATTTACTGAAATATTAGCATTGTTTACATCAAAGAAAATATGATTAGATCCTTTTACCATAATTCTTCCTGTAGTGGTAGTAGCATTAGGAATTGTTACAGCCTGTGAACCGTCATTTGGAGTTCCTGATAATAGAGTAGTCCAAGTATTTCCGTTGTCTGTAGACCAAAGAATATCTACGTTGGCAGTATTTACATTGTTAGCAGTAGTTCCTGCCACATCCCATGTTACCGTTTGTGAACTACCTCCTGCATAGGTAGTTGCTGAGTTTTGTGATGTTACCAGGAAAGGTCCTGCAGTACTGTTAACAGTAATTACTGCATCATCAGAATTGTTCCCTGAACCTCCTGCTTTATTATCACGAACGGTAAATCTGAAATTGAGTGTTCTTGCTACTGAAGAAAGTGCTTCAACAGTAATTTCAGAACCAGCAGTTGTGGTTGCTCCTGTCAATATGGAAGCCATTCTTGGGAAATATCTTGTAGGAACCGTAGTTGGAGCCCATGATCTGAAGTTAGGTCCTGAAGCTTTTGTTGCGCTGGCTGCCGAACTTGCGCCTGTTTGAGAAGAAGACGCATTATCCATCTGTTCCCAGATATAAGTTAAAGAATCTCCGTCCGCATCCGTTGCCGTACCGTTAAGTACAAATGGAGTTCCTTTCGGAATAGTATAATCAAGACCTGCATTAGCTGTCGGAATAGAATTTCCTGTATTTGTATTTACTGAGCAGGTTTTAGCTTTGATATTATTAGTGATTTGTTGAATGCTTATTGCATGGAAAAATGCATCAGAATGGGGTTGAATATCCTGGCTGGTAATCCCTGCGTATCCCATGATGGTAGATCCGGAACCTGGCTCCATATTAGCTCCTGTTCCTTCATTACTCATAGAGAAGGTATGATTTCCTCCGAATTGATGCCCCATTTCGTGAGCCACATAATCTATATCAAAGTTGTCTCCTGACGGAATTGCATCTGCAGGAGAGGTGTAACCGCTGCCTTTTGAGCCATTTGTACAGATACAACCGATACAACCAGCATTTCCTCCACCTCCGGAAGCCCCGAATAAGTGTCCAATATCGTAATTAGCTTCTCCGATTAGAGATGTTAAAGTGCTTTGTAACTGTGAATTCCAGCTGCTCATTCCTGAAGCGGCAGAATAAGGGTCTGTGGAAGCGTTGGTATAGATGACAGCGTCATTGTTGGCAATTAATACCATTCTTGCAGCAAAATCTTTTTCAAAAACACCGTTCACGCGGGTCATTGTATTATTCATTGCAGCCAAAGCCTGAGCTTTTGTTCCTCCGAAATAGGTAGTATATTCTCCTGTAGTGGACAATGCCAGTCTGAATGTTCTTAATTTTGCATCATCGGCATTTGGTCTTGCGGCAAGGTTTGTATTGTTTGCTCCTTTTTTAGCCACATCAATGACTGTACATTCGAATTTGCTTAAATCATCTTTCTTATCAGACTTTTTGTATACTACATACGTTGAAAGATCTTTTGAATAAGGCTCAATGAATACCGCTGATCTGTCACCATATATCTCCATTGAAGATAATCCTAGTGAAGAAACGCTGAAATAAACTGTAGAATTGGGGTCTTCAAGTCCTTGTCCTATATAGGATTTGATATCCGGATATTTTGCTGCCAATTCAGGAGCAAAGTTGGAATTTTCTCTCACCTTGAAGTTTTCCATTTTCCCTTCAGAATTCGGGAAAGAGATGATAATCTCTGATTTTTCACCGGCTGCCAGTCTTTTGGGTGCTTTTGCTAAAGCGTTCTTTAATCCGTTGATGTCAAGGCTGTAAACCTTTGGATTATTAATGTTTGTTTTGTTTTCAAAGATCTCCGAAGAAGTTCTTTTAGAGTCTTGAGACCAAAGACGGTCAGTCTGTGCATAGGAAACTCCAGTGATTAGGAGCATTCCAATCAGGGTTAATTGTCTTTTCATATTAAATATTTGTTTTTATTATGGTAAATCGAAATTAATAAAAAATATATTACGAAAAACAAAATTTTTTAAGAAAATTTTAGACTTTGTATTTAATTTACTATGCGAAACATTGCATATGATTGAAAAGACGCTTCCAGAAAAGAAAAATGCCACATGTATAAAACATATGGCATTCGTATATCAAATAAAATGATTGTATTTACATCTTATCATCAGCGGTAGGTCCGTAAAGTCCGGGAACCTTATTACCGGTAGATCTTAGATAAACAACCAGTTCACCTCTGTGATGGTACAAATGATTAAATAGAAAACCTCTTACAACCTGAATTTTTGGTGAAGGAGGGAAAAGTACATTTCCGTTCATTTCCATTTTCCATTCATTGAAATAAGTGTTTTCATCTGAATTTTCAAGAACTTTCTGGGCATTGGCTACATTCTCTTCAAATTTGGCAAGAATATTTTCAGCTTTGGAAATATCACCTTTATCATATTGATATTTTCCCATGTCAAAAACATCCTGGTTGAAGGTAGAGTCATACCAGTTGTAAACTTCAGCAATGTGAGAAGCTAACTGAGCTGTTGTCCAGTTTTTCTCAGACGGTTTCCAGTCTAAAGCGCTGTCAGGGATTGCTTTTAAAATTTTTCTGGTGTTTTCTGCTTCATGCAAAAATTCACCCAAAAGTGCCTGTTTGATCATTTGTATGAGGATTAAAGTTATTTTGTAATATCTCTTCCGATCACCAGTCTCTGGATTTCAGAAGTTCCTTCTCCGATCGTACAAAGTTTAGAGTCTCTGTAGAATTTCTCAGCAGGGAAGTCCTTTGTATATCCGTAACCTCCGAAGATCTGAACTGCATTG
Organism: Chryseobacterium ureilyticum; assembly: GCF_900156735.1. Taxonomy (GTDB): domain Bacteria; phylum Bacteroidota; class Bacteroidia; order Flavobacteriales; family Weeksellaceae; genus Chryseobacterium; species Chryseobacterium ureilyticum. Next base: position 43,740 of record NZ_FTOL01000011.1, read on the forward strand.
TTAGAAATTCTTACACAAGCTTCAGAAGCATATAATTTTGCCATTGCTCCTTCTTTTGTCATTTTTTGCTTAGCATTTTTCAATGTAGAAGCTCTTTGGATCAAAAGTTCAGCAGCATCAATTTCAGTAGCCATATCAGCAAGCATGAAGTTTATTGCCTGGAATTCAGAGATTGATTTTCCAAACTGATGTCTTTCTTTAGCATATTTTAAAGCAGCCTTGTAAGCTCCTCTTGCTGTACCTAAACTTAAAGCAGCGATAGAAATTCTACCCCCATCTAAAATTTTCATAGCCTGCTTGAAACCTTCACCTACTTCTCCTAAACGGTGAGAATCCGGTACACGTACATTATCGAAAATTAATTCAGCAGTTTCAGAAGCACGCATTCCCAGTTTATTTTCTTTTTTACCGGAAGTGAAACCTGGCATTCCTTTTTCTAAAACAAAAGCTGTAGAGTTATTTTTAGCTCCTTTTTCTCCTGTTCTTGTCATTACAACAGCGATATCTCCTGAAATAGCGTGAGTAATAAAGTTTTTAGCTCCATTGATGATCCATTCGTCACCGTCTTTCACAGCAGTTGTAGACATACCACCAGAATCGGAACCTGTATTGTGCTCTGTCAATCCCCAAGCTCCGATTACTTTTCCGGATGCCAATTGAGGAAGCCATTTATTTCTCTGTTCTTCATTTCCAAACTCATAAATATGATTTGTACAAAGAGAATTGTGTGCTGCTACAGAAAGTCCAATAGAAGGATCTACTTGGGAAATTTCATCCAAAATAGCAACATACTCGTGATAGCCCAGTCCGGAACCTCCATATTGCTCAGGCACTACGATTCCCATAAAACCCATTTCTCCTAATTGATGAAATAAATCTTTTGGAAAAGTCTGGCTCTCATCCCACTCCATAATATTCGGTCGGATATTCTTTTCTGCAAATTCTCTAGCTGTCTCCGCTATCATTTTGATGTTGTCAATTGTCTCTGTATTCATATTGATAATAGTTAGTTCCCAAAGATAATTAAATTGACGGAATGCTAAAGAAAATTATTCAAACCATAATACGGCAATTCACAATATTTTAATTTACAGTTTTTTATATTTTTATAATTTAATATATTCGTAATAAAATATTCAGGTTTTTACGTTTTTTATTTCACTAATTTAGCCTCCCAATTTTTAAGGCATGAAAAAAATTCTACTTCCTATTATTTTAATATCCTCTTATATTTCCGCGCAGGCTCCTGCCGGATATTATGACGGAACAGCAGGACTTACAGGCTATGCCCTGAAAACAAAGGTTCATGAGATTATCTCTAAAAAGAATATCAACTGGCATTATGATGACCTTCCCGGATTTTATAATCAGACTGATCTTGATTGGTATTATGATGGTCATACACAAGCTAACAATAGTACAATTCTATTGGATATCTATTCTGAAAATCCTACTGGTCCGGATGCTTATGAATATACTTCAGCCAACCTTATCAGTAGTACAGGTGGTGAAGGAGAGGGGTATAACAGAGAGCATGCTGTGCCTCAAAGCACCTTCAATAGTAGCTATCCTATGTTTTCTGATTTACATTTTGTGATTCCTACGGACGCTAAAATCAACCAGTTGCGAAATAACTATCCATATGGCGTTGGTAACTCGACAATACATCATACATTTACAAACACCTCAAAAATTGCTAATAGTGCTATACCTAATTATGCTTATACGAATAGGGTTTATGAACCTATTGATGAATTTAAAGGTGATGTAGCCAGAATGTTGTTGTATTTCGTTGTCCGTTATGAAAATAAGTTGCCATCATTTAATTATTCGACCAATATTAATCCGGCAATAGACAGGTCTGCTCTTGATGGAACAGCAGAAAGAGCATTTGATGCGCCTTATATTGCGATGCTTCTTCAATGGCATCAGCAGGATCCGGTTACTTCAAGGGAAACCAACAGAAATAATGCGGTGTTTGCTATCCAAAAGAATAGAAATCCTTTCATTGATAATCCACAATGGGTAAATGAAATATGGAGTCAGACACCGGATGCAATTGTTCCTCAGGCTCCATTAAATGTGACAGCAGGGCAAACGGGTGCCTATTTTACAACCTTAAGCTGGTCACCAAGTACAAGTTCAGATGTGATTGGGTATAATATTTACCAAAACGGAGTGTTTTTAAGCTCTACCAAGTCAACAACATTGGTTGTTGATCATCTCAATCCTTCCTCGTCCTATACTTATACCGTGAAGTCTTATGATAATGGATATTTGAATTCATCGGACAGTAATTCTGTTGCTGTAAATACTCTTGCTTCAGACGGATTTGCAAAAGATCTGTTCATCTCTAAATATATAGAAGGAACATCTGATAATAAAGCAATAGAAATCACGAATAAAACAGGTCATCCTGTAGATCTTAAAGATTATAAACTGTCTGTTCAGGCATATGGTAATTCTAATTATTATTTTCCTGCCGGCTTTGAAATGGAAGGGATGATACAAAATAATGAAAAGATCGTAATTTTAAATCCAAGGTCTAATTTAATATGTTTCAATATGGAACAGGCAAGATTTGTGACGGCAGCGCCTCAATTAGCTTATGACGGAGATAAATATTATGAATTAAGATATAAATCAACAACAGTTGATGCTTTAGGAATTAAAAACCAGTCCAATGCTTCTACTTTGAAGGATGTTTCTTTGTACAGAAAAAATTCTGTTAATCAGCCTTCAGGTTCTTTTAATAGTACTGAGTGGGATATTTATCCCGTAGATTACTGCCAGGATTTAGGTGGAACTCTATCTACTTCGGAACTTATTACTTCGGTTAATAAAGAGTTTAAGATTTATCCGAACCCAGTTTATGAGAACATTTATGTAAGTGGGGAAACTGAAAAAATACAAACTGCACAAATCCTTGATTTTTCAGGAAAAGTAATCTACATGGAAAAAGATCCGTTCAGAAATAAGAAAAATATTTCTGTACAGGGAATTCCTGTTGGGGTTTATCTTCTGAGACTGGATGATAAAGTACAGCAGTTTATCAAGAAATAAATAGAGGTATATTTTACCTTTACATGAATCATAAACCTCATAGATTTTAAAAATCTATGAGGTTTCTTTATAACGAGATCACTTTGCTTTGCACAATGACTCCTTAGCCCCGATAGTAGCGGTTACCCCACAGCGGTGAAGGAAAAGTCTGGCGCGAGGAGTATGAGCGGATAGCGGGAAATAGCTCCTTGAATAAAAAACATTAAAAAAGTTGAGTTAATATTCGTTGGGTTCTACAAATTTCCTGTCATTTTTTATCTTTCAGGAATTTTACGATTTCAATTAAACCCTTAAAAACCTTATGTTTACGATATAATCGATATAAGCATATTCACTAATAATCAATATCTATAAGTGTTTTTGCTTATATTTTTTATATATAAGTAATTATGCTTATATTTGCAGTATGATAGCGGTCATTACCGGTGATATTATAAATTCACAACATGCAGATACTGAAGTTTGGATCACCAAGCTGAAAAATCTTCTCGAAAATTGGGGGAGCGCTCCTGATACATGGGAAATTTACAGAGGGGATGAATTTCAGTTCAAATGTAGTATAGACTCTGTCTTCTGGCATTTTCTAGCCATTAAATCTCTCATTAAAAGTCAGGAAAACCTCGATGTAAGGATTGCTATAGGCATTGGAGAAGAAAGTTTTTCATCCGAAAAAATCACCGAATCCAACGGTACCGCTTATGTACACTCCGGAAGATTATTGAACGACCTTAAAAACGACGGACATACCGTTGCCATCAAAACATCCAACGATGCTGTAGACAGGGATCTTAATATCCTTCTAAAATGGTCATCAAAGGATTTTGATAACTGGACAATGGCTACATCAGAAATCATTCACGAAATGATTATGAATCAGGATATTACCCAGGAAGATCTTGCCAAAAGATTTGCTATTTCACAGTCTTCTATCAGCCAGAGACTGAAACGGGCTAACTATGAGCTCATCGTGGAAACCAATCAGTATTTCAGAAAGAAAATCTCAGAACTATAAGCATGATCTTTATCAAACTCATATTGGCACATCTACTCGGAGATTTTATACTTCAGCCAAATTCATGGGTTGCGGATAAGGAGAACTATAAACTAAAAAGTAAGTTTTTATACCTTCATATTCTGATTCACACTGCTTTAAGTTTAATTTTCCTTTGGGATTTAAAACTTTGGTGGGTCGCTGTCTTGGTGGGTATTTCTCATTTCATTATTGATCTGGCAAAACTTTGTTTTCAGAATGTAAAAACGAAAAAAAGATGGTTTTTTATAGATCAGCTGCTGCATGTTTTAGTGATCGGCGGTATATCTTTTTATTTCGGCGAATTTACATTTGACTTTTTACAAAATCAGGAATTTTTAAAAATAATAATGGCTGCATTGTTTCTTACAACGCCTGCTTCTATTTTTATTAAGATCCTATTATCATCATGGACACCTGCTCCGGATGGTCCCAACAATATCCAAACCGAATCTTTAACAAGTGCCGGAAAATATATCGGAATTTTAGAACGTCTTCTTGTTTTCACCTTTATTTTGGTGAATCATTGGGAAGGCGTAGGTTTCATGGTTGCTGCCAAATCTGTTTTCAGATTCAGTGACCTTGCACAGGCAAAACAGAGAAAACTCACGGAATATGTATTAATTGGTACATTGTTGAGTTTTGGACTGGCTGTCTTAACAGGAATAATAATAAAGTAAATCAATAAATCTAACTACAATTTAGAAAGTAAAATTATGAGTCAAAAGAAAGAAATGTTGTACGAGGGGAAAGCGAAACAAGTATTTGCTACCGATAATCCTGATGAAGTAGTAGTACGTTTCAAAGACGATGCTACAGCATTTAACGCTCAAAAGAAAGGTCAGGTTGACCTGAAGGGGGAGATGAACAACGCGATCACAACCCTTATCTTTGAATACTTAAATGAAAAAGGAATCAAAACTCATTTCATCAAACAATTGGACGAAAGAGAACAATTGGTAAGAAAAGTATCTATCATTCCATTAGAAATGGTAGTAAGAAACTATTCTGCAGGAAGTATGGCACAAAGATTAGGAGTGGAAGAAGGAATTAAATCTCCAGTAACGATCTTCGATATCTGCTATAAGAAAGACGAATTAGGAGATCCGCTTATCAATGATCATCACGCTGTTTTCTTAGGAGCTGCTACTTACGAAGAACTTGACGAAATGTATGAATTAACGTCAGATATCAACGAGATCCTTATCGACTTATTTGACAAGATCAATATCATCTTAGTAGACTTTAAAATCGAATTAGGAAAAACTTCAGATGGTGAAATCATCCTTGCTGACGAAATTTCTCCTGATACTTGCAGGCTTTGGGATAAAGATACGATGAAGAAACTTGACAAAGACAGATTCAGAAGAGACTTAGGTGAAGTAACTGAGGCATATGTTGAGATCTATAACCGTCTTAAAAATCTTTTAGGGAAATAAGATACCAGATGTCAGATACCGGATGTTGACACTGAAAATACTTTGTTAGTTAAAACAAAATTAAAATTTGAAGTTAGCTTTTAGTCTGAGGTCTGAAATCTGACTTCTAAGATCTACAATTAGAAAAAATAGAAATGAAAAGTTTAGACATTCATAAAAGTGAATATTTAAAACAGTTTGAAAACCAGGTTTACGGAAGGAATCTTTTCAGAACTCAGGAAGAGGAAAGATTAGATGCTCCTAACGAAGAATGTGGTATTTTCGGATTATATTCAGATAATGATCTGGATACGTTTTCCCTTTCACAGTTCGGGCTTTTTGCTTTACAGCACAGAGGTCAGGAAGCTTGTGGTATTTCCGTTTTAAAGGATGGAAGAATTACAAACATGAAAGATGAAGGACTGGTTTTAGATGTTTATAAAGAAATTCAGGAACCTGAAACTTTTATGGGAAATTCTGCAATTGGACATACACGTTATACCACTGCAGGAGATAAAAAGAAATATAACTTCCAGCCATTTTTCGCGAAAAACGAATATGACCAGATTATACTTTCAATAGCACACAATGGTAACCTTACCAATGCGAAAGAATTAAAGGCAGAACTAGAAGCTGAAGGTGTAGTTTTCAGAGCTACTTCAGATTCTGAAGTAATCCTAAGATTAATCCAGAAAAACCTTGATTTGGGACTTCGTGGAGCCATCAAAGCTACAATGGAAAAGATTGAAGGTGCATATTCTGTAGTGGGAATGACTAGAAATAAATTCTTTGCATTCAGAGACTTTAACGGTATCCGTCCGTTAGTGTTAGGAGCAATTGATGAAAACTCCTATGTTGTTGCTTCAGAATCTGTAGCATTAGATGCTGTAGGAGCTCAGTATGTACGTGATATTCTTCCGGGAGAAATCATTTATACAAATGAAAATGAACCTGGAAAACTTCAATCTTATATGATGGATGAAGCAAAGGGCAAGCAAAGAATCTGCTCATTTGAATACATCTATTTTGCAAGACCTGACTCTACTTTAGAGAATATCAACGTTTACGAAATCAGAGAAAAATCTGGTGAGAAAATCTGGGAACAGGCACCTGTAGAAGCTGATTTGGTAATTGGAGTTCCAGATTCAGGAGTCCCGGCTGCTATTGGTTTCTCAAAAGCTTCAGGAATACCATTCCGTCCGGTTTTGATCAAAAACAGATATATCGGAAGAAGTTTCATTGTTCCTACACAGGAAATGAGAGAAAGGGTAGTCAACCTTAAACTTAACCCGATCATTTCAGAAATGAAAGATAAAAGGGTAGTTATCATTGATGACTCTATCGTTCGTGGAACAACATCCAAGAGACTGGTTAAGATTCTTAAAGATGCAGGCGTAAAAGAAATTCACTTCAGAAGTGTTTCTCCACCAATTATCGCTCCATGTTATCTGGGAATCGATACTCCGTCAAAAGATGATTTGATCTCTGCAAACATGACTACAGAAGAACTTAAAAACTATTTAGGAGTAGATTCTTTAGAGTTTTTAAGTATAGATAACCTAAAAGAGATTTTAGGATCTTCTAATCATTGCTTTGGATGCTTCACAGAAGAATATCCGGTAGGAAAAGGTGAGGAAGCAGTATTATTTAATTAATATTTCTTACATATAATAGAGAGCCAGATTTTATATCTGGCTCTTTTTGTTATAACTATATGTTACCAAAAAGTCGGTAAACTAAGGAAAATATAGCAAAAGCTTAATGTTGCTGTAGTCTAAAAGAATAAGACAAACTTTAATTTTATAAGGTTAAAACAGAACATATGAAGCATGCCTTTTTCGCAGGAATTTTCCTGGTATTTACTCAATTTTATTACTCTCAGTCTTTCGATAATCAAGCACATCGTGGTGGGAAATCTCTGTATCCTGAGAACACAATTCCGGCAATGAAAAATGCCTTAAAAATGAATGTAACCACCTTGGAAATGGATCTCGCCACCACAAAAGATAAAAAAGTAATTCTTTCTCACGATGCCTTTCTTTCTCCAGAATTAGTTACAAAACCCGATGGAAGCTACATTCCAAAAGATTCAGGATTTTACTATAAAATTTATGAAATGCCGTATGAGAAAATTAAGACATTTGATGTAGGGTTAAAGAAACTCAATAACTATCCAGATCAAAAGAAAATGAAAGCCCAAAAGCCTCTTTTCTCAGATGTTGTAGACGCTTGTGAATCTTATGCCCGGGAACTTAAAAGACCTTTACCTTTTTATAATATAGAAACCAAAACACGCCCTTTCTCAGATAATATCTTTCACCCTGAACCCAAAGAGTTTGTAGATCTGATGATGAAGATTATTATTAAAAAAGGAATTCAGGATAGAGTAATTATCCAGTCATTTGATCCAAGAACATTGGAAATTGTTCATAAAGAATATCCTAAAATTATGACTGCATTATTGGTAGAAAAAGTAGATGATAAAAAGCTGGCACAGCAGCAGCAGTATTTTCAAAATATTCCTTTAGAGAAATTCAAACAATATCCCAATCATCTGAATGGAGTAGCGGAAGACATGAAATTTTTAAGCTTCACACCAACCATTTATAGCCCGGAACATACACTTGTAACTCCAAAACTTATACAAGAATGCCATGCATTAGGAATGAAAGTTATTCCATGGACTGTTAATACCAAAGAAAGACTGAAAGAACTAAAAGAAATAGGAATAGATGGCGTTATCACAGATGATCCCAGAATATTCGAATAAAAAATGGAAAATTTCTATGTGATTACGTAGTTAAAAAAATCAATTGGATTCTTAAAGAAAACAATTATTATTAATTAATGTTCAAAAAAATAAATAGCCGGAAGAAAATCTTCCGGCTATTTTATAAATGCAAATACATGCACTTGGAGTTAAAAAATTGGTTTATTTTTAATTAGAACTTATAGTTCAAACCTAATTGGAATACTCTGTTGTTGTTTTCCGCAGCTGGTCTGCTCTTATCGATCTTTGTCAAGCTATTAGTATATCTTGCATTGATTCCGATATTGTTTGTGATATCATATCCTAAACCAAGCCCTAAACCGAAGTTAAATCTATTGATCTGATCCTTATCAAGATCTTCAGAGTGAGACTGAGTAGTAGTAGTTGTAATACCACCTGTTGTAGTTGTTCTTGTTACGTCACCTTTATTTTTACCATTGATGAAATAACTGAATTCAGGACCTGCTTCTACATAAAACTTATCCATTGGTCTCATTTGAACCATTAAAGGAACTGAGATATAGTTCATTGTTACTTTATCCTGTACTTTTACATTTCCGTTCTCAATTGGAGAATTAGAGATTACGTCTCTTGCTCCCATTTGGTTATATAATACCTCCGGTTGGATGCTGAATTGTTTAGAAACTGGAATGTTTACAAATGCACCAGCATGGAAACCTAGCTTTTGGCTGTTCATTCCGAATTCTTGTGCACTGAAGTAAGCAGAGTTACCTCCGGCTTTAATACCGAATCTTACAGGTTGAACGTCTTTTTTAAGAGGTGATGTATTTACAGTTGTTGATTCCTGAGCAAAGGCTAATGTACCAGCAGCTAATGCCAGTCCTAAAAATAACTTCTTCATAATTTTTATTTTTAATTTTACTATTTGCACTATAATTTGCAAAATGCTTGCCAAACTTAATAAATGCCGATAAACAGGGGTTTTATGATAGTTTTTGTTGTTTTAAAAATAACTGTTTTATTTTCTTATCTTTGAAATATTTCAATATATATTGAATATTTATAATAAATTTTCTGTTAAATTCATTTAGTGCGTTAAATATTGTTTAAATAGAAAAATATGATGAATTTAATTCATTTTTAATATATTAAAACCAGCTACAAATAAAAATACCGGATCGCAAAACCCGGTATCATTTGAAAAATAATGAATATCTCTATTTAAACTTATAAGCTACTCCTACCTGGAGTGCATTATTTCTTACTTTGTAATCCGAATCAGTGTTCTTCATAACGTTGGTAATACCAGCTGTAAATCTTGCCGTCACTCCAAATTTTGGAGTAAAATAATACCCGGCACCCACACCTAACCCAAAATTGAATCTATTATAAAAGTCCATGACCAGTTTATTAGAAAAACTATCACGGTATGTATTAATTTGAGAGCCTGATCTTTCCTCAACGCTCATATCTCCTTTTAATTTTCCTCCTATTAATAATCCAAATTCAGGACCTGCCTCTACATAAAGCTGAGGAAGAATATTATATTGAACCATAATCGGAAGGGTAAGATAATTTAAGTTTGTGGTAAAATCAACATTACGTTTATATATAGAACCTCCCGAAGCATATCTGTATCTTTCCTCTGCTTTTGATCCTAGTTGGCTAAAAAGAAGTTCAGGCTGAATGCTGAATTTCTGTGCTACCGGAATATTTACAAATACTCCCGCATGGAAACCAGGCTTTAATCTGTCATCATTATTTTGCTCCTCGTACTGGCTGCCGTAATTATAACGATCCATATCAGTGCGGGAAAGGTTAGAAGCATTAAATCCTCCTTTAACTCCATAGGATATAGGTGAAGTAGATTGTTTTTTTTCCTGTGCGTTAAGGAAAAGAACTCCCATAAATGCTAATCCTGTGAATAATTTTTTCATGGTTTAAAATTTAAATTAATTTTGCTGATACTGCAGCAAAACCTCCGCCAAAGAGAAGAAAATGACAAAAGTCATATAAATGCGAAAAAGTCAGACTTAAACGAGTAAACCTGACTTTTTCTATTGAAATCAAAATGTATTTAAATTTTAGAGATGTGTATCTCTGATAATATTATCCTGTATCCGAAAATTGCGTTAATAAAACATCCTTATTCGAGATAAGATACAATATTATACAATAGGCAAATTTCTTGCCAAAAATTTTGAATCCGTATAAAGAAATAAAAAACCGGATTAAATGAATAATCCGGTTGATAAATTTATTTTTAAATCTTAAGCTAAAGCTTAGAATTTATAAGCTAATCCAACTTGGAATGCACCATTTTTAGATGTATCAGCTCCGCTAGGTCTGTCTTTTGCAATGTCTGTTAAACCTGCAACATATCTTACGTTAACACCAATGTTTGGAGTGAAGTAGTATCCAGCACCTAAACCTAGAGCAAAATCAAATCCTTTAGTATAATCTTTTACATCTAATGAATTAGATCCGTTTTTAAACTTAGAGTTTACCAAGAAGCTGAATTGAGGACCTGCTTCGAAATAAAGGTTAGGAAGTGCATTATACTGGAACATTACCGGTACTGCGATATAATCTAAGTTTAATTTAGTATCTGAATTATAGTCATCTTTAGCTCCCATACCGCTATATAAAACTTCCGGCTGTACAGAGAAATCCTGTGCTACTGGAATGTTAGCGAATGCACCAGCGTAGAAACCAGCTTTAGCTTTCATACCATCACCTGAAAGTGTAGATACGTTAAGACCAGCTTTTAAACCAAATCTAACTGGAGATGAAGAAGTATTGCTAGATGTTTTTTGTGCGAAAGTGAAAGTACCTGCTACTAATGCTAGGCCTAAAAAAATCTTTTTCATAAGTATTTATTTAATAGTTTTTAAGTTTTATTTAACACTTTGTATATTATCAAACAGCGTGCCAAAAGTAATAATGCCTTACTTAAGTACTTTTTATTCATAGAATATATCTTGTAATCAAAGCGATAGGAGATATTTTTTTATTCATAGTAAAATGATTTATCTTAATTAACAAACTTTTAAGTTTTAACATAAAAAAAGATCAGATTAAAATAATCTGATCTTTTATTGAATATAAAATTTGTTAGTGAATGTTGGGGCTTATTTGAATTTATAAGCCAATCCTACCTGGAATACATTGTTTCTTACCGCATCAGAACCACTAGGTCTGTTTTTCGCGATATCTGTTAAACCAGCTACATATCTCGCTGTAATTCCTAAGTTTGGAGTGAAATAGTATCCTGCACCCAGACCAATACCAAAGTTGAATGTGTTAAAATTATCTTTGTAGTTGTCTGATGTAGTAGAATCTCCATTTGATTCGTTTTTAAGTTTGTTCTTTGCACTTACCATGAAACCAAATTCTGGTCCTGCTTCTAAATAAAGATTTGGAAGGGCATTATATTGGAACATTACCGGTACAGCGATATAATCTAATTTAGTAGAAGCTGAATACTTAGTTCCAAGTGCTGTAAAGTCTGATTTGTTACCATATTGAGAATATAATACCTCCGGCTGAATGCTGAATGAAGTTGCTACCGGGATGTTTGCAAATACACCTGCATTGAAACCTATTTTAGATTTTTGATCATCTAAACCGCTATCTTTTGAAAGTGAAGATACGTTCATTCCACCTTTTACCCCGAATGATACCGGATTAGAAGAAGTTGTCTGTTGAGCGAACGCTAGCGTGCTTGCAGTTACTGCTAATCCTAAAATTAACTTTTTCATAACTTTAAATTTTTAATTTTTACTCTTTCTTAATTTTAAATTTTACTACTTGTTCACATTTCTGTAGAACGCAGGATATCTTTCAAATTGCTTGCCAAAAATATTTTTCATGATTAAAATCAATGAAAAAACCACTTAATGATTAAGTGGTTTTAATTTTAATATATTGATTTTTAGACTATTATAAAGTTAATTAAACATTTGTTTAGAAATGATCTAAATTGACAATTTTGTCAAAATTTGATTAAACAAATAGAATAATTTATTAGGCATCATTCAATTTTCTGTAGAAAGATAATGATTCAAGGATGTTTTTTTGGCTGCATTGATAGTCGTAAGTGCATGAACCAATGCTTGATAGAAGGGAGAAGTTTATTTTGCTGTCTATATTCTTTTTATCATTTAAAAGCAAGGCAGTAATTTTTTCATCACTAAAATCACTGATGTCCAAATAAGGATAATATCTCTGGATATTTTCAATAATAGCCTTCGAGTCATCTTCTGAGATAAGATTTTCAAGGTAAGCCAAGTGGGTTTCTGCGATCATTCCCATTGCAACTGCTTCTCCATGCAGAATTGGATTTCCCTGCTGCAAGCATAAGCTTTCAACAGCATGTCCTATGGTATGCCCAAAATTTAGTGTCTTTCTGATATTACTTTCGTGAAAGTCTTTTTCAACAACATCCTGCTTAATATCCATTGAGGTCTGGATGTGAGGAGTAACTGCTTCTACATCAATTTTATGAATTTGTATCAACTGATTCCAGTGACTTTTATCAGCAATCAATCCGTGTTTCAACATTTCTGCAAAACCACTTCTTAATTCTTTGAAAGGAAGAGTTTCTAAAAATTTAGGATAAATAAAAATCTGTTCAGGAAAAGCAAAAGTTCCTACCATATTTTTATAATGCATCAGATCTATTCCGGTTTTTCCGCCAATAGAGGCGTCACACATGGATAAAAGGGTAGTAGGGATATTGATGAACTGTATTCCTCTTTTATAAGTAGAAGCTACAAATCCTCCCATGTCCGTAATCACACCGCCACCAAGATTGATAACCAATGCTTTTCTGTCTGCCTGCATTTCTGTAAGAATTTCCCAAAGCTGATTAGCTGTCTGGATATTCTTCATTTCCTCTCCGGCTTCAATCTCCAGAATTTCAAACCCAAGATCTGTTTCCATGTTTCCTAAAAGAACGGGAAGACAGTATTCATGAGTGTTTTCATCTACTAGTATAAAAATTTTACTAAATGATTTTTCGTGAAGAAAGTCGTTGAGCTGAGAAAAATTATCGTTTAATATTGTTATCATCTTAGTTTATATATAAAGTTAAAAACGTAAACTATATTGCAAAGTTATGATTCTTAATTTTTAACTCATAACTAAATTACTATCTTTGCAGAAATTTTTAGAATGAGCAGAGATAATAATAATTCAGACAGACCAAAGAGACCAAGAATTTCAACCAAGAAAAGTTCTGATGATTCTCGTGCTTCCAGATCTGGAAATTCTTCAGGATCAAGACCTTTTAAAAAACCATTCTCTAAAGATGGAGATAGAAAAGGTCCAGAACACAGAGGGTCCAACTCAAAATTTGAAAAGAAACCGTTCAAGAAAAATACCGGAAGTTTTGAAAGCTCCAATGATGATTTTGAATCAAAATCAGAGAGAAAACCTTATATCACGAATAAAAGTGAGGGCTTTGAGAAAAAATCTTTTGGTAAACCTAAAAGAGGTGGGAAAAATTTCGATACCAGAGATAAGTACGAAAGAGGTAGCTTAAAGTATGGTAGAAGACCATCTAATGGAGACGATAGAAGTGAGGACAAGACAAGATCTTTTGTACAAAAGAGAAGATTGAATAAAATCGAAAAAGATGTTCATAAAGATAGCATCCGTCTTAATAAGTATATTGCTAATTCAGGAATCTGCAGCAGAAGAGAAGCTGATGAGCTTATCACTCAAGGGCTTGTAGAGGTAAATGGAAAGGTAGTAACTGAAATGGGATATCAGGTACAGAAAACCGACAGAGTTGTTTTTGACGGACAAAGTATTACTCCGGAAAAACCTGTTTACGTACTTCTGAATAAACCAAAAGGTTATATTTCGACAACAAAGGATGACAAAGCGAGAAAAACAGTAATGGATCTTGTAGCTAATGCTTCTCCTTACAGACTTTTCCCAGTAGGAAGACTTGATCGTTCTACAACAGGGGTTATCTTGTTGACTAATGACGGACACATGACTAAAAAGTTGACACACCCATCTTTTGATGCCAAAAAGATCTACCACGTGACACTGGATAAGAAGTTAACTGGTGAGGATTTACGTCTTATTGCTGAGGGTATTCGTTTAGATGAAGGAGTAGCTGTAGTAGATCAGATTTCTTATATTGAAGGTAAGCCTAAGAATGAGATTGGTATTGAGATTCACATCGGATGGAATCGTGTTATCAGAAGAATTTTCCAAAGATTAGGATATGAAGTAGAAGCTTTAGATAGAGTAATGTTTGCCGGATTGACGAAGAAGAATATCAAAAGAGGACACTGGAGAATCCTTTCCGAGCTGGAAGTGAATAACCTTAAAATGCTTTAATATAATACGAACTTTGAATTTCTAAAGTTCAGAATTATACAATTTTAAGTTTAAAAATATAAAAGACGCTGAAATCATCAGCGTCTTTTGTATTTTTTTAATGACAAATAAAAAGCACAGAAATTTACTTCTGTGCTTTTATATATTATTCTATTTGTAACTTATCCTAATACGGTTACTCCTTTTTCAATCATTTCATAGATTGCATCTCTTCCGTTATCCGGCTTTACGTTTACTGCACGGGTTCCGTTGAAATGAAGACAGGTAACATATCCGCTTGCCACAGCATCCAAAGCTGTAAACTTCACACAATAATCCATTGCTAATCCTACAATTTCTACCAACTGAATATCGTGGTATTTTAAGAAATCATCCAATCCTGTTTTCATAAAGTGATTATTATCCTGAAATCCGCTGTAACTGTCGATTTCAAGATTTTTTCCTTTCTGAATTACATGAGTTACTTTAGTTTGGTTAAGATCTTTATGGAATTCTGCTCCGAAAGTTCCCTGAATACAATGATCTGGCCACATAAACTGTGGAACTCCGTTAAGAATAATGCTTTCGCCCACGTTTCTGCCATTACTGCTGGCAAAACTTTTATGCCCTACAGGATGCCAGTCTTGTGTTAAGACTATCTGGTCATATTCATTTTCCTCCATCAGAAGGTTAATGTATGGAATAATTTCACTGGCTCCAGGAACTGCAAGAGCTCCACCTTCACAAAAATCATTCTGTACATCGACGATTATTAACGCTTTTTTCATATTTTGATTTCTCGAATTTTTGATAAATTTACAAAACTAACAGGCAAAAATTTGTCCAAAATTAAATTATCTGACAAATCGGCAATAATTTTTTACAACAGTGAGAGTAAAGCAGCACCAAATTAAGCTGCCTTTTATCAGAGCTTATTTTAAATAATAGCCTTTAATTAACTCAATAACCCTGTTTATGTGATTTTAAGTACTTTTTTCAATACATAAATCATCTCGCTGCCATCAAACTTTGTCTGTAATCTTTCTATTTCAAAGTAGTGATAATCTTCATTAATATCGAAAATCATTTTAATTTAAATGTACTCTAATCAGTATAAAGTAATTTTTCTAAAAAGTCAATTGTATCCATAAAAATATTAATGTTAAATTTGAAAATGAAAAATAATTTCAATTCCCTTAGGCTTTTATTTTCAACATTAGTTATTTTTTCCCATTCATTTGATCTCACTGGAGGTTCAGACATTCTTTCTGATTTAACAAAAGCAACTTCTTTTGGTGGAATTGCCGTTGCGTTTTTCTTTGTTTTGAGTGGATATTTGATCTTTCAGAGCCTTAATAATTCTAAAAGTTTATATGAATATTATTGGAAAAGAGGGCTAAGGCTTTTTCCAGGTCTTTTTGTTATGCTTTGTTTTTCAATGGTGATCATGTTTTTACTCAAGTACAAAATTATTTTTCAAAAAGAGTATTGGCTCTATCTGCCTAATAACTTAAGTTTATACAATGTTCAGTATAATGTTCCGGGAATTTTTAATAAAAACCCTTACCCCAATGCAACTAATGGTAGTTTATGGTCACTAGCGTATGAATTTAGTATGTATATCGTTATAAGCCTTTTGTTTTTTATTAAATCGCCATTAGTAAAGAGGAATTTGATGATAGTTGCTTTTTTTATAAGTATTTACTTTATTAATTTTAATCCTAATTATCTTAAAATATTTTTTAATACAATCAATCTTGAGCCTGTTCTATTTTATAAGCTTTCAGCTTTATTTATTGGCGGAGCACTAATGAATTACGTTAAAATTAAGTTTAATCCTATTTTGTTTTTCGTACTATTAACGTCTTTGGTTGTTAGTTTCTATTTTAACGTATACCATCTAACTTCACCTTTTATTTTTCCATTGTTAATAATTCCATTAGGTGAAAGTTATTTTCAGTCATTTCAGCTTCCAGAAAAGCTTGGTGATATATCATATGGAGTTTACATTTATGCCTTTTTCGTACAACAGGTTATAATGAACTTTTTGCATCTGTCTCCCGTTTTATTGTTTACTTTATCTACAATTATAACTTATATACTGTCATATTTTTCTTGGCATCTTGTAGAGAAACAAATGAGTAGATTTAAAAAAGTTTTTAGCCCGAAAGTTCTTATACAATAAAACATGGTTGATTTCCAATTTATATTATGTGCTTTATTTTCAAGCTTAGAAATACTTTAAAATAAAGTGTTTGAACTTGTAATTGTTAGTTGGTGTTACTTTTGAAAAGAAAAGCTTTGCAGAAGTATATTACTTAGACCGTAAAACCAAATCCCAATAGCTTATCTTTGCAATAAATATTTTTTTATGTCATTTGAATCTTTAGGATTATCACACAATATCATTCGTTCAGTTAAAAAATTGGGTTATTTAAAGCCATTTCCAATTCAGGAGCAGGCTGTACCTGTTATTTTGCAGGGAAAAGATCTGATGGGAATTGCACAGACAGGTTCTGGGAAAACGGCTTGTTTTGTAATGCCTATTTTGGAGAAATTGCAAAATTCGGAAGTTAAAAAAGGACGTAATGTTCAGGTTTTAATTCTGGTGCCTACCCGAGAATTGGCAATTCAGATTGATGAAGTTTTTAAAGCTTTTACTGATAATCTGAAACGCGAAATACGTACAATGGCTGTTTATGGAGGAGTTTCCATTAATCCGCAGATGAAAGGAATGTTTGGTGTGGAAGTTCTTATAGCAACTCCAGGACGTCTATTGGACTTGATTGATCATAATGCATTGAGTATTTCAGGAATTCAGCATTTGGTCATTGATGAAGCAGATAAAATGTTTCAGTTAGGTTTTGGAGAGGAAATGAATAAACTTTTTGCTCAAATGCCTGTAGTAAAGCAAACCACTTTGTTTTCGGCAACGTTAAATGATAAAGTTTCTGAAATGAAGGAACGTTTATCCATTAATCCTGTGATTGTTGAAATTAAGAAAGAAGAAGTTGAAATTGACAATATTGAACAACTTGCTTATCATGTTTCTCCTGAAAATAAAGGACCTTTTCTACGTTACCTGATTAAAGAAAAGAAGGTTGAGAAAGCTTTGATTTTTGTTTCGTCTACAAGATCGGCTGATAATCTGGTTGAAAAACTTAAGAAGAATAAAATTAAGGCTGTAGCGATCCATAGTCAAAAGTCACAAGGAGCCCGTAGGAATAATCTGGAAGAATTTAAATCAAGCGGAGCACAGATCTTAGTTGCTACGGATTTAATTGGTAGAGGTATACATATTGATTTCCTGCCTTGTGTTATTAATTATGAATTACCTCGCTCACCGCTGGATTATATTCACCGTATTGGTAGAACAGGACGTGCCAACGAAAAAGGAACTGCTATTAATATTTTAACTGATGATGAGTTGCAGCATTTTAGGGTAATTCAAAAGAAAATGGGGAAAAAAGTACCTTTGCAGAGAACAGAGGATATTAATTTGCATGGTTATTAATATCATTTACAATAAATATTACAGCTTCAATCTTATTTGATTGGAGCTTTTTTATTCATAATGAGAAAATGTATACAATTAACATTTTTTTCATATTCAAATTTCTTGAATTTTGATAAATTTACCAAGCTATTTTGTCCACCAACAACCTAATTGGACAACTCTGCAATATTTAAAAATTAAAAGCCAGACCAATGAGCGATTTAGAAAAAAAGAAATTTCCGATAGGACAATTTGAAACGCCGGAAAATATTTGTGACACAACCTTGGATACTTATATCAAAGTCATAAAAGATTTTCCAGGCAGATTGAAAAACCTCATTGAGCATTTTACAGATGAACAGCTGGATACTCCTTACAGAGAAGGAGGATGGACAGTAAGACAGCTTGTAAACCACCTTTCGGATAGTCATATGAATAGTTTTATCCGTTTTAAACTGGCTCTTACAGAAGATAATCCTACTATTAAACCTTATGATGAAGCAAAATGGGCAGAACTTCAGGATAGTTTTCACATGCCTGTAAAACCGGCTATGAGAATACTTAAAGGAACTCACCAACGATGGACCGTGCTTCTCAAAAGCCTTACCAATAAACAATTTGAGAGAACATTCTACCATCCTGAGCATAATAAAAATTACAATCTTAGGGAAAGTTTAGCTTTATATGTATGGCATTGCGATCATCATTTTGCACATATTGAAAATCTGAAGAAAGAAAAAGGTTGGTAAAGAAGAGTTTTAATAATCCGATCTACTTTGAGGAAGTTATAGAAAGAATTTCTAAATTATCTGTGAACAGCCCTGGAAAATGGGGTGAAATGAATGTTTCACAGATGTTAAAGCATTGTGATCTAGTGCTTCAAGTAGCATTACAAAAAATAGAACTTCCTTCAATTAATATACTTTTTAGAGGAATTGGAATTCTTACTAAGCGGGAAATGTATGTTTTCAATAACGGAATTCCCAGAAACATGCCTACTTTTCAAAAACTAATCGTTAATTTTGAGTGTGATTTCGATGAATCAAAAACCAATCTACTGAAAACATTGATGGAATTCAGAGCTGCTTGTGAAAATAAAACTTTACCTGAGAGTCATCAATTATTCGGAAACATGACTGAAAAAGACTGGGAATTTTTAGAATATAAACATCTTGATCATCATTTAAAACAATTTAATGTATGAGTTTTTTTGATAAAATATTCGGTGGAAGCAACAATGAAACCCCTGATCAAAAATCTTTCTGGAAAAAGATCGAGAAGGAAGAGGATCTTGCAAAGGCAATTGAACTTTCTTACCAACATAAAATAGCTATTTTTAAACATTCAACAAGCTGCTTTATCAGCAGAACTGTATTGAAAAACTTCGAAAAAGAAGTGGATGGTTCTGATGAAAAGCCGGAGCTTTACTTTTTGGACTTATTAGCTCACAGACCTATTTCCAATAAAATTGCTGAGGATCTTGGAATAAGACATGAAAGTCCACAGCTGATCGTTATAGAAAACGGAAAGCCCGTTAACAGTGCTTCGCACCAGGATATTTCTTTAAGCCAGATTGTATAATGAAGAATATTAATGATTATTTAGCTAAAGTTCTCAATGTTCCGATTCAAAGTGTGAATGCTTGCAGCCTTCATTATGAAGTAAAGAAAATACCTAAAAACCAGTTTCTGCTTCAATACGGAGAAATATGCAGACATATATTCTTTGTAGAAAGAGGGTTATTAAAAATGTATTCCATTGATAAAAACGGGAAGGAACATATTATACAGTTTGCTCCTGAAAGCTGGTTGATCTCTGATCGAAGCAGTCTTTATTTCAATGAAAAATCCAATTATTATATTGAAGCGGTAGAAGATTCTGAAGTTTTGTTTCTGCATCCTGACTTTTTCAATAAGCTGGTGGAACAGTTTCCAAATAGTATAGAAAGAAGTGATTTTTTACTTCAAAAACATATCAGAAGTCTTCAAAACAGAATCAATTCTTTATTAGGAGAAACTGCTGAAGAACGATATATGAAATTTATTAAAATGTATCCGGATTTGTTGCTGAGAGTTCCTCAATGGATGATTGCTTCTTATCTTGGAATTACTCCTGAAAGTTTAAGCCGTGTCAGAAAAGAACTGGCAAGGAAGAATTTTATTCCTGATAATAAATAAAAAGGATTGAAGCTGGAAGAGGGAAGCTAGCAGTTCTGTTGAACACAAAAGAACTTTGTAACTATTACAACTTCTATCTTCCAGCTTCCAGCTTTGATTTTTTTACGTAAAGTTTATGATTTATAAATCTGTTTGGCAAGCAGTCCAACCTGCTTGAGTTTTGTCTGTGTTGCTTCTGACCAGGGAAGACCAATGCAAAGTCTCATGCAGTTTTCAAACTGTTCCTGAAAAGTAAACATCCTTCCGGGGGCAATGCTTATATTCTGTTTAATGGCAAGATCATAAAGTTCTTTGGTTCGTATTTTTTTATCAAATTCTACCCAAAGAGATAAACCTCCTTGCGGGCGACTGGTTTTAGTGCCTTCCGGGAAGTATTCTGCGATGGTCTGTACGTAGTTCTGATAATTATTTTGTAATGTTTTTCGCAATTGCTGAAGGTGTTTTTCATATTTTCCAGATTTTAGAAAATTAGCCACAGCTTCATTAACGATGGAAATTGATGAAGTGGAATGCAGAAGTTTAAGCTTTAATATCTTATCCTTGTATTTCCCTGGAGCGATCCAGCCTACACGATATCCGGGAGCTAATGTTTTGGAAATGGAACTACAATAGAGCACACTTCCATCTTTATCGAAAGATTTACAACACTTTGGTCTGCTGGCTCCAAAATAAAGGTCTCCATAAACATCATCCTCGATCAGTGGTATATTATTCTCTGAAAGAATCTTTACTATTTCTTTTTTATTTTCATCCGGCATACAGCTTCCCAGAGGGGAATTAAAATTTGGGATTAACAGACACAGATCAATTTGGGGAATCAATTTTTTTAAAGCATCAATTTCTATTCCTGTAGTGGGATGTGTAGGAAGTTCCAGTACTTTTAAGCCTAATCCGTTGGCAAGCTGTAATATTCCAGGATAACATGGACTTTCAATGGCAATGGTGTCACCTGGTTTTCCTAGAGCCATCAAACAGAAAGATAATGCGTTCATTCCGCCGTTGGTTGTGATCAAATCATTTTCATTGAGATTTCCTCCCCATTGCAGTGAGCGTACGGCAATCATTCTTCGTAATTTAAGATTTCCCTGAAGCTCTTCATATTCAGTACCGCCTTCTTTTAGTTCACGTATGGCGTGTACGATCTCCTTTTTAAGCTTAGCCTGAGGTAATAGGTCTCCTGATGGAATTCCAATGGAAAAAAAGGTAATATCCTTTCGTCCCATATTTTCGTATACTTTACTGATCAGTTCGTCAGGTTCATCATTGTTGGCTATTAAAGAAGGTCGGCTTACTTCAGGCAATGGTAGCTTTACAGACAGTAACTGGCTCACAAAATAACCGGATTGTGGCTTTGATTCTACTAAAGATAATGACTCAAGTTCAAGAAAAACACGTTTTGCAGTATTCATACTTACCTGATGTTCATTACACAGCATTCTAACAGAAGGAAGCTTATCACCTGCCTTTAAAACTCCATTTTTAATCTGAGCAGCAATGCCATCTGCAATCTCTGTATATAAAAATTCTTTACTCATTTTCTTAACTGTATTCATGCAAATATACAAAACTGATACTGTGCTTATCTAATTTTACTTTATAATTTTGAACCATTAATTAAAACTTGTAAAAAATGATGACAGATACAATTTCAAAAGACCAGGCTGTAAGTGGCTGGATCAATGGTTTTATAGGAGTGTTGCTTTTCAGTGGTTCAATGCCTGCAACTAAACTTGCCGTGATGGAAATGGATCCTATATTTGCAACAGTAGCCCGTGCTGTAATAGCAGGAATTCTGGCACTTTCGGTCTTGTTGTTATATAAAGAGAAACGTCCGGCAAAGAATCAGGTACTTTCCTTAGCCTTGGTTGCGATAGGTTGTGTCATTGGGTTTCCTTTGCTTTCTTCACTGGCATTACAATACCTTACTTCGGCACATTCTATTGTATTTTTAGGTTTATTACCTCTAACTACTGCTGTGTTTGGTGTTTTTCGTGGCGGGGAAAAGCCTCATCCCGTATTTTGGTTCTTTTCAGTAATTGGCAGTCTTTTAGTAGTAGGCTATGCTTTTTCTCAAGGTATTTCAGCTTCGCCTATAGGTGATATTCTGATGCTTGTAGCAATCATTCTATGTGGGTTAGGATATGCAGAAGGAGCTAAACTTTCAAAAACATTGGGTGGATGGCAGGTGATTTCCTGGGCACTTGTTTTGTCTTTACCAATAATGCTTCCGTTGTTTTTTGTTTATTTTCCTCAAAATCTGGAAGCTATAAGTTTTAAAGGATGGTTCGGGTTAGGTTACATTTCTCTATTCAGTATGTTTATCGGATTTATTTTCTGGTATAAAGGTCTTGCGCAGGGCGGAATTACCGCGGTAGGACAGCTTCAGTTATTGCAGCCATTTTTCGGACTTGCTCTGGCAGCTTATCTTCTTCATGAACAGGTGAGTATTGGTATGGTTGGTATAACGATAGGAGTGATTCTGTGTGTAGCAGGAACCAAAAAATTTGCAAAATAAAGATAAGTCAAAAAAACATCAATCTATCTATAAATTTCAAAGCCTGTTTTTTCTTTACGAAAAAGCGGGCTTTATCATTTTATCAAAGTATTCATTATTTGTATTTTGAATATTATTTAATAAAATTCATTTATAATTGATTTAGTTGTTGAAATATGAATGGTTTTTATTTGAAATTTAAAAAATAAATGTATTATTTAACTCTATTTAACTTTTTAAAAAGAGTATAAGGTTTAATATTTGCATACATATAATTATCAGTTCCCAATGATATTTTTACTAAGAAGAAAGGAAGAAGAAAACAACATCAAAAAAGCTATTATGGTTATTGACGAAAACATTTTACTTTCAGCGGGAGCGGAAATAAAAGATTATAAACCTACAGAAACTATTTTCTGTGAGGGTGATACCCCCAATTATTATTATCAGATTATAACAGGAGAGGTGAAACTCAACAATTATAATGAAGAGGGTAAAGAGTTTATACAGAATATTCTTTCGGAAGGGCAAAGCTGTGGAGAATCTATTCTTTTTATAGAAAGACCTTATCCTATGAATGCAGAGGCAATGACAGAATGTAATGTTCTGCGTCTTCATAAAACAGCCTTTTTCAAATTACTGAATCAGAATCCTAGATTATGTTTGGAAGTTAGCAGCTTTCTATCCCAAAGGCTTTATTATAAGTTTGTTATGATGCTGAATATTTCATCACAAAACCCAACAATCAGACTAAAAGGTTTAATGGATTATCTTAAAAGTTTTCAGGAGGATGAAAGCCCTTATTCTTTTATGATCCCTTTAACAAGACAGCAGATGGCAAGCCTTACCGGTCTTTGTGTAGAAACTGCAATAAGGACCATAAAGCATATGGAAAAAGATAAAATTGTTAGAATTGAAAATCGTAAAATTTTATATTAGCATAAATTTTACGATTTTTAATTAAAATTTATTCGACATTATGAAAACAATAAGCTGCATGAATATTGATAAAGATCTTTTGTACTCTTTCGGTGCAGAAAATAAAATTTATAAAAAAAAGGAATCAGTTTTTAAAGAAGGAGATCATGTGGTTTATTTTTTTCAGATCGCAAAAGGAAAGGTAAAACTTAATAATTACAGTGAAGAAGGTAAAGAGTTTATTCACAATATTCTAGGAAAAAACCAAAGTTTTGGTGATGCATTACTTTTCCTCAATCAATATTATCCAATGAATGCTATTTGTCTGGAAGAATCTGAAATTATAAGGATTACAAAGGACAATTTTATGGAAATGATCCGTAAAAACCCAAAACTTTCACTGGAAATGAACACCTGCTTTTCTCAGGAAATATTTTACAAGCTAAAAATGATGCAGAGTATGGCGTCAGAAAATCCTATTCAGCGTTTAAAAGGCGTGCTTGATTATCTTAAAAGTTACCATGATGGTGACTGTACGCATTGTTTTCCTATAGAATTCACGAGGCAGCAGATTGCCAATCTTGTAGGATTGCGTGTAGAAACGGTGATCAGAGCCTTAAAAAAGATGGAAAAAGAGGGAAGTATAGCATTTAAAGAAAGAAAAATTTTATATTAATATTTGCCAACATGATTCAGGTCATAAAAAAATAATGTATTCTCATGTACTTTTGATTAATTCAATTTCAGTACAGACATTTAAAATCTTAATAATAGACAGGCAAAATTAATTGTTGAAATTGAGGTTTAAAAAACATTGCCGTCTAAATTAACCATGGCTGCAATACAATCACTAAATATTAATATTATGGAATTTCAAAAAAATCTTATCGAATATATAAGCCAATCTTTAATGGCTACAGATGAAACTATTTCCATTGCAGAAAGCGTTACTTCAGGATGTTTACAATTGGCTTTTTCACAGATGTCGAACGCTTCATTATTTTATAAAGGAGGCATCACTACTTATACTTTACCCGAAAAAATAAGGTTACTAAAAGTAGACAAACAGGAAGCTGAAGAATGTGATTGTGTCTCAGAGAACATAGCGGAAACAATGGCATTGAATGTTGCCTCACTTTTCGAATCAGACTGGTCTATAGCAACTACTGGTTACTGCACACCGATCAGGAATTCTTCCTATAAAATTTTTGCCTATTTCTCTTTTTCATACAAAGGAGAAATTGTTCTCACAAAGAAACTGGAACTTCACCCCAAAACTCAAGCACTAAATGCCCAGCTCTATTATACAGAGTTTATTTTGGGTTGTTTTAAGAGTGAGATCAATAGGCTATTGATTTTAAAATAAATCCAATGCATTTCACTGCTAATATTCCGAAAATTACCATTTAATTTTTATAAATTTTAGGTTTAGCTTTCATCACGGCAAAATAAGCATTTGTAAATGCAGAAAGACTCTGATAACCTACTTTATAAGCGATCTCACTTAAAGTATAATGCTGGGTATCTATCAGTTCTATACTTTTCAAAATTCTGGTCAGCTGAAGATATTTCTGAAGGGTAATTCCTGTTTCGTTTTTAAAAATCCTCTGGAGACTTCTTACTGACATCGTTGCTTTTTCTGCGAGTGAATCAATATCCAGATTGTATTTAAAATTGGCATTGATATCATTGCAAACAGGGATCAGTCTGGTATCCATAGGGACAGGAATTTCCAGTCCGTTACTTTCTTTGTATAAATTGGGAAGACTTTTTAAAATAGCTCTGAAAAATATGTCCTGTTCTTCATTTTCCAATAATGACTGGTTCCATTTCGAAGCATAAAATAACATTTCTTTAAGCACTGGAGGAGCTGCAAAAACCTGTACATTATTATAAAAATCATCTTCAAAAACAGATTTGAATAAAAATACCATTAAGTTCACTGTTTTTGCTTCAGAAGTAATTTTATGTGCTTTTTTTGACGGAATCCAAATCACATGATGCTGTGGAACAAGATAAATCTTCTGATCAATATGAAAATACTGGTAACCTTCTTCTACAAAAGTTAACTGAGCCCGGTCATGAACATGCTCATAGGTGTCATGTCTCCAGTCTTTTTCACACCATACATAAGCTTCCTTTTCTATGGTATCTACAAACTGGCTTTCGGATTTTTCAAATAAGCCACATTTTAATTTGTCGTTCTGCATGTGTTTTTTGGCAAATTTAATAAAAACGCCAATACTAATTTTGTATTATCAAAACAAATGTGATTTCATGTACATTGGTTTGAAGAAGAATGATCTTACTAAGGGGTACATTTACATTAAAAAGCGAACAATAATATTAAAACTATATTTTATTCAGAATGAGAAAATTATGTCTTTTTTTTATCTTAATTTTATTATTTAACACCAGCAACATTATGGCTCAAAATAAAGCTAAAATACTAGTTCTTATCCATTCGGATAATGGTGGAACTTACGAACTTGCCAAAGAAATTGCAAAGGGAATTGAAAGTGAAAACAATGCTGTTTCAGCTATTAAACTAGTTAAAGCATCACAAAATCCCAGTCTGAAAAGCCTTCCCGTAGCCACCGTGGAAGAGCTGACAAATTATGACGGAATTGCTTTTGGATCACCTGTTTATTTCGGGAATATAAGTACGGGAATGAGTGAATTTTTATCCAAAACGGTACAACTTTGGACTAATCATGCTCTTGAGGGTGTTCCGGCAACAGTTTTTATGTCAGCAGGAAGCGGAGCAGGAAAAGAACTTGCTCTACAGGCATTCTGGAATAGTCTTGCCGTACATGGAATGGTACTGGTTTCCAATGGAATCCGTGGAACTGAAGAGTTGAATAAAGCTATACCACAGGGAAATACCGTGTTGGGAATCACGAGTATGGCTTCTTTAAAAGATGTTGATAGACCCACAAAAGGAGAAAGACATTTGGCGGAACTTCAAGGGAAAAATTTTGCAAAGATTGCTTTAGCTTTAAAGGATACCCATCCTAAAAAAAATAGTCCAATCGTTGAAAACCACCAAAATTTCAGTGAAATCTTAAAGCAAAAAAATATTGTGCTTCCTCAGGTTCCTAAACCAGCCGGAAATTATCAGCCATTTGTACGTTCCGGAAATCTTGTATTCATCAATCAGGTTGCCTTAAAAGACGGGAAGATCTTTAATGCTGGAAAATTAGGAGTAGATGTGACGGAACAACAGGTAAAAGATGCTACAAAAGTTACGATGCTGAATGTTCTTTCTGTATTAAATGAAGCGGTAGGCGGAGATTTAAGCAGAGTAAAACAATGTGTACAGCTTACAGGAATTTTCAATACAAAGGATGATTATATAAAACATGCAGATTTAATGAATGTTGCATCTGATTTAACAGCTGATGTTTTTGGAGAAAAAGGAAAGCATGCAAGAGCTACGTTTGGAGCATCCTCTATACCTGTAAATTCATCTGTTGAAATTCAGGCTGTTTTTGAAGTGGAGTAGTATTTATTACTCTCGCAGATTTTATAGATAATTATGTTTAAAGTAATCTGTAATAAGTAATAATATAAATTTTATTCGTGCATTCGTGGCGTGTTTTTTTCGCCACGAATGCACGAATTTTTTATGACATCTTTGTTTAAAATCGTTTCAATCATTATTTAGAAAGCTTTGTCAAAATTTCGGAAAGAACTTTTATACTTTGCTCCAATTGTTCTTCTCCGAGGGAACCATAGCTTAATCTAAATCCATTAACCGAATTTCTGCTGTATTGCTTCGGATGAATGATTCTTATGTTTTTTTCTGATAACAGTTGTGTCACCAGATCCCAATCCAATGCTGTTTTAGGGACTATCCAAAATGCTAATCCTCCTTCCGGTAAAGTAAAATTCGCAACATTTTTCAAGTGTTTAGTCAAAAGGTTGTATACAAAATCTCTCTTATTTTTGTAATGAACTGTAGCTTTCCTGATATGCTTTTTTACAGCTCCTTCTTTGATCAACTGGAGAACTGCCTGTTCCATAATAACATCTCCATGCACATCAATAATCTTTCTCAAATCACCGATTTTCTTCAAGAGATCCTGATTTTTAGTAGCCAGATAGCCAATTCTTAAAGCAGGTGCCACCACTTTGCTCAATGTCCCTATATAAACATAATTATTAAGCTCAGGAAAGCTCGATAAAGGGAGAATAGGGCGATAGCCGAAGTGAAATTCATTGTCATAATCATCTTCGATAATGGTGATATTATATTGATTGGATAGTTCTATCAGTTTTAAACGTCTTGACAAACTTAATGTAACCGTTGTAGGATATTGACGATGAGGAGTGATGTATATTGCTTTTATATTTTTATGATGAATCAACAGATTTTCTACAGATTGAACATCAATGCCTTCTTCATCTACAGAGACCGGTAATAATGTTGCTCCCGTGTATTCAAAAGCTTGCCATGCCGGTTGATATCCCGGATCTTCTACAATAACACAATCTCCTGAAGTTAAAAGACTTTGTGCTGTAAGAAACATTCCCATCTGGCTACCTCTGGTGATTGATATTTCGCTTTCATTGATCTGCATGCCACGTTGATGGTTCAGCATTTGGGAAATTGTTTTACGGAATTCAATATCTCCGTGCTCATCGCCATAACCCATCATTTGCCATTTAGCTTTTATACCAAATATTTGCCGGTAAGCTCTTGCCAATTCGGTAACAGGGGCAATTTTACTATCCGGATGTCCGTCATCAAAATTGATGATCATTCTGTCTGTTATTACCTGCATATTTGGGGCATCTGAAGTTCTATTCATTCCTTTCGAATGCAGAACCGGAATTTTCTCTGACACAAAAATTCCTTTTCTTTCTTTGGAAATCACCCATTCTTCATTGAGCAATACCTGATAGGCTTCCACTACCGTATTTCTATTGATTTTCAGCATGGTCGCCATATTTCGGCTTCCGGGAAGGGCATCTCCTGCCTTCAGTCTTCCTGAACGGATATCGGTAATAATCGTATCGGCAATCTGTAAATAGACTGCTTTATCAAGCTTTTTATCAATTTCAAATTCTAATTTCCAAGGTCGAAGCATCTGGACTACTTATTTATGTAAAAACTGAGTTATTTAAACAGTCCAAATATAAAATAATTTTGTCATGCAATAAAGCACAGAATCTTTAAAATTTTAAAATCATGGACAAAAAAGAGTTCAGTTCAAAAGACTTTCACGAAACGTTTGCAAGACCAAAGTATGTAAAACCAAGTCATTTAATTCATAAAAATGTGGAAAATGCAGGGGAACACAATCAATTTTCAACGGAAAGAAAACATCCTGTATTCTTTGTAGATCTTCCCAGTAAAAATGTAAGTATGACTATTGGAGGTTTGCTGCCAGGGCAACAGACCAACAGACACCGCCATACCTATGAAACGGTATTATTTGTAATCGAAGGAAAGGGGTGGACAGAAGTGGAAGGCGAGCGCGTTCATTGGGAAGCAGGAGATGCTGTTTACATTCCTTCATGGGCTTGGCATAAGCATCAGAATTTAAGTGATACGGAGCCTGCCAAATATATTGCCTGTGAGAATGCGCCTCAGTTACAGAATCTTGGAGTTGCATTGAGAGAAGAAGAAGGAAGAGATCTTTAATCCTCCTGCCATTAAGAGGTATTAAGGTTTTAAACATCATTTAGTTCCTTCATATTAGACTTAATACCTCTTAATAATTTATTTAAAAATATTTTACAACAACTTTTAATTTTTAAAATAAGAATATGAAAAATGTTCCATTTAAAGGAATTATAGCGTATCCGATCACGCCTTTTGATGAAAATGATACTATAGATCTTTCGCTTTTCAGAAGTATGGTTGAGAAACTGGTCGTTACAGGAAGTCATGGTATTGCTTCTTTGGGAAGTGCCGGAGTAATGCCTTATCTGTCTGATGATGAAAAAGAAGCCGTTACAGAAGCCACAATTCAACAGGTAAATGGTAGAATTCCCACGCTGATAGGCGTTTCAAACCTGACTACAGAAAGAACTATTTATCATGCCCAATTTGCAGAAAAAGCAGGTGCTGATGCAGTAATGATCATTCCCATGAGTTATTGGAAATTGACGGATGACGAAATCGTGGCTCATTATGATGCTGTAGCAAAGAAAATTTCAATCCCGATTATGGCATACAATAATCCGGCAACCGGTGGAGTAGATATGTCTCCAAATCTATTGAAAAGACTTCTTGAAATACCTAATGTCACAATGATCAAGGAAAGTACCGGCGATGTACAGAGAATGCATTTTTTGAGAAAGGAATTGGGTGAAGATGTTGCTTTTTATAATGGCTCTAATCCATTAGCACTTGCGGCATTTGCTGCAGGAGCAAGAGGTTGGTGTACAGCTGCTCCGAATCTTATCCCGGAATTGAACCTTGATCTTTATAAAGCCATTGAGAATAATCAGCTTGCTGAAGCTCAGAATGTTTTCTATAAACAAGTTGAGTTATTAAAATTTATTGTAGCGAAAGGATTACCAAGAGCGGTAAAAGCCGGCTTGGATATTTTAGGAGAGAAAAGCGGACATTTAAGAAAACCTTTAAAGCCTTTGACTGATAAGGAATCTGAAGAATTCAGAAAGATTCTTAATGAAATAAAGAATTAGTACCACTAATGCACGGATAAATATAAGCCTATGCTACTTTTAGTTTGTAAATTTAATTTCTTTTTACAAACTAAAGGCGACATAGGCTTTATGACGTAATAATTAAATTCGTTAATTCGTGGAAAAAACTTTAGATAATGGCATTTCCTTCTATACCATCGGCATTATTGGTTTTATGTCCTGTAATTGCAGCTGTTACAAAACTGAAAAGACTTAGAAGTTTTCCCGCCTTTGTGTCCCAATAATAGGTTTCCTGTGGTTCTACGCGAATGACTGTAACATTTGGATCATCTTTACCATCAAACCATGCTTTTACCAAAGGTGACCATTTTTCTTCAATGGTTTTTCTGTCTTTATAAACGGAAGCTTTCCCGTAGACCGAAAGATATTGAGCATCACTGTTGTTCATGAAGAATAACTGTACTCTCCGGTCTTCCTTTATTTCAAAATTTTTGTTACTGGTTCCACTGCTGATAAACCAAAGATTACCATTTTCATCCGTCTCCTGCAAAGTCATAGGTCTTGAATTAACAGGAACTGTTTCCAATTCGGTACAGAACATACATATTTTTGCTTTTTCAGATAGTTCTTTGATCTTCCTGATTGCTTCCAGATGGGTAAGGTTTTGTGTTGACATGACATAATATTTTAAGTGGTTGGTATTTTGATTAAATATATATATTCAACAAAATGGAGAATAATATGCATTAAATCATTCAAATACCTGACCAAAAGCAAATTAAATGTGGTATCTCAGCTTAAAAACTAAAAGATATTTTGAAGCCTTCTTTTTCTACAAATAAGTTTTATGTACATTTGATGAATGCAGATTTCGCCTCCTAAGCATTTAGCTCCTTATATCAGACATTATATCTTTTTGGAGAACTCCGAAGAGGATATGAGAAATTTAAGGCTCTTCACTGATGGAAGTTCCGGGCTTATTTTATCCGGAGATATGAATCTGTATTCCAAAGTTTCGGAAGATCGGATGCCAATCTCTTTTTTTTACGGCACTTTAAATGGATATAAAGACTTCTCTTCGAAAGGGAGGTTTTCCCTAATCGCAGTTGTTTTTCAACCTTATTTTTTGAATATCCTTCTGAAAACTTCTGCGAAAGAAATGAGTAATCAAATTATTTCCGTAGAAGATGTATTGAAGAATAAGATGGAAGTATTTGAAGAAAAACTGTTTAATAAAACAAATCCTTTAAGTATTATTGAAGACCTGAATATCTTTTTTACCCATTTTTTATCAGAAAGAACGAGTATGGATCATCATCTTATTTCGGCTACTCAACAGTATATTCTGAATAATAAGGGGGCAATATCTTCCAAGGATCTGCAACATTTTACCGGATATTCTGAACGTCATTTAGAACGAAAGTTTGAATATCATATGGGAATGCGTCCTAAAAAATATGCAAATATTATCCGTTTACATTACTTTTTAAGCCTTGTGAATAAAGGTATTGATGATAAAAACCTAACTACACTTTCTTATGAAGCGGGATATTCTGATCAGTCACATCTTATCAGAGAATTTAAGAATAATATCGGGCTTACTCCTAAACAATATCAAAAAACGGAAAATAAAATCGCTGTTAATTTCATTGAGCTGTAAAGCAAATATGTCGGTTTTATACAATTTTTCAGAAACCATACCGTCTAGTTTTGCTGAAAAAAATCAATGAATATTAAAATTTCAACCGCACAGTTTGAAAATAGAAGCGGAGATAAAAATTACAATCTATCCGTCATAGAAAAACTTGCTAAACAGGCAGCTGCCAACGGCTCTGATGTTATTGCCTTTCATGAATGTTCCATCACGGGATATACTTTTGCCCGAAAACTTTCAAAGGATCAACTTCTTGATATTGCTGAACTTATTCCGGACGGAGAAAGCATTAAAAGATTACAACAGATAGCTTCCGAATATAAGATTACAATTCTTGCCGGACTTTTTGAGAAGGATGAAAATAATAACCTTTTCAAAGCTTATGTATGTGTGGATAAAACAGGATTGAAGGCAAAATACAGAAAATTGCATCCTTTTATCAATCCTCATCTTATTCCTGGTAATGAATATTGTGTTTTTGAAATCCTTGGCTGGAAATGTGGTATTCTGATCTGCTATGATAACAATATTATAGAAAATGTAAGAGCAACCAAACTTTTGGGGGCTGATATTATTTTTATGCCTCATGTAACGATGTGTACTCCTTCAACAAGACCGGGAGCGGGTTTTGTAGATCCTCTGCTTTGGGACAACAGAGAATCGGATCCTACTTCCTTACGATTGGAGTTTAATGGAATGAAAGGGAGAGACTGGCTGATGAAATGGCTTCCCTCAAGAGCTTATGACAATGGTGCTTATATTGTTTTTTCCAATCCTATAGGAATGGATGATGATCAGCTTAAGAATGGATGTTCTATGATTATTGATCCTTTTGGTGATATTATTGCAGAATGCCGCTCATTTGAGGATAGTTTTGAAACGGCTATTATTACTCCTCAAAAGCTGAATCAGGCTGGTGGCTACCGATATTTAGAGGCAAGAAGACCTGAACTTTACAAAGATATCATAGGAAAAGAGCATTCCTCGGTACAGAAAGTAGTATGGTTGAATGAAAAAGAGAATTAAACGATCAGAATAATAATTTAATAATGTAAAGTAGTTATGTTAAGAATGCAGATTTTTTTGTCTGCATTCTTATGTATGATAGGTAAATCAAATCTCATAAATTTCAGCATCTGTAAATACAAAAAACTTACTTTTTTTAGGTAAATTCTTTGTATCCAAACCTGTAAATTCACTAAAAGCAGGAAGTAGCAACTGGTTGTCACTAATAGCAAAACAGGGAAGTCTGATACTTTTAACTGCAGAATTTAATATAATTCCAGGATGAATATGTCCGGTAATCTGAAAATCTGATTTGGTTTTATCAAAATCATGGATAAAAGAAAATCCTCCTATTTCCAGCAAAGAAGCCTTAAAATCCAGACAGAGTTTCTGTTCCAAAGTTTCTGAAATACGGTCATGATTACCTTCAACAAGGTGAAATTTCAGGTCAGGATATTGCTTTCTCCATGTGCAGAATTCATCCACATCAGAATTATCACCAGCATGAATCAGATCACCCACGACAATGAACTTTTTCGGCTGGAAAAATTCAATCAACGCAGATAGTCTTTCCAAATCGCTTTTCATGATATGATTGGCTATGGCAATACCATTTTTACGGAAATGTGCTGTTTTTCCAATATGAAGATCAGAAAGGATCAGCGCATTTTCGGTTTTCCAAAATACAGCCCGTTGATTGGTCAGCGTAAAGGTTTCATTTTGAATAAGGATTTCTTTTGTAGCTATAAACACAGGAGAGGGTTTAAAGTTTTGAATTTAAGATTAGTTATTAATTTTCCACTCTGCTTACATGAAAATTTTCATCAAAAGTATAGGTTACCGGAACTCCGGTTGCTATTTCTCTTTCCAGAATTTCTTCAGGAGAAAGATGTTCCAGATACATGATTAATGAACGAAGACTGTTTCCATGAGCTACGATCAGAACATTTTCACCTTTTTTCAGGAAAGGAACAATTTCTTTCTCAAAATAAGGAATAACTCTGTTATAAGTATCTTTAAGGCTTTCTCCTCCAGGCGGAACAACGTCATAAGATCTTCGCCATGTATGAACCTGTTCATCACCATATTTCAATGCTGTTTCAGCTTTATTAAGTCCTTCCAGATTTCCGTAGGAACGTTCATTAAGAGCTTTATCCATAATAACCGGAATATTAGGTTTTCCTATTTCATCAAGGATAATGGAAAGGGTATGCTTTGCTCTTATCAGTACTGAGGTGAATGCAATGTCTATCTTTTCTTTTTTTAAGGATATCCCTGCTTTTTTTGCTTCTTCAATGCCAACTTCTGTAATGTCGATATCTTGCCAGCCTGTAAATCTATTCTCAAGATTCCAGAGTGACTGCCCGTGTCGGACTAAAAATAATTTTGTCATCATTTAATTTTTTACTCTTCAGAGAAGATACTCTAAGGTACGGCTATTCTTAAACTTATCAAAAAAGAAACAGATGATTTTTATCTTAATTTTAATTGATAGAATAAACTAAAAAAAACGTTTGAAACTCATGAAAAACCTTATTATAAAAGTTATTTCAGGTTTATTTTATTCATTTATAATTTCAGCATCCTTCTGATCCTTGCATCCAATCCTTCACTGGAAAGTGTCTGTCTGAGACTGTCTACCTTGATTGGAAAACTTAATGGAGTAAAGGAACGGGAATGTTTTAAAACGACTGTTGATTTTTCAATTCTTTTAAAGGCTTCTACCAGACGCTGTTCCTGAAGTTGGATATTAAAAACTTCCGTATAAGCCTGCCTGATTAGAAAATGATTAGGGTCATAATCTTCCAGGACTTTAAAAATCAATCCTGCGGAACTCTGTAATGATTTATTAGAACGTTGTTTACCTGCATAATTTTGAATTACCATTCCTGAAATCACAGCAATATCCCTGAATTTTCTTCTTGCCATTTCTGCGGAATTAATACTTGCAATAACGTCGTTCATGAGATTGTCTCTGGTTAAAATCTGTTGTAAGTTTTCTTCATTCAACGGGATTTCCTTATCACTGAAAAGTTCAAAACCATAATCATTCATTGCCATGGAGAAAGAAATAGGTGCCAGTTTTGAAATCCGGTAAGCAATCAATGCTGCCATTACTTCATGAACCAGACGCCCTTCAAAAGGGTACATAAAAAGATGATAACCTTCGCGGTTTCTGATCATTTCTATTAAGAATTCATCTTCATTGGGAATGTGGGAATTCATTTCCTGATTGATTAATAACGGATGTAAAAATTTCAGTTCTTTTTCGGAAGCTTTAGGATTCAAAGCATGAGAGAGTTTTTCCCTTAAAAAATGCCCCAAATCAGAACTTAAGGGTAATCTTCCTCCAAGATAGCTGGGAACCAGAGCTTTTCCTTTTGCAGCTCTTACATAAACGGTCATATCTTTGATCATCGCGACCTCCAAGGTTCGTCCTGCCAAAATAAATTTTTCTTCTTTTTTAAGTTTTGAAATAAAATATTCTTCAATCATTCCGACATATCCGCCTGAAATGAACTTAACTTTCAGCATTGCATCGCTTACAATGACTCCCATATTCATACGGTGAAGCATGGCAATCTTTCGTGAAGTTACTTTATACAACCCATCTTCTAAAACGACAATTTTATGGAATTCTTCATAGCTTTTTAAGACACTGCCGCCAATCGTGAGAAATTCCAGAATGCTTTTCCATTCTTCGTCTATCATTTCCCGGAAAGCATATACTTTTTTGATTCTTTCATAGGTTTCATCGGGATAAAAACCGTTTCCAACTGCTAAAGTCATCAGGAACTGAACCAGCACATCGAAACATAAGACCTGTGGTTCTCTGGGTTCTATTACTTTTTGTTTTACAGCTTCTTTTAATGCAGCTACTTCAATAAGTTCTAAAGAATGAGTGGGAACGCAATAGATTTTTGAAGTTTCAAAAGGGGAGTGTCCGCTACGTCCGGCTCTTTGAAGGAATCTGGCAACACCTTTTGCAGATCCGATCTGAATTACGGTATCAACGGGTTTAAAGTCTATTCCCAAATCTAATGAAGATGTAGAAACAACGGCTTTCAACTTTCCTGAGCTTAGGTTTTCTTCAATCCAGATTCGTAAATGGGCATCAATAGAACTGTGATGAATGGCAATTTGTCCTGCAAAATCAGGATGTGCATCTAAAAGTAGCTGATACCACATTTCACTTTGGCTACGCGTATTGGTAAAAACAATTGTTGATTTCGAATTAAGAATGATAGGAACTACCTGATCCGCAAGTCTGTTTCCCAGATGTCCAGCCCAAGGTAATATTTCAACCTCATTGGGAATGACGGGAATAATATCAATTTTTTTATGTTCTTTTGCTGTAATTTTTACTTTTTTAATATCATAAGGAATTAATACTTCCATTGCTTCATCCAGATTTCCAATAGTAGCAGTAATCCCCCAGATTTTCATCTTCGGAGTATATTTTCGGAGCTGTGAGATTGCCAGTTCTACCATGACTCCCCGCTTTGAGCCGAGCAACTCGTGCCACTCATCTACAACGATACATTTTAAACCACTAAAAAAGGTTTCATGATTTTTCTGAGCAAGAAGTAAATGTAAGCTTTCAGGGGTTACAACAAGGATTTCCGGCATTTTTTTGATCTGCTGTTGTCTTACTTTGGGATCGGTATCTCCATTTCTTACGCCTACAACCCAGTCTAGCCCGATCTCATCCATCGCTTCCTGCATTGCCTTGGCAATATCTTTAGACAAAGACCGCAGGGGAGTGATCCAGATCATTTTAAGTCCTTTTTTATAACTTTCAGGATGATTCAGGAAGTCTGAAATTAAAGCCAGAAAAACAGAAAAAGTTTTCCCGAAACCTGTAGGAGCCACAACCATTCCGCTATATCCGCTTCCGAACTTCCGCCAGGTATCTGTTTGAAATTTAAAAGGGGACATTCCTTTATCTTTCATCCATTGCTGAATGATTGTAAATCCGTCGGTATGTTCAAAGGCAGTCATTTCTATTGTATTAATTTCTTAATTTCTTCCAGATTATCTATTTCATCCACCGTTTTATCCTTACGCCATCTGACAATTCTTGGAAAACGGAGAGCAACACCGCTTTTATGGCGATTACTGAACCCAATTCCTTCAAAAGCAATTTCAAAAACAAGTTCTGCTTTTACTGTTCGTACTGGACCAAACTTTTCAATCGCGTTTTTTGTTACAAATTTGCTGACTTCCATGATCTCTTTGTCTGTAAGCCCGGAATATGCTTTGGCAATGGTTACCAATTTATCTTCATTTTTTACGGCAAAAGTATAATCGGTGTAATAAGCACTTCGCCTGCCGCTTCCTTTTTGTGCATAGATTAAAACGGCATCAATGGTAAATGGATTGATTTTCCATTTCCACCAATCACCTTTTTTTCTGCCGGAATGGTAAGGCGAACTTTTCTGTTTCAGCATGAGTCCCTCACTGTTTACCGATCGGGAATTTTCTCTGATGTCATTAAGTTCTTCCCATTTGTCAAAATTAATACTTTGGGAAAGCTTTATATTTTTGGGATTTTCATTTAATAATAATTCTTCCAATATTGCTCTTCTTGCTGAAATCGGTTTTTCCCGGAGATCATTATCTTCGAGTTCCAATAAGTCATAAGCAAATACTTCAATCGGAATTTCCTCCAGCATTTTTTTAGTTAAAGTTTTCCTGTTTAATCTTTTTTGTAATTCATTAAAATTTAAAACCTTATTTTCTTTTACCGCAAGAATCTCTCCATCTACAACGAAATTTCCTTTCATATTTTTGATAACTTCAGTGATTTCAGGGAACTGTTCTGTGACAAGTTCTTCACCTCTTGACCAGATGAAAACTTCGTCATTTCTTCTGATGATCTGCCCTCGTATACCGTCCCATTTATATTCTGCCAGCCATTCATCGGGATTTCCCAAGGCTTCGGTTTCTTTTTCAAGAGGATAGGCAAGGCAGAAAGGATACGGTTTCGAATTATCGGGGTTTATATTTTCAGCGGAGATTAATTCTTTAAAAGAGACTTCATCAGGTAACCACTTTCCCATTAAGCTGTGCATCAGTGTACTTGATTCCTGTCCTGAGAATTTTGTCAATGCGTTAATCAATGTTTTATCGGATACACCAATTCTAAAACTTCCGCCTATTAGTTTGTTGAAGATCAAGCGTTCGGTATAATCCAATCCATTCCAGGAATTGAGTACAAATTCTTTCTTTTCAGCTTCTGTTTTATCTTTTAAATGAACAATATCCATCATCCATTGAGACAGACTTTGTTCAATTTTTTCCTGTGGTGGCGGAAGAATTAATGAAAGGGTTTCTCCAAGATCTCCAACAGAAGAATAGCTTTCCTGAAAGAGCCAAAGCGGAAGTCCTGTGATTTCCAACGCCCATTCTTTCATATAATTTGTGTTCACATTTCTTTTGGGTCTTTTTCCCGTGAACAGAGCAATAAACCATACTTTATCTTCATCGGGAGCACGTTCCAGATAATCGATGATGGCATCTATTTTAGCATTGGTTTTATTGGTGGTTTCCAAGGCATTGATAAGATTTGCAAAATGTCTCATGATTCAGAGGTTTTGATGGTTTCCTGTTCTGTTTCTTCTTCATCTTCTCCAAACAATGTTTCTACAACATCTGCTTTTATGCCTGTTTCATTCAGATATTTTGAAAATATCTCTGTCTGTCCGTGGGTAACATGTACAATCTCTGCTTCTGTAGCTTTTACGGTTTGCAATAATCCTTTCCAGTCGGCATGGTCACTCATCGCAAATCCTGCATCGGCACTTCGCCATCTTCTGGCACCCCGAACCTGCATCCATCCTGAACAAATGGCTGTTGCCGGATCAGGAATCTTTCTGATAACATTACTATCCAGCAAAGCTGGAGGAACAATGACAATTTCATGTTCCAGATCTTTAGGATGTTCTCTGAAGTCTGCAATTTCATACTCTGGAAGATGGATTCCTACGGATTCAAATGCTTCATTAAGCTTTCCAATAGAGTAATGAACATAAATTTTGCCCAATCCTT
Source organism: Chryseobacterium ureilyticum (assembly GCF_900156735.1). Taxonomy (GTDB): domain Bacteria; phylum Bacteroidota; class Bacteroidia; order Flavobacteriales; family Weeksellaceae; genus Chryseobacterium; species Chryseobacterium ureilyticum. Next base: position 82,734 of record NZ_FTOL01000011.1, read on the forward strand.
CTACGGCTTTCATAATGCGTTGTGCTTTTCCAAGGGAATAGCCAATGAATACAGATGTTTTATTGTTTTCTTTATTTTTTAATACCCAATTTTGTAGTTTTTTATTTAAATCATCAATTTCCAACCAGTTATAAATGGGCAGTCCAAAAGTACTTTCTGTAACGAATTCATTGCATTTCACTAATTCAAAAGGGGTACTTAAACCATCGTTCTGAACTTTGTAATCTCCGGAAACAACGGTTACAAATCCTTTATATTCAAGTCTTATCTGTGCCGAACCTATAATATGCCCCGCAGGATGCAATGAAACACTGACTCCATTAATATTAATTTTTTCACCATATTCTACACTCTGACAATTAATGTCCACACCAATTCTTTGATATAAAATTGGTTTTGTAAAATGATGACAAAGGTATTTCTTCATTCCCCAGCGGGCATGATCAGCGTGTCCATGAGTAATAATGGCAAAATCTACAGGTCGCCACGGATCTATGTAAAATTTTCCCTGAGGGCAGTAAATTCCTTTTTTTGTAAATGTGATTAGCTTCAATGGTGTGATTGGTTTGGATAAGATGCTTCAAAAACTTAACCAATTTACGATAAACTGTTGATTTATTGTAATTCAATGCCTATGATGAAAGAAAAGTTGTTTACAACCTGTATGTGTTTGAAAATATAGGAGCGCAAGTACTAATATTGCTGTAAGGAGCGAGGATTTTATCGAAAGTAAAAATTGTACTCTGAATAAAAATTGCCACGAATACACGAATGATTTTAATCCTTAAAACTATATTTTATAACAAAATAAGTGCATCGTATAGAATAATTCTTGCATTCGTGGCGATAAAAAAAGTTTTGTGAAACAGAATAGATTACGGAATTATATTTTCAGACTTTAATCTTTCAAATACTTCTATAAAAGAGTCTTCGGTATTTTTATAAGCTGTAAATCCCAGTTTTCTGCTTTTCGACATATCACACATTACTTCAAGTGGTCTGCCAAGGTCCAGATCAGTATGCCAAGCCGAAGATAAGCGGTTTACATTTTTCTCTTTTAAATTATATTTTTCAGCAATCTTTGTCCATATTTCCTGAGTGTTTTCCATTTCTTTTTCTAAAGGTCTTATGGACCCATTGTAGCCTTCTGCCTGTATTCCAAACCAATTAGCGAGTCTTTCCCAAAGCCATTTCCATCTGAAAACGTCTCCATTTGTTATGTTAAAAGCCTGATTTTTTGCTGATTCAGTAGTGGAAGCCCAAACTAATTGTTTTGCCAATATTCCAGCATCTGTAACATCTGAAATACCATTCCATTGCGCTTCTGAACCAGGGTATATGAAAGGTTTCCCTGCTTCTTTGCAGATACTGGCATATACGCATAATGTAACAGCTATATTCATAAGATTACCGACGGCATATCCTATTACAGTGTGTGGTCTGTGAATACTCCATGTAAAGCCGTCTCTTTCAGAAGCCTTATATACTTCATCCTCCTGCGCATAATAAAAATTGGGAAGAGGAAGCCTCGGATGTTCTTCTCTTATCGGTGTGATCGGTAATACTCCTTCTTTAGCATAAGCTTCAAATGGTCCGAGATAATGCTTTAATCCCGTAACTAATGCAACGTGCTTAACTGATTTTTTAGGCGATAAAACGTTCAAAAGATTTTTTACCAACAGGCTGTTGACACGGATATTCTCTTCTTCAGTATCATTACGCATCCAGGTTGTAAAGTAAACATGGGTAGGAGATACTTCCGATAATGCTTCTGTCAGGCTCTGTACGTCCAGTAAATCAGCTTTGATTGGATGTAAACCAATGATATTATCATTAGGAGTTCTTGATAATCCGTAGGTTTTAAAACCTTGTGCAATAAGCTCTTCTGCAAGATTACTTCCTGTAATTCCGGTAGCACCTACTACCAGTGCAATATTTTCTGTGTTTTCCATAATTGTAAAATTCTTTAGCAAAATTATGGATGATTATTACCTGAACTCTTGATATGGATCACGCATTTGAATTGATATGGATCAAGTATTTTTCAATGAATTCTTTTTACGGATGCGGCTTATAGTTTCAGGAGCAAGTCCAAGATAGGATGCGATTAAATTATGAGGAACACGTTTGATCATTTCAGGATTCTTCTGTGCAAGCTGCAGGTATTTCTCTTCAGCTGTGTAGCTGTTTGAAACAATGAGTCTGTAATCTTTTGTCACCAGACTATTTTGATATAAGATTCTGAAATAACGGTCCATTACAGGGATTTCCAGGAGCATTTTTTCATAATTCTCCAATGTGATCATTAATACTTCTGTATTTTCTATTGCATCAATATTTAAGACTGCTTTTTCCTGATGAATAAAACTATTGAAATCTGAGATCCACCAACCTTCAAAAGCAAACATGTTGATATGTTCATTACCTTTTTCATCCGGAAAATAAGATTTCAGTAACCCTTCACTTACAAATGAAAGAGATTTACAGATATCACCTTCCTGCAACAAATATTGTTTCTTTTTAAGTTTTTTTAAAGTAAAAAAAGAAGGGATCTTATTTTTCTGATCTTCAGTTATATCAACTTTATTCTGAATATGGGAAAGCAGGACATCAAACATTCTACAAATATTTCCTCAAAAATAAGACTTTCAGTACCAATGAGAACCTTATTTTTCAAAATCATAAAGGTTGATTCCTATTTCTTCATTCTTGGTTTTAACAACTTTTGTATGTAAAGGGTAAAAAATAAATTCCCCGGCACCCCGGATTTTAGCATCTAAAAGATGTCCTGCAAGAGCTGTATAATCTTCTCTGCCTAAAGTAATATGCAGGTGAAGTATTGGTTTATCATCAATTATAGAAACATTTCCTGAAATATTGGTGACTTCCATTTGTTCTTTAAATGTTTTATCGATGTATTTTTTGGTATCAGGATTAAAGAATCGCAGTGTGGCTTCACTTACAGCACCAATTCCGGTAACTTCTCCAGCCTGAATATTCTGACTTTGAACAAAATCAGTTAAAGCTTCCACAATACTTGAATTGTTTTTAATACTTACCATATAAATTTGATCTGTTTTTCTTGCAGACCAGTGATTTCCTTTTAAATTTAGTATTTCCATAATAATGTGTATTTGATGAATTTAGAAAAGGGAAGGAGGTGAAAATTTTTATCTGAATGGTTTATATTTCCTGAATGACTTCATCTTGCTGTTGTGTTATTATAAAAAGCATAACATTATAAATAATTCGTGTATTCGTGGCTATTGAAGTAATATGCAATAATCATGCTTATCAATCTTTTCTGTTTATTAAAAACTGTAATGTTTATGGAAATTTAATATTCGTTTTAATAGTAAAAACTGATAAAAAATCCCGAAATTTGCGCCAAATAAAAGATTGATGAAGATTGTAGATATTGAAAGCTGGAACAGAAAAGAACATTTTGAGTTTTTCTCCGGTATGGAAAGTCCTTATTTTGGTTTTACAACAGAAGTGGATTGTACAAAAGCCTATGACAAAGCTAAGGAAAACGGATATTCTTTTTTTGCCTATTACTTTCATAAATCTATGGTTGCCATTAATACAGTAGATGAACTAAAGCTTAGAATTGATGATGGGAAGGTGATTCAGTTTGATACAGTTCATGCCGGAAGTACGATTGGCAGACCAGATGGAACTTTTGGCTTTTCATTTACTCATTTCTCAGAAGATTTTGAAACGTTCAATGCTGAATTACAGGAAGAAATCAAAGGGGTTCACAATTCTACAGGACTTCGATTAAGCAATGAGAGGCTTGGAAAAGATCATATAAGACATACTACAATTCCATGGAACTCATTCAGTGCGATTCTTCATCCTACAAATTTTAATACAGGAGAATCTATCCCTAAAATTGCTTTCGGAAGGTTCAGTAGCCGTGATGGAAAGAAGTTTCTACCAGTTTCTATTGAGGCTCATCATGGACTTGCAGATGGTATTCATCTTGCGAAATATGTGGAGGAATTTCAAAGACAGCTTGATCAGTAGGTATTACAATCTGAAAGTTTCTAGTTTAAAAGAGGTTCGATATTAATAGTAAATCTTCCTTTTCTCAATTTTCACAATCTGATCTTTTTCCATTTGTTTTATGGTTCTGATTACTGTTTCTACGCAAAGACCAGTTAAGGATGCCAATTGCTGCCTTGTAAGAGGAACTTGAAAAGAGTAGGGCGTTTTGTCTTCATGATAGCTTTTCAGATAGTCCAACAGGAGTTTCAGCTTGGAACCTGGATTTTGAAAAGACAGATTATAGAACATAATATACTTATGATACATTCTCTCTGCCAGACATTGATAAATGCTGAGCGAAATCTCAGGATTAGTCTGTATTAAATTTAAAAAACTGGATTTTGGCATTCTGAAAACAGAAGAATCTTCAATCGCAACCGCATTCATAGGATAGTGATGTTCTACAAATAAAAGAGATTCCCCGAAACTGTGACCATTTGAAAATATATTCTGAATAAATTCTTTTCCTTCTTCTGTATAATTATTCAGCTTTATTTTTCCTTTTCTTATCTGATAATAATGCATAGGTATTTCCTCTTCGCGAAAAATAATTTCTCCCGTTTTATAATGCTTCATTTCGGCTCCAAAGGAAATTAATAAATTTTCAAGAATCATGTTATTTGTGAATTTATTTTAGTTTGTGATTTTCAAAACCTTTTTAAATGCACATTTTTTATCATTCAGATAATATCATTTAAATTCAGAGTTTAAAATAAAGTAACGGATATTTTTAGTTCCAGCCTCGGAATATGGTACCATTCATATACCACATTATTTTCAGAAAGGTTTCAAAGTATTGATCTCGATCATAAAAAGTAAACTGTAAAACTGGTTACATTTACAACCATATCAAAAAGGGAAAGCAAAACAATTGCAAACAGGCTGATAAAAGCAGTTATGATATTTCACTTAAAAATGGAACGTGGTATGTATGTGGTACGCTATTATGATAAAATTTTAATCATTTTTTCTTTCTTTGCCCAATATAAAAATGAATTAAAATTCCAATGTGTGAATATTTCAACCTAATTATTCGATAAATACAAACCTTACGTCAATTGTTTTAAGAAATGCTGATGAAACTCCTGCATAAGTAAAGCCGTTTCATATCCCTGATATTAAAAAACTATTGATAAAAAAAGATTTTGCACCCATGGACAAAGGATGTCTATTGGAAATTAGTAAAGATGAGAAAGTATTATGAAAAACAAAAACCTTGAATCCAGCTTAGAGGATTTGAATCAAAAGATTCTTGTACAAGATGAAATCATGGCATTAGCCAAAGCAAATTCTCCCCGTCTGCTGAATAAGTTCAGACTGGTATATCCGAATTTTTTCGGAAAGTTATCTGCTATACAGCCAGCCTTAAAAAACTCTGAGCTGATTTTTTGTATTTACCTTAAGCTCAATATGACAACAAAAGAAATTGCGACCTGCATTTTCGTTACACCAAAAGCAATACAAAATAGGAAAAACAGGATCAGAAAGAAGCTCAATATTCCCTCTGAATTAGATATTTATAAATGGTTTAATGAATTTTAAACCATTTTTTTTATGCTTCTATCACTGCTTTTTCAAGGTCATGATAAAGGAGAATCTTCCAGTTATTTTCTCTTGCTTCTTTTTCCCATTTAAGTCTCAGTTCCATTGCTTTTCTACCGTCAAAATCGCTTTTGTAGGACAAATGATATTTTAAGTAAGATGCCTGTGGAAGATCATCAGCACCATAAAAAGCTGTTTCTCCGTTTTCTTTGATCCAGAAAACCTGCATAAATGGAGTATGTCCGCCAACCACTTCGTAAGAAATTTCATCAGTGATCTGTCCTTGATCATCATTCATCCAAATAATATTAGGTAATTGAATCAGTTTTTCCAAAACCTCAAAATCAAAGGATGGATTTCCTTTATTTCCCATAGCAAAATCCAATTCCCGTTTTTGGATGTAAATGTCCGCATTAGGAAAAGTTGCCTCAAAACCATTTTCAGTAAATATTACAGCACCTTCAATATGGTCTTTATGAAGATGAGAAAGGAGCACTTTGGTAATTTGCCCGTGACTGATATTCTCTCTTTCCAATATTTCTGAAACCACAGATATCCCATTTTCATTTTTCCATCCAATTCCTGCATCCAAAAGGATATAATCATTTTCCGTAATGATAAGAAAAGGCTGTACAGACATTTTTATTCCGGTGATCGTATCAAAGTTATCTTCTGTTAAAAGGGTAAAGTCTTTGGTCTTGCTGGCTGAAAAATTGCCTTCTTTAAGTGGAATGATTTTCATGTTGCAAATTTCCTGATTATTTCTAAAATCTGAAAGGTTTTTCATCAATATAAATCATCGGTAAAAACGATTAAATAAAGAAATAATTCAATTTTTCGTCTATAATTCTCAAAGGTTAAATCAATGATCGGATCTTAAATATTTTATGAAAATGATTACCTTTGAGACCTTTAAAATGATATATTTTACACATATTCAATTATTGTATATCATCATTTCAATCAATAAAAAATAACATGCAGGAGAACTCTACCAACGGAATTTCACGAACGGTGATTTGGTTAATGTCCATTATTTCAGGACTGGTTGTGGCAAATAATTATTATAATCAGCCTTTGCTGGCTCTTATCTCAGAAGACCTGAATGTTTCTGAATCTGCAGCCTCCAGAATTTCAGTACTTACCCAAATTGGGTATGCCTTAGGATTATTGTTGATTGTTCCGCTTGGAGATAAGTTCTATCGTAAAAAACTGATTCTTGCAGATCTTTTTCTTGTTTTTGGAGCTTTATTATGGATGACATTTGCCACCCAATTGTGGATGCTGTATGCCGCAAGTTTATTGATTGGTGCCACATCCGTTATTCCACAGCTGTTTGTTCCCATTGCCGCAGAATTATCATCTGATAAAGAAAAGTCTGCCAACATCGGGCTGGTAATGTCCGGATTGCTTTTGGGAATTCTTCTTTCCCGATTTATAGGGGGAATAGTAGGAGAAGTATGGGGCTGGCGGGCAATGTTCGGAATTGCAGCTGGATTGATGATTTTGGTTTGGCTAGCCGTTTACAAAATGCTTCCTGAGCTTCACCCGAATTTTAAAGGTTCATATAAAGAATTAATGAATTCCGTTGCACATCTTGCGAAAACCCAACCTATTCTTCAGCTTGCTTCGTTCCGTGGTGCTATGGCATTCGGTTCTATGTGTGCCTTATTTACTACTTTGGTCTTTCATATGGAGAAACCTCCTTTCAATGCAGGTTCATCCGTTGTGGGAAGTTTTGGATTGGCAGGAGCAGTAGGTGCATTAGCGGCAGCGAAAGTTGGGAACTTACAGAAGTACCTGGATATCAATAGAATTATTTTATATTCTTTACTGATTCTGATAGGAAGTTGGGGCTTTACTTATTTTGCAGGAGAAACATATTGGGGATTAATTATAGGGGTAATCCTTGTGGATTTGGGCGTACAATCCAGTCACATCATGAACCAGACGAATTATTTTATGATAAAATCCAATGCGGTGAACAGGCTTAATACGGTTTATATGGTTTCCTATTTTATCGGAGGTTCACTGGGAACCTGGCTGGCTTCTATAGCATGGCAGAAGGCACAATGGACGGGCGTTTGTTTTGTAGGAACTTTATTTGGAGTCTTAGCACTCATTGCCCATATTCTTTTCTGTAATAAAGTGAATAAGGCTTAATTAAAATATTGCCACGAATACACTATAGTTTTTAATCCTTAAAACCTATATCTTACTATGAGTTTTTTATAACTAAATAAGCAAATAGTATAAAATAATTCGTGTATTCGTGGCAATACTTATACATCTGCTTCTTTATTTTGTATTAAATTTTTATGTTTTCCGCCCCATTTACTGAGCTGGTTCCATATTGGAATCAAATCGATAGCAATTTCAGTAAGCTCATAATCTACTCTTGGCGGAACTTCAGCGTATACGGTTCTCTTTACCAGACCTTCTTTTTCCAGTTCTCTTAACTGTAAAGTCAGCATCCTTTCGGTTATTCCAGAAATAGCTTTCCTTAGCTCACTGAAACGCAGTTTTCCACCTTTTAACTTATCCAGAATCAAGAGTTTCCATCTTCCACCAATTTTACAAACGGCATAAGTCAAATCACACTCGTGAATGTACTGTCGGTTGATATTATTGGTTGAGTTTTCTTTTATTTTACCCATTACTTACAAATTTGTTAGTACCGCACAATTCGTCGTATACAATGCAAATGTAAGGTTTGAGATTTAATTTTGCCCTGTAAAACGAAAAATAGTCCAGCTAAAGAACAATAGCGCTTACGTTCTCAGCTATAATATTCATTTAAATCGAAATAAAATGCAGCTAACATCAAAAATAAATCAGATTGTAGACCAATTAGAAAAAATACAGCCCTTCAATGTACAAAATCCGCTAGATGCAACCCGTAAATATCTTGAAACAATGTCTCTTCAATTGAGTAGTAAGAAAGAACCTGTTGCTATCATTGAAGAACTGAATATTTCAAAAGAAAATCATCAGATTCCAATCAGAATATACCGTCCAAAAGGAAAAACAGTTCAAAAATCATCTGCTATTGTTTACATTCACGGTGGATGGTTTATTGCAGGAAATTTTGAAACCCATGATGCTGTTGTTCGTAAATTGGCTAATGCAACAGGATCCATAGTTATTTTTGTAGATTATCGTCTTGCTCCGGAACATCCTTTTCCTGCAGGGCTGAATGACAGTATTGATGCTGTACGATGGGTAGTAGAAAACGCTGAAGTTTTAGGTATTGATGAAAACCAGATCGGGATCATTGGAGACAGTGCAGGAGCAGCTGTTTCCACTGCTGTTTCCACTCAAATGGGAGAATATTTAAAATTTCAGGTACTTATTTATCCTGCTGCGGATAATCAACTCAATACAGAAACCTGGAAAGTCTATGAAAACGGTCCTGTTCTAAATAAACAGGGAGGTATTGAAGCATGGAACTGGTATCTTCCAAAAGAAGAACTTGATAATCCTCTTGCCATCCCAGTGAGAATAAAAGACTTTAAAGAAACTCCACCAACGCTTATGATATTTGCCGAACATGATCCATTGTTGGACGATGGAAAGCAACTTGCAGAGAATATGAACAATGCAGGCGTTTCACTTAAAACAAGTTTTTATAAAGATATGGTTCACGGTTTTATGCATATGGGAGAAATTCTGGAAGAAGTACAACTTGCAATTGAAGAAATGGCTGCATTTGCTCATCACAATTTTAAGATGGTTAAAGAAAATCAGGAATGAAAAAGTATGCGTACATAGGTTGTCTGGGATTTATAGCAGTGATTACCACAGAATTTGGGGTCATTGGGATTTTGCCACAGATTGCTGAGCATTATAAAATAAGTATTGATAAAGCAGGTTACCTGTTGAGTGCTTTTGCTCTTGTTATAGCACTCACAGGACCTTTTATGACCCTTCTCACTTCAGGAATTGATCGTAAGAAGATCATGTTCATTGCTGTATTCATGTTTCTGCTTACAGGAATTATTTCATCATTTTCACCTCCTTTCTGGCTATTGATGATCGTAAGGATACTTCCTGCATTTCTTCAGCCTGTTTATATTGCAACAGCATTGTCTGTAGCTATTTCCGGAGCAGATGAAAGCAGAAAAAATGGTTTGATGAGTATTGTTTTCAATGGGGTGGCAATCGCTATGGTAACTACAGTTCCTTTTGCAACATGGATTGCCGGTTTATGGTCTTGGGAATACTCATTTATAATACAGTCTGTGGTAAGCTTCATTGCTTTAATCACTATTTATTTTCTTCTTCCCGAAATGCCTGTTAAAGAGAAAAAATCTTATGGAAGCCAGATTAAGATTCTTGCACAGCCTTCATTTATACTGAGTACATTAGCCAATTTCTTTATGATAACGGCATGGTTTTCCAGCTACAGCTATTTTGCAGAATATCTTGGAAAAGGTAAGGGAATGAATCCTTCTATGATAAGCTATATGCTGCTTTTATTTGGAGTGATAGGTATTATAGCAAATTGGATTGCCGGAAAAATGCTTAATAAAAATGTAACGCGAACGATGGCATTCTTTCTCTCCGGAACTCTTTTGGTTCCTATATTATTATATTTATCAGACGGAAATTTATGGGCAACTGTAGTCGTGATTGGAGTTTGGGGATTTCTATATTCGCCAAGTTTTCTTAACGCTTCTACCTACATGATTTCCTCTGCACCCGACGCACTGGAATTTGCCAACAGTTTAGCCACTTCTTTTGGAAATCTTGGAGTAACATTGGGAACTACAATCGGAGGATGGATTATCATTACAAAAGGAGTGGAGTATACGCCGTGGATAGGGTTTATTTTTGGAATTCTGGCATTTTTAATGATATTGATAAGAAGTATTTTAGAAAAAAGAAATCAACAATTTTCTACCTGTCATAATTAAACTGTAACATTTTTTGTTACATTAAATAAAATGCGTATCTTTGTTTGATCAATTTGATTTAAAATTAAATACAATGAAAATAGAAATCTGGTCGGACGTGATGTGTCCGTTTTGTTATATCGGAAAAAATAATTTTGAACAGGCATTAGAAAAACTTCCATTCAAAGATCAGGTGGAAGTAGAATGGAAGAGTTTTCAGCTGGACCCAACATTGGATGCCAATAAGCCTCAGACTACCATACAGTATTTTGAAGAGAAAAAAGGAGTACCGGAATCTCAGGCTAAACAAATGCTTGCTCAGGTTGCTCAGATGGGAAAAGGTGCGGGAATTAATTTTGATTTTGAGAAAGCATTAATTGTAAATACTTTCACTGCTCATAAACTTCTTCATTTAGCTAAAAAGCATAATAAGTCTAATGAAATGGAAGAAGCTTTATTCATCGCTCATTTTATAGACGGTAAAAATGTAGGTGATCCTGAAGTATTGGTTTCTCTTGCAGAAAATATGGGAATCGATACGGAAGAAGCAAGACAGGCTGTCACTTCTGATGAAATGGATTATGAAATAAATCAGGACATCCTTGAGGCAAGAAATAATGGTGTTACCGGAGTTCCATTCTTTGTTCTGAATGGAAAATATGCAGTATCCGGAGCACAACCTGTAGAAGTATTTGAAAATGCTCTTCAGCAAACTTATAAAGAGACGGTGAGTCCTTTTAAAGATCTTTCGGGAGACAGCGGTGCATCCTGCGATGCTGATGGCTGTAGCATCTAAGAAAATAAATCTTTAATCCCCAAAACAATTCTCTATTGCTTTGGGGATTTTAATATATTTACTAAAAAAGTACGCACCATAATACTTCCGAATTACAATAAAACTCTCGTATCTTTGTAAGACAGCTTCAGTAGCTGTATAAAATCTATTTTCTCAATGATAAAAATTAATAATGAACTTCATTATCCGATTGCAGATACGCTTTTCGTTTTTGCATTGGATTCAGAAGCGGGAACAGTATTTGACGGAAAAAATAAATTAATAACAGGTATCGGAAAAGTAAATGCTGCGATAGAACTGACTAAAGAAATCCATGCCAGAAAACCAAAGCTGATTGTCAATTTGGGATCAGCAGGAAGTAAAGGATTTCATAAAGGAGAAGTAGTTTGCTGTACGAAATTTATTCAGAGAGATATGGATGTAAGAGGACTTGGTTTTAAACTTTATGAAACCCCGCTATCCGGAGTTCCGCCTGTCTTGGAATATGGTATTAAAATGGATACACTAAAAGAAGGAATCTGCGGAAGTGGTGATAGTTTTGAGATGAACCATTCTGAAACGGATTACAATATTGTAGATATGGAAGCTTATCCATTGGCACTTATTGCTCATCAGGAAAACATTCCGTTCCTGTGTTTAAAATATATTTCTGACGACGCAGGAAGTGATGCAGCAGACGATTGGAGTGTACAGGTACATTTAGCTTCTGAAGCATTTAAGAAAATATTATTCTCATAAAATAGTATCATGGCATCCATTATCATCCATAAAGCTTCATCTGAAGATTGGGAAATCATACAACACCTCGGAATTCAGACTTTTACAGAAACTTTTGCAAAAGATAATTCTGAAGAGGCTATGAAAAAATACCTTGAGGAAAGTTTCAATGCAGAAAAACTGAAAGCTGAACTTAGCAATAAAGAATCCCATTTCTTTATTGCCTGGGAAGAAGACAATCCCGTTGGATACCTTAAAGTAAACACTGGTAGTACCCAAACAGAATTACAGGATGAAACCAGTCTTGAAATTGAAAGAATCTACGTTAAACAAAGCCATCATGGCAAGAAAGTTGGGCAGCTTCTTTATGACAAAGCTTTAGAAATCGCTCAGCATCTTAATAAATCATGTCTGTGGCTAGGAGTTTGGGAAGAGAACTTAAGAGCATTAAACTTTTACAGAAAAAACGGATTTATTGAATTTGATAAGCATATTTTCAGACTTGGAGATGAAGAACAAACTGATCTGATGATGAAGAAAGTATTGGATTAGAAGTCATCTACACTGCGTGAACACCTTAGAATTTTTAAAACAAATCAATCAGTATTATCCTTTATCTGATAATACTATTCAACCCCTCTTGGATATCTGTACAGAAAAACGATTCAGGAAAAATGATCTTATTCTGGAAGCAGGAAATAGGGCAAGGTATTATTATTTCTTACAATCCGGATTGGTAGGATATTACACGGTTGATGAACAGGGCGACCCTATTTATAAAATTTTCTTTGAGGAAAACAGTTTTGTAGCTTCTACAGCAGCCATTATTAAAAATGAACCCAGTGATTTCAATATCATTGCCCTTGAAGATTGCTCTGTGATACAATATCCTGAGAAAGCTTACAGGGATTTATTAGAAAAACATCATGATCTCGCTCTTTTTCATATCAGATATTTGGAACATAACTGGGTCGTGAAAAAAGAACCGCTTGAAGTTTCTTTAAAATTTGAGACAGCGAAACAGCGTTACTTACAATTACTGGAAAATAAATCTCTGTATGACAGATTGAAACAACTTCATATAGCTTCTTATCTGGGAATTACACCTACACAACTAAGCAGGATAAAAAAAGACATTCACGGAAATAATTTATAATTAAATTTTATCATATATTTTTAATTATCAGGTATTAATGATATATTTCATATTTATGTGATATATTGCATTTTAGTGTTAACTTTGTATTATATCACTTATTAGAGATATAATTAACAAAAATAACCAATCATGAAACTACATCACACGTATTTCTATCATCCTGAGTTTGTAGAAAATAATGCTGCTGTTATTGAGCGTTTTGAACTTCTGGAAATTTCAATGCAAAAAATCCAAAATGCTTTAGGGAGGGAAGATCGTTTTATTGTTCCAGAAAATTCTTTTGAAACTACACTTTCCATGGCAATATAAGCAGGAAGAGGAGTTCTTAATGAAAGTAATATTTCCATTACTGATATAGATATTATTGTTTTTGTTACCAACTCTCCTGAACATCATATACCTTGTGATGCTATCCAGATCCATTATGCATTGGAAGGAAAGCCGGATACATTATGTTATGATATTAACGCCAATTGTATTGGAGGATTTATAGCACTGGATCAGGTATCAAAATACTTAACAGGAGCTGGCAAAGGAACAAAAGCTTTAGTTATTTGTGCTGAAAAATTTTCGACAATATTAGACCCTGATAACCCGACGACAGCTTTTTGTCTTTCAGATTCAGCTTTTGCCTTCATCGTAGAAAATGACGGAGATGCTACCTCAGGATTAATAGATGTATTGTATCATACAGACAGTAGCTTTTGTAATACTGTACTGTACCCGCCTAAAGGAAATTCAGGACATCATCCTGGTGATCTGACAACATGGGACCGAATTTTTGATGGAATGGGAAGTGTCAATTTTGCACTGGATAATATTACTCACTTTTTACATCGCAATCAGATAAATCTTGAGCAGATTGAATTATTCTTATTTTCACAGTTTTCTATAAAAAACATCAATATTATTCGCGAATACTTTCAGCTGCCAGAAGAAAAAATTCCTTTTTATTCTAAAGAACTGGGGTATACCGGAGCTTCCAGTCCGTTTTTAGCTTTAGACAAATATCAAAAAAAAGTAAAGCGCTTGAAAAAAGGTGATTACATTCTCATATGGACGCTGGGAACAGGCTATCAGGCAGGTTTAATGCTTTGGAGATATTAATTTATTGAATGATCTGGTCATATCAAAAATAAATTAACAAAAGCTTCAACATATGTTGAAGCTTTTTTCTTTTTTCTACCTCAATTTTGTTATGTCAAAAGGTCATTGGTACGCTATGTGTTTTGTCATCTAGAGACCTGTGATTATCATTAATTAAATATTTTTCAACATGAAGAAGCTCATCAACATTGTATTTGTACTGATTGCCTGTATTCAGTTATCAGCACAAAAGATTATTCATCAGGAAGTTTTCAGCCCGAAAATGAATAAAAAAATCAAAACCATCATCATTACCCCTGATATTCAACCCAAAACCACCTATCCATCGGTATATATTCTCCATGGCTTCAGTGGAAATCCGGAAAGAATTATTAAACAGGATATTCCGGATCTGGTTCAGAAAGCACAAGAGTATCAAACAATTTATGTTTTGCCGGATGGAAACTACAGTTCTTGGTATGTAGACAGTCCGATTGTGAAAGATTCACAGTACCAGACCTTTATTGGAAAGGAGCTTGTGGAATTTATTGACAAAAATTACCCAGTAAAAGCAGAGAAGAGATTCCGAGGTATCTTGGGATGGAGTATGGGAGGCTATGGAGCAACAAATATTGGGGTTACTTATAATAAAACCTTTGGTATTGTAGGAAGTTCTTGTGGTGCTCTGGATTTCAATTCCTTTGGGCAAGGATATAATAAATATATGGTAGATAAGGTGCTTGGTCCATTATTAACAATCAATCCTGGTTTCTTAACTGATAACAAAGTGAAACTTATGGCAGATGCCGGACAGCATTATATTTTTGATTGTGGAACTGAGGATGTACAGATGATCGGAATGAACAGAAATTTTCACAAAAAGCTTACAGATCTTAAAATCCAACATCTTTATATAGAATCTTTAGGAGTTCATGATGATAAATACTGGAGCAGATCACTTTCTGAGCAACTGACTTTGTTTGATAAGTTTTTTAACCAATAATATTAAATAAAAAACAGTTTTACATCAATAGATCTAACTGTATTGATAGATACGATGTGTATGTATTCTTCTTAACCCTTAAGAATCTGTTTTGAATGTAGATTACTGATATATTTTAACTCTATTGAATATTTGATTTTCAACAGTATTAAAATATATCAGCAAATCTTATGAGAGTTTAATAATTAAACGTGTAACCTGCAGAAAACGTTGTTCCACGACTCTGATAAGGAAAAGCTTTGATCTTCATATCGGCAAGATCTGTATAATTCATGGAGTTTTGCATTTGTAATCTTAATGAGAATCTTTTGGTAATCTCTCGTGCATAAAAAATAGAACCTAGAAGAAATTTTTTGAATTCTTTGAAAAAATATCGACACTTTTTTCCATTTCATCAAAGTTTAAATCTCCAAAACCAAGCCTCATTGCAGTTAGCCCTTTGTTCTGATACAATAATGTTTTGGGTATGAAAAGATTATCTTTTGCACAATTCCTGCTCAGCTGCATCAGATTCAGCGGAATATTCCATTGCAGCCAAATGGCAAGACCTCCAGATGGTTTTTCAAAACTGATATGATTCCCTAGATTTTCTTCCAGCAAATCACAGAAATGATCACGCCTTTCCTGATATACTTTCAAAGATTTCTTGAGGTAACGGTTAATTTCACCCTCTTCAATCATTTCACCCAATGTTCTTTCCATTAGAATATCTCCCTGCCTGTCTATGATTCCAAGGTGTTTCCGCATTTCCACCATAAGATTTTCAGGAGCAACAATAAAGCCTGTTCTGAATCCGGGAGCGAGCGATTTTCCAAAAGAACCGATATAGATCACCATACCGTTTGTATCTGCGCTGGCAAGAGGAAGAATTGGGCTTTTATCATAATGAAATTCATAATCATAATCATCTTCAAGAATTACAAAACCGTATTCATTCGCCAGCTCCAAAAGTTCCAGCCTTCTTTGTGCACTTAGAGCAACGGTAGTAGGATAGTGATGGTGAGGAGTAAGATAAAGCATCCTTATTTTCTGCTTTTTACATATTTCCCGTACATTTTCTACAATAATTCCGTCTTGATCTATCGGTAACGTTACAATATTAACTCCTGCTTTCTGAAAAATCATATTTACAGAGAAATAACTTAGATCACCTACCAAAACCGTATCTCCTGCGGAAAGTAAAATTTCAGAAACAATATAAATACTCATTTCCGTACTTCGGGTAATGAGAAGATTATTCTTAGAAATAGGGAGTCCTCGGGAAAGATTCAGGTATTGAGATAAATGTTCTTTAAAAAACTCGCTTCCATCATGGTTATAGTGACCTAATGTTTTCTGAGTGGATTTTCTTTTAAGAATAGAACTATAATATCTGGAATGCTGGCCAACCTGAGTAAGTCTTATATCCGGAACTCCATCATTAAAAACGTATTCACAGTCTGAATGTTCAAAAGGATTATCAAGAATGTTTGATGTTTTGAAGGAAAATCCTGTTATTTTAGGATAGTTCTGAAGATTATTTTCTTCAAAATCTTTTACTTTTATTGGTTTTTCCTGATCTTTTCCGATGACAAAGGTGCCTTTATTGGGGAAACTTTCTACCCAGCCTTGTGCAGACAATTCATCATACACCGCAACAGCAGTATTACGGTGAACATCCAGTATCTCACTGAAAGCTCTGGTACCGGGAAGCTTTGTTCCAAAGGGTAAATATCCTCTTTGAATAGCATTTACTAACTGATTTGCGATTTGAAGATAAATAGAAGTCTCTGATTTTCTATCTATTTTAATAAAACTTTCATAAGGAATCTTAACCGGACTATCCATAATATAAAAACTGGCACCATGGAACCATCCGGCAATATACTACTTTTGACTCAAAATAAAAATCTATGGAATTTCATCGCCTGCTTAAAAAAATTGTACAGGACGGCGGTACTCATGCCAAGTGGCTGAATACGCTTTCCTTCATGGAAAATGCCGGAGCAAGAAAGATCTCAAAATGTGAACACCCGATTCTGGTATCACAAATCCAGCTTAAACACGCTGCGGAAGAACATCGTCATGCCTATTATCTGAAAAAACAGATCAGCAAGATAGATCCGGAGCTTTGTAAAACATATGAAGATAAAGAACTTCTTGCTTCAATTGCTACCCGACAGTATCTTCATTCGCTTGATATTAAAGCATGCAGATACTTGCAGGACGTATTTCAATTAAACAAAGAAGATCTAAAGTATGCAGCCTATCTTTTCGTAACCTATGCTATAGAAGTTCGTGCGGATGAGCTTTATCCAGTATATCAGCAGGTTCTCACCGAAGAATCTTCAAGGATTATGGTAAAGTCTATTATTCTGGAAGAAGAAGGACATCTCGAAGAAATGATCAATCAATTAAATGAGTTCTCTACAGACTGGAAGCTCCATGCAGAAAATATATTAACGATTGAAAAGGGATTGCACGAACAGTGGATCAATGCGATTACAGAAGAAGTCGTACAGCTTGATTATGCTTAAAAACATCAGCCGTTTTGAGGAAGCGCTTCATAAAAGAGAGCAGGAAGGTACATTAAGAACTTTAAAGAGTCCAACTGAAGGTATTGACTTTTATTCCAACGATTATCTAGGGTTAGCAAGAAATAGAGAGTTTCAGGATATTTTATTAAAAAAGATCAATGATACTCCTCAATTGCTTTCTGGAAGTACGGGTTCAAGGCTTATCAGTGGAAATAGCAATTTGGTGATTTCTACTGAAGAATTCATTGCAAAAAAGCACAAATTTTCTTCTGCGTTACTTTTTCCATCCGGCTATAATGCTAATCTGGCGTTATTTTCAACACTTCCTAGCCGTCATGATACTATCATTGCGGATGAACAGATCCACCGTTCTGTACATGACGCCTGTAAAATGTCTCATGCTAAGAAATTAAAATTCAGGCATAATGATCTGAATGATCTGGAAAAAGTGCTACAAAGACAGAAAGGACATTGTTACATTGCCATAGAGAGTCTTTACTCCATGGAAGGAGACTTTGCACCTCTTCAGGAGATTGTAAAACTTGCTAAGCAATATAATGCAGATCTATTGGTAGATGAAGCTCATGCATTCGGCGTTTTTGGAAACGGATTGATTGAAAAATACGGATTGGAAAGCGAAATTACAGCAACCGTAGTAACTTATGGTAAAGCACTTGGTACTCATGGGGCTGCTATATTATGCAATGATATTATAAAGTCTTACCTGATCAATTTTGCTTCTCCTTTTATCTACTCAACTTCTGCACAGGATTTTCAATGGATGAGCATAAAAACAGGATACGAATTTCTGGAAGATCATCAGAAACTTTCTACCAGACTTAAGGAAAACGTAAAAGCATTCAGAAGCCAGGGATTGGAATCTCCATCTTCGGAATCAAGCCCTATTCAAGCTATTATCATTCCGGATAATCAAAAACTGAAAATGCTACAAAAATCTTTATTTGAAAAAGGTTTTCAAACGTATGCTATACACAGCCCGACAGTAAAAGAAGGAACAGAAAGACTCCGAATATGCCTGCATAGCTTTAATACAGAAGAAGAAATTATAAGACTGACAGAAATTATTAAAGAATTTATTTAAAAACAGACTAAATCGTAAATGAGAAAAGAACAGACTTTATTCAAATACTATTTTGTCTCTCAACATTATGAAATTATTTATTACAGGAATAGGAACTGAAATCGGGAAAACTGTTTGTTCAGCAATTTTAGTAGAACATTTCAAAACAGATTACTGGAAACCCGTACAATCAGGAGATCTTCATTATACGGACAGTAACAAAATTGAAAAATGGACAGATAATACGTATTGTCATCCTGAAACTTACCGTCTCCAATTAGCTGCATCTCCACATCAGTCTGCAAAAGCTGAAAATATACAAATAAACTTAGATGACTTCCAATTGCCAGATACTGGAAACTCTCTTATTGTAGAAGGAGCGGGCGGACTTATGGTTCCTCTCTCGGATGATGTATTTATGATTGATCTGATTGAACAACTGAAACTTCCCACAGCACTTGTTGTGAGAAATTATCTGGGATGTATCAATCATACTTTACTTTCCATTATGGCATTGGAACAAAGGAATATAAAACTGGAATATCTGATCCTTAACGGAGAATTCCCTGAAGATACAGAAAGAGTAATCTGTAATTATATTAAAAAAGAAACAAAAATTATCAGAATATCTGAGATTGATCCTGATAAAAAAAATATCACAACTACAGCAAAACAATTAAAAATAACAAAACTATGATAATGGATACAACAATCAGACACGACTGGACTAAAGAAGAAATTGAAAAAATATATCATTTACCTTTAATGGAACTGATCTATAAAGCAGCAACCGTTCACAGAGAATGGCATGATCCTTCTGAGGTACAGATTTCTACATTATTATCCATCAAAACCGGAGGCTGCCCTGAAGATTGCTCATATTGTGGGCAGGCAGCACGTTACCACACCAATATCAAAGTACAGGCTTTACTTCCTACAGAAACGGTAATTGCCCATGCTCAAAAAGCAAAAGACAGTGGTTCATCCCGGTTCTGTATGGCTGCTGCATGGCGTGAAGTACGTAACAATCGTGATTTTGACAGAGTAATTGATATGGTGAAAGGTGTAAATGAATTAGGCTTAGAAGTATGTTGTACTTTAGGAATGCTTACGGAAGAACAGGCTGTAAGACTTCAGGAGGCGGGATTATATGCCTATAACCATAATCTTGATACTTCTGAACAGTATTATGAAGAAATTATTTCAACAAGAACTTTTGATAACAGAATCAATACAATTAATAATGTTCGTAAAGCAGGAATTACAGTATGTTCCGGCGGAATCATTGGATTAGGAGAAACTCACAGAGATAGAATTTCTATGATTTTAACACTGGCTACTATGCCTAAACATCCGGAATCTGTTCCAATCAACGCTCTGGCTAGAGTAGAAGGAACTCCATTAGAAAACAATGAAAAAGTAGACACCTGGGAAATGGTAAGAATGATTGCTACCGCAAGAATTGTAATGCCAGCCTCTATGGTAAGGCTGAGTGCAGGACGTATAGAAATGTCTGAAACAGAACAGGCTTGGTGCTTCATGGCAGGAGCCAATTCTATTTTTACAGGCGAAAGAGAAACTTTATTGGTTACTCCGAACCCTGGTGTATCTGAAGATATGCAGATGCTGGAAACATTAGGACTGAAGCCTATGATGAAAAAAGAAACTTGTTGTTAATATCATTAATCACGTATTATGAGTTTTTGGATTTTAATTATGTGTATTATCAATTCAATTAAAAAACTTTTGTCAAATATTTTAAATGATTAATCTTTTATTTTAATCTTTAAACGCAACGCTCGCAAGGAAAGATAATAATTAGACTTATTAGTTTGCAACGGTATTTCATTCAGCAAAGGACACATGCCTCTGCTGAGTGTAACGCCCTTGCGATCATAATCAATGAAGCAATGATATCAGAAACTTAGCGAACATAGCGTTAAAACAATCTAAAGTAACCAGTACATATTCCACAATAATGAATAAAGTAAAAACCAGCCTGCAGAAAAGAGACAAAGACGTCAATTGGCATCCGTATACTCAAATGAAGACAGCTGATAATATAATTCCTATTACAAAAGGAAAAGGTATTTATCTCTACGATGAAGAGGGGAAAAAATATATGGATGTGGTTTCCTCGTGGTGGGTAACACTTCATGGGCATTCTCATCCTTATATTGCTCAACGGATATTCGAGCAGCTCAATACTCTGGAGCAAGTAATTTTTGCCGGATTTACGCATGAACCAGCGGTACAGCTTTCAGAAAACCTTTTGAAACTCCTGCCTTCTAACCAGAAAAAAGTTTTTTATTCCGATAATGGTTCAACGGCAGTGGAAGTAGCCTTGAAAATGTGTATTCAGTTTGCTCATAATAAGGAAAAGAAGAAAACTAAAATATTTGCGTTCAGGAATGCTTATCACGGAGATACTTTCGGAGCAATGTCTGTAAGTGAGAAAAGTTTTTGGACTAAACCTTTCGAAAGCATGCTCTTTGAAGTTGTTTTCATTGATACACCCAATTCCGAAAATATTGAAGACTTAAAGATTCAGATCAAAGATCTTGCTGATGAGGTGGCGTGCTTTATTTATGAACCATTGGTTCAGGGAGCTGCAGGAATGTTGATGTATGATGCTGAAGATTTAAACAGTCTGATGAAATTCTGTAGAGAACAAAAGATACTCATGATTCAGGATGAGGTTTTTACAGGGTTTGGAAGAACAGGAAAACTATTTGCTGCCAATCATCTTTCAGAACATCCGGATATCATGTGTTTTTCAAAAGGACTAACTGGCGGAACCATGCCAATGGGAATTACTACCTGTTCAAAAGAAATATTTGATGCTTTCTGGTCCGATGATCAGCATAAAACGCTATTTCACGGACATTCTTTTACAGCCAATCCTTTAGCTTGTACTGCAGGCTTAGCAAGTATGGAATTATTACTTAAAGAAGAAACCCAAATGAATATTCAACGGATTACCCAGCAACATTCTGATTTTATAAAAACACTTTCACTTCATCCTCAGATTGAAAATGCTCGTCAGATCGGAACTATTTTAGCTTTTGATTTTAAAACCGGACATGGCACATCCTATTTCAATGAGATTGGAAAGAAACTTTATAATGAATTTCTGCAGAGAGGAATCATCATGCGCCCATTAGGAAATGTTCTTTATCTGGTTCCTCCATATTGCATATCTCCGGAAGAGCTTAAGTTTGTTTATCAGAATATTCTTGAAGTCTTAGATCAGTTTAACGATTAAATATTTTACTTTAATCTAAATCTATATAGCATTCAAATTCATTATATCAATACACCAACATCCGATTTTCAATAAAAAAGAGGCTTTTCAAACAGAAATAGCCTCTTTTTATCTAGATTTTTAAATAAATAATATTAATCTTCTACATATTTATTTCTTGCAGCCTTCATTCCAAAATAAAGCATAATAAGTACAGCAATACTTAAAAAATAGAAGGACGTATTCCAGGAAATATCCCAATCATGAAGCTTTCCAAATACCGGAGGTCCGAATGCGGCAATAAGATACCCCACAGATTGCGCCATTCCGGAAATTTTCACCGCATTGATGCTGCTTTTCGTTCTTGTTGAAAAAAACAGAATTGATAAACTGAAAGACAATCCATTTGAAATTCCGATTACAACAGCATTTACATAGATCCATTGAGATTTTAAAAATACAAACATCATGGTGCTTGTAAACATTAGAGCACAGATAAAAAGGATCATTATTCTTTGATCTTTCATTTTACTGGCAATAATCGGGCAACAAAATGTAACTGGAATCATTGTAATCTGAATCACAAAAAGAACCCATCCTGCACTTTCACCCGGCATATTATAATCTGTAAGAAATGAGGGCAGCCATGCAACCATACAATAATAAAACAATGACTGTAATCCCATAAAAATACTGATATTCCAAGCCTGAGAAGACTTAAACATATTGAAATCGGAAGTACCCAAGGCAGGCTTTGGCTGATCGGAATTCTTTTTATTAAAAATCATTTCTAAAATCAATACAAGAAACCCTAAAGCAGCAATTACCAACCATATTCCTAAAGAACCGCGCCATCCGAAACCTGTCCATTCGCCAATTCTTACACTAAACCCTGATGCCAGAGCTGCCGTAAGATTCATGGAAACGGCAAAAATACCTGTCATGAGACCAATCTGTTTAGGAAAATTATTTTTAACGTACCCCGGAGTCACAACATTTCCAATGCAAATTCCCAGACCAATAAATACAGAACCAATGAATAGTAACCAAAGAGATCCTGTGATTCTTAAAAACAATCCGAAACTTAGAATAATCAATGAATACATCAATAGTCTACTAATTCCCAGTTTATTTGAAAACCTGCTCACCAAAACAGAGCACACCGCAAACATAAAAAGTGGAATAGAGGTAAGAAGACTCACCTGAAAATTATCCAGCTTCAAAGTATCTCTGACATCTCCAAGTACCGGAGATACGGCAACAATAGGTGAGCGGAGATTACTTGAGATCAGGATCACTACCAAAACATTTAAAACTAATAAAACATAAGAAGCATTCTTTCTTACTTCATTCTTCATCATATTAAAAACTTTTGTACAAAATTAAGACAGTATTTTTGTTTAATTTTGCCAAAGTTTTAACCTAAAACGACATGAATGCGAATGACAGTATAAAAATAGATGAACTGAATAAACCTTATTTCGTTTGGTTTGAAGAAAACTGGATTCATGATGATGTACTTCATTATCATCAAAAGGGACAGCTTGTGTATGTAGAAAGTGGTTTTCAATACATTACAATTGAAGAAAAGATTTACCTACTTCCACAAAATCATGCCGCGTGGATTCCGTCAAATATTATTCATAAAACCAATTCTCATTCTGAAAAGATCAAACTGATGATCATGTTTGCTGATACAGATAAAAAGAATCCTTTTTATGATGAGGTGAATGTATTTTCTGTTCCTCCCGTTCTAAGGGAAATGATAAAATATGCTGAAAAATGGTCTAAGCATCTTAAAGAAGACCGTAATGAAACTTTATTTTTAAAAGTACTTTTCAATGAACTTCCGCATTTCGTAGAGCATTCCCTGAAACTTCATATTTGTCTTCCAAAGGATAAACGGCTAACCAAAGTCATTGAATATCTTCATGATCATTATAATAAAGAAATCCGACTGGAAGATCTCGGTGATACAGCATTGTTATCTTTCCGTACTCTGGAACGTATCTTTAAGAAGGAAACGGGATTGACCTTAAGTAAATACCAACAGATGCTTCGTATCATTAAAAGCCTTGAATTATTGAGTTCAGGAAATTTAACGATTTCAGAAACCGCTTATGAAATAGGGTATAAAAGTGTACAGGCATATACCAGAAGTTTTTTGTCTGTGATGCAGGAAAGACCTTCCGATTTTATTAAAAATATTAATGTTAGCGTAGAAAAGGGGATTTATTAACATTTTCGGAGTTAAAAACTACCTTATTTAAAAGTACTTCCGTTATTCATTTTGATATATAATTCCCATTTTGCTGTATTTTCAGATAAGCATAAAATCACCAATTACAACATCTATCCAAACAAAAAGGTCCCCAGTGATGGAGACCTTAAAAAAACACAAATGATGAAAAAAAATTATTTCGATTCACAAATATAAGCAAAAATTATATTATGCAAAGCATCATATGTGCATTTTTTTTAAAAATTATTTATTTTAATTAAAAATAGTCATTCGCTAACATATTTTAGTTTTTCTTAACATTTTGAAATTTAGCCATACCACATACATTACAATGGTAAATATCAGCCATTCTATTACAGCACTTACTACATAAATACTCCTGATTCCATATATCATTGGAATAATAAGAAGAGCAGGAATATAAAGTACTACCTGTCTTACAATACTTATAATGGTAGCAGGTTTTGCATTCTCTATGGAAGGAAACCAAACTACCGCCATAAATATAAAAGGTAATGTAGGTAAAACACTCATATAAATTCTAAAATCCATTAGCTGAGCTTCATTAAATATTACATTCGGAATCATGACAGATAGAACCTCTGAAGGGAAATACATCACCAAAAACCAGAAGGGAAGGAGAATCATCAATCCTGTAAAAGAAAACAGCCGGTAAGCTCTGATGCTTCTTTCATATTTTTCGGCTCCAAAATTCATTCCTGAAACAGGCTGCAGGGCTCTCATCAATCCCCAGAGCGGCGTATTTAATAAGATATAGAATCGGTTTACCGCTGTAAAAAAAGTTATATCCGTATCTTTTCCATACTTAGCAAGGACATTAAACACTACAATATTCTGAACGACAATCATTACCATCATAATAAAACCCGGCATTCCTAAAGACAATGCCTCTTTGATGATAGATTGATCCCATTTGAAAGACCAAAAATTAGTATTGAACGATGCTTTTCCGGATGCATAATACCAGATTCCCAGAACCGTATAAATAATCATGGAAATATTCGTTGCCCATGCTGCTCCGCTTACTCCCCAGCCAAAAGTTTTGATAAACAGAGGTTTTAATGCTACATCCACAATTAATCCCACAGCAATCATCCATGCTGCAGTTTTCATTTTGCCTTCTGCACGGATCAGCATATTAAGAGCTAAGCCATGAATCCAGAAAAAACTTCCCAAAATTGTTGCCCTGAAGTATTCTACTCCTAAACTTAAAATCTCACCTCTTCCTCCCATCATATATACCAGTTCCTTAGCGAAAATATAACACGGAATGGTAATGGCAACAGAAAACAATAAAGTAAGAAAATTGACAGTTCCCATTGAGCGACTCAGCCTTTCTTTGTCATTTGCCCCAATCCATATGCTGACTGCAGAACCTACACCAGTACCAATCAACGTACCGAATCCCTGTGCAAACTGTGCCAATGGATATGCTACTCCCACAGCAGCCAACGCTGTATTGCTGATCAGATGTCCCACGAAAATTCCGTCCAGAAAATTATTCAATCCATAAAGAACCATTGCAATCACGGCTGGCCATGACATTTGCCACATTACCTTGTGTATCTTTTCATTTAAAATAAACTGTCTCTGTTGCTCCATTATTTTGCTGTAAATCATTAAGTAAAAGAAAGCTGGCGAAGAGGAAAGTATTTGTAAATGAAAATTAAATCTACTTATCTTTTAATCAACAAAAGATTCCTGCTTCTTTTCCAGCTTTCAATGAACACGTACTATTTTTTATTAATATAATTATTAAGAATAATTCTAAATAATATTAATATTTGCAAACTTACCAGCCCGCAATCTAATATGATGTCTATAAAGCGGAATAAATACTCCGTGAAAGGGAATAAGTGATTACTTTTTTAAATTAATCTGTAAATCATTGTGATTCTGATCATAAAGAAATACTTATAATTTCTTTTAATTTGGATAAAACAGATAATATGAAACCTAAAAACATTAAAGGAGTTCCACAACAAAAGTCCGGAGGATTTCATGATACGGAAAGCAGAAAACAGTTCGAAACAGAATGGGTTCCATTTAAATTTGAAATACTGAAGAAAAGATTTTTATCTGTCCATCAATGGAAAAGCTATTGCGGAGAAGCCTTTGCTGATTTTAAACTTTACGATTCTACCGGAAATCCTACCGAACGTGATCCTCAAAAGGGAGATTTCATCAGAATAAATATTCCGGGACCAGGAGAAAGGGAAGCCAAAGGTTATGATTGGGTGGAAATTGTTGATATATGCTTTTACCAAGATACTATTTCAGAAAGTATCATGATCACTTGCAGACCATCAAGAAATCCTATTGATACAAAAAGCACGCATATTGCTCATTTTTATAGCTCTAAAGCAACTTCTTCCTTCCTGATTTACAAAAGTCCGACCCATCTAAAAACTGCTGTATACGGACGGAATGAATCGCCCAACTTCAATGCTGCATTTATAGATATTCTAAGAAATATGACCGTAGCAGCTGGCGGAATGATGGGAATTGCAAAAATTCAGTGGAAAAAACTTACAGATGGGTTTCTGGATTTTGATTAGAAATAAATCTTATTCAAAAAAAGTGCTCTCATAGGCAAAATAGGGATGAATAAAGCATTTATTACTACATTTGCCAATGATTGATTTACCATCATGGAAGAACAGCTGGCTTTATACATCAAAGAGAAAATAACGGTAACAGAAGAAGAACTGGCTACCATTCTTCCTTATTTTAAACCGATCAGATTAAAAAAAAACGAATTGCTTCTTACCACCGGACAATCCAGCCAGAAAACTTTTTTTGTTGCAAGCGGATGTCTCAGAATATTCTTTATCAATGAAGACGGGCAGGATTCAACACGGTATTTTGCTTTTGAAAATCAGTTTGCGACAGCTTTAGTGAGTTTTATTACTTCTGAACCTTCTGAAGAATTCATACAGGCAGTAGAAGATACTGAAGTTTTCTATATCACCCATAAAGATTTTTATCACCTGCTTGACATTGTTCCGAAATGGGAAAAGTTTTACAGAATTTACCTTGAAATAGCCTATGTGACCAATACGAAACGTCTTATGTCTTTCCTGGTTCAGGATGCACTGGAAAAATACCGACAGTTATTGGAAGAGAACCCGATTATCGTCCGCAGGCTTTCTAATAAAATGGTTGCTTCATATCTTAATATTTCGCAGGAAACGTTGAGCCGACTTAAATCAAAGCTTTAAGTAAAATGTTATAACTACAAATCATTAAGTAAAATTCATCTTTAAATAACGTTGATCCAAGACCTTAATACTTTTTAAAACTTTAAATTCCCTAAAGGTTCAACATATAAATTTTAAATAAGGTACAGGTTTTAAAATCAGCTGAAAACCTCTTTATTAAACAAAAATTAATCTTCTACATTTTCCTCAGGAAAAATTTAAGCCCTATATTTGCAGTAATGTTAAAATGGTTCTCCATATTATGCTCGATGATGTATGTGCTGGCTACCACCAATGCGGGGGAAGTACTCAAGGTGCCTATGTTTGTGGAACATTATATGGAATATCACGGAAATCTTTCAGAATTCGTCATGGAACACTATGACAACCATAAAAAAGATGCCGACTGGGATGCTGATCAGAAATTACCTTTTATCAATCCTCCGATTGTATTGACCGTTCATGCACAGCTTCCGGAACTTATATTTAGTCATTCCTAAAAATAAATACAACGATTTGATATTCAATATTTTATTATCAAATTTCGCTTAAAAATGTTGTATAAAATTGCAGAAAATCGT
>NZ_FTOL01000010.1 GCF_900156735.1 Chryseobacterium ureilyticum
TCAATTGGGACTGCAAAGATACTAACTTTATTTTAACTCGCAAATTTTATTTGATAAAAAATGCAAAGCTTTTTTTCGTTCCTCTCTTCTTGAAGCAATATCGTCTCTGCCTATCTAAAAGCTCTTCTGCGCTACTGATATACTCTCGTTTTCAGTGGGGCAAAGATAACAACTTTATTCAACGCAAAACAAACTTATTTAACATAAATTTCATCTTAAATTCATATTCAACCCTAAACAACTGGTTTAAAGGGAGAAAAATATTAAACATCTGTTTGAGGGAGGGCTGTGGGGGGAATTAAAGTTTTTAAGTTTGGGCTAAAGCCTATGAGGTGTGATTTTTTGTAAACGGGCTAAAGACCGTTTCTAGTGAATATCTTGTGGATGGGCTTATGGGTGGTGTATATTTTATTTAACCACAGAGGCATGGATGGCGCAGATTAGGATAGCTGATATATTAATATTATATAGAGGTATATAATAGGAATGGAAAAATATGGATGGTATAGATATAATAGCTTTGATTCATGATGACCCAAAATAACTCTACATATATATAGATAAGTGAAATTAGAAATAAATACTGAGAGCTCTACGGGAAGACAAAGATTAAAGGATGCATACATTGAAATTGACCTCAAATTATTAATTATACCCATCATTCATTACCGGTACTTCTCCCCTAGCCCCGATAGAAACGGTTACCCCACAGCATACGTTGGAAAGCGTTAGGGCTTGGCGGTTGGATTGCATGGTGCGAGGAGTATGAGTGAAGAGCGGGAGATAGCTCCTAAATAATTTAAGATCATGAGAAAAACATGATTTTATAAAGGATGGCTAAATATTGAAAAATAATAATTAAAGAATTATTTTTAAGATGGGATAGCAAGTGTAATATCAGAAGAAACGCTTGACTAATACTTTATATACATAGTATCCGATGAGACAGCCCACAGTGTCTGCAACAATGTCTAAGGATTCCATAGATCTGCCCAGTCCCATTTCTTCCTGTAGAATCTCGGTAAGAAAGGCGTATATGAGGATGATCTGGAAAAAGTATGAGAATTTTATTTTTGGGAATGCGGCAATGAAAGAAAATCCTAAAGCGGCAAATATACTTACATGCAAAACCTTATCAATACCGTTGAACATAAACCAATACTCATGGTTTTCTTCCCCCGGCTTGAGGAGCATATAAGTAAGAAATGCCCAATAAATGGGCAATATCTTACTAAATATTTTTGAAATCTTATCCAATGATAGCCTGATAATCTTCAGCAGAAAGTAATTCAGACTGATCTGCACCGTCAGCAAGTTCTAATTTGATGATCCATCCGTTTCCATAAGGATCTGTATTTAACAGCTCAGGCTGGTCTTCTAATTCTGAATTGAATTCGATAACTTTTCCTGAGATAGGTAAGAATAAATCTGAAACAGTTTTTACTGCTTCTACACTTCCGAAAACGTCTCCGCCATTAAGATCATCGTCTACAGTATCTACATCTACGTATACGATATCTCCAAGTTCTCCCTGAGCAAAGTCTGTAATACCAATTGTAGCTACATTCCCCTCAATCTTGATCCATTCGTGATCTTTAGTGTACTTTAATTCTGATGGTGTGTTCATTTTTAAATTTTTATTTTGTACAAATGTATTCAAAATTCTACTAGCTTCAAATATTGGATATAAAAAAAGTCCTTCAAAACTGAAGGACTTTTAATTTTATGCTATTTCTAGAATCCGCCGCCGGAATCTCCGAATGTAAATGTAGCGGAAATACCTGCTCGGATCGTGGACAGCGGGAATGCTGTTGAGATCTTGTACTTGGAAGTCATCTGTTCGTAGAAAACTCTCAGGTTCAGGTTTTCAGAAACATTATAGTCTGCAGAAAGCTTGATATTCATTAATCTCTGCCCTCCTGTTACCTGTGCATCATTCAACAGGATGTTCATAATGGAGGTTTTGCTGTCTCTTAATGAAATATCTCCTCTGATGTTAAGATCGCTTCCCTTTCCTCTTGTTCCTCGTCCTCTGATATTAGCTGTTCCTAATCTGAAGTTTCTGATGATGTATCCAAGTCTTACTACATATTCTGAATTGGAATCTTCAGTAAGGGTATGGTTTACTAATCCCAATACCATCATTCTGTTTTTATTGTACTGGATTCCAAACTGCATATTATTTCTCATCGTAACATCTATCCCTAAAAGCGGCGAGAATGATTCTACATAACCCACTTGAGCAAAGGTATATGGATTAATTTTATCTCCTCCGTTTTTATCAATAACGCCCGCATCGTCTACAGTCTGATAGAAACCGTTCGGATTGCTATGATAGTCAATGTTTCTTTGAATTCCTGTAGCAGTATAAGTGGAAGTATACACATGTGAAATGTCAAATTTTGTAAACTGTCCGCTGATCATTGGAATATTCTTCAATCCTGAATACGTAATTCTCCAGTTTGGCAATGGCATTCCTGATTTTTTAGGATTACCCATCGGTGACATAGATCTACCTTCAAGCGCTGCTCTAAATGCAGGAATCAATACATAAGAATTGGCAATACTGTAATGTTTCGCAAATCCATCATTTCCTACTTCTGCGTTAGGTCCTGCCAACTGTAATGACATTATTCTTGCATTATCCCTGATTGCCTGATAAATTGCCTGTCCATCTTTAAATGATGAATTAAGAAGTACCGTAGAATTGGAATACGTTGTCATATCCGTAGCGAATGTAAATTCCGGATCAGGAACTCCTCCATTGGTATAATTGAATCCTGTATGAGAGAAATTACTGTTATAATTATGCAATACGTTAAAATCAATTCTTAAGTCATTCATTGGCATCATCTGTAGATTCGCTCTGAATTCTTTAGTAGACGTTCTTACATATGGGTCTGTCATAAACTCTGAGTTACTTACCCAGCCTCTTTCCATTACCGTTCTTCTGATATCAGCCTGAGATCCGAAAAGGAATCCGATTGTAGGACCTCCTAATGTCTGCCCTGAACCATACCAGTTAGGCGCTGACAATAATCCAGGAAGTACAGTACCGTTATTTTCCGTATAGCTGAAATCCAATTGCTTGAATGAAGTCAGGAAGAATGCTGCACTTTGAAGAACAGTAAGCTTATTCTTAAATTTATAGCTCTTGTATCTGTATCTGTTTTTTTCCCATTGCTTCGTATAAACAGTATTAAGGGAATCCATTTCCTGCTTACGTTTCTGTAGTTTGGTACTTATATTTTTAAAGTATTTAAACTGTCCGAAGAATTTAGGAATATCCGCTGTACCTCTTGCTTCTAAAACACTTGTATTCTGCCCAATGGAACCTAAGCTTTCTACTTTATTGTTATTTGGATTTACCATACCATATAAAGCAGTACTTCGTGCGTTCCAATTGTATGTAAATGCATATCCTAATTCCGCTTCAAGGAAGTCCATATAAGGAAGGTATTGGAATGGTAGTTTATAGCTTAATTGTGCTTTATGATTATACAATACCGGTCGCCCTGCTCTGAATACATTTCCGAAAATAGACTTGTTATCCATTCCGTTTACATCAATGTTATCATTAAGGGTTCTGGTTGCTGAGCTGATCTCTAGTTTCAATGATTTTGTAAAATTAAATCCTAAACCATACTGCCATCCGAAGTAGAAGTTTCTGTTTCTGATCGCTTCCATATCTCCGCTTACATTTCCTCCTAAAACAGCTTCAATATTTCTGAATTCAAGTTCGTTGTAATTTCTATCAATCTCAGTTCGGAAAGAAATTCTTGTAGGGATAGGATTAATATTAAATTCCTTCACCCATCTCAGATACTTGGTTGATTTTGCAGTATCACTGATCATTTTATTAAATGGTTTTACTGACCAAGGTGTGAAGTTATAATTATAGTCAATATATCCTCTCAGATATTGTCTATAGTTTCTCTTTGTATAAATATCTCTGAAGTAGTCATCGTTATATACTGCAGTTACCGAAACGTTTTCAATATCATAAAACTTATTCTTTCTGTTTTGGTTTACCTTCTCTTTACGCATATTCACAACTCCGATACTTCTTTGTTGTGTATATGTTCTAGCTACCTTTTTCAGTTGTTCTCTGTTTGGAGCTTTGCTGAATTCCACATCGGTATCTAAAGGATTGTACTTCGGATCTTCGATTGTTTGGGAATAAGAATAGTTTAATGGTATTTTAAGTCCTGTCTTTTCCGGAAGAAGCTTATCTACATTCACCGCAGTATTAATACTGAATGCTGATTGTGTAGACTGGTTTCTTTCTGCCGGTTTTGAATCAATATTTCCAAATCCTACTGAAGTATAAGATGCACTGGTATTTACCGTTGCAAAGTCTCCTAGATTGAAGTTTAAGCTTGCATTCGCTGCATACCCTCCATCATTATCAATATCAGAAAGACGGATTTCGTTTACCCAAAGTACTCTACTGATAGCGGTTGTCGGCAATCCTCTCGTGATACCGTTTTTAACCCCTATCATAATGGTTGTAATATTTCCTAAACTTGGGCGTCCTTTGACGTAGATTCTTTTTAAATGATCCCCTGGTTCAAAAACAGGATCCAAAAATCTTTTTGCAATATCATTTGGATATGCTTTATCTCTTCTGATTTTAGCGTCAACAAAATTCTGAATATCAAGATTCACTTCATTTTCCATTGGCCATATTTCCATTGGAGCAGTAGCATTTATTGAAGTTAAGTTCAAAGATGCTTCATATTCATAATAGTTATCTGTAGCATCACTACCAAAACGAATAAAGAATTTAGTATTGGCATCAAATCCTTCTTTTCCTCTCAATGCATCATGAGCATGTACAAAAAGTTTAAGCTTCTTATATCTTCTCATATCCAAAGTTGTATTCTTAAATACTCCTTTAGACTTACCAGAAGCAAGCTCGTTAATCTTCATATATAATGAAGCTTCATTCTGTCTTTGTGCTCCGGCATTTCCACTTAAAACCTGTCTGTCAATCCCAGGAGGCAATACATATGGAGGTCTGTTAAGTGCATTCTCTTCAATATTGACACTCCCTACTTCAAGCTGATTGATTTCATTATCTTCAATTACTCCTTCATTTGGAGCTGGGTCTATAGGTGCATCTGAATAAGTAGCAAGAGTATTGGTATATTTTCTCCAGTCTGATCTTACAAGATCCATCGTACCAAATCTCAACGTAGATGTATTCTCAAATCCTGCTAACATTAATCTTGCAAATCTTACATTATTAAGTACGTTTGGTTTGTGAGTTCCTTCCTGAGTATCATATTGAGAAACCGGTATTCTGAATAAGAACCATTTCACATCTGATGACTGACCATTCTGGAAATCTGCTTTTACAGTTTTTACGTCTACGATATTGTTTGTTCCCAGCGCAAGACTTGCCTGGTCTAATTTTACTACATATTGGTTATAGTTTTCAACCTGATCAAGATTATAGTCTCTGTTGATATCTTCTGCATCCGGAGATTGTGAAGATACATTCAGTGAATTTGCTTCTGAGTTTCCATCCGGGTTTCTGAAATATTTGTATCTCTGAACCAATGAAGCAGCCTGGCTTCCTGTAAATTTATCTGACAAATAGAATACAAAGTCATCCACAGCAGGGTCTACAATATTGGTTACCGGATTCACAAATGTATTTCCGAATCTCATTGCTTCCTGATCTGAGCTTAACCCGTCATATCCAACATCCTGAGTTTTTCTTTCTTCTCCTTCAGTAGAGAACGCATATAAAATTGGAGGTTGTTTTGGCTGTATCCCCCAATTTGAATTGGTAGT
The DNA here is from genome assembly GCF_900156735.1 of Chryseobacterium ureilyticum. Classification (GTDB taxonomy): domain Bacteria; phylum Bacteroidota; class Bacteroidia; order Flavobacteriales; family Weeksellaceae; genus Chryseobacterium; species Chryseobacterium ureilyticum. Next base: position 5,803 of record NZ_FTOL01000010.1, read on the forward strand.
GGAAGATGGTGTTGACGGAGTAGGAAGTCCGTTTTCGTACAACATTTTTCCATCTTTAAGAATATCTTCAGAAACGTTTCCTAAGTGTAATAAAAGTCTTGCATTTGTACCCAACTGATTTCCATCGGCGTAAGGGTCCATCATCCAGAATTCTACATATTCAATATTTGAACTGATAAAGTTCGGAACGCTGATTGGTCTCATAATCCCCGCCCATCTGCTTTGTGCTGTTTCAGTTCCAGGGTTTACGTTGTATGGTCCTTTTTCACCAGGATAGTAAGAAATATCGAATGTATTGGTATAGGTCTGCTCTCCTGCTACAAAGTCTCTGTTATTATAAATCTCAGAATATTGTACTCTTCTTGAAGCGTGATTTGATACGGATTGTTGCGTAATCCCTGTAGGTGCTTTTCCTCCAATACCCCAAAATCTCGGATCAATATTATACCATGATAACAATCCTCTTCCATAGCCACTTGTCAAGTCATCGCTCGTTGGTGGAATATTAAACGGGGCTATCGAATTTTTTTCCGGTCTTGATGCTAAGCTCCATGCTCCAGGTTCCTTTAAAGAGATTTTAGAAGTTGTCTGTTCAAAATCGTCAATATAAGACTGGCTGTTGGTCGCTTTATTCAAGCCTGGGATAAGGTAAGCTCCCTCCATTCTGAAATTAATATTGGAAGGTGCCTCAGTTTTTACTAATGGAAGTTTATCTGTAAGTCTGGTCAGGAATGGTGCCTGATTGTTATACATCAAATTGATACCTGCCATCGTATTATTCACAGCTTCCTGTCCGAAGTTTACTTTCTGGGTAAGCGGTGATTCTGAATAGTTGACAACTGTACCTCCTAATATAAAGTTCTCATTGAATCTTCTTTCTAAATTTAATCCTAAGAATCTTTTTCTTTGGGTATTAAATGTCAACTGGTTTTCCAATGAAATATTAATAGCCTGCCCCGATTGTTTTACGTTTTCATTAATGATCGTAACGGTTCCAAGCATATAATCTACGGTATAGTCTACCCCTTCGGCAAGCTGTACTCCATTTGCGGAAACTTTTACAGATCCCTGAGGAACGTTTACTGCTCCCAGGGAAATACCTTGTCCCTGCACTCCCTTGTATCTACCTTCGATGGTATAACGTTGAGGAACCTGAGATTGTTGACCTGCTGAAGGTTTTATCTGATCGTAAATATCATGAAAAACATATTGAGGATCATTAGTTCCTAATACCTGCTGCATATAATCTCCGAACGGCTGTACTTTGGTAAAGATAATCCTACCGGTTTCCGGTCTGATTGTCACTCCATTCACAAAGTCAAAAATTCCATCTCCTTTGGTGCCGTCTTTATTATTTTGAATATCTCCATTCATATTCAGACGATCCCAATTCAATAGTTTCAATAAGTTGATATCCTTTACAGGTGTATCCGGAAGATAATTTACTTTACCTCCGGTCTTTTGATCCCTGTAATATATATTAAGCATGAAATTATCGGGAGATACTTGTCCTGCATCAAGGGAATAAATATTCTTCATCATCAGATCCCACGTTGGAGAGCTGGTATCTGTAGTGGTATTTGATCTCAAGATTTTAGTAATCAGAACAGGACTTTCTTCAGAGAATTCCCCTACTTTATATACTTTATTACTTCCGTTAACTGTATATGAATATGATACAGCCAAAAGTTGATTGTCATTTAATTTTTGATTCAAAGAGATATACCCTAACTGTGGTTGGAATGTATATTCATTGGAGTTCAGCCTTCTTGCTTTAGTATTAAAAGTATAATGTTCACCATTTATATAAGGCTCCGGAGTTCCGGGAAATATTTTCCCCTGAAATGCTGTGCTATAATCCTTACCTGATTCTCTGGTTCCCGCTGCACCTGAAATAGCATCATATAATCCGTTTAGAGAGTTGTCTGGTGATGAACCTCCGTTTTCACCAAGATCTCTGATCCCAATCACACTCTTTTGATACGCAAGATTACTATTTCCCTGATCCAATACCCAAACTTCTAATCTTGTAATATTGATTGTTGAGTTGATTTGTGGATAATTAAGTAAAGCATTATCATATTTATTGAGGAAGTAATGTCCTAAAAAGTAGTGCTGGTTCTCTTCATAATCAATGGCATTGACTTTAAAATTATTCATCACACCACCACCTTGTACAACAATATTTCTGGCTTCACCCTGCTGCTGGGAAAGGACAACTGTTCCAAAGGTTTTTCCTAACTGGAATTCAGTCTTAACCCCGAATAACGATTGTGATCCACGGATTAAACTTGTTGAAAGTGGCATATTTACGTTACCGAATTCAACTCTTTTAATGATTTTATCTTCTCCTCCTTCGTTGGGCTTATCGACATTTCCAAGCCCTTTGCTTTGAAGGTCTTTCCAGCTTCCTTTTGCCTGCCAAACGAGATTCATTCTGTTTTCAAAAGCAAAACCACTCTGGGTGTCATAATTAGCTTTTAACTGAAGGTTTTCTCCTACTTTCCCCAATAATCCCAACTGAATTCTCTGGTCTATATCAAAAGTAAAGCTGGTCCTGTTCTGTGGCAGGATCAGCGGGTTATCTATTTTCTGGTAAAGTCCTCCGAAATCAATGGATGCGTATCCTGAAGGTATGATCTCTATTTTATTTCCACCGAATATGGTTTCAAATAGTTTGTTATTGATCATTAATGAAGGGATGAGTCCTTTCTTTCTGGCATCAGTTTTGTCTTTTCTAAAAAGGAGATTATATTTATCAGACTTCTCCTTATAATACGCTTTTGTCTGGGTAGCGAGCATATATTCTTTATACTCTTCCGGGGACATGGCTGTAGGAGGACCTGTAATCGTATTTCCTATTTTGGGATATACATAGTACATCCCGGTTTTGATATCGTAGTAGGCTTCATACCTCGTGGGGTCTGCCACCTCGTATTGTTTTCTTATGATCGCTGTGTCTTTGGTCTGCTGCGCAAAAGCACTTACAGACATACACAGGAACGATAGGAACAAAAATATCTTAAAATGCTTATTATTCGCCACCAAATGTTAAATGTTTTTTAAAATTTGTTTAACCAATTCTTCAACCGAGACGCTTGGATTTTGTTTTAAAATTTTATCAGCAATCTTCTCGCTTGTTCGTTTAGGAATTCCTAAAACTTCTAATGCAGATAACGATTCTTCCTTGATTTTATTATCCACTGCGGATGAAATACTCTCAGCAGGACCACTGAATTTCTGGACTTTATCTTTAAGATCAACAATAATTCTTTCGGCTGTTTTGGCTCCGATTCCTTTTGCTTTCTGTATCAGCGCACTATTCCCAGAAAGTATGCCGGCAGCAATTTCATCAAGGCTTAGTGTAGACAACAGAATAAGTGCTGAAACAGCCCCTACTCCATTAACACTTATTAACAGATTAAACATTTCTTTTTCTGAACGAGTGTTAAAACCGAACAGAAGGTGAGCATCCTCACGGATTATTTGTTGAATGAATAGAAAAGTTTGTTGATTTAAAACCAGTGTCTGTGAGGTCATTAAGCTGATCCCAACATAGTATCCAACGCCTTGTACATTGATTACCGCATAGGTAGGTGTAAGTTCTTGAACTGTACCTTGTAAAGAAAATATCATTATTAATTTTTGAAACTCCCCAAATATAAAAATTTAACCCCCAAATACAGCATTAAAGGTTAAAATAAATTGTTTTTAGCAGTTAAGGATATTTAATTGCGTCTGATAATTCTATCGGATTGTTGTGTTTTTTAAGGAAAGATTGAAGTTTTTTTGTCATTTCTCTAAAATCAGGTTGAATCTCATTTCCCTTTTCATCTTTAAATTTAGCTTTTACATTTCCCGACTTCATTTCTCTGAACGGATCGTTATAATAATCCATCAATATTTTTTTCAGGTTATTGTAAGAAACTTCAAGAGGTTTCAGATTCATATTTTCCAATTCCATTTTATGGAAAGTTTTTTTGAGACCTGAAAATGTAAATTCATAGGATCCACGATTATCTTTCATATACACAATTAATCCTGGTAGCCCTTTGAAAACATAAGGTCCTTCCTGAACCGGAATATCCTGAGTAAACCAAGCCTCCCAGGTTCTTCCTTTATAGTTAAGTGTTGCTTTTTGGCATTTATAACCATATTTTTCCGCTACATCTTTCTCTATTTTCCAGTCAAATTTTGTAGGAGTTGCCAGTTTATATGAATCTCTGAGTACAAAATAATATCTTGAAACATGATTCTGATCTTTCTTTATAGTAAGGAAATCATGATCACTCACAGCAAAACCATTAAATCCTGTACTTCTTAGTGAATCTACATTATATTGTTTTTCAGTAAGAAACTTTGATCCTCCATCTTGAATGATGAGAACCATTTTCTTAGTAACGTTTTCTGAACTTAGAGAGTCTTCTTTATAAACCAAATTGTAATCTATTCGCATATCCTGTGAGTACAAGCTATGAAAAACAAAAAGGAGTATACTTACTATTAATATTCTATTGTGCATGGTGTCTTAGTTTATTCGTTATTTTCTATTATTCCTTCTATATGATAATACAGATCTTCTTTGTCAAATTCGGGAGGATAAATATACTCATTAATAAAAACGGAAGGTGTAGAAATAATATTATTCATGGAAAACCATTCATTCAAAGAAGTAATCTTGTCTTCATTCTCATTAGAAGGATCTAGCTTTTTATCTTTCCATGGCTTAAGATGCTTATTTTCAAACCAGAAATTGAATGCTTTCATAAACTCTTCAGATCCATCCGATAAAAACAGGTTTTGAAGAATGTATAAAGGTTCATTTTTGTCTTCAACAGGATGCTTTTTAAAAAAAATATTTATTCTGATTTCTTCTTCATAAGCAAAAAGTATCTTATTGATTGTCTCACATATATCTTTGCACATTTCACAGTAAAGGCTTGTAAATATCGTCAATTCCTGTTCACTGCTTTTATTTCCAAGTACAATCACAGGTTCAGGTAATTCTTTCTTTTCCTCCGTATGTAAAGTATTAATAAAAAGGTTATAGTTTCTGGCAACTCTTTTTTTTCTTATCAGCTGATCTTTGATGTTTTCATTTTGTTTTAAATAAGCTCTAATCCTTAGCCATAAAACAAGGATTAACAAATAAAAAACGGCATATAAAACCAAAGGCATAATAGGTATTACATTCATATCACATCAATAAAATATATGTTTGTAAGAGTAAAACAAGGATGATCCCAATACATAGAGGACATATTTTTTTGATCCTGAATATCTGATAAAAGAGTGAATATCCTATGACAGGAAAAATGACAATCAACAAAATTTTCTGTATCATGAGGAAAACTCCATCATTGTGGCTTGCTTGCAGAAGTAATAAGCTGACGATATTCGAAAAGAAATAAACTAAACTGAAATCTCCGAAATTTGAGACAAAATTTTTACTTTTCGTATCGTTGGAGAATGAACAATCTGTATAGTTTCCGGAACAGACTCTGTTTACAATATGATTTTCTATTCCGAATATTTTCCTTAGCGAAAGCACAGACATAAAAAATCCACATAACGATAAAAGCAGATAGATGAAAGAAAACCGATTTATCTGATAGGCTGCAAAAATCAATAAGATCAGAACAAGACCTACAATTACCCATGGAATATGTCTGTTATTACTTGTCTTTTGGGGTATGGAATGTGTTTCATCGATTAAAATGACAATATTATTCCATTTTTTAAGGAAGTCGTTTTCGTCCAGTGTATGTTTTCCGTTGATCAGATAATCTGTATTTGCTTTCTCAACAAAAACTAATTCCGACTGGTTATCTTTAAGCTCAACATATGTTAAAAAGTCATTGGGTAACTCATGTACCTCTGAATTTTCAATTTCTATCGCGTAATTATAGATGAAATTTACATTGAGTGCACTTATTATAGACATCAGACTTGGAAAAGCAGGATGCGACTGAATTTGGGAGGTAAATGTTTTTCTTTCTAAAAGAATATCTTTTTTTTTCAGGTATTTCAAGATATTGTCTATGCTTTCAGCCATACTATTTTACAGATTATTGAAAGTCTACAGCATTTTTGTCCCACAAACTCTGATTAAGATCAAAAAACAAGTTATTGACTTCACGATGAAATTTTTTAAACTGAGGGTCTTTTTCGTCTGGGTTATTCAAATTAATAAACCTTATGACTCCCCCATTACTACACTTTCTATAAATATCAACTACATTAAATTTTCCGGAATCATAGGTATACAAAACGCCATTACCTAAATCTACATCTGGTTTTCTATCATAATCTTGTACTACATTTTCCAAAGAAATATCTTTATAATAAAACCCCAGCATATTATTATAAATGCTCATATTGGTATACATAAACATAAATTGCTCTGCGTAAGCTTTTTTTATATGTGTTTTAAGAATATGATCTATATCTTTTGTTGCAAAGAAGACATACTTTTCATTTACTTTATTAAACTGATAATCGGAATAGGTGATGAACTGTATATTTTCATCAGAAATTTTTAAGTTATGAATACGATTACCCTCCTCATTATTTGATGGAATAGTATGTTTCAGATAATAATAATTTTTACAGCTTTGCATAAAAAAGCTTACACAAAGTACTCCTAACAGCCCTATCAGTTTTCTATTCATTATTTCTAGTTTAATTCAGCATTATATGGGTCATAATTACAGGCAACTGCATAGCCATTATTACTTTTAAAGGGAACCTGAACTACCGTACAACAGAATCTGAATTCACAAGCATTACATGGAGCGATATCTTCTTTTTTAATATTCCACAACTCGGATAACTTCTGAATGGTTCCGGTTTTTATTTTTTCAAATGAATCTGTTATATTTCCGTAGTTATTGGTATCAGTGATATTAAATTTAATTTTCCCCGATTCATCTACAAATATGGTTTTATATAATGAAAGATTATAGTTCCTTGCAATATTATAAGCTGTAGTATTGATTTCAACGGTATTAATATTAAATTTAGGTAAGAACATTCTGGCATCACTTACCGTTATAAAAAGACTCGTCACTTCATTATTTACAAGCGCTTTTTCTTTAGGTGAGTTAAAGATATACAATGTTTTTAAACGATTATTGGTATATAGTTTTTTATCAATTTTCTGGTAAGGAATAGAGAATGATATATTGGTTACTCTTGTATAATCCAAAGCATCCAGGATTGTATTAATTTCTTTCATACAATCTTTACGATCAATATGGATATGTAATCTTTTTACTCCCAATGCACTAATATTCTCTATAACAGTATTAAAATGATCTCTAATAAAATCCGAGAGTATCAGCGTAACAAACTGTATTGTGCATGTATCTTCATTAATACTTTTAACAGCCAGCTTCGGAAAGAACTCTTTATGAGAATAAAAAATAATTTCATTCTTTGCTAAATAATCCAGATACTTTCCAGCCATTTTATCTGCTTCAAATTCATGCAGGACAGAACTGATTTTCTTTTGATCAATATATTCCAAGAAATCTATCATTGTATTGGGTACAAATTCTATTTCTTCTCTCTGAAGATCATAAATAGCACCTCTTTCCTCCCCTTTCACAGGGATACAGCATGAAAATACGTGGATATATTTGTCTTTATTATTCTGTAGATATGTTAATTCCATCTTTATAAATTCTTAAGCAATAGATTTCTGACTGGTGAATATTAGTCTTAGCTAATCTAAACGGGCGGTCTCTTTTTATTTTACTAACCTCCATGGGAGCTATATGAGAGAAAATTACAGGGAGAAGCTCTTTCTTTTTTTCGTATCCCAATTCTTTTAATAATGTTTTTTTCATGTATTCATCGCTTTTAGATGGTTTGCTACTTTATAATGGAGATCATAATTACAAGGTAAGGACGTCATTCTAAACTGTCCTGAAGGATTTACTTCCAAAAAATAATAATCACCATCTTTTCCTTTTATAATATCCAGTGACCCTGTATCAAGTCCGAGATTCTTCATCAGACTACAGATCTTTTCATCAATTTCTTCAGGTAATTCATAAGGAATCATCCTATTGGGTTTACTATAATTATAATGTCTATAATCTACACCTGTCTGTGCATCTCTCTGAGAAAAGATAGCCATTGGGTAGTTTTTTCCATTCAGATGGAAAATTCTAAGTTCATATTCTTTTTCTATTTTCTCCTGAAACAAACTTGGGAAAAAGCCTTTATAACGGGACATTGTTTTTGGCTTCACTTCCTTTGTTAAAAAGAAAAATATTTCATCTTTAACATTCACCACTGTTCCGTCTTTTATTGATTTGGTGATATATGATTCTTTGAGGTCCAGAGAATCAGCAGTATTAGTTATTGTCGTTTTGGGAATGCTTAATCCTAGCTTTTGAGAAGCGATCAGAGTACTGATTTTATTTATTTTTTTAATATTTGAATAATGATTAAGCCATTTTTTATCTTTTAAAAAATCAAAAAAAAGATCTAACGTCGTCGTATATTCCAATTTCAGGTATTCCAGCATCTCGATATTAGTTTCCCCTTGCAAATAGGGTTTGAATTTATCAAAAAATCCAAATTTTCTGAACCAAACACATTTAACAGATGACAGGTCTGTTTTTTCAAAGTAAATACTTTCTACAAATAATTTAGGTTCCGGTGACAGCTCATAATGCATCTTTATATTTCCGTTAAACAAATCAAGATCATTTATTCTTAAGCACTTTTCACCTAAAGCAGCCAAATGTTCCATAACGATGTTTGTATCATCATCATTTGGGGTTGATAAAATCAGAATCATATATTATAAATTACCGAATACTATACATTAGATAAAGGAAGACTCTTTAAAATATAAAGAGTCTTCAGTTTTTTTTAGATCAGAAGGGATAACTAGTCACATCCATCATTAGTACCGCCTCCACCTTTTGTAATGGTAAGCGTTTCCAATACATGCGGATCATCCATAGAGCCTGTACCTCCACATGGTCCAGCTAATCCTGCACCACCTCCTATTGCTTTTCCAGCCATAATGCTTTTCATGTTTCCTAATTTTTTCCCCTTAAGGTTTTCTAATTTTTTCATGCGTTAAATTTTTAATTTGATTTTTTTTGTCATTATTGACATCAATGAAGATACAAACAAAAAAATCACCCATAAAAGAAATAATATGCATTTTTCCTGTATTTTTCTTGCAAATAATTCATAAAATCTGCACATTTGTAAAAAACATCAAGAAATGAAGGCGTATGAAAAGTTAAAAAACCTTAGAAGGCAAAAGGGTTTATCCCAGTTACAAATGGGAAAGATTATAGGTACAGATGCATCTAATTACTCAAGAAAAGAACGTGGAGAAGTGAAAATCTACGAGGATGAATGGGAAAAACTGGCAAAAGTTCTGGGAGTCTCTTCGGAAAGTATTAAAAATAACGAATTAAAACATTCTCAGCGATTGGAAAATGGTATTCAAGACAGTAATATCGCTTATTCAAAGATTCCCAACTTTATATTGGAAACTCAACATAAGTACATCGAAAGATTAGAAAGAGAAAACAAAAAACTTATAGAAGAAAATAATAAACTAAAAAACGCGGGAATAAATTAGTACTCTCTATTCAATAAAAAAAGCATCTTTTACAAGATGCTTTTTCATTATTATATTAATAATCTTATGCTTTTTTCTCTCTTCTCTGAGCGTCAAGAACAGCAATCGTTGCAAGATTTACGATCTCATCTACGCTTGAACGCATCTGAAGAACGTGTACCGGTTGTTTTAATCCCATAAGAATTGGACCGATAACCTGTGCTACCTTCATTCCTCTAAGAATTTTGTAAGATAAGTTTGCGCTTTCAAGATTCGGGAAGATGAATGTGTTTGCCGGAGTTGTTCCTAATTTTGAGAAAGGATAATCACTTAAATGATCTGCATTCATTGCAAAATCCGGTTGAATTTCACCATCTACGATCATTTTAGGATATTTCTCGTGAAGGATACCCACTGCTTTTGCTACTTTTTTAGAAGTTTCAGAAATCGCAGCAAAGTTTTCAAATCCAAGCATTGCAATTCTAGGTTCAATAGCAAAAGATTTTACTGTAAATTCTGCCATTTTAGCGATATTCACAAGATCTTCAGCTGTAGGATTTTGGTTGATAGATGTATCTGCAAAGAAAATAGGTTTCTTTTCAGAAAGGATCATCATCATTGCGGCTACTTTATCTACGCCTTTATCTTTTTCAATCACTTCTAAAACAGGACGTAATACAGAAGTATAGTTTTTAGAGAATCCTACAATAAGACCATCAGTATCTCCATGCTTCAGCATTAAAGGTCCGAAATAATCTCTCTGGCGAACATATCTTTTCGCTTTGTATTCGTTCATTCCTTTTCTCTGGCGAAGTTTCCAAAGAGTTTCTCTGTATTTCTTTCTGTTTTCTTTCTGATCGTCATCACTTGGATCAATGATTGGAATATCAAGGTTGATACCGAAACGCTCCATTTGTTCCTTGATGTATTTTTTATCTCCTAAAAGACTTGGGTAAGCAATTCCTTCTTCATAAAGAATTTGTGCTGCCTTCAGTACATTATATTCTTCAGCATTTCCAAGGGTGATTCTCTTCGGATTGGATTTTGCACGGCTCTGCATCATTCTTACCAATCTTTCGTCTCTTCCCATTCTGTCTAGAAGCTGGTGTTCGTATTCTTCAAAATCAGAAATAGTTTTTCTTGCCACACCACTTTCAATAGCCGCTTTTGCTACAGCACTCGATACTTTTGTGATCAATCTGTTGTCAAATGGCTTTGGAATAAAATATTCTCTTCCGAATTGTAAATTCTGAACATTGTAAGCTAAAATTACAGCTTCCGGCACCGGTTCTTTTGCTAAATCTGCAATAGCATGTACTGCAGCAAGTTTCATTTCTTCATTGATTCCTGTTGCCTGAACATCTAATGCTCCACGGAAAATGTAAGGGAATCCTAATACGTTGTTCACCTGATTAGGAAAATCACTTCTACCTGTTGCCATGATTACATCTTTACGTGTTGAAAGCGCAAGGTCATAAGCAATTTCAGGATCAGGGTTTGCTAAAGCAAATACAATAGGATTCTCACCCATGCTTAACAACATCTCAGGAGTCATTACGTTTCCTTTAGATAATCCAACGAAAACATCAGAACCTTTTACAGCATCTTCCAATGTTTCAATATCTGTCTGAGCGATAAAATCTAATTTCTCAGGAGTAAGGTTTTCTCTCTTATGATTGATCACTCCTTTACTGTCACACATCAGGACGTTTTCTTTTTTCAATCCTAATGAGATATAAAGTTTGGTACAAGCAATCGCAGCTGCTCCAGCTCCGTTCACGACCATTTTTACTTTATCAATATCTTTATTAGCGATCTGCAATGAGTTGATCAAAGCAGCAGCAGAAATAATTGCCGTTCCGTGCTGATCATCGTGCATCAAAGGAATATTTAATTCTTCCTTCAATCTTTGTTCTATATAAAAAGCTTCAGGAGCTTTGATATCTTCAAGGTTAATTCCTCCGAATGTAGGAGCGATACCTTTTACAATTTCAATAAATTTGTCCGGATCCTTTTCATCAATTTCGATATCAAATACGTTGATATCAGCAAAGATCTTGAATAAAAGACCTTTTCCTTCCATTACCGGTTTTGAAGCTTCTGCTCCGATGTCACCTAAACCAAGTACTGCTGTACCGTTTGAGATTACAGCTACCAGATTTCCTTTCCCTGTATAATCGTATACTGTTTCAGGCTTATCGTGGATTTCCATACAAGGAACAGCAACTCCGGGAGAGTATGCCAATGACAAATCTCTTTGAGAAGAGTGCGGTTTGGATGGTATAACTTCTATTTTTCCTTTAGGTTCTGCTTTATGATAATCTAACGCGGCCTGACTAAAATTCTTTTCGTCGCGATTGTTGTTACTTGACATAGGTTTTATTTTTTGTTAGAGTATATATTTAATGTGGTAATCTACTAAGCTTTCAATTGGTTTCTGTACTACATGTCCCACATTTAAATTAAATTCTGTTGCTACAGAACGTAGAATATTTTCATAATAATAAGCAATAGAGCCAATGAAATTGATCTCGGCGTCTTTTGCTTCATGATAAGGTAGAACCTGATATTCAAAGAAACTTTTCATTTCTTCGAAAACCATGTCCTTAAAATAAGGGTGATCTTTTCTTTCAATCACAAATTTGGTAAAATCTGCCAGATAGGCGTTTGGTCTTGGTTTGTGATACATATTTTTCAATGTATCTTCTACGGTAAGTTTATATTCTGCTTCAAATTCAGCATGAAGGTCTGAAGGCAGTTTTTTCATAAAATACCTACGCACCAGCTGTTTTCCGATTGCACTTCCACTTCCTTCATCACCGATAAGGAATCCAAGAGATGGTAATTCAATTTTCAGGTTTTCTCCATCGAAATAACAAGAGTTTGATCCTGTTCCCAAAATACATACAATAGCAGGTTTCCCGCTATATGCAGCATATGCGGCAGCCATCAAATCTTCTTTTACGATGATTTCAGCTTTACTGAATACCTTAATAAGTTCTTCTTGTATCGTTTCGCAGTTTTTTTTCACACCACATCCTGAACCATAGAAAAATACTTTGGTAATTGAATTTTTGACCAACATCAGGTTGCTGTTCTTCTGAATTTCAGGAGCGATAAGTTCTCTGTTGATAAAGTTCGGATTGAAACCGATAGTTTCTGTTTTTAAGAATACTTTCTTAAAGTCATCAAGTATTACCCAATCCGATTTCGTAGAACCACTATCTACAATAGCAACCATATTTTAGATTTTAATTTAAGGGTGCTAAATTATGAATTTATCTTCAATTAGCGTTTAAAAACAACCTGGAAGCTGTCTAAAATCATTAATGTTTAATCTTTGCTTTTTTTTCATTGAACTGAATAAGCCAGTCTTCTATTTCGTCTTCCAGATAGGAAGCCTGTAATACCATGGCATTGATAAAGTCATCGGGAACGGGTTCCCCTGTAGAGTTCTCAAGATTCCAAAGTTCATTAGACATATTTTCATATTCAGAATACACTCGTTTGAAGCGGGAGTTTTCTTTCTCAAGAGCTTCAATATTTTTCTGTTGAAGCTGGAATTTTCTGTATTTGTTTTGACGTTTCATACAAATATTGTTATCAATTAGGACATAAAATTTAGGAGTCGTATGCTTCCAATCGCGCATTACAAGATAGAAAAAACCATTAACACAAGGATTTGAAAATGAATTTATTATCAGGTTATTGTAACATCATTCTGCTTATTAAAATTAGAAATAATTTTTATTTAAAAAAATATTTTAACAACTTTTTTCAGTGTTTAACATATAGTTATAAATTTGCATATTCATATAATGAGATACCACAATTATTAATAGATGTAAACTATTATTAATACATGGAACATTGCAAAGCAGCTGTTGCTGTACTTATAACACGTTCTAAGGTTCAGTATTATATGACATATATTTATATCAATTAAATGAAAGAAATACTCATACGCCAAAAACAAGTTTTGTTCTTCATTATTGCCGGAGGACTAAGTGCTATTGTTGAAATTGGCAGTTTCAAAATATTCAGCACTTATTTACCACACTTCCTTGCTAAAGAAACTAACTTTCATGGGGTACATTATCCTTTAAGCAATATATTCTCCACCTGTTGCGGAATCATCACGAATTATTTTCTGAGCATCTGGTTCGTATTTGAAAGAGGAAAGCATTCCAAGAAAAAGGAATTTGCTTATTTTATGGCTGTTTCCTTCTTTTCGACATTGTTAAGCCTTGGGTTTTTCCAGATATTCTACAGTTTTATATTTAAAGATAATATCAATTTAATTTTTTATACCTTGAGTCCGGAAATGATCAGTAAGATTGCAGCAATTTTATTGGTTTCCATTCTTAATTATTCGGTAAAAAAGAAAGTAATTTTTAACGGTTAAGCTGTGACAAAAATTTTAAATTATCTCTGGAGATTTTGGCTGTTGTTATTAGCATTTGTTTTAACGACTACTATTGGAATCCCTGTTTATCTTTTATCTTTTAATAAAAAACATTACAAATATTCCTACAAGTTTATCCGCTTGTGGTGTTTTGGAATGTTTTACGGGATGGGTTTCCGATATGAGCTTATTAAACTTTCTGAGCAGGAAAAAGACAGAAATAAAGAATATGTTTTCATATCGAACCATACTTCGATCATGGATATCATGCTTACCTGCATTCTTTTTCCGCACCATCCGATTTGTTTTGTAGGAAAAAAAGAACTTGTAAAGATCCCTATCTTCGGAACTATTTACAAAAGAGTCTGCGTCATGGTAGACCGATCCAGCGCAAAAAGCCGTGCTGACGTGTACCGAAGATGTGCTGAAAAGATGGAGGAAGGTAACAGCATTGCTATTTTCCCTGAAGGTGGTGTTCCCGATGATACGTCTGTCATTCTCGATAATTTTAAAGACGGAGCGTTTATGCTGTCTTCAAAACACAACTCTCCTATTGCAGTTTATACTTTTATAGGGCTTAAGGAAATGTTTCCTTTTGAAAACTCCAAGGGCTATCCCGGAAGAGTAAAAGTCTATTTCAATGGAATTATAGAGCCTACTGATTCTCCAAAAGACTCTAAAGAAGAGGCTTATCAAGTAATTAAAAAAACCTTGACAGAACACTCTATTTAAAAGAAATAGCTATATTTGTTTGCGAAATTTTCAATAAAATATGTCAAAAACCAACCAGCCGACTAATTACCCGGCGCTGTACACACTTGTACTTGTATTTTTTTTCTGGGGTTTTATTGCTGCCGGCAATAGTATTTTCATCCCTTTCTGTAAAAACTATTTTTCTCTTGACCAGTTTCAGTCTCAGCTAATAGATTTTGCTTTTTATACTGCTTATTTTTTGGGAGCGTTACTGCTTTTCATATTCAGTACTATAAAAGGAATTGATATTATCGGTAAATGGGGATACAAAAAGAGTATTGTTTACGGGCTTCTGTTATCCGCCTTTGGGGCAGCCATTATGATTATTGCGGTGAAAAGCAATGTATATTATGGAATGCTTATCGGGCTTTTTGTGGTAGCATTAGGTTTTTCTATTCAGCAGACCGCTGCGAATCCGTTTGCCGTTCTTCTGGGAGATCCTAAAACCGGAGCAAGCAGACAAAACCTTGCAGGTGGAATCAACTCTTTTGGAACATCCATCGGTCCTATTATCGTAGGATTGGCACTTTTCGGGACTACTGCTACAGTAGATGATGATCAGATCAAACACCTTGCTCTTGATAAGGTAATTTTACTTTATACGGCTGTAGGTGCTCTTTTCTTAATTGCTGCCGGGATCTTCTACTTTTCAAAGAAACTTCCTGATGGTATTTCTACTGAGCCTATGGAAAAAGCTGGTAAAGCAAGAAAGACACTGATTGCAATGACAATTCTTGTGATCCTTTTCTTTATTCCTGTATTCAGCAGCTACAATTCTGAGGAAGCAAAGAATATCGAGACGCTAAGCCAGCAGATAACTACATTGGAAAGCAATGTAGAGAAAGAAACAAATACTGCTACAATTGATTCTTATAAAGCACAAATTGTAAAAACAAAATCAGATCTGGAAGCCATCAAGCATCCATTGGAGAAAAAGAGAATGATGTACCTGGGTGGTGCATTACTTGTTGTTATTATCTCTCTTTTATTTGCAAACTCAAGTGCTAAGAAAAATGCTGAAGGCTGGGGTGCTATGAAATATCCGCAGCTTGTATTGGGAATGATTGCTATTCTTGCTTATGTAGGGGTAGAAGTTGCTATCGGAAGTAATCTTGGAGAGCTTTTAAGCTTGCCTGAATTCGGAGGGCATCAGTCTTCTGATCTGGCACCTTATATTTCCATGTATTGGGGTAGTTTAATGATCGGAAGATGGACGGGTGCTATTGCTGTTTTTAATTTAACAAAACAACAACAAACTATTGCTACTATTATTGTTCCTTTCATTGCATTCTCTGTGATTATCGGAATCAATACGATTGCTCAGAAAGATATGTCTCATCTGTATTTCTATGCAGTATGTGTAGCTATTCAGGTTTTATTATTCTTAGTGAGTAAGAACAAACCTGCTTTAACATTAATTATTTTTGGATTATTCGGAACTGTTGCAATGATCGTAGGATTGTTGAGCACAGGGAACTTTGCTATTTATGCATTCCTTTCCGGAGGTCTTGCATGTAGTATCATGTGGCCTTCTATTTTTACACTTGCCATCACAGGTTTAGGAAAATACACAGCCCAGGGATCTGCATTCCTTGTTATGATGATCTTAGGTGGAGGTATCATCCCACCACTTCAGGGCAAGCTTTCTGATATTATCGGAATTCACAGTTCGTATATAATTCCTGTATTGTGTTTTGTATACATCACGGTATTTGCATATCTGGCTAAAAAATCTTTATTTAGACAGGGAATTAACGTTGACGTTTTAGAATCCGAAGGTGCTCATTAAGAATATACAACATATATATAAGAAGAAGAGATTTCGGGCAGGTATTTTACTTGCCCAATTTCTTTTATTTTACTGTTTTTCAAAGTCTAAGCACATGATTTCTTTTTTTGAAAGTTTCTTTGATTTTCAAAAAGGTTTTCATCAGATATTGTTCAGCTGGCTTCCATTTTCTGGGGGAGATGTTTTTTATATCCTATTAGGAATTAGCCTTTTATACTGTTTCATTACTTTATTTAAGAAAAAAAAAAGAAACACTTCCCTCGTAAGACTTCTTTTGATCATCAATATCTTTTACTTTACCTATCAGATATTCTGGGGGATGCTATATTTCCAGACTCCGATTATAAAAAAACTCTCGAGCCAGAACGAGCCTGAAATGAATAAAGCTAAAAAACTAGCACTCCAATATCTTGAAAAGTGTAAAGTTTCACGCCAATCTGTAAAGGAAGACAAGAATGGGGTTTTCATCATTACAGACTTAAAATCCATACAGCTGGAAATTTTACAACAACAGGCAAAAATTCCCCGATATATTTCGGACAAAAAAGCAACCCAAATTGCTTCCATTAAGCCTAGTTTATTTAAAAAAGTAATGAATTTTACAGGCATTCTAGGATACTATAATCCATTCACTGCCGAAGCACAATATAACGCTGAATTACCATCTACTTTCATTCCTTTTACTACAGCCCATGAGAGTGCTCATCAGCTTGGTTTTGCAAGAGAACAAGAGGCTAATTTTGTAGGATATCTGATAGGGGTTCACTCTCATCATCCTGATTTGAGATATAGCACCGAATACTTTACTCTAAAAAGTCTTTTAAAATTTATTGTGGATGAAGATCCAGAGTTTGTAAAATCAGTTATCAACAATTATTCTCCTGCAATGAAAAGAGATCGTGCTTATGAAAAGGATTTCATTCTCAGACATCAGGGATGGCTGGATGACTTTTTTGGATTTACCAATAATCTCTTCCTAAAAAGCAATCAACAGGAAGGTTCTGTCACCTATTCTTACTTTATAGATCTCCTTTTAAACTACGAAAAATAGAATAAAAAAAGAATCGTATCAGGCGATACGATTCTAAAAACACAAATGATGAAAAAAAATTTATTACCTTGACTTGTTCCCTCATTCAAGGCGATGTAAAAGTACGACATATTTTATAAATACAAAAACATTTTATTTCTTTTTTAAAACTTTATGAAAACTTTATGATTTTTTAAGTTTTTTTGAGTTTATAGAACAACAATATTAATCTTAATCAAACTTGAGATACAATAATAAAAAATCAATTAAGTTGTACTTAATACGTTAAAAAACTACAGAATCAAAGTTTTGGTTACACATAAAATATTCCAGTTATCCCCTATTTTCAACAGAAGAAAAATTAGAGTTATTCCCTTTAAAAGAAGATATATATCTAAAATTTAAACCCATTAATTTGACTGATCCAAAAGATTATTTGTAGTGTCATTCGCCTGTCGAACTTATATATTTTTATTTCTTTAGAAAAGACTTAGTTTTTAAATAATGAAAATTCTATAACCATTGTTATTATGAATTTTAGATTAAGGGGAAAATAAGGATGTGGACAATACTTCTCTTTTATGAACCAGATCATCATTATGATGAACTTTAAAACTTTAATTTTTAAAAAACATTTCCAATTAAAATTAAATATAAAATATTGAAAATTAAACTAAATACGCCTACTCCACGCTATATCTCACTAATAAAAGAAAAATTTTTTTGTTAATTTAAAACATCTGTGTATTTTAGTTAAAAATATTAATATGATTTTTGACAAACTAATTAACTATCTGAAACTCGATAAGCAGGAGTTTATTTTCCAGTTTAATTCCCATCCGAATTATCCATCTGCGCTGGCATTTAGCGATACTTTGAACTTTATGGGAGTAAAAAATGATGCCTATGAACTTGACAAAGAATACTGGAATGAACTTCCTGAAGAGTTTATTGCAATTGTAGAAAATTCGTTTTCCTTAGTCAAAAAATCAGGAACCAATTACTCAGTCTACTCGGAAAAAGCAAAAACTTTAAACAAAGAAGAGTTATATAACAAGTCTACAAACTTTGTACTTCTATTTGAAAAAACCGAAAATGCAGAAAGTAAAATGGTCTTCAATTTCAAGCCTGTTTTATATGCTATTTTTGCAGTCATTCTTATTTATTCCCTTCTCAACCAAACCATACAGGAAGCTATTTTCAACTTACTTTCACTAGCTGGTGTATATATTTCATTGGAATTATTCAATCAGAAATTCGGAAATACTTCTACAGTGATCGGAAGTATATGTGGTGCTCCTACTGTTACACAGACAGTTAATGCTTGTGATAAAATCATAAAACAAGATAAAACCAGTATTTTAGGTTTAAAGTTTTCTGACTTTTCATTAATCTATTTCACAGGGCTTGCGGTATTAGGGCTGTTTTTACCTGCAACCGCTTATATTGTAAAAGGGTTTACATTTGTTTCCATACTGGCAATTGGATATTCTCTTTACGTTCAGGCTTTTGTAGAGAAGACATTTTGTAAAGTTTGTCTTTTAATCATTTCAATCCTTGTAGGACAATTGGTTATCAGCAGTTTCTTTTTTGAAAATTACTCATTTGCAGTTGGAATACTTCTACTTACTGTTATCTTATGGGCTCTTATTTTTTCAGCAGTAATCTATTTCAATACTTTACTTGAGCAAAAAGAGGAGATTCAAAAGTCAAATGCTAAGAACCTGAGATTTAAAAGAAATTATGAGCTATTCAAAAGTCAATTATTAACAAAAGATAAAATTGATTTTCAGGATACTCAAACTTTCTCAGTAGGAAAAAAAGATACTAAAGTTCGTATTTCCATTGTTTCCAATCCATATTGTGGTTTCTGTAAAGATGCTCATAAAATTGTAGAAAACCTTTTAGAGAAATATCCGGATGACATTTCATTACAAATGAGATTCAATTATATTCCAGAAAGAGCCAATGAAAAATACAATCAGTTGATCTCAGATTTCACTCACATTTACAATAATAAACCTGAAAAAGAATTCCTTCATGCCATAGAAAAATGGTTTGAAACAAAAGACGAAAGCCAGATCAATACTCTTGTAGGAGGAGTTCCTACATCAGAAAATGTAAGCCCTCTGGTAGCAATGTCTATGGAAAACAGCAATGCCGGGCTGAACTTCACTCCTGTATTTATTATCAACGGATATCAGTACCCTGAAAGATACGATCGTGAAGATATTGTATTCTTTGTTGATGAATTAATAGAAGATGAAGACTTTTAGTAAAAAAAAGCTGACAATTCTAAAATTTCACTATCTTAGGAAAAATAAAGCATTAACCAAAAACTATATATTATGAAAAATCTTAAAAAACTTTCAAGAGAGAACTTAAGAACACTAAAAGGTGGTATTACACAGGAATGTGCAAGAATCCAAAGTGAAGCAAGCTACTGCGAGTCCAAAATAAATCCACCTAAGGAAGGAGCTATTAATGCATGTAACAAATGGTGCTACTACTAGCCAACCATTTCTTTGAATTATAATATTGAATAAAGCAAAAAATGTCGTCAAAATATGACGACATTTTATAATGAGTATTAGTTTTGAAAAAATTCCCCTTTTATAAGCAGCCAGACACTAAAGACTGCGGACCAACCTGTCTGAGAATCGTAAGTAAATATTACGGTAAAAATATATCCCTACAACAGATACGAGCTCTTTCTGAGACTACCCGTGAAGGAAGCAGCCTTTTGGGGCTGAGTGATGCTGCAGAAAACCTGGGATTCCGATCGATGGGAGTTCAGGTTGACTTCAAAACCCTTGTAGAAGAAGTTCCACTTCCTTGTATTGCCCACTGGAACAAAAACCACTTTGTTGTAGTTTATAAAACAGATAAAAATAACAACGTATATATATCAGATCCAAGTTATGGCTTGATTTCTTACACACAGGAAGAATTCATTAAAGCCTGGATTGGAGAAAACGCTAATGAAAATACGGAAGAAGGAATTGTTCTTATTCTGGAAACCACACCAGCATTCTTTCAAACGGAATTTGATTCTGAAGAAAGTAAAGCCAGCTTTTCATTCCTTTCCAAGTATCTGTTAAAATATAAATCCCTTGTCATTCAATTGGCGGTAGGGCTTTTAGCAGGAAGTTTACTTTCACTGGTATTCCCTTTCCTTACGCAAAGTATTGTGGATGTCGGTATTCAGAATCAGGACATCAACTTTATCTACGTGGTACTTCTTGCCCAGATCATGCTGTTCCTTGGAAGAATGGGTATCGAAGTGATCAGAAGCTGGATCCTTCTTCACCTTTCAGCCAGAATAAATATTTCGATCATTTCCGATTTCTTCATTAAGCTGATGAAGCTCCCTATAAGCTTCTTCGATACTAGGATGACGGGTGATATCATGCAAAGAATTAACGATCATCACAGGATAGAACAACTTTTAACAAGTTCTTCACTGAACACTTTGTTCTCGCTTGTGAATCTTATTATTTTCAGCATTGTTTTATTACTGTATGATTACAGGCTTTTCATTGTTTATCTGATTGGTGCTGGATTATATATCGGATGGATTACCTTTTTCCTTAAAAAAAGAAAAGAACTTGATTATAAAAGATTTTCCCAGGTTTCTCAGGAGCAAAGCAAAGTCATTGAATTAATCAACGGTATGCAAGAAATCAAAATGCATAACGCTGAAAAGCAAAAACGTTGGGATTGGGAATTTCTTCAGGTAAAGTTATTTAAAATAAGGATAAAATCACTTTCATTAGAACAATGGCAGTCAGTAGGAGGAAATTTCATTAATCAGATTAAAGATATTCTGGTAAGCTTCCTTTCTGCAAAACTGGTATTAAGTGGAAACTTAACATTAGGGATGATGCTTTCTGTACAATACATCATTGGACAGCTGAACAGCCCGCTTTTGCAGCTCATCGATTTTATTAAGCAAACTCAGGATGCTAAAATATCCCTTGAAAGATTAGGAGAAATTCATGATAAAGAAGATGAAGAAAGTAAAGATGAGCAGTACGCCATGGATATTCCACATAGAGATATCGAAATTACAGATATGTCTTTCAGATATGTAGGATCAGATGTTCCTGTCTTTGAAAACCTGAATCTTACAATCCCTTATCAAAAAACTACTGCTATCGTGGGAGCAAGTGGAAGTGGAAAAACCACTTTACTTAAGCTTTTGATGAAATTTTATGATCCTGACAAAGGAGATATTAGAATCGGAAACACAAGCATGAAAAACATATCTCCACGTTTCTGGAGAGATCATTGTGGTGTAGTAATGCAGGAAGGTTATGTATTTAACGATACTATCGCCAATAATATCGCAGTGGGTGAAGATCACATTGATAAACGGAAACTAAGGCGAGCAGTAGAAATTGCCAATATTAAAGACTTTATAGAAGGCTTACCTCTCAGCTATAATACAAAGATCGGAAATGAAGGTGTTGGAGTAAGTGGCGGACAAAAGCAAAGACTCTTTATAGCAAGAGCAGTTTACAAATCACCTCAATACATCTTATTTGATGAAGCTACATCTGCATTGGACGCTAATAACGAAAAGGTTATTATGGAAAATCTAGAACAGTTCTTCCAGGGAAAAACAGCCGTAGTTATTGCTCACAGGCTTTCCACTGTAAAACATGCCGACAAAATTATTGTATTGGATAAAGGAAGGGTTGTAGAAGAAGGAAGCCACGCAGAATTAGTTGATTTAAGAGGCGAATACTACAGATTGGTTAGAAATCAACTAGAATTAGGAAATTAAAATAATATTCTTTTCAAATTTGGAAAGAAATTTTATCTCAGAAAAATGAAAGAAGACGTTTTAGACAATATCGAACTCCGCTCAGAAAGTGTACAGGATATTCTTACCCAGCCGCCTAATTGGATGATACGTTGGGGAAACACAGTTATATTTGTGATTATCCTGCTTATTTTCGTAATGAGTTATATTATAAAATACCCGGAATTTGTGCCGGCTCCCATTATTGTAACTTCTCAAAATCCTCCGGAGAAAATAGAGGCAAGAATAGGGACCAGAATAGAGAAAATATTTATTAAAGATCATCAGGAAGTTAAAAAGAATGATGTACTAATGGTCATGCAATCTGCAGCCAATTACAAGGATGTTCTGGAACTAAAAAAAATCGTTGATTCTATATCTCCGAATCAACTGTATTCTTTTCCTCTTGCCCAGTCATCCAGATTTAAGCTTGGAGAATTGCAGGGAGAATACAACAGTTTTGCAAAAGCTTTTCAAGATGAAGAACTTTTCAGAAGGTTACAACCTTACGTTCCCGAAAACCTCGCTTCTCAAAAGAGTATTTCTGAATATAAATTAAGAATGACAACTTTAAGACAGCAGAAAAGTCTGGAATCCGTAAAATATGATCTTACTAAAAAGAATTTTAACAGATCTCAGGAACTCTTTAATCAAGGAGTAATCTCTGCGGTAGAACTGGAAAATGAAAAGATTAAATATCTTCAGGCACAGCAAAACCTTGAGAATATTAATATATCCATATCTCAGGCTGAGGAAGGAATTTCAAATATTAACAAAACTCAAAGCGTTACAGCAATCAACTCGGAAAAAGAAAGAATTACTTACTCTGCACAGACTTTACAGTTATTTGAACAACTTAGAAAGTCATTAAAGCAATGGGAGCAAAATTACCTTGTTATTTCTTCCACGAATGGTGTAGCAAGCTTCCAGCAGTTTTTCGGGGAAAATCAGTTTGTAAAGCCGGGAGAGCCTATAGTTTCTATCCTACCAAAGAACAAAGATCGAATAGTAGGAAGAATGTCTGTTCCTACAGCCAATTCAGGGAAGATTATTCCAGGAGAAAAGGTCTTGATCAAACTTGATAACTTCCGTTTCCAGGAATATGGTATTATCGAAGGGAAAGTTCAGAATATATCTCTTATTCCGGACGACAAAGGAAATTACTATGTAGATGTAGTTTTGCCAAACGGTTTAAAGACAAGCTACAATAAAACCTTGAAGTTTGATAAAGAACTTAGAGGTAACGCTGAAATCGTCACAAAAGATCTCAGACTTATTGAAAGGTTCTTCTACCAAATCAGAGAATTATTAGGCTATCAGGCATAGTCATACAAAATAATCATAAACCGTTTCTTTTTGAAGCGGTTTTTTTATACTATTTCATCATTCAAATGATGAGAGAAAAGAGTCTTGTCTATTACATAGTGTCAAGTATAGAAACTTTCGCATCCTACAGCCCTTTTCCTCGCCATTTGCGCTGTTTTTTGTTCAATAGAATAAAATACCTTATCCAAATAGTTAAAACGATTAAAAACCTCTAATTAAGCCTTATTTGAAAATAATATTAAATACAGAATGTAAACGTCCTTTGAATGGAGATATTAAGAACATTAATTCTTTCCGAGAGAGTGGATTATTTACTTTAGGAAAAAAGAATCACCAAAAAGGAAGCTTGTCAGGAGAATTGACAGTATGAATACAAAAGATTGAACAACCTTATAAAAATCGAAAACCGCAATCATTAGTTAATGATTGCGGTTTATTGTAGCGAAGACGGGAATTGAACCCGTGACCTCAGGGTTATGAATCCTGCGCTCTAACCAACTGAGCTACCTCGCCGTTTTGGTGGTGCAAATATAGAAATTATATTTTAACTACCAAAATTATTTTAACTTAAAATATTCTAAAACATTCCCAACATGTTCTGGTTTGCTGATTATCTTATTGTTAGCATCTAAAATAAAATACGTCGGAGTTGCATGAACATTGTAGGTTTCTACATAATTACTGTTCCATCCTCTTAATTCCGAATCATTGATCCAAGGAAATGCAGCAATCTTTTTTGTATAAGAATTTTTATCTACGTCCAAAGACAGAGCAATCACCTGAATATCTTTTGTCTTTAAATCATTGTATTTTTCTAATAATTTAGGAAGTTCTGTTTCACAATGTGAACATGTAGAAGACCAGAATACAATTACCTTTTTGTCTGCCTTTACATCATAAATAGACTTAGCTGTAGTATTAGTTGCTGACTGAAACTTATAGTTAGGGAAAGCAGCCCCCATTTCCACATTAGCATTGGACTTCAATGTAGAAGCAAGCCTGTCATTAATGGTACATTTAAGATTCTTAGCTAAACCAAGATACTTGGTCTTAAACTCATCCATTTGATAGACATCAAAGATATCAATAAGCTCTGATAATACTGTCTGTCCTCTTGGTGTCTCTACCTTTAAACGATCTAAAAGTTTATCTACAGAAGCCCCCACATTAGTATTTCCTCCTGAGTTTAAATAAGCCACCAATACAGGTCTCAATAACGATGAGCTTTCAAGCATATCATTAGACTTATCTAAGAAGTTGATTACTTCCTCCTGATCTACTTTTTTTGCTCCATCAGGACTATTGGAAAGGAATTTACTGTAGTTTGTATTATAATATGAAATAAACGGATGTTGTGCAGCATCTATGGAAGATGATGATCCAGAAAGTCTCTCAATCTCTAGCTTCAATGCTTTACCAAATTCAGTATTATCTTTATAGTATTCTTTAATCTGTCCTAAAGCAGGTAAGATAAGCTCTTTCTTTTGTGAGCCATCTTGCTGCTTACTCATTAATTCGTTAGCCTCATCAAGATAAACGACATCTTTCACTTTATCCTTTTGAATATCCAGTTTGAAATTTACATTCTTGTTTTCAGATATAAAACTCACTGTATTATTGGATCCTGGGAAATAAACTTTCATCATTCCCATATAATGATTGGGATATTTGAAAGTCCATGTATTATTTTTACTTTGTTCTTTTGTAACAATAATATCTTTTGACCCGTTTAATGTATATAGAATTGCATCCTTATCTTTAAAATCTGCCGGTGTTTGAATAGTAACTGTAAACTGAGCCTGTAAAGCAAATGCAGCTAACATTGCAGATAATGTATAAATCTTTTTCATAGAGTAAAAATAAAAAAACTCTCTGATTAATCAGAGAGTTTCTTGTTATTTTAATAAAATTTTATGCTTTAACGTTTTTATACTTTTTTGTAAAGTATACGATGAATGCAAATGCCACAATAGAAAGTAAATATACATACATATCAATTGGTGACGATGGAGCTCCTCCGGTACCGTGTCCTCCGGTTCCTCCACCTCCTGGAACTGGCATATCATCTATATCTGCCCTTACCAATAATGTGGCAAAGAAAAATAACGCAAATATTAGTTTATTTATGGTTTTCATATTAATTTTTATTTTAAGATTTTGGTGTTCACTATTACTCCTTTATCCGAAACAACTTTTACGACATAAGTACTCTTCACTGAATCATTAAGTTCAATTACGAAGTCTTTGGATGTCTCAACAGCTTTCTTCGAGATAATAAGTTTACCACTCATATCATAAACTTCAATATCTGCTTTTTTCCAATCTGGATCAAATCTAACGATATAGTTACTGATTGCAGGATTATAAACAACTGTTGTTCTAGAAGTTATATTCGTTTCTCTAGTTGCAAGAGTTCCTCTATCAGGTGCTCCATAGTATAGATTATATGACTTAGAAGTTACAGGAACTACATCTCCCTGTTTTGCTTCTTGTACTGAACCATTGGATGCTTTAAAAAAGAATCCTGTTCCTGAAGACAATTGATGTGCTCCAGCAGCAATCATTTCTGCATTCTCTCTGATTTCAAATTTGTAAGAAACAATTTTCTTGTCTGGCTTACTGAAATCATAGTTCCATAGTAATACATCTCTTCCTAAGAAGTTATCTTCGTTAGCTTCATTAATATATAACCAATATTTTAAATTTTGTTGCGGATCATATCCACCAGTTGGCAATTCTTCAAATGTACCAATCAGGTTACTTGGAGTTGCAGCAGCCTGTACTGTAGTGGCAATAGACATCTGATGGCCTGTAGTGGCAGTAGGAGAAACTACATAATAGGTTCTTCCAATTTCATTACCATTAGCATCAAGACCAATAACTCCCAGCTGTTTAACTGTTCCGTTAGTTACTTTATTGCTAACTCTAGCTGCAGTTACACCATAATCTGTTCCATTTGCTCTTACAACATCCTTAAATCTTCTAAGAGTACTGAAATTAAGAGTCTGTGCTGAATTATCTCTCAACTTAATAATAAATGGTTGCATTGGTTTGATAATTAAACCCATATCTCCAACAGGAGTTCCATTTGAATTAAATGTCTGTATTAATGCACCAGTAGTATAAGTATATCCATTAGCTAAGGTTACCACTGAACCTGCTGAATATTCAATCCCCATAATGTTAGCTACATTATTTCCGTCTGTAATAGTACCACCTTCTATATAACCGATCTTAGAAAGATCCAAGTTGGTAAAGAATGGGTTACCAAACTGATAAATGTTTTTACCATAAGTAGCATTCCACGCACCATTCGGAAGATCAAACTGATCCTGAAGGTAAGAGTTATAAGCTTCTCCATGATTGTTTGCTCCGTTACCATTAGGTCCAAAAGACACATTTCCTCCATTCTGTAAGCTTACTGGAGCAAAAGTTGCATATGGTCTACCGTTTAAAGTATATACGGTATTAGCACCAAGAGGCGTATTAAGATTTAGGTTATTATTTCTAGAACCTAACATATAATATGCCGGACCGTTACTTGTAGTACTTGACAAGTCCGTTACATGATCAGATTTAGCCTGTGGGTTATTCCATTGTAGAATAAGATCATTATTTATGTAACCAGGATTTTGGATATTCCTTGTGGTACCAAATGCTTTTCCTAATTCTGTGGATAATGAACTGTATGCCTTTCCATAGAAAGGAAGGGCAATCTGTTGGAAGTAATTACCGTTACCGTGTTTATCAGTAAGGTATTCTTTACTTACGACACCTGTAATGTTGGATTGGGATAATCCATCGATGAACAACTGACCATACGTAGAAGAATTATAGTTTCCGGGGGTATTAAGCCTTAAAACAATATTTCCACCATCGGTTTTATCTGAACCTCCGGCGTCGATTGTTTTAAAAGCATCTGTACCAGATCCCACAACCATAATATTTCCATGTACGTCCAAAAGACCATTGCCTTTTGTTTGTACACCTCCACCGCTATAAACTAGGGTGCCTTCGCTCACATACATATTAGCATTAGTGTCAACATGACATAGTATCTGCGCCTGAACAGAATAACTAATTGCTAAAAGACCTATAGCAAATAAACTTTTTCTCATTGTATAAATTATTTGTGTGTTAATACAATCTTCACCCGCAAAGGTATTATTTTTTTCTTAAAAAAAAAACATTTTTATCTATTAATCAAAATATTATCTTCCGTTAATACAATCTCTTTCTCCTCTCCGATTGAGAACATATAGTCTTCTAAAACTTTTTCTGTAGTCCCTCTCAGACCCCTTGCTCCTAATCCTTTTTCAATAGTTTCCTCTACGATTTTTTCGATTGCACCGTCTGTGATTACCAAATCCGTGCCATCCATTTTGAATAACTCTACAAATTGGTTCACGATTGAATTTTTAGGTTCTTTCATGATTCTTACCAACGTTTCTTTTGTTAGTTTATCAAGATAGGTGATGATTGGAAATCTTCCTAAAAGTTCGGGAATTAATCCGAATGAACGAAGATCGATTGCATTAATATTTGTTAATACATATTCATCTTCATCTGTTTTATTGATTTTCTCAGAACTGAACCCAATTGCCTGTTTATTCATTCTTCTTTCGATAATCTCTTTGATTCCGTCAAAAGCTCCTCCGGCAATGAAAAGAATATTCTGAGTATTCACCTGAATGTATTTTTGGTCTGGATGTTTTCTTCCTCCTTGTGGCGGAACGTTTACAATACTCCCTTCCAATAGCTTTAATAATCCCTGTTGTACACCTTCTCCGGAAACATCTCGTGTAATACTTGGGTTATCTGATTTTCTGGCAATCTTATCGATCTCATCAATAAAGACAATTCCTTTTTCTGCTTTCTCTACATCGTAATCAGCCACCATCAATAGTCTTGAAAGAATACTTTCAACGTCTTCTCCTACGTATCCGGCTTCTGTTAAAATGGTTGCATCCACGATACAGAAAGGAACGTTAAGTTCTCTGGCGATGGTTTTTGCAAGAAGGGTTTTTCCCGTTCCTGTCTCTCCAATCATGATGATATTAGACTTTTCAAGCTCTACTTCTCTGTTTTCATCCTGAGCATGAAGCAATCTCTTATAATGATTATAGACAGCAATTGAAAGCTGTTTTTTCGCCTGATCCTGTCCGATGACGTACTGATCAAGAAATACCTTGATTTCTTTTGGTTTTTTAAGATCTTCCATATTGTCTGCAGATGAATATTCTGATTTGGAAGCACTGTCTTTAACGATAGTGTGTGCCTGTTCTATACAATTTTCACAAATAAAACCGTTCTGCCCTGAAATCAGCATCTGTACTTCATTTCTTTTTCTACCGCAGAAAGAACACTGGTTTGAATTCATATGATATAATATATGTGTATATGTTAAAGAAAATCGTAAAAAATTTCTTTTTTACGATTTTCTGCTTTTTTTAAGAATTTATAATTGAGGTTTGAATCTCTGTATATTCTTCGTTCGTTAATTTTAATCTTTCATTTCTGAAGTTCATATCCTCCATCTTATTTAAAGGAATCAGATGGATGTGGGCATGAGGGACTTCAAGTCCTACAACTGCTACTCCTACTCTTACACATGGAATTGCAGTTTTGATCTTCTTGGCTACCTCTTGGGCAAATCCCCAAAGGTTTTTGTATTCTTCACTTTCAAGATCAAAAATCAAATCCACTTCTTTTTTAGGAACTACCAGAGTATGTCCTTTCACCAAAGGCATTGCATCTAAGAAAGCTATAAAGTTTTCGTCTTCTGCAATTTTATATGAGGGAATTTCACCGTTGATGATTTTTGTGAATATAGTGCTCATTGTATTTAGAAGTTAGTCGTTAAATATTAGAAGTTTAGAAATAGAAAGATGGTATCAGACTATAGAGAGATGTCTAATACTTCAAAAGAAAGTTTGTTTCCGTTTGGTAAAGTAATCTCAGCTGTTTCACCTTTAGCTTTACCTAATAGTCCTTTAGCGATCGGAGTATTTACAGAAATCTTTCCTGTCTTAAGATCACTTTCGTTATCTGGTACCAATGTAAATACCTGCTCTTGCTTAGTCGCATTATTCTTAAGTTTCACCGTTGTAAGGATTGAAACTTTTGAAGTATCTAATTGGCTTTCGTCTATAATTTTAGAAGTTGAGATAACATCTTTCAGCTTGGAAATTCTCATTTCAAGCATCCCCTGAGCCTCTTTAGCCGCATCATATTCTGCATTTTCAGACAAATCTCCTTTGTCTCTTGCTTCTGCGATCTGCTGAGTAATTTTTGGTCTCTCTACAGTTTCCAACTGTTCCAGCTCAGCTTTCATTTTCTCTAGGCCCTCCTTTGTTACATAGCTTGCCATAATTTTCAAAATTTAGTTTTAGTATAAAAAAATAATCCGACATTTGCCGGACAATGTTTTCGTGTTGTAATCGTTTAATTTTTACAAATATATAAAAATTTAAATTGAAATGAAAAAAACTTTTTCGATATTATCTATTTTTATTTTATTGGTTTTCAGTACATTATCTACAAACTCATGCGGAAGCAGAGAAGATACTGTAAGCTGCTTTCCCAATGCCCCCATCAATGTAACCATTAACTTAAACACCATGCCTCTGTACAATTCTTTGAATTATGACAATGGCTGGGCTTACGTTGATGAGCAGCAATCCGGAACGCGAGGACTGATTATTGTACGTACGGGAAATGCATTTAAAGTGTATGACCGTAATGCACCTCACCTATGCCCCGATAACAATACTACTCTTGAAGTTAAAAACAATATCTCTATTATTTGTCCAAAGGATAATACAACCTGGATCTTAAGAACTGGGCAACCTGAAAGTGGCTCTAAAACTTCACTACCACCGAAAACATATCCTTACAATTATGATGAAGTAAGCAAAACTTTAAGTATTTACTATTAAAAATAAACAATGAAGATCGTTATACAGAGAGTCTCTGAAGCCAGTGTAAAAGTAGACGGAAACATCGTAGGTGAAATAGGAAAAGGATTGATGCTGCTGGTAGGCGTTGATGAAAATGATGAAAAAACAGATGCGGATTGGCTGGTACAAAAAGTTTTAAACCTTAGGATTTTTGGAGATGAAGATGACAAACTGAATCTTTCTGTTAAAGATATTTCAGGAGAAATATTATGCATCAGTCAGTTTACATTGATTGCTGATTATAAAAAAGGAAATCGCCCTTCTTTCATCAAAGCTGCAAAACCAGATAAAGCAGTTCCATTGTTTGATTATTTTAAAGAAGAAATTGCGAAATCCGGTTTAAAAACGGAAAGCGGAATTTTCGGCGCAGACATGAAGGTTTCGCTAATCA
Source organism: Chryseobacterium ureilyticum (assembly GCF_900156735.1). GTDB lineage: Bacteria > Bacteroidota > Bacteroidia > Flavobacteriales > Weeksellaceae > Chryseobacterium > Chryseobacterium ureilyticum. The sequence continues at coordinate 36,858 of NZ_FTOL01000010.1, forward strand.
ATGACGGACCTGTGACTATCGTTATGGATTCTATTACCAAAAACTGATCATAGAAATACATGACAAATAAAAAAATAGCCATCGCTTATCTCGTTATCTCACTGATTTTATTGTGTGGGATTCTCATGAGTATTAATAATTATAGCTTTTCCGGATATTATCCCGATAAAATAATCGGCTGGCTTTGGCTGTCGATGACAGTTTTTGTCATTATAAAGTTCTGGAAAAAGAAAATCACTAAGGTTTATTTTACACTGATCATTTCAGGAATTATTTTGAGTATTCTACCCATGATGATTCCGTTTTTCGGGTTGGTACATTATTTTTCAACCATTGGAAGTTATCAGCGAATTCAGCTTGATGATACCTATAGAATTGACAGAAATCGCCCGGGAGTATTATACAAACCACAAATAACCATTTACAGACAGGAAGGAATTCTTGAAAAACAAATTTTAAGAACACATTATGATAGTGTTGCTGAAAATGTTTTAGAACTTACTCCCGAAAGTCCAATAATAGGAAGTGACCAGCCTATTCAGAATGCAAGACTTGTAAATGTAACTAAAGACAGCATCGGTATTGAATACCAAATCATGAATAAAAAGAAGATTTATTATCATAAAACAAAAGAAAATTGGTTTGAGGAATAGTGTAAATTAGTTCTCATTTTATACCGCTTACAAAATACCTTTCAGTAATTCTGGAAGGTATTTTTTTATTTATGATTACAGAAGTCCCTTAAATAAAGCAAATTCAGCAGAAATAAAAAATAAACTCACAAAAACGTGATTTGTTTTTATTTTATTATTATTTTTGATCTAACACAAAATTATTCACAACCATTTAACAAAAACAATATGAAAACAAAATTTAGAATTCTTACACTTTTCGTGTTCTGTTTCTTCTTTTCTTTTGGACAATCACGCCCAGATCAAAACTCAATCATCTATGTGTGCTTTTCAAAAGGTATTACCTCAGAAAAAGCAGCTTTCAACAAAAATGCTGAGCTGGAAAAGTTCTCCAGAGAAAATGAAATTACATTTACTTATGATCTTGAATTCAGTGATGAAAAAATCAATGAAATGATGATCAGCAGTAGGATGAATGGCAACTCAGGAGAATCTGTTCAAAAACTGAAAAGAATATTTAAGGCAAATATTCCTTTACATAACCCAGATTCTTCTCAAAAGCTGATTCAAACTCTTGAAAGATTTCCTGAGGTAGAATATGTATCTGTGATGAGTGGAACGCCAGTTGAACCTCCTTTGGTTAATATGTTCGTTGCTACTCCTGATCTGGAAAGCGTTCAGACTTATCTTAATGACAATCCGGGCATCAATGCAAAATACGCATGGTCCAGAGGAATTACCGGGCAAAATATCAGAATCCGTGATGTGGAATATGGTTTTTATAAAACTCATGAAATGCTAACCAATCAAAACTCTATACAACTGGAACCAGGATATTCTCCCAATTCCGGGTTAGCTAATAACAATTATCGTGATCATGGGACTGCTGTTGTAAGTATTTTAGGCTCTATAAAAGATAATATCGGACTTACCGGTGCCGTTTATAATGCTTCAGAAATAAAAGGGTATATGGAATGGACTACCGTTGGCTACAACAGAGCTTCGGCAGTGAGCAGATCCATTAATGCTTCTACGGCTGGAGATGTTATTCTTTATGAAATGCAGACTGGTGGGAAGAACGGAGAATATTGTCCTGCGGAATATGACAGTGTGATCTGGGATCTTACAAAAGCGGCTACAGATTCAGGAATCATTATCGTTGCTGCGGCAGGAAATGGAAATCAGGACCTTGATGATCCTTTTTATGCTACTTACAGATCAAGAGGAAACAGCGGTGCTATCATTGTAGGAGCAGGAACTCCTAATACTACCCATTCAAAACAAAGTTTCAGTACTTACGGAAACAGAGTGGATGTGCAGGGATGGGGAAGCAGCGTTCTTGCCGCAGGATACGGATCGTATGCGAAATATGATAATGACAACAACAGAACTTACAATTATTTCAGCGGAACAAGCTCTGCAACACCTACAGTAGCCTCAGCTGCGGTATTGATCCAATCTTTTTACAAGCAGACAACAGGACAATACTTAAGTCCATCAGCTATGAGAAGCCTTTTGGTTTCTACAGGAATTCCTCAGGGTGGTACAGATACCAATAAGAAAATAGGACCTCTTCCGAATGTAAAGAATGCGATATTACAACTGGAAGGTAAATCCAAAGCTACAGTTACCGCTTTACCTCCGCTGGAAGTTAAAATTTATCCAAATCCATCCAGTAGTTTCATAGCGATTCAAAGTAAAGAAAATAAAAAACTGGACATTGAAGTCGTTAATATGCAAGGAAGATCGGTGATCAAAAGCACAGTTTCTTCGGATGAAAAAATTAATATTTCACAGCTTCCGACAGGACAATATATGATCAACATCAATGAAGGACCGAGAAGAGTTGTTGAGAAATTCACCAAACTATAATATATACAAAAACACCTTTCAGCAAGCTGAAAGGTGTTTTCTCTTCATAAACTATTATAAAATTATTTCGCAGGAACACTGCTGAAATTAAGGGCTACTTTAATGTTCATATCTGAACTTGTCTGGTTTTTCAGTTCATAAACGGTTCTTACCGTTAAACCAGAACTTTTTACAATTTCATCCAGAAATCCTGTATCATTCAGATCAAGATTGAGGCTTGAAGAATTGTTTGACATATTGGAACGTGACGCAATCAGCCTTTCTCCTGTTCCATTGGAAGAAACATATATTTTCACGGATTTAAAAGCGCTTAAATTTCCTCCTGAAGGACTTGCTACGGAAATCTTAGCTTCAGAAATTCTTACATCTTTAATCTTTGCATTGTTGTTACCTCCAAACCATGTCTGTACATTAGTTGCAGTTGCTGTAGAAGAAACTTCCTTATCACCAGGTACCCCTGTAGAAACTAAAACATTCGCTGTGTATGGGAACGTATTCTGAACCAATGACTGTACGGTTCCGCAACTTACAAGTGCGGCTGAGGCAACCATTGCTGTTAGAACTATATTTTTCATAATATTTAATTTAAATTTTGGATATAGTTTGCAGAAATTGTACCAAAATTGATTGATCTATTCTACACTTACTGTAAAATGCCCTTTGGTATTTCCAGAAGCCATATTACTTTTCCCAATAATAAGCCATACCTCTCCTTTTTCTTTTATATCATAAGTGATATCTCTCCCGAAAGGACCGTCATAATCTCCATTAGGAAGCTTTATCTGATTAAATCTGATATTAAAATCTTTCTCTTTTGTAGCAATCGTTGCTTTTATTTTAGACTGTTCAAAGTTTGTAAGTTTTAAAACCAGCTCCTGATCATCTTTTGTAAACTCCTCACCTAAAGTAAACGGAAGCTGAGAAGCATCTGCTGTTCTTACGATCTGACCTTCTTTTTCGTTTCTCATTACCCCTTTACGTAAAACTTCTTTGGTCGCGGGAGCATTGTTAATGATTGAGTCTCTTTTTTTCAATGCTATAGAATCTCTTTTATAAACTGAATCCGGCATTTCTGTTGCTGCGACAGAGTCTTTTCCTGGTGTTTCAGTGACTGCAGGATCTTTCTTACAGGAAATGATAATCAATGGAATTAACAATAAGCTTTTTTTCATAATAATTAAATTTAAGGATGTGAGCCAAGATGGAAGTTTTTTAGGTTTTCCTGTCTTTTTCTTTTATTCACTCCTGGTTAAAGTAGTTCTTTTTAAATGCTAAAATTGTTCCAATTCACCATTAATGGTCCGGTTTTCAATGTTCTATTTTGTTTTCTTTATTATTTAACAGTTTGATAATAAATGATTTTAGAAAGAAAATTTTTGGACTTTTCATTTTTGAGTCTGTTCATCAGATCATTTTTGAGTTTCTGATTATTCTTCTCTTTGGCATATTCCATAAGACATTTTTCACTGAAATTAATAGCCGTAAAATGATAATTAACAGCGAAATCTTTACGTTTCATATTTTGTGAAGTGATAAAACCGCCCCAATTAATATAACTGCAAATTAAAATTGTTGCATAAAAATACCAAACCATAGTATTAAACAGGAATGCATTTCTTTTTCTTTTCTGAATTTTAATAAATGTCAAAACAAGCCCAATCAAAGATAAAAGCAGGAAAGCAAAAACTCCGAGTCTTTTGTAGGTGAAGCCATAATTGATGATATATTCATAGTTTTTCACAGCGGCAGATATGATCAGTACAGCATTCAGAAAGATCCATATTTTGGCTAGTACTTTCAATAATTTTGCCTTAGGATCGAAATTGAACCCTGATTTAAAGTAAAACATAATCACCAAAATTGCCATAATGATAGACATGATCACGGCGTTTACTCTTTCATGGGTTTCTTCGGAAAGTTGAATGGATGTTTTTGATACTTCATAAAACTGTTCGTAATTGTAGGTAATAATGAAAAATACCAATAAGATATTCAGACAAAAGAAAGATACTATTCCGCTTATTCTCTCGGAATCGACATCAAGGAATGAGTAAGTAGACTTTGGTATTTGAGCATCTTTATTAAAATCATTATTCAAAACGTGATTTGTTTTGTAGATCAATTTTTCAACGGCATAATTCCAATAATTAAAGGCAATAAAAAATCCTAAAACGATAAGACAGAATAGCTGCCAAAGATTTATATCCAATTCATAATCTGTAAAAAGGGACGCAAAGTGATCACTTCCTGCTGCATAAATACCGAAGAAAACGGATAAAAGTACCAACGGAATCAATACAAATGCCATGATCTTCTGCCATAATCCGGAAACATTTCTTTGGGGCATCCATTTGTCAAAGTCAAAAAATCGACAAAAGGAGGTAAGGCAATTAACAACAAAAACAGGTATAAGGAAAAGGATCTTCATCTTTTTGTTTTTTGCTTTATAGGAAAGTAAAAGCAGTGAACTTACAACGGCAAGAAAAGACGGAAAATCACCATACCAGGCAAAGGCAATACTGGAGAGAATGCTTGTAGCTGTAAGAATGTAGAATGTTCTCGTTTTGTTTCTTTCTATAGTTTTAAAAAAGGTTAGAACAGCATACAGAATTCCTAGAATCCCGAAGTTTAATCCAAGATCCTGGTCGTAAAACAGAATAACAAATGAGAGGGTTGTGAGAAATATATAATGATGTGTTTTCATGATGTTTAGAAATTTTAAAGGTTAGACCAAGAGATAAAAGACTTATCATTTTTTTAGTATAAAACAACTGTGTCCTTCTGCTGGACAAAATTTTTCAGATGATCAAAATTCTGCCATAACAACTCTTCGAAATCCCAATGATGAAAAGTTCTCATGTTTTGTCCTTTCCTGTACGCCTTGATATAAATCTTCACATATTCAGGGAGAATAAATGTTCCTAAAACGATTACCGCAAGAAGATGGGCGTTGAGTTTTCCGTTTCCTAGCAAGAGATATTGCATGGCAATTTCGTCTTCGAAGTTGGTTCCACAACCGGTAATCAGGTGATGAACGTCATGATTTTCCATTTTGGGAATCATAGAAAACCCATGTTTATGGTAGAATTCGCCAAGCTTTCGTCCTAATGAGTCTTCCTGAAATTCCAACAGTTGTTTTTCATTGAACTGCCATTGTCTTTTTTTCTTTTTGAAATATTTTCTGTAGAGCTTTTGAGTTTTATCGTACACAAAAAGCAGAAACTGAACGCGTATTTTTTTCATTGTGTATTATTTTAATTAAGGTTAAGTCCTATTAAAGCATAAATTATGGCTATTGGAATATTAATCATCAGTATACCTATAGCTTTGAGACAAGCATCAGATCTTGACGGAATAACAACAGCCGATAAAAGAAGAATAAGTATGATCAGCAGATTTAGAGCTGAGCCAACAATTAGTAAGAGAAATCCTCCTATAGCAAAATCTTCCTCCTTGGTGATTAGGTATCCAAACAGACACATATTTCCCAGTAAAAAGCAAAGTCCAAAAACCGACTTTCCTATATTAATAATATCCTGATCTTTCATAATTTTACAATAGTTTCAAATTAAAAAAACAAAGAACTTTGAATTACAAAGTAAATTTTCAAAAAAATATAGGACTATCGCCCCAATAATTTTTCAAGTGCATCCAGATGATCAGTAAATGCCTGTCTCCCACTTTGTGTGACTCGGTAAGAGGTTTTGGGCTTTTTACCTACAAATTCTTTTTTCACTTCTATATATCCTACTTTCTCCAAAGCGTTACTGTGGCTGGCAAGATTTCCGTCTGTAATTTCCAGCAATCCTTTCATTTCAGAGAAATCAACCCAATCGTTCACCATAAGAACGGACATAATGCCCAATCTTACACGGCTTTCAAATTCTTTATTGAGTTGACTGATTTTGATCATAATAGGTAAAGGTTGCAGCTATTAAAATGCAGATTATGGCGAATAGCATCCTAAGGGACTGCAAATTTAGTTTTTATTTATATTTTTTATGCATAATAAGTCCATAAACTATATGCAAAACACCGAAGCCTACTGCCCAGAAGAATAATCCCCAACCTAAAAAGAAAAGAGAAAATAAGCCAAGAGTTACTTCACAATATCCAAGATATTTTACATCTGGTAAGGTGTATCTCTCAGCACTGATTAATCCTAATCCATAGAATACTAAAGTTGTAGGAGCAATCCAAACTATTAATTGATGATAAATAAGAGCAGCGCAGAAAATTCCTCCCGCCGCCAACGGAACTGCAAAGGTTGCTAAAAGACGTTTGGTAGTGGCATCCCAAATCTTTAATCCTTTCTTTTTACTTTTATTGGCTGTAAAAATATATCCACTTAAAACAGCCACCACTAGAACTACCAATCCAGTGATCACTAATTCCTGAACCAATGCCGGTGTAAAGCTAAGTCTGCCCCCGTTAATGTACTCTACTTTTTTACTTTCCATAGCAAAATAGGCATATCCGGCACCTAAAAGTGCTACTATACCAGCCACCACTCCGGAGAGTCCGCTCAAAGAAATAAATCTGGAAGACCGCTCCATCATGGAACGGATGTGGGATAAGTCTTCGTGATAATTTTTCGAATCCATAAAAAGAACTTTGAATTACAAAGTTATAAATTTTTATCAATCAACAAAATATTTTTTACTGAAATTTGAATTCATCAAACTGTTTCGACTTAATCATTCATAAAAAAGCCGCTGAATAGATCAACGGCTCAATATTTTAAATTGGCTGAAAGTTATTTTGCTCTCAGTCTTTCTTTAATTGCTTCGATATTCTTTTTGGCTGAATCTTCTAAAATAAGGCTTGCACTCATATGAATTCTTGCCGGCATCAACTCATTGAAATGATCTGTACCTTCCCATGATACTTTTTTGATCAACGCTAATGCTTCTTTGCTTCTTGATGCTAAAGTCTGTAAAAATTTCTCCAGTTTTTCATCCATTTCGTGAATATTTTCTGATACAGAGTGATAAACGTTGTGCTGCTCTGCCCATTCTGCAGATCTGAAGTCTGCATCGATAGCCATTGCAGAGAATTGTGATTTTCCGATTTTTCTTTCCACATAAGGTCCGATTACGAAAGGTCCGATCCCTAAATTGATCTCAGTAAGTGCCAATGCTGAATCTTTTGTTGCAAAACAGTAATCTGCTCCGCATGCAATTCCTACTCCACCGCCTGTTGTTTTTCCTTGAACTCTTACCACTACGATTTTGCCACAATTTCTCATGGCATTCAGAACTTTTGCAAAACCTCCGAAAAATTTTGTAGAAGCTTCAAGTTCTTCAATAGCTAAAAGTTCATCAAAGCTTGCTCCTGCACAGAATGCTTTTTCACCTTCACTTTTTACCAGGATTGCTTTTACCTCATCTTTTGCTCCTTCATCTAAAATAGTCTGAGCCAGTTTTTCTAAAATAGCACCTGGAAGGGAATTGCTTTTTGGGGTTCCAAAGGTGATTTCAGCAATATTATTTTTAATTTCTGATACTACGAATTCGTTCATTTTTATTTTTATTGGATTCTTACAAAAATACTAATTACAGTGGTTTTGAGGAAACTTAGGAAGCATAATTTTCAGTATAAAAGCCGGAAAATCAGGATAGGAAATTATGATTGAATAAGGAATTACTGATTATTGGCTAAAAAGTATAAAAATATCCCTTTACGTAGAAATACGGAGTGCTCAATTTGGTATTTTCTACTCTAGTACTGCCTTGGGAATAGTTGTTCCTTTGGGTAAGAAAATAAACCATTAAAGGCGGAATCTGAAAAGCCCAGGAACAGAGTAGGAAATTAAAGCTTAAAAAAACTATTATTATGGACGAGTACATTGGAATTATCAAATTATTTGCAGGAAATTTTGCACCAAGAGGCTGGATGTTCTGTGACGGAAGCTTATTAAGAATTTCACAAAACAGTGCTTTGTTTTCAATTTTGGGAACAACGTACGGAGGAAATGGTATTGATACTTTCGCTCTTCCAAATCTTAAAGGAAAAATGGCTTTAGGTGCAGGAAATGTAAATGCAAACGAATATTATCCTTTGGGAGTGACGGCTGGAACAACTCAGAATACACTTTTAGCTGCTAACTTACCAAGTATTGCTGGTGGTTTTCAGCTTAGAATCAAAAATCAGAATGCGAATAGTGTAACTCCTACTGCCACTTCTTCTTTTGCTATTACAGGAATTCCTAACGGAAGGGATTTCAGCCCAGTTCCCAATTTTATAGATGCAGATCCTGATACTACTCTCAATATGAAATCAATAATGTATACAGGGCAAAATCTTCCGGTAAACAATATGCCTCCATATCTTGGATTGAATTATATTATCTGTGTTGAAGGTACTTACCCTTCTCGTAGCTAAAAATATTAAAACTAATAACAGAATTTCACTATCAGAAAACGTTTTTTTATTAATGTCTGATAGGGTTGGTAGAGGTAAAGACGCAATTCTCTTCTTTTGCAAAACAGTTTTTAAAATGTAAAATTTCTGTGTCTTTACTTTTGCCTTCAATTACTAATTTTTTAAAACCTAATTTTTTAAAACAGAAATCATGAAAAGCACTACTTTTTTTATTATCTGTAGCATGCTCATTTCAATTTTTTCATTTGGGCAGACAAGTACAGAATTATTTGAAACTGAATCTTCCGAATCTACAAGTTTTACGGACAACGGTGTAATATTCAACATTATTTCCCATGTGTCTAATTTTGATATTATCAACAGAGCCGCTACTGGCTGGAACGGACCTAGTACCTCAATTGACAATAGATATATTGATAACACCGGAAGTGTAGGTCCTGAATTTGCCTCTTTCAGTATAAGAACTACATCAAATCTCTTTAAAGTCAATAGATTTTGGGTATATGTTTCGAACCAATACTCCAATCAAAATGTAACAGGGTCCCTTACTATAACAGGAAAACTTAGCGGAGTAACAAAATTTTCAAGAACCAAATCCTCAAATTTTAATACATCAATAAGTACCACCAATGGGTATACTCTTATTGATCTGACTAACCTGGATGGGCAAAACTATTCAAATATTATTATTGATCAGCTCCAGCTAACTCTTGGTGGTAATTTTTACTATATAGCGCTGGATTCATTCACTTGGGTGAAGGACAGTAATATTGTATTAGGAACATCAGAGTCCAAATTGTCATCAAAAAGTTTGAATGTATATCCGAATCCTACAAAAGGACCTCTTTCTATAAAGGCAGAAAAAAATTCTGAGGCGAAAATTTATAGTGCTGAAGGTAAAACCCTAAAAACAGTTCAGCTTCAAAAAGGTTCTAATGATACCAATATCTCAGATCTACCAAAAGGAGTCTATTTTATAAGAACCGCCAACGAATCCACTAAAGTCATTAAAGACTAATAACACAAGACATCCATATAAGTGCTTGTTCCCATAAAGATTCTAATTCAAGAATGACAAAACCCCTTAAATATTAAGGGGTTTGTTTTTTTATCTGGTCCATTTATGAAGATGTTCTATTCTTCCGTTTCTTTTTAATAAAGCTTCAAATCTTAGTTTTAAAAGAATTTTTCGTCCTTCAATACTTCTTGTGAAAACGAGTTCAGATTTCCCGATGATCTTATTCCAGCTTTTGTTAAAGAAGTCTGCGCTTTTTTTATTTTTTGAAAATATTTCCGGTATTGGATAGTACAGATCTTTTTTCATAAAGAAAAAGCTTTTCTTCTGCTTCAGTAAGTATTTCGGATTATCTACCTGAGAAACCAATTCCTGTAATGTCTGTATGAATTGTGTATTTTCATATTGGCTTCCTCCTTTAAGGTAACAGAATGCTCCTTCATTAGTATTGGCAGCGCTTACAATGGTGAGTTTTTCAAAAGGAGTTCTGATAACTCTTTCATAGATCAGTCCGTTCAATACAACCTCAGCAAGAGCGCCAAGCTGTTTTCCGACATCTTTATATTTCATATATTGTCTTGCTGATCTGTATAATTTTCTTCCGTATACAATAAAACCGGCTCCTCCAAAAAGGGAAATGATTATCGAAAAGCTTTTCATAGAATCGATTTCCTGTATATTTCTGAGTATTCCGAACAAAAGATTCTGCCAGAACAATAAAACGGAAGATGCCATTACTTTGACCATATTTCCGGACATTTTACTAACGTAATCCATTTTCATTTCCTCCATGGCTGTCATATTCATGGTAGGAACCTGTATTTCTTCTACTAAAATATTTCCCTGATCAAGAGCGTTTGTCCATCGTCCTGTAAGTTCTGCCCTATTTGCAGCAAGATGAAAAAACGTCTTATTAACTTCTGGAATTTCTTCTTTATGGGCAATGACGTTAATATTGAGTCTTTCAAAGTTGTTCTCAATGGTAGGATTCTCTTTATTGGAAATTCCGACAAAGGTTTTAAATCTGCGTTTCATAATTCCCAGATCCTGCCCACCATTTTCATCCTTAGCATCAAAGCATACAAGATGCCATATATTTCCAGTTTTATTAGGGATATCTTTATCTGTTCTTATCACTCTACCTCTCATTTGATTGGAAAGAACGAAAGAACTCACAAAGCTTGCTAAAATCAGTGTATTCATCTTCGGAGCGTCCCAGCCTTCACCCAATAATGATTTTGTTCCAATTAAAACCTGAATGCCTCCGCTTTGGAAAACTTCTGTAATAATGTGTACAATGGCATGCTTTATTTGATCTGTAAGACTAATGATAAGATATTCGGGATCATAGCTCAATGGTATAACTGATATTCCTGATAATGACTTTCGGGTACACAGCTCATCAAACATATCTTTCGAGCTTGCCGGAATGATTACGAGACTTCCTGTAAGAACTCCTATTTTTTTATGTTGAAAATTCTCTCTTCTTAATTTTTCAAAGATTGGAACGGCTCCTATTTTATCAAGATTAATTGTATTTTGGGTTCCGTTATTTAGATATTCCTTTTTAATAAAATCAGTAAGAATTACCATTCTGAGGTTTTCCTTCAACACTGAAAATTCATGATCAGCAATGTCTTTTATTCCCTGAAGTTTCCCGATACTTGAATTAAGAATCTGATTTAAATTTTTACTATTAAAAAAGCTCAATGTTTTCTTTTCTAAAAAGCCATTCCTTTTTAATCTGTTTCCAAGGTCTGTACGGTGTTCTTCAAAATCTTTGAAATGAACTTCATCGATCAGTAGATAAAAGTCAAGCAGCTCTTCCAGCCAAATAAAATCAAATTCAGGAACATATTTTTGCTGATCACCGATAATTTCAAAATGAACCTCAGCAATTTCTTTTCCCCTAAAATTAAGATAAACCAACCCTGAGGTGTAGGAGGAAATATTTTCATAGATCCATTCCAAATGTTCCCGTGGGTTATTATAAACGGGATGTTGTTCTATGGCTTTCAAAAGGGTTTCATCATTTTTGATCTCTTCAAAAAAGCCGAGCGCCTGTGTGTGATAATATTCTATTTTTTTCTGTTCTTCCTCTGAAGGCAGTGTAAAATGTACAAGATCCTGATGTGGACAAAGATCGCCTTCTAGCATCAGTTCAGGAACGGATATCTCTACATCAATAGGACCGTTCAGCTTGATGTACTTCTGCCATTCACTCCCTGAAACATCAAAAGGAGGTGTAGCGGTGAGAGAAACTACGGTAGGCTCAATTTTTTCCTTCAGTTCCATGAGGCTTCTCCACCACGCATTTTTCAGATGGTGGGCTTCATCCAGAATAAGGGTTCCTACTTTTTGTTTTTGTAGTTTCTTTATAATTTCAGAAAAGGGAACTTTTGAAGATTTCCCTACTGCATTACTCTCTTCTTCTTCCTCTGCTGTTTCAGAAGCAGAATGAATTCCCTGATAAGTAGTAACAGTGATTATTCCCGGGTTTTTAATGTCTGATGATATCCAGTCGGGAATAGTTTCTGTATTGAGAAAAAGCTCACAGAATCTTTGAATCCATTGGTTTTTGATTGCCAGTGTTGGGGCTACAATAAGAGCAGGTTTACCAAGCCTTAGCATTATTTCCAGTCCAAGTACTGTTTTTCCTGATCCCGGAGGTGCAGAAACATGCAGATGATTATCTGAAAGATAGGTATCAAGATTATCAAGAAATTTTTTCTGATAAGTACGCCAACTGTATTTGAAGATTGTGTCTTTTGGGAAAACATTCATGATCACAATTTAATAAAAAACTGCCATTGAATCATGAAAAATAGGATGGTTATTGATTTTCTCCTTTCAATGCCAGAATGTATTTGTCTATATAAAGCTGCTTTTCTTTGGATTTGTATTGCTGGATATATCTGGGGTGTTCCAGAACGGTCATTTTTTCAAATAGATTGGCTTCCTTATTAAGTTTTGCAATAAAGTCTGCATTCTTTTTCCCGAGGATAAAAACTTCTGAACTGTCAAGGTTTAAGCTGAGGTGCTGCTTTAATGATTCAATCATAAAGTTTTTTACAGCTTCGAAAAGTTCTTTATCGTCATAGTAATTGGCATTCAGCCACCCATTCTTTGTTTTTCTGACAATGGCTAAAGGAAATGGTGAATTGATATAAACGTCTTTATAAAACAGTTCTGCCCCACCATAGTCTGCAATCATATCATACATGAATACGGAAGATACTTCGTGGGTATGGGCGGATTTCATTTTGATACCACAAACCGTTTCCAGTCTTTTGGTATCGGTGAACGGAACTCCCGTAACTCCTGCTCCATGACGGCTGGGATTGATTCCAATGATGAATTTTCTTTTGTTGGAATCATTATAATATTTATGATAAAACTTTTGCATAACGATCATTGTTTCCGGATTATCCAGATATGGATTCAAAATATCAAAACCTTCAGGAAGAGCTCCGGTATAAGTTAGATTTTCATTGAATGTAATGACCTGATCTGCAAAAGTTTTATTCATTGGATTTATTTTAGAAAAACGAAATTATCCTGTGAACCTGATTCTTCGTCGTCATCCTCTTCTTCATCGAACTCTGAAAATTCTAATTCAATATCAATGAAGTGAATATATAATCCACAAATTTTGTCCTGTTCATCATAAGCAAAATAAACCGGATATACTCCATCTCCTATTCCACTGGCAAATATTGGAATCTGATAATCTGTACCGGGAACTTTCCAATTGATCCAATCTCCCAGCTCTCTTTGGTTTTCCGGATTCTCTTTGTAGCTTTTTGCAAATAGTTCTGCAAAGTAATCATCGTAGATATTCTCTACCTCCAACTCATCAATAAACTTATCCACATGAGGAACAACTTCCGGATCGGTAATACAAGCTAAACCGGCATCCACATTAAATCCGAAAAAAGCATCTTCATCAGTTTCGTCGATATTTTCAATGCCAATTAAAGCTTCTCTGTAAATAACAGGTTTTTCTTTGGTAAATTCTACTTTTACAGCGGCATAACGATCTCCCCAATCTTCAAATTTTGCCACAGCAATCGTGACCGGAAAATTACCTTTGGGAACTTCAACAAAGAAAGGTTGTTCTTTTTGATTCAGATATACCAAAGGGTCTCTTACAATTACCTTTCCTGATGGCAAAGAAACATTTCCTATTTCCATTGTTTCCATCTTCTGCTCCATGATTTCCTCTGAGGTAAAATAGCTTTCAATATCTATCGGAGATATCAGTTTGTCTTTTATCTCTTCCCATTTTTGCATCCAGCTTTCGTTCATTGTTTTTATTTTATGATTGAGGTTTAAAAATACTATTCATTTATTGATTTTCAAAATCTTTCTCAGCAGGTTTTTCTAAGTTTAGATTTTTTTTCTCTCCTTGACAAGGATAAATTAAAAAGCCCGTTCCAGTAAACTGAACGGGCTATAAATTCACATTTATTTTGAATTAAATCAATCCGAATTGTTCAAAATGATGGGTAAAGTGTTTTTTATGCATCAGTTCCCACATTTCTTTATTCAGTTTTCCAAACACGAAATTCATATGCTCTGCCTGAGGGTTTTCTTTGTAGTATACCACAAATTTTTTCAGGTTATCAATGAATGCTTGTTTTGCTGCGTCCAGATTTTTGTATTTTGCTTCCGGAAGTGAACCATCCTGCGGTAAGAAAGGAGCGGTAAACTCTTTTGGCATTGCTCTGTGATTATAAAGAGAATCCTGCCATTTCTCAAGGTGTTCTTCAGGAGTGAAACATTTTTCAGCTTCTGGTTCGCCTAAGCTTACCAATACAGCTTCATCCAAATGCTCGATCATTTGCTGCGGTGACATTTTCCCCCAAAGTGCAGGAGTACTTTCCGTTAATCCACCTAAAATCTTTTGAACATTTTTCACATTTAAATCGATAAATGGAGATTGCTTTGCCACCAATGTAAGAATTGTAGCTACGCAAACTACCTCATCTCTTTGGTTGATGACTTCTACTAACCATTTTACAACTCCGGATGGAATATTTCTTCCTTTTACTCCTCTGTTAATTTTTTCCTTTGCTGTTAAATAAACCGTAATGGTATCTCCAGCGTATACAGGTTTAAAGAAACTACATTCTTCTAATCCGTAGTTTGCGATCACAGGTCCTTTTTTACCGGAAACAAATAATCCTGCTGCTGCTGAAAGGATAAAATATCCGTGAGCAACTGTTTTATCAAAAATAGTTCCCGTTAAACTTGTAGCATCAGTATGTGCATAGAAGTGATCCCATGAAACGTTTGAGAAGTTTACAATATCTGCATCAGTAACGGTTCTTCCCGCTGTTTCTAAAGAATCTCCTACCTCAACTTCTTCAAAGTATTTCTGGAAAGGATGTTTGTCTGAGAATTTCTTCTCTGCTCCTTGCTGATAGATCTTCGTGATAGCCTTCAATACATCAGGTGATCCCTGAATAGCTGTTTTCTGTAAAAAGAAATGAAGACCACTCAAACCGCCCATTTCCTCTCCGCCTCCGGCTCTACCAGGACCTCCATGCATCAATGTCGGAAGTGGTGAACCATGACCAGTACTTTCTTTGGCGTTATCTCTGTTCAAAACAAAGATTCTTCCGTGCTGAGAAGCCATTTTCCAAGAAGTTTCTGCAATAAAGTTTTCGTCATGGGAAATGATAGATCCTACTAAGCTTCCTTTTCCTCTTTTTGCCAAAGCTGCCGCTTCTTCCGCATCTTTATATGGCATCAAAGTGGATACCGGACCGAAAGCTTCTACGTCGTGAGAGATGTTTTTCTCGAAAGGCTTGTCATTCAGGAATAATTTAGGACTCATGAATGCACCGTTTTCATAGTTGGCATCTACAAGCTCATGTTTTCCATCATAGACAAGTTCTGTTTCAGATTTTAAGATGTTTACTTTTCTTAAAACTTCTTCGTATTGTTGTTTACCCACCAAAGATCCCATTCTGGTTTCTCTACTTAATGGGTTTCCAATTTTTGTTTGGTCTAAAGCTTTAGATAAAGCGTTTTGAACGTCACCGATTAAATGCTCAGGAACGATAATTCTTCTGATTGCCGTACATTTCTGTCCTGCTTTTGTAGTCATTTCGTTACGAACTTCTTTGATGAACAGATCAAATTCAGGAGTTCCCGGTTTTGCTTCCAACCCAAGGATTGAGCAGTTCAGGGAATCTGCTTCCATATTGAAACGAACAGCATTTCCTGCAACGGAAGGAAGTGATTTTAATTTTCTTCCTGTAGTAGCGGAACCTGTAAACAATACTGAGTCTCCATCCTGAACGTAATCCAGAATATTTCCCGGTTCTCCACAAACCAGCTGAACAGCTCCTTCCGGCAATACTCCACTTTCAATCATATCCTGAAATACTGCATTCGTAAGATAGGATCCGAAAGGTGATGGCTTAACGATAGCCGGAACACCTGCTAACAATGATGTGGATAACTTTTCCAACATTCCCCAAACAGGAAAGTTGTAAGCATTGATCTGTACGGAAACACCTTCACTAGGTGTCAAAATATGAGTTCCCAAGAAAGTTCCGTTAGCAGAAATCTTCTGCGTGTCTCCATCCACCCAAAATGAGGTATTGGGAAGCATTCTCTTCGCTAATCCTGAATAGGTAAAGAAGGTTCCGAAACCTCCTTCAATATCTACCCATGAGTCAACGTGTGTAGCTCCTGTTTTGTATGATAATTCGTAATATTTTTTCTTTCTTTCTAATAGGTAAAGGGCTACTTTTTTCAACATTTCTCCACGATCATAGAACGTCATTGAAGAAAGATTTTTGTAACCTATCGTTCTTCCATAGTCAAGGGCTTGCTCAAAATTAAGTCCTTCTGTATCGGAAACAGCAACCTGTTCACCTGTAACGGCGTTGTACAAAGGAATCCCATCTCCGTTTCCTTCTACCCATTGCCCGTAGATATAGTTTTTTAGTTTTTCCATATAGAATTTAATTTAACAATGTATCAATCTAACAGTTTACCAATAGATGCTTCGACTCCGCTCAGCATGACAAATGGATGTTACATTTTTACATTGGTATATTGTTACATTTATTATTTATTTCGGTTCCTGATATGGAAACAATTTCACCAATCCTTCATATAAACTTCTGTGAAGAATCGTCGCGTGGTTATCTGTTTCCATCATTTTATATTCTAATGTCCAGTTTTTCTTTCCCGCTTTTTTCAAAACATCATAAAGATCTTCTGCATCTTTTATCATAACAGGATGCTCTCCTTTTCCCACAGAAACGTAAACGAATTTTTTAGTATCCTGAGATTTTGAAAGAAGTTGAGGTGCCTGCTTTAAAAGGCTTTCGTCATCCCACCATAAACTTGGGCTGATAATGAAATAATTGTTGAACATTTCTGGCTTCTTCAACAAGATTTCTGTTGCTAAAAGACCTCCTAGAGATTGTCCAAAAAGGTACTTCTCCGTTGTTTTAAACTGACTTTCAACATAGGGTTTTAATTCTTTTTCAAAAAAAGTGATAAACTTATCTGAATGTCCTGTTGTTGGATAGTCTTTCTGTAAATCCTTCAGATCTGTATGGAAAGTAAAATCTCTTTTTCGGTCTACATTCGCAATTCCTACCACAATGGTTTCCGGCATGGAATACATCTGATTGAAAAATTGCACCAATCCTGTAACGTGAATAAAATCTTCATTCATGCTTCCATCTAAAAGATAGATCAGCGGATATGCTTTTGTTTTATCAAAATTTTGAGGAAGATAGATGTTCAATGTTCTCTCTTCATTGAGAACCTTAGACTTTATGGTTCTTACTTCTCCTATTGTAAGCGGTTTTGTTGTGACAGTCTGTGCTGATACCATCGAATTTACCGCAAACATCATACTGCATATAAGAGCAATTTTCTTTATCATATTTAATTTTGAATGGTTATTTATTTCACATCATCCCAAATACTGTAATCCACAATCTTTGTAGGAGTTTGATGGACATATTCAGTAAAAGGCTCACAAGGCAGAATCGCTTCTTTTCCTTCTCTGGCAAGTTCCTGATACAACTTTGTTCCTTCTGTTTTCCAATGGATCATTTCATCAGAAACGTCACGGATAATTTTTGCAGGACTACCCACAATCAATTTTCTGGGCTCACATCTGAAGTTAGCAGGAACAAACGCTAATGCTCCGACAATACTTTCATCACCGATATAAGCTTTGTCCATGATCACAGAGTTCATTCCAATCAAACAATTTTTTCCGATGTGTCCGGAATGAATAATCGCTCCATGTCCAATATGTGCTGATTCCTCTAAAATGGTTTCTATATTGGGGAAAACATGAAGCGTACAGTTCTCCTGTACATTGGCTCCGTCTTTAATGATAATTTTCCCCCAATCGCCACGGATTACAGCATTGGGACCAATATAGACTTCTTCACCTATTTCTACATTCCCGATAATCACTGCCTGCGGATGAATGTAAGCAGAAGGTTTTATAATGGGACGGATTCCGTGATATGAGTAGATGTTCATTTTATTTAATTTGAAAATTAACTTTTAGATACATAAATTTTATTTATGCTTTTTAATAAATTTTAATCAATGGCTGAAAGTTTAAAATAATATAACTCATCTTGACTCTCAAGAATAAATTCATCATAATCTGATGCATAATAGCTTTTCAAATTCTGATATTCTATTTCATAAATTTGTATCGGATCTATTGTTTGAAGTAAAAGATCAACAAAATCTTCAATCCATTCTCTTTTCCACTCATCAAAGTATAAAGAAAAATTATTTCCTACATCAGATAAATGATATTCACTGTCATCTTGATAGGAATAAAACCATTTATCATACAATAGATTAAAGAAAAATTTAAATGCGTCCTTTAAACTTATTTTCTCTAATGTATAACTCTCACTAATATTTTCAACTTTATATTCTATAGATTCCGCAATTGTATTTAATTTAGGTATAGAACTTAATTCAAAATTGTAAACATGGTTCGTCTTGTCGTTGAATCTAGCTATTGTTTCAAGTTTTCCTACAATAATTCCATAGTTAAATATTCTTCTTTCTTTATCAGTGAACTTATTCATAAGAGATTAATATTTAAACTATTTATAGTCAATACTTTTTTAATTAATTTAAACTCGTTCAATTACCATTGCGTAGCCTTGTCCAACTCCGATACAAAGGGTACACAATGCATATTTTTTATCCGGTTTCTGTAATTCTATAGCAGCAGAACCAACGATTCTTGCTCCGGAAACTCCCAGTGGATGTCCGATGGCAATAGCTCCTCCGTTTGGATTTATTCTTGAATCATCATCTTTTAAACCTAAGCTTCTTGTTACTGCTAAAGCCTGTGCTGCAAAAGCTTCATTCAATTCAATGATGTCCATATCATCGAGTGAAAGGTTTAATCTTTTTAATAGCTTTTGAGTAGCTTCTACAGGTCCGATTCCCATAATTCTTGGTTCTACACCAGCTACGGAAGATCCTAAAATCTTAGCTTTTGGTTTTAATCCATATTTTTTAACAGCTTCTTCGCTGGCTAATATTAAGGCGGCAGCTCCATCATTCATTCCTGAAGCGTTTCCTGCCGTTACTGTTCCTTCTTTTCTGAATGCAGGACGAAGTTTTCCTAATCCTTCCATTGAAGAAGTAGGTTTGATAAATTCATCTTTTTCAAAAACAATCGGATCTCCTTTTCTCTGTGGAATCTCAACTTTTACAATTTCTTCTGCCAATCTTCCGCTTTCCTGAGCTTTAGTTGCTTTTTGCTGTGACCAAAGGGCAAATTTATCCTGATCTTCTCTGTTGATCTGATGCATGTCTGCAAGATTTTCTGCAGTTTCACCCATCCCGTCAACGCCATACATTTCTTTCATCTTCGGATTGATAAATCTCCATCCGAAAGTGGTATCATACATCTGACTGTCTCTTCCAAAAGCTGCACTTGGTTTTGACATAACATATGGAGAACGCGTCATCTGTTCTACTCCACCTGCAATGTAAATTTCTCCTTCACCTGAAGCTATAGAACGAAAAGCATTAGCAACAGCTGACATTCCTGAAGCGCAAAGCCTGTTCACTGTTTCACCTCCTATTTTATATGGCAGCCCAGCTAATAAAAGTCCCATTCTGGCAACATTTCTGTTATCTTCCCCAGCCTGGTTAGCACAACCGAAGATCACATCTTCAATTTCCTCAACAGGAACCTCAGGATTTCTTGCGACAACTTCTTTGATTACAATAGCTGCAAGATCGTCTGCTCTTACTTCTGATAATCCTCCCTGTAGTTTTGAGATGGGAGTCCTGACATAGTCTATGATGTATACGTTGTTCATTTCTTATTAGATTTTAGATGATAGATTTCAGATAACAGACATTTTCAAAATCTAATATCTGACATCTGATGTCTTTTATCTTATTTTATAATTCTGTTACTTTCTTTCCTATTTTATATACTGTTCCTACAAATTTTGCGATCAGTTCTTCGTTTTGATTGGTAATTTTAATATCATAAACAGCTGTTTTTCTTGTGTCATTGACCAAAATACTTTCTGCTCTGAAAATATCACCTTCCTTTCCGGCTTTGGTAAAATTGATGATACAGTTTAAAGCTACCGCTGCGTCTCCTGAGTTGTTGGATGAGAATGCCAATGCGGAGTCAGCAAAAGCAAACGTTACCCCTCCATGAACGGTTTTAAGCCCATTTATCATATCTTTTTTGATAGGCATTTCTATCAGGCAATAGTTTTCTTTAACTTCAATCATTTTGATATTCATCCATTGGGAAAAATAATCCTGATCGAACATATAATCTGCAACTTGTCTTGGATTCATTTCTATATGTTTGTTATTTCTTCATATAATTCATCAGATAATTTATCATAAATACTCATGGTTTTACCGAGAATTACCTGTTCATATGAAAGTTGGGGGTCAGAATTGGCAGAACAGTTTTCCTCTTCATACAATGCATTTAAGTCAATTCCATTTTCATTGGCTAATCTATTGATCAGCATTCTGTATTTTTCATTAAACTCTCCCAGTAATTCAAGTCTTACATTACTATCCGTGGAAGAAGCTCTCTCAGTTAAATACTGCTTTTCAATAGCAAGCCTTGTTTCTAATTCAGCTCTGAATTCTTCTATATTCATTTTATTAATGTAGCAATATAACAATCTAGCAGTGTACCAGTAAAATATTTTGTAAGTCAGATATTGGTAAACTGATACATTGGTACATTTTATTATAATTTTCTCAGCAAAGGACTTTGTCTGTACCTTTCTTCCTGATATTCTTCGTAAAGATTCTGTAGAGTTTCGGAGATTTTTGAATACCCGATTTCATTTCCCCAAGACAACAATCCTTTTGGATAGTTTACGCCTTTCTGCATTGCCAGTTCAATATCCTCGTCATTGGCAACACCTAATCTTTTAGCTTCCACGGCTTCATTGATCAACATAGAAATGATTCTTAAAAAGATCTGCTGATAAAGAGCATCGTCTTTCTGTGCTTCAGGTTTTACAGCCCCTTCACTGTAATCGTAGAACCCTCTTCCTATTTTTCTGCCATGAAGTTTGGCTTCAGACATTCTCTGCTGAAGTAAAGATGGCTTATATTTAGGGTCATAGAAATAATCTTTGTAAACTGTTGTTGTTACAGCAAAATTCACATCCACTCCAATAAGATCCATCAATTCAAAAGGTCCCATTTTGAAGTTTCCAAGGGTTTTCATTGCATCATCTACCTGTTCAGGTGTAGCAATATTTTCTTCAACAATTCTTAGCGCCTCTCCATAATACGGACGGGCAATTCTGTTGACAATAAATCCTGGGATATCTTTAGCAATCACAGGCATTTTACCCCATTCTTTCATGAGGTTATAAATTTTTTCTGCTAATGTTTTTTCTGTTAATAAGGATGGAATGACTTCCACTAAAGGCATCAATGGAGCCGGATTGAAAAAGTGAATTCCGATGAAACGCTCCGGTTTCTTTAATTCTGCACCAAGAGAGGTGATAGAAATGGATGAGGTATTGGAACCGATGATACAGTCTTCAGAAACATAGATTTCAAGTTCTGTAAAAACTTTGGTCTTAATTTCTTTATTTTCAATGATCGCTTCGATAACTAAATCAGAATCTTTTAAATCCTGCAATACTTCACCTTTAACGATATTGCTTCTTATTTCTGTTGCTTTTTCCTGAGAGATTTTACCTTTTTCAGTTAATTTCTGAAGCGTTTTCTCTAAACCTGCAAGTGCTTTATCTATTTGTGGAGCATTAGCATCGAATAAAACGACCTTGCATCCTGCTGTTGCAGCTACCTGAGCAATTCCTACGCCCATGGTTCCTGCACCAATAATTCCAATATTCATAATTTTAATTTGAAAATTTGAGAATGGGTTAATTTGAAAATTATTTAATTTTTGACGTTGAAATAATTTTAGACAGAATTAATACTATTTCTTTTAAATCTAAAAGCAATTTTTCTTCCGGTGAATTCAAATGTGGAGACTTTAAACATAATAAAAGCCAATACTCAGTTTCATCTGCTTCTTTAGCTGCAATTTTTATTTTATGGATAAAATCTGCCTTACTTTCAGCATTCTGAGCTTCCTTTACATTCGCTCCAATTGATGTACCTGATTTAAAAATCTGATTCGCTAGTGAAAATTTATTAATCCTATATAGTCCTTCTGAAAATTCTATAATGTTTAATGCAAACTCAAATGTTTTATTTACAATAATATTTTCTTTGTCATTTCTCATTTTCAAATTCTCAAATTAACCCATTCTCAAATTGATTTATTTTCCTTTATAATTAGGTTTTCTTTTTTGTAAAAAGGCATTTACTCCTTCAATGAAATCTGCTGTTTCTGCTGCTTCCTGTTGTAGGTCTCCTTCTAACTCAAGTTGTTCTTTTAAAGTGTTTGTATAAGAACTTGCGAATGCTTTTTTCGTAAGCTTAATCGCTGCAGTTGGCATGTTTGCCATTCTTTCAAGAATTTCCATTGATTTTGGTAAGAATTCTTCATCACTGAAAACTTCTGCAACAAGTCCATAAGACTTAGATTCTTCAGCAGATAATTTCTTTCCTGTAAACGCTAAATAATTCGCCAATTGTCTACCTAAAAGCTTCGGTAAGAAATATGTACCTCCTGTATCTGGAATCAAACCGATATTTGAAAACGCCTGAGCAAAGTAAGCTTTTTCATGAGCTAACACGAAATCAGAAATTAAAGCCAGCATTGCTCCCGCTCCTACAGCCGGACCATTTACCAATGCAATAACGGGTTTCTTACAACGTGTAACTTCCATTACCAAAGGATTGTAGTAATCCACCACTATTTTTCTGATGATATCATTATCATGGTGTTCTTTACCTACTACGAAAGCTTCATCAAGATTCTGTCCTGAACAAAAAGCTCTTCCTCTTCCGGAAATGGCAACGCATCTTACCGTCTCATCATTACTGCACTCTTTAACGAAGTCTCTTAAATCTGCCAAAGCAGGCTTCGTAAGGGCATTCATAGTTTCAGGTTGATTCAGATAAGCAATTTTTAGCTTTCCGTCAAAATGCGATTCAATATCGAGTTGTGTATACATAGTTTTTGTATTTTATATTTAACAATGCACTAATTTAACAATATTAATCAATGTAACCGTCTAACAATTTAACAATATAGCCCTATCATCGTTATGTTTTGCATAGTCCGTAAACCTTATGGATAAACTGATACTTTGATTTATTGTTATGTTCATTTTAGTGGCATTTAAAATAATCAAAAGGTTCCAGACAATCCAGGCACTGATAAGACGCCTTACACAAAGTAGACCCAAATCTGCTGATCTGTTTGGTGTGCTCAGAACCACAGCGTGGACATTTTTTCGGTTTTCCGATGTGATGTTCATCTGCTCCTTTTTCGGGAGGTGTAATTCCGTAAACACGAAGTTTTTCTCTCGCTTCATCGGTCAACCAATCTGTTGTCCAAATTGGAAACATTTTGGTGACTACTTTGGCTTCCCATCCGTTTTCCTTCATGATCTTTATGATATCTTCTTCGATGGTAAACATTGCAGGACATGCTGAATAGGTAGGAGTAATTGTCACTTCACAAGAATTTTCACCTGTAATCTGTGCCTCTCTTACAATTCCCAGCTCCACAATGTTGATCACCGGAATTTCCGGATCGGGAACCATTTCTAATATTTCTAAAGGATTTTTCAATCTTTTTTTCTAATTTTTTAAACGCAAAATGCGCTAAGATTTTTTTGAAAGCTAAATGTTTTTAAGCTCGCAAAGGCGTTTCACTTAGCAAAGTCAACAAAAAGCAGTTTGTCAATATCTCGATTTTAAGATTGTTACATTGATAAATTGCTAGATTGTTACATTCCAAAATTTACCAAGTACAACCCGGATACGCTCGCTGCATATATTGAAGTTCACAAAGGATAAATCCGAAATACTCTGTATGATATCCTGTTCTTGATTTAGGCTGCATAAATGGATTCGCTGGATATTCTAATCCAAAGCTTTGGAAATCTTTCTCCGTTACAGCCACAAATTCTTTATACAACTCATCAGCATTCGGAACAATATTTAGAGCAACCAGATCATCTTCACCTTCTGATTTTGCAAAAAGTCCTTTTGTATATTCCCAGATATCTTCAATAGCCCTTTCTAAACGTGTACGGCTTTCTTCTGTTCCCTGAGCAAAAATTTTCATCCAGGATGCAGCGTGAGTATAGTGATATCTTACTTCTTTTAATGATTTTTGAGCAATTGCCGATAATTCCTCATTAGCCGAATTTGACAACGCTTCGTACATCAATTTCTGATACACAGAAAAAACATAAACCTTTAGAATCGTCTGAGCATAATCTTCATTGGGAAGTTCTGTCCAGTGTGCGTTTACATATTCGTGCTCGTATCTTAAGAAGGCGATATCATCTTCGCTTTTACCATTGTCGATTACTCTTGAAGCATACACATAAAAGTTATTAGCCTGTCCAAGTTCATCCAACGCAATATTCGTTAATGCAATATCTTCCTCTAAATAAGGACCTTCACCGCACCATGCAGACAAACGCTGTCCCATAATGAAACTGTCGTCTGCTAGTTTTAATAAATAATTATATAATGGGTTCATTATTTTTTAATTTGAAAATTTGAGAATTAGTTAATT
The DNA here is from genome assembly GCF_900156735.1 of Chryseobacterium ureilyticum. Classification (GTDB taxonomy): domain Bacteria; phylum Bacteroidota; class Bacteroidia; order Flavobacteriales; family Weeksellaceae; genus Chryseobacterium; species Chryseobacterium ureilyticum. The sequence continues at coordinate 61,966 of NZ_FTOL01000010.1, forward strand.
TGAAAATTGATTGATTACCTGAATTGAAAGTTTGAGAATAATTAACGTGGTTAAGGTCATTTTCAAATTTTCAAATTAGTACATTTTCAAATTATTAATCTACATATTTTTTACGTCGTTTGGAATTTCATAGAACGTAGGATGACGATATAGTTTATCATCAGCCGGATCAAAGAATGCTTCTTTATCTACTCCTTCCGAAGTCACAATATATTTACTTGGAACTACCCAAACAGAAGTTCCTTCTTTTCTTCTTGTATAAACGTCTCTTGCGTTCTGTAAAGCCATTTCTGCTGTTGGCGCCTGTACTATTCCAACGTGTTTGTGAGATAATCCCGGTTTAGTCTGAATAAACACTTCCCACATATCTAAATTTGCCATAATTAATTTGAAAATTTGAAAATTGGTTGATTTGAAAATTGATTGATCGTCTTAATTGAAAATTTGAGAATTATTTAACATTGTTAATTTCATTTCAAATTTTCAAATTGGCACATTTTCAAATTATATAACTTCTTTTTGTTGTTTCTCTGCAAAAGCAATTGCAGCTTCTTTTACCCAGGAATTTTCTCTTTGAGCCTTTCTCTTAGTCTCGATACGCTTTTTATTGCAAGGTCCGTTTCCTTTTAAGATTTCCATGAACTCACCCCAAGGAAGTTCTCCGAAATCATAATGTTGTCTTTCCTCATTCCATTTCAGATCTTTATCCGGAATGGTTAATCCTAAGAATTCAGCCTGAGAAACGGTAACATCGATAAACCTTTGACGAAGACTGTCATTACTTTCTCTTTTTACTCTGTAATTCATAGAGATTTTAGAGTTTGGCGAGCTGTCATCGTTAGGTCCAAACATCATTAAAGCAGGCCACCAGAAACGGTTTAATGAAGCTTGAGCCATTTCTTTCTGCTGTTTCGTACCACGACAAAGAGCCATTAAGATTTCATATCCTTGTCTTTGGTGGAAAGATTCTTCTTTACAAATCTTTACCATCGCTCTTGAGTAAGGTCCATAAGAATTCCCCATCAACATAACCTGGTTCATAATAGCTGCACCATCAACCAGCCAGCCGATTGCACCAATATCAGCCCAGCTTAATGTGGGATAATTAAAGATACTTGAGTATTTCGCTTTTCCTTCCAGCATATCATCATAAGTAGCATCTCTGTCTGCCCTGATGCTTCCGTCTCCTAATGTTTCTGTTGCAGAATAAAGGTATAAACCATGTCCTGCTTCATCCTGAACTTTAGCTAAAAGCGCCATTTTTCTTCTTAATGAAGGTGCTCTGGAAATCCAATTGGCTTCCGGTAGCATTCCTACAATTTCAGAATGGGCGTGCTGTGAAATCTGACGAACCAAAAGTTTTCTGTAATCATCTGGCATTACATCTTTCGGTTCTACTTTATTTTCTTCGTGAACGTATTGAACAAATTTTTCTAAGTCCATAATCTTTTAATTTGAGAATTTGAGAATTAGTTAATTTGAAAATTATTTAGAGAAACTGAGAATAAACGATTACCCATTTTCAAATCTCCAAATTAGCGCATTTTCAAATTGAATTAAACATCATAATTAAGCATCACCACATTCGTTGTCGGGTGACATTGACAGGTAAGAACGTAGCCTCTTGCCACTTCGTCTTCGGTAAGCGCGTAGTTTTTCTCCATGAAAACTTCTCCTTCCAAAACTTCCGCTTTACACGTACAACAAACTCCTCCTTTACATGCAAAAGGCACAGGAAGATTGTCTTTCAATGCTTTATCTAAGATACTCTCTTTTTTGGAATTAAGGTGAAATGAATATTCATCATCATCAATAATTACCGTTACCATACTTTCAATATTGGCAATCGCTTTGAATTCATCACTCATTTCCTCCGTATTTTCTTCGTCAGGAGCCGTGAAGTATTCAAATAAAACCTGTATAGCTGGTACTTTTTTATCTTTCTTTAAATAATCTGCAATTCCTTTAATCATTTCTGAAGGACCGCAGATAAAATATGTAGATTCTTTTACATCAATCTCAGTATATCTTTCAAACAACTGATCTAATTTCTCAGGAGAAATTCTTCCTTCAAAAACCGGATCTACATGCTTTTCACGACTTACCAGATAAATCACTTTAAGCCTTCCGTTGAACTGTTCTACTAACTTGTCAATTTCAGCTTTTCTCAAAACATGCTCCATGCTTCTGTTACTATAGAACAAGTAAGCATTACTGTTAGGTTCCTGATAAAGACTTTCTTTGATATTGGATAATACCGGAGTGATTCCGCTTCCTGCAGCCAGACCAACATATGTTTTTACGTTAGTCGGGTGATAAGAAGTATTGAAACCACCCATTGGAGGCATTACTTCCAACATTTCATCCATATGAAGATGCTCATTGAAATATCCTGAAACTTTTCCGTTTTCAAGCAATTTCACCAAAACTTCCAGTGTATTGCTCTTTTCACTTGGAGCATTACAGATAGAGTAAGAACGTCTTTCCTCATTTCCGTTGATCATCATACGAAAATTAAGGTATTGTCCTTGTTTGAACCTGAACTTGTCTTTCAGCTCTTCAGGAATTTCCACCGCTACATTCACAGCGTCTGAAGTATCCTTCTGAACCTTTACAGTTTTAAGTTTATAAAATGAATTCATTATTTTTTTAGTATTCTATTAATTTTTCCACCTTCGCACTTCGGCAAACTGTCCTGGGCATGCACTTTCACTTTTGTAGTGACGCCTACCCTCTTTTTTATTTCGTTTTCTATATTTTTCCCGAAGCTTCCGACAAAATTAAAATAATCATCGGTATTTGCTTCTATTTTTTGAGCTTTTACCAGCTCATCATCGATTTCAATGTCAATATCTAATGCCACACACATATGCTCCTTCTCAATAGGAGTTAAATAATAATTAGGAACCACTCCTTTTACATGTGAAAAAGCATCTTCAATCTGACTTGGATAGACATTTACCCCTCTTACAATCAGCATATCATCTGCTCTGCCCACAATTGGTTTCATTTTCACCATAGTTCTTTTGGCATTTTCATCGTAATAAAGGCTTGTAATATCATTGGTCCAATAACGCAGAAGCGGCATGGCTTTTTTCGTTAAAGTGGTAATCACTAATACACCTTCTTCCCCAAAAGGAACCGGCTGTTTGGTAATAGGATCTAAGATTTCAGGATAAAAATGATCTTCCCAGATATATGAACCTCCTTTTTCCTCAAAATCTTCCATAGAAACTCCAGGACCGATAATTTCACTTAAACCATAAATATTGGTTGCATGAACTCCCAGCCTTTCTTCAATATGACCTCTGATAATTTCTGTCCATGGTTCTGATCCCAACACTGCATATTTCAGGCTTATCTCATCAGCAGAAATTCCTCTGTTAGCAAACTCATCAGCAATTGTTAAGGCATAAGATGGCGAACAACAGATCACTTCCGGCTTAAAATCCATGATCAGATCTACCTGTCTTACTGTCATTCCTCCGGAAATCGGAAGAACACTCATTCCTAACATTTCAGCTCCGTAATGAAGTCCTAGTCCTCCTGTGAAAATCCCGTAACCGTAAGCATTATGCAATTGCATTCCCGGTTTGGCACCAGCAGCGTTTAATGACCTTGCCACTACTTCACTGAAAAGATCTACATCTTCTTTAGTATACCCTACCACTGTTGGTTTTCCTGTAGTTCCGCTTGAACAGTGAATTCTCTGAAGCTCATTTTTCGGAACGGTAAATAAACCAAATGGGTAATTATCTCTTAAATCCTGTTTGTAAGTAATAGGAAGCTTCGTAATATCCTCAACCGACCTTATATCTTGTGGAGATATTTGCAATTCATCAAACTTTCTTTTATAAAACTCTGACTTCTCTCCGAGATAACCAATCAGATTGGTCAATCGGTCAGATTGAAGCTGTCTCAACTGACCCAGCTCCAGATATTCAACTGAAAAATCCATAAAACTAACTAACATTTGTTAGGTGTAAATTTAAAAAGATTTTGGAAGCTGGCAAAATTTTTATGATTTTCGTCATATTTTGAACGATTCTAAATAGCAAACTTGCAATTTTTGCTTATTTACCACGAAGTCACAAAATTTTTGAACACAATGTAAGAGTCAAAAAAAGTTTTTTTGAAATTCTTCTTTCGTCAGAACGACAAAAGATAAATTATTAATTTTGGTTTCCTAAAAGCCCATAAAGTATCTTATCTCTAATTTCCTCAGTGATATCATCTTTCGAATCACTATTTCTTTTAAACCAGAAATAAGAATTGTTTAAGGTATGAAGAATGAATCTTGTTGTGAAAGACGGAGATTTCAAATCCCAGTTTTCAGCCTGATAAATTTCGGAGATTAATGTTTCAACTTCCTGCTGATAATTTTTTCTCAGCTCTATAAATTCGGGAAGCTTTTCCTCAAGATGCCTCCATTCTATAGAATAAATATGTGTAACATCTCTATTTTTAAGTACAACTGATAAATGTTTATCCAAAAACAAATTCAACTTTTCTCTTGGAGCAATATGTGTATTCTTTACTTCCTGAAGCTCATCGAAAAACTCCTGAGCAATACCGAAACAAATCCACTCCAGAATTTCTTCCTTTGAACGGATGTGTGCATATAATGATGCTGCTTTGATATTAAGTTTCGTAGCAAGGTCCCTTACAGAACTTCCCATATAGCCTTTCTCTTTGAAAAGTTCTACTGCTACGTCTAATATTCTCTTTTGTTTTTCTTTAAGTTCCATCTGTAAAAATGCAAAAGTAGTTATTCTGATTTAAACTGCTGGTTTTTTGATAATAAATAAGATTAAAGATTTAAAACGACTAATGATTAGTTCGATTTTAAGGTTTTATTCATCCGTCGATTTGTGTGATATGACGATTTGTTCATGAATTTCCAATCAAAAATTAAAGATTCGGAAATTTTGTCAAGTTAATTTTACGTTAAAAATACATAATCCGGAAATTTTGTCCATATTTTTTGTAAATTTAATAATTGAACAGTTTTTGCGATATAGTCATCGATTAAATGATTAAATAATTGATAGGCATTAAGAAGCTGAGCCTTAAAATTCAGTTTCTTGATGTTTTTTAGAACTAAACTTTAAACGAATCATTACCAAAAAATATATAAAATATGAACTTAAACCAATATACTGTAAAATCACAAGAAGCCATCCAGGCAGCTCAACAGGTTGCAATGGAATTTGGCAATCAAAGTATCGAACCTCAACATCTTCTGGAAGGAATTTTCCAAGTGGATGAAAATATATCGCCTTTCTTATTAAAGAAATCTGAAGCAGATGCCAATTTAGTAAGAGAGCGAAACCGTGAAAATTTAGAAAAACTTCCTAAAGTACAGGGAGGAAACATTTATCTTTCACAATCAGCAAATAAAGTTTTGTTGGATGCTCCCAACATCGCAAAAAAAATGGGCGATGAATATGTAACGATTGAACATTTATGGTTATCTCTTATTGAAACAAATTCTGAGGTTTCTCAGATGTTGAAAGACATGGGCGTAACCAAGAAATTATTGGAAGGAGCTATTAAAGAATTAAGAAAAGGGAGTAAAGCTACTTCGGCAAGTTCAGAAGAAACTTATCAATCCTTAAATAAATATGCTAAAAACTTCAACGAGTTAGCAGCTGAAGGAAAGCTGGATCCTGTAATCGGGCGTGATGAAGAGATCAGAAGAGTATTACAGATTCTTTCCAGAAGAACAAAAAATAACCCTATCCTTATTGGGGAACCGGGTGTAGGTAAAACGGCTATTGCTGAAGGAATCGCTCATAGAATCATTAGCGGTGATGTTCCTGAAAATCTAGTGGACAAGACATTATATTCATTGGATATGGGTGCTTTGATCGCTGGAGCAAAATACAAAGGTGAATTTGAAGAGCGTCTGAAATCAGTAGTGAATGAAGTCAGCAAATCTGATGGACAGATCATTCTTTTCATTGATGAGATCCACACTTTAGTAGGTGCCGGAGGTGGTGAAGGAGCAATGGATGCTGCCAACATTTTAAAACCAGCTCTTGCCAGAGGTGAATTAAGAGCTATTGGAGCAACTACTTTGAATGAATACCAAAAGTATTTTGAAAAAGATAAAGCATTAGAAAGACGTTTTCAGAAAGTAATGGTGGAAGAACCAGATACTGAATCTGCAATCTCCATTCTTCGTGGAATAAAAGATAAATATGAAGCTCACCACAAGGTAAGAATTAAAGATGAAGCAATTATTGCTGCCGTGGAAATGTCTCAAAGATATATTTCAGACCGATTTTTACCGGATAAAGCGATTGACCTTATTGATGAAGCATCTGCAAAACTGAGAATGGAAATCAATTCTAAACCGGAAGAGCTTGATGTTTTAGACAGAAAATTAATGCAGTTGGAAATTGAGCTGGCTGCTATTTCAAGAGAGGGCAACCAAACTAAAATAGATCATTTAAAAGAAGATATTTCGAAGATTTCCGAGCAGAGAAACGAGATCAATGCCAAATGGTTGAAAGAAAAGCAGAAAAGTGAAGATCTTACGCAGATCAAAAAAGATATTGAATCTCTGAAATTAGAAGCGGAAAGAGCTTCCAGAGCTGGAGATTATGCAAAAGTAGCGGAAATCCAATATGGGAAACTTCGTGAAAAAGAAGATGAGCTTGCCAAAGTTGAGCTGGAAATGCAAAACCATCAGAATGAGCTGATCAAAGAGGAAGTAACTTCTGAAAATATCTCTGAAGTGATTGCAAAATGGACAGGTATTCCTGTAACCAAGTTATTACAATCTGAAAGAGATAAATTATTAAATCTTGAAGCTGAACTTCACCATAGAGTTGTAGGACAAGATGAAGCGATTGAAGCTGTAGCTGATGCTATCAGAAGAAACAGAGCGGGATTGAGTGATGATAAAAAACCAATCGGGTCATTTCTTTTCTTAGGAACTACCGGTGTTGGTAAAACTGAGCTTGCAAAAGCCTTGGCAGAGTTCCTGTTTGATGATGAAAATAATATGACAAGAATTGATATGAGTGAATATCAGGAACGTCATAGTGTTTCAAGATTGGTAGGTGCGCCTCCGGGATATGTAGGATATGATGAAGGTGGGCAATTGACTGAAGCTGTAAGAAGAAGACCTTATTCTGTAGTTCTGTTAGATGAGATTGAAAAAGCACACCCGGATGTTTTCAACACTTTATTACAGGTTTTGGATGATGGACGTTTGACAGATAATAAGGGTCGAGTGGTGAATTTCAAAAATTCCATCATTATTATGACTTCGAATTTAGGTTCACATATGATTCAGGAGAATTTTGAAAATTTAACTGAAGAAAATCAGGATGAGATTGTGGATAAAACGAAAGATGAAGTTTTCGACTTATTGAAACAAACTTTACGTCCGGAATTCCTGAACAGAATTGATGAGATCGTATTGTTCCAACCTTTAAGAAAAAAAGAAATCGGAAAAATCGTTCAGTATCAATTGAGAGGATTCAATGAAATGCTTGCTAAAAGAAATATCATTATGACTTTCACTCAGGATGCAGTAGATTATCTGATGGATAAAGGCTATGATCCGGCATTCGGAGCAAGACCTTTAAAAAGAGTCATTCAGCAGGAAGTATTAAACAAGCTGTCAAAAGAAATCCTTGCAGGAAATGTAAACGATGGGGACAGAATTACACTGGATTATTTTGTAGAAACCGGATTGGTATTCCGCCCTACTGAACAATAAATATAAATAGTTTTTTTCATATACATTAATTTTTGTAGATAAGTGCTGTAGAGAGATCTGCGGCACTTATTTTATTATGTATCAATCACTATCAAAATAATCCACAACCAATTTAACATAAAAAAATTTCACTGTTTTTTGAAATATTGTATGAGAAAAAGTTTTAATTTAGTTTTCTAAACCAAAAAATATTCACATATGAAAAAAGCAATTTTAGGAGTTGTTATCACTCTTTTTATCTCTTGTAACAACAACGAAACAGAAAATGTAACCCCTGAAAACACAAACGCAGAACAGGCAGACATTGCAAACAATAAGACTGCTCTTTGTGGTTCAGACATTCTCAGACAGCAACGTCTTGCTGAAGATCCAGCCGCCATGCAGCGAATGCTTCAGATAGAAAACCAAACAAACAATTTCATTGAACAAAAAAAGATGGGAAAAGTGCTGGCAGATGGCAGTATTGAAATTCCTGTCATTTTCAACGTCTTATATAGCAATGCTACCAGTAATGTTTCAGATGCGAGAATAAACTCTCAAATTGATGTTCTGAACAAAGCATTTGCGTCAAGTCATGCAGATGTTTCAAGTATACCTGCAGAATTTAAACCGGTAAATGCTGGTGATACTAAAATAAAATTCAGATTGGCGGCAATCAACAGAAAATCAACAACAAAAGCCAACTGGGCTCCGGATGATAAGATGAAAAGCACAACCACAGGAGGTATGAATGCTACAGATCCATCAAAATATCTGAACATTTGGGTGGTAAACTATATGCCTTACTCCACAGGATACGTTCTAGGATATGCCACTTTTCCTGAAGATGCCGGTCTTTGGAATGATGGTGTAGCGATGATGGATGAATATGTGGGAGCAGGCGGACCTATCGCTACTCACAACAAAGGAAGAGTTACTGTACATGAAGTAGGACATTACCTTAATCTGAGACATATCTGGGGAGATGCCAACTGCGGAAATGATTTTGTGAATGATACGCCTCAGCAGATTACTTTACACAGAGGCGTTCCTACCTATCCAAAATATGAAACATGTGGTGGCGTATCACGTTCTGTAATGTTCATGAACTATATGGATTATTCTGACGAAACTACTCTATTCATGTTTACAAAACAACAAAACGACAGAATGCAGGCTGCTATTTCAGCTTCCGGACCTAGAGCAGGTTTAAGAATACTATAAATAAGATCTTTTACCAATAAAAAGATCATAAGAATATACATGAGTCCGTTATCATTTTGATACGGACTTTTTATTTTTATACACAATCCGTAAAAACACGGTAAAAATAACAGTATAATTCCTTATTCATTAATATATTTTTTTACGAAATTTGCCGAAATATGGATATTTCCAATATAAAACTAAGTTATGAATACAGAATCTACTAACGAAAACGATCTTCCAAGATCAGGGTCAATGTCAAATGAATTGATAAAAACCCTTATTGAAAATTACCGTACCAATCACTTGAGTGCCATTAATGATTCATTGGGAATACAGGATGCTCATTCTATTTGGTTTGATCTTCCTAAACTGAAAAACTTCATTGCTTTAATAGAGCAGGAAGCTGCTAAAGCAAACCCTCAGCATACTCAGGAAGATCTGGGAATCAGATTTTATTATGCAGCTTACCCAAAAATTGATAATTGGGATATTATGAATACCCACCCTGTTCCACAGGAGTATTCGGAAAAACATACCCTTGTTATGATTCCTACAATGAAAGGAAAGAATGCGGAAGGTGAATTACATGATTTTGATTTCAATCCTATTCAATCCGATGAAAGCAGATCTATAGCTATGGCAGCCCGTGGAGGTTCAGGACCGAGCTATGACGACGGAAACCTTGGTGAAAATAGCGGCACACTTGTTCCTCCATCACCTATCATTGGTGAAGCTTATTAATTACCATTTCTGAACACAATATGACTGAGATTCAAAAAATTTTTTCTTCAATCATGTATGGAGGTGAAGCTATTGCAGCTTTAGTCTCTATAATTTATTATAACCGTGTAAAAAAAACACCCTGGAAATATCTGGCAATTTATCTTGTTATTATTTTCCTCTGCGAATCATCTGTAAAATGGGGTGAAGAGCAACTTAGAATAGACAGAATACTTTTTTATAATTACTTTGTGATTCCATTACAGTTTATATTTTTTTATTGGCTATACGCAAAAGAATCTTTAAAGAAAACGAAACTATTCTATATTATGACCGGAGCATATCTCTTGACCTATGTTCTCAGGGCGCTTTTTTTCCCGGAAAAAAAAACTATCTTTTCTTTCAATTACAATATAGGCTGTCTATTCTTAATGGCTCTCGTCATTATGGAATATTATAAACAGGTTAATTCATCTGAGATTCTCAATTTCAGCAAAAACAAAATGTTTTATATTAACCTGGGAGTAACGCTTTTTTATATTGCTAATCTTCCGTTCATGACATTTAACTCTCTTCTTTACAAATACATGGAAATATGGGATATTTATTTCATATATTTCCAGGTTTCAGGAGCAGTTATGTATATTTTATTTGCAAGTGCATTGATATGGGGAAAACAGAACTCTTAATAACCTTTATTTCGTTCAACATCTTTTTTTTGATGTTTGTAATCGCAGTATTTATTTATATCCGGAATTACAGACAGCGAAAAAAAGAATATTTGAATGAAATTGAGATGAAAAACGAACTTCATCAGAGAGAACTTCTGTCTACCCAACTGGAAATCCAGCAAGCAACTATGCAGCAGATCGGACGTGAACTTCATGATAATATTGGTCAAAAACTGACATTAGTAAGTCTATATGTTCAACAAATGCTTTATGAGAACAAGGTTCCCGAAGCTGTTGAAAGAATTGATCAGGTTTCACAGATCATTAATCAGTCTTTACAGGACTTGCGAAGTCTTTCAAAAACATTGACGGATGATAATATCAGCCAGAAGGAAATTGTAACTTTGATTCAGGAAGAGGTTGATAATACCAATTCATTAAAGAAATGTCTTGTAAGTTTTGAACATAATTTTGATCAGCTTGACCTGAGTTTTGTTCATAAAAACCTACTACTCAGAATTACTCAGGAATTCATTCAGAATAGTATAAAACACTCTCATTGCAAGAATATTTTCATCAGTTTAAATACTTCTGAACATATCCTTTGGGAACTGAAAATTCGTGATGATGGAGCCGGATTTGATACAAACAATACAAAATCCAACGGTATTGGTCTTACCAATATGAAGAACAGAGCAAAAATCATTGGTGCCGATTTTAGTCTTGAAAGTGAAAAAAATACAGGTACCCAAGTCAGTATCACCTTAAAAAAACAGTCATGAAAAAAACAATTGTAATTGTTGACGATCATATCCTTATTGCTAAAGCCCTTGAAGGGATTATTGGAAACTTCAGTGAGTTTGAAGTTATATATGTTTGTGAAAACGGTAAAGACCTCATCCAAAAACTTGAAGAGGGGAATACAATTCCAGATATTATTCTGCTGGATATCAGTATGCCTGTAATGGATGGTTTTGAAACTGCAACCTGGCTTACCAAAAATCACCCTGATATCAAAGTAATGGCGCTCAGCATGCAGGGAGATGACAACAGTGTGATTAAGATGATCAAAAGCGGAGCAAAAGGTTATCTACTAAAAAATACACATCCAAAAGATCTTGAGACTGCACTTACGAGGTTAAATTCCGACGGGTTTTTCTATCCTGAATGGGCATCAAAAATCATATTTACCAATCTTAATAAAGAGAGTGATTCTGAAATTACTGTAAAAATTTCGGATCGTGAAAAAGAGTTCCTAAAATATACTGTTACGGAACTAAGCTATAAGGAAATTGCAGACCGAATGTGCTGTAGTCCAAGAACAGTGGAAAGCTATCGTGACCAATTATGTGAAAAACTTGATCTGAAAACACGTGTTGGGCTGGCTGTTTTTGCAATTAAAAATGGTTTTGCTAATTAAACTTAAGTGTAAAATTTTTATCAAAAAGAATATTTTAAATAATAATTATTCACTTGAAATTGAAAAAAAATAAAAAATAAAAACATAAATTTAAAATATAATTAAAATTCAATACAATCGCTAATTATTTAACTAAAACACAATTAAAACACTGATTAAATAGGAATAATTTAAATAAATTAGAAAATAATTTGGATATTAATTTCGAATAATATAATTTCACATCCTCAAACCATTTAAAAAAAAGATATGAAAAGAGTATTATTTGGAGCCCTTGCTCTGGGTCTAATGTCTGCATGTACCAATGACAGTGTAAACTCTCAAAACGAAGTACAGCCTGAACAGGAAATTTCTTCAGCAGTAGCTTCAAAAAGAATCTGCCCGTCAGAACAGATGAGACAGGATGAATTCCAAAAAGATCCTGCCCTTAGACAAAAAGCAGAACAAATTGAAGCTAACGCAAAACAATTTGCTAATAATCTTGCAGTTGGAAAAGTTCTAGCAGACGGAACTGTTGAAATTCCGGTAGTTGTAAATGTAATCTATAAAACAACAGCTCAGAATGTATCTGATGCCAGAATTGCTGAACAAATTGCTATTCTGAATGCTGACTATGGAGGTACTAACAGTGATGCTTCTCTAATCCCTACTGAGTTCCAAGGTGTAAAAGCTGGTGATGTAAAAGTCAGATTCAGATTGGTAAATACGATAAGAAAATCTACTACAAAGACATCATGGACTTCAACTGACAGAGCAAACAATACCATGAAGAAAGCTTCTACAGGCGGTATTGACGCAACAAATCCTACTAATTATTTCAACATTTGGGTTGTAGGAAGTATGCCTGATACTCAAGGAAGTATTCTTGGATATGCTACTTTCCCTGAAAGCGCAGGTACATGGAAAGACGGTGTCGTAATTGCTGCACCTTACTTTGGAAAAACAGGAGCTTCTGCACCATTTAATTTAGGAAGAACTGCCACTCACGAAGTGGGTCACTATTTAGGTCTTAGACATATTTGGGGAGATGCTAATTGTGGTGATGATTTAATTGCAGATACTCCTACTCAGACAACTGCCAATACAGGAAACCCTAGCTATCCATTATATAATACATGCTATGGGGTAAAAAGATCTGTAATGTTTATGAACTATATGGATTATTCTGATGATAAATCGTTGTATATGTTCAGTGCGGGACAAAAAACAAAAATGCAATCTGTAACTTCAGCTTCCGGGGCAAGATCTGGATTAAGAGTTTACTAATAAAACAGCATAATTTAATATTATTTTAATTCCATCCCGAATCAGGGATGGAATTTTTTTATACTTTTACGCGATTTTAATTTGATAATCACAACGATGAAAAAACTAGCCCTAGCAGCAGGGATATTATTAAATTTATACAGTTACAAAGCTCAGGATACCATTCAGTCTAGAAATTTAAAAGAGGATCTTGCTTTGATTAATCCAAATTTTCAAACTAAGGAACAAGCTTCTTTTTTTAAGAAAGATTGGGTAAAAAAATCTGTAGCTCCTACCATACTTTTTGCTGCCGCAGCCGCTACATGGGGTGAGAAAGAAAACATCCGTGAGGTAAGAAACAGATATCTTCCCAATTTCAAAATGAAATATGATGATTATCTTCAATATGCTCCTGCCATAACGGTTTACGGATTAAAACTGGCTGGAGTAAAAGGGAGAAATAATCTTGGAAGAGCAACTCTTTCTTATGCAACAAGCTTAGCTATCATGGGAATTTTAGTTAATTCCATTAAATACACATCCAAAGTAGAACGTCCGGATGGTTCTAAAAACAATTCTTTTCCTTCAGGTCATGCCGCAATGGCTTTTACCAATGCAAGCTTTTTACACAAAGAATACGGAATGGTAAATCCAGCGTATAGTATTGCAGGATATGGTTCTGCGACGCTTACCGGACTGGGAAGAAATTTAAATAACAGACATTGGGTTCCTGATATTCTTGCCGGAGCAGGAATCGGGATCATATCAACAGAGCTGGGATATTTCTTTATAGATAAAATTTATAAGAACAAAGGTGATAACCTGAGTCTTCTGTCAAAGATTGAAGGAAATGACTATCCTTCTTTCCTTTCTCTAAAGATGGGAACAGCATTGGGTACCACCAATTTTCTTAAGGAATCTGAACTGGATGATAAAAAACAGATAGGTTTTGAGGGTGGATTGGAAGGAGCCTATTTCTTTTCAAAGAAATGGGGTGTAGGTGCAGATGTCTCCTTCAGCAGCTTTCCTATTAAAGCTCAAAGAATAACCTTCGATGATGATCAGGATTTTGGTGAACACACTATTAAAACCCAGTCTATGGGCTTTCTGGGAGCTGGTATAGGACCTTATTTCTCTCATGAATTTTCTGATAAATGGCAGCTTACTTTAAAAGCAACTGCAGGATATTCAGCAACAGCAAGTGGAAAAGTGTTTGTAAAAGGAGACGGGATAGACGCTCCCAATCATGAGCTTCAAATAGCAAGATATAAACCTAAACCTGGCTTTCGCTGGAATACAGGAGCTTCTATGACGTATAAATTCAATCCGGGATTAGGGCTTACTTTTTATACCGATTATAACCAGATCAATTCTACTATCCGTTATTCTTTCAGTGATGACATTAAGGAAAGTGAGGAATTAGATCAGGAACTCAATCACCTGATTGCTAAAGAAAAGATCAATTACATTACATTAGGACTGAGATTAACTGCCTATTTTTAAAATAAGAAAGCCTTCAATTGTGAAGGCTTTTATTTTTATAGTGTTTTATTGTTGTCTTCCGGAGTGTAATCCATGAAAATATCTCCATCCAGCTTTACAGATTTTACTTTTTTCTTTATAGGAATTACAAGATCTGTCAGTTTCTGATCTTTTTCCCAGACAGAAGGTGAAAAATGAATTTTCTCCGTAGCTCCGTCTTCATAAGATAATACAGCATCAAAAGGAATGGCAAACCCACCTACATTGGTAACATTTACAGTAAGCAGATCATTCATTTGTGATGCTCCGGCTACCTTTAAATCAATATAATTATTGGTGTAAAACCAATTGTGGAAAAACCAGTTCAGATTTTTTCCTGAACCTGTATTCATAGAGTTGAAATAGTCCCATGGAACCGGATGTTTTCCATTCCAGTTGTCCATATAATGATGTAATGCTTTTTTGAATAAATCGTCTCCTAAATAATCCTTCAAAGCAAGATAAGATAAAGAAGATTTCACGTAAGAATTACTTCCATACCCAGAACCACTTACCTGCGTACTCATCGTAATGATAGGCTGATCCTGCTCTGATGAAGCATCATTGATCCATTTTTTAATACGGAAATTTTTATAGAAATTTTTAGCCGCTTCTTCTCCGTTTTCATCAATTCCGATCAAATATTCAAGTGTTGTCGCCCATCCTTCATCCATGAAAGCATATCTTGTTTCATTGATTCCCATATAGAAAGGGAAATA
This sequence comes from Chryseobacterium ureilyticum, assembly GCF_900156735.1. Taxonomy (GTDB): domain Bacteria; phylum Bacteroidota; class Bacteroidia; order Flavobacteriales; family Weeksellaceae; genus Chryseobacterium; species Chryseobacterium ureilyticum. The sequence goes on from NZ_FTOL01000010.1 coordinate 77,185, forward strand.
AGTATGTGCAATCTCGTGATCTGCCGTAAGCCTTGCATCCTGAAGATCATCAGGAATGCTTGTATCATTGATCATCATCGGATACTCCATATCAGCATATCCCTGAATAGCCGTCATTACATTATAAGGATATTCTACACCGGGCCAGTTTTTAGAAAACCAATCCAGGTTATAACGCATCCAGTCTACATAATGTTCAAAATCTTTTGCTCCTGCTTTATATCCTGCCTGTACACTGGCTCGTTTGGTTTTAAGCTGCACACTGGCTGCATCCCAAACATAATGGTTACTCATTGCAAAACAGAAATCTGTAATGTGACTGGCTTTGAATTTCCATACATTCCATTTATTCTGCTTGGTTACTTTCCCGGACTTCATTTCTTGCTCTGTGGCAATATGCATTAGTTTATCACTCTTTAATGAAGCTTTATATCTTTTCAGATATTCCGGTTGAAGCACTGCTTCCGGGTTCAGGAAATCTCCAGTTGCCCATACTACATAATTTTTAGGTGCTGTAATAGCAAAACTATAGTCATTAAAATCATTATAAAATTCCTGTCTGTCGGAATGAAGAAGCATATCCCATCCGTTGTAATCATCATAAACAGAAATTCTAGGGAAAGAATACGCTACATAAAAAGTATCCGGATCAATCTGTCCTTCTCTTCCACTCTGTACTGAAAGCGGATATTCCCACTCTATTTTAACCTCAGCTTTTGATTTTGACTTTAAAGCAGATTTTAATTTTACTTTTTCTACTGTTCCCCAGTCATCACTATCGATGTCGTACTTTTCGCCATTTACAATAAATGATTTAATCTTAAGTCCTGAGGATAAGAAATCTTTGGAAACTCCTCCTGATCTTGGCGACTCTGGCTTGTGCAGGTTATTTACAAATCGTATTGCCAGTTCATTAAGATTATCCGGACTGTTATTTGTGTAAACAATTGTTTCTTTTCCGGAAACTATTTTTGTATTGGCATCTACTTTTACCTCTACATTGTAAACTCCTTTATTCTGCCAATAGTTTTTACCGGGTGCTCCGGAGACATCTCGCGTTCCTTTTTCGAAAGCTTTTTTAATATTTCTCGGCATATACAATTCCTGAGCGGAAAGTTGCAGCAATGAAACAACCATCAGCATTCCGGAAAAAATTCTCTTCATAACGATCTCTTTTTAAAGATAGGTATCAAAAATAGGGAAAATGTGACATGAAGCAGTAATTTCTTTTATAATAATGTTTTACGATGTAAATTTTTTCAGCATAAAGCTTTAAAGTCTATCCTGTTCGGAAGTCTTTTTGATTGTTTTTGCATTTTTCACAGACTGATTTCCAAAATTGAACTTCAAAGACAGTGAAAAACCTTGAGTATCGGTATAATCTAAGAAATAATTATCCTGATTCGCATATTTCGTGGCAACCTTCTGACCTGTAGTTCTGAAAATATCTGTGACTACTAAAGCAGCTTCCAGTTTTTTATTGAAAAACTTACGGTTCATCACAAAATAAGCATTCCACGTGCTTGAAATCCTGAAAGGTCCCTGCACTCCTCCCGAGAAATAGCGGTGTCCCACTTCCATTTTCCAATCACTACTTTTATCCAAAGTAAAGCTGGTTGATATATTAGAGTCAAGATTCCAAACTTTATTCTGATGCAACAGTCCATCTACTCCGTTGAAATAATTTTCGTTGTGTTCCAGATTCTCAGAGATGATAATATTCCACCAAGGCTTTATCTGGAAGTTTTTATATAAACTCAGCCCATATGCCTGTCCTTTTTCAATATTGGTAAAATGATAGACAACGTTATTATTCTCCGGAACCTGATAAGATATTTCCATAGATGGATAAAGCTCTTTGCGATAATACAGATCCAGATTCCAGTTCTTCCATGAATAGGTAAGATTAAGATTATGAATAATGGTTGCCTTCAATTGTGGATCTCCCTGAAAGTAAGAGAACAGATTATAATAAGATTTTGCCGGATTCAGCCATGAGTACGAAGGTCTGCTGATTCTTTTACCATAGGAAAATCCAAATTCATGTTTATTCTCCGTAGTATATTGTGCATAAAATGTAGGGAAAAAATTCCAGTAATTACTTTTATTAAGATCATAAGGTTCTGAAACCTGCCCTTCAAGATCTGTCATTTCTGCACGAAGACCACCTTTGAAATTCCACTTTCCGATATTGTAAGCAAGCGAGGTATACAATGCAAAATTGTGTTCTTTATAATCGAAGATACTACTCTTTTCAGGACGATATTGTAATTCTCCGTTTTCGTTATCCGAGAATTTTAAGTTACTGTTTGTTTTTACAAAACTATATTTTGTTCCGGACTCAAGTTCCCATTTTTCGTTTTTCCATTGATAATCTAACTGCGTAGAAAATAATTTTACATCTGCTTTATTTTGAGTCAAAAAGTGATCTTCACGAGGAAGTTCTCCTGCAAAATTCAGATGAGTTGCTACATCCTGATATTTGCTGGAATTGTTTCCTGTAAAATAATTGATCCACGACAGGCTGCTTTTTTTATTCAGCTTTCGGTCTATCTGAAAACTGACAGAGTTATTCGCTGAACGGGATTCATGATCATTCAGAGTTCTATAATTTGACTCTACAATATCCTGATTATTATAAATCAAAGTTGGCACATCATAGATTCCATAAGATTTCGGAGAAAAATACCCTGAATAGTTGAGGCTTAAGTTTGTCAGACTATCCAACTCATACTCCACATTAAAATTCAGGGTATTCTGGTTATAGTTTTTATCCTTTCTGTTCATTGTACTCATCCATCTGGTCTGGCTTTCGGGATAGTTTACATAATCGAAACCTTCTCGGTAGTAGGTTCCCATCCCTTTGTAATAGCTTGCCATAACGGAGAGTTTATCCTTCTTATAATATTGCGACAGTCCAAAAACTGCTTTTGCATATTGTGTCTGAACATATTTTGAAGACAAAATTCCACGATAGCCTTCTATTTTGTTCTTTTTCATTACGATATTCAATACCGCGCTTCCTGCAGCTTCATATTTTGCTGGTGGATTCGTAATCACTTCTATGGATTTCACATCATCACCTTGTGTATTTTCTAACAGGTTTTTAAGCTCATCTCCTGTCAGCATCACTTTCTTATCATTGATTGTAACCAGAATTCCTGTACTTCCTTTTACGGTAAGGACACTATTATTTACACTTACATTGGGTGTATTTTTTAAGATTTCCCAAGCATTCAATGATGAAATATTACTGTTTTCCACATTAAATTCAAGGCGGTCTACTTTTCGTTTTACCAAAGGTTTTCGTTTGGTCATCACCACCTCTTCTATTTCTTTGGCTTGTTCTTTTTTAAGGATAATCTGTAAAGGTTCAGAGCTTTCAAGATTCAGATTCTTTTCAAATACAAGATACCCTTCCCGCTTTACCACAAGTTTTACATTCTGTTCGGAAAGACCTTCCAATACAAATCCGCCTTTGCCATCGGTTTTCAACTCTTTGATCAATTCATTCCCTGAATTATACAAACCTATGTTCACCGCAGAAAGTTTTTCATTTTCTGTATTTGTCACTGTTCCGGCAAGCTTTTGCTTTTGGGCAAACATCAACATGGGAAAGCACAGAAAAAGAAGAATTTTGTTCATGATTATATTTTAAAAAATGATATAAAACGGTACAATTGTTTTACAGGACAAAATTCAATATTGAGCGGGAGAATTTCGGTTAACGAAGAGTTAATGATAGGTTAATACCTTTTCTCTTAAAATAAAAAGCCTGAATCAGAGACTCAGGCTTTAAAAACGATGTATATATTTTTATGGATAAGGAATGGCTTTATCCAGTTCTATTGGATTATAATATTTTTTGATATTCATTTGTGTCTGTTTGGTAAGCCCTGCAAATTCTTCTTTACTTTTGATTTGTCGTCCATCAATTTTCACCGTCCAGTCAGGCTGAAACTCTGTTCTCATTCTGGCATAAGGATCATTATAAAATTCCAGGTTGAGCTTTACCCATTTCTTAAAATCTATTGTAAGGGCATCCAAAGAATAATGTTTTTCAAGGAATCCTTTTGTATTATAAGTTTTAGGCAGGTTAACGTTTCGCGATAAAGAGTATACAAAGTCTTTTTTATCATCTTCCACATACAAAACCATTCCTGGTAATCCTCTGAATTTATAAGGTCCCTCAGGAATATTGATGTCTGGTGTAAACCAAGCCGTCCAATTTCTTCCTCCAAATCTTGCCGTTGCTTTTTGCAGATTATAGTTATTAATCTTCTTTGTATCCGCTTCTACTTTCCACTGAATGTTATCCTCCGTTTCAAAAACATAATAATAAGGCATCATCATGATCTGTACGTAGTTTTTATTTTTATTGGAATTTCTTTTTCTGATAATGGTTTGCCCGGATTGGCTTGTGTGTTGAGAAGACGTCCCTCCATGCAGGATATTAAGAGAATCGCTCACCAGAAATCCAGCTTCATAGAACTTTACTTCTTCAGGATTGATATCCAATATCATTTCTTCTTTTTCATAAGGAGCACTTCTGATTGTGTCTGGTTTGTACTGAAGTTCATAGATGAAACGATGGGTCTGGGCATTTGTTATGACTGTGATCAACAACATCAAAATAATAATTTGCTTTTTCATGGAAGGTTTTTAGTTTTTAAATGTAAGAAAAACAAATAACCTACAAGGTTAATGATAGGTTAATACTCAAAATACTATTTAAGTAAAATGTTAAAACTTTATCTTTGTTTCTGATGATATCCAAGAGTAAAAAACTGATCTATCTTTTTGCCACTTTATTCCTTTTGTTATTGGGAATACAGGTTTATTTTATGTATAAAACTTATCAGGTTAAAGAAAGAGATATCTACCGAACAATTAATGAGAGAATTTCTAATTTTACCGACAGATTGGAAAATGTACATGACTCTCAGGAAATGAAAAGTGATTCGTTACAGAAAATTATTATCCAGTATTATAATAAAGAAATCAGTAAAAAGGAATTCATTCATCATTTCATGGAAGACAGAAAAGCTTCCAGGGAAAAGCTCAATCATTACGTAGATGACCGCTTAAAAAAAGATGGATACCAAATTTCTGTAAGGATTCAATACAACTCTATTCTTCACCTTCCGGACAGCATCAAAGTCATTGATAAGCCTATTGTCATTTATGAAAGTAAAGACAAGGTTAAAAAACCAAAGATCACCAGTACCGGAACCTGGAGAACCTCATCTACCAAGGAACTAAAAGGAAAAGACTCAATTAATGAAAGAGATACCTTTTTTGTAACAAGCCAGACTGATTTTGAAATTAAAAATATAAAAAGTCTTGTTTTTAAAGAGCTTACTTTACTGTTCATCTGCTGTATAATTCTGCTTGTCAGCGTACTTTTACTGTATATTTCCACAATTAAAAATCTTATTAAACAGCAGAAGCAGGTAGAAGTTCTCCACACTATTGTGGATAACATTTCTCATGAGTTTAAAACACCTATTGCCACGCTAAAAATAGCTTCCAAAACATTGAAAAAAGGCTGGAACCCAGAAACTCTTCCGCTTATTGACCGACAGATTTCAAGGTTAGAAAATCTAATGCTACAGTTGCATAAAGATGAGATGCCTGATGAAATGACTGCTGTAACTCCGGAAGATTGGGATTTCTTCGTTCAGGATCTGGCGTTTACTTATCCGCAGATAGATTTTAAATCTGAAAATAAAGTTACTGAAAAGCTTCCTTTTGATAAAAATCTCATGGAAACTGTAATTAAGAATCTTTGCGAAAACAGTATAAAATATGGCGCCTCTATGGTCACTGTAAGCACGAATATACTTTCTCAACATCTTGAAATCAAAGTTTCTGATAACGGGCAAGGTATGGAAAGCAGAGAATTAAAAAATATATTTGAAAAATTCTATCGAATACAATCTAATAATATTCATAACAGCAAAGGACTTGGGCTAGGACTTTATTTCGTAAAGAAAATAATCACTTCTTATCATGGTAAAATAGATGTTTCCAGCCAGCCCAGCAAAGGAAGTACCTTTAAAATATTCATCCCTTATGAAAACTAAAATCCTTCTGGCGGAAGACGATCCTGACTTTGGAATGATCCTTAAACAATATCTTGAACTGGAAGATTTTGAGGTTGACTGGTTCCAAAACCCGGAAGATATTATTCCTCTTCTCTCTTCTGATTTTCCTTTCCATATGGGAATTTTAGATGTTATGATGCCTAATATTGATGGGTTTTCACTTGCTAAAATGATCTTAAAGGAGAAAAAAGATTTCCCACTTTTATTTTTAACAGCAAAAAATCAGAAGATAGACCGATTAACAGGATTAAAGATAGGCGCTGATGATTATATTGCCAAGCCCTGCGATCCCGAAGAGCTGGTATTAAGGATTAAAAATATTCTGAAAAGAACCACACCTGCAATAGTGGAAAACCATGTGAATATCGGGCAATATTCTTTGGATACCAAAAAACTGCTGCTTTCTCACCCTAACGGAAATGTAAGAATGACCATTCGTGAACAGGAACTTCTTTTATATCTGTTGAAGCATAATCATTCCACCATTACCAGAGATGAGATTCTTGATCAGCTTTGGGAAACCAATGATTATTTTACAGGAAGAAGCCTAGATGTATTTATCAGCAGACTCCGAAAATATTTCAGCCATGATCCGGAAGTAAAAATCCAATCCCTCAGAGGAATTGGATTTGAAATTGATTTTCCAGTCAATTCATATTAAAGAGAAAGTTCTACAAGAACCGGGAAGTGATCCGACGGATATAGTAAATTTTCTCTTCTATCATTGATATGTCTGTGTGATTTAGTTTTAAAACCATTGGTAAAGATATAATCGATCCTTTCTTTTGGAATTTCATTAACATTAAAAGCTGTGAAAGTCCCTACCGGTCCGTAATGTTTGGTTTCAGAATGGTAAAAAGTATCTTTCATGTTTTGAGAAAGAATTTTAATCGGTTCAGAATCTTCTGTCAGGTTAAAATCTCCGCTTAAAGTTACCGGCAGATTTTTCGGATTAAGTTCTTTGATTTTTTTCAAGATCAATTCGGAAGATTTTACTCTTGCTACATTCCCGATATGATCAAAATGAAGGTTCATCGCAAGAAATTCTTTTTTGGATTTTTTATCTTTAAAAATGGCGTAGGTACAGATTCTGTTCAATGCAGCATCCCATCCTTTCGAAGGTTTCTCTGGGGTTTCCGATAACCAGAACGTCCCGGATTTTACAACTGAAAGTCTGTTTGTATCATAAAAAATAGCGGAAAACTCTCCTTTTTCTTTACCATCATCTCTTCCCACTCCGATATAATCGTAGTTCTTTAATCCGTTTTTAATATCTTTCATCTGCTCGGGAAGTGCTTCCTGAACTCCAAAATAATCGGGATGATAATATGTTAACAGATCGGCAACATTCTGCTTTCTCTCTGTCCAGGCATTTTCTTTATCCGATGCTACATTAAGCCTGATATTAAAACTCATTACGGTAAGGTCTTGTGAAAATCCCAGTGCAAAAAACATCAGGAAGATCATTGAAAGTCTGAAATTCATAGTCTATTTTATCAATTTGAGACAAAAATAAGACTTCTCTGTCATAGAGAAGCCTTATTCGTATCATTATATTGTTAAATTATTTTTAAACAGAGAAAAAAATAGCCATTATTCTTTGTTAAACTTAAATTCTTTTCCACCTTCTTTCAGGGTAATCGACTTTTTATCTTTACTGAAAACAATCGTCATATTGCCTTTATCAAAATAAAAGGTATTATCGCCGTTATATTCAAACGGAAATTCCATGCTACCATCTGCTGCGGCTCCATAAAGTTGTCCATTTTTTTCTTTAAACAGAATTTTAAGATTACTCTTTGGATCTGCATAAGTTCCTATAAAGTCTTTAGCATTAATTTTATCAACCTGTTTTGCTGTAGAGGCTGACCAGATATTATTTTTCATATTAATGTCCGGCACTACAGAATTTGGATCCAGCTTTACTTGGTCAATTTCTTTGCTAGAGTCTACCTTGAAGGTCCATTCTGTGTTTCTTTTCCAAACCTCAACAGGTATTTTAATGACTTTGGTTGTTCCGTCTTTAAATTTCACTTCTACGGTAGTAGGCATAGGCATCTGCTCAAGATTCTGAACAGTAATTTGTGCTCCGTTTTTGAAGTCTCCGTTGATATATTTTACATTTTTAACAGCCTGATCAATTTTCCATTTGTTGATAAACCATCCTCTCCAGAACCAATTAAGTTCTTCACCGGAAACATTTTCCATAGTATGAAAGAAGTCCCAAGGTGTAGGATGTTTGAATGCCCAACGATCAATATAAGTTTTAAAAGCTTTATCAAATTTTTCAGGACCCAAAACGGCTTCTCTTAAAACAGCCATCCCAGTTCCCGGTTTATAATATGCCAAAGCTCCGATATTCCTCTCTCTCATATTATCTGGTCCTACCATAATAGGCTCAAGGTTGTCACTCATCAGAAGAGATCCGGACATGGCAAGGTTTTCTTTGGTATAATATTCCCCATTATTGAAAGCTTTGGTGGATAATGCATTGATAAATGTATTAAAACCTTCGTCCATCCAGGCAAATAAACGTTCATTAGACCCTACGATCATAGGAAACCAGTTGTGCCCGAATTCATGATCCGTTACCCCCCACAAATCTTCACCTTTAGAATCCATATGACAGAAAACAATTCCCGGATATTCCATTCCACCTTCGTTTCCTGCAACATTGGTAGCTGCCGGATAAGTATATTCGTACCATTTTCCGGAATAATGTTCTATGGCAGCTTTAGTATATTCTGTAGATCTTCCCCATGCTTTATCTCCGGCACTTTCTACAGGATATGCAGAAATAGCCAATGATTTTTTACCGCTTGGCAGATTTATTTTAGCAGCATCCAAAATAAATGCTTTGGAAGATGCCCAGGAAAAATCTCTTGCCTGATTGATTCTAAACTTCCAGGTCTTTGTTCCTGTAGCTACATTTTTTCCAATTTCAGATTCAGGATGTATCATTACGGTCTTATCACTCCCTCTTGCCTGGTTCCACCTGCTGATTTCTTCTTTACTGTAGACTTCTTTTTCATTAAGAAGTTCCCCTGATGCTACCACATAATGACTTGCCGGGACGGTTATATTGGCTGTTATATTTCCATACTCTAAAAAGAATTCGGAGGCTCCTATATAAGGCAGTGTATTCCATCCTGTAATATCATCATACACACACATTCTTGGATACCATTGAGCAATCGTAAAAATGGCACCATTCTTTGTATCCTGCACTCCCATTCTGTCTGATCCATATTCAGGAGAAACAAAAGAATATTCAATACTGATTTTAGCAACTCCGCCTTTATCTTTTAATTCCTTTTGCAGATCGATCTGCATTCTTGTATCGGTGATCGTATATTTTACTACTTTACCATCTACTTTAACTGATTTAATATTGTATCCGCCGTTAAAATCTTCACCGTGAGCACCGTTTCTACTCCCAGATAAAGGAACCACTCCATTCCCACGGGAATCTTTTGCAAACAGATTCTGATCTAGCTGCAACCAGAGAAAGCCTAGTTTATCAGGGCTATTATTTTTATAAGTGATTTCAGCTGTTCCTGCAATTTCTTTTTTATCTTCATTTAAAGTTACATTCAAATGATAGTCGGCTGAATTTTGCCAATACGCATGCCCTGGCTGCCCACTGGCAGAACGGGTTTCAGTTCCTGTTTGCGGATAGAAAAAAGGTTTAAATGCTTCTACATAATCATATTTTGATGCCTCCTGCGCATAGAATGATTCTGAGAAAAGGAAAGCAGCAATGGTAGAAATAAGTACCGGAAGTTTACAATTCATCTCAAAAGTTTTTACATAGGTAAACAAAACTCCCGGATTTATCACAAATCCGGGAGCCTTTTTCAGTATAAATTTAATTAATTTGACTTTTTTGATTTAATCATTGCTTCCAATGCATCCCACATTTCACTCGGAATTGCTTCAAGCATATTAAATTCTCCTGCACCCTGTAGCCATTCTCCACCATCAATTGTAACAACTTCACCGTTCATATAGGCAGAATAATCAGAAACAAGATATGCGGCAAGGTTTGCAAGCTCCTGATGCTCTCCTACTCTTCTCAACGGCACTTTCTTTTTCATATCAAATTTTTCCTGAAGATCTCCAGGAAGAAGTCTATCCCAAGCTCCTTTTGTAGGGAAAGGTCCCGGAGCGATCGCATTGAAACGGATTCCATATTTTGCCCACTCTACCGCTAAAGATCTCGTCATTGCCAAAACACCGGCTTTTGCGCAAGCAGACGGAACTACGTATGCAGAACCTGTCCATGCGTAAGTAGTTACAATATTCAATACAGTTCCGGGAGTTTTAGAATCTATCCAATGTTTTCCTATAGAAAGTGTACAGTTTTTTGTTCCTTTTAAAACAATATCTAAAATAGAGTCAAAAGCTGAGTGTGTAAGCTTTTCTGTTGGAGAGATAAAGTTTCCGGCAGCGTTATTCAATAAAATATCAATCTTACCGAATTCTTTTAAAGTTGCTTCTTTCATTGCTTCTACCTCATCCCAATTCCTCACATCACAAGCCACACAAAGAACTTTTCCGCCAGTTTCATCTTCAAGCTCTTTTGCGGTAGTCTGTAGTTTCTCCAAGTTTCTGGAAGTGATCACTACTTTAGCTCCAAGCTCAAGAAAGTATTTGGTCATTGCTTTTCCAAGACCGCTTCCGCCTCCTGTTACAATCGCTACTTTATCTTTTAGTGCACCTTCGCGCAACATGGGTTGTGTATATAGACTCATAAAATATTTTTTCTTAAAAATAATAAATATTGAATGGATATTGTTTAAAATAACAGCATAAATAATGTTATAAATAATATTCGTTGATTTTTATTTAATTTTATCTCATAATAATCCATTTGTACATGAAAAATCCAGGAACTCCTGTTTTATTAGCATTACTTTTTTTAAGTATTTATTCTAAGGCTCAAAATTTCGAAAGACTCTATCAATATGTAAATCCATTAATCGGAACGGAGAAAATGGGGCATACTTATCCGGGAGCCACTGTTCCTTTCGGAGCAATACAATTAAGCCCGGAGACAGACACTATTTCCTACGAACTGAATGGTAAATATAATGGAGAAGTGTATAAATATTGCGCAGGCTACCGATATGAGGATAAAACTATTGTGGGTTTCAGCTCTACTCATTTCAGCGGAACCGGTCATTCTGATCTTGGAGATTTTCTGATTATGCCTACCGTAGGAACATTACAACTTAATCCCGGAACAGCTACAAATCCTGAAAAGGGTTACAGAAGCAGATTTTCACATCAAAACGAAAAAGCGGCGGCAGGTTATTACCGTGTAAAGCTTGAAGATCATAATATTCTTGCAGAACTAACGGCAACACAAAGAGTCGGGGTACACCGATATACTTTTCCAAAATCTGATCAGTCTCACATTATTTTAGATCTGATGGCTGGAATTTATAATTATGACGGAAAAAATATCTGGACGTATGCCCGTGTAGAAAACGGAAATACAGTTACCGGATACAGGCAAACCAATGGCTGGGCAAGAACAAGAACAGTTTATTTTGCGATGAAATTTTCAAAACCATTCAAATCTTATGGACAGAAAAATTATGATGAAAAACAAATTTATAAAGGATTCTGGAGAAAATTTGATCAGACTAAAAACTTCCCGGAGATCGCAGGAAAGAATCTGAAAATGTATTTTGATTTTGAGACCAATGAAAGTGAATCTATTGAAGTTAAACTTGCCATTTCACCCGTAAGTCAGGCAAACGCATTAGAAAACCTTCAAAAAGAAGCCGGAGATTTAACATTTGATCAGATTAAAGCAAAAGCACAACAGGATTGGGATAAGGAATTAAATAAAATCATCATTAAAGGTTCTGAAACTCAAAAGACCAATTTCTATACAGCTATGTACCATACTTTCATCAATCCGACAGTTTATATGGACGTCAACGGAAAATATAAAGGTCTGGATCAAAATGTTCATAAAGCAGAAAACTTCACCAATTATACTACGTTTTCCCTTTGGGATACTTACCGAGCACTTCACCCGTTCTTTAATATCATTCAGCCTAAACGGAATAATGATATGGTAAAATCGATGATGGCACATTACAATCAATTTTCTATGAAAATGCTACCGATATGGTCACATTATGCCAATGACAATTGGTGTATGAGTGGTTATCACAGTGTAAGTGTCGTAGCAGATGCTATTATTAAAGGAAATTATGATGGTGATCCTAAAGAAGCATTGAAAGCGTGTGTTGCCACTGCCAATAAAAGAGATTATGAAGGCATTGGGCAATATATTGATCTTGGTTATATCCCAGCTGAGAAAAATGGCACTTCAGTATCCAATACATTGGAATATGCTTATGATGACTGGGCTATTGCTCAACTGGCAAAGTATTTAGGAGAGACAGAAATTTATAATCAGTTTATCAAGCGTTCTGAGAACTGGAAGAATAATTTTGATAAAACAATCGGCTTCATGCGTCCTCGTCTCGCTGATGGAAGTTTTAAGAAAGATTTTGATGTATTAAGCACCCATGGACAAGGATTCATTGAAGGAAATTCCTGGAACTACAGTTTTTTTGTTCCACAAAATCCGGCTGAACTTATTACGATGATGGGTGGTAAGAAGAAATTTGCTTCTAAACTGGACGAACTGTTTACCATGCATTTACCTGATGAGTTTTTTGCATATACCGAAGATATTACCCGAGAAGGAATTATTGGAGGTTATGTTCACGGAAATGAGCCGGCTCATCATGTGGCATATCTTTACAATTGGGCTGGACAACCATGGAAAACGCAGTCACAGATCCGTCATATTCTGGAAATGCAGTATAAAGCAACTCCTGATGGATTAGGCGGCAATGATGATACGGGACAAATGAGTGCATGGTATATTTTAAGTTCGTTAGGTTTTTATCCGGTTGCTCCAGGTTCAGAAGACTATTCCATCGGAAGCCCGGCAGTTGATCATGCTGTTTTAAATTTAGAAAATGGGAAAACCTTTGAGATTGAAGCTATCAATCAAAGCCCACAAAATGTATATGTTCAAAAGGTTCTTTTAAATGGAAAGGAGATTAAAGATTTTACATTGAAGCATTCTGAGATTATGAAGGGTGGAAAGCTTAGTTTCTATATGGGAAATAAAGCTAAAAAATAAGCACACTTAGAATTCTAAATGATCTCTCGCAGATTATACAGATAGAGCAGATAATTATGTTTTAAAATCTGCGTGATCTGTGTGATCTGCGAGAAATAAAACTATTATTTAGAACCACATTATTAATAAGTTTTGGCTAAAGCCAATGGAATATATGAAATAATAAAAGCGGGCTTTAGCCCGCTTTTATTGAATTTATTATTTTTCTGAACACTTTTCTTTGTATAATTTAGTTCCTTCTGTTTGTTCTAGATCTTTTAGTCTTTTTAATACAATACAAGCGTCTGAAACATTATTCTGAGCTAGTAAAATAGACTGTGCATTATATAAACTATCAGTATTGGTATTATCATATTCATGAGCTTTAATGAAGAACTCAATGGCTTTATCGAACTTTTGATTACTTATAGCTTCCAATCCTTTCTTATAATTTTCTATAGAAACAAGCCTATTTTTTATATTGATTATCGGTCCTTCATTTTCTTTTTCTTTATTAGAAACCCTATTGTAAAAAACTATTTTACCTACGCCATTATCAATTTTACTTTTAAAACTATAGGGAATAATAATTTTTTCAAAATTTTCAAATCCTGTCAAGTTCCACATTTTATAATTTTTTTCCAGTGTAGTTCTGAATAAATCTATACTTATCTGATTTTTTTTATTTTGTTCTTTAGGATCTGTTACGACTTCAATACTTTCTTTTTTAGGAAAAATCCTAATTTCTCCATCTACAATAAAATCATGGATATACTTTTTTTGTAAGTAAGTTTCTATCATTTCAGAAACAATATCTTTTGTCAATGTTGGTACTACTTTAGGAGAAGTAATTACAATTGAATCTCCGGTAGCCTTATTCGTAAAATCTTTCATAAGAACAGAGGTTTTCACGAACCAAATCTTTTTTATTTTATCCGGTAAAGTTTCTCCCTGTGTCTTTTGTATCACAACCAACGAATCGAACGTGAGCTTTTCAATTTGATAAGTCAGTTTATCAGATCTATTGATTAAACTCTTATCAACGTCAAAATCAATACATTTTTTTTTCTCTGTAATCCAAGGATCAAGATATTCACAGATTTTCTTATCATTAAATTTCCAAACTAAATATTCGTAGGGACCTTGTGATAAATCCCTACTTCCATTAAGCATTTTTGACTTTACTTTTGTCCACGAAGAATTCGGAAGGAATTGAGTATTTACCTGCGCATTGATATTGCAAAAAATGAAAAGAAATAGAATTAAAAGAGATCTATACATCGTTATTTGTTTTTAGTTTTTTTGAAGTGCAAAACTACATAAATTATCAGTATTCATTACCAACAAAAAAAGAGCGAATTTATCGCTCTTTATAATATTTATAGTATATTTTTAATTTTAACCTTCCTGAACTTCAAAAAGCAATCTCTCTCCAAACTTCTCTTCAGCAATTGTTCCGTTATCATAAACCAGATGTCCGTTTACAAAAGTATGGGTAACTTTTGTGTGGAAATTACTTCCTTCTAACGGGCTCCAACCACATTTGTATAATAAATTGTCTTTTGAAACCGTCCAATCTGCATTTAAATCTACTAAAACAAGATCTGCTTTATAGCCCTCTTTCACAAATCCTCTTTTCTCTACTCTGAAAAGAATTGCAGGATTATGACTCATTTTTTCAACAATCTTCTCAAGAGATATTTTCCCATTCTTATAATTCTCTAACATTACAACCAATGAGTGCTGTACCAATGGAGCTCCTGAAGGACATTTCGTGTATACATTATTCTTTTCTTCAGCCGTATGCGGAGCGTGATCTGTAGCAATAACATCAATTCTGTCATCCAGCAAAGCTTCCCAAAGAGCGTCTTTATCTTTTTGTGTCTTTACTGCAGGGTTCCATTTGATCAAGCCGCCTTTTGTTTCATAATCTTCGTTAGTAAAAGTCAGGTGATGTACACATACCTCAGCTGTGATCTTTTTATCTTTTAATGGAATATCATTTCTGAAAAGCTCCATTTCTTTAGCTGTTGAAAGATGGAACACGTGAAGTCTTGCCCCTGTTTTCTGAGCCAGCTCAATCGCTTTGGAAGAAGACTTATAGCAAGCCTCCTCACTTCTGATCAAATGGTGAAACTTTACAGGAATATCATCACCATACTCATCCATATATTTCTGAGTATTAGCTCTGATGGTAGCTTCATCTTCACAGTGAACAGCGATCAGCATTTTAGTATTACTGAAAATATTTTCCAGTGTTTCAGGATTATCCACCAACATGTTTCCCGTAGATGAACCTAGGAATAATTTAATTCCTGGAACATTTCTTGGGTTTGTTTTTAAAACTTCCTCAAGATTATCATTCGTTCCTCCCATCATAAAACCATAATTGGCATATGCCTTTTGAGAAGCAATTACATATTTATCAGCTAATAATTCCTGTGTAACTGCATTAGGAACAGTATTTGGCTGATCGATAAAACTTGTTATTCCTCCAGCAATTGCAGCTCTTGATTCACTTTCAATATCTCCTTTATGAGTAAGCCCAGGCTCACGGAAATGCACCTGATCATCAATTACTCCCGGTAAAAGATATTTTCCGGAACCATCAATAATCTGATCGGCATCTTCAGAAATACCGATTGCTATTTTAGAAATTAAATCATTCTCTATTAAGATATCGCTCTCAAAGGTTTTTCCTTCATTGACGATATTTACATTTTTGATTAGGGTCTTCATTTTACTTTTTAGAATTATATTAGATCGTAAAAGACAACACTTTAGAAATATTTATGAGAAGTAAAAAAAACAGTTACTAATTTTCAATTTCTAAAATCTGACTTCTATAAAAAGCAAAATTAAGGTTTATGAATGAATTTTAATATCACCCATTACAAATCAATTTCTAAATATTTACATTTGCATAAAATTTTTCGAATTGTATAAGAAATTATTTGGACAGACGGCAGTATATGGACTAAGTTCTGTATTAGTACGAATTTTCCCATTTATCATTGCTCCAATTGTTACCTCATTTTTTGGACCTGCAGCCTCATCTCCATTTGTAGACTGGTATTCTATCGCAGGGGTAATCACAGTATTACTGACTCACGGAATGGAAACCTCTTTCTTCCGTTTTGCACAGGAAGAGAATATTGATAAGAAAACATTAATTTCAACATGTTCGGTAAGTATTATCAGTATTGGTCTTATTTATCTTATTTTAGGATATGTTTTCCGCTATCAGCTGGCACAGGCATTTGAAACACCAGATCAGGTCAATTTCCTTGTTATCTTTTTGTTCATTCTTTCATTGGATGCTTTTGCCACCATTCCATCAGCAATTCTAAGACTTCAGGGCAAGCCCTTTAAATATATGCTTTCAAAAGTAGCAGGTTCAACTGTCTATTTTCTATTGGTTCTATTTTTCATTAAATGGCTTCCGAAACATCCTGAAGGTATATTAGGCTTAAAGTACAACCCTGATTTTGGAATCGGATATGTTTTCGTTGCCAATCTTATACAAAGTATCATCACCCTTTTAATCGTAGGAAAAGAATTCTTCAGCTTCAGTTTTTCCAAGTTTGATTTCAACTTATGGAAAAGAATTATGAATTATTCATGGCCCGTTATGATTGCTGGTCTTGCCGGTATTGTAAATCAGACCTTAGACAGACAGTTTCTGAAATATTTACTTCCTGGAGAAGAAGCACGTCACCAGATCGGTGTATATGGTGCAGTCTATAAAATTGCAACTTTTATTACCGTTTTCAGACAAGCATATCAATTGGGAATAGAACCTTATTTCTTCTCAAGTTTCAAAAACAAAGATTCTCATAAAACCTATGCTGTACTGATGGACGTTTTTGTAATTTGCAGCTGTATTATTTATATGGGACTTATGGTAAACCTTCAATGGATCTCAGAAAAATATCTTGGGAACCCTCTTTATTATGAAGGGATTAAAATCATTCCTTTTGTAATGCTTGGAGCTTTATTCTTAGGAATTTATCTGAATCTTTCTATATGGTATAAGCTTTCTGATCAGACAAGAGTTGGATTATACATATCTATTATTGGAGCATGCATTACCATTCTAATCAATTTTCTGTTCATTCCTCAATACGGATATTGGGCAAGTGCCATGGCGGCATTGATAACATTTACTTCTATGATGGTTATTTCCTACATCTGGGGACAAAGGCAATACCCAATTCATTATAACACAGGAAAAATAGTAATGTATCTTGCCTTTACCATTACTTTTTCATTACTATCCTTCTATGAATTCAGAACCAATTATCTGATAGGAAACCTTTTCCTTATTTTATTTCTGTGTCTCGTAGCGTTCAAAGAAAAGGCTATATTATCTAAAATTATTAAACGAGGGTAAAAATTGGTCTCTCTTTTGATCGTTTTTAAGCTTAAAAAACATTAAACAGAGTTGTTGGATATACTAAATATTATATTTATAAAACATTTTTAATTATTATATTTAACAAAGAAATAAACTATCTATAAACAAAAAACATTGTTATATCATCTATGAAAATTATTGTTCCTATGGCTGGACGTGGTTCCAGATTACGTCCACATACACTGACAGTTCCAAAACCTCTTATTCCTATTGCAGGAAAGCCTATCGTACAGAGATTGGTGGAAGATATTGCTAAAGTTGCAGGAGAAGAAATTGAGGAGGTAGCATTTATCATCGGAGATTTTGGTCCGGAGATTGAAAAGTCTCTTCTTCAGATTGCTGAAAAACTAGGAGCAAAAGGAAGCATATATTATCAGAACGATCCTCTTGGAACAGCTCATGCAATCAAATGTGCTGAACAGTCTATGCGGGGAGATGTTGTTATCGCTTTTGCTGATACACTTTTCCGTGCGGACTTCCAATTAGATAAAAACTCAGATGGAGTAATCTGGGTGAAAAGCGTAGAAGATCCATCTGCTTTCGGAGTGGTAAAACTGGATAACTATGGTTTCATTACAGACTTCGTTGAAAAACCGACAACATTTGTATCAGACCTTGCTATCATTGGTATCTACTATTTCAACAGTGCTGAAAAACTAATGAATGAGATCAATTATATCATGGATAATGATATTAAAAACGGAGGAGAATATCAATTAACAACTGCTTTAGAAAACCTTAGAGCGAAAGGAGCTAAGTTTACTTTAGGCAAAGTAAATGACTGGATGGACTGCGGTAACAAAAATGCTACAGTAGAAACCAACAGTAAAATCCTTGCCTATGAGAAGGAAGAAATGTCACAATATCCGGCATCCGCTGTTATTGAAAACTCTTTGATCATTCCACCGTGTTTTATCGGTGAAAATGTTAAGATTTCCAATTCTAAAGTAGGACCTGGTGTTTCATTAGGAAACAATACCACTGTTGTAAATTCTAATATCGAAAACTCTTTGATTCAGGAAAACACAAGAATCAACCATGGTAACCTGTCCAATTCAATGATTGGGAACTCTGCACAATATTTTGGAGTAGCAAGAGAAATTTCTTTGGGAGACTACTCAGTTTTGGATTTTCTTTCAAAATAAATAAGATTAGAAATTCTTTAATTTAAATAAGACATCTTCAAACCACACAAAATGTTTTGTGTGGTTTGGCGTTAATATTGCTCCGTTTTTTTAATTGAAAAAAGATAAATACATGAAAAATTGGATCCCCCTTCTTTTATTACTTCTCTCTCTATCATCATGCAAAACGCGTAATGCCGCAAAAAATGATACAGGCAATGCACGGGATAGTATTACGACAACAGAAGATAATAGAAATCCAAAAGACGTAAACCAACCGGTAAGAGACAAACTTACCTTTTACGAGCATGTATTGATTCCGCCAAAATTCGATCAGATCAAGATTGACAGTAAGGTTCGTGTGGAAACAGGCAGTTTCGTTCCAACATTAGATGCTACTATTTATATTGAAAATGATAAAAAAGTATGGATGAACCTTAGAGCTCTTTTCATTAATGTAGCTAGAGGAATTGCAACGCCGGACGGAATAAAAGGACAGGATAAAACAAGTAAAACGTATATCGATTCCGATTTTGAATATCTTAACAATTTATTAAACGTTAATTTCATTGATTATAAATCTCTTGAAAAAATCCTTTTAGGGAGAACCTTCGTAAAGATCAGCGATTCACAATTTACCTTAACTCAAAATGCACAGGGGTATAAAATGGTTTCTAATGTCAATCAAAAAATTGTAACAGATGAGAAAACAAGAGAATATAAAATTGCCCTTCAGTACGATACCAATTATGATTTATTAAGCGTCAACCTAAAGGATGTTTTATCACCTGATGAATTAGAAATATCTTACAGTGACTGGAATGAATACAATGGAATTCGACTTCCGCAAAATGTTAAAATAATTATAAAAGGTTCAAAATCCAGTCAAATTTTACTAGAAAATACGAAATTTGACTTTTCGAGGATGGAAACACCTTATTCTGTACCATCCAGTTATAAGAAAATTGAGATTAAATGATTAAAAAATTTAGCTTTTTAATAGGTGTTCTTATGTTCGGGCTGCACCAGGGACAACAGAAAAAGGAACAACTGCAGAAACAGAACGCCGAACTTAAAAAACAAATTGCACAGATAAATACGGATTTAGCTAAAACAAGAAGCGAATCCAAACTTTCTATATCCTATCTTACCAGCGTTAATCAAAAGCTAGTTTTAAGAGAAAAAGTCTACAATAATACTCAGAAAGAAAAGAGATTTATTGAAGATGATATCTATCTTCGCCAGCTTGAGATCAATCGCCAGAATAAAGAATTGGCTGTTCTTAGAAAGAATTATGCTGAAGTCTTGGTAAATGCTTATAAAAATAAAGGGGTACAGAACAAAGTAACCTTCATCCTTTCTTCTAAAAATCTGGGTGAAGCAATACGAAGAGTACAATACCTGAAGCAATACTCAGATTATCAGGATAAAAAAGCAGCTGAAATATCTGACGCTGCTAATCAGATCAAAAAATCAATTACTCAGAAACAAAACTCTGTAAAAGAGAAAGAAAATCTTCTTGTAAACCAACAGAAGGATTTGGCGACCATTAACGCAGAAAGAGCTCAAAAAGAACAATTGGTAGCTGATTTTAAAAAGAATGAATCGAAACTTACTGCGGAACTAAAACAAAAACAGGTTCAGTCCAAAGCTCTTGAAGGACAGATCAGAGCGATTATTGCTGAAGAAATCAGAATAGCAAAAGCTGAAGAGGAAGCAAGAAAAAAGGCTGAAGCAGAAAAAATCCGTTTAGCTAAACTTGCTGCAGAAAGAGAAAAAGCAAGAATTGAAGCTGAAGCAAAAGCAAGAGCCGAAGCACTGGAAAGAGAAAGAAGAATAGCTGAAGCTGAAGCTAAAAGAGCGGCAGAACTTGCTGCTAAAAGAGCCGAAGAAGAAAGAAAACGTAATGAAGAAGCGGCAAGAGCTGAAGCTAATGCAAGAGACGAAGCAAGAAAAATTGCTGCGAAAAAAGCATCTGATGAAGCGGCAGCCAATGCAAAAGTAGCTGCAGATAAGCTGGCAGCAGCCAGAGCAGCAGAAGCAGCCCTTACGAAAAGAAAAGAAGAAGAGAAAAAAGCAGCAGAATCTAAAGCGATGACAAGCTATGGGGTGACTACAGCAGCTGGAAGCAGTTTTGCAGATAACAGAGGAAGACTTGGTTATCCAGCAGACAGAGCCGGGCAAATCACTCACCGTTTTGGAAGACAGCCACACCCTGTGTTCAAAAATATTACGGAAGAAAATAATGGTATTAAAATTTCCGTACCATCAGGAACCCGTGCAAAATCGGTATATCCAGGTTCGGTATCTTCTGTATTGGCAAATAATGACGGAACTAAAACGGTTATCATTAAACACGGAGGCTATTTTACAATTTATTCCAACTTAGGAAATGTAAGTGTTTCCAAGGGACAGCAGGTTTCGTCAGGAACTCCTGTAGGAACTGTAGCCCAGGATTTTGATGGTGCTTATACCCTTGATTTCCAAGTATGGAACGGAAGTACGCCAGTTGATCCACTAGGTTGGATTTCATATTAAAAAAAGTGTAACTTTGCAAAAATTTTAAGAGATGAATACACTAACAATACTTGCCTTATCTTGGCAACACATCCTTATCGTAGCAATACTTTTAGTATTACTTTTTGGAGGAAAGAAAATTCCGGAATTAATGAGAGGAGTAGGTTCAGGAATCAAAGAATTTAAAGATGCGGTGAAAGAAGAAGACAAACCAGGTTCTGAAAACAAATCGTCTTCTACAACAAATAATAATAATTCTTCCAGCAACTAAAATTCCTTAGAATTAATGAAATTTACTGAGACTGCATGGAAAGTCTTCAATCAATCTATTGAAGACTATCACGTGTCTGATGACGTTAACACTCTAATTAATAACCCGTTCGAAAAAGATAGTTTGGAACGGATTTTGTATGCAAAGAACTGGATTGATACCGTTCAATGGCATTTAGAAGATATTATTAGAGATGAAAATATCGATCCGGTTGAAGCTCTTCAATTAAAGAGAACAATAGACGCCTCCAATCAGAAAAGAACTGATCTGGTAGAATATATTGACAGCTGGTTCCTTAATAAGTTTGAAAATACAACTCCTAAACCTGACGCAAAGATAAACACAGAAACTCCCGCTTGGGCAGTAGACCGATTATCTATTCTTGCATTAAAGGTTTATCATATGTCATTAGAAGCCAATAGAGAATCCGCCTCTGAAGAGCACAGAAATAACTGCCAGGCTAAACTGGATGTTCTGCTTACCCAGAAGGAAGACCTAACAACTTCTATAAATCAGTTGCTTGCTGATATTGAGAACGGTAACGTTAAGATGAAGGTATACAAACAAATGAAAATGTATAACGATGAAAGTCTTAACCCAATCCTTTATCAAAAAGGGCAACAAAAATGAAAAGACTAGTTTTTTTTGGAGTATTATTAATATTAACATCTTCCTGCGCAACGGAAAAGCTTAACCTTTCTCCGCTGTCAAATAACTTTTATAGCGATACAAAAGGATCTGATTCTGATAGAGGCTCAAAGAAGAGTTTTAATATCAATATCAAGGAAAACGTAAACGCTTCTGAAATTTCAAATATTATATCAACTTTTCCAAAGTTTAAAAACAATGGACTGAATGATGAAATAACAAGTTTGAAATACAGCCTTCAGAATTATTTATATGCTATAGACGCCAATAATTCTTCAGGTAAAAGCAGAGCACTGAAAAGCTTCGAAAAATCTTACAGAAAAATTCAAAAGCAAAGACAAAGCCTTGAGAAAGATGATGATGAAGTTCTAAACCGGTATTTGGTTCGTTTAAAAACCAATATCTCCGTTATTGAAGACGCTTTACCAGGAAGTTAAAAACTAATTGAATTATCAATGATTAAAATTCAGGCGGAAGCCAATGTTCCTACCGAGCACGGTACTTTCCGAATGATCGCTTTCTCCGAAAATGTAAACGATTGGATGCCTCACATGGCTATCGTTGCTGAAAATACGGATTTTTCCAAACCAGTAAATGTTCGTTTTCATTCAGAATGTATTACAGGAGAAGTTTTCCATTCAAAAAAATGTGAATGTGGTCAGCAACTAGATGCTGCTATGAAATATATTCATGAGAACGGAGGTATCATCATATATCTTCGTCAGGAAGGTAGAAACATCGGTATCATCAATAAGCTAAAGGCTTATTCATTACAGGAAAAAGGACTTGATACAGTACAGGCAAACCTTGAATTAGGACTTCCTGCAGATGACAGAAACTTTGGAGTAGCTATTGAAATTCTTAATTTATTAGATGTAAAAGATATCAACCTCCTTACCAATAATCCTGAAAAGGTAAAATATGTGGTAGACAGTAATGTTCATCTGAACGCCAGAGTTCCTTTACAAATCCCGGCTAATGAGATAAGCAAAGGCTACTTAAAAACTAAAAAAGATTTCTTTGGACATCTGCTTGATGACAATGATAAATAAACTATCATAAATAATAAAAAGCTCTAAAAAAATATTTTTAGAGCTTTTTTTATCCTCTATTCGATCAAATTATTAATTACACATATACATTTCACACATTAGTGTATTTTTTCTAAATTATTATATTTGCCTCAAAATTATACCATGAAAAAAACACTAATTATTTTCTCTAGTATTTTATTATTAGGCTGTACAAGTACAAATGATCTTATTTATTCTCAAGATGAAGCTTTGCCTCTTACAACCGATCTGGATCAATCTGTAAATTCTCATTCAAAATTATTAGCTAATGGTCTTGGTGAGGTAACTCTTATGGATTTAAATATAGAGAGATCTCTTATAAATCCAGATGGCGGTGGATGTACTTTTACAACTGGGTATAGTGTTGAAAATATACATGAATCCACAGCAGCATTTGGCCCCAACCCACTCTCGTTTTTGGGTTATACATTTAGAGGATATGGAAAACCTAGAACTGATGGATTTCTTTGGAAGGGTATAAGAATTAACATTGAGAACCTCCCTAAAACAACCATTAATAGAGGCCAAACCACACTTACCAATAATCCTCAATCAAATGCAATTTCTATAGAGCATCCTTTTAAGGCAAATGTAACTTATCAAATAACATTAAAGGCATGGATTACTGATCATATCTGGGAAACTAAAAATAATAACAGAGATAATAGATTGGATGATGATGATTATGATGTACCTCAAAGTGAAGGATTCCCCACAGTTGGTATAGAGTTAGCCAACAGCCCTACTATTAATGGTGATGATCCTTGTGAAGCAAGACCTTTTGTTCAACCTTCACCTTTTGTAGTAAGAAACTACTATAAATCTCAAAAAGTTATATTAACAAAACCATACTCCGATATAAAAGAAATGACATTTAATTTTTCTACAAAAGAATCTAAAAATGCATTTATAATTTATTTCTTGCCTGAACTTGCAGAAAGAGGGGCAGCATTCATACCAAAAAATGCTTTTAAAATTTCTCTTAGCAGAATCAAAATTGTAGAAAAGCCCTTTGATCCTTCCCATGTTGTAACCTCCACCTCACCTTGCAATAATAATGGAGGATTCAGATGTCCTTAATATATCCAAATATTACATAAATCAAAAGCCCCGGAAGATTTCTCCCGGGACTTTTTTAATTATAAAAAACTGAAAAGATATTTACTAATTTACTCTTGTTACTGGAACATGAGAATCATCTAGATTGTAGTATTTAACAACAGCATTATAGTCACTATAGTCTACATCTGCTTTTCTAGCTCTACTACCTGATCCATTTGCTGGTACAAGTACAATTCTAAAAGTTTGATTTGTTAAATACTGATTAGTTTCACTAGATGTCATTTCTGTTGACTGATTAAAATTTGCTTTAGTTTCAACATTTACATTTCTTGTATCAAACTGAAAGTTATAATCTAGTTCTCTACCTGTTGGATACCCATTTACATTATCAAGATAATATGTTTTAGGAATTTGTTGCCAAAGATTCCCTTCTCTTCTATACACAAGAACTACATCTGTGCTTTCGATATTAATACCCTGCGTTAATCTAAAGTTATTTCCGCTACTAAAAGTCCCTGTTGCATCCTGCATTAAGCTTATTGTATCACCATCTCCAACAACATTATCATTGTTATCACAGCTCATAACGAATAAACCAACAAATGCTAGCAGTATAAGTGGAAGAATTTTTTTCATTTTTATAAAAGTTTAGTTATTATTTATATTGCGTATTCAAATCATATACCAAAAATTTCAAAAACTTTGTTTTCGTCAATTTTTTTAATTGTATTTTTGTTCTTATTCAAAAAGTCATGAAGAAATTATTATATACTTCAATCTTTATTGCTGCATTGATAAGTCCTAAAATCAATGCCCAGTATCAGCCTAAAAACACTTCTAAGGAAGATCTCAAAAAAGCTCAGGAATGGGTAGATAATACCTATAAAAATCTATCTCAGGATGAAAAGCTGGGACAATTGTTTATTGTTGCACTTTATACCAATAAAGGAGAAAACTATATCAATCAGGTAAGGAATATTGTTGCTAATGATAAAATAGGTGGTTTAATCTTAATGCAGGATGATGCAGCAAAAGAAATCAATCTGGTTAATGAATTTCAACAGACTTCTAAAATTCCGTTAATGATCGGAATGGATGCTGAATGGGGATTATTCCAAAGAATTGCAAGAGCACATAAATTCCCTTGGGCAATGACTCTTGGAGCTATTCAAGATAAGACTTTAGTGTACCAAATGGCTGCAAAAATAGCAGAAGATTGCCACAGAATGGGAATCAACTGGGATTTTGCACCTGTTGTAGATGTCAATACGAATCCAAATAATCCTATTATTGGTAACAGAAGTTTTGGTTCTGAAGTAGATAATGTGATCAGCTCTGCTCTCTCCTACTCAAACGGACTTCAGGATAACAATATATTGGCAGCCATTAAACACTTCCCTGGTCATGGTGATACAAGTACAGATTCACACCTTGATCTTCCGGTAGTTTCTCACAATATGGAAAGATTGAGTTCAATAGAACTAGCACCTTTCAAAGCTTTGATGGGCGAAGGAATCGGAGGAGTAATGGTCGCGCATCTATATGTTCCCACGCTGGAATCGGGAAAAGGAATTCCGGCTTCTGTTTCGAAAAATATTATTACCGGTTTATTGAAAGGTAAATTAGGCTATAAAGGTCTAATCATTACTGATGCCTTAAATATGGGAGCAGTTGCCAATAAGTATAAACCTGGTGAATTGGATGCCTTAGCATTTAAAGCAGGTAACGATATTATGCTTTTCTCTCAGGGAGTTTCTGAAGGAAAAAAACTGATCCAAAAAGCTATCGATAGTAAAGAGATTCCTCAATCCAGAGTGGATGAAAGTGTAAAGAAGATCTTATTGACAAAATATTTCTTAGGACTTACAAAATATACTCCAAAGAATCCGGAAAACATCAATGCTGATCTTGATAACAGTTCTCACACAACATTAGTTCAAAACCTTTACGCCAACGCATTGACCTTAATAAAGGATGAGAAAAACCTACTCCCATTAACAGGAAAACAGGTTTATTACATTCCTTTGGAAGAAGCGCCTTATCAGGCTTTTGCCAATAAAATGGGAGCCAATATTGTTATTAAAAAAGCTAACGAAATCAACAGCATCCCCGCAGGTTCTACAATAATTGTAGGACTTCATAAGGATAATTCAACAGCTTATAAGCCTTATAAAATTTCTGAAGAATCGAAGAAAGTACTTGCAGACTTAACAGCTAAAAAACAAAATATAATCCTTAATGTATTTGGAAGTGCCTACGCTCTAAAGGATCTTGATATCTCAAAAATCTCAACAGTTCTTGTTTCTTATGAAAACAATGACGATTCGATGAATGCGACTGCAGATGCTTTACTGGGGAAAACAAAAATATGGGGAAAACTTCCTGTTTTAGTTAACGATCAGTTGAAAGCAGGAATGGGTATAGACCTGGAGGCTAACGTTCCTACTCCTGTACAAAATAACACAACATCAAAACAAAAATAATCTAATGAAAATAGGCATACTTTGCTATCCAACATATGGAGGAAGCGGAATTGTAGCAACGGAACTGGGAATGTCTCTTGCCAATAAAGGATATGAAGTACATTTCATAAGCTCGGCACTTCCCGCAAGATTAGACATCACCAACCCAAATATTTTCTTTCACAGAGTAAATGTTCAGACCTACCCTCTTTTCCAGTATCAGCCTTATGATATTGCATTAAGTTCTATGATCTACAGGGTTGTCAACCTTTACAAACTGGATCTTTTACATGCTCATTATGCTATTCCTTATGCATATGCAGCCTTTACAGCTAAGCAAATGTTACAGGAGGACAATAATGATATTCCTTTGGTGACAACATTACATGGAACAGATATTACTCTTGTAGGGCAACATCCAAGCTATAAACACGCTGTAGAGTTTTCCATCAATAAATCAGATGCTATTACTTCGGTTTCTGAAAGTCTGAAAAAAGATACACTTCAGTTCTTTAATATCAAAAAAGAGATTCAGGTGATTACCAATTTTATTGATAATACAGAGTTTGATGACTGTTCAGAATGCCAGAGAACGCAGTTTGCTAATCCTGATGAGAAAATATTGATCCACGTATCAAATCTACGTCCTGTAAAGCGTGTGGATGAAGTACTTCAGATCTTTAAGAATGTAGAGAAAAAGGTAAAATCCAAGCTTATCATTATTGGTGAAGGTCCCGATATGGAAAAGGTAAATCAATTCCTTGAAGAAAATCCGGATCTTATTTCAAAAATCCGTCTTTTGGGGAAAGTGAATGATCTTTACAAAATCCTACAGCTTTCCGATGTATTTCTTCTTCCTTCCGAGCAGGAAAGCTTTGGATTGGCAGCATTAGAGGCTATGGCAGCTTATACGCCGGTGATCAGTTCAAACGCAGGAGGAATTCCTGAAGTGAACATTCAGGGAGAAACAGGATATTTAGCAGAGATTGGAAACGTAGAAGCAATGAGCAACTATACAATCAAGTTATTGAGCAATGAAGAACTTTTAACCAAGATGAAAGAAAATGCGAAAGAACAGGCTATAAAATTCGATTTGAAAAACATTCTTCCTATCTATGAGAAAATGTATAGAACGACTATAGAAAATTTTAAAAATGAGTTGACGAAAGTATAATATTTCTATTATATTTATCGTCACACTATGACGGAAAAATTACTTCAATATCTTTGGAACTATAAGGTTTTCAAATATTTTGACTTCAAGGATATTGAAGGAAATTCCGTTGAAATCATACAATTCGGGAAATGGAATAAAGATGCAGGTCCTGATTTTCTGGATGCAAAAATAAAAATCAACGGCTTGGTTCTTGCCGGAAATATAGAACTCCACATCCGTTCTTCAGACTGGATCTTTCATAATCATTCTCAGGATCCCAACTATCAAAATATCATTCTTCATGTTGTTTTTCTACATGATACTGAAATCTCCGAATTTACTGATAAAAGAATACCTACCTTAGAACTGAAGCATTATATTGATGAAAATATCATCAGTAAATATGAAAAACTCATCAATGGAGATCAATTCATTGCTTGTGAAGATATTTTTAATAAGGAAAAAATTCCTGTCAACTTTCATGAAGAAAACATTCTGAAAAAGTTAGAGGAAAAGTCATTAGAGCTTGAACAGGCTTTAGAAATTCATAAAAATAATTTTGAAGCCGTTTTATTTCACAGTTTTGCCTATTCCTTTGGATTGAAAGTGAATGCACATATCTTCAGACAGATTGCGGAAAGTATTGATTACAGTATTGTAAATAAAATCCGTCAGAACCCTTTTCAGCTTGAAGCTTTACTTTTTGGTATTTCAGGATGGCTAGATAAAGCAGAAGATGACCAGATGAGAATATGGAAAAGAGAATTTGAGTTCATCAAAGCCAAATTCAAAATTTCAGATTTAAAATTTCATCCTAAATTTTTAAGACTCAGACCTCCTAATTTTCCCACGATCCGACTTTCACAGCTTGCTAATCTTTATTACCAACATCAGAATTTATTTTCAAAAATAATGACTGCTAAAAAAGTTGAGGAATTATATGATATTTTTAAACCTGTAAAAGCATCTGAATATTGGGATTCTCATTTCAATTTCCGAACTGTTTCAAAACTTCAGCCTAAAACTTTAAGTAAAGATTTTACAGACCTCATCATCCTTAATACAGTTCTTCCTTTGAAGTATACATATCATAAGTATCACAATGAAGAAATTACAGATCAGATCATGGAGTTTTATAGAAATATTCCTGCTGAAAAAAATTCAGTTATTCAAGGATGGAAAAATCTTGGTCTACCTGTATCTGATGTATTGGAAAGCCAGAGTCTTATTTATCACTATAAAAATTTATGTGACGAAAAAAATTGCTTAACTTGCAGTATTGGATTTAAACTTTTAAAAGAATCTTGAAATGCTAAGTAATATTCGTCATAAAATGGAAAGAGAATGGTTTGGTGTTCTGACGAGAACGGGCGCTAAGCTGGGAATCCCTGTATCCAAATTAAGAATCTTCTTTATTTATTCTACTTTTGCTACAGCAGGTTTTTTCTTTCTGATCTATCTTGGTTTGGCATTTACTTTGTGGATTAAAGATATTTTTATCACAAGAAGACCAAGTGTCTTTGATTTATAATTATGGAATTTTTACCGATTACTTCAGCTGAAGATCATAGAGTGCAGGAAATCTATACTTCATATACGACGACTTTTCCTGTAGATGAACAAAGAGATAAAGAGCAGTTTACAGATTTATTTTCAACTCCACAGGCAAAGATCATGTCTGTAGTACATGAGTCTGAAGCTGTAGGTTATCTGATTTTATGGGAGTTAAGCTCCTTTGTTTTTGTAGAACATTTTGAGGTTTTTGAAACTTTCAGAAGTAAAAAACTAGGATCACAGATTATGGGATACTTACTGGAAAGTTATCCTAAAATAATCCTGGAAATAGAACCCGAAGACTTGAATGAAGATGCTAAAAGACGTTATTCTTTCTATCAAAGAAACAGTTTTGAACTGATTGATACCACGTATGTACAGCCTAGCTATGGTGAAGGAAAAAAATCTCTGAACCTGTGGTTATTGGCAAATTATACGCCTGATAATGTGGAAGAACTTAAAAGCGAAATTTGCAATACAGTTTATCCTTAATATAAAACGCCGGAAGATTTCCGGCGTTATTTTTTTTTGAAATCAATTATATATTTATTCTTAGTTGACTTCATATTCTAATTTTATTGTGATACTCGCTTCTTTTTCCTTTGAAGAAGTATTGAATGTTCCACCATAAGAATAATCTTCATTTGAATTCGGAGCAGTAATCTGTATAACTCCCATAGTTGCTTTTTTCAGATTTCCTAGGCTACTTCCAGAGTTTTCTGCAATTTTTTCGGCACGTTCTTTAGCATCTTTTGTTGCACTGGCAATCATTTCCTGTTTTACGGTGGCTAATTTTGTGTAAAAATAAGATGGTGAAGAAGACGTAAATTCAATTCCGCGGTTGATGATCTCAGTAATATTTCTGGAAAGGTTTTCTATTTTTCCCACTTCTTTACTTTCAATAGAAACGGTCTGGGTAAGGTTGTATCCGGAAAATTCTCCCTGTACATAGTTCCCATTGGTATCATTATAACTTCTGAACTGTTTCTGAATATCCACGGATGAAAAAACAATTTCACTTTGTTTTATTCCCTTTGAAAGCAAATAGTCGTTGATCACTTTTCTGTCCTGTGCAAGTCCATCATAAGCTGATTTCAGATCAAAATTATTTTTAGAAAAACTTCCGGACCACGTAATCAGATCTGAAATAAACTGTTTTGTTCCCAAACCTGTTACCGAGATTGTATTTTCAGATTTATTTCTGTTTTTGATAGCATTTCCCAAAAAGCCAAGTCCAAGTACAAAACCTAAGGCTCCTACAGCAACTGCGATAATATTTTTATTCATAAAATTTTGGATTGTGTTTGATTATGAGAATATTGTATCAATTTCCATTCCATTATTTTAAGATTTCTTTAACATTATTAAAATAAAGAAACTTTATTTATCTATGGCTGTTCTTCAATCTTTCAAGGAAAACAGGTACAGTTTCTTCCATTCTAAGCATTACTCCGGATAGGTTTCTTGCTTTTACATAGGTACGAACCTGAGGTTTTATTAAAAAGGAAAATTCTATAAACTCAGAAATTTTATCACCAGGAATTCCAGCCTGAATAAAATAATCATTGCTGATTCTATTTCTAACCCAGGCAATATGCTCCTGAAGATCATCGTATCGATATTGTCTTTTCTGTTTTCTTGCTTTACCGCTTACCAGATCATAAACTCCCTGTACATTCAAATTTCCAAGAAGTATAGGTAAAAGAACGCTTTTCACTTCTGCCGGCTTTTCTCTCATCTTACCAACGGGCTGCGGAAGTCCCACCGCCTGTCTTACCTGTTCTCCTTTGTCCACTTTTGCGACAATTTTGGAATCCTGCTCAAGATCTCCGGTCAGCTTTTTTACAATCCTTACTTCTCCTACATCTTTTGGAATCTGATACAGAGTTATCAACAACTGTGGATTACTACCATTAGTAAGAACTTTTCTGGATACTCTTCTGAAGTCTTCTTTTACAAACCTCAGCTCATCACCGGGATTTGCTTCAATAGAAAATATACCCTCTGAATTAGAGTATATTTTTTTATCATTAGAAATATTAACAATAGTTACTGCACTCAAGCTTTCTCCGCTATCATCAATAATTTTCCCAGTTACTGTTTGTTGGGATAATAGAAGTGTACTCCACAGAAAAACAAGGAAAACAAAAAGCTTTTTCCCATGTACTCTTATATTTCTGAATGTATTGTCCAATCCTATTCTTTGAATCTTAAAAATACGAATATTAATCTTTATTCGGAGTTAACTTGTGCGTTTTACTATATTCTGCAAAGACCTTTTTCAGTTCGAACTCTATAGCTGCTTTACTAAAGTCTTTTCTGTACTTTTTAGATAGTTCCTGCGCGTCTTCAGCATAATATAGAAATGCATCAATCTGTTCCTCTTCCATTCCATATTTTTTTAGAAAGGTTAAATCCACTTCGTTTTTAAGCCTTGTCATAAAAGCTTGATACTCGCCATATGTTGCCTTTGTAATTTTTGGTTTCGTGGCTTTATTAAATAATCCTATTGCAGCTCCTATCACTTTTAAAACATCTACTTGTCCGGCATTGAAGTCATGTCCGCTAAAAGTTTTTGAAATAGTATTTTTAGGTAACGGCTCATTCAATGGTCTTTTTAAATATTCATTCACGTCAGACTTTAACGTTTTTAATTTTTGAGATTCATTAAAACGTTTACTATCTTTTTCAAGGTTTCCAGTTGGCTTAAAAGCAATTTTTACTTCCGGAATTTCAATTTCTTCTCTTTTAAGAATGATCAATAAAGGAGTATTAAAATCATCTTCTGAAATTTTTTTAACTGATCGGAAATATCCTTCTTTTACGAATCTTATCTCATCATTTTCGGCAGCATCAATTGTAAATCTCCCGGAGGTATCGCTCAATGTATTGGTCTGTTTTGAAATATTTACAATCAATACAGGATTTATATTTACATTGCTGTTATCGGTAACAATTCCTGTAATTTTTTGTTGTGAAAATACTGTACCGGATATTAAAAGCATAGCCGTATACAAACTTGGTTTGGTTATTGTTTTCATGGGTTATTTTTGCGTCTGCGGTGCCCGATATGATGAAATTCTTGTGAGTACAAATCGTTGAAATCTATTAAGATCGGCATCACTGCAAAATCCGTATTTTAAAATCTTTTTTCGTTCAAATCCACCTGCCAAAACATAGGAAATAAAATGATCAATGAGTGGTTTTTCTATTTTAAGATTGGTAAAATATTCTTCACCCAAACTAGCTTTGATATACTTCATCAGATCAATATCATCCCATTTATCTTTGACACTCCCAACAACAAAACCTTCTCCTTTAGGCTGTACAAATTCACCTGGTTTTGCAGCCAATATTCTGGGATCAGACTTCTGCGAAATATATTGACTTATTTCGGCATTCAGCTTTAATACTTTTTTAGGTCTGTTATAGTTTTTTGAATCTATCTTCAGATTTCCGGTGATTCCCTGCTTTACCTCTACCTCAGGAATTTCGATAATAGTCCGTACAAGACCTACATTCATGGGAGATTGCGTATCTTCCTGAGACACTTTTCTGCTCAGTCTTTCGTAGCCTGCCTTTACAAAGCGAAGTTCGTCTCCTGCTCGTCCGGAAATCATAAAATGTCCATCTCTGTTTGATAACACCAATTCATCTGTTCGGATATTAATCACATTTACATCTTGTATTTCAGAACCCTCAGAAGTAATTCTCCCGAAAATATAACTTTGCGCTTTTGCCTGAAGAAAAAGAAGAAGAGATAAAATAAAGAATAGTTTTAGTTTCACGGGCTGTTTTTATAAAGCAAAGCTAAAATTATTTTTAAATTATCCGATAAGTTTAACCTCCCTTAACGCCTTTTAATATTTCTTTTCAATTTTTGTTCCTGGAAACTGTTAAACAGCTGGATCAAATTGTTAAAGTTTCTTTTAAATTTTAGCTAACTTGCAGTCTCAATTCTCTTTCTACAATGCAAAATTCTTATACAGTCATCAATGCCTCTGCCGGATCTGGGAAAACTTATGCCCTGGTTCAAAGGCTTCTGATGATCTGTCTCCGTTATCCGAATCAACAGCAATCAATAAGAAATATTCTCGCGTTGACTTTTACCAATAAGGCAGCGAATGAGATGAAGGAAAGAATTTTATCCTGGCTTGGAAATTTTGCCGCCGGTAATTATGCTGAAAATGCAGATCTTAAGAATATCCAGAAAGCTTTCGAAGAACAAGGTCTGAAAATTACCATTGACGAGTTACACAATCGATCCAAAAAGTTACTGGATCACATTCTTCATAATTATTCCACATTGAATATCGGAACAATTGACCGTTTTAATTCAAGACTGGTAAGAAGTTTTTCTTATGAATTGGGATTGGCGAAAAACTTTAATCTCGAAATTGAAGCGGAACCATATTTAATTGAAGCAGTAGATAAAATGCTGGATCAGATCGGCGAGAATGAAACGATCTCCAATTCTTTTATGGATTATGTAGATTATAGCCTTGAGAATAATGAAAGGATTAATCTTAACAAAAATCTATATGATTCTGCGAAAGAGTTTGTGAAAGATATTCACTATGAACATCTGAAAAACAACGAAAGTTTTGATGATGCCAATTATGAAGATATAAAGAATACGCTCCGTAAAGAAATCATCCTGAATAAAAAACAATCTGCCGAACTTGCTGCCGCTGCTATAGATTTATTCAAATCCAGAAATATTGAGATAGAAGACTTTGCACAGGGCAAAAACGGAATTGGAGGATTCTTTACAAAAGTCATTGATTTTTATCAACAGAAAAGAGCAGGATTTCCTTTTCCTACTACACAGGAAGAGTCTGTGATTAATAACTACAGAAAGGGAGCTTCTTCAAAATCAAAGCATAAAGAAACTGATATTCTTGAAATTCTCGATCAGCTTATTGAATGTAGAATGAGATTGATTCTCCTTTATATTGAAACACAGAAGAAAGAGAAAGTATTATCGGCTTTACTGCCTTTAAAGGTTAATAAAGATATTCAGGATGAGCTTAAAAAGATTGAGGAAGAAAATGATCTTGTTTTACTTTCAAAATTTAATATTCTGATCAATGAAAATCTTAAAAATGAGCCTTCTGCATTTATTTATGAGAAAGTAGGTTCACAGTTTCAACATTATTTCTTTGATGAGTTTCAGGATACTTCAGAACTTCAATGGCAGAATTTTGTTCCGTTGAGAGATCATAGTGTCTCCTCTGAAAATACATCGTTTACACTAGTTGGGGACCCAAAACAGAGTATCTACAGATTCCGAGGTGGAGAAAGCAAGTTGATGCTGGACATTATCAACAAAAAGGAGTTTTCGCCCAAGGAAGCCGATCTTCTTGTTTTAAAGGATAACTGGCGAAGCGCTAGGAATATTGTACAGTTTAATAATGAACTATATCAATATCATTCCGAAAATCTTGAAGAAGAACATAAAAATATTTTCGGCACGGATGCTGAACAAAGCCCTAAATCAAAAATTGATGGAAGAGTAAAAGTAAATTTAATAGAAAATCTTACGAACGACGAGTTTTATGATGATACTTCGGAAAGTATGCGAAAGGATATTCAGGAGTGTCTGAATAACGGCTTTAAGTTTTCTGATATTACAATTCTGTGCCGTGGAAATTTTGATATTTTCAGTTATTCTCAAAAGCTGGGTAATTTAAAAGTAAATTATAATGGTGAGGAAACAAATATTAAAACGATATCTGATAAAGGTCTTACACTGGAACTATCCAATACACTAAAAGCTGTAATTGAATTTCTACGATGGGAGATCAATCCTAAAAATAGAACTTGCCTGATCATGATGATGTATCATCTGAATACGCTTGGAAAAATTCATATGTCAGATTTTACGCTCAATATGCTGGAAATACTGAGTATTGAAAGTCATGATGAGATTCTTCAGTTTATTCAGCAGAAATATGCTTTACAGCTTAAACAGGATAATTTCCCAAGATTTAATCTTTATAATTTTATTGAATATTACATTAATGAATTTTCTGTAGAGAATAAAGAGACCGATTTCCTTCTGAACTTTCTGGAAATGCTTTTCAACTTTACTCAAAATGCCGGGGTAAGTACAAAAGAGTTTTTAAAGTATTGGGATGAAGAGGCTTCTTCGTATACAATTCAGGCTTCTGAAAATATTGATGCTATTCAAATCATGACGATTCATAAGTCTAAGGGATTAGAATTTCCAATCGTATTTATCCCAATGATTAATAAAAACAGGGATAGCGAATTTACGAACTGGTTTGAGACCAGTGAAAGTGCTGCTTTAAAATCGGTAAATATTAATCAGTTTAGCAAGAATCTTGAGGTTTATGATGAGCAAATACAATCCTTTAATAAGAAAAATTCTTATAAAAATCTGATTGACAGGTTATGTTTACAGTACGTAGCAACAACAAGACCTGTTGAACAGTTGTTTTTCTATCTACAAAAGGCAAATAAGACGTCCAATAATCTGGAGCTGTTAGAATTTATTCAAACAAAAAATACGGAAAACGCGGACGAATTTGATCTTTATGAAGTGAATCCTGAGATGTTAAAGAAACATTCAAAAACCAAAAGTTCAACTTTTAAAACACAGAATATTCAGAATCTGAAAAATGTGAATGAAAAGACGACTTCCATTAAAATTGCCACTCCTTCCAAAAATTACCAGGTTCGTAATGAAAAAGTAAGAATTGGACTTTTCGTCCACGAACTTTTATCAAAGATCAATACTGAGAAAGATATTAACAGAGTATTGGAAGGTTATGCACTGGAAGGACAGATTACGATTGAAGAGAAGAATGAAATTCAGGCAACTTTGCAGGAGATCATAAAAAAGTATGCGGAATTTTTTGATGATAAATGGGAGGTAATCAATGAAAAAGATATCATGATTTCTGAAAATGGAGAAAGTTATATTTCAAGACCAGACCGTATTCTAAAAAGCGAAGATGGTTATATTATTGTTGATTTTAAAACCGGGGAACCAAAAGAGAAAGATGAATTACAGGTACAGGGATATAAAAATATTCTGAAAAGGCTTGGTAAAAAGGTTATAAAAACACAAATCATTTACCTTTAAAGCCTAATACCTTATATTTCTAAAAAATATCATAGAATTAAGATAAAAAACATCTAAAATAGAAAAGGTTTGATTATTTTTATTCACATTACAATCTAATCAATTATGTACTTGAACGGATAAAAATTCAAGTTAGAAAGTTGGCAACAATTTTCTAAGTAACTAAAAACCCATGAAAATATATTTAGTATCTTTTCTCATAAGTATCATCACCATGACTATGTCAGGAGTTGTCGTATTTAATATTCTAGATTATATAGATCCGCCGGTAACGAAAGAAGGTTTTCGATATATGCCTACGGAAAATCTTGTAAAGTCTTTTTTTTCTAGCTGTATCATTGGAGCTGTTGTTTTTATTTTAGCTATCAGAATACAAAGGCAAAGACGGAATAAATAAATTTTATGCTTGAAAATTTTATCTTTAAAAACTGGAAGGCATTATTTCATTTTCAATGGATCAGCTTTAGTCTCTTCATTGTCTTAACTATTATCTATTATTGGGATAAAACGGCACATATTTACTTTAATCAGAATCCTGATACCATCAATTCTCAAAGTATATTTTCGTTGCTCATGACCTATCTTTTTATTTCCTTCATATTCATTACCATATTATATCCGATATTATTTCTGCTACAAGCTTATTTTATCCAGAAAAAAGAAATGGCTAGCAAAAAATTAATTTTACTGTTTGCTTTATATCTATTATCCATTGTTTCGCTCTTTTCACTTTATACTATTAATAATAGTCACTCTTATACAAAACGTTTTATAATAGCAATAATATTAAACTAAAAACATAGATTAAAAATAAAGTACTAAAAATAAATCACATACAATATCTGAATAATAAGTTTGTGCAAAGCTGACCTGGCTGTTTATTTTTGCTTTAAATTGGATTAAAGCTCACTTCTATTGAATATTGATATCACTATATAAAAAAACCACTATTCTATAGAACAGCGGTTTCTTATTGTTTAAAACGTTTTAAATTTTTAAGCAGTTGTATCAGGAGTAAATACTCTTTGAGATAATTCCTGGTCAAAAAGGTATAATGCAGATGGATTATCGCATACCATTTTGATCTTTGTTACGTACTGAGAAGCACTTGCCTCTTCTTCTACCTGTTCGTTGATGAACCATTGAAGGAACGATGTTGTTGCAAAATCTCCTTCTTCGTTAGCATTCTTTACAATATTAAAAATACTTTTAGTAACTACTTTTTCATGTGCCAATGCTTTTTCAAAAATATCCGTTGCACTTTCGAACTCATGTGGAGGTTTTGGAATTTCTCCGATGATGATCTCTCCACCTACGTCATTCAGGTAATCAAACATTTTATCTGCGTGCATTAATTCTTCTTTGCTTTGTACTCTGAAGTAGTTGGCAATTCCGTCCAGGTCTTTACCTGAAAACCATGCAGACATTGAAAGATAATATTGAGCGGCGTATTGTTCGTGAGAAATTTGTTCGTTAATTAATTTTGCAATTTTTTCGCTAACCATAAGTATTAAATTTATATTCAAAAATAGGGAATAAATGCCCGAAATCAAAAGTTTTACGGAAAATTAATAC
Organism: Chryseobacterium ureilyticum; assembly: GCF_900156735.1. GTDB lineage: Bacteria > Bacteroidota > Bacteroidia > Flavobacteriales > Weeksellaceae > Chryseobacterium > Chryseobacterium ureilyticum. The sequence continues at coordinate 115,418 of NZ_FTOL01000010.1, forward strand.
AGAAAGGATGGAAAAAACTCCATCCTTTACACATTAAAAAATCAAAATTATGAACTGTTATTTTGCTTCCGGAGCAGCAGTATTCATCGGCTTTTTCATCATTCTTCTATCCTTCATTGCCATTCTTTTCTGTTCCATCTTAGCTTTTCTGTCAACCTGCCATTTATCATATTGTTCAGGAGTAAGGATTTTCTTCATATCAGCGTCCATTTGTGCTCTTTTAGCCTTCATATCCTCCATTTTAGCTTGTCTTACTTCTTTATTCTTTTCAAACTCTGCTTTCATTTCAGATTTTCTTTTTTCATGCAATGTTTTTATCTGAGCTACTTGTGATGGATTAAGGTTAAGATCCTTCTGCATCTGTGCCATATGTTCCTGCTCTTTTTGTTGCATTTTCTGCTGCATTTCTGCTCTCCTTGTTTCTCTATCCTGTGGAGTTGTCTGTTGTGCCATTGCAAAACTTCCCATACCGATAAATGCTATTGCTAAAACTAATTTTTTCATCTCTTTAAAATTTAATTAATTGTTATTATACCTTTTGGATTAATCATTAAACCATAAGTTAAATTAACACATTCGTAAATAATGTTAATTTTTAATAAAAATAAATTAAAAATAAAGCAAAAAAAAGGACAGATTATAAAAACCTGTCCTTCACACCACTTAAATATAATATATGAAAATTAATTCCTTACTAAGCTTCCTCTAAACCCACCACCGTTACTACGATTTTGGCTTGGAGCAGGGCTTTCAGATCTTTGCTGTCTGAAGCCACCACTACTTCCGTTTCTGAATCCGCTGTTATTTTCTCTTGCAGGCGTTGATTCTCTCTTCACCTCATTATTACTTCTAAACCCGCCACCATTATTGTTTCTGAACCCGCCATTATTATTTGAGTTTGTTCTGAATCCATTATTATTGTCAGAATTATTTCTGAAACCTTCGGAGTTATTTCTAAAGCCTCCATTGTTATTTTCTCCACGGAAACTTCCGCCTGAGTTTCTGAAACCATTATTCGGTCTGCTTGTATTTCTGAAGATTTCGAAAGTAGGGTTATCCGCTCTTCTATATCTTGATCTGTCTATTCTGTAGATATTGATATTTACATTTCTATATCTTGGCATTACAGAATATCTTGGTCCATAATATGTTCTTCTGTAATCCTGGAAATATACAATGGGACTTCTTCCTCTGTAATAATTATTCTGAAATACGACAAATACCCTTGGTCCCATGATTCTTTCCAAAGCATAAAATCTATCATAATACCATCTATCAGGATTATAACGATAGAAATTATCCCAGGCAGTAAAACTTGCGTAAAGATTATTCAATCTCATAATCTGATCTACCTGCCAACGGTTTAATCTGTTTTGGATAAAGAAACCATTCCAGTCTATATTAATAATACTATTTCTGTAGTCGTCATAGTAGCTTTGATAATAATCACCCGGATAGTAATCCTGAGGATAATTGTAATAATAATCATCCGGGAAATAATTCCTGTCATCTTCATAATTATAATAACCGCCACCATTCTGATAATAACCATCATCACCCCAACCATTATTCGGATATTGTTGAGCAGACGTCAAAACGCCCAGCCCAAAAGCTAATCCTAAAAATATTTTTTTCATCTTTATAGTCGTTAATTGGTTAGTATATAACAGAATATCTTAATTCTATCTTTTTGATACAAATAAAAAAAAGAAGTTAAATCCTGAGATTAAACTTCTTTCAAAATATCGATAACAAACTGATAATCAAGTGTTAAATTTATAACCTTCCACTATCTTTAATCCAGTGAGCTATTTTTTCGTTAAATACTTTTTGTTCTTTTAGATCCTCTAGCTTCAAATGCATTCTATAACGCCAATAATGAGGGAAAACAGCCGGATTATTAATCCTTTCATTATCTATTTTATTATTGGTAAGTCTCTCATCTGTTGCCAGGAACTCCTGAATAGGGAAGATTGCCAGCATAGATTCATTATAAAGATGTTGCTTCATGATAATTTCTGCCAAATAAGGCGTCAATTCTTGAGGAGCTTTTCCATATTGAATCAATTGCTGATTAAAATACTTCTGTGTCAAAGCAGGATCTTCTTTCCACCATTGTCTTAATGTAGAGCTATCATGGGATGAAGCTGTTACTACATTCATATAACTGGCATTTTTAGGATCATAGAAAGGAATATTTTCAGAAGGCATACGCTGAACTTTAAGCGCAATGATTGCCAATTCATCCATAACAACAGGTACGCATGCAGGTACCATTCCCAGATCTTCACCACAGATCAGCATTTTTGTAGCATTCAGGATAACAGGAAGCTTCTCCATAGCTTTTTCGTACCATAAATGATCTTGCCTTCTGAAGAAATAATCGTGGTAAAGATCATATATATTTTTCTGTTCGGCTTCCGGAAGATATTTATAGGATTCTGTACCATAAACATTGAACCTTGGATGATAAACAGTTTCTCCGTTTCGTTCTTCTGTTAAGAATAGTACATTAGCACAAAGTGAAACCAGTTTCTCCTCAAAAAGACCAAGTGCCTTTTTATTGAACGAATCTACCAGCTTTCTCTGGGTGTTAAATTCTTCTTTAAATGAATATGTACCATCTTCATTACGATCCATAAACGCGATGGCTTTTTCGCTATCTCCTGCAAAATATTTCCATAAGATTTCATTGTTGATAAATGGCTTACAATACCTGTCAAATTTGAACGGAATCTGCCATGCTTTAAATTCATCTAATACAATAGGGACAGCCGGATAAAAGTACCCTAAAATTCCCTGTACGGCAGATATAGGCATTCTCCAGATTCTGAAGAAACCTAATATGTGATCGATTCTCATTGCATCGAAATATTGCTCCAATGCTTTAAACCTGTTTTTCCACCATCTGTAATCATCGGCTTTCATTGCTTCCCAGTTGTAAGTTGGGAATTCCCAGTTCTGTCCGAGTTCTGTAAACTGATCAGGTGGTGCTCCAGCCTGAAAATCCATTCCGAATAATTCTGGTTCTGTCCAGGCTTCTACAGAATATCTGTAGATTCCGATTGGTAAATCTCCTTTTAAAGAAATTCCCAAACTATGAGTATAATCTACTGCATCTTTCAACTGTACGTGAAGTTGATATTGAACCCAAGCATGAAGCATTGAAATATCATAATCTTTACTTTTTGTTGAAACAAATTGTAGAATCTTTCCTGCGATATATTTTTTGTGAGTTTTCCACTCATTAAAATTTGGTGTTTTATATTTATCCCTTAATACGCAGAATGCAGCATAAGGAACTAACCAATACTCATTATCTTTGATAAACTTTTTAAAGTTTCTATCTTTATAAATCTTATCTTTTTCTGCATAGAAAACAGCTTTCAGGTACTTCCATTTACCTTGGATCATCTTTTCATAGTCAATCAGATCAAGATTGTTTAATGCTTCTTTCTCAGTACCATACTCATTAACGAGTTCTTTCGGTAAAGGAAAATCAAGCTTTTCAAGTGAAATATATTGTGGATGTAAAGCATAAACAGATACTGCAGCATAAGGATATGAATCCGTCCATGAATAGTTTGCTGTAGTATCATTGATAGGAAGAATCTGGATAATTCCAAGATTGGTTTCCTTCGTCCAGTCGGCAAGCTTTTTAAGGTCTGTAAACTCTCCTACTCCAAATCCATCTTCACTTCTTAAAGAGAATACGGGAACAGCAACTCCTGCATCATGATACATTTGATAACCTTTAAATTTAAAGTAATGATTGGATACAATCTGTAAAACATCTTCCTGCGGATTTGCAGCAGTAAATCTGTTTTCACCCGTTTCTACATCAATTACTCTACCTTCTTTCTTATCGTAAATACAGTATTTAAACTGAATAAATTCATCCTCAGGGATTTCAACGGAAGTTTCCCAGACACCAAAATCTGTCTGGTACAACGGAATTATCTTACCATAATCCCAATTTCCTAGAGAGGCCGTACTTCCAAACAGTACAATTCTCCAGTCACGGTTATAGATAGGAGCTTCAATCCTGAATAAATGAGTATGCTTTTTTAGAACAGTAGATTTCTCTGGAGTAAAATCGTGAAATTTATTATAAAGAACTTTGTTGTTTAAATAGTTTTCCGGAAAATTTTTATTATTCCATTCATCAAAAATCACAAACTCTTTATAATTATGGGGGAAATTTAGATGATGTGAAACAAATTCGTCTCTTAAAATATTTCCTTTTTCATTCACCACCCGATACTGATAGGAAATGGATTTTGAAAAATAATCCACCTCACATTTCCATAAACCGTTCTCTGCAGAAAACATAGTATGGATATGAGCCGTAGCACCTTCCTCACTTATGACCAACTGTAGATTTTCTCCAGCCTTTACAATATATTCTACATTAAAGTATAGCTTCATCTATATTTTTTTATAAAAGTAGTGTTAAATATTGAAAAATAAAACTTCTTGAATATCAAATAATCATTAAAAAACCTTTTCAATACACAGAAAAGGTTTAGTGATAAGTCAAATATTTTAGTATAAATTTCTTAATATATTATTCTGTTACCAAGATCTTTTTATTCATTACTATTTTTCCGGCTTCATCAGTTATGCTAACAATATAAGCTCCCTTAATAAGTTCCTTAAGATAGATTTTTTGATCTGTAGAGTTATCTTTAACCGATAAAGTTTGAGCTATTATATTTTTTCCTGAAAGATCATAAATATTAAGTTTAAGATTCCCTTTTAGATTTCTATTGTTGATGTGTACGTTAATATAATGCTCATCTACTCTTGTAGGGTAAATATCTATACCATTGGAACTATTATTAGGAGAAACCTTGTCATTAATAAAATGTTTGCTAGCAAGATCATAAATATGTAAATTTTGTTCACCTGGCAACTTTTTTGCCTGTAAAGTAGTCAAATCTACTTCATATAACGGAGATCCTTTGGCACTTGCTATTACTACTTTTCTTTGTTCATTTACTGCCGATCCATTTACAGAATAGTTATCCGGAATACCAGTAATTTTACCAACAAATTTTGCTTTTAATTCTTTAGGAGAAACTTTAAAAACATTTCCTGATGCAGCAAAAACATAAAAATTATTTTCCATATCAGCAATCATATCTCCACCAAAACCGCTCTCCATAGCAGTAAAAGAATTCTTACCATTGGATACATCATCTTTAATGATACCTAAATCAGTTACAACATAATGTCCATTTTTTTTACTAATTTGTAGAAACTGAGCTCCTGCATTATTGACAGCATAAATATTACCATCAGATCCTGTTGTCATTCTTGTAATATGAGAGTTGATATCACAAGACGAAACTCTTACAACATCATTCTCAATCAATGTAATTTCCTTCGTTTTAGCATTTAACATATAAATATTAGACGAAAACATAGGCATATAAACAAGATTATTATTGGAGGAATCATAAGCCAGAGCAGCCATTGTTACTGCCTGAGAATTATTAAATGAATTTCTGTCTTCAACCACAATACCTCTCCTTGTTTGCGAAAAGATTTTAGACGGAGAATCTGATGTAAAAATTTTCTCTGTGGAAGTTCCATTAATACCATCTAGCATTCTAAAGTCACTGAAATTAATACCAGAAGTTTCTTTACCAACAATAGCAAAAAAATCTTGCTGTGCCTGAACGTTTGCACTAGAGAACAATAAAAATAAAGGGAATAAATGTTTTTTCATAGTATATATATTTTAGTTCGTAATCAATTTGATATAACTAAGTTACATAATTTAAAAATTCAAAAAACAAAAAAATTCTTTGATTTGAATAATATTTATAAAACTTAATGAAAAATGTAATTATTTATTGAACCAATATCCGTAATAATTATTAATTCAATTTTCAGGAGCTATTTTCTGCTATCCACTCCTACTCCTCGCGCCATAACATTCCAGCGCATGCTGCGGGGTAACCGTTACGAGCACAGGGCTAGGAAGTAACCAAAAAATAATGAGTATGGGGGAGTTTTTGTTGGGTAATTGTGTATTTAAGAATAGTTTTGGATATAGTGCTCTGGGTATAGAGCAAAAAAAAAGTCTCATACATTACTGTATGAGACTTTTAAAAATAAAATAAAAACTGGCGGCGACCTACTCTCCCGCGTTAGCAGTACCATCGGCGC
>NZ_FTOL01000004.1 GCF_900156735.1 Chryseobacterium ureilyticum
TACGATTTTCTGCAATTTTATACAACATTTTTAAGCGAAATTTGATAATAAAATATTGAATATCAAATCGTTGTATTTATTTTTAGGAATGACTAATTAGTATTTTTATTTGCCAATGATGGCAACTTCATCAATAGAAAATGTCTGCCGATAACAAAAGCTACCGACAGACTGAATTATAAATAATTTATTTCTTTAAAAGTTTTACGGTCTTCTGGAAACCTCCTTCTGCTTCAATATTCAATAGTAAGGCACGAGATCCTTCCAATTGTTGCGTAAAATCAAGATCCAAAGCTTTGTTTGTACCATTGAATTTTTTAGTAAACACAATTTTTCCGTCCATACTGTAAGCAGTTACTGAAATATCCTTTAATCCTTTTGCAGAATTGATTTTCACGATTCCTGAAGTAGGGTTTGGAGCTACAGTTACTGTATTTTCTGCTGCTTTGTTTTCAATGGTTCCAAGAGAACTTTCTGTTCCAAGGTTTGCTTTAAGAGCGATAACTATAGTTGCTGATTTTCCTCTGTAATCAATTGTATTTCCTGTAGCGTCAACATCTGTAGAAATTGTAGCGTCAGGGTGCTGGATAGAGAAGAATCCAAATTTATGATCCGGAGTAAATGTCAAACCTGTAGGTTCAGATCCTGCCGGCATAGAAGCAAATAGCCTTACTTTAGGGTTTGCCTGTGTGTGATCCGGAGCAATTACCCAGATATAGTTTTTACCACCATCCTGAAGTACCCAAAGGTTTCCAAGCTCATCAAACGTAAGGTTATCATTTCCATCTCCCCAAGCTTCTGTTTTCGCTCCCTGAGGGGTATTGAATGAATATACCGTAGAACCTCCACCCACGAAAGTTTCTACCTGTGAAGCTGTTGTTCCATCATCTTTTAAACGGTAAACTCTGTCTAATCCTTTTGCTGTAAAATAAATTTTTCCGTCCAATGGACTGATATCCACATCTTCTACTCCATTGAATTTTGTACCTCCTCTAGAAAAAGCAAGGTTTGCTGTATTATTTTGATCTGCTTTTTCTTTATTTGGAACTTCAATCCATGTTGCAGTAGTCCCAGCCGGATCACCTGCAGGTGTTAATCCCTGATCCAATTTTAATACATAAAGGGTTCCTGAAGAAAGATTGTTTGGAGTATCCATTACATATTTGTATACCATATGAGTACCACCATCTTCACCGTAATATGCTACAGTTCCTGTGCTATTAATCACTACGTTCTCATGGTTCATGATTCCCATCTGCCAAAGCTTACCTTTAGAACCATCAGGGTTTTTAGAAATAACCTGAGCTGTAGCAGGATCAATCTCTACAAGCCATCCGTAATCTTTATATCCGTCACCATTTATATCGTTAGCAGTAACAGATTCTTCTGCCGTCACGATAGTTCCCCAAGGAGTAATTCCTCCTGAACAGTTTCTGATTGTCTGCACCAAGCTAGGATCTGAAAAACTTACTGCTCTTGATTTTGTAAGTTGCCAAAGTTTTGAAGACGGGTTATAATTGATCTCCGCCATCGTAACTCCACCAGGATTGGTTTCGTGGTTTACAGAAAGGTATCCGTTTGTGCTGCTTCCTGCTTTTCCTACGTATCCTGTAAAGTCATTCTGTCCACCTACTAAACCTCCTCCTTCTGTATAATTATCTCCTTCTTTTAAAATAAGCTGATATTTATGCTCAGCAGGGATGATCAGTTTATTTGTTTGTGCAGTAGGAACAATTGAAGTAAAGCAGCTGATGTGCGTTCCGTTGCAGTTTACGATTGGTGGCGTTACATTGGAAGGTGTCTTCAGATACGCATCAATTCTAAGGTCTGAACTGGTTAAACTTCTGTTATGTAATTCGATGGAAATTCTATTTGTTCCGTTTACAAATTTTGACTTTGGAATAGAGAAAGTATTATATACGTTTTCTGCCGCACCATCAACTGTAGTACTTGAGAATGTATTAAAAGTAATGTTACCTGCAGGCATATTATCTCTTACCACTTCTTCCCCATTAAGATATACAATGATACCATCATCTCTCATTACTCCAAGTTCCATATTATCAGTAAGAGTTGCAAGGTCTACATTGATGTCTTTAGCGAAATAAGCAGCATAAAGCCCTGAATTAATAGTAGTGGTTACAGGATCTCCGTATCCTAATGGTCCGTTTCCAACCGCCCAGGTTGAAATATCATAGGTTTTTGTTTTCCAGGCATCCGGTTCTGCCTGATTGTTGTCTTTGTAGCTCCAAGATGCACCTTTATCAAATAAGATAGTTTGCTGCGCCTTGATACCAGAAGTTGCAAGCAGAGCCAAAGCTCCAATTGTTAGTAGTTTTTTCTTCATTTTAATTTTGATTTATTAGACTTTGCAAAGCTATTTTTTAAAGGCTTTTTGTCTGTTAATAGGATTTTAAATATAATTATGGAAATATTAATTAATTTAAAACCGAATGTTAAGGGGATTAACTTTATGTTAAATGATTGGGAATTCGAGATACGAGTTGCTGGTTTTGAGGTTTGAGGAAGAGAAAGTATAATTATTTCATATTTCTCTTTATACTCATCTTTATATCTGATAATTGATTCAAAACAAGACAGACTCAATAAGGTAGAAAAGAATTTTATCCGTGAATTAGTGGCTATTAAATAATTTCTGAGCGCATTCTTAAACAACAGCAAGAAATAATTGATAAGCTAGAAAAATTGATTCAAAGCCAATAAACAGACAGATTAATACGATCTGTAAAATAACTTAGGCTCAATTGTGAAACTGATGTAAATGTGATTTACTTTGGTTTCACAATTGAGCCTATTTTATTGAAACTATATATGGTTTCTACTGAATATTTAGCACGTAAAAAATGGCAACAATACCAAATTTCGCACCTCGTATACAAAACCTTTACTTCCCTTTACTCACATCTGTAAGTGCATTCAAAAAGGCAATAATCTGGTTCATTTCTGTCTGTGTAAGATTTAATTTATCAGGAGCAAGCGTTTGATTTTTCATTTTTAATCCTAAGCCTTCTCCTCCACCTTCATTGTAGAAATCAAGAACCTCTTCTAATGTATTAAAAGCTCCGTTATGGAAATAAGGTTTTGTAAGTGCTATATTTCTAACCGTCACAGTTTTAAATGAGTAATCGTAGATCCATGATTTTTCTTTTTTCACAGGACTGTTTCCTCTTCCAAGATCCTGATCAAGCTCTACAGGAAGCTGCTTGATTGGCTTTGTTGTCACTCCCAACACTTCAGATTCATTTTCATTAAAAAGCGGAGGTACCAAACCTGAAAAATGAGGGGCAAAATGACAGGTTGCACAATTCGCTTTTCCCATAAACAGATTGAACCCTTTTTTCACATCATCGGAAACATTCTTTTCATTTCTCATGAAACGATCAAAATCACTATCAAAAGAATATAATGAAGCTACATATGAACTTAAAGCTTTTGAGAAATTCTCTTTACTGATTTTTCCGTCTTTGAAGGCAGTACGGAATGCTTTTTTATATTCAGGCTTGGTTTTCAATTTCTGAATAATGCTTTCGTAGCTTGTATTAAACTCTTCTTCATTATAAATAACGTGTTCAGCCTGCTGTTCAAGGTAAAAAGCGCGAAGATCATAGAAAAATCTTTTGGCAAAAACAGCATTATACAAAGACGGAGAGTTTCTCAAAACAGTTTTTCCCTCAACATTACTCTGTGATTTCGCTTTAAGGTCGGTAAAAGCATTCTCAGGCAGATGGCAGGTAGCACAACTCATTTTTCCATTACCACTTAAATTCTGATCATAGAAAATTGATTTCCCAAGGTTTCGAAGATCTGGGTTATCTTCTGAAGATTTCAGTAAAGTATAGAAATACGGATCCAGAAAATCGCTGCTGAAAAAATCTTTGTTATTCACATTCCAACCTGAAAATTCTTTCAGATCATCAGGACTTCCATCCCATTTTCCAAGTTCTTCATATAAAGGCTGAATGTATTTTTTATAAAATTCAATTCTGTCGAAAGATTCAAAATCTTTGTTCTTTGAGAGATAATCGACAGATTCTGTTAAGATCTGATTTGCTTTTTGAGTATTATAATTTTTAAAATAGGAATCATCATTAATGTACTTTCTCATCCCTGAAAGAGCATGACTTGTTTCTTCTGAGATGTTAAGAGAACCTGGCGTATCAAAACCTGTTACTCCAAGACTGTATATTCTGATCAGCTCTATTCGCAGTGGTAATGTTTTATTATTTCCTTTGCTCAATCCATTTTTTATAGCACTTAAATAAAACCCTGAATAGCTGTTATATAAAAAATCTGTAATGGTTTTTATCTTTTCTTTTTCATCGGCAGCTTCTTCTGAGAAGATCAATTCATCCAATACCTGTAATCCTTCCGGGGGAAGTGTATAAGCCGAGGTTCCTGCTGCTTCAATATGAAATAAAGGAGCCGCGTTAAGATGAGTTTTGGTAAATTCCGGATAATGATAGGCTATATAAAACTCAATTTCTTTAAAGGATTTTCTCGTGTTGCTGAGTGATTTCTGTAATTCTTCAAGAGAAATACGGTCTTCTGAAAACTGATGAACATCTGATTTTAATTGTTCAAGCTTTGTTTTAAAGTCAGATAAACCTTTATTAATAAATGTATTCTCACTTTCTTTTCCTTTGTAAGCAGGATTAAAAGACATTACTGCAAACCCTATAAGAAGAGCAACAATAAGCAGTGGATAAGATCTCATGAATTTTTACCGGCAAAACTATTAATCAAATATTATCCTAACTTTAATAGCAGATTAAATAATGTTTATATTTCCTGTACAATAATTTTTTACTAATTTTAAACCCCGAAATCAGATTCATTATTCTTAGGAGAACGGTTTATTCTGAAATACCGGCAAAATAATGGCGAGAGGTTATTGGGAGAGGATTATTTTAATTAAATTCAACACATCAAACTAAAATAGTATTATGAAAACAAAGTTATTGTTTGCTGTTACGGCAGGTTTTCTTCCTTTTATTGAATGTATTCAACAGAAAAATAGAAATCAGGAATAATTTTTGTGTTTAATCAATAGTCATTTTCCAAGAAATCATATCACCAATAAAAAATCATTAAATCAGCTTTGGTTTCTCCTTATAGAGAGGCAATTTTCATTAATTAAAAACAAAAAAATATAAATTATGCTAAACAAACTTGCTGCTTCAGAACTTGTTCTGAATGAAGACGGAAGTGTATACCACTTGAATCTTTTACCTGAAGATATTGCTGACAAAATCATCCTTGTGGGTGACCCGGACAGAGTGGCAAAGGTTTCAAAATATTTTGATACTGTAGAAATCAAAAAGAATAAAAGAGAGTTTTACACTCATACAGGAACTCTTCGTGGAGAAAGAATCACAGTAATGTCTACAGGTATCGGAACGGAGAACATCGATATCGTAATGAACGAGCTGGATGCTTTGGTAAACATCGATCTTCAAAACAAAGAGTTTAAAACGGAGCACAAAGCCCTTGAATTATTCCGTATGGGAACTTGTGGTAGTGTAAATCCGGACGTACAGGTTGACAATATGCTTGTCACTCAAAATGTAGTAGGGTTAGATGGTTTAATGCATTTCTATCAGGACTATAACTTCGAAAATGAATTCTCAAGAAGTTTCATGGAAAAATTCCCTTACGAAAAAATCAAACCAATGCTTTATTTCGCAGACTGGGCTGAAGAAATGGGTGAATATTACAAGGATGCAAAATACCACGGAAACACAGCTACTTTCCCAGGATTCTACGCTCCACAGGGAAGACAACTTCGTCTAAAGGCTGTGGATGATAAATTCCTTGAAACATTGAATGATCTTGGAGTAACTAACTTCGAAATGGAAACGTCTGCAATCTATGCTCTTTCAAAATTATTAGGTCACAAAGCGATTACTGTAAATAACGTAATTGCCAACAGAAGACGTGGAGAATTCTCTGCAGACCACCATAATTCTGAGAAAAAACTTATTGAGTGGGTACTTGACAGAATCATCAAGTAATTACAGAAAACAATATACAATAAAAGCTATTCTCTTAAGTGAGGATAGCTTTTTTATTACGTTTTGGCTAAAGCCAAAGGTTTTTATTTTCTTTGATGTCGCAGATTTTATTTTTATCATTGACGATGTTTAATCTTCATTCTTTCAATCTATAAGACCTCATGAAACGTTCGTGGATCAGGATGTTGGAAAACATACTCCAGTTCTTCGATAAGCTTTGAAGATAGAATTGTCTTCCCTTTCATTTCCGATATTTCTTCTGGAACTTCTATATTTTTCTGAGCATTCATCACCTGAGATTTTATGGGATGAATCGGGGCTGTTACGTTATACAATTTTGATGAGCTTTCCTGATCAATCATTTTTGAGATAATACCAACAATATCTGCATAGTGGATATGATTTACAACATGATCAGGATTGCTTATTTTATAGTTCTTCAGAAGTCTGTTATCGCCCATCAGACCACTCAATCTTAAAATATTGATCTGTGGATATTTATTTTTCATCATTCTTTCTCCGGAAACATTTTCCACAGGAACATCTTCTTCAGTAAAGTCTCTTGAAACATCCGGATAAACGCCCGTGGAACTCATTAAAAACATTTGCCCTTTAAAATCACCTATAAATGCTGATAAATTTTGAATTCTATTGTATAAAGAACTTACACAACAGCTTTTTCCAGAGATCGGAATGGTAATAATTAACACATCAAGCTCTTCCAAAGCATCCCATATTGAAATTGGCTCAGAAAGCTGATAATCCGGGAAACTTGCAACTATTGCACTCAATCCTTTTGCATTTATTTGATCTGCTTTTTCCTGAGTAGTCGTGGTAGTATAGATTGAGTATTTACCGAACATGGAGTTCGCAATTCTTTCTCCAAGCCATCCGTATCCTATGATCCCTATTTTTTTCATATTTCTGATTGATTTTGCGCTAATAATATTTCGTCCAAAGTATTCATTAATTCCTTTTTCTTTTCTCCATTGAGAGGAAAACAACTTTGTACTGCTTCTGGGATATGTTTTGTCTGTTCTTTAAGCACTTTTCCATCCTCTGTCAAATTGATGAGTACTACTCTTTCATCATCCATACTTCGGTTTCTGCTGAGTAGTCCGTTTTTTTCCATTCTTTTCAGCAAAGGCGTTAATGTTCCGTTATCCAAATGAAGGTATTCACCAATTTTACTAATATTCATTTCTCCGTTTTCCCATAATACCAGCATAACCAGGTATTGAGGATACGTCAGGGAAATTTCATCCAGGTAAGGCTTGTATAAGCCTGTAATATACCTTGAAACAGCATAGGTTTTAAAGCATAAATGTTCTGAGAAGGCTATCATAATTTATTTTGAAAGAACAAAAATACTTAAATTATTTTGCGCAAAATATATTTGTTTAAAACATTAATTACTAATTACCGTTATCCTGCCTTCAAAATATACTACACTAAAGGGTGTTTTTTATACTATTCTTCTACTTTTTTAATCAATTTTATTTATCCATTTCACTTTTTGATTAATTTAGTACAAACGAATTCTTAAAAACTAATCTCGAATATGAAAACCAATAAACTATCGGAACTATCCTATGATGAGCTGATAAAAGAAGAAAAAAAGCGAAAAGCTATATTTATTTTCTATTCTATTTTATGGGGAATTATGGTATTAGCTTCTCTTTATACTACTGCAAAAAAGGGAACAACTGCCATTACCTTTTTACCGATCTCATTCTTACCTATCTTTCTTATTTTCTGGAAAAGCCAAAAAGATGTGCGTAACGAAATTAAGTCTCGTAAGTCTAACTAAAGAAATCTTCAAAAGTGAATCATACATGTTTAAACTGCAACCAGCCTGTCACTACCAATTATTGTGGCAGCTGCGGACAAAAATCCAGTACTCACAGATATTCTTTAAGACATTTTATAGAACATGATCTTATCCACGGGGTATGGCATGTAGATAAGGGAATTCTGTATACGGTGAAAGAACTATTTACAAGACCCGGAAACAGTGTAAGGGAATACATTCTTGGAAAAAGAGCCAATTATTTCAACGTCATCACGCTTTTACTATTAACAGCTACGATTTCATCGATACTTTCACATTATTCAAATCTGGAATACAGTGTTTTAGTATCTGATAATATTAAAGATAAAATGGTTTCCATACAGGAATTAATGACATCTTACCTGAAAGTATTTCTATTGCTTATGATTCCTTTTAACGCTATTTTCAGTTATATTTGGTTTCGAAAAGCTGGCTTTAATTACTCTGAGCATCTTGTTCTCAATGCTTATAAAACTGCTGCTGAAATGGTAGCTACGGTAGTTTTAACAGCAATTACTTTATTCTTTGATAAGTCAGCAGCTCTTGTCACTTCATATTTTTTGGTATTCTTCATATTTAGTCTTATTTATGGAATATGGTTTTATTCTCAGTTTTTCTCCCAATCAGGATATTCGAAAGCAGGTTTGGTTTTCAGAAGTCTTATGATTCCTTTTTCCTTTATGATCTTTCAGTCTTGTGCCGGCTATATCTGGGGTATCATTTCCTTCGTTATAAATAAATAAAATACATTTTCACTGAAAATAAGATTGATAGAAAATAGAAATTACTTAATCAAAAAAAATAAAAAAGGCTTCCCAATCAGGAAGCCTTAACACCATATCAACTATAATAAAACTTATTATCAAATTAAAACTCATTGATCATCACATAAAAATGACTTGAGTATAAACTGTTTGCACTCCCTGAAATATTGGTAAGGTTAATTGCAATACTCGAAGTAGATGTCAGCCTTGGATTAGAGATGGAAAAAGTTGTGTTTCCTGCAAAATCTCCTGCCGGAGAAATCACAACTACGGCTCTTGTAGAACCTGGTTGAAATCCTGCCGGAACAGCAATTTCCATTGTTTTAGATTTTCCTGGAGGCAAATTATTAATAGATACATCAGCCCATACTTCAAAAGTAATCTGATTTTTCTGTATGCTTCCTTTCTCACCAAGTTTATATTGTCCGTTTACGTCAAGCTTTGCAGAAGTATTCGGAGCACCAGTGCCAATACCTACATTCGCATTATTATTCCCCAAAACAATGGCATTGGCTTGTGAGGTGGTAGCTCCATATCCTATAGCTGTTGAATATTGCCCCAAAGCATTAGCTTCTGAGCCTACAGCTGTTGAATTTTCTTTATTCGTTAAAGCATTATATCCTAATGCTGTTTCACTATTTGTATTTGTTTTTGCATTGTATCCCAATGCGATGGATTGAAATCCTCCTGCAGATGCATTATTTCCAATTGCAGTAGATTCATTTTTACTCGTTTGGGCGTTATACCCAATTGCTGTTGACTTAAAAGCTCCCGCAGTCGATTTATTCCCGATTGCCAAAGCATCATTTGCAGAAACGGCTGCTGCACTACCGATAGAAATTCCCTGAAATGCGGAACTTGAACTTCCAATAGCAATACCATTCTGTCCGGCATTTGCTCCCAATCCAAAACTTACTGAATTATCTACTCCTAATCTTCCTGCGATAGAAGCATTAACTTTAAAGACCAGGTCATCCATTGTTTTCGTTCCCAATGACAACGCTGTATTGGCTCCACTATAATTTCCACTGTTTTCTCCCGTCGTATTCCAGCCTGTCCCGTTATCGGTTTTACTCATTGTACTGGAATCTGTGGATATTTTATTCCATTTTGATTCATACCAATAATAAAAACCTACTTCTGTAAGTCCGGCTTTTCCGTTATTCCATACGATAAGTCCATCTGCCGGAGAAGGCACCGTAGCAATGTCTGTTGTAGATGCTAAAGCAATACTTGGCAAAAGCACTCCTTTATCTTTAGAGTCTACATGAAGCATTGCTGAACGATCAGGACTTGGTAAACCAATCCCAATCTGCGCACTCATAATCATAGTAAACAGTAAAAAAAGAAGGCTTAAGTATTGTTTGTATTTTCTCTGCATCAATGTGTTTTTTGAGGATGCAAATATACAAACTTTTTAATAAATATGTAATTTTATTGAAAATTCAATAATTTAACACACTTTAGAGTGACTAAAGAACACACTACTCACCAAAAGATGAAAAATACTAATTTACAATGATTTAAAAACTCTTTTAGTGATAAGCATTTGAAGAAAAAAATATCTATACATTTAGTAATCAACAATTATATAATTATCAAAAAAATCACCATAAAAAGAATAAAATACAATTCATTATTTCCTGGTAAAACAGCTTTCAATGTGATCATTTATCATACCTGTAGCCTGCATATGAGCATAAATAACTGTGGAACCGACAAATTTGAAGCCTCTTTTTTTAAGGTCTTTAGAGATTATATCAGATATTTCTGTAGTTGCAGGAATTTCTTTTAATGTACCAGGTCTGTTGTCTAATGGCTTTCCATCAACAAAATCCCAGATATATTTTGAGAAACTCCCGAATTCTTTTTGAACTTCCATAAACTTTTGCGCATTGGTAACAGTTGCCAGAATTTTAAGTTTGTTTCTGATGATTCCTGCATTATCCATTAATTCTGCGATTTTTTGATCTGAATAAGCTGCGATTTTCTGATAATCAAAATGATCGAATGCTTCTCTGAAGTTCTCTCTTTTAGATAAAATAGTATACCAGCTCAAACCAGCCTGAAAGCTTTCAAGAACAAGGAATTCAAATAGGGTTTCATCATCATATACGGGTCTTCCCCATTCTTCATCGTGATATTTTCTATAAAGGTCATCTTTCTCGCACCAGCCACAACGTATTTTTTCCATAATTATCAGATCTATTGAATAAAGGTAAGATGATTTAGAAAAATATAACAAAAGATTATGAAAAGTTTAACAAAGCTCTCCGATTTTAGGAATGGTTATTGTTTAATCAATATTACCAAACCTAATTTATAGTATTATGAACAATTCAGATTATAACAAAGCGGAAAATGCAGTAAACAATGTAGAAAATTCTTTACAGAATGCAGCTGATAACACGAAATGGAAAATCAACGAATTGGCAGACAAAGCCAAGGATTATATCAATGAAAAACGAAATAATGACCAGGAAGCAAGTCAGGAGGATTGGCTGGACAGGGTAAAAGCTAATGTATCAGATGCCTGGGAAGATATTAAGGATAAAGCAGATGAGGCATGGGAGAAAACCAAGGATGCTGCAGAGGATGTAAAGGCGGAATGGAATAAGAAAACTAATTAAAATTTCAGTCATATAAATATTTTCAAGATAAATGGAGTCTTATAATGGATAAGGCTCCATTTTTATTATGTCATAACTACAATTATTGCTACATTTGTAGTTCAATAAACATTAAAAAATTATGTCATACGGTTTACTTAAAGGCAAAAAGGGAATTATATTTGGAGCTCTTAATGAACAATCTATCGCATGGAAAGTTGCTGAAAGATGTCATGAAGAAGGTGCGGAATTCATCTTATCGAATGCTCCTATCGCTATGAGAATGGGAGAACTTAATGCTTTAGCTGAAAAAACAGGATCTGAAGTAATGGGTGCTGATGCTACTTCTATAGAAGATCTTGAGAAGCTTTTTGATGCTGCTGTTGCTAAATTTGGTAAAATAGACTTTATTCTTCACTCTATAGGAATGTCCGTAAATGTAAGAAAAGGGAAACATTATACAGAAATGAACTACGACTGGTTAGAAAAAGGTTGGGATGTTTCTGCTGTATCATTCCACAAAGTAATGCGTGTGGCTTGGGAAAAAGACTGCATGAATGAATGGGGAAGCATCCTTGCTCTTACTTACATTGCAGCTCAGAGAACTTTCCCTGACTATAATGATATGTCTGACAACAAAGCATATCTTGAGAGTATTGCAAGAACTTTCGGTAATTACTGGGGCGAAAGAAAAGTACGTGTAAACACAGTTTCTCAGTCTCCTACTCCTACTACAGCTGGTAGCGGTGTGAAAGGTTTCGGAGGATTTTTAGGATACGCTGACGATATGTCTCCACTAGGAAATGCTACAGCTTTAGACTGTGCCAACTACTGTGTGACTTTATTCTCTGATCTTACTAAGAAAGTAACAATGCAGAATCTTTTCCATGATGGAGGTTTCAGCAGTACAGGTGTTACTCAGAAAGTGATCAGTAAATACGACGCTGAATAATAGTATTTCAATATATTAAATAAATAAAAACCCGCAATACATTTTAATAATGTGTTGCGGGTTTGTTGTATGGAATCCGATAGTATTAAAATTATTTTATTTTCCTGAATCGATACTCTTTATCAATTTCAAAAATTTCAGATACTTCGATAGGTATACTATTATCTCCCTCTATACCATCTTTAAAATTTCTTCCGTATGAACTTGTTATTGAAATATGCTTACCGTCAAAATAATTAATCTTTTTTTCAGTAGATTCATTCCAACTTGCAATTACTAAATTTGATTTTATTACTTTATTCCGGGAATCAAATTAAATTGTCCAAAGCAATTCTTCACTATGTAAATCAAAATGATGTAAATAACAAAATATCCAAATGTTATTAGAAACTTTTATTTTATAGCCTGCATAATATTTACTTTTTAAATAAGATTTTTCATATATAGTTTCATTTACAGTATATAGAAAAATAAATGCTTTCATACTAATTAAGGATGTATTCCCTAAGGTTTTAAAGGAATTTTAGTTACTATACTATCTTCTAAAACTTTGTATCCCTTAGACTCTAATTCCTTAACATAATAATCACAACCTAAAATTGTTGCATTATATCTGTTATGAAAAGATTTAATAATCTGCTCGTACTTATTCGAATTAGTATATTTATAAACAGCTCGATTGTTTTTATCGAAGATTATTGAATGATTTATTGTTTGAAATGGATTTAAAATAATCAAATCTTCACGACATGATGTATCGTTTCTAGAATAATACCCATTTTTAAAATACAGATATGGATCTAATATTTTCCCATTTTCCAGAACAAAAGATTTACCATAAAAACCTAAAGGATCAATAATATAGGTATTATTAGTATTATTTTTTATAATCTCCTCTATGACCTTTGTGGATTGGGAATCAATGTGGGTTAATGGAAATATAATATCAACATCTTTTCCTTTATTCAATTTAATTTGATTCGAGCAATAAATAAACAAAAGACAAAAAGGTAATATAACAATTTTTTTCATAATTTAAATTTAATGATTATATAGTTTTAAAAAATATTCTATAACATTTTTTAAATGAATAAACCCTTGTTTTTCCATAGATCCTGTCCACTTAGCAGCGGCTCTATAAGCTGATAGTTCATTTAGCTCATTGCTAATAAAATTATTACCTTGATAAATACCTGCTTTAAAATTAGAAAAATGATCTTGTTCATGTATAACAACCGAGGCCGCAAAAAAATTATTTTCTAGACCATCTATTAAGCGTTGTGCTAATATTATTTTACCATTTATAGGATTAGTTACTCCCCAAGATGTACTTTGCAGAGTACCATTTATAAATAATTCTAAGTACTGTGTTGTAGAATTTATAGAATAATTTAAATATCCAGTTGAAAAATCAGCAATTGTACTTCTATCTCCAACTTTGATCCATTGTCCAGGTAAAGAAAACAAAGATATTATTTTATTCAAACTTTTAGCCGTAGCAGGGTCATAGGGCATTATTCCATTTTTCTCCAAAAATCCAGCCAATATGTTTTTACCTAGTATTGTAGGTGATTCTGAATTAAATAATTGGTTTAATTTAGTATATTGTTTGTCATTCATATTTGTGGCTAACTTATTATCAAATACATCAGCACTATAAAATAAACCTCCAATAGCACCACCTAGGAAATTTCCTCCACTAAAAGCAGAATTTAATCCTCCTGAAACAATTCCTGGTAAATAATTCTTAATAGCTCCTGCATTATTGGATATATTACCTATACTACCTCCAATTGCCGCCCCACCAATAGCGCCTCCCACTACTGCACTCCATGATTTCTGCCAATTCCATTTTGTAGGATTCCAGTTACCATTATTGGCAGCTACACCATTTAAATACCCTCCTACTAATGCGCCTGCTAACCACATCCAGAATTCTCCATCAGGATCGTTGTACATTAATGGATTATTCATCACATATCCGTACTTATTATAATTCTGGGTATTGGTAGGGTCTTGTATATTCTCATCTGCATTTAGGAATCTTCTTAATAATGGATCATACAATCTGCCATTCATGTGAATAATCCCTACCTTCGCAAAGTATTCATGACCGGTATAGCCACGGTCAACTAATATTAAGGTATTGTCAATAACATTTTTATCCGTGATAACGGGTGTGTTTCCGTATTGTAAATGTGTGAGATTTCCCCAGGCATCGAAGTGTCTCTGCTCAAGCCTATTCCCTGATTCATCACTTATAGCGAGGATACTTCCTAAATAGTCTTTGTGAAGAAATTTATAAGATCCTTCTGTCTGACCAAAGTCCTTCAAATATACGATGTTTGATTCATAAGGACTTCCCTCGATATATAAAATGTGCTTTTCTTTTTGGTTAATAAGATCTATTACTATCTCAAAACTACCGTCTTCACTATAAAATTTAGTAAAAGTATCTTGCCATGTAAACTGTGGTTTACCAGAGGGCATTGGAGACTTTTTTAATTCAATAATATTTACCTTCTGTCTCATACTTTCTAGTCCATAACCAAAATTAATACGGGCTTTTTCTCCATTTATCTGTACTGGATCGTTATTTTCATTATAAGTAACGGTTTGAATCAAATCACCATTATAATTTTGCATTCCTGTCGTATTTAAAGTCATCCCCGTTGGCTGGTAAATTCTATCAGAATTTTCAAACTTAATATTTCCTATCTGATCATTTTGGGTAATTCTCCCTTTACTATCATAAACATTTCTATCTGAAGATGGCTTAATTCCGGTTATTGGGCTAGTCCAATTGGTAAGGCGATTATTATCATCATAATCAAAAGATTCAGTAATATTAAAATCCCCGCTTGTTGTTCTGGTTCTCAATTCGTTCTTTATAGCGTCAAAAGAATAGGACAATTGAAGAATGGAAGGCTTAATAGCTGATGAGTGATTAGTATTAGTTAAGAAACCATTTACATCATAAGAATTCTTAATTTCCACTTCTCCTAATTTTGTTTTTAATGCCTGACCTTTAACATTAGTTTCTTTAAGCTCCCATAAGACTTTACCAGAGTTTTTATCTTTGATCTGATAAAGCTCTCCGTTCCATGCGCTGTAAACATTTTCTATAGTAGCCTTGGTAATTACACCTCCCTGTAATTCTTTTTCAAAGGAAATGATCCTCCCTTTATCGTCATAGATAATTCCTTTTTGAGTATATTTTCTTCCGTAACTATTTTCTGAAGTTGATATCAATCTTCCCTGAGGATCGTATGTAAAATCAGAACTAAACTCCTGTCCCTGTGCAATACCAGATTTTTTAATAAGCAGACCTTTAGAATTATATACAAAAGAAATAGTTTTATTGGTTGCTTGTCCTGCGTCTGCTATGGAAAGTTCTTTTTGAGAAATCAACTGTCCTGATTTGTTATAGATATATTCTTTAGTTCCTTTAGGGCTTATGATTTTGGTAGGCTGACCAAACCCATTATACTGATATTTGTATAGCCCATTTGAAGGATCATTAAACTCAGATTTTCTTCCCCACTTATCATATTTTGTAGTCACTATATTTTCTCCATACTTAGCCTGAATTTGCTTTCCGATGGCATTATAGGAAAAATGTATTGTTCCTCCTTTATCTGTAGTGGCAATGATATTACCTAAAGCATCTGCTGTTTTGGAGGTTGTTCTCTGGTATCCATTAATATTAAGCTCTTTAACAGTTGTTGCCAAACCTGAGACCATAGTTTCTGTTTGTTTACCATTAAAAGCTGTAGTCGTAACTTTGGCAGGGAATACAGAATCATCATAAATAATAGTATTCCATTGATTTGCGCTCTGTCCTTCGAAATAGGGTTCAGATTCTTTTGTTTTTCTTCCTAATATATCATACTGAATATCTTTAGATACAAATTTCCCTTGTTCAAAAGCTTTTGTAGAAGTCCGATACTCCTGTCCCAGTTTATTAGTAAATACTTTCGTAATATTTCCATCCGATTCATTCTGGGTAATAGTAACATTATAATTGGTATCCTTATCATATACATAAGTAGTTGTTCCTTCCAAATTATTGGCTGAGGTTAAAAGCTTACCCCAATTATCGTACGTATTTGTAATGATATTCCCCAATGGATCTGTTTGTGTTAATATCTGCCCTAAATCATTATAAGTAAAATTTGTTTCCAGTCCCAAATTATCAGTTTTCTTTATAACAAATCTACCAGTAGAATCAAATTCTAAGCTTTCAGTTTGTGTAGGTCCATCATTTACATTAATAGCATTGTTATTACCTATTTTAATTGTCTTTTTAATAATATTTCCAAATCCATCATACATAAACTCATTCGTTATGCCATTATTTAGATTATGAATATCTGCTCCTGGAATAATCCCAATCATTTTTACAAGATTATTTTCGTAAATGTATAATTCCATTGTTTTATGATTATCAGAATATGCATTGTTCTCATTTACTTTAACAGTAACTCTTCCTATATAATAATCTTTTCCTTGTCCGGAAGGGTTATTAGCATATGTAAATTGCTGGCTTGATACACCTATATTTCCATTAACAGATGTTTTTGAAATAGAAGGCAAATAATACTGACCGTAAGTAATTGTATTTTCAGTAATGACATTAGTCAAAAAGTCTTTACTTCTACTTGTTTTTGGAAGAAGTGATGTAACTATTTTAGCTTTGTCTGCGTCTGATATGTTTGCCACTGTCTGGCCGTTTAAAAGTTTATCTTTTTGGTAGGTTATGGTGGAAAGGCTCAATAATTGTAAGTTATTTTCAGAAAGGTCTTCCGTAAATATTTTGGATTCCTCATTAGTCTTGATTTTCCATTCTTTCACAGGAACACCCTCATTGGCAGGATCAATCTCTACCCCTGATCATACTTTTGTATTTTCAAATCCTTCTGCATACCATGACGAGCGGGCTGTTTTTCTAAATCCTATCATTCCTCTTCCAAGAATATTAGACGTAAGCCCTCTGTATCTGAAATCCTTTTTCAGTTTCTTATCCGAAGTGATAGATTGGCTAAGCTCTGAAACAACATACATTCCTGTTGATTGATTAATTTCAACATAAGGATAGTTTTCAGTTTTAACCCCGTCATATAATCCTGGATTCTTTGTTTTATCTAATTGCTTGTAGGTAATATCAGTAGTCACCCCTCCTTGTATGATACTTTTAATACGCCCTTCCATTGAAATATCAAAGAAATTACTTGACTTTGTATATTGCCCTTTACCATAAGCAAGATCAATTTCTCTAATAGATCCCATCACAATTTTTTTTAACATCGCTCCTGTCCACAGATCAGCAGGAACTCCTATAAAGTCTGATTTACCAACAGCTAATTGCTGAGCATAGTTATTAGCTGTAAAATAAGTGTTATAGTCACTATATCCATAAATATCATTCACAGTACTGTAATCACCTCCAAAAATTGAAAAAACCTTAAAGGTTAATCTTATTTCTTCTTTATAAGCTGCTCCAAAAGTGCTGTCTTCTGCCCAATATCTGTTATAAAATCTTTGAGATTGAAGGTTAACTAAATCTGTTTTTCCATCATTGTTAATATCGTATGCTACAAATGTTCGAGGATTGTACACTTTAATATTTTCATTCGATTCTGTAAGTATCTGACGAGTTTTTGCCTGTCGTTCAAAAGCTACAATTTCTTCTTTAAAGCCATTTCCCTTTGATGTATAGAGATACCACAAGGCAGAAGTAACATCAGCAGTCACCATAAGATCACTAAGTCCATCGCCATTAAAATCACCAACTAAACCGTCTTCCCATACTCCTTTGATGATTTCACTGTTGGAAGGATTAAAAGGAGATAAACTAGAAGTATACTTCCCTGAGGTATTTTTCTGAAAAGTAATCAATAACGGATTTTTATCTGCATTTATTTTCAGAAAGTCAAATAATCCATCTCCATTGAAATCTCCTGTCCTATAAAGAGTAAATACATCCTGATCTCTTTTATCAGAATCAGGATATAATGATAAAGGATAAAACCAGCTGTTATTTTGAAGAGACTCATTAAGGTCAACAACATAATATCTTTTACGCTCATCACACTTGGAGGGTCTACCAGTAGGACCTCCCAATGATTGACATACCTTGTCATTAAACATTAAAATAATTTCACTTAGCCCATCTCCATTAAAATCGACATTTTTCATCCCTTCAATGGTAGTAACAGTACCATTCTGCGATGTACCATAAGTATTGTCATAATCAGAATTCGCTATAACTTTTCTATGGTTTAAAACCAATTGATTATTTCCTCCAATACTATAAAATAATAGCTCAAGATCAAATTTGGACGTAGTTGAATTTTTAACTTTTTGATATATGACAAATCCCTGTCTATTATGGATTAAATTCTCTTTTTTTAAGTTCACAGCTACTGCTTCTTTTAAACCTAATAAAGTACTCTCTATAAATTGTGGAATATTATTAGAAACATCAAGGGTAAGTGAATAGAAGTTTTTATAGTGATATAAGCCTTTTTGTGGTATTTTATCAGATGTTACAGAGTGATACCTTAATAAATCAAGATTGCCATCTCCATCAAAATCCCCTATTACATCAGTATCACTATTAGGCTTTAATGTTGTCCCTGCTTTCCAATCATGCCGATTTGCAGTATACGGATTATATGATTTTTCGTAAATGAAATGAGCTGGGGTAGTTTCTTCATCATCACTGTTTAAAATGGTTATTTTTTCCAGATACCTATAAAGAGTTTTCTGGTAATCTGTTTTATAGATTAGCTTATACTTTTTATGTTGTTTTCCTTTTGTAGTAACAGTAATAGATTCAAGTAATTTAGATTGAGAAAATTCACTCCCTTTTATATAGGCTGTCTCTGACTTAGGTCTTGCTTGGAAAGTGAACATCATTTTATTAATAGACGGAGTATTTTGAGTTTCATTTCCTCCCCATTCAATATTATTGATAACAGCAACATTATTTTCCAGTATATAATCATAAGTAATATAGTTACCATTGGTATCTTTTGATTTTACAATGTAATAATCTAAAGGAGTTCTTGCATTACTATTTCCCGAAGAGGTTGCACCATACCATACCTGAGAACCATTTTCAAGAGTAACCTCCCAATATTCAGGACCCTGCCATGACTGCCCTGCAATAGCCCCTACTGATTTAATCTTTATATTGGAGTATTTTTCAGTTATATATTCTGCACCATCCTTGCCATATTCTCCCAATTTTAAAATGAGCCTTTGCCCACCGAAGCTGTAGTAATCTGAATAATCTAATTGTACTCCCTTCATGACTCCATCTTTTTCAAGATTTTTACCTGTTCTTGAAATAGATGCTATCCCGGAAATATTCCATCCATAACCGGCAAGTCCATTTCCGGCACCACTTACATAGGTAAGATTAACATCGGGCACCATATTTTTTATACCGGGTGGAGTTTCAATAGCTAATGTATACTGAAGCTGTCCTGCTGAGGTAACCTCTATATTTCCTTTTGTATCATGGAATTTCTGTGTTTGTGTATTCTGTGAAAATCCTATTATCGAAATACAGGATAGCAGAAAGCTCGAAAATAATTTTATTTTCCTTCTATTAGAGTTCATTAATTTGTGTTTTAGAATTATCTTTTGGTAATGTTTTTACTCAAAGTTCTTCCGTCTTTTAAAGTAAAACGAAGCACATACACTCCCCAGCTATATCCCGTCATATTGATCTTAAGCTGCTTATTAAGCTCCGGAATGATCTGTTGCTGAAATTTCCAATGTATCGTGCTGTGCTGGTATAATGAAACAGATTCTATGAGTTCATTTACTTCATCTGTCCAATCAATAGTCAGCACATCATTAACAGGCACTGGATATAAACGGATCTGCTTCCAGAATGTTTTTTCATCCATGATTGATAGAGAGTTAGTGTCACCTGTTTTTACCAAAGATTCAGGTTCTTGTCTTGCACTTGCGCTAAAGCCACGATACCTTTGATTACCTGCTTCATCATATTTAAAATAGACTTCTGTTTGTTGGGCTGATACGCCTAAAGAAGTGCATAAGAATAATGCACCGAAATAGTTTTTTTTCATTGTTGTTTTGAAATATTGTTTTTTTCATCGTTAATTTAAATATTTAACAACAATTCCAAACACCGTATTTTCACGGAAAGTATATAAAAACATCACAAAATAAAACACAACAACATGAAAATCAAATTAATACACAATTAAAAATTCATTCGAAATAAAAAAAATAAAATTATAAAATATTCAAATTAAACACAATAACAATATATTTTTCACAATAAAACAGAGTCAATTTAATTTTTTACAATGTTTATTAAGTTAATCATTCATTAAAACAGTCATCTTTTTAACATTATACTTGAGGTAAAACCTATTTCGAAAGAATTAGAAAAAAGTTTTGTAAGAAAACAACATATATATAAACAAAAAATAAGTAAATTTTACTGATTTTCATTTATTAACAAAAAATAATCGGCGGGCTCTAAAGAGCCTGCCGATCCCACTTAAAATAATATTAATATGATGTTATAAAATTACGGTTTGTATAGAATGTGCCGGAGCATTTAATTTTGCAGCCATCCCTTCGATCCAAAGGTTTGTTTCAATATCATTATCAGAATCATTCATAATAACGGTTACCAATTGTCCGTTTTCATTCATGAAGGCTGAAGACGTTAAAGCGGCTCTGTTTGAAGAAGAGCCAATTCTTTGTGCATTCGGTTTAATGAATTTTGAAACATGTCCTATATAATAATACTCGTAAGTATAGAACACTTCTCCTGTTTTAGTATCTGCAATGATCGGTGCAAAGCAGAAATTCCCTTTGTGATTGGGTCCACCGGTTTCATCCAATAAGATATTCCAGTCTGTCCACATAGCGTTTCCTTTATTGAAATCGTTCAGCATATTTTTACCATACAGTTCTCCAAGGCTTACATCGTAGATTCTGTCCATCGCAAACTGTTCTTTACAACCTTCTGTAAATGCAAGGAATTTATCTGGAAAAGCTCTGTGTGTTTCTGCAAGGTTATCAAAAAGCTGAGTTTTGTTATTCCATGTTTCATACCAGTGATATCCGATTCCGTGGGCATATTTTGAAGTTTCCGGATCACTGAGCGTAGTGGTTGCTCTTTGGTAGATCAAATCTCTGTTGTGATCCCAGATCATTACCTTTTTATCTTTATATCCGTTTTTCCAAAGGGTTGGACCTAGATTATTCTTCAAAAACTCACCTTCTTCCTCCGCAGTATAAATACAGGATTCCCAGGATTGAGTCGCCATCGGTTCATTCTGAACGGTTAATCCCCAAACATTGATTCCTCTTTTTTCGTATTCTTTGATGAATTTAATATAATAATCTGCCCAGGTTTGGTAATATTGATTTTCAAGTCGTCCTCCTTTGTAAAGGCTTTTGTTTGATTTCATCCAGGCTGGTGGGCTCCATGGCGAGAAATAAAAAGTAAAATTTTTTCCAATAGCCTTCTGAGCTTCCTTGATCATCGGGATTTTATACTTTTCATCGTGAGCAAGGTTGAATGTCTTTAAAGATGTATCATTATCTTGCACATAAGTATAAGAATCACTGGAAAAGTCACAAGAGTTCATATTGGTACGAACCACTGTATAACCCAATCCATTTTTTCCAAAATAAGCATCCAGAATTTCTTTTTGTTTGTTCTTTGGCATCTTGTAGAATGTTTCTGCGGATGCATCTGTAATAGCTCCTCCAATACCTATCAGCTTTTGATATTTAAAATCAGGAGCTACAAAAATACATGCTTCCGTTTCTTTTGGCTGTCCGAACTGTTCAAATTTCACAGAACCTTTATCCGTCATTCTTTCATTTACCTTAGAATTGGTAAGGATCACTTTAGCTGTTTTTCCTGCATTCTTTTTCCAATAACTCTGTTGGGCACTGACACTTACGGCAATTCCCATTACAAAACAACTTACGATTAGTTTTCTCATGATTTTAATTTAAAAAATATATGTGGCTGCTGAACTTCCGGGAATGGTTACAGCAGCGGTTTTCCCGGCAAATTTAATATTAAAATTTTCAACAGCTTTATGATCATTCTGAACAATTAGCACAGTTTTTCCAGATGGTGTTTTAAAAGCTGCCGTTGATAAATATTTTGTTTGTGTTGATACAATACATTGTGAACCTGATGGAATAAACTTAGAAGCGTGTGCTACAATATAATAGGCAACATTTCGGGTGAAATCTCCACTATCAGAAACGGTAATTGCTCCTTTACATTCTGTACAGCCTCCGTCTGTGTGAGGACCATACTTTAGATCATTGGCAAGATTCCATTCTAAAGCAGTTTTGCTCCAGTTTCTCATGGAACCGATGAGCACATTTTTCATATGCCAGTTCAGATCTTCATTGAAAGTTCCTTTGGAGCCCGTCCACTGCTCAGTAAAATACAGGTTTTTATCCGGGAAAGCATTATGAACCGTACTTAAAGCGGAAATATCTCCTTCATACAAATGAAACGCTGAACCGTCTATATATTGATAGGCTTCCGGATCTTTCAGAATATCAAGAGCATATTCAGGTTTATTGCAATTATGATCGTATACAACAATTTTGGTTTTAAGATTATTGTTTTTAAAAGCAGGACCTAAATAGTTTTTGATAAAGTCTCTCTGCTGATCGGATGGCATATACAAACTCGGATTATTTCCCGGGTGTAAAGGTTCATTCTGAGGAGTCACAGCATCAATGGTAATTCCTTCTTTTTTCATACCCTGAATATATTTTACAAAGTAATCAGCGTAAGCTCTGTAAAATTCAGGTTTCAGGCTTCCTCCTTTTGATTTTCCGTTATCTTTCATCCAGACTGGTGGTGACCAGGGAGCTGCAATGATTTTAATGTCAGGATTTATTGCTAAAATATCTTTCAGCATTGCAATGAGTGCTTTATCTTTTTCTAAACTGAATTTTGAAAGTGAAACATCAGTCTGCCCTTCCGGAAGATCATTATAAGAGAAAACTTCACCGTCAAGATCGGATGCTCCGATACTCAATCTCAAGTAACTGATTGAAATAGAATTTTTAGCGTTTCCGAAAAGTTCATTCAACAAT
This sequence comes from Chryseobacterium ureilyticum, assembly GCF_900156735.1. Taxonomy (GTDB): domain Bacteria; phylum Bacteroidota; class Bacteroidia; order Flavobacteriales; family Weeksellaceae; genus Chryseobacterium; species Chryseobacterium ureilyticum. The sequence continues at coordinate 23,322 of NZ_FTOL01000004.1, forward strand.
GCTTTTCTATTGGAAGATGACAGACGGTTAATTACCTCAACACTTCCTCCTGTCAATGTATAACCAAAACCGTCAACATATTGAAACTTCTGAGTGTCATCAATTTCAATATTCTGAAAGTTATTGGTAGTATTTACAAATCTGATAGAGGTCTGTTGTTGTAATTTTATGCTTTCATCTCCTTTCGTCAGCCAATACTGAACTTCATTTCCTTTATTTTGAGTAACAGAAGTGCAGGATAATGGAAAAAGTACTACACCGCATAGCAGTGCAGTACCTTTAAAGAAACTATATAAGTTGTGAAACTCCATATTTAATACCCAGGATTTTGGTGCATTGCTGTATTCGGCAATTCGTTGTAAGGAATTGGCAGAATCTCATTTTTATTAGCTTTAAATCCTTTGAATGCAAGCTTGGCAGGAGCATCTCCCCATCTTACAAGATCAAACCAACGGTGTCCTTCACCCGCCAGTTCTCTTCTTCTTTCGTCTTTAATTGCCTGTAAAGAAACAGGAACAGGAGATAAGCCTACCCTTTTTCTTACTGCATCCAGCAATGCCTGAGCTCTTCCTCCTGCTGCTCCCAAAGCTTCAGCTTCCATAAGATAAGTATCGGCAAGTCTTATGGCAACGTAATTCTGTCTGAAATTCAGTTCCGTTGATCCTGGAAGTGAACTTTTCAGATCGTTTGTAGGTAAATATTTATTCAGGAAATAACCGGTGTCTGCATATGCTGGGCTATAGGTAATTTTGCCTTCTGTTTCAAATTTTTTCGCATTGAAAACGGTTGTTTTTAATCTTGGATCTTCTTTCATGAAATTAACCAGGTCCTCTGTTACGGTATTAAATGCCCATCCCGCATAAAGGTCCGGTGCATCATTATTAGGAAAACTTTTAACCAAAGTATAGGAACGTGGTCCCAGCATGGCATTGATAGAATTTCCTTCATCTTTACCCTGTCCCCAGAATCCCCAATCGGAATTTCCTTTGTTCGTGTGCATTACTTCAAGGATAGATTCTGTTGAGAACTTATAAGGATCGCTCGTTTCCGGTCCTACTTTGAAAAGGTCTTCATAATCTTTAACAAGTTTATATCCGTACTGACTTGCCTCACCTGGTGTACCGTTTACTTCTGCAAACTGCGCTGCTGCTTCAGGCATTTTTTTATCATAAAGATAAATCTTACCCAAAATTGCTCTCGCTGTTCCCTGAGTAATTCTCCCTTTGTCATTGCCTGTTGCTACCAACATCAGGTCAGGAATCGCTGCATTAATATCACTTTCTATCTGTGCATATACTTCGCTTGGTTTTGCCTGTGGTATATTCCAGTAGTCATCATCATATTTTAATGTCTTAAGAACTAAAGGAATATTCCCAAACATTCTTACAAGTTCAAAATAATACAGCGAACGCAGGACTTTTGCTTCAGCAATGTATCTTGTTTTAAGATTTTCATCCATGGAAGCTCCCGGAACTCTTTCTATTAAAAGCGTGGCACGTGCTATTCCCTGATAATAATCTCTCCAGTAACTTGCGGGCATTGTATTAGGATTCAATGAATAATTATTAATTCCCTGGATACCTGCTCCATCATTAGAATGTCCGCCTCCGGAATAGAAATCATCGGATCCCGCATTGAAAAAAGTCACCGTATTCTCAAAACCTCCTGAATATTTTCTTAACACATCATACACAGAAACCAATGCACTGAATGATTGCTGTTGATTTTTAAAATAATCTTCTGTTTTAAAAGCTCCAGAATTTTCTACTTCATCAAGATAAGAACCACTACATGCAACATTTCCTAAACTTAAACCTGCCAATAATGTAACAGCAAGTCCTTTATATATTAATCTTTTATTTTTCATGTTATTACGTATTAAAATTGAATATTGGCACCAAGCAGGAATGTTCTTGCCTGTGGATAGTAAGCTCTGTCAACCCCTACAATATCCTGTTCGGAATTGTTTCTTCCTGCAATTTCAGGATCATAACCTGTATATTTCGTGAAAGTAAATAAGTTTTCACCTGTAATATACAGTCTCACTTTGCTCATCCCGAAACGGCTCGTCACATCTTTAGGAAGTGTGTATCCTAACTGAACAAGCTTTACACGTATATAATCTCCCTTCTGAAGATAATAGCTGGACATCCATGAATAATTATGGTTAGGGTCATTTCTAGTTATTCTCGGATTATCATTGGTAGAACCTTCGCCTGTCCAACGGTCAAGAACTTTTGTCTGATAGTTTGCATCAAGCAAATCCAGTCTTCTTAATCCCTGGAATATTTTATTTCCTGCCTGACCTTGTGCAAAAACCATAAAATCAAAGTTCTTGTAATTTAAGTTTACTGTAAGCCCGAAAGTATATTTTGGAATAGAGTTTCCTAAGTTTACTTTATCTTCCTCATCAATTTTACCATCACCATTATTATCTTGCCAGATAAAATCTCCCGGTCTTGCATTAGGTAATAACCTGTCTCCGTTTGCATTTACATAACTGTCAATCTGTGCCTGGTTCTGGAAAACACCGCTATACGTCTGTCCATAGAATGATCCGTAAGGCTGTCCAACAGCAACTCTTGAGATAGGTCCCATAGTCTGGAAAGAAGCAAGGTTGAAATAATCAATATCATCTTCTAATCGTAAAACTTTGTTTTTGATTGTTGCAAAGTTCCCGTTTACTGATATACTGAAGTCGTTCCAGTTCTTTTTGTAGCCCAATTCAAGTTCCAAACCGGAGTTTTCCATATCTCCAACGTTTGACCAAGGCAAATTCGGCATCCCTACATACCCCGGAATATTGATCTGTCTTAAAATATCAGTGGTTTTCTTTTTGTACCAATCTGCGGTAAATGTGAAATTGTTGAACAATTTAAAATCGGCAGCAATATTCAACTGGCTGGTCTGTTCCCATTTCAGGTGTGGATTTGCTAGTGTACTCGGAGCATAACCAATGATGATATTATTTCCTGAATTCGTATAGTTACTTCCTGAAACCATAAAATTTGCAAACCTGAAGTTTTCCATTTCATCATTTCCTAAAACACCATACCCACCTCTTAGCTTTAAACTATTGACTACTTTATTATCTAGCCAGAAGTCTTCATTATGAACATTCCATCCTAAGGACATAGACGGGAAAGTTCCCCAGTGCTGATTTGTCGCGAATTTCGAAGAACCATCTCTACGAATTGTTCCTGTAAACAAATATTTATCTGCATAATCATAAATAATTCTACCAAAGTAAGAAGCTTTACGGGTCTGAATTCCGTCCCAGCCTTTTGCGGTAATATCATCCTGCGGAATATCAAAATTGAAAGACGCATCATACCAATGATCGATAGGCAAATTACTGTAAGTAAGACTTGCTCCTCCTGATATATTATATCGGTATACTCCCTGTCCTACCATAATGTTGATGCTGTGATTCCCAAACTTATTCTGATAAGTCAACGTATTTTCCATACTCCATTCGAACTTATTCTCGTCAACTTTGTTTAAGCTGTTGAAACCTGTATTGCTGAAGTTCGGACTTAAATAATATTTCGGAGTAAAAGAACGGCTTCCCCAATAAGATTTTTTACCGTTCAGACTTGTTTTGAATGTAAAATGTTCAAGAAACTTAAGTTCTGCAAACACATTTCCTACAAAATCATCAGACCAGCTATAGTTTCCTCGTTGAATTTCACGGAAAGCTCTTGGATTGGTCATTTCATTGTTTACATAGCGTGAGATTCCGTAAGGATTACCGTAAGGATCACGGATGATATAAGGGTTTGTATAACCACTTGGATCTACCATTGACCAGTCTGTCACCACTTCTGGGGTAATCGGATCCAGGTTAACCGCAGAAGCAAGAGGTCCTCCAAACTCTTCATTAGCACTTACTCCCTGAGATTTTGTATGCGTATAAGCAAAAGTTTGTCCCAAGGTCAGGTAATCCGTAACCTTATGAGTAGAATTGAATCTGGCATTGATTCTTTTATAGTAAGATATATCACTCATTACGATACCTGTCTGATCAAAATAACCAAACGATGTATAGTAGCTTGATTTATCATTTCCTCCCGTAATACTTACCTCATGTGAAGATTTTTCACCTGTTCCGAAAATAGTATTCTGCCAGTTGGTTCCCTTTCCGAATGAATCAGGGTTGGCAAATTTCGGAGCCTGCCCGTCATTGGTAAAACCTTCATTGATAATCTTTGCGTATTGTGATGCATCTAAAAGATCAAGTTTTTTCGCTGTATTTGAGAAACCATAAAAACCGTTGTAAGAAAGAGTAAGTTTCCCTTTTTTCCCTTTTTTCGTGGTCACCAGAATTACACCTTTTGCAGCAGAAACACCATAGATTGCGGATGAAGCACCATCTTTCAGTACCTCGATACTTTCTATATCAGACTGATTCAGCCATCCGATATTATCTACCACAATACCATCCACTACCCATAAAGGGCTGTTACTTCCTGCACCAAAGCTGGTAATTCCCCTCACACGCACCGTTGCCGCAGCACCCGGCTGTCCGGAATTCGTGACTACAGAAACACCCGCTGCTCTACCTTGCAATACCTGTTCAGGTTTACCCGTCGGAATATTTTCTATATCACTGGCTTTAATACTTGCAATAGCTCCGGTTACATTACTCTTTTTCTGAGTACCATACCCGATGACTACAATCTCGTCAATCTTATTTTCTTTAGAAAGCGTATCTTTCTTTGTCTGGGCATTGAAATTAGCCGTGAAATAAAGGGCGGCTACTACTCCCAAGCTTGTTGGTATTCTTATGTTCATATACAGTCATTGTTTTAATTCTCAAATTGAGACAATAAAAATATATTTTTTTTCAATTAATTAACATTAGATTAATAAATATTTTAAAATTTCGTTTATTTCTGAGGGTTAAAAGCTATATCTTCGCACCAATAATTCATAAAAAATTATAAAAATTCAATAAAGACCATCCCGAAAATGACCGCTAAGCTTTCAAAAATTTCTCTTCCGCTAAAATTGACCTTTCTTATTTTTTCGATGGTACTGAACTGTATGGGACTTATCATCCTTCAGCTTGCAGACGACAATATCACATATGGAGAACTGGGATTTCTGGAGTCTTTTAAAGATCTTCCCATTGCTTTCATCTCTCTTTTTGCGGTAGGTTTCATTAATAAAACGGGTTCAAAGAAAGCTTTGATCTTAGCATTAACAATTGTAGGGTTTTGTTCATGTCTTCTTCCTTTTATGGCAGATTTCTGGTTTTATAAATTGTGGTTTGCTATTATCGGTGCCTGTTTTGCTATTGGTAAAATCTGTGTATTTGGAATCATAAGGAATAATATTTCTGATGAAAAATCACTTGCTAAAACCATGAACAGTGTGGAGGCTTCCTTTATGATAGGAATTTTTGTAGTCAATACAGGTTTTGGATGGTTGATCTCCAGTCAATATTCCGAATTCTGGAAATTTGGCTTTTTAATGATTGCCGTTTTATCTGCAATCACCATATTTCTCCTTTCAAAAGCTGATATATCAGAATCGAAGCCCCTGGAAAATAAGAATGTTTTTTCCGAACTATCAGGCTTTACCACACCTTCTATTGCGTTGTTTCTAGGCGTAGTATTTTTTATTGTTTTTGTGGAGCAGGGTTTCAATTCCTGGCTACCGTCTTTTTATAAAAACCACCTGAATGTCAATTCATTTTTTGCACTTCAGGCAACTTCCTTTCTATCTCTTTTTTCATATGCAGGAAGAACTGTTACCGCAAATATTATCCGTAGATTTGAACTTTCAAAGTATTATATTACCTGTATGTCATTGATTTTTGCTTTGTTATTGATCATTTTAGGAATTCAATATTTTGATTCAAAAGATTCAAGAATGATTCTCTTTTTATTTCCGGTTGTAGGTTTATTCCTGTCACCGCTCTACCCTGTTATCAATTCAAGAATGATTGCGCAGGTAGACAAAGAAAAAGTGAATCTTTTTACTTCACTTATCGTTATTTTTTCTTCACTGGGAAGCTCTGTCAGCTCAATCATTATGGCAATACTTTTCGGAAAACAACTTTTAAACTATTATCCATTATATATTTTATTTTCTGTAAGTCTTCTTTTTGTAATCAGTTTGATGTATTTTAACGTCTCAAAAAGAAAATATAGAAAATAGTTTTATTTTTACAACCATGAAAATCAAAGACACAAAAAGCAAAGAAACACTTCAGGAATTAATCGACACAAAGGATTTCGTTGCCCACATCTCTGTAGACTGTACTATATTCGGCTTTCACAATAATATTCTGAAGGTACTTTTATTAAAGTATCACGATCTGGATCTGTGGTCACTTCCGGGAGGATTTGTTTTCAATGATGAAGATCTTCGCGAAGCCGCGGAAAGAGTTCTTTATGAAAGAACACACCTTAAGGATTTGTTTTTAAAGCAGTTCCACACATTTGGAAGAATAGATCGTACGGAAAATAATGTTCATCAGATCCTGCTTAGAAATAAAGGTATTGAAGTTCCGGAAGATCACTGGATTTTTCAGAGATTCATTACTGTAGGATATTGCAGCCTTATTGATTTCTCGATCGCCAATACTTTCCCGGATGCCTTTAATGAGAGCTGCGAGTGGTTTGAAGTAAGCAAATTACCAAAAATGGCATTCGATCACGACAGAATCATCGAAACCGGACTGGAATACCTGAGAATGAACATCAATACTGAAGTTGCAGCAAGTAATCTTCTTCCTGAAAAATTTACAATGAAGGATCTTCAGGCGCTTTATGAAACCATTTTAGGACAAAAATTCAGAAGAAATAACTTCCAGCGAAAAATATTAAGTCTCAACATTCTGGACAGACTGGAAAAACTGTATGACGGCTCAGCCAACAAGGCTCCTTATCTTTATAAATTTAAAACAAAGGTACACAATGCCACCAATCAGTATCCTATCTCCAATGATGAGGAGTCTTAAAATGTGAAATTTTTCCCTTAAATAGGAAAACTGTGCATTATCTGTTTGAAAACCAGTATTTACATAAGTTTTCAAAAAAATTTCTCAAACACCACGAAAAATGTTATTTTTAACAAAATCAAAAAATCATGTCATATTATCCTCTTACAAGCATCCCTGATTATTATGGAATTGATGCTTTACTTACTGAAGAACACAAACTGATCCGCCAATCTGTAAGAGATTGGGTTGAAAGTTTTGTAATGCCGCAGATTGATCAGGCAGCACAGAATCATACAGATCTTCCTGGTCTAATGAGAGAATTAGGAAAAATCGGGGCATTAGGTCCGTATATTCCTGTTGAGTATGGCGGTTCCGGATTAGATCAGATTTCTTACGGTCTTATCATGCAGGAGCTGGAAAGAGGAGATTCAGCAGTACGTTCTGCTGCTTCAGTACAAAGCTCTTTGGTAATGTTTCCTATCAACGAATTCGGTTCTGAGGAGCAGAAAAAGAAATATCTTCCAAAGCTTGCCGCTGGAGAAATGATTGGTTCTTTTGGATTGACTGAACCTAACCACGGTTCTGATCCAGGTTCTATGGAAACCTATTTTAAAGATATGGGAGACCATTACCTTTTAAATGGTGCTAAAATGTGGATCACGAATTCTCCTCTTTGCGACATTGCTGTTGTATGGGCAAAGAACGAAGAAGGAAAAGTACAGGGATTAATTGTTGAAAGAGGAATGGAAGGTTTCACTACTCCGGAAACACACAATAAATGGAGCTTAAGAGCTTCTAAAACAGGAGAATTGGTATTCAATAATGTAAAAGTTCCGAAAGAAAACTTACTTCCGGGAGTTACAGGATTGAAAGGACCTTTATCTTGTCTGAACTCTGCTAGATATGGTATTTCGTGGGGGGTAATCGGTGCTGCTATCGATTGTCACTGTACTGCTGTTCAATATTCTAAAGAGAGAAGACAGTTTGGGAAACCTATCGGTTCTTTCCAGCTTCAACAGAAGAAACTAGCTGAATTCTTAACGGAAATTACAAAAGCTCAGTTGCTATGTCTTCAGTTAGGAAATCTTAAAAATGCTCATAAAGCAACTCCAGCGCAAATTTCAATGGCTAAGCGTAACAACGTGAAAATGGCAATTGACATTGCAAGAGAATCAAGACAGATTCTTGGAGGTATGGGAATTATGGGTGAATTCCCAATGATGAGACATGCTGCGAATTTAGAATCTGTGATTACTTACGAAGGAACTCATGACGTTCATTTGTTAATCACCGGTTTAGATATTACAGGTATCAACGCTTTTTAATATAAAGCTAAAATATATTGAGAGAGTCTGGTCTTTGGATCAGACTCTTTTATTTTACTCACTTTACAGAGAATTTATATTCAATGAATAGTTGTTAATGCCTCTAAATTTTTGTGAATTTATTAAAGTTATTACCTTAACACTAATAAAAATACATTAATATGAAGAAAATCGCAACTATTTTATTTGGTCTTACTGCGTCATTCTACTTTGCCCAGCAGGCTGGTGATCTTGTAAGTGTAGAACAGAAACTAGATTTAACTCCACAGGGAGTCGCTAATTTAATCTCCAATAGCTCTGGTGATCAAAACAATCCTGACTTTGTAAGCTATCTTAATAATTTTAATCTGGGTTTAAAAGGGTACAAAATTACCTACTATACCAAAAATGAAAAAGATGTCCTGGTAAAAGCTACAGGGCTTCTTATGTATCCTAATGTCAACATGAAGCTCTCTACTGTAGTATCCGATCACGGGACCACAGACAGCAGACACAATGTCCCTTCCAATCTAAAAGGAGTTTTGACTATTGGTTTTGCGCTTGAGCTTTCCTACGTTCTCAATGGCTATATTCTAATGGCTCCGGACTATGTGGGTATGGGAGACGGTGAAGGTGTTCATCCTTATGTAGATTATGCAACGGAGGCTGGCGCTACCATCGATTTCGTGACTGCTGCGAACAAAGTTTTAGCTCAGCAGGGTGTAAAACGCTATGATGAATACTTCCTTACCGGATATTCTCAGGGAGCCCATGCTGCCATGTCTACTTTAAAAAGATTAAGTATTTCCAATCCCGGAAATTTAAAATTTAAATATGCCTACATGGGTGATGGTCCTTATGACATGTCAGAAACTACTTTAAAAAAGGGTGTTTTAGAAAAAGATATTTACCCGTTTAGTTCATTTTTAGCCAATGTTCTTCACAGCTGTAACAATACAGGTTATAAAACTTATACTAATAATATTTCAGAAGTAATTTCTCCAGAATATCTTGAAAAATATGATTATCATGTTGTTCAGGATAACGGTGGTCTTCTGTGGGGTCCATTTCTATGGCGAAAGCTTTTCACAAGCAACTTTATAAATGATGTGACCACCAATCCCAATCATAAATTCAGACAATGCCTGAAACCTAAAGATGTATACGATTGGTATAATAAAACTCCAATGACTTTAGGGCATTCTACCATTGATCTTGCCATTCCACCGGAAAATACTTCTAAGACCATTGATGTACAACGTGGCTATTATGCATGGTGGGATTTAAATAAATACAAATTAGACTCATTTTATTGGGGACCTCTTGGTCACATAGGTGGTGCTTTACCATTTGTTCTTGCGTCTAATGCTAAGTTCAATACATTAAGAAGCGGAGGATTCTTTAATCAATGGGCTGCATTGGGTTCTGTTTTTGGAAGACAGACTTCAGCCCCATCTTTACAGGAATCTGCTCCACTCTTTTCTTCACAAATAAAACCCGATCTTGGCAAGATGCAATTACTTGAAATAACTGATTTCAACCAGGAAAAACCTGCATCCAGATCAGTGAGGGAAAACAATCTGACATCTCTGAAAGACGGCGTATATCTTTTAAAAGTGTCAGAAAACAATGAGAAGAAAATGATTCCGTTCATTAAAAGTACACCGAAAGAAGTTGCTGAAAACGAGATCATACAATCTGAAAACAATGCTGTTTTAAAATTAAAAATAGATCAGTATGAACTTTCCGGTGTAAACATCTTTGATGAAAGTAAGAACTTGATTAAAAGTATTTCTAAAGATCAATACAAAGAAAATAACGGGATAGATCTACAAGGTCTGGATTCTCAAAAATATACATTTGAAGTCGTAACTTCTTATTATAATCTACAGTTTACCAAAGCTATTGGAGGACAAACTTCGGAAAACAGCACAGATATCTTCGCTCAAAACAAACAAATTAAAGCAAGATCCAACAGCGACATTAAGAATATAAGTATTTACAGTATTTCAGGAGCTTTGATTCTACAACAGGAGATCAACAAGCAGCAATTTGAATCAAAAACCCTGGAACCTGGAGTTTATCTTGTACAAATGACTCTTTCCAATGGAAAAACAATCAACAAAAAAATAAAAATCTAACATCTAATCCTTTTTATAAATATCATTTCAAGTTAATTTTGGCACTTCAGCAATGGAGTGCTTTTTTCATATTTTGCATTTAATTATTTAAACAATATATGAACATTAATCATTCTCTTTAAAATAACTCTAATAATAAAGTTGAGATTACTTTTAACAAAAAAACAATTAATATAAATGCAAAATACTAAATTACAATAAGTTAAAACAAAAAAAACCAGTTTTTAAGCTCGACAAAACACCCATTTGTGTGAAAATTTTTAAATGATTTTTATCAATTATTTTAAATTATTCTAAATAAAATTAGAAAACTTATCTCAGCCACCCTACCTTTGTCGGAAGAAAAATGCCAGATGGTAAGCAACGATCCACGATTTCCTCTAAAAACACAAATTTTCACATTATTAATTTTCTTTACTGCTTTTTCAACAGCCCATTCACAGGAAAGGTCTGCAATGATTTCGTTTGAAATTAAGAACAATCATGCAGAACCCTTAAAAGATTCTGAAATAAAAATTTTATCTACAGAAAATAAATATTCATTATCTACAAATGATAAGGGAGTTGCCACCATGTCTGTCAACCCTGGAAACTATCGCATTGAGATCCATAAAAACGGTACGCTTGGATATTCCGGGACAATCACAGTTACGAAATCTGAGACATTTATCTTCTCATTAGCAGATAAAATCAATTCTATTGAAGAAGTAATCATTACAGCAAAGGAAGGTAAAGGATTGACTTCTTCTTCCGTGATCAGCCAGCGAGCCATGCAACATCTACAGCCTTCAAGCTTTACCGATCTTTTAGAACTACTTCCTGGAGGTCGTTCCGGAGATCCCGTTCTGAATCAGGTTAATAAAATTGGTCTTCGTGAAACAGGAAATCCTGGTAACGATTATAATACTTCTGCAATGGGAACTACATTTCTTGTAGATGGTGCGCCATTAAATTCCGGAGCAAATCTTCAGTATACGTATGATTTCCTGGATAAAAATAATAATGGTTTAAAAAGGCGTCTGAATCTTACCAGTGGTGTGGATATGCGAAGTATTTCCACGGATCAGATCGAAAAAGTGGAAATTCTACGTGGAATTACTTCTGTAATCTATGGAAATTTAACTTCAGGAATTATTAAAATCACCAATAAATCCGGGTATACAAAATGGAAAGCAAGGTTCAAAGCAGATGGTTACAGTAAGCTGTTTGCCATAAGCAAAGGTTTTGAAAACAAAGAACATCATCTAAAAATCAATACAGGGATAGATTACCTGAATGCAAAGTCTGATCCCAGAGACAGGCTTGAAAATTATAAAAGAATTACAGCTAATTTTGGTTTAACAAAGGAAAAACAGCTCAATCATGGCTCTTTCAGATGGCAGACACATCTGAGTTATACCGGTTCACTGGATGGTTCAAAGACAGATCCGGATGTTGATTTATCACAACTCAATTCTTATGAAGTAAACAATCATCTTTTGAGTCTTTCAAATGTGTTGAATTATACCAGAAATGAATCTTTGTTTTATAGATCTACAGAAGTACAGATTTCAGTGAATCAACGATTTGACAAAATAAAACAGACTAAATTCATCCAATTGGAAAACGCAACGGCTTTTCCTCTTTCAAGAACTGAGGGTGAATATGATGGTTATTATCCGGTAGCAAAGTATACTTCTGATTACACTGTGGATGGCAAACCTCTTGATGTTTTCGTCAAAATGGTCAATAATTTCCAGCTGGATTTTAAAACCATTAAGAATGAAATCAATACAGGATTCGACTGGCAGTTAAGTAAAAACTGGGGGCAAGGACAATTATTTGATGTTTACAGACCTATAGATCCGAAAGCGACCTTCAGACCTCGTGCTTACCGTGATGTTCCGGCTTATTCCACTTCTGCTTTGTTTTTGGAAACAATCAGTACGGCAGATTTAGGAAAGCATAAACTTACTCTTGCATTGGGGCTTAGAGGAAATTCTATGCTGAATCTTCCATCTGATTTTAAAATGAACGGAAAGATCTATCTGGATCCAAGAACAAATCTTCAATGGGATCTTCCGGCATTTAATATGCTGAATAAAAAGGCTCAAATAGCATTAACATTAGGTTATGGTAAACAAAGTTTATTCCCTGATCTTAATTTATTATACCCGGAACTGGTGTATAAAGACATCCAACAGCTGAATTACTTCCATGTCAATCCGGATTATAGAAGAGTGAATTATAAGACTATGATCTATAATCCCCAAAATACAGAAATAGAACCTGCAATCAATGAAAAATTTGAGGCAAGAATAGATTTCAGTCTCGGATTTCATCAGTTGTCTGTTACTGTCTTTAAGGAAAAGATGAACAATGCTTTCCGTTCTATGAATGAATATGCGGTGTATCAGTATAAAAAATATGATACGTCATCGCTTGATCATAATGCGATAACGTCACCACCGGATGTGAATACTCTTCCCTATCAGACTATTACAGAAAACTTCACTTATGCTTCACAGCGAAACGGAAGTAAAATAGATAAGGAAGGAGTTGAGTTTCAGTATTCTTCCAACAGAATCCCGGTGATTAATACACGATTTACCCTCAGCGGCGCCTGGTTCCGTACAAAATATGGTAATAGTCTCCCGGTGTATAAAAGATCTGATGTATTGATCAATGGCAGACCTTATCCTTATCTCGGGCTGTACAACGGAATGGAGCCAAATTCTGCCAATGAGGTTCTGAATACGAATCTGATGCTGGATACCTATATTCCAAAACTGGATCTGATATTTTCTTCTTCTTTCCAGTTTTCATGGTTTTCAACAAGGAAATTAGATCCTATGAACGGAATTCCGAGCCATTATGTAGATCAGAACGGTAATATTTTCCCATTCAATCCTGATGCAGCTCAGGGAACGGTTCTCGAAAGAATGATTATCGCTCAGAATGCTGACCGTTATAATACATCCAGAAGACCATTGGAAGCGAATCTTAATCTTAAAGTGACGAAAAGCTTCAGGAATAAAACGGTCATTGTTTCTATGTTTGCCAACAGACTTTTCAGTTATTATGCTCCTTACAGTGTTAATGGAATAACAATCAACAGAAAAGGTGCTCAGGATCCCTACTTTGGGATGGAAATCAATTTCAATTTATAACAATTTCAATCAAATAAATTATGTTTAAACATTTATTAAGAACACTATTATTATTGTGTGCTGTAGTAAGTCTTGCAGCCTGTTCGTCGGATTCTGATGCTCCGGAAGCACAAGCACAGACAACGTTAAACCTTGACCTAAGAGTGGTTCCGGAACACATTCAGGTAAGTGAATATAAATATTTCACGGTAAGCTTTAAAGAACTGAATACCGGTTTTACGGTTATCCAGGAGCTTACAAACACATACTCCCTGAAAACCGTTCTTCCTACAGGAACTTATAACATTAGTGTAGAAGGAAGTATTATATTCGGGGATAATTCAACGCTGACAGAAGCAAAGGTGAGTGGAGTTCAAACCGGGGTCGTTATTAATGGTACTGAACAGACAAAAATCATAGATATCTCACTGAAAGCAGGAAAAAGTAGTGACCTGATCCTTGAAGAAATATTCTTTGCAGGAACTACAACTCCTCAGGGAGCTATGTATTTTGGAGATCAGTATTTCAAAATCACGAATAATACAGATAAAACATTGTATGCTGACGGTATGCTGCTAATTCAGTCTGCTTTCATGACGAATGAAAAACAGGATTACAGCCCAAATATCATGGGAAGTACATTCTCTGCCGGAGCTATTATCAGAATTCCTGGTAATGGTACAACTTATCCTGTTCTGCCTGGATCATCCATTATCATTGCTGAAGACGCCATCAATCACAAAGAATTCAATCCGTCATCCATTGATCTTTCTCATGCTGATTTCCAGATTTTCAAGGAAGATTCTGACGATATTAACAACCCTGCCGTTATTAAAATGACTAATGTATTTGAGAAAATGGTGATTCACACTCAAGGATATTATGCTTATGCTTTAGCACGTATGCCTGCGGGAATGACGAATGATGCATTGGTTAATCAGAATTCATATACTTATACTTACAATCTTACTTTTGGAGGAGATGTGTACCCTATGGACGGCACAGCGGTTAAAATTCCAAACGAGTGGATCACAGATGCTGTAAATCTTAGTGTACAGGATTCTTTCCAGTGGCTTGTAACGTCTCCGTCTTTAGATATGGGATGGACTTCTGTAACGTCTTTTGATGGTGATAAAAACCGTTTCGGAAAAGCGGTACGTAGAAAAGCTGTCGGAAAGACTGCGGATGGAAAAAACATCTTAAAAGATACCAATAATTCTACTGTAGACTTTGATCACGGTGTAAAACCTTCATTATTTAACTAAAAATGAAATATTTTCTTTCCATACTTATCCTGCCTGCTCTTTCCTTTACCACAAAACTTCATGCTCAGGAGAATGATACGATCATGAAAAAGATCCGTGAGGAATACAGCTATGAAAGGATACTTAAAAACAGTATCAACAGCAATCCTTCCAATATGTTGGGAGCTAGGAAATACAGTATTACCACATTCAGCCTGTTCACTCAAAACAGTGATACTCCCAATGAAATACAACAGAAAGGTAAAGGGAAAAATCTATGGGGAGCGGAAGCTCGTACCTTACAGATATTAGACCCTAAAACAACGGTCTGGGGTAATGCATCTTATTCGCAGGGAAAGAACAGACAGGTAGTATGGAACGAAAATACCGACTATGACATCATCTACCCTTATGTAGCAGCTGACAGCGTAGGTGGTGATATGAAATTTGAAAACTATGCTTTTTCTGGTGGCTATTCAAAGAAGATAAATTCTTATACCATAGGGATTACCGGAAGTTACAGGGCTAGTTTAAGCTATCGTGACATTGATCCGAGACCCAAAAATACATCCGCCAACTTTTCGTTGGCGCTGGGTGCTAATAAGCTGATGTTTGAGAAGTTTAAAATCGGGGCTTATCTCGAGGCTGAAAAATATACTCAGAAACACTATTTGAGCTTTGTGAGCAATCAGGGATTTCCTATGATTTACAATATGAGTGGATTGGGAAATTACAACGAATTGCTTTCGGGGAAACTGCGCCAGGCATATTATGAAGGCTGGTCTTACGGAGGAGGTTTGCAGATCTTTGAAGCTGAAAACAGATCTTGGTATCTTACAGCTGGATTAAAAAAGTTTACTCTTGATAAGCTTCTTACCGAGTATACAGACCTTAATGCATCTGCAGTCAATGAGCAGCAGTTTAATTTTTCATTAGGTAAATTCTTCAATACCGGCAGAATCGTATGGGGAATTTCAGCCGACGGAAGCTATAGAGAAAGAAAAGGAACGGAAAACCTGTTTTTGAATGATAATTCCAGAAATTACATACAGATAGGTTCTGCAGAAAGGTACAATCATCAGTTAGCTCATACGATTGTTAAGGGACTTTTAGAAATAGAACATAAAAGCGCAAAATCTACTTTTATCCCCTTTTTAGGAGTGATTCAGGAAAAAGAAAAGTACAACAATCCACTTTCATCTATTGAATTAAATAAAATGGTATATGGCACAGATTATCAATGGTTAAAATCATTCAGTGAAAAACTTTCTCTTTCTGTGGCAATGGGACTTTCTGTAACGGATGTTTATAAGAATAATTCTGTATTTAATCTTTCAGGAAAACCAGCTATTCAACAGATGGTACAAGATAATTACCACTATCTGTCTTCAGATTTCTGGCAGGCAAAACTGGATGTCACTGTTCACTTTACTTTTCCGGTCATTAAAAATGCTTATGTAGGAGGTAAAATGATGTACAGCAGTTTTAAGAACGATAACAATATGCTTTTTGCAGCAACCATAGGAGGTATTTTTTAAATAAAAACACATGAAATTTTCAGATATTAAACTCATACTGTTGATCGGAATAATCGCTTTGTTCTGCATGCAGCATACCCTTAAAACGTACAGCACAGATTATGGAGAAGTAGCTGAACAGTACAAAAAACCAATACAATACTGGCAAAAACCTTCAATAGATGCAGGTATTGACTGGAAGGAATTTGAAGCAATAGAATGGGATTCCAATTATTATGAAACACAGGAACTTCCGGAAGTGATGCTAGGGAAAAAACTCTTCTTTGATCCTAAATTATCTTCATCAAGCCAGGTTTCCTGCAGCAGCTGTCATAATCCTGAATTAGGCTGGGGCGATGGACAGGAGGTTGCTTTGGGTAATGATCATTTACAGGGAAAAAGAAATACACAATCGCTTTATAATATTGCAGACAGAACATCTTATTTCTGGGACGGAAGAGCAAAAACACTGGAAGAACAACTCGTAGGACCTATTTCCGCACACAATGAGATGAATATGAAACCGGAAAAACTTGCCGGAAAACTTTCAAAATACAAAGAATACAAACAGCTTTTTAAAGAGGTTTACCACACTGATAAAATTACATTTGACAAAATTGCCAGTGCAATTGCTACTTTTCAAAAAACGATCAGAAGCCAGCCTAGTAAGCTTGATAAATTCATCAAAGGTGATTATAAAGCAATGAGTGATAAGGAAATTTATGGAATGCACCTGTTCCGAACCAAAGCAAGATGTATGAACTGTCATTACGGGAAATATCTTACGGATGAATCATTCCACAACATAGGTCTCACCTACTACAAACGTGAATATGAAGATCTTGGGCTTTACCATATTACCAAAAAGTCCGGTGATGTAGGTAAATTCAAAACTCCATCGTTGAGAGATCTTACTTATACCGCTCCATGGATGCACAACGGTTTGATGGATGATCTTCATGGCGTTGTCAACTTGTACAACAGTGGCATGCAGATGATCAACCCAAGCCCTGAAGAAAAGAAAGCAGCTCCTAACTTTCCAGTGACAGATGAAAGGATGAAGCCTTTACAGCTCAATGATCAGGAAATAGATGCTATTGTAGCTTTTCTGAAAAGTATGTCAGGAAGCTATTATAAAATGCCGCGTCCTGAAATCCCAAGACAATAGTTATACGGCTGAAAGCTGGAAGAGGGAGACAGGAATTTACTATAATTCTGATAAGTTTCAAATGTCATTTTAAGGTATTGTCAACCTCAATTTATCGCTTAAAGTATTTATGAAATTTAAGCATAGTTACAACCTTAATTTCAACAACTTCCCTCTTCCATACTTCAGCTTACTTACTTATCAAAACTTGAACCCTATACTGAAATATATTCTTGAAAAATCAAGCTGATTATTTCTTGAAATATTAAGACTGATAGGACCTAGTAAAGATTCATAACCTAAGTTCACTCCATATCCAAACATATCAAAACTGTCATTAAACGGCGAAAACTCTTCACTTACCTTTCCATAGTTGAAAGATGGTGTAAGATATAACCTTTTCATGATTCTGTATTGAAGAGATACACCCGCCTTTGCCACGGAATTCATTGGAAGTTCTTTTTGGCGAAGCCCGTTGAATTCAGGGTTTAATAAGTCATAATTGTACTCACTTCCCCCAAGATTATACTTTTGGTTCAGGAAAAAATAAGGAACCGAATCTTCTCTCACCGACCCAAAACTTGTTCCCAGAAAAAGATTAACCTTTGCCGCAAGTCTTCTGGTGATCGGATAAGCAAAATTTTCATTTAAAGTAAAAGATACCAGATTTTTAGGAATAAAATAATAAGAATCTTTCGGATTTAATATAGGATACAACTGAGGCTGAACTGTTTCCAGATCATATAATTCGTACTGATCTCCGTAGTAAAACCTTGTGCTTACCTGTAAATGATTTCCTTTGGTAAAGAAGTATCTTTTATTGAGGCTATTTTGTTCAAACTTTATAAATGTATTGAAATTACTGTGGTTATAAAGCTTTTTACTATAGTTGTCTATTTTTGCCTGATCTACTTTATCCAGTAAACTGTACATTCTTTCCGTACTGAATTCTGTTCCTACAGAGATAAAAGCATTCGGATTGATATTATAATTTAAAGCAACTTTTCCCGTTATATTTCTGTACATATGATTGGGAAATCTCGTATTATAATCCCCATCCTCGTAACTAAATATCCTAAAAGTCAAGTCATTACTTTTAAGGTGAACCATTTTTGCTTCAAGATCTACCCACCAGTGATCACCACTTCCTAAAAACCCCTGATAAGCCAGACGTGCCTTAAAACGTTCTGAAATATCGATCGTAGCAAGAAATCTGGATCTGTTGGCAAGAATATTTCTGTAAGTATAATTTACAATGATTCCCACAGACTGTTCCGTATCGTAATGTAATGCCAGTTTGAAAGCTCCTTTCTTTGCCTTTTTAACAAAAATATTCATGGTAAGTGCTTCTCCCGTATTCGTATAAGTGTAATATACCTTTTCATATTGGCGCATTCCAAAAACCCTGTCTATTGCTTCGTTTACCGTTTTTACATCATAATACTTCCCTTCCGTTAACCCTAATTCTCTTTTGATTACAGCAACTTCAACGTCATCGGTAAGCGATGTTCCGTCTTCTTCATTAAAGGTAAATTTTGTGGTCGGCAGCTTCACTTCTTCAATCATCTCATGCTCATACTTAATCCCTAATTTTCTTTGTGCTTCTGCTAAAGCTACAAATTCAGGAAGGTGTTTTCTTGCTTCTATCTCACCGATTTTTATAATCTTTCTGAACCTCGCAAAATCTTTTGTCGTTATATCCCCCAGAGGATCAACAAAATCTACGAGAATATTGGATAAAGCCTTCTGATGTTTAAAATCTTCTACAGAACGTATGGCATGGGTCTGGTAGATCATTTTCATAGGATTCTCGATTTCTTTTTTAGTAAAAAGCCTAAATCCTGTATAACCTCCAATAACAAAATCTGCTCCCATCTGACGAACCTCATTCGCAGGATAATTACGATCCAAACCTCCGTCTACCAATAGTTTACCATCAATATAAACAGGAGCAAAAGCCGCAGGAATAGCAAGTGTAGAACGAATAGCCAATGGTAAAGAACCTTTTTTCTGCATAACCAACCCTCCGTTTTCAATATCCGAAGAAGTAAGCTGTACAGGAATTCTTAATTGGCTGAAATCATTAATATGTTTAGCGTTAAAAGTAAGCGTATTTAAAACTTCACCCATGTACTGCCCTTCAATATAAGAGCTTGGAAGCGTTGGAACTCCCTTTACTACAGGAAACTCAAGGATATATTTATCATATTCATCCTTTTCACTGATGTTGACTTTACTGTAAGGAATTTTATTGCTTAGAATCCTGTTCCAGTCTACTTTATAGATGGTTTTCTTGAGCTGGTCAGCATTATATCCCATGGCATATAAGCCGCCCAAAATCCCTCCCATACTCGTTCCGGTAATATAATCCACCTTGATTCCCAAAGAATCGATCATTTTCAAAATACCAATATGAGCAAAACCTTTCGCGCCTCCTCCACTTAAAGCCAGACCAAATTTAGTATCCTTTGAAACATTCTGAAGTCTGATCTGGAGAGAGTCATTTACTTGCTGAGATTTGAAAAAGAGAGAGAAAATAATGGTTACAAATATCAGAAGCTTTTTCATGGGACAACCAGTTTAATAGTGTGCAAAATTTTATAGTAAATATACAATTATAACACAAAAAATGAGAAAAAACTTCATCTATTTCCCCATTCAAGAAGAACTTAAAAATACAATCCCATACGGACTCAAAATCTGAGAAATTAGCAAGATCTGCAAGAAAAATCAATGAAAGCTTAATAAGACTTTACACTTTCCACGAAGTTAACATCCGGATTCAGGATTTCAAGAATAAGGTTTTTTACAGCCTTCATCGCATCATCAATATCTCCTTTGTCAAACTGAAGAGAAACCATTCCCTTTTTCGCATCAGCAAAGCTCCAGATCCCCGTTTCAATAGGATATCCCCAGAACTCAGGAAGATGCTGCACCACATAATGATAAATACAAAGCTGTAAAGCCTGTTTTCTGTCACTGTTATGGAAATATTCTGCAACATTGTCCTCATCAATTTTAACTGTCAGATTTTTAATTTTGGCAGTTTTATAATCGATGATGCGTAAAGTTCCATTTAGCTTATCAATTCTGTCAATGAATCCCATGAATGAAATTTTATCATTTCCATCAAGGTAAAATTCTATGTTTTCGAACCTTCTTTCAATATCAACAATCTCTAAAGTATTCCCTTGTTTTATCAGTTCAAGATCATGATTAAGGACATTTTCAATTACCTTTTTTGCAATGGCTTTATGGATGTAATTCATCCCCTTCTCATAAAATTCCGGCTGATGTTTAAGCTTTTCAATCGCTATATTTATATATTGATCTATCGCTTTAATTGATTTAACTAAATCGCTTTCTTTTAAAGTTTTACCTTTAAGCATTTCATAAACCTCTTGAAGTGAATAATGCACCAGATTCCCATAGTTTTTCACTGATAATTCTTCTTCAATTTCATCCGTTTCCGAAGTGTTCAGAATCTTCGATAAGTAAAAATCTATCGGATTATAAAGGTAGCTTGTAAGATGCGAAGCCGAGACTTTTCCTTTCCATTTCTGAAGACGCTCCTTTACAATTTCCGTCTTGGAAATTTCTATAGGTTTAGTCATAATAGGTTCTGAAGAATTCTCAATGATCAGATGTTCAATCTCGTGGGAACTCTCCATTTCAATCTGAGTAATGAAACGGCTTTTTTCTCCCGTATTCACCCCGGAACTTAATGCATTGTACAGTAAGTGAACATTCTGTGCATCCTGAATCAGTCGGTAAAAGTGATAGGCATAAATACTATCATTTTCCAGGAAAGTATGAAGATCAAAAAACCTTCGGATATCAAAAGGAATATAAGTATTCTGTGAATTTCCCAACGGCAGCTTCCCTTCGTTCACGGAAAGCAGAATAACGTTTTCAAAGTTCAGCAAACGCGTTTCCAGCAATCCCATGATCTGCAATCCTCGCAGCGGCTCTCCCTGAAAGTCTATACTCTCGGAATTGATATGCTGATTGATCAGAATTTCCAGCGTTTCCATTTTGATCTCAATATTGTAAGGCGTCAACTGGTTTTTAATGATTCTGAAAGCATTTTCAAAGTGAGAAACATTTTCATACTGAATATCGTCTATCTCCAGCCATTTTACCTGATGACAGAAAGCAATAAGTATATCCAGATAAGCATTTGTGCTTACAGCCTTCTGCAAAAGTCCGAAATAAGACAGTTCGCTCAGCAGTTCATTCAGAAGCTTTTTAGAAATATAAACAATATTCCTCTCCTCTATTTTCGCTTTAAAATCATTGATGATCAGTTCATCTTTAGCAGACTTTGGAAGCTCTTCCAGAATCGGGAATATATCTCTGTAGTAATAGGATGTTTTATTCTTTTCAAGTTGTTTCTGCAAATAAAACAGTCGTTTTACCGCATTGGAAAAAGACAGATTTTTAAGCGGAAAACCCATCGTAATATTCAGATTTTCTACGCCATGCATCACATCAAGACTTGCAGGCAGAAGATTTTCATCCAATAGAACGACAGCGGTATTAGAATAGGTTTTATTATTGATTTCCTTAAAGATTTCCGGCAAAACTTTGGTTTGCGTTACATTTCCGGAAACTTCATAGACTTTAATCTTTTTGGGTTGGTTAAAATCATCCTCAATCCATTCAAAGACCCTATTATCATCAAATTCCTTCCATGTTTTATGATTTCTGAGAAACTTTCCTGCTTCCTGTCTTTCGTCATTAAAATAATAACGGTCCGCCTGAAAGAAACATTGTGCTTTATTCCATTGTAAAAGATTTCTCACCAGTTTTTCTTCCACTGGCGTAAAGGCATTAAATCCGCAGAAAACAAATTGTTCCGGGGTATTCCTCGCAAAATCTGAGATCCCCGCTTTAGCAGCCTCGTGAATCATTCCTGACGTAGCCCAATTCTTTTCCTGCAGTCTGCTTTTCAGTTCAGGAAGAAAAACGTTCATGTTTTGCCAGAAATTAAGAAACTTCTTTCTCGGAACATCATCATCTTCACCAAGATCCTGAGCCCATTCTTTAATCCTTTCCTCATCAAACATATACTGTAAAACCGCAACATCACTATCGGAGAATTTAAGAATATCATCCCAATCCTTTTGTAATGTTGGAAACCATTTCAAAAAATCTGAAAAATCATCTCTGGGAATTAAATTCAGACTTCGGTATACATCAAATGAAAAAAGCCACAAGGGAATCCCCTGAATTACCTGCTTATCAGCAATTTTATTAATCAAGTCCTCAATCGTAAAGAAATTCGGCAATAACCCCGAATAATTGTTTTCCTCCAGAATCTGTCTGATAAATACAATCGGACGTTTTCCCGGCAGGATAATATTAAACGCAGAAAGATCCGGGTTTTGCGCTAACAGTTCGTGAATGATCTTATTGAGAAATTTCAAAGGGCTTGGTAGCTTTTAAGGTTTTCTAGTTCTGTGGAAATAGCAGCGTTGTATTCTGCCTGTTTTTCTTTGTCCATCCCATGACGGGTATCTTTGTCATAGGACATCTGAAAGTTTTTATATTGATTGGAAATATCGCTATAAATTGATTTAAATAATCTGTCGTAATCTCCGGAAGTTCTGACTCTTTCATCAATAGCTTTTCTAAATTTTCTTACAAAAAGCTCTGCAATATCAAAGTGTTTCTGTTCATGCAAAAGAATATAATCATTGATTTTTTTAACATCCTTCCATGATTTTTCTTCGTGAAAAACGGTCTTGATTTCAATTTTCACAGGAGACTTTGGGTTGGAGGATTTCACTACGGAATATTCCCAACCGCAATTCGTATAAGCGGCAACATCAGGATTACTCCTCCTGTTGACAGAGCTTTTAAAATTACTCCACTCCAGTTTTTGCCCTTCCTGCCAGAAAATTTTCTGTCCGAACATGATATTGGCAGCCAGTAAACAAAATACAGTAATCAACTTCATTATTTTACCACAATGGTTTTTGTGATCCAGTTATCTCCTCCATTCCAGAATTTAAAAGTGTATTTCCCTTTCTGTCTTGGACTGAAATTAATCTGATTCGCTCCAGTATAGCTGTTTTGCGCACAAGGACCGTTGGTAATGTATTTGTAGGCAGTAACAGTTCTCTCAAGATTATTGTTATAAATATAATCATATCCATAAAAACCTTGACATTGAGACGGATATGTGGAATACGTTTTTATACTCTGAAGTGCAAAAACATCCATGGTATCATTTACAATTTTCACACTGTCTATTTTGATCTTATCAATGGATTCAATGGTCTCGTAATCATCGTCGTTACAAGAAACCATTACTAAGCCAAACAATACTGTTGCAAATCCAATATTTAAAAGTTTTTCCATAACCTTCAATTTTGTGATTATTAATAAACATTTAGCAAAAATTATTCCCCAATCAGTGTAAATTAGGAATTAAAATTACCTTTTGATACATAGACTACTTTCTTAGTATCAAAAAATTCTCCTTCAAAATAGTGTTTTAGATTAAAAATTTCACATTTAAGCCCGGCAAGTTCTTCGGCAAGATCTCCACCTTTTAAATATAAAATCCCATTATGTTTAGGATTAAACTGTTCTTTTTCAAATTTTCCTTTCAGCCATCTTAGGAATTCCGGCATCTGGGTCACCGCTCTACTCACGATAAAGTGGAACTTTTCTTTCAGTTTTTCTGCTCTTCCGTGAATTGCTGTAACATTTTTCAATCCAACTCCTTCAGATACTGCCTGTACTACGCTGATTTTCTTTCCAATGGAATCAATCAGGGTAAACTGTGTTTCAGGGAAAAGGATCGCTAAAGGAATTCCGGGAAAACCTCCTCCCGTTCCGATATCCAATACTTTTGTTCCCGGAGCAAATTCCATCACTTTTGCAATTCCCAAAGAGTGAAGAATATGTTTTTCATACAATGATTCCATATCTTTTCTGGAAATCACGTTGATCTTTTCATTCCATTCATTGTACAGTGTTTCCAGTTTTGCAAACTGTTCTATCTGTGTTTCTGTAAGATCCGGAAAGTATTTTAATAGTAACGATGTAGACATGTGAATTATTATAGTCTGCAAAAATAAGTTTTTATTAGCTTTATTCAAACTTTCAGGAAGAGTATATCAAAAAATAGTGCGGTATCTTTTTAATGGGTACTTTCTCTTTCTATAGGATTATTCCCTTTTTTAAGCATTCTGGCTATTTCTGCATCATCATTTCCTTTTCCTGCTTTTTTTATTTGATTCAGATCCAACTGAGCAATATAGCCGTCTTTTAGTTGTATTCCCATCTTTCCTGCTTTTGAATCTACGTTCATACTTTCAATATCTTCAGGACTAAAAACATCATTTTTCAAAAGTTTTTTATACTCCTGCTCTGTTATTTTTTTGCTGTTTTTAGGAATTAAAGAGAACATTACATTTACTTTTTTCACCTGAATCAGATTAAAGACATGATCATCTTCTGAATCTCTTACTCTCACAATCAACCCTGGAAGCCCATTGAATTTATAAGGTCCGTCATTCACCGGATAGTCTTTGGAAAACCATGCTTCCCATTCCCTTCCTTTGTATTTAACAGTAGCTTTTTGGCAATTTATATCATTAATTTTAAGAAATTCTTTCTGAATAACCCATTTTGGAAACTCATAATCGGTAATTACCAGATTTGCCGTTTTAAATTTGTCGTATAAGTTTGTTTCTTTCTTTGCGTACTCTTTTTCAAGGATATAATTGAGATTCCTGTCATAGTTTTTACTTTTAAAGAGTGCAGCAAGATCTTTGTTTGCCTGATAAGCAGAATCTCTTTCATATTTTACAGCATTATAGAAATAGGATTTTTTACCGTCTGTATCCAGATTCATATAATCTGTGACCTCAGAATATTTATTATCAGCATCAGGCTTCATTTTGTATTCATACACAAAACGATAATTCTGAGCAGAAACAGTAGTTGCGAATGCCAGAAGTAAAATTTGAAACATTTTTTTCATAGAATTAGTTTTTATAATCAATACGATTTCAGACTCTAAAGTGAAGCAAAAACAATATTAAATCCAAATATAGTGAATCCTTTGAAACCTGATAAAAATCTTTAAACTAGACTGGTTTTTATTTCATCTGCAAGACGTTTTTATTATATATTTGTTAAAATTCAAAAAAAAATACATGGACAAACTTTCGGATAGAGTAAAAAGATTAGGATACTCACAGACTTTTGTAATGTCTAACAAAGCCAGAGAAATGAAAGCCAGCGGAATAGACGTAATCAGCTTAACTCTTGGTGAACCGGATTTCGATGTACCGGATAATATCAAACAGGCAGCTTTCGATGCCATTAATGAAAACTACAGCCACTACTCTCCTGTTCCGGGATTCCTTGAACTGCGCGAGGCGATTGCTTATAAATTAAAAAGAGACAACAATCTTGAATATAAACCAACACAAATTTGTGTTTCCAATGGTGCTAAACAAGCTATCTTAAATGTACTAGCAGCCATTATTAATGATGGTGACGAGGTTTTACTACCTGCTCCTTACTGGGTAAGCTATGATGAAATGGTAAAAATGATGGGTGGAAATTCTGTAATGCTTCCTACCTCTTACGTTACTGATTTCAAGGTTACAGCCGAACAAATTGAAGAAGCTATTACCGATAAAACAAAAGCAATTCTTTTCAGCTCACCATGTAATCCTTCCGGAGGATATTATACTTATGCCGAATTGAAGTCTATTGCAAAGGTAGTGGCAAAATATCCTCATGTGACAATCATTTCAGATGAAATCTATGAATTCATCAATTATGAGACAAAAACAACTTCCATCGCTCAGTTTCCTGAGGTTTACGAACAGACTGCCGTAATTAACGGGATGTCAAAAGCCTTTGCCATGACAGGATGGAGAATCGGATACTCTGCATGCCCTGAATGGCTGGCAAAAGCTTGTGAAAAAGTACAGGGGCAGATGACAAGTGGTGCTAATACCGTAGCTCAGAGAGCTTCTATCACTGCATTAAAGACCGATCCTTCAGAATACAGATACATGATTGATGCTTTCAAGAAAAGAAGAGATCTTGTGTATGAATTGATCCAGGAAATTCCAGGGTTCAAAGTACTGCTTCCAAAAGCTGCGTTTTATTTCTTCCCGGACATTTCATATTATATCGGAAAAACACTGAACGGAACAGAAATTAAAAATTCTGATGACTTCGCAATGTTCCTGTTAGAAAACGCTCATGTAGGGTGTGTAGGCGGTTTTTCATTCGGTAGCCCAGAATGTATCAGGTTCTCTTATGCTGCTTCTGAAGAAGATTTAAGAAAAGCAATGAAACGAATCAAGGATTTATTAGACCAATTTAATTAAGAATTAAAAAAAGGTAAATAAAACACAACCATTACAATGAATTTGTTAAAAAAACTAACAATCGCTACAAGTATTGCCGCAGCAAGTTTTGCAGGTCATGCTTTCGGACAGGATTTCCAATGGAAAGAAGCTACAGCCAACGGGTATAAGTACAAATACGTAACGAACGATCCTACTTCGGCAAGATATTACACATTGAAAAACGGATTAACGGTTATTTTAAGCCCAACCAGCAAAGAACCGAGAATTCAGACCTATATTGCAACAAAAGCAGGAAGTAAAACGGATCCGGCAGACCATACAGGTCTTGCTCACTATTTAGAGCATATGCTTTTCAAAGGAACTACACAGTTTGGTTCTAAAGACTGGGCAAAAGAGAAACCACTTTTAGATCAGATTGACGCTCTTTATGAGAAGTACAATCAGACAAAAGACGAGGCTAAAAGAAAGGAAATCTATAAAGAAATCGACAGGGTTTCAGGAGAAGCTGCCAAATTTGCGATTGCCAACGAATATGATAAAATGATGGCTGGAATGGGAGCTGACGGATCAAATGCCTTCACTTCTTTCGAGCAGACTGTTTATACGGAAGATATTCCTTCTAACGTGGTAGACAAGTTCCTTGCTTTACAGTCAGAAAGATTCAGAGAGCCGATCCTTAGACTTTTCCATACTGAGCTTGAAGCCGTATATGAAGAAAAGAACAGAACGTTGGATGATGACGGTGATAAAGTTTATGATATGATGTTTGCTAATCTTTTCCCTAATAACAATTACGGAAAACAAACTACCATCGGAACAATTGAACACCTGAAAAACCCATCTCTACACGCAATCAGAGAATATTATAACAATTATTATGTTCCCAACAACATGGGAATCATTATGTCCGGAGACTTCAATCCGGATGAAGTAATTGCCAAAATCGATAAGGCTTTTTCTTATATGAAGTCAAAACCTGTTCCTGAATATAAAGTAGGACAGGAAAACCCTATTGCTTCACCCGTAATTAAAGAAGTCGTAGGACCAGATGCCGAAAGTGTAATGCTTGGCTTCAGATTTCCAGGAGCATCAACAAAAGATGCTAGGCTGCTTAATTTTGTAGGAAGCATGCTTACCAACGGACAAGCTGGGTTAATCGATCTAGACCTAGTAAAAAAACAAAAACTACTTGGCGCTTTTGCTTTTCCTTATGCTTTAAAAGATTATTCCGTATTACTTTTACAGGGAAAACCTACAGAAGGGCAATCTTTGGATGAAGTGAAAAACCTTCTTATTCAGGAGATCGATAAATTAAGAAAAGGTGAGTTTTCTGATGATCTGATTCAATCTATTGTAAATAACGAAAAGAAGAACACCATTCAAAAGGATGAAAAATACTCATCAAGAGCAAGCATTTTAATGGATGAATTCACTTCTGAAGTAGATCATAAAGCAAATCTTGAATACATCGAGGAAATTTCCAGTCTTACTAAAAAAGACATTATGGAATTCGCTGCTAAGTATCTTCAAAACAACAACTATGTAGCCGTTTATAAGAAAAAGGGCGAAGACAAGAGCATTGTAAAAGTAGATAAGCCTACTATAACACCTGTCTCCGTAAACAGAGAAGACCAATCTTCTTTCCTTAAGAAAATTGATGAAATGCCTGAAAAAGCAATTGCTCCGGTATGGCTAAACTATGACAAGGATATTGCTAAAAATAAACTAGGCGAGGTAAATGTGCTTTCTGTAAAAAATACAGACAATACACTATTCAGAATGTATTATCATTTTGATTCAGGGAAATGGAACAACAAGATGCTTCCTTTAGCAGCAGAATACCTACAATATCTTGGAACTAATGATAAATCTTCTGAAACCATCAGTAGAGAATTCTACAAATTAGCATCAAGCTTCAATGTAAGTGCAGGAAACGAGGAAACATACGTATCTCTTGAAGGTCTGAATGAAAACTTTGATAAAACAATTGCTCTATTTGAAGATTTGATTAAAAACTGTAAAGCAGATCAAGGAGCATTAGATGCTTACAAAACTCGATTGAAGAAAGCAAGAGCGAATGCTAAACAGAACAAAGCAACAATTATGGCTGGATTGAGAAGCTATGCTCAATACGGTGCACAAAACCCGTTCAACAATGTATTGAGCGATGCTGAGCTTGATGCATTAAAAGCTGAAGATTTAGTCAAAATCCTTCATGACTTATTTAACTTCAAGCATAAAGTACTTTATTACGGTCCGAAAACAGGTGCTGAAACAGTAGCTTCTTTAAAACCCATTCACAAAATTTCTGCCGCGCTTAAAGATCTTCCACAGACAAAAACGTTTGTACAGATCCCAACGGATAAGAACAAAGTATTATTCGCCCATTACGATATGGTACAGGCTGAAATCTTCTGGGCAAGAAACTCTGAGCAGTACAACTCAACGATTACGCCTACGGTAAACTTATTCAATAATTATTTCGGTGGCGGAATGGGTTCTATTGTTTTCCAGACAATCAGAGAATCTAAGGCATTGGCATACTCTACTTATTCTTATTTTGCGCTTCCAAGCAAGAAAGCTGACAAGAATACCATTATGGCATATGTAGGTACTCAGGCTGATAAATTCAATGAATCTACAACAGCGATGAATGAACTTCTGACTACCCTTCCAAAATCTGAGCAGCTATTTGAAACCGCAAAAAGCGGATTGAAAAAAACGATCGCTTCTGAAAGAATTTCTCAGGACGGTATCATTTTCTCTTATCTGAAAGCACAAAGACTTGGAAATAATACAGATATAAGAAAGAATGTCTATGAACAGGCTCCAAAACTTTCTTTTGCTGACATCAATACTTTCCACGATAATGAAATGAAAAACAAAAATTACACGTATTGTATTGTTGCTTCACAAGATAAAGTAAATGAATCGGATATGAACAAATTAGGTGAGGTCAAAAAACTCAACTTAACTGAAATATTCGGTTATTAAAATAAACGAAAGCCCTGGTTTCAGGGCTTTTTTATTTAACAACACATCAAAAACAATTATAGATTTTATTTATCAATATTCGTTTGTTCGATAGATAAAACTTCTCTATATTTGCAGTAGAAATTTAAATATAAAAACAGAAAATTATGTCTTTAGTAGGAAAAAAATTCCCAAATTTAACAATCGACGCAATGTCTGAAATGGGTGACGATTTAAGAATCAACATCCTTGAAGAAGCTACAACTAACCAACAAAAAGTTCTTTTGTTCTGGTACCCTAAAGATTTCACTTTCGTATGTCCTACTGAGCTTCACGCTTTCCAGGAGGCTTTAGGTGAATTCGAAAAAAGAAACACTAAAGTAATCGGAGCATCTTGTGATACAAACGAAGTACACTTCGCATGGTTAAACACTCCAAAAGATAACGGTGGTATCGAAGGGGTAACTTACCCACTTTTAGCTGATACTCACAGACAATTAGCTAACACTTTAGGAATTGTAGATCAGGATTTCGAATACAATGAAGATGGAGAAGAAATTTTCACTGGTTCTAACGTAACTTACAGAGCTACTTACCTTATCGACGAAACTGGAAAAATTTTCCACGAAGCGGTAAACGATATGCCTCTAGGTAGAAACGTAAAAGAATTCTTAAGATTAATTGATGCTTACACTCACGTTCAAAAGCACGGTGAAGTATGTCCTGCAAACTGGGAAGAAGGTAAAGACGCAATGAAAGCAGACAGAACTTCTACAGCAGAATACTTAGCTAAGAACTAATATAATGTGTTAATCTGAAAATGAGATAATTTGAAAATTAATCTCTGGATGATCTAAAATTATCTCATTTTCTTTTTACCATTAGCACATTTTCAAATTATCTCATTTTCAAATTATTATTATGTACACAGAATTAACCGAAGATACATTACAAAATATAGTAAACGACAACGAAAAAGTAGTTGTTCAATATGGTGCAACATGGTGCGGAAACTGCAGAATCATGAAGCCAAAATTCAAAAAATTAGCATCTGAGAATGACTCTATTCCTTTCTTATATGTAGATGCTGAAAAACTTCCTGAAAGCAGAAAATTAGCAAAAGTAGACAACTTACCAACTTTCGCAATCTTCAAAAACGGTGAATTGGTAAACCAGGTTCAGTCTAACCAGGCAGAAAGTTTAATTAACCTTTTTAACGAGCTAGCATAATGAAATTACCAGTAATCAGACAATTCTATCAGAATCAGACTCCTGAGAACCTAGAAAAGACATTAGAAGTTCTTGAAAGCTTCTGCGAATTCAGAGGAACAAGTGAAGAGGATTTAAACGTTGCAGGAGAGCTTATTACCAACATCTGCGGAGCTTTGGAAGTTCACGCTAATGTACAAAACGGAATGAGCGAAAAAGATGCCCTAAATTCTTTCGCACAAAAGGTTTTAGGATCTATTGATAAGTAGTTTTTATCATTTAATATTCTATAAAAACACAAAAGATCTGAGGTTTTCCTCAACACCATATTCCCTATTCTTTAACCAATACTCTACTTTTATCTGAAATAATACTTCAATCCTGTTGAAGCGATATTCAGCACTGAATAATTAAAGAATACCCAATAAAATCCCGATGAAATGTCATCAGGATTTTTTGGATTCACAGCGTAATTAAACACGAATTCCACTAATATTCTTGCACGAATAACACAAATAATATAGACATCTGTGAAAACATTTGTGGTTAAAGCATTTATTACAATCTTATTCTCATTCAGACAAAGAAGCTTTACAATTCTAATTAAACACGAAGTTCATTAATATTCTCGCACAATAACACAAATCTCAACTACATTAACAGAGACATTAGTGAAAACACTTGTGGCATTTGTGTTTAAAAATCTGACCAATCCGCATGATCTGCAAGAAAAACAAAAAAAATCCTGATGAAAAACTCATCAGGACTATTATTTAAATTTAATTGGATAATCAAATTAACTTCTTCTGCTCATCAGAATATTCAGGATATACCAGAATAAAAGCATAATAGAAGCAAAAAGCTGTAATGCAGCTCCCACATACTGGTTAGTACCATAAGAATCTTTCAGTTTACTTGTCTGATATAAAATCGTAGCTGAAGCCAGGATAACCATTCCTACAGAAAACCATAATCCAAGATTGAAACCGAATGCCATACCACCCACAATTAATCCGATCGAAATAAAACCACCGATTACAATAATATTTCTTAAAAAAGAAAAATCTCTCTTTGAAGCAAAGGCAACTCCGGAAATTCCAGCAAACATAGCAATTGTTAAAGTAGCAGCCTGAAAGATTACATTCGCTCCACCTGCCATATTAGCTGCAATATAAAGCAATGGCATAAAAATAACTGCTTCCAGTAAGATATAAAATCCTAGCCCTAAATATTGAGTTGTTTTACTTTGTGAAAGTGACCATTTGGAAGCTAAAATAGAAGCCAACCAGAAAACCCCGATGATCAACAGCCAAGTAAGCCTTCCTTGAAACATCATCGCAATGATCTCTACAGGCACAGTTTTCAATAAAATAGTTTCAACTCCAATAAATGCAAGAATCGATAATGCAACATGCAAATACGTTTTCTTGTAAAAATTTGCTTTTTCCACCTCAGTAGAATGGGCAACTAAAACATCTGTCATCATAGTTAATATTTTTTTATTTAATTCGAAATAAAATTATTTTTCTTTCGCAGCCGGCATTACCCCAAGAATTTTACCATCATCATCAAATACAGCACTTACAACTTCTTCTGATGAATCACCGGCATATTTATATTTGATATTTGGATGGCTAATCCCTCCCATTGTCACATAATAACCTACTTTCAGGACTTCAAGCTTTTTGGTCGCATCAATTCCGTCCTTAACTTTTTTAAGAACATCATCCGTAGCAATCTTTCTTATTTTATCAGAAAGAAGTTCCTCTACAGTTTTTTTATCCGAAACCTGTAAAGCTTTGATAAATTTCTGAAAGTTACTATCATAGAGATTTACCTTTTCTTTACTTATCGTAGCAGGAAGTTCTTTCTTTTGATTATTCTCAACCTCCACTCCCACTACTTTTTGAGCAAATATAAACTGCCCGCCAATAATCGCCAGACCTAAAAATAATTTTTTCATACTATTCAATTTGTTATTTGGTGAAATAGGTCATGGAAGATACGAAAATCAGACCACTTCCAAAAATTTCATTGTATCCACATTATCAGCATATGTATCAAGACCTGGATTCTGTGCTTCTCCGAATGCTATTGAATTCAATCCTAATTCATCTTTAGCCACTACACACTGAATATTCTCTTCATTTTCAGCAATAAAGCCTTTCACATCTTCCAAAGATTCATATCGGCTAAAATTAATCACAGAAAGCGGACTGAATAGTTTATCATCTTCTTTCAGCATTACAAAATTATTATCCCAGAATTTCTCCTGATTCAGAAGATAAACCGCTCGGTTATAATCATAATTATTAGCATATTTATTATGATTGATAATATCCTGGAACCCTAAGAAGCTTTCAAACAGTCTGTCTATCAAAAAATCCTGAGGAATGAAAATTCTCGTTACATTTCTGCATCCC
Organism: Chryseobacterium ureilyticum; assembly: GCF_900156735.1. Lineage (GTDB taxonomy): Bacteria > Bacteroidota > Bacteroidia > Flavobacteriales > Weeksellaceae > Chryseobacterium > Chryseobacterium ureilyticum. The sequence goes on from NZ_FTOL01000004.1 coordinate 56,710, forward strand.
AAACCGAAGTATTGGAAAATATCTTTTGCTAAAAGCTGGAGTTCTGCCTCAGTTTCATCACCTTTTAAAACAGCAACAGAAGTTCTGTTTTTACGGATAATGCTTAAATGATTTTTAAAATAATACTCAAGATATCTTGCTGTATTATTACTTCCGGTAGCAATTACCGCATCAAAATTTTCTAATTTCTCTACAAATTCAAACTGAACCTGATCATCAGAAAACTCCTTCCACTTCTTTAACAAAAAAGGAATCAGATACTTATCTTTAGAAGAAAGCTTGATCACCGGAATATGATTACTTAAAACCACAGAAATCGCATCGTGAAATCCTACTAAAGGAATATTTCCTGCTAAAATTAGTCCTACTCTTTTTGAAATTTTAGAAATAGAATAATTTCCAAGCCAGTTTTTGATATTTTCTTCGGTAAGCAAATCTGCCCATTGCTTTAAAGCAAATTTCTGATTATCAACTGTAAACCACGGATTCTCTATTTCTGATCTTTTTAACAATAATTCAATATTGCCATCATCTTCGTTGTGATCTTCTGGTTTCTTCGCTAAAAACGCTTTTATATAATCACTTAATTTAATAAGTCCTAAAACTTGATTTTCGATATTCATAATTACTTTAAAATTGGGGAATATTTTGTAATTTTGTGCAAATTTAAAAAAAATTAGCGATGGCTATTAAAATAACTGATGAATGCATTAACTGTGGGGCTTGCGAACCGGAATGTCCAAACAATGCAATATATGAAGGAGCTGTAGATTGGAAGGCTTCTGATGGAACTTCCCTTCAAGGGACTATTACAATGCCTTCAGGACTTACTGTGGATGCAGATTCTGCACAGGAACCTGTAAGTGATGATGTTTATTTCATTGTAACTGATAAATGTACAGAATGTAAAGGTTTCCATGAGGAACCACAGTGTGCAGCTGTATGCCCGGTAGATTGCTGTGTTCCTGATGAGGATCATGTGGAATCTGAAGAGGCTCTGCTTAGCAAAAAAGCATTCCTACATGGCGAATAAAAAAATTCCGTCTCATCATCTGTGAGGCGGCTTTTTTTAACCAAAAATAAAATAAAAACCCAAAAATTTAGCTAAGGAATACAATTCCAACGCAACCAAAAAATAAAAATATGAACAAAAAGCACAACTTCAGCGCAGGACCATGTATCTTACCTCAAGAGGTATTCGAAAAATCAGCACAGGCGATTTTAGATTTTAATGGCATCGGATTATCTCTTCTTGAGATTTCTCACAGAAGCAAGGACTTTGTTGCAGTAATGGACGAAGCGCGTGCTATTGTAAAAAGATTGATGAATCTTGGAGACGATTATGAAGTTCTTTATTTAGGAAGCGGTGCAAGCATGCAGTTTGCCATGGTTCCTTACAATCTGATGAAAGTAGGTGGAAAAGCAGCTTACCTGGATACAGGAACATGGGCAGCAGGAGCTATTAAAGAAGCTAAAAAACTGGGAACAGTAGATGTGGTAGGATCTTCAAAAGACGAAAACTACTCTTTCATTCCTAAAAATTATACGGTAGGTTCGGAATATGATTATTTCCACTGTACTTCCAATAATACAATCTACGGAACTCAGATGAAATCATTCCCTGAAGTGGATACTTTAATGGTATGTGATATGAGTTCAGATATTTTCTCAAGACAACTTGATTTTTCCAAATTTGATTTAATCTATGCGGGAGCTCAGAAAAATATGGGACCGGCAGGAGTTACCTTAGTAGTCATCAAAAAAGAGATTCTTGGAAAAACAGGAAGAGAAAACATGCTGTCTATGCTTGATTATTCTCAACATATTTCTAAGGAATCTATGTACAATACTCCACCTGTATTCCCTATCTACGCTTCTCTATTGACTCTTCAATACCTTGAAAACAACGGTGGAATTGCAGCGGCAGAACAAAGAAATGAAGCAAAAGCAAAACTTTTATACGATGAAATCGACAGCAATCCGTTATTCGAAACGTTCTGCGTAAAAGAAGACCGCTCATTAATGAATGTTTCTTTCAAATTGACAGATGAAAGCAAAAAAGAAGAGTTTGACAATGCGTGGAAAGCAGCAGGTATCAGTGGATTAAACGGACACAGAAGCCTTGGCGGATATAGAGCCAGCTTATACAATGCCCTACCAATTGAAAGCGTACAGGTATTGGTAGATGTAATGAAATCTATCAAATAATTTAAGCATTAAAAAATTCAAAGATTGAAAGATTTAAAAGCAGTTAATTTAAATTTATTAATTTGCGCCCCAGTTTTAAAATTTTGAAATATTTAAACCTTTCAATCTTTAAATCCAATAACACATGAAAGTTTTAGCAAACGATGGAATCTCAAAAGCAGGAGAACAGGCACTAAAAGAAGCTGGAATTGAAATTCTGGACAATAGAGTTGCCCAAGATCACGTTATTAATTTTATAAACGATAATAATGTAGACGTTCTTCTTGTAAGAAGTGCAACAAAAGTAAGGCAGGAATTGATAGATGCATGCCCGGGACTTAAAATCATAGGTCGTGGTGGTATCGGGATGGACAATATTGATGTTGAATATGCAAAAAGCAAAGGAATAAAAGTAATCAATACCCCTACAGCATCTTCAAAATCTGTTGCAGAATTGGTTTTCGGACATTTCCTTTCATTAGCAAGATTCCTACACGAATCTAACAGACTGATGCCTTTGGAGGGAGAAACCCACTTCAATGCCATGAAAAAATCATTCAGCAATGCGTATGAACTTTCAGGAAAAACATTAGGGGTAATCGGATTTGGAAGCATTGGGCAGGAAGTCGTAAAAATAGGAATTGCTTTAGGAATGAAAATACAGGTTCTGACAAGAAGTCCAAAAACAGAAGTTCTTACGTTAAACTTCTTTGACGGACAGTCAGTCAACTTTGAAATCACGTCCACCAATGATATGGATGCATTCCTTAAAGAAGCTGACTTCATCAGTATCAATACTCCAAAAACGAATGAATATATTATAGATACTCCACAGTTTGAAAAAATGAAAGACGGTGTCTATATTGTAAATACTGCAAGAGGTGGTGTGATCAATGAAGTAACATTGATTGACTTCATCGATTCTGAGAAAGTGGCAGGAGCCGCATTAGACGTTTTTGAAAACGAACCTAGTCCGGAACTTCCATTACTCATGAATCCTGCATTATCGCTTTCTCCACATATAGGAGGAAATACGATAGATGCGCAAGAGAAAATCGGTATCGAACTTGCAGAACAAATTATTCAGCTACAAAAAGAAACTATAAGATAAACATGCCTATTTTTAAACCTTTCCGTGGAATAAGACCTCACAGAGATTTTGAGGATACTTTCCCTACCCATCCACTGGATAATTTTACCCAGGAAGAAATAGCAGAAAAAGCTCAAGTTGAAAACACTTACATCAATATGATAAAACCATATGTTGTAAGTAAATCCAAGGATGTAGACAGAAACCTGAGAAAGATCCGCGCAACATTTGAAGAACTTCTGGACGAGAAGAAATTGGTTCAGGATAACTCTGCATATTATCTTTACGAACAAATATACCCTAATAAACAAATATTCAGAGGACTTTTAGGGCTTGCAAGTATTGAAGATTTCTGGAGTGGAAAAATCAAAAGACACGAAAGTACTATTCCTCAGAAAAAAGAAAAACTGGCTCATTACCTTGAAAAAGTAAGCCTACAGGCAGAACCTGTATTACTTACCTACCCTGCCAACTCAAAAATTGAGTTGCTGATGAACCATGAGGAAAAAAATGTTCCTATCTTTAACCATGTAGATGACCTTGGAATCAGACATAAAATCTGGAGAATAGACAACCGTTTAAAACTACAGCAGTTTAAAGAAGTAATTGATCAGATTGATTCATTCTACATCGCTGACGGACACCATAGAATCGGTTCAACAGCATTAAATGCAAAAAAACTTAAGGAGAAAAATAAAAGACACAACGGTACAGAGCTTTATAACTTCGTATATAGCTTTATCGTTTCAAATCAATCTATTAAAATCCACGACTACAACAGAATCTTACACGATCTGAACGGTCTTTCCAGCGAACAATTCCTGAAGGAACTTGAACAGTATTTCCTGATCCACGAAAAAGGAGAAACACCTTACTTCCCTTCTCAGAAATTCCACATTTCAATGTATCTGGACGGTAAATTCTATTCACTACACGTAAAACACGACCTTCGTTCCAGAGAAATGTCTTTAGATAATCTGGATCACCATTTATTGGATAAATATATTTTTAAAGGTATTTTAAAAATTGAAGATCCGGATAGCTCTGATTTAATTTCTTACGTAAAAGGTACTTCCAACATCAACGGAATCAATATTATAAAAGAAAAAATTGACAGTGGAGAAGGAAAAGCAGGCTTTGGAATTTATCCAGTGAGTTTTAATGATATGATTAAAATTTCAGATTTAAAATTAAGCATGCCTCCAAAATGTACATTCATTGAGCCAAAATTGATTACAGCACTGTTAATGTACGACATGAAACCTTAATAAATTCCTAATTTTTCCCTACTTTTAACAACGGAAAAAGAAAGGTAAATAAAAAATGAAAAAAATATTCATTATACTTCCACTCTTTTTGAGTGGATTTTTATTTTCTCAAAAAAAAGTCCAGAAGAAACCTGCCGGCAGAACAGCAATTCCTGTAAAATTAAACTATCACGATGAATTCAAAAAGATCTCAGACGAGATCATGGCTAATGGCAGAGCTTATGATAATCTTGGAGAACTCACAAAGGGAATCGGACCGCGTTTCAGTGCAACACCTGGTTATGCAAGAGCAGTAGAATGGGCTGAAAAAAAGTTCAAAGAAATAGGCATTAATATGATCTGGAGACAAGAAGCCAAAGCTCCGGTCTGGATCAGAGGCAAAGAATCTTTACAGATAAAAGCAGAAAATGGAGACTGGAAAAACATAAGAATGCTTTCTTTCGGCAACTCTGAAGGAACAGGCGGAAAAGATCTGACAGGTGAAATTGTTTTAATCAACTCTACTTCAGAGCTTAATGCAATGTCAATAGGACAATTAAAAGACAAGATAGTTTTCGTGAATGTTCCTATGGATCCGAAAATCATTAATACAAGTGATTCCTATTTACAAACAGCAAAATCAAAATTAATTTCCGCTTCTGTTATCGCTAAAACTGGTGCAAAAGCCTTAATTATAAGATCACTTACAACAGCTAGTGATGATACCCCTCATGCTAAAATGATTTACTACGAACCAGATGATAAAGTCAAAATTCCGGCATTATCAATAGGCGTAAGATCAGCAGATGAGCTGGAAAAAACTTTAAAAAAACAAAAGGTAACTGCCAAAATCAACATGACCGCCGAATCAAAAGGCAGTACGACAAATCCTAACATCATCGCAGAAATTCAAGGTAAAAAAGACTCTAAGGTGATCGTTTTAGGTGCTCAGCTGGATTCCTGGGATGTTGGTGAAGGAGCAATTGATGACGGAACAGGCGTTGCCCAATGTATCGAAGTGTTGAGAACCTTGAAAGCACTTGGGTATGAAAACAACCACACTATCCGCGTAGTTTTGTATGCCAATAGCGAAAACGGTGGACAAGGTCGTGAAATGTATGCTGCTTATGTGAAAAAAAGAGAGGAAAAACACATCTTTGCTTTAGGAACAGATGCCGGAGGGTATTCTCCACGAGGTTTTTCTCTGGATATGTCACCGCAAAGAAGAAGATTAGTCTCTCCATGGAAAGAATATTTTCTTCCTTATGGTGTTTATGATTTTGATCAGACAGACGCAATTCAGGACATTTCGCCTTTGAAAAAGCTGGATATTCCTTTAGCAGAACTTGTGGTAGACACACAAAGATATTTTGACTATCATCATTCCGAACAGGATACTTTCGATAAAGTGAACAAAAGAGAACTTCTTCTCGGAGCTGTTGCAATAACGCAGATGATCTTTATGGTTGATAAAAACTGGTAATATGAAAAAGACAATCAGCTTATCATTATTAGCTTTAGGAACCACCTTTTTATTAGGACAGACTAAAGAAGACTCCATTCAGTTTAACAAAATCTCCACCGAAATTTTAAATAACGGAAAAGGATATGATTAACTGCGGGAACTTACTAAAAACATTGGCAATCGTTTAAGCGGTTCCGAAGCTTATGAGAAATCCGTACAATGGGCAGCTCAAAAACTTCGGGATGCCGGTGCTGATAAAGTATGGCTTCAGGAAGTGATGATTCCCGTCTGGGTAAGAGGAAAAGAATCCTTACACATCAAAACATCTGATGGAAACTGGAAAAACCTTAAGATGCTTTCCCTTGGAAATTCTGAAGGTACAGCCGGAAAAGATGTTTCAGGAGAAATCATTATGGTAAAATCCTTAGAAGAATATGACAAACTTCCTGCTGAAAAGGTAAAAGATAAAATTGTTTTCTTTAATTATCCTTTCAATCAGGGACATGTGCAGACTTTTATTTCCTATAGAGAAGCAGGTGCTTACCGACGAACTGCCGCTACATTAACGGCAAAAAAAGGTGGAAAATTTGCTATTATCCGATCTCTTTCTTCAGCATTCGATGATGTTCCTCATACCGGAAATATGCGATATGAAGAAAACACTGTCAAAGTACCCGCTGTAACCATAGGAAGTACTACAGCCGACGAACTGGAAACCCTATTGAAGAATAAAAAAGTCACAGCAAAACTTAATTCCAACTGCGGTATGAAAGGAGAAAAACTCTCCCACTCTGTCATTGGTGAGATCACAGGTAAAAAAGATCAAAGTGTAATCGTAGTTGGTGGACATCTAGATTCTTGGGACGTAGGTGAAGGTGCCCACGATGATGGTGCCGGAATTGTTCAAAGCATTGAAGTATTAAGGACCTTCAAAAAACTGGGAATACAAAATAATCATACCATCAGAGCAGTCTGTTTCGCGAACGAAGAAAATGGCACAAAAGGCGGGAAACAATACGGAAAAACAGTAAAAGACAATAATGAAAAACACCTTTTTGCCATAGAATCCGATGCAGGGGGCTTTTCTCCCAGAGGAATCTCATTGGAAATGGATGATACAAAAAGAAACCAGATCAAAAGCTGGGTAAATCTCTTTTTACCTTATGGGGTCTATAACTTTGAAGGAAAATATTCAGGTTCAGATATTGCTCCACTTCATGAAATGGGCGTCCCTACTGCGGAACTTGTTCCTGAGCCACAACGTTATTTTGATATTCATCATACATCAGAAGACACTTTTGAAAAAGTCAACCGCAGAGAATTACTTCTCGGATCAACGGTGATGACACAACTTATTTATATGATAGATAAAAATTGGTAAAACCATGAAAAAGATATTAGGAACTACATTACTACTTCTGGGAATGACTGTTTTCGGTCAGTCTAAAGAAGATTCTATACAGTTCAGTAAAATTTCCCTTGAAGTTTTAAACAACGGAAAAGGATACAATGAACTACGTGAACTCACAAAGAATATCGGTCATCGTTTAAGTGGCTCAGAAGCTTATGAAAAATCCGTAAAATGGGCAGAACAAAAACTTCGTGATGCCGGCGCTAATAAAGTATGGCTTCAGGAAGTAATGATTCCTGTTTGGGTAAGAGGAAAAGAATCCTTACACATCAAAACCTCAAACGGAAGCTGGAAAAGTTTAAAAATGTTATCCCTTGGTAATTCTGAAGGAACAAATGGCAAAGATGTTTCCGGCGAAATCATCATGGTAAAATCTATGGATGAATATAATAAGCTTACTGCTGAACAAGTAAAGGATAAAATTCTATTCTTTAATTATGCTTTTAAACAATCATTTATAGAAACATTTAAAGGATATGGTGATGCCGCAAAATACAGAACAACAGCCGCTTCTTTAACCGCTAAAAAAGGAGGGAAATTTGCCATTATCCGATCACTTTCATCTGCTTTTGACGATGTTCCACACACCGGAGCAATGCGTTATGAAGAAAACACATCCAAAATACCAGCTGTAGCTATCGGAAGCACTACTGCTGATGAACTGGAAGCTTTATTAAAGAATCAAAAAATCACGGCAAAACTTAATTCCAACTGTGGAATGAAAGGCGAGAAACTCTCCCACTCTGTCATTGGTGAAATTACAGGTAAAAAAGACCAAAGCGTAATCGTAGTTGGCGGACACCTTGATTCTTGGGATGTTGGCGAAGGAGCTCATGATGATGGCGCTGGAATCGTTCAGAGTATTGAAGTTTTAAGGACCTTCAAAAAATTGGGAATACAAAACAACCATACCATCAGAGTCGTTTGTTTTGCCAATGAAGAAAATGGAGTAAAAGGCGGAATCCAATATGGAAAGTTCGTTAAAGAAAATAATGAAAAACATCTTTTTGCCATAGAGTCAGATGCTGGAGGTTTTGCCCCAAGAGGAATCGCTTTAGATATGGACCAAACCAAAAGAAAGCAGATCCAAAGTTGGTCAAAATTATTCCTGCCTTACGGAGTTTATAACTTTGAAGAACAGTTTTCCGGAACAGACCTTTACCCACTTCACGATATGGGAATCCCTGCCGCTGAGCTGATGCCGGATTCTCAGCGTTATTTCGATATTCATCACACTGAAGAAGATACCTTTGAAAAAGTGAACCGCAGAGAGCTGCTACTGGGAGCAATTACAATGACACAGATTATTTATATGATTGATAAAAACTGGTAGTAAAATACTTTATACAATGAAAGAGTCCGTTGAAGCATTTATGGTTTTAACGGGCTTTTTTTAAACACAAATAGCACGAATGATTTCACAAATGACACAAAACGATGGCATAGAATAAATCTTACAAAATTATGTCATCAATTTCCCAGATAATTTTTTAAGAATATCAAATTAAGTATTTTTCAAGAATTATACATTTAATACAAAAGTATTTAATCTGTATTTAATTTGACCAAGAAAATAATTCCAAGAATGTATTATTCCATCTAATTCCCAATTTATGTCAAACTTACTACCTTTCAAAAAATAAGGAGGAAACGAAATTTTAGAATGAAACATTGGTGGATTATCTTTTACCATAACAAAATAATCAGGTTCAAAATTTGATTTCCTATAATATTGAATTTCAATTATAGTTTCTTTTTTATCTGCTTTGAAGATATATACTGTGATATCATAAAGATCATAATAATCCTTTACTAAAAGCTCAATTGCTGAATCTAATCCTAGTATAACTTTAGATTTATTTACTTTATTCCGGATCTTCCTTTGTTCTAAAAAATTTGATCTTTCAAACTCATTAAAGTCAGACACAATAAAAACAAAATTAGAAGATATCTTATTCCAACAGCTTATCATTGCTAATCGTTGAAGGTTAACAATACCACTCTCAATATTTATTTTTAAATTTTCTTTACTCACTTTTATAAAAATATGACTTTTTACAATAAAAATCTTATAATATCTACAGCTATTCAATATAGTCATTAAGATTCTTCCATAATGACCGTTTTTCATATCCCCGCATTCAAAAATTCAATAGAAATGGGTTTTAGCCCATTTATCTAAACAAAAAATCTATCTCATATAAAATAAAAAACACTCTGCTTTTCAGATTTTTCCGAATTTCACATCGAAAAAATATTTTTCTTTGTTTAAGGAAATAAACAATCAAAAACATTGTAATACAACAAATTAAATCAACTTAACTCAAATTGTTAATAGTAGAGTTATAACTTTGGCATGATATTCGCATGTTATTTCTCGAGAAAAAATTATAAAAAAGCACTAAGGATGAGAAAAAAGGTTTTCTGTGGATTTTCAGTTTTCCACTGATTCAAAGTTCATATTGATGTATATGAATCCTTTTTTTTCTACGATGCCGTAAAAGATACGGGTTCGTGATGAATTACCCTCGGTTAATTTTTCACAGCAGTTTTGCGCCCCGTATCTCACTGGTATCATTATAAATTTCCATGAATCTGCATTGATTCTAAACCACTATTATAATCCCGGACTTTATGCCCGGTATAACGATATAAATAAACGGCAAAGTTATCACGAACCTTAGCCCAGTAAAGAAATATGCCTTTCTTTTTACCGTGATAATGACGTTGCTTTATTTCTAATTAAATTAATTGTATAACCCTTAAAATGTTAGTAATGATGAGAGCCTTTTTTGAAATGATTTTTAAGAGAAATGAAGATGCTGCGAAAATGCATATCTGGAGCTTGCTTTTGGTATTGAGTTTTGCTGCCTTTTCTGTATTGGTATACAGCTTTAAACCAAGTTTAAATAGCTTAATAATATATCTGACAGCCTTTGCCGCTTATATCGGCTTTGGTCTTTTATTCATCGGTTCCCTTTCAGGAAATAGTATGAAGAAAAGAATCAGCAGAAACATATAACTTTTAATTCTTTATTTTACTGAAAAACCACCCTTTTTGAGGGTGGTTTTTTTATAATTGCTTTTTTACAATTTATTCTTTAAAAATATCTTTCATCATTTTTTCAAGGAATTTTGTAGTTTCTTCTTCAATCATTTTTTCAGATTTCGCCACTAATTCTGCATGAAAAGGCTGACAGCAAGCTTTTATTCCAAATCCTTCATCAGTTTTTACAAATTCCGGATGTACATTATGTTCTTTACAAACTTCAGCTTCTATTTCCTGTTTTATTAAGTCATAATTAAGATCAAACATATTTTCTAATTTTTATTTCATTGGTGAAGGCTAAAGATAGGAATAATTTTCATTTGCTTAAGTCGGGGTTTCTACGGTATTCATATAAAAATAAAAAGATACTTTTAATATTAGTTTACTAGAATTTATCCAAAATTCTTTGTGGTAAAATATTTATAAGTTCTGACTTATATTTTTTATCAAGAATTAAAAACTTCCATTCTTTCCCGTCATTAGAAATAGCACAGGTTTTCATATGAGCATTAATCATATAAGAATCATTATTATCAAAAGTTGCAACATTTTCTTTACCGTATTTAGAAATCATCGCGTCTTTCACTTTTTGTTTTATAGATTCTGCATTAGGAATCGAATTCAAGTCCACTTTAAATTTCATTTCAAAAGAATAAGTAGCTATTGAAAAATATTCATTATGTATTAGCTCTGGTTTATCAATATTATCTATTTTAAAATGTTGAATTTCAATTTTAAAAGCTGGATTATTATAAGAAAAATTTAAAATATTAATCATATGCTCTCGTGTAATCAAATCTAAATATTTAGGATAAATAAAGTCAACCGCATTTTCAATTTTTTTATCCTTTATATTATCAAAAAAAACCGTGAATTGTTTCTTTATTTCGGAGTCATAGTTAAATTCTTTTATCTGGCTAAAAGACAATATTGAAAAAAGGAAAACTACAAAAGTTATTAATTTTATTTTCATGGGTATTAATTAAACATTAAAATTATTTATAAAAAGTCTACATATGAAAAAACCGCCCTTTACAGAGCGGTTTCATATCTTAAAGATTCAATTATTTTACTTTTACAAGCTCAACATCGAAAATTAACCAAGAGTTTGGTGGAATAACCCCTCCTGCTCCTCTTTCTCCATAGCCCATTGCTGGCGGGATCAACAATGTAGCAGTTTCACCTTCTTTTAACAATAGGATACCTTCATCCCATCCTTTAATTACTCTTCCCATTCCGATTGGAATCTCGATAGGCTCATTTCTTTTGAATGAAGAATCGAATTCAGTTCCGTCTACTAGTTTACCAGCATAGTGTACAGAAACATTATCACCTGCTTTTGGAGCTTTACCTTCAGCAGTCTTAGTGATTTTGTAGTAAAGACCAGATTCAGTTTTTTGCATTCCTGCTTTTAAGCTTTCAACCAATTTTTCCTGATTTGCTTTGAATTCTTCTTCTCTTTTCTTCTTCTCAGCTTCTTCTTTAGCGATGAAAGCTTTATTGTTTTCTGCGATTTTAGCTTTTCCTTCGTTGAAAGTCTTAGCCGCATCGTAGTTTTTGTACTCGTCACCTTTACCGAAAATAGAAACTTTTTCTAAAACGATATCTGTTTTAGGCTTATCCTGAGCTCCTTTTTCAACATTAGCAATTGTATCAATAACGTCAATACCTTTTACTACTTTCCCGAAGATCGTGTGTCTTCCGTCTAACCAAGGAGTTGCTACTTCAGTGATGAAAAACTGAGAACCGTTTGTATTTGGTCCAGAGTTCGCCATAGAAAGAATACCTTTTCCTGTGTGTTTAAGGTCGTTTCTTTCATCTTCAAATTTATATCCAGGATCTCCCATTCCTGTTCCCTGAGGATCACCTCCCTGGATCATGAAATCCTTGATTACTCTGTGGAAAATAGTTCCGTCATAGTAAGGAACTCCTTTAGCCTTAGCTTTGTTGTCGATTTTCCCTTCAGCAAGACCGATAAAGTTGGCTACAGTTACTGGTGCTTTCTTGTCCTCAAACTTAACAATCATGTTACCTTTTGTGGTTTGAAGATTTGCATAAAGTCCGTCATTAAGACCTTCGTAAGTTTCTTTGTCTACGTTCATTTTTTTATAAATTGGGGTACAACTCATCAGCGAAATACTTGCCGCTGCCAGAATTATATTCTTGTTAAACAATTTCATGTATTATAAAGCTTTTAATTTTATGATTAATGGAATATCATTGTCTATTTTCTTTTCGTCTCCAAAAGTTCCGTAAGCCAAAGAAGACGGTACCAAAAGCGTAACTTCCTCTCCATCATGTATAAAACGCAAAGCATTCTCCACCGCTTTCAGTTCATCAAAATGCCCAAATTTGGCATCTCTTCTTTCAAAAGGCTGGTCATAGATCTTTGTCTGATCAAAGTCGTACAACTCATAAGAATAAGAAATCAGCGTATTATCTGCTCTCCTTTCTCTACGATCAAAACCATCCACTGTCACCCAGTAATTAAGCTGCGTAGGATAAAACTTTTCGTTTTGTCCATTGATCCAATCCTGAATCTGACCTCTCTCGATAGTGTTCAGGTTTTTCATTCTGTTTTTAGAAACGTCCAGATCTTTCTGGCTTAAAACACCGCCTACAGGAGGATGTGCCGTCTGTGCATTTCTATTGCAGCTCAACAGACTTATAGCTGATATGAAGAGTAATTTTTTCATAAACTTTTGCGAAAATACACATTTCGTGAATCAATTACAAAACTTGATACAGAAATATAGTAATGTATTAATGCAGCAATATAATAATAATACCTAAAATAACTTTTAAACCTTTAAAATGAATTTAAATTTTAAAGAAAATCAAGTATATATTTCAACTATATTCTATAAAACCTTTCTTATTTTTAAGTAAATTTTTAATGGATACTTTAAAACAAAAAAACCGGGAATATCCCGGCTTTATACTATATAGTCTATTGAAGTACTATTAAACTGTTTCAAGTGCATGATCTACAACCACTCTCCATCCGAATGGATCTTCGGAAAGGTTGTTTTGAAGATCTACTAAATCTTTCTTAAGGATCGCAGCAAAGCTTTCTTCGTCAGATAATCTTGGAAGTGATAATTTCTCACCTTCATATCCTAAAGCCTGGAACTGAGTGGTTACAACAGCTGTACCTACTCCCCATACTTCTTTAAGCTCTCCGTTTTTCAAAGCTTCAATAACTGTTTTTACAGCAATTGGTTCAACTTTTACTTCAATTCCTCTTTTCTTAGCTAACTGAAGGAAGCTGTCTCTTGTAACTCCATCAAGAATTTTTTCAGACGTTGGTGGTGTATAAATTGTATCGTTAATTCTTACAAATACGTTCATAGTACCACTCTCTTCGAAATACTCGTGAGTTGCATCATCAGTCCAGATAATTTGCTCGTATCCTTCTTCAATTGCCAATTGAGTTGGGTAGAAAGAAGCTGCATAGTTACCAGCTGCTTTAGCAGAACCTACTCCACCGTTTGCTGCTCTTGAATAGTGGTCTGAAATTTTTACAGATACAGGCTCTGAATAATAGCTCTTTGCTGGTGTTGCTACAATAGCAAACATATATTTTTCAGAAACTCTTGCTTTCAAAGCTTCCTCTGTTGCGAAAATCAATGGTCTGATATATAAAGACATACCTTCCCCCTGAGGGATCCAGTCTCTGTCGATATCTACTAATGCTTTTAATCCGTCTAAAAACATTTCCTCAGTCACCTCAGGCATTGCAAGACGCTTTGCTGACTTGTTGATACGTTCAAAATTCTTTTCTGGCCTGAAAAGGAAAACCTGCCCGTCTTTGTCTTTATAGGCTTTCATACCTTCAAAACAAGCTTGTCCGTAGTTTACTCCCATCATAGCAGGTGTAAATGGAATTGGACCGTAAGGAACTAATTTTACATCACCCCATTTTCCGTTTTCGTACTCACATATAATCATATGATCTATGAAAGTACCACCAAATGAAAAATTGTTAGGGTCAAATGTAGAAATTCTGGAGTTTTCAGTTTTTTGAATTATCATTTTTTAAAATTTTTACGATGTTCTACAAATTTAACATAATTTTCTAAATATAAAAATTTTAGAGTAAATTTGACAAAAAATTAGCTTGAAAAGAGAGATTAAGACCACAAACGACGGAAGTAAAACATTGTTTATCAATGATTTAAATGAAAACTACCATTCTCATCACGGAGCTCTTCAGGAAGCAGAACACGTGTTTATTAAAAATGGACTAAACTTAGTTAATGATTGCGAAATTAATATTTTAGAACTAGGTTTTGGAACAGGTTTGAATGTTTTAGTGACAATTAATGAATATTTAAAAACTGACAAAAATCATGTCATCAATTATTTTTCGCTCGAAAAATACCCCATAAATGAATCCGAAGTTAAGGATTTAGCTTACTTTGAACTTTTTGATAACCCAGAGTTTAAAAATATTTATCAGAAAATTCATCTAGCAGATTGGGAAAAGTCAGTTGAAATCATTAGTGGATTCAACTTAAAAAAGATAGAATGTGACTTTTTCGACCTAAAGAACATCGATCTACCGAAAATCAACCTTGTTTACTTTGACTGTTTCGGAGCAAGAGTACAGCCTGATCTTTGGGAAAAACCGTTATTCGAACTGGTTTCTGACAAAATGGCGCTTAACGGATTATTAACGACCTACTCTTCCAAAGGAAGTGTAAGAAGAATTCTTCAGGAATTAAATTTCCAGGTGGAAAAAAAACAAGGTCCTCCGGGAAAGAGAGAGATGATTAATGCCATTAAACTATAAATAGTAAAGCAGAATTTTTTAAAAAAGCAAAATCATTTCAGGGCTAATTTACAAATTCACTTTTTCACCATTTTAGCCTTATATGCCTCAGAAAAATTCATTACCTTTAACTATATAAAATATTATACATTATATATATGATAGATAAGATCAACATTAGAGTGTATGGCTGTGCAGTAAAAGATAAAAAAGTTCTTACCTTATTTGAGGAATATGCAGGTGAACCTTTAGTGAAATTTCCGGGTGGCGGATTGGAATATGGCGAGGGAACACTTGAGTGTTTACATCGTGAATTTGATGAAGAGTTGAATGTAAAAATAGACATTGTAGAACATTTCTATACTCAGGAAAACTTTCTGGTTTCCCGTTTCAGAGAAAATGAGCAACTTCTTACCATATATTATATAGTAAACATTGTAGATGAAAACGAATTTCTGATTCTTGATCCCTGCATAGAAAAAACAGAATGGATGGATATTGACAGACCAGACAATCCCTTCCCGCTTCCCATTGACAAAATTGTATTCGATAAATTAAAAGAAAAATTCCTGTAAGAAGTACTTACAGGAATTTTTTATCTTAACTATTATTTTTTCACTTTAAAATCGCTGGCTCCCGGATAAGGTTTTAAATATCCTGAATTCCAGTTAGACTGAAGTAATGATTCTACAAATTCATCAGTCCTGTTTTTGTGTGGATCATAACGATCTTTTAGATCAATATCAGCCATTTTTCCTTTTAAGTTCCACCAAAACGCGCTAAATCCACCTCTAAGTTCTTTAATGATTTCATATACATTTTTACCTGTAGCTCTATTCATTAGTTTGGCAAAAACCTGTCCTTCTGTTGTAGTAAGATCTCTCAGCTGTTTTTCATACTGATCCGCAAGCATATTCTGTCTTTCCCTTACAAACTTTCGTTTAGCTTTGCTATCCATATCATTCATGTCTACCTGAATGTCTCTGTATTGCTGTAAAGCAGTTACAAATAAAGGATATACTCTATAAAGCTTTTTGTTTAGGAAATAATAGTAATTTTTATCAAGTTGATTGTTAAATCTCGGTTTATTAACTAAAACCAATTCATCCAATACTACTACAGGCTCTCCGTTTACTTCATAAATTTTCACTTTCTGCTGCTCGTCGTAATAATATTTATTGCCAAATTCATCCACTTTGAGGGACTCAGGTGGGTATTGATTGAGAGGTTTTGCAACCACAGTATCCTTTTGACCAAAAACACTGACTCCAAAAAAGAAAACAAAAAGGCAAATAATCTTATTAAATTTCATTATTTTTACACTTATAAGAACAAAAATTAAACGCAAAAATCATTCCTTTTTATGAAATTTGAAAAGAAATCTTTGAAATTTTTAGAGAAATATTTAAACACTTCATCTCCAACAGGTTATGAACACGAGGGTCAAAAAGTATGGATGGATTACATCAAACCTTATGTTGACAAAATTGAAGTAGACCATTATGGTACGTGCTATGGTATCATTAATCCTGAAGCAGAGTTTAAAGTAGTGATTGAAGCGCATGCTGATGAAATTTCATGGTACGTAAATTATATTACTGATGACGGGCTCATTTATGTCATCAGAAACGGAGGTTCCGACCAGACCATTGCGCCTTCAAAAGTAGTACATATCCACGGAGAAAATGGTATTGTAAAAGGCGTATTCGGATGGCCTGCAATTCACACAAGAAGCAACCAAGACGAACCTACTCCAAAAATCGAAAACATTTTCATCGACTGTGGTGCAACCACTAAGGAAGAAGTTGAAAAAATGGGAATCTTTGTAGGCTGCATGATCACTTATCCTGATGAATTCTTTGAAATGAATGACAGATATTTTGTCTGCAGAGCTTTGGATAACAGAATTGGAGGATTTATGATTGCTGAAGTAGCAAGACTTTTAAAAGAGAATAAAAAATCTATTCCATTCGGGCTTTATATTACCAATTCTGTACAGGAAGAAGTTGGCTTGTATGGTGCAGATATGATTGCTGATACTATCAAGCCCAATATAGCGATTGTAACAGACGTTACTCATGATACAACCACACCAATGATCGAAAAGAAAAAAGAAGGTGATCAGAAATGTGGCGCAGGACCGGTTGTATTCTTTGCACCGAGCGTTCACCATACTATCAGAGAACTTATCATTGATACTGCAAAAACTAAGAAGATCCCTTATCAGAGAGCTGCCGCGAGCAGAGCTACAGGAACAGACACGGATGCTTTTGCTCATTCGAATGGCGGAGTACCAAGTGCATTAATTTCCTTACCTTTGCGCTACATGCATACAACAGTGGAAATGGTATCCAAAGAAGACGTAGCGAATGTTATTACACTGATCTACGAAACCGTTCTGAGAATCAAACCGGAAATGAAACTGAAGTATCATTAAGAGACATTAGACACCAGATATCAGACACTAGACTATAACACCAGCACTCAAGTCTGACATCTGGTGTCTAAGATCTAAAATCTAATATTAAGTAAAAAGTAAAAATGAAAACGAAGCTTATTGCTCCATCCCTTTTATCAGCAGACTTTGGGAATCTGCAAAGAGACATTGAAATGTTAAACAGATCTCAGGCAGACTGGTTCCACATCGACGTTATGGATGGGAGATTTGTACCTAATATTTCATTTGGTTTCCCTGTAATGAAAACCGTTCAGCAGCATGCTAAAAAATTCGTAGATGTTCACTTGATGATCGTTGAGCCGGAAAAATATGTTGATGAATTCATTAATCATGGAGCAGACCTTATTTCGGTGCATTATGAAGCATGTACACATCTTCACAGAACGATTCACCACATTCAGAGTAAAGGAGCAAAAGCTGGGGTTGTACTAAACCCTTCTACTCCTGTTTTAATGCTTGAGGATATTATTGCAGATGTAGATTTAGTATTATTAATGAGTGTAAACCCTGGATTTGGAGGTCAGAAGTTCATTGAGAACACCTATAAAAAGATTGCAGAAACTAAAGATTTAATCTTAAGTAATAATTCTACAGCGCTTATTCAGGTAGATGGAGGTGTAAATCTTGACAATGCATCCAAACTTTTCGAAGCAGGAGCAGATGTTTTAGTTGCTGGTAATGCTGTATTTTCGGCAGAAAGCCCTGAAAGAACAATCGAGCTTTTAAAAATTTAGAAAATATTTCTTTATATAACAAAAGGCAGCCCCTTGGGACTGCCTTTTCTCATTGGGATTTGAGTTGCCGTGGTTATTAATTTTTCTTACAAAATTCTTTAAATGTGTAAATCCTTCTTACTAACTACACAAATTTCTGAATAAAGTACCACAAAAACATCCGTAGAAATACGGAATTTATGATTAAGTATTTCTACCTACTACCCTTCCTTATTCCATATACAGGAGCAGACAACCAGCGTAATGCTGATTACTGAAAAAACAGTTCTGATATTATTTAAAAAATTCCATCTGTTCTCAAAGCTTTCACGCATCTTTTTAATAGCTTCCATTTTTGAATTAGAAATATCAAATTTATCAAGCGTATCATTCATTGGCACGTTTCCGACTATAGTAACTCCAAAAACGCCAATCAGATAGGCTAATGTTGCCAGTAAAAGAAAAATAAAAGCAGGCTGTTGACCTCTCATAAGAAATGTGGATACAGGAAGCAACACAGCCGTCCCCATAAAGCTCATGAAAAATACAGGATTAAGAATTTCTCTGTTAATATTCTGCATAGCTTTCAAATATTCTGAGTCATTCAACTTTCCTAAACCAAGAACGACAGAACATGAATAAGCATAAAAAAGCCCGGCAATAAGTGCCGTAAGCACCGCGGTAATAATGAGTACGACTGTTGTCATTTTCATATAATTTGATTTGTGGTGATAAAATTCTCGTTAATAAGGATTCCATTTCTTGAGAATGTTTTGAGCAGTCATTATCATTTCTTCGTTCCAGATTTTTGTATTAAAATATTGGAAATTTTCTTTTTTAATCAATGAAGGCTCAACATTATCAAAAAGAAGTTTTGTCAATCTGGTTTGCTCTTCGTACAAAACGATATCCTCAAGAGGCTTTTTTGAAATATTTACTTCTTTTTTACTCCAAAAACGATTCTCTCTTCCAGACCAATCCAAATCATTAATTATCGTCTGAGCTTTTATAAAGTCACTTAAAAAATTCTGCTTATCTCTTTCTGTTTTAATGCTATGTCCCAATCTTTCAATGATGACATACTGTACATTTTTACACTGTAATAAAACAGAAGGCAGTACTGCCCATATTTCATCAGGAATGTCATCATCATGAGTATCTCTTCTAATGGATTTCTTCCCGTAAATACTCTCCTGCCAACTTCCCCCAGAAAGATGAATTTCTTTCACTTTATCTAATGGATATGATTGAATAATTTCCTGCATATCCACCTCAAAATTGCAGGCTTGACAATAGATATTATGAAGATCCAGAATAAGGAATCCATCAATATCTTCAATCAATTGGTCAAGAAATAAGCCTTGCTCCTTTACATCATCCACAGAAAAAGAAAATGCCAGATTTTCAATTCCTACAGAGATATCCACAGCATCCTGCAGTCTGTGAAGTCTGTCTTTTCCAATTTGTAATGTTTGAGAATGTAAAGATACCGGCAATGGAACTCCCTGGTGAAAATTTTCAGTATTCATAAAACCAAAATGCTCCGTAAGATGATTGTATTGTCTTTTATGAACTTCCTTCTTTAATTTTTCAAGCCAAATTTTCTGCCTGTCATTCCATTTAGCGTCAAATAATGAATAATAAACGCCATGCCCTATCAAACGGCTGTTTTCGGAATAAAAATTCAGTAGATCACTCAGCCAAACAGGTTCTTTAGCATTATAAAAAGTATCGAATGACCACTCCAGTACTTCTATTGAACTACTTTGTAATAAAGGTAAAATAGCAGAAACAAATTCTGATTCTGCCATCATTGATATTCCTAAGAGTGGTTTTTTCATATTTTATCCTAATCCACAAGCCGGACAATAGCCAGGATCATGTTTAATTGTATCTTTTCTAATAGGTATTTTGGGAATCCTTGGTTTTTCCACAGTATCGGACTTAGCTATCTTTTTCACCTTCTTTACCGGCTTTTTGGTTTTCGTGACAGGTTTTGTTGTCTGTGCAGCAACGCCTACCGTCAATAAACTCGCCATTAATAATGCTGGAATTTTCATAATTGCTTTTTTAAATAATTTACAATAAGCGTTCCATTTACTTCCCTTCTAAAATACAACAATTTATGTTTGAATACTTTATATTTTAAAATCTATAGAGTAAACTTGTTTAATAAATAAAAACAGAGCCATTTTAATATCATACGACAGATGAAGATTTATCGATTCCAAAAAATACATATTCTTTATTTATATTTAACCTTAAAAATTAATAAATGAGAAATAAGCTATTCAAAGCTCTTTTCCTTGGAGTCATATTATCTGTATCCGGTAACTATACAAAAGCACAATCTGTTGATCATAAGAAAATGGAATGGTTCAAGAATGCCAAACTGGGTATTTTTATTCATTGGGGAATCTACTCTGTAAATGGAATATCGGAATCTTGGTCTTTTTTCAATAATTATGTCAATCATGAAAATTACATGAAGCAGCTTGACCATTTTTCAGCTTCAAACTACCAGCCGGAACAATGGGTAAATCTCATCAAAGAATCCGGTGCAAAATATGCCGTAATTACAACAAAACACCATGACGGAGTTTCACTTTGGAATTCACAATCTGAAAATGCTATTACAGTTCCGAAAAAAGCTTTAGCAAAAAAAGATGTTCTAACTCCTTTTCTATATCAACTGAAAAATTCAGGATTAAAAACAGGACTTTACTTTTCTCTTCCTGACTGGAGCCACACCTTTTATGATGTCAATACAAGAACTAAAAAGCGTTATGATATTAAAAAAGACCCCCAGCGCTGGCAAAGCTTTGTAAATTACTACCAATCACAGTTGAATGAACTTTCCATTCAATACAAACCTGATCTTTTATGGTTTGATGGTGACTGGGAACATACTTCGGAAGAATGGAAAGCTTCACAAACGTTAGACCTTTTAAAGAGTTACAATTCCAATATTATCATCAATTCAAGATTAAATAATCATGGGGATTACGATACTCCTGAACAAGGCATTCCTGTTATGGCACCACAAAGTCCATATTGGGAACTTTGTTACACGATGAATGATTCCTGGGGATATCAGCCATATGATGATAACTATAAAACATCTAACATGATTATTCGTACCCTTGCCGATGTAATCAGTATGGGAGGCAATTTATTATTGGATATCGGACCGAAATCAGACGGAACTATTCCGGAAAAGCAGGCACAAATATTAAAGGATCTTGGACAATGGACATCAAAGCACACCACTGCTATTTATGATACAAACCGAGGAATTCCTTTTGAAAACTACAAAGGAAAATCAGCTTTATCTACATCTGGAAAATCTTTATTTCTTTATTTGGAAGAGGCGAAAAGTTTTACTAAAATCTACGGATTGGCAACAAAACCTGTTTCTGCAAAAATTATCGGTGACTCCAAAGCTGCTATAAAAATGGATTATAGCCAAGAAAAGACGCTAACATTGAATTTTCAGAATATAAAATTTGATAAAGATGTAACTGTTGTTGAAATTAGTTTTGAAACCCCACCTCAGTTTTTGGCAGACTTTAAACAAGAAAAAATATCTCTACCTGATTTACTGAAGAATCAAAACACACAATCCGCAGTGTATGACATGACAAATGCGCTTCATAGTGGAAATAATGTCACAAATAATTCAGGGCTGACACATGACGGACTTGATATGTCATTAAAAAAGACATCGCAAACAAATCCTGAAACAATCAATTGGATGGGTAAACACGCTGAGGCACTTTTTGAAACGGAAAAAGGATTGCCTGACGGACATTACCCTGGGATGAGTGCACTTTCAAAGGATAAACAAACCTTATATCTTTTTGTTGAAGGAACTCCCACAGGTCCTATCGCCCTGAAAGGAATAAAAAATGCCATTGCCAGAATAAGAATTGTAGGTGATGGAACCTTGCTCTCCCATAAAATCTACAACAAACTTTACTGGAGTGACAGACCGGGAATCATTTATATTGACATTCCCAAGGAAAGGCTTGATAAAAACATGACGGTCATTGCGGTCTTACTTAATAAGCCTCTTGAACTTTACAGAGAAAAAGTAGGCGCAATTGAGAATAATCTTTAAGACTATTAATTATCATAAAAAACAAAATCCGGAGAATGTCTCCGGATTTTTATCTTGTAAGAAAATTTTCTTAGAAAATCTCTCTTCCTGAAAAATGGAATTGAGCTTCGATTAAAGCGTTCTCGTCAGAATCTGAACCGTGAACTGCATTTTCTCCGATGCTTCTAGCGAACATTTTTCTGATAGTACCTTCTGCTGCTTCTGCAGGGTTAGTAGCTCCAATTAATGTTCTGAAGTCTTCAACTGCGTTGTCTTTTTCTAAAACTGCAGCTACGATAGGACCAGAGCTCATGAATTCTACTAGCTCACCATAAAATGGTCTTTCAGCGTGTACTTCATAGAATTTTTTTGCGTCAGCAACTGTAAGCTGAGTTAATTTTAAAGCTTTGATTTTGAAACCTCCTTCAGCAATCTTACCTAATATAGCACCGATATGTCCGTCAGCAACAGCATCAGGCTTAATCATAGTGAATGTAATGTTAGACATAAATGTATATTTTTTTAATGGTGCAAAATTACAAAAAATATCTTTGATTTTTATTTTAATTTTTTTTTAACATAAAAATAACTTTTATTAAGAAATTATGAACCAAACTTTGGCACAGTAATTGTTTATTCTATTGCGATTCTCATGTTTAATTTGAGTTTTCATGGTTATTAGTTTTTACCCAGCTTCGGCTGGGTTTTTTATTTTCAAAAAATGAAGCTTTTTTTTAATAATTTGATAAAATTAAACCTCATATAAAAATATATCAATATGTTATTATTTACATTTCAATGGATAAAATAATGGCATATTTTTCAAAATATTTTTTCCTGGTAAATTCTAAATATGACAAAAGTGGAGTTATACGTCAAAAATTCTATGACAAAAAGTAGAATTATTAAAAAAACAGATTTTTTTTTAAGTCAAAAAATGAAAATTGAGACTTTTTAAATGCTAAAATTACTTTTCAAAAAGATTTCTTTCTATATAAAAAAACAAACCGATCAGTTTATACTGATCGGTTATTATATAAATACGGTATATTTTATTATTTTTGAGAAGCCTCTTCCGCCTCTTCCATCAATTTGATATAGGTAGCATAACGGGAGTGTTGAATTTCTTCGGTTTCCAGAGCATCAATAACAGCGCATTTTGGTTCATTGATGTGAAGACAATTGTGGAATTTACACTCTTCTCTCTTCTTAAAAATCTCAGGAAAATAGTGTTGTACTTCTTCTTTTTCAATGTCAATCATTGCAAATTCACGTACTCCCGGTGTATCGATTACGTTTCCTCCAAAGTCCCAGAAATGCATCTGTGCAAAGGTCGTTGTATGTTTTCCTTTTAAATGGGTATCTGAAATTTCAGAAGTTTTTAAATTAAGCCCTGGCTGTAAAGCATTCACTAAGGTTGATTTTCCGCAACCAGAATGTCCGAAAAATACAGATGTTCTATCTTTAAGTAATTCCTGAAGCTGATCAAGATTTAATCTGGAATAAGAAGAAATTTCCAACGTATCATATCCTATTTCCTGATAAAGAAACTCGACATCTTTTACAATCTCAATTTCTTCTTCATACAAAACATCAATCTTATTGAATAAAATTAATGGTTTAATATTATACGCTTCACAACAAGCAAGAAATCGATCCAGGAATCCCAATGAAGTTTCCGGATGTTTCAGCGTAAAAATAAAACATGCAAGGTCTATATTGGAAGCAATGATGTGTGCTTCTTTTGAAAGGTTTACCGATTTTCTGATCAGGTAATTGGTACGTGGTTCTATCTTGGTGATCCATGCAATATCATCCTGTTCGAGCTGAAATTCAACGAAATCTCCTACAGCAAGCGGATTGGTAAGTCGTGTTTTAATAAGCTTAAATTTTCCTCTGATTCTGGCTTCGAAAATTTTATTGGTTTCCAATTCCAAAACCTGATACCAACTGCCTGTAGATTTAATGATTTTTCCTTTCATAGATAATGTTAGTGCAAATATAAGGAATTAGGGCTTAGGATTTGGGAAATAGGTTTAAAAACAAATGTTTCAACTCTCCTAAGTCTCAAAATCTAAGCCCTAATTTTGATTGCATTCAGGTTTTAGCATTAGTATTTAGAAAATATTTTCCTCATTCTAAATTTTCCTCCTGATAATAGTTTGACAAATTAGTCTCTGTCAATCATAATATTGTTCTGTACTTCAATAGATTCTTCGTGAATTGCCTTGAATACTTTTTCAATAAACTCCTGAGACATTCCTGTTTCTTTAGCTTTTTGGTTTGCGTATTCTGTAATTACTTTCCAACGTTCCGGCTGGAAGATTGCAATATCATTCTCTTTTTTAAGTTTACCAATTTTCTCAGAAATCTTCATCCTTTGAGAAAGAAGTTCAATTAATTGGAAATCAAGATCAGAAATTAAAGTTCTGTGTCTTCCCATTTCCCCTTCAAAACCAGCTAAATTAGAGCTTCTTACCTTTAAGTTTCCGATTAAATCTGCCAATACTTCAGGAGTAATCTGTTGTGATGCATCACTCCAAGCTTCGTCAGGATTACAGTGAGATTCAATGATAGCACCTTGGTATCCAACGTTAAGAGCTTCCTGTGTAATATCTGCAAGACCTGTTCTGTTTCCACAAATGTGAGAAGGGTCAATCAGCATTGGAATATCTGGGAATTGGCTTTTGAAATCAAGAGCGATTTGCCAATTTGGATTGTTTCTGTATTTTGTTTTTTGGTATGTAGAGAATCCTCTGTGAATAACTCCTAAGTTTTTAATATCCTGTCCTAAAAGTCTCTCAAGAGCTCCGATCCATAATGCAAGATCCGGATTTACAGGGTTTTTAACGAATACAGGCTTATTAGTTCCTCTTAAAGCCATTGCAATTTCCTGTACTGTAAAAGGGTTTACTGTAGAACGTGCTCCAATCCAAAGAACATCTACATCAGCTTCCAAAGCAGCGAAAACGTGGTGTGCATTAGCAACTTCCGTAGCTGTTTTAAATCCGTACTCTTCTTTTACTTTTTTTAGCCAGTTCAAACCGATCACTCCTACTCCTTCGAAACCATTTGGTTTGGTACGAGGCTTCCATATTCCGGCACGGAAAACAGACACATTGGCGTTGGATTCTTTAATTCTTCTCGCAGTTTCAAGCATTTGAGCTTCACTTTCTGCGCTACATGGTCCTGCAATCATTAATGGCTGTGTAAGCTCATTGATCCACTCGTTTTTTAAATCTTTTAAATTCATTATTCTAAATTTTATTGTTTTATATTTTAAATTAGTTCACAGCAATAGCCCTTTGATTATAAAATTTAATTTATAATTCTTTTCAAAAAATGCCGTTCAAAATTGTTTAAAGGAATCAGGATAATAAAAGGGCTCTATTTCTCCTGTATTTTTTGGAAAGAAATTCAGTTAGCAATACCAATAAAATCGGTAATAGGTTCTGAAATTTCTAAAATAAGAAGCAGAAAAGCTAAAATAACCGCTAAAAAAGTAATTAGCGGGTGCAAAAAAAGACAGATATGTATTAGTTAGTTTTTCCATTTTTCTTCTGGAAATGTCTTTGTTTTAGCGTTTCTGGTTGCAATTTGTTTTTGTTGAAAACTTATTTTTCACAAAAATCTTTGACAAATATATAAAAATTATGTCAAATCAAACTTCATTAAATCATCTAAATCTTTCAAAAGTGGATTTTTCTCGATGAATTTTTCAAATATTTTTCTTTTGGTAACTACCTCAATCTTCAGATTTTCAACGTCTCTCACGTATTCTATCTCAATGTTATAGTTCTGAACTTTTCTTCTGAAATGATTAAAAAATTCTCCGCTTACTTTATCAAATTCTACCTTGGCAGAGTCAGATGGGAACAAAACTTTAATTTTATTCTCTTCTTTTTTCTCCAATTTAAATGTTTTTACAGCATTAAAGACGAAAGTATTTTTCATCTGTAGTTGCTTCAGCATGATTTTCCATTCCATCTGCAGATCTGTATCTGTAAAATGGTTTTGGGGAAGATTTTCAGTTTTTACAGCAGTACTTTCCGTTGTTTCTACTTTTTCTTCTTTATTCAAAAAAGAATTGATGCTGAACCCTGAAGAGATTCCTGTTGGTTTTGATAAAGGTTTGGTTGTTTTTTTTATTTCAGCTTCCGTAGTATTGATGGGTTGCACTGATGGCTGTTCCACCTTTGTTTCTTTTTTCTCAGGAGTTGGTTCAGGAATTTTCACATCCTGCTTCTCACTGAGAAACGGAGCCAGTATCAGGAATTTTTTTTTTTAGTTACGTCTGAATTAGCAGTCAGCGAAGCCAATTGCATTAAAGCAATTTCAACCGTAAGTCTAGGGTTTTTGGAGTTTTTATAATTAATATCCGCATGGTTACAGATTTCGATTCCGTCAATTAATTGTTGAGCGGTCCATTTCTGTCCCTGTTCTACAAATTTGGATTTGGTCTTCTCTCCTACTTCAATGAGGTCTATTGTTGAAGTGTTCTGTGCCATCATTAAATCTCTAAAATGATTTCCTAATCCGGCGACAAAAATATGTGGGTCAAAGCCTTTTTTAACAATATCATTAAATACAGTAAGAACTTCCGGGATTTTATTCTCCTTGGCAAGGTCTACAATTTTTAAGTATTGATCATAATCCAGAATGTTTAAAACTTCGGCAGCTTTTGCCAGCGTAATATTCTTTTGGGAAAATGTAGAAAGTCTGTCGAAGATAGAAAGTGCATCTCTTAACGCACCGTCTGCTTTTTGGGCAATCAGGTACAAGGCATCATCTTCATATTGGATATTTTCTTTTTGAGCAATGTTTCTTAAATGCCCCTGAATGTCTTCAATCGTAATTCTTTTGAAGTCATAGATCTGGCAACGGGATAAAATTGTAGGAATAATTTTATGTTTTTCCGTAGTTGCCAAGATAAATATGGCATGAGCCGGCGGCTCCTCCAAAGTTTTAAGGAATGCGTTGAAAGCGGCAGAAGACAGCATATGGACCTCATCAATGATATATACTTTGTATTTACCAACCTGAGGTGCAAAGCGTACCTGATCTATAAGTTCTCTGATATCATCTACAGAGTTATTGGATGCGGCATCCAATTCATAGATATTGTAAGCAAAGCCATCTTCTGAAACCGAGCCATCTTTCTCATTGATCTTTCTTGCTAAAATCCTTGCACAAGTAGTTTTACCCACACCACGAGGACCGCAAAAAAGTAATGCCTGAGCAAGTTGACTTTCTTCAATTGCATGTTCTAAAGTATCCGTAATATGGGATTGCCCTACAACTGTATCAAACTCTTGAGGACGATATTTTCTTGCAGATACTATAAAATTTTCCATTGGTCAAAAATAAGAAATATAGTTTTAATTTGAAAATTAAAAGTTTTCAAATTATCAACAAAAACTTATTTCTGCTCAAATTGGAAAACTTTTAATCATTATTTCTTTTTACTGTATGCAAAATCGATCAATTCAACAATAGCTTGTTCAATCTCTTTTCTTCCTTCTTCTGTTTTCAGGTCGATACCACAGAATACACTTGCATTGTATCCTGTATAAAGATTAAGGTAATAAGCTCCCGAAACAATAAGAGCCATAATTGCTCTGTGTCTCATTGCTACGCCTTCACCAAAATACGGATCTGAGATATTCCCGAATAAAACTTCTCCTACTTCTTCACGTTGTTCTACCAATTTTTTAAGGATAGGCTTATTTTCTGAAAGTTCCCAAAGAATGATCTTTTGAAGCTCTTTGTTTTTCTTCAGGTTTTCAAACTGGTTAAGTACTACCATTTTGGTAAGCTCATGTCCACCGTCCGAATAATCTACTTCTACATCTTTATTCACCTGACTCCAGTAATCCTGAGATTTGATATACTCATCAATCAGTTTATCTGTACTTCCAAAGTACTCATAGATCAATTTTTTATCAAACCCGGCTACTGCGGCAATTTTACTTACTTTTAAACCTGAGTATCCTTTTACTCTTAAAATTTTACCAACTGCAGCAAGCAGTTTCTGCTTTGTTTTTTCTTTATCCCTAATGGGACCCTGCACTACTTTTCTGGGCATAATTTATTATTTTTTCGCAATATGCAATTTTTTATTAATATCATCAAACGCGTTAAGTGTTTTATCAAGATGTTCTTTTTCATGTCTTGCTGTTACACTCATTCTGATACGCGCATCTTTTCTTGGTACCGCCGGATAGAGAATCGGGTTTGTGTAAATTCCTTTTTCTATTAATATCCTGCCTACATCTCCTGTCAGGTATGGGTCTCCAATTTTCACTGGAACAATAGCTGAGCATGTAATTCCTGTATCTAATCCCAAAGAATCCAGTCCGTTTTTGAAATAATTGATATTATCCCAAAGCTTTTGTCTCCAAATAGGTTCTTCGTCAATCAGGTCTATTGCTTTTACAATTCCTGCTGAAGATGGTGGAGCTGTTGCTGAGAAAATTTGTTGACGGGATTGAAATCTGACAAATGCGGCTATTTTTTTATCCGTTATAACATATCCCCCAAGGTTTCCGAATGTTTTACTGAAAGTACCTGTAATAATGTCTACTTTATCAAGCAGGTCTGCCTGTTCCAGAGTTCCTCTTCCTGTTTCACCAAGAATACCTACTCCGTGTACATCATCCACCATAAGAAAGGCGTTATATTTTTTCACCAGATTGTAGATCTCATTGATATGGGAAGTGTCTCCATCCTGAGAGTATACTCCATCTACAATAACAAGTTTTGTACGGTACAGATTCTCAGATGTCTTCAAAATGTGTTCCAAAGCATCCAAATTATTATGAGGAAATGTTTTTTTATTCGTAAAAGCACATCCTTCATATACACTGGCATGTACAGCCATATCTAAAATAGCAAGATCTTCCTTCTGCATTAAGCATTGTAAAGTAGCACTATTTGCCGTATAACCTGTGGTAAATACTACTGCTTCATCCTCTGTTCTGTGAAAGAAACTTGAGATTCTTTTTTCTAAAGCATTATGGTAATCAAAGTAACCTCCAATAAGCGGGGTTGCTCCTGTACCTGTTCCATATTTTTCAATTCCTTCAATAGCTGCTTGCTTTACTTTCGGGTGTTGTGTAAATCCCAGGTAATCGCTTGAAACAAAACTAACGAATTCTCTGTTTTCGTTTGCAATATTTACATTCAATATTGCGTTGGTTCCTGAAGTATTCTTCAGTCTGTAGTTCATATGTCCGTTAGACTCTACATAATCTAAATATTCATAAAATATTTCAGCTCTTTGAGCCATATTACACTCCGGGATATTCTCGAAATCTTTAATAGTAGCTGTTGTAAAATTGATGCTCATCCTTAAATTTGGTTTTGTGTGGTTTTAAAAACAAATATATAACTATTTAAAGGGGTTTCAGCGTATAAATAAAATTAAATATTATTAAAGACACAATAATTTTATCCTTACACTCTGAAAACCAAAAGTTTTTACATACCTGGACTTTTCACCCTACTTTTATTAAGTTAAATTAGTTTTTTGTAATGGAAAATTAATAAAAAAAGTGAACAATAAAGAAATATCAATGAAGAAATAATAAAAAAATGTTAATATTTTTCACAACCACCTCATTTATAAAAGATTATTTTTCAGTATTTTCTCGTGAACCTCCAATAAAAACGCACTAAAAGGTGAATTTATCACAAATTTAAATCCCATAAAAGAGAACAGGAAATTAATTAAACACGAATAATAAAGGGATCTGAAACTTTTTTACAACAACTATTTTCCCATTTTCCCTGAAATTCTAAATTCTCCCGGAGTGACACCAGTCATCTTTTTGAAAAATTTTGAAAAGTTAGAAGGGTCATATGTAAAAATGCGCGCTATTTCAGCTATAGACTTATTTGAAGTTTGAAGCATCTTTTGAGCTTGACAGATAATTTTTTCATCATAAAAATAGCATGGATGCTGTCCTGTTTCTTTTTTTATGGTATCAGTAAGATGTGTATGAGAAATAGCCAATTTTCCCGCAATTTCATTAACTTCCATAAACTCAGAAGTCTCTCCGGAAATCACAGCCTGAATATGTGTATCTAAAAAGTTAAAATACTGATCGGCAATCTCTTTACTTCTTTTCATCGTGTTTATTTTAAAGTCAAATCAAATGATAAAATTAAAATTAAGAATTAAAATCGATATGGTGAACTTTTCGGAAAGATCGTTAAATACTAAAAAGAAAAAGATCTCCATAAAAGAGACCTTTTTCTTTGTGTTTAAATCTTTTGTGTTTTCAGAATCTTTATTTTAATGATAAAGGCTTTCCTCGTTGTAATAATCGTTTGCAAAAGTATGGAAGCCATTTACAGCAATCAAAAAAAAAATGTAGAAATAACACAATGCTTTTGTAAAATTTTTACTACAAGACTTAAATTAGTTAAAAATATAAACACACCTTCATAAACCTTCATTTTACATGATAAAGTCGTTTACAGGATCCTGGAATAAGATCATGATTTTTATAAAAGTCAAATATGAGCGCATTAAATATCACACACTGTAGAAATAATTCTACAAAAAACACGACTAATATCTGCTTCATTATCAATAAACATGGACAAAACTCATATGAAAACAAATCAAAACATACTAGTTTATCTGTATAATTTCATTATTTTTACACCATCAAACAAAACTATTTAACGCATAAAACACAAAACGGCAAAAAGAATTAATGATAAAAATTTATTTTCAATCGTTCCTACCCTTTAAAAAAACTTCGACTTGTACAAAAACTATTATTAACCGTTTTTTGCATTAATGCGAAAAACATAGATCAGTTTTGCACATATGAGAATCTGGGCATTGTTTTTTGCTTGCTTATATTTCAACACGTACGGACAACGCTATACTTCTACATGGTATAATATTGACAATGGACTTCCGCAAAGCAGCGCGAAAGCTATTGTTAAGGATAAATATGGGTTTATCTGGATCTCTACTGAAAACGGGCTGGTACGGTATGACGGAAGTTCCTTTATTACCTTTAATAATTTCAAAGTAAATAACCTCCATTTTGGTGAGTTTATTGGTGATCCTGCTTTGGACAGTATTACTGTTCTTAATAATTTTCAGGAAAACAAAGTTATTATCAAGAACAGACTTCCTAAAGTAACGCAGCTTCACAGTACTGATAAAATAGCATTTACCAGAGGAAATGAGTTTGTACACAGAGTTGCCAATAATATTTTGGCTTGTAATTTTTATAATGACATTCATTATTTTATAAAGCTTAAAAATTCTACATACAGTTTTGGCAAAAAGAATCTTATCATTTACAAAGATGCAAAAGGATCTGAAACGAGAATAACAATTCCTTTTTCGTATAAGGATCTGAATACGGTCTTTGTTTTTAATGATGTGCTTTATATTAATGATTTAAAGAACAGAAAAACGTATTCTATTGATAGAGGAAAGGTTTCCGTGAATGCTAAGCCTAGTCTTTTCAATGATCCGAACACCAAGGTGTACTGGCAGCAGATCACCAATCAGACTTTTATTATCAATAACAGCAATATTTATCTTGTAGAGGGAAAAGGAAATGAGCTTATGTTGAAATTCCTTGTGAAATACGATGAAATTGGAAGTCACTCTTATTGCTCTATGTATTATGGTAAAGAATTTAACAGGCTTTATCTTGGAACTCTGAATAACGGGCTCAATGTACTGAGGTTGTCTGATTTTTATGTTGCCAAAAAGGAAGCTGATTTTTCAAACAATGTTTATTATGCTTCTCTCCCATTCAGTAAAAGTACGATTATAGCAGAAGACGGAACTGAGTTTGGGAAAAACGGTATTGTGAAAAGATTTCCGTTCGGGGATAATGATAATTATCTGATGATGTATGATAAGGAGGAAAATATTCTGATCCGAAAGAGAAACAGTGTGATCCGGTTTTATAAGAATTCAGGGTATAAAAAGAAAGATTCTACGTTTATAAGACAGGGATTTGAATCATTTTTAAAAAGTGGGAATCTTTTTGGAGCTTCTTTTTCGAATTTTTCGGAGAGTGAATTACATATTTACAGGAATACTATTTCTTCAAAGCCGGACTTTGTTTTTGATTTTAAAAGTTTTGTCAATACTTTTTTACAATACAACGAAAATGAAATTCTGGTCGGAAATAGCGATGGGCTGTATTCGGCTGTTCTGGGAAGTAATACAATCAAACCAATATTTAAAAACATTCATGTTAAAAGTATTATCAGAACGAAAGATAATCTGATCTGGATAATGACCAATAAAAGTGGGTTTTATCTCTTCAAAAACGGCAAGCTGATCAAAATGCCGAACGACAGGAATAATTATCTTCAATCTGCTCATTATATTCTTGAGGACAGAAAAGGTTTTTATTGGATCTCTTCTAATAACGGACTGTTTAAAGTTCCCAAAAAGCAGCTTTTGGATCATGCCGAAAACAAAAAAACACCGGTTTTTTACTATCGCTTTACTAAAAAAGATGGTTTTCTGACGAATGAATTTAATGGCAGCTCACAACCGAATGCTTATGCGCTGGAGAACGGGGATTTTGTTTTTCCGTCCATGGATGGTTTTGTATTTTTCAATCCGGATGAGGTAAAAACCTATTATCCTGATAAATGTAAAATCTATATTGAGAGAGTGAAGATTGGTAATGGTGAATTTCAATATTTCCATGATACTCTGGATTTACAAAATACATATAAAACGGCAGATATTTTCATTGATATTCCTTACTACTCCAACCTGGACAATCTTTATCTGGAAGCTAAAATATCAGGAAAAGAAAACTCCGGCTGGGAACCTGTCACAACAGGAAAGGAGCTTAAATATACGATCAACAATCTTGATCCGGGAGAATATACACTGAATGTAAGAATGGTAGTTTCGCCTGACGGGAAATATGAAGAAAAGTCTATAAAATTTACAATTGAGCCTTTCTTTTACCAGACAATTTTGTTCAGGGTAGCGGTTTCCGTCATTATTTTGATCATTATTATGGTAATTGTTCAGTTGACAACCAATTTTTTAAGAATAAGAAACAAAGCACTTAAGCAGATTGTGCATAATAAAAACTCTGAACTTAAAGAAACATCTCTAAATCTTGAGGTAGTAAAGAGCGACTTGCGAAAGGAAACGGAGTATCAGAAAAAATTGGTGGAAACGATAAGCCATGACATCACAACTCCTATCAGGTTTATTGCTATGCTTTCACAGAAACTTTATGAGTCTGATGATCTGGAGTTGCAGAAAAAGTATTTTGACAGTATTTACAAATCTTCTGAGCAGCTTTATCAGTTTACCCTGAACTTAAAAGAGTATACAGAGCTTTACAAAGCGGAAAATATTTTTGAAGAAGTGGAATATCCTGTGAACAGAATTCTGGAGATTAAGAAGAAATTGTTCTGTGAAATTGCCAAGGAAAGAGGTACAACAATCATCAACGCAAATGAAAAAAAGATTTATTCTTATGTGAATGAAAGTATTTTAACCGCAATTATTCACAACATCCTTGATAATGCTGTAAAAAATACCTTTGATGGAAATATAGTGCTTGATATTAAAGAAAATGAACGAAAATCTACAATTACAATAGCTGATACCGGAGCAGGAATATCTGCGGAACAAATTGCCATTTATATGAATTTATTTAAAAACCCTAAATTAGAGACTCCAAGCTTTAAAGGAAAAGGGTTAGGATTGCATATGGTGGTTCACTTGGTGAAAAAAATACATGCTGAAATCAGCTTTAGACAAAATGATCCTAAGGGAACTCTTGTAGAGATAACGCTCAACAAAAACTAATTTTATTATGAATGAAAGAATTTTAATCGCAGATGATCATTATGTAGTTCGGGCAGGAACTGCATTAGTTTTGGAAACTGCCTATCCAAATCTGAACATTGATTTTGCTGAAAACTACGAGCAAGTAAAAAAAACAGTTGCAAATCAACATTATACACTTCTTATTTTAGATATAGATATGCCTGGAACTCAATATAAAAAAATGATTCCTGAGCTAAAAGGCATACAAAATGATCTAAAAATTCTTGTTTTCTCAGGATATGATAAAGATGTGGCAATACAATACATCCGTGAAGGTGCCGAAGGCTACCTGAGCAAACAAAGCAGTGAAGAGGAAATCAAAAACGCAGTAAAAACAGTGATTGAAAAAGGATATTTTTATCCTTCGGAGCTTATTGGGCTAATTATCCAGAATAAAAGAAATAATCCTGCAGAAAAGCTTTCATCCCGTGAGTATGAAATTTTTAAATTGTTGGCTGATGGAAACGGAAATCTGGAAATTGCGAACAGACTCAATATCCAAATGTCAACCGTAAGTACATATAAGAAAAGAATTTTTCAGAAGCTTGATGTCAGTAATATTGCCGAGCTGATCAAAGTTTACGAGCTGATGCATTAATTTCTGATTTTTTAGGATTAATTCTAAAGACTCTCTCCTACTCAATCATTATCACCTATTATAATGATTGAGATAATAATTTTTAGAATTAAAAAATAATCAGGAAATTTACAGGACCTTATTTTCTGGGAAATCACTGCATATTAACTGCAATAAATCATGAATCCACTTGAAAAAGCAGACCGGGGAAGCCGACGTTTCCGATATATAAAACTTTGTATTTTCTTTTCGGGACTTTCCGTATTTGCACAGCTGTATCTTTTCCAGCCTATGCTTCCAATGGCTGCGGAACACTTCAATGTATCCGTAGGTGATACTTCCCTTTTGGTATCATCATCTACCATTGGTATGGCATTGGGTCTTTTATTTTTTGCATTTAAAGCAGACAGTTATTCCAGAAAAGGTTTGATGACTTTTTCCCTGATATCATCTGCTTTGCTCACAATTATTTCAACATGGGTACCCAGTCTCACGCTTCTGATTGCTATTGGAATTCTAAAGGGATTTGTGGTCTCGGGAGTTTCTGCTGTTGCTCTTGCCTACCTTACAGAAGAAGTAAATGCAGCGGTGATAGGAGCTGCAATCAGTATGTATTTAAGCGGAAATACAATTGGCGGAATGAGCGGAAGAATATTGGCAACGCTTTTGGCTGGAGAATTCGGATGGCGGAATGCTGTTCTGGTAATAGGAATAGAAAGTTTAGTCCTTGGAGTTATACTCTGGAAATTATTCCCGGATTCAAAGTTTTTCAATCCTCAGAAAACGGATTATCATCTTAAGGTAAAGCAGATGAAGTTTTTCCTGACGAATCCTTATATGCTTCGTTTATATATCATTGCTGCCTTGGTAATGGGTGCTTTTGTAAGTGTTTACAATTATCTGACGTTCAGACTGGAAGCAAAACCTTTTTCTTTGAGTCATCTGATCATTGCTTTTATATTTCTGATGTATATTTTTGGGGTATTTGGAACTATGATTGTAGGCAGACTTTCCAAAAGATTTCCTGCCAATAATATCTTAAAAGTGTCTATCCTTTCTATGCTGGCAGGAGCATTATTACTCTTATCAGAAAATCTTTACCTCCTTATTTTCGGGTTGGCGCTGTTTACTCTTTCTTTTTTTGCAGCCCATACGATGGCGAGCCAAATGACAGCTCTTTACGCTAAACGTGGGAAATCTTCCGCGACTTCGATCTATTGGTTATTTTATTATTTCGGTTCGAGTATTTTGGGAAGCGGAACGGGATATCTTCTTCACTCTTACTCATGGAATGTTTTTATTGCTTTCCTTACTGTTACAATAGTTATTGCCCTTCTTTTAGCGACAGCCAATGTATCTTCAAAAGAAAAGAAAATTCATTGATACCACACACATACCACATCACATAAACGGAGAAAACGCCTCCATCCTTCTATTTTAACACATTATTAATTATTTATACTGAAAGTTTAACCTAAACTTCATTAAAACACTGTACAACAATACAATGCAAGGCATAATATTTGATGGTTATATACTTCCATATCATCATTAAAAATCAAAATATTATGAACGTAGCAGATCTTAAAATCAAAAACTTAGTCGAGTACGAAAATCAGATTTATACGATCACTGAAATTTTTCACAGTATAGAGCAGGCATATTTTGTTCAAATTGAAAATGATATTCAAAGTATTTCAGTTCCGGCAGATTCTATAAAACCTATTAAAATAACGGAAGAATGGCTTGAAAAATTAGGGTTTTCTAAAACGTATACCTCCGATCAGAGAATACGATATGAAAGACCGGAAAACTTTATAAAGTATGATATTGATTTAAGCTCCCGAAAGATTCTGGAAGGACTTAAACTTTATGGTAATGCCATAAAATGTAAATATATCCATGAATTCCAGAACATTTTTTCATGTTTATTCGGCAAAGAACCTGTATTACATTATGGTTATCTTAAAACAGAATCGTAGTTAAATAGTTCTTAGTTGTAAAAAGCCACAGTTTATCATGTAAACTGTGGCTTTCTTTAAATTATTATTGTGTGGTATTCTTAACTTTTGAACACGATTTTATTTGCTAATTTTAGCACGTAGCTTTTCTTCACTTTTGTTAAAGTATATTGTCCTTTCTTATAAATAACAGCTTTTTTAGTAGCTTCTTTCTCCAATATAAGGCTTCCGTGAGCAGCTGGTAAAAACAATTCAGCCTGATTATCATCCTGACTAAAAATCACTACAGCATTTGACTTGTATGATTTTTTAGTATCTGTATCTTTTAACTGTACTTTTTCCTCAAACAATCTTACACAATCATTTTTTAGCACAGAGAAACTATATCCTGCAGAACCTTTACAACCGTGTTCGTCTTTATCAGAACCGGCACCTTTGGGAGTAAGCTGTGCAAAAGCACTAGTAGAAAACATTACGACAGTCATCGCTGTAAGGAGGAACTTTGCGTTTTTCATAGTATTTATTATTTAAAGTTGATCTTTAATATAAGAAGGATAAATAGTTGTGTTTTTTAAATTTCTGTACAATCCGATACCATTAACAACTAATAAATTTTTCTTCATTTTAGCAAAAGTAACATTTATATGTTAAAGTAAGCCAATAACTTGAATATTTATTCATAATATCGAGAAATATCTATAATGTTTTGTACATCGAAAAGCAATATAATTGTAAATTTCAGCTATTTGATTTATCAATGTTCCCAACCTATTTGCCATAATATTTGCGTAAATTTGATCTCTTTATGCCATCAATATACAATACAGGCAGTACTACAGCTTCATTATGGAC
Source organism: Chryseobacterium ureilyticum (assembly GCF_900156735.1). GTDB lineage: Bacteria > Bacteroidota > Bacteroidia > Flavobacteriales > Weeksellaceae > Chryseobacterium > Chryseobacterium ureilyticum. The sequence goes on from NZ_FTOL01000004.1 coordinate 94,447, forward strand.
ACAGATATCATTATTTCACAACTGACAGAACATTTTCAGGAAATCGTTCCTTTAAAAGAAGAAGAAATTGCCCTTGTCATCCAAAAACTGGAATTTATTCAGCTTAAAAAGAAAGAATATCTGCTTTATGAAGGACAGATTTCAAGACATATGCGTTTCATTGCCAAAGGAAGTTTGTATGCTTATTATATTGATGAAAAAGGTAAAGAAAACATCACTCAGCTTGGTATTGAAAACTGGTGGGTAAATGATTTGTACAGCTATTTGAGTGAGCTGCCTTCAAGGATGTTCATTCAAGCCAATGAAAATACTGTTATCGTACAGATCAGTAAAACGAATCTTGAGCTTCTGTACAAAGAAGTTCCTGCCATTTCTGAATTCTGGCGCCTGAAAATGCAGTCGGCATACGTTACTTTACAGGAAAGAACATTTGAGCATTCAAGAGTAGATGCATATACAAAATACAGAAGTTTTGTAACTGCTTACCGTAATATCGAACAACGTTTTCCTCAATACATGATTGCTTCTTATCTGGGAATCACTGTAGAATACCTGAGTTATTTAAGAAAAAAACACCTGTCTGACGTTTCTTAAGATATCTTAAGTTTATTCCTTTCCAGCCTGAATAATTTTGCTCACACAATTTTAATGAGTGAAATATGAAGGCAAAAATCATCGCAATAACAGCTCTCGCATCGGCATCTCTAAGTCTGAATGCGCAGAAGCTTACCTATACTCCGGATCTTGTTTTAGGACACCGTTCCTATACCTATATGCATAATGTCAATTATTATTTCAATGATCGGATAAAACTCAACAACCTCACATTATTCGATACAGAATATACCAAAGATAAAGAAAACATATTCTTCATAAGAAATACCCTTGCTTACAATCTTACTAAAAAATTTAGTGTAAATGCTGCGTTTGGGATGAAAAATCCAGGAGCATTCTTCAGTGCTTATGTACAATACCGAATTGCAAAACCCACCTACTCTATTTCTTATTCTATCGGAACTACTTATCAGAAAGGATTTTCCCTTGAGCAGTCCGTCTCATTAGAATACATGCCTTATCTGAAAGAAGACTTACAAGGATATTTCAGTGTACTGGCTATAGGAAATATTGATAACAGCGGATATCCGAGAGGATTACAGTTTGCAAGATTAGGTGTAAAACAAGATAAAATGATGTACGGAATTGCTTCCAATTTTGATCAATTCAATAACGGAAAAAAGACCCTTGAAAATATCGGGGCATTTGTAAAATATAACTTTTAAATATTATAAGAAATGAAAAAGAACATTGATTTAGGAATGTTAATCAGCAGAATCGCCATTGGATTTCCAATGTCAGTTTATGGAGTAAACAAGTTGATCCACGGAATCGGATTTATTGAAGATATGATGACAATGCATGGGTTACCTTCATTCTTCGCGTATGGTGTATTTGCTGGTGAAATCATTGCACCCATTATGCTGATGACAGGTTTCAGGACACGTCTTGCAGGGTTGATTTTTGCAGCAAATTGTTTCACAGCAACTATTCTGGCTCAGACTTCCAATATTTTTAAGCTTAATGAATTTGGCGGCTGGGCGTTAGAATTACTTGTTATCTACATGTTAGTGGCGATCAGTTTTTTCTTTACCGGAGCTGGGAAATATGCAGTTTCTACTACCAATAAATGGGATTAAATCTTTGTATTTGAAAACGCAAAGACACTATTTTTTTCAACTGTTTTTAAGGTGTTAAGAGTTTTATCTGTGATAAAATTTGAATACCGTTATTTTTCTCTCGTAGGTCAAGGTTATGAAGATGCTTATGAATGAGTATCTGCGAGAGAATTATAATTGCTACAATTACTATGAAGAAATTTCATTTGAATGTTCAAGTTTCTTTCTGTAGTTTTTAGGCGTCTCCCCAGTTTTGGTTCTGAAAAGATAGGAAAAGTGAGAAAAGTTCTGAAATCCAAGCTCAAAAGCAATCTCTTTAATGGATTTATCCGAACTGTGAAGTAGATTTTTCGCTTCAAGAATGATTCTTTCTTTGATGAACTCCAATGGGGAAATTTTATATTGTTTTCTACAGATCACCCCCAGATAGTTTGGTGTAATGCATAATTCATTAGCATAAAAAGAAACATTTTTCTGATTCTTATAATTCTTATCTACAAGCATATGAAAACGGAAAGCTAGGTTATCCGGCGTACTCAGTGCTTTATCTCCGTAAGCATGCTCTACCCATAAATTGATGATCAGGGCAAGAAGACGCACCCTCGCATTAATCAGTTCCGGGAATACCACATCAGCAGCTATTTCCTTTCGAATAGCATTAAATTCAAGGCTGAATCTGTGATACGTTTCATCATCAGGCTGTATCATTTCATATTTGCTGTAAGAAGAAAAAGTAAACTTCAGCGTGGGTGAAAAAGTCTTTAAAATAGCATCATTGATAATAAGCCTTCTTCCGACTGTATTGGGTGCAAGGTCCCATTTATACTCTCTTTTGGGAAGATGGATGAATAATTGATGAGCTTTAAGATTATACTGATCAAGTCCGGTGATGCATTTTCCGCCATCACATTCGTCCAATAAAATAATGGTAAAACAGTTATCCGGGAAGAAATTTAATGATGCCGCGCTTACCTCATCCTGAAAAACGACATCTATTCCTCTGTTGAATACCTCTTCAACCGAGTTTTTATTAATCAATTCTTTATCTATAATCATACAAATCTTTTTTCAATACAAGTCTATACTAATTTATAAAAATACCTGAAGTATCAGGGCATTTTAAAAGCATGCAAAGATACGTTCTTCTTCCCCATTCGTAAATATCAAAAACCGTGACAGGAATATCATCTTTTCACTCAGTTCATCATAAAGAACACTATAAAAAAACTGCACAAAAAACCTTTCAACCCTCTTTATTACTGAATTTTAAGGCATATTATATGATTTTAAAAAGCTTGATTTTCATTATTGAGTTTTTTGGCATATCGGTAAAACAATAAGTATATTTGTGTAAGGATCTTTTTCCTTTTTGAAGCATGTTAACAGATAAATTCGGAAGACATATCAATTATTTAAGGCTTGCTGTTGTAGACCGATGCAACCTCCGATGTACCTATTGTATGCCGGAGAACGGACTTCCGTGGATTAAGCAGAATGATTTGATGACGGATGAAGAAATGCTGAAAATATGTTCCGTTTTTACAGATCTTGGAGTTGATAAGATCAGAATAACAGGCGGTGAACCTTTTGTAAGAAAAAACTGCATCAGCCTTATTGAAAATATATCAAAACTTAATGGGTTTACTGACCTCAGCTTAACCACAAATGGGCTTCTGACCGAGCAATACATCCCACAGCTCAAAGCATTCGGAGTAAAATCTGTAAACCTCAGCCTTGATACGTTGGATGAAGAACGTTTTTTCAAAATAACCCGCAGAAAAAGCTTTGATAAGGTAATGAAGACACTGGAAAGCTTATTGAAACATCAGATCAAAGTGAAGATTAACACAGTTGTCATGGAAGATCAGAATACAGAAGATATAATTCCTTTGGTTCAGCTTACCAAAGAACTTCCGGTAGATGTACGGTTTATTGAAGAAATGCCTTTCAATGGAAACAATAATGCTGAAATAGTTCCAAAATGGAATTTCCCACAGATTTATAATCATATCAAAGATCATTTCCCTGATATAGAGAAACTGAAAGATCCTAAGAGCTCCACATCATACAATTATAAAATACCAGGTTTTACCGGAAATATCGGAATCATTGCAGCTTATACCCGTTCATTCTGCGGGGATTGCAACAGAATACGAATTACTCCTTCAGGTATATTAAGAACCTGTCTGTATGAAGGTGGCGGCATTAATTTAAAAGAGAAAATCCGGTCTGGAGCAACAGACGAAGAACTTAAAAATATAATCATCAACAGTATACATCACAAACCCAAAGACGGATGGGAAGCTGAAAAACAAACTATGAACGCTTCAGAAATTCATCAGTCTATGGCAACAATTGGAGGATAATTATGGAAATGATCACGGTACAACAAGCAGAAGACATTATACTTTCCCAAACCCAAAATTTTGGAAAAGAAGAAATCTCATATAATCATGCATTAGGGCGAGTTCTGGCAGAGAATCTTAATGCAGACCGCGACCTTCCTCCTTTTGACCGACCTACAGTAGACGGAATAGCAATCCATTATGATACTTATGAAAAAGGAGTCCGTTCTTTTACAGTGAAAGCAATACAGTCTGCCGGAGAACCTTCTATCTCAATTGATTCTGAAGAAGAATGTATTGAAATCATGACCGGAGCAGCTTTAGATCATTCAGTAGATACTGTTATTCGTTATGAAGATATTTCAATAAACGAAGGTATTGCCACAATAAATATTGATATTAAAAAAGGACAGAATATTCATCTGAGAGGAAGGGATAAAAAAGAAGGTGAAGTTCTGGTAAATGCCAATCAAATCATTACTCCTGCTATTATTGGAATAGCTTCATCTATCGGAAAAACTTTAATTTTAGTAAACAAACTGCCTAAAATTGTAATTATTTCCACCGGAGACGAAATGGTAAGCCCTGAATCTGTTCCAAGTCCGTATCAGTTAAGGCGCTCCAACGGAATTACCATACAATCGGTTGTAAAGAAATATAATATCGAAGCCGATACTCTTCATCTTAATGATGATTATGAAGAGATAAAAAAAGAACTTTCCCGCTGTATCAATCAATATGATGTTCTACTTATGAGTGGCGGAGTGTCTATGGGAAAATTTGATTATCTGCCTAAAGTCTGTGAAGAACTCGGAATAGAAAAACTTTTTCATAAAATAAAACAAAGACCTGGAAAACCTTTCTGGTTTGGTAAAAATAAAGATCAGAAGCTTGTTTTTGCATTTCCAGGAAATCCTGTTTCTGTATTCATGTGCCTGCACAGATATTTTATTCCCTGGCTGGAAAAATCGTTGGAGATTTCCGGAGTTTCGCCTATGTTCGCTGTTTTACAGAATGATATTGATTTTCCTTTTGCTCTTCAGTATTTTGCACAAGTAAAACTTGGAGTCAATGAATTGGGGCAGATTACTGCAGAATCAGTGAATACAAATGGTTCAGGGGATTTTTCTCACCTTGCTGATACAAATGCTTTTATAGAGCTTCCTTTGGAACAGAATAGTTTTAAAAAAGGTGAGGTTTATAAAGTATGGAAATATAATGATTGAAGTAAATGCCACGAATGCACGAATTTATTTAAATACTTTTAATATTCTATGTTCCTATGTGGTAAAAAAAATTAAAACGCATAGAAACATAGGCTTTTCTGGCTCTAATTAAAAATATTCGTGCAGTCGTGGCAAAAACAAATCATATTTGTGTTTAAAAAAATAAAATATGTCAGAATTTACCCATCTAAATAAAAACGGTGAACCCGCCATTGTAGACGTTGGCGGGAAAAAAGTTGCTCACAGAAAAGCAGTTGCTCAAGCTGTCATTTCTCTACCTGAAACTGTATTGAAAGCATTACAACAAGATGATTTTAATACTAAAAAAGGTTCAGTATTTCAGATTGCCATCATTGCTGGAATTATGGGTGCCAAGAAAACAAGTGAATTGATTCCGCTTTGTCATCCTATAGGACTTGATAATTGTAATGTACAGATCAAATTGAATGACCATAACGACATTGTGATTGAATGCACGGCTAGCATTGAAGCCAAAACCGGAGTGGAAATGGAAGCCCTTACCGGAGCCTCAGTAGCCGCATTGACTATTTATGATATGTGTAAAGCTTTGAGCCATGATATTGTAATCAAAGAAATTAAATTAATAGAAAAATCAGGTGGAAAAAATGATTTCAGAAGAGCTTAATACAATTCCTGCGATCAACGGACTGGTACTGGCGGGCGGGAAAAGCGTAAGAATGGGACAGGCAAAAGATCTTCTTCACTGGCATGGTAAGGAGCAACGTTATTTTGCAGCTGATCTTCTCGCTCCTTTTTGTGATGAGGTTTTTATTTCATGCAGACAGGATCAGCTGGATAATTTTGACCCTAATTATAATGCACTTACCGATACATTCCTGAATATGGGACCTTTTGGAGGAATTCTTTCTGCTTTGCGTGCCCAAAGAGATAAAGCATGGCTGGTAGTAGCATGTGATCTGCCGCTTTTGGATCAGAAATCTCTGGAATTTTTATTGCAGTCACGAGATCCGGAAAGAGCAGCTACCACTTACGAAAGTCCTTTTGATGGCTTGCCTGAGCCTTTGATTACCATTTGGGAACCGAAAAGTTATCCTTTACTTCTGAATTTTTTAGGAAGCGGAAATACATGTCCGCGAAAAGTACTGATCAATAGTGATACCCTTATTTTAAAACCCGATAATCCGGAAGCTTTAATGAATGTGAATACTCCGGAGGAAGCGGAAAAAGCACAACAGATTCTGAAACGCTGATGCAAAGAACTACAAGAGTTTTATACTTAGTTGTTGGAAATCGTAAAGACTCATTTTTTTATCTTCTAAATGTTTTTTAATACAAAATATTTTATCTGCAATAAAATTATAATAGCCACGGATTTACGAATAATATAGTTGAAATATTTAAAAATAAGACCGCTTCAACTTGAGTAATCGGGTGAGAATCTTATCTATTAATAGAGAAAAATAAAAGAAACAGTTATGAATACATCATTTGAACGTTATCAGTGTCAGATTGCTTTACCTGGTTTTGGTATCTCTTCTCAGGAAATGCTTAAAAACGCTAAGGTTCTTATTGTAGGAATGGGAGGACTTGGCTGTCCTTCAGCACAATATCTGGCATCATCGGGTGTAGGAACCATTGGTCTTGTAGATGATGATATTGTTTCTTTAAGTAATCTTCACCGTCAGATTCTATACAATCCGGAAGATGTGGGAGCTTTTAAAGTAGAAGTTGCAGCCAAAAGATTACAGCAGCAGAATCCGTCTGTTTCTATTATTCCTTATCAGCAAAGGGTTTCTTCTTCCAATGTCATGGAATTGATCTCAGAATTTGATCTGATCATAGAAGGAACTGATAATTTTGAAACTAAATGTTTACTGAATGACGCTTGTGTCCTTGCAGGAAAACCTCTTGTTTATGGAGCTATTTATCAACATGAAGGGCAGGTAAGCATCTGGAATGCTTTACAAAAAGATGGTTCTTACGCTCCTCATTATCGTGACGTTTTTCCTAATGCAGAAGAGTCACAGGTTCCAAACTGCCGGGAAGGTGGTGTAATTCCTACTCTTGCAGGAATTGTAGGATGTATGCAGGCTAATGAAGCGATAAAATACCTGACCAGATCAGAAGAAACGTTAGCCGGAAAATTATGGATGATAAACGTAATGAATGGCAAAACCCAAATCATTAAACTCAGAAAAACAGCTGTAAAAATTACTTCACTACCGCAAACTGTACAGCTTATTACTTTTGAAGAACTTACAAAGGATCAAACACTGTTTGAAATCATCGATGTACGTACGGGAGAAGAACATAGAAATTTCAATATTGGTGGAAAAAATATTCCATTGGAGGAGTTACAGGATCATTTTTCTTCCATTTCGTTGGCGTCAAACCCTATTGTCATTTACTGTCAATCCGGAAAACGAAGCATGGAAGCTGTAAAAAAGATAAGAAGTATTTTTCCGGAAAAGGAAGTTTTTTCTTTGAAAAATGGTATTAACGGAATTAAATCATAAGAAGAAAGCTGCTATTGCTTTTATATCTTGGTGAGTGCTGATTCTTTATGGGCTGCGATATGATCAGATTTATCACTTTTAATTTCATACTGTGGGCTGTCTTCACTGGCATGATGAGTATATCCTTTATAATCAAAATCTTTTGTATGAATCTTGATGATTGTTCCTGAAACTCTGCCCGCTTCTGAATTCCAGCTTACTTTATCTCCTGTTTTAAATTTTGGTTTCATATTAGCTTTTCTATGATTTTGAATGTTTTTATTGGACCACAAAAGTTTTTCAATCAAATAAGCTTTCATCGGAATAAAAAACATGCCCATCTCTGATTCTTGCTGGTGAAGTGTATGGATGTTCTTCCACTTTTCTAATATTCATAATGTGTTCTACCTTCCAGCCTTTTGCTTTAAGATAATCTGAAATCATAGACCTGTGACAACGCCACCATACTGCTTCTGAACACATAAACGCTGTGGTTTTCTGTCTGGCAATCGTCTCAAGTTGCTCAACCGCTCTGGTAAATCCTGCTGTTTGCATATAATCGGCATATCCACGGAAAGATTCGTTTTTCCAACGACTGTTTACAGAATTTGGCTGAACTTTTCTCCTCCCACCCAATTCTTCCATATGAATATAATCAATGTGGTGTTCCGGCAATACTTTTTCCAGATTATCTTTACTAAACCACGGATATTTCTTTGAACCCGGAAATCTTCTGACATCTGCAAGCATTTTAATATCAAATGAATTCAGCATTTCAATAAATTCATCCAACGAGTGAACAGAATGTCCAATGGTATAAATAACCGGCTTTTCCATCACATTCCTAATCTATTATATTATGTGTTACTTTTTGAGAAACTTTGATCTTTTCTCCTGCCATCTCATGAATAGTTTCGTCAATCATCACACACATACTGTTCAACGCGAGATCATTGGCTTCTGTTCCAAAAGGTTCTTCAATTTCATCCGCAATCGCTTCAAATGCTACAAATGTATAGGCTACAAAGACTACAATAAGGGGGGTAAACCATCTCAATGAATCTACCAAACCAAAAGGCAGCAGAAAACAGTAAATATAAACGGTACGATGTAATAAAACCCTGTAGCTGTAAGGAATCGGGGTGGAAATAATTCTTTCGCAACCTCCTACAATATCAGAAAGCTTATCAAAATTTTCATCGAAACGAGCCTGTTGGATAGTGTCTATACTTCCTTCATCTTTTGCCTGTTGTACCCAGTCTGCCAATAGTTTCATAATGACAGCAGGTTTGTATTTTGATGCTGAAACAATTTTCAGTTGATTTTCATTAAGTCTTTCTTTTAAGTCATCATAAGCATCTGTTCCTCTCAACTGATGTTTTAAAGCAAAAATAAAAGCCGCCAGCAACTGGATAAATTCATGAACGGAGAGACTGCTGTTCTGTACATTTTTTAAGGTTAAAGCCTGACGGGTTAATGATCGTGCTGTATTCAGTAAAGCGCCCCATAATTTACGCCCTTCCCAAAATCTTTCATAGCTGGCATTATTCCTGAATCCTAAAAATAAAGCAAGAACAAACCCGAATAATGTTAATGGTGCCGGATTAAGTGGAACTTTAAAAGAAAAGATCATTCCCCGCAGGTACACGACCCCCAATGCTAAAATAAAAAGTAAAAAAAGGCGTGGCAACAGCCTCGGCAAAACTGAGCCGTGCCAGACAAAAAGCATTTTGAACCAATGTTCCTTCTTCCTTATAATCATAGTGTTTTTGTAAAGCTTTTACTGCAATTTATTTTTTAATCTGTCCTATTACTAAAGATTCCAGTTGATAAGAGCTGCGTGCCGGTTTTTTCTCGCCTTCTGCAATGATTCGGAGTGGTCCTTTTGATTCCGGCAATGGTTTTCCGTCAATAGTATCTGCCACAATTACATTTTTGTCAGCAATAGAAGCATCCAGCTCCGCCAATGAGAATAAAACCTGATATCCGTCTTTGCATTTTACCAACAGATATTTTGTCATATTTTCTCCATGAAGCTCTTTACCTGAAGGGGCTCCTGCTTTTGCGAGAATATCCTGAACTGAAACGCCTGTATAAACATGAATGCTTCCGTCCTTATCTTTTAATGATGCTTCTTTCCTTAGCATTTTTGATAGATCAGTCAAACTTAGTTCTAGTGGTTTTGGAACATCACCACTTACTTTAAGTTTAAAATCTGACTGGCAAAAAGCCCAGCCGGACACAAGCAATAGCGTTATAGGCAGTATTTTTTTCATATACAAAATTAAGAATAATTATGGTCTTTGAATAGCTCCCTGATAAAGCATTTCGTCTACTTTTTTATACACTTCAGGGTCATGCTTTTTGATTTTGATTTTAACATACTTGGAAGCAGGCATATTGCTTTCTTTTACTACATTATTTACAGATACCAAAACATTGGTTTCCGGGAAATAGGTAACTGTATTTTTTTCCGGGATCTGATAGGAAACAATGATAAATAACGGTGCTACTCTTTCGATTCCATCATCATAATTGTAAAGGTCTACTCTATCTCCTGCTTTAAATCCTGCTTTATCAATATCTATCTGGTTCATGAATATCACACGACGCTCATTTTTAATTCCACGATAACGATCATCCAACCCGTAAATAGTTGTATTAAACTGATCATGGGTACGTGTGGTTGCCATCATATATTCATCGGAAGCAAGGGTATTATCAGGTATTTCTGTTAATGTAAATGGTGCACGTCCGCCTAATTCTTTGGAAAAGCTTTGTTCGTCTCTCGCTGGGTTGGGAAGATAGAATCCTCCTTTTTGTCTGACGCGAACATTATAATCTGTGAATCCTGGAATACACTGCTCGATGTCATCTCTTACGGCATCATAACTATCGTGATAACGTTGCCAATTTATAACAGAACGTTCTCCCAGCGTTGCCATAGCCATACGACAAACAATTTGAGTCTCATTGATCAGATTATCCGATACAGCATCCAGCATTCCTTTTGAACTCTGAACAACTCCCATTGAATTTTCAGTGGTGACGATCTGTATTTCTCCGTTTACAATATCTTTATCACTTCTGCCATACGTTGGAAGAATTAATGCTTCTTTACCATGTACAAGGTGTCCCCTGTTTAACTTTGTGGAAACGCATACCAAAAGTTTGAGCTTTCTGAGTGCATTTGCTGTATAGGTAGTGTCCGGTGTTGCAGAAAGGAAATTTCCTCCCATGCAGAACATCATTTTTATTTTTTCTTCATGAATAGCTTTTATAGCACGTACTACATCATATCCATGTTTGCGGGGTACTTTGAAACCATAGAAATTTTCAAGACGGTTAAGTTGTTCATCTGTAGGTTTTTCGTCAATCAGCATTGTTCTGTTTCCCTGCACGTTACTGTGACCACGTACAGGGCAGACTCCAGCTCCTGGTTTTCCGATACTTCCTTTCAATAAAAGAATATTAAGGATTTCACGAATCATATCTACTCCGTTCGGTTGTTGGGTAAGCCCCATTCCCCAACTGACGATAATACGTTTTTTAAAGGCAATCATTTCCACTGCTTGTTGCAATGCTTCTTTAGAAACTCCTGAAAGTTCAGCCAGTTCCTCCAGTTTGTAGTCATCAAACTGCTTCATGAAGTCTTCGTATCCTACTGTTTTGTTTTGAATAAATTCTTCATCAAAAACTTTACCCGGATTTTTCTTTTCAAATTCAATCAACAGAAGTTCCAAAGCTTTAAGTAAAGCCATATCTCCATTGATTTTTACAGGTAAATAAAGGTCTGCCAATTGTACACCGCCTGTAATGACTTCTCTTACACTCTGAGGATTAATAAAGCCCATCAATCCTGCTTCAGGCAAGGGATTAATGGCAATAATTTTAGCCCCGTTCTTCTTTCCTTTTGCCAAAGCGCTCATCATTCTTGGGGCATTGGTTCCAGGGTTTTGTCCGATAATTATAATCACTTCAGCGTCATAAAAATCTTCCAACGTTACTGTTCCTTTACCAATTCCAATGGTTGGGCGTAAGGCAGATCCTGAGGTTTCATGACACATATTGGAACAGTCAGGCATATTATTGGTTCCAAATTCTTTAGCAAATAATTGATACACAAAGGATGCTTCATTACTTGTTCGTCCCGAAGTATAAAAAGCTGCCTCATCAGGAGATTCTAAAGCATTGAAATGTTCGGCTATTTTTTTGAAAACATTATCCCAGCTAATTGGTTCATAGTGGGTAGCACCGGGAGCCAGGTACATGGGATCTGTAAGTCTTCCCATTTTCCCGATCTGATAATCATCTAACTTAGCAAGATCGTATACCGAATTCTGTTTGAAAAATTCAGGGGTTACACGTTTTGTTGTTGCTTCTTCGGCTAGCGCTTTTGCTCCGTTTTCACAATATTCTCCAAGAACAGAACGCTCGTCATCAGGATCAGGCCAGGCACAACTCGGACAGTCGAAGCCTCCCATCTGGTTCATTTTGAACAGGGCTCTCATACCTCTGATAGGCGCTTTTTCTTCAAATAAATCACTAAAAGCAGCCATTACAGCAGGAACTCCCGCAGCAGCTTTTTCAACATGTGTCAGCTTAAGATCAAGTAACGTAAAAGGATTTTCCGCATTAGGTTCTTTGTGGATTTTTTCTTCTACTCTCTTTTTGTTATTTTCTTCCATAGCCTTTGATTTTGTAAAGTGATCAACATTTAAGATTGGGATTCGGATAGTTATCGCTTTGGTCTTCCATTGTATTGTCTATACATACAAAGTCTTTTTCTACCAAAAGCTTTACAAGCCCAGCCTGCCCGTCAAATCCGACAATATCTGTAGATACAAGCTCCTCAACCATTGCAGCGGGCATTTTCATTACAATTTTATTTTCAATAAAAGCAGCCGATAATGCACGATCATCTGTTTTTTCTATAGCATAGATGAATGGTCTGTCTACAAATTCTGTGAAACTGGAAACAATTCCATTTTCACCCAATTCTGAAACTTCTGATTGAGTTAACCGAAACCTTATTGAGTTATCTTTTATTCTAATTTTCATATCCTTATTTCTGTTTGCACCACAGATATACTTTTTTATTAGTGTATCCGTAGCTATTATATTTTGATTACTAATATTTTACTTTTTGCCACGAATTCACGAATGATTATGCAGCGGTGATTATTTCTATTTATATATCCGCTTATATTCCTACTTAATGGATATAATTTATAGTATCAAATTATTTTTATTAGTGCATTTGTGGCGATAACTTTTTATTTTGCCACGAATTCACGAATGATTTTGCAGCGGTGATTATTTCTATTTATATATCCGCTTATATTCCTACTTAATGGATATAATTTATAGTATCAAATTATTTTTATTTATGCATTCGTGGCAATAACTTTTTATTTTGCCACGAATTCACGAATGATTATGCAGCGGTGATTATTTCTATTTATATATCCGCTTGTATTCCTACTTAATGGATATAATTTATAGTATCATATTATTTTTATTTATGCATTCGTGGCAATAACTTTTTATTTTGCCACGAATGCACGAATATTTTTTGTTTCGTGGTTATAAAACTATTCGTTTATAATTCAATTTCGTTTCCCCGAAATTTGCAATCAAAGCCAGTTTATTTTCAGATACTTTTAAATAATTAATAGACTGTGCAATATGTTCATCAGCAATATCTGCGGTTCCTTTTACTTCTAATATTATTTTGTCAAATACGACAAAATCTGCATAAAATTTATGTGGAAGCAAAGTCCCTTTATAATGTATAGCATATTCTTTTTCTCTTTCATATAAGATACCAGCCTGATTCATTTCGTACTCCAAGGCATCTTTATAAACGATTTCTGAAAATCCAGATCCTAAATTATTATGTACTTCCATGCAAATTCCAATTATTGCATAGGACTCCTGTTTGTAAACTAAATCTTTCATTCATTATGTGTTTTTTATTTCCACGGACCCATATTTTTATTTATGTATCCATGGTTGTTATTATTTTTTTGCCACGAATGCACGAATCATTTTCGTCCTGCGTGATTATTTCAACTTATATATCCACTTACATTCCTACTTAAAGGATATAATTTATACTATTCTATTCTTCTTATTCGTGTATCCGTGGCTATCATATTTTGATTACTAATCTTTTATTTTTTGCCACAGATGCACGAATCATTTTCGTCCTGCGTGATTATTTTAATTTACATATCCACTTACGTTCCTGCTTAATCTATGCTATTATATTATCTTTATTCGTGCATTCGTGGCGATAACTTTTTATTTTGCCACAGATGCACAAATGATTTTTGTGGCGTGGTGGTTATTTTTCGATTATTTTGTGGAAGCTGCTTTGATTATAAATATTAAACCTATTATCTCTGAGAAACCCCAGCAAAGTCATATTAAACTCTTTAGCGAGATCAACTGCCAGACTGGACGGTGCTCCTATTGCCGCAACAATAGAAATTCCTGCCATAGCTGCTTTCTGAATCAGTTCAAAGCTGGCTCTTCCACTGAGTACCAAAATATGATCTTTCAATGGAAGTTGTCCGGTAAACAAAGCATGTCCTATCAGTTTATCCAATGCATTATGCCTTCCGACATCTTCTCGTAAAGCAAGTAGGTTCCCATTAAAATCAAAAATACCAGATGCATGAATACCGCCTGTTGCACTGAAATTATTCTGGAAAGACTGTAAGTCTTCGGATAACTGATATATCGTTTGTAATGTTATAGCCTGTTGTTCCCGTTCAATATTCTGGAAAGTACTTACTGTTTTTATGGATTCGATAGAGCCTTTTCCGCAGACTCCACAACTGGATGTGGTATAAAAATTCCTATCTGCATTTTTAAGCTGAGGAACAAAATCATCTGCCAGCTCTACTTCAATGATGTTTTCTCTATTTCTGGAACATTCGGCAGTGGGATGATCTATATTTCTGATCTGGTGATATTCTGAAATAATTCCTTCTGTGAACAGAAAACCGGCAGCAAGTTCGGTATCATTACCGGGAGTCCGCATGGTGACGGATATATTTTTAGTTTCCCTTTGATCTTTTCCATAAGAAATACGGATTTCCAAGGGTTCTTCTACAGAAATATCATCTGTATAAGGAAAACTGTTGTCTTCTTTTACTTTGACAATATCGATCTGCCGTACAGATTTATTTTCTAATATATTGGTTTTCATATCTTAATAATCTGGTATAGTAAATATACGAAATTTCGTCCTTCAAACTATGGATGTGCAGAAACCCATTCTTCACCATCTTCAAAAATTTCTTTTTTCCATATAGGAACGGTTTGCTTTATGGTATCAATTACATAACGACAAGCTTCAAAAACCGCATCTCGATGTCCGTCACTTACCACAATTATTACCGCAGCATCACCAGGAAACAAAATTCCGGTACGATGATGTACAACGATATTACGCACAGAAAAACGGGATGTAGCTTGGTCCACAATCTTTCTGATTTCTTTTACAGCCATAGCCTGATAGCATTCATATTCCAGCCGAACTACCGCTTTATTTTTTGTAATGTTACGAACTGTTCCTATAAATGTTGCAATGCCACCACTACTCAGATCTTCAGCCAAGGTGAGACATTCGGTTATGCTTAAAATATTATCTGTGATTTTGATATCGACCATTTATTTCTTTTTTATGCCTTTGATTCTACATCGGAATTTATTGTTTGCTAATGACGGTAAATCGCCACGAATGCACAAATTTTTGGTTCAAATGCTTATAAATCATCCTCCGCTTACAGGTGGGATAAGAGCAACTTCATCTGTGTATACAATGATTTGATCATCTTCTGCATATTCTTCATTTACAGCAATGAAATAGGATTTCAGTTTTACTAACGGAGGGAAGTTTTCTTCCAGTATTCTTTTTAGCTGACCAACCTTCAGATCATCCTGTGTTTCCAATTCTTTTTCTGCAGCTCCCAAAATATCTTTCGTTATTCCAAAAGCTAGTATTTTAAGTTTCATTATATTCTTTAAAATAAATTTTACAAATATTTTATCAAAACATTTATACCTGCAACCAATACAAGTATAGCCGTCATTCTTTTTATAATCAAAGGGTTCCATTTCAGAGACATTCTGGAACCGATCTGTCCGCCAACTAAAACAGCCAGAGATAAGCTCAGAATCCTGAAATAATCCATATCTACTGATAATTTTGACAACTGTCCTACAATTCCAGACAAAGAATTAGCCAGTATAAAAACACTGGAAGTAGCTGCAATTTTTCTCGGAGTATCCCATTTCATGAGATTAAGCAATGGAGAAAGGAAAATTCCGCCTCCAATACCAACTAAACCGGACAAAAAGCCAATTCCGCCTCCTAGAAAACTGTTTCCCAATAAGGATGTTCTGGAATCCTGCAGGGTCTCTTCATTTACTTTAGCATCTGTTTTTACCCATAATAAGATTGCCGCAATGATGAGCGTAATCCCCAGAATCAGGAAGAATGTTTCCTGACTGATTTTCAGAATAGCTCCCAGATAAGCCATGGGAACACTGACGAGTGTAATGGGGAGTACTTTTTTCCAATCTACCTGTTTATTTTTAATATAAATATATACACCTCCTACTACTACAATGACATTACATATCAATGCTGTTAACCTTATTTCCTGGTAAGGAAGGGCATACATCGCCAAAACAGCAAGGTAGCTGGAACCACCTCCAAATCCTACCGATGAATACACAAAGGCTATTATCAAAAATAACAGAAAAATCTCCCAATGTCCCATACTATTTTATTGAAGATTAATTTTATTACAATAATACTCATTTTAAGCCTTGTTTTATGAGAGAAAATATAAAAGTCTCTGCTGTAATTTGTGAAAAAAATGTCATAAATTGTGTATCTAAGGAATACTGTAATGTAATCTCTTTATCATTTATTAAATTTGATTGATCAGAAATAATTTAAAATGTCAATAAACGAAACACCAAACAAGATGAATTCTCAAAACGTTACCGATTATCCTAACAACAATACCTATTTTCTGGTTTGGAACTTTAAACAGGATGTCGATTCTTCCAAAATTAAAGCTGTATTTCAGAGAATGTGCGCTTTGATTATCAACCTTAATAATTCTGCTCTCGACCGTTTCCCGGATTCAAAGGCAAGCGTTGTGATGGGTATTGGATATGAAGCATGGCTGCAACTGGAACTTCCTACTCCGCTTCCTAAAGAGTTTAAAAAATTTGAGGAAATAAAAGGTAGCAAACACACTGCTGTAAGTACGAGAGGTGATCTTCATTTTCATATTCGTGCAGACGAGAAAAGCTTTGCCTATGATATGGCTTCTACGATCTCAGATTTTATGAAAGACATTGCAGATTGTGTGGTAGAAGTTCAGGGATTCCGCTATTGGGATAGCAGATCAATCTTAGGTTTTGTGGATGGTACAGAGAATCCGCATGGTAAAGACCGTGATTATTTTGCCGTTATCGGAGAAGCAGATCCTGGGTATCAAGGAGGAAGCTACCTTTTCACACAAAAATACATCCATAATATGAATGCATGGAAGTCTCTTTCTGTGGAAGATCAGGAAAAAGTAATCGGAAGATCAAAGGAACAAGATATTGAGATGGATAATGAGGTAAAGCCTAAAAACTCTCATATCGCATTAGCAAATGTTGGTGATGATTTTAAAGTGGTAAGAGATAATATGCCTTTCGGAAATGTTTCCACGAATGAAATGGGGACTTATTTTATATGTTATGCCAGTACTTTCAGCACGGTAGAAAAAATGCTGACCAATATGTTTATTGGTGATCCCCCAGGAAATTATGACCGTATTCTGGATTTCAGTACAGCTCAGACGGGAACTTTATTTTTTGTCCCATCAGCTGATATGCTGGATGATTTTTCCTCTTAAATTTCTTAAAGATTTACCATATAAGATAAATGGACCGCTTCTTCTGAAACGGTCCATTTTTTATTTTGAGATTATTAATTCCGGATGTATGTTTTCGATTTGTAAGACGAATTTTAATTTTTCTTTTGTCACCTGAATAATATCTCCGTTTTTTATTTTATGTTTCTTTTGTAATGGTTTTCCATGAACAAAGATGCCCTTCATATCCATTAATTGCTTCAGTTTGCCTGATGAAAGGTGTAAACATGTTCTGACAACTGTTGATATCCGGGGGTTAAAATCAAAAGGGTTATGAATTTTAAAGATGAATATCTCATCTTCTGAACTTTCCATTTGCTCTTCTAAAATTTCTTCATACAGAATCTCATATTCTACACTTTCAAGATCAGCTTCAACATTATTTTTTCGTCTTATCTCCTGTGAAAATGCATATTCCCAAGCCAAATCGGTATCATTTTCTGAAAATCTATTAAAGATATCTTTACTGATAGATTCTGTTCTGATTCTCGAGAATATAGTCATATTGTAGCGGTTATTACATTTTACACATCTGTAAATTAACCATATATCAATGTTTTTTTTCTGGGCATTTAATCTGAATTTATCACTGCAATGAAATCTGTCGCTGTCACAATGATTGCATTTCTTTTTTAAGGTAGGAGTATTTTTCGCGTTGATCTCCCATATATACTGTATACTCATTATTATCGTGCTTAATATTCTTTGTAAGATTTTTACATATTATTCACGCATTACCAATCGTAAGCATCTGGTACAGTAGAAAAATAAATGCACAAAAGCTTAGCATCTATTCTCTATTCAAATTTGATCAGTATAAATATCAAAAAGGAATACAAAATACAGCTGCTCTATCAGCAATACGATAAATAATATGATACATAAGAACCTGTTCGGGTAGATTTGCCCAAACGAAAGAATCATTAGCCTGTGGTTTTGAAGGCTAATAGTAAGCGATAATAGGTTTACGAGCTGTTCTCAAAACGAATTGTTTACTTGGTTGATATAAAAGTAGTAATTTTTTTATTGGAAAGTGCAAAGACGCAAATTATTTATCTTAGTTATGCTTTAAGGCGCGAGGATTTTTTCTTCGATAAAATTGAATCTGGCTAAACTTGCTTTTTAATTGCCACTAATGCACAAATTATTTTATTGACCCATAAGTCTATGCCCTATGCATTTAAAAAAATATATACACCTCTTTAATTCATTATCGAAAAATCTGTACGATCTGCAAGAAAAGTTTAATCGCCACGAATACCTTTAGATTTGCAAAAGGATTTAGTTATAAATTAGATAATAATTTAATTCTGAAGAACCAGAGAAAATAAAGTGAACTAAACGGATGCATAGAAACGAACTACTTCGTGTATAGTTGTTTTGAAGAGTAAAAATAAATGCGGAATATTTCTATTCCGCATTGTACCTTCATCATTACGTGCTCTTGTTTGTTTGTGTTTTTTGGGCTTTAATAAACTCATATCAAATTCCAAAACAAATATCGGACAATCCTCAGCTAAGCTCATAATTATTTCAATAACAACTCCTATACATATAAAGTTTATGCTTGTTACAATATATGTACAAAAAAAGCAACAATATAAAAATCAACAACTTAAAAAAACGCCTCAACACAGAACGTTCTGCTCCGGAAAAACGTAGTTATTCTATAGGAATAGTGATGAATATAGGAGCAACGAGCATTTTTACATTGATCTTGTTTTCGGAAGAGTTTTACAGCTTTTAAAATCAGGAACAGATAAGACCTTGTATTTCATCATGATATCTTTTGTTTTTCTTCTTTATTTTTAAAGTAATATAAAGCAAGGTAATAATTATCACTAGTCCAACCGCCACTACAACTCCAATAAGAATATTATAATTATATGCAATTTCCTTCGTTTTTTTACGCATTTCTTTATTATGGACATCAATAGCATGATTGATAGAACTTAATTCATTCTGCTCTCTCTTAAAACTTACTTCAAAAAATTTCCCGTTGTAAACCTGGTAAAGATGCTGATTTCCCATGGCAAGATAATTCTCCGCCATTTCTCTATAGATTCCTTCATTCAGAGTAAGGTCACCAATTTTTTGGGAAAGTTCCTGCGCTTTGACCAATAGATCAACTGCAGTCTGGTTTTCCTTTTTATTCTTATACACTTCCGAAAGTCCCTTCAAGGCAAATGCTTCTAAACTATTTGCATTGATAAAACGGGCAAATTCCAAAGATTTCACGAAGGCTCCTTCGGCTTTATTCAATTGATTCAAAAGCAGATAGCAATATCCAATATTGTAATACACAATACTTTGGTTAAAATGAGTTTCCTTTTCTTTTACTTTTTCAAAATTCCGGGCTGCAATGAGGAATTCCTGGAGCGCAATTTCCGGATTAAACTGGCTTTTATGAATCATCCCCCGCAAAGCATAGCTTCTTGCTGTTTCAAAATATTTGTAAGGATCGTTGTCCGGAAGCTGTATAAGATACTCTTCTGCTTCATCTAATGTTTCAAGACTTTTGCTGTAAAAATCCATCTGCTGATACTGCATGGCAATGGAAGTCAATACACTGGTTTTTATATTCAGGCTATTGGTTTTCTGGACAAGTTCTCTTGCTACAAGAAGGTTTTTCAGGGATTCATCAAAGTCTCTTTTGGCAATATTTGCTATGGAAAGGACTAAATAAATCTTAACCAATTTGTTAACATCTTTCTCTTTCTGAAGCAATTTTTTAGCTATTTTTACAGCATTGTCAGGATTGTTGTATATTTCTTGGTTTGCCTTTTTAATGAGGGAATCATTAGAAATATTTTGCCCAAAAAACCCGGTCTGATAACCTAAAAGTACAATAAAGAGAATCTTGATAAACAGTTTCATGATTTTTTATTCTTTATAATTTCCTGAATATAATGATTGGGAGACATTCCTGTAATGGATTTAAAAACATTGGTAAATGCGCCATGTGAAGAGAATCCTGTATATTCCGCAAGATAGCTTACTTTATAATTGAGATAGGCAGGATCTGTTCTCAGAAGGGAAGCAATATGATTGATTCTTAATTCATTGATATATCCGTTAAAGTTTTTTCCTTTATTGTTATTAATTACTTCTGATAAATATTTCGTATTGATTCCCGTTTCAGCAGAAAGAATAGAAATCGACATGTTTTTGTTTAAATAATTATCGGTAAGTTCCCATTCTTTAAGTTTCTCAAGAATTTCAGTTTCTTTTTCCTTCGATACCTTTGCCTGGTCTTTTTCTGATGTTTTATTTACTTTTATCAATGGTTCTTCATGAGCAATTGAAATCGATGCAGAGATTTCTCTTTTTCTTTGTCCTTCAAAAAAAACTAACTGTTTTCTCAGATCTTTTCCTCTTCTCTGTTCGTAATAAAAGCCGACTATAGTTCCTAAAATAAGGAATAAGGTAATGCTGATAATAATCTTTACCTGAATTGATTTGTTTTGTTTCTGGTATTCGATATTCTTTTTATGATAGATTTCCAGTAGCTTAACGATATATTGTATTCCTTCTTTCCTGTTGGAATCCAGTTTGTTCTTTAAATCAGAATACAGGTTATTGTAATACGAATATTTTTCACCGTTATTCAGGGCAAGATAGTTTTCGGTAAATAATTCGTAAAATATAAGCTTTAAATCGTTGTAAGGTAGATCTTCAATTCTGGAAAATCCTTTTTCTAAATAATGTATTGCAGTATGATAGTCTTCTTTTGAAAAGTAATATTGTGACAATGCTTCGTAAGCAAATGCAGCAAGAAAAGCATAGTCTCCCTGATTTTCAATCTCATGAATCACCTCATCAAGCAGTTTTTTAGATTCTTCTCGCCTATTGGCTCTCATCAGATACAATGCCCGAAAAATAGTATTTTCCTGTCTTGTAATCTTATTTTCCTCATTATCGTAGTCCAAATACTGATCACTAATATCGAAATTTTTCAGCGCTTCACCATACTTTTTGGAAACACCGTCATTGATTGCCTGAAGCTGATACAGCTTTGACAAGGTCATTCTTTCCTTTAAATTTTTACTGGTCAGAAGATCCTGATCTGCCAAAATTCCGGCAATAATATTTCTCGACTGTTCATATAATCCTAAATTCTGGTATTGGTCTGCAAGATTAAAGTTACCAAATACTCTTACAAAACGGGACTGTTTTACTTCCTGACTGTCGTCTTCTTTTTGATTTGAAGTATTGACTGCCTGTACATAATTTCCCTGCATTGCATATGCCCAGGAGATGGTTTTTCGCAGAATGGTTTTATGTTCAATATTTTTTTCACTAATTAACAGGCTTTGAGAATATCTTATGCAGTCTTCCGGATTCTGATATAATTTCTGAAAAGCCCTATCCGTTAAAATGTTAAAATCAGGACCAGATTGCCCCCTTATAATGGCAGGACACAATACTATTAAAAATAACACCATCGTATTATTTTTCCCTATTATTTTCCAAAAAGATCCTATTTTTCTTCTACTTTCCCCCAATATCTTACCTATCATCACTACTGTAAACAAAAATTCACAAGCAGTTAATTTTCAAATAATTACATTTTTAATTCTTGTAAATTCAATGAAATATGCAAGCGTATTTCTTTACAAAGCGCAAATATAATGTTAATATTGTCCCAAGCATCAAATAGATTAAAAATATTAGACTTATTTACAATTTTCTTAAAAAGAATCATACAAATAATAGACTATAATTAAATAATCACGAATCTGGTTTTTACATTTTAACCTGTACACAGATATTCAGATTTCACTTATTCATCTTCTGGCAGATCATAAAATATCCTTAGGATTTTCACTGAAAAATAAATATTGACAATGATAAATTCTTTTAACATATAAATAATAAAAATGAGAAAGCAATACCTATTATGGATGGCGTTACTTATTCCATCCTGGCAATTGAGTGCCCAGACCTATTGTACTCCTACAGCCGGAGCTTCAAGCCAGAATAATTATCTGAAGAATGCT
The DNA here is from genome assembly GCF_900156735.1 of Chryseobacterium ureilyticum. GTDB lineage: Bacteria > Bacteroidota > Bacteroidia > Flavobacteriales > Weeksellaceae > Chryseobacterium > Chryseobacterium ureilyticum. Next base: position 117,121 of record NZ_FTOL01000004.1, read on the forward strand.
ATTTTTTTTGATCAGGGGGCTATATATTATGATGCGACATCTTATCAGGCTTATGTAGATAATTCTAGCCAGATGGTAACATCTTATCCGGGGAGTACTGTAAGTGTGCATCTGGAACACAGCTCCGGAGGCAGTAAATCTTATGTTTGGGTAGACTGGAATGCAGATGGAGATTTTGATGATTTCTATGAAGACCCAATAGGACCTTCTCCTTTTAATACGGTTGATGATCAATTCTTTATTCCTCCCAGTCAAGAACCGGGCATTTATAGAATAAGAGTACAGTCAGCAAGTACATTTTCCAATCCTGTAAACCCATGTGGTCCCAATAACTATGGTGGATTTGTGGATTTCAGCCTGAAAATTGATTCTGCACCGACCTGCTTTGCTCCTTCAACTCTTACGGCATCCAATATCACCAATTCAACTGCTACAATATCATGGGAAGCACCCACGACTATCCCTGGAAGCGGATATGAATATTATTATACAAGCTCAACGACTCCACCAACAGCAACTACTTCTCCTTCAGGGACAAGTAGTGTAACATCTGCAAGCATCAGCGGACTATCATCCTTTACCACATATTATGTGTATGCGAGATCTGTTTGCAGCGCTTCGGATAAAAGCGTATGGTCTTTAAGAGGAACATTCACTACAAAATGCGATCCTATGACCTCTATGTTTGAAAACTTTGAAGCAGTTACCGGAGCTACTGCGAACTGTTGGGATAAACTGGGACCAGGTTATATGTCAATAAGCAGTAGCTCAGGGGTAAATAATTCAAAGGGTGTGACACAAAGTTCATTAAGTGCGGCTAATTTTTCAATAGCTGTTCTTCCAATGTTTAGTAATGTAAATGCAGGAACTCACTGGCTGAGATTTAAAGCTAGAGTAAACAGTGATCCTGGTGTATTGGATATCGGATATGTTACCAACGATTCGGATGCTTCAACATTTACTACTATTCAGTCTGTGAATATCAAGAATAAAAACTATGATGGATATGAATATAATGTTATTATCCCTAATACGGTACCTTCTACAGCAAGACTTGCTATCAGACACAGCGGCATACCTGCAGTGAATATATATTGGGATGAAGTATATTGGGAACCTAAGCCAAGCTGCCTTCCTATAAGTACTATTACAACGTCTAATATTACCAGTACTTCTGTGGACCTAGAATGGGCAGCATCTGCTTCTTCTCCTTCAGGATATGATATTTATTATAGTCTGAATAATACACTTCCAACGGCATCTACTCCACCGAGTGTAAGTAATGTTCAGGGCACTACGTATACAATTTCTAATCTTAATATTGCCAAAACCTATCATATTTGGGTAAGACCAAGATGCAGCAACACGGATCAGGGAGTATGGAATAATATTACTTCCATTCTTACAGCATGTGCTCCGGTTTCAAGTTTATCTGAAAACTTTGATTCTTATAATGTGGGACTTGTTACCAATGCACCTTGTTGGGGAAAAATAACCGTTGGAGTCATTGCTTCTTGTACTATTAACGGCAGTACACCAGCTGCTTCAGGGACCAAGCATATCAATTTAAGATCTGTTTCCAGTGGTGATATTGCTATTGCTGTTTTACCGGAATTCAGTAATGTCAATGCAGGAACTCATCAGTTAAAATTCAAGGCATACAGTAGCGTAAACACAGGAAAACTAAAAGTAGGCTATGTAACAGATCCAACCAATGCAGAATCTTTTGTTTTGATCAAACAATTAGATATAACAAATACATCATATAACGCCAATTATTATACCGTAAACGTACCTGCTACAGTACCAGCGAACGCTAGGCTTGCCATCCGCAGTGATCATGCAACCAGTACAAACGTATCATACTACATTGATGATGTCAATTGGGAAAACGGATCTCTGGGTACAAGCGAAGTGTTGACAAAACCTGAGCTGACAGTATACCCTAACCCATTCACAGATATGATCAATATATCTTCTGAACAAAAGGTATCTTCAATGGCTGTTTATGATTTCTCCGGAAAGATTGTAAAGGAAATTATCAATCCTTCAGCATCAGTTTCATTAAAGGAGTTGCCAGCAGGTGCTTATTTGATCAAAGTAATCCTTAAGAACGGAACAGCTAAAACAATAAAGGCTGTAAAAAAATAATATGTTGTCACTGTCATATGAAAGCGGCAGGTGTACCGTCTGCTGCTTTTGTGACAGTTTTCATTCATTTTCTTTCATTAATATCCATTAAATTTCTTTTGAATGAAAAACTTCTATTCATTATTGGTATGAACATCACGAAACATAAAATATTGTTCTTCCACTCATCTATCACTTGTTTGAATGCTTCATCATTCACTTTTTCATTGAATCCGAAAAAATGACAAAAACAGCTATGCTGTGCTATTAAAATATAAACCACCCAATGACTATCAACAACATTCACGATCAGGAAAAACATGGGTCTGCAGTATTAAAGAGACTTTTGTTTGGTTTTATACTTATTATTCTCATGAGCAGCACCCTTTCTGCACAAAGAGATACGGAACATTGGTTTGCTCCTATGATGTCCAGACTTAATGATTCCAACAAACAGGCTTTATTTTTATCTACAGATTCTACAATACCGTTTGCCGTAAGCATTTACAATAATAATGTGCTGATAGGGACGATAACCATCAGCAAGGGAAATCCTCAGTCTTTTGATATTCCTACGGATCAGATGATTACCGGATCTCAGGCTGAGCTTTTCAGGGCAACGGGACGAGGGCTTTATATAAAAGGAGAAAAACCATTTTTCTGTACTTTCAGATTTTCTACCAAAAATCATGGAGAAATTCTGACTTCTAAGGGCAAAGCGGGAATCGGTAACAAGTTCTATGTGTCGTATGCACCGTTGGCTACTTTAGCCGCTAATAATAATTTCACATGTGGTATTTTGGCTACGGAAGATAATACTACGGTAAAGATTTCTAATTATAATACTTCCGTAAAGTTCTCCAATGGTACAACCGGAGCTACAAATCCTACCATGACTTTCACCTTGAACAAAGGACAGTCTTATATTGTAGAAGGTAAAGGGAATGAAGCATCTAACCAAACTGGTTTTATGGGGGCTAAAATTGAATCTGATAAGCCCGTTTCTGTTACCAATGGAAGTTTTAACGGACAAATTATTAATTCCAATAATGGTGCAGATATTCTTATGGACCAGTCAATCCCTGTGGAACGTCTGGGAGAGGAGTTTGTACTGGTAAAAGGTATGGCTCCTATTGCAAGCAATGTGGAAGGTGCTTTAGTGACTGCAACAGAGAATAATACTCAGGTTTATGTAAATGATCAAACAACACCTATTGCCACATTAAATGAGGGACAGTTTTATCACATTCGGTCTGATTCTTATGTGAATCAAAACAGTACAGGGCATTATAATATGCGTATCCGTACTACTAAAAAAGCTTATGTATATCAACTGATGGCAGGAACATCAACTTCTTTTGTTGAAATTACAATTGGAGCCAATTATATTCCTCCTCTCAGCTGCTTTCTTCCGAAAAAAATTGATGAAATCGGGAAAATTGATGTCTTGCCTTATTATACCGCTATCACCCCTATTGTCAAATTGAATATTATAACTGAAGCTGGAGCAACAGTATTTGTTAATAGCAATCCTCTGTTACCTTCTCAAGGACCTTTTCCCGTATCCGGAAATACAAACTGGGTTTCCTATTCTGTTCCGAATGTGACGGGGAATATTACTGTGGAATCTACCAAAGCTGTCACAGCCGGAATTGCTGCTGGTGAAGGGAATGTAGGCTATGGAGGTTACTTTGCCGGGTTTTCTTCGGTTCCGGTGATTGCTAAAAAAAGCGGCTCATGTATTCCTGATATGGTATTGGAAGTGGATGACAGCTATGTTTCTTATCAATGGAATTTTAATGGAAATCCTATTTCCGGGGCAACAAGCAATACTTACACTCCAACGCAATCCGGAAATTATACCGTAACTGTTTCTGTGGGCGGAACATGTCCACCTGCAACAACACCGATTTATAAGGTGTTCAGCTGTACAGCACATACTACGAAAGCTTTGACGGTGTGCTCTGCCAACACACCTGTTACTATTACACCAACATTTACAAGTTCTACCCAAATTCCTTTGCCAGGCAGTGTACAAATTATCACTCCGCCTACCAACGGAACATTGACAATCAATCCGGCAACAGGTATTTTAACGTACACAGCCAATGCAGGAGCAACTACAGATACTTTTACCTATAAATTCTGCGGCAACATCCCGGAATTCTCTGATTGTGAAGAGGTAAAAACAAATGTGACAATACAGTCTGTTACAGCAAATAATGCAACCATTCAGGCATGTAATAATAATGGCACAGGGCTTTTTGATCTTACTTCTGCCAATGTAGGAGGACCCGCGGGAAGCATTAAGAAATATTATCCTACTCAGGCAGATCTTCTTGCCGGAACAAACGAAATAATACCTTCCAATGCTTATAGCTCTCCGGCTCCAAAAGATGTATATGTAAAAGTAGCTACTGCTGAAGGGTGTTTTGCACAGGCAAAAATCAGTTTAACATATACACCGGCACCTGTCATACAGAACGCATCTCTTAGCTCATGCCCTATTGATACGGAACCCAATAAAGGTAGCTTTGATCTTACCAAAGCAGCAGTTACTGATGAAGGAGGAATCACCAAAGAATATTACAAAACCATGCAGGACGCAATTTCAGGAATCAATACTATTGTCAATCCGGCAACATATATTTCTTCTAATGCCACCGTATATATAAAAGTGATCAATGCTTCGGGATGCTCATCCATAGCCGCAGTTACTCTTATTGTAACGCCATCACGCCCGTCTTCTTTGCTTAAAAATCAGTTTATCTGTATTGATGCAACTACAGTTCTTGATGCAGGTCCTGGTTACCAGTCTTACCAATGGAGTACGGGAGCAACTACACCCTCTATCACAGTAAAACCAGGAATTTATTCCGTGATTCTGGAACATGATAATTGCTTTACCAAGCAGGACGTAGCTGTAAATGTAGCTCCAAATCCAGTAATTACGAACATTGATATTGATAACAATAAGGCTACTCTTACGGTAATCGGTGGTAATCCTCCTTATTTATATTCTATTGATAATGTGCACTGGCAGGCTTCAAATACATTCACAGGGCTACCTAACGGGCAGAATATATTCTATGTAAAAGACAGTTACAATTGTGATCCTGTAAAAGTAGAATTAACGGTTATTAATATCATCAATGCAATTACTCCAAATGGAGATAACATCAATGATACAGTGTCCTACATAGACCTTGCTTATAAAAAAGATCTTTCCTTCACAGTATATGACAGATACGGAAACAATGTTTTCACGGGAAGTCGCTTTAATAACTATACCTGGGACGGAAAATCCGGTAATAAGAGTGTATTTACAGGAACGTATTGGTATGTCATCACCTGGAAAGAACCAAAATTACAAGATGCCATTATCAAATATACCGGCTGGATTCTATTAAAAAATTAAAAATCTTCTGAACTCTACAACTCAATATTATCATCCGCAAGGGCATGAAACTCTTGCGGAGATAAGTTTAACTCATTTTTTCCATACTTTATGAAAAAGATCATACTCATTTTACTGTTGTCTCTTTTTTCCTCCAAAATTCTGGCACAAAGGGATACAGATCACTGGTTTGCCCCGATGATTGCAAGTTCCAGCAATGGATCTCAGAAACAGGCTTTGTATTTGTCTACAGACAGCATGGTTCCTTTTTCTGTTTCCATTTATAATAATAATGCCGTCATAGGAACGGTTACAATCAGTAAAGGGAATCCTCAGACTTTTGATGTCCCCTTTAGTCTGATGGTGGGACAAGGTACTACCGATGCTATGAGCGTAAAAACCCGTGGACTTTATCTTCATGGAAATCTTCCTTTCTTTGCTACCTATAGATTTTCAGAAGTTAATCATGGTGAAATATTGACGTCTAAAGGAAAGGCAGGACTTGGAAAACTTTTCTACGCCGTTTATGCCCCATTAATGAACAACCAAAACACCCAGAACTTCTCTTGTTCCATTCTTGCCACAGAAGACAATACCCAGATAAAAGTTTCAGGGTATGCTATGACAACGTGGTTTTACAATAACTTTAATGGTCTTACTCATCCTTCTATTACAATTAATCTTAATAAAGGGCAATCCTACACTTTTGCAGGTTTTGCGAATAGACCAGGAAATAAAGACGGATTTATAGGGGCTAAAATTGAAGCTACCAAACCGGTATCTGTTACCAATGGAAATTATCACGGGCAATTCGGGATGTCACCTCCTTATAACGGGGAAGATATTATTATGGATCAGTCTGTACCTGTTGAACGTCTTGGAAATGAATTCGTTCTGATCAAAGGAAAAGGTAATCTTATCCCTGAAATTGAAGGTGCTATCATCGTCGCTACTGAAGATAACACAGAGATAAGACTCAACAACAACCCTACTCCTGTTGCTACCATTAATGCGGGTAAATATTATCGTGTCAGTGCAATGAATTATATACTCAATGGTCCTGCACATCATAATATGTACATTAAAGCTTCAAAAAATGTCTATGTTTATCAGCTTTTATCAGGGATTGAAGATAATGATGCAACGGAAGGCTTTAATTATATTCCTCCTCTTAACTGCTTCCTTCCCAATGTTATCGATGAGATCGGGAAAATAGGCGAATTACCTTATTATACGACTTTTAATCCTCCATTGTTTGTGAAACTTAATATCCTTACACAAACAGGAGCCACCGTTATGGTCAACGGAACACCTACAAATGCAACCGAAGGTCCATTTCCTGTAACAGGAACCCCGGATTGGGTATCTTATTCTATTCCGAATATTACCGGAAATGTCACCGTGACTTCTACCAAAGCCGTCACAGCAGGAATTGCAGGAGGAAGCGGAAACCTGGGATATGGTGGTTATTTTGCAGGATTTAATTCTATTCCTGTGATCAGTAAATCTGTCGGAGAATGTGTTCCCGGAATTATCTTAGAAGTGGAAGCCGGTTTTGATCATTATCAATGGAACCTGAATGGCAATCCTATTCCGGGTGCCAACTCAAACACCTACACTCCTACAGGATCAGGAAATTACACAGTTTCCATCACCAAAGGCACCTGCGTACCTCTTACAACCTATCCGTACAAAGTACAAAACTGCCTCGTGAATACTGTAAAACCAATGAATATCTGTAGTACAAGAACGCCTACAGCCATTACACCTGCTTTTACCAATTCTACGCAGACTCCGGTTCCGGGAACAGTACAGATTGTTACTCCGCCTGCCAACGGTACTTTAACTTTAGACCCAACAACAGGTATTCTGACCTATACTGCGAATGTAGGAACAACCGTGGACACCTTTACGTATAAATTCTGTGGAAATGATCCTGAATTTACAGATTGTGAGCAGGTAAAAGTGAATATAACCGTACAACCTTTGGTATTGACAAATGCTACTGTAAAAGCCTGTGAGATCAATGGTTCAGGTATTTTTGATTTAACAGCAGCGAATGTTGGAGGTCCGGCTACTGCCGTAAAAAGATATTATAGAACCTTAGCGGATCTTAGTGCAGGCATCAATGAAATTATTCCTGCGAATGCTTTTCAATCCGTTGCTCCGGCTGAAGTTTATGTAAAAGCAACAACCATAGAAGGCTGTACTGCCAATGCAAAGATCAGTCTTGAGTTTCATCCAAAGCCCGTGATCATGGACGCTGATCTTAGCGGATGCTTTGTTCAGAATAATACAAGCACCGGAACTTTCGATCTGACGACAGCTCTTGTGACAACTACAAATCCGGTAACGAAAAGATATTACCCAACTCTGACTGATGCCGTAAACGGAACTAATGAAATTACAACTCCCACAAACTTTGTCTCTCCCAATACAACGGTATATGTAAAAGTAATCACCGCAAACGGATGTTTTGACTTCGCTAAAATAACATTGAAAGTAACACCTCCTAAGCCCTCTCCTCTTTTGGTAGATCAATACATCTGCCCGGACGCGAGAACCACATTGGATGCAGGTCCCGGCTATACATCATACCAATGGAGCACGGGAGCCAACACACAGTCTATCATAGCTTCTGTAGGAACTTATTGGGTAATATTAACATCCAATGGCTGCCAGACCAAGCAAACTGTAAATGTAATGCCTGTTCCAAGCCCTAAAATTAAAAAAGTAGACGTGAACAATAATACGGTAACCCTTACTGTAGAAGGCGGAACACCTCCTTATCAATATTCAAAAGACGAAATGATATGGCAGGATTCCAACGTATTTACAAATCTTGTGCGTGGAAAAAATATATTCTATGTAAAAGATTCTTACAACTGTAAACCGGTTCAGGTGGAAGTATTGGTTCCCAATCTTGTTAACGCCATTACCCCTAACAGTGATGGGATCAATGATACATTAGATTATTCTGAGCTATCTTATTTAAAGGATTTAAAGTTTTCAATATTCAACAGATATGGGCAGCTTATGTATTCTTCGGATAAAAATAACAGCTACAAATGGGACGGAACCATTAGCGGAATGCCTGTAAGCAGCGGAACCTACTGGTATGAAATAAGCTGGACAGAACCAGCCTCTACCAAGCTCACTTCTTATACCGGATGGATCATGGTAAAAAATAGAAATTAAAGATTGGTACCCATCTGCTTATATACTTTTTGTTTAAAGAGACTGCCTCAATATTTTTTGAGGCAGTTTTATTTTACAAGCTATTTACTTCAGGTTTCTGGATTCCAGCTCTCTGTTTATTGACTGATCGTTTTTCTTCCATTGAGTGGTTAAAATCAGTACAAATATTAAAGGAAATATCGTAAAAAATCCAATACCGTGTTTCACAGAACTGTATACTGCAATCCCAATTAAAAACCCAATCAGCACAGCATTGATGATTTTACCTGATTTTAATTTTTGTTTTTTATCCAGTAATTCCTGATCCGTCAATTCGCTTAGGTCTTTTTCTTTCATCCGTTTAATTTTTATGGTTATTATAGTTTGTTTTTAGTTAGCCGCCGGATCAATCAACTCTTTTGTGATTCCTACAGATTTAAGGAGATTTTTACTATCAAATAATAAGGTAGCATAATGTTTCCCTTTTTTGAATATTAATTTTGAACCTCCTTCAAACTCACTGTCCATACCAAGTTTTTGATCTTTTGCTCCATACTTTGCAAATTTGGTTTTACTTTCCTGTAGTGTCGTTTTATTCAAAGTAAGCCCATAAGGCAATCCAGCCACTACCACAGGTTTATCATCCGGAATATCAAAGAAGATTTCATCCACAGAATCGTTTTTCCCCAAAGCAGTATAAAGTTCCAATCCTGATTTGGTAAGCCATCTCGCATATCTTTCTCCATTGGCATTTTCATAATAAGAAGCATCTGTATTCAGTATTGTTGTAATTTTTTCAACTGTTTGAGGTAAAACAAACTCAGATTCTTTGTTCACTAAGGTCTTCAGCTCTACCCTCTTCTGCGAAAATGCGGTTACACTTATCAATTGAAAAACAACGACTAATATTAATGTTAATGGTTTTATCTGCATGAGATTATTGAATTTAATGATTTGATGGTTAAAGATATTAAAATTTAACAAAGCAAATAAAAGGAGAATGTAAAATACCTCATCTCGATAGAAAACAATGAAAATCATTCAAAAACAATTGATCAAGACCGATCAATGCAAATCAAGAAAGTTTAAAGATCACTGACACCCATTTTTGAAAGATGCTTATGGACTGTCGAAAGGCTAAGATTTCTTTTCTCAGCAATATCAAAAGCTGTATTTCCCTCTTCAAATAATTGAAATGTGATAAGATGTGTAGGCTTTTTGCTCACCTTTACCGAAGTATCAAGCTCATTTTCCTTATTAAATAAAGCAATATCCAATAAAGTACAATCTTTTAGCTTTTCAAGATACTCGTGAAGGTCAGAAAGCAGGTTTTTTGTTTCTTCATTATACTCTTTTAAACCTTTGATCCCAATAGTTTCAGCATAGAAATCCTTTAGCGGCAGTAAAATCTGTTCTGCTATGTTTTTATAGAAAAAATTCACGGCTCCTTTACATTTATCTTCAATTTCGGTCCATGACAGATTTTCTTCTATAAAATGCTTAATACTTTGCTGGCTTATTCTTTTAAACTTTTCAGAGATTTTAAAAAGCCTCTCACTTTCTTTTTCAATAGAATGAGACAATCGTGCTGCTTTTTCCAGGCTGGATAATTCTGTGGTAAATAATGTTGTCATCCATAGTTTCACAGCTTCCTTTAACCAAGTTGAATCTACTGTCATTTGAACTTTATGAAGAGCATAATCATATTTTTCCTGCACCAATATCTCTTCCAAGCGGTCATCTACATTGGTAATACGTTGAAAATTTTCAATTCTGTCATCTTTAAATATTGCACTTTCCGGAATTCTGGATTTCAAAACAATTCCTTCCAACGTCCGGCAACGGCTCAATGCAACATATACCTGTCCACTGGCAAAAGATCTGCCCGCATCTACAATCACCCGGTCAAATGTTAACCCCTGACTTTTATGAATGGTAACTGCCCATGCAAGACGGATAGGATATTGTTCAAAACTTCCCAATACTTCTGTCGCAATATTTTTTTCAGCATCAAGAAAGTACCTTTTATTTTCCCAGACTTCTTTTGTCAGCGTAATCTCTCTTCCACTTGAATCCAGAATAGCTTTCACCGTGTTGTCATCCAGATAAGAAACCTCTGCAAGCTTGCCGTTATAAAACTTTTTCTCCGGTGAAGAATCATTTCTTATAAACATAATTCTGGTTCCTAATTTCAGTTCCATTACTTCATCAACCGGATATTGAGTCTCGTAAAACTGTCCTATGACCGAAGCTTGATAAAATCTTGAATCTTCTTCAATTTCAGACAATTTCTTCTGATTGATATGATCTGCGATACGATTGTGAGAACAGAGATGAATATAATGTTCATTGTCGGGTTCAAAATCCGGGTCATAACGGGAATTCAGAGCATCAAAATCCAATTCGGAAAGATCAGCATGTCTCACTGAGTTCAGGATTTCCAGAAATTTTTCATCCTGCTGCCTATAGACCTTCATCAGTTCTACAGTAATCAAAGAAGTATTCTGTAAAGCCTTTGCCGAAAAGAAAAAAGGTGTTTCGTAAAATTTTGACAATATCTTCTCTGAATCTTCTCTCACTACGGGCGGTAACTGATACAAATCTCCTATCAAGAGCAATTGCGCTCCGCCAAAAGGGAGTTGATTTCTTCTTACTCTCCTCAATGAATGATCCATCATATCCAACAGATCTGATCTCAGCATCGAAACTTCATCAATAATGATTAGTTCTATTTCCCGGAAAAGGTTTAATTTATCTTTCCGGTACTTAAAATGCGGAAACAGCTCATTGATATTCATCGCAAGATTAGGATCTACATATTCTGTAGTGGGAACAAACGTTCTTGAAGGAATTGAAAACAGAGAATGAATCGTTACGCCACCGGCATTCATTGCGGCAATTCCTGTGGGTGCTACAATAATATGTTTTTTACGGGTATTTTTTACAAATTCATTGAGAAAAGTAGTCTTTCCAGTTCCTGCTTTCCCGGTTAAAAATACATTTCTGTTGGTAAATTCTATTAGCTCTGTCAGTGATTCCAATCTTTCGATAAGCGATTTAATTATTGTCCATTCAAATCTACGGTTTTATCAATATAAATAACTCCGTTGAATGAAGAAGTATAATCCATTTTTGCTTCAAAACCCAGATCAAAGAGCCTTGAAGAAAACCAAGGATAACCGCTCGGCTTGCCTTGTGCATTCGGTAAAGGAATAAATAAAAGGTCTGTTTTCTTGGTTTTCAGATACCATTCCAAAGAACCTTCTTTTGATTCAGGAACCTTGGCTTTTTTGGTAAAATCAGCATGAAAAAAATCTTTTCCAAAGAAAGCCGGTGAAAAATTCCCGCTTCCCGAAGTAATCGCCAATGAATACACCTGATCTTTAAACGCTCTGTAAATTTCAGTTCCAAAATAAGTAAATCCTTTATAAGTATTGGTTTCGTACCATTGTTTGGCAAATTCAGGGTTGAAAGACATATAGGTATTAACATCCAATACATTGTGATTATTATGCGACCAAACCATAATTTTTTTCCCTGGGAAAATATATTTTGAAAGGAAAATAAAGTTCTCCGCCATCATAATATCACGACTTTTTTCCTGAATGACCAAATCAAACAGGTTTCTGATATTATTGACTTCAATCAGCCATAAGTTTCTCTGTCTGGGATCTACTGAACTGAATTTTACAGCTTCTTCAATCTTATTGATCTCAGTATTAAAATTATCATTATCTACAACATTCTTTTTGGAAGAAAATTCGTTTTGTAATATATATTCAAGGTCTTTCACAAACTTCCTGTACGCTTCTGAATCAACATTATACTGAGATGATTTCGCTATATCAGTAAGGTTTCCGATCAGTTTTGTTTTTGAAAAATTCCCTGCATGACGAGAATCTATCCCACCCAAAAGAATTGGATTGTTTCCTTTCAATTCATTTTTATAATAAGTCCATAAATCCTGACTTACATTACTTTCAGTCCAGCATGTATAAATATTTTCTTTAGCCGAAACATCTATCGTATTTAAATCTTTAATATCAGAAATTCCAAACATAATGGCGTAGAGATCCGCTTCAAACATCAGAACATCAAAACCTTTTTTCTCATGCAGATATTTTACTAATCTTGTCTTCATCTGAATGGCGCCACCATCTCCATGACTTGGCTCTCCCAGCAACACAAACTTTGCTTCACCAATGGATTTTCCTATGGCTTCAAGGTCATTAAAATTTGTATCATTCGGGGAAAGAGATCGTATTTTGCTGCCGCTTTTGTAAAGCTCGTCAATATATTGTTTTGAAAAGTCTGTTTTTGACTGTGCATTTGAAAAATGACCTGCCGACAGCAAAAGAGCCATCACCATAAGCTTTCTCATAAATAATTCCTGGTATTTAATTTTTTGCAAAATACACCAAAGATCCATAAAAGACAAACGAAATATATTGAAAAAAAGTAACTTTAGTAATATGAAAATAGAGAATTGAAGCCTGAGTTCTAACGATTAAAAGAGATCTTATTTTAGGAAATAATATCCCGGATTATGATTGATAGCAACAGATTTTATTTCTTACGGATCACTATATCTCCTTCTGCAAGCCTGATTTTTTCTTCATTAATGCTTACTTCCAACCAGTGATCAGGATCGTCGGATTCACAGTCGTTAATGATTCTGTAATCAGAATATCCGGTGTTTGAAGATGGTAATTCAATAATGGTATCAATCGTTTTTTTATTGATCTGATATTCGTCAAAGATGTTTATAAGATAAAGGGTTTCTGAAAGTTCTTTTTTAAGGTTAAGATTGGATTCTTTATCGATATTCTTGCTTATCAGATCGTTTAATTTATTGATTTCACTGGCAATAAAATCTCTCGCTGTCATAATCATTTACTTTAAGAATCTGAATTTAAAATTATTTTATGGGGTTTCAATATTTTAAGGCTCCCAATTCTATTGAACATTGAATCTTTGGGTTTGAAAATTCTCGGTGGAAATTCCATGCTTTTCAAAATCGGCTGTAATGATCTCTTTCAGTTTTTCAAATCGCTCTACAGATATTCCATCCAGATCTTTGGCTGCCAAATAAAAAAATGTTTCTTTATAAAGAGAGAGAATAGAACGGATTGATGCGTAGTCCATATTTTTCAGGACATCCTGCGTCAAATTCCCTTTAAGTGGTAATTCTATAGATGTACTTACATGAATAGGTCTGAATACGGTATCTTTCACTGCACGAAATTTAGATACAGGAAGCGATTCGTTCGGATTGTACACCGTTAAATAAACAGGAATATAATCACTATCATCTGATGTAAAAATACTTTTACTCATTACTGAAAAGAAATCAATGGATGAATTCACTACAGTCATATGATAAGCTACATGATCAGGGTTATTTATATATTTTTCCAGATTTTTATTGTCTTCTTCTCTTCTTAATCCAAAAATATTGATTTTCGGAGTGTAAGGGTCGCTTTCTATTTCAGGTATAAATTCTATTTTAGCTTTGGGATCATTGGTAAAAAGAGAAACGGGTCCAAATTTTCTGGAATAGTCTGTGGCAATTTTTTGTGCCTTTGCTCTGTTGCTTTCATAATCAATTTCCATCTTAAGTGCCATATTGGTAAGTTCCTTAGCCTCTCTTTTTCGTTTATTCTGAATAAAATCTTCTCCGCAGGTACGGGCAATCATAAGCAAAGCAACAGCTACTGATAATGAAAGTGTAATATATTTATAATTCTGTTTTTTTGAACTTTTCAATTGTTGAACAAGTCTGGCAAATAGGTTTTCAGTTTGCTTTTCTTCATTTTTTGAATATTGTTCAGCCTTGTCTTCCAAATTTCTAAGCAGCTCATTTCTGAAAGCAATAAATGTTTCTATGTCACTTTTTGATTTTTGATTTTGAGGATTGAAATTCCAGACTATCTTTTTTCCGTTCTTAAGCTTTATTTTTGTTGAAGGAAAAGGTTGCCCCAGCCCTCCATAAGACGGTATACTTTCAATATCATCATATTGAACCCGACCATAGTTTTTAGAACTAAAACCTTCACTATCTATCGTAATGGTATCTATATCTTTTGATATCTTGATATATCTGAACATACAATACACAATGGCTCCTACTCCTAAAGGAATAAACACCCAAAGTGCCCACGAACTGTATTCTACCAGCGCAAAACTTCCCAGAATAACCACAAGCGGAATAATAAAGAATGACGACAGCACATATAATGCTCCTTTATTATTATGATATTTAAAAGTAAATTGTTTCATGGTTGTTTTTATCTCACAGTGTCCTGTCCTATCAGTTCTTGATCAGCTTATAATTGCCTGTTACATCGTCTTTCCCGACTGTATAACCGTCCGTAAGCTCAAGAATCCAGCCTTCACCGGAAATCTTCTTACCTTCTGTTTTTACAGGATTTGAAATCGAAATTTTGTCCCAATTAGGGCTCATCAGCGCTGCTCCTTTATCTACAGTTAAAATTCCCCAGCGATCTGTCACTCTTATGTTGGGATATACAGTTCCTTTATCTTCTACGGGAACAATATTTCTCGGATCAAAAGAGATATTCATTTTTTCAAACTTGATTTCAAAGTGAGGTTGGGTAATTAATTTCAGCTTATATTCTGCAATCAGTTTTTTAGTTCTTTCTTCTCTTTCGGCTTCCTCTTTCTGTATTTTTTTTCCATTATAAACAGCAGAAACAACCTGAACTGCTTTTTTTAAATCCCTGGGAATGCTAATGTTGAAAGCTTTGATGAAGTAATCCGTCAAATCAGTACTTACTGAGATCGCTTTATTCCAGTTTTTGTCTTTATCATATAGTAAATATCCGTAAACAGGAATAGTATAATAGGCAAATGACCGTACAAACGTAGGGTTTTTAAAAAACTCATTTATTTCATTCTGAAAGAACGCTGAAACTTCTGCCTTATTTCTGTTGCTGATAATCACTCCTGTAAATTCTGCCAATCCTTCATTTAATTCCAGTTGATTTTCAGAGCTATCAGAATTTTCATACAACTGATGTCTGTACTTTCTGAAGGTAAGTGCGTTCGTAAGATGTTCATGTTTTTCCTTTTCTGAACGTGACTGAATTGCTTTCTTTAGAGCTTCCAGTTCCAAACGCAGATATATTCTTCCCTCCTTCTGATCAAGGTGATTATTGTCTGAATTCTTAGATGTAAATCCTAACGATGGCTGAATTCTGTGAAATGATTCGTGAGCCAATAAATTGATCCTGTTGTGTTTATTCTGAGAAAGCGGAAGCATGATCATTGCCCATTTTTTTCCATTCCAGTCTATTGCCGTGTTTGCAATATTAATCTTGCCCGGTAAAACACCTGAATAAATATTCCCATTAGGTTGTAAAGAACCTACATCATCTTGCTCATTGGCAAAAAACGTTCTGCTTTCCGGGTTGATTAAAATGGTTGGTCCATATAAATCTTTACTCCAAAGTTCCGTATTGGCATGTGCAGCTGTTTTAAGCTCATCAAAAAAAACGGAAATACTGTCTTGAGAAACAGATTGCTGCCCTTTTATACTTTGATTTAATACGAAAACGGCTGTTATTAAAATGGTAAATCTCATTACATTCAGGGTTCATCTAATAGGTTGGAAATGGCTTTTGTGATTAAAATTACATGAAAACACTCATTTTAAACACATTTATACTGCTAATATAACAAATTACACAATAAACAACTGATTTATAATAGGTAAGCAAGGACAACGTTTAAGTTTTGGAAAGAAACCATTAGACAGTTTTATCTTTGTTTTAAACAAAAAAGCCCCAACTTATTAAAAGTCAGAGCCATATACTTGAAAATATTTATATTACAAACTGATATTGTCTAAAAAGTCTTTTAAATCTGTAATCGAGATCATATTACCAGATGCAATAACAGAAAATCTGTTTCCTTCCAGATAATGAATGCTTGTCATATCGTCGCTTTCGTACATACTTGAATCAAAGAAAACCTGCCAGCCTTTATAAGGTTTGATATTCGTTTTATCTCCAGGCTCTTCTGTCGTTTTTATGTCCAGATAACTAAGCAAGTTTGTTTTCACTGTCTCAGCTCCTGCACCAGCCCCATCTGTTACCATCAGATAAACATTCTTATCTCCTTTTTTATAATTTGCTGTAGCATAAGAACCAGAACCAGTCTCTTTATCTTCAAAGGCAGTCACTTCCGTTAATGTAAAACCAGCCACTTCCTTTTTAAATTTAGCTTTAAAATCAGCCTTAGCAATAGGTTTCATTTTTTTTAATTCCTTTGCCAGATTTTCGATCTTTAATGAATCTGAATCATTTTGTGTGTTCTCGATCAAAACAGTGGGACGTTCATTTGCAAAAACTGAATTTGTACTCACTGCCAATACCATTGCACCAGCTAAAAGTCCTTTTCCCCAATACGTAAATTTCATAATTTCTAATAATAGTTTTTTACTACAACAGTCTTTACAAAAAATAAACCAAGACTTCTTTCATCATGCCCTTTTGGAAGAAAATCCCTGATTTCAGCTAGTGATTTTTTATAATTCCAATCATCATCTGCAATATTGTCTATGATTCTATTCACATCAATATCCCTTTCTTTTATTTCAAATCACGATTTTCTTATGGGTTTGTCTGTACATTAAATACTGTTCCCGCTGGATCTGTGATCCAATGCATACCTTCCGGAAGCTCTTCAATTTCGTCACAGGTTTCTACCCCATTTGATCGTAAATATTGTGTTGCTTCATCTACATTAGGAACTGTCAACTGAAGCCATGTTTCAGAATGAGTATAATTGTCTACACAATCAAGCCAGATTATATTATTTCCGAATTTCACTTCATGTGTTCTGGAAACGGTGGGATGATCAATAGGTTTTTCTTCAACTTCCAATTTTAGAATATCTCTGTAAAAGGAAACTGTTTTTTCATATTTATTTTTAGGAATTTTGATTGCGATATTAATTCCTGCTTCAAATTTTGGAGTCATAGTTTTATGATTTTGTTGGTAGTACAAAGTAATTGAATTGAAGAGGTATAAGACTTATCTTATGACAAGAATATTAAATTTTCAGTATCAAAACTTAATAATTCTTACCAATTCACAACAAAAGTTAAATATACAATCATATTAAAATATTTTTAATGCAATTTCACTTTTGTTTGAAAAATTTAATTAATTTCGAATTCACTAAATCTAAACGTTATGAAAAATTTAAAGAAAATCGAAAGACAAGAAATGAAAACAATTAACGGTGGTATTAATTGCCCTGGTGGGCAAATATGCTTAATCGGGGGCAAATGGCAATGTATGCCTTTTGACGGATGTGGCGGTGGAAATCAGCCTTAAATTATAAGTTTAATTTAATATTTCGATTATGAAAAATTCTAAGAAAATTTCAAGAGATCAATTGAAAAGTATTAACGGAGGAGCTCTAACTTGCTCTGAGGCATGCTGTCCACCTCCGGGAATAAAAAGATGCCCTTGGGTGATTTGTGTAGCACCTTGTGATATATTAAGTTAAATATCACTCATCTGAACAATAACAAAAGCCTTGGAATTCCTGATTCTGAGGCTTTTATTTGACAACTATTCTCATTTGCATACCTTTTAACTATTTTATTATTAAAAAAATTTCACGGAATTATATTTTTTTTTCTGGAGTTTCATGAAAATATGTATATTTGCCGTGCAAAAAATAAGAAATGATTTTATCTAACTTAAAAAAGGGAAAGAAACAGTACTTACGTCGAACGTCGTGAGTCATTTTCCTTTGGTTAGAAACCAGATACATCAGGAGCTTGTCATCACGACAAGCTCTTTTTTTTTGCTTAAAGTTTTTTTAATAATTTAATATTATATATTCATGAAAGTATTGAAATTTGGAGGGACTTCAGTGGGAAGCCCGGAAAGGATTGAACATTTATTGCCTATTATCCAATCTCAGGCAGCTAATCAGCATCTGGTAGTATTATCGGCGGTTTCAGGAACTACAAATGATCTGGTTACATTATCAGAGCTGTATGCAGGAAAGGAATTGGAAAATGCAAAAAAACATCTTGATTCGCTTTATGAGAAGTATAAAAAATTTGTAGCAGAATTATTCAAAACTGAACAGGGAGCTGCTGAAGCTTTGACATTTATCAATACTATATTCGAGCTTCTTTACAGCTTTGAAAACTCTAATTTCACTTCTACTGAAGAGCGTATTATATTGGCTCAGGGAGAAATTATTTCTACCACTTTGTTCCATTTACATTTAAAGGAAACAGGGGTTCCTTCCGTATTGTTATCAGCCCTTGATTTCATGCTTATTGATGAAGAAAACGAACCGGATATTGAGTACATCAGAGAAAAAGCAGGTATAGAAATTGCAAAATATCCTGCTGAAAGCTTATTCATTACACAAGGTTATATCTGCCGAAATGCTCAGGGTGAAATAGATAATCTGCGAAGAGGAGGTTCAGATTATACGGCTTCTTTGCTTGGAGCAGCTTTAGGTGTCGAAGAAGTTCAGATCTGGACGGATATTGATGGTTTTCACAATAATGACCCAAGATTTGTTCAGAATACAAGACCTATCGCTAAACTTAGCTTTGATGAAGCGGCAGAGCTTTCTTATTTTGGGGCTAAAATCCTTCACCCTCAAAGTGTTTTCCCTGCAAGAAAATATAATGTTCCTGTAAGATTACTGGACACAATGAATCCTCATAAACCAGGGACTTTGATTTCAGGAGAAAGCATCAATCAGAATCAAATTGTGGCTATTGCAGCAAAGGACGGTATTACGGCAATCCGTATTCAGTCTTCCCGTATGCTGATGGCGTATGGTTTCCTGAGAAAGGTTTTTGAAGTTTTTGAGCGTTTCAAAACTCCTATTGACATGATTACCACCTCGGAAGTTGCTGTTTCACTGACGATTGACCAGACGGAATACCTACCTGAAATTCTAAAAGAACTTGAAGTTTTCTCAGCCGTAGATATTGATCATGAGCAGACTATCATTTGTATCGTTGGTGATTTCAGAAAGAATAATCACGGACATGCTACAATTGTTTCGGAAGCGGTAAAACATATTCCGATCAGAATGATTTCCTATGGCGGTAGTGAGAATAATATTTCATTATTGGTTCCGTCTACCTATAAAATTGAAGCTTTACGATCGTTGCACAACAGATTGTTTTAAGATATCATTTCAAAAGAGATTATTCCTTGTGAATAGTCTCTTTTTTAATCAGCCATCATATTCTGTTTAGATAAAGGGCAATCTATTTTCGATCGCAAACTCCTCAAATTCAGCATTAAGATGGGCTTTTTCAAATACAAGATATACCTGCTTTAGCTTCTTCAATTGTTTTAATATTAAAAAACTTTCTATATTCATATTTCTGATATGAGTAATCTCCAGAACTTCTAAGTTTTCCATTTCCTGAATATGATCGATAGACTTCAGGTTTTTTAATCCTAAAAGTGATAGTTTTTTGATCTTTTCCGGATTCTTAAACTTTGGGATCTCATTAATCCCATTCATATATCTTAAAGAAACATTGACCAGATTAGGCTGAACTGCTATATTTTTTTGAAAATCCAATCCGTTACACTTTTCTAAAGTCAGATTCTCAAGATTGGGAAACTTTTCTAAGAATAGTTCCGGATCAATTAATTTTCGATGTACTCTCAGTTCACGTATCAATTGATAATTATTTATCAATTTTAAATTCAAATCATAGACAGCCAGGCATTCCATTTGTGAAAAGGATTTAATAGTAGAATATTGTTCTTTACTCAACCCTTCACACAGGTAGCTGAAATATTTTAGTTCAGAAAATCTCTTCAATTCATCAAGTTGGAGGTTCTTTTTGGCATGGGTTGAAATATCCAGATAACTTAAATAATGAATACTCTTTAAAAAATTTAAGGTTTCTAATGGCTCATCATAATCACTTACATATATTTTCAACTTAGAAACGTTCGACAAATATTGAAAAACATGGATTCCTGAAACAACATGATCTGAATGAAAACTCTCCGACTCTATAATAACAGAGATCAAAAGTTTTTTTTCAAGCAGTATTTTATTTAAAGTAATTAATTTTTCAATTTCGACCTTTTCCTCAATTCTAACAGTAAGTATTTTGTTTTTTTCATCCGATATATTTTCAATATCACTGAAAGTCATTGTATGCAGATCAACCAGCATTATTCAAGTTTTTAAATGTTTTTATAAAGATAGGAAATGTGATAAATATAAGCTACCAGAAAGGAAAAAACACTATTTAACAATTAATAAAATGTTCATAATCTATTCACGCCACTGCAATTTTTATGTTCTAGTTTTGACATCGAAAAGCAAACGTAACGATTGATGAGAGCGAAGAAATGTATAATAATTTTAAAAGCTGGTGAAGTAAGCAGAACGGAAATAAAAAAAGCGAGGTATCTTTTCCTTAATCATCTCTATGAGCAGCTCCCGCTTTCCTATTTACAAATCTATCTTAGATCATTGAGAATAATAGCCCGAAGTAATTTTATTTATTTCTCAGTAAAAATACAGTTGACCACAGCACCAATAACAACCACCTTCTTTAAATTCACAACAATCTTACGTTATACGATTCTTTCTATTCAAAATTCACATCAGGAAAACCTGCAAAACAGGATAGTCCACAAAAAACTAATATCAATTTTTTAAATTTTAAATACATGAGAAACTCGAAAGTAGTTGAACTCAACAGTACATTAGAGCTGTTGAATGAAAATGAATTATACTCCTTCAAAGGAGGACTTGCCGGAGGACAGAGCGAAACGGAAATCCCTGAAATAATTATTCCTGCTCCGGACAGAGATGATGATGGCGGAACTAATCCTCCTGACACGGATCTACCTACCTGGGATGACGATGATCTGCCTATCTGGGGTGATGATGGTCCACCTGATGGAGGTACAGGCGCCGGAAATGGAAGTAATGATGTTCCGGCTGATGCTTTTGGAGGTATATTTTCATTAACGCTTGCGGAAAGATCGTTTCTAGCACATCACGTTCCTGCTTTAGGGGTTTTAAAAATGATTGGCAATTACAACCTTGCTGTGGAAAAAGGCAATGGTATTAATAATGAAGCAGATGCTTTAAGACACGCTCTGTGGTCTGCGTTAGATGCTGCAGATATTGGTGTTAATTTAGCAAGACAGTTTCATACATTACATGAAACAGAACATCCGGGAACTCCTGCTGAAAATGCCATGGATTTGTATAATAACGAATGGGGATATAATTGGTTCTTACAAAATGGCAACCCAGAAGATAATATGCCTAAATTCGAGCTTGATTTTAATACCGCAGTTATTAACGGTTCGATAAAAACCAAACCATAGAAATGCAAAAGTTAATCAAGTATATCCTGTTACTGCCTTTTTTCATTATTTTTTCCTGTCAAGGACAAACAAACCCTGACTGTTTGATACAATTGGAAGAAAAGTTATCTCCAAAAGTAAATGAGGAAAATAAAATAGGAGAAATTATCAATATAAAGGATGATGTCAATTGTTTTGAATGGGACACTTTAATTGTTCAATCAGCAATAAACAGTAAAAAAAGCATGGAAAAGGATTTAGGGATAACCATCCCGTTCGAGTATAACTTTAGCATGGGTGATGAAAATACAGCAATACTACTTTTTGTGAAAAATAATAATGTAGTACACTATATCTCACAAAGGCGAACAGTAGATCGAAAAACGCTTGACCAGGCTAAATCTGTTAAAGCATCCAGCTTCATCTATTTATTAAATAATTACGGCAATAATGTCTATGCTAAAATACCTAAAGAAAAAGCTATTTTCGAGACTTATCCAGTGATCTATCACGACAAAAGTAAAGAAACGGAATGGGCTTTAAAATATGGCATGGGCGTAAAAGTTAAAGAATAGAATAAACTAAAAAATTAACAAAAATCCTCCAATTCTCTAGAATTGGAGGATTTTGAACTTTTGTCAAATCATAGTAGTTATACAACCTTTAGCACAATCTTCAAATGGATACCAGTATTTCTATTTGAAGGCATGCCAATTCATTAAGTGATTGATATCTAAAGGTGAATTAAATACTGGAAGAGAAAAGTGAGTCGAGTTATAAAGAACAGCTCTTTCAATTTTAAATGAACTTTTTACACAACAAAAAGTAGTTTTCTACCTCTTTCTTCCAGCTTACAAACCTTTAATTAATTCTGATAAATCTCTCCTTCATAAGAAGCATTGTATAGGTCTTTCAGTTCCTGAAGGCTTGGCTTACGCGGATTAAAACCTGTACATGGATCTTCCAAAGCATTTTTAGTGATATAGTCAAGATTTTTTTCCCAGTCTTCACGAGAAATACCAAATGCTTTCAATGAACCGATATTATTCACAGAATTTCTCAATTTCTCAATTTCCTGTGCCAGTTCTTCTGCTGATTCTTTTCCAACTAGCTTAGCCAGATCCGGATATCTTGTTGTAGCTGTCTGATTATAACGGATTACATTCGGAAGGAAAATCGCATTAGCAGCACCGTGAGGAATACCATATAAAGCTCCTACCTGATGTGATAGTGAATGTACAATTCCCAGCCATGCGTTATTGAATGCCAAACCTCCCATAAATGAAGCATCATGCATATTCTGACGTGCCTTGATATTAGTCGGATTATTTACCGCTTCTTCCAGATTTTGGAAAACGATCTCTAAACCTCCTTTTGCCAATACATCTGCATAATTATCTTCAATATTTGATACATAGGCTTCAACGCAGTGGGTCAGTGCATCCAAACCGGTATTTGATGTGATATGCGCTGGCATTGTAGCACAGATTTCTCCATCTACAATGGCAATATCCGGAGTCAATTCATAAGAAACAATCGGATATTTTATTCCTTTTTCTCTATCAGTAATAACAGCTAATCCTGTAGTTTCTGTTCCTGTACCGCTGGTAGAAGGAATGGCTACAAATTTTGCCTTCTGGCGTAATACCGGTACACTGAAAGGTTTCGTCATTGCTTCAAAATCAGCATTCGGATATTCGTAAAACACCCACATCATTTTAGCAGCATCAATAGCAGAACAACCTCCAAGACCTACGATCCAATCCGGTTGAAAATCACGCATTACAGCAGCTCCCTGAAGACTTGTAGCAGAAGACGGATCTTCTTCAACACCATCAAAAACAATAGTTTCCAATCCAGCTTCTGTCAGATAACCTATTGCACGGTCTAATGTACCGCTTCTTTTCATTGATTGTCCACCAGTTACAATAACTACTTTTTTTCCAGACAGTTTTTTTAATTCTGATAAACTTCCAGGACCATGAAATACTTCGCCGGCAACAAATAACTTGCTCATAATTTTTATTTAAAATTTCTGATACAAAGGTACTCTGCCCTACACCGCTGATGTTATACATTAAGTACTATATGATATACATTTGATCCACTCAAAATGAATACCCGTAATATATATTTAAATTTAAAATATCATAGAAGCATATGTTATAATTATAAAAAATTCGTGCATTTGTGGCAGATTTTATTAAGTTTGCCATAAATGCACGAATACAATTGTCAATATTTTTATCAAGCTTACGTCTTATACATTTGCGCAAGTTGCTGTTGCAGATTGGTAGGAGTATCATCAAGTTTTGCCTTTACAAACTTATTCAATGCTGCAGGTGAATTAAATCCCAGTTCAAAAGCAATTTCCTTATGGGAATAATTAGATAATAAAAGCAATTGTTTGATCTCGTTCATAATTCTTGCATGGATGGTTTCTATGGAAGTTAAGCCAGCTGTTTTTTTGGTAATTTCATTCAGTTTTTTAGGTGTGATGAATAATTTTTCAGCATACCAGCTTACAGTTCTTTCCGTTTTATAGTATTTTTCCAACAGCTCCAGAAATTTACCATAAATTCTGGTATTTTCATTGGTCAGCTTATCTTTGTCCCATCTTGTATGTACAAATTCCACCAGCTTCAGCAAGGTTATCTTGATATAAAATCGTGCCTGTTCTTTTTTGACAGAGGTGAGGTCATTGTATAGTTTTTCGATTTGTTCTAATAATAATTCCACTTCATCTGTCTCTTCTACAGGCAATTCGATATGATTGAGTTTTACTGAGATATTATGATTGTAAATGCTTAATTCATTTTTAAGAATATCCGAGCAAAACAAAACCTCATCAAACAAAATCATTTTTCCTTCAAAGTTATCACTGATCTGTTCTTTTGACGATAGCTGTCCGGGAAATATAACACATATATTATTTTCTGTAACATCATACTGACGGTCTTCCACCTGCATATCCATCTTCCCTTTTTTGACAAATAAAAGACAAAAATGATCTTTTGTATGAGGTTCTCTATATTGTTCCAGTGCATGTCGGTCCAAATCAAAAATATGAAAGGGCGTGATTGCCCTTTCAGAATTGTGTTGTATATCCTTTAAATGATGTGTTACCATAGTTTCAACTGCTTATAAAACTAATTATTACTGTTTAAAAGTTTTGCAGCTTTTTCATCAACTAAAAATAATAATTCGCCATCGGAAGGCTTCAATAATTGCGAAGGATACAGTGAAGGATTATACTCACCTTCCAGTACTTCTTTCAAAGCATCTGCCTTGGCTTCACCAAAAGTTATCACGACTGTTTTTCTGGCTTTATTTAAAAAAGGAGCTGTAAGGGTAATCCTGTACATTTGCTGTGCATCAAGATAGTAAGCAGAAACCCACTTCTCCTGTTCTTTCAACACTTCGGTTCCCGGGAACAGAGAAGCGGTATGTCCATCCCCTCCCATTCCAAGAAGAATAAGATCCATCACCCCATCATTCCCTAATTTCTCTTTCAAAAGTGCATTGTACTCTGAAGCGAAATCCTCTGGCTTTATGCCATCTTTATACATTGGAAAAATATTGTCGGACAGAACGGGTACATTGTTCAAAAGAGTATCATATGACATTTTAGCGTTACTCAATTCATTATCCAAGGGCACCCATCTTTCATCACCCCAAAAAACCAGAACTTTACTCCAGTCAATTTGCTTTTTATATTGATCTTCTGACAGCAACCTGTACAATCCTTCCGGTGAAGAACCTCCCGTTAATGCAACGGTAAAATTCCCTTTCTTATTTATTGCTTCATTAGCTACGTTAACAAATAGTTCTGCAGCTTTTTTTAT
This sequence comes from Chryseobacterium ureilyticum, assembly GCF_900156735.1. Classification (GTDB taxonomy): domain Bacteria; phylum Bacteroidota; class Bacteroidia; order Flavobacteriales; family Weeksellaceae; genus Chryseobacterium; species Chryseobacterium ureilyticum. The sequence goes on from NZ_FTOL01000004.1 coordinate 143,034, forward strand.
AATTTCTTCTTTTGTTGGTAATATATTAAGCATTTATTTCAGTTTTCAAAGTTATAGGAGAATTAGAAAGCCAATGATGTCCCTGTCTTTTCAGTAATTCATCTGCTTCTTCCGGTCCTGAACTTCCGGCTGGATACGTATACATTTTAGAAACGTTTCCTTTTTCCCAAGCAGTCTGAATATTAGTGATCACATCCCAAGCCTCTTCTACCTGATCTGAACGCATAAACAGAGTGGAATCTCCATCAAGAGCATCCAATAATAAGGTCTCGTAGGCTTCCGGTGTATCTGGTGAACATTCAAAATAATCGAATACCATTTCCGCCGGTTTTAATTTCATATCAAGTCCTGGTTTTTTGGTCATAAATGATAATTTGATGTCCATTTCAGGCTGAATATCAATCGTTAACTTATTAGGTTGCAACTGATTTATTCCATTATTAAAAATAGTGCTTGGAACTTCTTTAAAGCTAATGACTACAGAAGATGTCTTTTCTGACATACGTTTACCGGTTCGCATATAAAACGGCACCCCCTTCCATCGTTCGTTATCGACATAAAATTTCATTGCCACATAAGTTTCCGTATTTGAATGTGGGTTTACTCCAGGTTCCTGCAAATATCCCTGTTTTGGCTGCCCATCAATCTCACCAGCCATATATTGTGCTCTTACCGTATAATGATTAATATCTTTCGGATCAATTCTTCTGACACTTTTTAACACATCTACTTTCCTGTTTCTGATCTCTGTAGATTCAAAAATCATAGGAGCTTCCATAGCAACCATACAAAGAATCTGCATTAAGTGGTTCTGAATCATATCACGAAGTGCTCCTGAATTATCATAGTATCCGCCACGATCTTCAACCCCTACTGTTTCTGCTACGGTAATCTGCACAGAATCAATGTATTTATTATTCCACAAAGGTTCAAAAATAGTGTTCCCAAAACGGAAAGCAAGGATATTCTGTACATTTTCCTTTCCTAAATAATGGTCAATACGGTAAATCTGTTCTTCCTGAAAGTTTTGCGCCAGAAGTTTATTCAAAGCTAAAGCGGATTCTTTATCATACCCAAAAGGTTTTTCAATAATCATGCGGTCTTTATCTACATTTTCAGCTACCCCGATTTTTTTGAGATTATTTGATACCTTTTCAATAAAACTAGGTGCTACAGAAAGATAAAAAAGACGATTTGCTCTTGTTCCTATATTAACATCAATAGCATCAAGCTGATTTTTCAGTTGAATAAAAGATTCTTCCTGTGTAATATCAAACCTTACAAATCTAATTTTCTGACTGAAAGTATTCCATTTCTCTTCAGAAAAATTTTTGATCCTTGAGAAATTTTTGATATTTTCTAAGATATAAGTTCTGAATTCTTCTTGTGTATGTTCGGTTCTTCCCAGTGAAAGAAGCTCAAATTCATCAGGCATCCACCCTTCCAGAAACAGATTAAAAAATGCAGGAAATAATTTTCTTTTTGCCAAATCCCCCGTTGCCCCAAAGACCACGATAGAGGTTGGCTTTTTATCATTATTTTTCATTCGATTTATTTTTTATGATTCCCAACGGGTGTGAAAAATTCCTTCTTTATCGATTCTTTCGTAGGTGTGAGCACCAAAGAAATCTCGTTGAGCCTGAATAAGATTGGTTGGTAAATTTTCTGTACGGTAAGCATCAAAATAAGACAATGCATTCATCCAGGCGGAAACAGGTGTTCCATTTTGAATTGCTTCTTTCAGAACTGAACGAATACTGCTTTGTGCTGACATTAGCTTTTCAGCAATATGTTTATCAAGTAATATATTTGGTAAATCTGGTTGTAAGGCAAATGCTTTTCTAAAGTCTTCCAGTAAAGTTGCCCGGATAATACAGCCACCTCTCCAGATTTTGCATACTGTTTCCAAATGCAGTTCATAGCCATAAGTTTCTGAAGCTACTTTAAGCTGAGCAAGCCCTTGAGCATATGTTGTTATAATAGCAAAGTAAAGACCTTGTTTCAGTTCCTCCAGATTGACATTATTGATATTTTGATCATTATTCCAAGTCAATAATTTTGAAGCCTGAATTCTTTCCGGTTTGTATTTGGACATGTCTCTCATATTTACCGCAGCATCAATAACTGGCACAGGAACCTGTAGGTCCATTGCATTTTGTGAGGTCCACTTTCCTGTTCCTTTGGACTTTGCCCAATCTGAAATCAGATCTACCAAATATTTATCACCTTCTTTTTGTTTCAGAATATTGGCTGTAATTTCAATAAGGAAAGAGTTTAATTCTTCTTTATTCCACTGCTCAAAGGATTGTTGTATGGTTTCATGATCCAAATGATAAACATTCTTCATGATGTCATACGTTTCTGCGATAAGCTGCATAATTCCATATTCTATACCATTATGCACCATTTTCACATAATTTCCCGCAGATCCGTTGCCTAAAAATTCTACGCAAGGTTCTCCATCTACTTTAGCTGCAATGGCTTCGAAGATCGGGCGCAAACGTTCATACGCTACTTTATCACCTCCGGGCATCATGCTAGGTCCTCTTCTCGCACCACTTTCTCCTCCTGATATTCCCATCCCAAAAAAATGAATCCCTTTAGAAGAAAGTTCTTTATACCTTCTGTCTGTATCTGTAAAATAGGTATTTCCGCCATCAATGATAATATCTCCCTCATCCAGAAAAGGAAGTAAGGTTTGTATTGCTCCGTCAACAGGAGCTCCTGCAGGAACTAAAAGCATAATGGCTCTCGGCTGTTCGAGGGATTTTACAAATGCTTCCGGCTGAACAGTAGCAAAGATCTGATGATCATTTTGCGCTTCTGCCTGTAATGAATCTGCCTTTTCCTGATCCAGGTCTAATCCTGCAACAGCATATCCGTTATCAGCCATATTAAGCAATAAGTTCCGTCCCATAACGCCTAAACCCACTATACCAAAGTTGTATGTAATCATTTTCAAAATATTTTTATGAATGTCAATTTATATCATGTGTGCTGGTCAATTCGTTTCAACAAACAGCATCCAGCAATCCTGTATTTAAAATACTTTATTAAAATTAACTCTTATTTTCGAAATGTTTGAAATAAAAAAAGAGATATTTATATAATCAATAGAAGGGTTCTTTCTGGAAGAAGGAAGTTGGAAGCTGGAAGTTCTTTTTAGTCAGACAATTAACAACAATGTACTATAGGCATATTTTAAAATTTAACAAAAAGAAGTGCAAATGCTTATGCTGTGTCTACTAAAATCAAGAATAATAAAAAGCAAAGTGTCATGCAAAACATTTTTTTGTATAATCTCAAGTTTTGCGCTTTATTCCATTCATTTAAATGTAAGAAAATACAGGCAAAAAAATTCAAATAAAAAAGCCTTAGAATAAAAATTCTAAGGCTTTTTATGCGGAGAGTGAGGTTCTAATACGATGACTTTTATAAGTTAGTTATTATCTTTTATGCCCTGTTAATCACTGTTATGATAGATTTCATTAGATTATGAGTAGTCATATATATGTATATCTAATCATAAATGTGGGGAAACGGTGGGTAAAAGCATCTTTTCTTTCCAACATAAAAGTAAGTATTAAATATTTGATTTTTTATTAGATTATCTAATTTGACTATAATATAATAGATTAATTAATCTGACAAAATATTTTAAGTTAAAGTTTGTTAAAAATTTGCATAATTCAATAGTTTTTCATATATTTGCATCCGTATTTAAGATACAGAATATGTTCTTTCATTGAATCTATAGAGTTAACATAAGTAATCATTTATGTTATGCCAACCTACCAGACCTTACTGGCAAGGTGGAACAACGATTCGGCTAACAAGCAAGGTTCTAACGAATCATCAAAGGTGTAGATTTTTACTCTATAAACTTTCATATAGAAGTTTAAAGAATTCCCCACCTCTATGTTATAAGAATATACAGGTAAACAATTTTTTAAATTATAGTTATATGTTAAAAGTAAAATTTTTAGTTAAAAACCCTAAAGAAGGGTTAAACACAATCTACGTTCGTGTAAGAGCTGGGAGAAAGCTTGATTTAATCTCAACTACTAAAGAAGTAACAAATCTTTCGGATTGGAATTCGGAAGACGGCTTCCTATTAGAGAGCTTTAAAGAGCTTAGAAATGGTAAAATGGTTGATAGAAGGGGTGCTGAGGTCAAAAACAGGATTCTAGAGAACACAAAAGTCAATTACAGGTTAGCAGAGCTAAAGAAAGAAATTGAGGACACTTACAAAGCCTCAGGGCAATTTGATACCCCAACTTTGAAAGGGTTGATATTTCCAGTTGTTATAGAAACAGAAGATTTAAGCAAACAGGGCTTTGTAGACTACTGTGATATTTTTGTTAAATCGAAAGGTTCCAGTATAAGTGAGGACTACGTGACTAAAGTAGAAAGCATTAAGGATATAGTAAAACACTATGTTAAAGGTAAAAAACTGAAAAGCTTATCATTACTTGACATAAATGTTGACTTCAAAAATGACTTTGAAAAGCATTGTTCAAGTGAGGTATATGGGGTGAACTACTTTGAAAGAAATTTCAAGTTCATGAAAACAATTCTTTATCATGCCCAATCAAACGGTTATCCTATTTATCACGGTCTAAGCAAAATCAAATGCCTGACTGAAAAGACAATGTTTGTCATACTAACTCCACAAGAGCTTGAACTCATTGAGGAAAGAGAATTTTCGGATGAACATCTGGAAACAGCAAAGGACTGGCTTTTAATTTCCTGCTATTCAGGGCAACGAATTTCTGATTTTATGAGATTCAACACCAATATGATTACCAAAAAGCCAACCAAAGAAGGAGAAAGGTATTTCATAGAGTTTATACAAGAGAAGACTAAAAAACAGATTCTACTTCCCTTGCATAAGAAGATTATTAAAATCTTAAAGAAAAGGGATTGGAGTTTTCCAAGAAAGATGTCTGAACCAAGATACAACGAGCACATTAAAAGAGTTTGTGAGTTTGTAGGCATTGATGAAGAGGTTGAAGGTACTTTGTCTATTGATTTATCAAAAGAGGGTAAAACTTCTATCTCTACAAAAAACAAAAGAAGAAAAGTAAAAGGGATGTATCCAAAGTACAAGCTAATTAGTAGCCACACAGGAAGGAGAAGCTTTGCTTCCAACAACTTTGGAACAATCCCCACTCCTTTGCTTATGAGAGCTACAGGGCATTCATCGGAAGCTATGCTATTAAAGTATATCGGGAAAATTGAGGAGCAACAATCATTAGCACTAGCAGAATATTTATAAACATTAAAAACACAAAATTTACTATTATGAATGACATTATCGTAACGAACAAAAACAGTATTCAAGAAATCATTAGAGAAGAGGTGAAAAAAGCACTTATTGAGTGGGCACAATGGTTTGAAGCCAGAATAATTAATGAAGATAAGATTTATACAAGAGAGGAAGCAATTCAGTTTCTAACGATTAGCCCCAGTACATTAACCCGATGGACAAAAGAAGGAAAAATTAAAGCCTTTGGTATAGGGGACAGGGTGTATTATAAACACATTGATATTCTAGGAGCTTTGGTTGCTATCAATTAGAAAACTGCTTAATCCCACTTCATTGTCTGTGGGATTCCCTTTTTTTGTTTCCAGTATGAGAAAACCCATTTTTAATGATGATTCTCACTTAATCCCTAACCTTGGAAACAGCACTTTAACTCAAATTTAAACCAACAAAAAGACATAGTAAAGTACTTTGTACAGCCAATGCTATGTCTTTTTTCTCTTAAAATTTTCTTAAACAATTATAAAAAAGAGTCAAAAACCTTGAATTTCATTCAAGGAGGTTAGGCTTTTGTTTTAAACAAAGAAGTCAAAATGAACAAGATAAAAACAAAACGAGGGTTTGAGAAAAGACCTGCCAGAATTACAAAATTTATTTCTCTACCAAAATTCATTGTCAGTAAATTGGAGAACTCAATTCTGAATAACCCACCAACATTCAATTTTAACAATTCTTTAGCATTCTATTTCCTGAATCTTATTGCTACCAGAAGGTTTATAGACCCAAATTTTGATGAGTGTTTCGAGGGATTCGTTTCTCTGGATTCCAAATTGCTGGAACACTATTCCTACAATTACAAAAAGTACTTTATATATTTCACTGATAATGGAATACTAGAAAAAAGAATATACTCCAAAGATAAGAACAGAGCCAACTCCTTTAGATTCATCTACAATTCAGAAATTGATTGCAAGGAGTTTGTAAAAGTGGATATAAGCAACCTGCAAAAGTTAAAAAACTTTGAACTCATTGAGAAGTACACTGGCAAAGATGAAAAGTGTTCACATCTTGTTAAATGGTTTTATGAAGGTCTGGAAATTGATTCCCAACAAGCCATTTTGGAAGCCCAAAAAGAGCCTAACTTTCTAAAAAGACAATCTTATCTATTGGGGATAGAAAAGCTGAAAAACAAGGAATATTGGTTCACCAGAAACAGCCACACAGACAACAGATTGCATACCCCTTTGACAAATTTGTCAAAAAAATTGAGACCATTCCTCAGTTTTAAGGGAGAAAAACTAGTTAATCTGGATATAAGGAGTAGTCAACCTTACTTTCGGGTAGTATTGATAGAGAGGATATATTCTAGAATAGCTACCCTAATGTTCGAGAATGTTAAAAATCATCTCTATTCATCAGGGTTTCGGAAGGAGTATAGTAAGATTAAAAACTGGATTCTGAACGAGGACTTTTACACTGAAATATCGAAAGTCTTATTTGAAGGCAGGAAAATATCTTTAACACGGACTGAGTGGGCTGGAAGAGGTAAAAACAAGGAAAAGAAAACAGTTACTTATGAAAACGAAAGGGAGCTAACAAAGAAACTCATCCTAAGATTATTCTATATTGATACCAACAGTTACCTGTACAGGCATGATTCAGACCTTAAAATATTTGATGAAAAATTTCCTTATTTCTCAGCCTTCCTGAAAGAGTTGAAAAAGAGTAACTACAAATATCTAAGCAAGTTAATGCAGAATGAGGAAGCTCATTGTATTTTAGATGAAGTAACCAAAAGACTGAACCAGTTATACCCTAAAATGCCTTTATTTACAATACATGACAGCATTATGACAACTGAATATTGGGCTGAAAGAACCAATTTGAAGAAACTGATTCAATCTATGATGCTTGAAGTAAACAGAGTTAAACCTCAAATTAACAATTAGGACATGAGTTATGAGGGTTTCTGTTGCTGGCTTCCAGTATTAAGGAACTCCCATGAAAAGAGTTTTATCATTCTGAAACAACACAAAAGCTATTTTACAAGAAATAGATTTTAAACATTCAGTTTGATTTAATACCTTTGCAATTCAAATTTTATCGAAAAAAGAAAAGCATTAGCTATTATTCTGTTGACTGGAATCTGGTAAATTCAATTAAAACACGGAATAAGTAAGTTGATTGCTCATGCTCTATATGGGCATGGGTATCTGCTTATTTGTGTTTTAGGCTTACCAGAGCCCCAGTCATCAAATAAGAACTACAGACCCATGCCTTTCTTATTTAAAGACTAAACAACACTACTTTGGGTTTGGGTGGATTAATAAAATTCATCTTATGAAAAAGACTTTATTACTGCCACTTTTGGCTATGTCATTGTTAACTTTAAATTGTTCTGGAAACGATGATGATTCAGCACCACAGCAAAACAATCCTGTAACAACTCAATATTTTCACCCTCCTGCATGGATTCAAGGAAGCTGGAAAATTTCTAATACATCAACAAGTTATTTCAAATTCACCCACGAAGATTTTATACTTGTAACACCTTACACGAGTTACAAGGCAGTTTTAACACAGACAGCAGCTACGGGGCAACCTGCTAAAGTAGTAGAACAGACCTCAGACTATTACTATGAGTTTACAATAACAGCAGGAGCTTCCTCAGGGCAATATAAGTTTAAGAAAATCAGTGATACAAAGATTCAATGGGTTGGTAGTACTCCTTTCTTTTTAGATAAAGAATAACCTTTAAACAAAACGAACATGAAACGAAAAATTTTATTTATAGCTTGCTTATTGGGTGCTCTCTATACTGGAAATGCCCAAAGTAACACCAGTCAAAACGGAGAAGTTGACCCTTTTGCTTCCTATGAAGACAAAAGTCCCTCATGGAAAGGAGAAAAAGTTGATGTAGACAAATATTATAACATTCAGCCTGATGGGTCTTATATCATGAAAGATATCAACCAAAAGAAATTGAAGACAAATACTGATAATACAATGGTACTTATTGTTGTTATTCTATTCGTTGGTATAGGAATAATTGGAGCAATTGTAACTAATAACCAGAAAAACACAAATAACAGCCATGACAGGGAATAGATTTTATGACAAAATCCATAACTGGCTACTTCCAGTGCCAGAACAGCAGTGTGATGTTTTTCCTCCTTTACATCATTATCAGACACCATTTCAAAAACTCATACTAGATTATTTGGCTTGGAATGGGATTAATAAAAAAGGAAATGTAACCAGTAATAAGGTTTATCCAACTCGTATGGAAATTCTGGAAGCTAAGAGCACATTAAGAAAATGTGGTTTTTCAACTGGTGTATATCTTGAGAAACTTGTAGTTTCAGAGTTTCTGGAAATGAAAAGAAATATCCCTGATTTAGATTCAGAAACATTCATCCCTGTTTTTGAAGATAGCTTCCATAATCTAAAACTCACCCAATTTGCCACTTTAGAGGCTCAAAAATCGAATAAAATCCTAAAAGAATACTACGACACCATAAAGATGTTTTTAATCGAAATACAAGCTTGTTTAAAGATTAAGTATTTAAGAACTAGAATTGAGTGTAATTTTTCTGAAATTGGAAGCTGGAATAATCCTACTAGAGTAGAGGAATTTGTAACTCCTTTTGCAAAGGTAGGTTTAAATTGTCATAAATCAGCCAAATTCAGTATTAATTATTTTATAAATCCTCACCTTAAAGAACTAATAGGGGAATCTCTGGGTGATACTCTGGAAAAACAATTCAATGAGTTTATCACTGGTGAAATGAAAGACCTTATAAAGTTGATTCCATTAAACAGGAGATATGACAGGTATTTTGAGGAGTTATTGAGATTTTCCAGAACACACCCAAACTATAAAGCTTTTATTACAGATAAAAATTCTTTATAAATTGAAAGACAAGCATAGACCTTTTATGAGGTTTTAGAAAAGAGAAATTCCCTCTAATTTCAGGGGGAATTTTCATTTCTCTATATAAGTAACAACATAAGTGCTCTATTTCACATGCTTAAACATTGATTTACAAGCGCTTATCAAAAACAAAAGGCAGATTGAGAAAAATGGGTTTATTTTATACTTTCTAACTCTGAAAATTTTATGTCATCTCTTATCTTCTAAATAGAATCCATTATTTTCTAATAGGATTACAGTCTTCAATAATACTAGGCAACTTCAACATACTTTTTGTCTCTTGTAACTCTTCTAGTATTGAATTGCAAAAAAACACAATTTTCAAATCTTTGTTATATTCAAAACTCCAATGTCTTGAGTAATGATACATTGCATTTTCTTGATAAGGTTGTACTGGAAACTTTGTTGATGTAGAAGCACTTTTAAAGTTCTTTAATAGAAGTTCTTTATTTTCTTTTGTATCAGTTCTTATAACTATTTTATATTTCTTATATAAAACTACTGTATCCGTAGGCTCCATAATACCAGGACAAGTATAACAATTATCTAAAACATCAATACTTTTTAGAGTTTCGTCTTTATTACTCAAGCCTAATAACAAGTACTTTTCTTCCGAATTAAACTTAGTATTTTTTGCTTCATAGTATGAAATGTAATTATCTACTATCCAATTCACATCTATTGCATGTGCTTGCTTTTTTTGGGAATAACATTTATAACATAGCAATGTTATAAACATTAAGGTAAGGAACTTAGTTACAGTTTGCACTTTTGTTACTATTTAATTTTGTAAATCAGCTGATACTTTATGTGCACAATATTAATTTTTTCTTCTGGTTATCAACTAAAGTATTAAGGCTTAATATTACAGTCATATGGATAGCATTTTTCTAATTTGCCATTTGAGTCAAAATTCAATATCCATGTTTTAGGGTCATAATAGTTATTAGAATCAGTAGAGTGTGATTCTGAAACCTTATTTATTTTTATGGATTTTAAGAAATCAGATTTACTATCCTTGTTAAATATACAGAATATGTTACTTCTTGTCTTGTAAACATTGAAGTTTTTTACAAATTCATTTATTTGATATTCATTCTGAAATTTATAAATAGTTACTGTAAAACCTTCATATTTGTTTTGATTAGAAGTGTTATTTTTAACTTCTGTTACTAGAGGCATTTCTTGGAAATATATTGCAAAAGTAGATTTATAGGAATCTGTATTTATATGTTTAGAAAATTGATTTGTTAGATTTTGAATTAAATTTTTATCATAGATTGTATTAATCTTTTTTTGAGCTTTACATGAATTCAATAAAGTAAAGCATATAAGTAATATTAGGTTTTTCATCTATTTAATTTTCCTTCATTAGTTATTGAAATAATTTTTTCACTGTCAAAACGTATTCTAAGTGCCCCATCTTTATAATATGGTGAATAGAGGATAAATTTGGTTGCAGGATTGTTACCAGCAGCTTTAATATCACCTGTAGGTAATCCCTTACTGTAAGTGAAATTTCCTGTATCCTTAAAATAGTTAACATTAAAACCACTTGGCCAAAAGGTAAAAGGGTCGGGATGACTATGTTCACTTTCAACTAAGTTGGCTCCTAATTTTACAAGAGGAACCATATCCTCAAGATGTGCTGTTCCTACAAAACTAAAATTATCATTTTTAGAATTGGTAAATAAATTTCTATTAAATTCAACATTTGAATTAGAAGATAAATAATCAAAAACATTTTGAGCCTTTTCAGTATTACCTCCAAATTTAATATAATCATAAGTAACAGTTTTAAGGCTTCCAAAGATTTCTGCTGTTACTTGCTCTGAAACAGAGTTTTTAGCTATGTAGCCTTTCTCACCAACTTCAACACCTCCATCGTTATTAGCATTCAGATTTCCATTCTTATCAAAATTTTTCTCAGCATAAATAACATCAGTTTTAGACTCTGCCATCCAGGTTAGATTACCAGATTTATCTAATTTATAAATATCCGTTGCCTGCCTTCCATCAGGGTCAATAAACCTTAAAGGATTATTCATAGCATAATTATAAGGAGACCATCTTCTAAACTCTTCACTTAAAGGGTCTGGTGAAAACCATCTCCCTGCTGTATCCAAATATGGTTGTGCATCTGGGTCACTCAAATCTATTTCCCTGAACTCTGTTATCTCTTTGGTTTTTCTATTGTACTTTACAGAACCAATATTAACAACAGCATCCATATCATGGAATTCTAAGTACTTTCCTTTGCTCAGTGTGGCAATTTTAGGATAATAGCCACGGTCTTTAAAAGGATTTCCAATAGCAATATTTTTCCTTCTTCTTTCAGCTTCTTCAGGAGTAATGGAATCTCTGGTTTTCAAAACCTCATCCATATAAGGTCTGTTTCTCTCTTCTTTAGTTAGTTTAACAGGGTTCACCCATTTCTTTTCAGCTTTTGTCTTAACTTGGGGTTTCTTGACCTGAGCCTGTGTTATTCCAGTGAGAAGAACAAAACCAGTAAGTACAATTCTTTTCATAGTCATTTGTTATTTTGTAAAGTTATTTAATAATTTTTTATTCTCGTATTTTTCTCTTTCTGTTTTTAGTGATACCAACCAGTCTAAATACATTTCCTCTGGCATCTGCCTGTAACCAATCTCATAAATGTGCCCATATTCCTGTGTCATAAGCTCCATGAGTTCTTTGGCTTTTGGGTCTTGTTGAGCCTTTTTTATGTTTTCAGGATTAGTAGAACTTAAATTCTGTTTATCCATCAGCTTTTCAAACTGTGCTTTGTGTGTTTCGGCTTTCAGAATTAAGGCTTTGGCAAAGTTTGGATAAATCTCTATTGCTCTGTTTATCGTTTTTAATACAAATTCTCCATCATTATCAGGGAAATTTCTATTATATGCCTGTGCTAAATCAAATAGACATAGAGCAAGGCTTTCTTTGTTGTTCAAGGCTTTCATAAACACTCCATTTTTAATGGCATCCAAATGGATATAACCTGATGCCATCAACCACGAATCCTGAGGAAATATGCCACTTGTAAGCTCTGTATTATACCAACCATCCGATTTAATTTGATGTTTGATATAAACGTGGTTTGGTGCTAATGCCAGATTAGCCTCAACACCCAATTCCTCTGCCAGTATCTTATATAGGTATGGCATAGAATTACAGTTTCCTTTTTTAGTAGCCAGAAGTTTAGATACAAATAAGTTAGTAATATCTTTATGACCAAATACATCCTCAAAATCATAATTGAAAGGTTTGTACTGGATTACGGTATCTTTAATAGCAATTGGCAAAGTCTGACACATAATAGAATAGACTGCTGCATATTTACTTACTTTATCCTTATCTGACTGTTTATAGGTCAAATCTCTGCTCTGAACAATATTATTTGCAAAACTCTTTAGAAAGGCTATTTCTCGATTTAATTTGTCTGTATCTAACTTACCTTGATAGTAAGCATTTTCTACACTAAAAACAGCCTCTTTGAAACTGTATTGCTGTTTGTCATTAAGCATATTATCAATAGTTTGATAAGCATCATTATAAAATTGGTTGCTTTGTGCCTTAACCATTCCTGTACCAATCCATAGAAGCAACACAGATAAAAGGTATATAGTTTTATGAGAGAAATATTTTTTCATTACTGTTATAAATGTTTTGGGTCAATTGGGAAATACTGGGCTTTCTCGTTAGACTGCTGAGATTCTTTTTTCTTTTGTTCCTGAGCTTTTCTTAAAGATTCCTGTTGTTTCTGTTTTTGCTTTTCAGCATTAATCTGTTTCATTCTTTCAGCAAGAGCTTCACTTTTTTGTCTGTTGGCTTCACCTTTCATATTCCCCAACCACTCTTCATAAGCCCCATCAGGCATTGGAACAAAACCTAAATTGTCAATATTATTAAACTGGGCTTTAGTTTCCTGTAATAGGGCTAATGCTCTTGGATAAAACCTAATGTTTTGCAGTTCCTCAGGATTTTCAAGATTCTTAATTCCTAATTGCCTTGCTACAAATTCCAGTTTAGCCTGTTGAAAAGTTGATTTTAGCAGGTTAGCATAAATATTTTTTGGTGAGTATTCCAATGCCTTGTCTAAAATCTTGCCTACAAACTCATCCATTCCGTACTTATGGGCATAGCCATTGGCTAAATCTGCATAGAACTGGGCTAATAGCTTTTTTTTGTTTTGCTCCTTCATATAAATATCATTCTGCAAAGCTTCTGATTTTATATACCCTGATTCCAATATAATAGAGCTTGTGGTAAATATTCCATTAGTAAGCTCTGCATTTTGCCATTCCTCCTCTTCATCTTTAAACTTGACATAAGTATGGTTGGGAGCAAAGGCTAAATGAGCTTCTGTATTCATTTCTTCTGCCAGCATCAAATAATACAAAGGCATGGAGTGGCATTGTCCAGAGCCAGTTTTAAGAAGTTTGGAAACAAACATCTTGCTCCAATCCTTTGCACCCATGTAATCCTCAAAATCATACTTGATAGCTTTGTGCTGGACTCCTCCCAGCTTCATTCCTTTAGATAAGTACTCAAAAATCATCAGGTTTTTATCTGTATTGCTTTCTGTATCCTGCTTTCTCTCTTTCATTTTCTGTAAGAGCTGTTTTGCTGTTTTCTGAATTCCAGATTTAAACTGATTGTAATTTTGTTTATTTCCATAAAAAGCATTCTCCACAATGAAATTGGCTTCACTTATAGAGTAATTGTCAGTATTGAGTGAGGCTAATTGATTGTAAGCATCATAATAAGATTGTGTTCCTGCTTTTCCTGAAAATGAAGGCAGGTTATAATAAGAATCTTCTAAAGCTCGTTGTCTGTAATAGTTCTCTTGTTTATTTCTGAGTTCCTCTTCCTGAGCCACCTTTCTAAAGTCTTCTTCCATCATTTTTGCATTCTGTTGCTGAACCTGTGAGCTTCTAGAATTATATAAACCATCGTGAGGAACAGAGGGAGCAACAGACTTTGCTGTACTTCCGTAATTTGGATTTGAAAAGTTACCCAGATTGCTTGGTGTAGGAGCTTGGGAAGTAGGAAAATTTGGAATCTGTCCCAATCCATAAATACTTATACACAGCAAGGGCAAAAACTGTAATTTTTTCATCATAAATACTCTTGTATTGTGTTTGTTAGAGGTTCGTAAATCTACAAAAATTCAATGAATTGTGAAAATTACAACCAGTCCTAAACTTATATTTAGACAAAGGTATATGGGGGTAACGACAAAACGTGTCACATTATAAATAATTTGATTTAAAGTTATTATGAAAATTATATGTTGAGAGCTTTTTTTTATCCAGAATGTGAAACCTCATTTTAACAGTATCAATCAAAAAAACCTCATTATATCACCAAATGGTAGAGTAATTAAAACAAGAGACATTGTCAGTCATAAGTAAAACAAAAAGACATTATGTCACACTGACAAGAAAAATAACTCAACCATTGAGCCAAAATTGTAAATGGTATTACTATTGACAGAGCAAGAATGGTTGAGTTGCAGACAACCTTGAAGGTATCTTTAATTAGCAAAGCAAATATACAACTTCTAAAGGTTCTAGCAAACGGGATTTCAATCTCACCCGTTTTGTTGAGAGGTACAAAAATGAATGTATATGAGTTGTTATATTATTAACTACGATTTGAATAACTCTAAAGATTATGATAGTGTATTTAAAGCTATAAAATCTTATGACAAATGGGCAAAGGTTTTAAAATCTTGCTGGGCAGTCGTAACAACAAAAACTGCTGTTGAAGTAAGAGACCACTTAGCTTCGGTAATGGATAATGATGATGGGCTTTTCGTTGTTAAATCTTCTGGAATTGGAGCTTGGCAACATGTAGAGTGTTCAAACCAATGGTTGAAAGACAATCTGTAAAATTAGAGCCACGTTAATTGTGGCTCTTTTTATTGCCCTATAAATATGTTAAACATAGGAGTATATAGATAACATACCCCTCCCTTTGTTCTAGTTTTGGTAGTGCCCCCTCTTTTTGAAATCGGGCTTATCTCTATTTATCTGGAAAAAGATAAAATATTTTTAGTTTGGAGATTTTTCGAGAGGTACAACAGTCTGTTTTGCTCCTGAAAATTCACTAAATGAGGTACTAAGATAAGAAATCACTATCTTCGTTATATAAGAAATGTAGGGAAAATGTGGGGAAGAAAACTTTAATAAAAAACAAAACCCACTGATTATCAGTAGGTTTATATTTAATGCTTGCGGAGAGTGAGGGATTCGAACCCCCGGACCTGTTACAGTCAACAGTTTTCAAGACTGCCGCAATCGACCACTCTGCCAACTCTCCATCAACTCCGATTGTATCGTCGTTTTCAGTGGTGCAAATATATAAACTTTTTTAACACCAACAAAATATTTTTTCAAAAAACTTAATATTCTCAGTATATCACGGGAATTTCAGATGTAATACAGTAGTTTTATAAAATCTTCAGCCCCCACAAATCAATTGATAGTCACCATTTTTATTGCTTCTAAAGAAGAATTATTCATTATTATAAAATTTTAAGGTCTTTCGATAGCACATGTATGCTATGCATAATTATTAATTATAATAATACGTTGTGGTAACATCACCGCTAAAATTCGGTCTGGTTTCCTCTTTATGTGTATGAAGCTCAAACACACGCTCCCCGTTTTTAATACCCGCCAGAATTTTTAATGAAGACCATCCGTTTTCTAATGTAAGTTTAACACTGTTTTCATCAGTAATGGTAGAGATATCTTTTAAGTAACCAATCCCAACAATTTTTAATTCGTTGTTGGTTGTCTGATAAATCCATCCCTCCGACTGAACAGCTACTTCCCCATTTCCTAAAACATGATCTCCATTTGTAGAGATACAGAAAGAATAATAATCTTCCTCTACTCCAATAAGCGGAATAGCAATTCCAGATTTTGTTATCTCATCACCATGTTCGTTTTCAACAAAGTATTTCAAAATATTATTGCCGGGTAAGTTATGCTCCTGAAGGTATTTTGCGAGAAGCTCAGGGCTATATATTACAAAGCCTTTAAGCTCAGAAAATATTTTTTTCATAGTAATTTGATAAGTTGGGTTAAAATTTTAAATGTTCTGAAAACCTTTAGTATGATATTGTATTTTACGATCAATCAAGTTCCGCTCTTGAAAACAGATCATTAATTAATACTTCATCTTCACATGCTTTTTTAAAATCCAAAATAAAGTCTTTCAGCTGCTCTCCATCAGAAGAATAAGCACAAAACATACTTCCTTCCGGGTCAAAACGAATACTATTATTTAAATCTGTTCTTTTTTCTTCCAGAAAAACATGAGCAAGAGAAACCCAATCATAGCCATTTCCCTCAAAACCTTCATCTGCTCTGGCTTCAAAGATTTCCTGCTTGTAACTTCCCACATTTAAACATACTGAAAAGCTATTATTGTGTTCTACCCAGAAAAAAGGGTTTATTGTTTCTTTTAATTGATTAGTATCCATTTTGTTCAAGTCTTTTAAAGTGCATTTCCGTTGTATCTGATCTCTTGATGACAATACATAAGGTATACTCCCGAAGTAAAAACTTCAGAAATCAGATGAAAAAATAATAGTTAAGTTTTTAAAAGTGCAATTCTCCTGTTAAATGATTGCAGATACTAGTTTGCTGCGTTTGGCCACAATCCATAATAACCTGAGTTTCCGTAATCTATTCTTTCGGCACTGATGATAAAGCTGATCAACATACTGTTGCTGTCTATGGCATCAAATTCAACTTCATGTTGAATCACATAGCCATTTTCCCAGTTCAGTGTGATCAAAGTTCCTTCTTCGTGAGATTTGTTGAAGGTAACTTCTCCTTTTGTAGGTTTGTACTTTCCGTTCAGCAAGCTTTCAAGAATGTCAGATTTTTCAGTAGCTTCTACTGTAATTTTGATTAATGCATTGGAAGGATCTGATGCTACACGTCCGGAAACGTCTGTAGATCTTGCAACACTGTAGTTAAGCTTTAATAATTTTTGTCCTTCTCCTCCGTTGAATTTTAAGATTCCTCTTGAGTTTCTTTCTGCCATGACCGTAAATTTTAATCGTTAATAATAATTGTAATTGTGTGATTGTATAACAAATATAAAACGGTTATTTATATTCAAAAAATTTTTAACCCTCAATCTGAAAATTTGTAGTAATTCTACGACTTTTTAAAAATAATTCAACTCTATCAAATCTTTAAAATCAAATAATAACAAGCTGTAAAACAGTAAAATAACATCAAAATAAACCAACAATAAAAAGAAATACTTTTTGCACCAACAAGAGAAATATTAAACAAATGGAGTCAAAAAAAGCCACAAATGATTAATTTATGGCTTCTATATTTTACTATTGTTGTATTTTGTTATATTGTTTCTGTATTTCAAAGACTTTTTTCAGATAAACATCTGTTCCGTCTAAGAATTCCTGATCCGTTTGCTGGATCTTAATATGAGGCATAATCCCCTGCCCTCTTTTCTGATCCGGAAGGTTTTGTGCATCCTGAATGACATGAACAATGGAAAACCCTGTCTGAATCCCTGTATTGGGAAGTTCATATACTAAAGGTAAATGTCCGTTATGTTCATAGTATCCTCCTACGGTTTCTTTCCCAATGACAATAGCGTTAGTATAGGATTTAATTAATGATGCCAAATGAGAAGCAGCAGATGCAACACGTTGATCAACGAGTAAATAAAGCTGTCCTTTAAATGTTCTTTCGTTAGGCAAAATTGAGGGATTTTTATCGTCACCCCAATAATATTTCCCTTGAACCTGTTTTGGATATAATTGTTTGAGGTAAGCATTTAATCCTATTTTATCAGTCACTCCGTTGGAAAGGAAGAGATTGGTAATAATCAGTTTGTCATCCATAGGAACCTCATTAAATTTAGTGTAGGCATAATGGCTGTCACGGAAAGGTCTTTGGGTAAGATAAGAGAAAACTTTTTCATAAAGAGCTCCAGTTCCTCCTGTATTTCCTCTAAGATCAATAATCAGATTATCAATCTTCTCTTTTTCAAGAGTATCCATCATCTGATCAAGAAAAACACTGAACTTATTATAGGCAGGATCTTCTTTACCTGTGGCAAAATCAAAGCCTCTCACGGATAAGCGGTAAAGATTTTCACCTTCTTTAGTGAAGCTGTATTTTTCTGCCAGAAGTTTTTTATCTGCCACAAGAGAATGTCGGGAATCCTGAAGTTTTTTAAAACCCTCCAGTTGTATTCCCGGTAAAGTTACCTGATGAACCTGATTATTCCATTTATAACTGATCTCATAGTTTTTATGCGTCCCGAATTCTATATAAAATTTGTCTAGCATTCCTCTTTCAAAACCAGTCGTCTCTTTATAGGGCATGGAATAGCCATCCGAGAAATAATATTTTGCAAAACGTTCGATCATTTCTTTTGCAGGAATTCCATTAATAGACAGAATTTCTGCTGCAAGCGGGATCTTAACATCTTTTGAATCCTGCAATAAACGTCCATCGATATTTTTTAAAGTGATAGGCAGATATTCAGGTTTCTGGGTTAAATAATAGGATGCATGATTGGGGAAATCTGTATAATTGTGACAACTTCCCTCAAATCCTGTAACCTTAGCAATCACTTTATAAAAATCAAAAAGGTTTTTACTGCTTTTCACTTCTTCTTCGGCTTTGTGATAAATACTGTCTATCTGCTTCTTACTTCTGTAAACATACAATCCTGAATTCGCAGCTTCTCTGATAGAGCGGAAAGTACGCAGGTCTTCTACAAATTTTTCTGGAGTGAGGTGACCATCCAAAATTGGAATATCTTTCGTTTCTGTAATTGAAACGCCCGCAGTTTTACTGTTCTGAAGATAGGATTTTGCCCAGATTCTGAATTCATATTTTTTCCCTTTTTCCGGAGCATAATAAATACGTTCAACACTATTAATCCCCCTTGAATCATCCTGTTCTTTTATTTTTTTCCCATCCTGAAATATAGATACTGCAAGATTGGCATTTCTTGACTGTACGGAAATCCATGTAGGTTTTTTAGATTGGGGTGAATATTTAAGAGTATCTCTGGGTTTTAATTCCAGATTCGACTGAGCATATACAGTGTTTATCAGCAATAATAAAGGGATGATAAAGGGTTTGGTCATTGTTATTTTTTTGAAAGGCTAAATATACAAATTAACCGTATTTAATTTATTCTAAGAAACCCATTATACAATTGAAAAATTTACAATTTAATACTCAAATTCTGTACTTCTTCTGCTGAAAACCCGAAAATTTGTGGTGTTTTTATATCAAGAAGATTGAGGTAAATATATATTTCCGCTCTGTGATGGATTTCGTGTTCAACCATTGCTCTAAGCCATTTCCATATTGAAATTTCATTATTTGCGGGTGTCAGGCATTTACGGGTAAGATCTTCATCGGATAAATTACGGATTATATCTATCGATTGTCTGTGCATTTCATTGAAAAAGGATACCGTATTTTCATAGCCGTCTGCCAGTTCTTTTCCACATCCCGGATAGGCACTTGGTCTTCCTGAAATGGTTTCTCCATACATATAGCGTTCAATAGTTGCAATATGCCGGATCTGATCCCCTATTGTAAATTTTCCGGATTTATAGGTAAAGTCAATATGCTCCGGCGGTACAATTGCAATAAGCCGATTGGTTCTTGCCCGGATTTTTTCATAATAATCAATGAATGATTCTACAGAGGTGATTTCCATATGATCTGCTTTTAATCTAATAAATATATAAAATTTCCATAGTTTGAATATAGAAAACAAGAAACAGAAAAATTTGTTTACAACAACTGACGGAAAAACTGTTAAAATTCCCAATAAGTAACGGGAAAATTTGCAGGCTAATCAAATATCCGATATTTTAGTTAAAAAAAACAATAACGATGAAAAAATGGCTTTCCATACTATTTATTGGATTAAATTTGATATGTCTGAATGCTCAAACCACTAAAATTGATACTGAAAAACTTTTAGGTTATTATGAAACTCAGCGTTATTCAGATGCTGCAAAATATCTACAAAGCGTTTATCCAGAAGACACACAGGACATAAAAGCTCTTATGCAGATTGCTTATTGTAATATGATGGCAGGAAAGCTTCCGGAAGCTGAAAAAAGTTATCTGAAAGCCAATACCGTTCAGCCCAATAATCTTCCCACTTTATTCAGCCTTGCAAGTATTAATTCCAGACGGGGAAATGTAGCGAATACCAAGTCTTATTTACAACAGATCATTCAACTGGATAGTGTGAATTTCAGTGCTTATAAGCAACTGGCTACTTATGCTGAAACTCCTGAAACCAAATTAAATTACCTTAAAAAAGCCAATACCCTAAATTCAACCGATCCTGATGTCGCCTATGATTTATCAATGGTTTACAATGGTCTTAAACAATATCAGCCGGCATATGACGTATTGAAAACAGCTATTGCTGCCGATACTGAGAATTTCACTTTGCAACAGGCTCAGTTACCTATTGCAAATCTTTTGGGTAAATATGTGGAAGTTGTAGAAACCGGGGAAAAGCTCCTAAAAATTAATGCTGATGCCAATGTTATAAATGATCTGGGACAAGCCTATTTTTATCTTAAAGATTATAAAAGATGTATTGATCTTTATAAAATGCTTGAGGAATTAGGGATAGAAAATGAGGGTATTCTCTATTACATGACCCTAAGCTATACGGAACTGAAAGACTATAATAACGCGGAAATCTACGCTCAAAAAACAATCGATCACGCAATTTCTAAGCACACAACGCTTTATTACGCTGCATTAGCGGGTGTTTATGAGGCAAAAAATCAATACAACGATGCGATGACAGCTTATAAGAAAGGGTTAACCTTTGGGAACAGCAATATTATTTATTATCGTTTAGGACTTCTTTATGACCTGAATCTGAAACAGCCTAAAAATGCGGTGACCTATTATCAATTATACCTGAAAAACAGCCCGAATCAGGAAAAGGAAAAGACACAGATTACATATGCTAAAGATAGAATTGCAGTTTTGGGAAAATAAATTATTTGATAAAAAAACATTTACTTCTGTTTTGTGACTATAATCACAAATAAAATATTTAATGATCCCTTAATTTTGCTTTTATAAAACAAGATTATGAGCAATACAAATCCAACCATCGCGGAACAGTTTATCCATTACTTAAATGAGGAAGATTTTGATAAGGCGGAAAGCTGCCTTGATCCTGATTTCAAATTTGTAGGAGTAATGGGAACCAGAGAAGGTGCTTCAGTGTACATAAAAGACATGAAGCAGATGAAATTTAAATATCAGATCATTAAAACCTTTACTTCTGGTGATGATATATGTTTCTGGTATAATATTGACATGGGAAAGAAAACCATTTTATCATCTGGATGGTATCATATTATGGATGGGAAAATACATTCCCTGAAGGTGCTATTTGATCCGAGACCTTTACTGAATGATCAGTAAAAATTATTTCTAACGAATTTTAAAGTATATGCAACGGGCTTTGTCCCGTTTTTTTGTTTCATATTATAAGCTTTAAAGCCAGCCTACTTTCTTTCTCCAAATCAGATATTCTTTATCTTTTCCGTCTATCATTGGAATTTCTTCTATTTCCGGAATTTTATTAATATCGGTTGTTGATAATTTGGGAAGTCCTACTTTTTCCCGGTCGTTATTTAAATGCTTTTTATTTTCTACAGGATAAGGAATTCCTTCTGCAATAAGCTGTGTTCCATATTTTTGAGGCTTTCCTTGAAACACTTGTATACGGTCATATAAATAGGCTTTATTGATCAGATTAATATCATGACTATTTTCTTCCATCATTTGATAACAGTCTTTTATAAATTCTGGCTCTCCAATGGAGTGTTGAATAATAAGCCACGCTGCATCACTAGCTTTTTCACCTACCTTTGAGATGGTAGGAAATCCTATTTCTCTGATAATTTCCCGAAGCCGCTTTGCATTGGCTTTATGTACACTTTCCATTTCAGGATGATAACCTTCTGACAGTTTCCCTTCGGATGCCAGCTTTTTTCTTATTTGTAAGTCGTGATTGGCAAGCCGGATCAATTCTTGTTCAAATTCATTATTCATAATTTTAATTCGTTTTCAATAATATCAAGGATAAATTCTACTCTTTGTTCTATGGTCAGTTTTGGAACTTCAATAAGATTATAGCCATATTCCAGATAGGTTTCCTTCATACAGTCAAAGGTAGCTTTGGCTACTTCAAGTGTTTGTTTTCTTTCTGGGTCATTTTCATAGATTTCTTTCCAGGGTGGAAGGATAAAAACATTGTTGTGGTATTTCATTTCATGGGCTTTTAGACTCATTTCTTCAGGCACAGGAATTTTTTCCAGTTTAAGATAGCCAATGGTGTCCAATATTCCCCGATCAAAGAAAACAGCCTGAGATGCAAGTTTACTCATTTTTTGAAAAGTATCCACAGACGCTCCAAACATAAGATCTGCAAATCTTTTTTTATCCTTCCAAGGCAAAGCCGTACCATTACTACTGATTTGTTCTTTGATAATTCTTCTGCCTTCTTCGGGAACTGTGATAAATCCGTTCCTATTCAATTCATTCAGTACGGACGTTTTCCCTGCCCCAGGTCCTCCTGTAAGGATATACAATTTTGAACTTGTCTGTTTCATTGGAATTCAATCATTTTAAGTCTGTTTAATTCCACATGAAAAAGTTATTTCTTAAGTTTTCAGGTGAAATTATTTATTATTTTCGATGATATTTTTGTAGGTATTCATTCGGTCTTCTTCTCTGTACATATTGCACAACAAAAGGATGTCATCCGTTTGATATTTTTCAGAAGTCATTTGTAGTTTCTCATAAACCGATTGGGAAGTTCCGGTAATAATTCTGTCTAAAATAGTAAAGAATTCTTCCTCATCTTCGGTTCCCAATATTCTCTGTTCAATCATTTCAGTGGGTAAAACAGGTTCCGGGCTTACCAATTGTCGTGACTGTAAAAACTGATAAGCCATCCCATACGCATTTCTTTTCGCCTGTTCTGAGTTTTCAGCAACAGATACGGCAACAGCAACCTGTAAAGAAGGTTTTGAAGCATATTGAGTTTCATCAAATTCTTTGAGGTAGGTTTCTGTAACACTCTTCCCATTCTCACTATTCATGAAAGCAGCAAAAGAGTATCCTATACCATGATGAGCAGCTTCGTTGGCAGAGGTCATCCCAGAGCCCAGCCAAAGAATTTCTGGTAAATCTTTTAGGTCAACCGGCTGTGCAATAAGTCCGTTGTATATTCCTTTCTCTTCTCTGATGTATTGAATGATTTCCTCAAGTTTTGTTTCCAGATTAGACAGAATAACGGGTTTATGATTATTCAACGCCATTACAGCGTCTTTCAACCCTCCGGGAGCTTTTCCCAATCCCAGAATAAAACGTGTGGGGTATAATGTTCCCAGTAACTTTGTCCACTCAGCTATTTTATAAGCGGAATAATTCCTCATCATAATTCCGGCTGTTCCTACTTTTATTCTTTTTGTTTTGCTTAAAACAATGGTAGCCAAAAGTTCCGGACTAGAGCTTCCATATGCCATTACTCCATGATGTTCAGAATACATGAGGCTGTGAAAACCTGTTTCTTCTGCAAATAAAGCGAGATTGACACTATTTATTAATGCTGATGCTGCGGAAGAATCACTATGGCTAACCGGAGATTGGTCTAATATTCCTAATTTCAGTTTCATATTGTTGAAATAAAATGGGATCAACTTATTGTGAAGGTATAAAAAAGCTTTTAGATAACATGATATTATTCTCTAGGTGGAAAAACGATTCCTTCTTCTTTCATCAAATCGTAGCCGAAACTCATAATCGTTTCTATCACAGGAATGCATTTCTTTCCTTTTTCAGTGAGACTGTATTCTACTTTCGGTGGAACTACAGGAAATACTTCACGATGGATCATTTCTTTGCTTTCGAGTTCTCTAAGCTGGCTGGTCAGCATTTTATCCGTGATATGAGGAATATCCTTTTTCAATTCGCTGAAACGAAGCGGCTTTTCCTGTAACCTCCACAGGATTGGCATTTTCCAGGTTCCTCCAATATGGCTTAAGGCGAACTCAATAGGTGTATAATACAATCTTTTATCTTGAAAAAATTGGGGCATAATAAACGTTTTCCGGGTTATACTTTCAAAAAGACAGATATAGAACTAAAGGTAAGTATATAGCTTTTTGAAAGCTTATTTTACAAATTTGCACAAAAAAACAACGAGATTGAAAAGAAAACATTAAATACTTTTTATTTAAAACTTGAGTGTATTCAACTGGCTAAAATCTTCTTTATTATAAACCTTTTCGATCTTTCCATTTTGCAGCACAGCAATTTTATCACAGGTATGAAAAAGGGTTTCAATGATATGAGAACTTATGATCACTACTTTATTTTCAGATTTCAGCTGTCTGATGATATCATAAAGAATATGAACTCCTTCAAAGTCTACTCCATTGAATGGCTCATCCAAAATATTGATTGGTTTATCCAACATCAACATTCCAATAAGAGCAAGTTTCTTCTTCATTCCGCTGGAGTAATATTGTACATATTTTTTCAGTGGTAGATTGAATTTTTTAACAATATCCGTGATTTCACTTTCTTTTTTGGATAAAAAATAAGCCAGATATTCTTCTCCGGTGATATAGGGATAAAAGTAATTTTCTGTTTCCAGATAAGAGATCTGCTTTCGTTGTAGTCGCTCATCCTTCCAGTTAATATTCCCGGAAAATTTTATGCTTTGATACACAGATTCAAATAAAGTCGTTTTTCCGGCTCCGTTTTTCCCAAGGACTCCTAAGATGCATCCTTCTTCTATAGACAGGTTCAGATCGTTTAATACTTTTTGATTTTTAAACTCAACGTTTACATTTTTAATCTCCAACATAGGTTCTGATATTATGATCGGCTGCTTTTATACTTGATTTCAATATTAAAACAGCAGGAATAATGGTCATACAACACACAAAGTACTCCAGATATACTCCGATACCGTAATTGCCATTCTTATTTTTATGGTTATAATTTTTATATTTTCTGGTAAGGATCAACAGGAAATAAAGGTTCATAAAAGCGAAATAATACAATATATAAAAGCTTTCATAAGGATTTAAAATCAAAAAAGAGCAATAAGCCGGCAAAAGCAGGATATTGAAAAACAGTGAATTTTTTCTTATTTTTTCCTTTAAAGTATATTTTTTGAAATACATTTCCAGCATTTCTTTATTCTCATGAGGTTCATAGATATGTGAAATATAATCCAGAACAAAAACACCTGCCAGAATCAATGTTGCCGGATGATAAGAGGAAAGCAATACAATGATAAACCCAAGTATAGCCATCCAGCTGTTTTTCCGCAGAAAGCCTTTCCATTCAAATAAATCATTAGGAATAAAGTTCCATTGTAAAGTTGCTTTCGGTTGTGTTCTTGGAGAAATAAAAGCAAATAAAACCATCAAAGCATAGAGTCCCAACCCTATTTTTTCGATTTTATAATTGATATTTCCCAGCAGTAAAACGCTGTATATAATTGTTGTTTCCAATACAACAACCCATCTCCAGCTTTGTACAAAAACTTTCTTTAGAAAAGGGATGTCTTTTCTTTCGTAATGAAATAAAATGATGAGTCCAAAAAATAGCGCGGGATAGTAATAGTTTTCAGGTAATTTAACCGCAATTAAAGCTACAAGAACTATTAAAACAGGAACACTGCGCCTAGGATTCAGGTTCAATAGTCTAAAACTCTGCCTGAATCTGAATTGAAAGTGATTAATTAGTTTTTTCAAAAGTTACTGATTCTCTTTTATTTAATCGGTTTTATAATATACAACTTGTTCTGTCGCGTTGTAAAGAGTTGAAAGTTAAGATTTTTATCTTCAAAATAAAAATAAGGTGAATATTGTTTTTCAATCTCTGCCTTGAGTTTACTGATATTCTCGCCTTTAGTATTATAAAATTTTTCGGTAGGAAAATCTTCATCAAATGACATTTCTTTTTTAAATTTTAAGGTATCCCCTTTGATCATAAGTTGGAAATATAAATCTCCTTTCCAGCTTTTTGATGTCGATGATATGGCTCCTCCTGATGCACTGGAGGTAAATTTATCCAATTCTTTTCTCTGGAAATACACCGGCATGATGTTCGGATAGCGATTGGGTTGCAGCTCTCTTTCGTTAAAAGATTGTTCTCCGAAAAGACTGTTGTTATATCCTGGATTTCTATCTGAGAAATATCCGTTTTTCAAAGCTTTAGTATTGGTGAAAAACTGATACCATTTTCCGTTCATATAATAGGTAATAATTCCTTCCGAACCGCTTTTACTATCTCTTAAATACTCATCGGCTTCTTCAATAATTTTATGATACAGGTTGACTTGCTCATCTTCTTCCCATTTCAGATCTTCATTCTGAATAATCATAGGTTTGTGTAATGTATCACCGTCTTTTATCCAGGTTTTATAGTATTTCTTTTCATAATTCACGATAAAATCACCAAACAGCAATTCTTTCCAGTTCTCACGGGTAGCTTTATAAGTATATTGGTCTATGACATTTCCATCTTTATCCAGCTTATAAAAATGATAATCTATATAAAAACGGGTACTTCCCATTTCCCCATCCGTCTCTATTTCCTTCTGATTTCTGTCTTTGGGAATCTCGCTGGTTATTATAACTACATTACCATCAGAACTTATGAAATGTTGTATTGTTTCATAACTATTCCACATCAGTTTTATCTCATGATGCCCAAAGGTAATGCGATCAGTAGTATCAATATCTTTATAGCTTTTGTATTTCTCAGGTAACTTGGAAGTGTTTATTTTATTAAGCAAATAAACATCTAACCCTCCAAAATTGTAAAGAAAAACAACAGCCAACATGAGAACAGCTCCGATGATAAGCGATATTTTTTTCATTAGATGTTTCTGATTATTTAAAGATAATTAAAATTTATTCAAAACCATGAAACCGTTCTTTATGATACATTGAATACAGTCAGAAAAATAATGGTAAAAAATTGAAGATAGAGATCCTTGGTTATCATGGTCGTGGAGAGTTTTGAAAATATACTAAAAGTGAACTTATGTAGCTCTTTATAATACAAAACCCTCGCACTAGCAAGGGTTTGTTTTTTATGTTGATCAGATTAAAATTTATGCATTATTCCTGCATGATTTTCTTCACTTCATCAAATTCACTTTCAATCACAGCATCCGGTTTATAAGTAAGTGATGAAACGATTATATTAGTCAATAAAGAAAACGTAAACCCTGGAATAATCTCATACCAATGTTTTAATGGATGATCAAGATATACCCAAGCCAATACAGTAACTCCACCTACCAGCATTCCTGCAAAACCTCCCTGCCACGTTGTTTTTTTCCATAAAAGAGATAAAAGAATCAACGGTCCGAATGCTGAACCGAAACCAGCCCATGCATTTCCAACCAGATTAAGAATACTGTCTTTTGGATCTAATGATAAAAGAACGGCAATCACTGCTACCAATAAAACAGAAACTCTGCTGGCAGTCAATAATTGTTTTGAGGTTGCTTTTTTATTCAGAAAAGCTTTATAAATATCTTCTGTTAAAGAACTTGAAGTCACCAATAACTGTGAAGAAATAGTGCTCATTACAGCTGCAAGAATAGCGGTAAGCAAGAATCCTGCGATAAACGGATGAAATAATATACGCGAGAAATAAATGAAAATAGTTTCTGCCTCTGTCTTTGATCCGTCAAATTTCATCATGGTTTCCACATCAAATTTTTGCAGATAAGCAATTCCCACCAAACCAATAGCCAAGGCGCCGGCAACAGTAAAAATCATCCATGTTATCCCAATTCTCCTTGCTTTTACAAGATCTTTCGGTTTATCAATAGCCATGAATCGCACCAAAATATGTGGTTGCCCACAATATCCCAACCCCCAGGCAAGCAGAGATACAATACTTACAGTAGTGGTTCCTCTGAACAGATCAAGGTATTTAGGATCTTTCGCTTCAATCAATGAAATAGTTTCTCCCACTCCTCCAATCTGGGTAATTGCCACAATAGGAACAATCACCAATGCCAATACCATAATGGTTCCCTGTACAAAATCGGTAAGACTCACAGCAAGAAATCCTCCCAAAAAGGTGTACAACACGACCACAAGACTTGTCAGTAATAATCCTACAGTGTAATCCATTCCAAAAGCAGATTCAAACAGTTTCCCGCCGGATACCATCCCCGCTGAAGTGTAAAGTGTAAAAAATACCAGAATAAAAATGGAAGAGGTAATCTTCAGAATATGGTTTTTGTTCTTAAACCTATTCTCAAAAAATACAGGTAAAGTAATTGCGTTTTGAGCTACTTCGGTGTAAATCCTGAGCCTTGGTGCCACAATGATATAATTGAGAAATGCCCCGATCGTTAACCCTATCGCGATCCATGAACTGGAAATCCCGGACAGATACATTGCCCCCGGAACACCCATCAATAACCAGCCACTCATATCCGCAGCTCCTGCAGAAAGGGCGGTAACCGCAGCTCCCATCTTCCTTCCTCCAATTAAAAATTCTTCTGAATTGCTTGTTGATTTTCTATAAGAATATACGCCTATACCTATCATTAACAACAGATACAACCCCACAGAAATCCCTTCGTATACTTGCATATAATTTTTTTATGAAGCCCGAATATAGCTATTTTTTGAAAAATGGACTGGATATTAATTTGCAATAATTTTATCTTAAAATCGAAAAACAAAGGCAATTTTAAATTAAAAAAGTATTTATAATTAAATTAACACTATCCCGATACCAATACTACGCCCTCTATTATCGTTTCTTTTGTATTACAATCCAAAACTATTACAAGATGCCTATGATTAATACAGTATCAAAATATTATTTTTCACATTCAATTACACCTATTTTTTGAATAGAAAATAGAATTAACTTATTTATTATTACTTTATTAAAAAATATTGATAGAATATTTTTGAAAAACTATTTATAACAGTTCCAAATAAACGCCACTTTTTTCATTTATTGTCATAAATATTTAATATTTTAGCCTAATAATTGAAGCAAATGGGAATACTCCTTAAACCTATTGATATTGTAGATGATATTTCACAAGAAGAATTCCGTGAAAAATATCTAAAGCCATGTAAGCCAGTGGTAATCAAAAATATGGCAAGAAATTGGCCTGCCTATCAAAAATGGACAATGGAGTACATGAAAGAGGTTGTGGGCGATGTGGAAGTACCTTTATATGACAGCTCCAAAGCTGATCCAGCCGCACCGATCAACACTCCGACTACCAAAATGCCCTTCAAAGATTATGTAGACCTTATTCAACGTGAGCCTACTGATCTTAGAATATTTTTCTTTGATCCCATCAAATTTGCACCAAAACTTTTAGATGATTATATACCACCTAAAAACCTTATGGGTGGATTCCTTGATAAATACCCAAGTATGTTCTTTGGAGGCAAAGGTTCTGTGACCTTCCTTCATTATGATATTGACATGCCTCATATTTTCCATACCC
The DNA here is from genome assembly GCF_900156735.1 of Chryseobacterium ureilyticum. GTDB lineage: Bacteria > Bacteroidota > Bacteroidia > Flavobacteriales > Weeksellaceae > Chryseobacterium > Chryseobacterium ureilyticum. Next base: position 172,832 of record NZ_FTOL01000004.1, read on the forward strand.
ATTTCAATGGAAGAAAGCATGTTCTTCTTTTTGAATATAAATGGAAAACACGTCTGTATAAGCTACCTTACGCTACTTATGCGCTGGAAGACTATGATATTTCCAATCCTGACTTTCAAAAATTCCCGGCATTGGATGGCATTGAAGGTATTGAATGCTTCCTGGAACACGGAGACACCTTATTTATGCCTACCGGATGGTGGCACTGGATGAAATACCTTGATGGTTCATTCTCTATTTCACTTCGTGCATGGGATAAAAGCTGGGCTGTAAAAGCACATTCTCTTTGGAATCTGGCTGTTCAGCGTAATTTTGACAACTTCATGAAAGGGAGATACAAAAAAAGATATATGGACTGGAAGGAAAGAAAAGCAGTAGAAAATGCCAATATTGCTTTAAAGAAAGGACTTCCAAGATAAAGCTCTCTAATTCACCGGTTTTTATAATCTATGCAATCTAAAAATTATTTAAATTGCATAGTAAACTTGTTCCCTTAACTTCCGGTGTATGTTCGAAAAATTAATTGATAGCTTTGAGAAGCTTTGTCTACAGATAATTATTGAAATATTGCTGGTTCCTGTTACAATTTTTAAACTGTTTCAGGATCCAAAACGTTGTTATGATCTATCCGTTCATGAAATGGAAAAGGAAGAAACGGATCGTTTTCATGATTATCTTTCTCCTATCAAACTGTCTGTATATACTTCCGTGATTGTTTCCGTTCTCTTAATGGATTACAGCGGGGAGCAAAGTTTTATTTCCAAAATCAAGGGGCTAAGCATGGTAGAAAAAGCCTTGTTTATCTTTCTGATGAATAATTTCACTGCCGTAGTTTTCAGTATCTTATTATTAGGGTACAAAAAAGAAAAGGTAAATACAATAACTTTTAGAACATTATTGTTTTCTTTTATTTATACTACTGTGTACACATCTACTCCGTTCTTTATCCTTATCCTTTCTGCAATGTTTTTAGGGCAGACAGTGAACGTGCAATCTTATTTGGATCATCTTGATAAAATTACTATATCGGGAGCTTACAGTGTAAGAGATTATATCTTTTTTATTATTTTCATTGTATTTATTATTTTGGGGGTCATGGGATTGATAAAATTATTCAAAGCTCTTCATTATATTCTCAAGGAAAATTTTCGTTATCATCCTTATGTTGTAGGATTCTTTACGCTGTTATTTTTTATTATACAGGTTTACTATGCAAGAGGTTTCATATAAACCAGCATAAGCTTCTCTTCTTTTACTGACTTTATATTAACTTGAAAAATCATTTATGGATTGAATTTTAATCCATAAAAAACTATATAACCTGAATTTTAAAAATTCAGGTTAAAATATTTAAGAAAATATAACTATTATGCTATCTTAAATATTTTATTTCCTTTTAAATTATTTTCTGCTTTAAAAACCACTTATCAATTTCTCTAAAAACATCAATGCTTCTTCTTTTTATCAGAATAGATAAAAACCACTAATAAACAATGAATTAAACATCAAAAACAATCAAACTGTATACAAATAGAAACATATATGTATACAATTAGTAGCCTCTATTTTTACTTCTTGGGGATGAAAACTTTTTAATATTGTAGCACTAACTACACAATTATGAAATACAATTATTTGTCTTTAGGATTACTTGCTTTATCAGCTAGTGCCTTTGGTCAGGTGGGTGTTGGAACAACAACCCCTGCAGCTACTTTACATGTAGCAGGTAAACCTACAACTGCATCGTCAGCAGATGGAATTATTCCACCGATTATTTCCAGAACAAATTTAATGGCAAAAACAGGATATGCAGCCAGCCAAAAGGGAGCTATTCTATATGTGGATGATATTTCAGGAACAGCTCCTGTTGCAGGCTCTCCTACTGAATTCGTTAATGGGATTGGATATTATTACTTTGATGGCGGAAAATGGATAAAACTAGGCAACCCTGTTAATGTGTATAATACAGATGGATCCTTAACCAGCAACAGAATTGTAACACAAGGTGCTAATACATTAGCTTTTAATAGTACCGCTGTAAATGGTTTTTCTGTAGATGGTACTACTCTCTCTGTAGATGGAGCCAATAACAGAGTTGGATTAGGAACTGCTGCACCAACTAATGCTTTACATGTAACAGCTGCTACTAATCCTGTAAAACTGGAAGGCTTACAAGCTGATGCGACAGCTTCAAATATTGTAATGGCAGATGCTGCAGGGGTTTTAAAAACGATTCCTAAAACAAGTTTAGCATCAACTAATATTTATAATACGGATGGTTCCTTAAGTGCTAACAGAACGGTAACACAAGGTGCTAATACATTAGCCTTCACAAGTACTGCGACAAACGGTTTTTCTGTAGACGGAACCACTTTATCTGTAGATGCAGCGAATAATAGAATTGGGGTAGGAACTGCTGCTCCTACTAATGCTTTACACGTGAATGCAACAACGGATCCTGTAAAATTATCAGGATTACAAGCGGATGCTACGGCTGCAAACATTGTAGTAGCTGATGCTACAGGTACTTTAAAGACTTTACCTAAAGCTACTTTCTCTACCTCAAACATATACACAGCTGATGGATCTCTAGGCGGGAACAGAATTATAACACAAGGTAACAATACTCTAGCATTCACCAATACTGCTGTAAATGGTTTTTCTGTAGATGGTACAACTCTTTCTATAGACGGAGCGAATAACAGAATTGGGGTAGGAACCGCTGCGCCAACTAATGCTTTACACGTGAATGCAACAACGGATCCTGTAAAATTAACGGGACTTCAGGCAGATGCGACGGCTGCAAACATTGTAGTGGCAGATGCTACAGGTACTTTAAAGACTTTACCTAAAGCTACTTTCTCTACTTCAAACATATACACAGCTGATGGATCTTTAGGTGGGAACAGAATTGTAACACAAGGTAACAATACTCTAGCATTTAACAGTACTGCTGTAAACGGTTTCTCTGTAGATGGAACTACTCTATCTGTAGATGCCGCGAATAATAGAATTGGGATAGGAACTGCTGCTCCAACTAATGCTTTACACGTTAACGCAACAGCGGATCCTGTAAAATTATCAGGGCTTCAAGCTGATGCTACAGCAGCAAACATTGTAGTAGCTGATGCTGCAGGAGTTTTAAAAACGATTCCTAAAACAAGTTTAGCATCAACTAATATTTATAATACCGATGGATCTCTAGGCGGGAACAGAATAGTAACACAAGGTAACAATACTCTAGCATTCACCAGTACTGCTGTAAACGGTTTTTCTGTAGATGGTACAACTCTTTCTATAGACGGAGCGAATAACAGAATTGGGATAGGAACCGCTGCGCCAACTAATGCTCTACACGTTAACGCAACAGCGGATCCTGTAAAATTATCAGGGCTTCAAGCTGATGCTACGGCTGCAAACATTGTAGTAGCTGATGCTACAGGTACTTTAAAGACCTTACCTAAAACTACTTTCTCTACCTCAAACATATACACCGCTAATGGATCATTAACTAGTCCAAGAACAGTAACACAAGGTGCCAATACATTAGCATTCACAAGTACTGCTACAAATGGCTTTTCCGTAGATGGAACCACGTTATCTGTAGATGCAGCGAATAACAGAGTGGGGATTGGAACAACAACTCCTACAACTACATTAGATGTACAAGGTAATGTTCGTGTTGCCACAATGCCAAACCAATCTGCGGGAGCTACACCTGTATACTGGAATCCTACTTCCGGGAATTTAGAAGCTCTTACAGGAACACAAAAGTTATTTAACTCCTACAGATATACAATAAATTTGACAAATTCTGATTGGGTAAGCTCTTTGGATACCAACATTCCTATTAATAATTATACTGTTATCGTTACTGCTGCTAATTTCTCGGCCTCAGCTGATGGTGCTACAAACGGAGTGGGCATTAATACTTCTTCCATTGAGAGTACTTTGCCATCTACAACCTTTAATTCTAATCCATCGGTGTATAAAAATGACATAAAAGATCTTGTGATATCTGACAAACAGGTTTCTGCAGATAAAAGTAATGGTACTACCTGGGTTCTAAAAGCCGATTATCCATCCACCGGACCAGTGGTTAATGGTTCATATATGTGGACTATTGATGTACTTGTCATTAATAATTCTGTGGTAAAAGTTGGAACACCTCAGACTGCTACTATACCAAATGGAGGTAATACAGCTTCGGTACCAATGCCTACTGATTTATAACAATAGTATTGATTAATTTCAACATCTATATTGATAAAAATGACAGTGGATTTCACTGTCATTTTTCATTTTATTAAAACATAGAAAGATTTTTTAACAAATACACCAATTTGTTGAATTATCTAAAATAAAACTAATTCCTCTTAAACAGGATAGAAAAGAGAAGACATTCATATGGTACAAGATAAGATATTCCTCAGCATGTTTAGAAAGTACTTGTATATCTTCTATGTAAAATAACAGAGTAAATACTCAATATGTATACAAATAGAAACACTCATATATACAATTAGTAGCCCTTCTTTTTACTTCTTAAAGACAAATGCTTTCTAATATTGTGGCGCTATTTACACAATTATGAAATACAATTATTTGTCTTTAGGATTACTTGCTTTATCAGCTCGTGCTTTTGTCACATGGATGTGGAAACAGCAACTCCAGCCACCCCTTTACACATTACAAGAAAGCCAATAACAACAACAACAACAACAACAACAACAACAACAACAACAACAACAACAACAACTGTGGAAGCAATTCCCTCCTATTTCCCCAGAACAAATTTAATGGCAAAAACAGTTATGCAGCCAGTCAAAAGGGAGCAAACAACAATTCTATGATTACAAAAATTATAATAAATGATGAAAAATTATTTTAAGACTTTTGCAGCCGGAAGTTTGCTTTTCCTATTTTCTCTTCAGGCTTGTATGCATGAACCCTTAGAGACTGAAGTTACTAATATTCAGCAGGACCCCGTGTTTTATATTAGAAATGAATATATGAGGGGAAAGGATATGGTTGCCGGAAAACCCATAGAATGGGATAAAGCCAGGAAATATAAAAATGAGCATGATATTATTTTTATTACAGTGCCTGTGAGAAGCCAGGGAAATAACTTAAAGTATCAGGACACCTTTGGAAATTTAAAACAGATATAACATTTTCTTCCGATGATTATAAACTTACAGCCTATGAGATTATGAACAATATGACCGGTACAGTATCGTATATTGATTCAAAATCCGGAATTTTTGTTTGTAAAGAATAGTAAGTCGGTTTAAACTTTTCGATAAAGAGAATCTGGAATTCAAAAGAAGATAAACTGAAAAAAAAGAAGTTTACCTTATTCAAACAAAAGTAAACAAAGGCTTTCTACTAGACTTGACTATATATAATTACATTGATATAAATGACAGTGAAATTCACTGTCATTTTTTTATTTTATTAAAGCATAAAAAATATTTTTTAAGATTTTTTTAACAAACGTACCAGTCTGTTCATATTTTATTTACATTTGTGAAAAACATAAACCTATGCCTCGACCTCGCGAAAGAATATTAAGCACTTCCCTGCTTTTGTTTCACAGACAGGGTTATAACCGTACCGGTATCAATCAGATTATTGAAGATGCTAATGTATCAAAGGCTAGTTTTTATCAACATTTCAGGTCAAAAGATGATTTATGCATTGAGTTTCTCAACAGAAGATATGAGTATTGGGTATCTGAACTGGAAAAATTTATATCGGGAGCTCAAAACCTTGAGGAAAAAATATTAAAGTCATTTGATTTTCTTATTTACATGAACGAGAAAGAGGATTTTCGGGGGTGCAGCTTTCTGAATATTTTATCTGAAATACCAGCTGAACAGGTAGAAATTCATCATGTTCTCCGCTATCATAAAAATAAACTTCGGGATTTTTTTATGAATGAGATCAAAGATGAGGTCTTATCGGATCATATCTATCTTCTCTTTGAAAGTTCAATATTAACAAGCCAACTTTATAGATCCAATGAATTAATTGAGAAATCGAAAAGCATTATAAAAAGTATACTCACCTCTTCACACTAAGGAAATTAACTATACTCATTTAAAAAGCAATTAAAAAAACTATGCAAAACTCTACTTTCTTGCAGAAAACTCATTCTGCAGTGTTCAGGCTATGCCTAATCGGAAGCACATCTATCAGTTCATTTTTCTACGCTCAAGCAGGCAGAATCGGGATCAATACGCCTGATCCGAAAGCTACTCTAGACATTACAGCCAAAACGGACGGAACGAGACAGGCTGAAGGTCTGATGATTCCCCGCCTTACAGGAGATCAGATCCAAACGATGACGGCAAACATCCAACCCGGAACAGAATCTTTAATGATCTATGCTACTGCTACCCCAGCTTCTCCTACTTCAAAAGTGGCAAAAATTACTCAACCAGGATATTATTTCTGGAATGGAAATAACTGGGAAAGTGTAGGCTTAAATTCTAATCTTTACACCGCCGATGGCTCTATCAACACTCCTTTAGCAGCAAGAAATGTAGATCTTAATGGTAAAAATCTTGTTTTCTCCGGAACTGGAAGTGTTGGAATTGGTACTACTCCATCTGCAACTGCCAAACTGGATGTTGCCGGAACAGTGAAGGCAAGTGCTATAGATTATAATTCTGATGAACGATTAAAACAAAATATCACCGCAATAAAATCTTCCAACGAAATCATCAATAAACTACGACCTGTCTCTTATTTTTGGAATGAAACTGGGAAAAAGAAAGGGGGAAATGCACAGCTTCAATATGGTTTGCTGGCGCAGGAAGTGGAAAAGGTACTTCCAAACATTGTAAGTACAGACAATGATGGGTATAAATCCGTCAACTATAATGAGCTAATTCCTTTATTATTACAAACCGTACAGGAACAAGGAAAAAAAATTGAAGAGTTACAAAAAGAGCTATATCAGTTGAAAAAAACAAAATAATGTCTTGCTGGCAACCTCAGTTCGGGGTTCGTTGTGTTTCGTAAAGGTTGGGATTTTCATCTTAATCTCTTATCAATTTGTAATTCAAATAACATGAAACTTAAATTATACTTCATCCTACTCTTTCTCATCAGTCAGAGTATTTTCGCCCAAAATAATTATTACTGGGTAGGCGGCGCCGGTAGTTGGAGTGACCTGAATCACTGGCGAATAGGCTCAGCATCAGGACAGGCTGCCACGATTATCCCTTCACGGTATGACAATGTTTATATTACTTCAGGGAGTGGCTTTCCTGCCAGTGGAGGTACGCTTGCTATTCCATCATCAGCTACCTGTAAGGATTTTATTATAGACGACTCATTTACGACTAAACTAAGCTTCCCATCAGCAAGTGTTTTTAATGTATATGGAAATCTGAAATGGAAGTCTAATGCCTCTGCATTATATAATATTACCATGAATCTGTTCTCAGACAGTTCTAACCCGACTCCCAACCTGATTGATGTTCCTGATAATATGATTGATCCATCCTATGTAAGTGGCAGCTATCCATCTTATTTCAATCTTAATGGAAACGGAACCTTCAAACTTGTTAAAAACTTTGCCAGTAATGGATTTTTCTTTTTTAACATCAATGAAAATGCTTTTTTAGATACTGATAATAAGAATGTTAATACTATGGTATTTACCCATAGTTCTTCAGCAGCCTCAAATTTCAGATCTTCAACGGTGACTACTACGAGCACAATGACATTAAACTCAGCAGCTAATCTTACCCAAGCTACCATTTCATTTCCTGTTCTGAACATACAGACTACCCAGAATATCAAAAAAATAGTCTTAACTGCTTCTGGCTATTCTCAAATATCAGGAGGTAATCTTCTGACGGTGGATGAAGTAGCAGGAGTAGGTACTGCAGGCGGTAGTTTTACCGGAACTCAGTTTAACTTCAATAAAGTTAATTTATATGCTTGTAGCATTAATGCTAATTTATATAAAGCCAATGATATGGTATTGGGTGATGGAAGTGCTGATCTACAGGGAACCAGATTTGAAGTAAAAAACTTGACTCTCGGGAAGGGAAATAATATCCTTAGAACAACACAGTTTGATATTAATAATCTTACTTTGAATGGTGGACAATACAGCTTCCGACAGACGACTTCCAATCCTTATTTTCAGGTGAACCAAACCCTTATTGCCAATAATTCATGTAACGGAATCATTCCAAAATTTGCAGCTGTAGAACCTACATTACCACTAAACCTGATTCTCCCGGCATCTATTAATGGAAATGGGAAAGCGTCTTTTAATGGTTATAATTTAGCTTCTGTAAGGCTTACAGGAGGAGCTTCTATAACAGCAGGTATAGATGGAGGAACTAATACCGGCAATATTACCTACCCTGGAATCACAGCAAAAACATATTACTGGATAGGCGGTGGTGGTAATTGGAATGATCCGGCACATTGGTCGTTCACATCAGGAGGTCCTTCTGCCAACTGTATTCCTATCATGTATGATGATGTAGTCTTTAATGAAAATTCAGGTTTTACTTCAGGGAATAATATCATTAATAATGGCGGAACAGTTGCTTCAATAAGAAATATGACCTGGAATAATGCTCCAGCCAACCCTGTTTTGAATATCAACACCACTTTGTATGGTAATCTTTATCTACAGAAAGATATGTCTCTTCCTGCGGCGGTTAATTTTATTAAATATAATGCAGGAGATCCGGCAGTCAATCGTTATATGAGTTTTGAAGGTCAGAAAGTCTATCAATTGACTATTTATGGAAATGATAACTTTTATCTCATGCCCTCTAATTCAGGGACTCCTTATGATGTAGAAGTGGGTGGTGTTTTCAATTTTGATAACAATGCTTTGACGAGTAACCTGTATGCTGATGGAAGAAAAATAAAAGCCGGTGAACTTTGGCTTGGGGGTAACAGTGTTAATATAGATAATGCTTTGCTAAGCCAGACTATATTAAATATCTTAACAAAACAGACCATTACCGCACCTAATACCACTGCATACTTCCAAAATTACAACGGACGTTATTATAGCTCTGGAAGTACGAATCATTTTTTTGGTAAAACCTATAAGGAAGGAACCATTACTGGATCTATACAGTATTTGAATACTGAAACTTTTCAAGTGAATAGTGGTGATATCAGATTTTTTGGAATCAATAAGACAAAAAATGCAGTCATTAATGCATCTTCTAATATTACGATGTTTGATGTTACGGCAAAACTGACTATAACTGACAGTTGGCTATTCAATCGTACAGATTGTGATTTGATCCTTAATTTAACAGGTCAGGGTGGAAATAACCTGATCCTGGGAAACAGTATTAATGGTAATGGTTTTGTTGAACTGAACAGGATGAATATTTCAGGAATTAACGCTGGTTATATCACTCCTGTAGCAGGTGCTAAACCCATCAATGCAAACAATTCTATTGACAATGGAAATAATTCCGGAATAAATTTCTTAGCAGCTGCTTCTAAAAACTTTTACTGGAAAGGAGGATATGGAAGCTGGAATGACCTCAGTCATTGGTCTCTAGATCCTTCAAGCGCGAGAACAACAGCAAACTGTGGTCTTCCTACTATCAATGATAATGTTTTCTTTGATCAGCATTCAGGGTTCTTTACCACTGGAATTACAGCTATACAGATGACCAATGATGTTTCAGTAAACGATATTACATTCAGTGGATTAGCTCCCGGAGCAAGATCTTATTTTGCAGGAAATAATAATTACTACAAAATGAATGTTAACGGAAATATGGTGCTACATCCGGGATACTATGATGCCGGATACTTCAGTGGGTTTACGTTTGTTAACATTAATAAACCTGCAGGTACTTTAAAAAATGTAACTCCCAATGGAGCTGCAACTTCTTTAAATTTTTCCGGTGATGCTCAATGGAAAATGAACAGAGGAACGTCACAGTATGATCTTAGTAATAACTCAAATATCTCCCAAGCGGATATTTTAGGTAACATCCTGGATATAAGTGGTACTGTAATGAGTATCTCCAATTTAAATTTAAACGGTTCAAAATTGATAATGGATAATGCTGATCTTACAGTGAACAACAGCTTTGCAATCAATACCAAACAACCCGTTGTAAATACTACTAATAGTGTGATTAAATTATTCAGATCTAGTGGCGGTTCTGATTTTGATATTGCATTCAGTAATCAAAACCATTATTTTGAAAAAATAGAATACACCAATACGACAACTAATACAGATTATATTATTTCTTTTAACTTTCCTGGTGGAGTCATTAATAATTTTATCATCCACTCAGCAATAGCTTCAAGACTTGACAAGGTAAATCCTTCCATTCTTCTCAAAACATCGATGTCTGTCAATAATCTGACTATTGAAAAGAATAACAATGTTTCTTTGGAAGGCAATCTACAGGTAAACCAATCATTGAAAATACTGGGTGATTGTTTAGATCGTATTACTTTAGCATCATCACCCGCTCAGCCGCGAACTTTAACCCTTCCTAATTACAGTACCAATCCATCTAATTACGTAATAGATAAAGTACAGATAAAATCCATCTCTTCTTCTGGTGGACAAACGTATACTGCTACATCAAGTACAGATCTTGGAGGGAATAGTGGAATTAATTTTCAGGATGCAATTCCTTCTGTATCAAGAAATCTTTACTGGATTGGAGGACAGGGATTATGGAGAGATCCTCAACACTGGTCATTAACTTCAGGCGGCATTCCGGTGTCTGCATGTGATATTCCAACTGCAATTGACAATGTATTCTTTGATCAGAATTCAGGGTTTACATCCACTTTGAATAAAATACAGATCAGGGGAGCATATCTTTCAAAAGCCAATAATATCACCTTCAATAATGCAACTAACCAGCCGGTTCTTGATTTTACTACAGATGGCGGGAACCCTTGTTACCTTAGTGTTTATGGAAATCTTACCTTACAAAGTGATGTAAAAGTAGTAGTTCCAATGTCTAGTTTTGGATTGACCCGTAATATCATTATGTTTCCGGGAACTTCTATAGGAAGAACACGATATATTGATACAAAAGGTGCCTTTATTCACCTGAATATTAATGCCCAGGATTATTTTGAACTGAAAAGCCCATATCAGGGAGACATTAATTTTCTGAATGCAGCAGGATTTAAGACCAATAACCATCCTATGACGCTGGTGAATTTCAGCTGGAATCAATCCATCAATAATAATCCGGTTGTAGATCTTGGACAGTCTGTCATTACAGGGACCAGAACTAACAGCGTGGGAACTCCAAACTATTACATGCCTTCCCTTCCTTATTATAATTTTTACAGTCCTTATTTCTTTATCTCTTCTGGCAATAATCCGCTCACTGTAAATGCTGAAACAGCGAAAGCAGATATAGGATATTTTACTACCAATACTCCTACTGGTTTCAATTTTGGAGATTTGACGGTTTGGAAAGACGGAATTGTAAATACAGGAACAAGAGTGTGGAATTTCAACAAAATGACTTTCCTTGGAAGCACCACTGCCAATAGTGTAAGTACATTGAGCTCTTCAGGAAAATACAAAACATTGTATTTCAATCCAGGGTCTTATCAGATAGAAAACAGCCAGACGGTTACTGAGAATTTGTTTATGACAGGAACTCCATGTAACAGAATTTCTGTCATCAAATCAACAGCTGGGCAGAATAATATCAATCTTGATCCTACGGCTACTTACACAATGTTCTATGCGTCTATCAGGGATATGAATTTCTCACGTCCGGTAAGTGCTTTTGGAAACAGTCAGGATCTGGGAAATACAGTCAATCTTTCTATAGTTCCTACAGATGTTCAGGCAGCAGGTTTCGGAGGAAATAAAGTATTATGTGCTTCAGAATTCCCAAAAACCTATGATGCTTCAACGTTATATGGAACAGATCCAAATGCAACTTATACATGGACAAAACTAAATGTTCCTAATGCAGGAGTAATAAGCACTGGTCCCCTAGTTACATTTACACAACCAGGCGATTACAGAGTGAGCGTTACCTACAGCCAGGACGGATGTAATATAACAGAGAATTTTACAATTTCTTCGGTTGCACTACCGGTAGACAGCAGTACATCTTCAGCAACAAGTGTTGTAAAGCAACCATCAGGAGATGTACAGGTAAAATTTAAAGGTTCTCTAGCTCAAAACTATATTTTCACATACAGTGTGAATGGAGGTCCTGATCAAAATATTACTTCCGCAGCTAATGGTGAAGCTATTATTCTTCATCCAAAAGACCAGATTGGAACATTTGTTTATCGTCTGAAAAACATCTTGTTTGCCACAGGAAAATCTTGTCCGGCTGAAATTAATAATAAAGAAATTTCAGTGAATGTAAACCCTGACTGCCCTACTCCAGGTGTCATGATGCTGATGGATAATGTACTAAGAGGCTGTACCGCATCTACGGGAGCAAGACGTTTGACAGAGCTTATGCCTACCATTATATCCAACCCTCCGACGGATATAGGAGTAACCAGACTTATTTCAGGAACGGGAATTGTAGTAAAGGAGAATAATGATGTATTTATGATTCGAAATACCAATGCTTTACCTGAAATCCTTACACTACCAAGCAATAAACCACATATTCAGGGAGCCATTATTTACCATAACGATCATTTCTATGAAGGTATAGAAAACGGTAAATGGATCCGAATAGACAATGACTAGGTGATTTGCACTTTATAAAAACAGACTGACGATGCCGCATTGGATTTATTTCAATGCGGTTTTTTATTGGGAGAAACTTTCTATATATTTTATTTTCATCAAAAAAAGCCCTGATCATTTTTGAACTTTCAACAGGTGTTCTCAAATGAACAAAATTCCCAGCTTCATCTATTGTAAAGTGTCCTTTAAAAGCAGCCGGCATTCTCTCATATTGTTCATTTACCTGTTGTAATATATCCTTGAGACAAGCATAATTATATTTTTCAATTAAGAACGGAAATGCATTCTTCCCTTTTAACAGCTCATATTCCTGATAGTTATAAGGCGTTGTCTGCTCACGTTTCGCCAGGGTAATTTTAAACTTGCTGATCAGTTTCTCAATACTCTTTTTATCTGAAAACTGAGTGAGTTCACGTAATGCATACACTTTCATATCCAGATACCTTTCTTTTTTAAAAGCAAGTTCAAAAAATGAATGAAGCTTAGGATCATTTTGATCATAAAGAAGCTTTAAAATCTTATTCCGATAGTCAATTTGCTTCGTTGTTGTATAAATTTTAATTAGACTGTCAACATTTTCAGGACTGACATCTTTACTTTCAAGACTAAACAAAGCATTTCTAAAGTCTGGATGTTTCTCTTTTGCGTTTTCGTCTGATAAAATTTCCGGAAATTGGCTCATATCCTGATTACTATTAGTGTTGGTTGTTTTCTTGATGCAATTTGGGGAAATAATTTAAAAACAACCTTACAAAAGCTTATAATTTTAGGTTTCAGCTAAAGCTCATTCCTATTGATTTGGATGTACACATGTAAAGATTTCTTACAACAGACATAAACCTATAAGGCTTTTACAATAAATATTTTCTCAGAAAACTGTTTACAAATGTTATCGTTTTTTCCTAAAACATGAATGTAATTTTGTCCTTATAATAATAAACCTATGAAACATTTTATCCAACAGCTTTTCCGTGATGTATTAGAAAATCCTGTATTTGACCAGTTATTGATAGAAAAGTATTTCTCAAAAGAATACCTTCAATTGGTAGATCACCAACAGTTAAATTATGAAGAGTTTATTTTACATATAAAAAAGCTCAAAGAAAAGGTCGCTAAACAAAATATAGAAATCCTCAGCTATGCTGAAAACAAAAATATTATTTTCACTAAACATATTGCAAAATCAGTTTTAAAAGATGGCAGTATTGTTCGCCATAAAGTATTGGCAGAGTTTACCATTGAAGATGAGAAGGTTATAAAATGTGATGAATTAACCTTATTGATTGAAGGAAATATAACAGCAAAAGACCTCGGTTCTGAAATTTAATCTGCTATTGATGTTTTCGTTCATGTATTAACAAATCTTAAAACAATGTTAATTTTTACTTCAAACCTTTTTCCAAACAGTCGTTTAATTTTGTTAAGATTTTAATCTAATCAAAAGAAAGTGAAGAAAATTTTTACATCTGTTTTATTTTGTGCTTCTCTATTTTTCTATGCACAAACCGGTACTCTCTCCGGAAACATCAATGACGACACCAGAATAGCCCTGCCAGGAGCTAAAATCTCCCTGAGCCCAGGAAACATCTATACAACTTCCGATGACCACGGAAATTTTGTTTTCCTGAATGTTCCTCCCGGGAACTACACCATGAAAATTGATTATCTCGGCTATGGAACGCATGAATACAATGTAATTGTAGAACCTGAGAAGAACACAAGGCAAAACATTGTTTTTGATAAAAAAGAAAATAGTATTGCTGAAATTGTGGTTTCAGGAGCTACTTTAAAAAATCAGGCGAGAGCTTTGAACAAGCAGAAAAACAATTCCAATATCACCAATGTAATTTCCTCAGACCAAATAGGACGTTTCCCCGATGCCAATATCGGAGATGCTTTGAAAAGAGTTCCGGGAGTTACCATACAAAATGATCAGGGGGAAGCGAGAAATCTTATCATCAGAGGACTTGCTCCCAACTTGAATTCTGTGACTCTGAATGGTGACAGAATTCCTTCAGCTGAAGGAGACAACCGTAATGTTCAGATGGATCTTATTCCTTCTGACATGATTTCAACCATTGAGGTGAATAAAACTCTGACGCCGGATATGGATGCAGACGCCATCGGAGGTTCTGTAAACCTTATTACAAGGGCTTCTCCTAACGGGCAGAGAATTTCGGCAACACTTGCAGGAGGCTATAACCCGATCCGTGAAAAGGGAAATTATACAGCCGGATTTGTCTATGGAAACCGTTTTTTAGATAAAAAACTGGGTGCTGTATTCAGTTTTTCTTATAACAACAATAATTTTGGCTCAGATAATATAGAACCTGTATGGAGCCAGGCTAATGATGCTGCGAAAACAGTTTATATAAGTAAAATGGGCGTTCGCCATTATAACGAGCATCGTATCAGGCATAGTTTTGATTTGAATATGGATTATGAATTCAATTCCAGAAATAAAATCTATGCTTCAGCCATGTACAACTTCAGAAATGACAAAGAAAATCGTTTTGCGCTGGGATATAAAATAAAGCCTGTTTATAATACTGATGAATCTGAAATCACAGGCTGGAAAGGCAGTATTACAAGGCAAAACAAAGGCGGAGATGCTGATAATGATAATACCCGACTTGAAAAACAAAAGGTTCAGAATTATGCTTTAAGAGGAGAACATTTATTAGGTTCTAAAGTAGATCTTGACTGGTCTATGAATTATGCTATAGCAAGCGAAGATAAACCTCATCAGCGTTATATAGAGTTTGAAAACAGTAAAATGACTTTCTCTCCGGACCTTAGCGACCCGAGAAAACCAATAATCAATCTTCTTGCAACGGATAATTTAGGAAGCTATAAACTAAGTGATCTTTCGGATGCCAACAGTTTTACACAGGAAAAAGAATTTGGAGCTAAAGTAAATATACGTTTTCCTTTC
This sequence comes from Chryseobacterium ureilyticum, assembly GCF_900156735.1. Lineage (GTDB taxonomy): Bacteria > Bacteroidota > Bacteroidia > Flavobacteriales > Weeksellaceae > Chryseobacterium > Chryseobacterium ureilyticum. Next base: position 188,488 of record NZ_FTOL01000004.1, read on the forward strand.
TCTGTGATTGAAGACCAAAAAGGAAGACTTCGTACTGGTTTCCGTATGCGTTTAAAAGAAAAGGAAAGAGATAATGATTTTTATGCTTTCGAGCCTATCAATAATATGGGAAGTCTACTCTCTGTGCCTACAGTGAATCTTGACGGAAAGAATTTCCAGGCACGAAACTATGTTCCGGGAGCATTTGTAGATCCTGCATATTTAGGAGGTCTTGATTTATTTAATTCAGGTTTATTTAAAGGAAAATCGAAGCCATCAAAATTCCTTTCCAATAATTATAGTGCAAAAGAGCAGATCTATGCAGGATATATCCGTTGGGACCAGGATTTCAATGATAAGTTATCCATGATTGTGGGAGCGAGAATTGAATCTACCACCATTGATTATACAGGAAATTATGTTTTGAATGAAAGTGACCTTGTTGGAAAAATCAACAATACCAATACCTATACAAACGTACTTCCAAATGTATCTTTTAAGTATGTTCCGGTTCAGGATCTGGTACTTCGTGCAGCATTTACAACAGCTCTTGCCCGTCCGAATTACTATTCACTGGTTCCTTATCTTAATGTAATTTCTGAAGACGAGGTTATTTCAGCAGGAAACCCGAATTTGAAAGCTACTTATGCTTATAATTTTGATTTTATGGCTGAAAAGTACTTTAAATCTGTAGGTATTCTTTCAGGAGGTATTTTTTATAAAAACTTAAAAGACTTTATTTATACTTTCTCAAGAAGAAACTATACCGCCAATGACTTTGCCAATGATTTTGCAGGGCAATCCAACCCTATTCCGACGGGTGAAAGCAACTGGAAATTTATGCAGCAACGTAATGGAGACAATGTAGATATTTACGGATTTGAAGTAGCTTTACAAAGGCAATTGGACTTTATTCCTGGAGCTTTTTGGAAGGGACTTGGAGTTTATGTAAATTATACTTACACTCATTCTAAAGCTAAGGGAATCACCAATGAAGAAGGTATTGAGAGAACAGATGTGGGTTTCCCGGGAGCTGCTCCTCATATGTTCAACGGATCGCTTTCTTGGGAAAACAAACGTTTTTCAGCAAGGGTTTCTATGAATTACGCCTCTCATTATATTGATGAACTGGGTGGGAAATCCTTTGACGACCGTTATTACGACAAACAATTCTTCCTGGATGCGAATGCTTCCTATAAAATCACAAAACAGCTTAGAATCTTCGCAGAAGCCAATAATCTGACGAATCAGCCGTTAAGATATTATCAGGGAATTCAAAGCAGAACTGCACAGGCAGAGTATTACAGACCAAGATTTACCCTAGGGGTAAAATTCGATTTTTAACATGAAAAAGATAACATATTATATCACAGCACTTGCAGCTTTTCCTTTGGTGATCAGCTGTACAGGGCAGAAACAAATAGGACAAAAATTAAAACCAACCGTTATTACCGAAACAGTAGCTCATGATACCGATGATCCGGCAATATGGATCAATCCGGCAGATGCTTCCAAAAGTATTATCATCGGGACAGACAAGGATACTGATGGCGGATTGTATGCTTTTGATCTTAATGGTAAAATTATACACAAAGTTTCAGGACTTCAACGTCCTAATAATGTAGACATCGAGTATGGTTTTACTTTAAATGGAAAGAAAACAGATATTGCAGCAGTTACAGAACGCGAAACCAATAAAGTAAAGCTTTATTCTCTTCCTGAACTGAAAGAGGTTGGGGAAATTTCTGTATTCGAAGGTGAAACAGAACGTGGACCGATGGGAGTTTCGATGTATAAAAATCCTCAGACAGGAGAAATTTTTGTCATTGCAGGAAGAAAATCAGGACCTAAAGACGGTTATCTTTGGCAATATAAGCTCTCTGAAAAAAACGGGAGCATTACAGGAGAAGTTGTTCGTAAATTTGGGAAATACAGCGGCTTAAAAGAGATTGAAAGTATTGCTGTGGACGATGAAAAAGGATATATTTATTATTCGGATGAACAGTTTGGAGTGCACCAATATTATGCAGATCCGGCAAAAGGAAATGAGGAACTTTTGGTTTTCGGACAAGGCGATTTCAAATCTGATGTGGAAGGAATTTCTATCTATCCTACTTCAGAAAATACGGGATATATTTTGGTTTCCAATCAGCAGAATGATACATTTAATGTTTATTTAAGGGAAAATCCGGCAAAAGGCAGAATTGCTGAAATACCGGTTTCAACGCTTGAAAGTGATGGTTCAGAAGTAACAAACGTTAATTTGGGACCAAAATTTCCTAAAGGTGTGTTTGTGGCAATGAGTAATGGCAGAGTTTTCCATTTGTATGACTGGAGGATGATTGAAGACAGAATTCAAGAGGCTTTAAAAGCTACAAAATAATATTTTTTTAACCATTAAGATTTAATAAGGCTTTAAGGAAAATTAAGAGGCGCTTCGCTGTAAGAAGGATGCTTATTTAAAATCGTAAGATTTTTACCTTAATTTTTCTTACTTTCTAAAACAATATTAATGGTTTATTTTTTATCATACAATAAACTCTCTCTTCTCCTCAGACTTGCATAAACTCTTGGATTTTCCTTTAATTAATTTGTATTTTTGAAGAACAGCAAAATGTTGTAACACTAATTCATTTAAAAAATTAATTTCGATTCCATGAGTGAACTGATTAAACTTTTTCCAGCTTATGAAGATGTATTCTATGACGACCTGGAAAATCACAAAAAATACTTTCTTCCAATTTGTTCTTTTAATCTCAAACTTATTGACCCTTCAAAAAATGAATGGCTTCATATTGTTTCTGTAAAGGAAATTTATGATGGCTGTGTGGGAGAAGAACGTGAAGAATATCATACTCAGTTTACTAAAGCTGATATGCTGGGGTTTGATATCATTGATGGTAAATATAAATTCGATGCAGATTGGAACTACTTCCAGACCTCTACTGAAATTAAACCAGATCAATATAATGAAGCGTTTTCTGATCTCGATATTGAATATAATATGAATGAAGCCATGTACGAGCTGAAAAAAGCTTATTACAACAAACATGGTAAACTGTATGACAAATATTCTTACAGACCCGGACTTACTGTGGATGATATTCGTAGACTTGAAAGACTTCGCCAGTTAACCGTTGAAGATCTGGAGAAAGATGAACATTCTGATTATATGATTGAAAGGGCTAAAAATAAACTGTATGGAATATTTGAGGAGCTTAATACTGAGAAAAACAGTCTTGAAGACAGTAATTTTGGCGGAGAAAATCTTACCAACAAACCTTATCTGAACGAAAAATTATTAGATTATATTGCTAGTATTGAAGGTTATGATTTTCAAGAAAATGCGGCTGATCAGATTTTTTTATTCCATGATGATTCGATTAAAAAGGCAGTGATTTGCTTTGAATACACCTAAGAGCCATAAAATATTCATTCTTCTTTAGCTTTAAAACATGTCAAAAAAATATACTGAATGTTCTTTACATGGAAAACAGGAAATAGGTCTTCTGTGTACTCATCTTGCTCATAGTTTATTAGATCGGATTCCTGTGGGTTTTCATGAGTTTGATCCGGGAGATCTTGGACGACCTGATGCCTGGTGTGATCTGTGTCATGCTGCAGAGCAGCAGATTGAAACGGAGAAAGATGAGGAGGAATGGTTTACCAATTGTGATTATAAAATACTTTGTGTAGCATGTTGGGATGAAGCAAAAGACATGAATAGAAAAATTTAATAAAAACACTTATACTTTTCTTAAACGCAAAGTACAGAAAGAAAAAGAATAAAATGTTTTTTTTCGCTCGCTACGGCACTTCGTTCAGCAAATGAGAATGAGTTTATTTTGCTGAGTGAAACGCCTTTGCGTTCTTATTGTAGGTACTTTTTGTCAACACTTTTGTGATCGTTAGCGTTAAAGATAAATTACAATTATGTTTAAAGATATAATTATATGTTAAAGACTTCCTGAAACGTCCTTCTTCCAGAGGCTAGCGTCCCTTCTATCTATAAGTTCCAAACAGTCTATCCCAGATTGAAGTATAAAACCCAAAATTCTTTGTTTCATCTCTATGGTGGTAATTATGGAATCTGGTAGTCCCGATAAAGAAACGATCAAACTGTGCAGGGAAAAATTCTCTGTTCAAATGTCCGATGGTTCCCCAAATAAGATTGATCAACAAGTAAATAGAAATAGAGACCACAGAAAAGTCATAGCACATCAATAAAACCAGCATCATTACTCCAAAACCGATCGTTTCAAAGGGATGTAATACAAAAAGACTTAGGTAATTGGTACTTACATGTTCATGATGCTTTCCATGCAACAGTTTATATACAAAAGGTAAATGGGAAGCATAGTGAAAGAAATACATCAAAAGATCCATTAAAAGTAATAATGCGACAACTTCCAATATAATAATGCCTGGCGAAAGGCTATTGCTCACTTCGATCCATCCATTTTTCCATAAAAAAACACCGATCAGCATGACCAGACTGTTACAGGCAACTGTAAGAAGACTTATATAAAAATCAGATTTTGTTAAGGGATGGTCTTTCTCCTGTAATGGATTTTTCCGGCAGGTTTTATCAATAAAAAGGTACAATCCAATTGAAAATAAGTATAGAATAACATTAATGACCAGACTGAAAATGATCCATTGTGACCATGAAAACTGCCAAAACAGATCTAAATAACCGGAAAGTTCAGTCTCATTATGATTCATATACTTTTAACCTTTCAACTTGATGTTATAAAAGTATGAATTTCGTATTTAAAATCGGGCATTCTTATTATTTCTCTCTTGCTTTTTTTCTGAGTTCCCTAAGTCTTACGGTAACTTTTCTTTGCAAATCATTATGATATTCACGATAATTCTTAATACTTTTTTCCAGATTCCTTTTGTTGAGCAAATAATCTTTGTACAGCTCGTCAAGTTCTGAAATTTTCACTAGAATATCGGAAGTCTGAGCATCAGCTTCTTCCACAGCTCCTTGTAATAATACGCGAAAGTATTCCATACGGCTCGTCAGATTTGTGTGCACCTTTGGTTCTATTCCTTGCATTGTTTTATTTTTTAAAGAAACTTAAATGAATGATTATTTCTGTCCCTGAATAAAATTCAGGTCACTCTGATACAGAATTTTTACATCTTTATTGAATCTCTCATGATCTGCCGATCTTAGGTAACCTCCATTGAGAACGGAGGAAATCAATGTTTCATTAGAATCACCTAATGGTAATAATGGGAGTTCAGCATATTCATTAACGGCAATTTGTGGTGAAATTCCGTTGCTGTATTCACCGGTACCATCGGCATTAAAAACTTTATAGATTACTGGATGAATCTGCCATGAGATTTTTCTGGGTTTACGTTTATCTTCTACAGAAAATCCTGCCATATCTTTTCCTAAGGTTGTACTTCCGATCTGGATAACCTGTGCATAAGGTTTTAAGTTATTAATTACTATTTCTGCTGCTGAAGCAGTGCTATTTGAAGTAAGAATATAAACTTTATTTAAACCTAAAGCATTTGCACGTAAAGCATTAAAACCAATAGCCTTGGGGTCATAAGCAATCTGTTGGGCAAACGTTCTTTTTACCTGCCCGCCGTTTTTATTTCCTTTAAATGTAATGAATGGGGAGCTTTCCGAAATCCCTGGGGGAATCAGTGAGCAAAGTGCAGCCGCAGCAGACACAGATCCTCCATAATTATACCGAAGGTCCAAAATAAGTTCCTGTACACCAGCAGTTTTAAATTCCGCAAATTTCTGACTGAAAACAGAAGTCATCCCATCTGGAAAATCATAGACATACAAATAGCCCACTTTTTTACCGTTTTTTTCAAATACTTTGGACAAAACAGGCTGTTCAAAGGATAAACCATAATACACTTTTATATCTTTTTCATCAGTTACAGCTTCATTTTTCCAGTTTCCTACGGTAAGGTCTAATACTGTAAGATCTTTCATTGAAGAAGTAAGAGTTTCTGCATTTGCCGCAGTGATATTTTTACCGTTGATCCTCGTAATAATCATTCCTCTTTCCAGTCCCGCATTGAAAGCAGGTGAATTTTTAAGGACTAATTTAATAACAGCTAAAACGTTTCCATTTGTCTGCTGAATAACGGTGTAATCAAAACCATACATGTTTCGGATAGATCGTGGATAGCTGGAAGTATCTTCGGTATTTACAATAAAGGAAAAACGATCCTGAGGAGCCAGCAAACTTTTAAAAAAATCTTTTACAGGAAGATGGTAATCCGGTTTTACAGGCATCTGATCTGCCCAATAATAATACCTCCTCATACTGTCCTGAACCCAGACATTCACAGATTCTGTACTTCCTTCAGGGAAAACAGGGGGATTATCATCATTGTTGGTACAGGACAAGACAATGGTAATAATGGCTATACAATAAAGTGTCAAAAAGCTTTTCATATCTGACTACAAATATTCTGAAACATCAATATCACCTTTTACAACTGGCATTCCATTTTCTGATTTTTCCTGAAGTACGATCATATTGGCTCCGGTATGCTGTTTTAATTTAACCTTGATTATATCAGATCCTGTATAAGGTTCTGTAGTTCCTGGTTTATAAAGTTCAAGATATACAGGTGCTGTAGAGCTGAAGGCACTATAAATTTTTACCGGAGTAAAATTGTCTTTTTCAATATTGTCAAATTCGGCAAGCACTACTCCATTTTCTCTTTTTAAAACACCTTTCACACTTGTAAGAGATGTTCCTGAATATTCACCCAGATTCGGAAAAATAAATACGAAGCCTACCTTTCCAAAACCGACTTGAGGTTTTACGACATCTGTTTGCAGGAAAATTCCTGGCAGATTGAAGAAATTTACTTTTTTATAATCAGCTATGTTATCATAGTTAATCATATATTTTGCTATTTCCTTCCCTGTTTCATTATTATATATTGCCAGTTTGTTGGTTTCTCCCTGATCCACAACAAACTGAATCGTGGTTTCTATTTTATTGGTATAAGAGGTTTTTCCGTCAATCGATATTGGCTCTCCATTGAGTCTCAACTGAAGTACATCGGGCTTAGAATATCCTTTAATAACTACTTCAGCTGGCTTTTGTATGGCATCATATCTTTCCATTATTGTATTGTCTGTACAGGAAAATAATAGAGTCAATAATAGAAATGCAAAGATTTTATTCATCTTTAATATTATTTAAAACTTTAAAAAATTGCCCTGCCTTTTGTACAGGGCAATAATAATTATAAAAAAACTAGTTGGATATGTTCTGGGTAACACCTGAGACTGCTACCCATTATTGTATATTTAAAATTTCATGTATTTCTAAATCAGTTTTTAAATCAGAAAGTCTATTTTTTAATAAAACTCAACGTTTCTGTAGTTTTACCGTCTGTTACTTCCACGATATATTTTCCTGTAGATAAAGCTACTGCACTGATTGATTTTGAATATTGAGTAGCAACTACTCTTTGTCCTACTGCATTATAGATATTAATCATTGTAGCATTCTCTTTTAATGCGGGATTAAGCTGTAACTGTAAATTTTCTTTTACCGGATTTTCAATGATTCTGGTAAGTGTTTTGTTCTTTTTTACATCCTTTGTGCCTAGTGTTGCTGTAGCATAAATCGACATCTCATTAATATTAATATTCGAAGCATTAGTCTCAAAACCAGGAAGTTTATTAGTCCACAGTCCTATATAAATCTTTTTACCGGCAAAAGCAGAAATATCTACAAGAGATTCTACGAACCCTGAAATACTAGGTGGGAAAGGAGTCTGTGTATTTCCTGCTACGATATAGTATTCATTTCCTGCTGGATCTGCAGTCTGTACCTGAAAATCTGATAATGTCGGAACAGGTTTTTCAGGGGTGCTTACATAAATGTAAAGATTTCTGCCTATCATATTATCCTGTACTCTCATTCTTCCAATAGAAGCGACTAGGGTAAGAGTTCCTCCGGCAGAAGATAAATCAATTTCAGGAGAGATCGCCCAGTCATTCTCTGTGTCAAGCCCTTGAACAAACCCTGAAGGAACTAAACTAATAGAATGTCTTAGAACTCCTTCTGTTCCATATTGCATAGTGGTAGTAGGACGAAACATATTCTGTCCCTGAGTCCATTTGTTACCGTTGTTGTTCAGATCATGGAATGTCCAACCCTGAAGATCATCGGGCGTATCAAAAGAATTTGCCCATACAAGGTCCTGTGCTGTAACAGCATGTGAAAGCAATGCAATAGATAATAAAAATAATTTTTTCATAATACTTGTTATTAAGATTTTTAAAAGAATAAAAGCAGGGAAAGCATTAATCTTTCCCTGTTTTTTTTAGAATTTATTCCTAAAGTGAGAAGTTATACTTCGTCCAGATTCCCTGGAAGTTTCCACAGTTTCTAGGAGATACGTTCCAAGATCCTTCGTTGTAGAATGGCTGGCTCATTCCCCAAAGAGCTGCAGAAGTACCTGTTAATAGGTTTGCTGCTGGGATTCCCGCAGTTCCTGCTCCTGTAACAGAAGTTCCGAATCCGTGTACCTGGATTGAACTTAAGTTAGATGCTGCAGAAAGCTCAGAACCTGTATTTTCTACTTTGATTCCTACCGGATATCCTGTAACTACGGCATTATTCAATGTTAATTTTCCGTTTCTTCTGATGTGAATACCGTTTTCATAAGCAAGTCCTTGTCCTGTTACTCCATTTTTTGCCCCGATAATAGTAAGATTGTTGATCGTAGGGTTTGTAATTAATGAAGTTGCAGTACCTGTTGCGTTGTTATCCAATTCGATACCGTTAGAATCAGGAGATCCTCCACTTACGGTATGTGCTGATTTGTAATCTGCTAAAGACAATGCACAAGTAATAGTTCCTGTATATCCATTATCAAAATCGAAATTATCATCTTCAGCTGCAAAAGAAACAAGGTTAGAAGCATTTACAGTTCCACCGAAGAATTCAAAAGAATCATCCTGTCCGTAAGAAACCTGAATATGATCTAAAGTAGTACCATTTCCAACACCAGCTAGAGTTAAAGCATTAACTTCGTTTCCAGAGTTAGCTCCTACGAAATCATAACCTGCAAATTCAATACGAACGTATTTTATCGTACCTGCATTATGTCCGGAAGTTGTTCCACCAAAGTAGAAATCAGGATTATTAGCTGGCAGACCTTCTACAGTTGTAGTAAAAGGTACATTGGTAGGAGCATCCCCTAAAAGGATAATTCCTCCAAAGTCTCCAGGTACAGCCGTAGTAGTATCATCTCCGTCCAATAATCTGTAGCTTGTAAAAACAATTGGTTGAGATTCTGTTCCTGTAGCATTAATTTTACCTGTTTTGGTAATAACAAGAATACCTGAACCTTCTCCTATTGCATTAGGTTTTGCTTTGATGAAAGTTCCTGGCTGAATGGTAAGTGTTGCTCCGTTTTTTACGGCTACAGTACCATCAATTTCTATTACTCCACTCCATGTTGTATTAGAAGTAATATCACCGCTTACTTTAGTTACAGGAAGTGCAGAAGCTGTAAGATATTCAGCTGAAGTAGATTTCATTTCGAAAGGAGTAGAAGAATCTGCTAAATGATCATTTTGACAAGCTGTAAGTGATAATGCAGCAGCTGCAATTAGAGTTAATCTTTTCATTGTTATAATTTTTGATAGATCCGGTTATTTGTTTTTATGACCAGAAATTTTTAATATTCAGAAATATCTGCCTCTATATTTCTGCGATTTGGTTATTGTTTACATCCTACAGATCAGGAGGAGCTGAGCTGTCTGAGTTCCCTGTTTGTTTTCACTATCTTCCGGGAAAAGTCAATAGTGATCGGTTTTTGATTGATTCGGTACTGCTGTGCGCATCATCAGTATTATTCCGGTTCATTTTTCAGGATTCCGAAACCTGTACACTTCTATATCGAGAGCTCTTTTTTATACTCATTATTTATTCCACAATAGTAAAATTGTATTTTGTCCAGTTGCCCTGGAAATTTCCACAGTTTCGTGGAGAAACATTCCAGGATCCTTCATTAAGGAATGGTTGATTCATCCCCAATAGCGCTGCTGTAGTTCCCGTCATAAGATTAGATGTTGGAATTCCTGCAGTTCCTGCTCCTATAACAGAGGTTCCGAAGCCGTGTACAAAGATTGAATTCAGGTTAGAAGCTGAAGAAAGCACTGAACCTGTCGATTCTACTCGGATTCCGGTAGGATAACCTGTAATCGATGCATTATTAAGTGTTAATTTTCCGTATCTTCTGATATGTATACCGTTTTCGTAAACAAGTCCCTGCCCTGCTACTCCATATTTTGCACCAATAATGGTAAGATTGTTTATGGTAGGATTTGTGATTAAAACAGTAGGTGTACCTGTTGAGTTATTGTCTAGCTCAATACCATTAGAATCCGAACTTCCCCCACTTGTGGCATGATATCCGAAGTAGTCTCCCAAAGAAAGAGCACAGGTTATAGTTCCTGTATATCCGTTATCAAAATCGAAATTATCATCTTCAGCTGCAAGAGAAACCAAATTAGTGGCATTTACTGTTCCTCCAAAAAATTCGAAAGAATCATCCAAACTATAAGATACCTGAATATGATCTAAAGTTGTCCCATTCCCAACGCCGCCTAAGGTGAGACCGTTAATTTCGTTACCTGAATTAGCCCCAGTAAAATCATATCCTGCAAACTCGATGCGTACATATTTCATTGTTCCTCCATTGTGATATGGATTGACACCTCCAAAGTAATAATCAGGCCCGTTTAATCCTTCAATATTAGTTGTATAAGGTACATTGGTAGGTGCGTCTCCTAACATAATCACTCCGCCGAAGTCCCCCGGTCTTGCTACTGTATCTTCATTTCCATCCAAAAGATTATAACTTGTAAAAACAATGGGCTGAGTCTCAGTTCCTGTTGCATTGATTTTCCCTGACTTAGTAATTACCAAAACTCCTGTAGCCTGCCATTTAGAATTTGGCTTAGCTTTAATATAAGTCCCTGGAAGAATTGTTAATGTTGCTCCATTTTTCACCTCTATTATTCCGTCCATTTCAATCACTCCGCTCCATGTTGTATTAGACGTAATAGGTCCGCTTACCTGGGTTACAGGTTGTACTGAAACTGTAAGATACTCTGCTGAAGTAGGCTTCATTTCAAATGGTGAAGAAGAGTCCGCCAAATGATCATTCTGGCATGCTATACACAATAAACTGACAGCAATTAGAGGTATTTTTTTCATTTTTAATAAGTTTTATGGGTTGATTTATTAGTTTTTAATGAGATCTTAAAATGTATAGTTAACACTTAGTCCGAATATTCTTCCACTGTAAGCACGGAATAAAATCTTATCAATGTCTTTATCATATTTATTGGTAGCCCCAGGCACAATAGTCTGTAGTTCACGGGCTGTTTTATCCCCGGTATTATCAGTATACCCTAAATAAGAGTTATAGTTATTATAGTATTCCTTTACCCTGTTGAAGAGATTCCTCACACTCAGCTTCACTTCAAGATTTCTGTTCCTTAAAAGCTTATATGAAACCTGCGCATCTGCTACAGCATAAGGGCGTTGGATCTCCTCTCCGTTATAAGAATATCCTACCGTTATATACTGATCTCCTTTTGCATTATATAAAAAGCTGAACCCCAATCTTTCTCCATCATACATTAATCCTAAGTTATAAGCATAAGGAGTTTGCCCGTAAAGAGGTCTGTCTACTTCATAGGTAGCGTCCTGGTCTGTTGTTTTTGCTTTATCTTTAAAAGCAACTACTTTCGTAATGTTATATGTGAAATTTCCATTGATAAAGAGCTTTTCCATGAAAGAATTGGTTGCAATAAATCCCAGATTTTTTCTAAACTCCGCTTCAAACCCTTTCAATTTTGCATTTTTAGAATTTCCGTTATAAAGTTGTAAATTTCCTTCACTGGTAATATATCCTTCTCTTTCAATAGGTCTGTCAATATCTTTATAATACAAGCCTGCTGAAAATATTTCTCCTAATCCCGGAAACCACTCAAACTTAAAATCATAGTTATTAACTACAGATGACACCATATTTGTATTGAAAATCTGCCCGTTGGCTATGGGATCAAAATAAGGTAATCCGGTACGCTCATTAAACTGAGGACGAATGACAGCCTTGTTATAAGCAAGTCTCAGATTTATTTTATTGGTGGGACTATAGGTAAAATTTACAGAAGGCATCCATTGCCATGGTTTATCATCAATTCCTGTTTTTGTAAAATTATTAGAGTCCTTAGTTTCCATTTGCTGAGAAACAAGATCATATTGAAAATACTCAGCACGTAATCCCCACACTAGTCTGAATTTATTTTTCCAACGGTTATCAAACATTACATAAGCAGCATGCTGTTCTACTTCTCCTTCATATTTACCATCTACAAACAATGGTCTGGTTTCCCAACCAATTCCGCCAGGGACATAATGAGAACCATCAAACCAATCTGAAAGAGCTCCATACATTTCCAAGACTTTTGGATTCGGAACATCTCTGTTTCCATCGACTCTTAATAAAAATTTCTGCTGTTGATTTGTATTGCTTTTTGAGGCTCCGGCATATCCTACCTTAATATCATTTTTAAAATTTCCCCTGTCCATGCTCCATTTGAAAGAAGCTCCATAATTATAATCGGTTTCCTTACTACCAATATATCCTCTTGCAAAATCACTTGCAGAATTATTAGCTATATGATAATTCAGAATCTCACGTCCAATGAATTTATATAAAGTATTGTATTGAGTATAGTCCTTAGTATCTGATGAAACTCCCGTTCTGGCAGCAAACCAATTGACTTCCATATTACCAAACTTATGATTTCCTTCCAGCTTATTCTGCAAAAACATTTGATAAACAGGATAATCTGTATTATTTGTAAATGGTTTTTCTAAAGATGAAATTTTTGACGGGTCATTATTGGGAATTATTCCGTAATAAAAATAATTATAGGAAGCTTCTGCGTCAGAACGATTACCACTTCCACTTGTATATTCATCCCAGCCTGTAATTCTTGTGAGTGTGTTATCATAAATATGAGTATATGAATTACGAAGTGAAATTCTGCTTTTTCCTAATTGTAACCCAAAATTCAACATTCCTGCCACTGTAGAATTGTAATTATAAGAAGCTCCTTTATTCTTAAAATTATAAAAAGGCATTTTTCCATTGGCATCAAAAGAGAAATCTGTTGTATCCAGCCAGTTTCCTCTTCCCGTATGATCTATATCCAGCTTATTTTGTTCATTTCTGATAATAAATGCTCCAGCAAAACCCCATTTATTATTATTTTTAAGGGCATAGGTTCTTCCTAAGGCAAGCTGCAAATTGGAACCCATATCACCTTTTGTCCTGTAATTGGTGAAGTTGTCATTTTTAAACTGGCTTGACTGTTCAAAAAACATAGGATTAGTCCAGTTCATAGCCTGAAGCCCTTTTGGGAAGTCTCTTGTTCCGTCATCATACCCGAAATAATCATACTTTCCACGCTTACGGGTCAAAAACTCTTTAAAAGCTGACTGATCATTATAAGAAGTTCCCATGCTTACGGTTGTAAAATTCTCATTAGGAATATCTTTGGTTCTTACTTCCACAAAACCTCCTGCAAAACTTGCATTCATATCAGGAGTTGCAGATTTGCTTACCACAACACTTTCCACCATTGCCGTCGGAATAATATCAAAAGAAAAATTCTGATTATATGCCTCGGTACTAGGAAGATTGATCCCGTCCATTGCCGCTGTATTCCAACGTTCTCCCATTGATCTTACGACAACATATTTATTGTCTATAGTGGTAATTCCCGTTACTCTTTTTAAAGTTCCACCCACATCATTATCCGGAGTTTTCGAAATTTGCTCCGCAGAAATACCATCACTCATCTGGGCTGCTTTTTTCTGTTGAGCCAGTAATCCTGCCTGTGTATCTGCTTTACGGGTTGCTGTAACTACCACTTCTTTGATATCTGTAATTTTATCAGAAGCTCTATTCAAAGCAAATGAAACAGCATTGGTCTCTTTGTTCGCAATAGATAGTTTTTCTACTCTAAGTGTATTATATTTAGATGCTTTTATTGTTAAATTATATATTCCTGACGGCAGGTCCGTTGAAAAGTCTCCATTATTGTCTGTCAATACAGTTTTCCCTGCAATAGTAACTTCAGCACCAACAATAGGATTTCCTACCTCATCAACGATTTTCCCGGAAATGCGTCCGTTTCCCGGTAATGCAATATTTCCGCCTTCATATTTTATCGAAATCAGATCTCCATGTAAACGGAATACAACCGGAAGTCCGTTTGTAATGTCTTTAAGACAGCTATGGATGGATGAATTTTCACATTTTATTCCTTTTACTTTCAGTTCTTTAATATCAACCTTTGAATAAGCAAGCCTCATTCCTGTTTTTCCGGCAAAATCTTCCAGAACTTCTATTAACGGTCTGCTTGAAGGAACGGAAAATGTAACTTTCTGAACCAGCTCCTGTGCTTCTGCTGCAACAGTAAAAAATAAGGCTGCTATGGTAAAACCACATTTCAAACTTTTCATACGTAAGTGTTTCTCTTTAGATTTAAGATTATATGATTATTTATTTTTTAATATATAGGTGTTATCTTTTTTCTCCACTTCGAATCCAAGGATAAAAGCCAGTGATTCAACATTTTCAGCAACGGTTCCTCCTGTAAAATCGGCAGTAATTCTTTTATTTTCAGTTTCTTTCGGATAATAGATCTTCGTATTATAATTGCTTTCCAAAACAGCAATCACTTCATTTAGAGGAACATCATTAAAGCTTAAAGACAGTAATTCTGATCTTGATTTACCGGAAGTTTTATCAGGAGCAAATGAAATAACAGCCGTGGTATGAGCAACTCCGAAATTCGTCCACTTCTGATTAGGTTTAAGAAAAGAAACAGGTGTTCCGACAGAAGATACCGCAACTTTACCTTCATAAAGATCTACCGCTTTGCTCTTCCCGGATTGGGAAATTTTAAACACTGTTCCCAATACCTTAGTACTGAAACCATCTGCATTCACAATGAAAGGATGAATCTTGGATTTTGCAACGGAGAATACAGCATCACCTTTTAAATCGACCACTCTGGTAGAAGCCGGAAATGATTTTGCGACTGTAAGCTCAGCTCCGGGTAATAAGGTAACAACCGATCCGTCTTCAAGATGAATAATTTTTTCTCCGGATTCAGCAATATAGATATCCGGTTTAATGAAAGTATTATAAATAAGAAATCCTCCTAATGAAAGCAGAAGTACAACAGCCGCTGCTACCTGGTAGACGTATTTTTTATAGCTTCTTACAGGAATACTTCTACCCGTTGAATTAAAATAAGACTCTAGTCCTGATAATACTCTTACTTTAGATTCCTGCATATGAACAGCATTCAAATCTTTTTCTGCATTATTATTCCATTGTCTTAAAAGTTCGGTTTCCTTTTCTGAAACTTTTTCCTCTGAAACTTCACGTTCCCAAAGTTTGAAAACAAAGACTTCAATATTTTTGTAGTTAATTTTTTTCATAAATAATTCATAGTATTCACAGATACTTCTATCTATAAGACTATGAAAATGAAAAACTTCCCTAGATGTTTATTAACATTATATTCATATTAGTTCCTAATTTCTGATCATTTTAATCTTTTTTTACATTTACTCAACATTAACGTCATATTCAAGCCTTGTTTTTCAGAAATATTTAACCTTACCATAATTAAAGTTCACAAAAAGTTCATTTTCCTTTAGGTAATTTTGTTGCAACGATATGAGCTTAACAGATTATATATTATTAAAGAAAATAAAATCAGGTGATCGACCTGCATTTATGCTCCTGTACGACCGTTATTGGGATAGTCTGTACCGCTTTGTCTTTGTACGAACAAAGGATAAGGAAGTTTCTGAAGAGTTACTTCAAAACTTATGGATGAAGATCCTTGAAAATACAGATACTATACAAACTGATGATTCTGAAAGTGCAAAAGGCTATCTGCTCAGACATCTTCACTACAGGATATTAGATTATTATAACAGTTTTAAAAAGGCTCCTCCCACATTAAGTATCGACGAGTTTGAAACTCCCGCAGAATTGGAGATCTCCGATACGGAATATTTTGAAATTCTTGAAGAAAACGAAATTTCTGCTTTATTATCTTTGATTGACGAGGTTGTATCACGACTTCCTACCACAGAACAGCAAGTCTATGAGATGAGAATTCGACAGAATATGTCTGTGCACGAGACCGCAGAAGCCTTAGGAATAAGCAATAAAACCGTAAGTAATAAACTGAGTAAAGCATTAGGTGAGATCAGAGAACAACTCAGCCCCGAATATCAATCTTCAAAAAAGTTAATATCTATTATTATGCTGATGGAAATAATGAGTGTCTATTAATGATTACAATTATCATAAAAATATTCAGCAACTTACAGAATGGGTACCTGAACTGATTCAAAGCTCAGGATTTTAAAATCTGCGAGATCAGAATTTATACTTTCATCATTATTGGTAAAAACAATGGTTTTCATTCCTGCTGCTTTTGCTGCTTTCAATCCGGAATGGCTGTCTTCCACAACAATACAATACTCAGGAGAAATTCCAAGTTGCTTGGCTGAAGTAAGATAAACAGCTGGATGTGGTTTTCCCTGCTCTTCAAATTCTGAAGAATGAACAGTATCAAATAGGTCACGAATCTGAAGTTTCTCAAGAACGGCATCAGCAACGCGTAAAGGAGCATTAGTCGCTAGCCCTATTTTATATTTCTTGCTTTTAAGGTCTTTAATAAATGTCTGTACGCCGGACATTGTACAATCTTCGGCTTGTATCAATTCAATAACCTTGGATACAACTTCCTGCTCTACTTTAGGGACATCAAGGTTTTCCCACGGAAATCTTCCATGCCAGAATTCTGTTACTTCTTTCGTTGTCATATATTTGGTTTGAGTAGCCAGATCATCTGTTACCTGAACACCATATGATGAGAAAACATCCAGCTCTGCCTTTGCCCAAAAACCTTCAGAGTCTACAAGAACTCCATCCATGTCAAATATTACCGCCTTTACAACCATATTTTTTAGTAATGAATTACTGACTGATCTTATACACACAACGTTGCCCTCCGGAAATAATATGATCTATCCTTTCCACCGTATATTCTTTCCCAATTAATGACTGAAAATTCGAAAGTTCGGCACGGCAGAATCCTTGGCATTCAGTCGCAGCAGCGCAGATTGGACAATGGTTTTCAATCAGAAAATAGTCTTTGCCTTCTTTCTTCCATTCAGCCATATAGCCTTCTTTAGTTCGTGCCTCGGCAAGAGCTTCCAGGCGTTGTTCAAGATTTTTTGTCTTAGAAAGTGTTTTCTCATACCGCTCATGCGTATTTTTTTCACGATCACTGATCAATAAATCCAGAGCATTTTCTCCTAACAGATTTTTAACAGATTTCAAAAGCTGCACTGTTACTTCGGCATGAGTATCAGGAAACTGAGCCAGTCCCTTTTCTGTAAGTATATAATAAGTAGACGGTCTTCCTACCCCTTCGCTTTTTACTATAGGCTGAATCAGCCCGTCCTCGGCAAGGTTCAGTAAATGCTTTCTCGCACCCTCTTTTGTGATGGCTAATTCTTCAGAAATAAGAAGTGAAGTAGCTTCTCCTCTCATCTTTAAAAACATCAGAATGCGGTCTGCAGCCGGCTTCTTCATTTGACAATATTTAGGTTGTTTTATTTTTCAACAACAAAGATAGTCATTTTCTATAATCTTTAAATAAAAACACCAAACACATCATTTTCAATATATTACAATTCACGTCCCATCAATCTATAAAACAACCAAAAAGTTGTTTTATTCAAATATATTGCTACCTTTGTCTCACATTAATCAAAAATAAATGCAATGAAACCATTTACACTACCCCAATTACCTTATGCTTATGATGCATTGGAACCATTCATAGATAAAAATACAATGACAATCCACCATCAGCGTCATCACCAAGCTTATGTAGACAATTTAAATGCTGCTTTGGAGCAAACCAATGAAACCAATCCTGACCTTGATTCATTACTTCAAAGGGTAAGTGAATACAGTCCTGCGGTAAGAAACAATGGTGGCGGGCACTACAATCACTCATTATTCTGGGAAATTCTTTCACCTCAACCTAAATTAAATCCTGAAGGAAAACTACACGATGCTATCATTTCAACTTTTGCAAGTCTTGAAGATTTTAAAGCTGAAATGAAGAAAGCAGGACTTGGGCAATTCGGTTCCGGATGGGTTTGGTTGTCTGTAAAATTCAACGGATCTCTTATGATAAGTTCTACCCCTAATCAGGATAATCCAATGATGGATGTACTTTCTGTAAACAGAGGTTTTCCTATTCTTGGAATAGACGTTTGGGAACACGCTTATTATCTTGCTTATCAAAACAAAAGAGCAGATTATCTGGATTCATTCTGGTCCGTATTGGATTGGGCTGCAGTAGAAAAAAAATATGATGAAGCTCTTTTAAAAATAAGATAATCTTACAACTTTTTAGTACAAAATAAAAGCAATGGATACACCGATTTTCATCAACAAAGCAGCTGCCTCAGGCATTATAGCCTTAGATCTTCTGAAATACAAACCTACAATGGAAGTTGTGGAACTGGATATTAAAGAACATCTTTTCATGGAAATGATCGTTAAGGAGAAAGAATTCAAGGAATCAATTGCCAGCACTGATTTTTCTTTGTACAAAGGCAAAGCTGTAGCAATCATCTGTTCTACAGAAGCTATTATTCCGCCTTGGGCATTTATGATATTGATGGAAAAACTACAGCCATATGCTGCATACACTGATATAAACAGTTTCGATACAGTTCTATTGGATCTGTGGAAACAAAAACTTTTAAGTGCAGATCTGGAGCAGTATCATGATCAGAAAGTGGTTGTGAAGGCGGGACCTGATATTGCTCCGGCACTTTATCTTTTGGCTACTTCCCTACTAAAACCTTTTGTGAAAAGTCTAATGTATGGCGAAATAGGCTTACCAAAAGTCATTTTTAAAAAATAAACCAATATGAAAGCAATCATATTTAACGGATCACTGGAAAGAAGAACAGAGTCTACTTCCGGGCTTATTTCCAATTATTTATCAGAACGCCTGAAAGAATCAGGAATTCAGACTGATATTTTTACGCTTGCAGATTCAGGAATTCCTTTGTTTGATGTCACTTTAACGAAAACACCTTTGGCTGTGGAACGAATGACCCAAATGTTTCAGAATGCTGATATTCATTTCTGGCTGGCTCCTCTTTATCATGGCAGTATTCCGGGAGTGATGAAAAACTGCCTGGATTGGCTGGAAATTACGGCAAACTCTTATGAGCCTTATCTTACAGACAAAACAGTAGGATTGGTATGCTGGGCAGACGGTTTACAGGCAATGCAGGGAATCAATGCGATGGATACTATTGCAAAATCACTGAGAGCCTGGACGCTTCCCTTCAGTGTACCGATTCTAAGATCGTCATTATTTCATATCGATGATTCAAAACAGATCTCAGAGTTTTATTCAGGGAAACTGGATAAGCTTGTGAACATCGCAACCACTAAGAAAATTGAAAAAACTATAATAAATCAATCATAACATGATAGAAACAGATATACTGATCATTGGTGCCGGTCCTGCAGGGTTATTTACGGTTTTTGAAGCCGGTCTTCTCAAAATGCGATGTCATATTATTGATGCATTGCCACAGATGGGAGGTCAATTATCAGAATTATATCCCAAGAAACCCATTTTTGATATTCCGGGATTTCCAAGTGTACTGGCGGGTGAGCTGATTGACAATCTTTATGAACAAATCAAACAGTTTGAACCAGGTTTTACATTCAATGAAACGGCTGTGCATCTTTTAAAGCTGGAAGAAAATCTATTTGAAGTCATTACAGATAAAGGAACAAAACACAGAGCAAAAGCAGTAATTATTGCGGGTGGTCTCGGAAGTTTTGAACCTAAAAAACCGCCTATTGACAATATTGCATTCTATGAAGATCGTGGAGTAAATTATTTCATCAAACGTCCCGAAGATTATACAGGAAAACATGTTGTAATTGCTGGTGGTGGCGATTCAGCGCTGGATTGGACTATACATCTTGCAGAAATAGCTTCTTCTTTGACATTAATTCACAGAAGAAATGAATTCCGAGGTGCGTTGGATTCTGTTGAAAAAGTAAAAAAATTAAAGCATGCAGGAAAGATCAATCTGATCACTCCCGCCGAAGTTATCGGAGTTAAAGGTGAACATTCTTTACAGGAAATTGTGGTGGAAAAAGAAGGTGCTATTCAGACTATAGAAACAGATCATTTTATTCCTCTATTTGGGCTGGTTCCTAAGCTTGGACCTCTCTCGGATTGGGGTCTGGAACTTGAAAAAAATGCGATCAAGGTAGACAACAGTAAAGATTTTCAAACGAATATTTCAGGGGTTTATGCTGTAGGTGATATCAATACCTATCCTTATAAAATGAAGCTGATCTTATGTGGATTTCATGAAGCAGCCATTGCCTGCCAGAGTATTTATCAACGTCTTAATCCTAATAAAAAATTTGTTCTTAAATATACAACAGTAAGCGGTATTGAAGGTTTTGACGGAACAAAAAAACAGGCAGAAAAACAAGTAGTAGCAACGATTGACTAATGACGATGAAGGATGAAATTACAATTACTGTAACGGATCAATCCGGTACAAAACATACCCTTATCTGCCCGTTAGAAATGGGGCTTACGTTAAAAGATATTTGTAAGGCGTATGAACTTCCCATGGAAGCAATGTGCGGCGGGATGGCAATGTGTGCGACCTGTCATTGCTTTATTCTTAACGAGGAAACTTCATTGCCAGAGAAAGGTGATATAGAAGAAGCTCTTTTGTCTGAGCTCTTTACCTCAAAATCAACCAGTAGATTAGCTTGCCAAATCTATCTGACTGCTCAAATGGATGGGCTCTCTGTAGAAATTGCTGCAAATTGACAGGTTCAAAATACAAGTTTGCACAGTTTATGATGTAATAAATTGTTGGAACTGTTTTAATTAAGTTTAGTAGGGATTTCTAAAACAGTACCATGTTGAAGAGATCCCTTTTTTACAACATTTAAAAATAAAAATATGGCTATAAAAATAACTGATGACTGTATCAATTGTGGAGCCTGCGAACCGGAATGCCCCAACTCAGCCATTTATGAAGGTGCCATCGACTGGCGTTGGCAGGATAAGACAAAACTTTCGGGTCATATTACTTTCCCGGATGGTACAGAAGCAGATGCCGGAGTTTATAATCAGGCGGTTTCGGATGAAGTATATTATATTGTATCCGGAAAATGTACGGAATGTAAAGGGTTTCATGAAGAACCGCAATGTAAAGCGGTCTGTCCGGTAGATTGTTGTATTGATGATCCGGACCATAGAGAAACAGATGAAGTACTGTTAGACAGGCAAAAATTCATGCACGGAGCTTAAAACTATCAATCACAATAGTTATTCTATATTTAAATTAACCACATAGAATATATAGTTTTTTCAGAATCCTGAAATTCAATATATTCTATGTGGTTAATATTGTTTTTTTGATTTCTCTTACCTATTTTCCTTTAATCTCATTATAGATCTTTTGGGTAAAAGGAGTTTCAATAGTAAGCTCTTTTCCATAATTTAAAATGGCTCCGGCAAACAATTCCAATTCGTTTTCCTTTTTCCCGGAATGAATATCCAGCTGTAAAGATGTTGGAGTTTCAAAAGGAAATGTACACGCTTTTTCAAATGTCTTTTCTATAATATCTTCAGGAAGTGGAATTTCTTTTTTATCAGAGATCAGTTTTATCTCCTTCATTATTTCTGTTGCTTCATTTTTTTGCTGTTCATCAGTACATACTGTTCCAATGGATGAATTATGCTTTGCTGTTACCAGCCCGAAGCTTGCAATAAAGAAAAACTTTGTCCATATATCTGCCAAAGAATTATCCTTAAAATCAAAATCTATTTTACTCTCATGAAGCAAATCTGTTATCCATGTTATATCGCTTGAGAAATGCTCAGGATCCCTTCCTACAAACATCTTTCCAGCTTTACCTTTATGTTCCACAGTTCCTCTTTCTTTAATATGAGAAGCTACATAAATACAAGTTGGCAAAATAATATGATCAGGAAGTATTCTTCGGATTCTGTCATAAATATCTGCACCATTCATCATAGGAAGCAATACGGTATCTTTAGTAATAACTTCTGCAAGTTGTCTGCAAACATTTTCAAGATCGTATTCTTTAACGCAGATCAGGACAAGATCAGGATTTTTAAGCTCACTGATATTTTCCACAATGGCATTAGGATAAGTTCTATCGTTTGGATGCTCAGGGGAAATAAGAACTAATCCGTTTTCTTTTACTTTATGATAGGTTTCTCCTCTTGCTACGAAAGAAACAGTATATTTTCCGGAGACTTCATTCTCCTGATTGATTTTAAACCCAAAATATCCTCCTACACCCCCTAATCCTACAACAACAATATGTTTTTTATTCATGAAATTATTTTTGACAAAGATGAATGACATATTTTAATCTATCACTTGACAAATGAAAAGAAATGATCATTTAAATCTAAAATTATAAAAAGGAACCTGATTTTTTTCTTAAACGCAATGGAAAATAAGATATTTTTTATAATGCTTTATTTACGAGCGCAAGGGCACTTCGTTCAGCAGAGAATATCTACTTATAAAAATCTTAGCTTAGTGAAACACCATTGCTAACGGATATAAAGTTTACAATCCAAATCTCTGCGAGCTCTGCGTTTAAATCAAAAATTATAGGAAATTACTAGGCTGACAGTAACTTCCAACTCCCATCTTCCCACTTCCATACATTACTTATTAATATCCCTTCTGATTCTACTCAGTGAACTGTCTTTTATTCCAAGATAAGATGCAATTACCTTTAAAGGAACATGCTGAAAAATATCAGGATCTTTCTTCATTAAATTAAAATATCTTGTGGAAGCCTTCTGACTCGCCATTTCAATCAGCCTGTCATGAATATTGTAATAATTTAATACAAAAAGGAGCCTGCTAAATTCTCTAAATTCAGGAATATTATGAAAATTATATTGTACATTTTCCAAACCAGTTTCCCAAAAGGTACAGTCTGTAATGGTCTGATAAATTTCTTTTGTAGGTTGTTGCCTGAAAAACGATAGAAAATCATTCACAAAACAAGGTGCTGCATAGATATTGGTTGTAATTTCTTCATTATCTTCATTTAAAAGATAGGAACGAACATAGCCTTTTTCCAGAAAATAAGTCTTGGTACTTACGGTATTCTGATCCAGCAAAATTGTATTTGACTTTAAATCAAAATGATTGAAGCTTTCTGTAATTTTTTCCACCACTTCATCTTTTATACTGAATAAAGAATGAAAATAATTATTAATTGAAGATTTATCCATTGAAAATGACAACGCTATCTGTTTTTAGCCGTCTAAAATAGGGATAATTCCGGGAATTTGGATTAAAATATAAATCGAAGGTCTATCAAGTAACTTCCCAACAAATCTTCGATTTTTTCTTTTTCATACGAAGGAAATAGGTTATCTTAATTTAACTGCTTTCGTTGCGATGAAGGTGGGTAAATATTGATCAATTAAAAATCTAGGATGGGGCTGCATTTCCTCTTCAAAATCTTCTATAAGAAAGCCTGCTTTTAACTGCCCTCCAATGAGATCAGAAAGAGTATGCCCGAAAACCAATGCTTCCTGATTTTCTATTTTTCTTGTCATCTGTTCCTTGCTTAAATCTTTAATATCAGCATAAGGCAAAGTATATTTCGGTCTAATAATTCCGTCTGCTATATCCTGAGGATTACGATCTGCAATAAAAACAACAGGATTGAAAAAACTTGCTAGTAAAGTCCCTCCTTTTTTCAAAACCCGATATGCTTCTTTCCAGACAGGATTTACATCTTCCACATAATGGTTGGATATGGGATGAAATACAATATCGAATGATTCATCTTCAAAAGCGCTCAAATCTCTCATATCGCCCTGAACCGTTTTCAAAGATAATCCATCACGATCTGCTACATGCTCATCCTGTTTCAACTGTTCTTCCGAAATATCAAAAACCACAACAGAAGCACCTACTGCCGCCAATACAGGAGCCTGTTGCCCTCCAGCAGATGCCAGACATAAAATCTTCTTACCTCTTACATCTCCTAGCCATGCTTTATTTAAAGGTTTTGGGGTAAGATGAACTTCCCATTTTCCATCCTTTGCATCATTGATCAATTCTGTACTTACTGCTTGAGACCACTCATTCTGTTCCAAAGCCTGTTTATTCCACGCTGATTCATTATGGTGTAAAAAGTCAATTTTTTCTTCTTGCATATTCTTCTTCTTTTTCATGAGACATTATAAAACATTTTGCCATGTATTATCTGGTTCAAATATAGAGACTTTGCTATTCATCAATAAGAAGAAGACTATTCATTTTCGTGAAAAGAGCTGATAAATGGCATCATTTAATTGATAAACCTCTATAAAAACATAGCAATAAGAATCTTATTTTATCCTGATTACCATTTAATTGTAACAAAGCCAAATCATTCTCTACTAATTGATAAACAGAATAATATGAAAAATCTTTTTAACCAATTGAAAAAATTGAAAGCGGAAGAAGTTTTACCGTTTTTAATTGAAAAATCTAAAAACAATCCTACTTTCGGAATTGTATTGATTGCCATTTCAGCCTTAATGATATTTACAGCTGGCAAAAGTTTTGGAAGGTTCTTGTATTTAATTTTAAATTAATTTCAGATAAATTTAAAGAGATCCCTCTAAAAAATATCCCTTCTGAATATTCTTTATATTTGGCAGAGAAAACAAATTATAAACATGAATAACCTTATATTAGAATCTGAACGACTTACACTACGTGCGTTCAAAGAAAGTGATATTCATAATGTACATGAAATGTTGCAAAAACCTGAAAGCACTGTATTCAATCCCTCTTCTTATTCTAATGATAAAAACGAAACCCAAAAGCTGATCAACACCTGGAAATCGGAAGCTGAAGCTGGAGAAAACCGGAAAAAGTTTACTTTCTTGATAGAAACAAATAGGGATCATACATTTGTAGGTATTATTGGCATTGATATTATTAAACCTCATTATAAAAATGCTGAAACTTGGTATAAACTCAGTCCGGAAATCTGGGGAAAGGGTTATGCAACTGAAGCACTTGAAAAGATTATTCAATTTGGTTTTGAAGAGCTAAAACTGCATAGAATTGAAGCTGGTTGCGCTATTGATAATATCGCCTCTTATAAAGTCATGGAAAAATCAGGGATGATAAGGGAGGCTCATCGCAGAAAACTTCTACCATTAAAAAGTGGTTGGAGTGATAATTATGAATATGCTATTCTTGAAGAAGATTATTTTTCAAAACTTAAAATCATTCATTAAACATTATACATTGTTTAAAATCAAGATTTTAAACAAACTTTATTCACATTAAATTATCACTTGTAATATCGTAAGTGATAAAAAAATATCTCATATAGGAAAATCATTTTTTCAACATTTTTATAAATCAAAAAAAACAAAAAGCGGTTCAAACACAAACAACAAGTACTTAATTTACAATATTTTACACAACAAAACATTAAAGAAAACAAATACATTTAGTCGATTTTAGAAAGGAAATTCAGTCCTGATTTTGAACATTTTTAAAAGGTTTTTAGTAAGAATAAAGACTGTTAAAAGGCGTAAATTTGCCCTATCGATGAAGAAGTCTCTTTACATATCAATTACTTTTATGCTTGCTCTGGTACTAACAACAATGTTGGGATGGGCAAATAACAAAAAAAGTAATCTTCATGTAAATTCTTCACAAGATCAAATTGGATTAAAAGCTTCCGAAGCACCTCAACAGCATGATACTTTACTCATAGCCTCTATTGCAGAAAATGATTTAGATCTTGATAAGACCTTTTTTGATTTACCTTTTACCCTTTTTGAAAGGTTTTCTTTTCTTTGGGAATCAAAATTAAATTCTACGATGATGATAAATTCTGTTTCGGAGTTTGCTCATCAGTATCACCTTCCCAAATATCTTTTATTTCATAATTTAAAGATCAATATTCCTTTATTTACAACAAAAAAATAAATCTGTAAACACTATATTATAAGTACTTACAGTAAATTCTCATTAAGATTATCTGAAAATCCCGGATAGTCAGTCTCACCATAAAAATACATAAGCTATGCATGAATTAAGTATAGTGAAGGATATTTTTGACACTTTGGAAGAACATTATGACGCCAAAGTAGAAGATATTCAGCAGGTTCAGGTAACGGCAGGATTACTTTCCAACGTTCAGCCTGTTCTTATTCAGAATGCATTTGATGCATTTATTACGGATCACCCGTACTATCGGGAAATGGAGCTGGAAGTTCTCGTTAATGACATTATTGCCCACTGTGATCATTGTAAAAAAGATTTTCAGGTCAGGTACCACAAATTTGTCTGTGATGATTGCGGAACTCCTTCTGCCAATATCGTTCAGGGGAACGAACTCTTTATTTCAAAAGTAATTTTTAAACAAAAAGAACATTAATATGTCAACAGCTAATCCAAAAAGTTTAGGAAACCGTGTAGGTTCCGTTCAATGTGATAATACCACTCTTCATTTATTAAAGGCTAATGATTTTGTAGCCAAAGCCATCAGAGACCGTTTAAAAGATGTTTGTGTGATCAATGTCTGCTCATCTCCGGGATCAGGAAAAACAACCCTGATGCAGGAAACCGGAAAACGTCTTGCT
Organism: Chryseobacterium ureilyticum; assembly: GCF_900156735.1. GTDB lineage: Bacteria > Bacteroidota > Bacteroidia > Flavobacteriales > Weeksellaceae > Chryseobacterium > Chryseobacterium ureilyticum. Next base: position 215,345 of record NZ_FTOL01000004.1, read on the forward strand.
GAAGAACTTAATATTTCAATTCTAGTAGGAGACCCTGAAACAGAACGTGATGCGATCAGAATGCGTGAGGTAGGAATTAATGCCTTACAGATTGTGACTGGTGGAATGTGTCATATTGAGGCTCAGATGATTCTACAGGCATTGGACCATATTGATCTTGAAGGTGTTGATTTATTATTCATCGAAAATGTAGGAAACCTTCTTTGCCCGTCTGCTTTTGACCTTGGTGAGGATTACCGAGTGACTCTTCTCGCTTCTACTGAAGGAGACGATAAACCTAAGAAATACCCGCGTATGTTTTTAACGAGTGAACTGATGCTTGTTTCCAAAGCAGATTTACTTCCATACGTTCCTTTTTCTGTAGAAGCCGTAACAAAAGATGCCCATGAAGTGAATCCGAATCTTGAAGTAATGACCATCAGCACTTTAAACGGAGACGGAATTGATGAATGGTGTAATTGGCTGAAAGAAAAAGTAAAATTAAAAAAAGAAAGCGCTGCTAAAGAAGCTTAACATGAATACCATACAGCCAATCGTAATTGATGAAGTGAAAACAGCGATCAATCTGAATGATCGTCATTCTGATGTCTTGGAACTCGAATGGTTTGAAAACAAAAAACAAAAACTGACCCGGACTACCAACTCCGGGCTGGTTTTGGAAATGAGACTGGGAAATTTGAAGGAATGGCAACAGGGAGATGAATTATACAGCAACGGAAAATTAATAGCTTCGATTCATTTCAAGCCATGTTTGACCATATGTTTTCCAGCAAAGAATGATGCCGAAGCGGCAGACTTCTGTTACTTTATCGGAAATCAGCATCTTCCGGTTTTTCTGACTCAGGGGCAATCTTTTGCAGTTCCTTATGACGGACGTTTGTATGAACAGCTTTCTTTTAGATATGGAGAACGCATTCAGCTTACAGATTCCCAGCTTTTATCCAATCAATCATTACGTTATCTGGCAAAAAACAGAGTACATGAAAATTAAAAACCTATTCATTACAGGTCTTTCTGTAATCATATTAATATTACAAAGCTGTAATCCTAAAAATTCAAAAGAAACCTCATCTAATGTAGCAGTTACAGCCACAGACAGCAGAGGTAAAACGATTACTCTTCCTCATGAAGCAATGCGTGTGGTTATTTTGTACAACGCCCTTGTTGATGATGTTTATATGCTTCAGGCTGGTGAAAAAATTGTAGGAATTCCACAACAGATCTATGAAATGGAAGACACTTACAGTTTTCTTTCCAAGCTTGATGAGCGTATTAAAAATAAAAGCATTGCTACTCCTACTTTTGGCGGACAATCCAGTAATACTGAGAGTATTGTTGGGCTAAAACCTGATTTAGTCCTGACCTTCAATACTGATGAGGACAATATCAATCAACTTGAAAATCTGGGAATTCCGGTATTTACTTTTTCTTCTTTAAATGACGAAAAAATCCTTGATGAATTAAAAAATGCAGGAAAATTACTTGGAAAACAGAAACGTGCAGAAGAAATTACAGGATATGTAGCAGAAGAAGTAAAGAAAATGAGAGCCTCACAGGCAACTTCTCCTAAGAAAATCTATTACGCATGGTCTAAAGGGCGAATAATGTCTACCTCAGGAAAAGGAAGCCTTATTGATATGGCAATCACTCTGTCCGGAGCTCAGAATGCATGCCCTGTTCCCGTAGAAGCACCCAACATCAGTGCAGAAACTATGTACAAATGGAACCCGGACCTTATCATTTTATGGAATTCAAAATTATCGGATGTATACAGTCTTAAAGAACTGGAAGCACTTCCTGCTGTAAAAAACAAACAGGTATTTGTAATGTCACCATCATTTCCATATGATCCGCATACAGTGAAGTTCATGTTATTTGCCAAGCAGCTTCGTCATTGGTGCATGCCTGAATATACTCAGGAACAACTTGATCAGGATGTAAAAAAAGCATTTGAAATCATCTACGGAAAAAAAGGACTGATCTGATGATGAAAAGTTTTAAAACCTTATCCCTTTTAATCATATTACCTGTCCTATTGGTGTTTATTTCACTGATTATAGGTTCCAGCCAGAATATTGGTTTTGGGGAACTTTTTCATCATATCGCCCTGGAATTGGGAATTTCAAAAGATGAAGCGGTGTTACAGGGAAGTCTGCATACTATTTTGTGGCAGGTTCGTTTACCCAGAATTGTTCTTACCTTTCTGGTGGGTGCTTCCCTAGCCTCTGCCGGCGGTGTTTTGCAATCTGTTTTCAGAAACCCGATTGTTGACCCTTTTACCTTAGGAATCTCATCCGGTTCTGCCTTCGGAGCTGCATTAGCAATGCTTTTTCCTGTAATGGCAGTGAATGTTTCAGCCTTTATTTTTGGAGTTGCAGCTGTAGTGGTCACTTATCTTGTATCCTACGCCGGAGCTAAAACTTCTATCGTAAGTATGGTACTTTCAGGAATGATTGTATCTGGAGTATTTACCGCATTTCTGACGGTTCTTCAATACCTGAGCGATCCTTATAAATTACAGGCAATTGTACAATGGACAATGGGAAATCTTCATACGGCTTCATGGCAGAAAGTTCATACCGCTGTATTTCCAATCCTTATCGGTTTATCTGTGATTGTTATCCTTCGCTGGAAGCTCAACCTTTTAGCTTTAGGAGACCATGAAGCAATGGCTGTCGGAGTAAATCCTACCGTATTGAAACTTGTATTGATGGCAGTCGCTACAATGATTACGGCTTCATCCGTTGCCGCTGTTGGGGTTATCAGTCTATTTGGATTGATTGTACCTCACATCAGCAGAATGATCTTCGGACCGAATAACAATATTACCGTTTGGGCGAATATCAGCATTGGAGGTGCTTTTTTATTACTGATTGATGACTTTTCCCGTACTGTAATGCCTTTTGAAATTCCCATCGGTGTATTTACCATGATCATCGGAGCCCCTATTTTCATCTATTTAATGCGCAGAAATGCAATCAACTGGAACTCATGAACACAATGATTAGTATTGAACAGCTTTCTTTTGATTATGGAAAAGAGCAGGTACTGAAAAATGTAAATGCAAAATTTTCAAAAGGAAAACTATCCGTTATTCTGGGAAGAAATGGAAGTGGTAAATCTACTTTATTTAAAATAATTGCCGGACTTGAAAAAAACTACAAAGGCAGTGTATGGATTGCCAATAAAGAACGCAAAAAGATCAAAATTGGTCCTTCCTCTCCCGTTCGTCTAGGATTTTTAACTCAGTTTCATCAGACTACTTTTCCATTTAAGGTTTTTGATGTGATATTAACCGGACGGGCTTCTTTTTCAAGATTTTCACCCCAAAAGAAAGATTATCAGGAAGTAGAATCTATTTTAAAGAAGTTTAATTTGATTCATTTAAAGGATAAACCTTACACATCCCTTTCCGGGGGAGAACGTCAATTGGTACTATTGTGCCGCGTATTGGTTCAGAAACCAGACGTTCTCATGCTGGATGAACCTACCAATCATCTGGATCTCCATTATCAAGTCGCTGTTTTGAAAGCCATTCGTCAGTTGGTTCATGAAGGAACTACAGTTTTATGTGTCATGCATGATCCCAACCTTGCTTTTCAGTTCGGAGATGAATTTTTTGTGATGAATCATAATGAATTGGTCCCTGTTCAATCTTTAGAAAAAGGTGAATTGAAACAGCTTCTCGAAGACACTTATCAGGTTCCTTTACTGGCTTTGGATCATCAGGAAACTCCCATGTTTGCACCTCAATTAAAATAAAAAATATGAAAAACAACGAAGAAATAACGATTTCTATGGTAGAAGATTATCACGTTTTTGAAGTTCTTCCTTATGTGATGGAATTCAGACGTCAACTCTACCCTTTACTTGATCCTTTGATCGTTCCAAAAGATCTGGTAAATTTTGAACAAAACTATCTGCACGCTCCTACCGGTGCTTTTTTACAGGCTCGGACAGCAGATAATAAACTGATTGGCGTTATCGGAATGATGCCTTTTGACTACCGTTTCCCTCACCTTGATATTGATGAAAAAACTACTGTGGAAGTGGCAAGATTATTCGTCAACCCGGAATACAGAAGAACCGGAATAGCTACCCGGCTCTTTCAGGAATTATTAAAAACAGCTCAACAAAAAAATATAAAACGACTATACCTTCATACCCATCCCTTTCTTCAGGGAGCCTATGATTATTGGCTAAAACAAGGTTTTAAGCTTTTGAAATCCTGCTATGAAGGTACATACCCAACTCTGCATATGGAACTTATGATTCCGACAGAACAATAAATAATACAAAGCGTAGAAGATACAATGAAGCACATAACCAAAAAAATATTATACATTAACGGTATAATGCTCTTACTTCCTTTTGCCTTATCAGCACAGGAAACTCATCCTATTTTCGGAAAAATTCTGAATCAGGAAGGTAAAATAATTTCCAATGCCATCGTTTCCATTAATCACGGAAATTCTACCATAACAAGTAAAGATGGGCAATTTCAGTTTGAAACTCTTTTTCAGTATCCGGCTCAATTAACAGTGGATGCAAAAGGATATTCCAGTTCGGATATTACGCTGGATTCCCTTTCTTATGATGATAAAAACGGAATTATCATTCGTTTGGCAGAACATCAGACCAATCTTCAGGAAGTTCTGATTACAGCCCGCAGAAATAATTCTTATTTAACCAATAATCTGGAATTAGGCGGAAAGTTTTCTGGTAATCTTAAAGACCTTCCACAATCCGTTTCTATTGTCAGCAGTGAATTTATGGAAGACAAACAGGCTTACACAACCCGTGAAGTCGCACAGGATCTTGCCGGAGTAACTACAGCATCTTCTTATGATGACCTTATTATCAGAGGTTTCAAAAGTGGTTATGAAACAGGAATACGCCTTGTCAACGGATTACGTTCAGGTTACAGCTATGGAAACAGTTACTATCGTTCACCCTTAACGATCAATCTGGAAAGTGTTTCTGTTTTAAAAGGTCCCGGAGCCTCATTATTCGGAGATGTTACGCCAGGAGGAACAATTAATATGGTCACTAAAAAGCCTTTAGACAAACAAAAAGGTTCAATTAACTTCTCTGTCGGTAGCTTTCAGACTATCCGTACAAATATTGATCTCACAGGACCTCTGGATAAAGAAAAGAAAATCCTTTATCGTTTAAATGCAGGATATGAAGACAGTAAAACTTTCCGAAATGTCAATCAGCAGAAAAACTTTATGATTGCTCCTTCATTTACCTTCAAACCTTTTGATGGAACTCAGGTTGATATTGATTTGGTATATGATCAGTTTCACGGATATCTGGATCGTGGAATGGGATTGAGAAACAATGATTTTTATGCTTTAGACCGTTCTTTTACCTTAAGCCAGCCATCAGATTTTTATAATACCAAAACCTTGTCATTTAGTGCTCGATTGAGCCAACGCTTGACGCACAATCTTTCTTTGAATGCAAGCTATATGAAATCAATCTATCAGGAAGATGTCAATGAACACAGAACGCTGAACAGTTACGCCGATGCTCCCAAAAACACCATTATGAATATGCGTTTCTTTGACCGTCACGGAAAAGATTACACTGATAATTCCGTAGTATACCTGAAATGGGATCTTACCGGTCATAAAATAGAAAACCACATTGTGGCAGGAGTAGACTATGCTCAATATGAAGGTGACAACAATAATCAGCAACGTGAAGCAAGACAACAAAAGATAGACGGAAAAATTGTTCCTCTGACCTTTGATCTTAACAATCCTACTTATACCACTCATGATCTGAGTAATTATGTATGGCTACCACAGGGAAATTATCCTTTTTTAAGCCCATATAAAACAACAGGAATCTATGTACAGGATCAAATTTCATTTGCGGACAGATTAAAACTTATAGTGGGATTACGCCATGAACATTATTATTCCGAAACAGTAAGTAGTAAAGACCGTTTTAGCGCAACTCAGAATGCATGGCTGCCACGTATTGGGTTAACTTATCAGATCAATGATCAGATCAATTACTTCGCAAGCTATTCCCAGGGATTTGCCCCAGTAGGTGCGAATTTTATCCAGAATTATCAGGATTACGGAGCTGAAAAACCTTTCACAGCAGAACATAGCTTCCAGATTGAAACCGGTCTTAAAACCGGATTTTTCAAGAATCAATTACAAATGGATTTATCCCTTTTCCAGATTGAACGTCAAAATATGCTGATTGCTACAGGAGAAATCAGTACAACAGGTTTCCCGGTATACAGACAATCAGGAGAAGCAGTCTCAAAAGGTGTGGAATTGGATATTCGCGGACAGCTGACCAAAGAGTTCCAGATTATGGGAAATTACACTTACAATCACACTGAAGTAAAATCCTCCTCTATTGCTTCTGAAGTAGGACAGGCATTACCCGGAGCGCCAAAAAATATGGCAAGTATGTGGTTAAAATATGTATTCTCTACTTCAGCTTTAAAAGGTCTTGGATTTGGTGCCGGAGTATATTATGTAGATACAAGACGTATGGATAACAGCATTGGAAAAGACAGTAACGGAACTGCCCTATGGGGAGAATGGCCCTCTTATACTACGGTAAATGCTGCTGTTTATTATCATATCGGAAAAATGAAAATGGCAGTGAATGTCAATAATATTTTTGATAAATACTATTTCCTGGGTGGTTTTGATTACACAAGAGCATTTCCGGGAGCTCCTAGAAATGTAACAGTTTCTGTGGGGTATTGTTTTTAAACTTATTTTTAATCTTGATAGAGCCTGGGAAGTTTTTTTACAACCCGGGCTTTTATTTTGTACATAAAATGTTATGCTGACAAACACAAAGTAGTTATTTTTTTAGATGGTTTCTGTCTTAACACACGAGGATTTTACCTGCTATAAAATTGTTTTTTTTAATTGCCACGAATGCGCGAATTCTTTGATATGTTTTTAATACTTACTATACAATAAATTCTATTCTATGTGGTAAAAAAATAAACCGCATAGATTTGTATATAAAAATAATTCGTGCATTAGTGGCAAAAATTTTGAAAGTGAAATTGATATTAAATTGCTTTTATTTGATGAGAGGATGAAACATCAAAAAGAACAAAGACTTTTAATGAATACGTTTCATTGATGTTCTTAGAATATTGTTTTTAGCTTAACTAATTTATAGAATATTCTATCAGTGATTAGGTCTATTTTTGTACTTTTAATAGCTATAAAGAATATTACTCTCTTTCATTATGGATCATGATTTTCAGTTTCACTTCATTGAACCGGATCATAGTATTGCAGACTTTGTGGAAAATCTTGGCACCTTCCATAATGATTCTGAACAATTTAAGGAAGTGGTTATCATTCCCGATGGACGGATTGATTTATTTTTCATGCATTCACCTTCCGAACCTTTTCACGTTACCCTTGTTGGGCTTGAAACCTATCCGGAAGAACGACAAATTCCTCCCAAAACGTCTGCTTTTGTTATCAGTTTTAAACCTATTGCCGTTGAATATATTTTAAATACAACTATTGCTGATATACTCAATACAGCAAGAGAACTTTCTCCTGATTTATGGAATTTTAAAGTTGATGATTTACAAAACTTTGAATTATGTTGTCAAAAAGCAACACAAAAAATAAAAGAAATTCTCCCTGAAAAAACAGACGAGAGAAAATTAAAACTTTTTGATCTTATTTATGCTTCAAAAGGCGAGATGAGTGTAAAAGAACTTTCAGAAAAAGTAGGTTGGAACAGCAGACAAATCAATCGCTATTTCACAAAACAACTGGGATTGTCATTAAAAGCTTATTGTACCATTTTACGTTTCAGAGCTTCACTGGAACATATTGCACAAGGAAAACTGTTTCCTGAACTGAATTACACAGATCAAAACCATTTTATAAAAGAAGTAAAGAAATTTTCAGGGGTTGCACCCAAAGAATTATCAAAAAATAAAAACGACCGATTTGTACTATTATCAGTATTAAAAGGCAAGTAATTTTGTCCTTTAAAATTTAAATAAAATGCTGATAAATAATAAATCAATAGCCATTATTGGTGGCGGACCAGCCGGACTTACTCTGGCAAGACTCTTACAGTTGAAAAACGCTGATGTTAAAGTCTATGAAAGGGATTTTAATGAACACGCGCGAGTGCAGGGCTCACCTCTTGATATGCACGAAGATTCAGGACTTGCAGCCTTACGTAAAGCAGGGTTGTTAGAAGAATTCAAGAAAACATTTCGCCCCGGAGCAGATAAAACACTCATCATGAATGAACAGGCTAAAATTCTATTCAGTGATCATGAAGCCAAACCTGAGGAAGATTTTGGAGCAGAACATTTTCGCCCTGAAATAGATCGTGGTCCCCTAAGAAAAATGCTTTTACAATCTCTGAAACCCGAAACTGTGGTATGGAACAGCCATTTTATATCTATGGAACCACAAAATGAAGGTTGGTTGCTTCATTTTAAAAACGGAACATCAATGTATGCAGATATTGTTATTGCTTCGGATGGAGCTAATTCTAAAATCAGACCTTACCTCACAGATAATCAACCGGTTTATTCTGGAATAATAATGCTTGAAGGAAATGTAACCAAAGAAAATGCACCAAATATTAATACTTTGATCAATGGTGGTAAAATAATGGCGTTTGGTAACAGTAAAAACATATTAATGGGACAAAAAGGCAATGGTGATCTTGGTTTTTATGCCAGTTTTAAAGCTGATGAGACCTGGGCAATTGATAGTGGATTAAACTTTTCTGATAATACGATGATTCTTCAGTGGTTTAAAACAAAATATCCGGAGTGGGATAAAATATGGTATGAGCTTTTTGAAAATGCACTGCCACCTTTTATTCCCCGCCCTATTTACTTTATGCCTTTAGATCAGCCATGGAAAACCATGTCTAATTCAACATTAATAGGTGATGCAGCCCACGTTATGCCTCCATTTGCAGGTGAAGGAGCTAATATGGCAATGCTTGATGCACTTGAATTAAGTGAACATTTAACAGATCATACCTACAATACATTAAAAGAAGCTATTTCTAAATATGAATTGAAAATGCACAAACGTGCTGCAAAAGCTATAAAGGAATCCTTTGAAAATGGAGAAAGAATGCATTCTGATACAGCACTCTCCACAATGCTGGACTTTTTCAATGGGCATATCTTATCATGATAAAAAAAGACTGCCTCAATTTGAGACAGTCACTTTCCCTCTAAAAAATAAATCTAGTTTCTCCCCGTTTTAGATCCTGATTTTGGAGACTCATTTGTGTTGTTTCTTAGTTGACCTGATGTTATTATTATTTTTAACCTAATTATCAATAACAATGAAAATAATAAATCATATCATGATCAAAACTGATATACAAATCTATATTTTAAACTTTTAAAAAGAAAAAAACCTCCTACTACACACATACAACACGCTTACAAACAACTGTATTACACATAGTTAAAATTGATTCGTATTGATAATTATTCTATGTCTGAAAATATATCCTATAACAACTAAAAGAGATTGTATATAAAAAGTACAGAGTCTGTATGCACAAATAATATTCAAAAATTTTGGACTTTAAATAAAAAATTATATAAAGTAGTATTAGTATTTAGCCATGATCTAAAGAAATTCTCTAAGAAAACAGAAAAAATAAAACACACTGAAATACAGATAGTTAAAATCAGAACATACAGCTGTAGTACATGTGTAGTATCGTTTTTTTTCTTCTTTTGATTAAAAATTTTCAAATTTGACATGAGACCACTAAGGAAATCCGGGTGGTGAAAAAAAAAAATTCGAAAACACTGTCTGACGTAATGCCTCAGACAGTTTTTTTTTTGAATTAAGACAATTCATCAAAGAACTGATAAATATCCGTTTCTGTCGGAATATTGAGCCTTTTCCGGATTCTGTATTTTTTTTGCTGTACGGTTCTGTGCTGAATAACAGTATAATTAGCAATCTCTTTAGAAGTAAAATGTAGTTTTAACATAGCACAGAAAGTAAGTTCAGAGTTTTCCAGCCCAGGATTGATTGATTGAAGTTTATGGATAAACTCAGGATATGCTTCTTTAAAAAGATTCAGGAACTCAGGATTGTTATTTCTCGCCAGCTCTATGAGTTCATCCTGCTTCTTATCATTCATCTTATTTTTGAGCTGTTCTGATTCTGTTCTGAGTGTATTTTTTCTCTCTCTTAAAAGCTTTATGATTCTCCACGAATACAATACCAATAATAAAAAGACAGCAACGGATATAAGGATCACCCATTGTATATTTTTTCTATGGTTTTCAGCAGCTATTTCAGTTTCTGCCATAAAAGATTCCATATCCTGATTGATGGTTTTTAAAGCAGCTGCATTATTTTTACTAATTGCCTCAGTATAAGCATTTAAATAGTAGTATGCTTTTTCATTATCACCTGTGTTTTCGTACACCACCCTTAAATCATTATAAATATATTTCGAATAATAGGCATAAATACGCTTTGTATGACTATCTATTTCTAATGCTTTCTTCAAAACCACTTCTGCCTTATCATATTGTTTATCAGCAATATAATATTCTCCCATAATAGTATTGGCATACAAAGCAATTCCATCTATTTTTCTGTTTTCTAAAGCTTTATTGTAAGCAATGGTCACATACTTTTTAGCAGAATCCATATTTTTATGCATATAGATATAATCACTTATAGCACAGTCTGCATACCCTGAATTGTCTAGTTTTTTAGCATTATGAAAATATTCCAGAGCTTTTTCAGTTTGTTTTTTCTGACTATAAAAGACACCTTGCTTAATATAAATATTAAAAAGTATATTATTTTTCAGCTTTACATCGGTATCTCCGCTATTTTTGATAAAATCTATAGCTTTATTATTATAATCCAGGCACTTATCATATTTTCGCAGTTCGTAATTAAATTTTGCATAATTGCCATAAAATATAGCCTTATGAAGATTATTCTTGGAATTTTCTAAGATTCTATTAGCTACGTCAAAGAAAAATTGGGATTTCCTGTAGTTTTCCAGAGATATATTGACAACCGCTAAATTAATAAGACATAAAGCTTTGCCTTCTTCATACCCTATCTTATCTGCTTTTGCGTAATACCTCTTATTAAGGCTCACGAGAGAATCATATTCCCCAGAAACTCTGAAGTCTTCATTCTTTTCCATCAAAGGAACATCGAAGGATTTTTCAAATTCTTTAGAGTCCTGTGTACAAGAACCTAAAAGAAAAAGTAATGCGAAAAGAAAAATACGTATCATGGTTCTTTCCTGTTAAAACTAAATTTTAATGTAAATTATAATTAAAAAACGACTAAATACATTTAAATATGTTACAAATTCATTAAAATTTGACAGATATTGCTATATACTATTTACCTAGGTTATCAAAAAAAACATAAATATCTTCCTCCCCAGGGATGCCCAATCTCTTTCTGATCCTGTATTTCTTTTGCTGAACAGATCGATGTTGCACAAAGGTATAATCAGCGATTTCTTTAGAGGAAAAACCAAGCTTCAACATCGCACAAAAAGCAAGTTCAGAGTTTTCGAGATCCGGATTAATGATTAACAGAGAATTAATAAAATCAGGATATAATTCCTTGAATTTCATTAAAAAAGAAGAATCATTTTTCTTTGCCAATTCAATCACCTCCTGTAGCAATTTATTATGAACGGAGGTTTTCAACTCTTCAGTTTCTTTCTTAAGGTTTCTTTTTTTAATTTGAAGTAACTTTATAATCCTCTGTGCATATACCCCGGAAACTGTCAGTACAAATATAGATAAAGCAATAAGTAAAGGCAAATAGCTTTTCTGCCAGTCTGATTCTGTTTTCATTTCTGAAATAAAATCATCAGTTGTCTTATTCATACTGGCAAACCTAGCACTTTCCAACCGGTTTTCTTCTTCCATATAGTTTTTCAGATAATAGTAAGCTTTACCTCCATCATTTTTCTTTTTATAAAGCTCAGCCAATGATTTATATACAGCAGCGATATGGGTTGAATACGTCCTTTTTGTTTTTATATTAATTTCAAGGGCTTTTTTAAGGTTTTTCTCTGCTTCATCATTATTATTATTAATCTCATTATAGTAATACCCCATTGTAAAATAAACCCACAATGATTCCACATCACTTGTCTTTTGGCTAAGCATTTTTTCATCTGCCTTGCCAACATATATTGCAGCTTGTTGTAATTGATGAGTGAACAGGTAATACTGAGCAAGCATACAATTACTATATGCGGAATTTTCCAGTTCATTAGCCTTAATAAAAGATTTTAATGAGGTTCCCATCCAGCCTTTAAAGGCAAAAAAGATTCCTTTATTGATGTAAACTCTGGGAATTAATTTATCCTTTATCTTTGAATTCGCCGTACGATGAATATAGTAAAAAGCATTATTGTTGCATTTAATAGCTTTATCATATAATTTCAAATGATTAAAATAGAGGCTATAATCATTGTAAAAAAGGGCTTTATGGTAATTATTTTTTGAATTTTTAAGTTCTTTTTCAGCATTATTAAAGAAAAACAGAGCTTTTTCATAGTTTCCGGCTGAGACATTTACTCCGGCAATATTAAGATAACAAAGTCCTTTACCAGCCTGATAATTCATTTTATCTGCCTTCTTCAGATAGGTCATATTGAGATCCATAAATGCTTCGTATTCCCCTGAAAGTTGCAGGTCATTACTTTTCTTGAGTAAGGAAATATCAAATTCTTCTCTTTCTTTATTTTGAGAAGACTGATCACAAGATACTACAAGCAATAAAAGACATATACAAAACGTATACATCACTATTGCCATCATCGATCTTAAATATTTTTTATTGTTTTTAATAATTATCAAATTTAATTTTCTCTATTTCTATATTCTAAAATTACCTCAACATATATTTCAAGAAATACAGTAAAAAATTAATCAATCCGCTGCTATTATCAGCACTTCTTGTCATAAATATACATAATTTCTCATTTTGTTTATTGAAAATTCTGTTCCAATTTTAAAAAGTCATGATGAATTTTACTAAGTAGAGAATATTTATTCTGTGATTAATTTTTCAAGATTGGAAAATAGAATTACCATTTACAATCAATTCTTTTATCAACCTATATATTTGTACCTTTATGCCATAAGTACAGGAAACTCATCATAAACCATGAATATTAACTATCGCAATCTCTTGCCTGAGGAAAGTAAACTTTACAGAAGTATTCGTTTGGAAAGTCTCTTTGAATTTCCAGAATCATTTTGTGCAGATTATCATGAAGCATTAAAAATTGAAAAATTCAGAATAGAAAGCGATATAGAGCAACAATCATTTGAAAGGTTTGTGTTGGGTGCTTTTTCAGAAGATAACCTTATTGGAATCTGTGTATTTGTTAAGAGTGAGAATAATATTGGTCATATTTATCAGATGTATGTCAAAAAGGAATTTCAGGGGAAAAATATAGGATCTGGCTTAATTCATTCTATTATTAATGAAGCCAATAAAAGATTTAATGATATTGAAATTTTTCTGGAAGTAACGCTTCAAAATAACAAGGCATACCATCTGTATAAAAAAATTGGTTTTGAGGAAATTGTAAACGAGACAGATCCTGAGAACTCTATTGCAATGAAATATATTGGATAAAACAAAAAAGAACGACTGAAATAGTCGTTCTTTTATTTGTGACCCGGCTGGGATTCGAACCCAGGACCCATACATTAAAAGTGTATTGCTCTACCAGCTGAGCTACCGAGTCGGTCACTTATATTTCAAAGTAAATCTCTTTTTCAAGAGAGATAAAATAACTACTGAATGCAGTTTTTTTTATTTGTGACCCGGCTGGGATTCGAACCCAGGACCCATACATTAAAAGTGTATTGCTCTACCAGCTGAGCTACCGAGTCGGTCACTTATTTTTCAAAGTAAATCTCTTTTTCAAGAGAGATAAAATAACTACTGAAATGCAGTTTTTTTTATTTGTGACCCGGCTGGGATTCGAACCCAGGACCCATACATTAAAAGTGTATTGCTCTACCAGCTGAGCTACCGAGTCGGTCACTTACTTTTTTAAGTAAATCCCTTTGTTTAAGGGACTGCAAAGATAGGAAAACCCTCTTAAATTCCAAATTTTTTTGAGATTTTTATCGTAAAATTTTCATCAAAATAATTAAACATCTGTTTATAAATAATTTACGAATATTATTTTTTTCACTTAAAATTTTAAATTTCTGTAAAAACCGATCTTCAAAGGACAAAATCACTGTTGTCATCAATGCTCACGAGTATCATAGTGAATAAAATATTTTTCCTTTGCTAATCATTTTTAGAATTCCTTTTTTGTTTTTACTACAAATAAGTTCTAATTTTGGAAGGAATAGGCAGGAAGAGCCTCTTATCGATTTATCTTTTCAACAGTTAAGTCATCTCAAATCACAATTTTCTGTTTTTATAATAGTTCAATATTTATGAAATTAATTACTCCAAAAAGATTAGTCAGTGGTGATAAAGTAACAACCATATCCATGTCCTGGGGCGGCGCCGGCGATTTACCTCATCGGTATTTAAAGGGCAAAGAGCGTCTGAGCCAAATTTTCAATCTGGAAGTTACCGAAACAAAACATGCCTTACAATCGGCAGAATGGATCTACAACAACCCGGAAGCAAGGGCTAATGATCTTATGGAAGCTTTTTCGAATCCTTCTGTAAAGGCTATTATTTCAAATATTGGCGGAGATGACAGTGTACGAATGTTAAAGTATATTGATTTGGAAGTAATTAAAAACAACCCTAAGATATTTCTAGGGTTTTCCGATAGTACAGTGACTCATTTTATCTGTCTTAAAGCTGGTTTAAGTTCTTTTTACGGTACTTCTCTATTGGTAGGATTTGCAGAAAACGGTGCAATGCATGATTACCAGATCAACGATATTAAAAAAACGCTGTTCTCCTCTGACATCATTGGACAAATTAAACCTAACAAAGAAGGCTGGACCACCGAATTCCTTAATTGGTTTGATGTTTCACTACAGGATATCGAAAGAAAACTAACTCCATCTACGGGATGGCGCTTTATAAGAGGGAGCTCTATTGTACAGGGACCATTAATAGGAGGTTGTATGGAAGTATTGGAAATGCTGAAAGGAACTGATTACTGGCCCGATCTGGAAACATGGAAGGATTCTATTCTCTTTTTTGAGACATCAGAAGATAAACCGAAGCCTGAATATGTACGATGGTGGTTGAGAAACTATGCAGCCATGGGAATCTTGAAAAATGCTAAAGGAATTATTTTTGGAAGACCTTATGATAACTTATATACTGAAGAGTATGAAGCGGAATTGCTGAAAGTTCTTGATGAAGAAGGTTTATATGATCTTCCTGTGATCACTGAGATGGATTTTGGTCATACCTGCCCTACTTTCACACTTCCTTATGGGAGACTTGCTGAGATTAATTGCATTGATAAAACATTTTCAATATTAGAAAGTGGAGTTTTATAATTTTCCTTGTAAATATTTTTCGCGGGCTTACAGCCCGCGAAAAATATTTTATAAAAGTAACTGGGATGTTTCTAAAATGATCTCTATTGATACTCAAAAAGTTCAATAATAGTATCTGCCAACTCTTTCCCGTAATGTTTTCCAACCAGATAAAGGGCTCCGTCTATTCCTGCCGTTATTCCTGCCGTGGTAATTAATCTTTCCTGATCAACAAAACGAATATTTCTGTTCACTATACTTTTTGGATTGTACTCTTCTAACGCGTCTAATAACATTGAATGGGTTGTAATCTCATAATGATCCAAAATACCTGTTCGGGACAAATGCATACTTCCGGTACAAATTGTAAAAACAACGGTATTATCATGATAACAATTCTTTACCCAACCCATTACAGTTTCCTGAAAATCATCATTCTGTAAATATTTCATCACTTGATCCGGATTAGCTCCGGGAATGACTATCATGTCTGGTTTGGGCACAGTTTTCACATCATAAGTTGGAGTAATTTTCATCGTATTGGCTTCTGTGTATACTGCTTCAGAAGATTGTCCAACGGTATAGCAGTTATAACTTCCCGGACGAACAACATTTGCTTTAACAAAAACATCCAAAGGACCGTTTAAATCCAGAACTTCTACCTGATCGTAAATTAAAAATGCGACATTCATTGTTTTGTCGTTTTGCTCTTGCTTCATAATTCTATTTTTAAAGATTAATATTTTAAGATAAAGACATAGGAATAGCATGTTGATAAATACTCATCAACCTTATTTGATACTCAAAAAAGTAAAAAGAAATTATTCTGTACTCTTACTGTTTTTACGGTATTGTGCCGGAGAAAGAGATAAATATTTCAAGAATAGTCTTCGGAGGGAAACAACACTTCCGAAGCCACATTTTTCAGCAACCAGTTCAATACTTATATCATTGTATTCCAACATATTTTTCGCCTGATCAAGCCTCATTTTTTCAAGGAATTTTCCGGGTGTCATTCCTGATTCTTTTAAAAATACTCTTGAGAAATTCCTGACGCTCATATTCATTGATTCAGCAATATTTTCTATACTGATTGGCTGTTCAAGCTTGTCTTTAAGCCAGTCTCTTACTTCTTTTGTAAAGGAGGATAGCATTTGATAATCAGGTAAGGCATTTCCGAATTGTGTTTGTACTCCAGGTCTTTTTAAATGCAGTACAAGATGCTTGGCAACCTCGGAAGCTAATGGTTTTCCAAAGTCTTCTTCTAACAACGCCAATGCAAGATCAATCCCTGAAGAAACTCCTCCTGATGTGTATATTTGCTGATCTTTTATAAAAAATGGATTGATATTTACTTTCAGATCGGGATAGTTTCTCTGTAAAATATCTGCATATTTCCAATGGGTAGTCACCTGCTTTCCTTTTAAAAGTCCGGCTTCTGCCAATACAAATGCTCCCACGCAAACTGATCCAATACGTCTTACGTCTGTAATTCTGTTTTGTAAATAATGATAAAGATCGGAAGTGATTTCGCCTAATACTTTAAGTTCTGTTCCTGCTACTAATAAAGTGTCTATGGGAAAATCAATATCATAAATGGTATGACTACAAATTAAAGGCATTCCTGAGCTTGAGTATATAATTTTTTCTGAAGTACCGGATACCATATGAACTTTATACCCGAATCCAGAGACATTAAGGAGATTGGCTGCTGTAAAAACATCAGTGGGACCGGCAACATCCAATAACTGAACCTCCGGCAATACTAAAAGTACTATATTTTTCTTATGATTATTTTTTTCCTGCATATCCTTTCTCAATGGTATAATGCAAAGGTACCGAGAATGTCTTGTGGCTGCAATGACAAAAAACGAACAGTTTCGGACATAAAAAAAGACTGCCTTAAAAAGACAGTCTTTCCACTCTCACTATAAAATTAGCTATAAAGCTATACTTTTTGTTTGTGTAGGAACTGAAAAAACGTTTGTAAGTCTTTGCAATTCCGGAAATAAATACTCTGAACTCATTACGCAGGTGACAAACTGCGGGATTTTAAGTACAATGCTGTACGGTTCAGATAAGGCAAAAGGATGATCAATAAAAGGAAAGCTGCGAGAAGCCAAACCATTATTTCGTAATAATCCATTGCAAAACGCACGTGATCCTGAACATTCATTCTGCTTACTAATAGTTTGTTTGATGCTTTTACAGCATGATCCTCCAACATTCCACGCGCTGTAAGCTTAGATGTCTGCTTATGAAGATAGTCTTTAACAAAAGGATCTACTGCACTTAAATGATCCTGAAAAGCGTTATAATGACGGCTTTTCTCATAAAGTTCAAAGAAATTAATCAAAGCTATGCTTACACAGAATCCCAGATACCGTATCGCCAGAGCTGTTGCCGCTGCTGATGGACCGATAGAAGCAGGAACTGATGATATGATGAAAATAATCGTTGGAACCATGATCAATCCTACTCCCAGCCCCTGAAGGAATAACGGAATATAGTAATTGAATTCATTTGCCTGTACATCAAAGGAATAATACATCAATGCATGAAACAGAAGCAACATCAGAAATCCGGGAACCCAGACATACTGTATTCTTTTTTTCTGTAAAACCATACAGCAGGCAATGATAACTCCGACAATTAATCCTGAAAGATTAAACACATTGATATAGGAAATATAAAACGGATCCAAATGAAGTTCTGTCGCAAAAAAAGCATTGGTAATCCCTGAAGCAAAACGACATATATACATGACAAAGAGAATCAACAGACCTATTTTAAAGTTTCTGTAGCTGAAAACCCGCAGGTCTATATAAGGTCTTTTAATGGACTTCTGACGAACAACAGATATTCCTGCCAAGGCGATAATTCCTATCACACTTCCCAAAATACGAGGATCTTCCAGCCAATAATATTCCTGCCCGAAAATGGTAATATAGCCTACAAGCACCAGAATCGTACTGAACACTGCAAAACTTTGCCAATCCAGCTTATATAAATGAAATCTTGCATGCGTTCTGTAATTACTCATCGCCAGTGTTAAAAAAATAAGCCCCGGTAAATATGAAAAGATCGCAGTTTTATAGACAATATTAAAATTATACGAGTCTATGAGATCTGCTGTGATCAGGTTATTAAATGGCAACGCACATAAAAGAATACCGAAAAACACTGAAAAACTGATCTCCCGTCCTCTTTCACTGCTCAAGCGAGTAAAAATCAAAGTAAGTGAAAGGTTGACATTTCCTGCAAATAACATTCCCTGAATGAAACGTATCGGAAAGAGGACGTAGATCTCATGGGTAAAATAACATATCAGACACGCTACGATCTGTAATGTTGTAAATAATAGAAAGTATTCTTTAGCGGCAAGAAAGCTGAAAAACCTTCTTTCCAGACTGTAAAAACCTACATATCCTGCATAAAATAGTGCTACGGAAAACTGGATATCAGCCGGCTCACTTCCATAATATCCTGCCGCCGCATTCACATTGGATAATGGCAGAAAGAATATGATGATTCCGGGCAGTGTCATGGAGAAAAGAATAATTTTCACCAGCCATTCCGGAGCCCATCTTTTGAAGTAAGGCATTTGTCTTTTAGCCATTAGGAGTGTTTTTTATTGGCGTATACATTTACGTTCATTCCCATTTTTAGAACGTCAATGTCTTTTCTTTTTCCTTCCACTTTGATTCTCACGGGAATACGCTGTACAATTTTCACATAGTTTCCTGTAGAGTTGTCCGGAGGTAATAATGAGAAACTGGAACCTGTAGCTGGTGATAATGAAATAATTGTTCCCTGAAATTCTCTGTCAGGATAGGAATCCGCCACAATTTTTACACGATCTCCCACATGCATATCTTTAATCTGGGTTTCTTTATAATTGGCAATCACCCATTTGTCTGTTTCATTGTTAACGATAAAGGCAAGGGTTTCTCCGGCATCAATCATTTGTCCTATCTCAACAGTTCTTCGTCCCATTCTTCCATCATACGACGCTACTACAGCGGTATAGCTTACATCCAGTTTATGGCGGTCTAATAAAGCTTCAAGTCTTGCAACTTCTGCACGTACAACTGTTTTTTCTGCCTGAATATCATTTATTTTTGATACGGAAGCGGCGTATTTATCCTGAGAAGACTGATAGTCACTTTCATTGACATCCAACGTTGCTTTTACATCTTCAAGTCTTTGTTTTGTGGCAGATTCTTCGTCATAAAGCTTCTTATAGCGATTATAATCAAGCTGTTGCTTCCATACTTTTGCTTTATTGGCATCTACCTGTGCCTGTGCTGCTGCGGCTTCTTTTTCTGTGGTTCCGGTATTGCTTTCTAGAACCTTTAGCTCAGCACGGGCTTTCTGAAGAGCTGCCTGTGTTTGTTTTTGCTGAAGAACGTATTCACGGTTATCGATCAGTAAAAGGGTATCTCCTTTTTTCACTTCCTGGTTTTCCTCAAATTTTACAGCAACAATGAAACCTCCGGCTCTTGAGATCACTGGATTTACGTATTCCTGTATCTGAGCATCATTGGTTTGTTCATATCTATAATAATTCTTTAAGGTAAAACCGCCCCAGACAGCAAGTGCGGCAACGATTAAAACTGAAATCCATCCTGTGATCTTTGTGATCAGTCTGTCAGTGGGGGTATATTTTTTTTTCATTGTATTATAAAACGCCTGTGATATTTTGTAGTAAATAATAATTGTTTTGTGCCATGATCTTTGCTGCCTCCAATTCGAATTTTGTCTGAAGAAACTGTATATCAGCATCCAGCAATTCTGTTATAAGAGAGGTCTGATTGAAGTAAGTATTTTTAATGATACGTGCATTTTCTTTTGCCTGGGCAACATTCGTTTCTGCCACTTTTATCTGCTCAAGAGCTTCCTGATAACGCAGATAAGCTTCTTTTACCTGTTGTCTCACTTTATCTTCCGTGTCTTTATGTACTTCTTCTTCTTTTTCAAATTCCAGTGCGGCTGCTTTTACTTTCTGAGTATTGTGGTAAAGAGAGGAAATAGAAAATGAAGCTTTAATTCCTACAATTCCCAATGAATACCAATAAGGGTTATAAGGATAAAGGAATATCTGCGGATTGGCATAATAAAATTCTCCGTACATCCCAACTTTAGGACGCACATTGGCTTTTACCTGTTTCAGTTTGATTATACTCAATTCCGTTTGTTGTTCGGAAACATGATAATCGAAAGAGTGATCCAGCGCCAGTTTCAAATACTCTGCATACGTTGTATTTTCATTCCATTGGCTCAAAGGAGTTTCAGGAATTACCACCTGTTCGTCCGGAACACCAAGAATAATATTCAGCTTCTGAGTTACGATAAGAATATCATTTTCAATAGTAATCAAAGTCATTTTACGTTTGGAAAGCTCAAGATCTATTCTTAAAACATCACTTTTCAGTACTACTCCATTTTTATATAAAGCCTGTATTTCTTTAAGCTGTGTCTTTTGATCTTCAATATCCTGTTTGATAAGGTCTCTGAAGATTAACGTTTTCTGTAATTCAAGATAAAGTGCTGCTGTTTTGTAATGGATATCAGAAACAGATTGCTCTTTCTGAATATTTTTTATCTTTTGAAGGGTTTGATTTTCTTTGATCTTAAGATTTAATTTATTTCCGTTGTAAATATTAAGGTAAAAATCTGCTCCCGCTCTGTAAAGGGTATGAATTACTTCATGCTGGGTAGGTTTGGAAAAGATACCGTTTTCGTAGATGGGAATGTTGGAGGCTTTTTCTGCAGAACCTTTTACTTCTATTTCCGGAAGACGTTCTCTTTTGGCGTCTTTTACTTCGGCTTCTGCGATGTCTACATTGATGGTTTTGATCTTAATATGACGGCTGTTTTCTTCAGCTCTTTGCCATGCGTCTTTTAGGGAGATTCGGATGGTATCATTGCTTGGACTGCCTGTCTGGGCTGATATTGTGTAGGAAGCTCCCAGCATCAGCAGTCCGGTGACATAAATTTTCATTTGAATTTTTCGAATTATTGCACTGCAAATTTATTCTCAATCCTGATATTATTTTTACCTAAAATAGTCAACTTTTACATGATTCCAGCCAAATGATTATATTTGCATTTTCATTATTTACGAAGTTTTTTATGGGGTTAATTGCAGCACTTCCGGATATCGATAAACACGACAAAAGTGTGTTTGTCATGCACGAAAAATCAGAGAAACTGATACCTTTTCATAAACATACGAAGGGACAGTTAAGCTATGTAGAAGGCGGTATTGCTTATATCACAATAGACAACCGAACCTATGTAGTGCCAGCCAGACATTTCTTCTGGATACCACAAGGCATGGAGCATATTCTTGAAATCGGACATACAGCTACTGTTCTCCGTTCTCTCTATTTTTATGCTTATGATGATGTTTCAGATCCTTTTTATGGTAAGCTTGGAATTTATCCGGCATCAGAACTTTTAATCCAAATGATTAAATACACAGAAATGTGGGATGAAAAACATGTGACGGAAAAAGATGAGAATTTTGAGTTTCTTGTAGCTTTAAAAAAGATTTTACCTAAGACTCATAAACAGCCTTTACCGATCATCCTTCCTGCTACACATAATAAGCAGATGATGAAAATTGTTTCCTATCTTGAATGGAATATTGGGGAAAAACTTACGCTTTCTAATGTAAGTGCCAGATTCGGGTTGAGTGAACGTTCTATGTCACGTCTTTTTAAAGCAGATATGAATATTTCGTTTCTTCAGTATTTGAAAACGTTAAGAATCATTAAAGCTATTGAGCTGCTTTTAAATACTGATAAGGCAATTAATGAAATAGCAGACGATGTTGGGTACAGTTCGATCAGTGCGTTTAGTGATACTTTTCATGAATTTACGCAATCCAGACCTTCGGATTTAAGGAAAAGTAGTAAGGCGTTTCGTTCTCCTTCTATTTGATCGGAAAGATTATGGTATGTGAGTTTTTTGCTGCGGATATTTTTTGCCACGAATTCACGAATGCTTTTGATTTTATAAACTTAAATGAATGCTTAATAAAAACACCTACTATCCTGAACCTTAAAAATTTAAACAACCTTATTAGTTCGTAAATGTTTTTAAAAACCATTAAGCAGAAAGGTATAAAAGGAGGTAAAATCATGTGATTTTATGACGAAACTATATAAAACAAAAACCTCTTTCTATTCCCTTATCTGCTTGAATGACTTATTTTTTTAAATTACTGTACTGCTTTTATAATGGAGCTGGTAATCTGTTCTTCTTTCTTTTTTGAATATGCAGAATCAAAAGGTTCCATTACATTAAATAGATATTGATAAAAAGGAGTGATTCTCTGAACTTTTTCTGATTCTTTTGTTGCTTTTTCTTTACCCATTTGTTGAAGTTCTTTCATAAAAACATTGAATTTTTTATCAATCGGCTCTATGGATTTCAACAGGTAAGTTTTTGCCTTATCGTTTTGTCCTAATAGTCTGTAAGCATCAGTAACACCAGCAACAACAAGGGCATATTCCATAGGTTTTGGTCTCATCTGTCTTCTGGCTCTTGCCTGAAATTCCGGGGAAAGCTTAAGGTAATAATCATATTCTTCAAATATTCCTTTCTTTAAATTTTCCGCCAGCTGAAGCCCTTTTTGCTCTTCCCCGGCAACAATATATCCTGTTACAATGGAGCTTAACGAACGGGGATCATTATATTTTTCAGCAGGAATTTCCTTTGCAACAAGATCTAAAAGTTCTTTTGCTTTTGCATTTTCTCCTTTGAGAACAAGTGCTGAAACAGCTCTGCTTACAGACATTCTGTAGCTTATGATATTGGAAGTTGCAGTTTCATCATAATGAATATTCAAATCCTTAAAATTTCCCCATTTATAGTTTTTTACAACATTGTAAAGTGAAATAGCATCTACCCTGCCTTTATCGCCATCCGGGCTTTGAGGAGTACGAATAGGGATCAGCCTGTAACTGAATCCGTCAAACTGCAGATACTCATCAAGGTAAAATAAATTCTGACTGTCATAGATCCCAGCTGAAGAGAAGTTTATCGGGCGCTTCCAATCAAAATTTGCTAATACATCCAGCATGATAAGATGACTTTTATAAAGAGTATTCGCTTCATAGTTAATGGTAATCTGATCCACCGTATTCTGAATATCAGAAGGGTTAATGATTCCTGATTTCACGGCATTCTCTTTATTCACAGGAAGAACAAATTTATGTACCGGAATGATATTATACTTTTCATATTCTTTGTCTCCAAAATACATTTTCAACAGCTCGTCTTTAGCCGGTGATTTATATTTTAAAAATTGAAGAGCTTCTTTTACTGTCATCGAATCCTGAGTAAGGAATTTTTTGAATTCCTGAAACTCGGTATCCGGAGCACCTTGATCTTTTAGCATGGCAAACATTCCTTCCCAGTCTTCTTTTTTCATCACGTATACCTGATCATTTACTCCATCTCTGTACTCCTCATGGGTTAATTCCCCGGGAATTGCCACCGCATTGTACGTTTTTCTTTTTACCTGATCTATATTCCATGGAGTAGCAAGCAGGGTGAAATTCACCGTTTTCACATCATCTCTGAATCTTTCGGTTTCCTGAAGACCCCAAACCGGATAGGTATCATTATCGGCATAAGTGAAAATAATACCGTTTTTAGGTAAGGAGGCAAGAAACGAATAGGCAGAATCATAAGCTGCGGATTTTTTGCTTCGGTCATGTGAAACATAGTTCTGAAAGCCCATCATAAAAGGTATTCCCAGCAGAATTCCCCCAAGTCCAATATTGGCAATATTGGATTTAATTTTAGATTGAATGAACCATAGAATACTTCCCGCACCCAATCCGATCCAAATGGCAAAAGCATAGAATGATCCCACCATTGCATAATCTCTTTCCCTTACTTCAAAGGGTTTTACACCTGTATAGAAAACAATCCCCACACTGGTTACAATAAATAATGATAAAAGTGCATAGAATCTCCCAAAATCTCTGTTTAAGTGAAAAAAGAAGCCTATAAGCCCTAAAATGAGTGGTAAAAAGAAAAATACCACCGTACTTTCATTCTTAAATTTAGCCGGCATATGATCCTGATTCCCTAGTAAAGCATCATCAATAAAAGAAAATCCGGAAATCCAGTTTCCATTGGTATTTTCCATATGTCCCTGAAGATCGTTCTGTCTTCCTACAAAGTTCCACATCAGATATCTTACAAAGTAGTACCCATTCTGAAAGGAAAAAAAGTAATCCATATTCTGTGCAAATGAAGGTCTTTGTACGTTGATAAGATCGTAGGGTTTCACCTTCATATAATCGTCAACTGTAATGGAATCATCTTCATATTTTGCTCTTAGTTCATCAAAAATCTGCTTTGCCTGGGGATTATCAGCTATATCTTCATTATCATAATTGAATGTAAAATCCGGAGCTCCGTACATCGAAATATAATTCGCCATTACCTCTTTATCCTCACTAAACATTCTGGGCATAAAGCTTATATGAGATTTATTGTAAACGTAATTAAACCTTTCTCCTGTTTTTCTGTATGTTCTGGTTTTTTCATCCTTTTCATACATTTCCCCGGTTATTTGCCTCTTATAGCTTCCGTCTTCATTTTTTTCCAGCCCTTTTCTGTCAAGAGCAGCTGTATAATTTTGCCCGTAGGTTGTAGGCCAGTCTCCGTACTGTTCTCTGTTGTAATAATCTTTCATCCCGATAGCGGTATCAGGATCATTAAGGTTCATTGGTGGATTAGCATTTGCTCTGATCGGAATCACCATCCAGCAGGAAAAGCCAATAATCATATATACGACAGATAAAACAATGGTTTGGTAAATATTTTTTTTTGTTTTTCTGGCATGTTTAATGAGAAAGAAACTAATCATCACCATTAGAATAAATGCGACAACCGTTCCTGAATGGAAAGGCATTCCCAAACCGTTTACAAAGAAAATTTCTAATCTTCCGAACATTGTCATGATCAGAGGAAAAATAAGTTTAAAAACAAATGCCAGAACTCCAAGTGTTATAAGATTGGCGGCAATAAAACTCTTCCAGGTAAATGAGTAGTTTCTCGCATAATATATCAGACATATTGCCGGAATTGTCAGCATACACATCATATGTACTCCTACTGAAAGCCCTATAATAAAGAATATAAGAATAATCCATCTTTCGTTATCTACAGCCTGATATTCATTTTCCCATTTGGTAATCAGCCAGAGTAAAAGTGCAATAAACAGAGATGCCATTGAATACACTTCCCCTTCTACCGCAGAAAACCAAAAGGTATCCGAAAATGTAAAGCATAAGGCACCAATAGCACCTGCAAAAAGAATTGAAATTTCCTGATGCTTGGTAATCTCTTCTGAATTTTTATTTAAAAGCCTTCTGAACAAATGAGTAATGGTCCAGAACAAAAACAAAATCGTAAATGCACTGAACAACGCAGACATAGCATTGATCACTATAGAATAATTGCTACTGTTTCCCAATGCAAATATACTGGCTACTGCTCCCACAATCTGAAATAAAGCGGCTCCGGGAGCATGTGTTACTTCGAGTTTGGATGCTGAAGAAATATACTCACCACAATCCCAAAAACTCAGAAAATGTTCTATCGTTGAGAGATAGGTAATGAATGCAATAGCAAAAAGGAACCACCCAATAACGGTGTTCCATTGTTTAAAAGACCAATTTTTCATATAATATTTTCCAATAATATCAGTAAGACAACTGAAAAAGAGAATCTATTACATAAAATGATGATTTTTTTTAATAAGAATGAACGTTATGAGATTTAACATTGAAATTACTATTGAAATTCACAATCCTCATTCTTAATTTTTTAATAAACATTACTCAATCCTCCATCTAAAGGAATGCTTGTTCCGGTAAGATAAGCGGAATATTCTGAAGCAAGAAATGCAACCAAATGACCATATTCTTCAGGTTTTCCGAAACGTTTCATAGGGATTTTATTTTCACGGGTCTTTGTGACTTCTTCTACGGAAACATTCATCTTTTCAGCATCGTGGCTGATCAGATTTTGAATACGAGCGGTATTAAAATATCCTGTTAAAATATTATTCACGGTTATATTATGTTCTGCTACTTCATTGGATAAGGTTTTTGCCCAGGCAATGACCGCAGAACGAATAGAATTTGAAAGAGCAAGATTTCCAATCGGTTCTTTCACAGACAGAGAGGAAACATTGATAATACGACCATTCTGCTGCTTTATCATATGAGGCAAAGCTAGTAAGGTAGTTTCACAAACTGTTTTAAATAGGAGATCAAAGGCTTTCTGATAGTCTTCAACATTTTTCTCGATTGCAAGCCCTGGTTCCGGACCATTGGTATTATTAACCAGAATATCTACTGAATGATCATTAAAATACGCTGTAATAGTTTTCTTAAAGGTATCAAAATCAGAAAAATCCACAACAAGGTACTGATGTTTCTGATCATCATGTAAAACAGGTAACAAAGCTACAGCATCTTTAAGTTTTGCTTCGTTACGAGCCATCAAAGTAACATTGGCACCACATTTTGCCAGTTCAAACGCGATTCCTGCTCCTATTCCCTGGGTAGCGCCTCCCACCAAGGCATTTTTTGAAAAAAGCTGAATATTCATGTGTTCTGATTATGATTTTAATCTATTAAAGGTAAGAAAAAACTCCTGCCAATATTGATGACAGGAGTTCTAATTTATAGAATTAATATTCTGTATAATTAAATGTTTTATCAAGATGATCAAAAGCTATTTCTTTACTGAGAATTTCTTTTACCTCATCAAATGTTATCAGACCTTCTGTTTCAAAGGAATTTCCTGCAGATACTTCATAGGTATATTCAAAAATATCACGCTGATAGATATTCTTCAGAATTTCCACCTGTTTTGGGGTTAAGTAAGGTTCGTGTGTTTTCAATTGATTGAGAAGATTTTCTTTCATGTCTTCTTCATCTTCTTCAAAGAACATGGAGTCTTCATCTACTTCAGT
Organism: Chryseobacterium ureilyticum; assembly: GCF_900156735.1. GTDB lineage: Bacteria > Bacteroidota > Bacteroidia > Flavobacteriales > Weeksellaceae > Chryseobacterium > Chryseobacterium ureilyticum. The sequence continues at coordinate 242,857 of NZ_FTOL01000004.1, forward strand.
CACTGCTTCCAATAGCTGACGGAATATAAAATCCTGAAGATTTCCGGCAAGCACTTCAGCTTCCTCTTCATCATGGAGAATAATTGTCACAGGAACATCACCATCCTTTTCCAGATCATATTGAAATGCGTATAAATCCCCAGCTCCATTAGCCGCAAACGGGACAAATTTATACTTTGAATGAATATTCCTGTAGTCTTCATCATCAGACATTTCTTCAATGGAAGTATCCACAAGTTCTTCATCATTCCAGATTTCAATATCGTATCCAAACAGAAGTAATGGTGGGTTTTCTTTTAATTGCGGAAAGGTTGTAGAATACCAATCACTTCCAGATTCGCCCCAATCCAGCATATTTTTATCATTTAACTGCTTGTAAATTTCCGGATATTGAAAATTGTATTTCTTTTCTAGTTCTGATATATTCATTGTAAATTGGTTTATTTGATATTAAGTATATTTTGATATTACTTTGGTTTATGTATTACGCTCCATACAGAGGTAAGTATTTTCTTTTTTATGATAAAATACTTCTACAAATGGCTCATCCTGTAATCCGATCTGAAACAGAAATTCAAGATCCTCATTCCATTGCATAGGGACATCATCTTCTGGCCAGATCATTGCCCAGCCTCCCATGTAAGCAAAAACGCCATCATTGTTATAAATAGGATGTGAATCCATCCAAAGATCGGTATACTCATCCGGGGCAAATGCCGCTAAACTTGATAAATCATCTTTATCACCGTCATTTTCAATGATCCAGGATTGAGTTTCCTCATCTCCGTAATGCATCAGTGTTTCAAATGGCGGATAAACTTCTGTATCTCTTTCCGTTAAAGGAATGTAAGCGTTTAAATCTATGGATTCTATATTGACTGGCTGAAATATGAATTCATCCTGCTCTTCTATAAGCCCCATCCATTGGTCTGAATATTTTATTAAAAAACGAACAGGTTCATCTTCGTTGGTATATGCTGTTATAGTATCGGAGTCAGCAGCAGAAACAAACAGTGATACCTTTCGGATCATTGGCTGTGCCTTTTCTTTCAATTGGCTTAAATTCATGAAAGGGTGTAAGTATTTAATTCTTAAGACTCAAAAATAGTCTATTTTATCGGGTCTGCAATGGATTTACAAGATGAAAGTAGAAGTCTGAACAACCATTTTATATTCAAATTGTAAACGGATAATTCTGACTCAACGTAGGTTCTATACTATTCAATGCATCACAAAAACTTTGTTTTATAGAGTCTGTAATCTTATCATATTTATCAAAATACTCATCTAACTGTCGAATGAGAAACGCCATTTGCAGCCATTGTCCGAAACTGATCTGCATCGGTTGCAACTTTTCATCATAGTCATGATCGTAAAACAGAACATTTCCCTGCGTGTCTAAAAACCATCGGTCGCCTTGCCCATTTCCAGCAAAGCACCAATAATCTGGTGTTTTAAATTCTTTATTTTCATTGACAGCTTCTATAGAATTGTACAAAATGGTTTCCGAAGAAATTTCAATGGTTTTTATGGAGGTAATCAGCTTTTTATATTGTTCCGAAAAAGGAAAACTGACAGTTTTGGGAAAATTTTGTATGTTCTTTTTCGCCTTTAATATCTCTGCTTCTATAGCTTCAATGGATGCTATTTTAAACGAAATCATATCACTAAAGTTCTGTTTTTTCTATTAATATTCGATATCATCTTCAATTCTATGTTATTGCCATCTATCCATTGAACTGTAATTTACATTCTATAGTAAGATTATTTTTTTCTACCAGCTCTACAAACGCCTGAGTAACGAAATTAATTCCTTTATTTTCATCCTGAACAGCATATTTTGCATTGATAGATACTTCATTTTCAAATGTAAATTTCATTCCGTCAAAATCCTTTACAATAGGTGCTGTCTTTAGAAACAATGCAGCATATACAGGAATAAACTGCCCTTTCAATATATAGGGTATAAACTCTATTTCATTCCTGAGTTCTTCTTTCAGGGCTGATACCGCTTGTTGGGAAAAAAGTTCTCCTACTCCACCTGTATAACATGTATATAGATCATAATTATTTAAAAAAGTCTCCAAATTCAGCTGATACTTTTCTGTAAACTCTTCTTTAATTGGAATATTATTGTTCCTCAGTGGAAAATTTCTGCATTCAGGCAGTTTAAATTTATCGAAAATTTCTCCTTTCCTGTCGATTACAGAGAAATAATTATCTTCTCGTTTATGGAAAGCAAACAAGGTATATAAATTCATTATGTTATTCTTCATTCGTTCAATCTTTCCTAGGTTGTATTTATATTTTATTTCAATAATGCATCAATATCAGCATAAAAAGAATCTTTACTGTAATCTGCTACTCCTGTATGTCGAAGGCGAATTGCTCCTTTTTTATCCAGTACAACAGTGGTTGGCAACGAACCATCATAGATTTCCTTCGGAATAGTGCTTGAAGAAGTTATAAATGGTACTGTAAAACCTTTTTGTTTTAAATATGCTATTCCTGCCGCAGAATCATCATCGAGATTTACAGTCAGAAACACAATATTAGGATTAGATTTGTATTTTTCATAGAACTTCTGAACGGAAGGAAATTCAGCGCGACACGGAGGGCACCACGATGCCCAAAAGTTGATGAATACTACTTTCCCTTTTAAATCTGATACATTAATGAGTTTTCCTGACTCGTCTTTTAAGGTAAAATTGGTATAGGCAGCAGTTTCCTGAGCTTTAGGTTCTGATATACTTGAATTCAGTAATCCTGTAGAAGCAACCTGCCTCATCAACCATGCTTTAGCATCCGGATTCACAAGTAATATGATGAAGAGAATAGCTAAAATCGCCGTAGACCAATTATTTCTGAACCATTTTTTTAACTGTTCCATATTTCTGATAATTCTTTACAGCAATATAAGGCTAATTATTTGAATCAATACCTTGAATGAAATACTTCTTCACAAAAAAAGCCTTTAAATCCTAGGATTTAAAGGCTTCCCTCTACATTAGGTCTTCCTTATTGAAAGGAAAACTGTCACTCATCTTTAGCATACATCAATAGTCTTATCTGAGTTTCTACCTTACAGTTTTTTAGATATTTTAAAGTGATGATGTTCAAAAAAGCTCATGTTTACAATGAAATATCATGGTTATTAGTTGAGTCAAAACACAAGCTTTATAGACATTTATATTGCCACGAATACACTAATAAATAGTCTATATTTTTAAGCAACATTACCTCACCAGTCTTTTTCTGAACATCAACAGCAAGGAACTGAAAAATATCAGATAAGCAATATTGAATATCGCTCCCCCAACCCACCCCGAATAAGGAAGTGGTAAAATATTTTTTATCGGAATGATAAATATGGTTAAAACAAAGGGCGTCAACAAAGCCATCCATCGTGGAAGAAAAGTTTTATTCAAAAGGATACATACTGCAAATGAAATCCATCCAATTGCCAGAACTCCAATAGCTGCTCCCCAGGCAATATTCAGCATTCTCATAAAGCCTCGTCCCGTCTCTAAAAGATAAGGATGTGCAGACGGATCTGTATGATAAACTGCTTTATAGATCTTTCCAACATAAAAGAATCCGGCATGCCCTAAAGGAGACAAAACCGCCCCTGCCAATAGGATCCAATACACAGAAACAGCATACCATGATTTTGTATTTTTAAAAAACTGATATACCAACCAGCTTGCAGGAAGCAATAAAGGACCTGTCAAAGCACCAATCAAAGCACCGAACATCAATCCGGGAGTAGAGCCTTCCAGCATTAAGGTAGCGAATTCGACATTTACCTGATCTGCATAGGTTTTTGAGAATAATGGATAGTCGTCCGGATTCGGATCAAATCCTGCCACAAAAACATCACCGATGATCCAACAAACCGATACAACAATTGCCGCTACAAAAGACCAGTTGATCTTGCTTGAATACTTCATATATTTTCTATAAATAATTAATTTTAATAGGTTTTGAATTATGATTCGCTATCTGCTTTTTCTTTATGTCTTTCCATTGCAGATTTGTCTTCTGTAACTCCCGATTTCCAGTAAGAATAAGCATACAACTCTTCCTGTTTCCATTGTTTTTCTTTTCTGAGATAGTTTCTTATTTCTTTCACTGATGAAAACTCTGCTGCAACATATCCGGATCTGGAGGTCTCTGGTAATATCTGCTGCTTTACAACTTCAGCAATTCTGCTTCCAAGCTGTGGATGTTCATTATGTAACCAAATGAAGTCAATATTGGCAAGCGTCTGTAAATCCTGCTGATCTTCTTCACTATGCACTTCAATAATACAGGTTCCTTTAGCAGTTTCCGGAAGATCTTCAAGAATAGCTGCCAATACGGGAATTCCTGTGGCGTCTGCAACTAAAAGGTAGTTTTCAGCTTTACCATAAAGTTCTGTTTTACCGTCTTTCATAAGTACTCCCAGCAGATCACCTTTCTTAGCTTCCAATGCCCATGCAGAAGCCGGTCCTTCATCTCCGTGAGCAACAAAATCGATCCAGATTTCATTATTTTCAAGATCAATGCCCCGATGGGTGTATGTTCTTATACTTGGACGAATTTCTTCAGGCTGTGGCTTCCACAACATTTTATCATAATCAAACTCAGGAAAGTGAATTTTACTTACACCTCTAGGCGGAATAAGTATTTTGTTATTCACTCCTATTGTTGTATTAGCGATTAAAGGAATATCTTTTCCTGTCAGAAAAACTCTGATATAGTGTGGCGTAATATATTCTTTTCTGCTTACTGTAAGCTCAGTTTCTATATCTTTAAAATTTTTCATAATATTGTTTTACTGGGGGTTATACTTTTTAAGTTCCTACGATCACATCCTTTCTTTCTATAATTTATTCGTAAAAACAAACCTTATTATTAAGAATGATTCTAAATAATCATTACCTTTGTGCAAAAGTAGAGTGTACAATTGACAGTTTGGGTCTGCAAAACGGAATAAAAAGTCCGCAAAAAGGAAATTCTAACTAAAAGAAAGAAAATGACACTACGCCTATACGATGAAAACATCGGAGAAATACTTATTGAAAGGAGCTATCCAAGCACTTATTATGTAAATGACGGAGACATTCAGGAGTGTGTCACGCGTCTTATTCCGCCTTATGGAGACGGATTTTATCATGAAATATGTTTTGAGAATGTTCATATCAGCTTTGGAAATATTTCTTTAGCAGATAAGCTTCAGCTCTATTTTGAAAGTGATTTTGATACAGTGGAAATGCATTTTGCGCTGAAAGGTAAAAGCAGAGCTATTTCAGGGAACTTTGAGAAAACCGTCCAGTTTGACAGTTATCAGCACAATATTATCTATGCTCACCATATGCAGGGAAAAATGGAATTTTACGGTCCCGACCTTCATATACTGGAAATTAATCTGGCTCCTGCGTTTTTCAAAAAATTTCTTCCTGAACAATCAGGATTATTTGAGACTTTCAGAAATGCTATTGAGAAACAGCGCTCTTCACTCATTAACCCTGAACATAATCTGATCAGCCTTGAAATGTATCAAATTCTAAATGATATTATGCATTGCGACCGGAAAGGAATTTTCAAGCGTATCTATCTTGAAGCTAAGGTAAGTGAACTTTTATTGCTACAGCTGGAACAGCTTTTCTGCGATCCGGCTTCCAAATCTTCACTACCAAAGAAAGATGAGGAAAAGATCTATGCGGTGAGAGATTATATTGCGAATAATATGGATGCCAACTGTTCTCTTACTGAGCTTGCTCATCAGGTTGGAACGAATGAATTTACTTTAAAGAAAGGATTTAAAGAGCTTTTTGGGACTACAGTTTTCGGATTTTGGAATGATATTAAAATGGAGCATGCAAAAAAAATGCTTCTGGACAGCAATATGAACATCAGTGAAATTTCTGATATCATTGGTTATAAAAATCCAAGACATTTTTCGGCTGCTTTTAAGAGAAAATATAATGTATTACCGAGTAAAGTCGGAAACAGATAAGATTCGAATTTTCTTTATCATGTACAATATTTTAAACATTCTGCTGTTTTGGTAATGAGTATAATTTAAAAGCAACCATGAAAAACTGTATAACTTCTGAAAAATTAATTCATCACACTCCTATCACCAGTCTTTTCTCTACCATTTTTGATAAGTGAAAGTTTATTTTTCTAAAATTTGAAATAAAATTCATTAAATAAAAAGAAATAATTTATTTTATTCAAATAACAACTCAAACGATATTAATAAATCACTATTCAAAACATAACATTGTGATCTTTACAACAAATTACAATTATCCTTATTTGTATGCTTTTTAAATTTATTCATCAAATGGAGAAAAAATGCTTTTTTGATGGATTTATTTCATAATTAAAGCTTTAGAGTGTAACTAATTCCCTTTCTATTCAACTAATCCGACAAAACTATAATCTATAATCAAGAGCTTTACTACTTTAAAAAAAATAAACTAATGCAAACATCTTTTTTTAAGATTGCTGCTGCTTCGGCTGCACTCTGTCTCAGCAGTTGGGCTATGGCACAGCAAAAATACCAGGTAAGCGGTACCGTAAAAGATCAGAAGAACGGCGAATTACTGATCGGAGTCAATGTGAAAGTAGCTGAAGATCCCTCCATTAATGTAATCGCGAATGAATATGGGTTTTATTCTCTTTCATTGCCTGAAGGAAACTACAAGGTAATTATTTCATATCCGGGATATAAAGATTTTGAACAACAAATAACGGTTAATCAGAATATAAAACTAGACCTTCCGCTTAGTCAGCAGGAACAGATTTCAAAAGCTATTGATGAAGTAGTCATTACTGGTATTAAAAAGGATAAGAATTTAACGTCAGCTCAAATGGGTTCGGAAACGTTGAATATTAAAAATATAGAAAAACTTCCGGTTCTTTTTGGAGAAAAAGATGTCATGAAAACCATCCAGCTATTACCGGGAATCAAAAGTAATGGTGAGGGAAGCAGCGGATTCAGTGTGAGAGGTGGTGCTACAGACCAGAATCTTATCCTGTTGGATGAAGCTCCTGTGTATAATGCATCTCACCTACTGGGATTTTTCAGTACTTTCAACAGTGATGCGTTAAAGGATGCCAGTATTATTAAAGGAAACAGCCCTGCCCAGTACGGAGGAAGACTTTCTTCTGTAATGGATGTGAAAATGAAGGACGGAAATAATAAGGATTATAATATCAACGGAGGAATCGGATTGATCAGCAGCAGGCTGAGTGTGGAAGGACCTATTCAAAAGGAAAAATCTTCTTTCATTGTTTCAGGGAGAAGAACGTATGCGGATCTGTTTCTTAAAACTTCACCGGAATATAAAGACAATAAGCTATATTTCTATGACCTAAATTTAAAGGCAAATTATCAAATCAATGAAAATAACCGTCTTTATCTTTCAGGATATTTTGGAAGAGATGTTTTGGGATTAGGGAATACATTTTCAACTGATTGGGGAAATACTACTGCTACATTGAGATGGAACAGTATTATAAACAGTAAATTATTTTCGAATACTTCATTTATCTACAGCAATTATGATTATAAGATCAGTCTGAGAAGCAATGACAATACTTTTGGACTAAATTCTAAGATCCAGGACTGGAATCTTAAACAGGATTTTACATGGTTTGCCGGAAATAAACATTCGGTTCGTTTTGGACTTCAGTCTATTTATCATACGATTACGCCAAGCAGTGCTTCCGGGACAAGTGTAAGCAGTTTCCCAAGAAACCCAAGAAAATCATGGGAAAATGCATTGTATATCAATGATGATTTTAAAGCAACGGAAGCTCTTACCATCAATTATGGGGCAAGACTTTCTATGTTCAGCGTTTTAGGCGGAGATACATTTAATACTTATGAAAACGGAGTTCTTACCGACAGTCAGTTTCTTGAGAAAGGAAAGTTTGGGAAAACGTACGTGAATATTGAGCCAAGAGTTTCAGCAAATTACCGTATCAATGAAGTAAGCAGTGTGAAAGGAGCTTATTCCCGAAATACGCAGAATCTGCACCTTTTAAGCAATTCCAATAGTGGTAATCCTACGGATCAATGGATAGGAAGCAGCTATACGGTAAAACCGGAGATTGCAGATCAGATCAGTTTAGGATACAGCAGAAATTTCAATAACAATAATTATGAACTGAATGCTGAGATCTATTATAAGTCTATGCAAAATCAGATTGATTTTAAAAACGGAGCTCAGATTACTTTTGATACTGCTGCTGATGTAGAAAGTGAACTTTTATTCGGGAAAGGAAGGGCTTACGGGCTTGAACTTATTGCTAAAAAGAAAAGCGGAAAACTTACGGGATGGATTTCTTATACGTTATCTAAAACTGAGCGAAAAATTGATGGAATTAACAATAATGAATGGTATAATGCCAGAATGGACAAAACCCATGATCTTTCTGTAGTGGCTACTTATCAACTGAATCCTAAATGGTCTTTCTCAGGGTTATTCGTTTACAGCACCGGAAATGCGGTGACATTCCCTACCGGAAAGTATGAACTGAACGGACAAACTGTTTTCCAATACAGCAACAGAAATGCAGACAGAATGCCAGCGTATCACAGAATGGATTTCAGTGCAACCTACGAACCGGAATCTAATAAACGTTTCCGTGGTTCATGGACCTTCGGTATTTATAATATCTATGGTCGTCAAAATGCGTATACCATTATGTTTGAAGACAATCCGGACAATCCGGGAACGACCCGTACCATGCAGACTTCATTATTCCGCTGGGTGCCTAACATCACTTATAATTTCAAATTTTAAATCATGAAAAATACTTTTTTAATCATATTATCTTTGTTTTTAGTCACTTCTTGTCAAAAGGAAATAGACGTAGATCTGGCTGACCAAAGTGGAAAAATCGTTATTGAAGGAAATATAACGGATCAATCAGGACCTTATACGATCAGGATTACAAAGTCTGTCGCGGTTTCCAATCCTAATCTTTATCCAGAAGTAGCAGATGCACAGGTTACTTTAAGTGATAATACCGGACAGACAGAAACATTACAACATATTGGGGATGGTAAATACCAAACTTCAACCTTTATGGGAGTTCCGGGAAGAACATATACCTTGAAGGTTGTGTCTGAAGGACAGCAATATATTGCGCAAAGTACAATGCCTGAGGCAATAGATTTTGAAGGTCTGGAGCAGGATTCTTTTAAATTCGGGGACAGAACCAGCTATACGCTTTTACCGATATATACTGATCCTGTAGCCTTGGGGAACCGTTACTTGTTTAGTTTTACCATCAATAATATGAATAAAAAATATATTGATGTATTTTCTGACAATATCAATAACGGTTTACCTAATCAGCGCCCGATCATGCTTCCTAATGATGACAGAAAAGGTGCAGATCATCAGGTGGTGGCAGGTGATACTATTTATGTGGAAATGCAATGTATCGATACTAAAGTATTCACTTATTACAGTGCGCTTTTAGACCTTTCGAATGGCAGCGGAGTTACTCCATCCAATCCGCCAAGCAATATCAGCAATGGAGCTTTGGGATATTTTTCTGCTCATACACAAAGGAATAAAAGTATTGTGATTCAGGAAGACAACAATCAATAAAAATTTAAAAGGATATTTCAGTATTTGGAATATCCTTTTATTTTTTCACATTATTTCAAATACTCCTGACATTCTGTTGTCATAGCTTGACCTTAGTTTTGTATCAAATTATTTAAATATAAAAATCATATGAAACTAGCATCATTAAGAATCATTACTAAAGACATCAAACAATCTGTAGAGTTTTATGAAAAAGCAACGGGACTCACAGCACAATGGTATACGGAAGATTTTGCAGAGTTTACAACAGATTCAATTACAATTGCCATAGGAAGTACCCGCACCATGAAAATGTTTGGTGTAGAGCAATCAACAGAAACCAAAAGCCATATAAACACAATTATAGAATTCTTAGTTTCTAATGTAGATACTGAATTTGAAAGAATCAAAAGCTTAACGAAACATATTATTCAGGAACCTACAACAATGCCTTGGGGAAACCGCTCTCTCCTGTTCTGTGATCCGGATGGCAATATGATTAATTTCTTTACGCCTGTAAGTGCAGAAGCAATTCAGAAGTTCAGTTAATTTTTTCTAACATAGATCTTTCTAAACCTATATTCTACAAGATTGTTTTTAACCACATCGCAAACAGAAAATGATAGGCAAATGTATAACCAATTCATTTGCGCATTCGTTGCTAAAAAAGTATCCGATATTTTGCCACGGATGCACGAGTATTTTTTGTAATGTTTCTTGTAACCTGTAAAATCTGCGAGAGTTAAATAATAAGTAGTTTTATATTAAATCTATTCGTGAATTCGTGGCGAAAAAAAGTATAAGATATTTTGAAAACCAAGACATAAAGCAATAAAAAAAGGAGGTCATGTTGCCTCCTTTTTTATTGTACTAATAACCTACCAATTGAACTTCCTTATAGTAATTTGTGTTTTTTTTCTTATCGATCATTTGGTTTTTTCAAGAAGTTCTCGCTAAAAGGTATTCATACTTTTCTTATTTATTTTCATCACTTGCGTTTTATATAACTATAGTTTATTATTTGTATAGTTGTCTCATTTACCTTTTGTTATGAAGTGAAAAAGCTAAAAAAACATTTACATTTCATTTGGTAAATTTTATACTGCAAAGTAACGACATTGAAGAATATTATCATCTATAAAACCCGTAGATACAAATCGGACACGTTATAGATATTTATCGATAGTTTCTTTCAATGTTAAAAAAAGCGAAGAATAGACCTTAAAAAACGTTATATCTTGTGATGTGTTTTGATCAGATCAATCAGTTCAACCAGGTTGTCTATTTTTAATTTTTCGAAGATATTTTTTTTAATGGTACTTACTGTATTTTGCTTTATATCTAAATTATTCGCAATTTCCAGATTACCAAGTCCTTCTGCGTATAATTCTGCAATCTGAAGCTCTCTTTTGGTCAAAGTACTAAGAGGGCTTATCAGGGACGGATTGTAAACAAACTGTACCAATAAGTTTCTTACAACATCGGAAAGATACTCTCCTTTCTGTACAAAATTGATGATGGCATCTCTTACTTCTTCTTCCTCACTCAGTTTACTTAAATATCCGTTTGCACCTGCCTTGATGAATTTAAGTGCATACAAATCTTCTTCAAGACCTGTAAAGATCAGAATTTTTAAATCAGGATTTGCATTTTTAAGCTGTGGCAAAACATGCAGACTGTTTCCTTCCGGAAAGTGAGCATCAATGATCGCCATTTCTATTTCCTTAGACTCTACCAGCTCTACAGCCTGTTGTAAAGATGAAGTGTGATAAATTTTAGCATTGGGAACGATATCGGTAATGACAATCTCCATTCCCTGTCTTACAATACTGTGATCATCTGCTAAAAGGAATGTGATCTCTCTGTTTTCAATTGGCGTTTCCATTATTTATTATTGATATTTAAATTTATCCTGAATGTTACTTTTGTTCCTTTGTGAAGCTTACTTTCAACGGAGATATTCCCATCGAAAAGCTCTACAATTTCTTTAACAAGGTTCAGCCCAAGTCCGGCACCAAGATTATCTACCTCATCAGATACTGTTCCCTGGTAATAAGGGTCGAAGATCTTTTTCAGATCAGATTCTGATATTCCTACTCCTGTGTCTCCTACGGTTGTGATCAGGGTAATTTTATCCTTACCAGCAGGTTCAGTGAACATCACAAGATCAATCTGCCCGTTTTCTGTAAATTTATTAGCATTTCCAAGGATATTCATAAAGATCTGATTGATTCTTATATTATCCGAAAATACGACCACATCCTCCGGAATCCTGTCCGTTACTGCAAACTTATTATTTCTTGTCTCCAAATATGGAGTGATCACTTTTACAATGGAACCTACCTCATCTTTAAGATTAAAAACCGACTTGATTAGTTTCTTTTCTGCCTCCTGATTCTTTGTGTATTCCAAAATCTGGTTAGACTGAAGAAGCAAGGTACTGTTCGTAAACTTAATAGACTTCAGGTAATCCTTGATGGTTTCGTCTTCTGTTGTCCTGTGAATCTTATCAATAAAGATATTAATAATTTTTAATGGTGATCTTAAATCGTGGCTTAACATTCCCAAAATCCTGTTTTTGAAATTCAGGTTGTTTTTGATTTCATTATTCGCTGCATCCAGTTTTCTTTCATAGATAAATGCAACTCTGGTAAAGTACATGATCAGGATTGATACAATAAACATTAAAACCATCAATCCTAATACAAGGTATCTTCTGATTTTATTATTATCAGAGCTTTGTTTACTGTATTCTTTTTCAAGTTCGGTCTTGAAGTCTTTAATGGCACTTTCATACACATCAATCAGTCCGTTACTGTAAACCAAAAGCTTATTAAAGTTACTGTAAAACTGCAGATTATCTTTCTGTTTCCTTGCTGCATCCTGTTGAACTTTTTTTACCTCAGCGGCATAATGCTTGTCCATAGACTTCAACGTGTTATCCATTTTGGATTTTACCTGGGAAATATCTATGGTTTTATTATTCGTTAAGGTAATTACAGTACTTTCTTTCTGAACATCTACTTTCCCTGTTACAGCATCTTTTAAACGACCGAAAAAACCTTTCTTCTTAATGGTGTCAGCATAGGTACGGGTTTGTATATTGAAATCATAGAAGTCATTTTTATACTTCTGTGGCTCATATTGCTTCTCCTCTATCTTTGCTGGCTGGTTCAAAGAAGTTTCATATACGGAATCAATCAATGTTTTGAGCTTATTGACTTTCACTGTATCTTGCTTATGAAGCGCCAGATTCTTTTTAAGTCTCGGGCTTGTATTTTCATACTCACCGATCTTATCAAAATTCAGCTTAAGTTTTTTAAGGGATTCAAAGTATAACTGTAGATCTTTATTATCCTGAGTCACCATATATTTCTGAAGATGTCCCTGCGCGTCCATAAAATCTTTCCTTGAATTATCAGTTAAGCCACCTAAAGCTCTACTTTCTTCCAATTGAGTCTTAATAAACTGTAGTTTCTTCTCATTAACGACCTCGTTATAAAAAAATATCCCGATAATCACCTGTATCAATAAAATACAGATAATCAACGAATAATGAACAACCTTCCTTAATCTAAAATTTAAGAATTTATATCCCATATCATCTAGCACCTAAATTAATACCTGAATTCTTTAAGCTTTTATTTATCATTAGTCTTAACCTATATAATATTATTACCAAAAATATAATAATTGGCTCATAACATTCAATTAGCAAAGTTAAAGTAAATTTTGTCTTCTTGATAATAGTAAATTCCCGGTAAAATTGTCGAAATAGAATCCTAATTTACATTAAAACAGCTATAAAACCTTAGCTTTTCATTAAAGTAAATATATTTTTTTGGATTAGATGTAAAAATTGAAGATAATGCAAAAACTCTTTTATTTTAAAATCATCAATAAATTCATATGTTTTTTCATTCTTCAATCCATTTTCGAAAGATTGCCGTATTGCTTTGACTGTTGATAAGATGTCCATTCACTCCTTTTACTTTAATAGATAAAGTATTTTTATTGTAACGTTCTATTTTTTCAACATGTTTTTTTATGAACAAGCTCACTTCTGTTGATTCTGAAGAACTCAGAGGGATGAAGATTATTCTCAATTTCCTTTAAAGTAGATTCACTCAGCAGATATTTTTTCCCTGCTGTATCAATAGCGAAAACAAATTCACCGTACCATCCTTTTCCACAGTATTGATTCTTTCAATATCTATTTCGGTAAATTTCTGGAGACCGTCTGTACTGAATGCAAAAGACATTAAAAAGATGATCCTAATAACCAAATGTTCTAAAAAAAGAGTTCCTTATTCATAATTATATTGTTTTCTATTGTTGGTTTTGATACGTCAAAGCTAACGCAATCACTTTAACTGCTCAAGCAGAAAACAATGAACTAAGGAAATAAAGAAATGAATGAAGAATTTTTACAGATGAATGTTTGGAAAGCTTATCTAAGATTAAATTCTACTGAAAATGTTTAGGTTTTTCTTTTCTTACTGCATGTGTTACTATCTCATCAATACGTTTTTGCCTGGTTTCGGGTCTTTTAGCAAACACAATCCAATGCAGCATCATTTTTTTCATTGATTTACTCAAACTTAAGAAATAATCCTTTGAGCCTATATTAATTTTAAACGCTTCTTCTAAATCATCAGGAATAATAAGCTCTTCTACACTATCCAGAATATTCCACGAACCATTTTCCTTTGCTCTCCTGATAGTTTCATATCCAGCTTCTTGCATCAGGTTACCTCCTATGAGTCTTTCAATTTTTTCCTTATTTATCTTTGACCAGGTACTCTTAGGCTTACGTTTACTGAACAATTGCATGAAAGAATACTGATCTATGGGCTTTCTTGTGCTGTCTATCCATCCGAAACAAAGTGATTCATCTACAAGGTCACTCCAGCGAGCAACAGGTAAATTTGATTTCACCGTATTACAAATAACCCAAATGGATTGCTCTGTCTGATGATTTTCTTCCAGCCATGTTCTCCATTCTGCACTGGAATTGATGAATATTGTTTTTCTTTCGTTTACGTGTGCCATGTGTCTTTGTTTTACGTAAAATTATGGAAAATGGATGACAACTGTTTGTCAGTAGTTTGCCACGGATGCACGAATGAAATGATTATACGTTAGCCTATCAGCCTATGTCGCTATGTGTTTTGACAAAAAAAGATGAAACATTATCTGTCTCATCTTTTATATATTAGGCACCTACATACAATGTTACACCGACTTAAAAAGTGTATAGGTTTTAAAGTTTATATTATACCTAGCTTCTCTTACTTTTAAAAAATAAGAAGAAGACTAAAATAAATTAGTCTTCTTCTTATTTAATTTTCTTTAGTAAAAGAATTAAACTAATTCTTCAACATATTTAATATTATTTTTTTGTTCTTCAATTTTTAGTTCAAAAAGGTAATCTTCTTTAGTTTGAACAAATACCCAACCATCTGTATATAATGTCAATATTGTATTTTTACAAATTGGACAAATTATATTATCAGCTTTTTTTTCTTCAGGAAAAAATAATGAATTTTCAATTATAATACTTTCAGTATTACAGCATTTACATAAAATAGTCTTTTCCATCTTTATTGATTATTTAGTTATAAAATAGTCTTCTTAAATCATTTTGGTCTCGTTGATGTAAATAATTACTTCTACAATAACATCCATTACATCTTCTAACATCTAGTCTCCCATTAAACGGATGATTATTTACAATAATTTGATCAATTCTATTTTTTGCATGATTAAACAAATGAACCTCTTGTCCATTTTCTTCTATACTTCTTTGAGGGTCATCAACAATAATTCTTCTAACACTGTTAAATAAAATTGGTGAAGTATTATTCCTAATTGTAATCATGATTCTTTGTCTCTGTATAACATTCCATAATTGTCTTAGTTCGGCAACACTTTGAAAATAACGATCATTATCTGGCGTATTCGGATTCCAATAGATAGGATTATTTTTTGTAATCCAAATCTCTAAAGTTTCATCTCTTACCAATTCTATATTAAATTCAAATAATACAGGTCCATAATAATTTTCTCTCCTAAATGCACTGTGTAAATCAGCTGTATCTAAAAACACATCATTCCATACATTTACTTCTTTATCCTTAGCATCTGATGACTGAGGAGTTTGAAATAAGCCTCGGGTTTCTACAGCTCCCCTAGAAAGTAAACCTCCATTTTGAAGATACGTAATAGTTGTACCAACAGTGTTAGCATGATAAAGAGCTAATATTTGACTTTCAACAAAAAAGTCATAAAGTTCATGGTTATTTAATCTCATTTAAATCATTTGTGTTAAACAAAACTATATTGTATAAATATAAGAAAAACAAATGATTTAACAAGAATCTTAATTTTAAAATTAAAACTCTAGATAACTTAAGTTTATTTAAAGTCTTAGAAAAATTAATACATCCTTATACTAATACATAAATCTAGATATTTTTTAAATTTTGAATATTTATATATAAACAATAAAAATATTCAAAAAATGGAAAATAACGAAAGGTTAATAACAGCTTGTATAAAAGACGAAAATGATAACATCACAGCTAAATGCATTTTCTTTGATACAGTAGAGAATCTTATTAAAGAACTTGATGATTATATTGCCAACGAATTAGATTTACAAAATTCAGAGATTTATATTGATAACCAAGAAATCTTTTCAGAAGATGAGTTGAAAATTTTAACAGAAAAAGGGTATCAATTTGACCAAATATAATGGTAATAAAATTCAATATTGTTTTGAAAATAGTCTTCCATTAGGGAGACTATTTTATTTTGCTGTTAATTTCTGATAAGTCAAATTACAACCTTTAATATTTGAAATCAAGTGCATAAATCTTTCACTTGGGCTCATCTCTCTTGTATTATGTTTAAAGACAAATTCATTAACATATAATTGTAGATGCTTCTTTGATGTTACTCTATAAACACCAATAATAGCACCTTTTACGCGCGTCCAGAAATTCTCAATACAATTTGTGCTTGCATTCCCATTAACATACTCCTTCTTTCCATGATTGACAATTGAATGATTATAAAATTTATGTAATCCATTATATGCTTTCCATTCATCAGTGAAAACTGTATCATGTAAATTAACTGTTCTAAAAATGAATGGTTCTAAATCTTCTCTACTAACAGTTGGAACTACTCTTGCTACTACTTTTCCTCCTCTTTGAATTAATCCCAATACAGGAACTTTATCTTTGAAACTTCGTCCCTGTGAATTTTTTACTTTCTTATCTGCATGACGATTCTTGTTCTTTCCCCCTACATATGTTTCATCTATTTCTACTTCGCCAGATAATAAATGATTGTTTTCAAACTTTGAACATGACCTTAATCTTTTAAGGATAAACCATGTTGTCTTCTGTGTTAAATTAAGGTCTCTTTCTAATTGTTTAGATGATAAGCCTCCTTTGTGACTTGTAAATAACCAGATAGCAATAAACCAGTCTTGAAGCTTAAGATTTGAGTTCTTAAATAGCCCTATATTTCTTATAGTGAAATATTTACCTGTATTCTTACACTTGTATTTATTCTTACATTTATACACTTTTGAAGTTTTATCAAACGGTGAAATAGGCTCTCCATTTGGCCAAAATATTTGCTCTAAAAATTTGATACATTTTTGTTCAGTATTGAACGTATTCATTAATTCTCTAATAGACTTAAACTTCGATTGATTGAAAATATCCATATGTTCTCATTTTGAACATATAGTCCGGAAAATGAAGATTTTATAAGGTTTTTCACTGAGTGTAACGCTAAAGATTTGCTAAAGTTTGAACTTATTGGGTTTCTTATAAAAAACTCTTTATATTTGCTTAAAATTATGGATATATAGTATCCTAAGACATCTTCGACGTAAACACGATTGTGTGATAACAAATTCCTCAGATAGAAACTGGTAATTTTAATAGGAGGGAATATGTTAGCAACTCTCATGTCATTATATGGCGTGAGGGTCTGCTGCTTATTTACTCCTGCGGTATACCAGTGCCCTATCTGATAAATAAGTTAGTAGTCCTCACGCTTTCTTTTTTATCTAATAACAACTCTTCTAAGGGACTCAGAAGAATTTAAAATCAATTTTTATGTTCAACCAGATTACGGATTTCCGTATGGAAATTAACACTTCACAGAATAGTTTTGTGGAGTTTAAATCATTAAACTTTAACCTATGAAGAAAATTGTTTATTTATCAGTTTTACTTTTTGGTATGTACGTTTCAGGTCAAAAAACATATCAACAATATAAACAAGAAAGAGAATACTCTCAAAGATATGCTAATGAACAAAGGCAAAAGTTTATTAATGATGTTAACAAAGCCTTAAACCAGTACAGTTCATTAACAGATCAATATTTAACTCTTGTTAAAAAACATAAAAGCACAACATATGTAGAAAAAAATTATCCTAAAATATGCAAGCCAATGTATGATGTGCAATTAAGATTATTATCTGCTGGAAAATCTATGACTTGGAATCAAAGTGATAAATATAATGAAATACACCATAAATGGTTGGTTATTCAAGATAGTTACGGATATTAATAAAAATATAAATATTTAAGTGTAAACAAAGAAAAGTTTAAAAACTATGAAAAAAATCATTTATTCATTAATAGTTGTAGGACTATTAATTTCATGTGGAAAATCAATTGAAAGTGATGCTAAAACCATCGCAGATTTAATGTGTAAATCACAAAAAGATTTATCAAATACATCTGAAAATTTAAATTACGTTGAAGAAATAGAAAAAATAGAAGCTAAGTACGAAGGTGAAGAAAAAGAAAAACTTGAAAAATTAGCAGAAGAACTTTATATTAAACAATGTGGTAACAATGCTGTTTCAGATTTTTTAAAATCTTCAGAAAAGGATACATTACAAGAAGGAGAAACTGTTCTTTCAAGTGATCCAAATTTAAATGAAGATGATTATAATATTCAATCTTCTACAAATAATGATTATGACAAAATGTTAGATGACTATGAAAAATACGTTGACCAATATTTAGTTGTTTATAAAAAGGCCATGAATGGTGACCAATCAGCAATGATCGAATATCCTGAACTTTTAAGTAAAGCACAAGAGTTCGAAAAAAGTATGCAATTAGCAGATAGAGGTGGGGATTTATCAGTTCAACAACTAAAGAGAATGAACGATATTAATTTCAAAATGCTTGGAGCAATGCAAAATTAATGGAGAAATAAATCGATTTTATAACTGTTTTAAAAAACGGATATATAATATGTATCAAATAAACAAAAGGGAGAAATCTCCCTTTTGTTCGCAATGTAATTAATTTTTCTTTTTCACTAATGTTAGCATTTCCGGTGGAAAACTGCGAAGACTATAACGAGAACCATATTTTGATGTAAATCTTTTAGATTCCACAGAGATTTGTCCGCTTGGGGTTACACCATTAACTGTATATTGTATTTTTTGATTAGATGTCACATATACAGCATCCCCCATTTTAAATTTATGGTTTTGCATAATTTTAAAATTTATAGGTTAATAAAAAGTTATGGGAAGACCGTATTTAGTCTAATTATTGTATTGTTATAAGTTTCTTTATCAATTGTGTTGAATACAATTAATAGAGAATATGTTTTACAAAAATAATCAAAATTTGATACAAAAACAAAAGAGAATGTCAATTTATGACATTCTCTTTTAATTAAAATAATTGGTGTAACATTGTATGTAGGTGCCATATATTATTAAGGTAAGCTAATTTTTTTGCCTTGCTCCGGGAAAATATAATTAACCTTTAAAGGATTATTCTTTAGTAATTCATCTTTAATGATCTCAGGGTTATCTCCTGTAGGTTTTCTGTGTGTCACTACAATATTAAGTCCTTCCAGATTTTTCTGTTCTGTCTTTTCTTTCAGTTTGGTAAGCTCTTCTGTTAAAAGATTTGGAGTAAGGTGACCAAATAAAAGCTTTTCAGACTGGCTGTTTGGGAAAGAAACCTCTATCAGTATTGTTTTCAGTTGTTTTTTCTTGACAAGTGGTGCTATATTTTTCCACAGAAGATCTAGCTTATCAGATTTTTCTACTCTGTCAGCTCCTGTATCTCCCAGGTAAAGTAAATAATCATTTCCTTTTCTTACCAATGCAGCACTGCTTTTATAAGGGTTTACGTGGCTTAATTCGTAACCGCTTACAAGCATTGATGTATTTTGTATTGGAGTTTCTACACCTTCTTTAAGTTCATTATAATGATACTTTCCTAAGATTGGCTTTTGCCCCTGATCTGCAAAATTGATCCATGTATCGGTGATAAAGTAATGATTTTGCAGGATTTGAAGTACGGGTGCGATACCAAAAATATCTTTCTTAGAATCTGCCGGAGAATTGATGATCAATCCAGCCAGGTGATCCAGGTGACCATGGGAAATAAAATATCCTTTTACCTGATCTTTCAGAACTTCCTCTGCAGATCCGTTAAGACTTTTTAATTCAATAGCTTTTCTGATACCTGCATTTACGGTTCCTGCATCAAGGCAGAAGAATGCATTTTCATTAGGAACTCCCACTAAATAGGCTGATAGATTGTCTTCATGCTCGCCACCATAAATTCCCAGTGGAATAAGATCAAAGCTTTGTGCCTGTGAAGCGGTATATACACAAAGGGCAAATAAGGAAAGTGCTATTTTTTTCATGATGAAAAAGATTACTTATAAATAAAAAAGAGAATCTTCAGTTGAAGATTCTCTTTGCGGAGAGTGAGGGATTCGAACCCCCGGACCTGTTACAGTCAACAGTTTTCAAGACTGCCGCAATCGACCACTCTGCCAACTCTCCCGAAACTCCGATTGTATCGTTGTTTTCAGTGGTGCAAATATAGAGCGATTTTTAATTTCTACAAAATTTTTCAGACCATTTTATAAATTTTTAAGCCAATTAATTGTCTCACAAAAAAATAAATTCGCAGAAAGTCTAAAAAACAATTAAAATTTGAGAACAAATACTCCTATTTTCCGGATCCAAAAATAAAAACAGAGAAATTATTCATTCGGAAAGAAGTTTATTTTTAGAAAAGAATACAGAATAAAAGAAAGCATCATTGTAGTCAATGATGCTTTCTAAACTTGCGAAAAGTAAAAAATGTGAACTGTGTATGTATTAAAAAAGTCCGTAAATTTTATATCCCCCAACTTTTAATATATACTCTTCTGTTTATACATGCATTTGATTTTCTGCGTATTTATAAACAGTCTTTCCATCCCAAGCAAATAATTGTATAGCACTATATGGAGGTATTCTATATTCAAAACTTGCACTTTCTATTCTAAATGACTGTGGTTCTTTAAAGTGTGTATTTGATACCAATATTCGTTGCCCCTCAAAACATTCTTTTAATACAAAAAGCTGATTTGGATTATCACATCTAATGACCAACATTCTATTATCAGACTCATAATCATAAACGTATTGTTCTTGCTTAATCATTCTATGAGACAACCTCATTCTATTCTTTTCATGGGTAATCTCATCTTCAAGGGTCGCTAATTCTCCATTCGGAATAAATAAAGTATTAGGGTCTTCATTTGCTGATTTAAAGTTTGATTCAGCTTTTACTGATCCTAAAACATTTACAGAACCTAAAACATTCAGTTTATGAGCATTATCAGCTTCTATGCCTATACCAATATTTTTGCTTTCTCTGTTAAAGTTTATCCCTTCCCATTTACCATAAGCACTTGAATACTTATAGTATTTGCCTTCTAAACCAGCTAAAGAAACTCCTTCTTTTACATTATACAAACCAGAAGCTACTCCATTATAGGAATCTACAACAGCTAATCCGTTTCCTGTCTGATTGGTAAACTGATTGTTTACCGAGATGGCATTATTCCATTGGTTGATATTGTTTTGGTTAAAATGTCTGTCAGTCCAGATCATTCTTTCATCCATCCATGTACCATTTTCAGATGTTGACTGACTTAAATAAAAATCTTGTTCTGTATTGGATTGAGTCGCTGGACCTGTTATTCTCCATGCCTTATAAGCATCTTTCCAGCCTTTTAAGATCAAGGATGACTGCCAGTCTCTTCCCGGAACATGGTGGAATAATGGTAATAACTTACTATTAAGCTCTTTATTGTGGGTATTAGGAACAAATGTATCTGAACCATTTGAGCCTAAGCCATTGTCTTTTATCCTGGTATCAATTACACTTATCCCTCTTCTGACTCTGTCAAAAGATGACCCGTCATTTCTATAATATCTGGTATAATCTCCATTGGCATCACCATAAGTCTGTACATCGGATAATATATTTTGATAAGCAAGGTTCCATTGTTGAGCATTACCATAATTTTGTGTAGTAATATTACTATCTGTATGTATTCTTACCTTTTCTTTATATGTTGCTCCTCCATCTGTAGAAAATTCAAAATTGTATCCTCTTGAATCATCACTTCCCCCTCTCATATTACCCACTTTCCAGGAGGTATTATACCAGTTCAAAGTATGACCTGCCACTATTTCATCAACATTCTGAACAGATACATAAGTTTTAACAGAGTTCCTCTCATTACCTCTGGAAACAATCCTACCATTTGTCTGAAATTTATCATTATGATAATCCGTCTGATTATATCCGACAACTACATTACCACCACTCGGCTGTAAAAATAAATCGTAAGCATGAGGTGTACCATCAAATCTTTGCTGCTGTATATAACCCTGTCCTGAACTTACGATCCCCATACCCATTCCATAAGTTTCATCAATTGACGAAATCTTAGAAGGTATATTATTCGCATCTCCCACTATTGGTAAGCCTGCCTGGTCGGTATTCACAGTGACTCCTTGTGTGAAATTCTTTTTAGCTTTAATAATCTGAGCGTCATATAAGGTGACATAATTTTCTAATATGGACGGCGACACAAAATCTGAAGCTAATCTATGACCTCCACCTCCGGTTAAAAGATAGTTGTCATTAGAACCCGTTTTATTAAACCCTTTTGATGAAACCTGACCAGCATCCGTGAATTGTACACTATTATTAAAATCCCAGTCTTCAGCATTCTTTGTAACAGATGGTGCAAATACTAAATTGTTGTTGGTAGGCTTTTGAATTGCCCAGGATTTATAAGCCCCGTTTTTGAATTTAAAAGGTATTCTGTTGTAATAGGATTTGGCTGCAGATATAATTTCGTCCGTATTTCTTGTCTGGTAATCGCCGGGTTTGAAATTAACATTATCCCAAGCTACCCTCCAATTGGTCCAATTCCCCAGATATCCTCCTCGATAGGCTAATTCTCCTGCAGCTGTACTACCATCATTATGTTTTATCTGTAATTGCGATGTGGCTTCCTGTGCCCCCAGATGTAACATTGTACTTTTTAAATACTTTACCCCTCCTCCATCATTATCTGCTCTATAAACTCCAGAAGTGGAATTTCCTCCCAGACTATTGAAATTATCATTCGGTTGAACCGTTCTAGGGATGTAGTTATTATTAGCAAAATTAGTAAACCAGCTTCTTGTAGCTACCACATCAGAAGGTAAAACAATGATATTGGTATTATATTGGTCAAAATTCGACTCTATTGCATGAGACCATCCTATATTCCAGTCTAAATTATAGTATCCATATTTAGTTTCTACTTTCGCTACTTCAAATGAAAGATATCCGTTCCATAATGTATCTGCTTCTCCCAATAGGATACTCACATATCCATCGGCTCCTATTCCAACCCTTGCTGTAGTTGTAGGAAAATTGTCTGTTACTTCCCATATAGCTCTTGAGCCATTAGTTATTATAGTCCCTGATACATATTTGTAAAAAGCTACATTTACCTTTCCTAAGTATTGATTTTCATACCCATAAATATTAATATCAATATTAAACATCGCTTGTTCTGACGAAGCTTGTGGCATTTTGATAGCTAAAATACCGGTATGTCCTCCATCTCCATAGTAGCCTTGATATACTTTATTAAATATTCTCACCTCATTCTGGAGCTTACCAATAGATCCTCCGCCCTCGAATTCCAAATCTTTTGTCCCAATATTAACGTCCTTTGTTGCTCCATTATAAGGGATAAAGTTTTGTGATTGATCATAAATCTGAGAAGTAACCCAATCTCTGTATGCAAATTGTTTCCAGTCTCTGAATTTTCCTCCTGAAACATTTCTTACAAAAGAACCTTCATTACCATTAAACCCGAGCTGAACTCCATACCCTCCAGGATGCGATGCAATACTTACAATAGAATTTGCATTATCCGTCATCGAAAACATATGAGTAGAGTCATTATCTATTTTTTGACTGAATTTTAATTTATTTTCTTCAAATAATGAATCTGCATCTACAGTGCCAACCTCCGGACTTTGTAAAGACCGATGGCTATGATTAGTTGGTGAAAAGCCAGCAGGATTAAAATTACCGCTATGATAAACTTCATTGAAAGAAGAATCATCATTTCCATGATTACCTCTAAATAACAACTGAGATTTGGAAATAAGCAACTGAGATTTATGCGCCTGGTTATTTCCACCTACAGACAGATAATTACCTACCCATGAATTGATCCCTCCAGCTCCGGTTACAGCTCCATTTATCCAACCAAATTTATTTTCTTTAGCATATAAATCTGTTGGGGTTTGGTCATTAGTGATTAGATTAACAGAATCAATGTTTCCGGTATGTAAAAGTTCCGACCATTTTCTTACACCATTTATCCCTTCTTTCGTTCTGAACCAAAGTCTTGGGTCAGTTCCATCATGTCCGTTATTATAATATAGGTCTAAGTTATTTATATCAGTCGAGTACCCTTTAAACTTAATATAACCTCCATACGAAGCACCCTCAGGTCTGTCAGCTCCTCCCCAACCACTGGTATTATAAGATGAAACAAAACCACCATTTGGCAATTCAGCATCTAATGTAGTTGCCACATTTCCGACTGTACGGGCTAAAATATTATTATTACTGAAAAAATTTTCGTTGGAACCTGTTATCAAATTCAGGTCGGCAATAATCTCTGCATTTGTTCTTTGAGATATTTTTTTTGTTGTGGGATTCCATACCAAAACAAAGCCCTTATCATTTGAAACTGTCTTTACAATAATCTCACCTTCTACAGCGATATGATTATTAAAATATTCGGGCGCTATTAGTGATGCCATTAGTTAAGTCTTGCGGTTAAAGTAATTCTATATTCATTCAGGGTAAGCGGTGCCAAAACATCTATCTGTACTTTATTTTTAGATACAGGCATGCAGCTTACATTTATTTTTCTGTTATCAGCAATACGGTAACAGATATAATCAACATTCTGGGTATCCCAATCGTGAGTGATTGTAAAACTTGTGGAAAGACCATCTCCAATTTCTAATGTTTTGGATCTAATTTTTGCGTCCAAAGCAGCTTTTGTAGAGCTTGGTGTCATTGCTTTAGTTGTATCAACCCCCGCAATAGCTTCATTATTTGTAGCCAGTTGAATAATTCCCTTCACCGCATCTGTAGCATCTACAATGTCAGGAATTCCTTTTTCTATAATCTGATAATTTTTAGGTACATTGGAAGCATTATCGGTATTGGCAATAAGATGATCACCGGCAGAAACCGGCTCGTTACCTACCCATCCATTGGATGTAATCACCCACACCATCCCTGTTTTGATGTTAGCCGATGTAACTGGCGTAGGAGCCGTCATTGAACCTTTAGTACCAGAAGGAATATAGCCGCCCGGCTGATAGATCAATGCACCTGTAAGGCTTTGTCCCACCAGGTTTTCAATATAGGTTTTAATCTTATTGGATGACCAGGTATAGGTACCGGATTGCGTTGCGTCATTCAGGAAAATAGAGACAATATCTGCGTTGGTAAGATTTCTGCCTGCTACTTTAATAACATGTCCTGAGCTATTAGTCAGAAGCTGACTTAACAATAGAAGTCCGCTTGTCTGATCTGTCTGAAACGGATTATTAGTAAGCGGATAATCAGGATGTACATAATTTTGAGCCAGATTAATCCACTGGGTTCCATTCCACTGATGCAGCTCGTTTCTATAATCAATGATCCAACCCGGAAGTGCTTTATCCGTATTGGGAAATGTATCAAAATATTGAAAACGGGTGTTCTGCAACTCCCCAAAAAAATTATCCTGATGTGCGTTATTACTTATTATTGCGTTATTATTCATAGTTTTTGATTTTTTTATAGTTTAACTTTTAAAATGAGAATATTAATAGGATTATCAATTTCGCCAAACATCCTAATCTCTATGATTTGGTTGGTTGCATAGTCATCGACATTTATTTTTTTGCCTGTAACACTATCTCGAGCCTGAATGATCACATTTTCAGTTTCAAAAGGATTAGGAAATGTTGTACTTTTTGTAACCTGCACCACTGCACTGGTAGGAGTTTGTGATATCAGCAAAATCTTATCATAAATTTGCTTATTGAATTCCTGTTGATTTTTCGGACTTCCCAACCAATTGTAGTCAAGTATCAGCTTTACTTTGTCCTCTCTTGATTCTCCGGAAATAGCTTTTAGAGCCTCAATATCATTACGATTATTTTTAATGAAGTTGACAATTTCCTGAAGCTCATCTAACGACAAATCATTTGATGATAGTAGTTTTTTAATCTTTTCTATCTCTGATGCGAAGCCTTTATCTGCATCTTTCAACCCATTCACAAAGCCATCTACCTGTATTTTAGTATACACATTCCCGGGCTGTCCAGAACTGTCGATTGTAGCAACATTGCTAATTCCAAGTTTACTTTTCCAGTTATCAACATGAGTTGCAGTTAGATTACTGGCATTCAGTAAAGCCAAATATCCTGAGTGAGCTGCCGGGTCTTTTAAATGCTTTTTAAAATCTTCCGCACTGGCAAATAAGTGAGATAGATCCTCAAATCCTTCAATATTTTTGATAGGGATGATGTCATCCTTGTGATAAAAAGATAAAAACGTGGCTTTAAACTGCGCTTCTGTTGGAAAATCTCCAGTCTCAAACCAACTGAAAATTGTATTTAATGGTGTATTCATTTGATTATTAATAATTAGTTTTGATAAAATTGATATTACGGGGAAGGTTTATGAGCTTATTATCTTACAATGGAATGATATATTTTTTGAGCCTTTTTAATGTTACCTCCCTTTTATCATACTATGAACTAAGTGAATTACTTACTGGATGATTACCTAAGAAAATCATGGTTTGTATATTATTTTGGAATAGAGTTCCATATCAACAACATCACTTACCAATATTTTGGTTCGTGTAAATTGATAGAGTACCCCAGAGTTTTATAAGATCACATAATTTTGTTTTAATCATTTGGTTTTCGTGATCAAATTTTGCCATTTACAGCCTTTCTTTTCAAAATGAGATATATTTCCATCACCTTCCCCGTCCCAGCCATCGCTTCAGCTTGCTGCTTTTTTATAGCTCAAATTTCATCTTTCTTAAGCTCTTACAAAAGTTTATTGCCCTATCTATTCTGTAGTTGCAGTAATCTTTATATTTCTTAATTCAGATGATATTACTTTGTAATTTCAAGGTTCAAAATTCTATTTTTTTCAGTTCCTGTGAAAGTTTTTCGCCTCCTCTATTCTGTAGTTGCAGTAAGTCTATAGTTCATAAAAAAATATAAATGGGGAAGAAATAGTTTATAAAAGTATAGCTACTAATACACGAATGAATAAAAATCTAAGTATTAGTGATAAGAAAAGATAACCTCAACGGTTAGAAAACATCTAACCATTAGTTTTTTTAAGAAGATAAATACAATATGATATTTTCTGTGAGAGAATATTGGATAAGAAAATAAAAAAGCCTTAGAATTTTCATTCTAAGGCTTTTGCTTGCGGAGAGTGAGGGATTCGAACCCCCGGACCTGTTACAGTCAACAGTTTTCAAGACTGCCGCAATCGACCACTCTGCCAACTCTCCTGAAGTGCGACTATACCGTCGTTTTCAGTGGTGCAAATATAGAACGATTTTTAATTCCTGCAAAACTTTCGTAACACAAATTTTAACGAAACTTAATAATAGGCTAGAAATCAAGGGAATTATTTTATATTTTTACTAATCTTATCTTTTTAATTAAAAAAAACTTTTAACCATTATATAAAGTATGTTTCAATTTAATAACGAAAATTTAGAATTATTTAAAAAATCAAAGTCTGATGAAGATGTAAATATTATTGTTGGAGTAAATGGAAGTGGGAAGAGCACTTATCTTAATGAAATAGCAAAATATCATTTAAAAGAAGGGAAAACAGTAATTGGGGTTGCAAATACCATATATGATAAGTTCACAATAAAAGGAAAAGCAAAATTACTTAAAAGTTCAAGAGGTAAAAATATTGTAAAAAACTCTTTTAAAGAAATTATAAATATTTTAGAAAAACAAGATAATAGTAAAGCATTTTTTAATCTTTCTAGTCTTTTCACCTACATTAATTTTCGACCAAAGATTGAATTTAAAATTCAAAATTTAAATCCCAATTTTGAAAAAATAATTACTAATTCTCTTGATATTGACAATCGAGTAAAAAGTGATATTATTATTTCTCTTCAAAGAGCAGCTGATATTAGTTGGGGGGATATTCGTGTTTTTTTAGATTTTAATAAACATTATTTACAGAATATTCAACAAATTGAGTTCATTTTTCAAATTTTAAAATTTGAAAATAAACTTAAACAGCACAAAATTTTGCGAAGTGTTGAAATAAAGTTATATAAAGAATCCTCTTCTTTCCCTTTAAACAATTCAAGTTCAGGAGAATTAACATTGATTGCTTCTTTAATGTATATTAGTGTTAATATAGATGAAAACTCAGTTATCTTAATTGATGAACCAGAAAATAGCCTTCATCCTAATTGGCAAATGAATTATGTTAAAAAATTAAATGAACTATTTTATTTTTATCAAGCAAAAATAATTATTGCAACTCATTCTCCATTAATTATTAATGGTGCAGAGTTAGAAATGGAAAATGTTAATATTTTCAAAGGTATATCTTTTAAACGCTTTGTAAAACAATCAAAAGAATTAAAAAATGTGGAAGAAATTTATACCAATTATTTTGATGTGACTACTCCAGAAAACAGATACCTCTCTCAATTTATTATTGATAAATTCAATTTATTATCAAAAGAAAAGATGCTATACAATGATTTCAAGAATATGATAAATGAATTAATAATTAAATCATACGATAATAGGCAAAAACAAGCTCTTACTGGTATTCTTGAACTAGCTAATAATTATTCTTGATATGATTTATACAGAAGATGAATTAAACACCATCAAACAGGCAATATCTGAAGGGGGTGACATTTGGAATAATAAAATACTTACTCCACTTAAAAGGAAAATAAAAGATTATTATAGAAAAAAAGGTAAAGAACAATGTTGTTATTGTAAGAGAGATTTTGAAAATGAATTTAACATGATAATTGATATAGAGCATATTTTACCTAAAAGTCATTTACTATTTAAAGATTATATGTTTGAGATTAAAAATTTAAATATTTCCTGCAAAAGATGTAATATGAATATTAAAAAGGATCGAACTGATTTTATTGTAGACATAAGTACTATAAAACCAGATTATCATATCTCTAATAAGTATCACTTCATACATCCTAATTTCGATAGTTATTTTGAACACATTAGTTATAACATTCATATTATAGATGATAAAAAGCTAATTAAGTACATAACAAAAACAGAAAAAGGAAATTATACTTATAAATATTTCTTACTTGATAAAATTGAAATAGATACATTAAGTACAGCACAAGGAGTAAAATCAAATAATATAGAGCTAAATCCTGATTTACCTGCCGAAATAAAATTTAATCTCGAAAGTTTATTAAATCAACTATAACATCATATACAATTCGAAAAATAATTATCATTTGTAAAAATATAGGTATCTTTAAGAAAGCAGAAAAGAGAGTGGAGATGTAAGAATATATGATGAGGAATGGGAAAAACTAGCTAAAGCATTAGACGTTTCAGTGGATGATATTAAAGAGGAAAGAAATGCTCAGAATAATCAGAACACTGCCCTTAACGATAGCGCTAGCTTTAATGACAATGCAAGTATAAACTATAATCAGTTTTGCAATATTCCAAATTATCTATTAGAAAATCAGCAGGAATACATCAACCTTTTAAAGGAACAAATTGAGATTTTAAAAGCTGAAAATGCTAAATTAAAAAAGAAATAGTCTTTACAAAAATATACAGAAACGGCTGCCAAATGGCAGCCGTTCTTCGTTTAATACAACTAAAAAGCCACTACCCTTTTCCATAACTCCCTCTCACCACTTCCATAAGTATCTGAAGACCGTTTATACCCCCCGACACCCCCTTACCCAAGGGGGGTAAAACCACTTCAACAAGGGGCATTATCTACTTATGAAATGGCTAAAGACAGTATAAAAACTACCTTTAGAGGCTTCAGTAAGTACCTAAAGACGGTTCCGTAAGTGTCGCCAGCCCCTCCGTAAAGTACCAAAGAGGGCTGAAAAGTACTGATAAACTTAGTTTTTTTACTTTAAGAATACATTATATTTGCAATATTCATCAATTAATGATGGAGAGTATTAAAAACAATAACTATTTCAATGTTTACACAATCATTTATTAAAAAGTCGGTTCTTGCTGCATCTTTATTTCTATATTCTTCAGCTGTTTTTGCACAAAAAACACCTGTCAACATACTACCATCCGGACACCTTATTGTACAGGCTGAAGTGGAAGGTAAAAAAGGAAACTTTATTTTTGATACCGGCGGCGGGGTCAATCTTTTTCTGAACAACTTCTCCAAAGATCTTAGCCAAAAGGAATCATATAATTTCCTTACCTCTTTCCGTGCTACCGGAGAACAAATTACTGTACCCATGTTCAAATCAAAAGAGATCACTTTTAACGGTAAAAAGTTTAAAGATATCTGGTATGCTACCCACAATATGGAGATCAAGGGAATAGACGGGCTTATTTCCCTGCCAATGCTTTATGATACGGAATTTATTATAGATTACACCACCAAAGAAATTGTGTTTCCAAAAGAAAAATTAAGCGGAAAGAAAGTGGTAGATATTCAGCTTTCAACCAATGCTGACCAATCACTGGACATTACCACTTACATTCAGGTAAATGATATTAAAATCAATGTATTGCTGGATTCCGGTGCCGGTAATGATTCTTTCTGGCTGAGTGAAAGACTGATGAGTACTTTAGGGATAAAAAAAGAAGGGCTACAACTTATGGAGAAGAAAAGTGAATTTAATCCTGCCATTATCAATAAATTCTATAAGGGAAGCGTAAATTCTGTTTCCAATTCTTTTGCGAAAGTAGATAAGCCAAACGTATTTTTTGTGGAAGGGTTAATCTATGAAGGAAAAACAAGTATTAACTGGCTTGGTAAGAAACTGGGCTTTAATCTTAAGGAAAAGAAAATCTATATTTTGGATTAATAACTCCTCAATTATATAAAAACAAAACCTGTCCCAAAAAGAGACAGGTTTTTACT
The DNA here is from genome assembly GCF_900156735.1 of Chryseobacterium ureilyticum. Taxonomy (GTDB): domain Bacteria; phylum Bacteroidota; class Bacteroidia; order Flavobacteriales; family Weeksellaceae; genus Chryseobacterium; species Chryseobacterium ureilyticum. Next base: position 274,029 of record NZ_FTOL01000004.1, read on the forward strand.
TTACCGGAGATTATCAGTAGGATCTTATACTTTCACATCAATGTGATTGATCCAGACTTGTTCCCGGTCTTGAGTTTTATTAAAATTCTCAAGTAAGTATTCATGGTTATAGTTTATTTTTTCGTCGAAATAGAGTTTCCCGTTGATATATACTTTTACTTTTTCATTCAAATCCACTGCTTCTGGTGAGATATTGATTGAAAACGATTGAATATTAGAGGTTTCAGCGCGGAAAACATTATTTCTATATTCTGCTTTTATTTTACCCGATTTTCTTGGAAAATCGAATGCATTTTTATCTACATCTTTCACCTTCAAACTATCATTATCATCATACACCAGCCATTTATTAATCTTAAAATTCAGTTCTTTATTCGCTTTATAATTTTTGCTTAAAGTATCTAATTTTATATTGGAAATCCAATCAACATTTCCATTCTTATTGTCATCAAATTCCCATGAAATTTCTTTTGGAAACGGATTTCTTTTCCTGTTTTTCAAATCATTAAAAATGATGTTGTAAGCCGGCTCCGATGCATCAAACTGAGGAAACCAATGTGGAAATCCATTATAACGGTATTCCTGGTAATCGGCGGCAAAACTTTTCATCAGTTTTGTGAAATCATCATTGGCATTTGACGGATAATAATAATCTTCATCCGTAGAAAAATTGATGAACGACCTGTTTTTAATATTCTCTACAAACGTTCCTCCGGTAAATACTTTTGGATACGTATTAAATCCATAAAATCCTGCAAACTGCGTAGATTGTTTCATCAGATAAGAGAAAGAACCTGTTGCCCCATTGGAATGCCCTGCTACAAAAACTTTATTATCATCAATATTAAGCGCTCTTTTAATCTGCTTAAGCATTTCCGGAATCATAAAAAAACCATCATCAGACAACATCCAATTGTATTGTTTATCCGCTCTTGGAAAAACCAGAATCACATCATTCTGATCTGCATATTTTGTGTAATATCTGTTCCATCCGCCTAAGTTCCATCCAGCCAACTGATAATCTATCAACTCGTTGTTTCTTACTGCCCCATGAAGAAAAAAGAGTAATGTATATTTCTTTTGAGGGTCATAATGCTGCGGCAGATGAATAAAAAACGAAGTCTTAGCCGAATCATTAATCTTGAACGGAATAGAATAATCACGATCTTTTTTAGATTGATAAGGATTAAAGTTTCTTATTTCCTTGTAAAGTTCTGCAACATTTCCTTTATTTTTCAGTGTATTTTTATTGATGCTGAAAAACTCATTTTCTTTTTTTTGCAATTCTTCATAAAACTGCTTTTTATATCCTGTAGCCTTCTGTTTTAAGGTCTTCCATCTTGGATCGGATAGCAGATTTTTATATTCTTTTTCTGCATCTTCTTCAAGAATGTAATTCCAGCCAGGAAAATTGTACCCTTCTCCCTTTATAGAAGAGAGTGACATAAGATATTGAAACGCTTTATCATTGTTTTTCAGTTTTGAAGCGAGAATTGATGCATTATATACCCCTTCCCCATCCTTATTTTCAGGATACATTCTGAATGCTTCTTCATACAGATCAAGTGCTTTTTTGTATCCTGCTTCGTCTTTAGCATTATCCATTAGCTCTGACGCTTTATCTGCTAATACGGAATAATTCTGCGCTTCTGCACAATAGCCTAACAAAACCAACAACATCGTCATGCAATATCTCATCAATACAATTTATAATACAAAACTAATAACAATGCATCAAAAAAACTTGTAAAAATGGGACATTACTGTTAAAATTGAAGGCAAATAAATATTATTAAATATTTTCAGATTTAAAAACAAAAAAACCGCTTCCATTCAAAAGCAGTTTCTCTATTTATTTTTATACAGGCAGGCTTTTATTCTCCCGCTGGCTCAAACAGTTCTATTTTATTTCCTTCCGGATCCATGATATGTACAAACTTCCCATATTCATAGGTAGCAATCTCATCCAGAATAGTTACCCCTTCCTTTTTTAATTCTTCTACCAATACTTCAATATTCTCTACATGATAATTGATCATAAAGTCTTTTTCAGAAGGTTCAAAATATTGAGTGGATTCTTTAAACAGACTCCATAAAGTATATCCTTTTTTATCAGAATCTACTTCTTTCCAATCGAATTTTGCTCCGTATGGGCTGGTTTCTACGCCAAGATGGGTTTTATACCAATCATTTACCTGCTCTGGATCTTTGCATTTAAAGAAAATACCACCGATTGCTGTTACTTTTTTCATGTCTATTGTTTTGATAATTTTATCTTAATGAATATAACTTCAAATTATTTTGAAACTTCACAAATATATTAATGTTTTCACTACATTTTTATAATGCTAATGCAAATTTTATTGGAAATAGCAAAGACGCAAGATGATATTAGATAAAGACTGTTTTAAGGCTTAAAGATTTTATCACCTATAAAATTATATACTTCTAAAAATATACTTTTAAATTACCATTCCTACACATAAAACACCAACTAATCTTATTTAAACAAAGAATAGTATTTCTATGATAAGCAGGCGTTTAAAAGACTAAGTAAATATTTAAAATTCGTGTATTAGTGGGAAAAAACATAGTGGATCATTGTTGAAGTCATCTATGGAGCAAACTCAAAATATTCTTGTGCTTTTACGGTTTTCCCACAATATTCCGGAGTATCCATACAAGCCTCAGCTCAAAATAAAAAAGCGCACCCTAAGGCACGCTTTCGTTTTATTGAAAAACTGAATATTAGTGTAATTCAGCTAAATATTTTTCTGCATCCATTGCAGCCATACATCCGCTTCCTGCAGCTGTAATAGCCTGTCTGTAGATATGATCCTGAACGTCACCAGCAGCAAAAACTCCCGGAAGATTCGTTCTTGAAGAACCTTTTTCTGTTAAAATATATCCGTTCTCATCAAGATCTACCTGACCTACAAAGATATCAGTATTCGGTTTGTGACCAATAGCGATAAAGATACCTTCAACATCCACTGTAGAAGTTTCCTGAGTCTGGTTATTGATGATTACCGCTCTTTCTACCAAGCTGTTCTCCCCTTCAATCCCGATTAGCTCATGGTGAAATTTCACTTCAATATTCGGAGTGCTTTCTACTCTGTGTACCATCGCTTTTGAAGCTCTGAACACATCTTTTCTTACTAATAATGTTACTTTTCTGCATAGTTTTGCAAGATAAGTAGCTTCTTCAGCAGCTGTATCTCCTGCTCCTACTACTACAACGTCTTTTCCTCTGTAGAAGAAACCATCACAAGTAGCACAAGCGGAAACTCCACCTCCTGCATATTTTTTCTCATCTTCAAGACCTAAATATTTTGCTGTAGCTCCTGTAGAAATAATAACCGATTTAGCAAGGATCTCTTTGTTACCTGCATATAATTTGTGAACACCACCTACTTCTTTAGAGAACTCAGCTTTAGTGATCATTTCGTAATGAACCTTAGTTTCAAATCTTTCTGCCTGTTTTTGCAGATCCATCATCATTTCAGGACCTGTAATACCGGCTGGATACCCTGGAAAGTTATCTACCTCAGTAGTTGTAGTTAATTGTCCACCTGGCTCCAAACCTGTATATAATTCAGGTTTAAGGTCTGCTCTTGCTGCATAAATAGCAGCTGTAAAACCAGAAGGTCCGGATCCAACGATCACACAATCTAAAATGTTTTGCTCCATAATCTATTTGTTCAAAAAAGATTTAATTAAATTAAGACTGCTAATTTCGTGATTTTTGCCGTCTTTTTAAAGTTATTTTAATGATAGTTGTCAATAAGAGATATGCGGATTGTCAATGAGGGTACGAGATGCGGGTTTCGAGACGCGGGATGCGTGTTCAGGTTTAGAACAGGTTCTATATATTTAATAACTATATTCCTTGTCTATTATCTATTCCTCTATAATTCAGCATTCGTTTTACCCTTTCAATCTAAAACACTCTTACGCTCAAACATAAAATCAAACCTTCATTTTAATCTTATCTACGTTAATAATTTTATATACCAACTCTTTAATCAACTCAGCCTCTCCCATATTGACAGCTCCAAGCCCCTTTCCTTTCATGTCAAATTCTCTTAAAATAGAAATGACTCTTGTTGCATGTTTTAAAGGATATAGTCTTGCACTTTCTGCATAATCTTTAACGAAATAAGGATTTACCCCCATTTGTGAAGCAATAGTCTGAGGAGATTGCCCTGGCATGGTCTGATAAATGATAACACTGGAAAAATAGTTGTAAAGGCTTGCCAGCATCATTACAAAAGGATTGTTCTTTGGATTCTTCCCCATAAAATGAGCAATCTTAAAGGCTGCATTGGCATTTTTGGTACCCAAAGCTTTCTGAAGTTCAAAAATATTGTATTCCTTGCTGATTCCGATGTGGTTTTCAACGATAGTTCCGTCCAAAACTTCTCCTTCTTTAAGGATAATTTTCAGCTTATTCAACTCATTAGCAATTCTTGAAAGATCATTTCCGAGATATTCTGCTAAAAGATGAGAAATATTGGGTGCTGTTTTGATATTAAGCTTGATACATTCGTCTGAGATCCACTTGGGAAGATTACTTTCCTTCACAGATTCACTAAGGAAAAGAACTTTGGCTTTATCAAGAGCTTTGGCTGCTTTTTTTCGGCTGTCAAGCTTTTTATGTTTATGGGCAAAGACCAGTACTGTAGACGGAACAGGATTTTCTACATAAGCTTCAAGAATTCTGTTTTCATCCTCATTGAATTTCAGATCCTGAGCTTCTTTTACGATGATCACCTGCTTGTCTCCCATCATCGGAAACTGCCTTGCCAAAGAAAGAACTTCCTGATATGAAGTATCTTTTCCATAAGTAACAGTTTGGTTAAAGGCTTTTTCGTCCTCCTCCAAAAAGTTATGTTCAAGGGCTTTTACAGCGACATCAATAAAGTAGGCTTCTTCTCCGTGAAAAAAATAAATAGGTAAAACTTCTTTATTTTTAATATTTTTGAGGATTAAATCTAATTCTTTCATCTTATTAATGGAACTTCCAAAACTGAATTTTCAGGAAACTTTTGATTTTAAATTCAAGAAAGACAAAGATAAGTTTTTTATTTATGATTTGGTTCGCAAAACTTATCTTCTGCTCACTCCTGAGGAATGGGTAAGACAGCACTGGATACATTATTATCTTACAGTAAAATCCTACTCTACATCGGCATTGATCACTGAAAAAAAGATCATTCTCAATGGTTTAACCAAAAGAATTGACCTTTTAGTCACCGAAAAAACTGAACCTGTAATTCTTATTGAATGCAAAGCTCCACAGGTAAAACTTACGGAAAAAACATTTGAACAGACCGCAAGGTACAATTCTGTTATCGGGGCTAAAGAAATTATTCTTACCAATGGATTACAGCATATTAATGCATATTATGAAGATGAAAAATATGTGTTTTATAAACCACAATAAAGGATAAAAACAGATACTACAATATATATGAAAATTAAAAATATTATATTCGATTTCGGAGGAGTTTTAATGGACTGGGATCCTAGATATTTCTTTAAAGATTATTTCAAGGATGATGAAAAAATGGAATATTTCCTTGAAAACATTGCTCAGGATGAATGGAATATTGAACAGGACAGAGGAAGAAGTCTTTCAGAAGGAACAGAAATTCAGGTAAAAAAGTTTCCTGAATGGGGAAAAGAAATCAGAGCTTTTTATGATAACTGGACCGTAATGCTGAAAAGCGATATTCCTCAGAATGTTGAAATTCTTAGAAAACTAAAAAACACTGATTATCATCTATTTGGACTAACCAACTGGTCTGCAGAAACTTTTCCTTATGCTTTAGAAAATTATGATTTCTTCCAAATTTTTGATGGAAAAATTGTGGTTTCAGGAACAGAAAAATTAATCAAACCAGATCCTAAAATATGGCATGTTTTATTAGAAAGATACGATATTCAGGCAAGCGAGTCAGTTTTTATTGATGATAATTCGAAGAATATTGAAGCAGCAAAATCTCTTGGTTTCAATACTATTCATGTTTTACCTGATACCGATCTAAAACAAGAACTTGTACATCTGGGCGTAGAGTTCTAATTCTTGTAACATCTTATTTAAAATCCTCAATTAAGTTATTTTTATTAATTTGGTTGAGGATTTTTCATGAATATGAGAGAACTTTTTAAATCATCACAAAATAAAAAAATATGATACGTTCAATCTTACTTACCGCATGTATTATGGCATCAGGAACCCTTTTAAGTCAAAATCTTAAAACGGTTTCCTATCAGGATGGTTCACAAAAACTGAATGGTTTAATCACTTCTAATGCAGGTAAAAAACTTCCCGGAGTTTTAATCCTTCCTGCCTGGAAAGGAATTGATGAAGAAGCTAAAACTGCAGCTCTTGAACTTGAAAAACAAGGCTATATTGCTTTTATCGCTGACATTTATGGTGAAGGAAAAATCCCTGCAAATAATGAAGAAGCAGCCAAAAGTTCAGGATATTATAAAAAGAATTATGCAGAATATCAAAAACGAATTTCTCTTGCTTTAGACCAGTTAAAGAAAAACGGAGCAATTTCTGATAAAACAGCCGTGATTGGATACTGTTTCGGAGGAACGGGAGCTTTAGAATCAGCAAGAGGAAATTTACCCGTTGCAGGAGTAGTTTCCATTCATGGAAGTTTGGGAAGAGATCAAAACCGAAAAAATGAAAAATTAACAGCTAAAATATTGGTTGAGAATCCGGCAGATGATAAAAGTGTAACTCCTGAAGATTACAATAACCTCATCAAGGAAATGAACGAAGGAAATGCAGACTGGCAAATCATTACCTATGCTCATTCTAAACATACCTTTACAGACCCAAAATCACAGGATTATAATGAAGTAATGGCTAAAAGAGCCTGGAATCATACCCTATTATTCCTGAAAGAGCTATTAAAGTAATGTTTTATGTAATGAAACAATCTGACAGTTTAACAATGTACCAATAATTGATATATTCAGAAATTGGTACATTGTTGTATTGATCAATGATCAGAATTATTTTGCTTCCAGTTCAGCAGTATATGCTTTTGGAGAATATTTAGTTAAAGAACCTGTAGCCGCATCAATTCCCACACCGATAGCTCCACCAAAAAGAATGTTCAGTAATGTCACCGGATTGAAGTTTTTGGTCAATTTTACTTCCTTATCATTAAATCCTTCTTTCTTAAAAGTAACAGTTTGTTTGCTCAGTGACCTTGGAATAGGCATTACGCAAGGAGTAACACATTTTTCAATTCCTTTATGGAGTACCGTAGCACCTTCTGGAGTTGAATTGAAAGTAATTTTATCACTGGTTCCTGTAAAAATAGAGGCACATGAAGTTGTAGAAAGTGCGATTCCCAGTAATAATACGATTGATAATTTGTTTTTCATATATCTTAATAAAAGTTTAATACGCTAGTAGTTTTCAGCGCGCGAACTTACAAAATAATTGAAAACTACGAGCATGGATATCTGATGATATAATAACCAAATATCTAACTAGTTGATTCTCCAATCCATTTTTTTAAGATTATATAACTCTATTATTCTTAAACAAAAAAATAACCTTATTTCTAAGGTTATTTTTCATTTATATCATTAAAATATTATCGTTTTGATAGACGACTAATAATTAATTACCTCACTCTTCTTCCCTGTTGACAAGTTCCATGGAAAATGCAGGAAGACAAATCGCAAGGTATTCACAAGCATCTGAAAACGGATTGCTGTAACGGATTCTTGCTCCTTTTTCGATAAGGATACTTTGTCCTTTCTCTAAAACCACAATCTCACCGTCTATTTCAAACTGTTTTTTCCCTGAAATAATATAAGTAAATTCATCAAATTCCGGTGTCTGATGTGGTTCACTCCAACCCGGAGGTGCTACCATATGAGCAATGGAAACATTTGAATTACCTGTAGAGTTTCCCCAATGTTCTTCAATGAGTTTTCCATCATTGGTAGGAACTACGAATGGCGATTGCTGAATTTTATATTTTTTCATATCCAGTTTTCTTTTTTGATCTCGTATACAAAATTTGTTCTCGTGGGTTCTGCAAAGTAGGCAACTTCCTCTTCTGCTATTTTTTCACCACCTAATTTTTCCAACGCCTTTTGTGAGCGATAATTTTCTTTCCCGATATGGAAATGAACCTTATCTACGAATTGGAAAATATAATCCAGCATCAGTTTTTTTACTTGTGGATTGATTCCTTTTCCCCAGGATTTTGTTCCGTAGAAGGTATATCCTATGAAAATATGATTATCATCTTGATCAAAGTTGTAATAACGGCTGCTTCCTAATACATCGCCGGTAGATTTCTCAACGATTTTGAAAGCTCCTTTACTTTCTATAGCTCCTCTAAAAAAGTTTTCAAAAATTTCTCTTTGATAACGATCTTTGTTTGGATGCTGCTCCCATACTTTTGGATCGGAAGCCACTTCATATAAAGATTCAAAATCCCCTTGTTGTAAGGGGATTAATTGAAATTCTTCATTTTCTAAAACAGGTTGAACAGAAAAATCCATTTCTTATCCCTTTTTGTTAGAGTCTGATTCTATCTTCTTGATTTCTTTTAATTTATCAGAAATCTTGATTACAGTATCTAATTTTGTTGGTTTCAATGGAATTTCAGCCTGAGCCATATCCCACTTGATTACCAAATTTCCTGAGTTTTCATCTGTAGGATTCAGGGTGATTTCAAACCATTCCTGCTTGTCTGCTAACTTATTTACCGGTACAGTAACGTCTACTACATCCTGTTTAGGATCATAAGTATACGCTCCCCATTGTTGGAAGTCTTTATTAAGAATTACTTTCCATTCTTTTTCAGTAGGAACAATGAATAATCCATAAGTACCTGCAGGAACATTTTTCCCACCAAAATTAACTGCCTGTCCGAAGGTTACTTTTGTAGACGAGTTAGCTCCTGCTCTCCAAACCTGACCATAAGGAACCAGTTCTCCAAAAATCTTACGCCCTTTTACTCCCGGTCTTCCATAGTCTACAGAAATTTTAGACATAGAAAATTGTTGTTCTACCTTCTGGCGCGGGCTTGCCGCTGGCACAGAATAATCCTGTGCAAAAGTGAATGCTGAAACTGAAATGCAAACTGCTATTAATAACTTTTTCACGTGTAAATTTTTGCTTAAAATTACGAAAATCAAAATAAAATAGCTTTCTCCAGCTCCAATAATTTTTGTTTTCTCCAGATTCCTCCTGCGTAGCCCACCAATTCTCTACTAGATCCAATAACACGATGACACGGAATTAAAATGGCTATTTTATTGATCCCATTGGCTGTTCCAACAGCGCGTATTGCTTTTGGATTTCCTAAAAATTCAGATTGTTGTTTATAGGTTCTGGTTTCTCCCATCGGAATCTCACGAAGCAACTGCCATACTTTCTCCTGAAATTCCGTTCCTGTAGTAAATAAAGGAACATTAAACTGTGATCTTTTCCCTTCAAAGTATTCTTGCAGTTCTTCTTCTAACTGCTGAAAATGTAAATGTTCTTTTTCTACTATTTCCGCTTTTAAAGTTTTGGACAGGGCTTTGAATTGTTTCTCAATATTTTTCCTGTCTGTAAATTCAAGCAAACATATTCCCTGATCTACGGCACAGGCTATCATTTCTCCCAATGGAGTTTGTATTGTTTTTTGGTATATGATTTCCATTAATTTAAAATTACTACTTTTTTGGAATTCATGTATTGAATTTTATATATTCTTTAAAACCTGAACAGCCTGAACGATGTGTCTCTCATTATGATGGATTACAAACCTAAAAGTATCACCCAGTTTTAATGTGATCATTTTTGAGATACTGATTGCCGTTTTTGTTTTTTCAAGATCAATTTGTTCTGCTTTGTTTAATAACTCAAGCCATTGCTTCTGCTGTTGAATAAACGTCTTCACAACTTCTTTATTCAATTGGCTGTGGATCGGATTCATTGTCTTAAGAGTTTTCATCTTATTGAGTTTTTCTTTTGGAAGCATACTTTTAGCAAAATAGTTTCCAAGAATTCCGGGCTTAAAATCTGATTTGAATGAGGTTTTGGAGGAAGAGATTCTTTGGGTAACTTCCGGGATATAAAAATCTCCGTAGCGATTCAAATGTTCAAAGCATTCCAATACGCTCCAACTGTCTTCGGAAACTCTGAAATTCAATTCATTTTCGGGTTTGAGTAAAAGTGATTCAGCATATTGTAAATGGTCTTCAGTTTTGCCTTTTAATTCATTTAACAATTGTATGGTTGAAATTTTCATTGTTGTTTTTTGACAAATTTCCGGATCATTTTGCTATTAAATATTGATTGAACTCAAGATTTTTTAAGCCTTGAAAGGGTTTCGGGTGACATTCTCAGATAGTTGGCAATATATTTATTGGGAATTTCCTGAAATAGCTTCGGACTTCTTTTCAATACTCGGGCAAAACGTTCTGAAGGCGCGTTGATGAGTAAGTCTTTTTCTCGTTCCAATTGTTGTAATACCAAATCTTCTAAGGTCTGCATCCAGAATTTCATATGTTCTTCACTGGCGTTAATAAATTCATAGAAATTCTTTTTCGGGACTATTTTCACTTTAGTTTTTTTAATTGCCTGAATAGAAAGATCTGATGGTTTTCCGGAGAGAAATGAATCAAGGGAAACAATAATATTCCCTGTGTACCCAAAACGAATGATTCTTTCTTCACTTTCATCAGTCATGAAGATTCTTACGCTGCCTTTTTCTATAAAATAGATATGAGTATCTGTACTTCCAGGGATTTTCAGGAATTCATTTCGGCTGAATTCTTTTTCTTCCCAAGAGATTCCGCTTTGAAGTAAATGTTCAACCATCTCATTTTATTTTTGGTGTTCCAAAGATAATGGGTAATTTTAAAGGTTTAAACACCAATCGCGAATAATGCTTAAAAAAATCAACATCTTATTTCTGTTATCTATAGGATTTTCAGGAGCAAAGGCTCAGCAAACCATTCCTTTTCGGGTTACAAAGTCTAATAATATCATTGTAAAAACGCTTGTTAATAAAAAAGATTCATTGCATCTTATGTTTCAGATTGCAATGAAAGACGGTGCTATTTCTCCTGATAAGCAACATAAGGCAGATCATATTATCTTCAATAAAGAAGAAATAAGTGATAATAATACGGTTGATATTGGAAATCTCAGTTGGAAAAACATCAGCTTCATGGATAACCAGTTAACAGGTCCTGAAGCAGACGGAAAAATAGGAACTGCTCTTTTTGAAGGTAAAACTTTTAAAATTGATTATGATAACAATGAATTTGTGATTTACAATGAAAAACAGCCGGATTTAACAGGTTTCCAACCGATTAATATTATAATGGATCATGAAGCTTTTTATATTCCAGCAGATAACGTAGTGGACGGTGTTCAGCAACAGGAAGCTTATTTTGCTCTTCAATCTGGTTATTCAGGAGGAATACTATACAGTAATGATTTTACGGAAAAGTACCAATTGGATAAAAAATTAAAGGTTCTGGGAGAGAAAGCACTGAAAAACTCAAGAGGGGAAAGTCTAATCACGAAACAAGCTGTCCTTCCTTTTTTTAAGCTTGATCATTTTGTCTTTAAAGATCTTTCCATTGGATTTTTTGCCGGAGATCTTAAAACTCAAAATGTAAGTTATTTTGGGGCAGACATGCTTCGCAGGTTTATCTGGATCTTTGATTCTAAGAGAAATATAGCTTATATCAAACCTAGCAAATACTATTCACAACCTTATTATAAAATATAATTCAAAAGATAAATTCAAATATTCTTAAATAATGAAGATTAATACAGCCATAGCGCTATTATTTTTACCACTGGTAATTATCAGCTGTAAAAAGGATGAAAAAAAACCGGTTCAGAATCAACCAACAATTACAAAAGATTCTGTACAAACGGTAAAGACTGAAGAGGAAATAGATTTTAAGAATTTCAACGTTTTCAATATTTCTACCATACAGCGTAACGAGCTTATGGATTCTTTCATTTCTGTATCAGATATTTATAAAGATAAACAGGCAGTTCCTATAGAATTCCTAAAAAAACAAAAGGAAGTTCCTTTTTCCAACATGGGACATGTAGAACTGGATAATCAATACAGAAAAAAGCTACTGAATGGGAGTCATATTGCCGAAAGTGATACATTATATCTTTATAACTACGGTGCGAATAAACTACAAAAAATCCCGGTAAATAAACTGAAAACTGTAGCTTATCTTTCTCCATATACCACAGAAGGAGAAGAAATTGATTCGGATTCTTATATGGTAGGATTCCAGATTGACAATCAGAAAAGTATGGATATTTTTGACAAGTACACCAATTCTTTAGCTTACTTTGGGAATAGAAACCCTTTTGTAGAGAATAAGATGAAAATGATCAAATGGGAAAAAGCGGGTAATGATGTTCAGAAAAAATATTTTTCAGGATCCAAGCTTAAATATGGTGGTATTTATCAATCCAAATATGATAACCTGACCTACTATGTGCAGGATCTTCTTGAGGAGTACGGAACGCAGGAACGTAAACTGGTTGTCATTAATGAACATCATGAAAAAGTGTTTGAAAAAACATTTATCAATGACGATGGTGTAGAATTCTATCCGCTTGAAAAAACGGAAAATGATGATGCCAATTATTCTGCTCAATGGACGGGTATTCTTTTTAAAGGAAAGGCGCCTGTAGTCTTTAATTTTTCTTCTGCTTCTTTTGGATGCCCAATAATTACCTTTATAGACAAGGATAAAACGGAACTTGAAATAAAGTGTGATAACAGACATTAAAGAGCAGCAGAATCTTTAAATATGATAAAAAGCAAACCTATACATTCACAGGTTTGCTTTTTATTTTCATACAAATGAGGTTTGAAATTGTATAAAATGAGGTGCATTGAACATTCATCAACACACCTCTATTTTCATCCTTTTATATTATATATCAATTATTTAACCTTAGGATAAAGTTTGTTTTTCAGGTTCATAAAATAAGTTTCAGGTTCTTTGAAATCATTGCCTTTCATAAACTTAAGAACTACATTCAGATAAGATTCTGATGGAACGAATTCTGTTCCCATTTTCTTTGAAAACTGCTTGTAATCTTCTTCCAGCAAACCAGGATTTTTTGCCAACTGTTTAATATCCGTTCTAAAGCCTTTGAATATAAATTTTAAAGCTTCATAATTTCCCGGATAAGAAACTGTTCCGTGAACTTCTCCCGGAAAAAAGGTGTGTTTGTAATTCAGAGAGCCATTTTTCTCTACAATTCCTTTGAATTTATCAATAGCCTGTGTCATATCTGAATTCCAGTTTTTCTGCTTTTCTTCATTGTCTGCCTGAGAAACATACAGCATTTTATGAGCAGGAAATTTTTTATTCTTTTCCAGATATTCTTTGGTTCTCGTAATACTTACTTCATTGTCCCACCATAAGCTTGGGTCATTTGCTACATAAGCATTGAAGTAATCCGGATGCATAAGAAAAGTATTGATGGTAAATAATCCTCCGAATGAGTGCCCTACCAATATAGAATAATCCTGAGTTCTGTAATTTTTATTGATAAAAGGTTTCAGTTCTTCCTGTAAAAATTTCACAAAATTTTCACCGCCACCGCTATCTGCGAAAAGAGTTACCTCAGGATTTACCGGACTTTTCTTTTGAGATTTTGTGGGTGTAAGATCTCTTGTACGCTCCGTATTTTTAATGCCTACAACAATACATTCTGGGATGTCTGCGTAAGGAGTTCTGGCAATAAAATCAGACAGTCCCGTATAATATTCAAAATTAATTTCTCCGTCTAACAGATAGATTACCGGATATTTTGCGGGATTGATTTCTTTATCATTATAAGTTTTCGGAAGATGAATCCATATTTCTCTGTTTTCATTTAAAACTTTCGAAAATACGTTCTGCTTCTCTCCTATGGTTACTTTTTCCTGAGCTTTTCCAAGGGTGAAAAATGATAATCCTGATAAAAGTAAAATTTTAAACCAATTGTTCATGATGCGATTCTTTTCTGTGTTGATGAATATTTTTAATTTCTTTGTTCTTTTTTGGTGATTTGTTTCTTCTTCCCCACCAGATTAAAAATCCTGTAATAGGAAGGCTGGTACAGATAATTCCGATCACGAAAGTGAAGATTTTCCCAAACATTCCGCCCCAATATCCCACATGCAGGTCAAAGTTCATGTGTTCAATCACTTCATGCATCAGGACTTCTTTTGGATAATTGATCTCATCACCGGTATATTTATTGACTTCTTTACTTTTTCCGTCAATAATGCTTTTCAATCCGATAAATTTTGCAGCAACTACATTATAAACCGTCGCAGAATCTTTCCTAGGAACGCTCATTCTGATCTGTTTAGCCTCTGGAATTTCTTTAAAACCTCTATCAATAAAGTCTGTAAAAGACAATGCTTTTTTGTCGGGATCAAATTTCGGTTCGTATTTTTCAGCGATTTTATGGGCATCCGGAGCTCCTCCAAAAGTAACCTGGGTTAGATCTGTTAAAACTTTATATGCCATGATCAATCCGGTAATGGTAATAAAGACAGCCGGAAGTAATGAATAAAAGCCGAAGACATTATGGAAGTCATAATTTTTTCTTCTCCATTTTGTTCCGGATTTGATTTTAAATGCTGTAGTCCTTGTTGTTTTGTTCCATTTCTTGGGCCACCAAAGGATTAAACCACCAATTAATTGGATGAAAAATATGATGGATGCTATTCCCACCACTGTTTTCCCGAATTTACCTGCCAGCAATTGAGCGTGAATATGGGCAACAACATAAAAGAATTCGTAGCTTTTTGTAGAGCCCATTATTTTACCGGTATAAGGATCTAGATAATGATAGGCAAAAACACCTCTGGGACCACGCCCTTTTCCTTTTGGTTTGTCTGCTTTTTCTGCATTTTTATCTTTGGGTGGCTTGGTTGCTGAAGCCACACGGAAAGTTCTGTCTGCTTCTTTGTATGTATCGAAGTAAAAGGCTTTTCTGTCCGGAACCTGTTCATGAAATTTAACAAGTAATTCCTCGGGTGTCATTTTTTTTGCATGAGCCGGAGCCTGAATGTATTTTGCATTTCCGGCACAGAGGTCTACAATTTCGTCACAAAATACAAAAACGGTTCCTGAAAGGGTTACTGTAAGTACAATGATTCCTGAGATAAGCCCCAGCCATAGATGGAGCCAGCCTGTAATTCTTTTGGTCAGGGATTTTCCCTGCTTTTTCTTGGGGTTAGTTTTTTTATTATCCATATCTGAATCTGAAGATTGCTTTTATGATTGTTGGAAGGCGCGAATAAATGAAACGACATGCTGTTTTTAAGGCGCTAGAAAATCAAAGATTTTCAGTAGTTATCTGCTTAATATGTGGGAGATTATATTATATAGCCACGAATGCACTAATAAATAATTCGTGAATTCGTGGCAAAAAATAGCATGTTACATTATATTCTCTGTCTTTATATTTTCCAACAGCTTATTTTTGTTTTTTAGTTTATTAGAATTTAAATGCAAAATTTGCCAGAATTTCTCTTGGTTTCTGTGGCTGTCCATAGAAGTTCCAGTAGGTTTGGTTCAATGCATTATTCATTTTCAGACCTATTCTGTATTTTTTCTTATCGTAGAAAATGGTAGCTCCTACAGATGTATAGGCAGGTGCTAAGAAATGGTTGACAATATTGATATATGTTTTATCCACAAAATTGAATCCAGCCCCGAAACCAATTCCTTCATAAGTTCCATTCATGATTTTATAACTTGTCCAGAAATTTGCCACATGTTTTGGAGTCCAGGCGCTTCTTTTTCCTGCATCTTTACTTACATCATCAAATTTATTGTCATTGTAACCGTATCCAGCAACGATATTCAAGCCTTTAACTGGGTTTGCAACAATATCGATCTCAAAACCTTGATTTTTAATATTCCCATCCTGAATATATAATCCGGTAATAGAAGGATCTTCAATAAGACGGTTTTTAATTCTCATATTGTAATAACTTACCGTGGTTAATAATTTTTTACCAAATAAATCTAGTTTAAACCCGGCTTCAACCTGATTTCCCTCTTCAGGCTTATATTCTATAAAAACATCTTTATTTCTCGGATCTCGCTGAGGTGCTACATTTTTAAATCCATTGACATAATTAGCAAAGAATGAAACCTGATTTTTAACAATCTCATAGACTAATCCGAACTTTGGGGCAAACTGAGTTTGTTTATATTCTCCTTGCTTTTCCGCTCCGTTACTGATTAAATTTTCATTCTTATAATTATCCATTCTTAAACTTGCCATTACCAATAAGTTATCCGTAATATTCAATACATCAGAAACATATACACTGAATGTGCTTACTTTATTGATGTCATATATAGTTCCATTTCTTGGAAGGGATTTGATAACATCACGTGAAATAGGTACCCATGGAGACGTAGAATCTAAAAAAACAATATCATCGTCCTGCTTTTCGTCTTTTTTAACAATGATACCATTTAATGGATATGGAACAAATGCGGAAGATCCGTTTGATCCTACTTTATATACCGGATATTGATTTTTGCTAGTCTGCTGAAAATAATCGAAACCTACTACCAAACGGTTTCTTAAGTTTCCTATTTTAAAGTCACCAATAAAGTTCTGCTGAATATTATCTGTTGTGATCTTATAATTATCAAAAGGACGAATGCTTCTGCTTACCCTGTTATTATCCTTATAGTTTAATACTAAAAAGATAGACTCTTTTTCGTTGGCTTCACCTCTTTGGTAAGATGTTCTGGAAGTCCATTGATCATTGAATTTATGGGTAACTTCCGCCATGGTTACAAAATTTGTTCTTTTGGAACCGATATCATTACTTGTAAATGACCTGCCGTGAATGGCTGAAAGATCTTTCATAGAATGAAAAGTCAGGTTATCAGACTTTCTTACATAAGCATTCAATGTTTTCTCCGGAGCATGGAATTCTGTGTCTAATGTTACTGTCGTTTTATCACTTACTTTATACAAAATACTTCCTGAAAAGAACAGACCTTTGCTATATCCTGCATCCTGAAATGAGTCCTGAGAATAAGCAGCTACATTAAATCTTGCCAATGCTGTTTTTTCTTTATTTAAAGGGGTATTCACATCGGCTGTAATTCTACTCATTCCCCAGCTTCCGGTGGTATAATTGATAATTCCACCAAAGTTTTCCTGTGGTTTTTTGGTGATTACATTCACCACTCCACCATAGTTTGCCAGGGTTCCTCCAAAAAGGGTTCCGGACGGTCCTTTGATTACTTCTACTCTTTCAATATTAGCGATTTCCGACTGTACTCTTGGGTTTTGAGTCAATCCATTTCTAAAGCTTGCATTGGAACTGAATCCTCTCAGGAAAATATCGTTTCCGCTATCGTTTACACTGTTGTTTACTACAACTCCTGGCGCTGAAGCCATTGCTGTATTAAAATCGATAGCTCCCATCTCACTGATGATTTCTTTGGGAACAAGATTATAAACTGTTGGATTTTCAAGATTTTCCAATGGAAGCCTTGCTACTGATTCTGATTTTTTTGTTCTGTAATTGTGAGTTCCTTGTAGGGATACGGATTGGATCTCGGCTACTTTGAGGGTGTCACTTTGTTGTGCACTCAACATGGTTACTGCTAAAAAAGATGCAGAAATAATCGTTTTTTTCATTTTTATAATTAAGCTTAGTGTCGCAAAATTACTTTATTTTTATCGATTCTAAATAAAAATATGACACAAATCATAAAATTTTGTTAACAAAAAAGCCCATAAATAAAGGGTTTATGAAAATTCACAAACCCTTTATTTCAATTATGTATGATATTTAAATGTCTTATTTTAGATCTACGTTTTATATTTTTGATAAAATTTAGCTCTATTTTTTAAACAACCACCATTGTAGACATATAATAATTAGCACAGTGTAATGACGTTAGTAAAAGTATTTCTTTATTAGTATAATTCTCAAAATTTTCGGAGGTTGTTATCTGATATTCATAGTTCAGTGAGTTCCATTTAAAATGGGGCTTCATGACTAAAAGTTCAGTTCCAATTTTATCTGTGAGTACAAATGAATCCTTAAAAATTCCTCTGTGTTTAAATACAAAACTGTCTTTTATTCCATCAAAATAGGTCTGAACCACTATTTCGCCGTTCCAGTTCATTCTGAATTTTAAAAGAACTCTGTCTCCGTCTTTTAATTCAATGGTTGTTCCCCAAAATCCCTTAGGCTCTACTTGATAGTTTTTATGATCTGCCATTTCAATCACAGCATCGAACCTAAACCAGCTGTTATACGTAATTTTTCCCGTGAGCTGATCTTCTTTCGTGATTTCAAATGATAAAGAATTGCTGGATTTTGCTTGATATTCTGCCATGGTCATTTTGAATTTGGTGGGATATAATTAGTTTTTTTAAGAGTATCGGATAATTTATATTTTATGACCCTCTAATTTACAACCTCTTGTATAAATCGACAAGAAAATAAATGCATTATTATCTTCCAAACCAATATTCCCACTTTTCATGATCAATTCCGAATTTTCCCTGCCACCATCTCGCAGGATATCCTACATCATCATTTCTGACAGGTCTATGTTCTCTCTCGGGATAAGTAACGAATTGTTTATCATATCCAAAGTGTACGTCATCATGTAAAATGCCAATTACTCCTAAAATTTCCAGGACACCTAATCGTTCTCCTTCGTTTGATTTGAATGTTTTAGAAATTTTCTTCTTGAGCTGAGAAATTCTATCGTTGGGTTCAGATTCTTCAATTATTTTTTTCAAATCCGCTAGTATTTTATAGTCATTCTCAACAGGTTTGACGACAGGAAGTTTCGGGAATTGCTCCAAATCAAATAAGACCTGGATTAAGCTATCAAAGCAAGCTCCATCTTTATATTTGAAATAATTGATGGTATTAAACTCAATAGGGTCTTCAAATTCATAGGTATGAAGTTCACAAATGGCACAAATATCTTCATTAGGCTCCGGACTTGGTGTAAAACTATGTTCTACCAATGATTTTCCGATGCAGTAACTTGATAAAAATGAACGATACTCCAACTGTCTTGTACTTAAGCTATAAAGAAAGGTCTCTACAACTTCTTCTTTTTTAATTTTGGCAACTGCTGTTTTTATTCTTCTCCCAATTTCATCATGGCTTATATTTTCCTGATCGTACATTACAGAATTCTTCTTAGCATATTCAAAATCCTCTTTTGTAATATACTTCATATAAGAATCCCAATAAAACCAATCTCTTAAGCTTTCATTCTGAGAGGTTTTTATAGTTTTGAGTAAAATTTGTATTGCTTTTTTGTCCATTTAGGTTGGCTATTTTTTGATAATAATTTGGTGCTAAAATTCTAAACCTCATAGGTTTTAAAAACCTATGAGGTTTAATATATCCTTCTTATTCAATTTTATAAACATAATCATTACTAATAAACTTTGTTTTCTTCTGTAATTCTGTAGGACTAAAAATCTTTCCGTCAACCTCAACACTTTTTATCATATACCTCCATCTTCCGTTATAACTTTTGTCAATTCTTGTGGTTGAATTTGGCGGGATTTCCAGAACAATAGCCGAATCTTTCACTTCTATCTTTTCAAGTGACTTCAGATTCTTGACTTTTCGAAAAGCTGGTGGAGATAAAATTTCGTTTTCATAATTAAACACGAAACTATTAGGGTTATTATTAATTGCTTTTGAGACGTGATAATTATAATTGATCTTTATTATTTTTTTGCTTCCGGTGAGATTTTGAATATAAAAATCGGTCAAATAAGAACACCCTGAAAGGACCGTTACAAAAATAAGACTTAAGAATATTATCGTAATTGACTTTATACTCATTCTACTGAGATTTAGATGGTTTTTGTAAAAATAAGCAGATTACTTTAATTGATTAGTTTTTCAAAAAAAAAATCCCGCAAGAAAACTTACGGGATTTTAATATTTATGTTTCGAAATTACATCGTCTCCATTTTGAAGCTCATGCTTTCGATTACTTTTAGAATTGCTTCTACTGTATCCATTGAAGTTAAACAAGGAACTCCGTTTTCCACACTCATTCTTCTGATCTGGAATCCGTCTCTTTCTGCTTGTTTACCTTTTGTAGTTGTATTTACTACATACTGAACTTTTCCTTTTTGGATCAGATCGATAAGATTTACACTTTCTTCTCCGATTTTGTATCCTATTTTGCAAGGGATTCCTTTTTGTTCGAAGAACTTCGCTGTACCTTCTGTAGCCCAGATTCTGAAACCTACTTCATGGAATCTTGCGGCAAGATCAGCTGCTTCTTCTTTGTGCTTATCTGCTACCGTGAATAAGATAGAACCGTGCATTGGAACTTTTCTTCCTGCTGCAACTAATCCTTTGTAAAGTGCTTTTTCAAGCGTTGTATCTTTCCCCATTACTTCTCCTGTAGACTTCATTTCAGGTCCTAGAGAGATGTCAACTTTTGTTAGTTTTGAGAAAGAGAATACTGGTACTTTTACAAACACACCTTCTTTGTTTGGAACTAATCCGTTTTCATATCCAAGGTCTTTCAGTTTTTGTCCTAAGATTGCTTTTGTAGCAAGGTTAGCCATTGGAACTTCAGTGATTTTAGATAAAAAAGGAACCGTTCTTGAAGAACGTGGGTTTACCTCGATTACATATACATTTCCTTCGAAAAGAACGTACTGAATGTTCATTAATCCTATTACATTCAGTCCTTTTGCTAATCTCTTTGTGTAGTCTACTAAAGTATCGATTTCACTCTGAGAGATATTTTGTGGCGGATATACTGCGATAGAGTCTCCGGAGTGAACTCCTGCTCTTTCGATGTGCTCCATAATTCCTGGAATCACTACTGTTTCACCATCACAGATTGCATCTACTTCAATTTCTTTTCCAACCATGTATTTGTCTACTAAAACAGGGTGCTCAGGGCTTGCATCTACTGCATGCTCCATGTAGTGCGCCAATTCTGCTTCTGCGTATACAATTTCCATTGCTCTACCTCCAAGAACGTAACTTGGACGTACTAATACCGGGTAACCAATTTCGTTGGCAATTTTGATTGCTTCTTCTTTAGAAGTGGAAGTTCTTCCTTTTGGTTGAGGAATTCCCATTTCCTGTAAGGCTTTCTCGAATTTATCTCTGTTTTCAGCTCTGTCAAGATCTTCTAATGAAGTTCCTAAGATCTGTACTCCGTGAGAAGCTAATTTATCTGCAAGGTTGATCGCTGTTTGTCCTCCGAACTGTACTACTACTCCTTTAGGTTTTTCAAGCTCGATGATGTTCATTACATCTTCTTCCGTTAATGGTTCGAAGTATAATTTATCAGAGATTGAGAAGTCTGTAGAAACTGTTTCCGGATTGTTGTTGATGATGATCGCTTCATAACCCATTTCTTTGATTGCCCAAACTGAATGCACTGTTGCATAGTCAAACTCAACACCTTGTCCGATTCTGATAGGTCCTGAACCTAAAACGATGATCTTTTCTTTATCTGAAACTACACTTTCGTTTTCTTCTTCGTAAGTTCCATAGAAGTATGGAGTTTCACTTTCAAACTCAGCGGCGCAAGTGTCTACCATTTTGTACACCGGCATGATTCCGTTTTCTTTTCTGAAGTTGAAAATCTCACGCTCTTTTACATCCCAAAGAACTGCGATATTGATATCTGCAAAACCTAATCTTTTAGCTTCAATTAATGTTTCTTTATCAAATTTGTTTTCAGCAATAACTTTTTCGAAGTCAACCAGTTTTTTAAGCTTCCAGATGAAGAATTTATCAATTTTACTCCATTCTACAATCTGTTCCCAATCGTATCCTCTTCTTAAAGCGTCTCCGATGATGAATAATCTTTCGTCATCACACACTCTGATTCTTCTTTCGATTTCTTCAGCAGTAAGAGCTTGAGCTTGTTTTGTTTTTAATCCTAAGTGCTTGATTCCTGTTTCTAATGAACGGATTGCTTTCTGTAAAGACTCCTCAAGGTTTCTTCCGATTGCCATTACTTCTCCGGTTGCTTTCATCTGAGTAGAAAGTCTTCTGTCTGCAGTTTCGAATTTATCGAATGGGAATCTTGGGAATTTAGTAACTACATAATCCAGAGCAGGCTCGAAACATGCGTATGTTTTTCCTGTTACCGGATTCATGATTTCATCCAGTGTTAATCCTACCGCGATTTTTGCAGCGATCTTTGCAATCGGATATCCTGTTGCCTTACTTGCTAACGCTGATGAACGGGATACTCTAGGGTTTACTTCGATGATATAGTATTCGAATGAATGTGGATCTAATGCTAACTGTACGTTACATCCACCTTCAATTCCTAATGCTCTGATGATTTTTAGGGAAGCGTTTCTCAATAACTGGTACTCTCTATCCGAAAGCGTCTGAGAAGGCGCAACTACGATTGAATCTCCTGTGTGAACTCCAACCGGGTCAATATTTTCCATGTTACAAACCACAATGGCATTGTCGTTTGCATCACGCATTACTTCGTATTCAATTTCTTTGAAACCAGCAATTGATTTCTCGATAAGACACTGTGTTACCGGGCTGTGTTTCAAACCAAGTTCAGCAATCTCTTTTAATTCTACCTCAGTGGAAGCGATACCTCCACCTGTTCCTCCCATGGTAAAGGCAGGACGAACAATTACAGGATAACCGATTGCATCTGCGAAAGCAAGTGCTCCTTCTACTGTATTTACAATATCAGATTCCGGAACCGGCTCGTTCAATTCTCTCATCAATTCACGGAAAAGGTCTCTGTCTTCTGCTCTGTTGATCGCAGAAAGTTTCGTTCCCAATACTTCCACTTTGCATTCTTCAAGAATTCCTGATTTTTCAAGCTCTACCGCCATGTTAAGACCAGTTTGTCCTCCAAGAGTTGGTAGTAATGCATCCGGACGTTCTTTTCTAATGATGTGGCTTACAAACTGTAGTGAAATCGGCTCGATGTATACTTTATCAGCGATTTCCACATCTGTCATGATTGTTGCAGGGTTTGAGTTGATCAAAATTACTTTGTAGCCTTCTTCTTTCAAAGACAGACAAGCCTGCGTTCCTGCGTAATCAAATTCAGCTGCCTGACCGATGATGATAGGTCCTGATCCGATTACTAAAATTGTTTTTATATCTGTACGTTTTGCCATTTTTCTTTTTTTAGATACAAGATGTTAGATGTCAGATTTCAGACTTCCAACAGGATGTTTTACTTTTTTAAATTAGATTTGAATGTATAAATCATTCTTTGAATTTCATTCAGATTTGCTATTAAACTATCGACTTTTTCTGCATCAAGTAAATTCAATTCTCTAGTTAAAATTAACTGTGTTTGTAGTTCAAAAGAGGATGCATTTGCTATTCCAAGAAAATGATAAAATTCTCTATCATTATTTCTCCCCGCTCCCTCCGCTATATTTGAAGGAATAGATATCACAGATCCTTTAATTTGAGAAATCAAACCAAACTTTTCATCTTTAGGTAACTCCACACAAATGACATACACCTGTTTTGCAAGTTCAATTGATTTCTGCCAAAAAACTAGTTTTTCAAAATTATGCATGATAAAATCTGTTATCTGATGTCTAATATCTGAAGTCTTTTTACTTCTTAAAGTCTTCCATTAACTGGATAAACTCATCAAATAAGTAGTTTGCATCTTCTGGACCAGGGCTAGCTTCCGGGTGATACTGAACTGAGAAACAAGGGTGAATTTTGTGTTTCAAACCTTCATTTGTTCTGTCGTTCAATGCGATGTGTGTTTCGATAAGGTCTGTTCCTTTTAAACTTTCCTGATCTACTGCATATCCATGATTCTGAGAAGTAATAGCTACTGTATTTTTCGCTAAATCCAGTACAGGGTGGTTTCCTCCTCTGTGTCCGAACTTCAGTTTGAATGTTTTTGCTCCACAAGCAAGACCAATTAACTGATGTCCTAAACAGATTCCGAAGATTGGAACTTTTCCAAGTAATCCACGGATCATATCTAGAGCGTGTGGTACATCTTCCGGGTCACCAGGACCGTTTGAAAGCATGATTCCGTCTGGGTTCATCAATAAGATTTCTTCTGCTGTTGTATCCTGAGAAACTACGATGATGTCACAGTTTCTTTGAGATAATTCTCTGATGATTCCTAGTTTTGCTCCGAAGTCTACTAATACTACTTTGAAACCTCTGTTCGGGTTTGCATAAGGCGTTTTTGTAGAAACCTCTTCCACTTGATTGGTTGGGAAGTTTGTTTCTTTCAATTCTGTTGCAACTGCTGCTTCATCAGCATCAGCATTCACGATTTTTCCTTTCACTACTCCGGAGTTACGAAGAATTCTTGTCAGTCTTCTTGTATCAATTCCTGAAATTCCTGAAAGGCTTTTCTTCTTAAATAATTCATCTAAAGTAATCTGAGTACGGAAGTTAGAAGGAAGATCGCAAAGTTCTTTTACGATAAGTCCTTTAATTGCCGGCTCAATACTTTCATAATCATCACGGTTAATACCATAATTCCCGATAAGCGGATAGGTCATACAAACTATCTGACCGCAATACGATGGGTCAGAGATCAATTCCTGATACCCTGTCATTCCGGTATTGAAAACTACTTCACCTGCAGTTTCCAATTCTGCTCCGAAACCTTCTCCATGAAACACTTCACCGGACTCCAGTATTAATTTTTTCTTCATTTTTTCTATTTAGATTTTCTATTTTTTATTAACAGGTCGCTTATTTTTTATCTTCCATGGGTTTCACCCTTGGCTATTAACAGGTCGCTCCTACGGAGCTCGCTATACTTTTTACTTTTACCTTGGCTCTTTTATTTAAAGGTAAACCCTTTTTCTTCTAATGCCTCCTTTAGAATTGCCATTCTTGCGAAGACACCGTTTTGCATTTGTTTAAAGACTCTTGAGCGTTCACATTCTACAAGGTCTGAGTCTATTTCTACTCCTCTGTTAATTGGTGCAGGGTGCATGATGATTGCTTCTTTTTTCATTGCTTGTTCTCTTTCTTTAGTCAGACCATATCTTTTATGATATTCCGAAGCAGAGAAACTCATAGCTGCATCGTGTCTTTCGTGCTGAATCCTTAATAACATCAGAACATCTACTTCAGCGATCAGCTCATCTACTGAAAGGTAAGTTCCGTTGATTAATGCTCCTTCGTCAAACCATTGTTCGGGTCCTGAGAAGTATACTTTAGCACCTAATCTTCTTAAAGCTTCGGCATTTGAGTTTGCCACACGGCTGTGTTTTACATCTCCTACAATTCCTACTTTCAATCCTTCAAATTTCCCAAACTCCTGATAGATTGTCAAAAGGTCCAGCATACATTGTGACGGGTGGTTACCTGTTCCGTCTCCCCCGTTGATCACAGGGATCTTAATATTTTTTAATTCCTCAAAATATCTGTCTTTCTTGTCACGGATCACTACTAAGTTTACTCCCAGACTTTCTATGGTCTTTACTGTATCATAAAGGCTCTCTCCTTTATTCACTGAGCTGTGTGAAGCATCAAAAGGAACAACCTGAAGTCCCAATTTTCTTTCTGCAATATCAAAACTTGTTTTTGTTCTTGTACTATCTTCGAAGAAAAGGTTTGAGCAAAAAACTTCTCCTTCAATTTTAGCAGTTTTACCATTTGCAAAAGCCATCGCTTCTGTCAGTATACTGTTGATTCTCTCGGTACTTAGTTCTGTAATCGTAAACATAATTCTTATTTTTGGGCATAAAAAAAGCGAAGACAACAATCTTCGCTAATAACAATAAATATCGTAAAGGGCGCTTTCGCCCGGTAAATCTAATGATATAAATGCTTTTTTATTCATTAGGTGCAAAGATACAACAATTTTATGAACCTACAAAAACAAAGTTTAAAATAAATTAAAAACTTACGAATTCCTTATTCTCATTTAAAATTAATATTTTTGTTAAAACTCAAATATAGTTTATGGATTTAAAAGACAAAATGATTCTCAGCATCATACAGGAAGACTCTACTTTATCTGTTAAAGAAATTTCAGAAAAAATAGGTCTTACCTTTACTCCAACGTACGAAAGAATCAAACAATTGGAGAAACAGGGGATCATTGAAAAGTATGTAGGTCTCTTAAACCGTGAAAAATTGGGTTTAAATATTGTCGTTTACTGTAATGTCCGACTTAAAGAACAATCCAAGAAAGTATTGGAAACCTTCGAGAAGAACATCATAAAGTACGACGAGGTACAGGAAATCATCAGTCTTTCCGGAGAATATGATTATATGTTGAAAATTATCGCAAAAGACATTAATTCTTATAATGACTTTGCTGTAAGTGTAATTTCAAACCTTCCCAATATTGGACAATACCACAGTTCCATCGTCCTTCATGAGGTGAAAAAATCTACCAAGTTTAAAATTGATCTGGAATAAGTCCTTTTATTTTAAACTTAATATTAATTCTGGTTTTCACTTACTGAAAACAATATATCTCATTATCATTTTGCGCCTTTGCGTTTTCAAATAGGTTTTTTAAATCTCTTATTTTGTTATAAAAACGCAAAGACGCAAAAGAAATATATAAACTGTATGCTTTAAGGCACAAAGATTTTATCTTCGATAAAATTTACAACTGAGTAGTTTTCAAAAAATCAATCATCAAATTCAAAGAGCGAAGTAAAACCCAACCATTAAGACCGCTTAAGCAAATAAGATTTAAGGATTTACAAACGATAAAACATAAGGCGTATTCTAAAAGTAATTTTAGATTTTTATGTCAGCTTAAGTTTTATGATCTTAATGGTTCAGATTTTAACCCAATAATTTATTCTTCAGTTTATTGAACTGGTATTCTATTTTATCAAGACAAAGATTTCCGATACTTCCCTGATGGGTATGATCCAGATCTCCGATTTCAAAATCAAACTCATTGTTTTCAATCTCCTGTCCTACTTTCACATAGGCATCACGGAAAGAGCTTCCACTTTTCACTTCTTCATTGATCTTCTCTACACTGAAAAGATATTTATATTTTTCATCCTCCAAAATCCCGTCTTTTACCTGAATATTCGGCAAAGTATAACTTAAAATTTCCAGACATTCTTTTAAGGAATCAATTGCAGGGAAAAGAATTTCCTTTGTCAGCTGTACATCTCGGTGATATCCTGACGGAAGGTTATTCGTTAATAGGATCAATTCATTGGGTAAAGATTGAATTCTATTGCATCGCGCACGAACCAGCTCAAAGATATCAGGGTTCTTTTTATGTGGCATAATGCTGCTTCCAGTCGTAAATTCCTTAGGGAAGCTGATGAAATCAAAGTTCTGATTTAAATACAGACAAACATCATAAGCAAATTTACCAAGGGTTCCGGCTAAAGTAGCCATTGACATTGCCAGTAATTTCTCCGACTTCCCACGAGTCATCTGAGCATATACAGAGTTATAATTCATTGATTGAAATCCTAAATTATAAGTCGTACTCTCACGATTGATCGGGAAAGATGAGCCATAGCCGGCTGCTGAACCTAAGGGATTTTTATTAATGATATTTTTCACTGAAAATAACATTTCAACATCATCCAAGAGAGCTTCTGCATACGCCCCAAACCATAATCCGAATGATGATGGCATTGCAATCTGCAAATGGGTATATCCTGGAAGCAAAACATTTTTATGCTGATCTGCCAATTGAATCAAAATCTGGAAAAACTCATCGGTAAGCGCTGTAATTTCACGGATTTCGTCTAATAAATATAGTTTTATGTCTAATAAAACCTGATCATTTCTTGATCTTGCTGTATGGATTTTTTTTCCTGTATCTCCTAATTCTGCAATCAGGATGGCTTCTACCTGAGAATGGATATCCTCAGCATCTTTATCAATTTCAAAACTCCCATCTTCTATTTTATTTAAAATATCGTTCAATACGGAAAGCATCTGTACTGATTCTTCGTTGGAGATAATTCCGGTTTCTGCAAGCATCTTACAGTGTGCCATAGAACCTTTAACATCATATTTCGCTAAACGTTCATCAAAGTCAAGGTCTTTTCCTACTGTAAAATTATTGACTAATATATTGGTGGCGAGGTCATCCTTTTGCCATATCTTTTTCATAAATAAGTATTGATTTTCTACGATCATATGTTGTCGTGATACGATCCTACCATGATCTGATTTAAAATATTTGATTGATTTTGACAAGCCCAGCAAGACTTTCCTTAAATTACTATTAACTATAAAAAAACATTTTATTATTATATAAAGTCACTATTTTTAATCGTATTGTTTGCATAAATCCTTATTAAAAACGTAAACTTTAAATGTCTGCTGAGCGTTAGTCAAAATATATTGTAAGCCGGAAGTATAAAACTGGGAGTTAATAACAAATTGTAAAAACATCCTTTCTTCTATCTTCCTGCTCCATCATTTATAACACTTTTTCCAAAACCCGGATATAGATTTCTATCCCTTCCTCTATTTCGTTGATATAGATGAATTCATCCGCTGTATGGGAGCGCCTACTGTCTCCAGGACCCATTTTCACAGATGTGCATGGAATAATTGCCTGATCTGATGAGGTTGGTGATCCATAAGTTGTCCTTCCGATTTCCAATCCTGCCTGTACAAACGGGTGATCCATTTCTATTTTTGAGGAATTCAGTCGGAAAGATCTTGCAGTAAGTGTTGATTTCATTTGTGACTGAATGATTTCAAAGGCTTCTTTATTGGAATATTCATCCGTAACCCTTACATCCAAAGTAAAATTACAGGATTCAGGAACAACATTGTGTTGTACTCCGGCATGGATTCCTGACAGTGTTACTTTAACTTCTCCCAGATATTCTGAAATTTTTGGAAATTTAAAATTTAAAATTCCCTGCAGATCCTGCATACATTTCACAATCGAATTGTCATCATTGGGATGAGCAGCATGAGAAGGAGTTCCTTTCATTTCTCCGTCAATCACCAACAGTCCTTTTTCAGCGATTGCCAGGTTCATCTGCGTGGGTTCTCCTACAATGGCAAGCTCGATATTAGGTAACTGTGGAAACAGAGCCTCGATTCCGTCAAAACCTGAAATCTCCTCCTCTGCCGTCAACGCTATCACTAAATTATATTTTAAATCTTCTTTATCATAAAAATGTAAAAAAACCTGTGCCATGGAAACCAGAGAAGCTCCGGCATCATTACTTCCCAACCCAAACAGTTTACCGTCTTTTTCAATCGGCACAAACGGATCAAGTGTGTAAGCTTTATTAGGTTTTACGGTATCATGATGGGTATTCAGTAATACAGATGGTTTGAATACATCAAAGTTTTTATTCACTGCCCAAATATTATTTTTAAAACGTTTGGTAGGAATCTGGTGTTTCTTGAAAAAGTTTTCAATCTCCACCGATGTATTGAATTCATCTTTACTGAATGAAGGAATTTCAATCAAATTTTTAAGCAATCCGACTGCATTATTCAACAATTCTTCTTTATTATAAACAGATTTCAGTTCCTGCATGATGATTCTCTATATGATTTTTTAATTCGGTTTCTTTAATCAGAAATACCTTATTTACATTATTCTTTATGGCTCCAAGAGCGTTTTCAAGTTTGGGTAAAATCCCTTTGTGTAATTTTCCTTGTTCTTTCAGTGTAGAAAATTCTTCTTCATTTACACTTTTAATAATAGATTCCGGATCATTTACATCTTCTAAAACTCCTTCTTTATCAAAACAATACAACAACTCTACTTCATATTTTTCTGACAACGCCTGAGCAATCACAGAAGCAATGGTATCAGCATTCGTATTGAAAAGATTTCCTTTTTTATCATGTGTAATGGCTGAAAATACAGGAACAAGATCCAGTTTAATTAATTTTGAAACCAATTTCTTGTTCACACTTTTCTTATTGATATCGCCCACAAATCCAAAGTCAATTTCAGGATGTTCTCTTTTTTTAGCTTTAATAAGATTTCCGTCAGCTCCGGAAAATCCTATCGCATTACATTTTTTATGTTGTAATTTCTCAACAATATTTTTATTGATTCCACCTGCATATACCATCGTTACAATATCCAATGTTTCTTTATCGGTAATCCTCCTTCCGTTGATCATTTTCTGTTCTATTCCGAGTTTATCTGCCAGCGTTGTCGCTAGCTTTCCTCCGCCGTGAACAAGAATCTTCTTATCATTAATTCCGGAAAACTGATCTAAAAACTGATCCAGTAATCGTTCATCATCAATGAGCGCTCCGCCAATTTTTATGATGTATATTTTCTGTTTCATTTTTTTATTTATTGTATGGATAGATTAATAGGAATAAATTCCTATCTTGGTGTTAAATCGTCCCTTCGGGACTCTTGGGGATTATTTTATATGGTCTAAAATTTCGCTGAATACGGTTTGTGCTGAGAAAATACGGTTCTTTGCCTGCTGGTAGATAATAGAATTATCACCATCCATTACCTCATCACTCAATTCAACGTTACGACGAACAGGAAGACAGTGCATTACTTTTGCATCATTAGTGTTTGCCAGTTTTTCATTGGTCAACATCCAATTTTCTTCTACTTCCGGCATTGCTGCATAATCATCAAATGAAGACCAGTTTTTTACATAAATAAAGTCGGCATCTTTCAATGCTTCATCCTGATCATGAATTACTTTTGTATCTTTTGTAAAAGCAGGGTCCAAATCATAACCTTCTGGGTTAGTAATCACAAGTTCCACATCCATTTCCTGCATCCATTCTGCAAAAGAATTTCCGACAGCATGAGCAATTGGCTTAATGTGTGGTGCCCATGTTAAAACAACTTTCGGCTTATGATCTTTTTTCCAGTTTTCTGTAATAGTGATACAATCCGCAAAACTCTGTAATGGGTGACGTGTTGCCGATTCCAAAGAAATAACAGGAACTGTTGCATGTTTTTCAAACTGACTTAAGATGCTTTCGTTCACATCATCATCCTTGCTTTTCATCCCTGCAAAACAACGAACAGCAATGATATCACAATACTGGTTTAACACCTCAATAGCATCTTTGATATGTTCCACAGTATCTCCGTTCATCACGGCTCCATCTGCAAATTCAAGGTTCCATGCTTCTTGTGCAGCATTTAATGTCAATACATTTAAACCTAAGTTTTGCGCTGCAATCTGGCTGCTTAAACGTGTTCTTAAACTTGAATTTAAGAATACAAGACCTATTGTTTTTCCTTTTCCTTTTTCTGTTTCAGAAAGTGGGTTTGCTTTAATTTCTAAAGCTTTTTTTATGATTTCCTGTAAGTTTTCTACATCGCTTACTGAGGTAAATTTTTTCATTTGAATTGATTTTAAAGATTATTTTACTCTTAAATATTTTTCAACACCTCTTTCAAAGCATTGATAAAAAGATCCGTTTCCTCTTTTTTGATATTCAGTGCCGGAAGAATCCTTAAAACACTTTTATCATTAGAGTTTCCGGTGAAAATATGATGATCAAACAGTAAGCTTTTCCTTACTTCTGAACAGTCTCTATCGAGTTCTATTCCGATCATCAATCCTTTCCTTCGGATGGATTTAATATGTGGTAAATCTTTAATTTCATTTTCAATATACTCACCCATTTGTTGAGCATTTTCGATAAGGTTTTCATCTTTCATTACATCCAGAACAGCAATTGAAGCTACACACGCTAAGTGATTTCCTCCAAAAGTTGTTCCCAGCAAACCGTTGCTAGCTTCAAACTTAGGATTGATTAAAACTCCGCCAACAGGAAAGCCATTTCCCATCCCTTTCGCTGTAGTAATGATATCTGCTTCAACTCCAAATTCCTGATGGGCAAAGAAATATCCGCTTCTTCCATATCCTGACTGCACTTCATCCAGAATCAAAACAGCATCATATTTCTCACACAACTCTTTAATCTTAAATAAGAACTCTTCTGTGGGAATCATAATTCCGCCTACCCCTTGAATTCCTTCGATAATTACTGATGAAATTTCATTTCCGTGTACTTCAAAAGTTTGTTCAAGCTGCTTTATATCATTCCATTCGGATTTGATGAAGCGTTCTGAAAAATTTACCGGAGCAACAATTTTAGGATTATCCGTTACAGAAACTGCCGCAGAAGTTCTTCCGTGAAATGATCCTGAGAAATAAAGTACTTTGCTTTTTCCATTGTGAAAAGAAGCTAGTTTTAATGCATTTTCATTAGCTTCAGCTCCTGAATTACAAA
Source organism: Chryseobacterium ureilyticum (assembly GCF_900156735.1). GTDB lineage: Bacteria > Bacteroidota > Bacteroidia > Flavobacteriales > Weeksellaceae > Chryseobacterium > Chryseobacterium ureilyticum. The sequence continues at coordinate 306,260 of NZ_FTOL01000004.1, forward strand.
GGAAAAGGTTGTAATCTTCATACCCCGAAAGTTTTCCCAGCTTGCCAGCCAACTCTACCTGCAATTCATTCTGAACAGAGTTAGAATAGAAAGAGATTTTCTCTAATTGCTCTTTCAACTTATTTTTGTAGTGTGGATGATTATGTCCAATTGAAATCACAGCATGTCCGCCGTAAAAGTCAAGATATTGTTCTCCTTTGTCATCCCAAAGAAAAGATCCCTGAGCTTTAATTGGATTTATGTTGAATAATGGATATACGTTGAATAAATTCATTTTTTTGTTTTTAATTAATTTCTTTTGTCTTGAAATCGAAGATTCGACATCGTCAAACAAAAGAAACAAAAGTTCAAGACCTGGAAACTTCCGCTAAAAATTAGTTCTATTCTCCTAAGTCAGATTTAATTCTAGTTTTTAAAACTTACGATTGACTTATTAACTATTTAAAAGGCTATCGGTTTCAAATTCAAACCTGTATTTTCTTCCCAGCCCATTGCGATATTCATATTTTGTACCGCCTGTCCTGAAGCTCCTTTCAACAAATTGTCAATCGCTGAATGAATTACGGCAACATTTCCATTCTTCTCAATCTGAATCACACAGCGATTGGTATTGACAACCTGCTTTAAATCAATCGCCCTTTCACTTACTGTAACAAAAGGCTCTCCTGCATAAAAATCCTGATACAATTGTTCTATCTCCTTCAATTCCAGATCAGTTTTCACGGTAGAACTTGTAAAAATCCCTCTTGCGAAATCTCCTCTCCATGGAACAAAATTCAGGTTTACTTCTTTATTATTAAATGAGATCAACTGTTGTAAAATCTCATCCACATGTTGATGTGTCAAAGTTTTATAAGCTGAAACATTATCATTTCTCCATGTAAAATGAGTTGTTGACTGCAAAGATTGCCCAGCTCCTGTAGAACCTGTAATCCCTGTGGTAAAAACTTCATTCAACAATCCTTTTTCTGACAATGGCAATAATGCCAATTGAATTGCGGTTGCAAAACATCCCGGATTGGCAATACTTTTTGACCCTGACAGTTGTTTCTTATTGATTTCAGGTAAACCGTAGATAAAATTTCTGTTTCCAAAATTTCCATCCAAGCGGAAGTCATTCCCTAAATCAATCACAAGCGTATCTTTATCAACAGGATTTTGAGTTAACCAATTCTGACTTTCCTTATGAGGAAGGCATAGAAAAAGAATATCGACCTCTTCTGTTTGATTGGTTAAAACCATTTCACAAACCGTCGTTAAATCCGGGTACAGATCAGAAATTTTTGTTCCCGAATTCGAACGACTATATAAAAAACTCAATGTCACTTGGGGGTGAAAAGCCAGCAAGCGTATTAATTCACTTCCTGTATAACCATTGGCACCAACTATTCCTACTGTTTTTTTCATGTTTGAACTAATAGGACTGCGTCCTATCTTGGGTTAAATCGTTCCTTCGGAACTCTAGTTGATATTTTGATTAATCTGGTGGTATATATTCAAAGAATTACTTACAATTTTCGTATATCCTTTTACATCTTCTCCCGTCCAGGCTCTATTTGCTTCTCCGTAGCTTCCGAATTTATCAGACATTAAATCATGATCAGATTCAATTCCGTTTAAGATAAATCTATATGGATGAAGGGTTACAAACACTTTTCCACTTACCGTTTTCTGAGAATCCATTAAGAAAGACTCAATATTTCTCATCACAGGATCTAAGAAAAGTGCTTCATGTAGCCAGTTTCCATACCAGTCGGATAACTGGGATTTCATCATTTGCTGATATTTTGAAAGCGTATGTTTTTCTAATAAATGATGCGCTTTAATAATTACAGATGCTGCCGCTGCTTCAAATCCTACTCTTCCTTTAATTCCTACAATGGTATCTCCAACGTGAATATCACGACCAATTCCATAAGCAGAAGCCAGTTCTTCTATTTTTTGAATCGCATAAACAGAGTGATTAAAACTTTCTCCATTTACCGCTACAACCTCTCCATTTTTAAACTCAATTTCCAATTCTGAAGGTTGAGTTTCCTGAACTTGGGACGGAAACGCTTCTTCCGGCAGATAGTTTCTTGAGGTCAAAGTCTCTTTTCCACCTACAGAAGTTCCCCAAAGTCCTTTATTTACTGAATATTGTGCTTTATGGAATTCCATTTCATAGCCATGGCTTTTCAAAAACTCAATTTCTTCTTCACGGGACAAAGCCATGTCACGAATTGGCGTAATGATCTCAATATTCGGACACATTACCTGGAAAATCAGATCAAAACGAACCTGATCATTTCCTGCTCCTGTACTTCCGTGAGCAATAGCATCTGCTCCTACTTCAATCGCATATTTTGCAATTTCCTGCGCCTGAATGGTACGCTCAGCACTTACAGAAAGAGGATACGTGTTATTTTTCAATACGTTCCCGAAAATCAAATACTTCACACAAGAATTGTAATAATCTTCCTGAGCATCTACGCACCTGTACTCTTTTACCCCAAGGTTTAAAGCTTTTTTCTCCAACTCTTTTTCTTCTTCTTTAGAAAAACCTCCGGTATTTACAGTAACCGCATATACATCATACCCCAGTGTTTCACTAAGATATTTTGCACAGTAGGAAGTATCTAAACCTCCACTAAACGCTAAGATGACTTTCTTGTTCATTGCTATATTTAATTTCTGGTTGCGCATTCACAACACTGTTTACTTTATTAAGATCAGGCTGATTATTTACAGCCTCATTTTTTTTCATATTTTCCGGAACAAATAACATCGCTGTACATAAGCAGTTTTTACGTTCCTTTTTCATTAAAATTTCATAGTTCACACAGTTCTTACAACCGCTCCAGAACTCTTCATCCTGAGTCAATTCAGAATAGATGACTGGTTTATACCCCAAATCACTATTAATTTTCATTACCGCAAGACCTGTTGTTAATCCGAACACTTTTGCTTCAGGATATTTTTCTCTAGATAATTGGAAAACTTTATGTTTGATCTGAGTCGCTACTCCACCGTTCCTGAATTTCGGAGATACAATCAGCCCCGAATTTGCCACAAACTTCCCATGTGACCAGGTCTCTATATAACAGAAACCTACCCATTCACCGTTTTCAGTCGCAACCACAGCATTGCCTTCTGAAATCTTCTTACTCAAATATTCTATGGAACGTTTTGCGATTCCCGTTCCTCTACGCTGTGCAGAATCATACATTTCCTGCTGTATTTCACTCACATACACTAGATGTTCGCATGAGGAAATTTCTATTTCCATTTATTTATCTAAATTTTTTGGCAAATTTAAAATATAATTACTTTAAAAACCAAATAAAAAAGATTTTTTTTTTGTTTTAAAAAATTATACAGGTAAAATTATCTTTATTGAAAAATATATTTTTGCTAATTTATTATATATTTGCTAAAATAATATAGCTATGGAAAATACATGTCCGAAATGCAAGGGTAATAAAGTTGTTAAAAGCGGCATTATCAATGAAAAACAAAGGTTTCACTGTAAGAATTGCAACTATTATTTTACCGTTAAAAAGCTTGGAAAACAGATTGATGATTACTACGTTACTAAAGCGCTACAGCTTTATCTGGAAGGCTTAAGCTATCGTGAAATTGAGAGAATTATAGGAGTTTCTCATGTGACCATCAGCTCATGGATCAAAAAATACAATATTACCAGACCTCCCCATTCTGAGTTCCATCCTGTTTATAAAATACTGAAACAAAATGAATTAATTGAATATATTACTAAAGAAGAGAATATTAAAAACTCTGGTATTATCATTACTCAATTTGCTGATAAATATATGCTGATCAAGTGGGAAAGATTTAAGAAGTAGATACGAGGTTCGGGGTATTCGGTTCGAGATTCGAAGCACAAAACAAAGAAACAAGGCATTAATTATCAACACTTTACAAACAAAACAAATTCAAAACCTCGGATTACAAAACACGAAACTCGCATCTAGCAACAAATTACACCTATACTATTACCACTAATATATATTAAATTTTCGTAAATAAATTATTAATTCCAATTTGGCTTTCACAAAAAACAACGCCAAAAATTGATAATTTATGAAGAAATTACTTACATTTATTGGAGTAGCCTTAATCAGCAGTTCTGTATATTCACAAGGCTCTCCTGATTATGGCAGCGGGCTCAAAGTAAACCTCAATCCTGAGGGAGACAAATTCATCAGATTTATTTTATGGGATCAGCTTTGGTTGAGAAACAGCCAGATGAATCCAGGAAGTATGGTTGGAGGTGAAGCAACAGACAACACCTGGAACATAGGAAACAGGCGATTACGAGCTTTAACATACGCGCAAATTTCTAAAAGATATATGATCCTCTTACATTTCGGGATCAATAACCAAACCTTTATTAATGGCGGTGCTACAGGAACTACAGGCACAGGAGGTTATGGAAACGGAAAGAAAACACAGTTATTTTTTCATGATGCCTGGAATGAGTACGCAGTTATTTTACCTGGAGAAGCGGGAAAATTCAGTTTATCTTTAGGGGCAGGGCTTCATTATTACATGGGACTTTCCCGTATGACAATGGCTTCAACATTGAATTTTCTTACCGTTGACTCCCCTGTTTTCTCATGGCCATTAATTGATAATTCGGATCAGTTTGCAAGACAGATCGGAATGTTTGCCAAAGGAAAATACGGAAAGCTTGAATACCGCTTTAGCTTAAATAAGCCTTTTGCAACAGATCTTACTCCTGTAAATACAACAGATCCATCAAGGGCTGTAGCGGTAGACAACAATGGAAATCCTAATTTTTCAAAGGCTGGTTATGTTGAGTATCAATTCCTTGATGAAGAATCTAATACACTGCCTTTCAAAGTAGGTTCTTATTTGGGAACGAAGAAAGTATTCAATGTAGGCGCAGGTTTTTATCATCAAAAAGACGGGACGAGGACTTCTGTTAATTCTAATATTGAAAAACATGACATCAGCCTTTTTGCTGTAGATGCATTTGCGGATATTCCTTTGGGAGAAGCTAAAAACAAAATGGCAGTTTCAGCGTATGCCGGATATTACAATTATAATTTCGGTCCTAATTATGTAAGAAATCTTGGGACAATGAATATTGCGGCTACCGATCCTAATTTCATAGGCAATAAAGCCATTGCAGGTCCGGGAAATCTACAACCGACTATCGGAACAGGTAATATTATCTACGCACAGGCTGGTTTACTATTACCAAGTCAGGCGGAAAAGCCAAAAATCAGAATACAGCCTTTCGCTGCTTATACTCACAAAAACTTTGAAGCATTCGAAAAATCTTCATCCCAGTTTGATGTCGGAGCCAATTGGTTTATTGATGGACATCATGCAAAAATCACTACACAATATTCAACAAGGCCTGTTTATACCAATCCTAGTGAAAAACCATCTTCAAAAGGAGAATTTATTGTACAGTTCCAAATCTATTTATAAAGTTTGAACCATTAAGAATAGTAAATCTTATCAACTTAAAGTCTCTTAATAGTTCAAAAAAAAATAAATCAAAATCCTATTCCAATAACATCAAAAACGAATCAATATGAGCGAAAATCATCACGAAAGCTACGAGAATATGACTGACAAGCAGAAAAACCGCACCATATGGAGCGTGATCACTGCGTCATCCCTCGGAACACTTATAGAATGGTATGACTTCTACATTTTCGGAAGTTTAGCGGTTGTTTTGGCAACTAAATTTTTCCCGGCAGATAATCCTACAGCTGCATTTTTATCTACCCTTGCTACTTTTGCAGCAGGATTTGTAGTAAGACCTTTCGGAGCTTTATTCTTTGGAAGACTGGGAGATCTTATCGGGAGAAAATACACCTTCCTTGTTACTTTACTGATCATGGGATTTTCCACTTTCCTGATCGGATGTATTCCAAGTTATGAAACGATTGGGTTCATGGCTCCTGTTTTAGTTTTAATTCTTAGATTATTGCAAGGATTAGCTCTTGGTGGTGAATACGGAGGTGCCGCAACCTATGTTGCCGAATATGCACAACCTCATCGAAGAGGTTACTGGACCTCATGGATTCAAACTACTGCAACGGCAGGACTTTTCATTTCATTGATCGTTATTTTAATTACCAAAACCACACTTTCTCCTGAAGAGTTTGATGGCTGGGGATGGAGAATTCCGTTCTGGATTTCAATTTTAATGGTTGCGGTATCTTATATCATCAGAAAAAACATGAAGGAGTCTCCGCTTTTTGCTAAAGCTAAGAGTGAAGGAAAAACATCCAAGAATCCGTTAAAGGAAAGTTTCGGAAATAAATATAATTTCAAATTTGTTCTTCTTGCTCTTTTCGGGGCAGCAATGGGACAAGGGGTAATCTGGTACACAGGACAGTTCTATGCTATGAGTTTCATGCAAAAAGTAATGAATATAGATTCTACACAGGTAGACTATCTTATGGCTACGGCTTTGTTTTTAGGAACCCCTTTCTTTGTATTTTTTGGTTGGCTTTCTGATAAAATCGGAAGAAAAGCAGTGATGATGACAGGAATGTTAATTGCAATTTTAGCGTACAGACCTATCTATGACAGTATGTTCAAAAGTGTAAATCTTGAAAATAAAGTAATAGCATCTAATGGAATCACAGAGAAAAGAATTGCTAAAATCCACAATGATATTGCAACAGATAGCCTTGTTACCTTCCACAAAGAAACTCTTTTCACAGACGGAACTTTAATCAAGAAAGACAGTATCGTTCACTGGTCACCAAGCGGTCCGGTAATGAAAGACGGAAAAGCTGAAGAGGCAAAAGTTTCTCAAGCTGTAAAAGTAAGTGATGACACAAAATGGTATCTGATCTTCCTGGTGTTTGTACAGGTGATATTTGTAACGATGGTTTACGGTCCTATTGCAGCATTCCTTGTTGAAATGTTCCCGGTAAGAATCCGTTATACATCAATGTCTTTACCTTATCATATTGGAAATGGTGTATTCGGAGGGCTTCTACCTGCAGTGGCAACTTATCTGGTAACCACAGGAAAGGATGCAGGACATGCGACATGGTACCTGGAAGGACTTTGGTATCCGATTGGAGTTGCAGCGGTATGTTTCATCATCGGATTAATTTATCTTAAAAATAAGAACAATAATCTTCACGATTAATCATTGATTCACTCAAATTTTTATTAATTTTAAAACTACTAAAATGAACGGACTAAAAAAAATATTAGGCATTCTCTGGATCGCAATAGCAGTGGTCGTAGGATATTTCGGAATTACTGTAATGGGAATCCCCAAGATTGCTTCAGGAAAACAGGAAGATCTGGTTTTTGGTATTATTATCTTATTTGTACTGATGCCGATTATCTCAGGCGGAATGGCTGTTTTCGGGTATTATGCCATAACTGGAGAATATTCTGACGACAAAATATAATTAAAAAGCTACAGGATGATTGATGGACGGCAAAAATGTCTGTTCATCAATTATCTTTTACGAATCATCATTTATGAAAAAAAGACACGAACAAAAACTGATTATTCTGAGCATCGGGCTGATGATTGCCTTCAGTATTCCTATTTCACTACTTTTCAATAGTGATCGGGAAGTTTTAGGCTATCCTATGATCCTGATCTATTTGTTCGCAGTCTGGATGATTTCCATCGTGATTTCCTTTGTAATCGTAAAAAAACATGATGAGTAGTTTTGCTTTATTTTTTGTAGTTCTGTTTTATCTGGCTCTCCTTTTCTTAGTTGCTCATCTGGCAGAGAAGAAAAGAAGTAAGCTTTGGATCAACAACCCGTATATTTATGCACTTTCATTAGCTGTGTATTGTACGGCATGGACTTATTACGGAAGTATTGGCGTAGCAGCTACCAGTGGATTAAATTACCTTCCGATCTACATTGGTCCCATCATGATTATCCCTGCCTGGATCTATATAAACACGAGAATTGTAAGAATTTCCAGGGTCAACAAAATCAGTAGCCTTGCAGATTTTATATCTTTACGATACGGAAACAGCAGAAGCTTCAGTGCTATCATTACCGTCGTGTGTCTTCTTGCTATAGTTCCTTATATTGGGTTACAGATCAAAGCTATTTCTGAGACCTTTCATTTGGTTACAGAAACGTCAATGTCACAGGATATTCTGACGGACAATGCTACATTTGTTGTCATTCTTATCGCTCTTTTTTCTTCTTATTATGGAACGCGTTACGTAGATGCATCAGAAAAACGTTTAGGAATCATTTCAGCCATTGCACTGGAAAGTTTTTTAAAGTTGTTTTTCATTATTATTCTTGGATTATTTGTTATTTATTACGTTTTTGATGGGTTTACAGACATTTATCACAAAGCCAGTCAGTTTAAAGATTTTAAAGAAAAAAATACATTCAACGGTATTGAAGGAGCTATGAACTGGATGGTTTTATGCATGATCTCAGCCACGGCGATCTGTATTCTTCCAAGACAATTTCATACTGCAATCGTTGAAAACAGACAGGAGAAACACATCAGAACAGCGATCTGGTTTTTCCCGCTTTATTTATTGATTTTCACCATATTTATCTTCCCAATTGCATGGGGCGGAAGATTGATTTTCGACGGACAAAAAGTAAATCCTGAGTTCTACTCTATTTTAATTCCTCAGCATTTTGATAATACTTTAATCACGGTTTTGGTTTTTCTTGGCGGATTGAGTTCATGCATTTCCATGATCATTATCTCTGCAATCACTCTGTCCATCATGCTTTCCAACAACCTGATCATTCCTTACGGATTGCTTGGAAAGTTTAAATCCGAAAATGAAGAACAAAACACAAGAAGCATTACTAATATCAGAAAATTTAGCATTTTCGCTCTGATTATCATGGCTTTTGTGTTCTACAAATATTTCATCATCAAAAAATCACTGGATTCTGTAGGCTTGATTTCTTTTGTTGTAATAGCACAATTGGCGCCTGCATTTTTCGGAGCCTTATTCTGGAGAAGAGGAAGCTATAAGGGTGCTATAATAGGGCTTGGGGCCGGATTGGCGATCTGTTATTTCGGATTGATTATCCCACAGTATTATTTTTCGTATAACCAGGAATTCAAAGGAATTTTAAGAGATATGTATGATTCTTTTGATTTCTTTACCATTCCTTATCTGGCAAGAATTCCACAGATTTTCTTCTGGTCCCTCTTGATAAATACAGGTTTATTTACCATTATTTCAGTGAGTTCAAAAGGAAATTATCGTGAAAGGAACTTTGCTGAGCTCTATGTAGATATTGATAAATACATTCAAAATCATGAGAATGCTTTTATCTGGCGAGGAACAGCTTATATTTCCGATATTCAAAATATTCTGGAACGTTTTTTAGGCAAAAATAAAACCGAGCAGGCGTTAAGAATTTTCAATTTAAAATATAATATTGATTCAAAAACTGAAACTGCAGACTCAAGATTTATCAAGTTTTCTGAAAACCTGTTGGCAGGAAGAATCGGAACAGCATCTGCTAAAATCCTGATTGAAGGTGTTACAAAAGAGGATAAAATATCCTTAAAAGAAGTTTTAAATATTCTGGAGGAATCAAAGGAAAACATCAGCTTAAATAAGAAACTTACGGAACAGTCTGAAGAGCTGCAAAAGCTTTCGGATGATCTGAGAACAGCCAATGAAAACCTCATCGTGAAAGACCGTCAGAAAGATGACTTCCTGGATTCCGTTGCTCATGAATTGAGAACTCCAATTACAGCAATACGTTCTGCAGGGGAAATTCTGGCAGATGACGATGACATTCCACTGGATATCAAAAGTGAGTTTTTAAACAATATCATTACAGAGTCTGACCGATTAAGTGAAATCATTAACGATATTCTTTATCTCGACAAATTACAGCATGGAGAGATCTCTTTAAATATTCAACAGCATAATATTATTGAGACCTACAAAAAGGCATTAAACCCTCTGCTCCACCTGATACAACAGAAAAATATTCATTTAAGCGAGGTTAATCTTTTGAATCATTTTATATTTGAATATGATGAAGCGAGAATGATCCAGTTGTTTCAGAATATTTGGGGAAATGCTCTGAAATTCACCGATGAACAGGGAACAATACAGACCAAGCTATTTGAAAAAGACAATCAGTTAATGATAACTATTTTCAATACGGGAAAACATATTCCTGAAGAAGATCTGGAAATGATTTTTGACAAGTTTTATCAATCTAAAAATCAAAATATTTTAAAACCAACAGGAAGTGGACTTGGACTTGCCATCTCAAAAAAGATAGTACAGGCACACCAGGGAAGTATAAAAGCTGAAAATAGCGGACTTGGAGTAACCTTTACCATCAGTCTTCCTGAAAAGATAATACACGAGAGTAAAAATGAAGTTGAACACCTTTAAAAAGCCTTTATGAAAAAGATAATTATTGCAGATGATGAGCATAAAATATTAATGTCGCTGGAATATAGCTTCAGGAAAAACGGTTATGATGTTTTCATTGCCCGTGACGGAACGGAAGTTCTTGAGTTCTTAAAAACCATGATTCCCGATGTCATACTTCTTGATATCATGATGCCCAATCTGGATGGATACAGCACTTTGGACATCATCATACAAGACAATAAACTAAAAGATACTAAGGTAATTTTCCTGAGTGCTAAAAACAACCCCAGAGATATTGAAAAAGGAATGGAAATGGGCGCCGATGCTTATGTAACCAAACCTTATTCAATAAAAAAACTGATGCAGCAGATTGAAGAGCTGTTTTAGATGAAAATACAAGGGTAACAACCACTCCAAATACACAATTATTGACATGAAAACCGATACTTTATTTAAACAAAGCATAGAAGACAAAGAAAATTTCTGGAAGGAACAGGCTGAAGCAATACACTGGTTTGAGTTTCCACAACAGATCCTTTCAAAAGATGACAATGATTACCCTCAATGGTTTTCCGACGGAAAGCTCAATATGTGCTATTTATGTATCGACAAACATATTGAAGACGGATTTGGTGATCAAATTGCCATCGTGTATGATTCTCCGGTAACCAACCAAAAGAAAACCTATACATTCCATCAGGCAAAAGAAGAAATTTCAAAGTTTGCAGGAGGATTGTCTTCTTTAGGATTGAAAAAAGGAGATACGGCTATTATTTATATGCCGATGATTCCACAGACGCTTTTTGCTATGCTCGCCTGTGCAAGAATTGGGGCTATTCATAATGTGGTTTTCGGAGGTTTTGCACCTCATGAATTGGTGGTAAGAATTGATGATTGTAAACCTAAAGTTTTAATCACCGCAACAGCAGGAATAGAAATCGCCAAAAGAATCCCTTACCTTCCATTAGTAGAAAAAGCTATTGAACTGGCGCAGGATAAAGTAGACAACATCATTGTTTACAATAGAAAACTGGTAGATAATCAGCATGAAATGTTTGAAGGGCTTATCGATTATGAAGAACTGGTTCAAAAATCTGAATCTGCAGACTGTGTGCCTGTAGAATCCACTCACCCGCTCTATTTACTTTACACTTCCGGAACTACCGGAAAACCCAAAGGCATCGTTCGTGATACAGGTGGCTACGCAACCGCTTTAAAATTCTCTATGAAGTATATGTATGGTATTGAACCCGGTGAAACTTATTGGGCGGCTTCTGATTTTGGATGGGCAGTCGGGCACAGTTATTCTGTCTACGGACCTTTACTCAATAGAAATACAACTATAATATTTGAAGGAAAACCTATTATGACACCGGATGCGGGAACTTTCTGGAGAATCATCTCAGAATATAAAGTTTCGGCAATGTTTACCGCTCCTACTGCAATAAGAGCAATAAAAAAAGAAGATCCAAACGGAGAATGGGTTAAAAAATATGATCTTTCCTATTTTAAAAAGCAATTTTTAGCAGGTGAACGATGTGATGTTGCCACCTTGGATTGGTTTGCAGAGCATATCGGAGTTCCTGCTATTGATCACTGGTGGCAGACAGAATCAGGATCACCCATGCTGGGGTTGTTAACCTTTGATGAAAATTATAACATCAAAAGAGCTTCTGCCGGAAAACCAATTCCGGGATATGACATTAAAATCTTTGACGAAAACGGACTGGAACTCGATCCACATCATGAAGGCTATTTAGTGATCAAACTTCCTCTTCCTCCAGGTGCTTTACTTGGAATATGGAAAGATTATAATCGTTTTGAAAAAAGTTACTTATCCCAATACAATGGATATTATTTCTCCGGAGATGGCGCTATACAAGATGAAGACGGCTATATTTTCATTACAGGACGTGTGGATGACGTCATCAATGTTGCCGGACACAGACTTTCCACTTCTGAGATGGAAGAAATTGTTTCATCACATCCCGATGTTGCAGAATGTGCCGTTGTAGGCATTGATGATGAACTTAAAGGACAAGTACCTTTCGCAACGGTTGTTTTAAAAAACGGCACCACCATTTCGGAAGCCGATGTTGAAAAGGACATTATTCAAATGGTTCGTGAAAAAATAGGTGCTGTAGCTTTTCTTAAAAGTGCAATGGTTGTCAAACGTTTACCCAAAACAAGATCAGGAAAGATACTTCGTAAGCTTATCAGAACATTATTAGATGGTAAAGATTTTCAGATTCCTTCCACTATTGATGATGAGAAAATCATTGAAGAAATTCAGGGAAAAATCAAGGAATATAGGGCTTAACCAAAAAATTAAACATATATTTAAGTATCATTTCTGAGCGTTAAAAATTACCATTTTAAAATTTTAAGACCTATTATTTCTTACACAGATAAGATGATATCTGAAAATTAAATTCAAGCAAAAGATTAAACAAATTAACAATATAATTCAAATTTCAAAAAAACGAAAAAGGATATGAGAAATTACTTAATAGAAGATTTACCACATTATTTTGAAGAATATAAAAAATCTATCAAAAATCCAAAGAAATTCTGGGATAAGGTAGCAGATCAAAACTTCGTGTGGTACCAGAGATGGAGCAAAGTCGTTAAGTATGACATGAATGAAGCAAAGATCACCTGGTTCAAAAACGCCAAACTTAACATTACCAAAAACTGCATTGACAGACACCTTACCATAAGAGGAGAAAAAACAGCTATCATTTGGGAACCGAACGATCCGAAAGAAGAAGCACAACACATTTCCTACAACGAATTATACACTCGTGTCAACAAAACAGCCAATATTTTACGCGACATGGGAATCGAAAAAGGAGACAGAGTCTGTATTTATCTTCCTATGATCCCTGAACTGGCAGTTACCATGCTTGCCTGTGCCAAATTAGGAGCTGTACATTCCGTTATTTTTGCAGGATTCTCCGCTTCTGCCGTTTCTTCAAGAGTTAATGACTGTGAAGCTAAAATGGTTATTACTTCAGATGGAAGTTACAGAGGAAGCAAAGTTTTAGACTTAAAAAGTATTGTTGATGAAGCTTTAGAAAAAACACCAACCGTTGAAAAAGTTCTTGTTGTAAAGAGAACTCACAACGAAATTAAAATGAAAGAAGGAAGAGACTACTGGCTAGCCGACCTTTACGAAAAAGCATCCCCGGATTTCGTTACCGTAATCATGGATTCTGAAGATCCTCTTTTCATCCTTTATACTTCAGGCTCTACAGGAAAACCAAAAGGAATGCTTCACACCTGTGCCGGATACATGGTTTACACCGCATATACCTTTAAAAACGTATTCAATTATAAAGAAAATGATATTTACTGGTGTACTGCGGACATTGGATGGATCACAGGACACTCCTACATTCTTTACGGTCCATTGTTGAATGGTGCTACCACAGTAATCTTCGAAGGTGTACCTACTTATCCTGAGCCGGATCGTTTCTGGGAAGTTATTGAAAAACATAAAATTACTCAATTCTATACTGCTCCAACCGCAATACGTTCTTTAGCAAAAGAAAGTGCAGAATGGGTAGACAAGCACGATCTGAGTTCACTGAAGGTCATCGGATCTGTAGGAGAACCTATCAATGATGAGGCATGGCACTGGTTTAATGATCATGTTGGAAAGAAAAAATGCCCAATTGTAGATACTTGGTGGCAAACTGAAACCGGAGGAATTATGATCTCTCCTCTTCCGTTTGTTACCCCTACAAAACCAACTTATGCGACATTACCTTTACCTGGAATTCAGCCTGTTTTAATGGATGATAAACGCAATGAAATTACAGGAAATCAGGTAACTGGAAACCTATGTATTCGTTTTCCATGGCCAGGAATTGCAAGAACAATCTGGGGTGATCATCAGAGATATAAAGAAACTTATTTCACAGCCTTTCCAGGTAAGTATTTTACAGGTGACGGAGCTTTAAGAGATGAGGTGGGTTATTACAGAATTACCGGACGTGTGGATGATGTAATTATTGTTTCTGGACACAATTTAGGAACCGCACCTATTGAAGACAGTATCAACCAACACCCTGCTGTAGCAGAATCTGCAATCGTAGGATATCCGCATGACATTAAAGGAAATGCTTTGTATGGTTATGTAATGCTTAAAGAAACCGGAGAAAGCCGTGACAAAGACAACCTTAAGAAAGAGATCAATCAATTGATTTCCGATCAGATTGGTCCTATTGCAAAACTTGACAAGATACATTTCGTTTCAGGGCTTCCGAAGACACGTTCAGGAAAAATTATGCGTAGAATTCTGAGAAAAATTGCAGAAGGAGATTTCAGTAATTTTGGAGACATCAGCACATTATTGAACCCGGAAATTGTAGAGGAAATTAAAAACGAAAGAATTTAATTAAATAACAAATATTAAATAATAAGACCGTTTCAATTATGAAACGGTCTTATTTTATTAGCTCATACTTCATAAATGTTTTTTTATCTAAAATAATTGGAAAATAAACACAAAGAAATACAACGAAAATTATAAAAAAGTAAGAGTCAATCTAGCAGTAATTAAAATCGGCTCTATTCGCTAAGTCGGTGTGAGGATTAATTTAGTCAAGTTATAAAAGTAGAGTTAATCAACATCAAAAACCTTCATTTTGCTTTCATTACAGACAACTGATAAAACGTAACTGTATCAGAGAAATTATTTAATTAACAAATTTAAACACTCGTTCAATAGACATCCTCAAACATTTTAACATTATATTATAGATGAAATATTAATAGATAAATTTTATTGGATAAATACTAAAAAAATAAGAAAATTATTATTAACTTTAATCAGAACTTTAAAACCCATTAATTATGTCAAATATATTAGCTGGGCTATTTGAGCACCATAGCGATTACAAAAAATTGGAAAATGATCTGGAAAACTCAGGATTCCCAAGTTCAGATTATATTATATACCTTAGCAGTGACCCAAACAACGCTCAGTACTTGGCTAGCGTTGCAGTAAAAGACAGTACTCAGGCAGACAGTGCCCGGAGCATTTTTACTCAGAATACTGTTATAAAAACTTATTTATTTGAAAATATGAGCATTGATCAGGCTAATTATGATACGATTAAAAAGTACATCGATGCCAGAAACAGGGCGGAAATCCACAACAGCCCAGACATTAAGATTAAAACGTCGAGTGACGGTATGAATTCAGAAGTAAAATTTTAAATCAATATAAAATCTAATAACCGAATCCGTAGTAACCCTACGGATTTTTATGTTTGAAAAAAGTAAAAATTTTCGTATTTTCGTCTAAATATAGGCATCTGCACAAATGAGTTACGATTTAGAACAAGAAAACAAAGAGATCCTTGCCAGATATAAGGATCTGATTTCTAACACATACAGAACTTTGGATGAGGAAAATAATAAGCTCATCCGAAAAGCATTTGACATTGCGTTGGACGCTCATAAAGATCAAAGGAGAAAATCTGGGGAACCTTACATCTATCACCCTATCGCTGTAGCAAAAATTGTAGCGACAGAGATTGGTTTGGGTGCCACTTCCATTGCCTGTGCACTTTTGCATGACGTCATTGAAGATTCTGATTATACATACGAAGACCTTAAGAAAATCTTCGGAGAGAAAATTGCCAATATCGTGAATGGATTGACAAAGATATCCATCATGAATCATCAGAATATTTCTGTTCAGTCTGAAAATTACAGAAAGCTGTTGCTTACATTATCTGAAGATTTCAGAGTGATTCTGATCAAGATTGCAGACCGTCTTCACAATATGAGAACGCTGGAAAGCATGGCTCCGGATAAGCAGAAGAAAATAGCTTCGGAAACGGTGTATATTTACGCTCCCATGGCTCACCGTCTTGGTTTGTATAATATCAAATCAGAGCTTGAAGATCTTTCTCTAAAGTATAATAATCCTGAAGTTTATAATGAGATCACGGAAAAATTGGAACTTGCCAAAGAAAGCCGTGAAAGATATATCGAAGAATTCAAAACAGAAGTTTCTGAGAGACTTCGTGAGGAAGGATTAAACTTTAAAATCAAAGGTCGTGCAAAGGCTATTTCTTCCATTTACAGGAAAATGCTTAAACAGGGGGTTTCCTTTGAAGAAGTTTTTGACAACTACGCGATTAGAATTATTTATAAATCTGATGCTAAAAATGAAAAATTTCTGGCATGGAAGATCTACTCTATCGTTACCGATGTCTACCACAGTAATCCGTCCAGAATGCGTGACTGGATCACACAACCTCGTTCTACAGGATATGAGAGTTTGCATTTAACAGTTTTAGGTCCTGATAAAAAGTGGATTGAAGTACAGATTCGTTCAGAACGTATGGATGAGATCGCTGAAAAAGGAGTTGCAGCACATTACAAATATAAAGAAGGCTACAAGCAAAGTTCCGATGACCGTAATTTTGAAAAATGGGTTACAGAAATCCGTGAAGTACTGGAACAGCAGCAGAATCTTTCTACGTCTGAACTTTTGGATAATATCAAGCTTAATCTTTATTCAAAAGAGGTATTTGTATTTACACCAAAAGGAGAAATTAAAATTTTGCCAACCAATGCTACGGCTTTAGACTTTGCCTTCTCCGTTCACTCTGATCTGGGAATGAAATGTTTAGGTGCTAAGATCAATGGAAAATTGGTTCCGATTTCTTATGTACTGCAGAATGGAGATCAGGTGGATATCTTATCTTCTCAAAATCAAAAACCTAAATCAGACTGGCTGGAATTTGTTGTGACTTCAAAGGCTAAGTCTAAGATTAAAAGTTACCTGAATTCCCAGAAAAACCAGCTGGTAGAAGAAGGAAAAGAAATTCTACAAAGAAAGCTTCGTCATGCGAAAATCAATTTCAATGATGAAGAGATTAATAAATTACAGAAGTTCTTTAATCTAAAATCATCACAGGAACTATTTTTAAAATTCCAAAGCAACGAACTGGATGTAAGTAGTTTAAGAAAATATATTGAAAGTAAGAATGTATTCAACAATTTACTTTCGAGGTTCAGAAAATCCCCATCTAAAAATGTTCAATTCGAGGAATCGAAAGAACAAAATCTCGATATGATCGTCTTTGGAAAAGACGAGGAAAAACTGAACTATACTTATGCAAAATGCTGTACGGTAATTCCTGGAGATAAAATCTTCGGATTCATCACTATTTCTGACGGAATTAAAGTTCACAGCGATAACTGCCCGAATGCGATCAACCTTAGAGCACAATATGACTACCGTGTCATTCCTGCAAAATGGGTAAATGCAGAAAGCTTCAAAAACAGAGTAAAAATTGAAATTGAAGGTCTGGACAGAATGGGTATGATCAATGATATTACCACAGTAATCAGTGGAAGTATGGGAATGGATATGAAAAGCATGTCCATAGAATCCAATAATGGCGTTTTCACCGGAAACATCAATCTTGAAGTTAAGAATAAAGGTCAGTTAGAAGAAACCTTTAAAAAACTTAAAAGTATTAATGGAGTCTCAAGGGTGAGACGAGTACAATCATAAATATGAATTTATCACAATATTTTAAAAATTTTTTCAACAACAGTCAGGCATCAGGAATTATACTTATTTTCTGTGTGCTTATTTCATTACTTATTGCAAACTCATCAGCCGCAGAAAGCTTTCAGCACTTTTTGGATAAAGAAGTTGGAACCCATCTGTTTGGGCTTGAATACCCTGTCAGCATCTGGATTAATGATGGTCTGATGGCTGTTTTCTTTCTTTTGGTAGGACTTGAGATCAAAAGAGAGCTTGTAGAAGGTGAACTTTCATCTTTTAAGAATGCCTCCTTACCTATTTTTGCTGCAGTCGGCGGAATGCTTGTTCCGGCAGTTATTTACAGTATTTTCAATGCAGGAACAGAATACAGCAATGGCTGGGGAATTCCTATGGCTACAGATATAGCCTTCTCATTGGCAATTATTTCAATGCTCGGAAAGAAAATTCCTAATTCTATCAAAATATTTCTGGCTGCATTAGCCATTGTAGATGACTTGGGAGCAATTCTTGTTATTGCAATATTTTATACGGATCAGATCCATTGGACCTATCTTTTATTATCGTTTGGAGTAACAGCGCTACTGTTTATTTTAAACTTTTTAAAAGTAACCAAAACAATATTTTATATTATTCCAGGGCTATTTTTATGGTACTTCCTGCATCATTCAGGGATTCATGCAACTATAGCTGGTGTTTTACTTGCGTTTTCCATTCCGACCAATGCATCTAATGTAGAAATTTCACCATTGGAAAAACTGGAGCATCAGCTTCATATTCCTGTAAGCTTTTTAATCATGCCTATTTTTGCTTTAACGAATACCAACATTACTTTTTCAAGTGAAATGGTAACTGGAGTTACAAGTACGTTAGGATTAGGTATTATTTTCGGTTTGGTTGTTGGAAAACTGGTTGGAATTAATCTATTCTCTTTAATTGCCATTAAATTAAAACTCAGTTCATTACCTCAAAACAGTAACTGGACTCAGATGATAGGTGTAGGTTTACTTGCCGGAATTGGATTTACTATGTCTATTTTCATCGCATTACTTTCCTTTAAAGGCGAAATACTTATCCAGGATGAAGCTAAATTTGCTATTCTTATCGCGTCTTTTATTGCAGCTGTTTTAGGATATACGATCTTAAGTTTAAGCTCAAAAGGAAATATTCCTGAAGAAGATTAAAGACTTTATGAGACACAAAGAATTCGTAATTTATATCATAACATAAAGAGTCGGGGAATCAATTTTATTGATTCCCCGATTTACTTTTTTAACAAGATAGTCTATTATTAAGACTCATCTTTTTTATTATTTTCAAGTTTTCTTTGGTGCTCTTTGTCACTGTTAAAATCCGGTTCTATGACCTGAGTATGGTATCCAATCGTTTCTTTTTGGATCTCATCTGAAAGCAGCTTCTCTATTCTGAGCTTTCTGATCGCCATATTCAATTCGTTTCCAAATAACAGAAGATACACGTTAACATTCACCCAAACCATCAACAGGATCATACTTCCGATGGATCCATAAAGAACGTTATAACGGGCAATATCTTTTACGTAAATCGCAAAAATATAGGTAGTAAGTACAAATAATATCGTAGTAAGTACAGCACCTGGAATAGCTTGTCTGAATCTGATAATCTTCACTGTACCCAGCCAATAAAATAAGGTCAAAAGAATGAAATAGAACAACGGAAACGATACAAATCCAATAATACTGGAAAGGTTATCTACCAACCATGAAACGTCATAAGCGGGTGTGAAAAGCTTCATTACAACCTCTGAATAATAAATTCCGAATAGCGCCAGAAATACAATTGTAATAAATCCTATAGTAATAAAGAACGAAAGAATAAACTCCTTTACATCACTCAGTTTTTCTTCTGTATTTTCATTGAATCCATTAATCAAAGAAAAAGTACCATTTGTTGCGAATATAAGTGCCAATACAATGGTAAGATTACTGATTCCCTTCATATTCGGGATAATATTGGTTTCAATATATCCTCTCACATCACCTTCCATATTGGATGGAAATACATTATGCATCAATACATCAAAGATATAAAACTGCAACTTGTCATAGTGAGGCATATAAGGCAATACGGAAAGAAGGAAGAGAATAAAAGGAAATAAACTTATGGTAAAGCTCCATGAAATAGCGGCTGCTTTTCTACCAATTTTCCCTTTGAAAATTCCGGAAATATAAATCTGAAACATCTGCCAAAGCGATATTCCCAATACAGGAATATGAATGTCATCAAAAAAATCTTGAATCTTCAAAATAAAATTAGGAACCTTTACACCCATCTATTTGCTTGTCTTTTTACAAAGGTAGGGGAATTAAATTAAATAGGCAGCAGGTTACGGATGATAGGTAGCAGGGATTGGATGAGAATATTAAACTTTAAAACCCTTATCTTTGCCACCTGAAATTTTTCACAATGCGAATCAGTTTACTTTGTATCGGCAAAACAGATGACAAGGAAATTACATCCTTGATCAATTATTATCTTAACCGTCTTCCCAAGCACTGGAATTTTGAAATCACGGAAATTCCTGATGTAAAAAATGCTAAAAATCTATCCCCAGACCTTCTGAAAAAAGAAGAAGCTAAGTTATTCATGAATCACATTGATAAAAATGATCTTGTGGTAATTCTTGATGAAAAAGGGAAACAGTTTACCAGCCGTGAATTCTCGCAGAAAATAGATACGTGGATGAATTCTTCTGTGAAAAAAGTACACATTCTGATTGGAGGAGCTTATGGTTTTTCAGAAGATATGTACAGCAGGGCTAATGAAAAAATGTCGCTATCTAAAATGACATTTACCCATCAGATGATCAGATTATTTATCGTTGAACAGCTTTACAGAGCCGATCAGATTTTACAGGGAAAACCGTATCATAACGATTAAAAATAAATACCACTATCCGATTGATTATAAAATCGCAGGATAATGGTAATAGAATAATTTTATTTAAAAAAAGGCAAATTAGTTTTTTAAACTGATTTGTCTTTTTGCTTCACCCACCACAAAAGCGACAGAGTTCGCAATATTAAAACTTCGAATAAGTTTAGACATCGGAATGGTTAAATGATTTTCAAACTGATCTAATACTTCTTTACTCAAACCCACACTTTCTTTTCCGAATACCAACCAATCTCCCTCCTGAAAATTATTTTCAAGATAAGATTTTTCTGCATGGGAACTCATCAGGAAAACGCGCGACGGATCTGGAATACTTTTTACCCACTCCTCTACATTGGCATATTCAGTGACATCAAGATGTACCCAATAATCCAATCCGGAACGTTTTAAATTTTTATCATTAATTACAAATCCAAACGGATGAATTAAGTGCAACTTACACTCGGTTCCCACACACAATCTTCCGATATTTCCAGTATTATTAGGAATTTCCGGTTCTACAAGAACAATGTTTAACATGTCTATTTACTTTACTGAATTAAAAAAACAGCTAAAGTTAACGATTTGTTGCATTCAGCTGCTTTTATGAATGATTAAAATAATGACGCTAAGGAAGTAAAATTCCATCTGTCATTATCTATATTATTTCTTGGTACATTTAGAATAATAGTCAGCCAGTATCGCTTTTTCATAGCCTAATACTACTGCTTTCTCCAGATTTTCACAAGCTTCTTTAGGTTTCGCAGTATCAAATAAAATCAAAGCTTTCGTCACATAAGATTGGGAAAACTTTGCATCAATAGATATAGCTTTATTGATATCCGTAAGAGCTTCTTTATGTTTTTTCATTTTCAGATAAACATCAGCACGCCCGTTGTACAGTAATGATTCCGGTTTCTCGGCAATAAGCTGATTATAATCTTTTAAAGCGCCTTCAAGATCACCGCTATTTTTTTTCAGATTTGCCAATCCCGTTTTTGCAAATACATTATCCGGTGCAAAAGTCAGAATCTGATTGAGGTCTTTAATTGCAAGGTCTTTTTTCCCCTGGCTATCATATATTTTGGAACGGGTAAGATAGAAATCTGGATTTTTATCATCAATCTGAAGTCCTTTTTCAATATATTCCAGTGCTTTTGCTTTATTTCCTTTTTGGCTGTGCAATGAGGCAATATTTGCATATACAGGAGCCGATAAAGGATTTGTTTTTAAAGCTGATTCATAAGATTTAAAGGCAAGCGCTGTTTTCCCCAATCTTCTTTGAACTGTTCCCAGATTATTGTAATATTCGGATTGAAATTTCTGAATCTGTTCTTTTTCTGCCAGCTTGGAATATTGTTCTTCCGCACATTTATAATCGGCTTTTTTAAAACATTCTTCTGCTTTTATTTTATCCTGAGCGTAAATGTTTAGCGAAAGTCCAACGGAAACTAAAAGTAATAAAGATTTTTTCATGAAGGTATATTTTGTTTGTTGATCACTTTTTTAGCGAGTGCTCCAAATATCACTCCCAATAAAGATCCAACAAACGCCCCCACCAAAATATCAATCGGGAAATGCACTCCTAAATATATACGGCTGTAGGAAACCACTATAGCCCAAACAAATATAGCATATGGAAACCACTTGACCTTACTTTTCAGTACAATACTTAAAAAGGCAGCTAAAAAGAATGTATTGGAAGCATGAGCGGAATAAAATCCGAATTGCCCACCACATTTTACAATTCTCATGTAATGCTCCAAGGTAGGGTCATGACAAGGTCTTAATCTTGCTACGCCATATTTGAAAACACTTGCCAACTGATCTGAAACCGTTGCTCCAAGTGCGATAAATATAAGAATGAAAACTAAAGATCTTAGTTTATAATTTTTGTATAAAAAATAAAGGAATATAATGTAAAGAGGAACCCAGATCCATGTACTGGAAATCAACATCCACAGCTGATCAAAAGCCGGATCCCCTAAATTGTTCAGGTACAGAAATACCTGTTTATCTTCCTGAATAATCTCCTCCATACTATCTGCTTACAGGTCCTTCGTAGGTTTCGTCGTCTACAGGCTTCGGTTTTGGAGGTTCATTAGAAGCAACAGAATTATTAGGCTCTGTAAGAATATCTTTTTCAATATCCTTCATTGGATTAAAGTCTTTGGCTGCATCCTTCACCTTTTCAATCTCACGCTTAATCTCGGAAACAGGATTATCTGTTTCTTTCATGATTTCAGTTTTGATATCCTCTACTGCTCCACGCATTTTTCTAACGCCTGCTCCTAAGTCACGCGCTATCTGAGGTAATTTATCCGGACCGAATAATACAACGATTGCCACTGCAATCAATGCCATTTCTCCAATGCTTAATTCCATGCTGTAAAATTACGAAAGATTATACATTTATTTACTGTAAACTAAAAATTTAAACAAATTTTAAGATTTTGTACCTCTAGAAGAACATTTTACAGATTCAAAGTTATGGATATGAATCAGTTGACGATATATATTTAATCTCTTCTTCAAAAATTCAAAGAATATTTGTGACTCCTTCAGAAGATGGATAATCAAGGACTACATTATATATTATTGGTTAATAGATTTCTTACATTTTACTTTTCATTTCTATTCTTAAAAGCTGATATCTAGCACTTAAAACTTACTAATTAACAAATAATTAATTCAAAATATTGAGAATTACTCAGCAATTAAGTATATTTACTACACACAACCTAAATAAAATATTTATTATGAAAAAACTTGTTACTGGCTTTAAAATTCTAGCCGTATTATCGGTACTTACCTTCCATAGCTGTAGTGATGAGAGCGATGAACTATCTCAAAAAGAAACCGTTCAGGCTAAAATCACAACTGCTGATCTGAAAAAAGAAACAACGCCTATTTCACAAGCTGTTCCGGGAGCCGTACAGACTCAACTGGATGAATCCCAAAAGAGCCTTGAAAAGTATTTGAAAAGTGACTTACAGATTTCTGGTGTAAATGTGATAGGAAAAATCTCTACTCAAAAAGGAATTGAACTTTCCAAAAGTCTTATTACAGATAAAGATCAATTTATTGCATCTGGAAATATAACGGAATCTTCTTCTGTAAAAATGGGGAGAATTGGTGATGTATACACTGGCGATGATCTTACCCTTGCACAAAACGGATTAAAGGAAATGGCAACGGAAGAAATCAAAACCGGAACCAATGTAATGGAAGTTATCTGGACCAGCAAAACTGGGAAATTTACCACTCTTTGCTTTTATAATGACTCAGGAATTGTTTGGGATAATGTTCTTGGAGGATTAGTTATCATGGATACGAGAGGAACTATGGAAGATTCTACATCCGTGCAGGCAGCTGCAAGAGTAGCTTCTAAATGGTATAAACAATGGTGGACTGCAAGCTGGCTTTGGGGTTCTAAAAGAGGGGAAATGGGATATCAGATCACGGTTTATTATACAGGATCTACTGTTTCCAATACCGATGTGAATGACTGGGCTTATATCAGCCTTGGAAAAGCGAAAAGCGAAACTAAAATAACAAAAAGAACGGGTGCTTACGGACAATGCCAATATGCTTTAGGACTTTGTACTCCTACCGGTTCTTTAAGCTTCAACTCCAGCAAGTTTTCTATTTCTTTCTCAGGATTGGGAAGCAATATCGTGAACAACGGAGTAAAATCACTTTATCCTTAGTTTTTTCTAGAATATTAAATTTTTAAAGAAGTAAAGGGAAGCTCATGGCTTCCCTTTATATATTTCATGTTTATAATTACTTATTTTTCTTTTGTTTCAAAATCTCTACAGCATTCTCTTTGAGTCCGAAAGTATCTTGTAACATTTGATACAGTTCAATGTCATTCTCTATCTGAATTGATTCTTTTTCTCCTGTATTTTTTCTGATATTCAGTGTATTTTCACTAAAAGTATATCGTGCATTTTCATCCACTTTTGAAAGAATCAGATTATTCTTAAACCCTGAATCCGAATGGGTAGAAAGATACCAGTTAGCAATTTCAAGCTCAGGAAGTTCTACATCATCAAGACTGAAACGATATACTGGCAGCCATTTTTCCCTCCATGTCCAAAGCGTATATGAACTATTATTTTTTGAAATCTTAAACAATCCGTTGGGTGTCTGCTGTGGTTCTACATTATGCAATAACAAAGGGCTTGTAAGCGTTGCTGTTCCGAAACCACAATCTATCAGATAGATTTGATCATTAAAATTTACGGTTAACAATAGATGTGTTCTTGCTGCGCTACTGCTTTCTTCTCTTCTCCACACTACCCTGCCCAATCTAAGATCAACATTAAATCCGAGATATTTTAAAATATCATGTAAAAGAAGGTTCTGTTCATAACAATAACCGCCTCTTGAATCTATAACAAGCTTTTGAAAGATATCTTCTGTATTTAAAGAAGGAACAGTTCCCGTATAAGAATCAATATTTTCAAAAGGAATATATTTTGGATGCAACTGATGGATTTCTTTTAAATTCTCCATATTTGCACTTCTATCTCCGGAATAATGAATTCTTCCAAAGTATTTTTCTAATGCTAAATTATCCATACTTTAAAGTTAGAAATAAATCTGTATTGCTTAAATTTTTCCTTTCTTTTTAAAGGCAGAATAAGTGATCACTACACTTAAAGACATTAATATAAACGCAAGAAAGAACGGTGCTCCTGAAAATTTAAACGGCGCCTCATCATGCGTGAAAAAGTAGAATAGATTCGTCATCATCGGAGGTCCGATAATGGAAGTTGCACTCATCAAGCTCGTAAGTGCTCCCTGAAGCTCTCCCTGTTCATTTGAAGGTACACTTTTGGTGATTACAGACTGTAAAGCTGGTCCGCAGATTCCTCCTAAACAGTAAGGAACCAAAAAGGCAAACATCATCCACCCTTCGGAAGCAAAAGCAAACAAGAGCATTCCGACTGCATACAAAGCCAAACCATAATAGATACTTTTCTGCTCACCCAATCTCGGCGTTGTCCATCTGATGAGAAGTCCCTGAACCAATCCTACCAATAACCCGACAACACCCAAAGAGATACCAACCATTCTTTCCGACCAGTTGAATTTATACATCGTAAAGAAACTCCAGTTACTTTGTACTGCATGCCCTGCAATATAAATCAAAATCAGAGAAACAATAAGCCCTGAAATTTCCGGATGCTTTCCTAAGAATTTAAATGATCCTATAGGATTTGCGCGTTTCCAATCAAACTCCCTCCTTTTATCTTTATCCAAACTTTCAGGAAGAATAAAATATCCATAAAGGAAATTCAGCAAACACAATCCTGCTGCTGCATAGAAAGGAACTCTTGCTCCATAATGTCCCAAAACCCCACCAAGAACAGGTCCAATGATGAATCCGAGACCAAATGCAGCTCCTATCAGCCCAAAGTTCTTTGCCCGATCTTCATCAGTAGAAATATCGGCAATATATGCACTTGCAGTAGTAACACTTGCTCCGGTAATCCCTGCAATCACTCTTCCAAGAAACAGCCACCAGATCGTGGGAGCCAATGCCAGAAAAATATAATCTACAGCAAATCCGAAAAGTGAAATAAGAATAATAGGTCTGCGTCCGTATTTATCACTAAGGTTCCCCACCAGTGGAGAAAAGATAAATTGGGTGAATGCATAAGCAAATCCCAGCCAACCTCCATATTTTGCAGCTTCACTGATATCTGCATGAATCAATTCTTCAATTAATTTAGGAACAACCGGGATAATGATTCCCCATCCAGTAATATCAATCAGTAAAGTAATAAATATAAAGCCAATAGCTGCTTTCTTCCTTGAATTTTCCATGATGATACAAAATTAATCAAATCTTAAAAATAATGGTTCTAAATTTCATTACATTAAACATATATAATATTGAACAATAGATTTATACTAAAAAACTTCCTTTTTATATATTTTAAATAATTCATCCAATCGACTGAAAATAAAAGCCATAACACATTATCCCATCACTTTACAGACATGCACATGAAAGAATAATTCAAAATACAGGGAAAACACCTATATAATTTTTAAATAATTTTAAGTATACTTGTTATCATAAAAAACACAAATTCGATGATCATTTATTACACCCAATCTGGGCAGTCCCTTGCTGATCTCTGTAATGAGATACAGCTTGAAAACCCTGAGTATTTAAAAGAGTATCATAATCGAAACTGTTCTTTGTCGGAACGTTTTGATGGCGATATTGTTCAGGGAATGAAACTTTATATTCCATCATCACCTGAAATCCTTGGGCTCAACAAGAAAATCAGAGACAACAACCAAAGCTTTTATGATTTCCCAGCTAATGGAAAATTCCCTTTTGATTTTAGATTCTGGGAAGGAAATTATCAAATTACCCAGACTGTCTATTCTGATGACACAATCCTTACAAAGTATGAGAACAAAGTCAAATTACATTTTGAAGGAATTAAAAACAGGAATTATCATTTTCTCTTTTCAGCATTTGATTTCAGAAAAAATGAAGATATCTCAGACACTAAAGTGGACACCCTTGCAAAAATGTGCATAGAGGTAATCTATCCAATTCGATATATTATAGATCCTGATGGGAAGCTTATTGATATAGTACTGACAAAGAAAACAGAAGATATTGTTTCTGAATTGGATTCTATAAAGAACTTTTTCCCAGATCAATATTCCTCTGATTATATTGAAAAGATGAGAGATATTATAGAAAGTCCAGAAATCACTTCACAGAAGTTTAAAAATACGTTATTTAACTCTTTTATGTTTGGTGCCTTCTACAGAACTCAATTAGGAAACTGGGTTACTTCAAATGTTTACTATGATTTTTATCCTTGGATCTTTGATGCTCAGCCGATACGGTTTGAATTTCAAAACACATTATTGTCCAAAGATATTGTAGATGATGAAAGAGTAAAGATTCAGCAAAAAGGGAGTTCTATTGACAATCGAAATCTGGAAGACTTATATATTACGGATTCCAAGTTTGATGAAAAAACAGATACAGAAAAGAAGCCTATAGATTGCGAGCATTTTTCAGAATATCTTTTTAACCGAGAAAATTTATCATTGTATAAAATTGAAGCGAGATTTCAATATTTCGGGCATGAAAATACACGAAGAGAAGATTTTTTATTAGAAAGAATTACGGATAGCTATTAAATTTAAAAACACAAACGATTTCAAAAAATACACCCCCTCACGATGGTAAATATTTCGTGATCCAAAAAGGAAAAGCCCAATGCAATCAAGGGAATCAGTTTCCACAATTTAAAGTAACCTCTCACCAGAAACATTATTGGAATAATAAAGAAGGACAAGCTGATTATTTAGCTGTTACAGAAGACGATCTGCAATTCAATCCTTCCGGACCTAGTTTTGGGCAGTGTAAGTTAAAACCAAGTTCAGGCGGTTATTTACCTTGTGCTTTTGCTCCTGCTGGAAAATGGCAGAAGTCCTATGAAAAAGTAAAGGTTATGAACAAAAGTTGTATTACAGAACTGTCTGAACTTATGTGTGTAACAGGTGGGAAAATTACGATAAAAGAACATGGACAAACTTCGGAGGTAACCCAACAGAATGTAAGAAATGCAGATCCAAAACAGCAACAGAATATTAACCCGTTGCTTGACTACAAAGAATTTCAGGATGAACAGGAAGAAGATGTAAACATCTGCAAATAAACACACAAATATGGGAAAATTAACAATCATCGGAAACGATAAGCCTGTGATAGGAAAACAGGAAATGTATTCTGTCACTACAATAAATGGCTGGCTGAACCCTTTACAACCTATTAAAAACCCTTTACAAATACCCAAAGCACATTGGGAGGTGATGGTACAGACCAAAACAGGTTGGAGAAAAGGCGGAAGCGATAAAGAAGGTCAAATGGTTCCTTATATTTTCGGACAGAAGAGTTTATTTCATAAGGGAATAAAGATCATTGTACGTCAGGGTGAAGACTATGGAGAACTTATTGTACATCCACAACGGGCTAAAGAACCTAAAATAACCAGAGTGGAACTTCTGGATGCTAACTATAAACCTATTCCAAAAGGTAAAAAGTTAAGCTATAAAGATACCATTATTGCAAGGGCATATTGTGTAGAGATGTTCGAGATGAATATTGCTTTTACCCTTTGGGAAGATGATGCTCAGGGAGAAGGACACAAGCCCACAGTAAATGCTTTGAATAAAATCAATCCTGTCCCTGTTCTTAGTAGAGTAAATGAAAAAGGAATGGCAGAAGCTGTTTTCAGATTACCTTTTTACACAATGGCTGTAATGATAGCCAATGCACGCACTGCATCAGGTGATAAAAATGAGGGAGCAACTCACGAATATTATGTAACGGCTGATGTGGTTAGCAAACATATACAAAAAGCAAGTCCTAATATTAATGTAGTCAACCCTACTCATAATCCAGAACCTCCAAGAAAAAGAGAGGTTCCTAAAGGGCATACTCCCTCACCAGCAAAGCCCAAAACAACTCCTACTCCAGCAAAACCCAAACCTAAACCTGATGGAAATTCAGCAAAATTCCCAGTAACCACGGGCGGAAAAAAGAGTGATGATCCTCAAGGAAAGATCCTGAGTGCTGAATTTGTGGATAATAATGGTAACAGACTCCATTCTTCCAAAGTGGGAACAGCTGTAGCTGTAAAAATTACGGCAAAGGGTATGAAGAATAAAAAAGTGAAGATCAAAATATGGGAGGAAGACAATTTCAGTTGGACTAATGATTTGATTCATGAAAAAGATTGTGTATTGGTGGGAGATACAAGTTTTGTAGGAGTACTGTTAACAAAAGAAATGTTTGACAAAGCCAAAGAATTTGGAACTGATAGTAGCAGACAGGATTATTTTATAGAAGTAATACACAATGATACTTCTGTAAACTCGGCCGTGATGCCTGTGAGTGCAGATGCTGAGCCTACAAAGGTGGAGAGTGGGAATAGTGCAACGATGGTGAAAGAACCGAAATTGGAATCTAAGAATTGTGGAGGTAAATATTGTATTGACAAAAATTCTGCTCCAAGCGAGTTGATAAGAGAAATAAATATTCGTTTAGCAGGTTTTGGTGGAAATGTACCAACAGATAAATTTACAGACAGAACCGAAAGAATGATTAAACAGTTCCAAAGAGACTATATGAAAGTTCCTGAAACAGGAAAAGTTTGCGGAAATGTTTTAAAGGCTATTGATGAGTTTTCAAATAAATATTCAGTTAATATCGATGAAGGAAAATGTCCATGTAGAAAATGTACAGGGTTTGGTAAAGGGTTATATCCAGAAGAGAAAAATAATGCTAAAATTCTCGAAAAAAGTAGAAAATATGAATATCCAGGTATTCATAGATCGTTATTATGGGTAGAGAAAGCAATAAAATTTTATTTAGCTAATCAGGAAAAGCAAATAGGATTGAGGGTCGGTAAAATAAATTCAGGTTATCGTTGTAATGCCAATAATAAGATAAATAAACGACATAGCACTAATCACATGGGGAAGGCTTTAGATATTCATATTTATAAACTTTCTGATTCAATTAATACTGAGAAAAATGCAGATAAAGTAAGAGATGTTTTGATTAAATATACTGATGCAAAATATAGGTGGAAAGACCATAATGTTTTTGCTTTAGAACCAAGTTCCAGAAATAGAATAGATGAGGAGTATATTGCTACAACTTGGGTACACTATGATGTTAGAACTTTTGACTTAGAATATCTCAAAGATGAATATTTTGTAAAAGATAATAATGGTGTAAATGGCGAAAATATTATAGCTTTAGCAAATAAACTAGGATATAAAAATACTTGTAATTGTAGTGACGGAACTAGAAAAGAAAATAAGACTAAAGAAAGTAAAAAAGCAGATAAATATAAGTGGGCTCATAGTAAATTTGGAAATTTAATAGCGAAAGTTGAATCATCAGATGATTATAATAAATGCAATAAAACCGAAAAAGTAGCATATAAAGTCAATGGTAAGATAAAATACAAACGGGTTGTTAAAGTAGTAAATAGTGTAAAAGTTGTTGAAACTACTATCAAAGAAATTCAAAAAAAACAGGCAGATAAAGATCTTTTTGCCATAGGCAGGTATCAACTTATTCCAGAGACATTAAAGAGTGCAATTTTAAGTTTGAGTCTTGATATAAATAAAAAATTAGATGAGGAAACACAAGATAAAATTTTTGATGATTATCTTATCAAAGTTAAAAGGCCAAAAATTATTGGATATTTGGAAGCGAACGGTGCTGTTGAAGATGCCATGTATTCTGCCGCCCAGGAGTGGGCTAGTATTGGTGTTGAAAAAGGGAAACGTATAAGTGATAAATTAACAAAAAGTGGAGAAAAAATAATAAGGTATGCCAAAAATGGTGAATCTTATTATGCAGGTGATGGACTAAATAGAGCACATGTTAATCCAGAAGAAATAAAAGAAGCATTAATAAATTCTAAAAATGATAATAAATAAATATTTAGTGGTTAGTATGTTCTTATTTGCAGTAAGTTGTAAAAAAGAAACTCCTAAAACGATAACGAATAACGTTAAATCTGATACATCAAAAGTCCCCCAAAAAGAAAATACTTCTTCATTTGATAAGATTAATGGTTTTGTTAAAGAGTCTTTTGTTATAAGTTGTGGCTCAGGCTGTGCTATTAGTTATTCACCTGAAAGCATAAAGCAAATTAATAATACAATAGATGTAACATTTAATGTTAAAATGTATGAAGATGAAAAAATAACCGATACTTACGATGAAGCATACATTTTTTCATATAATGATTTAGGCAAATTAGATAAAATTATAAAAAAGGGTGAAAGTGAAGATTTTTTAGGGACCCTTATGCCAGATGCTCAACGATCGTTTTTAGATTTTGGTAATAATTTAACGGCTAATAAAGGTATTATATTCTCGAAAGGTAAGAAACAAAACAATTCATCTGATGAAAAGGAATATAGAATATGTAAATTACCTTTTAACTTTGATGATTTTTACAATATTTGTTATGATAATTCTGAAAAATGTTCAGAAAGATATCCTTCATATACTTTTCCAAAAAATAAAGATATTCTTGACTATTATAGTATTGATAGATCTCCAACAAGTTTTTTTTTATTACCTAAACTCAATAATATTCAGCCAATAATTTGTGCATATACAGATTCTGATATTGAAGGATATGAATTGATAACTGCAGAAAAAGGGAAGTTAATTTCTTCTTTAAAAATAGCAAAAATGGATGGTGAAAGTATTCAAGATTTTAATATAACAAAAGAATATCTTATCATATTATATAAAGCAAAGAATGCAGATGATTCTAAAAAAGAAATAGGAAGGTATAAAATATCAGATAATGGGAATATTATAAAACTATAGAATATCAATAATTAAGATAGATCTTTAAGAATTATGCCGCTCCTTATATTATTTCCAAAAAATGCAAACAAATAGAATCATTTTTTTAAACATCCTTATAGTACTATTGATAGGATGTAAAAAAGAAACAAATGCACAAAATAGGGATATCCTAGATACAGTCAAAACTAAAAAAAATGAGGTAACTAAAACGAATTATTTAGAGAGTCTTCAATACAAATCGTTTGTCGTGAGTTGTGGTGGAGGTTGTGCAATGACTTATATAGCAAATAATGTCGAAAAAGATAATTCTGTTTTTAAAGTGAAATTTACGGTTGAAATGTACACTAATGAACAGTTATCAGACACTTATAATGAAACCTACTTATTTTTCTATGATCAGACAGGTAAAATCTGTAAGATCATATTAGAAGGCACAAAAAATAATGCTTTAGAAACTCTACCTAGTGGAGCTCGTAGATCATTTATAGAATTCAGCCAAAATTTAATTAAAGTGACTTCACCAGATAATCAAAATAAGTCAGAAGAAAATAAATTTATTGTGGAAAAAAATCCCAAAAAAGTAAATTTACCATTTAGTTTTTATGACTATTTTAATAATGATTATTCTGAAAGCAAATATCCAAATTATGAACTCAAACCCTTTTTAATAGATTTTTTGAAGAACAATAGTTATGATACAGAAACATATAAAGGTCTTGTGATATATTCCGATGAAAATTTTTTGTACCTACTTATTTCAATACTTAGGGGTGATTCAGAATATTTTGTCTTAGTAACAACAAAAAATAATGTAATTATTGATTACAAAGAGATAGGTTTAATAGGTGACGAAAACCCAGTTACTTTTAAAATATTACCAAATTTTATTATTGAAAGATATAATGGTAATGGCCCTAACCTCAATGCTTTTGAAAAATTTAAAATTAATGAAGCAGGTAAAATAATCAAAGAATAAACGTTCTTTTAATTTTTTAGTAAAAACTAAAGAAGGATATATTCATAAAAGCAGGATAAAATCAAAATAATGTATCCTAAATGAACAACATCGAAAATTACTAAACTCTCTAATGGTTCAAGCGGAATTATTTCTAAAAGAAAACGATGAGTTTGCTCCGTTTGGTACATACATTGGAGCTTATTCTGAAACAACCGATTCAAACGAAATGTAATGATCTACTAATACAGGGAGTAAGAGAAGATCTAAAAGACGAAGATATCTAAGCAACAGCTATCCTACACAATGGTTCATGTTCAATATTATTAACAAAGTATTTCTTTCTTTAAAATGAAAGAAAATATAAAAATTAGGAAGCAACATAAGTTTAAATTGTGATAACCGGAAATAAAAAAGCCTTTCTTTCGAAAGGCTTTTACTAATTTATTGTAGTTTGTATTACTTTGAAGCAAGCACTTCTTTCTCGGAAGTTGTTTTTCCATGTACATCTTCTTCTTTTCCTTTCTTAAGGAAGTCATAGGCGATTGCCGATGCAATAAAGATAGATGAGTAAGTACCAAATCCAATACCGATTAACAGAGCAAACATGAATCCTCTCAGGTTATCACCACCAAAGATGAAAATCGCAAGGATTACCAAAAGCGTAGTGAATGAAGTGTTGAATGTTCTACCCAACGTACTTGAAATAGAATCATCAAATAATCCAGCTAATGTTATTGATTTCTTCTCTCTCAGATATTCTCTAATTCTGTCGAAGATAATTACCGTATCGTTGATTGAGTACCCTAATACCGTAAGGATCGCAGCAATGAAATCCTGGTTGATCTCCATGTTGAACGGCATATATTTGTGAAGTAATGAATACGTCCCTAAAATGATAACCGCATCGTGGAATAATGCTGCCACAGCACCTAACGAGAACTGCCATTTTCTAAATCTGAATAAGATATAGATAAAGATACCAGCCAATGCAGCAACAACTGCAAGAATACCGTGTGTCTGAATATCATCAGCTACCGTAGGTCCTACTTTTTCAGATGAAATGATACCCGCGTGATCTTTGTCTGCAGATTTGAAATCATTTAAAGTAATAGTAGAAGGAAGATCTCCTTTTAATCCTTCAAATAACTTCTGTTCAATTGTCTGGTCAGCTTTTAAAGATTCATCCTCAATAAGGTAATCTGTAGATATTTTCAACTGCTTAGAGTTTCCGAAAGTCTTAGCCTCTACAGAAGAGTTTTTACCATCTTCTGTTTTGAATAGTTTTACTAATTTTTCTTCAACATCATTAGCATTTACTTCTTTATCAAATCTTACAACATAGTTTCTACCCCCTGTAAAGTCGATACCATATTTGAATCCGTGTGTAAACATAGACACCAAGCAGATTACTGTTAATACAGCAGAAACGATATAAGCGTACTTTCTCTTTCCAATGAAATCGATCCACGTATTTCTGAATAGGTTTTTTGTAGGAGGAGTCCACACAGAAAGTTGTTTACCTTTGTTCAGTCTGCTGAAGATCATTACTCTTGATAATAATACAGAAGTGAACAATGTCATGATAATACCGATCATCAATGTCAATGCAAAACCTTTAATAGGTCCTGTTCCGAAGAAGAACAATACAACTGCAGTTAATAACGTAGTTGAGTGACCATCAATAATTGCACTTAATGCATGTTTGAAACCATCCTTATAAGCTTCTAAGATACTCTTACCCGCAAATAATTCTTCTTTCGTTCTTTCGTAGATGATTACGTTTGTATCTACTGCCATCGCCATCGTCAATACGATACCTGCGATACCAGGAAGCGTTAACGTAAAGTCTCCGGAATCCATAATTCCGAAAATATAGAATAAGTTGATTATCATTGCGATTACAGCGTAAACCCCTGCACCACCATAATAGAAAATGATATAAACAATGATAATTAAGAATGCAATAGCAAATGAAATCATACCTGCGTTGATAGATTCCTGTCCTAATGACGGACCTACCTGAGTAGCCTGAACTACTTTTGCACCTGCAGGTAATTTACCCGCTCCTAATACGTCTACTAATTCTTTAGCTTCTTCCTGAGAGAAGTTACCAGAGATTTGAGTTCTTCCGTTAGGAATAGCACCTACAACGTTTGGCGCAGTATAAACTCTGTTATCAAGAGTTACAGCAACTGGTTTACCAACGTTTTTCTCAGTTAAAGTTTTCCATTCTTTTGCTCCTTTAGAATCCATCTGCATATCTACCACTACTCTTCCAAGTTCGTCGTAGCTGATGTTAGCTGTTTCTACAGCACCGTCTACCGGAGCTTTTTGGTTAATGTTACTTCTGATCGCATACAATACTAAATCATCAGGACTTGTAGCTTCAGGTTTGTAACCCCACATGAACTGTGTATATTTAATGTTTGCAGGACGTGAAGCAATCCCCACTTTGCTGTTTAAAATCTTGTTTACAGCAGCAGTATCAGATAGTTTTACACTTGCAACACCATTCGTTCTTAATTTGTCAAGCTGTAAAAGGTTCATGAAGTTCACATTCTTTGCAACTCCCATAGAATCTCCTTTCGCAGCAACCATAGTTGTCAATGTTTGGAAATAAGGTGCAATTTCAGGTATTTGCTGTACTTCCCAGAACTGAAGTTTTGCAGAAGTCTGAAGCATTTTCTTTACCTTATCGATATCCTTCATACCAGGCATCTCTACAGAAATTCTAGCTGTTCCAGGTACTCTCTGAACGTTTGGCTGGATTGCTCCAAGTTTGTCAATTCTCGTTCTGATAACCTCGAAAGCTGTTCCTACAGAAAGATCTACTCTTCTTTTAACAATACTTTTTACCTGCTCATCAGCCGTGTTGTACTTGATTTCAGATAAATTTGTATTCCCGAAAAGTTCCGGATCTGCAAGCTTAAGGTTCGTTCCTTTTGCTTTGTTTATCGCATCGAACTGATCAAAGAAGTTGTCGATGTAAGATTTTGTTGAGTTTTTCTGAACTTCATCAGTCTTGTTCAAAGCCTCAATAAGAACAGGGTTCGTTGAATAATTGGTCAAATCATTTACCAAATCTCTCTGGTTGATCTCCAATAGAACATTGATCCCTCCTTTTAAGTCAAGACCAAGTTTCATTTCCTTGTCTTTAGCTTTAGAATAATAAAGCTTCGTATACCCAAGATTAAGAGTATCTTCCTTGATGCGTTTGATCTCTTTCTCGTTTCCTTTCGCAGCTTCAATCTGCGATTCAATTTTGCTCGTGTACCAGGTTGGCAATAGCTCGTTTAAGCAGATCAACCCCAGGACAATAGCAACAATTGTAATAAGTCCTTTTCCTTGCATTTTGTTATAACTACGTTAAATTAAGTCGGCAAATATAATGATTTTCTTGTATTTTATGAATTTTTAACAACAGAAATGGTTTATTTTCAGATATATTGGTATTCTGATTTCTATTTAAGATTTAACAATTTTTTCATCGTATCTTAATGAAGTCTTCAAAATATAATTGGTATAAAATTTTCATACTTATTTCAACACACTAACTATCAAAATATTATGAAAAAATTACTTTTTACCTTTAGTATTTTTTCTTCTTTAATTGTTAATGCTCAAAGCATTAATTTGGAAGAATTTGTTACCGAACTTACCAACCCGGTTGAGATTACAAACGCCAATGACAGCCGATTGTTCGTGGTACAGCAAAACGGAATGATAAAAATTATTCAACCCAGCGGAGCTGTCAATCCAGTTAATTTTCTGAATATTTCAACGAAAATTGTCTATGGCGGAGAAAGAGGTCTTCTCGGACTTGCATTCCACCCACAATACCTGACCAACGGGTATTTTTTTGTATACTATAACAACACCGCCGGCAATGTGGTAGTCGCAAGATACACCGTAAGTACTACAGATCCCAACGTGGCTGATCCTGATTCTGAGAAGATCTTATTGAATATCCCCAAACCTTTCGAAAATCATAATGGAGGAAGCATACATTTCGCACCCGACGGCAAGCTATGGATCATCACCGGAGACGGCGGCAGCGGCGGAGATCCGAACAACAATGCTCAAAATAAAAATGTGCTTTTAGGAAAAATGCTGAGAATAGATGTAGATGCCACTACAGATCCTTACAACATTCCGACAGATAACCCATTTGCAGGATCAACTGTAGACGGTGCAGATGAGGTTTGGGCTTACGGGCTTAGAAACGGATGGAAGTTTTCTTTTGATCTTGATACAGGCAACGCATGGATTGCTGATGTAGGACAGGGAGCTATAGAAGAAATCAACAAAATGCCTATTTCTCAAGCCGGTCTTAATTACGGCTGGAGATGCTATGAGGGAAACACTGCTTATAACACCGCAGGGTGTCCACCACAGTCATCCATGACATTTCCTGTTGCCGTATATGATCATTCAGGTGGAAAATGTTCCATTACCGGAGGCTACGTTTACCGAGGCTCTGAATATCCTTCATTACAGGGAAAATACTTTTTTGCAGATTATTGTTCCACACAAATCGGCATCCTGAACTCTGACAATTCTATTGTTTGGACGTCTCCTTATACCGGAAACCGTTTTTCTACCTTTGGGCAGGATTCTCAGAAGGAGCTTTACGTAGCAGCCGTTAACAGCGGAAAGATATTTAAGATTAAAACAATCACCTTAAACACACAGGAAAACCAACATTCACAAAGTCTAAAGATTTATCCTAACCCTGCGAGTAAAGAAATTTTCATTGAAGGAGTAAAGGATAAAAAAACAACTTTGGAAATAATCAGTGTTGACGGACGAAAAGTATTAGAAGCCAATCAAATTATCAATGGTAAAAGCATTGATATTTCAAGAATACCGGCTGGTGTCTATTTTATAAACTTAAAATCCGGTGATCTGAAATCTTACAGCCAGAAAATTGTTATTAAATGATGCTTGTAAACAAAAATGACAGCCACTAGATTATAGTTTATGATATTACTTTATTATTTAAACAGGATATGAACAATTATTTTAAGCCTTACCATTAGAAATATCTATTAACGCGTTCTTATTCGTGAATTAGTGGCAAAATAAAAAAGCGGTTCATTACTGAACCGCTTTTGTTTTATATAGTCATTGAGAAAATCCTGGTTTCAGGTTTATTTCTCATCATTCTCAGGTCAAAAACCATTGCAACATTTCTGGTGAATGCTCTTCCTGCTTCCGTAATTTTTATTTCTTTGCCGGAAATCTCAACCAGCCCGTCATTTTCCATTTCTTTCAGCATTTCCAAAGCATTATCAAGTTCTGGGAAAGAGTTATCAATATTAAATGTAGTTTCCAGCTGACACATTAAATTTAAAATATGCCTTCTTACGATAAGATCTTCTTCATTCAGAACGTGACCTTTCACTACAGGAATTTTACCTTCTTCTACCATCGTCTGATATTCTTCCACCGTTTTTACATTTTGAGCAAAAGCATACCATGAATCTGAAATCGCTGACATTCCAAGTCCTACCATCAACTGAGTATTACTTGATGTATACCCCATAAAGTTTCTGTGAAGTTTCTTATGGATCAATGATTGGTATAAATCATCATGTTCTAAAGAAAAATGGTCCATTCCTACCTCAATATAACCTAAATCCTGAAGTAATTTTTTACCATCTTCATACAGTCGTCGTTTTTCTTCTCCACTTGGCAAATCACCTTCATCAAAACCTCTCTGCCCTACTCCTTTCACCCATGGAACGTGTGCATAAGAATAGAACGCCAGTCTGTCCGGTTTCAGTTCCATTGTTTTTCTGATGGTATTTTCCATCGCTTCCCAGGTCTGATGCGGAAGCCCGAATACTAAATCATGACTGATTCCTCTGTAGCCGATTTCTTTAGCCCATTCCGTTACATTCTTTACATTCTCAAAAGGCTGAATTCTATTGATAGCTTTCTGCACTTTCGGATCATAATCCTGAACACCAAAACTCACTCTTCTGAACCCAAGATCATATAATGTCTGAAGATGCTCCTTTGTTGTATTATTCGGGTGTCCTTCAAAAGAAAACTCAGGGTGTTCTGCAATATCTACCGTTGTAAAGATCCCTTCCAGTAATGTCTTTAAATTCTCTGGAGAGAAAAACGTTGGAGTACCACCACCAAGATGTAGTTCTTTTAATTTTGGTTTTTCGTCAAAAAGTTCAAGATAAAGTCTCCATTCTTTCAGTACACTTTCCAAATAAGGTACTTCAACACTATGTTGCTTTGTAATACGTTTATGGCATGCACAGAATGTACACAATGCCTCGCAGAAAGGCAAATGGATATAAATAGAAATTCCCTCCTCTGCATTACTTTCATTAAAAGACCTGATTACGCTCTCCTTCCATTTTTCCGGTGTAAAGGTGGAATCATCCCAGTAAGGAACGGTAGGATAAGAAGTGTAACGTGGTCCGGGAATATTATACTTATCTATTAAAGAGTTCATTTTGAAAATTAAAATTTTATAAGGTAGAGGAAATTTAGCATTTTAAAATTCCATCCTACAAAATTAACCATTAGTTATGAATTTTAGCCTATGAATTATATTAGGTTATAGTTTAGAATGAGTCTAAATACACTATTTAAACCTGTTACGATTATAATGATAAATTCTATTCCTTTTATTTAAAATTTTAATTTCATCACTGCAATTTTACTATTTCCAGCAAGAACAATGCGATTACCATCGATCCATTCACAAACGAAAAACCCTTTTTCATCGGAAATTTTCGTCCATGATTTCCCAAAATCTGAAGAATAGCTAATATGCTTATCCCCTACACTGATCATTTCTTTTCCTTTTGATCCTGGCTTAATTTTCACACAG
The DNA here is from genome assembly GCF_900156735.1 of Chryseobacterium ureilyticum. Taxonomy (GTDB): domain Bacteria; phylum Bacteroidota; class Bacteroidia; order Flavobacteriales; family Weeksellaceae; genus Chryseobacterium; species Chryseobacterium ureilyticum. Next base: position 346,288 of record NZ_FTOL01000004.1, read on the forward strand.
GTAGTATATCCTGCATTCTGTCCTGAAGCCTGAATCTGCCAGGTTTCCCCACCATCAGTGGTTGTTGCAAGATTATTAATATTCGCATCCTGCTTGGTATAATCGCCACCTACAGCAACCCCGAATTGATCGTCATAGAAATCAATAGAATACATTCCTTGCGAAGACTCTCCCTGAATGAATGGTGTTTTAAAAACTTCCAGTTTCTCTGTTTTAAGATCCATCCTTATAATCCTTGAAGCCTTACCACCTGTTGCAATCCATAGATATTTTTTGGAAGAAGCGATATTTGTATTACTTGCTGCGAAAGCTGCCTCTCCTTCATTCAACTCCACATTATTTTTAAACATTCCCCAATGACCGTTTTTATAGACAGCCAATTTTAATAAATGATCTTTGTCTGCATCGCTGAATGTATAAGCCAACTTATCATTTACAAAATGTAAGGCATCATAAAACGCAGTCTTCGCAGTATCTGAAAAAACAGTCTGGAATTTCAGATCTTTTTTATTAATTTTAAAGAAGTAAGCCGGGCTTTCAATATTAATAGCATAAAAAGAATTTTTATCCTGAGCCAATGTTCTGAACTGCAACTTTTTTTCAGAAAGTAAAACCTGCTTTTGATTTTTATAATTCTTTAAATCTACAAAGCCAAACTTAGAGTCTGTTCCGCTATACCAGACTTTGTTATCATACAATTCAAGAGCTCTGATACTGATTTTATCATTAAGAATAGTTTCAAGGTTTTCCACTTGTTGGGAAAATGCGGTAAGTCCTACGGATAGGAATACAATGGAAAAAATCTTTTTCATAGTAATAGTATTGGGACAAAAAAAACCGCCGAAGCGGTTTAATATGATTATTAATCTTGATTCTGGTATTTTTCAGGATTGTTAAGTTTACTGTTTGATTTTCCGTACAGGAAGTATACCAAACCTCCTAAGAACAACCATACAGCTGAAAGTTCTAATGCATGAGCACTTAAGTTAAAAATCAAATAAATATTGATAAATACTCCCAACGCCACAACTATTTTGTAAGCCGGAACTTTGAAAGGTCTGATTAAATTTGGTTCTTTTTTTCTCATTACCCAAACAGCAATACAAACCAGTGTAAATGCAAACAGGGTTCCGAAACTTGTCATATCAGCCAATGTTGAAATTGGAGTAAACGCTGCGATTAATGCTACAACAATTCCTAACAAAATGATTCCTTTGTAAGGTGTTTTTGTTTTTGGATGAAGATCACCAAAGAATTTAGGAATCAATCCGTCTTTTGCCATTCCGATAAAGATTCTGGACTGTCCCATCATCATTACCATTACTACGGAAATTAATCCTACAGTAGCAGCAATGGTTACGATATTACTTGCCCAGTGTTTTCCGGCAATCTCAAATGCATACGCAACAGGAGCTTTAATAGCATCAGGATATTTTCCTTCAGGATTAAAGTCTGTATAATGCATCATACCTGTTAATACAAGAGATACACAAATATATAAAGCTGTACAAACCAATAATGAAGCAATAATTGCGAAAGGCACATCTTTCTTAGGATTAATAGCTTCCCCAGCCTGCGTAGAAACCGCATCAAAACCAATATAAGCAAAGAAGATTGCCGCGGCTCCTGAAATAATTCCCTTAATACCGTAGGCAGAAACCAGATCTCCTTCAGAATTTTTAATCTGAACCTGATCAGGAATAAAAGGCTTCCAGTTTTTAACACCGTCTACAGCGTTATAAAGATCAGTATTAGAGAAAATAATATATACACCAGCGATAATTACAAAGATAACCGCTGAAGTTTTCATTAAAACAATCAGGTTATTCGCTCCTGCAGCTTCTTTAGTTCCCTTTACCAATAATGCAGTAATCAAAAGAACAAGAATAAACGCAGGCAGGTTCATAGAAAAACCATCTCCTGTATAACTTGCCGGATCTGATGTCAGATAAGCAGGCAAATGAATATTAAAAATCTTCAAAAATTTGTTAAAATATCCCGACCAACTCACGGAGACCGCCATACTTGCCATGGCATACTCCAGGATGAGACACCACCCCATTGCCCATGCAAAAATTTCTCCTACTGTTCCGTATGCATAAGCATATGCTGAACCTTCAACAGGTATAATTGATGCGAACTCTGCATAACACAATGCAGCAAAAACGCAGGCAATTCCTGCTATAATAAAGGAAATTGCAAGTGCAGGACCTGCATGATAATAGGCTCCTGTTCCCGTAAGAACAAAGATTCCACCTCCAATGATAGCACCTACTCCTATTGCTGTTAAACTCCATTTTCCAAGGACTTTCTTCAGCTCACTTTTCTTCATATCTGCCTCATAGGCACTTAGTGGCTTTTTAACCCAAATTTTCGACATGTTTTTTTATTTATTTAAGGATTCACGAAAATATAAAAAATTTAGGAACTCTCACATTTATCGTCAAACTTTCATCATTTATTTTACATTAATGTCTTAAAAAATCAAACATGACATTATTTAATTCATTTTAAAAAGTCCATATTTTTGTTTATTTTTGATCGCATGAATTTATATGATCTTTTTGTAAAGCCCTATGAAAGCTACGATTCCTTACAAATCATACTGGAAACGTCAGGTGCTATTTTCGGAACTTTGAGCGTATATTTTTCCATTAAGAAAAATATCTGGGTATATCCCACCGGAATTATTTCAACCCTGATCTATGTATATATTCTTTTCAACTTCGGGTTACTGGGAGATTGTCTCATTAATGTATACTATACGATAATGAGTGTCTATGGCTGGGTTTTATGGGCTAAAAACTCTGAAGATCATATACACGTGGATGTTACCTGGGCAACAAGGAAAGAATGGTTTTATGCAAGTATTCTTTTTGTTCTTAGTCTGGCATTGGTTACAATTATTTACTATTATAAACCTTATATAGATAATAAATTTTCGATGGAAGGCACTAATCTTGGATTATATCATTTAGATTGGGCAAATTGGATGGATGTTTTTACAACTTCAATTTTTTTAGTGGGAATGTGGTTTATGGCGAAACAGCGCATAGAGAACTGGATTTTCTGGATTATCGGAGATTTTATTTGCATACCAATGATGATTTTTAAGGGTCTTGGAATCACTTCGGTTCAATATTTGGTATTTACTATAATGGCTATCTTAGGATACCTAAATTGGAAAAAAAGTTTTAAAGAAAAAAAAGTACAATAAAGTCATGAAAAATTTATTAAAAATAGCAGTTAGTATCTTTGCTATTAGCACATTAACCTCTTGTATGGCATATACGGACGGATATGGTAGTAATGGAGGTTATGGATATGGAGACCCATATTATAACAACGGATATTACTATGCTCCTTCCGGATATTACGGAAATGGCGGATATTGGGGTAATGACGGCTATTATTATAGAAACAATATTAATTACTACTATGATAATGGTATGCCTTACTATTATGACAGTTATAATAACTCCAGAAGAAAAGTATACGTAGAAAGAAGAAATACAACGACTACGCAAAGACCAAATAATGGTTTCAGAAACGGAGGTTCATACAATAATGGTAATGGTTATAATAACAGAAATACCAATAACGGAAATAACGGGTTCAGAAACTCTAATGGAAACCAAAATAATCAGGGTAACCAGAACAACAATGGATTCAGAAACTCAAACAGTAATGGATACCAGAATAACCAAGGTAATCAGAACAACAGCGGATTCAGAAACCAAAGTTCAGGAAACAGCTCCAATAACAACAGTTTTGAAAACAGAACATTGAATATGGGCGGAGGCTTCAGAAGCTCAGGAAGTACAAACAGCAGTACACCTGCAAGATCAGAATCTTCGAGTGGCGGCTTCAGGAACAGCTCAAGCAGCCAAAGCAGCTCTGACACCTCAAACAAGCAAGGCGGAAGAGGCTTTAGATAAAACGATTATAAATAAGGAAACGAACAGCTAACACTGTTCGTTTTTCATTTTAAATATATTAATTTTGCTTCTTCATTTTAGACAAAAAATATATGGAATTTTATAAATATCAGGGAACCGGAAATGATTTTGTAATGGTAGACAACCGTGATCTTCAGTTTCCAAAAGACAAAAGTATCATTGAAAAACTATGCGACAGACGTTTCGGAATAGGTGCAGACGGACTTATTCTTCTGGAGAACGATCCTGATTATGATTTTAAAATGGTGTATTATAATTCTGATGGCGGTGAAAGTACTATGTGCGGAAACGGAGGAAGATGTCTTGTTGCTTTTGCTTTTTTTCTTGATGTTTTTGAAGATAAGTGTAAGTTCATAGCAACAGATGGAGAACATGAGGCAGAAATCCATAATGGTATCATTAAATTAAAAATGATAGATGTAGACACTATTTCCCAAGACGGAAATGATACAGTTATGAATACCGGCTCTCCTCACTATGTAAAATATGTGGAAAATATTGCTGATTACGACGTTTATACTCAAGGATACGGAATCAGAAATTCTGAAAATTATAAAGAAAAAGGAATCAATGTAAACTTTGTAGAAAAAATTTCTGACAATGAGATATTTGTAAGAACCTATGAACGAGGCGTTGAGGACGAAACTTACAGTTGTGGAACCGGAGTTACAGCTTCTGCTTTAACTTTTCTTCAAAAACACAATCTAACTTCTGTAAAAGTTAAAACCTTGGGAGGTAATCTTAAGGTGTATGCTAAAAAAAACGGTGAATCTTTCTGCAACATATGGTTGGAAGGTCCTGCAAAGCAAGTTTTTAAAGGTAAAGTAGATATTCTTTAAGATCAAAAAAAACTTTTAATCAACATTATTTAAGAATGAAAAAAGCTATTCTCATTATCATTCTGCTGGTTTTTGTAGTCGCAGGATTTTTTGGTTTGAGATTTTATAATAAATATTTTGGAAACAACGTAGAAAAGGACGGTTACATTCTGATCCCTCATAAGGCAAATTTTAATCAAATCCTTGACTCTATTACTCCTTATATTAAAGACCGTGAATCTTTTGAAGCTGTTGCTAAAGATAAAGGTCTGAATGCAAATTTTAAAGCGGGGCGTTATCATATTCAAAGTGGTAAAGGAAATACTGATCTTGTTAATATGATTAAAGCTGGTAATCAAACGGCAAATTCTTTCAGAATTGGAGATTTTGGTGATATGTACCAGATGATTGGTAAAGTTACCAAGAAAACAGAACTGGATTCTCTGCATTTTGTGAATGATCTGGATATTGTAGCCCAAGAGAAAGGATATCGAAATATTGAGGATTTAAAGAAATATTTTTTCATTGATACTTATAATTTTTTCTGGACCGTAAGTCCTAGAGAATTTTTTGCAAAGTTTGAAGATCAGTATAATGATTTCTGGACTAGTGAAAGGAAAAATAAAGAACAACAGTCTGGGCTTACAAGAGAACAGATTTACGCTCTTGCATCTATTGTTTATAAAGAGTCAGGAGGCAAAAAAGATGAAATGAAAACAATTGCCGGATTATATCTGAACCGTTACAGAAAAGGTATGAAACTTCAGTCTGATCCTACGGTAATTTATGCTATCAATAAAGAGACAAATTTTAAAGAACCCATCAAAAGAGTATTATATAAACACCTGTCTACTCCATCTCCATACAATACGTATGCAAATGCAGGTATTCCTCCGGGACCCATCTGTGTGGTAGATAAAAATTCTGTGGATGCTGTTTTGAATGCGGAAAACAACAATTATATATTTATGTGTGCTGATCCTGCAAGATTCGGATATCATAAGTTTACAGCAAGTGCTGAGGAACATGCTGTAAATGCAAAAGCTTATCAGGATTGGCTTAATTCAAAAAATATAAAATAAGCGTAGCAGACACCTAAAATTTTATACAGTTAGAAAAACAATAAATTGATCATAATATTTTGATAATCAAATTGATATGGATATTCAAAATATTACGGGTTATACTTTCACGATTTTATACAAAAAAATAACCTATGAAGAATAAGACAGAAATTGTCAATATTTTCACACGAAAAGCACTAGGACTTACTTTTGTACTCTCTGCAGCAGCATTAGCTTTTGCACAGGATAAGACAGGGGTTTCAGGGATTATTGTCAATAAGAAAAATCAGCCTGTTCCGTATGCCTCAGTAACCTTTAGTAATAAAGCCAACAAATCATTAAGTGATGCTGTATTGACCGATGAAAAAGGATTATATCAATTACAGCTTGCTCCCGGTGAATATGATGTGACGGTAGAAGCTATTGATTACAAAAAAAGTGTAATCAGTAAAAATATTACAGGTCCTGGAAATATCGGAGCCTTATCTATAGAAGCTGAAGGCACTACAACATTAAACGGAAAGACAACGGAACTACAAGGCGTTGTAATTACCGCATCTGCTGCCAAACCTTATAAAGTAGAACTGGATAAGAAAACTTATGATCCATCACAGGATATTGTAAGTAAAGGAGGAAGTTTACAGGATGTTTTGACCAATGTACCATCGGTTTCTGTGGATACAGATGGAACAGTTTCTATGAGAGGAAGTACTAATGTAAAATTCCTTATCAATGGTAAACCATCTTCCCTACTAGGAATAGATGATGGAGCTAATGCTTTGCAAAGTATTCCGGCTGATCAAATCGAAAGAATTGAAGTGATTACCAACCCTTCTTCAAAATTTGAAGCAAGCGGAACTTCCGGGATCTTAAATATTATTCTGAAAAAGAGTAAAAAAGTTGGTTTTAATGGTAGTGTTGTAGGTACTTTAGGATATTTCCCGAGAACATCATTGAATGCGAATCTGAGCTGGAGAAAAAATAACTGGACCTGGTTTGTAAACGGTGGTGGTGGTTACACTGAAAATAAAACGAAAAATAATGCTGAAACGACTTATCACACTTTAGATTTCCCCAAGATTGATTCAATTAAAGGAACTCCAAACGTCCCTGTTCATCAGTATCAAAATTCTATTAATAAAACTTATAACAAAAACTATAATCTAAGTGCAGGTTTTGTATATGATCTTTCTGAAAAGACTTCCATCAATTTAACAGGATTGGTGAGAACATTTGAAGGGGACGGAAATGAACTTGTGAATACTTACGACAGTTTTTATAAATATACAGGCAATTCTTCTAATCCATGGAGTCTTTTGAATCCATATACATTAAGAGATTCTAAAACAACTTTCAATAATCTTGCATTTCAGGGAGATGTAGGTTTGGATCATAAATTTGATGATAACGGACAAAACCTTTCCTTATCATTAAGCTTACAAAGAAACAGAAGCAACAATAATGCGGATATTCTTGAAAGTGTAGATGGCATTGCTTCTGTACAGGATATTACGAGAAGACATTCGGTAAGTAAAACCATAATCGGAAAAGCTGACTATGAATTACCATTAGGAGAAAAATCTAAGTTAGAAGCAGGTTATCGATTAGATGTTAATGATAATACTTATGATAATTTAGTAAACAGTACATCTAATAATCCTTTGATTTCGAATTATAACAACAACACTGATTATAGAGAAATGTTTAACGCTTTCTATGTTCAGTTCAGAAGTAAAATCGGAAATTTTGGGTACCAATTAGGATTGAGAGATGAGGTTTCAAATGTTAAAATCAATTACATCAATCAAAATCCGGATACTCCTCCGATTAATAAAACAAAGAATTACAACAATTTATTCCCAAGTGTATTCTTAAGTTATGATGTTTCGAAAAACAATCAGATTTTGGTTAACTACTCTCGTAGAATAGACAGACCGAGATCATTCTTTATGGTTCCGTTCCCGAACTACACCAATAACCAGAATATTTTTGAGGGGAATATCGATTTGAATCCATCCTATGTAGATTCTTATGAAGTAGGTTATAACATCACAAGAAAGAAGTTTACCATTAACCCTACTTTATATTACAGACGCGCAACGGATGACACTAAAATGCTTGTCTACAGACCTGACGAACGTGAGAGAGTATTTTATACAAAGCCTGAAAATTTGGGTAATGACGACCGTTATGGTTTAGATTTAAACTTCACTTATGATCCTTTCGCATGGTTCAAAATTATGGGAAGTGTAGACCTTTTCGGATATAAAACTACTGGTATTGCAAGTTATGCAACAAAAGATGTTGATGGAATTAACCAAACCCGTTCTCTGGATTTTACAGGAAGTGGTTTCTCTACGAGATTACGTCTTAATACAACTTTCAGACTTGATAAAACATTAAGTGTACAGCTTCAAGGTTTCTACAGAGGAGGACAGAAGACAGCAAGCCAGGACAGAAAAGACATGTATGCTTTAAACTTTGGAGCATCAAAGACAATCTGGAAAGGAGACGGAACAATTTCATTCAATATCCAGGATATCTTTAATACAAGAGGTATGGAAGTATACAACTACAGTAATGATTATACACGTAGCAGCTTCATGCAGTGGCAGCCAAGACAGTTTTCTATTTCTTTAACCTACAGATTTAAACAGGGTGAGAAAATAGAACAACCTAAGAGAAAAAAGGATATCAATTCCAATGAAAATAAAGACGACCAACAAGGTCCGATGTAATACAAACAAAAACCCGAAATTAAAATTCCGGGTTTTTTATTTTTTTTATTTTACAGTTTCAACTCTTTCTACTTTTTCTTTTTCAGCCTCATAGATTCGTTTTCTCAAATCGCTGGTAGAAAATCTATGATCTCTTTTGTTGTAAAAGATTTCAATTCCTTTTTCTTCACAGTATTGCTTACCCGTAAAGTCTCTATCCAGATAGTCATCTCCAATGATTCTTACATCAATTACAAAAGATTTTAAGATATCTAATAAATCTTCTTCCGTGTAATAAGGAACGATTTCGTCTACAGCATTTACTGCCTTCAACTGAATATATCGTTCAACGATAGTCTGACTTGGTTTGTTTTTGCCTGGACGATCGTGAGAGGGATCGATCTGAAGTCCTACGATTAAATAATCACATACAGTTTTAGCTTCTTCAAGCATTTTAATATGCCCTGCGTGTAATAAATCAAATGAGGAAAATGTAATACCTATTCTCTGTGTCTTCATATTAATTTTAAATTAAAACTTCGCTGAAATAAATGTTCTTTTAAACGGATAAAAGACAGGTGATTCAAGGAAGATATTTTGTAATTCGTGTTTATAATCGTTTTTAAATTGTTCTTTTAAATCCTCAGGAAGCTTCTCTATGTAAGGAAGCATTGCTGTTCCGGACGCCCAAGTAAATACAGCTTCTGCATCTTCAAGAACATGAGGAAATACTTTCTCATAAACGGTAATTTCCCTTCCTTTATTGTCAAATAATATTCTGGCGTACTCTTCTATCGTTAAAACAGTATATTCTCTTTCCCAAGAATTATAAGCTGTCTTATAAGGTTCAGTTCCTGCAATCTTTCTAAGAAGCTGATGCACTACATACTCATGATTAGATGGAATTTGCACTGCAAGCTGTCCATCTTCTTTGATCTTACTGATGATTCTTGGAAAAAGTTCTTTATGATTACGGCACCATTGAATTGCCGCATTAGAAATAATCAGATCATAAGTATCACCAAGATGAAGTTGTTCTTCAATACTTCTTTTTTCAAAGGTAAGTCTGCTTGTCCCAAACTGAGCTGCTTTTTCAAGCATTTCTTCCGAAGAATCTATTCCCAGCACCTTGGAATCTTCCAGATAGTCTAAAAGTTTAGAGGTTAGTTCTCCTGTTCCGCACCCAAGATCTATAACGGATATTCCCGTTCTTGATTCAACAAGTTTTAATAAATCAAAGAAAGGAGCAGAACGTTCTTCTTTAAACTGATCATATACTTCCGGATTCCAAGCCATACTATGTTATTTTTATGAGTTTCTGGATTCTAAATATTTTTGCCATTCCCAAACAGTTCTCAAGGATTCTTCAAGAGAAGTTTCAGATTTCCAATTGAGTTCTTTTTCTGCTTTAGAAGGATCTGCATAAGCAATTGTAATATCCCCCTCTCTTCTGTCACAAATCTGATAAGAAACTTCTACTCCATTTGCTTTTTCAAATGCTTTCACAACTTCCAAAACAGAAGATCCTCTGCCTGTTCCCAAATTATAGGTATCAATCAAAGCTTCGTTAGATTCGTTATTTATCAATTTTTTCAAAGCTGCAACGTGAGCTTTTGCAAGATCAACAACATAAATATAATCACGAACCGCTGTTCCATCTTCTGTCGGATAATCATTCCCCCAAATACTTAGTTTTTCACGAATTCCGGCAGCTGTCTGCATAACATAAGGAACTAAGTTATTAGGAATACCAATTGGTAACTCTCCAAGCTTAGCAGATGGATGAGCTCCGATCGGGTTGAAATATCTTAACAGGGAAATTTTTCTGTTATAAGCCTTCGCAAAATCAATAAGAATTTCTTCACCCATTTGTTTTGTCTTACCATAAACACTTTCAGGCATTTTCAGTGGTGTATTTTCATCAATAGGCATTACATCCGCCTGACCATATACTGTACATGATGAGCTGAAAATAAAATTAGAAATTCCTCTTTCTTTAAACTCCTGAAGGATGTTGATCAAAGAAAACAAATTATTTTCATAATATTCTATAGGTTTCACCTGGCTTTCCCCCACTGCTTTGAATGCTGCAAAATTAATACAGCCATCAATCTGATGAGCATCAAAAACCTGATTAAGTAATTCCTTACGCTTTAAATCAAAAGGATAAAAAACAGGCTTTTTGCCTGTAATTTCCTCAATATTTTTTAAAATAAACCTCTCCGAATTGGATAAATCATCTACAATAACAACTTCAAAGTCATTATTAAGAAGTTCTACAACAGTGTGAGAACCAATATATCCAAGTCCTCCGGTAACAAGTATTGCCATTTTATTTTTTAATCTTCGTGTTTTCCAATATTTTCTATTTCAAGGTCAGCTATTCCTCTTTTATATCTATATCTCCTAATAATGATAAACCATAGTCCAAAAATAAACAAGTATATCCCTAATGATAAAAGATAATCTGAATGAGGTGTACCATTTTTAGTTTTTTCGTTATAAACAGCAGCCTCAAATATACATACTAAAATATTTATATTAATTAAAACTAATAGTATTGAATAGGTTAAAATCGCAAGTCTGTGTTTAGTTAATAAAAAGTATAACGAAACAACAGAAAATATTCCTACCAAAACAATAAATGTTAAAAAAAATATATCTTTAGAATCAATATAAGGGCTTATCAATATGGAATAGGAATAAGCAATATGATAGTATGATATTATGATATTGATCAGAACAGCTAGCCAATACACTAATCCATATTGAAAAACTTTCCTTTTCATTATTTCATAAACTCAAGCACAGCATCTGTAATATACTTCAGCTGCTCTTCGTCTAATTCTGTATGCATCGGTAAAGAGATTACCTGATCCAAAAGCTTATCTGTATTCACAAAATCTGCATCATTGCTTTCCTGAAAGTAAGCTTTTTGTTTTCTTAATGCTACCGGATAGTAGATCATAGCAGGAATTTCTTTTTCAGTAAGGAATTTCTGAAGTTCATTACGTTTTCCGTTCAGAATTCTTAAAGTATACTGGTGGAATACGTGAGTAGAGCTCTCTGATCTTTTTGGTGTTAAGATATTTTCATTTCCTGCAAAAGCCTCATCATAATAATCTGCGGCTTTTCTTCTCGCTTCGTTATAAGTATCAAGGTGAGGTAGTTTTTTTCTTAGTACCGCTGCCTGAATACTATCCAAACGTGAATTTACTCCTACTTCATCATGATAATATCTTTCATACATCCCGTGATTTACAATTCCTCTTAAACGGTGAGCTAGTTCATCATTGTTAGTAAAAATAGCACCACCATCTCCGTAGCAACCAAGGTTTTTTGATGGGAAGAAAGATGTCGTCCCTACAGTTGCCATTGTTCCGGCATATTTTGTAGTTCCGTCAGAGAATGTATATTCTGCACCTATTGCCTGTGCATTATCTTCAATCACATATAAATTATGCTCTTCAGCAATTTTCAGAATCTCTTCCATATTCGCACATTGTCCGAATAAGTGTACAGGAATGATCGCTTTTGTTCTTGGTGTAATTGCTTTTCTCAAATCTTCCGTTGAAATAGTAAATGTGTCATAATCCACATCTACCAATACAGATTTTAATTTAAGTAAATGAATCACTTCTACCGTTGCAGCAAAAGTAAAATCTGCAGTAATTACCTCATCACCTTCTTTCAGATCCAACGCCATAAGGGCAATCTGTAATGCATCGGTTCCATTAGCACATGGAATCACGTGTTTTACATCTAAATAAGACTCCAATTCATTCTGGAAAGACTTCACTTCAGGACCGTTGATGAAAGCCGCGGAATCCATTACATTTAAAACTGCATTGTCTACATCATTCTTTATTTTGTAATACTGACTTTGCAAGTCAACCATCTGAATTTTTTTCATAAATAAATATTTTAAATATTTCTGTAAAAATAAGGATTTTAAAATCCTATCAAAAATTTTATTGATTTAGTTTTTATCTTTATACAAAATAATTTTATGAAAAAAACTTTATTCTTTTGTTTCCTAGCAGGTTATTTTTATTGTTCTGCACAGAATCAGCTTTTTTTTGTTCATTTTAAAGACAAACCCAATAAGGCTGCCTTTTTTGCTAATCCACTCTCAGAGCTTTCTCAAAAGTCACTCAACAGACGTACGGCATTAGGAATATCCCTTAATGATCAGGATGCTCCCATAGAACAATCTTACATTCAGAATCTTCAGAATCTTGGCTTTACTGTCACTGATTATTCCAAATGGCTGAATGGAGCTGCAGTAAATGCTACCCCTTCTCAAATAGCTGTTTTACAAGCACAGCCGTTTGTACTCTCTGTAGAGAATTTTGCCAAAAACAATTCACCCGGAACAAAAATAAAACCTGTTGATAAATGGAAGACAAATACAGGCTCCAACAATAAAATTCTTACGAATTTTGACTATGGTGTAGGCACACCACAAATTGATCAGGTTAATATAAAGCCTCTTCACCTCGCAGGATATACAGGAACCGGAATTTCAATCGCTGTTATTGATAATGGATTTCCAACAGTAGATACAGGGAATGCTTTTTTAAGATTAAGAACGAACAATAAAATAAAAGCCGGTTATGATTTTGTCACCAAAACTACAGATATTTACAACCCTTCTCTACATGCTCATGGTACCGTAGTTTTAGGAGCAATCGGCGGTTATCTTGAAAATACTTTTGTAGGATCTGCACCGGATGCTGATTTTTATTTGTACCGCAGTGAAAACTTTGACTCAGAAATTCCTGAGGAGGAAATATACTGGATTGAAGCCGCTGAAGAAGCAGACAGAAAAGGTGTAGACATCATCACAACTTCCCTCGGATACAATGTTTTCGATAATCCACAGTATAATTATACCTATGCTGATATGAACGGAAGCACCTCCTTCATTACCAGAGGAGCAGGAATAGCTGCTGAAAAAGGAATTTTCGTTCTTGCCGCTGCCGGAAATTCCGGTGATAAAACATGGCATTACCTTTTGACACCCGCGGACAATGATAAAGTTTTTTCTATCGGAGGTGTGGATTCTGCAGGAAACTCTTCTGTATTTTCTTCTTTCGGACCTAATTCTCTGGGTGTAATAAAGCCTGATGGAAGTGCGCAAGGAACTGCTACAGTAACCGTTTTGGGTGACAACACATTTGTTACCAACGGGACTTCTCTTGCCACACCTATTGCTGCCGGAGGTGTCGCATGTCTTATTCAGGCATTTCCGACTATGAATCGTGACCAAATGAGAACAAGATTGAGACAGACAGCATCACTTTACCCCAATCATACAGATCAGATGGGATTTGGTATTCTTAATTTCGGAAGTCTTTACAACAATGTTCTGAACACTTCTGAAACAGTAAAAAAACAAAAGTTCGTTCTGTTTCCGAATCCTGTTAAAAATATCCTGAATATAGCATCGGAACAAGAGATTGAAACTACAGAGATCTATGATAGTCTGGGAAGGTTGATAAGAAAAGAGAATCACCAAAAATCAATAAAGGTGAATGATTTTGCAAAAGGTGTTTATTATCTTAAAATTAAGTCTAGAGATCAGGTTTATTATGAAAAGTTTATAAAGGAGTAATTAATTTGTATTTCAAATAAAAAACGGGCTTGAAAGCCCGTTTTTATATTATATTTATTCAGCATTAAGCAGAGTTCCTGCTTGCATTAATATTTCCGAACAGCGATCTCGTCACCAGCTTTTCATAAGCTTCTTTGTTTCCTTCTCCTTTCTGGATTTTCATTAAAGCATATTGCTGAATGCTCAATAAAGGAAGTACAATTTTCTCTCGGATCTTTACCGATTTTCTTGATAGCGGATCTTCTTCCTGAAGCATTTTGAAGCTGGTAAGCTCCAGCATAATATCTTTCGAAAGTTCATATTCCTCAAAAAGAACATTCCAGAATGCTCCGAATTTTGGGTTGTTTTTAATATAATACGTTAAAGGGAAATATGATTTATTCATACTCATCATAGAATTCAATACCAATGTTTTAAAGAAATCCGAACCTTTATAAAGCTCTCTCACTTCTTCAAATCTTCCCTGTTCTTTCATTTTTTGCATAGCATATCCAAAGCCAAAGAATCCAGGTACATTTTGCTTTAGCTGTGACCATGAACCTACAAATGGAATTGCTCTTAAGTCTTCAAACTTCAGCTCACTTCCGTTTCCTCTTTTGGATGGACGGCTACCAATATTGGTTTTTCCGTAATATTCCAGCGTACTCATTTCCTGAAGATAAGGTACAAACATTGGGTGTGCTTTCAGGTCTGAATATTTCTTATAACTGATATTCGCCAACTCAATGATCAATGCTCTTTCTTTTTCGGTAAGCTCTTTTTTAGCATTCTTGAATACATCGTTTTCTACTCCGGCAGTTAAAAGCTGTTCAAAATTATATTTTGCCTGCTCTTTATTCCCGAAAATACTTGTTATCGTCTGTCCTTGAATAGTCAGTTCAATTTTATTATTGGCAATCGTTTTTCCTTGAGATGCATAGAAATCGTGGGTTTTCCCACCTCCTCTTGCCGGTGGTCCTCCTCTACCGTCAAAGAATACTACTTTTATGTTATTCTGCTCAGACAGTTTTGTTAAAACTTCTTTGGCTTTATAAATTTCCCAATTCGCTTTCAGGTATCCTCCATCTTTAGTTCCATCAGAGAATCCAAGCATGATTGTTTGCTGGTTTCCTCTTCTTTCAAGATGCTTTTTGTATACAGGATTCTGGTAAAGCTCATTCATCACATTTTCTGCATTATCAAGACCTTCCATTGTTTCAAAAAGCGGAACGATATCCATATTGATCTCTTCATCCTGATATCCGCAGATTTTAAAGAAAGCATAGACGTTCATAACATCTTTTACAGCATCGGAATTGGAAATAATATAACGGTTCATTCCTCTTAAACCATTCACATTTTGAATTTCGGTAATCTGGGAAACCGTCAGTAAGGTATCTTTTACAATATCTTCGAAGTCATTCGCCTGTACAGTTTCTGAAATTTGAATAAGCTTATTGAATTTCTTTTCATAATCTGCTTCTTCATTTCCATACACTTTTGCAAAAACCTCATCGATAACCTTTTGGTGAATTCTGCTGTCCTGACGAACATCTAATGTCGCAAAGTGAGTTCCAAAGATTTTTACACGATCTCTGAAGTTCACTAACAGATCCAGGAATAAAGAATTGTGTTCATTGATCAGTATTTTCTCTGCTTCATCAGTCTTTTTCAGAATATCTTCTGCCGTAATGCTTTTTCCATCAAAAATAGCAGCGTACAATTCCTCACTCAGCTGTGTTAATACTTCAGAAACACCTCTGAAGCTTAATCTTCTTCTGATAAATTTCAAATGGCTGTAATATGATTTCAGAATAGCAGAACGTAGTTCTTCAGCGACTCTTTTTGTGACATCAGCCGTTACAAAAGGATTTCCGTCTCTATCTCCTCCGGGCCAGAAACCAAGTTGAATAATATCTTCATGCAGATGGAAATGTTCGTTTCCAAATGTCTTTTTAATTTTTGTAAACAGCTCTCCGATAGTATCGTAATACACGTATCTCAGATAAGAAATAATACTCAGTGCTTCATCAATCGGGGTTGGTTTTTCTTTATTTACAAAAGGTGTTTTCCCCAGCTGCTGTAAAAGTGTATCGATCTGCGTCACGGAATCACTGGTAATTGCCCCTCTCAAATCCTGAATAATTCTCTGTACCGAACTTGGATAAAACTGTGTCGGGTGTGCGGTAAACACTACTTTCACACTGAAATCTTTTAGTTTTTCACGAACTTTCTCAATTTTATGATCCTGGTATGAGCGTTCAAAGAGATTGGTAACTGTTCCACTGTCACTTTCAGAATGCAGGTTAGGAAATGCTGCATCCTCAATACTATCAAACAATACCACTTGTCTTTCTATATACTGAATGATCTTAAAAAGCAACTCAAGTTTTTGCTCTTCATTTTGAAGATCTGTATGATTTTTAAAAAATTCTTCAATAATTTCCTCAGGTGTTTTTCCTGCTTCATAGCCGATTCTGCTTTCTTCGTAAAGAAAAGGGAGTAACATCCCGATATTAGTCATTTTATCATAAGGCAGGCTCATAAATAATGAATTGTAGATCTGGAATTTATTCTCCACGATCTGCCTGAATTTTTCTGTGCGTTGGTCGTGTCTCATAATAACAAATGTAAGTGATTTTGGAATTAGTTTGATTGACAAATGACAAAAAAATGAAAGATAATTTCATCCTTTTTGACTTGGTTTATCTTCAATAAAACATTTCGTAACTTTGATCTTTCAATGGATTCTTAAATATAAGCATATCACAGTCTGAAGTTATATTAAGAATTATTCAAATCTCTTTCTATGGGCTATATCAGAGAATATTACGAGCAAATTATCAAACTCCAGGAATCGGAATGGGAATTTATTGCAGGATATTTCCGTCGAAAAACGTATTCGAAAAACGAGATCATTACTCAACAGGGCAATACGGAAAACTATCTTTCGTTCATAGAATCCGGGCTGGTAAGATTTTATATTCCTGATGATGAGCATGGGTATACTTTCAGCTTTAGTTTTGAAAAGGAATTTACCTGCGCTTATGATTCTTTTTTAACCCAAACACCGTCTGAATACGAAATGCAGGCGCTCACAGAAACTGTTGTATGGCAGATTTCTTATGATGATCTGCAAAAAATTTACAGTCAGACAAATGTGGGAAATCATTTGGGACGTTTTGCATCAGAAAAACTGTTTTTAGCGAAAAGCAAAAGAGAACTTTCATTACTTAAGCTTACTGCGAAAGAGAGATATCTTAGATTATTCACCGAGCAGCCCGAGCTTTTACAGCGTGTTCCACTAAAATATATTGCATCCTATATTGGAATTACTCCGCAGGCATTAAGCAGAATCCGCAGGCAGATTAATTAACATAGGTTCATTGTATATCTTTCCTGTTCTACTGAACTTTGCCGAAAATATTTCAATGAACTTACCAATTGTAGCATACGGAAATCGTATTTTGAAACAGAAATGCATCGAAGTACATCAAAACAGCCCTGAAATCCAAAAACTCATAGAAGATATGTGGGAAACGATGGAAAATTCTAATGGCTGTGGACTTTCTTCTTCTCAAATTGGGAAACCTTTACAGCTTTTTGTGGTTGATAGTGAAATCATCTACGAAAACTTTACTATTGAAGATCAGATTCTCAACTTTGAAAAAAATGACAAAGGAATTAAGGAAACCTTTATCAATGCAAAAATCATTAATACTTCCGGGGAAACATGGGAAGATTATGAAGGCTGTTTAAGCATTCCTGGTTTGTCACAGAAAGTAAAAAGACCTTGGGAAATAACGATTGAATACTTCGATACAGATTTTATAAAACAAACAAAAACATTTACAGGTTTAACAGCGAGAATTATTCAACATGAATACGATCACACATTGGGAATTTTATATATTGATCATTTAAAATCTTTGACAAGAAAATTAATAGAATCAAGACTGAAGAAGATTATTAATGGAAATATTTCCACTGGTTATCCTATGAAGTTTTTATAGGACATTTCCCTCATAAAAAATCATCGTAAATTTTCGTAAATTTGGCGGAAAGCACTTTCTTTATGAAAATAATCACCGCATTTTCTCTGATCATTTCCAGTCTGTTTTTTTCGCAGATCAAAGTGCCGGATGATTACAAAAAAATCCCGGATATTCTGGATGCTACGGAATATCTGTATCCATTCGTTATTCCAGGTAAAGAATATGAATATTGGAGAGTACTCACTAACGATCCTGATCCCGACAAAGCAATTATCTACGAAAGCCAGGCTCCTCTGTTTATGACTATCAATGAACCGTTTCCTGAAAAGGGATTCTTTCAAAAATGCGTTGGTGACAGCTGTTTTTCTTATATTCTTGCTTGTAAAGGCGGAAGAAGCGTTTATTTTTCCAATGAGCAGCAACTGAGGGATTTTATCGGAACGGTTGATAACATCCCTGAAGCTATTTTACTGGCTAAGACTTATGGATACTCCATAGATACTCAAAATCGTTTTACAGGTTCTTATAAAATTGAAGACCATTCTATCTCCATGTATGTTTTGCTATCTAAAGGTTGTCCTGTAACTAAGGAATCATTTTTAATTAAAATCAATAGGAAAACGGGAAAACTCACCGCTACAAGCAATGGAATTTATTCAAAAAGTGAGGATTGTACTACTTTATAATATTTGAAATATACACGACGATAAAATTTTATTAGAATATATATTATTTTTTGCCACGAATACACGAATAAAATAATCTTATTCGTGCATTCGTGACATTTAAAAGTGCTTTTTGTAGAAATCAGATATGTCTTACATTCTACTTTCTATAGTCTCTCTATCAAATGTTAATTGCTCCTTGTCCTGATGCTATAAGATAAGCTTCTTTCAAAGTTTCTGAATATGTTGGATGTGCATAAGAAATCCTAAACATATCTTCTGCAGTCACTTCATACTCCTGCGCAATTACTCCTTGTGAAATCAGATCGGCAGCCCTTGCACCAATAATATGTACTCCCAGCACTTCTCCATATTTGGGATCCACTAAAACTTTTGCAAATCCATCCGTATCCATAGAAGCTCTCGCCCTTGCACTGGCTGAAAAGGGGAATTTACCAACATTATAAGCAATAGCATTCTTTTTAAGATATTCTTCAGTATATCCCACAGATGCTACTTCCGGCCAGGTATATACAACAGACGGAATACGATCATAATGAATATGATGTCTCTGCCCATTGATAGTTTCGGCAACCAAAACACCTTCTTCTTCCGCCTTATGAGCAAGCATTGCCCCGCCTATTACATCACCAATAGCATAAATAGTAGGAATTGCGGTCCGGTTACTTTCATCTACTTTAATAAACCCACGATTATCAAGCTGTACATCTGTATTTTCTAATCCCAATCCTTTTATATAGGGACTTCTCCCGACGGCTACCAAAATATAATCGGATTCTAATTCATTTTCTGCTCCGTTTTTATCTTTAAAAAATACTTTAGCTGCAGAATCTGAACTTTCTGTTTTATAAACTGATTGTCCTAAACGGATATCAACTCCTTCTTTTCTAAGAATTTTCTGAAGATTTTTTCCTAATTCGTGATCCATCGCTGCAATCAGATGATCGGCATATTCAAGAATGATAACCTGAGTTCCGATTCTATTAAAAATAGCAGCCATTTCTACTCCAATTACTCCGCCACCGATGATAATCATAGATTTTGGTTTTTCTTCCAGAGATAAAGCTTCTGTAGAGGTAATGATTCTTTTTTTGTCAATTTCCACTCCAGGAATGGTAGATGGCTTTGAACCCGTTGCAATGATATAATTTTTAGCAGAAATTTCTTTGGATTCTGTTTCATGAACTACTTTAATAGTTGTATTATTAATAAAACTTCCCGTACCTCTCAAACGGGTAATTTTATTTTTATTCATTAAAAAATCAAGCCCGCTGGTATTCTTATCAACGACTTCGGATTTTCTTTTGTACATCTGAGAAAAATTGAGCTCGATCTTATCTAGCTGTATTCCATGTTCATTAAATTTATGATGAGCTTCAGCATAATGATGTGTGCTGTCCAGTAAAGCTTTTGTTGGGATACAACCCACGTTGGTACAGGTTCCTCCCAATGTTTCATACTTTTCAATGATTACTGTTTTGTAACCTAACTGTGCGCTTCTTATAGCGGCAACGTATCCTCCGGGTCCTGAGCCAATCACGGCAATGTCATAGTTTTCCATTTGATTTATTAATTATTTATGATTAAATTTACTTGCAAAATAAAAGCAAAATTAAAACAAACACTTTTATTTTGCAAGTAATATTTTTAAATTAAAACTATGAGTAAAAAAAGATCAGACTGTCCCATCAGTTGTTCATTGGAAATATGGGGTGATAAATGGTCGTTGCTTATCATCCGTGATCTGATGCTAAAAAAAGAGTGTACTTATGGAGATTTTCTGAAAGGAGGAGAAAAAATAGCAACTAACATCCTTGCTACAAGGCTTCAGAATTTAGTGGATAATGAAATCATCGGTAAGAAGGATCATCCGGATAATAAGTTGAAAATATTGTATTTCCTGACTCAGAAAGGTATTGATTTGATTCCTGTGATTGTTGAAATTAATCTATGGGGAGATAAATATCTTACGATTCCTGACGAAAGGAAAAAACTATTGGAAGAAATTAAAAAGGATAAAGAAGACTTCATCAAAAGAGCTAAAACTTACCTGTCCCAAAATATTTAGTTTAAATCCGAGATAACAAACTTGTGGAAGTTTAAAAGCTCTTTAATTTTTATGGTAACTATTACATGATAGCTTTCATTAAATTTAATAATAGCAATTTTAAAATTTCATTAACTCAATATTCCCTTTTCATTCCGTAAATTTGATTCAAATAAATTTAGAACAATGCTTAATTTCGAGTTTAAAAATCCGACTAAAATACTTTTTGGAAAAGGCGAAATCGCTAAAATCTCCAAAGAAATACCTAAGGATGCTAAAATATTAATGATCTATGGTGGTGGAAGTATCAGAAATAATGGTGTTTACGATCAGGTAAAGGAAGCTTTGAAGGATCATGAGCTGTATGAGTTTGGTGGAGTTCCTGCCAATCCTGAATACGAAGTACTGATCAAAGCGGTAAGTTTTATTAAAGAAAATGATATTAATTATCTTCTTGCCGTAGGTGGTGGTTCTGTAATTGATGGAACTAAATTCATTTCTGCAGCAGCAAATTTTGATGGTGAACCTTGGGATATCTTAAGAAATCAGGTAAGAACTTTTGAAGATGAAGGAATGCCTTTCGGAAGTATTTTAACGCTTCCTGCGACGGGTTCTGAAATGAACTCAGGATATGTAATTTCAAGAAGAGAAACCAATGAAAAGCTATCTTCAGGAGGTCCGGGGCTTTTTCCGCAGTTTTCTGTGTTAGACCCTGAAGTGATCAGATCTATTCCTAAAAACCAGATTGTGAACGGGCTTACCGATGCTTACACTCACGTTTTGGAACAATATATGACGGCTCCTTCTTCTGCTGATCTTCAGGAGAGAATTGCTGAAAGTATCTTAATCAGTCTTCAGGAAACGGCTCCAAAAGTATTGGCTGATGATTTCAACTATGATGCTGCAGGAAACTTTATGTGGTGCTGCACAATGGCGTTAAACGGGCTGATCCAGAAAGGTGTAATTACAGACTGGGCTGTACATGCAATGGGTCATGAACTGACTGCTTATTTCGGTATTGATCACGCAAGAACATTAGCTATTATTGCTCCGTCTCATTATCGTTATAACTTTGAAGATAAAAAAGGAAAATTAGCTCAATACGCTGAAAGAGTTTGGGGAATCAAAGATGGTACGTTGGAAGAAAAAGCAGAACTTGGAATCAAAAAACTGGAAGAATTTTTCCACAGTTTACATATTAAAACCAAACTTTCGGAATACACAGAAGACTATAAAGGAACAGCTGAAAGAGTAGAAAAAGCCTTTACAGACAGAAACTGGATGGGACTTGGCGAATACAGAAAACTGACTCCTCAGGATGCATCGAAGATTGTGGAGATGAGCTACTAAGGTTCAATATTTTGAGTTCAGAGTTTAAAGTTCAAAGCTTATAAAAGCGACTACTTTAGCTTTAAATCATTTCTATAAAAACATATATAAAGCGGGCTGAGGTCCGCTTTTTTGATATGAAATAGAAGTAAAAACATGTATTATTTCAATTTTTGTCATCATTTTAAAATGAGGAATATTGATAATCATCATTTGAATCAATTTAATTATTCTTCTAATAATCTTTAATTTGTTTAATCTCTTTTTTTTAACTCTCAGCCCATATTTGTTCTTATCACAAACATTTGTTTAAAATTTCACGATTTCATTACATATATTTCAAATTTATTTATATTTTAGCATATTCTTAAAATTTGTGAAAATGAAAAAACAGCTACTTTTATTTGCCTTTTCTGCCCTGGCACTTACTTCTTGTAAAGATGATGACCTTCAAGCTTATGAAATGGATATGATGAAGGGAGATTGGAAGGAAGTAAAAAGGGAAGTAATCTCAGGAAAAGACAATAAAACAGTGCTTGATACTGAAATTATCACGGGATGTGCAGCCAAAAACACACTTTTCTTCAAAACAGACTTTACAATGAGCTATACAGCTTATATAGGAACTGGTACAGATTGTCAGGTTTCTCAAAAGACTACAGGATCATATACTTACGATCAGGAAACCAAAATCTTAGGATTTAAAGTTGCAGATGAAGATCCTCAAAACTACAGAATTGATATTTTAACAAGTAAAGATCTTAGAGTAGCCGAATTATTTGGCAGCTATGATCAGGACGGAGATAAGATTCCGGATGTTACTTATGTTACTTATAAAAGATAAACCTAAAACTCCCGCTGATCGGGAGTTTTTTATTACTTTTATCTCAAATTTAAATCTGAAAATAATGAAGAAGATTCTATCAGCATTTCTATTGCTGTGTTTTATCATTGCCTTTTCGCAGGAAAAAAAGCCGATGTTCTGGCTAGACATTCAAAATTTCAAAAAGGAAGATCAACAGAACCCGCCGCCTAAAGATGCTATTCTGTTCTTAGGAAGTTCATCATTTACCAAATGGACGGATGTAGCAGACTATTTCCCAACTAAAACCATCATCAACAGAGGTTTTGGAGGATCAAGACTTACAGACCTTAACGATTTTGCGGACGATCTATTATCACCTTATCAGCCCAAGCAAATCATTATCTACTGTGGCGAAAATGACTTTGCCGATAATCACAAACTGAAAGCAAAAGTAGTGGTTAACAGATTCAAAAGCTTTTATAAAAAGATCCGTGAAAGATTTCCAAATATAGAAGTAGATTATATTTCTATCAAATATTCTCCAAGCAGAGAGGTGATCTGGCCTCAAATGAAAGAAGCCAACAAAAAGATCGCTGCTTTCATGGAAAAAGAACCAAATGCTGAATTCATTGATGTTACAAAAGCAATGCAGGACGCTAACGGAAATGTAAGAAAGGATATTTTTGTGGAAGATATGCTTCACTTTAAACCGGAAGGTTATCAGATATGGACGAAGGTGATGACTCCTTATATGAAGTAAGAAATACATTCATCAATTGATAAAGAAAAACGATTCCAAATATTGGAATCGTTTTTCTTTATTTCTTTCTCTTCGATTTAGAGATTGCTTTTTGTTGTGCTCTGTTGGCTCCGAATTTCTTAGGTGCCTTTCTTTTCGATGGACCACCCCAGTTTTCTTTTGTATTTTTAGCCTTTTTCTCATGGAAAGCTCCTCCACCCTCGTTCAGTTTTACCTGTGCCGGGTTTTTCATCACTATCTCATCTTTTTCGGAAGCAATTTTATTAGGGTTTATTTTTACTCCTTCAGGGAAGTCAATAAACTTCAATTCCTTATCCATCAATAGCTCAATATCAAGAACTAGAGGCTCTTCCTTCTTGGTTACAAAAGTTATTGCCTTACCTTCTTTATCTGCTCTACCTGTTCTACCAATTCTGTGGATATATTGTTCGGGAATATCCGGTGTTTCAAAGTTGATGACGTGGGTAATATTAGAAATATCCAGACCTCTTGCCATTACATCTGTTGTGATCAAACCTCTGATTTCTTCATTTTCAAAGCTTTTCATTGCCTTAAGTCTGTAGTTTTGAGACTTATTTGAGTGAATCACATCAAACTGTTCTGGGAAAAGCTCATCAATTTTGGTAAATAAAAGATCGGCGTGCTTCTTATTATTATTAAAAATCAACACTTTAGACATATCCTCGTTATTTTTCAACAAGTGTTCAAGTAAGTTGATCTTTGTATTAAAGTTCTCTACTTTATAAGCTGTCTGTTCAATTTTTTCAAGTGGTGTTCCTGATTTTGCTAATGAAATCTCTACCGGGCTTGCAAAATATTCATCTAACATATCGTCCACAGCTTCTGTCATTGTTGCAGAGAAAAGAATATTTTGTCTCTTCTCCCTCATCATTTCAAAAATATGGGTCAATTGTGGTCTGAAACCAAGGTTAAGCATCTCATCAAACTCATCAATGATCAATTTTTGTACTTCCTTAAGGGAAATAGCATTATCTATGGAAAGGTCCATCACTCTACCTGGAGTTCCTACTAAAATATCACATCCATCATTAAATAGAAGTTTCTGGGTATTGATGTTTTTTCCACCATATATTCCGATTACTCTTGCTGTAATATTTTCTGTCAGTTTTTCAAGGATTTCCGTTACCTGTACCACCAATTCTCTTGTAGGAACAAGTACCACAACAGTTGGATTTCCAGTTTTACTGTATTTCCATGTTTTCAGAACGGGTAAAAGATAAGCCAGCGTTTTTCCTGTTCCAGTCTGTGCAATTCCCATTACGTCTCTTCCGGAAAGGATAGGCTTTAAACTCTTCTCCTGAATAGGTGTAGGTTCAAATAATTCTAAATCCGCTAAAACATCAAGAATTTTAACCGGCAGGTCAAAATCTGCAAAAGTGAGTTTTTCCATTTTGCAAAGATAAGTATTAATATGTAGAAACTGAAATCAGGTTTTTAAGGGATAAATAACAGGAAACTTTTCAATAGAAAATCTTTAATTGTTCTGGCACAAAATTTCAACCTAAATACCTGACAATAATCAATCTTAAACTCTTAATTTTAAATAAGAAGCGGATTAATTAACCCTTACACTTTTACTTGTTATTCTAATATCATCGTCTTTCCATTCACTGGTTGTAATAATGACATTTCCTCTCTTTTTAGGATCTTTTTTGATCGGAAACTTACCTTCTTCCCACTGGCTACAATGCGTTGAAATAGGCGTAACCATAGGTCTCCACCCTGTTTTGCTTAAAGTATAAACATAGAATGGATGCCAGCAACTTGTACACCAATTAGGATAAAAACCTATATCATCCTTGCCATCATTATTAAGATCTCCAAGATTATACAAAGCTCCTCCTTTAGCGGGTGAAATAACGAACGGTTTTATGTTTTTATCACTGAAATAGATAGTTGTTTCACATGTTCCGTCACATTCATCGGTGCAATCGGCTACTTTAGCATAAATATATTCTTTGGTTCCATTTCCATCAAAGTCTCCCTCAAGTTTTTCTTCGATTTTCTCCTGTGCCATACAGAAAGAGTTACAAAGAGTTACTGTGGTTATAATTAGTTTTTTCATTGTTTTATTTTTTAATGGTACGAGA
Organism: Chryseobacterium ureilyticum; assembly: GCF_900156735.1. GTDB lineage: Bacteria > Bacteroidota > Bacteroidia > Flavobacteriales > Weeksellaceae > Chryseobacterium > Chryseobacterium ureilyticum. Next base: position 372,175 of record NZ_FTOL01000004.1, read on the forward strand.
TGCGAGGTTAGAGGGATAAAAATCAGAATCTCACAACCTGCAATTCTATTATTTCCTCGCTACTCTCAACAGAAGTATTACGATTAAAATCATTGAAAATACAAATCCCAAAACAGCTACAAGAGATAACTCTCCTATTCTTGGTCCTGATTCCGAAACAAAAACAATAGCGGTCGCGATAATATTCGCTCCCAGAATCATTGCAAGAATCAGATTAATAATACTGGATTTTATTAGCTGATTGGTCTTTTCTATATTTTTAATTTCACTGGAAACGGTGAACTTATTTTCATCAAGTTTTTGAAGAACAGATCGAAGTTCTTTAGGAATTTCATCCACATTATCCGTGAAATTCATCATACGGTCCATTCCCGTTTTTAAAAGATTTTTCGGGCTGATTTTTTTGGTGAAAATTTTCTTCGTGTAAGGATGGAGACTTTTTACAATATCAAGATCAGGATTGATGTTTCTTCCCACTCCTTCTATCAGGCTGATTCCTTTAAATAAAAGATAAAAATAGTCTGGCATATAAAGTCTGTTATCCTTTAAAATATCTTTCATTTTATTGATAATAACCTGAACATTAATATCCTGTAATGAAGAACTATGTACAAAATTCAGAATATCTTCCACATCACTTTCAAATCTCCTTTCGTCAGGAATCTCATAGCTTATTGCCATTTTTTTAAGATAACGGACAATTTTATGAGGATTTTTCGCAACAAAACTTACAATAAGATTTTCAAGGATTTCTTTATCATTCGGTTGAATTTTTCCTACGGCACCAAAATCAATGAAAACAATTCTTCCATCTTTTTTCACTAAAATATTTCCTGCATGCGGGTCGGCATGGAAAAAACCGTAATCTAAAATTTGAGAAACAAAAAGTCTTAACCCAGTTTCAGAAACCTTTACAGGATCAATATCATTTGCCAGAAGAACAGATTTATCCGTTACTTTGATCCCATCGATAAACTCCATACAAAGAATATTATTATTGGAAAATTCTTCATATATTTTAGGAACGTAGGTTTCTTTATTATTTTTAAAATTAAGACGAAACTGCTGAATATTATTTCTCTCATTGGTAAGGGAAACTTCCTCCAACAATGATCTTTCGAAAGTAGAAATCGCCTGCTTCAGATTCAGCTTTTCTCCTATTTCTGAGTAAGCGGATATTAATTTTTCAATGTCTTTGATTAACAATAGATCATCTTCAATGACAGATTGTACATCAGGTTTTCTGAGTTTTAAAATAACCGGACTTCCATCCAGCAGAACTCCTTTATATACCTGAGCAATAGAAGCCGTAGCTAAAGGCTCTTTCTGAATTTCCAGAAAATGATCTTTCACAGAAATATTGAATTCGCTTTCCAGCGCCTCATGTACATCCATGTCTACAGTTTCTACTTTATCCTGCAATTTTTGCAACTCCTGAATAAGTTCTGGTGGCAAAAGATCTTCTCTATTGCTGAATGTCTGTCCTAATTTCACAAAAGTAGGTCCCAGCTCTTCCAATGCAAGTCTTATTCTTTCGTAAACTGTTCCTTTTGAAATAATTTCATCTGAATTGACAGAGGTTTCTTCTTGCTTATTTCCGCCATTCATCCTTGCTAAAAGGTCTTTAAAGCCATATTTGCTTAATACGGAAATCAGTCTTGCGGATCTTTTCAGTTTTCTTTGTTGCTTATCAAACATAGTGTATTAATAGTAGGTGCAATTTACTCCAAAAACTGTTCCTAATGCTATTTTTACCTGAGTTTGGAGTAAGAAAGGTAGGGTTAAGTAGCTAGAAGTTGGAAGCCAGCGACTGGAACTTACTTTAGCCATATTATTATTGCTTATCTCATCATGGGCTTTTCTAGAAAAGAAACCAGAGATAGAATTATTTTTAAAGTTTTTATTTATTTTCTCTTTCAATCACTAAATCTATACTCATTTTAAGTAAAAATTTACACCTTGAATTTAGCTTATTTTATAAAAATTCAAATAGAAAATCACTACAAAGAGATTAAAAACATCATCACATAATCAATGTTTTAACCTATTATTTTCAAGCATAATGAAAAAACAATGTTATGTATAATAATATTTTCTATATTTACAAAGTACAAATATTAAAACAAACCAATAAAAGTATTACAACATGAAAAATTTACGTAACAGCAAACTTTCAAGAGAGCAATTAAAAAACGTTTCAGGAAGCGGAATTATCATCGGCGATGGTAAATGCTCACGTCAATGCTGTCCTACTGACGGACTTCCAAAGTGCCCAGGAATGATTTGCCCTGCGGTAGTTTGCCCACAGTATAAATAATATACTCAATAAATTTTAGGTAAAACAAAACAGAATGCTTTCGCATTCTGTTTTTGTTATTTTAAATAGGTTTCATAAAGGTCTTTACGACGGTCTTTCATTACCTGAACAGAACCGTTATGATGGAGGTCTTTCAGTAAATTCAAGTCTACATCTACAATTAAGGTCATTTCGGTATTAGGAGTTGCTTCTCCTTTCACTGCATTGGATGGAAAAGCAAAATCTGAAGGGGTGAATACGGCAGCCTGTCCAAACTGAATATCCATATTATTTACCTTTGGAAGATTACCCACACAGCCTGCAATTGCCACATAACATTCATTTTCTATGGCTCTTGCTGCAGCACAGTGGCGGACTCTCATATAAGCATTCTGGGTATCTGTCAAATAAGGAACGAATAATATTTTCATCCCTTGATCCGCCAGAATCCTTGGTAATTCCGGGAACTCAACGTCGTAACATATCACAAGTCCAATTTTACCACAGTCTGTATCAAAAACTTTGATCTCATTTCCTCCTTTCATTCCGTAATAACGTTTTTCGTTTGGAGTAATATGAATTTTTCTGTATTCATCCATACGACCATCACGGTGAAGAAGGTAGCTGACATTATACAAATCATTCGTATCATGATCAAAGACAGGCATACTTCCGGAAATAATATTAACGTTATAACTGATAGCAAGCTCAGAAATTTTCTTCTTAATATCTTCAGTAAGTTTAGCAAGTTCTATCATACTGTCTCTCTCCGAAAGACTATTGAAAGGAGCCAACAAAGGTGTGTTGAAAAGCTCAGGGAACAGCACAAAATCTGATTTGTAATCTCCCATCACATTGACAAAAAATTCTACCTGCTCATAAAAGGCGTCTATATCTCTAAAATGCCTCATTTGCCATTGCACCAATCCCAGACGGATGATACTGTCCTGCATGGTATTAGGACGTTTACTATAATAGATGTTGTTCCATTGTAAAAGGACTGCATTTTCTTTTGAAGCTTCATCTTCAGGCAAGTATTTTCTAAGAACTCTTATCGGGAGAAAGTTATTGGAAAGCTGAAATGATAAAACAGGGTCATAAATCTCCTTATCTCTCACTCTTCGTATATATTCTCTTGGGGAAAGCTCATGACTATGCTTATGATAATTCGGGATTCTTCCTCCAAGGATAATAGATTTTAAGTTTAACTGTTCACAAAGTTCTTTCCTTGCATCATAAAGTCTTCTTCCAAGGCGTAATTCACGAAATTCCGGGTCTACAAAGACTTCTATTCCGTATAAAACATTACCTGTAGATGAATGGGTATTGAAGGTATAATTTCCTGTAATATCACTATAGGTATGATCATCTCCAAATTCTTCATAATTAACAATAATGGAAAGTGCTACCGCCGCCAGTTTTCCGTCTACCGTAATGCAGATCTGTCCGTTAGGAAATATTCTTGTTAATTTTTCAATACTTTTTTTTGACCATATTGATTCTGACATTTGAGGATAAGCTCTCTTCATTGTTTGCGCCAACTCATCATAATCCTGAACAGTCAGTGGTCTTGTTTCTATTTGCATCTGATGTAATTTTACTTAAATTTAGTGAAAATTTTGTAACTGATAAATAACCATACTTAAAACAGAATATTAAATATGGAGAACTTAATTTATCAGAAAATTAAAGAGTACGATATTAAAATGAACAGTTTTACAATTTCGTTTACTGGTCGTCCATTGTTAATTGATGATTTAATTAGCCTGTATAGATTCCGAAATGCAATAGCTAAAAAGGAGGATATTAAAAAATTAACCCAACAAATTCACGATGATTTTTGTAAAATAAAAGAACAATCTCATGAAAATATTAAATTTGTCACTACAAGATACGACGGTATAAGCAGGATATTCTTTTTCAGTGAAGATTATTCTAAAATTTTCTCAGACTTTATATTTCCATAAAAAATCCCACCCAAAACGGGCAGGATTTATATTTAAAATTCAAGTCAAAAATTATTCCCACTCGATGGTTGCAGGTGGTTTGCTTGAAATATCGTAAGCTACTCTGTTGATTCCTCTTACTTCGTTGATGATTCTGCTTGAAACAGTATCTAAGAATTCGTAAGGAAGTCTGCTCCATGTTGCCGTCATGAAATCGATTGTATTAGCTGAACGAACTACAGCTGTGTATTCGTAAGTTCTTTCGTCTCCCATTACTCCTACAGATTTTACCGGAAGTAATACTACAAATGCCTGAGATACTTTTTCGTAAAGATCGTTTTTGTATAATTCTTCGATGAAAATATCATCAGCTTCCTGAAGGATTCTTACTTTATCAGCATCTACAGCTCCCAATACTCTGATTCCTAATCCAGGTCCTGGGAAAGGGTGTCTGTATACCAAGTGGTGAGGAATTCCTAATTCTTCTCCTACTCTTCTTACTTCGTCTTTGAATAGTTCTCTTAATGGCTCTAATAATTCGAATTCCATATCTTCAGGAAGACCTCCAACGTTGTGGTGAGACTTGATTACTGCAGATGGTCCGTTCACAGACTGGCTTTCGATAACGTCAGGATAAATCGTACCCTGAGCTAAGAATTTAGCCCCTTCAATTTTGTGAGATTCTTCATCAAATACGTGGATAAACTCGTTTCCAATGATTTTTCTCTTCGCTTCCGGATCGTCTACTCCTGCTAATTTTGAAAGGAATCTTTCTTGAGCATCTACCATTTTAATGTTCATATGGAAGTGTTCTCCATACTGATCCATTACTTTCTTGCCCTCATCCTTTCTCAATAATCCAGTATCTACGAAGATACAAGTTAACTGATCACCAATTGCTTTATGGATCAAAACAGCTGCTACAGAAGAGTCAACACCTCCTGAAAGACCAAGGATTACTTTATTATCTCCTACTTTTTCGCGGATTTCTTCAACTGTTTTCTCAATATAGTTGGTCAGCTTCCAGTTTTTCTCCGAGTTACAGATTCCGAATACGAAGTTTTCAAGCATTTTAGCTCCTTCTTCAGTATGAGAAACTTCCGGGTGGAACTGTACACAGAAGATTTTTTTGTCTTCGTTTGAAATAGAAGCAATTACTCCTGATTTTGCGTTTAATTCAAAACCTTCAGGCAGTTCTCCTACTTCATCAAAGTGGCTCATCCAAACTACAGAGTTTTGAGTCACCCCTTTTAATAAAGAGCTTTCTTTAACGATCTCAAGATTAGCTTTTCCGTACTCTCCTTTTTCTCCTTTGTTTACTTTTCCTCCTAAAAGGTGAGCGGTCATCTGCATTCCGTAGCAAATTCCCAACACAGGAACTCCTTGTTCGTATAATGCTTTTTCTACCAGGTGAGCATTTTCTGCGTTTACAGAACTTGGTCCTCCTGAAAGAATGATCCCTTTTGGCTGCTTTGCTATAATATCTTGTAAAGGTGTATTGAAAGGTAAGATTTCAGAGTACACACCCATCTCACGGATTCTTCTTCCGATAAGCTGGTTGTACTGAGATCCGAAATCTAAAATAATAATACCGTTGTTCATTTTTGATAATTGATTTGTTTGAAAGATATCAGATTTAATACATCAGATTTCAGATTATTGGTCTGAAGTCTGAAATATAGCTCCTGAACTCTTATTTCTAATATTAACTGTTTTACAAAAAAAGACTTGGAATGGCTCCAAATCTTTTTTCGTGATTTATTAAAACTTTCCGATGTCTTCTCTAAAGAAGCCGTAATCGAAATGTACATGACTTGCGTCTTCGTAAACTTTCTTGCGGGCATCTTCGAAAGTAGCTCCTGTAGCTACGATGTTCAATACTCTACCACCATTGGAAACCACTTTGTCTCCTTTTCTGATAGCTCCGGCATATAATAGTTTACTGTGTTTTACTTTGTCTTCTCCTGTGATTTCGAAACCTGTTTCAATGTTTCTTGGATAACCTCCTGAACACATTACAAGACAAACAGCTTTTTCGTCTTTGAATTTCAGTTCGATATCTTTTCCTTCCATACAGTCCTGGATCACATCAAGAAGATTGTTTTCCATAAGAGCCATCAATACCTGAGTTTCAGGATCTCCGAATCTCATGTTATACTCAAGAAGGTAAGCTCCGTTCTTAGTGACCATTAATCCGAAGAAAATGATTCCTTTGAAACTGAAACCTTCTGCTTTAAGACCTTTAATAGTAGGTTCTAAGATATTTTGTTCAAAATCAGCATAGTGTTCCTGAGTGAATTCCGGGCTTGGAGCCACTGAACCCATACCTCCTGTGTTTGGTCCTGAATCACCGTTTCCTGCTTTCTTATAATCTTTTGCAGCGATACAAGGGAACAGTTTTTCACCGTTTGAAAAAGCGATGATAGATGCTTCAAATCCTTGTAAATATTCCTCGATCACTAAACGGATTCCTGCATCTCCATAAATTCTTCTGATCATGAAGTCGTGGATTGTAGCTTCAGCTTCTTCAAGGTTATCACAGATAACAACACCTTTTCCACCTGCTAAACCGCTTGCTTTGATTACAAGAGGATATTGCTGTGTCTGGATATATTCTTTAGCGTCGTTATATGAATCAAACACTACAGCTTTAGCTGTTTTGATATCATAGGTCTGCATAAATTTCTTAGAGAAAGCTTTACTTCCTTCAAGGCTCGCTACTTTCTGAGTAGGTCCGAAAACCTTCAGATCATGCTTCTTGAACTCATCTTTGATCCCAGCTACCAATGGAGCTTCAGGTCCAACGATCGTCAAATCAACCTTTTCTTTAATAGCGAAATCTCTAAGTTCTTTGATTTCTGATAAATGAACATTCTTCCCTATTACATCGGTAGTAGCATTCCCGTTGGCAAAAAACATTTTAGACACTCTCGGGTCATTCTGAAGCTTTGCTGCTAGAGCAGATTCTCTACCGCCTTCACCTATGATTAATATTCTCATACTTTATTTATTATCTAGTCTTATTCTACAAATATATAATTTTGGATGTTAAAAATACAATCCCAAATTATTTTTTAATTCTATTTTAATTAGTGGAAAAAGTGTCTAACCCCAGTAAACATCATTGGGATATTGTGCTCATTAGCAGCTTCAATACTGTCCTGATCTTTTACACTTCCACCTGGCTGAATGATTGCTTTGATACCTTCCTGAGCGCAGAAATCTACTACATCACGGAAAGGGAAAAATGCATCTGATGCCAATACTAAATCTCCTGTGAATTTTTCTTTTGCTCTTTCAATAGCCTGTTGAGTTGCCCAGATTCTGTTTACCTGTCCGCCTCCGATTCCGAAAGCCTGAATTCCGTTGGAAACAACAATAGCATTTGATTTCACATATTTCACGACTCTCTGAGAGAAAAGTAATGCTTTTTTCTGCTCTTCTGTAGGCTGAACTTCAGTTACTACTTTAATATCATCAGAGAAATGTAAGTCATTATCCTGAACCAAAATACCTCCATCTACTTTTACCCAAGTCTTCTTATCAGAAACAGGGTTTACAATTTTGATAATTCTAAGGTTTTTCTTTTTTCTTAAAACTTCAAGAGCTTCTTCGTCAAAATCAGGAGCCATTACAATTTCAAGGAATGTTTTGTTTAATTCTTCTGCTGTAGCGGCATCGATCTTATAATTCATAGCAACAATTCCGCCAAAGATAGAAACCGGATCACATTCGAAAGTTTTCTGGTATGTTTCTAATCCTGAAGTACCGATTGCAACTCCACAAGGTGTAGAGTGTTTTACTGCACAACAAGCCATTTCATCTTTGAACTCAGTAACTACTTTCCAGCAAAGATCCATATCACGAAGATTGTTGAAAGAAAGTTCTTTACCTCCAAGCTGTTCGAAATCTTTCATTGCTCCGTTCTCGAAAGTAGAAACGTAGTAAGCTGCTGTCTGGTGAGGGTTTTCACCGTATCTCAGATCTGAAACTTTTTTGTAGGATGCATTTAAATAAGTAGGATATTCCTCATCTAAAAGCATTCTTGAAATAGCTGCATCATAAGCTGATGTAAGGTTGAATACTTTTCCTGCAAGCTTCTTACGAGTCTCGATGTAAGTATCACCATTTTGTTCCATTTCCAGTTTTACAGCTGTATAATCTTCTACGTCTGTAATTACAGTAACGGAATCAAAGTTTTTCGCTGCAGAACGAAGCATAGACGGACCACCGATATCGATAAATTCTACTTTCTCATGTAAAGAAATGTCTTTATTTACATTTTCAAAGAAAGGATAAAGGTTTACGATTACCATGTCAATCAGACCAATTCCGTATTCCTGAACGGTTTTCATATGCTCTTCGTTGCTACGAACAGCTAACAATCCACCGTGAACTTTCGGGTGTAATGTTTTCACTCTTCCGTCCAACATTTCAGGGAAATTGGTTACCTCATCAATCTGAATAGGATTTAAACCAGCGTCTTTCAAATGTTTGAACGTTCCTCCTGTGGAGATTAACTCATAATTCTGAGCTTCCAAAAACTGCGCGAATTCAATTAATCCACTTTTGTCAGAAACACTGATTAAAACTCTCTTTTTACTCATTACTTTCAATTTTTACTTTTCACAGTTATTTCAAACTGTATCCGGTTCTTTCACCTCCGGATTACTTTTTATTTTACTTAGATTTTTTTTATTAATTTAACAATGAGATTCTTCGCTACGCTCAGAATGACAATTACCATTATTGATAAATTGGTACATTGTTATATTATTTATTTCCCAGGACCTTATTGATCGCTAAAGGAAATATTTCATATTCAATATGATGAACTTTCTGAGCTAATGTTTCAGGAGTATCATCTGCTGTTACTTCAAAAGATTTCTGAAGAATAGCTTCTCCTTCATCAATCCCTGGTGTTACAAAATGTACTGTTGCGCCACTCTCGGTTTCTTTAGCTTCAATAACTGCGTTATGAACGTTCATTCCCCACATTCCTTTTCCTCCGAATTTTGGAAGCAATGCGGGATGAATATTGATTATTTTACCATTCCAGTTTTCACAGAATTCAGGTTTTAAAATGGATAAAAATCCTGCCAATACGATCAAATCTGTATCTTGTGGAATTACTTTAGCCAATTCGCTGCTGAAATTCTTTCCTCTTGGAATCAGTATGTTTTCTATATTATGATTTGCGGCTCTTTCCAATCCGAAACATTCTCTGTCAGCAACCACTAAAGATACTTCTGCATTCTGAATTTCTCCAGCTTCAATGGTATCAATGATTCTCTGCAGATTGGTTCCTGAACCGGATACAAGCACTACTAATTTCTTCATATACTTTTTAAATACATCTACAGTTTCCTGTCTGATCTATTCGATTTATTTATTATTATCTGATGTGTTCCATCCAATCTTTCTATCTCTTCTACATAAAATCTGGGAGTAAAATCATCACATCCTGATTTTGAGTTTATTTCCAAACGACCTTTCAACCTATAGGTCATATGGTGCTGATCGGTACGGTTATCATAAAAATAATCTTTAAAATCAAAGAAATCAAGACTATTTTCTGATTCAGGATTGATATCTTTTCCTAATAAAAGGTTATATCGTGGATCACTTACTTTTTTAACTTTTGCATCGTCATTTTCATCTCCGCAGGCATATTGCATGAATGTGGCTTCAATGGTAATGAGTTCTCCTAAAGATGTTTTATGCCTCCAGCTATAAAATCCCCAATATGCTACTCCGAGAAGTACTATTGCAAAGATCAGGTAGCGGATGGATTTTTTCATTTTTTAATGTAACAATGATTTTAATTGGTACACTGATACATTATTATATTGATAAATTATTACAGTGATAAATTGATTTTCTCTGCTCCTTCAGTGATCTCTCCAACTTCGTAAGCATCATCTAACAGGTGTAATACTTTTTCAGCATGTTCAGCATCTACAACGATTACCATACCTACTCCCATATTGAAAGTTCCGTACATTTCTTCACGGGTAACTCCACCTCTTTTTTCTAATTCAAGCATTACGCTTGGAATTCTAACTTTAGAACCGTCAATAGAAGCACAAAGTCCTTCAGGGATGATTCTTGGAACGTTTTCATAAAGACCACCTCCAGTGATGTGAGCAATTCCTCCTACTTTTACTTCTTCCAATACTTTATGAATATCTTTATAGTATAATCTTGTAGGTACTAAAAGGGTTTCGTATAATGGTTTTCCTTCAAACTCTTCTTCGAAGTTTGGGAATACTTTTCTTACTAAAGAGAATCCGTTTGAGTGGAATCCTGAGCTTGGTAAAGCAATAATTTTATTACCAGCTTTGATATTGGAACCGTCAATGATCTGATCTTTTTCTACGATCCCTACACAGAATCCTGCAACATCATAGTCACCAGGCTTGTACATTCCCGGCATTTCAGCAGTTTCTCCGCCTATCAATGCGCAATTATTATCCTTACAAGCTTCTACCATTCCTAAAACGATCTCAGCTGCGATCTCAGAATCAAGCTTTCCACAAGCTAAATAATCAAGGAAAAATAAAGGTTTAGCACCATGACAAAGAATATCGTTGGCACACATTGCAAAACAATCTACACCGATAGAGCCATATTTTTTGGTATCTAAAGCTACTTTCAACTTTGTTCCTACTCCATCTGTTCCTGAAACAAGAACCGGATTTTTGTATCCTCCGATCTCATAGAACGCACCAAAACTTCCCAAATGGTTCAATACATTTGAATTGTGGGTTTCACCGACTGCTTTTTTGATCTTGTCAACCGTTTTGTATCCTTCTTCTTTGTCTACTCCTGCTGATTTGTAAGTGTTGCTCATGTCTGCTTAGATTTTTAGATATTAGATTTCAGATTTCAGATGACTGACTGTCTTAGATCTTCTTATCTTTTAATATTTCAATTTACTTTTTATATTCGATTTAGAAAACAAAAAAGCCGACAATCTTTTCAGATTATCGGCCGTTATTTTATTTCAGAATTTCAGAGCCCACAATTTTCCCTTTATGAGAAAAATATTGTTTATAGGAGGTCTGAATTTTCATCTCTTTTCTTTTTGCAAAAATAGTAATTTTAAATGAATATTCAAATTCTATTTTTCAAGTATTGTTTCGATAGCTGAAATCTTCTTAATTTTTTCCTTTAATTCACTGTCTTTCTCTTCGTTAGAAATTTTTTGAGCAGCTTTATCAAAGTTGTCATTAAAGAAAGGAAGAGAGTAAGTCTCTACCACATTTCCACCGTGGAAAGGGAAACGCTTGGAAGCAGCTTCTAAAACTCCTGCTCCACCTCTACCTCCTGGAGATGTAGACATCAATAGCATTGGTACTTCATTCCAAACAGTTCTGTCTTTAATTCTTGATACCCAGTCGAACACATTTTTGAATGCTGTAGAGTATGTTCCATTGTGCTCTCCTAAAGAAATCAATAATACATCTGCACCATCAATTTTTGCTGCAAAATCATGTGCTTCCTGAGGAACTCCACCAGCCAATTCTCTTTCGTGCTTATAGATTGGCATTTCGAAAGGGTTCAAATCGATAACTTCTGCTTCTGCATTATCAAATAATGTTGATGCATAAGCAACCAACTGTTTGTTCATTGAAACTTCGGAATTACTTCCTGCTATTGCTAAAATTTTCATATGTTGTTTTTTTAGTTATAAGTAATTGTCATTAGCTTTGATGACGATATTTTTTATTTAAAAATTTTTAAGGCTACAAATTTAATTTTATTTAAGATAAGATGGTAATTCCATTGGTACTTCCATCAATAATATTTCTGTGTCTTCCACAGCTTCGATATTAAAGCTTTGAGTATCCCAGATTCCCAATCCGTCTCTTTCGTTAAGGACTCGGTCTCCTACTTTTGCACTTCCTTTTAATACAAATGCGTAAACTCCATTTGCTTTTTTGTTCAACATGTAATTTTTACCATTTCCTTTTTTAAAGTTGGCTAGATTAAACCATACATCCTGTTGAATCCAAACTCCGTCATCATTTTTATTAGGGGATAAAATCTGCTGAAATCCATTTATTTTTTCACCATCTTTGATATTTTTCTGATCGTATCTGGGTTCAAGATTCAATTCTCTAGGAAAAATCCATATCTGTAAGAACTTAGCTTCTTCATCTTTATTTTTATTGTATTCACTGTGCATGATTCCGGTTCCTGCACTCATCACCTGGATCTCACCTTTTCTGATCACCGCAGTAGTCCCCATTGAGTCCTTATGTTCCAAATCTCCTTCTAAAGGAATAGAAATAATTTCCATATCCCTATGCGGATGGTTCCCGAATCCCATTCCCTGAGAAACGGTATCGTCGTTCAGTACTCTCAATACACCAAAATTCATTCTATCTCTATTCTGATAGTTTGCAAAACTGAACGTATGGTAAGAGTTTAACCAACCGTGATTGGCATGTCCTCTTGAATCTGCTTTATGATATACCGTTTTCATTTCTACAATTATTTACATTACAAATGTACGCGATGTAAAACTGAAAAAAGATTGATGTAGGTTAAGAAAAAAATAACGATTGAGAAAACTATTATATATTCTAAGTTTCCAGCTTCATTGATTCTCCCTAAGCGGATTGTATATTTGAAGCCACGAATGCGCGAATTTTTCCTTTATTATTCGTGGTGAGTAATATATACAAGTTTTGGCTAAAGTCAATTATTTGATAAACAAAAAAAGTGAAAGCGGACTAAAGCCCGCTTCTATTGAATTGTAGTACTATATTTATAAAGTTTCTCACTAGAAATGTACTTGTTTGATCTCTTCTTCTATTTCCTTAGGAGTTTCGTCTTCTGATTTAACAAAAATCATGGTTACCAGAGCTCCGATAAGCATACAAACACCTCCTACAACTACATAATCCATTGCTTGTTTTCCGAAGACTCCACTTACGATAGGACCTCCGAACAATCCATTAATGATCTGCGGAATTACAATAAAGAAATTGAATATCCCCATGTAAACGCCCATTTTCTTTTGAGGAATAACCTCAATCAGCATTGCGTAAGGCATTGCCAGAATACTTGCCCAGGCAAACCCTAATCCTACCATTGAGATCCATAAATGATTAATATCCTTAATGAAATACATCGAAATTAATCCTAATCCTCCACATAACAATGCTAAAGCATGGGTTTGTTTTTTACCGATCCATTTTGCAATAGGTGTCAGTAGAAAAGCAAATGGAATAGCCCATAAATTATACATTCCAAAAAGTTTACCCGTTAAATCTCCAGCGTCATTGAATGCTTTTGAATGAGTATCTTCCGGAGACAGCCCCATATGATGTGTTGCCAAAGCACTGGTAGTGAACACCCACATCGTAAATAAGGCAAACCATGAAAAGAACTGCACAATTCCCAGCTTCTTCATCTGAGCCGGAATGCTTGCAAAGTCTTTAAATATATCTGAAAACCTTGAAGGTTCTTCTGTTTCTTTATGATCTTCTTCAAATTCTGAAAACTCCTGTGGAGAATACTCTCTGGTTGTAATGATTGTATACAGAATGGATATAAGAAGTAAGATAGCTCCTATATAAAAAGAATAGATCACATTATCTGCAACAAAACCCTTTGGGGCAACGTTTAAAATTCCAAGCTGAGTAAGCCAATCTGGTAATTTTGACCCTAATACTGCGCCAATCCCAATCAGAATAGTCTGTACTGAGAAACCTACTGTTCCCTGATGTTTTGGTAACATATCTCCTACCAAAGCTCTGAAAGGTTCCATTGCAACATTCACAGAAGCATCCATCATTGCCAGAAAAATAACCGCTAATAATAGTGCTGATGCTGCAAACATATGAGTAACGGACGCAGCATTAGGAAGTAAAACCAATCCTATTGCACAGAGAATGGCACCAATTAAGAAATAAGGTTTTCTTCTTCCTAGCGGGCTCCATGTATTATCTCCCATATGTCCGATGATAGGCTGAACAATAAGTCCTGTTATAGGTGCCACCAGCCAAAACCATGACAGTTCATGAACCTCTGCTCCAAGGTTAGCGAGAATACGGCTTGCGTTTCCGTTCTGTAATCCAAATGCCATCTGAATTCCTAAGAAACCCATACTCATATTGATAATCTGAGTAAGTGAAAGTTCCGGTTTTATTTTTTTAGCCATTGCTGTCTTTAGGATATTATTTTGTTTTTAACTGTTGGATCAAAACATCTTCCAGCGCGGTTTTTTCACCTACTACTTTATCTACCACATCATTAGGAACAGTCATTGAAAGAACATATTGTTTTACTTTCCAGCTGCCATTAATCTTCTCTACAACACCTGAACCTCTGCATATTTTCATCTGGGTATCTAATAACTCATCAAACCACGCCAGTTTTCCGTCTTTACTGAAATGGATATTTCTTTTAAGCGCAGTAAAATTCCAGGTTTTCTTTTTATCAAAGTGTGGTTTTGCCCAGACCATGAATTCTTTTTTATTCCAGACTTCTGTGGCATCTGTTCCGATAAAGGTAGATTCGTCTGCAAAATAGTTGAAGTAAGTATTATAATCAGCTTTTGCCGCAGCTACATTGAAGCCGTCAAGCATAGTGCTGATTTCTGATTTCTCTTTTTCAAATGTTTTGTTTGATTGTGCTGAAATCATTGAAAATCCTAATAGAAACAGGATGAATGTATAAGCAGTTATTGTTTTTTTCATAGGTAATATTATTTTTCAAGTTCTATGATAAACGAAGTTTTTGCCGGAATTGTTATATTTTTATGTAATGATAATTCTTTTCCTGAAATAAGTTCCTTCCCTTTGGTAAATCCTTTCAAAGATTCTTCAAAATATTTTAAATCCAGTGTCTGATCTTTCACATTATTGTTGATGATCACCATCACACTTTCTTTGTCATTATATCTGAAATAGGTAAAAACATCGTCTTTAGGAACAAAGTTTTTAGTTTTTCCGGTATGAATTACGTCTTTTCCTTTTCTCCAGTTCAGTAATTTCTGAGTAAACTGGAAAAATTCTTTTTGTTTCGGAGTTTGTTCGGATGGGTTGAAAGCATTTTGTTTATCAGACTTCCAGCCTCCGGGAAAGTCTCTGCGGATATCGGCATCACCTCCTTTTTGTTTATCTCCACGCATTCCTATTTCTGAGCCGTAGTAAATTTGAGGAATTCCTCGAACTGTTGAAATTAAGGTCAGTCCCATTTTATAAGCATTGGGATCTGCATTGAAGATTTCATTCCATCTTTCAGTATCATGATTTTCAAAGAAAACCATCACATTATTGATATCAGGGTAAAGGAAATCGCTGCTAAAAGAGTCATAAAGCTTTATTATTCCTTTATTCCAGTCCTGTTTTTCTTTAAAAGCATTAGGCATATCTCCAAACAGCATGAAATCCATCACAGACGGCAGGTTCGAATTGTATCCTGCTGCTTCTCCTGTTTTGGAATTTTTCTGCCAGGCGGAAATCTGTCCTGCGGTGTACAGCCATGTTTCTCCTACGATATTAAATTTAGGATATTCATCGGTAATTGCCTTTGCCCATTTTGCCATTGCCTCTTTATCGTTATAAGGATACGTATCTACACGAAAACCTCCCAATTCGGCATATTCTATCCACCAGATAGCATTTTGGGTTAAATATTTTAACACTAACGGATTCTTCTGATTGATATCCGGCATAGTTTTATCAAACCATCCGTCAAGCGCTAATTTTTTATCAATATCTGAAGCATTGGGATCAAATTGCGTTGAAGTTTTATAATTCGATCTTGTGAAACCATTTTCTCCTTCTTTGAACCAGTGAATCCAGTCTTTTGTAGGTAAATCTTTGATCATCCAGTGAGAAACACCCCAATGATTGGTAACATAGTCCATCACCAGTTTCATATTTCTTTTATTTAATTCCTGAGAAAGGGTTTTGTAATCTTCGTTGGTGCCGTATCGGGAATCAATTTTATACAGGTCTGTCTGGGCATAGCCATGGTAAGAATATACCTTTTCATTATCCTCATTTACAGGAGTTAACCATACAGAAGTTGCTCCAAGGTTTTGAATATAGTCAAGATTATTGATGATTCCTTTTAAATCTCCGCCATGTCTTCCGTTGGGTAAATTACGATCTGCTTTTTCGGTAAGATCCGGTGTAGAATCATTCTTTTCATCACCATTAGCGAAACGGTCTGGCATGATTAAATACATCACGTCTTTTGAGGTAAATGATTCACGATCTGCTGAGCCGGAATTTCTCTGTTTCAGCTCATAAGTGTAAGAACCAAGAGCTTTATTATCTTTTTTGATATTGATTTGAAATTTCGGAACGCTGATTTCGTTGGTATTGACCGTAATAAAAACATAGTTTGGATTTTCTACCTTTTGAATGTTTTTTATCTGTATACCATCTGAAAGGGCAATTTCATTATTAGCGATTCCTTTTCCGTAAACAAGAATCTGAAGTTCAGGGTTTTTCATTCCTTTCCACCAGAAAGCGGGCTCCACTTTTTCTACTATTTTTGCTTGTGAAAAAGCTATCGAAGCAGCTGAAAGTGCAAAAATCATGTATATTTTTCTCATAACTTAGTCTTGATCTTCAATTTAATAATAAGCCGCGCATCATGAAATGTCATTAAGAACACTGCCCATTATTCTAAAAACCAGCAAGTTACATTAAAACACACAACAATTTAACTATGAACAACTTAGCAGCAAATTACGATTTTTTTTTTAGACTTATTACAAAATAATTACAGGAAATTTCTTTTATTAATCCATATTACAGGATTATTTAGAGTATATCGAAAACAAACTAAAAATCTGCTTATCAATATTACTTTATATGAAATTTTCCGACCTGAGCTTAAATTTTTATTAAATTTTCATTAAATTAACTATTTAAAACAATTTTCAAACAAAAAAATTACCGTTTCAATCTATTAAATATTTAGTTTTACAGAAAAAATGTTTGATTTTAGTAAAATCTTTGAAAGTGACGGACCGGACATTGTATATACCTGGACCATTCCTTTATTTGCAGCTATCATTTTCATCGAGATGGCTTACAGCCACTTCAATAAAGAAAAGTTGTATGAAACCAAAGATGTGGCAACCAATGTACTTTTCGCTCTTTTAAATTATAGTCTGGATATTATCATGAAGGGATTTTCTATGTTCGTCATGATGTTCTTTTACTATCATCGTATTTTTGACTGGGAAGTCGGAATATGGTATTGGATTGCAGTATTTCTTGCCCAGGACTTAGCCTATTATGTACATCACTATGTTGATCATCATTCCCGTGTTTTCTGGGCGGTACATATTACCCATCATAATTCTGACTATTTTAATATAAGTACCGGATTCAGAAGTCCTGTTTTCCAGCCTTTATACCGATATCTGTTCTTTTCACCTCTTGCATTTATGGGTTTTCATCCACTGCACATCATGGTAGCTTATTCATCGATTCAGATTTATGGAACTTTTGTTCATACCCAGTCCATTAAGAGTATGGGGGTTCTTGAATACATTCTTGTTACCCCATCTCATCACCGGGTACATCATGCATGCAATATCAAATATCTGGATCGCAATATGGGAATGGGGCTGATTATCTGGGACAAAATTTTTGGAACTTTTGAAAAAGAAGATCCGGAAGTTCCTGTTAAATACGGAATATACCCTAAAATGAAATCTAAAGATCCTGCAACAACTCTTTTTTACGAATGGAGAAGGATTGGAAAAGATCTCAGACAGCCGGGGCTTTATTTAAAAGACCGATTAAAATACCTTTTCTATTCTCCCGGATGGAGACATGATGGCACTGGTAAAACGGTAAAGCAATTCCAAAAGGAGTACAATGAAAAAATAAAAAACAAACCACAGCCTGTACAGCCTAAACAAACGGAAGTTACGGAACCGGAATACACTCCCAATTAAAGAATAAAGATAACCCAAGCTATAGAAATCAATGGCTTGGGTTATTTTTTATTTTGAGAATTTACGCTTCAATTTTTGATGCTCTTTGTGCTATTTTACTTGCCAGCCAGCTTACATAAAACAATTGAAAACTATGATACACCATTACCGGAAGTAAGAATAAAACTTTCTGATCTTCGGGAATATTCAGCACCAGCAGAAAAAGACTTCCATGAACCAATGATTTTTTTGAGCCACAGAAAGTCACTGTAATAATATCCTGAGCACTGAATCCCATTTTGCAGGAAATCCATTTAAGAATATTGTACACCACAAAAAACAGGAATACCACACTGAAAGCCAGAATTAAAAATATTGTCGGAGGTACTGAACTAAAAACATTCTCGATAAACGCTGTTGAAAAGCTCTCATACACGATCAGTAAAATGATGAGACGATCAAATTCTGCAATGATATTTGAATATTTTGTCACCCATTTTTTGAAAACCGGATTCAATATAATTCCTAAAATTATGGGTAATAAAACTTTCATTAAAAGCTGCTGTAATACTTCGCCATGATCTCCGGAGCCAGATTCTGAAGTTAAGAAGAAGCTCATAAGAAGTGGTGTCATGACAATTCCTATCAATCCGGAAATGGAAGCATTAAAAATAGCTGAAGTCACATTTCCTTTGGCAATAGACACCATCACTACAGATGATGAAACTGTAGAAGGCAAAGCAGCCAGGAAAAATATCGAGAGCCATATATCATAATATCCGGTTCCTTTTACCAAAGGATAAAAGATCAGCACAAAGAAAGGAAAAAGAATAAATGTGCCAGACTGAATCAGTACATGAAGTTTCCAATTGGAAATATCTTTTACTACTTCTTTAAGGTTCAGCTTAAGCCCATACAATAAAAAAATAGCAGCAATTCCCCAATCTATAAAGGCTGAAAGATTAAAATAATGGTTATAGGATTTTTCAAAGGGAATGAGTTTACCCATGAGCACCATTACAATCAGAAGGAGAAGAAAAACGTTTTGTTTATTAAAAATTTTAGCCATTAACACGAACAATAGTATATTTATAAATAAAAAAAAATCCTTAAAGGAAAAACCTTTAAGGATTATAAATTTAAGAAATATTTATTTTACCGGTTTGATAGAGATGGCAAAACCACCGCTTCGTACCATTTTAAAATTAATTTTCGATTTGCTCGTAATCTCTTTCTTGTAGATATTATAGCTTTGAGGATTGTCGATATAATCTGCATCTTTTCCATCTTCATAGATCGTTGCTTCATATTTCTTTCCTTTATCCAGGAATGAGAAGTCTACAGTGTATTCACGTTTGTTTTCATCGGTAATACCTCCTACAAACCAATTTTCTGTACCTTTTGCTTTTCTGGCTGTGATCACATAATCTCCCGGCTCTGCAGATAAGATTTTTGTATCATCCCAATCAGCTGCTACATCTTTGATAAACTGGAAGGCATCCATGTGCTTCTTATAGTTTTCAGGAAGGTCTGCTGCCATCTGAAGTGGCATGTACATCGTTACATATAACGCTAACTGTTTTGCTAATGTCGTTTTTACGAAACGTTGATCTCCAGGGAAATAATAGTCTAGCTTTGTCTGGAAAATTCCTGGTGTATAATCCATAGAACCTCCCATCCATCTTGTAAACGGAAGTACAGTCTGGTGATCAGGCTTGTTCCCGCCGAATGCTTCATATTCTGTTCCACGAGCTGCTTCTGCAGAAATATAATTCGGGTAAGTACGGCTTTCTCCTGTAGGACGTACAGATTCGTGAGAATTGATCATAATCTTATAGTCGTTTGCTTTTTCAGCAATTCTATAGTAATGGTTGATTGTCCATTGAGAATAATGATGCTCTCCTCTTGGGATGATGTCTCCTACATAACCTGTTTTCACAGCATCATAACCATATTTGTTCATTGTTTGGAAAGCTTTATCTGCCCATCTTTCATAGTTCGTTGCTGAACCTGAAGTTTCATGATGCATGATCAGCTTAATTCCTTTTGAATGAGCATAATCGTTCAACATTTTGATATCAAAATCCGGGTAAGGTGTGATGAAGTCAAAAACATATTCTTTGGAATGACCAAACCAGTCTTCCCAACCTTCGTTCCAACCTTCGATCAATAGTCCCTGGAATCCGTTTTCTGCCGCGAAATCGATATATTCTTTTACTTTAGTGTTGTTCGCCGCATGTTTTCCGTTTGGAGTAAGCTTTGTAAAGTCTGTCTTACCTAAATGAACATTTTCAGCTGTAGAATATGCCCATTGAGATTTACCAATGATCATTTCCCACCAAACTCCCATGTATTTTGTAGGGTGAATGTAAGATGTATCCTTGTATTTTGTAGGCTCGTTAAGGTTGAAGATCATTTTAGAATCCATCACATCTTCTGCTTTTGGTGCTACAATAATTGTTCTCCAAGGCGTCACGGATGGAGTCTGGATATATCCTTTTGCTCCTTGTCTGTCAGCTGTTAAGTGCGTTTTGAATTTGAAATTCTGAGCATCAACTTCTAAGTGTGAAGCTGGATAATCTAATACTGCAGCTTCTGCTACGTTGATGTATAAAGGAGTTTTTCCTTCTTTTTTAAGCATTAATGGAGACTGAACTGCATTTTTCACCAATGTCTGAGAAGCATTAGCGTCATATGCTTTATCCCATTTTGCCGGAATTTCAGAAACTTTTGTTTCCTGATATTGATATTCCTGAGAGTCATAATCTGCAACCATCCACCAAGCTTTCATATCAGTTGGGAAATCGATTTCAGAATCTTCTTCTCTGATTACGAAATAATTAAGATTTTTTTGCTGTGGAAATTCATATCTGAATCCAAGACCATCATTGAACAGTCTGAATTTCACTACAATACTTCTGTCTGTAGAAGCCTGATTCAGCGTTACTGCTAATTCATTGTAGTGATTGATATAATTTTTCTTTTCTCCAAGAACCGGCTGCCAGGTTTCGTTTTTGGAGTCTCTTTTTTCATCTACCTTTGCAAAACCGTTGTTCAGGTCGTATTTTGCATCTTCTGGTTTGGCAATTTCAGAAGCAAATTTAATGGCTGTGTCTTTAAATAATCTCAATCCTAATTTTGAATCTTCTACAACCACCGCACCGTTGTATTTAAGGTTATAGAAAGGAACTCCGTCTTTCAACTGGAAATTCATCTCAAATTTACCGTCCGGCGATTTTAAAGATTGCGCTTTCACACCTGTAAACATCATTGAGAGCAAAAGGGCTCCAACTGTAATTTTCTTCATAATGACTATTTATTAACTTTTTTAAAATAACAAAGTACTGCGGTAAAGCAGCACTTTGCTTTATTTTAATTTGATATTTTTTATTTTTAATATACTGGAATTACAGAGAATTCCCCCGTGATATCATTAAAATACACATCATATTTAAACGATGTAGATAATGGAATATTAGCTCCTCCTACGGCAGCTATACCAAAAAACTCCTGAGCAGTCCCCCAACTAGTTCCCCAATCATGATCAGCTCTGAATTTAAATTCACCTGCATTCATCGTAACATTTTTCTTTATCCAAAAATGAGAGTTGAATGCCGATTTCTGAAGATCTGTATCTGTATTCCAGTCTCCAGAAGCTGTTCCAACCATAGAGATTGTGGTATAAGAATTTACTGGAGGAGTAATTGCTGTTAGTGTATATGTTAGAGAATTTGCATTAATGGTCAATTTATAAAACCCTGCAGCTCCTACAGAGATATTACCCGAAGAACCGCTTGCACTTAACATACCTTCTGATCCTCCCATTCCATATTGAGTATCCCAAGATCCTGGATTTTGAATCAACTTAAAACCACCTGCTGCAAAGTATCCTGTATAAGAATATACACCTGTAGTAGTTGTCTTTTGTAAAGGATGAAACTTAGTATTAGTTATGACATTCTCCCACCCTGCTGCTGTGGCATCACCAATCAAGTAAAGATCTGTATAATTATAATTAGGTCCTAACATATAAGGAGTCACAGTTAAAGTCAACATATTAGAATAATAATAAGCTGACCCTACTTTCGTTTTTAATCTCACGTCAATTTGATTAGGTACATTTACCGCTCCACCTAACGCCAGAATTAATGCATTAAAATCTTTATTGGTTAAAGAAACTGTAGGATCAACAACATCTATAAACTTACTTTGCTTAAAGTCATTTCCTTGAATATCCAACTCTATTTGCTGCGTCGAGACCACAGCAATATTAAAAGTAGGTTTAACTAAAGTAAAATTTACAGCAACGTCATTAAGTTGATTTTTATCTAATACTAAAGTTGTTTTATCTACCGAAATTTTACTTTGTGCAGTTTCATTTAAAATAACCTGATCTTCATCTTTTGAACAAGCAATACATAAAATGCTTATTGCGGTTATTGTAAGTATTTTAAGAAAATTTTTCATGATTGTCATTTAAAATTAATATCCAGGATTTTGAATCAAATTAGGATTAGCGATCAAATCTGTACTAGGAATTGGATAAAGCGTTCTAAAGTCCTGTACGCCTCTACCATCTTTTACTCCCCCTTTAAAAGGCCATAAATAAGATGATGATGTAAATTTCCCAAATCTGATAAGATCAGTTCTTCTTGTAGCTTCCCAAGCTAATTCTCTTGCTCTTTCATCTAAAACGAAATCCAGATTTATTGAAGTAACATTTCCTGAAGTATTCCCGTAAGCTCTTTCTCTTAATGAGTTAATATATTGAATGGCTGTTGCATTTGAGCCACCTCCACCTCTTAGTACAGCTTCAGCGTATATCAAATAAGCTTCTCCTAATCTGAAAAGAGGAAAATCTGTATCTGTAAATAGACCTGTATCATCAGAACCTTTTGAACCATCTTTTCTTACGTTTTTAAATTTAATTAAAGGATAACCGTCAGCAAATACAACCTGATTATTAATTTCTAAGTTCTGTCCATCTGTATGAAACTTTCCTCTCTTATCTGAAGATCCATTTGCATCTGGAAATAGATTAACTAAGTTCTTAGTTGCTCTCAAACCTCCCCAACCACTATTGATACCATAATCATCTGGAGTCATTGTTCCACCAACCCCGGCATGAATAATATAAGTAGTTCCACCATACGTTCTGGTATTTAATCCATCATAGTTTATAGAAAAAATAACTTCATTATTATTAATATTGTTATCTGCCAAGAATAATTCATTATAATTCTGTTTTAATGAGTATCCTGCATTGATAACCTTTTCAGCATAAACTCTGGCATCAGAATATCTCTGTTGTCCTGTATATACTTCAGCATTTAAATAGAGTTTTGATAAAAGCATCCAAACAGCAGCTTTATCAGCACGTCCATATTCATTTGTTCTTGGGTCTTTCAAAACAGACTCCAAATCCTTTAATTCTTTTTCAATGTATGAGAACAGTTCTTTTCTTTCAATTCTTGGAGGTGGTTTTATTCCAACTTCAGAATTTTCAGTTACAAAAGGTCCATTTCCAAATAAGTCAATTGCATGAAAGTAACTTAATGCTCTCATAAATCTTGCTTCATTTCTATACAGTTTTGATGTTTCTGCATTTTGTCCTGTAATGTTTCTTGAAGCGAGTTTTTCATCAGTTGTTTCTCTGATAAATTCATTAGCAATTGCAATCTGATAATAGACTCTATAATACATTGCACGAATGAATTCATTATTGGCAGACCAATTCATATTGTGAAGATCCGGAAGGGATGGGTCATTCCAAGCAATTACAGCTTCATCTGTTGGCAACTCCTGAACTTGAAAATATTGTCTCAAATAATTTGATGTCCCTCCATCAATACCACCAATATCAGGCTTTCCATCACCTCCTTCCTGACCACTTACAGCCAATCCAGCATAGATTTTGGTTAATACAGACTTGTAGTTATTAAAATCAGCATATACAGACGCAGAAGTCACTTCTGATTCCGGCATTCTATCCAGATCTTTTTCACATGAGGAAAGAAACAATACAGCAGTAAGCCCCGCTGTAAATATTGTTTTATTTATATATTTAAATGTCATTGTAGTCTAATTAAAATTGAAAATTAAGTCCTAAAGAATATATTCGTGGTCTTTGATATAAATTATTATCTATCCCGTCAAATACTTCCGGATCCAATCCGCTGTATTTAGTAATCACAAATGCATTCTGAACGGATCCAAAAACTCTTATTTTTGAATTTTTGTTGATGAAATTTGGGAAATTATACCCAACATTAATATTATCCATTCTTAAGAAAGAAGCATTTTCAACATAATAATCAGATTGATACTGAGCTCTAACAAACCCTGTATCAAAATAACTGGTATGAATATTCTGTAAAAAATTATTATTAGAAATCCCTTGTAAATTACCAAATTGAGATGCTACGTTATTGTACACATAATTTCCAATACTAGCTCTCATAGTAAAGCCTAAATCAAGATTTTTATATGTAAATTTTGTAGAGAAGCCAAGCAAAACATCAGGAGCTGGGGACTTATATTTATATAAATCTGAATTGTTGATTATCCCATCCCCGTTTCTATCAACATATGCTCCTTCTACAGGTCTTCCTGCATTATCATAAACCTGTTGATATACATAGAATGAATTAGGTTGATACCCTTGTGAATGTACTTTGATAGTAGTTCCGGTTCCACCTCCTATTCCACCTGTTAAGACCTCAGTAGATGCTAAGTTTGTAACTTCAGATCTATAATGTGTAGCGTTTACGTTAAATTCCCAAGTGAAATTTTCCTTTTCTATTGCCTTCACATTTACATTTACTTCAATACCTCTGTTTCTCATATCACCAATATTCGTAAGTAGAAGATTAGTAAGATTGGCACCTGCAGGAACTGGGACGATACTTAATAAGTCCTTAGATTCTTTTTCATAAACTTCAATAGACCCATTAATTCTCTCCTTCATAAAACCAAAATCCAATCCTACGTTTTTGGTTGTAGTCGTCTCCCATTTGATATTTTTGTCATATCCTTGGGCTCTCAATGTATTGTAGAAGCTATCTCCAATTTGATACATTGCTCCACTATCAGACATCACGTATCTTGCTAAATAAGGATAATCATTATCCTGAATATCTTGCTGTCCAGTCTGTCCCCAACCTGCTCGTAGTTTTAAAGTAGAGATTGTTCTTGAATCCTTTAAGAAGTTTTCCTGATCCATTCTCCATGCTAATGCCACTGATGGGAAATATCCTACGCGGTTATCTTTGCTAAATCTTGAAGAAGCATCTCTTCTTAACGTTGCCGTAAGTAAATATTTCTTATTAAATGTGTAATTAAATCTTCCAAAATATGATATGATTGTATTTTGAGTGAAAAAATCTACACCACTTTTAGGATTAAGAACTCCATCCCCTTGAATAGTAGGTGCAAATGGCTCCGATCTTTGCCAGTCCTGATAAGAATATCCAACAGTAAGATCAAATGTTGACTTCAGTGATTCTACAGTTTTAAGATAATTAAAATAGAAATCTAAGAGCTTATTCTTTTTTTCCTGAGTATATCTTCTATAGGTTCCTTTTTCATAATATCGCATTGCTGCCGTAGGTAATACAGTGGTATTTCCATTTGAATCACTATAATCGTAACCTAAATTTAAATTAGCTCTTAATTCCGGTAAAAAGTGAAACTTGTAATCAAACTGAATATTTCCTAATACTCTTTTCACATAAGAAAGATCCCATCTTTGATTTAACATTGATACAGGGTTCTTTGTACCGTTTGTGTTAGGGTTACCATTAGGCTGTAACCACTCCCAATAACCTCCATATTTAGAAAAGCTTTGATCGTATACTGGCTTTGTTGGATCAAATACTACCGCTGCTCCTATTGCCCCGTCTTCCTTAAATCTGTTTTCTACATAGGTTCCTTTTACATTAAAACTGATATCAAGGTGCTTATCAAAAAACTTAGGATTAAGGTTTAAAGCAACTGTTGTTCTCTCAACATTATTAGTCTTAATAATACCATCTTGGTTCATATATCCTAAAGATAATCTGTATGGTAGTCCTTTAACTCCTCCTGAAATAGATACTGAGTTATCAAAGCCTAATGCAGTCTGATAAATCTCATTCTGCCAATTTGTGTCTGCATTCCCCAATAGTGCCTGGAATGAAGGTAAAGCTTTATTCATTACGACATCTCTGAATTGACCAGTAGATAACATTTTAATATTACCCATCTTTTCATATATAGAAGTGGTAGTTGTATAATTAACCTTTAGTCTTCCTGAAGTTCCTTTTTTTGTTGTAATAATAATTACACCATTAGAAGCCCTACTTCCATAAATAGCAGTTGCAGATGCATCCTTTAAGATATTAAAGCTCTCAATATCATTAGGGTTAATTAATGCTAGTGGATTTGCTGCGCCACTAATACCATTACTATCAACAGGCACTCCATCAATCACAATAAGAGGATCGTTACTTGCATTTAGTGAAGCTCCTCCTCTAATCCTAATAGTAGCACCAGCACCTGGAGCTCCGCTATTATTAGTAATTTGAATACCTGAAGCCTTTCCTTGGATTAATTGTTCTGGAGAAGTAATACTTCCCTCGTTAAAATCCTTAGCTGAAATTGCAGTCATAGATCCTGTCAAATCAGACTTCTTTTTAGCACCGTACCCGATCAGAACCACCTCCTCAATCTTCTTCTCCTTAATGATAGAGTCTTTAGTCTGCGCGTGCATTACTGTACTTGCCAGTAAAAAAGCAGGCGCTATTTTTAATACCGTTGTAAAATTCTTCACAATCTTATTTTTATAGTTTCGTTTCAGTCTTGTTCTGGTGTTGTACCAGATTCGCAATTTAAAAAAAAAATAGAATTATTATAATTTTAATATAATTTATAATAATTTTATGTATATTACGAAACCTTTTTTAGTTAAAATTTTACACATCAACATCTTACACGATAGTATGCTATGCATAATATTTATTTTACGTTAACAAAAAGTTAAACAATTGTTTAACTTAAATTCATATTCGCCATCAAAAAACAGGAAGATTTGCCATAATAACACCTCAAAGAGCGGTATTCAAGAGATATTCCTTATCTTTGCAGTCAAAACTTTACTATAAATGTCAAACAGAAAGATGATTACGGCAGCTTTGCCTTATGCAAACGGTCCGGTTCATATAGGACATTTGGCAGGTGTTTATATTCCTGCGGATGTTTACGCAAGATTTCAGAGAAGATTAGGAAAAGATGTAGCGTTTATCTGTGGTTCAGATGAGCATGGTATCCCTATCACCATAAGAGCTAAAAAAGAAGGAGTTACCCCTCAGGATATCGTGGACAAGTATCACGGAATTATCAAGAAATCTTTTTCAGATCTTGGAATTTCATTTGATGAATATTCAAGAACTACTTCTCCAAAGCATTATCAGACAAGCCAGGAATTTTTCAAAGTTCTTTATGATAAAGAAAAATTCACTGAAGAAGTTTCAGAACAGTATTTTGATGAGCAGGCAGGAGAATTCCTTGCTGACCGTTATATTGTAGGAACTTGCCCGAACTGTGGTAATGAAAACGCTTACGGTGACCAGTGTGAGAAATGTGGTTCTACCCTATCTCCATCAGAGCTGATCAATCCGAAATCAATGCTTAGTGGAAATGTTCCTATTCTTAAAGATACAAAGAACTGGTATCTACCTCTAAATGAATACGAAGACTTCTTAAACGAGTGGATCATTGAAGGTCATAAAGACGATTGGAAACCGAATGTATATGGACAGGTTAAATCATGGTTAAATGATGGTTTGAAACCACGTGCTATGACCAGAGACCTGAACTGGGGTGTTCCGGTTCCGCTTCCTAATGCGGAAGGAAAAGTTCTTTATGTTTGGTTTGATGCTCCTATCGGATATATTTCTTTTACCAAAGAATGGGCAGAGAAAAACGGAAAAGACTGGAAAGATTACTGGCAGAGTGAAGAGAGTGATCTGGTACACTTTATCGGAAAGGATAATATTGTATTCCACTGCATTATCTTCCCAGCAATGATGAAGGCGCACGGTGGTTTTATTATGCCTAAAAACGTTCCTGCATTTGAATTCCTGAATCTTGAGAATGATAAAATTTCAACTTCAAGAAACTGGGCGGTTTGGGCGCACGAATATGTAGAAGAATTTCCTGGACAACAGGATGTTTTAAGATATGCATTGCTTTCGTCAGCTCCTGAAACTAAGGACAATAACTTCACTTGGAAGGATTTCCAGACGAAGAATAATTCTGAGTTGGTAGGTATCTTCGGAAACTTCATCAATAGAGTTGCGGTTCTTATTCATAAATATTACGATGGTGTTGTACCTCAGGGAGATGTAAATAGTCCTGAATTAAAAGAGATTAATAAAGCAGCTAAAGAAATCGCTGGATTCCTTGATAATTATGAATTCAGAAATGCTTTATCAGCCTTGATGAACCTTGCAAGATTCGGGAACCAATATCTTCAGACTGAAGAACCTTGGAAAACAATTAAAGACAATCCGGAAAAAGCTGCTCAATCATTATTTGTGGGAGCTCAGATTGCTGTTGCATTAGCCCAGTTATGTGAACCATTCATGCCTTTCAGCTCTGAAAAGTTATTGAATATGTTTAATGTTGAAGCGAAAAGCTGGAACGATGTTGAAAATCAGTCTGTTTTAATTGAAACTGGTCACAAAATCAATGAAGCATCTCTTCTTTTCTCGAAAATTGAAGACAGTGTAATTGAAGCTCAGATTCAAAAGCTTGAAGACACTAAACAAAACAATAAAAAAACAAACCCTAACGCCAATCCAATGAAAGAAGAGATCACATTTGATGATTTTACGAAAATAGATCTTAGAACAGCAACCATTTTAGAAGCTGAAAAAGTAGAAAAAGCTGATAAATTACTGAAACTTACTGTAGATACGGGAGTAGATGTAAGAACGGTTGTTTCAGGTATTGCGGAAAGCTTTACTCCTGAAGAAGTTGTAGGTAAGCAGGTAATGATCTTATTAAACCTTGCTCCAAGAAAAATCAGAGGAATTGAATCTCAGGGAATGTTATTATTAACAACTAAACCTGATGGAAAATTATCTTTCGTAACACCGGACGACAGCAATGTTGAAAACGGTATTGAGATCGGATAATTACACCTTACTATAAAGAAGACTAAAGGCTGTTTCAGAAGAAGCAGCCTTTTCTATTGCAGGACAACTGTATTTCCTTTTATTGCTGTTTGACGCAAAATTAGATACTGCATATTTCCAGATGTAAAAATAAAAGAACAACAATATTATTTATATTTGCAGCCGTTATATTATGGTTAATAAGAGTGTTTTAAGGAAGCTTTCTGATACGGAATTAGAGAAATATTTAAAAGAAGGCAATCGCTTTGTTCCTGAGGCGGTTCAGATCGCACTGGAGGTTTTAAAAGAAAGAGGAAGAATTTTCACCGTGGAAGAAGAAACGGCTGTTCAACAACTGATTCAAAGGAAAAAAGAGGCAGAAGAATTAAAACGTACAGAAGAAAAGGAATTATGGCAGGATCATATTACAGAAGATCCAAGTGCAATCAAACTTTTTCCAAGAGAATTGATATTCATTATCAGTATCCTTTTAGGAACGATTCCAGGAGCGATATTATTAAGTCTGAATTTCGTTAAGCTAAAAAAATATTTAGCCGCAGGTATCACTCTTATTTTTGGATTCGCTTTCCTGTTTATTCAGCTTTTTTTGATTTCTTTAATCTATATACTCAACTCAAAAGACTCTTTTACCATCAGAAAAAGTCCAGAATTTCTTGTAGCAGGAACTGGTGCATTAATTCTCTTTGGATTCTGGGTACTTTTTACACCCAAAAAGCTGCCCTACAGAGCAGCTTCGTATATTTTTCCGATCATAATTTGTACAATAATGGCATTTCTGATCACCATTAATTACCAGGGATTATTTGACGGCTATATTTTAGTCAGTTTCGCTAAATAGGAATCCTCGTCCTGCATTACTTTTTCAACCTTAAAACCATTATTTACAGCAGCGTTCTTCAAGGTATTAAAGTCAAGGTACAGCCATGTGATGGGCTCTTCCGATTCGCCTTTATAATGAACGACATATTCCAGTTCTCCATAATATCCACCGGCAGGAATATAAACTCCGCCATCTTTATCACGGTCAAACATATAAAGAATATCTGTACTGTCAATCAGAATCTGCCCTCCTTCATTCAATAAAGTTCCCAGTTTTTGAAGATAAGTATCAATTTTAGATAACCCTTCAAAGATTCCGGTACCATTCATCAATAATAAAATGGTATCGAATGTTTCTCCTGAAAAATCAAGAATATTTGTACAAACTGCATTTTTGATACCTCTTAATTGGCAAACCTCAACAGACTTCGGAGAAATATCCAAAGCTAGCACGTCAAGATTCATTTCATTCTGAAGATACAAAGCATGAGAACCCGCTCCAGCTCCTATATCCAGGACTTTTCCTGTAGATAGTTTTAAAGCTTTCTGTTCAATATCAATCATATCTTCAAAATCTCTGAATAAATAGTCTACCGGAAGTTCATCCAACTCAGAAATTGATGTTTCAGTCTGCAGGTCTTCAGGATCGTTATCATGATAATAATCCCAGATCGCTCTGCCCATTAAATCTTTCATAGTGCAAAGATACAGCTTCAAGGGATAAAGTTCAAAGTTTTAGCTTCATGATGCATATGATACATTCTTTTTCTTCTAAAATTAAAATCCGGTTCCTGAACAGTATCAGAAACCGGATTTGTAGAAAGTATTTGATTTGGATTAAGGTATTAAGCCCTAATTTTATTTTTAAAATTCAAAAGTGTAAGACAGATTAAATGTTCTGCCTCTCCCTTTATAATTAAATAATGCAGGCATTCCATAGCTTGAATATAAAACCTGAGAACGTTTGCTCCAGATCGTCTGATAATCTGTGTTAAATACATTCTGAATACCAAGGTTGAATTTACCCCAATTGAATCTGTATCCTACCATAAGATCGGATGTATTATAACCTTCAACTACATTGTTAAGCTCATCCTTCTGCTTGAAATTCTGTAATGACTGGAATCTGAATGACCAGTTTTTCACATTATATCCGATATATGTCACCAATTTTGAAGGTGAAGCATTGGAAATATCCTGTTTCTGCCATTCTCCTTTATTGTCTACTTCAGATTTTATCAAAAGACCGCTTGCTCCGAAGTAAACTCCATTATTCATTGAATAAGAAACCTCCGCTTCAATTCCCATGTTTCTCATTTTTAAATCATTAACAAGAATCTGGAATGTTTTTCTGTCTACGGTAACGGTTTTATCTGAATTACTTAAGAATCCGGCAACCTGTGCTCTCAATCCTCCTTTATTCATACGATATCCCACTTCATACTGATTGGTCTTGATTGCCTGTAAAGGCTGGTCTTTTACATTAATGCTTGAAACAACATCCCAATGTGCTCCATTCAGCTTATAGGTACCAATTCCATAATATTTCGCAGGGTCAGCAAGACTTACCCCCTGAGAGAATGTACCCCAAACCTGATGCTGCTCATTGAATTTGTATAATAATCCGGCATTTGCCAAAGTTACGTTATAAGAACTTTCTCCTCCCGGAATAGCCGATGCAGACTGTCCGTATCCCATTGCGATCTGAGTCTGCTGTTCTGATCCGACAAAATCATCCACTTTCACCTTAATATTCTGATAACGAACACCTCCATTGATCTGTAATTTTGGAAGAATATTATATTTTGCCTGCACATATCCTGCGTAGCTTTGTGAATGGTTGGTAGGATATCTGCCTAAGCTGAATTGAGTTTCATTGATCAATCCACCACTTGACATGGTTTTACCAATGTTATAAACGGATTGAGTCCCTTCGAATTTTTCAAAGTCAACATCTACACCATAAGTCACATTTAGTCCTCTCCATGATTTTGACAATAAAGCCTTGATGCCGGAATAATAAGTATCCTGCTGAGATGAAGACATATAAGCCATACTTCCGGTTCCCAGTTTTACATTTCCAGGGAATGGATAGAATCCTAGTTTTTCAGCTCTTGTAGCAAACTGAACATATAGATCCTGACCTCCAAGAATATTATTTCCTGTATAGGCTACGGTACCCATGTAACGCTCGGTTCCTACGTTTTTATCTGAAGAAAAACCATCTCTCATCTCCAGTAAATTTCCATTTTTCGTAGTAAAAGCACTTAGATTTTCACCTAAATATAAACTTCTGTCACCATTGAATTTGGAATTATAATATTGAAGAGAAGCTGTTATTTTATGTTTATCATTAAATTTATACCCTCCGGTTGCCAAGATATCAATTGACTGGTTGTACTGAAGGTCAGTTTGTGTAATATCTGTAAAAAGCTGCTTCTGATCAGCACCATACACCCCTCCATTTTGCTGATAAGCAACTCCTAACCTTCCGAAAAACTTCTCTCCTTTTCCTGAAATAGCTTGTGCAGCACGGAAATCATGGTCATCGCCTCCCATAAATCCTGTACGTACTCCCAATTCGGTTTCTCCGCTGATTCCTTTTTTGGATGGTGTTTTTGTAATGATATTGATAATTCCTCCAGTAGCATTTCCTCCATAGATAGAACTTGCTCCTGAAAGCACTTCAATTCTTTCAATATTAAAAGGATCAATAGCATCCAACTGACGGCTGATTGCACGAATACTATTTAAGGAAACACCATCTATCATTACCAATGTAGAACGTCCTCTCATATTTTGTCCGTAATTGGTTCTTCCCTGAGGTCCGATATCCATACTTGGAATCAAAATAGATAACATTTCTTTAATTGGAACTCCACTTTTTGCCTGTTCCTGAATTTTTTCTTTCTGTACTACCCAAACGGTACCTGGGATTTCAGATATTTTTGTAGGTTTTCTGGATGCAACGATCACGACATCGTCGATACCTTTAGAAACCACGGAATCACTAACTGTCTGGGAAAACATCATTCCCGAAGCCAGCATACCTATGAATGCATAATGCTTTTTCATTCCTTCAAATCAAAGTTTTATAATTCGGCAAAGGTAATTTTTATTTAGAAATATTAAAAATAAGAAAGGATGAAATTTTTCATGATTTTGAATTAAAAAGCGGAAAGATGGAAGTTATTTATGTCGCGATTACATCAAGAAGTTATCACAGCTTCTTTAGGTCAATTTTCTTAAGTTGAATAACAGTCGTTAACTGTTTATAATCTCTTCCTATTCTAACATCGAGCTTCCTTCCTAAAATCGTAAGATCCCAGCCCATCTAAGGACCAGGATCTCACTGTGAAAAACAAGGTTATCTTTACATCGCAGGACCTGCTGCGTCTTTTATTTCTTCTAATAATTTTTTACGTTCACGAAGTCTTCTTCTTGCAATAACGGATTTACCTCCAAGTACTCTTACAAATCTAAAGTATTGGAATCTTTTTGCTCCGAAATGGTGAGTGGCAACATACAGTAAAATCCCCAAACCGGTCAGAACAATGAATCCGAAAATCTTTTTGGTAGCAATAATAATGGCATTCAACTGAATCGCTTTCATATTTGCCATTACATTCTGTGGAGTAACCGTCATTCCATCCATATAAACAGCCAGATCTCCTATTGCAGTAACCTGGAAACGGTATTGCAACCATGAATACAAAGTTGAAAATATACCAACCGCCAAAAAGGTTCTCCAAACTAATACAAGTCCAATTGCTGCAAGCATTTCATCCATTTCAAGTTTATCCAGTGTATAGAACCAAATAGAAATAAACAACGAACACATTCCGTATCCTTTTAAAAACATAGGCAGATACCAGTTATCATAATTAAATTCCAGAACCATGGAAAAATACATAATAATAGCATATCCTATCATTGCTGCAAACCCTGAGAAAATATACATTTTCAACGGTTTCTCTTTTTTAAACCAGATAACGGCAATGACTCCGGCAACAATGATTCCTGGAATCATCAGCATACTCAGTCGGGCATTAGTCAGCTGATCATATCCCAAAACTCCTACAGCAAATGTATTCTGAAGGGAAGCTGTTCCCAGAAACATTCCCAGCCAAAACAACATGAACAAACCGTGCTGTACATTATTCTTTGTAAAAATTTTGAATGAAAGATAGGGTCTTTTTAATGTTAACTGACGAATGGAAAGTAATGCAAAGCTCACAAAAGCTGCGATACTCGCATTAATGATATTCTTTGAGTTCAACCAGTCCTGTTGTCTTCCAAATGCATACACATAAGCAGAAAACATAAAAGTGGAGATAAACAACAGGATACTCAGCCAGTCAATATAATGCAACGGAACTTTCAGCGCAAAATATTTATCATGCATAAAAATCCAGTGTATCAATGCTAATATAAAACATAGAACTGCTGTAAAAATATAAAACTGCTGCCAGTTGTACAGAAGCGCAAATTCTGCGGCATAATAAGCTGCTACCTGATTCATCACCAGAACAAATGTATAGAACATGCCATAAAACATTCCTCTGTTTCCGATCATTACCATTAATGGCAGAAAAAGTTCTATCGTTACCATCATCTTCATAAATCCTATCATTAAAGCGGAAAACACAAAAATCATCGGCTGTAACGTAGTTGAATTGATATAACTCAGTAACCCTAAAAGAACCAAGAGTAATACCATTTTATCTCTTACCTTAAACCTCATTTTAATTCTGAGAACGACAGGCATACAGGCTCCCATTCCAATAGTGGTTGCATAATTCGCCCACATAAAATATTCTGTCATAGCCCCGGTACCACTTACCAAATAACTGATATTCCCGGTATAAACCCCACCAATCGGCATTACCACTGCAAGCAGTAATACGATTAGCAGAAGCTGTACGGGTTTGGGCACCCAATCGCTATATAATCCTTTGTTGTACATATTTAGATATTAGATTACAGATATCAGATAACAGACTTTACCAATCCAGCCTTTAATCATTCTTCATCGTATCAAGTCTGAAATCTGACTTCTGCTATCTTTTAGTCTTTATTAATATTCACATTCATGTTCATACCTGCACTTAATTTGTCCAGATTTTCTTTTTTATTGGAAGTAGTAAATTCTATTCTTACTGGAATTCTTTGCTGTACTTTAATAAAGTTTCCGGTGGAATTATCCGTAGGTACACTTGAATATCTAGACCCTGTAGCCGCTGAAACCGCTGTTACTATACCTTCAAATTTTTGTCCTCCCAATGCATCAGCCGTCATCGTTATCTTCTCTCCTACTTTAATATTAGGCATCTGACTTTCAAGAAAGTTTGCTGTTACCCATTTTTGTCCGTTCAGTACAATTGTTGCAACTTGTTGTCCCGGTTGAATCAATTGCCCTTCAGAAATTGTTCTTCTTCCCATTACTCCGTCATATGGCGCTGTGATTACCGTATAAGAAAGGTTGATTCTAGCCATATCCAAAGCAGATTTTGTTCTTTTAATTTCAGCATCATTAATTCCCAGTCTGCTTTTCACTTCTGTAGTAGAAAGGT
Organism: Chryseobacterium ureilyticum; assembly: GCF_900156735.1. Classification (GTDB taxonomy): domain Bacteria; phylum Bacteroidota; class Bacteroidia; order Flavobacteriales; family Weeksellaceae; genus Chryseobacterium; species Chryseobacterium ureilyticum. The sequence goes on from NZ_FTOL01000004.1 coordinate 407,907, forward strand.
TGGCAGATTGTTTTTGGTTTACTAAAGTCTCATAAGCAGCCTTTTGCGCATCATATTCAGTTTTTACCTGATCATATTGCTGTCTTGTTACTGCTTCTGCCACTAAAAGGTTTTTATATCTGTTTAAATTCTGTTCAGCATTCCAAAGTCTTGCTTTTGCTCCTGCAATATTCGATTGCATTACATTAATGTTATTGGAAACCGTATTCACTGAAGAACTTGTAGCTGTTTTCTGAGCCATTGCATTTTGATAAGCCGCTTCAGCCTGTCCTAATTGTGTAAGGATTTCACGCTCATCTAAAATTACCAGCGTATCTCCTTTTTTTACTCTTTGGTGTTCAATGAATTTAATTTCTTTGATATAAGCTGAAACTCTTGTATTGATTGGGTTGATAAATTCTTCTACCTGTGCAGCTTCCGTATATGTTTTGTTTCCGATGTGGAAGTATTCGCGTATTAGCCAAAACAGTCCGAAACCAATTACCAGAAAAACGACAATATTAGAAATAATCGCTCTGATTTTATTTTTTTTGTTCTGCTTTTTCTTGCCATCTCCGCTTGGTCTTGCTGGAGCTTGAGCCGGAGTTGTATTTTGAGTAGTTTGTTCCTTGTTTTCCATTGTGTTGATTTTCAGTTTTAAAAATTAAAGTGTCCCTGTAGACTTCAAAAGATTATAATATTGATACAAAACATTGATCTCCGCATTCGCATAATCCAGCTCTGATTGTAATTTCTGGTTCTGTGCATCAATCATTTCAGCTTGTACAGCCAATTGGTTCAAATACTTAGCTTCCGTAATCTTGTAGTTTTCTTCCGCCAGTCTTTTGGAATCATTCAGAATTTCTGCCTGTTGAATAGCTTCCTGATATTTTGTATAGGCTGCATTCACACCCATATCTACATTCTGCTGTACCAGAGTCATTGCATCATTCGCCTGGTTTTTCTGCAGCTCACCTAATTTTACTTTTTCCTTGGTTTTGTATAGGTTATCAATGTTATAACTAAGAGAAACACCTGTCTGCCACCCTCCTGAATACATATCTAAAACAGGATTTCTCGTTGTAATTGGTCTTTGTAAAGTATATCCTCCGAACCCTGCCAAAGTAGGTGAATTATCGGTTTTAATAATTTCAATATTCTTATCCGCTACAGCAATATTTTTCTGAGCTGACTTCAACATTGGATTGCTGTCATGAGCAAGGTTTACGTAATAATCCATCCCAATTCCAGACTCTTTGTTCTCTAAATTTTCTGTAGGAACAATTTCAGTATCAGAAGATAAACCTAATGCGATATTTAAATTATAATTAAGGATTTTTTTATTATTTGAAAGGGTAAGAATTCCCTGATCCAAATTTTTAAGAGCAAGTTCTCCACGAATTACTTCGTTTCTGGTTACCATTCCCTGCTGATAAAACTTCTGGATATTTTTAAGACGTTCCTGAGCAAGTTTTTTGTTATTCTGAAATACTTCTTCCTGGTTGATTATTTTATAGACATCCAGATAATTTGAGATTACTAAAAATTTAACATCCTGTTTGTTTTTCTCCAGATCTAACTCGGAAAGCTGTTCACGAAGCCCAGCCATTTCAATAGATTTATTTACCAGTCCTCCTTTGAAAATCAATTGTGTTGCCTGTACAGCATATGAACTTCCGTAATGAGGCATAGGAATCTTTGTAGAATTTGAAAAATCTTTATCGATTGCCACAGCATCCCCCAAATAGAATTGGCTTGTAGAAGCTGTGATCGTAGGAAGTTTCTGAAGCTTTGCAACATTGATACTCTGTTTTGCAATATCAATATTATAAGCTGAAACTTTCAACTGCTGATGATTCTGAACTGCCAGTTCAGCTACCTCACCTGCGGTCATCTGTTTAATCTGTTGCGAAAAAAACAGCGCAGGAAAAGCTGCTATCAGAACTGATAGTGCTGTTTTTATTTTCTTTGTCATTTTACCTTGTTTTACAGATGCAAAGTTAGGAGAACAACAAAATCAATCAAATGTTTGATTTTTGGAAAAAGATGTTCAAATGTAAGATTTTAATTTTCGAACTGATGTCTGTACTGCGTAGGGCTTACTTCCAGATGCTTTTTAAAAAAGTGAGAAAATGAGTACTGATCACTAAAGCCAAGGATAGATGAGACCTCTGAAACAGGTTTATTGGAAGAATTCAAGAGTACTTTTGCTTCGTTGATTACTATAAGGGCAATGATGTGGCTTGCGGACTTTCCTGTAATGGATTTTACAACTGATGAAAGATGTCTGGTTGTAATGGATTGTCTTTCGGCATAAAATTCCACAGTCCTTTCTGTAAGATGATATTCAGAAAGATCGGTAAGAAAAACAAAAACGATTTCTTCCTGTCTAGACATCTGATTCATAGAATTGTTATCTTCTTTTGAGATAATCCCAGCCATCTGATAGCAAAAAACAGAGAAAAGATGTTCCACCATTTCTTTTTTGTACAACATTTCCGTTTCAGAGTCAAGAATATATTTCAGGAAATTGACGCTTTTCCATACTACTTCCATTTCATTTTCAGGGAAAGGAACTCCCTTATTCATCTGCTGTCTGAAATATCTATAGGTAATCAGCCTATTGAACTTCAGAGATAGCGCAGAAATAAATTCTCTTTTATAGGAAACCATTCTGGACTGAAAATCATCAGTCACTGAGATCACCTCATAAATAGTTTGAGGATCGGTCACCATAAACATATTAGCAGAAACCTCCAGGTCACTGAAGTGCTGACGAAGTTTTATCCTTCCCGATTTAATAAAGATAAATGCAGGATTATCCGGGCGAAATGGCTTATCTACAGCGATTCTCTCGAAAATATTTTTTTGCGTAAAAATTTCAACTCCGAATTTTTCTAAGGCAGACATAGCACAAATGTAAGCAAACTTCTCACTGATTACAAAATTTTATTATTTTAGCATTTATCCAATTCCCGTCAATATGAGAAAGGTTGATTTATTATTTGCAGAATATAGTAAAAGCCATAGAAATGCGACAAACAAGTTCATTCACTGGATTTGTGTCCCTTTGATTTTCTGCAGTATTCTTGGTTTTATTTCCCTGATCCCTGCACCGCATTTCTGTATGCCTCATGCAGGATGTATCAGTATCATAAGTATTATTACAGTGATTCTGATTAGTCTGTTTTATGTAAGGCTATCCCTATTGATCGGAATTGTAATGTTCTTTATAATGCTGATTGCTGAACATTTTATTTATCTTACCAATATCAGTCTTGGTAAGCAATCCTGGATCGTTTATCTGGGTATTTTCGTCATTACCTGGATCTTTCAGTTTATTGGACATAAAATTGAAGGAAAAAAGCCTTCATTCCTGAAGGACTTACAGTTTCTGCTGATCGGTCCTATCTGGCTTTTAGGCTTTATCCTTAAAAAAACGGGAATAAGATATTGATTTAATCTTCCAATGCATAAACGGCAAAACTAGCTAACCAGTGATCTCCGCCATAATTTCCTTGAAAGAGCAACGGTAAGCCATTAGCCAAAAATACATCAGCTGTTTTCTGGAAGTCTTTTTTCAACGGATGCCCGGCAGGAAGTGCTTTTGCAATACCTTTCATACACCATGCCTTAGAAAATGACAATCCTACAAGATGAACGGTCTGATAATCGCTTAAATCACTTACAACAGGGATCTGTTCTATATTCTCAAGGCTTCTTTTTTCATAGAAGTTATTCAGCCATGTTATGTACTCTTTTTGAGGAAGAACTCTTCTCATCAAATCTGCAATTTCAAGACTTGGCGAGAAGAAATCAGAACCGTCAGGTTCTAAATAGGCAGGAGTTTTCTGATCTTTTAAAAAGAAGTATTTTGCTTTTTCGATAAGCTGATTTTCAAACTCTTTATCTTTATTCGCTTTTGCCCAATCCATTGCAAAAGCCATTGCAAACGCAGTATTTGGGTGAACTCCGGTTCTGTTCGGATAAGTTTGTTTAGGAAGATAAGTTTTCCAGGATTTCAGGATCTGATCCGTTAAAGGTTTCAGATTTTGATGCCATATTTTTGCTTTAGGATGATCCCAGGTGGTCAATTCTTCATCCAGTTTCAATATCCAAGCCCAGCCATAGGTTCTCTCAAAGGTTCCTGTCAACTGATATTTCGTAAAATAATTTGCCTCGGTCTGTAGTTTTTCTTTCTGGAAAGATTCATCAAGGATTTTCTCGATTTCTTTTGCATTAGGCAACGACGGTTTTGTCTTTAAAAGCCTGGCAAGCATCCAGTGTCCGTGAACAGAGCTATGCCAATCAAAACAGCCATAAAAACTTGGATGAAGATCCTTAGGTGTTAAAGGTACTTCTCCAGCGTTATTAATGATATGCGCCGTTTTATTTGGATATTCCTGATTGATACAGTGAAGTGGTTTATCGGCTAATTTTAGTGCCATCTCATCAGTAAGCTTGGGAACTTCCTGAGCATACATCAGAAATGGAGAAAATACGAATGCTAAAAGACTTTTTTTCATGTATTAAAAATAGAAAATAAATCACATTTTCAATAATAAACCACTAAAGAATTTACAAACTGATTAGAAATATCAAATCTTAGCTTAAGGTAAATAATAAATTACTAATTCTATGTCAACATATTATTTTCCAAGTACAAATACAGCTGGAACTTTATGCAATTCCGGCTTTTGTTTTTGCCAGTCTTTTATTGTTTTTGTTTGTATAAATTCGTGTTCAGGATCATTGATATTTGCAGCAATGCAAAGCTTCGTATTTGGGGACAAGAATTTTGTAAGGTCCTCAATAAGCTGATTATTACGATAAGGAGTTTCCATAAAAATCTGTGAATAACCTGTTTTTTGAACCAGGCTTTCCAAATGTTGGATCTGCTTCTTTTTTTCTCCTTTATCAATCGGGAGATAGCCGTGAAATGTAAACTCCTGTCCATTGAATCCACTGGAAATCAATGCAAGAATAATAGACGACGGTCCAGAAATAGGAATCACTCTGATGTTTTTCTCATGGCACCATTTTACCATCAGGTTTCCAGGGTCTGCGATACACGGTAATCCGGCTTCAGAAAGCAATCCGAAGTCCTGTCCTTTCAGCATCAGCTGTTGAGCTTCTTTGATGTCTGCGTTTTCTGTATATTTATCTAATAGAAATAGCTTCAGATCTGCCTGTTTCTTTTCGGGAGCGAAAAATTTAACCACTTTTCTGGCTGTTTTTTCATTTTCTACGAAGAAGTAATCAGTTTGCATAATATATTCCTTTATTACAGGTGCAAAATGAGTAATTGAAGTATTTTCAGATAAGTAAGCAGGGAGTAAAAAAAGCATTGTTTTATTTTTTTAATTCTTTCGTTTAATGAAATTGATGGAAATATTTATTCAGGTTTATCGTCTTTAAAGCTTAGTAAAAATAGTATAAGCTATATTTTAATCAATATTATTTATGTTAGAATTTGGTTTTTAATGGCATCACAACCTTTATCCAAAAGCTGGAAAACCTCTTCAAAATCTTTCATATCGCCCCAATAAGGGTCCGGAACCTCAGCATTTTCATGATCTCCTAATGTTTCCAGAAATAATGATATTTTCTGACGCTCTTTCTCATTTTTAGCTTTTGAAATTACATCTTCAAATACATCAATATCCATACAATAGATTTTATCAAAAGTCTCAAAATCTGTCCTTCTAATAGGTCTTGATTTTTGTTTGGAAATGTCTACATGATGATTAGCTGCGGTTTTAACAGCTCTTTTATCTGGATACTCACCTTCATGCAATGAAATAGTTCCGGCTGAATCTACCACGAAGTTTTCTGGTACTTTAGTTTTCATTATTCCTTCTGCCAAAGGGCTTCTGCATATGTTTCCAAGGCAAACCATCAGGATTTTCATAGTCTGGTATTTAAAATAAATATCTCTTTTCTGTCACAAAACTAAATAAAAAATGAAGAATACTACTATTCTCCATTTCAAATTATTTTTAGCTTAAGATATTTTACTGTTTGATTCTTTCTGTAAGATCCTTAACGTACTTCTTGATTTCTTTATCGATTTTAGAAACATCTTTAATAGTATCACAAGCATACATTACTGTTGAGTGATCTTTTCCTCCCATTTCTTCACCGATCTTAGTGAATGTAGAGTTGGTAAACTCTTTTGAAAAATACATTGCAAGCTGTCTTGGTAATGCAATTTCTCTTTTTCTGGTCTTGGATAAAAGCTGCTCTTTTTTGATTCCGAAATAATCGCATACCACTTCCTGAATGTAAGGAATATTGATAACCTTCTTTTGGTTGGCTGCAATTCTATTGATCGTTTCTTTTAATAATTCAAGACTTAAGTCTCTCTTATAAACTGTAGAGTATGCAATTACTGAGTTGATTACCCCAATAAGTTCTCTTACATTGGTTTTCGCTTCAGCAGCAAGGAAATCAAGCATATCTCCCGGAAGAACAATTCCGTCTCTGCTTAATTTATCTTCAATGATCTGTCTTCTTGTAGATAAATCCGGCGATTTGATTTCCGCAGAAAGTCCCCATTTGAAACGGGAAACAATTCTATCTTGAATATCCATTATATCTGCAGGTGCTTTATCTGAAGTAAGAATAATCTGCTTTCCGTTTTGGTGCAAATGATCAAAAATATGGAAGAAGCTATCCTGAGTTGCAGATTTACCAGATAAGAACTGAATATCATCGATAATCAATACATCTACCATTTGATAGAAGTTAGCAAATTCAGTTTGTTTATGTGCTTTTGCAGCTGAAATAAACTGTTGGATAAATTTTTCTGAAGATAAGTATAAAACTACTTTATCAGGAAATTGGTTTTTTACTTCAAGACCAACCGCCTGTCCAAGGTGAGTTTTCCCTACTCCATATCCTCCGTATAAGAACAATGGGTTGAATGCTGTAGCTCCAGGTCTTTTAGCAATAGATCTTGCTACTGTAGCTGCAAATTTATTACTTTCACCTTCTACATAACTATCAAAAGAATAGTCTGGTTTAAGGTTTGAATCAATATTTACTTTTCTAATTCCAGGAACCACAAAAGGGTTTACAATATTAGCTGAGAATCCTTGTGGCATTGTTTCCTGTGTTTTTGGAGTAGGAACGCTTTGTCCCTTCATATTCATGGTAACTGGTTTTTCTTCACCTTTCGGTCTGTTTTCCATTACAGAATACCATAATTTAACTCCTTTTCCTACATTTTTCTTCAGGGCAGCAGAAAGTAAGGACAAGTAATTGTCCTCGATATATTCCTTGTAGAAATCGCTCGGTACGATAAGTGTAAGGTTATTCGCCACCAATGAAAGCGGCTGCACCTTATCAAATAACATATCGAAAGATTTTTCAAGTTTTTTCAGGTCAGAATTATCTTCAGCTGCGTTCAAGTTATCGCGCATAAACTGAAGGCACTTCTGCCATATCATCATTAAATTGTCATCCATTTTTATGCCCTGATTATTCTTTGTTTGTACTGTTTTTAGAAGGGAGACAAAGGTCCAATATTTTCTTTTTAAAAAAAAATATTGCAGGTATTGATTATTTAAAAATATATTTGTATGTATAATTTAAGACCTAAAATGATACACACAACACACTCAATACGAGTACGTTACGCAGAAACAGACCCTATGAAATATGTATACTACGGTAACTACGCTGAGTACTTTGAAGTTGGCAGGGTTGAACTCTTCCGAAGCATAGGAATTTCATACGATGAAATTGAAAACCAAGGAATTTGGCTACCTGTTTCGGAGTACAAAATTAAGTATATTCGCCCAGCTTTGTATGATCAAAAACTAGAAATTCATACTTATGTCAAAAAAATTCCAGGTGTAAGAATTGAATTTGAATATGAAATTTACAATGAGGAGCATATAAAAATTACAGAAGCATCCACTACTCTATTCTTTTTAGACGCCGAGACCAACAAAGTGATCAAATGTCCTGATTTTTTAATGGAATTGATTGAAGCAAACTGGAATAAAACAATAGATAGCGGTTTATAGATTTAAAAGACGGCAGATAGAATAAATAAATTATTCATCATCAAAATCTTGACCCTATTTGTGAATTAATTTGCACCTTTGCACTGTTATACAACTATACCTTATATATTAATATTATGAAGATTGCATTTTTGGGACCTCACGCGAGCTTTACACAGCTTGCTACTGCACAACTTTTTCCTGATGAAGAAATTTTACCGCAAGCAAGTATATTAGACTGTTTTAGTGCCGTGGAAAACGGAGAAGTAAATAAGGCTGTAGTCCCTTTGGAAAATTCGATAGAAGGAACTGTTTCAATGACACTGGATTATTTATATAAGACCCCTTCAATTAAAATTGAGGCAGAAGCAGTGATGCCCATCGCCCACCACCTGATGATTCACCCTGAAAACTCTGTGGAGAATATAGAGAGAATCTACTCACATCCACAGGCATTGGCTCAAAGTTTCCATTTCTTAGACAGTCATTATAAGAATATTCCTAAACAGGACTTTTCATCCACTGCTGCTGCCGCTAAATATGTTTCAGAGAATAAAGATCTTAAAATTGCCGCCGTAGCCAATCAGTTTGCAGCCAATTTACATGGATTAAATATTATCAATCGAAATATCCAGGATTTCGAACAGAATCATACTCGTTTTATTGTTATTTCAAAACAGCAGAATAAATATGATAACAGCCGCCTTGAAACCTTAGGCGAAAAATCAGGTATGCTGGTTACGCTTCCGGAAGATCATCCTGGAGGATTACATCAGGTTCTATCTGTTTTTGCGTGGAGAAAGATGAACTTAAGCAAAATTGAATCGAGAACTTTAAAAACAGGACTTGGAAACTACTTTTTCTTCATCAATGTAGAAGGACCATGGCAGGATGTATTGCATGAAAATGCCCTAAAAGAACTTGAATCTATTAAAGCAAATGTTGATTTTCTTGGAAATTATAAAGAATTTTTACTAGAAAGTTAAACACCTTAAATAATAACTCAAAAAAACACTGTTGGACATACAGTGTTTTTTTTGTGCATAAAAATAATACACACAAAAGTGATATTCGCCTGATACCAATAGTGTTACCCACCGATTAGTGATTAAAAATTTTAAACCCGTATTTAAATTATTTCACAAAATGGATTAAAATACAAACATATGTTTAAATATATTTCATCATATTAACATTAAATTTAAACAATTCACAATGTTGGGTATATTTTTTATTGTATATTTGCTTAACTAAATTAAAATCTTGATCATGAAAACTAAAATCTACAGCTTAATTGTAGCGTTTGCTACATTGCCTCTATTCTCGCAAGTTGGGATTAACACAAGCACCCCAGCAGCAACCCTTGACGTAAATGGTACTTTAAAAGTAAGAGATACTCCAGCGGCTCCAGCTTTAACAGGGTATCAGATTTTAGGACTAAACCAGAGCACTACTCAGGTATCCACAGTAGACCCACAATTGTTAATCGCAGCCTCAAAGGTGGACCCAACCATCTATGCAGCAAAAAAAATCAACAATGTTTCCCTGCTTACACTAGGAGTTCTTGGAGACTTCAAGCCTGTTAACTTCTCTTCTACAGAGAGGACTATAGGTAGCGCTTCTTTATTTGACAATACTGGATCAGCATACGTCATACCCTCTACCGGCGTATATGCATTAACATATTCGTTCCGTTACGGAACAGGATTGCAAGCTTCCGTACTAGCAGCAGGCTTAGGTATCGGACTCGTAAGAACCAGAGGAGGAGTAGCTACATTAATAGATTCCCGTCCATTCACAGGTGTATCCATTTTAGCAGCAGGTATAACTATATCTGATACCACTATCACTTCATTATACTCTTTTCAGGCAGATGATAGAATTACCTTTGGATTATTAGATCCAGGTGTTACTTTGACACTATTATCTTCAAGTGTTGCATCATTCTACATTTACAAGGTATCCAATTAATAAGAACATATTGTTAGTTATCTATATCGTTAGCCCGTTACCATCTTGTAACGGGCTAATTTTTTAAGAGTATATCGAACACATTTCTTTATATTTGATAAAAACTATAAAATGAGTGAGTATATTGCTGTTATACTAATTGTAGTTATTGCCATCATTTTCAATAACCTGAACACTAAAATCAGAAAACTTGAAAAAGAACTATCGGATCTGAACTCCAAAATCCGAAAAACATCTCCAGAATCTGAAACTAGACATAAAGAAAACTTAACTAGTGAGACCATTGCTCCATCACAAACATTCAATAAGGAGACCGAACCTTATGAAATCAATATACAGCAAGAACAAAATCCAGGATCAACACCTATTACCCACCAAAAAGACTGGCTAAATCCCATATTTGACTTTTTAAAACAAAATGCACTTACCATTATTGGAATCTTCACATTAGTTCTAGGGATAGGTTATTTTGTTAAATATGCCATCGATAAAAACTGGATTGGAGAAACATCAAGAGCAGGAATAGGCTTTTTTACAGGCGCAGGAATTATACTCATCGGTCATTTTCTCAGAAAGAATTATAAAACATTTGCTTCCATCATAACCGGAGGAGGAATTTCGGTTTTATATTTTACCGCTACAATTGCTTTTAGAGAATATCATCTTTTTAGCCAGAACACCGCTTTTGCTATAACCACTTTGGTTACGGTAATTTCCATTATCCTATCCTATTATTATAAAAGTGAAGTTCTTATTATATTTTCATTAATTGGAGGGTTTTCTGCTCCTCTTATGATCAGTACAGGACAAAGCAACTACCCTTTTCTTTTTATTTATCTCACTCTTTTAAATATCGGCATGCTTGCAGTTGCCTTTCTTCAACACTGGAAAAGTGTAGGCTGGACAGCTTATATTTTCACCAGTCTTTACCTTTTTTACTGGAATACCGAACAACCTGAGCTCTTAAGTATTCTGTTTTACAGTATCAGCTATATTATTTTCTACATTTTTGCTCTGCATAATTACATCAGGAAAAGTGAACTTTCTATGTCTGATATTTTAATGCTTGTTTTAATTAATTGCTCTAGCATTCTAGGCATTACTTATGTTTTTAATGAGTTGAAATATGACCCGGTTATTATTTTCCCGATCACATTTGCAATCATTAATGGATTACTGCTTTTCAGAGAATACGGAAAAAGAAATTTCGGGGTACCCTATTCTGTTTTTACAGGAATAACAGTGAGTCTGATTACAATAGCTGTAGCTCTGCAATTTAAGGCTCATCTTATTACAAGCGTGTGGGCAATAGAGACAACCTTACTTCTTTTCATCTGGAAGAAAACGGGACATAAAATTTTTAAAACATGTTTTCAGCTTCTTTTCCCTCTTGTGATTTTTTCACAAACCGTCACTTGGTGTGAATATTTTACAATTAAAAACCTCAGCATTGTATTTAATCCTGTATTTTTAACGAGTCTGGTGACTATTGTTTCAGCCGGGATTAATTTGTATCTACTTAAAAATACAGAAACGAAAACAGAAACGAAAACCGTTAGCTTTTTAGAAAATATCATTACAATAGTAAGCTACGGAATGATTTACACAGCATTACTCTTGGAGATCACCTATCACATGAGTGCTATGCCTTGGACTGTAATTGTAAATGTAGCATTGTTATTTACCGTTTTCTATATTTTCATCTTATTAATTTTGAGAAAACAGCTGAACATTGAAGGTGAATTTCAAAACAGCTTAATTTACTTACTTCTTTTTATAGCAACAATAAATATATCTATTTCCACTTCATTCGTCGTTACTGATATTCTATCAAAAAAACTTCACTCCGGATTTTACCTGCTTCATTTACTTCAATGGATTCCATTTATTTATATGTATCTAAAGATAATCCCATCCTCTCAATTTCATAGATATAAAATATCTTATTGGGCTCTATCCATCGCATTGATTACTATGATAAGCTGTGAACTTCATCATACCTATGTCTTAAATCTTTCTCAAGACTATCTAAGTTCCATCAAAGTAAAAAATCATTTCAACATCCTGTATCTCCCTATAATATGGACCATTCTGGCAAGTATTTTTATTTATATCGGATTAAAAAGGGAAATTAAAGAATACTATAAGATAGGATTTGCCTTACTTGGGCTTATGATCTTAAAACTTTACGGTTATGATGTCTGGCAGATGGACAATATTTCAAAAATAAGTGCATTTATAGTGTTGGGAGTTATCCTGTTATTAAGCTCATTCACTTTTCAACGTCTTAAAAATATTATCAAAAATATGGTTGACAAGAAAGAAAACAGTGATGAAAAAACAGATATAAAATGATAATAAAAACTATTTTATAAATAAAATTTAAAACATATTTAGATTTGATTCACATTTTATAAAAAATAACTATATTTATCACGTTTTTAACAGTTACATATTCTGATTATGAAGAAATTAATCTATACTTTTTTAATCCTTTCGTCTGCAACGTTATTTGCTCAGAAAAAACTTGCGGTTGCCGGTGATATTATTGGAACAACAGAGCTATTCGATTCAGAGAAAAAAGCAATGCATCTTTCGAAAACCTATACCAGCGCAGCAAATCTTCCTGTAAATCTGCAAAAGTTCAGTACTGCATTTCCTCAAGGAATCACGGAATATAAATTCAAAAACGGAGGTCTTGGAAGGGATAAATTAACGTTTCAACAAATCAACAGACAGTACAATATTCCAGAAAACAATACGGTTTTTCTTGACGGACATGAATTCACAGATGCAAAAACTCAAATATTTGCAGAAATCGTAGGAAAAATAGAAGTTAAAGACTACAATGGCAATAAAACACTGTACATTTCTACAAGCAACTAATTGCTGATACAAATAAAAAAGGATACGGTTTTTACCATATCCTTTTATTTTTAATATTTATTAGACCATTTTTTCTTCAGCTCTTCATAAATTTTCTTTTCTGTAGCATTATTTCCCGGCTCGTATAATTTTATATTTCGGATCTCTTCCGGGAGAAAATCCTGCTCTACAAAATTCCCTTCATAGGAATGAGCATATTTATATTCCTTTCCATAATCAAGATCTTTCATCAGCTTTGTAGGTGCATTTCTTAAATGAAGCGGAACAGGAAGATTTCCGGTTTGTTTTACCAGCGCCAATGCTTCATTGATTGCCATATATGCAGAATTACTTTTTGGAGAAACCGCAAGATAGACCGCCGTTTCACTCAATATAATCCTTGCTTCGGGATTTCCGATTACATTCACAGCCTGAAAACAATTATTCGCAATCATCAGTGCATTCGGATTTGCCAATCCTATATCTTCAGCAGCAAGGATCAGCATTCTTCTTGCAATAAACTTAATATCTTCACCTCCGGCAATCATTCTCGCTAACCAATATACAGCTCCATTCGGGTCACTTCCACGCATAGATTTGATAAAAGCAGAAATAATATCATAATGTTGCTCACCATTTTTATCATAAAGTGCCATTGTTTCCTGAAGAACTTCCAAAACATCGGAATTAAGAATTTCTTTCGTATCTGAATTTTTATATTGGTTTAAAACCAGTTCTACAGAATTGATCAGTTTTCTGGCATCCCCACCGGAATATTGAATTAAAGCTTCATTCTCAAGAATTTTAAAATCGGTTCCTTCATCTTTATTGTATCTTTCAGAAGCAATATCAATAAGCTCTTCCAGTTTTTCATAGCTTAAAGCTTTTAAAATATAAACCTGACTTCTCGACAGCAGAGCAGAAACTACTTCAAAGCTGGGGTTTTCTGTAGTGGCACCAATTAAAACAATCCATCCTTTTTCTACAGCATGCAAAAGTGAATCTTGCTGAGATTTATTGAATCTGTGAATTTCATCAATGAATAAAATAGGTGATTTTCCGGAAAACAAATTCTGTTTTTTAGCATCTTCAATCACATCACGGACATCTTTTACTCCAGAAGAAACAGCTGAAAGTTTATAGAATTTCCTTCCCGACTGTTCTGAAATGATTTCCGCCAATGTAGTTTTTCCGGTTCCAGGAGGTCCCCAAAAGATGAGGGAATTCAAGGTATTATTATCAATCATTTTTCTGATTGTTCCTTTTTCTCCGGTAAGATGTTCCTGTCCCAAAACTTCATCGAGAGTTTTAGGTCTTAATTTTTCGGCTAATGGAATATTTTGATTCAAGATACTTTATTTTTAAAGGTCAATATTCAGATTTCTGAGGTCTGAAACTTCTAACAAATTTAAACTAATTTTCATTTTTTTACCCTATTTTTGCATTGTTTTGAAACTTACATTCAATAAAATCATTACATTTCCTTTGGTAATTTTGATAAAATTTTACCAATGGTTCATCTCGCCCTTACTTCCTAAAAACTGCCGCTACGAACCTACCTGCTCACATTATATGATAGAATCATTACGGGTGCATGGTATATTTAAAGGGTTATGGCTGGGCACCAAAAGGATTTTAAGATGTCATCCTTGGGGAGGAAGCGGTTACGACCCTGTTCCACCCAAGCATAAAAATCAGTAATAAACTATTAAATCAATAGAAAAATGAGTAATATTTTTTTCAGAATTTACCTCGTCATGTTTGCGTTGGTCACTCAATTCCTTTTTGCACAGGAATATCCCGGAGGCTTATCTAATGGGACTTTAGATGTCAACGGAAATAATGTTCCTGTAAAAATCTATTCCACAGCAGAGTTTGGAGACCTTAACGCTTTCCCAGACAGACAAATCAAAGATAATGTTCTGGTTATTTTAAATGAATCAAATTTTGAGCCTACCTATTATAATTACACGGCTTCAATTTTAACAAAGTTTCATGATTCCAACTACCAGTTTTTTGATAAAAATTTCAAATTAATCAATACTCCGGTTAACAAAGAGAATATTACTACATTCAAATATGCTGTAAAATCTTCAAAACCTATCATTGATTCTGATAAAGTAGAGCTTAAAACTTCTTTTAAAATCTGGGACCCATCAAAAGGTATTCAATTGGGACCTGTTACGCTGCATTTTTATAGTTTAATGTTTGTCTTTGCTTTTGGTTTCGGATATATTTTAATGTCCAGAATCTTTAAAATTGATAATGTTAACCAAAAGTACCTGGAGCCTCTTTTCACATGGACTTTGATAGGAACAATCCTTGGGGCGAGACTAGGACACGTTATTTTCTATCAGCCTGAATTATTCAAAGAAGACTTCTGGAGTGTATTTTTGCCAATCAGCACAAAAAATGGATTAAAATTCACAGGATTTTCCGGATTAGCGAGCCATGGAGCAACCATTGCATTGATCCTTACCACGCTTTATTACTCTTACAAAATCATTAAGAAAAATCCTTTTTGGGTATATGACAGATTGGGTATTGTAGTTGCCTTAGGTGGAGCATTTGTAAGAATGGGGAACTTTTTCAATTCTGAAATTGTAGGAAAACCAGCAGATCCAAACTCTCCGTTCGCATTACTTTTCCCGCAACAAAGCAGTGAATACGGCCTTACCGTACCACGTTACCCAAGCCAGTTATTTGAGGCAGTAGGCTACGTTGCATTGTTCATTTTATTATGGATACTATATAGAAAAACGAATAAGAAATACCAGCAAGGTTGGTTATTTGGATTGTTCTTTATTATTCTTTGGGCAATCAGATTCTTTGTTGAATTTCTTAAAGAGCCTCAGGGAGACGAGTTTATTCAGATGGGCGGTTTAAATACAGGACAGATCCTTTCTATTCCGTTTATGATTGCAGGAGTTGTGATCATGATTATCTCTAAAAAGTTTATCATTACTGAAGAACAAAATGAGAAACCTGAATAATTAAAATCTTAGATTTATTAAAATAAGAAAAAGGCAAATCTGTATTACTACAAATTTGCCTTTTTCTTATAAGTTTACTTACTTATTGTTTTGCAACGCAACCTCTTGTGCTTTTACATGACTTTCTATCAACGCTTGATAATTAGGCATAACTAATGTTAAAATTTGAGCATATTCGGAAGCTACTCCAAAATCCTTATCCCAAGTTTTAAGAACTTCACTAATTACAGCAGCTGTACTGATAGGAATAACGTTTGCCATTTGCAATCTATTCATCGTAATGTGAGTTGACCAAGTACTCATATCACCCGATGCATCAATAACAGCAAACACTTCATACCCCTCAGCAACAGCTGAAATTGCAGGAAATGCTACACAAATACTTGTTAAAACTCCAGCTATGATTAATTTCTTTTTTCCTGTTGCTCTTACAGCCTCTGCGAAATCAGCATTATCCCAAGCATTAACCTCTCCCTTACGTCCTATATATTTTGTATGAGGGGCTAATTTTTGTATCTCCGGCATTAAAGGTCCATTAGGTCCACTAGGTTCAGATGCTGTTGCTATTACAGGGATATTTTCCAAAGCTGCTAATCTTGCCAAAGCTGAAACATTATTTCTCAATGTTTGTACTTCAATGTCTTTTACAGTTTGAAAAAGTCCACTTTGATGATCTATAAGTAAAATAGCCACATCATCATAATTGATTCTTGTTAATTTTTCCATCTTGTTCTAAAATTGTATATATTAAATATTAAGCAAACACTTTTAATATTTGCAGTTTTCATCATTTATTCTGAAAAGAATGTTTATCAATAACAACCTCTTCTTATTAAAGGAAATAACCAAATTCTTCCTTTAGAAATTCAGAGTAACATTTTGCTATACAAATTTAATAAAAATAAAAAAAACACACGTTTTTCAATACAGAACACAACAAACAATAGCTAAAAATAATAAAATACTCAATTTAAAGGTAAAAAATTAATCATTTTGTTATTTTTAAAAAAAACAAAAATCAGGAAAGCATAAAGTAAATGTGATAAAAAGTAAACAGACACATTTGTTTTTCACTCTTTCCCTCATAAACTTTTGGTAAGTCGCTTATTTAAATCAATAAAAACATTTCCAAATTCATCAATAACCTGCATAGGAAGCATAGATTCTTTTGAATGCTTTTCAGCAGTAAGATCAGCAGCTTTTCCATGTAACCAGACACCTAAAATACAGGCATTTTTCGCTGAATAGCCCTGTGCTAAAAGAGAAGTTAAAATTCCAGTGAGGACATCTCCACTTCCTCCTTTCGCCAACCCGGCATTTCCTGTTATATTATAGAAAACCTCTCCTTCCGGTGTAATAACCTTCGTATGATGATCTTTCAGTACGATATAAATTTTGAGTTCTTTTGCCTTCTCCCTTGCCAATTCCAACCTTTTGAAAGAGTCTTTTGTTTTTCCAAATAATCTCTCAAATTCTTTCGGATGAGGAGTAATAATTGACTTTTCAGGAATTAAATTTTTGTTTTCCTCATCTTTGGAAATAATATTCAAGGCATCGGCATCCAGCACCAATGGATTTGAATAATTTCTAAGAAAACTTAAAAGACCTTTTGCCGTATTTTCATCAGTTCCCAAACCGGGACCAATACCAATAGTCATTTTTTCTTCAATAGTAAATTTTTCAACAATTTTTTCGCCTGCTTCTATAAACATGGCTTCAGGACAAGAGGTTTGTAATATCTCATAACCGCATTTGGGTGCTATTGTAAAAGTAAGTCCCGCTCCGGTTTTTAAAGCGGATTTTGTAGCCAGAACCGCAGCTCCTATTTTTCCGTAACTCCCACCAATAATAACAGCCTTGCCATAAGTTCCTTTATGTGAAAAATCATTTCTGGGCTTGAATAGAGATTCGATAAGGTCATCATCAATAACAAAATATTTTGTTTCTGTAGAGTCTTGATATTTCTTACTTAAATTAATATCCAGTATAATTACTTTTCCCGTATAAATTCCAGCTTCTGGATGAAGAAAACTTCTTTTCCAGCATTGAAAGCTTAAAGTATAATTGGCTTTTAAAATAACAGAATTTTCATCTAGGATTTGATCTATAAACAAACCGGAAGGTACATCAATTGATATTTTAATATTTTTCTTTGTGTTGAGATACTCTATAAGTTCTTTATATTCACCATTCAATGGTCGGGATAACCCTGTTCCAAAAAGGGCATCAATAATTATTGTTTTGTCATCAAAACTATATTGTTCTACCTGATTGAAATTCCGAACTGAAACTCCTGAAATATCGGCAAGTCTTTTAAAGTTAATATATGCATCTTGTGAAAATTTACCTTTAGGATCATTAACAAATACATCTACATCAAAACCTTTAAGATAAAGCATTCTTGCAACAGCGAATCCATCCCCGCCATTGTTGCCTTTACCACAAAATAGAACTATTTTTCTATGATTTTTAGAGTTCTCATTTATCCAGTTTGCTACAGCATTGGAAGCTCTTTCCATCAATAGGACTGAAGCAATAGGTTCATAAGAGATGGTAAATTCATCCCAATTACGAATTTGTTCTGCAGTAAAAATTTTCATAGGTAATATGGGTTTTGAACAGGTTATAAAAGAAATCTAATTATAGCAATACCTCTATAATAAAATACAACTACATCATTAAACAAAATAAAATACAACTATAAAGTTACATTTTTCATTAAAATAAATCATATTGATTCAAGTTAACAATCTGCTTAATTGGAATAAAAAACGACAAAAGTTTATGTTTTTTACATTTTTTAATTATATTTTTGTGTTTATACTAATTAAAAAAAATATAAATTATGGGATTTGTTAAAGAATTTAAAGAATTTGCCTTTAAAGGAAATGTTCTCGATCTAGCTGTCGGTGTAATCATTGGAGCAGCTTTTGGTAAAATTGTTTCGTCTTTGGTTGAAGATGTAATTACTCCTTTGATCTTAAATCCGGCACTAAAAGCGGCTGGAGCAGAAAACATCGCTAAACTTTCATGGAATGGTGTTGCTTATGGAAACTTCCTTTCTGCAGTGATTAGCTTCCTGTGTATTGCTATGGTTCTTTTCTTTATTATTAAAGGAGCTAATAAGGTCAACAAAAAAGAGGCTCCGGCTCCTGCTGGACCTACAGATGATCAGAAGCTATTAGCAGAGATCAGAGACTTATTGAAAAGCAAAAACAATATATAATCTGCAAGTCAAAAGTTTAAAATACAAAAGCACCTTTCAATGAAGGTGCTTTTACTTTTTATATCTATTGTTCCAATTATTGGATCTGTAAAATACTTGAAATCTGATCAGCCAAAGACAATCCTATTCTGTCCTGAGCTTCAAGCGTAGAAGCTCCCGTGTGTGGCGTCAGAGATATTTTTGAGTGATTAAGAATTTCTTTAGATGGAGTTGGTTCATTAATGAAAACATCCAATCCAGCAAATTTCACTTTACCTGAATCTAAAGCTTCAATCAAAGCAGCTTCATCGATTACTCCTCCTCTAGAACAGTTTACGATTGCTACTCCATTCTTCATCATTTCAAACTCATTTTTCCCAATCATGTACCCATCTTTCTGAGCAGGAACGTGAAGGGTAATGAAATCCGAATGTTTTAAAACATCCTGTAATGATTCAGTTTCTATATCTACATTAATAAACTGATTATTGTAGAATTTCACTTTAATACTCGCTCTCCCTACATTGTTATCAGCAGCTACAACTCTCATCCCAAGACCTAGCGCTATTCTTGCCACTTCCTGTCCTATTCTTCCCATACCGATAATCCCGATGGTCTTTCCTCTCAATTCAATCCCAGCAGCATAGGCTTTTTTAAGTCCTGCAAATTCTGTATCTCCTACTAAAGGCATTTTTCTGTTGGAGTCCTGAAGAAATCTCGCTCCCGAAAACAAGTGCGCAAAAACAAGCTCAGCTACAGACTCTGAAGAAGCAGCCGGAGTATTAATCACATGAATTCCTTTTTCTCTTGCATAATCTACATCAATATTATCCATTCCTACACCGCCTCTTCCGATGATCTCGATGGAAGGGCAATTGTCAATAATATCTTTCCTTACCTGTGTAGCACTTCTTACCAATAAAGTACGAATCTTGTGCTCGTTAATATAATCTACCAAAAACTCCTGCGGAACTTTTGTAGTAATAACCTCGAATCCCTTTTCTGTTAATGCATCAATTCCAGATTGATCCAGGCCGTCGTTTGCTAAAACTTTCATAAATGCTACTATATTTAAAAATTGAAAGATTTAAAAATTAAAGGATAAGCTCCATTCAATTTTTAAATCTTTAATTATATTTTTTTATTCTTCGTCCTCTTTGAAAACTTCGATAGTCACTTGCTTTTCTACCAGGTCTGTAAACTTACCTTTATACCTTGTAGCTCTTACCAAGTGGTTGTCTATCCAGTGATAATTTCCACCTCTCGGCTTTCCGCAAAGTACACTGTGGTATTTAAAACCATGTTTATCTAACCAATCTATAGTGATTTGCTTCAGGTTTTCGGTTCTTGAAGTGAAAAAACAAATCTGATGTCCTTCATCATACCATCTGTTGATTGTTTCCAATGCATCTGGGAAAGGTTCACAGGTAACCATTCTTTCGGGTTCTTCATTGGGAACATCATCTGTAATGGTTCCGTCTATATCGATTAGGTAATTTTTAACTCCATCCTTTAGAATAGGACTGATGTGTTCTATGTATTCTAATTCCATCGTTAAAATTTGAGTAACAAAGTTACATTTTTTACAACTAAAAGGGATATTAAACTTCGTTTATGTTAAAAATTTACTATAAAAATCATTATTTGATAAATAATATTAATAATTTATTCACTGTTTCACCAGTTATGATTAAAATTTTTCACTCAGAAGATTTGAAAAACGAAAAGAACTGAACTTTACCTTCATATCATGCGCAATTTCTCTTTTATCCCTCTATAAGATTCTAAAAAGTATGATGTTTATCGAAAAATTTCCAAAATACATTTATTACGCTTACATTTGTAGAAATGGAAGAATTTGTAGTTTTAGTAAATCCTGAGGATGAAGTTTTGGGTTTAATGGAGAAACAGCAGGCTCACGTTAATGGCTTATTACACCGTGCTTTTTCTGTATTTCTATTTAACAGTAAAGGTGAAATGCTTCTTCAAAAAAGAGCTTCGGGGAAATATCATTCTCCTAACCAATGGACTAATGCAGTATGCTCACATCCCAGAAACGGGGAAACTTATTTAGCAGGTGCCAAGCGCAGGCTGAAAGAAGAACTGGGGATAGAAGCAGAACTTTCGGAAAAATTTAATTTTATTTACAAGGCAGATGTTGGCGGAGGACTTTGGGAACATGAGCTAGACTATGTTTTTATCGGAAACCATGAATCTGATTTTAATCTGAATAAAGAAGAAGTGGAAGAAGTACGATTCATTTCTCCTAAAGATCTGGATAAAGAGATCTCTGAAAATCCGGAAAACTTTACGGAATGGTTCAAGATTATCCTTGAAGAATATAAACACCATTTTTAATGATGAAAAAAATACTGCTATTTTCTGCTATTGTATCAGGAAGTCTGTTTTTTGCTCAGAAAGCAACTACTTATGACGCTCCTAACTACTCTATCAATGTACCTGAAGGTTGGAGATCTACCAACGACAGTGATATTATCAATATTTTTCCTACCAATGAAATCGGAGCTATTACTATTTCCGAATATCATGATCTGAACCTTCCCAAAACTGAAACGAAGAAGTTCATTCTTGCTCTTTATCACTCAGATGATGCGGAAAGTAAAGTGAAGGAAAATAAAGGCAAAAAAGGATACACAGAATATTATTATGAATATTTTGATCCAAAAGAAAAACTTTTCTGGATTACAAAAACTTTTCAAAAAGATAAGGATTTGTATCTGGTCACGATTAATTGTGGTCAGAAATTCTGGAACGGAAACTATATGACCCTATTCAATGAGACTTTCAACAGTTTTAAAATAAAGAAATAAGAATTAAATATGAAGAAAACAGCTTTGTACGACAAACATGTTTCCCTGGGAGCTAAGATCGTACCTTTCGCAGGTTTTGAAATGCCTGTACAATATTCAGGAGTAACTGAAGAGCATTTTGCAGTAAGAGAAAAAGCGGGATTGTTTGATGTTTCCCACATGGGACAGTTTTTCATCGAAGGTCCGGGATCTAAAGACCTTTTACAGTTGGTAACAACCAATAACGTAGATACTCTTGAAAACGGAAAAGCTCAATATTCATGTCTGCCTAATGAAAATGGAGGAATTGTGGATGATCTTATCGTTTACAAAATGGAAGACGACAAGTATTTTGTAGTGGTAAACGCTTCTAATATCGACAAAGACTGGAATCATATTTCAAAATATAACACATTCGGTGCTACAATGACCAATGCTTCTGATGATATGTCATTACTAGCTGTTCAGGGTCCTAAGGCAACTGAAATTCTTCAAAAGCTTACTGAGGTAAACCTTTCTGAGATTCCTTACTATCACTTCACTGTAGGAAGCGTTGCAGGTGTAAATGATGTGATCATTTCTAACACGGGATATACTGGAAGCGGTGGTTTTGAAATCTATTTCAAGAACGAAAGCGCAGAAAAACTTTGGGATGAAATAATGAAAGCGGGTGAGTCTGAAGGAATTGTTCCTTGTGGATTAGCAGCAAGAGATACTTTAAGACTAGAAAAAGGATTCTGTCTTTATGGAAATGACATCGATGATACAACTTCTCCAATTGAAGCTGGATTAGGATGGATCACGAAATTTGATAAAGATTTTGTTTCTAAAGATACTTTCGCTAAGCAAAAAGAAGAAGGTGTTACAAGAAAATTGGTAGCTTTTGAATTGACAGATAAAGGAGTTCCAAGACACGACTACCCTGTGGTAGACGCTGAAGGAAACGTAATCGGAAAAGTAACTTCCGGAACTCAGTCTCCAATGAAAAAGATCGGTTTAGGTCTTGCTTATGTAGACAAGCCTTACTTCAAATTAGGTTCAGAGATCTTCATTCAGGTAAGAAACAAGAACATTCCTGCAAAAGTAGTGAAAGCTCCTTTTGTATAATTGTTCTCAATATAATACAGAAAAAGAGACTGTCTTCGGATAGTCTCTTTTCTTTTAATACAATTTCAAAAAAAGAGACTGTAAAATTATTTACAATCTCTGAATTCTTATCTGCAGTAACAGCAAAGTGATCGGTCCGGTGTACACATGTCTCCTATTCCCGGATGATTTGAAACTACACCTCCTGCTTCACCACAAAGTGTAAAACAATTAGGAACAATAACTTTTCCACTACCTTTAATTTCTTTTAACGATGATCTGTTAAGATTCTTTGTTTTTAAAAAGCTTTTTGTCATGATTTTTTATTTTTAGTAATTATAAATTTAAGTATTTAATAATTAACTCATTAAAAATAAATCACAAATTATAGATAAAGCTTAATTCGTTGGAAGATGTTGAAAACAATAATCATTTCCGATACGGGTATAATGTTTACATCTCGTTCCTGCTTTTGTTGTTCCCAAGCATTGATTTCCTTTATCAGTTCCATTTACTTTTTTAGGAACGGAAACAAATCCGTAAGCAGATGATTGTGAAATCGGATTACAGATTTTACAGGGCTGAAGTCCCATTTCCAATGCTTTTCGTAAAGGAAGGCTGGAAGATACATTTTTTACCATTCTGCATGATGATCCATGAAACTTTGCACCTGAGGGTGTCTTATAAACAGTTTGCCCTTTTACGTTTAAGGCAAGACAAAGTAATATGGATATCAAATATTTCATTCATTCACTCCGAAGAATTTTTTTAAAGCTTCTACATTTGTTTTATCATTTCCAACAAAGATCTCTTTATCTGTCATAAAAACAGGGCGCTTTAAGAATGTATAATGATCTAAAATTAATTCTTTGAAATCTTTTTCTCCTAGAGATTTCACATCCAGTCCTCTTAACTTGATCTGAGTAGATTTTCTGCTGAACAAAGCATCATATGACTTTGCCAGTTGATGCATTTCTTCTAATTCTTCTTTGGTGATTGGCTGTTTTTTAATCTCCCGAAGTTCCCAGTCTGTAAGATCAAACTGTGCTAAAATTTTTCTACAGGTATCGCATGTGTTAAGGTAAAATACTTTCTTCATTATTATTTTTAATCGGTTTTTGTTAAAATTCTACTTCATTTTCTTTTCGTGTTTCAAAAGTAGGATTTAATCTAAAACTTTGGAAATTATTGAATAACTTTATTAAAATTTTAAAAAGATGCAGAACAAACCTATTACTTTTCAATTCATTTCAGAGCCATCAGATGTAAACTACGGAGGGAATGTACATGGAGGAAGTGTAATGAAATGGATCGATCAGGCAGGCTATGCTTGTGCAACAACGTGGAGCGGAAATTATTCTGTAACCGTATATGTAGGAGGAATCCGTTTCTATGACCCCATCAAAATTGGCGAAGTGGTAAAAGTAGATGCACAGGTAATCTTTACCGGAACTTCAAGTATGCATATTTCCATTAATGTGTTTTCAAGAAACCTGAAGCAGCCTACCTTTGATAAAAAAACGCACTGCATCATTGTTTTCGTTGCTGTGGATGAAAATGGTAAAAAGCTTCCGGTACCCAAATGGATTCCCGAAACACCAGAAGAAAAACAGCAAGAACAGTATGCCAAACGCCTGATGGAGCTGAGAACTCAGATTGAGGATGAAATGAAACCTTTTTTGTAGAAGTGTAATGTTGGAGTGTTTTATAATTTGAGAGTAAAAGTGTTTGATGAGTAGGTATAAGATATATAACCTGGAACTAATATTAAAAAGGCGGGTTATTTTTACTTCATATTAAAATGTAATTAAATCACAATCAAATCATTATATGAAAAACATATCCGCCATTACAGCAGTCTTATTAGTAACTTTTCTTCAGGCTCAAACCCATAGATTCATTTATGAATTACAATACAAAATGGATTCTACTGAAACAGGGCATCAGAAGCTGAACATGATATTGGATATCACCCCGAAAGAAGTTAAATTTTATGGAAAAGATCTTGCTACCACGGATTCACTGAATAAAAAATTCGGGATGAATTCCAGCTATACGGATATGACCGGACAAGTTGTGAAAAGGAAAATTAATTCTTTTGAGAATGAAAATTTTATCAATATTAAAAACGGATATTATTCATTCAAAACTGCGGATAAAATCAATTGGAATATCTCCAACGAAACTAAAAAGGCTGAAAATTATACTTTACAGAAAGCGATTACTCAATTTGGAGGAAGAAATTGGACAGCATGGTTTTGTAAGGATATTCCATTCAACGAAGGACCTTTTAAGCTAAGAGGGCTTCCAGGGTTGATTTTTGAATTATCCGATGACAAGAGAAACTTTATTTATAATCTTGTCAAAAGCCAGGAACTTCCGGGAATTTTTGCAACAGAAGACTTCCTTGAATCCAATTTCGGAAATAAAGCTATTCCTATTAATGAAAAACAAAAACACAAGCTGATCATGGAATTTTATAACGATCCTTTTGCTTTTGAAAGAAATAATCTGAGCAAAACCAATAATGATCTTAGAATTAATATCAATGGAAAGGAAATTCATAATGTTGATGAACTGAATACACAAACTAAAAGCATGCAGGAAGTGATCAGAAAGTACAATAATCCTCTTGAAATAGATAAAGCAATGCGTTATCCTATATATTAAATCATTAGGTTTTGACTAAAGCCAATGTTTTGGTATCAAGATGTTTTATCTTTTATGTTTTATCTTAAATTCTTATATTTGCAGTATCAAAAAAGGAAATGGTGTTCTTCCTTACCCAACCGCTTTACAAAAGCTGATGACGCCTGATTAATAGATTATTAACCTATAACTAATCAGGATTATTATGTCAAAAAATCAACGAACACTTGGTAAAAAAGCAATTTTTCACACTCAGTTTTTCTTTAGAAAATTCCCGGCAATACCTTATATTTTCAAATGGCTGTCCATCAGTATTATCATTGGAGCATTGGTAGGAACGGCTTCTGCAGGCTTTTTACAGTCATTGGAATGGGCAACCAACTTTAGAGAAAACCATTTATGGCTAATTGCTTTGCTTCCTGTTGCAGGATTTCTGATTGGGCTTTTATATTATTATTTTGGCAAAGATGTGGAAGCTGGAAATAATCTTTTGATTGATAATATTCATGATCCGAAAGAGATTATTCCATTCAAAATGGCTCCTTTTGTTTATCTGGGAACTATTGCGACTCATCTTTTCGGTGGTTCGGCTGGCCGTGAAGGTACGGCACTTCAAATGGCAGGTGCGATAGCAGATCAACTTACTAAGCCTTTCAAGCTTGACAAAAATGAAAGAAAAATACTGATCATTTCAGCTATTGCAGCCGGATTTGGCTCTGTTTTCGGGACTCCTCTTGCCGGAGCTATTTTTGGACTTGAGGTTTTTCTTATCGGAAGAATACGTTATAATGCTATATTTCCTGCTTTTGCCTCTGCTATACTGGCAGATTGGGCTACCAACCTATGGAATGTAAAACACACTCATTATCACATTGATTTTATCCCAAAACTTGAATTGCTGCCGATTCTTTACAGTATTTTGGCAGGGATTGCTTTTGGAATCTGTGCAGCGGGGTTCAGTAAGTTCATTCATTGGGCAGGTGCTCTTTTTAAATCAAAAATCAAATATCCTCCGCTTCGTCCAGTTGTAGGCGGAACTATCATTGCTCTGGCTGTTTTACTGATGGGCACAACAAGGTATATCGGATTAGGAGTTCCTGTGATTGTTGAATCTTTTGAAAAGCAACTTCCCTTCTATGATTTTGCATTAAAAATGATTTTTACCATCATTACTCTTTCAGCAGGTTTCAAAGGTGGTGAGGTAACTCCTTTGTTCTTTATTGGAGCAACTTTGGGAAGTGCATTATCATTATTTATTCCTTTACCTTTTGGATTACTTGCCGGAATGGGATTCGTTGCCGTATTTGCAGGTGCAACCAATACACCTCTAGCGTGTATGCTGATGGGTATTGAGTTATTCGGGGCTGAATGTGGCGTTTATATTGCTATTGCCTGTGTGGTTTCTTATCTGCTTTCGGGGCACAACAGTATTTATACCAAACAAAAGATTGGTGAAGCTAAAAACAGAAGATACGAAAGTCAGCAGGATAAATCTGTTTCAGATTTTCTTTAATCACTTTGTTAAAAATTCAAAAAATCTTGTATAGTATCTTTTAAGCAACTCGTATCACGAAACACGAAACCTCTATCACAACTCTTCTACTCAAAATACAACTATAATCCGTATTTTTGCCTCATGTTCGATTACAGGTTAAAAGTTTTCCATACGGTGGCTACCAGATTAAGTTTTACCAAAGCTTCCGAAGAGCTTCATATCTCACAGCCGGCGGTTACAAAGCACATTAAGGAAATTGAGGTTCAGCTGGAAACAAAATTGTTTGACAGAAAAGGAACTTCTATCCAGCTTACCCAAAGTGGAAAGATCCTGTATGAATATGCTGAAAAGATCCGAAATATATACCGTGATCTGGAATTTGAGATCAGTCAGATCAACCAACAGCATAAAGGAAAATTGATTATCGGAGCCAGTACTACGGTTGCGCAATACATTTTACCTGAAATTTTAGCAAAATTCAATTCCTATTACAAGGATATTAAAATTGAGCTTTTAACAGGAAATACTGAAGCTATTTCTACCTTATTAAAGGAGGAAAAAATAGATCTTGGGATTATTGAGGGTGAATCTCAATCGTCATACTTTGATTACAAAACGTTCAAAGAGGATGAAATTGTTCTGACTGCAAAATCAGATCATCCTCTAGCTCACAAAACTTTAAATATAAAAGATCTTTCCGACCTTAATCTGATATTCCGCGAACAAGGTTCAGGAACTCTTGAGTTTATACAAAATCGATTAAAGGAAAAAGGAGTTAACATTCATGAATTAAATACTGTTATTCAGCTTGGGAGCAGTGAAAGTATCAAAAATTATCTTCTTCATTCTGATTGTATGGCATTTCTATCCATCAGTACGATCCTGAATGAGCTTAAAAACAATGTTCTTACCGTTATAGATATTAAAAACTTCAGTATCGAGAGGGATTTTCATTTTATACTTCCCAAGGGTGAACAATCTGAGCTTATAGAGTTGTTTTTAAGATTTGCAGAGTAGTTTCAACAACTGTTGTATGTTTTAATTTGATTAAAAACGTATTATTTTTTAGGTTTTGGCTAAAGCCAATGGAATGTTTATTTTTATTTGGTCGGGCTAAAGCCCAACCCTATTGATATTACTAAGCAATTATTGAATTTTAGCAACAATATCTTTTATCTTTTTCATTATAACTTTTAGTTATTCAATATAACAAAATACAATTTACTTTGTAATAACATATTGTCGAATTTTGCTTCAGATTTAAAAGTTCGCAATATGAAAGATTTCATTCAAAATGAATCAAACAAAAAAATAATTTTTATAGGACTGGCTATTTTGTGCCTGACGCCTCTGATATCTTCCCCGATCGCATTGGCTTTAGGTTTTATATTGGCTGTCTTTATGGGTAATCCTTTTGAAAAACAACTTCATCAATATATCCATTTGCTTTTGCAGATTTCGATTGTGGGATTAGGTTTTGGATTAAAACTGGATGAGGCGCTGCATGCCGGAAAAACAGGATTAGTACTGACGGTTATCAGTATTGTCACAGTAATGCTTCTTGGTTATGTTCTGGGGAAAATATTCAAACTGGAAAGACCACTTTCTTACCTTTTGTCAGCAGGAACTGCTATTTGTGGAGGGAGTGCCATTGCTGCCGTTGCTCCGATCATTAAACCTAGCACAAAGCAGATTTCGTTGGCTCTAGCAATTGTTTTTACTCTAAATTCTATTGCTTTATTCATTTATCCGGCAATCGGGCACCTTCTGAATCTTTCACAGGAACAGTTTGGGCTTTGGTGTGCGGTTGGAATTCATGATACAAGCTCTGTGGTTGGAGCAGCCAGCAAATATGGAAATGAAGCTTTAAAAATAGCCACAACAGTGAAGCTTGCACGTGCTTTATGGATTATCCCGGTATCATTGATTACAATGTTTATTTTTAAAAGTAAGGATTCAAAAGTAAAAATTCCTTGGTTCATAGGATATTTCATTATTGCGATTCTTCTGAATACTTATTTCCCTTTTATGGATAAATTCAGCACAGCTATAACTTCTGTTGCAAAATCCGGATTAAACCTGACATTATTTTTTATCGGTTCTACCCTTTCAATTCAGACGTTAAAAAGTATAGGTTTTAAACCTTTGCTTAGTGCTGTACTTCTTTGGGTTGTTATTAGTATCGGAAGTTTACTTTATATCATTCATTAAAAAACAGCGGCACCCTCAAGAGATCAAGAGGGTGCCGCCTATTTAAATGTGGAAATGTTTATTTCAAATTGAAATTCTGAATGCCAGACAAATTAGCAGGTCATTACCTGTGGACATGAGATCAGCTCAACACAGTATTTAGGTCCTGTTACAGCTCCAGTACAGCTACATCCGCAAAGTGATGTCTCCGGAGTACCAATTTTTCCAATACCTCCTGTAATACTTTTAAGGTCTTCTTTTCTTAATTTTTTAGCGTTTTTAATAATGTTCATGTGATTGGTTTTTGGATGAAACAATATAGTTTTAGTTACCTTTCAAAGTTAAACAAATATTAATTACACGCAACATATTTTAATATAAATTTAACTAAACAATTGATTTAAACTAAATTAAAATATCTAAAATCAGGACAAATGAATAAATTATTATTAAACAAAATATAAATTACTCTGTAAATTCAAGATCTTTATCATGAGTTTCGGAGATTGTCCATGAAGAATAAAATGCCAGACCAAAGACCACTATTCCTACAATAGCAGCACTTACCACGACAGAAAAACTACCTTTAAGGGAATCGAATACAAGGATCATTACCGGCACTAATCCTCTTACCATATTCGGAACTGTAGTGGTTGCCGTATTTCTGATATTCGTCCCGAACTGCTCTGCCGCAAGGGTTACAAACATTGCCCAATAGCCTGTTCCAAGTCCCAGCCATACGCAAAACATATAATATTTTGTTTCTGTATCTGTGTTTCCAAACAGCATAATTATGACACCAACCAAAGTAAACAGCAGCATATAAAATATCGCCATCTTTCGGGATTTTAAAGCGTGGGAAATAAAACCACTCATCAGATCCCCAACAGAAATCCCTACATACGCCCACATAATTGCTTTTCCGGGGCTTATATCTTTTATACCAAATTCGGGTGCAAATTGATTAGCTAAAACAGCTAAAATTCCTATACAATACCAGGTAGGTAATCCTACGGCAATACATTTCAGGTATCTTATGAGTCTGTCTTTATTTGTGAAAAAGGAGAGAAAATTTCCTTTGGAGACGTTTTTATGTTCAATATTCTTGTAAATTCCGGATTCTGATACGCTTATTCTCAGTATCAACAGCATAATTCCCATTACACCACCTATGATGTAGGAAATATTCCATCCTCCTGCTAATTCTACTGTTAATTGTGCCACAACGGCTCCCATTAATCCAAACCCAGCCACAACAGAGGTTCCAATAGCCCTTAAATTCTTCGGCAGACTTTCAGAAACAAGTGTAATTCCGGCTCCAAGCTCTCCAGCTAAACCTATTCCAGCAATAAACCTTAAACCGGCATATTGATACTCTAAATGCTCTTTTGGAAAATAAGGTAAAAAACCGCAGGCAATATTGGCTAATGAGTAGACCAAAATGGAACCAAAAAGTACGGAAAGTCTTCCTTTTTTATCTCCGAAGACTCCCCAGAATATACCTCCGAGAAGTAATCCTACCATCTGGCAGTTGAGAATAAAGGTTCCATCAGCATCGGGATTAAGCCCTAAAGCCTTCAAACTGGGGATCCTGACGATTCCAAATAAAAGGAGGTCGTAGATATCTACAAAATAACCTAAGGCGGAAATAATAACGGGAATAGAGAAAATGTACTTCAGTTTTGAAGATAGTGTCAGTTCTTGCATTTTTAAGTTTTGATAAAAATAAAAAACCTTTCAATTTCTTGAAAGGTTTTTATAAAATATCTTGATTCGATTATTATCTTGCAATATTAACAGCTCTCGTTTCTCTGATCACTGTTACTTTTACCTGTCCAGGATAAGTAAGTTCGTTCTGGATCTTTTCAGAGATGTCGTAAGATAGTTGGGAAGCTACTTCGTCGTTTACTTTTCCACTTTCTACCATTACTCTTAATTCTCTACCTGCCTGAATTGCGTAAGCGCTGGATACTCCATCAAAGCTTAATGCTGCAGATTCAAGATCTTTTAATCTCTGGATATAAGATTCCAATACTTGTCTTCTTGCTCCCGGTCTTGCTCCTGAGATAGCATCTGCTACCTGAATGATCGGAGATAATAGAGACTTCATTTCAATCTCATCGTGGTGAGCTCCGATTGCATTTACAACCTCTGGATTTTCACCGTATTTCTCAGCCCATTGCATTCCTAGTAAAGCGTGTGGTAATTCTGATTCCTGCTCAGGGACTTTACCGATATCGTGTAATAGACCTGCTCTCTTAGCCAGTTTAACGTTTAATCCTAATTCGGCAGCCATTGTTGCAGCGATGTTTGCTACTTCTCTTGAGTGCTGTAATAAGTTTTGTCCGTAAGATGAACGGTATTTCATTCTACCTACGATCTTGATCAATTCAGGGTGTAATCCGTGGATTCCTAAATCAATAATCGTTCTCTTTCCTACTTCAATGATTTCTTCTTCGATTTGTTTTCTTGTCTTTTCTACTACTTCCTCGATTCTTGCCGGGTGAATTCTACCATCGGTAACCAATCTGTGAAGTGATAATCTTGCGATCTCTCTTCTTACCGGATCGAAACATGAAAGAAGGATTGCTTCAGGGGTATCATCAACAATAATTTCCACTCCTGTTACAGCTTCTAAAGCACGGATATTTCTACCTTCTCTACCGATAATTCTACCTTTTACTTCATCAGATTCAATGTTGAATACTGATACTGAATTTTCGATTGCCTGCTCGGTTCCGATTCTCTGAATGGTTTGGATAACGATCTTTCTCGCTTCGTTTTTAGCATTCATCTGAGCTTCTTCCATGATGCTCTGAACATGTGCCTGTGCTCTTGTTTTAGCTTCAGCTTTCATGGTTTCTACCAGTTCTGCTTTAGCTTCCTCTGCTGTATAATTAGAGATTTTTTCAAGTATTTCTACTTTTTTAGCGGTAGCTGTATCTAATTCCTGTTGTTTTCTTTCTAAGATTTCGTTTTTCTTAGCGTAGTCTGCAATCTGTCTGTCAAGGTCTTTCTCAAGTTTTCCTGTCTTGCTAAGTTCGTCATTCAGCTTGTGTTCTTTATCCTTCGTTCTTTTTTCAGCTTCCTGCATTTTTTTCTCACGTGACTGAATGTCTGCATCGTGCTGAGATTTCAATTCTAGGAATTTTTCCTTAGCCTGAAGATTCTTTTCTTTCTTTGTGGATTCAGCTTGAACGTTAGCTTTTTCTATAAGGTTTTCGGCGTTTTTCTTGGCATCATCTATGATGAATTTTGCTTTAGTATTCAGAGAGCTTCTGGAAAAAACCATTCCTACGGCAGCCCCGATTACCAAACAAACAACACCTACTATAACTTCTATCATAATTTATATTGAGTTTTAATTGTATTCATATCCTTTAAAATAAAAAAAGCCCACAATAATCCAGAGATTGAGAGTAAACTCCTAATCAACACGATTTGAACTGATTTCCACTGTCTGTAATCCGGAAGACCGGCACGCCATTCAGAGGACATTTGTTCGGTAATTGTTTAGCGTTGAGTTTACCTTTAATGTGTTAGAATCATTGTAGGCAGTTTGTTTCAGGAAAAAAAATCTATTTCCCGATTTCATTCAACGATTGATTGATCTGTTGTAATCTTTCGTTGGTTGAATTAATATTTTTCTCGTAGTTAAGAGAAACTACTTCTGCATTGGTTCCCAGTTTCAGGGCACACATAGCCAAAGCATCCTGTTTATCTCTTACATCGAAGTTCTGTTCAAAATCTTTAATCATATTCTCGATCTGCTTCCCTACTTTACGCAAAGTTTCTTCCTCTGCTGCCGGTACGTTCAGCGGATATACTCTTCCTGCAATATTGACGGTTATTCTCCTTACCTCCATTATAATCCACTGTTTTGAAGCTGAGCAATACAGAAATCAATTTCTTTTACCAATCTGTTGATATGGTTCTTCATTAATCTATTGTGTTCAGGATTTCCTGATATTGCTGAATAAAGTTTTATATTTTTTTGTTCTTCTGCTAATACCTGATTTCTTCTTCTTTCCTCATCATACTTCTTCTTCAACTCTTCATGCTCAATATTTAATTCTGCTAAGTTTTCTGTAAGACTTTTATAGTTCTTTTGCAGAGTCGAAATTTTTCTCTCTAATTCTGAAAAATTGTTTTCTAAATCTTGAAGCATTTCAGGTTTGTATATTCTAACTAGAAGCAAAAATAAAAAAATATTAACACTAACAAAAATAAAACGTCCTATATTTTGAGGTGTAAACAAAAAAGGAGATGCAAAAGCACCTCCTATGTATTTTTAATGTGATATTTTCTTATTCAAATTTCAGTACAAACATTACCGCTCTTGTCTGTAGTGTAGAAATTGCAGAAGCCCAATAAGGAGGTGTGGTAGCGTTATCTGCCACTTTCTCATTGTTCATTAAGAATGTACCTCTGATTGCCGGAGTCAGTTTAAATTTGTTGAAATAAAACTGAATCCCCATTTCTGCAGACCATGCAAAGTTATGCGTCGTTGATCTGAAAATTCCCTGCATGTTATCATCCGTAGATGTAGCATTAGACTGTAGGTTTACGATATAGTTTACCCCGGCAGCAATATAGGGTCTTGAATTATACCATCTCATCCCATGAAGTTCTAATAACACCGGAATATCTACCAACGTAGATTTGATTTCTCTTACTTTATCTTTTTCCTGTAGAGGAATCGGCATAAAAGGAGGATTCGTTAAAGATCCGCCGGCGTAGATGTCATTAGATTGTGTATTAAAAGTCAACTGTCTCTGTGCAAACTGTAATCCCGGTTCTAATCTTACATCAAGATAGTCGTTGAGTCTCCATTTTGCAATAAGCCCAGCACCGAAACTGTAACTTTCCTTAGAGGTAACAAGGTTTTCATTTTCATGCATTCCATATCTTGGATGCAGTACAATTCGGTAGTCTAGTTTATTCCCGTTCAAATAAAACCCCCAACTGAATTTTTGTTCGTCGAAATCTTCCAACTTATCCATTCTGTTACGGTTTCTAAATTGCGCGTTTGCAAAAACGGCAACATTTACTGAGGTTAAAACCAGTGCTTTTAATAGAAATTTATTCATAGGTTACTTTGTTGCTTTATAAATTGTGGCTATACCTAAACTTAATTTTTTATATTCAACTTTCTTAAATCCCGTATCTAAAAGAATTTGCTTCATCTTCTCCCCGAAAGGAAAAGCATTTACAGAATCCGGAAGGTATGTATACGCCCTATTATCTTTGGAAACCAACCTACCTATTGCAGGTAATATATTTTTGAAATAAAACATATAAAATGGTCCCATCAAACCCTCAACCTTTGAAAACTCCAGTATATAAACACTCTTGTTATCTTTAACTACTCTTCTTAACTCTGCCAACCCTTTGGGAAGGTTCTCAAAATTCCTTACTCCAAATGCAACGGAAACAGCATCAAATCTATTGTCCTCGAAAGGTAAATTTTCTGCATCTCCTTTTTGCATGGAAATTTTGCCGTCTAATTTAAGTTTTTTTATTTTAATAACGCCAACATTGAGCATTTGTTGTGATAAATCTAAACCAACTACTTTTGAACCGGTTCCTTTTTCAATGGTAATTGCCAGATCTCCCGTTCCTGTAGCCACATCCAGCACTTCCTGCGGATTATCATTTTTCATCCATCTTACCAATTTATTTCTCCATAAAACGTCAATTTTCATGGATAAAACATGGTTCAGAAGGTCATACTTCGGTGCAATGTTGTCAAACATATCCTCTACTTGGCTTTTCTTTGTAGCCTCTGAATTGTAGGGAGTAACTTTAGTGATATCTTTTGTCAAAACTTAAAACTTGTAATATTCTTTATAATAATTTAGGTAATCCTGCTTTCTGAAGACTTTTGATCTTGACTCCACTTTCTGGATATTCTTGATCACTTTGTCATAATCTTCATCTACATTGTAATAAAAATCTTCTGTGTAAAGCTTATTGAAACGCTTTGCTCCTCCGAGGTAATCCTTTCCGTCTATGACAGTCTTATCAAGAGCCATCAATAGCGAATCTTTTTTAAGGTTATACCCGTAGTACTGGTCATTCACATAGTAATCCTGATGTGCAATATTCAGCAAACCACGTAGTTTGTTTACTTCAAATGCCGAATCATACAGCATTTTTTTATTCTGATCGAAAACCTGAATAGAGTTTTTTCCCTTATTCAAATCCACATGCACATACTGCCCCGCTGATATGATTCCTTCAGAACCGTTATTGATTTTAAAGTAATACGTATTCGGGGTAGGATTATCTACAACATAATAATTCTTCTTGGCTAAAAAAAGGAAGTAGATCCCAAAGGCAAGGATAAATACCACAGCTGCAATGAGTAAGCCTTTTAAGGATGGGTTGTTTTTCATAGATTGTAAAGTACAATTTTTGCAAATTTAATAATATTTTTAATTCTCTGTTATTAATATTAATTATTAACTTTGCATCTTTAAAAAAATCATATAAACGAATGCCGAATACGATCATTATTGGCTCTGGATCTTATATTCCGAACAGAGTTATTGGTAGAGATTACTTCATGAATTCCGAGTTCTATACTGAAGACGGAGTAAAGATTGAAAAGCCTGTGGAAGAGACCATTGCGAAGTTTGTAGAAATTACAGAAATCGAAAACAGGAGATTCATTGAGGATGATCTTTCCAATTCACAGATCGGTTATGAAGCCGCAAAAATTGCCCTTGAGGACGCAAAAGTAGATGGCGAAGAACTGGATTATATTATTTACGCGAGTAATTTCGGGGAGGTTACTGAGAACGGATACGCTGACTTCATGCCAACAATGGCAGCTAGAGTTAAGAATAAACTAGGAATCAAAAACAGAAAATGTGTAACGTATGACATGATTTTCGGATGCCCGGGGTGGGTAGAAGGTATGATTTTAGCAGACAACTTGATTAAAGCTAAAGTTGCCAAAACTATCCTTATTATTGGAGCTGAGACTCTAAGCCGTGTAACAGATCCATATGACAGAAACAGAATGATCTTTGCTGACGGTGCCGGTGCAGTAGTTGTAAAAGCTACAGATGAAGAAAACGTAGGAATCATCGCTCACAACACAATCTGTGATAATGGTCCTGAATTAAACTATCTTGAAAACCAACCTTCTATCAATAAAGAAGTAGATCAAAAACGTTTATATGTAAGAATGTTAGGTAGAAAAATCTACGAATACGCTCTTAAAAATGTTCCTGTAGCGATCAAAGATACCATTACGGATGCAGGTCTTTCTATAGAAGACATCGATAAAATCCTTATTCACCAGGCAAATGCTAAGATGGATTATGCTATGATCGAAAGACTTCACAGACTTTATGATGTGAAAGAATATGATCACGCCATTTCTCCAATGACTATTCAAGACCTTGGAAATACGTCTGTTGCAACAATTCCTACGATGTATGATTTAATAATTAAAGGAAAAATGCAAAGTCAAACGTTTAAGGATAAAGGTAACATTGTGATGACTTCGGTAGGTGCCGGAATGAACATCAATGCTATCGTTTACAGATTTCCTTAAAAATATTTAATAAACTAAAAAAATATAAAAGCACAGGGAAGTTATTCTTTGTGCTTTTTTTATCAGAACATGCAAAAGAATCTTTTAATTATCGCTGGAATCTTCCTGTTTTTGGAAGTGTATATTTATCAGGCTATCAGAACGCTTACCTATAATTCCTGGATCAGGATCGGATACTGGGTGATATCGTTAGCTGTGTATGGAATTTTCGCCTACGAAGTCTCCCATTTCCAAAGATCAGACAGAAGTACGGCAAGGGCTCAGATCATGATTTCATTGTTTTTGATTTTTATTCTTCCAAAAATCTTCGTGGTTCTGTTTTTATTAATTGATGATATTATCAGAACTGGAGGCTATTTGATTGGCTTTGCCAAACCCTCGGAAAATTTCTTTCCGGAGAGAAGGAAGTTTCTGAGTCTGGTGGGACTTGGAATGAGTGGAGTCCTTTCAGCTCTTTTCATAGACGGAATTACGTTTGGAAAATATCGTCATAAAGTAAGAAAGGTAAAAGTAAAGTTCCCTAAACTTCCCAAAAGTTTCAAAGGATACAAAATCATACAGATATCTGATGTTCACAGTGGAAGCTTTGCTGATCCAAGTAAATTACAACACGCCGTAGATCTGATCAATGAACAAAAGCCGGATCTTGTTTTATTTACCGGTGATATGGTAAATAATGTCGCTGATGAGTTCAAACCATTCATTCCTTTATTTTCTCAAATCAAAGCTAAAGATGGCAAGTTTGCGGTATTAGGAAACCACGATTACGGAGATTATGTTACATGGGAGTCCCCTGATGCTAAGAAGAAAAATCTTGATACCCTGATTAATTATGAAAAGCAGGCTGGTTTTGACATGTTGAGAAACGAGCACCGAATCATTGAGAAAAACGGAGAAATGCTTTATATCCTTGGGGTTGAAAACTGGGGATTAAAACCTTTCCCACAATTCGGGAAGATTGATGAGGCTTTAAAAGGAGTTCCTGAATCCGCGACAAAGATTTTAATGAGTCATGACCCTACTCACTTTGATTATGTGGTAAAAAAGCACCCAAAAGATATCCATCTGACACTTTCCGGTCACACTCACGGAATGCAGTTTGGTTTAGACCTTAAAAATGTAAAATGGTCACCAGTTCAGTATCGTTATCCAAAATGGGCAGATCTTTATGAAAGTGAAGGAAAATTACTGTATGTAAACAGAGGGTTTGGAGTATTGGGATATCCGGGAAGAGTTGGAGTATTGCCCGAGATTACTCTTTTTGAACTAAGTTAGAGGTTCAGGATTCAGGATGCGAATTATGAGCTGCTGGTTGTTTGGTTGCGAGTTTTTTTTAAGTGTAATATTCAATGTTAACAGTTAAGAAATGAAATATCGATATTTTGAGAAATAACACCCTAATAGTCTCTTATTCCAGCTACCTACTATCTACAACCAATACCTAAAAAATATAATCTTTCATACGGGAAGTAGCCATATCTTTCTCGTTGATAAAGCTAAGGAGGGCATCTAGTTTGTCCTCCATTTTTTTGCCTGAAAATAAGCTTCTGTAAAAAGGAATATCAAGACGATGCTTCTTAAAATCTGTAAACTGCCAGGCATTAAGATAGATCAAAACAAATTCTTCATTCTGTAAAGTTTCCAAAACCATATTCTGGTAATACTTCATCGGTAGAATCTGAAATACAAAATCATTGTAAGGCAACTGACTGTAAGGAGAGATACTTTCCGGAACAATACTCAATCCGTCTTCCTCGGAAATCACAGTATCTCTTTTGAGACGTTTGAACGGAAAAAGGATATTAGCATTGTCAATATTGGAAACATAATTAAACTCCAAAAGCTTCAGATCTTGCTGTGGAATTTTTACATCTTTCTGACGAATTCCCCTGATCTGTTTTTCCAGAAGACCCTGAATATTCTTCTTGGCATTTTCTATTTTTTCCAGATTTGAATCTTTATTATAAAAAGCAATTTCATGCCCTTTGGATGAAATTGCTTTTATAAGATTCTGCAATTTTTCCGTAAGAGAAACCTCCACAAAAAAGCTTGCTTTTGTATCATGAATATCTAAAATTCTAAGAATAGCTTTTGCATTCTCTGCTATGATTTTCAATCTCTCTTCATCAGTAATTTGGGAGCCGTGTTTTGCATCAGCGTCAATATTTGTAATGTTGAAAGTCAATAATATCATTTAAATTTAATTTTAGATAAAAATTATAATTAATTAAAAATCAGACGTTAAAGCAAAGCCTATTTAAACCTTTGCTTTACATAAATTAATCCTTAGCTAATTTTACTTTTAGATTCTTGATCATGTCTTTAGTCATTTCAGAAATTCCGAAATCATAAGTTAATCCCCAGTCTTTTTTAGCTACAGAATCATCAATTGAAGCTGGCCATGAATCTGCAATTGCCTGTCTGAAATCCGGTTTGTAATCAATCGCAAAATCTGGAATTTCTTTCTTGATTTCTTCCGCCAATTCTTTTGGTGTAAATGACATTCCACCTAAGTTATAAGACGAACGAACTGTCAGACTTTCTTTAGGAGCATCCATCAATTTCAGAGTTGCATTGATTGCATCGTCCATATACAACATTGGCATTCCTGTATCTTCGGAAATAAAGCTTGTATACTTTCCATCTTCGATTGCTTTGTAGAAAATTTCAACTGCATAATCAGTAGTTCCACCTCCAGCCGGAGTTTTCCATGAGATCAATCCAGGATATCTGATACTTCTTACATCTACTCCATATTTGTCGAAATAGTATTCACACCACTTCTCCCCTGCCATTTTTGAGATTCCGTAAACTGTAGTTGGGTTTAATACTACATCCTGCCCAACCTCATGTTTTGGAATTCCTTTCCCAAATAC
The DNA here is from genome assembly GCF_900156735.1 of Chryseobacterium ureilyticum. Lineage (GTDB taxonomy): Bacteria > Bacteroidota > Bacteroidia > Flavobacteriales > Weeksellaceae > Chryseobacterium > Chryseobacterium ureilyticum. Next base: position 447,605 of record NZ_FTOL01000004.1, read on the forward strand.
AGCGATTGAACTTGGCCAGAAAATCTTTTTAAGAAGTCCTTCTTTCGCCATTTCACAAAAGTGAAGCAGAGGTTCAAGATTTAATTTCCAAGCGAAAATAGGCTGCTTTTCTGACGTCCCAGATAGCAATGACGCTAAGTGATACACTGTAGTGATTTCATAATCGTGGATAATCTGTCTCACCAATTGAGTATTGGTAACATCCATTCTTTCGTAATGACCTGCAGAGGTAATTCCCTCCTGCCATCTGTCCAGTCCTGAAGCAACAACGTTTTCCGCTCCATGGATTTCAACAAGTCTGTTGGTAAGCTCGGTGCCAATTTGTCCCAAAGCACCTGTAATCAGTATTCTTTCCGTATAGGATTCCATTTTTCAGATTTTTTTTAGAATTGTACAAAAGTAAAAAAAACATGTCAACCATAATAATAAAGGTGAATTTAAAAATTGGAAGGGGTTGTGAGGGGAAAAATGCCACAGAATAAAGCAGGCAAACCTGTAGGTGTTCACGGGGCGGTCATCGGTAGATATGAGCGTGAGGAAATAAAACCATGTATTGAGATGGCTACACAATTGGCAGAAGCCCTAGAAGTGTCTCTGGATTATCTCGTAGAGTCTACGGATATTCTACTGGATAAAAATATTGTTGCTAAAATTTTGGATATACAAAAGCTAAAAGAGAATGATAGACGGCATGTCTTCGTACTCCTGGATGCGTTCCTTAAACAAACTATGTTGCAAAGCATTTTATAAAACAACAAAACCAACTCAATTTGAGTTGCCTTTATTATTTATCTCTGGGTTTTGCCTGTACCATCTGTAGCATAACCTTCTAATATATTTATGCTTAAAAAAGAAGCATCTTTATTTACATCGGAAAATTTTTCTGCATTTTCCTTATAAATAATAGGTTTGTACTTTTCTTTATTTGATGTATAATCTTCAAACAAATATTTTTTATCTATCGAGTTATAAGCTTTATAATCATAGTTTGATTCTTGGCGTAATAAAATAAAATTCGGTAATTTATTACTATAATACAAAGTAAGATAACTACGGTTAGATGTTTCTATATAGCCATCTTTTGGTTTAGTCACTCCATAATATTTACCAGGTACCAAATAACAAGTACCTCCATATCTTTTCCACATTGTAATGGATTTCCCGTTGGTGGCTTTGAAAAAAGAACGGCTTTGGTCGTACCAAAGAAATAACATTCCTATAATTGCGACAAATATAATAAAGGCTTTTAATATTCTTTTCATATAATGTTATTTAGGACCACGTAATGGATTTGATGATTGGGATTTATAAGTATTAACACGTCTATCGTTATATTTTTTATATCCGACATTGTGCCCTACTCTCTGAGCTTGCTGAGTTGTCTGTCCTTCAGTAGACAATTTTCCATCCTGTGCACTTTGAAGAGTGTCAAATCCCCCTCTTGCTGTTCCCCAGGTTAAGCCATTATTTCCCGCAATATAACCTGCTCCAAAATTCCTAATATCTCTGGCTGAAGCGATAACGGTAACATTATCCGTTTTATCTCTCGTATCTACTGAAAATAATACACCTCGATAAGTATATTGTGTTACGGTCATTCCCTCAGGTCTCTTGTCTGTCCTCCCACTTCTCCATCAGGACCGTTGGTTTTGAAATCGTATAGCTCATTACCTTTTCCATTCAATATATATTTAATAATATTAGGCTCATTAGATCCCATCAAGTCATTAAGAAAATCATTGCCACTCATATCTCCAGGGCTGATTACAGCCCCCATAACAGCTTCATTGTCGTCTCCCATAAAAGAACGTGGAGTTAATGAGTTTGCAATATGGTCAGATGTTTCTACATCATAATTACCTTTATTATCTGCTCGATAAATTCCGTTATTTCCATCATCTTTTGCACTTACAACAGTATATGTGCCATCCTTGTTTTCTCTCACTCCGGTACTATTAACGCCACGACCATCGGGATCAATAAACCTTATCGGATTATTTACAGCGTAATTGTAAGTAGAATGTCTTCGATATTGTTCCGCCAGTGGGTCAACAACGCCCCATCTTCCTATATCCGGCATATACATTCTTGTCCCATAACATACATCCCCGTCTCTGTTTGCAGCTCCTTCCCGTTGTACTTGTAATTATAAGCACGATTTCCAGCTAAATTATTATACCCCTCATGCTTCAATCCAAAAGGATAATAATTATTTTCTTCTAGAACTTCTACTCCACTTCCATTATGGAAATAACTCAAACGGATATTTCCTAGATAATCTGTGTAATTGTAAATATACTTATTTTTCACAAAATCAAAATAATCTCAATGTATAAGTCTAGTAACTATAATTCGTAAAAACTTTGATTTTCTATTGTTTTAATACATTTATAGTCTATAACTTTTGGTAAGCGTCTTACAGAAGTAAGAAAAGATAAAAAGATATCGCAGGACGAAGTGGGCAAACTCGTAGGTGTTCATGGTACTATCTTCGGAAGATATGAACGTGAGGAAGTAAAACCGTCTATTGAGATAGCGACACAATTGGCGGAAGTTTTGGAGATTTCTCTGGATTATCTCGTAGGTTCTACTGATGTTCTTTTGAAAAAGAATATCGTCTCCAAAATCCTTGACATCCAAAAAATAAAAGAGAACGATAGCCAGCATGTCTTCGCTCTCTTTGATGCTTTTATTTATTGTTAAAAGAAAAATTCAAAGCATTTCATAAAAGAAGAACCCTCTAACAATCAGAGAGTCATTCTTTTATAAATATACTTAAGATACATTGTCCTATTCTAACTAGTTTTTATCTTTTTCATCACCTCGGATAAACTGTTCAAATAATCTGAAAATAATGTTACTGTAGTAATATCCTCATATTCAACATATGCTTGATCCATTAATTTACATTCAGTATCAAAAAAATCAATATCAATAGAATCTTCATAAACACCTATGATTTTACCTATATAAACTACATCTTCTTCACTAAGTGATAACTCACATAGTAAGTCTAAGGATTGTATAATTATAAATAATTCTTCAAAATTACTAATTTTACTATCCTTAAATATTTTTTTTGGCAGTTCTTCAAAATACATTTGAAACTTTTCAGTCATAACCTTATCCTTAAAGTTATTTGTTTCTACCTTTATATTTTCAATCTTTTCAGTATTAATGAATTTTATTCCGTCTAAGACGTAGTCCACAGGATTAAAAATTATACCTGTTATATTTTTTCCTTCTTTAAAACTATTACCGATAATATTTTCTTTTCGATTCTTTAAAAAATATTCCTTCATACTATTTTATTTATATCGTCTTCTATTTCTATCTCCCTTTTCCCCTCCTTGATCTCTATTTTTTCTTGCTTGACCATTTTGATGTTTTTGTTTGGTAGAACCTCTAGCCCCATTTGTATGTTCTGCAGATTGATTATATTCATTATCACCATCATTTCCTTGATTACCATTTTTAGCTTTCTTCTGCTGCATTCTTTCATTTCTAGTAGGCTTACCATTTCCATCTCCTTTTTGTTCCTGCGGTACATCTTGACCATTTACATCTTTATCATCACCAGAATCCGATTCAGAGTTCATTGTATGAGGAGAATATGTCATTGGATCAATTCGAGTTCCATATTGAGTTGGAGTTGTATCTACAAAATCACTGATAACATACCATGAAGCAACCGCTAAAAAAGCAAACAACCCAAAGCGAGCATTTTGTGAAAGAACAATACCTGCTGTCACTGGAGAAGCTCCCTTTACAGCAACTTCGTCTATATTTGTAAAAGTTTTCCCCTCTTCTAAAAGCTGTACAGTTGCTCCGTTAATCCTATAACTCCCAGTGGGGCCAACATACTTCCAGCCTTTAGGAGTATTTCCTGGTCCGGTTACATTAGGATCCCATTTGTAACTACCTTTTCCATTAGTAATCCAATCAGAAACTTGTTCTCCTTGCATTCCCGTTGGATCTGTAAACATAATCGGATTATTCCAAACATAGCTATAAGCTTCATGTGTATATTGGCTTCTTGGGTCTACAACACCCCATCTTCCCAAATCCGGCATATACATTCTCGCTCCATAATCATACATTCCCGTCTCTTGAAGCTCCTTACCGTTGTACTTGTAGTTGTATGCAGTTCCTCCAAAAACACTTAATATTGGTCCTTCATTATGTTTTAATCCAAAAGGATAATAATTGTTTTCATCAATAATTTTCAAGGCTCCCTCGTCATCTTTCATATAACTCAACCTGACATTTCCTAAATGATCCACATAATTGTAAATATACTTATTTTCATCAAAATTATAATACCCTTCTGAAGTAGATACAAATTTCAATGTAGGAATTGTATAGAAGGATACTGATGTACCAAGTGCACGCCTATTATCATATTGGAATCCATCAAGATAATTAATTTCTATTAAACCATTATTATCATATATTTTAGAAATTTTTGTTCCATCTGCCCTATAATTATATCTAGTATTTGAAGTATCAAATATCGTCCCTTTAACTAAAATATATTGAGGAAGATTCAGATAGTTATACAATATTTTTATTTTCTTATCAGGATGACTGGTCATATTACCATTAAGATCATATTCTAATGTTCCTTGTAAGGCATTATAACCTGAAAAATTGTTAGCTACACCAGATGGCAGGGTAACTTTATCCAGTTTATTACTTAAATTTCCATTTTGATAATTATATATTAAATCATCGATTTTCTCAGCAGTAGCTCCTCCAAAGACAGGTTTTGAGAATCTTTTTAAGGTTTTGATATTTCCATTGCCATCATAGGTAAGTTCTTCATTAAAATAATTATTTTGAGGAGTAGAATTGTTAGGCTCAGAATAAGCACCTTTTAACAATCTATTTAAAGGGTCATATTGATAATTATATCTTTTTAGAATTGCATCACTAAACGAAATCCAATCAATTTCAGAAATATTCCCATTAAACATCCCTAATGAAGCATTGGTATAAACAGGATTAGTATATTTTATCCCATACCCAAATAACTTTCCATTAAGACTTGACGGATCATTGATTTGCGTCATCCACCCTCTGATATTATACTGATAATTAATGGTCTGTAATGGTGATCCAAGACTGATTCCACCTACTTTTTTAGTAGTAAGCTGTGAGAGTTCATTATAATCATTCTGAGCAAGAATTTCTTCAGGGTTGGAATCTATCTTGTGTTTATGAACCAAGAGCCTGTTCTGATGATCATAAGTAAAAGTCTCGGTGATCACTTTTTCAGTATCCGTAGTCAGCCTTTTGTGTTTTGTAACAACAATTTGAGGAACTGCTGCAAAATCAAGCTTGGATTCTGTTCGGGTATATCCTCCCAAGTGATTGATAGAATGGGT
>NZ_FTOL01000012.1 GCF_900156735.1 Chryseobacterium ureilyticum
ACAACAAATTCTTTTTTGGCTCGAAGTTGTTCTCAAAATCTTCTTAGGCAAGTATAATTTTCAAAATGAAAAATTAGCTTTTTAAGGAATGACTAATTACTAGATTAAAAAAGCAAAGAGGCTGTCCGAAAAGTTTGGACAGCCTCAATTTTTGCTGGTTCTATTCTTACCCCAATACAGGAGGAGTATATGAATATTTGATTCTCAGAAGGTGTATCTGACTTTTAGGTCACTTCCTTTTGCTTTTTTAATCTTCTATAATAAATTTTGTATTGCTATTATCTAATTTAAGAAAATAAACTCCTTTTGGTAGACTTTTCAAATTAACTGTATTCCCATTCTCGAATGGTTTTTCAATTGTTTGAACATTTTGTCCAGCAGAATTAATAATTAATGCAATTTTAAATTTTTTCAAATCTTTTTCGCCAGTTACTCTTAAAACATTTCCTCTAACTGGATTTGGCACAATGGTTAGATTTTTAGATATTGAAACATCATCTACAGCCATAAAAGCTCCCCAAATCAGCGCAACAAATTCAGGGCGGTCTATATATGGATTCCTATTTCCCTGATATGTGAAAGCTGCATTATTTCGTGCTATTTCAAAAGCTGAGACTGGATCTCCATCATTCCACGCAAGTAATTGTTTGAGTTCCCAAGTTTGAAGACCTGGAAATGCCGAAGAGCCTAAAATGTTTCCACTGCTGAAACCAGAAAGTTGTGTTTCATATCTTGTTACAAAATATAAAATCATTCTTGCAATATCTCCCTTAAATTCATCTATTGGTTCAAAAACAGTACCTGCGTAGCCCGCGGAAGCCGAACTTCCTAATTTTGAACCATTTAATGAAGTAAAGGAAACCGTTCCTACTTTTCCAAATGGGTAATTTGATCGCATTCCGTTTACCTTGCCATCAGTTGGTGTCACAAAATGGACATCTGATCTCATTGGTAAGTTTTGGTTAAATAAGCTTTGTGGTACTACATGCTCCCTATTATAACAATCGCCTTCACTGCTGTAATTACCACACTGGTTAGAACCGTGGTTATAGTTGTATGGATCTGATCCAAGTGGATTTTCTGAATACATATCCATTACAGTTCCGTCGTTTTCATAAAAATAATCTCGGTCTGTAGTTTGAAATGCATTTAATAATCCTGCATACCCTTTGTCTTGGTGCCCATTGGTAATTATTGTTTTAAGTTTTGATTTTAGGGTTGCTCCAGAAAGACCTGCTGTTCCGTCATAATAATTCGTTGGTGCTTGTGCAGAGATTGTACAAAATACAAAGCCCGTCAAAAGATTTAGTAATAATTTTTTCATGCTAATGTTAAAAAATAAAAGGTTTATAAAAGTTGTTTGAATGAATTTTTGTTTGGAAAATATTGTTTGGAGAATATTGTTTGGAGAATACTTAATTTTTATTCAGAAAATGATACATTGTATTTTAATTATTTAGAGTGTGTTTGATGGTTAGATGGTCTGGGATGAATTTTTGTATACTTAATACTAAATTTATAAGTCTGATGTATTATTAGCAAAAGAAAAAAAAGGGCACAACAGATTAGATAAAAGATATCCTTGGATGAAACCCTATGTTTACTATTACGTATTGCTTTTCTTTTTAATGTCCTTTTAAAACTCATTACATTACTTTTAAAAGGACAATTGATAGTTTAGCCCCATTATATTCGTTTTATCAAATTTTTGATAAAATGGCGAAATCATAGAAGCAGACTTACCCTTGCTGATGTTAAACAAAGAATTGATTTTGGGATATAACCAATAAGCTATTTCTGTTGACAATATCCCAACTCCAGCGCCTGCAAATACATCAGTTACCCAATGTTTGTTATTAATTACCCGGTATACACTTGTAAAAACCGCAAATGAATATCCCGATATTCCAAGCCAGTAATTGGTGTCCTTATATTCACGGAATAAAAAGTGGGCAGTCGAAAAGGCAACAGCAGCATGTCCCGAAGGAAACGACATATTATTGGATTTATCAGGTCGTTCTTCTCCGATTAATTTCTTACTTGGAAGTACAATAGCCGCTGTCAAAGCCTGGCTGGTTGCAAAAATAATTGTTCTTTCTTTAAAATTATGTTTACCCTTCATTCCTGCTATATTCAAGGCATACACCATTGCAGCAGGGACGTACTGTGTATAATTATCCAGCTTTGAATTGGACAAATTATGTTCATTCACTTCTCCCCTAACATCACGATCTATTTCTTTCATCTCAGGAACAACAAAACTGATGGCACCGACTGTAATCAAGCTTGCCGGGATAATTAATTTCTTGTAACTTAATTGATGATGTTTCAGATCAGATACTTCTAAAGAATCATAGTAATCTAGAGTATTTAACTTCAGACTGTCTTGTGCTGAGGCTAAACAACAAATCTGCATCAATATTATGAGCATATATTTTTTGAAAAAATTTGTCATGGGAATATGCATTTTGATTTAATTCAGTGGTTATTTTCGAACATAGTTATTGATGTTCCGATATAAAACCGGAATAAAAACAATAGAATTATATTGATTTAAAGATTAGTTAGATATTGGAGGTTGCTTTAAAAACTTCATTTTATTTATTGAATTGCAATGTTTAAAAAAATCTGAAAAGTAATTATTCAAATTTCATTTTCTGAATTCTTACGGCATTCAGAATAGCAATAAGTGAAACTCCTACATCAGCAAAAACAGCTTCCCACATGGTTGCTAAACCACCAGCTCCAAGAATAAGCACAATTGCTTTCACTACAAATGCTAGGATGATATTCTGCCAAACAATCTTTTTTGTTTTTTTACCGATATTGATTGCCATGGGAATTTTTGAAGGTTTATCATCCTGAATTACGACATCGGCTGTTTCAATAGTCGCATCACTTCCTAATCCACCCATAGCAATTCCTACGTCACTCAATGCAACCACTGGTGCATCATTTACCCCGTCACCAACAAATGCGACGCTCTCTTTTCTTGCTTTAATCTCTTTAACTTTATTGACTTTGTCTTCTGGAAGTAAATCACCAAAAGCATTATCAATTCCTATCTCGTCCGCAACATATTTAACCACACTACTTTTATCCCCACTGAGCATAGTCACCTTAACATTAAGATTATGAAGTTTTTTGATTGTAATCCCTGCATCTTCTTTTATACTGTCTGCAATAGTAATAAGGCCAGCAAATTTTCCTTCATATGCTATTGCGATGATAGTATAAATAATTGTGGAAGGGTCAATATCATATTTAATATTGAATTTATCCATTAGCTTAAAATTACCCACCAGCAAATCTTTTCCGTTCACAGTCGCTTTAAGACCGTGACCTGCAATTTCTTCAGTATTATCAAGATTGATAGAATTATCAATTTCTCCAACATACTCATGAATAGCGGTTGCGACAGGATGCGTTGACTTACTCTCCAGCGTATTTACAAGTTTAAGAATTTCATCCTGGTCAAAACCTGGTTCAATTTTAACTTCCTGAACTTTAAAAACACCTTCAGTCATTGTTCCGGTTTTGTCCATTACAACGTTTTGTATCTCAGCAATTTTATCGAGAAAATTACTTCCTTTAAATAAAATCCCATTTCTGCTTGCGGCACCAATCCCTCCGAAATATCCTAAAGGAATCGATATTACCAATGCACAAGGGCATGAGATCACTAAAAATACCAGCGCACGATACAACCAATCTCTAAATACATAATCATCAACAATGAAATATGGTACAACGCAGATTAAAATTGCCAATAAGACGACTATAGGTGTATATATACGAGCAAATTTTCTGATAAAAAGTTCTGTAGGGGCTTTTTGTGATGTGGCATTCTGTACCAATTCCAAAATCTTACTTAATTTACTGTCTTCGTAAGCAGTAGTGATCTTTACTTGTGCGACGCTCGTCAGATTGATCATTCCTGCTAAAACTGACTCCCCTTTGCTTTTCGTATCTGGTTTACTTTCGCCTGTTAAAGCAGCGGTGTTGAAGGATGCCGAATCACTTAGCAATTCACCGTCCAACGCTAATTTTTCACCAGGTTTCAATTGAATAATCTCTCCTATTTTAGCTTGTGCAGCTTTTATAGTTTTAGGAATATTATTCTCCAAAATTGTAACCTCATCTGGTCGCTGGTCAAGTAAAGCTTTAATATTACTCTTAGCCCTTGTAACTGCGAGAGTTTGAAAGGTCTCTCCTACAGCATAGAACAACATTACAGCAACACCTTCAGGATATTCTGCGATAACAAATGCGCCGACAGTAGCAATGGTCATCAGTAAAAATTCCGAAAAAACATCACCTTTTACGATACTTTCAATAGCTTCTTTTATAACAGGAAGGCCAACAGGAGCATAAGCAGCCACATACCATATTGTCCTAATCCATCCATCAAACCATTCAATTTTAACGTAATTATCAAATACAATTCCCGTTAATAGAAGCACAAGTGATATTACTGATGGTAAAAACATTTGAAAAATAGTTTTATCCGTGCTTCCGTGGTCGTGTCCGTCTTCATCGCTATGATCATGATCATGCCCGTCGTTCGCTGTATGTTTCGATTTTTTCAGGAGATTATCAGCCTTTTTATCAATCTTTTCCTCTTGTGCAGAGCAGCAGAGCTGTTTGCCCTCTGCGTCATACTTGTGAATGTGTTCCATAATATTTTGATTAAATGTTTACATTTTTAAATCTTAAAGTAAGCTAAACGTTGTTTCCTTCATCATGATTACTTTTGTTTGAAATATTACTTTTTATTATCTTTCTAAACCATGTGAATTTATTAAGAGATAATAATATGTAAATTAAAACGGTAGAAAATATGGCCAGTACATACATATTGAGAGCAACTGCAGAGCCGACTGCAGCCGTAGCCCATAAGGCAGATGACGTTGTTAGCCCCATAAGACCGTTGCCTTTATCCTTAAAGCTCAAACCTGCGCCGATAAAGCCGAGTCCCGTTGCTATCGCAGCGAGCATTCGTGCAATAGCAGATTTATCATCTGTAAGGTGAGATGCAATTGCAACAAACAGACACGAAGCCAAGGTAATTGCACCAAAAGTTCTGATTCCCGCATCTTTATGGGATGTTTCCCTCTCAAAACCTATAATACAACCTAATACTATTGACAAAAAGAGTTTAGCTGCAATAATTAACTCAAAGCGGAGATCCATATTCATATCAATTATTTTTTTTGATTCTGCTTCAAACCATTATTTTTATAAAGGTAATAGGCTGTTTGATAATTCGCAATTGCCCTTCTTACTATTTCCGGCTTAGGTAATACAGCAATCTGATCGTTTTTTCCTTGTATATATTTAAAAGTCTCAACTTTTTGTTGGGGTGAAAGGATGACGAGATCATCATTCTCCATATAGGCAAGTTTTTGGTAAGTCCCAACAAATATTCTGGGAATATAGTTGTCGCTAAGTACATTTTTTCCATACAGATTGCTTGTATATTTCCATCCTAAAAAGTTAAATAAAGTAGGATACAAATCAATTTGAGAACACATTTTATCGATTTTCAAAGACTGCTTGTCTTGAAGATTTACAATCATCGCGGGAATATGGTATTTTGATATATCAATTTCATTTTTCCCAGCGCTGCTGGCACAGTGGTCTGCAACAATAACAATAACAGTATTTTTATACCATGGCTTATTTTTTATCTTTTTCAGAAATGCTCCTATTGCATAATCTGTATATTTAACTGCTCCTTCTCTTCCTGAACCAGAGGGAATATCAATTTTTCCATCCGGATAGGTGAACGGTCGGTGATTTGACGTAGTCATAACAAAGTCGTAGAAGGGTTTGCCACTTTTATATTGCTGATCTGATTTTCTGATTACCTCATTGTAAAGATCCTCGTCACATATACCCCATGCGTTTTCGAAAGTAATATTTCTATCATCGATTGAAGTTCTTGGCGCAAGATAGTTTTCCTTTGCAAATGCATTTCTGTTTCTATCAATAATGTTATATCCGTTATTCCCAAAATACTTGTTCATATTATCAAAATATCCGTCCCCTCCATAAAAAAAACTTGTATCATAACCCTGCTGACTGAAAATTGATCCTATTGTTGTCAGCTGGTCATTATTTTTTCGTCTGACGATACTATTACCTGGTGTAGGGGGTATTGCAAGAGAAAGAGCTTCCATTCCTCGAACCGTTCTCGTACCTGTAGCATACATATTTGTAAATAAAACACTTTCTTTTGCAAGCGAATCCAATACCGGAGTTATACCCTGATTATTTCCAAAAGTTTTCATGAAATCTGCACTGAAACTTTCCATTGTAATCATAATTACATTAGGTCTTTGTACAGTTGCTGTGGTGGGTTTAATTTTTCTTTCGATTGAGAAACTGTTCTGCAGAAATATAGAACTGCTGTCTTTCAAATCATTTTTAATAATCTTAAAAGCATCCTTATTATCCATAAGTTGATAAAAATGATCGTAATTAATTTCATTATTATTATAAGCAGAAAAGAATGAATAGATTCCTGATTTTGACAATTCATTTTGATAGCGGTTGGTACTCAAATCCGCAAAATTGTTTTCGACTAAGAAAGCATAAACAAGAGTTGCTACAAAAATTCCAACCGTTATTTTCAGCCTTGACAAAAATCTGGTAGTGCCTTTGAAAGTATCAAAAAAATATTTTTTTCGGATACAGAAAAAAATTACAAAAAATGTGAGAATTATCATCACTGCAATTAATATTGGCAGGGGATAAGACTCATTGATATTATTAATTACTTCGTAAGTGTAAATAAGATAGTCTACAGCGATAAAATTAAACCGGCTTTCAAATTCCTGCCAAAAAGTTATTTCAGCAAAAAAGGAAAAAAACAGAATCAATACAACAAGAGAAAAAGAAAAGTAGGTAATGATTTTATTTAATCTAGAATCTACCAATCGTTGGGGCAAAATCAACAAATAAAGGCTATATGGAAATATGAAAAACAAACCTACCCCTATGTCATATATAAGTCCTAATAAAAATACTCTAATAAAAGCTACTGCAGAAAACTCAGCCTTAGGAAATGAGGACAATACAAATCCCAGCCTTAGTAAAAAAGACATTATGATAAATAATAGAAAAAATCTGGTAAGCAATGCATAGCTGCTCTTAAAAAGACTTTTAGGTTTCATACCGAGAATAGATTTATTTTAAAGTTAAATGTGGATAGCGATCCCATGAACCGCCAAGGAAGCTTCCTGAAGTGATTGATAATACGTGGGCCAGAGCCAATAATTATGACATCAAATCTGTTTTCCATATTCCAATATTTTTGATTATTAATATTGTAAATCTTTAAAGATGTGCTTCGCCTTCTTTGTGTCCTTCTGTTTCAATTTGAAAAGTAGTATGTGAAATTTTAAAATCAGTAGTAGCTTTTTCTGTAAGTGTTTTTAGTAGAATATTCATATCCTCACTACGCTCAGCAATGACATGTGAGCTCATTGCATTAAATCCTGAAGTAAGAGACCAAACATGCAGGTCATGTATTTTTTTGACTCCATTTATGGATTCAAGGGATTTCCGTAAATCTTCTATGTTAACATCATTTGGTGTACCTTCTAAGAGAACATTTATAGCCTCCTTCAACAGTTTCCAAGTCCTTGGAAATATTAAAAGACCTATTGCAGCAGAAATTAATGGATCAGCATAATACCAACCTGTTGTTAACATTATTATTCCTGCAATCATTACTCCTATCGATGTTAATCCATCGGAAAGAACTTCAAAATAAGCGCCCTTCATATTTAGACTCTCGGAAGAATCTTTACGGATAATTATGATCCCTATGATATTTACCACTAAACCAATCCCAGCTACAATCAACATAGGAGTACTTTGTACCTCTGGAGGATTATTAAATCTCTGATATGCTTCAAACAAAACATATATAGAAATACCTAATAAAACAACCGCATTAATAACGGCAGCCAATATTTCTGTTCTATAGTAACCAAAAGTTTTCTGAGAAGTTGCTTTTCTTTCACCTATCTTGATAGCAACGAATGCTAAAAATAGCCCTACCACATCTGTCAACATGTGTGCTGCGTCAGCTAACAACGCGAGACTCTTTGTTGTAATACCTCCTATTACCTCTGCAATCATATATGTGCCACTTAAGCACAGTACAATCAATAGATTTTTTTTGTGCTTTGATGAGGCTGAAAGATTTTTATTATCGTTATTCATAATTTCTAGATGTTATCTTATATCCAAACTACATTTCAAAATAGGAATCATTCTCTTTTTTAGCGGGAATATTTTTCTCACCAATCATTTGAAGTAGGTTGATTTCAATCGTCTGAGCCAAAGCTGTCATTGGTGTATCAACAGGAGTATTCTCAAAAGGATCCTGCATGATAATAGCTGTTTTCTCTATCGTAATAAATATAATAGGGACAATAATAGTAGTGACTATTTCGACAGTCAACTGAGAATCTTCCAAACCAAAAGGCAATAAAAAAGCAAAAACATAAATCAATGTATGCAGCAGGATACTGTAAGCTCTTGGAAATACTGTATTTTTCAATCGCTCGCATTTTCCCATGCTGTCGCATAATCTCATAAGAACCTCATTTAACTGAACTTCTTTAAAATCAGAAATATGACCTTCCGCAGCAATTTTTCTAATCTGTTCGGAATGCTTATCCAAAATTGCATTAGGAATATTTGTTCCTGTAATGTTATGGGACTGCAGATAATTCTTCACTTTATCTGAAAATACCTGTTTTCTCAATGCTTCACCCAAGGCATACACCCACACAATCTGTCTTTCTGCAACTAGCCTGCTCTCCTCGGGTAGTTCAGGAACAAACTGTCTTACTAATCTTATAAAAGATCTTGAATCATTGACGATAGCGCCCCATACGGTTCTTGCCTCCCACCATCTTTCATATGACTGTGCTGTTCTGAATGCCAGAAGTAATGACACTGCCGTTCCCAGCAATGCGGGGATACTTAATGGAATAGATATTTTTTTAAATAGAGATATATCATCCAAAAAACCTATAAAAAAAGCAAAAAATACAATCAATATGATCTGGTACTTAATCTGACGGACAAAATATCCTATCGAAATTCTTTTGTTGAGTAACATCGCTTTTTTGTATTTGATATTTATATTTTTTCTACTTGTTAATTTCTAGGGAGAACCCTTTATTTCTTTTTATTATTTTCAAAACAACATATAACAGCATAGTCACTATGCAACCTATAATAAAAACATTATTGAAATGAAGATGGTTATTCATAACTTCTGCCGAAATATCAAATACAGTAAAAATCAGAAAGATGGCAAAAAGTCCGTTTTTTTCTTTAAGCAAAACTTTTCTGATACTGAACCTCAGCTGATTACTTTTGAACAATGAAAAATTAGGTATAAACGGAGGTACTCTTTCAGTCCACCTGATATAATAATCCCCAAATTTTCTTTCAAGAAATTGCTCCTCAGCAAATATGATTCTTTCATAATAGATCCAATAAAAAAGGACGAATGAAACTATAAACCATATGCTTTCAGTCAACAGAGCTAAACCAAGCCACATAAAGAAATTTCCGAGATACAGTGGATTTCTGACAATACTGTAAATTCCTGTCGTATTTAATTCATCAGCTACCTGACCCGCTTTTGTGTTTCTGCCTGATGTATTTTTTGGAGTAAAGCCAACTGTGTAAATCCTTATGCTTAATCCGAAAATACTTATAAGGAGGCAAAACAATTCATAATAAACATTACATTCAGAGATACTTCTGTTCCAATTGGTCTCAATAAAAACTGCTAAACCAATGAAAAGAATGATGAGCGGTAAAAAACTTCTGTATCTGAATAGCCAGTTACCTTGTTTTTCAAGTTCTTGTTTTAAGGCCATAATCATTAAATTTTAAATAAGAGTGAAACACCTTAAGGTTAATTTCACTCTTTTAGTTTACTAATGTCCGTGATCTCCGGCATTTGATAATTTAGCATTCACGAAAAAAGCTCCTTTCACTACAATTTTTGAATCTTTTGGTATTTCAACGACAGGAGTAATAGCAGTATATCCCATTTCAGATGAGCCTTTGGCTACTTCCACTTTCTCAAAATTCATTTTCTTTCCCTGCTCCTTTGCATGATTACCAGCTTCCTGTTCATTTTTGTGACCGTGTTCAGCTTCTCCTTCATCATGTCCATGTCCATGATCATCATCTGCCTTCTCTAGAGCTTCATGCTCCTCAGCTTTTTTGTCTGTCTGTACAAATACATAGAACTTACCGTCAGCCTCTACAATTGCCTCATCGGGAACTGCAGGCGTTGTCGCACTCTCAAGATTAATTACACCTGTGATATTCATTCCGTCGATCAACCCCACTTTATTTCCTGTAACATTGGCATGAACAGAAATGGTCTTGCTTTCATTTTCAAAAGAAGAACCGATACTGTAAACCGTTGCATTATAAAATATTTCAGGATTATTGGTTAATTTAAACTGTACTTTCTGACCTACTTTCATTTTAGGTAAGTCTCTTTCAAATACCTGAAGATCCAAGTGAATTGAACTGTTATCTATCATTTCCAAAACCGGTGATGAAACATCTACATAACTTCCTATTTGTGCATTGATATTACTAATTACACCACTGATAGGAGCAGTAATAACCAATCCTGAACGGAGATTTCCATTGTTGACTCTTCCTGGGCTTATGCCCATCAGCTGAAGTTGTCTCTGTAAAGATGCTCTTTGTGTTCTCAGACTCTTCAGTTCGGCATCAGAACTCTGTAGATTCTTTTTGGCTCCTGCATCATTGTCAAATAGCTCTTTCTGCCTTCTGAATTCCTGCTCTGCAAAAGATATTCGACTGTTTACGGTTAAATATTGCTCCTGCAGCTGAATGTATTCTGGATTACTGATGCTTGCCAACACCTGCCCTTTTCTTACATAATCACCAATCTGAAAATTAATGGTCTTAATAACACCTCCATATAAAGAGGTCACTGTAGCTTTTTTATCATTAGGAACCCTCAACAATCCGTTGGCTTTTATGGTTGACGTTAGGTCTTTCATTTCAACTTGTCCCAGTAAGACTCCTACAGATTTCATTTGTTCTTCTGTAAGTTCAGCAATAGTTTTCGGTCCTTCTTCGTGAGCACCCTCTTCAGCTTGTTCTGTTTTGGGTTTTTCTGTTGTTGCTTCCGCTGTATCTTTCTTTCCGCAACTAACAGCAAAAAGTGAAATTAAAGCTAGAGATACAATACTATATTTGATTTTCATCTTTATAAATTTATTTGTCAGATGAAGTACCTGTAATACTGATTAATTAATAGCATTACAGGCATTTCATTTTATTGATTGATTATTGAATTAATGATAATGACAGATTCATTGACCTGCTGAATGGATTGCAGATATTTCAACTGAATATTGGTAGAAGTCTGCAAAGCAAAAAGATATTCCACATATGATATTTCCCCTGTTTTATATCCCAACTGCCCTGCTTTTGTAATCTTCTCAGCATTTGGAATAGCCTGATTGACATAGTAATCATACTGTTTTATATTTTGCTGATATTGGTTCAAAGCATTTTCAAGCTGTGCTTCCAATTGTTTTTGCTGAAACTTCGCATTGGACTCCGCCATTTGCTTTTGATAATCCAGTGAACGAATTCTCGCCTTGGTTGCACCAAAAGTTAATGGAATAGAAACTCCAATTGTTGCAGAATGAAATCTGTTTCCACCGTTAAAATATTGATCCATTCCATTTACAGTCTGAAAACCAATCAGTGACTGATTTGTATAACCTATTGTGAAATCCGGTAAACCTAGGGACTTTTCAACCTTTTTGTTTTTCTCAGCAATCTCCATATCCTGATAAAAAGCCCTTACCGTAGGATGTCTTGCAACAACAGTACTGTCCAGAACATAATCCGCTTTCAGAGGATGATAATTCTCATCATATAATATGGTAAAATCCTCAGAAGTATTTAAAAGTGCCTTTAGGTTTTTGTAAGCATTAATCAAATACACCCAATTTTGTTTGAGTAACAGATTAATTTCTCCTTTCTGCGTTTCAGCGGTATTAATTTCAATTTTTTTAACATCTCCCGCTTTAAACCTAACTGTTGCAATTCTAATAAAATCGGTATATAAGCTGTCCAGGTTTTGAAGTTTTGTCTGATTGTACTGCAAGTACTCAATCTGATAATAATATGTTCTAACCTGTTTAGCGAGTTCATTTGCAGACACCTCTTTACTTATTTGTTTACCTTTCACCTGCTCGTTAATAAGGTCTTTTTTGGCTTTAAATAAGCTGGGAAATGGAATTGTCTGAGAAATGGAAAACATTTGATCAAACTTTTTCGAGTTATACTGTCCCAATTGCATATCTGCATTCATTTTAGGAAGTTCTTTGGCGGTAGGCAATAATGCTTCCGTGGCCTTAATATCCAGATCTTTTGACTTCATCAGGTTATTGTTGGTTAGCGCCATCTTGGTAGCCTCCTCAAGACTCAACGGATTACCCTGCTGTGCTTTAAAAGTCTGACCTAAAAATAAGAATCCTAATATCACAAGTGTTGCAACTGATTTATTACCTATTTTCTTTATGTTGATTTTTGTATTAAAAATAATATAAAGCATAGGCAATACAAATAATGTCAGGAATGTAGCTGTTACCAAACCTCCAATAACAACTGTTGCCAGTGGTTTCTGAACTTCTGCTCCTGCTCCCGTAGAAATTGCCATTGGCAAAAATCCTAATGAAGCCACCGTCGCTGTCATCAAAACGGGTCTCAACCTCGTTTTGGTACCTACCAATACGCGCTTTAGAATATCGGTTTCGCCTTCTTTTTCCAGTTGGTTGAAAGTGCCTATCAAAACAATTCCGTTCAAAACCGCAACTCCAAATAAAGCAATAAATCCAATTCCTGCACTGATACTGAATGGCATATCTCTTAATATTAAAGCGAAAACACCACCAATAGCACTCATTGGAATGGCTGTAAAAATTAGCGCAGCCTGTTTAAAAGAGTGAAATGTAAAATATAAAAGCATAAAGATCAGTAGCAACGACACAGGAACAGCAATCATCAACCTTGCGCTCGCCGCCTTTAGATTTTCAAACTGACCACCATAGGTGAAATAATATCCCGACGGAAGTTTAACCTGTTGATCCAGCTTTTTCTGAATATCTTCCACAACGCTTTCAACATCTCTGCCTTTGACATTGAAACCGATAACAATTCTTCTTTTTCCTGCCTCACGACTGATTTGTGCGGGACCTAATTTATAACTGACATTTGCCACCTGTGAAAGAGGAACCTGCACTCCGGAATTGGTGGAGATCATCAGGTTATTTACATCATCGATATTAGTTCTGTTCAGACTGTCTAAACGGACAACAAGATCGAATCTTCTTTCATT
Organism: Chryseobacterium ureilyticum; assembly: GCF_900156735.1. Taxonomy (GTDB): domain Bacteria; phylum Bacteroidota; class Bacteroidia; order Flavobacteriales; family Weeksellaceae; genus Chryseobacterium; species Chryseobacterium ureilyticum. Next base: position 13,442 of record NZ_FTOL01000012.1, read on the forward strand.
TTCGAAAACCTGTCCTGCTGCCTGTCCCGCAAATGCAGTACTTACAGCACTGTTGACATCCTGAATATTCAGTCCATAATTGGCCATTCTTGTTCTGTCGTATTCTACATTAATCTGCGGCAGTCCACTAACACGTTCTATTTGTGGGGAAGTTGCTCCCTGAACCGATTGAATAACTTTTGCTGTTTTATCTGCATAAATTGCCAATGAATCTAAATTCTCACCAAATATCTTCACCGCAACGTCCTGTCTGATACCGGTCATTAGTTCATTAAAACGCATTTGGATTGGCTGGTTTTTTTCAAAGAAAACTCCTGGAATGGTCTCCAGTTTTTCAGAAATTTCGTCGGCTAATTGTTCATAAGATTTCTTGGTTTTCCACTCATCCTGTGGTTTTAGTACGACAATCATATCCGTGGCTTCCGGCGGCATAGGATCAGTAGGGACTTCTGCAGCTCCTGTTTTTCCGACAACCATTTTTACCTCATCGAATTGCTTGATAATTCTTGAAGCCTGCATAGAAGTTTCTATACTTTGACTTAAAGAACTTCCTTGTGGTAAAATACAGTGAAAAGCAAAATCTCCTTCTTGTAACTGAGGAATAAATTCTCCTCCCATTCTACCAAAAATCAAAACTGCAATGGCAAATATGGCAATTGTCACTCCTACAAGCCAATATTTAATTTTCAGGGCTTTTTCCAGAAGTGGCTGATAGATTTTTTGGAGTCTGTTCATCATCTTATCTGAGAAAGTCTCTTTATGAGATGGCTTTTTTGACAAGATTAAGGCGCTCATCATAGGAATATAAGTCAGTGACAAAATAAAAGCTCCTAGAATTGCAAATCCTACTGTCTTAGCCATTGGTGTGAACATTTTACCTTCAACACCCACTAAAGTTAGAATCGGAATATAAACGATTAAAATAATGATCTCTCCGAATGCAGCACTGCTTCTAATCTTTGACGCAGAAAGGAAAACCTCTTCATCCATTTCATTTTGAGTCATTACCTTCATACTTTTTCTCATTCCAAGATGATGAAGGGTGGCTTCGACAATAATCACTGCACCATCTACAATCAAACCAAAATCAATAGCTCCTAAACTCATCAGGTTGGCGCTTACCCCAAAAACATTCATCATTCCTAAAGCAAATAGCAATGAAAGGGGAATTGCTGAAGCTACAATCAAACCAGCTCTTAAATTTCCAAGGAAAATAACCAAGACAAAGATTACGATCAATGCTCCTTCAATCAGGTTTTTTTCTACAGTACTGATTGCTCTTCCTACCAGATCTGTTCTGTCCAAAAATGGCTCAATCACAACATCTGCCGGAAGCGATTTCTGAATGGTAGGAATTTTTTCTTTAACTCTTTGAACGACTTCATTACTATTGGCGCCTTTCAGCATCATAATTACACCTCCCACTGCATCTACTTCGCCATTATAAGTCAAAGCTCCATAACGGACTGCGTGGCCTAAGCCAACATTGGCTACATCTTTAATGAAAATCGGAACACTACCCGTTTCATTTTTGACAGCTATATTTTTTACATCTTCAATCGAAGTAACGATTCCGATTCCACGAATAAAATAGGCATTCGGCTTTTTATCAATATAAGCACCTCCGGTGTTTTGATTGTTTTTCTCTAAAGCAGTAAATATATCTGTAATACTTACTCCCATTGCTTTTAGACGGTTTGGATTTACTGCAACTTCATACTGTTTCAACTCTCCTCCAAAGCTGTTAATTTCCGCAACACCAGGAGTTCCGTTAAGCTGTCTGCGGACAATCCAGTCCTGCATTGTTCTTAGCTCCTTACTGCTGTATTTTTTCTCACTGCCTTTTTTAGGGTGAAGAATATATTGATAGACTTCGCCCAAACCTGTACTTACAGGAGCCATTTCAGGTGTTCCCACACCTTTCGGAATTTCTTCGGCAGCTCTTTTTAATTGTTCGCTGATTAACTGACGGGCAAAATAAACGTCTACATCTTCTTTGAAAACAACGGTAATAACTGATAGCCCAAACCTTGAAATACTTCTTGTTTCTTCAATATTTGGGACATTGGCAATACTTTGCTCGATTGGAAAAGTAACGAGTTGCTCCACTTCCTGTCCTGCAAGCGTCGGGCAAACTGTAATAATCTGTACCTGATTGTTGGTGATGTCCGGTACGGCATCAATAGGTAATTTTGTGGCGCTCCAAGCACCCCAAATGACTAACATCAAAGTCATCAAGCCTATGATGATTTTATTTTTGATGCTAAATCTTATGATATTATCTAACATTGGATTTAAATTTTATTGAATGTCGAGCTCATTTCATCAAAAAAAAAGGATGAATTATGAACGACAAAGATGAGCGGAAACACGATGCAATGATATTGCAAAGTTTCCACGACAAAATGATGAAAGACACACGTCTTACATTAAATCAATAAAAATTAAATTTTAGGGGGTTGCCAAATCTGGTCATACACCAAATGAGCAAAATCATTTTTTTGAAAATGAATTTTTTTTGAGAAATATTCGGTTACCTTTTGTGATAAAGGCATTAAAGGCTCTATTTTAGAAGATGCTACTGTTATCTGACAACAGTTACAGGTACATAATGGAGAACAAATATCTCCTTTGTCTTTAGAATGAGAATCTTCAGAATTGCTAATAGTACTGTAAGAATCTTTAGAATTATTTGGAGACTGCGCATGGATATCACTACAAGGCACTACGGCAAGCACCATGAAATAAATAATTAAAAAGAACTTAACTAATCTCACTTTACAAATATAAATATATTTTTCAAAGTTTAACTAAATATTCTAAAAACTTTTAAAATAAAAATTCTTGAAAAACAAAAACTTATTATTAATAAACTTTTTAAATTTCGCAACTATTAACAAACGACAATCAAATGTAGATTTTTCATCTGTTTTATTTTTGACTAATGATACTGTGAAGCTGTCTGTCTACTATATCAACAAACTAAAATGAATGGTGAAACTTTGATAAGATCTGCCATTTCATTTTTTTATCGATATTTTTATTCCAACTCATCTTTTTCTTCTAAAACTGCAAAACACAAAGTTCTGATTGGTATTAAAAGGTGTTCTGTGGTCTACGGTAAAGCATTCTATTTTATTTAAATGTTCCTTAAAGCGACTTTCCAATGAACTTTCAGAATACTGTTTGATTTCAATACCACTACATTTTATCGGACCTTGTTCTGAAAAGCTCCCGATTACCAAAATTCCTGTTGGTTTAATGTTCTGTTTAACCGTATCGATGTAGCTTTCAATTTCATTATCCTCTGTCAAAAAATGAAAAGCAGCCCTGTCGTGCCAAAAATCATATTGTTCTGTGGGTTTAAATGTACCGGCATCTTCAACTATCCATTTTACACGGTTTGACTTTTCGCCAAGTCGTTGCTTAGCTTTACTAAGTGCTGTCTCTGATATGTCTAAAACTGTAATGTCCTGATAACCCAAGTCAAGCAAGTGATCAACAAAAAAACTATCTCCTCCGCCAATATCAATTATTTTGGCCGTTTTTGATACATTGAATTCTTTAATAAATGCTAATGACGTTTCGGGTGTAGGCTGATACCAGCTTACTTCTTCCAAAGCTTTGGTATTGTATATTTTTTTCCCAATGATTTTTTCTATCAGATAATGACATATCTCTTTAATTTTTTGTACTATTCAAATTTAACTCATTTTTTTTTTACTATATCTCACGTTTAACCACAAACTTACCTTTACCAATAGTATCAAGACGGGAACTTCTACCAACGGTCCAATAACTCCCACAAATGCTTGTGGGGAATGGATACCGAAAATAGATATTGCTACTGCTATAGCCAATTCAAAATTGTTTCCTGTGGCTGTAAATGCGATGGATGCGTTTTTGTCGTAAGGAACTTTTAAGGCTTTATTGATAAAGAAACTAACGAAAAACATTAGTATAAAATAGATAATTAGTGGTATGGCTACTTTTATTACATCCATTGGTAACTCTAATATTTTATCGCCTTTCAAGCTGAACATTAAAACAATAGTAAACAGTAAAGCATATAATGTAATGGGCGATATTTTGGGTACAAATTTCCTGTTATACCATTCTATCCCTTTTGATTTTACTAATGCATAACGGCTTATAAAACCTGCTAAGAATGGAATGCCTAAATATATCAATACGCTTGTTGTAACATCTTTCATTGATACACTTACATTGAAATTTGTCAATCCTAATTTACTCGGTAACACGTTGATGAATAGCCAAACTAAAAAATTGTAACTTATTATCTGAAAGATACTGTTTAATGCAACTAACATAGCTGTATATTCCCTGCTTGCCTTAGCTAAGTCGCTCCATACGATTACCATTGCGATACATCTTGCCAAACCTATCAGTATCAAGCCTGTCATATAATCGGGTTCATTGTGTAAAAACAAAACCGCTAATCCGAACATCAATACTGTACCGATAACCCAATTGAGCAATAATGATATCCCTATTACTTTTTTATCCTTAAATGCTTGGGGCAATAATGAATAATCCACTTTTGCCAATGGCGGGTACATCATCAGTATTAAACCTATTGCCAACGGAATATTTGTAGTGCCTGCGGATAGGGTATCTGTAATTTTTGAGATACCCGGAAAGAAATGTCCCAATCCTATACCTACCGCCATTGCAAGGAATATCCATAAGGTAAGGTAACGGTCAAGAAATTTTAGTTTTGGTTGCATAGCGTTGCTAATTTGTAAGTTCTTTATATTGGTTTGCTGTCAATAAGTTTTCTAATTCTGTAAGGTCTTTGATTTCAATTTTTATCAACCAACCATCTTTATAAGGGTTGTCATTGATTAGTGTAGGTACTTTCAATAGTATGTCGTTCGTTTCAATGATTTTACCCGATACAGGCATAAATAAATCGCTGACCGTTTTAACCGCTTCAACAGAGCCGAATACTTCATCCTGCTGAAAATTATATCCAACATTCGATAAGTCTGCATACACAATTTCGCCCAATTCACTTTGTGCAAATTCTGTGATGCCTATTGTACCTATGTTATCCTGTACGCTTATCCACGTATGTTCTTTTGAATATTTTAAATCGTTTGGAAATTCCATTTTTCTGATTTTTTAGATTAATAACCTCTCCTTAAATTTTCTGCGTATTCGTTTGGTAATGGGCTTTCTTCAATTGCTTTTGCTGCTTTTTCAATATCATAATCAAAGCGTATAAATTCTACTTTGATACTGTCTTTATCCAATACTGAACTATCTTCATTGATTGTAAGCATTACATAACCACCTCTCACATCGCTGTCTTTTGGTTTACCTACTGAACCTATATTTATGGCGTGTCTAAAATGATTTTGTCCGTCAATACCGGAGTTTAAAATACGGTGGTATGGCTTGTGTGTATGCCCAAAACACATAACGTCTGCATCAGCTTGTTCCATTATCCTAAGCATACTTTTTTCTTCCCTATCCTCAAATAAGTATTCGTTTATTTTTCTTGGACTTCCGTGTACTAATAATAAATTGAGCTTATCTTCATTCAATTGAAATTCTACTTTGATATGTACAGGAAGTGTACGCAAATAGGCTCTTTCTTCATCTTTCATAATAGAGTTGGTAAATGAAATAGAGATTTTCCCATTATCTTTTTCCCCGTCTGTTTTGTACGCACATCCACAATCGTTGCTCATACGCCCGATGCCAAAATCATAATTTCCTGCAATGGTTGGTATTTTCCTTTTACGGATTTCGTTTACAACTTCATTTGCCCAAATATTATAACCTACCAAATCGCCTAAGCAATAAATACTGTCGGGGTTTCTTTTTTCTACATCTTCAAAGAATGCTTCTAAGGCAGGTAGATTGGCGTGAATGTCGCTGAATAATGCAATTTTCATTTTTATTGATTTTTATGTTTTGAATTTTGTTTTACTTATTAAGATATTAACAACAACCACCTCCTGGCGTACAAGCGTTTGAATTGTTTACAGATAATTCAGTCAAATTTTTCTTTTGTTTCTCTGAAGGAATGCCACAAGCATCCTGAGCCAAACACGCAGTCGTTTTATTTTTTAGTACAAATGTTTTCCCGTTAAACTCCAAATCGTACTTGCCAATTGTTCCGCTTTGATATTCTACTTCTATCTCAGCATCTTCCATTCCCAATTTTTCTTCAGATAACTTGATGATGTTTAATAGTTTGGTCGGCTTTAATCTATGCTCGTAATCATCTGCATTCCATAATTGAAAGTTGACCACTTTTTCATTTCTGATTGTTCCACCACAATCGATGAAATTCTTTGTAATTACACCCACTTCTGTAACGTGAAAGTGTTCTGGTACAAATATTCCGTTCTCTAATTGAAATTCAACATTATCTAATGTTGGTAAGATTTCTTTGATGTCTGATAGTTTCATAAATCTTCTATTTTATTATGATATTTTTCTATACTTTGGAATTCTATTTTTGATATACAAATTTAATCGATACATAATATTGCAATATAACGATATTAAGGAATGTAAAAAAATGCCTTTAACAGCATTGATTTACTTTTACTTCCTGTTCAAAGAATTGATTGAAATACTCTTGTATCTCTTTCCATTTCTTTTCTTCTATACAATAACAAACTGATTTTCCATCTATTGTACCCTGTATAATACCCATATATTTCAACTCTTTTAAATGCTGCGAGATTGTCGCTTGCGCCAAACCTAATTTATCCACCAAATCATTGCAAATGCAGGATTTTTGATTGATAATATATTGAAGTATAGCTACCCTTGCAGGATGTCCAAAAACTTTAAACAAAGAAGCTAATTTATTTTGTTCATCTGAAAACATATCTGATTTTGTAAGCCCCATACTTAATTATTTAATATCGCAATATTACGATATTAAATTTGAAATACAAAAAGATTTAATAGCTTTTTACAAATTATATTTAAAAAAGGTATCAGGATATAACTTCTATTTTTTATAAAATTATATTTTGAACTTGTTACCATCTTTGAGACAAAATCATACACATTATTAATAATTTTCTAAAATTTTTTCTTTACAACTTTTAAAGACAATCTTCTCGCATAAATCCAGTGATAAATGAATGTGAAGCTCTCATTCCTTTTGTTTCTAATTATTAGACACTAAGAAGGATGCTATATCTCTCACAACTTTACTTATAAATACAGGATATCTCTGGAAAAAAATGTTTTTCTTTCTGATCATTAAGCTGGATTTCTTTTTCAATAAAAAATACTCCGCTAACCTCACACAACTCCCTACAGGAAAAATATTAGGATGTTTTTTGCTAAATTCAAATCTTACGATCTCTCTTGGAAATCGAAAGATATATAAATAAAAAATATATGAAGATTATTAACAAAAGATGACTAGCAGCTTTTTTAGGATGTCGAACTTAAGTTTTGTCTTCTTCAAGACATTTTTGAAATCTTAACAGACAAATTTCAATATCTTTTTAAAAAAACTGTATCATTACTTTACAAGGCATATCAACTTCGAATATAGATCCTCTATACAACTATCTTTGTCTGATAATTTAATTATCTCAGAAATCTTTTTACATTCTTTTGTCAAGATATTTTTGTTTAAGTAACATCATGTCCTCACTAACTTTGCTATCTAATATCTTCGCATAATGCTGCGTAGTTTTAATACTTTTATGACCTAGCATTTTACTTACACTTTCAATAGAGACCCCGTTAGATAAAGTAACGGTTGTTGCAAAAGTGTGGCGTGCAATATGGTAAGTTAATTCCTTATTGATACCGCACAGATCTGCAATTTCTTTCAAATAGGCATTCATCTTTTGATTACTAAGAATAGGCAGAAGTTTTCCACTATTAAGGCAAGCCGGATGATTTTTGTATTTTTTAATAATTTTCTCTGTTTGAGAAAGTATGGGAATATTAGAAGTAGTTTTAGTTTTCTGACGTTTGGTATAAATCCATTGAGAGCCATCAAGACCTAAATTGATATTTTGATATGTTAGTTTTTGGGTATCAATGTACGCCAGTCCGGTGAAACAGCTGAACAGAAAAATATCTCTAACCAAAGACAATCTCTCATTTGTAAAATCTTTGGTAAAAAGCACTTCAATTTCCTGTTCATTAAGAAACATTCTCGTCACTTCATTAAACTTAGAATGATAGTTCATAAAAGGGTCTCGCTCTATCCATCCATTCGCAAGACAAATACGAACAATCTTACCAAAATTCTTAATATACTTAACAGCAGAATTATTGTTGCAGGATCTCTCGGTTCTTAAAAAAAATTCAAAATCATTTAGAAAAGCATAATCAATCTTTTTAATTTCAATGTCGGTAATACTATATTTCCATTTCAAGAAATCTTTTGTATGTTTGAGACATGTTTTATAACGTGTCAATGTTCCTTGTGCAAATTCTTTTTCAATCAGTTTCTCCATTCGATCATTATGATCCTGAAAAATAGGAATGAGCATTCTGGTCAATTTACCTTTACCAACTAACTTATTTTTAAGAGTCTCACAAGTTACTGTTTCCTTATCTCTGATTAATTCGTGATAGGCATCATAAACTTTCTGCTCAAAAGTTTTCAAATAAAAATTAAGTGATCTAAATTCTTCAGAAGAGCCACTAACCTTCTGCATTGCAGAATTCCATTTTGAAGCCTTTACTGTACGTTTTGTGCTTATCTCGGATATCTTGCCATCAATTGTAATTCGTAAGTAAATAGGAGACTCTCCTAAAGAATTGATTTTAGCTTTTTTTACATAGAAAAGTAAATTGAATGTCTTGTTCATTTCGTAAAGGGTTTGAGATTTAAAATTAATCTTAGCAAAAACTTATCACAAGATATTCAGTTCCTGAACTAGCTACTGAACCGGGTTTGTTGAATTTTCAGTGACCTTTTTAAACCTATTTTAACAGGTCACTGAATAGGTCACTTTCAAATTGTGCTTTTTTAACTTTCTTTGAATAGACATAAAACGAAAAAAGCTTTAAAACATATGTTTTAAAGCTTTTTGCACTACTTTGATATTGTAGTTGCGATCCGGACGGGACTCGAACCCGCGACCTCCGCCGTGACAGGGCGGCATTCTAACCAGCTGAACTACCGGATCAATTTTTTTAAAAGTAATTGAAAAAACTTTATGCGATCCGGACGGGACTCGAACCCGCGACCTCCGCCGTGACAGGGCGGCATTCTAACCAGCTGAACTACCGGATCATTTTTTTTGTGAAAGAACGTCGTTTCTTTTTCGTGGTTGCAAAATTACACCTTTTTTTATTACCTGCAAATTATTTTCAAAAAAAATGCCTCCCAATCGTGGAAGGCATTCATTATCAAACTTATTTTTTTATAAGTGAGCGCTTAATTTTTCAGCGATTACCTCTTTTGGAGCTACACCTACTAATTTATCTACTACTTCTCCGTTCTTAAAAATAAGAACTGTAGGAATATTTCTGATACCATACTGCATTGAAATCTCCTGGTTGTTGTCTACATCTACTTTTCCTACTACTGCCTTTCCTTCAAAATCTGATGCTACTTCTTCGATGATTGGTCCTAACGTTCTGCAAGGTCCGCACCATACTGCCCAGAAGTCTACTAATACCGGTTTATCTGATTTTAAAACCGTATCCTGGAATGAGCTGTCTGTAATTTCTAAAGCCATTTTTTGTTTCTTTTATTTTAATTAATATTATTTTCTCTTTTTAACTATTGAGTGTTCAAAATTACGATTTTTACATCATAAGACTATCTATGCTCAACATTAGTTTTTTCTATAGTAAAATCCTTAGAGATTTCTTTTAACGCATCTACCAACGCATCAATATCTGCCTTAGTCGTCATATGACTGAAAGAAATACGTAATGGCGTACAATGATCCATTTCGTCCTCAGAAAGCACCATCATCATTACCATAGAAGGCTTGGATGCTCCGGAAGAACATGCGCTTCCCTGAGAAATTGCAATTCCCTTCATATCCAGCTGAAGTCCGATTAACGAGTTTTTATAAGGCAATAAAGCACTTAAAACCGTATAAAGGCTATTTTCCTTTTCGGCACTCCTTCCGTTGAATTTTACACCTTCAATTTCCGCAGAAAGCCTTTCAATAGCATAATTTTTAATATCCTGCATATGGTTGGTATATTCATCCATATGATTCAAAGAAATTTCTAATGCTTTTCCAAGTCCTACGATACCACTAACATTCTCTGTTCCGGCTCTCAGACTTCTTTCTTGAGGTCCTCCCGTAATAATTCCTTTTAAACCAGTTGCTTTTCTGATGAAGGCAAAACCAGAACCTTTCGGTCCATGAAATTTATGAGCACTGCACGAAGCGAAATCCACCGGAATATCCGATAAATCAAGATTCATATGTGCCATTGTCTGCACTGTATCTGAATGAAATAGTGCTTTGTGTTCCTTGCAAAGTTCTGCCACTTTTTTAAGATCAATAATGTTTCCGATCTCGTTATTAGCATGCATTAAACTTACTAAAGTCTTTTTATCTGAAGCTTTTAATAATTCTTCTAATTTATTAAGATCAATATCTCCTTTTTCATTCGGACGGATGTAGTTTACTTCTACTCCTTTTCTGCTTTTCATATCCAAAATACTTTCGGAAACACATTTATGTTCCAAAGGAGAGCTTATGATCCTTTCCACTCCAAGATGTTCCACTGAGGATTTGATGATCATATTGTTTGATTCTGTACCACAGGAAGTGAAAATGATTTCAGCAGGAGTTACATGAAGATAGTCTGCAACCTGTCTTCTTACATTTTCAATAAGGATTTTGGCTTCCTGTCCAAAGCTGTGAGTTGAAGACGGGTTTCCGAAGTTCATCTTCATCGTGCCAACCATTGCATCTATTACTTCATCTGCAAGCGGAGTGGTTGCGGCATTATCTAAATATATTTTATCCATTATTATTTTGAATATTTTAATTGTACGGAGGTAAACTGGTAATTTGCCGGAACAGCAAAGATAAACCAAGGACTTGAAAGTACCTGAATTTCCATTCCGCCGGAATTTGATTCCTTATTCGGAACTTCTACAAAAAGGACATTATCCTTTACAGATACATTTTTAATTTCATTGATTGCATGACTTCCTGATCTGAAACTTCCCAGATTGTACAAAATGACTTTCTTGTCTTTTGGAAATTTCGGGTAATTATCTGCCGGATTTTTTCCTTCTTCTACAAGCTGAAAACCACTATTAGCAACGGCAAGGTATTCTTTCTCATCTTTAATGATTCTAAAACCATTTTCATTTGCTCCTCCCTGATTTTGAGAGACAAGAAGTTCTACAGTTTTCTGCATATCCGATGGTTTTTGAGATGATGTACTTGCACAGCTCATTAAGATTGCTGTACATGCAATTAACAGGCTTTTCATTTTCTACAATTTTATCACCCAAAATTAGTGAAAAAATTGATAATGTCCTTCATTTGCCCATCTCAACATTGGCTTATCTCCGGAAGTATCACCAAAAGCAATAATTTTATCGTATTTAGAATTGTTGATTTCTTCTTTTATTCGCACCAATTTCTCTTTTCCGTTGCAGTTTTTTCCAATAAAGTTTCCTGTAAAAACTCCGTTTTTAAACTCTGCCCGCGTAGAAACAAGCTGCATGTTCAGTTCCTTAGCAAATGGTTTTACCCAGATATCCAATGAAGCGGTCACTAATAAGCTCTGTGTATTATTCCTATCGATATTTTGAATAAAGTCCAACGCATTTTCTCTTACAATTCTTGGATAATGAAGTTCAAAGAATTGTCTGGATTTGGTTTCTATTTTCTCTTGAGTCTGCCCTTTTAATATAGAACCGATAAAGCTTTTCTTTACTTTTTCTGCTTCTGCCAGCTTTAGTTTCAAAAGAATAAAAAGTGGCACATGCTTTAAAAATTGTACCCGATATTTCGTAGAATCGTAGAATTTAAGATACATAAACATTGTATCCTTATACGTCAGGGTTCCGTCAAAATCAAAACAATACAATTTTTTCATTTTTTTAAAGCTTTAATTTTTTAAATATAAATTCAGGAATATTCCTGATAATCATCATAATAATACTCCAGATCGGCAAAACGTACGCTACGTTCTTTTGCTTTTTAAATGCTTTATAAATACAAGCTGCTGCCTGTTTTGGAGTAGCTGTCAATTTAGGATTTAAAGGTAAACCTTCCGTCATTTTGGTAGCCATAAACCCTGGTTTTACCGTCAGAACATGTACTTTTTTACTGAAAAGGTAATTTCTAAGCCCACTTAAATATGCTGTAAAAGCAGCTTTGGCACTCCCGTAAATAAAGTTACTCTGTCTTCCTCTGTCTCCTGCCACCGATGAAAGTCCAATGATCGTTCCTGATCTTCTGCTTTCAAACTTATGGGCAAAATAATTCATTACCGGAACCAACTTTGAATAATTGATATTAATAATACGTTCTGTATTCTTATTATCATAAAGCCCTTCTTCCGTTCCTTCACCTAAATATCCTACGGCACAAAATAATACATTTGAATTGATATAATCAAATTTGTTGTAATCAATCTCTTTCATCAGATCCAGTTCAATGACTTCAGACTGTTGTAAAAACTTTACATCAATATGTCTTGCAAATCTTTCCGTTGTTTCTTTATTTGAGGTAAAAAGATAGATTTTTTCAAATTTTTCTCCTTCTTGAAGTGCTTTTTCCACAAATGCCTGTGCTACTTCAGATGTACTTCCCAGAACTATCATTATGAGTTGTTATTTAAAATTCTTTTGTGCTGTAAAGACACAAATTTAGGACTACGAATATTTTTCAGGTAATTGGTGAGTGAAGATCTGCTCATACTGTCTTTCGTCAGATAGATTCTTCCTCCGAATTCCTGTACAATACTATCAAGCTCATCTACAAGCTTTTTAAGCTTTGAATTTACTTTAAAATCAAGCGCCAATGTATACCCTTCTACAGGGAAAGAGTTGTAAGCTTCCGGATTATTTTTCCCGAAAAGTTTTAAAACAGCTAAGAAAGAGCCATTTCCGCTTTTCGCAATCGTTTCAAGGATTCTTTTCATTCCTTCTTTTCCTGCTTCTTTAGGAATCACCATCTGATACTGTATGAAGCCTGATTTCCCGTAGATTTTATTCCATTCATTGATGGCATCCAAAGGATAGAAGAACGTCTCATAATCTATGAAGCTTTTCACTTCCTTTTTGGATTGCTTTTTATAATACAGCCAGTTGAATATTTTCACAGTCAATGCATTCAATACAAATCCCGGAAAATAGAAAGGAACTGTTGGCTGCAGTTTTTTCTTTAATCTTAAAGGAGTCTTGGCGAGATTTTGAGGCAGCTCGTGTTGAAAAGCGTGTTCTCCTCTCATCAGAATACTTCTTCCGATATTTTTTCCTTTCTGAAGACAATCAATCCATGCTACAGTATACGTCCAGCTTTCACTTTCATCAAAGAGTTTAAAGATCTCATCAAGATTATCTGCTTTGATACTTTCCTGACGAATGTACGCAGATTCTATATTTTTTAGCTTAAATTTTGCAGTAAGAATAATTCCTGTAAGTCCCATTCCACCAATGGTAGCCCAAAACTTTTCCGAATTTTCTTCTCTTGAGCATGTAATGATATCTCCGTTTTCGGTCATTAATTTAAACTCAATCACGTATTCTGAGAAACATCCTTCTGCATGATGATTTTTACCGTGTACATCTGATGCAATAGCTCCTCCTACTGAAACAAATTTTGTTCCCGGAGTTACATAAAGAAAGTATCCCTGCGGAACTGATATTTCAAGAACGTCTGAAAGTAATACTCCGGATTCACATTCGATGATTCCGTTCAAGCGATCAAAACTGATGAATTTATTTAATTTTTTGGTAGAAAATATCGTTTCTCCTAATGAGGCATCTCCATAGCATCTTCCGTTTCCTCTTGCAATAACCTCATTGTGATTCAGTACAAACTCCTTTATTTTTTTGAAGCTGTCTTCAGATCTCATTTCTTTTTCCACTACCGGGAAATTACCCCAGTTTGTAACCTTCTGTGTGAAATTTGGCTTCATTTCTTAAAGTAAATTTGAATTAAAAATGCGGCAACCCAAAGTAATAGAGTAACCTGTATATAACGGTCTCTGTAAACAATTTTTGTGGGAGATTCCGTTCTGTTATAGACTAAAGTTTGCTGTAAATATCTTAACAGGGCAAAAACTACGAAAACTACGGTATAAAAAACTCTTTGATGGAATCTTGCCTGTACTTCAGGAGATAGGGTAAACATCAGATAACACACGATAGCTAATGTTATGGAAATAGAAAGCGCAATATCTGCAAACTGAACATTATAACCGTCCAACGCTTTTCTTGTCTTCCCGGAAACCTGAGCGTTAATAAGCTCACCTCTTCTTTTTCCTATAGCAAGCACTAATGCCAATACAAACGTCAATAGAATCGCCCATTGTGAAATCCCAATCCCTGTGATATAACCACCTGCTAAAACACGCAGAACAAATCCAATGGCAATGATAAAAATATCAATAATCGGAACATGTTTCAATCTGAAAGTATAAGCAAGGTTCATCACTACATAGAATGCGATGATGGTTGCAAACTTCCATAGCAACTGATGGAAATAAAGCTGAGCAATTATGACGAGAGCAATATCGGCAATTACAAGTCCGATAAGAATTCCTATGGCTTTGGATTTTGAAATAGCACCACTTGCCAGCGGTCGCCTTCTTTTTTCGGGATGCTTTTTATCTGCTTCAATGTCGTTATAATCATTCAGAATATAAACAATGCTTGCAGCCAGTGAAAAGATGATAAAAGCAAATACACTTTTGGTAAGCAGCTCCAGATTGGTAATATTTCCGGAGAAAAATAGAGGGACAAATACAAAAAGGTTTTTCACCCATTGCTCCACACGGAGCAGCTTTAAATATTTCTTCATTTATGTTATTTCAAGTACAAAAATAATAAATTCAAAATTGCCAGCATAAAAATACAAAAAAAACCGCCGAGGCGGTCTTTTACGAAAATATTTATATGTTAAATTAACTATTGTCCTTGTTTAGCATCGTTAATCATTTTTTCATTTGCAGTAATTGCAAACTCTACTCTTCTGTTTTTAGCTCTTCCTTCGTCTGTATCGTTGCTTGCAACCGGCATATTTTTACCTTCACCTTTAGTGAACATTCTGCTTCCTGCTAATCCTTTTCCTACTAAATAAGCTTTTACAGCATCAGCTCTTCTTTGAGAAAGTGCCACGTTGTATGCATCTTTACCTACGCTGTCTGTGTGACCATAGATATTGATATTAGTATCTGGATTATCAACTAATACTTTAGCTAATTTATCTAAGTTATTTTGTGCAACAGAAGTAAGGTTTGAAGAGTCAAAAGCAAAGTTTACAATACTTTCATTCATTGTAACTTTAATACCGTCTCCTACTCTTTCTACCTGAGCTCCTGGTAAAGTTTCTTTAATATCTTTAGCCTGCTTATCCATTTTGTTACCGATAACGTTACCTGCAACACCACCGATAATACCTCCTAGTACAGCACCAATTGCTCCATTTCCACCTTTACCTACATTGTTACCTAAGATACCTCCTAATACTGCTCCTGATGCAACACCTACAGCAGTACCTCTTTGTTGGTGATTTGAATTCTGAACCGCTTCACAGCTTGTCAATAATAATGCTGATGACAAGAAAAGGGCTCCTACGTATGTTTTAGTAAATTTCATTTTTTTTATCTTTTATGTTGTTAATTATTTCATTCCAGCTCTTTCGAAGTTGTAAACAACTTTTACGCTACCTCCTTCGAATGGAACGTCCTGCTGAAGTGAAAACTGATCTGTAGTTTGATTAATTACCGTTAAAGTATACCCTGCAGTGTTTTGTTTTGCTTTAGTACCTTCATAAATTTTCTTAAACATAAATGTATCGCCGTTCTTGATTTCAAACTTGATAGGCTGTGTAATCGCCGGGCAACTTCCACCACCGTTCAGCGTATAAGCACCCGTCCAGTTATTAGGGATCAATCTCCAGTGACTTCCTACGAAGCACTGTGCGTCTGCTCCTTCGTCAAAAGGCTTAATTTTATACCCTTTATCGTAATCTACGCTCACGATCTGCCAATCTCCTTTTAATTTAAGAAATTCAGCTCTTTGATTTTGAGATGTAGCTGCTTTATTCACAGAGGAACAAGACACTGCAAAAAGTGATGTTCCCAACATCCCTGCAAGTAGTAACTTTTTCATTTTGTTGTTTATTATTTTGTTACAATAAAGTTACAAAAAACCGTGCCAAAATAGAATTTAAAAAATAAAAAAATCCGAAAAATTTCGGACTTTTTTATTACGTGTTTAAAAATGAATCGTTTAATAGTTTTTAAGAAGATAACTCTACTTTATCACTTCATTTTTAACTATTAATGTTTAAAAACCATCCGTTAATGAAATGAAAATCATAAACATTTATGAGTAATTATTTTTTAACAGCCTTAGCTTTGATTGCTTTTTTAACTGCAGGTGTTTTTGCTCCGTTATAAAAGTTATTGTATGCGTATTCCGCAGCTTTTTTAACGTCTATTACTCCTCCAGCTGCAGAGAAATCACTGAAGCCGTCCGCTGTACTCTGATTACTTGATTTTTTTAACGCTTCTATGATCTGATCCGGTTTCAGGTTCGGCATATAAGCTAATAGGATTGCTGCAGCTCCCGATACAACCGGCGATGCCATTGATGTACCATCCAGGTATTCATATTTGCTTCCTGTAACAGTAGAATAAATTCTTGATCCAGGTGCAAAAACGTCTACCATTTTCTTATTGAAGTTCGAGAAATCTGCTCTTAAGGCATTATTCTGATTAGTACTTGCTCCTACTACGATCACGTTATTTACAAATGGTTTTTCATCTGTAACATTTTTAAAGTTTGTAGGATATGCTAAGTGTTCTGCAACGTCTTCATTTTCATTACCTGCAGCTTTTACTAAAAGTACTCCTTTATCTTCAGCGTACTTAAAAGCATCCCAAACTACATTTTTCCCTGGAGAAACCGGTTTACCAAAACTCATGTTCAAAATCTTTGCTCCGTTATCTACAGCATATCTGATAGCGTTTGCTACATCTTTATCTCTCTCATCACCATTAGGAACAGCTCTTACTGTCATGATTTTTGCTACTCTGGAAGCTACACCATGCTGTATTTCCTTTCCTTGAGGAAGCCCTGCAATGATTCCGGAAACGTGTGTTCCATGTTCTGCATCAGGTCCTTCATAATGGTTGTTTCCATAGCTTTTTTCTGAATAATCATCATAGTTATCTCCTACAATTTCTTTTCTCGGATCGTATGAAAGATCATATTGTTTTGCTGAAGGTGCATAATGGTCTAAAGCATCTTTCATATCTTTCTTCATTAATGTTTCAAATTCTGCAGCAGATTTTCCTTTAAAATTAGCATCCTGAGAAACATTTCCTAAGATTTCCAGAGCAATTGCATCTCTTTGATCAGTAGGTTTTTTAATGGCTGCGATATTTTCAGCAGTTAATGGTTTTCCTGCCAACATTTTAACCATATTCGGGATCAGTTCATTGACCATAGAATATGTTCTGAAGTTTTGTTGTGCATCAATACTTTTCTTAGTAAAAAGATCTTTAGCTTTCATATACATCGCAAATTCTTCTGGCATTTTTGCCTGATTTGCTTTGTTTTTTGTGGAATCATCTCCTTCAAAAACAGATTTATATTTGGCAACCACTCTTGTCACTTCCATATTATCAATGTCGATATCTCCATTTTTTCCACCAATGAAGTTCCAACCGTGGATATCGTCGATATATCCGTTTCCGTCATCATCTTTCCCGTTTCCTGGTATTTCATTAGGGTTTGACCACATATTTTTCACCAATCCCGGGTGATCTACCTGTACTCCACTATCTAAAACTCCTACGATTACCGTTTTCGGCTTTAAACCTTTTGATTCCAGATATTTATATGCATTTTCTGTATTTACACCGTATACTTTAGAAGTAGCAAAATCTTTGTGATACCACATCATAAGATCTTTATCTTCTTTTGGATCAATACTTTTAGCTTTTGATTCCTGTGCAAATGAGAAACCGAAACCTGCTAAAAAAACTGCAGCTAATAATACCTTTTTCATATGTTGATATTTGTTTTAAAGTCATATGCAATCGTCATCTGTTTTATTTATCATGAAGTTTTTCCAGTGACGATCTTATATTAATGTTTTATATTTTTTATGTAAACAAGCGATTCCGGACCTTTGTTACAGATTAGGTCTAAAACCGATAGGTCTTCCAAAAATCCTAATTTATCCGAGAAAGTCTGATAATAGCTTTCCATTTCAAATTCTGAAGGATGTTTTGCTGAGAACTTTTCTCTGAAATCGATCCCCTCCGGATTTTTGATATATTCTTCATTCAAAGAGTGTGCCTTTTCTGTTTTCAGTATTTGTTGGATTACTTCAATACCTTTAAGGTTAAAATCTAAAAGATACTTTTCTTTTAAATCAAAAACCTTTCTTAACTTATCTTCATAGTATTCGAAATAAGGGGAACTCTGGTATGCTGTTTTGATTGATTTCCAATGAAGACCTCTCCAGTCTTCTCTGTAAGAAATTTCAATATCCTTCATTTCTCTTTTCCCATTGTGATTAATTGGGATAATAAGAGATAATTTTCCGTTCGCTCCATAGATATTAGCTCTGTTTCTATAGGTTTGTTTCGGAAAGTTTTCAAACTGTTCAAATACAACGTCATTTTCAGCATCTAAAAACACTGAAAACCACGAAACCGGTGGCATATAAAATACCGGCAATAAAACATTCTTCATATTCATAATGCAAAAATGAAGTATTTTTTCAAATACTTCATTCTATTTTAAATTTAATTTTATTTATAATTCGTCTTCAGCCTTATTCTTTTTGAATAGTTTTACAAAATATTCCCAACCGAAGAATAATATTAAAATCATGGCTGCAATCCACCAGTATGAAGTTTTATTGGCTTCTCCTGTGTTTGTTGCTTTAAACATTCTATCCCAACGAACTTTGAACGGTGCCTGATAAGTAGAGCTGCTGTCTGCAAATGCTCCCTGAAGGCTCATCCATGTAAACATTGGCTTTCCAACGATATTTTCTTCAGGAACGAAACCAAAGAATCTAGCATCTAATGAAGCATCTCTGTTATCCCCCACCATCATATAATAATCCTGTTGAATAATATATTGGTTAGCTTCTTTTCCGTTGATAAAGATTTTTCCGTTCTTTTTCTCTAAGCTGTTGTGCTCATATTCGGAAATGATCCACTGATACATTGGAAGAGATTCGTTATTGATCGCAACTACATCTCCTTTTTTCGGAATTCTTACTGGACCATACCAGTCACTGTTCCAAGGTTTATTAACAGGGAAGATAGATTGAGTTGTATCAATTTTAGTTCTTAGATCATCTTTGTAGGCAATAGCTGCTTCCCCTTTTGGAGAAACGTCTTCTTTCATTTCTATAACTTGAGAAAGACCTTTAATTTCAGCGGCAGTTTTATCAGTTAATCCCTGGAAAGCATATAAATATCCTTTATCAGTCTGAATTTCCTGCACTGGTAAAAATCCATAAGTGTTATACAATGAAGGAATATCCAGCTGACTTCCTGTAGTTACAATATATCTGTGCTGTACTTCCTGATCTCCTAAAACTATTTCGGGTTTTCCGTTTACAAAAAGTCTTCCGGCTCTCATTTCGAAAGTATCACCTGCTGTAGCCACACATCTTTTTACATATGGATCTTTTCTGTCGATTGCTGTATGAACTGAATCCTGAGGATAGTTGAAAACAACGACGTCATTTTTTTGTGGTTTATTGAATTGTAAAATTCTCGTGTAAGGTAGTTTTACTCCATCTACATAAGATTTAGGATCGTCTTTTGGATTTCCTTTCTGTCCTGTATCCATAATGGTTCCCTGAAGGAAAGGTATTGCTACCGGACGCATTGGAAGTCTGTATCCATAGCTCCATTTGTTTACGAAAAGGAAATCACCTACCAATAACGTTCTCTCCATAGACCCGGTAGGAATCCCGAATGGCTGTGTTACAAAAACGTGAATAATAGTTGCAAAAACTACTGCAAAGGTAATGGAACCAAGGAAAGTATCTTTCTTTTTTGCATCCTTCTCTTCGTCTGTAAGAAACAGGTCATTTGCATTTTCGTCTTCAAGTTCTGTATCTTTAGAATAGTTGACTGTTGCCATATAAATGAACGGCAGAATCACTGTAAGGATTTGATCTTTGAAAAGTGATTTTCCAAACTTTTTCATTAAATAAAGATGGAAAACAGACATCATGATAGGTCCTACAATCGGAAAATACGAAAGGATTGCCCACCATTTCGGGTGCTTTGTTTCTTTTAAAATAATAAAATAGTTGTAGAACGGTATAAATGCAAATAGAGGATTATACCCCATTTTCTTGAACAACTTCCAAGTTGAAATTCCCATCAATACGGATAAGATGAGAACATACACTGTATAAGTTAAAAAATAATTCATAAATTTTTTGTGCCTATTCTAAATATATAAATGATAAATGATGAGTAATAAATGATTCCAGCGTTCTGCTATCTACAATTTACTATTCATCATTTTCTGTTATTGGTCTGCAATTTACAGAATTTGTTACAAATTAAAGTCCCAAAACGTCTTTCATTCCGAAGTTTCCTTTTTTATCTTTGATCCACTCAGCAGCTACTACTGCTCCTAAAGCAAATCCATTTCGGTTGAAAGCGGTATGTTTGATCTCAATCTCATCTACTTCACTTCTGTAGAAAACACTGTGAGTTCCCGGAACTTCATCTTCACGAACGGCGAAAATACCAAGTTCTTTCCCTTCAGTTTCTTCTAATTTCCATGCATCGAATTTAGGATTGTTATTAATAATACCTTCCGCTATGGAAATTGCGGTTCCGCTTGGAGCATCTTTTTTATGAATGTGATGAATTTCTTCCAATTGGCAAGAGTATTCATCTACGTTTTTCATAAGATCGGCTAGCTTTTCGTTTAAAGCAAAAAATAAATTCACTCCTAAGCTAAAGTTTGAACCATATAAGAATGCTGTACCATTTTCTATAGCTAATTTTTCTATTTCTTCTTTTTTCTCCAACCAACCTGTTGTTCCACAAATCACCGGAATTTTATTTTCAAGACAAGCCTTGATGTTATCATATGCCACTTCCGGCAATGAAAATTCGATCACAACATCGGGGTTATTAAGATTTTCAGCAGTTGGGGTTTCCTTTAGACGCGCCACTACTTCATGTCCTCTCTTCTGTGCAATCTCATCAATGATCTTACCCATTTTACCGTAACCAACTAATGCTATTTTCATGTAATCTTTTTTATTTTATTGTGACATAAGACCTTTCGGACTGATGTATTATTCTGTATTAAAATCTATAACTTAAACTAAATCCTGTTTTTGGGGCATCATATCCATACTGATCCTGAATCATTGATGGTTTAAAAGTAAGATCAGGGTCATGACGGCTCTCATAAAGATGAGCATCTACTACAGCATCTACAATATTCAAAATATAGATCAATCCTGTAATGGCAATGGCATAATCTCTTTGTCTTTTTGATCTGTCCTGCGCATTCCCCAGAGCTCTTTTATCTAACCATGGATGGCTATCCACAAATTCATTGGGTGTCCCATTCAGCTTGGCAATATAGTACTCACGATACTTTTTGTATTGGTTGTCATTCCATACAGCAATACCAACTCCGGCACCTACAGCTCCCCAAACAATAGGAATCTTCCAGTATTTTTTATTATAAAACTGTCCTAATCCAGGAAATACTGCTGAGTACAATCCTGCTCTTGTAGGATTCAGTTTTATGGTTTTCTTGGTGGGACCATTGGCTTTTTCGAGATCAGAAATAATCTTTGATTCTGTTTTTCCAGGTTTTACAGCAGGATATTCCTCTTTCGAGGTTGTTTCTACCCGAACTGTATCAATAGGTGCAACTTGTGAATAGACCAATGCCGTGATACACAAGAAAAATGTGAAAAATATTTTCTTCATTTATTTAATGTGGGATAAAATATATTCCAGCTCTTCTTCATTTTTGAAGTCCAGAACAATTTTACCTTTTTTACCGTTTCCAGAAGTCTTGATTTCTACTTTCACATCCAGGATGTCAGCAATCGTCTTCTGTGCTCTTTTATAATTGTTGGATAGCTCGGCATTTACTTTTTTGGCAGCCGGAGACTTTGGATTTTTCAATGCAGCGGCAGCTTGTTCAGCCTGACGAACATTTAGTTTTTCCTTAATAATCAATTCAAATAAAACCTGCTGATGTTCTTCGCTTTCTATACTGATAATTGCTCTACCGTGTCCTGCAGAGATCTCACCGCTTCTGATTGCATTCTGAATATCCGGATTTAACCTTAACAATCTGATTGAGTTAGTAATCGTACTTCTGTCTTTCCCTACTCTCTGGCTAAGGTTTTCCTGAGTAAGCCCGATTTCTTCTAAAAGCCTGTGATACGTCAAAGCGATTTCGATGGCATCAAGGTCTTCTCTCTGAATGTTTTCAACAAGAGCCATCTCAAGAAGTTCCTGATCATTCACCAAACGGATATATGCCGGAATAGCTGGTAAACCTGCAATTTTACTTGCTCTGTAACGTCTTTCCCCGGAAATAATCTCAAACTTCTCGCCATCTTTCCTTAAGGTAATCGGTTGAATTACGCCTAAGTTTTTAATAGACTGAGCAAGTTCGTTTAATGCTTTTTCATCAAAATAAGTTCTCGGCTGCGTCGGATTCGGATAAATATCTTCAAGCGCAACTTCTACAATATTTCCCACAAACTTATCTGCTCCTTCATCAGTAGCTGAATTGATAGTTGCTTTGGATTCTGCACTTAAAATGGCGCCCAAACCGCGTCCCATAGCTCTTTTTTTGTCCTTCATAGATATAATTGATAAATGATGTCTGATAAGTGATGACTAGCATTCACTTTTTTGCCATTTATTGATTAATTTAATTTTTTATTAAATTTTCGTTCTTTAAAAGAACTTCTTCAGCTAACTGAATGTACTGAACTGCCCCTTTACTTTCGGCATCATAGTTCAGGATACTTTCTCCGAAGCTTGGTGCTTCACTTAATCTTACGTTTCTACTGATAATTGTTTCGAAAACCATTTCAGGGAAATGTAAGTTTACTTCTTCTACTACTTGATTTGATAATCTTAATCTGCTGTCATACATTGTAAGAAGAAGACCTTCTATTCCAAGATCTTTGTTGTGAATTTTCTGAACATTTTTTACTGTATTCAAAAGTTTCCCCAGTCCTTCTAAAGCAAAATACTCGCATTGGATAGGAATAATCACAGAATCTGCTGCTGTAAGAGCGTTTACTGTAATAAGTCCTAAACTTGGTGCACAGTCGATGATAATATAATCATAATCATCTCTCACACTAGCCAGTGCTTTTTTCAGCATATATTCGCGATCTTCTTTGTCTACCAATTCAATCTCTGCTGCTACCAAATCTATATGTGATGGAATGATATCAAGATTTGGAGTTGCTGTTCTCTTGATACAAACTCTTGTATCTGCACTATGCTCCAAAAGATTATATGTAGAATACTGTACATCTTCCACTCCCAACCCAGACGTTGCATTTGCCTGAGGGTCAGCATCGATGATTAATATTTTTTTTTCCAATACTCCTAATGCTGCTGCTAAATTTACAGCGGTGGTAGTTTTCCCAACACCTCCTTTTTGATTAGCAATACCTATGATTTTTGCCATTATTAGAACTTTAAGTTTCAAAAATACACTTTTTTCTTTGCTCCCGATGAATGGGTAAAATCAAAATTGAGTTAAAATATTGTTAATAAGCAATTTAACTATTAAAAAAATTATCCACAAAAAAAATTCTTTGTGGATAACTATTAAAATTTGAGTTTCGATATTAATTATCAAACTTCATAGAGATTGGAAACTTGAAGTAACTTCTTACAAATTCTCCTTTTTTGTTTTTGGCAGGAATCCATTTTCCTTTGTTAGAAATTGACTTCACTGTTCTTACCGCTTCATTATTAAAATCGGCGTTGGTTCCATTAGCTTTTACCCCTGAGATTGTTCCATCCATTTCTACAATGAAAGTAACCGTAGTTTTTACAATGTTTTCTGATTCAAATCCAGAAGCATCAAAGTTGTTCATTACTTTGTTTCTGAAAGAGTCTATTCCGCCATTAAAATTGGCTTCTACTCCAAGATCTCCTTCATCAACAATTATATTTTTGTCTACCGGCACCTGAATGGTTGGTGGCGGCGTATTGATTGCCGGTCCATTTCCTATAGGCGCAGTTGTTGGAACATGAGTATTTGGCGCTACAATATCCCCTTTAAAATTGTTTGTAAAGCCTGCTACTGCATCATCAGGAATGGGATCTTTTTTTACATTATCCTGAGCATTCCTTGATGGTGTTGGAACTGTGCTATCAAATGTCTTTGTATTCGGAGCGGTTGCTGGTTTTACCGGTGTAATAGTTACTGGCGGAGTAACCTGTGTATTTGGAATCTCTGGCATAAAGTCTATAATAACTCCTTCCGGACCTTTTGCTACAGGCTCTGTTTTAAATGCTGAGATAGCAAATGGAGTAATTGAAATTGCCGCCAATAAGCTCACTCCTACAAAAAGTGCTTTGGTTAATATTCTATCTGATTCGTTTCTTAATGCATAGGCGCCATATTCTTTATTACGGTGCTCAAAAAGAACTTCGTTGAAGCGAAATTCTTGGTTTTGGTTCATGTGTTTCATCACTATTACTATTTAAACTGTTAAAAAAAGTGATTATTAGTTTTATTAGTTCTTATCGATAAGCAATGTTTCAATATCAAAAGATTTGCCAGAATTTTACCAAAACAACATAATATTATAAAATTTTATGAAAATGTTTAAAATTTAACATTTCAACTATTGAAAATATACACCTAAAATTCATTAAAGTATTGGATTATGTAAAAATCATCAGCAGCATAATCACTGGTATTAATAATCCCAGTGCATTGATAATAATAAGAATAACTGAACTGATCTTTGCTCTTTTATAACTTTTAGCGGCAAAATAAATACCGGCAACACTAAATAACAAGCTGCAAACAATAAACAATTTCCACAGAAAATTATTATGAAGATTTATTGGAAACCCTAAATAAACACCTATTAAAACAGCATATGCAATAGTAAAGTATAAGCTTATTACAATATTGTTCATTGTAGATTGGGGTACTCTCTTATTTTCCATTTAATTTAATATAAGATTTAAATATAAGGACTTTCAACAACATTAACATTTTTGGACCACATGATTATCCATGTCAATATTTAAAACTTTAACATGAATAGCAGACAAAAAAAAGAGACCATCAAAATTGACAGTCTCTTTTTTATTTTATTTTCTAAGTGTATTAGAATAATTCTTTTCTGATAATGTTCTGGCTTCTTTCTGGTCCTACAGAAACTAAGTAAACATTGATTCCTAAATATTCTTCAATAAACTCGATGTACTTCTGAGCATTTACCGGAAGTTCATCATAGCTTCTCGCTTTAGTAATATCTTCTTCCCAACCTGGTAAATCATGGTAGATTGACTCATAGTTGTATAATTTTTCTGTTGACGAAGTAAAGTAATCGATAATCTTTCCGTCTTCAGTTTTGTAATGTGTAACGATTTTAAGGTTTTCAATTCCTGTAAGAACGTCTAGTTTAGTAATTACAAGGTTATTGATCCCGTTGATCATACAAGCATGCTTCAAAGAAACAAGATCTAACCAACCTGTTCTTCTCGGTCTTCCTGTAGTTGCTCCAAATTCACCACCGATCTGTCTGATTTTTTCACCTAATTCGTTATCCAATTCAGATGGGAAAGGTCCGTTACCTACTCTTGTACAGTATGCTTTTGCAACACCGATCAGGTTTTGAAGTGAAGTTGGCGGAACTCCTGCTCCTGAGCAAACTCCTCCCGTAGATGGAGAAGATGAAGTTACATACGGATAAGTACCGAAATCAATATCAAGCATTAATGCCTGTGCTCCTTCAAATAAAACGTTTTTACCGTCTCTGATCGCTTCATTTAGCTCTAATTCAGTATCAACGATTCTGTCCTGCAGTTGTTTTCCAATTTCTAAATATTCATTATAGATCTCTTCAACGTCTAACGCTGGTTTTCCGTAATATTTTTCAAAAAGAGAGTTTTTAACTTTTAAGTTTTTCTCAATTTTATCTCTTAAAATTTCAGGATTTAAAAGGTCAACCATTCTGATTCCAACTCTTGCAATTTTATCTTCATAACAAGGTCCGATACCTTTTTTGGTTGTTCCGATCTGAGTTCCTCCGTGTTCCTCTTCACGGTAAGTATCCAAAAGGATGTGGTAAGGCATGATAACATGCGCTCTTCTGCTGATAAAAATGTGATCTGTTTTCAAGCCTTTGCTTTCAATCTGATTCACTTCTTTAATAAAAGATTTAGGGTTTACCACTACTCCGTTCGCAATGATACATTTCCCTTTGCATTGAAGAACTCCTGAAGGAAGAAGGTGTAAAACGAATTTTTCTTCACCTACATATACCGTGTGACCAGCGTTGTCTCCACCCTGGAAACGCACTACATAGTCTGATTTTGCAGATAAAACATCCGTGATTTTACCTTTACCTTCATCTCCATACTGAAGACCTACAACTACATAAGTTGACATATTTTACTTTTGTTTTAAGATTCGTGCAAAATTACTCTGAAAAAAAATGACAGCCAAATTATAGTGGTAATTTATTTTTGGATGGGGTGAAAATCATGGGGTTTAATATTTTAAAAACAAACCTATGAAAGGATTTATTCTGTATTATTGTAATTATAAAAAACTAGAATGCAACCCAATTCAACAAAAGATTATATTAGAGTAGCCAGAGAATACTTATTAAAAAATATTGGAGATCACATTGATGTTATAGAAGAATATGCTGAAGATCTTGATGATGTTTTTTTATTTTTTTATCAATCTAAAAAATATCTTGAAACAAGAGACGAAAGATACATGTTGATTGGACAAGGTCCTATGTTTATTATAAAAAAAGACGGAAGAATTATAGATTATGGAAGTGCTTGGGGGCATAAAATGGCACGAATAGACATAATTAATAAGTTAAATAAGGAAAGATTAATAAGAATATTCTATAAAGATTATGACATATGGAATGATTATTATGTCCGTAATATAAGTTACAAATTGATCATCAAAAAGCTTCACGAAGATGATATTGAGGGTTTTATCTCCATATTATTGAAAAATAAGATTCAATACCATGTTATTGATGAGAACAAAGATTATTCATCTCATTATTATAGTAAAGAACAACTTGAAAAGAAATTCGAAAAATTCCCTGTCAATCTGGGTAATAGATTTTCTAATTTTTTCCCTGATGTTCTTATTGAGCTGATTAACGATTATCCATATTGTGATTTTACACTTTCTGAAGATGTTTAATAAAGGTATTTTTTTATTTATTGTGTATCTTTGATAAGCATTTAAACAAGCTATTATGCCAATTTCTAAAGCATCTGCATACCTGCCATCAAATATTAACAGTGAATCCCAACTGTTTTATACTATGTTTTCACCAGAAACGGTAAAAGCCACCTTACTCATTGTTCACGGTATGCAGGAACACAGTGGAAGATACGCTGAAATAGCAGAATATTTTGCTAATCATGGAATTGCAGTCTTGACATATGATCACCTAGGACATGGGAAGTCTGTAAAAGATAAAAACGAGATTGGTTTCTTCCAGCTTGACAAACCTGATGACAGACTGATTTCTGATGCAGAAATGATGGCAGATCACCTTGCAGCACAATATCCGGATGTTCCCCATTTTATTTTGGGACATTCTATGGGATCTTTTGTGACCCGTTGTCTTCTTAAGAGAGCGAGTAAGAAATTTGCAGGGGCTATTATTACCGGAACTGGTGGACCTTTGCCGGGAATTGATGTATTAAGAAGGTATTTATCATTCGCTAATATGATAGCACCCCATCATCGTACTTTTCTAAATTCTGTGTTTACCAAAGTCAATAATAAACAATTTAAAAAGGATAAAAATTTTGGTGACACAAGCTGGCTAAGCGTTAATCAAAAAAACAGAACAGCTTTTGAACAGGACGAGTTGTGTGGGATTCCTTTCACGCATAATGCCTTTTATACCCTGTTTACGGTTTATAAAAGAGCAACTACAAGGAATTGGGCTGCTTCTATTTCCCTATCGTTCCCTTTCCTGTTTGTAAGTGGACAAAATGATCCAATCGGAGATTTTGGTAAAGGAGTTACCCTTACCATCAATAATTTAAAAAATGATGGATTTCAGGATGTCAATGCAAAGATTTATCCGGAGATGCGTCATGAGATTTTAAATGAAGAGATACGAGAGAAGGTTCTGAGTGAGATTTATGATTGGATGTTGAAACATGGTAAATAGGTTCTTACGGATTTTTTCTTGTTATACTTTTGTCTTGAAACAAAAGTATACAAAAGTTCAAGACTGGAATCATCCGCTAAAAATTTAAATATACTCCTAAAATTCCCAAACTCGCATGGATCACTTGATACAGCTTCGATTCAATGGGCCAACCATGCTCAGACAGTGGGAATTTTTTAACGGATTATATTGAAATTTTCTTAACACTCCTAATTCCTAAGTCGATGAAGAAATACAACCTACTTATCAAAGTAGTGAACAAGTATTCAATCTTCTTACCTACCACTACTTTCAATCCATTCTGAGAAAGGTTTCCGATAGGTTTCTCCTACAGTGACGAAATCCATGTTTCTCATCTGGATTCTGTTTCCTTCAATGACTTTGATTTTATCAGTTGCGATAATGTAAGACCTATGAATACGCATAAATCTGTTTTCAGGAAGTTTCTCTAAAATATCTTTCATATTTTCCAGCACCATGATTTTATCGTTGATGGTGTGAATTCTGATATAATCTTTCAATCCTTCAATATAAATAATCTCATCAAGGGCTATTTTGTAATATTTTCTGTCTGACCGGACAAAAAGATGGTCCATCTGCGACTCAGGAATGAATGCTTGCTGCCATTGTATAAATTTTTGTACTCCTTGATAAAAACGATTAAAAGTAATTGGCTTCAATAAAAAATCTACCACATGAAAATCAAAAGCTTCCAAAGCATATTCAGCATAAGCAGTGGTTACAATGAAATTATGATTCTTATTGAACATTTTCATCATTTCAATTCCCGTAAGCTCAGGCATCTGAATATCAATAAAAATAAGGTCTATATTTTCTGACCCCAGCAATCTCATCACTTCATACACGTCACTTCCGGCATAAATGATATTCAGTAGATCTGTTTTTTGGGCATAATCATTTAAAAGCCTTACAGCAAAGGGTTCATCATCAAGGATAATACAATTGATCTTTTGTCTCATGAAATTTGAATTTGTATGGATGCTTTAAATTTATTTTCAAGACGAGTGGTTTCCAGTTTGTATTTACCATGATACAGCATATCTAACCTGTTTTTAAGATTATCAAGACCGATGCCGCCCAATTTATCCGTTTTTTTATTTCCTATGGAATTGATAACTTCAAAATTCAGACTTTTATCATCAGAAATTATATTGATTTCAATGGGATCTTTTTCTGAATAAGCTCCATGCTTTAAGGCATTTTCTATCAATGGGGACAGAATATACGGTGCTATTCTTTGTTTTTCATCTTTAATTCCTGACTGCCATTTTACAATATTATTTTCATAATGTCTTAATTCTTCCAGCTCTATATAAGCTTTTATATAATCCAACTCTTCCGACAGGGCAATATGCTCTTTTTGAGCCTCATAAGTGGTAAAACGCATAATGCTGCTCAGTTTTTCAATAGCAGAAAGAGATTCAGGAGATTGAAAATGAACCATTGAATAGATATTATTCAAAGTATTGAAAATAAAATGGGGATTGATCTGAGCCTTAAGGAATTTGATCTCCGTATTTTTCTGTTCTTCCAAAATCACTTTATTGTATTCTAAAAGTCTTATCACATGGATAATCAACCATAAGAATGAGCTAAAAATAATAGGTTTGCTGCTATAGGCAAGATTATCCAGAAGGTAACTTCCTAAGACCGGATTGGTATAATTCACCTGCCCTAGCCACCAATCTGTTAAAATCTGTTCAATCACAAATCTGGTTAATGTAAAGAACAGATAAGTAATGATAATTCCTGCCAATAGTTTTATCCATTTAAAATCCTTGAAAATTCTTGGCATTACCACGACATAATTGAAATAGAAGGTTAGCACAAAAACTATGGAATAGGTTTTAAAGAATAAATCCAGCTCTGGTATTTCTAAAGAAAGCGGTTTGCCCACTAACATAAAGTACAAGATCAGCAGCCAAAATAAGAAATGTAGACCAGTCTCTGTTTTTTTATTCAGATATAGTTTTCCCATATCGGTTATTATTTTTTTGTAAAAATAGGTTTTTATAGAAAAGCTTTACAATGGGTTTGTCGACAAAAATCCCGGGAACGTCGATAAAATTGGTTTCAGGTTGCTCAATGCTGCAGTTTTGCTGAAAAATAAAGACAAAAACTATGAAAACTTTAATTCTTCCAACTATACTTTTGTTATTCCTAAACACAATGAATGCACAGGAAAAGGAAACCACAAACGAAACTTCATTAGAAACTGTTGTTATCAAAAAACAGAAAAAAATCATCGAAAGAAAAGTAGACCGATTAATTTATAACGTTGAAAACTCAATCGCTTCAACGGGTGGTAATGCTTTGAATGCTTTAAAATCTGCTCCGATGGTGAGAGTTCAAAATGAAGCAATTTCCATCGTTGGCAAGGGTGAGGTTCTGATTATGATTGATGACCGTCTTCAAAAAATTCCGGCAAGTGAAGTTGCAGCTTTCCTGAAAACCATTCCTTCGGATAATATTAAAAGTATTGAAGTCATCACTTCTCCACCAGCAAAATATGAAGCGGAAGGAAATAGCGGTATTATCAATATTAAACTTAAAACAGCAAAAAGCAATTCATGGAATGCCAGTGTAGGAACCAATTATACCCAAAGATTCTATGCTGGCAACAGTGTTCAGGGCATGTTTAATTATAACCATGGGAAACTTTCTCTACAATCTTCTTTGTATGTGGAACAGCAAAAGCTTCGGTCCAATTCTCAAACCAATACTTATTATCAAAATGAATTATGGTCTATGGATACACAGAGTATCAGTAAGAATAAGAATCTGGGTATCAGTTTAGGGGCTGATTATAAAATCACAGATCAATGGACCACGGGAGTAAAATATTTGGGAAGTTTCAGCACCGAAAATGGTTCAAGTTCGCCATTTACGTCAAGAATGAATTATCAGAGTTCTCACCCTAATTCGTTCATTTCTTCCGATACAGAGTCATCCAATAAACCCAATATTAACAGTTTAAACTGGTTTAATACTATAAAAATGGACAGTGCTAAAACTGTACTGACTACAGATTTTGATTTTTTTGAATATAAAAAAGATGATGTGAGGGATTTCTATGGCAGTGAACTTGATGCCAACATGCAAATGCTTCCCGGCACATATTTTTCAGCATTAAATTCAAATGTGAATAAAATTCGTAATTATTCAGGAAAGACAGATCTGGAAACCAAACTATCGTGGGCAGAGTTTAATTTTGGAGGTCGTTTTTCTTTTACCCGTACTGACAATAATTTTTTAGCCTATAATAAAGAAACAGGGTTACCTGTACTTAATACAGATCAATCCAATATTTTCATTTATAAAGAATATAATGAGGCATTATATTTTTCAGTGAGTAGAAAATTCAATAGTCAATGGGAGGCTAAATTGGGATTGCGCGCGGAAGCTACCCAAACAATTGGGGTTTCTGAAAACAACAATCAGACAAATAAAAATCAATATATCAAATTATTCCCAACAGCTTATCTTACGTATACTATGAATACCAATCATTCTTTTTCATTGAATTACAACAGAAGAATCAGACGTCCTGATTTTGATTATCTGAATCCGTTTGTTGTACGAACAAGTCCGTTTTATTATTCTGAAGGCAATCCTTATCTAAAGCCTTCTATCATTGACAATGTGGAACTTTCCTATATTCAGGGTCAAAAGTGGACTTCTTCATTATATTACTCTAAGGTTTCAGATTTCGGACAGGCTTTATCTATATTGAATCCTGAAACCAATGTTACCAGAAATACGCCTATGAACTATGCTGATACTTATCAAATCGGGGTTTCCACCTCATATAATTTCAACTCAATAAAATGGTGGAATAGCTTTTCGGGGTTGAATGTTAATTATCAGAATGTAAAATCAAAAGTACCTTATACAGCCTCTATTGATGGTTACAATGCTTATTTGTACAGTAATAATGATTTTACTCTTAACAAGAAAAAAACAATTTCCTTAAGTGTCAACTATGGCTTACAATTTCCAGGTAGGTATCAGATCTTCCATATTTCTACAATGAATATTTTAGATGTTACAGTAAAAGTATTATGCCTGGACAAAAAATTTTCAATAGCCCTTACCGGAACTGATCTTCTGAATAGCCAAAGACCTTTGATTTCTTATCAATCTAATGGTATTGAAACTAATTTCAGAAATAATAATTATACAAGAGGATTAAGGCTTTCATTAAGCTACAGATTCGGAAATAATGATCTGAAATCTAAGGATAGAAATTTTGGGAATGAGGAGGAAAGAAATAGGATGAATCAATAAAATTCTCATATTGTTTTTAATTCTTAATGCTGATGAGGCTTACACAGATTTCGTAGATGTTTATGGATATGTTTAGCTGCAAAATCTGCGAGCGTTTTTTCCTATATTGAGATTCTTCATTCTAGTTTTAAATTACGTTCGCAGACCTTCAGTCTATATTCAGAATGACAGAGGCTGATTTTGATAATTGAGCGGGTAAATATGGAGTTATTAAAGATTGCTTCGTTTCGCTCACAATGATGTATCTAATAATTTTATATTTTTGAATCTCATGTTTTAAAATAATGAACAGAATTGACAGACTGATTTCCGTGCTTACCACCCTACAATCTAAAAAGTTTGTAACTGCCGATTATATTGCTGAGAAATACGAAATCAGCATAAGAACGGTTTACCGGGATATTAAAGCATTGGGAGAAATTGGAGTTCCTATTGATTACGAACCACAAAAAGGATATACTGTTTTGCAAGGATTCTTTTTACCGCCTGTTCTTCTTACCAGCGATGAAGCGAATGCACTAATCATGATTTCAAAACTTTCAGAACGTTACACAGATAAGACCATACAGAAGAATGTTTCCAATGCCATTGATAAAATAAAATCAGTCTTGCAATATTCTGAAAAGGAGAAAGTTGATCTTTTGCAGAAAAAAATTGGCATCTATGTTTCTCCAGAAACAGATCATAGTAAAGATTATCTTACAATTTTACAAAACTCCATTGTTGATAAGCAAATTCTGAAAATAGGTTATCTCAATAATTTAAATAAAGCCAGCGAAAGAGAAATTGAACCCATTGGCATGAGCTTTTATACCAACCAATGGCATCTGATTGCCTGGTGCTGGGAAAGAAATGGATACCGGGATTTTAAAGTCTTACAGATTCAGAACTTAAGAAATACAGGACTACCTTTTAGGAAAGAAAGTCATTTTACACTGGAAGAATATATTAATTCTTTGACATAGATAGAGGGTTGAAAACTGGAAGAGGCTGCTTACTTTTAAATTAAAAAAACAGACTGACATAAGGTTGACAGTCGCCCTATTTACCTTTGTCCAAAATATAATATAACATGGATAAAGTATACAAAAATTGCCAGAGCTGCAGAATGCCTCTGAAAAAATCACCTAACGGAGGCGGAACCAATTCCGACGGTTCTACCAGCACAAAATATTGTGATTATTGCTATGAAAAAGGACAGTTCAGACAAGCCAATATCACAGCAAAAGAAATGCAAGAGTTTGTAAAACATAAGATGAAGGATATGGGCTTCCCTGGTTTTTTAGCAAGTTTATTTTCAAACGGAATTCCTAAATTAGAACGCTGGAAAAATCAAAATTAATCACCATGACCATAGAAGAACTTTTTAAAGACAAGGCTACAAAAGCAAAGGAAAAAACGGAAATTGTAAGCAAATGGATTATCGATACTTCCCTTCCTATTGATGAACTTATTGCCTTCGCTGAAAAAGCAAAAGATCCTGTAAAAGGAAGCTGTATAGAAGCTATAGAATATGCAACAAAACAGAATCCCACCCTTGCCGATGAAACTGTATTTGGATTTGTAACGAATACTCTTACTGAAAAAGCGCCAAGAATAAAATGGGAAAGCGCTAAAGTAATTGGTAATACAGCACATTTATTCACAGAAAATCTGGATAAAGCTATCAGTAATCTTTTAGCCAATACAGATCATGAAGGAACTGTTGTCCGTTGGAGTGCCGCTTTTGCATTAGGAGAAATTCTTAAACTGAAAACATCACACAATACGACTTTACTTCCCGCACTTGAAGATCTTAGTGAAAAGGAGGAAAAGAATAGTATTAAGAAGATTTATCTGGATGCAGTTAAGAAAACGAAGAAATAATTTTAGAAACAAAACCCCAGAAGTCATTTCCGGGGTTTTGTTTTTTAAGTTTGGGCTAAAGCCTATGGGATTTTGTTATTTTAAAATAAACGGGCTAAAGCCCGTTTCTATTGAATTGAATATATTGAAAACAAGGAAATATTTTGCAAATCATGAAGATTAAAATAAAACACAAACATCTGCGAGAAAAAATCATTTCAACACCACTTCCCTATCAATTCCAATCTCATTAAGAAAAACTTCATCATGAGAAATTACCAGAAGTGTTCCCTGATAATCTTTAATAGAATTAGTCAGTATTTCAATATTCTGCAAATCCAGATTATTTGTCGGTTCATCAAGAATAATCATATCCGGAGCTTTATTACTTATGGAAAGTCCGCACAAAAGAAGTCTTAAACGTTCTCCACCACTGAGAAAACCACATTTTTTCTCCCAAGTATCTTTTCCGAATAAAAATCGGGACAATAACGTTTTGATCTCGGATTCCTGCATAGCATTATCATTAAAGGTCTGAGAAAAATCGTAAACAGACACTTCATTATCAATTAAAGAATACTCCTGATCAATATAGATACTGTTAAAATCTGTTCTATTAATATTTCCTTCAAATGGCTTTATTTTTCCCAGCAAAAGTTGTATCAATGTTGTTTTCCCTGATCCGTTTGAACCTTTAATACAAATTCTGTTTCCACTACGAATTTCCAGATCAAGATTTTCGTTCCATAGTTTCTCATCTTCGTACTTAAAATTAATATTTTCCGCAGACAATAAAATCTTACCGGAATGCAGATTTGAATCATTGAAATTAACTTTCATCTGATCATAATTCCTCAGGGAAGATCGAAGTTCTCTCAAATCTCCAGAAATACCACTGATCTTTTCAGCATGTACACCTTTAAGCTTTGAACTATTTTTTTCAGCATTATTTTTCAGGGTATTCATCATAATCCTTGCTACCCCAGACTTTTCCTGCTTTTGTTTTCCTCTAGTATCCAGTTTTTGTTTACGTTCAAGGGTTTCCCTTTCTTTTTCCTTGGCTTTTTTCAGTGCTCTTTCTTTCGAGTGAATATCATTTTGTAATGCACCTTCTTCAATTTCCTTTTGTTCCGTATAAAAGTCAAAATTTCCGCCGTAGGTAGCAATTCCCTGATTACTCAATTCCAAAATGGTATCAACAAGATTCAATAAAATTCTGTCATGACTTACCATCAGTATTGTAGCAATTGTTTTATCAATAAGTTCATAAAGAAGTGCTCGTCCTTCCTTATCAAGATGATTCGTTGGCTCATCCAGAATAATAATTTCCGGCTGATTGATTTGAATTCCCGCAAGAAAAACCTTTGTCTTTTGCCCACCACTTAAACCTTCCAGTTTTTGGTTTAAATTAAAATCCTGAAGCTTCCAGTATTTCAGAGCATTTTGACAACGTTCCTCAATTTCCCAATCGTCATTTAAAGTTTCAAAGTATTTTTCATCAGTTTCTCCATTTGTAATTTTTTCAAGAGCATCTAGCTTTTGGTCTATTTTTAAACATTCAGCTATGGTTAAATGATTAAAATTTCCGAACATCTGGGGAACATAAAAAATATCACCCTGAATATTTATGCCTCCTTCTAACGGTAGTAATTCATTGGCGATTATTTTTAGCAACGTAGATTTTCCCATGCCGTTGCTTCCCACAAGTGCGGATTTTGTATAAGATTGTATCGTTAAATAGATATGATTAAATAGCAGATTCTCTCCCGGAAACCCAAAGGACATATTTTGAAGTAAAATCATGATTTCTTTCTTAATAATGGTTAAACACTAGTAACTCATTCGCTACTGCTTTAATAAATCTGAAAGAAATTATATCCTACATGTCTGTATTTTTGGGTTTTGAAAGAACAAAGATAGCACAAATCCAGGATTAAACACAAAAAGATTTTATTGAAAAATCAAAAATCCGTAACTTTGCCTCCTACTAAAAATTTTATGGAAAGTATTAAAGTTCACGACAAAACTTTCGTCCCTTATTTAGAGGAAGCCGAAATTCAGGAAATTGTAAAAGAGACAGCGTTAAGAATTTATGAAGATTACAAGGATGAGGTTCCTGTTTTCATCGGTGTATTAAATGGGGTGATCATGTTCTTCTCCGACCTTTTGAAATATTATCCGGGTGAATGCGAGATCGCCTTCATTCAAATGAGTTCTTATGTAGGAACTGAATCTACAGGGATCGTTTATCAGAAAATGGAGCTTACTAAGGATGTAAAAGATCGTCACATCATTCTTGTGGAAGATATCGTAGATACAGGAAATACAGTTGAGAGTCTTTTCAAATATTTTAAGGAAACGCAGCGTCCTAAGTCTGTAAAATTAGCAAGTTTCTTATTGAAGCCTGAAATTTACAAGAAAGACTTCAAATTGGATTATATAGGAAAAGAAATTCCAAACAAATTTGTACTTGGTTATGGATTAGATTATGATGAGTTGGGAAGAAACCTACCTAATTTATACCAATTAGCAGACGGACAAATCAACCATTAAAATGGCTATTAGCTTCTAGCTTTTGGCTATTAGCTTTAAATATTAAATTGAAATAAAAGTAAAATATTAACTAAATAAAGCTAAAAGCAAAAAGCAAGTCGCCCAAAGTCAAGAACTGAGGGTAAAATGCCAACTGCCGGAAGCGAATCAAAATTATGATAAACATTGTTCTGTTCGGCCCTCCAGGAAGTGGAAAAGGAACACAAGCTCAGAATCTAATCGAAAAATTCAACTTAAAGCAGGTTTCAACAGGTGATCTTTTCAGATACAACATGAAAAATGACACTGAACTTGGAAAATTGGCTAAGTCTTACATCGATAAGGGAGAATTGGTTCCGGATCAGGTAACAACAGATATGCTGATTGATGAGATCAGAAAACCTACCGATACCAACGGTTTTATTTTTGATGGATATCCAAGAACAACTGCTCAGACAGAAGCTTTGGAAAAAATCGTTAAAGAAGAACTGAATGACGAGATCGACATTTGTCTTTCATTAATCGTTGAGGATAAAATTTTGGTTGAAAGACTTCTGAAGAGAGGAGAAACCAGCGGTAGATCAGACGACAGCAATGTAGAGATCATCGAAAACAGAATTAAAGAATATTATACTAAAACAGCAGAAGTAGCCGAACTATATAAGCAACAAGGAAAATATGTAGAGGTAAACGGCGTTGGAGAAATTGAAGAGATTTCTCAAAAACTTTTTGCTGAAGTAGAGAAAATTAAATAAGGATTTAGGATTTAGGGATTAGGATTTAGCATAGTTAAATATCTATTCCCTAACCCCTAAGGCCTAAACCCTAAAAATTATGTCAAACTTTGTAGATTACGTAAAGATTCATTGTAAAAGCGGACACGGAGGAGCAGGTTCTGCCCACCTTCGCCGTGAAAAATATATTCCTAAGGGAGGTCCTGATGGTGGTGACGGAGGTCGTGGAGGACACGTTATCATGAGAGGAAATGCTCAGGAATGGACTTTACTTCCGCTTCGTTATACCCGTCACATCAAAGCTGAGCGAGGTGAAAACGGAGCGAAAAACCAGCTTACCGGAGCTGATGGTGCTGATATTTACATCGATGTTCCTATTGGGAGTATCGCTAAAAATGAAGAAGGAGAAATTATCGGAGAAATTCTTGAAGACAAGCAGGAAATCATCTTGATGGAAGGTGGAAAAGGAGGAAGAGGAAACGAATTCTTCAAATCTTCTACCAATCAGACTCCAAGATATGCTCAACCCGGAATGGACGGTCAGGAAGGCTATATAGTCTTTGAACTTAAAATTTTGGCAGATGTAGGTTTAGTAGGGTTTCCAAATGCAGGAAAATCCACACTTTTAGCTTCTGTTTCTGCAGCTAAGCCTAAAATTGCAAACTATGCCTTTACCACATTAACTCCTAACCTTGGAATTGTTGATTATAGAAATTACAAATCATTTGTAATGGCTGATATCCCAGGAATTATTGAAGGTGCAGCGGAAGGAAAAGGATTAGGACACAGATTCCTGAGACATATTGAAAGGAACTCAATCCTGCTATTCTTAATTCCGGCAGATTCTGAAGATCACTTCCAGGAATTTAAGATTCTTGAAAATGAATTAAAGGAATACAATCCTGAACTTTTGGATAAAGATTTCATTGTTTCCGTTTCAAAATCTGACCTTTTAGATAGTGAACTGAAAAAGGAAATCGCTGCTGAGTTCCCAGAGAATAAACAACCATTATTTTTCTCTGGTGTTACAGGTGAAGGACTTGTAGAATTGAAGGATGCAATCTGGAAACAATTACACGGATAATTTAATCCAGTTATAAAATACAAAATAAGAGAGGCTTTATTGCTTCTCTTTATTTTTTTGTTATACATAAATTAAACATCTATTTTCAATAATTCCTTCTAAATAAATGTAAAGCAAAGGTTATATAACCTTGAAATACAACTCTTAAAATTTTAACCTACCTTTGCAGAATGTAATTCTTTCAAACCGAAGGAATTTTTATTTAAATTTTAAAATAATTCATTTGAATTTTACAGACTTAAACTTAATAGAACCTATTGCTAAGGCAATCCAGGAACAGGGATATACAGCTCCAACCCCCATTCAGGAAAGATCAATTCCTGAAATATTAAATGGCAGAGATTTTTTAGGCTGCGCACAGACAGGGACAGGGAAAACTGCGGCATTTGCTATTCCAATTTTACAAAATCTATCTAAAAATAAAATTCCAAACAAGAATATTAAAGCCTTAATTCTTACTCCAACCAGAGAGTTGGCGATCCAGATTGAGGAAAATATCCATGCTTATGGTAAATATCTTCCATTAAAAGAACTCGTGATCTTTGGAGGAGTAAAACAAGGAAATCAGGAAGCTGCTTTGAAAAAAGGAGTTGATATTCTTGTAGCTACACCGGGAAGACTACTTGATTTTATTGCTCAGGGAATCATCAGCTTAAAAAATCTTGAAATATTTGTTCTTGATGAAGCCGACAGAATGCTTGATATGGGTTTTGTACATGATGTAAAAAGAATCATTAAGCTTTTACCACAGAGAAGACAGACCTTATTTTTCTCAGCAACAATGCCTGGAGAAATTCAGAAGCTTGCTAATTCTATACTAAATAATCCGGTAAAGGTAGAGGTTACTCCAGTTTCTTCTACTGCTGATACCATCAAACAATCTGTTTATTTTGTAGAGAAGGATAATAAACTGAATTTGTTATCCCATATTCTGAAAAATGATATTTCAGAATCGGTATTGGTATTTGCAAGAACCAAACATGGGGCGGATAAGATTGCAAGAAAGCTTCAAAAAGATGAGATCTCAGCAGAAGCAATTCATGGTAATAAATCTCAGAATGCTAGACAGAATGCCCTGAATAATTTTAAATCGGGAAAAACAAGGGTTCTTGTAGCTACAGACATTGCAGCGAGAGGAATTGATATTGATGAATTAAAATTCGTTATCAATTTTGAATTATCTGATGTTTCCGAAACTTATGTACACAGAATTGGAAGAACAGGAAGAGCGGGTGCTGAAGGAAATTCTATCTCTTTTGTAGATGGGCTTGATCTTTTAAATTTAAAGAATACGGAAAAGCTTATCGGAAAGAAAATTCCTGTTATTAAAAATCACCCTTTCCATACGGATGATCTGGTTGCACAGAAAAGAGATTCTAATAACAAACCTGTTGCTCCCCGAACTGAAAAACCAAGAACAACAAATAATACTAATTCTGGGGCAAATAAAAACAAGAAAAAACCTTCTCAAACGGCTTCTGTTGGATTTAAGAAACCTAAGAATAAGAATTTTACAAGAAAAAAATAATTTTTAATTAAAATATATTTCTGTATCTGCTTTTCAAACTAAGAAACCTTTTTTCATAATATTGATATGAGAAATGCGCCACCAGTATTGTGATTAGTGGAATGGCAAGATAACTTGAAACAATGACTATATAGTCATTTATATTGTATTTAGCCACTAGTTTAAGCAAGACAAACCCCACGGGTTGCATTACAATGGTATGATACATATATATTCCGTAAGAAATTTTTCCAAGATAGATCAGTTTTTTATTTTCAAAAAAACTGATCTTTTTTTGAGTAAAGAAAATAAGAAAAAAACCGAACAAGATTGTACTAAATACTCTATATTGGAATTCAGACATAGTACTGATAAATAGATTTGTCGTAAAATAAATCAGCAACAGTACACAGCTTACAATCTGAAGAATTCCAAAATATTTATTGGGCTTAAACTTTAGTAGAGAACACCATCCGGCAAAAGAAAAATAGAAGAACATCATTCTATATTCATCTAAAAATTCAAAATCAGGCATATGATACAGCCCTATAAATAGAATGGTGAAAATAAGTAAGAATGCTTTGATATTTTTTAAAGAAATGAGCAAAATAAGAGGAGCAATCAGAAGGTAAAACTGTTCCTCTATTCCTATGGACCAAAGTATTTCAAGAATCCCTCCCGGTTCAGAAGCAGAAAGAACATTAGGAAAGAAGGTAAAAAGAAGAGCAATTCCTTCCCACAAATTATAATTACTTGTAAAATCAAACCCCATTTTGGGAAGAACGACATTATAGTACAATAATCCAATAATAGCCACCAAATAATACAATGGAAAAATTCTGAGTATTCTTCTTATATAAAAATTCCTCAGATTTATTTTACCTGTGATCATTTTCTCCTCAAACAACTGTCTGATAATAAGAAAACCACTTAAAGAAAAAAACATATATACTGCTTCACGTCCTTTATCAAACAGAGGCAACTCATAAAAAGTAGGTAAACCTCTGTTATCGAAGAACTGAGGAATATGAAAAATCACAACCAGTAAAGCTAGAAAAAACCTCAGTGAAGTAATATTAGGTAGTACTTTCATTCCTATCTGTTAGATAACAAAAAGTTTCTTAGCATTCTCCGTAGTAATCCTATCTATCTCTGTAAAATCTATTCCATAGATATCTACCAGTTTTCCTGCCACAAGATCAAGATAAGAACTTTCGTTTCTCTTTCCTCTGTACGGAACCGGGGCAAGATAAGGTGAATCGGTTTCCAAAACTATTTTATCTAAAGGAACTTCACTTAAAAACTGATCAATCTTTCCATTTTTAAATGTTACTACTCCTCCGATTCCTAGAATAAAATTAAGATCAATAGCATGCTGAGCCTGCTCAAGATTTCCTGAAAAACAATGAAAAATCCCTCTTAATTTTGGATGTTTTTTTCTTTCCAGAACTTCAAATGTTTCCTCAAAGCTTTCTCTCGTATGGATCACAATCGGAAGGTCTTTTTCAATTGCCCAATCAATCTGCTGTTCAAAAACTTTTACCTGAATATCCAGTGTTGTTTTATCCCAATACAGATCAATTCCGATCTCTCCTATTGCTGGAAAATGTCTGTCGTCAAGATAATTCTTTACAATTTCTAATTCCTTTTCCCAGGATTCAGGTTTTACATAGCAAGGATGAAGCCCCATCATTGAAAAAATCTGTCCCGGATATTCTGTTTCCAAGTTCAACATTTTTACATGAGATTCTGAATCAATCGCCGGAAGATAAAATTCAGAAATACCTTTATCTAAAGCTCTTTGAATAGCTTCTTTTCTATCTTCATCAAATTCTTCTGCGTATAAATGTGTATGTGTATCAATCATTTTCTATAGTTTTAACAGATCTTCATAAGGGTTTTCAAGGTTCATCAGCATTCCAAATGCCGGTTCTGTCTTAATACCCTGCTTTTTAAGTTCTATTATTTTGTGTTTAAATTCTTCTCCTTTTTCCTGTAATATTTTGTGTTCAGCAATCATATGAAGATAAGCGTTCTGCTGAGTGGTGGGCTTATTCTGTCCGAAAATTTCAATCGGAAATTCTTCCAGAATAAAATTCAGTGTAATACATTTTTCACCATTTATGATGGGATATTCCACTTCTACATCGTAAGGAATAAATTTACTGAACATTAGGTCATCCAAAAATTCCTCCTCAAATTCTAAATTCACTTCACAAATAAGATCCAGATCACTTCCTGCTATATCAATTTCAATGGGAACAGTTCCGGCTAGAATAGGTGAATAAAGTTTTAATTTTTCAAAAACTCTGTATTTTATCAAAACCTCGTAGGCTCTTTTCTGTCTTTCATTTCCGGTTTTAAGATAATCAATTCGGGTAAAATCAATCATTTTGGAAATATTGTATGTTTTACTTTTTTACGCTGGCTTTCAATTCTTTGATCCAGTTTTTCTCTGAATTCAATGAATTTCGGATCTTTAACGTCATTGGTTTTATGCTCCAATGCTTTGATAATCTTAAAGTTATCTTTAATGAAGTTTTGAGTTTCATCCGAAAAATAAGAATCTCCAAATTTATCAAAGATATAATTGACCGCTTGAGTACTTGGATGAATCATATCTTCTTTATAAAAACGATAGTCTCTCAAATCATCCATTAAAATCTCATATACCGGCAAGTAATGACAGTCTTCAAACATGGATATAGACTCATGTATTGCTGTAATTAATTTGGATTTACTCAATTGATTTTCCACCATTCCATCCTTGGTATGTCTTACTGGAGAAACTGAAAACAAGATTTGTACACCTTCTTTACAGATATCTTTAAGTTCAAGAATTGTATTGTAAATAGCTCCTGTTAATTCTTGATGGGAAAGTAATCGTTTTTCGAAAAACTTCTGCGGAATTTTATGGCAGTTTGCGACAAGTTTATTCTTGGGGGTAAATTCATAGATAAAGGATGATCCATAGGTAATAATGACCCAATCCGCCTCCTGAAGAAAAGCATTCCCTTCTTCAATAGCCTCATTGATTTTATCCAGCGTTTGATGAATATATCTTGTATCAAAATTGGTATGATGATCCAGTGAAATATATTCCTCGTTGTAGATAATCAGCTCTTCTTCTACATAAAATGAAGAATCATGAAGTCTTTTTATCGCATTATTGATAGAAAAAGGATTGAAAATAGTTCCAAAAGGATTATTTAAGGTCTGAAGTTGCCCATCTTTCAGTAATTCAGTCATTTCAGAGGCAAAGCAAGACCCTATTGAAAATATTCGATCTTCAATTTCAATTTTCTTCTCTGATTTTGGAATATTTACTTCTGTTCTGAACTTCATTATAGATGTTAGGTGTTAGGTAATAGGTTGCAGGCAATTTTGTTACCTACTTCCTATCACCTGTAACCTTATTTAGCTTTCTCTTCTTAACAAATAATTCGCTAATTCAATAAATGGTTTTTTCTTTTCGTCCGGAATATCAATTTTCTGAAGATAGCTCTGACCGATCTCATTATGTTTTTCAATCAGACGAAGTGCTTTTTCATCTACTTTTGTTCTTCTGAAGATCTTTTCAACCCCGTAAATTTTGTCTACGTTATCTGTCTTTTTAGAATACCAGTAGTCAAGCTCTTTTCTTTCTTCATCCGTAGCGTGTTCTCTTGCTAACAAGTAAAGAACCGTCTTCTTGTTTTCATAAATATCTCCAGCATGCTTTTTCCCAAACTGTGCCTGATCTCCGAATACATCAAGATAGTCATCCATAATCTGGAATGCTATACCGATATGTTTTCCAAAGTTGAAAATCGCTTTTGCATCTTTAAAGTCTGCTCTCGCAATTAATGCTCCGATCTCAAAAGAAGAAGCACTTAATACTCCGGTTTTATAAGTAATCATTCTGATATAATCATCAAAAGTCACATTCTCCTGAGTTTCAAAATTAATATCATACTGTTGTCCTTCACATAAAAGAAGTCCTGTATGGGTAAAAATTCTGATACAAGCTTTGAAAATTTCGGGTTCAAGATCTTCAAAAAACTTGTATGCTTTAAGCATCAATCCGTCACCGGAAAGAATTCCCACATTAATGCCGTGTAGAGTATGAATGGTAGGTTTGTTTCTTCTTAAAGGAGCTTCATCCATAATATCATCATGGATCAGGGTAAAATTATGGAAAAATTCAATTGCCAAAGCTGGCTTTATCGCCTGTTTAAGATCTCCACCGAAAAGATCACATGCCATCAGTACCATAATGGGACGAAGACGTTTTCCACCGTGGGAAATTATATAATTCATCGGATCATATAACTCCGTAGGTTTATCTTTAAAAGTGTACTTATTAATGGCGTCAGCAACAATCTG
Source organism: Chryseobacterium ureilyticum (assembly GCF_900156735.1). Taxonomy (GTDB): domain Bacteria; phylum Bacteroidota; class Bacteroidia; order Flavobacteriales; family Weeksellaceae; genus Chryseobacterium; species Chryseobacterium ureilyticum. The sequence continues at coordinate 58,415 of NZ_FTOL01000012.1, forward strand.
TTGGTATCTGTCTAAAAATTCCATAAAATCTTATAATTTGAACAAAAATACGATTTTTCAGGGCTTTATAAAACAAAAAACTTTGCCCAAATGGACAAAGTTTATATGATAATTGTGATTTTTTTATCTTAAGAAAGGAAAGTTACAATAAGATATGTAATTCCTGCTACAAGAGCTGAAATAGGAATAGTTAATACCCAAGCCCAAAGTAAGCTTACTGTAATTCCCCATCTTACTGCTGAAATTCTTTTCGTTAATCCTACTCCGATGATAGAACCTGTAATCGTGTGTGTTGTAGATACAGGAATACCGAAGTGGTCTGTGATAAATAAGGTAATAGCTCCTGCAGTTTCTGCACTTACACCTTCTAATGAAGTCACCTTAGTGATCTTTGTTCCCATTGTTTTAATGATCTTCCAACCACCACTCATTGTTCCTAAAGCAATAGCGATAAATGAAACCAAAGGAACCCAGATATAATGCTGTGCAAAATAATCAAAACGTCCTGCAGAAGGAATGTTCAGATATTGTACATCCTGAAGCATATTAACGTGATAATAAATTACTGCTGCCCCAATGATTCCCATTACTTTCTGAGCATCATTCAAACCGTGTCCTAAACTAAACAATGCAGATGAAACCAACTGTAATCTTTTGAAAGATTTGTCCGCTTTGTGAGGGTTTGATCTTTTATATAGGTGAACAATAATTAATGTAATAATGATCGAGATAATCATCCCTATAATCGGTGCCATAAAAATGAACAGGAAGATAGGAATTACTTTATCAAACTTTACAACACTCTGATGAGTTACCTGGCTTAAAGCTTCTTTAGCCGTCTCCCAGAAACCAAGTTCTGGCTGAGCTGCTGCCACATCATGATAATCCATCATGAAAGCATGCATAAGAGCTGCTCCCAGGAAACCTCCGATCAACGTATGAGATGATGAGGAAGGGATTCCAAACCACCATGTCAAAAGGTTCCAGGCAATCGCTGCCACAAGACCGGAAAATATAACTTCAAGGGTGATAAAATTCTCATTAACTGTTTTGGCAATTGTATTACCAATTTTGAATTCTCCAATAATATAAGCAGCAATAAAGAAAGCCGCAAAGTTCCAAAGTGCTGCCCAAAGTACAGCCTGGAATGGAGTTAAAACTTTTGTAGATACGATAGTTGCAATCGAGTTGGCAGCATCATGGAAACCATTGATATAATCAAAGATCAACGCCAACGCAATAATAACTACAAGTAAAATCGGAAATTCCATTTTTTGCTATGTATTGTTATCTTTTAGGCGTATTTAATCATGATGTTCTCAATTGTATTGGCAACATCTTCTGCTTTATCTGTTACGATTTCAAGATAGTTCAATACAGATGAAACCTTAATGATATTGATAGCATCGTTGGTTTCAAATAACTCTACCATTGAGTTAGAAAGCAGATCATCTGCGATATTTTCAATAGAGTTTACTTTAATACAAGCTTCTTTCACCTGCTCCATGTTCTTGAACCCTTTAAGGTTTTTCATTGCATTTTGAATTTCAAGACATGCTTTGTGAATCAATAGAGAGAAATCTGAGTAAGCTTTCATCTCCGGAGATTTGTATAGGAAGATATATTTTGTAGAAGCGTAGATATAATCTGCGATATCATCCAATCCTGTTGCCAATGTGTGAATATCTTCACGGTCGAAAGGAGTGATGAAGTTTTTGCCTAGTTCTACAAAGATCTCATGAGTAAGTTCGTCATTTTTATGTTCGAAATCGCTCATTTTTTTCAACATTGAATCATCATTAAGATCGAAATCCTTGATTCCTGTGTTGAATTCTTCAGACATTGCAACTAGGTTTTCAGTTACCTTTTCAAAAAGTACAAAGAAGATTTTATCTTTTGGTTGAAAAGCGTGGAAAATATTACCAATTCCCATTTTTTAGTATTTATAATTCGTGTGCAAATTTCCTAAAAAAGGATCGCCCATGAAACTATATGACATTAAGTTTTGTTAACATTCGCTTATCTACTGATAATCAAATAAAAAAACCGACATTACTGCCGGTTTTATATGGTATAAAAAAGTGACTTAATTAGCTACTTCAGCTCTCATGTCCTTTCCTTTGAATTTCATAGATTGAATGTTACTTAGAACATTGTCTTTGAAAGACTTCTCAACTTCAAAGAAAGAGAATTTCTCTAGGATTTCGATATCTCCGATTTCAGCTCTTTTCTTGGTCTTTCCACCAGCAGTAGCCTTATTGATAATATCTAAAACATCAAGCTTCTTCAAGTGGTCTTTTTTACCCAAGTTGAAGAAGAATCTAACCATGTTTTCATCCTTTCTTCTTGGTTTTCCACCACGATCTCTGTCTCTACCGCGATCTCTGTCTCTTCCTCTATCTCTGTCTCTATCACGTCCACGGTCTCTTCTTGAGTAATCATCATCTCTGTTGCTCAACTTCTGCTCAACAAGATCGTGTTTGTCTTTGTAATATAAAGCAAGATCCTTCAATTGGAATTGTAACAACTGGTGTACTAATTCTTCTTTTGTAAAGTTGCTTAGATCCGGGATTAAGCTATCATCAAACTCGAAAAGATCTTCGTGCTCCGTCAATAATTTTTCGAAAACACCACCAACCTGAGCTTTGATAATCTGGTCTCCTGTAGGAATAAATTTTTCGTTAATTTCTATTTTAGTAGCAGATTTGATTTGCTTCAATTTTCTGCTTTCTTCAGGCTTGATTAAAGCCATAGAAATACCGTCTTTTCCTGCTCTACCTGTTCTTCCACTTCTGTGAACGAATACTTCAGGATCATCAGGTAAAGAGAAGTGAATAACGTGAGTCAGAGAGTTTACATCCAATCCTCTTGCTGCAACGTCTGTAGCTACAAGAATATCGATGTTTTTCAATCTGAATTTCTTCATTACTGTATCTCTCTGTGCCTGAGAAAGGTCTCCGTGAAGAGCATCAGCTGCATAACCGTTCTGCATTAAGAAATCTGCAACCTCCTGAGTTTCCATTCTTGTTCTACAGAAAATGATGGAATACTGATTAGGATTAGCATCGATTAATCTCTTCAACGCTTCTTTTTTCTGACGGTAACCTACCACATAATATTCGTGCGTAATGTTCTTCTTCACTTCGTTGATAGAACCTACTGAAATACGGTGTGGTTTTGTAAGGTAATTTTTGGAAATTCTTTCCACTTCTTTATTCATCGTAGCCGAGAATAAGAAAGTTTGTTTAGTTTCCGGAGTTTCGCTTAGAATGGTTTCCAATTCATCCTTGAATCCCATTGAAAGCATTTCATCAGCTTCGTCTAATACTAACCAATGAATAGCAGAGAAATCTAACGCTTTTCTGTTGATAAGGTCGATTACTCTACCTGGAGTTCCCACAATAATCTGTGGTTTCTCTTTTAAAGATCTCATTTGCTCTACAATGCTACTTCCACCATAAACCGCAGTAGTTTTGATGTCCATGTATTTAGAGTAATTCTTTATGTCTTTAGAAATCTGAAGACATAATTCCCGTGTCGGACAAAGCACCAATAATTGGATTTTGCGACTCGTATCGTCAATCATATCCAAAATCGGAAGCGAAAACGCTGCTGTTTTGCCTGTCCCTGTCTGCGCAAGTGCGATCAAATCGCGAATATCTGAAAGAATAAAAGGGATAGTCTGTTTTTGGATTTCTGTTGGGCTTTCGTAACCCAGTTCGCCAATTGCCTTAAGAATATCAGGACTTAAATTGGTTTCCGTAAATAAATTCATTAACTATTTTAAAATTTTTGCAAAGATACAATAAATATTTGATTTGTTTTTGAATAAAGTATTAAATATGTAAACTTAAATTCAGAATCCTTTAATGTATTTTAATTTTTTCGAAAATTAAATTTAAAAAAACACACCTTATATTAACGACTTATCAAATAATAGTTTTTTTTATTAAATTGGATTGATTATTTATGGATTATTTATGAGTTTTCAAATAAAACCATAAAATACACTTTTTTTCTTTTAAAATTTATTACTTATTGCGTAAATTTGGAGGTGGCTTTGTCTGCTTTCAGTATTTGGATATAATCAGCAAACTATTCAATCATTAAAACACCAACACAATATGTCAGCGAGCATTTCTTCAAAAACATTTGACTTTCTAAAAAAGTTGAATAAAAATAATAACCGCGAATGGTTCAATGAAAACAAGCACCTATACACAGAAGCGCAGGGAAATATTATTCAGTTTTTAGATGATCTTATTAAAGAAATGTCTGATTTTGATGAAGAACTTGCTAAAATCGACAGCAAAAAATCATTATTCAGAATCTATCGCGACACCCGTTTCTCAAAGGACAAATCTCCATACAAAACCAACTTCGGAGCTTCTCTGGGAATGGGAAAAGGAAATCAGAAAGGAGGCTACTATCTTCATTTGGAACCAGGAAAATCATTTCTGGCTGGGGGAATTTACATGCCTGAATCTTCGGTATTGAAACAAGTACGAAAAGAAATATCCTTGTATGGCGATAATTTTCTCACAATTTTAAATAATAAAGATTTCAAAAAACATTTTCCAGAACTTGATCAGGATGACAAACTTAAAAAAATCCCTCAAGGCTTTGAAAAGGAAGATCCAATGGCAGAATATCTGAAACTTAAAAACTTTATTGTTGTCTATCAACTGAAAGATGAAGAAGTTTTGGATAAGAATGCAGCAAAAAACATGAATAAGATCTTTAAGCTCATGAAACCTTTCAATGATTTCCTGAATACCCCTTTCCTCGATTAAACATTACTGGATTTTCATTTTCAATCACAAATACTGCAGCTACTCACAGATGATCCGGGTTATCATCTTTACGTAAAATATTCGTAAAAAAAGCTCTGTAAATCTATGTCTGACTTTTCTAATATTTTATCCATTTAAAAATGACATACCTATAAGCGTTTCTGTGACAAACTGAAAATATATTAAAATTCAGATTCTTATAAAACAGACTACAAAGCATATCTACTGAAAATCAATATATTATATTTAACATTTTTTAAGATAAGTTTTACATTTTTGCTTATCTTTGCTGTTCGTCAAAAAGTCAAGGATGTCTTTATACCAAAAAATTGCAGAAAAGCTACAATATATAAGTCCGAATTTTTATAAAAAAAGATATTTTAAGAGCTTAAACAATCTTAATAAAAATAATTTTTCGGAACGCAATGTAGAACCGGAACTGGTATGGATCAAAGAATACCTTCCTAAAAATGCTGTAATTCTGGATATTGGCGCCAATGTAGGTACATTTTTATATCAGCTGGAAAACAAGCTGAATCATGAGCATATTTATGCTTTTGAACCTAATAAGAAGCTTTATCGAAGATTAAAAAGACTCTTTCCTACCATGAGAGTACTTCCTTTGGCTCTTTCTGACGAGAATACGATAGCGGAGTTTAAAGTTCCGATTATCAATGGAAAAACGATAGCCTCCAGGGGAACCTTAAATACTTCTTATAAAGAAAAAGGGGAAGAAAAAAGCTACACTGAAAGAGTAAAAGTTATCAAACTAGACGAGTGGGCTGCTTTAGAACATTTCAACAGGCTGGATTTCATCAAGATTGATGTGGAAGGCAATGAAATAAAAACTCTTTTAGGAGCTAAGGAAACCATCAAACAATTCCTTCCAACTTTAATGGTTGAGATGGAACAAAGACACCACCAAACACCAATATGGAATGAAATCTCTGAAGTGGAAAGCTGGGGATATAAAGTAATGTATCTAAATAGAAACAGCTTTACCCTGGAGATTCTTACAGAAGATATTTTATTACAAAATATAAGCGACGAAAAAAATAAAACTCAGTACATCAACAATATTATTTTTATACCTAAAAACCCTTAAAACAACTTTATGAGCGTAGTAGCGAGACAAGGCTTCAAATATTCCATTATTGGTTATATTGGTTTTTTGCTGGGCACAGTTTCTGCAATATTCATCTTTCCAAATGATTTTGAATTTTACGGAAAACTCCGCTATATCCTTCCTACTGCTGAAATGTTGGTCCCTTTTGTGGTATTGGGAATTTCTTATGCCAATGTAAAGTTTTTTCATACGGTAGAAAAAGATGGTAAAAAACAGAATATGCTCTCTTTGTCTTTGTTGGCTGTTTTTATCAACTTTCTTATTTTCTCTGTCGTATTTTTCATACTGCCTTACTTTTATCCTAAATTCAGTCATCTGGAAGCATGGAAAAGCAAGGAAATGATCCTTCCTTTGATATTACTTCTCTCGTTTTGTGCGATTTTCAATAAATATACGTCCAATTACAAAAGGATTGTTGTCTCCAATATTTTTGACAATCTACTTCCTAAGATTGCAAACCTTGGAGCTTTTTGTCTGTTTTATTATTTTGCGTTATCTCAGAATATTGCCTTTGCTTTCTTTTTTGGGATTTTTGCATTAATGCTTTTCGGATATATTTATTACACCAATAAGCTTGAAAAAATCCAACTTGATTTTAATACGGATTATTTTAAAAAGGATAATTTCTGGAAAGAGTTTTTCAATTACAGCTTCTTTGGATTTTTAGGAACTTTCGGGAATTATCTGGCGATCAATAATTTTATGATCGGGGAATTCATGGGAATGGAAGAAGTTGGAATCTATTCCGTTCTTTATGCTTTGATTTCTTTGATTTCAATTCCTCAGCTGGGACTATTTAATATCTCCGCTCCTATCATTAACAAGACTCTGGCTGACGGAGATATGGTGGAGCTTGACAGGTTTCATAAGAAAACATCTCTATCTCTTTATTTTCTTGGAGCTGTGTTGTTCTCATGTATTATGGTTGGTTTTCCTTACCTGACGAAGCTTATGCCCAACAATGGAACAATGCTGAGAGAATACGAACCTGTAGTCTGGATCTGGGGATCTGCTGTTTTAATTGATCTTGCAACTGGATTTAACGGAAATATTATTTCTCTTTCGAAGTATTACAGATTCAATATTATCGTTATGCTTCTATTGGCAGGATTAACGATTGGGCTGAATTATTATTTTATCAAAAATACTGATCTGAAACTTATCGGAATTGCGTTATCTACAGCTATTTCTCTTACGATTTATAATATTATCAAGATTGCCTTTAATTATATCGTTTTCAAAGTTTCACCTTTGACTATTGAAATGATCTTTGTTTCAATCATTTGTACATTGGCAATTACCGTAGCAATTGTTCTGCCTAATTTTGACAGCAGCTTCTTAAACCTGATGTATAAACCGGCTGTAGTTTTAGTATTAATTTACATTGGAAATTATTTCACGAAAATATTCCCACTAGAGGATTATCTGAATGTGAAATTTATCAAGAGTATTTTTAAGTTTAAATAAGCTTATATAAAAGTTCTTCTAGCCTCTTCTGAACTTCTTTTTTACTGTAACTTGTCTGGAAATCAAAATGAATGTTTTGAAGCTCATCCAACTGTTCAAAGATGTTTTGTTTTTCAGGTAAAATAAAACTCAGTTTTGACGGGTAATTGGCAGGGAAAACAGCTAATTTTCCATAGGCAATGGAGTCACCAAGATTTCCTGTCATTTTCGTTTTTCCGTAGATTTCCTTAATGCTGAAAAATTCTGTTTCCTGCTGAATTGGACACCAAATAACATCAGATGTTTGCATCCAATCCTCAAAATCTGTAGCAGAAACTCTTTTGGAAAAATAAGTAATGGTGATATTTGACTGTAAGTTTGAAGATAAGTTTTCAAGCTGTTTCAATTCATGACCGGTTGCCTTCCCGAGAAATACAAATTCGTATTTTTTATCTGTTTTTAAATTCTGAATAGTTTTAAAAATATGATTATAATCCCTTCTTTTCTGAGAAACACCTCCCGGAATTACAATAACCGGATTTTCACTTTGAGATTTCTCAAAACTTCTTGTATAAAACAGGGGCAAGAACTGATGCCTTTCGGAAATCAATGCTTCATCCAGCACCACTAAAGACTTAGAATTCTGATACACTTTAGTCGCATAAAGTAATCCTTCTTTCCACCACAGTTTCATTCTGTAGATGATATCGCCTTTAAATACATTTTTTATTAATTCAAACCTTGAAGCTTTGGTAAAATTGAGATTGTGCGCAATAACTGTTGTGTTGTATTTCTTTGTTATTGCCAAAAACGTATTGAAAAAACGATGAACTGTCCCAATAATCACCAGATCATATTTTCTGTTTTTTAATTGATCTAAAATCATAGAACTGTCCGACAGAAATACGTCTGCATCGGCTTCATTGATCTGATCTTTGATCTTTTTTGAAAAATAATAATCTACTTTAAAATCTTCTGCTCCCTTCATGACATCTATGAAGGCTTGTGCTATTTCTGCATGAGTATCTATTTCAATGTAAGCTATTTTTTTCACTGATGAATTGGAATTATTTTCTAGGTTTTGGCTAAAGCCAATTGTTTTATTTTTTATTAAACGGACTAAAATATGTTTCTATTGAATGTGATGATAAACGTCTCAAAATAATTACCATTTTCAACTTTATCATTTATTCTTTATTTACATTTTCAGCCATTTCTTTTTCAGCATTCTCCAACGCTGATCATTGACTGCTTTTTGTTCTTCTTTTGTTATTTTTAATTCCAGTTTTTTTGACTTGCAGCCTTCATAGGATTTAATAATATCAAAGAAGAATGCCGGAGATTTACTTTTCATTGCTTCTTTTGAGGAGGCAATATAAGCAAGCAATCTATTTAATCCCAGGAAATAAAAATAACGTCCGTAATAGTCTGCGGGTCTTATGGTATAATCGGCTCCTTTTACTTTGATCAACTTCACATGAAGCTCTGGTAAAACGACTTCTTTCCAGCCTAAATGCTCAAGCAGTATGGAATCTATATTATCCCAACCTAAAGTTTCTCGTAGACCACCCATCTGAACAAAGCATTCTTTCCGATATGCTTTCATAGGACCTCGTACATGATGTTTATTGGAATTCCCTTCATATACCCAGCTTCCGTCTTTTTCTACATATAATAACCCTCCTACCAATCCATATTCTGGATTATTGATAAAAGCATTTTCTACGGTTTCAAGATAATTTCCGGGAAGAATAATATCTGCATCAAATTTACAGATAATATCAAATTCGTCTAAAGATTGTGTCTGCAAGCCTTTTTTAAAGGCATGAACAACTTTGGAACCGGGTTGATGTTCTGATTTTTGAAGATTAACGGTTTCAAAACGGGAATCATTCTCTGTATATTTCCTGATAATTTCAGGCGTCCTGTCTGTGGAACCGTCGTTGACAACTACCACTTTAAAATCCTTACTATTTTGCTGCTGCAGGGAATCCAGAGTGAATGAGAGGTTCTGCTCTTCGTTGTGGGCAGGAATAATGATTAAAAACCTCACGGAATATTTTATAAGTAATGAGTGATAAATGATAAGTGACGAAAACACCACTTATCATTTATTGTTTTATTTTATTTGTTGTGTGGCTTCAACATGTTTTTCGGATCAAGGATCTCATCCAGTTTTTCCTGGGAAAGAATTCCTTTTTCCAATACAAGATTGTAAACACTCTTTCCTGTCTCCAAGGCTTCTTTTGCAATCTCTGTAGATTGTTTGTAACCGATATAAGGATTAAGTGCCGTTACAATACCAATGCTGTGTTTTACCATATTCAGACATACTTCTTTGTTGGCAGTAATTCCTACTACACATTTATCATGAAGGGTATCCAATGCATTGCAAAGGAAGTTGATATTTTCCATGATGGCATGAGAAAGTACCGGTTCCATTACGTTAAGCTGTAATTGACCTGCTTCTGCGGCAAAGGTTACTGTAAGATCATTTCCGATTACTTTATAGCAAACCTGGTTTACCACTTCAGGAATAACAGGGTTTACTTTACCTGGCATAATAGATGATCCCGGCTGCATCGGAGGAAGGTTGATTTCGAAAAGTCCTGCTCTTGGTCCTGATGAAAGTAATCTTAAATCGTTACAGATTTTTGATAATTTTACGGCAAGACGCTTCATTGCCGATGAATAGATTACATACGAACCTGTATCAGGTGTAGCTTCTACTAAATCTGGTGCTGAAATAATTGGGAAACCTGTGATCTGAGCCAGGTTTTTCGCACAAAGTGTTGCGTATCCTACCGGAGCATTCAATCCTGTCCCGATAGCTGTAGCTCCCATATTTACTTCTACGAAAAGACTTGCGTTGTTATTAAGCTTTGAGATATCCTCTTCCAATGTTGCTGCAAATGCTTCAAATTCCTGACCTAATGTCATCGGAACAGCATCCTGAAGTTGCGTACGTCCCATTTTGATCACATCATGGAATTCTTGTCCTTTTGCACGGAAAGCAGCAATGATTCTCTCAAGTTTTTCTACCAACCCGATATTCATGTGTAGCAACCCCATTTTAATCCCTGTAGGATATGCATCGTTGGTTGACTGAGACAGGTTAATATGGTCATTAGGTGAACAAAATTCATATTCTCCTTTGCTTTTACCTAATTTTTCCAATACAACGTTAGCAATTACTTCATTCGCGTTCATATTGATTGAAGTTCCTGCTCCGCCCTGGATCATATCTACCGGAAACTGTTCGTGATATTTTCCTTCTGCAATCTCATCACAAGCTTCTGCTATTTTGAAATATAGGTTTTCATTAAGAAGACCTAATTCATAATTCGTTTTTGCTGCAGCTTTTTTCACAAAAGCCAATCCTTTGATAAAATCCGGATATGAAGACAAAAGTTGTCCTGAAATCTTGAAATTGTTGATGGCTCTTTGTGTCTGCACTCCATAATAAGCATCTAATGGCACGTTCAATTCGCCCAGTAGATCACTCTCTTTTCTGAAATTTTCCATTACAGATATTTTACTGTTTTTGATCGTTTAAAGATAGCAAAAACGCATCTAACAGATGCGCTTTAACTCAAATTTATTTTATTGAATATTTTACATTCAACGCTTGTAATATTGCAAAGGTTTCTGCATCCATAATTCCGTCAAAATTCTGTGGTCGGAAATGATACTGGAATGCTTCAATTGTTTTCTTAGTAGCATCATCCCACTTTCCACTAAGTTCAATACCATATCCGAATTTCTGTAAAGCGGTCTGAACAGAAAATATAAATGTAGAATCAATGTACTTGGTAGCAAAATCAGCTTGTGCAATTTCCTGGTAGTCTGATTTCAATCCTTCATCATACCACATTCCTATTTGATATTCATCATATAGCTTTTTCCATGGGAACATTGGTCCAGGATCTTGTTTTCTTGTTGGAGCAATATCTGCATGTCCCAAAACATTGGTTGCAGGAATCTGATATCTTGTCACAATATCTTTTGCCAATGCCGCCACTTTCCTGATCTGCGCATCACTGAAAGGAACGAAAACTCTTTTACCTGTAGCATCATTTGTAAAACCAGGATTTACAATTTCAATACCTATAGAAGTATCATTAATATTCTTATCTGCTCGCCACGCACTTACTCCCGCATGATATGCTCTCTTATTTTCATCTACCAGCTGATAGATTTCATTATCTCCGGTATTGTTTACCAAATAATGAGCACTTACTCCGGGCTGAGTAAGAACAGTAATAGACTTGTCATCCGGAAGCACTGTATAATGTAATATAAGATAACGCTGTCTGAAATTTTGTGCCATAGCAGGAAAATAAGTTTTCACAACTTTAAATCCGGCTGGTTTTGCAGATACAATAGAACCGTAACTTGCCGTATTGTCATTTTTTGCTGGGTCTGCTATATTAGTAGTAAAAAAGTCCACTCCATGATCACTCACAACTTTGGGTTTTTGAGCTTCCTGAGTTTGTGTCTTAACTACAGTTTTTGGCTGTACTACGGGTGTTTTCGGTTGGTAAGTATTTTTTTTAACATTTTTCTGAGAAGCACATGAAAAAACTAAAGTGCTTAATCCGATGATATATAATGTCTTACGCATCAGTTTGGTTTTTTATCAATTTATTACTTCAAAAATACACAAAAATTTCTTGAATTTTATTTGGTAAATAAAGAAATCTATTCTATATTTGCACTCGCAATAACGGAACAACGATCATTAAAAAATAAACAAAAAGGAGGGTTGCCGGAGTGGTTAACGGAGCAGTTTGCTAAACTGTCGACGCGAAAGTGTCGCAAGGGTTCGAATCCCTTACCCTCCGCTCTCTTATATATTCGGGGCGTAGCGTAGTCCGGTCATCGCGCCTGGTTTGGGACCAGGAGGTCGCAGGTTCGAATCCTGCCGCCCCGACTTTTTAATGCGCTTATTACTAAGCGAGAATCAACTTCTAAGGGTGCGTAGCTCAGCTGGATAGAGCATCTGCCTTCTAAGCAGACGGTCAAAGGTTCGAATCCTTTCGCGCTCACAAAAACCTCATCATTTTTATGATGAGGTTTTTTGTTTTATATTAGTTGCATGTGTTACTGTTATATACTTTATTCTGAGTCTTTAGACAAATACTATACCGGACATTCTTGTGAAGATTTACAAGAAAGACTTAGAAGACATCTTTCTAATCACAAAGGCTTCACTGCAAAAACGAAAGACTGGATCATTATTTACTATGAAACATTCGATTCAAAAAACAATGCATACAAAAGGGAAAGAGAAATAAAAGATTGGAAAAGTAAGCTTAAAATACAAAAACTTATCAATGATTCTAACCAGATAGAGCATCCCGATTTATAATCGGGACGGTCAAAGGTTCGAATCCTTTCGCGCTCACAAAAACCTCATCATTTTTATGATGAGGTTTTTTGTTTTATATTAGTTGTATGTGTTACTGTTATATACTTTATTCTAAGTCTTTAGACAAATACTATATTGGATATTCTTGTGAAGATTTACAAGAAAGACTTAGAAGACACCTTTCTAATCACAAAGGATTTACCGCAAAAACGAAAGACTGGATCATTATATATTTTTAAACATTCGATTCAAAAAACAATGCATACAAAAGGGAAAGAGAAATAATAGATTGGAAAAGTAAGCTTAAAATACAAAAGCTCATCAATAGCTCTAACCAGATAGAGCATCCCGATTTATAATCGGGACGGTCAAAGGTTCGAATCCTTTCGCGCTCACAAAAGCCTCATCATTTTTATGATGAGGCTTTTTGTTTTATATTAGTTGTATGTGCTGTTTCTTATTACCAACTAATTTACAGATAGAACACCTGCCTTCTAAGCAGATAATCAAATATTTTTATGATAAGTTTTTTATTTAAAATATTTCTTCTTTTAAACCTTAATTACAGAAGGATTTATATTTAAATAATCGAGCTGCATTTAGCTACAAATTGTTCAAACTTATGATTTGTATTCCGCATGACCGGTCCGTGACCAAAGCAGATCATTGCAGGGTTCAGTTTTGCTAACTTCTGGAGCGATTTGATATTGCGTTGCTGATCCGAGGTGAAAATATTTGGTGGAAGTCGCAAACCAGTTGCTGTTGTAAGCAGATTCATATTTGTTGCCACATCTCCGATTATCAATAAACCATCCCGCTCACGAAATAAAGAAATATGCCCCCTCGAATGCCCGGGTGTTTCTACTACCCGAAAATTTCCGATGCTGTCATTTTCAACGATTGTCCGCTCTACTTTATGTCCCTGACCAGCCCAATATTTTTGTTGAAGCTTTGCCACCCAATGCTTAGGAGTTGGATAGTCGTTGGTTACCAAACCTGTTTCAGTTCTAAAAACTTCATCAGGATGACAGAGCAAAGGTATCTTGAACTCCTCGCATATCTGATCACTACACCCCTGATGATCCGCATGCGCATGCGTCAGTACATGTTGATAAACAGGGAGCTTTTGTAGAGCTTTCTTTACAATGGAATATGAACTCCTGATCCCTGAATCTACCAACACACCTTCAATAATATAGCAATTGATGCTGTTTCGTGGCATAAGAGAAATCTGAAACACTTCGGGAGCAATTTGACGTAGCATAGTTTTTTGTGCAAATCTATAGTACTGATCAGTGTTTCGTAAGGACATTTGTCCTATAATACATTAGGCTTATGTATTTGTCCTTTCGCCCGGGTAAGTGATCGCTGCGTGATTCCTAGATAAGATGCCAGATCCTGTGTTGTTACACGCTGTACAAGCTTTTGTTCATTAGACAAAACATGAAGATATTTATCTACAGCTGATCTATTATTGTAATTCAGTAGATACAGTTCTTTTTGGCTATACTCTTGCTCCATCACCGATTTTATAACTCCATTTAAAGCGGCAACCTGACCAAGCAGCTGGAGATAATCCGAATAGCTTATTCTATAGATTATACAATCTTCTATAGCTCTTATACTTCTCTTGGATTTTTCCTGTGTCACAAACTCCAAAAATGAAGTAACAAATTCATTTTCAAACTTAAAACATGTTACATTTTCTCTCCCTTCTTTATCGAGAGCATATGCTTTCACAGCACCGCAAGTGATAAATCCGATATATTGACATGGCTCATTCTCATGAATAAAAAAATCACCTTTTTTTAAATGAATCGGTTCGAAAAATCGCACAGAAAAGTTGATTTCCTCAGCTGACAGTCTTCCTGTTAAGGAAAGGTAATTTTCAAATACGTCAGTCATTTCGCAATGTTTTCGTTCTCTTATTTCTGTTTAATTATCTATGAATCATACATCAGATCCATTATCCAAAGCTAGCAATTATTATAGATCCAAAAAAAGCTGCAGATACAAATTTTTCGTTTTCTTTATTTTTGATTATTCTCAAATATAAAATTTCCAATTGCTGATTGTTATTTCATTTCTTTTTCATCAGTACTTTTATGTATACTCATTATAGAAATTATTTTATTTTTCTCTGCCAACTCAACTATTAATCTTCAATTTCAGTCTTTGTTTAGAAATCTTTTCCCCCGACGTATGATATTTCTTATTAAATTTGATTTTCAAAAAAACTTATAACCCATCGACAACAGTGTAATTTTTAATGCATGAAAAAATTACTTTACATTTTTATTACTTTAGCAATCTCAGCTCTTCTACTGAATAGAATTATTTATAGAGAATTTCCTCAGAAAGACAGACAAAAACTCCTCTCAGAAACAAAACAATACATACAGCCCATCAAAAGTATTTCTATGAAATACAAAGGGAATAGCGACCTGAAAGTACTCGATTCTATTCTGAAAGATAACAGAATTTTAATGTTGGGGGAAAATACCCATTACGACGGCTCCACTCTTCAGGCGAAAGGAAGATTGATTCAATATCTTCATGAAAACTTAGGATACAATGTTGTTCTTTATGAAGCCGGGCAATACGACTGCTGGATCATGAATGAGGAAATGAAAAATCACTCATTAAAAACCTCAATAGATTCCATAGGCGGTTTGGGGCTTTTCAATTTCTGGTGGGACAACAAGGAAACACAGCCTTTGATCAAATATTATCAAAAAACCAAAGTATCTTCCTCACCTATTGAACTTGGCGGATTTGACATTCAATTCTCAGGAGAAGTTTTAATAAAAAAGCGAGGTAAATTATTGAAAACCTTTTTAAGTAAAAATAATATTAACATCAACAGCTTTCCTATCTTAAATAAGCATATAAATGAACTTCAAAACTTCGTCTACAAAGGTTATGTTGATAAACTCTTAAATGGAAAGCAGAAAAAAGATCTACTCAACGAAATCAATCAACTTGAAAGGATTGTTTTACGATTAAAAAAGACTCCTGAAAATGAAATATATTCAAAATATTTTAATGACATTGGTAATAATTTCAACAAAGCGTGGAAATATAACCCCGGATCTTTACCAAGCATGCATTTCAGAGATTCATTAATGGCAAAAAATCTTATTTGGCAAATTGATTCTCTATATCCTAAGAAAAAAGTCATCGTATGGTGTGCTAATATTCATACGTTTTCGGCTCCTTACAGTAAGAATTACCGTCCATTAGGCTCCTACATCAAAGACAGATATGGAAAAGCTTCCTATATGCTTGACTTTTCTTCCTACGCAAAATTAAACGAATCTAAAAACCTTACTGATCAACCGGGAAAACTGGCTGTAGAAAACATTTTTCATGAAACGAAAACACCTTACTTTATTCTTGACCTGAGAAGCGTTCAGGAAAACTCCTATCTCAAAAAAGAATTTGTTTCCACCATTAATCAGGGAACAGATCAGAAAAAAATATGGAGTCATTTTATTGATGGGATCTTTTATATAGACACCAATACTTTTTTAACCCCAACCAAAAAATAATGGATAGCATTACAACTAAAAATCTCAGCTATACAATAGGTTCAAAAGCTATTTTAAATAATATTAATCTTAATATTCCGGAAGGCAGTATTTATGGCTATCTTGGGAGAAACGGTGCTGGAAAATCCACCACAATCAAGCTTCTTTTAGGACTTTTAGAAACTGATGATGATAATATTTTCATTCAAAATAAAAGTTTAAAACACAACCGTACAGAAATACTTTCCCATACAGGAAATCTCATTGAATCTCCTTGTTTTTATACCAAACTCACGGTTTTTGAGAATCTAAAGTATCTTGATATTATTTACGGTAAGGGCAATGTAAGAATAGATGAAGTACTGGAACTTGTAGGACTGGAAAAGGAGAAGAAAAAGAAAGCTAATGCTTTATCAATGGGAATGAAGCAACGTCTCGGTATTGCCATGGCGATCTTTAATGATCCACAGTTACTGATCCTGGACGAACCACTTAACGGGCTTGATCCGCAAGGGATTTTTGAAATGAGAAAGCTTTTCCAGCATTTGAACAGTCAGGGAAAAACCATTTTTCTATCAAGCCATATCTTAAGTGAATTGGAAAAAATTGCTACACATATCGGAATCATTGAAGAAGGACAGATGATTTTTCAGGGAACTAAAAACGAACTTTTGAATCAGGTGGAGAAGGATGTTATTCTGAAGGTAAATCACGTGGAAAAAGCTATGATCACTTTACAGGACACTTTTACTACAACTTTACACAGTTCCAATAAAATTTCCGTCAATATCACTGATGATAAAGAATTTAATATACTGTTAAAAAAACTGATCAATAATGGAATTGAAATCTATGAAGTAGAATCCCAAAGCGCTAATCTTGAACAGATCTTTATTAATTTAATTTCTAAAAAAAATGTCTAATACCAATACTTTCTATAAAGCATTTTCTTCTGAACAATACAAACTCTCGAAAAACAGAGAAATTTTCGGGGTGCTTCTCATTCCAATAGTTATTATTCTTGCAGTTAATATCTATATAATTTACGATGTATTAAAGTCTGGTATTGATGTAGCAGAAGGGACATTAAATCCATGGAAAATGACATTGGGAAGAATTATATTCATGTTCTTTTATCTTTTATACCCTATTCTTGTATCTCTTTTTGTGCACGCCTGCTGTGATGTAGAATACAGGAATAACAATTACAAAATTCTTTTCACTATTCCGGTTTCAAAGACTAAAATATTCTTTTCAAAGACTGTATTTATACTCATTACAATTATTTTTTCCATACTCCTCTCTTATGTATTTTTTCTGTTAAGTGGCTATTTATTGAGTATTCTTTTCCCAGAACTTGGTTTTCAGAATTATGATTTCAGAGAGGTCATATTTTATACATTCCTGAAGTTTGCCATTACTCTTTCTGCCATTTCTATGGTACAACTTACCTTAAGCCTAATCTTTAAAAACTTCATTTATCCAATAGGAATTAGTATGTTTATGCTTATGTTTTCGCTTATTGTTTATCAGAAAGATTTCTCCGATTTTCTGATTTATACAGGCGGCTACAAGTCTTATATTAATATCATGAATGAAAATATTACTTTTGAAAGACTTGACTACTGTAATATTGCAGCGATTTTCATTTTTACAGCCATCAACTTCTTTCTGTTTACCAAAAAGAAAAGTATTTAAAGAGGAAAAATATCTTCCTTTAAAAACATCAACAATAAAAAACCCTGACAATTCACATTGCCAGGGTTTTGTTTTATACAGCTTTATTAGTTTTTGTTTGGGCTTTAGAAGCTTCTATTTTTTTATTTTTCGATTGTTCACGTTTCATTTTCCTATAATCCCATGGAGCCATAGCATGAACATCCTGCCAAAGACCAATTTTATTCTGTTGAGCCTTCTGCTGAAGTTTACCTAAAGAATTATCCTTTGAGTACGAAAAGTACCACCATCCCATTCCTGCCTTTATCAGCTCTTTAGATAGGTATTTGTCTTTATCATAATATACTTTGGCAATGGAACGCCCATATCGATCTGTACTGGTTTCAGTAAACTTAACTGTTTTTCCGAATACCTGCCCAGAGGTGAATTGTTTGGCATTTTTACCGAATGCCTGTCCATTTTCCGGACAATCCACGTCTGCCAATCTAAGTTTCTTTTGTTTATTACCTTTTAAAAGTATTGTAATTGTATCTCCATCTGATACTTTGATTACTTTTCCGCTTGTCTGGGAAAATAGAATTGCTGGGAAAAGCAAGCTCATCAACATTAATCGTTTCATTTGGCAAATATATGGATTGATCGAGAAGGAAAAATGAAGAATAATAAGAAAGATTGATTTTATTCAAATTTAGAATTAAAGACTGACAAATACTCTAATCGGTACTAATGATAGAAAAAAAATGATTTTTTTTCGAACAACCTAAATCCATGGTTATTAATCAAGTAAAGTTATCAAAAAAAAATCACAGAGATTTAATTAAAAATTATCTTAAAATTTATTTTTTTATTTAAAAAAGTATTGTACCTTTGCAACCGCAAAAACGAATAAAATTCGTTACTGATGACGATCAATCGGGGCGTAGCGTAGTCCGGTCATCGCGCCTGGTTTGGGACCAGGAGGTCGCAGGTTCGAATCCTGCCGCCCCGACAGTTTTTAATAGTTTTCTCAAAACTATTTAATGGGTGCGTAGCTCAGCTGGATAGAGCATCTGCCTTCTAAGCAGACGGTCAAAGGTTCGAATCCTTTCGCGCTCACAGAATGATTTACATTTTTTTGTAAATTTATTTAGATTTTTGAAAGCATTTTTTGCTTTGTAAAATTGACATAATGAAGTAAAACTCATTAAAGATGACCTCATCGGGGCGTAGCGTAGTCCGGTCATCGCGCCTGGTTTGGGACCAGGAGGTCGCAGGTTCGAATCCTGCCGCCCCGACAGTTTTTAATAGTTTTCTCAAAACTATTTAATGGGTGCGTAGCTCAGCTGGATAGAGCATCTGCCTTCTAAGCAGACGGTCAAAGGTTCGAATCCTTTCGCGCTCACTTTAGACTCACTGTTTTTGTGAGTCTTTTTTGTTTTTAATAATCATATAGAAAAATTTGCGAAGCTCAAACAATAGAGCATTCCGATTACAAATCGGAACGGTCAAAGGTTCGAATCCTTTCGCGCTCACTTTAGACTCACTGTTTTTGTGAGTCTTTTTTGTTTTTAATAATCATATAGAAAAATTTGCGAAGCTCAAACAATAGACCATTCCGAAAACCAGTATTAATTATTCAGACATTTTTACTGATTAAGTATGGAGTATAAACATAGAAAATTATTGTAATTTTGTCTCTCCTATTTTAAATTCAATGAAAAATTTCAAACTCATTATCGCAAGTGCTTTGTTCGCTTCGGTTATATCGTGTCAGACTGCAACTCAGGTTTCTAAAAATGCTACTCAAAATACTCCTTATGAAAATCTTGGGCGTGATGGGAAGTTATATGCTGCATTTTATCAGCAACGAGCTGCGGAATATGAAGCATTATGTCTACAGGCATATAATATTGGGAAACTTCGTTTGGATGAAGCTTTAGCACAGAAATCTGAAAAACCTTTGGCTATTGTATCCGATATTGATGAAACTTTTTTAGATAATTCCTATTATGCTGTTGAGCGTTCTAAAATGGGAAAGGATTATGATCAGAAAACATGGGAAGAATGGACTGCTAAAGGGATTGCAAAACCACTTACCGGCTCTCAGGAATTTTATCAATATGCAGCCAGTAAAGGAATACAGGTCTTTTATGTTACCAATCGTGTAGAGCAAGAGCGTGAAGGAACATTAAAAAATTTAAAAAAATATAATTTTCCGCTTCAAAGCGATTCTAATCTGATTCTTCGTTCAAAAGAAAGCAGTAAGGAAACAAGAAGAAAAGATATTGCAAAAAATTACAATATCGTTCTATTATTAGGAGATAACCTTGCGGACTTTTCATCTATATTTGATAAGAAATCTGAGGCTGAACGTTCAAATGCAGTGAAAAATTCAGCGGAAGATTTTGGTAAAAAATTCATTATTATTCCTAACGTGGGGTATGGAGACTGGGAAGCTTCATTCTACAATTATAAATACGATTATACTAAACAGCAGAAAGATTCAATGATGTATAATGCTGTTAAGGCTAATCCTTAATATAAAACATTAGTACAAGATGTCTGAACAGGTTATACAGCTGTTCAGACATTTTTATTTAAGCTTATTGATTTCTTAATCAAAACGGTTCCATTTCACGCTATCCTGCCAGTTAATAATATCAATAGAGTCATCTGTTTCCAGAAAGTGGTTTCCGTCTTCTAAAGCATCTTCATGGAGGTGATACAGCCCCTGTTCCAGGTCTTCGGTAAACTGGTAAACAAGATCACTAACGGAATTTGCTACTAATACTCCTACTTCATATTCATCGTCGATAAAAATAACCTGTCCATACGTTCCTTCATTATTTGGATCAAGATCGAGATATAAGCCAGTATGAGCTCCATCAAAAGCAAATCTTATCCAATAAGGGTTATTGATATTCTCTGGCTTAATTTCTTTATCCCATTTTTTTAAAGTTATTTTCTCCTCATTTCTTCCTTCGAGATTCTGTAGAAGCTCATCGATGGAATAAAAACTCATCCCATAGAACAGACTTCCTACATTTTCGTCGTCTTTCATCCCGTTATGCCATAGGTAAAGGGTCTTAAAATCATCAGGTAAATTCTTTTTAAGAAGGTTATGGAAGGTTTCCCATTGTCTCTCTGATATAGGAGCCTGCAAGGATTCCTTTACAATTTTAGGGGCATTTTCGTTAAGCCATTCCTCTATAGTTTTGAAGTTTTCTTTCATGATTGATATTTTAATTTCTAAAATAATCAATTGATTTTAAATAAAATTCATTAAAACTTTAATAACTATAAAAGGTATTTGCCTAACCTCAATCTTTATTCTACAAACGTTTCAATGTATAAAAATTCCGTTTCACAAGTCTATTTTGCGGGATCAGCTTAAGTTTTATCGAAGAGTATGGCTTTTCCCACTACATTTACAATGGTGAACCTTAACAGGAAGCCTGAAAAGTTAGTTTAATTTATGATTTTAAGGAAACATTGATTAAGGGTCAATAAAAATCTTTTTTGTGCAACTTTATATTCCTTGTAGCCATTTATGGCTAACACTATACACTTAATCATGTTTGGGTAGGATTGGTATTAACCAGTCCTATTTTTTATTTCTATTAAAAGACAAGCCCTTACATGGTGTAAAGGCTATTTATGATTAGAATTTAAATTCTTCTATCGTGGTATCATTCAACAGTATTTTCGTACAGGTTTCATGGTTTTTTCTCGCTCCCTGTACTCTCCAGATAATTGTATACTTTTCACCATTTCTAGCTTGTTTTCCCCTGATTGATTTTAAACCGTATTCTTTAAAAAGCGTTTCATATTTTTCCACTACTCCATCTTCATAAGGAAGAGTGATCTGATAGGTATAGCGTGTACTTATTCTGTCAATAATATCCTGAATATATTTGAACATAATAAGCAAAAGGAACACCACTAAGGAACCAATGGTAGCCTCCTGATAATATCCTGCTCCTATCGTCATTCCCAACGCAGCACATATCCAGATGGTAACGGCTGTTGTAAGCCCGGAAACCCTGTTGTCTTCTTTAAAAATCACTCCTGCTCCTACAAAGCCTATTCCTGTAATAATATTGGCAGCAATACGATCCGGACTTCCGGTTTCTCCCAAATTCATGGAAAGCATTGTAAAAATACAGGCTCCCAATGTCACCAATATCATGGTACGAAGCCCCGCAGACTTTAATTGATATTCTCTTTCAATTCCGATTATACCGCCTACAATTACTGAAAACATAATGGGAAGTAAATCATCCAATACATCCATTTGAACATTTTTTCTATTGATAAATGTATTTGATTTTTTTCAATTGGGAAAGTGCAGACTTTAAAAAACAAAAAACCGTTGTATGGTTACAACGGTTTAATATATTTACAGTAAATAGTCTTATTTTAATTTATAAGAACTTCCATTCCAAAGGTAGGTTTTGGAAGAATGCTTTTTCTTTTCTCTGTCTTTTTCATCTACTTCCATGTCTTCTACTTTAAGAATAAATGTATTGGAAATTCCTCCTTTATCATTGCGAAAAACATATTCTTCGCTATGGTAATAAGCTCCGGCATCTCCTACATTCATCAACTGAGGAAGGGCAATTAATTTTTTATCTCTAAAAAGAACATACTGATCATAAGTTGCAATTCCGCAAGCTTCACCGGACACCATTGCCTTTAATGTAAGTTCTACATTTTCTAATTTATGATTACTTTCAATATTAAATGATGCAAAACTCAACTCATCTCCTTTTCCTGTATCGAAATATACCTCATCAATCAATATACTTCCTTCCATAACTTTGATTCCGGCAATATTTTGTTTTTCAATTTCATTCAGTGGTTTGGTTTTCTTATCAATGGTTTTTGATAATCCAAAAAGGAAATCATAACCATTTTTATTTCGATAACCGACACACAGATTACCTCCCCAAATATAACCTTCAGACATTACATCTCCTTTCTGATAAGAAACTTTATACCAATTGGCTTTTCTTTCTCCCAGTTGCAATACCGGAACAGTTTCTTCTTTTTGAAGGATCATCACCTGCTGGTTAGACTGCAATGAGTCTATGATCTGAGCATTTACTCCCGGTTCTTTCCTTATCCTTGTCCAGTCTGTAAAGATCTTCTGGCTTTTATTTTCTGTGAAATTAAAAACTCCGTCTGCATATACTTCATTTTCCTGTGCTGTCAATAATTGCAGCGTCAGTAATAATAAAGCCGTCAATAAGGTTTTCATATTTGTATTTAGTTTTTTTATTTTTCAAGCAATAGACTTACCCATTCTTCTCTCTGCAATTGCTTTTTCAATGTAAGTTCGCTTTCTTTACATACTTCCAGAATATCATCTACATCAAAGAAACAAAGTCCTGAAAGCAATAGTTTTCCACCTTCATTTAATACTGAAACATAAGTCGGGATATCTGAGATCAGGATATTTCTGTTGATATTTGCTAAAATAATATCGTAGTTTTCATTTCCTAAGTTGTCTGCTGTTCCTTGTTCAATATCAAGTTCAACATTATTTCTTACTGCATTTTCTTTGGAGTTTTCTACAGACCATTCATCGATATCGATTGCTTTGGTATCTCCGGCACCTTGTTGTTTTGCATAGATTGCCAATACCGAAGTTCCGCATCCCATATCCAATACTTTCTTCCCGTTGAAATCAATATCCATCATCTGCTGGATCATCAGGTGGGTAGTCGGGTGATGTCCTGTTCCGAATGACATTTTAGGCTGAATAATAATTTCATGCATTCCAGGTACCGATTCGTGGAATTCTGCTCTGATCAATACTTTATCATCAATGTTAATAGGTGAAAAGTTCTTCTCCCACTCTTCATTCCAGTTGATGTTCGGCATTTCTTCAAAAGAATACTCGATTTTTACGTTTTCATTTTCAAAGATAGGAAGTGCCTTAAGCTGATCTTCATTAAATAAATCAGTCTGGATATATCCTAAAATTCCGTGAATTTCTTCTGTAAAACTGTCAAAACCTATCTCGATAAGTTCTGCCATTAATATCTCGTTCCAAGGTTGCAATGGAGTAATCTTGAAATTGAATTCTAAATAATTTTGCATGTGAATAATTTGTTGCAAAAATACTAATGTTATTATTGTTAAAAAAATGGATGGGGAAGTTTTGTGAATGTGTGAGGATTTTATTTTAATTCAAGAAGATGGATTTAGTTTTTTTATGGATTATTTTGCTTCAGATTTGTAGGTTTTGGCTAAAGCCGAATGATTTATGGAAAAAACAAAGCGGGCTAAAGCCCGCTTCTATTGAATTTCTTTACCTATAATTTAAAATTGAATAAGTTGTTATATGACAACTTTAAACCTTAAACGTTTTTATGGATTTGTAGAGAAAATAGAACCATTTGCAATTAATGCTCTTCTGTTCATTTTCAGGATATCTCTTACCCATTCTGCGAAATCTTCAGGTTGTAAAACTTTGTCTGGATTTCCATCTGTAAGTCCGCCCTGGATGCTCATATCTGAAGCAATTGTACTTGGCGTCAAGGTAATTACACGGATATTCTGTTTTCTCCATTCTGCCATCATAGATTGTGACAAAGAAACTACGGCAGCTTTTGAAGCAGCATAAGCAGACATATTTGGACCTCCTTTTAATCCTGCAGTAGAAGCTACATTTACGATATCTCCTTCACCTTTAGCTTTCATAAATGGATGAACTGCTTTTGCAGCATAATACACTCCGAATAGGTTGGTTTTAATCACCTGTTCCCACGTTTCAGAAGACATATCTTCAATACTTCCGAAGTCACCGATCCCTGCATTGTTCACAAGAATATCTACTCCGCCTAATTTTTCAGCTAAAGTTTCAATTCCCGCTTTTACAGCTGCTTCATCATCAATAGAGAATATTGCATAAGCAGAATTTACTCCTAATTTCTGGATTTCGTCAACTGTATTTTTAAGATTTTCTTCGTTTCTTCCAGTAATGGCAACGTTTACTCCTTCATTTGCCAAAGCTAAAGCTACGGCTTTACCTAATCCTCTTCCACCACCTGTTACAATGGCATTTTTTCCGTTTATATTCATAGTAGTAATACTTTTATGATACAAAGTTACGAAAGAACATTTTGATGATGTGGAAAGAATAAATATTTAATAGTTTTTTAATGGTTTTAGATCGTCACAAACACTTAAGTAAAATATAAGTCGAGATGTATACTTTTGAGAAGCACACTTAAGCTTATGAAAATTTAAAATTTTCGTCAAAAATACAAAACCGGCTCATTATGAACCGGCTTCAAAATCTAAAAAAAGTATAGTAAAAAAAATGAAAACTTAAGGAATCTGGATAGCATTCTGCGTTTCAAATTCTGCTGAAGCAGAGAACTGATTTCCATACATATCTGTAGCTCTGACCTCAACTTTATGTTTTCCCAGTGTTAATTTTTTAGGGAAATCTGCTTCCCAAATATGTTTTGACATTTCAGGATTGGAAGGTCTTCTTCCTTCAAGAATTTTTTCTGTTGTATCCCATTGGAAGACAGAAAGGGCAAAATTCGGATCTATGGTTTCGTCATATTCCATTTCCTCCCATTTTCCGTTGTCTATTCTGTATTCTACTTTGTCTTTTTTGCTTCCCATAAAGAAATTAGCCAAAATTTTTGCTGAGGTTTTTGAAGGGAACGGAATTACTTTCGGAACATATAATTTGATCTGATAATCGTCTGGTTTCCCGGCTGTTTTGTACTTTACTTTGTATTGATTATCATTAAAACTGATGAATGAATATCCTTTTGCTGTTCCGTCTCTCATCGTTGAGGTAGGTAGTCCTTCTTCGTTTGGAGTTCCTGAATACCAGTCTCCACAAGTAGTACCAACGTTGTATTCATGCAGTTCTTTTATACCGCTCCAACCTTCTTTTTTCCCATAGAAAATCTGCTGCTGAATGTGGGTATGTGCTGATAAAAGCAATACATTCTGGAAAGGGTTCAGGAAATCGAATAACTTCTGACGGTCTGCATTTCTGAAACTGTCTTCGCTTTGATGTTCCAGCGGAATATGGAAAGAGATGACGATCAGTTTATTTTTATCTACCAATTTAAGATCATTTTCTATAAACTGAAGCTGATCTTCACGGAAACCACCCCAGTACCCTTTTCCGTCTCTTGGATCGGGGTAAAGAATATCATCAAGGATAATGAAATGTACATTTCCATAATTGAAAGAGTAATTGGCGGGACCGAAATTAGATTCAAAGGTTTCATCTGAAAGTTGATCTTCTTTTGCATCATAATTCATGTCGTGGTTTCCCATCACATTATACCAAGGCAATCCTACTTCTTTCATTACGTCTGCGTAAGGTTTCTGTAGGCTTAAGTTGTCTCCAACAAGGTCACCTAAACTGATTCCCAGCACGGCATTTTTCTTAGTATTTTTAACTTCATTTACAATTCCTCTTCTGAAGTAATCCAATTCTTTTTCTGTGTAAGGCTGCGGATCTCCGAAGACCAGAATATCGAAGGTTTTATCTTCATTTTGTTTATATAATGGAAAATTCAATTCTTTGGGAAGATCTCCAGTTGGAGCTACTCCTTTGTATTTGAAATCTGCCGGAGAACCTTTTGGTTTATGATGGTAATAAAATTGAGGAAGATTATTACTATTCAAAGCGGTTTGATATCCTGACGGTTTGATAACAAAAATGGTCTGATCTTCCTGAACCGGTAAGCTGTAACGTCCGTTTTTATCGGTCAATACGACCTGAACACCATTGGAAACGGCAACTCCTTCTATTCCTTTTTCGCGGTTTTCTTTCTTGTGGTTTTTATTAGTGTCTTCGAATACATATCCTGAGACAGAAGATTGTGAGAATGCCATTGCGGAAACCAGCATACATGGCATTAAAAGTTTTATATTGATACTCATTTTTTTATTTTTTTGTTATTGAATTTATTTACTCCACCACACTTTTACATTAATATTATCACCACCCATTTGCTGAACTGCGTCCTGATAGTTTTCCGGGTTTAAAACTCTTGAGTTTGGGGGATACATTAATCTTTGAGGGAGATTTCCGTCATTTAAAAGACCTCCGTTATTTGGAAGCTTAGGGAATCCGGTTCTTCTTTTTTCAAACCATTGCTGCTGATCTACAAAGAAAAGTGCGATGTATTTCTGAAGCATAATTTTCTTCATTCCTCCTTCTCCGTATGCAACCACAGGATTATCGAAATAATTTGCGGGTACTACAGCTCCCCATTGTTCAAGAGAGGCTTTTACTCCATTTTCATAGTATGTTTTTGAACTTCCCTGAATAATTCCTTTAAAAGCAAGCTCGGCAAGGGTAAACTGAAGTTCTGCGTATGGATACACAAATATTTTCAGAGGAGCTTTGGCAAGAGCCTGATTGAAATTGGATGGCTGAACATTAAATACTGTTCCGAAGGCATATCCTGACGGTGCTCCGAAATAACCGATATTATTTCCTTTTAAGTCTTTTGCCTGAGTAAAAAACATAGGACCACGTGGATCATTATTGGCTTTTAAAGCATCTAAAAAGAATTCTGAAACGGCTCTCCCTGTTGTAAAATCCTGAGGTCTTGCAATAGGGGGCATCAATGGAAAAATTCCTGTGATGTCCACTTTTACACCGTCTGTATTATTTTGGAAAATTGGATAAACGGTAGGATTATTCATGATCTCCTGAATTCTTTCTTTTACGTTTACTTCTCCGTCTTTGTTTAAGATCCTTGTCAAAAGTCTCAGGGAAAGAGAATTACAGAACTTTTTCCAATTAACAATTCCGTTAACGTCTGTATCTGCCTTGAAGAATAGATCTCCTCCTGTAAGAGTTTTATTAACAAAAAGAGAGTTTGCTGCTTTTAAATCGTCTAATAACTGGATATAAATATTTTTCTGCTTATCAAATCGGGGCTTCATGATCATCCCGTCTAGGTTTGAAGCTTGTGAAAAGGGAATATCTCCGTAAGTATCTGTCAGATTAGAATAGATCCATGCATTCAAAACCATTGATATTGCCAGATAGTTTTTATCTCCTTCTGATGTAGCTGCTTTTTTAAGATCATCAACCTGCTTCAGCCATCGGTAAGAGTTGTTCCAGAAGCCGTTTCCTGTATTTTCTGTTACATAATAACGACTTAGAGAGTTTCCTTCGTTTGGAAAATCCAGAGAGACCTGCATAATATCAAAGGTAAAATCGTTGGCTCTATTGTATCCCACAGCTGCCATATTATACTGAATAGGAACCAGTAAAGCACTTGCTACAGGCTCATTTATTCGGCTTGCATCCTTATTGATTTCATCAAGATTTCGGTCACAAGAAACAACGCTGCTTACGAGAGCAAGGAATGAACATATATAGATTAGTTTTTTCATTTTTTCTGATTTTTAGAATTTAACATTTAACTGAATTCCCACGGTTCTTGCCTGAGGCAGCTGCCCCATTTCAACTCCCGGCACAATGGTAGAATCATCTAGTGTAGCTGCTTCCGGGTCGAATAATGGGAACTTGGTCCACATCCAAAGGTTTCTTCCGAATAAAGCAAGGGTGATATCTGTAACTTTTAAAGGTTCAACAATGGATTTTGGGAAAGAATAAGAGATTCTTGCGTCTCTCAGCTTAATGAATGAGGTATCAAATGAATTGGTTTCCACGTTTGCTCTCCTGTAATAATCTCCATAATAACTGGAAACAGAAACTCCTTTTGTATTGGGTGAAAAGCTGCCGTCAGGATTCTGAACTACGCCCTGTCCTACAATTAAGCCACCCGGATTGTCTCTTCCTGCCAATGTATGGGTAAGTTTCCCTTGTTCAGACATCTTATGATGAGAATGTGAATAAGCCATTCCTTTATATTGCCCGTCAAAGGAGAAACTAACAGAAATATTCTTATATCTGAATTCATTTTGAAGACCTGCTCTCCATTTTGGATAAGCGTTTCCTATTTTATTGACATCGGTTGATTTTAATGTCAATCCATCTTTATCATAAACTACCTGTCCGTCTGGTGAATAAACTAATCCTGCTCCGTAAATATCTCCTAATGAACCTCCTACCACAGCATTATAAAACACTACACTTCCTACACTTGCCATTGTATAAGGTTTCCCCTGGAATTCTTCAGGAAGAGAAAGAATTTTGTTTCTGTTCATAGACCAGTTGGCATTCACATTCCATGAGAAGTTTTTATTCTTGACTGGATAGGCATTTAAAGTCATTTCAATTCCTCTGTTTCTCAACTCTCCGGAATTGATAATCCTTTTATTGTAACCTGTTTCGTATAACATCGGGATAATAACAGATTGGTCTTTAGAATTGTTCTGATACGCTGTAAAGTTGAATGTCAGTCTGTTTTTCAGAACTGTAAAATCCATTCCTCCTTCGATATTGGTAATCATTTCCGGCTTAAGATTCGGGTTCTGGAATAGTAAAGGAGATTCTACTGATCCTACGAATGAACTGTTTTCATAATACTTATCAAGCATATAAGTGTAGGTATCATTTCCTACCTGAGACCAGGATAACCTCAACTTCCAAAAGTTTAATTGATCTGATTTTATTTTAAAGATATCAGAAAGAACAAAAGATGATGCCACCGATGGATAAAAATAAGATCTATTCTGACTAGGTAATGTACTACTCCAGTCGTTTCTTGCTGTTACATCAAGGAATATCATGTTCTTATAGCTCAAGTTTGCTAGTGCGTAAACACTATTCACCTGCTTATCATTGGGTTTTGGTAGTTTATATTCTACCTGTATCGCATTGGAAAGCTGGTAAAGCCCTACTTTATTCAATCCGTTGGCTCTGTAATCATTCATGGTGTATTCATGATATCTGATATTTCCTCCGGCAGAAGCTGTGAATCCAAGGTTTCCGAATTTATTTTTATAGGTAAATAAAACATCGTTATTCAGATCCATATATCTGATATATTGTTCTCTGTAAAAACCTTTTGCATAATTTGCAGAGCTCCATGGCCTTCTTTGCGTACGAAGTTCATTGTTCCATTCCAATCCGGTTTTATAAACTACATCAAGGTTTTTTGCCAGCTGGTAACTGATATTAATATTTCCTGTAATCGTTTTTTTATTGGTCCCGTTCAGGTTTTCATAAGCAATCAGGTAAGGATTGTCGATGTAAGAGCTAAAAGGATGAACCTGCTCAAGCTGTTCCTGTCCTTTTTTCCAGATAGGCTTGTACCACGCCAGATCTACATTCGGATTCTGGAAAATCATGAAATATGAGATTGATTGGTTGTTGTATCCTGTTGCCGGAAGATTATCACTTTTAGTCTGACTAAAGTTCATCTTGGTTCCTATTTTCAATCTGCTGCTTAGCTTATGATCTAAAGACAATGCTGCACTGAATCTATTGAAACCTGTATTCGGCATCATCCATTCATTTTTCAGGTAGGTAAGTGAAGTTCTGAAAGCTGTTGTTTCATTGGAATGTTCTATTGCCAAACTGTTTGAATAATTGGAACCTACCTGCCAGAAATCTTTGATATTGTTGGTATAAGGTCTCCAAAGCTGTCTTTCTGTACCCTGCGTTTCTATGTTTGGATCGTATTGGAAATAGTATTGTCCGGCAAACTTAGGTCCGAAAGCGCTACTTGTAGAACCGGTATTGATTCCGTCAACTGAGTTTCCGTATGAATAATAGTAATTTCCGTTTTTGTCTTTCTGCTGGGTTCCCTGTCCGTATTCATATTGATAATCGGGCCATTTCAGAACGGTATCATAACTTGAATATGAATTGAAGCTGATCTGAACTTTTCCTTTTTTACTTTTCCCGGATTTCGTAGTGATCATGATTGCTCCCCTTGAACCTCTTGAGCCGTATAATGCCGCTGCTGTAGGTCCTTTCAGAATAGAAATGGATTCAATATCATCAGGATTAATACTATTGAAGCTGTCTCCGTAATCAATAGGTAAGTCACCTCCTGAACCAGCTCCGTATGCAGATGTTCCGGTTCCGGTTTTATTTCCACTCAAAGGAACACCGTCTACAACGATCAATGCATCGTTATTTCCCATGTTCATGGAGATGTCTCCACGAAGTGTGATACGGGTTGTCCCCAATGGTCCTGCTCCAGCCGTCTGAATTTTCAGACCAGCCACTTTCCCTTCTAAAGCCTGTGCCCAGTTATTGTTCTGGGTTCTCAGAATTTCTTCAGATTTAATAGTCTGGGTGGCATATCCTAATGATTTGTCCTGCCTTTTGATTCCCAAAGCAGTTACTACTACTTCGTCAAGTCCTTTGATTGTGTCTTTTTTAGCTTTCTGCTGAGCTGTTAGGGTGGCACTGAAAAATCCTAACAGCGACAAAACCAACAACTTTTGTGTCTCTTTACGCATTTCCTTTTTGTTTGCGCAAAATTAAACAGACATTATGGGTATGGTTTTAACAATATTTTAACATTAATTAAATGTTTATTGAATAGTATATTAATTCATCCTTAACAACATTACATATAATACTGATAAACAAATCCTTAAGCAATTAAGTGTTTTTAACAGTATTTTAGAGTTTTATTTGCTTATATTTATTGTCTTCACTTGGGATAATAAAACACAAACCACTAATAAATAACACATTACAACTTTTAAAAGCATCTAAAAATCTATTTAGCTACTTTAAATGGGGATTTTGGTATAAAAAATACAGTCTGCCCTTATAAAGAGACAGACTGTAAATTATGTTGCTGAAGAGCCACCCCGTCAAAAATTCTTTGAATTTTTGACACCCCTCCAAAGGATGGGAATATGTTTAGTCCTTCGTTTGTAATATTAGCTTGAGTACTAAAACTCTTTACTTGTTTTTCAATTGCTCAGGAATATTGGTTGTTACAAATCCGATTTCTTGATTTTTTAACTCATCGTAAATAGCAGGATCATTTACCGTCCATGAATTGGTGATAAGCCCCAATGCTTTTGCTTCCGCAATCCAGGTTGGGTTCTTTTGGAAAACGCTGTAGTGGTAATCCATACCGTCTAATCCTTCTTTTTTGATCTGTTCAGGTGACAATTCTCCGTTCAGGTACTGAACTTTAAATGCTGGTGCCAGTTTTTTGATCTCTTTGCAGATATTAAGGCTGAAAGAAATAAATTCACTTTGAGACTCCAGTTTCATATCCTTGATCATTTTGATGGTCTTTTGAGTGATTTCGTTTTCTATTTCAGGCGTTTTGGCTGGTTTAATTTCTACAATCAGTTTTACGGAAGAATCTTTTTTGCCTTGTTTCAGATAATCTTTTAAAGTAGGAAATTTTTCACCGTTAGATAGCTTCAAAGCTTCCAATTCCTTGAATGATGTTTCGGAAATTTCCATTTTACCATGGTGTTCATCGTGATTGATGACCAATATTCCGTCTTTAGTCATTCTCACGTCAAATTCAGAACCATATACTTTTAGTTTCTGAGCGTTTTCTAATGATTTTATAGAATTTTCTGTTGTTGGAGGCTGAGCCTGGAAGTATCCTCTGTGTGCAATGATCTGGGTTTGTGCTTTCATCAAAACTGTACTTAAAACTGCTAACCCTAAGATAAAATTTTTCATAATATAAATTAGATAATTAAAACAAAGTCCTGAAACTTTTGATAAAGGTAGTTATTATAATTTAAGACTCCAGGACATCTTAAAAAAACATAAACCACAAAAGGGTTTGGATCTTTAATGAATATTTGACCTTGCCTTTTGTGGTTTAAAATATTTAGAACAGATTAAAAACTATATTTTGCTCCAATCTGAATCTGATATGGATTCCCTGATAGAGGTGCTAAACCGCTGGTATTCTTAACATATTCAAACTGTCTGGTATCCGGATTAAATTTTGTCACTCTGTACAGTGCCATATTTCCGTAAGATTTATTTACACCCCATTCTTTATTCAATAAGTTGGCAACGTTGAAAATATCTACAGATAATTCGAATGCTCCAATTTTATCAAATTTGATTTTCTTGGCTAAACGTACATCCCAAACTCCATAGAATCCGTTTTTACCGCCGTTACGTTCTGCTATTTTATTGTTATAATCAGTGATATAATTTTTCAAAGCTTTACCTACTTCCGGATCGTCCAATAATGGCTGAGTCAGGTTAGGGAAAATATAGGCAAGATCATTAGAATCAACGAAGTCTCCATTGATGTTTCCTCCTGCTGTTACAGAGAAACGTGTTCCTCCGATTCCGGAATATCTTACTCCTAAAGTGAATCCTGCAATTGTAGGTGAGTTACCATAGATAACTACTTTATTACGGAACTGGTTGTCAGAATAAGTCATTCTCAGGTTTCTTGGATCACTCTGGATCATCGTAGATAATGTTGCAGAGTTGGCTACGTTTCCGTTGTAAGAAGTATTGTCTTTAATATCAGACCATGTATAACTTGCTGTGATCTCTCCATCTTTCCAGTAACGATAACTTGTGTCTACTACCCATGAAAACTGGTTTACTTTACCATCACTCACCAATTCCAGTACTCTTCCGAAATTATTATTGATTCTTCCCTGTTTCCAGTCAAAGCTTACAGTCTTGCTTTTGTCGTTATTGGTAATAGCTCCTGTCGGAATAAAAACTCCTCTTCCACCTTCATTATCCAACGTGAAAAACGGATTTGCCTGCATATTACGGTCATAGTAGTAATAATTGTTTCTACCCAATGCCATATATCCTGCAATTCCTGCTCTGAATCTTTCATTGAAGAAGTGAGTATAGGAGATATTCGCTTTATACACAATTGGGATTTTAGCATCTTTACCTGTATAGTTGATCGTAGGAATCTGATACTGAGACAGTGTAGGAATGCTATTATAATCATTTCTATAGTTATTGAAATCCGGGAACGGGACATCTTTAGCAGTTACATCCACTGTAGCAAGATGTTTTCCATCGAATACAAGGTTGTTGATGATCATATAATTATTAATGTCAGAAGAGAACACTCCGGCACCAAACTTCAGGAAGTCTTTATTTCCTTCGTTTATATTCCATTCAAACTGGAATCTAGGCTGGATAACAAATGATTTGATCTTATTATCCGTTCTGATTCCCATCTCATCATATAATTTTTGATTGAATTTCGCTTTGGGATAACCGCCATAGTCTAATCTAATCCCCGCCATCAAATCAAGACCTTTTGCAATTTTCGTCTGGAACTGTCCGTACACCCCAAGATTCCAGATATTAGATCGTACTGAAGGATCTTCCATTAAAGGAACCTCTCTGTAAAATCTATAAGGAGTCATGTCTTTAAAATTATCCATTCCCTGAAAATGGAACCTTCCGTTTACTTCACTTCCGTAAACTGATTTTGCTGTAGTATACATTAAATCAGCACCAAAAGTATATTTCACCTTATCAGTGTTATAGTATAAATTATCTACAATCTGAAATACATTATTTCTAAAGCTTTCCTGTGCAAAACGATGTCCTCCGATCTGAATATTGGTAGCTCCCAACCCTGGCGTAGCAACACTTTCTACAATAGCTCTCGGAACCGGTCTTCCTAATTCATTATTCTGATAGCTGTCCTGGAAAGTATATAAATACTGAGCTTTTAATTCATTGGTTAAATTAGGCTGTAAATTTGATCTTAAAGTTAATAATAAACTGTTGTCAAGGTTTTTATCATTTCCATAAGACTCAAAGAAGTTGATACTTGTATTATCTCCTAATCCGTTTTTATTAAGGTCATACGTGAAATTATTTCTTAATGTCAATAAATGTTTTTCATTGATCTGCCAGTCTAAACGTACAAATGCAGCATCAGAGTTTCTCACTTTGTCAAAACTTCCAAACTGAGGACCGCTTCCTACCCCATATTTTGACCTTGCAATATCAAGGAATGTATTAAGGGTTTGTGTATTTATATTCAGTCTTTTCTCGTCTTCGGGCGATTTAATATCTGCAATAAGCAATGGTCTTGAATCCAATTGATGATCCCATGCTACGAAGAAGTGTAATTTATTCTTAATGATAGGTCCACCTAATGAGAACCCAAACTGTGATGTAGAGAAGTCATTCACTCTCTTATTTCCTCTGATGTCATATGGACTGGAAAGCCAGTTTGCTCTCAAATATTCCCAGGCACTTCCTGAAAATTTATTCGTACCTGATTTTGTAACGGCACTTACCGTTCCGCCACCACTTCTTCCCAATGTTACATCATATTGATTGGTAGTAATTTTAAATTCTCGTACCGCTTCAATAGAAATAGAGAAAGGTGCACCACTTCGGCTGGTAGTAGCTCCGGCAGAAGTTGGGTTTTTGGCAGTCATCCCATCAATTGTAAAGTTGGTAGAAGAACCAAGCTGCCCGGAAAGATTTCCTCCTTTTCCACTTAAAGGTGAAAGTTCAGTAAGATTGGCGAAGTTTCGTCCGTTTACCGGAAGAATTCCGATATTCTTTGCAGAAATAGCCGTTGCCGCACCAAGGTTACCGATTTTGTTCTTTAGGTTTCCTGTAATTTTCACCTCTTCAATACGGTTTTCTCCGCTTCCTCCAAGATCCATATTTACAGTCACCTGATCTCCGAAGTTCACATTGAAACCTTCTTTCTTATCCTCATTTACAATTACCGTATAAGGTCCTCCCAGCGGAATCTCTTTAAAGATATATTCTCCTTTCGAGTTCGTCTCCGTTTCCGTTCTGAATCCTGTGGATTCATTTACGATCGTAACTTTCACTTTTTCCTGAGCCGAAGTTCCCGGTCCAGTCACTTTTCCTACGATGGAAGCCTGCGTGGTCTGTGCATAAGCCATTGTTCCAAGCCCTAAAAACAATAACCCCAGTACAATCTTTACTTTTCTCATTTCTTACAATTAGATGTGCAAAGGTATCTTGACTTTGGAAGCGGGCTATTTAAGGGAGTTTTAACATTTTTTTAATTAAATTGGAACGTTATGTTAAATTACTTTAAACATATATTTTATTTCTTACAGAACCAGACTATTAAAGTGTATTACGGATTTTTAATTTACCTGTAATATTTAATTACATTATTTTATAAAATGGAATTGTTTTAAATATTTTATCATAATTAAGTTTATTTATATAAGCTCACTAAAGAATTTATGTAACGCAGAGTTTACTAGGGTTTTTATAATGCTATTAATTTTATACGTTTACAAAGGTGTTAGTACTCAGCAGGGAAAATTCTGGATATATCATTGAATAAAATGTCTTTATAAAACGGAAATAATAATAAAGAAGCTCTTAAAAAATCGGTTTCATTTCTTTCGTTTTAAAATTTTGATTCCGAATTCACGTTACTTTAGTTATTTTTGCTTAAAAGATATAAAACCGATGTCTGAAAACATTCAACAAAAAATAGAACAGCTCCGTAAGGAACTGCATCAACATAACGAAAACTATTACCTTCTGGACAATCCTACCATTACAGATTATGAATTTGATATGCTATTGGAGGAACTTCAGGATCTTGAAGCAAAGCACCCTGAATTTTATGATGAAAACTCCCCTACTATGCGTGTAGGAGGTGGAATTACAAAGGTTTTCCCTACGATTCAGCATAAATTCAGAATGTATTCCCTGGATAATTCTTACGATTTTGATGATCTGGAAGACTGGGAAAAAAGAATTATCAAAACCATTGACGAACCTGTAGAATTCGTTGCCGAACTAAAGTATGACGGAGCTTCTATCTCTATTCTTTATGAAAACGGAAAACTTACTCAGGCGGTAACTCGTGGTGATGGTTTCCAGGGAGATGAAATCACGCCTAATGTCCGTACTATTTCAGATATTCCTTTAACATTGAAAGGTGATTTCCCAACTCATTTCTTTATGCGTGGTGAAATTTATTTAACCCGAAAAAACTTTGATAAGCTTAATAAACTTCGTGAAGAGGAAGGTTTAGATCCATTCATGAATCCAAGAAATACAGCAAGTGGAAGTTTGAAGATGCAGGACAGTGCTGAGGTAAGAAAACGCGGACTTTCGTCTGTTTTGTATCAGTTTATTTCTGAAGAGGTTCCAGCAGATACTCATTGGGAGTTACTTCACAAGGCACAAGGCTGGGGATTCAAAACGTCTCAACAGGCAAAACTTTGCAAAACGCTGGATGAGGTAAAGGAATTCATCACTTTCTGGGATACAGAACGTCACAATCTTCCATTCGAAATTGATGGTATTGTTTTAAAAGTAAACTCTTTACAGCAACAAAGACAGCTTGGATATACTGCTAAATCTCCACGTTGGGCGATGGCTTATAAATTCAAAGCTGAAAAGGTAGAAACTGAACTTCAAAGTGTTTCTTATCAGGTTGGAAGAACGGGAGCAATTACTCCGGTTGCCAATTTGAAACCTGTTTTATTGGCGGGAACTATTGTAAAAAGAGCGTCTCTGCATAATGAAGATATCATCAAAAAGCTTGACCTTCATGAGCATGATTTTGTGTATGTAGAAAAAGGAGGTGAGATCATTCCAAAAATCGTTGGCGTAAATACGGATAAAAGAACTGATGAAAGCAGAGAAATAGAATATATCAAACACTGCCCTGAATGTGAAACCGAATTGGTAAAAATTGAAGATCAGGCAATCCATTTCTGCCCGAATGAACTTCACTGCCCACCACAGGTAGTAGGAAGAATGATTCATTATGTTTCCAGAAAAGCACTGAACATTGAAAATCTGGGAAGTGAAACCATTGAACAGCTTTACAGAGAAAGGCTGATTGAAAACCCTGCCGATTTCTATGTTTTAACGAAGGAACAACTTCTTCCGCTGGAAAGAATGGCTGAAAAGTCTGCACAAAATATCATCTCGGGAATTGAAAAATCAAAGGAAATTCCGTTTGAAAAAGTATTATACGGAATTGGAATTAAACATGTGGGGGAAACCGTTGCCAAGAAGCTTGTCAAGAACTTTCCAACTATAGAAGAACTGAAGAGCGCTTCTGTAGAAGAACTTTGTCAGGTAGAAGATATCGGAGTTAAAATCGCGGTAAGCATTGTGGAATTCTTCAAAAATTCTGAAAATATACTGATGATTGAACGTTTAAAATCTTATGGTGTACAGCTTGAAAAAGGAGAAAGCACTAATGAAGTTTTATCGAATGTTCTTGAAGCAAAAACCTT
The DNA here is from genome assembly GCF_900156735.1 of Chryseobacterium ureilyticum. Lineage (GTDB taxonomy): Bacteria > Bacteroidota > Bacteroidia > Flavobacteriales > Weeksellaceae > Chryseobacterium > Chryseobacterium ureilyticum. Next base: position 96,461 of record NZ_FTOL01000012.1, read on the forward strand.
TTTATTTACAGGAAAATTGTCATTATTTACAAGAGAACAGGCTGAAGAAATGGTAGAAAAGCATGGTGGAAAAAATATTTCTGCTGTATCTAAAAACCTGAATTATCTTGTAGTAGGTGAAAAAGCAGGAAGTAAACTGAAAAAGGCTCAGGATATCGGAACCATAACGATTTTGGATGAGCAACAGTTTCTGGATTTAATTGAAAAGCAATAATTTATTAAAGATTATCCTTATTATAAAAAAGACTGCAGAAAGTTCTGCAGTCTTTTATTTTTTTAACCTTTTAAGTTTATAGAATTACTTATTTGAATACAAGAATACTATAAGGCGCACTTTGATTTTCTTTTGGAAGAACCATTCTTATATGCTGCTTTCCTTTATAATAATCCACATATGGTTCTTTGGTAATGGTTTTACCTTTTTCTGTTTCTTTATATCCTCCTCTTTGTAAGGCCTCCATATATTTTTTATAATCATGCAAATTATTGAATTCGAATTCAATTCTGTTTTGAGATTTATCTTTAATATATTCGAATTTGCTCAGCTTAAACTTGTAAGTAGGGTGTTCATATTCATTTAGGACGAAATCAGCACTTTGAGTTTTATCACTAAGCTTAAAATTCATCTTTTTCACCTCATTCTGAAATTCTGTCATTCCCATTTTATTGTAGCTGTCCAGTGTTTCGATCACAAGACTCTGACCGAAAACCTGAGTACTTAATGAGATAAAAAATAATAATGCTAATAAAGGTAAAGTTCTTCTCATTTTATAATTTTTAATTTAACAAATATAAAGAATAAGATATAAATAGATGCTAACTTTTCAAATTTATACATTAATAACGGTGATATTATTATTTTTATGAGATTCTTCTTCCATTCCAGACAGAAAGTATAATTCATTCTGAATATAAAAATTAATAAAATATGAGATAATCTCTGATAATTTTCACCTTTACATTCTGTTTATATTAAATAGTATCATTAATTAGATTAATTTTTAAATCTTATATTTTCATTCTCAATGGTGCTATTCAAGTGAGGTTATAAATGTCATTTTATTTAGAGCAATAAGAGTTAAATTACATTTGTTTATTTAAAGCTTTCTCAAAAATTAATATTTGTTCCTGACTGAGGTAATATAAAGAAATGTTACGTTTTGCATGAAGCATATGGTCTGGATAATAGATGAGTTCAACAGAATTTGTATTTATAGTAAATTCATTTAAAACCGTTGGATTTTTTGTATTGCTTCCATCTAATTTAAATCTTAAATTAATACAACCCCGAGGAAAAATATAAAAACTTCGGGGAAACAGAAACATAGAATTATGGTTTATAAGAATATCCAAACTACACCATTGAAAACTCTTACTGTATCGTAAAGTTCCTTTAACCGTAGTAACTATGGTTCCGTGGATGTTCTTTATTATCACTCCATTCGGCTGCTTATATTTTTTGATAATTTTGCTTTTCTGAAAGAAGAAGAAAACTCCTGAGACAACAAAAAAAATAAAGGCTGCTCCAAAAAAATAAAAAAAGGGAATCTCTAACATTAAAAAAATAAAGTATTAATAGAAAATAAGTCGAATATTTTTCAGGTTCAAATATAAAACAATGATCCTTATGAAACCGGCAATCTGAAGAAGAAAGTACTTCCATTATTCAAAGCACTTTTCACTCCTATTTCTCCGTTTTGTTTTTCTATAAAATTCTTTGATATTGCCAAGCCAAGCCCGGTTCCGTTCTGATGTTCGCCAGGAACCTGAAAATAACGGTCAAATATCTGACGGTGATATTTTTCATCAATTCCGCTTCCGGTATCTATAATACTGAACTGGACAAATGTTCCTTGTTTTTCCACAACAATTTGAATATTTTCATCCTGAAAAGAATGTTTTACGGCATTGGTAAGGAAATTATTCATTACCCAAACTGTTTTGTCAAAATCCGCAGTTACAAAGTCTGTATCTTCCAAATGGTATTCTGTACTTATTGAAATATTCTTCTGTTCTGCAAGCTTTTCAACATTTTTCACTGCTGACTGTACTATTTCTTTTGGTGAACATTTTTCAACGGTCAATCGTATATTTCCGGATTCTACCTGAGAGAGGTTGAGAAGTTCCCCTGTAATATCCAACAGGCGCTGTCCATCCTCATTGATACTTTTCAATAATTCCTGCTGCTGTTCATTCAACTCACCAAATTTCTGATTTCCGAGTAACTGAACGCCCATTTTTATAGCAGAAATCGGGGTTTTAAGCTCGTGAGAAATGGTTGCAATAAAATTTGTTTTAGCAAAATCAAGCTCTTTGAAAGGGGTGATATTTCTAAGCAGAATCACTTTACCAATATATTTCTTTTCCTTCTCACCCGTTTTTACAATATTAATGGGAACAATATCCTGTTCAAAATAGTTTTCTTTATTATCACGAACAATCTTAATGGGATCTTTTACAGGATGGTCTATATTTTTCAGCAATTCCCGCATCAGATCGTTATTTATAGCCACTTCATGAGCTGTTTTTCCGATGATATCCTCCTTATGAAGATTGGTAATTTTTAATGCTTCATCATTGATCATGTAGATAAAATGGTTTTCGTCTAGCCCAATCACTGCATCATGCATATTATTCACAAGCGTTTCGATGCGTTTTTTCTCCATCAGTTGCTTGGAAAGATTACTGCTTTCATATTCCTGAAGTTTTTCCGCCATTACATTAAACGATTCTGCAAGACTGCTAAACTCTTCGCTTCCCTTAAAATGAACTCTTTCATTATAGTTTTTATTGGCAATTTGTCTGATACTGAACGTCAACTGATCAATAGGTTCTGCAATGGTCTGAGGGAGATTGAAAAGCAGGATAAAAGCAATCAGAAAACAAACAGTTCCCAGGCTGACAATCCAGAAAGTGGCATTACCAGCTGTAATGATGGCAATATCGCTCTTTCTTTCAATACCTTTCATATTCAGAGACATAATCCTTGCCAGATCTTCCCGGATCAGTTTTTCTTTATTCGAATTAGGTTCTTTTAAATAGCTATTAAAATGCAGATTCAAATTCTGGGTTGCTTCTTTTTCTCCAAATTCGGTAAGATTCTTTTCCTGCAATCGGTTATTCTTCTGAAAATCGGCAATGGCAACAGCGCTGTCTGTACTTATATGATCCAGCGCAAGAAGCATGTTTTTAGAGAACTCAAGGCTGTTATAATTTGCTGTAAGGATCTTTTCAGTATCGGATTTTAATTTATTGATATACACAGAACCTATCACTGAAAGCAAAACGATCAGTAAAAATAATAGACCAACGCCTAATGTAAGTTTTGTTTTAAGTTTCATTTTATGATAAAATAATAATATCTATCTGTCTTTCATTCAGTCTGTTCATCAGGGTATAAATCCAACTATACCCAAATAATCGCTGCCATAGCTTTGCATGTGGTTTTCCGATACAGACTGTGGTGATATTATGGGCAATTACATATTCCAGAATTCCGTCATGAACGCTATTCTCTTTGATTCGGACTACTTTGGCTCCCAATTCCTGTGCTAAATTAAAATTATTAATCAAATACCGTTGTTTATCCAATGCAATTTTTTCAGGATTTTCAGAAGGTTTTTGGATATACAAAACAGTCCAGGGACTATTGTAATAACTTGCCAGTCTTGCTGTCTTTCTGATGATTGTTTTCGCAATTTTCTCGTTACTGCTGATGCAGGCAAGGAATTTTATGGGTTTAAAATTTTCCGTTTTAATCTCAGTTTCCACTTTTCTCTCAACATGGGTAGCCACTTCTTTTAATGCCAGCTCACGAAGCTGCAAAATATGACCACTTTGAAAAAAATTGCTGAGCGCCGTCTGAATTTTTTCCTTTTTATAGATCTTTCCTTCTTTTAATCTGGTTAAAAGTTCATCAGCAGTAAGGTCTATATTCACCACTTCATCGGCAAATGCAAGGATTTTATCGGGAACTCTTTCGGCAACTTCAACGCCTGTTATTTTCTTTACTTCTTCATTCAGGCTTTCAATATGCTGAATATTCATAGCGCTGATTACGTTGATTCCATTGTCCAGAATTTCCAGAACGTCTTGCCATCTTTTCTTGTTCTTGGAGCCTTCTACATTGGTATGCGCTAATTCATCTACTAAAACGACTTCAGGATGTTCATTGATAATCGCCTGAAGATCCATTTCTTCCAGGTTCTTTCCTTTATAAAAAACTGATTTTCTTTCAATCTCCGGAATTCCTTCTACAAGAGCTACCGTTTCTTCCCGATCATGGGTTTCTATATATCCTATTTTTACATCAATGCCGTTTCTTAAAAGGGAATGAGCCTCCTGAAGCATCCGGAATGTTTTCCCGACACCTGCACTCATCCCGATATATATTTTGAATTTCCCTTTCCGGGATTTTTGAATAAGTTCTAAAAAATGTTTTGCTGATGACATTGATTTTATTCTTTTTAATTTTACTTTAAACACTTTTTATTGTGGTTAAACTGATTACTAAAACCAGGCTGCAAGGCTTGTTGTAATAAAGAAGTTCCCTTGTTTCAATCCATCATTTTTTACAAAAATGGCATCTTTAGAAGTAAAACCTCTTGCTTCAGTACGGAAAACCACGTTTTTAAAGATCGCGTAATCTACATTCAGAGAATATCCGAAGGTCTGGAATCCGTTTGGTGTTTTTGTACTGATAATGACTCCATTTTTATCATTGTAATATTCTAACCTTCCTGCCAATGCCCATTTATTATCAATCTGATATTTCATTTGTACATTGGGGCTGTACCAGATATTATACTGTTCGCTTCCTTTTGTTTTTTGTTCTGCTCCGATATCGAATCCCAGCAATGCTGAAAACTTATTTGTCAACTGAAAGCTTCCATACAAATCATGAAAATATCGCATTCTCTTATCTTCTTTTACTTTATCATTCCCTATAAATGAACTGCTATTCAAAGTTACTTTATCATTCGGTTTATACGTTACCTGATGTCCAAAAGAAATACTTTGATTTCCTTCTGCTTTTGCGATACGTTGCCAACCATTTAACACCAATCCGCTTATAAACCATTTACCGCTATCTGAGGTATAAGAAATTTTTGCTCCGGTTTCAAAGTAAGGCGAATTTTCAGCGGCAAAACTTCTTGTAAGATTGATATTATCTTTACCTATGGCACTTTCCCAGCCTATGTGTGAAGGCATAATCCCCGCATCAATCCATAGGTTTTTATTTTTTGAAATTTTGATTCCTACATTTACTTCATTAATATATCTTAAAGCTCCCTGCTCTGCCGCCATATTATCCTGCGCGTAAGTTCCTCCCATCAGGGCTAGGTTAGCGCGGAGATTTTCACTCTGATAATTTGCTTTAATAAGTCCAAGGTTAAGATTCAGTTCATTATGTCTGTTGTATGAGTACAGGAAATTCTGACGGAGATGATTTCCCGGCTCATTAAAATCATAGGTATAAAAAAGTTCTGCATATGCGGAAAAAGTAACTTTATTTCCTGTTTTCAATGAGTCTGATGATTGTGCTTTGGTAAAAAAGATTCCCAACAGCATTCCTATAATAGTATATTTTTTCACGTTTATTTTGAATTATCTGAGTACATGACGGAAAGTATAAGTGATGTTTTTTAAAACCATTAAGAAGGAATTAAGAAAATTAAAGATTCATAGGTGAATTATAAGTGATAATATTTTTTAAAGTAGATTCTCTTACAACTTAACTCCTTCAATGTTCTTAATGGCTCTATTCATCTAACAATATTTTATAAATTCTGCCGTATTATGATTTAAAATTATTTTAATTGATCCAAAGCGATATTAAGCTTCAGTACATTTACTTTTGACGGACCTAAAAGTCCCAAGAATGGTTTCTCCGTCTGCTTCTTGATTAAATTATTAATCTGCTCTTCGGAAACATTTCTCACCTTGGCAATTCTCTTTGCCTGATATAATGCTCCTTCTTCTGAAATATCAGGATCCAATCCGCTTCCACTGGCTGTAGCAAGTTCTACAGGTACTTTGGTATCTTTCATTCCAGGGTTTTGCATTCTTAGAGTATCAATTCTTTTCTGTACGGTTTCAAGATATTCTTCATTACTTGGTCCCTTATTACTTCCTCCACTTCCTGCGGCGTTATAGTTTACTGAAGAGGGGCGACCGTGAAAGTATTTTTCAGATTTAAATTCCTGTCCGATATTGGCGTAAAATTTTTGCCCCTTATAATTAATGATCTCTCCATTTCCTTCTGTAGGCAATACTTTTGATCCTCCATAAACAATGACCAAATAAATTCCTACTACCACTAGCATTACAAAAGTGAGTCTGAATGCTGAAACAATATGATTTTTCATTTTTTAAATTTTAATTGAATAAACTAATCACTACATCAATAATTTTGATTCCAATGAATGGAACGATTACCCCACCCAAACCATAGATCAAAAGGTTTCGTCTTAATAATGCACTGGCTCCGATAGGTTTGTAAGCCACCCCTTTTAATGCCAGTGGAATAAGAAATGGAATAATCACCGCATTGAAAATAACGGCAGATAATATTGCTGTTTCCGGGCTGTGAAGGTTCATGATATTCAATTTCTGAAGTGACGGGATGAAAGTGATGAAAAGTGCCGGAATGATTGCAAAATACTTCGCCACATCATTTGCAATACTGAACGTCGTTAAAGTTCCTCTCGTCATCAGCAGCTGTTTCCCGATTTCTACAATTTCGATCAGTTTTGTAGGGTCATTATCAAGGTCTACCATATTTCCGGCTTCTTTCGCTGCCTGAGTTCCACTGTTCATTGCTACACCTACATCTGCCTGAGCCAATGCCGGAGCATCGTTTGTACCATCTCCCATCATCGCAACCAGCTTACCTTCCTGCTGTTCTTTTTTGATGTAATTCATCTTGTCTTCAGGTTTAGCTTCGGCAATGAAATCATCTACCCCTGCTTTTTCTGCGATAAATTTTGCAGTCAAAGGATTATCACCTGTAACCATTACTGTTTTTACCCCCATTTTTCTCAGTCTCTGGAAACGTTCCTGGATTCCGGTTTTAATGATATCCTGAAGTTCAATAACACCCCAGACTTTTTCATTAACGGCAACTACAAGAGGTGTTCCTCCGTTTTCAGAAATTTTAGTGACTGCATCCTGGGTTTCCTGTGGGAAGATATTCCCTGTTTTTTCAGTCAGTTTTTTTATCGTGTCATAAGCTCCTTTTCGGATTCTTGTGTCTTCAAAATCGATTCCTGAAGTTCTGGTTTCAGCTGTAAATTCTATATAAGTAGGATTTGGAACTAATAAATCCTGTTGTTTTAATTGGCTAAGCTCAATAATAGATTTTCCTTCTGGAGTTTCATCAGCAACAGAGCTTAGGGCAGAAGCTTTAATAAAGTCTTCAAGTTTAATTCCGTTTGCAGGATGAAATTGAGTTGCTTTTCGGTTCCCGATCGTAATGGTTCCTGTTTTATCAAGTAATAAAACATCAATATCCCCCGCTGTTTCTACTGCTTTACCACTTTTAGTAATCACATTTGCTCTCAAAGCTCTATCCATTCCTGCAATCCCAATTGCAGAAAGCAGCCCTCCAATGGTTGTCGGGATAAGACAAACGAAGAGTGAAATAAATGCAGCAATCGTAATCGGAGTCTGCGCGTAGTCTGCAAAAGGCTTTAAAGTTAGAGTAACAATAATAAAAGTAAGGGTAAAACCGGCTAATAATATGGTTAATGCGATTTCGTTAGGTGTTTTTTGTCTTGAAGCTCCTTCTACAAGAGCAATCATTTTATCAAGAAAGGATTCACCAGGTTTTGTTGTTACTTTTACTTTAATTCTGTCTGATAATACTTTTGTACCTCCTGTTACAGAACTTTTATCTCCTCCTGCTTCACGAATTACCGGAGCACTTTCTCCTGTAATCGCAGATTCATCAATGGTTGCAAGCCCTTCGATGATTTCTCCGTCCATTGGAATCTGATCGCCAGCTTCACAAAGGAAAATATCACCAAGTTTCATTTCTGCTGACATTTTTAAGGCTGTTTCTACCTGAAATCCGGGTTTGTTATCTACCACAAGCTTTGCAGGTGTTTCTTCACGGGTTTTTCTCAAAGTGTCTGCCTGTGCTTTTCCCCTTGCTTCTGCAATGGCTTCTGCAAAATTGGCAAACAAAACCGTAAAGAATAAAATGATAAACACTAAAAAGTTATAAGAGAAACTTCCCTGGGTTTTATCACCGGTTAAACTGAACATGCTTACGATAAACATGACCACGGTTCCTATTTCTACCAGGAACATTACCGGATTTTTAAACATAATTTTCGGATTCAGTTTTACGAAAGACTGCTTGATCGCTTCGTTTACCAAATCTCTTTGAAATAATGTTTGTGATTGATTTTTCATTTTTTTGAAAGAGTTTATATCATTATCAATAATAACCATCAAGGGCAGCCAAATGAATAGAAAAGGATTATATTAAAGTGAACGTTTCAGTAAGTTTTTGAGTGCTTCTTAACTTTCAGCTTCCTTAATGGTTGAATATTGATTTTAATTTTTAATGTTCACAATTTATTTAGAGAAATACTGTATCTGTTCTGCAATAGGTCCAAGTGTCAACGCTGGGAAGAAGGATAATGCTGCAATAAGTAAGATAACCGCCAGCGTCATAAAACCGAATGTTGCCGTATCCGTTTTCAATGTTCCTGAGCTTTCCGGAATGTATTTCTTCTGAGCTAAGAGTCCAGCAATTGCAACAGGACCAATGATTGGAATAAATCTTGAGAGAAGCAAAACAATTCCTGTTGAAATGTTCCACCAAGGGGTATTATCTCCCAGTCCTTCGAATCCTGAACCGTTATTGGCTGAAGAAGAAGTGAATTCATACAACATTTCACTGAAACCATGGAAACCAGGATTGTTCAATGTTTTTGCTCCAAATTCAGGTAAATAAGCAGTTAATGCGGTTCCTACAAGAATTAAAAACGGATGGAACAATGCTACGATCATAGCAATCTTCATTTCTTTTGCCTCAATTTTTTTACCCATGAATTCCGGGGTTCGTCCTACCATTAAACCACTGATGAATACAGCAAGAATGATAAAGATGAAATAGTTCAGAATTCCTACACCACAGCCTCCATAGAAACAGTTGATCATCATGGCAAGCAGTTCATTCATCCCTGAAAGAGGCATTGTACTGTCGTGCATAGAGTTTACAGAACCTGTAGAGATTACTGTTGTTGCAATACTCCAATATCCAGACGCGGCACTCCCAAAGCGGATTTCTTTACCTTCCATTGCCCCCAGACTACTGTCTGTACCCATTTTTGTAATTAAAGGATTTCCTCCTGTTTCATTGACAATATTCGGAACTGCAAGCGCCAGAAAACCTACGGTCATTACAGTAAATATTACCCATGACAGTTTTCTTTTATTCAGATAAAAACCAAGTGCAAAAACCAAAGCGAATGGAATGATCATTTGAGTGACCATTTCTGTCATATTCGTTATATAATTCGGATTCTCAAGCGGATGTGCTGAGTTTGCTCCAAAAAATCCACCACCATTGGTTCCTAAATGTTTAATGGCAACAAAAGCAGCTACCGGACCTCGGGAAACATCAACTTTCTGACCTTCTAAGGTTGTAATATGGTCTTTACCTTCAAAAGTCATCGGACTTCCGTTCATAGAAAGGATAAAAGCAACGATAATACTTACCGGAACCAATATTCTGATCATTGATTTGGTAAAATAATCATAGAAATTCCCTAGCTCTGTCGCTGTTTTTTCTTTGAATGCTTTAAAAAGAACTGCCATAGCTGCCATTCCCGTTGCCGCTGTTACAAATTGTAAAAACATCAGATAAAGCTGACTTAAATAGCTCACTCCCGTCTCTCCTGAATAATGCTGTAAATTACAGTTTACCAAAAATGAGATAGTTGTATTAAAAGCCAGATCAGGAGCCATATTGGGATTTCCATCTGGATTTAACGGTAACCATGCCTGTGTCATCAGGAGAATAAATCCTATAATAAACCAAACCAGATTGATCGTCAGCATGGCATACATATTTTGTTTCCAGTTCATCTGACGATTAGGATTAATTCCCGCAATTTTATAAATTATCTTTTCAAAAGGACTAAAAACCGGGTCCAGAAAAGTTTTTTTGTATCCGTAGACATTAGCAATGTATTTACCTAAAAATATTCCGATGACTAATGTAATAGCAAACATTGCTATGATGCCTAAAATCTCTGTATTCATGATTGTTTAAAATTTTTCAGGTTTCATTAAAACATAACAGATATACACGAAGGCAAGTATTGAAAGGAAAAATAAACTCCACATAATTTTATATTCTATCAAAAAATTCAACTGATTTATATAAAAGCCAGAACAATACTGCAAAGAGCAGAATCAAACTTATAAGCATCATATTTTTATTAATAAGGTTAAAAGAGTAAACAATACATACGATACAATCAGCAAACTAAAAGTAGAATGCCCCCGTTTTTTAAACGTTTTTCTTGAAATTGTCATTTTTAAATATTTTATTCAGATACTATATGCCAAAAGAAATTCCAATTTAAAAACAAACAATACAACATATTGAAAAACAGCAATTTAATCAATAAATAAAACTTGTATAAAAACAAAAAAGCCTATCAAAATGATAGGCTCTTTATTAAAATGATAATTCTTTTATTTTAATCCGTATTCTTCTAGTTTACGGTATAATGTGGCAATTCCAATCTCTAAAAGTCGGGCTGCTTCAGCTTTATTTCCTTTAGTATATTGTAAAACTTTCTGTATGTGTATTTTTTCAAGTGATCTGATACTTAATGAGTCACTTTCAGGAACAGCTTTTTCGGAATAACGAGGTAAACTTTCCGCATCCAGAACATTATTATCCATTAAAATCAGACTACGCTCCACAGCATTCCTCAATTCACGGATATTTCCCTTCCAATCATTCTTTTCCAAGGCTTTGTAATATTCAGAAGATACCTGAATTGAAGTCAAATGTAATTTGTGAGAAAATATATCAATAAAATTTTTCGCAAGCTTTTTAAGATCTTCTTTTCTTTCCCTTAGAGGCGGAAGATTTATTTCAAAAACATTTAATCTGAAATACAGGTCTTCCCTGAAATTCCCTTGCTTTATTTCTTGCTCAAGATCTCTGTTTGTAGCTGCAATTAATCTGAAATCTGATTTAGAAACCTTTGTTTCCCCCATTTTGATAAATTCTTTGGTCTCCAATACTCTCAGCAGCTTTGCCTGAAGTTCTATAGGCATCTCACCAATTTCGTCTAAGAACAAGGTCCCACCATTAGCTTCTTCAATCAATCCTTTTTTATCTTTTAAAGCTCCGGTAAATGCTCCTTGTTTATGTCCAAAAAGTTCACTTTCAAGGATTTCCTTACTGAAGGCAGAACAATTGATCGCAACAAAATTATTTTTCTTTCGTTCACTTCCTTCATGAATAGCATTGGCAAAAACTTCCTTCCCGGTACCAGTTTCACCTGTTAAAAGGACTGCAGCATCAGTTAAAGCAACCTTTTCAGCCAATTTCTTCGAATGTAAAATCAAAGGAGAACTTCCAATAACCTGATCAAATCCTTTTGCTATATTTGTAACCTGAATTGTCTTGGATCTATTATCTTTAACCTTTTCCAGCGCCTTGTACACCAATGGAATAATCTTCTCGTTATCATCACCTTTCACAAGATAATCGTAAGCACCATTTTTCATAGCCTGTACAGCATCCGTAATATTTCCGAATGCCGTCATCAGAACGATTTCAAGATGCGGATATTTTGTTTTAATAGACTTAATAAGTTCTACACCAAAGGCATCCGGCAATCGGACATCACTCAATACAACATCAAAATCATATTGCTCCAACATCGTCATTGCAGACCGTGCAGTGGATGCTTCTTTTACATTAAAATCTTCTTGGGAAAGGATCATTCCTAGTAATTTAAGGAGTTTGATCTCATCATCGATGATCAGAATATTTCCGGACATCATTATTATTTTTGGAAAACTAGTACAAACTTATCGAAATTATTTGAAGAAAGATCACTTATCATAAAAATAAATTCTCTCTTAATACTTATTATTAGGAGCTTTCTCCTGCTATCCACTCTTACTCCTCGCTCATTTACATTCCCGCGCGTGCTGCGGGGTAACCGTTACTATCAGGGCTAGGACGTGAGCAAGAATAATAAGCAGTAACTAATCTATAATAAATGATAAATACTTATATGAATAAGAATCAAAATGATATGAAGGGCATCAGATTTTGTTTTCTTTATTTAATAAGAATGGGATTTAACCAAAAAATAATGAGTATGGGGGAGTTTTTGTTGGGTAATTGTGTATTTAAGAATAGTTTTGGATATAGTGCTCTGGCTATAGAGCAAAAAAAAGTCTC
>NZ_FTOL01000014.1 GCF_900156735.1 Chryseobacterium ureilyticum
ACGATTTTCTGCAATTTTATACAACATTTTTAAGCGAAATTTGATAATAAAATATTGAATATCAAATCGTTGTATTTATTTTTAGGAATGACTAAGTAATATATTGATCAAAATGCAAAAAATTTCATCCTAAACTTAGACGTCTATATAATTTATTCATGCATCCGTGGCAAAAAAATATAATTCTCTGAGTCTTAAAAAATAAAAGAGGTTATTTTATTTATAAAACAACCTCTTTATTATTATTTCAATCACAGATTAATCTTCAGTTTCTTCTTCGTCTTCATCATCTTCATCATCTTCATATTGCTCAAGATAGTAGCTGAACGTAAAATCCTCAACTTCTTCGTCCGCATCTTCCAGCGTAGTCAGAAGATCTTCAAAAATTTCTAACTGATCTACAGTCATGTTAACGAACTCAAGGTGAAATGGCATTTCCAAATCTCCGGTAATGGTATCAAAAAGCGCATCAAGATTATCTCCAAAATGCTCTGGAAGCTGAACTTTTTCCTTAAGCTGAGTATAAAAATCCTCATAATCGCCTATGTCTGTAAAATCTATATATACTGTCTTCATATTGTTAAACTAAATTTCTAATTTTCACACAAATTAAATAGATGAAAAATATTTTTCAAAGGTAATACTTATCCTTATTCTAAAGCAAATTTATATAGATCATTGCCTCGTCGCAAAGACTTACTGTTTTTCGAAGCTTTTGTAATGGTTTTTTGTAAGGTATACCTCACCATTTTTAGTATAAATAATACGGTCTGCATTTCTTCCACCACATTGGTAATTTACATCTGCTTCGAAGTATTTTTCTCCATCGGGTAATTTTCCTTCTCTGTTTCCGAACTTATCACCTCCAATTGCTTTTCCGGGAAGTACATCACAAAGATTCCCCTGCGAAGGGTTCCAGCCTTGTTTTCTTGCTTCTCCTTTTGTGATATAATAATCGGGTAATCTATGGTTTTGTTTTACATAACTGATTACCGTTTTTTCTTCTGTAAGTTGATCAATAGAAGCTTGAACTGAGGAACTTTTTCCACTATTATATTCATCCAGAGAAGAACTTCCATAGCTTACAGTTTCCGTTTTGGAAGAGCCTGAATGATCTTTTTTATCTTCAATAAAATTTTTATAGACATACATCACAGACATTCCGAAAAGAAGTCCGAGACACATGAAAAGCACTGCTCTTATTTTACTGTTCATAGCAATAGGTTTATTAATGTAACAGCCATTGGTAAACTACTACATTGTTATATTATTACATTTAATTTATGATTCTCTCCACTCTTCAGGAATATCACAGATTGGAATAGGTTCCATTTTATGTTTTGCCGCTTTATGCATTCTGTCGAAGATTAGGAATACTTCTTTATCTCTCCCTTCGTAGTCATCTGCTGTTTTGGTTCCGTATTCTTTCTGAATTTTCTCTAATTCCGGGTAAGTTGCTCCGATCTGTTGTTCATCTGTTCTGTCCACATCCCAAAGTCCGTCCGTCGGGATCGCTTCCTGAATACTTTTAATAAGATTTAATCCTTTTGCCAAAGCATAAACCTCCGTTTTATAAAGATCTGCAATTGGAGAAACGTCTACTCCGCCATCACCGTATTTTGTATAGAACCCGATACCAAAATCTTCTACCTTATTTCCGGTTCCACATACGAGAAGCCCGTTCAGTTGTCCGTAATAATAAAGAGTCAACATTCTCAAACGGGATCTTGTATTGGCAAATGCCAGTTTCTCATTTGGATAAAGCTCTTCATTTACATCAAAAGTTTTGTAAAGTTCTTCAAAAGCAGGTGTCAGATCTACGGACATTGTCTCAACATTTGGAAACCTTGATTTCAGGTCTTCCATATGATCTTTTGCACGGTCTACCTGATCAGCTTTCTGGCGGATCGGCATTTCGATCAGTAATGTTTTCAATCCTGTCATAGCTGCCAATGTAGAAACCACTCCGGAATCCACACCTCCTGAAACTCCTAATACATACCCGTTCACTCTGGCTTTGGTTGCGTAATCTTTTAGCCATTCAACGATATGATCTATCACTTTTTGTGTCTGCATCGTTTATATTTTTTAGTCTATTCCAAATTCTTTAGGATATTTCACTATCCCTTTTCTATTTTTTAATCCGTCAGGTACAAGTTCAATTGCCATTCCATTTTCTTCCGGAATGTCAAACGGAAACGAAATTCCAAAATTACTTGTTTTTTCGTAACCAAACTTTGGATAATATTTTTCATGCCCGATCAGGATCACAGATTGATATCCCAGTTTTCCGGCAATATCATGTCCTTCACGGATAAGCTGCCCGCCAATTCCCTGATTCTGAAACTCAGGTTTTACGGAGACGGGTGCCAAAGCTAAAGATTCAAAGGATTCCGAACCGTTTACAATTTTAAGTTTTGTAAACAGAATATGACCTGCAATGTTACCATTTTCATCTTCGGCAACCAGTGAAAGTTCAGGAATAAAAGCTTCGGAATCTCTTAATTTCTCAACAAGAAAATGTTCCTGATGATCACTATGCTCCATTTCTCTAAAAGCTTCTTCTGTCAATTGGAAAACCTGTTGATAATCCTTTTCCTCTTCCTGTCTTATTGTTATCATTAAATATATTTTTCACGTTTTAGTTCATACCAAGAACACTTAACACCCGAGTCTTCAAATTCTCCTGTATTTTCAAAACCCATTTTAGTTAAAATATAATTGGAGCCTTTATTTCCGGCATCAGCAAAAGCATAAATAGTTTCGGCATTTAATTCATTAAAACCATATTTCAATGTAGCATTTGCAGCTTCCCATGCATATCCTTTTCCCCAAAACTCCGGAATGAATCTATATCCTAAATCCAAAGTTTCTACATATCCGTTTATAGGTTCTTTTAATAATTTTAAACCGCACCATCCTATCAGTAATCCGCTTTCTTTTTCTATTACTGCCCATCTTCCTGTACCATTTTCTTCATATTGTTTCTGAATCATTTTAATAATTTCTTTTGATTCTTCCACGGTTTTTACGGGAGTCCCAAGATATTTCATCACTTCAGGATCAGAATCCATAAGGAACATACGTTCGGCATCCGTATCTTCAAGTTTTCTTAAAATCAGCCTTTCTGTTTCTAGTATCATACCTTTTTTATTTCTTCTCTTTTTTTAATTCATACCAAAAGCAAATACCATCCGGTTCTTCAAATTCACTTGTTTTTTCAAAGCCCAGCTTTCTTAAAATATGATTGGAAACGTCATGTTCAGAATGAGCATAAGCATAAATAGTGTCTGCATTCAATTCATTAAAACCATACTCCAGTGAAGCAATTCCCGCTTCTACAGCATATCCTTTTCCCCAGGATTCAGACAGGAAACGATATCCCAATTCCAAAACATTCTGATGACCATTCGTCTCTTGGGTTAATAATTTTAAGCCACTCCAACCGATCAACAATTCGCTTTCTTTTTCAATAACCGCCAATCTTCCTACTCCGTTTTCGTCATATTGCTTTTGGATCATCCTGATAAGATGTTTGGATTCTTCAATGTCTGTTGACACCGGTACTCCGATATATTTCATAACTTCTGGATCAGAATCCATGAGAAAAATACGTTCCGCATCAGCTTCTTCGAGCTTTCTTAAAATAAGTCTTTCAGTTTCGAGTATCATGGTATTATTAGTTTTATTCTTCTGTTCCAAAAATAGTGACATCAGTTTTCAATCCTTTTTTAATATCTGCTTCTTTCATCTTATTTCCTCCTACATTTAACGTCTGTAAAGCCGGATTTCCTGAAATATCTAATTTTTGAATTTTGTTATGTTCAATGTTCAGCTTTCTTAAATTTTCAAGCTGAGAAATATCTATTGCTTTTAATTGATTTAAAGATAATGTTAATTGATCAATTCTTGGTGTTCCTTTCAGTGAAATGCTTTCCAGAAGGTTATTATCTACATATAAAGAGGCAAGCCGTATCAGATTTTCTGCTTTAAATGAGGAAATTTTACATCCTGTACATGAAAACAGATCCAGTTTATCAAGATTTTTCAAATTAACAGTTGGAATCGAGTTATCATCAAGCATGATCATTTTGACATTCTTAAAGAAGTTCAGGTCATCTGTAGAAGTAATTCCTTTTTGAACCAAAAATAAATTATTCACCCGCTCAGCTTCAGGCTGATCTATCATTCCGTCTTTATTCATATCGAAATTTTCAACGACTGCCTTTTCAAAGTTTTTGTCTTTAAATTCAAGCTTTTGCCCATAAAAAACAGCCAATCCTGAAATAAAACTGAGGACTGTAAATATTTTAATTTTCATCATGAATTGTCTATTTAATCCTTATTTTTGTAAACTTAAAATCCATGTAAAAATAATGAAGATTTTCAGATATATTGCCCTTTCTTCTGTTTTAGTTGTGGGACTGAATTCCTGCAAAAAAGAACCTGAAAACCAATGGAAAGTAGAGGTAAAAGAGACTTCCGGAAAAATTGAAATGACGGATATTTCCAAGGAACTTTACAACCCTAATGTACCTTTAGATCAATTTAAAGCTCAATTCCCGTGGTTTCAGGGAACGGTTTCTGATGCAGATTTTTCAAAGAGAAGAGCTGATGCTGAAGAAATAAAAATCTATAAGGAAGCAATCGGAAAGATTGATCAGGCTAAGTTACAAAAGGAACTTCAAGATTTATTTTCACATATCAAATATTACTTCCCACAATTTAAAAATCCAAAGGTATATCTGTTTTCATCAGCATTGCAAATGGTACAGGACCCCATCTTTTATGATGAAAAAGGAAATCTTTTATTCATAGATATTTCAGGTTTCATGGGTGATGGCAATACTAATTATAAAGGATTGGAACTTTATTTCCAAAAATCGATGAATCCTCAGAATATTGTACCTAAGGTTTCCAGACTTTTTGCTGAAAATATTATAACAGAATCTGCTGACCATCAGAAATTCATTGATCAGGTAATTCTTAACGGAAAAGTAATGATTTTACAGGATGCTTTTCTTCCGGACTTCCCTGATTATCTGAAAATGAATTATACTCAAAAGCAATATGAATGGGCGACTTACAATGAAGCCAACATCTGGAATTATTTTGTGGAAAGCAATTTGCTGTTTGGAGATGATCCGAGATTGGGAGAACGCTTTATTGCTCCGGGACCATTTTCAAAGTTTTATACGGAGATAGACAATGAATCTTCACCACAGATCGGAATTTATACAGGATGGCAAATCTGCAAGGCTTATCTTAAGGAAAAACCTGAAACGAAACTGACAGATTTCCTGAAAATGGATGCCACAACAATTTTTAATCAGTCCGGTTATAAACCGAAACTTAAATAATAGAAAATTTAGAATTTAGAAAAAATAGAGAAATGAGAAAAACTCAGATTACGATAGATGTAGAGCTTGATGAGAACCACGTACCTGAAAATATCACATGGAATGCTCAGGACGGCGGTATTGAAAAGCAGGAAACAA
Source organism: Chryseobacterium ureilyticum (assembly GCF_900156735.1). Taxonomy (GTDB): domain Bacteria; phylum Bacteroidota; class Bacteroidia; order Flavobacteriales; family Weeksellaceae; genus Chryseobacterium; species Chryseobacterium ureilyticum. The sequence continues at coordinate 5,499 of NZ_FTOL01000014.1, forward strand.
AAGCTACAATGATCTCTGTATGGGATGATAAAACAATGGAGGCTTTAAGAATTGATCTTTGGACAAAAGAAATGCCGGTAGATCAAATGAAGATGTTTATCCACCAAATTTTAATATCTTTAGGAAGCACTTACCAGAGAGCAACCGGCGAAGAGGATATCGCTCAGTGGATAGAGGAATTTGCAGAAGAGTTTGCAGTAAAATCAGCAATTAAGTAATAACAATTTGAAAATTTGAGAATGAAAGATTTATTTTAAAAGTATAATCAACTCATTTTCAAATTACTATATTTTCAAATTATCAAATTATATCAATATGAATTTTAATACAAAAGTAATTCACGGAGGGCAGCATCATGAGTCTGCAACAGGTTCTGTAAATGTTCCTGTATTTTTAACCTCTACGTTTGCACAGAAAAGCCCGGGAGTACATTCCGGATATGAATATTCAAGAGCTGCCAATCCTACAAGACAGGCATTAGAAGACTCTTTAGCCAGTATTGAAAATGGAGCGAGAGGTCTAGCTTTCGGTTCTGGACTTGCAGCTATTGACTGTGTTTTAAAGTTATTAAATCCTGGTGATGAAGTAATTGCTGTAGATGATCTTTACGGAGGTACTTACAGAATGTTTACAAGACTTTTTGAAAAATATCAGTTGAAGTTCACGTTCGTAAATTTTGATGATGCTTCAAAAATTGCTGATGTAATCACTGATAAAACTAAACTGATCTGGGTAGAAACTCCAACGAACCCATTGATGAAATTGGTGGATATCAAAGCTGTTGTAGAAATTGCAAAAGGAAAAGATATTTTAGTAGCAGTAGACAATACTTTTGCTACTCCTTATATTCAGAGACCAATTGATTTGGGAGCAGACATCGTAATGCACTCAGCAACAAAATATCTAGGTGGACACTCTGATGTCATTGCCGGAGCACTTATCGCGAAAGATGCTGAACTAGGAGATAAACTTCACTTCATTCAATTTGCGAGTGGTGGTATTTTAGGACCTCACGATTCTTATTTGGTATTGAGAGGAATCAAAACTTTAGCTCTAAGAATGCAAAGACACTCTGATAATGGTCTTGCTGTGGCTAAATATCTTGAAACTCATCCGGCAGTTGATAAAGTAATTTATCCAGGTTTAGAGTCTCACCCTCAATATGAATTGGCAAAATCTCAAATGAAGGAATCCGGAGGAATGGTTTCATTCACTTTCAAATCCGGAAAAAAAGAAGATGCTATCAAATTCTTAGAAAAAGTAAGAGTATTTACCCTTGCTGAATCTTTAGGAGGTGTAGAATCTTTAGCTAACCACCCTGCTTTAATGACTCACGCTTCTATTCCAGCAGAAAAACGTGCTGAATTGGGAATCACTGATGACCTTGTACGTTTAAGCGTTGGTATTGAAGATGCTGAAGATCTTATTGCAGACCTTGAGAAAGCTTTTTCTTAAAACATCAAATAAATAAAAAATGAGAAGGATTCAATATCTTTCTCATTTTTATTATCACACTATACATTATGAAAAATACGAGAAAAGCAATCATTACTGATGTGCCTCAGCTTGCAGAGCTTTTTGACCAATACAGAATATTCTATCATAAGGAATCAGACATTCCTGCTGCCATTAAATTTCTTCAGGAAAGAATTGAAAGTAAGGATTCTGAAATCTTTGTTGCGGAAGAAAATGGCTCATTAACAGGTTTTGTTCAGTTATATCCCATTTTTTCATCTACAAGAATGCAGCGTTACTGGCTGTTAAATGACCTTTACGTCAATGAAAATTATAGAGGAAAAGGCTATTCCAAAGAGTTGATTGAGGAATCAAAAGAACTATGCAGAACTTCAAACGCTTGCGGAATTCTTCTTGAAACCGGAAAAAGTAATGATATAGGAAATCAATTATATCCGGCTTGTGGATTCGAACTTTATGATTCTGTAAACTTCTATGAATGGACCACTAAATAGTTTTTCTCATATTATTAAATCCTTCGATTATTAAAATTTTAAAACCATGACAGATTTTCAAAAATACATTCAAAGATATTTAGACCAGATCCCTTCCGGAGATTGGTTACATGAATTAAAAATATCAGAAGATAAAACCATAGGAATTTTCTCTAATCTTACCGAAGAACAGTCTAAGTTTGCTTATGACGAGGGAAAATGGACTTTAAAAGGTGTCCTTTTACACCTAGCAGATACTGAAAGAGTTTTTCAATACAGAATACTTGCCTTTGCAAGAGGTGAAAAAGCCAATCTTCCAGGGTTTGACGAAAATGAATACGCTGATAATTCTCATGCCAACGAAAGATCTCTCGAATCTCTTGTAGAAGAATATAAATTAGTAAGAGCATCCTCTAAAATTCTATTGGAAACAATGAATTCTTCTGCTTTGCAAAATACAGGTATTGCCAATGGACATGAAATTTCGGTAGAAACAATCGGGAAATTGATTATCGGACATAATTATCATCATGTGAACATTATTGAGGAAAGATATTTATCCAAATTGGGTTGGATGTAGAATTGTAGGTTTTGGCTAAAGCCGGATGGTATTTATTTTATTGTTGAGCGGGCTAACGCCCATTCCTATTGAATTTGATCAATAATATAAAATCATTTCAAAATAATACAATTAAATTTATTTTTGAATCTAAGTAAAAATATATTCATCATTAATATATAAACATTAATAGGAACGGGCTTTAGCCCGTTTTTATAATTAAAAATCATCCATCGGATTCAGCTGAAACCTTAAACATTTACCTCATTATTTTTTGTCTAAAAAACACAGATTTTCTACCTTTATCAACTGATTTGAATTCGATACAATTATGGAACATATTATAGAAGTATTAAAATCCGGCGGAACCATCCTTTACCCTACTGATACTATTTGGGGAATTGGTTGTGATGCTACTAATATAGAAGCTGTCAATAAAATTTTTGACATTAAAAAGCGTGAAAAAAACAAGTCTATGATCATTCTTGTAGAATCTGAAAAAAGACTTCAGGATTTAGTGGATGTTCCGGAAATGGCTTGGGAAATTATTGATTTGAGTGAGAAACCGGTAACCATTGTTTATGAAAACCCAAGAGGGTTGCCTAAAGAATTGCTTGCAGAAGATGGCAGTATCGGGATAAGATTGGTAAAGAATGATTTCTGTAAAAAATTAATTACAAAACTGAATAAACCCTTGGTTTCTACTTCGGCTAATTTCAGTGGTGAAAAAAGTCCGTTGAAATTTTCTGATATTTCTTCTGAAATCGTTGGACTGGTAGATTATGCTGTGGAGGAAGATAGAGAAAAAGTTTCAAAATACTCAGGTTCTTCTGTGATCAAAATATGGAATGATAATAGAATTAAAGTTCTTAGAGAATAAAAAAACATAAGCTTTTGGGTAAAACTTGAAGGAAACAGTCTAACAACAACTTTCAGCCTTCATCTTTTAACTTCCCTACTTTATAGATTTTTTAGAGTCTTGTCAGTTTATATCGGCAAGATTTCTTTTTTTTAATTCTATCTTTGCAAAACCCAAACTCGTAAAATGTGTGCTATGAATCATCAGGAATTCGCTAAAATGTGGATTAATGCCTGGAACTCTCATGATTTGGAAAATATTCTCTCTCATTATTCTGAGGATATTGAAATTACAACACCAATGATTGCTCTTGCCACCGGAGGAAAAGAAAATTCTTTGAAAGGAAAAGAAGCCGTTCGTGAATATTGGAGGAAGGCACTGGATAAATTTCCGGATCTACATTTTGATCTGATTCATTCCACAGCCGGAGTAGATTTTGTAGCATTATTTTATAAATCTATTATGGACAAACATGCTGTAGAGGTTATGTTTTTTAATGAAGAAGGGAAAATAAGTAAAATGTACGCTCATTATGATTAATGAACGGCATTGGTAGAAATTGACGCTATTAAAACGATGAAAATTAATCTTAATCAAAATAAGAATTTAAAACTTTTTAAAATAATTTCTGAAGCTGCAGAAAGGAATAATCAGTCGGTATATATCGTCGGAGGTTATGTTCGTGATCTTCTGATGAAGAGAAAAGCTTCTACGGATATCGACTTTGTGACGGAGCAAAGCGGTATTGAGCTGGCTCAAAATGTAGCTCAGGATATTGATCCTAAATTAAAGGTTTCCGTATTTAAAACGTATGGAACAGCAATGATCAAATACAAAGATCTTGAACTGGAATTTGTAGGAGCGAGAAAGGAAAGCTACACCGAAAACAGCAGAAAGCCTGAAGTAGAAGGCGGAACTTTGGAGGATGACCAGAAAAGAAGAGATTTTACCATTAATGCAATGGCTATTTCTTTAAATAAAGATAATTTCGGGGATCTGATTGACCCTTTCAATGGTATTGATGATCTGGAAAAGGAGATTTTAAGAACACCTTTAGAACCTGCTCAAACTTATTCTGATGATCCATTGAGAATGATGAGAGCGGTACGTTTTGCCTCCACTTTAAACTTTACGATCGAAGAAAATTCATTAAACGCTATCCAGCAGGAAGCAGAAAGAATCAAGATTGTTTCTATGGAAAGAATCATGGTTGAATTCAACAAGATTATGTTGTCAGAAAAGCCTTCTGTAGGATTGAAATTAATGGAACAGACAGGACTTTTAAAGCTTATTATTCCTGAATTGATTGAACTTAAAGGTGTAGAAGAAGTGGAAGGACAAACCCACAAAGACAACTTTTACCACACTCTTGAGGTCGTAGATAATATTTCTATGAATACTGATAATCTTTGGTTACGTTGGTCGGCATTACTTCACGATATAGGAAAAGCTCCTACGAAAAAATTTGTAGAAGGAACGGGATGGACATTTCACGGACATGAGTTTTTGGGTTCCAAAATGGTAAAGACTCTTTTCCAGCGATTGAAATTGCCATTAGGAAGCGATATGAAGTATGTTCAGAAAATGGTGAAGCTTTCATCAAGACCTATTGCATTGATCACGGATGACGCATCAGATTCTGCTTTAAGAAGACTGTTATTTGATGCCGGTGAAAACCTTGAAGATCTTTTTACACTTTGTAAGGCAGATATTACCACGAAAAACTCCAAAAAACAGGAGAAATTCAAGAAAAATTTTGAATATGTGGCTGTTAAGATCAAAGAAGTAGAGGAAAAGGATCAGGTAAGAAACTTCCAACCTCCTATCACTGGAGAGGAGATTATGGGAATGTTTAACTTACAACCGGGACGTGAGATTGGGATCTTAAAAGAAAAAGTAAAAGAAGCGATCCTTGAAGGTGAAATTCCTAATGAAAAGGAGGAAGCAACAAAGTTTGTCATTGCCGAAGCAGAAAAGCTGGGATTAAAAGCAAACTAGATCGTGATAAATAAAAAAGACGGTTGGATATTTTTATCCAGCCGTCTTTTTTGTGTGAATTTGTATGGATTATTTTTTAACTAGATAGGAAAATAGCCTTTGAATAAAACCATTCATTAGGTTCATGTATATACCAAAGCCGGGCGGGTTCTAATGAACCCGCCCGGAAAAAAACACAAATGATGAAAAAATAAAAAATTATATTAAATACTTCATCGCGTATTTAATTTCTTAGTTCCAGAATACTGAGTTAGAAGAAATTCCTGCAGAGAAAGTCTTAACGATAGATCCTGAAGTATTGTAAACAACAATTTTGCTACCTTCTGTAAATCCGTTTGCATCAGAAGTAAAGATTAAACCATTCACTACATTGAATCCATAAAGATCTGAATATTGGTGAGCACTAGCAGCTACAGTAAATAAAGGTGAAGTAGGTGCTGCTGTTGCAGTCATATCCATAGAATACACATTTCTATCTGAAGTGAAGTAAAATTTCCCGTTTGAAATCTCTAAGTTCGTAGCATCTTTAATTCCTGTTAAAGTTGTTGTTTTTGTAATATCACCCGCACTTGAGATCTGATAAATATAAGAGTCTGCAGTACCTGCTGCGATAGCATAAACAATCTGATTGTTTGAAATAATCTTTTTGATATTTTCTCCGTTTGGTGTAGAAATAGTCTTATCAACAGTATTAGTTGTAGTATTGATAAAAGAAATCTTAGTTCCAAATCCTGCTGTAGCATTCTGCACGAAGATATTACCACCTGCCTCTACAATTCTTTCAGCATTATCTGTAAAAGGAATTTCTTTAACTAAAGAATTATCAGATAATTTATAAACACTTACAGATTTAGCTCCCAGATACTTATCATTGGTTACATACATATTATTTTTAGCAAATGTCATGTAACGAGGTGTTTTCAATCCTGCTGTAATTTCACCAACAGATTTAAAGCTAAAACGGTTAACGATCTGAATTTTGTTTGAGTTATTCAATAGCAAATAAGCATTATTACCATTGAAAGCAATCATTTGTAAAACATCACCTAATTTTGCGCCTCCATTATTTGCGCCAAAAATATTGTCCTGTTTTAAGCTTAAGTCTGAGCTCACGAAAGTTACCTCTGCATTAGGCGTACCATAATTACCTTCATTGGCAATTAAGAATCCGTTTCCGTAGAACATTTCCTGTTCAGAAGTACTGTCTGTACTACAAGATGCAACTCCTAAAAGAAGTGCAAAAGCAAAAAGTAGATGTAAAAATTTGTTCAGTTTCATATCATTTAAAAATTAATTGTTGCGTAAATACTAAAATTTCTCTTTGGCATAGGATAATCACGTACAGTCTGATAAACAGTATTTGTAAGATTATTCACTTTAAAACCTAATGTATATTTTTTCAGAATATCGGCAGAAACTCCTGCATTTAAAAGAACGTAAGGATCTATAGCCTTTGTTCTATCCTCATCCGTTGTAGTATAAGTAAGCCCATTGATAAGCCCTTGAGCATAAATCCTAAGGAAATCAAACCTATAATCTACAGACCCCACAGCTTTATGTAAAGGAACATAGGTCATCTGCATTTGGGTATCCTTATTAATAGACTTGGAATACGTATATCCTGCATTGATTTTCAGCCCATGTCTCCCGAAATTTTTATTCCAGGTTATCTGAGACTCCAGCCCATAGGATTCTGCATTATTTGTATTGATCGGTGCCCAATACCCATAAGGCGTAGGAAGCCATCTGATAAGATCTTTAATATCCATGTAATAAGGACTCAGATTAACCTTAAAATCTCCAAACCTAAATTCATGATTCATATCCACATTGGAAGAGGTCTCAGACTTTAAATCCAAATTCCCTCCGGGTTGCCAGTAAAGATCATTAAAAGATGGAAATCTAAAGTTTCTCGAAAAACTGGCGCTCACATGATACCATTGTAAAGGAGTCCATTTTCCTGAAAAGGAATACAGAAGCGGAGAAGAAATTCCTTCCACAAAATCCTTCTTGATTCCTGCTTCAAAACGTAAATCTTTATTTACAAAATATCTTATCATTCCTGCTAAAGATCCTACATTACGGCTGATGGTTCCAATTCCGGTTGCATAGCCCTGAGCCTTATTCACCTGAAATTCTCCGATAGCATTAAAATTGATTTTAGGAGTAATGAAATAATTAAAATCGTTTTTAAAAATATAATTCTTTCCCTCTGCACCACTTGTTTTAGGTAGATTAAGCGCTGAGAAATACTGGAAATTATCCTCAGTATAGGCAGCCTTCAGACTATTGGAAAGATTTTCTTTATTAACATCCCAGGAAATGACACTACGTAAAGTCTGAGCATTATATTTTGTTCTGTTACCGTTTGATTCGTAAATAGGATAATGTTGTGAAGCATCAAATACTTGACTTTGCCAGGAAATGGTCTGATCATGGGCAATTTTATAGGCAGCCCCTACATTAAAGGTTGTATTATAATACCTTCCATTAATATTCTTGAATGGTGTAATACCTGTTACATATTCCGGAACCTCATAATCATTTGCGCTTACAGCATAATTTACAGAAGCCTTAAAGCTGAATTTTTCATTACTGAAAGATCCTTTAACAAAATTATTAAAAGTACCGAAAGATGCCACCTCTGAAAAAAGAGAGCCATGAAACCCTTTATTAAATTCAAGAATATTGTTCAGGTGAATACTCCCTCCTATAGCTCCCGAGCCATACGTAACACTTCCTCCGCCTGCTTTTACTCCGATCTGGTCATATCCGAATAAAACAATATTATTAACGTCACCCTGACCTAAAAAGTTAGAATTGATATTAATCCCGTTCCAGACAAAGGCAGTCTGCTGAGCCGTAGTTCCTCTAAAAGAAGGTGAAGAAACCGCACCACGTCCGTTTTCTTTAATATAAACATCAGATTGAAACCTCAGCAGCTCAGAAAGATTACTGGAGTTTTTTTGCATCTCTGAAGGAGTGATGATTTTTATAGGATGAAACTGCTTCACCTTATTCATCTGACTGTCGAAAATATAAATGGTATCAATTGATTTCTCCTGACCGAAAAGAAAACAGCCATAAGACGACAAAAACAGTACTAAAGATCTTTTTATATTCATATCCTTCTACTTTTCCTCCGAAAGCAATATGTTTTATTGATTATCATTCTGGCAGGTCTCCTGACTTTCGCTTTCTGTGCCTTCCCGTTTTATACAGTGGCTTTTTACAGAAATTTTTATTGCGATTTACAGTTGCGGGGACAGTCTGGGCATTTCACCCAATTCCCTTTTCATTCCAATATACTGGAAACCAAAATTTTTGCAAAGATAGTTTTTTAAACGTATTAGCCAAAAAAGGAACTTATGCTCTACCCTTTTCCTTTTCATATATTCTAAAATAAAAAGCTGCTTCCAATAATGAAAGCAGCTGTATATTGATAATAATTCTATTCAATTATTTACCCATAACTTCTGTGATTGGATTTCCAACATTTCCGCTTGGGAACTGAATTTTCAACAATGAAGAAACAGTAGGCGCAATATCGGTCATATGATAAGCCTTGTTACTTTCTCCCTGTTTTACTCCCCATCCCATAAAGATTAACGGAATGTGTGAATCATAAGAGTTCCATACACTGTGTGTAGTTCCTGTCTTAGAATATGGAGGAAGCATAGAATCATGAGAGATCAATTGAATATCTCCGCTTCTCTGTCTGTTGATTCCGTTAATAATTCTCTGTTTGATCGGCTCCGGAATGCTGGCTTCCTGAACTCTGTCTACAGACACCGCATATAAAACAGTAGGATCTTTTTCTAGTTCTTTTACCGTAAAGTTTCTTACATCATCCAGCTCAAGTTTGCTGTCTGCCAATACTTTTCTGTCAAAATAGATCTGATAATTGTCAATCGCGTTGATCAGCTTATCAGCTCCGAATTTATCTTTAAGCTTTTGATTAAGATTCTTTTCAGCACCTTCTCCGAAGAAACCTGTCGGGATTTTATGTTCTTTCAGGAATCCTACAGAATGTGCACCACCATGGTCAGCAGAAAGGAAAACGGTATATTCTCCTTTTCCAACTTTTGAATCCAGGTAATTGAAGAATTGTGCTAAATCCTGATCTAATCTGATATAAACATCTTCTACCTCAATAGAGTTTGGTCCGAATTTATGTCCTGCATAATCCGTAGAAGCAAGGTTGATCGCTAAAAAGTCTGTAATATTATCACCTCCTAATTTTTCACCTTCCACAGAAGCTTCCGCTAACTTTAATGTCAATGTATTTCCAAAAGGTGTATAACGAATATTATCTTTTTTAGTCTGATAATCTTTAGCAAGATCATTGTAAGGGAATGTTGGAGTTTTTGCACTCCCTAATAAACCTTCCCAAGGAGAATTGTCAGGAGCACTTTCCGTATACTGGTTGATTGGTAATAAAGTGTTCCAGCCGTTTGCTACCAGTTTCTCAGGCAAATTCTGTGAGTTGAATGACTTCACCCACTGAGGAAGATCACTCATATACCATGTACTTGAAATAAAGTTCCCGGTACTGTCGTCAAACCAGAAAGCTCCGTTTGGTGTATGTCCTGCAGGAAGAATAGAGGCTCTGTCTTTCAAAGAAACTCCGATTACCTTTCCCTGGAAGTTAGTTGCTAATCTCAATTCATCAGTTACTGTTGTAGACCAAAGATTTTTTGGAGAGTGGCTTCCTGTTTTTGTATTCGTTGTTCCTACCGGCTGTACGCTGTCATCCGCTGTACAATATACTCCTTTACCCGTTTCCTTATCCGTCCAGTCATTTCCGGCAATCCCGTGAATAGCCGGTACAGATCCTGTATAGATACAAGTATGTCCTAATGCCGTAATGGTAGGAACATAAGGAATATGTACGTTATTTAAAGAATATCCTGTGTTCAAAAGTCTTTTGAAACCGTCATTACCATATTTATTGTAAAAACGGTATAAATAATCCCAACGCATCTGGTCTACTACAAGACCTACAACTAATTTGGGTCTCTCTAATTGAGAATTTTTGACCTTCTGTGCATTGATCGTAACTACGGACATGAAAGTAACTGCCGCAATTGAAATTTTCCTAAACATCCACGTAAATTTTTTATTCATCACAAATTTAGGGGTTTTGAAAGTTTTAGAGTATGAAATTTTCTTTAAATTTGATCTTTATGCAATTCATCAACACAATTCACCATGATTTTAGGAGTATACTGGTACTTTAAGTTTCCTGAAAACCTCTACAATTTTAGCTTTTTTAAGTTTTTCGAAGGATACGGAGGTCATGCTGATAACGAAGCAGAACTGGTTGCAAGAGTTCAACTTGAGAACATCGATGATTTTATTAAAAAACTGGAGGCTCTTAAAACTCAGTTTAAACATGCTTTCTTACATCTTAATATCAGTGGAAATCAAATGATCATCAGTATTGGGGGACATCAGCTTTTTGACTTCTATTTTCAGTTGGCTCTCGAAATAGAAGAACTGCTAATACGTGAAAGTGCTATATCACTGGATTCAAGTCTTCCATTTACATCAGAAAGGACTCAAACCTTTCACATAGCAAGAGATCATTCAGGAAAAATTGAACACCGCTTTCTTCAGCTTGTAGGTTCGGATTTCAAAAAGAATAATGCTGAAAATCTTTCTATAAGGATTGACTGTAATCTGCCTTTAACAGATAAAGAACACTTCATCAAAGATCTAATCCCTATCTGCAAAGAAGAAAAAATCAATGTATTCTATTATAAAGATCATGATTTTAACAACCATTGCAATCTGATGCTCTTTTTTACGAATGGCAGGCAGACAAAAGATGCTATTCAAATTGTGAATCTCAATATCTTTGGAAGTAAAATAAAACAGTTGACTCAGAAATATCCGCTTCATTTCGGACATTTGGAAGGCTTAAAATACTATCCTCAAACTAGTAGTCCCCATGTTGAAATGATGGTAGATGAAGAGTATATTCTAAGTAAAAATTAAAATAATTTTAATTCAATAATTACTGCTAAATATAATAATATGATCAAATTCAAATATGTTATCCTGTATGTAGAAAATGTAGAGACTTCAATGAATTTCTACAAAAACACTTTCGATGCTGAGATAAAATTCATCACTCCTGAAAAGGATTATGGAGAATTATTGACCGGAGAAACCACTCTCTCTTTCGCATCCGTTGATCTTGCATCCTCCAATGTAAAAAAAGGATTTTTACATTCAAAAACAGAAGTAAAACCTTTTGGAATAGAGCTAGGCTTTATTACAGATAACGTCGAGGCACTGGTTGAAAAATCAATAAACAACGGCGCTGTATTGTATGAAGGCATTACTGTAAAGCCTTGGGGACAAACAACAGCTTACATCAAAGACCTTGATAATTATTTAGTGGAAATCTGCACAGAAATTCAATAAAAACATCTACTCCGTGGAAATAAAAAAATTACAGAAACTCACAAGCAACCCAAGTATACATTGGGGACAGAATGGTTACTCAACAGATACAATCTACTCGGTTTCCTCGATTGAGTTTGGTGGAACTTTTGAATTTATTATAAAAGAAAAAACTCTTTCCTATAGCAAAAATTGGGAAACAGATTCTGAAGATATCGAAGAACTCAATACCATCATCGAGAAAGATCATTCTTTCGGTGCTTTTGATAAAGGTGAGCTTCAGGGATGGATCATTGGCGAGCATAGAACATGGAACAACAGTTTTTATATAGAAAATCTCCTTGTCAATGAAAAATATCGCAGACAAGGAATCGGGATCATGCTGATTAAAAATGTAATCAAAGAAGCAAGGAAACTTATGTGCAGAGTGATTGAATTGGAAACTCAGAACACCAACTACCCTGCTATTCAATTTTACAGGAGAATGGGCTTCAATATTACAGGTGTTAATACAAGATTATATAATAATTCTGAGGAAATTGCGCTGTTTATGACTTTAGATATTGAATAATTTCTCAATTATATTTAAAACACTTGTTAGTGTCTTAAAATTTTTATACATTAGTAATCAACAAATTAAAAACATCAATTACTATGAAAAATTTAAAGAAATTAAAGAGAAGTCAATTGGTATTAATCAGTGGTGGTGATACTGCTTATGCATTTTGTTTAGACGGTTATTGCCCGCCAACTTTCGGATCTTACTATTGTAGTGGAGATACTTGTTACAGATCAACCGGTGGAGGTAACCCTGGAGGCGGAGGTCCCGGAGGAGGCGGTATTCCTTGTCATGAACCATTGCGTTTCTGCCAGGAATGGGAAACAGGATGCGGATGCAGATATTAAAGTTAGATTGTTAGATAATGTAGGGAGCGGTTTTTACCGCTCTTTTCATTTTAATACCTTTTATGATAAGCTTTATCAATTTTAATACAATTTCAGTATTTTAGCAAAAAAGACTTATAACAGATGGATACCCAAAAAAACGTTCTTGAAAAATTGTCGGATCATGAACTTGAGCAATACATAAAACCTGATAGTAAATTCGTTCCAGAAGCCACTCAATATGCTTATGAGATTTTACAGTCAAGAGGAAGAGTATTTACGAATGAAGAAAAAGAACGTATTCACTCAAATATTTCCAAAACTGAAGAAAACGAAACAATAATACTACATCCCAACTATACAAAGGCTTCCAATCTCATTTATTTATCAGGAGCTGTAGGAATTGGCTGTTTGATATGGACGTATGAACAATTAGATTCAGAACTGGCTATCTTCATATCTACTGCCGTTCTTGCTGCTGTTTTTGGTGTCGGATATATGATTGGAAAAGGTAACGAAGTGGCAAAGTATTTTTTCATTATTCTTTTCATATTAGGACTTGCCGGCATTCCTGCACTGGTGGCTAACTTAATCATCAATCCTGTTCTGGGAATTATGAATATCCTGCAATTTATTCTTCAGGCATGGGCGATTGTTCTCCTTGTAAAAATCCCTAAAAATAAAAAAGCATAAACCTCTTTACCTGTACAACCTCCTGAAATACATCAGAAAATCGTCATGAACATTAATGAAATTAAGCAAGCAGCACTTGTCTTTACATCTCAAAACAAACAAGAACTTAGTGACAAAATTAAAAAATTAAAGGATCAAGGGATACCCTTTCCAGAATGCGTTGTTTTCACTCAATATAATCAGCAGATTTCCCTTTTAGAAGCTAAAAATTTAACGTTGGAACTTGCTGCATGGACAGATGAAGAAAAAGCTGAAATCAAAGGGTACATTAGCCTGATGATGTCAGAATTTGAAGAAGAAGATTAATCACCAATTATACAAGTATGGACAGCAGAATTCAAGCTATAAAAGATAAAATTGAAAGACCGGCAACAGAGTTTTTCACCGGAGGATTCAGACCTTTAAACACTATTGAAGAATCATGGATCGGACGCGTATTTGCATATACTGAAGATGAAGAAATTCCTTTAGATAAAAACGGAGATCCTATGATGCCGCTTATTCAATTTTACCTTCCAAACCAACCTTTTATTCCGGAACTGATCAAGGATAAAAAACTTATCACAGTCTTTATTTCTCAGGATTTTCCGGAAACTTTTGAAAAAATAGGTGATCATTGGGTTATCCGGGAATATGATGATTTGGAAAATATAGTCATCAAGGATTTACAAAGTCCGGTTTCTTATTTAAAACCATTTCCACTACGCTCCGAATTATATCCTAAAGATGCCCCTGTATGGGATGGTGGTGGAATTGAGGATATAGACTACCGTTTAATTTCCGACATTGTGAAACTTGAAAGAGAAGGGCTTTTCAACAGTTATTATAATATCATTAAGCACTGTTACAGTACTAAACTCGGTGGTTATCCATCATTTTGCCAGCCTGGTATTGGTTTTAAGGATGGTTTTGGTGAAGGGTTTGAATTTGTTTTCCAGGTTTCTTCAGATGGTAAAGCTCACTTGAATGTAATAGACAGTGGAAGTTTTATGTTTGCAAAAAACAAGGAAACTGGAGAGTGGAGTTTGTATTATGATTTTTATTGATAATATTTTCATAGGTGCTAATCTTCAATATTTGACATAAAAAAAATATTATTGAATAGAAGTCAATCATTTAAAATTCTTCATTTCATTACGTTAAATTCACAATAACATAATAAAAAATAATTTCGACGAGGGCAAAGTCTTTGTCGAAGCTATTTAAAGAGTTTATGGGTTCCCGTAATGCGATTATTATTAAGACCACTACTTTTGAATAATTAAATATCATTATAATCTGAAACCTTATTACAATATTACAATGAAGAAAGTATTCTTAATTACTACTTTATGCATACTAGCAAGTTGTGTCAATGAGAACAAATCTGAAAACTCTCAAATAACCGATACCTCCCAGCCAGTACAATCGAATTTAGAACAATTAAAAACCGAAGCCTCAAGACTTAGAGCAGGAGGATCTGTTAGTAACGTTGAATTAGAAAATGGAAAAGCAACTATAAATTATGTAAAAAACTATACAGAATACCAACAACTAAATCCACAATCTAAATTAACGGAGAACGATCTCAAAGAATACTGGTCAACTGGACATGCAATTCAAAAAGCACTTATTTCAGGATCCGGAGCACTCTTGAAAAAATTAAGTTTTATTAATGAGGTCGAAGTAATACTTCCATTTGAAAATAAAATCTATAAGATTGATGTTAAAAAAACAGAGTTAGAAAAATTTATTGGAAAAGATTTTTCACAAATAACAAACGATTGGACAAAACTTTTTATTGACCCTTATGTTTATGATAAAACAGGAAGAGAACGTTTTTTCAATAAATTCGGTTCTAAAAACTGATACAGCATAAAGAAAAAATATCATGTAAATATTTTTCAAACAAAAAAACCGCGCCCTTCGGGCGCGGTTTTCCTATATAAAATTCAGTATATTAGAATTTAAGATCTCCATTCACTTCTCTTACTGCATTAGCAGCTTCAGCGAATTTCAATTGCTCTTCAGCAGTAAGCGTTACGTTTACGATTTTCTCTACTCCGTTTGCCCCGATGATAGCAGGAACCCCTAAGCAGATATCGTTTTGTCCGTATTCACCTTCAAGCATTAATGAACAAGGGATCATTTTCTTTTGGTCACAAGCAATCGCCTGAACCATTACAGAAACAGCTGCACCTGGAGCATACCAAGCAGAAGTTCCTAATAATTTAGTAAGGGTAGCACCACCTACTTTAGTTTCTTCGATTACATATTTTTGTTGCTCATCATCAAGGAACTCAGTTACAGGAACACCATTTCTTGTAGCTTTGCTCAATAATGGAAGCATACCTGTATCACTGTGAGCAGCGATTACCATACCGTCAACATCAGAAATTGGAGATTCTAATGCCTCAGCCAATCTGTACTTGAATCTTGCAGAGTCTAAAGCACCACCCATTCCGATGATCTTGTGCTTAGGAAGACCTGAAGTTTTGTGTACTAAATAAGCCATAGTATCCATTGGGTTAGAAACCACAATGATGATTACTTCCGGAGAATGTTTTACTAAGTTTTCAGTAACTTCTTTCACGATACCAGCGTTGATACCAATCAATTCTTCTCTCGTCATTCCAGGTTTTCTAGGAATCCCTGAAGTGATTACTGCTACATGAGAACCTGCAGTTTTGCTGTAATCTCCTGTTGTTCCGGTAATTTTTGTATCAAATCCGTTTAGAGATGCAGTTTGCATCAAATCCATTGCTTTACCTTCAGCAAACCCTTCTTTAATGTCTACTAAAACTACTTCTGAACAGAAGTTCTTCATTGCGATGTATTCTGCACAGCTTGCTCCTACAGCGCCTGCACCTACTACAGTTACTTTCATATTGTTACTTTTTAAATTATTTATTTTTTTAGTTAAGTTTAAATTTGAAACTCCCCAAATTTAATAAATCCTGAAAAAATGCGCAATTTTTCAGAAATTTTATTAGAATTAAAAGGAATTAGTTGACATTCAGTAAAAACGAATACAGCTTTTTCGCCCCAGACAGTACTTCTGGGTAGTTTTCTTCTGCAACTTCCATATCCAAAACCTCTTTAAAATTCTTCCACATAGGTCCTGTATTTTCCTGATAGCATCCAAAAAAGTTGAAAGTCACCTCATCAAATCCTTCCGTTTTAGAAAGCTGCTTGGCAATCACATTTCCACCTAACGTAGAACCTTCGATCACATACATGGCTCCCAAAGCTTCATGCTCATTTACAAACTCGAGGTCGTGAGATGCTTCCCTGTTTTCCAGAGAAAGGCTTTTAAGATCTTTTTCAATAAGAGGAAGTTTCTTTCTGTTATCAAGCTGAAGTTTCTCCGCATACTTGTCCGAAAGACTGCTGAATATTTTACCTTCGCTGTAAAGAAGCATCAGATAATTGGTATGGATGATCTTTTTATAATCTTCTAAAGTGAAGGTTTTATTAAAAATCTTTTCAGAATTAAAAAGTTTCTCTGCTGCATCGTGATAGTCTGCTGTATTTTGTTTAAGATATTCTGATACCATAATTATATTTTAAAGTTTCTCAAATGTAAGGTTTTTTGAACGTTAAAATGAAGGAAGTTCCGTCTTTATTGCTCTCATAATCTACGTTTCCGCCTATTCTTTTCATGATCCTGTACACAATGGACAATCCTACTCCATTTCCTTTGAATTTCTTCGCATTATCCATCCTGTTAAAGATTTTAAACATCTTATGTTTCTCTTCCTCAGGAATCCCGATTCCGTTATCTGAAATACGGTAAATAATAGTCTGTCCGTCTTCACTCCCTTCAATCTCTACCCTTGGCTGGTCTTTATGAGAAGAATATTTCACGGCATTATTGATAATATTTAAGAATACCTGATGCAGCAGTGTTTTATCTGCAAGAACATCCGGACATTCTTTAATCACAATTTCACTTTTAGGACTTCCATAAGTGATTTTTGCATTTTCAGAGATCTTATAGATGGTGGTTCCTGTTTTCAGGCTTTCCAATTGTATTTCACTATGCTTGGCACGGCTGAGCTGTAATACATCATGCATCATTTCAGCCATATTATCAATCTCCTCAATAATAGTATTGATCTTTGTTTTGCTCTTTTCAGAATTATCGGTAAGATTCCCCAAAAGCATTTGAGCATTCAGCTTCATTACCGTCAAAGGCGTTCCAAGGTCATGAGAAATCGTATATGAAAAGCTATCCAGTTCTTCATTTACTTTTTTAAGCTCGTCATTAAGCCTTTTGATAGCGTTGTAATTCTTATGCGATGTATCCAGGATCAGATCACGAATTGCCTGTACAGCACTCACGTTTCTTGAATTCCATCTTTTAGAATGTCCTTTAATATTTTCTGTAAAAATCCTGAAAGACGTTCTTGGTGAAACCATCTGTTTATCTTCCCCATTTTGAGTAAACACGCCGATCTTTTTTTCGGGATTTCCAGCCCAGTCGATATGCTCATCAAATTCTTTGCGGAACCAGATCAGCATTTCATTTTTATCTCTTTCAATAAAATAAATAACAATACCGGCTGCACTTTCAGGCAGATTCAGTTCTTCTCCATAATTTTTAAGGAAGCTCCGGTTAACATAAATACGTTCGTTGGTATTCTCCAATCCCCAATGTACAATCCTGTTGATCACATCACTGGCAGGTACAACTCCATCTGTAACAATATTTTCATCATAAACTATAGCAAGCCCTTCTGCTTCTGGAAAATTCCTGATTTCAGTCTTACTTTCAATCAGAGAATCAAAGAGATTATTATGCTTTAAAAACTTCGTTTTCAGCTGAGATAATTTATCATTCAGCTCCATACGATAGTTCAGCTCATTTTTGGATTTAAAAGATGAATACGCATTGGCAGCAAGTGCTGTAAAAATTCCTGCCTGTACCCTATCTTCAAGGTCTACATGCTTAGGTTCTACATTCTGGCATGTCACCAATCCCCAAAGATGATTATCTATAATAATGGAGACACTGAAGCTTGAAGAAACTCCGGAGTTGATCAGATATTGTCTGTGAACAGGAGACATTCCCCTTGATGCGGAAAAACTGAGATCTATATTTTCTTTGGTTTTACTTATAATCGGGACTGTTTCAGTATGTACATTACTGAATATTCTTTTTCTTTTTTTAAGATAAAGTTCACGTGCCTGCTTAGGAATATCAGATTCCGGGTAATGAAGTCCAAGGAAACTTTCCATGTTTTCACTTTTCTTTTCGGCAATCACTTTTCCGGAACCGTCCATCATGAATTTATAAACCATCATACGGTCATAATTCACCACTTTTGAAAGGGCTTCTAATAAATGATTCCAAAGTTCGTGTTCCGTATCAATAACATAAAAGTTATCATATTTATTGGAAATTCTTTTATCAGGATTTATCAGTACTTCTTCAAACTCCAGAAAAATATCCCCTCCGCTTCTGAAAACGGAAAAATGATATTCTTTTTCGCCAATAAAGATTTTATCAAAATAGGCTTCATTTTCTCTTCTGGTAAATCTCTCTAGAGAAGTATAAATATCTGACTTAATAATATCCGGAAAGCTTTCCGGAAAGTCCGTAAGCCTTTTATCGAACAACTCATCCAAGTTTTCGATTTTAAACAGATCCATAATATTCCTACTGAAAAAAGTAATGGAATGTGACACTGAGTCAATGCCAATTAGGTAACCAAAACTCTGTATATAGCCTGGAATATGGATAGGTTCTTCATGGCACTCTACAAAATTCATATAATTGTCTATCAATCAAATATACCGCTTTTTTTTAACTGTCTCTTCTTTTGTGGTATTAAATTTCTTGTACATATAAGGATTCACAGAGGATCTGACCATCAAACAGACAGATAAAAATCACGTTAAAACATTCTTTATTTTCCTTTAGTTTTAATAAGATATCTTTAAAATATACGAAAAAAAATACAATTTTCACCTATTCACTCTATTAGGCATGATTCATAACATGAATTAAGGATTATTAACTAAGATTATTGGGTTATTTAAACAATTTTAGCTAAATTTATATCACCAAATAATGAATATGATGAAAAATTCATTGAAATATTCACAATAATTTCAATATAAAATTTAAACTCAAATAATACTATTATGAAAAAGTTCCCTTTAATTTTATTTTCTTTGGTCCTCTCTATAGGATTATGGAATCCGTCAGAAGCATGTACGCGGGTTGTATACAAAGGTCCGGAAAACACGATTCTTACTGCCCGCTCTATGGACTGGCGTGATGAGATCCCGGCAAACCTTTGGGTATTTCCAAAAGGAATAGACCGCACAGGACAAACCGGACCGAAATCTGTAAAATGGACTTCTAAATACGGAAGCATCATCAGTTCTACCTGGGATATTGCTTCTGCAGACGGAATGAACGAAAAAGGACTTGTAGCTAATATGCTTTGGCTGGGAGAATCTCAATATCCGAAATTCGATCCGAAAGGAAGTAAAAAGGGACTTGCCATTTCTTTATGGGCTCAATATTATTTGGACAATTTTTCTACGGTAAAGGAAGCTGTTGATTTTTCAAGAAAAGAACCTTTTGTAGTAGTAAGTGATAATATCCCGGGAACGGAAAGGTTTACAACAATACACCTTTCTCTTTCTGATGCATCAGGAGATAATGCTGTATTAGAATATATCAACGGAAAATTGGTAATCCACCACGATCCTTCTTATACGGTAATGACCAATTCTCCGATTTTTGATGAACAACTTGCTCTTAACAATTACTGGAAAGGTATTCCGGGAACGGTAATGCTTCCGGGAACCAACCGTGCGGCAGACCGCTTTGTAAGAGCTTCATATTATATCAATGCAATTCCGAAGACCGCTGATACCCGTACTGCTGTAGCAAGTGTATTCAGTGTGATCAGAAACTGTTCTGTGCCTTACGGAATTACTTCTCCATCTGAACCTAATATCTCTTCTACAAGATGGCGTTCTGTATCGGATCAGAAGAATCTGGTATATTATTTTGAAACTGTTTTCACACCCAATACATTCTGGGTAGATCTTAAAGATTTTGATCTCAGCCCCAAAGGCAAAGTGATGAAACTGGATCTGAGCAACTACCAGACTTACCACGGTAAATCAAATACTGATTTCAAAGAAACTCCATCTTTCAAATTTTTAGGCTTAGAGTCTTAAAAACAAAAGATTAATCTTAAGTAATTCAGATTGAAAAATCTCCTGCTTAAGGTTTGTAAATCCTGAATCCAGGATTAGATATATGATCATTTCCTTCCATTGGAGAAAGCATAAATCGAAGATTTAGCGGAAGGGTTTAAGCAATTAAAAGTATTTACCATTTTATATGCACGTTCAGTGTATTTCCTCAGCTTTTTAAAGGATAGAGATGGAACTT
Source organism: Chryseobacterium ureilyticum (assembly GCF_900156735.1). Lineage (GTDB taxonomy): Bacteria > Bacteroidota > Bacteroidia > Flavobacteriales > Weeksellaceae > Chryseobacterium > Chryseobacterium ureilyticum. The sequence goes on from NZ_FTOL01000014.1 coordinate 26,252, forward strand.
TTATGCTTAAATAAATTTCAAAAAGCAAAAATTAAAAAATTAGATATGGCCTTTTTTTCACTAAAAAAGAGAAGCCTGATCCTGTGCATCCTTATGGGCTGTTTCTCAGCAAATGCACAGATACAGGATTCTTTACAGACCAAACCACAACAAGAAGAAGATAATGTAAAATATCCGCAACTTCAGATCAAGGGACTTTTTCAGGCTCGTTATCTGGTAGGGATGAGTAAGGATGTTGACGTAAACGGGCTTCATCACTCTGATGGCTCTGGAACAAGCAATAATTTCATGCTCAAATACATGAGAGTTCAGGTACGTGCGCAGATCAGCAAACGTACGGAGGTGGTTGCCTTAGCCAATTTTGCAGATTTCAAGAATGATCCTAAAAGCAGAGTGCTGGAAAATGCTTATCTGAAGTATACTTTCAGTCCCAAATTAGCTTTTACTGTAGGGCAGTTCAGACCTTGGTTCGGGATTGAAGAAACGTATCCTATTGACATTATCAAGTCTCTGGATTGGTCTAATCAGTATTCTGAATTTGGAAAGCTGGGATGGACAAGTTTCCAGATCGGACTTTCTGCAACAGGACAGGTAAAGCTGGGTGAAATTCCTTTACAATATGCAGTTTCCGTAGTCAATGGTAATGGAAAAAATCAGATCAATGATAACGATAATGGCAAGCAGTACTCTACCCGCTTACTTTTCGGATTATCTAAAAAATACAACTTCAATGTTGGTTTGAATGGAGGTATCGGAGAAGTTTTCAGCAAAAAAGTATACGCCGTTGGAATTGACCTGAGTTCCATGATTCAGTTTGATCCGAGATGGAGCCTGGATATGCAACTTGAAGCTAAACAAGCAACAAACCATATTCTTTATAATTCTATTGCTCCGGAAGCAAGACCTGATAACCCTGATCAGTATCTGATTCGTGGTGCTTATTTTCTACCGAATGTAAGATACGAGATCAATCATAAAAACCTCAGCGCTTTTGAACTGTCTTGCCGATATGAATACCTGGACACCAATTTCAGAATGGCATCCAATCCAAGACAAACCATCACCCCAATGGTAGGATTAGAGTTCCTGAAAAACTATGGTGCAAGAATTCAGCTGGGCGTACAGTTTGACCGTTATAAACATCAGATAGAAAATTCAAATCAATACAATAACAACCTCTTCATTGTACAAGTACAAAGTAGATTTTAAGGATTAAATAGTGAGTATCATGAAAGAAATTAATATCAAAAACGTTGCGATCACATTCGTCGTTGCGTTAATCATCTGGTTCATTCCAGCGCCCGAAGGGGTTGCCCAAAATGCATGGCATCTGTTTGCCATCTTTGCAGCAACCATTTTAGGAATTATTCTGAAAGCCGCCCCTATGGGAACGATGTGTATGATGGCTATCGGATTTACAGCACTTACACAGGTGGTAGCACCTGGTGACGCAGGAAAATCAATTACCAAAGCACTTTCCGGATTTGGAGATAAAGTGATCTGGCTGATCGGGATTTCATTCTTTATTGCCAGAGGGTTTATCAAAACAGGACTTGGAAACCGTATTGCCTTTTTATTCATCAGAGTTTTCGGTAAAAGTTCATTAGGTCTTGCCTACGGATTAGGTCTTGCAGATGTTTGTCTTGCACCGGCTATTCCAAGTAATACGGCAAGAGGTGGAGGAATTATTTACCCAATTATGAAATCTATGGCAATAAGCTTTGATTCCGTTCCTGAAAAGCCTGAAACCCACAGAAAATTAGGATCATTTTTAACCCTGAACAGTTATTATATGAACCTCATCGCGTCTTCTATGTTCCTTACGGGAACTGCGAGTAACCCGATGTGTCAGAAGTTCGCAGCAAACCTTGGAATTGACATCACATGGATGTCTTGGGCTGCTGCAGGTTTTGTACCGGGAATGGTAGCATTCTTTATTGTCCCGTTGGTATTATACAAATTATACCCGCCTGAATTGAAAAAAACAGGTGATGCTCCTAAAATGGCAGCTCAGAAACTGAAAGAAATGGGACCTATTTCTAAAAACGAATGGCTGATGCTATTGGCTTTCTTCATTCTCTTAGGACTTTGGATCTTTGGTGGAGCGCTTTCTATTGATGCAACAACAACTGCATTTATCGGATTAACGTTATTGCTATTAACTTCAGTATTAACCTGGGAAGACGTAAAAGGTGAAAAAGGGGCATGGGATACCATTGTTTGGTTCGCTGTCTTAGTAATGATGGCAAGCTCTTTGAATGAACTCGGTTTCATTGGCTGGTTCAGTGATCTTATTAAGGTACAGATCGGAGGTCTGAGCTGGCAGGTAGCTTTCCCTGTTATCATTGTCGTTTACTTCTTCAGTCACTATATTTTCGCGAGTGCTACGGCTCACGTTGCTGCTATGTATGCTGCCTTACTGGGTGTAGGCGTTTCTTTAGGAATTCCTCCTATGTTATTGGCAATGATGCTAGGTTTTATGGGATCTATTTATGGAGTCCTTACCCATTATGGTCACGGTCCGGCTCCGGTATTCTTCGGTAGTGGATATGTAGACCTGAAAGTATGGTGGCTTCGTGGTCTTGAAATCGGTATTGTACTTTTAATTATCTATATGGCTGTAGGAGGTCTTTGGATGAAAGTTTTAGGATATTATTAATTATTAAATCAACTCTATGTTATCAACATTGTCAAGAAAAATGCTGATGTGCCTTACAGGACTCTTTCTGGGATTCTTCCTGTTGATTCATTTCCTCGGAAATCTTCAGCTTTTCCTTCCACAGGAGCAGGCACACCTGCAATTCAATGCGTACTCGCACTTTTTATCAGGAAATATCATTATCAAAATAGTTTCGTACGTTTTGTATGCCAGTATCATCCTGCATGCCGTAGACGGATTAATCATCACTTTAAAAAATAAAAAATCCGGTGGCGATTATCAGAATGACAGATGTGGAAGAGCCAGCAAATGGGCGTCCAGAAATATGGGTATCCTCGGAACATTGGTTCTTATCTTTCTGGTGATTCATTTTCAAAATTTCTGGTATATCTATAAATTCGGAAATCCACCTTTGGATGAAAACGGAAACAAAGATTTATATATTTTGGTAGTGAATGTCTTTAAAGAATGGTGGTATGTGATCATTTATGTTCTTTCTATGATTGCTTTATGTTATCACCTGATTCATGGGCTATACAGTGCCGTAAGAACATTGGGATTATATCATCCTAAGTTCGTGAAATGGTTCAAGATCATCGGAACGGCATATTCCATCATTATCAGTTTAGGCTTTGCACTGATGCCTATTTATGTATTCTTCACTTATCATTAAACAGACCTATCATGATTTTAGATTCAAAAATACCACAGGGACCATTGGAAAACAAATGGGACAACTATAAAAAGAAAGCTAAGCTCGTCAATCCAGCCAACCGAAAAAAACTGGATGTTATTGTTGTAGGAACAGGTCTGGCAGGAAGCTCTATTGCAGCCTCTTTAGGAGAGATGGGTTATAATGTAAAGTCATTCTGCTTCCAGGACAGCCCGAGAAGAGCACACTCTGTGGCAGCACAGGGAGGTGTGAATTCTGCTAAAAATTATAAAAACGACGGTGACAGCGTTTACAGAATGTTTGTAGATACGTTAAAAGGAGGTGACTTCAGAGCCCGTGAAGCCAATGTTTACCGAATGGCTGAATGTTCTTTAAATCTTATCGACCAATCCGTAGCGCAAGGAGTTCCTTTCGGACGTGAATATGGTGGTTATCTTAATAATCGATCTTTCGGAGGAGTTCAGGTAAGCCGAACGTTCTATGCGAGAGGACAAACGGGACAACAGTTACTTCTTGGTGCTTATCAGGCTTTGATGAGACAGGTTGGAAAAGGCTCTGTACAATTGTTTTCGAGACATGAAATGCTTGACCTTGTTGTTATCGACGGCAAAGCGCGAGGAATTATCGTAAGGAATTTAGACACAGGAGAAATTGAAAGACATGCAGCACATGCTGTAGTCCTGGCAACAGGTGGTTACGGAAAAATTTATTATCTGTCTACCCTAGCTATGGGATGTAATGGTTCTGCTATTTGGAGAGCCCATAAAAAAGGAGCTTTAATGGCTTCCCCAAGCTGGATTCAGGTACACCCTACTTCTCTTCCCCAATCCGGAGATTATCAATCTAAATTAACATTGATGTCTGAATCACTGCGTAATGACGGAAGAATCTGGGTTCCTGCAAAACAGGATGAAAACAGAGCTCCCAATGATATTCCGGAAAATGAAAGAGATTATTACCTGGAAAGGAGATATCCCGCTTTTGGAAACTTAGCGCCAAGAGATATTTCGTCCCGTGCAGCAAAAGAAAGAATTGATGCAGGATTTGGAATCGGTCCTTTAAAAAATGCTGTTTATCTGGATTTCTCTAAAGCCATTAATGAGCAGGGAAAAGGTAAGATCAAAGAGAAATATGGAAACTTATTCGATATGTATCTTAAGATCACCGGATATGATGCCTATAAAGAACCAATGATGATTTCCCCGTCAGCACACTTCTCCATGGGGGGGCTTTGGGTAGATTATGAACTGATGACTACTGTTCCTGGATTATTTGCTTTAGGTGAAGCTAATTTTGCAGATCATGGCGCAAATAGGCTGGGTGCCAACTCACTTTTACAGGCTTCTGTAGATGGGTATTTTATTGCTCCTTATACCATCGCCAATTATTTAGCGAATGAGATTCATACCGGAAAAATTTCACCGGATAGCCCAGCGTTTGAACAGGCTGAAAATGCTGTTAAAAACCAGATTCAAGACTTTATGAATATCAAAGGAACCAAAACCGTTGATTATTTCCATAAGACATTAGGTAAGCTATTATATGATTACTGTGGACTTGCCAGAAATGAGGAAGGCTTGAAATATGCCATTCAGGAAATCAGAAAATTAAAACAGGAATTCTACAAAGACGTCAGAGTTTCCGGACAGGGAAATCAAATGAATTCTGAGCTGGAAAAAGCAGGTCGTGTTGCCGATTATTTTGAGATCGGAGAACTGATGTGCTACGATGCTTTAACTAGAAATGAATCCTGCGGGGCTCATTTCCGTGAAGAATATCAGACCCCGGACGGTGAAGCAATGAGAAACGATGCAGAATATCAGTTTATCTCCGCATGGGCATGGACAGGTGAAAACGGCGAACCTGAACTGATCAAAGAACCTTTGATTTTTGAAGAAATACAGCCAACGGTAAGAAGTTACAAATAAAAAACAAAAATTATGGATTTACACCTTAAGATATGGAGACAGAAAGACAAAAAAAGTAAGGGAAAACTGGTAGGTTACGACCTTAAAGGATTGAATCCCCACATGTCTTTTCTGGAAATGTTGGATACGTTAAACGAAAAACTGATCACAGAAGGAGATGAACCTGTAGAATTCGATCACGATTGCCGTGAAGGAATCTGCGGACAGTGCGGAATGATGATCAACGGGATCGCTCATGGTCCTCTAAAAAATACAACAACCTGTCAGCTTCACCTGAGATCTTTTAAAGATGGGGAAACGATTTTAATAGAACCTTTCCGTGCAGATGCTTTTCCGGTAAAAAAAGATTTAAAGGTAGACCGTTCCGCTTTTGACAGAATTATTTCTTCCGGAGGTTTTGTATCTGTGAATACGGGTCAGGCTCCTGATGCGACAGCCATTCCGGTTACCCATCAGGTTGCAGAGGAAGCTTTTGATTCTGCGGCTTGTATAGGCTGTGGGGCTTGCGTGGCAACTTGTAAAAACGGAAGTGCAGCATTATTCACTTCAGCAAAAATCACTCACATGGCATTACTTCCACAAGGTAAAGAAGAAAGAAGCAAACGTGTACTGGATATGGTCTCCCAAATGGATGCCGAGCTTTTCGGGCACTGTTCCAATACGGAAGCTTGTGAGGTAGAATGTCCACAGGGAATCTCTGTTCTGAATATTGCCAGAATGAATTTTGAATACAACAGAGCTTTGTTTTTCCAGAAAAAATAATAAAGACGAAAGAGAAAAAAGGCTAAGAAAGCTGTGAAAGCTGGACAAGCAAGATTGATAATGTGTGTAAGGGCGGATTTGCAAATAAGTAAATCTGCCCTTTTACTTTTATAGCTTTTCCTCTTAAAAAATCTTCGGAATCATCATTTTCTTCGGATCATCTTCGTCATACATGATCTCTATATTTCCGGTTTTTGGTACTGAAGAAAGGTTCAGAAGACTCACAATCTTTTTATAAACAGCAATGTGTTCGATACCTTTATAATCTTTGAAGCTCACCTGAAACATCAGTTCCGGCTGATCATTCACCGTAAGACCGGTTTGACTTACACTGATAATATTCGCTTCGGCATTTCTTCCTCCAAACAGAATTCGTTCTTCTTTTTTATTCTTAAAGAACCTCCCAACAATCAATTGAAAGACCAGTACATAAATAAGTGTCATCACTCCACTGAAAATAATCGGATGCATAAAAGTGAGAAACCTCCAGCCATAGTCAAAGGATTCCAGCATATAAAAATAAGAGTACAATCCGATAATGTAAGCAATTAACAGTATTATAAATGTGATTCTTAGTATCATTCCTGATGTATTGAACCCTACTTTCTGATCACTTAAAATAAAATAAGGTTCCTGATAAACAGTAGGATTTAGTAGTACTTTTACTTGTTTTCCTACATCAAATCTTTTTTCTTGTGGCTTGGAATCATGAAACATCATCTCATGCTCAATCATGGTATTTCTGAGATTGGGAAACGAAAGAACAATCTGAATAGCATTCATATTCGTTTTTGGAAAGTATTTAATGAGCTGGTAACGGATAACTTTCGCTTCTCTGGGTATTCCGTTTCTCAAAATGGAATGAATAGTATTTTTCTGTTTAAAGGTTTTAATGAAAAGATTATTAATAAAGAACACAAAAATATATCCCCATATCAACAAAGAAAAACCGAGAAACCCATAGCTCACAGCTAATGAATTTCTCGGTTCTGTTGCGAGTTCCCCACCCATCATATAAATGAAAATCGGAAACGGTACGCAAAAAAACAGGAGGAAAGCTCCCCAGAAAATGATCATAAATTTCATAACTGCTGTTTTGTAATCAGCAATAAAGTTATGATAATATTATTTATTAACGGTTGGAAGATTAAAGAGAGAGGCTGGAAGTTACTTTTAATCAATAACTGACCGTCAACATCTTTAAAGTTCTTCTCAATTATACTTCTTTGTCAAAGTAAAGTCTGTAATATTTTCCTTTATCATCTTCACCCATTTCCAGTTTTTGTCTGTCTCCGTGAATGTAGATATGGAAGTTTTTATCTAGTTTAATGATACTTTTAAAATGTCTTTGTGTCTTTTTCACCGCTGCTTCATTGATTGGGAATTCTTCTGCAATATTCACCTGCATATCCTGCTCATAATCAGTTTTAAAGTTCACAAAACTTTCGATCACATGCTCATCACCCAATACTTCATTGGCAAATTCGTCCAATTTAAATTCTTCTTTTTCTTTAAAGAAATTAATCGATTTATTAAGGAAATCAGCCTGATCAGCTTTTGATACCTCAAACTCCTGTGGAAGTTGTTTCGTAATATAATCTTTGTAAACCATCAATGCTTCCTGAGTGTGGAAATACTCATCATCACGCTGTTTTACTTTTAAGAAATCTTCAAACCAGTAGTACATGTCTCCATTCTTGTTGTTATCAACTACGGAAAGTACATACCCAGTATCTTTATTATTGTTGTAGATCAAAGCTGCTTTATCAATTTTAGATAAACCAATTCCCTGATCTTTTTCAATATCAAATGTTTCTTCTGACGGATTAATTTTCAGGAATGATTCTCTCTTCTCCGTTTTAAAAATCCCGATCTTATCTACTTTATCCGGACGGTCACTTTCATCTTCAAAAAGAACAATGAATAATTCCCCGCTCTGAACTCTAGGGTTTTCTGCTGCTTCGAAAAGGTGTTTTGCAATATTTTCAGATTCCCAAATAAACTTGGACTTATCATCAAAAATTTCAGATACAGCACTGTAAACCGGATTGTTCACCAGATACGTATCACTGTAAAAATGAAAAGTTTCTTCCGATTTGAACGACCCTAAAAAGTAATCCTCAAGCATCTCTGCCATTCCTTCCTCAAGCTTCAGTTCTTCCTGAGAAAGCGTTAAGGAATCTCCGTTGATCTTATTTCCGACTCTGTGTACTATTATTTTTGAAAACATCTTCTGAATATTTGGACTGCAAAGATATTCATTCTATCTTTCACATGAAACTGTAAAAGAGTTTTGATTTCGTTCTGAATTACACTATGGTTTTAAAACCCAACAGAAGAAGCTAATTATTTAATTGTAGTTAATTGATTTAGGATTCAAAGAATCCTACTTAGACTCGACTGATTCTAATTTTATTACTTGTTATTTCCACAGTTATTTATAGCTCCTTATCATGACCCAATAAGGTAGAAAAGAAAATTTAGAAGTATTCTTAAATTCCTTGTATGTTATACCATTCAGACAAAAAGCAAATCAAAAATGTAATTCAAAAAATACACAATTTCAATATTTAAATTCAAGCCCTTATTACTTTCAAATAAATTGTTAAAATTAATCTTTTATTAATCTGTATTATTTTGTCTTTTTAAATTTTAATCTAACCTTTACTTTTTAAAAGTTGAACTTTATCTGATGAATCTGTTTGAGAAAATATATTCTGAATATAAATACAAAGTTTACTTCTTTGTTAAAAAATATATTCAGAAAGAAGAGGATACAGAAGATATTGTCCAGGATATTTTTATACACGTCTGGAGGCATATGGATAAAACAGACCAAACTCCTCCCGAATCAATTATCTTTAAAACTTGTAAACAAGAGGTCTCAAAATTTTATCGTAGAAATAAACTGTTATTTACATTTTCAGAGGAAGAAATTCTTATTGAGGAGGAAGAGGTTTTTGATGAAGATCTGTATAAAGAGCAAATTTCCAAAGTTGAACGTCTTTTAAATGAGTTTCCTCAAAAAACAAGAGATCTATTCATTCAGCATAAAATTGAAAACATAAGTTATTCTCAATTGGCTAAAGAAAATAATCTTTCAAAAACAGCTGTCAGTAAGCAAGTAAATAAAATTTTAAGCTTTCTGAAAGACAATTTACATCTCTTACTTATCATCATTTAACATTAACAAATTATTAAGTCTTATATTTTTGGGTGAACGATTTCTCTTTTCTGTGTATTTACTATAAAGTGGTTTAAATAAAATCATGAAATACTATGAGTTTGGAAAAAGAATTTGAAGAAACTTGGAAAACTGTTTCTAAACAGAAAAATAAAATAGATAAAATTACTGATCAGAGAATTTGGGAGAATATCAATAAAAGGATAAGAAAGAAAAAAAATGCAAGAAAATTTTATTGGGTCGCAGCTACTGTTATTCCTTTTTTTATTCTTTTAATAATGTATAATAGTTTTCAAAATAACATTATTTCACAAGAGAATAAGTATGTTTATGAAAGCCTTCAAACATCAAAAAAGATTCAATTATCTGATGGAAGTGTAATCAAATTAATGCCATATAGTAAACTTATACTAGATAAGCACTTCGGAGAGAAAAACCGAGAAATCAATTTTACAGGACAAGCAGATTTTAATATTACTAAGGATCAAACTAAACCTTTCAGGATCAATGCTGGAAATTTTCACGTGGTGGTATTGGGAACTCATTTCTTTTTAGACCAGAAATCTGAAGAAAAAAAAGTAGAACTATTTGAAGGTAAGGTAAAAATAGAGCATCTAGGAAAAATCACTTATCTACTTCCTAAAGAAATATGGATGAATACTAGTACTAACTCTAATTATCATTACTATAAACAGGATAAACAGATGAGTTTTACATTTGATCGTTTAGAATATTCGGAAGCTGTTAAGAAATTAGAAGAAACTTATAATGTCAAAATATTCTATCCTGATCAATATAAAGACAGGCTGGTGACTGGTTCTCTTAAAGGAAACCTTAATGACATTCTTTCCATAATCAGTTTCCCATTTAATTTAAAAATCGAAAAACATGATTCAGAAAAAATTATATTAAAATAAAAAAGCATCGATAATGGGGGTTATCGATGCAATTAATCAATTCAAAACCTTTAGACAGTTTATAAAATTAATATTGCAAATTTATGAAAAAAACAGCAATCAGTATTGCTATGCTTGGGAGTTTGTACGTTTCTCAGCCTCTATATGCTTTAGAAATATCTCTCAATATGCATCAAGCTTATGTCTCAGATCCACCTATCACGAAAGTATTTGAAAAGCTTGGCAGAACAACAAAAACACATTTTTTTTATTCAGAATCCGACCTTGAGGGTATTTTAGTGGATGATAAAAATATTGACTATACATCCCTGAAGTCAACACTGAACTATCTTCAGAAGAAGTATCCGATTGAATTTACAGTCCAAAATAATACGGTATCGGTAAGGAGAACATCCAACAAAATTGCAAAGACAGCAATTCGTAAAACAAATAATATAAATAGTAAAAGTGATACCGTTGCCAATAATGAAAAAAAGATTGATGAAGTAGTATTGGTAGGTTATGGAAAGCAAAATAAAAAGGATGTATCAGGTTCCATTGCTTCTCTGGGAGAAAAAGATCTGAAAAGCGTAGCGGCAAGTAACTTCGGAGAGATGATTGCAGGAAAGGCTACCGGAATTCAGACTACTTCTGCCAATGCAGGTCCCGGTTCTTCACCCAATATTCGAATTCGTGGTATCGGAACATTAACAGCAGGAGCTAATCCTTTAATTGTTGTTGATGGATTTCCATTAACAGAAGGAACTAATCTAAACTCAATAGATCCTAATTCTATTGCTTCTATTGATGTTCTTAAAGATGCCGCTTCAACGGCTATTTATGGTTCCAGAGGAGCAAATGGAGTTATTCTGATCCAGACCAAAGAAGGGAGAAAAGGAAAATTGGAAATATCCTTAGACTCCTATTATGCTATTCAGACGAGAAGTGATAATGAAAAATTCGTCAATGCCTATGATATGGCTACTTTCATGAAAGAAACCCGCGATAACAATTATCTTTCAAAAGGCAGCAATAGAAGCATTTCGGATGATACAACGACAAGAATTTCCAAAGGTGCTACTTTAAGGGAACTCATTCCCAATTATTTAACTCCTTATTTGAACAAAACACCAGGGTTGATTGATAACAACTGGTATTCAACAGTATTAAGACCTGCTCCTATGAGCAATACTTCGCTGAATATTTTAGGTGGAAGTGATAAAACAAAATATTCATTCACCGGAAGTTATTTAAATCAGAAGGGAATTTTGATAGGGACAGACTACGAAAAATATTCAGGAAATATCAATCTTGCCACCAATATCACAGATCAGTTAAAATTTGGAGTGTCTATGACACCTTCATTTTCAAAAGGGAGCCTTTTTGATATGGTAAATGGTGGAAGAAGCTACAACTTGCTTCAGATGGCAACCATAATGTATCCATTTTTTGCCCCCAGAGATGCTAACGGAAATCTGATTATCTCTCAACAGATTAAAACAAACGGACCTACAGACGGAGCTATGGTTGAAAATCCTGTTGCTATTGCCGAAATGACAAAAAGAAAATATACTTTATTTAAGACATTTGGAAATATCTTCGGAGAATGGAATTTTTTAAAAGATTTTAAATATAAGTTTTCAGCAGGAGGAGATTATACAAACTATGAGTACAATTTTTTTAAGCCTTCAACTGTTGGTAGCTATAGGACTCCGGCTGATAAAGATGTAGCATCAGCAAACAGAACTGAATATATTACCAAAAATTACCTGATTGAAAATTTACTGACGTATGATAAAAAGATTAACGATCACTCTTTTAATATTATTTTAGGACAATCCTATCAGGAAGAAACTTCAAATCAGACTACAACTTTAGCTACCGGATTTCCCGATAACAGCTTAGAAAATATCTCCGGTGGAACATCATTTAAAATAGATCTGAATCAATATAAATGGACATTGATCTCTTATTTCACAAGATTTAACTATACATACAATAGTAAATATAACTTGATGGCTTCCTATAGAAGAGACGGATCATCCAGGTTTGGGATCAATTCAAAATGGGGGAATTTTTATGCATTATCATTAGGATGGACAGTAAGTAAAGAAGGATTTTTCCCAGAAAATAAATGGATAGATCCATTGAAATTCAGATTTAGCCTAGGTACAAACGGAAATAATCAAATTCCAAATTTTGGTTCATTGTCTCTGATGGAAAAAGACAACTACGTTTTCGGAGGGATTTTAGTACCAGGATATAGATCGTCTACTGCTACAAGTTTTGATCTTTCCTGGGAAAAATCTAAGTCGGTAAACTTCGGAATTGATTTTAGCTTATTTAATAAATTTTTAAATGTATCTGCTGATTATTATACTTTAAACCGAAATGGGTTATTATTGGATGTTCCTGTCCCTCAACAATCAGGATATTCCACCTTGCTTCAAAATATTGGTAAGATCCGCAATAGTGGGCTGGAAATTCAACTTTCATTGATGCCTGTTCAAATGGGAGAAGATTTTGAATATTCAAGTAACCTCAGTTTTTCTACAAATACTAATAAAGTCCTGGCACTGGCAAACGGACAATCTCAAATTGTGGCAGGAGCAAACAATTTTGCTGTAACAAAAGTAGGCGGTTCTATTGCTGAAATGTACGGATATAATATTCTTGGAGTTTACAAAAGTCAGGAGGAGATTAATAATTCGCCTCATATCGAAGGAACTCTGGTTGGAGATTATATTATGGAAGACATCAATAAAGACGGAAAAATTGATGCCAACGACAAGAAGAGCTTCGGTTCAGGAATTCCCAAATATATAATGGGATTTACCAATTCATTCCGATATAAAAATTTCGATTTAAGCTTTACATTATATAGCGAATTAGGTAAGAAAATTTACAACGGAGATCAGGTCAACAGCACAGAAGCCGGAGAAGGGTTTGGTGTAGCAACACAGCATTATTTTGATAACAGATATAATCCGGTAACCAATCCCAATGGAACATATGCAATGCCTAATATGAATTTTTCAAACAACAGAAAAGAAGCCCGAACATCCAATATTTTTTTTAAAAATGGAGATTATGTGAGGCTAAGATCGGTAAGACTTGCTTATAACCTGCCGGAAAACCTAGTATCTGCATTAAAAGTAAGGTCTATTCAACTCTACTTTGTAGGAAATAATCTTTTCACTATTACTTCTTATAAAGGACAAAATCTTGACGCAACCTCAGAAAGTATTCTAACCCAAGGCTACGATAATGGATATTACCCAGTAGCAAGAGTGTATTCTTTTGGAATGAATATGAAGTTTTAATTTAAAAAATCTAAAAATGAAAAAATTATATATCCCATTATTTTCACTCCTTTTATTACAGTCTTGTTCTTCAGATCTTTTAAATACATTCCCGGAAAGTATTAAACAAACGGATAATTTTTATAAAGATGAAGCCCAGCTGGAACAGGGCGTTAACGCTGTATATGCGTCTCTTCAATATGTAGGACAGTACCAGCTGGCAATACCTGCTATTGGCGAAATTCCTTCAGACAATACCTATGATGAAGTTCCTGCAAATGATAGTTTCACATATGGTGAGCTTGATTTTTTTACTGTTCAACCTAACAATTCTTTACTGGCAAGTGCATGGAAAGATAATTATATAGGAATTCAACAGGCAAATATCGTTTTAAATAGAATTGGCAATATTGCTATGAATCCATCATCAAAAAATATCCGTACAGGTGAAGTGAAATTTTTAAGAGCTTTGATGTATTTCAATATGGTACGTATTTTCGGAGATGTTCCTTTGGTCACAAAAGAAAGCATGAATGTTAATGATTATTTTGGACAGGGAAGAACTTCAGCAGATAGTGTTTATGATTTCATTGAATCAGAACTTAAAAATGCCATACCCCTACTTCCCAATACTACTGCTCAGAAAGGACGAGTAACAAAAGGAGCTGCATTGGGAATCCTCGGTAAAGTATTAATATCAAGAAATAAATACAGTGAAGCGCTACCTTACCTGCAACAGGTAGAAGGATTGGAATATAGTTTATTAACCGACACAAAAAAAATATTTGATGTTAGTAATAAAAATAATTCTGAAATAATATTTGATGTTCAATTTGCATCTGGCATCAATGGAAACTCGGAAGGTAGCCAGGCTTATCAAATGTTCAGTCCATCAGGATTTTCTCCAGGAGCAAAAGGGCATAATCTGCCCACAAAAGAAGTTTACAATATTTTCACTGAAGAAGACAAGAGAAGAGATGATTATATTGGTTTGACAAATAATAAAGTTCCTTATTCAAAAAAGCTAACAAAACCGTCTACAGCACCAACTGATGGAGAAAGCAACATTGTAGTACTTCGTCTTGCTGACGTATATCTTCTTATGGCAGAATGTTATGCAAAAGCTAATGATATTACCAATAGTAATCTATATGTAAATAAAATTAAAAATAGAGCAGGTTTAGCCTCTGTTAATATTAACGATCAAGCTCAGCTATTAGACGAAATTGCTTTAGAAAGAAGAAAAGAATTGGTCGGGGAAGGTCATAGATGGTTTGATCTTGTAAGAACCGGAAAAGCAATCCAGGTAATGACAACCCATTTTAAAAATACACCAGGGTTCGGAACTGCCGTCATAAAACCTTATAATCTCATCATGCCTATTCCTCAAAATCAAATAAATACCGATCCTGCCATTAAACAAAATCCGGGATATTAAAATCAATATTATGAAAAATATAAAATTAAATACCTTCAGGTTCTTTTTTTGTTTTCTATTCTTTATATCAACACTGGCTTATTCTCAAATATCATTAAATAAATTCCCCAATGATAAAATAATGGTAGTTGCACATAGAGCCGATTGGCGCGAAGCTCCGGAAAATTCAATCGCAGCTATAAAAAAAGCAATTGAAAAAGGAGTAAATATGGTAGAAATAGATTTAGCACTCACTAAAGATAATATATTGATTTTAATGCATGATCAAACAATTGACCGTACAACTACAGGAAAAGGAAAGCCTTCCGATTATACCATCGCAGAAATAAAAAGCATGTATCTGAGAGATGGGTTAGGCTCTCCTACTGAAATGAAAGTGCCTACTTTGGAAGAAGTTTTAGACATTACGAATGGCAAAGTTTTCATTAATCTAGACAAAGCTTTTCATTATTTTGATATTGTGTATCCTCTTTTAAAAGAAAGAAAAATGTTTGATCAGGTTCTTTTCAAAGGAACAGAAAGCTATGATGAATTTAATAAAAAATATGGCAAAATAAAAAATCAAATTCATTATATGCCCATTATAAGATTAGCAGATGGAGAAGGTCAGAAGAAAATTAATGAATACCTAAAGAATTATAAAGTCTACGGATTTGAATTTCCCTTAGGTCCTGATGAAACTCATCTGATTGACTTTAAGGAAATTCAAAAAAAGAATGTCAAAATTTGGGTCAATTCTATGTGGAAATCACTTAGTGCCGGGCATAATGATGATAAAACCTTAGAAAACCCTAATTTGTATAATTGGTATTCTGATCATGATGTGAATATCATACAAACTGACCGACCTAAGGAACTTATTGAATTTTTAAAAACTAAAAATCTTTATTACTTTTTACAATAGTTTTTGTAAACTAAAATTAATAAAGTATAATGGATAATATTATTGAAAAAGATTTGAAATTATAAAATATTTCAAATTCTAAATGATTTTAATTCTCAAAATAGGCTTTTTTTAGAAGCCTATTTTTTTATTTTTTAGTCTTCTTTATCTCACTGAAATAAAATTATAAATATAAAAAACATGAGGTTCTCCCAATTTGAGAATAACCTTATCATTTTGAAATGATTTTTTCATTGTAAAGCTCTCAAACAAAACAAACAAAAATCTGATTATAAGCCAATTACATAAAATTTATTTTCAAAGGTACACCATTGGCATCATCATTCTCAAAACATAAAAACATGGATTTGAAAACATTGAACCGAATAGATAAATTAAGAAGATTAAAAAGCAGAGGTCCAAAAACTCCAAAATGGCTGAAGCCTTATCATATGCTTTTTATAGCATTTTTAACCATTTTCATCTTTGGTGCCCTGATGAAACTACTGGAACAAAACCACATTTAAAAATAGATACTATGAATTATTTACAAGCTGTACAGGAAATCACAGAGCTGGTTCCTGATTTTGAAAATGAATTGAATAATACAAAAAATACCAACTCATACAGCGTGATTCGCACATTCACGGAACGTATCAAAAATATGATCCGCCAAAATGACAGCAATCTGCTATTCAGAAGTTTACAAAAAATGGACAAAATATACAAAGATGGCGATATGACATTAAAAAACGCTATTGAGAATACTTTTATCTACTCTTTGGACAATTTTACAGCATTTTGTAGCAAAGACTACAGGAAAATGATCTTTAGTCACATTTCTTCTGACCTGAAAAACAGCTATTCAAGACAAATTTACAGTCATGGTATATAAAGGTTTTATTACATTTTTTACCTGTTTCATTACAAAGTGTTTAAATTAAACAAAATCAAAAATAACTCACACTCAATAGATTATGAAAAACAAAATAAGAAGAATTTCTGATTGGAAAACATGGAAAACCACGACTAACAGACACAATTCCGAGATATTACTCACTCACATTGCGGTGATAGTAGGAGTATTCATTTTTGCAGCATGTCTGTAAATTTTGGTATACATTTCGCTGCAATAATAAGTGTTTGAAAAATTCTTAATTATGATGAAAGTACAAATGCAAACTATTAATCAAAAAATAGCTGTTGAATACTTAAAATTTTTCTATCCGCGACTTCGCAATGAAATTATGCAGCTGTCTGTACAGGACAACTTTGCAGGAATTATGCAGGCAACTGTTAATTATCTGAAAGGATTGTTGCAGGAATCAAAGATCAACATTATAGCCCATCACATCAAACTGATGGATGGACTTTACAGAAATGGAAACTCCTATGTAAGAACAATGATCGAAAACATCTTTGTAAGATCTTTTGAAAGCTTTAAAAAACATGCTAAGATTGCGCATTGGAAGCTTCTTTATCAGTATATGCCGGTAAGTTTCCAGATCATTTATAATGAACAGCAAAAGCAAGATCAGATGTATTTTGGTAAATAACTTTAAAAAGGCAGAGAACGTGAATATAAATGTATTAATTCACTTCTTTGCCTTTCTTTTTCCTCATAAAAAACTAATTTTGCAAAAAAAACCAATGAAATACTCTTTTTATGCTGCTGTAATGTCGTTATCGATGATCTCATGCGGAAATAATGACAATATGATTGATGACCCAAGACCTATTGATCAGGAAATTAAAAATTTTGAATTTAATAATTACACGGTAAAAAATACGGTTTTGTATAAGGGTTCTTCAGGACAGAAAACAACACCTGATGAGTCTTATCTTAAAAATCACTGGAGTCTGTATCAGGAACCTACATGGAAAAATATACGTCTTGACCTGAAAAATAATTCTATTCAATTAATTTCAGGAACTTCTGCAGATGTAACCTATCATATTAAAATAGTCAATGATTCAGTTCTGATCTCTGATTTTGATAACAAGCCCAATTATTTGGGGGATTTTAATAAAAACTCTTCAACGTTTACTCTAAAAAGAACTTTCAGATATATAAAAAAAGCTCCAAGAAATGATGGAGGATTAATGATTACACAGAATACATTATTTGGAACAACTGAATACCAAAATGTTTTTGGAATTGTTTTCACTTCACCATCGGAAATGACAGAAAAGGACGATACAGTTCTGTGGAGCAATGTTGAATATTATTACAAATCACGATAAAAAATTCTAAGTTTTAATTTTAAGATAAAATAAAAAAGGTATTGAAGAATTTCAATACCTTTTTTTAATTTAGTTAAAAAACCTACTTACCACCGAAGTAGGGTCTGTATCCGCCCAACACTCTAAGTAATCACGAATCCCCGGGTCCCAAGGATCTACCACAATAGGTCCTTGTACCCAATCTCCATCAGCTGTAATATAATAGATCGGGCAATCTGCATCAGTTTCGTAACCTTCACAATTTACAATAACCCATCTGTCATATCCTGCAGGGCTTTCTCTGGTAAATGCAGTGCTCGGACATGCTACAAATCCGTCACCACTATGAATATAACCTTCGAGATCAATTAAATATCTATATGAAGATCTTGAGGTTTTGGCTAACTTTTTAGAGCTGTAATTTTCTTCATGCAGGATACCCTCTTTATTATAAATATATCCATCTGCATACCTCAAGGTATCATAAACTTTAATGCTACTCCCCTCCTTCACCTGAACTTTGTATTTACCATCAGTACGAATGGAGGAAATCATGCGATGGGAATTGTTTATCTGTTCTTTATTGAATGAAATTTCATTTTGATCTTCTCTTCCGCTACATGTTACTGTAATTAACAGAATGAGGAGCAACGATCCTAACAGGTTTACTCTTTTCATAATTTTTCTTTTAAAATTACATCAAATATCACCAATTAAGGAAATAATTAAAATGATAATTATCAGGGTATCAAATAGAAATAACCAACAGTTTACAAAAACATTAAAATACAGCCATGAACCCACGAATATCTCTAAAACAATTTTCAAAAAATGTATCTTTGAGCATCAAATTACAGTATGAATAAAGATCTTGAAGCCTTCACTGGGCATATGTCGTGGCTATTCCATCCTTCCACAATATCAGACGTTACAGAAACAGACATTAAATTATCTGACAAGTTTACAGTTACATTTCCGATTCTTACAGCTCTGATTAACCAGGCAAGAGTGCTGAGTATAAAAATAGAACAACAGCCTTATTATCTTTTTTCCTGGACAAACAAAGACAATCAAAATTTCGGGTGGCTAAACAAAATAGAAAATGATATTTCCTCTCCCCTTCCTTTTATTGGAGAGCATAGACTACTATTGGAAGAGATTGGCGGAATTCAGGAATCTTTTAATCAACCAGATCCCAGTTTTTCAAATAATCAGGAATTTATGTTTGTCAGCTCAGAATGTACAACAGGAATCAATGATTGGGAAGATTATTATGAAGAACTATGCAAAGAGGAACGGAAACCTCAGATAGATTACAAAGACTTTATAAGTTTCGTTATGGAGGCTAATGGTAATTCTACCGTCTATGATCCAAAAACAAAGGAAGTTTTTCTTTTTGCTCACGATCATGCTTGTAATAATGTAGATCTTTTGGAAAATCAGCCGGAATACACTTTTTATAGATTTCACAACATTATCAGTTTTGGGGACTATGTAGAAGCTTTAGCATTGGAATGGAAAAACGAACTTATTTAAAGCTATAGCAGAAATTAATATTTTTTATACACTATTAAAAATCATTGTAAGAATGAAGAAGATTGGAATGTCCATCATTATATGTTTGTCATCTATATTAGGCGCGCAAACTAAGCAACAGGTAGATGCTTTCTATGACGCTGTCCGAGATGATAATTTTCCACTGGTAAAAAAAATGGTTGAGCAAGAGGGGTATCCTATTAAAGCGGTTATTCCTCAACAGATATTACCTGTAAAAGCAGCCATCTGGAAAAAGAACTTACCCATGGTGGAATATATGGTAAGCAAGGGAGCCAATCTAACAGCAGATACAACATTAGTTGATACCGCTATTGAATACGGAAGTCCAGAAATTACCCTCTATCTTCTGAAAAAGGGACTTTATGCTAAAAATGCCTTAAGTAAAGCAGTTTTTTACGAAAACCTTGATATTGCTAAAGAAGTTTACCTGAACTACCAACCTCAGAAAATAGACAATGAATACATGGGAAGGTTTCTGTTATTGGCAGCAAAAAACAACGATTTGGAATTTATCAAAAAGCTTCCGTTAAAAGGAAAAGATTCTCCTATGGATTATTTTGATTATGACGGATACAATGCCTTACTCTATGCAGTGGAAAAGAATTATACTGAACTTGCGAAATACCTTTTATCTCAGGGAGCAGATAAAAAGTCTACCATTTCAATAGAAACAGATAATGGAATTGTTTCCGGGAAAACGGCTATGCAGCTTGCCAAAGCCAACAAAAACACTGAACTTATTAAGCTTTTAAAATAAAAATCAACATCCGGCAGTGTTCTTATTTTATGGAGACTGCCGGTATTAAATCTCTGTTTATATCGGAAAAACGTTTATCAATAAATATGATCGAAATTAAATTCAAAAAAAATAATATTCTTTTCTCATTATATCTTAGTATTCTGGGATTGGTTGCTTCAGTGTATGTATTATTTCATTTGAGTTTAATTGTACAATTGATCTCCGTTTTCTGGATTGCTGTAATAGCGCATGTCATTTATACCAAATACCAACAATTAACAAAAGCTAAAAAAGGAATGCCTGCTCTGGAAATAAATGATCACGGGATCACAAATAATACTTCTCCACAGCCTATATATTTAAGATGGGGAGAAATTACCAGCTTTCAGACAGGTTTTTACAGGAATAATAATATTCTCATTAATCCTATAGATCCGGAAAAATATAGAAATAAAGAAATGAATCAGTTTTTTCAGATCATAGGAAGTATTTTTTCATCTAAGCCTGAGGTATTATGGATCGATACGGATGTTCTGAATATCAAAAAAGATGAACTCCTCCATCTTCTGAATCGCAAGCTTTACAAAAATTAATAACTATAAACGGATGACGTCAAGAATTCCTGATTTTATCAATATCACTAAAAAAAACTTTGGCAAAAAGAATGATGCAATGGCATTGGTCTTCTTTTCCCTGTTTTCTTTACTGGGGATTTTAGGTGTTTTTTTGAACTGGCAAAGTTGGGTTTGTGCAGCATTCATTGTTATTAGTTTTTCTGTTTCATGGAATAAAATCAATAAAGTATTGCTTTTTTTCATCGGCGGACTTTTTCTCATCTTGGCAGGTTATTTCCGCAAGGAATTGGGAATTGATATTTTTGGATTGTTTATTACACTTCTGTTTTTCCCATTTATATTCTTTATAAAACCCTACTATCTCGAATATAAAAATGCTAAAGATTTTGAGGTTTTTTATCTTGACCATAAACAACTTCGGTGTCTTACTACTCAAGAAAATTCAGAGTATAAAGATTATGCACTCAATCCCCGAAATTATCTTAAAAGGTATTCTTTTCAGCAGATCAAAGCTGTACAGTTTCATAAACGTCACCTCATCATTGCCATCGATCAGGTATTGATTCGTCCCAAGGAACTTACCTCAACAGATCTGGAATTGATTTATTCTTATATTAAGCTTAATTGTCCTCATTTATTAAAGAATGAAAAAACAATAGCAGAGAATTTCAAAATTGAAAATCAGTTTTACCTGCATAAATTTCTCATCTTCTCTCCGGTAATTGTATTAGCACCTGTTATTTATTTTTTTGGAGATAATGGAAGAAATGTAATGGTAAGCTATTCTTGTATAGTATTAATGATAATTTGCCCATTTGTTATCTATAAGGTTTTAAACAGAAAGAGTTAAAATTAATCTGTGAATCTATGTTGAAACGTATTGTAATTACTTTATCGATATTAGGGGTTTTATATATTCCTCTAAGAATGCTGATAACGACATCTTCTCTGAAAGAAATACAGGGAACGATAAAAGAGGTACGTCCATCTTCTACAAGAATACCTTATTATACTTTTACTTTAAACGAATATCCTTGTAGTTTTTACAATAAAGGCAATGGAACTTTGAGTCTTTTAAAGGATGCTCCTGAGACACAGAAAAAGGCTGTTTCATTAATGATAAAAAACAATGATACTTCATTACTTCAGCATAAGACATCTGTTTTTTATTTTGCTTTCAATCAAAAAAATAAATTGATCGATGTGTACTACTCTATTGTAAGACTTGGAGTATTGCCCCACTTCATCACATTATTCTTTTATTTCCTGATCCTACTATTTAATATATTAGGAGCTTACCTTCTTCCTAAACAGGATATATTTTCCAAATTTATCAAACTCTACCTTTTAATGATTCTTTTATTAATGTTTTTATAACTTATCAAAAGTAGAAAAATAGAATTTAACAGTATTACTTATTCTAAAATAACCTCAATTCTTAAAAATCCTAATAAAAATCAGGTTTCCAAGGCAAAATAATGCAACTTTATTGTTTAGAATTATTATAAATAAAGGTATATTTGTGGCTTATTTATTTTTAATAAGACTAAATAACTATAAAAATGCAACAGACCGATAAAAAGAAGTCTAAAGGTACCTTCAAAAAATATATTCTGAAAGCTCATCTATGGCTCGGACTGCTTTCCGGGATCATTGTTTTGATTGTTTCTTTGTCAGGTGCATTTTTTGTTTTCAATGAAGATATTACAGCTGCATTGCGTAAGGAAAGTACTTTTCATGGTGAAAAAGATATTCAGCATAAGAAACCTATTCCTTTACATGAGCTAAAAGATCTGGTAAATGCCCAGCTAAAAAATGAAATCGTAAAAACGGAAGAAGTCACCATCCCAATAGATCCTGCGCGTTCTTACCAATTCGGATTGATTAAAGCTAACCCGGATGGCTGGAACCACTTTAATACTTTTATTGTTTATAAAAACATTTATGTAAATCAATACACAGGAAAGGTAATCGCTATCTATGATGTAAAAAACAACCCTTTCTTTATCTGTATGACTCTCCATCGTTCGTTATTGCTTAGTGATAAAATCGGGGGTACTATTGTGGGAGTGTCTACAATCATTTTTGTCATCATGCTGATTACCGGAATTATCCTGTGGTGGCCCAAGAATAAAAAGATGAGTAAACAACGCTTATGGTTCCGTTGGGAGAAGGTAAAAGGCTGGCGACGCAAGAACTATGATGTACACAATATCATTGGTTTCTACTCTTCTTTTCTTGCCATTATTGTAGCTATTACAGGAATTATGTATTCATTCCGTATTACTCAGATGTGGGTATATGTGCTGCTCAATGGTTTCTCATCCGCTACACCGGATTACAGCCAATATAAAACAGTGGCACCGGAATCTGTAGAAACTGCTACAACTATAGACCGTATTATAGAACAGGTAAAAATTCATTATCCGAAGGCATATTCTTTTGGAGTAGATCTGGAAGATCATGCTGAAGCAGATCACAAACACGATAATCTAAGCATCTGGATCAAAGAAAAAGAATTCACTTATGCTGAATCTTCTATGATGATTTTTGATGAACATTCGGGGAAACTTTTGTTTAACCGTCCACATGAAGATAAGCCTATGGCTGAAAGAGCTACAGATGCTACCTATGATCTGCACGTGGGAGCGTTCTTCGGAATGCCTGGAAAAATACTGGCATTTTTAATGAGTCTATTCTGTGCGTCATTGCCAATAACCGGGTTTATGATCTGGTGGGGCAGAAGAAATAAAAAGAAAACAACAACCTAAAATCCATTATTCATGAAGAAACACTATATATGGCTACCTTTAATGGCTAGCCTGAATGCTTACGGACAAACGGAAAGTCTTAATGACTCTTTGCAGACAGAAAAAACTTCAGAGATTAGCGGTATTGTAATCAAAGGAACTAAAGCTGTCTTCCAACAGAAAGCCGATAAAATGATTTTTAATGTAGAAAACAGTGTATTGTCTGATGGTACCAATGTACTGGAATTACTAGGCAAAACACCAGGTGTGGTAATTTCGCAGGAAGGAGAACTCTCTTTACGTGGTAAGAAAGGAGTAAGTGTAATGATTAACGGGAAGCTAAGCTCATTATCTACTAAAGAGCTTGCCAACTTACTACGTTCTACCAATTCTACTTTGGTAAAGAATATTGAAATTATTGCCAATCCTTCTTCCAAATACGATGCTGCCGGAAATGCAGGAATCATTAATATTGTGATGAAAAAAAGCTCATTGGAAGGAATGAGTGGTAACTATTACCTGAACGGCGGAAGAGGTCGTAAAAACAGGATTAATACCGGACTGAGTTTAAATTATACTCATAAAAAGCTATCCTTACACGGAGATTACAGTTATACTTTCCGTGGTGAGGAGGAAAAGAGAAACTTTAATCAGGTTTTCTTTGATGAAAATCAACCTCAGCTGATGACCCGAAGTACAGATCAGAATTCGGTAACCAGTGAGCCTTTAACATCGAATAACTTCAAATTCGGGGCGGATTATGCATTCAATGACAAAACAACGATTGGAGCTTTATTTGATGCTAAAATAGGACGCTATGAGAACTTCTCAAAAGGTGAAAATAAAATATTCCAGCCTGTAGACCAACTTTTTGCTCATGTTCTTTCGGATAATAAGAATAAAGAAAACTGGTACGATTATACTTATAATTTAAAAGGGTCACACGTCTTCAATGATAAAGATTATAAAGTAGATGTGGATCTGGAATACGAAACATCTCGATTTACTTCGCGCCAGAATCAGTTTTCGGATGCATTGGTGAATCTTGGAACGGAGAGTTTTAACAACAGAAGAGGTAGTATTGCTTCCCGTCTGAAAGTTTTCAATGCTAAAGTAGATTTTACTCTTCCTTTTAGTGAAATGCATAATCTGGAAACCGGGCTTAAATCTACGATAAAGTCTAATAACAACCCTTCGGAATATTTTAAACAAGAAGGTGAAGACTGGATCAATGATGATAAAGCTAGTAATGAATATGTTTACAAAGAACAGATTCATGCATTATATGCCAACTACAAGCTGAATCTCACGAAATGGACATTCCAGCTAGGTTTAAGAACGGAAACGACACATACGGATATCAATCAGAAAACATCACAGGAACAGCGAAAAAGAGATTATACAAACCTTTTCCCGAGTGCATCCATCAAATACCAGATGAGCGACAACCATGGATTTTATGCTTCATACAGTAAAAGAATCAACAGACCGAGTCATTTTGATCTGAACCCATTTCGTTTTTATGATGACCCGTTCAATTATTGGCAGGGAAATCCTAATCTGAATCCGGAATTTACCCACGCAACGGAATTGGGTTACACCTGGGGAAAATATATCATAGCATCAGCTTATTTCAGTGTAACCAATGATGTGATGACGGAAGTTTATAATTATCAGCCGGATACAGGAATTTTGGTGAAAACGCAGGATAACCTGAATAAATCTTATGTATATGGTGCCAATATAACAGCTACTACAAAGCTTTTCAACTGGTGGTCATTGACTTCTATGTTTAATATATTCAACAATGAGTATAAAGGAAATTACCAAAATTATTCCGTGAACAGTTCACAGCTTGCATTTACAGTGAATGCACAAAACAGTTTCAATATTATCAAAGGAATGAAGGCTGAGGCTAATGCCCAATATTTCTCAAAATCAAACATTGGCTTGTTTATCCGTGATGCTTATTTTGATCTGACGGTAGGTGTTTCAAAAACATTATGGAAGGATAAAGCGACTTTGAAACTAGCTGTTACAGACTTATTAAAGACCAATAATTATCGTGTAACCGGAAATAACTTCAGTTCTACGATTCGACAGAAATACAATCTGGACAGCCGTGTGATCACCCTGTCATTGAATTATAAACTTTAGAATATTAATTCATAGAAATAAATAATAAGATAGCTAAAATGGTCGGAAAAATTATCCGACCATTTTTTATTTTCTAATTATCTGTCTTTAAAACTCAGCAAATAAAGTAAGCAAAAACGGTTCTCAATATAATTGAGAACCGTTTTTTATCAAATAAATATTCTATGAACTTGAGACGTTGGTATTAGTCGTAAAACTTATCAAAACGTGCAAAACCGGAGATACGATCCGGAAGCTTCATCCCTTTAGTTATTTTATCGGTTTGAAGATCATAGATCCATACAAAGTTTTCACCTTTATTACTGTTCAGCGCGATATATAATTTTTTATTCTGAACAAATATGCCTTGTTCGTAAGGTTCATCTCCAGGTAATTCATCCAGTACTCGCACCAATTGTCTGGTTTCAATATCTATGATGGCATAACGACCGTTATAAGCATCACCTAAAGCCGGATCACGGTACAGAACTACCATTTTATTGTCACCGATATAATCTATTACTGTTTCCAGAGATTTATTGCCCACAATATCAGTAAGATTGATCTGATAGCCCGGATCTGGTGCAGTAGCTCCTTTAAGGGTTCTGAAAAGGTAAATTTTATTTGATCCCGCTCCTACACGTGGAAAACATGTGTAATAAAAGGCTTCTTTATCTTTTGTAAAAGCTGTTTTGAAGTAAGGAGAACCATTTGCCACACCAGAGCTTCTGTTATCACTTACAGAACTTTTTACTTTGAAGGTTTTATAATCTATCACAGCAAGATTGTAATAAGGCGGATTCAGCCATTTACCATCGCGGAAGCTGTATTGAAAATAGATTTCTCCATTCATATAAGTCATGGAACCTATCGTATAAAAATGATAAGCATCCGGGAAAGGCTGAAATCCTTCGATCTCTCCCTGACGGATCACACTAAGATCTGTAGCATTGAAAACAGTATAGCGTATGTGTTGTCCATCTCCGGTTTCTCCTACCAATACTAATGTATTATCATCCGTCCATACAAAGCTGGAAATATCACTGATATAAGTATAAGGAACTTCTTTTACCGTAGTCAGTCTGTCCTGTGTATATTTAAACTTTTTGAAGACTCCCTGGTCTGTTTTGTAGTTATAAATGAATCCATTTTTTACAATATAGGAATACGTTCCTTTAGAATTGATCTCATCACCTTCTTTGGTAATATCCATTTCACCTTTTGTAAGGTCATTGGTAGCCGTCATATAATGTACGGTATTGGGCCAACTTCCTAATGCGGAAAGGAGAAAATATTTATAGTCTTTTTCGCCACTTCCGGAATCTCCGTACCCAGGCTCACTTTCACAACTGATGATTGTGAAACATGCAAGTATTAAAAGTATACTGTTTTTGAAATATTGTGTCATGATCTTTTACTTAAATAAATATCTGAATTTTACATAGAAAGCACGTCCCTGCTTCTGAAGTCTGAAATTGTCATATGCCAGCGCATCAGTAAGATTGGTTACATCAAATGCTACGTTGTATCTTCCGTTCTTCATGGAATAACTTATTCCTATATTGTGAAGGGTTTGTCTTGGGATAATCGGAATATTTCGTGGATTTCCATAGGATTTCCAGTTTTTATAGAACCATTCCGTCATCTGTAGTCCGTAGTAAAGTTCTACACGGCTGTCTTTCTGAAACCAGTCATCTTTACCTATGCTTACATTCACGTTTCCAAACAGCCAAGGTTGGTTCGGAACATCTTTTTTGTATGTTGCAGAAATAACATCCTCACTTTTATTGGCAAATTTTGTATTATCTGAAGCTCTATTATAGCTCACATTCATTAATACATTCAGGAGTCTTTTATATTGATAACTCAATTCTCCTTCCAGCCCGCGGGTTAAGATATTAGAAAGGTTTTCATATTTAAAAGTACTGTTGTACAAATTAGGAACAGTATAAATAAAATCCTTTGTATCACGGATATATCCGGCACCTTCTATACGGAAAGCATGTGCTCCCCAATGATGATTGTAATAGAAACCTGCGTTTACATTATTACTTGTTTCAGGCTTCAGATTCATATTACTGGTAACAGCAACACCATCTCCGAAGATTTCCTGAGGTTCCACCAAACGATAAGAACGTTCAAATGATCCTTTAAGTCCAAAATCTCTCGTAATCTTTACAGTGGTAGCGAAACCATATCCCCAGTTGCTAAAATCATCTTTTGTAGGGTTATCAGTTCTGGTTACCGGATCGAAAACCATTTTCTGAAGTCCTACATGATAATATTTAGCAAAGAAGACATTCGTCCAGTGTCTGTTGAAAAAATCCTGCTGATAAGCCATAGACAAAATCTGCTTGGTCATTTTTGCCGGATCAACATCACTTTTCTCTTCTTCCAGTTTATTGTATGTCGTATTTTTAAGATAATCAAATACATAGTTGAAAATCAATTTATGGTTTTCAACTATTTTGTAAGTAGTTCCCAATTGTGAATAAAAACGGTCTTCATGCTGCATAATAATACTTCTGCCTCCTTTTTCGCTTGAAGCGGAAGGTTCAAAAGTACCATCCCAGCTGTATTTACGCATAAGAGTATCAGTGGCTTTCTGAACACTCTTAGAAAAACCTGCATACACATTCACATCCAGATGATCATTGAAAAGGTTTGCTTTCTTATATTTTAGAAAGTAGTTGCTTGCTTCCCCGTTTTGCTTTACTCCACCATACACTACATCCTGATTGGAACCAGTCTGGATCTGCTTATCAAAAACAGATTGCGAAGCTCCCACAAAGAAAGAATCTGCCCAGCTTTTGTTTTCAAGCCCAAATTCAGCCATACCGAAGACTGATTGGTACCTGTCATTAAAACGTTTTACATTTCTCAGTTCATATTCATTTTTAGCCCCATTCCAGATTTTCATATCTTTCATCAGATAATTGTTATCCGAGTGGTTATAAAAACTATTGATACGAAGGATAATCCCCGTTTTTTCATCTTTGAACTGCCCATTAAGATTAATACGCTGTGTATTAAATGATCCTAAACTTATTCCGGCATCCAGATAATTTTTGCTACTATTCGGAGTGATGATATTCACAGCCCCCCCCATCGCATCAGTACTTAGATGAATAGGAACAACGCCTTTATAAATCTCTACACGATCTGCCATGTTTACAGGCAATGTACTCAGATCTACTCCTTTTCCCAGCATTTCCAATGGAACTCCATCTATGAAGAATTTCACTGCTTTACCGGACATTCCGTTGATAGAGAAGTTATAATCTGAACCTACTCCACCTTGTTGGCGAACTTTAATCCCAGTTGTTCTGTTCAAAACCTGATTAAGATCTGCTGTAGTATTTGCCAGTTTTGCCACATCAATAGCATTAACAGTAAAAGCACCGTCCTGCAGTGCTTTCACCTTACCTTTTCCGTGTACTATAATTTCATCTACAGCTCCTCGATCCTCAACCAGTTGAATACTTACTAGAGACCATTCGCTACTGAAGTTCATTTTCTTTTTGAACTTTTTGTAACCACCCAGACTGAAAACTAAAGTAGCCTCTCCTTTCTTGTAATTGATTTTAAAATTTCCGTTTTGATCGGTTTGGGCTTTAATTTTTGTATCTTCCACAAAAATATTTACTCCATTTAATCCCTGTTTTTTGTCATCCTGTACAACTCCCTGAACCGTAAAATCGGTATTCTGTGCTTGAATAAGGGAAATTGAAAGCGTAAAAATGAGAAAGATAAAAAGACGTTGATACAATTTCATTATTTATAATTATTATAAATAGCAAAATTAAACGTTACTAATGAATCCTCAAAGGAAAAGACTTTATTATTTTTAATCATTCTAATTAGTTTTAATGCTAATTAACAAACTTTTGCTAAATAAATTTGTAAAACACTCAAATTCAACCACAAATAGATAAATAAAAGTTTATTATATTTTACAAGTATGAAATAAGTCATATTTAAAATGACACTTAATTTAATAAATATCAATCAATTTTTATGGCATTTTAGTAAAATAACAAGCCAAAATAAATTAAATAAATCTATCTTAACTCAACTTTTCTTAATATTATACTCTGGAATTTATAATCTATTTTTTTTTAACTGATAACCTCCTGTCTTGCCAATAGTATCTTTTATATTGCGAATTATCAAAAATTATAAACATCTTCTGATAAGATTTATCAGTCTTGCGATCCCCTATTTCTTGTGGTTTGCCATGTTTGCAGAAGCCGGATATAAGCGTCAGACCTATGATCTTGATATGTTTCCTCTTGATCTTTTTTTCTTATTAGCTGGATTAATAGGTCTTGAAACTTTTTATCTGATCTACAGGAAACAAAAAAAACAATATGTAATGAACATACTGCTTTTGATTTTCTTTACGGTTCTGTATTTTGTATTACCTCATCGGGATAATTTCAATTAAGACGAGCATGAATACAAGGTATTCAGATTCTGTTTAAGGTATTGTTTCTACTCCTGATAATTTGAAATTTCCTTTTTCCTCTTTCAGCCAGAAAACAAACTGTGCTCCTTCATGTCCATCACCGAATTCGTTAGGACGATTAATTGTGTACAGTACAATATAATCTCTGTCACCAAATCCGGGATCTGATCCGTCTGAGGAGAATTTTGTTTCATTACGTTTAAGCCTTTCCAAAAGTTCTTTATTGAAAATAGTACTGACGTGTTTATTATAAAATATGTTCTTATTTACAAAAGCATTTTTATAGGATGCTGTTTCAAAACAAAGACTACAATAGACTTTTTTGGTAGTCAATGGTTCCAGTGCTTTATAGTTCTTTTCTGTAATCAGATTGATGATCTGTTGGGTAAATACCTCAGCCTTAGCTTGTAGCGGCTTTTGGTCCTCTCCTGATTTTTGCCCGTAGCAAATGAGTTGTAATCCCAATACAAAAAGTATTGACAGGTATTGTGTTAATTTCATTTTAATAATTTTGTGATTGTGTATTTTAAATTAGCAGGGAAACCACCAGTGAATAGATTGTACCCTGTTGTTCTTAAAGTATATATTGATATGCCCGTCAGAAATATTCTCCTTATCTTCCCTCAGTCTGATCAACTGTACTTTTCCTCTTCCGGGAGAATCCAGCTCAGAAATATTTTTTACGGAATTTGGAAATATTTTTTTAATATCATCAATGGTAGAGCTTCCATCTATTTTTATCCCTTTATACAAGATATAATTTCCGTTGAGAAACCAAAATTCATTCACTCCTACTTTCTGTTCAGTATTTTCAAAGCATGATTCATTTTTATATAAGTATTTATCATTCTTCCCATCACCAGTATCTTCGAAGATGTAAGTACAAGGCTGAGTTTCTGACATTAGTTTTGTACTGTCTGCCTTTCCGAATACTTTTTCAAAATCTTTCAGTTCAAAAATTCTTTTTAGTTTTCCGTTAAACAATATGTCTTTTTCCAGCATGACCTCATCCTGTCCGTCATCTTCCAGTGTTTCATTTTTCACTTCTGCAGGCTGAGTAACATTCAGGCTTACTGAATCGGACTGAGTTTTCTGATCACTGGTTCCGTTGATAGATTTCGGTTCTTCTTTGATTTCTTTTTTGTCTTCTTTACAGGAATAAAGGGAAATTGCGAGTAATAAAATTGAAAAATACTTCATAGTTTAGTTTTGATTCATTGCATTAAAACCGGAATTCTGATAAAAAAGTAAACACCTACAACATTTTCAATCCTTACAACCGGAGATATTTTATAAAAACGAAAATACAAAAAACCATGTATTAAAGTACTTCTAAGTTGAATATTAACTTTTATTATAAAAAATTAGAAAACGAATTTTTATTTTTTACTGTTGTTTTTTTATTTTGTATTTTTAATACCTATCCTATGATGAAAAAACTTACTCACTAATAATCATGTAATATGCCCAATATTCATCACTTTATTCTCATTGGTTCATCAAAAGAAAAGGTTTTTGATGCCCTCAGTAGTCAATCCGGATTATCTGCATGGTGGACTTCTCATACCAAAACCAATTCAGAACCGGGCAGCATTGCCAGATTTTCCTTTGGTCCTGAGTACTTTAAAGATATGAAAATTACTAAGCTTAGACCTTTTGAAGAAGTTCAGTGGCATTGTATTGCCGGAGCACAAGAGTGGATTGGGACGACTATTACTTTTCAGCTTATATCGGGAAACAAAGAAGTTTTACGAAAAATACATCCTGAAATCGAAGGACAGATTGAGCAATTAGTCTATGATAGCGGTACATTACTGATGTTTCATCATGAAGGCTGGAGTTCCTATTCTCCAATGTTTGCCGAATGTAATTATACCTGGGGACAATTTCTGAGAAGTTTAAAATTACTTTGTGAAACCGGAAAAGGTAAGCCCTGGCCTCATCAACACAGAATCTGAGTTATAGATAGATTTTTAAATATAAAGTCAGAAAACAATTCATTGGCTGTTTCGTTTCCTAACGCAGATTATTATTCTCTTTATAAATTGAATTATCAGTTTCTTTAAGAAAATCCTGATAACTAAAGCTTGTAGACTTGTGCTTACGATACTCAAAATAGTCTTTAATATCTACATTTCCGGGTGCTGAAAAACTGTCTGAAAATTGAAAGCAAATTCTGAGGGACCGTTTTTCTGAAGATATTCTAACCGTTCCAATGCTTCTTCTACAGTAGGATATTCATTGTCTTTTATCCACCAAAGTACGTAATAAGCTTTCCCATATTTTTGAAACCATTCTTTTCTTCGACGTATAAAATCAACGTGAAATGTTTTATAGGTAAAATACTCCAATGATTCTTTATTTTTCCAAACTGAAAGATTGATGATCACCTGCTCATCATTAAACGGATTAAAACTTGCTGCATTATCCTCTTCATCCTTTAATCTCCAGATAAATCCTTCACTTTCTTCTGCTAATTGATTTACAGCATCAAAATGGTCAGAAAATTCTTTCATTACAGGATCTTCAATGTTTACTCCAATCATCCTCGCTACATTGATTTGTGCTAATTGATACATTTTATTATTTATTGTTTTATGTCTATTATTGTGTAAAAATAGATGCTGCGGCATTAGCATAAAATAACTATCAATTTAGATACTATAAAAAAGATGGAAAAAGAATGTGAAACTTCGTATATCAATATTGGAGAAAAATCTTATCCATGCGCGGTAAGCTTTGTCATGGACCTCATCGGAGGAAGATGGAAAGGTGTCATTCTCTGTCATTTAAGAAATGGTGACAAACGCTTTGGAGAATTAAAAAAAGAACTTTCTTTTATTACCGAAACCACATTAAGTCTTCAGCTAAGACAATTGGAAAAAGATAATCTTATCACGCGAACCGTTTTCGGAACTAAACCTCCTGTGAAAGTAGTTTACAGTTTGTCTGACCTGGGATTGTCATTTATTCCTTTATTGGATAATATTAATGAATGGGGAAAAGATATTCTGGAAAAGAAAATGACATCTTAAAAACTGATGAAGCTTTGAACACTTTCTTTTCAACTTTTAAGATGCCTTTTCATTTATTTCTCTTTTGAGAATTTTTTAATAAGCTTTATTGCCTTTAATCGTTAAAGCATGTTTTGTTTTTATTGAAGGGCAACACCTGCCATCTTCTTCAGCATATTCCAGTCTTTCTACGATGATTTTACCGTTTTTGATGGTGTCAAAAGCAAAAAGATAATCCGGTTCGTATCCTGCAATTACTTTCACGGTCTTTCCATCGTTCTTGTACAATGATAATCCCTGCCCTATGATCGCGTTTCCGCCTTCGGGAGCAATATTCCAATAAATTGCGATATCTTCTATCCCATCACCTGTAAAATCACCTGTATTAGGAACTTGAAGGTCAATTACTCCGTCATAGGTTTTAAGAATATTGGGTAAATAATCATCAAACTGTTTCATAGCAAGTTTTACAGCTTCGTCTTTTGAAATTCGGTTTTCTGATGATTTTGCTTCTTCTGAATGCGTTTTTTGTTCCTGAGAAAGATGCTTTCCTTCTTTCAGTTCATCATTTTTATTTCCTTTACGTTCTGATTTATTGCAAGCTGTCAAAATTACTGTAAGACATAGGAAGCCGATAATTTTTTTCATATGTTTTGTAATGAGTATTTGTTTCTGATGACGTATTGTGGATAGATTTCGGATATTATTTAGAAAATTTAAATATTACCTTTTATCTGTCACAAACTTAAAAAGTATAG
Source organism: Chryseobacterium ureilyticum (assembly GCF_900156735.1). Classification (GTDB taxonomy): domain Bacteria; phylum Bacteroidota; class Bacteroidia; order Flavobacteriales; family Weeksellaceae; genus Chryseobacterium; species Chryseobacterium ureilyticum. The sequence continues at coordinate 60,197 of NZ_FTOL01000014.1, forward strand.
AAGTATAATACAAATCGGGATAACGCTCATAGCTCCGGCAATCAGAAATACATTTCTATAATAAGATTTGGCTTTGGATTGTGTTTTCCTTGCCATCAGATAAGTAACTAATGTTGCGATACCACCTCCGATGATAAAAGCCAGCACTCCAATTAAGACAATTCCCATTACAATATCCGAAGTCTGTATAAATACCTGTAAAAAATTCATTGTTTATTTCAATCTTGATGGATCTAAATTAAAAACAAAACCGGTGGTAACCAAAATTACCACCGGTTTATTTTATAATTAAATGTTAGTGTTTCCTACATTTATTATTTTACTTCTTCAAAGTCTGCATCCTGTACATCTTCACCTCCAGCGTTGTTTGCACCTGCATTTTGAGCACCTGCATCAGCACCTGGCTGTTGACCTGCTGCATATAATTCTTCAGAAGCTGCCATCCATGCTGCATCTAACGCTTCAGTTTTAGCTTTTACGTCATCAGCATTTTTAGCTTCGAAAGCAGTTTTTAATTCTGCATGAGCTGCTTCGATGGCTGCTTTTTTGTCAGCAGAAAGTTTCTCACCGAATTCTTTCAATTGCTTTTCAGTTTGGAAGATCAATCCGTCAGCTTTGTTGAAGATTTCTACTTCTTCTTTTCTCTTAGCATCAGCTGCAGAGTTTTCCTGAGCTTCTTTCTTCATTCTTTCGATTTCTTCGTCAGAAAGACCTGAAGAAGCCTGGATTTTGATAGACTGCTCTTTACCAGTTCCTTTATCTTTAGCAGATACACTTAAGATACCGTTTGCATCAATATCGAAAGTTACTTCGATTTGAGGAACTCCTCTTGGTGCTGGTGGAATATCTGTAAGGTCGAATCTACCGATTTCTTTGTTATCGTTGAACATAGATCTTTCACCTTGTCCTACTCTGATGCTTACAGCTGGTTGGTTGTCAGAAGCTGTAGAGAATACTTCAGATTTTTTAGTTGGGATCGTAGTGTTCGCTTCAATTAATTTAGTGAATACAGAACCCATCGTTTCGATACCTAAAGAAAGTGGTGTAACGTCAAGAAGTAATACGTCTTTTACGTCTCCTGTTAATACACCTCCCTGAATAGCTGCTCCGATTGCAACAACCTCATCCGGGTTAACACCTTTAGATGGTTTTTTACCGAAGAATTTTTCTACTTCTTCCTGGATGATTGGGATTCTTGTAGAACCACCTACCAAGATTACTTCGTCAATATCAGAAGTTGATAGACCAGCATCTTTTAATGCTTTAGCAACCGGCTCCATAGATCTTCTTACAAGATCTGCAGATAATTGCTCGAATTTAGCTTTAGTTAAAGTCTTCACTAAGTGTTTAGGACCTGTAGCTGTAGCTGTGATATATGGTAAGTTGATCTCAGTCTGTGGAGAAGAAGATAACTCAATTTTTGCTTTTTCAGCAGCTTCTTTCAATCTTTGAAGAGCGATTGCGTCTGATTTTAAATCTACACCTTCTTCAGCTTTGAATTCGTCAGCCATCCAGTTGATGATCACATCATCAAAGTCATCACCTCCTAAGTGAGTATCACCGTTTGTAGATAATACTTCGAATACACCATCACCTAAATCAAGGATAGAGATATCGAAAGTACCACCACCAAGGTCATAAACTGCGATTTTCTGATCTTTATGGTTTTTATCAAGACCGTAAGCTAATGCTGCAGCTGTAGGCTCGTTGATAATTCTTTCTACTTTAAGACCTGCAATTTCACCAGCTTCTTTAGTAGCTTGTCTTTGCGCATCGTTGAAGTATGCAGGAACAGTGATTACCGCTCTTGTCACTTCTTGTCCAAGGTAATCTTCAGCAGTTTTCTTCATTTTCTGAAGAGTCATTGCAGAAATTTCCTGTGGAGTATATTCTCTATCGTCAATCTTTACTTTTACTGTATCATTCGGTCCAGCTACAACTTTATAAGGTACTCTTGAGATCTCTTTTGCATCTTCTTTAAAGTGCGTTCCGATAAATCTTTTGATAGAGTAAACAGTTTTAGTTGGGTTTGTTACAGCCTGTCTTTTTGCAGGATCTCCTACTTTTCTCTCTCCGTCTTCTGTAAATGCTACGATAGAAGGAGTCGTTCTTTTACCTTCTGCGTTAGGAATAACAACAGGGTCTTTACCCTCCATTACAGCAACACAAGAGTTGGTTGTTCCTAAGTCAATTCCAATTATTTTACTCATAATATTTTTATTTTTTTCTAATTTTTATATTTAATTTACACTCACTATTTCACAATATCTGTACCATTCAAAAAATAGTGACAAAATGACACAACAAAAATAAAACCCCGATTATAACGGGGTTTCATATATATTAATCTGGAAATATTTTCATTATTTTTTTATAAACTTCATAGATTTGACAAAGTCTTTACCGTTATAAGTTCTTACATAATAGACTCCATTGGCAAAATCTTTTACATCAATTCTATCCGTTTCGTTTTTAATGACAGTTTTTTTGATCAATCTTCCTTCTGCATTGAAAATTTCAACCTCATCAATAGGAGTAAGAGGAGAAGCTATAGAAATATACTGAGTAGTAGGATTAGGAAAAAGATTAATAGAATTTGTTTTTTCTACCTCATTTACAGATAAAAAAGCACATGAATTGGAATTAAGCAGACTTGCTCGTGGTCCCCCCAATGCATTTTGAGCAATTGTTTTCTGATCGTTAGTAAACATAGCCATGGCAGCATCATTTACATAATCCATATAATTCATAAACATGGCACCTACAGCAGTGGGTGTACAGATATAGTTTGGATCATTATTAGGAAAGACAGGAGTATTAAAATAAGGTTGCATTGTAGCTGGAGTATCTGGACAGCCATCATCATTGATCGCAGTTCCACATTGTGTAGGGTTATTACTCTGTCCCCAGATATGATTAAGCCCGAAATAATGTCCTATTTCATGCGTTGCTGTTCTTCCCTTATTATATGGAGCCTGAACAGTTCCGGTCGTACCAAATGCACGATAGGTGATACACAGACCATCGTCAGGATACCCCGCAGCTTCAGGAGGATATGCCCAACCTAATAACCTTTGATCTATAAATGCTCCTACCCAAATATTCAGATATTTTGTAGTATCCCATGCATTATCTCCCCCAACATTTCCATTATAATAATCATCATCAAAATTAAAGGATGAAGAAACAGATTTCCTTATCACTCCAGATGTTACATTACCTAAAGGATCTTTGGTAGCAAGGCAAAATGCAATTTCCATATCAGATGCCACTCCCTGAAATGCAGGTGGAACCACTGTACTAAAGTCAGAATTTGTTTTTCTGAAATCATTGTTAAGAACCGTCAATTGAGATTGTATCTGAGCATCTGAAATATTCTGTGAAGCGTCTTTGTAAAGAATATGAACAACTACAGGAATAGTGACTACCGTTTTTTTTGAAGCTGAATTAGTTTTTTTTTGCGTTAAAAAACTATTTAGATCCTTTGCTACTAATCTTGTTTCAGGGTTTTTCTTATAGAATTGTTCTAATTTTTCATAGGTTCCACACCCTCTGTTTTGTGCATTTACACTTGAAGCAAAGATAAATCCTGCCATAAATAATAGATTCTTTTTCATTTTGTTTTTTTAACAAATGTAGAATCTAATCACATACGACACAACAACCCACAATATAAAAAGAAAACAATCCTTAACTTAATAATAAAAACAGAAATTAATTATCAAAAACAACCAATTTAACTTAATTAAATTAAGGATTTACGATGTAAAATCTAAGATATTATCTTATTTCTAGAATAAATAACCTAATGATATGCCAAAATTAGAATTATACACTTTAGGAGCATCTATAATAACCAATGAATTTAAGTTATAAACTTCGGCATTCTTATAAACTTTTGTCATACCAAAATAGTAGCCTACCGAAGCTAGATAATGTTTTGCAAAAATATATTGCGCTTTAAGCTTTATTCCTGCATCAAACTGCTGTAAGTTATCCGGCTTTTGTTTTGTTGAACCATTAATAGTTTGATTATATTCCAATTCTTTATTCAGAAGTATTCCAATTTCTGGACCTACCGAAACAGAAAGCTCGTTAATAGGATGATAACTGAATAATACCGGCAACCTTAAATAATCTGTTTTCAACTTACCATTTAATGTAATTGATTTTGGACCATCCATTTCATTAATACCGTATGGAATAGTAGTATTAAAATCTGCCCCCATTTGTGAATATGCCAACTCTACATCAATAGAAACTTTATCAGAAAGATAGTTCCAGATAAAACCACCTACATGAAATCCGGTTCTGGACTTAAATTCATCAGCATCAGATCCTGTAAGGCTACTGAAATTCGCTCCGGCAAAAACACCGTATTTGGTTGTCTTACTTTGGGCATTAATCATCCCTGCTGCCAGCAGCAGACTCATTATAATTGTTTTTTTCATGGTATTATTATTTATCTATAATTAATTTTATAAATATATTGACTTTTCAATAAAAATATTCAAAATCATATCATTATATTTGATAAGGAACTTTCAATTCTATATTGATACTTTTAGTTTAAATATTTTATTCTATCAGAAAACTAAATATGATTAATAAAATCCCTATAACGTGAATGAATACAACACATAACAACCAATCAAAACACACTGAATTTCAATAACATAAATAAAATTAATTCACAAATCATTAAAAATTAATCAAAGTTTAACCTAAGAAATTAAGTTAGAAACTTACGAATCATTATTTTTGGTAAAACATAAAAATTTAGAATGTCAATACACTTTAATCCACGAGATATTACATGGCTTGCCTTTAATGAAAGGGTTTTACAGGAAGCCATGGACGAAAATGTTCCCTTACATTTAAGAATACGTTTCCTAGGAATTTTCTCCAATAATCTGGATGAATTTTTCAGAGTGCGTGTTGCCGGATTAAAGCGTGCCATGGATTTTAAAGAAAAGGTAATTTCTGAATCTTTCTATCAACCACCTTCGAAGATTCTTCAGCGAATCAATGAAGTGGTAATGAGACAGCAGCAAAACTTCGATAAAACCTGGAAAAAGATCCAGATGGAAATGGCTGACCATAAAGTTTTCATCAAGAATTCTAAGAATCTGACAGCACTACAAAAGGAGTTTGTCCGAAAATATTTTGATGAAGTCGTGGAATCTAATGTCATTCCTATTCTTCTCCATGAAAATACCCCCATGCCTTATTTAAGGGATAAAAGTCTTTATCTTGGAGTTGCCATGAGAAAAAAAGACTGGCAGTATTCAAGCAATTATGCCATTATCGAGATTCCCTCTCGTTTCGTAGGAAGATTTGTATTGCTTCCGACTGAAGATCCGGAAGAAAAGAATGTCATGCTTTTGGAGGATGTTATTACATTTAACCTACCTCATATTTTCTCTTACTTCGGTTATGATGATTTTGCTGCCAATGCTTTTAAGGTTACGAAGGATGCAGAACTGGATCTTGATAATGATATCCGTACCAACTTTGCAGAAAAAATAGAAAAGGGACTTAAAAACAGGAGAAAAGGAAAGCCTACCCGATTTGTTTTTGATAAAGATATGGACAAGGCTTTGCTGGAGCTTCTTATCAGAAAACTAAATTTAACAAAGAAAGACAGTATCATCCCTGGGGGAAAGATTCATAATTTCAAACATTTCATGGATTTTCCTGATGTTTTTGAGACATATGAAAGACCTGTGGAAAGAACATCATTCACGCATCAGGCATTTGAACATGGTGAAAGGGTGACGGATGTTATTCTAAAAGAAGATGTCTTATTAACTTTCCCTTATCATAAATATAATCCGGTTATTGACCTTCTTCGTGAGGCGGCAATGGATCCTGATGTAAAATCAATTCAGATTACGGCTTATCGTCTTGCCAGCAGTTCAAAAATTATTAATGCATTGATCTATGCTGCAAGAAATGGTAAGGAAGTAACGGTCATGCTTGAGCTTCAGGCAAGGTTTGATGAAGAATCTAATCTTGAGTGGAAAGATATGCTGGAACCGGAAGGGATTACGGTTCTTGTAGGACTTCCTAATAAGAAAGTTCATGCTAAACTTTGTGTTATCAAAAAACGATCACACAACAAAACGATTCAGTATGGATTTGTAAGTACCGGAAACTTTAATGAAAAAACGGCAAGAATCTATGGTGATCATTTGCTTCTTACTTCGGATCGTGGTATTATGGCAGACATCAATAAAGTATTCAATGTTCTAAAAAAACCAAAAGATGATTACCTTCCGATTTTGAAAACTTGTAAAAATTTACTAGTTTGCCCCCAATTTATGCGTGAAAAGATCGTTCACCACATTGATAAAGAGATTGAGGAAGCCAAAGCAGGTAGAAAAGCTGAAATAATAATAAAAGTTAATTCCCTAAGCGACAGATTATTAATTGAAAAATTATATGATGCAGCCAAAGCAGGGGTTATTATAAAAGGTATTGTAAGAGGAATCTACTGTGCGGTTAATCAAAAAGACTTTAAAGAAAAAATAAAGACAATAAGCATTGTGGATGAATATCTGGAACACGCCAGAGTAATGTATTTCTATAATAAAGGAGCTGAAGACATGTATATTTCCTCTGCAGACTGGATGACCAGAAACCTTGATTATAGAATTGAAGCGGCAGCCAAAATTACCGATAAAAACCTTAAAAAGGAATTAAAGGATATTCTTGATATTCAGCTCAGAGACAATGTAAAAGCTAGAATTTTAGATAAAAGACTCAGCAATGAATATATAAGAAATGATAAAAATGAATGCCGCTCACAAATAGAAACCTATAAATATCTAAAGGCTAAAACAAGCAAAAAATGAAGATAGCAGCAATAGACATAGGAAGTAATGCCGCAAGACTTCTCATCAATGAAGTAAAAATAAATAACAGAAAACCAGAATTTATAAAGCTTAATCTTCTGAGAATCCCTCTGAGATTAGGAATGGATGTTTTTACCATCGGAAAAATAGGTCCCGAAAGAGAAAAAATGGTGATTGACTCTATGAAGATCTTCAGTGATCTAATGAAAATATACAAAGTAGAACATTACAGAGCCTGTGCTACCAGCGCAATGCGTGATGCTGCCAATGGTGATGAAATCATAAAACAGGTAAAGGATGCTTCAGGAATCAATATTGAGATCATCTCCGGAGATGAAGAAGCAACTTTAATCTACGAAAATCATGTAGCAGAAGGTCTTGACAAAGAATTTGCCTATTTATACATTGATGTAGGCGGAGGTTCTACTGAGCTTACTTTCTATGAAAACGGAAAAATGGTGTATGAAAGATCTTTCAATATCGGAACAATCCGTCTTCTGAACAACCTTGTCACCATGGAGAACTGGCATGAAATGAAAGAAGAGATTAAGAAAAATATCGTTAGTAAAAAACCAATCGTTGCTATCGGTTCAGGAGGAAACATTAATAAGGTATTCTCTATGAGTAAAACGAAGGATGGAAAACCAATGTCTTTATCTCATCTTAAAAAGGTTTATAAAGAATTCAATGAGCTTTCTGTAGAAGAAAGAATGACAAAGCATAGTCTGAGAGAAGACAGAGCTGATGTATTGGTGCATGCCTTGAGTATTTTCAATAATGTAATGGCATGGTCGGATATCAATAAAATTTTTGTTCCAAAGATTTCCGTTGCGGATGGTTTGATTCAAAATATTTATAGCCAATTACAACATAAGAAATAGTTTTTAAAATATTGATTTATACAAACCGAGCAATTTTTTGTTCGGTTTTATTTTTCCATATAGTCATTGCGAATGGAACTGTAAACTTCCCTGAAAATGTTCATTTTTTTTAAGTTTTGGCTAAAGCCATTGGAATTTTATTATTTATTTAGGAAGGCTAAAGCCCATCTCTATTGATGTGATATTCGAATGGATAATGATTATGGCTATAGTTGTTTAATGACAAGATCTTTTATCTTTTAAAAAATTTAAAGTAATTCTCTATCTTCATTCGTCATACAACTATCAATAGCAAAGCAATGGACTCAATCAAAATAATTCTTACAGGAGCAACCGGAATGGTAGGTGAAGGCGTTTTAATGGAATGTCTTGAAAATCCGCAGGTATCTGAAATTCTAAGCATCGGCAGAAAACCTTCCGGAAAAACTCACCCTAAATTAAAAGAATACCTTGTTCCTGACTTTCTATCCATCGATATTAATGATGAAAACCTTAAAGGTTATGATGCCTGTTTCTTTTGCGCCGGAATAAGCAGTGTGGGAATGAACGAAGAAGATTATACCAAAATCACTTACGATACAACAATACACTTTGCTGAAGCAGTTTTACATCAGAATCCGGATATGGTTTTCAATTATGTATCTGGCGCAAGCACAGACAGTACCGAAAGCGGAAAAATCATGTGGGCAAGGGTAAAAGGCAGAACAGAAAATACTTTAAAGAAGATGAATTTCAAAGGTGCATACAATTTCCGTCCGGGATTTATGAAACCTGTTGATGGTCAATTGAATGTAAAATGGTTTTTTAAACCTTTTATTTGGATTTTCCCTATTTTTTTACCGTCAAAATCATTAACTTTACACGAAGTAGGAAGAGCTATGATCAATACAGTTAAAAAAGGGTACCCTACTTCAACTTTAGAAATTCGAGATATTAAAAATTTAGCGATATGAGAGACATGTTAAAAAGAATTGTTCTGGTTATTTTTGTACTCTTGCTTCTGACTGCGGTTTCAGGGTTTTTCTATATGCAGAAACATCCTCTGGAAGGAAAATCAGGAACTATTTTGAATTTTTCCGGTAAGCCTATAAAATAGCTTCTATTCTATCTCCATGAATCTTATTAAAATTTTATCATTTATCAGAAATAAACCTATTTTTTAAACATTTCTTAAAATTCCATTAAAATAGTTACAAAACATAAAGTTCATTTTTGTATTTATCTAATTGAAGTACAAAATGATCAAAAACTACCTATTAAAAGGGTCTGTCATTGCCGCATTCTTCTTCCAGAGCGGACTTTTCGGGCAGACACTTATCCATTACTGGAATTTTAACAATAATACTTCTGCTGCTTCCATCACTACACCATCGTCTACTTTGGTGAATGGTTCTCTTATTCCTGTAGCAGGAGGTACAAGTGTCATCGATTTTGCTGGTGGTACCGGACAAAACTTTAATCTTGAAAACTTAAATGCAAGAAACGGAGATGCCTGGGGAACACATTTGAGATTTAATAATCCGATTGGTGGAGCGTTGCAATTCAATCTTCCTACCACAGGATATAATAATGTTATTGTAAAATTTACAACAAGGAGATCTGCACAGGGAGCGGGAACACAAACATGGTCTTATACAACAGACGGAACTACTTTTATCTCATATCAGACTGTGAATCCCCAAGATGGAAATCCTCAATTGATTACTTTTGATTTTTCTACGATTGCTGGAGCTTCTAATAATCCAAACTTTAAATTAAAAGTTGAGTTTTCTGCAACCGGAGGAGGAACCGGTGGTAATAACCGTTTCGATAATTTTACAGTAGATGCTTCTCCGGTTGGAGGTATTGACACTACTCCACCAACTACGACTTACCTTCCTGCAAACAATACAAACAATGCTTCAACGACTGTAAATCCTACGATTTCTTTTAATGAAAATGTAAGATTAACGGATAATTCTGCGATAAACGATTCTAATGCACAAAGTCTTGTAGATTTCCGACTGGGAGATGCTACAGGTACACAAGTTCCTTTCACGACTGCTTTTAGCAACAACATCATCACTATCATTCCAACTACCGGCTTAACGCCGGGGCAGACATATTATCTTGCCCTGAAACCCAATACTGTTGAGGATTTTAATGATAATGGAATAACAACAGTCACTTCAAGTACGTTTACAACAGCAGGAACTTCAATTTCTCTTGATAAAAACTTTATAACAGTCAATGAGAATGCAGGAAATCTTGCTTTTAAAATCAATATTGCCAATCCTTCAACTTCCACGGTAAATCTTGTTGTGAAGCCGGCACCTTTCAGTACTGCGGACAGCAATGATTTTACGCTGACTAATCAAACAATCAATATTACTCCTTCCACTACTAGTTATACCGTTAATATTCCTATTATTGATGATACTTTGGAAGAGCAAAAGGCTGAATATTTTGTAGTAAGTCTTGAAAACCCAACGGGAGCAACAATTTCGGGAGATAATTCTGCAACAGTTTATATTGTCGATAATGACAAACCGGCACCGGTTCCTTCTAATGAAATTCAGCTGAATTATATCGGAAGTTTTGATCCTTCAGGAAATAATAACAGTTCTACGGAAATCGTAGTCCATGATCCTGCTACTCAAAGATTGTTTACCATCAGTTCTCTTACTGATGTTTTTGATATTATTGATTTCAGTACTCCTTCCACTCCAACAGTTATCAATACAATAAATATGGCTGCTTATGGCGGAATCACCAGTATTGCAGTTAAAAATGGTATTATCGCAGCCGCTTCTCCCAATACTAACCCTCAGCAAAATGGTTCTGTAGTCTTTTTTGACATTAATGGAAATTTCCTGAAACAAGTTACAGTAGGAGCTTTACCGGATATGGTGGCTTTTACCCCTGACGGAACCAAAGTAATGACTGCCAATGAAGGAGAACCTAATGATGCTTACACCGTAGACCCTGAAGGAACCATTAGTATTATTGATATTTCAGGGGGAATTGGTAATCTGACACAGAGTAATGTGACAACATTGAACTTTAATAGTTTTGATTCTCAGGTTGCTGCTTTAACGGCTACAGGCTTAAGAAAGGTCAGAACTAATAATACTTTATCTCAGGACCTGGAACCGGAATATATCACTATAAGTGCAGACAGTAATAAAGCCTGGATAACACTTCAGGAAAACAATGCCATTGCTGAGGTAGATATTCCCAACAAAACTATTACCAGAATCTGGGGATTGGGTAAAAAGGATATGAGTGTTCCCGGAAACGGTTTTGATGCTTCTGATAACAATGGCGAAGTTCTTATTGCAAACTGGCCTGTAAAAGCATATTATATCCCTGATGCTGTACAAAACTATAAAGTAGGAAATACAAATTATATCGTAACCGCCAATGAAGGTGATGAAAAAGATCTGTCAGGATATAGTGAAAGAACTACTGTAGGAGCTAACAATTACACTTTAGATCCTTCCATTTTCCCGAATGCTAATATTTTAAAAGCATCGCATAATCTTGGAAGATTCAGAGTTTCTTCAGCTACCGGAAATACAGATGGTGATTCTGATTTTGAGGAAATTGCTGCTTTAGGAGCACGTTCATTCTCTATTTTCAATGCGGATACAAAACAGCAGGTGTATGATAGTGGAGATCAGTTTGAACGATATATTTCAGCCAAACATCCATTGATTTTCAATGCTGATAATGAATCTAATGCTGTTAAGAACAGAAGCCGAGCGAAAGGTCCCGAACCGGAAGGGGTAACATTAGGAACCATCAGCGGGCAGACTTATGCTTTCATTACTTTAGAAAGAACAGGAGGTGTAATGGTTTATAATATTACCAACCCGAACAATCCTACTTTTACAGATTATAAGCATTCCCGTTCTACATCAGCTTATGGAGGTGATAACGGACCCGAAGGAATTATTTATATTGCCCCTGAAAATACTACAACCCAAAAAGGCTATGTCATTGTTGCCAATGAGATCAGCGGAACTTTATCTATGTATGAAGTGGCTGTACCACCAACTTTGGCAACTGGTGAAGTAAAACAGGAAAAAGCAACCTTCAATGTTTTTCCTAACCCTGTCAATAAAGGAAATATTTTATATTTCAACAGAAAACAGGACTACGAATTATATGATATGTCCGGAAAACTAATTGGAAAGGAAAAAAATGCCTTAACCATTACTACGAATAATCTTTCTACGGGAGTTTATCTTGTAAAAACTTCTGAAGGAGATCTTAAGAGAGTTATTGTAAAGTAACTGATATTTTACTATTTGATTAAAGCCTCTGGAAACAGGGGCTTTTTTTGTGTGAACAGAATCAGTTTATCTTACGTGAATTCACTCAAAAAAGATTTAACTTTTGATTAACAACGGAAAAATTATTTTATATCTATATTTATCCTCAACAAAAACCAAATTCAAAATGAAAAGTATTAAAACAGCAGCTATTTTCGGAATTCTTCTATTAGGAACAGGTACTGCCTTTGCTCAATCCCGAAAAACAGAGTCTACAAAAGGAGTAGAACAGACGGATGGCAAAGTAATAGAGGTAGAAGGCGTGGGGCATAAACTTAACTATACCCTTAACGGTGGCATTGTTCAGGTTTCAGGAGGCGATAATACAGTAACTGTAAAAGGAAGCGCAAAAAAGATTTCAGTTTCAGGAACAGGCAATAAGGTATATATTGATAAGGTAGACAACGTTACTATAGAAGGTGGCAGTAATACAGTCTATTACAGGACTTCAGGAACAAAATCAGGAAAGCCTAATTCTTCACTTACGGGAGTGGGAAATAAGGTTGTAAAACAATAATTATAAAAAGCTTAGATAAATATTCTAAGCTTTTTTTCCTTTAAACTATAAACTTCTTCCATAATTATATAACATCAAGACTCTTATTCATTTTAATTTTACTCCACGAAATGAAAAGAGTCTTTCACATACTGTTTATCCTTCTGTACATCGTAGTTTCTTCAGGGTTTACGACAAGCAGACACGTATGTAAAGGCAATTCAAGTGAAATACATGTAGGCTTTAAAAAACTCTCTGATCTGGATTGTTCAAAATGCAAAGCCAATAAACAGAAAAATCACAACGGCTGCTGTAAGCTAGAAATAAAAAAAGTTTGCAAAGAAGATAACCTTCCCCATTCTTACAAAAACTCTCCCGTAAAGTTTTTATCAGCCTCTATCCCCTATTATAATCTGGGAGCATTATTTGATGCAACACCTGCTATTGATCCTGAAAAACACTCCTTTTATTTTGATCCCTCAAAATACCATCTCAATTACCCTTCCCTTTTCATCCTTCATTGTGTCTATAGAATTTAGAATAGATTGAATCATATCGTGATCCCTATCGGGGCATTTATTTTTCAATTTTAATTCTAAAAATATTCTATGAATTTAACATTCAGAGCACTCATCTTATGGCTGGGCTGCCCTGTGCTATCCTTTGCTCAGTTTACGAGTTTAGAGGATGTACTTCTCAGGGTTGAAAAAAATTACCAGTCCATTCAAAAAAAAGAAATCAATATACAAGCTTCAAAGGAAAGACTTAAACTTCAAAAAACGTATTATCTGCCGGAAGTTTCGGTAATGGCTCAACAAAGTTTCGGAACCATTAATGCCCAAAACGGACCTATGTATAATATGGGTGGTTCAGGTATTGCCTCTACGTCCATGCCTTTAGCAGAACAAAACTGGAATGCAGCTTTCGGAAGTTTATATCTCGCTAATATCAACTGGAGCGTTTATACTTTTGGAAAACTTAAAACAAAAGAAAATATAGAGATTGCAGATACAGAACTTCAAAAGGCAGATTTAAAGCAGGAAATTTTTCAACAACAGGTAAAAGCAGCAGCAGCTTATTTCAATCTTCTGGTAAGCCAACGACTGGAAAATGTACAGTTGGAAAATCATAAACGTTCAGAAGTTATTTACTCTATTGCACAGGTAAGAGCCAACAGCGGGCTGATCCCCGAAGTAGATGCTTCTTTAGCAAAAGCAGAAATGTCTAGTGCACAGACGGCTGTTCTTAATGCCAATGACCATGTCCTGGAATACAATAAAAAACTATCTGACCTATTGGCAGAAAATTTCACAGACTATCAGCTAGATCATTATTTCAGTAAAAATACGCCAACCTTACTTCAGGAAAACTTATCATTGGATAATCACCCTACTACCCTTTTTATTGCTCAAAAAATTAATAAAAGTAAGCAACAGGAAACCTATTTGAATAAAACCGGACTGCCCTCTCTTTCACTTTTTGGTACATTTCAGGGAAGAGGTTCTGGCTTTGGATGGAATTATGTTCAGGACAATTCTGCCTATTCATCCTCTTATCTTAAAGGAATCGGTATAGACAGGATGAATTATATTGTTGGGCTTAACCTCAGCTGGAATCTCACTGACTTTTACAGAAACACCTCTAAAGTAAATGAGCAGAAACTGGTTACAAAAGCTCTAGATTTCGATTATCAGCAACTACAGCAAGAGCTATATAACCAACAAAATCTTTCAGAGCAAAAATATAAAAATGCGGTAACTAAAATCGCAGAATCAAAAATTCAGTTACAGGCTGCAACCGATGCTTTTCATCAGCAAAAAGCTTTGTATGAAAACGGATTAACTACAATTGTAGATTTTACCCAGGCTTTATACCTTTTGAATCGTGCTGAAATCAATTATGAAATTGCCCAGAATAATTCATGGCAAGCCATTGTACTGATTGCTGCTTCCAAGGGCGATATCTCTATGATCACAAAAGCAATTACCCATTAACTTAAAAATTTAAACATGAATCTTATAAAGTTTGCATTACGCAGACCAATATCTGTAATGGTATTGGTATTGGGGCTGTTGTTTTTCGGAATCAAGGCTGCCAAAGAAGTAAAGGTAGATATCCTTCCTGAGATGAATCTCCCTGTTGTATACGTTGCTCATTCCTTTAATGGATATACTCCACAACAGATGGAGGGTTATTTTACCAAAATGTATGTGAATATGCTTTTGTTTACCAACGGTATTAAAAGTATAGAATCTAAAAATACTCAAGGACTTACCCTCATGAAGGTCAATTTCTACGAAGGAACCAACATGGGAGAAGCTATTGCTCAGATCAATGCGCTTTCTACCCGTTCGCAGGTATTTTTACCACCGGGAGCACCGCCTCCGTTTATTATCCGCTTTGATTCCTCTTCACAACCGGTGGGGCAGCTTGTTTTCCGAAGCAATACCAAAACAAATAACGAGTTGCAGGATATTGCCAATTTCAATGCCCGTCCGTTTCTTATCGCTATTCCGGGGCTTACTACAGCTCCTCCATTCGGTGGAAGTCCACGTACTATAGAAGTCAATGTAGATCCTATTAAATTACGTGCTCACAACTTGTCTCCTGAGCAGATCGTAGAAGCTATAAGCCGAAATAATATTACCTCACCATCAGGAAACGTATATATTGGAGAAACCAATTATCTTACTCCAACCAATAATACGGTAAAAAAAGTGGAAGAGCTTGGTGATATTCCTCTTTTCAAAGGAACGGCAGACAATGTTTATGTAAAAGATGTTGCTACGGTAAAAGACGGAGCAGATATTGCCACCGGATATGCATTGATAGACGGCAAACGTTCCGTTTATATTAATATTGCCAAAGCCAGCAATGCTTCAACCCTTGAGGTAGTCAACAAACTAAAAGAGTCTTTACCTAAAATTCAGAAAAATATGCCTGAAGGTGTAGAAATTTCCTATGAATTTGATCAGTCTGTTCATATTTCAAATGCACTTAAAAGTTTAGCTGTTGAAGGTATTTTAGGAGCTTTACTTACAGGATTGATGGTTATGCTTTTCCTTAACGATCGAAGAGCTGCCCTTATTGTCATCATGACTATTCCGATCTCCATTATCTCAGGAGTTTTGTTTCTGAAATTATTCGGACAGTCCATCAATATTATGTCTTTATCCGGGCTGGCGCTTGCCATAGGAATTTTGGTAGATGAAAGTACAGTAACTATTGAAAATATCCATCAGCATTTTGCTATGGGAAAAAGCAGGGCACAAGCCATTTGGGATGCCTGTAAAGAAATTGCGTTTCCTAAACTCTTGATCATGCTTTGTATTCTTGCCGTATTTGCTCCTGCATTTATGATGAGTGGGATTCCAGGATCTTTATTTATGCCTTTGGCAATGGCGATCGGTTTTTCAATGATCGTATCTTTTATATTATCACAAACTTTTGTTCCGGTAATGGCTAACTGGCTGATGAAGCATAATCCTCAGACCTGTGAAAATCATAAGCCTGATTGGTTTAGTAGATTCCGTGATCGTTTCACTGCATTTTTATCTTCTTTGATGACCCGCAAAAAAATCATTGTCAGCTTAAGTATTTCTATCGTTTTATGCTTAGGAATAGGGCTTTATCAGATAACAGGGAAAGATGTATTACCAACCGTTAATTCCAAACAGTTTCAGGTTCGTATAAAAACTGCGGAAGGTACCCGTATTGAAGTTACGGAAATAAAAGTCAAAAAATTTCTGGAACACCTTAAGAATAAAGTTGGAAAAGATAATATCGCTATCTCTTCCGTATTCATCGGGCAACATCCCTCTACGTTTGCCGTAAGCCCGATCTATCTTTACAATGCAGGACCTCATGAAGCTTTAATGCAGGTTGCGTTAAAAGAATTCAATGGAAATTCAGATGAATTGAAAGATGAATTACGAAAGTATTATAAAGAAAAGATGCCAGACCTTCAAATTTCTTTTGAGCCTATAGAACTTACGGAAAAGATTTTAAGTCAGGGAACAAATAATCCTGTGGAAATAAGAGTTTCGGGAATGATGAAAAAAATGAACCGTATGTATGCCGAAAAACTTTTAACCAAAATAAAAGAAATTGAATACATGCGTGATCAGCAAATTCCTCAGTCTATGAGCTATCCGGCTTTACAAATTAATATTGACAGAGTAAAAGCAGCACAATTGGGACTGGATGCTCAGGATATTGCCAAATCTTTGGTAACCGCTACAGCTTCTACACGATATACCAATAAAAACTTCTGGGTAGGAGGAATGATGGGAATTGCGTATGATGTACAGGTGCAGACTCCTCAGAATATCCTTAACAGTAAAGAAGAATTAGCCAATATTCCGTTATCAAAAAATTCGGATAGACCTGTATTGGGTGATGTAGCTACAATAACTTCTGCAAAAGAATTAGGTGAAAGTTACAATTTGGGAACAATGGGCTACACCACAGTTACTGCCAATATTCATAAAAAGGATCTAGAACAGGCTTCCAAAGATGTAAAAAAAGCGATAGAATCTCTTGGAGAGCTCCCAAAAGGAGTTAATATCGAGGTTGCCGGAATGGCTCCTGTATTGGATGAAACGATGAGCAGTCTTTCTTCAGGGCTTCTTATTGCTGCAGCGGTAATTTTTCTGATGCTTGCTGCTACTTTCCAGTCGTTCCGTGTTTCATTGGTTATTTTAACAACCGTTCCTTTCGTGATTGTAGGATCCCTTACCTTATTGAAACTTACAGGTTCTACTTTAAACCTTCAGTCTTATATGGGATTGATCATGTCTGTTGGAGTTTCTATTGCCAATGCTGTTTTACTGATCAGTAATGCAGAAACGATAAGAAAATCAACAGGGAATGCATCTGATGCAGGTATTGAAGCCGCGAAGCTGCGTATCCGACCAATCATTATGACCACGTTGGCTATGGCGGCAGGAATGCTTCCTATGGCTATTGGTTTTGGTGAAGGTGGTGATCAGGTATCTCCTTTGGGACGCGCCGTAATCGGAGGGCTTATTTTCTCAACCTTCTCGGTCTTGATCATTCTTCCTCTTGTTTTCGGATGGATACAAAAAAATGCAAGCATTATATCTCCTTCTTTAGATCCTGAAGATGAAGAAAGTATCCATTATTCTAACTCAAACCTATAATATTTATCATCAATGAAAAACATTTTATATATAACAGCCATTCTAAGTCTTATCATTATTCCTGCATCTTGTGATAAAGAAAAAAAAGAGCCTAAACAGGAGACCAAAATGATGATGATGACTAATATGGAAACGGTAAGCATCCAAAAAACCAATCCAAAAGTAGAGCTTAAACTTCCCGGTGAACTGGTTCCAGATCAGGAAACTGCTTTATTTGCTAAAGTACAGAGCTATGTAAAGAAGATCAATGTTGACATCGGTACTTACGTCAACGCCGGACAAGTTCTTATGATTCTGGAAGCACCTGAAATACAAGCTCAGGCAGCTAATGCCAAAGCAAAATGGCAGGCACAGGAAGCCATATATGCATCCACAAAATCAAGTTATGCAAGAATGTACAGAGCCAATGAGACCAAAGGTGCTATTGCAAAGGATGCACTGGATCAGATCACTGCCCGAAAACTATCTGATGAAGCACAGGTTAATGCTGCAAGATCGGCTTACCGTGAGCTTCAGGATATCAATCATTATCTTGTTATTCGTGCTCCTTTCAGTGGAGTGATTACAGAAAGAAATGTAGATCTGGGTGCATATGTAGGTCCTATGGGAAATACTCCGCTGATGATTATTCAGAATACTTCAAAGCTACGACTTAGTTTATCCGTTTCAGAAGCTAGTGTTCCCTATCTGAATGTAGGAGATACGATATCATTCAGAGTACATGCAATTCCTGAAAAAAACTTTAAAGCCAGAATCTCCAGAAAGTCGGGTTCTTTAGACCTTAAGCTCCGTTCGGAAAAGATAGAGGCTGATTTCATTAATCATTCCAGAGAACTGAAGCCCTTTATGATCGCAGAATCCATTATTCCTCTTCAGAACAGTGAAGCAACATTTTTCATTCCAAGATCGTCCCTTGTAGAAAGTAATATGGGAATTTATATCATTAAAAAAGAACATGGAAAGGCAAAATTCATCTCTGTCAAAAAAGGAAGAATCATGAATGAAACCATTGAAGTTTTTGGAGAATTATCCGAAGGTGATCAAATCATTAAAAAAGGAAGTGAAGAAATTTTAGAAGGAAGTTTAATTAAATAATATCAACAATGAAAACAATATTAAAAATCACAATGATTATTCTTTTCAGCGCAACCGTTTTGTATGCCTGTAATAAAGAAACGCTTAAAAATCCGGAGCCTGTTGCGGCACAGAAACCTCAACCAACAGCTTCTTCTGCAAAATATGTGAAAGGGAGCCATGTTCCCACCGAAACAGTCTGTATGGTGAATAATGCTTATATGGGTAAGAAACAAATAGAAGTTCCTCATAACGGAAAAATATATTACGGTTGCTGCGAAATGTGTGTAAAACGTATTCCATCGGACAAAACAGCGAGAGAAGCAATTGATCCGTACAGTGGAAAAACAGTAGATAAGGCTGATGCTTATATTGTCATGATCAGTGATGAAGGTGAAGTGGCTTATTTTGAAAATGAGGAAAACTACAATAAGTTCCTGACTCAAAATTCATAATTATATTTTTTTAGATTAATTGTTTTAGGGCTTGGTAATTTAGAATTATCAGGCTCTTTTTACAGAAAATAAAAAAGACAGGCTTTGTATACAAAGCCTGTCTCTAAAAATATCTCAGATATAGTTTTACTCTACGTTTATTACTTTTTCAATTTCCGGAGCATGTTGTTTGATTGTATTTTCCACACCTAGTTTTAGGGTTGAAAAATTCAACGAGCATCCAGAACAGTTACCCAAAAGTTTCACAAAAACCTGATTATCCTTCACGTCAATAAGCTCGATATCACCTCCGTCTTTATTCAAAAACGGTCTGATGCTTTCCAGAGCTTCCATTACTCTTGTTACTGTATCTTCGTGCGTTATGTTTGTTTCCATATTTTTTTCAGTTCAATTCGGTTTTTTCAAATTTAATTGAAATTTATTATTATTTTGCTTTTGGCGAGCATCCTGCCATTGTTGAGATCTTCACAGCCTCAGTTGGCGGAAGGCTTTTATTTCTCTCTACAAGACTTTCTACCATTTTTCTTGCAGTTTCTGTATAGATGTCTGCAATTTTAGAATCTTCCTGAAGCGCAGCCGGTCTTCCTACATCTCCTGCTTCTCTGATGCTTTGGATCAAAGGAATCTCACCTAATACAGGAATTCCTAAATCTTCTGCCAAATATTGTGCTCCCTGGTTTCCAAAGATATAATATTTATTGTCAGGAAGTTCTTCCGGTGTAAAATACGCCATATTTTCGATTAATCCAAGAACCGGAATGTTGATACTTTCCATCTGGAACATTGCAATCCCTTTTCTTACGTCTGCCAAAGCAACGTGCTGAGGTGTACTTACAATCACCGCACCTGTAACAGGCACTTCCTGAATGATCGATAAGTGAATATCACCTGTTCCCGGAGGAAGATCGATCAATAAGAAATCCAGTTCACCCCATGCAGCATCTCTGATCATTTGATTCAGTGCTTTTGAAGCCATCGGACCTCTCCAAACTACAGCTTGGTTTGCTCCTGAGAAATATCCTATTGAAAGCATTTTCACACCATAATTCTCAATCGGCTTCATCATGTTCTTACCGTTTACTTCTACAGAAATTGGTTTTGCACCTTCTGTATCAAACATGGTAGGAACTGAAGGACCATAGATATCAGCATCTAATAATCCTACTTTAAAGCCCATTTTAGCTAAAGTAACTGCCATATTTGCAGAAACTGTAGATTTCCCTACCCCTCCTTTACCAGAAGCAATAGCGATAATATTTTGAATTCCAGGAATTTGTTTTCCTTTGATCTGACTTTGCTGAATTTCACTAGGTTCCGGAGAAACGATTTTAAGTTTTAAATGAACGTTTTCTCCAAACTCACTGGCAAAAGCCTGTTTCATTGCAGCTTCCAGCTTTTTCTTTTCATGCATTGCAGGCGAATGAGCAGTCATGTCAATATAAACATCGTCACCCATAATCTGAAGATTATTCACCAAGTCGTCTACTTCTATTTCTTTAAGGAATTCCTGAACCTTTTCTTTCGTCAACATATAAATATAAATTGTTTACAAATTTACGCATTTTTTCGATAATTTAGAATCAATAAAATCTATAATATCAGGTGATAAATCAGATCGTTAAAAATTTGTTTATCCTGATTTTTCATCACGAGAATTTATACCATCCCCAAAAAAATATATGGAAACTACTTCTTACCCGAACAAATACGCTTCCCCAAAAGGAATTTTCACCGTTGGAAAAACAAAATTTAAATGGTATGACCTTGCTAAAAATCCTGCTGAGGTTTCTCCGGAAGACATTGATCGTGCTAAAATATGTATTGAAAATGCCAAAGAAAACTTTCAGAATATAGAAGATCTTGGATTTGTGATCATGCATCGATGTGGAGAAAATTATCTTCTTATGGTTTGCACATGGAGAAGTGAGAATGAATTATGGGAAAGTGTTTATTATGATGGAAACGGTACATTTGAAATTTGGGACAGAAATAAAACCCACCTCCCGACTTACTGTGTATGGGAAATGGGCATTGTATACCATGAGTCTCAGGCTTGGAAAAAATACCTGAGTACTTCAAGGAATGAAAGTCATAAGGTGGAATATCTTAATAACTTGTTTGAGGGTGAAGTTTAGATAAAAAAAGATGAAAGTATAAAGGTGGAGGTTATGATCATAATTGCATTAGTCTTTACAACTATAAATCATTCTGTAATGATAATCTCCGGTATGTTTCATGACCTGTATTAACTTCCTGCTTCGCTCTCCCAACTTCCTTTCTTATCTTAATTCGTTCTGTATTTTTCGTCAAAGTTTACATTACGGTTTGCGCCTTTTACCTTTTTATTTCCAAAATTATAGGTTGCTGATAATGTAAGCCTTCTTGCATCGTAATAATTATTAAAAAAGTGAGATCCTGTTGTATAGTAAATCTCTCCTTTACTTCTTGACTGTTTGAAAATATCAGACACAAATAAATTGATCTGCAAATCTTTCTGCATAAGATTCATTTTTATGCCGGTGGTAAAGTTTCCTACAAAATCCCAACGTATATTCCCTGAATTGGATGGCAGACGAAGCCAATAGTTTACTACAAACTGAAAGGTCTTTGCTTTATTCAGTGACAGGTTATTCTGAAAATTAAACTCATAACCGTATCCTTTTTTGGATGAAGCATCGGTAGCATAAACCTCTGTATTCATATATGATACATCTGCAGAATAGTTTACTTCCCAAAATTTAAGGAATGTATCTGAATAATTGACCGTCACCCCAAGACTGTTCTGATCATAAAAATTGAAAAAAGTACTTGTCCTGCTCTGCCCTGATAAACTTGCCAACTGTCCGAATCCGTCCAATGTTCTTTGGAAATATAATGAGGTAGATAATTTTCCTTTATAAACATGGGAAAACTCAAAATTATGATTGATGGATGGCTTTAAAAGAGGATTTCCTGTAAAGAATGAATTAATATTAATATACCAACGGTAAGGGTTAATCGCACGGAATCCAGGTCTGTTGATTCTTTTTGAATAATTGATACTGAATGTATTATTTTCATTGCTTTTGTAAGATACATAAGCTGTAGGGAAAAATTTTCCATAGGAACTTTCGGACTGTTCTCCTGAAGTAAGAGAATATCCGTTTACTGTAGAATATTCATATCGAAGTCCTGCTTTTGCAGACCATTTTTCGTTGAAAGATTTTTCAAGGCTGAAGTAGGCTGCATAATTTTTTTCATTGTATTCAAATTCATTGCTTTTCGAAGGGTCTGTCTCATAGTTTCCATTATTCAGATTCCGATAAAATATGCTTGAGTTGTTATCAAAATTAGTAAACTTCACACCGGCTTCGGTTTTGGCAAACTGATAAGGTAAGGTAAGATCTGCCTGTCCGGAATAGATTTTATAATCTACCAATGAAGGTGATTTTACAATAAAACGATTCCCTGAATTTTCTGTAGTTGTAAAGTCAATCGTTGTTTCCGGAACATTGGAAAAATAGTTTCCTGTAATGCTCAATTTATTGTCTTGTTTCCCGAATTTAAAATCATAATATGCACTTAACATCTGCTGGGTAGATTTCGCTCTGTGTTCTGCATAAGTAGCCAAAATACCTGTATAATTGTCATTCTGAAAATAGTCTGAAGTATTCTCAATATCCATATTGGAATGCCCGAAACCATAATCGTATATAAAGCCTATGTTAGACTTTTTTCCCAATTGGTAATCAATACTCAAGTTTGCACCAAGCCCGTCCCCGAAATCTCTTCTGTCATCATGACTTTTAAGTCCTTCTACTCCGGTAATTCTATAATTTTCAAAGGAATGTTTTTCATATTTACTTTGTCTTAATTTCAATGATGAACGCATCTTTTCATTTTGATAATTGATGGTTGCACTGTTTGAAAATCCTGAATAAGTCTGCTGCTGAAAGCTTGTGGTAAGACTTCCATTCCAACCCAGATTTTGATTCTTCTTTAAGACAATATTGATAAGACCACTGTTTCCCTGGGCTTCATATTTCGAAGGTGGTGCCGTAATGACTTCTATTTTCTCTATGTTCTCGGATCTGAGACTTTTAAGATAGGTAATCAATTCTGCTGAAGAAAGGTTCAGAATTCTTTCATTAATCATCACAGATACTCCACTTTTTCCGGCAATGGAAACTCCTGAATTATCATCCACCTTCACCAAAGGTGTTGTTGCAAGAGCATCAGCGCCATCCATTCCCTGTGAAGCAACGGAACTCGCTACATTGAAGACCAACCTGTCGGCTTTTCTTTCAATCAGTTTTTTTCTTGCAGTAACAGTTATCCCTTCAATCTGCTTTTCTTTTTTCTCTTCAATGAAAAAATCCTGCTTGAGATCACCATTTACAGCAACATCGGTAGTGGATAATTCTGCTCCGTCCTGGATAAGTTTTATATTATAATTTCCATTCTCCAGAAGTTTCAGTGAATAATTTCCTTTTTCATCAGAAATTGTTGTTTGTTTTTTCTGATCCTTCATCGCAATAATTTCCACATAGGAAACCCCATTCCCGGATTGCTTAATCTTCCCGGTTATACTTTGGGAAAATGCCGCTGCAGGTAGCAGTACGATTGCTGAAAGTAATATTTTCTTCATGTAATTCTTGAATCATAGTTATTAGGCTATTGATAAGACAAGTGAAGAAGAAGTTTTATTACATGGAGCATGATTTTTCTTATGTCGTTTAAAGTAAGATAATAGTGATTTCAATGACGAAACCATAAAAACCATTGCAGATGCAATGGTTTTTATGGTTCTTTTCAAGATCAGATATTTTACAATAGTACAAGCTATTACTTTTTAAAATAAACACTTCTAAGAATTGTCTGAAAACCTTCTTTAGTTTCTTCAGAAGGGTTATTACAATAAATGGAAAGTTTATCTCCTACAATATTTTTATTAAAAAATGCTACAATTGTTTGTCTATCTTTTCAGGACTAGTCACAGTGTATTATTAATTTGTCTTTCAATTCGTTAATAATTTTTCTCATCACTAACTTTAGAAAATTATCCAAATTTATATAATATTAAATAGGACTTGGTGTTATATTTTTTGCTTTTATTAAAGAAGCTGGCGCTGGAACAACTAATTTTCCTTCTGGATTCTGTTTATTATTATTTTCATCAACTACGCATAAACATATATCACATTCAAAGACTAATTTTTCAGAATCAATATCTACAAATACACGAAGATTATCATCATGGCAACAAGGACAATCTTTATCAGATTTAAACACCAAAAGATTAAATATAATGTCTCTCGTATGTATAATTGCCCATTGAGGAGAATCAACTTTAGCTTGTATAATATCATATTGAATAATTTCATCTAATGAATACCAAACAACATTATCTGTATAAAAGATCTCTTCTATATTTAGCCTTTCATAATAACTGAAATAATCTTTATATAAATTTTGTATTTGAACATCCTTTACCTCTTTTATTTCTTGTGTCCAATCTAGTAATAATTTCAATAAAGAGTAAGCATCCAAATTATCTCTATCTTGGATTATACTCTGTTTTAGTTGTTCCCATTTTCTTAATATCATATGACTCATTATGGTGCTATTGGATATGTTGTTATTAAATTTCCCTTATAGTCTGTAATTACATTAATCCAAGAGGTAGGCGCTCCTCCTTGCTTTAAAGATGCATTACCTATTATTTGACCTGTATCTACAGTTCTTTGAAATTGTCCCCCAGTCAATGGGGTTAAAGGAGAATTAATTACAGTTTTATTCTGTAATATATTTTTTAATTGTTCTTCTGTTGTAATAAAAACTGATCTATTGTTTCCTAATGGTCTGTTAAAATGTCCTTCTAATACATGTTTCCATCCAGCACACTTGAATCAGCATAGCCATTAACTGAATAGCTCCAACTGCATCTTGAGCCTCTTCATCCTGACAGCTCATATAAGTATCAAAAGTAGCCCAACCTGCTGAAGCAATAAAATTACTTTCCCCATTAGTAAAGTCCTCATTTCAGATTTTCTTATTCATGAAGATAAATATTTTCTAAAGTTGAGAATAAAAAAACCACTGCAATACTTAATATTTATAGTGAGTTTCCTTTGAGAACACAAGAATCCTGACTGTGCAAACTAGACTTATATGTCGGAAACTATATCGGAGAAATCTCTAATATCACAAAAAATCTCTTGAATTTTGCCGATCTCTGTACATGCAGATCCAAGATATCCATCCTTAATCATCTTAAATATTACATTTTTTATTGTTTCTTTTTTCAAATCTTTCACAATAAGCATATCTGTAGACCAAAAATATCCTGTATCATCCTCATCAATAAAGTTCTTAACATTAATGATTGTAAAAAAGGTAGAAAAAAAAACAGTTCCAGAAGGAAGAATAATGTTTAAATCAATATTATCATTATAATAATCATTAACACTATACCCACTTGGAAATACTACTTTAAAATCTTTCATAAATTATTTATCTTTTAAAAGGTGATTAATTACTTGTTGCTGATTACCTTTATGAGAATATCCTACTATTTCTACACCATTAGAGCTATTTCTAAAATATACTCTTGCGCCTCCTCTAGATCTTGCCTCAAAAACATTTTTACCAATATTTTTAGTCCCAATACCAGGATTTATATTACCTAACTTTAATTGTTCTATTAAAGCGTTAGCTTCTTGACGCAACAAAGCATTTCCTTTAAATGTTTCTTGCGCTAATTTTAATATTTTAGCATCCTTTTTCACGACTGAACTTATTGTAACTTCTTCAGCTTCATTTACTAAATTTTGCAACGCTTTAGCATTTCCATGCTTTAACTGCAAGCCAATTACTGCCAAATGAACAACTTGAATAGCCTCCTGATCTTCAGGGTCTTGATAATCAACCACTGCATCAAAAGTAGCCCAACCTGCTGAAGCAGCAAGATTACTTCCACCCATTAGGAATGTTCCCATAGTAAAAGCCAGGTTTCTTTCAAATTTTTCTGTAGCAAGAGCAGCTTTACTATTTCTGATACCAAAAGCTAATCTATCTTGAAAACCATGATAAGCACTTAAGCTTTGGATTCCCATAAATGATAGTTTAGAATCACTTATATTTTTGGTTAGCTTAATTTCTCCAATTTCAATAGGATTATTAGGAGTAGATCCTTTCTTTGGTGGATCTTCTCCAATCATTCCCGTTGGATCATTAAATTTTATAGGATTTCCATAAACATATGAATATGGACTATAAGCAAATTGTAATTCACTCAAAAGATCATGTACACCCCATCTTCCAATATCCGGCATATAAAACCTTGCTCCATAATCATACATACCTGTCTCTTGTAGCTCTTTACCATTGTACTTATATTGATAAGCATTCTGAGTTGTAGCAGTATAATAATGTAGCCATCCAAAAGGATAATAATTATTTTCTTCAAGAACTTCTACTCCACTTCCATTATGGAAATAACTCAAGCGGATATTTCCATAATGATCTGTGTAATCGTAAATATAATTATTTTTAACAAAATCAAAATAATCTCAATGTATACGTCTAGTAACTATAATTTGAAAAAATTTTGATTTTCTATCGTTTTAATACATTATGAAGTCTATAATCTTTGATAAGCATCTTACAGAGGTAAGAAAAGATAAAAATATATCGCAGGACGAAGTGAGCAAAATTATTGGTGTTCATTGTGCTGCCATCGGAATATATGAACGAGACGAAGTAAAACCTTCGATTGAAGTGGCTATTAAAATTGCAGATGCTTTGCAGGTTTCTTTGGATTATCTTATAAGAAAAACTTCTTTGGAGGTAGACAGCAATACTTTAAAACGTATTGAAGAGATTGGTAATTTATCAAAGTCTGCTAAAGAACAGATTTATTTGGTTATTGATGCTCTGGTAAGAGATTTTAAAGCTAAACAAGCGTATTCGTAGAAAATTACTACTTTATAAATAAAACCCCACTGCAATGCGGTGGGGTTTTATTTATCTCTGGGCTTTACCCGTTCCATCAGAAGCGTAACCTTCTAATATATTTATGCTTAAACGAGCTACTCCTTTTTTATAATGAGAATAATGCCCCTTTTTTTCCGTAAATAAGCTATCATTTTTTTGCTTATCGTTCAAATAATTGATTATTCTAAAATTTGCATTATCCGTGTTATAAATTTTATCCGTAACATTTCCGCTATATAGTAAATAATTAGATTTATTATTAAACCATAAAAAATCTACATATTCATTTTTATTCTCTGTTTCAACATAATCATTATTAGGCTTTGTTATCCCATAATATTTGCCTGGAATAAGGTAACAGGTTCCTCCGTATCTTTTCCACATAGTAATATATTCTCCATTGGTTGCTTTAAAAAAGGAACGGCTTTGGTCAAACCAAAGAAACAAACCTGCAATAACACAAACCAATACAATAAGGATTTTAAATATTTTTCTCATATAATCATGTTATTTAGGTCCGCGTAATGGATTTGAAGATTGAGTCTTATAAACTGCAGCACGTCTATTATTATAGTTTTTATGTCCGAGAGTATGTCCTACTTTTTGTGCTTGCTGGGTTGTTTGTCCTTCAGTAGCTAAACCACCTTGTTGCCAACTTTGAAGAGCATCAAATCCTAATCTTCCTGTTCCCCAAGTTAAACCATTATTTCCTGCAATATATCCCGCTGCAAAATTTCCACCGTCCCTAGCTGAAGCTATAACAGCAACATTATCTGCTTTATCTCCTGTGTCTACAGAAAATAAAACACCTCGATAAGTGTAAGCTGCTCTTTCTTCTTTAGGAATTTCTTGAATACCATTTACTTCTCCATTAGGACCATTAGTTTTGAAATCATATTTTGCACCACCTACACCATTTTTCATATAACCAATAATATTAGGCTCATTAGGACCCATCAAGTCATTTAGAAAATCGTTACCGCTCAAATCTCCAGGGCTGATTACAGCACCTACAACAGCCTTATTGTCATCCCCCATAAAAGAACGAGGAGTTAATGAGTTTGCAATATGGTCAGATGTTTCAACATCATAATTACCTTTATCATCTGCTCGATAAATTCCGTTATTTCCATCATCTTTTGCACTTATAACAGTATATGTGCCATCCTTGTTTTCTCTCACTCCTGTACTATTAACGCCACGACCATCGGGATCAATAAACCTTATCGGATTATTTACAGCGTAGTTGTAAGTGGAGTGTCTGCGATATTGTTCCGCCAGCGGATCTACCACACCCCATCTTCCAATATCCGGCATATAAAATCTCGCTCCATAATCATACATCCCCGTCTCTGTTTGCAACTCCTTACCATTATACTTGTAATTATAAGCACGATTTCCAGCTAAATTATTATACCCCTCATGCTTCAATCCAAAAGGATAATAATTATTTTCTTCAAGAACTTCTACTCCACTTCCATTATGGAAATAACTCAAGCGGATATTTCCTAAATGATCTGTGTAATTGTAAATATACTTATTTTTAACAAAATCAAAATAATCTCAATGTATAAGTCTAATAACTATAATTCGTAAAAACTTTGATTTTCTATTGTTTAATAAATTTATGAAGTCTATAACTTTTGGTAAGCGTCTTACAGAAGTAAGAAAAGATATCGCAGGACGAAGTGGGCAAACTCATAGGTGTCCACTGTGCTGTCATCGGTAGATATGAGCGTGAGGAAGTAAAACCATCTATTGAGATGGCCACGCAACTGGCAGAAGCCCTAGAAGTGTCTCTCGATTATCTCGTAGCGTCTACAGATATTCTACTGGATAAAAATATTGTCGCTAAAATTTTAGATATACAAAAACTAAAAGAGAACGATAGACAACATGTCTTCGCACTCCTGGATGCCTTTCTCAAACAAACTAATCTGCAAAGCATTTTATAAAATAACAAAGCCACTCAAACGAGTGGCTTTTGCTTTAATAAATTCTTTATTTATTCAATAGATTTTTTTATATAATAAAAGTTCAAAGTATTTAATACTAAAAGACTAATTAAAAATAGTATTGATGAACTTAAGTATATGTCCTGTTCAATAATTCCTTTGAATAAAATTAGGTTTTTAAACCAAATGATTAATAACAATATTGAAGAAGACAATATGTATTTAGAGTTCCTGATAGATATAGTAATTATAAATAACAATATAGATAATAATATTTCCATATCTATAATAAAAAAATTATTGGGATAATTACTAATATCAAAACTTATAGATTCTGATTTAAATACGTCTAAAACAAAATGATATAAAGGATACGCAGGAGAAAAATTATAAGCAATTTTAATACTTAAAAATCCTATTACTACAAATAGGGCTACGATAATAATTATATATTTCTTTTTCATATTAATTCAATTTATGAACCTGACCCAGTTCCTTTCTTTTCTTGATTTCCAGTTCTCGCATTTGGCTGAACCTGAAAGTTATTCCAACTAACATTCTGAAACCATTTTACTGGATTTACACCTTGATCTGTTCTTTGTATTAATGGCTTTAAATAAGGGGTCATAGAATCATCAATGTTAGTGTGCCCTGTTCCTGTCATTGTTGCTTTTATAGAGGTTTGACCAGTAACAGTTTTTGAACCACCATCTCCAGAAAACATATTTTTATCAGCACTTAAGCTAATAATATTTTGAACATTACCTCCTAAACTTGCAGAATATGGATCTGAACTATAAGCAGTTCCTCCTCCTGCATTTACAGATACAGGCTCCATTGTTAAGACTAGATTAATATTTTCAGTTGTTGAACTTGCTGCATTAAGAATATCTTTCCCTCCTAAACTATGTCCTATCATTATAACATTCCCATCAGGATTTACGCTTCTGTAATTACTAATAGTTTGAGTCATATGAGTGGCAGCCAAACCACTATCAGTTCCTGTATAAGCTGCAACTGCTATACTACTCCTCAAATTATTTTTAAGACTAGCTATTGTAGATTTTTAGGAAGATTGGAATAAAGGGTATTCGTTCCACTTCCAACACCATTTCCATTTCTTCCATCAGCTCTTCCTAACCCTAAAACAACTAAAGTCAACTGATTTTTATTAAAATTATCTGCTGGAACAGCTTCTAATCCTTCTAATTCTTTATGAGACGTTACTTTATTTTCAGAAAAATTATAATGAGATTGATAAGCATATTTTTCAGAAAGCGGGTCAACATTGAAAAACCTTCCCACATCTGGCATGTAATTTCGCCATTTAAAACTGTAGAATCCTGTCTCCTGTAATCTCTTGTCTTTGGTACTTGTAATTATAAAGCTATCTATTGGTAGCTCTTGTATTACCAACATTCATAATGATCAGTCCATTTTTTATTTTCAATAATTTTAGCTTTATCAAACTTAAAGTAATATTTGGCAATTGACCCACAATATTTGGGACTCCCTTGAAAAAAGGGTACAACATCAATTCTTAATTGATTATCTTTAATTTCAGAAAATATAGCAGCATTTAATGGTCCATTTGGAATTCCTTGATATTGTACAACAGTTTTAAATACGGTTTTAAATTGTGCATTCATTTCCCAATTACTATTCATATTTTTGCCAGATAACTCTTTAAGATCTTCATCTTTTCTTAAAGGTTTTATTTCATCTTTTTCTGATAAAATATTCTTATAAAAATTGCTAGAATCATTTTTATCTAAAGGATAGGGATAGATTGAATCATAAATATATAACCCTGAAACATCTTTTCCAAATTCTTTTATTGAAACTTCTTTACCGATAAAATCCTTACTTACAATTGCATATGCTTCATTATACATTGTTTTTGCTTGAGAGTTACAACCGATAAACGTAACAAGAGCTATACAGTATACAAGTACTTGATAAGTTTTCATTTTATATTTTTGTATTAAGTTTATTATTTTCGAGGAATTTTAATATATAAATCTGTTTTAGGATCAACTTTCAATGGCCCTTTAGAGTATGCCTCACTACTAAATGCACTAAAGTTAATACCTCCTGAATCCATTGGAGAATAAGATTTTCGTTGACCGAACGGTAGTTTAAACCCTTTCGAATTATCTAATTCAGTTCTAATTACATTAATGACTTTTTTTTCGTTATCACCTTGCATACCATATATAGATGTTGCAGAATATTCTTTTCCGTCATCTCCAACAAATCCATCTATTAAATTATTATATTTATGGCTTACTTCATGAAGAGTGGTCATTCCATATCCCATCGTTAAAGGATTTAAAGATTGACTAGCACCATTTATAAAACCATCTATTTGATTAGTATTTATATTTAAGTCAAAAACTTGTGTATAGCCTGCTTTTCCATCAATTGTTTCTCCTCTACCCTGAATTTCTTGTATAGATGACCCTCTTGTATTATCTGAATTAATCTGATAGTCAGTTCTGTGATTATCAATAGCACCTTTCAACATATCACGAGCTGTCTTACTTCCTCCCATATCAGAAGACTCTTTGTAACTCAGTTTCCCATTATCACCTACAGATAATTTCAATCCTGTTTCTTTTTCTAAATCACTTACAATTTTATTTTGTGTATCAGCAGAAATACTTTTCCCAAATGTTATATCATAGTTTTGCATTCCATCCGGGTCAATAAATCTAATTGGATTATTGTAGGCATAGGTGTAAGTACTCCATCTTCTCGAAGTTTCAGCAAGAGGATCCATAACACCCCATCTTCCCAGGTCAGGCATATACATCCTTGCTCCATAATCATACATTCCAGTCTCTTACAACCCCTTCCTGTTGTACTTATAATTCATATAGTTTGCTGAAGGTTACTAATCGTATCTAGCAGGTTTGCCTTCTTCAAAAACAATATCTTCAAGACGA
>NZ_FTOL01000016.1 GCF_900156735.1 Chryseobacterium ureilyticum
ACAACAAATTCTTTTTTGGCTCGAAGTTGTTCTCAAAATCTTCTTAGGCAAGTATAATTTTCAAAATGAAAAATTAGCTTTTTAAGGAATGACTAATTAACTTGGAAAAATTTCAATAAAAATATAAAAAAAATAGGATGCCTTGAAGACATCCTAAATTTATTATTTTTTTGGTGGAGTTTGTATTGTTTCTCCGCCAGTATCTTCAGCCGATCCTCCTGGGTCTGCTGCTGCACTTTGTGCTGATACTGTTACTGGGTTATTATCTGATGTTGTTGACGTATTTGCGTTATTATTTGGGAATGCTAAACCTAATAGCATTAAAATAAATTGGATCATTTTCAAAAAATTTATTGTTAAAGCATTCGTGTTCTTCCCTGCGAAACAGATCGCAGATAGTTTTACACGTTTAAAAAAATTGAAGCGCTTCTAAATTTTTTGGGAAGTGAACCTTCAAAAACGGAGGAGAAACATCTGCTTCCCAACCCGGAGTTTTACCCCCGTTTTATCTGGTGATTTTGAAATCAGTTTTGTAAATTTGTTTTTAATGTTTTGTTTTTCACTGATTTTCTGAAGCAAAGATGCGACAAAGGGTGACGCATGTGTTAGTCACGTTTTGGACATCGATGGACACGAAATGGACAATGTGGGCTTTATGGGAATCCGTAATGTGGTATGATTGATTATCATCTATTTTGTAAAGACTGAAATAACTATTTATGTCCAAGAAAAAACTACTAATTCATGAAGTGTTCAGAAAAGCAGGGGAGGAATCTGGAAAAGATACCAAAAATGGACTTGCAGCCTATTTATGGGTTTATTTTAAAGAAGATTTAGGTTTTGAAATTAATGATAAGACCTTTAGTAGATATTATGATACTTATATAAGCAATAAAGGAGAAGAGAAAGGAATTCATATTGATAGATTGAATAGGATGAGTCAATATGTTGGATATAAGGACTTTCTTGACTTTTCAAATACCTTTGTTAAAAAAGATGAAGAAGCCAATAAGACAACTATTAAAATAACGGTTGATGAGGATGAGCAATCCATTTCGGAAAAGTTTTCGAAATTAAATATCAATATTACCAATGAGCAGCATTTTAAAATGCCTGATTTTATAAAGCAAAATGGATTAGGTATTTTAGAAATTACTTTTATTCTGTGTCTGGTAACCGGAAATGTTCTTTTTTCTAATAGTAAGAAAATGAATAACACACCTGCATATTCTTTCGGTTTTATGTCTGGAGTAAGTCCGATGACAGAAAAAAAATATATGTATTGGAATGGAGAAAGGTATATTGGAACAGACAGCAGTTATATTAATCCGGGAATAGAAATTGTGGCTATGAATGCTCATAAATTGCTTCATTTCCGAAAGATTATGAGAAAAGACACGCTCACGGATATAAATGCTTTGGGGAAAACCTGGTATTCAAAATATAACAGTGAAGTAGAATTTTTTACAGATGATGGAGTAGATCCTGATAACGGACGGGAATTAAGGAAAACCTCATCCCTCATTATTTATAAGTATGCAGGGAAGCAAAAGGATTCTGTAGAATTTGAGGAATAAAAAAAGCGAAATACAATATATTCCGCTTATTATAATAATGATTTTCTTTAGTAGTTTAGTCTGCATTCAGCATTCCAAGTTCACCAAAATGTTTTTTAAATTTTTGGATCTTAGGACCTACAACGGCGCTGCAATAAGGTTGAGTAGGGTTCTCATTGTAATATCCCTGATGATATTGCTCGGCAGCCCAGAATTTCTCGAATGGTGCAAATTCAGTGACATATTTTCCTGTCCATCTTCCTGATTCTTCAGATGTTCTTAATGCCAGTTCAGCTCTTTGCTTCTCTGCATCATCTTTATAGTAAATAACAGAACGATACTGAGTTCCGATATCATTTCCTTGTCTGTTCAGTTGGGTAGGATCGTGTAAGAAGAAGAAAACGTCCATTAATTGTTCATAAGAAATGATTGCTGGATCATAAGTGATTTCCACAACTTCTGCATGACCCGTTTCTCCTGTACATACTTCCTGATACGTCGGATTATCTTTATGTCCGCCTGAATATCCTGAAATCGCGGATTTTACCCCTTTCAACATATTAAAACAGCTTTCTACACACCAGAAGCATCCGCCACCGAAAACGATCGTTTCTAAATTATTGTTATCCATTTTTTGGTAATTATTTTGTTTACAACAGCCTATTCATTACTCAATACAGCATATAGAAAAGGCTAATCAAAAGTAAGAAAAACTTCAGGGATTTTGATACGGATCTGGTGAATTGTTTTCATAGATATTGTTAATGATCATGTTCTGTATAGACATTTTTATGCCACGAATGCACTAATGTAAATTTGTGGTAAATAAAAAAAGCGATCTCAAAGTAAGATCGCTTTTAAATATGATAAGTGTATCAGTTATTTCTCCCAAACTAAAGCACTTGCACCAAGGATGGCTGCATCTGCTTCGTCCAGCTCACTGAATACTAACTTTACTTTATTTCTAAAGATAGGAAGAAGGTTTCTTTCCATGTGAAGTTTAGCCGGCTTTAAGATAAAATCTCCTGCCTTGATCACCCCGCCAAATAAAAGAATAGCCTGTGGTGAAGAAAACATCACGAAATTAGCTAATGCTTCCCCCAGTTTCTGTCCTGTATACCTGAAAACTTCTATTGCAATAGGGTCTTCTTTCATGGCACATTCATATACTGTTTTAGAATTGATTTCTTCCTCAGGATATTGGTTCAGCATAGATTCAGGGAACTCGGCTCTCATTTTCTTAGCTGTGATCGTAATTCCTGTTGCAGAAGCATAGGCTTCCAGACTTCCTTCAGAACCTGTACTCCAATGTTTTCTTCCGCCTGGTTTTACAATAGTGTGTCCTAGTTCTCCGGCAAAACCATCATGTCCGTAGATCAGGTTTCCGTTGGCAATGATTCCACTTCCTACTCCTGTTCCCAGGGTAATCATGATAAAATCTTTCATACCGCGTGCTGCTCCGAAAAGCATTTCTCCCAAAGCTGCTGCATTAGCATCATTGGTTACAGTACATGGAAGACCAAACTTTGCCGTCATTAATTCCGCGAAAGGAATGACACCTTTCCATGGTAAATTAGGGGCAAGTTCTATGGTTCCTTTATAGTAGTTTGCATTAGGAGCTCCTACTCCGATTCCGTCAAAGTGCTTTTCTGTACCATGTTTTTCCATTAAAGGATATACTTGTTCATATAAAGCATCTATGAAATCTTCTACCTTCTCATAGGCATCAGTTCTCAGGTTTCCCTTATCCAGAACTTCTCCACGATGGTTTACAATTCCGAACTTGGTATTGGTACCACCGATGTCAACTCCCAGGGCAACTTGTCTTGATAAATCTATTAATGACATTTCTATTATTAAATTCTAAGGGCTAAAATTATAAAAAAGATTGTATTAATGGATTATTAACTCAATATTATTTAACAAGTTTACGAAGTTTTAACAGGTTTTTTCTTTTTTCGTCCCCACCAGATCATAAATCCTGTTACCGGAAGAGAAGCACAGATAAGACTTACAATAAAAGCAATAATCTTTGTAGGAAGCCCTAGGATTGCTCCTACGTGAATATCATAATTGGCACTTACCACCTTTTCCCCAAAGTTTTTATCCTTTGGATCGTGAGTATGAAGTAATTCTCCGGAGTTTTCATCAAAAATAAGGCTGCTGCTCTTGTGGTAAGAATAAGTAAGGTGTTTTACATATACTTCAAAATTTGGATGTTCATGGTCATCCATATGCTCGTGTCCCAGGTCTATGGCAAATCCATATGACTCTGGATATTTATTCTTCACTGTATTGATAATCTTGTCAAGCGTCGTTTCCGTTCTCAGTTCTATCGGAGCTTTTGTCTTGATGTGTGAAAAGTCCGGATATTTTGTTTCTCCTCCGGAAAAGATTACGTAGATCATTGCCTGAACTACAAAAAATGCGTAGAATAAACCTGTAATGGAGAAAATAAGGGCAAAAATTGAAGCATAAAAACCTAAGACATTATGAAGGTCATAGTTCTTTCTTTTCCAGCTTTTGATATTTTTCCATTTGAAAGCAAAACGTTGTTTTCTTGCTGCTTTATTTTTGGGCCACCACAGAATGATCCCGGAGATAAGCATAATGATGAAAATAATCACAGGTATTCCCACCACATATGTTCCCCAGTCCTGTTTCAGAAGGTAACTCCAGTGGATCATCTTTACAATATTGAAGAATCCGTTTTTTTCATCGTATACTCTCAGTACTTTTCCGGTATAAGGGTTTACATAAGCCTGTTTATAAATAGGAAATTCGTCAAAATAATTCCAGGCATCCGTATTATGCTCATACCAGAAGAACATGTATGACATTTTCTTATCCATAGGAATGTTAACCCAATGGATAGGATATTTTTCCTTTACCTGTTCTACAACGGCTTTTTCCATCACTCTGATAGGTAGAATCTGCTTTTGTTCTATATTCTGTTCATTATGGTAAATGACATCTTTACGGGTAAAGTTTTCTACTTCATCCTTAAATACGTACAATGCTCCGGTAATGGAGATAATAAAAATTAAAACCCCGATTCCAAGCCCAAACCATAAGTGAAATTTGGCGGACCATTTTTTAAAGAATCCTGGTTTCTTTTTAGGATGATGATTTTTTTTCATATAACAATGGTAGATTAGTTTGATTAAAATTTATATTCAAGAACTAAAGTTCCTCTTTTTCCTAAAGAATTGACGAAATCACTATCTCTTGCCGCCCACCATGCAATAGATGGCTGATACAATCGGTTGAAGAAGTTTTCAATTCCCAATGATACCTTCCAGTTTTTGTAAACCTCACAGCTTACTTTTAAATTAAATACGGTATAATCTGGTACATATCCTTCTCCGTAGGCATACAATCCGTTTTTTGTGTTGGGTTCAAATCTGTTTTGTCTGAAAGAATGAAGCATATCAACGCCAATGAAAAGTTCCGGTATCGGTTTTACCTGAAGATAGGCAAGCACTTTCGGGGCAGAAATTCTGCTGTTATTGATCTTTGCAGAATAATTACCATTGTCATCAGGTGAAGTAATTCCTTCCATCCAGCTGTAGCTTCCTCCAAACTGAAGCCACTTAACAGGAGTGAAATGTAAGAAACCTTCTACACCATAAACGATTTCCGGAGCTCTTTTGATCACTAATGCTCTGTCTGCACTCTGAACAAATGTAGCACCTAATTTTGATGTACTTACATAAGAAGTTAATTCATAGTTTAACCAATTGGAAATCTGTCCTGTAGCTCCTAGTTCGTAGTTGTTAACAATAATTGGTTTTGTTTCAAGGTTTTTAATCGTTTCTGAAGTTGAGGTTCTCAGAATTCTTCCTAATTCATTGATTGAATAAGCCTGTGAAAAGCTCCCGAACAGATTGATATAAGGCTCAATATTATAACGAATACCAATATTTCCTACCAATGCATTATAATTTAGTTTTCCGCCATCTACAAAGATACTTTTGGTAAAAGTTCCATCGTTTTTGATCACAGAAAGTGTATTGAAATCATCAACATTTACTTTAATATTTTCATAACGAAGTCCTCCTTTGATCGTCAATTTTTTGAACAGATCTATTTTTGCCAATACAAAAGGCGCAATATTAGTCATGCTCATATTCGGGGTCCAAAAACGTCCGTCTTCCAGTTTTTGTACGGTCTGATCGTTCAGGATGTCTGTTCCGTACATGATTTCTCCCTGTGAATTCTGAGAATTCCAAAGCTGAGTGTCAAAATTGAATCTGGCACCTGCTTTTTTTGAAAGAACATTGGACTGCCCACCATTGAAAAAGGTATCGCTATATCCGTAGACTGTTTTAAAATCCTGATAGTAAAGATTTACGTTTAAAGAAGTTCCTGCAAACAGATTTTTATTATCATAGCTTACACGGATGTTATGGTTTTTTGGAGTTCCCTGAGGTGTAGTTTCAAGGCTTTTTCCTTCACCTTCACCAATGGTTGGGGTTACTCCGTATATTCCTGTTTTTAAACCTAAATTAAGATTAGATCTTGAAGAATAACCGATATAAGATGCTTCAACTCTTTGGTTTTCATTAATGTCATAGCCTAACTTCAACATTCCGTTATAGTTATCCATCTTTGCCGTACTGTAGGTAGGGGTAAGATAAACTTTGTTGGCATCTTTCATATACCCGGTTCTTTCATAGGCTAATGAAAGGGTATAGTCAAATTTGTTGATTTTTCCTGATAAAAGCTGGCTGGCTCTTACTCCTAAGGTTCCACCGGATTGTTGTCCTGTAAATCCTATTTGAGAGATCCCTGAGATCTTCTGATTTGTTTTGTTTCTTTTTGTAATATAATTGATGATACCGCCGTCTGCACCGTTTCCATAGATGGAAGAAGCTCCTTTTATAACTTCTACTCTTTCAATGGCTGAAGGGTCAATTACTCTTAGATCTCTCGCTCCGTTTCGAAGTGGAGTAGATTGTGGAATACCGTCAATTAAAACTAATACCTGACGACCTCTTAACGTTTGTCCCGTATTGGATGTTTGTCCGGAATTCGTTCCCAAACTTGGAACAGTATATTGCAAAATACTTGTAATATCCGAATTGACGGTTAATTGAGACTGAATCTGTTTTTCGCCAACGACTGTAATGGAGCTGGGAACTTCTTTGATGTTCTCCTTTTTCCTTGAAGCAGTCATTACAATTTCCTCAACATTTTTGGTTTGTAATGTATCCTTAATTTGGGCAAAAGCTGTTGTAGTTCCCAGGCAGGCTGCTGATAAAAGCACTTTTTTCATTATATTTTCTTTCCTTGTTTCTTTCTTTTTCCCCACCAGATCAGAAATCCGGTAACGGGAAGTGATGTGCATATAAGACCGGCAATAAACCAGATGATTTTTCCAAATAAACCAAAGTATGAACCTGTGTGGACATCATAATTGGCATTGGCATATTTCTCGGCGTTATTCAGTTTGTGATGAGGTTTGTTGGCTAGTAGTTTTCCTGTATATTTATCAAATGTCAGTGTATTTCTTTCGCTGAATCTTCCTTCTTGCCCATAGATGGTAATCGGAAGGTTATTAAGCTCTTTTCCTTTCTTATTTTTTCCATTGAGTGAAATTCTGTAGCTGGAAGCCCCAGCGTATAGTTTCTCAGTTTGTAAAGCTGTTATATCAAAAAGATCAGATCTCTTTGCCATCAATGAATCAGGAGATTTTATCTGTTTTTCCTTTGGTTGTTCCCAATAACCAGATAGGGTAAGATTAAAAGTATTTTTTACATAAGGATATGCAAAATAAATCCCGGTAATACTCATTATTAAGGCAATAAATGAGGCATAAAAGCCTAATACATTATGAAGATCATAATTTTTACGTTTCCAGTTTTTTACATTTTCCCAATTGAACCAGAAACGTCCTTTTCTTGCATTTTTATTTTTGGGCCACCACAGAATAATTCCGGTAATCAACATAATGATAAACAATACAGTAGGAATTCCTACTACATACGGTCCCCATTCGGAATTTAATAAAAGTCCCCAGTGGATATATTTCAAAATATTGAATACATCATATTTTTCATCATAAACAGCAAGGATTTCTCCTGTATACTGATTAATATAGACCTGCTTGTTAATCAGTACCTGCTGAAAATAATTCCATCCTTTCTTACTCTTTTCATAGTATAAAAAACGATATGATTTTCCTTTGTCAAGAGAGATTTCTACCGAGTTTAACGGATATTTTTCATTAAGCTCCATACTTACTTTCTCACGAAGCAGGTTAATGGGTAACGGTTTTTTTGAAGAATCTTCCTGTTTTACATAAATAGCTTCTTTACGCAGACTGTTTTGTACTTCATCCTTAAAAACATATAAAGTCCCTGTAAGAGAGACAATGAAGACGATAATACCAACGGACAAACCAAACCACAAATGAAGTTTGGCAGACCATTTCTTTGTAGTAGAAACTTTCTTTTTATGGTGATGTTTCTTTTTCATAGAAAAAGTTAACCCTTAAAGGGCTAACCTTGATTTTTAAAATTTATATCCGATTGATAATCTCCAGTTACGAGGGGCATTGTAAATCCAAACATATTTATCATCACTTCTGTCATTAGGAGTGTTGTATCCCGGATCATAATAACCACTGAATAGTTTTCTGTTGAACGCATTGTTCAGCATTAGGTTAATATCAAACTTTTTAGCCCTGTAAGAAATTCCGAAATTAGTGTCAAAGTAATCTGGAAGTGACTGATTTCCGGAATTGGTTCCATACCATGAGACTCTTCCCCCTTGATATTGGTAACCAGCTGAGATCCCAAAACCTTTTAAGATGTTATTGTCAAACTGATAAGTTACCCATGTATTCTGAACATTCTTAGCATTTCCAGGAGATGGAGCTCCAATGAGCTGAGCATCATTATCCTTTATTGTTTTTGCATCGGTGTATGCATAATTGATAATAACATTCAGTCCCTTTACAATTTCTCCTTTTAGGTCAGCTTCAAATCCTCTGGCTCTCTGTTCTCCGGAAGCATAGTAGAATGTTTGTGCAGGAGTACTGTTTACAAAATCTTTAGTAAGTATATTTTTTCTTCGGATTTCGTAGATGGCAAAAGTAGTATTCCATTTTCCGTTGAACCAATCCTTTTTTAATCCGAATTCAATATTCTGCCCGTTTAAAGGAGCTGTAATGGAACCGGTAAAAGTATTGGCAGATTGTGGTGTAAATGTTTTATCATATATTCCATACGCAGAAAAGTTTTCATTAATGGAATAACTAACTCCCACTCTCGGTGTGAATTCTCCGGCTGTATCAGGTTTTACTTCCCCAAGATTCGGATAACCTGCATAAGTAGTTCCGCTGGTATATCTTCCTGCTAAAGTTACACGAAGCTTATTATTAAACATTTCTATTTGATCCTGAGCATAATAAGACGTGTATTTTACCCCTTCATCATCATAAAATGCTGCATTTCTATTCAAATAGTATGCACTTTTAGGTGGAAGAGTAGAGGGATCAACGCCATAATTGATATTGTGAATATTAATAGAACCGCCACTTCCCATTCCTGAAAAGTCAGCATTATATTTTCTGTCTCCGTAATCAAACCCGGCAATGATTTTATGTACAATATTTCCGGTCTTAAGACTTCCTCTCAGGTAGGTTTGGAAAATGTGGTTTTTTCCGACAGCCTGCCAGTTGCTAAGATCTCTTGTAAATAGATTAGGATTTTCAGGGGTTCTGAAATCCCCCCACCATGACCCACCATCATAGTTTAGATCCATGTAAGCATATTGCGTACTCCATACCCAATCTTTGAAAAGTTTCTGATCCAGACTCAAAAATAAGCTTTGATCTTTTACTTTAGTTTCTTTAAAATTCGGATCATTGAAATTGGTATGAACTCCTAATGTTGCATAACCTTCTTTTGACATGATATAAGCTCCAGGCTGATTGAATTTTAACTGCTGATAATTATACTGAGCTGTAAATGTTGTGGTTTTTGTAGGTCTGAAAGTAATGGAAGGAGCAATAATGATTTTGCTTGTTTTATCATTTTCTACCCAAGATTTATTGGAACTTCCCATTAAGTTGATACGGTAATCTAAAACTCCATCTTTAACAAGAACCCCGTCTAAGTCTGCTTCTCCTCTGAAAAGATTATAACTCCCCGTCGTAAAACGAACACTGTTTGCAAATTTACCTGTAGGCTT
This sequence comes from Chryseobacterium ureilyticum, assembly GCF_900156735.1. Taxonomy (GTDB): domain Bacteria; phylum Bacteroidota; class Bacteroidia; order Flavobacteriales; family Weeksellaceae; genus Chryseobacterium; species Chryseobacterium ureilyticum. The sequence continues at coordinate 9,756 of NZ_FTOL01000016.1, forward strand.
TTTGGTTACTACGTTATAAAACCCTGCCGGATCTCCCATAGAACCCATAAATCCAGCCGGTCCTTTTACGAATTCTATTCTGTCAATGATCGATGAGTCAGGATTAATGGGTCCCCATGTAGAGGAAACATTCATTCCGTTCATAAAAGTAGCAATGCTTGCACCTCTCATGAAAACATTGGAATATACATTATCCCAGTGTTCTACTTTTCTTGCACCACTTACGTTACGAACAATACCTTCGGACATATTCAATGTAAGCTGATCAGCAAGAACCTGAGAACTTACAGACTGAACATTTTGTGGTAACTCAAGTATAGGGGTCTGGATTCTTAATGAGCCGGAAACTTCATTGAGCTTATATTTCTGATAATATCTGCCGCTGACAACAATTTCTTCAATATTATTAGATTTGATACTGTCTTTTTCTTGAGCAAATGCGAACATTGATGTTAACATTGCAGCTCCTATCGTCAGTTTTTTCATTGTTTTATAAAGGGTAGTAATTTATTTAAACAGTTTAAAATTTATAAGTGAAACTTCCTAAAACATTGGCAAGTTGTTGTGCATTTGCCGTAGTGTATCCATTCCAGTACTTTTCATTGGTGAAGTTGTCTACTTTTATTCCAATTCTGAATTTCGGTGCATCATAAAATATATTGGCATTCATTACCAGATATTTTGGGAGTATAAAAGTTCCCATGGAGGTTGAGTTCACAATTTTATTGTCACTGGCATAGTTTCCGCCAACACCAAAGCCAAGCCCTTTTAATTTTCCATCAAGGAACTGGTAACTTGCATTAAGGTTCACTAGCCACGGAGATGATGCTGTAGCAGGTCTTCTTCCTATTACATCATTATCAGCTTCCGTATATTTCATATCATTGTAACTTACTCCTGCGATTACAGAGAATCCTTTGATCAGATAAGCGTTTGCCTCCAATTCAACACCACTGCTCGTTAATGAGCCAGCCTGTCTTTGAATAGCCCTGCCTTGGGCTGTATATCCAATATTAAGAAGAGTGTTCTTTACTTTGATATTATAATAACTTAAGGTTGTGCTGATCCTTCCTTTAACAAGACTTGCTTTGAAACCTCCTTCAAATTGATTGGCTCTTTCAGGATCAGAAAGGGTAACATTAGAAGCGGCATCTGAAATATAGTATCCGTTACTTGTAAAACTGTTTTGATAATTTCCGAAAACAGATACTTTATCGTGAATAAGCTGATAAACAATTCCTAATTTAGGAGACCATGCACCCTGAGTATACGCTGGTGTGGGGTTTTGACCTGTCTGCCCACCTTTAAAATCTACACTTTCATATCGTAAAGAAGTAAGGATATTAAGCCCTGTTACAGGAGTAATAACATTAGATATATAACCACTGTAAACATCTTTTTTACCTGTACTTATATAAGTATTATCACGGTCAAAAGTAGGACTACCCTGTAAGCTTTTATATTTTTCTGCCAATGTCTGTCCATTCATATTTGAATAATCAGCAGCATTAAATGGAACCCAGTCAAATTCGGTAAACATAAAAAACTGATTATCATTCATTCTCATGTAGTCAAAACCAGCAACTGTTCTATTTCTTACGCTTCCGATTTTGAAGTCAGCATTGAAGTTCTGTTGAAGTTGAAAATAAGTTCTTTTACTGTCTTTAGTTGATTGATCTGCTCTCGCTATTCCTATTTCTAATGCATTGTCTGGGCTTGGTTTAAAATAAAAATACGGATTGAAACCATCAGAATAAGAATATGAAGTACTTACGTTGGTTGATGACTTAATATGATCGTTTATTTTGTAATTTACCTGTCCAAAGAAATTTCTTGCTTTTGCAGTAGTTTTAAGGTTATCACCCATATAGGTCTGCTTATAATCATAACCTAGTTTTTCCATTTTATCCATGCTATCTGCACCGAGTGTTGAACTTGGAAAATAAAAGAAAAATGAAGTTTCCGGATAAGCATTCGTTTCAAGCATTTCCAATTCTGCATTGATTTCCAATTTATCTGTAGGGCGATAAGTTAGGGAAGGAGTGAAAGCATAAAAAGAATTTTTAGCATTGGTCTTCTGGAAAGTTCCCTGATTGGTATAAGCTGTATTTAATCTGAATAATAATTTTTTATCATTGGTAAGAGGAGCATTTACGTCTGCCTGTGCTCTATAATAATTATTACTTCCTCCAGCTAAAGAAATCGATCCGCCAAAAGTTTCATAAGGTCTTTTCGTAATTCTGTTGATTACACCACCATAAGAAGTTACATTACTTCCAAATAGTGTTGCAGAAGGACCTTTTAAGACTTCAATTCTTTCAATATTGATGGCATCCATTGAAGTTGTAATAGGAGCCACCATACCATTTCTCATAGAGTTTCCTGCTACAAAACCTCTTAAATTAAGATAGATACCTCCATCTCCGGCTCTGTTGGTTGCGCTCCACATTTTCTGTACCCCTGCAACGTTTCTGAATGCTTCATCTACCGTAAATATCAACTGGTTTTCCAGAACTCCTTTACCGATAGAAGAATATACCTGTGGGTCTTCTATTGCCTTAAGAGGCATCTTGTTGGAATAATCACTGTCTTTCTTAGCATATGTATTGATTACTACTTCGTCAATGCTTTTAGTGGTTAATGAATCTTTTTTTTGGGCAGAAACCAGCATTGTTCCCAGAGCCGAAGCACAGATCAGTACATTTTTCATGAAAGTCAAATTTTATGCAAATATATTATTTTTAAATATTCTAAATAAATAATATATTTGATTTTTATCATAAAATTATTATACAATCAATAACAAAAAACCGCTCAGGTCAATGCCAGAGCGGTTTTTTGTTATTATGATTAGTGATTTCTTACGCTGGAATTTCTCCTTTGTATAAGAAAGAAATAATCTCTTTGTTTAGTTTATCCATCATTTCGCTGAATAAGTGGAAAGATTCCTGTTTGTAAATTACAAGTGGATCTTTCTGTTCGTAAACAGCTCCCTGAGAAGATCTTCTTAAGTCATCCATTTCACGAAGGTGAAGTTTCCAGTTTTCATCGATGATTGATAAAGTGATATTCTTCTCAAAATCGTTTACTAAGCTTTCACATTTCGTTTCATAAGCTTCTTTCAGGTCAGCAACAATAGTCATTGTTTTGTGTCCGTCTGTGAAAGGAACCTGGATCATTTTGAACATTGAACCTTGATTTTGGTATACATTCTCAATGATTGGGAATGATTTTTCCTTCAATAAGTTCAGTTTCATCTGATAGTCTTCCTGAGCAGCTTTGAATAGAATATTAGTTAGATCCTGAATGTTTTTATTATTAAAATCATTCTGAGAAACCGGAGATTCCATCGTGAATGTTTTAATGATGTCATATTCAAAATCCTTATAATTTCCAGTAGCTTTTCCTTTCGCAACGATAGAATTAGCAACATCGAAAATCATGTTTGTAATATCATATTTCAAGTGATCTCCGAATAAGGCATTCTTTCTTCTCTTATAGATTACATCACGTTGTTTGTTCATTACGTCATCATACTCAAGAAGTCTCTTTCTTGTTCCGAAGTTGTTTTCTTCTACTTTTTTCTGAGCTCTTTCAATAGATTTACTGATCATAGAATGCTGAATAACTTCACCATCTTTATGACCCATTCTGTCCATCATTTTAGCAATTCTCTCAGAACCGAATAAACGCATCAGGTTATCTTCAAGAGATACATAGAACTGAGAACTTCCTGGATCTCCCTGACGTCCCGCTCTACCTCTTAACTGTCTGTCAACACGTCTTGAATCATGTCTTTCAGTACCGATAATTGCTAGACCTCCTGCTTCTTTTACTTCTTTAGATAATTTAATATCCGTACCACGACCTGCCATGTTGGTTGCAATCGTTACAACTCCTGGCTGTCCTGCTCCAGCAACAATTTCAGCTTCTTTCTTGTGAAGCTTGGCATTCAATACCTGGTGTGGAATCTTTCTTAATTGAAGAGCTTTTGAAAGCAACTGAGAAATTTCTACTGAAGTAGTACCTACAAGTACAGGTCTTTTTGCAGCAGTTAATTTTTCTATTTCTTCAATTACAGCATTATATTTTTCTCTATTGGTTTTGAAAACTAAATCCTGTCTGTCATGTCTCAAGATCGGACGGTTTGTTGGAATTACTACTACATCAAGTTTGTAGATCTCCCAAAGCTCACCAGCTTCTGTTTCAGCAGTACCGGTCATCCCCGCAAGCTTGTTGTACATACGGAAGTAGTTCTGAAGCGTAACAGTTGCAAAAGTTTGCGTTGCAGCTTCAATTTTTACGTTTTCTTTAGCTTCTATCGCCTGGTGAAGACCGTCTGAATAACGACGTCCCTCCATGATACGACCAGTCTGCTCATCAACGATTTTTACTTCGCCATCAATTACCACATACTCATCATCTTTTTCAAATAATGTATACGCTTTCAATAGCTGGCTCATCGTGTGAACTCTTTCAGATTTTTCAGCAAAATCACCGAAAAGTTTTTCTTTAGCTTCGAATTCCTCTTCCTTAGATAGGTTTTTAGCCTCTACTTCTGCAATTTCAGTTCCGATATCCGGAAGAACGAAGAAGTTAGGATCAGAGTTACCTTGAGACATGTACTCAACACCTTTGTCTGTAAGGTCTACCTGATTGTTCTTTTCTTCGATTACGAAATAAAGATCTTTATCTACGATCGGCATATCACGGTTGTTGTCCTGCATATATTGCGCTTCAACTTTCTGAAGCAATGCTCTGTTTCCGCTTTCCGATAAGAATTTGATTAATTGTCTGTTTTTTGGAAGACCTCTGTACGCCTGAAGCAATTTGAATCCTCCTTCTTTAGTGTTTCCTGCAGCGATTAGTTTTTTCGCTTCATTGAAGATTGCAGAAACAGTTTTCTTTTGAACTTCAACAATTCTGTCGATAGAAGGCTTAAGAACATCAAACTCCTGTCTGTCTCCCTGAGGAACCGGACCGGAAATGATCAAAGGAGTTCTCGCATCATCTACCAATACAGAATCCACCTCGTCAACGATAGCAAAGTTCAATTCTCTTTGTACCAATTCTGAAGGTGAAGTCACCATGTTATCTCTCAGATAATCGAAACCGAATTCGTTGTTCGTTCCGTAAGTAATATCTGAGTTGTATGCTTTTCTTCTTCCGTCTGAGTTCGGCTGGTGGTTATCGATACAATCGATAGACATTCCGTGGAACTGATAAAGAGGTCCCATCCAAGCGGAGTCTCTTTTCGCAAGGTAGTCATTCACGGTTACAACGTGTACTCCTCTTTCCGGAAGTGAATTTAAATAAATAGGTAATGTTCCTACCAAAGTTTTACCTTCACCGGTTGCCATCTCGGCAATTTTACCACTGTGAAGAATAATACCTCCGATAAACTGAACATCATAGTGGACCATATCCCAAACTACAGGAGTTCCGGCAGCGTCCCATGAGTTTTTCCAAACAGCTTGGTCTCCCTGAATTTCAACGAAATCTTTTCCTGCAGCCACAAGTTCTCTGTCCCAGTCACTAGCAGTTACACGGATCTCTTTGTTCTGAGCCCATCTTCTTGAAGTTTCTTTGATCAATGCAAAAGCTTCCGGAAGAATTTGAACCAAAACTTTCTCTTCAATTTCGTATGATTCTTTCTTTAAAGACTCAATCTTTGAGAAAAGAGCTTCTTTCTCGTCAACGTTTGTTGAATTTTTTATCTGCTCTTTAATCTGTTCTATTTGAGCTGTGATATTGCTGGTTGCGGATTTTATTGTCTCTTTAAACTCAGCAGTTTTTTGTCTTAAACCATCATCCGACAATTGTTGGATGTTGGGTTCTACAGCCTTGATTTTTGTTACAACTTTTTTTACTTCTTTTAGGTCCTGCGCTTTTTTGTCTCCCAAAAACCCTTTAAGAACTTTGTTTAAAAAACTCATAAATTTTTTGCTTTATGCTTAATGCAAGATGCTTTAAGCGTTTTAAATGACACGCTTATCGTGTAAATTAATATATAAAAAAGGGCAAAAAAGCTCTAAGCACGCAGCCTAAAGCTTATCGCTTTATTAATATTCGTCCTCGTTCCAAAGGAAATCCTCATCAGTTGGATAGTCGCTCCAAACTTCTTCAATAGATTCATAAATCTCTCCTTCATCCTCAATCGCTTGAAGGTTTTCCACTACTTCCATCGGTGCACCAGTTCTGATTGCGTAGTCAATAAGCTCTGCTTTTGTCATTGGCCAAGGTGCGTCACTTAAATATGAAGCTAATTCTAATGTCCAGTACATAATTTTCTAATTTTTTGCAAAAGTATAAAAATAGGTTGTATAATAAACTTTTTTATACTTGATTTTCAATTCTTTTTATAATTTTTTCCTATAAATGACTGTTACCAACTGCATGGCAGCCATGTCAGTAATTTACTTAATGTCGTTTTCTCAAAAACCATTCCACAAATTTTTTTATGCCATTTTGGAAGTCTGTGTCAGGTTTATAACCTATTAAATCCTTTGCTTTCGTAATATCGGCATTCGTTTTTGTGACATCTCCGGGCTGCATTGGCAGATTTTTTCTAACCGCTGTCATTTGAAGAGCCTCTTCTATAATGGCTACCATTTCCGTTAAAGTGACAACCTGATTTTCTCCTAAATTAATGATTTCATAAACATCAGAATTATTTTCCAAATAAATTATAGACTTAACGATTCCATCAATAATATCATCAATATAGGTGTAGTCTCTTGCTGTATTTCCATCACCATAAAAAGGAATCTCTAAACCTTCGGAAATAAGCTTTGTAAATTTATGTATTGCAAGATCCGGGCGTTGTCTAGGTCCATAGACAGTGAAAAATCTTAATTGGATCATATCTATATTATATAAGGTATGGTAAACATGTCCCAAAATTTCTCCACTCTTTTTAGTAGCAGCATAGGGTGAGATAGGATTATCTACATTATCCGTTTCAGCAAAAGGAATTTTTTCATTGTTTCCGTAAACACTTGAAGAAGAGGCACAAATGAATTTATTAATATTAAAGTCTTTACATAATTCCCAAAGATTCATACTTCCACGAACATTTACTTCTTCATATTCTAAAGGTCTTTCTATAGAAGGGCGAACACCAGCCAATGCAGCTAAGTGGATTACCATATCGATAGAATGACTTTTAAAGATATTTTCAAGACCTTTCTTATCTCTAATGTCTTGGTAGTAAATAGTATAGTTGTCAGAGTGGGAGAGAGAGATTAAATGCTGAATATCATCCTCCTTATTGGTGAATTCAAAATCCGAAATTTTACCAATAGACTCTAAAGTGTTTTTAATTTTTATCTGATAGCTGTAGAAATCATCAAAATTGTCAATGTTTATGACAGAATGTCCATTTCTTAATAATCGTTCAATTAAATGGGAACCGATGAACCCGCTGCCTCCTGTTACAAGATAAATCATCTGTGGTTTTTTATTGACACAAAAATATAAATTTTACTTTTTGAAAAATATAATCATTAAATTTACGTAAAAAAGTAATATAAATATAATATGCAGTTTCAAGGGCAAATATTAAAAATGACAAGCTACGATGCTAAACCCATCCAATACTATCTCAATCTTTCCGGAGATCTGATCCATATGAACGAGTTGCTTGGAAAAGAGTTAAGCATAAAACATATCGGATTTCAGTGTGTGAACTGTGGCGAAGATAAGCCTATTTATAGAATGGGATTCTGTAAAAGCTGCTTTTTTGAAAGCCCGTATGCAAGTGATACCATTATCCGTCCTGAGCTTTCTACAGCACATTTAGGGGTGGCGGAACGTGATCTGGAAGTAGAAAAACAAATTCAGCTACAGCCTCACACGGTTTATCTTGCTTATACAGGAGACGTGAAAGTAGGAGTAACAAGAAATACACAGATTCCTACAAGATGGATCGATCAGGGAGCTACTTTTGCCTTGCCGATTGCAAGAACGGAAAACCGTTATGAAGCAGGAATGATAGAGGTTGCCTTAAAAGATCATTTAGCAGATAAGACGAACTGGAGAAAAATGCTTCAGGATGATTTTGAAGGAGAAGTAGATCTTGCTGATTTCAGACAGAAAATTAAAGAATACTTTCCTGCAGACTTCCAAAAATTCTACAGTGAAGGAGAAGAATTATGGATGTTTGATTATCCTTTTGAAAAGCCAGAAAAAGTAACATCATTTACTTTAGATAAAAAACCGGAATTTACAGGTAAGCTTACAGGAATTAAAGGACAGTATCTTGGATTTGAAGGCGGAAACTTTATTAATGTAAGAGGTCATGAAGGATATGTAATTGAATTGAATGTGAAAAACTGATCTTAACAAAAAAACAAACCAAATCACAAATATGAAAAAATGGGTAAAAAGACTATTAATAAGCTTCGGAATTCTGGCAGGACTGCTTCTTGTCGCAAATTTCGGATTAAATTTTTGGCTTAAAACCCAACTTCCTGAGTATATAAAAAAAAATACTGATTATAAAGTTTCCTACGAAACTTTAGATGTAGATCTTAGTACCGGAAACATTCTGGCTACCGGAATTTCTGTTAATAATAAAGATCCACAGAATACAGCCGTTATTGGTCTTCAGGGAACTGTTGATACTTTAAAAGTAAGTCGCTTTGGGATCTATGACGCAATTTTTAATAAAACAATAAGCTCATCAGATCTACTGGTGGCAAAACCTAACCTGAATATCATTCTTGCAAAACCTGTTAATAAGAAAAAAGAAAAGAAAAAAAGTCCGTTCTTATTTGAAAATATCAGGATTAATGATGGGGAAATTGCTGTTTTTAGGCATACCAAACAAAAATTTATATCAGTTCAAAAACTCAATCTGTTTGTAGAAAACCTGCAAATGACAGAAGAGTCAGTGGAGAATAAATTGCCTGTAGTGTTTGACAGATATAGCATTCAAGGTGAAAAATTCTTTTTCAGACCTGATAATGTATATGCTATTACGATTAATACCATTAATACTGCTGACGGACAAATGTCTGTTGAAAATTTTAAACTGATTCCACTACTTTCTTTTGAGCAGTTTAAGAAATATTATCCTAAAAAAACACAGCTTTTTGAGTTTTCAATCCCAAAGATGGATTTTAAAGATGTTGTTTTAAATAAGAATAAGGTTGCTCTTGCAGATGCTGAATTTGAAAATCCTCTTTTAACCGTTTATAATACCGGAGCTAAAAAAGAGAAAAAAGAAGAAGAAAGATCAAATTTTGAGGTCAACTTAGAAAATATAAAACTTAAAAATGCGGTTGCACAAATTAATAAACCGGACGGAAACAAACTTTTATCTGCAGCAAACCTTAATCTGAATATCAATAAACTTGTCTTTAATAAAGAAACATCAAAGCAAATTATCCCTGTGGGTTATAATGATTTTACATTCTCAGGTAAAGATATTACCTATTCTGATCATCAAAATATCAATATAGGAAGTATTGCTTTGAAGCCTACGAATGGCGAAATTAACAATGTGTCTTTTACGCCAGGTTCTCCTGAAAGCGAAAAAACTACAATGAATTTAAAAACCAACCATATTGCTTTTAATATCAATAAATTGGAATTCGCTAACAAAAAACTGAATCTGGATATTAAAGACGTACTCATTGAAAATCTCAACGGAACAATAAAGGCTGGTGAAAATAAAGCAAAGAAAAATGCTAGTCCTGGGATTATACAGTCTGTTATCGTAAGAAAGGTTTCTTTAAGGAATTCAAATATTATTTACGACAAAGAAAAAGAACCATTGGCATTTCACGATTTGAATGCTACTGTAAATGATATTGAAATAGGAACAAAACCTAACGGGCAAAACCTTTCGTTCAAAGTAAAAAACTATTTTTTAACCACCAGAAATTTCGCATATAAAACACAGTTTTACAATATCAGTGTAGGACTTTTGAAGCTAAACAAAAATAAAGTTCAGATCAATAATTTTGGTATGAAGCCTCTTGTTTCGAGAGCGCAGTTTATCAAAATGATACCCGTTGAGCGGGATTTGTATGATTTGAAGGCGGGGCAGATATCAGCAGAAGGAGAGTGGGATCTGTTTTCTCATAATAAATTCATCAATGCTTCTCATGTTACGATCCAATCTGCAGATGCAAATATTTTCAGGAGTAAAATTCCAAAAGATGACCCGAAAATAAAAGCGCTGTATTCAAAAATGTTACGTTCCATTAAAATTCCAATGAATATTAATAATCTGGATCTGAAAAACTCTGTTTTAGTGTACGAAGAAGATACACCTGAAAGTATGGGACCCGGGAAGCTGACCTTCAGTAATTTTAATATGAACGTTAAAAACCTAAATTCTGCTAAAACAAAAGGAAAACCTACTAAAGTTGATATTAAAATCAATTGCTCATTTATGAATTTGGCACCACTTTCTGTAAACTGGAATTTTGATGTCGCAGATCAGAATGATGGATTTGCAATTTCCGGGAAAACTTCAAACCTTCCGGCAAACGGTATTAATCCGTTTATCAGACCTTATCTTCATGTAACGGCTACTGCAGGAACCATTCAGGAGATGCTGTTCAATTTTAAAGGAAATCCTGCAGGATTACATGGAACATTTAATTTAAAACATAAAGACTTGAAAATTGCTGTTCTCAACAAGCATAATCATGAAAAGAAAGGCTTTTTGACAGCAGTAGCAAATGTTTTCTTAAAATCAAACTCAGGAAGTTTTCCGGAATCCGTGACTGTTGAAAATGTGGAACGTGATCCTACAAAATCGTTTTTTAATCTTTTTTGGAAAGGAATTGAGCAGGGCTTAAAGAAAACTTTGATCGGAAAAAATGTGGAAAAGACAGAAGCAAAAGTGAAAAATGCAGTTTCTACAGTAAAAGATATGAAACAATCTGTAAAAGAGATCAAACAAGAAATAAAGGATAAAAAATCCTCACCAAATGAACAGGAGGAAAATAAAGAAAAGAAAGGCTTTTTCAATAAAATTTTTAAAAAGAAAGATGATGCCGAAGTGAAATAATCTTTTAAACCATTAAGGAGTAGTCTAATGTGATCTGAATCAAAACATTCTTAATGGTTTAAAGAATTATTATTTATACTGCTAATTTAAAAATTGAATTCATTGCTTTCCAGAATAGGAACGTTTCTAAGGAACTCATCAAATTTTTCACCAGGATAATTGCTGTCTGCTCCATAAGAGTCTATAATCATTCCACGGTTTCCTGCGTCATCTTTTAACACGTATAAAACAGCACTGTCATCAGGATTACTATCTCCCTCAAAACGATAAGTTTTTAGAATAGTTAAATCAGTGGGCTGATATACTTTTTCAGAATTTTCAAACTTCATTTCACCATTTTCACTCATCCTAAATTCCCTTTGAATTCCTCTTTCAGAGAGCTTTTGCATAACTTGACTTAAGGTGGTCATTCTATCGATGTTTTCTGGATTTTCCATAATAATATTTTTGTTAATAAGTGCAATAATTAAACCATTGCTTTTCTAAAGATAAGAAAAATAAAGGATTACAGTTTCCCTAAAAATAAACTTTAATGTTAACAAAATTTATAATTTAAAAAAATAAAATAGGTACACTTTTTGCAGTGCTTACTGTAATAAATCAAAGAAAATATGAAAAAAGAAGTTGGAGTTTTACTGGCAGGAGGAGTTGGACTTTTGGCAGTATTAAGTTTAATAAGCATAAAGAAAATTTTGACTAAAAAAGATAAAAAATATAGTGATGCCTACTCGGATTATCACAGACACTTTGATGAAAAGAACCAAGAAGATGAAACTCATGGAGTTGAATTTTACGCACTGAAGTAGTAAAAAAATATATTTAATTATGTTTGTCCAACACTTTTCTTAGGTGTTGGATTTTTTTGTGGAAAACTTTAATGTTAAAGTTCATTATTTTATAAAAATTCCATTCTAATTTTACATCAGGATGCAAAACGAAAAATTCATAAAAGGTCAGGGAGCTCAGCGGAATGTTATTAATCGTTTCGACAGGTATACCTATGAGCCAGAAGATGAAGATTTCGAAACCATAAAAACTTCTTTTACCGAAGTCTTTCCAAAATCTATTGTGAATCAGGTAAAAAGCGAAGATCTTCCGATGGAATACTCTATGAATCCTTATCAAGGTTGTGAACATGGCTGTTCCTATTGTTTTGCAAGACCTACTCATGAATATTGGGGATATAGCGCAGGAATTGATTTTGAAAGAAAGATCATGGTAAAGAAAAATGCCCCTGAATTACTGGAAAAATTTTTTCAAAAAAGAGGGTATAAACCTGCTCCGATTTTGCTGTCGGGAAATACAGATTGTTATCAACCGGCGGAAAGACAATTTGAAATCACGAGAAAATTATTACAAGTTTGTCTTGACTACAGACATCCTGTCAATATTCTGACAAAAAACGCCATGGTATTAAGAGATATTGATATTTTAAAACCTTTGGCTGAACAGAATTTAGTTTCTGTTTCACTAAGTATTCCAACGATTAATGAAGAATTGAGAAGAAAAATGGAACCAAGAACAAGTTCTGCAAAAAATAAACTCAAAGCAATAGAAATTCTCTCCGAAAATAAGATCCCCGTGCATGTTATGGTGGCGCCTATTATTCCTGGGTTAAATAGTGATGAGCCTTTAAATATTCTAAAATCAATTTCAGATGCTGGGGCTTTAGGATTTGGATATACCTTGGTAAGACTCAATGATACTGTAGAACCTGTCTTTGTGAATTGGATAGAAACTCATTTTCCAGACCGAGCACAAAAAGTATTAAACCTTATTCGTTCCATGCGTGGTGGAAAACTTGGTGACAAAAGATATTTTGAAAGACAGAGAGGGGAGGGAAATATTGCCGAAATGATTCATACAACTTTTAAAATAGGTAGGAAAAAGTTTTTTGACGGAAAAGAATTTCCCAAATTATCGACGACGGGTTTCACTGGAAGTAAAGATCAACAATTAAGATTGTTTGATTAATGATCTAAGAATTTTAGAAATATATAGATCGTTTTTCCTTATAAGAATACTTTATTCAGCTATTCTATATTTTAGGAGCTATTTCCCGCTCTTCACTCATACTCCTCGCACCATGCTATCCAACTTCTAAACCCTAACGCTTTCCAATGTATGCTGTGGGGTAACCGTTTCTATCGGGGCTAGGGGAGAAGTACCGGTAATGAATGATGGGTATAATTAATAAGTAGAGGTCAATTTCAATGTATGCATTCTTTAATCTTTGTCTTCGTGTAATGATCTCAGTATTTATTTCCAATTTCACTTATCTATATATAAGTAGAGCTATATAAGATGATCTATTTTGGTTCATTATGAATCATTATACTTACGTCTTTCATTCTTCCACATCTATATTTTTCCATTCTTATTATAATACCTCTATATAATATTAATATATCAGCTATCCTAATCTGCGTAATCAATGGCTATGTGGTTAAATAAAATATTCACTACCCATAAGCTTATCCACAAGATATTCACTAGAAACGGGCTTTAGCCCGTTTACAAAGAATCACACCTCATAGGCTTTAGCCCAAACTTAAAACCATTCAAAAATCTTCTATATATAATAGTATCCTTTATCACTTATTTGAACACCCTCACATCCATATTATATATAAAACGTTGCCACCTTCCATTCTCATATTCTTTAATTCCTCCCTCAGCCCTCCCTCAAACAAATGTTTAAACTTTTTCTCCCTTTAAACCAGTTGTTTAGGATTGAATATTAATTTAAGATGAAATTTATGTTAAATAAGTTTGTTTTGCTTTGAATAAAGTTGTTATCTTTGCCCCACTGAAAACGAGAGTATATC
>NZ_FTOL01000024.1 GCF_900156735.1 Chryseobacterium ureilyticum
TAGTCATTCCTTAAAAAGCTAATTTTTCATTTTGAAAATTATACTTGCCTAAGAAGATTTTGAGAACAACTTCGAGCCAAAAAAGAATTTGTTGTTTGATTTGGTTCAATCTCATCTTCAAATTGTATCCAATCCCTGCTAATAGGGCGTTATGAATATCTCCAGCCACTCCTTTAAGGAAGTTTAATCCTAAGGAGTGGTTTCTTTTTAAATGTGAAATACAGGGTTCTATTGCTGCTCTTGCACGGAATCTTAATCTTGCAACTTGCTGCCCATATCTTGTTTTTTCTTTTTTTGTGGGAAGCAGAATTAAGGTGCCTTCTACTTCTTTGATTCCTCTAAATCCTCGGTCTGTAGCTGCTTTCTTAGGTCTTGTTCCTCCCACTGATTTTCTTACCCGTTCACTTTGTGACAATGATTCTTCAAGAGTTTTACTATCGTGAGGGTTACCGGAAAATCTTTTTACTGAGCTGATGATGCCTGTTTTCCTACCTCTTACTACCGCAACTTTGGTCCCAAACTCATAATTCTTTCCCGATTTTCCTTTCGCAATACAGGCAACCTGTGATTCATGCAAGCTGTAAATCTTGTCCTTGGTAGTTTTCTCCTGAGTAAGAGCTTTGAGGTAAATTGCAAATATTTCCCGATAATCTTTCAAAACGCTTTCCGGAAGCTTTCTTTCCAATTCCCGAAGCAATCTTTTGCCGATTGTTCTGAGTTTTTTCCTTGCCATTCTAGCATTCTTCTGTCTTTTGGGATGGTGTCCAAAATAAGCAGACCGTAACAATTGTTTGCTTACTCTTTTGTAGCTTTGCCTTTGTACAACACCTTCTTTTTCGGCTATTTTTACACAATTATCTATTACTTTTTTTGCCAACTTGGCATCCGTAGGAAAAGTGATATTCTTCTCCTGAACGGTAGTATCAATCTGAACTTCATCTTCTGTTTTGGCTTTTGGATGAAGAGAAACGCTTTGTCCCAAAAGAAATTCCAAACCCCTCTCCCCAATTCTCTTTCTGAAGTGTACAAAATTGCTCGGATCAAAGGGCTGTTCTGTTTGGAAAAAATCCTCACCTGTAAAATATTGCCAATAAGCATTCTCAATCCATCTTTCTACTACACTTTCATCACTTTCTTTAAACATTTCCTTGAGCAAAAGCATTCCTGCTATTTTGCGAACCGCAATAGAGGGTCTTCCTTCTTTTGAAAATAAACCCTCGAACTCAGCTTCTATTTTATCCCAAGAAATCTCATGCGCTAATTTTACAAGTGGATGATCCATATTAATAAGCTCGGTAAGTCTGGTCTTGAATAAATTTTGCTGTAAATCCTGTTTTATTTTTCCTAACATTTTGCCACTTTTTATACCCTAAAAATACGATTTTCTGCAATTTTATACAACATTTTTAAGCGAAATTTGATAATAAAATATTGAATATCAAATCGTTGTATTTATTTTTAGGAATGACTA
>NZ_FTOL01000021.1 GCF_900156735.1 Chryseobacterium ureilyticum
TTAGTTGGAAAATTTGGTTGTCATGATGTTTGGAAGCCAGGAGAAATTGTAGAAGTCAATAATTATTATCCTTTTGGATTGCTACATAATTATACTACTACAACTCAGAATGCTTATCAATATAAGTACAACGGCAAGGAGCTGCAGGAGACGGGGATGTATGATTATGGAGCGAGATTCTATATGCCGGATATTGGAAGATGGGGAGTGATTGATAATAAAGCGGAAACTTACTATCCTTTTTCAGGTTATGCATATGCGATAAATAATCCGATTAAATATCTGGATCCAGATGGAAATGATATTATAATCTGGTACAAAGCCTCAGATGGAAAAATGCATAAATATGACTATAAATATGGAGCACAATATGATGGTACGAATAAGTATATTCATGCTTTTCATAGAGCAGCAAATGCATTAATAAAGTCAGGAGCGGGAGGTAATCTTAAGGCACTTGATGCTAAAAAAGAAAAAGTAACCGTAAGAGATTTAGAAGAAGGAGAAGCTCCAGGTTTTCAATTGAGTAAAATGAATATAAAATGGTCTCCTATAACTGGGTTAGAGACAGATGGTGATGGTGATCTTACGCCTACTGCTGTATTAGATCATGAAATGGATCATGCAAATCATTATATTGACAATCCAACAGAGCATGATAAATTGCGTAATACACCTGATGAAAAATACGGAAATAAGGAAGAAAGACGAGTAATAACGGGGAGTGAACAATCAACTGCTAAAAAATTGGGATTAACCCAAAAGGGTCAAGTGACTAGAAAAAACCATGATGGGAAGCTTATCAAAACTGCAGGAGTTAATACGGTTAAACCAAAAGCTCAAGAAATAGAAGAAGTAGTAATAACAGTTAAAAAACGAAAATAATGAAACGTATATTATTGTTTATTTACATAATACTTACAACCTATTCATGTAGTAAGACTAATCTCAATGGAGAGTTGAATTATATTGATTTAAATGATGAAATTATTGTTAATGTTTCCTGTGCTGATTTAAAAAGAAACTATAAAACGGATAAAATTAAACTAACAGGCAACGAAGAGAAAGACTTAATCGAATTGTTCAGATCTCTTAAAGCAGCTAATGAAAAATGGAGTGTTGATGCAAGATTATTTGGCTTTATATATGATAATAATGGACGAAAAGTAAATTTTTGTATGGGAAATAATATTATTAATATTAATGGAAGTAATTATTTTGTTGATGAGAGTTTACGTAATTATATTCTAGAAAAAACAAGAATTAAATAATAGTTATGTTCCTCGCTCCCGCACGATTTTATCGTGTGGCAGATAAATAAAAAAACCACTGTGAAATTGCAGTGGTTTTTGTGTTATATAATGTTCTGTTTTGTATATGAAAACAGAACTAAAGCGCAGCAATATTTTTAAGTTTAGAAGCTTTGATAAAAGCGTCGATGGTTGCAAAAATATGAGCTTTGGTATCGCTATCGAGTTCCTGTATTGCTTTTAGTTTTTTCAGCGTATCGTTGTCGATCTGCTCATATTGTCCGTCTTTTACAAGATAATCTAGGGTAACACCTAAAGCATCAATAATTTTTGTAGCCACTTCAATCGAGGGTTTTACTTCGTTTCGTTCGTATATTCCGATGACAGCACCGTGAACACCTACGAGTTTGCCCACTTCGTCCTGCGACATCTTTTTATCTTTTCTTACCTCTGTAAGACGCTTACCAAAAGTTATAGACTTCATAAATGTATTAAACAATAGAAAATCAAAGTTTTTACGAATTATAGTTATTAGACTTATACATTAAGATTATTTTGATTTTGTTAAAAATAAGTATATTTACAACTATACAGATCATTTAGGAAATATCCGCTTGAGTTATTTCCATAATGGAAGTGGAGTAGAAGTTCTAGAAGAAAATAATTATTATCCTTTTGGATTGAAGCATGAAGGGTATAATAATTTAGCTGGAAATCGTGCTTATAATTACACGTATAATGGGAAGGAGTTACAGGAGACCGGAATGTATGATTATGGAGCAAGATTTTATATGCCGGATATTGGGAGGTTTGGAACTATAGACCCCTTAGCTGAAAAATATCCTGATATGTCGCCGTTTACATATGTTGCTAATAATCCGGTAAAATACACTGACCCGACAGGAATGTGGATTGATATTAAAGACGGTGATAACACTTACAGATATAATAATGGAAAGTATTACACACAAAATTCAGAAACCAAAAAATGGGACGTAGAAGCAAGTGTGAAAAGTGATAGTTATGCTGGTCAAATTTTGTCTGCATTGACTTCCATTACGGGAGGAGATGAAAATTCATTTGGGTCTCAATATTTAAATTTATTTGCTAATGATGATATCAATACCACAATAAAAGATAGCAGTTTGAACGGGTCTTATAAAGGACTGAATGGTGCAACTCTTGATGGAAGTACTGTATTTACAGTTTTTAAACAAGATGTTACATTAGACACAACTTCAGGTAGTAAACAATCACCTTTTCACGTTACGTTGTTCCACGAATTAGGACATAGTTTTTCAAA
>NZ_FTOL01000023.1 GCF_900156735.1 Chryseobacterium ureilyticum
TTAGTTGGAAAATTTGGTTGTCATGATGTTTGGAAGCCAGGAGAAATTGTAGAAGTCAATAATTATTATCCTTTTGGATTGCTACATAATTATACATCTACTACACAGAATGCTTATCAATACAAATACCAAGGACAAGAGTTACAAGAGACAGGTTTTTACTCATTTAAGTGGAGAAATTATATGCCGGATGTGGGAAGGTTTTTTAATATAGATCCTTTGAGTGAAAAATATGCTTATCAATCTCATTACAATTTTTCTGAAAATCGTGTTGTTGATGCAAGAGAGTTGGAGGGATTAGAAGCTGTAGATTTTAGGAAGAATGATGGCTATAAAAATTTAGTTGTTGTTGTACAGGGATGGTCGGGAGATACGAAGAAAGGATATACCCAATCTCAGAATGTAGGAGGTAGCAATAATCCTGATTTTAAAGGAAAAGCAAACCTTGATCTTACTGGTATTGGAGGATTAGTTGGTTTAGCTAATTCTAATACTCGAGTTGTTGTTTTTGATTCATCACAGAATGAAAATACAAAAAATGACCTCAAATCAACTATCTCAAATTTTAATAATGTGCATTCAGAAGGTGTGGTTGTTGCTGTTGGGCATAGCTTAGGAGGTGATAATCTGGTAGAATCAGTAAATGAAAATAAAAATTTAAAAGTAGATTTAATGGTGACTTTAGATATAATGGATGGTTATTCTGATACAAAGATACCGTCTAATGTATCGAAAGCGGTTAATTACTACCAGACCAAAAATATATATGGAGGAGAGAAAATAGAACCTACAAGCGATAATAAGACTACTAAAATAGTAAACGTTCTTGCCCCTACATCAGATCATAAAAGCATAGACAATGATTTAAGCACAAAAGTTAGAGATGTTGTAAAAAGAGAATTAATACCTAATCAATAATGAAAACAGTTACAAAAATAATTTTAATTATTTCAATAATTTATACCGTACTTTTATTATATTTTCAATATGATTATTTTTTAGAATTTACCCCTTTGGTGATAGTTCTATTGGCAATTAACTTTTACATGATTTATAAATACAATAATAAGTTGCTAAACTTTATTTTAAATGGTTTATTGTTTGTCTTTCTAATATTTTGCTTCTCTTTTGGGATAGCATTAAGGCAGGACTGGTAGACCTAAGCTTTATAAACAACAAAGCCACTCGTTTGAGTGACTTTGTTAGTTTTATAAAATGCTTTGCAATTTAGTTTGTTTAAGAAACGTATTAAGGAGAGCAAAGACATGTTGTATATTGTTCTCCTTGATGCTTTTCTATATTTAAAATTTTTAAAAAATACAGGATATCCCCAGATATATGGTATAAATTCATTTGGTTTATAATATTTAAATTTATTTGCTAATGATGATATCAATACCACAATAAAAGATAGCAGTTTGAACGGGTCTTATAAAGGACTGAATAGTGCAACTCTTGATGGAAGTACTGTATTTACAGCATTTAAACAAGATGTTACATTAGACACAACTTCAGGTAGTAAACAATCACCTTTTCACGTTACGTTGTTCCACGAATTAGGACATAGTTTTTCAAA
>NZ_FTOL01000017.1 GCF_900156735.1 Chryseobacterium ureilyticum
GCATCTGTAATTTCAAGAGCGCCTGCGCTGGTTCTGCCAAAGCTTATTCTCACGTTTCCAAGGTGATCCTTGTACTGGTAAATATATTGATTTTTCGTGTAATCATAAAATCCTTCTGCAGTTGGGAAAAATTGTAGATCAGGAGTTATTAAATCAAAAACCATCCCACCACCTCCAATAGGAGGATCAATACCGGGCTCTATTGGACCAATAATCAAATCATCAAGATTAAAAGCCTGTCTTTCCAGTGCCAAAGATGTTTCAGAAAGAAATTCTGTATTCCCACCACCAGAACCAGATGTTTCAGTTTTCAAATACTGAATCTGTTGTCCTTTTTGTAGTGGATACTCCTGCAAAGCCGACAATGGAAGTAAGATTCTCTATTGAGGTAACCTCACAATTGGTAGAAACCCAAAAAGTGTCTCTGGATTATCTCGTAGGTTCTACGGATATTCTACTGGATAAAAATATTGTCTCTAAAATATTAGATATACAAAAGCTAAAAGAGAACGATAGACAACATGTCTTCGCTCTCCTGGATGCGTTCTTAAAACAAACGAAGCTGCAAAGCATTATGTAAAACCAAAGCCACTCAAACGAGTGGCTTTGGTATTTTAATGACTACTTATTATTGTTTCTTTTGTCACATCATCTAATTTGTATGATATCTCATTGTTGCCATATCTCCAAAATTCTAACCTATAATCTGTATACAAAGTATCCTTTTTATTTACTATAAATGCATACTCATAATACCTATCATCTGGATTAACATTATTATTTACAGTTTCTATTTCTTCTTTTATCAGTAAAAGTTTCTTCGAGATTTTTTTAGAATTAATTGAAACTGTATATATATTAGGATTCTTATTAAAAAAAGGCTTTAAATTAGAACCAAAAATTTCTCCATCATCATTTTTGGTATTATCATGTTTGTATATAAGAACTTCCTTAGAGGTACAAGATAAAACTATCATTGTAACTAATAATAAAAATATTCTGTTCATTATGGTGTTTTTTTCTTAGTTGATGTTACACTTTCTACGGTATAAGGTATTATACCATAATTTGTTCTTTTATCTTCACCTAATTTAACATTCATTTGATTTGCAACACCTGTAGTATATGCTTCCTCCTTATTTTTAAATGATAAATCTCTTCCATCCGGAGTAATCATTGAACGTCAGATTATCATTATTCTGAACAATACTGGAAGGGTTTTCTTCTTTGATATCTTCCACCGGAACATCTAAAGCTTTAGCCAGCTTCTCCCATTCATCATCATAAATCCTTACATCACCGCTTTCTTTGCGGCTGTAATTGGATACATCCGTGGATATAATCTTGGACATATATTCCTGGGTATAACCCCGCTGTTTTCGTAAACTCTTTAGCTTTTCCATCATGATTTTTTATTCAGTACTATAAATATAAAAAATTCAACCCTTTTATTCTATACCTAAACATTATCCCAAAGATTTATTTATATTGTTCTGTTTTCATATACAAAACAGAACAAGAAAACCACCGCAATTGCGGTGGTTCTATGTTTTTAAGTGAAAGCTGGCTTTTCAGTTGTGTATACTATTTCCAATAAATCACTCCCTCTAAATTCAATATAGAGATATTTATAATTTTTCTTAACTTCTATTCTATTCTTTTTATTATTATAAATGATAATAAGAGATTTAGTGTCTTTAGGCAACTCTAATTCTTTAAATTCTGTCTTCTTCTTAAATACTCCTTCATTAGAATATAAAACATTTCCACGATCTGTTTTAATAAGAATATTCTTAAGAATATCTTTTTCATTATACAGATGTAAAAGTAGTTTTAAATCATTAACATTTATAGATTTATTATCCTTCTCTTCTGGAATAAAAGTATATCTCACTTTATTACTACTGCAACTAAAGGTAAATATTACAATAAATAATAAAAAAAACATTTTACTTAGCTTTTTCATTATAAATTTTAATCTATAAATTCAGGTTTTTCATTTGAGTATACAATTTCTATAAAATCTTCACCTTTAAATTCAAGATATAAATAATTATAATCATGTTTAACTTCAATTTTATTTCTTTTTTTATTATAATTAATAATCATATATCTTGTTCCAATTGGTATTTTTAATTCTAGAAACTTAGATTTATCTCCTAAAATCCCTTTATTTGAATATATTTCTTCTCTTTTCTCGTTGGTAATATTTATATCTTTAGTAATGTCTTTTTCATTATATAAATATAATAATAGAGTCTTGTTCACTTTTATATTCTCAGATTTTTTATCATTAGGAATAAGAGTATATCTTAAATTACTTGTATTACAACTAATTATAGACATGAGAACAATTAATAGAAATAATATTTTACTTATTTTTTTCATTTTTAAATATTAATCTATGAACTCAGGCTTTTTATCTGAATAAACAATTTCTAGAAGATCTTTTCCAACAAATTCAAAATATAAATATCTGTAACTTGTATTAAGCTTTATCCTATTCCTTTTTCCATTATATTTAATAATAATATTTTCAGTATTCTTGGGAAAACTTAATTCTATATATTGAGATTTTTTTTTCAATTCGCCATTATTAGAATAAATTAAAGTTCCATTATCTGTAATTAAAGTAATATCTTTTTTTATCCCTTTTTCATTATATAGATATAATAATATTTCTTCCCCTAAAAATATGGAAGAATTCTTATTTTCAGGAATATATGTATATCTTATTTTATTAATAGATGTACAGCTTAAAACTGAAAGAAAAATAAATATTGGTAAAATGCTAGTTTTTATTTTTTTCATCTGGAATATTTTGAATTATTATTTGTTTCTGCTCTGGTATTGTTTGCTTAGATATTTCCCATTGAGGTTTATACATTAAATTAGACGTCTTTATCTGAGTTCTATCAACCGTGTTATTTTCATCATCTTTATGTTTAAGTCCTAAGGAATGTCCAATTTCATGCGTCGCATACGCTGGAGTCATATTGCCAGATACAACAGCTTCCATATAATTAACTTGACTATTTCTATTCTCTCCAAAAGTATAACCTTTAAGCTCTGAACCATTATCAAGTTCTTTACTTGATTGTTCTGTAGAAATTTGATCTGTAAGTGCAATAGTATAAGAACCTTTATCTGTAAAATTAATATTTCCCACCTCTATTTTATCTCCATTATTCATAGTCCCACCAAATGATTCTTTCATTTGAGAAACAAAATTCGTTTTAAATGCTTCTACACCTTCTGGAGTTAGATTTTGCGATCTATTCACAACGTTGATAGTAGCACTTAATGTGTATGTTTTTGTTCCATTATCATTTAGTGTGGTACTCTTAACCCATTCAAGTCCTTCTAATTCTCGACCATCTATAACTCTATTTTCAGCAAAATTATAATGAGATTGGTAAGCATATTTTTCAGAAAGTGGATCTATATTAAAAAACCTTCCCACATCCGGCATGTAATTTCTCCACTTAAATGAGTAAAAACCTGTCTCTTGCAACTCTTGTCCTTGGTACTTGTAATTCTTATAATTCCCCTGTCCAAAGAAAGCATTTCCGGTTTTTAAGTGGTTCATTCCAAATGGATAATAATCATTAGCATCTGTAAATTCAAGAGCGCCTGTGCTGGTTCTGCCAAAGCTTATTCTCACGTTTCCAAGGTGATCCTTGTACTGGTAAATATATTGATTTTTCGTGTAATCATAAAATCCTTCTGCAGTTGGGAAAAATTGCAAATCAGGAGTTATTAAATCAAAAACTATCCCACCTCCTCCAATAGGAGGATCAATACCAGGCTCTATTGGATCAATAATCAAATCATCAAGATTAAAAGCCTGTGTTTCCAGTGCCAGAGACGTTTCAGAAAGAAATTCTGTATTCCCACCACCAGAACTAGATGTTTCAGTTTTCAGATACTGAATCTGTTGTCCTTTTTGTAGTGGATACTCCTGCAAAGCCGACAATGGAAGTAAGATGCTCTATTGAGGCAACCTCACAATTGGTAGAAACCCAAGAAGCGTCTCTGGATTATCTCGTAGGATCTTATAAAATACCAAAGCCACTCTTTTGAGTGGCTTTGGTATTTTATTCATTAAACTTAAATACATCAATTTGTTTCATGTCTTTAAGTTCATTATTAAATTGAGCTTTTACAATAACTTCTATTACATCCGGTGATAAATCTTTTAGTTTTAAAGGGGTTTTGGGACTGGCTACCAAATGATAATTAGAATCTAAAAAATTATTTAAAACAGTTTTATCAAAAGCATAAATTCCTTTTTTAGCCATATTTATAAAATCTGATAAATACGTTTCGTTTACATTGGATAATATAGTCTTTAACTCCGGATTAATAATAACATCGGACATTTCAGGTAGATTTCTAAAATAAGAAGACAATATTCCATTTTTCTCTCCTAGTTCCGCTATTGTTTCAGGAAGTTTACCTCCTGCTGATGCAACAAAAGCAATTTCATTATTGCCTGTAAAAAACCAGTCTATATCTAAGCAGCTTTGTTGTTCTATTTCTGTATACATATATTATTTTCCAAAAGTTGTTTTGCAATTTTCACACATTGGTATGATCTGACCAGTTATTGGTCTAATAGCTTCAGTAAAATTAACTCGGGAAGGACTTGCTAAAGGATTATCCAACAACAATTTATTTCCTGCTTGAAATTCTGCACAACACTCTACAACATTACCAGCAGGAGTCCTTGTTCCTATTCAGCCTAATTCACTAATCACTTCTTCCAACTGTGGGTCTATGATTACTGGAGGAACTCCACTTATTGCTATAATACTTTGTCCGTTTAACTCAGCACCAACTATTGTTGCAGGAGCTCTGCCGTTTGCTGAAAGTTCTCCTACTGTTGTGCTAACTTCAGAAGTTAATTTACTTATTGTATTCGGTCGGTTACAGTCAGACATTTACCAATAATATTATCGGCAAAATAAAGGTCATTAACGCCGGCTTCTTTACAAATACTAGTTTCCTTATCAAACTGATAACAATTAATATCAGCCGAATTTATAGGGGCAATTTTTATTCCTCCAATAACTGGTGCATTTTTATTTATAGAATGAATAATAAAATCATATGATGAACCAGGTTTTAATACTTTATTACAGCTATTATTACTAACTTTTTTTGATACTATTTTATATAGTTCTTTATCTTTTTTTGCATAAATAAGATAGAAATTATTTAATGAATCAATCTTGTAAACTCTATATTGTTTGAACGAATTATCAATTGAAATATCTTTTGATTTACAAGAAAAAATCAAAAGTGCAAAACAGATAATCTCCATGGTTATAATCGTATTTTTCATCTACGGTATTGTTAAAATTGTTGTTCCATTCGTTGTTGTATAATCTACTTTAACAGCATTGGATGGGAAACCATTCGGTGTATTAGCAGGCTGTAAAACATTTCCTTGTATATCCAAAATTGTTTGATTAATAAGACCTGACTGTGGCGTTGCTAAGAGGTGAGCTTGCTGATAAACTGAACCTGCCTGACTTGATCTTGGTGAGGACATTCCTGAAGCCTGCGAAATCAATGCCCCTTGATATGCCTCAGTAACTTCATGCAACATATCTGCGCCTGGTTTGCCGTATGCAGTACTCAGTGTACCTAACACAGTAGGGTTTACAAGTTGATCGGCGGTAACCGTATTACCTGAAGGATTTGTTTTTACAGTATTACCCATAAATGTACCACCAACCATAAGTTCGTTTTGGGGTGTAAGATACGTATTCTGCGCATTAACATTAACTGTAACCGAATGATCATCAATAGCATTAACTAATTGTTGTGCATCAGTATTCAAAGTACCATTCCCTGCTGATGTGTAAGTAACCTTACCTGCCTGATCCATAGATAAGGTTAGTTGACCTTGAACAGATTTTTGTAATTCCGTAAAAGCTGTCTGTTGCTCAGCTCCAGTGATCACAACATCAGTTACATTACGTCCATCTGGATCAATCCAACGGATAGGATTATTTACAGCATAATTATAAGGTGACCATTTTCTGTATTTCTCAGCCAGAGGATCGATTACACCCCATCTTCCCAAGTCCGGCATATACAGCCTCGCTCCATAATCATACATACCACTCTCCTGTAGCTCTTTCCCATTATACTTATAGTTCTTATAATTCCCCTGTCCAAAGAAAGCATTACCGGTTTTTAGGTGGTTCATTCCAAATGGATAATAATCATTGGCATCCGTAATTTCAAGAGCGCCTGCGATGGTTCTGCCAAAGCTTATTCTTACCGAACTCCGTTTGCAGCTTTCATAAAAAGTTCTCTTTTATTCA
>NZ_FTOL01000018.1 GCF_900156735.1 Chryseobacterium ureilyticum
AAAAAAAAGTCTCATACATTACTGTATGAGACTTTTAAAAATAAAATAAAAACTGGCGGCGACCTACTCTCCCGCGTTAGCAGTACCATCGGCGCTGGTGGGCTTAACTTCTGTGTTCGGAATGGGAACAGGTGAGCCCCACCGCTAAAACCACCCTAAAGGTTGTATATAAGATATCAGAGTTTAGAGCTCAGATATTAGACCTATATAAGTCTGATATCTGATGTCCTTTATCCGACATCTGTTTTAAGCGATAAAAACTTTCACAAAGACAAAACCTTTACTGCGCATAAAGCACTTGGTTTATATTAGTAACCATAGACTATAAATCTACGGGTAATTAGTACTACTTGGCTATGACATTACTGTCTTTACACCTATAGCCTATCAACGTCGTCATCTACAACGACCCTTAAAAGATGTCTCATCTTGAGGCGAGTTTCGCACTTATATGCCTTCAGTGCTTATCTCTTCCAAACGTAGCTACTCAGCGGTGCACCTGGCGGTACAACTGATACACCAGAGGTTTGTTCAATTCGGTCCTCTCGTACTAGAATCAAGCCCTCTCAAACATCTAACGCCCGCAATAGATAGAGACCGAACTGTCTCACGACGTTCTGAACCCAGCTCGCGTGCCACTTTAATGGGCGAACAGCCCAACCCTTGGGACCTTCTCCAGCCCCAGGATGTGACGAGCCGACATCGAGGTGCCGAACCTCCCCGTCGATGTGAGCTCTTGGGGGAGACTAGCCTGTTATCCCCGGAGTACCTTTTATCCTATGAGCGATGGCCCTTCCATACGGAACCACCGGATCACTATGTCCTGCTTTCGCACCTGATCGACTTGTTGGTCTCACAGTCAAGCACCCTTATGCCATTACACTCTACGCACGGTTACCAAGCGTGCTGAGGGTACCTTTGAAAGCCTCCGTTACTCTTTTGGAGGCGACCACCCCAGTCAAACTACCCACCACGCAATGTCCTTCTAAAAGAAGTTAGGCTCCAAGTAAGTAAAGGGTGGTATTTCAACGTTGGCTCCACCTACACTAGCGTGCAAGCTTCAAAGCCTCCCACCTATCCTACACATTACTTACTCAAAGTCAATACGAAGTTATAGTAAAGGTTCACAGGGTCTTTTCGTCCCATTGCGGGTAATCGGCATCTTCACCGATACTACAATTTCACCGAGCTCGTGGCTGAGACAGTGCCCAGATCGTTACACCATTCGTGCAGGTCGGAACTTACCCGACAAGGAATTTCGCTACCTTAGGACCGTTATAGTTACGGCCGCCGTTTACTGGGGCTTCAGTTAATGCCTTCGGTTTAACCCTAAGCACCTTCCTTAACCTTCCAGCACCGGGCAGGTGTCAGACCCTATACAGCATCTTTCGATTTAGCAGAGTCCTGTGTTTTTGATAAACAGTCGCCTGGGCCTCTTCACTGCGGCCACCATTGCTGATGGCGTCTCTTCTTCCGAAGTTACGAGACTATTTTGCCTAGTTCCTTAGCCACGACTCACTCGAGCACCTTAGGATTCTCTCCTCGACCACCTGTGTCGGTTTTGGTACGGGTTGCTTCACTTCGGCTTTTCTTGGATCAGATTACACTACAGCAGCTTCGCCCGAAGGCTAGGCCTTGACTATTCCGTCAGTCTCCAGCAGCTACATCCAACCGTCCCCTTTATTCGTGAGCAAGTATGGGAATATTAACCCATTGTCCATCCACTACCCCTTTCGGGTTCGCGTTAGGTCCCGACTAACCCTCAGCTGATTAGCATGGCTGAGGAAGCCTTGGTCTTTCGGTGAGCGGGTTTCTCGCCCGCTTTATCGTTACTTATGCCTACATTTTCTTTTCTATCCGCTCCACAATACCTCACAGTACTGCTTCTGCGCAAATAGAATGCTCTCCTACCAGATATATCTAAAATATAAATCCATAGCTTCGGTAATATGTTTATGCCCGATTATTATCCATGCCGGACCGCTCGACTAGTGAGCTGTTACGCACTCTTTAAATGAATGGCTGCTTCCAAGCCAACATCCTAGCTGTCAATGCAGTCCAACCGCGTTGCTTCAACTTAACATATATTTTGGGACCTTAGCTGTTGGTCTGGGTTCTTTCCCTCTCGGACATGGACCTTAGCACCCATGCCCTCACTGCCGTAGAACATTTATTAGCATTCGGAGTTTGTCAGGAATTGGTAGGCGATGAAACCCCCGCATCCAATCAGTAGCTCTACCTCTAATAAACTTATATACGACGCTGCACCTAAATGCATTTCGGAGAGTACGAGCTATCTCCCAGTTTGATTGGCCTTTCACCCCTACCCACAGGTCATCCGAAGACTTTTCAACGTCAACCGGTTCGGTCCTCCACTCTGTGTTACCAGAGCTTCAACCTGCCCATGGGTAGATCACAAGGTTTCGCGTCTAATCCTACTAACTATGCGCCCTATTCAGACTCGCTTTCGCTCCGGCTCCGGTACTTAATACCTTAACCTCGCTAGTAAAATTAACTCGTAGGCTCATTATGCAAAAGGCACGCCGTCACAGCATATAGCTGCTCCGACCGCTTGTAGGCGTACGGTTTCAGGTTCTATTTCACCCTTCTATTCGAAGTGCTTTTCACCTTTCCTTCACAGTACTTGTTCACTATCGGTCTTTCAGGAGTATTTAGCCTTGGAGGATGGTCCCCCCATATTCAGACAGGATTTCACGTGTCCCGCCCTACTCATTTATCATCTTAATATGCCTTTCATATACAGGGCTTTCACCTTCTATGGCTGTTCTTTCCAGAACATTCTATTAAACATAAAAAGACTTTTGGGCTAATCCGCTTTCGCTCGCCACTACTTACGGAATCTCTTCGATTTCTTTTCCTCCGGGTACTTAGATGTTTCAGTTCTCCGGGTTTGCTTCCCCTAAGGGATGACTGGTCTTCAACCAGACGGGTTGCCCCATTCGGACATCTGCGGATCAATTCGTGTGTGCCAATCCCCGCAGCTTTTCGCAGCTTACCACGTCCTTCTTCGCCTCTGAAAGCCTAGGCATCCGCCATACGCCCTTAACGATTTCTTTCCTATTGGTTACTCAAGCGCTTTATGCGCTCGGTTTTCTCTTTGTGATGTCTTTACCGTTAATGTCAATGATCTTAATTTCTTCTTTTCAAACTGATGAACAAATGTTGTTTTTGGCTCCATTCGTAACTTTTAAATCAGTCTTCCAAAACTGTGGAGAATAAGGGAGTCGAACCCTTGACCTCCTGCGTGCAAGGCAGGCGCTCTAGCCAGCTGAGCTAATTCCCCCTCTAGTAGACTTCAGATTGTAGAACTCAGATTACAGACTTTATTGTCTGACATATGATCTCTTATATCTTCACGTCCTTTTAATTAGTAGTCTCGGGCAGGCTCGAACTGCCGACCTCTACATTATCAGTGTAGCGCTCTAACCAGCTGAGCTACGAGACTGTCTGTTAGACTAACAGATTTCAGATATAGATATCAGATTTAACTGACCCTATTATCTTAATCCTTGTCTCTCTCAATCCCTTTACTAATTTCTAGTGGGTTTTGTATTTTTATATATCAACCAAACAAAAAACTAAAGCTATACTTTAAGTAAGTACTTGTATCTTTCGATACTATTTTTTTTTATCGTCTAACGACGCTCTAAAATGAGATGTTCCAGCCGCACCTTCCGGTACGGCTACCTTGTTACGACTTAGCCCTAGTTACCTGTTTTACCCTAGGCAGCTCCTGTTACGGTCACCGACTTCAGGTACCCCAGACTTCCATGGCTTGACGGGCGGTGTGTACAAGGCCCGGGAACGTATTCACCGCGCCATGGCTGATGCGCGATTACTAGCGATTCCAGCTTCATAGAGTCGAGTTGCAGACTCCAATCCGAACTGAGACCAGCTTTCGAGATTTGCATCACATCGCTGTGTAGCTGCCCTCTGTACTGGCCATTGTATTACGTGTGTGGCCCAAGGCGTAAGGGCCGTGATGATTTGACGTCATCCCCACCTTCCTCTCTACTTGCGTAGGCAGTCTCACTAGAGTCCCCAACTTAATGATGGCAACTAGTGACAGGGGTTGCGCTCGTTGCAGGACTTAACCTAACACCTCACGGCACGAGCTGACGACAACCATGCAGCACCTTGAAAAATGTCCGAAGAAAAGTCTATTTCTAAACCTGTCATTTCCCATTTAAGCCTTGGTAAGGTTCCTCGCGTATCATCGAATTAAACCACATAATCCACCGCTTGTGCGGGCCCCCGTCAATTCCTTTGAGTTTCATTCTTGCGAACGTACTCCCCAGGTGGCTAACTTATCACTTTCGCTTAGTCTCTGAATCCGAAAATCCAAAAACGAGTTAGCATCGTTTACGGCGTGGACTACCAGGGTATCTAATCCTGTTCGCTCCCCACGCTTTCGTCCATCAGCGTCAGTTGTTGCTTAGTAACCTGCCTTCGCAATTGGTGTTCTAAGTAATATCTATGCATTTCACCGCTACACTACTTATTCCAGCTACTTCAACAACACTCAAGACATGCAGTATCAATGGCAGTTTCACAGTTAAGCTGTGAGATTTCACCACTGACTTACACATCCGCCTACGGACCCTTTAAACCCAATAAATCCGGATAACGCTTGCACCCTCCGTATTACCGCGGCTGCTGGCACGGAGTTAGCCGGTGCTTATTCGTATAGTACCTTCAGCTACTCTCACGAGAGTAGGTTTATCCCTATACAAAAGAAGTTTACAACCCATAGGGCCGTCGTCCTTCACGCGGGATGGCTGGATCAGGCTCTCACCCATTGTCCAATATTCCTCACTGCTGCCTCCCGTAGGAGTCTGGTCCGTGTCTCAGTACCAGTGTGGGGGATCACCCTCTCAGGCCCCCTAAGGATCGTTGACTTGGTGAGCCGTTACCTCACCAACTATCTAATCCTGCGCGTGCCCATCTCTATCCACCGGAGTTTTCAATGTCGAATGATGCCATCCAACATATTATGGGGTATTAATCTTCCTTTCGAAAGGCTATCCCCCAGATAAAGGCAGGTTGCACACGTGTTCCGCACCCGTGCGCCGCTCTCAAGATTCCGAAGAATCTCTACCGCTCGGCTTGCATGTGTTAGGCCTCCCGCTAGCGTTCATCCTGAGCCAGGATCAAACTCTCCATTGTATGTTTGTCTGACTCACTCAAAGTTTTGACGCTTTAGTTTTTCCTTACTTGGTTGTTATATTGTATGTCAATGATCTTTATATCTTTCGCTTTTTAACGAAGCAATCTTTCTGTCAGTGTCGCTCCGTATTTGCGAGTGCAAAAGTAAAACTTTATTTCGTAATGACCAAATGTTCCGAAAGAAAATTTTAAAGTTTTTTAAGTAACCTTAATCTCTTTCCAAAACCTCAATCTATCCACTTCTGCGCTCCCTCAATTGGGACTGCAAAGATACTAACTTTATTTTAACTCGCAAATTTTATTTGATAAAAAATGCAAAGCTTTTTTTCGTTCCTCTCTTCTTGAAG
>NZ_FTOL01000019.1 GCF_900156735.1 Chryseobacterium ureilyticum
TCATGATGATGACTTGCCTTTTGTTTAAGTATAAAATGTTTATAGTGCTTGATAATTTTACCTTCAACAACCAACGAGAGTTTTACCAAACGGTTAATCCCGGTATGATGATTTTCGGATATCCCGTCTGCATTCTGTGATGGGCGAAAAGAAGCTCCCTTTAATTTGGATTCGGTTTTCATTTGCTTTGTGTTTTTGATTTAGTCTAAAAATAGAAACATTTCATAAAACACACAATATCAACATGATAAAACTTAAAAATCATTAAATTCACAAAAAAAAAGACTGCTTTCAACAGAAACAGTCTTTTTGATATAAAATTTTAATATTAATATCGGTTTTTAAGGTAATTAAAGATTATGGTCTGTTATCTGCCCGATAATCAACACTCAGAACTTTCCCTATGTTTGCATTTATTTTATAATCCCATTTACCATTTGTTAAACTAGTTGAAAATCTATATTTATTAATATTAGCAATTATTTCATGAGATTGATAAGAATATAGAGTCTCAATACCTGATAATGGAGATTCAAGATTGATCTTTTAGTTTTTTCCAAGCTAATTTCTTTTGTTCTGCAATCGTTATAGGCATTCTTTTATGATTAACTAAGATTGAAGAATTTACAATATTGTATTCATACTGCTTTTCTTCAATAATCTTATCAATCTTATATGTATAACTTTTTTTTACAAAATGATTAACTATTTCACTTGGATCGTTCTTATTTATAGTTCCTGAATATTCAATAATACTAACAAGTTGATTCTTGGAATCATATTGATATTCTTTTATCAATGTCTCTTCATCATTATATTTTTTTTCGATTTGTTTTGAGGAATTATAACGGTAATTTAGGATGTTCTTAGAACCATCTTTATTAATTATTTCCTCTTTATCAATTTGTCCTTCCGTATTGTATGTAAGCTTTCTTTGTTCTTTTGAGGTTTTGCTTTCTATAATATGACCATTTTCATCATATGTATTTTCCAAAATAACTTCTCTGTCTTGCTTAACTATTAACAGTTGTGCAAATTTATTGTAACTGTAAACTATATTATATATTCCTATTTTCCCTTTATCATTTGGATATTCTATTTTCCCTTTATCAAGTAATCCTAGATCATTAATAACATTTTCTGTAGAGAAAGTTCCCATACCTGTACCAACATTTCCCGTAGCAAACGTAAAGCTATTCTTGATGATTTTGGGTGAGAAATACAAAAGATCATTTATCTTATGCAAGTATGAAGAATAATTTAATTCCGGTTGATGTGCTGTATATAGATATTTTTTCAAATCAATTGTAAATAGCTTTATACCTGCAGTATTATATAAAAATACCTGATGGTCTGTTTTTTCAAAAGCTGTCTTATGATTGGGAAAAGATTCTTTTATTGTAAACTGATTAGCTATAGTATTTGTTTCTTTATTATATGTTTTTGACTGACAGGACATCATAACTGAACCCGCAGAGAGCATTAGACAAGATATTTGAACGCTACCTGTAAACAGAAATACCATTGTGATTTTCAATAAGAGAGTCATTTAATTTATATTCGTTTAGTTCACAAAAAAGCTTTTTATTCCACATTGTTGACCTCTGTACCTTATTCACCTTTACTCCAGAAATTTTAAATTTCAAACTATCATCAATAATAATTACACAATCTTTCTGGAGAATATCAATCGTAGTTGTATTTATTTTCAAACGAAATTCCTTTACTCCATTATATTCTAAGTTAGGGTTCTGATAAGAAAACGATCTATTTTTAGACGATAAACTTTCAAAAGTAATTTTACCAATTTTATCATTAAACCCTATAAAAAAAACATAATTTCCCATAGGAGTATCACCTAAGTTACACTGTTCAATATTTTTTTCTTTACAGGCAAAAAAGAATAAAAATAAACATAATATTTTTTTATTTTCCATAAACATATCCATAAAAGTTAGTACTAAAAACAGAAGGATTAATTATCACTTTCCTAATCTCCCCCCAAGTAAATACTTCAAAATCATAAACATCCGGAGTTATTGTCCCACCTATCACTCCTTCAAAAACTATCCAATGTTCAATAGGTGTAAATACTCCAGATTTTTTATTTGATAACATATTTGCATTAATTAACATACATACGGTATAACCATCCAAATAAAGTTCCTGCATCTTTGCAACTTCTCTTGAAGAAGAATCTTCGCCATCCCAAGGTAATGCCCCTTTAGTAAATACAACATTAGTATTGTCAATAACCGATGTAAAATTCAATACATTCCTCATTAGTTTACTTAACTCTCTAGGCAGGGTTGATCCATCGAAAACTTCATCATTTTCTCCATCAAAATCTTTTAATTCATTTTCCTTATCCCTCATACAAGAAAATGGTATCCAATCCGCATAAGGCATTTTATTTGGATTGCTAGGATATTTTGTATTTGTAACTGGGTTCATTTCTAGCAAATGTTTACTCTCATCAACATCAATTTTATAATTATTACAAATACCTATTCCTGTTCGATGTAACATTAATACAAAATTTTTATACTTTTCAAAATCCTTTTTAGCCAATATATATAAAATTGCAGCCATACCACAAGTCGGGGTATCATTTTGATCCGCTAAATACGGCTTATCCCGTCTTTGTTCTACTTGATCTTCTAATACCTTTCTATCAAACCATCTAAATCTGTTATGCATGAATACAGGCAATTTCCCTTCAATTTCAGAGTTTTCAATATATGCCCTAACTTCCAAATTTCCTCCACAACACTCATGCGAAGTAAAACTCACATTTAGCTCAATCCCTCTATAATCTTTATTTGTCAAAATATTTTCTGTTTTCCTACCTGTTTCAGGGTCAATATATTCTATTGCCCATCGGATACTATTTTGATTTCTTGGTTCGCCATTTGTATATTCTTTGACCTTAAATCTATAAGTTTTACCATATAGAATTCCTTCTTTTTTATTGACATCTGATCCATCATTAGCAGATCCCTCTTCAAAGTCATCAAGACACTCTATAGTTTTCACTCTTGTTACTTCAACAGAATGTCTTCCTTTATTTACGTCATTATTAATCCCACCAGCTAAGCCATTCTGTATATGTCTTCCACCAGAAATATTTTTAGTATACTTACTTTCTTCTAAAATACCCCCATTTGCTGTACCTCGTATATTTTTAGCAAAGATTTGTATATGTCCTTTCTTTTGCGCTGCCATATTTTAATACTTTTATATTGAAATATTATGCATTATGTCCCTTTTCACCAGATAAATTATGAATAGTCTGTTCACTATTTTGTATATAATCCTTTGAAGCAGCAACTTCAATTCCTTCTGACGCATTTTTATGAATATCTGTTGCATCATATGTAAAATTATCTGAGGCTATATTCATAATATTTGTTGCATTTAAACTATAGTTTAAAACTGCGTTTTGCCCAATATTACCACCTGCTGTTTCAGTAATATTCATTCCCACTGAATTACTCTTATTCATTCCCACTGTCGTCGTCATATTCTCGCCTACATTAATGTTCATATTCTTACAATTCAGGGTCATTGTTTCCGGTGCTGTAATATTAATATTGCTTCCCGTGGTATCCAAATGAATCTCATTACCACTCTTATCCGTGATAATAATGCTTTCATCTTCGGTGAATACTATTCGGTGTCCGCTTCGGGTTTGAATAGATTTTACACGGTTATCCACTCCACCTCCAAGACCGATTCCTCCATGAAACATTCCTCCCATTACAAAAGGACGGTCAGGATGACTGTGTACAAAATTAACCATTACCTGATCTCCAACTTCAGGGATTGCTACATAACCTCGGTTTTGAGTGATCTGATCAGTTCCTCCAGCATCTGGGCTCATTACTCGTACAAAATGAGTGGTATCATTCATCTGCCAATCGAATCTTACCTGGACTCTTCCCTGTCCTTCAGGATCGGCATTGGCAATGACCGTGGCTATCTGAGGCTGAGCGATAGGTTCTGTAAATTCAGGTTTGGGTAAATAACCAGTATCAGCTGCTATAGACTCAAAACTACCCGTATAATGTCCGATTGTGTCAATTTCATGGACGGCTTCGGTTACCATCACTTTGGTAAAGTAAGACGTTTCATTACTGTCTGGTTTTCTCATATGAATGTCTACAACACAGCCAGGATGTAAAAAAGGAACTGTTGTAGAGCCGGAAACAGAAAAGACTCCTACGGCTTCACTTCCGGATGTACTTCTCTGAGAATGTTCTACATCTAAATGAGTCGATGCTTTGATAGGTGCCACCTGAAGTGCCGGAGTTTTGTATATTTTATCATTGTGGCTGTAAGCGGTTTTAGCCAGATCTCCTAAATGTTTTACAGGAGTTTCTCCTGAGGTCAATTTTTCATTTCTACTGCTGTTATAACCATAATATTGAGGTTTGGTATGAACAGCTTTGAGCTCTACCTTTACATCATTGGCATT
>NZ_FTOL01000020.1 GCF_900156735.1 Chryseobacterium ureilyticum
TTTGGTAATTGTTTTTTATTTAATTTTATTGTTTGTTTATGATCAATTATAATTGTCACCTCTTTATTATTTAAAATAATACAGGAGTTCGTATACCCCAACATTGGTAATGTTTTATTCATTTCATTAAGAACTATACTATCTCCATTCTTAACAGTTATCATGTTATCAAAATCAGATGCAAAAACTAAAAATGATTTATTTTTGCTTTCTGCTTTTAGATTTTTAATCATCACTTTTGCACGTACACTTTCAACAATTTCCATCTCTTTACCATATACTTCTGTTATCTTAATTGCTGAACAACTCATAAAACAAAGTAAGATGCAAACAATTATATTATTAGAATTTCTCATTATCTAGCTTTGGTTGTTGTTCTACTAAATTAATCGCATTCGTTCTCTATTCTGGAGTAATTTTTATTGTTATTTGAATTCTTACAATTTTTAAAAGATTGTTTTAGTAATTACTTAAGGTAACTTTTTATATTGGTAAATGGTAATTTTGAATAGGTAATTCCTTATTTTATTATACAAACATTTTGCTTTTTTTCTAAAGTATAATAATGACTATATTTAATTATAGTTGAGTCATTTAAAATGTATTCATTGGGAGATTCAACACCTTGCTGTATTAAATCACTCACAGGAATTATTTTTAAAGAATAGCTTTTTCCTAATTTAATTTTTTTACAATTATTAGATGTGTTTTCTTTAAATACTTCTATAATATCATTATTATCTGCTATTAATATATTAACCTCTTTATTTTCTTTAAAAGAGATTATTTTCCTTGTTATATGGATCGGTTTTGAACAAATAATTACATTGTTTGTTTGACAACTGTAAAGAACGAAAAAAAATAAAAAAACTATATTTTTCATGGGATTATTTTTTTAATCTTTTATCATCTGAATAAACTTTATATAAAGGTTGCGTCTGAATTTTTCCGTTAGCATCTTTTTTTCCAGCAAAACCTTCGTAATATTTTCTGGTTGTTCCAGCTGTCTCAAATCTTGTTCTAGCTGATATCACTAAATTATCATACGGCATCATGCTTCTTGTTTGATCATGAAATTTATCAAATATTGGACTAGAATTTAACGCTGTTTTTATCGGAACATCACTTTTTGTTTTGAAAGACTCCTGAGTAATAAGTACATTTTCGACAACCTCATGAGTCATTCCTGTCCCTTTTTGTGTTCCCGTAAAGCTTTCTGCATTACCTAATACTTCAGGGTTTGTGTACTGAGTTCCTGTACTAATTTTTGTTGCCGAATCATAGTTAGCTCCACCAAAAGATCCTCCAGGAATTAATCCTCCATCAGGAGTTATATTATTATTATCAGCATATATTTTAGAGTCAATATTAGAATCCTTTATACCATTATATAAAACTTTATCAGTTGCAGATAAATTATTATAATCACTTTTACTCAGATTAGCTGTTTCTAATTTACCATTTGAATCCTTTGTCATAGTAAGACTACTATTTGCATTTAATTGCTCAAGTGCTTTATCTGCCAAATTTCCTAAAAGGTGGATGTCTTGATTTTCCATACCATCCGGATCTATAAATCTTAATGGATTATTAAATGCATAAGTATAGGTCGACCAACGTCTGGAAGTTTCTGCCAACGGATCCACCACGCCCCATCTACCAAGATCTGACATATACAGCCTCGCTCCGTAATCATACATTCCGGTTTCCTGAAGTTCCTTGCCGTTGTACTTGTAGTTCTTATAATTCCCCTGTCCAAAGAAGGCATTTCCGGTTTTTAGGTGGTTCATTCCAAATGGATAATAATCATTGGCATCTGTAATTTCAAGAGCGCCTGCGCTGGTTCTGCCAAAGCTTATTCTCACGTTTCCAAGGTGATCCTTGTACTGGTAAATATATTGATTTTTCACAAAATCAAAACAATCTCAATTTATAAGTCTCATAACTGTAAGCTTATCAAATCAGATTCATGAAAATTTTAATTTCTTATCATTTTAATACATTTATAAAATCTATAAGCTTTGGTAAACTTCTTACAGAGGGAAGAAAAGATAAAGGATGTCGCAGGACGAAGTAGACAAACAACTTGTAGGATTAACGGTGCTGTAATGTAACTGTTAATTATTTAATTGGGGAAGGTGAGATTTCTTCTTATGATAAAGAAGTAATGAAGCGCATCGAAGATATCGACAAACTCGATCCTGCAACCAAAGAACATTTGTTCTTTCTCGTGGATAACATTATTCAAAATTTTAAAACAAAACAGGCGTTTGCTAAATAAAATAAAACCCTCGCAATTTGCGAGGGTTCTTTTTTTTGCCTGCTTCGAAGTTATAAACTTCGCAGAGCGGGGGAATTATTTTTTTATCATATCTTTTACTTCATCACAAAGCATAATAACTTCTCTCCATTTTTCATTAGTTTTTACTAAATCTATTTTCCATAAATTCAGTTCTTGTAATTGTAATAGTTTCTTCCTTATTAGTAAAGATCTATTATATATATCATAAGTAATAAATTTTGAATCTAACAACTGCTTCAGTGAGTCCTCATATAAAAAAGAAATAATTCCAATATCAAATTCTTCAAAAATTTCATACTCAATAACTTCCTTACTGGAATCAAGAATAAAGGAACCACAATGGGATAAAGTATCTAAAAAGTATTCGTATAATTTTTTTGTCTCCATATTATTTGATTTAATGAGGAAGAATAGTTGCTTTATCTCCTATCCTTGGAAGGTAAGTTGATGGATTTATAATTTTAGTTTTACCCAATTCTGCTGAAGAAAATCCCCAGTATTCAGCTCCTCCATGAGCTGAACTACTTTGATTATAAAAAACAGATTTATCTCCATTTGTAAGTTTCCACCCCATTCCGTTACTCCCGTAGCTTCCTGAGGTCCAACCTTCTCCTAAATGAGATGACATCTGTTGTTGAGTAGTACCCCACAAGGCTCTTGAATTATTAACAACTCCGGCAAAACCACTATTCGTTGGATTAACAACTTGCACTCCTAAACCACCTAATCCATCACCAGCGACAGAACCAGTAGTAGATAAAGATAGCCCACCTGTAATTCCTACTGCGCCTAATGCAGCTTCCACAGCAATTCCAGACGCAGCCATTTGCATACCTATTAATCCATTATAAGCTAATTGAGAGGAAGGATTCGCAAAAGGATTATCAGGAGTAGCTCTAATGTATGAACCATCATTATTTCCAAAAGCAGCGATGCTCATTCCTGGTGCAAAATCACCTGCTTTAATTAAGGGGTCTAAGTTAGTTAATGATCCAGTTGCACCCAATAAAGAATTATTCTTATAATCATTCGAACCATTTGGACCCAAATACGTAGTAGTTCCGTCATAAGCAGTAAATGTTCCGGATTTTCCTAAATAAGTTTCATTTTCCCCTGCCGTTGCTTGACTTGTAGCATCATTATTCCAATAAACCTGATTAGTCTCTCTATTGTGTACCCAATCCGTCCCTTCTCGTCCATCAGGGTCAATAAATCTTATAGGATTGTTATAAGCGTAAGTGTAAGTTGACCAACGACGAGAAGTTTCCGCCAAAGGATCTACCACACCCCATCTTCCAATATCGGGCATATAGAATCTTGCCCCATAATCATACATTCCCGTTTCCTGAAGTTCCTTGCCGTTGTACTTGTAGTTCTTATAATTCCCCTGTCCAAAGAAAGCATTTCCGGTTTTTAGGTGGTTCATTCCAAATGGATAATAATCATTAGCATCTGTAATTTCAAGAGCGCCTGCGCTGGTTCTTCCAAAGCTTATTCTCACGTTTCCAAGGTGATCCTTGTACTGGTAAATATATTGATTTTT
>NZ_FTOL01000026.1 GCF_900156735.1 Chryseobacterium ureilyticum
TTTGGTAATTGTTTTTTATTTAATTTTATTGTTTGTTTATGATCAATTATAATTGTCACCTCTTTATTATTTAAAATAATACAGGAGTTCGTATATCCTAACATTGGCATTGTTGTACTTTTCTCATTCAATATGATACTATCTCCATTTTTCACGGTTATTACATTATCAAATGTAGACCCAAAATCTAAAAACGATTTATTTTTGCTTTGTGCATTAAATTTTTTAATCAAAACCTTTGAGCGAACACTCTCTACAATTTCTTTTTCTGAACCAAATATTTCTGTTACCTTTACTGCAGAGCAGCTAACAAAAACAAATAACAAACACAAGATTATTTTATTGAGTATTTTCATTCTATTCCTATTTTTGGTTGTTGTTCTTCTACTAATTTTATAGCATTACTTCTTTGTTCTGGAGTAATTTTTACTCCTGGACTTCCTTCCCGCATTAAATTATCTGGTGTAGATCTTAATGTTGCCTGATCATTATGTTTTATTCCCAATGTATGCCCTGTTTCATGAGCTCCAGTTTTGGCTAATTGAGATCTGCCTTTATTATCAAAATTTAATTGTCCTGTTTTTTCGTTAACATCAAGACCTGTTGAAGTGAAAATATTTATTTGGGTTCTATTTGTTTGTGTATTATTAACAGAATCAGTCATTCCATCTGTTCGATATGTTACATTATCAATTGATTCCTGACTTTTTCCTTTAAAATCATCCACATTATTTGTGTCATATCCAATATTATAATCCCAAACCATAGTAGATTTATCACTCTGACTAAAAGTAATATTAACTTGATTTCCCTCAATGTCTTTCCCACCAAAGGATGAAACAATTTGTGCTTCACGCTCTTTTATCAGAGTATTCATCTGTGCATTAGAAAGAGCTCCAGCTGTATTATTTACAGGTTTGTAAGTAAGATGTAAATTTATTGTTTTACTTTCCAAATTTCTACTTGCAGCCCATTCCAATCCTTCCAATTCTCTACCGTCAACAACACGATTTTCAGAAAAGTTATAATGAGATTGGTAAGCGTATTTTTCACTAAGCGGGTCTATGTTAAAAAATCTGCCAACGTCGGGCATATATTGTCGCCACTTAAATGCGTAAAAACCGGTCTCTTGTAGCTCTTGTTCCTGAAACTTATAGTTCTTATAATTCCCCTGTCCAAAGAAAGCATTTCCGGTTTTTAGGTGGTTCATTCCAAATGGATAATAATCATTGGCATCTGTAATTTCAAGAGCGCCTGCGCTGGTTCTGCCAAAGCTTATTCTCACGTTTCCAAGGTGATCCTTGTACTGGTAAATATATTGATTTTT
>NZ_FTOL01000022.1 GCF_900156735.1 Chryseobacterium ureilyticum
TGAATAAAAGAGAACTTTTTATGAAAGCTGCAAACGGAGTTCGGTAAGAATAAGCTTTGGCAGAACCATCGCAGGCGCTCTTGAAATTACGGATGTCAATGATTATTATCCATTTGGAATGAACCACCTAAAAACCGGAAATGCTTTCTTTGGACAGGGGAATTATAAGAATTACAAGTACAACGGTAAGGAGCTTCAGGAAACGGGAATGTATGATTATGGGGCGAGGCTGTATATGTCGGATATCGGTAGATGGGGAGTTGTAGATCCATTGGCGGAAACTTCCAGACGTTGGAGTCCATATACTTATGCTTTTAATAATCCAATCCGTTTTATTGATCCGGATGGCATGCAGAACTATGATATAACATTTGGGAAAAGTGTTTCTGCTGATACACAAAATAAGATTGTAAGTGATTTAGAAAAAGAAACGGGATTGAAATTATCTGTTGGAGATAATAGGAAGCTGAGTTACAAAGAATCTTCTGATATGGGAGGAAGTAAAACAGTTCGTGATATGTTGAAAGGTGCTATTGATAATCATAGAACTGACTATCAGATTAATTCAGACAACACTAAAGGATCTTCAATCGAACCCACAGGGGCACGAGGTGAAACAATAGATGGCGTGTATGGTTCAACAGTAACATATGACTTAAATATTAATACTGATCAAGTAAATAAATTTATAGCAGGAACAAGTGAGGCATTAAATCCTCTAACGATGGGATATGGAATGACTACTCTTCACGAAGTAAGCCATGTATATAATAGTCTTAACGATCAGGATGTGATTTATGGTGCGCCAGGTCCAAACGAAAAAGTTATAAATACAATTAGAAGAGAATTAGATGCTTCTGGAAAATTTACTCAACCATTTGGTCAAAGAGAATCATATAGCCCGACAGATATTCTACGTAATGGTAAGCAATATAATTTTACGCCTTTTGAAAGAAGTATCATGGATGGTAATTTTAAAAAAATCGATGTGAAGAAAAACCTTTTTATGCTAACTCCAAAAACCAAATAATGA
Organism: Chryseobacterium ureilyticum; assembly: GCF_900156735.1. Classification (GTDB taxonomy): domain Bacteria; phylum Bacteroidota; class Bacteroidia; order Flavobacteriales; family Weeksellaceae; genus Chryseobacterium; species Chryseobacterium ureilyticum. The sequence continues at coordinate 1,034 of NZ_FTOL01000022.1, forward strand.
AATATTTAATTATTTTATCTGTATGTATTAGTTTTTCAGTGTATGGACAATGTGCATGTGAAAGATATGAAAAAGGGCTTGAATACATAAAACAGGATTTTATAAATAAGGGTACAGAAAAGTATTATAAAGATCTTTTAAATCCTGGAGCTTATGGAATCTCTATTTATGAAAGTTTTTTTCCGCTATATAAATCTGATAGTTATTTTAACTGGTTAAATATTGAAAAAACTAACCCATATAAAAAAAGTAAGTGTCTATCTAAAATAAATAAAAAAAATTGGGGGAAATTTTGGAAATCACAAGACTACTATAAAAGCCAAAATGTATTTACAAAAGATAAATTTAAAGGGCCATCTCATATAGCAGTTTTTACTAAATTGAGAAATGATTCTTTAAGAGTTGATGTCATATCCAACTCATATAATGGCTTAAAGTATTGTGGTAGTGTTAATAAATATTTATTGATTTTTGATGAACAAGATAGTATTAAAGAAGCTAAAGCATGGACAGCTCATTATGAATGTTTGTAATGGTTTTTAATAAATAATCACTGCGAAAACGGCGGTTTTGTTGTATTGTTTTGTGAATGAAAACAATACAATACAAATGCAACATTACATAATCTTTAAATTAAAAAAAATTATGAATAATAACAAATTTTGTTGCGAAAGACTAAAAGGAGTATGCTTAGTAGAAAATAGTCTTGGACTTAATTTTAGAATAATAAAGTACTCTGAAAAACTTTATAATGATTTATTACAAATTAAACCTTCCATACCTGATAAAGGTTTTCTTATTACATCTGGTTATAAAAATAGTGTAGATGATGCTGAAATTTTGAAGATGATTATAAATCATTGTCCATTTTGTGGTCAAAGGCTGGGTGACTTTTATAAATCTGATGATTATGTTCAGGAAACTATTGGATAGTTTTCTAACAACAAAGCCACTCGTTTGAGTGGCTTTGTTGTTTTATAGAATGCTTTGCAGCTTAGTTTGTTTAAGGAACGCATCCAGAAGAGCGAAGACATGCTGTCTATCGTTCTCTTTTAGCTTTTGTATATCTAAAATTTTAGAGACAATATTTTTATCCAGTAGAATATCAGTAGATCCTACGAGATAATCCAGAGACGCTTCTTGGGTTTCTACCAATTGTGAGGTTACCTCAATAGAGCATCTTACTTCCATTGTCGGCTTTGC